>JANQAK010000006.1 GCA_024707075.1 Afipia sp.
CGCAACGCATGCGCGATCTCGGCATCACCATGCAGAAGATGCGCGACGCGATCCGCGCCAGCAATGCCGATGTCGGCGGTCGGACGGTGGAGCTTTCGGAATTTGAATACGTCATCCGCGGCAAAGGCTATCTGAAGGGGATCAACGACCTCGGCAACATCGTGCTGAAGACTAGCAACGGCACGCCGGTTCTGCTGCGCGATGTCGCCCGCGTCGAACTCGGTCCGGACGAGCGCCGGGCATCACCGAGCTCAACGGCGAGGGAGAGGTGGCCAGCGGCATCGTGCTGCAACGTTTTGGCGTCAATGCGCTCGACGTCATCGATAACGTCAAGAAACGCTTTAAAGAGATCGCGAGCAGCCTGCCGAAATCCGTCGAGATCGTCCCGGTTTATGACCGCTCCAACCTGATCAACGCTGCCATCGCTACGCTGAAGCACACGTTGCTCGAGGAAAGTGTGGTCGTCGCCTTGGTCTGCATCGTCTTCTTGCTGCATGTCCGCAGCGCGCTCGTCGCCATCCTGATGCTGCCAGTCGGCGTGCTGATGGCGTTCGGCGCGATGAAGCTGCTCGGCCTCGGCTCCAACATCATGAGTCTGGGCGGCATCGCTATTGCGATCGGCGCCATGGTCGATGCAGCGATCGTCATGATCGAGAATGCACACAAGCATCTGGAGCGGGCTGAACCCGGACGGTCAAGGGTCGACATACTGATAAAGGCTGCGTCCGAGGTCGGGCCGGCGCTGTTCTTTAGCCTGCTGATCATCACCGTGTCGTTCATGCCGATCTTCACGCTGGAATCGCAGGAAGGCCGGCTGTTCAGCCCGCTGGCGTTCACCAAGACCTTTTCAATGGCGGCGGCGGCATTGCTGTCGGTAACGCTCGTCCCGGCGCTGATGATCATCTTCGTGCGCGGCAGAATCGTGCCCGAGCACAAGAACCCGATCAACCGTTTCCTGATCTGGATCTATCGGCCGGTGATCAAGGCCGTGATGCGTGCCAAGGCATTGGTGATCCTCATCGCGCTGGTAATTGTTGTGGTGACCGTCTGGCCCGCACGCCAGCTCGGCACCGAGTTCATGCCCAACCTCAACGAAGGCACGCTGCTCTACATGCCGACAACGCTGCCCGGCATTTCGGTCACCAAAGCGGGTGAACTTCTGCAGACCCAGGACAGGATTATCCGGGCGTTTCCGGAGGTGGCGTCGGTCTATGGTAAAGTCGGCCGCGCAGCAACCGCGACCGATCCGGCCCCGTCCGAGATGTTCGAGACTATCATCAATCTGAAACCCAAGGAGCAATGGCGGCCGGGCGTGACGATTGATGGCCTGATCGCAGAGATGGACAAGTCCCTGCAGTTTCCTGGCGTCTCGAACGCCTGGACCATGCCGATCAAGGCGCGCATCGACATGTTGTCGACCGGAATCCGGACGCCGATCGGAGTCAAGGTGATCGGGACCGATCTGGTCGTGATCGACAAACTCGCGAAGCAGATCGAGCAGGTTCTGAAAGCCGTGCCCGGAACGTCATCGGCCTACGCCGAGCGGGGCATCGGCGGATATTATCTCGACGTGACGCCGGATCGTGAGGCTTTGGCGCGCTACGGCATCATGGTCCAGGACGTTCAGGATGTGATTGCGACCGCACTCGGCGGCCAGACGGTGACCACCACTGTAGAAGGCCGTCAGCGCTTCAGCGTCAACATGCGCTACCCTCGGGACCTGCGTGATAGTCCGCAGGCCATCGCTAACGACGTTCTGGTTCCGATGCCGGCCGGTGGCGCGGTGCCGCTCGGGGAAGTCGCCAAGATTGAACCCGCGCGAGGGCCGACATCGATCCGCACCGAGAACGGCCAACTGGCGACCTATATCTATGTCGACATCCGCGACCGCGATCTCGGCGGGTACGTTGCCGACGCACGGCAGGCGGTGCAAGCCAGCATTCAGTTTCCGGCGGGATACTATGTGGTCTGGAGCGGCCAGTACGAATATCTCGAGCGTGCGACGGCACGCCTGAAGATTGTGGTGCCGGTGACGCTGCTAATCATTTTTCTCCTGCTGTACCTTAATTTCCGCTCGATCACGGATACGTTGATCGTCATGCTGTCGCTGCCATTCTCTCTGGTGGGCGGGCTCTGGCTGATGTGGTGGCTGGGCTTCAACCTGTCGGTGGCAGTCGTGGTTGGATTCATCGCGCTGGCCGGGGTCGCCGCAGAGACGGGCGTGGTGATGTTGATCTACCTCAAACAGGCTTTAGCTGAGATCAAGGCGCAGCGTGACGCCGAACAGCAAACGCTGACCCGTCACGACCTCTACGACGCCATCATGGAAGGTGCCGTGGAACGGGTACGTCCGAAGATGATGACGGTCGTGGCCATCATGGCGGGGCTGCTGCCGATCATGTGGAGCACCGGCACCGGCTCGGAGATCATGCAACGCATCGCGGTGCCGATGATCGGCGGCATGATCTCGTCAACGCTGCTGACGCTGATCGTCATCCCGGCGATCTATGGATTGTTCAAAGGCTTCCGTCTGCCAGCCAATGATCGTGGAAACGGTCATCCGCCATCGCCGACCGTCGAGCCGACCAAGGAAGAGTCGCGACTTGCTTCGGAACCAGCCGAGTGAGGTGAACCATGATGAGCGACATGATGCCTGGAATGATGTGGGGCATGGGGCTTCTCTGGTTGTTGGTCGTCTTTGTTTTGATCTTATCGGCAGCGGCCCTCATCAAGTATCTCCGCTCCGGCAATAAGGGAGGTCAGCAATGAACAAGTCCATGATGACGGCGCTCGCGACAATCACATTCCTGTCGCCTGCGATCGCACAACAAGGCGATGCAAGCCGAGGCCAGCGAGATTTCCAGACCTGTGCGCCATGTCACTCGCTGGAACCGGACCGAAACATGACGGGACCAAGTCTTGCCGATTTGTGGAACCGAAAAGCCGGTACGCTGCCGAGCTTCAGCCGGTATTCACAGGTCCTGAAGTCGTCAGGAATTACCTGGGACGACACCACGCTCAACGAGTGGCTTCGGGATCCGCAACACCTCATTCCTGGCAACACGATGCCGTTCCCCGGCGTAAAGGACGCGGGACGGCGCGGCGATCTTTTGGCGTTTCTCAAGGAAGCGACCCAGCCCGGTCACGCTCCGCCATCGGCTGCGCAACGTGGCAATCAAATGGGCGGGATGATGGGCATGATGGGGGGCGGTGCGGTGCCAAATCTCAAAAAGCTTGAGCCTGATGAACGGGTCCAGGCGATCACGCATTGCCGGGATACCTACCGGGTGACGACCGCAGACGGGAAAACGCGGGATTTCTGGGAGCGAAATCTGAGGTTCAAGACTGACGTGAGTGAGGAGGGGGCCTCAGAAAGGCGCGCCGGCAATCGTGGCGGCAGGCATGATGGGAGACCGGGCCAACGTGATTTTCGCCGCACCAGAAGAGATCAGCGGGGCCATCTCACCGCAATGTTGATCGGCTCCAAACCCAGCAATCCACAACGGCACAGCAACGGCCGACGATTTTTCGCCAGGGGGCTGTCGACTGTAACCAAACCGGCTGTATCAACGAACTGATAAAGATAATGCAAGTATGACGACCCACGAAATCGAACTCAAGGCACTGATGCTTGCAAGCCTGGATGGCGACGCGGTCTCGCATCGCGTGCTGCTTGAGCGATTGAGCCGCCGTCTGCGAGCGTACTACAAGGGCAAGCTCGCGAGAATTGGGTGGGGCGCAGCAGAGGCGGAAGACTTGGTGCAGGAAGCGGTATTGGCGATCCACTTTAAGCGGCACACCTATGATCCTGCGGAGCCTTTGACGCCGTGGGTGCATGCCATCGCGCGCTACAAATTGATCGATTTCCTACGCCGCACCCGCACGTCGCTTGCCGATGTCCCGATCGACGAGGCGGACAACATCATGGCGCATGACGACAATGTCGGTGCCGAGAGTACATACGACGTGAGACGGCTCATGGCGCGGCTGCCGAAAAACATGCGATGCGCTATCGAAGCTGTAAAACTGGACGGACAGAGCATAGCTGAAGCGGCAAACCGATGCGGTATCTCGGAATCGGCCGTAAAAGTGAACATTCATCGTGGGCTCAAGGCGCTCGCTGCCTTGATTGCCCGGGAAACCGGAACATGAAGACAGACGAACTAGTTGCCATGCTGAGTGCCAGCGTCGAGCCGGTCGATCGTCGATTGGTCGCTCGGACGGTTTGCATTGCCGTTGCAGCCGCGTCAGTGTTCGCGCTCGGGATCATGGTGATTGGACTGGGCATCCGGCCGGATCTTACGACAACCCGTGCCTTCACGTTCTTGTTGCTCAAGCTTGTGTTCACAGTTGTGATCATCGGTGTGGCGTTGATCTATCTCACAAGGCTGGCCCGACCCGGCGGGGAGCAAAAAACCTCGTCGATTGTGGTTGCAATGCCGTTCATCGTGATTGCGTTGCTTGCTGCAACTAGCCTCGGATTCGCGCAGCACTCGCATTGGGATGCAATAATCGTCGGGGATCAATGGCTTGAATGCCTTCTCTCTATTCCGATCATCGCAATCGTGCCATTTGCCACTACCATTTGGGCCGTGCGAAGGGCTGCCCCAACGGATCTGGCCCGGACAGGTGCCATCGCCGGCCTCATTTCTGGCGGCGTGAGTGCGATGGCTTATTCCC
Organism: Afipia sp.; assembly: GCA_024707075.1. Lineage (GTDB taxonomy): Bacteria > Pseudomonadota > Alphaproteobacteria > Rhizobiales > Xanthobacteraceae > Afipia. The sequence goes on from JANQAK010000006.1 coordinate 4,681, forward strand.
TTCATTGCACCGACGATTCATTGCCATTTATTGCGGTCTGGTACGGAGGCACAATTGCGCTGTGCACCTTCGCAGGCGCAATATTCGGGCCGCGGTTATTGCGATGGTAGGGCCAAGTATTCGCCCTCACGTCAGCGTGACTATGTAACCGCCGGGCGATTTGCTCCGAACTCACTGTTAGAAGCGCATAACGCGCTTCCAATAATGATGGAGCCGGACAATGTTAAGGAAACGCCTTCTGACAATTTCTCTCTTGTTGCCGCTTGTGGCGATATCAGCGGCAGCTCAAGCTGGCACGACGATTTCGGACAAGCGATACTGGCCTAATGAGGTTGGAGCGAGCGCGTACAGCCCCGGTCACTCACAAAACGAACTGAGCTATGCCTTGATGGCATCGGGCAGGGCAGCGTCCCGTACTCAAGCGGCGGCAAAAGTTGTTTCCCATGTCGCTGCGCCGGCACCGATTAGCGGTGGCGGATACGTTTGGCGCTATCAAGGTGGTCCGAAATCTCCGATGACGCGCACCAGAAGTATTGACGCAAGTATCCGATAGTGTGCGAACATCTCCAGCCGCCGGGCTTTCCGATCCCAGCCCCAATTTCAATGCACGCTGGTGCTAAAATCAAACGCGGAGAACCGGCGAATGGGTTCGTGCTACGATGGCTGTCCGCGAGGCAATTGACGACCGTGCCGAGCTCAAATCCGAACTCGTTGTGGTGAGCGTCAGTCATTATTGCGGCCGTAATAGCTTCGCAAAAATCGATAATGTCCTCCTACAGAAATATATTCCTGATGGAGGCAACCTGCCTCGGTGCAAAACGGCTTTTGTCCATCACACCGGAAATGCTCGCAGTGCAACTTGATCAGCTGCGAATTCTGGAAATAGGTGGCGAAGTAATGCGCCGCTCGCGGTGGCTGTCCGCATATGCGGCCGACAGCATGCCGAACTTCTGCGCAGGCAATCGATCGATATGCTCGGAATTCCAGGGATCATCGTGAATGACTTGGCTACCGCGCGCGAGTGGTGCAGCGCAGATCAAAATCAGCAAGAGTGCAACAGGGATCACCTGAAGCGGCCGCAAGTCGAGGGTTCGCATGCCAGCCCCCACCTTTGGTGGACGATTTGCCCTATGCTTACCGCAAAATGGAAGACTATCAGAAATACCGACGGGCTCCAATGGCAAGAAGGCCGGCTAGCGTGAGCTAGCGGGCAGGGCTTCAACACACGCTGCCTTACCTCTCAGGAAGTCGAAAGGCGTTGTCGCCTACTGTTGGCAGATTTTGTTGCAGAAGTCCGTTGAGGCATGCGGCGAACCGTGATTCCATCCTGCTGACGCGAATCTTGGTGGGGGCAAGCCATGATGGGCCGGCTGAAGAGCGAACAAGCGCAGCTTTTCTACCAGTTTCAGCTCGACGACGCGGTTCCTGAAGATCATCTAGTGCGGAAGATCGATGCTGCTCTCGATCTGTCCTGGCTTCGCAGCGAACTCGCACCTCATTACTCGTCCACGGGCCGCCCATCGATCGACCCGGAGCTGATGATCCGGATGCTCGTGGTGGGGTATGTCTTTGCGATCCGTTCGGAGCGATTGATCTGTCGTGAAGTGCAGGTGAACCTCGCCTATCGGTGGTTCTGCAAGCTCGGCATAGAGGACGCTATCCCGGATCACTCGGCATTTTCGCGCGCCCGCAATGAGCGTTTCCGCAAGGGCAATGTTTTTCGCCGCGTATTCGAGCGCGTCGTCGAGGCATGCATCGCGGCTGGTCTCGTTGGCGGTGAAGGCTTTGCAGTCGATGCAAGCCTGATCCAGGCCGACGCCAACAAGCAGCGCTCGATCGCGGGTCAGGACTGGCACAAGGATCGCGATCCGGAGACTGCCAGCCGCGCGGTGAAGGAGTACATGGCGACCCTTGACGACACAGCCTGGGGGGCGGCTACCGACGTGGTCCCGAAGTTTGTCTCGCCATCCGATCCTGCGGCCCAGTGGACCGGGGCTAACAAGGGACCGGCATTCTTCGCTTACTCTGACAACTATCTCATCGACGTGAAGTTCGGCGTCATCGTTGACGTCGAGGCCTCCCGCGCCATTCGCCAAGCCGAAGTAGGCGCGGCCAGGACCATGATTGAGCGAACGGAGGAGCGTTTTGGTCTCAAGCCAGAGCGGCTCGCGGCCGATACCGCTTACGGGTCGGCTCCGATGCTGAACTGGCTGGTCGAGGAGAAGGGCATCGCGCCACATATTCCGGTGATCGACAAGTCGAAGCGAGATGATGGCACCTTCTCACGCAGTGACTTCGACTACGACGCAGCAAACGATGCCTATCACTGTCCCGCAGGAAAGACCCTCACGACGACCGGGACGCTTGTGAATGATGGAACGACACTACTCTATCTGGCGAGAAAGCATGACTGCGACGGCTGCGAACTCAAAGCAATGTGCTGTCCCAAGAATCCATTTCGCAAAATTCCACGCAATCAACACGAAGCCGCTCGCGATGTTGCTCGTGCCCTCGCTGGCACCGAGGGCTTCGAGCAGTCACGGCATGAGCGTAAGAAGATCGAGATGCGGTTCGCACACCTGAAGCGAATCCTGAGGCTTGGTCGACTTCGACTGCGCGGCCCGCGGGGTGCACAAGACGAATTCACGCTCGCCGCCATCGCCCAGAACCTGAGACGGCTCGCCAAATTGGGCGCCCGGCCGCCACCCTATGCGGTCCAGTGCCTCGCGTAGAGGAGATATTGCCTAACAGCGTCAGGGCCCAACAGGGCGGCACAACGGCCTAATCAGCAGACGCGACTTCTACAACAAAATCGGCACAAAGCGGACTTCTTCATTGCATCGCACTGACGGCAGCTTCTGCCCAAATCTGACGTTCGTGACGGCCCGAAGCAGCCGACGGATGTTGCGCTCCTAGAGCAGACGGCTTTGGACGAGCGACAATCGCGCCGGTTGCCATATCCCCCCTGGGGGGATATGTTTGCGACATGGCGCATGAGCACGTTCACGAAACTCATCCTAACATCGTCAAGCGGTTGCGGCGGGCCGAGGGTCATCTTCGCCGGGTGATTGCGATGTTTGATGAGGGGCGGTCGTGCCTCGATCTTGCGCAGCAGCTGCACGCCGTCGAGAAGGCCGTCGGCCAAGCAAAGCGAACGCTCATCCACGACCACGTCGATCATTGTCTGGACACAGCCGCGAATGGATCTGGCAGGTCTGCCAAGGCGGTCGTCGGCGAGTTTAAGGCCATATCCAAATATTTGTGACGACGTCGCGCGTGGCTGCGCTCCAACTGTCCGATCTGAAAGAGTAACCGATGGCTGGTCGCCCGCTCGTTGTCTTCATTGCCTTTGCAGCGGGCGCTGCCATTGTCGCCTTTACGCCCGGCGTATCGACGACACTGCAGCGCGCGGTCGGGATCGGTTCTGACAAGAAGGTCGCGCAGAGTCAGGCCAAGCTGGAATCCTCGGAAAAGAAAACACTGCCTATCCCGATGGACGATGCGCAGATCAAGCTTGCGCAAATCGATCAGGTTGTCGTCGGTCCGGCGAACATAGCAAAGCGCCTTGTGGTGCCCGGCGCTATCATTCCACATGCTGATCGCGTCGCGCACGTCTCGGTCAAGCTCTCAGGCACAGTCGCCGAATTGCGAAAGAACATTGGCGACGATGTCGTCAAAGATGAAGTCATCGCCGTTCTTGAAAGCCGCGAGGTTGCGGACGCAAAAAGCGAATATCTTGCGGCCCGGCTGACCGACGACCTGCAGCGGGACCTGTTTGCGCGTGACAAGATGCTTTGGGACAGCCGGGTATCGACGGAGCAACAGTTTCTTCGTTCACGCAATACCGCGGCGCAGACCGGCATGCGGCTCAATATCGCGCGGCAGAAGCTGTTGGCCTTGGGCCTTCCGGAAAGCGAAATCGCCGCGCTCCCCCAAGCACCGGAAGCTCTACTGCGCCGTCAGGACGTCCGTGCGCCGATATCGGGGCGGCTTGTCGAACGGAAAGTCGAATTGGGAACGGCCGTCGGCCGAGACAATCTCGAAACCGAATTGTTCGTCGTCGTCGATCTAAGCCGCGTGTGGGTTGAGTTGTCCGTTGCGTCGAGCGATCTGCCGCTGATGAGGGAAGGGCAGGCGATTACAATAGCCGCGCGGGGAGTGTCGAAGACCGCAACAGGGAAGATTGTCTTTGTAAGCCCCTTGCTCGACAAGGAGACGCGGACGGCGCGTGTGGTTGCTGAGGTTGACAATACGGACGGAAGCTGGCGCCCCGGATCATTCGTGACGGCTGCGGTTGCCCTGAACGCACGCGACGTTTCCGTCGCTGTTCCGACCTCAGCAATTCAGAATATCGGCGGCGAACAGGTTGTTTTCGTCCGGACGAAAGACGGATTCGAAAAACGCGCGGTCTTGCTTGGGCAAAGGGAAGATCGGTCTGTCGAAGTCGTCTCGGGTCTGATTGCGGGTGAGACCATTGCGATCTCCAATACGTTTTCATTGAAGGCCGAGCTATCCAAGCCTCGTGACGAGGACTGAACGATGGTCGAGCGTATTATCGATTTTTCGATTCGGCGGCGCTGGCTGATTCTTCTAGTGGTCTTGGTCGCCGGAGTTTTCGGGGTATGGTCGCTGACAAAGCTCCCGATCGATGCCGTTCCGGACGTCACCAATGTTCAGGTCCAAGTCAACGCAGTAGCACCAGCCCTGACGCCGCTCGAGATCGAGAAGCAGGTTACTGTTGCTCTGGAGACCGCGCTTGCCGGTACTCTCGGACTCGAATCCACGCGGTCATTCTCGCGCAACGGATTTGCGCAGATCACCGCCGTCTTCACGGATCGCACCGACATCTACTTCGCGCGGCAGCAGGTTTCGGAACGCATCAACGAGGCAAAGGCCAATCTTCCGCCCGGTGTCGAGGTGAAGATGGGACCGATCTCGACCGGCCTCGGCGAAATCTATTGGTGGGCGGTCGAATATTCAAAGCCCGGAGACGCCGCGCCGGTGCGTGATGGCCAGCCCGGCTGGCAGGCCGACGGCACGTACCTCACGCCCGAAGGTCAGCACCTGACCGATGATTTCCAGCGCACGGTCTATCTTCGCACTGTGCAGGACTGGATAATTCGCCCACAGATGAAGACAGTGCCGGGTGTTGCAGGCGCCGATGCGATTGGCGGCTTTGTCAAACAGTTTCAGGTCCAGCCCGATCCGGCACGGCTGGTTGCATATGGACTTTCGTTCAGCCAGGTCGTCGCCGCCATCGAAGCTAACAATGTGAGTCGGGGCGCCAACTACATCGAGCAGAACGGCGAAGGTTATGTGGTTCGGGCCAGCGGCCGGGTGGAAAACCTCGAGGAAATCTCCCAGATCGTCGTGACTACCCGCGCCGGCGTTCCCGTCCGTGTCAAGGATGTCGCCGACGTTGTCATCGGACGGGAGTTGCGCACCGGTAGCGCCAGTGTCAATGGCCGCGAAGTCGTTTTGGGAACCGCGTTGATGCTGATTGGTGGCAACAGCCGCACCGTTGCAGCGGCTGCTGACGGGAAGATAAAGCAGATCAGCCGCACACTGCCGCCTGGGATATACGCCCACACGGTCCTGAACCGCACGCAATTGGTAGATGCGACCATCTACACAGTTGCGACGAACCTCGCCGAAGGCGCTCTGCTGGTCATCGTCGTCCTGTTCTTGCTGCTGGGTAATTTCCGCGCCGCAGTCATCACAGCCTGCGTTATTCCGGTGACGATGCTGATGACGGCAACAGGAATGCTTCAAGGAAGAATCAGCGCCAACCTGATGAGTTTGGGTGCTTTAGATTTTGGCCTGATCGTTGATGGTGCGGTGATCATCGCCGAAAACAGTCTGCGGCATTTAGCGGAACGACAGCGCGAACTCGGTCGGATCTTGTCATTGGAGGAGCGGCTTGAGACCGTCACGAACTCCGCAAGTGAGATGATCCGGCCGACCGTCTACGGACAGCTCATCATTATTTTGGTCTATGTCCCCTTGCTCACGTTCACGGGCGTCGAGGGAAAGACGTTCGAGCCGATGGCTTTGACTGTCATCATCGCGCTCGTTGCAGCTTTTGTGCTCTCGCTAACGTTCGTTCCCGCCATGATCGCGATAGCGGTTTCGAAGCCGGTTCGCGAGGAAGAGAACGCTATCATTCGTCGATTGAAGTCGGCCTATGCGCCATTGTTGACGCGTGCGATCTCATCGCCGCTGCCGGTTATAGGTATCGCGACACTTCTATTTGCGGGTGCGGCACTGCTGTTCACCCGGCTTGGACAGGAATTCACGCCGACTCTCGATGAGAAGAACATCGTCATGGAAGTCAAGCGCTTGCCCAGCACGTCTTTGTCGCAAGCACAGTCCATGCAACTTCTCCTTGAGACCGCGATCAGCAAGCTTCCTCAGGTCGCCTTCGTATTCTCGCGGACCGGAACGCCAGACTTGGCTGCCGATCCTATGCCGCCGAGTTCATCCGATACCTACATTATCGTCAAGCCTCAGGACGAATGGCCGGATCCTGGTCTGTCGAAGGACGACCTCATCAAGCAAATTGAAGCCGAAGCGACCAAGCTCCCGGGCAACACGCTTGGATTCTCGCAGCCGATCGAGATGCGCTTCAACGAGTTGATTGCAGGCGTTCGCGCGGATCTGGCGGTCAAGGTGTTCGGCGACGACTTTTCTGGGATGCAGCAAACGGCAGGGGCCATCGCCGACGTGCTGCGCCGCGTTGATGGCGCTCAGAGCGTCAAGGTGGAGGAAACCACCGGTCTCCCGTATGTGGAGATCAAGATCGACAAGGCCGAAATCGCCCGACGAGGTCTCAACCTCGATACCATTCAAGATTTGATCGAAACCGCCATCGGCGGGCGTGTCGCAGGCTTGGTCTTCGAGGGTGATCGCCGATTCCAGATCGTGGTCCGGCTGAACGATGCGCTGCGCAGCGATATCGGCGCGCTCGAAAATCTGCCCGTGCCGCTTCCCCGGCAGAATGCGGCGGGCCCGGGCGGCTCCGTTCCCTTGCGCTCGCTTGCAAGCTTTGAAGTGACCGAGGGAGCCAATCAGATCAGCCGTGAGAACGGCAAGCGTCGCGTCGTCGCGACTGCCGAAGTTCGCGGCCGAGACATCGGGTCGCTTGTGGCGGAGGTGCAAACGAAAGTTGCAGATCAGGTGAAACTGCCTCCCGGGACCTGGCTGACCTGGGGTGGCCAGTTCGAGAACTTCTCGGTCGCACGCCAACGGTTGATGTTCGTGGTGCCGGGCTGTTTTCTCCTGATCTTTCTTCTGCTTTTCAGCGCACTCGGATCGGCAAAGGACGCGCTTCTTGTCTTCAGTGCGGTTCCTCTCGCCCTGACTGGCGGCATCGCTGCTCTGTGGCTCCGAGGGATGCCGTTCTCGATCTCGGCTGCCGTCGGTTTCATTGCCCTTTCCGGCGTTGCGGTGCTGAACGGGCTGGTGATGCTGAGCCACATCCGGAAGCTGATCGCCGACGGCGTCGGCACGCACGCGGCAATTAGCCAAGGTGCCCTGACGCGGTTTCGCCCGGTCATCATGACCGCCCTCGTTGCCTCTTTGGGCTTTGTCCCGATGGCGTTGGCAACCGGAACGGGTGCAGAAGTCCAGAAGCCCTTGGCCACGGTGGTGATTGGCGGACTCGTGAGCGCGACCCTGCTCACCCTTCTCGTTCTGCCGGCACTCTATTCGTACTTTTCGACCACGCGTGCGCAGGCGAGGTCAGGTCGTGACAGCCAAGCGTTCATCCCGAGGCGTGCAGCGGAATAATACCCTAGAGGCCGCCGATGCTTTCAGTTCTGGCCAATCGGACCTATCGGCATCTGTTTGCCGCCCAGGTCATTGCCTTGATCGGGACGGGAATGATGACGGTCGCGCTCGGATTACTGGCCTTCAAGATTGCTGGCGACAAGGCAGGTGCCGTGCTCGGTACGGCCCTTGCCATCAAGATGATCGCCTATGTCGGTGTGGCGCCGGTGGTCGGCGGATTTGCCAGCTATCTTCCGCGCCGGGCATTTCTGGTGTCCATGGACATTGCGCGTGCTGCCGTTGCACTGGCGTTGCCGTTCGTAGATCAGGTTTGGCAGGTATACCTTCTGATCTTTGTGCTGCAGTCGGCGTCGGCGGCCTTCACGCCGACATTTCAGGCCACGATACCGGACGTTCTTCCCGACGAAGGCCAGTACACTCGGGCCTTGTCGCTCTCTCGTCTCGCGTATGACATGGAAAGTCTTCTCAGCCCGATGCTAGCTGCGGCGTTGTTGACGGTGATCAGCTTTAACTGGCTTTTTCTTGGAACGGTTGTCGGCTTCTTCTGCTCTGCTGCGCTGGTTCTTTCAGTGACGATTCCACAACCGGCGCTCGCGGACCGGAAGGGAGGTATTTACGAAAACACCACGCGCGGCATCCGTATCTATCTTGCGACGCCTCGTTTGAGGGGATTGCTTGCCCTTAACCTAGCGGTTGCCGCGGCTGGTGCGATGGTCATCGTCAACACCGTCGTTGTGGTACGAGGCCTGCTCGGCAGAACGGATAGCGATGTGGCTATCGTGCTTGCATGCTTCGGCGGCGGCTCGATGACGGCAGCCTTGGTGTTGCCGCGGCTGCTGGATCGGATCGCGGACCGCCAAGTCATGATTCCAACTGCTGGAGTGCTCGGCGTGACGCTGCTTGGCTTCGCTGCCGTTTTATTTCTGTCGCGGGGAGCCGTAGCAAACGCCTCTTTAATATGGCCCAGCTTGCTGATTGCATGGACCCTATTAGGCGTCGCTTACTCGGCGGTCATGACCCCATCCGGCCGATTGCTCCGTCGCTCGGCGCATCCTTCGGACCGGCCGGCGGTATTCGCTGCACAGTTTGCGCTTTCACATGCTTGCTGGCTGCTGACTTATCCAATAGCTGGTTGGCTGGGTTCGGTTGCGGGGATGGTGCCAGCCCTGGTGACTCTGGCAGCTCTGACATTCGCAGGAGTGGCCCTTGCGACCAAGTTCTGGCCCGTAGAAGATCTGCAAATATTGCCGCATGAGCATCCGAACCTACCCAGCGATCATCCGCATCTTCGAGGCTCCGCCGAAGCTCATGCCCATTCGTATGTCATTGACGACATGCATCATAGATGGCCTTAGGGGTGAAGCTGGCAGCCCTAAGTTGCTGCTGGACCGCAACTGGAGCCTCGGCTTCTCGACGCACCTTGCAAGAATGATAGCCGTCCGATCTGGAGAGATCGTGGCCGCACAACTCCATTATGGGACCGCGTCGAATGGCGGGTAATGCGGCGGGCGATGCGACATAACGACTTCTCGCCCAAGCTGTGGACGGGGCAACGTCGGTGTGTACCGCCGTGAGAGCGGCGATCGGCTTGCGCAAGGCTACTCCCGCATGAAGGCTTGAATCTCCTCAGGCGTCACTTTGCCGTCCTTGTTGGTGTCTATTTTGTTGAAGATTCGCTTATGGATGGCTGTCACCTCCTCGAAGGAGAGCGCCCCGTCGCCGTCTACGTCGGCGATGGCGAACAATATCTTCATCATGTGCCCGCGCATACCCATCATCGGCATTCCGCCCATCATGCCGGGCTGCATCATGCCGCCCATCATACCCTGGCCCATCATTCCGGGAGGCGTCGTGCCAGGTTGAGGCGGAGCCGCCTGCGCGAGCGTCTTATTGGGATGGTGTGGATCGGCCGCGGTCGTCTGTCCGGCGGCACCGGCTGTCACGCCGATGGTGACGATGGCAGCGAGGACCGCCGTGCGTAATGCAATCAACGTCATGAGATTCTCCTGTTTCCAGAGCCCCTCTTCAGCCCGTTCATCTTTCTACCATAGGCGAAAGAAGACGCGGCGATTTGCTTTGGATCAATTGCGCGGACAGAAAAAGTTCGCGAATTAGCCAACTCATATCGTTCAGCCGGCGCAGCGGAATTGCACCGCGATTGCGCTGGCTAAATCTTCCATGCTGTTTGAACGGCGCGCGAGGCTACAAGTTCCTCTAGAATAGTTCCCGCTCTGCGAGATTATCGCGAAATACGATGCAGGTATCGGGATGAACCGGCCAGCGGCGTTGCAACCGAGATCCCGATCTGCCATCGTCGCCCTGTGTGGACCGAAAACCTTATCCGCGTTGATGAGGTGATGAAATAGCCTAAGCTAGCGGAATGATCGGACTGCTGTGTTTCGTTTTGGCCGTTTTGGCTTCACCATTCAGGTCGAAGGGTCGGCTTGAGGCTGAGAATGCAGCGCTCCGACATCAGCTGATCTCTTGCGGTGTAAGGTGCCGGGCCGGGTTCGGCTGACGAACAACGATCGCTGGTTCTTTATCCAATGGTATCGATGGTTCCCGTCGATCCTGCAGGTCATCACGATCATCCGCCCCGAGCCGCTGGTGCGTTGGCATCGGGCCGGCTTTCGCTGCTATTGGCGTTGGAAGTCGCGCTCACGGGAGGGCGGCCGCAGATCGAGACGGACCTCCGTGTGTTGATCCGGCGGATGAGCATCGAAAACCCGCTTTGGGGCGCACCACGCATCCACGGAGAACTCCGCAAGCTCGGGTTTGAGGTCGCACAGTCAAGCGTCGCCAAGTACATGGTCAAGCGGCGAGGGCCGCCAAGCCAAGGCTGGCGCACCTTCCTGCGCAATCACGCCTCGGATATCGCTGCGATGGACTTGTTCGTTGTCCCGACCATTGGCTTCGACTTACTCTATGCTTTCGCTATCGTCCGGCTCGACCGCAGAAACCTCGTCTGGATCAGCGTCACAACCAACCCGACCGCAGAATGGATCGCACGCCAGTTAACCGAGGCATTCCCTTGGGATGAGGCCCCGCGCTATCTCATCCGCGATCGTGACGATATCTATGGTGCCGTCGTCACACGGCGATTGCGCGCCATGGGCATCCGGGACAGGCCTACCGCACCAGCCTCGCCTTGGCAGAATGGTTTTGCCGAACGGCTGATCGGATCTGAACCGGCGCGGGTGCGTCGATCGTATGATTGTCCTGGGCGAGGCGCATCTGCGCCGGATCTTGCGGTCCTATGCTCATTACTACAACGACATCAGAACGCATCGGTCATTGGGTAAAGATGCACCGGTCTCTCGCCCAGTTCAGCGCACGGCGAGCATCAAATCATACCCCGTCCTCGGCGGACTTCACCGCCACTACGTCCGAGCTTAAGTTTTCGGTACACACAGGATCGACCCGGCGACAATTCAAATTACTGGCGTGTCGGGAGACAAGCAAGGCAGATGCGTAGATTGCCGGACAGCTACGCAGCGAGCTTTTTCAGCGCCGAAGATTTCAAACGTTCAAGGTTACGTTCGCCGGTCGCAGCTTGTGCAAGTATAAGCTCAGCAATCTCCAGGGCGGTCGTTGAGGTCGACTTCAAAAATCGATGGTCGGTCAGCACTTCATCCAGCGCGCGCCGCAAAACTGTTAGGGTCGGTGGATCATATGCCGGTTTCGAATGGAGCATGGTTGGCCTCAACTTTGAGAGATTTGCCACGGTTTATTGTCGGTCCACCACCAACTGAAGTAGCTTGAATCCCAAGCGCACGGCGGGTTTTTACCTACCCCCACCAGACGCCATCTAGCGCCTCGTCAAACTGCTCACGATGTGACAACGGGCCACCCGTTTTGCAGTCAAGAAGAGCTGCAGTACGAAGCCGGACGTCTAGCGCTCGGCTTCTATTCAATCGGAGCTCCGCACTGCGCACCTGTTCGCGCAGTCGCTTCAGTTCGGCGACGCGTTGGCGAAAGCTCTGAATGGGACGCGCGACTGGCCTACCAAGTCTCAGGTTAACATATCTCCGCGTGGGCAATCCGCAAATAATATCCAACATGGCGCACTCGAAAAAAAAGGCCCGCCCACATTGGGGGCGGCCGGTTTGAACGCGCGTGACCTGTGCTCCACCTGACGAGGCCCTTTTTAAGCTGCTCGGTCGAGTCAACCATTTGAGGTATGCGGTCGGCCGCGCAGGGTCGCCGTCGACAAGAATAAGTCCGTTCCACTTTTGTCGATGCGCTTCTCAACGTTGGTCATTGTAAATGCTCGGCCGAAACGACAAGATTGAGTATGAGTGCCGCGAGTCCGCCGAACACGCGACCGGTACCTTCGCCGTCGCACGCCGGGCAGTCCGCATGTTCACCGTCCGCAGCCCACATGGGCGCGGCCGGCGGCGTCAGTTCCTGCTTCCAGCGGAACAGGACACGCGCTGCGATTCCGTTGTGGCGTGCGACCTCCGACAGGCTCGCACCGGGTCGCACCGCCTCATCAACCATCTGGCGTTTGTCGGCTTCGCTGAACGTTCGCCGACGACCATCGCGTGGCGGGGGAACACTCGGACCCGAAGCGATCGAGCCGTAAGTCATATGACTAAGCCCATGACTTAGACCATGACTAAGGGTATGACTTAGGCTGCGGCGCCGATAGAGCAGCTTGCGTTCGGGCAGCTGTGGTTCGGCTTTCAACTTCGCCCGCCAGTTGCCGAACGCCTTCAGCGGAATCCCCTGAGACTCGCAATACTGCCGCTGATTCAACTCACTACGACACCACGCCTCATGATGCGTGCGCCAGAAAGCCTCACCATAACGCTCGCGTAATCCTGACATCTCGTCCCCTCAGCTACAAATTTGCCGGAGAACAGATCGCGGCCGCGGCCGGACGAAACAAGTGTGCGAGAAATGGACGCTTACTCCTCGCGTATGAAATTCCCTGTTATTCAACAGAAATTCCCTGTTCGTCGAAATATTTTCCCTGTTAATTTGAGTAGGGAATTGTCCGAAAAGCCTCTGCGGCACGGTGGTTTCTTGCTCCAAAACGTCTCCGGGCGCCTCGAAATCGCATATTTCCCTGTAAAATTCCCTGTTAGCAGTGAATTCACGTGGAGACCGGTCCGATCTGCACTGCGTCGCCAGCCAGCCAGTCAGGTTTTTGGAGAATTTCCTTCTTTTGAGGCTGAAATGCCCGCAAATTGCGGGCTTTTCAGGCATGCGGAGTCTCTACGGAGACCGGATTCTCACCGCTAAATTCTGAAATCGGCCGGCATTCTCCAGACAACCATTGAAGAATTCCCGTTTTCGGGAGACTCGCTCCAGAGACCGGAGAATAAAACCACTGCGCGGTCGAGCTTGCAGTGCCATTTTTCCTGATCTCAGCAACTTCCGGCAGCAACATAGAATTGTGACCCTTGCTGTGCGGCGCCTGAGTGCGTGGCCTCCCATTGCCACCCCCGTCAGGAACATCTGAGGCTCGAACGGACCGATATTTTACACAATGCAGATTTCAAATCTTGGGTATGCGTTGTGGCGGTCGAGGCATCGGTTCCCGTGTAGTGGTTGGTGATTGGTGCTGGTGCGTCGCTTAATGTGTTCCTGCAGCAACCTGCAAAGATGCTGCTTTAAATTCACGCCAATGAGGGTGTTGCCAGGTCGCTATTCATCAGAAAGCAAGAGAACGCAGATATCGTCGTTAGGCGATAGAATAGTTGTACGCGTCTTTGCCCGTGTGATGCTGACCCGAAAGTTCTGTCTCGTTTGGCTCGATCGATTTACCCGTGAGTTCGATTGAACTATACGATCAGGATTAGCGACAATCTCTCGTTTTGCTCTGCGCGGCCAACCTTCGAAGATGATTACTTCGTCGAACTGTTTACCTTTCGCCTTATGCATGTTCATAACAACGACACCGCGCTCCGGCTTATGGCCCGTCGCAAAATGCTCTTGCACAAACGACTGACGGGTAACTGCCAGGGCGTTCTGATAGGCGCCATTGTCGCGCCAGTCCTGCGCCAGTGCCTGGCGTAACTGGGTTCCTCGCTCCAGGAGTCGGACATTTCGTACTTCGACGGCGATCTCTTTCAAGCGCGAGCAAGCTCCTTGCTCCAGAACCGATCGAATGGTTATCCAGTCCACATCTGGATCGCCAATCAACACGGCGGCGTATGCTTGTGAATAGACCGCTTGAACGGCAATAAGGACGCTCTTGCCGGGGACTGGTTTTCCTGCGGTCAGACATAGCGTCCACTTCTGAAATGCGACCCGAAGTCTATTGGCCTCATCCATATTGCTTTTAGAGGGTGCGTTGCCGCCTTTTCCATGAAAGAAACTGCACAGTAGATCGACGAAATCGCCAAAATGACGCTCGCCACGGCGAGGCTGTAACAAGAACGCGACGACCTCCGCGGCTAGGATAGGGCCTTCCATGTCGACCGCGGCGGAGTGCGATATGGCGGGCAGCGTGCCCTGCGGCTCTCGAAGCGCGTCTGACACGAGTCGCGTCATTTTCTTCGTCGGCACGAGGATCGCCAGGGACCAATTCTTCTTGCCAGTTTTGATAAGGCGCGCACGCGCCTGCAAGGTTTGTGTGGTGAGTGTACTAAACGCTTGGTTGGGGTTCGACTCAAAGCCCTGAAAATCAATGCCTAGGTATGTGTCCTGCCGAAATTTCCCCGTCAGGATGTCGTTACCGAAGGCCGCGATGTCGGTCCCCATGCTCCGATGATTGTCGGTGCTGAGATCGTGCGTCGTCGGTGCGAAGGCTATCTTGAAATGATCGAGACGTGCGGGGTCGGCACCGATGAAATCGAAGATCCGCTGTTCCGGGTCCGCAAGCGCGATCAGGGTGCTATTCTGCCCCAAAGCCTTCACGACAAGCCACTGGTCCGCGCTCGTGTCCTGAAATTCATCTAGGATGATGAACGGGTACTTGGTTGAAACGAGTTGTCGTATCTTTTCGGATCTGTGGAGAAGCGTGCCGACCTGGGCTGCGAAGAGGTCGAAGCAAATCTTTCCCTCGTCCCGGGCTAGGCGAAGTCTCTCCTCGTCTTCCCGCTGACGTTTCACCGCTTTCTCTATGTCTGTAAGCTTTGCATTCGCCTTGAACCCGCTGCGGACGGCGGAAAGCGCGATTGCTTCGTTTGGCGGAGTGAGAATGGTCATCTTTCGTGGAAAGCCGACGAGGTATCCGTGGGCCTTCAGGATTCGCCAAAAGAATGAATGATAAGTATCGACTTCGATCCGTCGTCTTTCCTCGGCCGCGATCTGGCGCTCCTCGTCAATGGCTTCCAAGACGCGAGAGACGGTGGCTCGCGCGAAACTCAGAAAGAGAATTGTTTGACCTAGCCGCAGATGTTCACGGGCGATCCTGGCAGCCTTCAAGATCGAAACCGTTGTCTTGCCCGAACCGGGACCGCCCGTGACCAGCAAGTGGCCATTCGTATCTAGGATCTGTTGCTGTACTTTGGTAAGGTCAACCAATGTCGCGGCCCCTATCCGAGCAATGCGGCGACATCGTCAGGAAGTTTTTTCGCGGTCGTTGGCAGATCCTCTGCGGCGACAAGCGGCGGATCGCATAGCGCCTTAAGCTTTGCGCAAGACTCGCGGAGCCATTGCGGGATTTCGGCTTCGCTGCACTGCGCGAGGAAATCAGCGACACCCCAATTTCCCTTCGACCACGCGAAATATTCGCCGATTGCTGCGACGGCCTTGGCCTTCGGATTCGGATATTTTACCAATAGATGGGGAGGCCAACTGAGCACATCTGCAAAGCGCTCCAGTGCGGCTTGAGTGGTGTTTTTTAGGACCAATCCCTCAAAGCCTTTTTCATCATGCATGAAGAGGTGTTCGACCTGCGCCTCAATCGCGGCTTTGCTTGTGATTGATTGCTTGTCGCATGCGCCAAAGGTTCGCTTTCCCAAGCTGCGATACAGCCCCGCTAAATCAGCAATCTGGGTTTCCGTCCCCGCATCGATCGTGCAAATGCCTAAGGCTTCCAGCGAGTCGTACTTGTCGGGATTGAGTTCGGCTAAGCGTCTTGCCACTACCGGAAAGGATGCGGCCTCTGTCGCGCCTTCCGCGATCAGCACTCTGCGCGAAAGCAGACCTTCGCAGAAACGGGTTCGGAACTCTTGCCGATAGCGTTTATGCTTCACGCTATCTGGGAGCACGATTGAAGCTTGGGTCAGTTGGCCTGTCGATGACCTGGAGAGAATGACCGTCTCTGCAAGGCTAAACTCTTCCAGCACATAGGGTGAGTGTGACGTGAAGATCGACTGTGAGGACAGCTTGCGAAGCTCATGAACGATGCGCTTCTGCGCGTAGGGCGGAATCGCCGTTTCTGCCTCCTCCATAGCAAAGATCACATTCTGCTTGTCTTCGGCGATCTGCGAAAGCATCGCCAAAACGAGCATGTTGATCGTCCCCGTTCCCTGGCGAAAAAAAGGGCGCAGCGTGATCCCCGTCGCCCGTCGCGATGAAGGCGGTAATGACCTTGCGCAAATTTTCGCGGGTCAGAGTCGAAACCTTTAAGTGCGGTTTCACACCCCACTCGCGAGGCACATATTTCTTAAGGGACCTGTTGATGGTTTCTAGCACTCCCGAAATGCCAAGTTCCGGGTCGTGGGCGACATTAAAAGACGAGAGACCTGAGATAGTGTCTTCCCACATCTGGGGTCTGATCTCTTTCAGCCTCAGAATTATGTCTAGAAGGCTTCCGTGCTCTAGGCTGAGCGCTCTGGATCCCGTCCGCAAGGACCGCAGATAGAGAAAGCCGCATTTCTGCTTGTCCTTCTTTGTGAAGGGCTGCGGCGTATCACTCTCCGTAAGGCTTCTAGAGAAGTAGGTATTCCCGCCAAAATCGTCCTCGTCTTGATCGTATTGGCCGATGAAGGTGACGCGCAGCGCCGCAACGATTGCTGCAGCATCAACACCAGCCGGATCCGGTACGTCATAAAGCAGGCCGCTTGTGATGTTCAGCCATTCGATATAATCCCCAAATCGCGCCTGCTGCTCTTCCGATAAATCCGAGATGGTCACCTCAATTACAATCCGGGGTGCGGACTCTGCCTCGTCTGGGCTTCCAACGTCGGCCTGCGCGGGGCTGCCCACTATATTTGAGGCGCTTGGCTCAGATTTCGCCGCCGGCTTGGCGAGGTACTTGCCGAGAAAAAAGTCATGTTCATCGACTGGCGGGCGGCGATTGAGGCGATCAGGTCCCAAGACCAAGTCGATTGCTTCAAGAACGCTCGACTTTCCCGTGTTGTTGTCTCCGATAAGCACCGCATGATTAGGAAGTGTGAGAGTGGCGAGCAGTATCCCTCTGAAATTCTGTATCGATATCTTGCTTATTCTCACGTCGCCCCCCGGCCGTTTATTTGACTGATCATGGCATCAACTGTCTGTTGAAATAACTAGGACACAGCGACGTGTTCTTCACAAGTACAAGCAGGCCACGTCCGTTTGGCTGTCTGCTTGCTCGATAGCCGTTTTTCCGCACGTGCCCCGCTATTTGGACTGTCGGGTGTAGGTTCAAAGGCACGGCGGCGGGGCTGGGGGCGCCTCATGCTAACCAGCTACCAGTCGCGGAATTTCACAACGCCGGGTATGCGACGACAACTTCGCTCAGGTAAATTCCACAACATTCGGTATCCGAACGTCTCTCGCTGACCGAAAGAAAACCTTAAGAAATCATCTACACCGAACTTCATTCGTGCCGCAAAAGCGCGCTATCGTTCTCTCAACGCCGCTCAAGATAAAATCTATGAGGTTTTGCGGCTTTTTGACCTTTCGCTGCGCTCAAGTTTGAATGTTGCTACTCTCTAATCTCCTAAGTTAAGCATTGGCTTTATGGAATTTCGTTCGATCAAGCGGGAAAAGCGTTTGTAGTTTTGGTGGTCTCGCTGCCATCGACCGGCAACAACCGAAATATGCACGCGTGCTCGAGACGAAAGCGCATGTAGTTCATCAAGACTTGTGGAATCATTCCAATCAGTTTCTGAATGAATTTGCGGAGGAATGAGAGAAGTCTCTCTTGCAAGGGCATCGGCTTCCCTTTCGAAGTCGTCCTCACCCCGTATGTCCATGTCATCGATGAACGCTTCGTTCGTCCGAATCATTTCATTAAAATGAAGCGTTACGTGCGCGCATTCGTGCAAGAGCGTGTACCAGAAGTTATCGATGCGGTCGTGCCGCAGGGTAAGGCCGATTACAGGAGTCCCCTTTTGATTGACCATGGCGGCGCCATCTAAAAATGTGCCGGGAAGAGCAGGCAAAATCACAACAGAAATTCCGAATGTGACGAGCCTGTCGATCGCCTGTCTCGGGCCGTCCGCTCTTACGCTTAGCTTGGCGAGCTGTCTCAAACTGTCTTTCGTAAATGCCGAGTGCTTGAATTGGCTCTTGAGAGGTGATTGTTCTGAGCGCTGCAGTATTGCTGCTTGCCATAAAAGAAGAGCGTTTTGATCGGTCTTGGACGCGGCGCGCTGGGTGCGCGTCTTCCTCAACAGGGCAAGTGAAGGATTGCTCATAGACGCTGAAATGAAGGCGCCAATGTCATTTGCTCTGATGTTGAAGCCGAGCTCATTCAACTTATCGACAACCGGAGTAGATACATTTCCATGATCGTGAGTTGAGCTACGTCCACTTATGAGAGACTCATAGGGTATGCCCAAGCCTTCATGTAGGGACCTAATCATATCAATCGAGAGCTGCCTCTTTCCCGAAAAAACTTCGGAGATGCGGGCGCGCGTTCCTATGAATGGCTCCAGCTGTCGCGCAGAAAGTCCTTTCTCGTCCATGCGGAATTTTATTGCCGCGACAGGCGTCGGCGCATCAATCGGCGTGTGCTTCTGTTCGTACTGTTCAATCAACGTAGTCAGAACTTCGATTTCATCATCGTGCTGATCCGTGTTCGGTGCCGTCATCAGCAAAGCCAATCGGGCTTTCGATGTCCTCAGGTCGGCGGGCGTGCGAATGGGCTTGATGGTCATTGTTTTATAGTCCGGTAAGGCGTTGGGGCAGCCAGCGCGGTGAGGAGGACAGTGCGCCTCCTGAAGTCGATGAGAGTGTCGATCTCGCAGGGCGGTAGGCTGAAGGTAAAAAACTACTGCGGGTAAAGCCGAAATATCGACGAGGCCGAAATCGGCCTTTAGCGCGCTGGCGCAGTCCCAGTCGCGGTGACTCATTTCCGACACCCAGGCCCGCACCAGCGGGCTGTAGTCTGGCCGTCCGCTTAGAAAGGCCGAAACTTCACTTTGCCCTAAGAATCGCACATTGCACTCCGCGATCCCATATTGGGACCATTTTCTATTGACGGCAAGTAAAAATCATGCATGATCCCAATATGGGACCAATTATTCGAAGTGTATCGCTCAGTAACTGCAACGTATGGTAGGGAGGCCTTCATGCGCCGATTGCGGATTTTTACGAAGCATCTGACGTCCGAGGAAATCGCCGCCCTTTCGGCGCTGGCGGCCGCTAGCGGATTTGCAGCCGACGAAATCGAGACGGTTTTAGAGATCGGCGCGCCCCTCGTTGATTGCGACGACGAGGTGATCTTGATCCCGATATCCGCAGCGGCGTGTGCGGCGCCCGACCTCGAAGACGATGTGAAGCAGGTCTCCAACGGGGCGCGCCGCGCAATATGTGTGTGGCCCGAAGGCGCTGAGGCCGAGATCGAGGTGCCAGCATCGGCACGCAAATATGCTTATTCCATTGTGCCGTGGAACGCCGAGAAGTTACAGGCGGCCGCGGCCGACGATGATGTGTTGATCTTTGAGATGCCGTCGGGAGACGTAATTCCCAAGGTCTACACCGAGCGCAATCTGTGTGTTGACGAGGAGGCCCAGCCGAAATGAACGTCTTCTTCTATGTCATCGAGCATGATCTCGGATTCGCGCCGAATCCCTTCCACGGCGTGTGCAGCCTGGGATGCTGCAAGCCCGATATTCGCAAGGTAGCGGAGGTCGGCGATTATGTGCTGGGCACCGGCGCCGTGAAGCCGAAGTTGCGGGGCCATCTGACCTATTGGATGAAGATCGACGAAGTGCTGACGTTCGATGAGTACTGGGCGGATCGGCGATTTCGTCGCAAGAAGGCGGTGATGCACGGTACGACGCATCTGCGCTACGGCGACAATATCTATCACCGCGACGACAACGGCACGTACCATCAGGAAGATTCCTTCCATAGTAACGACGACGGCAGCGTTTCGCTTGGCGATCTGAAGCGCGATACCGGCAAGACCGACAAGGTTCTTCTCGGCCGGACATTCGCATTCTGGGGCCGCTCTGGCATTCCGATCCCGCCGGATATTGCGTGCTTCCTCAAGACCGGCCCTGGTCACCGGTACAGATTCACCGAGCCTCAGAAGCAGGAGATTGTAGCCTGGATTGAAGGCATGCCCGCGCGAGGCAACGTTGACGAGCCTGCGCATTGGCAATTCCTCGAAAAAGAAGAAGCGCAAGCCGAAAGAGCGGCAGGGGAGGGCATGATGCAGGTCGCTCATTACCAACAGTTCGTTCGGCAAACCAACCAGTTTATCGCCAAGCCGCGCGATGAGGCGCTCTCGATCGCGATGTACGGTCTCGTCGGTGAAATAGGCCAGCTGGTGGCCGCCGTTAAGAAGAAAGTGCTCGGCGAAGGCGGTGAGACGGGCTGGGATCAGCCCAACGACGAGATCCGCGAGGAATTGGGCGACGCCTTCTGGTATCTGTTCGCTGCCGCGCAGCTCGCAAACGACGGTCCCTTTGACGTTCTGACCGGAGACATTGAGAATCTCCGTGCCGAAATCGGCGGCGCGGATGAACGCGCGCGTACTATCGCAGCAGCGCTTGATCCCCGGGCGCGTACGGACTTCCTGGAAGAAGCTGCGCGCTTTCCTGCATCGCCCGATTTCCTGTTCGACGATTATCAGAAGCTCGCCTTTAAAACGGCGCGCACCGACGGCAGGGTGCTTATCGAGGTTTGCCAAGCTGTCTTGTGGCAACTCGGTGCCGAACTTCTTCGCCCATCGCTGCCCGCTATCGAGATCGACTTAAACCAGAATGTCGCTGACCGACCGACCAACGTCGTGCTCGGCGAAATAGCGTGGCATCTGTCGGCAATGGCCAGTCTGTACCATCTTTCGCTTGACGATGTCATTGCGTTCAATCGCACGAAGGTCAGCTTCCGCTCTGAGCGCGGCGCGCCGACCGCTCTGCATGACGAGGCCCGCGATCCAAAAGAACAATTTCCCCGCTGCTTCGACGTGTCTTTCGTTCGCGTCGGGCCAGGACAATCACGCATGTATTTTGGTGGCAGGCCGCTCGGCGATGATCTCAGCGATAACTTCTACGACAACGACGGCTACCGTTTCCACGATGTGATCCACCTTGCTTTCATCGCCCATCTTGGCTGGTCGCCGGTCATTCGCGGTCTCATGAAGCGTAAGCGCAAAAGTGGCAACGATCGGGTCGATGAAGTCGAAGACGGAGGTCGCGCGAAGGTTGTCGAAGAACTCGTGATCAAAGCCATCCATTCGGAAGGCGATCGGCAAGCACGAGCGTCCGGCCGTTGTATTGTCGGCCAGCCGACGCGACTGTTTCCGCGCCGCTCGCTTATCAATTTCCGTCTTTTGAAGACGCTGCGCATGTATGTCGAAGGCTTGGAGGTTTGGCATAATACCTTTTGGGAGTGGGAAGACGCTATCTTCGCGGGTTGCGAAATGTTTCATCAGTTATGCCAGGAGATGCAAGGGACCGTGCACGTCGATCTTGCGAACCGCCGCCTCACTTTTGAGCCTACCGTCTCGCCAAACGTGCAGGGCATCACCGTCGGCCTCGGCATGGGGGCGGCGGACCTTGCGCCGTCCGACCGCGAGGTGAAAAAGATGTTGTCAGCGCAAGAGCGGGCGGAGGCGACGACGCCTGCGCGTCTGGCTTACGTGCTCGCCGTGAAGCGCGCGCTCATGGGCGCGCTCGGACTGGACGCTGCCTGTGAAACCTATTGGTCACAGATCGAAGTTCGACTCGATGACACAAACGCGCTCTATGTGAAAGCGAGAGAAAAGGCTCTCGATCGGGCATGGGCATTGCGGGCAGTCGATTATAAGGCCGCGTTCATCGAATCGGCTGGCAGTATTCTCTGCACCGTCACGGCGATCGCCGATGTTGCAGACGTGGTGGATGTATCAAAATAGACCTTCGGTGATTCGCGTGTTGATGCCCCATTTCGGCGGATACCAGGGTGCAGGCGCGATCTTACCGGGTTGAAATTTCTGCTTGATACGTGTGCGTCCGGCGACTCCGGAGTATTCTGGGAATGCGACGCGGGCATATTTAGAGATTTCGCAGAACAGGTTCTGGCAATCGATCAGTTGCAGCGAGCGTCCCCATAGCGACTTGAAATCGATACCCTGGGTGGCGAAATGCTCTTGCTGGGTTTCCCACATATAACGGATGATATCTTCGGCGCTAATACCATCTACGCCGACGAAACATTTATGAATGCCATCGAGTGCGCCGGGCCCCGCGACGACGAAGTCGTCCTCCGCGAAGTTGGTCAGCCGACTGTAGTTGAGATCAGTTGCATACTGGTACGCAAGGAAAGGGCCAACCGAAGGTATCGAGCGAAGAAGGGCGAACGCATCCGCCATTTTCTCTGTTGCGACATACCGCGCAGGGAATTCTTCCTTCACAAGATATGCAAGCATCTTGAGATGGTTTTGGTGCTTGGCGCTGTGTCCGAAAAAGCTACCGGCTGACGGCATGATATAAGCAGCCGAATATATACGCCTGCCCGCTTTCATGCATTGCGCGAGAACGCGATTATAGCGTTCGTAACTGAACGTCTCCCAAACGATGGGGCCCACCGTTCTTTCAAGCATTTCCCAAGTCTCGATCTTGTTAAATAACTTGAAAAGTAGCGTGCGAAAGAAGACGTTTGTTTTGTCATTGGGCAAATCGTCACGGTAGATGACGCTGCGGATCAGGTATTGGCTGACTCTGTCCGAGGCGCGGTACGCATTCGTGAATTTGTAAACGCTCAACACCGGATCGCTCGTCGTTTGCGTAAGTGAACCCTGCAGGCGTCGAAAGAAGATGCGTTGCCGCTCAGCAGCGAAATACCAGTACGCAGCGAAGACAGGTGTCGTTGTGATGGCTTTGCCGCGGATCTTCACAGACAGCCGGGGCCGCGACGACGCTTCGCGGCTATCCGCGAAAGGAAAGGAAGGGGAAGAGTCGGCGTATGTCATCGGATTTCTCCAGCAGCGTAACGTTTTTGCACAGCTTGGCTGATTTGACTACCGTGCTTCGAGGTTGGTGTCTGGGATACATCCACCCTGTGTCAAAAAAGACTCACGAAAGGACCGGAGAGTTTCCGTCAGCGCTTCGTTAGCATCCATTTGAAAGTCATCCCCCGCTCTTGTCGCAAAGTGGGCGCACAGATTTCATGGCTAGATCTGTGATTTCGAGCTTGAGAAACCAAGGGCGCGACTTTGCTCCAACCATGCCAGCGGTAAGGTCTTCGGAATCCGCGCGAGCGACATCTGCGGCTGGTCGCCGTTGAGAATGGCCGCAATAATGGGCGGCGCGAGGAAGGCATAACGCAGTTCTTGCCGCAACAGCTTCGGATGCAGCTTGACCGAGGCCGCCAGCGCCTCAGCTGTGTCAAATTTCAAATTCTTTAGATCACGCAGCCACGCATGGGCTCGAACAATGGCCTGAACCAGTTTTGCGTCAGGCTGGCGTTCGCTGTCTTGCTCAATAATTGCCGCTGCCCCCGCTGGGCGCACCTGCCAAGGGATCGTGAATCTATTCGATCGAATCTTTGCTGCCGGCGTGGGGGTGATTTTGATAGCGCGGCTGCTTAGTTCGGCACGTGCGACATAATCGCCAATAACATCTGCATCCAACACGGATTTGTCGATTTTCAGCCGTTGGCGCAGGGCATTGATTAACGTCCCTTCGATGTCGGTCGCCGAGACACGTGCGACCGATCCGGCTTCAATTTTGCGCCCGCGCAGGACTGCTGAGCTGACATAAAAGCGATAACGGGCGCCGTTCTTTGACGAAAAGCTCGGGCTCATCGCGTTGCCGCGATCATCGAAAAGCTTGCCCATCAGGAGTGCTCCGCTTTCGGATCGTTTGATTTTCCGTTTGCTAGTGCTCGCTGCCAGCAGTGCCTGCACCTTGTCGAAGGTTCCGCGGTCGATGATTGCCTTATGCTCGCCGGGATACCACTTGCCGCCGTGACCAGTTTCACCAATGTAAATTCGGTTTTTGAGGAAATGAGCGAGAGGGCCGTACGTGAATGGAATGCCGCCGTTGAACTTCTTGACCTTGGTGTTTCGCCGCTTGGTGACGACGCCGCGCTTGTCGAGATCGGCAACAAGGCGGCCAAAGGACTGCAGCTCGACATAGCGGCGGAAGATGATGCGGACGGTTTCTGCTTCGATGGCATTGATGACGAGCTTCTTGTCCCGAGCCTCGTAGCCGAGCGGCACCGTGCCGCCGGTCCACTTTCCTTTGCGCCGAGAGGCGGCAACCTTGTCCCGGACGCGCTCGGAGGACAGCTCCCGCTCGAACTGGGCGAAGGAGAGAAGGACGTTGAGCGTCAGTCGTCCCATCGAGGTCGGCGTATTGAACTGCTGGGTGGCCGCCACTTCATCGAAGGTTTGGCCGGTGGCGTCGAGGATGGCGTCGCGCTTGGTGAAGTCCTGCCAGCGGCGAATAGCGACGTCGATGTAGAGGGGATCGATCTCGATCCCGAAAGCCTTACGGCCTACTTTTTCGGCCGCGAGGATAGTTGTGCCAGAGCCCATAAATGGATCGAATACAATGTCACCTCGCCGCGAGCAGTCGCGCATGGCGTCAGCAACCAGAGCGACCGGTTTCACCGTTGGATGAACCGACAGATCCGCAAGTCGATCCTTGCGGAACGAATTCACGCCGGCGTACTGCCAGACATTCGATCTGGAACGGCCATACTTGCCGAGCTCGATATTGTTTTGGTAACGGCCGGTGCCGTTCTTGAACACGAGGATTAGTTCGTGCTGAGAGCGATAAAAGCTGCCTTGTCCGGCGTTTGATTTGACCCATGCGATGATGTTCTTCAGTTCGGTGAAGGCCTGTTCGCCGGCAGCAAGACACTCTCCAAGATGTCTCCAATCCATGCAGCAAAAGACAATAGCGCCATCCTCCGTATATCGGGCGGCTAGAGACATCCACCGAGTGAGGAATTCGGTAAATTCGGCACGTGACATCTCGCCAGAGGCGGCCGCAAACTCACGATGCTGAATTTTTTCCGCGTCCTTGCACGGACCCGATCCGTACGTTGTACGGCGGATCCGTGAAAATCATGAATGCCCGGGTGCTGCCCATCAATTGTTTGATGTGAAGCTCATCTCTGGAATCTCCGCACAAAAGCCGATTATTCCCAAGTACCCACAAATCGTCCGCACGGCTTACGGCGCGGGCTTCGATTTGAGGGATATTATCAGCAGGCTCGCTTTCGAGATCGGCAAAGTCACACATAAGACTGTCGATCTCAGCAGCCTCGAAGCCGGTAATTTGGAGGTCGAGGTTGTATTCTGGAAGGAGCGTCGCTAGCTCCCCTAATTCAGCGGCAAGACGTGAATGATCCCAACCTGCATTGGCCGCGATCTTGTTATCAGCAAGCACAAGAGCTCGTTTTTGAGTTTCAGTGAGTCCCGTTTTGATGATGATCGGAATCTCACGTTGTCCAAGCGTCGTGGCGGCAAGATAGCGGCCGGTTCCGGCAAGGATCATCCGGTTCTCATCGGTCAAAATCGGAATCGTCCAGTCAAATGCCTGAATACTGTCGGCGATCTGCTTGACTTGGCTCTTCTTGTGAGTCCGAACGTTACGGGGATTTTGCTTAAGCGTGCCGATCGGCACCCATTGGACATTGAGCATACCTGTCTCCGTGCTAAAGCGCGCGCCAGCGATGAATCGCGAGCGCTCGCCAGCAGTTGCTGGTGAAAGCGGTGAGAGATGGGCTCCGGAGAGCCGCAGGTAGGCTAAAGCTAGGACCACCGTCCAATGGGTGATCAAACCTAGTGTCTACTGCATCGGTGATGCAGGAGCGAGCCACTAGCCCTTTCCGTGGCTCTACTTGAAGACAATTTTTAGTATCGTGAAAAATATCAGAGATCAAGTCTGATCGGCAGTCGCCGCGTCGCGGTAAAGCCGTCATGCCGGGATCTGCGGAATGAATATTTATGGAAATGTATTAGTTTTTCAATCAAACTATTCAGTCTGAATACTTTAATGGGATGGAGCTTCGGTCGGTGACGCCGACTGCTCTGTGTTGCGATGGCGGTCCAGCGCCTGACGTCGAGTGAAAGTGTCGCCATCGACCATGGATGTGAGAGCGCCAGCGGTTTGTCACGATGTTCAAGAAGGTCTTGGGCAATCGCCGGGGCCGATACCTCCGAGGGGTGAGAGGAATGCTGCCGGCTGATCGTGCACGGCGTTGACTCGCGACTGGGGTCGTCCTGTTTTTGGAGACTCTCTAAACATCTATGGTTGTAGAAGGATTCAGGCATCATTAGACAATAGAGGTCAGTGCCTCGCGGTCGTGGCTGGTCGGGAAACAGGCACTCATGTTTAAGGCAGGATGCGCCAAACAGATACGCACGCCGGTGCCACGGACGATAAGCATTGTCCGTGCGGCTTTTTCTAGCCTGCGTGATGCATCGGGGATGCTTGCAATTAATTCTGATCATCCGGCGGAGTGCCCGATATGAAGAAGGGCGAGGGGCAATACAGGGTTTATCTCGCACATCGTGCAGCCCTGATCGACTATGCAGCGCCGATCCTCGGCTCCCGTGAAACAGCCGAGGACATTGTCCAGGAAGCGTTCCTCAAATTCGTGCCTGCCCGGGGCTGGTCCGATGGACCTGCCCAGCCGGCAGCCTATCTTTATCGCATCGTCCGTAACCTCTCGCTCGATTTCCTGCGGCGGAAAAAGCTCGAAAGTCGCGAACTGACCGACGAAGTGCCGTACTGGACGGTCCCGCGCTCTGAGGCCACACCGGAGCAGCGGGCGCTATTTAGCGACGACATCCGGCGGGTATCCGCGATGCTTGCGGAGATGCCGGTCGAGACGCGGATCGCCGTCGAGATGCACCGCTTCGGGGGCTGCAAGCTGGAGGAGGTCGCCGCCCATCTGGGTATTTCGGTTGCCACCGCACATCGGATGATCCATACGGCCCTGGTCGAGATCGCAAGACGGATCGGCCGTGAATAATCCTGACACGACTCCCTTGTCGTGAAAAAGAATCCCGAGTTATTCGTCTTCTATGCAGGGCAGGCGGGACACAAGCCGCATGCTCTTGAGATAGGGTGCTGGGCGAATACAGCAGGGATGCCGTTGAGCGAGGACGCACACAAATCGAAGGCCGCGTTGGACGAAGCCGCCAACTGGATGCTCCGGCTCCAGGAGGCAAACGACGATTCCCGTGTGCTCAGGGACTTTGAAACATGGCTTTCCCGTTCCGAAGAGAATCGCAGCGCATGGCGGCAGGTCGGCAAAACCTGGAGTTTGCTGGGCGGAGTGGCCCCGATCTATGAACATGTCTGGTCGACGCAGCCGCTTCAAAATTCGCGCGATTCCGCCTCCCGCCAGTTGCGCCGAAAGGACCGTCGCTGGAGGTGGGGCATTGGCCTCGCCGCCACCGGCATTGCGGCCTGTCTTCTTGTCCTTGCAGTTCCTTCACTCGTTCTGCGTTTTGAGGCCGACTATCTGACTGAGAAGGCGCAAAGCCGTGTCGTTACCCTCGATGACGGCACGACCGTTTACCTTGGCGCCGAGAGCGCCATCAAATCGAATTTCTCCGCCAGCCGTCGGCAAGTAACATTGCTTGCTGGAGAAGCCTTTTTTGACGTGTCCCGCAACCCGGACAGGCCTTTTGTGGTCGATGCCAAGGGTGTGAAGGTCGAGGTGCTCGGAACGGCCTTCGATGTGCGTCTCTCCTCCGCAGCCACGAGCATAGAACTTGCCAGAGGCGCTGTCGGCGTTTTCTACGATGCGGCTAGCCGGCAGTCCGCAACCAACCTGTCGCCAGGCCAGATGCTCGTCGTCGATCGCGATTCCGGATCGATGATCAAGAGCGTGATTGCGAGTGAAGATATCGCGGCATGGCGCGACGGCCGGCTTTTTGTCAATGGTGCAACGATTGGCGCCGTCGTCGAACAGATTCAGCGGTATCACACCGCATGGATCGCGATCCCCCGACAGCACGCTTGCGAGCCAGACCGTCACCGGCCTGTATGATCTACATGATCCCGATCGCGCGCTTCGCGCTCTTGTGCAGCCTCATGGCGGAAGAGTGCGTGAGCTTTCGGGATCTGCGCGGATCCTCTCCCGATTTTAAGTGAATCTAAAAACGAAAGCTGCGTTTCACGCCAAATCGGCGCGAAACGTGAAAAAAAAGTTTGAGCCAAGCGTCTTTGGTCTGGAAGCGCGCGCCCGCTGAATGCGGTTGCGGAGTTGAAGGCTGAAGTGCAGGGTAAAATGGTTGTTTCAGTAAAGAACAGCGAAAGAAAACACGACGTAACGCCAAAGAGTAGGAATTTCTGGTATCTCCCGGGAACGATGGC
Source organism: Afipia sp. (assembly GCA_024707075.1). Classification (GTDB taxonomy): domain Bacteria; phylum Pseudomonadota; class Alphaproteobacteria; order Rhizobiales; family Xanthobacteraceae; genus Afipia. Next base: position 33,069 of record JANQAK010000006.1, read on the forward strand.
ACTGATCGCCGTTTGCGGCCTGTCGCCGGCTAACAGCCAGGCGGTCGCGCCATCTGGAAGCGTTCCAATCCGGGGTACGAATAACAACCCGGGCACATCCCGAAGTTTCAATATTCCGGCCCAGCCGCTCGCGAATGCGCTCAACGCTTTCGGCCGTCAGTCCGGATTGCAGATTACGCTGTCGGCGACGACGTCGCGAGGTATCACGTCGAATGCTGTTCAAGGCACTTTCACGCCGGAGCAGGCCCTTGCCCAACTTCTGCGGAACACCGGCATTTCATTTCACGTAACCGCTGACCGTACGGCGGTCATTGGCGTGCTACCCGCCAGCGCGCCGGTTGCCGACGGCACGGTGGTGCTCGATCCAGTTGATGTCTCCGGAGGGAGGGGAAACCCGGCCGATCTGCCGTACCAGACGCCTGGTTCGGTCAACTACATCTCCGAGCAAGATATCCAGCGTTTCCGCGGCACTTCGACAGGGGACATGTTCGTTGGCACGCCTGGCGTCATCGCGTCCTCAAACCGCAACGGCGCCGCCATAGACCTCAACATCCGCGGCATGCAAGGCATGAATCGCGTGGCCACCACCATTGACGGGTCGGATCAATCAACATCGACATGGCGCGGCTACGCCGGCGTCGATAACCGCAGCTATGTCGATCCCGACATGGTTGGAGGTATCACCGTCACAAAAGGCCCCGACGGCGGCTCGGCTGGTGCTATCGGCGGCACCGTCGCGATCGAAACGTTGAGCGTCTCCGATATTCTCAAGCCGGGAGATACTTACGGCACGCGCGTCAAGGTCAGTGGCAATTCAAACGGCGTATCTCCGAATATTGGCGCCACCACATGGCGTCATGATGAGCCTTCGATCTTCGACATCAGGAATGGCTCAGTAAGCGCCGCCGTAGCCGCTACGCAGGAAAATGCCGATTTCGTTGGCGCCTTTGTACGGCGGAAGTCCGGAAATTACTTTGCCGGCACGCAGGGACCGCTGACCGTGAATGATGCGCAGAATTCGCTGGGCACCACGGTTCTCAATTCCAAGCCCCTGTCAGCTTACAAATACGGTGATGAAGTCCTGAACACTTCACAGGATGTGGCGTCGGCGTTGCTGAAAACCACGTTACGGCCGGCGGACGGGCATGAGCTCAAGATCGGCTATCTGCACTATGACAACGTATATGGCGAAGTAACGCCCACCATCGTGCAATCCATTGGCACGCTGTCCCGCCAAGTGCCGCTGATAAGAACGATCGTGGACCAGATGACGGCGCGATACAATTGGAAGCCGGCCGACACCGACCTCGTCGATTTCAAGCTGAATGCCGCGATGTCCAGCATCGACGACGACACCGTCTATTCCGTATTCACTGACTCATTCTACCGGAAGACACAGTCGAAGAATTATGGTCTCGATGCTGCGAATACGTCGCGCTTCGACATCGCTTCGACGGTATTCTCTCTTCGATATGGTGGATCCCTCAAGCTCGAGGACGCCGCGCCGCGTGAAGTCACCACGACGACTTCCGTTGCCGATTTCCGCCCTGCAGACGGTACCCGGCGCATTGGTACGCTGTTCGTGAACGGAAAGTGGGAACCGGTGCGATGGCTCGCTGTCGATGCCGGTGCAACCTATCTGACTTACGAGACGCATTATCGAGGAACTCCTCCTTCGACCTATACTCGCAATCCCACTTATCCGTCTTATGCGGATTACACCGGGAGCGGCGTAAGCCCGAGTTTCGGCATCACGCTGACGCCGGTTGACGGCTGGCAGATCTTTGGACGCTACACGACCGGCATCCGGCCGCCCAGCCTGCGTGAATCGACCTATACGGCGTCAGCTCTGGTCTTCAATCCCAATCTGAGGGCGGAGCAGGCCCGGAACTGGGAGGTCGGCACCAATTATATCAAGAACGATCTGGTCTTCGCCGGCGACAAGGCGCGACTGAAGCTCGCTTACTTCGACAACGTTACCGATGATTATATCGGCCGGCGCGGAATCAGCAGCGGAGTTCTCGGTCTCTTCAACTATGACAAGGTCGTGGTGAAGGGCGTGGAGCTCTCGGGCGGTTACGATGCGAAGAAAGCCTTCGTCGACTTCGCCTTCAACTACTACACCGATTTCAAGCCTTGCTTCGCCGGCGGCAACTGCGTCGATTACACCCTGCAAACCGACTACCTCACGAACTACGTTCCTCCGAGATTTACCGCGTCGGCGACGCTGGGCGTTCGTCTGCTGGACGAGAAGCTGACGGTTGGAGGGCGCGTCAATTATGTCGGCGAGCGGATGACTCGCATGACGCCTGATCCGCTATTCCCCTTTGTCGGCATGCCTTGGGTGCCTTACACAGTCGTCGATGCCTTCACGCAATGGAAGATCAGCGAGGACCTCACCTTCGATGTCAGCGCCGAGAACCTGCTCGACCGCTACTATGTGGATGCCCTCAATCGAACCGACATGCCGGCGCCGGGACGAACCATCCGCGCCAGCCTGACCGGAAAATTCGGCGGATCGGCGCCGGTCTCGGTCGCGCCGTTCGGCAGGGCCGCTTGGAATTCTCCTGGCTCGGATTGGACGGGCTTCTATGTCGGCGTCCATATGGGCTACGGGTCCGGGGCCGTGAATGGGACGACTGCCGCGATGAACCCTGCGGCTACGAACGCAATCCCTGCTACGAACTCAGCCTTGCGTGCACGGCTCAATGGAGTTCCTGCGACAGAGTCCGCGAACCAAAGTCTCAAGAATCTGCTCGGCGGCGCGCAGTTCGGCTTCAACTATCAATTCGCCAACCGGACCGTATTTGGCGCCGAAGCTGATTTCTCCGGCACCAGCCTTGGAAGCCATGCTGAGAGGATCGCCGTCGAGGCCGCCGCCTTCGCATCCAATAATCAATTCCAGGATACCACGGATTATAAATTCAACTGGCTGGCCACGTTGCGCGGCCGTGCCGGTTACGCTTTTGATCGGCTGTTAGTCTTCGGCACTGGTGGCGTGGGTTTTCTGAAGGAAACCGAGACTCGCACTCAGTTCATAACGACGGCTACGAGGGCCTCAAGCCCGGTCGGTACGATGACGCAGCCGTGGTTCAAGGAGACCGCCGATGCGGTTCGGATCGGATGGGTATTGGGTGCGGGTGGTGAGTATGCCTTCGGTAGCAACTGGTCACTGAAGGCCGAATATCTCTATGCCCACTTCGGTGCGACAGCGTTCGACTTTCCGAATGCCCGCGCCGGGGTGGTAATCGCGAACACCGTGGCAGCAACAAGACCAGGCAGTTCCACCATCGTTAACGGCCGCGAAGCGGCCAACGAGGCAACCCTGCATACGGTCAAATTAGGCCTGAACTATCACTTCTGAGGTCTTCAAATGCATCTCTTATCGGAAAGAGCGCGTCTCAAATCCAGAAATGGAGAAATAACCCGACCTCGAACAAGCATGCATCGATTGACTCGGCTGGCTTACGGCGTGGCGTCGCGAAGCATTGCATCGTGTCGATCTCTTTACTTCCCATCGTTCTTGGGGTCGTCGGCTGAATTCAAGTTTGACAGATTTCCGTAGCGGTCACGTCGCGGATCCGAGGTTCGTCAGATGACGAACAAATCCTGAAACCCAAACTGGAGTGGTAATATGACAGCGGTCAACATTACATTCGCCGATCCTGGAAGTAATCTTCTGGCTTATCTGGAGGATTGGATTGCTCCGACGCCGATCACGAATCACGGCGAGTTCAACACCGCAGACAACCAATGGGCTGGCGGCGACGAACTCGGCGGTAGCACCAACGCCGTGGTTCTGGATGGTGAAGATTTCACATATCCGATATTCGGCGGATTCAGCGGCACGGTTGAGACACTGACGTTTGGCGATGGGCTTTCCGGCACTGCAGCCGGCACCTTCAGCGTCGACGACGTCCAGCTCACGCTCGACCTTGGCGACGTGGCCGCAAACAACACGTTCAACTTTGCGATCTACGGCCTCCAGACCGGCGACATCTCGTATCTGGAAGCCTATTTCGACGAGGTCGGAACGGAGCAGCACAGCACCGCCGGTGACGATGCCCTCTACGGCTTTGCTGCAACCGATACGTTCTCGTTCTCCTCGACGACAATCGGCCAGGACGTCATCGATGGCTTTAATGCGGGTACATCTTCGACCAGCGTTGACGTCATCGAATTCTCAACGTCTGTCTTCGCCAATTGGGGCGCTGTCTATGCGGCGGCGAGCCAAGAAGGCAGTGATGTCGTCATCGAATACAGCCCCGGCAACTCCATCACCCTCCAACAAACGAATCTGGCTAACCTGAACGCCAGCGATTTCGCTTTCGTTTAAATCACGGACCGAAATTGATGTTTGGTTTGGCCAAGCAAGTACCGTCGCAGCCTTTGGCTGCGGCGGTCGTCTCGACGCTCAGACCAGCGATCGTTGGAATCGCTCTGGTCAGCGGCGCGGTCAATTTGCTGGCGCTAACCTCGCCGCTATTCATGCTGCAGGTCTACGACCGCGTACTCGCGAGCCGCAGTATCTCGACTCTGGTCGGCCTCGCCATCCTTGCGGTGGCGCTTTACGCCTTCCAAGCCATGCTCGACATTATTCGTGCGCGTGTGCTTTTACGAGTTGGCGAGAGTTTCGATCATCATCTGTCCGGCCACGTGCACGAAGCGGTGTCCCGCCTGCCGCTCGAAACCCGGATGCCCGGCGATGGCCTCCAGCCGCTGCGTGATCTGGACAATGTCCGCAGCTTTCTGTCGGGGCAAGGGCCAACAGCATTTTTCGATCTGCCCTGGGTGCCACTCTATCTCGGCATCTGTTTCCTGTTCCATTTCTGGATTGGAATGACCGCCTTCGTCGGTGCGATCGTTCTTATATCCCTCACCATAATAACAGATGCACTCTCTCGTCTGCCGGCCGGCAAGACCGTTCAACACGGAATGAGACGCAATGCGCTAATGGAGGCTGGCCGGCGTAATGCCGAGGTCGTGCGCGCCATGGGCCTTGGTAATCGTATTGCCGCGCGCTGGCAAAAGGCCAACGTTGACTATCTCGCGTCCAACCGCCGCATGGGCGATGTGACAGGCGGGCTCAGTGGCGTTTCCAAATCGCTGCGCATGATGCTGCAATCCGCAATGCTCGGTATCGGTGCGTATCTTGTCATCAAGCAGGAAACCAGCGCGGGGGTGATGATCGCAAGCTCGATCATGATGGGCCGGGCGCTTGCACCCGTCGATCTCGCCATCGGAAGTTGGAAGCCATTCCTGATGGCCCGACAGAGCTGGACTAGATTGAAGGAATTGCTCGCTCTGATGCCCAAGACGGGCGAGATGATGGCACTTCCAAAACCGGAACGGGATCTGCGCGCGGAATCCATCACGATCATGCCGCCTGGTGAGAAAAAGCCGACGGTTGTCGGCGTGAATTTCGTCATTCAAGCTGGAAGCGCACTCGGCATCATCGGGCCCAGTGGTAGCGGCAAGTCCACGCTCGCACGCGCTCTCGTTGGTGTATGGGCCTCTGCGAGCGGCAAGGTGCGTATCGACGGGGCAAGCTTCGATCAATGGGATCGGGAAGCGCTCGGCCGTCATATCGGTTATCTGCCTCAAGGCGTCGAACTCTTTGATGGGACCGTCAGCGACAACATTGCGCGCTTTGAGCCGGATTCTCACGCGGACGCCATCGTGGCCGCAGCGAAAGCCGCGGGCGCGCACGATCTCATTCTTCGTTTCAAGAATGGCTACGAGACCCAAGTGGGCGAGGCAGGCTCCGTTTTGTCAGCGGGGCAGCGCCAGCGCATCGGCCTTGCGCGTGCTCTTTATGGCGATCCGTTCCTCGTCATCCTTGACGAGCCGAACGCCAATCTCGACGCGGAAGGAGAGGCGGCCGTCATCAAGGCCATTGGATCGGTCCGGGCGCGCAGGGGTATTGCCATTGTCATTGCTCACCGCCCGAGTGCGCTCGGCGCTGTGGATTTCGTGCTGATGATGGAAGCTGGAAAAAATGAAAGCGTTCGGGCCGCGCGATGAGGTTCTGTCCAGGGTGCTGAGGGCCCCGGGTTCACCACCACCGAACGGGGTCGTGTCTCCGGGGCATTTGCCTGCCTCCCGGGGCGCGGCGCCACTCCGCATCATCGCAAATGTACCCGATGGGCCAGATGCAGGCGGTTTACCTGGTGAGGACGAACTTGATGTCAAACGCTGAAGCCGCCATTGTTTCTCGATCCATCCGCCATCACCTCATCGTTGGCGGCCTCGCCAGTCTTATCTTCCTGGGTGGCATTGGCGGATGGGCCGCTGCGACGAACCTTGCCGGCGCTGTGGTGGCAACCGGCCACTTCGTGGTCGATTCCTATGTGAAGAAGGTTCAGCATCCAACTGGCGGTGTCGTCGGCGAAATCCTTGCGCGCGAGGGACAGCGAGTCACGGCCGGCGATGTTGTGATGCGACTCGATGCGACGCAGACTCGCGCAAACCTTGCCATCGTCACCAAACGGCTTGATGAATTCGCAGCGCGAAGAGCGCGGCTGCGAGCCGAACGCGACGAAGCGGAGATGATCTCGTTCCCGCTCGAATTAGAGATGCGGGAAAATGACCCCGACATTGCGCAACTCGTGGCGGGTGAGCGCAAGCTATTCGAACTCCGCCGTGAGGCTCGCCTTGGTCAAAAAGCGCAACTTCGCGAGCGTGTCCAGCAATATGAGAAAGAAGTACGCGGCTTGCTGGCCCAGGAAGAAGCGAAGGTGAGGGGCGTTGCCCTCATCGAGCGTGAGTTGAAAGGCGTTCGTGAACTTTGGGAAAAGGGGCTCATTCCCATCCAGCGCATGATGGCATTGGAACGCGAAGGCGCTAATCTGGACGGCGAGCGCGGTCGCCTCGTCGAGGCGCAGGCACAGTCCAGCGGCAAGATCGCGGAGACGAGGCTTCAGATTATCCAAATCAATCAGGATCTGCGCAGCGAGGTGGCGAGCAGCCTGCGCGATATCGAAGGGCAGACGGCGGAATATGTTGAACGCAAGGTCACCGCGGAAGATCAGCTCAAACGTATCGATATCGTCGCACCGCAGAGCGGCTTGGTGCATGAGCTTGCCGTTCACACCGTCGGCGGCGTGATCTCTCCGGCCGATACCATCATGCTGATCGTGCCCGACAGCGACAGACTGGCTCTCGAAGCGCAGATCATGCCCCAAGACATCGATCAGACACGGTTGGGTCAGAGGGCTGTTTTGCGCATGTCCGCCTTCAACCAGCGGACAACGCCGGAGCTGAACGGCGAAGTCAGCCGCATAGCCGCCGATCTGACGCAGGATCAGAAAAGCGGCTTGTTCTATTACGTTGTGCGGATCGCCGTGCCACCGCAAGAGCTGGCTCGCCTCGGTAAGCTCACACTTGTCCCAGGTATGCCAGCGGAAGCATTCATTCAGACCGGCGAGCGTACGGTGATTTCCTATCTCGTGAAACCGCTAAGGGACCAGATCAACCGTGCGTTCAGGGAAGAGTAGCGAAGCAGAAGTTCAAGTATACTCGGCCGATTGATTCAAGATCATTCGCGTAATGAGACGTTATGGAATGCCACGGGCACGGCGAGCATTACCGCAAGCAGAATCCGCGAGTTTTGGGGAGGCGATGCTAAGTGCAGAAGCACAACTAGTAGCCTGGTTGCTGGACGTTATTGAGCGCAGCCGGCGAGCAATTCACAGTACAGCTGATCAACAGCGGACGACGGCCGCCGCGCGGCAAGCCAGTCTTGATTGCATTCACTGCTGAAGGAATTGAACAATCATTTGCCGTCTGTAGGCGCACCCTTGTCGGACCGTTCTGGTGGTGGTTCGAGGCTTGGAGGCAGCCATCATAGTTGCTCGCGTAAGGCGCGAGCTACTACTCCCAAAGATTTTGCCGGGATTGGATCGGCCAGGAAGATTGGAAGGTTGCAGCTCCCGAACACCAGAGCGCTACGGATAGGGCGGAAGCGCTCTGGCAACTCGATCCTGTGCCTGGCTTTAATCTTCTCTCTAGAGCCAATCTAAATCATTGCGTTTGCAAGGAAAACGCGTCGTCGCTAATCGTAGCTCGAATGATCCTGCCGATGTGTCCAGTGATCATCTTGGTTGGTGTCGCGTTTGATGAATGATCTGACGGGCAATCTGGCGGCGCTCTATGCCGATGAGCACGGGCGACTTCAGCGCTTCCTGATGGGGCGCGGGATGTCGGCCAGTGCTGCGGCTGACATCGTGCAGGAAGCGTTCCTGCGTTTGCTGCGCGCTCCGCGCCAGGACGTGCGCGACCTTCGCAGCTATCTGTTCCGCACCACTGGCAATCTGGCTGTCGATCGGGTCCGCCAGCAGCGGCGCAACGCGCTCGGCAATTCCGTCGAACTGGATGAGACGATTGCAGATCCAGCTCCGCTGCCCGACGCCGTGCTGATCTCGCAGGAAGAGCTTCTGGCGTTGTATACGGCACTGGCAGACCTGCCGCCGCGCACACGCGAGGTGCTGATCCTGCACAAGTTCGAGGGCCTGAGCTATACCGACATCGCCGACCGACTGGGTATCGCCAAGAACACTGTGATGGTGCATATGGTGAAGGCGCTGGCTTCCCTCAGGGCCCGCTTCGGCGAGATTTCTTCGTTAAGCGGCTAGTTGATTTCGCACTCAGCAGCGTCTTACCTGTAACGGGAAACGGTCGAATCTCCGCATAAGCAATGATGTGTCGGGAGATTTTTGAGAACATCTCGGCAGCGCGCTGCATCATTTGAGGCTGCATGGACAGGAACGACACACCCACGGTGGATGACCAGGCAGTCCAGTGGTTCGTTCTCCTGCGGGATGACGAGGCAACGAAGAATGATCGGGCTGCATTCGCGGAATGGCTCGCTGCCGATCCGGCTCACGAGACAGCGTGGCGTTCGATCGAGCGCATGTGGGGTGGACTCGACGCTGTGGCTCCGCGTGTGCCGCCGGCTCGCGCCGGCTCTCTTCAGAAGAAGCCCCGCAAGCCACCGCGCCGCCGCGCCAGCACCCTGAAGGGCGCAGCCGCTTCGATTGTTCTGTTGATTGCGGCTGGATTCGGTTGGCAGATGATGCCGGTCGGCTTGTTCGCCGACTACCGCACGGCGATCGGCGAGCGCAGAACGATCGCGCTGCAGGACGGGTCGGAAGTCGAACTGGGGGCGGCGACCGCCATCGACGTATCATTCAGTGCGAACGAGCGCCGGATCAAGTTGTTGGCGGGGGAAGCGTTCTTCACGGTGACGAAAGACTCGGGTCGGCCTTTCGTCGTTGCCGCCGGAAACGGCGAGGTGAAAGTTCTCGGCACGGCGTTTGACGTCAAGGTTGCCGATGAAGTCATGGTCGCTGTGACCCGCAACACTGTCCAGGTGAGCAACGCGACGAGTTCGCCCGTGAAGGTCTCGGCTGGTCAGGCCGTTCGCTATGATATGAACAGGGTCTCCGCCGTTACGGCGGCGGACCTCGATGCGGTCCAGGCCTGGCGGCAGGATCAGATCGTTTTCCGGGATGTTCCGCTGGACGCCGTGCTTGCTGAGCTCGGGCGGTATCGCCGCGGTTCGATTGTGCTATTGGGCAAGTCGCTCGGCAAACGGCATGTCACCGCTGTTTTTGAAGCAAAGGGCGGTGACGCAGCGCTTAATACCATCGCTCAGTCCCTATCGCTGCGGATTTACCGCGCGACCGATTTTCTGACTGTAATCATTCCAAACAGCGATCTGTAAAAATCCCCGCGCACGACTAACTGCTTTTCCTCCTCCCGTCGTCTTCAACAAAGGACACCGCGATATAGCGGTCTTTTGTTGAGTTGCAGCAGGGCGGGGCATCAATCAGATGGGGCAGGGTAGGACGAGTGCGCGCATGTGCGCAGGGAGATTTGCCGCCCTAGTGATGGCGGGCACGTGCCTAACTCCCGTCGTGGCCGTTCAGTCTGTATTCGCGCAGACGGCGCAACCTGCGAGCACCACGGGTAGCGCCGGTGTGCGCGATCTCAGTATTGCCGCGCAGCCTTTGACTAGTGCGCTGATCGCGTTCTCCCGCCAGACCCGGATCGAGATTTTTGCGGATCAGGTGCTGGTGGCAGGTAGGAATTCATCGGCCGTCAGCGGCGCCATGGCGCCGTCGGCAGCTCTTAGCCGCCTTCTTTCTGGATCAGGCCTGTCCTATCGCTTTACGGGCGCCAACAGCGTGACGATCCTCCGTTCCGGGGCGAATGCGGAACACTTGACTCCGTCGGACGGCGTGCTGCTCGATCCGATCGATGTGAGCGGAGGTGGTGTTTCCAGTGCCGACAAGCCCTATGAAACGCCGGGTTCGGTGTCACATGTCTCACGCGAACAGCTCGACCGCCTGCCCCCAACCTCGGCCGGTGACGTGTTTATCAATACGCCGGGCGTGATTTCAGCAGGGAGTCACGTCGGCACATCGGTCAATCCCAACATCCGCGGCCTGCAGGGCATGGGCCGCGTCGCCACGATGATCGATGGCGCGCGGCAGACGACGAGTTCCTATCGGGGCTACATCGGAAACCGCGACGAGACCTATGTGGATCCCGACCTCATCGGCGGGGTGGATATTTCCAAGGGGCCAAGCGAAGGCGTGGGAATTGGCGGGATTGGAGGCAGCGTCAATTTCCGCACGCTCGAGGCGGGCGACATCGTCAAGGACGGCAAGACTTTCGGCACGCGCTTGAAGGGTAGCGTCGGGACCAATGCGGTTGCCGAACGCGCGCCCAGCTTCGTATCCGGCGGCTCCAACAGTGCCGCCGACTCGCGACCGTCTTTCTTCAACGGTGATAATTATTCGGGCAGCGCTGCCGTCGCTGCGATCAAGGAAAACTATGAATTCATCGTCGCCTATTCCAAGCACGTGCAGGGTAACTATTTCGCTGGAACAAAGGTGCCTGCCGGAATCACATTCAAACCGACGACCAACGCCAATGCTCTCGTCGGACCGGGACAGGAGGTTTTCAACACCTCGGAGAACACCGACTCGTTCCTGGCGAAAGGCAAGGTGAAATGGGGCGACGGCCAGTCGCTCGAACTGGGTTATCTCTCCTATAATTCCCGCTATGGCGAACTCGACGAACTCAGCTATCAGTTCGCCCTGAATTCAGGGATTCTGGCCTACGGCCAGTTCCCGCTCTCGGAAACCCATGTCGATACGTACACCGCCAAGTACAAGTATGAGCCGTCCGACAATCCGTATGTGAAGCTGAGAGCCAACCTCTGGTTCAGCGACGTCGCCTCCGAACGCCACGGCCTACTGCCGGGGCCTTCCGGCATTAGCACCCTCGGCGGAGACGTCGGCAACACGTCCGTGTTCGCCACGCCCTTCGGCCAGTTCTCCTGGGACAACGGTGTGGAATTCACGCGTGAACATGCGACGGCTGAGCAATTTGCGAGCGCGATAACTGGATCGCAAGGTTGGGAAACCTACGGCCCTTCGGGCGTCCGACTGATGACCGGGACGTTCAGCAACGCAAGCCTGAAGCCGACCAATTGGCTGACACTCTCCACCGGCCTCCGCTACGATCACTACAGTTCCGAAGGCGAGGGATATCTCACCAAATTTCCCGAGCGCTCTGGCGGCCGTGTCAGTCCCAATGCTGGCATTGTGATCGCTCCGATCGAAGGATTGCAGTTCTATGGCCAGTACAAGGAGGGCTATCGGCCCCCGAGTCTGCGCAGATCTCACTGGCATTATCAGGGACTGCTCTGGAACAATCCAGAATCTGCAGCCGGAGATCGCCAAGAACTACGAAGGCGGCATAAACATTCTGCGCAACAATTTCTTCCAGACCGGCGACAAGCTTCGCGTCAAGCTGTCTTACTTTGACAACCATTCTGACGACTACATCGTTCGCCTACGACTGAACCCAAACGACAACACGTATCAATGGTACAATATAGACAGCGCGAACTATCGCGGTTTTGAAATATCCGGCGGGTACGACGCGGGTTCGTTCTTCCTCGAAGGCGCATTCACAAAATATACCAAAATCGAATACTGTGAGACCACCGGTCATTGCGCACCGCCGCTCTCATTAGGGCTCGGAAGCGCGTCGGGGGCGCTGAAGAACGACTACGCGGCGAATTATATCCCGCCGGAATCCGCCGGCAGCGTGACCGCGGGCGTGCGGTTATTCGATCAGAAACTGACGCTGGGAGGGCGCGTGCAGTTCTCATCGGCGCGGACGGGAAGTGTCTGGCCGCCCTCCGTCACGGATACGTTCACCTGGCCGTCGTATCGGGTCTACGATCTGTTCGGCAGCTACAAGGTCGATGCCGATTCCACGCTCAGCTTCAGCGTGGAGAACATCACCGATCAATATTATTTCGGCGCGCTGACCTCTATCAGCGTTCCGTCTCCCGGCCGTACCGCGCGGATCAGCTACACCACAACGTTGGGTGATCGTTGCGTTTCTTGCGAGCGATGAGGCGAGCTACATCACCGGACAAGTAATTAGTGTTTCTGGCGGCCTCACGATGCACGGTTGATGCGCGCTCGTGAAAGCGTTAGCGCGGCTTACTTCGCATGATTTAAAGTAGAATTGTCGGGAATCCGAAATAGTGTCTGTACAGTCTCAGCTGACGCCATCAGCACCATGTTCTGCGAACGGTCCTCTCAAAGGACTACGCATTGTAGAATTCGAGGCCATCGGTCCGGTGCCGTTCGCGGGGATGCTGCTTTCCGATATGGGGGCTGACATCATTCGAGTGGATAGACCAGGTACCGTTGTCGGTGAAACGGACTTTCTCAGCCGGGGCCGTCTTCGCGTTGAGGCAGATCTCAAGGATCCAGTGAGTGCCGGTGCGGTGGTCGGTCTCTGCGACCTGGCGGACGTGGTGATTGAGGGGTTCCGCCCTGGTGTGATGGAGCGTCTGGGATTTGGCCCCGATATTCTTTGTGATCGTAATCCCAGGTTGGTTTACGGACGTATGACCGGATGGGGGCAGCACGGACCGCTGGCCGCGGCGGCAGGCCACGACATCAATTACATTGCGTTGTCGGGTGCACTTGCTGCGATCGGCGAGTCCAATGGGAGGCCCGTCGCCCCGTTGAACCTCGTTGGCGACTATGGTGGCGGTGCAATGTATCTCGTTATGGGTGTTCTCGCCGCACTGCTTGAGGTCCGTAACTCAGGCAAGGGCCAGGTGGTAGACGCAGCAATGTGCGACGGTGCAACCTCTCTGATGTCGCTTTTCTATTCGCTGCACGCACAGGGCAAGTGGTTGGCGGAACGGGAGGCAAACATCATAGATGGAGCAGCGCCGTTCTACGGTGCATATGAGTGTGCGGACGGAAAGTATGTGGCCGTGGGAGCACTGGAGTCGAAGTTTTATGCTATCCTTTTGAAGGGCCTCCAGTTATCCGGGATCGACGTTGACTCACAGAATGATAAGTCGAACTGGCCCGCACTCAAAATCAAGTTTGCGAAAGTCTTCAAAACAAAATCTCAAGAGGAATGGGTCAAAGTATTTCAAGGGCTCGATGCTTGCTTTGCGCCCATACTAAGTATGCAGGACGCGCCATCCCATCCTCATTTCTCCGCTCGAGAAACATTCGTGAGCGTCGAAGGCGTCGTCCAGCCAGGTCCGGCACCACGTTTCTCGCGAACCGCATCACAGATACAGTTCAATGCATCGACGGTGTGCAACAAGCTTTGCGATATAACCGAAAGGTGGTCTCGGTGAGATGGGCGCCGCGGACAACGTCCATTTCCGAGACGTCGTCCAGGAGCGTGCCGCCGATCGCCGCTGTTGTCACTGGCGGCGCGTCAGGTCTTTGCGCAGCGACGGCATTCGCATGGCGCCTCGCTGAATTGTCTCGACAATAAAATAAAACGGGAGTGGAAACGGATGTCTGAACCCAGTGCGCCTGTTCTGACGGAAGTTCGCGGGGCTGTTTTGATTGTTACCCTGAACCGGCCAGAAGCGAAGAACGCGGCTAACCTAGCGCTTGCGGAAGGCGTGGCGGCGGCCATGGATCGCCTCGATTCCGACGATGCGTTGACGGTTGGCATTATCACAGGTGCCGGTGGCACCTTCTGCTCGGGCATGGACCTGAACGGCTTTCTCAAGGGCGAGCGGCCGACGATCCAGGGACGCGGATTCGCAGGCCTGACCGAAGCGCCGCCGAAGAAGCCGCTGATCGCAGCGGTGGATGGCTTTGCGCTTGCAGGCGGTATGGAAATCGCGCTGGCTTGCGACATGATTGTCGCCAACCGCAATGCCAAGTTCGGAATTCCCGAAGCAAAGCGCGGACTGGCTGCAGCGGGCGGCGGATTGATGCGGATGCCGCGTCAGATGCCGTTCCGGGCCGCGATGGAATTCGCCTTGACCGGTGAGTTCTTCGGCGCGGACCGCGCCTATCAGCTCGGCATCATCAACCGCGTGACCGATGGCCCTGCCATCGAGGCTGCGCTTGAGCTTGCCGCGGCTGTCGGCTCAAACGGCCCGCTCGCCGTGAAAGCATCGAAGCAGGTGATCGTCGAGTCCCGGCTCTGGCCGGACGATCAGATGTGGAAGAAGCAGCAGGAGATCGTCGGCCGTGTCTTCACATCCGAGGATGCGCGCGAAGGTGCGGCGGCTTTTGCCGAAAAGCGCGCCCCGAACTGGAAGGGCAAGTAAGCGTCGGCTGTTTTGTGGCAGAGCGCCGGTTTTAACTAAGCCAGAACCGGGCTCGTCGCCGCAGGCCGGTATCCAAGCCGCTTGAGAACGCTATTGGGTGAACGATGCTCAGCTTTACCGAAGATCAGGTCATTTTCCGCGAGGCCTGCCGAAAATTCAACACCAGCGAGGCCGCGCCTCCATTCTCCCGCGCGGGCGTGAGTCATGTTCGACGCCTTGCATCGACTTACAGTCCGGTCATTCAAAGCCCTCGTATTTGCCGCAGTATCGGCCGCAGCAACAACCTGAATGAAGGCGAGCGTGTCAATCATGAGGATGTGTCAATCATGAGGATGAGTCTTGGTCGATCAGTCGGACGTAGGTCGTAGTTTCGCGCCAGTAATAGCGTATGTTGAGCCTCGTCGGCTTCGCTATTTCCTGGATGCTCTGAACGAGCAAAATCGAATCTATCGCGAGGAGAGGGCGGCGCACGACAGGTGCTGCTCGGCTATTCCTATACCCCCCACTTACTTGTTTTGCCTCCAGATGTTGGACAATGAGTCTCCATACGAGTTCCTTGCCGAACTTCAGATCGAACCTGCCCGCGTGTTGCACGGTGAACAAAGCTTTAGCTATCACGAGCCTGTTGTCGTCGGCGATACACTAACGATTGTCTCGACTGTTGCAGATGTCGCTGTAAAAGCTGCAGGCGCGCTGACCCGTGTTGTGATCGAGAGCAATTTTAGAAACCAACATGACGTGCACGTCGCAGACACGCTTTGTACAATTATGGTGCGGAATGGATAGCTCTGTGAATCCATCAAATGGTGCTGCGTCGATAGGACGGCGTGTCGTGTATAAGAGTTTCCCTCCAATAACCCGGCACCGATTAGCATTGTATTGTGGTGCATCCGGCGATTTCAATCCAATCCATGTCGACATCGACTTCGCAAAGTCAGCTGGCTTTCCCGATGTATTTTCTCATGGGATGCTAGTCATGGCGTACGCCGGCCAGGCTTTGACGGACGTGGTTCCGCCGCACCGTATCCGTCATTTTTCAAGTCGATTTACAGCGGTCGCTGAGGTGGGCTCTCGGCTGACTTGCGAAGGGCATGTGATCGAGTTGTTCGACCAATCTGGTGAAAGCTTAATGAAGCTTGCACTGCGGATGAAAGACCAGCGAGACGAGATCAAATTGCTCGGGGAGGCGGTTATTTTGATCGATCGTCCCAGTCAATGAGATCCTGCCGACAGAGTCAGACGGCCAATCAATAACTGCTTTTCTTGCGGCGCCAGCATTTGGAAGGCTTAATTCGAATGAACTTTCAGCATGTCAGAAGCACTCGCTTGTCTGATGAGTTTATTCTTGAAACCCACGGATTGACGAAAGAATTCGCGGGTTTTGTGGCCGTGAGTGACGTCAATCTGCGGGTGCGGCGGGGGACTATTCACGCTCTGATCGGTCCGAACGGGGCCGGCAAGACGACATGTTTCAACCTGCTGACCAAGTTCCTCAAGCCGACCCGCGGCCAGATTCTCTATAAAGGGCAGGATATTACGGCAATGGCGCCGGCCGATGTGGCACGGCTTGGCCTAGTCCGGTCATTCCAGATTTCAGCGGTGTTTCCGCACCTCACGGCGCTGGAGAATGTGCGCGTCGCCTTGCAGCGTCAGCACGGCAGCTCGTTTGATTTCTGGCGGTCGAAGTCGGTGCTGGATCGTTTCAACGGCCGCGCGCGGGATCTGCTCGACGATGTCGGACTGAGCGAATTCGCCAATACGCCTGCGGTGGAAATGCCCTACGGGCGCAAGCGCGCGCTGGAAATCGCGACCACGCTGGCGCTCGATCCCGAAATGATGCTGCTGGATGAGCCGATGGCGGGCATGGGCCATGAGGACATCGACAAGGTGGCCGCGCTCATCAAGCGGATTTCGCAGAAGTATACGATCCTGATGGTCGAGCATAACCTGAACGTCGTCGCCAACCTGTCCGACACCATTACGGTCCTGACGCGCGGCAAGGTCCTCGCGGAAGGTGACTACGCCACGCTCTCGAAGCATCCGCAGGTCAAGGAAGCCTATCTGGGAGCGGGCCATGAATAATCCCGCCAAGAATAATCCCGCCATGAACAGCGTCGCAGGCTCGCCGGTTCTCGCCGTCAAGAATCTGGAAGCGTGGTACGGCGAATCCCACATCCTTCACGGCATCAATTTCGATGTGCGCCCCGGTGAGGTCGTCACGCTGCTCGGCCGCAACGGCGCCGGCAAGACCTCGACACTCAAGTCGGTGATGGGAATCATCGGCAAACGCACCGGCTCGGTGTCGTTCGAGGGCCAGGAAATCATCCGCATGTCGTCGGACAGGATCGCGCGCCTCGGCGTGGCGTTCTGTCCGGAAGAACGCGGCATTTTCGCCAGCCTTGACGTCAAGGAAAACCTGTTGCTGCCGCCGATCATTCGCGACGGCGGCATGTCGCTCGACCAGATTTTCGATCTGTTCCCGAATCTCAAGGAACGCCTCGGCAGCCAGGGCACGAAATTGTCCGGCGGCGAACAGCAGATGCTGGCCATCGCACGCATCCTGCGCACCGGCGCGCGGTTCCTGATGCTGGACGAGCCGACCGAAGGTCTTGCCCCGGTCATCATCCAGCAGATCGGCAAGATGATCGCGCGGCTGAAAGCGGAAGGCTTCACGATCCTGCTGGTCGAGCAGAATTTCCGTTTCGCCTCGACCGTCGCCGACCGCTTCTACATCGTCGAGCACGGCAAGATCATCGACACATTCGCAAACTCGGAACTCCAGACCAACATGGAGAAGCTCCATACCTATCTTGGTGTGTAAGCAGGTATTGCGTTCCGCACATTAGCCGGTTTCAAAATGACGACGGTGAATTGACGTGTATCAAGCTCTCTACGCCCAGCTTTTGGTTGGATTGATCAACGGCTCGTTCTACGCGCTGCTCAGCCTTGGGTTGGCCGTGATCTTCGGCATGCTCAACATCATCAACTTCGCGCACGGCGCGCTCTACATGATGGGCGCGTTCGTCGCGTACTTCCTGCTGAACCTTGCGGGCATCAACTACTGGTGGGCGCTGATCCTGGCGCCGATCATTGTCGGCGGCTTCGGCATCATTCTCGAGCGCACGATGCTGCAATGGCTGACCGGCCTCGATCATCTGTACGGTTTGCTGCTGACCTTCGGCATGGCGCTGGTCATTCAGGGCGTGTTCCAGAACTATTTCGGATCGTCCGGGTTGCCCTATGCCATTCCCGACCTTCTCAAGGGCGGCGTCAATCTCGGCTTCATGTACCTGCCGATCTATCGCGGATGGGTCGTGATCTTCTCGCTGATCGTCTGTATCGCGACCTGGTACATGATCGAGCGGACGCGGCTTGGCGCATATCTGCGCGCCGCGACGGAAAATCCGACGCTGGTGCGCGCCTTCGGCATCAATGTGCCGCGCATGATCACGCTAACTTACGGCCTCGGCGTCGGCCTTGCGGCGCTGGCCGGTGTGCTGTCCGCCCCAATCAACCAGGTGCGCCCGCTGATGGGCGCGGATCTCATCATCGTTGTGTTCGCGGTCGTCGTGATCGGCGGCATGGGATCGATCATGGGCTCGATCATCACCGGCTTCACGCTCGGCGTGATCGAGGGTCTGACCAAGTATTTCTATCCCGAGGCATCCAACACCGTGGTCTTCGTGCTGATGGTGCTGATGGTGCTGGTGCTGCTTGTGAAGCCAACGGGACTGACGGGACGGGCGAACTGACATGGCAACAATCACCGACAACGCCGTTCCCGTGAAGGGCCGCACCGCCGACGAGATGATCGCTTTCGTCATCATGACGGGGTTGCTGGCCATCGTGCCGCTGACCGGGATTTATCCTTACTTCGTGATGCAGGCGCTGTGCTTTGCGCTATTCGCCTGCGCTTTCAATCTTCTGATCGGTTACAGCGGCCTGTTGTCGTTCGGTCATGCCATGTTCCTCGGCACCGCGGGCTATGTGACCGCGCATGCGCTGAAGGTCTGGGGCGTGTCGCCCGAGATCGGCATCATTCTGGGTGTCGCTGCCTCATGCGCGCTGAGCGTCGTCACCGGACTGATCGCCATCCGCCGGCAGGGCATCTACTTCGCGATGATCACGCTGGCGTTGTCGCAGTTGCTGTTCTTCATCTACCTGCAGACACCCTTCACCCACGGTGAAGACGGCATCCAGGGCATTCCGCAGGGCATGATGTTCGGCATCTTCGACCTGTCGAAGGCGACGACGCTCTATTACGTGGTTCTGGTGATCTTCCTGCTCGGCTTCCTGCTGATTTACCGGGCCATCAACTCGCCATTCGGCGAAGTCCTGAAATCGATCCGCGAGAACGAACAGCGCGCCATTTCGCTCGGCTACAAGACCGACCAGTACAAGTTCCTGGCCTACGTCCTGTCCGGCAGCCTGGCGGGCCTTGCCGGTGCGGTGAAGGTGTTCGTGGCGCAGAACGCATCGCTGACCGACGTGCATTGGACCATGTCCGGCGAAGTCGTGCTGATGACGCTGGTCGGCGGGCTCGGCACCGTCTTCGGGCCCGTGGTCGGGGCCTTTGTGATCATTGCCATGCAGCAGTATCTGGCCGGATTCGGTCAGTGGGTCACCGTGATCCAGGGCGCGATCTTCGTGATCTGCGTGCTGACCTTCCGCCGCGGCGTGATCGGCGAAATCGCTCATTTCTTCAAGCGATCGCTCTGAATTGTGAAATTAACTAGGAAAGCAACACATGGTTGAGAAGAGACTCAGTAGCTTCATTGAATCGTCGCTGGCAGCTTGGCATCATTTTATCAGCACAAATCTTGCTGATGATCTGCTCCCGTTACTTGCAGAGGAGATTGTATTTCGATCTCCGGTAGCACATGAACCCTATCCTGGACGGGAGGCCGCAATTCTTGTTCTCACGACGGCGAATTCTGTATTCCAGGATTTCCAGTATCACCGCGAGTGCGTAAGCGCTGATGGTCTCAACGTTGTTCTTGAATTTGAAGCGAAAGTAAATGGACGTGAGTTGAAGGGGATCGACTTTATCCGGTTCGATGCGGTGGGTAAAATTACCGAGTTCGAGGTCATGGTAAGGCCACTCAGTGGTTTAAAGGAGCTTGCATCGGCGATGAATGAACGACTCGCTTCTAAGAAGAAGCTGCTGTCTGGTTAGGCTTTGAGCGAGGAGCTTACGTATACGCCAACGCTCAGACAGTGGGCTCGGCGATAAACGCATTGAGCTTTAGCCGATGAGAAAGCAACTAACCGACGATCAACTAGACGCATTCCCTGTCCGACAATGGTGTGATGACCAACGGGCTTCCAATGTTTGATGTGGGGACTTTCTGGATATCTTTTTGACTGAAAGGTTGTTGCGTCTCCATGACCGACGTCCGGATTCCTTTGCGTCTTATCCATCCCCAAGCGGCTAAACAAAGTTTTGGCCGGTCACCCTGAAACGCCGAAAGAAAGTCACCCCATGTCTCTTCCCGAGTTTCTGAAGAATTCGCTTGAATTGCCGATCGTCGGCTCGCCGCTTTTTATTGTTTCAGGACCTGAACTCGTGATCGCGCAGTGCCAAGCGGGAATAGTCGGTTCATTTCCCGCTTTGAATGCGCGTCCGGCTCATATGTTGGGTGAATGGCTCACCCGCATTGAGGGTGAACTTGGCGAGTTTCGTGCGCAAAATCCGGACAAGAAAGTGGCGCCGTATGCCGTCAACCAGATCTGTCACGCTTCGAATGACCGGCTATTTGCGGACATGGAAACGTGTGTGAAGCACAGGGTGCCCATCATCATCACGTCGCTGCGTCCACCGGCTGAGATCGTCAAGGCCGCGCATTCCTATGGGGGCGTCGTTTTTCATGACGTCATCAATGTTAAGCACGCACGGAAGGCCGCGGAGCAGGGCGTCGACGGCTTGATCTTGGTTTGCGCTGGTGCTGGAGGCCATGCTGGTACGTTGTCGCCGTTCGCGCTGGTGCGCGAGGTCCGGCAGTGGTTCAAGGGCACAATTCTCCTGTCAGGTTCGATTTCGGACGGTTGGAGCGTAGCGTCAGCGTTGGCGCTTGGAGCCGATCTCGCCTACATGGGTACGCGCTTTATAGCTACCGCAGAGGCCGGCGCCGCCGATTCCTATAAAGCAGCCTTAGTTGCCGATCACGCGGCTGACGACATCGTTTATACAAATCTGTTTACTGGCATTCATGGCAACTATCTCGGTCCTTCGATCAAGGCCGCCGGGTTGGATCCCGACAATCTTCCTGTGGCAGACAAGTCGGTGATGAACTTTGGCTCTGGGGGGAACATGGGAGCGAAGGCTTGGCGCGATATCTGGGGGGCCGGGCAGGGGATTGGCCAAATCAAGGACGCGCCTTCGGTGGAAGAATTGGTCAAGCGCCTCAAGGCGGAATTTACCGATGCCTCGAGAAATTTCCTGTCGTCGGCAACCTTTGCCGCTTGCGGTGTAAGCCTCAAAGCCGGGATTCTAGCGTGATATTAACCGATGATCACGAGGCGCTGCGAACAGCTCCCCAGTGCCACTCGCGCCCGGCGTATCGGTCAACGAATTGCTCTAGGAATGACCGGCCGCCTTCGTGACGACTGGATTTCGCGAGCGACGTCTTGGGGGCATCGCTTGACCAAGCTTCATCCGGAAGGGCAAAAAAGGGCTCCGTTAATCGGGGCCTTTTCTTTTATACCAAGCATAAGGGGTGTTTTTGGCAAGATTCGTCGGAACGCAGTGCCCGCCATGTCTGCTCCGGCGTCTGAAAATCGAAAGGGAGAACAGATCGCGTCCGCGAAATCCTATACAAGGGTGAGAATTCAACTTTGCCTGAACTACCAGCCCATTCCCTGATATCGCAGATCAATTCGCTGATCCCATTGATTATTTCGCTGTTATGAAACTTAGGGAATTCGGTCAGAAGTGCCCAGTTCATAGGACTTTTTCCGAATTGTGCTCTCGAAATAAGCCCGATTTCGAGAAATTTCCCTGTAAAATTCCCTGTTTGCAGGGAATTCACGCGGAGACGGGTGCGATCAGCACTGTGTCGCCAGCCATCCAGTGCGGGTCTTGGAGAATTTCCTTTTTAACGCGAGAAAGACCTGCCAATTGCGGGCCTTTCATGCATGCTGAGTCTCTACAAAGACCGGATTCGCACCGGCACCTTCCGAAATCGGCCGACATTCTCCAGACAACCATTGAAGAATTCCCGTTTCTGGAGACTCGCCTCGGAGACTGGAGAATAAAACCATTGCGCGGTGGGGGCGGCAGTGACGTTTACTTCGGAAACGTGAACTGTTCGAATGAATTTGCTCGACAATCCCAGGATCGCGGGGCTAGTCGATTATCGCCACCCGCCCATGGCCTTTTAAGGTGACTGGGAACGTTGAGGCTCCCGCCTGAGTCGGAGCAATTGAGTTGATCTCTAAAGTTGTCGAAGATGCTGAAGCTACCATCGACTGCCTTCGTCGCAGTACTGCGCAGTCGCATCACTCCCTCGAAATCAAAATGAATGCGGTCGATCTCTTGAAGTCCGCGGATACGCGGATCGATCTCGTACAGCGGTACTATTTATTTCACTCGCAAGCCGAGGCCGCCCTGATGCCTCATCTAACTGAGGTGGAAAATCTGCACTTTGTGCGTCGATGCCGATCCCAATTGATCGGAAGTAATCTGAAGGCGCTAGGCCGCGAGCCACAATCGATTGAGAATCAAACTTTTAATGTCGAAAATCGAGCACAAGCTTTAGGGGCGCTCTACGTTCTTGAAGGTTCGACCCTGGGCGGCCGCACGATCTTAAAATCTTTGGTGGGGCAAGCAACCTCAACAGACGGGCTTTCATTTCTCGATCCTTATGGACATCAAACCAGCGAGTACTGGCGCTCGTTCCTTTTCGTGCTCGCGCGAGAAACGGAAACGGAAGATACGAAAGTAGAAGCCGTCTCTGGCGCGCTAGCAGCGTTCTCATTCGCGGAGATTTGTCTGTGCCGTGGTGTTGCCACATGACAGACATCCACTCCAAAAACATTGTCCTGACGGATTGTGATCGCGAACCCATTCACATCCCGGGCTCTATCCAACCTCACGGCATCGTGCTGGTTACCGATTTGGTTACGCAGATTATCCAGTATGGTGCCGGACCGGTGAGGTCGTTGCTGGGCTGCGACGAATGGATTGGCCAGCCTTTGGCAAATATGATTGGCGAGCTTGCAGGAAAAGCTCAACAGCTTGCTTTGGCAACACCGCGAGGCGCATTCATCGGGAGTATCGAAAGAGCGGGCCAAAGTTGGCTTGATGTTACAGCGCATATCGCAAACGATCAACTTATCATCGAAATCGAACCACGAGCGGAGCGTTCTCGGCCGTCCACTGAAAGCTTGGCCGCTCTGGAACGCGCCGCGTCATCATTCGAGCAATCAGCTACGCTTAAAGAACTATGTGAAGTGGCAGCGGTCGAGTTTCGCAAGCTCACCGGCTACGACCGAGTAATGATTTATCGTTTTCTCGACAACGCCGCCGGCGAGGTTCTTGCTGAGGATCGACGGTCGGGGCTTTCTTCCTTCTTAAATCATCATTTTCCGAGTTCGGACATACCGCAACAGGCTCGCGCGTTGTATGTGCGCAATTTGGTGAGAGTGATTCGGACGTATCCTATACTCCAGCCCCGCTGAAGCCGGATTGGAGTGGGACCGAGCCGCTGAATATGAGCGACAGTTCGCTTCGCAGCGTCTCTCCGATACACTTGCAGTACCTAAAGAATATGGGTGTTGCGGCCTCAGCATCCGTTTCAATCGTAAAGGATGGGGATTTGTGGGGCCTTGTTGCTTGCCACAATGAGACACCTAAAACCGTTGCTTACGATGTTCGGGCTAGTTGTAGGGTACTTGCTGCGAGTCTGGCACGTCATATCAAAGCTAAGGAACAAACAGATGCGTATCGTGAAAGATTAAGACTTCGGCGAACGGAAGACGAGTTGATCGAGATATTGTCGCTTCGAGGTACGTTAGAGCAATCTCTCGTTGATAAAATTGAAGATGTCCGGAATTATCTGGGATGTGACGGTTTTGCGATCTTGCGTGAGGACCGAAGTTTCACAACCGGGGAATGCCCTGCACGAGAGTATCTGCCGCCGTTACTAACGTGGTTACAGTCGAAGGGAACTGAGGGTGTGTTCGTCACGGATCGGCTCTCTGAGTTTTATCAACCGGCGAAAGCGTTTGAGAGCCTTGCTGCTGGCATCCTGGCAGTGCCTCTCCCAATTGATCCTACGTGCTTTCTCGTGTGGTTCCGTGCCGAAGAAGTTCAGATTGTTAAGTGGGCAGGAAATCCCCACAAAGGCGTGGATCTGAAACCAGGTGAAGTACTAAGTCCGCGAGCATCTTTTGAAGCCTGGCAAGACACTGTGCATGGTCACTCTAGGCGATGGACTCTATCAGAGTATGAATCCGCAGGACGCGTTCGACACGCGATGATGGAGCTTCGGAAAAATTGGAGACTGCGAGAGCTAAATCGTCAGCTTACAGAAAGTGTTTCTGAAAAGGATCTTTTGCTAGAGCAGAAAAATTTCCTAATCGGTGAAGTTAATCACCGAGTCCAGAATAGCCTGCAATTAGTCTCAAGCTTTCTGTCGCTGCAAGTTCGAGAATCTAACGACGAGACGTTCATTGAGGCAATTGAGGAAGCCCGCCGGCGTATAACCGCAGTGTCGTTGCTTCATCGTCGCCTGTACAGAGGTGATCAGGTCGATGTCGTGGACGGTGCGCGCTACGTGGAGGAGCTTTGTGCCGATCTGGTTAAATCAATGGGCTCCGATTGGGCTGAGCAGATAACCCTAGATCTGGCTCCAGTGATGTTTCCCACTGACCGTGCGGTGCCTCTCGGGCTTGTGCTGACGGAGCTCGTCATCAATGCAAACAAGTACGCTTACAACGGTGCCTCGGGACCGATCCACATCGCTCTCGTTGAAGATCGCGCAAGATTCAAGCTTACGGTATCTGATAAAGGCGGAGGCAAGACGACCGAACGCTCAGGGTTCGGAACGAAAATGATGTTAGCGCTTGTTGGTCAATTGTCGGGCGAGCTCGATTTTCAGCCGGGCAATCCGGGGCTTCGTGTTGTTCTTTCCGCTCCCATTACGACGAGTCCGGGATCAGCCGTTGTTCGGGATTAATGCCGGCCTAGGCATGACGGTTCAAGAGACGAAACCATCAAAATTCCCAAACGTAACAGCGCTTTAGCAGAGACTGGTTTTCTGCGGGAAGGGAAATGGAAAATGCTGTCCGCGCAGCAAGTCAGGACCATGCTGGTGACCGTAGCACGCGACCACCTGCACAAGCTTAGTCGCATCGCCGCTCTCGAGCTTGCGGACGGCATCAGCGCCGCCGATGGACGGCGCTCGGATCTGGTCATGGGCTGGGCGTTGCGGCTGAAAGCAGCGAGGGGTGATTGTGCAAGGGTGGCGATAAGCGATCATGCCGCGATCTTCGACAGCGGGCTGGGACGAGCACTTCCTTGCCCTGATCAGGGAGAATTCCCGCGCTTCGAATGAACACGCGAAGTCGGCGACCGTGGCGCACCGGCTCGAACAAAACCGCGCCCGCTATGAGGCCCAGGTCTTGCGGACGCCCGCCCAAGAGGGGATCGTCGCGGCAGCCGATATCAGACCGGCAACGGCAGCCAGTTCTCCGACCGGCCAATACATTCGCCGCACGATGTCGGAGGTTCTCACACAGTTCCTCGAAGGCCGCGAACTTGATTACGGCGATCGGCGGGCCGACAGCGATATCGAGCCGGTGGTTCGCTTTCTCATCGAGCTGCTTGGCGACCCGGTGATGCTCGACTTCAACGGCGACCACCTGCATAAGGTCAAGAGTGCGCTTCCGCGATCTCTATTTCCGCTGGAAATGGGCGCAGGAGAACGGCTGGACCCGGGAAAAAGACGGAGAGATCATTAAACTGAAGCGCGTCAGGGAAACCACGCTCAGCGGTCGTTATAAAAGCGCTCTGAACACCTTCGGGTCATTTGCGATAGGGCACTGGTTTGCCTATTCGCCCGCGCCGGATTTTGAGTCTCACTCGAAGTACAATCCTCCGGCCGCCGAACGGGACGCGTTCGAAGCTGCAGAAAAGCGCTGCGCTGTCGAGTGCTTCCGCAGTCCCGCCATCCATGAGGGGCGCTTGTCGAGCACGGCACTCGACCTCTTGATCCGATCAACCGGTCGGTGGTTCCAGTGAACCGAGCGGAACGTCGAGCGCATAAACAAAGCCCGTTGGCTCATAGACCAAGTGAACCTCGCCGCTCAGTTGTTTACCAAGGGTTTCCATCAACCGCGTTCCAAAGCTTCGCCTGGTGGGAGCACTCACGGACGGCCCGTCCTTTTCGGCCCACGACAGATGCAGTCGCTTTTTCTCCGCATCGATCGTCCATGCAATTTCGATATGACCTTGCGGCGTCGATAGCGCCCCGAATTTTGTGGTGTTGGTGCAGAGTTCGTTGAGAGTCATGGCCAGCGCAATGACTGCAGCGGACGTGATCTTGATGTCGGGGCCCTGTATCGAAAACCTCCCCGCGGCCTCGCTGTCATATGGCTCGGTCGCGCCTCGAACAATGTTCGCGAGGCTAGCGCTTACCCAGCTTGCTTGCATAAGAAGGTCGTGGGCTCGGCCAAGTGCGAGCAGCCGTCCTTCGATGGCATGCTGTCCATGTTCAATACTTGTCGCCGTACGCAGGCTTTGCGATGCAATGGCACTCACGGTTGCCAGCGTGTTTTTGATGCGATGATGCAACTCGTCCAGAATGAGCTTTTGCAGCTTGTCGGCGGCTTCACGCTCTTTGGCGTCGATGCCGGCCTGCGCGAGCAATACTTTCGCATCGATTCCTGCTTGTAGAAGCAAGACGCGAAGGCTGTCGTTTTCTGCGGTCAAAACCTCTTGAGAGGGCGAGATCAACCGCGCTTTTTTTGATTCGGCGATAAGATCGACCTTTATCGGCTCGGTTTTTAACGGCCCAATATTGACTGCGAGAAGTCCCAATGCCCCTTTGCCGATCATCTCCTGAAGCTGGGCGATCATTTGCGCCGCCTCCAGCGGCTTCCCGAAAAAGCGGCTGTTGATTGGTGTCTCACTTTCGGTGAGATTCAATTGACCTGACACAAGTATTATTTTTATGGGAGGCCAACGGTCGGCGACCGCGTGAGCGAGTTGCAGGCCGTCCATGCTGCCCGGCATTTGGATGTCGGTAAAAAGCAATGCGATATCGGGACGCGCTTCTAGAATGGCAAGTGCTTCGTCAGCGTTTACCGCTTCGACGGCATTGAACCCGGCGTCTTCGACAATATCCACCGCGCGCATTCGCAGTATCAGCTCATCTTCAACGATGAGAACGGATGGCAAAGCCAATGGTGGGATCAAAGCGGACGGTGATGCTAAAGATGGATCAGGGATCAAAGTCATGAGTATCTGGCTCTTTCCGGATTGGAGCTAAACGGGTTATCCCGTGCCAGATGCTCAATATGGCCCGAACGTTCGGACAACGAATTCGATCCGAATTTGTTCCGGACACGTTTGTTATCGGCTTGTCGAAAAAAGGAGGCTGCAAACGGCGCAGGCTCCTTGAGTAACAGCCGTTGTCGAGCCTGCGCCCGGTGTTTTCTCAGGCGGCGCCATCCGGACTGTAAATCGGTATATCCGCGCGCGAAGCTATAACCGCGCGCTTAGAGTCAGGCTGAACAATATTGCTCACCCTGACTATCTGGATCGATTTCGGCGGAAGAAATCATGCGCTTTGTCCGATTGAATAGCTATCGGTTTATTTCGTCAGGATCGGTGTCCCGCGTGGCCGAATAAGTGGCAACCGCGTTGTATCTGAGCAAAGGGTCCCCATTTTAACAAAACGTCGGTGCTGACTGCGGCACTCGGCAGACAGAACCAGTCATTGAAAAAGCCCGTTCTCAGTATCGAAGAAGTGCCACCGAACAAGCCGCCACGAGCGGACCTTCCGCCGACCGAAGGCTTCATTCCTGTCGTCGACGGACGTTTCAAGACTTGGTTCGATTCAGTCGGGTCTGCCGAAGAGACGGCCCAATTGCTCAAGTCGAAGTTTCCGATGCTCAAGGTGCAAACCTACGACGCATCGGCAAAAATCTGGTCGGCGGCGTTTTAAGCTGGCTGGCAGCACTTCGATCAATCGCCGACCTTATTTGAGCCGACACTTTTGTCGGATCCGTGCGACGGCCTGTCGGCCGTTTGTGATCCGACCTCCGTCAATAGATCAGGACTCTCATGGCAGCCGAACAGGCCTCCGCGCAACTCGTATGCAAGCCGTGGGGAAGCACCAACCTTCGCCCCTGGAGCAATGTCGAACACGACGGTGTGCCGATCGGAGAATTATGGTTTCAGCGAACCGATAAAAATGCGCCGGATCCGGCATTACTTCTGAAGCTACTGTTCACGACACAGCCGTTGTCCATTCAGGTTCATCCGAATGATGCTTTCGCACAATCCATCGGTCTTGCGAACGGCAAGACCGAAGCCTGGTACATTCTGTCAGCCGCTCCCCACGCTGAGGTGGCCATCGGCCTGAAACGTCTGATTGCATCGACCGAATTGCGCGCTGCCATCGCGGACGGCTCTATCGTCGACATGGTGCAGTGGCGTCCAGTCCAGCGGGGTGATGTGTACTCTGTTTCCGCCGGAACGGTTCATGCGATCGGCGCGGGAATTGTTCTCGTCGAGATTCAGCAGCGAAGCGACGCCACGTTTCGCATTTTTGATTACGAACGTCAGCGCGATCTGCATGTCGAGAACGCCCTGGCCGTCGCTGATCTAGGCCCTGCCGAAGAGCAGTCCCCGCCGGAAGAACTGAGCGACAGCCGGATCGCACTGATCGCAAGTCGGTATTTTGTGCTGGAGAAGATCAGTCTTCCGCCCGGTTCACGATGGGCGCTTCATGCAAGGCGCGAAACCTGGATGCTGGTCCTCGAGGGAGGCGGCCGCATCGGCATCACCGATGTTTCCATGGGCGATGTCATGTTTGTCGAAGCTGAACGGGTCGACATTCAGGTCGGGCCTGATGGTCTCGATGGGCTGCTGGCGTATCCCGGTCCAGATCCCGACCTGGGTTTACTCGAGGAACTTAGCAGCACGACAACCGTTGCCACCAGCGGCGCTTTGCAAGCGCCAGCCGAGCAAGGGCCGCCCGGAGATGTGCACAAGCAACCGGAGGTTCAAGCGTGACAGCAGTCAATCGTGTGGCATTCATCGGAAATTCGCTGCCACGGCGATGCGGAATAGCGACATTCACGACGGATATGCAGCACTCGATTGCGGCCTCGCGCCCCGATCTGGAAACCACCATCGTGGCGATGACGGATCACGGTCAGGTTTATGATTATCCGCCTGCCGTGGGATTTCAGGTTAACGACGACCGCCTGGAAGACTACATCGCCGCCGCCGAATTCCTGAATGCCGGTCAGTTCGATGTCGTCTGTCTACAGCATGAGTTCGGCATATTTGGCGGCGAGGCCGGCAGCCATATCATGACGCTGTTGTCGCGCCTGACCATGCCAGTTGTGACGACGCTGCATACGGTTCTCGTCGAGCCGACGGCCGTGCAGCGCGAGGTGCTCGCGCGCATTGTCGAAGTTTCGTCGAAGATTGTGGTTATGGCCGAGAAGGGCAGGGAGTTGCTCAGGCTCGTTTATCAGGTGCCCGACGAGAAGATCGAGGTTATCCCGCACGGCATCCCCGACTTTGCATTTGTCGAACCCGATGTCGCCAAGGCCAAGCACGGCTTCAGCAACAGGGCCGTCATCCTGACGTTCGGGTTGCTGTCGCACAACAAGGGCATCGAGGTCATGATTGACGCAATGCCTTCGATCCTGGAAAGCAAACGCGGTGCAGTCTACGTCGTTCTTGGCGCAACGCACCCGAACCTGGTCCGCGATCAGGGCGAGGCGTACCGGGAAAGTCTCAAGGCGCGTGTCCGGGAGCTCGGCATTGAAAATCATGTCGTATTTCTCGACCAGTTTGTCGATCTGCCGACGCTGCTGGACTTCATTTCAATGTGCGATGTCTACGTGACACCGTATCTCAACGAAGCGCAGATGACGTCCGGCACGCTGGCTTACAGCTTCGGCCTGGGGAAAGCGGTCGTGTCAACGCCATACTGGCACGCGCGCGAGTTGCTGGCCGATGGGCGGGGAATTTTGGTGCCGTTCGGCGATGCCGCCACGATTGGCAGCGAAATCTCCAAACTCCTGACCAACGACACGCTCCAGACGGCCATGCGCAAGCGGGCCTATGCGAGCAGCCGCTCCATGATCTGGGAACGGTCGGCGGAGCGCTACATGTCGGTTTTTGAAGGGACCAGACGAAGATTCCGGCTGGAAACGATTGCCCGTCTCGATACAGGTACGCTGCTGCGCGACGGCCGAGCGCCGCCGGAAATGCAAACGGGACATTTCCTGTCGATGTGTGACGATACCGGCCTGTTTCAACACGCAGTGCACTCCGTGCCGGATCGGTCGCACGGCTATTGCGTCGATGACAACGCCCGCGCGCTGCTGCTGGCCTGCGCGCTCAACAATCCCGGCGAGCAGCGATTGCCGGAAGTTCTCACCGCGCGGTTCGCCGCGTTCATTCAACACGCCTGGAATCCCGACACCCAGCGATTCCGGAATTTCATGGGGTTCAATCGATGCTGGCTAGAGCCCAGCGGCTCGGAAGACAGCCACGGTCGGACGCTTTGGGCTTTGGGGGTGTGCGCGCTGACCGACGCCAATCCTTCTCGTAGAGCTTGGGCCGCAGGCCTGTTTTGCGAGGCGATGCATGGCATTGAAGTGTTTAGCTCGCCGCGCGCGTGGGCTTTCACGCTTCTTGGACTAGACGCCTATTGCGCCGCATTGCCTGAAGATGCGCAAGCCAACCGGCTTCGCCGGTTGCTTGCAGAAAGGTTGATCGCGATCCTTCATGTGGTCGAAACGAAGGATTGGGTGTGGTTCGAGGAAGGGCTGGCCTATGACAATGCGCGATTGCCACAGGCGCTGATCCTGACCGGTTTGTCCACCACGACGCCCGCTTATGTTGAGGCCGGCATGCGATCCTTGCGCTGGCTCGTGACTCAGCAGACCTCGGCGACGGGTCAGTTCAGGCCCGTCGGAACTCAAGGATTCGGCGAGACGCGCCGGAAGCCACGGGATTCGATCAGCAGCCGCTGGAAGCGGCTGCAACGATTTCAGCCTGTGTTGCAGCATGGCGGGCTACTCACGACTCGGAATGGAATACCGAGGCCGCGCGCGTCTTCGCCTGGTTTCTCGGCAGCAACGATCTTGCAGTGTCTCTCATCGATCTGGAAACGGGAAGCTGCCGCGATGGATTGCATCCCGACCGGCCGAATGAAAACAGGGGTGGCGAATCCGTTGTATCGTATCTCCTCGGACTTTCAGAAATTCGCCAGATAGCCCGTCTGAGCGAAAGCCGTTCCAAACCCGCAGCCCGCGTTGCCTAGGCAATGCGATGTTTGTCTTCACAACAACAATAAGAGGGCGCTCTGTCACAGCTTCCATTCCTGAATCGTCAGGTTCTTTATTTGCGTCCTGATCCCGCGCGGGTCATCGTGCGTCCGTTCAAGCCGGCGACCGAGCCGCGGGACTTCAATCCCACTGATAAGACCCGTGCCAATCACATTGTTGACCGAATGCTTGCGCTCGATGCTGAGACCGTCGCCAGCCAATTGGCTGATGTGCTGGAGAATTTCGAGGGCCGTCATCGCAACCTCTTAAAGCTGTTCGAGGCGCGCGCTGACGAAATGGAAGAGGCCTTCAATACACATATCGCATTCACGAAGGAGCAGCGCCAACTGGCGGGGGCCTACTTCCTGAATGAGTATTCGTTCGAAGCGTCCGCGCTGTTCAACCCAAGTATCGTGGCGCATCCGGATCAGTCCGGTGTTTCGTCTGGCAGTGTCCGCTTCGTTTTAAGTCTCCGCGCGGTGGGAGAGGGGCATGTGTCATCTCTGACGTTTCGGTCAGGCATCATCGCGGTTGATGGCAAGGTTAGCGTCGATCTGACATCGCGCTTGGCATCCAGTCCCCGTATCAGCCTTCGTCCAGGCAGCGACGCTATCGATCTGACCTTCACGGCCGATGAGGACATCAGCGAACGGGTGATTTTCCCGATCACCGAGTCGCAATCGAATGGCATCGAGGACGCGCGCTTCGTGGAGTTTTGCGAGGGCGGTCGAAGGACTTACTATGCGACCTACACCGCTTACAGCGGACGGGCGATCAGGTCGGAACTGATTGAAACATCAGACTTCGTGTCTTTCCGGCTGTCGCCGTTGAAAGGCGCAGCGGCGCGCAACAAAGGCATGGCCCTGTTTCCCAGAAAGATCGATGGCAAGTACGCCATGATCGCGCGGCAGGATAACGAGAACCTTTATCTGATTTACTCGAACGACCTGTACACATGGAACGAAGGGCAGGCAATCCTGAAGCCCGAATTTCCCTGGGAGTTCGTTCAGATCGGCAATTGCGGATCGCCGATCGAGCTGGACAGCGGATGGCTGATGCTGACCCACGGCGTCGGTCCGGTCCGGAAGTACTCGATCGGCGCAGCGCTGCTCGACAAGAATGACCCGTCAAAGGTTCTTGCACGTCTGCGCGAGCCGCTGGTGCGTCCCGATCCTTCGGAGCGCGAAGGATACGTCCCGAATGTTGTCTATACATGTGGCGCGATGCTCCACCGCGACAAGATTATCTTTCCTTATGCGGTTTCCGACACGTTCTCGAATTTTGCGACCATTGAAGTCGCCGCATTGCTGGAGGCCATGAAGGCCTAGTTGACGCACTGATCCAGTTGTTCTGACAGAAGGTTGCCGCTGACCATTTTTATGGCTGTTTTTGGCGCAAAGCGGACGTTGGAATCACTGGGCCGGCTGGCATCCGCACTTGGGACGGATCTAGCCATCCTCTTTGATCGAATGGCGCGCCAAACAACCATTGCCTTGGCTAGTTTTGCATCCGTCGCACAATCTCCTTAAAATCTTTCAGATCGCCGCGTTCGAGTAGCTTCGCAAGTCTGTCAATATCAAAGTCCGACGGCTCTTCAAGCGGGAGATGCTCTCTACGTTCTCCGCGCCACCGGCGATGCAGCCACGATTTAAAGCTCGTCCAGAGCATTCCTTTGACTCTTGACAATTCCTGCGCGGGCGAATTAGTGCAAATTTACGCCCTATGTGCAACCTCTATTCAATGACAATGAACCAAGAGGTGATCCGCCGTCTCTGCGAGATCACGCGTGATTTCACCGGCAACATGCCCTTGTTCTTTTTATCTTCCCCGACAAGTTCGCCGGTCCTGGATGCCTACAAATGTTAAATTTAACAGGAACGGGGCGACCACAATGAATAAACCCGCCGCAATCGTATCGGTTGGAGTCGGGGTCGCCTTTTTTGCTCTCCAATCGATGTTTCCCATCAGTATGTTACTGGAAATTCCAATTTTGGATTCCATTGGTTCGCTCTTGGCCTCCGAGAAATCGAAAGCACGCGCCGCAGTCTCGAAGCATTTAATTAATCCCCTTTCAGCGGAGTTCGATGCGTTACGAGCAGTGGAGGTTGAGAAAGCGCGCTACGTTTGTGGCATGGTCAACGGCAAAAATAGGTCCGGCAGCTACGCAGGTTATCGCGCGTTCGTTTATGATGTCAGGATCGACTATGCACGTATCGATGACGACGGAACGATTTCCAAAAGCCACGGTGCGTTCAAGCAATGCCCAGTGGCCGAGGAAGAGAATAAGTCTTTGCCACAAGCACTGGAGATGGCGAAAAAGCTTGCGAAATCACTTCCACAAAAAGACCCTAAGGATTTACTGAAGAGCGATCTTTTGAAACCTGTCCCAGGTTCACAATCAGCGGATGCGCTGACATCTGGCGCACAGGAAGCGCCGAAAGATTCTTTGCAGGCTGGAAAGTCCGGTGCACCAGGTGGGGTAAGTACACAAAAACAATCATTCACAACAACACTCGGGAATGAAGGAGAATGGCGTAGCGACAAGCCACCTTTAGCATGGCCGAAGTTCCCTGCGGGAGATCCGCTAAACGAGCCATCTCGTAGACGGACGAATAGCGAAGTGATTTCATTCGCAGCAGATGTTGACGAGCGCTGGACGTCCTACAAGGCAGGGCGGAATAAAGCGGGCCCTGCGGCAAGTGAGATTACTGAGGCGCTTCGGGCCTTGTTGTCCATAGCACCGGAGAGCGCCGAGTTTCCGAGAGCGTGGTCGCTATTTGTTCGTCTGCGAAAAGCGGATCGTGAAGTAAATGCAAACAGGGCGGGCTAGGTGCGGCGCGTTATTCAAGGGCAGTTTATGAAATGGGCGGCAGTAACCATCAGGTTACTTGAAATCGCGAGTGGTAGGAATCGCCATGCTCAAGGGTTCGCAGATTGCTTTGGTGATCGTTGTGACATTCGCGATCACCGCCATTGCGATGCTCTGGCTCTTCGCGTGGGGGCTGCAATTCCAAGAGATAAGCTGAAGATCAGTGGCCTAGTTTGAAAACGGTGTGGCCTAATTCGGCCAGTAACAAATAGTCGACGCTTGTATAGACGGCCAATGGCCCAAAAACGTCAATTGTGCTGTTTCAATGATAGTAAGATACTTGATCGTAAAGATTTTCGCCTTCACGTTAGCTTAGTCCAGTTGCTCTACGGGATTGTCACCATACCCGTGCTGGGGCTGGGCTTTCTTATAGCTGTTCCCGCTTTCATACGATTGAGTGGTTGCATCGATTGACCTCGGCAACAGTATAAGATACATTTTTTATGTATCTTATACTGTGTCTCGGCAAGGACAAATACAATGATCGAACATCGCCAAGGAGAGGGAGCTTCGAAGCCTTCCCCGCGTGATATCGAGTTCAGTGACGGGACATTCGTCGTCGACGCCACGCTGCTGGGCGAACTTCTGGACGTACCAGCGTCACACGTCCCCCTCCTGATGCGTGAGGGGGCAATCACAAGCGTTTGCGAGCGCGGGGTCGATAATCACGAGGGTGAATTTCGACTCTCATTTTTCCACCGCAATCGTCGTGCGCGTCTGAGCATGGATCTGAAGGGTCGTATCATTCGCAGGTCGACCATCGATTTCGGAGATCGTTCGATTCTGGCGCCCTGCATCGGTCGGGCGATTGAGGCGAGGTCGGCCCTGAAGCAAGAAAGCAGCCCAACCTTGCGCGCTTTCGTCGCGCACGGGCTTTCTATTCATCGTATTGATCAAGCATATCACCACCGCGGGCGAACATGAATGCGGTTGCAGCCACCATGAGGCCGGTCTGCCAACCGGTTCGGGTGAACAGAACCGCTAACAGCACTGCGAACCACGCGCCAGCTACGGCAGTCCACCGATGTTCCCATCGGATCTGCGGCGCACTCTTCGGAGCTTTGCCGGAAACGGCGAGAAAGCTGCGAAGGCGAGACAGCGTGTTGTGACGTCGGAAGGCGAACTCGGATGCCCCGTGCGTTTTCCGTTGGTTCGAATTGGGTTCTGTAGTCATTTTTCCTCACCGGCCAAAGAATAGTGCGCCGAGGCGCCCCATTTGTACGAGTTGCACGTTGATTGGCTGGCTTGATCCAGACAAACGAAAAAATCTTGGCCATTGATAGCAAGATTTTTGCTATCATGATTCCGCATCATGGACACAGAGACTGTCAGGACGTTCCTCGAAATCGTTAGCAGCGGCAACTTCATCCGCGCCGCCGAGCGTCTGCATGTTGGCCAGACCACGGTGAGTGCCCGAATTCGCCTGCTCGAGGAGCGCCTTGGACGGCCTTTGTTCGTGCGCAACAAGGCTGGGGCGGTGCTCACTCCTGAAGGTGAGCAGTTCCTGCGGTATGCGCCAAGTTTCGTGCAATTATGGGAGCGCGCGCGGCAAAAAGTGGCGGTTCCGCCTGGTCATCGCGCTATGCTGGCGTTCGGTGGAGAACTCAGTCTGTGGGATCCTTGGCTTCTCAAGTGGATGCTGTGGATGCGGCGCTCGGCCCCCGATCTTGCGTTGCGGGCTCACGTCGGTGTGCCTGACAGCCTGATGATGCAGGTGGCGGAGGGAGTACTCGATATTGCTGTCATGTACGCGCCGCAGTATCGCCCGGGGCTGAAGATCGAGTTGCTGTTTGAAGAGAAGCTCATACTGGTGACGACCGATCCTGACACAGGTCGCGCGGCCCTCAATGCCGAGACCATCGTGCGATCCGATTATGTCTATGTCGATTGGGGGGCGGATTTCACGCTCAATCACAATGTCAGCTTTCCAGAGGCAACGGATCCCGGTCTATTTGTTGGGCTCGGTCCGCTTGCGCTCGGTTACATCATGGAGGCTGGCGGGACAGGTTACTTCCGGATGCGTAGCGTTCAGCGGCATCTGGAGAATGGAAATCTCCACCGTGTCCCCGGCGCGCCAGAATTCTCCCATCCGGCCTATGCAGTCTACGGTATAAATGCGGATGAGACCGTATTGCGGACGGCGCTGGAAGGACTGCGCGCGGTGGCTGGCGAATAACACAGTCTAGGCGGCGTGGCGGGATTGTCCTCCCGATTTGATCGCGCGGAAGCTGGTCCGTGCACGGATCGTATCAATTCAGCCGGATGACGGAGTCCGATCGGGCGAAAGCCTGAAAGCTCCGCCATGAGGCGACGACGAAGGCCATGCCGGTTGTGGCCCAAGCCGCAAGGGCTATCCAGACCATGGCCTGGGATATTGTCCTCAGCGGCAAAAAATCCGCGGCAAGCGACAATCGTAGGCTCGCCAAAGCATACATCCCGAGCGGGAATACGAGGCTCCAGAACATCGGGGTATAGGTTAGCGGGATACGGCGAACGCCGTGCTTCCATATCCCGAACAACAACAGCAGAGGAATCCACCAGGTCGCCCAGGCCCACATAACGAGCGTTACTCCGTCAATAAATGGTCTCATCGAATGCAGGAAGGGCATGCCGTTGTCGGTCAGAATGAGCGTCGATCCAGCGTTGGTCGCGATGGCAGCAGCGCCCATGACCACCCACAATAGTGGCGTGATGTCTTCAGGCTCCACATCGAAGAAGAAGATGCGGTAGGCAAAAAGGGTGATGAATATCCCGTAGAGTGCGAGCCCTATGCCCCATAGCAAATGGATGAGTACGAATACCGCGGAACTCAGGCTGCCTAGTCCCGGTGCGACGATGGTGCCGAGGATAACGAGCGATTCGGTGCCAACGATTGCGATGAGCCAACCGCCATGTACGACGTTGGCATTGTGAGCGGTATTGAGAAAGATAAGCACTGCAAAACTGAAATAGATGAGAACGAACCAAGCGATGAGCGCGAATATCCACATCACTAGGGCTGCGGTTGCATGCCCGCGCAGGATAACTCCGATGCCGAGAACGTCGGTTCCGGCCACAAGGGTGAAAAAAGAAAAGATCAGGCGGGGATTGATGAGATCGGCCCAAAGCGCCCGCGAGAACAACGCAAAGCGCAAGCCGGTAAGAACGACCAGAGACGGATAGGCGACAAGGTTCACCGCAAACAGCGCGTCCGACCATGCGCTGTGGCCCTCAAGGAACAAGGCATTGGAGATAATTCCGGTGGCCATGACCAGCGCGAAACAGCCCGGATAGAGCGCCGCGATCTCACGGTTGATCCACATACCGATTCGGCGCACGGTAGGGCAGCGTGGAGGCGAATGCATTGTCGAACTCCCCATCGTTCAACATTCACACAGCATGACGCGGCAGGCGTGATCCAGTAAGAATTTGATTCTACCTTAATGCGGAATGTCGATCAGACCTTACGCGCCCTTCGATTAGAACAATCATCAAAAAAAGATATCTTTTAAGGTCGCGACAGTCCAGTAAGCGGCGCTAGTCGGCGACCCGGCGAATCCTCTTCCGCTAGAGATAGCGGTTGATTTTCCGGTGGAGGCCGTTCGAACTGGCGCGACTGCCTCATGGGGTGTGTCCGGATTTGATCCGCGGCACCTGTATTTTACTTTCCGGCCAACATCTCCTGCCCAAGTCGCCTCGCCATTAACCGCTGGTAGAGTCGAGGCGCAAGGCGCGACACCCACCAAGATGAGCGCGACACCGCGTCTGGCAGCAGCAGGCGCCGCTCTTTCGCAGCCGCCGCGAAAATCTTTCCGGCGGCTGCATCGGGTGCGGCTCGCTTGCCGACAATGGACTGAGGATGGCTGGCGAGATTACCGTCGCCGGCCAGCGCATTCTTCTCGATGCCCGTCTGGATGAACGATGGGCACACAAGCAGCACCTTCACACCGAGCGGTTCGATCTCCGAGCGCAGGCTGTCGAAGAAGCCGTGCAACGCATGCTTGCTTGCTGCGTAGCCGGTGCGTGCGATCAGCGGCGCAAAGCCGGCCACGCTGGAGATGACGATGATCATACCCTGCTGCGTCATCAGCTGCTCCAGCGCCGCATAGGTGCAGTGCATGGCGCCAAAGAAATTCACCGCCATCACGCGCCGGATCACTTCGGGCTGAGTGCGCGCAAAGGCGCTGCGGTGGGTGATACCGGCGTTGTTGACCAACACGTCGATGCCGCCGAAGGCCTGTATTGCGGCAGCTATGCCATGGCGACAGTCCTCTTCGCGGCTCATGTCGCAGACCCCTGTGATCGCTGTTATCCCTGTCGCGTGCAGATCGGAGAGCAAGGCTGCCAGCGCGGATGCGTCGCGATCCAGCGCGACGATCCTCGAACCGGCGGCCCCGAAACGAAAACATAGGGCGCGCCCCAGTCCGCCGGCCGCTCCGGTGACGACAACGACTTTTTCGCGAAAATCACGCAATGACATGCCTTTCAGTCGACGACTGTCCTGGGGAGGACATCACGCTTGTCTCCATCCCTCGTATCTCGCGCGGTCCGCCAAAAATCAAACGCTTCGGACGAGGTCTTGCGGGGCACGTAGCCGAATTCATGCTTGAGCCTGTGGTTGTCGAGCACCGGCCGGTATCGCAGAAAGTCGACTTGCTCCGGACCGTACTGGGTCAGATGAAGCATTTTGAGCGTCGCCAGTGCAGCACGGATCAGCCCGGCCGGCAGGGCGACGCAGCGTTTGCCGAGCCGGGCCGCGATCTCGAATATGGTCAGCGCACCGTCGCCAGCCACGTTGTAGATACCGGTCTTGTCCGTCGAGATCGCATGCAGGATGCTGCCCACCACATCCCGATCCCAGATGAAGACGAAGGGGCTATCGGAACCGCGGATGGCAAGCAGAAGCGGCTTCTCGAACAGGTCGGTAATCTGGTTATGCACGGTTTCGCCTAGGATGGTGCCGACCCGCAACACGACCTGCTGCAATTCAGCATGTTCGATGCGCCAGCGCGACAGCATTTCCTCGACCAGCCGCTTATGGTGTGCGTAGGCGAAGGTCTCATTGCCCCGCAACCGCCAATCCTCGGTGATCCAGGCCGGGTTGTCGGGATGGTAGCCATAGGCAGCGCCGCTGGATGTCACGATGATTTTCTTTACTCCTGCGGCAAGGCACGCCTTGAGCACATTTTCGGTGCCGAGTACATCGACGGAATATTCGAATTCGCGATTGCTGTGCTTGCCTGGCGTGACGATGGATGCCAGATGCACCACGACCTCCGGCATCCTGCTCTTGAACAGTTCCGTGAGTTCAGCCGAGCGTATGTCGGCCCGATAATACTCAACTCCTGGCAACCGCCTGTGTGCCGAAATGTCTCGCACATCCACTGCGACGATGCGCCGGGCCTCGACCTTGCCGGAGACGAGCGCCGCAAGCAGTTGCGAGCCGAGATAGCCGCCTGCGCCGGTAATCAAGACCGGGCGTGTATTCATTGCGTGAATCTCAAACAATAGTTCATCGGTTTGCCATGGCGGGTCGATCGAAGATGCATCTCCGCGGCAGGACAGCATGAGAAATCGCGATCCGAGCCATCGTCACTTCATCTCCGCGGACAAAGGTTGGGGGAAGGGCGTTCTCCTCGACCAGAATGCAGCCAGCGATAATCCGGCGACAATGTGCCAGATGCCCCACCAGGCCGCGACCACCGCCATGCCGCCCAGGCCGTCGAAGAAATTAAAGATCAGGATGAGGCCGAGGCCCGAGTTCTGGATGCCGCACTCGATCGATACCGCGCGGCGATCTTGCTCCGGCAAACCTGCGAAGAAACCGAGACCGTAACCCGTCGCCAGCGCCGATGCGTTATGCAGAAACACCACGCCGACGACCATGCCGACATAGCTGACGAAGTACTGCCAGTTTGCCCCCAGTGCCAGCAGAACGAAGATCGCGAAAAAGCCAAGCGAAAGATATTTCATCGGATTGCGCGCCAGCGCGGTGAAATTTGGCCAGCGGCGCGACACCAGCAGTCCCGCGGCCAACGGTAAGCCCAGCAGCAGGAAGACGTGCACGAACATCTCCAGCGGGTTGACCGCAACTTGGCGCAGGATGGGCTGTGCCGGCGCGTAAAGCCCGCCCCAAAAGGCGATGTTCACGGGCGTCATGAAAATTGCAGCCAGCGTGGATGCCGTGCTGATAGATACCGACAACGCCGTATTGCCGCGTGCGAAATGGGTGAGAAAGTTCGAGATGTTTCCGGCGGGGCAGGACGCCACCAGAATCATTCCCAGCGCGATGCTCGGCCGCGGCTGGAGCAGCAGCACCAGCAGGAAGGTAGCGGCGGGAAATACCAGATGGTGAGCAATGAGACCTATGACCAGGGCACGGGGGTCTTCAACGCCGCCTTGAAGTCCTCAGCTTTAAGCTCGAGCGAGACGCCGAACATGACAAAACCGAGGACGCAATTCAGGAGGAATAGCGTCTGTGGGTTGAAGTTGAGGCGAACAAGATCGATATCGGTCATGGCGCGATCCTCCGCGGCCTAGGCCTTCGGCTCCTCATGCATCTTTTTAAAATGGAGCAGGCCAGGCGCCCACATGTGCTTGACAGGATCGACATCGACATGAATGACCGCACATTTACCCGAGGCAAGCGCCTGCTGTAGCGTTGGTTTCAATTGCCTTGGATCTGAGACGCGTGCACCATAAGCGCCCATGCTCTGGCCAAGTTTGTCGAACTCGATCTCGCCCAAATCGGCCTTAATGGTCTCCTCCGGGCCAAGATGCTTGAACAGCATGGTCTTGAACGGTCGCAGCATAAACTGCTGATTCATTTTGACCATGCCCCACTGTTTGTCGCACAGCACGATATAGACGACCTGTGCGTTGTTCCGGACCGCGGTTTCAATTTCCTGCGGATGGAAGCCCATGGCGCCGTCGCCGATGATGCAACAGACCGGCTTGCCCCGTTGCGCCACACCAGCACCCACTGCCTGGGCCATGCCGGCGCCGAGCATTCCGAACTTGAAGGTCGACAGCACGGTGTTGGGCACTTTCACCTGATGATAGAACATCGCCCAGATGGTCGCGTTGCCGCCGTCAGCCACCAGCACGGTATCTTCCGGGAACACCTCCTGACATACTGCGCCAATGTGCGCCGGGTTCATCGGCACCG
The DNA here is from genome assembly GCA_024707075.1 of Afipia sp. Taxonomy (GTDB): domain Bacteria; phylum Pseudomonadota; class Alphaproteobacteria; order Rhizobiales; family Xanthobacteraceae; genus Afipia. The sequence goes on from JANQAK010000006.1 coordinate 74,235, forward strand.
CCAGATCGGACAGCGCCTTGTCCCAACCGTCACGGTCATCCTTCATTGTCTTCGCATAGCCGGCGACGCGAGCGTGGCGGCCGTCGAGCCGAATTTCGTTCCGGCGCCGCTCCAACTCGTCGCCCAACAGCTCCAGGGTGCGCTTCGCGTCGGCAAGAATCGCTAGGTCGACTGGCTTGTTGAGGCCCAACATGCCGCTGTCGATGTCGATCTGAATCGTCTTCTGCTCGGACGGCTGCCGCCAATAGGGGGCTTGCCCCACCAATCGGTTTCGCCCACGCGCGATCCGATAATCAGCGCCACGTCGGAGTCGTTTCGGACCTTGTGGTTGAGCTTGACGTGCGGCATCGGCACGGCCAGCGGCGAGGTTTCGGACAGCACGCCACGCGCCGCCCAACTCGTCGTCACTGGCGCGTGCAGTAATTCGGCAACTCGGCGCAACGCAGCGAAGGCGTTAGCATGGATGATGCCGCTTCCGGCGTGGATCATCGGTGCCTCTGCCGCGATTAGCAGCTGTGCTGCGTGTGCGACCTGTTCGACTGTCGGCGTCAATGGATCAGTGTGGCGGTACTGGTGTGGCGCCCAGATCGCGACCGGCTTGAACTTGCCGTTCATGATGTTTTCGGGGACGTCGAGATGCACCACTCCGGGCCTGCCTTCGTAACTGCTGCGCAGCGCCTTGCGCATCAATTCGGGTACACGCTCGAAGGATGAGATCGCTTCGCTCGACTTGGCGAATTTGCCGATGACGCCGGACTGATCGAAACACTGATAGGTTCCGCCGCGATTGGGATACATGATGCTCGGCCGACGCGCGCTGGTGATCGCCAGCACGCGGTTGCCTTCTTCCTGTTCGACCACCAGACCGGGCAGGATGTTCGCGACGCCCGGGCCGTTGCTTGCCATGCACACGCCGAGTTTTCCGGTGAGACGCGCGTACGCGCCGGCCATGTGCGCGGCAGAACTCTCATGCCGCGGCGTGACGATCTCGATGTTGAGCCGGTGAAGTGCTGAATAGAAACCGAAATAGGTCCCGTCGATGATGCCGAAAACTTTTTCGACACCCTCCTTCTGCAACATGCGGGCAATAACTTCGCCGCCGCTGATCTCCGCCATCCTATATTCTCCCGTTTCCCGCTCTTTTTTTAAGATTTACAGTTATTACGATTGCGATCCGGCAAAGTGACCGCGCTATCCGGTTGGCTTCGATGCTTTGCGGTGAATGCGACGGTGCAGGACAGAAAAAATACCGTCGCACAGAGTTCTCGTGACATCTTTCACCCCAGGTTTGAGGGCGCTCCCCAATGTCGCCAGTCCGAGCGCGGCGCTAACAGCGCTGCATGTGCAGGTTAGAACTCTCCGCGCATCGCCGATCGCTGTCAGAGCCGGGCGTCCTTTCCGTTCTTTCGCCTGAATTGCCCAGCGCTGGCCTCAGGCCTTTTCTAACCCTCGTCGGTAAGGCAGATTGAGTTGCGGGGCATCCGGCAGGTCGGGACATGCCCTCCATCAATTCAGGACATCGCAACCGGATCGCCATTGGCTCAGAAGATGCGGCATACCGTCACCGTCCGTTTCGCACAGGCCCTGCTCGAGGACGCTCTCCAGCAAGGGGTGGAGCTGCCCGCTGCGATGCGGCGCGTTTTTGCTTCCTCCGGCCCGCGGGTGCCCATGGCCGAGCAGGACGAGTTCTGGTCCGTATTTTGTGCCGCGCGGCCGGAGCCTTTGGCGGCGCTCCGCCTCGGATTGTCGCTTCAGGTCAGACACCTCGATGTTGTCGGCCTTCTGCTTTTGAGTTCCGAGACGCTGGGCAATGCCGTAGAGGTTCTCACGGAATACGCGCCGATCGTCGGCGATCAGGCGCGCTTCGAAGTGGTGCGGGCGGCTGAGAAGGTTACGCTCAGGTACTGGCCGGGCTTTCAGGTCTGCCGTGATCAGCGGGTTGAGGCGACGCTGGGATGCGTGGTCAACTTGGCTCGCTGGATGACGAGTAACGGCTTCAGGCCGCGCGAAATATTATTCGCGCATCAAGCCGCCGCCGAGGCAGATGCCTACGCGATGCTGCTCGGCTGCCCGGTTCGCTTCGGAGCGGGCATCAATGGCGTTGTGATGGATGCTTCGGAGCTCACCCGCCCCCTGATCTATGCGGGCGGGGATGCCCATGCGCATCTGCGCGCCCTCGCCGACGGCATGCTGGCTTCGCTACAGCAAGGCAGCCTTTCGGCAGAGGTCGAACAGATCATTCGCGTAAATCCACGCTGGGGCAAGGAACGCATCGCCGAGATCCTGGGCATCAGCGGCCGTCACCTCAACCGCAAGCTCGGCGCCGAGTCGGTTTCGTTCAAGATCTTGCGCGAAGCTGTTCTGTACGGAATGGCCCGCGAAGCACTGCATAGACGGCAGCCAACCTCGTCGATCAGCGCGCAACTGGGTTTTTCCGATGAGAATGCCTTCTCTCGCGCCTTTGTGCGCTGGAGCGGCCGGACCCCGGCGCAATATGCACGGGGGCAACCGTGTGAGGCCGGATACGCTGAGACTCACAAATCAGGATAAAGCCTGTTCTCCTCGCTCTGCATTATATTTATGATTACAGCGCTGTTCAGCCCACCTGCTGTATAGGCAGGTCGTCGCGGTTGGTGCTGGCGACAGTGACGGGCTTTTTCATGACGTCGCGCCGGAACGGTTCGCCCAATTCCTGATTGAAGATGACCTCGATGAAAGTGGTCACGCCGTCAGCCTGTGCGGCGCAGGATGCTTTCAGCGCGTCGGTCAATTCCGTCGGCGTTTGCACGGTGACGCCTTTCAAGCCACAGCTCTCGGCGATGCGCGTGTAGCTCAGATGCGGATCGAGTTTGGTCCCGACGAAGTTGTCATCGTACCACAGCGTGGTGTTGCGTTTTTCGGCCCCCATTGGAAGTTGCGGAAGATCACCATGGTGATGCCCGGCCATTCCCGGCGCCCGATCGAACTCATCTCGTTCATTGAGATCCCGAACGCGCCGTCGCCGGCGAATCCCACCACCGGCACCTCCGGACATCCGATCGTCGCATCGATAATTGCCGGGAAGCCGTAGCCGCAGAATCCGAACCGGCTGGGCGCAAGATACTTCCAGCCATGCTCGAAGCTGGGATAGGCATTTCCGATCGCGCAGTTAGCTATCGTCTATGGGCCTGCGCCTGAAGCTTGATGGACTCCTGCCGGACCAGCGGATGAAGGCGTGGGTAAATGCCGCCATCTCGGAGTAGCCGAGGCTGAAGGCGATCTGCTCGACTGACATTCTGCTGGTTTGCAGCATATCTTGGGCGTGCTGATACCTGACCTGATCCAGCAGTTGCCGGTATGAGAGGTTGCGCTCGCCAAGCCGCCTGTGCATGGTCCGCTCCGAAACGGAGAGTGATGCCGCAAGTTCGCTGCATGTCAGGTAACTGCCTTGCTCGCTAACGAGCGCCGCCTTTGTCCGGGTGACGAAGTCGTCTTGGCTGGCGCAGCGGCGGACAATCTCAGCGCATTGCCGCTCGTAGGTCTTTTTCGAGCAGGACGTCGCCCATCGGCAGCGGCGTGTCTTCGAGTTCGGCGGGCCAAATCCAGGCACTGCGCGCGGCACCGAAGGTGACAGGAGCACGCAGGGCTTCTTCGTAGCGGTCCGGCTGCTCAAGCGCGGGGAGGGAGATCTCGATCCGGGTCAGCGGACATGCGCCCTGCCACATGTCATGCATGAGCGTCGTGACCGAACCCAGCGCCCGGTGCATGGAGAAGGCACGGAGGGGTTCCGGGATATCGGAAGGATCCATCATTAAGCCGATCATGCGTCCTTTGCCGAACAGCGGAATATATTTCATCAAGGAATAGTTGAGGTCGCTGAACCGTCCGGATATCTCGAGACCGCGCCGCAGCGTCATCGCGGTCAGCAAGACGAGTCCATACGGTCCATAGGATGGCAGCCGATAGCGGAGTCCGGTGCGGAACCATAGTTCGGGCACGTTGCCGGTGAGTTCGACATAGGCAAACTGGAAATTAAGTTCCTGTCGTCCTGATACACGCCCGTTGGGATCCTCGATCACGGCATACTCGAGATTGGCCGCGTGCAGGGCGGGGGACGAGTCGATTCCTGAGCTCATCCAGCATCGACAGCATGATCCGGATACTCAGATTGGGGAAGGAGAGTTGGTCGAGCGTTTCGAAGCGCATGGATGTCGCACTCAGCCTGTCGCGATCAGAACGCAGGTCGCACAGGCGGAAAAAATCAAACAAATGGCGGCTACAATCATTCAGCCTGCCCGGTGGATAAGCAAGTGTGCATATAGGCGCTCTCTAAAAAAAAGCGCCGAGGAAACGCAACCACAAGCGCAGGGCAGGCATCAGTGAACGCAACAATCAATCAAACGACGAGAGCCTTTCCGTCGAGTCCCGGCCTCATGGCCGCACCCGCTTATCTGGAATTGCCGTCCACCGGCTTCGAGCAGGGTGTCACTGATATCCAGCGTGACATTCTCCAGCTCAGTCGGCAGTTTGCGGCGGACGTCATGCGTCCGAACGGCGCCATTCTCGATCGCATGACCCCGGAGGAGGTGATCGGCGAAGGATCTCTCTATTGGACGACGCTTCTGCGTTACAAGGAGCTGGGATTCAACGTCGCCGCGTTTGCCGCCATCCCGCTTGCGGAAGCCGCCGATGCCAAGGCCATGATCTATGAGGAGCTCGGCTGGGGCGATTCCGGGCTCGCCATCGCAATCGGCGCCGGTGCGCTGCCGCACACCATGGCGGCGCGGTGGGGACGGCTTGATCTGCTGGAGGCTTTTCCCGATACCATGCTTGGCTGCTGGGGCATCACGGAGCCGGTGGCCGGCTCCGATATGCTCGACTGGACGCGCGAGGCGGGGCATCCGCAAGCCGACTACAGCCGCCCGTCGCTGGTCGCCACCCTCAAGGGCGACCAGGTCATTCTCAACGGACAGAAGGCCGCCTGGGTCTCGAACGGCACGACGGCGCAATTCTGCACGCTGTTCACGACCTTCGACCGCGGGCAGGGACGGGAGGGCGTGAACATCTACGTTCCCCTCGACCTGCCCGGAATCTCGCGCGGCAAGCCGCTCGACAAGATGGGGCAGCGCGCGCTGCCGCAAGGTGAGATTTTCTTCGACAACGTGGCCGTGCCCACCCGGCTCATCGCCGCCGGCCCGGAGCGGTACGCGGACGCTGTCTACGACATTCTCTGCGAGGCGAATGCCGGCATGGGGGCCTGCTTCGTCGGCGTCGCACGCGCCGCGTATGAGCACGCGCTTGCTTATGCACATGAGCGCAAGCAGGGCGGCGTGCCGATCATCCGCCACCAGAACGTCCGCTATCGGCTGTTCCACATGCTGCGCAAGATCGAGGCGGCCCGCGCGCTCGCACGGCGGGTTTTTCGCTTCAACGATCTTTCGGGCACCCGGGCCCTACAGGCGTCCATCGCGTCCAAGATCACCGGCACCCAGACGGCCTTCGAGGTCGCGAACGAGGCGCTACAGATGTTCGGCGGTAACGGTATGACCTGCGCTTATCCGCTGGAGAAGCTGCTGCGCGACGCTCGTGCCTCGCTCATCGAGGACGGCTGCAACGAGATGCTGGCCATCAAGGGCGGAAGCCTTCTCGTCGATACCTCGCTGCTGTGAGCGCGCCGATGTCCCGCAACGTCTACGTCATCGGGGCGGCTATGACGCGGTTCGGGAAATATCCCGAGCGCGGCTTGAAGTCGCTCGCTGCCGAGGCCATCAGCGCTGCCCTACAGGACGCCGGTATCGAGCCGGCTGCCCTACAGGCGGCTTACATGGGAAATGCTGCCGCTTCCGTTATCACCGGCCAGGTGCTCATTCCGGGGCAGGTCGTGCTGCGCGGCATGGGGATCGGCCGGATTCCGGTGGTGAACGTGGAGAATGCCTGCGCCACGTCGGCGACGGCCTTCCAGCAGGCCGTCGAGATGGTGCGGCTCGGGGCCTACGATCTGGTGCTGGTCGCGGGATTCGAGAAACTCTATCACGAGGACAAGGCGCGCACCTTCTCGGTCTTCAAGGGCGCGGTGGATGTCGAGGCGCTCGATCAGGTGCTGGCGAGCGTCAAGGCTTCGGGCGGCGACGCCGACAAGGGGCGCCAGCGTTCGCTGTTCATGGACCTCTACGCGCGGATGGCGCGCCGGCACATGGAGCGCTACGGCTCGACGGTGCGGCACTTTGCGATGGTGTCCGCGAAGAACTCGCGGCACGGCGCGCTCAACCCCTACGCCCAGTTTCGCGAAGAACTGACCGTTGACGAAGTTCTGGCGGCTCCGATGGTCGCGCCGCCTCTGACGCTTCCGATGTGCTCGCCGATCGGCGACGGCGCAGCGGCTCTCGTCATAGCCTCCGAGGCCGCGATGCGCAGGTTCGGCGCGGAGCGCGCGGTCCGGGTCCGGTCGTCGGTGCTCGCGTCGGGATGGGACTATGCCGACGACGACAACAAGGAGACAGTGCCTGAATATGCAGCGCACCTCGCCTACGAGGCGTCGGGGCTCGGGCCGTCCGATATCGATGTGGTCGAGCTGCACGACGCCTCGGCACCGGCCGAGCTGATCTACTACGAATATCTCGGGCTTGCTCCGCACGGCGAAGGGGTAAGGCTTGTCGAGGAAGGGGCGACGAGTCTCGGCGGTCGTCTTCCTGTCAATCCATCCGGCGGGCTGCTGCGCAAGGGACACCCGATTGGCGCGTCCGGTGCGGCGCAGATCTACGAACTCGTGACCCAGCTTCGCGGTGAAGCCGGCGCGCGCCAGGTCGCGGGTGCTCGCGCAGCTCTCGCCGAGAACGGCGGCGGCATGCTCGGTGCGGACGTCGCCGCCATCGTCGTGTCGGTGCTGACGCGGGAGGCTTGAATGGAACGCGAGATGCAGCGGGACGACCTGATCCTCGCGGACCTTATCGCGCTCCGGGCAGAAGCCCAGCCCGACCTCGACGTCCTCACCTTCGTCGGCGTCGGAGCAAATGGCGCTCTCACGGAGGAAATCCGCACCTACGCCCAGCTTTGGGAGGGCGGCCACCGCATCGCCTCGGCGTTGGCCGAGGCCGGTACGATCGATGGCGCCAAGTTTGCGATCATACTGCGCAACCACCCCGCCTTCGTCGAGGCGATGGTGGGAGCTTCGATCGCGGGAGCGGTCTTCGTGCCGATCGACCCGCGCGTCCAGGGCGAGAAGCTCACCTTCATGCTGGATTTCGCGGAGTGCCGCGGGCTGATCGTCGGCGACTACGCGCTCGATGTGGTGCTCGCCATCAGGGATCACGTTCCGCTCCTTGAGTGGATCTGGGTTGTGGAGACGGGTGAAAAGATCGCGTTGCCCGCCGGAGTACGCACGTTGGGCGAGGTGCTGGCCCATGATCGGCCCCGCATCGCGTCGCGGGTGACCAGCCCCGACCAGCCCCAGCAGCTTCTGTTCACGTCCGGCACGACGGGCGACCCCAAGGCCATCGTCGCGCCCTTTCGGCGGCTGGGGGAGGCCGCGCGTCTCGGCGCGCTGTTCGGTCTTGCGCCCGGCGACCGGCCCTATACGGGACTTCTCGCTCACCCACGCCAACGCGCAGATGGTGACGCTCGCGAGCGCGCTCTATTTCGGATACCGGGCGGTGATCAGCGAGCGTTTCACCAAGTCGCGGCTGCTCGATATCTCCCGCAAATACGGCTGCACGGTCTTCACCCTGCTTGGAGGCATGGCGACCGCGATCTATTCCGAGCCCACGCGCCCGGACGATGCCGACACGCCGTTCCGTCTGGTGATTTCCGCCGGGATGCCGGCGACGCTGTGGGAGACGTTCGCCAGACGCTTCGGGGTGGAGATTTTGGAGTTCTATGGTGCGGCCGAAGGTGGCCTGTGCATCAATCTGCCGGGCAAGGGGCCAGCGGGCTCCGTCGGCCGGCCGCCGGCGAACCTAGAACTGAAAATATTCGACGATGAAGGCCACGAATGCGCACCGGGCGAGCCGGGAGAGATCTGCTTCAGATCGCTCGGTAAGGATCCTCTTGCCGTCAACTATCTGAAGGATCCGGCGGCGTCGAAGGACAAGGTCACTGACGGCTGGCTGCGGATGGGTGACATCGGTCACGTCGATGCCGAGGGGTGGCTGTTCTTTCACCATCGCAAGGGCAGCGCGATCCGGCGCAACGGCGAGTTCATCACCCCCGCGGTTATCGAGAAGCTGCTGGCGGAGCATCCGCAGGTGCAGGACGTGTTCGTCTATGGCTGTCCCGCGGCGTCGGGCGCCCCCGGCGAGAAGGACGTGGTGGCCGCAGTGGTGCCGGTCGATCTAGCCGCGTTCGATCCGGCCGCGATCTTCTGCCATTGCCGCGCCGGCCTGGAGCCCAACAGCGTGCCTGTGGTGCTACAGGTGGTGGAGTCAATCCCCAAGACCGCGTCCGAAAAACCTCAGGAGCGTTTTCTCCTGAAGGATTTGACGGCGGGCGTCGGATGGCTGGCCCGGGTTTCGGACCATCAGCAACTTCAAACAGCGAAATAACGATAAATAGGGAGCAGGAAAGTGTCGGACAAAGCCAAAGTTATTGTCTATGGAGCGAGCGGCTACACGGGCAAGCTTATCGCGGAATTTCTTGGTCGAGCGGATATCCCCTTCATTGCTGCTGGTCGCAGTCGTGAGCGGCTCGAGGTAGAGATGGCGACGGTACCGGGCCTGAAGGCCGGCAACTACGAGGTACGGGCTATCGAGCATCATGTCGACGCGCTCGGGCCGCCTTCAAGGGGCGCACCGTGGTGATCAATGTCGTCGGCCCCTTCATGCAGCTCGGCGAGCCAGTGGTGCAGGCGGCGCTTGCCGAAGGCTGCCACTATCTCGATACGACCGGAGAGCAGGACTGGGTGATGTTCCTGCGTGAGCGCTACGCTGAGGCGTTCAAGGACAAGAACTTGCTGCTTTGCCCGGCGAACTCCTACATGTGGACGGCGGGACAGCTCGTCATCGAGACCTTGCTCGAAACCACCGGTATCGATTCCTTCGACGTGGTCTATGCGCCAAACGGCGCTCCCACCATAGCATCGACGCTCTCGTTCCTGCGTATGTGCACGAAGCCGCAATATATCCTCGCGAACCGGACTTTGGAAACCTGGCCAGAAGCTTCCTCGATCCAGGTGAGTGTCCCGCATACGCACGAGATCCTGCGCGGCCTACCATGGGGCGGCGGCTGCGAGCCGATCTGGTACGAGCGTGACCCGCGGGTCCGGAACGTCCGCGTCTGCGTCGCCTTTCCAAACGTGCCGCTCGTCGATTGGGTGATGAGTAAGATCACGGAATTCGCGCGGCTCAAGCCCGGACTTTCGCCGCAGGAAGCCGAGGACCTGACGAATGCCTGGGGGCGCGAGGTAGCTCAGACGCCGCCACGCGAGATTGAGGACGTCAACCGCTTCGTCATCTCGTGCCGTGCGCGCGGACGGCTCATCGGTCGCAACCTCGCCTTTTACGGAACGTCGCCTTACCTACAGACTGGCCTGCTTGGCGCGTTCGGTGCGGGTGCCTTGCTCGCGGGGCGGCAGCGGCAGACCGGCTTTGCCTCGCCGGCTGCGGCATTCGGCCATCGCGAGATAATCGCGGCGCTGAATCGCACAGGCTTGCTATGCACGCTGGAGGGCGCTCTCTCCTGATGCTGATGCCATCGATCGAGATCGACGAATGGAGGCGCCACTAGACGCTTCGCCCCGCGTGACGATCAGTGGACCTGAAGAGGCAGTAGCCTTTGAATTTGAGTAAGGGTGGAGAACTTGATTGTCATGGCATGCTTGTCTCAACCGTGTTCGCGGCACGGCTATCTCACGCCATGAATGCCAATAGAGAAGGTGTTTATATCCGGGTTTTTATCGGCAGAGTATTTTGTGTTTCTACGCAATCAGCTCTTTTGTTTTTCATTGAGATAAAAGCAATCATCGTCTTCGATTTAATCTGTCGATGCAATGCTTATGCAAACAGGAAATTTATTGCGATGTCGAAGGCGCGCCATGAAAAATGCTTGCGAGATGAGAAATTTGCGCCGTCGTGTTGCGATAATATTTTGGTTTCATTAGCCGCATCGACGAGCCGGTTTCTCTGCTCGGCGTGAAGATTCAGTTCGGATATTGCAAATTGCGCTTTTTTCGCTTTGCTGCTTTGCGTGTGGCGACTCTTGCCCTTATTGGTGGCGTTGAGCCGCCGTCTTGAAGCGCTCAACCATCTTAAGGATCACCAAGAATAATGCCGCAAGCTCAGTTTGACGATTGGGCACGACGGAAAGAACCCAGCCAAGAGTCGTCCTGCCAAATAGAGTTCATTCCGATAGGATCATGCAGAAGAAGTTGATGTCGCTGGCGGGCGCTGTAGGCCGCTACACTTGGGATGGCATGCAGTATGCGAGCGGCGCGGCATTGCCCGTAGGGTCGGACGCGATCGTGTTTGGACGGGAGTTGCTGCGGCAAAAGCGTGGTGACCTTCACGCGATATTTCATTGCAATACGCAACAGCTCAACCTGTTGGCTGCGGCGGGAGCCGTGACACGGGCGGAATGCGGGTTCTCTGCTCTCGAAGTCTTCGGGTTTGCGAACGGTCTGCGTCGCGCTGTGGAAAGTGGCAGACTGGCCCTGGAGGATTATTCCAATCTTGCCATTCCATTGCGGTTGCTTGGTGGTGCGCTGAACTGGCCCTTCGTTCCCGCTACCGTTAATATTGGTTCAGACCTCCAGTATCGCAGCGCCTTTGCGCCGGACGATTTTCCAAGTAGTCGGAAAATACCGAGCGTTACAGATCCGTTTTCCGGACGCCAGATCGGAGCCTTCAGTCCGCTCCGGCCCGACCTCGCTGCCATCCATGTCACGCTGGCCGATCCTTTTGGTAATTCCATCATTCTGGGAACGGAGTGGAGTCGCTTCGAGCTGTCGCGAGCCGCCAAGAAAGTGGTGGTGATCGCCGATGCTATCGTCGATACGGCTTGCATTCGCCAATTTCCCAACCTCGTGCGCATCCCGGACATTATCGTCGAGGCGGTCGTCTACTGGCCATTTGCTGCGTGGCCGCAAGGTTCGCCAGGCATGTACGACGTTGATGAGGAGCATATGCATTTCATGAACAAGGCGCTCGCTACCGAGGATGGCACGGCCGCGTATATCAAGGAGTTCGTCGACAGCTATCGCGATCTCGACAGCTATCTGGATGTCATTGGGCGCACCAAGATGGATAGTCTTTCCCGCAGCGTGACGAGCTTTCTACTCGATCCCTATCGGCGTTGGATTCTTTCGCCGGACAAGATTGCGGAATTGGAGGTTCGGTCATGAGCGATGCGGCCACCTGCACGCGCCAGGAAATGATGGTGATCGCCACCGGGCGGGAAATCCGCGATGGCGAGCTCGCGATTTTTGGCGTTGGACTGTCGATGCTGGCCGGTTACTTCGCTCAGGCAAGTCATGCCCCAAATATTCGCGCCATGACGGAAGGCGGTGTCTATGGCGCGACGCCGGTCGGTGGCCTGCCTTGGGGGATCGAATGCAACCGGATCTCGGCCAATGCTACCAGCTTCACATCGGCTCTCGACGCGCTTGGCTGTCTCGTTGCATCCGGCCGTTGTGACGTGGGCATTATCGGCGCTGCGCAGGTCGACAAGTTCGGGAACGTGAACACTACTGGAATCTGGGATGGTGAGATCGGCGAGCATTACCGTCCGCCCAAGATCCGCCTGCCTGGCGCGGGAGGTGCGAATGATATCGCCTGCGGAGCAAAACGGTTCATTATCATGGCGACGCATGAACGGAAGCGCTTTGCGGAGAAAGTCACCTATATCAGTTCGCCCGGATATCTCGACGGCGGGAATGCTCGTGATCAATTTGGATTCGTAGGCGGTGGTCCGGCCGCGATCATTACCACACTCGGTATCCTGCGGCCCGATCCGGTGACGAAAGAGTTCAGCTTGGATGGGTGGTTCGCTTTTTCCAGTGTCCAAGAAATCAAGGTCAACACCGGATGGGATCTCAAGGTGCGGCCCGGAGCGTCGGCTATCGCAGAGCCGACAGCTGAAGAACTTGCTCGTTTGCGCCGCGTGGACGAGACCGGTGCGCTTCGGAAGGCGACGCTCTGACGTCCGCAGGAAGAAATTTTCCTCGCGGGCATAATTAAGGTTTATAGGTTCCGCATCATCAGAATGGGTTTCGGGTTCAGTTGCTCGCGGCTGGTGTGATCGCAGCCGATGAGACACACTCTACATTATCCGGTTCGACGATTTCGGTGAGATCGGTGCCGACGGCGAAGCGCATTGGTGCGGCTTGCACGCGCGAACCTCTCCGGATGGGACGGTAAGCGCAGGGGCATGAGCCTGTCCTCCTGTCAGAAGGTCGAGCGTAGGTTGACGCGGACCGCGCGCTCGGCCTGCTCGAGTTCTTCCATCGATGAGCGGTAGCTGACGTTGCCGATGTTGGTGAGCGCCACCGACAGCGAGTGTTCGGTGAAGCCGGCCGGCGTCCGCGGTTTCCAGTTCGCGCCGAATTCGAGGAAGCCTCCCAAGTCTACAACATCTCGCGGGCGCACCTGATGAAGATTGCCAATGCGCTGACAAAGGCCGGCTATCTAAGAGCGGTGCGCGGTCGCTCCGGCGGCCTCGTGCTGGCGAAGCCGCCCCACGAAATAAAAGTCGGCGATGTCATTCACAGCATGGGCCCCGATTTCGTACTGGTCGAATGCTTTGCCTTCGGCAGCGAATGCAGCATCACGCGTTGCTGCCAGCTGCGCAGTCGTCTGCATGAAGGGCTCGATGCATCCGATGCAATCCTCGACAAATATGCACTCGTAGATATGATGTTCAGGCCGAAGGATTTTGGAGTGCGGCCTGATGGGTGTTGCGGGACCGTAACTAGTTATTTGGCCGCAACCGCGAATGCTGTTTCGATCCGATCTGTTGCGACGCGAATCGCGGCAATGGCTGTCCAATCGCAAAGCAGCCCCTTGTCCTCCTTTGAGAAGCAGGCCCGGCGCTTGATATCTTCCAGCGTCTCGTCAGGATGACGGCGCGCGAAATTCGCGCGGATGGACTGTTCGAGATAGCCTGTTGGCTTCGCTGGTGGGGCGGAGGACATAGTGGTAGGAGTTGCTCAACATATGTGCTTCTCCTCTTTCTGGTTTCTCTCTCCCCAGTTTGTACAGAGCAGTGGTCGACAGCTCCGAAGCTCGAGCCCGTCGCTCAACCATGAATGCCGCCCTCGGCGGCCAATAGACGCAGGCGCGTCACATCCGCAGGGCCTGTGGATCACCGCAGTCCCGATTCAGAGGCGAGATGACGAAGTCCCGCGAGACGCATAATGGATTGGGCGGCAAGTTTTTGTGCGAGTTCCATGCTGTTCTGGTCCATGGCGCTATCCGCGTCCTCAAGATAGATGTTGGATAATTGCTCTGCGCGGCGCAGCGCACGGTGCTTGATCTGATCGAGCCCTCCGGACGCCGGGCCGGCGTCGTTCTCGTCGGGTTGCATCAGAAGATGCGGAGGCAGGCGCGACGGATCCAAGGTCATGAGAGCTGCGCGTTGCGCGGGCGCCAATTCATGCGACCAAGCGATGATATCCCTGAGAAGAAGACTTTCCAGAAGCGCCGCCGAGGCAGGCTCTCCGGATCCGATGCCGGTCGGTACGGCATCATCGGCCGTCGCTTGCCGCTCAGCCCTCCAAGCCAGCCGACGCTCGCGGCGCAACAGATTGCCATCAAGCAGTGCTTCGTGGGCCAGTTCCTCCGCTGTCCGTCGTACCAGGGGGTCTTCAGCAAGCGCAATGACATAAGTCCAGAACACGAAGGCACGCTGGCGATGGCGGGCTGCCAGCGCCCACGCGGTGTAAGGTGTCGACAGGCTGGAGTCGCCAATGTCGGCAATTTCCGCCGCCGGAACGAGATCGATCGGCGCCCAGCGCAGATCGGAGGCATCGGCAAGTTTACCGCACGCAGCAAGGCCCGCCGCCGACAAGCTCTCGCAACGTTCGTGCTCGCGTGCTGCAAGCACCTCGAAAACGCCGCGCACGGGCCGGAATCGCTCATCCGTCTGTGTGGCAAGCACGCTGTATTGCCGGGTCGCCTTTTGTGTCAGATCCAGAGCAATCGCGTAGAGTTCGATAAGAGTTCGCACAGGGGCCAACGGCACCGCGCTCAGAAGCGGCTCAATGCGCATCTCGATTCACTCCTAAGCTAACGCTCTCTTTATTATAATTTGAGCACCTTGATCCAGGACAAAAAGATACCTTGTATCTATGCTTTATGGTCGCATGCTCCCAGAACAACGCCGTTCTGTTGAAATCTGGAACTGCATCTTGCGAAAATCCGTCAATATCTATGTCCTAATTGGAATTCTGGCCGTTTTCGGCTGGATTACTCTCCTTGAAGAGGCGCGCGCGTCGGGCCGGCTGAGCGATTATCTTGGCAAGGCCGAGCCGGCCGAACTGGTTGCAGGCGCGACTCGCTTTGGGCCGCCGCAGGGCGATCCCGCGATTGTGGCTGCCTACAAGGACGATCAACTTCTCGGTTTCGTTTACCTGAATTCCGACTTTGCCAATGCAACGGGCTATTCGGGCAAACCGATCCAGCTTCTGGTTGGCATTACGCCCAAGGGCGTGCTGACGGGTCTCAAACTCGTTGAGCACAAGGAACCCATTGTGCTGCTGGGAATCCCGGAAAAGCGCGTTGTGGAGGCGGTCAACAATCTGATCGGCGCCGACATGGAGAACGTGGTGCGCGGAACCGCGCGCGCGCCGCAGGTCGATATCGTCAGCGGTGCGACGGTGACGGTGCTGGTGATGGGCGATAGCATCGTCCGTTCAGCGACGAAATTGATCAAAAGCGGGCGGCTCGGCGCGCAGGGCAACGCGGTCACCGATGTGGCACCGCAGGCGGCGAAGACTGTTGATACCGGCAAGAGCGAGATCTGCGACTGGCAAAGCCTCGTCGGCGACGGTTCGGTTCGCCGGTTGGTTCTCTCCGTTGGCGAGGTGAATACGGCGTTTGAGAAGTCAGGCAATGCAGCGGCTGCGGCGCATCCGGAAGAGGGCGATCCGGATGATACCTTCATCGATCTCTATGTCTCAGATGTCGCGGTGCCGACCATCGGTCGCAGCCTGCTCGGCGATGACGGATTTAATCGCTTGGCTGGCCGGCTCAAACCAGGTCAGCAAGCCCTGGTCGTCGCAGGCTCGGGCCGGTATTCGTTCAAGGGGGCAGCTTACGTTCGCGGCGGCATATTCGACCGCATCGAGTTGATCCAGGACACCAACAGCATCCGTTTCCGCGACCGCGATCACACACGGTTGGGAAGTCTCGCAGCGGAAGGCGCGCCGAGCTTCCCAGAAATTGCACTGTTCGTGCTGCCAGCGGAATTCACCTTCGATCCGATCGAACCGTGGGTGCTGCAACTGCTGGTACAGCGTGTGGTAGGTGCCCGGGATAAAGCGTGGCTCACCTTCGATCTCGGCTACACGCTGCCGGATAGCTACATGAAGCGTGAGCCGGCGCCACCGGTCGGGCAGCAGGCGGCCACGCAGCGCGGCTCCGCGGCTCCTTTCACTGCCGAAGAAGAACCGCTGTGGATGAAAATCTGGCGTGACAATATCGTCAAGATCAGCACGACGATCGTCGCGCTCGGTGCGCTGACGTTGATCTTCTTCTTTCAGAATGCCTTGGTGCGCCGCCCCAAGTTCTATGCCTTGGTCCGCCGGGGCTATCTCCTCTTTATTCTCGTTTGGCTCGGTTGGTACGCCAACGCCCAGCTTTCAGTGGTCAACGTCCTGACCTTCGCAAATTCGCTGCTGACCGGTTTCAATTGGGAATACTTCCTGTCGGCTCCGCTGATCTTCCTGCTCTGGGCCGCGATCGCCGCGGGACTGTTGTTCTGGGGCCGCGGGCCGTTCTGCGGTTGGTTGTGCCCGTTCGGGGCGCTACAGGAATTGCTCAACAACATCGCCCAAGCGGTGAAGATCCCGCAATACAGACTGCCATGGGGGCTGCACGAGCGGCTGTGGCCGATCAAATACATCATCTTTCTCGGCCTGTTCGGCATGTCGCTGTACTCGACGGCGTTTGCAGAGCAACTGGCCGAAGTGGAGCCCTTCAAGACCGCGATTGTGCTGAAGTTCGCGCGCGAATGGCCGTACGTCATTTACGCTTTGACAATGCTTGCCGCCGGCCTGTTCGTCGAGCGCTTCTTCTGCCGTTATATGTGCCCGCTCGGCGCTGCGCTGGCGATTCCAGGGCGCGTCCGGATGTTCGAGTGGCTGCGCCGCTGGCCTGAATGCGGGTCGCCCTGCCAGCGTTGTGCCCAGGAATGCCCGGTGCAGGCAATTCACCCCGAGGGTCACATCAACGTCAACGAGTGCATCTACTGCATGCATTGTCAGGAACTGTATTTCGACGATCACCGTTGTCCGCACATGATTCAGGTGCGGCTGAAGCGCGAGAAGCGCGATGCGCTGTCGTCGCCCTCGATGCGCAGCGGCGGCAAGGGTCCGAACACCACCATCACCACCGGGGGCAAGCCGATCAACCTGCCGACCGCCGATGCCATCACTCCACCTGCAACTTGAAAACCTAGGAGGCTATCATGAGCGACAACGAAAACGGGAAGGGCGTCAGCCGACGCACTCTGCTTGGAACGACCGCAGCGGCTGCGGGTGTGGGTCTTGCCGGTGGAGTTGCGCTCAACACCGACAGTCTCATTACGGCCGCTGACGCGCAGACGAAGGCGCCGAAAGCGCCCGCCGCGCGACCCGCGGTTCTCCAGAAAGCCGAGGTGGCCCCGGGCGAGCTTGACGAATATTATACGTTCTTCTCCAGCGGCCAGTCCGGCGAAATGCGCATCGTCGGGCTTCCCTCGATGCGTGAATTGATGCGCGTTCCCGTATTCAACCGCTGTAGCGCCACCGGCTGGGGCCAGACCAACGAAAGCCTGAAAGTGCTGACCGAGGGGTTACTTCCCGAGACCCGCGAATTCCTCAAATCCCGCGGCGGCACCTACATGAACGGTGACCTTCACCATCCGCACATCTCCTTCACCGACGGTACTTATGACGGCCGTTATGCCTTTATGAACGACAAGGCCAATACCCGTGTTGCGAGGGTGCGTCTCGACGTCATGAAGTGCGATAAGATCATTCAACTTCCTAACCAGCATACGGTGCACGGGCTGCGCGTGCAGAAATATCCGCGCACCGGTTACGTGTTTGCCAACGGTGAAGACGGTGTGCCGCTGCCGAACGACGGCAAGATCCTTGACGATCCAAAGCAATATCATTCGATTTTCTCTGCGATCGATGGCGACATCATGAAAGTTGCGTGGCAGGTCATCGTTAGCGGCAACCTCGACAATGTCGATGCCGATTACCAGGGCAAGTATGCCTTCGCCACGTGCTACAATTCGGAAGAGGGCGTCACGCTTGCCGAGATGACTGCGAGTGAGCAGGACTGGGTCACCATCTTCAATATCAAGCGCATCGAAGAAGCCGTGAAGAAGGGTGACTTCAAGGAAATGAACGGCGTGCCCGTGATCGATGGCCGGAAGGGCTCACCCTATACGCGCTATGTCCCGGTCTCAAACAGTCCGCACGGCATGAACACTGCGCCGGACGGTATTCATATTGTTGCCGCTGGCAAACTCTCGCCGACTGTCACTGTAATGGATGTTCGGTTGTTTGATCAGTTGTTCGATGACAAGATCAAGCCGCGCGACGTCGTAGTCGCGGAGCCTGAACTCGGTCTTGGACCATTGCACACCGCGTATGACGGGAAAGGCAATGCCTATACGACCCTGTTCCTGGACAGCCAGGTCTGCAAATGGAACATCGATCTCGCCAAGCGTGCCTTCAAAGGCGAAAAGGTTGACCCGATCCTGCAGAAGCTCGACGTGCATTATCAGCCCGGCCACAATCACACCTCAATGGGACAGACCAAAGAGGCCGATGGAAAATGGCTGATATCGCTCAACAAGTTCTCCAAGGACCGTTTCCTTAACGTCGGACCACTGAAGCCAGAGAATGATCAGTTGATCGACATCTCCGGCGACAAGATGAAATTGGTCCATGACGGTCCGAGCTTTGCCGAACCGCATGACGCCACCATCGTTCACCGTTCCAAGATCAATCCAATTTCGATCTGGGACCGCGCCGATCCGTTTTTCGCCGATGCGGTCAAGCAGGCCAAGGCGGACGGGATCGATCTCGAGGCCGACTCCAAGGTTATTAGGGACGGTAACAAGGTTCGCGTCTACATGACCTCCACCGCGCCAGCTTTCGGTCTGGAGCAATTCCAGGTCAAGCAGGGCGATCAGGTCACCGTCTACGTCACCAATATTGACGCCGTGGAAGATCTGACTCACGGATTCTGTATCGTGAACTACGGTATCAATATGGAAGTCGCACCGATGGCGACGGCCTCGGTATCGTTCTCGGCGGATAAGGCGGGCGTCTTCTGGTATTATTGTTCGTGGTTCTGTCATGCCATGCACATGGAGATGAAGGGCCGCATGCTGGTTGAGCCCAAGACGTCTTAAGACGGGAACGACACATGCTCTCCTTCTTACGCATCCTTCCGGCGGCGATCTTCGCCGCCGGAATCCCTAGCTTCGCTGGTGCGGAGATGCTTAGGGCTGCCCCGGGACAGCCGCTACAGGCGGTGCTGGATCAGGCACATGACGGTGACGTCATCGAACTGGCGCCGGGTGAATACAAGGGTGCGATCAGGATCGACCGGCGTGTGGTCGTGAGCGGACGACCGGGTGCGGTGCTCAACGGCGGCGGCGCCGGTAGCGTCGTCACGGTGACGGCGCCAGATGTCACGATCCGCGGCCTCCTCATCCTGGGGTCTGGCCACGAGATGCAGGCGATGGATTCCGGTGTATTTCTCGCCAGGACTGCGGAGCGCGCGCTGGTCGAAAACAATCGCTTCGAAGGCAATCTGTTCGGAATTTACGTCCATGGCGCGGCTGGTTCGCGTGTGCTTCGCAATATAGTCGAAGGCGTGCGTGGCGGCCGCCGCAACGAGGCCGGCAACGGCGTGTCTCTCTGGAATGCGCCAGATGTCACCATCGCCGAAAATACGTTCCGCTATGGGCGCGATGGTATCTTCACGATTTCCAGCCGCAAGGATCAGTTCATCAACAACCGCTTCGAGCAGGTGCGGTTCGCGGTGCATTACATGTATACCAACGACAGCGAAGTGAGCGGCAACGTTTCCGTCGGCAATCACGTCGGTTACGCCATCATGTATTCGAACCGGCTCGTCATCCGCAACAATATCTCAGATCGCGACCGCGATTACGGCATGCTGTTCAACTACGCCAATTATGCCGATATCGACGGCAACTGGGTGGCCGGCGGGTCGCTGGACAATATCGCCAGCAATCGCGACGAGGGTCCGGATGACGAGCGGGGTATGCTGCCGGAGTCCGGGTCGGTGCCTGGCCTGCGCAGCGGACCGGAGAAATGCGTGTTTATCTATAACACCAATCACAACAAGTTTCGCAACAACTGGTTCGAGCGCTGTAGCATCGGGGTGCACTTCACCGCTGGTTCCGAAGGCAACGAGATCACCGGCAACGCCTTTGTCGGTAACCGCAACCAGGTGAAGTATGTCGGCACGCGCGACCTCGACTGGTCTAAGGGCGGTCGCGGGAATTACTGGAGCGACAATCCGGCATTCGATCTCAACGGCGACGGCATTGCCGACACGGCCTATCGTCCCAATGATCTGGTCGATCGGGTATTGTGGACCGCGCCGTCGGCGAAGGTGCTGATCAACAGCCCTGCCGTGCAGGTGCTGCGTTGGGCGCAGGCACAGTTTCCGGCGCTCTATCCCGGCGGGGTCGTCGACACACATCCCCTGATTGCGCCGCCGCCGAAGCCGTCGGCCAGCCGGAGCCTGCGATGACCGCTACTGTCTCCGTGAATAGCGTTGAAAAGAGCTATGGTGCGGTAAAGGCGCTGCGCAATGTCTCGTTTGCCCTGCGCCCCGGGCGGCTCAGTGCCCTGGTTGGCCACAACGGTGCCGGCAAGACCACGCTCATCAAGCTGATGCTGGGACTGATTCATCCCAACCAAGGCGAGATCAGCGTGCTCGGGCAAAATCCAGCGGCGGGTGAATTTTCCGCGCGGCGGCAGCTTGGTTATCTCCCCGAAAATGTCGCATTCAATTCGGCGCTGACCGGACGCGAGACGCTGGCGTTCTACGCTCGCTTGAAACAAGTCGAGTTGGCTTCGGCATGGCCGCTGCTCGACCGCGTCGGGCTGATGGATGCCGCCGATCGCAGGGTCGGGACTTATTCCAAGGGCATGCGGCAACGGCTAGGCTTGGCGCAGGCGCTGCTTGGGCGGCCGCGCGTGTTGTTGCTGGACGAACCGACTACAGGGCTCGATCCGGCGTTGCGGCAGACGTTCTATGAAATTCTGCACGAGCTCCGCGAAGATGGCGCGACCGTACTGATCTCGTCGCATGCGCTCAATGAACTCGAGGACCGCGCCGAGCACGTCCTGATCATGAACCGGGGCATCCTGGTGGCGCAGGGCACATTGGCCGAATTGCGTTCCATCTCGCAATTGCCGATCCGGATGTCGCTTGATCTAGCGCCCGGTGTCGAAGGCGCTGCGCTGGCATGGATGACGGGCGAATGGCTCGCGACGCCGAAAGGGCGCGTCATGCTGGTGCGTGACGACGCGCGAAAGATGGCATTGTTACGCGAGGCAGCGGCAGATCCGCGCGTCCAGAACATCGAAATTGCCGCGCCATCTCTCGACGATCTCTACGCGCACTTTCTCAGGATGCAGGAGAAGGCAGCGTGAGGAACATCGTCATCATCGCCGGCAAGGAAATCAAGGAGGGCTTGCGCAACCGTTGGGTCCTGGCAACCACATTGCTCTTGGCGGCGCTTTCACTGTCCCTGGCATTCCTTGGTAGCGCGCCAACCGGGAACGTGGGTGCCGGCGCGCTCGATGTGGTTGTGGTCAGTCTGTCCAGTCTCACGATCTTTCTGCTGCCGCTCATTGCGCTGTTGATTTCGCATGACGCGGTGGTCGGCGAGATGGAACGTGGCACCATGATTCTGCTGCTCAGCTATCCCGTCGGCCGTCATCAGGTCATCCTCGGAAAATTCTGCGGGCATGTGCTGATTCTCGCCTTCGCCACAGTCATCGGCTACGGCGCGGCGGCCGTCGCCCTTGCGATCACCGGCGCTTCGGTGCTGGCGGCAAGCTGGTATGCATTCGCCTCCATGCTCGGGACCTCGATCTTGCTCGGCGCTGTCTTTGTCGCCATTGGTTATCTGATCAGCAGCCTGGTTGGCGACCGCGGAACCGCCGCCGGTCTCTCGGTGGGGGTCTGGCTCGTGATGGTGCTGGTGTTCGACATGGGACTTCTTGGTATTCTGGTGATTGACCAAGGGCGCTTCATTTCGGCGGCCGTGCTCGAGGCGCTGCTGTTTCTCAATCCCACCGACCTTTACCGACTGACCAATCTGACCGGATTCAATGTCAGTCAGTTTTCAGGCATGGCCGGTCTTGCTGGAACGGCAAGCACGGGTATTGGCGCGCTGCTGCTCGGGTTGACGGTCTGGATTTTCGCGCCGCTCGGGCTTGCGACCATGCTCTTTGCGCGGAGGGAATTATGATCCTGCGAATCTTGGGCGCCCTTGTCGTCGCCGTTTTCCTGGCTGGATGCAATCAAGATGCAGCCAACTCGACCATGCCGCCGCCTGTCGCGCTCAACAGTGACGCCATGGGAGTTTTTTGCGGCATGAATCTGATGGAGCATCCCGGTCCGAAAGGACAGATCATCACGGCGAGCCGGATCGACCCGTTCTGGTTCACCTCGGTCCGCGATACCGTGGCCTTCACCTTGATGCCGGATCAGCCGCGTGACATCCGTGCGATCTATGTCTCGGACATGGCGCGCGCGGCGAGTTGGGAAGAGCCGGGTGCAACCAACTGGATCGATGCGCGCAAGGCCTTCTTTGTGATCGAAAGCCGCAAGCAGGGCGGCATGGGCGCTGCCGAGGCGGTGCCGTTCGGCAATCGCGCGGCGGCAGATGGCTTCGTCGCCACGAATGGCGGGCGCGTCGTCTCCTTCGCAGAAATACCGTCGTCTTATGTACTGGGCAGTGACAACGCAGGTGACCAGGCCGAACATGATCGTCCCGATATACGACTGAGATGATGGAGACCGGTCGATGCTAAAATCAAATCCGACACGGCGGCGCATGATTGCGATTACGGCCGCGACTGCCTCGGTCGCCCTGATCGGTCGCGTGGCACAGGCCAGCCAGGCGGTTCGCTGGCACGGCTCCGCGCTCGGCGCTCAGGTCTCGATCGAGATTTATCATTCGAATCGAGCAGAGGCGGAACGACTGGTTGAACGATGCCTGTTGGAGGTGCGACGGCTGGAGCAGCAGTTTAGCCTGTACCAGCCGGATTCCGCGATCTGCGCTCTCAATCGTACCGGCATTCTTGTCGCGCCCGATGCCGATATGGTGAAAGTGCTCGAGGCCTCGCAGTTGTTTGCGAAATTGACGGATGGCGCATTCGATCCCACCGTCCAACCGCTGTGGCGCCTGTACGCCGATCACTTCTCGACGGAGCAGCCCGATCCGGCGGGACCATCGTCAGCAGAACTGGCGGCGGCACTGGGAAAAGTGGGGCATGGCGGCTTGCTGGTGGGAGCCGACCGTGTCGCTCTCACCAAGCGCGGCGCGGCCATCACACTCAACGGCATCGCCCAAGGATATGCCACGGACTGCGTGGTCGAGATCCTGCAAGGGGCCGGCCTGTCGACGACACTGGTGAACATGGGCGAAATTCGCGCTATTGGCACGCGGCCGGATGGCGCACCCTGGCGCGTCGGCCTCTCGGACGCGGATCATCCTGGCACACTTACCGAAACTGTCGATTTGGTCGATCGCGCCGTGGCAACCACGGCAAGCGCTGGGTTCCGGTTCGACCCCGCCGGTAAATTTACACATTTGTTCGATCCCGCAACTGGCCGCAGCCCGACGCGCTATCGCAGCGTCAGTGTGATCGCGCCGACAGCGACGGAAGCCGATGCACTTTCGACGGCTTTCAGTCTGATGCCCTCGTCGCGGATTCGGCAGGTCGTCGCGGCACGAGCCAACATCCAAGCCCGCACCATTGACGAAGACGGGAACTTGCTCGTGCATGGAGCGTAGGTCGCTGTCATCCCATTTGGTGGAAACGTCGTTTCACTGCGAATAACAAATCGTCTCATCGAGACACAAAGGAGCCTAAAATGCGAAAATTAGTCTTGGGTACAATGTTAGCTGTCATGGTTTCTGGCGAAGCGATCGCCCAGGATGCCGCGGCGGGCGAAAAGGTGTTCGGCGTCTGCAAGGCCTGCCATCAGATTGGCGAGACAGCGAAGAACGGTGTCGGGCCGCAACTTAACGGCCTGATTGGCCGAAAGTCCGGCAGCGTTGCTGGTTATTCCTATTCGGCAGCGAACAAAGATTCGGGCATCACTTGGGACGAGGCGACCTTCCGGGAATACATCAGGGATCCGAAAGCGAAAATCCCGGGCACGAAGATGATTTATGCAGGTCTGAAGGATGAGCAGAAGACCAACGATCTGGTCGCATTTCTGAAGCAGTTCGGTGCCGATGGGAAAAAGAAATAGGACCATTGGACAGGTTCCGTAATATCCCGCGGCTGGCCGCAAGCTGGCTGTGTTGTATGCAACCACGAGGAGACACGGGATGAATTAATTGAAGCAGGCCGCTATCGCGTTCCTGATCCCGTTTTAAGAAGCGAAAATGGAAGGTCGCGTTCTCACTGTCGGTATTCTTCGCTTCAAAAGCGTATGAGGAGCTCGTGTTCGCGACGATGAGCGGCCTGATGGCGTTGATCATGGCGTCGTTTTCTCCTGTTGTCGCGTGACAGCGGGGACGGCGGGCTGAACAGGAGTCGGGCATCGCCTCCCGATCGTAACCACGAATTCGGCTTGCGGTTTTCCCAACCGGGCCAGAATATTTCTTGATGAAAAGTCGGGCGTCACCCGCAGTTGGCGTCGATAGCAGCCACGCTTCGGAGTTTTCCTCGCGGGGCGGGAGCGCGGGCCGGGGCCAGCGCCAGCGCTCCCGTCGGCGTCGGAACTTCACGGTCAGCCGGCCGTTGAATGAGCGGCCGGGCCCTGCCACGCCGTAGCCATAGGCCGGCGTGGTGAGCTCATTATGGACTTCGTTGATCCGGTTCTTGGCACCGACGAGCTGGAGCTCGAGGCTACTGCTCCAGTTGCCCAGCGCGTGATCGATGGAAATCTTGGCGTTGATCGGCATGAGATGATACAGGCCGATGCCGTCCGTCCTCTCGCCGTCGACATAGCTCAGGCTGCCGCGCAGATCGCCGCGGCCGTAGTCCGAATTGTTCCAGAGGGCGAGCTTGCCTTCGATATTGACGCTGTACAGCGCATCGTCGTGATTGGCGAACCTGAGGAACACGAAATCGCTGGTTGCCGTGAAATTGGTCGGTAGACTTGTGAGGCACCCCGCGCTCGCACCGCGATCGACGTCGATGTAGTCCTGAACATAGCTGTAATAGGGCGTCACCCTGACGTCCCAATATGTCTGCGCAGGATCGTGCTCCGCGGCCGTGAAGCTCACGGTGTGGGCCTTCTCCGGCTTGAGGTCGAGATTGCCGACATAGCCGTTGCCGTCGCGCCGATAGCATCATCGTTTCACGGTGTCCGGTGCGGTCGCTGGCGACAACAAGGAAGAAATAACTGAACGTCGGCAGCGGAGTCCTCGCTGTGGGAAAGCTATTCGCACCTCAGTCATCGGTCTGAATTGATGCGGAGCCAGATCGCCACGACGTGAATCAGCAACTAGCTGGGTCCGATAATGAGATCAAACATTAACTCGCAGGCAATTCGATGATCAGGCGGCGGTGTTACGGCGATTTCGCGAGCGCCGTGCGGCCGGCTGTGACCCTGCGCGCAGAGATCGGCGCAGCGGCATTGTCCCAACTGTTGCGAATGTAGGTGATAACGGCGGCAGCCTGCGCGTCATCGAGTCGCCAGTCGAAGGCCGGCATTGCCGGACCTGTGGGAGCTGCAACTGTCGCCACTGCGCGGGATCCTTGCAGAACGATGCGGATCAGCGTTGTGGGATCATCCGATTGAACCAGTGCATTGCCGGCAAGGCTGGGGAACAGATGAACCTCGCCCTTGCCACTGTCCTTGTGACACGCAGCGCAACTATCCTTGTAGATCGCCGCCCCCGCGCGCATGGCAGCGTCGTTTGCCGCAACAGGTGCGGGCTTCGACGCTGAGCCACCAGCGCCGCTGTCCCTGAGATAGGTGGCGATTGCGGCGATATCCTCGTTGGTCATCCGCGACGTCGAATGCGACACCGCTTCCGCCATCGGTCCGGACGCCAGTGTCCATGTATTTGCGCCGGTCCTGAGGTAAGCGATCAGGTCTTCCTTTGACCACGCACCGATGCCCTTGTGTGCGTCAGTGGTGATATTGGGTGCGTACCAGCCCTGTAATGTCGCGCCCGCCAGCGGGCTGGTGGTTTTGTCGCCGCCGAGAATTGTCTTCGGCGTGTGGCATGTGCCGCAATGACCGGGACCTTCGACGATGTATGCGCCGCGATTCCATTCGTCCGATTTATCGGGATTGGGCGTAAAGCGTCCCGGTTTAAAATTCAGCGCGTTCCAGAACACCAGGGAGAAACGGATGTTGAACGGGAACGGCAACTGGTTGGAAACGATTTTGTTTTTTACTGGCGCTACGGTCAATAGATATGCGCGGAGGTCGCGCACGTCTTCATCGTTCATCTTGGTATAGGCGGTATAAGGCATCGCCGGATACAGCCGTGTGCCGTTATGACCCTTGCCCGCGCGCATCGCGGAGAAAAACTCACGCTCGGTCCATTTTCCGATTCCGGTCTCGTTATCTGGCGTGATGTTCGGTGAGACGATGGTGCCGAACGGCGTCTCGAGTCCAAGGCCTCCGGCGAAAGGCTGCCCGCCTGGCGCGGTATGGCACGCCGAGCAATCGCTAAGGATGCCAAGGTATCGTCCGCGCTCGACGCGATCGAAACTCTGGCCGTCGGCAAGCGCTGCGCCTGCCGAAACCGCGGCGAAAAATCCTGCGAGGACAAATGCGCGCATGCTCATCTCCTCAGCCGAGTGGTCCGGGATTTTTCAGATAGCGGTCCTTGATCGCGTCCGCCGTCCAGTAAGCCAGCGCGCCGACGGTATTGGTCGGGTTATAGCCGTGGTTCTGCGGAAACACCGACGCGCCGCCGGGCACGAAAACATTATGCACGTCCCAGCTCTGACAGAAGCGGTTTAACACGCTGGTCGCGGGGTCGTTGCCCATTATCGTGCCACCGGTGTTGTGCGTGGTCTGGTAGACGTTGAGGGTATAAGGCCCCTTGCGCGGGCTTGGCGTCATTTCGACAGGATCGAGCGCCTTGGCAATGTCCGCGAGCCGGTCGGTCAGGAACGCCGACATTTTCAGTTCATTCTCGTGGAAGTCGAACGTCATCCGCATCAGCGGGCGGCCGAGGCGATCCTTGTAGGACGGATCGAGATCAAGGAAGCAGTCGCGATAGCTGTACGAACTGGCGTGGGTCGAAAACGACAGCGCGCTGTTGTAGGTTTCGGCCGTGGCCTTCTTCCACTGAGCGCCCCACTTCGGGGTGCCGGCCGGGACCGGTCGCGTGGTGATCGGCCGTCCGTTGGTCTGTCCCATGCCCATGTAGCCGCCGCCAACGAATCCGAGTCCGCTGTGGTCGAAGTTGTCGCCGTTGTAGTCGTCGATGATCATGCCGTGCGCGCCGCTGGCAATGAAAGGATTGAGGATCTTGTCTTTCAGGATCACGCCGACGCTCGACGTCGTCTGATAGGCATAGTTGCGTCCGACCACGCCCTGGCCGGTTTGTGCGTCATAGGGCTTGCCGATCCCGGACAGCAGCAGCAGCCGCACGTTGAACAGCGCATAGGCGCAGACCAGAACGATGTTGGCCGGCTGCTCCCATTCCTCACCCGAGGAGTCCACATAGGTCACACCGGTAGCCCGCTTGCCGGTGGAATCGAGATTGATCTTCGTCACTTCGGATTCGGTCTGTGCGCTAAAATTCGGAAAGCGCAGCAGCGCCGGCAGGACGCAGGTCTGCGGACTCGACTTTGAATAGTTGCCGCATCCGAAGCGTTCGCAGAACCCGCAATAGGTGCACTGTCCGAGCTTGAGGCCGAGCGGATTGGTGTAGGCCTCGCTCATGTTCGAGGCCGGTTGCGGAAACGGCTCATGCCCCAGTTTGCGCGCGGCTTCCGCGAACAGCGTCGCGCCAAGGCCTTGCTTCAACGGCGGCGTCGGATATTCCGACGAGCGCCAGCCTTCAAACGGATTACCGCCGGGTTGCTTGACGCCCTTGATATTGCCTGCCTTGCCTGAGGTGCCGCAGAGTTTCTCGAAGCGGTCGTAGTAGGGCTCGATTTCGTCATAGCTGAGCGGCCAGTCCTGGATGGTCATGTCGGGCGGCAGTATGCTCTTGCCGTAACGCTGTTCGAGATGGCTGCGGACGTTGAAATCCGTCGGCAGAAAGCGCCACGTCTGCCCGTTCCAGTGCACGCCGGCGCCGCCGACGCCGTTGCCTGGAAGAAAGCTGACGAAATTGCGGATGGGCAACGCGGCCTGGCTCATGTTGTTGCGGAATGTCAGCGTTTCCTGCTCGGGACGGAGAAACAAATCCAGCCGCACCGCGTAGCGCAGTTCGTCCTGCGCGTAGGCCGGCGGAAAATCGGTGGCGGTGTCGCGCCATGGACCGCGTTCGATCGCCACCACATCGAGGCCGGCCTTCGCCAGTTCGTAACCAAGGATCGAGCCGGTCCAGCCGAGGCCGATGATGACGACATCTTTGGAAGGAAGTTTGCGCGCCATTACTGACTCCCGACCGTCCATTCGGAGCGGCCCATGATGCTGACAGGGGGCAGGGGATAGGGTTCGTTGTGGTGCTCGACCCAGTCGCGATAGTCGTAACGCGCGCCGGGAAAGCCGATCAGCCGCCATCCGGCCATGTTGCGATTGCCGCCATAGACCGGATCCGCGAAGAATCCTTCCTGCGTGTTCTGCAACAGCAGCGCGAAGAAATCCTTGCCGTTGGTGCCCTCGAGCGTAATGGCGCCGATCTCGATGCCGGAGAGGACTTTATCCTGATCTTCCGGCGCGAGTTGCGTGAAGGTCTTGCCGCTGAACGACCTGGAAACATGGTCCGCCATCGCCTTCAGCCCGGCGCGGTAGCGTGCTGCCGGCGTATCCGGCAGCTGGTAGCCCTGCGTCGCGAGGCCCGGCATGAAGGGAGGGCGCATATAAAGTCCGCCGCCGCGGCCGTAATATCCCGCCAGCTGCCGGTCGATAAACACCGCGCATCCGGCGTCCTTGCCGCCGGGGCCGCGTTCGTCAGGCGGGATCAGGCGATCGACGGCTGCTTCAACAGTTGCGGCTTCGGCGGAGGTGAAGAAGTGCCACCCGCCCGGACGGATGACCGCCGGCGGGGTCGCTGTGTTCGGTGCCCAAGGCAGGCCGGATCCGATGGTGCGGGCGCGAACGGATGTTGCTGTGACGAGGAGAGCGGCCGTGGAGACGAGGAGGAAGCGGCGTGTGAGGGGAGATCGGTGGTCGATATCCATCGTTCAGTGTCTCCAAGAGACGGCCTCGTATTTCTTAGAGCCATTCTAGGTGGGGGGCGACGAAAAGCCACGCAAGAATTTTTGATTCGCGATGGAACGTTTTCGTGCCGTCGCGCGCGGCAGATCGCGACAGCCCAGGTGCAGAATGTCGCCGTCCGGAAGACAGCGGCGTTTCGATTCAAATTTTGTGCCCGAGCTTAGCTTTTGATGAGGGCGAGGAGATCGCGTTGATCGTCACGGCCTCGGCGGCGTTCTTATGGTAAGCGACCTCAATGATTTCAATGGTCCGGCCCCGCCTATATGTCGGCTGTCGATACTTGCGGGACCTGCCGGGCGACCAGATCAAGTTCACGATGAGGCGGCTGAGGTCGACGAACTAGAGAATGCGCTCCGAGCGCCCACGATCGATCACTCTCTCTTGCTGGATTGATCAATCCAGTCGTCACGAAATTCCGATGGCCCCTCGGTCAATCGACGCTTGCGATTGGCAATATCGCTAGTGCTTGCACTGTCCTGGCTCAACTGGTCGATCGCGCCTTCGGCTAATTCGGTTGCCCGCTCTGTTTGATCGGCTTTCGAGGGTTGTCCATCGAGCCAATCCTGTTGGTCAGCCAGGGAACTCCAAGCGTCCGCCATCCGACGATATCGTATCGCTGTCTGTTCGTTTGGTGCGCGTTCGGACAAATGAAGACAGTCTTCTGCATTGTCCCGAAATGTGTCTGAGTTTTTCATTGTATATGACAACCGGCCCATCGCTCGGGCGTTCCAATGATTTATACCTCGAACGGAACAATGCGCTGGTAACCCCGTCGGAAGGCCTCATTCGATCGGAGACTCCCATGCTTCGCCCGGAGGGCAAGCGCGGTTGCGACCGCGCAGAAGTTCCGGCATGCCGGAATTCGCGTAATGACGCGTTATGGAATACGAACCTATCGCGCGGGTGCCCAGTTTCTCTGCGCGAGGGCGAATTCACGATACGCCTCGCAAACTATAATCGCTTCAGAAGCTGTTGCCGCAGCGCCTGACTTTAGCATTCGTTGCGACTGTTCACCGCTCGCAAGCGAAGTCAAGAAACCTATACCGCGGTATAGCTCGCTCTATTCCTCCGCCCAATCGATCGCAAACAGGCTTCCACATAGCGTCGTCGATGCCGTGTGTAAGGCGGCGATTGGAAGGAGAAAAACATGAGCCTGGACATTACTTCGCCCGCCCCGAGCAGATCGAAGCCTGACGATTTGGTTCCATCGCGCTACGCGCTGAAGATCGGCGACATTGACGTCATGGTGGTCAGCGATGGCGTGCTGCCACTCCCGACCAAAATGCTGGGCTACAACGCAAGCTCGGCTGATCGGTCGGCGTGGCTCGACAATATGTTCCTGCCGACGGACGCTTTCGACTGGGCGCTTAACGTGGTTGTCGTGCGCAGCGGCGACCAGACCATTCTCATCGATGCGGGACTAGGGGCTGACCCGGACCTGCACTTGCCGCGGGCCGGGCAGATGATCAAACGGCTGGAGGCCGCCGGCATTGATCTTGGGGCCGTGACCGACGTGGTGTTGACTCATATGCACATGGATCACGTCGGCGGGCTGATCGTCGATGGTGTGAAGGAGCGGCTCCGTCCGGACCTGCGCATTCATGTGGCGGCCGCCGAGGTCAAGTTCTGGGAAGCGCCTGACTTCACCCACACCGACATGCCGCAGGGGTTTCCGGACGCGCTTCGATCGACCGCCAAGCGGTTTGTGAACGCGTACCACAACCAGCTACAGCAGTTCGATGAGGAGCATGAAGTGGCGCCCGGCGTGATCGTCCACCGCACCGGGGGGCATACACCCGGACACTCCGTGGTTCGTCTTGCGTCCGGCGGCGATCGGATGATGTTCGCCGGTGACGCCGTGTTTGCGGTCGGGTTCGAGCACCCCGATTGGCATAACGGCTTCGAGCACGATCCTGAAGAGGCGACCCGCGTGCGCGTCGATCTCTTGCGGGAGCTTGCGGAGACCGGCTCGTTTCTGGTGGCCACTCATATGCCGTTCCCGTCCATCGGCCGGGTGGCAGTCGATGGCGATACCTTTCGCTTCGTCCCGATCTTCTGGGACTACTGATCCCTTGCTGAGCTGAAACCGAACCACGGCATATAATCTTTAAGGCCGGCCTCAATTGGCCGGCCTTAACTGCGCTTCACGCCAAGGCGCGCCGCACGGATTGGACCGTATTTCACAAAAATCGCTCTTACCTGTGGATCCCTGCCATGCCTGGTGATGACCACTTCCTGCAGCTTGTTCTGATCAACGGTTTGGGAATTGCCGGCATCGTGGTCTGGCACGTTCAGGGCGCAAGTCGACCGACGGGCCGCCTGATCGTCCAGATTCTGTTCTTTATCTGCATGAGCCTTGTGCTCTATCTGGGGCACATCGCTCCGTATAAGTCCGATGACATCTCCACGCAGGGTCTTGCAGCACTGGTCTCCAAATCGGCGAGGATCCTGTGGTGGACCCATCTCGCGTGGACGATTATCGGCTTCATCCACATCTATGTCAGAATCAATCAGAAGTCGCGCGAAGCACATCTCATCCAGGATATGGCCATCGCCGCGATCTATCTCGGCGTGACGCTTTCGGTCGTCGGCTTTGTTTTCGAAATACCTATTGGCACCTTGGTCACGACCTCCGGCGTCGTCGCCATCATCTTGGGTCTTGCGCTACAGAACACGCTCGGCGACGTCTTTTCCGGCATCGCGCTGACGTTGGGCGGGGCCTATGCAATAGGCGACTGGGTCCAATTAAGCGACGGTACCGAGGGTCGGGTGACCGAAAGCAACTGGCGCTCCACCAATTTGCTGACCGCTGCGCATAATGTGGTCGTGTTACCGAACAGCGTCCTTGCAAGACAGGGCGTGACTAATCTCAGTCGCCCTGACGAGACTCACCAGATTTCCCTGAGCGTTCGCGTCGCTGCAACGCATAGGCCACGCCGCGTGGAAGATGTCATGTGGTCCGTGTTGCAAGCCAGCACCCATATTGTGAAAATACCGCCGCCGGTCGTCGCTCTGAAGACAATCGATGCGATGGCAATTGAAGTGGAATTGCAGTTCCGGGTTGACAGTCTCGCCATCGGAACGTCCGCCAAGAACGAGATCGTCGATCTTCTTCATGATCAATGCAGAACAAGCGGTCTTTCGCTGGCCATGCCGACCCGAAGCGTTGTATTCGTGCCGGCATCTATCGACCCCAATATTCCAGTCTGAATAACGACAAGCGCTCGTCTAGCCCGTGTTAGAGATCGCCATGGACCAGAGCTGCGTTGGCAAAGCCGGTTGATTGCCTTCATGGCAATAACCGACGCTTGTCTCAGCAATGTGTTTCCGCACTTGGCGTACTAAAAAAGAATGACGGCCGGCCCGACATGGGAAAAGGCCGGCCGTCATGGCGAACCGGGCGCCGAGGGGGGAAAGCGCGCCGGTCGCATCCCCTCGCGTCTGGGGGCGGCCGCGAGGGTTGGTCGATCGAGCGCGCGCCGCGCGTTCGAACCAATGGAGTCAGCGTGTAATTCCTAGACTTCCGTCACATGTTCCGGATCGGCGGAGGCCAGCGCCGCCGCGCGTTCGGCTTTTGGCGGATAGATCCAGACAGTATTGATCTCCTGCTTTGTCTTCTTCGCTTTCGCACCGATCATTTCGACTGTGCGCTCCCAGCCGCGGGTGAACAGCGCGCCGGCCTCTCCGAGATCAAGGCAAGTGACATAGCCCTCCTGGTGATAGCGCCGCGTCGGCACGCCAAGCAGATCGGCGGCCGCATTGTTACCCGCGAAGGCGCCCATCCGCGTCGCGTGCTGGCATGACATCAGCGCGTAGTTGCCGGCGTCGTCACACGCTGCGCGGGCGGCATCACCGGTGGCGTAGACACCGGGCACGGATTGGACACGGAGGCGGTCATCGACGAGAAGCCGGCCGAAATTATCGCGCTCGGCGGGAATCTGTGTTGTGAGCGGGTTGGCGCGCATGCCTGCGGCCCAGATCACGGTCGCGCTCTCAATGCGTTCGCCGTTGGTCAGCGTGACGCCTGATTTGTCGAGCGATGCGACGCCAGCTCCGAGACGGGTCTCGATGCCGAGCTTGTGCAGCGCTTCCTCAATCAGGGGGCGAGGACCGGCCCCCATATCTGGAGCGATATCGCCACTGATCTCGTTCGTCGTGGTCGTATCGCACAAGACATATTCGGTGATGCTGATCAGGCGCGCGTGGATGAGGCCGTACGTGCCATCGCATGGTCGCTCTATCAGCCTGAGCATGCGCGCGAACTGGCGGAGCTTGCTGTGGAGGATACTGGATTGGGGAATGTCCCGGACAAGATCATTAAAAAGCAGCGTAAGACATTCGGCGCGCTTCGCGATCTTCTTCGCGCCAAAACCGTCGGCGAGATCGAACGCGATGACAAACGGGGGATTGTGAAGTTCGCAAAGCCGATTGGTGTCGTCGGTGCTATCACGCCTTCGACAAATCCTGGTGCGACGCCGGTCAACAAGACGATGATGGCGATCAAGGGCCGCAACGCAGTGATCGTTGCTCCATCCCCGCTCGGATATCGGACAACCGCGCTGGCGGTCGAGTATATGCGTGAGAGTCTGGACCGGATCGGCCTTCCGAAGGATCTCGTCCAGATCCTGCCAGCACCCGTCACCAAGGAGACGACACAGGCGATCATGGAGGCAGTCGATCTTGTCGTTGTTACCGGATCACAAGATAACGTTCGCCGCGCATATCAGAGCGGAACGCCGGCGATAAGAGTCGGAGCTGGAAATGTTCCTGTCATCATCGATGAGACCGCGGACCTTGCCGCGGCTGCGCAGAAGATCTGCGCCTCGAAAATATTCGACAATGCGACCTCATGCTCTTCTGAGAACTCGGTCGTGATCGTTTCATCTGTTTATGACGCCGCGATCGACGTTTTAAAGAAGGCGGGCGGCTACCTCGTCGACGGCGCCCAGAAGACGCGTGTTCAGAGTGAACTATGGAAGAATGGCAAGCTCAATCGTCATCTTATCGCCCGGGACATGCCGGTTCTTTCGTCGAGCTTCGGGCTACCCATGGAAGCGGCGAACTCGAAGTTTCTGATGGTTGAGGAAACAGGAATCGGCAAGGAATTTCCGCTTTCCGGAGAGAAACTTGCGCTCGTGCTGACCGTGTATCGGGCACCGGATTTCAAGGCAGCAACAGAGATGGTCCGCAAAATTCTCGATTTTCAGGGGCGCGGCCACTCAATGGGGTTGCACACCACCAATATGGCGAGAGCGCAGAAACTTGCTGAAGACCTGCCGGTCGTCCGCGTTCTGGTCAATTTTGCACATACGTTCGGGAACGGTGGCGGGTTCGATAGCGGGTTGGAGTTCACGCTGACTATGGGATGCGGCTCATGGCAGAAGAACAGCATTTCGGAAAATCTGAACTACAAGCATTTCATCAATATCACGCATCTCGTGGTTCCTATCCCGGAAGACAAGCCATCGGAAGAAGAGCTGTTTGGCCCGCATTGGGCCCGGTACGGAAAGTAGGGCAGGGCGATGAATCTCGAAGAGTATGCCGCCAAAAAGAACGTTCTTGTTCCTGCGGGAATTGCCATTCCAAATGGCGTGGTTTGCAGGACCGTGGAAGAAGTCTCGGCCGCTGTTGCAAAAATCGGACCTTCCGTCGTCAAGGCGCAGGTCCCCACCGGCAAACGCGGCAAGGCCGGCGGGATCAAAATGGCAACCACATCCGAAGATGGTGCCGCCGCGGCCCGCCAGATTCTCGGCATGATGATCGGGGAAAGCCGTGTCGAGCGTGTTCTTGTCGAGGAACAGTGTCAGATCGAGCGTGAATTCTATGCGGCTGTTCTGATTGATATGCCAAGCCGGAGCCCTCTCGTTCTGTTTTCCACGGAAGGAGGGATGGATATCGAAGAGGTCGCCGAGCAAAAGCCCGGCGCGATCAGGCGGCACACCGTCAACCTCAAGCGTGGCTTTGCTGCATCGGATACAGTTGAGCTTCTCGCGGGACTGAATCTCGGACCAGCGGCTGTTGATATCGGCGAGGCGCTCGTCAAACTTTATCGTGTTTTCTGCGATAGCGACGCCGAGTTGGTGGAGATCAATCCTCTCGCGCTTCTCCGCGATGGAAGGGTTATCGCGCTGGATTGCAAGTTTTCCTTGGACGACGCGTCGACGGCCCGGCAGCCTGGATTGCTTGAGGTCGCGCATCCTCCGCAGATGACGGCGCTGGAACAGCGTGGCCTTGAGCACGGGTTGAGATTTATCCAACTCGACGGAAATGTTGGCGTCCTGGCCAATGGCGCAGGGCTGACGATGACGACGATGGATGTCATTGACCACTTCGGCGGACGGCCAGCCAATTTCCTGGAGATCGGCGGCGAGGCCTACACCAAGGCTGAGGTCGCGCTGGATCTCGTCCTGTCAAATCCCGGTGTCAAAAGTCTTGTGGTCAATTTCTGCGGTGCGTTCGCGCGCACCGATGTGATGGCGGATGGAGTGGTTCGTGCATGGGAGACATTAAAGCCTGACATCCCTGCGTTCTTTTCTGTTCACGGTACGGGCTCAACCGAGGCGGTCAAGCTCATTCGCGAACGGCTCGGAATCGAACCCTATGATCTCATGGAAGATGCCGTCAAGGCGGCGATTGAGGCAGCGCAATGATCTATCGACGTGGTCAAAAAGTTCTCGTTCAGGGTCTCACCGGAAAGCAAGGCTCGTTCTGGGCCGCGAAAATGATGGAATGTGGGACCGAAGTCGTGGGGGGCGTCAATCCAAAGCGGGCCGGAGACTCCCATCTCGGCGTGCCGATCTTCGGCTCCGCTGTTGAAGCATCGCGACATGTCCATTGCGATATTTCGGTGATATTCATTCCGCCGTCCATGGCGCGCGATGCGATTGTCGACGCCATTGAGGCCGGCATAGGGACCATCATTACATTGACAGAACATATTCCGAGTCATGACGTGTTGGATATATTCGCATGTTCCCGGACGTCAAAAAGCCGAATCGTGGGGCCCAACACAGCCGGCATAGTGACGCCGGGCGAAGGCTTTGTCGGAATCATGCCGGGTCACAATCCCGATGTTTTCATGCCCGGAAGCGTCGGTGTTATTTCGCGTAGCGGAAGTCTGGGCACATTAATGTGTCTCAATCTGACTCGGGCGAACCTTGGTCAATCTGCCTTCATCGGCATCGGAGGCGATCCGATGATCGGTACGACGACGCGCGACGCGCTTGAGACGCTTGATAGGGACACGAGGACGAAAGCGATTGTACTCGTCGGAGAAATTGGCGGTACGATGGAAGAGGAGGCTGCGGAATACGCGCATCAAATGAAGAAGCCGATAGTTTCTTTCATCGCTGGACGTTCGTCACCGCCGGACAAGAAGATGGGGCACGCAGGCGCGATCGTCACTGGTGGGCGAGGCGGCTACGCTTCGAAACGGGCCGCGCTCGAAAGAGCTGGTGTCAGGGTCGTCGACACACCGGCCGAGATCACCATATTTCTGTCCCAGGTCGATGGATTGATTGTGCCTGCGGCGGTGTCCGGTAGACGGGCAGCAGTTCGATGATGAAAATGTTTCGATCGTCCCATGACACGGGGATCGGCTCGCGTGTTCCGCTGCATTGCACGGCAAGCGGTAAGATCTTTCTCGCCTTCACGCCGTCCTTGCGCAGAATGCTGTTTCGTTCGCAACCGTTGCACCGCTATACACCGCACACTCTCACCACCGCGGAGCAGATCGAAGGCACGCTCGCAAACATACGAAAGACAGCCATCGGTACGGATAACGGAGAATTCATGGAAGGCATGGCTGCGGCGGCCGTTCCGATCTACGACGCGCGTGGGCGACTCTGTGCAACCGTTGCGGTTCACGGGCCCGTCACAAGGCTTCCGCTTGAACGCGCACTCGCATTCGTGCCCATACTGAAGAAGGCGTCGAAAGAGATCGAGAAAACATTGATGACCGAGCCTTCATAGCATCGCGAGGAAAGTCCGACGCATCTTTCCCATCTGTAACGGGCGGCACGAAGCCGCGCTGATTGAGTTGGCCGGTCGGGAAGTCGTGACGGATGATCTTTCCATGTGTATCGACAAGCCTGTCTCTCAAGGCAAAATTTCTCTCATACGCAGAATTAAGAGGCGAAAATACTTTGACCTGACTTGAAAACGTAATGGCAAACCATTGTTGCGGGCCCTTTTTGGGAGCAAATCTATGAGCGTTCATGGCGCTTCAGGGACCGCATGCCCCAAGACGAATTATTCGATCCTTTCGGAGACAGGACGATTCAGGCGAAAGGGCCTTCAAAAAGAGCCGTGGTCTTGTCGCGCGTCGGCGTGGGTTTTTTTGGCTTCTTGTTCTCGCTTTGGTGACAGCCCGTGCGATCTACCCAAGCTGACTTTATTTCGACGAGATCGTTGAAAGTCCGTTGGAGTAATCCGCTGATTTGCTCGCGGGCGTAATCAGGCGCTCAAAGGCTGCGGCAGCGGGAATATGAATTCGTCCTGGTGTTTTTAGTTTCCATAGCGTCCTTTCGATATTAAGGTCCTGCACTGCAACGGCCTTTAGACGCCCAAGCGCTAACTGATCTCTTATGCTCGCCCGCGAGACAATGGATACGCCAAGACCAGCAGCAACGAGCTGCTTGATGGCTTCGGTGCTCCCAATTTCAAGGGTTCTGGTCAGCTCAATGCCGTGAGCAGCGAGAGCCTGCATGACCACTTCGCGGGAGCCCGAGCCTCGCTCACGGAGAATAAAAAGTTCCTTTGCGATACTCGTCAAACTGATTGGCTCTTTGGCGAGCGCGAACGGATGATCGTGCCCGACGATCACGTCCATGACATCGGGGAGCCACGCTTCGGAAATCAGGCCGTCATCGTCGACAGGGCCTTCCACCAATGCAATCTCGATTTCATGCCGGATCATGAGATCGGCGATGTCGTGGGTATTTGCGCTGACGAGTTGAAGGTCGATACCTGGATGGGTTGAATGGAATGCGCTTAGGATATCCGGAAGCAGATAGGTCGCGATGGTCGTGCTGGCCCCAATTCGCAGTGAACCGCTGTCCAGACTTCTCAATGCGCGAAGCTCTTCTTCTGCCGATCTTTCAGCCGCGAACAGAACATCGGCATGACGCATCAACGCCAGGCCTTCGCGTGTTGGCTTCACGCCTTTGGGTAAGCGATCCAGAAGACGGCAACCAAGTTGCAACTCAAAATCCCGCACTCCCTTCGAAATCGAGGGCTGGCTCACATAAAGGACCTCTGCGGCTCTCGAAAAGCTGCCCGTTTGGACGACGGTGGCAAACAGCCGTAGAAGATGGAGATTAAGAGGCATAACTTCTCTCTATCGATCTAAAGGAAAAAGATATTATCTCCAATATGCGACTTGGTGCATAAATTTTCTCCACCTTGGAGAACAAAGTGCTTGATCAAGTCATGACTTCAGCGGTCAAGGCGCGCAAAATCCTCTTTAATGGCGTGCTTGACTGCGCTCCAGGCGTAGCGGTTTGCTTGCTCATTACTGCATTCGCATTGGGTGCTCAGGCGGTTGAAGTAAGCTGGTTTGGGCATCCATACGTTGAAGCTCTCGTCATCGCGATTATCCTGGGCATGATGATACGTACTTTCTGGGTTCCGGAGAGGCGTTGGCGAACCGGGATTGCATTTAGCGCGAAGCAGATTCTTGAGATTGCAGTCATGTTGCTCGGCGCCTCGCTTAGTCTTGCGGCGATTGTCGCGTCAGGTCCATTGCTCTTGGGTGTCGTCCTGGTGACCGTCGCCGTTGCGTTGGCATTCAGCTACGGCATCAGCAGCATACTCGGACTGTCGAACAAAATGTCGATTCTGATCGCGTGCGGCAATTCAATTTGCGGTAATTCGGCGATCGCGGCAGTTGCTCCCGTTATACGCGCAAGTAGCGACGATGTCGGTGCGTCGATCTCCTTCACGGCAATTCTTGGGGTTCTAACCGTCCTCGGCTTGCCGTTGCTCATTCCGCTATTCGAACTATCTGCCTCGCAATACGGGATTTTGGCCGGATTGACAGTCTACGCTGTGCCGCAAGTTTTGGCGGCTACCGTGCCGGTCGGAATTGTCAGTACGCAGATTGGCACTTTGGTCAAACTGCTACGCGTATTGTTGCTTGGGCCTGTCGTGATAGCGCTTTCGATATTCTCACAGAAGATCAGGGACGACGGTGCGATTGTTGAGGCAGCCAGAAACAGGAATCCTTTGACATGGGTGCCATGGTTTATTCCAGGCTTTCTTCTGTTCGCCAGCCTGCGGTCGTTTGGGTTGATACCGGACGTCGCGATTCTGCCGATCGCCAAGGTGGCGGGATTCCTGACGATTGTTTCGATGGCTGCGCTCGGCCTTGGGGTCGATCTGATGCTCATTGGGCGGGTCGGGGGACGAGTTACCGCGGCAGTGACGTTGTCCCTCGTCGTTCTTATCCTGCTCGGTTTGGCTCTGGTTCGTCTGTTTTGATGCAGTAGCTATCGGCATAGATTGGGGGGCGGATTTGGGCCTGACCATCGATGGCAGATCGTGAAAGGTTATGGCGGCAAGGTAGCCATTAAAGAAAGGCTGTCCGGCGCGCACGGGTTCGCGTGCATTTGCGGCCTACAGTAGTTTCCCGTGGCCTCGTCTTAAAGGAAAGACGAAGGCGTGGATCGCAGAGCAATCAACCTTGCAGCGCGCACGGTCTTTCTCGTGTTCGCGATCTCAGGGTGTCATTGTGCTGGTTCGCTGCTTCTCAACACGACGTAGATCGCCGGGATGACGAGGACGGTCAGCGCGGTGGACGATGCCAGGCCGAAGAGCAGCGAGATGGCCAGCCCCTGGAAGATGGGATCGGCCAGAATGACCGCAGCGCCGATCATGGCGGCAATCGCGGTGAGCAGGATCGGCTTGAAGCGGATGGCGCCGGCTTCCAGAAGCACGTCGGTGAGCATCCGGTCGGGGCGGCGGGCATGGCGGATGAAATCCACGAGCAGGATCGAGTTGCGCACGATGATGCCGGCAAGCGCGATGAAGCCGATCATCGATGTCGCGGTGAACGGCGCTCCGAACAGCCAGTGCCCGAGCATGATGCCGATGAAGGTGAGTGGAATCGGCGTCAGGATGACGAGCGGCAACTTGAAGGAGCCGAACTGGGCGACGACCAGAATATAGATGCCGAGGATGGCCACCATGAAGGCCGCGCCCATGTCGCGGAATGTCACCCAGGTGACCTCCCATTCGCCATCCCAGAGCAGGGTCGGATGGGTTTCATCATCCGGCTGGCCATGCAATGCGATTACAGGCTTCGGCAGATTACCCCAATCCGCCTTGGCGATCGCCTCGTTCACAGCCAGCATGCCATAGATCGGCGCTTCGTAGTCGCCGGCAAGCTCCGCCATGACCATTTCGGCCGCGCGGCCATTGTGCCGGAAGATCGGATAGGACGCCGGCTCCCGCGAAACGCTGACCACGTCGCCAAGTTCGACAACGGCGCGGTCGCCCGGAAGCGCATTGGCCGGCACCGGGGTGCTCAGCGCCCGCTCGTCGATC
This sequence comes from Afipia sp., assembly GCA_024707075.1. Taxonomy (GTDB): domain Bacteria; phylum Pseudomonadota; class Alphaproteobacteria; order Rhizobiales; family Xanthobacteraceae; genus Afipia. Next base: position 114,491 of record JANQAK010000006.1, read on the forward strand.
ACAGCGTTTGATTTTGGAAGTGCGACGCGGATGGCGATGGGTTGGCGGCCGCCGCCGCGATGCGAATAGCCGACCGTGGTGCCGCCATAGAGATAGCGGAGCGTTTCGTAGACGTCGGACTGCTCGACCCGGAAATATTCGAGATTGTCCTGATTGATCGCGATACGGACCCGCTCCGGCTGGTTGTGGTAGCTGTCGTCGACATCGACAATGAACGGAATGCTCTTGAACGCTTCGCGGACCTTGTCGGCGACAGCGCGTCGCATCTCCGGATCCGGGCCGTAAATCTCGGCGAGCAGGGTGCCAATCACGGGTGGTCCCGGCGGTGGCTCGACAACTTTCAGCACGGTGCCTTCCGGCATGTCGACGCCTGCAAGACGTTGGCGGATATCGAGTGCGATGGCGTGGCTTGGGCGGCCGCGGTCGCCCTTCGGCGACAGGTTCACCGCCACCTGTCCCTGCTCGGGATTGGAGCGCAGATAATAGTGACGCACCAGCCCGTTGAAGTCGAACGGCGACGCTACGCCTGCATAGGTCTGGAACGAGACGATTTCGGAAACGCCGGTCAGCTTGTCGACGACCGCCTGAAGCGTCCGGTTTGTGTCCTCGACAGACGAGCCCTTCGGCAGATCAAGCACGACCTGAAGGTCGGACTTGTTATCGAAGGGCAGGAGTTTCACCGTCACATGCTTGGTATAGAGGAGCCCGAGTGAGGCGAGGGTGGTGAACCCCACGATCAGGAGGAATGTCCAGGAACGCCGGCGGGTCTGGAGAACGGGCCGGGCCACGGCAACGTAAAGCCGGCCGAGCAGGCCGCCGCTGGCGCCCGCAAGGTTGTGAGCCGCAGCGCTGTGACCACTGCCGATCTTCATCATCAGCCACGGCGTCAGGATCACGGCGACGAAGAAGGAAAACAGCATCGCGGCCGAGGCATTGGCCGGGATCGGGCTCATGTAGGGGCCCATCATCCCTGAAACAAACAGCATAGGCAGCAGTGCGGCGATCACCGTCAACGTGGCGACGATGGTCGGGTTGCCGACCTCGGCCACCGCGTCGATCGCCGATTGGGTACGCGAGCGGCCGTCGCCCATGGCCCAGTGACGTGCGATGTTCTCGATCACGACGATGGCGTCATCGACAAGAATGCCGATCGAAAAAATCAGCGCGAACAGGCTTACACGGTTCAGCGTATAGCCCATGATGCGGGCGGCAAACAGCGTCAGCAGGATCGTTGTCGGAATGACGACCGCCACGACCAGCGCCTCGCGCCAGCCGATTGCTACGGCGATCAGCACGACGATCGATATTGTCGCCAGCCCGAGATGAAAGAGAAGCTCATTGGCTTTCTCGTTGGCCGTCTCGCCGTAGTCGCGCGTGACCGTCATCTCCACGTCCTGGGGGAAAATCTGGCCGCGCACTTGTTCGAGGCGCCGCACGATGTCGTCGGCGATGACGACGGCGTTGGTGCCCGGGCGTTTGGCGATTGCGAGCGAGACAGCCGCCGCGCGCTGCAATCCGTCGGCGGCTTTGCGAATGTCCGTGACCTGATTCTCGGCCGGTGCGGTCGCCAGCATGATTTTTGCAACATCGCGCACATAGACGGGTCGGCCGTCGCGGGACGTGAGAAGAATATTCCCGATCTGCGGCAATTCCTGCATGGTCTGGCCGGCAACGACGGCGCGTTGCCCGCCATTCTCGCGAACAAGGCCAAGACGAAACGACCGATTGGCGCCTTCGATCTTGGCGGCGAGCTGTTGCAGCGTGATGCCGTACAACGAGAGCTTTTCCGGATCTGGTTCGACCCGGAACTGTTCCGGCTGTTCGCCGACGATATAGGTGAGGCCGATGTCCGGCAGTTTCGACACCTCGACCTGTAGCTCGCGCGCCAGCCGGGTCAGACCGTTCGCCGTCCAGCGAGAGGCGGATTCCGGTGTCGGCCGCAAGGTGACGATCACGATTGCCACATCGTCGATGCCGCGCCCGACGATCAGAGGCTCGGGAATGCCGACCGGGATGCGGCCCAGGTTGGCGCGAATCTTCTCATGCACCCGCAGGATTGCCGCGTCGGCATTGGTGCCGACGTTGAAGCGCGCCGTAACCAGCGTGCCGTCATCTTCAGTCTGTGAATAGACGTGTTCGACGCCGTCGATGCTCTTGACGATTGTTTCCAACGGCTCGGTGACGAGCTTGGCGGCATCTTCTGCTTTCAGCCCGTTCGCTTGCACAAGAATATCGACCATGGGTACGGAGATTTGCGGCTCCTCCTCGCGCGGCAGCGTGATGAGTGCGACAAGCCCGAGCGCAAGCGAAGCCAGCAGGAACAGCGGCGTGAGCGGTGAGGTGATGAAGGCGCGCGTGAGGCCGCCGGCGATTCCGAGTTTCATGGCAGCACGATCCGGTCGCCGTCGCGCAGGCCAGTTAAAATCTCGACGCGTTTTGCGCCGCTATCCTCGAACCTTTCACCCAGTATGACCGCGACATCCAGTTCGCTTCCGGGCACTGCGACCCGCACGTAGTCAACGCCATGCACGGTCCGGATTGCCTCCGGCGGCACGGCAAGAACCGTTCGCTTGCCGACTGGAATCGATACCAGCGTGCGCTCGTTGACGAAATAATCGCCGATGCCTGCGACCTCGACGTCGGCGATCACGCGTCCGTCGGTGATCTCGGGATAGACCTTGACGATTCGACCGGGATGCGCCGCCGGGATCTGGCCGGGCGATTGCGCTAGTCCGCGCTCGCCGACAAGGACATTGGAACCGTTCACGATCTCTGCCGCGTGCCGCTCCGGCAGCGACAGCCGCAGATAATACGGCCCCGGCGCGATGCGGGCGATTTGCTCGCCCGGCAAAATCACGGAGCCGAGCGTAACTGGGACCGTCAGCACGCGACCTGTGGCGGGGGCGAACACCGTGCCCTCGCGCGCGCTCTGCTCGATGACCGTCTTGTCGGCTTTTGCCGCCGCGACCTGATTGGTGGCCACGTCGAACTGCATCTTGGCCTGGTCGAGGCGGCTCTGCGTGCCGGTGCCCGTCGCCCTGAGTTGCTGCGCCCGTTCGAGTTCGAGTTGCGCATTCTCAAGTTGCGAACTCAGCGCTTCAATCTTGGCCTCGGCGGCATTGAGCTGGAGTGCCAGCTTGTCGTCGACAACCGCCGCGAGTGCTTGTCCTTCCTTGACCTCGTCGCCCTGGGTGATGCGAATCTCGCGGACGGAGCCGCCGATACGCGCTCGCGCAGGCACCACAATGCGGCTTTCGACTTGGCCGAAGACGGCCTTCATCTCCGGAATCGTGGTGGGCTTCACCACAAATTCCGCAGCCTGTGCACCTTGCATGGCAAGCACGGTCGCTGTGACAAGGATGGCCGTGGCAACATGAACAATCGATCTGGGCATGGAAGATACTGCTTTCGTGGGCGACTGCATGCAGGCACCCGACATTGGAAACATGGAAGACCAGTCGCTTCTATTTGAATGCGACCCCTGCCTTGCATCCGAGTTTTTTGAACACCAGTGCGGCCGGACAGAATCCGGTCATCGAAGCCTGGATGAGATTCAGTCCGACGAAGGCCGTGAGCAGGTACCAATAGGACGATACGTAATAACCGAGTGCCAGGGATATGAGAATCATGACTCCGGCAAACATCAGGACCGCGCGATCGACTGTCATTGTTGTCTCCTCTTTCTGTTAGATGCCGCCGTCATTCGGCAGGTTCGATGTGAATGTCCTTGAGCTTCTTGATCCCGAGCATGTCGAGCACGAGATTTTCGTAAAAAGTTTCGCTCTTGCCCTGCCGCACCTTGCGCAGGAAATACTTCTCGAAGCCGATCTTGGCGGCGTGCACCCAGCGCCCCTGCGACGACCAGTTGACGTTGCGCGGCGGAATCTGCGGCTGCGCGACGAAAGCGATGCCGTCGTCGCCGAAGTCGGCGAGACAAACCGCGTTCCAGCTTGCGACGGCCTTCGGCTGCTCCCCTTGAGCAAGGAAGCGATGTTTTCAGCTGTCGCCGTCACCATGGATTCGATCATGAACCCGGTTTTCGGTACCCCGACCGCAAGCGGCGTCTTGCCGACGGGAGGAATGGCAACGCAAACCCCGATTGCGAAGATGTTATTGAAGGCAGGGTTGCGCTGGTGCTTGTCGATGGTGATGAAGCCGCGCGGATTGGTCAGCCCTTCGATGCCGGCAACCGCCGGTACGCCCCGGAATGCCGGCAGCAGCATCGAGAAGGTAAACGGCAGTTCGTGCGTCGTCTTGAGCGATCCGTCGTCGTTCACTTCCTCCGCGAATAGCTTGTCAGGCTCGACCCTGGTGACCCGGGCGTTGGTGACCCATTTGATGTGATGGTCCCGCAGGGCGCTTTCGATCAGGCCTTTGGTGTCGCCGACGCCATCAAGTCCGAGATGGCCGATATACGGCTCCGGGGTTACAAAGGTCATCGGCACCCGGTCGCGAACCCGTGCCTGCCGGAGTGCGGCATCGAGAATGAAAGCGAATTCATAGGCGGGACCGAAGCAGGAGGCGCCCTGTACGGCGCCGACAACAACTGGCCCTGGCGTTCTGACCAACTTATCGAAGGCAGCCTTTGCTTGGACGGCGTGTGTGGTCTGGCAAACGGATTGGGTATGGGCATCCGGGCCGAGCCCGGGCACTTCATCGAATGCGAGATCAGGTCCGGTCGCGATAATCAGATAGTCGTAATCAATGGAACTGCCGTCGTTGAGTTCGATTCGGTTGCGGGCTGGCTCAACGCGCTTGGCTCCTTCGGGACGTAAGTCGATGCCGCGCTGCTTGAATGCCGGCACGAGGTCGACGGCAATTTCCTCCGGCTGCCGCCAGCCGACCGCGACCCAGGGATTGGACGGCACGAACGAATATTGAGTTCCCAGGGTAACGACGGTCAGCTTGTCCTCCGGCCGCAGTTTCTGTTTCATCTCATAGGCCATGATCGTTCCACCGAGGCCCGCACCGAGAACAACAACATGAGACATGACATTTCTCCCTTTTTGAGAGCTGTGTCCGGCCTTGCCAGCCGGGCTTCCAGCATCGTCTGTTTGTTGCTTCGCTTGGCCTCGATCGCGTTTGGAGATCGAAGGCGACTCAGTAAAGTGAGGCCGTTCCAGACCCTCCGGCTTGCGCGCAACATTCAAACATTATAAATTCAAAAATATGAATGTAAAGGACATGATCCCGGCTGCGGAATCCGCGGCGGAACTGATGCGCAGCCTGTCGCATCCGCAGCGTCTTCTCGTGCTTTGCGCTCTCGTGGAGGGAGAGAAGTCGGTTGCCGAACTGCGACAGGAGCTTGAGATCGAGCAAGTGCCGATGTCGCAGCAGCTTATGCGGCTGCGATCGGACGGGCTTGTCGAAGCGCGCCGGGAAGGGACGACAGTTTACTACCGCATCGCACGGCCAGAGGTATTAACTGTGGTCGAGGCGCTCCATTCCTCGTTCTGCGCACCGCCGGTCACTGGCAAGCGATCACGCCGTTAGGCCGTGCGGATGACGCTGCGCAGCGATCGCGCAGGAATGTGACGTCGCCGCCGAGCCTTGTCTAGCGACCGGACTGCGAGCCCGCAGATGGCGCAGGTTGCGCCTGTTTCAGCGCGGCATCTTCAACCAGTTCGTACCACATCGCGTTGAGCACAGCGAAGGTTGCCGCGAGCGGCAGGCCGAGAAGCCAGGAAAAATACCACATCGATCATCTCTCCCTTGATTCAGTAAGCATGGCCGCTGCCATCGCGGATCGCGGCCTCATCGACCTTGCCCCACAACACCCGGTAAACCCAGCCCGTATAGAGCGCGATCAGCGGTACGAAGATCACCGTCACCACAAGCATGATGAACAGCGTCAGGTGGCTCGACGATGCGTCCCACACCGTCAGGCTCGATTTCGGATCGACCGAAGAGGGCAGGATGAACGGGAACATCGAGAGGCCGACCGTCGAGATGATGCCGAGGATCGACAGGGCACTCGACAGCAAGGCCGCGATCTCGCGGTGCGCGCGCAGAAAGCCAAGGCTTGCGAGCGCGCCAATGAATCCGAGCGCCGGTGCGATCATCATCCAGGAATGCGTGGCATAGTTCCCGAACCAGATGCCAGCGCCATGCTCTGCGGTCTTGCCGAGCGGATTCGATGGGCCGGCGGTCACCACCGCGCTCGTGATGCGATAACCGTCGATGCCGAGCCAGAGCCACAGGCCACCGATCGCGAACAGCGCGATCGTTATGAGCGCCGCAAGGCTGCCGTAGGTGCGGGACCGCGTGGCAATAGACCCCTCGGTTTTAAGCATCAGCCAGTTGGCACCATGCATCACCAGCATGGCCACCGACAGGAGGCCGCACAGGAGGCCGAACGGGTTGAGCAGTTCGAACAGCGTGGTGCCATCATAATAGATGCGCAGATCGCTGCCGAAGTGGAACGGCACGCCTTGCAGCACATTGCCGACGGCGACTCCCATGACCAGCGCCGGCACCAGGCCGCCGATGAAGAGCGCCCAATCCCATGCCGATCGCCACGTCGCGCTCTCGCGCTTCGAGCGATATTTGAAACCCACCGGTCGCAGGATAAGTGCGAACAGGATCGCGAACATCGCGAGATAAAATCCCGAGAAGGAGACGGCGTAGAGCGGCGGCCATGCAGCGAAAATGGCGCCGCCGCCGAGGATCAGCCAGACCTGGTTGCCTTCCCAGACCGGTCCGACGGAGTTGATGACGACGCGCCGCTCCAGGTCGGTTCTTGCTGCGAATGGTAACAGCATGGCGGTGCCAAGGTCGAACCCGTCCATGACTGCGAAGGCGATGAGAAGGACGCCGAGCAGCAGCCACCAGATGACGCGCAGGGTTGGATAATCGATGAGGTCATGCAGGATCATGGCGCATTACTCCGCTGCGACGAGGACAGAAGGGGCGAGTGCGGCTTCGGGTTCTGGATCCGGGTCCGGGCCGTGCCGGACAGCACGCACCATCAGCGACATTTCCACGATGAACAACACTGTATAGATCAGCGAGAAGCCAATGATGGTGAGCAGAACGGTCATCGCGCCAAGATTGGAAACGGCTGCCGCTGTCGGAAGCACGCCTTCAATGATCCAGGGCTGGCGGCCGAATTCCGCGACGATCCATCCGAATTCTGCTGCGACCCAGGGCAATGGAATCGACAGTACGGCGATGCGCAGCAGCAGCGGATAGCGGTCGAGCCGGTGGCGGCTGGCGAGATAAAAGAAGGTCGTCATCAACAGGATGAAGAAGAAGCCAAGTCCAACCATGATGCGGAAGGTCCAGAACAGCGTCGGTACGTTCGGCACTGTGTCCCATGCGGCCTGTGAAATCTGCGCCTCGCTCGCCTGCCGGGGGTCGTCGACATATCGCTTCAGCAGAAGGGCGTAGCCAAGATCGTTTCCATTGGTCTCGAAGGCTGTGCGGGTCACCGCGGAAACTGTCGCCATTGATTGGGCAGTGCGGATTTTCTGAAGCGCATCGTAGGCGGCGATGCCGTTGCGAATGCGCGTCTTGGCGCGCTCCACCAGTTCCTCAATGCCGGGGATCTCGGTGGTGAGGGATCGGGTGCCGATCAGGCCCATGACCCAGGGGATGTGGACGGCATAGTGGGTGGTGCGCGCCTGCTGGTCAGGAAAACCAAAGGCCGTGAACGCCGCCGGCGCCGGTTCGGTCTTCCACATCCCTTCGATGGCGGCGAGTTTCATCTTCTGATGTTCGGTCGAGAGATAGCCGCTCTCGTCGCCGAGCACGACGACCGATAGGGCGGCGGCTAGGCCAAAGGAGGCTGCGATCGTCATCGAGCGTTTGGCGAGATCGAGATGGCGACCTTTCAGGAGATACCATGCGGAGACGCCGAGCACGAAGACCGAAGCCGTCACGTAACCGGCCGAGACGGTATGGACGAACTTCGCCTGTGCCACCGGGTTGAACAGCACGGCGAAAAAATCGGTTACCTCCATCCGCATGGTCTGCGGATTGAAGGCGGAGCCGACGGGGTTCTGCATCCAGCCGTTGGCAATGAGGATCCAGAGTGCCGACAGATTGGAGCCCAGCGCGACCGCCCATGTCGCTGCCAGATGGCCGATCTTGGACAACTTGTCCCAACCGAAGAAGAACAGGCCAACAAAGGTCGCTTCCAGGAAGAAGGCCATCAGGCCTTCGATGGCGAGCGGCGCGCCGAAAATGTCGCCGACATAGTGGCTGTAGTAGCTCCAGTTCATGCCGAACTGGAATTCCATCACGATGCCGGTCGCAACGCCGAGTACGAAGTTGATTCCGAACAGCGTGCCCCAGAACTTGGTCATCTGCCGCCAGATGATGCGACCGGTCATGACATAGACGGTCTCCATGATGGCGAGCAGGATGGACAGGCCCAGCGTGAGTGGCACGAACAGAAAGTGATAAAGCGCAGTGATCGCAAATTGCAGCCGCGATAGTGCAACGATGTCGAGTTCCATTGGCTCAATCCGGTCTCGCCGGCCTCCTATCATTATGACGACGGCAACAAGGCGCGGTCATAGGTCCAGTTGTCTTCAGTCCGGGCGCAAGCTGGCGAGGGCTTGATCGAAGTTTGGCTCGCCGCGGTGTATCGTCGTCGTAGTGTGTCCTTGTTCCATGACAAGTAGCCGGTCGGCGATCTCTGCTTCTCGCCGAATGTGTGTCGCAATAAGAAGTGTGCGCCCTTGAGATCGATCAATAAGCCGCCGAATGACGTCGCGCGCAGTGGCGCCATCGAGCCCTTCCGTTGGCTCGTCGAGGAGCCAGAGCGGCGTGCCGCGCAGCAGCAGGCGGGCGAGGGCGAGACGGCGGGCCTGCCCGCCCGACAGCCCCATGCCGCCTTCGCCGAGCTTCGTATCGATCCCGTCGGGAAGGGCATCAACGTCATCCCGCAGGCCCGCGGCTTCGAGCGCGTCGCGGAGTTGAATATCCGTCGCGGCCGGATCGGCGAGCGTCAGATTGTTCCGGAGGGTGTCCCGGAACAATTCCGTCCGTTGGGTGAGGAGCGTCGCAGGGCGCATCTCGATCGATCCGCTGATCGGGACAAGCTCGCCCGCAATAAGCGCAAGCAGCGTTGATTTTCCGGTCCCGCTCTTGCCGATCACCGCGATACGTTCACCATTGCGGATCGTGAGTGATACGTCGTGCAGTACCGCCGCATGCCCCGGATAGCCGGCCGACACCCGATCGAGCCTCAATGCGAAGCCGTCCGGCGGCGGGGCCGCGGCGGCACCGGCTTGTTCGTGCTCCAGCCGCGGACCGATGCGGCGGGCGGCAAGCACGGTGCGACCGAGCTCGACTGTGCCACGGCGCAGAGCAGCGAACGGCTCGACGGCCGAGAACACGATCAACAACCCGAGTGCCACCACCGGCGCACCAATGGCTCCATCCCGGGCGAGAAATGCGACGGCGATCAGCGTACCGGCAAGCAGCGCTGCGCTGGTCACGCCGAAGGCGGCGGATGTCGCGGTCTCGATCCGGTTCAGCGCGTCGTCGGCATCCGCGAGCCGCCGGTCGGCGGCGGCGATGGCCCGGCGCTGCGCACCGAGGCGGCCCGCCATGACAAGCTCGGTCTGCCCTTGCACAAGATCGATCATACGCGAGCGCAGCACTTCCATGGCATGCGTACGCTGTCGCGCCGTCGATGCCGCAGATGCGGCGGTCAGGATCGGGATGCCGACTCCGGCAAGCACCAATGCAGCGCCGGCAGCGAGCCCGAGCCAAGGATGCATGAATCCCAGTGCGATCGCCGTGGCGGCGGCCGCGCAGAGTGCCGCGAAGGCCGGCACCGCAACACGCAGATAAAGCGAATCCAGCGCGTCGAGATCGACAGTCAACCGGAACAGGATGCGGGCCGGATTCAGCACCATCGTGCGGGCGCCGCCTGGCGTCGCCCAGCCGCGGAATAGCCGCTCCCGCAGGGCCGCGAGCACGCCGAGCGCAGCGTCATGTGTCGTCAGCCGTTCGCCGTAGCGCGCCGCCGTCCGGGCCAGCGCGAAGAAGCGGATGCCGGCAGACGGTGCGAAGACATCGAAGGCAAACGCCGTCGCGGCGGAGAAACCGGCGATGGCCGTCGCTGTGATGAACCATCCCGAGAGGCCGAGCAGCGCGATGCCGCACAGCACCGTAGCGGCCGACAGTAACGCCCCGCCAAGCAACATGCCGCGATGGCTCGACAGGAAAAGCCTTGCAATCGGACCGAGCGTGCGAAGATCGCGGATCATGCCGCCGTCTCCATCGCGGACGGCGCAAGATGGATCACCCGATCCATGCGGGCCGCGAGCACTGGATCATGTGTCGCCACGATCAGCGTCCGGCCGCGCGCCAGCAATAGTAAAGCGTCTGTGATCTCTTGCGCCGTGCCGCTGTCGAGATGAGCAGTGGGTTCGTCGGCAAGGATGAGGGTCGCCTCGGGATCGACCGCGATCCGGGCCAGCGCGAGCCTGAGTGCTTCGCCGCCGGACAGGCCGATCCCCCTTCGCCGATGGCGGCAGAGCCACGGTGCCGAACGTGTTGGAGTTGCATGACGTCAAGCGCTTGCGCGACGAGGGCCGCCGTCACACCCGGCCGGCCCAGTGAGACATTCGTGGCGAATGTGCCGGCGAAGATATGCGGCGCCTGTCCAATCCAGGCTATCCGTTGGCGTAGCGCAGCGGCATTGCTCTCGCCGAGCGCCTGGTCCCCGATCGCGATGCGACCGGCATCAGCCACAGCCAGCCCCGCGATGAGAGCGAGCAGCGTCGACTTTCCCGCGCCGCTTGGCGCCAGCAGCGCCACATGTTCGCCCGGTGCGATGGCGAGATCGAAATCGTCAAACACCGCAGCGGTCGTCCCGGCGTGCTGGTAGCGCAGTCCGTCGATTCGGATCGCAGGCGTTTGTAGGATCTGCGGAGTGGCTATGGGCTGGTCGTCGTTTGCACCAAGCAGGTCAGCGCTCCCACGGGACAGCCGCTCCAGCGCTTCGACCGCGGCTTCGCCCGCCGCGCGGTCGTGCCATGCCCCCGAGAGATCGCGCAACGGCTCAAAGAAGGCTGGCGCCAGCAGCAGGATGAACAATCCCTCGCTGAGACTAAGTCTGCTGCCCCACGTGCCGAAGTCGAGTTGACCGAGCAGATGGAAGCCGACGTAAACGGCAACCATGGCGACGCCGAGTGCGGCGAACAGCTCAAGCACCGCGGAGGAAAGAAAAGCGATCCGCAGGACCGCCATGGTGCGGCTGCGCAAGCTCTCGGCATTTGCGCGCACGCGGGAAGCGGTCGCGTCGACCGCATCGAGCGAGCGAATTGTTGCAAGACCGCGCAGCCGGTCCAGCAGGAACGCATTCATGCCGCCCACCTCGCCGAGTTGCCGTTCGCTTGCCGCTTTGGCCCGCCATCCGATCAGAGCCATGAAAATCGGAATCAGCGGGGCGGCGGCCAGCAACACGAGCGCGGCCGCCCACGAGAAGACGAGGACGCAGGAAAGGATAACGAGAGGGACAATGGTGGCGCGCAGCCGGGCCGGCTGAAATCGCGACAGATAAGGCACGATTGCCTCGGCCTGCTCTGCAAGTGTGCTGGCCGCGAGGCCAGACGGCGGACGCGACACGTCGAGCGGCGAACACGCCGACAGAGCGGCAACCGCCCGGTCGCGCCGCTCCGAAAGCATCTTCCGCGCGGCTCGGAAAGCGAGGCGGCCGCCCGCAGCATCAAGACCGGCCTTCACGATGCCGAGCGCCAGAACGATTATTGCAGGCTCCAGCACCGCAGCAGCGGCACGACCGTAGGCGATCCCGCCGACCGCAAAGCTCAGCGCTCCGGCTTGCGGAATCCACATGATCGACGCCGCAATCTGTAACACCGCCGCCAGCCGACCGTCCGCGATACCCTTCACGAATCCCGTCTGGCCTGCCGCCGTGCTTGTCTCGATGCCTGCCGGCCGTCCGGCGGAAACCGGGCTTGGCAGATCCGGAGAGAGCGAAGCGGCGGATGGCATCGGTTCTATCCCTTTGCTGCCGGTTGCCGCTTGCGTCCCATGGAAACGACCCGGTCCTTCGCTTCCAGGAGCTTTGTGACCTTCGAGCCGAGATGAAGCAACGTAGCAAGCCGCTCGGTTTCAAGATTTTTGACGTCGTCGTACCAGTTGGTCAATTGTTCGATCAGCCCGTGCATTTCGGAAAGGCGGGTTTGCGCAAATCGCTCGTCGTCGCTTTTGGGCTTCTCCATGAGGATATTGCGCAGAACCGAAAGCGTCGGATCGATTTCCCGCTTCTTGCGTTCCGCAGCCAGCGTCCGGAGAATCTGCCAGACATCCTCCGGCGTGGCGAAGAAGTCGCGCCGGTCATCCGGCATATGCTTGAGCAGGACCAGATTCCATGCCTGTAGTTCGCGCAGGCTCATCGAGACGTTAGATCGCGAAATTCCGAGTGCCTCGGCGATCTGTTCGGCGCAGAGCGGCCGTGGTGAGACGTAAAGCAGCGCATAAATCTGGCCGACCGTGCGGTTGATGCCCCAGCGGTTGCCCATCTCGCCGAAGTGTAACACGAACGACTGAATAAGGGGCGGCACGTTCATTTCGGTGCTATCAGTTATTTCAGTAATTTCTGAAATCCATCTAAAGACGAACTTCGATTGGCGCAATGGGTCTCCGCCGAAAGTCTCAGCGCTTGGCGGATTGTGATCGCCGGCCCGGCCGTTTGCAGAACAACCGATGCATGGTTGTGATAAAAGTCACGACCCGCGGGTCGGCGAGACGATAGAAAACCTGCTTGCCGTCCTTGCGTCCCTCAATCAGTGCGGCCTCACGCAGTTCAGCTAGTTGCTGGGACAGTCCCGGTTGGCGAATGCCGAGAAGATCTTCGAGTTCCCGGACCGAAAGTTCAGCATCGATAAGTGCGCAACAAACCAGCAGGCGATCCGGGTTCGACAACTTCTTGAGAAAAGCCGACGCCTCATCGACATTGGCCTTCATGCCGACCGCTTCGCAGGACAGTTTCTCGGTCATCGCTTCAGTCCCAGGATGAGCCGGACAGAAGATCGAGCGGAATCTTGAGATAACGTTTCCCGTTTGCCTCCGGCGCAGGCAACCGGCCGCCATTGGTATTGATCTGGAGCGACTGCAAGATCAGTTTCGGCATGGGCAGGGTCTTGTCGCGCGCTTCGCGGACCGCGATGAACGCCGCCTCGGTCTTGTATTTTGCCATATGGATGTTCTTCGCCTTCTGCTCGGCGACGGTCGATTCCCATTGCGGCGCGCGGCCGCCCGGCTGGTAATCGTGCCCTGTGAAAATCCGAGTGTCATCGGGAAGCGCCAGGATGTCCTGAATCGATTTCCACAGCACTTTCGCGCTGCCGCCAGGAAAGTCGGCGCGCGCGGTGCCGCTGTCAGGCATAAACAAGGTGTCGTGCACAAAAGCGGCTTCGCCGATCACATAGGTGACCGACGCCAGCGTGTGACCAGGCGAGAACATGACCCGCGCGTCAATAGCGCCAACCTTGAACCTGTCGCCATCGGTGAACAGCCGGTCCCATTGCGATCCGTCCCCGGGAAAATCGGGCCAGTTGTAGAAGTCTTTCCACAGCTTCTGGACCTCCGTCACCTTCTCACCGATGCCGGTCCGGGCGCCCGTCTTGCGCTTGAGGTAATCGGCGGCGGAGAAGTGATCGGCATGAAGATGGGTGTCGAGGATCCATTCGATCACATAGCCTTTCTCCGCAACAAAGCGCAGGATGCGATCGGCGTTTATCGATGCGGTCTGGCCGGACTTTTCTTCAAAGTCGTAGACTGGATCAATGATGGCGCATGTCTTCGATTCGGGGTCCGCCACGACATACTGCACCGACCAGGTCCTTGGATCGAAGAATCCGGTGACTTCCGGCTTTTTTGACATGATGACCTCCTCCTTGCGCCCTTACCGGCCACTATGGCTATGCAACCACGCAGCAGTTCCGCTCAGATCGAACCCATGCCGGACGCCGAACGGAATGACGTCGTCGGCCCGCATCCGCCCATCGAGCATCTCGCCAATAACGAAAAGTGTCAGCGAGCGCGTGCCGCTGCGGCAATGTGCGAATACAGGGCCATTGCTGCTTTCCAGCACCTTCTGAAAAGCGCGAACCTTATCGTCGGTGATATCCGGCCCGCGGACGGGCAAATGAAAATAGCAGAGACCTTCATCTTCGGCGGTCGCTTGGATTATTTGAGAATGAGGCTGGGCTGGTTCTTCCTCATCCGGCCGGTTGTTGACGATTGCGCAAAAGCCGGCGGCTGCCACCTCTGCGACATCCGTCGATGTCATCTGGCCTGCAACTGAAAACCGTTCGTTGATGCAGGCCACTCTCATTTTCGGGATCCCTTCAATGGACAGTTCGACATGAGGAAGATATTAATGATTGCAAAAAAATGCAATTGATAAATCGCAACTATTTGTGGCGCCGGTCGACAGCGCGGAAGTGGACATGCGCAAATGCCCCGCCGCAGGACAACGGGGACCCACGCAAGGTCAGCGCAGCAGAGGCGGTCTTCATGATGAGGTCTCTTGAGGACAGTCAAATCTGCCGGGATAGTTGCCGGCGAACTTCGCTGGCGATCGGATGCAGCGTTTCCGGTGCCGCTGGGCCGACCAAGCTGTAGCCAAGTCCGTTGTCAGCCCAGGCATAACCATTGATTCCGGCTTGTGCATGCGGCGTCATCGGCGCGTTCTGGTCGGCCGCCATCGGTCGCGCCAGCATCACCAGGCGGGTGCCGCGGTTGTCGTCATACATGAACATTGCCGCGGGGCCGTGTGCGGTAGCAACGATGCGGCCGCCCATGAAGCGATAGCCGGAGGTGGTGAGGTCGGGCACGGTAACTGGCCGGCCAAGACGCTGCGCGGCCCAATTCACCAGTTCGGCACGATCGGCGGCGCGCAGTTCCACCGGACGACTCTGGTCAGAACCATAGACGGCAAAGTTCTCCGCGGCTTCCCGCGCGACGGCGGCAATGCCTTCGCGCGGCGCGGACGGGCCACGCAGTGACCAGCCGCCAGCGCCGCCGGCGCACACCAGGACGATAGCTGCCGCAATCGATGTCCACCAATTCATTCGCTGCGGTCGACCTCGGCGCGCGATCATGCGGGCGAGATCAAGCTGGGGCGGCAGGGGTTCTTCGGCGACCGGCGCCAGCGCTCCGCGCAACGCGATGCGCTGCTGCGTATAGGCGGCGACGCGCGCGGCGGCGTCAGGATGAGCATCGAGATAAGCCGAAACTTCAGTCTCGCGATCAGACGGAAGAACGTGATCGACGTAGCCATGCAGATCTTCTTCGGTGATGGGACGTCCGCTCATTTCACGCTCCGCAAATGCGCGACGGTCGCGCTGTGTTCTCCGTCCATCTCTTTGAGCAGCCGCTCCCGGGCGCGCGATAGCCGCGACATCACCGTGCCCAGGGGAATATCGAGCACGCCGGCGGTCTCCGCATAGCTCAGGCCTTCGACGGTGGCGAGCAGCAGCACTGATTTCTGCTCCTCCGGTAGACGATCCAGCGCCTGTAGCAATTCGCGATAGCGCAAGCCATCTTCCTGTGATGGGGCTTGTGCATAGACATCTTCCTGCACGTCCTCGATGGCGATGTGGCGAGGCCGCATGGCCGTGCGGTGCAGCCGCGTCATCGCGAGGTTATGCAGGATGGTGAAGATCCACGCGCGCGGATTGTCATTCTTGCGTTGGCTCCAGTTGCCGACCGCGCGCTCCAGGCAATCCTGCACCAGATCGTCGGCCGCCGAACGATCACGCAGCAGCGAGCGCGCATAGCGCCGCAATGCGGGGATCAGCGGCTCAATCTGGCGCAGCATATCTTTCATGGGTTCGGCCTTGCGAAGGGTGCCGCCCGCGCCAGGGCAGCACCCGAGATTAGGTGATCAATGCGTCTGGAGTTGGACAATAGCGCCCGGCTGTGCGGCTGTGCCTTCAGCGATCACCAGATAGCGCCGTTCGGTCTTGCTCTCGGTTACCACTAGTTGACGGATCGGACCGACAGCGTTCACGATGGCCGAGCCAGCCGGGTTGGTCATGAAGGCTGCCAGAGGCTGGATCAAACCATGGCCATCGGCATGTTCGGAGAGACCGACAAAGTAGGATTTCTTCGGCGCGAGGCCTGTTGCGGAAGCCTGGAACACCTGGATCAGGCCCTGGTCGAACAGCGATATGCTGGTCGGAGGCGTTCCATTGGCCTTCGCGCCTTTCACTGCCGACAGCGTCAGATGTGCGGTTTGTCCGGCGACGCCAAGCGGCTGTAGGTTGTCGATGCCGCCACCTTCCGGCACGGCGTTCGGCACATAGGCGATCGCCTGCGGCGCTTGGCCGATCGGGATGTTGCCGATAACCTTGTTGGTCATGGTGTCGATCGCGGCAAGCGCGTCAGCGTTCTCGAGGCCGACATAGATCCGGCTGCCGTCGCCCGAGGGCCAGACGCCGTGCGGCAGGTTGCCCACCGGAATCGTCGCGACCTGCGCGAAGGTGTCAGTGCGGAACACTCTGATCTCGTTCAGGCCGCCGACGGTGATATAGGCGAAAGTGCCGTTGGCGTTGTGCGCAAAGTTGACGTGGTTGGTGATTGGACCGGTGTCAAAACTCTTGATCAGCTCGAATGGCGGCTGGGCGTTGAACACCTGCGTCCTGCCAATGTCCTTCAGCGTGAACCAGACCTGCTTGCCGTCCGGCGTCGTCGCGATGTTCGGGCAGAACGAGCTGTCCTGCTTCACCTTGGCGACGATGGCGTGATCCGCCACGGTGATGATATCGACTTCCGGATTGAACGACGAGCAGACGTAGCCGTATTTGCCGTCGGGGGAGAATATCTGCATGCCCGGGCCGTTCGGCGTCTTGATGCGAGTCTTCTCTTCAAATGTCTTGGCATCAAGCACCGAGACATAGTTCTCGCCGCGCACGGTGATCCAGACCTCGTTGCCATCGGGCGTGAAGAACGCCTCATGCGGCGAACGGCCGACATAGGTGGTGTGCTGCACCGCGTTGGTGGCGGTGTCGATGAAGGTGACGGAGTTGGAGCCGATGGAAACCACCGCCAATGTCTTGTGGTCCGGCGAATAGCCCATGCCGTGCACCAGCACCTGGCCCCTGTACAGCGGGCTGAAATTGCCGGGCTGCGGATCGCCGAGGCGGATCACGCCGAGCAGCTTGTTGTCGACGGGATCGGTGACCGAGACGGTGTTGGAGAATTGCTCGGCGGCATAGACACGGTCGCGGTGGCTGATCGCGATATCGGCATCGGAGGCGGCGCCCGGCGCCTGGCCGGCAAAGGCCGCTGAGGCGAGCACGGTAGAGGCGAGCAGGGTCGCCACAAACAGATTGCGCTTCATGGTGAATCTCACTTCATTTTCATTGAGGAGGACATCGGCATCGCGTGATGCGACATCGACGAATGGTCGTGGATCGGCGTAGCTATGGGCTGGTCCGGCGTTGCTTGGGTTTGTGCGGGTGCGGACGGTGGCAACGTCTGGCCGAGCGCCAGACGCATCGCGATGATTTCCTGCTGCTGTTCGACCACGATTTCCTGCGCGATGCGGCGCAACTGTTCGTTCTTGCCGTGGCGGAGTTCGGCAAGCGCCATGTCGATGGCACCCTGGTGGTGCGGAATCATCATCGCGGCGAAATCGGCATCAACATTGCCGGTCGGTTTGACGGCCATATCGGCCATCATCTTGTCCATCGCAGCAGTGTTTTCGGCAAGAAATGGCGCTTCGTCGGAGGCCGCAGCCTGAGTGTACAAGCCAACCAGACCGGCTAGATTCAGCGCGATCGCGAAGATCAGAAAAGGCATTTTCGACGGGGATCGGAGCTTCAATGCATCATCCTTTCAGGCTGAGTTTCGTGCGCCTTCGAGGGAGTAGACTCGATCGCGCCCAGATTATTCCGGGCAACTGCGAAAAGAATGCGTGGAGTATCCGTGGCAGGGTCCGCAGACCTGCGACGGCCGATCAAGCTGGTCGATGCTGGTGCAATTTCTTAGGGTATTCTCAACTCCGACAGGGGAAGGGCGCCATAAAGCGAAATCGGCTTTTGGAAAACAGATGATCTTGTATCGAACATGCTGACAGATGCGCGACGATCGAGGATATTTGTTTTTACTAGTTTCTTCGTTACAAGGGGAAGTAACGGGGCGTCCGGCAAAAACGTCGTCTACACTGATGCGATTTGGTTTCTGCAAACGTCGATTTGCGGTCGCCTGCTCGCGGCCGATGTTTTCATTATCTGGAAATCGTCAAAAAATTCTTCCCTAGCCCATTAATGCTGATTCAGTCGATTGCCGGCAGCACAGATCAATCACAATGTCGATCGTTGAGGGCGTGTCTCGATTGGTACCGCGATTGTCGCATCGGCGGAATGTTGTTTTCCACCCGCCTTGCGTGCGCTCATCTTCATAGAACGACATGCCGAGATAGATGATTTATTCCGCGCCATTCGTAGTTACGCGGGCCTCTGCGAGTGCATTTCGCAGTCGTTCGATCTCCGCATCGGAAATCTTGACCAGAGGAGGGCGAACGAATGCGCGATCGAGTCGGCCCAGCAGCACCAGCGCTTCTTTCATGCGATTGTGCATGTCGACAAATGGTGGCGCGTAGAACGTCTGCTGGAGCGGATAAAGCCTGTCATTGATCCGCTGCGCGGCTGTGAGATTGCCTTGCTTCACGGCCCTGAACAGTGCGACCTGCAAATCGGCAACAACGCTGCCCGCACCGGACAGAAGGCCCTTTGCCCCCATGGTGAGCGACGCCATCAGCCACGCGCTTTGCGTGGTGAGCACATTGACTGGCCGCGAGAGACTCTGGAAGGTGCGGATATTGCGCTCATGCAGCGGCGGCTCGGCGGTCCAATCCTTGACTGCGCAGATGCTCGGAATTTGCTCGAACATCGAAATCAGTGTGTCGAAGGCATAACCGTAGGTCGATAGCGGATATTGGAAGCAGATCAGCGGAAGATCGGATGCATCCGCGATACGCTTGAAATGTGCGATTGGCATTTCCGGGCAGATCTGTGCGCCCATGCCAAAGCACTGCGAGGGAAAGATGAGCAGCGCCGAGGCGCCGCGTTGTTGGGCCATCTTGGCGATACGCGCAGCTTCCTGGCTTCCGTCGGCGAAGACTCCGCAGACAAGTGGTAGCTTGTCGCCGACCTCTTCCAACGAGATGTCGAGGATGCGTTCCTGCTCCGCAAACGTGCAGGCGTGGACTTCGGATGCATGGCCGTTGACCGTGATTGCGGATATGCCGTCGACGTTCGCGCAGTGACGCAGATGCTTTCGCGAAGCCGGCTCGTTGATGGTGAGATCGTCGTTGAACGCCAGCAAGGTCGCTGGAATGACGCCCTCGGCGACAAATGGTCGAGATTTCCCCATGGCATTTCCCCGTTTCGATGGAGACTATTATCTTTAGCGACGAGAGCGTGCGGTAGGGCTTCTACCGGGCGGGCTCGGGGTGAAGCACGAGGGTTGTTTGCGCGGCCACGAGAGCGCCGTTCACTTCCGAGTCCCGTTTGACAGCCTGCCAGTCCGGATCGCTCTGAAATGCTTTCCACGCAGTCTGGCGCTTCTCATCGGTTTCGAACTGCGTCAGGTAATAGAGTTTCGAAGGATCGGCCGAATCCGAGTAAACTCCGATCACACCGATGCCATGTTTGGCGAAGAAGCGCAGCGTGTGCTTCATGAAGCGATCCTTCATCGCCGGCGCCCCGTTATCCGCAGCCTGATAGGTTCTCCATTCGAAGATCATGGTATGCCTCGCGTGATGTGGGATGGAAATGCGCGCGTCCTTCAGCAGGCGCGAGCGGCTTTCTTTTGATCGGCCGCATTTGCGGAAATATTGGCCGCAATGTTCGATAGTGCGAAGGCGGCGACTTGTTCGGCCAGAATCGTGAGGCCAGGCTGCCAGTTTGCGGCTTCGCTGGAGGATGATTGCTTCACGTCGGTCTGGATCGCCATGGCGTAAGGTGTCGGCCATCCCCTCAGGGCATGGATGACGGACCGCATGGTCACCAGCGTGGTGCCCATCGCCTGGGCGCCATTCGCGCAAACGATACAGCCGACGACCCGACCTTCGAGATAGGGCAAGTCGTCACCGCGCATCTCTTCCGTATAATCGAGCACGTTCTTGACGATTCCCGACATTGAGCCGTGATACCCGGGGGAGGCAATGATAACGCCGGATGCGCAACGAAGCGCATCGATCAGGCGTGAGGCGCCGGGACTGTTCTGCGCGATGCCCATTTCGAATGGCGGCAGTATGAGGTCGGGACCGGCGAAGGCCAGAGTATCGCATCCCGCAGCATCCACCAGGGAAAGCGCGGACCGCAAGGCGCGCTCCGATGTCGAACCGGCGCGTGTGGAGCCGCCGATTCCGACAACGAGTGGACGGCTATAGGCATTCTTCTTCATCAGGATGGCCTCAGTGGATTGGCTCGATTTATCTATCTATGCAAAACTGTTTCAAACGCAGGCCGCGGTGCGGAAGGGTGATGCCTGCCGTCACACGAGAGCGATTTAAGGTAGGAGATGGGGGCGGGGCGCGCTACGTCTGCAAAGCAGAAGGTACGTATCAACAATAGCGATAGCTGCCGGTTGCAACGCGGGAGAGAAGCGGTGACAAAAGATGGAAATTAAGCAGATCCGCTATTTCATGTGGGTGTACGAAGAAGGATCTTTTAGCAAGGCTGCCCAGAAGGCGAGGTGGCGCAGCCCGTGCTCAGCATGCAGATTCTGTCGTCTGGAAGACGAGTATGGCGTTCAATTGTTCGAGCGTCATGCGCGGGGTATCAAGCCGACCGAGGCTGGCCTGAAACTCTACCATCGCTGCGTGTCGATCATGCAGACTGTAACAGCCGCAGAGAAGGAACTGCACGAGAAAACCAGCGCCGAAGAGTTGAGCGGTAAGATCCATGTCGGTCTGCCGGGAATCTTCAACCGCAGTCTTCTTAAAGATGTGCTTTTGCCGTTTATCGAAAATCATCCTCAAGTCGAGGTAACAGTCTCGGAAGCGTATACGGGAACTCTGATCGATTGGGTGCGCGACGGCATCGTCGACTTCGCGCTGGGCGCGAGGCCGTCGGTTGAAGGTAATCTCGTACAAAAGATGATTTACCGGGAACGCATCATGCTGATGAGTGGAGCGCCGCTTTTCGGGCCGTCCTTCACGCCATGCGATCTCACCAAAGCCGAAGGACTCAAGCTGATATTGCCCACCAGTACCTCGGGATTCGGCTCGATCGTGCGGGACTATATCGAGCGTGGAGTTATCAAGGTTGACAAGCTGCTGGAGATCAACGGCGCCGCCGGATCCATCGCGCTTGCGCAAAGTTCGGATTGGGCAGTGCTCGGGTCGTTCATCGCGGTTGTAGCCGACATGGATAATCCGCGTTCCTTTGTATATCCGGTTGCCGCACCGCACATCCCGTTCGATCTCTATATTGTTTACGATCGCAGGCGGCCGCTGAGCGCCGCGGCAAGACGCTTCATCGAAATCATGGAGCTGGAGCTGAGCAAGGTGGATGATATCTGGGACAGAATATCGCAGCCACGCCGATAGGTTCGTTCCAGAAGTGTGCACTAGCAGCATTAGATTGCTTGATGTCATCCATATGAGTTTGCAAGGTAGTGGTGGGTGAGCATCTATGTAGATTGCGCCAACGGTTGTGAAGTTAAGCAACAGAAAGCGCGAACTACATGGCACCAACTGGTCAAGTAATTGAAGTCGACGGCGTTGCGGTGGGCCTGCTTCGGCAAGGCAAGGGCAAGCCGGTACTGTTTATCCACGGAGCCAACGGAGTTGCCGCTTGGCTTCCGTTTTTCGAGAATCTTTCCGGCAAGTACGATCTGATCATTCCGGATCATCCGGGCTTCGGCCGCTCCGACGATCCGGATTGGATTCGCAGCGTGCCGGATCTCGCATTCTTCTATCTCGATCTGATGGAGAAGCTCGATCTGCGTGACGTCCATCTGGTCGGAACGTCGATGGGTGGATGGATTGCGTCCGAGATTGCAATCCGCAACGAGAGCCGCCTTGCGAGCCTCACGGTGGTCGGGCCGGCCGGTGTGAGAATCAAGGGTGTGCCGTTCGGCGATATCTTCATGTGGTCGAATGAAGAAGCAACGCGCAATATCTTCCTCAATCAGGCTATTGCGGATCGTCTGTTGTCGGTCAAGCCGACCGACGAGCAGCTCGACGTGATGATGAAGAACAGGTTCGCGGTCACCAAATACGGCTGGCAGCCGCGCATGTTCAATCCCGATCTCGAAAAGTGGTTGCACCGGATCAAGATTCCAACGTTCATCGGCTGGGGCAGGGAAGACAAGATCATTCCGTCCAGTTACGCCGAGCGCTGGAAGCAGCGCATTCCGCACGCGAAGGTTTCGATCTACGAGAATTGCGGACACCTTCCGCATATCGAAGCATCTGATGCCTTGTTCGCCGAGGTGAAAACATTCATTGATGGGGTCGCGGTATGAAGTTCGTTCTGTTTCACCTGATGCCGTATCGAAACTTGGACTTTGTTGCGGCCAAGAAATATCGGTCCGCCTGGACGTTGCTGCCGAACAGCTTCTACGATCCAGTCAAGGGGGCGGAAGACTACGCTGCCTATATTGAGCAGCTCGTCAGTGGCGAGCGGCTGGGCTTCGACATCATCGGTGTCAACGAGCATCATCAGACCGCATATGGCATGATGCCCGCTCCGAATCTGATCGCCAGCGCGCTCATTCAGCGGACGAAGCACGTCAATATCGGTGTTTTCGGCCGGGCACTTCCGTTGGTGAACAATCCGATCACTATCGCGGAAGAATTCGCGATGCTGGACAATATGTCGAAGGGGCGGCTTATCGTTGGCTTCGTTCGTGGTATCGGTTCGGAGTATCACACTTCGGGTGTCAACCCGGCGTTCTCCCACGAACGTTTCCATGAGGCCCACGATCTGATCGTGAAATCCTGGAAGCAGCCTGGTCCGTTCGCATTTGAAGGCGAACACTTCACGCTGAACTATGCGAATCCCTGGCCGCGTCCCTTCCAGAATCCGCATCCGAAGATCTGGATTCCGTCGCAGGGCTCAGCCGAAACGATTCATTGGGCTGCCGCGCCGGAAAGAAGATATCCCTTCGTCGTGACGTTCAGCACGGCTGAGGCGGTCGAGAGGTATCTCAAGGTCTATCGCAGCGAGGCGGAAAAGTTCGGCTACGAAGTGTCGTCCGATCAACTCGGCTGGGCTGCGCCTATCTACGTCGCCGACACCGACGAGCGTGCTCGCGAGGAAGCCCGCGAACCACTGGAGCGGCTTTTCAACGACTATCTGCCCATGCCTTGGGAGATGTTGATTCCGCCCGGCTATTCGTCGCTGGCTTCGACGAAGGCGCTGGCAAAGGTGCGCACCGGCCTCGGTGTCGAAAGGCAGACGCTGGAGCAACTCATCGAAAAGGGAACGGCCATCATCGGCAGCCCGAAAACCGTGCGCGAGAGGATCGAACAGATGCGCGACAGGACCGGTCTTGGAAACATGGTCTGCCTGTTGCAGTTCGGAACGCTGAACGATGAACTGACGAACAGGAACATCGAGCGGTTTGCTTCGGACGTGATGCCGTTCCTCCAGGATCGCACGTCGGCCAAGAAGAACGCGCAACCGGCTGCATAGGCTGGTCCCGCTAAACGCGGATGACATACCCGCGCGCTTATAGTTCAAAAGATAAGCTGCGGTTATGTCATCGCTTCGCGGGTCCGGCGATCGATGCATCACGGCTAAGGTTTGTGCATCTGGCGAACGAATGAGGAGCAACAGGACCTATCGATAAGTCCTGATGAGTGCGCGCGTCCAAATATAACAGCCCGCAAATAATGCGGCATTTTGTCTTCAAAGGGGAGCTTGGAAATGGCTGCGGGGCAATTGACGTACGACAAGCGAGAAAAGCAAAGTGTGCTGGTCTCCACGGTTCTCGGATTTGGTCTGGATTTCTACAATATTCTGATTTTGGCGTTCCTTATGGGCGCGATTCAGAAGTCGCTGGGAATCACCCTGACTGAAGCAGGTGTTATCACCACGGTCACATTGATCGGATCGGTGCTTGGAGGAATCATCTTCGGTTGGCTCGGCGACAAGATCGGCCGCAAGAATTCGCTGATGCTGACGCTGGCATTGTTCTCGCTGGGTGCGATCGCATCCGCCTTTGCCTGGGATTTCAACTCTCTTCTGGTGTTGCGAGCCATCACTGGCATCGGACTTGGCGGCGAATGGGGCGCCGGCATCGTTCTATTCAATGAAGTATGGGACAAGAACAGGCGTGGCTTCGGCAGTTGCGTCGTGCAGGCTGCATCCTCCGGTGGTATCGCCGCCGCTGCCGTGGTCTCGGTGTGGGCGCTGGGCACATTCGGCCCCGATTGGGGTTGGCGTATTGCTTTGCTGACCGGCGGTTCCCCGATCCTGCTTATGATCTATGTCCGCTTCTGGATGCCCGAGTCCAAAATCTGGGCCGAGTATGAGCGGATGCGCAAGGCGGGGAGCTTCCGCCGGAGAAGGCCAAGTCGGGCAGCCCGCTGGTCGAAATTTTCAAGGGAGCCTCACTTCTCTACACGGTGTTGGGATTTGCCGTCGTCTCTGGCTACATGTTCGCCTTCTATTCGGTATCGGTGTTTATCCCGGGCTACATGATCAAGCTCGGTGCGGCGCCGGCGACAGTACGCGACGTGACTTTGTTATTTGCGTTGGTGCTGGCAGTCACGTTCCTGGTGTTCGGATGGTACTCGGACCGTCTGGGCCGCAAGCTCAGCATCGTGTTGCCGATGCTGCTTAGCCTCATCGGCTTCTATGGCATCTACATCTCGAAGGATGCGGCTTTCCCGGGCTCGCTTTGGATCTGGCCGCTCTTCGCCTGGTATCTGGTGTGGGGCGTGGGTCAGGTTGCCGCCGGGATGTTCGGCGCCTGGTTTTCGGAGCTCTATCCGGTCGAGTTGAGGTCCAGTGCCGTTTCGACGATCTACATGATCGGCCGCGGCATCGGCAGTTTCGCGCCGTATGTCGTGCCGCTCATTGCCGCGCAGACCGGCGGCAACCTTCTCAATGGCATGATGATAGGCGGCCTTGCGGCAGTTATCTGCCTCGTGGCGGCGCTTCTTCTGCCTGAGACGGCAGGGCGCAACTTCGCGGTGATCGAAGCGAAGGCCCGCTAGGCAATCGTCAAGCGACAGCAATATAGAGAGTGTGCATGAGCGATATTCTAAGAGAAGTTGTCACGATCAACGGCAAGAATGTCGTTCTTGCGCACCACGCGTCGCCGATCGAAAATGCCGGCGTCCTTGAGTATCCGGATATTTTCCGAATGCTCAATATTTTCGACTCCAAGTTTACGCCGAGCAACAAGAACAAGGCGGACGGCACTCCATTGCGGATTTACTCCGCGGATCGCGTCAAGATCGATCTTTCCAAGCGCAGCAAGGAGGATATGGGTTTCTGGCATCGGAACATCGATGCACATGAAGTCATCATTTGCGTCAAGGGCGCTTTGCGCTGGGAGACCGAAATGGGAACCCGGACCATGCATCCGGGCGACATGCTGTTCATTCCCAAGGGGATCGCGCACCGCTCGATGCTTTGCGAGGATTCCGCCGACGAGAACGTCCTCATTGAGCTCAAGCTCGCGGACGACCTCACCTATGTCGGCGAAGACTAGGAAAGACCTTCTTCAATGCAAATCGAAGTCAACGGCGTCTCGGTTCATTACGAGACCGAAACTCAGAACAAGAATGGGCCCTGGATTACGCTGTCTCATGCGCTGTCGACCAACCTCACGGTTTGGGACGACACGGTTGCTGCGCTCAGGGCGGACTACCGCATTCTTCGTTACGATCAGCGTGGCCACGGGAAGACACAGGCTGTACAGGGACCTTACGACTTTCCGATGCTGATGCAGGATGCGGTCGGTCTTTGGGATGCGCTGGGTATCGAAAAGAGCCATTGGGTTGGGCTGTCGATCGGTGGAATGATCGGATACGGCCTCGCGATCTCCTCGCCAGGAAGGCTTCATTCTCTTGTAGCTTGCGACTCGCGGCCGGATGCCCCGCCTGACTATGCAGCCTACTTCCAGTCGCGCATCGACAAGGCACGCGACAAGGGCATGGAAGGCGTGATCGATTCAACGATTGAGCGGTGGTTCACTCCAGAGACGCTTGAAAAGAATCCTCCGGCGCTCGACAAGGTTCGGCAGATGATCCGCTCGACCAGCCTCGTTGGCCATGAGGGATGTTGCAAGGCGCTTCAGACGCTGGCGTTCGGTCCGCGGTTGCACGATATCCGCGTTCCGACGCTGATCATCGGTGGCGCCAGGGACAAAGGCGCGCCGCCAGATATTCTGGCCGAAGCGGCTGCGAAGATTCCCGGTGCCAAACACGCGGTGGTGCCGGACGCCGGACACATTGTTGCAATGGAAAATCCGCAGGGATTCGTCGCCGAGTTGAAGGCGTTTCTTGCCACTGTTGATTTATGAGGTGCCAGGCGCGGTACTGGGCACTGCGTGATCTGCAAAAAGACCAAGAAACAAGCTAACGCTGGGAGTTGTCGGTGCAAGTCAAGGATATGTTCAATCTCGATGGTCAGGTTGCCTTTGTGACCGGAGCCGCAAAGGGACTCGGCTTCGCGATGTCCGAAGCCGTTGCAGAGCAGGGCGCGACGGTCGTGATGACGGATATCGACAAGGCTGCCTTGTCGGATGCTTGCGCGAGGCTCACGGCCCGTGGGCTTCAGGTTCATCCAGAGATCGTCGATGTGTCGGACATCGATACGCTGGCAAAAGAAAATTGATGCCACGGCTGCGCGCTTTGGACGGCTTGATATCGCTTTTGCCAATGCAGGTCTTTCCGCCGGTCCCGGGCCTTTGACCGAAGCGGGTGCGATGGGCCAGGTCGATCTGGCTCGCTGGAACAGCCTGCTCCAGATCAATCTGACGAGTGTTTTCGTCACGATACGGACGGCGGCTGCTCACATGCGAGCGCGGCGCAGCGGACGCATCATCGTCACGGCATCAATTGCCGGTCTGCGCGGCGAACGCATGTGCGGATACGCCTATGCCGCGACCAAGGCGGCGGTCAGCAATCTGGTGCGGCAGTCCGCCATCGAACTGTCTCCGCACAACGTCAACATCAATGCAATCGCGCCGGGGCCGTTCCTGACGGACATTGGGCAGGGGCGCTTGCGGCAGGCCGAGATTGCCAGTCAGTTCGCCGCCGATGTGCCGATGGGCAGGATCGCGCAGCCCGACGAGATCAAGGGACTTGCGCTGCTGCTGGCTTCTCCAGCCTCCAGTTACATCACGGGCGCTGTCATTCCGATCGATGGGGGCGCGTCAGCGTCGTAAGGGGAACAGTTATGACGAAATCATTACAAACATCGGCGGACAATCCAGCGACCCCGCTCGCTGGAAAGATTGCGGTCGTGACCGGCGCGGCACAGGGGCTTGGCGCCACGTTTGCGCTGGCGTTGGCGAAGGCCGGCGCGTCGGTCGTCGCAGGCGACCTTTCAAGCACCGACGCCACCTGCGCGGCAATCGAGGCAAATGGCGGCAAGGCATTGGGGGCTTCGCTTGACGTCACCGATGGCGGCTCCGTGAGCGCCATGCTGAAAGCCGCGAGTGAGAAATTCGGGGGGATCGACATCCTCGTGAACAACGCTGCGATCTCCGGTCAGTTGCGGCTACAGCATCTCACCGAGATCACCAGCGCCGAATGGGATCGCGTTCTGACGGTCAATGTGAGGGGGACGTTCGAATGCATCAAGGCTGCGGCGCCGCTCATGAAGCAACGCGGTTACGGCAAGATCATCAATCTTTCCTCCGGGACAGCCATCAAAGGCTCGCCTGGAATTGCCCACTATGTTGCATCGAAGGGCGCGGTTATTTCCCTGACGCGTGCCGCAGCGCGTGAACTCGGCGGCGACGGCATTCGCGTCAATGCCATTGCGCCTGGTCTTACGATGAGCGAGGCCATGCTCAAGAACCCGAGTTGGACCAGCGATATCGTCGCCAACAATATCGCAAGCCGCGCCCTGAAGCGTGAGGCCGTTCCGGACGATCTGGTCGGAGCGCTTCTTTTTCTTGCTTCCCCAGCCAGTGATTTCCTGACCGGCCAGACACTTTCCGTGGATGGCGGATCTGTGATGACGTAGGAGGATGATATGTCCAAGTTGAATACGACGCTGCAAGCGGCACTGCTGGCTGCCCTGCCAATTTTGACGGGGACGGTCGCGGCAAGCGCTCAGGAAAAAGTTGTTGTCTACACGGTGCTGCCGGAGGCGGAGACCAACCGTGAGATGAATGAAGAGTTTTTCAAGCGGACCGGTATCAAGGTTGAAATGCTCAATGTTCCGGCCGTTGGAACGCTGGCGGCGCGTATTCGAAGTGAAAAGGATCGGCCGCGGGCCGACGTCTTTGCTGCGGCTCCCATCGATTTTCACGAGGGGCTGGCCAAGGACGGATTGCTGCTCGCGTACAAGTCGCCTTTGACGCCGCCGGATGCCGTCGAGAAGGGCTATGCCGACGCGAAGGGCTATTGGACCGGATGGTTTGCCTCGACCACGGCAATTTTCTGGAATCGGGATCGTTTCAAGAGTGAGCTGGGCGAGAAGGTTGCGCCGCCGGCAACGTGGGACGACCTTCTGAAGCCGGAATTCAAAGGGAAGATTATCAGCGCCAACCCGCAGACATCGGCCGTCGGATTTGTTCAACTCGCGACGCAGATATTCCGGTTGGGCGAGGACAAGGGCTGGGACTACAATATTAAATTCGCCCGCAACGTCGCTCAGTATACGCCATCGGCCCCCTTGACGGTCACCTTGGTCGAGAAAGGTGAAGCGCCTATCGGCGTCTATTGGCTTGGCGATATCTTGACCTCGCGGTTCAATCGCAACCAGCCGATCGATTACATCGTTCCGCCGGATAATGCCGTGGTCGTGTGGGCGGGATCGATCGTCAAGGGCGGGCCAAATCCCGAGGGAGCGAGGAAGTATATCGACTTCCTCAATTCCGAGTTTGTGCAAGCGCTCAACGCCAAGAACGGCTTCCGGCATCCGTTCAATCCGAAAGTCGCGCCGCCGGTCGGAGCGCCGGCACTCACCGACATGACGGTTGTGAAGTACGACATGGACTGGGCGACAGAAAATATGGACCGTCTTCGAAAGAAGTGGGGACAGGTTTCCGGACATTGAAGATGCTGCACCCTCGCGCGGCTTGCCGACGGGAGGCCGATCGCGAGGGTGCATTTCAAGCTAACATATCGACGACTTAACATTCCATCCGACGAGGAGCCTGAATGTCCGTGCAAGCGCTGCCAGCTCTCGCAGGAAAATCCGCGACAGGTCCGCGCATCGAGCGCGGTGTGCTTGTCGTATATGTGATCGTTCTCGCTCTTCTCGTCACCTTTGTCGTCTATCCGACCTTTTCTGTGCTGCGTTATCCGGGTCTGGAAGATTACGTCGATATGGTCAGCCGAACTCGCTGGCAGCGTGCGGCGCTGAACACCGCATTCATCACCATTCTATCGACGCTATCCGCGACACTCGTCGGATTCGCCTTCGCCTTTGCTGCCACGCGTCGCGATATTCCGGGCGCGCGGCTGTTCGGCACGCTCAGCATGCTGCCATTGTTCGCGCCACCGTTCATGATCGCCTTCGCCTACCTGCTGATGTTTGGGCGGCAGGGACTGGTGAGCCGCCATCTGTTTGGTCTCGACCTCGATATTTTTGGATGGCACGGGCTGTGGCTGGCGCAGACCATTGCCTTCTTTCCGCTCGCGAGCATGATCCTGAAGGGCGTGCTCGAAGGTATCCATCCGAGCGCTGAACAGGCGGCACTGACACTCGGCGCAACGGAAGGCGCAGCACTGCGAACGATCACTTTGCCCTTGGTGATGCCCGGCGTCATCGGTGCAATGCTCGTCATCGCAATCACCGTGCTCGCCGATTTCGGCAATGCTGTGGTGATTGCCGGCAACTTCCCGGTGCTCGCCACCGAAGCCTGGTTCCTTATGGAAGGCTTGGCCGATCTGAAGGGTGCAGCGGTCGTCGTGGGCATTCTTTTGCTGCCGGCGATCGCCTTGTTTGTCATCAGCCGACGTTTTCTGGGGAGACAGAGCTACTCGACCGTGACTGGCCGGGGATCCACAATGGACCAGATCCGGACTCCAACCCTGCTGAAATGGGTGATCGTTACCGTTTGCAGTATTGTCAGCATTTTCGTCGTGCTGCTTTACCTCGGCATTGTCTATGCCGGTTTGGCTGACACATGGGGCAGCAACTGGATGCCGACCTTGCGTCACTGGCGCGAAGCGATGGCGCATTCCGACGCGTTATGGTCCAGCATCGTTGTTGCTCTGTTCGCCGGTGCCCTGACAGCTGTGCTGGGACAAGTGGCCGCCTTTCTTAAATCGCGAAATCTGCCGTTCCGCCGTGGTCTGGATTTTCTCGCCATTCTGCCCGGCGCGTTGCCCGGCGTCTTCATCGGCGTCGGCTTTGTATTATCGTTCAATTCCCCGCCGCTGGAGCTTGCAGGCTCGATCTGGATCGTCGTTCTCGCGCTCGGTTTCTGGCATCTCCCGCTGGCCTATCAGGCGACGTCGGCGGCGCTGGATCAGATTCATCGGAGCATCGAGGACGCCGCGCGCGATCTCGGCGCCAGTGAGCTTCGGCTGGTGCGCGACATCTACGCGCCTTTGCTGGCCAGAAGCCTGCTGGCATCGTTTCTGCAATCCTTCGTGCGTTCGGTCAGCAATATCAGCGTCGTCGTGTTTCTGGTCGCGCCCGGTAACGTTATGGTCACGTTCGTGATCCTGCAAATGATCGGCGGTACGGACTGGAGCGGGGCTGCGGCGCTTACGACATTCCTGCTGATCCTCACCTTCCTTTGCATCGGATTGGCATCCCTTATCGCCGGACGCACGTCTCCGCAGCTTCGAGGTTTCCAACCATGATGACGAACTCTGTACTGAAAGACCGGACAGAATCCATGGCCACACCGGTTTCAGCGGTTCCTGCCCATGTGCGGATCGTGAATGTCACGAAACGGCTGGGAAGTTTCACGGCCGTCAACGATGTGTCTTTGGAAATTCCCCGCGGGGAGATGCTGACACTTCTCGGGCCGTCCGGTTGCGGGAAGAGCACGACGCTGCGTTTGCTGGCCGGCTTTTACCAGCCGAGTGAGGGCGAGATATTCCTTGGCGACGAGCGCATTACTATGCTGCCTCCGAACCAGCGCCGGATGACAATGGTATTTCAGGAGTATGCGCTGTTTCCTCATCTCAGCGTGGCCGAGAACGTCGGCTACGGCCTGAAACGGCGGCGGATGCCTGGCCCGCAGGCGCAAATGCGTATTAATGAGATGCTCGAACTCGTCGGTCTTTCCGGCGCGGCCGGCAAGTACCCGCACCAGATGTCAGGCGGACAACAGCAACGCGTGGCTTTGGCGCGGGCCCTTGCTGTCGATCCGGAGGTGCTGTTGCTGGACGAGCCTCTATCAGAATCTCGATGCGAAGCTGCGCGTGCGCTTGCGCGAGGAGATCGTCCGATTGCAGAAAGTCTTGGGCAAGACCATGGTTTTCGTGACCCATGATCAGGAGGAAGCGCTTTCGATTTCCGATCGTATCGCGGTCATGCGCGACGGACGGATCGAGCAAATCGGAACACCGGACGAGGTCTATTTCAGGCCCCGTACGCGTTATGTCGCTGAATTTGTCGGCCTGGCGAATTTCGTCGAAATCCAGATAAGCGGTCCCAACAGCATCCATCTCGGTCCGCACGAATTGCCGATTGCGTCCGGCCGATCCTCCGGCACTGCGACGCTGATGATCAGGCCTCAGTCCCTGAGGGTGACAGGTGTAGCGTCGTCAGACGTCAACTTCTCGGCGCTGCGCGGCCGGATCGAGCGCAAGTCGTTTCTGGGCGGCATCACACGGTATTGGGTCCGGACTTTGCTCGGCGAAATGATCGTTGATGACCCAACGCCCCGCTCATGGTCGCTGGCCGAAGAGGTGCAAATCGAACTCGATGTCGAGCGCCTGCATCTTCTTCCTTCGGAAAAGGGCGAGCAAAGTTCACCGCGATAAAACTGTTCTTTGGGCGTTGCAATGGGCCGACGATTGGTATTCTGGCCGTACACCGGTATCTGCGGGCAAGCGTGCATAACGCCAAGATGGATGCGACCCATAGTTAGAACTGCACCGGCGGTTTGCATACATAGGTTCTCGCCAAAGCTCTTCCTCGACACGGCTGGAACGCCTCGGGGTGCACCGCAACATCGTCATGGAGCCCGCCCTATTGGTTTGCCTGCCCGCGGCGTTTAACATCGATGTCACACGCCAAGACAGCCGATGTGTGAGTAGGGTTATGCGAACAGACCGTTTTCAGGAATTGGAGGCATTCGTCCAGATTGCGAGAAGCGGCAGCTTTTCAGCGGCGGGTCGCGTTCTCGACCTTAGCCCATCGGCGATCAGCAAACTTGTCGCAAGACTGGAAAAGAGATTCGGAGCTCGGCTCTTCAATCGCACGACCCATTCGATACGGCTGTCGGAGGAGGGGGAGGCGCTGCTGCATCGCGCGTCCCGAGTCATCGAAGCAATGCAGGAAGCTGACCGATTGGTCGATCAGTTTTCCGCCGCGCCGAGCGGGCAACTGCGGGTTTACGGACTTCCGTCCTTCGCGCTATCGCAGTTAGCGCCGATCATTCCTGAATTTTTATTGCTTAATCCGCAGATCCGGCTCGATCTACAGCTCGGCACTGAAAAGATTGATACCGTTGAAGTCGGTGTCGATGTCGTCCTCCGCTTTGGGCACACAAACGATAGTACATTGGTGTCGCGCAAGATCGCCGACAGCGGCTGGGTCGTATGTGCGGCACCGTCTTACCTGAGCAACCGCGGAATCCCGGCGACGCCAAGGGACCTTGTTCTTCATAACTGCCTGAATTTTTCGGTGCGGACGCATGCGATCGTTTGGGCCTTCGAAAACGCCCAGGCGGAGGCCGGCCCCATTGTCGGCAATGCGACCTCTAATCAAGCTCCAATGTTGCGAGAGCTGGCCTTGCGGGGTGTCGGCATCATTCGCGTCGCAGACTTCGTTGTTGCCGAAGATATTCGCTCAGGTGCCCTTGTGCAGGTGCTGCCGGAATTTACCGCGAACGCGCGAGAACCTATCTTTGCTTTGTATCAACGGCAGCCTGATCAATCCCTCCGGATCAGGACCTTTGTCGATTTTCTGTGTCAGAAATTTTCTCAGAGTCCGTGGCGACTTCCGAATTCCGGGTAATAAGCAGGCGCTTGTGAACGTCCGTCACAACCATTGTCCCGCGTGGTGGCTAGCACGGTCGTCGTTTGCCTGAAATGTTCGCGTCCAATCGCAGTCTGCGGAGGGGCGTTGTCTTGTCGAACTATTTCTATTTTGTCTTTACCCGGCCCAAGACCGGACAAGACGAAGAATTCAACCACTGGTATTCGAAACGCCACATCTTCGATCTGGTTGCGATGCCGGGTATTGCTGCGGCGCGGCGATACCGTCTCCTGGATACTGCGACCAAAGCTGAGACGCCGGACTATCTCGCCATTTACGAGTTCTCCGATGTCGATCTAGCCATCAGTGGTATTGCCGAGCGTCGCGGGACGGATCGGATGCCATCGACCGAGGCAATTGATCGCGATGCGAGCAAGGGCGTCGTCTTCAAGCCGCTGTGGGAGGTTCCCGGCGACTGGCGCTTCGGAAGCGGTGTACTTGATCTTATCAAGTTCGATGAGCCTGTTGATGCGGCGCTGCTGAATCCAGAAGTCGGTGTTCTGGTCGCCAATCACAAGCAATCTCGGCCGGGTCCTCCCGTTTTCGACGTCGCATTTTTCACTGGCGACGAGGGGACAAAAAACAACCAGGCGGTACCTTCCGCAGATTATCGCTCCAGGCTGAGCGCGATGATGTCGCCAATCACTGAGCGCGTCACGGCGTCATGACGGAAGCAAAGGTCATGAGAAAAGATATCGAATTCGATGCCGAAGGAACGACGCTTCGCGGATGGCATTACACGCCGGACAAAGGCACCGGTCCATTTCCGACAATCATAATGGCGCATGGATCGGCTGCACTCAAGGAGCAGTATCTCGATCGCTACGCCGAGGTGTTTGCGGCGGCCGGGCTCGCCTGCATCGTCTACGACCACCGTAATTTCGGCGCCAGCGACGGTCATGTCAGGCAGGAGATCGACCCCATCCTGCAAATGAGGGACTATCGGCACGCGATCACGTTCGCGATGACGTTGCCGAACGTCAATCCGGATAAAATCGGGGCGTGGGGAACAAGCCTCAGCGGAGGACATGTTCTGATGCTGTCGGCGATCGACAAGCGCGTCAAATGCGTCGTCGCGCAGGTGCCGTCGATCAGCGGCAGCGCGGGAGCAGTGCGCCGCACGCGCGCGGATATGATGGCAGCATCGCGCGCCCGGTTCGACGAAGATCGGAAGAACCGTTTTGCCGGACAACCGCCAGGTATGATGCCGCTGGTTGCGAAAGACCCGGCGACGGCGTGCTTCAACGGCGGTCTCGATGCATGGGAGTTCTTCCAGGAGAGCCTGAAGGTCGCCCCGGCGCGAAGGAACGAAGTTACGTTACGCAGCGCCGAGATGCTGAGAGAGTACGAGCCGGGAAGTTATATTGAACGGATCAGTCCGACTCCGCTGCTGATGATCGTCGGAAATAGGGATGTCCTCACGGCCACCGACCTTGCCTTGCATGCCTACAACCGGGCGCTGGAGCCCAAGAAACTCGTTCTGTTCGACGGCGGGCACTACGATCCTTATGTAAACTTGTTCGCGATTTCCAGCGGCGCGGCGCGCGACTGGTTTGTGACTCATCTTCTGAACTGATGCGCGCTTTTGCACAAAGGAACGCCGTATGACTGTTGAGGCCGCAAACAAGAGCGCGCAGGAGACGCCGCGCCGCTATCTGATTGCTGCGGATACGGGTGGGACCTTCACGGACCTGGCTGTCTACGATTCCCACACTGGCGCGACCAAATTCGGAAAAACGCTGACGACATATGGTGATCTCGTCGATGGAGTGATTGCCGGTCTTGAAGACACCAGCGCGCAGCTCGATGAAGCGTCGCTGTTCAAGCATGGCACCACGCACGTCATCAATGCGTTCATCCAGCGTCGCGGCGCGAAGACGGCGCTGATCGCGACCAAAGGCTTTCGCGACGTTCTGGAAATCGCTCGCGGGAACCGGCCGGAGACGTTCAATCTGCGTTATCGGCGCGGCGAGCCATTGATCCCTCGCTCGTTGAGGTTCGAAGTTGTCGAGCGCATGGATGGGCAGGGCCGGGTGGTTCAGCCGCTCGATATCGACAGCGTAAAGGCGCTTGTTCCGCTGTTGCAGAAGTCGAATGTCGAATCCATCGCGATCTCGTTGCTGAATTCCTACGCTAATGCGGCGCACGAGGAGCAGGTGCGTGACATCCTGCGCGACCTCATGCCGGACCTGTATGTCACGATCGGAACGGAGCTGTCCCGTGAGTGGATGGAATATGAGCGCACATCCACGGCGGTAGCGAACGCATTCGTTGGGGCGCGGATGTCGACTTATGTCGAAGGATTTGGACAGGCACTCACCGATCGTTCCTTCGGTGGCCGCTTTTACATGATGGGGTCGAATGGTGGCGTGATGACGTCGCAGGCAGCGGTCGCGCAGCCGGTGACGCTGGTCGAATCCGGCCCGATCGGCGGCTGTATTGGCGCCGCGGCTTACGCGCAGGAACTGGGTCTCGACAAGATGATCGCCTTTGATATGGGCGGCACAACGGCGAAGTGCGCACTGGTGGAAGATGGCCGGTTTGAAGTCGTCAACACATACTGGGTGGGCGGCTACGAGCGGGGCTTTCCAATTCGCACGCCGGTGTTGGATATTGTTGAGGTTGGAGCTGGAGGCGGATCGATTGCCTGGATCGACGACAACAACCGTATGCGCCTCGGCCCGCGAAGCGCCGGCTCCGATCCCGGCCCCATTGCGTTTCGCAGGGGCGGTGCGGAGCCAACCGTAACCGACGCGAATGTCGTGTTGGGGCGCATCGGTTCCGAAAGTTTCATGAACGGTCGTCTGAAGCTCGATCTGGAAGGCGCAGCCAGTGCGATCGACCGCCAACTGGCATTGCCGCTTGGCTATACAGGTCCGGATCGGACGGATCAGGTCGCGCAGGGGATTATCGATCTTGCTACGGTGACGATGTCTGGCGCGATCAAGGAAATTACGGTGGAGCGCGGCCGCGATATTCGCGAGTATAAACTGTTCGTCTTCGGTGGCGGCGGTCCCTTGTTCGGAGCGGAACTGGCGCGCAGTCTCGGAATCCGCGAAGTCATCGTTCCGCCGCATCCGGGCGCGTTCTCGTCGCTGGGAATGCTGATGGCAGAAGCGAGGCGCGACGGTGCACGCACCTTTTTGCGCGATCTGTCTGCTGCGGCCCTGGCCGACGCTCGCGATATGATTCAACTAATGGAGCGCGAGTTGCAGGATTCGATGGCATCGGAATTTGATGTCTCGAAAATTTCCTACATCCACGAAGCTGATATGAATTATCAGGGGCAGTCGCACACGGTTCGTATTCGACTTCCATCGGAGCCGACAGTCGAGAACGTTCAGGCCGCTTTCGAAGATGTCTACCGTGCGCGCTATGGACACTTGAACGAGGGCACTGGACTGGCCTTCGTTGTGCTGCGGGCCGGGGGGGTGGTGCCGACGCAACGGCCAAGGCTCGATGCCGTCGGCGCAACATCCGCCGAGAAAAAGGGGAAGCCGCACACGTATCGATCGGTCTATTTCGCCGGGGCGGGGCAGCGGCTCAAGACGGCGATTTATCGCCGCAGCGAATTGCCTGAAGGGTTCTCGGTCAAGGGGCCTGCGATCATTGAGGAATACAGCTCAACCACGGTGGTCTCGCCGCAGGATACGTTGACTGTCGGAAGGCTCGGCGAGTTGCGGATATCGTGCGCGCCTGTGCAGCGCAAGGGAGTGGCGTCCCATGGATGACATCTCGCACTCTCTCGAATTTGCGGCGACGACCGATCCCATTGAACTACAGATTATCCGCCAACGGCTGATCGCCATCCCGAATCTGATCGAGAAGAACATCGAGCGCACGGCGTTCAGCCTTCTTGTGCAGGAATACAAGGACTATGCGGTCGGCTTTGTCGACGCAGCCGGCAGCCTGGTGACGCAGTCGCGCTACAGCCTGCCGGGCTTCGTCGCGAATGCGTTGGGTCTGGCCGTTCGCGCCGGCCTCAACGTGTTTGGTGAAGACGAAATGCACGAAGGCGATGTCTTCATCATCAACGACGCCGCCACGCTCGGAAAGCATCTGAATGACGTTTGTGCCTTCACGCCGATCCGCGTCGAGGGCAAGTTGATCGGCTTCTTCGCCGTGCTCGTTCACTGGGTCGATGTCGGCGGCAATATGCCGGGATCGTGCCTCTCGCCCACAACAACGGAGATTTTTCAGGAGGGCATCCAGTTTCCGGTGCTGAAGCTGATCGATCGCGGCCAGCGTCGCCGCGAAATCTTCCGGCTGATTGAAATCAATACACGTTTTCCGCGATTGGTGATGGGCGATCTGGAGGCGCAGCTTGGCGGTTGTCAGATGGGTCACGATATGGTGCAGGAGGTTGTCGCCCAACATGGATTTTCCGAGGTAATCGCGGCGATGCATGCCATGCATGCCGATGCCGCCCGCAACATGGCGCGTGCACTGAGCGACGTGCCGCACGGCACGTATACGGCATCCTCTTTCTTCGATGATGACGGAATTCGGGTCGGTGAACCAATCAAGGTGGACGTGAAGGTCATCGTTAATGATGACGGCCTCACCATCGATTTATCGGGCGTCAACGACCAGGTCGCCGGGCCGTTCAATTCGGGGCGAGAGGGAGGCGCAGTTTCCGTGGGCCGCATGGCCGCGAAGTTCCTCTTTTCTTCCGCGACACCGGTGAACGAGGGCGACTTCGAGCGGGTCAAAATCGTCATCCCGGACGGGAAGTTTTTGAGTGCGAGACCGGATGCTGCCTATGGTAGCGCCGGCAATACCCACGCCAGCGTGGTCGATACGATCTTGAGTGCGTTTTCCGAGGCGCTTCCGGATCGCATTCCAGCGGGCCATCACGGCATCTATGGCACCCACACGATTACCGGCATCAATGGGGAGACGGGCGCGCGCTTTCTTTGCCTCGATGCGATGTCAGGCGGATGGGGTGCTTTTTCCGATGTCGATGGTCCGGGGCCATACCGCTCCACGACTCACGGCGACGTTCGCGATGTGCCGGTCGAGATTCAGGAGGCGATGTATCCCTATCGGATCGAGTCCAAGCAGTTGCGCCCGGATTCGGGTGGTCCCGGCAAGTTCCGCGGCGGGTTGGGTATCGAAAAAGTCTACCGCTTTTTGCAACCGCTGACGCTGATGAACAAGATGGACCGGACGCGATGTCCGCCGTGGGGACTCGCCGGCGGCGGCGCGGCTCAGACGGCCGGCGGGGAAGTGATGCGTGCGGCGGGCGATCGAAGCGTGCTGCGGAAGGGAAAAATGGAAATGGAAAGCGGCGATGTCGTCGTTATTTCCAGCGGCGGCGGCGGTGGACATGGCCGTGCTTACGAGCGCGATCCTGCGCGCGTTTTGCGCGACGTCATGGAAGGCTATGTTTCTGTCGAGGCTGCCGAGCGCGACTATGGCGTGGTGCTTCAAAGCGACGGATCGCTTGATGAAGACGCAACCCGGAAACGTCGATCCGCGCCGCCACCCGGAAAGGTTTGAGAGCGCTCAAAACTGGGCGGAAGACAACAAGGCCGGTCAACAGGCCATGAGCTGAGAATGATTGAAAGGGAAACGCCATGAATCTCGCAAGAGTCGCTGCCGCCGCGTTCGGACTGGCTTTGATGAGTTCGTCTGCGATCGCGCAGGATACACCGCCAATCAAGATCATCGTCGGATTTTCCGCCGGCGGCGTCACTGACGTGCTGGCCCGGGTCTTTGCGGAAGACCTGCGCAAGCGCCTGAACACCACGGTGATCGTCGAGAACAAGCCTGGCGGCTCGGGGACGATCGCGACAGTCATGGTGTCGAAGCTGCCGCCGGACGGCACCACTCTGATCATGATTCCGGGAACCCACACCATGGTGCCGTCGATTCAGAAGGTCGATTTCGACACCAAGACGGCGCTGACCTATATCAGCCTGATCGCGACCGCGCCTTCAATGCTCACCGTGAACAAGGGCACCAAGTACACGGATGTAAAGTCCGTGGTGGAGGATGCAAAGGCGCGGCCGGGCGAGATTGCTTATGGCAGCTCCGGCGTCGGATCGACCTCTCACTTCATGGGAATTCTTTTCGAGCGCGAGGCCAAGGTGAAGCTCAATCACATTCCCTTCAAGAGTTCGGGAGAATCCCTCCAGGCTGTGATGGGGGGGCACGTTCCGATGTCATTTTCTGCCGTCAATCAGGCGCTTGGGGCTGTCAAATCCGGCGATGTCCGTGCTTTGGCGATCGGCTCGGAGAAGCGGTCGATCTATCTTCCTGATGTTCCGACATTCGCCGAAGTGGGGCTGCCGAAAGTTCTGTCGGAAACCTGGATTGGCCTCGCCGGACCGGCAAATATGGCTCCCGATCTCGTGAAAAAGATCAACGACGCCGTCATGGCAGGTCTCCAATCACCGGACGTTCAGAAGCGGCTGTCCGAGATCGGCGTCGATGAAATCGCAGCGGGTCCCGGAAAATTCACCAAGATCGTCGCAAGCGAAGTGGACACCTACGAAACGCTCGCTCGCGATATGAATCTGCCGCGCTAATAGAATACCGCCTGTATCATGCTTGAAAGATTGAAGCCATGTTAGCTGTCCGGTTGCCTCTGATTGTTCTTTGCGCCGCTATAATCACCAGCGGCAGTGCTGTTGCCCAAAAAGCATACGGTCCCGGCGTCACAGATACCGAGATCAAGATCGGCAACATCATGCCCTATAGCGGTCCGGCGTCTGCTTACGGCATGAATGGCAAGGTACAGGCCGCTTACTTCAAGAAGATAAATGACTACGGTGGCATCAACGGCCGCAAGATCAACTTTATCTCGTATGACGATGCTTACAGTCCGCCGAAAACGGTCGAGCAGGCGCGTAAACTCGTCGAGAGTGATGAGGTGCTTCTGATTTTCAATCCGCTGGGGACGCCGGGTAATGCGGCGATCCATAAATACATGAACGCCAAGAAGGTGCCGCAGATTTTCGTGGGTAGCGGTGCCAGCAAATGGAACGATCCAAAGAACTACCCGTGGACGATGGGCTGGATCCCAAATTTCCAGACCGAAGGCCGAATCCTGGCTCAGTATGTTCTGAAAGAGAAGCCCACCGGCAAGGTCGCGATCTTCTATCAGAACGATGACTACGGGAAGGATTATCTGAAAGGCTTTAAAGACGGGTTGGGCGAGCACGCAAACATCATTGTCATCGAAGAGAGTTATGAGGTGAGCGAACCGACGATCGACACCCATGTCGTCAAGATGAAGTCGGTCGGCGCAGATGTGTTGATCAGCTTCACGACGCCAAAATTTGCCGCTCAGACGATCAAGAAGGCTGCGGAGTTGAACTGGAAGCCGCTTCAGATTGTTCCAAGCGTCAGTTCGTCAATCGGCGCAGTCATTAAGCCGGCCGGTATGGATAGTGCCCAAGGCATCATCTCTGCCACCTACGCGAAGGATGCTACGGATCCCCAGTGGGATGATGATCCCGGCATA
This sequence comes from Afipia sp., assembly GCA_024707075.1. Lineage (GTDB taxonomy): Bacteria > Pseudomonadota > Alphaproteobacteria > Rhizobiales > Xanthobacteraceae > Afipia. The sequence continues at coordinate 155,267 of JANQAK010000006.1, forward strand.
AAAGAATTTCGTGCGTTGATGAATGAGTACCTGCCGGGGGCCAATCTTGCCGAGAGTTCGGCCATGGTTGGATACAACACGGCCACATCCATGGCCGAGGTTCTGCGGCGATGTGGCGATAATCTGACCCGCGAAAACGTCATGAAGCAGGCTTCAAACCTGAAAAACTTTGAGCAGGGTGGTTTGCTACCGGGCATCACTGTCAGTACCACCCCGACTGACTTTGCCCCCATCAAACAGTTGCGGCTCATGCGCTTTGAAGGTAACCGTTGGCAACTTTTTGGTGATGTGATTTCTATAGGCTCCGTACATTAAAATTGTCGCTCCAAGCGCCAAGGTTTTACGGCTGTTGTTTGGCCCGAAGATCGCGCACGGATGGCAGCCGGCGGATTAGGCGATGCCGATATCGCGGCCGTCCAAGGCCACCTTGCGATGCTCCGAGTCAACGAGCTTGTTCCAACTAAGCCGCACATCCTGGAGAGATTGATCGAGGAAGCAAAGGCGCATCCGAGCGCCGGCGCGATGATGGCCGATCCTTCCGACCAGCGACTATCGACGACTGGGGTTGGTGCATAGCGGTGGCTCCGCGGACCTTGACCCACATCCTGAAATGCGAGACCGGCATGAGCTTTGGCCGTTGGCACCGCAGACATCCACAGGCCAACTGCTTCAACTGGATCCGTGTGCTGCCGTGCTGTAGTCTCGATCCCGCTGGTCCAAAATATCCGTCAGGTCACTCCATGGCGGTCTGGCTGACGGCCATCCTTCTCCTCCTTCTCGAAGCGCCGTTGTTGTGGTTTCGCACCCGCGTCGAGAACCGTGCATTGCACGACGCTGCTATTGCGAATGGGCCGATGACATCCATTACAGCTAGCCGGGACGGCTAATGTGCCGCATTGTTGCCGCATCAGAATTAGAGTGCTTTAAGGGGAAAGAAGAGAGGAGTGGATCGCCCGAAAGTCGCTTCCAACGAATCTCCCAACCAGTTCAAAGTATTTGAAAAGATAAGTGAAACTCTGATATTAGGCCACGGGATCGGTTTTCTGGGTCCGCTTCCGTTCTGAAGTCTCCACGGAAATGGCTGTCCCACCTCTTGCCTGCTCCGCTCGCCTCTCTAAAAGGAGCGGTCTTTCAATTTGCCCGGTACTGATGCTGGGTTATTCCAACTTCATTTAATTCATGATCAGACAGATCGATCGAAACAAGCCACAAGCTGCGTCGCGAGCGTCCCGCAAATTGCCGGTGCGCACTTCGAAGTCAGTTGCCGGCTCGACCAAGGGCCAGCCGGCAAAGTCGCTGTCGCGCGCGCGGGCGCTGCGATCGAACCAGGAAATGCGCGAAGTCAGCGTCGACCGTATCTATCATTCAGCGCTGAAGTTGTTCGTGGAGCAGGGATATCGCTCCACCACGATTGACGAGATCGCCGCCGGCGCCGGCCTCACCAAGGGGGGCGTCTATTTCTACATTTCCAAGAAAGAGCATCTGATGGCGCAGATGCTCGATGACATTTCCGCGCGCTATATCGACGACATTATCACCAAGCTGAAAGCGCAGGATCTGACGGCGCAGGAAAAGCTCGTCGCGTTCATGCATTCACAGGTGACATTCGCTTTGGAGAATCCTGAAGAGGTCATGCTGCTGGTGATGTCATCGGTCGAATTTTCCAAGCGGAATGACGCGCTGACAGAGAAGATTGATGCGATTTATGAGCGTATGCGCGAGTTCATCCTGATGACCATCAAGCAGGGGCTTGCCAGCAAGAGTTTCGCAACCAAACTTCATCCGATAGCAACGGCTTCGTTCTATGTCGCGACGCATGACGGCATGATGCTGGAATGGTACCGCCGGGCGGCGAAGATCGACGGTACGGAACTGGTACGCGTATTCCGCGAAGTCTTCCTGCGCGCACTATCCTAGCCGTGGTGAGCGCTGTTTCCGTCGGCCTTCAGATAGTCGATGAACTTGCGCTCGGCATCCGACAACGTTTTCCGTGCGCTCCAGACGATGCCAAGGTCGAGAGTTGGAAGAGGATCTGCCAGGGGACGTGACTCGACCCGGCCGCCATCCAGTGACCACGGTCGATAGACGAGGTGAGCAAGCACGGTCACCGCTGCGCCCGTTGCTACGATCCCCCGCACGGCTTCCATCGACGACGTGCTGAACAGCACCTTGGGCTTGATCTTCTTCAGATAGCGCCGTGCTGAAATAGGCGCTTCATCGGATGCGAACTGCACATAGGCCTCATCGCGAAGGTCCTGTAGCGAGATCGTCGGAAGACGGTTGAGACGGTGGCCGCTCGAGAGCCACAATGTTCGGGGTGACCGGATCAATATCTGGTGACGCAGATGATGATTTTTCGAAAGGTTGGAGATGATAACCAGAGCGAGATCAATATCGTTTGACTCGAGCGCTTGCTCCAGTCCGCTCCGATCCATTTCGACGAGGTGAAATATCACGTTCGGATAAGCGCGCCGAAAGCGCGCCAGAACAGGGAGCAGGAAGTAACCGGCTCCGGTGTAGGTCACGCCGAGCCGGATATTTCCGGTCGTTCGCGCTTCCTTGTTCAGCATCGAGTTCATCGCATCGACGATGTTCGCCTCGATGTTTCTGGCGTGATGGAGAAATTTCTGCCCGTCCTGGGTCAGTTCGATGCCGCCGATGCGGCGGCGTATCAGAGATACGCCGAGTTGCCCCTCAAGTTCCTTGATCGCGACCGTGACCGCAGATTGCGAGATCCCAAGGTTGCTGGCCGCAGCAGAAACCTTCTGGGTTTCGGCTGCGGCGACGAAATAGCGGATTTGCCTGAGCGAGAGCATAATTCTAAAAATCGAAATTTGAGTTTGCAAAATTCATATTTGTAATAATTCAAGGCCGTCGTCAAGATTGCCGTCACGAAGTGCGGGGCTGCGGGCTTTCGGGCGCCATGACAGACCGCTTAATCACAACCGGCGTTTGCAAGCCGGATTTTGTTTCGCGAGGAAATGACTATGGCCGTTGAGAAGTCGATCAATAGTGTTTCGGAAGGTATGGATCTGGAGATCTTCGGCGGTGCCCGTGACCGCCGGCGTGAACGTCCCGTGCTGACTTATCGTGAGGCTGCACGTGAAATTCCGGTCTTCGCCGAAACCGATGTGCTGGTGATCGGCGGTGGACCGTCGGGAACGTCGGCGGCGGTGGCTGCGGCCAAGCTGGGTGCCGATGTCATGCTGGTCGAGCGCTACAATCATCTCGGCGGCCTTTCCACTGGCGGGCTGGTTATCTGGATCGACCGCATGACCGACTGGAGCGGCAAGCAGGTTATCGCCGGTTTCGCCCGCGAGCTTTTCGACCGCCTGCCGAAAGATGCCGTGATGGGGCCGCCCAAGTCGGAATGGGGATCGAAGGATGCGGCGATCGCGGATTACTGGTCATACCGATCCGCGGCGTTCCAGGGCATCGTGACCTGGTCGCCGACGATTGATCCCGAGGCGTTGAAAACGCTCTCGATGCAGCTCGTCACGGAGAACAAGATCCGTCTGATGCTGCACGCGATGGCCGTGCAGCCGATCATGGAAGGGAACGTCGTCAAGGGCGCGATCTTCGAGAGTAAGGAGGGCCGCCATGCCGTTCTGGCCAAGGTGGTGATCGACACCACGGGCGATGCCGACATGCTGGCGCGCGCCGGTGTCGGGTCGGATTCCGACATCGACGAAACTGACATCCACCATTGTATAAACACCGCCTTCATGCTCGGTGGCGTTGATATGGAGCGCTGGACCGAATTCCGCCGCACCAATAGCGCCGGCTTTTCCGATTTCATGAAGCGTGGCCGCGACCGGCTGAAGTACTTCGAAAAGCCGTTCTTCTCGTGGCGTTCGGACATCGGTCTGTTCATGGGCCCGCGGTTGTCGGGCTATAGTGCGGTTGATGTGGAAGATCTGACCGAGGTCGAACTCAAGTCGCGGCAGCTTGCGGTCAAGCATCTCGAAATCTATCGGGCGGAAGCTCCGGGCTTTGAGAATGCATTCCTGATGCTCGGTGCACCGCAGGTCGGCGTGCGCCACAGCCGCCGCTTCGCTGCCGATCGAATGGTCACGCGCAAGCAGTGGGACGAAGGGAAGGTCTGGGATGACGAGATCGGTGTCTCGACCTCGCTGTCACCCAAGTGGAAGAATATCTCGGTGCCTTATGGCTCGCTGCTTCCCGCGGGAATCGAAGGCGCGCTCGGCGCGGGTCGTCATGTGGCCTGCGATGCGAGTTCGCACACTTTCCTCCGCGAAGTTCCGCAGTGCTGGATGACCGGCCAGGCCGCAGGCGTCGCGGGCGCTCTCGCGGCAGGCGCCGGCGTGGCGCCGCGTCAGCTCGACCCGCGTGCAATCCAGCGAGAGCTGCTGAGGCAGGGTGCTTATCTTTCACCGTCCATTGTCGCCACGACAGAAAGCGCGGCCGACGCGGCCGAGTAAGCGGCTTTTCACAGGCCGCTCAAAGATTTCGTCCGTGAAGCACGATGCATCGCTGGTGCACCGGCTGCTGGAAGCTGCGCGGATCGCATCAGAAAAAACGCCGGCAAAGGCGTGCCAAGCACCATGGGAGGGGAAGTCGCATGAGAATGAGAATGGGATTATTGGTGGCCGGCGTTATTGCGCTCGCACCACTGTCTGCGGTCATTGCGCAGGATAGCAAGCCGCTCAAAATCGGCCTGTTGCTCAGTCTGAGCGGGCCGGCGGCATCGTTTGGCCTGCCGGAGCGTGATGCGGTCGAAGTTCTGGTTCGCGACCTGAACGCGCAAGGCGGAGTCAATGGGCGTAAGATCGAACTTGCGATCTACGACGACACCACCAACCCCACGGAAGCAGCGCGCGGTGCGACCAAGCTGATCCGTGAGGACGGTGTGGTTGCGATTATTGGCGCCAGCACCGGCAGCGGTACACTGGCGGCGACGCCGATTGCCGCACGTGAGAAGGTTCCGATGCTCGCGCCCAACGCCACGATCTCGGTCACGGCGCGTGACAACCAGCATTATCCTTACGTGTTCCGCACCATGTCGAACGATCTGGTCAACACCAAGCGGCTGTTCGACGCCGTGGTCGCGGGCGGCGCCAAGAAGATTGCCATCTTCTATCAGGAAGATGCCTACGGAAAGGACTCCGCAGTCTACGTGAAGCAATTGGCCGAGGAGAAGAAGGTTCCAATCACCGACATGTCGTCAGCGCCGCTGAAGGCGATTGAGGTCGCGGCCCAGGCCATGAAGCTGCGCAGCGGATCGCCGGATGCGATCATCATGCAGGTCACGGCGCCGGCGCTGGGGGCAGCTTTCGTGCGCGCAGCGCGTCAGGTTGGTTTGGATGTGCCGATCTGGGGATCGATGGGCCTTGGACAGAAGTCCTTCATCGATAGCTCCGGCTCCTTGGGAGATGGGGTACGGCTGGTGGTTTTCGGCAACTGGGACGATCCATCCCCGCGACAGGCCAAGCTCGCCGAGAAGATGAAAAATGCGGGCAAGCCGCCGCAGGGATTTGCCGAACTGCTCTCGACCAACGGGTTGCTGGCGATCGTCGAAGCGGCGCGCAAGGTCAAGGGAGAGATCACCGGGCCTGTGCTGCGCGATCAACTTGAGCAGCTATGCAATGTCACGACCTATTCCGATGGCGAGCTTTGCTATGCGAAGGACAATCACGATGGCTGGAGTGCTGACGCACTGACCACTGTCGAAGTCCGCAATGGAGCCTTCAGGCGGGTTTCCGCACCCTGAGACGTGCGACAATCTTGCGTGGTGGTGCCCGGTTCGGGCGCCACCACGCATGTGTAAGAATTCCAGTTATTTCAGTCATGTGATGCGATTGCCGGGGTGTCCGCGGCTATCCTTGACAAAGCAAAAACCTTCTGCACAGTATCAGATACCGACTAGACGGTTTTTAAAAATAAAGACCTTCGACGCCTGCGCGATCCTGATCTGCGGGCGTTCAAATCGAAGGCGGGAGGGGCGGATGTATGAACTTCTTGAATTTTGCTCGCGGGGAATCTTGCTGGGCGTGACCTACGGTCTGCTTGCCTTTCCGATCAGCCTGCTTTTCATCGCCACCGACACGGTGGACCTTGCGGTTGGCGCTTATGCGGTGCTCGCGGGAGCAGTTGCGATGTTCGTCGGCGAAAGCCACGGAGCCGCTCTGGGGATCGTGATTGGCATCCTCGTTGGCGTACTGGCGTCGGCGGCCGTCGGATGCGTCTCGCTGATGCTTGGCCGCAGGCAGAAGGGCGATCCGCTCGTTCTTGTGCTCGCCAGCTTCGGCTTCGCGATCTTCCTGGAATCATGCGTCCTCACGCTGTTCGGGAAAGACCCCTTTATTCGTCAGCCTTTCGCGAATTTCTGGAATGTGGCCGGCATTCGCATCAGCCCGCAGGCCGGCGTGAACGTGCTGGTCGGCCTGCTGCTTATCGCTTTCGTTTATGTTTTGCTCTACCGCACCTCCTGGGGGCGCGACGTGCGCGCCAGCGCCAACAATGAGCGCGGCGCATTGCTTGCGGGCATTCCCGTTCGGGCATTGCAGTTTTCCTCATTCATGCTTGCGGGTTTGCTGGCGGGAATCGCCGGGGTGCTCGTGCTTTATACGTCCGGGATGGACTTCGCGTCGGGGATGCATCTGACGCTCGCTGGTTTCGGCGCGGCGATCGTGTTCGGTCTGCATGGCCCCTTGCGCGGGTTCTTCGGCGGGCTTGCCATCGGCGTCGTTGAGACGATCAGTTCGGGTTATGCCAATGGCGGCCTTGCGAGCCTCGTGCCGCTCGCTTTCATCTTCGCCGTGCTGACGATCGGCCGTGTCGGCCGCCAGGGACCTGCTGGAGTCCGGGCATGAGTCTCCTCCAGCGTCAGCGCTCTGCGCTCATCCTGTTCGGCGCATTTCTCATCATCACGCTTCTGATCAGTGGCAACACTGTCTGGCTCGATACATCGGTGGTGATTGCGATCTACTCGCTGATCGCGCTGTCGGTCGGCATCAGCTATGGCCAGGCTGGCATCCTCTCGGTTGCACAGGCCGCGTTCGCGTCAGTCGGTGCCTATGCCGCTGCGATCGTGACTACACGTTACGATCTGCCGGCGGTGTTCGGTCTTGTGCTGGCTCTCGTGGTCCCGCCGCTGATCGCTTATCCGCTTGCGCGCCTGGTGACGCGGCTCAATGCGCTGTCGTTGGCCATTGCGACGCTGGTGTTCGGTCAGGCCGTCGACATCATCCTGCGTGAGGGCGGCGATTTCACCGGCGGCTATATCGGCCTGTCCGGTATTCCGCCGCTGTCTATCGCGTCCACGCTGCTGCAGTATCATTTCCTGAGCTGGGGCGTCGTGCTGGTCGTGGTGATCCTGCTCAGCAACCTGATCGACTCTCCATTCGGCCGTGCCACCAGCACCCTTCGTTCTGATACGCTACGCGCTGTCGCCGATGGCGTGAATGTACCCCACGTCCGTAGTGTCGTGCTGGCGCTCTCCGCGTCGGTGGCGGGACTCGGTGGATGGCTTTATGCGCATCACATCGCTTATATCGGTCCGGATTCGCTGGGACCCTCCGTTTCGCTTTCGGTCCTGCTGATGGCGGTGGTGGGCGGCGCGCAGACCGTGCTCGGCCCCATTGTCGGCGCGGCTCTGCTGACCCTGCTGTTCAAGTTCATCCCCAGTCAGGAAGTGCAAGGGATGTTTTACGGCGGCGCACTGATTGCCGTTCTGGTGCTGTCGCCGAGCGGTTTGCTTGGGCTTCGCGCGCTCCTCGGCAAGTCTGTAGGAGCGATTGGTGTCAAGTCGCAGAAAAGCGCATCGCAGGTGGCAAGCAGCCCTGTCATCGCGGGAGGCGCGCAATGAGCATTGACGTTTCCAAGATCGATGTCCGTTTCGGCGGCGTGATCGCTCTACAGAATGTCGATCTGACGCTCGATCGCGGCGAGGTGCTCGCGGTGATCGGGCCGAACGGATCGGGCAAGAGTACGCTGTTCAACGCCATTACCGGCTTTGTCGATATCGCGGCAGGCGCTGTTGCGATCGATGGCGAGAATCTCGCGAGCATTCCTGCGGCCCGACGCATCTCCAGCGGAATCTCTCGGACATTCCAGACGCCGCGGATCAATGCAACGGCAAGTGTCGAGGATGCGGTGTTGTGCGGATTTCAACCGCACGCACGGACCGGCTTGTGGGCGGGATTGCTCAGGCCGCCGTCAATGAGGCGCAGTGAACGGGATCTGCGTGCTCGTCGAGCGAAGTTATTGCAGGAGCTTGGCCTCGGCAACGTCGCCAAGCAGCAGATGGGCGAATTGCCAATGGGGATTGTCCGGATGGTCGACATTGCCCGCGCGATGGCGGCCGAGCCGAAATATCTGCTGCTCGATGAGCCGGCGGCCGGTCTTTCGAAAGCGGAGCAGCATGTGCTGGTGCAGCAGGTCCGTCAACTCGCGGCCCGAGGCGTCGGTGTGCTGCTGGTCGAGCACAATTTCGGTTTGGTGAAGCGACTTGCCAATCGCGTCGTCGTGCTCGATCGCGGCAAGGTCTTGCTGCGCGGCACGGCCGAAGAGGTCAGCCGCCAGCCCGAATTCGTCACCGCCTATCTCGGCACCAGCACGCACTGAGGATATTGCCATGAATGCGATGTTTGCCGTTGATGGCAACCGGGCGACCGTCGCCGGGCCTGTGGGGCAACCGGTTCTGTCATGCCGCAATGTTTCAGCGCGTTATGGCCGGATCGAAGTCTGTCACGGGATTGACCTGTCAGTGGCGGCCGGAGAGCTCGTCGCGGTGCTTGGACCGAATGGCGCCGGCAAGAGCAGCTTTCTCGGAGCGGTGAGCGGTCTCGTGCAGGGGCGAGGCGAGATCGAGGTTGGTGGTCGGGATATCGGGCGATTGCCCGCGCACCTTCGCGCCAAGAGCGGACTGGCATTCGTTCCGGAAATTCGCGGCAACCTTTGTCCGGCGCTGTCAGTGCAGGAGAATCTTTCCCTTGGCCTGCGGCTGATCGAGGATGATCGAAATACGGCGCGCGATCACATCCTGTCGCTGTTTCCGATTCTGAAGGAGCGGCTTGCTGCGCCGGCCGGGATGCTCAGCGGCGGTGAGCAGCAGATGCTCGCGATCGGCATGGCGGTGGCGCGCCGGCCGCGGGTGTTGATTCTGGATGAACCGACCCAGGGGCTCGCGCCTGCGGTCTACGACATTTTGCGCCAGACCTTTGCCAGGTTCCGCGCTGATGGCCTTGCGATGGTTGTCGCGGAGCAGAACGTGCCGTTCGCCGCAAGCATTGCCAGCCGTTTCATCATGCTGTCCGACGGACAGGTGGTCATACGTGGCGGTCGCGACGAACTCAATCAGCACGACACCATTCTCGCTGCCTTTCTCGGCGGCGATGATGACTCATCCGACATGGCCGAGACGGGCCAGAATTTCCAATCATCAGTAGGCTCGTCCCATGGCTGAATCCAGAACCACCAATGCGCGGCCGAAAGGCCCGCTCGCCGGCGTGCGCGTGATCGATCTTTCGCGTTTGGCGCCCGGTCCGTATTGTACGATGCTTCTCGCCGATCTCGGCGCGGACGTGATCGTGGTCGGTGGCGGCCGTTCGGGCCTTCCGGTGACCGAACTATCGCGTGGCAAGCGATTCATTTCGCTCAATCTCAAAAGCAGTGCGGGACGTGAAGCGCTGCATCGGCTGGTGAAAACCGCGGACGCTCTGATCGAAGGCTTCCGGCCCGGCGTCGCTGACCGCATTGGTGCCGGATACGCCGAACTCAGCGCGATCAATCCGCGATTGGTTTACTGCTCGATGACCGGCTATGGCCAGGACGGGCCCCGTTCGCGCGAAGCTGGCCACGACATCAACTATCTTGCGATCAGCGGTGTTCTTGGAGCGGTGGGTCCGAAGAGTGAAGTATCCTATCCGCCGCTCAACCTGCTTGCTGATTTTGGTGCCGGTGGCCTGCTCGCTGCATTCGGAATCGTGACTGCGCTGTTCGAGGCCCGTGGCTCTGGCCGAGGCCAACATGTCGACGCCGCGATGGTGGACGGTTGCCTTTCGATGATGGCGATGCATTTCCCGGGGTGGCAGACGCCGGTAATGCCGGGCCGCGGGGATGGATTGATCACCGGAAATGCGCCGTTCTATCGCTGCTATTTCTGCGCGGATGGCCGCCAGGTCTCGGTTGGCGCGCTGGAAGTCGCGTTCTTCAAGGCGCTGTGGAACACGCTGAAGCTGGGCGATATTCCGGACCACATGGATATGGCGACCTGGCCGTTCATCGAACAGACTCTCGACAAGGTGTTTCGATCGCAGCCGCGGGAGCATTGGGAAGCAGTGTTTGCCGGCACTGATGCTTGTGTTGCGCCGGTGCTGTCGCCGGATGAGGTCTGGCGTGAAGCTCAGAACAAGCATCGTCATCCCGATTCCTCGCATTCGAGCGTACCGGCAATTCCGCGTTTCAGCCGGACGTCGTCGTTCAGCAGCACGCTTGATCGCAGCGACCGCAGCCGCGAGGTGCTGGCCTCAGTTGGAATGACGGATGACGAAATCACCGCGGCAGTGCCGTCCGATCCGGCGTCCGCTGTCGAAGGCCTGTCTTGGCCACCCGCACTCCGCAATTCGCCCCTCACATCAAAACAAGGACAATAGCCATGCAAGCTATGGAAAAGCAGGCCTACGATACGTTTCGCGACACCATGCGGCGGATTGCGGTCGACAAGGTTGAGCCTCATGCCGCCGAAGTCGATCGCACCAAGCAGCCGCCAGTCAAAGCGTATGCGGGGCTTCGTGATGCAGGCATTCCGTCACTTGGCTTTCCCGAGGAGTACGGAGGACAGGGCGGCGATCTCTTCTCGCAGGTGATCGCGGTGGAAGAGGTTGCGCGGGTGTGCGCGACGTCCGGCCTGTCATTGCTGACTGGATGGGCAGCGCTCGATCCGCTGGTTCGCTTCGGTTCTCCTCAATTGATCAGGCAGATCGTGCCGTCGGTGGCTGCCGGCGAAAAGATTGCTGGCTGGTGTCTGACTGAGCCGCAGGGTGGTTCGGATCTCGCCGCACTGAAGACCCGCGCGGTGAAAGATGGGGATCACTGGGTGATCAACGGCAATAAGCGGTTCATCACCAATGCCACATGGGCGGAGTGGTATCTCGTTCTCGCTCGGACCGGCGAGAAGGAATACGGAATCTTCATGGTGCATCGGGACGACCCCGGCATCTCGTTCGGCAAGCTCGAGAACAAGATGGGGCTGCGTGGAAGCCCGACCGCCGATGTCATTTTTGACGACTGTCGGATTCCTGCTGATCGGGCGATTGGTGACACCACCAGGGGCTACGAGTACATGGGCGTGTCGCTCACCATTTCGCGCCCCCTGATTTCAGCGCAGGCTCTCGGCATTGCTCAAGGCGCGCTCGATGAAGCGGTGAAATACACGCGTGATCGCAAGCAATTCGGACAATCGGTGTCGCGTTTCCAGATGGTGCGCGGCATGATCGCGGAGATGGCCGTCAAGGTTGAGTCGTCGCGTAGCCTTTTGTATCGGGCGGTCGAAGCCATCGAAGCCGATCCTGTGCAAGGTCGGACGCTCGCTTCGATGGCCAAGATGCTGTGCAGCGACACCGCAATGTCAGTCGCGACCGATGCGGTTCAGTTGCATGGCGGCTACGGCTATCTCGAGGACTACCCGGTCGAGCGCATGATGCGTGATGCCAAGATTACCCAAATCTATGAGGGGACCAATCAGATCCAGCGGCTGATTATTGCCAAGAGCGTCTACGCGGATTGATTGATGAGTATCCTCAAGGGAGCATTGGTCCTCGATCTGAGCGAGGTATATCAAGCGCCAATCGCCGCTCAGGTGTTGGGCGATTTCGGCGCGACCGTGATCAAGATCGAGCGGCCGGGCAGTGGCGAGATCCTGCGTAACTACGACAGCTATGCAACCGCGCGCAATGCGATGAGCAGCTACTTTGCGGCGGTTAACCGCAACAAGAAGTCTCTCGTTGTCGATCTCAAGACTGAAGCCGGTCGCGCGATCGTCGCACGCCTTGCAAGGACGGCCGACGTTCTCATTCACAACTATCGCCCCGGTGTCATGGAGCGCCTCGGGCTGGGCTACGAACAGCTCAAGGAAGCCAATCCTCGGCTGGTCTATGCCGAGTCGAGCGGTTATGGCGCAACCGGACCGCTGGCGCGTAATCCCGGTCAGGACATGGCGATTCAGTCGCTGAGCGGCATTGCCACGAGTAATGCGCGCCCTGACGGCGCGCCGGCTCTCGTCAATACGCCGGTGGTCGATTTCGCAGCCGGAATGATTCTGGCGCAGGGCGTAGTACTTGCACTGCTGGAGCGTGAACGTTCCGGCATCGGCCAGAAGGTCAGCACGTGCCTTCTCGATGCGGCGATCGCGATGCAGAGTCTTGAGGCAGCATCGCAGTTGATCTACGGCTACGAGACGCGGTGGATCGACAAGAGTCTGAACTTTGTGTTCCAGACCAAGGATGGCTGGATCACTGTTCTGGGCTTCTTTCGGCCCAATCCATTGCAACTGCTTTGCAACGCGCTTCAGATCGACGATCTCAGCACTCGTGCTGGACTCGCCACCGCAGCGGCGCAACTCGAACGCAAGGCCGAAATCTACGACCTCCTGCGTCCCGAGTTTGTCCGGCTCACGACCGCGGAGTGTCTGGCCAGCCTGGTCAAGCAGGACATCCTCTGCTCGCCGCTGCTATCGCTCGCGGAGGCACTCGATCATCCTCAAGTCCGCAACAATGGCATGGTTGTCACGGTGCCGATGCCGGACGGCAAGCAGGTCGAAGTGGTCGGCAATCCGCTGAAGTTTTCGCGGACCCCGCCATCGGTCACCTATGGCCCGCCTGATCTTGGTGCGCACAGCCGCGAAATTCTTGAATTCCTCGGATTTACCGACGAGGAGATCGCCCGACATGGCGATGAAGGCGCGTTTGGCGTTACGGCGTCAGCACGATGAACAAAAGAATCTTAATCATCTGGGGAGTGAACAGTCATGAATAGAAGGTCATTGATCGTAGCGTTGGGTGTCGCGGCTTCGACATTCGTTGGAGTGGTCCATCTGACCCCTGCGCAGGCCGCAGAGCCTTTGCGGATAGGACTGCTGCTTAGCCTCACGGGGCCGGCTGCACCATTCGGCATTCCGGAGCGCGATTCGGTCGAAGTTCTGGTCAATAAGTTCAACGCAGACGGCGGCATCAATGGCCGCAAGATCGAATTGTCGGTGTATGACGACGCAACCAACCCCACCGAAGCGGCGCGTGGCGCAACTCAGTTGATCCAGCAGAACAAGGTGATTGCGATCATCGGATCGACCACGGGAAGCGGCACGCTGGCGGCGGCTCCGGTCGCCATGCGCTATGAAGTGCCGATGGTCGCGCCGAATGGCACGCTCGCGGTCACGCTGAAGGAAAACAAGTTTTATCCGTGGGTCTTCCGTTCTTTGTCGGGCGATCTCACCAACACGGCGGTGATGTTCGAGCGGGCGATTGCGGGCGGCGCCAAGAAGGTCGGCCTGTTCTATCAGGAAGACGCCTATGGCAAGAACACGGCTGATTACATCGCTGAATTGGCAAAGAAGGCCAATGTGACGATCGTCGAGACTGCGACGGCGCAGCTTAAGGCGCTCGATCTGACATCGCAGGCGACCAAGATCCGGAACGGCAATCCCGATGTCGTCCTGATTCAGGCCTCCGCGCCGACGCTCGGCGCGGCCTTTGTGCGCGCCGCGCGCCAGGTCGGGCTGGAAGCGCCGATGTGGGCACCGATTGGGTTGGGCCAGAAGTCATTCATTGATGCCAGCGGCGAAGCCGGTAACGGCGTTCGCATCGTTCTCGTCGCGAACTGGGACCAGCCGGGACAAGGGTTGCAGGAGCTCGGCAAGCTGATGAACGCCGCAGGCAAGCCGCCGCAGGGATTCGGTGAGGTGATCGGCTCGAACGCGCTGCTCGCGATCACCGAGGCGGTCAAGACCATGAAGGGCGACGTGACCGGCCGCGCGCTTCGCGATGCCATCGAAAAGCTGTGTGGGATCAAGACCTACTCCGAGGGGAAGATGTGTTTTTCCCCTGACAGCCATGACGGCTGGAATGGCGATCTGCTAGTCTCCGCGGAAATCCGCGACGGCAAGTTCAAGAACCTCAAATAAGAGGCAGCCGCAGCGGATCCGGGAATGAAACGGAAGACGCCGATGAGTGATTTCTACGAGACAACGGTTGGGGAATGTATCCGCGCGCGCGCGGCTGCCTTTCCTGACCGGGTGGCCGTCGAAATGATCGGCGAGGGACGAGAGACATATTCCGAGTGCTTCCAGGCATCACTTGCCTTGGCCCGTGGCCTTGTGGCCGCGGGCATTCGTCAGGGTGACACTGTTGTCATCATGGCACCGAACTGCCTGACGGCGATCCATTCATGGCTTGGCGCCAACCTTGCGGGGGCGACAGAAGTCACCATCAATACGGCCTATCGCGCCCGGTTGCTCGAGCATGCCGTTAACATTTCCGGCGCGCGGCTGGTGATTGCCGAAAGCAGCTTCCTGCCGGTACTCCGGGAATGCGAGTCAGGGCTGACCGCTCTCGATCACATTCTTTACTTCGATACGCCGGATTCCACAGCCAGCGAGGCGCCGCCGGCTTTCGAGCGGATCAGGCTTTCCCGACTGAATGACGTACTGGCGACGGCGCCCGAAGTCGATCTGCCTGCCGCCCGGATGTCTGACGTGGCTTCGGTGATCTATACGTCCGGCACCACCGGGCCGGCCAAGGGAATCATGATGCCGCACGCCCAGGTGTGCGCATTGGCCAAACAGTCAATCGACGGACTGCGGCTCGGCGAGAACGATATTTTCTATTGCTTCCATCCCCTGTTCCATATGGCGGGAAAATTCATGGCCGTGTTCGCGATGCTGATGGCGGGTGGCCGCATCGTGCTCGATCGCACCTTCAAGGGAGAGCTGTGGGTTGATCGCGTTCGCAGTTGCGGCGCAACCGTCGGGCTGGCGCATGGGCCGATGATCGAAATGATCTATGCGCAGCCGGAGCGGCCCGAAGATCATCAGCACAGCGTCAAACGGTTGCTGGCGGCGCCGTTTCCAAAAGCCATTGCCGAACGTTTCGAAGCTCGTTTCAATCTACGCGGCATTGAAGTCTGGGGCATGACCGAAATCAACATCGGGACATGGCGGCCATACGATGAACCGTTGCGGCCGGGATCCTGCGGGCGCGCCAGTGACGAGTGGGTCGAACTGCAGAATCGTGGATTCCGTTACCGATGTCGAGTTGCCGACCGGAGTGGCTGGCGAGCTGGTAATCCGGCCGAAGAAACCATTTGCTTTTATGCGTGGCTATATCGGAATGCCGGAGAAGACTGTCGAAGCCTGGCAGAATCTCTGGTTTCATACAGGAGACATCGGTTATCGGGACGACGACGGGTACTATTATTTTGTCGATCGACTCGGCGACCGGATTCGACGCCGCGCGGAGAATATATCGAGCTACGACATCGAGGCTGCGGCGGCAGCCCATCCTGCGATCGCCGAAGTGGCAGCCGTTGGCGTTGCGTCGGAGTTTGAATCCGATGACGACATCAAGCTCTGTCTCGTGCCGGTGGTCGGCACGAATGTCGATCCGCTGGATATGCTTCGGCACCTTGCCGGTGCACTGCCGCACTACATGGTGCCGCGTTACATCGAGATAATGCCTGCATTGCCGCGCACGCCCACCAACAAGGTGAAGAAGGCGGAGTTGCGCATGAATGGCATCACGCCACAGACCTGGGACCGGAAAGCCGCAGGAATCGCATTGAAGGACCTTGTTTCTTCGATCCGCTCCCCTGCCGGAATATCGGCAGAGCGACAATAGGCGCACATGCGATGGGGACTCCATCGAACAAACAGAACAAGAAAGATTGACGATGCTCAAAGAGGCAACCCTTCGCGACGTGACGCTCGACGACAAGTACACATTGGAGCGTGGCCGCATTTATCTGTCCGGCGTGCAGGCGCTGGTTCGACTGCCGTTGATGCAGCGGGCGAGGGACCGCAAGGCCGGGCTCAACACGGGCGGTTTTATCTCCGGGTATCGAGGCTCGCCGCTCGGCAACTATGACAGCGCGTTGTGGCGCGCGAAATCGCATCTGCTTGCCGAAAATATTCGTTTCGAACCCGGCCTGAATGAAGATCTCGCCGCGACAGCCGTCTGGGGCAGCCAGCAGGTCGGGCTGTTCCCGGGCGCGGACGTGCAAGGCGCCTTCGGCATCTGGTACGGCAAGGGGCCGGGCGTCGATCGTTCGGTGGATGCGCTTAAGCATGCCAATGCCGCCGGTACGTCACGATTCGGCGGCGTTCTTGCGCTCGCCGGCGACGATCACGGTTGCCAGTCCTCGACGCTGGCGCACCAGAGTGAGCAGGTCTTTCAGGCGGCGATGATTCCGATCCTGAACCCGTCGACGGTGCAGGAATATCTCGATTTCGGCCTGTATGGGTTCGCGCTGTCGCGGTTTTCGGGCTGCTGGATCGGCTTCAAGGCGATTTCCGAAACGGCGGAGAGTTCGGCGTCGATCGACGTCGATCCGGATCGTCTGCAATTTGTTTCTCCGATCGATTTCGATGCGCCGCAGGGCGGTGTGCATATCCGCTGGCCGGATCCGCCTCTTGAGGCCGAGGCACGGCTGCATGGTCCGAAAATGCTGGCGGTCGCGGCATTCGCACGAGCCAACCCGATCGATCGCATCGTGCTCGACTCTGCCGCGCCACGCCTCGGTATTCTGACCACCGGCAAGGCCTATCTCGACGTCCGACAGGCACTGGCCGATCTCGGTCTCAACGATCAGAGATGCAGGGAACTGGGACTGCGGATCTACAAGGTCGGCCTGACATGGCCACTCGAGGTGGAGGGCGCGCGCCGGTTCGCGCAGGGCCTCAAAGATGTTCTTGTCGTCGAGGAGAAGCACGGCTTCATCGAGCAGCAGTTCGTGCATGCACTCTATAATACGGATGCCTCGCGCCGTCCTTCCGTGGTCGGCAAGCGCGATGAGCATGGTGCTCCCTTGCTTCCAAGCCAGGGCGAACTGTCGCCGAGCATGGTTGCGCGCGCGATTGTCGCGCGTCTCGACAGGCTCGGTGCGTCGAGTCAGGCGCTTGTACAGCGTATCGCCCGCCTTGAGAGCTTCGAGCTGGTCGCCGCGACGCCGCAGATCAAGTCGCAGCGGGCACCGTTCTTCTGTTCCGGCTGCCCCCACAACACATCAACGGTCCTGCCTGAAGGCAGCCGCGCCATGGCGGGCATCGGCTGCCATAGCATGGCGATGTGGATGCCGACGCGAAACACCGAGACCGTCACCCATATGGGAGCGGAGGGCGCGAACTGGATCGGGCAGGCGCCGTTCACGCGCGAGAAGCATGTGTTCCAGAATCTCGGCGATGGCACCTATACCCATAGCGGATTGCTCGCGATCCGTGCCGCCGCCGTGGCGAAGGTGAACATCACCTACAAGATTCTCTACAATGATGCGGTTGCCATGACCGGCGGCCAGTCGGCCGAGGGCAGCTTCACGGTGCCTCAGATCGCAAATCAGGTTGCGGCCGAGGGCGCAGCCCGCATTGCGATCGTCTCGGACGAGCCGGGCAAGTATGCCGGTGTCACCGGATTGCCGGCGGGTACCACCATTCATGATCGTCAGCAGCTCGATGCGGTGCAGCGGGAGTTGCGCGAGGTTCCCGGCCTGACGGTTCTCATCTATGATCAGACCTGCGCAGCGGAAAAGCGCCGCCGCCGCAAGCGTGGCCAGTTTCCCGATCCGTCGAAGCGGGTTTTCATCAATAACCTGGTCTGCGAGGGATGCGGCGATTGCTCGACGAAATCGAACTGCGTTTCAGTGCGCCCACTCGAAACCGAGCTCGGCCGCAAGCGAACCATCGATCAGTCGAACTGCAACAAGGATTTTTCCTGCGTCAACGGCTTCTGTCCGAGCTTTGTCACGGTCCATGGCGCGGAGCCACGCAAGGCGCGCAAGCCCGCAACCGCAGCGTCGCAAAATCCGTTCGCTGGACTTCCAGAACCTTCGCCGGTGGCGCTCAACGAGCCCTATAACGTGCTCGTCACTGGCATCGGTGGCACCGGCGTGATCACGCTCGGAGCCATACTCGGCATGGCTGCGCATCTTGAGGGCAAGGGGTGTACCGCGCTCGATTTCACCGGCCTCGCACAAAAGAACGGTGCGGTGATGAGCCATCTGCGGATCGCGCTCGCGCCGGAAGATCTGTCGGTGACGCAAATCCCGATGGGCGGCGCTAACCTTCTGATCGGCTGCGACATGGTGGTGGCGGCGGGCGCTCAGGCGCTGTCGCGTCTGGAAAACGGCGTGTCCCGCGCGGTGGTCAACACGGCGCTGGTCCCAACCGCCGCGTTCGTGATGGACGGCGATGTCGATTTCGAGGAGCAGGGAATCTTCAATACCCTTCGCAAGGTTGTCGGCGATCAGCGTCTCAATCTGGTCGATGGTTCGGGGATCGCCACCGCTCTGATGGGCGACTCGATTGCAACCAACCTGTTCATGCTTGGTTTCGCCTTCCAGAAGGGACTATTACCGGTTGGGCTTGCGGCGCTGGAGAAAGCAATCGAGATCAACGGCGCGGCGGTCGATGCCAACAAGCGCACCTTTGCATGGGGCCGGCTCGCGGCGCACGATCCGGAGCAGGTCGCGGCGGCGGTTCGCCCCAGCGCCGTGCCGCAGGAACTGCCCCGGACATTGGCCGACAAGGTGAAGTATCGAATTGATTTCCTCACCCGCTATCAGGACACGGCCTATGCCGCGCGCTATCGTGATTTGATAGCCCGGGTTCGGGATGCCGAATCCCGCTGCGTTCCTGGCCGCACCGATCTGTGGGAGGCCGCCGCGCTGAGCCTGTTCAAGCTGATGGCGATCAAGGATGAATACGAAGTTGCCCGCCTTTACACGGATGGTTCGTTCGCGGCGGACCTCGAGCGCCAGTTTGAAGGCGAGTACAAGCTGGAGTTTCACCTGGCACCGCCACTGTTGGCGAAGCGGGATTCGGTGACCGGCCACCTGAAGAAGCGGTCATTTGGTCCTTGGGTTTTCCGGGCGTTCAAGGTGCTTGCGCGCCTGAAGAGCCTGCGCGGTGGCTCTCTTGATATATTCGGCTATACGGCTGAGCGGCGGATGGAGCGGGAACTGCTCACTCACTTCGAGGGGCTTCTTGACGAGATCCTTGCCAGACTCACGCCGGACAATCATGTTGTCGCCGTCGAACTGGCGAAGATTCCGCAGACGATCAGAGGTTTTGGTCACGTCAAGGAGCGGAGCGTGACGGTCGCCCGTGCGTTGGAGGCTGATCTGCTTGCGACGTTTGAGAATCCCTCCCGTCTCAAGGTGGCCGCCGAGTGAACGATACATCAAATCAGCACAACAGACGGTCGTTGTTCATGAAGCTGGAGCCGAAGGCAGATCGGAAGTCCGCCGCCGGCAAGGAGGCTGCGTCCGGATCGTTGCGCCTGGCGACGTTGGCAAACGCACGGCGCTCCCGGAAATCGGACGAGGCGCCGGTTGACCGTATCTGTGATGCTGCGCTCGAACTTTTTGTGAAGAAGGGGTATCGCGCCACGACGATCGACGAGATTGCCAAGCGCGGTCGCCTGACGAAAGGCGCGGTCTACTACTATTTCCAGAGCAAAGCCGAGTTGCTCGATGAAATTGTCGAACGCGTCAAAAATGACTATCCCTGCGGGATTCCCGAAGGAAACGGACCTCAGGAAAAACTCGTCAATTTTTTCCATACTCAGGCGAAGTGGGCCGTCGAGCGGCCGACCAATCTGCTTCTAATGATCCTGATGTCGGTCGAGTTCAAGGACACAAAAAACGAGACGAAGCTCAAGATCGATCGCATCTATGCCGAGATGTCGAATGCGATCGCGGAGATCGTCGACGAAGGCAAGGCGAGTGGCGTCTTCTCCAGTCCGTTGTCGTCAAAACAGCTTGGTGCGTTCTACGTTGCCGCGCATGACGGGATGATGCTGGAATGGTATCGTGGCGGTCGCAAGCCGCAGAAAGGCGTCGAACTTATCCAGACCCTCCGAACGTCTATGCTAGCCGCGCTCGCTGTGACCTGATCGCTGACCCTAAGAGATAGATCATCCTTGTTCTGGAGCGCTCTGGCTCCGCTAATCGCAGCGGAGCCAGAGCTATGTCAGATCCTCAGTTCACCGCGAAGCGCGTGAGCCGCGAGCAGGAAAAACCCTGACCGAACAACGTTGTGCCAAAGGGTACACCCGGACCGCCCGGCGGGACGGCGACGCCCGGCACAGCGCCATTATCCTGCACAGACCCGGCCACCACTCGCCAGGCCCTTGTTGCGCCTTCAATAAAATCGTCGCCGACGATCTTTTGCTGAACAGCCATCCGCGCGGCGTACGCGTACATCAATGCTGCGGACGCTTCGAGCTTCGAATAGCGATCGTCGAGGATATGGTGGAAGAAACCTGAGCGATCCTGGAACGAACGCATCGCCGTCAGTGCTTTCCGACAGGTGTCCGCGACGAACGCAGATTTCTCATGATCCGGAGCCATCGCCAGCATGTCCACGGAGCAGGCGATGAGCCAGCCATTGCCGCGTGCCCATAGCGTGGATTGCGGAAAATGGTTTGGCCGCTCGCACCAGGCATGCCGCGACAGGTTTACATGAGGGTCCACCAGATACTTGACGTGAATTTCGTACTGGCGGAAAGCCTCGTCGATGTATTTCTGTTCACCTGTCAGCTTGCCGAGCCGGATCAGGAACGGACACATCATATAAAGGAAGTCGACCCAGAGTTCGGGGGCTTCGGTGCGTGCGCAAATGCCGCCTTCACTTGTTCGGGGAGCTGCGAACAGGGCCTTGGCCTGCAATTGCGCCGCTTCCATGTACCGCTTGTCCTTGGTGCGCTCGTAGAATCAAGCAGCGGATAGCCGAGGCTGGCAGAAAGGCTCGCTGTCGGGGTGAAGGTCGAGACGTGACCCGCCGGCAGCTCCAGTCGCTCGCTGTAGTTCAGGCATCCTTCGGTGGTCTGGGTCTCCACGGCGCGATCCATCCAGCGCTGGATCGCAGCGATGGGTTCGCCGAATTCCCATACGAGGATGCCGGTAAGAGCCGGCGCCTTTTCCCAATAGTCCCGCTCGTAGGGATTTTTGATGGTGTAGTCGATCACCTTGGCAACGAGCTCTTTGGGATTGAATGTCATGCCGCTTCCTTCGCTCTTCATTCACGGAGTTTGATCTGGGGACCGTC
Source organism: Afipia sp. (assembly GCA_024707075.1). Classification (GTDB taxonomy): domain Bacteria; phylum Pseudomonadota; class Alphaproteobacteria; order Rhizobiales; family Xanthobacteraceae; genus Afipia. Next base: position 176,538 of record JANQAK010000006.1, read on the forward strand.
ACGGATCGGACCTCAATATATCACAATCCGACTAGTCGGTATGTAAATTATAGTCAAGGTGCGGTCAGTAGATCAATATTATTCAGGGCGGGATTTTGTGATCTGCGTGCTGATCGTCGCTGCGGCATCGTCGGTGAAATCGCCAACTTCCTTGGGCAAACGCTGAATGACACGACGCGTCATTGCCGGCGTCGAGGCCGATCTGTCCAGGCCAGAGATCGGCGGCTCTCAGGTGACCTATGCGATGGAAGGTTCAACTCGTGTATGTCCGATAACTTATCGAGGCAACGCCAGTTTGAACCCGTGCAACGGCCACGCCTATGCGCATGGGTACGGCCTTGAGATTTTCTATACTCATATTGAGGGCGAGGCGATCGCTCGTCTTTATCAGGCGGCCGACGATGGCACGCATGGTCTTGTTATGAACCCGCAGGTTTTCTCTATGCAGGTTATGCATTGAGGGATTGTCTCTTGTCCGTGCCTTTTCCCTATATCGAGGTTCATATGACGAACATCGACAAATGCGAAATGAAGTCAGTCGTTGCGCCTGCCGCAAAAGACACGCTGATGGGCTTCGGCGTTCGGTCATATTTCCTTGGCTTGCAGGCGATCCTGGACGAGGTGGGTCACGGTTCTGCTGCGGCATGACACGCCGGTATCCACGAGACCCCTCGCATTATCTTTCAGGAGTTGTTGGCGACTTGACGCGCTATTCTGAGCAGGTGTGTCGTTGCAAAAGACACTGTCCTCTGCAAAGCCAGTTCCCGGGAGCGGTTTTTCATCGGGAATAGCTGGAAAATCCATATATTTCAATGCTTTCGTGGACTGGCATCCTCATTGCTATGTGACCTGCACATAAAACGGGAGGACTTCCACCATGAAAACAGTTTCAGCGGCTTTGGCCGCGGCACTTCTCTTCGGCTCGGCCACGGCCGGTCTTGCCCAAATGTCGGATGACGTCGTCAAGCTCGGCGTGCTCGACGACATGTCCGGTCCTTATGCCGACATTCAGGGACCCGGCGACGTCGTTGCGGTAAAGATGGCCGTCGAGGATTTCGGCGGAAAGGTCAATGGAAAGCCGATCGAGGTCGTTTCCGCCGACGTACAATTGAAGGCGGATGTTGGCAGTGCCATTGCGCGCCGCTGGTATGATGTAGAAAACGTCGATGCCATTTTTGGTCTTGGGACCTCGGCCGTCGCTATCGCCGTCCAGGGCATTGCCCAGGAAAAGAACAAGGTTTCCATTGCGACGTCGGTCGGTTCAACGGCATTGACGGGGAAGGCGTGCTCACCTACCGGAATTCATTGGGTCTATGATACCTATGCGCTCGCGAAGGGCACCGCGACAGCGGTCATGAAGCAGGGCGGTGGTGACACCTGGTTCTTCATCACGGCTGACTATGCATTCGGGCATTCGCTTGAAGGTGATACCGCCGCCATCGTCAAGCAGAACAATGGAAAAGTGATTGGCTCCGTACGCGCGCCGGTGAACTCCTCTGACTTTTCGTCCTTCCTGCTCCAGGCACAATCGTCCAAGGCGCAAGTGATCGGTCTTGCCAATGCCGGCGCCGACACGATCAATACGATCAAGAATGCTGCTGACTTCGGAATTGTTGCTGGTGGCCAGAAACTTGCCGGTCTTCTGGTATTGATTACCGACATCCACACGCTCGGACTTAAAACAGCTCAGGGCCTGCTCTTCACGGAAGCCTACTATTGGGACCAGAATGACGAGACGCGTGCGTTCGCCAAGAGGTTCGCTGAACGCCATGGCGGCAAGCCTCCGACGATGTTCCAGGCCGGCATTTACAGCGCAGCGACGCACTATCTGAAGGCGATTCAGGCTGCGGGAACGGATGAAGCGAAAGCCGTCATCGCTCAGATGAAGAAGATCCCGGTGAACGACTTCATGACCAAGAACGGCACCATTCGCGAGGACGGCCGCATGATGCGCGATATGTATCTGCTACAGGCCAAGAAGCCATCCGAGTCCAAGGGTGAGTGGGATCTGATGAATGTCGTTGCGACGATCCCGGCGGCGGAAGCGTTCCGTCCGTTGTCGGAAAGCGAGTGTCCGCTGATCAAGAAGTAACGCGATGCTGCGGGGAGGTGATCACGGCGCTTCCCCGCAGATTTATCCCTGATCGATTTCGGCCAGTTTTTGTAAAGAAACGACCGGGATATTCCGAGCCTTGCTGCGGCCTTCTTCTTGTTGCCGCCGCATGCCGCGATAGCTTCGCTGATTTCTTCCTTTTGAATTTCGGCAATCACATTCTTAAGTTCGCGTGAAGAGGACTCTTTCAGAGCCTCCCTTGCTGCTGCCTGCCGCCGCTGGGGCATCTCCGACAGATCGTCCACCCTCAGCATCACGCCGTCCGAGAATACGAACGCACGCTCCACCTCATGCTGTAACTGCCGGATGTTGCCGGGCCATTCGCGTTCGCCTAGTTCCGCGAGGGCTTCCGGAGAAATTTCCGGGACCGGTCGTGCATGACGGTACGCGATATCCTGTAGGGATTTTGCGACGAGAAGCGGAATGTCCTCAAGCCGCTCCCGCAGGGGAGGCAATTCGATCGTTATCGGCGAGATACGGTAGAACAGATCGAGGCGGAAGTTTCCGTTTTCAACGAGCGTCTGGAGGTCTTTGTTGGTCGCGGACACCAGCCGGAAATCGACGGCCCGCGGCCGCTGCCCGCCGACACGCTCTACATTTCGATCCTGGAGTACGCGCAGAAGTTTCGCCTGAACATCAAGCGGCATATCGCCGATCTCGTCCAGGAAGATTGTTCCTCCTTCGGCCTGTTCGAATTTCCCTTTTCGCCCCTTCTTGTCGGCGCCGGTGAAGGCGCCAGGCTCATAGCCGAATAATTCCGACTCGACGAGGGTCGGAGGGAGAGCCGCTGCGTTCACATTGACCATCGAGGCGTCGCGGCGTGGGCTTAAATGGTGAAGCGCATGTGCGACCAGTTCTTTGCCGGTCCCGCTCTCGCCGCGAATGAGAACCGGAATTTCGAGCGGGGCGATCTTGATGATCTGAGCGCGCAGCCGCTGCACGGCGGGGCTCGACCCGATAATCGCTTCCATGCCATAGGCGCGCGTTTTGAGCGTCTCGGTTTCGCGCTTGTAGAATTCCAGTTCGCCCTCAAGCGTGCGGATGCGGGCGCTGAGCGCCTCGACTTGCTGTGGACCCTTGAACATCACGCGGCCGATTGCGCCGCGCACCTTGTCATCGCGCTTGATGGGAATCCGTGTCACGACGCGCTCGGAGCCGCGCATCCGCTGGATGCTCCCGATCTCGGCCTTGCCGGATTTTACAACGTGGTGCAGCCGGGTGTTGTCGATGATGCGTTCCACCGGCTGCCCGTTTCCCTCACCGGGCTTGAGGCCGAAAAAGGCTTCGTGGATCGGGGAAATGTAGACGAGCTTTGAATCCTTATCGACCACGGTCATGGCGTCGAATGGATCGCTCAGCAAATAATTGAAGATGTCCCACGCGAAATCGACGCTGTTGATGAAGTTGAGCACCGCATCGCCCGGCGCGGGGCTGAAGACCAGAAGTTCGCCTCTTTCCAGCGGGCACAGAAGAACTGCGAAGGTATTATGTTCCAGATTCAGTGACGTCAGACGGCGGTCGCGCAGTTCCTCCATCCAGACCTTGTCGGCAATGAGAGAGAGAATGCGAGGGTCGGTTCCGATTCCGGTTGCGGCAATCGGGCGGGGGGTTCCGTCCGTCAGCAGAGTGCCGGCGAAGGCAGGCAAGTTTGTCCTTGGCATTTCTTTGTGTCCTTCTTGAAGACACATCAACACTTCCGCTTATCGACTGGCAAGGACATTTCTCGTCACGGAAGGCCGCAATGCGCGGCGCGCAGGCCCATTTCGGGCCGTTCGCGGTGCGGAGCCGATTTGGCACGGCTGTTGCTGTTGATTGAGCCGGTGTCCTCCACTCGCGGAGTGTGCGCTGCAATGCGAGAGAACAATGCGACCCTTTCTTACGATCCATCATCCGGCCAAAGCCCAACAATATTATGCAAGCGGTCTTTGGGGCCGCGATACATTTTACGGCCTTCTTGCGCGACACGCGGCTGAACGGCCCGATGCGATTGCCTTGCAGGACGGCCGGCGCGCGCTGTCGTGGCGGGAGCTTCGCCAGATGGTCGATGGAGTGGCTGCGGACCTGCGTGAGTACGGTCTGGTCGGGGGCGATCGCGTTTCGATCTGGATGTCGAACCGCGTCGAAGCGGTGGTGATGTTCCTGGCCTGTGCCCGTGAGGGTCTCGCGTGCAATCCGTCGCTTCACAAGACATATACCTGCGCCGAGATCTGCGAATTGCTGACGTCGCTGTCGGCGCGGGCGCTCCTGACCGAGCCGGGCTGGGGCGCGGATCGGGCGCAGGTCGATCTCGATGCGATGCTGGTTCGAATTCCGTCCTTGAAAGCCGTCTATACCCCCGAAGCATTTCCTGCTTCGGTTGAAGAAGCCGCTTCGCCCAACACCGATCCGGACAAGGTCGCCTATCTTGCATTCACCAGCGGAACCACAGGCGTTCCGAAATGCGTGATGCATTCCGACAATACATTGCTTGCCAACGGCCGCGATCTCGCTCGCGACTGGGGCCACGGGCCGGGCACCGTTCTGCTGTCGCTGTCTCCCCTCTCTCATCACATCGCATGGGTCGGTGTTGCGCAATGGCTTGTCTGCGGTGGCCGCTTCGTGACTGATGATCCTCCTGCCGGAATGAATCGTCTCGACTGGATTGAAACGACGGGCGCCACTTACGTTCTTGGCGTGCCGACGCACGCCATGGATATTCTGGCCGAGCAGGCTAAGCTCGGCCGAAAACGTCTCGGCAAGGTGTCCGTATTCTACATGGCCGGTGCGCCGATTCCGCCGAGCGTCGCTGCTTCGTTTCTTGAACAAGGCATCAAGCCTCAGAACGTTTACGGCATGACGGAGAATTCGTCGCACCAGTACACGCATCCGGATGACAACGCCGAAGTCATCGTGGGTTCATGCGGTCGCGGAGGCAAAGCCTACGAGGTCAAGATTTTCGATCCTAACGATTCCGATCGTGAGGTCGGACCGGGCGAAATCGGGCAGATCGGCGGACGCGGTGCGGCGCTGATGCTCGGATACTTCAACAATCAGGCGGCCACGGAAGGAAGTTTCAATCGAAACGGCTGGTTTCTGTCGGGCGATCTCGGTGTGCTCGACAAGGATGGTAACCTGCGGATCGAGGGCCGGTTGAAGGACTTGATCATCCGTGGCGGTCACAACATCCAGCCATCGCACATTGAAGCGATCGCCGTTCGTCACAAGGATGTCGATCGCGCTGCCGCATTTCCCGTTGCGGATGACCGGTTGGGCGAACGGGTGTGCATCGCCGTATCCGGTTCTATCGGCTCGGGCGAACTTCTGGAGCATCTGCGCGCCAATGGCCTGTCCAAATACGACATGCCTGAGTACTTCCTTCGTCTGGAGGAATTCCCGCTCACGGCGAGCGGAAAGATACTCAAGCGTGAACTGGTTCTACAGGTCAGGCGCGGCGACATTCAGCCGGTCTTCGTTCGCGGAAACGCATCAGAAAAATCCGCTTGAACCGAAGGGCGTCAGTATGCTTCCGCTTCAGAATATCACCGTCCTCGATTTTAGCACGCTGCTGCCGGGTCCACTTGCGGGCCTTATGCTGGCGCGTGCGGGCGCGCGCGTGATCAAAGTCGAGCGGCCCCGGTCTGGCGACGAGATGCGGAGCTATGAGCCAAAGGTCGGCGAGTACAGCGTCAACTTTGCGCTGCTCAATGCGGGTAAGGAAAGCATCGAGATCGATCTGAAAGCGAGCGATGCCGTCGCACGATTGCGGCCCCTGATCGAAAGCGCGGACATTGTGCTTGAACAGTTTCGTCCGGGCGTGATGGATCGGCTTGGCCTGGGCTATGACAATCTCAGGAAGATCAACGAACGGCTGATCTATTGCGCCATCACAGGTTGGGGACAGAGCGGGCCGAAGGCGCTTGTCGCGGCTCACGACCTCAACTACATGGCGGAATCCGGCATTCTCGGATTGAGCGCGGGCAAGGATGGAGCTCCGATCGTTCCTCCCGTGCTGGCGGCGGACATCGCGGGTGGCGCTTATCCCGCTGTCATGAACATTCTTCTTGCGCTGCGCATGCGCGACCAGACGGGCAAGGGTGCATTTCTCGACATCGCAATGGGCGAGAATCTCCTGTCGTTCGCCTATTGGGGGCTTGGCAACGGATTTGCCGCGAAGCAATGGCCGGGTTCTGCGGATGCACTCGTCACCGGTGGAAGCCCCCGGTATCAGATTTATAAAACGGCAGACGGCAGATACCTCGCAGCAGCGCCCATCGAAGAAAAATTCTGGGACAATTTCTGCGCGATCATCGGATTGCCGGAGGCATTGCGCGTATCGTCCGCGGAGGCCAGTTCCGTGATTGAAGCCATCGCGGGTATCATCTCGACAAAAACCGCGTCGGAATGGACGCAGTTGTTGGCCGGCACGGATGTGTGCTGTTCGATCATCGCAAGCCTCGAGGAGGCCGTGGCAGACGCGCACTTCGCGTCCCGGCATATTTTCGACCAGCGGATCGCGATCGGGAATGACGTCTTGCCGGCGCTGCCGCTGCCTATCATCAAGCAATTCTCAGCCATCTCGACAGACGCGCCGCCTCGGTTGGGCGAAAGCACAAGCAAGCTACTCTGATCTCAAGGAAGAATGATATGCGCGCCTTTCAGGTCGTGGAGCATGGCGCTCCATCGTCGCTCCAAGTCAGCGAGATCGCGGACCTTAAACCGTCCGCGGATCAGATCCTCATTGGCGTTCGCGCGGCGGGGATTAACTTTCCCGACGTTCTCGTCGTCTCCGGAAAGTACCAGATTCTTCCTAAGCGGCCATTTACGCCTGGAAAAGACCTGGCTGGCGTTGTCCTCAAGACCGGCAGGAACGTCACTCGCTTCGCAGCAGGCGACCGTGTGCTGTGTCATGTGGAGCACGGGGCGTTTGCCGAACAGGCGCTCGTTACGGCGGACCAGACGTTTAAGCTACCGAACGGCTTGAGTTTTCAGCATGCGGCTGCAATGGGCCTCGTGTACCAGACCGCATATCTCGCGCTCATCGACCGGGGCGGATTTCAAAAGGGTGAAACGGTCCTCATCGGAGGCGCAGCAGGCGGTATCGGTCTTGCGGCCATCCATCTTGCGAAGGGACTGGGCGGGCGCGTCCTCGCAGCGGTGAGGAATGAAGATGAGGCCGCATTCGTCAAGGCGAATGGCGCGGACCACGTCATCGACATTTCCGGCTCCGATATCCGCGATAGCCTGCGCGCGCAGGTGCAGGCAGCGACAAACGGACACGGCGCCGACGTGGTGCTTGATCCGTTGGGTGGCGATTTTCTAGGCGCAGCCCTGCGTGCGATGGCGTGGTGTGGCCGCCTCGTTGTGATCGGCTTTGCCGCGGGTGATATTCCGTCGGTGAAAGTGAACTATCTGCTGCTGAAGAACATCAGCATTTCCGGCCTGCAATGGAGCGACTATCGTGACCGGACTCCCTCGCGCGTCCACGAGGTGCAGACAGACATCTTTCGTCTGTGGGAAGAGGGTTTTGTCAAACCGCAACTGATGAAGGAATATCCGTTCGAGGAATTGCCCGCGGCGCTCGACCTCATTTCCGAAGGCAGGGTGCGCGGCAAGGCCGTCATCGTCATGTCGTCCTGACGGTCTTTGCAGCGAGACAAGCAACCCGTGACAAAAATTCTTGAGCGCAACAATATGAGCATGCCCGTCGCGACATTGCCTTTCAGGCCTGCGGGGCAGGGCTTCAGCCTGCTCCAGGGCGTGCGTGTCGTCGATCTTACGACATCTGTCGCGGGGCCTTCGGCCACCATGCTGCTTGCGGATATGGGCGCGGAAGTTCTGAAGATCGAAAGGCCCAGCGGCGGTGACGATGCCCGCTCATGGGGGCCTCCTTTTCTTGACGGCGAGTCGCTGTGGTTTCTGAGCGTGAACCGCAACAAGAAAAGCATCGCGCTCGATTATTCGCAGCCCGAAGGTCTGGATATCCTTCACGGACTTGTGGGCCACGCCGACATCGTGGTCGCGAATCTGTCGCCGCGCGTCGCGCGAAAGCTCAAGGTGGACGCGGAAACGCTCCGGCAAAAATATCCCGGCCTGATCTACGTTTCGATCACGGGGTTCGGCCTCACCGGTGAGCGCGCCGACTGGACTTGCTACGATCTGATCGCGGAGGGTTACTCCGGTGTGATGGACCTCACCGGCGCGGCTGGTGGTGAGCCACAGAAGGTTGGGACGCCCGCTGCCGATATGCTTGCCGGTCAGGATGCTGCGTTCGCTGCCGTGGCGGCGCTCTATGCCCGCAAGCAGACCGGCGAGGGGCATGTCATCGACATCGCTCTGGTCGACTCCATGACGCGATTTTTGTCGTGCCGAATCCTGCCGTATCTGGGCTCGGGTCAGGTCCCGACGCGCAGTGGCGGCAAGGACAGTGTGATCGCGATCTATCAGAGCTTTGAAACCGCTGACCATCCGATCACGCTGGGTCTCGGGAACGACAATATCTGGCAACGGTTCTGGGCGACCGTCGGACAGCCGGATGTGGCCGCCGCACCGGGAATGACGACCAATGCCGAGCGACGGGAACGGCGGGCGGAAATTGTCGATATGATTTCCGCGATCCTGCGCGAAAAGCCCCGCAGTTACTGGCTTGAATTGCTTCGCGATGCGCGTATTCCGGCGGGACCGATCAACTCGGTCGATCAACTTGTCGACGACGAGGCGCTGCTCGAGCGCGGGATGTTCTATCGCGCGGAATCCGCGGATGGCCGGATGGTGCCGCAGGTTGGAACAGGCATTGTTCTCGATGGACAATCCAACTCGCCTCGCAGCACGCCGCCGCGTCTCGGCGAACATACCGCAAGCGTTCTTGGGGAACTGCTGGGCATTGGTGAAGATGAACTTCAGAAACTGGACCAGAAATCCGTAACGGGAAGGAAATAACGATGGCTTTCGAAACAATCATCTACGAAGAAAATGGCCCGATCGGAACGATCACGCTGAACCGGCCTGATGACGGAAACATGTTCACCGTCACCATGTGTCATGAAATTCGCGATTGCATCAACGAGATCCGGCGCGAGACCCGCACCCGTGTGATCGTGCTGACCGGAGCGGGTGACAAGTTTTTCTGCATTGGCGGACGAAAGGAAGGAATGGAAAAGACTTCGCTCTATGCGGGCGTTCTCCCAACCCTTGAAATGTATGAAGCGATCGATCGCCTTCAGAAGCCTGTCATCGCGAGCGTGAATGGGTTCGCCGTCGGCGGCGGTAACGTGCTTCAGGTCGTTTGCGATCTGACCATCGCCAAGGAAAGTGCCGTCTTTCGCCAGGTCGGCCCGATGATGGGATCGTTCGATGCCGGCTACGGCACCTGGTATCTGGAAGACCTCGTCGGCAAGAAGAAGGCTAAGGAGATGTGGTATGCAAATCCGAAAATCTCGGCGAAGGAAGCGCTTGAGATCGGCCTGATCAACAGGGTTGTCCCTGACGACAAGCTGAAAGAGGAAACCCAGAAATTTGCACTCGAAGTTGCGGATCGCGGGCCTTTCGCACTGGCGTCGATCAAGGGCGCGTTCAATGCCCGCCACGGCGGCGTATCCGGTCTCGCCCGCGTGTCCCACGATCTGCTGCTGCGCAACTATCTCGACACGGAAGAGAGCCATGAGCTTTCCGCTTCGTTTGCTGCACGGCGCAAGCCGGACGCAACGAAATTCGGGAAATAGCCGATGCCCGTCGAGCTTACGAAGCAGGACAACTGCGCTCTCTTGCTATTGAACAGGCCGGAAGCCTTGAATGCGCTTTCGTTCTCCATCCTCAAGGAGATATCGGCCGCGATCGACGAGGTGTCCGGTTGGAATGTCCGCGCGCTCGTTGTTACAGGCGCGGGCGAGAAAGCCTTCTGCGCCGGTGCGGACATCAAGGAGCTGCGCGGACGAACGATGACAGCGCAGAAGCGCGGTGCGGAATTCGGTCAGGCGACCTTCGCCAGGCTGGAGCAGCTTCCGTTTCCGACGGTGGCGGCGATCAACGGCTTTGCGTTCGGCGGCGGTCTCGAATTGGCGCTTGCCTGCACGTTCCGGCTCGCGAGCCAGAATGCGAAGCTGGGTCTGCCGGAGATCAAGCTGGGACTTATTCCAGGATACGGCGGAACCCAGCGGCTGCCGCGATTGATTGGCGAAGCACGAGCGCTGGAGATGATCTTGCTAGGCCGCACGGTCTCCGCTCAAGAGGCGTTATCCTTCGGCCTCGTCCATCGGCTGGTCGAGAGCGACGTACTCTCCGCGGCGATGGACTTCACCAAGGAGTTTTCGTCCTACAGTCTTGTCGCGCTCAATCTGGCGCGTGAGGCAGTTACCAGGGCGCTCGATAATCCCGTGCGAGAGGGACTGAAGATCGAGGCCGATCTTTCGACGCTCGCCTTCGGCACCGCGGATGCGGAAGAGGGCATGGCAGCATTCACCGAGAAACGTCAGGCAAAGTTCAAAGATGAGTGACGAACAGGTTATCGTGACGGGCGCCAGTAGCGGTATCGGCGAAGCCATTGCAATCGAACTGGATCGCCGTGGCTTCAAGGTTGTGGGCCTGTCGCGAAGAGGATCGTGTCCTGTTGGCGTTGGCATGGCGTGCGACATGACAGATGAGGCTTCGATTTCCGCCTCCATCGCGAAAATCGCGGGCAGGGGCCCCATTGTTGGCCTGGTGAACAATGCTGGGGCTCATGAAGCTACGCCCAGTGCCGAGCTTTCGCTTGCGGAGTTCGAGAAATGCATGCGGCTGAACGCGTCGGCTGTCCTCGTTGCTTGCCGCGAAGTCTATCCGCATCTGAAAAAGTCGGGCGATACGCTGATCGTCAATATTGGATCGTTTTTTGACAAGCTCGCGGTGTCGGAGAATGTCGCCTACTGCGCGTCCAAGGCGGCGGTCGGCGCAATCACGCGGTGTCTTGCCACGGAATGGGCGAGCGATGGAATCAGGGTGCTCGATGTGGCGCCCGGTTACATCGAGACCGAACTCAATCGTGACTTTCTCGCCAAGCCGAAAATCAAGGCCTGGCTGGAGCGCCGCGTGCCGGTCAAGCGCGCCGGAGCCGCCTCGGAAGTCGCACGTTTGGTCGGCGCTCTCTACTCGGAGAAGATCGGTTTTCTGACCGGCGAGACGATCTACATCGATGGCGGACAGGGAGCCAATCACTGATGAAGATGTTTGAGCAACTGGAACGTCGCCGCAACTGGGATGAGAACGAGCGCCTGCTTCTCGCCCAGGTCGACCGGATGGTCGATGAGGTGATCGCACCGAACGCCGCCAAGGCCGACAAGACCGGTGAGTTTCCCTGGGCCAATGTCGAGGCGATCAACCAGCTCGGCCTGAACGCGATCTTCATTCCTGAGGCATATGCTGGAATGCCGATGTCCTTCCGGGTTTATCTTGCCGTGGTCAAGCGCATTTCCGAGGCGTGCGCATCGACCGGCATTATCTATGCGACGAATTTCCACGCGATGAAGCCGCTGATCCAGTTCGGCTCGGAGGAGCAGAAGTTGCGGCTGCTTCCCTGCATTGCTGAGGGAGGCCTTGCCTCGCTTGCAATCACGGAGGAAAGCGCCGGCTCCGACGCCACCGGCATGAAGACGAAATTCCAGCCTGATGGCGATAGCCTGATCGTCGATGGGTCGAAGCTGTTCATCACCAGTGGCGACGTGGCCGATCGCATTCTCCTGTTCGGCAAGTACGCAGGGATCGAGGATGTCAGGAAGTCTATCTCCGTTCTCGTTCTTGAAAAGGGCACGCCCGGATTTGAGGTGCTGCGTCTCGAAGAGAAGATGGGGCATCGGGCATCTTCGACCGCGGCCTTGCGATTCAACGGCTGTCGTGTGCCGCGCGCCAATCTGATTGGCGAACCCGGTGATGGACTTGGGATTCTGCTCGCGTCGCTGAACCGGTCGCGGCCCAGCGTTGCGGCACACGCCTTGGGCATCGCTTTCGCCGCGTTCAAGGACATGACAGGCTACATGAATGAGCGTCGGCAATCGGGCCGCCGGATCGTCGACTTCCAGGCCAATCAGTTTCTGCTTGCCGATCTCGCGACGGATCTTGCGATGGCGGATAGCTGGCTCGATTATCTGGCCGATCTCATCGAAGCCGATGCTGACGACTTCGGTCTCGAAGCCTCGGCGGCGAAAATGCGCGCGTCGGATCTCGCGATGCGGATCGCGACCGAAGCCGTGCAGATGCATGGCGGATACGGTTACTGTAGTGACTTCCGCGTCGAGCGGCTGATGCGCGATGCGAAGATCACTCAGATATGGGAAGGCACCAACCAGGTGCATCGGCAACTCATCGGACGGAGCTTTGCAACCAAATGACACGTAAGATTCAAACCGTCGGGGTTTGCGGGGCTGGCGGAACGATGGGTGCCGGTATTGCGCTCGTCGCCGCGCGTGCGGGCTTTCGCACGATTTCCTACGACGTTGCGAGCGCGCCGCTTGAGCGCGCCGCCAAACAATCGGCGGCGTTCCTCGGGAAATCCGTTGAGCGCGGCAAGATGAAGCCCGAGGCGCGGGACTCCATTCTCGCTGCGATGAGCCATACGGCGGATATCGGCGGATTGGAATCCTGCGACCTCATCATCGAAGCTGTCTTCGAGGATCTTGGCGTCAAACGGGATCTTATGAAGCGTCTCGACGCTGTTTGCGCGGATGATGTGATTTTCGGTTCCAACACGTCCACGCTTTCGATCACCGAGATCGCGTCCGGCTCGAAGCGTCCCGAGCGCGTCGTGGGAATGCATTTCTGCCTTCCCGCGCAGTTGATGAAATTGATTGAGATGTCACCGGGCATCCTCACGTCGGATGAGACATTCCGTGCAGCGTGGGAATGGGCCGAGACCTGCAAGCAGATTCCGGTTAAGACCCAGGACAAGCCGGGTTTCATTCTCAACGCGCTGCTTGTCCCGTTCAATAACGACGCCATTCGCGCGGTCGAGGCTGGTGTCGCGTCGGCGGCCGATATCGATCTCGCGATCAAGACCGGCCTTGGCTACAAGATGGGACCGCTCGAACTGGTCGATCTCGTGGGTCTCGATACACAAATCCGTCTGTGCGAAGCGTTCTATCCCATCACGCTCGACCCGCGTGCCGCGACGCCGCCGCTCCTGAAGCGGATGGTTGCCGCCGGATTGCTCGGACGCAAGTCGGGCCGCGGATTTTTCACATATGACGGCAACGCGATGTTCGGAGCTTGAGCAAGATGCGTTACACACTTATCAAGAACGGTGAAAGCCGATCGTTTCCGGACGCGGACCCATTCTATGCCGGCGCCGGCGGTGTGGAGCAGGCCGAGGTTGTTCTCTACAGCGGCGTGCCGTTCAAGCAGGATTCCACCAGAGCGTTGATCCTGGTTGAACTTGGTGACGAGTCGCTCGCTGAGCACGCCGGCGAGGACGGAATTGCGAATGTCCTTGGCTTCGCAAGGTATCGCAACGGCGATGATGCTCCCTCTCAATTGATCGAACTTGTCAGGCAGCCGAACCACGATGATGCCGTTGTCGCTGTGGCGCGCGAGTTCTTTCAGGAGCGCGGGTTTCAGGTCGCGGTTTCGAGCGATCAGATCGGCCGCATCATCAATCGCCTTGTATTGCCCAAATACAATGCTGCGCTCCGGTTTCTGGATGAAGGCCTAGCGAGTCAGGAGGACATGGATCTGACCTGCAAACTTGGTCTCGGCTATCCCGATGGCCCAATCGAGCGCGTCATCCGTGGTGGTCTTCAGCATCACCATGCGCGGACAAAGGCGCTGTTCGATACCTTCGGTACGCCGTCTTACGCGCCGCCGCGGCGCGCAATCGTGGCGTATCACAGGGCGTCGAAAGATGGTCGGGTGATCAAGTGACGGCGGAAGGTTATATCCTTGAAACTCGTGGATTGACGAAGGAATTCGCGGGCTTTGTGGCCGTGAGTGAGGTCGATCTGAGGGTTCGGCGGGGGACCATTCATGCGCTGATCGGCCCGAACGGGGCCGGCAAGACGACATGTTTCAACCTGCTGACCAAGTTCCTGAAGCCGTCGCGGGGCCAGATCCTCTACAAGGGGCAGGACATCACGGCGCTGGCGCCGGCCGACGTGGCGCGGCTGGGGCTGGTGCGGTCGTTCCAGATTTCGGCGGTGTTTCCGCACCTCACGGCGCTGGAGAACGTGCGGGTCGCGTTGCAGCGTCAGCACGGCTCGTCGTTCGATTTCTGGCGCTCGAAGTCGGTGCTCGATCAATACAACACCCGGGCGCGGGAGCTGCTTGAGGACGTGGGCCTGAGCGATTTCGCCAACACGCCGGCGGTGGAGATGCCCTATGGCCGCAAGCGGGCGCTGGAGATCGCGACCACGCTGGCGCTCGATCCGGAGATGATGCTGCTGGACGAGCCGATGGCCGGCATGGGCCATGAGGACATCGACAAGGTGGCGGCGCTGATCAAGCGCATCTCGCAGAAATACACGATCCTGATGGTCGAGCATAACCTGAACGTGGTCGCCAACCTGTCGGACACCATCACGGTCTTGACCCGCGGCAAGGTGCTGGCGGAAGGCGACTACGCCACGCTGACGAAGGACCCGCGGGTCAAGGAAGCCTATCTGGGGGCCGGCCATGAGTAATACTGCCAGCTCTCCGGTGCTCACCGTCAGGAATCTCGAGGCGTGGTACGGCGAGTCCCACATCCTGCACGGCATGAACTTCGAGGTCCGCCCCGGCGAGGTGGTTACGCTGCTCGGCCGCAACGGCGCGGGCAAGACCTCGACGCTGAAGTCTGTGATGGGCCTGATCGGCAAGCGCACCGGCTCGGTGGCGTTCGAAGGCAGCGAGATCATCCGGCTGCCGGCGGAGAAGATCGCGCGGCTCGGGGTGGCGTTCTGCCCGGAGGAACGCGGCATCTTCGCCTCGCTCGATGTGAAGGAGAACCTGCTGCTGCCGCCGGTGATCCGCTCTGGCGGCATGACGCTGGACCAGATCTTCGAACTGTTCCCGAACCTGAAGGAACGGCTCGGCAGCCAGGGCACCAAGCTGTCCGGCGGCGAGCAGCAGATGCTGGCGATCGCGCGCATCCTGCGCACCGGCGCCCGGTTCCTGATGCTGGACGAGCCGACCGAAGGACTTGCGCCGGTGATCATCCAGCAGATCGGCAAGATGATCGCGCGGCTGAAGGCGGAAGGCTTCACCATCCTCTTGGTGGAGCAGAACTTCCGCTTCGCCTCCACCGTCGCCGACCGCTTCTACATCGTCGAGCACGGCAGGATCATCGACACATTCGCGAACTCCGAACTCCAGGCCAACATGGAAAAACTCCACACGTATCTCGGCGTGTAAGGCAGTGGTCGGTCGTTCTGGAAAATCCATTCTTAAATTTACGGCGGTGAATTGAAGTGTACCAAGCCCTATACGCCCAGCTTTTGGTGGGATTGATCAACGGGTCGTTTTACGCGCTGCTCAGTCTTGGGCTTGCGGTGATTTTCGGGATGCTCAACATCATCAACTTCGCGCATGGCGCGCTGTACATGATGGGGGCGTTCGTCGCGTATTTCCTGCTGAACCTCGGCGGCATCAACTACTGGTGGGCGCTGATCCTGTCGCCGCTGATCGTCGGTGGATTCGGCATCCTGCTGGAACGCACCATGCTGCAATGGCTGACCGGCCTCGATCATCTTTATGGATTGCTGCTGACGTTCGGCCTGGCGCTGATCATCCAGGGCGTGTTCCAGAACTATTTCGGCTCGTCGGGATTGCCCTATGCCATTCCCGACATTCTCAAGGGCGGCGTCAACCTCGGCTTCATGTACCTGCCGATCTATCGCGGCTGGGTCGTGATCTTCTCGCTCGTGGTCTGCATCGCGACCTGGTACACGATCGAGCGCACGCGCTTCGGCTCCTACCTGCGCGCCGCCACCGAGAATCCGACGCTGGTGCGCGCCTTCGGCATCAACGTGCCGCGCATGATCACGCTGACCTTCGGGCTGGGCGTCGGCCTTGCCGCCCTTGCCGGCGTGCTGTCGGCCCCGATCAACCAGGTGCGCCCGCTGATGGGCGCGGACCTCATCATCGTGGTGTTCGCGGTGGTGGTGATCGGCGGCATGGGCTCGATCATGGGCTCGATCATCACCGGCTTCTCGCTCGGCGTGATCGAGGGCATGACCAAGTATTTCTACCCGGAGGCCTCCAACACGGTGGTCTTCGTGCTGATGGTGCTGGTGCTGCTGGTGAAGCCGACGGGACTGACGGGACGGGCGACCTAGTGTGGTGGTTCGCAAGTCCGCAACGGTATCTCAGCACGTCCATTTGCGGACTTGCGAACCAGACCCACACTAGGAATTTTATTTTGCGAGTGTCCTTTCGAATCCGAAGTTCGCTTGGGGACGCGCTGCAAAATGAGGCGAACTTCGGATTCAGGACACTCGTATGACCACAATCACCGACAACGCCGTTCCGGCCACCGGCCGCTCCACCACCGACGAGATGATCGCCTTTGTGGTGATGGCGGCCTTGCTGGCCATCGTGCCGCTGACCGGGCTGTATCCCTACTTCGTGATGCAGGCGCTGTGCTTTGCGCTGTTCGCCTGCGCCTTCAACCTCCTGATCGGCTACAGCGGCCTGTTGTCGTTCGGCCATGCCATGTTCCTCGGCACCGCGGGCTATGTGACCGCGCACGCGCTGAAGGTCTGGGGCGTCGCGCCGGAGATCGGCATTGTGCTCGGCGTCGCCGGCGCCTGCGCGCTGAGTGTCATCACCGGACTGATCGCGATCCGCCGCCAGGGCATCTACTTCGCCATGATCACGCTGGCGCTGTCGCAGCTCCTGTTCTTCATCTACCTGCAAACCCCGTTCACCCATGGCGAGGACGGCATCCAGGGCATCCCGCAGGGCATGATGTTCGGCTTCCTCGACCTGTCGAACACGACGACGCTCTACTACGTCGTGCTGGCGGTGTTCCTGCTCGGCTTCCTGCTGATCTACCGGGCGATCAACTCGCCGTTCGGCGAGGTGCTGAAGTCGATCCGCGAGAACGAGCAGCGCGCGATCTCGCTGGGCTACAAGACCGACCAGTACAAGTTCCTGGCCTTCGTGCTGTCGGGCAGCCTCGCTGGCCTTGCCGGCGCCATGAAGGTGTTCGTGGCGCAGAATGCGTCCTTGACCGACGTGCACTGGACCATGTCCGGCGAGGTCGTGCTGATGACCCTGGTCGGCGGCCTCGGCACCGTGTTCGGTCCCGTCGTCGGCGCCTTCGTCATCATCGCCATGCAGCAGTACCTGGCCGGTTTCGGCCAGTGGGTCACCGTGATCCAGGGCGCCATCTTCGTCATCTGCGTCCTCACATTCCGAAGAGGCGTCATCGGCGAAATCGCTCATTTCTTCAAGCGGTCGCTGTAAGTATCCGGGAGGCGAGATGCTGTCGCCTAGGGGCGCG
The DNA here is from genome assembly GCA_024707075.1 of Afipia sp. Classification (GTDB taxonomy): domain Bacteria; phylum Pseudomonadota; class Alphaproteobacteria; order Rhizobiales; family Xanthobacteraceae; genus Afipia. Next base: position 194,066 of record JANQAK010000006.1, read on the forward strand.
CCAGTGCCAGGCAGACCATTCGCATGGGGTGACAGCGAATTCCGCTTATTGGGGGCCGCATCCCCAAAAGCGCGGATATACATCATCGATGCTCAGGCGCTGGCTTTGAGGAGTTCCGTCCCGGCCGATCGACCGGTGCGGATCCATTGTTCGAGATCACAAGCCTTCATCGCCTTCGCGAAATAATATCCCTGGGCGACGGTGCAGTTGAGAAGGCGGAGGAGCCGTGCCTGGCTCTCGGTTTCGACGCCCTCGGAGACGACGGTCATGCCAAGGCTCTGGCCGATGCGCACGACCGCAGTGGCGACGGCCTGGGCGCTGGGGTCGGTTTCGAAATTGAGCATGAAACTGCGGTCGAGTTTGAGTTCGGTGATCGGCATCCGGGTGAGGTTCGACAGCGAAGAGAAGCCGGTTCCGAAATCGTCCATCGAAAGGCCCACGCCTATTTCATGCAGTCTTGCCAGCGTTCGAAGCGTTTCGGGACCAGCGTCCATCATGACGCTCTCGGTGATTTCGACGGTGAGGCAAGCGGCGGGCAAACTGAATTCTTCGAGCAGGCCGGCGACATAGCCGGGCAAGCTGCAATCGTTGAAGTGCAGCGGCGACAGATTGACCGAAACGGTGGGAATCGAGATGCCGGTGCCGCGCCACGCCGCCATCTGGCGGCAGGCTTCACGAAGGGACCATTTGCCGATGGTTTCGATCAGGCCGATTTCCTCGGCCAGAGGGATGAAGCGCCCCGGCGAGATGTCGCCCAGTTCCGGATCATGCCAGCGGGCGAGCGCCTCGATGCCGTGAAGCGCATTCGAACTGAGGTCGATCTGCGGCTGATAGTGAAGGCTCAGCCGATTCATCGACAGGGCGTTGTGCAGAGCGGCGCCGAGCACGAGGCGGTCCTGGGCAAGCTGGTTCATCTCGGGGCTGAAAAAGCGGTAGATGGCGCGGCCGGCTGACTTCGCCTGATACATCGCAGTTTCGGCGTGCGTGAGAAGGGTCTCCGGATCGACACCATTGTCGCGGAAAATGCTGATGCCGATGCTTGCGGACAGCGCCAGGCTGAAGTCCTGTATCTTGGTCGGCTCGGAGATCGCGCGGAGAATCCTGTCGGCCTCGGCGGTGGCGCGTGCGGCGTTGCAATCGGGGAGCGCGATGACAAAGGAATCGCCACCGGTGCGGCCGACGACAGCAGCATAGTTGTTGACCAGTCGTTGCAGGCGATAAGCGACTTCGATCAACACCTTGTCGCCGATCGCGTGGCCGAGGCTATTGTTGACGTCCTTGAAGCGATCGAGATTGATGGCGAAGATCGCCACATTCTTGTCTTCGCCCCCGGCTTTGCGGAGCAGGGTCGCGGTTTCTTCCAGAAGTCGAGACCGGTTCGGCAAGCCGGTCAAGGAATCGAAATGCGAGAGCAACGCGATCTGGCGGCGAGCCTCGTCGCGCTCGATAGCGAGTTTGCACAGATGCAGGCAGGCTTTGACAATCTGCTGGTGGAACAGGTTTGTTCCGCGCGGTTCGCGGTAATAGAAGGCAAAGGTGCCGGCGATACGGCCGTCGCTCAACTTGATCGGCGAAGACCAGCAGGCCCTGAGACCGTGCGGCAGGGCAAGGTGTTTGTAGCTGGCCCATAACGGGTCGGTTTCGATATCAGTTACATAGACAGGCTCGCCGCGCCAGGCGGCGGTGCCGCAGGACCCGGCGTTCTCACCTGCCGATGCACCATCGAGGGCCTCACAATATGCAGCGGGTAGGCTGGGGCCGGCCAGCGGCCGCAACTTTTTTTCCGTGTCGACCAGCAGGACGGATGAGACGATATCCGGTGCGATGGCCTCCACGCGACGGCACAGGACGTCGGTCACTTCGGGGAGCGAGAGATTGCTGGCGAGGGCGTCGAGAACATCGTCCTGCAAGGATTGAACGCGCTTGAGTGAGGTGATGTCGGTCAGCACGACGACGACGTTGGCGACTTCGCCCCGCATGTCGAGGATCGGGTTGACGGCGGCTGAAACCCAGATGGCGTTGCCGCTGCGGTCGTAGCAGAGGATGTCTTCGGTGAAGCCCCGGCTTTGCCACGCCTTCCGCCGCAAACGAGTCAAGGTATCGGCATCGGTCTCGCCGCCAGTCAGGAAATCGGTCGGCAGTTTTCCGAGGACATCGGGGAGGCTGTAGCCGAACAATTCGTTGAAAGCGCGATTGACGTAGATAATGCGGCGGTTCTGGTCGAGCACCATGACGGTACGGTCGGTTTCGTTCACCACCAGCGAGAGCAGGCGTAGTTCCTCGCGGCGGTGAACCTCTTCGGTCACGTCGCGGATGAATCCCATGTAGTGGATCTTGCCGTCGACATCGATCTTTGACAGGGAGAAAGAACCCCAGACTTCCTTGCCGTCCTTTCGTTCGATGCGAACCTCGCGGCTGGTGCCGACAATCTTGTTTGTCTGTCCCTTCCGATTGGCCTCGACATAACCGTCATGGGCCGGACGGATGTCGCGCGGAACGAGGAATTTGACATCCTTTCCCAGCACGTCATCGCGATCGTAACCCCAGAGACGCTCGGCGGCGGCATTGAACAGGGTGATGCGATTGGCGTCGTCGATCAGGACGACGGCATCGATGGCTTGTTCGAGCGCGGGTGCGAGTATTGGGTGGTGATTGAAATTCATCCTGGTTGCCCTGGAGAGCGCAAGTCTGGATGTATCGCCTAAAATGCTTGGAAAACACTGAATGAGGTCGCGAGCTTCCTACGTAAATATTTTAAGGTCTGCGAAAGCATGTGGCCTATCGCCAGTCGGTAGGGATGGCGTGTCGCAGGCGCATTTTGCGATCGCGGGCCGGCAAATAGCCACTCTCCCATGCTTTGTCTGCTCTGCGAAAGCAGGGCATCGGCGCCGTCATGTTCACTCACGACGGCCGGACCGCGGCGGAACGCAGAATCTCCGCCAGTTTAGAAACGATCCGCTGCTCTCCCATTCCATGCCCATGTTGCGCACTTCCGCCCCCTTATGCGGTTGCAACGTTGCAGCTTTTGCATTATGAGATACCAATAGTGCATCAGTAAAATATCAGAGGGCCGGGATCTTGGATTTTCGCGACGCCAGTCGGATTGATACAGATGTCGTGGTCGTCGGGGGTGGCGCGGCCGGTGTGGCCGCCGCGATTTCAGCCGCACGACAGGGGCTGAAGGTCACGGTGATCGAGCGCTACGGATTTTGCGGCGGCGGCGCGGTCGCGGGCCTGTCCGGAACCGTTTGCGGTCTTTATGAAGCGACGGAAAATCTCTCTGCTGGCCCGAAACAGGTGGTTTTCGGTTTTGCGGATGAATTTTGCCGCCGCCTCGAGGCGATGGGAGGTCTTGCGGACCCGGTGCTGTACGGAAAGACGTGGGCCAGGGTGCATGATCCTCATGTCTGGCGCGAGGCGGCTGACGCCATGCTGCGCGAAGCCGGCGTGGATATCGTTTTCCACGCTGTCGCGACCGGCGTTCACATGGATGGCGACAAGGTTGCGGGGCTGAAGGTCTGGACCAAGCAGGGGCCGCTGGATGCCCGTGCAAAAATCGTGATCGATGCCAGCGGTGACGCAGACGTCGTCGCGATGGCCGGCCTGCCGAATTTCGTCGGCGACCAAGGCAAGGTTCAAAATCCCACGATGATCTTCCGGATGATGGGCGTCGATGTCGACCGCTTTATCGCGGAGTACGGCGCAGACACCATCATGCCGGAGAAGATCTCGGCGATAATCCGGGCCAAACACAATGCCGGCGATTACGTCCTGCCCCGGGCAAAGATCTGGCTGTTTGCGACCACGCGCCCGAATGAGTTGCTCTGCAACTGCACGCGGGTGATTGGACCTGACGGGCGGGAACTCAACACTTTATTCGCACGCGATTTCACCGATGCGGAAATCGAGGGGCGGCTTCAGGCCAGGGAGTATGCACGCTTCTTCCGTGACAACCTTGCCGGCTGCGAGAACGCTTTCCTCAACGACACTGGAGTTCAGGTGGGCGTTCGCCAGACCCGGCAGGTGTCGGGCGTCAAGCGCCTGATGAATTCCGATGTGGTGCAAGGAACCAAGTTCAATGACGGCATCGCCGTTTCGCCATGGCCGATCGAGCTTCATTCCGGCGAGAAGCCCAAAGTCGAATGGCTGCTCAACGACTATTACGAAGTTCCTTATGGCTGCTTTGTCCCTGAACGGGGCGAGGGGCTGCTGGTCGCGGGCCGCTGTCTTTCGGCGGAGCACGAGGCGGTGGCGTCGGCCCGGGTGACGGCGCAATGCTTTGCGTATGGCCACGCCATCGGTCACGCCGCAGTCATGGCAGTCCGCAACAACCTGTCACCACGCGAGATCAGCGGACGGGATGTCCGCGCCGCCGTGAACGCCGACGGCGCCCGCATCGGCCAATAGGACACCTTCAGAATGATAAAATCCCAGTTACAGGGAGCGGTGGCGGTCGTGACAATCGACCGGCCGCAGCGCCGCAATGCCTTGGGCTCCGATTTGATGGCGCAGCTTGGCGCCGCACTCACCACGGCCGAGCATGATAAAAATGTGAGGTCGATTGTCCTGACGGGTGCTGCGCCTGCATTTTGCGCGGGGAGTGACCTGAAGGAGCTGGCGGGTCTGTCGATTGGGGAAATGTGCCACCACGAAGCGGTGACGGCGGCGTTTGCGCGAGCGATCGGCTATCGGGCGAAACCGGTGATCGCAGCGGTGGAAGGCTATGCGCTTGGTGGCGGCTTCATTCTCGCGGCGTCGTGCGACATTGTCGTGAGCGCATCCAACGCGCGCTGGCATCTTCCTGAAGCGCCGAACGGCTGGCTTCCGCCGTGGGGCCTGATGGCGCTGATCGCGCGGGTCGGGCCGGTGCGGGCGCGGCGGTTGACATGGGGCGCCAAACCGATCGATGCGATTGAAGCGGAGCGAATCGGCCTCGTCGACGATCTTGCCGAACCAGGCTCCGCGCTGTCCCATGCAATGGATGTCGCCAACCAGCTCGCGGCGGTGCCGCCCGAGGCGGTCGCTTCAACCAAGCGGTTCTTCGAGCCTTTCATCATGGCCGATGCCGAGCGCCTCGATGAAGTTGCTTCGCGCGAATTCGCGTTGAACTGCGAGTCTCCCAGTTCTCAAAAAACCTTCAAGCGTTTTACGGTGAAGTCATGAGCAAGATTGTCGATGCCGCAGCGGCAGTGGCGTCCATTCCTGACGGATCGTCCGTCGGCTGCGTCGGTGTCATCGGGTGGGTCACGCCTGATGCGCTTCTCAAGGCGCTGGGTGACCGCTTCCGGAAGGAAGCAAGCCCGAGGAATCTCACATTCTATTTTCCTGTCGGGACCGGCGATGCCCAAGGCATCAAGGGGATGGATCACGTCGCCCAGGAAGGGCTGATGAAGCGCATCGTCGGCGGTTCCTACATCAACCCCGTCGATCCCGTCACCGGCAAGCGGCCGGAACTGATGCGGCTGATCCGTGAAAACAAGATCGAGGCCTACTCGTGGCCGATCGGGGCAACGATGCATTGGCTGCGCGAAGTGGCGCGCCGCAGTCCGGGTTACATGACGCGTATCGGCCTCGATACCTACATCGATCCCAAGCACGGAGGCGGCCGGTTCACCGAGCTTGCAAAAGATGATCTCGTCAAGCGGGTCGAGTTTGACGGCAATCCGTATCTATTTTATCCGGCCTGGAAGCTCGACACTGTCTTTATCTGCGCGTCGTCCTCGGATGAATACGGCAACCTCTCGTTTGAAAACGATGCACTCGTTTCCTCGAACATCGCTCTGGCGCTGGCCGCAAAGGGGAGTGGGGGGCGCGTGATCGCGCAAGTGCGCCGTCAGGTCGCGCACGCCGCGCGTCCCGCCAGCGAGGTCCGGATTCCTGGCATGTTTGTGGATGCGGTTGTCGTCGATCCAGAAATGATGATGACCACGGATGTGAAATACGATCCCGCTTTCTTCGGCGGCTCTCGCAAGCCGCTGTCGCAACTGCCGCCCATCCCGATGTCCGCGGACAAGGTCGTCGCGATGCGCGCGGCGAAAGAAGTGCGCAAGCGCGAGCTTTCCATCTTCGGCTTTGGCGCAGCCGCGGACATTCCCCTCGTCATGGCCGAGCAGGGAAAGTTTATCGATGGCGGATTGCAGGATTACTGGTTCACCACCGAGCACGGTTCATATGGCGGCATCGTCATGTCCGGCTGGCAGTTCTCGGCGAACCTCAATCCGGATGCGATTCTCGACGGCGCTTACCAGTTCGATGCGATCGACGGCGGCCTTTGTGAATTCGCGGCGCTGGCTTTTGCCCAGTTCGATGAGAAGGGCACCGTCAATGTCCGAGGTTCGGCGTGGCGAATCCCGGAGCAGGGGGGTTCATCGACATCGCTGAAAACGCGAAGCGGTTGGTATTCACCGGAACGTTCACGACCGGCGGGCTTGAGGTCGAATTCGATGGCGGCAAGCTGCGCATTGTCAAGGAAGGCAAGGTGCGCAAGTTCGTCCCCAGCGTCGAGCACATCACCTATTCGGTTGCATCCGGCGTTCTTCGCGGCCAGACCGCCCAGGTTGTCACCGAACGTGCGGTGTTCGATGTCACGCCAAAGGGGCTGATTCTGACGGAGGTGGCGCCGGGTATCGATGTGCGCCGCGACGTGCTCGGGCAAATGGAGTTTGCGCCTTTGCAGATCGCTGATCAACTCAAGGAAATGGATGCTGCGTTCTTCGCCGGCTCAGTGCTGGACCGGAAGGCAGGCTGACGGCTGCCTGCGCGATATCAGCGTCGGCGTCTACAGGGCGCCGACGCTGAGATTGAATATGCGCCGGGTATAATTCTCGATCTGATCCATCAGCCCATTGGCTTTTTCAACGGCCAGTTTTTCATCCTGCTGGACCACAGCCCGTGCGCGCTCCGCGTGAAGCTTGCCCATCGCGCCGAGGTTCTGAAGATCCCTTTCATAGCGGTAGTAAAACCGCCGGGACATGGCATGGAGCGGAGAAATTGATTTTGCCGCAAAGGGATTTCCTGATGCGGTCGCAATCAGGCGGTTGGCGTTAAAAACCTCGCGCAGATATTTTTGCAGATTGCCCTTGGCCCCGGCGCTGTCGATTTCCCGGGCGGCTACGGTGAGCAGCTCCTTTTCAGATGCAGCAATGCGGAGCGCGGCGCGCCTTGAAATGAAGGCTTCGAGCTCGCGCCGGAATTCGATCACGAGCAACTGCTCATGAACATTGATTTCCGTGATCATCAGACCATGCCGCGGCAAGATACTGACGAGATAATCCGCCTGGAGACGCTTCACGGCCTCGCGGACAGGTGTTCGTCCGATGCCGATCTGGTCGGCCAGACCCTCCTCCGACCAGTGGCTGCCAGGAGGAAGCTGCAACGTGACGATCATTTCCTCGAGCCGCCGGTGGGCCGTGTCGGCCTGGGATTCGGGCGGGGGGAAAGTCCGGTTTTCTTAGCCATGTGATGATGAAAGCCTCAAAACGGATGTGCAGCCTGTGACGTGCTCAGCGATACCACTTTACCGGAGTGTCAATTAGCGCAAGCGCACAAACAAGGACAGTGCGCTGCACGCTTTCCTCGACGATCTTCACAGCCGTTGTTTTGCCCATAAGCCGTTGACCGCCGATTTGTAATATATTACTAGTACGTCACTTGAATAATACAACACCGTTCGGGGAGGAACAGTGGAATGTTTAGTATAAAGAAAACATGCGTGATTGCGGCACTTGCAACGGCTGCAATGTCGATCGGCCAGATGGCCGCGGCCCAGGAAACAGTGAAGCTCGGGCAGATCGAAGCGTTGACCGGAGCCACAGCGACGTACGGCTGGATGTCGGCGCAAGGCACCAAGGTCGCGGTTGAAGAGATCAACGCCAAGGGCGGCTTCAAGGTCGGCGACAAGACCTACAAGATCCAGTTGTTGCAGATGGATACGCGCGGAGAGCCACGCGAAGCCACCGTGCAGTTCCGCAAGATGATGGAAGAGAACGTCCACTTCGTCTTCGGGCCGTTTCTGACAAACGTCTTCAACGCGATCGAACCGATCGCAAATCAGAACAACGGCAAGTTTCTTCTGTTCGCCGGTGCGACGTCCGCGCACCATGCGCTTGGAAAGCCCGATCATGACTATCTGCTGCGCACATGGAACTGGGACGCGGGACAATCAGGCTTCGGAAAGCTGATGGTCGATTATCTGAAAAAGCTGAACACCAAGAAGGTGGCGATGCTTTTCCAGAACGATGCGTTCGGCAAGACCGCAGTCGACATCTATACCGGTCTCTTCAAGGACGCCGGCATCGAACTCCAGGTTGAACTTTTCGAACCAGGCACGAAGGACTTTAGCGCTGCACTTGCCAAGCTGGCGTCGGGCAAGCCCGATATCCTATTCCCGGGTTACTCCGACGCGGTGCTCTACGACATCGTGCGGCAGTCCACCGAGTCCGGCTTCGGAAATCGCTTCTTCCTGGTGCGCGGCTCGATCGGGCCGGCGCTCAAGAACAAGGACGCGATCGTCGACTATATTGCCTACGTTCCGAAGTATTTCGAGGACGCCGAGAAGAAGGAAGCGAAGACCAAGGCTTTCGTCGAGAGCTACAAGGCAATCTTCAAGCGCGATTTCCCGTACGACCAAGCGCCGCTCTGTTCGTCATCCTGCTACGACCATGTCTACATGCTCGTCGAAGCCATGCAAAAGGCGGGAACGGTCAGTGACGTCGCCAAGATCCGTCAGACGCTCATGGACATGACCTACGACGGCATGTGGAAAATCAAATACGACAAGACCGGCGAGGCGGTTTTCGGATTTGACGTTGTGCATGTTCGCAAGGGCGGTGCGATCGAGGTCGTCAAGTTCGACCCGACCAAATAGCCGGGACTCGGGCGGCGCCCGGGCTCATCCCGGGCGCCGTTCCTTGAGCATTCAAATGCGCATGACGGCGTTTTCCGCGGAGCAAAACCGCAACGGGTACATTTATCCATGACACAGCTCATTCTCGGTCAGTTGCTCAACGGCATCATCGTAGGCTCGCTCTACGGCATCATCGCGTTGGGGGTGACGCTTACATTTGGGCTCACTGGCATCGTGAACTTCGCTCTCGGAGCGTTCATGATGCTCGGCGCCTACAGCACATGGTATCTCTACGACGTGACCCACCTTCCGTATCCATTGGCGGTGGTTGGCGCGGTCATCACCGTCAGCATTATCGGCTATCTGTCCGATCTGATGCTGTTCCGCTTCACGCGGGGCAATCTCGTCAACGGTCTTCTGGTCTCGATCGGCCTGATCTCGGTGTTCGAGGCGCTTGTCCTTGTGGCCTTCACGACGACACCGAAGGATCTGACTTACGTCCTGCCGGGCGCCTTCCAGGTCGCCGGAATGTTTCTGCCCAAGATCAAGATCGTGGTGTGCGTGGTTTTCCTCGCCATCATCTTCGGCACCTATCTGGCGCTGACGCGCACATGGCTTGGCCGTGCGGCGTTTGCGTATGCGCAAAATCCTGAAGCCGCGACGCTGATGGGAATTCGGACCGAGCGCTTGCAGACCATCGTCGTTGTCTACTCCACGGCGCTCGCGGGGCTGGGTGGCGGGCTCTACGCGAGCATGTACTCGGTCGAGCCGACCATAGGCACGGCCTACATCCTGAAGGCGGTTGAGGCCGCGATCCTCGCGGGCGTGGGCAGCGTGATCGGCGCGCTTGGCGGCGGCATCATTCTGGGCGTGAGTGAAAACATCGGATCGGTGTTCTTTCCGTCCGCTTTCCGTGACGCGTATGGGCTCGTCTTCCTCATCGCAATACTTCTGGTTCGCCCGAGCGGGCTGTTTGGAGATCGGTCATGAGATTTGCGATTCTAGGCGGTCTGCTCGTCGCATTGGTGGCGCCGTGGTTCGTCAAAAGCGATTCCACGCTGGCAATCGCGATCTATGGTTTCATGGCGGCATCGCTCGCCGTGAGTTTCAACATGATCTTTGGATTCACCGGCCAGCTTTCGATGTTTCACGCGGCTTCGTTCGGAGTGTCGGCCTATGTGGTGACGATCCTGGTCACGACTTTCGGATGGAATTTCTGGCTCGCCATCCCGTGCGCGCTCGCGCTGGTGGCGGTGCTGGCCATCTTCGTCGGCACGATCTGTTTCCGCTTCAAGCTGAAGGAGTTCTACTTCGCCGTCGTCACCATGGCGTTTTCGGAAGTCCTGCGGCTGATCACGCTGAACTGGAACAGCGTCACCAACGGCTCGCTTGGAATTACGGTGGTTGAGAAGCCGTCTTTGTGGACGCCGTGGGGCGGTCTGACGTTTTCGAGCGGCGTGTCTTGGTACTACGTGACGCTGGTTCTGCTGGTAGTTGTCTACATCATCTGCCAGCGCGTTCTGGGTTCATGGATTGGCTACTGTCTTGCCGCTATCCGGCTCAACGACCAGCTTGGGGAAACGCTCGGCATCGACGTCTTCAAGTACAAGCTCGTCAGCTTTGCCATCGGCAGCGCGCTGGCCGGTCTTGTGGGCGCTTTCTACGGCTTCTATGCAGGGTTTGTGGAGCCGCATTATCTGTCGATCCCTCTCGGCCTCGACATCGTCGCGATGGTGTTGCTCGGCGGCGTCAATTCGCTGATCGGCCCGGTGATCGGCGCGCTCATGCTGACTGCGCTTCCTCACGTGATCGAGCTGAGCGCCGAATTTCGCATCGCGCTTTACGGCGCCATCCTCATCTTCGTGATCCTCGTCATGCCGAAGGGCATCATGGGTCTTATGACGAGCAGAAAAAATGCTGCTTAATATCAAGAATCTCACAAAGCGGTTTGGTGGCCTGACCGCCGTCTCGAATGTCACGTTCGGTATCGAACGCGGCGAGATCATTGGAATCTTCGGACCAAACGGGTCGGGAAAAACGACGACGCTCAGCCTTATCGCCGGCATCCTGAAGCCGACAAGCGGTGAGATCATCTGGAAAGGTGAGAACATCAACGCGCTGACGCCGTTTCAGGTCGCGCAGCAGGGACTGGTCAAGACCTTCCAGAATCCTCAGCTCTTCCCGGAACTGACCGTGGCTGAGCACATGCGCATTGCATGTCACCTTCACGTCAAGCGCGCGCTTGGCGCGGGACGTTTGTGGACGCTGCTCGGCAAGGGCATGACGGCCGGTCTTGAAAAGACACTGAGCATCAAGATCGATCAGATGCTCGAACTGTGCCGGCTTTTCAAGCATCGTAATGACGAGGCCGGCGCGCTGTCCTATGGCGGTGAGAAAATGCTTGGCGTCGCGATGGGAATGGTCTGCGACCCGGAATTGCTGCTGCTCGATGAGCCGGCTTCGGGGCTGGGTCATGACGAGATCACCAATCTCGATGCAGTACTTCGCGATCTGAAGACGCACGGTGTGACGCTTTGCATCATCGATCACAAGGTGGGTTTTCTCGGACGTCTTGCCGACCGGTCTATCGCCCTGCACCACGGGGCCGTTATCGCTTCCGGAACGACCGCCGACGTTCTCGCCAACGACGCGGTCGTGACCGCCTATCTGGGCAAGAAACATGCTTGATCTGAAAAATCTCAACGTCAGCTATGGCAAGCAGAAGGTTCTGCGTGACGTGAGCCTTTCGCTTCGCGAGCGGGAAGTTGTCGCGCTCATCGGTTCGAATGCGGCCGGTAAATCGACGACGCTCCGAACGACGGCCGGTCTCAAGAAGGCGGACTCCGGCACGATCAGTTTCGGCGGCAAGGATATTGCGGCGTTGTCCACCGTGGATCGTGTTCAGGCCGGGTTGGTGCTCGTGCCTGAGGGTCGCCAGATATTCCCGCGGCTGACCGTCCATGAAAACCTGCTGATGGGGGCCTATCATCGCGCCGACCGCAATGATCTCGACGACGATCTTGAGCGGATATTCGTGATGTTCCCTCGCCTCAGGGAACGACGCGTTCAGCGCGCGGGGTCGATGTCGGGCGGCGAGCAGCAGATGCTGGCCATCGGCCGCGGCCTGATGTCCCGCCCCAAGGTGATGCTGCTCGATGAACCGACGCTCGGCCTTGCGCCGATCATCATCGAGGAACTTGGCTCCATCGTCAGGAATCTCGCGCGGGAGGGTCTGGCGATTCTTCTCGCCGAGCAGAATGCCATGTTGGCGCTGGGCTGCGCCGATCGGGCCTACATCCTGCAATCGGGCAGCATCGTCATGTCCGGCGACGCCAAGCAGCTCTCGGAAACTCCCGAGGTCAAGCAAATGTATCTCGGGACGTGAGTGTCACGGTTTTCTCAAAGCCTGCGAAGATGAGTATGAACGACGAGCAGAATGTAGTTGGCATTGAAATGCGCGGAGCGGTAGCGATGGTCACGCTGCTACGCTCCGCGCGCCGCAATGCGATGGACCAGGCGCTAGTCGATGGCGTGAAGGGTGCGCTGCTGAAGCTCGATCGCGACAAGGATGTCGGCGCGATCGTGCTTGTCGGTGCGGCGCCGGGCTTTTCCGCAGGCAGCGATCTCAAGTTCATCGGCAATCTCGATCTTGAGGCCATGGGCCGCTTCGAGCAGGAATGCGGCGATCTCGGGCGTCTGATGGGCTTTCTTGAAACGCCTGTCGTCGCAGCCGTCGAGATGTTCGCCGTCGGCGGTGGCTTCACGCTCGCAACGTCCTGCGACATCGTGATCGCAGGGCGCGGATCGCAATGGAGCCTGCCGGAAGTTCCTCACGGCTGGCTGACGCCTTGGGGCATCAAGTCGCTGGTCTCGCGCGTCGGTCTCGTCAAGGCGCGGCAACTGTGTTTTTGCCTCGAACCACTCGACGGTGAGGCCGCGCGCTCAATCGGCGTGGTCGATTATTGTTGCGACGATGGCAAGGCACTTGAGACGGCTCTGGGTGTCGCCCAGAAAATCGCGGACCTGCCGCGGCCGGCCGTGCACGCGACCAAACGCTTCTTCTCGAACTATCTGATGGAAGACGCCGAGGCGATGGACTTCGAAGCGAACCGCCTCTTTCTGGATAATTGCCGCGAGACAGCAGCGCAGCAAACCCTCGGAAAATATCGGCGCTGATGCGCGCTGCGAAGTAACCTAACCAGCAGGACAAGAACGATGCTACTCGACCTCAACGAAGACGAAACCATGCTGCGCAATGGATTGCAGCAGTTCGCGGAAGGCTCGTTGCGCCCGAAGATCAAGCCGTTCGCGGATGAGCATAAATTTCCGACCGAGCTCATGAAGGAATTTCTCGCGCTGGGGTTCATGGGAACGGCCTACGATCCGAATTACGGCGGCGGCGGATTGGGCACGCGCGGGGCCGCGATCGTTGCTGAGCAGCTTGCGCGGGTCGAACCGGGATTTGCCGCGATCTACCTGTGCAACAGCGCACCTATGACGACCATCGCCCGTTATGGTTCGGACGAGATCAAGAAGAAGTGGCTCGAGCCGCTCTGCCGGGGAGATATAGTTGCATCCTTTGGCGTGACCGAACCGAGCGGAGGATCCGACGTTGCCAGCGTGAAGATGCGCGCGATCGAGGACGGTGATTCGTTCGTGCTTTCGGGATCGAAGGTTTTCTCGACCAATGCCGGCACGCCTCTGCATGGCGTCACGACGTTTGTTGCGGTGACTGATCCGGATCTCGGGCCGCGCGGGTTATCGACCTTCGTGGTGCCGGTCGGTACGCCCGGCTTCACCGTTGGCAAGCCCGGCCGCAAGATTGGCTGGCGCATCGCGGACTCCGTTGAGCTGTTCCTCGATGAATGCCGCATTCCCAAGGCCAACATCATCGGCAATCGCGGCGATGGCCTGAAGCAGATTCTCACCACCCTGAGCATCGGACGCATTCTCGTTGCAGCGACGGCGCTGGGGCTTGCACGCAAGGCGATGGACCTTGCAAAGTCATACGGCGGCGGCCGCAAGGTGGGCGGCGTTCCGGTATTCAATCATCAGGGGCTGACGTTTCCACTCGCGGATGCGCTGACGAATATTCACGCCGCCGAACTGATGGTGCGCAATGCGTCGTGCCTCGCGGATGCGGACCGTCCATTCCGTCTTGAAACCTCGATGACAAAGCTGTTCGCCACTGAAATGGCTGGCGAGGCTGCGGACATCGCCCTTCAGGTCCATGGCGGATACGGCGCGTTCGAGGAATACGATGTGTCGAGCTTGCCGGGTGAGGCGCGGGTGCTCAGGATTCTGGAAGGAACCAGCGAGATTCAGCGCCTTGTGATCAGCCGCGAATTGTCCGCCTAAGTCACGCGCGCGGCGGCGATCCTGATTGTTCGCCGCCTCCGCGTTTGGCTCACACGGAGCCCGATTGTTGCGCGGCGCTTCGACGCGGCGCGTTTAACGATTCTTGTGCGCGGAAACGGAAAAGCGTTGAGCCGGAGCGCTTTAGACGCATAATGCGCGTGTTCGCATCCGGCTTGAGATGACATTCTGCCCTGGCTGCTGATCGAGAAACGGAGCATTCAACCGTTGCCAACAGCGAAGGTGCCTAAACGTGCGGGCCGCAGGCTGGCCGGCCACGCGACTGGTTCTCGGTCCCGGCGCGAGATTTCCGCGTCCGAGCTGCCCTCCGAACTGTCGATGACGGACCGGGCCTACGCCGAACTTGAAGAAATGATCGTGACGCTGCGGCTTGAGCCGGGAACGGTGCTGTCCGAAGCGGTGCTGGCGAAGCGGCTGAAAATCGGCCGGACGCCGATCCGGGAGGCGCTTCAGCGGCTGTCGCGCGACGGTCTTGTGAATATTCTGCCCCGGCGTGGCATTCTGGTGTCGGAGATCAACCTGCATAGCCAACTCCGGCTTCTCCGAGGTGCGGCGGGAGCTTGAGCGGCTGATGGCCCGCGCGGCGGCGGAGCGTGCAAGCGACGACGAGCGCAAGAAATTCGCCACCATCGCGGAGAGCATGAGGCGCGCTTCACTCAAATCCGATGCCATGGCGTTCATGCGGCTCGATCAGGAGTTCAACGCCCTGATCTCCGTGACCGCGCGCAATGAGTTCGCCAGCCGTTCCATGGGCCTGATGCACGGTCTGTCACGCCGCTTCTGGTATCAGCATTACCGCGAGACGGCCGATCTGCCGCTTGCCGCGCGGCTCCATGCGGAAGTCGCGGAAGCCATCGCTGAGCGTGATCCTGACCGGGCAGGTGCGGCCTCTGATCGCCTCGTCGGCTATATTGAAAGTTTTGCGCGATCGACGCTTTGACGTTGGCTTCTGAAAATCCGGGCTTCTAGAAATCGATCACCGTGCGGATGGTTTTTCCGGCACGAAGAAGGTCGAATCCTTCGTTGATCGATTCGAGTTTCATGCGGTGGGTGATCAGTTCGTCGAGCTTCAAGCGTCCATCCAGATAAGCCTTGGCGAGAAGCGGAAAATCGCGCCGCGGCCGCGCGCCGCCATAGCTTGAACGCCGCAGACGTTTTTCGCCCATCAGCGATCCCCAGCGGAAGCTCACGTCTTTGGCGACGTCGATCTTGCCAAGCCAGATCACCTGGCCGCCAAGGCGCACGGCCTCGGTGGTCTGCTTGAAGGCGGTCGGGTGGCCGGCGGATTCCAGCACCACATCCACGCCCCGGCCGCGGGTTGCCGTCCGCGCCACCTCAACCGGGTCTTTCTTGGTTGCGTTGACGCATTGATCCGCGCCGACGCGCGAGGCAATTTCAAGTTTCGTATCATCGAGATCGACCGCGATGATGGTCCCCGCGCCGGCGAGCCTTGCACCCTGAATGGCGGCCAGCCCCACCGCGCCGCAACCGAAGACCATGACAGTGTCGCCCTGACGGATGTCGGCAACGTTCAATGCACCGCCGACCCCGGTCATGACGCCGCATCCGATCAGGCAGGAGCGGTCGAAAGGAATATCCTTGGGCACCACAATCGCCTGCTGGGCCGGGACTACGCAGTACTCGGAAAACGCTCCGAGGAACATCAGATGGGTAAGAGGAGAGCCCGAAGCGAGGGTGGCTTTCGACGTGCCGTCGAAGTGCATCCCGCGGGGGCCGGCTTCAAGATAGGTGTCGCAAAGGATCGGCTGGTCGCGGTCGCACTGGAAGCAGTGACCGCAATGCGGATTCCACGACAGCACCACATGATCGCCAACCGTGAGGCCGGTCACATCGGCGCCTGTTTCCTCGATGATTCCCGATGCTTCATGGCCGAGAACCATGGGCAACGGGTATCGAAGCGACCCTTCCATCACTTCCAGATCGGTATGACAAAGGCTGGCGGCGCGAATCCGCACCCTGACGTCATCCGGTCCAACGGCCGCGCCAGTGATTGTCTCGATCGCCAGCGGCGTGCCGACTCTATGCAGCACGGCGGCGCGAAAATCTGACCCCATGGATTGATTCCGGTAACGGGCAGGGAGGGTGACGCTGGCTTAAGCGCCGAGGACCTTGATCGATTCGTCGATGTCCCGAGAAGTGAGCTCCCAGACATTGTCGAAATTCGCGACGATGTTCTTCATGAACGGTTCGTGCAACGCCTTGGCCCTGTTGGCATCGTGCAGATGATCGTACAACAGCGCAAAAGCAAGTTGCGCGGGCTCCGGCCCCTCGTAGCTCCATTCAAAGCCGCGATCGGTCAGGGCAAACTGATCGTAGTAAGGCGGTAATGGTTTGCCATCAGCCGATACCGCAATTCCATCAATCGTTCTGTCGCCGACGTAGTGAGTCATGTCCTTGGCCCCTTGTGCACTTACGACCGGATGCGCCGGTCGCCGTCACCCTTTTTCATCACTTCAGGAAAGACCCACATGGCGACAGTGGCGAACACGCCAAGGAATGCGACGGCGTAGCTCGGTCCTGCTTTGCCTGCTTGCGCCATGTAGAAATAAGCGACCGCAGCCGTCAGGAGACAGCCCACGGACAGAAGAAACTTGATGCGATGCGGCATATATCGTCTCCGGAATGGCGGTTGTCAGGTAATGGATTTCAGAAAGGACATCGCGGGGTTTGATGTGAACGCACCGAGAGCCACCAGCGCCACGGCCAGAACAAGCCCCGTAACGACAAGTCCAGCCGAACTGTTTCGCCATCGTTCCGGGATCGCCTGAAACGGCTCGGGCATAAAAAGAAACAGCAGGCCGGCGACGACGACGATGCTGCTCCAGCGCAGTTCGGCGACCGCATAGGCAAATGCGCCGATCAACAGGACAAGCCAAAGCATGGTGCTCGCAATCACGAGCGGGACGGGTATCTTCGCGGCCCGTGACTCGAGCGGATACATGCCGGCGAGCTGAAGAAAGCCGAAACAGCACACGCTCCAGAGAACGGTGAACCAGGCAAGCTCGGCGATATTTGGTTCAAGCTGGCTCATCGCACTTTCCAACGTATCAGGCTTCGGTCTGCTGAAGCGTGGTGGTTGACACCCGCGGCGTCC
This sequence comes from Afipia sp., assembly GCA_024707075.1. Classification (GTDB taxonomy): domain Bacteria; phylum Pseudomonadota; class Alphaproteobacteria; order Rhizobiales; family Xanthobacteraceae; genus Afipia. The sequence continues at coordinate 211,402 of JANQAK010000006.1, forward strand.
GCGCGGTCTTGCGCATGTTCGTCTTTACAAAGCGCGTGTTGTAGCCGTTGAAAATGTGGCCCAGCAATCCGCGATCGAGGTCGGAGGTGCCGAACACATAATCCATGACGGGAAAGGTCAGATTCATGTTCCGCTCCATCATGATCGATTGGTTATGATGCGCGGTGTGGTGCCGGCGGATCGTGTTCACGAACGGCATGTTGCGCACGAACCAGTTCTCTTCAACGTGGCAGCAGAAGTGCATGAATTCATAGAGCAGGTACATCGATGTGGTCGTCGAAATCAGCAGCCAGCCGACATTTGGTGAAATCACATAACCGGCCACGATGGCGGCGGGGATCGACATGAACGTGAATACGACGAGCGCGTAGGGCGGAAAGAACGTCACGCGCCAGTCGTGGTGATCCGCGAAGCGCATCTCTTCTTCGGTGAAGAACTGGTGATGCATCAACGTGTGGCGGCTATAGACAGCGCGCAGCACCGGGATGTTGGATGGCCGATGCATCACATAGCGATGCACGGCCCACTCGAAGAAGTTCGCTATCAGGAAGACGGCGGGAACGGTCAGCCATTCCCATGTGCGAATGTCGTGAATGTTCGCGATGTACACATAAAGCGCTGTGAAACCGATGGTGTAGATCAGCAGGATATGGAGCCAGCCGTTGTACCAGCCGGCGACGCGCTCCCGGTAGGTCGCCCGATATTTCCGCTGTCTATCCGTCATGACGGTCTGAACGAGTTCCATCGCCGCTCTCCCACGAAATTTCTCAACTGACATATCAGTAACATATCAATGAGGCATTGCCAACTGCTCAAATGTGCTTTTGGCGCCGTCTGGCGGCGCCGGGCGCTCTTGGGGGCGGATCGGGGAAGGGTAAAGGGAGGCGACCGTCCGTGCGTCCAACGCGGTCGCTCGCGGTGGATTCACGCCTTCGGCTGGAGTGTCTCTTTATATTATCGGTCCCGAGGCGGATCGCTTCGATCCAGGATGGCTGAATCGAACTCACGGCTTTTGCGGTGGCACAAGCTCGGGCATCAAGCCCTTTGCGCCATCGAGAAATGTCCGGACGGCGTCGACGACAATGGTATCCAATTGTTTCGGCGTCGGGGTGTCATAGACGAAGCGGCGGATTGCCATATAAAAGATGCGGCCGTGCAATCCCCAGAACATTTCCACTTCGCGTTCTGACAGCGGCACCTTGTCGCTTGATGGCAGCTTGAGTTCGTGGCGCAGTTCGCCACAGGCCGGCTCGATGATTTCTTTCCGAACGATCTCAAGGTAGCGCTTGGTGATGTCGAAGGATTTCATGCCTGAGAAGACGAAGATCCTCACCCAATTATACTCGAAGACCTGCTCCACATACTCGAGATAAAAGCGGACCAGCCGCGTCTGCAAGGGAAGGTTTCGATTGCGGATGAGGCCGCTCCACGACGGCGACCATCGGCTGAGATAGATCTCTTCATAGACGCGCTCGATCAGCGCCTCCTTGCTCGGGAAATGCCGGTAGATCGCTGAATGGGTGATGCCCATCCGCTTGGCTAGCTCGCGCGTCTGCCCGCCAAATCCTTGCTCCGCGAAAAACCGGACCGCTTCGTCGACAATGAAGCGTTCGCGGTCAGCCGCCCGCATGTTGCGCCTTTGCGGTTTTTTGGCTGCTTTGACTGCTTTTTTTGCCATTTGGGCTCGGTGCATTGCGGGAGATACCGAGATACCTTATTCGCAAAAAGTGACCAAATGGTCTTTTCTAATTGACGGGCCGGGCGCGACGTGATCTAGATTTAAGACCAGATGGTCACAATTCTGGACGCATAAACGAACCGGGGGGTTTGTTTTGAAGGCCCGAGCATTTCGCTACGTGCGGCCCGTCACGGTCGCCGAGGCGCTTGAGACATTCGCAAATTCTGGCGAGGACGCGAGCTATATCGCGGGCGGCCAGAGTCTCGTGCCTGCGCTCGCCCTGCGTTTGCAGGCCCCTGAAATCCTGATCGACATTGCGCATATTGAATCGCTTCGCGGCATCGAGCTTCAAGGCGAGTGGCTGCGGATCGGCGCGCTGACGCGGCATTGCGAGGCAATGACCGATCCTCTCATTGCCAGACATGCGCCGTTGTTCCGCGAAGCTGCGCCTCATGTCGCGCATCCCGCCATCCGCAACCAGGGCACTCTCGGCGGCAGCATCTCCCATGCGGACCCGGCTTCAGAATTTCCAGCGGTAGCGTTGGCGACGGGTGCCGAACTGGAAATAGCAAACCGCGAGGGAACGCGCCGCGTCGCCGCCGATGACTTCTTCATTGACCTGTTTCAGACGGCGCTAGAGCCCGGCGAGTTGCTGGTCGCGATTCATGTTCCGGTGGTCCGTTCCGGTCACCGTTGGGCGTTTCATGAACTGGCGCGACGGCGCGGCGATTTCGCTCTTGTCGGCGCCGGCATTCTTGCAGAGTTCGAGGATGACGTGATCAAGCAAATTCGCATCGTATTCTTCGGCGTCGGCAACACGCCCGTGCGTGCCCGGCGGGCTGAAGAGATATTGGTTGGCCGCGGTTTGAACGAAGAGGCAATCGTCGCTGCGCAGGCAGTCGTTGGTGATGATCTTGCCCCGCCAGCGGATGAACAGGTGCCGCCCGCCATGCGCCTCCATCTCGCGCGCGTTCTGCTGGGCCGCCTGCTTGGCCAGACCATGGGGCGCGCATGACCGAGCCGGTCAACATCAACCTGATCGTGAACGGTAGCAAGGTGTCGCGCAGCGTGGCGCCGCGCGACACGCTGGCCGATTTTCTGCGTCAGACGCTTGAACTGACCGGCACGCATACCGGATGCGAGATGGGGGTCTGTGGCGCGTGTCTGGTTTTATTGGATGGTCGGGTGGTGCACTCCTGCCTCACATTCGCCGTGCAGACGGACGGATCAACAATCGAGACTATCGAGGGGCTGAGCGAGCGGGCCGTCATTGCGGATATCCAGGAAGCGTTTCATCAGCGCAATGCCTTGCAATGTGGATTCTGCACCCCCGGCGTGCTGATGACTGCCTATGGTCTGCTGTCCCAGCCGGGCGTGCCCTCGCGCGAGGACATTCGCGACGCGCTGTCTGGCAATTATTGCCGCTGCACCGGATATGAAGCGATTGTCGATGCCATCGAGCGTGTTGCGCAGAGCCGCGCCGATGCGCCAGCGGCCCGGAAGATCGAGGAGGTGAGCGCATGAATGCGCCGCTGACCTCGCTTGATCGTCCGAATTCCTATATCGGCCGTTCGGTCCCGCGCCCCAATGCAAAACGGCTTCTTGCCGGACGCGGGCGCTATGTCACGGACATTGTTCTGCCGCGCATGGTGCATGCGGCGTTCGTGCGCAGCCCGCACGCTCATGCGCGTATTGTTTCCATTGATGCGGAAGCCGCGCGCAACATGTCCGGCGTGCGGCTGGTGGCGACAGGAGAGGACCTTGCGCGTCTCTGTACACCGTGGGTCGGCACGCTCGACCATTTCAAGGGAATGAAATCGCCTCCGCAACTGCCGCTGCCGGTCGACAAGGTGGTCTGGTCGGGGCAGGCGGTGGTGGCCGTTGTCGCGGATACCGCGCGCGCTGGCCGAGGATGCGGCCGAGGCGGTCCATGTCGAATTCGAGGAGCTTCCGGCGGTCGTCGATATCGATGCCGCGCGAGAGCCCGGCTCGCCGGTGATCTCGCCTGAGCTTGGCGATAACGTCTGCTATCGCGGGAAAATCGACACCGGTGGGGTAGACGAGATTTTTGCAAACGCCGCGCATATTGTCGAAGACGAATTCCATTTCGGGCGTCACACGGCGGTGACAATGGAGCCGCGCGCCATTGTCGCCGACTACGATCCGAACGAGCCAAAACTGACGGTGCATCATGCCGCGCAGACGCCGTACCAGTTTCAGGACATCTACTCCCGGCACTATGGCATCCCCGAAGCCTGCGTGCGGGTGATCGCGCCTGATATCGGCGGATCGTTCGGCATGAAGCTGCACATGTATCATGAGGACATGGCGGTGGTCGGCCTCAGCATGATGCTGGGCCGGCCGGTCAAGTATGTCGCCGACCGGATCGAGTCATTCGTCTCGGACATTCATGCGCGCGACCATCGGGTCCGTGCCCGCATGGCGGCGGATGCCAACGGCACCATCCTTGCCATGGATGTGGAAGACGTCACCGGCATCGGCGCATTCTCTGCCTATCCGCGCACCAGCGTCGTCGAGGGCAATCAGGTTTACCGGTTGATGGGTGCGCCCTACGGCTTCCAGAATTACCGGGCGGATCTGCAAGTCGTGTTTCAGAACAAGGTGCAGATGAGCCAGTACCGGGCCGTCGGGCATCCGATTGCCTGCACCGTCACTGAGCGGCTGGTGGACATGGTCGCGGCCAAGGCCGCTCTGGATGTCTTCGATGTCCGCACGCGTAACCTGATCCCGGACGATGCCTATCCGTGCACGTCGCCGACAGGCTACAAGTTCGAAGCGCTGTCCCATCATGCCTGTCTGGCCAAACTGCGCGCGATGATGAATTACGATCGCCTTCGCGTCGAGCAGTCCGAACTCAGGAAGAGCGGCATCCATCGCGGCATCGGCATCGCTGCGTTCGTTGAAATCACCAATCCGGGACCGGCGTTCTATGGCGTCGGCGGTGCACGTATTTCCTCGCAGGACGGCGCGATCATCAAGATCACGCCGTCAGGTGATGTCCGCTGTCTGATCTCGGTCACCGAACTGGGGCAGGGCACCGAAACCATCATCGGCCAGATTGTTGCTGAGCATCTTGGCGTCGATCGCGCGCGGGTGAAGGTCATCACCGGCGATACCGAAGTGACTCCGCACGGCGGTGCGACATGGGCCTGCCGCGGAGCAGGCATCGGCGGCGAGACGGCGCTCCGGGCTGCGAGCATACTCAAGAATAATGTGCTTTCCGTCGCAGGCGCCATTTTGCAGGAACAGCCGGACAGGCTCGACATTCAGAACGGCTGGATCGTTGATGCGGCTACGGCACAGCAGCGCATCGAACTCGCCGAGATCGCGCGGATCGCCTATTTCCGGTCGGATACGCTACCACCCGGCGCGGAGGCGCAGCTTTCGGTCGCACATCATTATGCGCCGCAAGGTTATCCCTTCGCATTCACGAACGGAATGCAGGGATGTCACATCGAACTCGACGTCGAGACAGGATTCGCCAAGATCCTGAAACACTGGGTCGTCGAAGATTGCGGCCGCGTCATCAATCCGATGCTGGTAGACGAGCAGATACGTGGTGGCGTCGTACAGGGGCTCGGTGCTGCGTTCTTTGAAGAATGCATCTACAGCGAAAGCGGCCAGCTCACCAACGGTTCGCTCGCGGACTATCTCGTGCCCATGGCGGTCGAGATGCCGGATATCGAGATTGCCCACGTCGAAACGTTGACGATGGATACGCAGTTAGGGGCCAAGGGGGTCGGTGAGGCCGGTACTGCGGCAGCCTCTGCTGCGGCGCTCAACGCGATCAACGATGCGATGGCGCCGTTCGGCGCCTCGATCGCACAGGTGCCGATGACGCCGGGCAGAATCCTGAAGGCATTGGGAAGGTTCTAACGAAGTAAACAACGTAACAAACTCATATGGAGGAGGAAACTATGACGGACATAATCCGAAATATTGTTCAGCGAAAGATTTCCCGCCGCAGCGCACTGACGGCTTTCGGTGCCGGAGCAAGCTATCTCGCCATGCCGTGGGTCGCACGGGCAGCAGACGATACCATTCGTATCGGCTTTCCGACCCCGCTGACCGGCCCCTTCGCCGCCGAAGCGAAGGATCAGGTCAAGAGCGCCGAACTCGCCGTCAAGCAGTTCAACGACAAGGGCGGCATCGGTGGCCGCAAGATCGAGCTACTGGTGCGCGACGACAAGCTCAATGGCGGCGAAGCCGCGACGCGGACGCTGGAACTGATCGAGAAGGACAAGGTGCATGCCGTCGTCGGATCGCTTTCCAGCGCCGTGCAGCTTGCCGTCAATGAAGTGACCCGCGCGCGCGGTGTCCTCTATGTGTCGATAAGCCAGTCCGATACCATTAACGAGGTGAAGGACTTCAGCAAGTACACCTTCCACGAGGCGCTCAACCCCACGATGACCGCTGGCGCTGTGGCGCGTCACACCTTCAAGAAAGGCTCGAAGGTCGCTTATCTCTCGGCCGACTATGCCTACGGACACGAGATGCTGCGCGGTTTCAAACGTGCGCAGGCTGCCATTGGCGCGGAAAGCGTCGGCGAAATCCTGCATCCGTTCGGCGCGGCCGATTACTCGACTTTCATGCCGCGCCTGCGGTCGATGCGGCCCGACATCCTGTGCATCAGCAATTTTGGTCGCGATCAGGCTAATTCGATCAAGCAGGCGGTCGATTTTGGCATGAAGCAGCAAATGAAGATCGTGGTGCCGGTGCTGCTGCACAATCAGCGGCTGGCGGTCGGTCCCGATGTTTTCGAAGGCGTTGTCGGCGGCGCCAATTACTATTGGGGCTTGGAAAACCAGATCCCCACCGCGAAGGCCTTCAATGATGCGTATCGTGCAGCCAATGGCGGCGCGATCCCGACGGACTATGGCGCTTACGGCTATACCGGACTTTACTCGCTGCTGCTCGCGATGCAGGCGGCCGGCGGGACTGACACCGACAAGGTGATCATCGCGCTGGAAGGCCTGAAGTATGATGTCGCAAAGGGTCCGCAGCGCTATCGCAAGTGCGATCATCAGTCGGTGCAGTCGGTGCTGGTCCTCGAATCGAAAAAGAAGGCGGACATGAAGAACGACATGGACCTGTTCCAGGTCGTTGCGAATGAAGCGGCTTCCGAGGATGTTCTGCGGAGTTGCACCGAACTCGGCTTTCCCGCCTGACAGGAAAGCCAAGCCTCCAATGGATGCAGAACTCATATTGATGCAGCTCTTCTCCGGAGTTGCCCTCGGCGCGATCCTTGTCATTGCCGCGCTCGGCCTGTCGATCATCTTCGGCATGCTGGGCGTGGTGAACTTCGCGCACGGTGCGCTGTTTATGGTCGGCGCTTATGCCGGACTATGGGTCGCGTCCCTGACGGGCAGTTTCTGGTGGGGGCTGCTGGTCGCGCCGATCATGATCGGCGTGTTCGGCATGGTCATCGAGTTTGTTCTGGTGCGTCCATTGTATGGCCGGTCGATCGACGATCCGCTCTTGCTCACCTTCGGATTGAGCTATGTGCTGGTCGAGGCTGTTCGCATGATCTTTGGCAGCGACGGGATACCGTTCCCGACGCCGCCGCAGCTTACGGGTGTCGTCGATCTCGGCGTCGGCTTCTTCCCGATCTACCGCCTGTTCGTGATCGGCGTCATCATTGCCGTGCTGCTGCTGCTGTGGCTCGGTCTCGAAAAGACAAAGTTCGGTCTGATCGTGCGGGCGGGTGCGCGCGACCCGACCATCATGCGGGTGCTCGGCGTGGATATCGGCAAGGTCTGGTTGCTGGTGTTCGGCCTCGGCGTGGGACTTGCGGCACTGGGTGGCGTGCTTGCCGGCCCGATGCGCAGCGTCAATCCGGAAATGGGGTCGCTGGTGCTCGCCGAGGCCTTCGTCGTGACCGTAATCGGCGGCCTCGGCTCGCTGCTGGGCTCGATCATCGCCGGACTGCTGGTCGGTGTTGCGATCAGCATGACCGCGCTGTTCGCGCCGGAAATGGCGACCATCGTGATGTTCGCACTGATGGCGGTGGTCCTCCTGATCCGGCCGCAAGGCCTGTTCGGCAAACTCGCGTAACGGAGCCGAAACATGACATCTCCGGCGCTTGCCGCACCCGTATTGTCCACTGAGCGCAAGCCGTCCGGGCTTGCTGCGACGCTGACGACCTATCGCGTGCCGCTATCGATCGCGGCGCTCTGCCTGCTGCCGTGGCTGCTGCCGTCGCAGGCGCTGGCCGTCAATGTTCTCGTCTATGGCGTACTCGCCGTGGGCTACAATCTGCTGTTCGGCTACACCGGCATGCTGTCGTTCGGACATGCGGCCTTCTTCGGTGCGGGCGCTTACGTCGCCGGCATCGCCATCGGAAAATTTGGCATACCCTGGTATGTGGCGGTGCCGCTCGGCGTCCTCGGCGGCGGTCTGCTGGCGTTCATCATTGGCGCGTTGTCGACGCGGACGCGCGGCATTTATTTTTCGATGGTCACGTTGGCGCTGGCGCAGCTCGTTTATTATGTGGCGTTGCAGGCATCGTCATGGACCGGCGGAGAAAACGGCCTGCGTGGATTGACCGTGAACAAGATCAACCTGTTCGGATGGAACGTCAACTTTCTCGATCCGGTCAACAAGTACTATGTGTTGATGATCTTTGCCGCACTGGCGTTGTGGGTTGTCTCGCGCATTCTGAATTCGCCGTTTGGCGCTGCGATCGAAGCCATCCGCGAGAACGAGCGGCGGGCACGGACCTGCGGCTTCGATGTCGAGCGGACCAAGCTGCTGTCGTTCACGCTGTCGGGCCTGATCTGCGCACTGGCCGGAACGATGTCGGCGCTCCATCTGGCCTTCGTGCCGCTGGACGTGCTGCACTATCAGACCTCCGGCATGATCGTGATGATGACGCTGCTTGGCGGCGCGCGAAGTTTCTTTGGCCCGTTCATCGGCGCCCTTGTCTTCCTGCTGATGGAGGATGTGTTCTCGCTGTGGACGTCGCACTGGCAGATTATCGTCGGCTCCATCTTCATTCTGTTCGTTCTGTTCTTGCCCAAGGGAATTTGGGGCACCTTTCTGTCGAAGGTCATTCGATGAGCACGCCGCTTCTTGCCGTTGAGAATATCGGACGCAGGTTCGGCGGATTTGTCGCGCTGGAGGGAGTGACGGCCGCTTTTCAGCCGGGCAAGGTGACGTCGATCATCGGGCCGAATGGCGCGGGCAAGAGTACATTCTTCAACGTGCTGTCGGGCGTGCTGACGCCTTCGAGCGGTTCGATCAGTTTCAAGGGCAAGGACCTGAAGGGCACGCGGCAGCACGAGTTCGTGCACCTCGGCATCGCGCGATCCTATCAGATCACAAACATCTTCCCGGATCTCAGTGTTCATGAGAACGTGCGCGTCGCGGCGCAAGCGGGCCAGTCGCGCTATAATATCTGGACCAATCGCAACAGGTTCCCGGAACTGAGCGCAAAAGCGGATGCCGCGCTCGAAGCCGTCGGTTTGGCCGGCAAGCGCGAGGAGACAGCGAAATTCTTGGCGCATGGCCAGCAGCGTGCGCTGGAGATTGCGATTGCGCTGATCTCCGATCCCGAGGTGCTGCTGCTGGATGAGCCGACCGCGGGGATGGGGCCGGAAGAGACCAAGGATATGGTGGCGCTGCTGGAGAAGCTCGCTACACAACGGACCATTCTGCTTGTCGAGCACAAGATGAAAATGATCCTCGGCCTTAGCGACCGCATCCTCGTCCTGCATCACGGCCGTCTGATCGCTGACGGCACGCCGCGTGACATTCAGACGGACCCGGAAGTCCGTCGCGTCTATCTGGGACAGAACGATGGCTATGCTTGAAACCAAGGACCTCCACGCCTGGTATGGCGCGAGCCACACGCTGCATGGTGTGTCGATTTCGGTCGGGCAGGGCGAAGTCGTCGCTCTCGTCGGCCGGAACGGAGCGGGAAAAACCACGACGATCCGCTCCATCATGGGGCTGATGTCGAAGGCTACAGGCCGCGTGACCTTCGATGGCACTGACCTTATGCCTCTGCGCTCGCACCAGCGGTTCAAGCTCGGCTTGGCCTACGTTCCGGAGGAGCGCCGGATCGTCCCGGGCCTGACCGTGCGCGAAAACCTTCAACTTGGTCTCGTTGCGAGCGACGCGGGCATCAATGAGCGCGTCGCAATCGACGAAATCGCGGAGAGCTTTCCCCGCCTGAAGGAGCGTCTCGATCAGGAAGCGGTCACAATGTCCGGCGGTGAGCAGCAGATGCTGGCCATCGCCCGGGCGACAATTGCAAAGCCTAAGATGATCCTGCTCGATGAACCCTCCGAGGGCATCATGCCCGTTTTGGTCGAGGAGATGGGCGTGCTGTTCCGCCGTCTGCGTGATCAGGGCGTGACACTCCTGCTGGTCGAGCAGAATGTGGAATGGGCGCTGCGTCTCGCTGACCGTGCGATTGTTATCGACCAGGGCGAGGTCGTTTACGAGAGCAGCGCCGCCGCCCTCCTGGCTGACAAGTCCATCCAGGAGCGCTACTGCGCGGTCTGAATCGTTTTCCTTTTGATCAGGGTGACCCTTATGCAAATGAATGACAGCCAGCGCATTCCGGCTTCACGGGAAAAGGTTTGGGCTGCCCTCAACGATCCGGACGTTCTGCGGCAGTGCATTCCGGGGTGCCAGAACCTCGACATGACATCGCCCACCGAGATGGCTGCAACGGTGGTGATCAAGGTCGGGCCGGTGAAGGCGACATTCGGCGGCAAGGTGACCCTGAGCGATCTCGATCCGCCGAACGGCTACAAGATCACGGGCGAGGGCTCCGGTGGCGTTGCCGGTTTCGCTAAAGGTGGCGCTGCGATCAGGCTCGAAGCCGTCGGCGACAACGAAACGATCCTGCATTACGAGGTCGACTCGCAGATCGGTGGCAAACTGGCCCAGCTTGGCGGCAGGTTGATCGATTCAACTGCAAAGAAGCTCGCGGGCGAATTCTTCGCCAAGTTCGGCGCGATTGTCTCGGAAAGCGCGAACAACGCCGCTTAGCTTTGTCGGTTGTTGCCTGCGCTGCTAGGCCACGATGAACTGGTTTCGTGCTTCGCGCACCTTTGCAACGATATAGCGGCGGACCTCTCGGACCCTACGGGTTTCGTGGGTATCGGGATGAGAAACGAGCCAGTAGCTTCTGGTGAACCGGATGGCAGGCAGAATTCGCTTCAATTCCGGATAGCGCTCGGCGGCATAGTCATGGAGAATGCCGACGCCGTGCCCGGCGCGAACGGCCTCGACCTGTCCGACGACGCTGCCGCATTCGTATCGGCGGGTGACCAGTTCGCCGAGGGTCGAGGCATAATCCAGCGCACGGCTGTAGATGATGTCATGGATGTAAGTGATGAGCAGGTGATTGGCCAAATCATCTGGCTTCTGAATGGGAGCTGCGCGTTTCAGATAATCCTCGGATGCGTAGACGCTGAGCGTATAGTCGGTGAGTTTCGTGGAAATCAGCCGGCCTTCGGTCGGACGCTCCAGTGTGACGACGATATCGGCTTCGCGTTTGGCCAGTGAGAAGGTTCGCGGCAGGGCGACAAGCTGGACGATCAGCGCTGGGTTTGCCGCCGCGAACGCGCCGAGCTGACTGGCGAGAAAGTAATTCCCAAGACCGTCCGGAGCGCCGATCCTCACCGTTCCGGAAACTTTCTCGGCAACCGATGTGAGTTGCGATCCCACGCGCAGGAGTTCGGACTCCGCGCGTTCTGCGGCAGCCAGCAGCGCGAGGCCTGACGGTGTCAGCGAAGACCCCGTCGTCTGGCGATTCACCAGCTTGGTTTTCAGGTCTTTCTCGAGCGCGGTCAGCTTGCGCGCCACCGTCGCATGGTTGAGTTTCAGACGCTTGGCCGCGCCAAGAATTTGGCCGGTGCGCGCGACTTCGAGAAAAATCCGAACTTTGTCCCAATCCATGGGATGACTTTATTTGCTGCACATCGAAGCCGCAATACTTCACGTTGTCCGCCGTCAAGGAGACGCGCAAAGACTATCGAAGCATCAAAGGGAGAATTCGATGGCTTCGGAAATCAGGCACTATATCGGCGGGCAGCTTGTTGCAGGCCGTAGCGGCCGGACATCGCCTGTGTTCAATCCTGCGACGGGCGAGCAGACCGCTGCGGTCAGCCTTGCCAGCACGGCCGAGGTGAATGCGGCTGTTGCCGCCGCGCGCGCGGCTGCGGAGAGCTGGGGCGATACGCCGTCATTGCGCCGCGCCCGGATTCTCAACCGCTTTTTGCGCATCGCCGAAGACCGGATCGACGAACTCGCTGCGGTGATCACCTCCGAGCATGGCAAAACGCTGTCGGACGCCAAGGGTGAAATTCAGCGCGGTCTCGAAGTCGTCGAATTCGCCGTCGGTGCCCCCCAGCTCCTGAAGGGCGAGGTCAGCGAGAATGTCGGGACACGCGTCGACAGCTTTGGCGTGCGCCAGCCGCTGGGCGTTGTCGCCGGTATTACTCCGTTCAACTTCCCGGCCATGGTGCCGATGTGGATGTTTCCGGTGGCGCTGGCGTGCGGCAATACTTTCATCCTGAAGCCGTCCGAGCGTGATCCGTCTGCGTCGCTGATTATTGCGCAATGGCTTGCCGAGGCAGGGCTGCCCACTGGCGTGTTCAATGTCGTGCACGGCGACAAGGAGGCGGTCGATGCGCTGCTTCTGAATCCGGATGTCGAGGCTATCAGCTTTGTTGGATCGACGCCGATTGCACGTTATATTTATTCGACGGCGACAAGCACGGGCAAACGCTGCCAGGCACTTGGCGGTGCCAAGAACCATATGGTCGTGATGCCGGATGCCGATCTCGATCAGGCGGTCGATGCGCTGATGGGTGCGGCTTACGGTTCTGCCGGGGAACGCTGCATGGCCATTTCGATTGCGGTCCCAATTGGAGAGAAGACGGCTGACGCCTTGATCGCAAAGCTCGAGCCGAAGATCCGATTGCTCAAAATCGGCTCGGGGTTCAACGAAGAATCCGAAATGGGACCGCTGGTTACCCGGCAGCATCTCGACAAGGTGCGGGGTTACATCGATTCCGGTGTTGCGGAAGGTGCAAAGCTGGTGGTCGACGGCCGGGATCTTCGTTCCAACGAGGGCGGCTATTTTATCGGCGGAACGTTGTTCGATCGCGTGACCACCGATATGAAGATCTACAAGGAAGAGATCTTCGGACCGGTGCTGGGCGTCGTGCGATCACCGGACTACGCGACGGCGGCCAAGATGATCAACAACAACGAGTACGGGAACGGCACTGCGATTTTTACGCAGAATGGCGACGTGGCCCGCGAGTTCGCACATCGTATCCGCGTCGGCATGGTCGGCATCAATGTTCCGATTCCGGTGCCAGTGGCATTCCATTCGTTCGGCGGATGGAAGGCGTCGCTGTTTGGCGATCATTCCATGCACGGCCCGGAGGGAGTTCGGTTCTATACCCGGCTCAAGACCGTCACCAGTCGCTGGCCGACAAGCATCGCGCAGGGGCCTGAGTTCGTGATGCCGACAATGAAATAACTAACCATTGGTGAGAACTTGCGGCCAGGCTGGCGGCATCGGTGGATGGGCTGCGGCCACGGATCTTGCCGGCGCTGTTGTGGCGACGGGACATTTCGTGGTCGATTCCAACGTCAAGAAGGTCCAGCACCCGACAGGCGGCGTTGTCGGGGAAATCCTGGTGCGCGAGGGACAGCGCGTCACCATCGGCGATGTCGTCATGCGGCTCGACGCGCCACAGACCCGGGCCAACCTTGCCATTGTCACCAAACGGCTCGATGAATTCGCCGTGCGGCGAGCGAGGCTTGAAGCGGAGCGCGACGAGGCGGAAGCCATCTCGTTCCCGGCCGATTTGACCGGGCGCATGAACGATCCTGACATCGCACAGCTCATAACAGGCGAGCGCAAGCTGTTTGAACTTCGCCGCGAGGCTCGGCTTGGCAAAAAGGCACAGCTTCACGAACGCGTCGTGCAATACGAGAAAGAGGTGCGTGCTCTGGTTGCCCAGGAAGAGGCGAAGGTGCGGGGCATTGCCTTGATTGAACGTGAACTCAAGGGTGTTCGCGAGCTTTGGGAGAAGGGGCTCGTTTCGATCCAGCGCATGATGGCGCTGGAACGCGAAGGCGCGAACCTCGATGGCGAGCGTGGGCGTCTTGTCGAGGCGCAGGCGCAATCCGGCGGCAAGATCGCAGAGACCCAGCTCCAGATCATCCAGGTCGATCAGGATCTTCGCAGCGAGGTGGCGGGCAATTTGCGCGATATCAAGGGGCAGACCGCAGAGTACATCGAACGCAGGGTTTCGGCCGAAGACCAGCTCAAACGTATCGACCTCGTCGCGCCGCAGAGCGGTCTGGTGCACGAACTTGTAGTTCACACGGTCGGTGGTGTGATTTCACCGGCTGACGCCATCATGCTGATTGTGCCCGACAGGGACAGGCTTGCTCTTGAAGTGCAGATCACGCCTCGGGATATTGACCAGATACGGATGGGGCAGAGGGCGGTCCTGCGCATGTCCGCCTTCAATCAGCGCACGACGCCGGAATTGACCGGCGAGGTCAGCCGCATAGCTGCCGATCTGACGCAGGACCAAAAGACTGGCCTGTCCTATTACGTCGTACGCATCACGGTGCCGCCGCAGGAGCTGGCGCGTCTCGGCAAGCTGACTCTTGTCTCCGGTATGCCGGCGGAGGCTTTCATCCAGACCGGCGAGCGCACGGTGATCTCCTATCTCGTGAAGCCGCTCAGGGACCAGATCAATCGTGCGTTTAGGGAAGAATAAAGATCAATCGCCAATCGGCGTGTAAGTGCTGCCTGCGCTGATCTGAGTGCGGCCGATTCGGAGAATTGCGGAGCGCGTGGCGACATGCATCGCAACGGCGGATGGCTAAATTTTTTGCAGCCTTTGCCTATTTCGTGACGCCGGGTGATCCAACTTTTAGTGCGCTCTGGGACAAGCCGGCCAAAGCATCTGACATTACGCTTCCTTCGAACTTGGAACATGGCGCAGCCATGACAACGTCGAAGGAGAAACCAATGCAGATGCGTTTTTTCACCGGAATACCGATGCGGAGGACATATGCCGCCGGATGGCGCAGCGCCGTGCTCGGCGCAATCCTCGTCGCCGGACTGTGCGCGCCCATGAAGGCTGAGGCGGCCGTACCGGCTGCCTGTGCGGCGTTGCAGGAAAAATACCCTGACTGGAAGGGCAAGACGCTCGTCAATGCTATCAACCCGCATACCCCGGGATATGAATCGATCGATCCCAAGGATCCCAGCAAGTATGTCGGCTTCGATATCGATCTCGGTGAAGCGATCGGCGAATGCCTAGGATTCAAGCTGACCTACAAGGCCGTGACGTTCGCTGCACTGCTTACCACGCTCGCGGCCGGTCAGGCCGACATCGTGATATCCGATATTTATGCGACCGAAGAGCGGGCCAAGGCTGCCGACTTCATCACCTATTCCAAGGTCTTCGACGGCGTGCTGGTCGCCAAGGGCAACCCGAAGAAGATTGACGGGATCAATCTATCGATGTGCGGTGCGGCGGCAGCCGAAAACACCGGCTACGTCGAGGTGCCGCTGATTCAGGCCTTGGCGCCGCAGTGCAAGGCGGCAGGCAAGCCTGAGCCGACCATCCAGCTCTACGACAACAACGCCAACTGCATCCAGGCGATTCTCGCCGGCCGCGCCGATACTTACGTCAACGACGTGAATACGGTCGATAATGCGGTGAAGGCCTATCCCGACAAGCTGGAGAAGGCGATCGCGGTGACGATTCCATATTCCGTTGGCATCGGCGTACCGAAGGACAAGCCAAAGTTCCGCGATGCGGTGAAGGATGCTCTCACCGAGATCTACAAGTCAGGCGATCAACTTGCTTTGCTGAAGAAGTGGAATCTCGATCCAAACAATCTCATGGAGCCGGGCCTCCTCGTGGTCAAGTAAGGCGGCCGGTTCTTCAGTAATGGAACTGTTCCTGCACTATCTCAGCATGCCGTATCTGCTCCAGGGCATTGAGGTCACCCTTCAGGTGACCGCCCTTGGGCTGATCGGTGGGCTGATCATGGGAACGCTCCTCGCTGCCATGCAACTCAGCCGCTTCCCGCTGCTGGCTGCCATGGCACGGGGCTACAGCGTGATTTTTCGCGGCACGCCGCTGATCCTGCAAATGGTGTTCGCCTACGACGCCTTGCCGCATATCGGCATCAAGCTGCCCGCCATTCTTGCCGCAGGTCTCGCGCTTGCCGCCAATGAGGCCCCCTTCATTTCGGAAATCCTGCGCGCCGGCGTGCTGGGTGTCGATCGCGGACAATTGCTGTCCGGTCAGGCGCTCGGCATGACGCCGTCGGTACTGATGCGCCGGATCATCGCGCCGCAGGCGATCCGCTCCATGATCCCGGCGTTTGGCAGCGAAACCGTCAGCGCGTTGAAGAACTCGTCGTTGGCCTCTGTGATCGCAGTGCAGGAACTGACGCTGCGCTCGACGCAACTCGCATCGTCAACATTCGACTTCTTCTCGATCTTCTTTGCCTCGGGTCTCATTTATCTGTTCCTGACCGGAGCGATTGCTGCGATCCAACTCATCATCGAGAACTGGCTCGATCTCGATCGCAAGAGTACGCAAAGCCGGCTGATGCGGTTGTTGCCGTGGTATCGCTTTCAGCCGCTCGACGAACCGGTGGGAGTCGATGCGACCGGCGAGAAGGTCTCCGACCTTGGCGTTGCTGAATTGCCGCCCGCCAAGCCAAAGCTGGAGCTTGTCGATCGCGCGAAACGCACCGAGATGCTCAGCCGCAACGGCGTGGCAGTCGAAGTCGCAGGACTGCACAAACGTTACGACAATCAGATCGTTCTGGATCGCGTCGACCTCAGTGTGCGGGTCGGTGAAGTGGTGGCGTTGCTGGGTCCGTCGGGCTCGGGCAAGAGCACGCTGCTCCGCTGCATCAATCATCTCGAATCGTGGGATGCCGGGACAATCATGGTCGGCGGCCGCCGCATCGGTTTTGGCGCTCAAGGCAGGGTTCTGTCGCCGCGTGCGCTGGCCAATGAACGCGCCGAGCTTGGCATCGGCATGGTGTTTCAGCAATTCAACCTGTTCAGCCATCTCACCGCGAAGGAAAACATTGCAGGCCCGCTCCGCTGGGTGCATGGCATGTCGCGCGCCGATGCCGACCGGCGCGCGAGCGAACTGCTCGCCCGCGTCGGCCTCAGTCATCGCGCTGACGCCTTGCCGCGCCATCTTTCGGGCGGTCAGCAGCAGCGCGTGGCCATCGCCCGCGCGCTTGCGCCCAATCCCAGCGTCCTTCTGCTCGACGAGCCGACCTCCGCGCTCGATCCCGAACTGGTCAACGAAGTGCTGGAAGTGATCCGTCGCCTCGCGATCGAGGACGGACTGACGATGATTATCTCGACGCACCAGTTGCGCTTTGCCGACGAGGTGGCTGATCGTGTCGTGCTGCTGTCCGGCGGCTCGATCGTGGAAGAGGGGCCGGCCCACGAAGTCCTGACCAATCCGCGCAACCCCGTCACGCAACGCTTCCTCAGCGTAATGGAGAGCGAGAAACCATGACCCTTCTCATTGCACGCACCGGTTCTCCTGCATCGCAAATCTGTCGTTCGTTTATCGTCGCCTGAGGTCGTCAGCATGAAGCATCATCTTCTCCCGGTATCCCCGAAGACGGTCCATTGGGGTTATTTCAGCAAGAAGGTCGCGCCCGCGCTGACACTGAAATCCGGCGACCGGGCCACCATCGAAACGCTGACGCATCATGCCAACGATGATTATGAGCGCATGATCGCCAACGATCCGGGTGCGGAGAGCGTGTTTCACTGGACGCGCGAGCACAAGGCGGTCGCCCGCCGTGGCTCGGGGCCGACCGAAGGTCCGTTCATCCGGGGTTCCGGCGAAGGCGTCGGCGTTCATCTGCTGACCGGGCCAGTGGCAATCGAGAATGCGGAGCCCGGCGATGTGCTCGAGGTTCGCATCCTTGATGTGCGTCCGCGCCCCGCCTGCAAGGCGTGTTATGCAGGGAAGTGTTTCGGCTCGAACGTCGCGGCCAACTGGGGCTTTCACTATCACGACCTGATCGAGGAGCCGAAACCCCGCGAGGTCGTCACGATTTTCGAACTGGACACTACGGGCGAACCGTTCGCCAAGGCGGTCTACAACTATGTCTGGACACCGCAGACCGATCCGGATGGGATTGTGCATCCAACCATCGATTATCCCGGCGTGCGCGTCGATCATACGACGATCCGCAAGCGCGAGAATATTCTCACCAGCGTCAAGGTCCCGGCGCGACTGCACTTCGGCACCATGGGATTGGCGCCATCGGAGCAGGATTATGTCAGCTCGATACCGCCGAGTTACACCGGCGGCAATATCGACGACTGGCGCGTCGGGAAGGGCGCGCGGATGTACTATCCGGTCGCGGTGCCGGGTGCGTTTTTCTCGGTTGGCGATCCGCATGCTGCGCAGGGCGACAGCGAACTTGGCGGCACTGCGATCGAGACGTCGCTCACCGGCGATTTTGAGTTCATCCTGCACAAGAATCGCGATCTGGGCGGCACGCCACTCGAAGGGTTGGCTCATCCAATGCTGGAGACCGAGCAGGCCTGGTCGGTTTATGGATTCACCTATGCCAACTATCTGGCGGAACTTGGTGCTGACGCGCAGGCCGAGATCGTCAATCATTCCAGCCTCGACCGCGCCATGCGCGACGCGTTCCGCAAGCTGCGCCGGTTTCTGATGACCGTGCACAAGCTGAGCGAGGACGAAGCGATCTCGCTGATGTCGGTGGGCGCGGATTTCGGGGTCACACAGGTTGTGGACGCCAACTGGGGCGTCCACGGCACTATCCGCAAGAATGTGTTCCGTTGCGATTAAGCATCTGATCTCAAATGAGTTTCAAGTGTGGCGAAGGAGTGGTCTGGGCGCATTCGACGCACCGAGGGGGCAATCTGTGCCAGGCCTCTGGCATGGAGGTTGCTTGATTCGGCCTATTGGGGGCCGTTTGATGAGTTTTCGCCCGTTCACGAGTGAGTCCTATTCCGAAGACGCCCGGCCCGAGGCATGGCGCGACGTGCTGGCCGCGGTCGGCCTCCAGCCCTCGGCGGCGACGAGCGTTCACCGCGGCTATGCGACGGCATCGCGCCGGAGCGCCGAAGGTGTCGTGATGGCGAAGTTGTCGGCGGGGGCGCAGGCCATCTCCCCGCTGCATCATCTCGCCGACGACATGCCGCTGGTGCTGATGCCGGTCGAGGATGGCGTCGTGCTGAAAACTGGTAGCAGCCATCAAATCGTATCTGCGGCGCATCTGCTGCTGTTGCCGCGGCGCGGGGACTGGAGCGTCGCCTTCCAGCGTGACATGCGGGCTATCGTTTTGTCCGTCACGTCTGACGCGTTTCATGGCCGCAAACTGTGCGGCCCGGCCTTCGGCGAGGTCAAAGTATTACCGCCCGGCGGGTTCACCGACATCTTCACCCGAACGCTCGGGGCAACGGCCCAGTCGCTCGAGACGTTGTCTGATCCTGAATGGTCCGCGGTCTCGCAAAGCCTTGCTGATCTGCTCCCGACCTTTATGCGGAATGCGCAGCCCGCAGTAGATTCTGGTGGCAGCGCGACGCAGGCGGCGATCCTTTATCGCGTCTACCAGGCCATCGAACGCAAGCTGGGTGATCCCGATCTTGCACCGGCCAAGGTTGCGGACGCCGAGGGCATCTCTGAACGCTACCTTCAGAAGTTGTTTGAAGGCACGGGCAACAGCTTCACCCATTATATACGCGAACGCCGCCTTCAGCGGACCTGGGCCGATCTGTCGAACCCAGCCGAGGCGCATCATTCGATTTCGGAGATCGCCTATCGCAGCGGCTTCAATGACTCGGCGTATTTCAGCCGTGCATTCCGCAATCGGTTCGGGCTGTCGCCGCGCGAATTTCGTCAGCATGAAATCGAACGAGCCGCTGCGTCGTCATTCGTTGCCGGACAGCGTGGCTGGCCCCAGACAGCGCTCGTGCAGTTGCGCAACCATCATGCGGTCGCGAACGATTGCCGGCTCGCCGGAATCGCCGAAAGAGATCAGGCGCCGCCGAGCGCGGAAGGCGATCACAACCATCATCACCTCTCGGTTGAGGCCGCGCGGGTGCATTGGGGCTATTTCAGCCGGTCGTTGCAGCCGCAGATCGAGATCAATTCGGGCGACACAATCACGATCGAGACGCTGACCCAGCATGCGTCGGACGATCCGGAACGCATGATCGCAGGCGATGCCGGAGCCGAGAGCGTTTTCCACTGGACCCGCGATCAGAAGAACGTGGACCGGCGCGGCGCGGGACCTGTCGATGCGTCGGTTTATGGCCGCGGCGCCGGCGAAGGTTTCGGCGTTCACATCTGCACCGGCCCGGTTGCGGTGAAGGACGCCCAACCCGGCGACGTACTCGAAGTCCGCATTCTCGACATTGTTCCGAGGCCGAGCCGCAATCGCGACTTCGCAGGCCAGGTGTTCGGCAGCAGCGTCGCGGCATGGTGGGGTTATCACTACAACGAATTTCTCGACGACTCGAAACCGCGCGAGGTCGTGACGATCTACGAAATCTTCGATCACGACGATGCGCCGCATGCGCGGGCGCTGTATTCCTATCGCTGGGAGCCGCAGACCGATCCGTTCGGTGTCGTTCACAACACCTACGATTATCCCGGTGTTCCGGTGGCGCCCGGCACGGTCAAGCGGCGGCACGATGTGCTCGACGGAATCAGTATTCCGCTGCGTCCCCATTTCGGTGTCATTGCTGTCGCGCCGCGCGAAGCCGATTTCGTTGACTCCGTGCCGCCGTCTTATTTTGGCGGAAATCTCGACAACTGGCGGCTTGGAAAGGGATCGACGGTCTATCTGCCGGTCTCGGTGCCCAGCGCGCTGCTGTCGGTCGGCGATCCTCATGCGACGCAGGGCGATGGCGAGTTGGGTGGCACCGCGATCGAATGTTCAATGACAGGTACGTTTCAACTGATCCTGCACAAGAAAGCCGACCTTGCAGGCCAGGCATTCGCCGACCTGACTTATCCGCTGATCGAAACCGAGACCGACTGGGTTCTGACGGGTTTCAGCCATCCAAACTATCTCGCCGAATTCGGAGCCAAGGGACAAAGCGAAGTCTACGCGACGTCGTCGCTGGATCTTGCGATGAAGGATGCATTCCGGAAGATGCGTCGCTTCCTGATGAACATCAAAGGATTGAGCGAGGACGAAGCGATCGCGCTGATGTCAGCCGGTGTCGACTTCGGCGTGACGCAGGTCGTCGATGGCAACTGGGGCGTCCACGCGATTCTCAGCAAACGGCTGTTCGATGACACCTTTCGACGGCCACAAGCCAAGGATTGACCATTGCAGTTTCATATGATCGCAGGCGGGCCGAAGCCCGTGGCGCCGTTCAGTCATGCTGTTGAGACCGACGGCTTTGTATTCGTCACCGGCCAGATGCCGGACACGCCCGACGCGCCCGGTCAATTGCCGGACGGCATCGTGGCGCAGACCCGCGCCGTCATGGAGAATTTGAGACGGGTGTTGACCGGTCTTGATCTCGGCTTCGAGCATGTCGTCATGGCGCGGATCTATCTCACGCGCTTCAAGCTGGACTATGCGGTGATGAATGAGACCTACCGGAGCTACTTCGCCGAAGGCCGGCTTCCGGCGCGTACCTGCGTCGGTGTGACCGGTCTGGCTTACGACGCCCTGGTCGAGATCGACCTCGTATGCAGGCGTCCGGTGCAAGTCACATAGACAGCTCAGGCATTGGCCGGTCGATAGTGTTGCGCGTTTATCTCTCCCAGGTGTGGTCACTTCGTTGAATCGGGAGAGAAAAAAACATTCTGCTTTCCGCTCCGGGCATAGGACACTTCTTCGCCGCCGAAATAAGCGATCTCTCGACAAGTAGTCTGAGGGACTAAATCCTGTGGTGGCGGCCTACATTCGAAATTCCATTTCATTGACGCAGTGCGGTGCCCGGTCGCATCCTTTCCGCATGAGCACGCGCGAATAGCGGCGCGGGCAAGGTGTGATTTTCAAGGTACGGGAACCTCGCAGGATGCGTGGCGCAAAGGCGTCCGCGTTAACGGCAGGTGCTGCCTTTTTCAGATGGAGAACAAGATGCCGACGAACGAGCGAAAATCCAAATCCATTCTGGATCGCCGGTCCCTCCTACAGGGTGGCGCAGCGGCGGCTTTTGCCGCGCCGCTGGGCGTATTGGGCGCGAAAGCGTTTCCTGCGCGGCCTTCTGGCGCCATCGATTTCTCCGAATTCCCGATCTGCAAGACATCGTCTGACGCACCGGCGCTGACCGGCGCACCCCGCAAGCTGAAGTTTTCCTGGAATGCCAACGCGGTTTGCCTTGCGCCGCTGCCGGTCGCAATCGACTACGGATTCTTTCAGAAGCAGAATCTCGACGTCGAACTGATCAATTACAGCGGCTCGACGGATCAGTTGCTTGAGGCCATCGCCACGGGAAAGAGCGACGCCGGCGTCGGCATGGCGCTGCGCTGGCTAAAGCCGCTGGAGCAAGGCTTCGACGTCAAGATCGCGGCAGGCACCCATGGCGGCTGCCTGCGCGCACTGGCTCCGACCAAGTCCGACATCAAGAATGTGGCAGATCTCAAAGGCAAGGTCGTTGCGGTCGGCGATCTCGCGGGGCCGGACAAGAACTTCTTCTCGATTCAACTCGCGAAGGCCGGCATCGATCCCAACAAGGATGTCGACTGGCGTCCCTATCCCGGTAATCTCCTGAGGCTGGCTGCGGAGAAAGGCGAAGTGCAGGCCATTCTGGCGTCCGATCCGATCGCCTATCTCTGGCTCAAGGACGGCGAATTCAAGGAGATCGGCTCCAATCTCGACGGTCCCTACAAGGATGTGAGCTGCTGCATCGTCGGTCTTCGCGGCAGCCTCATTCGCGAGGAGCCGCTGGTGGCGCGCGCCATCACCCAGGCGCTGCTGGATGCTGCGATGTTCGCTTCGCAGAATCCCGAGAAGACCGCGAAATCGTTCCTGCCTTATGCGCCGAAGACGGCGACCGAGGAGGACCTGCAAGCCATGATTCGCTATCACACCCACCATCACCATCCGGTGGGTGATGCGCTGAAGCGGGAACTGAAGATTTACGCGGACGATCTCAAGCTCGTCTCGGTCTTCAAGCCGAATACTGATACAGCCAAGTTTGCGGAGCGGATCTATGCCAACGTCTTCGGCGTCTAAGGCGGTTGCTATTCCGCAATCGGCCGAGGAAGGCGCGGCATTCAGTGGCCGTGCATTCCCCTCTCTGCCGTCCTTGCTGGCCAGCGGGACAGGCCTCGCGGCCAGCATTGCGTGGTTTGCGTTCGGTGGGTCGGCTCTGGCGTGGCCGGATGTCGGCGACTGGTCGCAGACGCAGAATGTTGCCTATGGCGCAATTGCGATTGGAGCGGTCATTGCCGTTCTTTCTCTTGGTGGGTCTCTTTTCGGCCAGCTTGGAGCGGGCGTCAGCCGCCGTGCGCCGTGGCTGATTGCGCTCGGTGTTTTCCTGACATTGTGGGAAGTCGCGACCGCGAAGTTTGCGTGGCTCCCGCTGCCGTTCTTTCCGCCGCCGCAGGCCATCGTTGAAGTCTATACCGATGATCTGCCGAAGCTGTGGGCCAGCGTCTTTGCATCGGTGAAGTTGCAACTCGGCGGCTACGCCATCGGCGCGCTCATCGGATTCATCACCGGGGTCTCCATCGGCTGGTCGCGAGCCGTCGGCTACTGGATCCATCCCATACTGCGCTTTATCGGTCCGTTGCCGGCGACGGCCTGGCTGCCGATCGCGTTCTTCACGTTTCCGTCGAGCTGGAGCGCGAGCACATTCCTCATCGCGCTGGCCACCGGGTTTCCGGTGACAGTATTGACGTGGTCGGGCGTGGCGAGCGTCAGCAACGCCTACTATGACGTGGCGCGGACGCTGGGCGCAAAGCCGTCGTTCCTTGTGCTCAAGGTCGCCATACCCGCCGCGCTGCCGCACGTTTTCGTCGGCCTCTTCATGGGCCTTGGATCGTCCTTCGCCGTTCTCGTCGTCGCCGAGATGATCGGCGTGAAGGCCGGGCTCGGCTGGTATCTGCAATGGGCGCAGGGCTGGGCGGCCTACGCGAACATGTACGCGGCTCTGATCGTGATGTCGCTGCTATGCTCCGGTGCGATCACGCTTTTGTTCCGGGTGCGGGATTGGCTGTTGATCTGGCAGAAGGGCGTCGTGAAATGGTAGCACTCGCTTACAAGCAGAAAACTATGCCCGCATCCGGCGCCGCATTGGACATTGATGACGTCAGTCATCATTTCGATATCGATGGCGCCGTGCTTCCTGTTCTCAATCACGTCAGCTTCCGGGCTGAGCCAGGGGAATTTGTCGCGCTTCTGGGGCCGTCCGGTTGCGGAAAGTCCACCTTGCTGCGGCTCGTCGCGGGACTGGAAGCGCCACGGTCGGGCAATCTGCGGGAGGATGGCCATCCGATCGCCGGACCGCATCCGTCGCGCGTCGTGGTGTTTCAGGACCCGACGCTGTTTCCGTGGCGCACGGTGTGGAAGAACGTCGCCCTTGGCCTCGAGGCGCAGGGCATCATCAGGAATGAGCGTCACCGCGTCGATGCCGCCATCGAGTTGGTCGGGTTGTCGCAATTTGCCAACGCCTATCCGCATCAGTTGTCCGGCGGCATGGCGCAGCGCGTCTCGCTGGCGCGCGCGCTGGTCAACGATCCAAAAATCCTGATCCTCGATGAGCCGCTGGGCAAGCTGGATTCGCTGACGCGCATCAGCATGCAGACCGAGATCGTGTCACTGTGGCAGCGCAACGGCTTCACCACGCTGCTGGTGACGCACGATGTCGAGGAGGCGCTGTTCCTTGCCAACCGCGTGCTGGTGTTCAGCGACCGGCCCGCGAGCCTGAAAGCCGATATCACCGTTGACAGGGCGTATCCGCGGCACCGCGGCGATCCCTATCTCGCGGACCTGCGGCGTCAGATTCTGGGACTGCTCGGTCTCGATGCAACCTGGTGATCGCGACAGCAACGGAATACGGACATGGATGCCACGCCGACGCTGCTTGAGAAGATCGGCCTGATCGCCGCGGATCTCGCGGCGGACAGCGCCGAGAACGATCGCAGGGGACGCATTGCTCCGCGAGTTTTCAGTGAGCTTGCAAAAACCGGATTGCTGGGGCTGACGGTCTCGAGGGCGCACGGCGGCGCGGGCGCCGGTATGCGCGAGACGGCGGACGTCCTGCGTGTCCTTGGCAAGGCCGATCCTTCGGTTGCGCTGATCCTGTCGATGCACTTCATCCAGCATCTTATCATCGCGAGAAGCGAGGATTGGCCGCGTCATCTGGCGCAGAAACTGGTTCGTGACGCGACCGGGCGGGTCGGCCTCATCAACGCGCTTCGCGTGGAACCTGAGCTTGGATCGCCGGCGCGAGGCGGGCTTCCGGCTACGGTGGTGCGGCGCACGGTCGAGGGATGGCGGCTGACGGGACACAAGATCTATTCGACTGGTGCGCCGGTGCTGCGCTGGTATCTGGTCTGGGCCAGGACCGACGAGCCGGATGTTCGGGTCGGCATGTTTCTGGTGCCAGCAGGTTTGCCGGGCACCCGGATTGTCGAGACGTGGGATCATCTCGGTCTGCGCGCCAGCGGCAGCCACGACGTTGTTTTCGACGATGTGCTGTTTCCGTTCGACCACGAAGTCGATGTCCGCCAGCCGCAGGAGTGGCTGAAGCCGGATCCGATCCAGGGTGTGGCGCATCCGTTGCTGGTGGCGGCGATCTATGACGGCGTTGCACAAGCCGCCCGGGACTGGCTGCTTCAGTTCCTGAAAACTCGTGCACCTTCCAGCCTCGGAGCGCCGCTCGCGACGCTGTCGCGCGCGCAGGACATTGCAGGCGGAATCGAGGCAAAGCTAGCAGTCAATGCTCGATTGATCCGGACCTTCGCCAGGGATTTCGATGACGGCATCGCGGTTACGCCAAACGAAGCAGCCATCGTGAAACTGACAGTGACGAACAACGCGGTGAGCGTTGTCGAAGATGCGCTGTCGTTGAGCAGCAATCATGGGCTGAGCCGGACCAATCCCCTTGAGCGTCACTATCGCGACGTGCTGTGCGGCCGGGTGCACACGCCGCAGGATGACAGCACCCGGATCGCGGCAGGACGCGCTGCGCTCGGCATCTGATCGATATCCCCTACGATCCAGACAGGAGAGACCCATGAGCATCGAATTCATCGGCTTCGTCACCAACAACAATTCCTCGGAGACGATCCCGCGAAGCGGACCGATCGTGAACCGCGACCATATCGAAACCGTCGCCAAGGCTCATGAGAGTGCTGGCTTCGACCGGGTGCTGCTGGCGTTCCATGCGACCAGCCCCGACAGCTTGCAGGTCGGTCAGCACGTTCTCGGCGTCACCGACCGACTAAACATCCTGATCGCGCAACGGCCGGGCTTCACTGCACCGACATTGCTGGCGCGACAACTGGCAACAATAGATCAGCTCTGGCGCGGTCGCGTCGCGCTTCATGTCATCACGGGCGGAAACGCCGAGGAACTGAAGCAGGACGGCAATCTCGTGCACGACAAGGACGAGCGTTACGCCCGCACCGGCGAGTTCCTCGACGTCGTCAAGGCTGAGTGGAGCAGCGACAAGCCGTTCAGCTATAGCGGGAAGTTTTATCAGGTTCAGAACGGGTTCTCTCAGGTCAAACCCTATCGCCGAGAGGGCATCCCGATCTTTGTCGGTGGCGGATCGGATGCGGCCATCGAGGTTGCAGGCAAGCACGCGGATACATTCGCCTTGTGGGGCGAATCCTATGCGCAGGTTCGCGATGTGACATCGCGCGCTCGGGCGGCTGCCGCGAAGCATGGCCGGCCTACGCCGAGCTTCAGCCTCTCAGTGCGTCCGATCATCGCCGACACCGAAGAAAAGGCGTGGGCCAAGGCCGATGCCATCCTTGAACGAGCGACTGCGTTGCAGGATGTGACCGGCTATCGCAAACCGGCCGACGGTCACGCAACAGCCGGCGCGCGCCGGCTGCTGGCGCTGGCCGAGCAGGGGACGCGGATCGACAAGCGTCTGTGGACCGAAATCGCCAAGCTGACCGGCGCGAACAGCAATACGACGGCGCTTGTCGGCACGCCTGAGCAGGTTGCCGAGGTGTTCCGCGACTATTACGAACTCGGCGTCAGCCATTTCCTCATTCGCGGCTTCGATCCTTTGATCGATGCCATTGAGTATGGCCGTGAGCTGATCCCTGCGACGCGCCGCCTGATTGCCGAGCTTCAGAGCAGCAGGGGCGTTGCGGCGGAATGAAAGCCGCAGGTCTTGCGCCGCGATTGCCGCTGCGTAGCGTCAGCCTTCCCATTCGTGCAGTGGAATGCGGAGATCGAGGTTGAGCAGATCGATCGCACGGCGCGCGATATGGTCGATCATCTCGACCATCGAATTCGGCTTGTGATAGAATGCCGGAACCGGCGGGGCAATGATCGCGCCGATTTCCGTCGCCGTCGCCATCGCCCGCAGATGGCCGAGATGTAGGGGCGTTTCCCGCACCATCAGCACCAACTTGCGCCGTTCCTTGAGCTGGACATCCGCCGCGCGGACCAGAAGATTGTCTGCGGCGCTCGCCGTGATCGCGGACAAGGTACGGATCGAGCAGGGCGCCACGATCATGCCCGAAGTGCGAAAGGAGCCGCTGGCGATGCTCGCGCCGATGTCCTCATTCGGATGATGACGCGTAGCCAACGCTGTGACCGCTGACAGGGCATTTGGCCCGATCTCGTGCGTCAGCGTCCGCTCAGCGTTGCGCGTGACCACCAAATGGACGTCGCATTGGCCGGATTCCGCCAGCAATTCGACGACCCGCACGCCGAGCGCCGCGCCCGAGGCGCCGCTGATGCCGACCACAACTCGCAAGCGGCCGCTCATCGCGCGCCTGCTCCGGATGCTTCGTTCAATGGAAGGCCAAGTTGCTGCCAGAGCTTGTCCACGCGCTCGACCACGGCGCTGTCCATGGCGAGGAGACGCCCCCATTCACGATCCGTTTCGGGAGGCAGTTTCGTGGTTGCGTCGATGCCGAGCTTGCCGCCGAGGCCCGGCTTTGGCGATGCAAAATCGAGATAGTCGATCGGCGTGTCGGTCAGCGCGACGAGATCGCGTGAGGGATCGGAGCGGGTGGCGACCGCCCACATTACGTCGGACCAGTTGCGCACATCGATATCCGGATCGACGAGAATGAGGAATTTCGTGTAGGTGAGCTGCGGCAGCATCGACCACAGCGCAAGCATGACGCGCCGCGCCTGTCCCGGATAACGTTTTGCGATGGATGCGACTGCGATCCGGTACGAACACGCTTCGGGAGGGAGCCACAGGTCGACGATCTCCGGCAGCCGCTTTTTGAGCAACGGCACAAGGAGTTCGTTGAAGACTTCACCGATGCGCGAAGGTTCGTCGGGCGGCCGTCCCGTGAAGGTGGAAAGATAGATCGGCTGTCGGCGCATGGTGATTGCGGTTACGCGCATCACGGGGAAATTCTCGACAGCATTGTAGTAGCCGGTGTGATCGCCGAACGGTCCCTCGGGAGCCGTCTCGTCGGGGGAGACGGTGCCTTCGATGACGATTTCCGCCTCGGCAGGAATCATCAACGGCACGCTCACGCAACGTGCGAGCGGCAGGCGTGCGCCGCGCAGCAGGCCGGCGAAGCGGAATTCCGAAAGCGTCTCCGGCAGGGGAAGTACCGCTGCGAGAATGGCGGCCGGATCGGCGCCGATTGCAACCGCGACCGGCATGTCGAGGCCGCGTGCCTTCCATTGGTGATGATGTCGGGCACCCCCGCGATGGGCGAGCCAGCGCAGGATAGCACGGTCGCGGCCGATCACCTGCATTCTGTAAACGCCGACATTGGTATTGTTGCCGGCTTCATCGTCGGGTGGTCCGGTAATGACCATCGGCCAAGTGATGAGCGGTGCCGGTTCCCGTGACCAGCAGGTCTGCACCGGCAGCCGGGTGAGATCGATCGAGTCTCCGCGCCATACGATGTCCTGTACGGGCGGCGTGTCGATACGCTTGGGGCGCATCGCCATGACCCCGCGAGCCAGCGGCAGTTTCGCCATCGCGTCCGCGAAATTATGCGGTGGACGCGGCTCGCTCAGTTCCGCGAGCGCTTCGCCGAGGGCTGGCAGCCGCTCGGGGTTGACGCCGAGCCCCCAGGCGGCGCGTTCCCGCGTTCCGAACAGGTTCACGAGGACAGGCATCTCGGCCATGGTGCCGTCAGCCTTGAGTGGCGCCTCAAACAGCAGCGCCGGTCCGTTGTCCCGAAGAACGCGCCGGTGAATTTCGGTCATCTCGTGGACGACCGATACCGGCTCGCGGATCCGGAGAAGCTGGCCTTTATCTTCAAGACAGGTCAGGAAACTGCGCAGACTGCTGAAAGAGGGCTGATCACGGCGCAGCACAGGTATGTTCTCCTGAATCCTAGAAACTATAAAAAATTCCTCTGCGCCGTTGCTGGAGGACTGGGGGAACTGGATGTTGCTAGCGGTCATGGCAGCAGAAGCCGCAGTCATCCACGGCGGTCCGAGCGGATGCGATCAGGGGCTCTCAGCCTGCCGGAGCATGGAGCGGGGCAGTGTCGACCCATCGATGAACCGGCTTTCCGGTCGGAATGAGATCTGTCAGCGGTATAGCCATCGCGTTCGACACGCGGCGCAGCAAAATGATCGAGATATTGCCTCTGCCGCCTTCAAGCAGTGCAATGTAGCGTTCCGAAATGCCGGACGCCCGTGCCAATGTTTTGCGCGACAGGCCGCGAAGACTGCGTGCGGTCAAGACACGTTGACCGAGTTCCTCAAGAAAGACCGTGTCTGAGTGCTGGATCATGTGAGACCGTCATAGTGAGCGGAAAGGGTCCGCCATCCCCAAAAATCGCATCGAAACGCGTAATTCCGGAAATGACGGCAGGCAAGGATGCGGCACAGCCGACTCCTTGCATCGCAACTAAGATCAGCATGGATTCCCAGCAATTTCATTGTTCTCGAACAAAGAGTCCGTTTCGGCCGGATGATATTGTGGGCGCTTCAAAGGGGAAGTCTCATGCCGGTATCCGGTTCGTCGATATCGAGGGTGCCGCTGGTGCTCGCCCTCGCGGGGCGGGTCCTGCCGCTTTTGCCGTTGCAGCCGGTGCTCGCAGCCTGCCTCTACGGGGTTCAGAAGCGGCATCCGCAGATTTTCGATCGCTTAGGCCCCCATGCCGCTAAACGATATGGGCTCGACCCGACAGACTTGCCTTTTGCCTTCGTGCTTGAGCCCAGACGGGTGAACCCAAGGGTCACCGCGATCAGATCCTTGCCGCAGCGGATTGACGTCAGGATTGCGGGGCCGCTCGCGGCGCTTATCGGACTCGTGGACGGGTCCTGCGACGGGGACGCCCTCTTTTTTCTCGCGGGATCTTCAGATCGAAGGCGATATGGAAGCGGCGGTCGCACTGCGCAATGCGATCGATGACGCCGGAATCGACATTGTCGCCGAATCCGTCGCCTGGATGGGGCCGCTGTCACCCATTGTCGGGCGGCTCGTGCGGGGCGTCATCGGCGATCCCCCGGACAGCGGAGCGATCTGGCGTCGGAGGGCGGATCATGGAATTGATCTGTCCCGCCGGCACGCCTGCCGCGCTCAAGGCCGCTGTCGAAGCGGGCGCGGATGCGGTCTACTGCGGCTTTCGCGACGAGACCAATGCGCGCAATTTTCCGGGGCTGAATTTCAGCCGCGATGAACTGCGGGCGGGGATTGTCCGCGCCCACAAATATGGCGTCAAGGTTCTCGTTGCCATCAACACATTTGCGCGAGCGGGAGCGCTCGACGTGTGGAAACGGGCGGTCGACGACGCCGTCGATGCCGGCGCCGATGCGCTGATCGTCGCCGATGTCGGTATTCTCGACTACGCGGCGCAACGTCATCCAAACCAGCGCCTTCATGTGTCGGTGCAGGCAGCAGCCGCCAATCCGGATGCGATCAATTTTTATGTGAAGGCGTTCGGAGCACGCCGGGTCGTTCTGCCGCGCGTGTTGAGCGTGGCTGAAATCGCGGCGATTGCGCGAGAGGTCAATTGCGAAACCGAGATTTTTGTCTTTGGCGGCCTTTGCGTCATGGAAGAAGGGCGCTGCTCGCTTTCCTCCTACGCCACGGGAAAATCCCCTAACATGGACGGCGTCTGCTCGCCCGCAAGCGATGTTCACTATCTCAAGCAGGACGGACAGCTCATCTCGCGCCTCGGCGAATTCACGATCAACAAGTTCTCCGCGAGGGAGCCTGCCGGATACCCGACACTCTGCAAGGGCCGTTTCCAGACCGAGCACGGCGCGGGCTACCTCTTCGAGGATCCGGTAAGTCTCGATGCGACCTCCATGCTGCCGGAATTGCAGAAAGCCGGCGTCACAGCGCTGAAAATCGAGGGACGGCAACGCGGCCGAGCCTATATCGAGCGCGTGGTCCGCAATTTCCGTCAAACGCTTGCGGAACTGGAAGGCGGTGTTCCCGCTCCGGTGGGCGGGCTTGTCGCCCTCACCGAAGGTCAGTCGACAACAGTTGGTTCCTATCGCAAGAGCTGGCGATGATGTTTTTCATGTTCGTCGTTCGCGGCGTGTCCCGAGTGAGATGATCTTGATGCAATTGACCCTTGGGCCTGTGCTCTATAATTGGCAACCCGAGCAGTGGCGCGATTTTTATTTCCGCATTGCCGATGAAGCCCCCGTCGACGTGGTGGTGGTCGGCGAAATCGTATGTTCGAAACGTTCGCCGTTTTTCACGGAGCATATGCCTGCGGTGATTGAGCGGCTCACGGCTTGCGGCAAGCAGGTTGTTCTCGGATCTCTCATTCTCGTGTCGCTGCAACGGGAGCGACGGCAGATGGCGGAGCTTGCCGGAAATGCGGACTTCATGGTGGAAGCGAACGACCTGTCCTGTTTTGGCTCGCTCGCTGACCGCCCTTATGCGATTGGCCCGTTTGTGAATATCTATAATGAAGCGACTGCGGCCTACTTCGCCGGACGGGGCGCGCGGCGCATCTGCCTGCCCCCGGAATTGCCAATGGACTCGATCCGGACCATCGCCACCGCTTTGCCAGATGTCACGACGGAGGTCTTTGCCTTCGGTCGCGTGCCGCTTGCGATCTCCGCGCGCTGTTATCATGCCCGCCTTCACAAGCTCTCGAAGGACAATTGCCGTTTCGTCTGCGAGAAAGATCCCGACGGGCTGGCTGTGACCACGCTCGACGGCGAGCCATTCCTCGCCATGAATGGGGTGCAGACCATGTCCCATACCTGCGCCAATCTGCTGGGGGAGGCGGAAGACCTCGCCGCAGCCGGCGTCGGTGCGCTTCGCCTGTCGCCGCAACTATGCGACATGGTTGCGGTCGCTCGCATTTTCCGTGATGTGCTCGACGGCAATCGGGAGCATGAGGATGCCACGCGTGCGCTGTCGCACATCTATCCTGATGTGCCGTTTGCAAATGGCTTCGTGCACGGACAGCCGGGGGCGGCGTTCATTACGAATAAGGGAGAAGCCGGTCTGGGTGCTGGCCAAACACCAGTGCGGGGCGCAGTGCAATGAGGCAGGACAACGCGGTGTTGGCGCGATCTGGAAAGGATACGGTTATGGTTGAACAAGGCCGAACCTGCGAAACGCTGGATTTGATCGCGCGTCTACAAATCGTGCTGACGCGCGCGGATCTTGATTGTAGTTGCCGGGAGCTCCTGAGCGGCGCTCTCGATCGCTTCTCGGATCTTGAGGCGCAACGCCTTTCGAGACGATCGCTGCTCCGTGCGCGCGATCACAAGGATCGCATCGCTGCTATTCTGGCGCTTCTCTCCGAACTCAACCAACTGACCGAGAATGAGAAGGATCGCTCCGTTTTCGTGGAAATGGCGCTCCTGTTCGACGAGATCGGCCAATCGGCTATGGCTGGCGCGGCCGCCTTGCGCGATATCGATCCGCCGAAGGTGAACTGTCCACGCGACGAGTTGCCCTGCGTGGTCAGCGCGATCCGGCGTTAGCTGCCGGCTTCAGACGGCGCGGCTGTAGACCGGACCGGACGTCCCGATATAGGCGTCGAACGCGGAGGCAACGCTGCGCACCAGATGCCGCGCGTCATCCGTCACCGAAAGCACATGTCCTTCAAGATGAACGACGCCATCGGCTATCAGCGTGTGCAGGCGGATGGCCGACTGTAGAACGTCAGACGGTTTTGTGCCGTGCCTCGCGCAAACCTGCTGAAGGTCGACACGGAAGTCGCACATGATCCGTTCAATGATGTCGGCGCGCAGGCGGTCATCGGCCGTCAACGCATAGCCCTTCCGGGTCGCCAGATCGCCGCTGTCGATCTGCGTACAATAGGATCGGGTCCCTGCGTCATTCTGGACATAGCCCTGGTCAAGCCGCCCGATGGCGCTTGCGCCGAAGCCAATCAGGACATCGCTTGTGTCGGTGGTGTAACCCTGAAAATTCCGGTGGAGGTTCCCTGCCGCCTGCGCCGTCGTCAGAGTGTCTTCCGGAAGAGCGAAATGATCGAGACCAATTTGCCGATAGCCTGCGTTGGTCAAGGAGCAGGCGATCATGTTGGCCTGAAGGTGACGGTTGGCTCCATCCGGAAGCACAGCTTCGTCGATCTTGCGCTGATGCTTCTTGAACGTCGGGACATGGGCATAGCCGAAGACCGAGAGGCGGTCGGGGCGAAGCTGGAGGCATTTCCGGACGGTATCGAAACACGACGCCACCGTTTGATGCGGCAAGCCATAGATCAGGTCGAAGTTGATGCCGCGCACACCCGCCGCCCGCAATCCCTCGGTCGCGGCAGCCGTATCTTCAAAGCTCTGAATACGGTTGATGGCTTGCTGCACCACGGGGTCGAAGCTCTGCACGCCGAGGCTGGCCCGCGTGACGCCGCTCGCGCCGAGTTCAAGCATCATCTCTCGGGTCAGCCTGCGCGGATCGATCTCGATGGCCACTTCTGCGTCAGGAAGAAAAGTGAACTTTTGCCTCAGAAGATTCATCAGGTCTGCGAATTGTGCGGGCTCTACGATGGTTGGCGTTCCGCCGCCGAAGTGTATCTGGTTGACCTTGAGCGGCTGCGCGACATGACTTGCCACCATCTCGATCTCGCGCTGTAGCGCCGCGAGATATTCGGCGACGGGCTCGTTGCGCCGGGCGATCATCGTGTTGCAACCGCAATACCAGCACATGGATCGGCAGAAGGGAATGTGCAGATAAAGCGAAACCGTGCGTTCCTGCGGAATCGACGCAAGCCACTGACGATAGGTCTGCTGCGTGATCGCGGCGGAAAAATGCGGTGCGGTCGGATAGCTCGTGTAGCGCGGCAGGCGCTCTTCGCCATAACGGATGTTGAGATCGGAGCGCAGGTGCGCGGGCTGGTGAATGTTCACGGGCATATCTCGTTGTGCATAAGGAAGGCCGGTGTTCCTACAGGGCAAACCATCCGACCAAATCGCCTGGCTTGACGCCTTCGCAATCGGAGCCGAGCACGACAAGCCCTTCGGCCTTGCTCAGAAGGAAGAGCTTTCCGGAATTGGCCCTCGGCAGCAGATCCACGAGGGACGCTCCGTTCGCATTGTATCCTTTGAGGATGGCGGGCAGATAAGTTGTTCGTCCGGTCCGGCATGTCCATGTGAAATCCGCGATTACGGGGCGTACAGGCTCCATCTGCTGCTTCATGCCGGCCCATGTCCGTAACAGGTTCTCTACGATAACGCGGAATGTCGTGAAGACCGCGCCGGGATTACCGGGGAGGCCGATATAAGCGGCCTGGCCGACCTGACCGAGTGTCAGCGGTTTTCCGGGCTTGATCGCAACGCGGGTGACTGCGATCGTTCCATTGCATCGGCGAACGACGTCGGCCATATGGTCTTCATCGCCGACAGAAACGCCGCCTGTGGTGATGACCACGTCGGCTTGCGCTGCGGCATCGCGCATGCGGGCGCGCAACGCTTTCGGTTCGTCATGACAGGCACCGAGATCGATGAGCTCGATCCAGGGTCTGTCCAGCAGGCCCCGCAAAATATAGCGGTTTGAATTGTAGATCTCGCCCGGTGCGATGTCCTCACCGGGCTGGCGCAATTCGGATCCGGTCGAGAAGATCGCAATGCGGAGTTTGCGGAACAGTTCGACCCGCGCTATTCCCGCCGACGCTGCGACGCCCATCGCCCGCGCGTCCATCAGGCTGCCGCGTTCGATCAATGTGTCGCCGGTCTGGACATCCTCGCCGCAAATCCTGATGTTCTCGCCACGTCGCGGAAGGCGAGAGAGTGCGACAATATCGCCCTCGCGCCGGACCTCTTCCTGGGCGATGACGGCATTCGCGCCGGGCGGGATCGGCGCTCCGGTCAAAATCCGGACAGTGGTGTGGGTTTTCAGTGCAATCTCTTCCGTCGTGCGGCTGGCCGCGATGTGTCCGATCAGCCTTAGTCTTGCCGGGAGAGAACCATCGAGGTCTTCGACGTCGACGGCATAGCCATCCATCGCACTGTAATCGAAGCGAGGTTGCGGCGATGGTGCGGTGAGGGTTTGCGCCAGAACACGTCCCGATGCGTGTTCCAGATCGACGGCCTCCGTCGTCACCGGCAGCCTCAACGTCAGCCCTTTTTCGATCGCGAGATCGATCGGGATCAGCGTGCCGTTCTCATGATTCGGGCACGTCGGCTGCAAGAAATCCTCCTGCCGGCCGCCGCGCCGCGGTTGCAGGGCGGGCGGCGGTATCTCCGGCGATTTGTGGGGGTGACCCATCTGTGCGCTCCATTTTCCCTGCAAGGGAGCGACGCCCGACTCTGCGAGGGACCATCGCGACGCAACATTTATCAAGTCTTCCGGGCTTCACTTTGCGCTAACGCAATGCCCGGCGGTCATTTTCCTGCCGCTATTCATGCCGTTCACGATGACTATTCGCAGCCGTTTGCCTCATTTATGGGGTTCATCAGGAGCGGTAGAAACCCGACGAACCAGACGCCATAGGCGGCCGACCACAATATGGCGCTCAGCCCGTAATGGAGGCCGGTGAGCGACGGGCCTATGCCCAGTTCGGGCAGAATGCGCACGATGCTTGCGCACATCATCAGCGCCACAGCCGCATGGGCCTGCCAGGGCAGGACCAGCGGGCGGCCGGTGTGGCGCAAGCCGGCGATGATGAAGACAGCCAGCACGGCGAGGCCGAGGCTGCCGACCGACAGCGTGTGCAGCCCTGTCGCCACCGAGACGGGGGCTCCGAGGCCGGACAGGCCGATCAGCAGAAAACCTCCTCCGGCAAAGGCGTTGGCAGCCGCAAGGGCGAGCACCTGCGTCCGCAGAACGGCCGTGCCGATGAACCATTCAGCCAGCCGGTCGAAGAAGGTCGCGGCAGCAGCAAGGGCGAGGTAGGAGGGTGCCGTGGAGTGCGGGAATGCCAGCGCTGTGACGGCATAAATCGACACCATACCGGCGGCGAGGTTTTGGCGCCCCGGATGCGGGCGATAGGGTGTCGTCTCTCCGCTCGGATCGAGCGCGAGATTGATCACGACGACATTGATGCGGGCGACCGCCAGCGCGAAGAACACCAGAAAGACGATCAGCGACGTCTGGAGAAGCTGTCCCGCGAGATCGATCATTCCGGTTAGCCATGCGGCGCGGATACTCAACTCGGCGAGCGCAAATAGTCCAACCCAGACCGCAAAGGACGCATGCCGGGTGCTGCGCCGGTCCAGCAGGGGTTTCAGCACATACCACAACAGCAGCAACAGGAAGGCGCCGTCCGTGACGCCGGCGGGCAACACGAGTGCCTCGATGCCGAGAAGGCCGACGATCCGTCCCGGCAGCCAGAGACCCAGCAGCAGCAGGAGGGCGCGGCCCCGCCGCGGCTGCGTGTCCGTCCATTCGGGAACGGCGGACGTCAGGAAACCGGCGAGTGCCGCGCCATAGGTGCCGAAGATCATCTCATGGGCATGCCATTGATGAGGCGGAATCGCGTGCGTGTACGGCAGCGCGAATCCGAACAGCGTCACCCAGATCAGCGGCGACAGCATGGCGTGGAGCGCTGCGACCGGAAAGAACAGCAGCAGTCCTTCGACCAGCAGCGGATGGCGGACACTCTTCTCTGTCGATTGGAATAACACAGTTGTCACGGCAGCTCTTTTCGTTCGCCGTCGAACAGTTCCGAGAATGCCGGGTCGCGTGACCACGTTTCCACCAGATCGAAAATGGCGCGGTCGTTGCGTTCGCCGGGCCGTCCGTCGATGCGGCGTTCGGTGATGAATCCCGTGCCGCCTTCCGACAGCACGACCAGACGGTCGGCGACGCGAACGGCTTCCGAGAGGTCGTGTGTGACGAACAGCGCGGAAAAATGCTCCCGCGCGGCGGCAGCGATGACGAGATCCTGAAGCACACGCTTGAGGCCGACGTCGACCGCAGTGAACGGCTCATCGAAAAAGATCACATCGGGATCAACCGCCAGCGCCCGCGCCACGGCAGCGCGCTGGCGCATGCCGCCGGACAGTTCGACGGGATATTTGTCGAGGTCATTGGGATGAAGTCCGACTTGGCGCGCGCGCCGCTCAGCGATCTCGCGATGCGAAGCCTTTCTGCCGTCCGTTGCGCGCAGCCCATAGGAAATATTGTCGCGGGCCGTCATCCATGGCAGCAGCCGTGCTTCCTGGAAGACCACTGCGTGACGCCGATAGGATCTGTGGATGCGGCCGCGCAGCGGATCGACAAGACCGGCCGCGATTTGCAGCAGCGTGGTCTTTCCGCAACCGGAAGGGCCAAGCAGGGCGACGACTTCGCCGGGCGCCAGCGAGAAATCGAGTTTCTCGAACACTGCTCGGCCGAGGAAGGCATGGCCGATTCCTTCCAGCACCAGCTTCATCGCTTGATCCCCCACGGCAGGCCGGCTTCGCGCCAGTTCTCCAGACGATCGCGGATCAGGTGCAGCAGCAGGTATTCGGTGAACAGGGCAAAGGCGACAGTCACCACGATCAGCGCCATCACGCGCGGAATATCGAACAGCGCGCGGGCGGTGGCGAGTTCGCCGCCGATCCCGCCGGAGTTCGACAGCAGTTCCGCCATCACGGTGACCTTCCAGGCCGTGCCAGCCGTCGTGGTCCATGCCGGAAAGAGATACGAGACAAGATGAGGCGCGGTGATGGTGCGAAAGCGCATCCATGCACCGGCCCCGAAGGAGCGGGCCATCATGTCCAGCGCGCGGTCGCGGGTGGCGACGCCTTGCAGACCGCCGGCGAATGAAATCGGCAGTGCCGCAACGATCACCGTCAGCACGGCCGATCCGCCGTTCGATCCGAACCAGATCAGCGCAAGCACAATCCAGGCGATCGGCGGCACGCCGAGGATCACGGTGACGATCGGTCTCGTCAGCCGCATCGCCGCGAACGAAAAGCCGGCGATGATTCCGGCGATGCTGCCGATCGTGACCGCGAGCGCAAAGCCAGCGAGCGAGCGGATCGCGGTTTCGCCTGCCGCTTTCGCGAACCCGGACTCATGACTGATGCTGCTGACAGCGTAAAGCGTCT
Source organism: Afipia sp. (assembly GCA_024707075.1). Lineage (GTDB taxonomy): Bacteria > Pseudomonadota > Alphaproteobacteria > Rhizobiales > Xanthobacteraceae > Afipia. The sequence continues at coordinate 249,680 of JANQAK010000006.1, forward strand.
CCAGCGGCGAGGGCAGGACGAACGAGCCATAGATTTCATGTCCTGCCTGCCATGCGGCGGCTAGACAGAACAAGCCAGCGGCACCGGCCCATCCCGACCACAGATAGCGGCCGGCCCACGCGGCGAAGGCGAGGCTATGCGCTGTCAGTTTCACAAGAGCTGTCTCATAGGGCGAAGAACCCGTCATCGGGCTGTTTTCCGCCGATAATGCGCGGGTCTTCCTTGGCAAGCACGTCGAACAGCGTCGTGAGATCGGTGCGGGCTGTCGTGGCGCGCTCCACGACAAGATTGCTGAACTCGATGGAACGTTCGATCACTGTCGCGGGAAGCCCGAATTCCGGGGCTGCGATGCCTGCGGCCGCGGAGGGGTCCTTGATGACGGTGCGCACCGCAGTCTCCAGCGCTTGCTGAAGAGCGACGATGCCGTCGGCTCCAATCTGCGCCGTCAGTTTGTCGGTCACCGCAAGTCCCGCCTGTGGAATCGTCGCGCTGCTCGTCATCGTCGTCCAGAGCTTCTGGCAATCGATGGCGCGTTCGAGGTTCTTCCACGCCGTCCATTTGGCGCGCAGGATGGAGCCGCTGCTCGCTGGTTCAGTGAGAAGCGCGGCATCCACACGGCCAGCGACCAGCAACTGTACCGCTTCCGGCGGCGTTCCCGAATATTCGATAGCGAGATCGGACGGCTGAAGACCTGCCGCGGCCAGCAGGCGCCGGAAAATGAAATCAGGCATGTCGTTGCGGAACGGCACGGCCACGCGCTTGCCTTTCAGGCTGGCAAGGTCCGTCACCGTTCCGGACGGCGCCACGACATAGAGCAGACCGCGCGTCATCACATTGGCGAGCCGCACTCCCAGCCCGCGATTGTAAAGGTTGGCGGCGACATAGGTCGGAACCACCACTGCCGTCATGGTGCCGGAGCTGAGGCCCGCCCGCATTTCATCGGGCGTCTTCCAGGCCTTGAACGAAGCGCCGGGCGCGAATGGCCTGAGCAGTCCGTCGGCGATGGCTTGCGCCAGAATGATGGAAGGGGCGGCGGGTGGTCCCCACAGCGTCAATGGCTCGGCGGCGCGGCCAATGCGTGGAGATGCAAGAATCGCCGTCGAGAGGGCGGTGACGAATGTGCGGCGATTCAACATGGAAACCTCCTGGATTTTGCAGGGAATGCCTGCATCGAAACGGCAGCGCCGATCCCGGCGCTGCATCAGCGTCGGGATCGGCATCTGCACGATCTGTTCACGTCAAAAGCTGTTTCAATTTTGGCCGATCAGATTCAGCACTCTCGTTTTTCGGGATGCGCTAGAATGCGGCTTTGATGCCTCCATAATAACCCCGGCCGTCCGCGGGCAGGAATGCCGCCTGATCGGGCCGCGACACGCGGTCGACGACCAGCGTCGATCCGGCGTAGGTCTCGTCGAAGAGGTTGGTGACTTCCGCAAACAGCGTGAAGTGGCGGTCGAGCTTGTATTCCGTCCGCAGGTCGACGACCACGTAAGGATCGGCGAACAGCGTGTTGGCGTTGTCGACCGGCGTCTTGTCCGGACTCCAGCGCACCGCGCCCTGTAGCTTCCAGGCGTCGGTTGCCTGATATTGCAGGATCGTATTGATGAGGTGGCGCGGCGCACCCGCGAGGCGGTTGTTGCTGAACGACATGTCGTTGCGGAAGCGGAAGTCCTGATAAGTATAGGCGACGCGTGCGCTCAACTGCTGGGTCAGATTGGCTCCGGCACCGAGTTCAATTCCGAAATGCGAGGTCTTGTCGGCGTTGACCGCACCAAGGGGAGCGCCGGTGGCATCGCGCAAGCTGAGCAGTTCGTTCTGGACCCACGAGTAATAGGTCACCGCATCCCATGAGACGTTGGCGAAACGGCCACGCCAGCCGCCTTCGACCGTTGTCGCGGTCTGGGCGTTCAGGTTCGGAGTGCTGAAAGCCTGGGTCTGCAACGGTGCGGCCGGATTGCGGCCGGGGCTCGAGTTAGGCGTGCTGTTGACCGTCGCGATCAGGTCGTCATGGGTCGGCGGCTCGAAGCTGTGGCTCACCGCCGTAAATACCGTGTGGTTGTTGTCGGGCCGGTAGCTCAAGGCCAGGCTCGGATTCCAGCCCGAGTAGGTCCGGCTGTAGGATGTATTGGTTGCCGCATTGGCACCCGACATCAACGTCGCGCCGTTATACTGGATCCACGGCCGCGTCGCGAGATTGTAGAGGTCTTTGTTGTCGCGCGTTGCATAGGAATAGGCGATCGACGGCGAGGCGTAGATCGCCTGCCACACAGGCACGTTGAGGCCCGAATAGAGCGACAGCGTCGAGGCGTCGAGGTCATTGGCGCCGAACATCGCACCGGTCTGGCCGCCCTGATTGAGATAGTAGCCACGGCTGGCGGAGCCGACGGTGTATTGGGCCGTACTCTCGAACAGCGGCAGCAGCGCCGCCTCGTTCGGTTTGTAGGCGTAACGCACGAGGCCGGTGAAGTCGCCGCCTTTGGTGGTGCGCACGCCCGAGGAGATCGGGAAGCGGAACATGTCGTCGGTATAGGTATAGCCGAGTGCGACATCGAAGATATGCGCGCCGAACGTTGCGGTGGTGCGGGATCCCAGCAGCAACTGGTCTGCTTCCCGCCGTGGCTTGTCACGGACGACGTTTGGACCGGGGTTTATGCCGCCCGCGCCGGGTCCAGTGCCGACCTGCCGCGGATTGGTTTCCATCTGTAGCTTGGATAGCGGCCCCGCGACGTCGAAACCGAGATCGGTGTATCCGGCAAAGAAGCGCGTGGTCACGTTCTCCGACAGTTCGATACCGACATTGCCATTGACGCTGACACGCTGTGATTCATTGTAGTCGCGGAAACCGTCACGGCGGCTGATGTCGGCCTGGATCAGGGCGTCCACGTTGTCTTTCTTGCCGCCGGCCTGGGCTCCGAAGCCGAACTGTCCGAAGCTGCCTCCGCTGATCGTGGCTTTTGTGCCGGGCGAGTTGGATCCTGTCGGCGAAGCGAAGTTGATGGCGCCGCCGAGCACCGTCGCGCCGAGCCGGTTGGCCATGTAGCCACGATAGATCTCGATCGATTCAGCCTGCTGCGGATTGGCGAAGCCGACGATGTAGGAGCCGTCGGCCCGGTTGATGGGAAGGCCGTTCTGAAGAACCAGGATACCGCGTTCCACCGGGTTCTGTTGAAGACCCGAGCCGCAGATCTGGACGCGCGGCTGATCGTTGCCGCCGAAGAAATCCTGCACGACGACGCCGGGAACGCTGCTGAGGGCCCTGGACAGCGTGAGATTGGCCGTGTCGGGCATTTCGCTGGCGGTGATCAACGCCACACCACCCGGAAGCGCATTCAATCGCTCGCGCAAAGAGCCCGACGATGTACTCTGCGAGCTTTCGACATTGATCGGGTCGAGAGTCATCGTCGCGCCTGGCGTCGCGGACTGAGCAAAGCAAACCTGACTGGCGGTTGTGCACATTAACATCGCGATCGTTAGTGGTGTCATGATCTGCGATCGCACCGTCGGCAAATGCGTCTCAGTCGCAATCGCGTGCCGCAAAATGTCCTGCTTCATTCCAGTTGCCCCCATTCACCACACGCAGAGTGATTATTTCCAGACTGGTTCTAAAAGATGCATATACAATATATCTTTTAGGGTAAAATCCACACGACAACAGATTTGTCAAATGTCGCGCGGCAACACGATCGGCCGATATGAATCGCCGGGATTGATCTGGATGGCAGTTGGGCTGTCTGGATCAGATGTCGTTTACGGGATTTTCATCCGCCGCTGTTTGCTTTGAAACAAACAACGCAGGTTCGTCCGTCACATTTGATCGATTGTAAATTGTCGCTCTGTTCGATCGGACCTTGAAAAGAATACATGGAATCCAGCTTCGCAGCCGCGTCGATAGATGCGGCCGGAGACAGCGGGGAGAGTTTTCCAGAACGATTTGTGCGGATCGATAACGACCGCGCGATTTACGACGTCGGATCGTCGATAAGCCGCTGTGGGCGTGCGAAGACGGCGAGTTGATCCTTGTCGTCGATGACGATCTCGCGTCCTCGAATCCGCACACCATGGTCGGTCAGATATGCCAGATTCCGCGACAGGTTTTCCCGCGTGGTGCCGATATGAGATGCCAGTGTGCCGCGGTCGAATGGAATGACGACATTTCCTTGATGAATGTCCTTCTGAGCCTCGGCCAATATCCAATTGGCGAGCCGTTCGACGCTCGACCTTGCCATATATCCTTTGAGCTTCTTGACCGATCCGCGGTAAGCGAGCGCAAGTTCCTTTGCGACCATGCGGGCAAATGCGACATCCTGATCGAAAATCTCACGCACTCTTTTTGCCGGAATCAGCAGAACGCGCGATTCGACCAGTGTTCTTGCCGAGTTCAGATAGGGCTGGTCGCTGACGATGGCCGCCAGAATGAACGTGGAGACCGGATTGATCAGCGCGATCCCCCATTCTCCGCCATCCTGCTCGGTGTAAATCTCGGCAAGACCGTCGATCAGCACATGCAGGAAGTCGGCTTGGGCTCCTTCGTGGATCAGAACGACACCGGCCGGAAATTGCTGAAGCAATGCGGCATCCAGCAGCCGCTCCAGATTTTCCAGACTCATTTCGGAAAACAGCGGCAACGCCCGCAACTGTTGGAGCTCATGGGGACGCAATGGCATCGCTCCGTTTCGAGGTCGCCGATAGACTGTGATATTTATCAATTCTAAGCGTAACAAACATCATTTCGCAACGCACACAACATCAAACAGTGATGCCTATTTTCATATAAGTCACGGCCGACCGTCCCCAGCTTGATCCAGCGCAAATCAATTCCAGCATCAAGAAGCGATCTCCAATCCATACAGGTTTTGGAGATGCATCATGAACGGGTCAAGTCCAGTCAGTACGGCTCCAGGTCGGGCGCTTTGGCTTTCGACCATTGCTTTCACGATCTGCTTTGCGGTTTGGACGATTTTCTCGATCATCGGCATTCGCATCAAGCAGGAACTGGGTCTTAACGAAACCCAGTTCGGTCTTCTGGTTGGCACGCCCATTTTGAGCGGATCGCTCATTCGGCTGATCCTCGGTGTGTGGACCGACCAGTACGGCGGCAGGCGCATTTACACAGTTGTCATGCTGGCGGCGGCGATCGCCACTTACATGTTGACATGGGCGCATACCTATCCGCAGTTCCTGATCGCGGCGCTCTTTGTCGGTGTTGCCGGCGGCTCGTTTGCAGTCGGCGTCGCCTACGTGTCGCGTTTCTATCCGGCAGGCAAGCAGGGGACTGCGCTCGGCATCTTCGGCGCGGGCAATGTTGGAGCTGCGGTCACCAAGTTCGTGGCGCCGTTCGTGCTGGTTGCTTACGGCTGGCAGACCGTTGCGCAGGTCTGGGCGCTGGCGATCGGCGCGATGGGTATCATCTTCTGGCTGTTCTCGCAGGAGGATCCGGTTGTGCTCGCACGCCGGAAAAATCACGAGAAGCCGAAGAGTGCGTGGCTGGAACTCGAGTCGCTCAAGAACATCCAGGTCTGGCGCTTCTCGCTCTATTACTTCTTCGTGTTCGGTGCGTTTGTCGCCCTTTCGCTGTGGCTGCCGCAATATCTGATCAACGTTTACGGCGTGAACATCAAAACTGCGGGCATGGTTGCGGCGATGTTCTCGTTTCCCGCCAGCGTGTTCCGCGCATATGGCGGACATCTGTCGGATCGCTACGGCGCGCGGCGGGTGATGTACTGGACATTCCTCGTCGGCGTAGTCTGTACCTTCATCCTGTCCTATCCGCCGGCCGATTACATCGTGCGGACCGTGTCCGGGCCGGTGAGCTTCCATATGGAAATGGGCCTCGTGCCCTTCACCGTCACGGTCTTCGTGCTCGGCTTCTTCATGGCGCTCGGCAAGGCGGCCGTCTTCAAACACATCCCGGTTTATTATCCAAAACACGTCGGCGCGGTCGGCGGACTTGTCGGCATGATCGGCGGACTTGGCGGCTTCGTGCTTCCGATTGTCTTCGGTGCGCTGAACGATCTCACCGGGTTGTGGACGAGCTGCTTCATGCTGCTGTTCGTTCTGGTGGCCGCTTCACTTGCCTGGATGCATCTTGCGATCCGGCAGATGGAACGTGGTGCTTCCAGCGAAGCGCTGAAAAAGCTGCCCGAATTTCCGGAAATGGAAGAAATCCACAAGCCGGAACATGTCGGTGCGCTGTCGGGCGCGGTGCTGACCGACTGGCGTCCCGAGGACAAGACGTTCTGGGATACGACTGGGCGCGCGATCGCGCGGCGCAACCTGTGGATCTCGATCCCTTCGCTGCTGCTGTCGTTCGCGATCTGGCAGGTATGGTCGGTGGTCGTGGCGAAACTGCCTGCGGTCGGCTTCAAGTTCACCACGGCGGAGTTATTCTGGCTGGCCGCGTTGCCGGGGATTTCCGGCGCGGTGCTGCGCATCTTCTACTCGTTCATGGTGCCGATCTTCGGCGGACGGCTGTGGACCACGCTAGCGACCTGGTCATTGATGATCCCGGCCATCGGCATCGGCTATGCCGTGCAGAACCCGTCGACGCCCTATGCCCTGTTCTTGGTGCTGGCGCTGCTGTGCGGGTTGGGCGGAGGCAACTTCGCGTCGTCGATGGCGAACATTTCGTTCTTCTTCCCACGTTCCGAAAAGGGCAATGCTCTCGCACTCAACGCCGGGCTGGGAAATCTCGGGGTCAGCACCGTGCAGTTCGTGGTGCCGATTGTGATCACGGCCGGCGTGTTTGGCTGGTTCGGTGGCGATCCGGCCATGGTGACGAGCGGAACGCAGCAGGCGCCGCTCTGGTTGCAGAATGCCGGCTTTATTTGGGTGCCATTCATCGCGGTGAGCGCTTTCGCCGCATGGTTCGGAATGAATGACATCGCGTCGGCGAAAGCATCGTTCGCGGACCAGGCCGTTATTTTCCAGCGCAAGCATAACTGGATTATGTGTTGGCTTTACACCGGCACCTTCGGTTCGTTCATCGGCTATTCGGCAGGCTTCCCGCTGCTGGCGAAGACACAGTTTCCAGCCGTTGATGCCCTGCCGTTCGTCTTCCTCGGGCCATTGGTGGGCGCGCTGTCGCGCTCTGCCACCGGATGGATCGCCGACAGATGGGGCGGAGGGCGCGTCACCCTGTGGGTGTTCGTGGCGATGATGATCGGTGTCGCCGGAATTCTCTACTTCATCGGCATCAAGGATCAGCCGGGAGCGTTCTGGGGTTTCTTCGCCATGTTCCTGTTCCTGTTCTTTGCAACGGGCGTCGGCAATGCGTCGACCTTCCAGATGATCCCGAACATCATGCGCAAGGAGATCGATCGTTTGATGCCGGGAGCCGACGTCACGACGCGCATACGTCAGGCGGAGAAGGAATCGGCTGCGATCACGGGCTTCACCTCGGCGATCGCTGCATTCGGCGCATTCTTCATTCCGAAATCCTACGGAACGTCGATCGATCTCACCGGCGGCGTACAGGCGGCGCTGTGGGGCTTCTTCATCTTCTATGTGACCTGCGTCCTGATCACTTGGGCTGTCTACACCCGCAGAGGCGGCCTGCTTTATGACATCGAACGGCGTGGCGCATCGACGTCCGTCGCCCAGCCAGCTCAGTAAGGAGAACAACGATGAGCCATTTTCTTGACCGGCTTACGTTCTTTACGCGAGCCAAAGCCGAGTTCGCCGGCGGCCACGGTATCACGACCTCCGAGGATAGATCGTGGGAGGATGGTTACCGGAAGCGCTGGCAGCACGACAAGATCGTGCGCTCCACGCATGGCGTCAATTGCACGGGCTCCTGTTCGTGGAAAGTCTATGTCAAAGGCGGCATCGTCACCTGGGAAACCCAGCAGACCGATTATCCGCGGACGCGGCCTGATCTGCCAAACCATGAGCCGCGCGGATGCGCGCGCGGCGCAAGTTACAGTTGGTATCTCTATTCCGGTAACCGCGTGAAGTATCCGCTGGTGCGTTCCCGGCTGCTGAAGCTGTGGCGCGATGCGCGGGTGATGATGACGCCGGTCGCGGCGTGGAAGTCGATCGTCGAGAATCCCGACAAGCGCGCCTCCTATGTCAAGAAACGCGGCCTCGGCGGTTTCGTGCGCGCGAGCTGGGATGAGGTCAACGAGATCGTTGCTGCTGCGAACGCCTACACCGTGAAAAGCTACGGGCCGGATCGTATTTTTGGTTTCTCGCCGATTCCGGCAATGTCGATGGTGAGCTATGCCGCCGGCGCGCGCTATCTGTCGCTGCTCGGTGGCGTGTGCATGTCGTTCTACGACTGGTATTGCGACCTGCCGCCGGCGTCGCCGCAGACTTGGGGAGAACAGACCGACGTGCCGGAGAGCGCTGACTGGTACAATTCGGGCTTTCTCATCCTGTGGGGCTCCAACGTTCCGCAGACGCGTACGCCGGATGCTCATTTCTACACCGAGGTTCGCTACAAGGGCGCCAAGAGCGTCGTGATCTGCCCGGATTATTCGGAAGCATCGAAATTCGCCGATCTGTGGGTTTCACCGAAGCAGGGCACCGACGCCGCGCTCGCCATGGCCATGGGTCATGTCATCCTGCGTGAATTCCACATCGACCGGCAGGCCAAGTATTTCAACGATTACGCGCGGAAATACACGGACATGCCGATGCTGGTGCGTCTGGTGAAGCAGGGCGAGTACTACGTGCCTGAGCGCTTCGTGCGTGCCTCCGACTTCGACAAGACATTGGGTGAGACCAATAATCCGGAATGGAAGACCGTCGCCTATGACGAGATTTCCGGCCAGATTGTCGTTCCGAACGGATCTGTCGGATTCCGCTGGGGCGAGAAAGGGAACTGGAATCTCGAAGAGCGGACAGCAAACGGAACAGAGACCAAGCTCCGGCTGTCGCTGATGGAAACTCAGGACGACGTTGCTTCCGTCGGGTTTCCGTATTTCGGTAACCGCGAGCACGATCATTTCCTCGGCACCGATCACCCTGATGTGCTGACGCGTAACGTGCCGGTGAAGACACTCCAGCTCGCGGACGGCGAGACGCTTGTCGCATCGGTTTTCGATCTGTTCGTTGCCAACTACGGCGTCGATCGGGGCTTGGGCGGCACGCATATCGCCGCGAACTACGACGATGTGGAGCCTTATACGCCGGCCTGGGCGGAAAAGATCAGCGGCGTGCCGCGCGATCAGATCATCACGGTGGCGCGCGAATTCGCGTTGAATGCGGAGAAGACGGGCGGGCGCTCGATGGTGATCGTCGGTGCTGGTCTGAACCACTGGTATCACATGGATATGAATTACCGTGGCATCATCAACATGCTGGTGATGTGCGGCTGCGTGGGACAATCCGGTGGCGGCTGGTCGCATTACGTCGGCCAGGAAAAGCTGCGGCCGCAAAGCGGATGGGTGCCGCTTGCTTTCGGTCTCGACTGGCACCGTCCGTCACGGCAGATGAACTCGACTTCCGCATTCTATGCCCATACCGATCAGTGGCGCTATGAGACGCTCGATGTGACGGAAGTTCTGTCGCCAACGGCGCCGGCAGGCCCGTGGGATGGCGCGCTGATTGACTACAATGTGCGCGCCGAGCGCATGGGCTGGCTGCCATCTGCGCCGCAGCTTCAGGCCAACCCGATCGAAGTATCGAAGCAGGCCGCAGCATCCGGCCTGGAGGCCAAGGATTATATCGCGAAGACTCTCAAATCAGGCGAGTTAAAGCTCGCCTGCGACGATCCGGACAATCCGAAGAACTGGCCGCGCAACATGTTTGTCTGGCGTTCCAATCTTCTCGGAGCCTCCGGCAAGGGCCATGAATATTTCCTGAAGCACCTGCTTGGCACCAGCCACGGTGTGATGGGAAAGGATCTCGGCGAAGACGGCAAGAAGAAGCCGAGCGAAGTCGTGTGGCACGAGGAAGCGCCGGAAGGAAAGCTCGACCTTCTGGTCACGCTCGACTTCCGCATGTCCACCACCTGCATGTATTCGGACATCGTGTTGCCGACGGCGACTTGGTACGAGAAGAACGATCTCAACACGTCCGACATGCATCCCTTCATTCATCCGCTGACGGCGGCGATCGATCCGGTGTGGGAGTCGCGTAGCGACTGGGAGATTTACAAGGGCATCGCCAAATCGTTTTCCAAGGTTGCGCCGGAGGTGCTCGGTGTAGAAAAGGACATCGTTCTGACGCCGATCATGCACGATTCCCCGGGCGAGATCGCGCAGCCTTTCGATGTGAAAGACTGGAAGAAGGGCGAGATCGATCCGATCCCCGGCAAGACCATGCCGGCGGTCACCGTGGTCGAGCGCGACTATCCGAACATCTACAAGCAGTTCACCTCGCTCGGGCCGCTGATGAGCAAGATCGGCAACTTCGGCAAGGGCATGAACTGGAACACCGAGCATGAAGTCGAACTGCTCAAGCATCTGAATGGTGTGGTGACCGAAGAAGGACCGAGCAAAGGTCTCGCCCGCATCGATACGGATATCGATGCCTGCGAAGTTCTTCTCAGCCTCGCTCCGGAAACCAACGGCGAGGTGGCAGTCAAGGCATGGGCTTCGCTCGGCGGTTTTACCGGCCGCGATCATACCCATCTCGCGATCCCGAAGGAGGATGAGAAGATCCGCTTCCGCGATGTAGTCGCGCAGCCGCGCAAGATCATCTCGTCGCCAATCTGGTCCGGTCTTGAGTCGGAAAAGGTTTGCTACAACGCCTGCTACACCAACGTCCACGAATTGATCCCCTGGCGCACGCTCACAGGACGCCAGCAGCTTTATCAGGATCATCTGTGGATGCGGGCATTCGGCGAAGGCTTCTGCGTTTATCGGCCGCCGATCGACACCAAGTCGGTCAATCCCGTGATCGACCGCAAGCCGAACGGCAACAAGTCGGTGGTGCTGAATTTCCTGACCCCGCACCAGAAGTGGGGAATTCACTCCACCTACACCGACAATCTTCTCATGCTTACGCTATCGCGCGGTGGTCCGATTGTCTGGATCAGCGAGACCGACGCGAAGGGCGCCGGCATCGTCGATAACGACTGGATCGAGGTCTACAACACGAACGGTGCGTTGGTGGCGCGTGCGGTGGTGTCCCAGCGCGTCAAGCAGGGCATGTGCATGATGTACCATGCCCAGGAGAAGATCGTGAACGTGCCGGGCTCCGAGCAGACTGGCCAGCGCGGCGGCATCCACAACTCCGTGACCCGCATCGTACTCAAGCCGACGCACATGATCGGCGGATACGTCCAGCAGGCCTACGGTTTCAACTACTACGGCACCGTCGGCTCGAACCGCGACGAGTTCGTCGTCGTTCGTAAGATGGCAAACGTCGACTGGCTCGATACGCCGCTCGCCGCAACGACTCCCAGCCTGGAGGCAGCAGAATGAAAATCCGTGCCCAAATCGCAATGGTGCTGAATCTCGACAAGTGTATCGGGTGTCACACCTGTAGCGTGACGTGCAAGAACGTCTGGACCAGCCGCGAAGGCATGGAATACGCGTGGTTCAATAACGTGGAAACCAAGCCGGGCATCGGTTACCCAAAGGATTGGGAAAACCAGGCGCGCTGGAAAGGCGGCTGGACGCGCAAGCGCAACGGTTCGATCGCGCCGAAGATCGGCGGCAAGTGGCGCGTGCTGGCAAATATCTTCGCAAATCCCGATTTGCCAGAGATCGACGACTACTATGAGCCGTTTACCTTCGATTATGAGCATTTGCAGAAGGCTCCAGAGATGGCGGCGATGCCGACCGCCCGTCCGCGTTCGCTGATTTCCGGCGAGCGCATGGAAAAGATCGAATGGGGTCCGAACTGGGAAGAAATTCTCGGTGGCGAGTTCTCGAAGCGTTCTAAGGATATGAATTTCGAAGGCGTTCAGAAGGAGATCTACGGCCAGTTCGAAAACACCTTCATGATGTATCTGCCGCGGCTGTGCGAGCACTGCTTGAATCCGGCCTGCGTTGCGTCGTGCCCTTCGGGCGCGATCTACAAGCGCGAGGAGGATGGCATCGTTCTGATCGATCAGGACAAGTGCCGCGGCTGGCGCATGTGCGTCTCGGGATGTCCCTACAAGAAAATCTATTACAACTGGTCTTCTGGAAAATCGGAGAAGTGCATCTTCTGCTATCCACGGATCGAGGCTGGCCAGCCGACCGTGTGTTCCGAGACTTGCGTCGGCCGCATCCGCTATCTCGGCGTGGTGCTCTACGATGCCGATCGGATTGCCGAAGCAGCCAGCATGCCTGACGAGCGCGACCTCTATCAGGCTCAGCTCGACGTCTTCCTGAATCCCAACGACCCGGCGGTGATCGCCGAGGCGGAGCGGCAGGGCATTCCTCATGCGTGGCTGGAGGCCGCCAAGATATCGCCAATCTGGAAAATGGCCATGGAATGGAAGGTGGCGTTCCCGCTGCATCCGGAATACCGCACGTTGCCGATGGTGTGGTACGTGCCGCCGCTGTCGCCCATCACCTCAGCCGCATCCGCCGGAAAGATCGGTTCCGACGGTGAAATGCCCGATGTCAAATCGCTGCGCATTCCGATGAAGTATCTCGCCAACCTGTTGACCGCAGGCGACGAGAAGCCGGTGACGCTCGCGTTGGAGCGCATGCTTGCGATGCGCGCCTTCATGCGCGCCAAGACCATCGACGGGGTTGTTGATGAGGCGATTGCACGGCGGGTCGGGCTGAAAGCCGAACAGATCGACGAGATGTACAAGATCATGGCGATCGCCAACTACGAAGACAGGTTCGTCATTCCGACAGCCCATCGCGAAGTCGGCGCCGACGCTTACGATATGCGCGGTTCCTGCGGCTTCACATTCGGCAACGGATGCTCGGGGGGCGAAACCGAGGTCAATCTGTTCGGATCGCCGCGCAAGGCAAGAACGCCGATGGAGATCGTGTGATGAAGACGTTCAAGATTCTTTCGGCGCTTCTCACCTATCCGTCGCAGGATCTGATTGCAGCGGCTCCGGAGTTCGGAGCGGTGCTGGATTCGGAAAACATCGTGCCGGCAGCCCAGCGGCGTGCGCTCGATATCCTGATCGAGGAAATCGCGATCGGGGAACTTTACGACCTTCAGGAGGGCTACGGTCTGCTGTTCGACCGGAGCCGTACGCTTGCGCTGCATCTGTTCGAGCACGTTCACGGTGAAAGCCGCGACCGGGGCCAGGCCATGGTCGATCTCAAGACACTGTACGAAGACGCCGGTTTTGCCATCGCGGCAAATGAGTTGCCGGACTTCATACCGTTGTTTCTCGAATTTCTGTCAACGCAACCTGTGGCGGCGGCGCGCGATCTGCTTGCTCAGCCCGCACATATTCTGGCCGCAATGGCCGAGCGGCTCGGCCGGCGCAAGTCCAGCTACAGGGCCATCTTCGACACGCTTGTGGCAATCGTCGCCGAACCGCCGCATCGCGAGATTGTCGATGAACTCCTGAAAGGTCCAGATCCGGATCCGATGGATTTCGCCGCGCTCGACGCGGCGTGGGAAGAAGAAGAGGTCAAGTTCGGTCCTGGGTCACAGGGCCAGAACGCGTGCGGTCATGATGGTCTGGTCGCTCGTCTTCGTCATGCCAAGCGCGCGGTCAACTCCGCGCCGTCAGTGAACTAGAGGAGGCCAGGATGCGGGAGATGCTCAACGCCATCGTGTTCGGCTGGTATCCTTATATCTGCGTTACTGTCTTTCTGTTCGGGAGCCTCTTTCGGTTCGACCGCGAGCAGTATACGTGGCGCACGGGATCGAGCCAGCTACTGCGTCGCCGCCAGTTGATGTGGGGATCGAACCTTTTCCACGTCGGCATCCTGGTGATCTTCGGCGGCCATTTCGTCGGCCTGCTGACGCCGATCTGGGTGTTCGATATGCTGGGCGTCTCGCATGGCTTCAAGCAGGTGCTGGCGATGGTCGCCGGCGGCGTGGCTGGCCTGATGTGCCTTGTCGGCATTTCCCTACTGACCCATCGCCGCTTGTTCGATCCGCGTATTCGCGCCAATTCGTCATTCGGCGATACCGCGATCCTGCTGATCCTGTTCGCGCAGTTGCTGCTCGGTCTTGCCACCATTCCGCTGTCGGCGGGCCATCTCGATGGTCATGAGATGGTGAAGTTCATGAACTGGGCGCAGGCCATCGTCACGTTACAGCCGGATGCCGCGCACTATGTTCTCGACGTGCATCCGATCTTCAAGGCGCATCTGACGCTGGGCATGACGATCTTTCTCATCTTTCCTTTCACGCGCCTCGTCCACGTCTGGAGTGCTCCGGTCTGGTATCTCGGCCGGCGCGGTTACCAGATCGTGCGCAGTCGCAATGGCGGTCGGGTTGTCTCGCCACCGGTCCAGCCCGCGGAGTAGATCATGAACTGCACGGTCTCGAACGTCTTGCCGAAGCCGAAGACGATCAGCGTCAACGGCGTGGTGATTTCCCGCGAGGCGATCGCCAGGGAAGTTCAGAACCACCCGGCTGAGAAGCCCATTTTGGCATGGCAGGCAGCGGCCCGTGCCTTGGTTGTCCGGGAGTTGCTGCTTCAGGAATCCGCGCGTCTCGGCATCGATGCGGTGCCGCTCAGCGATCCCGATGGCCGCACCGAGACCGCGGATGAGGCAGCGATGCGAACGCTGGTAGAGCGTGAAGTCGCCACCCCCGAGCCTGACGAGGCAGCCTGCCGGCGGTTCTACGAGCAGAACCACCAGCGGTTCCGTTCTGGCGATCTCTACGAGGCGGCCCACATTCTCGTCGCCGCGCCACGCGGAGACGTAGACGCGCGCGCCGAGGCGAGGACGACTGCCGATATGATCCTTGCCGCCGTGAAATCGGACCGTGCCGCTTTCGCGGATCTTGCCACCAATCATTCCGATTGCACGACGTCGGCATCGGAGGGCGGGTATCTTGGTCAGATCACGCGCGGGCAGACGGTGCCGGAATTCGAGACGGCACTGGAGCGGATGCAGCCGGGCGAAGTTGCAATCGTGGAAACCCGCTATGGCTTCCATGTCGTGCGCCTCGACCGTCGTGCCGAGGGGCAGACGCTGCCTTTCGAGATCGCGCGCGAGCGGATAGCCGATTATCTGGCATTGAGCGTCGAACACCGTGCGCTCGCGCAATACATTTCGATCCTTGCGGGTCGGGCAGAGATCACCGGCATTTCGCTCGCCGCAGCCGATACGCCGCTGGTTCAATAGAGAGGAGCGCCACATGCAACTCGGTGAGATCATCCGTGGCTTTGATGACGAGGCCCGTGCCGCCGAAGCGCTGATTGCCTGTGGCGACATCGTATTGCTGGCGCGTGTCGATGCCATGACGAGCCGGTTCGAGGAAAGCGTCGGCGAATACGCGTCGGGGGCCGTGCGTCGTTTTGCAAACCTCGCCGGCAGCGAAGACTGGCTCGGCCTTATGAACGTGCTCGAACGCGCCGCAGATCCTGGCGCGGGGTGCCTGACATACATGGTCGGCTGGTCGCTGAAGCAGGACGAAGCTCCGCCGACGCCCCACGCCGACACTGACCATGCTCACGCGGGATGTACCTGTGGAGGAAGTGGAGGCTGTTCATGAGTCTCGGATTCGACAAGTCAACAAATCTCACCGGATCGAAAACGCTCGCGCGGATCGGCATTCTCGTCGTCTCGGATCGCGCGAGCCGGGGTGTTTATGAAGACAAGAGCGGAAAGGCCGTCAGTGATTTTCTGGAGAAGGTCATTCGGTCGAACTGGATCGTGATCTTCAAGATCATTCCCGACGGCGCCGAAAGCGTCGCCAATGCACTGATCGAACTGTCGGATCGCGAGGGGTGTGATCTTGTCCTGACGACAGGCGGGACCGGACCGGCTCCACGCGACCTCACGCCGGAGGGAACGCGCATGGTCATCGGCCGGGAACTGGCCGGCTTTGGTGAATTGATGCGGCGGGTGAGTCTGGACCACGTTCCGACGGCGATCTTGTCGCGTCAAATCGCCGGTACACGCAATCAGTCCCTGATCGTCAATCTGCCCGGCCGTCCTGCGGCCATCGATGTCTGCCTGAACGCCGTCTTCCCTGCGATCCCGTATTGTCTTGAGCTGATCGGGGCGCGTCCAATCGAGGTCAATTCCGATGTTTGCATTGCATTCCGCCCCGGCGCCTGATTTGACGCGGCAACTCGAATCGAGCCTTGCGGCGATCGTCTACGCGAACGACGAATATCCGGATGAGATATTCAAATGGATCGTCAGCGATTGCCGCTCCCGTCATCTGGTTCTCTCGGGAGTGCTGCAACATCCGGCGTTTGAGGGAGCCGACAAACGATGCGACGTGCTGCTTGAGGATCTCGCGAGCGGTCACCACACCCTGCTTTTTGAGGACCGTGGCGCGGGTGCGAGGGGATGCCGCCTTGATATGGCGGCGCTGGTCGAAGCCTCCATGAAGGTCGAAAGCAGCCTCGACAATAATCCCGCGCTTCTTGTGCTGAACAAGTTCGGCAAGGTGGAGGCCGACGGCGGTGGGATGTGCGGTCTGATGGCGAAGGCGCTTGAGCGCGGTATTCCCGCCATTATTGGAGTGCCGGCGCGCAATCTGGATGCCTGGAGAAATTTTTCCGGCGAGTTCTCAACCGAGCTGTCGGAAGACACCGATCAAATCGGAGAGTGGCTTGCGAAACTCGGATAGCTACCGTCTGCTTTGAACAGACAGATGAACCTGCGGAGACGAGCATGTGTCTATATCAGTCGCGATGGGCTGCCCGATCGGCCATGATGCGATGATTGCGCTTGAGATTGCGCCACACCTCCTGCCGGAGTTCGTCGAACGTTTCGGCATTGGGACAAAAGGCGTGGTAGCTCGTGCGCGACGAGCCTGCATCAAGCTCGCGGCGGCAACGCTTTATGGCCGCGCAATCGGAGCAGGCGACGCTGATGTCGCGCGCCAGTCCTGGATTGTCCGATTGGACGGTTTGCATGTCGAGCCCAAGCACCGACATCAGGCGATGCACTTCTCCGCCGGCGCGGTTTCCTCGGGCGATAAGACGAACCACGTTGCCTTCGGGCAGCGCGAGGTCGCGGGCCAGTTCCCCTCGCTGATGCTTGTCAAGGGATCTGACCTTGTGGATTGCTGCCCAACGGGAATGCCACCTCTTGAGGGTTTCCGGGAAGTTCAAGGCACGACCTCCAAGCTTAATTCTCACTTTTGGAAAGTAAGCCGGGCAGGGGCTCTGCAGCATTGCTCTAGCGCAAATAGCATGGGCGTTCCGGGATATTGATTTGTATCAATGGAAACCCCGTAAATCCTGTAACTATAAACACTTCAAGGACATAGATGCCCGGAGGCCGCAAGCGGATTGCGAGAGTCGAAATGCAGGTCAAGCACCCGTCATGGAAGAGCCTGATGCCACAGTCGGCGCTCCCGCGATTGTCCAGTGACTGTCCGCACCGGTGCCTGCATTGCCGGGCGCGCTCGCTCAGCTTATGCGCGGCGCTCGATTCCGCCGAACTTCATGATCTGGAAAAACTCGGTCAGGAGACCCGCTTCGCGTCGAAGGAGACTTTGTTCTCGGAAGATGAGAGCGCCGGAAGGGTCTATAGCCTGACGCAGGGCGTTGCGCGCTTATACAGGCTATTGCCTGATGGGCGGCGTCATATCGTCGGGTTTGCGTTGCCCGGCGATTTTCTGGGAACGACACTTTCCGATCGCTACAGTTTCTCGGCCGATGCGATTACGCCGATTATCGCTTGCCGGTTTTCCAGGGAGGGGTTTTCCAAATTCGTCGAAGCTAAGCCAAACATGCTGCGGCGAATGAATGAGTTCGAGGTGCGGGAGCTTCATCTGGCCCGGAACCAGATGCTTTTGCTGGGGAGCCGTTCGGCGGAACAAAAGGTTGCGTTGTTTCTTATTGGCTGGCGCGACCGGCTTGCACGGCTCGGTGAGGTGCCGAAGACCTTGCCATTGCCGATGAAGCGCCGGGACATCGCGGATTTTCTTGGCCTGACAATTGAAACGGTAAGCCGCACATTCACCCGGCTTGAGCGGGAGAAAGTCATCATCAATGTTCCGAAGGGAATTCGCTTGCTGAATCTGGCGCGGGCAGAAGCCTTGGCGTGGACGTGATGAATTTGTCCCGCACCGGGATTTTAAGAAGAGATTGATTCCTCTCAAAGACCTCGCATCCTGAACCGGTATATTGTGGGTGGTGAGAGGAGATTATTCATGTCCGTCGACGCTGAATTGCTGTCAATCGCCATGCTGGCGGTGTTCTTTACTCTCGCAAGCGCGTTCATGTGGGGGAGCCTGCAACATCGGCCCGCGCAGAAGACCGACACACGAAAGCCCAGGCGGCGCAGTTTCTGATGCTCGGGTCGTTCGCGGCGGTTTCGATTTTACTCCCCCGTTAGACCGTGATCGTCGCACTTTCAGCTTCGTGATGTGTGCATGACAGGCACAAGCAGCCGCTTGCCGAAGTCAACGAAGGAACGTTGCAGAATGCGGCCAGAGCCATCGACGCTCAGTCGATTCCGGCGATTGCCGTAGAAAAAGCTCAGGCGAAGCCGGCCTTCATCGTCGTTGATGCCGCGTCTACGGATGTTCGTGATCGCGCTTCCGCATGAGTTCGGGAATCCCGAGGGTGAATGCGAAGCAGACGCTGCCAGCGTTGAACTGTCGATATATGCTATGCAAGCCGGTGATTTGGTCTGAATCTTGCAAAAGATACTTTTTACGTGCATCTTTAGGCTGTAGATTCTTGGGCTGCCCCTTTTGGCTCACAACTCTCGGAACTGAAGATGCGATTGACACATTTCTCGGACTACGCGCTTCGCGTCCTGATGTACGCAGCCGCCCGCGGGGAAAACCTGATCACCATTGAGGAAACGGCTGAACTGTATGGAATTTCCCGCACTCATCTCATGAAGGTTGCAAACCAGCTCACCCGGGCCGGCTACCTGAAAGCCATTCGGGGTAGATCAGGCGGTCTTGCACTAGCCAAACGTCCCGATGCGATCAGTCTTGGTGATGTCATTCGCGCGACCGAGCCGGATTTTGCCTTGGTTGAATGTTTCACGCCCGACAACAAATGTCTGATTACACCGCGTTGCCGGCTGCGCGGCGCTCTCAGGGAAGCACTTGCTGCCTTCGTCGGAACGCTGGACGGTTACACGCTGGCCGACCTGATCCTTAGTCCGAAGGATTTCGGAATCAAGCCCGCGGCCTGACCGCCATTCGTTCGTCGTATCCTCCATTTCCGGGGTGATGGCGCTTGCATAAACTGTCAGTTCTTATAAGATGCATATATAATGTATCTTTTAAGTCAACCGGTGAAGCCGTCAGATAAACTGGCGGACTTGCCGATCGGTGAAGCGAAGGAAGTGCCGATGTCCGAGGATATTCATGCGTCAGAGCGAGTGATCAACGTACGGGATATTGACCCACGTCATCGTCACACCATCATCTTCCAGCTATTTGAACAACTTGATCCGGAGAGCAGTCTTCAACTGGTGGTGGATCATGATCCCAAGCCTCTGCGCTATCAGCTTGAAGCGAGGCACGGTGCGCGGTGCCGATGGACGTACCTCGCGCAGGGTCCCGACCTCTGGCGAATCCGGCTTCAGCAAGGCTAGTTTATTGGCGGTCTGCGAATTGGCGCCATCGATCCATAAACGTGTGATGTGTCGATTCTCTGGATCGTGCGCATAATTAAGCCATTGGCGGCGCACCGATCCGGTGTCGAGAAACGGTTGAGTACATGACAGCCCAACATACTCCGGTACCTCGGCTGCGGCGCTATCAGGGGCCCGCGGTTTTGTCCTACGGGTTCAGGCCATTTTTCCTGCTCGGAGCGGCCTATGCGGGACTTGCCGTTCTGGCCTGGCTGCCGGTGTTTCTCGGCGAACTTACGCTGACGACCGCTTTCGCGCCGCGAGACTGGCATGTCCATGAAATGCTGTATGGCTACCTGCCGGCGGTCATCACCGGATTTCTGTTCACGGCGATTCCGAACTGGACCGGACGGCTGCCGATTCAGGGCATGCCATTGCTCGCGCTGGTCGTTGTCTGGATATTCGGACGTCTTGCCGTGACCTGTTCGGCGGAGATCGGCTGGCTCGCAGCCATGCTGATCGACATCAGCTTTCTGACGCTGATCACGGCCGCGACCGGACGTGAAATTCTCGCCGGACGTAACTGGCGCAATCTGAAGGTCGTCGCGCTGGTCGGGCTTCTCCTCGTCGGCAACATCGCTTTTCACCTTGAGGCTCATTTTACGGGCGCGGCGGACTACGGCATTCGCGCAGGCATCGCGGTTGTCGTCCTACTGATCGCGCTGATTGGCGGCCGGATCATTCCAAGTTTCACACGCAACTGGCTGGTGCGCGAAAACCCGGGGCGCCTGCCAGCTCCCTTCGCCAAATTCGATGTGGCGATCGTCATCCTGAGTGCTGCGGCATTGCTGGTATGGGTCGTCCGTCAGGATGGTTGGTTCATCGGCATCCTGCTTGCCCTGATCGGAGTCCTGCACGTCATTCGTCTCGGCCGATGGGCCGGGGACCGCACGTCCGGGGAGCGCCTCGTTCTCATCCTGCACGTCGGATACGCCTTTATTCCGGCGGGCTTTCTGCTGGCCGCGGCATCCGCCCTCAATGTCGTTCCCGCGAGCGCCGGCATTCACGCGTGGATGGCAGGGGCTGCAGGGGTCATGACGTTGGCGGTGATGACACGCGCAAGCCTCGGCCATACCGGCCAGCAATTGATCGCCTCGCTCTCCACGCAGGGAATCTATGCGGCCGTCGTGATCGCGGCGCTTGCCCGCATCTGCGCGGTGATCGTCCCGGCCTGGAGCAGTCCGTTGCTCCATCTCGCTGCTTTCGCATGGGCAGCCGCGTTTCTCGGCTTCGCGGTTTGTTTCGGTCCGGCGCTGATGAGCGAGAAGCGTCACTAGGCAGTATTAGGCAATCCTTGCGACGAGGCCGCATATGTATCGGCCGCGCCAACAATTATATCACTGAAGCCGTTTCATGCAGAACGGAGAGGGCCTCATCTGCGATGATCTGCTCTTCGTTCGTGGGAATGACGTAAGCGGCGATCCGGCTCGAGGCGGCGCTGATCGTTTCGGCATCCGCAGCGTTGGCAACGTGATCGAGTTCGAGGCCGAGCCAATTCAGCCGGTCACTGACTCCGGCACGGATCAACGGCTGGTGCTCGCCGATACCCGCCGTGAAGACGATGGCATCGAGGCCGCCGAGCGTTGCCGCAATGCGAGCCATTTCACCGGCGATGCGGAAAGTGAAGAGATCGATGGCTTCCCGCGCTTCCACGCGGTTGCATGTCAAAAGCTCGCGACTGTCGGCGCTGATGCCCGACACGCCGAGAAGACCGCTCTTTTTGTAGAGAATAGTCTCGACTTCGGCCATTGGACGGCCGAGTGGCCCGAGAAGATGCAAAAGTACGCCTGGATCGAGCGCGCCGCATCGAGTTGCCATGGGAATGCCATCCAGGGTGGAAAAGCCCATGCTGCTGTCCTGGCTCACGCCTGCCTTGAGCCCGCACAGGCTTGCACCGCTGCCGAGATGAGCGACGATGACCTTGCCCCCTGCCGCTGCGGGTGCGCGGCGCGCCAATTCGCCGGCGATATATTTGTAGGACAGTCCATGGAAGCCATAACGCTTGATGCCGTCATCATGCAGCTTCCGAGGGATGGCGAAGCGCCGAACGACCTCGGGGTTGGTGCGATGAAATGCGGTATCGAAAGAAGCGACCTGCGCGACATCGGGCCTTAGCTGCTGGATGGCACGGATCAGACGCAGGCATTGCGGCTGATGCAACGGCGCAAGCATTGTCAGCGCATCGATGGCCTTGATCGCCGAATCGTCGATACGAACAGGACCGGCGAACGTGTCACCGCCGTGCACCACGCGGTGACCGACTGCGGTTACGTGTTGAATGTTGAAATGCTTCGCGAGCCAGCCAAACGTTTCCGACAGGACTTCACTCAAGTCTTCCGAGGCTTTGGTCTTGAGATCGACGTTGAAGATCGCGGGACCTTCCGTGACATGAAATTGCAGCGGAGTCTTGCGGAAGTCGATCATGCCGCTGGCGAGCCGGTGGGCGCTGTATCGATCAATTTCGAATACGCCGATCTTGATCGACGAGGATCCCGCATTGAACGTCAGCAAAAGGTCTGCGCTCATGATGCTGACATGCTCTTCGCAGGATGGGGTGCGGCGACCAGCTTGGCGAGCGCCGCGGATGCGATCCGCGCGGTCAGGGAATCGGATCTGCTAGTCAGAACGATCGGAACGCGTGCCCCGAGCACGAGACCGGCGGCGATCGCGCCGGCGAAGTAGATCAGTTGCTTGGCCAGCATGTTTCCCGCTTCGAGATCGGGCACGAGCAGGATGTCGGCCTGGCCTGCAACTGGCGAGATGATGCCCTTGGTCCGCGCGGCATCCAGGCTGATCGCGTTGTCGAAAGCCAAAGGACCGTCCACCTTGGCTCCCGTGATCTGGCCGCGCGCCGCCATCACGGTCAAGGCTGCCGCGTCGAGGGTCGATGGCATTTTGGAGTTCACGGTCTCGACTGCGGCAAGTACCGCCACCAGCGGTTCCTCCATCCCCAGCCTGTGCAGCAGATCGATGGCATTCTGGCAGATGTCGCGCTTATGCTCGAGCGTCGGCCGGATGTTGATCGCCGCATCGGTCACGATGAGCGGCTTCGCATAGGCCGGCACATCCATGGCATAGATGTGGCTCATGCGCCGCTCCGTCCGGAGGCCGGAATCCGTGGCGACCACTGCTTCCAGCAACTCGTCGGTGTGCAGGCTGCCCTTCACCAGCACGGAAACCCTGCCAGCGACCGCGAGTTCGATCGCGCGCGCAGCGGCTGCATGGCTATGCGCAACAGATTCAATCGTAAAGCCATCGAGCGAGACGTGCGCTGCTTCGGCGGCTGCGCGAATTTTCGCTTCGGGTCCGATCAGCAATGGCTCCAGCAGACCTTCGTCCCGAACCTCGATGGCTCCGAGGATCGCTTCAGGAGAGCAGGGATGCACGATGGCCGCACTGATCGCTGGCCGGCTTCGAGCCTCCATCACGAAAGCGTCGTAACGGTCATGTCGGCGGATGGAGACATCCGGCAATTTCGTCCGCGGCCATTCGACGGTCTTGTCAGGAGCAATTACGGTTGCGGTCCCCGCTAACACCTGATCGCCTTGCTGGTTGGTGCAGACGGTTTCGAAAAGAACGATGCGCTTGTGCGGCCGCTTTTCCCTGACGATGACCGTCGCCGTGATTGTATCTCCGGGGGTAACCGGCTTCAGGAATTTGAGATCCTGTTCGAGATAGACGGTGCCCGGTCCCGGCAGCTTGGTACCCAGCACGGCCGATACCAGCGCGCCCGTCCACATGCCATGGGCGACGATGTGACCAAACATGTCCGTGGAGGCATATTTTGCGTCAAGATGCGCAGGGTTCTCGTCGCCCGAGACGGCCGCGAACAAGGCAATATCGTCGCGTCCGACAATATGGACCAGCGAGGCTTCGTCTCCGACCTGCATCTCGTCGAAGGTTCTGTTCTTGAGCCTCGCCACGTCCATCGCAATCACCGTTGAAGGACGTAGGTGCCGGGGGCGTCAGCGAGCGGCGGGTAGCCTTTCGCGGCGGCGCCCATGGCAGGCGGCTGTACGCGCGCCTGTGACGAATGACTGGCGAGCCAGTCGCACCAATCTACCCACCACGATCCGCTTTTCTGCGTGGCGGCGGAGGTCCATTCGTCAGGACCTAGGGAAATATCGGCGTTGTGCTTCAAGGCGATGCGGAAATGATGTTTGGCGTGACCGGGTTCGCTGACGATACCGGCATTATGGCCGCCACTTGTCAGCACGAATGTGACATCCGTATCGGTCAGTTGATGAATTTTATAGACGGAGCGCCAAGGCGCGACATGGTCGCGTTCGGTGCCGACGACAAACATCGGGGCACGGATATTCTGGATCGCGGCGGGTCGTCCATCGACCATGAAGCTGCCCGCGGCGAGTTCATTGCGCAGATAGAGCTTCTCGAGGTATTCCGCGTGCATCTTGTATGGCATGCGGGTCGAGTCTGCATTCCACGCCATCAGATCGATCATCGGCGTGCGTTCGCCCATCAGATAGTCATGCACGAGACGCGACCAGATGAGATCGTTGGAGCGCAGCAGTTGAAAGGCGCCCGCCATTTGATCGGCGGAAAGATAGCCCTTGTTCCACATCATGCTGTCAAGAAAATGCAACTGGCTGTCGTCGATAAAAAGTGCAAGCTCTCCGGGCTCGGTGAAATCCGTCTGAGCGGCGAGTAGCGTAACGGAGGCGAGACGGTCGCCTTGGGTGCGCGCCATCGCCGCCACGGCGATCGACAGCAGTGTTCCTCCGAGGCAATATCCCGTCGCGTGAACCTTGCGGTCCGGAACGATGGCATTCACCGCATCCAACGCCGCCATGATGCCCAGTTTCCGGTAATCATCCATCGTGAGATCGCGGTCCTCGGCGCCCGGGTTGAGCCATGAGATGCAGAAGACGGTATGTCCTTGTTCGACGAGATAGCGGATCAGCGAATTCTCCGGTGATAGATCGAGAATATAGTATTTCATGATCCATGCCGGCACGATCAGGATCGGCTCCGCGAACACCGTTTCTGTCGCCGGCGAATACTGGATCAGCTCGATCAAACGATTCCGGTAAACGACCTTTCCGGGGGTGACGGCGAGATCCTTGCCAACGATAAATTTTTCGGTGCCGACCGGCGGTTGTTTTGTTGCGAGCCGGTTCGCATCCTCCAGCCAGTTCTGAAATCCATGAACGAAATTCTGCCCACCAGTCTGGATTGCTTTATCGACCACCTCGGGATTGGCGAAGGGGATATTCGACGGCGAGAACATGTCGAGGAACTGGCGCGCGCCAAAGGACACCACGTCCTCATGATGGGGGGTGACGCCGGGCACCCCGTGCGTAACGTTGTGCCACCATTGCTGGTTGAGCAGAAATGCCTGCGCCCAAATATTATATGGCGGTTTGTGCCAGGCTTCGGCGGCGAAGCGGTAGTCGCCCGGCAAGGGTTCGATACACGGATGCTCGTCGGCGGCGAGGCCTGCGGCGGCGATGTGAGCGCCAAGCCGGCCGGCCTTTCGGCCAGCCTTGAGAGCGAGCTCCATACACTTGCCCGGAGCAGATGCCAGATGGATCGACCAATCCATGAAGGCGAGCGCAAGTGACGTAGGGGAAAGTCCGCCGGTCGTCTGCGCGGTCAATGCTTCCCGCATCCGGTCCAGCGCCCGGAATGCTTCGTCACCGACGCTTTGATCGTGCTTCGGCAGCGCACCGACCGGTGTATTCGCCGAGCCGGCTGGCCGCGCGGGGCAGGGCGCCGGTCAAGATCTCCTGCGTTGCCGCATTGATCGGAACAACATTGGGCTGCGTGCTCATTTGCTTCCTTTGGTCTTCGTCCACGGCTTCCAGCGCGGAGGCCATAAGGCAGCCAGTATCACGAAGCCGGCAATGAGAAGTGTCGCGATCACCATCTGAACAAATCCAAAGCTGTCGGCGTCGCGCGCGACAAACCATGCAGCTATTGGGCCGGCGATAAACAGCAATACCCGCACGATCCATGCCATGATCTGTAGCCCTGCCTTGGTAGTTTCCGATCGCGTCTCTTGTATGATGAAAATCCTTCTTTCGATTGATTTCAATCAATTCCTACGCGGCTGTCACATTGTGATGGATCGATCGTTTCGCGAACAACCTGGAATTTGCGACAAGTTTCGCAAACCCGAACCATCCCCCTAGAGCCACGCCGGTGAAACCTGCCATCGCGAGCATTGCAAAGGAAGGCGGTGTCATCTGAAATAACTGGCCGGCCTGCGGCACAAAGAGCAGGATCGCAACAACGGCCATGGTCGATGCTAAGATGGACCAGAATACAATCCGACGCCGGTCAAAGAACGAGGTGCCCACTTCTGCGGTATCGGCAAAGGCCAGGGTGAGATTCCCCCACAATCGCCACGGTGAATGCAGCCGCGCGCGCCTCGGTGGCGGGATACCCAAATTGCAGCATTGCGTAGTAGATCGAAAATACGCCAGTTAGCAGAATCACGCCCTGCGCAACGCTGATGAGCAATTCGCGTCGTCCGAACAGGGCGATTTTCTTGTCTCGTGGCGGCCTTTGCATCGTGTCCGGCGCAGCAGGTTCGGCTTCAAAGACCAGTGAGCAGACCGGGTCGATCGCAAGCTCAAACAGGATGACGTGCATCGGGAAGAAAAGGGGAGGAAGGCCAAACGCGATTGGCAGCAGCGCTAATCCGGCAATCGGAATGTGAGTAGCTGTGATGAAGATCAGCGCCTTGCGCAGATTGGTGAAAATCCGCCGGCCTTGTAGAATGCCGCCCATGATGGAGAGGAAGCTGTCGTCGAGCAGGACAATATCGGATGCTTCGCGCGCTACGTCGGTACCGCGATTTCCCATTGCAAGTCCCACTTGAGCCGCTTTCAGCGCCGGAGCGTCGTTGACGCCGTCGCCGGTCATCGCAACGATCTCTCCGCTGGCCTTGAGCGCTTCCACCAGCGCAAGCTTTTGCTCCGGCATGACACGGGCGAAGACACGAACGGTTTTCAGCCGCTCGCGCAGCGCAGCGGGATCCATCTCTGCGATTTCCTCGCCCGTCAGAATTCCGCCTTTTACAAAGATCCCGGCATCGCGGGCAATTGCGAGCGCGGTTGCTGGATAATCGCCGGTAATCATGGCGACGGATATGCCGGCGCCATGCGCGACGGCGAGGGCCTCCGGAACGCCAGCGCGGACAGGATCCTGGAAACCGATCAAGCCGGCGAAGTCGAATGGGAGATCGGACAGATCAGGCGGCGGCTGGTCGGCATCAATCCGAGACGCAACGCCGAGCACTCGAAACCCCTTGGCTGCCATTGACGCCACGGCGTCCAGCATTTTCTGCTGTGCATCCGGCGCCATTCTGCAGAGTCTGGAAAATGGCCTCGGGGGCTCCTTTCGCTGCGGAAAACAGATCGTTATGCCGCTTCCAGACCTGGATAACCGCCAGCAGATCGGGATGAAGCGGGCGCGTCAAACAAGGGGTTTTGTCGTCGATGCAATACGCGGAGGCTGCATCGGGGACCAACCCGCGAATGGACAAATCCATGGGATCGACCGGATGGACCGCCGAGGCCAGAGCGGCGATCGACATCACGCCTGCGATTTGTGGAGACCGTATGGGCCCATCCAACGGGTGCAGGTCTCCGTCGGTCCAGACCGTCGCCACCGACATTTTGTTTTCAGTCAGTGTGCCGGTTTTGTCGACACAGAGGAATGTGATCGCGCCCAAGGTCTCGATCGCCGCCGCGCGGCGCACCAGCACCTTGTTCTGAGCCAGCCGCCATGCTCCGATCGCCATGAAGATGGCAAGCACCATCGGAAATTCTTCGGGAACAAGCGCAATTCCGAGTGTGAGGCCGGCCAGCATTCCCTGGATCCAGTCGTGGCGCAGAACGCCATAAGCAACAATGACCAGAACGCAGAAGCCGATTGCGAAAATTCCAAGATAGCCGACCAAGGTCGCTGAGGTCCGCTGCAATGGCGTCTGTTCTGCTTGCAGTATCGACAGTGAGGAACCGATGTTTCCCAGACGCGTATGCATGCCGGTGTGAACCGCGCGGAGCGCCCTTCGCCGTGAACGACGAGCGTGCCGGCGAAACCCGTAGACATGTTTTGATCGTTCGGCGTCGTTGAATCAGGGGATGTCTCAATCACGGGGGAAGCCGACTTCAGCACCGGGACCGATTCCCCTGTGAGAAGCGACTCGTCAATCGTGAGGACGCCGCTGGAGATAATTCGCCCGTCGGCGGGGATGCGCTCACCGGCTGTGAGCAGTACAGTATCGCCGGGGACCAATTCGCGCGCCGGGATGCGTCGCTCCTGCCCGTCGCGGATAACCCGCGCATGAGGCTCAGCCAGCGCCTGGAGGGCTTTCAACGCACTCTCGCTGCGCGCTTCCTGAAGAATGACCAGGGTGAGGGAAATAAGCGCGCCCGCGGAGACGAACAGTCCCTCTCCGAGGCTGCCCAGGACAAGGTATAGTCCCGCCGCAACCAGGAGCAGCAGGAATGTTGGCTCGCGCAATGTCTCTTTGACGATACTAAGAATGGTGCGCGTATTCGCGCTATATATGATGTTTGGCCCGACCTGAGCGAGAAGCGTTTTTGCGTCCTGCTCGCTCAGTCCCTTATGCTCTTCGGCGTTGCTATCGATATCCGTATCCATGGCGGGTTCCGGATGATGTCGCCGTCAGAGAGCTTCTGTCACATTCGATCAATGCGAGAGGAAAACAGGCACCGGAGGCTTTGACAGCATTGATTTTGTCGCGCCGCCCAGGACAAATTCGCGAAGCCGCGAGTGGCCATAGGCTCCCATGACCATCAGGTCGATCTTGTTCGCAGCTATGAACTGCTCCATGACCGTTCCGATATCCTTGCCGCCGGCGTCGATCTCGTCGACCGCGACACTGATGCCATGCCGGGACAGATGGGTCGCGAGCTCGTATGTTGCGCGCGAAGCGTCGAAAACCTTTTCATTGGTCACGGTGAGAATTCGCACGGTTTTCGCCCGTTGAAGCAGCGGTATCGCATCGGCGACAGCACGGGCTGCGGTGCGGCTGTAGTCCCAGGCAACTGCAACGGTATCGAGTTTGAAGGGAGTCTGCTGAGAGCGTTCAGGGACGACGAGGATCGGGCGTCCCGACTGGAAGGCGATTGTTTCAGCATGCCATTGATCGACGTCATCGGTATCGGAGATGGGGATGATCGTCACATCCTTCAGTCTTGCATACTCGGCCATAAGTCCGGGAATTTCGCCGGCCAGCCCGTTCTCGTGGATCGTCTCATAGGGCACGCCACGTTTTTCCGCTTCGGAATTGAACGCGGCCAGCAACGCGAGGGTGTTGTCCTTGCTCTTGCGCGTTTCCGCCGCGACCATGCCCGAAATGTTCAGCATCGAGTTTCCGAAGACGCTCCGCGGGACTTCTATTCTCAAATCTGCCGCAAAGGCAGTCATGCGGCAGTTCATGAATTCGGCGAAGGTCACAGCGTATTGAATCGCGGTGGTTGCTGTCGCCTGAGGATAGGTCGTCAACACCAGCAGAGCGTCCTTGATACTCATTTTCGCGTCCATTGAGGTTGTAAAGAGTCAACGAAATTCCAATTCCCTTGAGAATCGAAATGAGTTCGTGGTCGTTGCATCGAGATACGAAGGTCAGGCATCCATGTTGCGCAGGCATTGACGGTTGCGAAGCACGATCTGACGGGCTCCCGAAAACCCCAGCACGCCCTGACTCTGAAGTTGCGACAGTGTTCGCGAAACCGTCTCAAGGGTCAATCCCAGATAGTCTGCGATATCCCGGCGGCACATGGGCAGGGCCATCATTTCGGTGATGGCAAGACGGCGATCCATTTCCAGCAGGAACGTTGCGACCCGTTCCATGGCGGTCTTGCGGCCGAGCAGCAGCATGTGATCTTCCGCGTGTCGAAGGTCGCCGGACGTCATGGCCCAGAGATTGCGGGCGACACGAACATCGGTTTCGGCGGCCTGTTCCAGACCGCGGCGTTTCACCAGCCGAACGGTCGTATCCACGATGGCTTCCGTTGTCAGACGGTGGCTCGCGCCGGATTCCAGTCCGAACACGTCACCGGGCAAATGGAATGCGCCAATCTGGCGGCGTCCGTCTGACAGTAACTTGTAGCTTCGCACGGCGCCGCGGATGACCTGATAGACGTAATCCGCCGATTCACCTTCGCCGTAGATCTCCTCGTCCTTCTTGTAGGAGAACTCCGTCGCGATAAGGCCGGCATGAGCCGTGACCACGCAGAACTGGTCGGTGGCGGCGGCAGGATAAGGACCCTTGTTTGCGAGGTTACCAAGAGTTGCGGGAACGGATGTGGTGAGCGACTGCGTCAGCATGGGCCATCTCCTGTGCGGCGGATGGCCAATCTTTATTGAGGTAGATCAGGGCTGGAAATTTCGCTCAATATCTTAGGGGGATACCCCTAAGTACTTTACCGGAGGTCGTCCCAAACCAAGCTATCCAGCGGCGGGTTTTTCCTGCATGGCCTGCCTGATATGGGCGACAAGGCTTTCTTCCAGATGCGGCTTCAGCAAGACGTGATTCAGGCCCGCAGCCGCAGCTTTTGCCGGGATGTTTTCGTCCGGATAGCCTGTAATCAGAATGATTGGGGTCGTGATGTCCTGGTCCCGTAAACGGTTCGCCAGATCGATGCCATCCATATTCGGCATCTTGTAGTCGATCACAAAGCAATCGACATCCCGGGCGGTATCCGAACTGAGTACGGCAGTCCCGTTTCTGAACGTCCGGACCTCGAATCCCTCCGTTTCAAGGAGAAACCGGAGCGAGCCGAGAACGTCCAGATCGTCGTCGATCACATAGACCGTCGATTTTGGAAACAGGGAGGGCATCATCGAGCCCCTGAAAGATGTGGGTAGCACATCTTTCAATTGTTAGGCGGTTCTTCCCGGCCCGTATTGACTTACCTCAATCCTTGAGAATTCCTCCGCGCATGGCGAGCCGCACCAGTTCGGAGATGCTGCCGGCCTGCATTTTGGTCATCACGTTTGCGCGGTAAACCTCGATCGTCCGGGGGCTGATATTGTAATCCCGTGCGATCAGTTTGTTGGAAAGCCCCGCGACGAGGCCATCCATGACCTGTCGTTCCCGCGGGCTCAGCGTGGCGATTCGGGAGGCAATATCCGCTGCGACGGCTTCATCTTTCCGTTCGTAGGCTGCCCTGCTCAATGCGATGTTGATCGTGGTCAGAAGCCGTTCGTCCTCGAACGGCTTCTCGAGAAAGTCGATCGCTCCCAGTTTCATGGCTTCGACCGCCAGCGGGATGTCGCCATGCCCCGTCATGATGATGACCGGAAGCTGTTTGTTATCGTTCTTTAGTCGCTTGAGAAGGTCGATACCATCGAGACCGGGCATCCGCACGTCGGACACAACGCACCCGAATCCAAGACGCGGAATGGCGTCGAGGAAGCTCAAGGCAGAATCGAACAGCGTCACAGTGAAGCCTGCGGAATCCAGCAGGAAGTCGAGGGAGTCCCGCATCGCTGGATCATCATCGATGACATAGACGGCTTTGTTAGGCGACATCTGTCAGCCCTTCGCTCGGTGCAGCCGGCAATGTGAAACGGAACGTTGCGCCGCCCGATGAGTTGTTTTCAGCCCACATCTGGCCGCCATGAGCTTCCACGATTGTTCGGCTGATGGAAAGACCCACGCCCATGCCGGTTTCCTTTGTCGTGAAAAAGGTCTGAAAAAGGCTGGTCCGATGATTGTCTCCGATACCGTGCCCTGTGTCCGATACCGCGATTTCGATCATGTCGTCCGCTACTTTGGTGTTCGTTGCAACGAGTTCCTGATGTGTGGAGTTGGCCATCGCTTCGAGCGCATTGCGGAACAGATTGACCAGAACCTGCTGAATCTGAACCCGATCCACCAGAACGAGATCGCAGTCGGGGTCGAGATTGAAGTGCAGCGACACGCCTTGTTCGCGTGCACCGGTCAGACCGAGCGCGCCGGCTTCCTCGATCAGCTTTGAAATCCGCTCGACACGCTTCTCCGATTCCCCGCGCGACACAAAATCGCGAAGCCGCCGGATGATTTGACCGGCCCGGATCGCCTGTTCCGCAGCGCGGTCCATGGCGGTTTCGATCTTCGACATATTGGGGTCGGATGTTTCCGCCAACAGCCGGCGCGAACCTTTCATATAGTTGCTGATGGCTGCAAGCGGCTGATTGAGTTCGTGTGCGAGAGCGGAGGCCATCTCTCCCATCGCACTCAAGCGGGATACATGCACAAGTTCCGATTGCAATTCCTGAAGCCGGGCCTGTGTCTGCTGATATTCGGTCAGATCGCGTATGAAGCCGGTGAAGTAAGGTTCTCCGCCCGACTGCATTTCACCGATAGAGAGATGCATCGGAAAGGTCGTTCCGTCCTTGCGCTTGCCGGTGACAATCCGTCCGATGCCGATGATGTGGCGTTCGCCCGTCGATCGATAGCGGGCGAGATAGTTGTCATGACGCGCGCTGTCCGGATTGGGCATGAGCATGCTGACGTTTTGACCGATTGTCTCTCGCTCTGTGTAGCCGAATTGCCTCTCGGCCGCGCTGCTGAAAAATTGCATGACGCCATGTCCGTTGATGACGATCATGGCGTCCGGAATAGTATCGAGAATCGACTGAAGATGGCCTTCGCGCGTTCTGAGCGCTTCTTCGAGTTTCTTCTGCTCGTCGATATCGAGGACGATTCCGCAAAGGTGGCGGGCTATCCCGTCCTCATTTTTGATGATGCTGCCACGCGCCCTGATCCAGTGGATTCCCCCATGCTCCCTGCGGACCCGGTACTGAATGTCGAAATTGTGCCCGGTCGCGACGGACTGCTTGACGGCCAGTTCGGTCGCATCCCTGTCCTCAGGTTCGAGCAGGGAAAGAAACAATGCATAGTTAATGGGCTGCTCGTCGGAAACCCCAAAAAGGGTCCGCGTCGCGTCAGACCAGACAAGCTCATAGGTCGAGAGGTCGAGCTCCCAAGTCCCGATTCCCGATCCCTGGACGCCAAGCCGCAGGCGTTCATCGCGAAACTGGCTGTCAAGCGATGATGGGTCTTTATTGCTCAAGCTCTGCCTTCTTCCATGGAATCCATATCATCCGGTCTCTGCTTCCATAATAAGCAGATTTGGGGCGGGATGGTAATCGCCTTGGAAGGGGGGAGGCTCAAGCCCGAACTGCCATTGAAGCAGCCCATATGAGGATGGTCATCAATGCCGTGGGACGGACGCTGGCAGGGCAGAAATCTCGTTACGGCGAGCCGGCTCGGCGAATCAGTCCGGCCGACGGCCTTTGGCGCGGCTGTCGATATGCGGCGTCTCGACGCAAGTCAGGCTTGAACCGTTCCGAGCAATTTGAACGATTTGTCGAGAATTTCCCGGCCGTGGGCAACAAACCGCTGACTGTCCTGTCGGACGATGTCCATCTGGTGCTGGCTGCATTCCTGACAGGCCTTGACGATGTCTTTGAAGGAATGAGCTTCTGCCACTTTCGACGCGAACTCAGACGCGACATTCATCTGCGCTTGCGTGTGCTCAAGCGCGCTGCTGCCAGCTTCAATCATTTCGTCCAAAAGCGCCTTTTGGGCGCCCAGTGAAAATTCCAGCCCCCGCTTGCTGGCCTCGGTGATCTGTGCCGTCACGTCGCCCACAAGTTTCTGCTCCGCTGGCGCCTGCTCATGAAGCTCTGGCATTGTCAGTCTCCCGTGCTGGATCTCAATCATTTATGATCGCATCGCAACAGAAGGCCCACCTTGATGTCGATCAAAACTTTTTCTTATCATGAATGCTCACGGCAAGAGGTCGACCAGTTGCTCCGATCATGCAGCGATCGTCAGTTCGCCTTTGCCCATTCTTCGTCTTCCGGCGAGCTTACATACATCCCGGACATGGGATCGACCCAGCACAGGTGGTCGTGAACCGTTCTGACGCCGGGAACATTCTCCGCGGCCACAATCGAAGCCTGCCGTGAGCGATCGTCGGTAATGACGCCGCTGAGATGCACAATGCCGTCGCGAACGACGACGTTCAGCCCGTAAGGATGCCAGTCGCCCTTCTCGATAGATGCTATAATATGATCGCGGATATGATCGTCGTCGGCCGTCGGATCAGGGACGTCGCGGACAAGGCCGGCAACGGCCTGAAGCAGATTGGACCGGGTCACGATCCCGACGATGGCGTCACCACGCATCACGGGAAGACGCTTGACGTTTTTCTTCTCCATGAGCTGAACGATGTCTTCAAGCGGCGTATCTTCTGTGACGGTGTAGGGCTCCGGCGTCATGACCTCATGGACCTTACGGCCCTGTTCATGTACAAACTCCGAAGCGGATTTGCCGGGACCGATCAGGAATTTCAGCCATCGGCCGCGTTTGCGCCCGGTCCCGATTTCCGCGCGGCGGATGAAGTCGCCTTCCGAAACGATGCCGACTAGCTTGCCCGATTTATCGACCACCGGAAGTCCGCTGATATGTTGCTGCAACATCATATTTGCAGCTTCCAGCACAGGGGTATTAGGGCCGACCGATAAGACCTGCCGCGTCATGATCTGGTGTGCGCGCATGGATGATCTCCGATGTCAGGATTGATGATTTTGAAACCTATCCGGAGGTAAGTGCTTGCCGCTTGATCGAAGTCAAACAGGCCCCTTGATCTGCCTCATCCTTCCCATCGAACTTTGGACTAGGAAGCGTTGATGGCGTTTCACGGATTTTTGACTGGCCACCACGATGGAAACCGGCGGTTCGCGCGAACGGTCGGGCTCGCCCAATGGAGAGACGTATGACATATGCGACTGTGATGGTCAGTTTGGCGCTCGACCAATCCAATGAAGCCAGCCTGGCAGTTGCCGGTGATGTCGCTGAGAAATTCGACGCCTGCGTTATTGGTGTTGCCGCCGCGGAATTCAGTCCGCCGCTCTATTACACCTCGGGGGAGGCAGCGCAGAGCTTCATCGATCAGGGGTACGCGTCGATCAACAAGCGCATGGCGGAGTTGGAGTCGCAATTTCGCGATGCGTTACAGAAGCGTGCGAAGGAAATCGATTGGCGTTCTGCCCGGGAGATGCCGTCCACATACGTCGTGAAGCAGTCACGAGCCGCCGATATTCTCATCGCCAATGGAAGTTCGTCTGCGCTTGCGGACCCTTTTACAGGAGCAGATCCTAACGATCTCGTGATGCAGATCGGCAGGCCGCTTCTGCTCGTTCCTCCAACAGTCCAGTGGCTGGATCTGAGGAGCGTCCTGATCGCCTGGAAGGACTGTCGGGAGGCCCGGCGAGCAATCGTCGACGCGCTGCCTATGCTTCGCAAGGCCAAGGACATCACGGTCGCGGCCATCGTGGAGGAAGAGGACAACCCGTCCCTCGTTTCGGCGGGGGTCGAGGACGTTGTCGGGTGGCTATCCAGGCATGGTATTTTCGCTTCCGAACTGGTGGCTGAGGGAAACGGGAGCGCGACAGCGCAACTGGACAGGATTGCGGCCGACACGGCGGCGGGTATTGTGGTCGCGGGAGCCTACGGTCATTCGCGATTTCGCGAATGGGTGTTGGGCGGGATGACACGGCATCTAGTCGCGGACTCGACCCGGTGCTCGTTGTTGTCCCGCTAGGGACATCACTCCACCTGCGCCTATAGGCCTCAACGCAGGCCGGAGCCGGGAACCTTGCGTCGCGGCCACGGAGGAACGGTCGCCGCCCCTTGCGGACGCTGCGCTTGCCTCACAAGCAGAAGCGCGATGAAAATTGCGGCCAGCACAGCCACGGCCAGCGAGACCCACATGACCGCCGTGAGAATGAATGCGGCTTCAAATCGCCAAAGCGATTGCGGTCCCTCGCTTGAGGCAACGGGAACGATGTCCGACAGGTAAAACCGATAGATCAGGTAAAATCCGCCGTACGATGCAAGACTGGTCGCCAGCAGAAACACGAGTCGTCGGATCATCGGCGCATCTCCAGCCACGGGACGTCGCGACTCCTGTCACATCCGCCAGCGCGGCTGAATTCCGGTCAAGACCCTAAGGGATGTTACGTAGTCAAGATCGCTGTCCACGTTGTCATGCGGTCACGAGGCTACGTCCAGAATGGTTTTGTCTGCGCCATTTTGCGATAGGCGGCGGCAGCCGCGTCTATCAGCCGCTTGGTGTGTTTTCCGCCGTCGGATACTGCTGCGCGTTTCTGCTCCAGAGGGGCGACGATGTGGGACGAATCTTGGAAGCTGGCAGTCAGGGACCGAGCTCTCTCCGCATCGTTCAGGCTTCCGAGAGATTCCTGCGCCTTGCGCAGGTATTTCAATATGGCTTTCTGTCTCGCGGGATGTTTTGGTGAAAACAGAGGCCCGAAAAATTCTATGGCGTAACGCAGCTTCTTGGTTGCGATACGGAGCCGGTGAAGTTTCTCTGTACTCATGTGTTCAAGGCGGCGGCTTTTCTTCAGCAATTTCCTGTGCCATCGCGACAACCTGCGCGCGGAATATGCCGCGATGGGTTCGGCGCGATGTTTGGCTGTGGTCGTGGTCTGCCCGCCGTTTTCGATCCAAAGCGAGAGGTTTCGGATCAGCCGCTGATGCCGTTGTGATTTCAGCGCCTGGGTCACGCGCCGATGGCTATGGGTCCATGTCCGGCTTCGCGCCTTGGCCAGAGCTGCGGCTTCGGGGACACAGTCCGCATTCGCTTCAAGCCGGATCATCAGGACGTCCATATCTCTGGCCGCACCGAGATAGCCGTTTAGCCACCTCAGTTCCTGTTTCAGACGATCCCATTCCAGATCGGAAACCAGCGGTGAGAAGAACGACACGAGCGTACGCAGGCGCATCAGCGCGATGCGCATTTGATGGAGGGCATCGCCATCTCCCGCGCATGCGGCGGTCTGGTTCACTGCGATGTCCTGTAGGCAACCATGTGCAGCGCTGCGAAATGCTGCATCGCAGGTCATGGTCGAGGTGATCCGCTTGCGCGGGTATCGAATGAGTCGCGGTTGATGTTGTTTGCGCCGCACCGCGCGGGGAGGAGGCGGATGTGAAGCCATCGCCATCATTCTGGTTGGGATTCGAGTCGGGCAGGATCGAGCAGCGCGGCCTTGCTTTGGGTCAGCGTCCGCTCCGGGGTCCCGGACGCATCAATAACTGTCCAGTTGATGGAGCCAACATCATAGCTGTCCTGAATCCTGGCCAGTTCAGATGTAGCATCCGATGCATCGTTGACACGTCCGCCGATGCGCCTCATCCGGGTTGCGAGATCCGCCGTCAGGAAGAGTCCGGTGAAAGACAGATTCATGCCGGAAGCGACGCCGGCGATGGCGCTACGTTCCGCTTCGTGGGCATAAACTGCATCCACAATCACCGAATAGCCCTGAGAGAGGGCCTGCGTGGCGCGTTCGCCGAGAGTTCGGTAGACGCGTTGTGTTACCTCGGATTGGTAGGCTGTTCCGGGTAGACGATCCGTCTCTGAGACGTGAAACAACTGCTTTCGCACGACGTCTGAACGCAGGATAATGGCACCGGGCAATGGCTCGGTGAGGCCGGCGAGCGCGCGGGCCAGCACGGATTTTCCGGTGCCTGATAATCCCCCGATGGCAATGAGCTTCGCGGCCGGAGGTGAGATCGACCGGTGCGCCAGCTCGAAATAGCTTCGGGCGGCGCTCCTGATATTGTCCCGGTCATTTTCCGTCTGATCAAGGCGGGCGAGCAGAACATGAGCCCGGATGGCCGCGCGCATCGACAGGAATAGTGGAAGTAATGCCAGCGCATCGAAATTGTCTTCAGGTGTCTTTGCCAGGTAGCGGTTAAGGATGACGCTGGCGGCTTCGGATTGGCCGTAACGGTGGAGATCCATCAGCGGAAAGGCCAGATCATAGAGAACGTCGATCGATGCGATCGCCGGATCGAACTCGATGGCATCGAATAGCACCGGCTTGCCATCGATCGACACGATGTTGGCGAGGTGCAGGTCGCCGTGACAGCGGCGGACAAACCCTTGCCGGCCGCGCCGCTCCAGTAGAGTTCGGACACGCGCGAACGCGGACCGGCTGGCATCATCAAGTTTCCCGACGTCATCCGCGGCGAAACATCCGGCTGACTGGAATGCCTCGGTGTTCCGCGCGATGATCAAAGGTATGGAATCGATCCAAGGGGCGGTTGGCGCAATCAGTGCCGCCGCGTGCGATGCCGCGATGACGTCGGCGACGCTTTCGGCGAAATCGAAACTCAGCGGTTTTTCTTCTGCGAGATGATCCAGGGTCAGGCGTTCGTCAAAGCGCGTCATCTCGATAGCCCATTCGACTGCGGGGCCGTCGCCATTAACGGCAAAACGGCCGTCGCCACGCTGCGTGATCGGAATCACGCGGCGATAGATTTGCGGTGCGAAGAAGCGGTTGATTTTCAGCTCTTCGTCACAGGCAGCTTTCCGCCTGACCAGCGTCGAATAGTCGAGAAAAGGAAAGCGGACTGCACGTTTGACCTTTAACGCGCGAGAGCCGGACAGAAACACGGAGGCAGCGTGCGTATCGATCCGGCGGACAGGATGGTCTCCGTGCAATGCCGGGTCCATCAGGGCGGCAAGCACCTGCTCCTGGATCGTATGCGTCGGCGCAATCGAGATGGTCATGGCTTACATACCGGATGTCACATCTTCAGCCGGGCTTGGTGAAACGAGAGCTTCCGGTGCGGTCGCACCCTAAAACCGGAACCCTCTGGTCGCTTGACCTCGATCAAATCATTATTTGCATTCTGCGGTCAAATGGAGGTGAGCCGACAGAGGACGTTGGCGGATGTTGAAAAGCCCGGAAACTCCAGCCGCGTTGGATGTTCGTGTATAAATTTCTTGAAGAAATGGTTGCCGACTATATGACGCGAACGGTCAAAACCGTGACGCGTGACATGACCATGCGCAAACTTCAGAGCATGTTCAACGAGGATGGCTTCAATACCTATCCCGTCGAGGAAAACTCTCATATTTTGGGTGTCGTGACGAAATTCGATTTTCTGGATTGCTTTGCGTTCACGCCGGCGCGAATGGTCCCACGATATGATGATCTCATGAATCGCACAGTCGCCGATGTGATGACGTCAGAGTTTATCTATGTTAACGGCGAGACCAAGCTCACGCGGGTCTTGCAGTTGATGGTCGAGCATCGAATCCGGAGCATTCCCGTGATCGATCAGGACAGACTGACAGGCATCATTTCGCGTGAAGACGTCATGCGGGCGCTGGAGCGCTGCGCCGACTGTATGTAGTTTGCTGTCTATTGATTGTCGTCGCGGCGAGATTTGCCGCCGCAATCAGGCCAAACCGGATGGCCCATTCTGTGGGGATCGTGCTCGCACCTGCCTGAAAGACATCTGCCCTGCGAAGGGCGGCATTCTTGTTTCCGGTTTGACCGATGGCGCTACATCCGGCGGCGTTACAGATGAGTTGTCGATACGACGCGGAAGGTATGCATTTTACCTTCTTCGCTGATCGATACGTATTCTCCCGGTACGAAATGCTCGTCCGAAAAATGGTAGCCGACATCGTCAGCACTGCCCTCCGAAATATCGTACTGAAAGGCCCAGGCCCCGCCCGTTCGGTGGACCAGATGGCCGAGGTCGTCGTCCTTGCCGGGGCGGAAGCGCGCAACCCGGCAGGCTTCGCGGTGGCGTTTCCACAAATCCGGATCGATCCGATTATCCAGGTCGAGTGGTGCGACGATGACATAAGCGATATCGGCGTCGCCGGCCGGATGTCCGGGTTCGCGTGCGAGCTCAAGCCGGATCTGCCGGAAACTTGCGGGAAGGCTTGAATTCAGGATTCGTGCTCTGGCTTTGTTCATGTCAGTTGTCATTCCCCGACTCTGATGGGCTTTGCTTCGGCAGTTCATTCGCGTTTGGCTCGAGCTGTCTCGCCGGGCTTCTTCAGGCTTCGGATGATGATCGTGATGAGCGGTGGGATCAGGGCAGGCAGAAGCCCTGCCAGTGGATGCTGGACGAATCCGGAGAACTGGCTTTGCAGCGACTGCGCTTCGGCTTGAAGTGCGTCGATCGCCGAATTGTGGACTTCGGTCGCCAGATCGAGTTCACGGCCCGGCCGCCATTTAACTGCGATCGTCAAAATGATGGCTGCGATCAAGAAGTTGATCGCGCCCAGTGCGGCGGCGGCGGCAATCGCGCTCCAGACCTGGACCAGCGCGAAGTAGCCGGCGAGTTCCAGCATCAGCAGGCCGAATACCACGATCAGGGCGGCGAAAGCCTTCAGGCCGAGACTGACGAGCATATGGCGCAGCCGAACCTCAGCGATAATCCTGTCTGTGCGCCAAAGTATTCTCAGGTTTCTCACGATTGTTTCCGAAGTCATCTGGATCTCCCCAGCATCGCGCCCACGACAATTCCGAGCGCAAAGGCGGACGCAAGGGTCGCAATTGGCCGGTCCGATATGATGTTTTCGATCCGCTCTTCCTCGTGACCAAGGATGGTCCCGAGCTCGTTCAACGCCGACTTGATCTCGACCGCGAGCGCGTCGGCGTTCGCCTTCGAGGTATCGCGTATTTCATCACGCTTCGCGCTCAGCGAGCGCATGACGTCATTCTTGAGTGTCTGGAGCTCGTTTTCCAGTTCGTCGAATCGAGGCATCTTTTCTGTCCTCGTTGCGGGTTTCCAACAACACTTTAGGTGCGCAATCCCTGGTTCGTTTGATTTGCATCAAAGCCGATGTCCGCGAAGATTAGCGGGGAGGGCAGGATCTAGCGGAGCGTGTCGCCCTTGCGGCGCATGGTATCGATCCATCGGGATACCGTATTGCTGGTCGCGTTGTGCACCATTCCAAACATCGTGGTGCGGACAGGTGAGAATCCCGTGAATTTAAAGATATTTCGCTGCAACGCCCGAATGCCGTGGCTGAAATAAAATGTTCGATACAGCCACGCCGGCATGCCCATTGTAACAACGATATGCGCTGACCGGCCTTCCAGCAGCTTCTTGATGCCGTTTTTCTCGTAAGTGAAGGCCGTTCCCGGCCGCATGACCTGTTCAAGGAAGGCCTTGACGATTGCCGGCATCATGCCGAGCCAGAGCGGAAACACGATGACGACGTGCTCGGCGGAAAGAATAGCGTCCCGCGAGGCTTCAAGAGAGGCGGGCAACGGGCCGGATTCGAATTCACTTTGTGTCCGAAGAATCGGAAAGTCGATTTTGGCGATCTCGATGCGGATCACGCGGTGGCCGGAGGCCGTTGCGCCTTCGGCATAGGCATCCGCAAGCGTGTGGCAGAGGTGATGCGCGGCGGGATCCGGATGACCTTGGATAATGGTGACTGTTTTTTGCATTTCGATCACGCAACCGGCGGAAAAACTGGCGGCAAAGTCTGGATTGCCGCTATTCCAGGCTTTTCAAATACGAAAGCAAATCATTGATCTGGCCCGGGTCGAGTTGAAACATGGGCATCGTTGGATGCCCGGTATAAATGCCTTCCGCGAAAGCCTCGGCCAAAGTATCGACGGGATAGCGCTTGTGCAATGTGCGGAAGGGGGCGCGATCTTGAGTGGGCTGGGAGTCACACGGTCGATGGAGTGGCATCGTGCGCAATTTGTTTGCGCGAAAGTCCGGCCCCGCTGCTCGGCGGGTGACGCTGCCATTGCTGCTGTCATGGTGATGAGCGCGACGGCGATATAACCTAGGAGATAGTGCATCGTTCACTTCAGCTTTTTGGGGCGGGAATCGCTGATTAATATTGAAGCATGTCGGTTACAGGCTGTTGATATGCATCAAGGGCTGGCTTTGTTTGTTCGTATTTCCAGCGCTATCAGCCGAAGCAATGGACGGCTGCATATTTGCAAAGGTCGATCGGCCTATGAAGGCATGACACCCGGAATATCAGGTGTCTGCTATTTGGGTGTCAGTGCCGGGTCGATCCCGCAACGGGATGCAAGGTATTTGTCAGAAGACCCGAAGGGACCTCGTTGCAATACGAACAGCCGATGCATCGGCCAAACGGCTGGTCAAGGGTGATCGACACGCAGCCGAGCCGGGTGGCAAGATCGTTCGCACTGTTGACGATTGTTTTGTCAATCGCGTTGCCGGGAACGCGAGCGACCAGCAGATTGGCGAGACACAGTCGCTTGCAGGCATGCATGTCTATTTCGACACGGTAGCAAAAAAGGGCGTGAATCATTCCCCGGAGATCATGAATGGCGATCACTCCCGTTTCTCCCGAAGGCGACTGGCATTGGTGGTGCACAAACTGAATCCATTTGTCCAGTGAGACGCT
Source organism: Afipia sp. (assembly GCA_024707075.1). GTDB lineage: Bacteria > Pseudomonadota > Alphaproteobacteria > Rhizobiales > Xanthobacteraceae > Afipia. The sequence continues at coordinate 291,495 of JANQAK010000006.1, forward strand.
CGCATCATGCAGATAGACAAGCGGATAAGCGGTTCGCGCGTTGTGCAAGGTGATCGGAATAGTCCGGAAAAGATCATTCACGGGAGCACTCCTGAAAGATCGGGAGAAGACTAGAAATAGCGATTTTACCGCATTGATCTACGTCAACGGTGCAGTGCAGCAGCTTCCCGGTTGCTTGAACTGGAAAAGAATCGCCGAAACATTCGAAGCACGGCGTTCCAAACAACCGCCGTGTTTGCAGTTGAAAATGAAAGACGGCGATCATCAGGCGGCTGGGCCGACAGTGTTGCGCCGAGTGGTCATTCCCGATCGCACTTTGGTGCGGAATTGCGTCCCGCAATCAATGTGCGGGGGCGGACAACTGTCACAGTGCATGGCGCGCGGGAGGCGACGGCCGCCGATACGCTGCCAAGGAACTTCCGCTGGACCGAGTGAGCCCGCGCGCCCATGACGATATGATCGACATGATTTGATCGTGCATAGTCGAGCAACGCTTCCGCCGGATCGATGGCTTCCAGAACGTGATATGTCATCTTGTGTTCCGGCAGACGGAGCGGTTCGGCCCAGTGCTTCAATCCGACCAGCCGGTTGACGTGCTTGTTATGGCCGCTTTCGTCGAGGGTTCGGTCGATCGTCAGCCGGCTTTGCTTGAGGACATTCACGCAGGAAATTCGTGCCTGTGGTGCTGTCGTCAGCAGGCGTTCAACATTGATGCGTAGCGCTTGCGACAGCGTATCGGAGCTTTCCGTAAGATCGATCGCGATCATGATGATCGGCGCACCGGCGCTCTGGTCCGACATCGCGTTTCGCTGGAGCCGGTCGATGGTGTTCTGATTGAATTTCCCCTTCACCGCCTCCCAGAATGAGGGGGATTCAGTCCGCTCCGCGCGCGCGGTGAGTTCGATTTGATCGGGATTCTGTAAATCGAATCCCACCTGTGCCGCTGTCGGGTATCGCGCAGCGGGATCGACCTCAAGGCAGTGAAGGACGATTTCCTGCAACCAGAGGGGGAAGTCCGGCCGCAACTTCCGCGGCGGAACCGGCGCTTTCCAGAGCCGCTTCTTCAACCCCTTAAGCGATTGCGGATCGCCGAATGGCCGCACGCCAGTCGATAGAAAATAAATCAGAACGCCGAGTGCGAATATGTCGCTTCGCGGATCGCGCCGCGTTCCCAGGATTTGCTCCGGCGCCATGTACGGCGCGGTGCCGTACGGCAACCGGAATTCCTCATCCATCAGGTCCGGGAGCTGGGTGTGATGAGCCAGACCGAAGTCGATCAGGACAACTTCGCCATTGGGCCGGACAAGGATATTCGAAGGCTTGATGTCGAGATGGATGACGTTCTGACGATGAATGTCATCGATGGCGGCTGCGACCCGCGCAGCGATACTGGCCACCTCTTCATAACCCAGCGGCAGATCGTTCAGACGCTTCAGCAGCGTTTGCCCCTGCACGTACTCCATCACGATGTAGGGCTGAACGGTGAAATCCCCGGCGGCAATGAACTGCGGAACGTGCCGTCCGGACAACCGCGGCAGGATCATCTGCTCCATCTCGAAACTGACGATCGCGCTGGGATCCTCGCCCTCGAACAGCAGGGGGACTTTCATGACAAGTGGCATGGTGATGTCTGGACGTGTCACTTTCCAGAGGATCGCCATTCCGCCTGTATGGAGTTTTTCGCCGATCAGGAAGCCGTCGATCGTCGAACCGGGAATGAGCCGTGGCTTTGCCATGGATCACCGGCCCTTGAGCAGCCGGTCGGCGAGATTGTGCGGCAGCCCTGCGGCGCGAATTTTCGCGGCAGCCGTGTCGACGTCGTAGGGGACACGATGATAGGTGATTTCCGAAGCATGGTCGTCGAACATCGCGTAGCTGGCTGCAACGTGGCCATCGCGTGGCTGGCCGACCGAACCCAGCACCGAGATCCATCGCCGCTGCTTCAAAAGCGGAATCGCAATGCCCGGCACGGGCTGAAACGATGTCAGCTTTTCCGTGGTTGAGAGTGCATAGATCGCAGGGACATGGACATGACCACAGAACGTCGTCTGCGCGTGCGTGGCTTGCAGGCTATGGCGCGCGGCATTGGAATCCGTGACATAGATAAAACGGGGCGGCGCAGACGCATCGCCGTGAACATAGAGTCGCGTGCTGTCCTCGATTGTCATCGGCAGCCGGGCGAGAAACTCCCGCGCTTCAGGGCTCAGCCTCGTTCTGGTCCATTCGATTGCGGTTTCCGCGTCCCGGTTCATGGAGATCGATGGATCGGAGATGGCCCGGTCATGATTCCCGACAACAGCAATCGCGCCCTGTTCGACATGCTGGCGGACGGCATTTACAACCCATTCGGGATCCGCGCCATATCCGACATAATCCCCCAGAAACGCGTACCGATCCGCGCGGTGCTCCCGGGCATGATCGAGGCAGGCTTCCAGCGCCTGTCTGTTTCCGTGGATGTCGGCGAGAAGCGCCGTCAACATGGGCTCATTCCAATCAAAAGCCGGGTGAATTATCTGTGCAAGTGGAGAATGTCGATTCCAGGCTTGCGATCGATATCGATGTCCTTCCTCAGCACGACCTCTTGACGTGGGTCAAAGCCGGGACGTCATGTCCGCTTCTAGAGTAACCTTGCCCTGATCGAGGAGGCAACGATGCACATGCGGCTTCCGACAATGGTTTTTTCTCCATTTTTCAGAGAGATCGAGCGGCAGATCAAGTCCCTTGGACGATCTGCACAGTCCTACCATGCCGATCCTCAGGTTATTGGTGAAATTGCACGCGACATCAATCTATCGGTCTCCGAGCTGTACTCGCTCGCGGCGAAGGAGCCTGATCAGCCCGGCGGATTGCTGGATAAGCGCTTGAACAGCATTGGCCTTCGGAGCGAGGAATTCGCCAAGTCTCATCCGGAAGTCCTGCGTGATCTTGAGCGAGTGTGCGGGCGCTGCACGTCGACCGCGACTTGCGCCAGCGATTTTGCCCGGGCGAATGGCTTGGCTGATATTCCGAAATACTGCCCTAATGAGCAAACCTTGCAGGCGATCTTGCAGGAATAAAGCGCGGCGGCCAGGTAGCTGTCGGTCACGGCACGGCCGGGCAGTGTCCGGTATCGGCAATCGTGGTGCTCACACCGTCTCCTGCAAATAACCGGGTCTTTCTCCTTTTGTTTGGATTTGATCTTAATCAAATCGTCGTGTCCGGAAAATCGGAGATGCATGGTGATCAAATTTGCTCATGAAGAGTCGCCATGAAACACCCCCAAGACAAGAAGCTGATGACGTTCGGTGAGGGCAGTCTGGCGGCACTGTTTGCCGTCATGGTGCTTCTCTGCATTATCGCTGCGGCCAATGCGCAGGATGAGGCGTTCAGATTCCATGCATGGCTTTCCGCAGCCGCAAGCCTGGGGGCTTCATTTGCGATCTTCAATCGCTTTTTTAACCGCCCAGCAACCTTGCCTCCGGCCGAAATCGACGGCCGCCCGAATTACAATCTCGGCCCGATCAAGTTTTCCGCGGTCATGGCGGTGTTCTGGGGAATTGCGGGATTTGCAGTTGGACTTCTAATCGCGTCCCAACTGGCATGGCCTGCGCTGAATTTCGATCTGCCCTGGACCAGCTTCGGGCGGCTGCGGCCCTTGCATACATCGGCCGTGATCTTCGCATTCGGCGGCAACGTGCTGATCGCGACGTCATTCTATGTCGTGCAGAAGACCTCTCGTGTCCGCCTCGCCGGCGATCTCGCGCCCTGGTTTGTCGTCATCGGCTATAACTTCTTCATCCTGATTGCAGGTACCGGCTATCTGCTCGGCGTCACCCAGTCGAAGGAATATGCCGAACCGGAATGGTATGCTGACCTCTGGCTGACGATCGTATGGGTGACCTATCTGCTGGTGTTTCTCCTGACGCTGGTCAAGCGCAAGGAACCCCACATTTTTGTGGCGAACTGGTTCTATCTCGCGTTCATCATCACGATCGCCGTGCTGCATCTCGGAAACAACCCCGCGCTGCCGGTTTCGGTCTTCGGTTCGAAGTCCTACGTCGCGTGGGGCGGCGTTCAGGACGCGATGTTCCAGTGGTGGTACGGCCACAACGCGGTGGGCTTCTTCCTTACCGCCGGCTTCCTTGCCATCATGTATTACTTCATTCCAAAACGCGCCGAGCGGCCGATCTATTCCTATCGCCTGTCGATCATCCATTTCTGGGCGCTGATCTTTCTCTACATCTGGGCTGGCCCGCATCATCTTCATTACACGGCACTGCCCGACTGGGCGCAAACCCTCGGCATGACGTTCTCCATCATGCTCTGGATGCCGTCATGGGGTGGTATGATCAACGGCCTGATGACGCTGTCGGGCGCATGGGACAAGCTGCGTACGGATCCTGTGCTGCGCATGCTGGTCGTGTCGGTCGCCTTCTACGGAATGTCCACTTTCGAAGGGCCGATGATGTCGATCAAGGTCGTCAACTCACTCAGCCATTACACCGACTGGACCATCGGTCATGTGCATTCCGGTGCGCTCGGCTGGGTGGGATTCGTCTCTTTTGGAGCGCTGTATTGTCTGGTGCCGTGGCTGTGGGATCGCAAGCAGCTCTACAGCCTGAAGCTGGTGAGCTGGCACTTCTGGATCGCGACCATCGGCATCGTTCTCTACATTTCCGCGATGTGGGTGTCGGGAATCCTGCAAGGCTTGATGTGGCGGGCTTATACGTCGCTTGGCTTCCTCGAATACTCGTTCATCGGATCGGTGGAGGCGATGCATCCCTTCTATGTGATTCGGGCGGCGGGAGGCGGGCTGTTCCTGATCGGTTCGCTGATCATGGCCTACAATCTCTGGATGACGGTCCGCACCGAAGACGCTCCGGAAGCATCTGCACGCGTTTCCCTTCATCCGGCTGAGTGAAGGGCAAGAGGTTCACAATGTCATTCTGGAATCGTCATCAGATTTTCGAGAAGAACTCGATCATCCTCATCATCGGTATTCTCGTCGTTATCGCCATCGGCGGTCTCGTTGAGATCACGCCGCTGTTCTATCTCAAGAGCACGATCGAGAAGGTCGACGGGATGCGGCCCTATACGCCGCTCGAGCTCGCCGGCCGCAACATCTACGTCCGCGAAGGCTGCTATCTCTGCCATTCGCAGATGATTCGCCCCTTACGTGACGAAGTGGAGCGTTATGGCCATTATTCGCTGGCTGCCGAGAGCATGTACGACCATCCCTTTCAGTGGGGATCGAAGCGCACCGGTCCTGATCTCGCTCGCGTCGGCGCCAAGTATTCCGATGACTGGCATGTCACGCATCTGACGAATCCGCGCGCTATCGTCCCCCAGTCGGTGATGCCGGGTTACCCGTTTCTGTCGGACACGGAAGTCGATCCGGCCAGTCTTCAGGGTCACCTTCGGACCAGCCGGGTGATCGGCGTGCCGTATTCCGACGAGCAGATTGCGAATGCCGCTGCCGACCTGAAAGCCCAGGCCGATCCTGATAGCGCTGACTCCGACGCGTTCCAGAAGCGTTATCCGAAAGCGGTCGTACGCAACTTCGACGGCAAGGCGGGAAATCCGACCGAGATGGACGCGCTGATCGCCTATTTGCAGATGCTCGGGACGCTCGTCGATTTCAAACTCTACAACGAAAAAGCCAATTTGCGCTGAGAAGGCAGGCCCATGAAAGCGATTCTAACAGTTCAGAATTTTGCATCGGATGTCGTGCTGACCTTCTGGACGCCGATCTTCGTCGGAATCTTTCTCGCGATTGCCACCTATGCGCTCTGGCCTCGCAACAAGGAAACTTTCGACGCGGCGGCGCGCATGCCGCTGCGGGAGGATTGACGGATCATGACTGAACATCACGACATCGATACCGTCTCCGGTACGGCGACCACCGGTCACGCATGGGACGGAATCAAGGAACTGAACACGCCATTGCCGCGGTGGTGGGTGTTGACGTTCTACGCCACCATCATCTGGGCGATCGGATACTGGGTGGTTTACCCGGCATGGCCATTGGTCAGCGGCTACACGGCAGGCGTTTTCAAGTATTCGACGCGTGCCGACGTCGCGGTTGAACTGGCTAACCTGGAAAAGATCCGCGGCGCCAAGATGGTTTCGCTTGGTGCCGCGCCATTGGCAGAGATTGAAAAGGATCCGGCGTTGCTGGCGTTGGCGCGGGCGCGGGGCAAGGTCGTATTCGGCGACAATTGCGCGCCGTGCCACGGCAGCGGCGGCGCCGGAGCCAAGGGCTATCCGAACTTGAATGACGATGAATGGCTGTGGGGCGGCAACCTCGACCAGATCATGCAGACGATCGAGTTCGGTGCGCGATCCGGCAATGCCAAGGGCCATGAGGGGAACATGCTTGCGTTCGGCAAGGATGGCATCCTGAAGAAGGACGAGATCGTCACCGTTGCCAATTATGTACGGTCGCTGTCCGGACTGCCGACGCAAAAAGATGCCGATCTTGCGGCGGGACAGAAGATTTTCGCCGAGAATTGTGCGTCCTGCCACGGCGATCTGGGCAAGGGAAATATCGAATTGGGGGCACCCAATCTGACTGACAAGATCTGGCTCTACGGATCGGACGAAGCGACGGTCATCGAGACCATTACCAATGGACGCGCTGGTGTCATGCCGGCATGGGGAGGGCGGCTCGATCCGGCGACGATCAAGGCCATTACAGTCTATGTGCATTCGCTTGGCGGGGGCCAGTGAGGGGCGGGATGCGCGGGGTCTAAACGGACCTGCGTCGGCGCCGGCTCTCTGATTGAGGTGGATCAATCGGATGTTACGTGCCGGCGCTACGGTAGACTAGCGAGCACGAGGCCAGCCCTGTCGATGAACAAGATTGTAGTCCCAAGCAATGCCGAAGCGGATCAGGAAGGTCCGCTCTACGAGGCGCACAAGAAGGTCTATCCGCAGGCCGTATCCGGCACGTTCCGGAGTATCAAATGGAAGCTGATGGCAATTTGCCTCGGCATTTACTATTTGCTGCCGTTCGTGCGCTGGAACCGCGGCGCGGGTGCGCCAAGCCAGGCGGTGCTGGTCGATCTTCCGAACAGTCGCTTCTATTTCTTCTTCATCGAGTTGTGGCCGCAAGAGGTCTATTATTTCACCGGCCTTTTGATCGTTGCGGCCCTGACGCTGTTTCTCATGAACGCAATCGGTGGCCGCATCTGGTGCGGCTATCTCTGCCCGCAGACGGTGTGGACCGATCTCTTTTATGCAGTCGAGCGGCTGGTTGAAGGCGACCGTCGAACCCGCATGAAAAAGGATGCCGCGGACATCACGCTGCAACGCTTTTTCGAGATCGCGGCCAAGCATTCCATCTGGCTGATGATTGCGTGGTGGACCGGCGGTGCCTGGGTGCTTTACTTCAATGATGCTCCGACGCTTGTGGGGCAGCTCCTGACCTTCAAGGCGCCCATGATCGCTTATGTCTGGATCGCGATCCTGACATTCACAACCTATGTGCTCGCGGGCTTCATGCGTGAGCAGGTTTGCGTCTACATGTGCCCGTGGCCGCGCATTCAGGCCGCGCTGACCGACGAGTGGGCGCTGAATGTCACTTACAAATACGACCGTGGCGAGAAGCGTACATCGCTGAAGAAGGCGCGCGATCTGCGCGCGTTAGGGGAGCCCGTCGGCGATTGCATCGACTGCTATCAGTGCGTCGCCGTGTGCCCGACAGGAATCGATATTCGCGACGGTGCCCAGCTTGCATGTATCCAGTGCGGCCTGTGTATCGATGCCTGCGATACCGTGATGACCAAGATCGGGATGCCGACCCGGCTGATCGGGTACGACAACGACATCAACATCCAGCGCCGCAAGGTTGGCAAACCGGAAGTTTACCGGCTGATTAGGCCGCGCACGATCGCATATTCCGCCCTTATTGCGGGTGTCGGCGCCATCATGCTGTATGCGCTTTTGACGCGGACCCTGCTCGACGTCAATGTGCTGCATGATCGTAATCCGGTGGCGGTCCGGTTGAGCGATGGTTCGATCTGGAATGGCTATACCCTGAGACTTCTCAACAAGCGGGCATCCGACCGCACGGTAGTGATCGATGTCGATGGTGTTTCGAGCCCGGCGATTCATGTCGTCGGGATCGATGCAATCACGCAGGACAGGCCTGCCATCGTGCTGGGACGGGATCAGACGACCGAATTGCGCGTACTTGTGACCGCTGCTCCCGACGAAAACCAGAAGTCGGTTCCGCTGAAGTTTCGCATCACGGATATTGGTCTTGGGGAAATCGCATCGGCCACAGATAATTTCGTGATGCCGTGACGAAAGAAGGAAGAGGCGCATGAACCGTTCGACCATACCCGGAAGACCGATCACAGGCCGCACGGTTCTCGTCGCAATGGTGGCCTTCTTCGCTGTCGTCATCGGCGTCAACATGCTGATGATGAAGCTCGCGATAGATACCCTGCCGGGAACGGACGTGGACAGCGCCTATCGCGCCAGTCTCGCCTATGAGTCGGAAATCAAGGCGGCGCACGACCAGAATCTTCGAGAGTGGCAGGTGAATGTCCATATCGAACGCCACGCCGACGGCCAAGCGACATTGAGAGTGGACGCCCATGACAAGAGTGGCGTGCCGCTCAGGGGACTGGTGTTTTCCGGCCGGCTTGAGCGGCCGACGGACAAGCGGGCGGACAGGCTGATTGTTCTGGCGGAAGGCGAAAGCGGCACCTATCGCGGAAGCACTTCCGATGTCACTCCGGGGCAGTGGGACCTGGTCCTTGAAAGCGATACGGCGGGGAAGCGAATGTTTCTGTCGAAGAATCGCGTGCTGCTGAACTAGCCGGATGACCGCTATGCAAATGACGCGGGATTTTTCGCACTACGTGAAGGAATTCGCGCCGGGTCAGGCTCATATCGATTTTGCAGTCGAAGGTGTAAATTGCGCCGGCTGTATGTCGAAGATCGAGCGGGGGCTTTCATCCATTCCCGACGTCACGCTTGCACGGGTCAATCTGACGGATCGGCGGCTCGCTGTCGAATGGAACACGGGCGCGCTGGATCCGGCGCAATTCGTGGATCGTCTCGCCGAGCTCGGCTACAAGGCCTATCCTTTCGAGCCGGTCCGGGCGGAAGTTGCCGAGGTCAATGAATCGCGCTTCCTCCTCCGTTGCCTCGGCGTTGCGGCGTTCGCAGCCATGAACGTCATGATGCTGTCGATCCCGGTCTGGTCGGGCAACGTCAGTGATATGATCCCCGAGCAGCGAGATTTCTTCCATTGGCTCTCCGCATTGGTGGTGCTGCCGGCTGCGGCTTACGCCGGCCAGCCGTTCTTCAGGTCGGCATACCGGGCGCTCCGCGCCCGCAGCGTCAACATGGATGTTCCCATCAGCATCGGCGTCATCCTTGCGCTGGCGATGTCGGTCGTTGAAACGATACATCACGCGGAACATGCCTATTTCGATGCGGCAATCATGCTGCTGTCGTTCCTGCTGGTGGGCCGCTATCTGGACCAGAGCATGCGCCGGCGGACGCGCGCCGTGGCGGGGAATCTCGCCGCGCTCAAATCGGAGATGGCGACGAAGTTTGTCGGCGTGGACGAAGTCCGCGAGATGCCGATCGCCGCTATCCGGCCGGGCGATATGGTGTTGCTGCGTCCCGGTGAACGATGCGCGGTGGACGGGACAGTGGTCGAAGGCCGCTCCGAGATCGATCAGAGCCTGATTACCGGTGAAACGCTTTATGCCCCCGCCGAGCCTGGCACGCCGGTTTATGCGGGCACGCTTAACGTCTCCGGCGCTTTGCGTGTCCGGGTGGCGGCGACCTCCGAAGGCACGCTGTTGGCCGAGATTACGCGGCTCCTGGAAAACGCGGTGCAGGCGCGGTCGCGCTATGTGCGGCTGGCGGATCGGGCGTCGCGGCTCTATGCGCCGGTGGTCCATGCGACCGCGCTTCTGACCGTACTGGGTTGGGTCGCATTCGGGGCAACATGGCACGACGCCATCGTCACCGGGATCGCGGTGCTGATCATCACCTGCCCATGCGCCCTGGGTCTCGCGATTCCGATGGTGCAGACGGTTGCGGCGGGAGCCTTGTTTCGCGCCGGCGTCCTGCTCAATTCAGGGGACGCCATTGAGCGCGCCGCGAGTGTCACGACTGTCGTTTTCGACAAGACAGGAACACTGACGCTGCCTGAGCTTGATGTCGTGAATACCGCCAGCGTGCCTGTGGAGATAGTCGCGCTCGCCGGGCGTCTGGCGCTTGCCAGCCATCATCCTGTCGCTGCCGCGGTCGCGCGTGCCTCGCAGGCGAAAGCGCCGCTCGCGGGCGTCATCGAAGAGCCTGGACGTGGCGTGCGATGCGTTGTCGATAACGTTGACGTCAGGCTCGGGAGCCCGCTTTTTTGCGACGCGGAGCAACAAGCCAACGCCATCCTTGGGCAGGATCCCGAGGTCTCGGTTGTCGCCTTCAGCCGGGGGGCTGAGCGCTATGTGTTCGCGGTCCGGCAACGGCTGCGTCCGGACGCAGCGGCCGTTATCGCGGCGCTTCATCAGCGCGGCATCGCCACCGAAATCCTGTCGGGAGACCGGGAATCCGCGGTCCGGCATGCCGCTGCGGCTTTGGGCGTAATGACCTGGCGCGCGGGCGTTGGCCCGGCGGACAAGATCGCGCGCCTTGAAGAACTGAAGCGGAGTAATATCCAGGTTATGATGGTGGGGGACGGTCTCAACGACGCACCGGCTCTTGCCGCGGCGACCGTGTCGATGTCTCCCGTGAGCGCGGCGCACCTCAGCCAGGCCGCCGCCGATCTGGTCTTTCTCGGCAACGAACTCGCTCCGGTCGCGGCAGCCATCGATCTGTCCCGCAAGGCGCTCTATCTGATGCGACAGAATCTCTGGCTGGCCATCGGTTACAATGTTCTGGCTGTGCCGATTGCCATACTTGGATTTGCGACGCCCCTCATCGCCGCGGCGGCGATGTCCGGGTCTTCCGTGCTTGTGATGTTGAATGCATTGCGGGCCCGCCGCGCCGCATGAGGGAACGCTGATGGAAGTTCTTATTTATCTCGTACCCTTGGCGCTGGGGCTTGGACTTGCAGGCCTCATCGGATTCTTATGGTCGCTCAAGAGCGGGCAATACGACGATCTTGACGGCGCTGCCTGGCGTGCCATTGCCGATGATGAGGTAAAGAAATAGGCAATTGGGGGGACGCTTTGCGGGAGTATCCGAGAGTAATTGATGTAGATTGATAATCTACATCAACGCGTCTGAACAAACGCTTAAATTAAAATCTGTATTAACTCTCGGCTGCAACACTATGCCCGGGGGTGAGCTGAGTCATGCCCCAGCAATATCGGGGCCGCATCACTTGTCGCCATTCAGCACTTTTCTGGAAGCGGCTTCTATCGCCCTTACATGGACCGGTATTCCGCTGGCTATTGCGGCATTGGCGGCAATTATTATTCGGATTGTTGAGACCCGAAAACTTGCACGCAATGCGTCATCGCTTGCGCGTTCGAATATGTTGCTCGAGACAGTTCTCGAAAACATACCGCATGGCGTTTGCATGTTCGACTCGAACGGGGATGTCATCGTCAGCAACAAGCATTATGGCGAGATGTACGGCCTGGCTGCGGAGCAGACAAAATCCGGATCTAAGTTGTCGAGCATCCTTGATGCTCATGTTGTGGCAGGCTACTGCCCGCAGAACGCTGGAAAATACATCGAGGATTATCTGGCGGGGGCCGCTTTGCGTGTGCCCAGCTACATCGTCAATGAACTCAGCAACGGAGATGTATTTGCGATCAGCCGGCAGCCCATGCCGAGTGGAGGGTTGATCGAGGTCCATCAGGACATCACCGACATCCGCATGACGGAGGCGTGGGCAGACGCCACCCGGCAAGAACTGATTGAGATGCAATTTGCCATCGATCAGGCGGTTATCGTCGCTGTCACCGACGTGAAAGGATGCATTACTTATGCGAATGATAATTTCTGCCTGATCAGCGGATATAGCCGCGAAGAACTGCTTGGGCAAAATCACCGTATCCTGAACTCTGGCCATCACTCCGAAGCCGTCTTCCGCGACATGTATCGCCAGATTAGCACCGGCGGAGTCTGGCGCGGCGAACTCTGCAACAGGGCAAAGGATGGCTCGCTCTATTGGGTCGATACGGTCATCACCGCGCGGCTTGGCTCGAACGGAAAGCCCATCGCATATACGGCGATCCGCATCGACATCACGGCGCGCAAAATGGCCGAGGCGCGGATTTCCTACGCGGCCCGGCACGATTCTCTGACCGGAATCGCCAATCGCGCGGTATTGCAGGAAAAGATGGACGAGGCCCGGCGCGTCTGCGCCGCAACGGGGAGGTATTCACCATCTTCCTGCTGGACCTCGACGGGTTCAAGTATGTCAACGATACGCTCGGGCACGCCACGGGCGACCGGCTGCTCGCGGAACTGGCGCATCGCCTGAAGACTTCCTTGCTTGAAAACGAAACCATCGCGCGGCTCGGCGGCGATGAGTTTGCGGTTGTCCAGTGCGGCGAGGCGAACCAGCGTGAGGGCGCTGTCGCTCTTGCGGTCAGGCTGCTTGAGGTCGTCTCCAGGCCTTTCGATCTGGATGGCCACAATATAACGATCGGAACGGAGCATCGGGATTGCGCTGGCCCCGGACAATGGAGCAGACACGGGAGAACTGCTGAAAAAGGCAGATCTCGCTCTTTACCGGGTGAAATCCGAAGGACGCAACAACTTCAGCTTCTTCGATGAAGAACTGAGCCGCGATGCTTCATCGCGTCTTCAGCTCATCAGCGACATGCGCGCGGCGTTATCCAGAAAAGAGTTCGAACTGCACTACCAGCCGGTGTTCGATGCCAAGACATCCCGGCCATGCGGGGTGGAAGCTCTGGTTCGCTGGCGCCATCCGGTTATGGGTCTCATGTCTCCGGATCGTTTTATCTGGCTTGCCGAAGAGACCGGCCTCATGGAGCCGCTGGGGCAATGGATTCTGGAGCAGGCCTGCCTCGATGCCGTGTCGTGGCCGGACAACATCAAGGTCGCGGTCAATCTATCGGTTGCGCAATTCCGGAGCGGAACGCTATTCGATGTCATATTGTGCGCTCTCGTGGAATCCGGGCTGTCTCCCGAAAGACTGGAGCTGGAGATCACGGAATCGCTGCTGTTGCAGAACAAGGAAAGCCACAGCGTTATCATTCAGCAGCTCAAGAACATCGGCGTGACGATCGTGCTCGATGATTTCGGAACCGGCTACGCTTCGCTCAGCTATCTGACGATGTTCCCGTTCGACAAGATCAAGATCGACAAATCGTTCACGCAAGGACTGTCAAGCCGCGTCGATTGCGCGGCCGTGGTGGCCTCGGTTCTCTCGCTTGCGCGTGGTCTCGACATTGCGGTGACGGTTGAGGGCGTCGAGACGAAGGAGCAATTCGAGCTGTTGCGCGCAGCGGGAGTCAATCAGGTCCAGGGTTATTTGTTCGGCCGGCCGAGTCCCATGGCCGACCTTAACTTTCCGGCATTGGAGCGCATGGGCCGTGCGGAAGCAGCCGCATGATCAGGATCGAGTTATCTCCATATTGGAGTCTTTTGTATCGAGAATTGATCCCCCGGTTTGAGGGAGGATCGTCGTGAACGCGTATCATAGCCTGATTGACGAACTGGAAGACGTCATTGCAGGCAATGATATCGGTCATCGCGCCAGGATGCTGCGGCGTTTGACGGATCTGTTCGTGGTGACATCGGATAAGTTATCCGACGAGCAAATGGATCTGTTCGACGAAGTCATGAACCGGCTTGTCGATGAAATTGACATCGCTGCGCGTGCCGCCTTTGGAGATGTGCTGGCAACGATTCCCGATGCGCCGCAAAAGATCGTTCACCGGCTGGCGCTGGACGACGCGATTGGAGTTGCAGGTCCTATTCTCTCGCGTTCTGCCTGCGTGAGCGAGAGAACGCTCGTCGAAAGTGCTGCGACAAAGAGTCAGGCGCACCTTTTTGCGATCTCACTGCGCAGGACGTTGTCCGAGCCTGTGACTGATGTTCTTGTGGGGCGGGGAAACAGGGAGGTCGTCTTGAGCACAGCGGGAAATCCCGGCGCGGCGTTCTCTGAGCTCGGCTACTCCACGCTGGTTGAGCGGTCCGCGCGTAACGACGAGCTTGCGGCGCGCACCTGGTTACGCCCGGAGATTCCGAGGCAACATCTGCTGAAACTTTTCGCCGAGGCTTCGGATTCGGTGAAACGTGAATTGACCAGGAAGGATCCGTCCAAAGCCGCGCTCATCGCTGATACCATCGCGCAGGCCTCAAGCCGGCTTCAGGCGCGGACACGAGGAGATTCCGCCCGCTATGCCGCAGCGTATGCTCTTGTTCGATCCTTGCATGACGCGGGTGAACTCAACGAATCCAGGCTGGCCGCATTCGCCCAGAACAAGCAGTTCGATGAGGTGATCATCGCGCTATCGCATATTGGCGATCTGCCTATCAATCTGGTCGAGCGCGCATTCATTCACGAGCGGCCGGAGCAGGTCATTGTTGTGGCGAAGGCCAATGAAATATCGTGGGAGACGACGAAGGCGCTTCTGATGCTTCAGAACTCGACACATGGCTCGGCGCGGAAGTGCGACAGGCTCTTCGAGACGTTCATGCGTCTGAAAACGGAAACGGCAAAGAAGGCGGTCGGCTTCTATCGCCTGCGCGAGAAAGCCGCGATGCAGCGTTCGGAAGGTGTCGGCTAGTCCAGAGATCCGATGCGTTTTAATTCCGGAAGGTTCAAAACCTGAAGGACGCCCGAGGAAAACTCGATGAGGCCCTGATCGCGGAAAAGGCCGATCACGCGGCTGACATGAACCGAAGTCAGCCCGACCGCATCGGCAATATGTTGTTGGCGCAATGGCAAGCGATAACGCTGTTCACGGATCACGCTTCGGGCCGCGATTTGCTGCATGAGATGCAGGAATAAATAGGCAATCCGTTCCTCGGCGGATCGCTGGCCGAGCGCAGTCATCAGCCCGTCCGCGCTGTCGGTTTCGGCGGCGCAGGATTCGGCGAGTGCCGTGATCATGCGCGGATCATTGGCGCATCTTGCTTGAACCTCGGAGCGCCTGAAGCCGCTCAGCCGGGCTTCCGTTAGTGCCTGAGCGGAGAAATTGGGCCGTTCCTCAAATACCGCAACGGTGGAGAAAAGGTCTCCAGGCAGCAGGAAATTCAGTATCTGCCTCCGGCCGTTCGATAGCTGAAAGAAACGGAATGCCCATCCGTCGCACAGGACGAATACGTCCTCGGATACCTGATTGCGAACAATGATCTGCTCACCTGGGCGAGCGGCCCGGTAGTGCTGCCAATTGGGTTTTTGCTGGAACGGGGTTTCTTCGGAAGAATGTAATAACGCGCCGCAGAATCCAAATTTTCGATTTGGACAAGTTACGCACGGCCAGTCCATCGGCATCAAAGCACTTTCAATTCATTACGTTGTTAAAACGACTAAAATAAGTAATGCCGATTACAGTGATTTTTCCAACATATTTTTCATAACACACGGTACGAGTGCTAGTGCGCAGAATGAATATTCTACGAGCAAAGCCAACAAGCCCTCTTAATGCGGCTGCTTTCGGCGTTGTTTAATGTAGATCAACAATCTGCATTAAGTCGTATCCATGGCTCGTTAACGTAACCTGGATAAAAATTGAGTCGATTTTTTTAGAATTCGTGACGACGGAAAATTTGAGATTGTCATTGCCGCACTTTAGAGCCGTCGCCCGTTAGTTGCTGCCTCGCCAGAATACAACTAGAGGACATGAGCATGGCTGTAAGTGCACCTACCGTTACGACGGAGGCGGGATCGATTACTGGCGCCCAGGACCGCGAGATACGCATGCGCTTTATGCGCATTGACGACAGAACAGGCGAATTGCTGCGGGAGTTTTGGACGGCGGTAGAACCGGCTTTGCCGGAGGTGCTGGAAGGATTTTATCAGCACATCACCGGAGTACCTCAGCTTGCGCGCATGGTCGGCAGCGATATTCCGCGCCTCAAGTCGGCGCAGGGATCGCACTGGAAGCGCTTGTTCAACGGCCGCTTCGATGATGAATACATGCAGGGCGTGCGCACGATCGGGCTCATCCATAACAAGATCGGTTTGGAGCCGCGCTGGTATATCGGCGGCTACAATTTTGTTCTCAGCCGTCTCGCGGTTATCGCCGTCGACAAATATCACTGGAAGCAGAAACGTCTCGCGGCCGTGCTGACGGCGGTGAATTGCGCCGTGATGCTGGATATGGATATCGCGATTTCCGTTTATCAGGAAGCGATGCTGCTGGAGCGCCAAAGACAGCAGGACAAGATCTCTGCGGCGATTCAGGAATTCGATTGTCAGATGAAAGTTGTTCTCAAGACCGTTAGCGGAGCGGCTGCGAATATGCAGAACGTCGCCAACGCTCTGGCTGCTACCGCCGAGGAGTCGACCCAGCAGGCGACGTCCGTTGCCGCTGCATCGGAGGAAGCATCCGAAAATGTGCAGGCTGTCGCTGCGGCGACCGAAGAGTTGACCTCCTCGGTTACGGAAATCTGCCGCCAGGTTTCGGAGTCCACCAAGGCCGCGGGCAATGCGGTTGCACAGGCGAATCGGTCCAGCGCCACGATGCAAAGTCTCGCGGAGGCGGCGCAGCGAATCGGAGACGTCGTCAAGTTGATCGCGTCAGTCGCAGAGCAGACCAACCTGCTTGCTCTCAATGCGACAATCGAAGCCGCGCGGGCAGGTGAAGCCGGCAGGGGCTTTGCGGTTGTCGCGCAGGAGGTCAAGGCGCTCGCGGCTCAAACCGCAAAGGCGACCGAGGAAATCAGCCAGCAGATTACGGCGATCCAGGAGGCGACCAAGGATTCTGTCGGCAGTATTCAGGAAATCGGAGCGACAATCGCCGTGGTCAATGAGATCGCCGCTGCTACCGCGGCGGCTGTCGAGGAACAAGGCACCGCAACCGCGGAAATCGCGCGCAATATCCAGGAAGCTGCGCGAGGCACCCAGGAGGTTTCGCGCAACATCAGCGGAGTGAGCCAGGTTGCAAGCGAAAACGGTCAAACCGCAACCCAGTTGCTTTCGGCGGCCAACGAACTCTCCGGAATCGGAGACGCTCCGCGGTCAGGTGGAGGGATTCTTCGCCGCTATCCGGGCAGCTTGAGGTCTGGCTGAGCGCGGAATCCGGAGTCCTGCACGATAGCTGGAGCCTGCCTTTCGGTGTCATCCTGATCGTGCCGAGATGCCTTGCATCCTGGTGCGCGGAATTTTTCGGGCAGCTTTGAAGTGCCGGTTCGGAAGGCCGAATGACCTGATTCTAGTGGAAGCTGATCGGAAAGGCGCTGCGAGCTAGGCTGGTTGCGCGATCTGCTCCGCCAGAATGCACCGCGCGACACGGCCTGCTCCAATATCGACATTCGGCGGCAGGGCTTCGAGACAGCGAGCCTGCGCGAAGCCGCAGCGCGGCGCGAACGAACAGTTGACCGGCGCCTTGTCGAGCGATGGCGGCGTGCCGGGAATGGTTTCCAGCCGCGCGCCGCGCTTGGCGCCCTGAACGGTGGACGCAAGCAGCCCGCGCGCATAGGGATGAACCGGTGTTCTGACGATCTGGCTGGTCGTCCCGGTTTCGACGATCTGCCCCGCATACATCACTGCGACGCGGTCGCAGATTTCGATAGCGACACCGATGTCGTGGGTGACGAAAATCACCGACATGCCGAATTCGCGTTGTAACTCGCGCAACAGCAGCAGGATCTGGATCTGCACGGTGGCGTCGAGCGCCGTGGTTGGCTCGTCAGCGAGAAGAATTTTCGGCTTGCAGGCAAGCGCAAGCGCGATCATGGCGCGCTGGCGCATGCCGCCGGACATTTCGTGGGGGTAGGCATCGAGCCTCCGCTTGGCGGAAGGAATGCGCACGACCTCGAGCATCTCCAGCGCGCGTGCTATCGCATCGGTGTGGCTCTTGCCCTCATGACGCATCACGCTTTCCGCGATCTGCTCGCCGATGGTGTAGACCGGATCGAGCGCCAGCGCAGGCTCCTGAAAAATCATCGAAACAGTCTGGCCGCGAAAGGCCGAAAGCTCCTCGTCGTTCAGCGCCAGCACGTCGCGTCCCGCGACATGAACGCTGCCGCTGATGATCGTGCGCTTCTTCGGCAGCAGCCGCATCAGCGCGCGCAACGTGACGCTCTTGCCGGAACCGGATTCGCCGAGAAGGCCGACGACTTCGCCTTCGCCGAGCGTGAGATTGATGCCGTTAACCGCATAAACCGTACGTTCGCCGGTGAAGCGAACATTGAGATCGCGGATGTCGACGAGATTTGTCATATTAATCCGGCGCTCCAGCAAGGTGACTCGCCGCCGCCGGGGCGCGGCTGTGGCCCGAACCCGGAATGGACATGTAGCAGGCCACCTGATGTCCCATCTCATCGATGTCCGCCAGTTTCGGTCCGGCTTCCGAACAGAGCGGCTCCATGAACGGGCAACGGGTGTGAAACCGGCAGCCGGATGGCGGATCGATCGGGTTGGGCGGATCGCCTGTAATGGGCGGCGTTTCAGTGCGCCTGTCGGGATCGGAGGAAGGCATCGCCGCCAGCAGCGCACGCGTGTAGGGATGCGCGGGCGCATCCCACACCTCGTCAACCGGTCCAAGTTCGACGACCTCGCCGAGATACATCACCAGCACGCGGTCGGAGATATAGCGCACCACATTCAGGTCGTGACTGATGAACAGGTATGTTAGTCCAAATTCGCGCTTGAGATCGACCAGCAGATTGAGCACCTGCGCTTCGACTGATTTGTCGAGCGCGGAAACGGCCTCGTCGAGGATGACGAGGCGCGGCGAGAGCGCCAGGGCGCGTGCGATATTGACCCGCTGGCGCTGGCCGCCGGATATTTCATGAGGATAGCGATTGGCGAAGATCTCCGGACGCAATCCGACCTTGCCGAGCAATTCCTGCGCGAGCGCACGCGCGGCGGCATCGTCCATCCCGTGAACTTTGGGGCCGAACGCAATCGATTCCTCGATGGTCAACCGGGGATTGAGCGAAGCGTAGCTGTCCTGAAAAACCATCTGTATGGCGCGGCGCAACTCGCGCAGCGACAATGCGCGTCCCACCAGCATGCCGTCGTAGACAAACTCGCCCGCATCGCGTGGCATCAGGTGCATCAGCAGCCGCGCGGTCGTGGACTTGCCGCAACCGGATTCACCGACGATTCCCACCGTTTCGCCCTTGGCGATAGAGAACGTCACGTTGTCGACGGCGCGCACTGTCTTGCTCTTGCTGAACAGGCCGCCACGTACCGGGAAATGCTTGGTCAGGTCCGTGACCTGCAACAACGGCTGGGCCGCTCCGCCAAGGTCTTCGATTGGCTCAAGCCTGTCGATGGGCTGTGCTATGTCGGTCATGGCATCAGTTCCGGATGTCCATTGCGCTGCGCATCCCGTCGCTCAGCAGATTGAAGCAGATCGAAACCGCGAAGATCATGACGCCTGGAAGCGCTGCCACCCACGGGTTGACATAGATCGCGGTGCGCAACGTGTTGAGCATCAATCCCCATTCCGGCTCGGGTGGTTTGGTGCCGAGGCCGAGAAACGACAGGCCGGCCGCGAGGATCATCGAGACCGAAATGAGTCCGGTGGCGTAGACGAAGATCGATCCCAGCACATTGCCGAGCATATGGACCCGCATGATCGTGAGGGCGTCGGCGCCGGACGCCCTTGCCGCTTCCACGAAGTCCATGTTGCGCACACCGGTGGTCACGCTCTCTGCGACGCGTGTAATCTGGGGGACGAAGACGATGGTCAGCGAGACGATGGAGTTGACGATGCCTGCGCCCAGCGCGCCGGAGATGGCAATGGCCAGCAGCACCGAAGGAAATGCGTAGAACACGTCGACAGTGCGCATGATCGCGGTGTTGATCTTGCCTCCGACGTATCCGGCGACGAGGCCGAGCGATGTCCCTATGATGAAGGCCAGGACCACCGGCAGGATGCCGATCAGCAGCGACAGACGGCCGCCATAGATCAGGCGCGCCAGCATGTCGCGGCCCAGTTCGTCGGTTCCGAGCGGATAGCCGGGCGTTCCGATCACGCGGAGGCGGCGTATCATCGACCCCTGATAGGGATCGGCGAGGCCGAGCCACGGCGCGGCGATGGCCGACATGAATATCGCGATGAGGACAAAGGCACATATCATGCTGACCTTGTCGCGCACGATGCGCCGGCCAACCGTCGCCCAATAGCCGCGCGCCTTGGTAGCCGGCGCGGCCTGAAGGGCGGTGTCTGTGAGCGTGCTCATCAGCTCAGCTCCGCTTGATGCGCGGATCGATCGACGCCTGTGCGACATCGACCATCAGATTGAGGAACACGAAGAACAGCGCGAGCACGAGGATCGTGCCTTGCAGTAGCGGCAGGTCACGCTGAAAGATGGCAGAGTTGAGCAGCAGGCCGGAGCCGGGCCACGAGAACACCGTTTCGATTAGGATCGATCCGCCGAGCATGTAGCCGAGTTGCAGGCCCATGACGGCCAGCGCGGTCGGAGCCGCGTTCTTGATGACATGACGGAAGACGCGCGTCTCGCGCAGACCCTTGGCGCGCAGTGCCTCGACGAAATCCTGCGAGAGAATATCGCCGGTCAAGGCGCGCACGGTGCGTGTGACGATCCCCATCGGAATGACGGACGTGGTGATCGCCGGCAGGATGAGATAGCGGACGTGTTCCCAGTCCCAGCTCCATGCGCCCGAACCGCCCGGCCCGGCGCCGACGGCGGGCAGCCAGTTCAACTGCACCGAGAAGATGATGACCAGCACCATGCCGAGCCAATAATGCGGCACGGAAACACCAGCGATGGCGATCGACGTCGCCACCTTGTCGATCCATGTGTTGCGGAAGTAGCCGGCGATCAGGCCGAAGAACAATCCGAGGGTGAATCCGATCGCCGCCGCGGCGATGGCAAGGGTCACGGTGTTGCCGACGGCGCGCAGGACTTCAGACAGAACGGGCCGTCCTGTCGCGATCGACGTTCCGAGATCGCCATGGACCGCTTTCCACAGCCACAATCCGAACTGGACGGGCAGGGGGCGGTCGAAGCCATAGGCGATGCGTAGCTGGTTTGCGAGTTCCTGCGACGCATCGGCGGGCAGGATCGCGACCAGCGGATCGCCGGGGGTGATGTGAACCAGCAGGAAGCAGACCAGCGCGACGCTGATCACAACAGGAACGACATAGACGATGCGTCGGGCAACGTAAGCAAACACAGATCACCTTCGGTCGTCGAACAATTCCGCCATCGCCGCCTCCTGAATCAGCAGGGCGGCGATACCGTTGTTGTGGATGGCCAGAGTGCGCCGGGATGGACGCAATCGTGCCGCTGCTGTTACTGCATCGACACCGGCGAGAAATCCACGAACCAGCTTTTCGGCTGCACGAGACCTTTCACCTTCGGGCTCAGGGCGCGAGGCCCCACGTCGTGCGCGACATACAGAAATGCCGCGTCATCGACCGATGCTGCGTGCAGTTCAGCGAGCGCAGCATCCCGTTCTGCCGGGTCGAAGGTCTGGCGCGCCTTCTTCACCAGTTCATCGAACTTCGGGTTGTTGATGAAGCCCCAGTTGTTCGAGACCGGCGGCGCCATCGACGATTGCAGGAATCGCACCATCGCGAAGAACGGGTCCATCGCGGCGTAGGTCACGTTGGTCGCGTTGGCGCCGTTGGCGCTCGGATCCTTGGCCCCGCGGCGCCAATTGGTGAACAGTGTGTTCCATTCGATGACGTCGAGCTGAACGTCGAAATAACATTCAGCCAGCGCCTGCTGGAGATACTCGTTCATCGGCAGCGGCAGCATCTGGCCAGAGCCGGAGGCGGAAGTCTGCGTCTTGACCGTGAGCTTCTTGTTCGGTCCGTAGCCGGCCTCCTGCATCAGCTTCTGGGCAGCAGTCTTGTCGTACTTGATTTCGAACGTCGGCTTGCCGCGCCAGGGATGACCGGGCTCGAACGTACCGCTCGCAGGAACCATCAGGCCGGCCAGCAGGCCGTCTTTCAGTCCTTCGCGATCGACGCAGAGATTGGCGGCCTTGCGGACGCGGATGTCGTTCCATGGCGAACCTTCGATGCGGGAGAATTGCCACGGCCAGACATGAGGCTGTTCGTTCTGGCTGATGGTGAAGCCGCGCTGGGTCAATTCCTTGACGGCGTCCGGTGCGGGCGCCTCGATCCAGTCCACCTGTCCCGACAGCAGTGCCGCGGTGCGTGCGTTCGCCTCGGGCATCGGCAGCAGAACCATCTTATCGGTCTTGGGAACACGCGCCTTGTCCCAGTAGTTTTCGTTCTTGGCAAGTTCAAGCCGTTCGCGCGGCGTGAATTTCGTCATCTTCCATGGGCCGGTCCCCGACGCATCGCGTGCGAATGCAGCCCATGCAGCCTGCGACTTCGCCTTGGCATCCGCGCCTTCAGCAGCATCGTAGAATTTCTGCCATTTCACGGGGCTCGCCATGAACAGATTGGTGAGATTGATCGGCAGGAAACTGTCCGGCTCTTTCGTGGTCAGTTCGACGGTCATGTCGTCGATCTTGCGCGCCGAAGCCAGCGTCGGCATGCGCGATGCGGTGACGCCGACCTGACTGGCGTCATACTGCGGCGCATCGGTCTTCAAAACTTTCTCGACATTCCAGACAACTGCATCGGCGTTGAACGGCGAGCCGTCATGGAATGTGACGCCGGGACGAAGTTTGAATGTCCATTTGGTCTTGTCGTTTGCGTCCACCGCCCATTCTGTCGAAAGGCCTGGAATCACGACGCTTGCCTTGGTCGCCGACGAAAGGTCCCACATCGTCAGCGCGTCATACATCGTCAGGCCCGTGAAACGGTTGCCTTCAAATCCCTGATCGGGTTGTCCGAGTGTGCGAGGAATATCGGCGGCAGTCATGCCGATGCGCAGAACGGTTTCGGCGCTCGCGGAGTGCGGTAGCGCCGCCGCCGATGCCATGGTGAGCAACAATATCGCTGCGGTTGTGCGGCTTTTTTACATGTCTGTCGTTACGCATAATGATGAATTCCTTTCGACGGCGATGGCTAAATCTTATGCAACGCCTATGCCAAGGGGACTTCAGCCCCATGTATGCCTTGGCCGGATTGCCGGATGTGGGGAGGTTAGTCTGATGATGCTTGGCGATCGCCGTTGGAATTGGAAAACACTGACAGGACGGGCGATACAGCAACATCCGGTCGCTTTATTGCGATCCGCGGCAGAGGCTTGGCACTCGTATCTTGTATACAAGAGAGGCAGATTTTGAGCTGGATGGTCAGGCTCTGCACTCTTTTAGGGCAAACGCGCTGTGACTCTCGTTCGGCGGCGTGATCCCGTAACGGCGGAAGATGTGCGCGGCAGGATGTCTCGCCCATCGTCGGGTGTATTGCTTTGTACACAAACGATTGCTGTGAAGACCAAAGTCGCTCCAGATCCCTTGAGCAGCTTCGTTGCGTGGCGCCAGGCGCTGCATTCTCGGGGGAAAACGAACGTCTGGCATCAGCCTTGCAAGCCCAATTCCAATTCGTCTTCCTCATATGGAGTTGCGTTCATGCACTTTCGGAACTCGATCGTCTTTGCGGCACTCGCCGTTGCCATCGGCATCGCCGCACCAGCGAGAGCGGAAACCGTCGTGCGATATGGCATCTCGATGGCGGACATTCCGCTCACGACGGGTCAGCCGGACCGCGGGGCGGGAGCTTATCAATTTACCGGCTACACGATCTACGATCCGCTTGTCGCGTGGGAGATGGATGTCGCCGACCGGCCTGGCAAGCTGGTGCCGGGACTTGCAACCGAATGGAAAGTCGATCCCGCGGATAAGACGAAGTGGCGCTTTACCTTGCGTCAGGGCGTCAAGTTTCATGATGGCAGCGATTTCAACGCCGCCGCGGTGATCTGGAATCTCGATAAGGTTCTGAACGACAAGGCGCCGCAGTTCGACAAGCGGCAGAGCGCGCAGGTAAAGACTCGTCTTCCGTCGGTGGCGAGCTACGCCAAGATCGACGACTCCACCATCGAGATCACAACGAAAGCAGTCGACTCGTTTTTCCCCTATCAAATGTTGTGGTTTCTCGTTTCCAGTCCCGCGCAGTATGAAAAGCTCGGCAAGGACTGGGACAAGTTTGCAAGCGAGCCGTCGGGCACTGGTCCGTTCAAGCTGACCAAGCTGGTTCCGCGTGAACTCGCTGAACTGTCGAAGAATGCCGACTATTGGGACAAGAAGCGGATTCCAAAAGTCGACAAGCTCGTCCTCGTGCCGATGCCGGAAGCCCTGACGCGCACCAATGCGTTGCTGGCCGGACAGGTTGATCTGATCGAGACGCCTGCGCCGGATGCCGTGCCGCAGCTCAAATCGGCGGGCATGAAGATCGTCGATAACGTCACGCCGCACGTCTGGAACTATCACCTCAGCGTGCTGCCGGGGTCGCCGTGGACCGACATCCGCCTGCGCAAGGCGCTCAATCTTGCCATCGACCGCGACGCCGTCGTCGGCCTGATGAATGGTCTGGCCAAGCCAGCCAAGGGACAGGTCGATCCGTCGAGTCCGTGGTTCGGAAAGCCGACGTTCGAACTCAAGTACGATCTCGCCGAAGCCAAAAAAGGCTGGTGAAGGAAGCCGGCTATTCGCCCGAGAAACCCTTGAAAGCAAAGTTCATCATCGCCAACGGCGGCACCGGCCAGATGCTGTCGCTGCCGATGAACGAATTCCTGCAACAGAGCTTCAAGGAGATCGGCGTCGATGTCGAGTTCAAGGTCGTTGAACTCGAGGTGCTGTACACCGCATGGCGCAAGGGCGCGGCTGATGAAAGCATGGCCGGCATTACTGCCAACAACATCGCCTATGTGACCTCGGACCCGCTTTACGCCATCGTGCGCTTCTTCCATTCCGGACAGATCGCGCCGGTCGGTGTGAACTGGGGCGGATACAAGAATCCGAAGGTCGATGCGCTGATCGACGAGGCCAAGCAGAGTTTCGACACCGCCGAGCAGGACGAACTTCTGGCGCAGGCGCATGCGATGATCGTGGATGATGCCGTGCTGGTCTGGGTCGTGCACGACACCAACCCGCATGCGTTGTCGCCGAAGGTCAAGAAATTCGTGCAAGCGCAGCACTGGTTTCAGGATCTGACCACGATCGGTGTGGATTGATCGAGACACGGGCATTGCGAAAATGTCTTCGGGCGTGGCTCACACCGCGCCCGAAGTGCTTTTTGGCGGAAGAAGCCGCCAACGTGACGACGCGGTCGAAAAGCGCAGCCGTCCTCACTTCACGAGAGGGCAGCCGCCTTCGCTCATCGGGCGGAACGCCTTGTCGCCGGGAATGACCGCAACCTGCTTGTAGTAGTCATACGGCCTGGTCGATTCCGCTGGCTTCTTCACTTCGACAAGATACATGTCGTGGATGACGCGCCCGTCGATCCGAATGGTTGTCTTGCCGAACAACGGATCGTCGAATGTGCCAGCCGCGCGCATGGCGGAGACGACAGCGGCTCCGTCCCTTGCGCTTCCGGCTTTGGCGACGGCGTTCAGATAGGCAAGTGTCGCCGAATAGCTGCCGGCCTGGCTCATCGATGGCATCTTGCCGCCGGTGCGCTTGGCGAAACGCTCGCCGAAGGCACGGGTCTTGTCGGTGAAGTCCCAGTAGAACGCGGTGGTGAGTTGGAGTCCGTTGGAAGCCTTCAATCCCAGCGCATGAATATCGGTGATGAACACGATCAGGCCCGCGAGCTTCTGGCCCCCGGCGACGATGCCGAATTCTCCGGCGGTCCGGATGGCGTTGATGGTGTCGGTGCCGCCGTTGGCCAGCCCGATGATCTGCGCCCTGGAGTTTTGCGCCTGCAAAAGGAATGACGAGAAGTCGACAGCGCCGAGCGGGTGCCGGACCGATCCGACAACTGTCCCGCCGTTTGCCTTGACGACTTCCGATGCCTCACGCTCCATCGTCGTGCCGAAGGTGTAGTCGGCGGTCAGGAAGAACCAGCTCTTGCCGCCGCTTTTCACGACGGCTTCAGCGGTGCCGTGAGAACTGGACCATGTATCCCAGACCCAGTGCAGCGTATTTGGCGTGCAGGCCTTGCCCGTGAGATCGGATGTCCCGGCGGTGGTCGCGATCATCACCTTGTTCTTCTCTTTGGTGATTCCGGCGACAGCGAGGGCGACGCCGCTGGTCGGAATATCGATGATGAGATCGACGTTCTCGGTGTCGTACCAGCGCCGGGCAATGGCCGCGGCGTTGTCCGGCTTGTTCTGCGGGTCGCCGGAGACGACCTCGATGGAGATGTTCTTGTTCGCCGCGAGGAAATCCTCGACGGCCAGTTTGACGGCTTCCACCGACCCCGGACCGGAAAAGTCGGCGTAGGGTCCGGTCATGTCGCTCATGACACCGATCTTGACCGAGGTTTGCGCGGTGACTGTGCCTGCTCCCAAAACCAGAGCAACGGCGATCGAACTCAGCGAAAGAGTCTTGCTCATTATCATTCCCCCCTGTTCTGCGATTGAAGGCTCGCATTATAATAAGACAATACACTGTCATATATTATGCATCAAGTAATTGCTATAAATACGGCAACGCGCCGCAAGTCGGCCAACCGATGTCACGGAGGTCGGATAATTAGATCAATGTATTGACATATAGAGGGGGCGGAGCCATACGGGAGTTGCATTCGAAGCGCGGGAGTGAGGCATGCGAGGGCTCAAGTCGAAAATCGTTGTGGTGACCGGCGGGGGCGGGGGCATCGGCGGCGCGACATGCCGCAGGTTCGCGGCGGAGGGCGCGAGCGTTGCCGTGTTCGATATCGACGCCGCCGCGGCCGAGCGGACGGTCGCGGCCATTGCATCGGACGGTGGAAAGGCTGCGGCCTTCGCGTGCGACATCACCGATTACGACGGCGTGCGATCCTCGGTTGGGCGCGTCAACGCGGCGCTCGGCCCCATCGACGTGCTCGTCAACAATGCCGGGTGGGATGTCTTCAAACCGTTTCTCAAAACCTCGCCGGCCGATTGGCAGAAGCTGATTGCCATCAACCTGACCGGTGCGCTGAACATGCATCACACAATCTTGCCGCAGATGGCCGAGCGCCGCAGTGGCCGTGTGGTGAATGTCGCGTCCGACGCTGCCCGCGTCGGCTCGTCGGGCGAGGCCGTCTATGCCGCCTGCAAGGCCGGGCTTCTGGCGCTTTCCAAGACGCTGGCGCGCGAGCATGCGCGCGACGGCGTCACTTTCAATGTCGTGTGTCCCGGCCCGACCGATACCAAGCTGCTGGGCGACGTGCTCAAAACATCGAGCAATCCGGAGAAACTCCAGGAAGCGTTTCGCCGGGCGATTCCGCTCGGGCGGATCGGCGCGCCAGAAGATCTGCCCGGTGCGATCTGCTTCTTCGCCAGCGATGACGCGGCCTTCATCACCGGTCAGGTGCTGAGCGTGTCGGGCGGCCTGACGATGGCAGGCTGACGGGAGCCGCCATATGAGTTTCGACCTGAACGACGAGCAGCGGGCTTTTCAGGAGACGGCGCGGCGTTTCGGACGCGAGCAGCTTGCACCGGGTTACCAGCGCCGCGAATCCGAAGGGCGGATTGATCGCGCGCTGGTGCGCGACATGGGCGCCCTCGGACTGATCGCGCCTGAACTGCCGGAAGAGTTCGGTGGTCTCGGCACGCCGAGCCTCACCAGCGGCCTGATCGCCGAAGCCATCGGCTATGCCGATATCAACGCCGCCTATATCCAGATTCTCGGCTCGCTGAACGGCAAGATCATCGCCGGTCATGCGTCGCCCGAACTCGCGCGGCGCTGGCTGCCGCGTCTCATCGCCGGCGAGGTTATTGTCGCTCTGGGTTTGACCGAACCGCGCGGCGGATCGGATGCCGCGCATCTTGCATTGAGTGCACGCCGCGATGGCGACCAGTACATCCTGAATGGCGAGAAGTCCTCCATCAGCATGGCCGATCAGGCCGACGCCGTCGTTCTGTTTGCGCGGACCGGACCTGCGGACAGCGGCGCGCGCGGCGTCAGCGCCTTTCTTGTGCCAATGGATACCCACGGCATCACCACGCAGCGCTACAACGATCTCGGCAGCAAGGCGATCGGGCGAAGCTCGATCTTCTTCGACAACGTCACTGTTCCTGCCGGAAACAGGCTGGCGGCGGAAGGCGCGGGCTTTGTTCAGGTCATGCAGGGTTTCGACTTCAGCCGCGCGCTGATCGGATTGCAGGTGCTGGGGTCGGCGCAGGCTTCGCTCGACGAAAGCTGGGCCTATGTGCAGGAGCGCAAGGCGTTCGGTGCGCCGCTGTCGAAAAACCAGGGTGTGATCTTTCCGCTCGCGGAAGCGGAGACGCACGTCGCTGCGGCACGCCAGCTTTGCTATCATACACTCGCGCTCCGGGACGCAGGCAAGCCCCACACCGCCGAGGCCGCCATGTGCAAATGGCTCGCGCCGAAGACCGCCGTAGATGTCATCCATCAATGCCTGCTGACTCACGGTCACTATGGATGGTCGCTCGACCTGCCGCATCAGCAGCGGCTGCGCGACGTCATGGGTCTGGAGATCGGCGATGGCACGGCGCAGATCATGAAGCTCATTATCTCGCGTGAAAAACTCAAGGACGCCGCGATCTGAACGACGGCGCCTGAATCGGGGAGGGAAAAGCCATGGAATTCGATGCCATACTGATACCGCCGCGCCGCCAGAGCATGATCGATCAGGGCCTTTGGCACGACCGGACGATCAACGACGATCTGGATACTTGCCTGGCGACGTGTCCCGACAAGCTCGCGCTGACGGCGGTGTCGCTGGACAACGGCTCGGTCACTCGTTTCACCTATCGGGAAATGGCGACGATGGCGGACCGCATCGCTGTCGGCCTCTCAAGGCTGGGCATCGGCCGCAACGATGTCGTCTCCATGCAACTGCCGAACTGGTGGCAATTCACGTTGACATATCTGGCGTGCTCGCGCATCGGCGCGGTGCTCAACCCGCTGATGCATATTTTCCGCGAGCGTGAACTGTCCTTCATGCTCAAGCACGGCGCCAGCAAGATCGTGATCGTGCCGAAGACATTTCGCGGCTTCGATTACGAGCAGATGATTGCCGGCCTCAAGCCGAGCCTGCCGGATCTCCAGCATGTGGTTGTCGTAGGTGGAGCGGGCGACAACAGCTTCGAGAAATGGCTGAGTGAGCCGAAATGGGAGGAGGTGCCGGACGCGAAGGACATCCTGACGCGTCACCGTCCCGGTCCGGATGATGTGATGCAGCTTATCTACACATCGGGAACCACGGGCGAACCGAAAGGCGTGATGCATTCGGCCAATACGCTGATGTCCAACATCATTCCCTACGCCGCGAGCATGCGTCTTGGCCCTAACGACGTCATCCTGATGGCGTCGCCGATGGCGCACCAGACCGGATTCATGTACGGGCTGATGATGCCGATCATGCTGCGCGCGAGTGCCGTGCTTCAGGATATCTGGGAGCCGAAGAAGGCCATCGAACTGATCCGCGCCGAGAAAGTCACCTTCACCATGGCGTCGACGCCGTTCCTGACCGATCTCGCGAAGGGCGTTGCGGAGAGCGGCGAGGGCGTTCCGACGCTGCGCACGTTCCTGTGCGCGGGCGCGCCGATCCCCGGCCCTTTGGTCGAGAATGCGCGCAAGGCGTTGGGCGCGAAGATCGTATCGGCGTGGGGCATGACCGAGAACGGCGCGGTAACGCTGATCAAGCTCGATGACGATGACGAGCGCGCATTCAACACCTCAGGCTGTCCTTTGCCGGGCACCGAGATCCGTGTGGTCGATGCGGACGGCAAGCCGTTGCCTCACGGTGAAGAAGGCCGTCTCCTCGTCAGAACATGTTCGAATTTCGGCGGCTACCTGCGCCGTCCGCACCTCAATGCAACTGATGACGATGGATGGTTCGATACCGGCGATCTTGCCCAGATCGATGATCGCGGCTACGTCCGTATCACTGGCCGCTCGAAGGATGTGATCATCCGTGGTGGCGAGAACATTCCGGTCGTCGAGATCGAGACACTTCTCTACAAGCACCCGGCGGTCAATCAGGTCGCCATCGTCGCCTATCCGGACGAACGGCTGGGTGAGCGAGGATGCGCGGTGGTGGTTCCGAAGCAGGGTGCGTCGATCGATTTGACGGCGCTGACCGATTTCCTCAAGGCGCAGAAGGTTGCACTCCAGTACATCCCCGAGCGCCTTCTGGTTCTCGAAGCGATGCCGGCAACGCCGTCCGGGAAGATCCAGAAATTCAAGCTGCGGGACATCGTCAAGCAGCAGGCGATGTAATCCGCGACCTGCTTTCTAACAAGAAAAGGAAAAAGACATGACGACTTATGAGGACATCATTTACGAGGAGCGCCCGAAAGGCGTCGCCCGGATCACGATCAACCGGCCGGCAAGCTACAATGCGTTTCGCGGTCAGACTGTCGAAGAATTGATCCATGCCTTCCAGCGCGCGGGCTGGGATAAATCGATCGGCGTGATCGTCCTCACCGGCATTGGCGACAAGGCATTCTGCACCGGCGGCGATCAGGGCGCGCACGACGGACAGTATGACGGTCGCGGCACCATCGGTCTTCCCATCGAGGAGTTCCAGAGCGTCATTCGTGACATGCCGAAGCCGGTGATCGCCCGCGTCAATGGTTTCGCCATCGGCGGTGGCAATGTGCTGGCCACGATCTGCGATCTGACGATTGCGTCCGACAAGGCGCAGTTCGGGCAGGTTGGTCCCAAGGTCGGTTCGGTCGATCCGGGGTTTGGCACGGCCTATCTCGCCCGCGTGGTCGGGGAGAAGAAGGCACGCGAGATATGGTATCTCAACCGGCGCTATACCGCGGCGCAGGCGGTCGAAATGGGCCTTGCCAACATCGCTGTGCCGCATGACCAGCTCGACGCCGAGGTGGATCGCTGGTGCGAGGAACTGCTGGAACGCAGTCCGACTGCGCTGGCGCTGGCCAAGCGCTCGTTCAACGCCGATACCGAATCCATCCGCGGCATTGCCAGCATGGGCATGGCGGCGCTCAGTCTCTACTACGACACCGAGGAGTCGAAGGAAGGTGGCCGTGCCTACCGCGAGAAGCGCAAGCCGGAATTCCGGAAGTTCGTTCGGTGACCGATGCCTAGAAAGACGCGGCGCTGCCTGCTCCGCAATGCAGCTAGACGTTTGTCAGAGATGTCTTGAGGCGATCGAGCAACCGATAGAGCATAACCTGTTCGTCGTGGCTGAATCCGGTCAGCGATGCAGTATAGAAAGCCTCGATCGGCTCGAGCATACCCGTCCACGCTGCCGTGCCCTTGCGGGTCAGGCGAATGCGGCGGCTGCGGCCGTCGTCCTTGTCCTTGACGCGCGCGATCCAGTCGCGCGCTTCGAGCCTGTCGAGGACGGCTGTGAGGTTCTGCCGGCTGACGTCGAGAAACTCGATCAGGTCCTTGACGGTCATTCCCTTCTCGCGCACCAGCGGCCGGGCGAGTGCGCCGAGCACGGCCCATTGCTGCGTTGTGGCGCCGAACTCGCCGACATAGCGGGTGCCTTGCTTGTGCATCAGGTTCGACGCCTGATAGAGGCGGAAGAACACCCTGTTGGCGACTTCGAACTCGACGTCGGACTTTGCTTGCTTCTCAGCCAATGTCATGTCTCATCGCCACGTCGCTACGATTCCGTAGCTTCCCACCAATACATAGTATCAATGTATTGACGGGTTCAACATAGACATTATGACCCGCGGTCTCAGGCCGGGCCCGTTTGATCGTCATCGGCGGCAAGCAGCGCGGGCGGATGGTCCTCCCGCAGTTTGCTGTAGGTGAGATGGTAGCGCATATCGTGCGGGTCCAAGGCCTGGCGGCAGTGATCGCACGCGACGATCGGTTCGAAATCGTGGCCGCAGTCGAGGTGTTTAAGGATGAGAGGCTTTTCGTAGCCGAGCCATTTGTCGCCCCAGCGCAGCATCTGGATCAGCGGCAAATATAGATCCCGTCCAGCCGTTGTGAGCTTGTATTCGTAGCGTTCCGGCACATCGAGATATTTCACCCGTCTCAGAATGCCCTGACTCACGAGGCGGTTGAGCCTGTCGGTCAGAATGTTTGTCGCGATGCCGAGCCGCTCCTGCAACACATCGAACCGCCGGACACCGAAACACATTTCGCGCACCACCAGAAAGGTCCAGCGATCTGCCAGGATGCCGAGCGTGCGCGAGACCGATGAGGGGCGTCCGCGCTCGAACGTTTCGACGCCGCCGCTGCGCCTGCGTTGCGGCATGGCGGTTGCGTGCGAAACGCCTGCACCCGGGCCATCCCGATAGACCACCCGAAGCGCGTTGACCGGTTCGCGGCAGGCCGAGCAGATCGTTTCGGGATGGCATTCGTGCCCGCAGGTTGTGTGGACAAGCCTGAGCGGCGGCGGCTTGTCACCCGCCAGCCAGTCATCGCCGAATCGCAGCATCGCAAGCATGACGAGATAGAGATCGAAGCCTCGCTCGGTCAGGCGATATTCGAAGCGTGCGCTTCCGGCGAGCGGGACGCGAGAGAGGACTTTGGCCTTGACCAGTTGCGCAAGCCGGGCGCTGAGCGTGCTGCGCGGCATGTGAAGCACGGCTTGCACCTGATCGAAACGGCGCGCGCCGAGATAGACTTCTCTCAGGACGAGGAAGGACCAGGCGTCTGACAGGATCGTCAGCGTGCGATCGACGGAGCAGTTGCGCACCAGCGGGCGCTCCGCGGTCCTGGATGACTGCCGAAGCGTGCGGGAGGTGGGTTTTTAGACGAGGTGCGCGCCATGCATCTGCTCTTGACCAGCGATGGCTGGTGTTAGTCGCGCCGTTCAGTCCATGCTTGCGCGAGTTGATCGATCACGTCGCGATCGACATGAACGGTTCCGGTCTGTTGCCGGCCGAACAGGTAACCGATCGCCGCGACAATAACGAGCAGAACACCGCCCGTGAAATCGGGTGAGACATGCGCCCCGCCGCTTGGGGTGAGGCTCGGCAATGCGCCGCCGAACAGATACCAGCACGCGCCGATTGCTGCGAGTAACAGCACGAAACCGGCGGATTTTACATGCTTTAAAAGTCCCGGCGTGATGTCCATCGGCGCTGGAGCAGGGCGGGGGCGGCGAGGTGTTTGATGGTGCGGGGCGTTTTGTGCGGCCGGTGTGCTTATCGCCGCCGCGCCCGTCGGACCCGTGCTCTGCTGCGCCTGCGTGCTGTCGCCGTATTGCGCCTCGATCTCCTCGGCGAAGCGTTTAAAGAAGAGGCCGGACATTTGTTTGGCAGTAGCATCAATCAACCTGCCGCCGAGTTGCGCCAGCTTGCCGCCCACGTCGGCGTTCACGGTGTAGTGCAGGATGGTGTCGTCGCCGTCCTGTTCGAGGCGTACGACGGCGCTGCCCTTGGCGAAGCCTGCCACACCGCCCTGGCCTTCGCCCGCGATGCGATATCCGTTTGGCGGATCGAGGTCCGATAATGTGACCGCGCCCTGGAATTTGGCGGTGACGGGGCCGACCTTGATCAGCGCGGTGGCTGTCATCTGGGTGTCGGAGGTTTTGACCAGTTCCTGGCAGCCGGGAATGCAGGCTTGCAGAACCGCCGGATCGTTGAGAGCCTTCCACACGGTCTCGCGGGTTGCGGGAATGCGCTGCTGGCCTGTCATGTCCATAATGTCGTCTCCTTAACCCCGACGCGTTGCCGTGGCTCGCGCTGGTTCGGTCATCCAACTTGCGCCCCGGTCATCTTGACATGTCCTAACATAGTCTAATAATGCAAGTCACTATGGAAGCCGAAAGAATCTTGGGATCGCGGCATAAACCGGACGGATCGGGAACCGCTATATGAAGCCAGCGTCGTTCGACTATGTCCGGGCCGAAAGTGCTGAACATGCCGTGCAGGCGCTTGCTGCGGCGGGTGGTGACGGCAAGGTGATCGCGGGCGGCCAAAGCCTGATGCCGATGATGAACTTCCGGCTGGTGAAGCCGTCGGTGCTGGTGGATATCAATCGCATTCCCGGTCTCGATGCCGTGCAGATGCGCGGTGACAGGATTGTGCTGGGCGCGCTCGTCCGTCATCGCATGACGGCGACAGATATGCTGATCCAGAAACATATTCCGGTGCTGCATCATGCGATGAAGCATGTGGCGCATCTGACGGTTCGCAATCGGGGTACATTTTGCGGCAGCGTCTGCCACGCCGATCCGGCGGCCGAGATGCCAATGATGTCGCTGCTGCTCAATGGTGCCGTTCACATCGTCTCTCCCCGCGGCGAACGCACGCTTGCCGCACAGGATTTCTTTGTCGGCTCGCTGGTCACGGCGCTGGAGCCCGACGAACTCGTCACCGAAATCGAGATCGATACGTTGCCCGCCGGGACCGGCTGGGGATTCGAGGAATTTGCCCGGCGTCACGGCGATTATGCACTGGCTGCGGTGGCCGTCACGATGCAGCGACGGGATGGTGTAGCTTCGGACGTGCGCATCGGCCTCATGGGCGTCGGAGAAATGCCGATGCGCGCACCGCAAATCGAGGCCATGCTGGAAGTCCGCGAGATTGATGCCGCACTGCTCGACGAGGCCATCGATGCGCTGCGGGCCAGCCTCGAACCGAATTCCGACCTGAACGCATCGGCGGACTATCGCCGTCATCTGGCGGGCGTGCTTGCACGGCGTGCCATATCGGATGCCTGGGCGCGGGCGGAGAAAGGTGCCGCGGCATGAGCGAGCGCACCGAGATCGCTGTTTCCGTCAACGGCCTGTCCTATACGCGAACCGTCGAACCGCGCATGCTGCTGGCGGATTTCCTGCGCCATGAACTCGGACTGACCGGCACGCACGTCGGCTGCGAGCATGGTGTCTGTGGCGCATGCACAGTCCTGCTCGATGGACGCAGCGCGCGCTCCTGTTTGACGCTGGCGGTGCAGGCGGATGGCGCCGACATCGAGACTGTCGAAGGACAGGGGACGGTTGAGAAGCTCGGAAGAATTCAGCAGGCGTTCCGGGATCACCATGGGCTTCAGTGCGGTTTTTGTACGCCGGGCTTTATCATGACCATCGCTGACATGCTGCGGCATCATAGCCTCGATAGCGACGAGGAAATCCGCGAGGCATTGTCGGGCAATATCTGCCGCTGCACCGGCTATGAGCATATCGTCAATGCGGTGCGCGAACTGGCAAAGGAAAGAGGAGCGCTCAAGTGAGAACGCTTTCCATTGTCATGGCGGTCCTGATATGAGCGCATTCGACTCATCATCGGTCGAGATGCGGCCCAAGATGGTGGGCCAGCGCATCAAGCGCACCGAGGACCCGCGTTTGCTTGCGGGTGTCGGGCGCTATGTCGACGACATCACGCCACAGGGCACGCTTCATATCGCGATCAGGCGCAGCGACCAGCCGCATGCGCGTATTCGCAGCATCGATGTGGGCGAAGCCTTTGCGGTGCCGGGCGTGGTGGCGATCTTCGATGCCGCCGACCTCGACGGCGACCTCAAGCCGGCCGTTCCGACGTCGAAGATGAAAAACTACTATGCCACGCCGATCTGGCCGCTGGCGCGCGGCAAGGTGCGCTATGTGGGTGAGCCGGTCGTTGCTGTCGTTGCCGAGAGCCGCTACGCGGCCGAGGATGCGCTGGAGCATATCTCGATCGACTACGAGCCATTGCCGTTCGCGATCCGCCAGACCGATGCGGTGGCCGACGATGCGCCGCTGCTTCATGAGGAAGCCGGAACCAATGTCATCATCTCCCGCGAATTCGCGCGCGGCGATGTCGACAAGGCGATTCAGGACGCACCGGTGACGCTGAAAGGTATTTTCCGCATGACGCGGAAAACGGCGGTGGCGATGGAGAATCGCTCCTATCTGGCTGAGTGGGACAAGCGCCGTCTCGCTTTGACGCTGCATTCGTCAACCAATATTCCCGGCGTGATCCGCGATGTGCTCGCAAGTTGCTTCGACCTTCCCGGCAACCGGATGCGTGTGGTCGCTCCTGATGTCGGCGGCAGCTTCGGCGGCAAGGGATCATTGTATCACGAAGAGATGCTGGTCTGTGCGCTCGCGCGCAAACTCGGGCGGCCGATCAAGTATACGAGCGACCGGCTGGAAGATTTGTCATCCACCAGTCAGGCCTTCGACGAGTTGATGGACGTCGAACTTGCCGTCGATCGCGATGGCAAACTGCTTGGCCTGCGCGCCGACGTGATCGGCGACATCGGTGCCTATTCGATCTATCCGTGGACCGGCGCGCTGGAGCCTGTGCAGGTGGTGAGCTTCCTGCCGGGACCGTATCGTCTCGAGCATTATCGTGGCCGTATCCGGGGCGTGCTCACACCGAAGCCGCCGACCGGTCCTTATCGCGGCGTTGGCCGTCCATCCTCGACGTTTGCGATGGAACGGCTCATCGATATGGCCGCGCGCAAGATCGGCTTGGATCCCGCCGAGATGCGCCGCCGCAATCTGGTGACAGCCGAAGAGTTCCCCTATCGGACCGGCTCGGGCATCATCTGGGACAAATCGGCGTTTCAGGAATGCTTGCAGGCGGCATGCGATTATCTGGATTACCCCTCGCTGGTGCGCGAGCGCGACAAGGCGCGCGCCGAGGGACGCTGGGTCGGCATCGGTCTGGCCAGCTACGCCGAATTGACCGGCATTGGCTCGCGCATCTCGGCTGCGCCCGGTATGCCGATCAATACGGGCACCGAGACGTCGGCGATCCGCATTGATGCGACCGGCGCGATTACCGCGGCCTTCGGCATTTCCTCGCATGGGCAGGGCCTGGAGACGACGCTGGCGCAGATCATCGCTGATGAACTCGGCTGCACGATGGAAGACGTGGAGGTTCAGCACGGCGACAGCGCTTTGGTGCCCATGAGTACCGGAACCTTTGCCAGCCGTTCCGCGGTGATTGGTGGAGGTGCTGCGATCGTGGCGTCGCGTACGCTCAAGGCAAAGGTTCTGGAGGGCAGCGGCGCATCTGATGAATCAGCCGGTGGAGGAACTGGACGCATCTGGCGGGATCATCCGTTCGCGTGCGTCCAATATCTCGATGACGTTCAAGGACGTCGCCAATGCGGTCTATTCGCAGATGGGTGCCATCCCGCGTGAGCAACGCGAGGATCTGGCGGTGTCCGAGACCTACGATCCCTATCTCGGTACGGCCTGCTCCTCCACGCATCTGGCGATGGTGGAGATTGATCCGGAAACCTATGGCGTCACCATCAAGCGTTATGTCGTGGCTGAGGATTGCGGACGGATCATCAATCCAATGATCGTCGATGGCCAGGTGCAGGGCGCGGTCGTACAGGGGATCGGAGCCGCGCTGCTGGAGGAGATCGTTTATGATGATCAGGGCCAGTTCGTCACGGCCAGCCTTGCGGATTATCTTGTCCCGGTCGCCACCAACGTTCCTCCCATCGGCATCGTTCATATCGAAGCGGATTTGCCGAATAACATCGGCGGATTCCGTGGCATGGGAGAGGGTGGTACGATCGGCGCGCCGGCCGCCATTGCGAATGCGGTATCCGATGCGCTGTCGCCGCTCAGCATCGAGGTCGACACGCTTCCGGTCACGCCCGAACGGATCTTCCGCATGGTCGAAGCAGCGCGCGCACGGAACAAGGTTGTATAACGCGCCGGGCATGTGGTCTTGACGCGACCGGCATATCCCTTCAAGATTCGCAGCAAGGATTCAGCTCTCGGAAATCCACGTTATAATCATGCGCTAGAAAGCGATCGGTCTGGGCGAGATGGCACGGCTAGGGCTTGCAACAAAAGAAAAACGGCCGGCCAAGCCCTTGAATCCAGTTTCTCCAGTCCGTACAGGCAAGAAGTCGTCCAGGCTCACCGAACGCCGCTGCTCCATTGCGAGCACGGTGGGCATTCTCTCCGATGCATGGGCCTTTCTGGTCATCCGGGAGGCGTTTTTCGGCGCCAAACGTTTCGAGGAGTTTCGCTCGGGCCTTGAAATTTCACGGGCGACGCTGACAGACCGGCTGCGACGCCTGACGCGCGAAGGCATCCTCCGCGAGGTGAGCTATTCCGATACGTCGAGCCGGGTTGAATACAAGCTGACAAAATCCGGCATCGATCTTTATCCGGCGTTCATGGCGCTGATGCAGTTTGGTGACCGCTGGCTGACCAGCGCGAACGAAGTCCCGTTACAACTGATCCACGAGGGCTGCAATTGTGTCAGCAAGCCGATTGTCGCCTGCTCCTGTTGCGAGCGGCGCATCGTGGCCCGAGACGTCAGCTATCACGATGGACCGGGCGCGGGCAGGGTCCGCATCGAGACCTCCAGACGCAGCCGCCGCACCGCCGACGATTTCATGCGTGGCCGCCCCAGCTCGGTGTCGCGCGCCCTTGAGGTGATCGGTGATCGCTGGAGCTTTCTGGTCATTCGCGAAGCCTTCTATGGCGCCGCGCGATCTCGACCAGCTTCAGGCCGAACTGAACATCGCGTCGAATATTCTGACGGATCGTCTTGCGCGTCTCGTCGAGCGCGGGGTTTTCAGGAAACGGAAGTATCAATCCGCGCCGGAACGTTTCGAGTATCTGCTGACGCCGATGGGAACCGATTTGCACGGGCCGCTGATCATGATGATGGCGTGGGGCGATCGCTGGCGGGCGAACGGCGAGCCGCCGATGCTTCTCAAGCACGAGACCTGCGGCAAGGTTTTCACGCCGGTCGTCGTCTGCAACCGCTGCGGCGAGCCGATCCATGCCTACACGATGAAGTATCGGATGCGGTATAACCCCGACAAGTTTGGCGGGCCGAAGAGCGGCCGGGCAGTGCCCGGCCGCGTTTGATAAGCTGCGTTCGTCGGCTTATTTCTTGATGAGCGGGCACTTGCTTTCCGACAGCGGCCGGAAGGCTTCGTCGCCGGGAATGACAGCGTGGAGCTTGTAGTAGTCCCAGGCGTACTTGGATTCCGAAGGCTTCTTCACCTCATACACATACATGTCGTGAATGAAACGGCCGTCCTCGCGAACGCGACCATTCTTGGCGAAGAAATCGTTCACCGGCATCTCGCGCATCTTTGCCATCACGACCTTGGCGTCGTCGGTGCCGGCCGCCTTGATCGCATTGAGATAGTGCATGGTCGAGGAATAGTCACCGGCATCGCCCATGTGCGGCATGCGCTTCATCTTTGCGAAAAACTTCTTCGAGAACGCCCGCGTATCCTCGTCACGATCCCAGTAGAAACCGTTGGTCAGAACGAGTCCCTGAGCTGCGGTCAAACCCATCGAGTCGATATCTGTGATCCAGACCAGCAGGCCAGCGATGGTCTGCTTGCCGCCGTCAGTCAGGCCGAAGTCCTTCGCGGACTTGACGGCATTGATGAAGGTCGTGCCGGAGCCTGCAATGGCGACGACCTTTGCTTTCGAGGCCTGGGCCTGCAACAGGAAGGAAGAGTGATCGGCAGTATCGATAGGATAGCGGATCGCGCCAACAACGGTGCCCCCGTTTGCCTTTACCACACCGGCTGTATCTGCTTCGAGAGCGTGTCCGAACGCGTAGTCGGCTGTGAGAAAGTACCAGGAATTCAGACCTTCCTTGATCAGCGCTTTGCCGGTGCCCTGTCCCAGAGCGTAAGTGTCATACGCGTAGTGGATGCTGTTCGGCGTGCACGAATCGCCCGTCAGACGCGAAGATCCGGATCCGTTGACGATGGCGATGCGGCTCTTCTCCTGCGCGACATTGGTGACAGCCAGCGCGATCGATGAGTTGATCAGGTTCGCGATCATGTCGACCTTGCCGACATCGTACCACTCGCGTGCCTTGGCGATCGCTACTTCATTGCGGTTCTGGTGATCGGCGACGATCACTTCGATCGGCTTGCCGAGCACTGTGCCGCCGAAATCCTCGACGGCCATTTTGACCGCGGTCACCGAACCTTCGCCCGCCTCGTGGGAGAACTGTCCGGACATGTCGGTCAAAACACCGATTTTCACCACATCGTCCGAGATTTTCGTCTGGGCGTAAGCCGGGCCCGCCAATGCGAGTCCTGCGGCAAGCGCCAATGTCATCTTCTTCATTGCTTCCTCTCCTCTTGTTTAAAATGGTCCGGTACCGCGGCCCAACAGATAGGCTTGCATAACTAGACTAATTTGGTATGACGCTGTCAACAGGCGCGATGAACTTGCTTGCATTGCGCTGCACAACTGGTCGGAGGAGACAGCCGGATGGATGCGACGCATGGTCATGCCGTGCCGGATGCCGACATCGTGTTGCAGGCACGAGGTTTGCGGAAGGTATTCCGCGGCTTCGTCGCTGTCAGCGGTGTGGACCTCGACATCCGCCGTGGCGCTATCCATGCGCTGATCGGGCCGAATGGCGCGGGAAAGACGACGGTCTTCAACCTTCTGACGAAATTCCTGAGCCCGACATCGGGGCGCATTCTGCTCGAAGGCGTGGAAGTCACGGCGGAGCGCCCTGCGGCGCTTGCGCGGCTTGGGCTGGTGCGGTCGTTTCAGATTTCGGCGGTGTTTCCGCACCTTACGGTGAGCGAGAACGTCGCCATCGCGCTCCAGCGCAGTTCTGTGTCGCCCGTAAAGTTCTGGCAGGGCCGCTCGCGGTTCGGGGATATGCCGGCGCGCATCGAGGCGCTGCTGGATCAGGTCGATCTCGGCGCGTTCGCGCATCAGCGCGCCGGCGATCTTGCTTACGGCCGTAAGCGTGCGCTTGAACTGGCGACGACACTCGCCGCCAATCCGAAGGTCATGTTGCTCGACGAGCCGACGCAGGGCCTCGGCCATGAAGACGTCGACCGTGTAACGGCGCTGATCAAGCAGGTGGCAATTGGCCGCACCGTCGTGATGGTGGAGCACAATATGAAAATGGTGGCGCGCATTGCCGACCGGATCAGCGTGCTGCGCCGTGGCGAGATCATCGCCGAGGGGGCGTATGACGAAGTGTCACGCGATCCCCAGGTGATCGAGATCCTATCTTGGCTCCCGGTCGCGCGCAGCGGAGCGCAAGCAATGACGACAGCAGCAAGTGGCGGAACAGACGCGCTCTCGGTGCAGAATCTCCACGCCTGGTACGGGGAGTCCCATATCCTGCACGGAATGTCATTCTCCCTGCAACGTGGGGAAGTGGTTGCATTGCTCGGCCGCAACGGCAGCGGCCGGACCACAACCCTGCGTGCCATCATGGGATTGATCGATCGGCGCGAGGGGATCATCCGCATCGGCGGCAAGGATGCGATCCATCTGGCGCCGCATCTGGTTGCGCGCCTCGGTGTCGGATACTGCCCGGAAGAGCGCGGTATTTTCGCGTCGCTCTCATGCGAGGAAAATCTCCTGCTGCCGCCACAGCAATCCAGCGGCGGCATGCAGCTCGACGAGATCTACACGCTGCTGCCCAATCTGGCCGAGCGGCGTCATACGCCGGGCACGCGGCTGTCGGGTGGCGAACAGCAGATGCTGGCGATCGCGCGCATCCTGCGGACCGGCGCACGTCTGCTGTTGCTCGACGAGATTTCCGAGGGGCTTGCCCCGGTGATCGTCGATCGGTTGTTCGATCTCATCACCGAACTGAAGTCCCGCGGGTACACCATCCTGCTTGTCGAGCAGAATAAATACTTCGCCGAACCGCTGGCTGATCGTTTTCTCGTGGTCGAGCATGGCGACGTCGCGATGCGCCTGTCCGCATCGGAGTTTGCCGCGCGGGCCGAACTCGTTGACCGCACGCTGGGCGTTTGAGGATCGTTATGTTCGATATTCCGTTACAGGTGCTGCTCGGGCAAATCACCATCGGTCTGGTGAACGGTTGCTTTTACGCGATCCTGAGCCTTGGCCTGGCGCTGATCTTCGGCCTTCTCAACGTCATCAACTTCGCTCACGGCGCGCTCTATATGCTTGGCGCCTTCGGCGTCTACCTCGCCATGCAGAAGCTCGGGGTGAACTACTGGTGGTCGCTGCTGCTGGTGCCTGTCGTCGTCGGGGCGTTCGGCGCATTGGTCGAACGGCTATTGCTACGCCGCCTCGTCGGCCTCGATCATCTCTATGGCCTGTTGTTCACCTTCGGTCTGGCGCTGGTTCTTGAGGGAATCTTCCGCGACATCTATGGCTCCGCGGGCTTGCCGTATCCGACGCCACCGGCCCTGCGTGGCCTGATCGATCTTGGCTTCATGCGGCTACCGATCTACCGGGTCTGGATCGTCGCCGCGTCGCTGGTAGTCTGTTTTGCGACCTGGTTCCTGATCGAGCGCACGCGGCTGGGGTCCTATCTGCGTGCGGGCACCGAGAATTCGAAGATGGTGCAGGCGCTCGGCATCAACGTCCCGCTCATGGTGACGTTCGTCTACGCGCTGGGCGCGGCGCTTGCGGCCTTCGCCGGCGTGCTGGCCGCGCCGATCTATCAGGTTCAGCCGCTGATGGGATCGAACATCCTGATTGTGACCTTCGCCGTCGTCGTGATCGGCGGGCTGGGATCGACGGCGGGTGCCATCGCCACCGGACTGGCGCTCGGCGTCATCGAAGGGCTTTCCAAGGTGTTCTATCCCGAAGTGTCCTCGACCATCGTTTTCATTGTCATGGCAATCGTTCTTCTGGTGCGCCCGGCCGGTTTGTTTGGACGTGAAGCATGAGCGCCATGAAAACATCCACCGTTCTTCTCATTACGCTTGCCGTTGTCGGTATTCTCGCGCCGCTGACCGGGCTTTATCCGCAGTTCCTGATGAAGTGCGTTGCGCTGGCGCTGTTCGCCGTCGCATTCAACTTCTTCACCGGCAATGTTGGATTGCTCTCGATCGGTCACGCCGCGTTCTTCGGCATGGGCGCCTATGCGGCTGGTTACGCTACGAAGGCGTGGGGCTTTACGCCGGAGCTCGCCCTCATCCTCAGCGTCCTGGTCGGCATTGTGCTGGGAATCGTGATGGGCGGAATGGCCATCCGCCGCCAGGGAATCTATTTCGCGATGATCACGCTGGCGCTGGCACAGATGGTTTATTTCGTCTGTGTGCAGGCGCCTTTCACCGGCGCGGAA
The DNA here is from genome assembly GCA_024707075.1 of Afipia sp. Taxonomy (GTDB): domain Bacteria; phylum Pseudomonadota; class Alphaproteobacteria; order Rhizobiales; family Xanthobacteraceae; genus Afipia. Next base: position 334,485 of record JANQAK010000006.1, read on the forward strand.
GACGGCTTGCAGCGGATTCCGCGGCACGCGCTGTTTGGCTTGATCGATCTATCCAACGACCTCACGATGTATGCATTTGTTCTCGCCGTCATGATCGCGGCAGTCTGGGGCTTCCAGCGGATCATGGAATCGCCGTTCGGCCAGGTGCTGCTTGCCATTCGTGACAACGAGCCGCGCGCGATTTCGCTGGGATACGATGTCCAGAAGTACAAGCTGTCGGCGTTTGCGATGTCGGCGGCGATTGCCGGTCTGGCAGGCGGGGTGAAGGCGCTGACGCTCGGATTCGCCGGTCTGCCTGATGCGCACTGGACGCAATCCGGCAATGTCATTTTGATGTGTCTGCTCGGTGGTCTCGGCACGCCGCTCGGTCCGGTGATCGGCGCGATTCTGGTGGTGGCTCTTGAGAGCCGGCTGTCCGGCCTTGGCGTGGTTCAGATCGGACCGATCGCGCTCGATTTGTCCAGCAAAGTGCCGATCATTATCGGCTTCATCTTCATGATTTGCGTGCTCTTGTTCCGCCGTGGCATCGTCGGCGAGATCAGCGCGGCTTTTGCATCCGCGAAAGCGCGCCGGTCATCCGCTGCCGATACCGAAAAGAAATCCACAGCAAGTTGACATCGGTCGCCTAAATAAGTCTACTTATGCAAGCGACTTGTTTCGCGAAACGATTGGCCTATGGCGGATCTCGCGAGGCCTGGTTGGCCCAAGGTTGAACGGAGTTCGGAGTGCAGGGTTTCGTCTTTCAATCCACAAAATCGATTCTGGTTGAGCCTGCCAGTTCGTCGCGCATCGGCGAGTTGGTAAAATCGCTTGGCTGTACGTCTGTTCTGCTGGTGAGCGATCCCGGCGTGAAAGGTGCGGGGCTGTTGCAGGCGGGATTGCAGGGGCTGGAGCAGCGGGGGATCGCGGTCACGCTGTTCACCGATGTTCAGGCCGATCCGCCGGTTCATGTGATCGAGGCTGCGGTCAAGCTGGCCGTCGATGCGAAGGTCGATGGCGTTGTCTCCATCGGCGGCGGCAGTTCGATGGATGTGGCCAAGCTCGTGGCACTGCTCGCAGTCGGTCAGGAAAAGCTCGACGACATCTATGGCGTCGGCATGGTCAAGGGACGCCGCCTGCCGCTGGTGCTCGCGCCGACGACAGCGGGGACCGGATCAGAGGTCACGCCGATCTCGATCGTCACGACCGGCGAGGGTGAGAAGAAGGGCGTCGTTTCTCCGGTATTGCTGCCGGACTGGGCTGTGCTGGACGCGGAGTTGACGCTCGGATTGCCGCCCGCAGTGACGGCGGCTACCGGCATCGATGCGATGGTTCACGCCATTGAGGCCTATACCAGCAAGCGCCTGAAGAATCCGCTGTCGGACGCGCTCGCGCGCGATGCGCTGCGGCTGCTCGGCGGCAACATTCACGAAGCCTGCCGCAACGGTACCAACCGCGAGGCCCGCCACAACATGCTGCTCGGCTCCATGCTGGCCGGCATGGCGTTCGCCAACGCGCCGGTCGCAGCCGTGCATGCGCTGGCTTATCCGGTCGGTGCGCGTTTTCACGTTCCGCACGGGTTGTCGAATTCGCTGGTGCTGCCGCAGGTGATCCGCTTCAACGCCAGCTCCGCCGAACAGCACTACGGTGAACTCGCCACGATCCTGACGCCGAACGCCAAGGGAAACTCGGCCGATCGCACCAAGGCGTTGGTCGAAATGCTCTCGGCGCTCCCCGTAGATCTCGGGTTGCCCACGCGGCTGCGCGACGTTGGCATTGGGCACAATGATCTCGGCATGCTGGCCGACGATGCGATGAAGCAAACGCGGCTTCTCATTAATAACCCGCGCGAGGTCGTGCATGCCGACGCGCTGGCGATTTACGAGGCGTCGCTATGACGGAGCGGCCAAAACCCGATCATCGAAGTGCCTATGTATATTTCCAGACGATGACAACACGCTGGATGGACAATGACTCCTACCGGCACATGAACAACACGACGTACTATTCCTTTTTCGATACGATCGTGAACATGTACCTGATCGAAAATGCCGTTCTCGATGTCGAGAAGAGCGAGGTGATCGGTCTGGTGGCGGAAACCATGTGTCGTTACTTCAGGTCGATCGGTTTCCCCTCGAAGATCGATGTTGGACTTCGGGTCGGTCATCTCGGCAACAGCAGCATTCGCTACGAAATTGCGCTGTTCAACGGCGATGAGGACGTCGCATCCGCGCAGGGGCATTTCGTTCACGTCTATGTCGACCGCGAGAGCGGACGCCCGACACCGCTTCCGGAAAAGCTGAAATCGATCGCTGCGCCGTTACAGCGTGCCGTGACTTGATAACGTCGGATGGCTGCCGTTCGGGCGGTCTCGCAGGAGTAGAGAACTTGGCCGATATTGACGTTGCCATTCAGGACCAGATCGCAGTGGTGACGCTCAACCGGCCTGCGGTGCGCAACGCCATGATGCTTGCCATGTGGCAGGGTATTGCCGAGATTTTTGCACGGCTGGGTCGCGACCCTGACGTGCGTGCGATCATCCTGACCGGTGCCGGTGGAAATTTCAGCGTCGGCGCCGATGTCTCGGAATTCGCGAAGGTCCGGTCGAACGTCGCGGAGAGCAAGGCCTATGAGGTCGCGGTGGATGCATCATCTGATGCCATCGCGAATGCGCCGAAACCGGTCATCGCCGTTCTTGGGGGATATTGCCTCGGCGGCGGCTGTCATCTCTCGATGGCCTGTGACTTCCGCTATGCGCACACCGATACGGCGATCGGCATTCCGGCGGCGAAGCTGTCGATCGTGTATGGTGTCCGCAGCACGCAACGCCTGCTGGGGTTGGTCGGATTGACCCACGCCAAGCGCATTCTGTACTCCGCAGATCGTTTCAGCGCGGCGGATGCCAAGAGCATGGGACTTGTCGACCGGGTGTCGAACGATCCGATGGCTGACGCGAAGGCCTTCGCCGCTGAGATCGCCAAGCTCGCGCCGTTGTCGGTTGAAGGTGCCAAGCGAATTCTGACCGGCTTGTCGATGGGGCCGGGCGCGCTGGATGTGGAGGCCGCCGAGGCTTTCATCGATCGCGCATCGGCCAGCGAGGATTACGAGGAAGGTCGCCGGGCATTTGCCGAGAAGCGTTCGCCAATGTTCCGCGGGAGATAGGTATCGTCATGAAAATGCATGTTCTGTCGGGCGGCCGTCTTCGCATGAAGAAGAGCATCTATTTCCCGGATGCCGACCGCAGCGAGATGATCGAGCTTCCGGTGTCGTGCATGCTGATGCGGCATGCGCAGGGTAATGTGCTGTTCGACACCGGCTGCCATCCCACCATTGCGGAAAATCCTGAAGGGCGCTGGGGCGGCCTTGCGAAGTACATGACACCGATCATGCCGCCCGGCGAAAACGTCCTGACCGGCCTCAAGGCCGTCGGCCTCGGCCCGGACGATATCGATGTGGTGGTCTGCTCGCATCTCCACACCGATCATTGCGGCTGCAACGAGTTCTTCAGGAAATCGACCATCGTCGTGCATGCGCGCGAGCTGGAAGCGGCGAAAGCGCCGGATGCCTTGGCGAGCGGCTATTTTTTCGGCCGACTGGGATCATCCGATCCCGATGAAGGTGATCGAGCAGCAGACCGACCTGTTCGACGACGGCAAGATCACGCTCATTCCGCTGCCCGGCCATACACCGGGCACCCTCGGCGCGCTGGTGAAACTCGATCGCAGCGGCGAGTTTCTGCTGACGTCAGACGCTCTCAGCATTCGCACCAATCTCGATCAGGAGATTGTGCCGAAGAACACAAAGAACACCGAGCAGTTCCTGCAATCGTTTGCCGAAATCCGGCGGATCGAGAAGGCAGGCGCGACAATTATTTGCAGCCATGACAGCGCGCAGTGGGAGTCCCTGCGCAAGGGCATGGATGCCTACGACTGACGGCCGCAGCTCGGACTGAAATCGCACAAAAACAACCGTTGAGGACAAAAAATGGATATGCATCTGAAGGGCAAGGTTGCTCTCGTCACTGGCGCCGGCCGCGATGTCGGCCGCGAAATCGCGCTCAGCCTGGCGGCGGAAGGCGCGGCCGTTGCCGTCAATTATAATGGCTCGCGTGAGCGCGCCGCCGCCGTGGTGGCCGAGATCGAGAAGGCCGGCGGCAAGGCCATCGCCTACAAGGCCGACGTCGCCAACTTCGATGAAGTGCAGGCAATGGTCGCCAAGATTGTCTCCGATTTCGGCGGACTGAATATCGTCGTCAACAATGCCGGCGTGGCACTGCGCAACCGTTTCGTCGAGACGACGCCGGAGGAATGGAAGAAGCAGATCGACATCTGTCTCTATGGTGCGATTCATATTTCCAAGGCAGCGGCGCCGCATCTCGAGAAGGCAGGCGACGGACGGATCATCGCTCTGGTGGGCGATTCCTCGCGCGTCGGTGAATCGGGGCTCGCCATCGTGGCGGCGGCGCGCGCCGGCGTCATCGCGCTGATGAAATCTCTGGCGCGCGAAATGGGCCGCTTCGGCGTGACCGCGAACACGATCTCGCTGGGTCTGGTCGAAACGCCGCATGATCTCGACTGGGTCAATGCCAACCGCGACAAGCTGACCAAGCTCTACCCGCTGCGCCGCCTTGGATTCCCGTCCGACATCGCGCCGATGGTGACGCTGCTGGCCTCGAAGCACGGCGGATGGATCACCGGGCAGACCATCAGCATCAGTGGCGGATTCAGCATGGTCTGATGACCTGCAAGGAGGGGAGGAGACTATGCTCCAGACAGACCTGATTGCTTCGATCCCGGCGCTGCTCCGTCGTCACGCGGATGCGCGCGGATCGAAACCCGCATATCGCGATGCGACAACTACCGTCACGTATGGCGAGCTTGCAGTGCGCACCGCCAACCTCGCGGGGCATCTGGCCGATAACGGCGTCCAGCCGGGCGACAAGGTCGCGATCTTTCTGCCGAACTCGGTGGCGTGGGTCGAAAGCTGCTTCGCGATCAACCGTGCCGCCGGCATCGGTGTGCCGATCAGCTATGAAGCCACGGAATCCGAGGTGCTGTACCGGCTTCAGGATGCCGGCTGCACGGCCATCATTGCGACCGATGAGCGTGCGCCGCTGATCGCGAAGCTGACGAACGATGCGCCGGACCTGAAGCTGACCATTTTGTCTGGGCAGGGACCAGCGCCCGCCGGGGCTTTGCGCTACGAACCACTGGCCACGTCGGCGCCGAAATCCTCGCCGCGTGACCCGTCGGAGATTTTCGAGCCAGCCTTTATTATCTACACATCAGGCACCACCGGCCGCGCCAAGGGTGTGTTGCTGTCGGTTCACAGCATGTTGTGGGTCACGGCCGCATGCTGGGCGCCGATCGCCGGATTGTCGGAGAGCGATGTCGTTCTCTCGCCGCTGCCGCTGTTTCATTCTTATGCGCTCAACCTGTCGGTGCTGAGCATTCTGTCGGTCGGTGCGACCGAGTACATCATGGAGAAATACTCCACGACCGACGCCGTGCGCCTGCTGAAGAGCGGCGAGTTTACGGTGTTTCCGGGCGTGCCGACGATGTTCCACTATTTCCTTGAAGCGACCAAGGCCGAGCCCGGCCTGAAACTGCCGAACCTGCGGCTGAGCATGTCGGCGGGTGCGATCATGCCGGCGACGCTGAACCGCGAATTCGAATCCCGTTTCGGCATCAAGCTGCTCGACGGCTATGGAATTACCGAAACCTCGACCATGGTGACGATGAACTGGCCGGTCGGTGAACGCGTCATGGGATCGTGCGGATTGCCGCTGCCGGGGCTTGCCGTCCGGATCGTTTCACCGGCGAACGGTGAAGATGTTGCCATTGGCGAGGAAGGCGAGTTGATCGTCCGCGGACCCAACCTCATGAGCGGGTATCACAACAAGCCCGAGGAAACCGCGTCCGCGCTGCGCAAGGGCTGGTATCACACCGGCGATCTGGCCCGGAGCGACGCTAACGGCTTTTTGACCATCACGGGCCGGCTCAAGGAGCTCATCATTCGCGGCGGCCAGAATATCGCCCCGGCAGAGATTGAAGAGGTCGTCAATGCCATTGCCGACGTGATCGACAGCGCTGTGGTGGGCATTCCGCACGAGCATCTGGGGGAGGTTCCGGCTTTGTTCGTTGTCGCGCGCGAAGGAACTGGAATCGAAACAAAAGACATTCTGGAACACTGCCGCGGGCGTCTGTCTTCCTATAAGGTGCCGTTCTCGGTGCATTTCGTAAGGGAAATCCCGCGCACCGGGTCTGGAAAGATCATTCGCTTCAAACTGCGCGAAACGCTGGTCGCGCCAATCAACAAGGCTTCTTAACATGCTGGACAAGGTCTCGAAACTCACCCTGAAAGACCCTTCGTTGCTCCGCGACGCCTGTTATATCGATGGCGCATGGGTTGCCGCCGACGGCGGCGGCACGATCAAGGTCGATAATCCGGCAACGGGTGCGATTATCGGCAGCGTGCCGAACATGGGCGCGGCGGAAACGAAGCGCGCCATCGAGCAGGCCAATGCGGCGCTGCCGGCCTGGCGCGCTAGGACCGCAAAGGAACGCGCGAGCATCCTGCGCAAGTGGTTCGACCTGATGATGGCCAATCAGGAAGACCTCGCCATGATCATGACGGCGGAACAGGGCAAGCCGATGGCGGAGAGCCGCGGCGAGATCGCCTATGCGGCGAGCTTCATCGAGTGGTTTGCCGAGGAAGGCAAGCGCATCTACGGTGACACCATCCCGCCGTTCAGCGCGGATCGCCGCATCGTGGTGCTGAAGCAGCCGATCGGTGTCTGTGCTGCGATCACGCCATGGAATTTCCCGGCGGCGATGATCACCCGCAAGGCAGGCCCGGCGCTGGCCGCCGGCTGCACCATGGTGGTCAAGCCCGCGAGCCAGACGCCACTGTCGGCGCTGGCGCTGGCGTTGCTGGCCGAACGTGCAGGTGTGCCGAAGGGTGTGTTTTCCGTGGTGACGGGATCCGCGACGGCCATCGGCGGCGAAATGACCTCGAATCCGATCATCCGTAAGGTGACGTTCACCGGCTCGACCGAGATCGGCAAGAAGCTGATGGAGCAGAGCGCGTCGACAGTGAAGCGCACCTCGATGGAGCTGGGCGGCAACGCGCCATTCATCGTGTTCGACGACGCCGACATCGACGCGGCGGTCAAGGGCGCGATGGCCTCGAAGTATCGCAATGCCGGACAGACCTGCGTCTGCGTCAATCGCATTTTCGCGCAGGACAAGATCTACGACAAATTTGTCGAGAAGCTCTCGCAGGCGGTACGCGATCTGAAAGTCGGCGATGGCTTCGGCGAGGGGGTCACCATCGGGCCGCTGATCAACATGGCCGCGGTGGAGAAGGTCGAGGAGCATATCAAGGACGCCACCTCCAAGGGCGCCAAGGTCGCCGTTGGCGGCCATCGCCATGCGCTGGGCCGCACCTTCTACGAGCCGACGGTGCTGACCGGCACCACGCCGGACATGCTGATTTTCCGCGAGGAAACCTTCGGCCCCGTCGCGCCGGTGTTTCGTTTCAAAACCGAGGAAGAAGCCATCCAGCTCGCCAACGACACGGAGTTCGGCCTCGCGGCCTATTTCTATGGCCGCGACATCGGGCGGGTCTGGCGCGTCGCCGAGGCGCTGGAATACGGCATGGTCGGCATCAACGAGGGCATCATCTCCACCGAGATCGCGCCGTTCGGTGGCGTGAAGGAGAGTGGCAACGGCCGCGAAGGCTCCAAGTACGGCATCGAGGATTATCTCGAGATCAAGTATCTCTGCATGGGCGGAATCTGATCACAAACGCAAGCGGCGGGCGAACCAGTTTCGCCCGCCGCTTTTCTCAAGTCCTGAGTCTCATGGCTTGAACGTGTAGCCCGGCCCGATCGCCACGTTCGCTGGAATTGGCGGCAGATCGGCGAACAGCTCCGGATTGTCCTTCATCACCTTCAGGATGTGCTTCGGTTCGATGTGCTTGTTGACGTCGAATGTCGACTTCAGGATGCCCAGCCGGGCGAGGCGATCCTCCGCACTCCAGAGAGCGCGGTAGTTGTTGGCCGACAAGCGCCGATCCGCCTGCTGGATGTTGAACTGCATCGCAGCCTCGGCGACCTCCGGTTTAAGGCCGGGAATCCAGCGGGTCGCGATGCCGGCTGCCAGCTTCGGATTCTTGCGCATCCACTGGTCGGCTTCGGACACTGCGGCGAGGAATTTCTCGATGGTCTCGCCGTTTTTCTCGACCCACGGACGCAGGGCGACGTTGAAGCCGAGATAGGAGATCACGTCGCCACCGCGGATGACCTCGATCGAACCCGGAATATCCTTGCCGGCGACGATGGGCCACGGATCCCACGCCGAGAACGCGTCGATGCCCTTGGCGAGCAGCGCCACGGTCATATCCGGCGGCGGCGTGTTCACCAGAGTCACGTCTTCGGGCTTGAGGCCGGCCTTCTCAAGGATCGCCAGAATATAGAGATGATTGATCGTGCCGAACGAGGCCGCGATCTTCTTGCCCTTCAGGCTGGCGAGATCACCCTTGGCGATGCCCGCGCCTTCGCGGGCGACGACGGCCATCGTAGCGTCCGAGCCGGCCTTGGTCGCGTTGCCGCTATAGTTGCCGAGCGCGACGAGGTCCATGCCGCGCAGCACGGCACCGATCATCGGCACGCCGACCTGCACGATTTCGCTTTCCCCGGCCTGAAGCGCATTCAGCGCATCGACGCCGGTGGCGTAGGGCCGGGCGATGGTGACGTCGAGGCCGTTCTTTTCAAAGAAGCCGCGTTCCAGCGCGATCGGCAATCCGATCTGGTCGATTCCGGTGACCATGCCGGCCTTCACCTTGACCATCGTCTGCGCCTGCGCCGGCATGCATGCCAGCATCAGCGCAGCTCCCAATATCGATAATCGTTTCATTGTTATCCTCCCTCTTTTATCGGCCCGACGCTCGTCACCCAGTAAGGCCGGGCAACCGCGTTGAGATCCGTTCGTTTGACGCCACGGAGTGCTATCGAATGGTCGTCCGCACCGGCGACCCTTCCATATTGCTGGAATGACTGAACGTGAAAGCGCTCAGGCGTGAAAGGCAGTTCAATCTGGATATTGACCTTCTCGGATGTGCCTGCGAGTTCCGGCGAAATCTTCATCGGCGCGGCCAAGGTCAGCCAAATCTGGAAACCCAGCCACGCGGCCAACACGCTGAGAACGACGCGGCCCTTGGTCGAGCGCAGGGCTTCGGATGCGAGGTTCATGCGGAACGCACCATATGCAGCACCTGCGCGGACAGCTTCTTGAAGGTGTCGTCCTCGATCAGGTCATCCCAGACGCGCGGGCGCGGCAGGTCGACCTTGATCTGGTCGAGCACGCGGCCTTTCGACAGCACGACGACGCGGTTGGCGAGAAACACCGCTTCGGGAACGTCATGGGTGATGAAGATCACCGTCGGACGGCGCTCCTGCCAGATGCGCGTGAGTTCTTCCTGCAACGTCATGCGGGTCTGCGCATCGACGGCGGCGAAAGGTTCGTCCATTAAGAGAACAGCAGGATTGTTGGCGAGCGCACGCACCACGCCGACGCGCTGCTGCATCCCGCCGGACAACTCGTTGGGGTAACGGTTTGCCGCATGAGTCAGGCCCGCGAGCGCCAGATATTCATGCGCGATCTTGTCCCGCTCGGCTTTCGGGATGCCGCGCATCTTCGGACCGAAGCCGACATTGTCGAGCACGGTCTTCCACGGAAACAGCGCGAAGGACTGGAACACCACGCCGCGGTCCGGGCCGGGACCGTCGATAGCCTTGCCGTTCAGCAGGATCTCTCCGCCGGAATGAGGAATGAATCCTGCGATCATGTTGAGGATCGTGGTCTTGCCGCAGCCGGACGGCCCGACGACGGACACGAATTCCCCTTGTTCGACCTCCAGCGAGACATCGTGTACGGCGGTGACGTGCGCGCCAGCGTAGGGATCGAAATAGGTCTTCTCGAGATTGCGGATTGAAAGCGTGCTCATGATGTCACCAGTCCCCAGCGTTTGCCGGTCGCACGCTCGATCGGCGCAAGTATCCAGGCATCCACGATGTACCAAAGCAGTCCGAGAATGATCATGCCGAGAATGATCTCGACAGTTGAGCCGGCACGGCGGGCATCGAACATCATAAAGCCGATGCCGCTGGTGCCGACAATGATTTCCACGGCGATCAGCGCGCGCCAGCCATAGCCGAGGCCATTGCGCAGGCCCGTGATGATGTTGGGCAGCGCGCCCGGCAGTGTGACTTCCCACAAAACGCGCACAGGGGATGCACCGAGGCTGCGTGCGGCGCGCGCGAGATCGCGCGGCACGGATTCCACGCCGAGCACGGTGTTGAGCACCACCGGAAACAGAACCGTGTAGACGATGACGAAGGTCATGGTGGTGAGGCCGAAGCCGAACCAGATCAGCAAGATCGGCAGCCATGCGATGTCGCCGATGGCCTGGAAGAACAGCAGCACCGGCCAGCAGATGCGATGTGCCCAGCGGCTGGTGCCGATCAGGATGCCGAGCGGAATGCCGAGCACCATGCCGACAGAAGCGCCGGTGATCAATCGTATCAGGCTGTCCTGAAGGTAGTCCGGCAGGATGCCCTTGTATGTGAGCGAGACAAACGAGCGCGCGACATCGCCGGGGCCGGGAAAGAACGCGCGGGGAAACACACCGGCCTCGGAGACTACGGTCCACAGCAGCACCACCGGAATAAATGGGATGATGGCGGCGATGCCCGGCCAGCGGGCGATCATTCGCGTGTAGGCGCTCCAGCCTTTCAGGATCAGGTTCATGCGCGCCTCACCATGCCCCAGCGTTCGATGGTCGAGCGCTCCAGCGGAACAAGCAGCAGACGGTCGATCAGCAGCCACAGCACGCCGATGACGATCATGCCGAGCACGATCACTTCGGTGCGATAGAAATCGCGGGCTACGAACAGCATGTAGCCGAGGCCAACGTTGGTGGCGATCATCTCCGCCGCGATCAACCCGCGCCAAGCGAAGCCGAGGCCGGTACGGATTCCGGTGACGATGTTCGGCAAAGCGCCGGGTAGCAAAACTTGTGTCAGTAGCGCCCAGCGGCCAGCGCCGAGCGAGGCGGCCGCGTTGCGTAAGGCATAAGGAATGGTCGAGACGCCGAGCAGCGTATTGTAGGCGACCACGAAGAACACGGCATTGAAGATCACGAAGATGATCGCGCCGAAGCCGTAGCCGAACCACAGTGTCGCGATCGGAATCCATGCGATTCCGGCCAGCACCGAGAAGAAGCGAAACAGCGGCGTAAGGAATGTCGAGATCGCGGGGCTGACTCCCATGGCGATGCCGAGCGGCACCGCGGTGACGACGCCGATCAGCGTGCCTAATCCAACGCGCAGCAGGCTTGCGCCGACATGCTGGATCAGCGTGCCGTCTTGGATCGACTCCATTGCAGCAGCGCCTACAGCGCCCACGGAGGGAAAGACGCGCGGATTGATCTGGAACAGCGGCACGACGATCGCCCAGATGAGTACAAGGACGAGCAGGGGGGGCGACGAACATCGCTGCGCCCGCGACGGAACTGAATCCTCGCGTGACCCATCTCGGTTGAGTCTTCTGACTGGGCCTGACCAGCACGTGACCTCCCTGCGACCGGTGTTTCCGGCCGATATTGTTGTTTCTTGCAGGCGCCTTGTTTTTCAGCGCCTTGAGATTAGCCGCGATCGAGCGTGCCGCTGCGCGTCACGTCGCCACATATCGCCATCACGCGATGGCATATCCTCCATCGATAACGAGAATCGTTCCGGTGACGAAGGATGCGGTCGGCGAACACAGATAGAGGACTCCGCCCAGGAGATCGGCGGGCTTGCCCCAGCGGCCCAGCGGCGTGCGGTCGAGAATAACCTGGCTCCGTGCCGGGTCAGCTTGCAACGCCGTGGTGAGAGGCGTGGCGATCCAGCCCGGAGCAATCGCGTTGACGCGGATGCCGTCGCCAGCATAGGCGATGGCGAGCGATTTGGTCAGTTGCGCGATGCCACCCTTGCTCGCGGCATAACCGGGAACAAGGCCGCCGCCGAAGAACGACAGCATGGAGGCAAGGTTGACGATCGTGCCCCTGGAGTGCGCGAGCAACGGCCGTGCGGCGGCGCACACGCGCATGGTGCCGTTGAGATTGATATCGACGACCGACTGAAAAATTTCGGGATCGAGTTCTTCGCCGCGGCGGATGACACCGGCGCAATTCACGACCACATCGAGACCGTCGAGCGAGCCGATCAAGGACTTGATGGCGTCGCCGTCGCGTACATCGAGCCGGTGCGCGCGCGTCTTGTTCAAAACGGGATCGGAAGCAGCCGCCGCGATCTCGGCGTCACCGACGCCAACCACCGTGACCTCCGCGCCCGCCTCGATGAAGCCGCGTGCGATGCCCGCGCCGATGCCTGATGTACCACCAGTCACGAGCACGCGCTTTCCGGCATACCAGATCGACGCCCAGGCTGCGGACGCGGTCTCGCGGGATATGGTCGCGGCGTCCATTGTCAGCGCACGAACTGGTCGACGTAATCGGCGCCGAGGCCGCTGGCCTCATAATGCGCGCGGCACATGTCGATCTTGGTGAACACGTCCTCGTAGCCGACGTGCTTGTTCTGCTCGTCGAGATAGACCATCGATCCCTGAATGTTGAAGAAGGTGATCATCTCGGGTGTGTCTTCCGGGACCACGAGCGTGTGGATTTCACCCGGCGGTTCGAACACATAGGAGCTCTCGGTGGCGACCCAGTCATGCTCGCGATAGAACCATTTTCCCTTCAGGACGAAGCCATGAACCGGATTCGGATGCAGATGTCGCGACAGCACGCCGGAGCGGCGGACGCGCAGCAGGTTGCACCACTGGCCCTGACGGGTGTTGAGCATCAAAGGCCTGAACCAGACGTCGGGTGCCTGTGGCACCCAGACCCGCTCGTCCTGTGGGATCGCAACCACCGTGATCTCCGGCGACGCGAGCACATGGGTCGAGCCTTTCATATCACGATACATCTTGCTTCCTCTTGATCTTCGGCCTGGATGCGCGCGGGTTTGGTGACACCCGGGCGCTGCCGGATTTTCTCTTCGACAGCTTGGATCGGGTGAAGCCAAGCACCTGATCCATCGCGATCCGCGCCTTGCGTGAATTACCTTCATCGATGGCGCGCGCCACGGCGGCGTGATTGGGCAGATTGTCATCGAACCAGCCCGAACTGCCGACGGCAACCAGAAATACCGTACTCAGGATCGTATCGATCGCGCCTCTGAAGCCTTGAAACACCCGGTTGTGGGTGGCGTCGAGGATCGCGAGATGGAACGCTTTGTCCGCGGCAATCGCGCTGATCTGGTCGTGCGAGGTTTCCATCGCGGTCAGTGCGGCATTGATGCGCTCGCGGTCCGACTTCGTCGCACGGTCAGCAGCGAGAGCCGCTGCCGCCGGCTCGATGATCGAACGCACTTCCTGGATTTCCAGCAGCAGTTCGCGATCCGGATCGCCTTTTCCCACCAGCCAGCTCAGAACATCGCGGTCGAGCAGGCTCCAGTCGTGGCGCGGCAACACGCGCGTGCCATGGCGTGGGCCGACGCTCACGAGACCCTTGGCCGCCAATGTTTTGATCGCCTCGCGAACGACACCACGCCCGACGCCAAAACGCGCCTCAAGTTCGGGCTCCGGCGGCAGCGCCGCGCCGACAGGAATCAGATCGCGCGCGATTTCGCTGCCGAGCGTGGACAGCACTGCATGAATGCGGCCCGGCTTGGCGCGTTTGACGATGAACTGGGCGGCGGCCTTGGCCAACGTTTCAGTCTCCCGGTCGCCGTCTTTGAGCGGCGTGGCGAAACGCTAGCACGCGGTGATCGGAGCTTGCAATCATCCGATGTTAAACATCGGATGATTACGAATTTTATTGCATTGCGAAGCCGGGGGCGTCATGCGGCACTATCCGCAGAAAATGACGGTATTCAGGTCATTGGCGTGTTTGCCGGAGCGCGGGGTTTAGCAGCGGGAAGATTTGTTCGCCTGGCAACCGCGCGGCGGTGCCCACGGTCGGCGTTAGATGGCGGCGCGCAACGGCTCATGCGAAATGATCGTGAAAGCCGAACTCGCGTCGTTCTGGCGAAACAGCGCCAGCCGGTCGATCGATATCGAGTTCAATTTCAGCGTGGCAAAGCGCGTTCGCAAAATCTCCGTGACCGCCGCGCGCCCCTCGGCGGGGAGAGATCCCGCCAGCGTCATGTGAAAACGGAATTCCTCGAACACATAAGGATAGCCCCAGCGATCCAGATGCGCGACCTGCCGGTCGGTGAGCGCCGACACGTTGCGCCGCTCGCGATCCGCGGCTAGCAGCGGCGCCCGGAAATCGTCGAAGACCGTGACGCAATCGTCGGCCAGCTTCTGTAACGCGGGAGAAGGGCTTTCCGGCACAATGGCGATGAAGCTGCCGATGTTGCGAATCGTCGGAACGATCACGGGGATGGCGCGCGGCATCCGCGCGAAGTCGCTCAGCGCGGCCACGAGTTCGCCTTCGGTCTTGCCGGGGACGAGCGAGATGGGGGCTTTCAGCGTGGCGTGAAAGCCATATTTTCGCGGATCGGCGGTGAAATGTTTCCAGCCGTTAACGTCACTTTCGATGCCTTTGGGGAAGGGCAGGGATTGCCCCGAATACGCATCGTACCCGATCAGCTCCGCGCCGAAGCGATAGAGCGCGCTGTCAGCCGGAGGCGCGAAGTAGATGGCGTAGCGAGGGTGTTGCGACATGCGAACCTGAGTAGCCGCCTGTTCAGGCGGGTTCAACCCTGCGTTCGGCGGTGACCGCCGATAAGATGCGCTGCGGCTCTGTGAGGTGGATCATGCGGCCGCCGGCGATCACCGCGACGACGCGGGGCCTGAGAGGCTCGCGCGCGTCGACTAATATAATGTCCGCGCGTTTTCCGGTGGCGATCTGGCCGCGGTCGTGCAATCCGGTCGCCGCAGCGGGGGCGGCGGATACCAATGACCAGGCCTGCGGCAGTGGCAGGATGTTGTCGGTGGCGAGCAAAAACGCTGCGAGCAGCGGCGCGGGATAGTAATAGTCCGAGGCCAGAATCGAGCACAGGCCCTTGCTCACCATCTCGGCGGCGCTAATCCACCCGGTATGGCTGCCGCCGCGCACGACGTTTGGCGCGCCGAACACGGTAAAGTCGCCGCCCTCGATTGCCGCGCGCGCGGTTTCCTCGTTGATCGGAAATTCCGCGACGGCGATACCGAGCGACCGGAAGTGAGCGCGCTGGTCTGGCGATTCATCGTCGTGGGACAGCAGCGGCACGCCGCTGTCACGGCCGATGGAAGCAAG
Organism: Afipia sp.; assembly: GCA_024707075.1. Taxonomy (GTDB): domain Bacteria; phylum Pseudomonadota; class Alphaproteobacteria; order Rhizobiales; family Xanthobacteraceae; genus Afipia. The sequence continues at coordinate 349,812 of JANQAK010000006.1, forward strand.
CCGCGCGATGGATGCAGGAACCTTGTCGGCGCCGGTCATCACTCGTTCGACCAGCCCATCGAATTCGCTCTCGCTGAGGCCGGAGCGCTCCACCATGCGGGCGCGCTTCTTCGGATTGTTCATCGACGCGGCGGTCATGTGCATGTGGTCGTTGAAGGCCAGCAGATCGACCCGTCCGGCGGCCAGCCATTCGGCGATGGTCGGCTCGGCCTCGAGATTGAAGGTCTCCTGCCGCAGATGAAAGCGCGTGTCGGCGGCGAGATGTGGCCGCATGTTTTCAATGGCATTGAGCAGGCGGTGCGCGTTTTCCGTGCCGCGCAGGCCGGGCTCCCATGACCATGTCGTGGCGTGAAAGACCGTCGTGATGCCGTTGGCGATGGCCTGGCGATCGCTGTCGACAAGAGCGACATCGACCGGGAAGTCGACGCCGGGGCGCGGCATCATCTGGCGCTCGAAGGCATCGCCGTGCATGTCGACGATGCCGGGCAGGGCGATCAGGCCATGGCTGTCGAGGCGCAACGAGGCCGCGCCACTGCGCGATGACGCTTCCGCGATCTTTCCATCGGCGATGTGAATGGAGGCGTCCACAACGGCGTTGCCAATCAGCGCATGGCCGCCTTCGATCAAGATGTCTGTCATGCTCTGTATCCTTCGCCCGGCGCGGATCATTCGGCTGTTACGCCGTTGTATTTCTCGATAAAGGCTTCGACCGGCAGGTTCCTGAAATCCGACAGCGCAGTGCGGAGCCTGTCATGGCTCCAGTCCCACCACGCCAGCGCGATCAATTGCCCGGAAATCTGTTCCGGAAACCGCCGCCGGATCGGCCGCGCGGGATTTCCGCCGACGATCGTATAATCCGGCACGTCCTTGGTCACGACGGCGCCGGCAGCGACCACCGCGCCGGTACCGATGTTGCGGCCCGGCAGCACAATGGCGCCGTGACCGATCCACACATCATGGCCGAATGTCACATGATGGCTGCGCCGCCAAGCGAAGAACTCCGCGTCGTCGGCTTCGCCGGGGAAATAGGCACTGGCACGATAAGTAAAATGTGCCTGCGCGGCGCGGTGCATCGGGTGATTGCCGGGATTGATCCTGGTCATCGCGGCGATGGAGCAGAATTTTCCGATGGTGGCATAGGCGATCTGGCTGTCGTTCACGACGTAGGAGTAATCGCCCATCGTGACTTCGTGCAGAACGGTTCGCGCGCCGATTTCACAGTAGGCGCCTGCGTGACTGTCGCGCAGCGTCGCGGTCGGATCGATGAGCGGCTGAACGGACAGGGCTTTACCGGCCATGAGTGATTGAATCTCGCAAACAGAGTGAGCCTGCCCAAGGCGGGTCGATGGCGTGGTCGATGAGACGCGAACAGTCTCTTCAGGGCATTTCATGACGGTATCATGAAGTCTGAATGACAATGGGCGTTTCGTCACAGCGCGCACAAATTCAGGGGAGATGTGGCGCTGCGATAGGCCCTGTCACACAACTGTAGGAAACCAGCGCTAGCGGTGAATGCAGATATTATGGCGGAGTCAGCGCATGCTTGTGGTGGACGGATTGACGTGCCGGTTTGGTGCGAAGACGGCTGTCGACAATGCCTCCTTCTCGGTTGAGCCAGGACGTTTTGTCGGCGTGATCGGCCGCTCCGGCGCAGGAAAATCCACGCTGCTGCGCATGATCAACCGGCTGGAGAATCCGACCGGCGGGCGCGTCCTGTTTGAGGGCGTCGATGTCACCGCGTTGCAAGGCTACGATCTGCGCCGCTGGCGCGCGCGCTCTGCGATGATCTTCCAGCAGTTCAATCTGGTCGGGCGCCTCGATGTGTTGACCAACGTCCTGATGGGCCGTCTGGCCGGCGTGCCGCTGTGGCGCTCGCTGCTTCAGCTCTGGCCGCAGGACGACAAGGCGATTGCGATCTCCGCGCTGGAACAGTTCGACATGATGCCGATGGCGGCGCAGCGCGCCGACCAGTTGTCCGGCGGCCAGCAGCAGCGCGTGGCGATCGCGCGCGCGCTTGTTCAGCAGCCCGACATCATTCTGGCGGACGAGCCGATCGCATCGCTCGATCCGCGCAATACCCGCATCGTGATGGACGCGCTGCTGCGCATCAACAAGCACTTCGGCATCACGGTGATCTGCAACCTGCATTCGCTCGATCTGGCGCGAACCTATTGCGACCGCCTGATCGGCATGTCGGCGGGCCGCATCGTGTTCGACGGTGCGCCGGCCGCGCTGACCGACGGCATCGCTCGCGAACTTTACGATCTTGAGGCTGGAGAAGTGATGGACGAGGCCCCGGACTTCGTGCCCGGAGAACTGGCGCCCGCGCTCGGAAATGCTGCCGTCGCATAATTCTGTTTCCATGAAGAAGCCACCCGACTCACCCGAGAGGACATCATGATCAATCGTCGCACCGTCATTGCCGGCGTCGCCGCGCTTGCCTTCAGCGCCACCGCCGCTTCGGCCCAGGACTGGAAAGCAAAATATTCTGAACTCACCTTCGCGGTGGTTCCCGCCGAGAACGCTTCGGGCGTGACCGAGCGCTGGGCGCCGTTCATCTCCTACCTGAGCAAGGAGCTCGGCGTGAAGGTGAACCTGCGCATCGCCAACGATTATGCCGCGGTGATCGAAGGCCAGCGCACCGGCACCATCCATATCGCGAGCTACGGCTCCGCATCCTTCTCCCGGGCTCGCCTGACCGGCGTCAACACGGAGGCCTTCGCCAACGATCGCAATATCGACGGCACCACCGGCTACTATTCGATGTTCTTCGTACTGGCGAAAAGCCCGTACAAGACCATTGACGATCTGAAGGGCAAGAACCTCGGCCTGGTCGATCCGAACTCGACCTCGGGCAACAACGTGCCGCGCTTCGAGCTGAACAAGATGCAGATTTCCGACGCGGAATCCTATTTCGGCAAGGTGGTGTTCACCGGCAGCCACGAGAACGCGCTGCTTGCGCTCTCGCAGGGCACCGTCGACGTCGCGGCCAACCAGTGGACCGCGGAGAACGACTCGACGCTGGCACAGATGCTAACCAAGGGCATGCTGAAGAATGCCGACGGCTCGCCGATGAAGAAGGAAGATTTCCGCATCGTGCACAAGTCAGCGCCGATCCTGAACGGACCCTATGCTGTTCTCGGTGATATGCCAGCCGATCTGAAGACGGCTATTGAAAAGGCTTTCTTCGAAGCTCCCACCAAGGACAAGGCCGCATTCGACAAGCTGTCCGACGGACAGAAGAAGGATTTCAATCCGGCAACTACCAAGGACTGGGACGGCATGATCGAACTGATCAAGTTCGTCGACAATCTTCGCAAGAAGAAGGCCTCCTGATCATAACAAAGGGCCGGACGGCTTTCCGTCCGGCCCTTTTTCTTGGCTCATAAAGCAATGTTCATTTGACGATCAGCCTTTCCAGCTACCCGCCCCAGCAGATCGCCGCGCTTGAAGCGGCGTATGATGCGATCGTCGCGCGCAAGCGGGTCCGATTCATCGCCGGGCTTGTTGTCTTCGTGGTGCTGCTGACTATCGCGGGACTCGGTGCTGAGGTTGCGCCAAAAACTTTCGTCGAGAAGATCGGCAATTTCGTCGGTTATTTCGACCGCATCCTCAATCTCGACACCGGCAAACGGGTTTGGACCGATCCCGCCGAATGGTTCTGGGGCTGGCAGAAATGGCTGAAGCTGCTCGCGGAAACACTGCTGTTAAGCTATGTCGGCACCGGCATTGGTGCGATCGGCGCGTTCTGTCTGAATTTTTTCGCTGCCGCCAATGTGTCGCCGCATCCCCTTGCGCGGTTCGTCGTGCGCCGGTTTCTGGAATTCTGCCGCACCGTTCCAGGTATCGTGTTTGCGTTGATCTTTGTGATCGCTTTCGGGCTGGGTCCGATGGCGGGCGTTCTCGCTATTGCGATCCATTCGGTCGGCGCGCTCGGCAAGCTCTATTCGGAGCAGGTCGAGAACATCGACATGAAGCCACTGGAAGGCGTTCGTTCCACCGGCGCGAGTTGGATGTCGAGCATGCGATTTGCGGTACTGCCGCAGGTGATGCCGGGATTCGTAAGCTACTCGCTGCTGCGGTTCGAGATCAACGTGCGTGAGGCTTCGGTGATGGGTTTCGTCGGCGCGGGCGGCATCGGCCAGGAATTGGTGGTCGCGGTGCGCAAGTTCTTCTATTCCGATGTCAGCGCAATCTTGCTGATGATTATCATCACGATCTTTATCATTGACGTCTGCACCGGGTGGCTGCGCGGACATCTGTTCGGGGCGGGGAGGCGTTCGTGACCCCGGCGGTTCAGGACGCGGCACTCGTCGTTGCGAAATACCCGGCGCTGTTTCACGGCTCCCGTACGGCGCGCCGGAAGGTTCTCATCGCCGCCTTGGCAGCGTTCGCGCTGTTCGTGTTCGGTTGCTGGTATCTGGACTTCTCGCTTGAGCGCCTGATCGTCGGCACACGGCAACTCGGCTGGTTCATCCTGCTAATGATCCCGCCGGACCCAGGCTCATCGCTGCCAACCTATCTCCACGCGATGGGGGAGACGCTCTCGATCGCGTTTCTCGGCACACTGCTCGGTGCGGCGCTGGCGCTGCCGTTCAGCCTACTGGCGGCGAAAAACATCATTCCATCGATCTTTCTACGGTTTCCGGTGCGGCGGTTTCTCGACTCGATCCGCGGGATCGATACGCTGATCTGGGCGCTGGTCTGGATCAATGTGGTGGGCCTCGGACCCTTCGCGGGTGTGCTGGCCATCGCCACATCGGATTTCGGAGCCTTCGGCAAATTGTTTTCCGAAGCGATCGAGGGGGCGATCACAAGCAGGTCGAAGGCATTCGCGCCGCTGGGGGGAGCAAGCTGCACGAGATTCGCTTCGGTCTGATGCCGCAGGTTCTGCCGGTGCTGGCAGGACAGATTCTATATTACATCGAATCCAATACCCGCTCGGCCACCATTATCGGCATCGTTGGCGCGGGCGGCATCGGCCTGCAACTGGCCGAGCAAATTCGGGTGCTGGAATGGCAGAAGGTCTCGACGCTGATCCTGATGATCCTTATTGCGGTCGCCGTAATCGATTTCATCTCTAGCCGGCTGCGCTTCGCCATCATTGGCCGCGCTGGCGAAGCGCGGCACTGATTTTAGTTATTGATTCTCGATCACGAATTGCACCCGCTCGGCGGCGAAACGTGCGCGCGTGGTGAGCAGCGGCTTGCCGTCCGGCTCTGTATCGAGGCTGTCGACCACCAGCACCGGACGACCGAGAGCGAGATTGAGCCGGGCGGCATCGGCGGCGTCTGCGATGGCGGCGGTGATATTGGTCCATTCGCGGCGATAGTCGCGCACGCCGAAATGCGCCAGCAGTTTGGTTGTCGAGCGCTTCTTCTCATAGACATGTCCGCCATCAGGGAAGCGGGCTGCATCCATCCATGTGGTGCCGACGCAAATCGGAATTTGGTCCGCCATGCGCAACGCGTCGATCCGCAGCAATAACGCGCCGGTCTTCAGGCCGAGCCGCTTCGCCAGATCCTGCGGCGCGGCCTCTATGGATGCATTGAGCAGCTTGCCGTGGGCTTCGTGGCCGCCGGCGCCGACGATTTCGGAAAACCGCGTGCGCGAACGCAGCGGATAGGCGATGCGCGGTGCTTCCACATAGGTGCCGCTGCCGCGTTCGGCGCGCACCAGCCCGCGCTCGGCCAGGGCCGCCAGCGCGCGGCGCACCGTATGGCGGTTGACGCGATGAGTTTCTGCGATTTCCAGTTCGCCGGGGAGGCGCATATCGCGTGCATAAGTGCCGTCGGCGATGGACTGCTCGATGGAATCCGCCACGCGCCGCCATAGCGCGACGCCGGAGCCGCTGTCCTCCGATAGACTCATGGCCGTAACCGCCTGCGACGGGCGTCAATTTCGGTCGCTGTGAAAATCATGCCGATGTCACCAGATTGTCATGGCGATGCCTTACGAAGTTGTCTAATAACATAGACAACTTGGATTCGGCAAGGCGCAGATGACCCGACCGCAAATTAGCCCTGAGCGCAGCCTGCGTCGCGACACGATGGCGGTGCTGGCCCATGCGCCGACGGACCGGATCGTGGCCTGCCTTGCCGCGCTCGATATTCCAGCACATGAGACAGCCCGGCCGCCGGAAAACGGGCTCGTCATGGTGCGCGGCCGGATCGGCGGCGACGGCGCGCCGTTCAACCTCGGTGAGGCCAGCGTTTCGCGCGCAGCAGTGCGGCTCGCATCCGGTGAGGTCGGTTTCGGCTATGTGCTGGGGCGTGATGGCGAGAAGGCGAGGCTGATCGCGCTGTGCGACGCGCTGATTCAGAATGCCCATTTCAGAGAAGAAATCGAGCGGGCCGTTATTGCGCCACTGCGGGAGGAACAGGCCGCGGCCCGCGCCAGGCAGGCGGCGGAGACCGCGGCCACGCGGGTCGATTTCTACACGCTGGTGAGAGGCGAGAACTGACATGACGCTTCAAGCCAACTTTGAATTCAGTCCGGGATTTGCCAGTCCGGTGGCATCGTCGCAGTCTGTGTTCCGCTGCATCATGAACGCGCTGGCGCGTCCCGGTTCGGTGCAGACAATCGCCGACGTGGTGAACGTGCCGTCACTATTGATGCCGGCTACGGCCGCCGTCGCGCTGACCCTGTTCGATCACGATACATCGATATGGTTTGACGAACGGCTCGGCGCTGAACCCGACATTGCATCATGGCTGCGATTCCAGACCGGTGCGCCGCTGACAGGTGACGCCTCGCTTGCAGCTTTTGCTCTTATTCACAGCGGGGCGGCGTTGCCTGACTTCGAGTCGTTCGCGCTGGGAACGCCGGAATATCCGGATCGCTCGACGACGCTGGTGATTCAGGTTGATACCCTCACCGAGGGGCCAGAATTGATCATCAGCGGTCCCGGCATTCGCGGCACATCGTCGTTGCGCGTGGGGGCGCTGTCATCCGATCTCGTCGAACGCATGCAGGCCAATCGCACGCTGTTTCCGCGTGGGGTCGACCTGCTGCTGGTTTGTGGGCACGATCTCGTGGCGCTGCCGCGCAGCACGCATGTGTCCGCAGGGAAGGTCTGAGCCATGTATGTTGCGGTCAAGGGCGGCGAACGCGCCATCGAAAATGCTCATCAACTTCTGGCGCATGAACGCCGCGGCGATCCGGCGGTGCCAGACCTAACGCTCGCGCAAATTTCCGGACAGCTTACGCTGGCGGTCGATCGCGTCATGACCGAAGGTTCGCTCTATGACCGCGACTTGGCCGCGCTGGCGATCAAGCAGGCAAGGGGTGATCTGATCGAGGCGATCTTCCTGCTCCGTGCGTTTCGCGCTACGTTGCCAAGGTTCGGTGCAACCGAGCCGCTCGACACCGCCGACATGCAGGTTCGTCGCCGCATTTCGTCCACGTTTAAGGATGTGCCGGGCGGGCAGATCCTGGGGCCGACATTCGACTACACTCATCGGCTGCTCGATCCGTCGTTGACCGAAGGTGCGCTCGTGCCTGAGCCCGCACAAGGCGAGGTTCTTGATGCATCGATGCCGCGCGTCACGGATATTCTCGGCGCGGATGGTTTGATCGAGCCGTCGCCGGAGGAAAGTTCGGATCAGCCTGTCGGTGATCTCACCCGCGAGCCGCTGAGTTTCCCCGCGGATCGCGATCTGCGGCTGCAAAACCTTGCGCGCGGCGATGAGGGATTTCTGCTGGCGCTGGGTTATTCGACCCAGCGCGGCTTCGGCCGGACCCATCCGTTTGCCGGAGAGATTCGCTTCGGCGAGGTCGAGGTTGAATTTTTCGCCGAAGACGCAGGCTTTGCCGTCCCGCTCGGTTCGATCACGCTGACGGAATGCCAGATGGTCAATCAGTTCAAGGGTTCGGCGACCGAAGCGCCGTGCTTCACGCGCGGTTATGGCCTCGCGTTTGGCCAGAGCGAGCGGAAAACCATGTCAATGGCATTGGTGGATCGCTCGCTGCGCGCGCGCGAACTCGGCGAAGAGGCGCGCTCGCCAGCACAGGACGAGGAATTCGTGATGTCGCATTCCGACAATGTGCAGGCGACGGGCTTCGTCGAGCACCTGAAGCTGCCGCACTATGTGGACTTCCAGTCCGAACTCGGACTGCTGAGGAAGCTACGCAGGGAATTCGAGGCCGCGAAGGACAGCGACGCAACGTTGGCGGAGGCCGCCGAATGAACGCGCCCGTATATAACTTCGCCTATCTCGACGAGCAGACCAAGCGGATGATCCGCCGCGCCATCCTGAAGGCGATCGCGATTCCCGGTTATCAGGTGCCGTTCGCCAGCCGCGAGATGCCGATGCCTTATGGTTGGGGCACCGGGGGTGTGCAGGTGACGGCGGCGATTCTCGGTCAGGACGACACGCTGAAGGTGATCGACCAGGGTTCCGACGACACGACTAACGCGATCTCGATCCGCAAGTTCTTCGAGAAGACCGCAGGTGTGAAGACGACCACAGTGACGTCCGACGCTACGGTGATCCAGACCCGGCACCGCATTCCGGAGACCGCGCTGAACGGCAATCAGGTGCTGGTCTATCAGGTGCCGATCCCGGAGCCGCTGCGGTTTCTGGAGCCGCGCGAGACCGAGACGCGGCGCATGCATGCGCTCGGCGAATACGGTCTGATGCACGTCAAGCTCTACGAGGACATCGCGCGCCACGGCCATATCGCTACGACTTATGCCTATCCGGTGAAGGTCAATGAGCGCTATGTAATGGACCCGTCGCCGACGCCGAAGTTCGACAATCCGAAGATGGACGATTGTGCGGCGCTGCAACTGTTTGGTGCAGGGCGCGAGAAGCGCATTTATGCGATCCCGCCCTATACAAAAGTGACGTCGCTCGATTTCGAGGATCATCCGTTCGAGATCTATCGCTTCGATGCACCTTGCGCATTGTGCGGATCGGATACGTCCTATCTCGATGAGGTCGTGGTCGACGACAAGGGCGGGCGAATGTTCGTGTGTTCCGACACGGATTATTGCGAAACGCGCCGTGCGGACGGCCATCAAGGCGCCGGCTTCGGCGCCGACCATCAGGTGACATGATGCGCGACGACGATCAGCCACTGCTTGTCTGTGAGGGCCTGAGCAAGTCCTACGGCCGCCAGCTCGCCTGCAAGAACGTTTCGTTCGAACTTTATCCGGGCGAGGTGCTCGCCATTGTCGGCGAATCCGGTTCGGGCAAATCCACTCTTCTGCAAATGCTCTCGACGCAGTTGCAGCCGAGCCGAGGCCACGTGTCGTATCGCATGCGCGATGGCGTCACCCGCGATCTCGCCACGCTCGGCGAAGCGGAACGGCGCTTTCTGTTCCGCACCGACTGGGGCTACGTGCATCAGGATCCGGCGATGGGGCTGCGGATGGCGGTGTCGGCGGGGGCCAATGTCGGCGAGCGGCTGATGGCAGTCGGCTGGGGGCATTACGGCAAGATTCGCGAAACCTCGTCGTCGTGGCTGGAGCGCGTCGAGATTTCCACCGACCGCATCGACGATGCGCCGAAGACCTATTCCGGCGGGATGCGGCAGCGGTTGCAGATCGCGCGCAACCTGGTCACCGAGCCGCGTCTGGTGTTCATGGATGAGCCAACCGGCGGGCTTGATGTGTCCGTGCAGGCACGATTGCTCGATCTGGTGCGCGGACTGGTCAACGAACTCGGACTTGCGGTGATCATCGTCACCCACGATCTCGCGGTGGCGCGGCTGCTGTCGCATCGGGTGATGGTGATGAAGGGCGGTGAGGTGATCGAAACCGGCTTGACCGATCAGGTGCTCGACGATCCCCACGAGCCCTATACCCAGCTACTCGTTTCCTCGATCCTGCCGGCGTGAGGACAATATGTCTCCGATGATCGAAATCTCCGATGCTGCGAAGACCTTCACCATGCATTTGCAGAACGGCGTGCGACTGCCGGTGGTGTCTAATGTATCGATGCAGGTCAATGCCGGCGAATGCGTCGTGCTGGCCGGTCCCTCGGGCGCGGGAAAGTCGTCGATCCTCAAGATGATATTCGGTAACTACCGCTGCGACCACGGCCGCATCGCTGTGCGCCATGACGGTGCCGTCGTGGATGTCGCCAGCGCACAGCCGCGCGACATTCTCCGTGTCCGCCGCCAGACCATCGGCTATGTGAGCCAGTTTCTGCGCGCGGTGCCGCGGGTGGCGACGCTCGATGTGGTTGCCGAGCCGTTGATTGCCAATGGCATTGCGCGGGACGAGGCACGCGTGCGCGCGGGATCGCTGCTGCGCCGTCTTAATATCGCGGAGCGGCTATGGAGCCTGCCGCCATCGACCTTCTCTGGCGGCGAACAACAGCGAGTCAACATCGCACGCGGCTTCATTTCGGATATGCCGATCCTGCTGCTGGATGAGCCGACCGCTTCGCTGGATGGCGTCAATCGGAAAATCGTGGTTGATCTGATCGCCGAGAAAAAACAACGCGATGTTGCGATGGTTGCCATCGTTCATGACGACGATGTCCGCAAACTGATCGCTGACCGGACCATCGATGTCACTTCGTTCGCGGCGGCAGCGTGAAAGGACAAGCATGACCTCTGAACGAACCGACATTTTTTTCAGCAATGCGCGCGTGGTGATGAAGGATCGCATCATCGATCGTGGCTGGGTCGCGGTTGTCGATGGCAAGATCGCGGAAATCGGCGAAGGGGATGCGCCGGAGCGCGGCGAAGATCTGCGCGGCGACCTCTTGATGCCTGGACTGATCGAACTGCATACCGATCATCTCGAAGCGCATTATGTACCGCGGCCAAAAGTGTTCTGGGACCCGGTGGCTGCGGTGGTGTCCTATGACGGACAGCTTGCGACCAGCGGCATTACCACGGTGCTGGATTCGCTGCGCGTCTGGCGCGAGGAAGGCGCCGAGGATGTTGACGGGCAGGCCGGTGTTCTCGCCGAGGCGATCTCCAGGGCGCGCGACGCGAATTTATTGCGGGCCGAGCATTTCCTGCATCTGCGTTGTGAAATCCCGATGCCGAGCGTCGTCGAGGAAGCCAAGGAGCTTGTCGGCCGGCCCGATATTCGCCTGATGTCGCTGATGGATCACACACCGGGTCAGCGACAGTTTCGCGACGAGGGCAAGCTGCGCGATTACTATCGTGGCAAGAGCGGCGGTCTCACCGACGCGCAACTGGATGTCATGTTCGAGCGGCGCTTTTTCTATCAAAAGACATATGGGGAAGCCAATATGCGCGAGATCGTCGCGTTGGCCCACAGCTACGACATTCCGCTCGCCAGCCACGACGACACCACCGAGGAGAACGTGACCGACGCGATACGCGACCGCGTGTCGGTGGCCGAATTCCCGACCACGATGGAAGCCGCGCGCGGGCTGCATCAGGCGGGCATCCATGTGCTGATGGGCGCGCCGAATGTGGTGCGCGGCGGTTCTCACTCCGGCAATATCGCGGCCGTCGATCTTGCCCGCGAAGGGCTGCTCGACATCATGTCGTCGGATTACATTCCCTCGAGCCTGCTGATGGCGGCACTGCAACTGCCGAAGCATGTGCCGGCGATCGATCTGGCGGCAGCAGTGCGAACCGTGACCAAGACGGCGGCGGAAGCCGTCGGCCTCCACGACAGAGGCGAGATTGCTTCTGGCAAGCGCGCCGATCTGATCTGCGTGCATCTCGCGCAGGATCTGCCAGTGGTGCGCAGCGTCTGGCGTGAGGGGCATCGCGTCGCATGACGGACATGGCAACCCTGTCGACGCATCGCACGGACCTGATCGGACCGGGTCGCCTGATTCTCGTGGTCGGTCCGAGTGGCGCGGGAAAGGACACGCTGATCGGGTTAGTGCAGGCCGGATGCGCTGGCGATAGCAATGTTGTCTTTCCGCAGCGGGTGGTGACGCGGGAAGCATCGGCTCACGAGAACAACGATGCGGTTAGTCAGACTCAATTCGGACAGATGCTGGCGCACGGCGATTTTGCCTTCCAGTGGGAGGCGCACGGCCTGCGCTACGGGCTGCTGAACTCCCTTGTCGACGACATCCGCGCCGGCCATGTTGTTGTTGTGAATGTGTCCCGCACCATCATCGAGTTCGCCCGCAGGTTATATGCCAATGTCACGGTGGTTTTGGTGACGGCTCCGGAGGAGGTCCTTGCGGAAAGACTTACTGCGCGGGCGCGTCCGAGCGATGGCCGGCTTGATGACAGGCTTCGCCGGGCGGTCGTGACCGCTGCGCCTGATATCGTCATCCAAAATATCGGGCCTGCGGAAGACCACGCAGCCGAATTGTTGAAAGCTGTTCAGGGCGTTTGAGAACGCGGCGTTACCTGACCAATCTCAAAAATCAATGCTTCTCAGAACGATCCCCGGGGGATTGCCTTCAAATTCGGTGGCAAGAAGTTTCGCCTCGGCACGGGCATCGATCCTGGCACGCAGCCTGAAGTACTGCGCTTCCCGGTGCTCAGGCTTGATCGATTTTGTGCCTTCAATGTGGTCCATGGCGGCCGTGCTAATTGCACAAGACACCTCCGTCTGCTCATTCATCATCGAGAAGAGAACAACCATCCGGTTGAAGTCGTAGGATCGGAATGATCCTTGCGTAACAGCCATTTCCGTCTTCCCCGGTTGTCCGCAACAGGACTTTATCTTTCGAATTGCCGTTGGAATTCGAAGTCGCAGACGTCCATGCATTGTCGTAAGGATGCTGGCCGAACAATGCGCTCTTCCGGGTGAGATAGCCACCAGCTTGTTCATGCATGTCGCTGCAAAAAGGGCGAAAAAGCGACAGCCGCGTTGTATTTGAGCAATTCGTTCCCATGTTCAGCAAACAGCGGATTTAGCCCCAAACACCCGAAAGAAAGAGCCATTCCTTGAAAAAGCCCGTACTTACCACCGTCGAAGAAGCACCGCCGAGCAAGCCATCGCGCGCGGACCTTCCGCCCACCGAGGGTTTCATTCTTGTGGTCGATGGGCATTTCAAGACGTGGTTTGCTTCGCTTGAGGCTGCCGAAGAGGCGGCGCGGAATCTCAAGGCGAAGTTCCAGATGCTGAAGGTGCAGACCTACGACGCAGCGGCGAAGGTCTGGTCGGCGCCGTTCTGAGCGAGCTAGCCCAACATCTGCGTGTCGCCGCAGATGGAGATGGCCTGTCCGGAAATGGTCCTGCCGCGTGGGCTGCACATGAAGACGATCTGGTCCGCGAGTTGCTGCGGCGTCACGTAATCCTTGATCGATGTATAGGAAAACGCCGTCCGCTCCATCTCGGTGAACGAGATGCCGCGCTGCTGCGCCTTGGCCTCCAGCACGCGGCGCTGCCTGTCGCCGGCGACAAGGCCCGGCAGGATCGCGTTGACGCGGATATTGTCCGGTCCGAGCTCGATGGCCAGCGATTTCGTGAAGCCGATCACGCCCCATTTGGCCGCGGCATAGGGTGATCGCAGGGCGAAGCCGAGACGTCCGGCTGCCGATGAGATGTTGACGATCGAGGCGTTGGTGCTCTCGCGCAGCAGCGGCACCGCCAGCCGCGTGCAGTTGAATTGCCCCGTCAGGCAGATGTCGAGGCAGCGATCCCAGTCCTCGGGGTTCATCTCCTCGATCTTTGCCGTCGGCCCGGCAATGCCGGCATTGTTGACCAGCACATCGAGTCCGCCGAGCACGGTGGCAGCTTCCGTGAACAGGGCTTTCACCGCCGCGCGATCGGAAACGTCGCAGACTGTCTGCGTCAGCATCGGATCGCTGGTTTTCAGCGCCGTGAGTGCCTCCGTATCCACATCGCAGACATGAACCTTGGCACCTTCGCCTGCGAAGGCCCGCGCGATGGCAAGCCCGATTCCGTTGGCGCCCGCCGTCACCAGCACACGCAGTCCCTTGATGTCGAGGTTCATGCCATCTCCAGACGATGATCGTTATTGTTCGGCAAGACCGCCGCGCGACAGGATGACCTCTGCCGCGCTGCTGATGTCGGCCGCGATTCCCTCGCGCGCACCGGCCTCGTCGCCGGCCTTGATGGCGGCCAGCACGTTGGCATGGAAGCGTACGGCATCGCCCTTCGCCAGCCGCTCGGGGTTGGCGCGCAGGTCGAGGTTGATGACCGGACCTGCCTTGAGCCAGAGTGCGCGGATGATTTCCACCAGCGTCACCGAGTGCGCGGCCTCATAGACGGCGAAGTGGAATGATTTGTTGAGCTCGACCGCGCGGGGCAGGTTGGGTTTGGCCGCGCGGCTTTCGGCCCGCATGGCCGCCTCCGCCTCCACGATCGACTTGAGGTCGCCGTCATTGCGGGTTTTGGCTGCGAGAGCAGCGGCGTGGCCCTCGATGGCGATGCGCGCCTGTGTCAGGTCGCGAAACTGCGCTGCGGTCATCAGCCGCACGCGCACCGCGCGGTTCGGCGTGACTTCGAGGGCCCCGTCAGCAACGAGGCGCGACACGGCTTCGCGCACCGGCATGATGGAAACGCCGAGCACCTCCGCGGCCTGACGCAGCGAGATTTTCTCACCCGGCGCCATCCGGCCGGAAATCAGCAGATCGGAGAGCTGCGCATAGGCACGCCCGCCCAGTGTCTGCCGGTCGAGCGGCTCAACCAGATCAAGCGCGGCGGGGCGGTTCATGACCGTTGATCCTGAGGGACGTGCAAATAGCGAAACAAGGGACTCGACAAGCTGATATTCGTTTGTCAGTCTAAGTGTGATCACAGATCACGGCAAGCGATATAAGCGCCCAACAATCGCGCAACGCCCGGCCGGAAATAAGCGCCGCAAAACGCGGCCGTCACAGGGAGGATGGCTTATGTCGATCAAGGATAAATTCACGCGACGTCGTTTGCTGAAGACTGCCGGCGGTCTTGCGCTGGTGTCCGGACTCTCCGCACCGTCGATCCTGCGCGCCCAGTCGGCCGACGTCATCCGCTTCGGTCACCTGACGCCGCGCACCGGCTTTCTCGGGCCGCTCGGCGAATACGGCGTGATGGCGGCCGATCTTGCGGTGGAAGAGATCAATGCCGCGGGTGGCGTGATGGGCCGCAAGGTCGAACTGCTGAAAGAGGATTCGGTCAATCCGCAGACCGCGTCCACCAAGGCGGAACGCATGATCGAGCGCGACAAGGTCGCCTGCATCATCGGCGAAATCTCGTCGGCTTCCTGCCTCACCATCGCGCAGGTCGCTTCGCGCAACAAGACGCTGTTCATCAACACCGGCGGCAATTCCGACGCGCTGCGCGGCAAGGACTGCCAGCGCTACATGTTCCACGTCGAGTCGCAGAACTCGATGTATGTGAAGACGGTGGGCCGCTCTTTCCTTCAGGAAGGTCTGGTCAAGGGCAAGAAGTGGTACTCGCTGACGGCGGACTATGCGTTCGGCCACGACCTGCTGCGCGTCGCCAAGCGGTTTATGGAAGGCAATGGCGGCCAGTTCGCCGGCGACGATCTGGTGCCGACCGACGCGACGGACTTCTCGGCCTATCTGCTCAAGATCCGCGATTCGAAGCCGGATCTTGTTGTGATCAATCTCGCCGGCAACCAGATCACCAACTTCCTCAAACAATATGCCGAGTTCGGCCTGACTTATCCGGTCGGCGGCTTCGGTTTCGATACCGCGCTGGCCTGGGCGGCGGGCAAGGGCAACTTCGTCGGCACCTGGCCGGTGGTCTGGCATCACCTGCTCGACACGCCGGGCAGCAAGGCTTTCGTTGCAGCCTTCACCAAGAAATACAACAAGCCGCCGGAGAACCAGGCGTGGGGCGACTACATCGCCACCAAGATCGTGGCGCAGTCGATCAACGACCTGAAGTCGGCGGAATCGCCGAAGATCATCGAGCACTTCGAGAAGGGCGCGAAGTTCGATCTCCTGAAGACGCGGCCCGGCTATTTCCGCGCCTCCGATCATCAGTTGATGCACGAGATGTACGCCGTGAAGGCGCTGCCAGTGGCGCAGATCAAGAACCAGTGGGACATCTTCTCGTCGAGCGGTCCCGTGCCCGGCCCGAACGAAGACCTCGAAGTCATCGCGGCTACCAAAGAAGAGAACAGTTGCACGTTCCCGTCGTAACATCGACTTGATGCGATCCTCCGGGGCATCGGAGGATCGCACTCTTCTTCTTTCTGTTTTCGGCACACGTATGGCGCGTGGCTCATTGACCGCGGGGCGACGACTATGTCCGGCATATTGCTTGCGCAGCAGGTTCTGAACGGACTGCTCGACGGCGTTTACTATCTGCTCATTGCGCTTGGCCTGTCGCTGATCTTTTCCCTCGGCGGCATCGTCAATCTGGCGCATGGCGCGTTCTTCGCGATCGGCGCCTATCTGACGCTGGTGATCTCGCCCTATCTCGGCTTCAGCGGCGCGTTCGTGCTGTCGCCGGTGGCCGTGGCTGTGCTCGGTGTTGTGATCGAGCGGCTGCTGTTCCGGCGGTTCTATCGCGCCGATCCCATTCTTTCGCTGCTGCTGACATTCGGACTGGCGATGGTGGCCGAGCAGGCGCTGCGCATGATCTTCGGCGCCCCGCCGCTGTCCTATTCGATTCCGCAGGACCTGCGAGGACAGGTGGCGATCGGCTCCTTCATCTATTCGTTCTATCGTGTTGTGCTGCTCGGCATCGCCATCGCATGCGTTGCCGGACTCTGGTTCCTGCTGCGGATGACGGCGTTCGGCCGGGTGGTGCGCGCGGGCGTGCAAAATCCCGACATGGTCGGCGCGCTCGGGATTTCACTGCAACCCTATATGTCTGCTGTCGCGGCGCTCGGCATCGGACTTGCGGGGCTGGCGGGCGTGTTGCTTGCGCCAATCTATGCGATCCATCCGGCGATGGGTAACGAGATCATCACGCCGGCCTTCGTGGTGGTGGTGATCGGCGGACTCGGCTCGTTCTGGGGCGTGGTCGTTGCCGCGTTGCTGGTCGGGCTTGTGAAGGGCGTGATGGTTGGCATCGGCTATTCGGCAGCGTCCACCGCCGCGATCTACTTCCTCATGCTTCTGGTGCTTGTGTTCAGGCCGCGCGGCCTGTTCGGCGAGCGCATCACCCGCTTCGAGTGAGGCTATCCGCCATGCTCAAGCGCATTCCCGTTCAACTGGTCATTGCCGCCATCGGCCTGCTCATCCTGCCGGCGGTGCTGGTCGCGCTCGGCCTGACGGTGACATCGGCCACCGAGGTCGTCGTGTTCGGCATCGCCTGCATGGCGCTCAATATTCTTGTCGGCCACACAGGGCTGGTGTCGTTCGGTCACGGTGCCTGGTTCGGGCTGGCCGCCTATGCTGCGGCGCTGCTTCAGCGCAACCTGATGCCGGGATCGTTCTTCGGTCCGGCGATCGGGGCCATCCTCATTATTATGCTGGTGGCGGTGCCGTTCGGCTTTCTCATTCTGCGGCGGCGCGGGGTCTATTTCTCGCTGCTGACTTTGGCGCTGGCGGCAATGCTTTACACCGTGTCGTTCCGGTGGACCGATGTGACCGGCGGCGAGAACGGCATCGGCGGCATCGTCCGCTCGACGATCTTCGGATTTAATCTCGATTCGCAAACGACTTATTACTGGTTCGTCGCGGCCATCGCCTTCGCGGTGCTGCTGCTGCTGTGGCGTTTCCACAATTCCACCGTCGGCACCGTGCTGGTGGCGATCCGCGAGAACGAGCAGCGCGCGCGGTTTCTCGGTTATCCGACCAATCGCTACAAGCTCGCGGCCTTTGTGTTGTCTGCGGCGCTCACCGGCTTGGCCGGCATCCTGCTGCTCTACAAGAACCGCATGACTTCGGCCGATCCGATTTCGGTGGCGTTCTCCGGCGAATTGCTGGCGATGGTCGTGATCGGCGGGATGCGCAGTTTTCTCGGTCCGGCGCTCGGCGCGCTGTTCTTTATCCTGTTTCGCGAGTTTCTCGGCATCTACACCGAGAACTGGCTTCTCTGGCTCGGCCTGGTGTTCGTCGGCTTCATCGTGTTCTCGCCTACGGGCCTGATCGGCGTTGGCGAGCGGCTTCTCGCGCCGTTCCGCAAGAAGGTGACTGAAGATGCCGCCATGTCGGCGCGCAAGATCGAGGCGCTGCCGCTGCCGGAATTCCTACGGCCGAAAGCCAAGATCGAAGGGCCGGTGCTTGCCGCCCGCGATATGGTCAAGAGTTTCGGCGGCATCAAGGCGGTGCAGGGCATCAACATTTCCATCGCTGACCGCACGCTGCATGCCCTGATTGGTCCCAACGGCGCGGGCAAGACCACGGCGTTCAATCTTCTGTCCGGCATGTTCCCGCCGGACGAGGGCGAGGCAACATTGATGGGCAAGCCCATCGCCGGTCATTCTCCCGAAGAGATCGCCAAAGCGGGCATCGGCCGCTCGTTTCAGATTACCAATCTGTTTCCGGAACTAAGTGTCGGCGAGAACATCCGGCTTGCGGTGCAGGCGCGTCACCCGTGCCGCTTCGATCCTTTCACCAATGCGCTGTCGATCGAGGCGATCAACCGCGAGACCGACGAGATCATCCGCTATCTCGGCCTCGCTGGCATCGAGAAGGCCGAGGCGGGCGCGCTGTCCTACGGCGGCCAGCGGCTGCTCGACATGGGTGTCGCGCTTGCTACCGCGCCGCGCGTGCTGCTGCTCGACGAGCCGCTCGCGGGATTGGCCGCCGCTGAGCGCGAGCGCATCGGCGCGATCATCAAGCGCATCTCGTCCGATCTGCCGGTGCTGCTGGTCGAACACGACATCGACCGGGTGTTTGCGTTGGCCGATCATGTGACGGTGATGAACGAGGGCCGTGTGCTGCTGGACGGCACAGTCGAGGACGCGCGCAACAGCAGGAAGGTTCAGGAAATCTATATCGGCTCGGGTGCCGCTGCCGTCGCGGCGAAGCCGCGCGAGACCTCGGCGCAAACCAGCACGCTGCTGACAGTCAATGGCGTCGATACGTTCTATGGCAAGAGCCACATTCTCAACGACGTCACCTTCACCCTGCACAACAACGAGATCATCGCGCTGCTCGGCCGCAACGGCGCGGGAAAATCGACGTTGCTGAAAACGCTGGTCGGTATCGCGCCGGCCTCGAATGGATCGATCAAACTTGCCGACGTCGAACTGGCCGGGCGCGCATCTGCCGAATGCGCGCGTCTCGGCATCGGCTACGTGCCGCAGGGGCGCGGTCTCTTTGCGGGTATGAGCGTCGAGCACAATCTCGAACTCGGCGGATTGAAGCGGCAGACCGGCAACGGCGTGCACTGGACCCGCGAGCGGGTCTACGAATACTTTCCCCGTATTCGCGAGCGGCTGGACAGCCCGGCGGATTATCTTTCCGGCGGCGAGCAGCAGATGGTGGCCGTGGCGCGCGCGCTGTCGGGCGACGTGCGGGTGTTGCTGCTGGATGAACCGTTTGAGGGGCTGGCGCCTGCGGTGGTCGAGCAATTGTTCGAGGCGTTCGACCGCCTGCGCAAGGAAGTCGCGATCATCATAGTCGATCATCATCTTGATCTTGCGCTGGCCCTGTCGGATACAACGGTGGCGCTGGAGCGCGGGCGCATCATCCACGAGGGTCCGTCGAAGGCATTGCGCGACGATCTCGATCTGCGCCGCAAGGTGTTATGGCTGTAAGGGCGAAAGACAAGAAACATGATCAATAAAGGAAACGTCGCCATTGTCGGAGTTGGTCTGATCGGTCGGGCCTGGGCCGCGATTTTCGCGCGCGCGGGCTGGAACGTGCGGCTCACCGATCCGCATGCCGCCACATTGAGCGCAGCTAAAAATTTGATCCATGACGAGTTGCGTGCGCTGAACCGTCATGGGCTTGCGGACGATCCCGATGGGGCGATGGCGCGGATTTCGGTGGCGTCGAGTCTGGCCGACGCTGTGAAGGACGTCGAGTTCGTTCAGGAGAATGGCCCCGAGAAGATCGAGGACAAGATCGCGCTTTTCGCCGAGCTTGATCGCCTCGCCGCGCCGGACACGCTGCTGGTGTCGTCGACATCGGCCATCGTCGCCTCACGCTTCACGGAAAACCTGAAAGGCCGCGCGCGCTGCCTTGTCGGTCATCCGGTCAATCCGCCGCATCTGGTGCCGCTGGTCGAGCTGTGCGGCGCGCCGTGGACCTCGCCTGATGCGATCAGCCGCGCGCGGGAGATCTATCGCGCCATCGGGCAGGTGCCGGTCACGGTCAACAAGGAGATCAACGGCTTCGTGCTCAACCGCTTGCAGGGCGCGCTGTTGGCGGAAGCCTTCCGGCTGGTGGGCGAGGGCTACATGTCGGCCGAGGATCTCGACCACACCATCAAGGATGGCCTAGGGTTGCGATGGTCGTTCCTCGGGCCATTCGAGACTATCGAACTGAATGCGCCCGGCGGCATTCCGGATTATTGCGCGCGCTACACCGGCTTTTATAAAGAGCTTGCAGCGGCGTCGGCCGGTCCCGAAGTCTATGAGAGTCCGAATATCGATCGCGTCATTGCGGCATGGCCGCATCAGCCGACCCCGGCGCGGATCGCGGCGCTGACGAACCGCCGCAACGAGCGCCTTGCGGCGCTGGTCGCGCACAAGGCCAAGCAGGACACCAAGTTATAATTCAACCGACTGGCAAGAAGAGAGACAAGAAAATGAGCCGTAAAGTCATCATCACCTGCGCCGTCACCGGCGCGATTCACACGCCGTCGATGTCCAAGGCGCTGCCGGTGACGCCGCAGGAAATCGCTGATGCGGCGATCGGTGCAGCGGAAGCGGGCGCGGCCATCGTCCATCTTCACGCGCGCAACCCGAAGACCGGCCAGCCCGACCAGAGTCCGGAAGCATTCGCGCCGTTCCTCAAGATCATCAAGCAGCGCTCCAACGCGGTAGTGAACCTCACCACCGGCGGCGCGCCGACCATGAAGGTGGACGAGCGTGTCCGGCCGGCGGCGGTTTACAAGCCGGAAGTCGCCTCGCTCAACATGGGATCGATGAACTTCGCCTTCTTTGGCATGCTCAACCGCTTCAAGTCTTTCGAGCATGAGTGGGAGCGCAAGCATCTTGAGAACAAGGACATCGTTTTCCGCAACACCTTCGCGGACATTGAATATGTGCTGACCACGCTGTCGGGCAGCGGCACGCGCTTCGAGTTCGAATGCTACGATACCGCGCATCTCTATAACCTCAAATACTTCCTCGATCAGGGTTTGGTGAAGGCCCCGTTGTTCGTGCAGACGGTGTTCGGATTGCAAGGCGGCACCGGCGCGCATCCGGAAGACGTGCTGCACATGAAACGCACGGCGGATCGGCTGTTCGGCGACCAGTATGTCTGGTCGGTGCTGGGCGCGGGGCGCAACCAGTTACCGATCGCGGCGATGGCGGCGGCAATGGGCGGCAACATCCGCGTCGGGCTTGAGGACTCGCTTTGGGCGGCTCCGGGCCGCATGGCGGAATCGAACGCCGAGCAGGTCCGTCTCGCGCGCAAGATCATCGAAGGCCTCGGCCTTGAGATCGCGTCGCCGGACGAAGCCCGCGAAATTCTGCACCTCAAGGGTGGCGACACCTTGCAGGTGTGAAGACGCAGGAATAGTGGGTCCTTCCACCAGCTTAGATCTACACCGGCAGCGCGATGGTGTATTTCACCTGGCTGAGCGCGAAGCTCGACTCGATGGAGGCTATGCCGTCTAGTCGTGTCAGCTTGGTCTTGATGAAAGTCTCATAGGACGGCAAGTCGGCGGTGACGACGCGCAGCAGGTAATCGCGGTTGCCGGTCATGAGATAGCATTCCAGCACTTCCTTCCACTTCGAGATCGCCTTGGCGAACCGATCGAGATCTTCTTCCTTCTGCCGCTCCAGCTTGATCGAAATGAACACGCTGACCGGAAGTCCGACCGACTTCTGGTCCACCATCGCGATATAGCGGGTGATCACGCCGCGCTCCTCCAGCAGCTTGACGCGGCGATGGCAGGGCGACACCGAAAGTCCGACCTGATCGGCCAGTTCCTGCATGGTCACGCGGCTGTCGGCTTGCAGGAGGGTCAGAATCTTGCGGTCGATGGCGTCCAGGGTTTCCATTGGGATAAAATCTCTCAATAATGATAGTTATTGGGATGATATCCCAATAACTGAGGCCGCGTCGATATGATTTGAGATTTTTCAAAGACCGCTGAGGATTAGCATGAGCGGAGCATCAGCCCTGCGGTGAGTCCCATGCCTGCCAGCAAGTCCATCGAACCGTCCCGTCTCGAAGTTCTGAACGCACTGGCCCGCAAGGTCTTGTGGCTGTCCTCGTGGACTATCCACCACGCCAACCATATCCGTCCGGATTCCGATGGCCTCAAGGTCGGCGGCCATCAGGCCTCGTCGGCATCGCTGGCGACGATCATGTCAGCGCTGTATTTCGGCGTGCTGAAGCCCGAGGATCGCGTGGCGGTGAAGCCGCACGCCAGCCCGGTGTTTCACGCGATCCAGTACTTGCTCGGGCAGCAGACCCGCGACAAGCTGGAGAACTTCCGCGGCTTCAAGGGCGCGCAGTCCTATCCCTCGCGCACCAAGGACATCGACGATGTGGATTTCTCCACCGGCTCGGTCGGCCTCGGCGTGGCGCAGACGTTGTTCTCGTCGTTGGTGCAGGACTACGTCAAAGCACACGGCTGGATGAAGGACCGGCCGGAAGGCCGCATGATCGCGTTGGTCGGCGACGCCGAACTCGACGAAGGCAATATCTTCGAGGCCCTGCTGGAAGGCTGGAAGCAGGGCCTGCGCAACACCTGGTGGGTGATCGACTATAACCGCCAAAGCCTCGACGCCGTGATCCGCGAAGGCTTGTGGGAAAAGCTCGAGACCATGTTCCGCAATTTCGGCTGGGATGTGGTGATCGTGAAGTACGGCAAGCTGATGCAGGCGGCGTTCGCCGAGCCCGGTGGCGAGGCGTTGCGAAAGTGGATCGATAGCTGCCCGAACCAGATGTATGCGGCACTGTGTTTTCAGGGTGGTGCTGCGTTCCGCAGGCATCTGCTCGACGACATCGGCGATCAGGGCGCGGTGACGAAGCTGATCGAAAAGCGCAGCGACGATGAACTGCTGGCGCTGATGTCGAATCTCGGCGGCCACGACATGGCGAGCATGCTGGAAGCGTTCGAGACGATCGACCACGATCGTCCGGTGTGCTTCATCGCCTACACCATCAAGGGCGTCGGCCTGCCGTTCCAGGGCCACAAGGACAATCATGCCGGCCTGATGACCGTGGCACAGATGGAAACCTTCCGCGCCGCGCAGAACATCCGTCCCGGCCATGAATGGGACCGGCTGGAAGGATTGCCGCTCGACCATGCGCGCATTGAGGCGTTTTTGAAGAATGTAATCTTCGCGCGCGATGGCGCGCGGCGGCTGGACGCGCCGAAGGTCGAGGTTCCCGCGCAGCTTGGCGTGACGCTGACACCGCGCATGGCGACGCAACAGGGCTTCGGCCTGATCCTCAATGAACTCGCGCGTGGCGACACCAGGCTTGCCGAGCGCATCGTCACCACGTCGCCGGATGTGACGGTGTCGACCAATCTCGGTGCGTGGGTCAATCGGCGCGGCCTGTTCGCACTGGCCGAGAACGCAGATCTGTATCGCAAGGAGAAGATCCCATCGACTTTCGCGTGGGATTATTCGCCGAAGGGCCAGCACATGGAGCTCGGCATTGCGGAGATGAATCTGTTCATCATGCTGTCGGCGCTCGGCCTGTCGCACTCGATCAACGGCGAACGGCTGCTGCCCGTGGGCACGCTGTATGATCCCTTCATCGAGCGTGGGCTCGATGCGTTGAATTATGCCTGCTATCAGGACGCGCGTTTCATGGTGGCGGCGACGCCGTCGGGCATCACGCTGGCGCCGGAGGGCGGCGCGCACCAGTCGATCGCCACGCCGCTGATCGGGATGGCGCAGGATGGATTGACGTCGTTCGAGCCCGCATTCGTGGACGAACTCGCGGTCATTATGCGCTGGGGCTTCGAGCACATGCAGCGCGACGAGGATGGCGGTTCGGTCTATTTGCGTCTGTCGACGCGGACACTCGATCAGCCGCAGCGTGTGATGACGCCCGAGCTTGCGAGCGACATCGCGGCGGGAGCCTATTGGCTGCGCAAGCCAGGGCCGAATGCGGAACTGGTGATCGCATACACCGGCGTGGTTGCGCCGGAAGCCATCGAGGCGACAGGCCTGCTGGGTGAAAGCCGCCGTGACATCGGTTTGCTTGCCATTACTTCGGCCGACCGGCTGCTCGCCGGCTGGACTGCGTCACGCAGACTTCGGCGCAACGGCGGTCCGCGCGAAACGAGTCACATCGAACGGCTTTTATCGCCGCTGCCGCGCGATTGCGGACTCATTACCGTGATCGATGGTCACCCGGCGACGCTGGCGTGGCTTGGTAGTGTACAGGGCCACCGCGTTGAGGCGCTGGGCGTTGAGAAATTCGGCCAG
Source organism: Afipia sp. (assembly GCA_024707075.1). Classification (GTDB taxonomy): domain Bacteria; phylum Pseudomonadota; class Alphaproteobacteria; order Rhizobiales; family Xanthobacteraceae; genus Afipia. The sequence goes on from JANQAK010000006.1 coordinate 374,156, forward strand.
ACCGGCACCGTAGGCGATCTCTATGCCCACTACGGTCTGGACACCAACACCATCATCGACGCCGCCGCCAGCCTGACTTTCGGTTCGCCGATCCGGCACCGCAAGACGGCGGTCTGACCAAAAAGGCAGTCCCCAGCGGTGGCCTTTGGCAACCGAGTTGACCTCACGCCCGAACACCAGCACCATCGGATTCGATAGCTTATTTCTGGTGCTGAATGACCGATTTCTCCACTGACCTGTCCCATGGCGATCTGCCGGGCCGGGTCTTCGACCTCGCAATCATTGGTGGCGGGATCAACGGCTGCGGTATCGCCCGAGATGCCGCGGGTCGCGGCAATTCCGTCTTTCTCTGTGAAATGAACGATCTGGCCAGCGGCACCTCTTCGTGGTCGAGCAAACTCATTCATGGCGGCCTGCGCTATCTGGAATATTACGAGTTCCGGCTTGTCCGCGAAGCGCTGATGGAGAGGGAAGTGCTGTGGCAGATTGCACCGCACATCATCCAGCCATTGCGGTTTGTGTTGCCGCATCACGCGGGACTGCGTCCTGCGTGGCTGCTGCGGCTCGGCCTCTTCATGTACGATTATCTCGGTGGGCGGCGTCTGCTGCCCGCCACGCGCACGGTCGATCTTGCGCGTGACCCGGTCGGTCAGCCGCTTGCGCCGGGCCGCTTCACCAGGGGATTTGAATATTCGGATTGCTTCGTCGACGACGCCCGGCTTGTGGTTCTCAACGCGCGCGATGCGGCAGATCGCGGCGCGGTGATCCGTACGAAAACCCGCGCTGTCGAGGCGCGGAGGCTGGACGATTGCTGGCAGGTGATGCTCGAAGACACGATCACCGGTGCGCAGAGCAGCATCAAGGCGCGGGCGCTGGTGAATGCAGGCGGCCCATGGGTCGAGGACGTTCTGACCCGCCGCGCCGGAATCAACGCCAAGGCCAAGGTGCGCCTGGTGCAGGGCTCGCATATCGTCGTGCCGCGCCTCTACGATCACGACCATGCCTACACCTTCCAGAACGCCGATGGCCGCGTCGTCTTCGTCATTCCGTTCCAGAATGACTTCACCCTGATCGGGACGACTGATCGCGACTACGACGGCGATCCTTCCAAGGTGAAAGCCTCGGCGGAGGAGATTGCCTATCTCTGCCGGTCGGTGAACGACTATCTCGCCAAGCCTGTGAATCCGGAAGACGTCGTGTGGGCCTATGCCGGTGTGCGTCCGCTGTATGATGACGGCGCGAGTGAAGCGAAGGCAGCGACACGCGATTATGTCTTCGAATTCGATGCGCCGGGCGGGCTGCCACTGCTGTCGATCTTCGGCGGCAAGATTACGACCTATCGCCGCCTGTCCGAGGAAGCGCTGGAACGATTGGAAAAACATCTGCCGGGCAAGGCGAAGCCTGCGGGTTGGACCGGGAACACGCCATTGCCCGGCGGCGATCTCGATGTTTCGGCGATCCCGGCGCTGGCGGACGAACTGATCCGCGATCATTCGTTCCTGTCGCGCGTCCTCGCGCTCCGCCTCGCGCACGCCTACGGGACGCGCGCCCGCAAAGTTCTCGACAACGCAGCATCCGCCACCGATCTCGGACAGTTGTTCGGCGACACGCTGACCGAACGCGAAGTCCGCTATCTCATCGCGCACGAGTTTGCGCGCAACGCCGAGGACATTGTCTGGCGGCGGTCCAAGCTCGGTCTGCGCCTGTCGGCCGATGAAGTGAAGGCGCTCGACGACTGGATCGCCACGCATCGCGGTTGAGGCAAGACCAGCACAACCGCGCGGCAAGACATCGCACTTCTCTGTTCCGTGCGCCGGTAATCCTGAAATGAACCGTTGAACGCCTCTCGTTGCAGCGCAACCGATTTGCGTGTTGTTGACACGCCGTCATTGTTTGAGGTCTGATTGTCCGGACAAGAACACAAAAACGCATAGCTAATCGACACAAGAACTGACCAGGGCGATCGATAGGATCGCGACGTGACCTAAGGCGATCGACAGAATCGCGGCACGTGGGGGAGGGATACCCGGAATGCTGGACTTCGTTCAGCAGTTGGTGAGCGGCATTGCGCTCGGCTGTGTTTATGGCCTGATCGCTCTTGGCTTCGTCCTTGTCTACAAGGCCACCGAGGTCGTCAACTTCGCGCAGGGCGACTTGATGATGCTCGGCGGTTTCTTCGCCTTCACCTTCATCAGCCTGCTCGGCTTCAACTACTGGCTCGGCTTCATTGCCGCCGTTGGCGCAATGGCTCTGTTCGGTATGCTGGCCGAACGCCTCGTGGTGCGGCCGATTCTCGGCTATCCGCAATTCTCCATCATCATGGCCACGATCGGCCTCGGCTTCTTCCTGCGCTCCGTGGCGGGCATGATCTGGGGCACCGACGATCTCAAGATTGAGACGCCGTTCAGCCAGGGCGTGCTGCGGCTCGGCAGCCTCGTGCTGGCCTACGATAAGCTGTCGGTGATTGCCGCGACCATCATTCTGTGCGGCGTGCTGTATTTGTTTTTCAACAGGACGAGGCTTGGCACCGCGATGCGCGCCAGCTCCGAGAACATGCTCGCGGCCTATTACATGGGTATCCCGGTCAAGCGCGTGGTGTCGATCGTCTGGGCGATCAGTGCTGCGGTCGCGACCTGCGCCGGCGTGCTGCTCGCGCCGATCACGTTCATTCATTCCAATGTCGGCCTCGTGCTCGGGCTGAAAGCGTTCCCGGCCGCCGTGCTGGGTGGATTCGGGTCGATCCCCGGCGCGGTGGTCGGCGGCGTGCTGATCGGCGTGATCGAAAGCATGGCGGGCTTCTACCTGCCGCAGGGATGGAAGGACGTCGCCCCCTATATCGTGCTGCTTGCGGTCCTGCTGCTGAAACCTGAGGGAATCTTCGGGCTTCACATGCGGAAGAAAGTCTGAGGGGCGCGGATGCGGTTTCTGTTCAAGACGGACTACAACGACGACATCCGCCTGATCCCGCACAGCGGTTACATTTGGTCCTACGGCGCGCTGCTGGCGCTGCTCGTGATCGCGCCGTTCGTGCTGAGCAGCTACATCATGAGCCAGCTCGTGTTCGTCTGCATCTACGCCACCGTCGGCGTCGGGCTGATGATCCTGACCGGCTTCACCGGGCAGGCCTCGCTGGGACACGCGGCGTTTCTCGCCATCGGCGCATACACGACGGCCTATCTGCAACAGCTTGGCGTGCCGTTTCCGGTCTATTTCCTCGCGGCCGGCATCCTGACCGGCATCATCGGCGCCATGGTTGGATTCCCGGCGCTGCGGTTGCAGGGTATCTATCTGGTCATCGCCACCATCTCGTTCGCGCTGATCGTGGAAGAAATCCTGGCGCGCTGGGAACACGTCACCAACGGCAACGAGGGCATGCGGGTCCGCGCGATCCAGTTGTTCGGCGACAGCGTGCCGCGCGACAGCCCCGCCTTTTATTTCATCTGTCTCGGCCTGCTGATCTTGGTCATCCTCGGCACGCTCAATCTGATGCGCTCGCCGACCGGCCGCGCCTTCGTCGCCATCCGCGACAGCGAGACGGCGGCGAAGAGCATGGGCATCAATGTCTCGCTCTACAAGGTGAAGTCGTTCGCGCTAAGCGCGGCCATCACCGGGCTGGCGGGCTGTCTGTTCGCGCACAAGCTGAGCTTCATCAGCCCGGAGATGTTCACGCTTCAACTCTCCATCGAGTTCATCATGGTCATTATCATCGGCGGTGTGCTGAGTTTGCACGGCGCGGTGCTGGGCGCGATTTTCATCGTGATGGTCGATCCGTTCCTGACCTTCCTGAAGGACGATATTCCGGGCGTTGTCGCGAGCCTCGCCGCAGCGTTCGGCGCAGGGGCCGAGCAGGCGGCCCATATCCAGAAGAATGTCGCTGCGATGGCCTCCGCAAACGGCCTGAAGGGCGCGATCTACGGCCTGCTTATTATGCTGTTCATCCTGTTCGAGCCTTACGGGATCTACGGCCGCTGGCTGAAGATCAAGCTCTTCTTTCAGATGTTTCCGCTCTACAAGCGCGCGACCTTCAAGCGGCAGAAGATCTACGTCAAATCGGAGCGGAACCGATGAGCTGCTTCCGTGCCGAAAATCTCTCGCTTCATTTCGGCGGCCTGAAGGCGGTGGATTCCGTCAGCTTTGCAGTGGAGAAGGGCGAAATCCTCTCCATCATCGGTCCGAACGGGGCGGGCAAAAGCTCGATCTTCAACCTGATCTCGCGGCTCTATAATCCGACTTCGGGGCGGCTTTACTTCGAGGATCAGGACATCACCGAGGAGCCAGCCTACGGCATCGCCAAGCTCGGTATCGCGCGGACATTCCAGAACATCGAACTGTTCGAGAACGCCACGGTTCTGAGCAACCTGCTGGTCGGGCGGCACCGGCACTGCACAACGAGCTTGTGGGAAGACCTGCTGTTCCTGCCCAATGTGCGCCGCGACGAAAAAGCGCATCGCCGCCGCGTCGAGCAGGTCATCGATTTCCTTGACCTCGCCGCCCATCGGGACAAGCTCATCTCGGGATTGCCCTATGGCGTGCGCAAAGTGATCGAACTGGCGCGCGCGCTGTGCACCGAGCCGAAGCTGATCCTGCTGGATGAGCCGTCGTCGGGCCTGAATGTGGAGGAGACCGACGACATGTCGTTCTGGATCCGCGATATGAAGACCGAGCTGGGCATCACCGTGTTGATGGTCGAGCACGACATGACGCTGGTCAATCGTGTCTCGGATCGGGTGATCGCGCTGAACTACGGCCGCGTGCTGGCGATGGGCGCGCCCGCCGAGGTGCAGGCCCATCCCGATGTCGTCGCCGCCTATATCGGCGCATGAGGACGATGTCATGAGCAGCGCCGACATCATTCTCAGGCTCAGCAACATCGAAAGCTATTATGGGCCGATCATGGCCATTCGCGGCATCAGTCTCGAAGTGCCGCGCGGCAAGATCGTCACCCTGCTCGGAGCCAATGGCGCGGGCAAGACGACGGTGCTCAAGACCATCTCCGGCATTCTCGATCCGCAGAAAGGCTCCATCGAATTTCAGGGCCAGCCGATCCAGCGCATGGAGGCGGACAGGATCGTGCGCCTCGGCCTCAGCCATGTGCCCGAAGGCCGCGAGGTGTTTCCGTTCCTCAGCGTGCGCGAGAACCTGATGATGGGCGCTTACCCGCGCAAGGATCGCGACGCGGTCGCCGGCGATCTGGAACGGGTCTACGGCTATTTCCCGCGGCTGCGCGAGCGCGTCGATCAGCCGGCCGGTCAACTGTCCGGCGGCGAGCAGCAGATGCTGGCTATTGGCCGCGCGCTGATGAATCGTCCGGCGCTGTTGCTGCTCGACGAGCCGTCGCTCGGCCTGTCGCCCATTCTGGTGAAGGAGATCTTCACCATCATCAAGCGCGTCAACGAGGAGCAGGGCATGTCGATCCTGCTGGTCGAGCAGAACGCCAAGGTCGCGCTGGAGACCGCACATTATGGCTATGTGCTGGAGATCGGGCGCGTGGTGATGAACGACACCTGTGAGCGGTTGATGATGTCGCAGGACATTCAGGAGTTCTACCTCGGCGCCAAGGAAGACGGCGCGCGGGGCGAACGGCGCTGGAAGAAGAAAAAGACGTGGAGATAGAGGCGCGGCGAAAAAAGCCCGGCGACAAGATCGGGCGGCAAACGCAGGAGAAATCGGCGCTGCATCGACTTGTATGCGGCAGAAGACAGGGAGCGAGCCATGGCGAGACCCGCAGTGATGACCGTCGCGGACACGATCGCGAAGAGCTTTCTGCTCGCAGTGGAAACGCGTGGCGACAGGCCGGCGATTCGCGAAAAGCATCTCGGCGTCTGGCAGTCGACAAGCTGGCGCGAGTGGCAGCAAAAGGCGAAGGAGATCGCTTATGCACTCGATGCCGTCGGCTTCCGGCCCGGCGATGTTGCCTCCATCGTCGCCAATGCGACACCCGAATGGGTCTATGCCGACATGGGCGTGCTGTGCGCGGGCGGCGTGTCGTCCGGCATCTACCCGACCGACTCCCCGAACCAGGTCGAGTATCTGGTCAACGATTCCCGATCCAAAGTGATCTTCGTCGAGGATGACGAACAGCTCGACAAGGTTCTGTCCTGCCGTGCGAAGTGTCCGGTGATCGAGAAGATCGTCGTATTCGACATGGAAGGCCTGAGCGGCTTCAGCGACCCGATGGTGATGTCGCTCGACGAGTTCATGGCGCTCGGCCGCAATCACATGCAGGGTCGTGACGCGCTCTGGAACGCGATGATCGAAAGCCGCGGGCCGAACGATCTCGCCATTCTGGTCTATACCTCGGGAACAACCGGACCGCCGAAGGGCGCGATGCATTCCAACCGCAGCGTCACCTACCAGATGCGCTATGCCGATTATCTATTGGCGCCGACGGATCATGAGGAGCGGCTGGTGTTCCTGCCGCTGTGTCACGTCGCAGAACGGATCGGCGGCTATTATCTTTCCGTCGCCGTGGGCTCGGTGATGAATTTCGCCGAAAGTCCGGAAACCGTGCCGGACAATCTGCGCGAGGTGCAGCCGACGGCGTTTCTCGCCGTGCCGCGCATCTGGGAGAAATTCTATTCCGCCATCACCATTGCGCTGAAGGATGCGACGCCGTTCCAGCAATGGATGTATCGCCAAGCGATCAACATAGGTCAGCGCCTGACCGACTACAGGCTGGAGGGGCGGCCCGCGCCGCTGTCGCTGCGGCTCGCGGGCAGGGCGGCCTACTGGCTGGTGTTTCGCAATATCCGCCGCATGCTGGGGCTGGATCGCGTGCGGATCGCATTCACCGGTGCCGCGCCGATCTCGCCGGACCTGATCCGCTGGTATCTCGCACTCGGTCTCGACATGCGCGAGGTCTATGGCCAGACCGAGAATTGCGGCGTGGCGACGCTGATGCCGAACGATCGCATCAAGCTCGGCTCGGTCGGCAAGGCCGCGCCGTGGGGCGAGGTTAAGATCTGTCCGCGAGGCGAGATTCTGGTGAAGGGCGATTATCTTTTCATGGGCTACCTGAACCAACCGGAGAAAACCGCGGAGACCATCGACCAGCACGGCTGGCTGCACACCGGCGACGTCGGCACCATCGACAACGAGGGCTTCGTCAAGATCACCGACCGGATGAAGGACATCATCATTACCTCCGGCGGCAAGAATATCACGCCATCGGAAATCGAGAACCAGCTCAAGTTCTCGCCTTACATCTCGGACGCGGTGGTGATCGGCGACAAGCGGCCTTATCTGACGTGCCTCGTGATGATCGATCATGAGAACGTCGAGAAGTTCGCGCAGGACTACGACATTCCGTTCACCAACTATGCCAGCCTGTGCCGTGCGCCGGAAATTCAGGATCTGATCCGGCGCGAGATCGAGACGGTGAATGCGAATTTCGCCCGCGTCGAAACGATCAAGAAGTTCCACCTGATCGAGCGGCAACTGACACCGGAAGACGAGGAACTGACCCCGACCATGAAACTGAAGCGCAGTTTCGTGAACAAGTCCTACGCAGCCGAAATCGATGCAATGTACCGGGCGGGCGCCATGGCGTAAGCTCGCGACCCTATTGCGTCACAAGAAGCGCATTCCGCGGTCCGCAAGGGCCGCTCAGCGGCGAAAGGATACAAGGCCCCGGCCTTCGCTGAAAATGGGCCAACAGAGAGGAGACCGCTATGTCGAAATCGTTCAAGGCGTTGGGCCTTGCGGTGGGGGCGTTCGCGCTGACCCAGTCGCCGGCCTTCGCGCAGACCAAGGTGACCAATCAGGGAATTTCCCCGACGGAAATCGTCGTCGGATCGCATCAGGATCTGTCCGGCCCGATCAAGGGCTGGGGCGTGCCGGTCGCCAACGGCATGAAGATGGCGGCCGACGAGATCAATGCGGCCGGCGGCATCAACGGCCGCAAGATCAAGCTGATTGTCGAGGACAGCGGCTACGATCCGAAGCGCGCGGTGCTGGCCTCGCAGAAGCTGATCGAGAAGGACAAGATCTTCGCCATGGTCGGCCCGATGGGTTCGCCCACCGTGCTGGCGGCGCAGGACATCCTGTTCGACGCGGGCGTGTTGCAACTCTTTCCGCTGACATCGGCTGAGTTCACGTTCAAGTTCGATCCGGCGAAGCCGCAGGAGCGGTTGAAGTTCAACAACATCCTGCCCTATGTTGAAAGCACGCGGGCTGCGGTCAAGCACATGATCGAGTGGAAGAAATTTTCCAAGCCCTGCATCATGCACCAGGATGATGAATACGGCAAAAATATCCTCGACGGCTTCACGCAGCAGGTTGCCGCCATGAAGCTGACGCCTGCATCGGTCACCAGCTACAAGCGCGGCGCGTCCGATTTCAGCGCGCAGGTCGCCAAGATGAAATCCGACGGCTGCGATCTCGTGGTGCTTGGCACGGTGATCCGCGAAACCATCGGTGGCATGGCCGAAGCGAAGAAGCTCGGTTGGGACGTGACGTTCCTCGGGGCATTGCCGACCAACGTGCTGGAAGTGCCCGCGCTCGGCAAGGATGCCGTCGAGGGACTCTACGCGGCGGGCGGGTTTGAAATCCCTTATGAGGACACTGCCAAGGGCAAGGTGAAGGACTGGCTGGTGAACTACAAGAAGGCATTCGGTACCGACGCCAACACGCAGGCCATCGTCGGCTATAACGCCATCATGACCTTCGCTCACTATGCAAAGAAGGCGGGCAAGGATCTCACCGGCACAAAGATGCTGGATGCAATGGAGTCCGGCGACGTGTTCCAGGACATCTTCAACTCGCCGCCGACCAAGTTCTCCAAGACGAACCATCTCGCCAGCACGGTGACGCAGGTCCAGCAGGTCAAGGGCGGTCGCTGGGTGCTGGTGAAGGACGGCTTGATGTTCTGATCGAAGTGTGACGGTTGCGGGCGCGGGGGCCAGTCTTGATCTGTCCCGCGCCTGCGTTCTTTATCGCCCCTTCCATTGCGGCGCGCGCTTTTCCGCAAAAGCCTTCGGGCCCTCGATGTAATCCTCGGACGCGGCGAGCGCCTTGACGGCGGGATAGTCGAACTGCTCGGCGAGAGCCTGTTCCAGCGACACGCCGAGGCCGCGATGCATGGCCTGCTTCGAGGCGCGGATCGACATCGGGCCGTTTTGCAGGATGAGATTGGCCCAGCGCTCCGCGCCCGCCAGCGCTTCGCCCTTCGGAACCACTTCGTTGACGAAGCCGAGTTCAAGTCCCTCCCGCGCCGGGACGTGGCGGCCGGTCAGGATCATGCCCATCGCCCGCTTGAGGCCGATCAGGCGCGGCAGGCGGTGCAACCCGCCGGCGAGTGCGGCGAGGCCGACGCGCGGCTCGGGCAGGGCGAAGGTCGCATTTTCCGACGCGATGATGAGATCGCAGGCCAGCGCGATCTCGAAACCGCCGCCCATCGCTACGCCGTTGACAGCGGCGATGATCGGCTTGTCGCAATCGAAGCGGTGGGTCAGTCCGGCAAAGCCGCTGGTGTCCCAGCCGCGCTGCCCGCCCTGGGCCTGCCATTTCAGGTCGTTGCCCGCGGAGAACGCCCTGTCGCCTGCACCCGTAACGATGGCGATCCATTGCTCCGGATCGTTGCTGAATTCGTTGAACAGGCGATGCAGCTCAAAGTGCATCGGCGAATGCACCGCATTCATCACCTCCGGGCGATTGAGCGTGACGATGGTAAGCGGACCTTTGCGTTCGACCTTGGCGAATTCGTAAGCCATGCGCGTTTCCTTCGCTGCGTTGCAGCACCTGCATTTTTTTATGGCTGCACTTAGCCAGCAAACATGACGCTTCACAAATTAATTAAGCGCTTGACTAAGCTGCCGCGTCTTATCTTAATTTCGCCGGCGCGCCGCCAAGGTGTACCGCTCACAAGAAGCGAACCAATCGCTCGTGAAATAAGTTTCTGGGAGCAAACGATGCGTGCGCTGAACTCCGGCCGGCCCGACCGGTTCATGCTGATCAGTTCGGAGCGGGTGTTCTATGCAGGCCTGCATGGAAAACCCTCGGTGAGGGCGCTGGGCGCGCTCGCGGTCTGCGTGCCTTTGCACGGCACCGCGCGGCTTGAGATCGCAGGTCAGCCGCCGCGCGTCGGCGAAATTCTCGCCGTGCCCGCTTATGTGCCGCACAAGATCACATCGGAATCGCGGGAGGTCTTGGGGCTTCTGATCGAGCCGGAATCTGTCTGCGACGAGGACCTCGCCGAGATCATCCGCCAGTGCGATGATCCGGTTGCGGCCAGCCGACTCGCCGCGCGGTTTCGCGAGATCTATGCGACGATGGCATTGAGCGGCACCAACGGTTTCACGTCCGCCGATTTCGACCAGATATTCTTGCAGCGCCGCCTGCGGCCGCGTGATCTGGATGCGCGCATCTCCGCTATCGTCTCGCGGTTTCAGGCGAAGCCGTCCAGCAGCATTTCCGGGGAGGATTGCGCCAATGATGTTAGGCTGTCGCTGTCGCGCTTCCTGCATCTGTTCAAGGACGAGACCAGCATGAACTTCAAGACCTTCCGGGCCTGGAAGCGCGGACGGAACATTCTGCATCACGTCAATGTCGAGCGGAATCTGGCACACTTCGCGCTCGACGCAGGCTATCCGGACTCGACTCACTTCAGCCATTCGCTGCGGCGGATTTACGGATTGCAGCCGAGCGCGATCTTCTCCGGCTCGCGGCGCTTGCAGATCATCAACGGCCGGGATGTCGCGCCTGAAGTGATCGGAATGCGAGCTTAGGTTGCCGCCGGCACCCTTGCGGCGACGCCTTGCTCTGCGCCGGCACGGTCCTGCGCGGCGATGGCCTTGCGGAAACCTTCGCGATTCTTGAGCCGCTCCCAGTATGCAGCGACGGCCGGCAAGAACTGCGCGGACAGTCCGTTGGACTGCGCAAACATCAGAGCGTATCCGACCGAGATGTCCGCTGCGGTGAAGCGTCCGGCGCAAACCCAGTCCGATTGAGAGACTGCTGTTTCGAGCGCCCGCAGCCGTGCCAGAAACCAGCGAGCGTAATCAGCCGCGGCCTGCGGGTTCTTCTTCTCGTCCGGCTCCAGATGCGCATAGCGGAAGTAGATGGTCTGCGGGAATGTCAATGTCGCTTCGCCGAAGAACAGCCAGTTTAGATAAGCGCCGTAAGCCGGTTCATCGACGGCGACATTCAGCGGCGTGGGGCCGTACTTCGTCACGAGATAAAGACAGATCGCCGAGGACTCGGTCATTCGTGTATCGCCGTCGAGCAGCAGCGGAATGGTGCCCAGCGGATTGAGTTCAAGATATTCGCGCTTCAGGACGCGCGGCGGGAACGGCAGCATCTTGAGGTCGTAGGGAATGCCGAGTTCTTCCAGCGCCCAGAGCGGTCGAAAGGAGCGCGCGCGCTGGCGCAATGGAAAAGTGTCAGCATCGGTTGATCCCTGTTGCCCGTATCCGTCGGGACTGAATGACGTGATTTCGCCGGCATTGTCTACTGCTCCGGCAGCGTGCCCATGTATTTGCACAGCACGCTCAGCATCACCTCGTCTGCGCCGCCGCCGATCGAGGTCAGCCGCCGGTCGCGATAGGCGCGGCTGACGCGGGTTTCGTTCATAAAGCCCATGCCGCCCCAGTATTGCAGGCAGGCATCGGGAATTTCTCGTCCCAGCCGTCCAGCCTTGAGTTTCCCCATCGTCGCCAGCGGGGTCACATCGTTACCGGCGATGTATTCCTCGCAGGCGCGATAGAGCAGGGAGCGCAGCAGTTCGACTTCGGTTTTCAGTTCGGCGAGGCGGAAGTGGATCACCTGATTGTCCAGCAGTGGCTTGCCGAACGCCTTGCGGGCGCGGGTATATTCGATGGTTTCGTCGATGGTCTTCTCATGGGACTTCAGGCACGCCGCCACCGCCCACAGCCGCTCCTCCTGGAATTGCAGCATCTGGTAGGTGAAGCCCTTGCCCTCGTCGCCGATCCGGTTGCGCTTGGGGATGCGCACATCGGTGAAGCGGATTTCCGCCGTGTCCGAGCAATGCATGCCGAGCTTGTCGAGTTTGCGCAGGACTTCGACGCCCTTGGTCTTCATCGGAAGGCAAATCAGCGATTTGTTGCGATGGACCGGGCCTTCGCCGGTGTTGGCGAGCAGGCACATCCAGTCGGCCTGCGTGCCGTTGGTGATCCACATCTTGCCGCCGTTGATGATGTAGTCGTCGCCATCGGAACGCGCAGTGGTTTTGATCGAGGCGACGTCCGACCCCGCGCCCGGCTCCGACACGCCGATGCAGGCCACGTAATCGCCCGCGATGGAGGGCGCGAGAAACTCGCGCCTCATCTCGTCTGAGCCGAAGCGCGCCAGCGCCGGCGTCGCCATGTCGGTCTGCACGCCGATCGACATGCCGACGCCGCCGGCATTGATGGCGCCGAGTTCTTCCGCCATCACCATGCCGTAGCTGTAGTCGAGGCCTGCGCCGCCGTATTCGACCGGCTTGCACAGGCCAAGCAGGCCGAGATCGCCCATCTTCTTGAACACCTCATGCGCGGGATAGATCCCGTCGCGTTCCCATGCATCGACGTAGGGATTGATCTCGTTCTTGATGAACTGCTGCATGGTGCGGCGGATGGCGTCGTGTTCCTGCGTGAACTGCATGGTGCTTCCTGATTCTTCTTGTATCTCTCAAAGACCCATCTGGCGGCTCGCCAGATCCTTCATGATTTCCTCGGTGCCGCCGCCGATGGCGTTGACCTTTACCTCGCGGTAGATGCGCTCGACCTTGGGGCCGCGCATATAGCCCGCGCCGCCGAATATCTGCACGGCCTCGGATGCGCAGAACGCCAGCGTCTGCGTCGCCTGGTTCTTGCACATGCAGACTTCCGCCACCGGATTGTCGCCGCGCTCCAGCCGCCAGATCAGCATTTCCAGCATGGCCTGCGTCGCCGCCACGCGCTGCGCCATATCGACGATCTTGTGGCGGATCACCTGATGTTCGGTCAGCCGCTTGCCGAAGGTGCGCCGCTCGCGCGCATAGGCAATGGCGTCCTCGACACAAACACGCGCCGCCGACGCGCAGCCCGCGGCCATGGAGAGCCGCTCGCTGTTGAAATTTTTCATAATGAGTTTGAAACCGGCGTTCTCCTGGCCGATCAGGTTTCCGGCGGGCACGCGGCACTCGTCGAAATAGAGCGTCGCGGTGTCGGACGCCCACCAGCCCATCTTTTTCAGCGGCGTGCGTGAGAAGCCAGGCGTGTCGCGCTCGATCAGCAAGAGGCTGACGCCGCCAGCGCCTTCGCCGCCGGTGCGCACCGCGACGGTGTAGTAGTCCGCGCGCATACCGGAGGTGATGAAGGTCTTCTCGCCCTTGACGACATAATGATCGCCGTCGCGCCGCGCGGTGGTGCGAAGGTTCGCGACATCGGAGCCGCCGCCGGGTTCGGTGATCGCCAGCGCGGAAATTTTCCGGCCCGCCAGAATTTCTGGCAGCACGCGCGCCTTCAATTCCTCCGAGCCGCCATAGACGATGGGCGGCGCGCCGATGGTGTGGCTTTTCAGGCTGGCGCTGACGCCGCCAGAACCGGCGCGGGCCAGTTCCTGTGCCGCGATCATGGCAATAAAGCGGTCGCAGGGAACGCCGCCATATTGCTCCGGAAAGCCAAGCTGAAGCAGGCCGATGGAGGCCGCTTTCAGATAAAGTTCGCGGGGGAATTCGCCGGCCTCGTCCCATTGCGCTGCAAAAGGCTCGATCTCGGTCGCCACGAAGCGCCGCAGCATGTCGCGGAACGCCAGATGTTCCGCCGTCAGAAAGGGACCGGCCGGTGCGTCCGCAAATTGTTCCGGGGCGTTCATTGCGATTCTCCTGAATGGATTTATCGCCTGTCCGGGCGTCCGCGACTTGCGTTAAGCCGTCACGCTGCGGGAAATTCTGGCAAGGCCAGCTAGTTTCCACAAGACGCCGCCGGTTCCGGACCCTTACCATCACGGCCAATTCCTGATCGAACTGAGGGCCACCATGGATAAAGCCGTCGTCACCTGTGCGCTCAACGGCGTCCTGACCAATCCGAAGCAGCACCATGTGCCGGTGACGCCGGAGGAAATGGCGCGGGAGGCGAAGGCCGCGTTCGACGCAGGTGCGTCGGTGATGCACATGCATCTGCGCCAGCAGGAGCCGGACAAGGGCCACATGCCGTCGTGGGACGTGAACCTGTCGAAGGAAGTCCAGCAGGCGATTCGCGAGGCGTGCCCCGGCGTCATCATCAACCACACCACCGGCGTGGTCGGCCCGAACTATCAGGGCGCGCTGGATTGCGTGAGCGAAACAAAGCCGGAGATCGCGGCCTGCAACGCCGGTTCGCTGAATTATCTCAAGGTCAAGGCCGACGGCACCTGGGCGTGGCCGCCGCATCTGTTCGACAACCCGCCGGACAAGATCCAGAAATATCTCGACGTGATGAAGGTGACGAAGACGCTGCCGGAGTTCGAATGCTTCGATGTCGGTATCGTGCGCAGCGTGGCGATGTACCGGCAGACCGGGATGTATGCCGGGCCGGTGGAATACAACTTCGTCATGGGCGTCGCCTCCGGCATGCCGGCCGATCCCGATTTGCTGCCGATCCTGCTCAAGTTGAAACTGCCGGATGCCAACTGGAGTGTCACCGCCATCGGTCGCGAGGAAATCTGGCCGCTGCATCAGCGCTGCGCCGAACTCGGCGGACACCTGCGCACCGGGCTTGAGGACACGTTCTATCTCGGCGACGGCACCAAGGTGACCTCGAACGGCCAGCTTATCGAAGGCATCGTCGCCTGCGCGCGCAAGGCGGGGCGCGAGATTGCGTCGCCCGCCGAGGCGCGGAAAATTCTCAAGCTGATGCAATAACGACAGTCAAAACGGACATCAGAGCCGTGGCTGGAACAGGGAGGACATCATGAGTGATTTAACCGCAACGGGCGGCGTGCCCGGACCCGGACGTATCGGGCGCGTGGCTGTCGGCGACATCCTGCGCCGCGCGGCGAAGCGATTTCCTGACCGTATCGCGCTGACCGACGGCGCGCGGCAGGTTACCTTCACCGAGATCGAGCACGACGCCAATCGCTTCGCCAACTATCTTCTGGCGCGTGGCCTCAAGCCCGGCGACAAGATTTCGACGATCTGCAACAACTCCGTCGAATTCGTCAAAGCACTGTTCGGCATCCACCGCGCTGGCCTCGTCTGGGTTCCGATCAACACCATGCTCGGACCGGGGGACATGGACTACATCCTCGATCATGCCGGGGTGCGCTTTGCGCTGATCGACGACAATTTGCACGCCCAGCCGGAGCGGCGCGCGGCGCTGGAAAAGCGCGGCGTCGGCCTGATCGCCGTCAATCTTGCAGGCAAGGCAAAAGAGCAGGGCCTGGATAGTTTCAACGACCTGATCGCGGGGCATTCCGATATCGAACCCGAGGTCGAATTCGACGACCGCGATCTGGCCATGATTATCTATACCTCCGGCACCACATCCCGCCCGAAAGGCGCGATGCACGGCCATCTCGCGGTGGTGATGGCGGCGATGAGCAACGCCATCGAGATGCATCTCGATCGCAACGACGGCATCAGCGGCCAGTTTCCGCTGTTCCATTGCGCCGCCCACGTGCTGCTGCTGACGTATCTCTCGGTCGGCGGCAAGCTCGCGCTGATGCGCGGATTCGATCCGTTGGCCTGTATGGAGGCGATCCAGCGCGACAAGCTGACGGTGTTCATCGGCTTGCCAGCGATGTATCAGGCGATCCTCGACCATCCGCGCCGCAAGGAGTTCGATCTTTCGTCCTTGCGCACCTGCGTCTACACCATGGCGCCGATGCCGCGACCGTTGCTGGAGCGGTGCATTGCCGAACTGTGTCCGACCTTCGTGCAGCCAAGCGGGCAAACGGAAATGTATCCGGCGACGACCATGTCGCAGCCCGACCGGCAGTTGGCGCGCTTCGGCAACTACTGGGGCGAATCGATGATCGTCAACGAGACCGCGATCATGGATGACGCGGGCAACCTGCTGCCGCCGGGACAGATCGGCGAACTGGTTCATCGCGGGCCAAACGTCATGCTGGGCTATTATAAGGACCCGGAAGCGACCGCTGCCGCGCGCAAATTCGGCTGGCATCACACCGGCGATCTCGCGCTGATCGACGAGCACGGCGAAGTGCTGTTCGTCGACCGCAAGAAGGACATGATCAAGTCCGGCGGCGAGAACGTCGCCTCGGTCAAGATCGAGGAAGCGCTGCTAGCGCATCCGGCCGTATTACAGGCGGCAGTGGTCGGCCTGCCGCATCCGGAATGGGGCGAAGCGGTGTCCGCCTTCGTCAAGCTGAAGCCGGGCGTGCAGACTGGCGAGGCAGACATCATCGCCCATTGCCGCAAGTCCCTCGGCGGATTCCAGGTGCCGAAGCTGGTGCAAATTCTCGACGAGATGCCGATGACGGCGACCGGCAAGCTGCGCAAGGTCGAATTGCGCCAAAAGTTCGTCGATCATTTCAACGCGACATCGGCGGCGTGAGAGTAAATCAGATCCATGACGGTGATTGAGAATTCGATTTCCCGCGCGAGCGACATCTATCTGGCCAATCGCGCGGGAATGCTGGCGCAGATCGAGCGGGTCAATGCCGTAGTGGGACGCACCAGCGCGGCCTCGGAACTGTCGAAGAAGCGGTTTCACGAGCGCGGGCAGTTGTTGCCGCGCGAGCGCATCGCGCTGCTGCTCGATCCCGGCGCGCCGTTTCTCGAACTCTCCGCACTCGCTGGATATTGTCTCGATACACCCGACCCCGAGAAGAGCATTCCGGGCGGCGGCACCATTGCGGGCATCGGGTTTGTTTCTGGCGTGCGCTGTATGGTGACGGCGAGCGATTCCGGCATCGAGGCCGGATCGTTGCAGCCGATGGGCCTCGACAAGCGGCTGCGCTCGCAGGAGATCGCGCTGGAGAACAAGCTGCCGTCGGTGCAGCTTGTGGAAAGCGCGGGCGCCAATCTGATGCGCTACCGTGTCGAGGATTTCATTCGCGGTGGCACCACGTTCCGCAATCTCGCATTGCTGTCCGCGGCGGGACTGCCGGTGATCACCGTAACGCACGGTTCGTCCACGGCGGGCGGCGCGTATCAGACCGGCCTCTCCGACTACATCGTGATGGTGCGCGGGCGGACGCGCGCGTTTCTGGCCGGGCCGCCGCTGCTGAAGGCGGCGACGGGTGAGATCGCCACCGAAGAAGAACTCGGCGGCGCGGAGATGCACACCAGCATTTCCGGCCTCGGCGATTATCTCGCCGAGGACGACCGCGAGGCGCTCGGCATTGCGCGGCAGATCGTGGCGGACTTGAACTGGGATCGCGCGCGGGCTGACGGCGACGCCGCGGTCCGCGAGCCGTTGTATGATTCCGAGGAACTGCTCGGCATCATGCCGATGGACCACAAGCGGCCTGTCGATATGAAGCAGGTGATCGCACGCATTCTCGACGGTTCGGATTTTCTTGAATTCGGCGCGAATTACGGTCCCGCAACGGTCTGCGGTCACGGCCGCATCGGCGGCCACGCCATCGGTATCGTCACCAACAATGGCCCGCTGGACCCGAACGGCGCGAACAAGGCGACGCATTTCATCCAGGCGTGCTGCCAGTCGCGTACGCCGATCCTCTATCTCAACAACACCACGGGCTACATGGTCGGCAAGGCCTATGAGGAGGCCGGCATGATCAAGCACGGCTCGAAGATGATCCAGGCCGTGACCAACGCCACCGTGCCGCAGATCACCATCTACTGTGGCGCATCGTTCGGCGCCGGCAACTACGGCATGTGCGGACGCGGCTTCCATCCGCGTTTCTGCTTCTCCTGGCCCAATGCGAAAACCGCTGTGATGGGCGGCGAGCAGGCCGCCGAAACCATGGCCATCGTTGCCGAGGCCGCCGCCGCGCGGCGCGGCAAGCCGATCGAACCCGACAAGCTGAACGCCATGAAGTCGCAGATCGTCGATGTGTTCGACAAGCAGATGGACGTGTTCGCCACCAGCGGGCGGCTGCTCGATGACGGCGTGATCGATCCGCGCGACACCCGCGCCGTGCTTATGAATGTGCTGGCGATTTGCCGCGAGGCCGAACAGCGCAATCCGCAGAAGGTGCAGTTCTCGGTGGCGCGGCCATGAATTCTGTCATGAGTGACGCGAAGCTCACGCCGTTCCGCAAGATCCTGATCGCCAATCGCGGCGAAATCGCGCTACGCGTGATGCGCACGGCGAAGCGCCTCGGTTACGAGACCGTGGCGGTTTATTCCACCGCGGACGTCGATGCGCGCCATGTGCGCGAGGCGGATCAGGCGGTGCGGATCGGCGAATCGCAGCCGTCGCAATCCTACCTGCGGATCGACGCTATTATTGAAGCCGCGAAGGTGAGCGGCGCGGACGCCGTGCATCCGGGTTACGGCTTTCTCGCCGAGAATGCAGAGTTCGCGAAAGCGTGCCGCGCGGCGGGGCTGGTGTTCATCGGCCCGTCGCCCGAAGCGATCCACGCCATGGGTAACAAGGCCGGTGCCAAGGACATCATGCAGAAGGCGGGTGTGCCCTGCGTGCCCGGTTATCAGGGCGAGGACCAGAGCGACGCCGCGATGCTCGGTGCCGCGAAGAGCATCGGCTTTCCGGTGATGATCAAGGCGGTGGCCGGCGGCGGTGGGCGCGGCATGCGGCTGGTGGTGGACGAGGCGGCGTTCCCCGACGCGCTGCGTGCGGCGCGCTCGGAGGCGCAGAATGCCTTTGGCGATCCGAACGTCATTCTCGAACGCGCCATCGTTCAGCCCCGCCACATCGAGATCCAGGTGTTCGGCGATCGTTACGGCAACGCCATCCATCTCGGCGAGCGCGATTGCTCGGTGCAGCGGCGGCACCAGAAGTTGATCGAGGAAGCGCCGTCGCCTGCGGTGACGCCTGAACTGCGCGCGCGGATGGGTGCGACCGCTGTCGCGGCGGTGAAGGCGATCAACTACGAAGGCGCGGGGACGCTAGAATTCCTGCTCGATGCGTCCGGCAATTACTACTTCATGGAAATGAACACGCGGCTGCAAGTCGAGCATCCGGTGACGGAGGCGATCACCGGTCTCGATTTGGTCGAACTTCAGTTGCGCGTCGCGGCCGGCGAACCGCTGCCGCTGACTCAGGATGATGTGAAATTCTCCGGTCACGCCATTGAAGTCCGGCTCTGCGCGGAGGACGCTGCGCATGGCTTCATGCCGCAGTCAGGCCGCATGCTGCGCTGGGAAAGGCCGCAGAGCCTGCGTGTCGAGGACGCGCTGGAGTCTGGCAGCGAGATTCCGCCATTCTACGATTCTGATGATCGCCAAGATCATTAGCCATGGCGCGACTAGGGACGAAGCCCGCCGCAGGCTGGCAACGGGCCTTGCGCAGATGACGGCGCTCGGCGTCACCACCAACCAGGCGTTTCTGGCGCGCTGCCTCGATCATCCCGTCTTCGCGGCGGGGCAGGCGACCACGGCCTTCATCGATGTGCATTCCGCCGATCTGCTTGCGGCGAAAGCCGATGGTCTGCACGCGGCGGTGGCGGCGCTACTGATTCATGTTTCAGCGATCGGCGCGGCACACGTCCGGGAAGGCGGATCACTGGCACATGGCTATGCCATTCCGCTGCGGCTCGATCTCGACGGTCACATCATCGAGCCGGCGGTGCGGCGCGAGCGCGGCGATGTGTTCCGGATTGGGATTGAGGATCGCACCCACGCGCTGACGTTAAGATCGATCGCGGACGGCGCGGTTCATTTCATGCACGACGGTGTTCTCGCATCGGCCGATGCCGTCCGCGACGGAACGAACCTGTTCTTTAAATTCGATGGCGTCACCTCGCATGTGCGCGACCTCTCCCATGCTGCCGTCCTGAAAGCGGGCGATGCGGGATCGGACGGCAAGCTGCGCGCATCCATGAACGGCCGCGTGGTATCGGTGCTGGCCAAAGCGGGCGATACGGTCGCGGCCGGCGCGCCGATCATTGTGCTGGAGGCCATGAAGATGCAGCATGTTCACGCTGCGCCGGTCTCGGGCAGGCTCGCGGCACTGAACGCGGCCGAGGGCGATCAGGTGACGACAGGATTCATCGTCGCTGAAATTGAAGCGTCGAAGGACGCCGCTTGAGGAGACAAAGATGTCTGACGCCACGGTTCTGCACGACAAGCGCGGGCACGCATTCTGGATCACCATCAATCGCCCCGACAAGCGTAACGCGTTGAACGCCTCGGTGATCGCTGGAATCGTGGATGGCTACCGCCGCGCTCACGAAGACAGTGATGTGCGCGTGATCGTGCTGACCGGCGCGGGCGACAAGGCGTTCTGCGCCGGCGCGGATTTGCAGCCGGGTGCGGGCTTTGCGTTCGACCTGTCGCGGCCCAATCTGGATTACGCCGACATGCTGCGCATGGCGCAGAACGCGACCAAGCCGAGCATCGCCCGCGTCAACGGCGTTTGCATGGCGGGCGGTATCGGATTGCTCTGCATGACCGACATGGCGGTGGCCGCGGACGATGTGATTTTGGGCCTGCCGGAAGTGAAGGTCGGCGTGTTTCCGATGCAGGTGCTGAGCCTGCTGCAAGCTATCGCGCCGCCGCGGCTGGTGCGCGAATGGTGCTTCACCGGCGAGCCGTTCAGCGCGGCGGAGGCCAAGGAGGCGGGCCTGCTGAATCATGTTGCGCCGCGCGCAGACCTTGACGCCAAGGTGGAATGGCTCGTGTCGCGCCTGACGGACAAATCGCCCACCGCGATCCGGCGCGGTAAATACGCCATGCGCGCGCTGGCGTCGATGTCGTTCGATCAGGGGATCGCCTATACCGAGTCGCAGATCGCGGTGCTGGCGATGACGCAGGACGCCAAGGAAGGCCTCGCGGCCTTTGCCGAGAAGCGCAAGCCGGTCTGGACTGGGAAGTAAGACTGGCGATGCGGAGATTCTGATCGAGGGGCGAATGTCCCGGGCGCGGCGCAATGCGAGAGCATTGCGGCGCAGAACCGGGCCCGTGACGTACACGGATCTTGACGGCCCCGGATCAGCGGCGCGGCATTCCATGCCGCACCGCGTCCGGGCAGGCATCAGCAATACGATGGCGCGTTGTCTCAGCGGCCCTTGAACACAGGCTTGCGCTTTTCCATGAAGGCCGTGCGCCCCTCTTCGTAATCCGCGCTCTTAAAGCACGCATCGACGAGGTCTTCGCAACGCTTCATGTCGCGTTTGAGCTCGTCCTTGCAGGCTTCGCCGACGATGAACTTGATCGAATCCACCGTCAGCGGCGCGTTGCCCGCGATGGTAGCGGCATAGTTCTTCACATAGAACTCGAGTTCGTGGTTCTCGACGATGCGGTTCACCAGCCCCATCTCGACCGCTTCCATCGCCTCGAAAATCCGCGCCGTGAAGAAAATCTCCTTGGTGAAGGACGGCCCGACGATGTCCATCAGCCGCTTCACGCCGGGATAGCCATAGCCGAGGCCGAGCTTGGCGGCGGGAACGGCGAACTTCGCGTCCTCCGAGCAGATACGCAGGTCGCAGCAGCTCGCCAGCCCCATGCCGCCGCCGACGCAGAAGCCGCGGATCTGCGCGATGGTGGGCTTGGGAAATTCATGCACGCTGGCATAGGCCGCTTCGACCGCCTCGTTGTATTTCCTGACGCCTTCCTCCGACGCGCGCTCGTCAGCGAACTTTGAGATGTCCGCGCCCGCGACGAAGGCCTTGTCGCCCGCGCCGGTCAGCACCACGACGCGGATGCTAGCATCCCTGGCGTAGTCCGCCATCGCCGCCGTGCAGGCTTCCCACATGTCCAGCGACATGGCGTTGCGCCGCTCGGGATTGTTGAAGATCACATAGCCGACGTTGCCGTCCTTGCGTGCGATTACCTTGTCGGTCGAAGCCATACGCGTATCCTTTTGATTCAGACGACCTTGCTCTGCTGGAGCGAGGCGATCTCCTGTTCCGTGAATCCGAATTCGGCGAGGACGTCATGCGTCTGCTCGCCGGCGAGCGGCGGCCTCGCGGCAAAGCGGCTCGGCGTGCGCGAGAGCGTGAACGGCTGGCCAACGAGATGGTTGCCGCCGTCGGGCAACTGCTGCGCGATGCCGAGATGCTTGACCTGCGGATCGTCGAACACCTCGTTGATGGCGTAGATCGGGCCGCAGGGCACGCCGGCTTCGTTGAGAATGGTCACCCATTCGGTGGTCGGGCGCTTCATCATGTGTTGTTCGATTGCGGCGTTCAGCGCATTGCGGTTCGCCGAGCGCAGCGCGATCGTCGCATAGTCTGGATGCGACAACAGCTCCGGCGCATCGATCGCCTGCGCGAAGCGCTCCCAGATGCGCCCGCCGGTGGTGGCGATGTTGATGTGGTTGTCCTTGGTCCTGAACACGCCAGTCGGAATGCTGGTCGGGTGATTGTTGCCGGCTTGCCGCGGCACGTCGCCATCCATCAGCCAGCGCGCGGCCTGGAAGTCGAGCATGAAAATCTGCGCCTGCAACAGCGAGGTCTGCACCCACTGGCCTTCGCCGGAGACATCGCGCTCCAGCAGTGCGGTGAGAATGCCGAGCGCGCAAAACAGTCCAGCGGTGAGATCGGCAATGGGAATCCCAGCACGCATCGGCCCCTGACCGGGCTGCCCGGTGATCGACATCAGCCCGCCCATGCCCTGTGCTATCTGGTCAAAGCCGGGGCGCTTTGCATAAGGTCCGTCCTGTCCGAAGCCGGAAATGCTGGCATAGACGATGCGCGGATTGATCGCGCGGATGGTGGCGTAATCGATGCCGAGCTTGTCCTTCACGTCGGGACGGAAGTTCTCGACGATCACGTCGGCCTTCGCGGCGAGGCGCTTGAACACCTCAAGACCCTTCGGGTCTTTCAGGTTCAGCGTCATCGCACGCTTGTTGCGATGAAGGTTCTGGAAGTCAGGACCTTCGCGCGGGCCGCCGGGCTGCTCGCTGTCGGCGAGGTCGGTCGGCGCGTCGATCTTGATGACGTTGGCGCCCCAGTCCGCCAGTTGCCGCACGCAGGTTGGCCCGGAGCAGATCCGGGTCAGATCCAGCACCGTGAAACGGGAGAGGGCCGCCGAGGCGCGGGGAAACGTCATCGCATTCTCCGCGCGGATTATCCGGCGTTCCCGACCAGACCGGCGGCGGCGATGCCGGCCAGTGCGGCGGTCTCGTCGTTGTCGGAAGTGTCGCCGCTGATGCCGACGGCGCCGAGCAGCGCGCCGTTCTTGTCATTGATGAGGACGCCGCCCGGCACCGGGATCAGCGCGCCGCGCGCCATGGTGTTGACGGCATCGATGAAATACGGCTGCTCGTTGGCGCGCTTGAAGATGGCGCGCGACCCGAGGCCCAGCGCCAGCGCGCCGTAGGCCTTGCCGTGGGCGACTTCGCCGCGCATCAGGCTGGTGCCATCTTCCGCGACGAAGGTTTTCAGCGTGCCGCGCGCGTCGAGCACGGCGACGGCCATCGGCTTCAGCTTCAGTTCGCGGCACTTGGCCAGCGCGGCGTCGGAGATCTTGCGGGCGACGTCGAGGGTCAGGTCGGTCATCATGTCATCCTTGTGAGAAACTTATTGTGCAGGGGCTTTCGCCGCGCCGTTGTCCAGACTTATGGCAAGGACGCGCGCGACGTGCAATGCGCCGCGGCCCGAACCGTCCTTGATTTGATGGCGGCAGGAGGTGCCGTCGGCCACGATCAGCGCATCGTCGCTTGCCTTGCGTACAGCGGGGAGCAGGGATGCTTCCGCCATCTCGATCGACACATCATAAGTGTCCGCGCCATAGCCGAACGCGCCGGCCATGCCGCAGCAGCTTGACTCGATCTTTTCGACCTTGAGGCCAGGTACCAGTCGCAGGATTTTCTCCACCGGCGCGAAGGCTCCGAACGATTTCTGGTGGCAATGACCGTGCACATGCGCGCTCTTGTCGATGGTGCCGAGCGGCAGTTGCAGGCGGCCGGCCTCCGCCTCGCGCACCAGAAATTCCTCGAACAGCAGCGCGTGGGCGCTGATTGTCTTGGCTTCGTCATCGGAGCGCAGCGACAGCAGTTCGTCGCGCAGCGTGAGCAGGCAGCTTGGCTCCAGCCCGACGATGGGCACGCCGCGCAGCGCGAACGGGATCAGCGTTTCGACCACGCGCTTGAGTTCAGCCTTGGCGTTCTCGACCAGTCCCGCCGACAGGAAGGTGCGTCCGCAGCATAGCGGCCTGCCGCCATCCTTGGCGCGGGGCAGGTGAACGCGGTAGCCGCCATCGACCAGCACGCGCAACGCGGCGTCGAGATTCTCGCGCTCATAGGCGCGGTTGAAGGTATCGGCGAACAGCACCACTTCGCGGCCGGTTTCGGAGCCATAGGCTTCATCTGACGGAGCAAAAACATCGCGACGGAATTCCGGCAGGTCGCGCTTCGCGCTGATGCTCGCCACTTTCTCCAGCAGCATGCGCAGGATGCCGACCCTGTTGCGCAGGTTGGCGAGCCAGGCGAAGCGCGAAGCCAGTGCCGCATAGTGCGGCAGATAGCCCACCAGCCGGTCGCGTATTGTGAGGCCATGTTTTGCGACGCGCGCCGCGAGGACTTCGATCTTCATCTTGGCCATGTCGACGCCGGTGGGGCATTCGTGGCGGCAGGCCTTGCAGGAGACGCAGAGTTTCATCGTCTCCATCATGGCATCCGACGACAATGCGTCGGGGCCGAGCTGCCCGGAGATGGCGAGGCGCAGCGTGTTGGCGCGGCCGCGCGTGACATCCTTCTCGTTGCGCGTCGCGCGATAGGACGGGCACATCACGCCGCCCTCGAGCTTGCGGCAGGCGCCGTTGTTGTTGCACATCTCGACCGCGCCCTGGAAACCGCCGGCGGCGCCGGGATAGGCTGACCAGTCCATCACCGTGTTGATGTTCTCGATCTTGTAGCCGGGCGCGTAGCGGAACAGCGAGCGGTCATCCATCTTTGGCGCGTGGACGATCTTGCCGGGATTGAGCGTGCTGTCCGGATCGAAACGTTCTTTGACTTCCTCGAAGGCGTGGACGATCTGTGGTCCAAACATCTGCTCGTGGAATTCCGAGCGGACGATGCCGTCGCCGTGTTCGCCGGAGTGTGAGCCTTTATACTCGCGCACCATGGCGAAGGTTTCTTCGGCGATGGCGCGCATCGCCTTGACATCCTTGTCGAGCTTGAGGTTGAGCACCGGGCGCACATGCAGGCAGCCCTCGGAGGCGTGGGCATACATGGTGCCGCGGGTGCCGTGCTTCTCGAAGATTTTGTTCAGGCGTGCGGTGTAGTCCGCCAGATGTGGCAGCGGCACCGCGCAGTCCTCGACGAAGGAGACCGGCTTGCCTTCCTGCTTCATCGACATCATGACGTTGAGGCCCGACGTGCGGAAATCCGTGATCGCGGCCTGCATCGCCGGCTCGATCACATCGACCACGCCGCCCCATTTCCGTTTTGGCTGGTCCCAGCCGAAATCGAGATCGCCCATCAAATCACCGAGCTGTTTCAGCTTGGTGAGATTGGCGGCCTGATCCGCTTCGGCGAATTCGACGATGAGCAGCGCTTCCGGCTCGCCCTTGACCACGGCCTCGATGGTCGGCCGGAACATCGCGATATCGCGGCCGAGCGCAACCATGGTGCTGTCGACCAGCTCCACGGCGATGGGGTTCAGCGTCACGAGATGCTGCGCGGCGTCCATCGCCTCGTAGAAGCTGCCGAAGTGGCAGACGCCGAACACCTTCGCGCCGATCAGCGGCCACAGCTTGAGTTCGACGCGGGTGGTGAAGGCGAGGGTGCCTTCCGATCCCACCAGCAGGTGCGCCATGTTGTTGACCGGCTGCGGCGTCAGCGCGTCGAGATTGTAGCCGCCGACGCGGCGCTGCACGTGCGGAAAGCGCGCGGCGATCTCGTTTGCTTCGCGTTCGCCGAGCGCCAGCATGTCGCGGAACAGGTCGCGGCCCGGCATTTCGGTGTTCTGCCACGCCATGTCGCGCGGCACCTCGCCGAAATGCAGCAGCGTGCCGTCGGCCAGCGCGGCATCCATCGAAATGGTGTTGTCGCGCATGGTGCCATAGCGCAGCGAACGCCCGCCGCAGGAATTGTTGCCGGCCATGCCGCCGATGGTGGCGCGCGACGCGGTCGAGACGTCGACCGGAAACCACAGGCCATGCTTCTTGAGTTGCCGGTTGAGGTCATCGAGCACGATGCCGGGCTCGACCACGCAGGTGCGCTTCTCGACATCCAGCGAGATGATCTTGTTCAGGTGCTTCGAGACATCGACCACGATGCCCTCGTTGACGGTCTGGCCACATTGCGAGGTGCCGCCGCCGCGCGGCGTGACGATGCGCCCGTCGTCGCGGGCAATGGCCATCGCGCGCAAGGCGTCGTCGATGGTGCGGGGCACGACCACGCCGAGCGGCTTGATCTGGTAGAACGACGCATCGGTGGCGTAGCGCCCGGTGCTGAACGGATCGAACAGCACGTCGCCCTTGATCTCGCGCGACAGGCGCGCGGCCAGCGCGCTGTCCTGCGCCGTGGTCTTTCCGGTTGCGGCTTTCTGCGGAGCCATATTTTGGTTCTCGGATATGCTTAGGGGCTTGTCAGAAATGCATTATGCACCGTCATTGCGAGCGAAGCGAAGCAA
This sequence comes from Afipia sp., assembly GCA_024707075.1. Classification (GTDB taxonomy): domain Bacteria; phylum Pseudomonadota; class Alphaproteobacteria; order Rhizobiales; family Xanthobacteraceae; genus Afipia. The sequence continues at coordinate 400,742 of JANQAK010000006.1, forward strand.
TCCAGAGCAATGAAAAAGAACTGGATTGCGTCGTCGCAAGTGTTCCTCGCAATGACGTGTCGAGATTTCAGGTCGCTTCGTTGCGCAGGGCAGAAACTTCGGCCGGTGCATTCCCGGTCGGCTGGCGCTCGCGCAGATATTCGCAGACCGCGTCGCACTTCTTGCGCATGTGGTCGAACATCAGCCGGCTCATCTGGTCGCCGTCGCGGCGGCGCAGTGCATCGACGATGGCTTCGTGCTCGCGCATGGCGTCGCTGAGGCGGTCGCGGCGGACCAGATTGGCCGAATAGCGCAGCCGCTTCACGATGGCGTTGGCGGTGGCGTAGCTCGACGACAGGAACGGGTTCTCGGCGGCGTCGACGATGGCCTGATGGATCTTCTGGTTGAGGCGGAAGTAGTCTGCCACTTCCTGCCGCAGGTAGTGCGTGTACATCTCAAGGTGCATCTGTTCGATGGTGGCGATGTCCGCATCGGAGATTTTCTCGCACGCGGCCTTGCCTGCGACGAAATCGAGGCCCGCCAGCAGCTCGAACAGGTTGCGGATATCGGCTTCCGAGAACTGCCGCACGCGCGCGCCGCGGTTCGGCAGCAGTTCGATCAATCCTTCGGAGGCCAGAACTTTCAACGCCTCGCGCAGCGGCGTGCGCGACACGTCGAACCGTTCGCACAACTCGCGCTCGGGAATGCGGCTGCCGGGTTCGAGATGTCCCTCGACGATGAAATCGCGAATCTGGCCGAGAAGATCGCTGTGCAGCGAGGCGGGCGCTGCTTCCACGATCTCCAGCGATTTGGCTCTCAAAAGATTATTCAAAATCCAAGGCCTCCCGACCGTGCCGGATGATGCAGCTTCGCGCGAGCGCGTTGAGAAATCGAGCAAATTGCACCAAACTCAGCGCGTTCTTCTTAACAACGGCCAAAGTATCGGATTTTTGCCTTGTGAAAAAGGAAATTCTGAATACAATCCCAGCCAACACAATGCCGCAATGCACAAAAGTTGCATGCAAAAATAGTTCGGGGAGTGCCGACCATGTCCAATGCCTCAGTCCATACCGGACGGCACTTTCTCCAGATTCCAGGACCGACCAATGTCCCCGATCGCGTGCTGCGCGCGATGGACATGCCGACCATCGATCATCGCGGGCCTGAATTCGCGCAACTCGGCCTTGAGGTGCTCGAAGGCTCGAAGAAGGTTTTCAAGACCAAGAATCCCGTCATCATCTATCCCTCGTCCGGCACCGGCGCGTGGGAAGCCGCCATCGTCAACACGCTGTCGCCTGGCGACAAGGTGCTGATGGTGGAGACCGGCCACTTCGCGACGCTGTGGCGCGCGATGGCCGAAAAGCTCAAGCTCGATGTGGAATTCGTGCCGGGCGATTGGCGTCATGGCGCCTCGCCGGACGACATCGCGGCGCGCCTCGCCAAGGACAAGACCCACAGCTTCAAGGCCGTGATGGTGGTCCATAACGAGACCTCCACCGGCGTCACCAGCCGCATTCATGACATCCGCAAGGCGATCGACAGCGCGAAGCACCCGGCGCTGCTGATGGTCGATACCATTTCGTCGCTCGGCTCGATCGACTTCGAGCACGACAAGTGGGGCGTGGACGTCACCGTGTCCTGCTCGCAGAAGGGCCTGATGCTGCCGCCGGGCCTCGGCTTCAACGCGGTGTCTGACAAGGCGCTGGAGGCCTCGAAGAAGAACACCTCGCTGCGGTCCTACTGGGACTGGCACGAGATCATCAATGCCAACAAGGGCGGCTCGTGGTCCTACACGCCCGCCACCAACATGCTCTACGGCCTGAAGGAAGCCATCGCGATGCTGATGGAGGAGGGGCTGGATAACGTGTTCGCCCGCCACAAGCGCTATTCGGCGGCGACGCGCGCGGCGGCGGAGACCTGGGGCCTCGAAAACCTCTGTCTCGATGCGCGCGAGTATTCGCCGATCCTTACGGCCATCGTGATGCCCGAAGGGCACGACGCCGACCAGTTCCGCAAGGTGACGCTCGACAATTTCGATATGTCGCTTGGCGCCGGCCTCAGCAAGATCAAGGGCAAGGTGTTCCGCATCGGCCACCTCGGCCATTTCAACGATCTGATGCTGATGGGCACATTGTCCGGCGTCGAGATGGCGCTCGAACTCGCCAAGGTGCCGCACCGCAAGGGCGGCGTCCTGTCGGCGATGGAGGTCTTGACGGGACGCAGCGGCGCGGCGAAATCGGTGGCGTGACGTCATCCGGCCGACGCCGGCGATTGAATTCAAAATCCGCAGCATAGCGGAAGCACAAACAAGGTCCGGCAAGCACGGACCAGGACAAGATACAGGGAGAAGACTGCATGAAGACTCTCATCAAGGCCACGAGCGTGCTTGCACTGATGGCGGCCAGCGCGCCGGCGCTCGCCTGGGAGCCGGCCAAGCCGGTTGAAATCGTCGTCGCCGCCGGCGCCGGCGGAGCGTCGGACCAGATGGCGCGCATGATGCAAGCCGCGATTCAGAAGAACAACCTGATGAAGCAGCCCGTCATCGTGTCGCTGAAGGGCGGCGCGTCCGGCGCGGAAGCGCTGATGTACATGAAGGCCAGCGACGGCGATCCCAACAAGCTGCTGATCGCGTATTCGCTGATCTACATGCTGCCATTGTCGGCGAAGATTCCGTTCAACTGGCGCGATCTCTCGCCGGTCTCGGTGATCGCGATGGACCAGTTCGTGCTGTGGGACAACGCCGCTGGCCCGAAGACCGTGAAGGACTTCATCGCCGCTGCCAAGGCGTCGAGTTCGCCGTTCAAGATGGGCGGCACCGGCTCCAAGCGTGAAGATCATGTGCTGACGGTGTTCATGGAAAAGAAGACCGGCGCGAAGTTTTCCTATCTGCCCTACAAGTCGGGCGGCGAAGCGGCGACACAGCTCGTCGGCAACCACATCGAATCCAACGTCAACAACCCGTCGGAGAATCTCGAAGTGTGGCGCGCCGGACAGGTCCGCGCGCTATGCCTGTTCGACAAGGAACGCATTTCCTACAAGACCAAGGTCACCGAGACGCAGTCGTGGAACGACATCCCGACCTGCAAGGAAGAGGGCCTCGACATGCAGTATCTGATGCTGCGCGCTCTGTTCCTGCCCGGCAAGGCCACGCCGGATCAGGTCGCGTTCTACGTCGATCTGTCGAAGAAGATCACCGAGACGCCGGAATACAAGGACTACATGGAGAAGCAGGCTCTGAAACCGGTCTTCATAACCGGAAAAGACATGCTCAAGTTCCTTGAAGAGGACGATGCCCTCAACAAGTCACTCATGACTGAAGCGGGCTTCGTCGCAAACTGACCTGGTGGAATGGATTTGACATTCGCCCCTTGCTGACCGCGAGCCGCAAAGCGAATGTCAAATCCAGAATTCCATCAGCAATATTCCACTTGCTAGTGGTCCATCAATTCTAACATTCGGGAAATACCCGCTGAGACGGGAGGCGAATGTTAGAATTGGACCACTAGCCCATCGGGGGATCTGACGCTGTCGTCCAAGAGGCGGCGTCAGATTTCGCTTCCTTCCTTCAACATCGCCGGCGGATTCCGACATGGCCCAGGATATTGAAATCATCGTTGAGGATCCGACCGCACCGGATGAGAACTCGCCCGCCATCACCAACAATCGCACCGTCGAGATGGTGGTCATGGCGCTGCTGCTCCTCCTCGCGGTGTTGCTCGGCTGGGACAACTGGCGCACCGGCGCCTCGTGGGATTCCACAGGCCCGCAGGCCGGCTACTTTCCGTTCTACCTCTCGGTGATCCTCGGTGGTGCTGCGCTCTACGGGCTTGTCAGCGTCGCGATGAAGCGCACCGAGGGACTGGAGACCTTCGTCACCCGCGCGCAATTGCGCCGCGTGTTGCAGGTGTTCGTGCCGACGCTGCTGTTTTGCCTCGCGATGCAATGGCTCGGTCTCTATGTCGCGAGCTTCCTGCTGATCGCGGGCTTCATGGGAATTATCGGCAAGATCGCGTGGTGGAAGTCGCTGCTCACCGCCTTCATCTTCGTCGCGATCATGTTCGGGACGTTCGACATCGCCTTCGATGTCATCATGCCGAAAGGGCCGCTTGAAGCGGCCTTCGGACGCTAGGTCAGGACCGGGGATACGATCATGGAAGCACTCGGTCTGTTGTTTCACGGCTTCGCGGTTCTCTTCACCTGGAAGATCATGGCGCTGATGATGGTCGGGCTGGTGCTCGGCATCTTCGTCGGCGTGCTGCCGGGCCTCGGCGGTCCCAACGGTGTGGCGATCCTGCTGCCGCTGACCTTCACCATGGACCCGACGTCGGCCATCGTGATGCTGTCGTGCATCTACTGGGGCGCGCTGTTCGGCGGCGCGATCACCTCGATCCTGTTCAATATTCCCGGCGAGGCGTGGTCGGTGGCGACCACCTTCGACGGCTATCCGATGGCGCAGCAGGGCCAGGCGGCAGAGGCGCTCACCGCCGCGTTCACCTCGTCCTTCATCGGCTCGCTGGTCGCGGTGATGCTGATCACGTTTCTCGCGCCGAGCATCGCCGGTTTCGCGCTGAAATTCGGGCCGCCTGAATTCTTCGCGGTCTATCTTCTGACCTTCTGTTCCTTCGTCGGCCTCGGCCGCGAGGCCAAGCACAAGACCGTCATCTCGATGGCGCTCGGCCTGCTGCTGGCGGGCGTCGGCCTCGACACCGTGTCGGGCCAGTTGCGCATGACGTTCGAGTCGAACGACCTGATGCGCGGCATCAACTTCCTGGTCGCGGTGATCGGCCTGTTCGGCATCAGCGAAATCCTGCTGACCATGGAAGAGCGGCTGGCGCTGCGCGGCCATGCGGCGCGCATCAGTCTGCGGACCGTCTGGAACGTCTGGAAGGATTTGCCGAAATACTGGGCGACGCTGGTGCGCTCATCGATCATCGGCTGCTGGCTCGGCATCACGCCGGGCGGCGCGATTGCCGCGTCGTTCATGGGCTATAATCTCGCCAAGCGCTTCTCCAAGGACAAGGACTCGTTCGGCAAGGGCCGCATCGAAGGCGTGTTCGCGCCGGAGACCGCAGCCCATGCCTCAGGCACCGCGGCGCTGCTGCCGATGCTGGCGCTCGGCATTCCGGGCTCCGGCACCGCCGCGATCCTGCTCGGCGGCCTGATGGTGTGGGGCCTCAATCCCGGCCCGCTGCTGTTTGTGGAGCACAAGGATTTCGTCTGGGGTCTGATCGCGTCGATGTATCTCGGCAACGTCGTCGGCCTTGTGCTGGTGCTGACGACTGTGCCGATCTTCGCCTCGATCCTGCGCGTGCCGTTCGCGGCCATCGCGCCGATGATCGTGGTGTCCTGCGCGATCGGCGCCTACGCGATCCAGAACGCGATGTTCGACATCTGGCTGATGCTGCTGTTCGGCGTGGTCGGCTACGTCTTCAAGAAGATCGGCATTCCGCTGGCGCCGTTCACGCTGGCGCTGGTGCTCGGCAGCCGCGCCGAGGATGCGTTCCGTCTCGCCATGATCGGATCGGGCGGCACCGTGAAGGTGTTTTGGTCGAACGGCCTCGTCGGCTCGATCACCACGCTCGCGATCGTGCTGCTGTTCTGGCCGCTGATTGACAGGGTGTTCGAAATGTTCGGACGCAAGCAGAGCCCGGCGCGGGCGTAAGATGGAAGCCAAATTTTTGTCGTCATCCTGAGGTGCGAGCCGTCTTCGGCGAGCCTCGAAGGATGACAGGAAGAAAGCACTAAACCTTCTTGGATTTCCCTCCGCGCCGTCGCGCTAAATTCTGAACCGTTTCCCAATCGGATTGAATGAGAGCCTGCTTCTTCGCGCGGCTCCATCCCTTGATCTGACTTTCCGCCGTGATGGCATCAGTAATCCGGTCGAAATATTGAGACCAGGCCAGTTCAACCGGTCTTCGCGAATGCGTGTAACCTGGAAAATGGCCCTGATTGTGCTGATTGATTCTGATTGTCAAATCCTCTCCGGTTGCGCAACCGACGTAGAACGATTTGTCGGCGCATAAAAGAATGTAGACGTACGCGCCCATCAGGTGCCGTCATCCTTCGAGGCTCGCAAGGGCTCGCACCTCAGGATGACGAACCCTGCCTTTGTCGCTAACTCTGCGTCGCGCCGGTGACCTTGCACGATCCTTCGGCGGTCTCCTGGTCGATGAACGGAAACCTGGTCTTCTTGAACAGCTTGGTGGTCTTCGCCTTGACCGTCAGAGCCAGCCGCTGGTCGGTCTCGATCTTGCGTCCGCCGGTCCTGGACATGTAATCGCACTTCACCCGGATGTCCTTCACCGCGAAATCATTGTCGTTGGTGACGGTGATGTCGGCGGTGCCGATGTTGTTGGTGCCGGGCTTGCGCCACTTCTCGATCGAGATCTTGACCTTGTCGCCGGGCTCGGCGGCGAAGGCCGCGCCGGTGGCACCCAGAAAAATCGCCGCGATGGCGGAAACGATAATCGTCTTCATGGTTGAAATCCTGACGGTTCGAATAAAATCTGGATCGTTGGCGCGGAATGCGCCCGGACTCCGGAAATAGAGATGCAGCCATTGAGCGGGGGCGTTTCGCCGTTACTATAACGGCAGCGGCGAAGAAGCGGCAACGGCATTGGGACAGGACTTGCAATGAACGACATCTGGCGTCTTTCGGCTACTGAACTTGCGTCGCACATCCGGTCCCGGAAACTGTCCGCGCGTGAAGCCGCGTCCGCCGCGCTCGACCGGCTGAACGCGGTGAACCCTGCGATCAACGCGGTGGTCGATCACCGGCCCGAGGAAACGCTGGCGCAGGCCGATGCGGTCGATGCCGCGCTTGCGAAGGGCGAGAACCCCGGCGTGCTCGGCGGCGTGCCGATCACCGTCAAGGTCAACGTCGATCAGGCGGGGTTCGCTACCACGAACGGCGTGCGGCTACAGCGTGACCTTGTGGCGCAGTCGAACAGCCCGGTGGTGGACAATCTCCGCAAGGCCGGCGCCGTCATCGTCGGGCGCACCAACACGCCGGCGTTTTCCTACCGCTGGTTCACGACGAATTTGTTGCATGGCGATACGAAAAATCCGCGCGATCCGTCGATTACGCCCGGCGGCTCGTCGGGCGGCGCGGCGGCGGCGGTGACGTCCGGCATCGGTCACATCGGCCACGGCACCGACATCGCCGGTTCGATCCGTTATCCGGCCTATGCCTGCGGTGTTCACGGCCTGCGACCGACGATCGGGCGTATTCCGGCATTCAATGCATCGTCGCCCGAACGGCCGATCGGCCCGCAGATCACGGCGGTGTCCGGTCCGCTGGCCCGCACCGTCGCCGATGTGCGGCTGGCGCTGCATGCGATGGCGCAGCGCGACGTGCGCGATCCGTGGTGGGTGCCCGCGCCGCTGGAAGGGCCGGCCCGGCAAAAGCGCGCGGCGATCTGCCTGCGTCCGGGCGGCCTCGAGACCGTCAGGGAGGTCAGCGAAGCCGTAGTCGATGCCGGCAAGCGGCTGGAGCGGGCGGGGTGGACCGTTGAGGAGGTCACCGAGATTCCGCCGTTCGAGGAAGCGGCGGATTTGCAGGTCAAGTTCTGGCTGGCGGACGGCTACGACGCGATGCGCGACGCCGCCGAGCGGGAGGGCGATCCCGGCGCGCTGGCCGTGCTGCGCGGCCATGAGGCAACCGCGCGCTCGCTCGACTTTGCCGCGTTTTCAAAAATGCTCACCCGGCGCGCGACGCTGGTTCGCGCGTGGGAGACGTTCTTCGACACCTATGCGGTGATCGTGATGCCGCCGTGCGGCGAACTGCCGTTTTCATGGCAACTGGACCTGAAGGACGACGCGTCCTTCCGCCGGGTGTGGCGGGCGCAGATGCCGCAGATCGCGCTGCCGTTCATTGGCATGCCCGGGCTGACAGTCTCGACCGGAATGGTGGGACGTTCGCCGGTGGGCGTGCAGATCGTCGCAGGACGTTACAGGGAAGATCTTTGTCTCGCTGCCGGCGAAGCGATCGAGGCTGGCGGGGTGCCGCCCAGTCCGATCGATCCGGCGCTGGCCTGAAGGCGGCGCTTGGCGCGAAAGACGCTTTCGGTATCCGAGAGCAGTTTCTGGGTGCGCCGCACCACGTTTCGTCCGGCCTTGAGATCGCGATTGGCGACATGAAGCAGGCGATGCCCTTCGACCACGAGTTCGCGGGCATGTTTCAATTGCTCGTCAAACGAGGCAATCGGGCTCGCTGCTTTGGCCGTCGTCATGATCCGGCTCCCGTGTCTGCCTTGATCAAGTCTGCCTTGATCAAGTCTGCCCTGGTCAAGTCTGGCTTGGTCAGGTTGTCCTTGCAGTCACCAACGCCAATGTTAGCGGATCGTTCACAGGGACGCTGCTCGTCGCGAAACTTTTCCACCGGAGACTGATTCGCGGCTCAAAACTCTGGCGGGTCGGGGAAATCCCCCGCTGAACCCGATCCGCTGTCGCGCTGTCTAAACAATACGAGGCCGCGCCGCTGCGGTTTGCGGAGGCAGGGTCGTGGGCTATTCTTCAAGGCAACGCAGGGCTGAGGTGGACATGAGCGGGACAAAGGCGGCGGAGCGGGCCAAACCCGAGGACGTGCCCGTCGCGGAGGCTTCGGCGTCCACCGGTAAGGTCGGCGTCTATCTTGCGCTGCTGCAACTGTTCTTCACGCTGGGCTGGACGGTCTATGTGGTCTACCTGCCGCAGCTCGCCGCCAAGGTCGGCCTTCCGGCCACCGCCGTCATCATCATCCTGCTGATCGATCAGGCGGTCTTCACCATCACCGATACGCTGATGGGCATCGCCGCCGACCGTATGACGCCGATTGTCGGCCGGCTCAGCCGCGTCGTCATCTGGCTGACGGTGGTGTCGTGCGCTGCGTTCGTCGCGTTGCCGTTCGTCGCGGACCTCGGCCCGAACGCGAAGATCGCGCTGATTGCGCTCACTCTGGTGTGGGTCGTGACATCGTCGGCGCTGCGTGCGCCGCCGCTGGCGTTGCTGGGGAAATTCGCGGCGCGGCCGTCGATTCCGATGCTGTCGTGTCTCGTGATGCTCGGCTACGGCGTTGCCGGCGCGGTCTCGCCCTATCTCGGCGTTGTGCTGCGCAATCACGATCCGCGGATTCCCTTCGTGGTGTCGACGGTGGTGCTGCTGCTCACCGCGCTGTCGATGTCATGGATCGAGCGCCGGTTGCGCGAGGGCAGGCTGAGTGCGCCGGAGCGCGCGCCGATCAAGATGCCGAAATCCTACGGCACGCTGGCGCTGATCTTCATCGTGGCGATGCTCGTGCTTGCGCTCGGCTATCAGCTGCATTTCAGCATCAACAGCGCGCCGCTGTTCCTGCGCTTTGCCAAACAGCCAGACCTGCAATGGCTGATGCCGGTGTACTGGATCGGCTTCAACATTGCGATGTTCCCGGCGAGCTTTGTCACGCGCCGGCTCGGCGGATTGCTGGTGATCGGCTGCGCGGGATTACTGGGCGCTGGCGCGGTGTTCGGCATGGAGAATGCGGGCGGCCTGAACGCCATGATCGCCATGCAGTTCATGGCCGGCGCAGCGTGGGGCTGTATCCTGATGAGTGCGGTCGCGGCGGCCATCGCTGTCAGCGGCGGCGCGGAAGGCAAGGTGCTCGGCCTGATGTTCTCGGCCATTGCGCTGGCGACGTTCACGCGCATCGCTGCGGTGGCGGGCGGGCTGTCCCGCAATTCGGCCTATGAAGCCTTGCTGCAATGGGCGCCGATACTGTGCTGGGCGCTGGCCGGTGCTGCGCTGCTGTTCATCGCGGTGGCGCGCTTGCGCAAATGGCGGCAGAACGACAATCTTGCCGATGCACCGGTTTGAAGAGCGCGTCCCGGCTTTATTCCGGAAGCTGGCGTTTATTTTCAGGCATCGCGTTTCACGGCTCTCCATCCTTTGACTTGGCAAACGGCGTGAGGCATCGGACAACGTTTGTCATGAGAGTGCGTCCGGCTCTGCAAAAGCTGTTGTGCCTGTTGCCGCTGCTGCTGGTCCCGGCGTCGGCAAGTCATGGCGCTGCGATGGAGCGCGGCGCTGCCATCACCGATCCGGAGATTCTCAGCGCGCTCAATACGTCAGGACTGAGCCTCGGGCGCATGCTCGGCGCGGCCGCGAACGGTTCAGGCGCGGACCTGTTTGCGCTGCCGTCAATGGCCATCGTGCGCGATGCGACCGACCGCGATTTCAACCGCTATGTCGTGGACCGCAAGGATGCGCCCGAGAAGATCACCCTGTTCGACCGCGATGCGCTCAATGCGCCCGGAACACAGTTCGATCTGGCGGGTATCGTCAACCGGATGGATCGCGCTTTTGTTTCGCCCGATACATGCGGCGAGATAAGGCTGATCTACCGTCCGATCGCCAATCATGACTCCACGAACAGGGACGTGCCACCGTCGCGACTGCCGATGACGCTCAACCTCGTCATGAAGGCGAAGCCCGCGCATGCCGGCATGATCTGCGCCGAACTCGCGAAGCGATGGCTGGCTTTGGGCGACGCCAGTCCCGCGGGTGCGGAGCATGCGGCCGCGCTGACAGGCAAGGGCGGCGCACTCGAATGGATCACGCCCGAAGCCATCGACCGTATCGAACTCAACATTCAGGTCGCGCGCGAAGCCACCGACGCCAACGATCTCGATGGCCGGGCGGATTATCTGATGAAGGTGTTCCGGCTCGATCCACAACGGAAACTGTTTGAAGAATCGCCGCTGGAAAACCAGATCGACGTCGAACGGATTCGCACCGACGCCAAGCTCGCCGCGGATTTCAGGCAATGGTTGCTGGAGCCTGCGAATTTTTCCAATCTCGATCGCGGTACCGTCGTGCTGCCGGACCGCTTTCTGGCGCTAAGCGCGATCAACGCAACGCCCGCGCTCGCGGATGCGGAACGCCGGGCGCGCGATCTGTTCTCTGATGATGATATCGTGACGGCGCTGGCAAAAGCATCGGCCAGTGCCTCGCTGGAAAATATCCGGTCATTCGCGGGCTTCGCGCGTCGTCTCGACGACATCACATGCAGCGGGTGTCACCAGACCCGCGCGATTGGAGGATTCCATTTTCCGGGCCGGGAGCAGCCGGGAATGGCTCCGGGCGCCGTCGTCGCGGCGGCCTCGCCGCATTTCTTTGGCGATCAGCAACGCCGCCGCGATATTCTGGCGGCGTTCCGGGACGGCGCGCCGCCGGATTTCTCCCGTGGATTTTCCGCAAGACCGCAACCGCGCCGCGCAAGCGAGTTGGCCGGCACGACCTATGTCAACGGCTGGGGTGCGATGTGCTATGCGCCGAACGCAAACGCCGCGCCCGATAGGAGTTTCGCGTCATGGACCTGCGCGGAAGGACTTTCGTGTCAAACCGCCCTCGGTGCGAAGGACGCGCGCGCGGGGCTTTGCTTTTTGAAAAGCCAATAGGATAGAGGTTTCTCGCAGGCTTCGGTGCCTCTTCCCTCTCCCTTGTGGGAGAGGGTGCCCGAGCGTAGTGAGGGCGGGTGAGGGGTATGGATTTTCGTAAGGTGATGACCCCTCACCCGGCTCGATCTCGCTTCGCTCGATTCTCGCCACCCTCTCCCACAAGGGAAGAGGGAAGAAGAAACGCTCAGGCCACGATCCCCGCGGCGCGCATCTTGGCGATTTCCGCAGCGGTGAAGCCCGCAGCGGCCAGCACCTCGTCGCTGTGCTGGCCGACATTCGGGGCCATGCGCGGCTGTACCTTCTTCGCGCCCTCGATGAAGATCGGCGTGTTGATGGTGCGCAGGTCGCTATCGGCGAACGGGATGACGGCCTCGGTCTCGCGCATCTGCGGATCGTCCGGAATGTCGGTCGGAATGCCGACCACGCCGAAGATCAGCCCGTTGCCGTCGAGCGTCTTGCGCCAGTGGGCCAGCGGCTTGGTCGCGAACACCTTGTCGAGAATCGCGATCAGTTCCGGCGCATGGCGGTGGCGCGCAGTCTTTGTCTCGAAGCGCGGATCGGCCAGAAGCTCTTCGCGTTCGATCACTTTCGCGAAGACGGGGAACTGCTTCTCCTCGTTGAGCAGGGACAGAATGATCCAGCGCCCGTCGCTGCACTTGTAGTGACAGGTCAGGCCATTCAGCGCGCGGTCGCGCGGCGGACGCTTCTGGAACGTCGCGCCGCAGAGCGCGGCCTGTGCATAGATGCCGTTGGACCAGATGCCGTTGGCCATCAGGTTCGACATCACCTGCGTGCCCTTGCCGGTGCGCTCGCGCTGGTAGAGCGCGGTGACGATGCCGGCGAACAGCGACATCGCGCAGGGATGATCGCCCATGCCGGGCATCGAGCGCGCGGGCACGGTGTCGTCGGTCTCGCGCACGAGATCCATCAGGCCGGAGCGCGCCCACCAGGCGTTGCTGTCGAAGCCGGGCTTGTCGGCTTCCGCGCCGGTCTCGCCGTAGCCGGTGAACGACGCATAGATCAGCCGGTCATTGAGCGGCGCGAGATCCTTATACGTCACGCCGAGTTTCTTGCGCACCGGCGGCGGGAAGTTGGAGATGAATACGTCGGCCTCGGCGGCGAGCTTGCGCAGCACGGCCTGGCCCTCGGGCTTGGAGAGGTCGAGCGCGAGGCTCTTCTTGTTGCGGCCTTCCAGCATCCACGCATAGTTGTGGTTGCTGATCGGGTATCCCGGCAGGTTGGGCAGGTTGCGCACCGGATCGCCCGCGCCGGGCGGCTCGATCTTGATGACGTCGGCCCCGAAATCGGACAGCGCGGTGGCGGATGATGGTGCCGCGATGAAGCTCGCGCAGTCGATGACCTTGAGACCCTGGAAAATTCCCTGACCCATTTCGGCAGTTTCCCTTTTCTTGTTCTGGGGCTGCCGGTGGGGTCGGAAGCCCGTTAGTCGTGCTTGCGTTCGTCCGAGATCGCCTTGCCGTCGTTCGGCAGCGACCCTGGAGCCACCAGAGTGACATTGCCCTGTAGCTTTGTCACGGTACGCAGGGTCGATGCAACCGTGTCCCGCAATGCATCGGCAGGGGTTGCGGTTTCCGCCGAAAGCGTCATCACGTCGAGCTCCTTGTCGCGGGTCACGACAAGGCGCAGCCGCCCCAGTTCGGGGTGCCGCTTGGCGATTTCGGCGATCTGCTCGGGGCGCACGAACATGCCCTTGATCTTGGTGGTCTGATCGGCCCGGCCCATCCAGCCCTTGATCCGCATGTTGGTGCGGCCGCAGGGACTTGGCGCGGCCAGCACGGCGCTGAGGTCGCCGAGCGCCAGACGGACCCACGGAATCTGGCGGTTGAGCGAGGTCACCACGATCTCGCCGACATCGCCGTCGGGGACAGGATCGTCCGTGCCTGGGCGGACGATTTCCATGATCAGGTCTTCGTTGACGATCAGGCCCTCGCGGCTCGCGGTCTCGTAGGCGATGAAGCCGAACTCGGCGGCGGCGTAGGTCTGGTAGGCGTCGATACCGCGCGACTTCATTTCTTCCTGCAACGATTTCGGAAACGCCGCGCCTGACACCAGCGCGCGCTTGATCGAGGAGACGTCGCGCCCGGCGGCGTTCCCGGCGTCGAGCAGGATTTTCAGGAAGTCCGGCGTGCCGGTATAGGCCACCGGGCGATAGGCCTCGATCAGTTCGAACTGCTGCTGAGTGTTGCCGGGGCCGGCGGGAATCACGGCGCAGCCGAGCGCGCGCGCCGCCGAGTCGAAGATGAATCCGCCCGGCGTCAGGTGATAACTGAAGGTGTTGAGCACCACGTCGCCGGGGCGGAATCCGGCGGCGAACAGGGCGCGCGCGCCACGCCACGGATCCGCGATGGCGGTCTCGGGCTCGAAGATCGGGCCGGGCGAGGTGAACAGATGCGAGAACGATCCCATCGCCGCCGGAATGAAGCCGCCGAACGGCGGATCATCTTTTTGCAGCGCCGGCAGATCGGATTTTCGCAGCACCGGCAGCTTCGCCAGCGCCGCGCGGCTATTGATCGTGGCGGGATCGAGGCCCTTGAAGCGCGCGGCATGACCCGGTGCCGCCATCGCAGCCTGCACCACATCGGGCAGCCGCGCGAACAGGTCGGCATTGCGGTCGGCCGGGGGCCGCGTTTCGAGGGCGTCGTAGTGGTTGGTCATGGGTCGTCCTGTCGTGCCTTGATCACCTCGCCCCGCTTGCGGGGAGAGGTCGGATTGCCATAAGCGCGTTTACGCGCGTCTGCGACGCGCTATGGCAATCCGGGTGAGGGGGTACTTGGCTTTCAATCAAGACGTGAACATCCGCGTTGGCCATTGCCCCTCACCCCGACCCTTTCCCCGCGAGCGGGAGAGGGAGAAATCACAGCCAGCGCTTGCGGCGCTTGAAGCTCTTGAGGTTCTTGAAGCTCTTGCGCTGGTCGCCCGCGCCGCCGAGATAGAATTCCTTGACATCCTCGTTGTCGCGCAACTCGTCCGCGGTGCCATCGAGCACGACCTTGCCCTGCTCCATGATGTAGCCGTGGCTTGCCACCGACAGCGCGGCGCGCGCGTTCTGCTCGACGAGCAGGATGGTGACGCTGAGATCGCGGTTGATCTGCTTGATGATGCCGAACACTTCCTTCACTAGCAGCGGCGACAGCCCCATCGACGGCTCGTCCATCAGGATCATCTTCGGGCGCGCCATCAGCGCGCGGCCGATCGCCAGCATCTGCTGCTCGCCGCCGGACAGATAGCCGGCGAGGCCAGTGCGCTCCTTGAGACGCGGGAAATAATTGAACACCATGTCGATGTCGTCATCGACCTTCTTGTCGCTGCGCGTGTAGGCGCCGAGCCGCAGGTTTTCCAGCGTGGTCATGTCGGAGATGATGCGGCGGCCTTCCATCACCTGGAAGATGCCGCGCCGCACGATCTTGTCCGGATCGATGCCGTCGATGCGCTCGCCGTCGAACACGATCTCGCCGCGGGTGACTTCGCCGTCCTCGGTCTTGAGCAGGCCGGAGATCGCCTTCAGCGTGGTTGACTTGCCGGCGCCATTGGCGCCCAGCAGCGCCACGATCGCGCCCTTCGGCACGTCCATGCTCAGGCCGCGCAGCACGAGGATGACGTTGTCGTAGACCACCTCGATGTTCTTCACGGCCAGCAGCGGCGCGACGGTTGCGGCGGCAGCAGGTCGGGCGGTTTGTTCAGCGGCTGTTTGCACGGCGGTCGTCCTGAGTTTTCCAAACCTCTCCCCGTTTACGGGGAGAGGTCGAAGCCTGAGCGTAGCGAAGGGTTCGGGTGAGGGGCGAAGCGCCGAACGATGACGAGATGCCCCTCACCCCAACCCTCTCCCCGCAAAAGCGGGGAGAGGGAGAAGTATTACCAGCCGAGCCATTCCGGCTTGCGCGGCAGGTCGACGGTCTTCACCTTCTCGAGCTTGATGGTGCCGGCCTTGACCAGATCAGCGACCGGAGCGTCGGTCGCGCCGGAAACCTTCATGCGATAGATGTCGACCTTCAGCGTCGGACGATGGTCCTTCTCGGTCCAGGTCGAGGGATTGCAGACGCCGTCCATGCCGGCCGGCACCCAATCCTTCTTCTGGTAGAAGCCCTTCTTGACGTTCTCGCCGGTCGCGCCGCCGTTCTTGGCAGCCCATTCGACGGCTTCCTTCATGTAGAGAGCCGTGCAGACGCCCGCGACGTAATGTACCGGACGGTAGGCTGTTCCGGCCGCGTCGGACATCTTGGAAATGTCCTGCATGGTCTTCATGCCGGGTGCGTTGCCGCCCCACGCCACAGCCGTGCGCAGCGGGAACACCACGCCGTCGGCGGCAGCGCCTGCCGCCTTCGCGGCGTTCTCGTCCATGCCCCAGACGTTGCCCATGAACTGCACGTCGGTGCCGGCGGCCTTGCAGGCGTTCAGCACGGAGATGTTGGAGCCTGCGGTATTGCCGAGATAGGCGTAGTTCGCGCCCGAACTTTTCAGCGTCAGGCACTGCGCGCTGTAGTCGCCCGGCGTCAGCGCGAACACGATGGCCGGCAGCACGTCGAAGCCGAGTTCGGTGGCAATGGCTTCACCTGCGGCTTTCGGCGCGTTCGGATACGGATGGTTCGCACCCATGTGGACGTACTTCGGCTTGCCGGGCTTGCCCTTGGACTTCCAGTCCTCGGCGGCCCAGGTCAGCATGCCGCGCAGCGCGTCGGAGTAGCTCGGGCCGTAGAAGAAATTGTACGGAGCGGCCTTGCCCTTGCCGCCGGCGCCGGTCGGATCGGACAGCGCCGCCGAGTACGAGCCGGAGATGTCGGGGATCTTGTCTTCGGACAGGAAGCCGGTGAGGGCTTCGGTGTCGGCGGTGCCCCATCCGAGAATGGCGGCGACTTTGTCGCTGCCCGACCACTTCTTGTACTGCGCGATCGCGCGCGGCACCTGATAGCCGTAGTCGACGGTATCGACATTCACCGGCTTGCCGTTGATGCCGCCGTTCTTGTTCACATAGGCGAACGCGTCGGCGACGCCCTGTCCGAATGGCGTTCCGACGTCGGACGTCGCGCCGGAATAATCGGCGAGATGGCCGAGCGAGACCTGCGCCTGAGCCACGCCGGCGGTGCCGCCGAGCAGCAGGGCGAGTGACGCTGTACTCAATAACTTCGTCATGGTCATAAGCGTAATCCTCCGGTTTCCTCTCGAGGTCTTCTTATTGTCAGTCCCGTTCCGACCTCAATGCGAGAACGGGTAGAGTTTCCAGTAAGCCTTGATCTGTCGCCAGCGATGGGCAAGCCCGTCCGGCTCGAAGATCAGAAAGACGATGATGATGACGCCGATGGCCATCTCGCGCAAGAACGCGATGTTGTTCTTGAGGCCGAGGGCGTGATCGATCGCGCTGCCGCTGAGCGCTGCGCTGATCCATTCCATCGATTCCGGCAGCAGCACCATAAAGGCGGTGCCGAGCAAGGTGCCCATGATCGAGCCGATGCCGCCGATGATGATCATGGCGAGGAAGATGATGGAGCGGTCGATGCCGAAGCCCTCGTTGGAGACAACCTGATTGTAGTGTGCGTAGAGCGCGCCGCCGACGCCGGCGAAGAAGGCCGCAAGACCGAACGACAGCGTGCGGTATTTGGTGAGGTTGATGCCCATGATCTCGGCGGAGAGATAATGATCGCGCACCGCCACCAGCGCGCGGCCGTCGCGGGTCCGCATCAGGTTCGTGACCAGCAGATAACAGACGATCACGTAGGCCAGCACGACGTAGAAATACTGGCGGTCGCCCCGCAGCGTCTTGCCGAAGATCGAGAACGCATCCGCGTGGGCGGGAACGCTGCCGCCGGTGAACCATTCGGCGCGTGAGAAGAAGTCGAGCAGGATGAACTGCGCGGCCAGCGTCGCGATGGCGAGATAGAGGCCTTTCAGCCGCGCGGCGGGCAGGCCGAAGATCAGCCCGACAAGTGCTGTGACGACACCCGCCAGCGGAATGGCGAAGAACACCGGGACGTGGAGCTTGCTCGACACATAGGCCGAGGTGAACGCGCCGAAGCCGAAGAACGCAGCGTGGCCGATCGAGATCTGGCCGGTGAAGCCGACCACGATGTTGAGGCCGAGCGCGGCGATGCCGAAGATGCCGATCTGGATCAGCAGGCTGAGGCTGTACTCGTTCAGCACATAGGGCGCAAAGCAGATCAGCACGATGCCGAGGATCATCATGTTCCGGCTGGTCGTGGTCGGAAACACGGTGGTGTCCGCCGCATAGGTGGTGCGGTAGTCGCCTGCGGGAAGAAGGGTCTGGCCTGCCATGTTCAGATCCGCTCGATGTCTCTGGTGCCGAACAGGCCGTAAGGCTTGATCATGAGGATGATGATGAGGGCATAGAACGGCGCGATCTCGAACAGGTTGCCCCAGTGCAGATACTCGCTGTCGACGAAGTGCGCGAGGTTCTCGAGCAGGCCGATGATGATGCCGCCGAGCACCGCGCCGCCGACGCTGTCGAGGCCGCCGAGGATCGCGGCGGGAAACACCTTGATGCCATAGGCGGCGAGACCGGCCGACACGCCGTTGACCACGGCGACGACGACACCGGCCACCGCCGACACGGTGGCAGAAATCGCCCAGGCCATCGCAAAGACGCTCTTCACGGAGATGCCGAGCGACTGCGCCACCTGCTGGTTGAACGCGGTGGCGCGCATGGCGAGGCCGTACTTCGAGACTTTGAAGAACCACGCCATGCCACCCATCATTGCCACCGAGACCGCGAGGTTGAGGATATAGACGGTCTGCACCTGCAAACCAAAGATGTTGATGAGCTTGGTGTGGAAGATCTGCGGGAACGGCTGAAGGTTGACGCCGAACATCCATTTCATCAGCGCCGAGAACACCGTGGACAGCGCGATCGTCACCATGATGACGGAAATGATCGGCTCGCCGATCATCGGGCGCAGGATCACGAGCTGAATTGCGATGCCGAAGACGAACATGAAGACCAGCGTGATCGGCATACCGATCCAGAACGGCACCTGATACTTGGTCAGCAGGAACCAGCACACCCACGCGCCGATCAGCAGCAGCTCGCCCTGCGCGAAGTTGACCACCTGCGTGGCCTTGTAGATCAGCACGAACGACATCGCGACAACGCCATAGAGCGTGCCGACGACGAGGCCGTTGATGAGGAGTTGGATGAGGAGTTGGGTGTTCATGTTTCCGCGCGAGGTGTTAACCTCTCCCCGCCTGCGGGGAGAGGTCGGCGCGCGGAGCGCGCCGGGTGAGGGGCATACTTTCGGTGCGTGGTCCGGATGCCAGAACTGGTCGTGCGCGGCGGCTTCGCAAGGATGCGACGGGCGCAGAATTGCGCCTGTGGAACAGCATCCGCCGACGTAGTTTGCTCGGGTTCAAATTCGTCCGGCAAGAACCGATCGGCACTTACATCGTCGACGTTGTATGTCGCGAGCGACGTCTTGTTGTTGAAGTCGATGGCGGGCAGCACGAGGCGAATGTTCGGGATGCAGTCAGAGATCGATGGCTCGTGGGGGAGGGCTATCGGGTTCTTCGGTTCTGGAACAATGATGTTCTCGGCAATCTTCCCGGAGTGCTTGAAACGCTTGCTGCCGCGTTGAATGGCAGCCAAGCCCCTCACCCGGATCGCTGACGCGATCCGACCTCTCCCCACAGGCGGGGAGAGGTGAAGACCACGATCGCCGATCGCTGCTGGGACCGTTCTCACTCCGCTGCCTCCGCCGTCCGGTTGCGAATTCCGAGGTCGACCACCGGCAGGGTGCCGCGGATGCGCTGGGTGGTGCCGTCCTGGAAGCGGATCACGGTGTCGATGTCGATGTCGGGTCTGCCGCCGTAGATTGCATTGATAATGTCGGCGTACTTCTCGTTGATGACGGTGCGGCGGACTTTTCGCGTGCGCGTCAGTTCGCCGTCGTCGGCATCGAGCTCCTTGTAGAGCAGCAGAAATTTCGAGATACGCTGCGCCGGCGGCAGCGTGGCGTTGACGGCTTCGACTTCCTTGCGCAGCAGTTCGTAGGTTTCGGCCCGCGAAGACAGGTCGGTGTAGGTGGTGAAGGACAGCCGGTTCTTTTCCGCCCATTTTGAGACGATCGAGAAGCGGATGCAGAGCATGGCCGCGAGATAATCGCGGCCGTCGCCAAGCACGACGGCTTCGGCGACGTAGGGCGAGAACTTCAGCTTGTTCTCGATATATTGCGGCGAGAAGCGGTCGCCGCGCGCGGTTTGCGCGAGGTCCTTGATGCGGTCGATCACCACAAGCTGCTTCGCCTTGTTGAAGTAGCCGGCGTCGCCGGAATGCATCCAGCCGTCACGGATGTCGGCGGCGGTGGCGGCCTCGTTCTTGTAGTAGCCGGAGAACATGTTGGGGTGGCGCACCACGATCTCACCGACGCCGTTGACGTCGGGATCGCGGATCTCGATCTCGATATTCTCCGCCATCGACACGCCGGTGGTGTCGGGATCGACCTCGTCCGGCTTGTGCAGGGTGAAGGCCCCCAGCGTTTCGGTCTGGCCGTACAGCGTGCGCAGCGGCACGCCCATGGCGCGGAAGAACTTGAAGGTGTCAGGGCCGAGCGCCGCGCCTCCGGTCGCCGCCGAGCGCAGGCGGGTGAAGCCGAGGCGGTCGCGCAATGCGCGGAACAGGATCGCGTCCGCCACCGCCGAATGCTCGCCCTTGTCGAGCGCGGCAAGGCCGGCCTTCATGCCGACATCGTAAAGCCGCTGCTTCAGCGGCGAAGCGTCCATCACGCGGGCGCGGACATCGGCCGCGATGGCTTCCCAGATGCGCGGCGCGAACAGCACGAAGGTCGGCGCGATTTCGCGGAAGTCGTTCATCATGGTGTCCGGCTCTTCGACGAAGTTGACCTTCATCCGCGAGAGCAGACCTTTTCCGAGCGCGTAGACCTGTTCCATGATCCAGGGCAGCGGCAGCACGGACACGTATTCGTCCTCCGGTCCCTTGGGATCGAAGGCGAGATAGCTCGCGCAATGGCGCAGCATCAGGCCCGGCTTGAGCATGGCGAGCTTGGGATTCGACGTGGTGCCCGACGTGGTGCAGAGGATGGCGACGTCGTCGCCCTTGGTGGCGTCCACCATCCGATCGTAAAGCTCCGGTTCGCGCACGGCGCGGGCGCGTCCCTTTTCCGCCAGCGTCGCCGCGTCGATCAGGCGCGGATCGTCGTATTTGCGCATGCCGCGCGGATCGGAATAGACGATGTGCTTGAGATGCGGCGCGCGGTCGCCGAGTTCGAGCAGCTTGTCGACCTGCTCTTCGTCCTCGGCGAAGACGATTTTGGTCTCGCCGTAGGTCAGGAGATACAGAACTTCCTCGGGCAGCGACTCGCGATACATGCCGAGCGACAGCCCGCCGATGGCGTGCGCCGCGATTTCGGCCGCGACCCAGTCCGGCCGGTTGTCGCCGATGATGCCGACCACGTCGCCGCGCGTGATGCCGAGTTCGACCATGCCCAGCGTGAAATCGCGCACGCGGGTCTGGTAGTCGTTCCAGGTGAAGACGCGCCAGAGCCCGAGATCCTTCTCGCGCAGCGCGATCTCGCTGCCGTGCTCTTTGGCATTCAGACGCAGCATCTTCGGATAGGTGTCGGCCTGCGCAACGCGCCCTGCGTAATCCATCATGCGGCGGTCTCCGCGGCGGGATTGGTGTCGTCGAGGGCATTCAGCACCTCGTCTTCCTCACCGAGATAGGCCTTGCGCACATGCGGATCGTCCAGCACGTCGGCAGGCAGGCCTTCCGCGATCTTGCGGCCGAAATCCAGCACGGTGACGCGGTGGGAAATATCCATCACCACGCCCATGTCGTGCTCGATCATCATCACCGTCATCCCGTACTCTTCGTTAAGATCGACGATGTAGCGGGCCATGTCTTCCTTCTCCTCGAAGTTCATGCCGGCCATCGGCTCGTCGAGAAGAATCAGTTTCGGCTCCAGCGCCATCGCGCGCGCGAGTTCGACGCGCTTGCGCAGGCCGTAGGAGAGGGTGCCGGCGGTCGCCTTGCGCACCGACTGGAGATCGAGGAAGTCGATGATCTCTTCCACCTTGCGGCGGTGTTCGAGTTCCTCGCGCCGCGCGCCGGTCAGCCAGTACAGCGAGCCGGTGATGAAATTATTTTTCAGCAGGTGATGCCGCCCGACCATGATGTTGTCGAGCACGGTCATGTGGTGGAACAGCGCGAGATTCTGGAAGGTACGGCCGATGCCGAGCGCCGCGCGGGCATTCGGCTTGAGGCCGGTGATGTCGCGGCCCTGATAGAAAAGCTGTCCCTCGGTCGGGGTGTAGCGGCCGGAGACGCAGTTCACGATCGAGGTCTTGCCGGCGCCGTTCGGGCCGATGATCGAAAACAGTTCGCCTTCGTTGACGCCGAAGCTCACGTCGGTCAGGGCGCGCACGCCGCCGAACCGCAATGAGACCCCCCGCACCTCCAATGCGTAAGCCACTCAATTCCTCCCAGATACGGCGCTTGGCGCGCTCTTTATCCATGGTTCGATATCAGACCCGATCCTACACCGGCCGGGTTTGGTAAGCCATTCTACTAATGACGTTTTGCGTCACTGGACGTATGTGTCGCATCCGTCATTACGGCAAAGCGCGACATTGAAATGTCTTGCGCCTGACAATTCGTTGGGCAATTTCGATCTGCGCGCGGTATACCAAAGCCTGCTTTGCCGCGCCGCAACATCAAGCGACATGAGTGCCGGTTAGAGACGCATGATTACGACGGATTACCTGAGACGCATCGCAGTCTGGTCGCGCGATCTGACCGAGCGGGAGGCCGAAGTCGCCCGCGCAGGAATTGTCGAACGGTCCTTCAAGGCCAACGAATTCATCTGCATGCGCGGCGATCACTTCGAATACTGGATGGGCGTCGTCACTGGCCTGGTCCGGATCGGAACCGTGTCGCGCGACGGCAAGGCTGTCAGCTTCACAGGTTTGACCAACGGCGCGTGGTTCGGCGAGGGAACCGTGCTGAAGAACGAAGCCCGGCGCTACGATGCGGTGGCCTTGCGCGACACGCGCCTCGCGCTGATGGATCGCGCGACGTTCTTTTGGCTGTTCGAGAACAGCGTCGCGTTCAATCGTTTTCTGGTGGGGCTGCTGAACGAGCGTCTCGGCCAGTTCATGGGCCTGCTCGAATACGGACGCATGCTGGATGCCAAGGCGCGGCTCGCGCGCTGCATCGCGTCGCTGTTCAACCCTGCGCTTTATCCTGATGTCACGCGCCATCTGGAAATCACCCAGGAAGAACTCGGCGCCATTTCCGGCATCTCGCGCCAGAACGCCAATCAGTGTCTCAAGACGCTGGAGAAGGAAGGCCTGCTGCGCGTCGAATATGGCGGCGTGACCATCGTCGATCTCGACAAGTTGCGGGGGTATGGGGAGTAACTCCCTCGCCCCGCTCTTGCGGGGAGAGGGTTGGGGTGAGGGGCGGGGCCACGATGTCACCCGTGATCTTTCCACACGTCGTCCCGGCGAAGGCCGGGACCCATACTCCCTGTCGTTGTTTTGGTGAGGGATCAAGCAACAAGAGTATGTGGATTTGAGTTTAAGTTGAGGGCTTAGGGGTTATGGGTTATGGGTCCCGGCCTTCGCCGGGACGACCCCTGAGCATCAATTACCGGCGCGCCTTAGGCTTTGATTTAAGCAGCGAGCGAATCTTGTCGGCATCCGCCGGCGTCGCCGGATTGTAGATCACCATGCCGAGATCGGGCCGGCCATCGACGGCGAAGGCCGAATACTCCATCGTGAGCGGACCGGCGACGGGATGGTGCAGGGTCTTTGCGCCGTCACCGTAGGTGCGAACGTCGTTGTCGCGCCACATCGTTTCGAACTCCGGGCTGAGCCTGCAAAGATCCTCGACGAGCGATTGAATTTCGTGCGTGGCCCCGGCGCGCGCAGCGTCCGCACGAAACGCCGCCACCACATAGCGCGCGACATGCTCCCAGTTGGATTGTGCGGCGCGGACGCGCGAGTCGCGGAAGATGAGGCGCAGGATATTCCGCTGCTCCGGCGCGAGGGTGCTGTAGTCGGTCAGTACCGCCGTCGCGGCGCGATTCCAGGCGACGACATCCCATGTCGGGGTTTTTACAAAGGCCGGGCTGACCTCCAGCGAGTCGAGCACGCGCTGCAATCGTGGCGTGACGCCTTCCGGTGCCTGATAGCGGACCTCCGGCGGGCGTCCCAGGCCGAGCAGGAAAATGTGCTCCCGCTCCACATCGGTCAGCATCATCGCGCGCGCGATGCGGTCGAGTACATCGGCGGACGGCGCGCCGCCGCGTCCCTGTTCGAGCCATGTGTACCAGGTCGCGCTGACATTGGCGCGCTGTGCCACTTCCTCGCGCCGCAGGCCGGAGTTCGGCGGCGTTTCAACGGAAAGCCGAAAGCGGCAGGATCGAGCTTGGCGCGTCGATCCTTCAGGTAGACGCCCAGCAGGTTGTCCTGAGTGGCAGGCATCCGCGCTCCTGTTAGTCATTATACCCGTATAACGTTACTACTTTACCAGCATATCAAATGCGCTGACTGTTGTCCTCGCTCATTCTGGAGGATTTCTGATGCGTGTTTTTGTGACCGGTGCGACCGGATTTGTCGGGTCTGCTGTAGTTGGCGAGTTGGCCGCGGCCGGACATCAAGTGTTGGGGCTGGCGCGCTCCGATCAGGGGGCCAAGGCGCTCGCCGAGATGGGAGCGCAGGTGCATCGCGGCGATATGCAGGATCTCGATAGTCTCCGCAGTGGCGCAGCCGAAGCCGACGGCGTGATCCATCTGGCGTTCAACCATGACTTCTCGAAGTTCCTGGAGAATTGCGAAGCGGACAGGCGTGCGATCGAGGCAATCGGCGAAGTCCTTGAAGGATCGGAGCGGCCGCTACTGGTCACGTCCGGGCTGGCGCTGGTTGCGCCCGGCCGTCTTGCGACAGAGGCCGACAGCCCCGCACTCGGTTTCCCGCGCTTATCGGAAGTGGCGGCGGAAACCGTTGCCGCGCGCGGCGTGCGGGCTGCGGTGGTGCGGCTTGCGCCATCGACCCATGGCGCGGGCGATCACGGTTTCGTTCCGCACCTGATCAACCTCGCGCGGGAGAAAGGTGTGTCGGCTTATATCGGCGATGGATCAAATCGCTGGCCGGGTGTGCATCGCTTCGATGCGGCGCGTCTTTACCGGCTGGCATTGGAGCGCGGAGCGGTTGACGGTCCTTATCACGCCGTCGCCGAAGAGGGCGTGCCGTTCAAGGAGATCGCCGGCGTCATCGGCCGGGGGCTGGGCGTGCCGGTGGTCTCCAAGTCTGAAGACGAAGCCGCAGATCATTTCGGCTGGTTCAAGGGCTTCGCAGGCATGGACATTCCTGCATCCAGCGAACGGACGCGCCAGCGGTTGAACTGGCAGCCGACTCATCCGGACCTGCTGACGGATATCGATCAGAAGGCGTATTTTGAAGGATGAACTGCAAGCCCGTCATTGCAAGGTGCATCTGCTCCCTCGCCCCGCTCTTGCGGGGAGAGGGTTAGGGTGAGGGGCTTCTTTACCGAAGTTGCCCCTCACCCGGAGACTTCGCCTCGCTCAGTCTCCGACCTCTCCCCGTAAACGGGGAGAGGTGAAAGACGAATTGCGGGCGCCTACACCTCCAGCCATTCCTTGCGGATGGCCTGGTTGGCCTTGAGGTCGGCCGGCGTGCCCTCGAACACGATGCGGCCGTGGCCCATCACGTAGACGCGATGCGAGATGCGCATCGCGATCGAGAGTTTTTGTTCGACGAGCAGGATCGCGACGCCGCGCCGCGCGATCTCGGCGATGAGATCGCCGACCTGCTGCACGATCAGCGGCGCGAGGCCCTCGGTCGGCTCGTCGATCATGACGAGTTCGGGGTCGCCCATCAGCGTGCGACAGATCGTGAGCATCTGCTTCTCGCCGCCGGAGAGCACGCCCGCGGCGGTGTCGGCGCGCGCCTTCAGGTTCGGAAACATCTCCAGCATGTCGTCGAGCTTCCACTTGCCCGGATGCCGAGTGTCCTTGACGCCGAGCAGCAGGTTCTGCCGCACGGTGAGGCCGGGGAAGATGTCGCGATGCTCCGGCACATAGCCGAGGCCGAGGTGCGCGATCTTGTAGCTCGGCAGCCCGGCTATGCTCTTGCCCTTGAAGGTGATGGTGCCGTGCGGCGGCACTTCGCCCATGATCGCCTTGACCGTGGTCGAGCGCCCGACGCCGTTGCGGCCGAGCAGGCTGACGACCTCGCCCGCGCCGATATGCATATCGACGCCCTGAAGGATGTGGCTCTTGCCGTAATAGGCGTGCAGGTCCTGAACTTCCAGCATCACGCCGCTTCCTCGCCGAGATAGGCTTCCTTGACCTTCGGATTGTTGCGGATGTCCTCGGGCGTTCCGGATGCGATGATATTGCCATACACGAGCACCGAGATGCGGTCGGCGAGGCCGAACACCACGCTCATGTCGTGCTCGACGATCAGCAGCGTGCGGCCCTCGGTGAGGCGGCGGATCAGCGCCACCGCGCGCTCGGTCTCGGCATGGCTCATGCCCGCCGTCGGCTCGTCGAGCAGGATCACGTTCGCGCCGCCCGCAATCGTAATGCCGATTTCGAGCGCGCGCTGTTCGGCGTAGGTCAGGAGGCCGGCGGGAACATCGCGGCGCGAGGTGAGGCTGATGTCTTCCAGAATCTGCGCGGTGCGCTCGCGGACTTCCGGCAGCTTGTCGATGCTCTTCCAGAAGGCGTAGCGCTGTCCGGTCGCCCACAGCACGGCGCAGCGCAGATTCTCCCACACCGTCATGTTGGCGAATACGTTAGTCACCTGAAACGAGCGCGACAGGCCGCGCCGGTTGATCTGGTACGGCGGCAGGCCGACGATGGACTCGCCGCGCAGCAGAACCTCGCCGCTGGTCGGCATCATGTAGCCGCTGATGAGATTGAACGTGGTCGATTTGCCGGCGCCGTTCGGCCCGATCAGCGCATGGCGTTCGCCCTGCGCGACACTCAGGTTGAGGTCGCGGATCACCTTGGTGACGCCGAAGCTCTTCTGGACGTCGCGGATTTCGATGGCATTCACATCTGTCGTCATGCGGCCAGTTCCTTCGCGCGCGCGGCGGTCAGCGCCTCGTCCCAGGCCTGCGCCACGCGTTTCCATGTCATGCGCGCGATGAGGAAGCCGCCGACGACCAGCACCAGCGAGATCGCCCACGTCACCGGACTCGCGGCATTGAACGGAATGCCGAACGCCTTGATGTTGGGATCGTCCATCGAATTCATCGTGTAGTGGACGACGGACTCGATGCCGAGCATCAGGCCGATCACCAGCGCCAGCGTCGGAACGAACGCCACCAGATACGATGGCAGGACCCTGCCGAGCGTGCCGCCGCGGATCAGCGGACGGTGCATCATCAGGAGGCCGGTGATGCCACCGGGAGCGTACATCACGATGGCGATGAAAAGCAGGCCGAAATAGAGCTGCCAGACGGTGGTGAGGTCGCTGAGGCCGAGTGACAGCAGCGTCACGAAGATTGCGCCGACGATCGGGCCAATGAAAAAGCCGACGCCGCCGATATAGGCCGCGAACAGCACCGTGCCGGACTGCACCGCGCCGAGATAGGCGGAGTTGGCGATCTCGAAGTTGATCGCGGCGAGAGAGCCCGCGATGCCGGCGAAGAAGCCCGAGAAGCAGAACGCGATGTAGCGCACCACATGCGGGTCGTAGCCGACGAACTGTACGCGTTCGGGATTGTCGCGCACGGCGTTGCACATCCGGCCGAGCGGCGTGCGGGTCAGCGCATACATGGCGATCATGCAGACCAGCGTCCATGCCGCCACCAGATAGTAGATCTGGATTTGCGGTCCGAAATTCCAGCCGAAGAATTTCAGCAGCTTGGTGCGGTTTGCGGAGATGCCGGCTTCACCGCCGAAGAAGGTGCGCAGGATCAGCGCCGACGAGGCCACCAGTTCGGCGACGCCGAGCGAGATCATGGCGAAGGCCGTGCCGGAGCGTTGTGTCGACACCCATCCGAGCAGGGCTGCGAACACCAGCCCCGTGATGCCGCCGATCAGCGGCACCAGCGGCAGCGGGATCGGCCATTTGTTGCCGCCGATGATGTTGATGGCGTGGATGACGAGGAAGCCGCCGAGGCCGTAATAGACGGCGTGGCCGAACGACAGCATGCCGGTCTGGCCGAGCAGGATGTTGTAGGACAGCGCGAAGATGATCGAGATGCCGATCAGGCTGAACGTGGTCAGCGAGCCGCCGGAGGAAAACACCTTCGGCAGCAGCAGCAACAGGATCGCGCCGGCGATCCACAACCCGTAGAACTTGAGTTTCTCGGTGGTGGTCGGGGGCGGAGGCGCCACGCGTGCGGTGATGTCGCTCATGTTTCACGCGTCCCCAAAAGACCCATCGGGCGGAACGCGAGGATCAGCACGAGCAGCACATACGGCAGGACCGGCGCGATCTGCGCGACGGTGACGTTCCAGATGTCCGACAGCCAGGTGCTTGCGTAGGCCGGGCTGAGCGGACCGAACACTTCCGAGAGCGAGCCGTTCATCGAGACCGCGAAGGTCTGCACGAAACCGATCAGAAGCGAGGCGATGAAAGCGCCCGGCAGCGAGCCGAGGCCGCCGACCACCACGACCACGAACAGGATGGGGCCGAGAAGGCCGGCCATGTTCGACTGTGTCACCAGCGCGGGGCCGGCGATCACGCCCGCCACGGCGGCGAGCGCGGTGCCGACGCCGAACACCAGCATGAAGATCTGCCCGACGTTATGTCCGAGATGGCCGACCATGTGCGGGTGGGTCAGCGCCGCCTGGACGATCATGCCGATCCGCGTGCGCTTCAGCACGACCAATAGCGCGATGAAGATGGCGATGGAGGCCAGCAGCATGAACATCTTGTAGGCGGGATAGTTGGTCGAGAAGATCGTGAAGGCCGGGAAATCCAGCGCGGGCGGCACGCGGAAATCCACCGGGCTCTTGCCCCAGATGATCTGCACGACTTCCTCGATCGCGAAGGCGAGACCGAAGGTGAACAGCAACTCGGCGACATGGCCGTTGCGATGAACCTGGCGCAGGCCGTAGCGCTCGACGCCGGCGCCGATAATGCCCGCAAGCAGCGGCGCGATCAGCAGCGCGGGCCAGAACCCGAACCACCGGCTGATCTGGAATCCAAAAAATGCGCCGAGCATGTAGAAGCTCGCATGCGCGAAGTTCAGCACGCCGAGCATGCTGAAGATCACCGTCAGGCCGCTGGCCATCAGGAACAACAGCATGCCGAACAGAATGCTGTTCAGCGTGGATATGACAATAAGTTCAAGCACGGCGCAGCACCTTGCCTCAAGCGAGGGACGACTTTTGCTTCACCTCTCCCCGCGTGCGGGGAGAGGTCGGATTGCGAAGCAATCCGGGTGAGGGGCGTTATATCAAGTCAGATAAAGTGGCCCCTCATCCCGACCCTCTCCCCGCAAGAGCGGGGCGAGGGGGAATTGCTCCGAGGGTGCCGTTACGGCCGGGTCATCTTGCAGGTGGTCGGCAGGACGGTCTTGTCGGTGTCGATCTTGGCGACACTCTTCCAGCCCCAGCCGGTCTTTTCCTCGTCGAACGGCTCCTTGTTCTTCAACTCGCCGAACTGCGCGATGTACATCGGCTGGAAGAACTGGTGATCGTCCTTGCGCATGAAGCCCTTGCCGCCGTTGAAAACCTCAAACTCCATGCCTTCGAGCGCCGCGGCGACCTTCACGGGCTCAAGGGATTTGGCCTTTTCGGCTGCCAGCGCGAACATGCGGATTTCGTTGGCTGCGCGCGGGTACCAGAAGGTCTGACCGTTGTACTTCGCCCGGAAGGCCTTCTCGAACTCCGCCGACTGCTTGTGGTCGATGTTGGCGACGCCCTCGACGATCGTATACACCTGATCATTGAGGTTGCCCTGCTTGATGGCGGTGGGGCCGCCCGCTCCGCCCGCGTAATAGGTGTACCAGCCCACCTTGAGGCCGGCGTCGGCGGCGGCCTTCAGCAGCAGCGCGAAGTCCTGACCCCAGTTGCCGGTGATCACGGTGTCGGCGCCCGACGCCTTGATCTTCGCAATGTAAGGCGCGAAGTCGGTGATCTTCAGCAGCGGGTGCTTTTCATCGCCGACGATCTCGATGTCGGGACGCTTCTCCTTCAGCATCGCGCGCGCGGTGGTGCGCACGGACTCGCCGAACGAGTAGTCCTGATTGATCAGGTACACTTTCTTGATGGCCGGAACGCCCTTCATGTAGTTGGTGAGGGCTTCCATCTTGATGTCGGAGCTCGCGTCCCAGCGGAAGTGCGCGAAGCTGCACTTGTCGTTGGTGAGGATCGGGTCCACCGCGGCGTAGTTGAAGTACAGCACTTCTTTGCCCGGGTTGCGCTCGTTGTACTTGGTGACGAAGTCGCTCAGCGCGCCGGCCACGGCCGAGCCGTTGCCTTGCGTCAGATAGCGCACGCCGGCGTCGATCGCCTTCTGCGCCTGGATCAGGCTTTCCTGCGGATTGGTCTTGTTGTCGAGCGGTACGATTTCGACTTTCTTGCCCAGAATGCCGCCCTTGGCATTCAATTCCTCGGCCATGTACTGAAAGGTCTTGAGGCCGATTTCGCCGACGCTGGCGCCGCCGCCGGACAGCGGATCGATGTAACCGATTTTCACGGTGTCCTGCGCGAGCACGGTTCCGCACAGCGGAAACGCAAAAGCCGCAGCCAACAATAATTTTCGCATGATCTTCTCCCTGAATTTATCAACGGCTTTTTGTGAGCGCTCGAGCATGACCTCAACGCACCCCAGCCATTCGTTCGCGGATTGTGGGCCAAGGCCACGGGACTCGCAAGCCCGGTCTTGAGCCCGCGCCGGGAATGCTTAATGTGCGCCCCGTAAAAAAGGGCCGGGGACCTCCCATCGTTTAACTTGCATTGCCACCGCATACCCAGCATATGCCGGTGCGGGATGGTGACTGTTTTTTAGTCGGCACGACGAGAGTGATGACGGAAGTGTGTACGGCGGGAAGCGGCACGTTTTTATGCAGGATTGCAAAGGTGCCGCTTTGGGCCGGGGACGCGTAATGGCCAGTGACCGTCATGCCGTTTGAACTGAAGGGCAAACGTGTTTTCGTCGCGGGCCATCGGGGCATGGTCGGCAGCGCCCTGGTGCGCCGGCTCGGTAGCGAAGGCGTCGACATTCTCACGGTGCAGCGAAGCGAGGTCGACCTGCTCGATCAGGCCGCGACCAACCGCTGGTTCGCCGCCATGCGCCCGCAGGTTGTGTTTCACGCCGCCGCCAAGGTCGGCGGTATCGTCGCCAACAACGAACTGCGCGCCGAATTCATCTACGAGAACCTGCTGATCGCCACCAACGTCATTCATGCGGCCCATGTGCACGGTGTCGAGAAGCTGCTGTTCCTCGGCTCCTCCTGCATCTATCCGAAGCTCGCCCCGCAGCCGCTGCGCGAGGATCTGCTGCTGACCGGCACGCTGGAGCCGACCAACGAGCCTTACGCCATCGCCAAGATCGCCGGCGTCAAGATGGCGGAGGCCTACCGCAGCCAGTACGGCAGCGACTTCATCAGCATCATGCCGACTAATCTCTACGGCCCCGGCGACAACTATCATCCGCAATACAGCCACGTCGTGGCCGCGCTGATCCGCCGCTTCCACGAAGCGAAGGAGAGCGGCGCGCGCGAGGTGGTGGTGTGGGGCACCGGCACGCCGCGGCGCGAGTTCCTGTATGTCGATGACATGGCCGACGCGTCGATCCATCTCATGAGAAATTATTCCGACGGCAGCCTGATCAATGTCGGCACCGGAGAGGATATTTCCATCGCCGACTTCGCCCGCGTGGTGGCGAAGACCGTGGGTTACACTGGCGAAATCGCGTTCGATCCGACCAAGCCGGACGGCACGCCGCGCAAGCTGCTCGATGTCGAGAAGCTCGCGAAAACCGGATGGCGCGCCTCGACGTCGCTCGAGGACGGCATGAAGCTCGCGTATGCGGCGTTCTTGCGGGAACGCTGAAGTAGGAGACGTGGCTGCCTCATGTGAGGAGCGAGGCGTAGCCTCGCGTCTCACCGTGGGCGTGGCGATAAGAATTTCATGCATCGTCGTCCCGGCGCAGGCCGGGACCCATACTCCCTGTCGTTATGGCTGATACGACTGGGCCAGCAACTCGTATTCAGCAAATCCTTCGGTGGTGATGGGTCCCCGCCTGCGCCGGGACGACCGAGGTGACTTGAATTTATCAAAGAAGACGTGGATGGCCGGGATGAGCCCGGCCATGACGCGGAGAGATTGGGCGAGAACGAAATCTCACCCCGCCGCGCCGGCGGTCCGGCCGTCGGTCTTCTTCTTTTTTGGTTTCGGCAATGTCGCGGACGTGCCGATGACCTCGTTGCGCTCCAGCTCCGCGATCTCGGCGTTGCTTAACCCGAGAACATCGCGCAGCACCTCGTGATTGTGCTGGCCGAGCGTCGGCGCGAGGTTTGTAATCGCATAGGGCCATTCGTTGTCGCCCTCGCGATAGGCCACCGACGGCAACAGGTGCGGACCCATGAACGGCCGGTCGCTCGGCTGCCAGTGGCCGGTTTTCAGCAGATGCGGATCGGAGGCGAGATCCTGCGGCAGCTTGGCGATGCCGGCGGGAATGCCGGCCTGCTGCAATGTCACCATCGCGATGTCGGGACGCACGTCGGCGAGCCATTGCCGGATCGCGACCTCGATGCGGTCTTCGTGCGCGCGGCGGCCATCGACGGACGCCAGTGCAGCGTCGTCCGCAAGGTCAGACCGCCGCATCACGCCGCACAGCGCGCGCCACTCGTCGTCGGTGCGCACGGCCAGCGTGATCCATTGATCGATGCCCAGTGTCGGGAAGCAGCCGTTCGGCACATAACGCGGATGCCGGTTGCCGATGCGAGGGCTGGTCTTGCCGGTGGCCGACTGTTCGAGGATCGACGGCGCCACCATCGGCAACATGCACTCGACCTGGCTGAGATCGATGTGCTGGCCCTCGCCGGTATGTCTCTGGTGCATGAAGCCGAGCAGCAGCGCCGCCGCCGCATTCAACCCGCCGACCGGATCGCCGAGCGCGGCATGCAGCATGACCGGCGGATCGTCCGGGCCGCCCGTCACCGATGGCAATCCTGACGCCTGCTCGAGCGTCGAGCCATAGGCACGCACGCCGCTCCATTTGCCCGTCATGCCGAACGCCGGCATCGTCACCACCACGAGGCGCGGATTGATCTTCAGAATCTCGTCGACGCCGAGGCCGAGCCGCGGCATCACGTCGGCGGCGTAGTTGTCGATCACCGCGTCGGCGTCCTTCATCAGCCGCTTGAGCAGCGCGAGACCGGCTGCGGATGTGAGGTCCAGCGTGATGCCGCGCTTGTTGCGGTTGTTCATCTGGAACCAGTAGGTTTTCTCGTAGGTCCGCTCCTCGTGATAGGGCGGGCGGGTGTCGGTGCCGCGAAACCAGTCGGGATACTGGCAGGACTCCACTTTAATGACGTCGGCGCCGAGATCGCCCATCTGCCGCGTCGCGGTCGGACCCGCCCAGCCCATGGTGAGATCGATAATGCGCAGCCCCTTCAGCGGCAGCGCGTCCTGCGGCGTTGCCGCGCGTGTCGCGGCTCGTTTGCGCGCGGGCAGGGCGGCGTTGTCGTCGGCACCTGCGAGCGGCGCGCGTCCGTTCGGCTTTGGTTTCGCGCGGGTGAGATGTTGCGGCAGCACCGGGCCTTCGAAACTCGCATCGCCGATGGTCACCGGCCCGAACGCGCCGCGGCTGCGATGCACCTCCTGTTCGAGCAATTCCTGCATGTCGGGCACGATGGCGAGCGGCAGCCGCAGTTCGATGCCCTTCTCGAACCAGTGTTGCGCGGTCCGCGTCAGCAGCGCTGGCGTGATGATCGCCTTCAGTTCGTCGGCATGATGGAAGCGGGCGATGGTGGTGTTGTACTTCGGATCGTCGGCAAGTTCCGGCATGTCGAGCAAAGTGCAGAAGGCGGTCCATTGCGCCGGCGTCACCACGGTAACGCCGAGCCAGCCGTGCCTGGTCTGGAACGCGCCGCTTGGATAGCCGCGCCCGAAGCGGTTGATGCCTGCGCGCGGGCGGGTGAATCCGGCTTCCAGCGCCAGCCCGGTATCGAACTCGCTGATATGCAGCATCGCTTCGAGATTGTTGACGGCGAAGCGCCGCGCGCCGTGCGCGTATCCATAAAGTCCGGCGAGGCTCGGAATGAACGCGGTCAGCCCGCCCATCACGCCGATCTGGCCGTCGCGCGGCAGCACCGGCGGACCTTCGACCGGGCCGACCAGTTTCACCAGCCCGGCGAGGCTGCGGCAGACCGAGTCTGTGGCCTGATAGTTGCGATAAGGGCCGTATTCGCCGAACCACGAGACCGCGGTGATGGCGAGGCCGGGATCGGCCTTGCGCAGGCGGTCATGAGAAATCAGCGACGCCTTCACCGCGTCGGGATGCCGCGCATCGAGCAGCAGGTCGGCCCCGGCGAGCAGCGCGAGAATCTTGTCCGCGCCTGCCGTCGTTTCGGCATCGGCGGTGACACTTTTCTTGTTGGTGTTGAGCCAGGCGAAAGTGAGGCTCTCCTGTTGTCCGCGGCCGGCGTCGATCAGCGGCGCAATGCGCCGTGCCGGATCGCCGCCTTGCGGTTCGATCTTGATGACCTCCGCGCCGAAATCCGCGAACAGCTTGCCGCAATAGCCGAGCGCGTCGCCCGATCCGAGTTCGACAACGCGCAGGTGGGAAAGGGGAGAGACGGCATTTCGACCCTGTGTGTTTTTTCACAAGGTGCACGATCCGGTTCAATCGTGCAATCATCACCGCGTCGTCCCCGCGAAAGCGGGGACCCACCGGCTTTCGAACCGGATTGACGTCGCGTCATCCTGAGGTGCGAGCCGCGTTTTTGCGGCGAGCCTCGAAGAATGCGCGGAGCAAATGAGGACCACGCCGCCCCCTTCGAGGCTCGCAAGTGCTCGCACCTCAGGATGACGGCGGTCTGCTCCCAAGTTCGGAGACTATGGGTCCCCGCTTTCGCAGGGACGACATCGCGTGGAAAGCGCAAACAAATTCGAGTCGTCATGGCCGGGCTTGACCCGGCCATCCATCTTCTAGAGATGCATTTTTTGAAGAGGATGGATCACCGGGTCAAGCCCGGTGATGACGACTAAATTTGTCGCGCCATCCGCGGCGGTGTCTTGTTGAGCGCCGCCGCCATCGCGCTGATCAGCGGCTTCATGAAAAAGGAGTCGTTGGCGGGATAGATGTCGGTGTGCAAGCCGTTGGCTTTGAGTTCGTCGGAGACCACCGGGCCGACCGAGGCAATCGGCGTCTGCGCCAGCCCCGCGCGCAGCTTGTCCTCGCAGCCGTGGGCGCGCGCCACCTCGATCAGCCGCCGCACCTGTCCCGAGCTTGTCAGCGCGATGGCATCGACGCGGCCCTGCGCCATCTCATCAATGGCGGCGACAATGTTGGTCTCCGCCGCCTCACCGTCATAGATGTAGGGCAGTACGGTCTCGACGCTCGCGCCGAGTGACGTGATCGCGGCGATCAGCTTGCCGTGATCCTTGTCGGGATAAAGTTGCAATCCGACGCGGTGGCCGTTGAGGTTTTCCTTCGCCAGCATGGCGGCGACGCCCTCCGAGGTCGGCGTCTCGGTCTGCACCTGCGCGTCGAGGCCGATCTCGCGCAGCGCGCGCACCGGCTTCGGACCGCGCGCGAACCGTTTGGCCTTGCCGATGGCGGCAATGAAATCCTGATCGACGCCGATGCGTTGCGCGACTTTCATCATCCGGCGCAGGCCTTCGCCGGTCATCAGCACCAGATCGTCGAAGGGTTTTGCGATGAACAGCCTGATCCACGCCTCGACGGGGGCGGGGTCCGGCGCGTCGCGGATGGTGAACATCGGGCATTGCAGCACGTCCGCGCCCTGCTCGGAGAGCAGGCGGGAAAACTGCGCTTCCTCGCGCGTCTCCAGAATTAGAATTCGGTAACCATCAAGTCTGCCAGCCATAGGACCCTTCACCGACCAAAGTCGCATGTGTGACTTCAATTTAGGCCTGCGGACGTTCGGGTGAAAGGCCGTTTTGGAGCAATATCTGATGGTCGTCCCGGCGTTCGCCGGGACGACACGGGATATGTGGCGCGCGTCCCTATTCCTTAGTCATCACCACCATTGGCGAAAGTTCCGCATGAGTGCTAGAGGAGGGCCACATCCCGGCCTCCAGATATTGTCCTCCCACGATCCTGCCCCTCATGTCCGCACAGCAATTCGTATTGACCCTGTCCTGTCCAGATCGTCCCGGCATCGTGTCGGCGGTTTCGACCTTCCTGTTCGCCAACGGGCAGAACATTCTCGACGCGCAGCAATACAGCGACATCGAGACCGGAAAATTCTTCATGCGGGTGATGTTCGATTCGCCCGCGACAACGGCGGACCTCGCCACGTTGCAGGCCGGGTTCGGCGTCATCGCCAAACCGTTCGACATGGCGTGGCAGTTGCGCGACCGCAGCGCGCATCATCGCGTGCTCTTGATGGTGTCGAAATTCGATCATTGCCTCGCCGATATTCTGTATCGCTGGCGGCGCGGCGAACTGCCGATGATCCCGACCGCGATCGTCTCCAATCATCCGCGCGAGACCTACAGCGGGCTCGATTTCGGCGACATCCCGTTTCACCATCTGCCGGTGACGCGCGCCACCAAGGACGCGCAGGAAGCCGCGGTCTGGAAGATCATCCAGGACACGAAGACCGACCTCGTGGTGCTGGCGCGCTACATGCAGGTGCTGTCGGAAGACTTCGCCGGCAAGCTCAGCGGGCGCTGCATCAACATCCACCACTCGTTCCTGCCGGGCTTCAAGGGCGCCAAGCCCTACCATCAGGCGCATGAGCGCGGCGTCAAGCTGATCGGCGCGACCGCGCACTACGTCACCGGCGCGCTCGACGAAGGCCCGATCATCGAGCAGGACATCGAACGCATCAGCCACCGCGACGCGCCGGACGATCTGGTGCGCAAGGGCGCCGACATCGAACGCCGCGTGCTCGCCCGCGCCATGCGCTATCATCTTGAGGATCGCGTGATCCTCAACGGCCTCAAGACGGTGGTGTTCACGGATTAGAACCGGTTCGGGCATGACGATGCAGAGATCAAGGCCTCCCTTCCGCGCCGATCACGTCGGCAGCCTGCTGCGGCCCCAGCGAGTAAAGGAAGCCCGCGCGAAATTCCAGACAGGCGCCATCACCGCCGCCGAACTGCTGCGCGTCGAAAATCTCGAAATCGGCAAGATCGTGCAGAAGCAGAAGCAGTCCGGCTTGCGGCTCGCGACCGACGGCGAGATGCGCCGCGTGTGGTGGCATTTCGATTTCCTGAAACATCTCACGGGTTGCGAGCTCCACAAGACCGAGGGCGCGGTTGTCGCAGGCCGGGTCACCAGCGGCGAAAGCATCCGCGTCACCGGCAAGCTCGATTTTCCCGACAAGCATCCGATGATCGAGCACTTCAAGCTGCTCAAGGACCGCTGCGATCTCGCCGGCGTCGTGGCGAAGATGACGATCCCGTCGCCGTCGCTGCTGCATTATCGCGGCGGACGGGCTGCGATCTCCGAGCAGGCCTATCCGAACATCGACGACTTCTTCGTCGATCTGGCGAAGACCTGGCGCAAGGCCGTGCAGGCGTTCTATGACGCGGGCTGCCGCTATCTGCAATTCGACGACACCGTGTGGGCCTATCTCTGCTCGGAA
Organism: Afipia sp.; assembly: GCA_024707075.1. Classification (GTDB taxonomy): domain Bacteria; phylum Pseudomonadota; class Alphaproteobacteria; order Rhizobiales; family Xanthobacteraceae; genus Afipia. The sequence goes on from JANQAK010000006.1 coordinate 437,885, forward strand.
GATCAGCGGGCGAAGCTGCGGGCACGGGGTGAAGATCCCGACAGCCTGCCGGCGGTCTACGCCCGCGTCATCAACTACGCGATTGCCGAACGGCCCGCCGACATGACCATCACCACGCACGTGTGCCGCGGCAATTTCCGTTCGAACTGGATCGCGTCGGGCGGCTACGAGCCTGTGGCGGAGACGCTTTTGGCGCGCGTCAACTACGACGGCTATTTCCTCGAATACGATTCCGACCGCGCCGGCGGATTCGAGCCGCTGCGCTTTCTGCCGAAGGGCAACAAGGTCGTGGTGCTCGGCCTCATCACGTCGAAGACCGGCGCGCTGGAGAAGAAGGACGACATCAAGAAGCGATTGATGGAAGCAGCCGCGCTGGTGCCGCTCGATCAACTCGCGCTGTCGCCGCAATGCGGCTTCGCTTCGACGGAAGAAGGCAACATCATCACCGAGGACGAGCAATGGGCGAAGCTGCGGCTCACGGCCGAGATCGCGAACGAGGTGTGGGGCAGGTAGCGCGAATCTGCGAGTTGCAACATCAGTTCGCAGACTTTTGAATGCCGCAACCGCATTTCCAGAGGTAGAAGTCACCCGAACAGGAGGCGCAGGCAACATGTTGTGCGACACGAACGTGACCGCGGGCCAGTGCCATTGCGGCGCAGTGCGTTTCGAGGTGACGCTCAGCGACGGCTTCGACTCGATCCGGCGCTGCACCTGCTCTTACTGCCGGATGCGCGGCGCGGTCGTCGTCATGGCGGAAATGGGTGGGATCAACGTCCTGCAAGGCGAGGACGTGTTGACAACCTACCGCTTCCATACCGGATCGGCGCAGCACTTCTTCTGCTCTCGCTGCGGAATATATACGCATCATCAACGGCGATCTAACCAGAATCTGTATGCCGTCAACGTGGCGTGTCTGGACGGGATAAGCCCGTTCGATTTCTCCGAGGTGCCGGTCATGGATGGCATCAATCATACGAACGACACCGGCCAGCCGACGCGTCAGGCGGGCACACTCCGCTTCATCCCGGCTGACTAACTGTCGCTGCACGACCGCACAGCAAATGACCTCGCGTTGAAGCTGGCGCCTCGACCTTCGACTCAATCATTGCCATCTCAATTCGCACCCTAGTGCCCGCTCAGCACCAGCGTCTTGACCGGAAGCAGCAGCGCCTGAATACGCAGCAGCATCGCATGCACGATGCCGACGGCATCGATGGCGTGCAGCCAGATGCGTTTCGATGTGCCGGTCTCCTTTGCGGCGATCACGTCGTGGTTGCTGGTGTAGGCGTTGGCGATGCAACTGCTGCCCGGCGTGACGCCCTCAAGCCCCCCCTTGATAGATCGGCTCCATGAAGACGAGAATTGAACCCGGCCTCAGCGTCTGCTGGGCTTCGAGCAATTGTTCGCCGCCGCGGAACTGGCCGGCCGCGATGTAGTCCTGCACGCTCGTGATCACCATCGGGATCACGGTCCACGGCTTGGAGATGCAGGTGGCCTCGGCCACCATCCCGACCTTCATGACCTGGGCTTCGATCTGGCCGAACCCGGCAGCCAGCGCGCGCCTGCCTGCGCCTTCCGGAATCAGGACGCCGGCCGATCGCATCATCGGATTGACGACATCGCCCGGCCGCAACGTGAACTGTTCGACACGGCCGGCGACGCCGGCGCGGATCGAGGTCTTGTCCAGATCCACCTGAGCCTCGGCAAGCGCCGCCTGCGCGCTGGCCTTCTCCGCGGGCAGCAGGGAGTTGACGCGGGCCATCACCGACTGCTTCGAGGCGGTGACCGCATCGAGCGTGCCCTGCCGTCCGCTCAGGATCACCTCGAGCTTTTCGATGTCGCGCTGCGGGACGATGCCGGGATTGCGCTTTTGCAGGTCGCGCTTGACGTCGAGTTCATCGGATGCCTGTTGCAGTGAACTTTTGGCTTCCTGAATCTGCGCGTCGGCTTTCAGGACATCCGCCTGCGCCGCCACCATGGCCGCGTCGATCTCCGCGATCTTGCGCCGCGCGGTTTCGAGCGCGGCTTCCTGCTTTGCGCTGTCCAGCTTGAAGAGGACGTCGCCCTGTTTGACGGGGGCGCTGAAATCCGCGTGAACCTGCGATACGCGTCCGATGGTCTCCGGCACGATCGGAACGGTTCTGTAGTACAGCGTCGCGCTGGTCGTGGACGGGTGGAAATAGAAGATGACGGTGATCAGGGCGACCGTCAGCATCACGCAGGCGGTGATGCCCCAGCGCAGTTCATACCAGACCGAGAACAGCGTGATTTCCTTGCCGAGCCGTTTTCCCTGCGCGTAGCGGCGATAGAGATAATCGGGAAAGACCGTCAGAAGCGAGCAGAGCAGCAGTTCAAGCATGACCCGGCACCTCGCCCTTGCCGACAGGGTCCGTCGTCTTGCCGGATGCGTCGGCGGGAGCGGCGTGAACCGGCGTTTTAGCCGGCTCGGATGGATCGGGGTCGGGTGGAATGCCGGCCATTTTCTGCACCGAGCCGGCGATGCTGCGCAGCGGTGTGCTGAAATCGGGCAGGTCGACCATGGCGAGGAACAGTGCGATCACCCAGAACAGGTGATTGTGCGTAAAGAGCGCGAGCAGGCAAAGCACGGCCACGATCTCGAATTGCAGCTTTTGCGATTTGTGCGCCATGCGCTCCGGCAGCGAATGGATTTGCAGATAGATATTGCCGACCGCCAGAATGGCGACGAGCAGGATGATACCCACGGCGACCATCAGGACATCGGTGTCCCCCGGCGCGGTGATGAATGAGGGCAAGTGATGTGGCGCGGCCGGATGAAGTGACTCGCTCAAGGCAGCCTCCATTCCAGACATGGTGCAGTGAACAAAATATGCGTCTGGCAATCGGTAGCCGGTAATCTTTGCACACGGCGGCAACTTGGCAAGCGCGAGATCGGCTGCGCTGGTCAGAAGACACAGATTGATGCGGAGGACTGCCGGCTGTCCCACGGCCTGAACTTGTTCATCCGCCGGGAATGGGCATCGGCGACGATGCGCGCGGCGCGGCATTTTGCCTGTGGGCTGCCCGCCCGATTGCCGTCACCATCGCGCCCTTTGCAGCGAAGTCCGTCACCATTTCGCCCTTTGCCGGCGAGCCGCATTAATGACGGGTTTCCGCCGCTCCGGAGATGGTCAACGCCGCCGCGACATGGCGCAGCTTGTCGGGATTGCGGGTGATGTAGATCTCGGTGATCTTGCCGTCCTCGATGGCGAACGCCGTGGTCTGAAATACATTGTCGCGCTCGTAGCTGACATAGCCCGGCAGGCCATCGATCCGCATCGGCTGGAACAGGTCCGCCGCTGGCCGCATCCGCAGCTTGCGGGTGAGGCCTTGGTACAGGCGCAGCGCGCGCTCCAGTCCGATGATCGGATTGCGGAAGGCGATGACCTTGCCGCCGCCGTCGGAACGGATCACGACGTTCTGCGCGAGGATCGCGCGCAAGGCGTTGGTGTCGCCGCTGCGCGAGGCGATGAAAAAGGCTTCGGCGATGCGGCTGCCTTCGTCGCGCGCGACCGTGTAACGCGGCCGCGAGTCCTGCACGTGCTTTCGCGCGCGTGCGGCGAGTTGCCGGACGGCGGCGGGATCGCGCTCGACCGTCACCGCCACTTCATCGAGCGGAACGCCGAATACATCGTGAAGCAGGAAGGCCGCGCGCTCCAGCGGCGACAGCCGTTCCAGCGCAAGCATCAGCGTCAGCGTGAGATCGTCCTGGTCCACGTCATCCGGCTCCTCGATCATCGGCTCCGGCAGCCACGACCCGACATAGGTTTCGCGGCGTGACCGCGCGGACTTCATCACGTCGAGGCACAGCCTCGTGACGATGCGGGAGAGAAATGCACTTGGGGATTCGACCTCGGCGGGGTCGACCTGCTGCCAGCGCAGCCAAGCGTCCTGCACGACGTCCTCGGCTTCGGCCACCGATCCCAGCATGCGGTAGGCGAGACGCACCAGCCGCGGCCGATGCGTCTCGAATGTCTGTGTGCTGTCGTCAGGCAGCGGCATCAGCCTTGTCCTGCGCCTCGTCCACGGGATGGAGTGCGCGGAAACCGACCTGCAGACGATTCCATACGTTGATGGCGCCGATCAGCATGGTCAGGTTGACCTGTTCGCTCTCCGAGAATTCGCGCTTCAGCAATTCGTAATCGCTGTCCGGCGCCCCGGTCGCCGCCAGCAGCGTCAGGGCTTCCGTCCAGGAAAGTGCCGCCCTTTCGCGATCGCTGTAAAGGGGGGATTCGCGCCATGCGTTCAGCATGTACAGCCGCATCTCGGTCTCGCCATGGGCGCGCAGATCCGTAGTATGCATGTGGATGCAGAAGGCACAGCCGTTGATCTGCGACGCGCGCAGCTTCACCAGTTCGATCAGGTTGTGCTCCAGGCCGCTCTTCTTGATGGCGGCTTCCAGCGCCGTCATCGCCTTGATGGCATCGGGGACCAGCTTGTAGGGGGCATCCAGTCGGGGCTTCATGATTGTCTCCATTTGGGTTGGGGTATTGAGGTTCGTGATCGATCAGGCGGCCGCGGCGGCCGGTTGGCGGCGCAGCCACTCGGCGAATGTGATCGCGCCGATGCGCGCGCCAGCGTCCGGCGTCAGCGAGCGGTCGTCGAGCCTGATGCCGAAGTAGCGCGCGGCGGGATCGGTGATGACGTCCTTGCGGTCATTTTTGGCGGCGAGATAGGTCCGGATCAGCTGATCCATCTGGAAGGATTCCGGTCCGGCAATCTCGATCATTCCATTCACGGGCGCCGTGAGTGCTGCATCGACAACCGCAGCGGCAACATCGTCGGCCGCCATCGGCTGAATCCGTGCCGAGGAGACGCGGATGGTGGCTCCGTGGGTTGCCTCCTGCGCAATCCCGCCGACGAATTCGAAGAACTGCGTGGCGCGGACGATGGTGTAGGGCTGGCCGGAATTCTCAATGGCGCGTTCTTGCGCCAGCTTGGCGCCGAAATAGCCGAACTCGAGCAGGCGCTCGGTGCCGACCACCGACAACGCGACGTGATGCTTTACGCCTGCGGCTTTTTCCGCAGCAAGGACATTGCGTCCCGAGGCCTCGAAGAAGGCCAGCGCCGCCGCGGTTTCGAACGAGGGCGAGTTCGCCACATCGATCACGACCTGCGCGCCCGCGAATGCGTCCTTCAGTCCTTCGCCCGTGACGGTGTTGACGCCGGTGGACGGCGAGGCCGCCAGAGCCTCATGGCCGCGCTGGCGCAACCGGGCGACGACTTTCGATCCGATGAGGCCCGAGCCTCCGATAACGACGATCTTCATGATGGCCTCCATGTCTGATGCCGCGATGGCGGCGGTTGCGAAATGCATCGAGCCGCCGATAAGGCTGCCGTGCAGGTTCGCTCTCAAGACGAGGCAGCAGGGCCCGGATGTGACATTGCCGGACAAAAACTTTGAAAATAGTGATGGCCGTCGCCCGTTTACTGCTGCGGGTGCCGGAAACCTCAGAGTTTACAGCAAGGTAAAGCGCGCTTGGGATTCGCTGACGGGAGCGGCATCGCAGCACGGCATTAGTCCATTCTGCTGAAACGCAGCATTTCGAACCCGCCACCGTCGAGCAGCACGAGCTTTCGCTTTGGTTCGTCGATACGCCACGCCCTGATCTTTTCCAGTGTGGCGTGGAATCTGGCTTCCTGCCTCATCACGGCGGCTGAACACGCCATGCGCGTGCTCGCCATCGGCAGGAACTTGATCGCGGTGCTGTCGAACGTCGCCGAGCCCGCATAGCGGTTGCAGCCGCCCATGCCGGTGACGATGCCGTCGTCGCGGATGTCCAGCGTGGTTTGCAGCCGGTCGATCACGCCGCCGCCGTCGATGTCTTCCGCCAGCCATTTGCCTGACGGCGTCGCCGGGCCGGCGAATGCGCTGGCTGTCAGCAGAGAAATGACAAGGGCCGATGCGGCTAATCTGACGCGCATGATGCCTGTGCTTCAAACAATGAGGAAACGCATCCACGGTTGATACGTATTCCCGTCTCTGTGGGTCGCGATGCGGCCAAATTTATAGCCGGATTCCCCGCAAGCACAGTTTCATTCGTGGGCAGATGATGGTAGGAAATCGCTCACAAAATAATTCTGCCCACAAGTTTCGGCCCACCCGAACCCTGCCCACCAGTCTGATGAAAAACGACCAGCTCCTGGCCCAGATCTCCGAATACTGCCGTCAGGCTGGTATGGCGGAATCGACGTTCGGCCGCCGCGCGGTCAACGACGGCAAGCTGGTGCACCGGCTGCGCGAGGGCAAGCGTATCACCGTCGATACGCTGGAGCGGATTAGAGCCTTTCTTGGGGACGGCGTTCCGGTCGTCACCGTGCCCGAACCGCCGATCGAGAAGCGCGATCCCACCGGCAATTTCCGTTTTTTCGAGAACCGGCAGAAATATCTGCTGTTCGTCCACACCTGTTCCGAGAAGCGGGTGATCGCCGACCGGGTCGCGCTGGAGTTGGGGAGCATTCACCCGAGGCCGCCCGCATTGCGCGTTTTCGACGCCGGCGTGGGCGACGGGACGGTGCTGGCGCGGGTCATGCGCGCGATGCACAGCCGGTTCCCGAACATGCCGTTCTATATCGCCGGCAAGGAAATCAGCCTCGAGGACGTGCGGCTGACCCTGAACAAGGTGCCGGACCGGCTGTTCGAGCATCCGGCGACGGTTTTCGTCCTCACCAACATGAATTACGCCGAGGCGCCCTGGCTGGCGCCGAAATCGCCGACCGCCGCCGCCGGCATGATCTGGCGCGAGGTTGCCCTGCGCGGCGCGTCGTCGGGCGAATTCGAGACCCAGATCGCGGATTTGCAGCCGTTTTTGGAGGAAAACTGGCGCGCCAGCGTCAGCGCGCGCTCCGGCATGCCGGTCTACGAGCGGCCCATCGCGCTGGTGATCTACCGGGAGGACCACCGATTCCTGCTCGACGCCATGATTCCGAGGGCAGGGCGGGTCGAGGCCAATTTCGATCTGGTGATCGCCTCCCAGCCATATCGGGCAAGATCGTCGCTGAATTTCCGCGCCAAGAAGATCGTGGCCCCGCTGGCGCGGGCGCTGCGTGCCGGCGGGCGGCTGATCGGGATTCACTCCTACGGTCACGATCCGGGGATGGAAATCGTGCAGGCGGTTTGGCCGGGAGAAAATCCTTTCGCGGTCAGCCGCCATGAGCTATTGCGCGCGGTGAAATACGAGCTGGGATCGGCCGGGCGCGACCTCAACTTCAATGCCTATGCGGATAATCGCTCGATCTTCCGCTACGATATGGAAGCCTTGCCCAACGAGGTCACGGGGCCGATCGGGACCTCGACGGCCTTTGCAGCGTGGAACGCGGCGGTGTATGTCGCTCAGGTCGAAGACGATCGCCTGGACGAAGTCACGCAAAGCGGCCGTTATCTCGACGCCACCAGGGACGTGCTGCGCAGGCATAACGGCCTCTGGTTCTACGATGAGTCCTACGTCATCTCGCGGCGTCGCGATTGATAAGATTTAGGTGAAAATTCAAACGGGCCGATCGCGGCCCATCTGGAAGGGATTGGTTGATGCGCGCGTCTTACTTGTTCACGAGTGAATCGGTTTCCGAAGGTCATCCGGACAAGGTTTGCGACCGGATTTCGGACGAGATCGTCGATCTGTTTTTCCGCGAAGGTCCGAAAGCCGGAATCGATCCGTGGGCGATCCGCGCCGCGTGCGAAACGCTGGCCACCACCAACAAGGTGGTGATCGCGGGCGAGACGCGCGGACCGAAGACCGTCACCAACGATCACATCGAAGCCACTGTGCGCGCCGCGATCAAGGACATCGGCTACGAGCAGGAAGGCTTCCACTGGAAGACCTGCGACATCGAAATTCTCCTTCATCCGCAGTCGGCCGACATCGCGCAGGGCGTCGACGCACTTCAGCCCGGCACCAATAAGGAAGAGGGCGCGGGCGACCAGGGCATCATGTTCGGTTACGCCACCAACGAGACGCCGGAACTGATGCCGGCCCCGCTGCACTACGCGCACAAGATCCTGCGCCTGATTTCGGAAGCCCGCCACGCGGGCGTCGAGAAGGTGCTCGGTCCGGACTCCAAGAGCCAGGTCACCGTGCAGTATGAAAACGGCAAGCCGGTCGGCGTGCGCGAGATCGTGGTGTCGCATCAGCATCTCATCGAGGACCTGTCCTCGAACCAGGTGCGCGACATCGTGGAGCCCTACGTGCGCAAGGCGCTGCCGGAAGGCTGGATCACCGGCAAGACCATCTGGCACATCAACCCTACGGGTAAGTTCTTCATCGGCGGTCCCGATGGCGACGCCGGCCTCACCGGCCGCAAGATCATCGTCGACACCTACGGCGGCGCGGCCCCGCATGGCGGCGGCGCGTTCTCCGGCAAGGACTCCACCAAGGTCGATCGCTCGGCGGCTTACGCGGCGCGCTATGTCGCCAAGAACGTGGTCGCGGCCGGTCTCGCCGACAAGTGCACGCTGCAACTCGCTTACGCCATCGGCGTCGCGCGCCCGCTGTCGATCTACATCGACACCCACGGCACCGGCAAAGTCCCGGACGAAAACATCGAGAAGGCGGTGGCGGACTCGGTGGATCTGACGCCGCGCGGCATCCGCAAGCATCTCGATCTCAACAAGCCGATCTTCGCGCGCACCTCCGCCTACGGCCACTTCGGGCGCACGCCGGACGCCGACGGCGGCTTCTCGTGGGAAAAGACCGATCTCGCCGACGTGCTGAAAAAGGCCGTGTGAGTTATCGCCCTTCACCTCTCCCCGTTCTTACGGGGAGAGGTCGACCGCCATAGCGCGTCATAGACGCGCGTAAACGCGCTTATGGCGGTCGGGTGAGGGGCTGCTGAAATGAAACCGCGGTGAGCGTGCTGCACGAAAGGCAGTTGCCCCTCACCCCAACCCTCTCCCCGCAGGCGGGGAGAGGGAGCTGACCGCAACTCGAAGGGACACACCATGACCACCGCCACCGCGAAGCCGCCCGCAGGCTTCACCGACTACATCGTCGCCGACATCGGCCTTGCCGATTTCGGCCGCAAGGAACTCTCGCTGGCCGAGACCGAAATGCCGGGCCTGATGGCCACGCGCGAGGAATACGGCCCGAAGCAGCCGTTGAAGGGCGCGCGCATCGCGGGCTCCCTGCACATGACGATCCAGACCGGCGTGCTGATCGAGACGCTGAAGGCGCTCGGCGCCGACATCCGCTGGGTCTCCTGCAACATCTACTCGACGCAGGATCATGCCGCCGCCGCGATCGCCGCCGCAGGCATTCCGGTGTTCGCGATCAAGGGCGAGACGCTGAAGGATTACTGGGACTACACCGCCAAGCTGTTCGACTGGCACGGCGGCGGCCATCCGAACATGATCCTCGATGACGGCGGCGACGCCACCATGTACGTCCACCTCGGCCTGCGCGCCGAGAACGGCGACACCGCGTTTCTCGACAAGCCGCAGTCCGAGGAAGAGGAAGTGTTCTTCGCGCTGCTGAAGAAGCAGCTCAAGGAAAAGCCGAAGGGCTACTTCGCCGAGATCGCCAAGAGCATCAAGGGCGTGTCGGAAGAAACCACCACGGGCGTGCATCGCCTGTACGACATGCAGAAGGCCGGCACGCTGCTGTGGCCTGCGATCAACGTCAACGACTCGGTCACCAAGTCGAAATTCGACAACCTTTATGGCTGCCGCGAGTCGCTGGTCGACGGCATCCGCCGCGGCACCGACGTGATGATGTCGGGCAAGGTCGCGATGGTCGCGGGTTTCGGCGATGTCGGCAAGGGCTCGGCGGCGTCGCTGCGTCAGGCCGGCTGCCGCGTCATGGTGTCCGAAGTCGATCCGATCTGCGCATTGCAGGCGGCGATGGAAGGCTATCAGGTCGTCACGATGGAAGAGGCGGCTCCGCAGGCCGACATCTTCGTCACCGCGACCGGCAACAAGGACATCATCACGCTCGAGCACATGCGCGCGATGAAGGATCGCGCCATCGTCTGCAACATCGGCCACTTCGACAACGAGATCCAGATCGCGTCGCTGAAGAACCTGAAGTGGACCAACATCAAGCCGCAGGTGGACGAGATCGCGTTCCCCGACGGCCACCGCATCATCATGCTGTCGGAAGGCCGCCTCGTGAACCTCGGCAACGCGATGGGCCATCCGTCCTTCGTGATGTCGGCGTCGTTCACCAACCAGACGCTGGCGCAGATCGAGCTGTTCGCCAACAACAAGGACGGCAAGTACAAGAAGGAAGTCTACGTGCTGCCGAAGTCGCTCGACGAGAAGGTCGCGCGGCTGCATCTGGCCAAGATCGGCGTCAAGCTCACCGAACTGCGCAAGGACCAGGCCGAGTATATCGGCGTGAAGGTCGAAGGCCCGTTCAAGAGCGATCACTACCGGTATTGATCGCCCCACGCCGTCATTCCGGGATGCGCCGCTTGGCGCAGGCCCGGAATCCATTCTGTAAGAATTTGATGATTGGTGGTGGATTCCGGGTTCGCTCGCGATGCTCGCGCCCCGGAATGACACGACAAACACCAAAGCCCCGGATCGCTCCGGGGCTTTTGCTTTTGTTACTTGCTGGCCGGAGCCGTAATGGTCACGCTGGGCCCGGAGCTTTTGCCCTTCATTCCGCCCTGCAGAAAAAAGAAACCAACGCCAAGAACGATCGCGGCGCCCACGATCACGCCCAGCAAACCAATTCCGCCACTTCCGCCGTCAGCCATCAGAACCTCCTCCTGAAAGAGCGGCAACGGTCACGACGCCGTTAGGTTCCTCGCCATGCGGTCCCGCGTCCGCGTATCGCAACGCGCAAATCCCGATAAGATGGCGGCAGGTTCCTGTTCATCCGCTGACCATGAGGTTGTTCGTGACCGCCGGCTCAAATTCATATCCGTCCACCGTCGCGCTGCTCGGCGTGCCCATTGAAGTCGGCGCGTCGCAGAAGGGCGCGCTGATGGGACCGGCGGCGCTGCGCACCGCGGGCCTCTCCGTGCTGCTCGAAGGTCTCGGCTTCACGGTGGAGGATCACGGCGACCTGCTGCGCCGCGACCTCACCTTTATCGATGGCGCGGAGCCTGCCAACACGAAGCACTACCGCGAGATTCAAGGCTGGATTCGCGCCGCGAGCGAACGCGCCTATGCGATGGCGCGCTCCGGCGCGCTGCCGGTGTTTCTCGGCGGCGATCATTCGCTGTCGATGGGCACGGTCAACGGCGTCGCGCGGCACTGGCAGGAGCAGGGGCGCGACCTGTTCGTGCTGTGGCTCGACGCCCACGCCGATTACAACACGCCGGCGACCACGATCACCGGCAACATGCACGGCATGTCGGGCGCGTTCCTGTGCGGCGAGGACGGTCTCGACGATCTGCTCGCCGGCGATCCGCGCGCGCCGATCCCGTCAGCGCAGTTGAACCTGTTCGGCCTGCGCTCGGTGGACAAGCTGGAGCGCGAACTGCTTAGCAGCCGCGACGTCTGGATCGCGGACATGCGCCGGATCGACGAGTTCGGCGTCGCGGTGCTGATGCGCGAGGTGATCGAGCGGGTGCGGGCGAAGAACGGCGTGCTGCATGTCTCGCTCGACGTGGACTTTCTCGATCCGGTGACCGCGCCCGGCGTCGGCACCACGGTGCCGGGCGGCGCGACCTATCGCGAGGCGCATCTGGTGATGGAGATCCTGCACGATTCAGGTCTGGTGCGCTCGCTCGATCTGGTCGAGCTCAATCCGTTTCTGGATGATCGCGGCCTCACCGCGCGCACGGTGGTGGAGCTTGTCGGCTCACTGTTCGGTCAGCAGACCACGGACCGCCCGACGCCGACCAACGCTGTGGTGTGAGGGGGAGAGAAATGCCGAATGTTTCTCTCATTCATCAGCGAGCAAGCGCTCTCTTGAATACTGCCTCTTCCGGATTTTTTAGAGCTGAGAGAATATTCTCAGCCACTTTATCGATAAGTTTCTGCCCCCAAAATGGATCTTTCACGTCATAGTAGATAACGCGGATGTGCTTCAGATCGAACGGGACGTCCTCTTCATTCGATGAAACGAGAACGACCGGCTTATCGAGAGCGTGAGCTAACCCCAATTCGTAGAACACGTTGGGGTTCCTCATGGTCAATTCAGCAACGAGTACCTTCGCAGAATTTATGCCCGACCAAATTTGATCGATGATTTTTCCTGTGCCGAATATATCCGCGTCCGCGCGAACGGCGCGCATTCCAGCCTTGGTAATTGCCGGTTCGTAAATCTGCTGAAAATATTCGCCAATCGGAGATACAAAAGGCATCACGACAAAGCATGTGTCGCCTGCACTCACTTTGGCGGCCGTGCTTAGCTTTTTGATTGTAACTGCTGACTCTTCGCCTGCTGCAGCAGTATCCAAAATTCTAAACTTGTCGTCCTTCTTTTCAACAAGCTGCGCACTCTGCAAAGAGGCAAGGAAGACTTCTTTGAACTCGCTTACTTTCTCGGAGGGAATTGAAAATTTGTCCTCGAGTGCGTGCTCGAAGAAGCCATCGTCGGGCAAGTACTCACCGCGATAGTGGGTATAGACTTCCGAAATTTCTGGTGCAGCAAGTACCGCTTGCCGGAAGGCTTCAATATCGTCGCCTTGTTTTTGGGGACGGATAGCTTGCCTCGCTCTATCCGTAACCGCGATCCGTCCGGCCGCTGGGCGTGAGAGAAATCCGTACTTGAGTGACGAACTTATCTCGACACGATAAGGTCCGTTGTAGCCCACGCCAACAAAAGCAGCGCTTTCCTGCTCAGTACAATCGTGCCCGGCATTCTGATCGATAATCGCTCGGGGTATTCGCAGTGCTTTCTCTACGGTATGACGCGGAAATTTCGCGGTACCACCGCTGATCTGCTTCTTAGTGGTGACCTTTGTTTTCGTGCTCTTCTTTTTCTTCTTTGCAGCAGACTTTTTCCTTTTCGGTGCTGAAGTCCCGTCGCCACCCTCATCCATACTCATGGTTATTCCCCAGTTGGTACTGCAAGCTATGCGAGCAAATGTTGAGTTCCAACAGCAAAAATCGCTTTTTTCTTGAGAACGCTGGAGAACTTAATCGTGCAAGGCAGGCGATAAATCATTTGACGCATTTCTTTATATGACTATATTCCTATCTATCCCGTCCCACAGAGGGGCGGCTCGCGATCGTCACGGACGCGGGGCGGGATGCGGTGGACGCGGCAGCGTCAGGCGCGGATGAGGCAGGAGGGCTTCGCCTTGTTTTCAAGGGGCGTTGTGACTTGCCGATGAAGCGCTGACGACGACATTGCCCGGACGGCCCAAGTCGTGTGGTCCTGAAGCCCGTACGTTGGCAAAAGTTGCCCCGGAGAGCCCCGCCCAACCGGGCAGGGAAACATCCTCAGTCGCAACGACGGTGACAAAACAATCGATCGATCACCGGGGAGAGCACGAAGCAAGCCGCCAACTCCACTGCGTGCGGAACGCCGGATGTGTCCGGCGCGGCCGTGGTGACTACGCTCGTGTGCTTTTCACTTTTGCACACGGGGCTGCGGATGCGTTGGGCATCCGGCGTTCCGCGCGCCCTCTCTCGAAGAGGGCGAATGGAATGGTCAAAGCTCGGACGCGAAAGCGCGCCGCGAGATCGCGAAACTGTATCCGGACTTTGCGTGGCTGTTTGAAAATGGAATCGGGAGAAGATGTGAAGCGTGATCGCGCAACACTCACGATGTCGTCCCCGCGCAGGCGGGGACCCATAACCACCGAAAGTTATGGTGACGAAGGCAAGAGTTGATCGGCCATCGAGGCATATCGATGATTCAGGGAGTATGGGTCCCGGCCTTCGCCGGGACGACGTCGAGAGGTCGTTAACGCCATCGATGTGCGGCCCGCGCCTTGGCATGAACACAATTGAATCCTTGCACTTGGCCAGCCACCTGCTACAAAGCCTTGTATTCGATTTGCGGCACAGCTTTTGTTAAAGCGCCCTTTGGACTGAAACAGTCCCCTCCGGCTCCTTACCCAAAGACATCGCTAGATTGGATTTGGTCCGCGCGACGTCGCGCGGAACTGCGCAAGTATGCGCGCCTTAAAGGAATTGTTTGTTATGACGACTGGTACTGTGAAGTGGTTCAACGGCCAAAAGGGCTTTGGTTTCATTCAGCCGGATGACAGCGGCACCGATGTGTTCGTTCACATCAGCGCTGTCGAGCGTGCTGGCCTGACCGGCCTTGCCGAAGGACAGAAGGTTTCCTACGAAGCGAAGGTCGACAAGATGCGCGGCAAGACCAGCGCAGAGAACCTTCAGATTCTTTGAGGCTTGATGCCGGCAGCCGGACACCGGTTGCCGCGCAGGCCTTAACAAGAAAAAGAGCCAGGCGCTGTGTTGCCGCGGATGTACCGGTCATAGCCGCCAGCTTTTCGATCGTTTCACGGATGTACTGAAACGGACGTCACCAAGCCCCGTCAGCGATGATGGGGCTTTTTGCTGTCTGACTTTCCGTTGCGGCGCAATGTCGAATGCTGCGTCCGCGCAGGGAACCGTCGGCGCGTGAGCCGCATTGATCCGTCAGCTTCCGCAAAGAGGAGTGACGGCAATGCGCAAGACGGGCGAGCAAAAACCGGATGACGCCTGGCTGGATCAGCGGCTGCTCGAATTCGCCGGCATCGTCGCGGTGGTGGTGCTGATCGCGGCGGGCGTGCACTACATCAATCACGCACCGCGAGCCGACACCGCCTCGTTCATCGTGCCGAGCCAGACCGTCCGCTGGTGACACGGGCATTGCCGGATCGGGGTTGCAATCGCGCCCCGCCTGCGCGCAAATTCCGGCAGGGAGATCATCCATGCCGGCGAACGCTGCGATCGACAACAATGTTTCAAACGGAAATGCCGAGGCGGGGGGCGTCGAAGCCCGCGGCATTGAAGGCCATGTTGATGTGCTGATCGTCGGCGCGGGGCTTTCGGGCATCGGTGCCGCTTGGCATCTGCAAAAGAGTTGCCCCGGCAAGAGCTATGCGATCCTCGAAGGCCGCGAGGCGATCGGCGGCACCTGGGATCTGTTTCGCTATCCCGGCATCCGCTCCGACAGCGACATGTACACGCTGGGCTATTCGTTCAAGCCATGGACCGAGGCCAGGGCCATCGCTGACGGGCCGCGCATTCTCAACTACGTGCGCGAGACCGCCAACGACAACGGCATCGACAGGAAAATCCGTTTCAACCACCACGTCAAAAGCGCGTCGTGGTCGTCGCAGGATGCGCGCTGGACGGTGGAGGCGGAGCGGGGCCCCGAGAAGGAGCCGGTGCGTTTCACCTGCAATTTCCTGTTCATGTGCAGCGGCTATTACAGCTACGAGAGCGGCTACGAGCCGGAATTTCCCGGCGCGGACAGGTTCAAGGGCCGCATCGTCCATCCGCAGAAGTGGACGCCGGACATCGACTACGCCGGCCAGCGCGTGGTGGTGATCGGCTCCGGCGCCACCGCCGTGACGCTGGTGCCGGAAATGGCCAAGACCGCGGCGCATGTCACCATGCTGCAACGCTCGCCGACCTATGTGGTCGCGCGCCCGGCCGAGGATGCGCTCGCCAACAAGCTGCGCGAAAAACTTCCCGCGAGTCTCGCCTATCATCTGATCCGCTGGCGCAATGTGCTGTACGGCATGTATTTCTTCCAGCTCTGCCGCCGCAAGCCGGAACGCGCCAGGCAGATGATCCTCGGCGCCGCGCGCAAGGCGCTCGGGGCGGAGACCGTCGCCACGCACTTCACGCCGCGCTACAATCCATGGCAGCAGCGGCTGTGCCTCGTGCCCGACGGCGATCTGTTCAAATCGATCAGGGACGGCCGCGCCTCGGTGGTCACCAATACCATCGACACCTTCACCGAGACCGGCATTCGTCTCGCCGACGGCAGTGAGCTTGAGGCCGATCTCATCGTCACCGCCACCGGCCTCAATCTTCAGGTGCTTGGCGGCATGCAGGTCAGCGTCGATGGCCGCGCGGTCGATTTCGCCAACACGCTGAACTACAAGGGCATGATGTATTCCGACGTGCCGAACCTGGCCTCGTCGTTCGGCTACACCAACGCCTCGTGGACGCTGAAATGCGATCTCACCTGCGAATATGTCTGCCGTCTCGTCAACTACATGGACCGGCACGGCTACAAACAGTGTACACCGCGCAATGTCGATCCCGAGGTGAAGCAGGAAAACTGGCTCGATTTCACCTCGGGCTATGTGCAGCGCTCGGTGGCGAAGATGCCCAAGCAGGGCTCGAAGCGGCCGTGGAAGCTGTATCAGAACTACGCGCTCGACATCGTCACCCTGCGGCTCGGCCGTGTGAATGACGGCGTGATGGTGTACGAGTGAACGGGCGCCGCAATTTGAAGGACATTCCGATGAAATTTCTGTTGGCCGCATCCGGCCTGCTGCTGCTTGCGTCGCCGCTGCACGCGGACAATCAGGCCGCCGCCGCAAAGGTCGTGGTCAAGCCGGTGCTCTCCGCGACGGTGACGTCGAGCGGCCAGCCCATCGTGCTGCCGCAGAAAAACGCGCAGGTGCTGGTTTCGACTTACGAGATTCCGCCCGGGGCTGTGCTGCCGAAGCACAAGCATCCGTTTCCGCGCTACGGCTACGTGCAGGCAGGCACCATTGCGGTGACCAACATCGACACCGGCAAGACCGAGACCTTCAAGACCGGCGACTTCATCCTCGAGGCGGTCGATCAATGGCACTATGGCGCGACGGTTGGCACGGAGACGGCCAGGCTGCTGGTCATCGACATGGTCGAGAAGGGGCAGGCCAACGTGGTGTTGCAGAAGTAGGGACTGCGGTGCTGTGCCCGTCGCGACCCGCGCAGCGGCGGATCGGTGCTCATGCCTATGGAGGCATTGCCTTCCTGTGCCGGAGATTCCATTCTCCCGGTCCCTCTTCCTGAAAACAAAAAGAAACATGACCCAGTCCTCCCGCGACCGCCTCGAACAAGCCCTCAATCGCATTTCCGATCCCAAAGGCGAGGGCGCGCGCGCCTGTCTCACGATTTATGCCGACGCCGCGCGCAAGGCCGCCGATGCCGCCGACGCGCGCACAAAATCCGGCACGCCGCTTGGCCCGCTCGATGGCGCGATCGTCACCGTCAAGGATCTGTTCGACATCAAGGGCGAGGTCACCCGCGCCGGTTCGCGCGTGCTGCCCACACGCAGCAAGCCCGCGGTGGCGGATGCGGCTATCGTCACGCGGCTGCGTGAGGCGGGCGCGGTGATCGTCGCGAAAACCAACATGACCGAGTTCGCCTATTCAGGCCTCGGCGCCAACCCTCACTTCGGCACGCCGGGCAATCCGGCGGACCGCAAGCGTGTGCCCGGCGGCTCGTCCTCCGGTGCGGCGGTCGCGGTGGCCGATGGCATGTGCGAGATCGGCATCGGCTCCGATACCGGCGGCTCGACCCGCATTCCGGCGGCGTTCTGCGGCGTCACCGGCTTCAAGCCGACGGTGAAGCGCGTGCCGCGCACCGGCGCGTTCCCACTGTCATTCACGCTCGACTCAGTTGGCCCCATCGCGCGCAGCGTCGCCGATTGCGCCAATGCCGATGCGGTCATGGCGGGCGAGACTCCGTCGCCACTCGCGACGGTTGACCTCAAGGGTGTACGCGCCGGATTCGCGCAGGGCTACGTCATCGAGGGCCTCGACGAGACCGTGGGCAAGGCGTTTCCGCAAGCCTTGGCGAAACTCGCGCCGCACTGGAAAGGCTCCGACATCAGGCTTGACGCGCTGGACATCATGCACGCCGCCAATGCGCGCGGCGGCATCGCGCCGCCGGAGGCCTATGCGATCCATCGCGAACTGCTGGCGGAAGCCGGCGAGGGCGTCGATCCCAACGTGCGGGCGCGCCTGCTGCGCTCGGCCAATGTCAGCGCCGCCGACTACATTCTCGCCATGCGCGACCGCGAGCGCGGCATTGCGCAGATGGACACCGTGTTCGACAAGGTCGATGTGCTGGTGATGCCGACCACGCCCATCGTCGCGCCGACCATGGATGAGGTGTCGACGGCGGAAGGCTTCACGGCGAAGAACACCCTGGCGCTGCGCAACACCGCGATCTGGAATTTCTTCGATGTCTGCGCGATCTCGCTGCCGATGCGTTTTGGCAATGCGCTGCCTTGCGGGCTGATGCTGGTCGGCCGCCACGGCGAGGATCGCAAGCTGCTTGCGATTGCGGCGGCGGTGGAGCGGCAGTTGGGGGTGTGAGGGAGGAAACGTGGGGCCCGTTACACATGCGGTGTCGTCCCCGCGAAGGCGGGGACCCATAACCACCGATCTCAGCCGTGGACAAAGGAAGAGAGACCCATCCTCTCATTGCTGATTGATGGTTCAGGGAGTATGGGTCCCCGCTTTCGCGGGGACGACGTGGAGGGGATGAAGGGCGCGTAGCCTCACCCGATCGCAACCTTCAGCGTGCCGATGCCATCGATGCCGGCCTCGACCTTGTCGCCGGGCTGGAGTGCTGCGACGCCGGCCGGCGTGCCGGTCATGACGATGTCGCCCGCTCCGAGCGAAACCTGTAGCGAGAGCTTTGCGATGATCTCCGGCACGTTCCAGATCATCTCGGACAGGTCGCCCTTCTGCTTCTCGGTGCCGTTGACCGAGAGCCAGATCTTGCCCTTCACCGGATGGCCGATCTCGGCGGCGGGGCGCAGCGCGCCGCAGGGCGCGGACTGGTCGAACGACTTGCCGATCTCCCACGGCTGCTCCTTCTTGCGCGACGCCATCTGCAAATCGCGGCGGGTGAGGTCGATGCCGACGCCGTAGCCGTAGACGCAATCGAGCGCCTTGGCCGGATCGATGTTCGCGCCGCCGCTTTTCAGCGCGACGACCAGTTCGACCTCGTGCTGGAAATCCTTGGTCAGCGACGGATAGGGGATCGTCGCGCCATCCTGCGCGATCATGTCGGCATGCTTGGCGAAGAAGAACGGCGGCTGGCGCTCGTCGTTGCCGAGTTCGCGGATGTGTTCGAGATAATTCCGCCCCACGCACCAGATGCGGCGCACCGGGAATGATTTCGCTTCACCGGCAACGGGAATGGATGGCTGCGTTGGAGTGGCAATGACGAACGGTGCGCTGGCGCTCATGACAAATCCGGGGCTGGGGAAGGAAACGGGGGAAGACTGGAAATTGATCTTAGGCGCTGGCTGCGATGGGGGCCAGCGGGTTGGTTTCACGGTGCTGCAAGCGGAAGAACGAGGCATAGCGTCCGCCGCGCCGCAGCAGATCGTCGTGACGGCCGGTCTCGACGATGGCGCCGTTCTCGATGACCAGGATCTGGTCGGAATGCATGATGGTGTGCAGGCGATGCGCGATCACGATGGTGGTGCGGCTCTGGCAGAGATGCTCGATGGCTTCCTGCACCTGTTTCTCGGACTCCGAATCCAGCGCGGCGGTGGCCTCGTCCAGCAGGATGATCGGCGCGTCCTTCACCAGCGCGCGGGCAATGGCGATGCGCTGGCGCTGGCCGCCGGACAGTTGCGTGCCGTGTTCGCCGACCGGCGTGTCGTAGCCGAGCGGGAAACTCATGATGAAGTCATGGGCGCAGGCGGCCTTGGCGGCGTCGATGATCTCCGCCTCCGTCGCACCGATCCTGCCGAAGGCGATGTTCTCGCGGATGGTGTCGCGGAACAGGTAGACGTCCTGCCCGACATAGGCAGTCTGCTGGCGCAGCGAACGCCGTGACACGTCGGAAATGATCTGCCCGTCGATCACGATGGCGCCGAACTTCGCTTCGTAAAGCCGCAGCAGCAACGCCAGCACGGTGGACTTGCCGCCGCCGGACGGTCCGACCAGCGCCGTGATCTTGCCGGGCTCCGCAACGAAGCTCATGCGGTTGAGCACGGTCTCGTTGCCACGATAAGCGAAAGTCACATCGCGGAATTCGACCTGCGCGGTGGTCAGTTGCAGCGCCGGCTTGTCGCTGTCGTCGGGTTCGCTTGCCGGGCTGTCGACGATCTCGAGCAGCTTGCGCGCGCCGATCAGGTAGCTGTTCAGTTCGATGTTGAGGCGCGCGAGCCGCTTGGCCGGCTCATAGGCCAGCAGGAACGCGGTGATGAACGAGAAGAACTGCCCCGGCGTCGCGCCGGTCGCGATGATGCGATAGCCGCCATACATCAGGCAGCCGGCGATGGCGAAGCCGCCGAGGGTTTCCATCAGCGGGCTGGAACGGCTCTGCACCCGCGCCATCTTGTTGGCGTTGGCCTCGACGATCCCGATGTTCCTGTCGATCCGCGCCTGCATGGTGTCTTCAAGTGTAAACGCCTTCACCGTGCGGATGCCTTGCAGGGATTCCTGCATGGTTTCGAGAATGTCGGCCGTGCCGGTGAACTGGTCGTGTGCGAGACGCTTGATCCGCTTCACCAGCTTGCGGATGACGAACATTGCGGGTGGCGCGACCAGCAATCCGGACAGCGACATCCACGGGTCCTGAATCACCATCACGGCGGCAAGGCCAATCAGCGACAGCAAATCGCGGCCGACTGCGTTGATCAGAAGACTCAGGACCTGGGTGACGGATTGCGCGCCGGCGGTCAGCCGCGCCAGAAATTCAGAGGAATGACGTTCGGAATAAAAGCCGACGTTCTCGCGCATCAACTTGGCGAACAACCGGCGCTGATTGCTGGCGAGGATGGCGTTGCTGATCTTGGAGAGGATGACCGTATGGCCGTAGGTCGCAGCACCCTTGAGCGTGAACAGCACGATGATCGCCAGCGACAGCATGACAATGCCGTTGATGCTGCGATTGACGTAGGTCTGATTGATCACTTCGCCGAGCAGCCAGGCGGATGCCGCCGTGGCTCCGGCGGATATCGCCATCAGCGTGAACGCGACGGCATAGCGCCGCCAATGCTGGAGGCCCTGTTCGGTGACCAGGCGGCGGATCAGGGCCGCCGCGCCATAGGGGTCGTCGGTAATCTTGCGTGGAAGCTCGGTCATCCGCGTTCCATTGACGGCTGGCGTGTTCGGGCGCCCCGTCAGGGTTATGCGATGCCTCTCCTTGCCCGCTATGGGCCGGATTTTCAAGCTGAATCAGGGACTTTTCGGTCGATTCTGCGTTATGCAGAAGCCTTCTGCTGGCCGTCGCTATGGCGCTCTGAAAGCAATTTTTCTTCCCATGCCAGCGCGTGGCGAGCGATGGTGTCGAGGCTGTCGTATTGCGGGGTCCAGTCCAGTGTCGCGCGAATGCGCGCGGTGTCCGCGATCATGGTCATGATGTCGCCGGGCCGGCGCTCGGCATACTGGACCGCGAAATTGCGGCCCGATTCCCGGCGCACCGCTTCGATGGTCTCCAGCACCGAATAGCCGCGACCGTAGCCGCAATTCAGCGTCGTCGACGGGCCTCCTTGTTCGAGATACATCAGCGCCGCGCAATGCGCCTGCGCCAGATCGGTGACATGGATGAAATCGCGGATGCAGCTTCCGTCCTGCGTCGGATAATCCGTTCCGAACACATCGATCTTGGCGCGCTGGCCGGTGGCGGCCTCGACCGCGATCTTCAGGAGATGCGTCGCGCCGGCGGTGGCAAGGCCGATGCGGGCCTGCGGATCGGCGCCGGCGACGTTGAAGTAGCGCAACACGACGTAGTGCATGCCGTGCGCGGTGGCGACATCGTGCAGCATGATTTCCGTCATCAGCTTCGACGATCCGTAGGGCGACAGCGGCCGGGTCGGCGCTTCCTCGGCAACCGGCATCTGGTCCGGATTGCCGTAGACCGCGGCGGTCGACGAAAAGATGAAGCGGCTGATGTTGCACTTCACGGCAGCATTCAGGAGATTGCGCGTCGTCATGGTGTTGTTGCGGTAATAACCCAGCGGATCGCGCAGTGAATCCGGCACCACCACCGAGCCTGCGAAATGGATGATCGAACTGACATTGTGCTGGGCGATCACGCCTTCAACGAGATTTTCGTCCGCGGCGTCGCCGATGAACAGCGGCACGCCCTCTGGCAGGAACTGCGAGAAGCCGGTCGAGAGATTGTCGATGACCACGACATTGGCGCCCGCGTCCACCAGCGCACGAACTGTATGGCTGCCGATGTAACCTGCGCCGCCGGTGACCAGTACTGTCATGAGTTCCAAACCTGTTTCAGCGCGCTCCGTTCGTCGCGCTTGTCTTGCGCAATGTGGGGCGAAGTTGTTTCCGGAAGTTTGCCGATGAACGATGGAAATGGGGTATAAACCCGGACTTTCCCGGCGAGATCCGGTCGCTTTTCCTGCCTGAAACCGCTTTATGGTTTCCAAAACGTAACGCCGTTCACGAGTTTCAAGCCGATTACGCCGATGCCCGGTATCCTGTTCATCAAGACATCATCGCTCGGCGATGTGGTGCATCACATGCCGGCCGTCACCGACGCGCGCGCGCATTATCCCGATGCGCGGCTGACTTGGGTTGTCGAAGAGGCGTTCGCGCCGCTGGCGCGGCTTCATCCGGCCATCGACGAGGTGATTGCTATTTCGACGCGGCGCTGGCGGTCGCGGCTTCTGCAACCGGCGACATGGAATGAAATCTCTGCATTCAAGACGAAGCTGCGTTCGGTGAATGCCGGCAAAGTTATCGACACGCAGGGCTTGATCCGTTCCGCGCTGATCGCGCGAACTGCCGAGGGCGAACGTCATGGTTATGATGCGTCGAGCATCAAAGAACCGGTGGCGTCATGGTTCTACGATGTGAAGCACAAGGTCGCTCGCGATCAGCATGCGGTGGCGCGCAATCGTGCGCTCACCGGCCTGAGTCTCGGTTACTCGCCCGATGCACAGATCGATTACGGGCTGGTCAAGCCGCCGAAGGACGGCGGCGCGCCTTACGCCGTGCTGCTGCACGGCACGTCGCGCGCGGCGAAGGAATGGCGCGAGGTCGACTGGATCGGCACCGGCAAATGGCTGCGCGGGCGGGGCATCGATGTTGTATTGCCATGGGGGAATGAAGCCGAGCGCCTGCGCTGCGAACGGCTCGCTGCGGCCATCCCCGGAAGCCGCATTCTGGAACGCCAGCCGCTCGATGCCACGGCGAAAGTGATCGCCAATGCCGCGCTGGTTATCGGCGTTGATACCGGTTTGCTGCATCTGGCGGCGGCTTACAGCGCGCCGCTGATCGCGGTGTTTCTCGCCACCGATCCGGGATTGACGGGGCCGGTCGGCAACGGATCGATCACGGTGGTCGGCGGGAAGGGCGTCTATCCGTCATTCGAGCGAGTGATCGAGGCGGCGGAGAAGTTGCCGCTTGTGAGCTGAAGTTTGCGGATAGAATAAATCACGTTCAACATCCCGCTTTCGCGGGAATGAGCGGCGTATATTGCAAGATATGATGTTTTATCGCCGTGCGAGAATGTCGCCGACAAATCCCGCAATATCCTCTCCCGAAAACAGGAAGCCTGCGATGCCGGCGGCCGAGCCTGCATCGAGATCGCGTTGCTTGTCGCCGATCACGAAGCTGCGCTCCTTGTCGACCGGCCAGTGCTTCATCAGATCGAGAACCATACCCGGCCCCGGCTTCCGCCAGTCGCACTCGCGCGTGTAGGCGGCCACGACTCCGTCGGGGTGATGCGGACAGAAGCGAAAGTCGTCGATGCGGGCGCCCTCGCGCGCCAGTTCATCGCGCATCCAGCCGTGAAGCGCGCGCACGTCATCCTCGGAGAAAAAGCCGCGCGCGACGCCAGACTGGTTGGTAAAGACGAAGACCAGATAGCCCGCATCGTTCAGCTTCTTGACGGCATTGGCGATGCCCGGCATCCATCGCAGTCTGTCGCGGGTGCCGACATAGGCATCGTCGAGGTTGACGACGCCGTCGCGGTCGAGGAAAGCCGCAGGTTTCTGCGCGGACTGGTTGCCGCTGGTCATTTTGCTTTCGTCGCGTCGATCAGCATCTGTTCGACCTCGTCGCAGATCGCGTGCATCGCCATCATGTGGATTTGCTGAATCACGGGCGTGTCGTCGGTCGGCGATACGAACAAGTGATCGCACAAGGCGCGCAGGCTTTCGCCCTTGGTGCCGGTGAAGCCGACTGTGGTCACGCCCAAATCTCGCGCGGTTTTCAGCGCCGCAAGGATATTCGGCGAGCGGCCCGATGTCGTGAGTGCAAACAGGACGTCGCCGCGGCGCGCCAGTCCCTGGATCTGTCGCGCAAAGATCTGCTCGAAACCGTAATCATTGGCAATGGCGGTCAGCGCGGAGGTGTCTGTGGTCAGCGCGATCGCCGCCCAGCCGGCACGCTCCTGCTTGTAGCGGCCGACGATTTCCGCCGCGATGTGCTGGGCGTCGGCGGCGCTGCCGCCATTCCCGATCAGCAGCAGTTTGTTTCCGGACGTCAGCGCATCCGCGACCGCGCGCGCGATGGTGTGCGTCGTCGCGAGCAGGTCGGTGCTCTGCACGGCCTTGGTCAGCCCGGCGAGCGAGCTTTGGAAATGCGCGACAATCCGATCCTGGCTCACATGTCACCGCGTTCGTTCAGGTTGCACGTCAAGTGGTAGTCACAGCGGGATAGAGCCGCAAGTGCGGCCATCGCCCGATACTTAATGCGTGGCATCGGCTGCCGCCATCACGCCTTGCGCAACCTCCACGACCTGCGATGCGGGGATGTCGCGCATGCAGTGATGATCGTTCTGGGTGCAGACAGGCCGATGACAGGGCTGGCAGGGCAGGTCGGTGGCGCGCTTGATGGTGGCGGCGAGGCCGTTCAGCGGCGCCCAGTGATACGGGCTGGTCGGGCCGAAAATTCCGATGGCAGGCGTGCCGATTGCGGCCGCGATATGCATCAGGCCGGAGTCGTTGGAAATCACGGTTTTTGCCGCCGCCATTGCCATGATGCCGTTGCGCAGGTCGGTTCCGGTCAGGTCGCGCACGCGCGGTCCCGCAAAATTGACGATCTCGGCGGCGATGGCCTTTTCGCCCGGTCCGCCGACCACCCAGACATCCAGCCCCTGTTCGGCGAACATCCGCGCCGCTTCCCCATAGTAGGTCCAGCGCTTCGAGGCCCCGACCGATCCCGGCGCCAGCGCGACCGCGGCGCTGTCGCCGAGGTCGTTCTTCTGCCGCCACGCTGCGACCTCCGCCGGGGGCACCACAAGCTGCGGCACCGGCCATGCCTTCGGCAGCGGCGCATCGGAAGGCAGAGCGAGCGCGGCGTTCTTGTCGATGAAGCGGGGCATCTTCCGCTCGCCCCAGCGCCAGTCGTTGATGAGCCCAAACCGCACCTCACCGACGAAACCCGTCCGCTGGGGAATGCCGGCGAGGGTGGGAGCAATGGCGGATTTCCAGGTCCGGGGCAGCACCAGGGCCGTGCCGTAGCCAGCGGCGCGAAGTTGCTGGGCCAGCGCCCACTGCCTTTTCAGGGCCAGCCGCCCGCGCGGCAGGTCCCAGACAATGCCCCGCCGAACGCCGGGCATGTAGTCCACCAGCGGGGCGCAGAGGCTCGTGACCAGGAGATCGACCGGACGGTTGGGCCAGCGTTCCTTGAGAACCCGGACGACGGTATGGCCACGCACGAAATCGCCAATCCACATATACGGAATGACCAGAATCGGACTGGTTTCCGAGGGATCGGGCGTTACCCGCAAGTCACTTAGAAATGAATTTATATTCATTTATTCAAAGACTTTGCGGCGGTTCTTCATGGCTGGGGAGAATTCTGCACGATCAGCCGGTTACCGCGTCGTCTGTGCGGCGTCCAGATGCGTTTTAGTCCTTTTCACGGGGTGCCAGCCCTTCACCACATGAGCGGACGTGAGTTGCCTGCCGGGCGGGAGTGAGGCAAAGGTGACCCGCGTTAATCGGGCGGGATTCCTTCATGCTGCTGGTGACCGGGGGAGCCGGTTTTATCGGATCGAACGTCGTCGCCGCTCTCAACGATGCGGGCCGCGCGGACGTGGCTGTGTGCGATTTTCTGGGCTCCGACGGCAAGTGGCGCAATCTCGCCAAGCGGCAGCTCGCCGATGTCGTTCCGCCCGCCGAACTGATGCCATGGCTGGCTGGCCGCAAGCTCGACGCCATCGTGCATATGGGCGCGATCTCCGAGACCACGGCGACCGACGGCGATCTGGTGATCGAAACCAATTTCCGCCTTTCGATGCGGCTGCTCGACTGGTGCACGGCGAATTCCGTTCCGTTCATTTATGCGTCGTCGGCTTCCACCTACGGCGATGGCGAGCAGGGATTTCGCGACGATGCGTCGCTCGACGCGCTGAAAACGCTGCGGCCGATGAATCTGTATGGCTGGAGCAAGCATCTTTTCGACATGGCGGTGGCCGAGCGCGTCGCGCAGGGCGAAAAAATGCCGCCGCAATGGGCCGGGCTGAAATTCTTCAACGTGTTCGGCCCCAACGAGTATCACAAGGGCACGATGATGAGCGTGCTGGCCCGTCGCTTCGACGACATCAGGTCCGGCCGCGTGGTGCAGTTGTTCAAGTCGCATCGTGACGGCATCGCCGATGGCGATCAGCGGCGCGACTTCATCCACGTCGACGACGTGGTGCGCGTGATCCTGTGGCTGCTGGCGACGCGCTCGGTGAACGGCATCTACAATGTCGGCACCGGCAAGGCGCGCAGCTTTCGCGACCTGATTCTGGCGGCCTACGGCGCGCTCGGCGCGAAGCCGAATATCGAATATATCGACATGCCGGAACAAATTCGCGGCAGTTATCAATACTTCACGCAGGCAGAGGTCGATCATCTGCACGGTGCAGGCTACAATGGCGGCTTCACGGCGCTGGAAGATGCCGTAGGCCACTATGTCAGGGATTTTCTCGACCGGCCCGATCGCTACCGCTGATCGTGCAACAGGGATCTAGTGGTCTGGTTCTGGCATTCGCATCCCGTTGCAGCGGTCTCTTTTGCGAATGCCAGAACCAAAAGACCACTAGCAATTAATAAATATCTAGTGTCCTTTCGAATCCGACGTTCGCTGCGGAAGGCGCTGCAAAATAAAGCGAACGTCCGATTCGGGACACTAGAGCGTTCTCATGTTCGACTTTGACGCGCTGTCGCAAGCGATTGTCCGCCAGACCGTGCTGTGCGTCGGTGACCTGATGCTGGACGAATTCGTCTATGGCGAGGTCTCGCGCATTTCGCCGGAAGCGCCGGCACCGGTGATCGCCGCACGGCGCAGCGAGATCAATGTCGGCGGCGCGGGCAATGTTGCGCGCAATATCGCCTCGCTCGGCGCGAAGTGCATTTTTGTTGGCCTCGTCGGCAACGATACGGCTGGCGAAACGCTGAAGGCGGAACTGGCGAAGGAAAAACTCATCGAGCCGGTGCTGGTCGTCGATCCGTCGCGCCCGACCACGCGCAAGGTGCGCTTCGTGTCGGAGCATTTCTCGACGCACATGCTGCGGGCGGACTGGGAGCTGTCGGCTCCGGCATCCGAGGTGATCGAGCGCAGGCTGATCGATGCCGTTGTCGCCGCCTTGCCGCGGGCGGACATTGTTTTGCTGTCGGACTATGCCAAGGGCGTGCTCACCGCGCGGGTGATCCGCAACATCATCGATGCCGCGCGCAAGCTCGGCAAGCGGGTGATCGTCGATCCGAAAAGCGCCAATCTTGCGATCTATCGCGGCGCGACGCTGCTGACGCCGAACCGTAAGGAGTTCGCCGAGGCGACGCGGCGGCGCATCCAGTCGGACGCGGACATTGCCGACGCCTCGGTCGAGGCGCTGCGCACGGCCGATGCCGAAGCGGTGCTGGTCACGCAAAGCGAAGACGGCATGACGCTGGCGCATCGCGATGGCAGCCTGATCCACATTCCGGCGCAGCCTGCGAAGGTGCGCGATGTGTCCGGCGCGGGCGATACCGTGGCGGCGGTGCTGGCGGTGACGCTGGCTGCGGGAACGGATTGGGACACGTCGCTGCGCTGCGCGACGGCCGCCGCCGCTGTGGCCGTCAGCAAGCCCGGCACGGCAACGGTTTCGCTGGCGGAACTACGGCGGAAGATTTTGCCACATGCTTCGCTCGCTGCGGAAGAGAAGATCGCCTCAAGCGCCGCCGATCTCGATGCGCGTGTCGCCGAGTGGCGCAGGCAGGGGTTGCGCGTCGGCTTCACCAACGGCTGCTTCGATATTTTGCATCCGGGCCATGTGCGCGTCATCACCCAGGCGCGCGCTGCGTGCGACCGCCTGATCGTCGGCCTCAACAGCGATACGTCGGTGCGCCGCCTCAAGGGATCGGAGCGGCCGGTGCAGGACGAGCGCGCCCGCGCCGAAGTGCTTGCGGCGCTCGAAGCGGTCGATCTCGTTGTCGTCTTCGAACAGGATACGCCGCTCGAACTGATTACCCAGATCAAGCCCAGCGTGCTGGTGAAGGGTGGCGACTACACCCGCGAACAGGTGGTCGGCCACGAGATCGTCGCCGCCAACGGCGGCGAGGTCGTCCTTGTGGATATTCTGCCGGGTCACAGCACGACGTCGCTGGTCAACCGCGCGCGCGAGAGCAGGGCATGACCGTGAATGCGTCCGACATCGGCGCTCGGGTTTCGCCTTCGATCTGGCGCAACACGGCGGCATGGACCAAGGCGGCGGACATCGCGGTGGTTCTTCTGGCCATCTCGCTGCCGTGGTCGACTTCGCTTGTCGCGATCTTCGCGGTGGCCTGGCTGCTGTTGCTGATTCCGACCGCTGAACTGCGGGACTTTGCCGAAACCCTGAAACGTCCCGTCTGTTTGTTCCCTGTTTTGCTTTTTGCGCTGGCTGTCGTCGGCACGCTTTGGGCGACGGACATTCCGTGGGCGGCGCGGTTGCAGGGCATCAATCCGGTGGCCAAGCTGTTGGCGATCCCGATTTTGATCCGTCATTTTGAAAAATCGGGACGCGGACTGTGGGTCGGTCTCGGCTTTCTCGCGTCGTGCACGGTCGTGATGCTGATGTCGTGGTTGATGTTCGTCGATCCCCGGCTTGCTTTCGATCCGACGCGCTCGCTCGGCGTTCCGGTCAAGAACTACATCGCGCAGAGTCAGGAGTTCGCGCTTTGCGCCTTCGCCGCCTTTGGGGCGGCCGTCTATTTGTTGAAAGTGGAGCGAAAGCTGTCCGCCGCGTTTCTGGCGATCCTTGGCGCGGGCTTTCTCGCCAATATGGTGTTCGTCGCGAGTTCGCGAACCGTGTTCGTCTCCGCATCCCGGTGCTGTTTGTTATTTTTGCCGTCATGCATTTCAGCAGCCGGGGAGTCGCACTCACGATGGCTGCCGTGGTTGCCGCGGGCGCAATTGGCTGGATGTCGTCGCCCTATCTGCGCATGCGGACGGGCATGATCTTCACCGAGTATCAGAACTATCGCGACACCAACGCCATAACCTCGGTGGGCGAACGGCTGGAATTCTGGCGCAAGTCGATCAAGTTCGTCGAGGAAGCTCCGCTTGCCGGTCACGGAACGGGATCGACCAAAACCCTGTTCGCACAGGACGCAGTCGGGCAGAGCGGCGTTTCGGCCCAGATCATCGGCAATCCGCATAACCAGACGCTCAACGTGGCGGTGCAATGGGGCGTTATCGGCGTTCTTGTTCTCTATGCAATGTGGATTGCGCACCTGAAGATGTTTGCGGGCACGGGACTTGCGGCCTGGATCGGACTGATCGCAGTGGTCGAGAATTTCGTCAGTTCGCTGCTGAATTCTCATTTGTTTGATTTCACCGAGGGCTGGATTTACGTGCTGGCGGTCGGCATCGCCGGTGGCATGGTCGCGAGGGCCCATGCGGCATCTGCGGTGATTGAAACCAGTCCGCGGATGACCGCGCCGGCGACCGTGCATGCAGGGCAGGCGTAGCCATGGCTGGTATGTCCCGGATCAGATTGCCGCGCCTGACCTGGCGGAACCTGCTGATTGCCATCCATGATGCGCTGGCCACGGTTTTCGCCGTGGTCGCGAGCTTCTATCTTCGGTTCGAGGGCAGCGGCTTTATTGAGCGCCTGCCGCTGCTGCTGCGCATTCTGCCGTACTTCGTCATCTTCAGCGTGATCGTCTGCTACGTCTTCAGGCTGACGACCACCAAGTGGCGATTCATCTCGCTGCCGGATTTCTTCAACATCGTGAAAGCGTCGACGGTGCTGGCGCTGATGCTGCTGGTGCTGGATTACATTTTCATCGCCCCGAACGTCTATGGCACGTTCTTCTTCGGCAAGACGACGATCATCATCTACTGGTTCCTCCAGAATTTCGCGCTCGGCGGCTTGCGCGTCGCTTATCGCTATTTCCGCTACACCCGCACACTTAGTCAGGCGCGCGGTCTTGACGCCGCGCCGACGCTGCTGGTCGGCCGGGCCGCGGATGCAGAGGTGCTGTTGCGCGGCATCGAGAGCGGCGCGGTGAAGCGGACATGGCCGGTCGGCGTGTTGTCGCCGTCGGTATCCGATCGCGGGCAATCGATCCGCGGCATTCCGGTGCTGGGCGGGATCGACGATCTCGCCGACGTGGTCGATGACTTCTCGCGCCGGGAGCGGCCGATCGAACGCCTTGTCATGATGCCTTCGGCGTTCGAGGCCGATGCATCACCTGAATCGGTGCTGACGCGCGCCCGCAAACTTGGTCTCACGGTGAGCCGCCTGCCGTCGCTGGAAGGCAGCGGCGAGGCTCCGCGGCTGGCGCCGGTGGCGGTCGAAGATCTGCTGCTGCGGCCGAGCGTCAAGATCGACTATCAGCGCCTCGAAACGTTTGTGAGAGGAAAATCTGTCGTCGTCACGGGAGGCGGCGGATCGATCGGGTCGGAGATATGCGACCGCGTCGTGACGTTTGGCGCATCGCGCCTGCTGATCGTGGAGAACGCCGAACCGGCGCTCCACGCCGTGGTGGAAAGCCTGACCACGAAGTTTCCCACGGCTATTATTGAGGGGCGCATCGCCGACATTCGCGACCGCGCCCGCATCATGCATCTCCTCGCGGAGTTCAAGCCGGGCATCGTTTTCCATGCCGCAGCGCTCAAGCATGTTCCGATTCTCGAACGGGACTGGGGCGAGGGCGTCAAGACCAACATCTTCGGCACCGTCAATGTGGCCGACGCCGCCGTGAGCGCGGGCGCGGAAGCGATGGTGATGATTTCCACCGACAAGGCGATCGAGCCGGTGTCGATGCTGGGGCTGACCAAGCGTTTCGCGGAGATGTACTGCCAGGCGCTCGACCGCGAGTTGCTGAGCCGGGCGAACGGCAAGACCCCGATGCGGCTGATCTCCGTCCGCTTTGGCAATGTGCTGGCGTCGAACGGATCGGTGGTGCCGAAATTCAAGGCGCAGATCGAAGCGGGCGGCCCGGTGACGGTGACGCATCCGGACATGGTTCGCTATTTCATGACCATCCGGGAAGCATGCGACCTCGTGGTGACCGCCGCCACCCATGCGCTTGGTCCCGTTCGCCCCGATGTGTCCGTCTATGTGCTGAATATGGGACAGCCGGTGAAGATCGTCGATCTTGCCGAGCGCATCATCCGGCTGTCCGGTTTGCAGCCGGGTTATGACATCGAGATCGTGTTTACCGGCGTCCGACCCGGAGAGCGTCTGAACGAAATCCTGTTCGCTCATGAGGAGCCGACGGCGGAAATCGGCATCGCGGGCATTGTCGCGGCGCGTCCCAACGAGCCGCCGCTCGACACGCTGCAACGATGGCTGTCCACGCTGGACAAAGCTGTCGGGAGCGAACAGCGCAGCGTCATCGTGGGTGTGTTGAAGGACGCCATCCCCGAATTCAAGAGTGGTGCGGCGTAAGTCTACGGAAGCGCTTCCCGCTGCCGCGAGAACCGGCTGAGCACGAGGGCGACCGCGCCGATGCCGACCGCCAGTGTCATTCCTTCCACATATGGCGATTTCAGCCAGATTGAGGACGCGGCGAGAGCAGCGAGAACGACGTTCAGGATGAAGACTTCGGTGACGACCTGCATCACGCTGAAGCCGTTCGCGGTCGCCTGCTGGTAGAAATGCGAGCGGTGGGCGACCCAGACCGCTTCGCCCTTCATCAGGCGTTTCAGAAGTGTGATCGTCGCGTCGGCAAGGTAGTAGAGCGGCAACAGGAATGCAGCGACGAGATGCCCGCTTCCCGCAAGCTGCAGCAGGCACCATCCCATCAGCAAGCCGATCGGCAGGCTGCCGACATCGCCGAGAAACAGTTTCGCCACAGGTCTGTTGAACGGTGCGAAACCGATCGCCGCGCCGCAGAGCGCAAGTGCGGCCAGCGTTGGACCGGGGGGAGCTGTCCATAAAAACCGAACAGCGCCAGCGCCGCGGTCACGGGAACGATCTCCGCGACCGTGATCCAGTCGAGGCCGTCCATGAAGTTGACGAGATTAACGAACCACAGTCCGCCGATCAGCAGCAGGGCGCGCTCCACCCAGACAGGCAGGATGGAAACAAGGTGGAATTCCGCCGGAAGAGTCGCCAGAACGACACCGACCGCGATTGCTTGCAGCAGAAGGCGCGGTAGGACAGGCACCGTCCGCAAATCGTCGTAGGCGCCAACGCAGGCCAGCAGGATCGTTGCGGAAAAGACCGTCAGCAGCACCGGATCAGATGCTGCGCCGAAAAAGTACGCTGATAGAATCACCGACACGATGGTTGCAGCGATCACGGCCACACCGCCGCCTTGCGGCGTCGGCACACTGTGCGACGATCGCGCATTCGGCCGCGCCAGCGCATAGCGGACGAGCAGGGGATGCAGCAGGAAAACCAGCGCCGCGCAGATGACGCATGCTGCCAGCGGGATCGCTATGGTGAGCAAGGGAGTCATGAGGCAACGGCCATCCGGTCAGCGGGTGCAGACTGTGAGTTTTTTGGGACGCTGCGATGATCCGGCTGATCCTCACAAGGCGCGGCAAGGTGTTTAATCAAACTCATGGAGGGTGACAACGTCCGCAGGGCACCTCTTAAATCCGCGACATGCAGCCGGACCACGCGCTGACTGGTAACTGCGGCTTTTTTCAAGGCCGGGAGAGTGCTTTTCACCGGCTCGCCAAAACGCTAGTAAGGCAACCGGCCAGTCGGGGAGCGAGCATTGGTTTCTGTTCGGTTGCTTCAGATGTTGCTCGCAGCCTTGCTGCTCAGCGGGTGTACGTTCTTTTTTGATGTGCAGGATTCCGTTCAGCCGGATCCCGCGCCCGATTCCCAGCAGCAGCGGGTTGTCTTCGCCCAGATCCAAAGAACCATGCAATCGATGAAGCAGGCCGGCAATGTGGAAGTCTCCGATGTGGGACCGAACGAGGCGCAATCGGGTCCGGAAAAGTGGACGGCGTGCTCTCGCGCGAGTTTCGGCAACGAGCTTCGTTATTTCACGTTTTTTCTGAAGGGTGAAACAGTCTCGAACTGGCGTCCAGCGGTCATCAACGACAAGTGCGAGACGCGTAGTTTCTCGCCGTTTGAGCACGCGAGATAGCTGGCAGTACAAGGCACAGCCGGCCGGCGCCGGATCAGGACGCGCGCTGTAGCTGTTCTTCGTAAAGAGCGACGATTGCCGCGCCGATGCTGTGCGAGGACATCTTCTCGACAACGAGTTGCCGGGCTGCCGCGCCATAGCGCTTCCGCAATTCCTGTGATGCGGCGAGTTCACCGATGGCATCGGCCAGCGCCTGCGCATCCTCGATCGGCGCCAGCAGGCCGGTCTGGCCGGGGATCACAATCTCCCGGCAGCCAGGCGCGTCGGCGGCAATCAGCGGCCGGCCGCAGGCCGCTGCTTCAAGCAGACTTTTCGGCAGGCCCTCGCGGTGTGATGGGAGGGCGGCGATATGGCAGCGGCGCCAGAGCGTGGCGATGTCTTCGACGTGGCCCAGCCATGTAATGCCGGGTTCGCTGTTCCATCGCTGTGCTTCTTCAAGCCTGACGGAATCGGGATTGGCGGGATCGGGATCGCCCGCGATGAGCAACTGGACCTCGACGTTTCGCGCCCGCAACAGCCGATGTGCTGCGACGAGCGTGCGAATGCCTTTTGCGGTCAGCAATCGTCCTGCAAAGCCCACGGTAATCGGACCATCAGGCTCGGGCATTGGCGTCAGTTTGTCCGTATCGACGCCTGACCCTGGAATGCGGACGAGGTGGCGCGGGTTAATACCGACTGTCTCGAGGGCGGCGCGGTCGTCGGGATTTTGGACGAGAAAGACCGCGTGATTGCGGTTGAGCAGGAATCGCAGTGCGATCGCGATGACCAGTCGCAGGAAGAGCGCCTTGGCCGTTGTCGAAGTGAACGCATAGCCCAGGCCCGTCATCGCGTTGACCTGGGGCGTCGCCATGCCCAGAGACGAAATTCCGCCCAGCACGCAAATCTGCATGCCGACATGATGCACGATGGCAGGCGAGAGCCCGCGCTTGATCTGACGGAGCGCGAGAATGGTGGAGATCGCGCCGAACGGCGACAGGCCGCCGCGCCGGAACGGCATGGCGTGCACCGTGAAGCCTTCGGCGCGAATGGCCTCGGCATTCGATCCGACGGAGGTCGCGACATGAACATCGAAACCTGCATCGCGCGCAGCGCGGGCCATCGGAAGACGATGGGACAGAAAGGCCCGGTCTTCGGTCACGACGTAAAGAAGGATTTGTTTCACGCAATCGCTTGGATAGGCGGGAGGATGATCGCTGTTAACCTTCGGTGTTGTAGTCGTGAAACCGGCAAAATACAAAGCCGTTGCGTCTGGATATTACCCGGTTCGCTGGTGATCTGAATCAACGCAATCTGCGCATCTGCAACTTTTCGTTGCTGGAGAGTTCACGTTTGCTGACATCATCGGTTGTTATGGAGCGATCATATCTATCGGCGCGGGAGGTTTTGAAAATCTTGGCAGGCTATTGAATATCTAATCCTTATTAAGTGAAATAAAATCAATCACTTGATGCGTTCACGCCGTGAACGTTTTCTCTTGACGTTCACGCCGTGAACAAAGTAGAAGCAGACAACCAAGAAGCCATTCCGGGTGAGCACTATGCGCTCAATTCAAAGCGACGAAGCTGATGAAGACCGGATCGTCTTGAGCCTTCTGAATTCTGTTGAAAGCGATGGCGCGCGCTCGCAGCGGCACTTGGCGGCTGAACTGGGCATCGCGTTGGGGTTGGTCAACGCTTACCTCAAGCGGTGTGTGCGAAAAGGCCTCGTTAAAGTCAGTCAGGCGCCGGCGCGGCGCTACGCTTACTATTTGACGCCTCACGGGTTTACGGAAAAATCCCGTTTAACGGTGGAATACCTTTCGTCGTCATTTTCGTTTTTCAGACAGGCCAAGGCGGATTGCGCGGACGTCTTTGAGGCCGCGAAGATCCGTAACTTTCAGAACCTGGTTCTGGCAGGGAAGTCGGACCTTGCGGAAGTTGCCATCATCTCCGCGGTTGAATGTGGTGTTTCTGTCGTTGCGGTGGTTGACGCTGAGGGAGGCGACACGCCGTTTGTTGGCAAGAATGTTGTGTCGACCTTCGCCGACGTTGCGTCTCCGTTCGATGCTGTTGTCGTCACGGACGTTCGCCACGCACGCGTGACTTTCGATGAGGCTGTGAAGCTCTATGGCCCTCAAAATGTGCTCGTTCCCAAGCTGCTTGGTCTCAGGCCGGTGGCGCGTCGGAGAGGTGCGCAATGACTATGGGCACTGATGCGGCATGGTATGTTGTTCACACGCAGGTTAACGGCGAGGCGAAAGCTGCGCGCAATCTGGTGCAACAGGGATTTGAAATCTACCTGCCGTCCTACCTGAAACGCCGCAGTCACGCGCGGAAGATCAAGGAGGTCGTTGCTCCACTGTTTCCAAGATACTTGTTCGTTCGCATCGACATGGCGACGCAGCGCTGGCGATCCATCCAGTCCACGCTGGGTGTTTGCCATCTGGTCGCCAACGGACAGGATCCGACGCCGGTGTCCCGGGATGTGCTGAGTCTTTTGAAGTCGCGCGAAGACCAGAGCGGACTCATCAAGATGGATCGCGTGCCGCAGTTTTCGCTGGGGGACAAGGTGCGCGTGCTGGCGGGGGCATTCGCCGACAGCCTTGGTTTGTATGATGGGGCAAACGATCGTGACCGTGTTGCGATTTTGCTCGATTTCCTCGGTCGCAAGGTGCGTGTTTCGTTGGACGCGGACGCGGTTGCCGCGGCCTGAAGGCCGTTGTCGGCAGTTTCGCCGGCGGCAGAATTGAATTGGTCTGGTGACTGTGAGTCACCCGGACTGCGGTAGCTTGGGAAAATATCTCTTTGTGGCCTTTGCCTGTTGTGTTGATGCGTCTGCGTATCGTCGGAATGAGCAAGTGCGAGCTACATATCAATGGATTTCCCGGAGGTCGTTTGTTTGAGTTTGGCCACTGGCCGGTGATCAACTCGTGTCGGCAATCATGAGTAAGCCGCGTGTTAGCGTCATCATGCCCGTGTTCAATGCGGTGGACACCGTCGCTGCGTCGATCCGTGGGATACTGAATCAGACACTGACCGATTTCGAACTGCTCATTATTGATGACGGGTCAACCGACGGCACTTCGGAGGTGGTGGGTAGATTTGATGATCGCCGCATTCGGAGTTTTCGCAATGAGTGTAATTTGCGCCTTGCCAGGACTCTCAATCGCGGACTCGATGAAGCGAGCGCACCTTTAATCGCGCGTATCGACGCCGACGACATTGCCTATCCTCATCGACTGGAAATACAGGCGAACTATCTTGATAACCACCCCGAGATCGCCCTTGTGGGAGCGGCGATGCGCAAGTTTTCAGATCAAGGAAAGCTGGGGATTTCACGACCGACCACCGATGCTGACCTGTTGCGGTGGCGGCAACATTTTTCCAACCAATTGCAGCACCCTACGGTGATGTTCCGCGCCGATGCCTTGCGCGATTTGCAATTGAAGTACGGTGTTGTGCCCGAATGGGCCAGGCAAGCCGACTGTCTAGAGACCATCGATCACCTGTCGGAAGACTATCTTCTGTTCGGTCTTTTGGCGTTGCGGGCGGGGGTCGTTAACGTGCCTGATATTCTCATTGACTATCGGGTTCACGATAAAAGCGTGTCCAATTCGCAAGCAGACGCGCAGAACGATATGGCGCGAGCGGTCAGCAGGTTGTTGTTCTCCAATATTCTTGGCAGGCCCGTGGCGCGAGATCCCGTAGACTTGCTCTATTTTACCCGCTCTCAATCGGCTCCGGAATCGGTGATAGAGGCGGCCAGTTCGTTGATTGATGAAGCCTTGATCGCGCACAGGGAGCGATTTTCATTGTCATCGAAACAGGTGCGCGCGCTTGAGCGGGATGCGCGTCTGCGCAAGCGCGTTCTTCGCGCGGGGAACAGGGGAGTGCTCCATGGTGTGCTGGAGTTTCTGAAGGCGCCAATCTGGCCCCATGACGTGGAGGAATTCCGTTTGTTGGTACGAACGATTTTTAGCGAGCGTGAAATTGACCGTCTTCGGCGAATTTCGATGGCGCCTATGTCATGAGTTGGAGCGAAGCCCAATGAGTTTGCCGGAAACCAGAAAACGCCCCTTCTTGCTGCGCGCGCTGCACGCTGTTCTCTTGCGTATAAGCCCGGTGGCTCTGATACCGACGTACCTTGATCTGGCAGATACTTTTCTGTCTCTTTCGAATCTTCTGATCACGAAGAAGCACGGGAACGTGCATCCGAAGCATGAGATCATGCGCTATGCAGATTTTTTCCTTCGGTTCATCGAGCCGTCAACGACAGTGCTTGATGTTGGCTGCGGAAACGGCACGGTCGCGGCCAAGCTCGCATCCAGGGCGAAACACGTTACCGGCGTGGAACTTGACCGTGATCGCTTTTCATTTGCGCAAAGCCACTACTCAGCGCCGAATCTTGAATTCGTTCTGGGTGATATAACCAGCCTCGAGCCCAGGATGCTGTATGACATCTGCGTGCTCTCGAATGTTCTCGAGCATATTGAGGATCGTATCGATCTGCTCGCCGCTCTGAAAAAGCAGGCCTCTGTTCTTCTTATTCGCGTTCCAGCTATGGATCGGGATTGGTGGCCGGCGTACCGCAAGGCGAATGGCCTCGAATGGCGGAGTGACGATACGCATTTTATCGAGCATACGGAGGATGAACTCCGCGCCGAGATATCCGCAGCGGGTTGGACTGTTGTTTCGCTGGAACGGCGTTGGGGTGAGTTTTACGTCCACTGCACTCAGCCACTGCGCAGTTGAAGAGCGTCTTGAAAGTTCGGATCAAAAAGGCTTTGCGACCGCTGCTTTTCACGCCGCGTTTTGGTCGTGTTCTGGCGCCCACCTTAAAGCGCAGGCAGGAGCCGCGTCCATTTTTCGGTCACCCCAGGTCGCGTATCGGAGGTCCGAATGTGCGAACGTGGCGAATGGTGAATGATTTCGGTAATCACTGGTTCCTGCCGAACATTGTGTATGCCCAATCCGCATGGACCTCGGATGAACTGAGGGCGGCCGCAGCGTTCCGAAGGCGGACTGCGGCCCCGCTCGTGTTCAATCAGAATGGCTGGTACTACCGCGGTTGGCTCGGCCGCGATGGGGCGGATGAAAATGCCGAGCTTGTGCGAGCCCAACAGGCTTCCGACTATGTGATCTATCAGTCGCGCTTTTGTCGCGACGCCGGCCAGGCGCTCACTGGATACACTGCGCCTTGTCACGAAGTCTTGCACAATGCAGTCCCGGATACGCCGCACATGGCTCCGAAGAACAGCGATGGCCGTACATGCTGGCTGTCGGCTGTCTTTACACCTGATGCGCAGCATATCTTGCGACCGGTGATCGATGCCTTTCGCCTTCTCCATGGTCGTCTGGGCGCAGCCAGGGCGCCACGTTTGCTACTCGCAGGACGGTTTGTCGATGCCACGCGCCGGTCTGCGTGGTTTCAGGATGTCGAGAAAGAACTCCTTGCCCTTCAAGATGCAGGCATTTGCGAATGGCTGGGCGAATATGCGGTTGACGAACTACCGCAGTTGCTGGCGCGGGCCGATATCGCGCTTCATTTGAAGTATAAGGATCCATGTCCGAATGCGGTCGTCGAGCGCATGATGCTGGGGCTGCCGCATGTGTTCTCGAATTCCGGAGGGACGCCGGAGCTGGTGGGTGAGGCAGGAATCGGGCTTGAGGTAGGAGAGACCTGGGACGATCTTCTTCCGGTCGACCCCACACGTCTTTCGGAAGCTATTCTGGAAGCGCTGGACCGGCGGGATGAATTGTCGAAGATTGCGATCGATCAAAGCCGGCTGTTCTCCTGGCAGCGATATGTCGCAAGACATCGCGAGATATTCGAATCCCTGTTGAACGGGTCGCGTTCTCCGGTGGGGCTGGCGTTGAACTAATGCCTGACGTCAACATTTTCGTTCAGGGGAGAATGAGTTCTTCGCGATTTCCGGGCAAGATGCTTGCGCCGTTTCGGGGGCGTCCGCTGGTTGCCAATTTGCTGGATCGGCTGGCTCAAGCGAATTTGCGCGCAAAGATTGTGTTTTTGACCAGCATTGATCCGACTGATGATCCATTGGCGGACTTCGTCGATCGACGTTGCGATGTCGCGGTTTATCGTGGCGAACTGGAGAATGTAGCGGCGCGATTCCAGTCCTGCCTGAACAGTCACCCGTGCGAATGGTTCGTGCGCATTTCAGGCGACAGTCCGCTCATGAGCGGCGCTCTGGTTGAACGAATGATCGAGCTGGTTGATCCCGACTATGATATTGTATCGAACGTGGTAAGGCGAACATTTCCATTCGGTCAGAGCGTGGAATGCGTTCGCTCCGCGTCGTTCTCGGCGTTGAACGTCAATGACCTGACGGCCGACCAGCAGGAGCATGTGACCAAGGTCTTTTATGATCAGCCGTCTGCCTGGCGAGTTCGTAGCGTGATTTGCAAGGATGCAAGATCTGCCGGCGTCAGGACTGTGGTCGATTGCCTCGATGACTTGCGACGGCTCGAATCCATTGACGATATTGAGGCGACGGGGTCGCTTGGCGATCTTGCAAGGCTAGAATCTTGACTGGGAAGCCGCTTGGAGTCGCGGTGGTGGGGCTCGGCATCGGCGAGCAGCATGCCCGCATGTTCTCCACGCTTCCTTTATGCCGCGTTCGAGCGCTGTTCGATTTCGATCGTGACCGGGCCGAGCGTCTCGCTGCCGAGTTTCCGGGATGCGAGGTCGTCTCCCGATTTGATGATTTTCTTTCGCGGCCCGACATCGACATCGTCTCGATTGCTTCCTTCGATAATGATCATTTCGAGCAAACCAGGTCAGCACTTGATGCCGGAAAGCATGTCTTTGTCGAGAAGCCGCTGTGCAGAACACAGCACGAACTGGACGAAATTCGGCGCTTGGTGAATCGCAACCAGACCTTGCATCTGGCCAGCAACTTGGTTTTGCGTGAGGCCGAGTTATATCGTTGGCTCCGACAGGAAATACTCTCCGGTGCATTCGGCGATATTTATGCGTTCGATGGTGATTACCTGTATGGCCGGCTGCACAAAATCACCCATGGCTGGCGCGGTGAAGTTGACCAGTATTCGGTTATGCTGGGCGGCGGCATTCATATGATCGATCTCATGCTTTGGCTGACAGGGCAGCGGCCTGCGAGAGTCAGCGCCGTCAGCAGCCGTATGGCGAGCCGAGGCACCGGGTTTCGATATGATGACTTCTCGGCCGCGACTCTGACTTTCGAATCCGGTCTCATCGCGCGTATCACGGCCAATTTTGCGTGTGTTCATCGCCATCAGCATGTTCTCCGGATATTCGGCACCCGGAAGACATTCATTCTTGATGATGCCGGAGCGCGCGTGATGACGTCGCGAGATCCGGTTCAGCCGGGTATGTATGTGGCGCCTCCCGAATTCATTGCCTTGGCTGCGAAGCCGGAGCACAAGGGCGCGCTGATACCGGCATTCGTTGAGGGAATTGTTTCCGGCGCGCCATCGCGTACGCCGGAATCGGATCTAACTCTCGACTCCATCGCCGTTGCCATAGCTTGTGACGAGGCGGCGGCGTCATCCTCCACAGTGGAGATTGCCTACACATGACTCAGGGTCGTCAAATCCCGTTTGGAAAGCCTTGGATTACCGAGGCCGAACGAAATGCAGTTCTTGAAGTGCTCGCCGGCGATGTCCTGACGCACGGTCCCCAGGCTCATGAATTTGAAAAGGAGTTCGCTCTCGCCATTGGCGGGGGGCGAGCTCTGACTCTCAGCAATGGCACCGCGGCGCTCCATCTGGCCTATTGGCAGCTCGGCATCGGTCCGGGGGATGAAGTTATCGTTCCAGCTCAGACCCACGTCGCGACTGTGCATGCTGTCGAGATCATGGGCGCGCGCCCCGTGTTCGTCGATTGCGATCTTGCAACGGGCAATATCACGTCCGCTGCCATCGAAGCCGCGATCACGCCGCGGACCCGTGCGATCGGTCTTGTTCATTTTCTCGGAATTCCTTGCGAGATGTCCGAAATCATGGAGGTCGCTATCAGGCACAACCTGAAGGTCGTCGAGGATTGCGCACTCGCGCTCGGCACGAAGTACGATGGAGTTCACGCCGGCCTGTTTGGAGACGCCGGAACCTTCTCATTCTATCCGGTGAAACATATCACGACCGGCGATGGCGGAATGCTGGTGACACGGAATCCTGAACTCGCTGAGAAGATATCCAAGGCGCGGGCGTTCGGCGTTGACCGCACTTTCTCCGAGAGGAAGGTACCCGGCGTGTATGACGTGTTATCGCTCGGAATAAACTATCGTCTGAGCGACATCAACTCGGCGATTGGCAGGGCACAACTGAAGCGACTGGATGTCATCCTTGAGCGACGCAGAACGAACTTTGCCCGCCTGAAGCAGTGCCTGGCTGGCATAGAAGATTTGGCCATACTGGATGTTGTCTCGCCGAAGCAGACGAATAGCCATTACTGCTTGACCGTCGTGCTGGACGGTTCGTTGGCTAGCGACCGGACCGAGATTATCAACCGCATGAAAGCGCGCGGCATTGGGACCAGCGTGTATTATCCTCACCCGATCCCGCGGCTTGCTTACTATCGTGAAAAGTACGGTGAGGATCTGTCGCGCTTTCCAAATGCGGCCCGTATCAGCGATCAATCGATTGCTTTGCCGGTTGGGCCGCACCTTCAGGTGGAAGACATGGACTACATCGGGCAGTCTCTTAGTGAGATAGTAAAGGAGCTGAAGTGTTCGAAGAAAAACTGAAGGGGCGAACGATTGCCCTCATTGGTGGTGCGGGGTTTATTGGTCACAATCTTGCGCTTGCACTCAAAAGCCACGGCGCGGATCCTCACGTCATTGATGGCTTGCAGGTCAATAACCTCGGTGCGTTCGCAAATTCGGGAGAAGACCCGAACAAGAACCGATATGTGAACTTCATTTTTGAACGGCTCCGGCTTCTTCGTGAGGCGGGAATCCCGTTACATGTCCTTGATGCGCGCGATTATCATGCTTTGTCGCGCTGCCTGACCGACATCAAGGCCGATTGCTTCGTGCAACTGGCGGCGATTGCTCATGCGAATCGGTCGAACAAGGATCCGTACAGCACTTTCGATCACAGTTTTCGCACCCTTGAAAACGCGCTCGACACGGCCCGCAGCACGGATACCCACTTCATCTATTTCTCGTCGTCGATGGTTTATGGCAATTTCGACGGCGAAGCGGCCCGGGAAGATCGGCATTGCGAGCCGATGGGGATTTATGGCGCTCTGAAGTACGGGGGCGAAAAACTGGTGATCGCCCATAACCAGGTTTTCGATACGCCGTACACGATCATTCGTCCATCGGCCCTTTATGGCGAACGTTGTGTTAGCCGGAGAGTGGGGCAAGCCTTCATTGAGAACGCGCTCAGCGGAATTGGGCTGACGGTCAATGGCGACGGCACGGATTCTCTGGATTTTACCTATATTGGAGATCTCGTGCAGGGCGTTATGCGCACCATCGCTTTTCCCGAAGCGAGAAACCAGACGTTCAATATTACGTATGGGAGCGCTCGAACTCTCAATCAGATGATCGAGATTGTGAAGAGCGAGTTTCCCGACGTCGAGGTGCAGCATAAACCCCGGGACGGTCTGATGCCGGAGCGCGGGACATTATCGGTTGAAAAAGCGAAAAACCTGATTGGCTATGAGCCGCAGTATCCGCTCGAGAAGGGCTTTATCGAGTATATCAGATGGTACAAGCAGCTTAAGCTCGCGCACCCTGATTTCTTCACCTGAGATGAGTGCGTTGAAGTTCGAGCAGGACAAATGGCTGTCTGAGGTCCTGCTTCTCCCTTGTTGGCGGGTTTCGAGGGGACAAGATGAGCGGGTTGACGCTGATCTTGTTAAATCCGAAATCCGTCACCATTCTGCTGGAGGGCGGGGCTTTTTCTTTATCAAGGAATCGACGTTCAACGTTCAGCCGACGATGCAATTTGTCAGGTCTGGATTTTCGGTTGTCGATGTGAATGTTACCCTCGATCTTGCAAAAACAGCGAAATCAGCGATGCCGGTCACGGCCGATATCAGGATTTCGGCGGCCGCGCCGGCCGATTTTTTCGATATCGAGGACCTCGCGGGCCGATGCTTTCTATATTCACGGTTTCATCTCGATCCGCGGATGTCGAGCGAACAGGCCAATGCGATCAAGAGAAGCTGGGCGGCTAACGCATGCAAGGGACGTGCACCGGTGGTCTATGTGGCGCGTGTTCAGGGGCGGCTCGCCGGTTTTCTCGCCGTGCTTGAAGTCAACTCGACTCATGGACGA
Source organism: Afipia sp. (assembly GCA_024707075.1). GTDB lineage: Bacteria > Pseudomonadota > Alphaproteobacteria > Rhizobiales > Xanthobacteraceae > Afipia. Next base: position 481,466 of record JANQAK010000006.1, read on the forward strand.
GATGCAGTGATCGATCTCGTGGGTGTTGATGAGGGTTTTCGGGGGCGCGGGATCGGATGGGCGTTAAGCCAGACTTTCATTCGTGATTTTTCGGATCGCGCGGACAGGTTGCGGGTTGGAACGCAGATCTCGAATATCCCGGCGTTAAGGCTGTATGAGGCGCTGGGCTTCCGCACTTCATCGACGTCCTATGTGCTGCATGCGCATTCGTGCAACGGAGAAATTCTTCAATGAAGATCGCATCGCTCGATCTTGATATCCACAGAGGGTTGATTGCCGAAATTGGCAACAATCACGAAGGTAATCCGGAAGTCGCGTTGAAACTGGCTGATGCTGCGGTCGATGCAGGCGCTCATCTGGTCAAGGTACAGATCATCGATCCTCATAGGCTGGTGAATCGTGCTGAAGGGAATCGCATCGCGCAACTCACATCCTTCAAACTTGATCGGGAAGTCTTCCTTGAGATGGCTCGCCGGGTGCGCGCCCGTGGCGCCATGTTCATGGCCTCGGTTTTTGATTGTGAGTCTCTTGTTGAGTGGGCTCCGCAACTCGATGCAATCAAGATTGCCTCTGGTGATTTGAACTTCGACCAACTGCTTGTGGCGGCCGCCCGAACAGGAAAGCCGATTGTCCTTTCCACGGGAATGTCGACGTATGACGAGATCGCCCGTGCGGTAGGCGTCATCAGTGCAGAACTGCCGAAAGGCGTCCCGGTTTTGGATCGTCTCGCTCTGCTTCACTGTATGAGTCTCTATCCGACGGCGCCGGAGCAGGTGAATCTGTCCGCAATGGTTGAGCTTCGCGAGAGGCTCGGTCTGACCGTGGGATATTCGGATCATACGCTTGGCCTGGATGCTGCGCTGATGTCGCTCGCCCTCGATGCGCGCATCATCGAGAAGCATTTCACGCTCGACAGAAATTACTCCGCTTTCCGGGATCACTCGCTTTCGTCGGAACCGGAGGAGTTTTCCCGACTCGCGAAGGTCGTCAATTCGGCGGATGCGATGATGGGAAGGGGATTTCGCGATGAGGAACGCGTCGATAGTGCGACACGCAGGGCGGCGAGGCGTTGCATCGTGACCAAGCGGGCGATCAATGCGGGGGCTCAATTGACGGCGGATGATCTTGATTACATTCGTCCGGCAACAGGATTTTCGCCGGCTGACGCCCGCACGATCATCGGCCGCCGCGCCGTGACCTCGCTCCCCGCCCATCACGTCCTCCGTGGCGATGACTTGCAATAATACCTGCTGTCCAGGATTGATCTGATCATATGTGTGGAATTGCCGGATATCAGGGAAGGCTGCCTCTCTCGCAGGAGCGTATCGAGGCATGCCTGGCGATCATGAATCGGCGTGGTCCGGACTATCGCGAAGCACGGAGCTGGCAGGTTGGAGGCATCAACACAACATTGCTGCATAGCCGGCTTTCCATCATCGATCTCGATCCGCGCGCGAATCAGCCCATGGGATTCCAGGGCGGATGGATCGCCTTGAATGGCGAACTCTATAATTTCATTGAACGGCGTGAGGATCTTGCGCGCGCCGGCGTCGCGATGAAAACCCGCTCCGACACCGAAGTCTTGCTGGCATCCATTCGCCACTTCGGCTGGGATGTCTTGGACAAGTGCGAGGGCATGTGGGCGTTTGCCCTCTATGATGACGCGACGGGTCATTTGACGTTGTCACGAGATCGTTTTGGCGAGAAGCCTCTTTACTATCTACAGACAAGCGACGGAATTTTCTTCGGTTCCGAGATTAAATTCATCGCTGCCCTGACCGGACAGAAACTCGCAATCAATCACGATCATCTTTGGCGCTATCTCGTCAATGGTTACAAGGCACTGTACAAGGGGGCACACTCCTTCTTTTCCGACGTTCAGGAAGTCGCCAGCGGAACAAACCTTACTATTACCAGTGGTGCAGTGACGGCTGTGAATCGCTACTGGCTTCCGGCGGCCTCTATCGACCAGAACATGGGTTTTTCCGATGCGGTGGAGGGGGCTCGCGAGTTACTGACGAAGTCGGTTGAGTTGCGTCTCCGCGCAGATGTGCCGCTCGCGTTCTGTATGAGCGGCGGAGTCGACTCCAACGCACTCATCAGCATCGCCAAGCGTGTGTTCAACTACGACGTTCATGGCTTCACCATCGTAAACAGCGACGCCCGGTATGAAGAGGCGGACATGATCGATGTCGCGGTCCGGGAGCTGGGTGTGCGGCACACAGAAGTGCCAGTCACGACAAGTGGCTTTATTGAAAATCTGCGGAAGCTGGTTCGGCATCATGATGCGCCTGTCTACACAATTACCTATTATGCTCAATGGCTGTTGCAGAAGGCCATTGCGGATGCCGGCTATCGCATTTCCATTAGTGGAACGGCTGCGGATGAACTTTTCACAGGATACTACGATCACCATTTGGCGTATTTCCAGGAAATCTCCTGTGACGTAGCCCATCACGCCAGTTCAGTGGCCGCATGGCGTGAGCACATCTATCCGATCGTCAGGAATCCTCATTTGCGAAATCCTGCTCTTTTCGTTAACGACCCGTCATTCCGGGATCATATTTTCCTTGATGCAGAGGAGTTCGGGAAATTTCTGAAGCACGATTGGAGCGAAAGTTTTTCCGAGACGCAGTATAGCGAGAACCTGCTTCGTAACCGGATGATGAACGAACTGTTTCATGAGTCGGTGCCGGTCATTCTGCATGAAGATGACCTCAACGCGATGTACTTTTCGATCGAAAACCGTTCACCATTCCTCGACCGTAATCTTTTCGATTTTTGCAGTACTATTCCCACCCGCCACCTGGTTCACGACGGAAAGGCCAAGGCAATTCTGCGCGAAGCTGTACGTGGAATTGCGCCGGATCAGATCATCGACAATCGTCGCAAGGTTGGCTTTAACGCTCCCATCCTGGATTTTCTGGATGTTGCTGATCCTGCCGTGCGTGGATATCTCCTGGACGACGGGCCGATCTATCAGTTCATTCACAAGGGCAAGATAGAGGCGCTTCTCGCCAAGCCGGACCTGCCCAACAGTCAAAGCAAGTTTCTGTTCTACTTCTTGAACTGCAAAATGTTTCTCGAAGAGTTCGCGGCCGGATAATATTCATGCGCTACTGTGCAACTTGCATCCTGCCCGACACGCGCCCCAACCTCGTGATAGGTCCGAATGGGAAATGCAATGCGTGCGAATCTCACGTCACGAAAAGAAACATCGACTGGTCGGAGCGGCGCGCCGCATTTGAAAGCGTGGTTTCGCACGCGAAGTCCCGCAGCAAGGGATACGATTGCCTCATTCCCGTAAGCGGGGGGAAGGACAGCACCTGGCAGGTTGTGAAATGCCTCGAGGCGGGGTTGAACCCGCTTGCTGTCACCTGGAAAACACCCGGGCGCACGGCAATAGGTCAGCGCAACCTTGATAATCTGGTTTCGCTCGGCGTCGATCACATCGACTATCAGATCAACCCTGTGGTTGAGCGGAAATTCATCTACGACTCCTTCGTTCGTTTTGGGTCGACTGCAATTCCAATGCATACCGCGATCTTCGCGATCCCGGCGAAGATTGCGGTGCGGTTCCAGATTCCATTGATCGTATGGGGCGAGAATTCGGCGTTCGAGTATGGCGGGCGCGAGGAAGAGCGGACCGGCTTTTCGCTCAATCGGGAATGGCTCAGCCGTCACGGCGTCACGCACGGCATGACTGCGAAAGACTGGATATCCGATCGTCTCACCGCGGCGGAATTGACTCCGTACTTTGGACCTGAAGAATCCGAACTGGAATCGGCCGGCATATCGGCAGTCTTTCTGGGGTATTATTTCGAGTGGGATCCGGAAAAGACCCGGGCGGTTGCGTTGTCACATGGATTCACCGCCGACAGTCATGGCCCGCGAACAGGACTCTATGACTATGCCGACATCGATGATGATTTCATTTCCATCCATCACTGGCTAAAGTGGTACAAGTTTGGGTTCACACGGCTGTTCGACAATCTTTCTCTTGAAATCCGCAATGGCAGGATCAGTCGCGACGAGGCAATTGCTGTGGTGCGCGCGCGTGGAAATGAAACGCCGGTTGCCGACATCGAGAAGCTCTGTTCGTTTCTGGGGATCGGCGTGGCGAGATTTTTCGAGATCAGCGAAGGATTTCGGAATCATGAAATATGGTTTGAGGAACCTGGAACTTGGAAGATACGCGATTTTCTAATTCCGGAATGGGAATGGATATGAGTACGGATATTCGACGTCATGAAGTTTAGTCCACGGCAGCCTCCGCGCGAATTCGAGGTTGGCTACGATGTCAAAGGCATCATTCGCGATTGCGGCTCGATGCAGCTTGCCGCCGACGAGCAGATCACGTTCGTGACTGAAGAGGGGGGTGAGTATGATGTCACCCGCAAGGAATGGGGATTCTACGCAACGCCTTCCTTGAACGGTCGGCTGGCGGGATTCAATTTGCGTCCGGTTCTGGTGAAAAACCGCGTGAACCGCTTTTTTGTGCTTCTTGTTGAGAAAGGCAAGGAAGCGGCTTTTGATCGATATGTGAAATCCGAGCCCCTGAAGATCGTATCATGGCTCGATCTGGATGATGCTTTGCTGTCCCTTGAAGCGGCGCTCGCTGCCAAATGAATCAGGTGAATCTTCGTCCGCATAGCTGTCCGATTTCCGGCGTCACCGAAGCTCGGATGATATTCTCCTATGACGCGCCGCCGCCCGGTGAGATCGGCTTTCGTCGCCCGGCCGGCGAGCCTTATCGGCGGGAGGTTTGGCAGTTTGCGATTTCAGAGCATTTCGTATCGCGCCATGTGATGACGGTCGCGACAGACTACACAGGTGACTACGTCAACTCGACATATGGCAACCGCGCTGGAATTGAAGCGGCATTCGAGCGGGTCATCGCATTGCCTGCCGCCCGGTCGGACAATGCGGGACGCATCAAGAGAATTGAACAATTTGCGGAGTCCCGGTTCGGGAACCGCGAGAGTATCACTTTGCTCGATATCGGTGCCGGGCTTGGAGTCTTTCCGTACGCAGTGAAGAAAGCTGGCTGGCGTTGCACGGCGCTCGATCCTGATCCGCGCGCCTGCGAGCACATCCAAACCTATGTCGGTGTTGAAGCTGTATGCGCAGATTTCATGAAGGTTGAGAATCTGGGTCGATACGATATCGTCACGTTGAACAAGGTTCTCGAGCACGTCGACGATCCGATTTCGATGTTGAAGCGCGCTCGGAATTTCCTTTTGCCGGGAGGGTTCGTTTATCTCGAGGTGCCCGACGGCGAAATGGCAATGCGGGAAGGTGCCGAACGTGAGGAGTTCTTTATCGAGCACCTGCACGTTTTCAGCTTTGCCTCCGTCACGATGCTTGCAACCCGCGCCGGTTTTGTACCTCTCGTGATTGAGCGGCTACAGGAACCGAGCACGAAATTCACCCTTCGTGCCATTTTGGCAGCTTCTGGAAACTGACAATGTCGTCTTCGAATCTTTCTGCGCGTGACCGCGTCGAAGCCGCGGTCAAGAATTGCTATTCGACGTGGGGCGAGAGCTACTACGAAGATTATCTCGGTCCCGGTGCGCCTTATCCTCCTGTCCATATCGATCTCCTTCGGAAATTGGTCATGGAGGTCGCGCCGGACACCGTCCTTGACGCCGGTTGTGGGCCTGCTTCGTTTCTGAGGCACCTCATAGGTCTCGGTCCGAAATTGTCGGGATCTGATCTAACCCCCGAGATGGTTGCGGAGGCCAGGCGCATCTTTGCGGATCGAGGTCTGGATTCCGAGCAGGTTTGGCAAGGAAGTGTTCTGGATTTTTCCGCCTTTTCGCGTCCAGGCTCCTCCGGCGCGCGCGCGGATTATGATGCCGCGGTTTGCATCGGCGTCTTGCCTCATATCGCGCCAGAAGACGAACCCGTGCTGTTTGGGAATCTGTTTCAGGCCGCGAAGCCGGGAGCGCGTGTCATTGTCGAGGCGCGAAACCAGTTGTTTGGCCTGTTCACGCTGAACAGGCCGTCGTTCGAGCTGTTTCGAGATGAATTGATCCGCGTTGACGAAATAAAATCTCGGCTTGCGCAAGAGGCGCAATCGAAGATTGACGATGCAATTCAGGAAATGTCTTCCGGGTTTCGTATGGATATGCCACCCATCAGGCGAGGCAAGAAAGATGAAGCTGGGTACGATGAAATTCTGTCTCGTACACATAATCCATTTGTTCTGAAACAGAGTTTCGAGGCTGCCGGTTTCCGGGACGTTCGAACGCTGTTTTATCATTTCCATGCAATGCCGCCGATGCTGGCCAAACATGAGCCGGACGTCTTCCTGGCGGAGAGTCTCGCCATGGAAAATCCGGAGGATTGGCGCGGCTATTTCATGGCATCGGCGTTCCTGCTCGTGGGCTCTCGCGCTTGAACGAAGTCCGGGACATATACAGGCGCCTCCTGGTCCCGATGTGGCTCAGGCCTGAGCGTGCACTGTGGGAGGCGCACGCGCTCGCCGAACTGGGGCGAATAGTGGGTGCGATCTCGAGTCTCAAATTTTGGCGTAAATTGGCGTAGAGACGCGTTGATGAATTGAGATTTCTCGGCATTGGTGGCCACGCCACTATAACTAATTAGTTGAAAGCTTCTTAAATGATATCGAGTAGTGGCTGGTCAAAGTACAATATCTGGGAGCATAGCGCTTCCGTGCGAAACCTTTATGACAAGCGCGTTCGTCAGGAAGTTGATGAACTGATATGTCATAAGCAAGCCGCCGGTTTGCTGCGCCCGCACGTCTCTGTAAATGATACGGTTCTCGATGTCGGCTGCGGTAGCGGCTATTTTTATCATTCTTTGCGGGGGATGTCGGTCGAGTACTTTGGTATAGATAGTTCGGATGCTTTACTCGCTCTTGGCCGTTCGGCGATGCCTCAGATGTGTGATCGTCTGTTGTGCATGCGCATCGAAGATATGATTGCCAAAGTTGATCATATAGTCTGCACAAATGTTCTTTCGAATATCTGTAATTATCATCGACCACTTGAGCGGATGCTCGAAAGTGCTCACAAGACCGTTATTTTGCGTGAGTCAATTTCAGATGTGTCGACGTACAGCTACGTGACTGATAACTATCTTGATCGTCCGATGAGGGTTCACGTAAACAGCTACGGTAGAGAAGAAGTCAAAGCGTTTATAGAAGAGTACGGCTTCTCAGTCTCATTTCACGTCGATGATTACACCGGTGGAAAGCCCCAAGATGTAATTGGGTATCCTCATCACTGGACATTTGTAGAAGCAGTTAGAATTTCTGGAGAAGTTCGTTGTTAGGGACATATTCGTGACGCGTCTCTTGGGAGTCATTGGAGAGGCGGCGGTCGCGCGTGTCGAGAAGGGTCTGCCAGGACTGGCCTTCGGATGGACCGTGGCCCCGCGGCATTCTGGAGCGATCGAGCTTCGTCCGGGCGCGGCCATTGGATTGATATCGCACCGGGACATGGCGCCGAGCTATCAGGTAGGGCCTGTCACGGTTGTGATTGATGGTGTCGTGCTGGGCCGCCATAGCGGCACAGGTAATTCCGCGCAGGTCGTGGCCGATCTCTATCTTGCGAAAGGCTTCGAAGCCGCGTTGGGAGAGCTTGCCGGAGATTTTGCGATTGCGCTGCATGACGCAAGAGACGGCGCGGTGTGGCTTGCGCGCGACAGAGTCGGTGCCAAGCCGCTCTATTATGCGCGAACTGCCGGCCATTTTTCGTTTTCTTCGCGGCCGCGCGCGTTGACCGCGATGCCCGGCGTGGGATCTGAAGTCAACCGTCGCTTTGCCGCGGTGTTCGCGGGTTCGCACTATCGCTATATCGACAATCGTCCGGAGGAATCTCCATACAGAAATATTCGCCAGTTGCCGGCGGCACACTGGATTCGCTTTTGCGATGATAGGATTCAGATTGGAAAATACTGGGGATTGAACGATCTCCCGGACTGGACGGATTCAGAGAGTGATTTGGCCGAGCGCTACCGTGATCTTTTGATCGAGGTTGTCGGCGATCGCGTGCGGAGTTCCGAACGCCCCGCTTTTACACTTTCCGGAGGAATGGATTCATCGTCCGTCGTCTCTTGTGCAGCGATCGAGACTGGACAGCCTGCGACCGCGTTTTCCACGGTCTACACCGACAAGACCTTTGACGAGTCGGACGACATTCGACCTATGCTCGAGACGAAAGTTTCGACATGGAATCAGGTGCGCGTCGATGATCCGGATGTCTTCTCATTGGTGCGTAGAATGGTGGATGTGAATGACGAGCCGGTGGCGACAGCCACCTGGCTTTCACATTTCACCCTGTGTGAGAATGTGGCGTCCGCCGGATATGGTTCGCTGTTTGGCGGTTTGGGAGGGGACGAACTCAATGCCGGCGAATACGAATATTTCTTTTCGCATTTCGCTGATCTGAAGCGCGCCGGGCGTTACTCCGAGTTCGACACTGAAGTCGAACAGTGGGCTCTCAATCACGATCATCCGATATGGCGTAAGAACGCAGAGGTCGCGAATGCGACCATTTCGCGCTGTACGGACCCGTCCGTTCCTGGAAGAAGTTTGCCGGACCAAAGCAGGATGCGCCGCTACTACGGTGCAATCGACAGATCCTTTTTTGATCTTGATGGCTTCGAGCCGGTCATGGAGGTGCCGTTCGCGAGCTATCTCAAGACCCGAACGTGGCAGGATATTTCTCGCGAGACCGCGCCTTGTTGCTTGCGGGCGGAAGATCGCCAGACGTCAGCTTTCGGTCTCGATAACGTGGTCCCGTTCTTTGACCATCGGCTGCTGGAATTCATGTTCCGGGTTCCGGGATCGATGAAGATTCGCAATGGCGTCACCAAGGTTTTGTTGCGCGCCGCGATGAAGGGAATTCTGCCCGAGGAGACACGAGTCCGCGTCAAGAAAACAGGCTGGAATGCGCCGGCCCATCTCTGGTTTGCAGGCAAGGGACGCGAGCCGTTGTTGGATATGGTTCGTTCGCGGGAATTTCGCGAACGAGGTATCTACCGGCCGGATGAAGTCGAGCGCTTGGCCAACGAACACGCCGAGATTGTTGCCAGCGGTGAGCCTCGCGAAAATCACATGATGTTTCTTTGGCAAATGGTCAATTTGGAAACATGGCTCAGGTCCTTGGCGTAATGACCGTGACGAAGCCGGCGTTGCAGAAGAGTGGTTCGACAGCATGCCGATTCCCCCTTCCTGGATGTAGCGGATGTGTCCCCACATGGCTGAAGAGAAAGGCGCGTTTTTGTCGCTTCCTGTGAAGGCGAAGGAGCGGCGTACTGTGGTCTTGGCTCCCTATCTTGCGGATACAAATGCCACGGGAACAACCTTTATAAGCCGCCTTGGCCGATATCTCCTTTACGATCTTTCGGCGAGAGTGCTGCCTCATCTGATCAGGCGCCTTCTTCGCCACAGTCAGAAATCGGCGATTCTAGCCAATGATCAGGCTGCCAAAGTCCTTGTCGCGGAATTTGGCGATGAGGTGTTTCCCTATGACGGGCCTCTTGTGGAAGAGGTGGAGCGCTACGACTATTCCCGCTTTCATGATTATGTAGATGGTCTGGAGCGCATGTCGAATGCTCTCGGGAAGACCGGTCGCGGGTTTTCTTACAAAGGGATTTCCCTGATTAAGGTGCAGGAGATCCGATGGATATGGCCGAGTACCTATGCGATTGCCTTCGCGCGGCTGACCCGAAGGGCAATTCGGAATATTGAGGCGACTAAATTCAAGGCTGCCGGAATCAATTCATATCTTCCATCGGCGATCCTTGCAGCCGAGGCGTCAGGACTTTCGACGGGCTTTGGAACACGTCTGACGGGCTGGATTTCTTCCCGAATTGAAGCATTCACTCTCAGGAGATTCCTGCGTTCCATATGGGTGGAGTTTCGGGGAGAAGCCAGGCACCGTTTGCCGCGTGTCAAGGTCAAGCTGGACAAGCGCAAGCGGCTTCTGGTTATCGGGAATTTCGACAGGACCATTGAGCGTCTTGAAAAACTTTTGCCGAGGCTGGCGGAGGCCGGCTATTCCGTGCATGCGATATGTTTGCCCCGCATCAAGCGCGTTCCTGAGTTGCAGGCTGCCGGTGTTTCATGCAGCTATGTCTCGCAATGGATTTCAGATGCTGAATCGGCGGCTCTCTTCAAGCGTTCCAAGAAGCTCGGCCGGGACTGGTGGCAAGTCGCAAAAGATCAGCTTCAGGATTGCGGGGAAGAGGGAATCGGCTTTGGTAAAACCGTTGGCCTCATTCTGAAGACGCACTTTATGGCCGGCGCGCCTGCTGCGATGTACGCGGCCGAGGTTGCGACAATTGTGCTGGACGAAATTCGGCCGGATGTTGTTCTTAATTTTGAGGATTGGGAATTCAACAGATCCATTTCGTTGCTTGCGGAGAGCAGGGGGTGCCGACCTTGGCCTACTATTGCCTGTCCGCGATCGGGCACGCAAAGATGGTTCGCCGGACCCAGTCCTGGATGGCGGTTGCAGGTGAGAACCTTCGGGCTTCATTTGCGCATCAGTATACTGACGACCATATCAGAATTGTGGGAGATCCTCTTGCACTGGGAGGATTGAGGAAAGTGACGGCGAGCGACCGGAGGCGCGTTCGGGAAAGCCACGGGATTGAACCGGACAGCCCCTTGATCCTGTTGTTGAGTACGTATCCGACCTTCGGACTCGGTCTGGAGGATATCGAGATCTATTTCAAACGGACATTCGCCGCCGCGCGAGATTACAGGTGCGCGCGTGATTGTTAAAGCACACCCGGCGCAACCTGTTCATGAGGTGGAGGGTTGGCTGAAATCCTGGGAGGTCGATGGTGTGACGGTTGTGAGAGATGACGTCCTGAGCGACTTATGCGAGGCGGCGGACCTGATCAGTGTTCCGATCTCGAGTGCAGTCCATCAAGCCATGATGTCGTCGTCGCCTGTCGTCTGTCTGATGCATGAGCAGACCATATCGACGTTTGATTCGATGGGATACGACTACCTCTCTGGAAAGGGCGTTCGCTTTATTTCACCAGACGAGAGCGCAACCACCGTTTTCAGATCGCTGCTTTTCGATCCTGCGGCACGTGAAGAGCAGCTTGAGCGCGCGAAATTGCATGTGGTCGAACACGTCGGACCGCTCGATGGTGAAGCGCCGGATCGCTTTGTGAAATTCCTCGATGATATTTTGAGTAGCCCGAAGGGGATGGCAGCTTGACCGAGCTCCCCGTGCGTTCCGACCGGCAGCAGTTGATGCTTCTCGTTGGCCGCTTTCTTTTGCCCTATTGGAAGCAGAGCGCGCTGTTGGCGCTTTTCAGCGTGGTCGTGGCCACCTTGAACAGCGTTTATCCGTTGCTGCTCGCTCCCGCGATGGACATCAGTGTGCTGAGCAAACCTGAGCCGGCCAAGGCGTGGCAAGACCTTTCCTTGAATAACCTTGGCGTTACGCTTTCAGATCTGGTGTTGGGAAGTGCATCGGCTGCCAGTCCGATAACGGTGGTGACGATCGCAGTGGTGCTTTTTGTGGTTGTCGGATCACTTGCGGCCATAGCCGAATTTGCCACCCAGATGATGTCGGCATCGATTGCGACCAAGGCGCATCGGGATCTCCAGGTGGCGTTGCACAAGCATGTGATGGATCAGGAGCTTGGGTTCTTTCTGCGCAATCGCGTGGGTGAACTCACCACCCGCTTTGTCGTGGACGCCGGCGAGGTCGTAACGAGTCTCGATTTTGCGCTGAGGAATGGCCTACAGTCCGTGATCCAGATCGTTCTGTACGGAAGTCTTTTATTGAAGACATCCCCGCTTCTGGCGGGCGCGACCTTGTTTGCAAGTCTTGCGCATGTTGGCGTCAATCGATTGGTGGGCGGCAGATTGCGAAGGGCAACTGCCGAGCAGTTGAATGCCATCGGCCGCGCCGGGGGATTTTTGCAGGAGGGGCTAACAAGCATCCGCGTCGTTAAATCGTTCGGCGCAGAGCAGCACGAGCATAGCCGGTTCGTGAAATTTGCTTCCGATCTCCAGCGAATGACAATGCGATTGACGTTCTGCAAAAACGGAGAGTCTCCGCTTCGACGCATCACGGATACCGCGACCCTGGGCCTGATTTTGCTGTTGGCCTTTCAGGTCCTGAATTCCGGTGCGATGAACTTCCAGGGTTTTGTTTTGTTTATGCTTGTCGTCCGGCAAACCATAGCGCCGGTTTCAGCGCTGGCGCAGGCCGTCACCCGCATTCAGGGCAGTCTCGGATCGGCTTCGAGGATACTGGATATTCTCGAGCGGGTACCGGCTCTCCCGGATGGAACCATCGTACCTTCGGGATTCAAGAAGCAGATTCTCCTGGAGGACGTTTCTTTCAGCTACGAAAATTCAAAGCTGACATTGAAGAACATTTCTCTGGAACTGAGGAAGGGGGAGATGCTTGCAGTGGTTGGTGCCAGCGGGGCTGGTAAATCCACTCTCGCTGACCTTGTCCTGCGCCTCTATGATCCGGTGGAGGGGCGCATTACCCTTGACGGTGAGGACATTCGCAGTTTGCGGCAAGCCGAATATCGAAAGCTGTTCGGAGTAGTCTCCCAGGAGGCGTTGCTGTTCAATGCAACCATTCGCGAGAATATCATTTTCGGCCGGTCTGGCTTTTCCGAATCCGATCTGGCGCGTGCTTCCTCGATTGCCAACGCAAATGAATTCATCGATAAGATGCCCGCCGGAATGGACACCATGGTCGGTGATCGCGGTGTTCGTCTCTCAGGCGGGCAGCGGCAGCGGATAGCGATTGCCCGCGCTATCTATGCCCGCCCCGAGATTCTCATTCTGGACGAGGCAACCAGCGCGCTCGATTCAGAATCGGAGCGTCTTGTGCAGCAAGCGATCGATCGTGTCCTTGAGACGGGCACTGCAATGGTTATCGCCCATCGGCTCTCGACCGTAGTCCATGCGGATCGAATTGTTGTCTTGAGCGATGGTCAGATCGAAGCAGTTGGCCGCCACGCCGATCTGCTTGAGAAAAGTCCAACTTATCGAAAAGCATGCGAGTTGCAGTTTAAGAGCTAGCAAGCGTTTGCTGCCCGGAAATCAACGAGATTACGAGAAAAATATGCACGTTCTCCGCAACATCCTGTTTCTCTTTCGCACCGTGAGGCTTGTTCTTCCCGGTAGCCGATATCGTCGGTTGAGCAAATATTCGGACCCGAATTACGTCCATGAGCGTGACAAGCATCCCGTTCGTTACAAGCACTACCGTGATGAGGGGTGGGAGGGAGGCAAGTCGGAGGACGGGATTCAATATCGCAACTACGAGTCCTATGACGAGTATGTCGAGCATCAGCGCCAGAAAATCCTGGAGATTCTGAAGATCAATGGCGGATTCAGCACGCGAGTTATTCTGCGGCAACGCTATGATTTCTGGAAACGGTTCAGGGGTCTCGATCTTTCCGCCGACGCTCAGATTCTTTGCCTGGGCGCGCGGTTTGGAACGGAGGTCGAGGTGTTGCGTGATTTGGGGTATCGCAATGCGCTTGGCTTGGATCTTGAGCCGGGCCCGGAAAATCCATTCGTTGTCCCGGGTGATTTCATGAATATCGACCGGAAGTCGTCATCTATTGATATGATCTTCTGTAACGCCGTCGACCACGCGTTTGACCTTGCCGGGTTCTTCAAGGAGCACGCGAGGATTCTTAAGCCTTCGGGATTGGCGATCTACGACGTCACCATGTCGGGGGCCGGTGTTTTCGAGGCGGTGCAATGGGAAAATGAAAAAGATTTGTTCGCTCTTATGCTGGGCGAATTTTCGGCCGTTGAATCCGTCAAGATCAATGGAGCCTGGAAGACAATACATCTTCGCAGCAGGCGTGAATATTCTTCCGGGGAGCCGACCACCTAAGATGCCGATATAATGAGTGCCTTCGGCGATGATCTGGTGGCGAAACGAAGCCGATGTTTGTAATCCAGATCGGCTTTTTTGGGGGGGCTTATGAATTTTAGTTGCCATCGTCAATACTTGGATGACTTTCTCGCCAATCAGATAAATCTAATGCAGGGTGATGTTCTTGATATTGGTGGCACGAGACTACGCAAAAAGGGCAGTTTTCGTCCGCCCACGCAAAGGATTGTCTCGTGGCGATATGTGAATATCGATAGTCGTACAGAGCCTGATATTGAGGCGGACGCGGCTTCAATTCCGTTGCCGGATGCAAGCGTCGATTGTTTCCTGTTATGTGAAGTCCTGGAACATTTGGAATTTCCAGAAGCTGTACTGCGCGAAGCCTTTCGATTGTTAAGAAAAGGTGGAATCGGGATTGTCACGATGCCTTTTATGTATCCGCTTCACGCAGATCCAAATGACTACCAGCGTTGGACGGATTTCAAACTTCGGCGCGAGTTTGAATTGGCTGGATTTAGCATCGTGCGGATTGTTCCATTGGGCGGCCCCATCAGCGTTCTTCATGATCATCTACTAAATCTTACCTGGCGGACAAAGCGCCGTTTCTCCGTGCGTGTCTTGGGAAAACTCCTGCAATGGAGTCATAATCCTGCAATGTGGCTCGATCGGCGGTTCATGGACACATGGCCCCATATCACGAGCGGATGGGGCGCCATCGTGTCGAAGTAATTGATCTTGAGCCTCCCATCCTAGTGCTTTGCGAGTTGCTTCAAATTTCATGAGATTGTAGTAGATGATTTCTCTCCATCTTACAGGCGGTGATAATTTCGGCTGGGCGCTTGACGAGGATCTGCGGACGTTCGCTGAAGCATTGCCGGCTGGAGTGGCGCCGGTTTCACTGGAGGATTCCAATGCGGTCTATTCGCCCTGGTGGAGAGGTCTGGAAGAGCTTGGTGCGCAGGCTTTGGAAGGCAAGGTCGTTCTTTGCGGCCTTGATAACCCGCTCAGTCATTGGGTCAAGCAGCCCCGCTTTCATCGCGTCCTTGATGTTGTAAGCCTTTGGGTGGCTCATTCCGATGAGGCTTTGATGCAAGCGCGGGCTTTGGGGTTGCCTGCTCGATATGTTCCTTACATGCTGCGCACGGATGTGTTCAGGCCCCTTGCAGATCTGAGGGATAAGCGTTCGGAATTCCGGGCAAAATGGAATATCCCGGAATCCTCATATCTGATCGGGAACTTTCAGCGCGATACTGAAGGTTCAAATCTGGCAGAACCAAAGCTACAGAAAGGCCCGGATCTATTCGCGGAGGTCATGCGTGAACTGGTCGCGCGAGGATTCCCGGTTCATGTCTTGCTCGCAGGGCCGCGCCGCCATTGGTTGTCCAGCAAACTTGCGGCTTACGGTGTGCCTTTCACCTTTGTCGGCAAGGCAACGGCTGGGGATGATATCGCAACGAATTTGCTGAGCCGCGACCAACTGAACGAGCTTTACCAAATGCTCGATCTGTATGTGCTGACGAGCCGTTGGGAGGGCGGGCCTTACGCCCTGCTCGAGGCCGCAGGTACGCGTTGCAAGGTCGTGAGCACGCCAGTTGGAATCGCAAGGGATATCCTGGAGCCTGCGTCCTTGGCGGCGGATGCCGCTTCACTCGTCGAGCGGATTTCCGCGGATATCAATGGGAAAATTCTGGATTCGACGATCGGTCCCCAGTACGAGCGCGTTCAACGCAATCACACGCCGCTTGCGGCCCGTAAGCATGTCGGAGAGTTGCTTGCGGAGATTCCTCGTGTGCAGCCGTTTGCCATCGTGCCTCAGGAGCGGCGAGGCACGATTCCTGGGAATCCGGCCGTTCGTTAAAGAAGCGGGTTCAGCGAGTTATGAGACGGTTGCCCCGATGGCGGCGGCCACTTCGCGGAAGGACCGTTACTTTCTTTCGAGAGTTTGTGAAGCCGCCATACGGAGGCGGCAATCAATTCATGCTCGCGCTCCGGAATGAATTCTCGCGCCGCGGGATTAATGTTTTGGTCAACGAGGTGAATGAGAGCGTTGAGGGGTACTTCTTTGACTCGGTCTGGTTCGACGAGGGTCTTCTTAATGATCTTGCGAAGCTCAACCGGCCGAAAGTCGTTCACAGAATCGATGGGCCGATTCATCTCTATCGTGGCAAGGACAAGGAAATCGACGACAGGATATTTGAAATCAATCGTGCCTTTGCGACCTCGACTGTACTTCAGTCGGTTTTCACCATGCGGAAGGTATATGAAGTCGGCTATCGGCCGGTTAATCCGCTGGTGGTCTGGAATGGAGCGAATCCGGAAATTTTCAATCTCACGGGACGTCAGCCATTCTCGGGCAATCGTAAAACCCGGATCATCTCGACGAGTTGGTCGAACAATCCACTTAAGGGCGGCGATGTTTATAAGTGGCTTGATGAGAATCTGGATTTCGACAGGGTCGAGTATCTGTTTGTCGGTCGAGCATCGGCAAACTTTCGCAATATAAGAATGATAGAGCCCGTCGGATCAGAGAAATTGGCGGAATATCTGAGGAGTAGTGATATCTATATTACCGCCAGTCAGAACGACCCATGTTCGAACGCGCTGATTGAAGCGATGTCGTGTGGATTGCCGGCTGTCTATCTGAATTCTGGCGGGCATCCCGAGCTTGTCGGCTACGGGGGTCTTCCTTTCGAAGAGGCAAGCGAAGTGCCGGATTGTCTCGATCGAATTTCCGCTCACTACAATCTGTTCCAGAACTGCCTCCGGCCGCCCACGATTGCGCAAGCTGCGGACGCCTACCTTGCCTGTCTCGACGACTAGCAAATGGCTGGATAGACAATGTGCGGAATAGCGGGTTTTGTTGATCATGCCCTCAAGGGAAACGGGGGCGAACTCGCGCGCCGCGCCCGGGCTATGGGTGATGCAATTGCCTATAGAGGGCCGGATGCGAGCGGCATCTGGATCGATGATACCCCGGGAGTAGCTCTTTCGCATCGACGCCTCTCCATTGTCGAATTATCGGAAGCCGGTGCGCAGCCCATGATCTCGGCCGACGGTCGCTGGGCAATGAGTTACAATGGTGAGATTTACAACAGCGATGACATCCGCCGAAATCCGGCGCTTCGCTCGATCGTGTGGCGCGGGCATTCCGATACGGAAACCATTCTCGAATCGGTCGCGCAACGCGGCGTGGATGCCACATTGGAAGATTTGAGCGGCATGTTTGCGATTGCGTTGTGGGATCGCAAGGAAAAGACCTTGCACCTCATTCGCGATCACCTGGGCATCAAGCCACTCTTTTTTTCCCGGCGTGAAGGAGGGATATACTTCGCGTCGGAGATGAAAGGCCTTCACGCCGCCAGGGCGTTTACCTTCGATATCGATCCGTCGTCCGTCGCGAGCTTTCTCCGGTTTGGTTATGTTCCGGCGCCATTCTCGATCTACAGGGGAGTCGAGAAGCTCATGCCGGGCGAGCATTTGGCTGTTTCGGTCGATGGCATGTGTGTCCGTCGTCGCTACTGGTCCGCTGCTGATGTTGCATTGAAAGGTGTGGCTGCACCGCTTGAATTTTCCGATGATGAGGCAATCGAGCAACTCCAGGCGTTGCTGGCTGATGCGGTCTCGCGGCAGATGATGGCCGACGTCCCTCTCGGAGCTTTCCTGTCAGGAGGTGTTGATTCATCAACCGTTGCGGGTCTCATGGTGGCTGCCGGGCGAGGGCCTGTTCGCACGTTCTCAATCGGTTTTCCCGAGTTCGGTTTTGACGAGTCGCAAGAGGCTGCGGCTGTCGCCCGTCATCTCGGCACCGAGCATACCGAACTCATTGTGACAGCATCCGATGCGCTCGCAGTGGTGCCGCAGCTTGCAGAAATGTATGACGAACCTTTCGCCGATTCCTCGCAGATCCCGACGCATCTTGTTTCGAGGTTGACGCGACAGCACGTTACAGTGGCGTTGTCCGGCGATGGTGGCGATGAATTGTTCGGCGGTTATAACCGTTATCGGCTGGCTGAGGGCATGTGGCAGAAGCTGTCGAAACTTCCACTCGGTATACGGCACACCGCGTCAGGCGTGCTGAATGCAGTGCCGATGTCGTGGGTCGATGGTCTTGCCTCACTGGCGCCGCGTGGACTCCTGCCGTCACAGCCAGCGGACAAACTGCGAAAATTTGCCAATGTGATGACACTCGACCCGGAGGGGATTTATCGGCGTCTGGTCAGTCAATGCGAAGATCCTGCCGCGCTTGTACCGCAGGCGATGGAGCATCCGATCGCATCATGGTCCAGCGCACCGATCGGTGCATTGCCGACGTTTCTCGACCGCATGCAATTGCTCGATACGATAACCTATTTGCCTGACGATATTCTTCAGAAGGTGGACCGTGCTTCCATGGCTGTCGCGCTGGAAGTGCGTCCGCCAATCCTCGATCGTCGCGTGGTGGAGTTTTCATGGCATCTGCCCCGCCGTTTCAAGATTCGCAATGGCGAAACAAAGTGGCTGTTGCGGCGTGTTGCCGAGCGCATGGTCCCGAAGCATCTGCTCGATCGGCCAAAAATGGGCTTTGGAGTTCCGCTCGCTGAATGGCTGCGTGGACCCCTGAGAGAATGGGCAGAGGATATGCTTGATCCGCGGCATCTGGGAGGCGGTTTTCTCGATGTGGGCGCGGCACGGCGATTATGGGCCGATCACCTGACGGGTCGCAGGAATTGGGCCTATGCGTTATGGACGATTTTGATGTTTGAAGCCTGGCGTCGACGTTGGGCGAGCCTCTAGAGGGCGCATATGGCTGACGCTGAGTCTGGGCGCCCCCGCATTCTGGTGGTCACCAAGAAACTGGCATTGGGCGGGGCAGAGCGTCACCTTGCCGGAACGCTCCCGGACATCAGGTCGCGCGGGCTGGCCATAGAATTATTTGTGCTTGAGCGCGGTGGCGAACTGGAAGAAGGCCTGACCGCTAGGGGTGTACCGATCAGCGGGGCGTTCCGGAGTCTGGGTCGTGTGCCGCATTTGCTGGTGGCCGCTGCGGCGCTGTATCGTCGCATCCGCACGATGCGTCCGGACATTGTCCATTTTTTCCTGCCGGAACCTTATGTATTGGGCGCGCTCGTCGCGATGATCGCCCGCCAGAACATATGTATCATGAGCCGACGTTCGCTGGCGAACTACCAAAGGAAGCACCCGCTTCTTGCACGCATAGAACATTTGCTGCATCGGAGGATGGCGGCGCTGGTTGGAAATTCGCAAGCCGTTGTCGAGGAGCTTGCCGGTGAGACGCGGGATCGCGGCAAGATAGGCCTCATTCACAACGGTCTTGTCCTCGATGGTCTTGCAGCTAACGCACCAGGCGAAGCGCAACGTACAGCGTTGAATATCCCGCTGGACGCATTCGTGATGGTGATCGTTGCGAATCTTTTTCCTTACAAGGGGCACTCCGATCTCCTGAATGCGCTCGGCGACGTGGCATCGCGATTGCCGCAGCCATGGAGACTTCTCATTGTGGGACGCGATGAGGGGGAAGGACCGCATCTCAAACTGCAAGCCGCGCAACTGGGTATTGCAGACAGGATTTTATGGCTCGGCGAGCGCAGGGATGTCGAAGCCATTTTTGCTGCTGCTGATCTTGGTCTTCTCGTGTCACATGAAGAAGGCTTCTCGAATGCCTTGATCGAGGCCATGGCGCACGGGCTGCCAATGATTGCGACCGCTGTGGGAGGAAATCTGGATGCGATTGTCGATGGCCGGTCCGGACGGCTGGTGCCGGTGGGAAACACGGCGCGTCTCGGTGAGGCAATCCTCGAACTGGCCGAGAATCCGTCGACGCGTAAAGCGCTCGGGCTCGCGGCGCGGGAGCGGGCAACGGCTATGTTCTCTCAGGCAGGTTGCGTCGATCGCTATGTGCGCCTTTATCGCGGTATCGGACATTCGCCAGAATATCCGGTGCAGGCCATTATTGAGGGGGCATTGCCAGCCGTGAAGGCGCCGCACTAGAGGCGGTTTCGTTCTTGGTTATCCGGCAATTGCATGTCAGAACATCCCGGCTGAAGTGCGTGTTTTAAGAAATGATCCGGCTATTATGTCATCGTCTCCGCTGTCGTCTTCCGTGACTTCGTTGGTCTCCCCGCCTGCTTCCATGTCTTTGCGCAAGATGGAAATTCTTGCGCATTCGGAGAAGCATGCTGCCTCGCGTTCCGAATGGCGGCGCAAGGCCGCGTTCTTTCATCGCGAGGATGAGGCCTATCTGCGCTTTCTCATTCCGAAGGGAAAGCGGGTGCTGGAGATCGGCTGCGGGATCGGCGATACGCTCGCGGCTTTGGAGCCATCTTACGGTGTGGGTATCGACATTAGCCCGGCCATGATCGATCACGCGAAATCGCTGCATCCCGGTCTGACGTTTCACGTCGGGGATGCGGAAAGCCGGGACATTTACGAAAAGCTCGAAGGGACGTTCGACTATATCCTGGTTGTCGACGCAATCGGCTCGCTCGACGATTGTCAGGCGTTCTTCGATCTGCTGCATCCCCTGTGTACGCGCGAAACGCGACTGGTGATTGGCTATTTCTCGCACCTTTGGTATCCGGTTTTGAAGCTGGTCGAGTGGGCCGGGCAACGGATGCCGCATCCGCCGCAAAATGTGCTCGCGCCTGCGGACGTTCAGGCCATAGCGCGTCTTGCGAATTTCGACCCGGTGAAGTCCGAGCAACGGTTGCTGATGCCGATTTCGCTGTTTGGAATCGGCCGGTTTGTGAACCGGTTCATCAGCGTTCTTCCTGGATTCCGGATGTTCGCATTGCGTCACTATGCGGTATGCCGCTCGTTGCCAAAGATCGATGATGACAATCTGAAATCCGTGACGGTTGTGGTTCCGGCGCGCAACGAGCGCGGCAATATCGAGCCAGCCGTGCAACGTATCCCTCAGTTCTGCGATGACATTGAGATCATTTTCATCGAGGGGCACAGCAAGGACGGCACCTTCGAGGAAATGGAGCGTGTCAAGGCCGCCTATCCCGACAAGGATATCAAGCTGATGCGCCAGCCCGGCAAGGGCAAAGCTGATGCAGTCTTCACAGCCTATGATGTGGCGCGAGGCGACGTCCTGATGATCCTCGATGCGGATCTCACCATGCCGCCCGAGCAATTGCCAAAGTTCTGGAATGCGATCAAGTCGGGGCAGGGCGAGTTTATCAATGGTTCCCGCCTGGTCTATCCGCTGG
The DNA here is from genome assembly GCA_024707075.1 of Afipia sp. GTDB lineage: Bacteria > Pseudomonadota > Alphaproteobacteria > Rhizobiales > Xanthobacteraceae > Afipia. The sequence goes on from JANQAK010000006.1 coordinate 502,548, forward strand.
CAGATGACGCCATGCGGTTTCTGAACCTGATTGCCAATAAAACTTTTTCTTATCTGTTTTTCCTGGCTGCTCAATCAACGATACACCGACACGCTTTGCGGTACGAAAGTCATGCGCCGGTCTGATTATTACCGGCTACGCGATGGAAAAGCATATTTCGGTGATTTCGATCCGTTCGGTGATTTCGATCTGATTTTCGGTGCGTCGAAACTCAACCTTAAGTCGGTTGATATGCCGATCCGTTATGCGGCTCGCTCATATGGCGAAACGCAGATTTCGCGTTTCCGGCATGGCGTGATGCTGCTGAGAATGGTGGTCTTTGCCTTTTTCAAGATCAAGGCACAGTGACGTTTTAATGCGACCGTACGATGCGGTTTGGATGAAAGACGCGCCAGTCAGAGTAAATGCCTAGGACTTCCTCAGGTCAGAAATATCCTGATCCAGTATGTCTTCATCGGTTGTTACGGGGTCGTTTTTTGTCTTCTCCGCGCTCAGAACCCAGACCAGCCCGCCGATGGCGCCCACGATGAACGATGATGCGCCGAACAGCAGCGACACCACGGTGCCGTCGGTTGGCGCGAGGCCGGCGTAGCCGAACGCGACCATCATGGTCGCTTCGCGCACGCCCCAGCCGGCGATTGAAATCGGCAGCATGGTGATCAGCATGATCGGCGGGATCAGCATGAACAACTGCTCGAAAGCCGCGGGCGCCGCGATGGAGCGCACCGCGCACCAGGCGATCACCACCGCCATCACATGGATGAGCAACGACAGCACCGCGATCTTCGGTCCGCTGCCGCGGTTGAAAATGACCTGATTGGCGATCACGGAGCAGGCGTGGATATGGCGCAACGGCCAGAATGTCCTCAGCCACAGCCATGGCAGCCTGCCATAGGCCAGAAAGCCAAGGCCCGCCGATATGGCGGCCACATCGATCAGCAGGAGGGCGAGCCGCCCGTGGGCATTGCCGATCAGGTCATAGCTCCAGGGGAGACTTGCGACCACGATGAGGGCAAGCGCGATCAGACCGATGGCGCGGTCGACCAGCACCGAGTAGGTGGCCGCGCGCCAGCCTGCACCGGTCTGGCGCACCAGCCAGAGCCGCATGGCGTCGCCGCCGATGGTCGACGGCAGCGTCTGGTTGAAGAAGGCGCCGATCATGTTGTAGCGGAAGGCCTGCCCGGTTCCGAGCGGGGCTGCGCATTGCGCGCTGATTTCACGCCAGCGCAGCGCGCCGAGGAAAATCTGGAAGATCGTCGCCAGCACGGCCAGCAGAACCCACACGGGGCTGATCTGGCTCAGGCGGGACTGGATCGCCGCAAAATTGATGCCGCGAAAGGCGATGTAGAGCAGCGCCGCCGAGACCACTATTCGAACGGCTAGAAGGAGAAATCCGCGCATTCCGGACCGCGATGGTTAACGTTGCTGGATCTGATGGAGGGCCTGGATAACAGCGCCTGGCAGCCAATTTCAGGGCCTTGGTATGGCTTTAGGGCTGCCGTGGCAATAGGTAAGCGCCCGCCTATTGCCGCGGCCACCGCGCGGCGGCTAAAGAGGGCAGCTTGATCCGGGGGCACCTGACGTACATGCCTCTCATTGAGACTTGAGGACGGAAATTGGTGGCACACGGGCGCAAGATTGCGGTCATCGGGCTGGGTTATGTGGGATTGCCGGTTGCAGTCGCCTTCGCGCGCGCCGGCGCCTCTGTGGTCGGGTTTGATATCGATCAGAGGCGCATCGCGGAATTGTGCGGGTTTCATGACCGCACCCATGAAGTCGAGGCGGCGGACCTGCGCCAGGCCTCGCTCACATTCACGCATGATGCGAATGCGCTGGCGTCGTCTGACTTTTTCATCGTCACGGTGCCGACGCCGATCGATGAGGCGCGCCAGCCTGATCTCGGCGCGATGTTCGCGGCCTCGCGAACTGTTGGATCGGCGCTCAAGAAGGGCGACATCGTCGTCTATGAATCGACGGTCTATCCCGGCGCGGTCGAGGACGATTGCGTGCCGCTGCTTGAGAAGGCTTCGGGGCTGAAAGCGGGCGTGGATTTCAAGGTCGGTTATTCGCCCGAGCGCATCAATCCCGGCGACAAGCAGCATCGATTTGAGACGATCATGAAGGTCGTCTCGGCGCAGGATGCGGCGACGCTCGATGTTGTTGCCAATGTTTATGGTTCGGTCGTCACCGCCGGCATCCATCGCGCTCCTTCCATCAAGGTCGCCGAGGCGGCGAAGGTGATCGAGAACACCCAGCGCGATCTCAACATCGCGTTCATGAACGAATTGTCGCTGATCTTCCAGGCGCTGAATATCGACACCGGCGACGTGCTGGCGGCGGCGCGCACCAAATGGAACTTCATGCCGTTCCAGCCGGGCCTCGTCGGCGGGCACTGCATCGGCGTCGATCCGTATTATCTGACCTACCGCGCGGAGAAGGCGGGATATCATCCAGAGGTCATTCTCGCCGGCCGCCGCATCAATGATGGCATGGGCCAGCGCATCGCGCGCGAGTGCATCCGCGGCATGTTGCGGCGTAAGAGCAACGGCGGCGTTGTCACCATTCTCGGCCTCACGTTCAAGGAAGACGTTCCGGACACGCGCAATTCGCGCGTGGTCGATGTCATTCGCGAGCTGCAATCGTTCGGCCTCACGGTGCAGGTCAGCGATCCGATGGCGGATCCCTCCGATGCGCTGCATGAATACGGTGTCACGCTCACCGATTTTACTTCCTTGCAACCTGCCGATGCGGTGATCATGGCGGTCGCTCACAAGACCTACATCGACGCGGGCTGGCCGATGATCCAGAAATTGCTGGCGGGCGGGCAAGGTCTCGTTCTCGATGTGAAGATGAAACTTGAGCGCAGCAAGCTGCCGGACGGCATCGAGCTCTGGCGCCTCTGACCATCCGTTGGAAAAATCAATGTCGGATCAGGCGATACTAGTAACGGGAGCGGCGGGCTTCATCGGCTTTCACGTCACGCAGAAATTGTTGCAGGCCGGCCATCGTGTCGTCGGGCTGGACAATCTCAACAGCTATTACGATCCGGCGTTGAAGGAAGCGCGTCTCGACGTTCTGAAAAACGATCCCGCTTTCAATTTCGTCAAGCTCGACCTGGTCGATCGGGCTGGCGTCGCGGACCTGTTCGGCGCGCAGCGTTTTCCGGTGGTGATCCATCTCGCGGCGCAGGCAGGCGTCCGGTACTCGATCGAGAATCCGCACGCTTATGTGGATGCAAATCTTCAGGGCTTCGCGAACGTTCTCGAGGGCTGCCGGCATAACGCCTGCCGCCATCTTCTGTATGCATCATCGTCGTCGGTCTATGGCGCCAATACCAAGCTGCCGTTTTCCGTGCACGACAACGTCGATCATCCGATCAGTCTCTATGCAGCCTCGAAGAAGGCCAATGAGCTGATGGCGCACGCGTATAGCCATCTCTATCGCATTCCCTCGACCGGCCTGCGCTTCTTTACGGTGTATGGACCGTGGGGCCGCCCGGATATGGCGATGTTCCTGTTCGCCAGGGCGATTCTCGACGGGCAGCCGATCAAGCTGTTCAATCACGGCGACATGCGCCGGGATTTCACTTACGTCGACGATGTGACCGAGGCGATCGTGCGTCTGATCGATCATGCGCCGGTGGGACAAGCGAAGGCGCCCGATGCATCTCCCGATCCCGGAACGAGTGCTGCTCCGTGGCGGGTCTTCAATGTCGGCAACAACCGGCCGGAAGAATTGCTCACGGTTGTCGGCCTTCTTGAAAAGGAATTCGGGCGCAAGGCAATCAAGGACATGCTGCCGATGCAGCCGGGGGACGTGCCAGCCACCTATGCGGACATCGACGATTTGATGCGCGAGGTCGGGTTTCGTCCCTCGACATCCATTGAAGACGGCATCGCGCGGTTCGCGGCGTGGTTCCGCGACTATCATGGGCTATAGTGTTCCCGGAATTTTTTGAGGACGCATGAGCGAGCGAATTATTCCATTGATCATGTGCGGTGGCGCGGGCACGCGCCTGTGGCCGGCCTCGCGCGAGGGGCGTCCGAAACAGTTTCTTCGGCTGTTCGGTGCGCGGTCGACGTTTCAGGATACCGTGTTGCGGGTGAGCGACCCGAGCCTGTTCGGACGTCCGATCGTCATCACCAATGCGGCCTATCGCTTCATGGTGCTCGAACAACTGAACGAGCTCGGCCTTGAGGCCGATATCCTGCTGGAGCCCGCACGCCGGGATTCCGGCCCGGCGATCGCCGCAGGCGCCGCCTTTGCATTGACGCGCGACGCGGATGCGGTCGTGCTGGCGCTGGCTGCGGATCATGTGGTGCGCGACCTGGCCGCTTTCGTCGAAGCCTGCCGGAAGGCGTTGAGTGTCGCGAATGCCGGCCGCATCGTCACGTTCGGCGTTCTTCCGGAGCGTCCCGCCACCGAATACGGTTACATCAAGCCCGGTGACGTGATTGCCGGCGATGTGCGCAAGGTCGCGACATTCGTCGAGAAGCCGGACCCGGCGACCGCGACTCGCTACGTGGCGGATGGCTATCTCTGGAACTGCGGTAACTTCATGTTCCGCGCCCAGATGCTGCTGGACGAATATCGCAGCGTCGATCCCGACAGCGTCAGCGCGCTGGTCGAAGCCGTGAACAGCGCCGGGCAGGATCTCGGCTTCATCACTCTTCCCCTGGAGTCGTTCGGCAAGGCGAAGCCGATTTCGATTGACTACGCCGTGATGGAGAAAACCACCCAGGCAGCGGTGATCCCGGTCGCGTGTGGCTGGTCCGACGTCGGCTCGTGGCACGCGGTGTGGGAGTTATCGGACAAGGACGAGCACGGCAACGTGGCGCAGGGCCTGACGGTGTTCGAGGACTCGCGCAATTGCAATGTCTCCACCGACAAGGCGCTGGTCGCGCTGGAAGGCGTCGACGATCTGGTCGTGGTCGCGACGCAGGATGCTATTCTGGTGTCCCGTCAGAACGATCCGAACGGATTGAAGCGGCTGGTCGCCAAGCTGAAAGTCGCGGCGCCGCAGGTCACCGAGGACCACATCAAGGTGCACCGGCCCTGGGGATCGTACCAGTCGCTCGACATCGGCGAGCGTCATCAGGTCAAGCGCATCGTAGTGAAGGCGGGCGGCCGGCTGTCGTTGCAGAAGCACCATCACCGGTCGGAGCACTGGATCGTGGTGCGGGGGACCGCGCTGGTCACGGTCAACGACCTGCAAAAGATGGTTCACGAAAACGAGTCCATCTACATCCCGATCGGCGCGGTGCACCGTATGGAAAATCCCGGCAAGATCCCGCTGGAATTGATCGAAGTGCAGACCGGAAGCTATCTGGGCGAAGACGACATCATCCGGATCGAGGACGATTACCGCCGGTCGTGAGGCGGGACCGGCCTCGGGCAGGGTAGAAAGATTCTATTTTCTCAATGGGTTATGCCGTTGCCCGGTGTAATTCTTTGCATCAAAACGTGTAAGGGATTGGCGCTGCCGCGTTCGCCACACATGTGGCGGCATGCTAGGACATTGACCGGTGGATGGCGCACGACTCGCGCCGGGGATTCAAGGGTTTCAAAACATGAGTTCGACGGTGTCGGCAAAAAATAATGCAGGCGACGACCGCTTGCTGCGCGTCGGTGTCGTCGGCGCAGGCGTGATGGGGACCAATCACGCGCGGGTGCTGGCCGGGTTGCCCGGCATCGCCTTGGTCGGCATTGTCGATCCATTGGCCGCGCACCGCACGCGTGCGTCGCAGATGCTCGGCTGTCCCACCTTCGCGACGCTCGAGGAAATGCTCGATGCCGGTCTCGACGCGGTGACCATTGCCGCCCCGACGCATCTTCATCGCGACGTGTCGCTGGCCTGCCTTGCGCGCAAGGTTCATATCCTGGTCGAGAAGCCGATCGCTCCCTCGGTCGAAGAGGGCAACGAGATCGTCGCCGCCGCGCGGGATGCCGGCGTGACCCTGATGGTCGGCCATGTCGAACGCTTCAATCCGGCTGTCGCCGCGATCAAGCAGGCGATCAAGGACGAGGAAATCCTTTCCATCGCAATCACCCGCGTCGGGCCGTTTCCGCCGCGCATGTCGAACGTCGGGGTCGTCATCGATCTGGCGGTCCATGACATCGATCTGATCCGCTGGTTCACCGAATCCGACATCGTCGATGTTCAGCCGCAGCTTGCCAGTGCGGTGGCCGAGCGCGAAGACATCGCGCTGCTCCAGTTCCGCACCGCCTCCGGCGTCCTCGCCCACATCAACACCAACTGGCTGACGCCCTTCAAGGCGCGCAGCGTCACCGTGGCGACCCGCGGCAAGTACATTCAGGGCGATCTGCTGACGCGGCAGGTGACCGAGTGCTTCGGTTTCCAGCGCGACGGCAGCTATTCGATGCGGCACCTGTCGGTCGGCCACGATGAACCATTGCGCGCCGAACTCGTCGCCTTCCTCGACGCGGTGCGAACTGGCAACGCACCGGCCGTGACCGGTGATGAGGGCGTCGCAAGCCTCGAGATCGCGATCAAATGTCTCGAAGCACCGGCTGGCGCCATCGCCGCGCCGCTGCGCAAGGGACCGCGCGCGGTCGCAAGCTGACGGCAGCTCATTCTTTCGAACTCAATTCGGCACGCATCATGAACCAGCATCTGCGACCTGAACCTGTGGCTTTCATCGACATCGGCGCGCAGCGCCGCCGTCTGGGCACGAAGATCGATGAGGCAGTGGGGCGCGTGCTGACCCATTGCCAGTTCATTAACGGTCCGGAAGTCGCCCAGCTCGAATCCGATCTCGCGGCGTTCTGTGGTGCGAAACATGTCGTCGCCTGCGCCAGCGGCACCGACGCGCTGTTGATGGTGCTGATGGCGCAGGGCATCGGGCCGGGCGACGCGGTGATCTGTCCGTCGTTCACCTTCTGCGCGACCGGCGAAGTCGTCGCGCTGACCGGTGCCACGCCGCTGTTCGTCGATGTCGATGAAGCGACCTTCAATATGAATATCGCATCCTTGAAAAAGGGCATCGCGGCCGCGCGCAAGCTCGGTCTCAAGGTCAAGGCCGTCATCCCGGTCGACCTGTTCGGCCAGAGCGCGGATCACGACGCCATAGCAGAGGTTGCGAAAAGCGAAGGCCTGTTCGTGCTGGACGACGCCGCGCAATCGTTCGGCGCGACCTACAAGGGCAAGCGCCTCGGCACCTTCGGGCTTGCGACCGCGACCAGCTTCTTTCCCGCCAAGCCGCTGGGCTGCTTTGGCGACGGCGGCGCGATTTTCACCGACGACGCCGATCTGGCTGAGCGGCTGCGCAGCGTGCGGGTCCACGGGCAGGGCACCGAGAAATACGACAACGTCCGCCTTGGTCTCACGGCGCGGCTCGACACCATGCAGGCGGCGATCCTGATCGAGAAGCTGAAGATTTTTCAGGACGAGATCGACGCGCGCAACAAGGTTGCGAGCCGCTATTTCGACGCACTGCATAACATCGTGACGGCTCCCCGGGTGACCGACGGGAATGTCTCCGTATGGGCGCAATACACCATCCGGCTGCCGCGCGGCGGGCGCGATGCGTTCGCCGCGGCTCTCAAGGCGCAGGGCATTCCGACCGCGATCTATTACCCGAAGTCGATGCACCAGCAGACCGCCTACAAGCAGTATCCGGTCGTTGAGGGCGGGTTGCCGGTCAGCGAGAAGCTGTCGGACGACGTCATCAGCCTGCCGATGCACGCCTACCTCGATCAGGCGGCGCAGGATCGCGTCATCAAGGCTGTGCGCGACGCGCTTTCATAACGATTTGAGCGTTTTGCACCGCTGTCTCATGTTGTAGAAGCAGCGGATGCTCGGGCGAATTTTCACCGTCGGCGGCTATACCCTTCTGTCGCGGGTCACAGGGTTCGCGCGCGACATCATGCTTGCGGCGATCCTCGGCGCCGGGCCCGTGGCCGACGCCTTTTTCGTGGCGCTGCGGCTTCCGAACCATTTCCGCGCGATCTTCGCGGAGGGCGCATTCAATGCGGCCTTCGTGCCGGCCTATGCCCATGTCCAGGGCGAGCACGGCGAGGAAGCCGCGAAGCTGTTCAGCAATCGCATCTTCACGCTGCTTTTCGCGTCGCAGATCGTGCTGCTGGTCCTTGCGCTGGCGTTCATGCCGCAGGCAATGTCGATTTTGGCGCCGGGATTTACCGACGATCCGGCGCAGCGCAATCTCGCCATCGAACTCACCCGCATCACGTTCCCGTACCTGCTGCTGATCACGCTGGTCACGCTGTATGGCGGGATGCTCAACGTCATGCACCGCTTCGCAAGTGCTGCGGCGGCCCCGATTTTCCTGAACCTGTCGATGATGGCGACGCTGGCGCTGGCCGCGTTTTTCCCCAGCGCGGGACATGCGGCAGCGTGGGGCGTGCTGATCTCCGGGTTTCTGCAATACATCCTGCTCGCCGGGGACGCCAAGGTCCACGGCATCCTTCCGAAATTCACGTCATTGAAGCTCGACGAAGACGTGCGGGGCTTCTTCCGCGCGCTCGGGCCGGCGACACTGGGCTCGATGGGCACGCAGGTGGCGCTGTTCGCGGACACCATCATCGCGACATTCCTGGCCAGCGGTGCGCTGTCGGCGCTGTATTACGCCGACCGGCTGAACCAGTTGCCGATCGGCGTCATCGGCATCGCCATCGGAACGGTGCTGCTGCCGGAAATGTCCCGGCGGATCACCGCCAACGATCACGAGGGCGCGCTCGCCTCGCAGCGGCGGGCGTTCGATTTCACCCTGCTGTTCTCGGTCCCGTTCGTCGCGGCTTTCCTGACGGTGCCGGATGTCATCATGCGGGCGATGTTCGCACGCGGCGCGTTCACCAAGGCGGATGCCGCGGAAGCAGGCGCCACGCTCGCGGCCTACGCCATCGGACTCATCCCCTTTGTGCTGATCCGCAGCGCGGTCGCCACCTTCTACGCCCGCAAGGATACCGCGACGCCGGTCAAGGCGGCGCTCACCGGCGTGGCCGTCAACGTCGCCCTGAAAGTCGCGCTGGTCGGATCGCTGGCGCAGATCGGGCTTGCGCTTGCGACTGCTGTCGGCGCGTGGATCAATCTGCTGCTGGTGGTGCTGTTCGCCGTGCGCCAGAAGTTTTTCGTGTTCGACCGCGCCTTCGTCACGTCGCTGGCGAAATTTGCCCTGGCGGGAGTGGTGCTCGCCGCGGCGCTGTGGCTTGCGGCGCGTTGGTCGATATCGGCGCTGGCAGGTCAGGCTTCGCTGCGCGATGAGACCGCTCTTGGAATTTTGATCGCGGTGGGCGCCGTCGTGTATGGCGGGAGTGTGCTGCTGCTGTTTGGGCGGCGCTGGCTGGTCGGGCTTATTCGGCCCTAGTGTGGTGGTTCGCAAGCCCGCATCATTTCCAAAGCACGCTCTTTTGCGAACCAAGTCACACTCCGTGTCCGAGCGTTGAGCGCGGAGAACGGCTTGTTCATCAAAATCATTGCCAACATCGGGCCCGCATAACCTCACGCGCTTAGTCGATGAGCCAGTATCGCATAAGAGTAGTAGCAGAATAGCCACAGCGACGCTTGGAATGCGCCTGTGCCCATTAGCCCATGCCGGGGTGCCGCTCCGCCCAAGCGGTCGCTGTATCCGCCCTCTACAGTTCGATCCAGTCACGATGACTCGTTACTGCACCAAAGGCGCAGTTCTTATCTGGAGGGGCTTGTGAATCGGATTGTTTCCGCTTGGGCTAGCGCCGCAGTTGTTATTCTGGCCCTTGGATCAGGCGGCTTTGCCGCCGATATGCCTGTTAAATCGCCCCTATCTGCCGCCAACTATAACTGGTCCGGCTGGTATGTCGGCGCAAACGCCGGATATGGTTTCTCCAGCAGCGATACAAATATCGCCGGCCTGGATCCGGGCGGCGTGCTCCGGATTGCGAATGGCGTTGTTCCGGCTACTTTGAGCGAAAACCGCACCGGCTTGCTGGGCGGTCTTCAACTCGGCGCGAACCTGCAATCAGGCAACATCGTCTACGGCTTTGAAACCGATTTCGATTATGCGCACGTCAAGGGAAGCGCCAGTAGAACACTCAATTTTGCCCCTCCCGTGGCCTTAATCACCTCTTCGGACACCAAACTGAACTGGCTCGGCACCTTCCGCGGCCGAATGGGCGTCGCCGCGTTCGAGCATTCGCTGTTCTATGCAACGGGCGGCCTCGCGTATGGCCAGGCAACGAATTCGGTCAACATTCTGGCAATAAATAACGGCGCTTGCACCCTTAACGTCAACCTGTGCGCCTCGTCGTCGTCTCAGAAGTGGATGGCGGGCTGGACTGCTGGAGCGGGCTGGGAATGGGCCTTTGAGAAAAAGTGGTCGGCCAAGCTCGAATATCTCTATTACGACCTTGGAAAGCTTGAAAACAGGCTCATTCCGGAGAATGGCAGCGTGGGCATCACTTTCGGCAGCTCGACCAAGGTCAGCGGAAGTGTTGTGCGGTTTGGCGTGAACTACAAATTAGGTGGTCTCTGATTCATTCCGGGAATTCAGACGATCGGTCTGCCTCACGTTGATCCCGCGCGTTGTTGCGAACGTCGCTGGGAGTCACGCCAAACCGCCGCCTGAATATCTGGTTGAAATATGAGATGTCGCCAAAGCCTGAATCGAACGCGATGGCGCTGACGCTGCGGTCAACGAAAACGGCGTCGCTGAGCATTCTATAGGCCAGCCTCAGACGCTGCTCGCGAACAAAATCGGTGAAGGTTGTCTGATCCTCCTCGAACAGCGCGCGGATATAACGCGATGATATCGTGTGTCTGGTCGCGATGAAGTCCATGCTCAGGCTTCGCTCGGCGAGGTTCTCGACAATGTCGCGCTTGATTGCGCGTAACCGCGCAGCGCGCAGGCCGCCCATTTTCGCAGTTTCCCCGGCGTCGCGCGTCGCGCCAAGCGATAGCGTGACGAGGTCGTGGATATGCGAAACGCTGAGCGCCTCCAGTTCCGGCATCATTGGTGTGGCGTCAACACTCAGAACATTGACATAGTCGACGAGTAGCCGAAGCGCCTCGTTCGAAGCCGGGATCGCCTTCATGAGCGCCCTGTCGACGTCCGCGACCGTTGAGGTCAGAGTCCGCCTCGGCAGCGACAGCGCCGTGATTTCGCAAAAGCTCAAATTGCGATAGCTCCCTGCGACCTCTGCCGACCACAGAATGGCTTCGCCATCGCCGAACAGGGCCTCCCGGCCGCCTTGTTCGGACCTGGACCGGCCTTTTTTGACAATGGCGAAGACGAAATCATCGTCTCCATCCGCGACGAGCGATGGCGTGCGTTCCACTGCACATTCGGTGATTGAGCATGACCAGATCTTCAGATCTGGAAGGGTGCGCAGATAAGAGACGCTCCGGAACGGCTTATCGAGCGCTGGAATAAAATCGGTTTTCACAACCGCACGACCGAAGTGCTCTCGCCAGAGCGAAACTTTGTCTCGCTCCGGATAATCATCGGTCGAAAATTTCAGGACAGCAGAATTTCCGATCATGACCGCTTCATCGCTCACCCCGGCAACAAACTATAATATAGCGTTTATTGACTCTAGAGTTTAGCGGAATAATCTTTTGGGCAAAACGGTATAGAAATGGCTGGCATATTGTGCCCAGCGGTCACCAGCGGCGTTCGCTGGACTTTGGCTTCAATGCGTCGAACCTCATCCGCTATCCAAAGACCCTCACATCGCGCGGAGCCTGTTTGGCAATAGCGATGCTTCGCCGACGACCGTCGAAGGCTTTAAATCAACCTTCGACACAACCAAAAGAAGGCAGCCATCTCAACGCGTCCCACGATCAGGCGATCATACAAATCCCGTGTTTGGCCCCCGACCTTGGAATCCATAGTTTCTTGTGTCCTTTCGAATCCCAAGTTCGCTCCGTAAAGTGTTGCAAAATGAAGTGAACTTCGGATTCGAGACCCAGCGCATTTGCGCTTCCGCCCGATCCGCTGCATGATGCACTCTAGAACGGTTCCAGATCGCGGTCGGAGAAAGCATGGCTCCAGTAAAATTCGGCGTCGGGCAGAGTGTTCTGCGCAAGGAAGACGACGCCCTGATTCGCGGCAAGGGCCGCTACACCGACGATTACGCGCCTTCGGCAGCGCTGCATGCGCTGGTGCTGCGGTCTCCCCACGCCCATGCGACATTCACCATCGATGCGACGCGCGCCCGCGGTCTGCCTGGTGTCGCCGCGGTGCTGACCAGCGACGACGTAAAAGACCTCGGCGGTTTGCCGTGCCTGTTCAACCTGCCGGACGAACCGTTCAAGGCGCCGCCCTATGCCATTCTTGCGCGTGATGTGGTGCGTCATGTCGGCGATGCGGTTGCGTTCGTCGTCGCGGAGACAATCGAGCAGGCGCGCGACGCCATCGAGGCCATCGATGTGCAATGGACATCGCTGCCGGCCGCCGTGGGTCTGGTCAATGCCGTGAAGAAGGGCGCGCCGCAGGTCTGGCCCGCATTCCCCGGCAACGTCCTGTTCGACACCTCGATCGGCGACAGGAAGGCGGCGGAGGCGGCCTTCGCCAAGGCGCATGCGGTGGCGGACATCACCATCGTCAATCCGCGCATCATCACCAACTACATGGAAACCCGCGCGGTGGTTTGCGAATACGACGCCAAGCGCGATCACTTGACGTTGACCATTGGCAGTCAGGGCAGCCATCGGCTCCGCGACATTCTCTGTCAGAACGTGTTGAAAATTCCCGTCGAGAAGATGCGGGTGATCTGCCCGGACGTCGGCGGCGGTTTCGGCACCAAGCTGTTTCCCTATCGCGAATACGCGCTGGCGGCGGTCGCCGCGCGCAAGCTGAAGAAGACGGTGAAATGGACCGCCGAGCGGGCCGATCATTTTGTCGGCGACGCGCAGGGCCGCGACAACGTCACCACGGCGCGCATGGCGCTGGCGGAGGACGGCAGGTTCCTCGGCATGGATGTCGATCTGATGGGCGACATGGGTGCCTATCTGTCGACCTTCGGTCCGTACATCCCGCATGGCGGCGCGGGCATGCTGCCGGGCCTCTATGACATTCAGGCCTTTCATTGCCGCATTCGCACCGTGTTCACCAACACGGTGCCGGTGGATGCCTATCGCGGCGCGGGACGCCCCGAGGCGGCCTATGTGATCGAGCGCCTTGTCGATGCCGCGGCGCGCAAGCTCGGCATGACGCCCGACGCGATCCGGCGCAGGAATTTCATTCCGCCGCGCGCGATGCCGTACAAGACCGCCACCGGCAGAGGTTTACGATTCCGGCGACTTCGCCGCGCACATGAAACGCGCGATGGATGTCGCCGAGTGGAAGGAGTTTCCCAAGCGCGCCAAGGCGGCGAAGAAGCAGGGGCTGGTGCGCGGCATCGGTCTTGGCACCTACGTCGAGGTCTGCGGCACGATGGGCGAGGAGACCGCGCAGGTGCGGCTCGATCCGAACGGCGAGGTCACGATCCTGATCGGCACCCAGTCGAGCGGGCAGGGACACCAGACCGCCTATGCGCAGATTGTCGCCGAGCAGTTCGGGATCGCACCCGAGCGCGTCCATATCCATCAGGGCGATACCGACGAGATTCCGACGGGTCTCGGCACCGGCGGATCGAGTTCGATTCCGTCCGGCGGCGTCAGCGTGGAGCGGGCGACACGCACGCTGGGAACGAATCTGAAAGACATCGCCGCCGATGTGCTGGAGACCGGCGCGGGTGATCTCGAATTCAGCGACGGCGCCATCCGCGTGGTTGGCACCGACCGCACGGTAGCGTTTGCAGACCTTGCGAAACGCGCCGATCCGTCGAAGCTGAGCGCGAGCAGCACGTTCAGCAGCGCGGACGGCACCTATCCGAACGGTACCCATGTGGCTGAGGTCGAGATCGACCCCGCCACCGGCGTGATTCATGTTGTGAACTATGTGATCGTCGACGATTTCGGCGTGACGCTGAATCCGCTGCTGCTGGAAGGTCAGGTGCATGGCGGCACGATGCAGGGCATCGGACAGGCGCTGATGGAGCAGGCGGTCTACGACAGCGCCGACGGCCAGCTCGTGACCGGCACCTTCATGGACTATGCGCTGCCGCGCGCGGCGGACGGTCCGTCGATCAAGTTCGAAACCCACAACGTGCCGTGCACCACCAATCCGCTCGGCGTCAAGGGCGCGGGCGAGGCGGGCGCGATCGGCTCATGTCCGGCGGTGGTGAACGCGATCATCGATGGCCTGTGGCGCGAATACAGGATCGGCCACATCGATATGCCGGCCACCGCGGAACGGGTCTGGATGGCGATCGAGAAAAGCCGCAGCCAGCATCGATTGTAAAAAATTCCCGGCACCGGAAAAAATGTTGGCCTTGTCGGGCTGCGGCCGGGATGGTCCGGTGTGGACGGGGTCTGTGTGAAGACGTTTATGAAACAGGGAAGGAAATCTCGCATGAAGCGTTCTGTTCTCGCGGCCGTCGTGCTGCTGCTCGGTGTCAGCGCCGTCGCCGCCCAGCAGGATTTGATCGAACAAAGCCACGCGCTGATGAAGGCGAATGGCAAGAATCTCGGCGGCGTGCTGAGCCCTATGGCGCGGGGCGACAAGCCGTACGATCAGGCCGCAGTCGATGCGGCGCTGGCGCAACTCGATGACACGGCGAAGAAACTTCCCACGCTCTATCCCGCGAGTGTCAAGGCCGTGAAGCAGGATTCGGAATACACACCGTCGGCGAAGGTGTGGGACGACAGGGCGGGCTTCGATGCCCAGATCGCAAGTTTTGCCAAGGCCGTGTCCGAAGCCAAAGGCAAGATCAAGGATGCCGACAGCCTGAAGGCGACACTGCCGACCATCGGCAAGGCATGTTCCGGCTGCCACGAAACGTTTCGCGTGAAGAACGGTTGATTCATTCGTCATTGCGAGGAGCACTTGCGACGAAGCAATCCAGCTCTTGCTTTTCTTAGGAGTGGATTACTTCGCGGAGCCTGTCATCGGGCCGGCCATAGCGCGTCAAAGACGCGCGTGAACGCGCTTTTGGCTGGACCCGTTGGCCCGCAATGACGGTCTCTGTGGGGGCGATCATGTTTCGGAAACTTTTCGTTCTCGCGGTCCTCGCCCTTGTCGCGGGCCTCGGGGTTTTCTGGTTCGTGACCATTCCCGCGGTGGTCTCCGCCGAGGCGCTGCCGGCTTATTCGCCGAATGTGGCCAACGGAGAGGCGGTGTTCAACGCGGGCGGCTGCGCGTCATGCCACGCCGTTACCGGCGAACCGCGCACCATGCTTGGCGGAGGGCTGGCCATTCCGTCGCCGTTCGGCACCTTCTATGCGCCGAACATTTCGCCGCATAAACAGAACGGCATCGGCAACTGGACCGAGGCAAACTTCGTCACCGCGATGAAACACGGAACGTCGCCGGGGGCGAACACTACTATCCCGCATTCCCCTATGGCTCGTATCAGCACGCGACGACGCAGGACATCCGCGACCTGTTCGCCTACATCAAGACCCTGCCGCCGCTGTCGGGCCGCATCCGCCCTCACAACGTGAACTTTCCGTTCAACATCCGCCGGCTCGTGGGCGGCTGGAAGTTTCTGTTTCTGAACAACAAGCCGTTCACGCCGGACCCGAAGCAGTCGGCGGCGTGGAATCGCGGCGCCTATCTCGTCAACGGCCTCGGCCATTGCGCCGAGTGCCACAGCCCGCGCAACGCCCTCGGCGGCATCGTCGCTTCACAGCGGTTCGCGGGCGGACCGAATCCGGAGGGCGAGGGCTGGGTGCCAAATATCACGCAGAAGAGCCTCAAGGACTGGTCGGAGAAAGACATCGCCTGGTTCCTCAAGACCGGCGAACTGCCCACAGGCGATACCGCCGGTGGCTCGATGGCCCGCGTCATCAGGAACACATCGCAGTTGAGCGACGAGGATCGTGCGGCGATGGCGGCCTACCTGAAGTCGCTTCCGGCGGTCGATGGCCCGCCGCGGCTCAAGGTTGCCGACGGGCATCAGGACCATAAACACTAGCCGGCAATTGCGTGGCTGTGCGTTTCCGGTTGCATAGCCCGGCCGAAAGCCATGTGGGGAGCGGGGTTTCCCGGGCCGCCGCCCCGTGCTTTGTCGGGCCGCAATTGCCCCCGGATTCCCGCTTTTTCCATGCATATCGTCAAAGCCGTATCGTTCAAGGTCGCGAGCACCCTGATGTTCGCAATCATGGGCGCGCAGGTGCGTTATCTTGCGGGCGCCTATCCGGAAGGGCAGGTGGCCTTTTTCCGCTCGGTGTTCGCGCTGATCCCGATCCTGATCGTGTTCGGCTGGCGTGGGCAACTGCGCGGCGCGCTCCGCACCAAGCGCCCGTCGGATCACCTGTTGCGCGGTTTCTTCAGCGTCGTCGGCACATTCTGCACGATGGCGGCATTGGCGCGGATTCCGATCGCCGATTTCACCGCTATCGCCTTCCTTGCGCCGCTGATCACCGTGATCTTCGCGGCGATCTTCCTCAAGGAGCACGTCCACGCCTATCGCTGGTCGGCGGTCGCCTTCGGCTTCGGCGGCGTGATCCTGATGCTGACGCCCTATGTTCGCGATCATGTGGCGCTGACCTCGGCGATGACCATCGGCCTTTTGTTCGCGCTGACCAACGCCTTCACCGCGGGCGTACAGAAGGAAAAATTTTGGGGGGGAATGTGCCTCGATCCAGATCCGCCGCCTGACCGAAAGGGAAACCACGGTGTCCTTTTTTTTTTTTTTGGGGGTGTTGGTGTTTTTCTTTTTGCTGCTGGGGCTTTCCTTTGGTGGGGGCGGGGGGGGGGGAGGGGGGGGGGGGGGGGGGGGGGGGGGGGGGGGGATGGCGGGGGGGGGGGGATAGATATTCTTCACCGACAGCTCTAGCTTCGCGCCGGGCTCGTTCCTCTCGCCGTTCGATTAGAGCGCGAGGCGGTGGGCGTTTATTCTTGGCTGATGGGTTTTCGGGGGAAGGGATGTGTGTGATGGGCGCGGTCGTGGTCGCCAGCGCGGGATTTTTTTTTTTTTTTTTAAAAAAAAAAAAAAAAAAAAAAAAAAAAAAAAAAAAAAAAAAAAAAACATCCTGCGTGAACGCTATCTCGGCCTGAAGCGGTTGCGCGACACGCCGGTGGCCGCGATCGCGACCATGGCCGACGATGAGGAGAATCCCGACGCGCCGGTGACGGACGAGGCGAAGGCGGCGTGATGTGCTTTCTGGTCGTCCCGGCGTAGGCCGGGACCCATCACCCCTGAACGTTGTGATGATAGAGGAAAGAGTCGCTTGGCCATCACGCCAGATTTGATGACTCAGGGATTATGGATCCCCGCCTTCGCGGGGACGACTGAGGAGGCGTGGTGCGTCCGACGCCAGCAAGCTCTCTTACACCCCGAACGCCTTGAAAGTGATGATGGTGTAGGTGTCCTGGATGCCGGGAATGACCTGGAGCTTCTCGTTGACGAAGTGACCGATGTCCGTGCCGCTGTCGACATAGAACTTCACCAGCAGATCGTAATCGCCCGCGGTTGAATAGATTTCAGAGGCGATCTCGGCCTCCGCGATGGCGTTGGCGACCGCATAGGACTGGCCCAGCTTGCACTTGATCTGGACAAAGAAGGGAACCATCGCAATTTCTCCGGCAAGCTGTTCGGGGGCATGATCTCGGGTGCAATAGAGCCAAATCCGGTCGCGGTGGCAACCCGGCTTGCTGGTGTCCGGAGGGCGGGTTAGATCAAGATATGGATCGGTTTCGGCGGGCGAAGCCATCACGAGAATGCCATGAGCATACCGGTTGCGCTGACGATTGCGGGCTCGGATTCGAGCGGGGGCGCGGGCATTCAGGCCGACCTCAAGACGTTCGCCGCCTGCGGCGTCTATGGCGCGTCCGCGATCACCGCGCTGACGGCGCAGAACACCCGTGGCGTCACCGGCATCCATGACGTGCCGCCGGATTTCATCACCGCGCAGATCGATGCGGTGTTCAGCGATCTCGACGTCAAGGCTGTGAAGATCGGAATGGTGGCTCGGTATGAGGCCATCGAGGCCATCGTCGCGGGCCTCATTCGCTGGTCGCCGCAGCATGTGGTGGTCGATCCGGTGATGGTCGCGACGTCGGGCGACCGGCTGCTGTCGCCCGATGCGGTCGATGCCTTGCGGACACAACTGTTTCCGCGCGCCAGTCTCATCACGCCCAATCTGCCGGAGGCCGCGGCGCTGCTGAATGAAGCCATTGCCGAGAGCGAAGCAGACATCGAGGCGCAGGGCAGGCGGCTGCTGACGATGGGAAGTCCGGCGGTGCTGATCAAGGGCGGGCACGGACATGGTCCCGAGAGCACCGACTATTTGATCGACGGTAAGTCCGTCATTCGGCTCGCGGCCCCGCGCATCGCGACAAGGAATACACACGGCACCGGCTGCTCGCTGTCGTCCGCCATCGCGGCGGGACTCGCGAAGGGGCAGGGCCTTGAGGCTGCGGTGCGCGATGCCAAGGCCTATGTCAGTGCCGCCATCGCCGCGGCGGACCGGCTTCAGGTCGGTCACGGCCACGGACCGATCCACCACTTCCATGTGTTGGACTGAACTACAAAATTAACCCGTAACGAAATGAGATCGACGGCGTCATCCTGAGGTGCGAGCACTTGCGAGCCTCGAAGGATGACGGGCTATGAAGCCGTCGCCCTTCGAGGCCTCCGCTACGCTACGGCACCTCAGGGTGACGGCTTCCGGTTCAAGCTCACTTCATCCCGCCCAGCGCGACAACCCGCCGCGCCTGTCGCCTGTTTGTCGCACTCCGCTGGTATTCGCCAATAAGCACACAACGCGTCTGATTCCATCAGGCGGCTTATTGGAACCGATATGACGAGCACCGACCTCGACAAGTCCATCGTTGAAACGGCTTACGCCCGCTGGGCGCCGATCTACGACGCCGTGTGCGGCCCGGTGATGGTGAAGGGCCGCCGCGCCGCCGCCGCCGCCGCGCGCGCCATCGGCGGAAAAATCCTCGAAGTCGGCGTCGGCACCGGTCTGTCGTTCGACGACTACGACCGCTCTACCGAGATCACCGGCATCGACATGAGCGCGCCCATGCTCGAGAAGGCGCGCATGAAGATGGCGAGCGGAAAATATCCGTTCGTCAAGGCGGTCCACCAGATGGACGCGCATCAGATGACATTCGCGGATGCGACCTTCGATTGCGTTGTTGCGCAATTCGTCATCACGCTGGTGGCCAATCCCGAGCAGGTGCTGTCCGAATGCCACCGCGTGGTGAAGCCGGGCGGGCGCATCATTCTCGTCAATCACCTCTATTCGGAAGTCGGCGTTGCCGCCGCCGTGGAGCGCTGGGCGGCGCAGAAAACCCGCTCGCTCGGCCTTCGCCCGGAATTTCCTTTCGCCCGGCTTCAGGCGTGGGCGCAGTCAAACGCAAGCACCACCCTGGTCGAGCGGCGCAAAGTTGCGCCGTTCGGCATCTATACGCTGGTTTGTTTCGAACGCACTCTCACTTCGCAGGCCGCCTGATCCGTCATCGCGCTGTCATACAATTTTGATAAGCGCTCGCCCATGGAAAGACAGGTTATGAGCGACGGTAGTCAAGAACGACGCTTTCGCACTTTGTTTATCTCCGACGTCCATCTCGGAGCCCGCGGCTCGCAAGCCGACCGCCTTCTCGACTTTCTCCGCTGCCACGACGCCGACACTATCTATCTGGTCGGCGACATCATCGACGGCTGGGCGCTGAAATCCAGTTGGCACTGGCCGCAATCCCACAACGACTTCGTGCAGAAGATGCTGCGCCGGGTCCGCAAGGGCGCCAAGGTGATTTACATCCCGGGCAATCACGACGAATTCCTGCGCTCCTATTACGGCACGCATTTCGGTGGCGTCGAAGTGGTCGAGCAGGCCATTCACGAAGGCGCGGACGGCAAGCGCTATCTCGTCATTCACGGCGACATCTTCGATCTCGTGGTGCAGAACGCGCGCTGGCTCGCCCATCTCGGCGACAAGGCCTACGATTTCGCGATCCAGATGAACCGTCTGGTCAACGCCTTCCGCAAGCTGTTCGGCGTGCCGTACTGGTCGCTGTCGCAATGGGCCAAGCTGAAGGTGAAGAACGCCGTCAATTATATCGGCGCGTTCGAGCAGACGTTGGCGGGTGAAGCCAAGCGGCACGGCGCCGACGGCGTGATCTGCGGCCACATTCACTACGCGACGATCCGCGACGAGAACGGCATCCGCTACATGAACTGCGGCGACTGGGTCGAAAGCTGCACCGCGCTGGTCGAGCACGACGACGGCCATTTTGAAATCCTGACCTGGACTGACCCGCTGCGCCGGACGCAGCCCGCACCGCGCGTCACCGCGCAGGCGGCCTGATGCGCATCCTCGTCGCAACGGACGCATGGCACCCGCAGGTCAACGGCGTGGTGCGCACGCTGACCAAGATGGCGGAAGCCGCCGCCCTGATCGGCGTCGACGTCGAATTCCTGACGCCGCAATCGTTCCGAACGGTGTCGCTGCCGAGCTACGCCGATCTGCACGTGGCGCTGCCGCGTCCGGGCAAGATCGCGCGCATGATCGAAGAGGCGCAGCCCGATTACATCCACATCGCGACCGAAGGTCCGATCGGGATTCTGGTGCGGCGCTATTGCCAGAAGAACAAGGTGCCGTTCACCACGAGCTTCCACACCCGCTTTCCCGAATATATCTCGGCGCGTTTCCCGATTCCGGAATCCTGGGTCTGGGCGGCGCTGCGCTTTTTCCACGGCACCAGCGACGCGGTGATGGCGGCGACGCCGGCGCTCGCCGATGAACTGCGCGGACGCGGTTTCCGCAATGTCGTGCTCTGGTCGCGCGGTGTCGATGCGCAATTGTTCCGTCCGCGCGATTTCGATCTCGCCTTGCCGCGCCCGGTCTTCCTCTCGGTGGGCCGTGTCGCCGTCGAGAAAAATCTCGAAGCGTTTCTGGACCTCGATCTGCCCGGCACCAAGGTCGTGGTGGGTGACGGTCCGGCTCGCGCGGAGCTTGAGCGGAAATATCCCGACGCGGTGTTTCTCGGCACGATGCAGGGCGAGCGGCTCGCGGAAACGTATTCCGCCGCCGATGTCTTCGTGTTCCCAAGCAAGACCGACACCTTCGGTCTGGTGCTGCTGGAGGCGCTGGCCAGCGGCGTGCCGGTGGCTGCGCTGCCGGTGCCCGGCCCGCTCGACGTGATCGGCGATGCGCCGGTCGGTGTGTTAAGCAACGATCTGCGTGCGGCGTGCCTGGCCGCGCTGGATATCTCGCGCGAGGCCTGCCGCGATTTCGCGGTGTCCCGAAGCTGGGGCGCATGTGCGCAGGCCTTCATCGACAACGTGACGCGCGAACGGCCGCCGCAGGTCAAGCGCCGCTGGCGGCGGCGTCTCGCCCGCAGGCTCCGGCTGACATCGGAATCCGTGCCGACCGCCTGATCGCATAGCCGCTGTTCCTGGGCGATCTTGCTCTGAGAGGCCGGGGCGCTATACAGGCGCCATGACCGAACTCGTTCTCCCCACCGCCGCCGATGTCGATGCCGCCGCGCGTGTTCTCGCGCCGGTTGCCGTCAGAACCCGTCTCCTGACCTCTCCGGCGCTTGATGCGCTGACCGGCGGACGCATTTTCCTCAAGCCGGAGGTGTTGCAGCGAACAGGGTCTTTCAAGTTTCGCGGCGCCTACAACAAATTATCCTCCATTCCCGAGGCGGAGCGAAAGGCCGGTGTCGTCGCGTTTTCGTCCGGCAATCACGCGCAGGGCGTGGCGGCCGCCGCGCAGCTTCTGAACATGCCGGCGGTGATCGTGATGCCGTCCGATGCGCCGGTCTCGAAGATCGAACGCACCAAAAGCTACGGCGCCGAGGTCGTTCCTTACGACCGCGACAAGGAAGACCGCGATGCCATCGCGCGCGATCTTGCCGCCAAACGCGGCGCGACGGTGGTCCCGCCTTACGACGATCCGTGGGTGATCGCCGGGCAGGGCACTGTCGGCCGAGAGATCGCCGAGGATTTCGCGGCGCTAGGCATTCTGCCTGACCTCGTGTCCGCGCCGGCTTCCGGTGGCGGCCTGATGGCCGGCATCGCGCTGGCGACCAAGGCGAAGTTTCCCGATGTTTCGCTGATGACCGTCGAGCCCTATGGCTTCGACGATCACGCCCGCTCGTTCAGCGCCGGGCATCGCGAGCCGCACCGCGCCATCGGACGCACCATCTGCGATGCGCTGATGGCCTCGATCCCCGGCGAGATCACCTTCGCGATCAACCAGAAACTCGGCGTGCAGGGTGTGACGGCGACGGACGACGAAGTGGCGAAGGCCGTTGCGTTCGCGTTTCGTGAACTGAAGCTGGTGGTCGAGCCGGGCGGAGCGGTTGCGCTCGCGGCTCTTCTCGCCGGGCATATCGATGCACGGGGCAAGACCGTCGCCATTGTGCTGTCCGGCGGCAATGTCGACGCGGATCTCTACGCCAAGCTCATTCAGTAGGCGTCACAATTCGGCCTTTTGCCCGCCTTTTGCGGCGAAGATCGCCGCCATTTCGCCTTTAGAGTCTGAGGGCATGATCCCGAAAACCGGTTTCCACTTTTCGGGATCATGCCCTAGCTGAAAAACGCGACTTTCTCGGCCTGAGTCATGCGCCGGATCGCCGCCAGCGGATCGCTGCGCGGCGAG
Organism: Afipia sp.; assembly: GCA_024707075.1. GTDB lineage: Bacteria > Pseudomonadota > Alphaproteobacteria > Rhizobiales > Xanthobacteraceae > Afipia. The sequence goes on from JANQAK010000006.1 coordinate 525,166, forward strand.
GCAGGCCTCGCGATAATGCCGTTCGCGATCAGGCTCGCGCCGAGCGTGGACACAGAAGCCGCGGTGACCGGCTCCGGCGCAACGTCTGCAACCAGTTCTGCGATTGGCTGCCGGCTCGCCTCGATATCCGGTTCGTCCGGCACGAGTTCCAGATGCGCCGCCATGACGGGCTCGGAGACGGCGTCCGCCTCGGCAGAAACCATTGCGAACCCGACCGTCGCATTTTCTTCCGTGGACAGCGCAACCTCGGTCATCGGTTCGGGCGATGACGCCTCCGGCGCGGCTGCAACTTCAAGCAACTCAGCTTCGGCGGGCGCGCCCGACCGTTCTCCGGACGCTGACCTGAAATCGACGACGTGGATTGTCGCAACAGGTTCGGCCTTGTCCTGCGGCTCCATTGCCGGCGGGGCGATACTTTCGATTTCGAGCGCCGCCTGATCGAAAGCGCGCAGGACGCCATCGCGAAGGCCGCCGGCTGCGATCTGGTCGCAGGCCACGTTGATTGCCTCAACCTGGGAGTCCAGCAACGCGCAGATGCGTCCGTCAGCACCGGATTCGCGCAGGCCCCAGGCGATCTCGCGAATCACCCGCGCGCATTTGCGTGATGGTGCAAGCGCTTCTTCGATGACCGGGCCGGCCAGCGCGGTCGATGTGCTCTCACGGGCGGCGGCGACGATCGCCCGGACGGCGGCCATCGCCTCCGGCAACGGGTTCGATGGCGGTTCGTTCGAGGGCGCTTCAGCCGGGGGCGGTTCGCTCAATGCCTGCCGCTGCTGCTCTTCTTTCTGAACCGCCAGCGAGTGCTCGATGCGCGCCACCGCTTCCAGCACCATCGCGGTGTCGGTGTTGCGGTTTCGCCTTGCATACTCGTCCAGAAACCACCGGCCGCGCGCAGTTTCCAGAAACGCCTCGCGGATCGCCTCGAAGTCCGCGTCGGTCGGTGACGCGGCGCGGGCTGAGATCGGCGACAGGGCGAAGGCTTCGTGGGCCATAAAAACCTTAAAACGGAAACCTTAGAGCGGACGTCCGCAGGAACGGCGACTCGGCAACGACAGTATACGGGTCATCAGAGGACATAAAAGCGATGTCCACATACGCTGAACACGCGCTACATAACGATCACCACGAACCGCAGCGAATCGCAATTCCCTTGCCCACCAGCGAATCACAAAAGCACCCGGCAGGGCAATCCGTTGCTCGTCGATTTGCCATGCGGATCAGCCTGTTTTACGCCTCGACTTTCGGCATCATCGGCGTCCATCTGCCGTTCTTCCCGGTCTGGCTGAAGGCGATCGGCGTCGATGTCTCCTGGATCGGCATCATCACGGCAGCACCCTCGCTCTCCCGCTTCACGATCCTGCCGTTCGTGACGGCGTCGGCCGAGCGGCATCAGGTCTTGCGCGGGACCATGATCGTGCTCGCGTTCGTCACGGCGGTTGGATCTGCAATTCTGAGCCAGCTTCGTGATCCGCTCACGATTCTCATTGTGTATGTCGTCATCGCCTGCCTCTGGACGCCGCTCAGTCCGCTGACGGACGGTTACGCGCTGAAAGGGGTCACGCGCCACGGTCTCGATTATGCGCGGATGCGGCTGTGGGGGTCTGCGTCTTTCGTGCTGTTCGCGATGATAGCCGGTCTCGTGTTCAAGCTCATCGATCCGCAGAACCTGATCTGGATCATCGTGGCTGTGGCGTTTCTCAGCGCGTTGGTCGGTCTCGGCATCGTCCCGCTGGACGCGCCTGCCGCCGGATCGCCGCCCTACGGCCGGGCGAGCGGCCTGCTGCGGATGCCGCTGTTTCTCGCGATCATCGGCGCTTCGGCCCTGATCCAGGGCAGCCACGCGGCCTATTACGCGTTTTCCTCGATCACCTGGCAGAATGCCGGCTTCGGCGGATTCACGATCGCCGCGCTGTGGTCGCTCGGCGTGGTCGCCGAGATTGTCGTGTTCGCGATCTCGCCGCGCTTCACCCTATCGCCGACGGTGATGGTCATGATCGGCGCGATAAGCGGCGTGCTGCGCTGGGCGATCACGGCACAGGAGCCGCGGATCGAGGTGCTGACCGCGGTACAGCTGATGCACGGCCTGACCTTCGGAATCACGCAGGTCGGCACCGTCGCCCTGATGGTGCGCAGCGTGCCGCATCACATGCTCGCCAGTGCTCAGGGCTACATGGTGGCGTCGCAGGGTGCCGTGACGAGTCTCACCATGATGCTGTCCGGACTGATCTATGCGCGGGTCGGCGAAGGGGTTTATTACGCCATGGCCGTGATGGCGCTCGCGGGCGGCATCGTGATGGCCATTGCGCGCAGGCGGCTCGATGCAATGTCGCCGTCATCCTGAGGTGCGAGCACTTGCGAGCCTCGAAGGATGAGCGGCGGTCATGAGGAGCGCATCCTTCGAGGCTCGCCGCAAACGCGGCTCGCACCTCAGGATGACGCTCCAGAAAAATGATGCAGCAAAGGCAACTATCCCCACAGCGACACCTCCGGCGGATACACCGTGCTGCCGTCGTAGCGCAAGCCGTCGTCGCGGTCCCTCGCCAGCAACAGCGGCCCGTCGAGATCGACCACGCGCGCGCCTTGCGCGATCATCATGGCCGGCGCCATCGCCAGCGATGTCGCCACCATGCAGCCGACCATGATGTCGAAGCCCAGCGCCCGCGCGGCCTCGGCCATCGCCAGCGCTTCGGTCAGGCCGCCGGTCTTGTCGAGCTTGATGTTGATGGCGTCGTAGCGCTCGCGCAGCCCTTCGAGCGAGGCGCGGTCATGCACGCTTTCATCGGCGCAGACCGCGACCGGGCGCTTGATCCGCGCCAGCGCCTGATCCTGTCCGGCGGGCAGGGGCTGCTCGATCATGGTCACGCCGGCTTCCGCGCAGGCCGCAAGATGCCGCTCCAGATTGCCGTCGGTCCAGGCCTCGTTGGCGTCCACGATTAACTCTGCGCCGGGTGCAGCCTTGCGCACGGCCGCGATCCGGGCCTCGTCGCCGTCGCCCCCGAGTTTGATCTTGAGCAGCGGGCGATGCGCGGCCTTGGCGGTGGCGTCCGCCATGCTGTCCGGCGTTCCCAGCGAGATGGTGTAGGCCGTGGTCAGCGGGCGCGGCGCGGGCTGCCCGAGCAGGTCCCAGATACGCTTATTCGCCACCTTGGCCTCAAGGTCCCACAGAGCACAGTCGAGCGCGTTGCGCGCGGCGCCCGACGGCACGCGGGTTTGAAGGGCCTGCCGGTCCATTCCGTCGCGAAGTGCATCCTCCAAGCCGAGGATCGCCGCTAATGTTCCATCGGGTGTTTCGCCGTAACGGGCGTAGGGGACGCATTCGCCGCGCCCGGTAATACCTTGGGAACTTACCCCTGCCACAATCACCACGGCTTCTGTCTTCGCCCCGCGGCTGATGGTGAAGCCGCCGGCGATCGGCCAGCGCTCGATCCGGGCGGCGAGATTGAGAGATAGCGTCATTTCTGGAATCGATTTTCGTGAGGGCGGGCTTGCTCGAATGATACAATTATGGCTCTTAGAAGCATCCCAGTACAGTTTGTTGGCATCGTGATAGGTTGCTTGGTCGACCGGGCGCGGCATCGGCGCAAGAATCGACGCAGGAGTTTGGCTTGAACGGCAATCCGACATTGGAGCAGGTCACCGTCGGCGCGGGTCTCGCGCTGCGCGCAACTGGCCAATGGACGGTCCATTACGCGCCTGCGCTGGAAAGGATCGTCGAAGACACCGAAAGGCGAAACGGCGGCTCCGCCAACATCGTCATCGATGTTTCGCAGGTCGCCAGCCTCGACACGTTCGGGGCCTGGCTGATCGAGCGGCTGCGCCGCAGCCTGACCCAGGACGGCGTCGAGCCCAAGGTGGCCGGCCTGTCGGAGAACTACGCCAGCCTCGTCAACGAGGTCCGGCAGGTGAAGCCCGGCATCGTCCACAAGCGGAAGCGGCAGACCCTGCTCGGGATGCTGGACGGCGTCGGCCGCAGCGTGGTCGAAGTCGGCAAAACGCTGGTCGACCTGATCGGCATGCTGGGAGCGATCCTCAACGCCATCGGGCGCGTGTTCCTGCATCCGACCAGTTTCCGTTTCACCTCGATGGTCCATCACCTCGAACAGGTGTGCTGGCGCGCGGTGCCGATCGTGCTGCTCATCACGTTCCTGATCGGCTGCATCATCGCCCAGCAGGGCATCTTCCATTTCCGCAAGTTCGGCGCGGACGTGTTCGTCGTCGACATGCTCGGCGTGCTGGTGCTGCGCGAACTCGGCGTGCTGCTGGTGGCGATCATGGTCGCGGGCCGTTCCGGCAGCGCCTACACCGCCGAACTCGGCTCGATGCGGATGCGCGAGGAGGTCGACGCGCTGCGCACCATGGGCTTCGATCCGACCGAAGTGCTGATCCTGCCGCGCATCGTCGCGCTCATTATCGCCATGCCGATTCTGGCGTTCCTCGGTGCCATGGCCGCGCTCTATGGCGGCGGTCTGGTCGCATGGGGTTACGGCGGCGTGCAGCCTGATGCGTTCCTCGCTCGCCTGAAGGAGGCGATCTCTGTCGATCATTTCACGGTCGGCATGGTGAAGGCCCCGTTCATGGCGCTGGTGATCGGCGTGGTCGCCTGCGTGGAAGGTGCGGCCGTGAAAGGCAGCGCGGAGTCGCTCGGCCAGCACACCACGGCGTCGGTGGTGAAATCGATCTTCTTCGTCATCGTCATGGATGGCCTGTTCGCGATCTTCTTCGCCACGATCAATATGTAGGACAGACATGGCGACTTCTTCAGACGATCCGATCATCCGGGTACGCGACCTGACGGTCGGATTCGGCGACAACCTGATCCTCGACCATCTCGATCTTGACGTGCGGCGCGGCGAGATCCTCGGCTTCGTCGGCGCGTCCGGTGCGGGCAAGTCGGTGCTGACCCGCACCATCATCGGCCTGATGCCGAAGCGCAGCGGCACCATCGAAGTGTTCGGCGTCGATATGGGCAAGGCCAGCGAGGACGAGCGCCGCGCGGTCGAGCGCCGCTGGGGCGTGCTGTTCCAGCACGGGGCGCTGTTCTCGTCGCTGAACGTGCGCCAGAACATCCAGTTTCCCGTCCGCGAGTTCATGAAGGTGTCAGAGCGGCTGCTCGACGAGATCGCCATCGCCAAGCTGGCGATGGTCGGCCTCAAGCCGGAAGTCGCCGACCGGTTTCCGTCGGAACTCTCGGGCGGCATGATCAAGCGTGTCGCGCTCGCCCGTGCGCTCGCGCTCGATCCTGAAATCGTGTTTCTCGACGAGCCGACCTCCGGTCTCGATCCGATCAGTGCGGGCGATTTCGATCAACTCGTGATGACGTTGCAGCGGACTTTGGGCCTTACCGTTTTTATGGTAACCCATGACCTCGACAGCCTTAAAACCGCCTGTAACCGCATTGCAGTGTTAGGGGATCGCAAGGTTCTCTTGGTAGGCACGATGGACGACATGCTGGCCTCGCAGCATTCTTGGCTGCGGGCCTATTTCCATGGCAAGCGCGCCCGTGCCGTTGTCGCGTAGATAGTCGCGTTCGTATTTGGAGTTAAGTTGATGGAAACAAAGGCAAATTACGTCCTGATCGGGGCGTTTACGCTGGCGGTGGTAGCCGCGGCCTTTGGATTCGTGTTCTGGTTTCAGAACCTCGGCGCGGCGGCCCAGCGCACGCCATTGCGCATCGTGTTCGAGGGCGCGGCCTCCGGCCTGCGCACCGGCGGCAACGTCAACTTCAACGGCATCAAGATCGGCGAAGTCACCTCCATCAAGCTCGACGATCCCAAGCGCGTCGTCGTCATCGCCGCCGTCGACAAGTCGGCTCCGATCCGCAAGGACTCGCTGGTCGGTCTCGAATTCGCCGGCCTCACCGGCGTGTCCTCGATCTCGCTCAAGGGCGGCTCGGTCGAGGCGGGCGGCGTGCCGGTTGCCGAGGACGGCGTGCCGACGCTGACCGCCGATCCCAACGCCATCCAGGATATCGGCGAGGCCGTTCGCGGCGTGTTGCAGAACGTCAACAAGCTGGTCACCGAAAACCAGGAAGCGTTGAAGAGCAGCATGGCGAACATCGAGGTGTTCTCGAAAAGCCTCGCTTCCAACTCCGCGCGCATCGACAGCATCATGGCGGGCGTGGACGGGTTGATGGGCGAGAAGGGCGAGTTGCAGGGGGCAGCCAAGTCCTTCCGCGAACTGGCCGAGAACCTCGACAAGCGCTCTGCCGGCCTCATCATCGACGGTCGCCGCACGCTGGCCGACATCAGCCGCGCGGTGAACAACTTCGACCGCAACCCGACCCGCGTGCTGTTCGGCGCGGGGCAGAAGGACGCTGCACCGGCTCCGAACCCGGCTGACGCCCGCGCGCGGCAGCGGTAGGCTTCACCTCGCCTGCTCACAGTTCGTCATGGCGGGCGCCCGTCCTCGACTTGATCGAGGATGCCCGGCCATCCACGTCCACCGTCATTCCGGGGCGCGAGCCGCTTTGCGAGCGAGCCCGGAATCCATCTTCGCGGTCGCGGCTCCGAATATCTGTCGTATGGATTCCGGGCCCGCGTCCAAGGGGACGCGTCCCGGAATGACGTGGTGTGAGCACTTGCGTGCTTGCGATGCGCCGATTCCGATTCAATTATCAAACAGCCACTTTCATTCGCGCATCCATTCGCGCACGCGCAATCGCTCTCGCGCCATGCGCAAGGTGAGCTCTTAGTTTCGCCCTCTCAAAACAATGAGGGGCATGGAGCGCCGTAAGGCGCAAATGTGTTGTCTCGCTGCCGGCATCCGCTTGCGAGGCGAATGGTGATCCGGAAGCGCGTCGCCTCACGGCGCTCCACTGCGGCGATTTTGGGCGTGAGGACCGTACTTCCGGGTCAGGACGGGCGCGGCGCGCCCTGATCCGGCGGGATTTCCCCGCCTTCATCCTGTCCTCGTCCAGCCGCTGACGGCAGAGCCACGTAGTTGGCCCGGACGGTGACCCCAGCCTCCCGGGCATGTGTTTGCGAAACACACGCGCAGGCGCCGCATCCTGCTCCGCTTAACGAACGCCCTCGAGAAGCGCCCCTCACGAACAGGACATGCCGAACCTAAGCGCGGTTTTGGAAGCGGGAATTCGTATCCCCATCACAAAATGTTTCGACGCGTCGTCGTTCCGGGGCGCGAGCAGCTTTGCGAGCGAACCCGGAATCCATCTTCGCGGTCGCGGCCCGAATTTCGGCCGTATGGATTCCGGGCCCGCGCCCAAGAGGGCGCGTCCCGGAATGACGAGTGGAGAGATCGGCGGCCCCTATCGTTGCCATGAAAAAAGCGGAGGCCTGCGCCTCCGCTTTTCCTTGTCGTCGTCTGATCGGGGCGGAGTTTACCCCAGCCGTCCCGCCGCGTGGGCGAGCAGGGTGTAGACCAGCCCGGTTTCCGACACGAGGTGGCTGCGCAGCGCTGCCGGTCCGCGCTCGTCGCGCGAGACCTCGTCGAGCAGCCGCTCGAACTCGTTGATGTAACGGTCCACCGTCTGCTTGAAGTTACGGTCGGCGCGATATTTCCGCGACACTTCGTCGAAGGCCTTCTGGCCCGCCGGCGTATAGAGCCGCTTGGAGAACGCCTTGCGCTCGCCGCGCTGATAGCGATCCCACATCTCGGCCGCGAGTTCGCGGTCCAGCAGCCGGGCGATGTCGAGCGACAGCGCTTCCAGCGGGTTCGCGGTTTGACGGGGAGCGGCGCCGCGGCCACGCGGGCCTTCATCGGTGTCCGAACGGCTCAGCAGGTCCGACAGCCATCCATCGCTGTTGCGGTCGGCGCCGGCAGGGCTGACCGACGGCGCTTCGGTGCGGCGCGGCGCGGGGCCGAACTCGGGTGGCGGCAGGGTCGCGGCACTCGCGATGTCGCGCGAACGTGGCGCAGGCCGGGACACGGTTTCCGCGCGGCCACCGGCGGCGGCCATTTCTTCCTCGCGATAGACGGTGCGGTTGGCCGGGGCAACGTCGAGACCCTTGCCGTGACGCGCGACGATCCGGTTCAACTCGGCCAGCGCCTCGATCTGGTCGACGATGACCTTGCGCATCTGCGCCGTGCTCTCGGCGGCTTCCTGCGGCACTTCGAGAACCCCGCGGCGCAGTTCGGCGCGGGTGGCGTCGAGTTCGCCATGCAGTTCGGAAGCCATCTGCTTCATGCCATGCACGATGGTGGCGAACTTGTCGGCGGCCTGGCGGAACATGTTGTCCGCCTCGCGGGTGCCCTGATCGTACAGTTCCGCCATCGCCTCTGAAGTCTGGCGGCGCTCGTCCTCGACCGCCATGCGGACGGCCTCGAACTGGCGGCTGACTTCGGCCGAGCTTGAACCGGCGGTCTGCGCCACGATCTGCGCGATGTCGCGGGCCCGCATTTCGGCGGCGGCCAGCGAGTCGTCGAGCAGGCTGGTGAAGCGCGAGAGGCGCTCGTCGAGATCGTGGGTCCGCAGATCGATATTCGAGACCAGCGATTCCAGCATGGCGTTGCGGTCGGCGATGGAGTCGCCGGCGCGTTCGTTGCTCCTCTCGACCAGCGTTGCGGCTTCCGCCAGCGCGCGGCCGTGGCTCTCGAACTGCGCGGAGAGGGCGTTGAGGTTTTCCAGCGCGCCGGAGGTCTTGCTGTTGAACAGCGAAAGCTGCTGCTCCAGCACGTTGGTGGATTCGCCGTTGCGCGAGGTCACGTCGTTCATGGTCGAGACGAATTCCGCAACCCGCGTGACAAGCGTCCGCTCCAGCGAGTTGAGGTTGTCGTGGGCGCCGGTGAGGACTTCCTGAAGCAGGATGTTGCCTTCGCGCAGCCGCTCGAACAGCGCGAGGGTGTCGGTGCGCAGGATCTTGCTGGTCTCCTGCAACTCGTTGATGGTCGAGGTCGCCACCTGGCGCGACTGGTCGATCGCCGCGCGCGAGGTCTGGTCGATGTCCTTCAGCGACTTGCTGACGGCGCCGATGGCGATTTCGCTCGCGGTGTTGATCTGGCGCGCCAGATCGGAGCTGTTGTTCATCATCGCGACGGTGAAGGCGCCACCGTGGTTCTCGATCGACTTCAGCGCGGCATCGGCGGCGCTGCCGATGGTGGCCGAAATCTCGGCGGCCTTGCTGCCGAGCGCTTCCACCAGCGAACTGCGGCGGCTGTCGACCAGTTGCGACAGGTGTTCGGTCTGCTCGCGAACGCCGTCGGTGATCGCTTCGACCTTGCCGTTCAGCGTCGAGCCGAAGCGGTCGGTCGAAAGCGCGATGGTGCGTTCGATTTCGGCGGAGGCCGACTTGACCTGCGCGGTCGCGCCGGTCGATGCCACGGTGAGCGTGTTCTCGGCTTCGCGCGCGGCCATCTGGATGCTGCGTTCGAGTTCACCGGACACGGCCTTGAGCTGGCCGCCGACTTCGCCCGAAACGGCCCTGAGCTGCGTTCCGACCTCGCCGGAGACATCGCGCAGTCCGGCGCCGACTTCGGTGGTGATGCCCTTGAGTTCGGCGGTGACGTCGCTCGACGTGGACTTGAGTTGCGAACTGACTTCGCCGGAGAGGGTGATCAGCGACTGCTGGGCCGCACGGGCGCTTTCCTGGATCGTGGTGCTCGCGCTGGTCATGAGGCTGGTCAGGGCGCGTTCGGCTTCGTCGACCCGCGACTTGATGGCGGTGGACATCTCGCTTGCGCGGGAACCGACCACCTCGGCGGCGTGCTGGCCGCTGCCGGTGATGCGGTTGGCGGCAGCTTCGACCCGCGTATCGAGCAGGTTCTCGAACTGCGCGACGCGCGCGCTGATGTCGGAGGCCAGCGCGCTGACGTTGAATTCCAGATTGCTCTGGACGTCCTTGACGCGGGCCGTCACGGCGTTGGCCATGTCGTCGACGCCGGTGGTCATTGCGTTGAGCACCTGCGCGCCGCGCGCTTCCATCGCCTCGGCGATCGAAGCGGCGCGGGTCTCGACAACCGCCGCGAAGGCGGAGGCCCGGCTGTCGAACGTCTGCACCACGGATGCAGTACGGGTATCGACGATGTCGGCGAACGCCGCGGTGCGGGTGTCGAACGCATCCGCGATGGCGGCGGTGCGGGCATCGACGACGGTGGCGAAGGCTTCCGCCCCGGTGTTGATCCGTTCGGTCACCGCCGTGGTGCGAGCATCGATCAGATCCGCGAAAGCCGTGGTGCGTCCGTCGATCGTATCGGTGAACGCGGTGGTGCGGCCGTCGATGGTCTCGGTGAATGCGGCGGTGTGGTTGTTGACCACCTCGGCAAATGCCGAAGCGCCGCCGTCGATTGCGTTCTTGAGCGTCGCCGTATGGTTGTTGATCGTCTCGGTGAGCGCCATCGCACGGCCGTCGATCGCTTCCATGAAGGCGCCGGTGCGGGAATCGATCACGCTCGTGAAGGAGGCGGCCCGCCCGCTAACCGTCTCGCTGAACGAGGCAGCCCGCGCGTCGAACGATTCCTCGATCGCCTTCATGCGGGCGACGATGGTGCCGTCGAGGGAGTTGATCTTGCCGAGCAGCGAGGTGTCGAGATTCTCGACGCGCGCTTCGACGGCGTTCTGGAAGCCGGACAGGCTCTGGTCGAGCTTGGCATGGAGCTGGTCGCCATGCGCGGTCACGCGGCCGTCGAAGGTGTCGACATAGGTCTTGAGGCTGTCGGCGACGCCCTGGGTGTGCTCGCCGATGCGGTTGACGATCTCGCCGCCATAGGTCTTCACCGTGCGGTCGAACTCCGCGATGTGACGCGTGATGAGCGCGCCCAGCGTGCCGCTGTCGCGTGCGAACTTCTCGGCGAGTTCGGTGCCCTGTTCCTTGACGAGGCCGTCGAACAGGCTGATCTGGTTGCTCAGGGTGTCGTGGGCGGTCTCGGTCTGGCTGACGACCTTCTCCACCAGCGTGCTGATGGTGGCGTCGAGCGCTTCGCCGGCCTTGTCGCCGCTGACCAGGACGCGTTCGGCCAGCCGGTTGCCAGCCTGGTCGATCTTGTCCGTCAGGTCCGCGCCGCGTTCGTCGAGTTCCAGAAGCAGGGACTCGCTCGAGTTCTTCATGGACTCGAAGATCTTCTCGGTGCGGTCGGCGACGCTGGCGACGATCTCCTCGGATCGCGCCGCGATTCCGTCGACGATGGCGGTCGAACGCTCGGAGAATTCGCCGGTCATCTTGTCGAGACGCTCGTTGAGCACGTCGTGGACGCGGTCGGCGAGGTCCGCGAATTCCTCGTGGACGTGACCGGTCTTGAAATTGAGGCTGGCGGTCAGCTTCTCGCTGGCGTCGAGCACGCTGGCGGCGGTCTGGGTGCTGGCTTCCTCGAGACGGTCGAGCAGGTCGCCGCCGCGTTCGCCGAGCGCGATGATCATGTTGTCGCCGGCGCTGGAGAGCGCGCGGGTGATGTGTTCGCTGCGCTCTTCGAGAGCGCCGGTGATGCTGTTGGCCACTTCGTCGACGCGCGATGCGATCGCGTCGCTGATCAGGGCGATGTCCTGACGCAGATCGATCTGCACGCCGGAAATGGCGTTGCGGACCTGCTCGGCCTGGCCGACCAGATTGTCGCGCTGAACGGCGATATCCTGGAGCAGGGCGCGCATACGCACTTCATTGTCGCTATAGGCGCGTTCGAGCGACGACACCTCGTTGGCGACCAGCGCCTCGAGTTCGCCTGCACGCGCAATGGCGCGCTCGACGCCGTCGCCCATTGCCGCGACTTCGCGGCGGATGGCCTGGCCGACGGTCACGATCGCGCCGTTAGCGACATGCTCGGGCTCGGAGAAACGGACGGCCATTTGCGCCATGGACTGCGCGATCAGGCTCATTTCCTGACTGCGCCAGGCGATGCTCGCCAGCGCATAGAACAGCACGAGCGGCGCCACGATGACGGCGAGCAGGCCGACCAGCGCCAGAATGCCGCCGGTGCCCTGGGCGACAACGGCTTCGAGCGCCGGCATGAATGCGAACGCAAGGAAGCCGACGCCCGCGATCCACAGGCCGGAAAACAGCGTCGCCACGGTGTAGGCGTTGCGGCGAGGGCGGCCCTTCTGGATGGTTTGCAGGATGGCGCCGATGGTCTCGCGGTCGTCGTTCGCGGGCTGATGGCCGAAATTCGTCATGTCGAGGTCGTCGGCAGGCTGCCGAAGGTCGGCTCCACGGCTCGACGCGCGAAGCGGCGGTTCATTGCGGACCGGAATCTCCCGGCTGCCGTCGGACGCTGGCAGGTCGCCGATGTTCAGAGCTTCCTGGATCGCCGAAAGAGCGTCTTCGGTCGGGTCCTTGACCTTCGGATTTTTTGCCATGTGTCCCATACGCCTTTATTTTTACGCATCCGGAAGTCGCCATGCTGACGGCTGGCCGAGCGCCCCGGATGTTGCCCCGAAATTTTCGGTCGACACGAAAGTTGAAGTCGCCGAATTCCCCGCCGGTTGTCCCGCACTTCCGGAAACATCCTATTGGCTCGGCCTGTCGAATGAAATGGGAGCGGTTAATAGATTTTTAATCATCGTTAATAAGTCGAGGGTTAACACTTTAGGAAATCAACAGTTTTAGAAAGCACTCGGGTACTTCGCGGCGGCGGCACGGCAGAAAAATGGCTAAATCACGGCGGGAACATCATACGTTCCGTTAACCAATGGTGTGATTGCCTGAGGGTGTTTCCAGCCGGATCGGATCCGGCGCCGTCAGCAATTTCGGAACGCTCATGCCCCTTCACATGGAGCACTTGATCTGGATGCCGTCGCCCCCGCTCGTTCCGGAAGATTCTGCTATCGATGTCCAGCATCTCGGACGCATGACGCTCGGCGAGGCTGCCCTGGAGACCGAAGTTCTCGCGCTGTTCGCGGCTCAGAGCCACGACCTCGTCGGCCGGCTTGCGGGGATTCCTGCCAATGCCGCCGCGCTGGCTCACACGCTGAAAGGGTCCGCGCAGGCCATCGGTGCATTCCGCGTTGCGGACGCAGCCCTCGGCCTTGAAGCCGCCATCAAGAACGACGGCGATGTGGCGCGCGCGGTCGTCTTGCTTCGCCATGCGGTGGATGAAGCCAGGGCCGCGATTGACAGGATGTTGAACCGGTCCTGACGGCCTGATCCGGTTCGGTTTTATCCCCACCGGCTCACTAGCGTCCTGCGGATTGACCCGTTATAGGACTGCTCGAACTGAATTATCCGGGCAGCGCGACAAATCATGGTCAAGATCAACTTCACCGATCACTCAGGCACAACCCGCACCGTGGATGTCGAGGCCGGCGCGACCGTGATGGAAGCTGCGATCTGCAACGCAATCCCCGGCATCGAAGCCGAATGCGGCGGCGCCTGCGCCTGCGCGACGTGCCATGTCTATGTCGATGAAGCATGGCGCGAGAAGGTCGGCTCGCCGACGCCGATGGAAGAGGACATGCTCGACTTCGGCTACGACGTGCGGCCGAATTCGCGGCTGTCGTGCCAGATCAAGGTCACCGACGAACTCGAAGGCCTCGTGGTGTCGACGCCCGAGCGTCAGGCGTAATCGCCGGCAGCGACGCCAAAGCGAAAATTTTTACGTCATGGAAACAGGGCGTGAAAATATGAATGCATTAAAGTCCTACGTCATGAAAGCTATTGCGAAGCCCTGCCAATGCGCGGGGCTTTTCGATTCATGAACTCCGCGATGCCCTCCATTCGATAAGCGCGGCGGCCAGTCCGAACAGAAACGTCGCGTAGAGCACATGGCGGTCAATGCCGAATTCGTAGACGACGAACGCGACACACCAGACCGCTCCTGTGAGCCACAATGCTACGACAAGCGAAGGGGGAAGGTTGCGCATGATGGCAGAGCTTTCGGACATCCGTGCTCCGTCGCCGGACGGAGCGGCGGAGGCTTTCAGCGCGGAATGTGTGGCAGATCAATCCGGAGCTGTCTTCTCACTGCGCGCAAACACAGATCTCAGATGCTGAGAATCCGAATCTTTTCAGGTCTGTGATGCAGTGACCACAGGGATTCACGCGTTGAGAGAAGCCGCCCGGACATCGCCGGGCGTCATGCCGTAGGCGGCGCGAAACACCCGGTAGAATGTCGCGATGCTGTCGAAGCCGCAGGCATAGGCGATGTCCGCGGTCGACCGTGATGGCGCGTTTTCCAGAAGTTCGCGGGCCTTGGCGGCGCGCATCGCCGTCAATGTGCGCGCGAAGGTGAGGCCGGTCGGCTCGAACAGCACATGCACCTGCCGCAGCGAGATGCCGAGTTCGGCAGAGACCGTATTGGGCGTCAGGTCCGGCCAGTGCAGATCGCGCACCATGATGTTGCGCGCGGCGTGAAGAAATCCTGCGCGCATCGCCGCGCGGCTTTCCGGCGGGCCCGGCGGCAGGTGGCCGCGTGCGATCATGGCCAGCCGTGCGATGTGCTCGACGTCTTTCTCGGGATTGGCAGATCGAGCCGGCTGTTCCGTCAACGCAGCGAACATCGCGGAGACCAGCCGCGTCAGCCGCGCATTGCGCGCGAGCGGTTCGGGGATGATCTCATGCGCCCGTGCACCGAGCACGATGTCGCCGGTGAGCGGAATTTTCAGCGTGCGGAAATGAAATCCATCGCTGCGCTCGGGCGTCGCCGCGAATGGCAGATCCGAATGACCGACGGTCAGGTCGCCCTCGCGAACGGCCAGGATGCGATCGTGTCCGGTGTTCATGTGACCCGGCCCGCGTATCTGCAATCCGATGGACAGGCTGTTGCCGGAGACGCGCGCGATGTCGGCAGGTGTGCGGCTGACGCGGTAGGATGAGGCGGTCATCTCCGCGACAACGGCGTTTCCGATCGCGACGGCGGAAAAGCGGCCCTGAAAGTCGGCGCGGCGCTCGCGCTCCAGTTCGATGGTGACCCCGAACAGGCTCTTGCCGCGGACTTCGCACCAGTGGTCGAAGCGGTCCTGCGGACGAAGGTCGTCGGTGGAAAAATTCAACATCAGGATTTCGGGCGCTGATCGATGCCCGCGCGCGCATCGCCCGGCGTCATGCCATAGATGTTGCGGAAGACACGATAGAACGTCGCAGAGCTATCGAAACCGGATGCAAGGGCGATCTCCGCCAGCGGCCGCATCGGTTCGTCTTTGAGCAGTCGCCACGCTTCCCGGGCGCGCATGACCGTCAGGGTCCGTGCGCAGGTCATGGCTGTCTCCTCGAACAGCAGATGCAATTGCCGCAGCGAGATGCCGAGTTCGATCGCAATCGCCGCCGGTGTCAGGCCGGGACGATGCAGGTCGCGCGCGAGGATGCTGCGGGCCGCTTGCAGGAATCCGAACCGCAGCGCGGCGCGGCTTTCCGGCGAGCCGGGCCGGACGCGGTCCCGCGCCAGCAGAGCCAGTTGCGCGAGGTGGCCGACGGCGAGATCGAAATTGGCTTCGGGATTTTTGGCGCTGTTCGCGACCAGGGCCGCGAATGAAGCGGATATGACGGTTTTCAGCCGCGGATCGTGGCGCAGCAACGATGGAGCCAGGCCGCGCGCCCCGTGGACAACATCCTCGCGGCCGGTGAACGGGATTTTCAGAACACGCAGATCGAAGCCGTGAGCCGTTGTCGGCCGGGTCAGGTAAGGCAGATCGGAATGGCTGATGGCGATCTCGTTGGCCGACACCACGAACTCGCCGCCGTCCTTGCTGTCGAACCAGCTCGCGCCGCCGGTCTGCTGATAGATGCAAAGACTGTCGCTCGATGCGCGGGAAATATCGGCGGCGCTGCGAGACACAAGGTAAGGCGAGGCCTGCATCGTGCTCAGGATGGCCCCGCCTGCGGACGCGGCGGAGAACCGCCCCCGGAAATTCAGCCGCTCGTGCGGGTTCAGCGAGATCGTCACGCCAAACAGATTGCGGGCGCGCACTTCGCACCAGTGGTCGAATCGATCCTGCGGACGAAGATCGTCGGTGGTGAAGCTGAGCATGGCGGACGGGTGCCCGGTTTGTCGCAAGGCTTGTTCACAGATTTAGAGCCGAACGGCGGTAGCGGCAACTCCAATCGCGGAGGAGCTTGCGACTATACGCGCAGCAGCCACGGTTGAAACCGCTCGATGATGTCGGGCGTCAGCGGCGTCGGCTTGCGCGTCGCGGCGTCGACCAGAACGGTGACCGCTTCCGCGGACGCCGTGCAGACATCGCCCGCGAACACCACCTGCGCGAACCGTGCCGAGGTCCGGCCGAGCTTCGACACGCCGACGCCGAGTTCGAAACTTCCCGGCCAGTGCATCTCGGCGCGGAAGTCGATGGCCAGATGCACCACCATCCAGCTCAACCCCTTCGGCATCAGGCCACGATCGCCGCTGCGCAGCAGCGTCACGCGGCTGGTTTCGAAATAGGTCGAATAGACGGCGTTGTTGACGTGCTTGTTGGGGTCGAGATCGCTGTAACGGACGTTGTCGGTCAGGCGAAACGGATAGTCTTCCAGCCTGAGGCTGGGATTGGGGCGGATCGGCGCGTTCACGTGTTCGGTCTCCTCGTTGAGACCTGCATACCGGGAAATGTCGCCGTCTCACAAGACGTTATGGCAGGCAGCGGCCGCCTGAATTATCCCTTCCCCCGCGGGGCCGTCTTGGCTAGACAAGCCCCCGAAACGCGGTGGTTTCCGCTCCTGCTGTTTGAAGCGCCCTCCATCCGAACCGACGAAGAACGCCCATGACCGACACCATCAAAACAGACGTCCTGATTATCGGCGCCGGCCCCTGCGGGCTGTTCGCCGTGTTCGAACTGGGGCTGCTCGATATGAAGGTGCATCTGGTCGATATTCTCGACAAGCTGGGCGGCCAGTGCGCCGAGCTTTATCCGGAGAAGCCGATCTACGACATTCCGGCCATTCCGACGATCACCGGGCAGGGCCTGACCGATGCCCTGATGGAGCAGATCAAGCCGTTCAATCCGACCTTCCATCTCAACGAAATGGTCGAGACCATCGAGAAGATCGGCGATCCGCTGTTTCGCGCGACCACCGATGCCGGGCAGGTGTTCGAGGCTAAAGTTATCGTGATCGCGGCCGGTGGCGGCTCGTTCCAGCCCAAGCGTCCGCCGGTGCCGGGCATCGAGGCCTATGAGGGCACCTCGGTGTTCTATGCCGTGCGCAAGATGGAGCAGTTCCGCGACAAGAATTTGCTGATCGTCGGCGGCGGCGATTCCGCGCTCGACTGGGTGCTTAACTTGCAACCGATAGCAAAGCGCGTGACGCTGCTGCATCGCCGCGACGATTTCCGCGCGGCGCCACACAGTGTCGATCAGATGCGCCAGCTCGTGGCGTCGGGAAAGATGGACCTGAAGATCGGGCAGGTCACCGGGCTCGAAGGCGCGGACGGCGTGCTGTCGGGTGCGCTGGTGAAGGGCAACGACAACGCAACCTTCAAGGTCGACTGCAACACCATGCTGCCGTTCTTCGGGCTGACGATGAAGCTCGGTCCCGTCGCGAACTGGGGCGTCAAGCTCGAAAACAATCTTGTGCCGGTCGATACCGAAGCGTTCGAGACCAACGTGCCGGGCATCTTCGCCATCGGCGATATCAACACCTATCCCGGCAAGCTGAAGCTCATTCTCTCCGGCTTCCATGAGGGCGCGCTGATGGCGCAGAAGGCGAGCCGCTACGTCTATCCGGACAAGCGCGTCGTGTTCCAGTACACCACCTCGTCGTCCAGCTTGCAGAAGAAGCTCGGGGTGAATTGAGCAATCGCGTAATCGTGTCGTACGCTTGAACCTGCACCGTCTAGACTGCAACCCATCCCAGCCGCCACCTTGGGAGCGATCGCCATGGGTTTCTACGGTCGTCATATCGGTCCGCGCATTGTGAGCGCACTGTGTTCGCTGGAGGATATCACCGAGCAGCGGCGCATCGTTCTGCCGAAAGCACACGGCATCGTGCTGGAAGTCGGCATCGGTTCGGGTCTCAACCTGCCGCATTACGACCCTGCGAAGGTTGTGCGCGTGATCGGCGTCGATCCGGGCGAGGGGTTTGTCGCGCTCGGCACCAGGCTTTGGGGCAACTCGCGGGTGCCGTTGCAGTTGATCGAGGCGCCTGCCGAGAAAATTCCCCTCGAAGACAACATCGCCGACACCGCCGTGCTGACTTACACCCTCTGTTCGGTGTCGGACCCCGTGGCCGCGTTGCGGGAAATTCGGCGGGTACTCAAACCCGGTGGCATGCTTCTGTTCTGCGAGCACGGCAAGGCCGAAGAGGCATCGGTTGTTCGCTGGCAAGACCGCCTCAATCCGGTCTGGAAGGTGCTGGCGTGCGGCTGCAACCTGAATCGCGATACGATGGCGCTTCTGATCGGTGCAGGATTTGAGATCGGCGCGGTCGATCGTTTCTATCTGCCGCATGCGCCGAAGCCGGTGGCGTTTCACTGCCGAGGCGTGGCGGGCGCGCCCGCGGTGTAACTATTGCGAGCGCGGCGTCACCGGTGCGATCGGCTCGCTGGTGACCTGAGCTTCCGAGAGACCAAGGCCCAGCACCGACGTCGCGGCCGGCAGAGCGGCGTCGGCCATCGCAGCGTGGCCTTCGGCGGTCGGATGGATCGCGCCGCCATAGACGGCCGAGAGGACGCCCCACGTCGCGTCGTGAATGTCACCCGGCTGGTTGGTCGGCGCTTTTTGCGCCTGCGGATAAGTCATCGCCGCGAAGTAGCTGTCATTGGCGTCGCGGATCCAGCGCGCGCGGGGCGAATAGGCCCGGAAGTCGCTGGCGCCTGCACCGCAGACAAGCGGATTGTTCGCCGCGTTGACGATGTCGCTGACAAAACTCTCGCCGGTGGCCGAAAAACATTCGCGGTCGAACGGCGGATCGCTCTCCGCGCGGGCGCAGAAGCCGTGATTGCCGAATGCCGGCTGATGCTGGTCGACGAAGGTCATGCGGTCGCGGCTATTGTCGCCGCACAGCACGCCGCCGCTGCACAGCGCCAGTTTCTTGAGCGCGGGCAGAAAATCGTTCTGCACGAACTCCGTCACGTCGGCGAGCCGCTGCGGATCGGCGTTGAACGCCGGATGAATGTCGAAGCCCGCGCGGCCGCCGGGGCAGGGCGCGCCATTCAGCAGCGACGGGTTTGCGTATGAGACATACAGGACGCGCGACAGGTCGCCGCCGACAAACGGCTTCAGCGCCTGGCGCAGCTTGCTGAATCCCCGCGGCAGATCGGTCTGCAAAATGGAGCGCGCCTCGTCCACGGAACTGATCACCCCGGTGCGCCGCGACAGTGCGCGCTCGGTTTGCCGTTCGACGATGACGTCGGCGACCAGTCCCGAAAAATCGACATCGTTGGCGCCGACGGACAACAGCACGAGATCGAGTTGCCGGCCCGGCTGGCGTTGCGTGGCGGCGTTGAGAGCTTCGCGCAGTTCCGCCACTTGCGCGTTCACCGTGCCCTGACAGGTGAAACCGTTGCGGCCGACGACGCATTCGCGGGCGCGCTGCGAGCCGAGCATGCCTTCGGCGATAGTCGCGCCGGTGCAGGCCAGCGGCAGATACGTCACCGCGATCTGCGGATTCTGCACCGCCAGCGCGATCGCCATGCGGGTCTGGTAGCTGTAGAGCGAACGATGGCACGCGGGGTTGAACCACTGCGCGCCGGCGCGCTGCCAGTTCTGCAAGCTGGTGCCGTCAGACGTGTCGCAGGCGCGCGCGCCCTTGAAGCCCGCGCGGCCGGGACGGAAATACATGCCGGCAGGGCCGCCGAGATAGGAGCGGAAACAGAATCCCTCATCGCTCAGCGCCACCGGACGGTCCGGATTGCCTTCGCCCGACGCAATTGAGTCGCCGAGGCCTGCAATGAAAAGGTCGCGGACCGCGATCTCGGTGGCGACGCGCTGCGGCGTGTCGGGTCCGCTCGAAACGTCGACGCTGACGGAGGTGGGACGGCCATAGCGGACGCGCAGGTTGATCGGTTCGGCGCAGTCGACCGTCGATTGCCGCGGCGGGTCGCCGTCGTTGAACGTCCATGCGCAGGTCGCGCCTACCGACACCGCGCCGGTGAGGCGCACCGTGACCGGGTGATCGAGCGGCGTCAGATAGCTTTCCTTGACGTTGTCGCGGATGCAGGGTTCGCTGACACGTCCCGACGCATCGATGCAGAGGCGGCCGACCGTGTTGCGCGCCCAGCCGCGCCCGTCGCTCTGCGTCGCCAGCGCCTGTTCGGCTTCAAGGATATTGCGGCCTTTCAGCGACTCCACATGGAGCAGGAAGTCGCGCTCCTCACGAAACAGCCGGAAGCGATTGCGGACTTCCCACGAAATCTGCATCGCGGTGCCGGGCTGTACGGCCTGTGCGGTCTCCGCGACCGGCGGCGTCTGCGCCGCGACGCGGCTCGCCGTCACCCCCGCGAGCATCGCGATCAGGAGGCAGGTCCTGAGCGAGAGGCGAATGGCGCGCGACTGGATCATGCTGGTTTTGAAGCCGACGGATGAGGCCAAAATGTGGGGTGCGCCAAAAAGGTAGAACACGCCCCCAAGCCTCACAAGCCGCATCTTTGTGCGGCGGTTATTCGGCGGCCTGCTTGGACTTCACCTGCTGAGGTGACGATTGCGCGACAGCAGGGGCGGGCCGGAGTTTCCGGCTCTGCTGCCACGGCTGGATCACGCTGAGCCACAATTCCCGGACGCCCAGGATCGTAATCGACGTGGCGAACGGGATCAGGAAATAGAGAATGCGGAACACCAGCAGGGACGCCAGCAGCTCTTCCTTACCGAGCATCGGCAGTCCGATCAGCATGGCCGCGTCGAACACGCCGAGACTGCCCGGCGCGTGACTGGCGAAGCCGAGCAGCGTCGCAAGAATGAAGACGACGGACAGCGTGACGAAATCGAGATCGGGATGCGATGGTGCCAGCAGATACATCGCCAGCGCGCAGAAGCCGAGATCGACCACGCCGATCAGGATCTGCAAGAGGGTGAGCGGCGCGGACGGCAGCGACACCTTCCAGCCGTCCTTGCCGAGCTGACGGCGGCCGTGGCCGGTCGCGATCCATGTGAGGTAGATGGCAATGCCTGCAAGCAATCCCACACCGATGAGTTGGTTGATGCTTTCCGGTAAAAGATCGATGGAGGCCGCGGCGGCAGGATGCCAGATCATGCCGATGCCGAGCACGAACGTGTTGCCGAGCCAGAAGGTCAGGCCGGAGATGAAGCAGATTTTCGCGACGTCGATCGCGGTCAGGCCCCAGTCCGAATAGATGCGGAAGCGGATCGCGCCGCCGGTGAAAACCGTCGCGCCGATGTTGTGGCCGACCGTATAGCTCGTGAAGCTCGAAAGCGCGGCGATGCGGTAGGGCACATGCATCTTGCCGATGGTCCGCAGTGCGAACAGGTCGTAGAAGGTGAGGGTGAAGAACGCGCCCATCACGCACAAGGCGGCGAGCGCGATCTGGCCCTCGGACTTCTCCGCGAGCGCGGTCAGCACCATCGCTGTGTCCACACCCTTCAGGGTGCGGAACAGATGCATGATGGCGATGGAAACGATCAAAAGGCTGGCGGCAATTCCGACCTTTTTCCAGCCGATCTTCTCTCGAAAAACACGCCGGAGCGTGTTCAAAAATCCCTGCATTCGTCCTCCCGGCTGGGCGCGAATTCTATAAAAGCCGATTGAGGCGACAGTGAGCAAGCGGCTGCGGCGGTACTCATACGCGAAATCCTGCCTTTGGAAAATAGGCCGTTGAGCGGCGCGAGCCGTTGATGCAGCACAAGAAATCGCGGGCCGCAGGTGTCATATGCGCTTCACACTGAGCTGGACGCCGCGATTAACGCTATCGTTGCATATGGGAAATGACCGCATGGCCTCAAAGGGCGCGGCGGCAGTTCCGTTCCCTCCGCGCCGATCGGCCTTTCACTGACTGTCAGGAACAAATGAGAACACGCATGATCCGCGGTGATTGTGCGGTTGATGCGACTGGGTCGCAACGATCATGAAGGCTGCAAGCTGATCTGCGGTTGCTGTTCTACTGATGAGGGAAATGATGGGACATAACGCCGCGTCGGTGCAATGCCGCATGGCGTTTTCGCGTGCGCGAAGTCAGGCGCGGCGCAGCGCGAATTGCGCGCCGCAAAATGACATCACCGCGCCGAGGCATAATGCTGCGACGGCAGCCAGAACGCCGGACAGCGTCGGGATCGAGCTCGGAGCGGACGCCGCCTGTCCCGCGGCCATCAGCATGATGATGCCCACCGCGATCAGGAATTGCCGCAGCCGCAACGGAATCTGGCCGGATACCGCGCCGTGCATCAGCGATGCGGCGATGAAGCCCGCCAGAAACGCCACTCCCGCGATCAGCCACCACGCCAGCGCCGCGCGCGCGGGGATCAGCCCCGGCGCGTCGGACTTCCACAAATCGGCGAGATTGAGATCGAATCGCTGGATGATGATGTGGATGCCGAGCGCCAGCAGCACGCCGAACAGGATCGATCCGGCGAGAACGATGTGACGTGAGAAATAGGCTGGCTTGGCCATCGGATATTTCGTCCGGATGCGTTGTGCTGCTATGAGTTGTAGAACGCCTGCCATCTGACACGCAAGCGAGGATGGACGCAGCCGCTCGCGATCGATTGAAGGACTTCCATGCTCTCGCAAATATTCAAGCCCGGACTGCGAGGAGGGGCGATCGGTTCAGAGACCGCCGGCGATGGCACCCAGTATATCTTCAAGCCGTCCCTCGTCGGCAGTGCATCGCAGTTCGATCTCACGGAGGATGGCCTGTCGTGGCAGGCAAAGGGAAAGAAGGGCGTTTGGCCGCTGGACAAGATCGCAGCCATTCGCCTGTCCTATCGTCCCGTGTCGATGCAGTCGCGCCGATTCCGAACCGATATCGAGGACACGCGCGGCGAACGCGTCACGCTCTATTCGACGACGTGGCACACGGTGGCGCTGATGTCGCCGCAGGACAACGGCTACCGCGCATTTGTCGTGGAGTTGCACCGGCGTCTTGCCGACATACAAAGCAGGGCCGTGCTGGTCGTCGGTATCAATCCGAAAATCTATCTGGCGGGGATGGCGGTCATTGCGGTCGTCGGCATCGCAATGCTGGGTTTGCTGATCCGGGCGCTGCTCACGGCGGAATTCGCCGGCGCGCTGTTTCTCATGGGCTTTGCCGCGCTGTTTGGCTGGCAGATCGGCGGCTTCATGCGCCGCAACAGGCCACGCCGTTATACGTTCGACGCGCTGCCACAGGATGTGTTGCCGTAACGGAAACCATCGCGGTGGGTGGGTGGGTCAGCTCGGCCGGGCTTCGTTGGCCGGCCCGGCCAAACCTCAGCCGCCCGATGATGGGGATCACCTCCCGGCGGCGAGTGACGTTAGCCAATAACCGGATCGGATGAAAGCGGGCGGGGACCGTGAAAACCGCTTTGTGATCTTTGTCACGGATATGACGTCCGAACCGCGCTCTAGTGCCGAACCACCAGCACCGAACATTTCGCATAGCGGACGACATGTCCGGCATTGGAGCCGAGAAAATAAGTTTGCATCGAAGGCCGATGCGAGGTCATCACGATCAGGTCGGCGCCGATGTCGGCGGCTTCCTCGAGTATCTCATGATAGATGCCGCCTTGCCGCACGGTGACCGAGATGCGCCGGCTCTCGATGCCGGATTCGCGCGCCACGATGGCCAGCGCTTCTTCCGACGATTGCCGCTGCTGGATTTCGAAATCGGGCGGGACGTATTCCGCCAGCATCACCGGCGTGATCGGCATCACGTTGACCAGCCGCACGGTGCCGCCGGAGGATTTCGACAGGGAGGCCGCGGTCTCGATGGCCGGTTTTGCAAGGTCGGTGTCGGCGAGGTCGATCGGCACGAGGATGGACTGAAACATCGGTCTCTCCGGTCAGAAGCCAGTGGTCCAATTCTAACATTCGCATCCGCCGTTGGCTGGGTGGCGAATGTCAAATCCACTCCACTAGGATGACCCACGATGAATTCCCCGGCGGCAAGATGCAAGGCGGTTGCATGACGCGCCCGCTGGCGTGCGCTAGTCGCTGTTTTCGCGTAAAAGTTTCGGGCTGACGAAACGTTCAAGCCGCCCGCTGCGGAAGCGGATGTCGTCCCAGTCGTCAGTTGCGAAATCGATCACGGCGACGCCCGCCGTCGGCAGGTTGGCGGCCAGCGCATGTCGCCCCGCCGGATCGCCGCCGGAGATCAGGCCGAGCGCCAGTTCGTGCAGGCCGGGGTTGTGCGCGACGATCAAAAGGCGCTGTGGGTCCGCGCTCGTCATGCCGTGAATGACTCTCAGCAGTCCGGATGTATCGGCCCCGTACAGTTCCGGCAAATGCTTGGCTCGTGTGGACGGCATGGCCGGGCGGAGCAGTTCCCATGTTTCTTGCGCGCGCACCGCTGACGAGACCAGCGCGAGGTCGGGACGATAATCGTGGAGCGCCAGCCATCGGCCGATCTCCGCGCCATCCTGCCTGCCGCGTTCGTCGAGGCGGCGATCCTGATCCTTTCCCGAGGGGGCGTCCCGTTCGGTCTTGGCGTGGCGCAGCAGGATCAGACGGCGCATATCGCGATCTCGTTCCGGTGGACGATGGAATTTCGCATACTAGTATCCTGAATCCGAAGTTCGCCTCGTTTTGCAGCGCGTTCCGTAGCGAACTTCGGATTCAAAAGGACACTAGAAAATTACGATTCTAATGTGGTTTTGGTTCGCAAGTCCGCAAATGGACGTGCCGAGAAAATGTTGCGGACTTGCGAACCACCACATTAGGGCATGAGCGGAAATAGTGTACAAGCGCGTGGGGAATAAAGTGGCAGACATGAACGCTGTTACACCCATAAAATGGATGCCTTGAGACAGACGATTTCCGGGACGGTGGCATGGACGGGTCTCCGCAGAATTCTTCGACAGATGTCTCCATCCGCGAACGGCTGACGTTCGATCTGGATGTTGACATCTGCGTCGTCGGAGGAGGGCTTGCCGGTCTGACGATGGCGCTGGAAGCGGCTCGGATGGGCGCCAGCGTCGCGCTGCTCGAAGGCCGCAACATCGGGTGGAACGCGTCGGGCCACAATCTCGGCACCGTCATGCCCGGTTATGGCGTTGCGGTGTCGGGCCTGATCGAGCGTGTCGGCTTTGAGAATGCCCGCGCCCTCTGGTCGCTTGCGCAGGAAGGCGCCGACTATGTTCGCGCCACCGTGAGCGGTACGCCCGGCGCGGCGTTGAACGAGGGCGCACTTGAAGTCTCCAAGGTCGATGCCGGCGATGAACTGATCAGTCGGCTGCAAACGCTCGGAGAAGATTTCGGCACCGAAGTCGAAGGCTGGCAGATCGATCGCGTGCGCGAAGCGCTGAAGACGGATCGTTATTTCCACGCGATCCATTTTCCGAAAGCCTTCCAGATCGACGGGCGGCAATATGTGCATCGACTCGCGGCGCTCGCGGAAGACGCAGGTGTGCGGATCTTCGAAGACACGCCTGTCGTCAGCATCGATCCGGCCGGCATCCGCAAGCGCGTGGCAACGCCGTCCGCGAAACTGCGCTGCTCTCACATTGTCTTCGCTGGCAATGCGCATCTCGGTGCGCCGGGCCGGCGTCTCACGGCCACGCTGCTGCCGACATGGCGCTACGCGGCATTGACCGAGCCGCTCGGCGAGCGTCTTGCCGGCGCGATCACCTTCCGGGGGTCAGTAGCCGATACGCACGACATCGATCATTTCCGAATCGTCGATGGCGACCGGCTGCTGTGGTCGAGCCCGGAGACGACATGGCAGGGCGATCCGCAGCGTTATGCAAAGCGCATTCAAAGCCGCATCGCGGCGATTTTTCCCAATCTCGGGCCGGTCAGGATCGCGGACGCATGGAGCGGCATGTTCGGGCAGACGGTGCACGGCATGCCGCAGGTCGGCGAACTGCAACCCGGCCTCTGGGTTCTCAGCGGCTTCGGCCGTCAGGGGCTGAACACGACGGCGATGGGCGGTCAGCTCGTGGCGCGGGCGATCCAGCAGGGCGACGACCGCTGGCGGCTGTTCTCGCCATTTGAACTGGTCTGGGCCGGTGGCTCGGCGGGACGCATCGCGGGGCAGGTGGTTGGCGTGTGGTCGCGCGGACATTCAGCGGCGGCGGGAGCGTTGTCGCGTTTTCGCGAGCGGGCGCGCGGCCGCGAACAGGCGCAGGAACGCGCACGGGAGGCGCGCATGGCGGCGGCGAAGGCGCAGGCCAGGGCAGCCGGGCAGCGGACCGCGATGTCGCGTCACGAGGACAATGGCGGTTCGGCCGGCGGGGCTTGAAATAACTCTCCGGCGGCGGGGTTATTGGAACATCGGGGCCGTTATGGCTGGTTCAGTTTTGACATCGCGGGAAAGTGAGCCGGCTGCCGCAGCCTTGCTGTAACGTTTTGCGAAATGGCCCGTAGATCGTGATGGACAGCCTGTTTTCCGACCTGCACGGAGCTTTGACCATGATCGACCGCCGTATTCTGCTTGCATCCGCCACGACGCTTGCCGCGTTCTCGGCTTTTCGCTGGCTCGGCTTGGGCGGCGACGCCAACGCCGCCGAAAAATCCGGCGCGGAGAAATTCGAGATCGAGAAGACGCCGGAAGAATGGAAGAAGCAGCTCTCGCCCGCCCAGTATAATGTGCTGCGCGAGGCGGGCACCGAACGGCCGTTTTCCAGTCCGCTGAACAAGGAGAAGCGCAAGGGAACTTTCACTTGCGCCGGCTGCGATCTGCCGCTGTTCTCGTCCGACACGAAATTCGAGAGCGGCACCGGCTGGCCGAGCTTCTATCAGGCGCTTCCCAACGCCATCGTTGAAAAGACCGATCGGACCTTCATGATGGTGCGGACGGAGACGCTGTGCCGCCGCTGCGGCGGTCACCTCGGCCACGTTTTTGATGACGGCCCGAAGCCCACGGGGCTGCGTTACTGCATGAACGGGCTGGCGCTGTCGTTCAGGCCCGCGGACGGCTCGACAACCTGAAACGCGCGGCAATTCTTGCCCGCTAGGCAATTGTGCCCCGGTCGCAGGACCGGGGCTTTTCTTTTAAGTGGCTGATTTTGCTAACTTAATTATCTGGCACATTGCTTGCGATCTCTTCTTCGAACACGGCCATGCGATGGACACAGGGCGGGCCGCCCGGATCGAAGTTGGAGACTATGTAATGGGTATCTTTGGCGCTCTCACCACGTCCGTGTCGGGTCTGCGGGCCCAGGCCTACGCGCTGGAAAACATCTCCGGCAACATCGCCAACTCGCAGACGACGGCGTTCAAGCGCATCGACACCAGCTTCATGGATCTCATTCCCGAGACCGGCGTCAACGATCAGCTCGCCGGCAGCGTCTCGACCGCATCGCGCGAAACCAACACCGTGCAGGGCGACGTTCAGAGCGCCGCCGTTTCCACCTACATGGCGATCAGCGGCGACGGCTTCTTCGTGGTGCAGAAGCCCGGCAGCTTTACCGACAACTCGCCCGTCTTCAACGGCGTCGACAACTACACGCGCCGCGGCGACTTCACGCTCGACAAGAACGGCTATCTGGTGAACGGCGCCGGCTACTATCTGGAAGGCATCCCGATCGATCCGACCACCGGAAACGTGACCGGCAGCAATCCGCAGGTTCTGAAATTCGGAAGCGACTTCCTGCCCGCGCAGCCGACCACCGTCGTGACCTACCGCGCCAACCTGGCCAGGTATCCGCTGACCACGAAGCACGACACCTCCGTGCCCGGTTCCGAACTGCTCAATGTCGGCGATTTTACCAGCAACCCGAGTGTTGTCGGAACCCCGCCGCTGCCGTTTCTGGACAACGCGCAGAGTGGCACGCCCACCAACAGCGCGCTGACGACGGTGACGCTCATTAACGGCTCCACCACACTGTCCGGGACAGGAAACGTCAATGCGCTCTCCACCGGCTTTGTTGCGGGCAACAAGATCACGGTGAACGGCGTCGATATCATCTTCACCGACGCATCCAGCGTTCCCACTCCAAACCAGGATGACGCGACCCACATCCCCATCGGCAGCACCATCGACCAACTGCTCGACAAGATTGACGGGCTCAGTGGCAACACGGCGCTCTCGTCAAACGTTTCCGGCGGTTCAGTCTCGCTGCACACCGGTCTCGTGAACAACCTGGCGGTGTCATCGGACAATGCTGCTGCCTTCGCGGCCCTGGGATTTTCAGCGCCCATCTCCGTAAACCGGCTTGGCGGTGGCACTCCTGGCGCAGGCGTTGTCATCGGCTCCGACAGCCAGTCGTTCATCGCCGAGTCGATCTCGGGCGGCGCGACCACCGGCTACGATATTTCGGGTTCGCCCGTGAGCCTTCAGTTCCGTTGGGCAAAAATGGATAGCTCGACGTTGGGCCCCGGCCACACCGACACATGGAATCTGTTTTATCAGGTTGACCCGAATGCCACCGGCAGCTCGGTCGCCTGGCAGAACGTCGGCACCAACTTCTCGTTCAGCGCGAACGGCCAGATGACTCCGCCGATCGCGTCGATCACCCTGACGGCTCCCACCATCGCCGGCGTGCCTCTCGGTGATGTCACCGTGAACTTCGGCGTCAGCGGCGTGACGCAGTTTGCCGATCCCAACGGCAACGCGCAGGTCAACGACATTCATCAGGACGGTTTCCCCGCGGGTTCGTTGCAGACGGTGTCGATCGGTGACAACGGCCGCGTCGTCGGCAACTATTCGAACGGCCGTAACATCGATCTCGCGCAGATCACGCTTGCGACCTTCAACGGCGCGAACTTCCTCAAGCGCATCGACGGCGGCGCGTTCGAATTGACCGACCAGTCCGGTCCGGCCATTTTCGGAAAAGGCGGCACGATCACCGGCTCGTCGCTCGAAGGCTCGAACAGCGACATCGCCGACGAATTCACCAAGCTGATCGTGACGCAGCAGGCTTACTCCGCCAATACCAAGGTCATCACCACGGCAAACCAGATGGCGCAGGATCTGCTGAACGTGCTGCGATAACGCCGACGTTTTCGCGCGAACCGAACTGAGATGGACAGTGTGTCATGGGTCTGAGCCAAGCTCTTTCAACCGCGATGTCCGGCTTGCGGGCGAACCAGGCGGCGCTGTCGCTGGTTTCGTCCAACGTGGCGAACGCGGAAACGCCGGGCTACGTTCGCAAGACCATCAATCAGGTTCAGACTATCGCCGGCGGCGGCACCAGCGTGCAGACCGTCGGCGTCAACCGTGTGCTCGACAGCTATATCCAGAGCCAGTTGCGGACTGAAACCTCCGGCGCGGCCTACGCCAGCGCGCGGGCGAATGCCCTGAGCAACCTGCAAAGTGTTTACGGCGACCCGGATTCGTCGGCGACGATTGAATCGGCGTTTAATTCGCTGACGGCCGCGCTTCAGGCTCTCTCGACGAGTCCCGATCTGCAGTCAGCGCGCACCGGCGTTCTCAATGCGGCGCAGGCGCTGGCGCAGCAGTTGAATTCGACCACTCAAGGCATCCAGGCTCTTCGCGCCAACTCGGATACCCAGATAGGCAACGCCGTCTCGACCGCGAACAATGCGATGGCGCAAATCGCCAGCATCAACCTGAAACTGCAAGGCAGTTCCAGCCAGGATGCCGCGACGGCCGCGCTGCTCGATCAGCGTGACCAATACATCACCCAACTGTCGCAGCAGATGGACATTCGGGTGGTCACCAACGGCAATCAGGTTTCTATCTTTACGGGCTCAGGCATTCAGCTTGTCAACGGCGTGGACGCCGTGCAGATGACATTCACTCCGCAGGGGTCGATGTCGGCTGAAACGCAGTGGAATATCGATCCGGCGAAAAGCAATCTGAGTTCGATCACCATCGACGCTCCGAACGGCGGCGGCATCGACCTCGTCGCCGCGAACGCGTTTCGCTCCGGCTCTATCGCGGCCAATCTCGAACTGCGCGACCGGACGCTGGTGCAGGCGCAGGAACAGGTCGACCAGCTTGCGGCTGCAATGGCTAGCGCGCTGTCCGACAAGACCACGGACGGCGTGGCATACCCCCGGCTTCGGGCGCCATACCGCCCGGCACGCCAACCGGCTTCGATCTGGCACTTCCCGCTGCTTCGGACCTGCAAAACGGGAACACCATTCACCTCAGCTATACGGATACAGTCACCGGGACGAAGCACAACGTGTCCATCGTTCTTGTGAACGATCCGAGCGTGTTGCCGCTGAAGGATACGGCGACAAACGATCCGAACGACAAGGTGATTGGAGTCGATTTTTCCGGCGGCATGGCGTCGATCGTATCGCAGCTCAACGCCGCGCTCGGCGGCGCCAACATCCAGTTCTCGAATCCGTCAGGCTCGACGTTGCGCGTGCTCGACGACGGAGCCTCCGGTCAGTCCGATATCAACGCGGCATCGGTGACAACCACCGTTTCGTCGCTGGCCGGTGGAAGCCCGCAACTTCCGTTATTTACCGACGGCAACAGCATCTATACGGGAGCAATCACCAACTCCGGTTCCCAAGTGACCGGACTGGCAGGGCGTATCGCGGTCAATACCGGACTGCTGGTGGACCCGTCACGGCTGATTGTGTACGGCACAAGTCCCGCGACGCCGGCTGGCGACACTACGCGCGCTGATTTCATTCTGTCGCAGTTGACGTCCGGCACCTACACCTATTCCCCGTCGACCGGCGTCGGTTCGAGCGCGTCGCCCTACAAGGGGACGCTGCTCAGCTTCACCCAGCAGTTCACGAGCATGCAGGAAACGCTGCGGCCTCGGCGCAGCAACTGTCCGACGGTCAGGATGTGGTGCTCAACACGTTGCAGAAAAAATGGACTCGACGTCGGGCGTGGATATCGATGAGGAGATGGCCAGTCTGCTATCGCTGCAAAACGCCTACGCGGCGAATGCGCGGGTAATGTCCACCATCAATTCGATGTTCCAGTCCTTGATGCAGATAATGTGAGGAATGCATGGCAATCGATGGCGTTAGCGGCCGGACATCATATCTCGGCTCGTCGATTCTCAATATCAAGAGTCAGCTCGACACCCTGACGCAGCAGCTTGCATCTGGAAAGAAGTCGATCACCTATGCCGGCCTTGGCGTTGACTCGGGCACGGCGACGGGTCTGCGCGCGCAAGTGTCGACGATCGCCAGCTATGCCAATACCGGAACCGTCATCAACACCCGCCTCAACGTCGCGAACCTGTCGCTGCAAGGCATCACCGATGCCGGCAGTCAGGTCAAAGGCGCGGCGGCCGGCGCGACACTGACGCTCGACAGCGCGGGAAAAACCGCCGGGCAGAAAACCGCAATGGCGTCGTTCACGCAGGTTATCTCGCTCCTCAATACCTCGGTCGGCGGCCGCTATATGTTTTCGGGCCGCGCCACCGACACGCCCGCGACCCAGCCTGCCGACGTGATCCTGAATGGCAGCGGGACTCAGGCGGGATTGAATCAACTCATCGACGAGCGCGGCCAGGCCGATGGCACGAGCGGTCTTGGCCGTCTGGTGCTGACATCGCCGACGCCGACATCGGTCACGATCGGCGAAGACGTTGCAGGATCCCCGTTCGGTCTCAAGCTCAGCGCGATTACCTCGACGCTGACGGGCGCGACCGTGACCGGCCCCGCGCCTCCGGCGGCGCCCCCCGGCGCACCGTCGGAAATGTCCGTCGATCTCGGCCCGACCAATCCGAGCAATGGCGACAAGGTCCGATTCACGTTCAGTCTTCCGGACGGCACGTCGGAAACCATCGAACTCACGGCATCGTCGTCGTCGCCGCCACCGGACGGAGGCTTTACCATTGGCGCGGACTCAACGGAGACCGCGACCAATCTCAATGCCGCCCTCAATACCGCGGTTGGCACGCTGGCCAATACGGCGCTGGTCGCCGCTTCGGCCATCACCGCGTCGGACAATTTCTTCAGTTCATCGCCGCCGCTGCGCGTCGATGGTCCTCCGTTCGATACCGCGACGCAACTGGTCAACGGCACTCCGGCCAACACGGTCTCGTGGTACACAGGTGAATCCGGCACCGATCCGGCGCGAGGAACGGCGGTCGCCGCCATCGATCAATCCATTTCCGTGCAATACGGAGCGCGGGCCAATGAAGATGCATTTGTCGCGCAGTTGAAGAGCATCGCGGTTTATGCCGCGGTCACGACTGACGCGAGCAATCCGAATGCGAACGGGCAACTGACCGCGCTGAACTCGCGCATCGTCGACAATCTGGCGGTGCACCCGGGGCAGCAATCGATTCAGGACATCCAGGCCGATTTCGCCGGCGCCCAGGCTGCGATCGCGACAGCGAAAGACCGGCAGACCCAGACGGGAGCAATCGCGCAGTCAATGCTGGATTCGATTCAGGGCATCAACGACAACGAAGTCGCGACCAAGATCCTGGCGCTGCAAACCAGCTTGCAGGCATCGTACCAGACCACGGCAACGCTCTATCAGATGAGCCTGCTGAAATTCATGCCGGTCGGTTAAGCCGCCGTCTGCTGCATCCAGCGGCTATTATCCATCCCATGGATCATACGAAAAAGGCTCCCTTCTGGGAGCCCGTTCGCACATCAATCTGCGTGGTATCAAGCGGCAGTGCTCAGACCGGCTTCGCGCGCTCCAGCCTGCTCGCTTCTGGCGCTGTCCAGAAGCTGCTTTTCGTAAGCGATCAGCTTCTTCGATTCCTTCAATGCTTTATAATAGTCGCCGCTTAAGATGTGGTTATTGATTTCCTCGACCATGCCGGCGGCGCTCGGCACGGCGCTCAGGAAGTCGCGCATCACGTCGAAATACACCGCGTGGTGTTCCTGCGGATCGTGCGAGATATACATGAGCTGGACCGCCAGATAGATCAGTTTGGCCGGGGTGTCCGCAGTGGCCGGGGTCAGGATATCTTTCTCACGCAAGATGGGCAGCCTCTCTCCTTCGATCAGAAACTTCGCGCGCTGATCGGTATTCGTAATGACGCACGAACCGACAATGATTTTCTCGTGCGGCTTGAGTTCGACCTTCAAAGCCATGGCGGTTCTCCTGTGCGGGCCGGTTCCAACGATACCGGCAACTGACGCGATCCTTTCGTTTTATGGTTAACGCGAGGTAAACGCCTGGGCGACTCCACAGCGATCGGGTTTAAGAAATACCCTTGTCGAATCAACGCCGTTGCGAATCGCGGCCCGCCCGCACGCCGCCGTTTTTCGGATAGTTGAGCAAATCCGGTTCACACCTTTTTAGATTGTTGGTTCCAAGGTGCATCGGCTCGTCGATCGAAATCGGCGGCACGCTTGTACACGTTGCGTCACACACCAGAAAGGTAGTTTCATGTCTGACATCGTTCTTTCGTCGTCGGTACGCCAGAACCTGCTGTCGCTCCAGTCGACCGCTGATCTTCTCGCGACCACGCAGACCCGCCTTGCCACCGGCAAGAAGGTCAACACCGCTCTCGACAACCCGACCAACTTCTTCACCGCTTCGTCGCTCGATGCGCGCGCCAGCGACATCAACAATCTCCTCGACGGCATCGGCAACGGCGTGCAGGTCCTTCAGGCCGCCAACACCGGCATCACCTCGCTCCAGAAGCTGGTCGATACCGCGAAGTCGATCGCCAACCAGGCGCTCCAGACCCCTGTGGGCTACACCAAGTCTGCTGCGACCAGCGGAGCCAACGCCGGCGTGAGCGCCTCCAACCTGCTCGGCACCACCGCTGCCGTCACCAGCAGCGTTGCGGGTTCGACCCTGACCAACAATGCCACCGCAACCTACGCTGTGACTGCTGGTACACCCGGCTCTGCGCAGAACAACAACCACATCGGCGCGTATCAGAGCGTTGCGGTCGCCGGTTCGGCACAGACCAACAACCACCTCGGCGCCTATCAGAGCGTTGCAGTCCCCGGTTCGATTGTACTCAACGACAACACGACCACCGCCGTCGGCATCACCGGCGCGACCAAGCTGGCCGGCGTCGCGGGTGGCGCCTCGGACAACCTGTCGACCGCCTTCACCGCGCTCGACACCCTGAGCGTCAACGGCACCACCATCACGTTCAACTCGGGCTCCGGCACCACGGGTTCGGCGACTGCGGGCACGCTGTCGATCGACATCACCACCGGCGACGTGCAGGACGTGGTCGACGCGATCGACGCCATCAGCGGCGGCGCGGCGGCGACGTTCAACGCCGGCGCGATCACGCTGAACACCGGCACGACTGCCGACCTTGACATCACCGGTACGGCTCTGGCCAAGCTCGGCCTTTCCGCCGCGGTCACCCCGCGCACCAACGCGGCGCCGACCCCGGCGTTTATCAGCGGCGCGACCAAGCTGTCCGGCACCGCGACTCCGACCTCGGATGCGGTATCGACGGCGTTCACGACCGCCGACACCATCGTGGTCAACGGCACGACGATCAACTTCACGGCGGCCGGCACTGGTCTGCAGGACGCCACCCA
The DNA here is from genome assembly GCA_024707075.1 of Afipia sp. Taxonomy (GTDB): domain Bacteria; phylum Pseudomonadota; class Alphaproteobacteria; order Rhizobiales; family Xanthobacteraceae; genus Afipia. The sequence goes on from JANQAK010000006.1 coordinate 559,416, forward strand.
CGTTCGTATCGACGACGACATCAACACGCTGCTCGGCAAGATCGATGCAATCAGCGGCGGCACGGGTTCGGCGGTCAATGCCACCACTGGCGTGATCACGCTGAACACCGGCACGACCTCCGACCTCGACATCAGCGGTTCGGGTCTGACCAAGCTCGGTCTCTCCGCCGCGATCACCCCGCGCACCAACGCGGCTCCGACCCCGGCTGCGATCACCGGCGCGACCAAGCTGTCCGGCACCGCGACCCCGACCTCGGATGCGCTGTCGACGGCGTTCACGACCGCCGACACCATCGTGGTCAACGGCACGACGATCAACTTCACGGCGGCCGGCACTGGCGTGCAGGACGCCACCCACGTCCGTATCGATGATGACTTGTCTGCGTTGCTCGGCAAGATCAACGCGATCTCGGGCGGCACCTCGGCGATCAACGCCACCACCGGCGCGATCACGCTGAGCACCGGCACGGGCGCTGACATCACCACAAGCGGCACGGGTCTTGCCAAGCTTGGCCTCGTGGCTGAGACCATCGCCCGTACGTCAAGCACGGCGACTGCACCGCAGATCACCGGCGCGACGACGCTGAGCGGCGCCACTGGCACCGACTCGCTGGCCACCGCCTTCACGACGGCGGATACGATCACCGTGAACGGCACGACGATCAACTTCACGGCAGCCGGCACCGGTGTGCAGGACGCCACCCACGTTCGTATCGATGACAACGTCAACGCCTTGCTCGCCAAGATCGACGCGATCAGCGGCGGCACGGGTTCGGCGGTTAACGCCGGCAAGGTGACGTTGAATGCCGGCACGGCTGCCGATCTGGTGATCAGCGGTTCGACCGGTGCTCTCGCCAAGCTCGGCCTCGCCGCCGGGACGACCGCGAAGAGCACACCGGCGAATGCCGGCCTGAGCGGCCAGACCCTGACCATCGGTGCGACCGGTGGCGGTACGGCGACCAGCATCACCTTCGGTACTGGCGCCAACCAGGTCTCGACCCTCGATCAGCTCAATGCTGCGCTGTCGGCCAACAACCTGCAAGCCAGCGTCAGCACCACGGGCAAGATCACCCTGACCACGACCAACGATGCGGCGTCCGCGAACATCGGTGCGCTCGGTGGCACGATCACGGATCCGGGCAACATCTTCGCGGGCGTGACCGTGCAGACGGCGTCGCAGGATGCCGCTTCGCAGGCCACTCGCGCCAGCCTGGTGTCGCAGTACAACAACGTGATCGACCAGATCCGCACCACTGCGCAGGACTCGTCGTTCAACGGTGTCAACCTGCTCAACGGCGACCAGCTCAAGCTGGTGTTCAACGAAACCGGCACCTCGACCCTGAACATCACCGGTGTTCTGTTCGACCCAGCCGGTCTCGGTCTGGGTGCCCTCAACAAGGGCACGGACTTCATTGACAACTCGGCGACCAACAAGGTGCTGTCGGCCCTCAACGATGCCAGCAGCACGCTGCGTTCGCAGGCTTCGGCTTTGGGTTCGAACCTTTCGGTCGTGCAGGTTCGTCAGGACTTCTCGAAGAACCTGATCAACGTGCTACAGACCGGCTCGTCCAACCTGACGCTGGCCGACACCAACGAGGAAGCGGCGAACAGCCAGGCTCTGGCGACCCGTCAGTCGATCGCGGTGTCCGCGCTGGCTCTGGCCAACCAGTCGCAGCAGAGCGTGCTTCAGCTCCTGCGCTGATCTCGACGAACCTACGCAAGAATCAGGCGGCGGGGGAAACCCCGCCGCTTTTTTATTGCCCGTTAGCCGGGTCGGGAACCGGGCGGGCAGGGCCCGTTTCAACATCAACACTTTGTTAAGGATGTCATTTAAGCGGCTGTTAACCATAATTTAAGCCGTGCCTCCTAAGAATCGGGGAAAGACGCCGTTCTCCGTGCTGCACCTGCCGATCGGGTTGTCGGCATCTCGCATATCTAAGGAAGGTACTACTATGTCCGACATCGTTCTCTCGGCGTCAGTTCGCCAGAATCTGCTGTCGCTCCAGGCAACGGCGGATTTGCTGGCCACCACCCAGAACCGGCTGGCAACGGGCAAGAAGGTCAATTCGGCGCTCGATAACCCGACCAACTACTTCACGGCCGCCAATCTCGACAGCCGCGCCAGCGACATCAACAATCTCCTGGACGGCATCGGCAACGGCGTGCAGGTCCTTCAGGCCGCCAACACCGGCATCACCTCGCTCCAGAAGCTCATTGACAGCGCGAAGTCGGTCGCCAACCAGGCGCTTCAGACCAACGTCGGCTATACCAAGTCGACGGCAGTGTCGGCGGCTCTGCCCAATGTCACAGCCGCGAATCTGCTGGCGACGGCCGGCGGCTCCGCCAGTACGGTGGCCGGTACGACGCAGACCAACAATAACACCATTTCCTATAGCGCCGCCGCCGCGACACCCGGCAGTGCGCAGAATAACAACCACATCGGCGCGTATCAGAGCGTTGCGGTCCCCGGTTCGGCACAGACCAACAACCACCTCGGCGCCTATCAGAGCGTTGCAGTCCCCGGTTCGATTGTACTCAACGACAACACGACCACCGCCGTCGGCATCACCGGCGCGACCAAGCTGGCCGGCGTCGCGGGTGGCGCCTCGGACAACCTGTCGACCGCCTTCACCGCGCTCGACACCCTGAGCGTCAACGGCACCACCATCACGTTCAACTCGGGCTCCGGCACCACGGGTTCGGCGACTGCGGGCACGCTGTCGATCGACATCACCACCGGCGACGTGCAGGACGTGGTCGACGCGATCGACGCCATCAGCGGCGGCGCGGCGGCGACGTTCAACGCTGGCGCGATCACGCTGAACACCGGCACGACTGCCGACCTTGACATCACCGGTACGGCTCTGGCCAAGCTCGGCCTCTCCGCCGCGGTCACCCCGCGCACCAACGCGGCTCCGACCCCGGCGTTTATCAGCGGTGCGACCAAGCTGTCCGGCACCGCGACTCCGACCTCGGATGCGGTATCGACGGCGTTCACGACCGCCGACACCATCGTGGTCAACGGCACCACGATCAACTTCACGGCGGCCGGCACTGGTCTACAGGACGCCACCCACGTCCGTATCGACGACGACATCAACACGCTGCTCGGCAAGATCGATGCAATCAGCGGCGGCACGGGTTCGGCGGTCAATGCCACCACCGGCGTGATCACGCTGAACACCGGCACGACCTCCGACCTCGACATCAGCGGTTCGGGTCTGACCAAGCTCGGTCTCTCCGCCGCGATCACCCCGCGCACCAACGCGGCACCGACCCCGGCACCGATTACGGCATCGACTCAAATCGCAGGTGCAGCGACCCCAACCTCGAATGCGCTGTCGACGGCGTTCACGACCGCCGACACCATCGTGGTCAACGGCCAGACCCTTTCATTCCATTCGGGCGGCGGCAATACGGGTACGGCGGGCGCCGGCAACCTGTCGATCGACATCACGACCGGGACAGTTCAGCAAGTTCTGACCGCCATCAACGCCTATAGCGGCGGCACGTCGGCGATCGATCCGACCACCGGCGCCATTACCCTGAGCACCGGCACCACAGCCGACCTCAACGTCAACGGCACGGGCCTGGCCAAGCTCGGTCTCAGCGCCGGTATCACCCCGCGCACCTCGACGCCGGTGACGGGCGCTCCGATCGACAACACCACCACCTTGACGGGCGGTGTCGGCACCAACTCGTTGACCACGGCCTTCAACACCGGCGACACGATTGTCGTCAACGGCAAGACCATCTCGTTCAACTCCGGCGCCGGCAACACAGGTACGGCGGCCGCGGGCAACCTGTCCCTCGACATCACCACCGCGACAGTCGCCGACGTTCTCGGCGCCATCGACGCTTACAGCGGCGGCAGCGGGTCGGCGGTCGTCAACGGCAGGGCGACGCTGGTGGCGAGCACCGCTGCGAACCTCGTTATCAGCGGCTCGGGTCTGGCAAAGATTGGCCTCGTGGCCGGCACCACACCGGCCAGCACGGCGGCAACGACGGGACTGAGCGGTCTCACCCTCACCATCGGCTCGACCGGTGGCGGCACGCCGACCAACATTACCTTCGGTCTGGGTGCAACCCAGGTCTCGACCCTTGACCAGCTCAATGCGGCGCTGTCGGCCAACAATCTGCAAGCCAGCGTCAGCACCACGGGTCAGATCATGCTGACCACAACCAACGACGCCGCATCATCGAACATCGCGGTGATCGGAGGCACGGCCACGGATCCGGGTAATGCCTTCGCAGGTGTGAGTGTGGTGGGCGCTTCGGCTGACGCAACCTCGCAGGCAACGCGCGCCGGTCTGGTGTCGCAGTACAACAACATCATCGACCAGATCCGCACGACCTCGCAGGACGCATCGTTCAACGGCGTCAACCTGCTCGCCGGCGATCAGCTCAAGCTGGTGTTCAACGAAACCGGCAAGTCCACGCTGAATATCGCGGGCACGGCGCTCGATCCCGCGGGTCTCGGTCTTGGTACGCTCATCAAGGGCACGGACTTCATCGACAATGCCTCGACCAACAAGATCCTGGCTGCGCTCAACAGCGCCGGCAGTTTCCTGCGCTCGCAGGCGTCGACCCTGGGTTCGAACCTCTCGATCGTGCAGATCCGTCAGGACTTCTCGAAGAACCTGATCAACGTGTTGCAGACCGGCTCCGCAAACCTGACGGTTGCCGACACCAACGAGGAAGCGGCGAACAGCCAGGCCTTGGCGACCCGTCAGTCGATCGCGGTGTCCGCACTCGCGCTCGCCAACCAGTCGCAACAGAGCGTGCTCAAGCTGCTGCAATAATCGGTTAACCCGATCTCAATACAGCAGCGGGGATAAAATCCCGCTGCTTTTTTATGCCGCGAATCGAGCCTATCCCAGAAGGGATAAATTTGATTCAAGACGACTGAATTGACCGGGACGTCATCTGGAGACGCTGGAGATTGTCAGGGGAGACAGAACGTGGCCCTCAGAGTCGAGCTCAAACCCTTTGAACGGATCGTTATCGGCCAGAGCGTCATCACCAATTCGGAAACACGCGCGACGTTCCTGATCGATGGTGAAACGCCGATCCTGCGTGAGAAGGATATTCTGACGGCGGAGACCGCCAACACGCCGGTCAAGCGAATCTATCTTTGTGTCCAGCAGATGTATCTCGAGAACGACATTCCGAAATATCAGGAGCTGTATCTCGGCTTCGTCAAAGATTTGCTGGAGGCCGTCCCCAGTTTTCGCCAACCGATCGAATCCGCGAGTAATCTTATTTTAAGCGGTTATCTTTACAAAGCTCTAAGAGAAATCAGGAAACTAATAAGTCGCGAAGACGAACTCCTATCGAGGTGATGAATGTCTAACGCCGCCCATGCCTACGCACGTACTGCCCAGACAACGGCGTCTCCTCGCGAGATCGAAGCGCAGGCTCTCCTGAAGGCAGCAAACAAGCTGCAAGACATCATGACCAACCTGGGTCGCACCGACGACGAGTTCAGCGCCGCGCTGTTGTTCAACCGCAAGCTCTGGGCCATCCTGCTGAGCGCGGTCACCAGCGATGAGAATCCGCAAACCATCGAGGTGCGCCAGAACATCGTCAATATCGGCACCTTCGTCATGACGCAGACCGTGGAATTGCAACTCAATCCGCAGCGCGAGAAGCTCAAGCCGCTGATCGACATCAACTGCAACCTTGCGGCCGGCCTGTCAGGCCGGGCATAACGATACGGAAACATCGTCGTGGCTGACCTTCTGAGCATCATATCGGCGAACTACGTCACGGTCGGCTCGAACGTCAATTATTCGAAGAGTCCTTACGTGCCCGTCGATGCCGCGAGTTACGAGGGCAACTGGACCGGCAAGTACGCCAACAACGATCTCGTTCAGCGTCCAGGTTACCAACGTCGTCGGATTTCGCGCGAAGGTGCGATACCAGAGCGGCAGTACGATGAAGTACCAGGACGTTCTGATCCGGGACAATTCCTTCAGGATCGGCGATTCGAAATTCACCCTGACGAAGCAGGGCACGGCGCAGATCAAGACCGTGATGACAAACCCCGCCACCGGCGCGCAGTCGCTCGAGACAGCCTACGCCAAGCAGGGCTAGATTCCGGCGCCGCGCGTTCCGGCGGATGACTCAGATGCTCAAATCGGTTTTCTTGAGCGCGTTGTCCTGTCTGGCGATCTCGAGCGCCCGCAGATAGGCGCGTGCGCGCAGCCGCGCTTCGTCCGGATACTGCTTGACCACGAGGCTGGTCCTGTTGTCGACCGTCCGATAGACGACCTCGGCCGCGGCGCGATCGATCACGACCTGACGCGACAGCCGGTCGGTTTCCGCCTGCGGATTGAAGCGCGCCTGAAGGGACGCGTCCGGCGCCGTTACGGCCTTGTCGGGCGGCAGTTGCGTCGGGACAGCCGTCTTCGCTGCATCAGATGCAGGTTCAACGTAGGTCGCGGCAACCGATGCCCCCACCGGTTTGATGTTGAAATCCGCACTCATGGCAGCCTCTAGCTTTCCCTTGAGTCAATCCCAACCCTCCAATGCGAATTATGCTCGGAACCGTCTGAATCCTGTGCTTATGGCAGGACGATGATTTGAATCGAATTGGAGCAGTTGCGCGGCGCATCATGAACGCGCGATTGCGCGAAGCAGCCGCTTCGCGCATGAAATTCAATTCAGATTTGAAAAATGCCGCCTAGAGCGTACGGCTGACCGAGAGGGGCGTGACGTGGCGCGGCCCCGGTGTCGCACGCTGCCCGCCCGCGGTGTAGCCGTTCGGAAAGGCTGCGCCGCTGCATCTCGCCATTGACCCCGCGCACGATGCCTTCGGAGACCGCGTGAGCGGTGGCAAGCACGGTGAGGTTGATTTGCAGCATCGCGCGGAACGTGTCGTGATGACGGTGCAGCGCGGTAAGCAATTCGGGTGTCGATTGCTTGAGGTAGTCGCGGCTGCGCGTCAGCTTGCCCACCGCGTCGACATACTGTCGCGACATTTCGCTTTTCCGGGTTTCGAGCGCCATGGCCTCGCGGACATTTCCGGCGCGGACCAGTTCGGTCTCGCGCTCCACGATACCGAGCAGCGCATTCATGATCTGCATCAGGCCTTCGGCCAGTTTTCTTGCCTCTGCCGGCGTAGCGGCCGCCGGGGCGGGAGAGGATGCGGTGGCGCTTTGCTGCTGGGGTGTCATGTGGCGTCCCTTCCGGTGCGCTTAGCTGGCGGCGTTGGCCTGCTGAAGAATGAGGGTGCGGTAGACGTCATTGGAAATTCCAATGCCGCCGGCCTGCGCGAACGATTTCGAATATTGCTCGGTCATCATCGAGCGCCAGATGCCGGTGCTCGGCGTATTGCCGAACGGTCCGTCTTCCTTGATGCCGCTGGTCATCTGCGAAAACATCGAGTTCAGGAACACCGCTTCGAAATCCTGCGCCTGGCTTTTGGCTTTCGCCTGCGCCTGCGGCGAGACTTTCGTCAGCGCCTCCTGCATCAGAAGGTCGGGGCGGCCGTTGACGAATGTCGTCGGGGCCTTGGTGGACGACGGGATGATGCTCATCACATCACCTCGATGTCGGCCTGGATGGCGCCCGAGGCCTTGATGGCTTGCAGGATGCCGATCAGGTCGCGCGGGCCGATACCGAGGCCGTTGAGGCCATCGACCAGTTGCTGCAACGAGACGCCGTCCTTGACGACGGCGAGCTTCTTGCCGTCTTCCTGGACGCCGACGCGGGTATTCGGCGTGACGACCGTGCGGCCGTTCGAGAAGGGGGCGGGCTGGCTGACCTGCGGGCTTTCGGAGATCGAGACGGTGAGGTTGCCCTGCGCGACGGCGACAGTTGCGACACGTACGTCGCGGCCAATGACAATGATGCCGGAGCGTTCGTCGATGATGATCTTCGCGCCGACATCCGGCTCGACCTGCAATTGCTCGATCTCGGTGAGCAGCGCCACCACGTTGCCCTTGAACTCGGCCGGGATGCTGAGCTGCACGGTGGAGGGATCGATCGGTTCGGCGGTCTTGGCGCCGAGGAAATCGTTGACCGCCGCTGCGATGCGCTTGGCGGTGGTGAAGTCGCCGTTGCGCAGCGCGAGGCGGACATTGGGCATGCGGTTCAGCGCGAATTCGATCTCGCGCTCGACCAGCGCGCCGTTCGCGATGCGGCCGTTAGTCGGCACGCCCTTGGTGACGCTTGCCGCTGCGCCTTCAGCGGAAAAGCCGCCGATCGTCAGCGAACCCTGTCCAACCGCATAGACATTGCCGTCAGCGCCGAGCAGGGGGTGACCAGCAGGGTGCCGCCTTGCAGGCTCTTGGCATCACCGAGCGCGGATACGGTGATGTCCATGCGGGTGCCCTGAGTGGCGAAGGCGGGCAGGTTGCCAGTGACCATCACGGCGGCGACGTTGCCGGTGCGGATAGTGCTGCCGCGGATGTTGACGCCCATGCGTTCAAGCATCGCTTGCAGCGACTGCTTGGTGAAAGGGATGTTGTTGAGCGTGTCGCCGGTGCCGTTGAGGCCGACCACGAGGCCGTAGCCGATCAACTGATTCTGGCGCACGCCCTCGATGTTCGCGAGATCCTTGATCCGCGACGTCGCGTGGGCCGGTGCGCTTGAGGCACCGATGAAGGCGGTCAGCAGGGCGATGGCCGTGCAGGCTGCCTGAAAAATCCGAAACATCCTCTGCTCCCCGCTGAGGTCTTTGCGGCCCACACCCCATGCTCCCCACAAGGCTGGACCACGATCCTCTATGCGAGGGCCGTGCCACAGCGCTGGATCAGGCAAGCATCTGTATGAGTTGCATTATTTGAAAGGATCGGGACCTGGCGCAGGGCGCTCGCGGCGGCGAAGTTGCCGTATCCGGCATAAATTGCCGGGTCGTTTACCTTCCGTTAACCATAAATGGCCACTTTAGGTTGCGAGGCGGTTCCGGTGATGACGAGATAAGGCCAGCGGTTCCCCTCGACCGGCTGTCTTGCGAGATATGCACGATGCAAATCTACGGACCCAACGGAACCAGTCTGTCCTCGCCGGCAACGACCGCCCGGCGCGCAAGCTCGACGACCTTCTCCCTTGGCGATGTTGGCACGACGGCGGAGACGCGCTCTGCTGCACCGCCGCGAGCAGCCAGCGGCATCGATGCGTTGCTGGCGATGCAGGGTGTCGAGGATCCCACGGAACGCCGCAAACGATCCATCGCCCGGGGGCGGACCGCGCTCGACGTTCTCGACGATCTCAAGATCGGGCTGCTGGCCGGATCATTCGATTCGACCACCGTCGCCCGCCTGCGCACCGCGGCAGCCGATCTGAAAGCGACGTCGGGCGATCCGGGGCTGGACCAGGTGCTGTCCGAAATCGAACTGCGTGTGGAAGTCGAACTGGCCAAAGCCGGTCAATAGCGCTTGGCCGGCGGATGCCGGTGCGTAAAGGGCGGCCGTCCAACCCGGTCAATAGCACCCTGAAATATCTGCGTTTCCTGCGTCGCGGGGCGGCTACCGGTTCCTTGTGGAAGGCCCGCCCGAGGGCTCCCGGTGGATGATTTCCAGCCCTTCGGCGATATTGTTTGTCACAAGCCGCCGCTATATAAGCTCCGGCGCGGGCGGCCGTTTTCTGTCCCGCCTTGCACGTCGACATGGACCGCACTTGGAAAAGTTGAAGAACTACAGGCCCTCGGAAAAAGAGCCTTTCATGAACGAGCGTCAGCGGGAATATTTCCGCCGGAAGCTCCTCGACTGGAAGGAAGAGATTCTCCGGGAATCGAAGACCACGCTTCAGCAGCTTCAGGAAGAGAACGTCAATCATCCTGATCTCGCCGACCGCGCGTCATCAGAGACCGATCGCGCCATCGAACTTCGCGCGCGCGACCGTCAACGCAAGCTCATTTCCAAGATCGACGCTGCCTTGCAGCGGATCGAGGACAACACTTACGGATACTGCGAAGAAACCGGCGAGCCGATCTCGCTGAAGCGGCTGGAAGCGCGACCCATCGCGACCCTGTCGGTCGAGGCGCAGGAGCGCCACGAGAAGCGCGAGAAGGTCTATCGCGACGAATAGGGCACGGGGCGTTAGCCTTTTTGGTGAGGCGCGCTAACAATCCCTTGCACTCGCCTGTAGGTTGCGGGACGCTGCCCTCGGCTGAGGAGGGCACCTATGGGAATTTCAGCGAAGGTTTCAAACCGCATTACGACGCAGTTAAAGCGTTATCGCACCATTTTAACAAATATCCAGAAACGGGACGTCAGCGAGGCTGATACCGTCACAGTCATTAATGACATGCTGGCCGATGTTTGCGGCTATGACAAATATCATCAAGTTACCAGTCAATACGCGATCCGAGGCACGTTCGTTGACTTGGCCGTTATGGTCGATGACGACATTCGTTTCTTGATCGAAGTAAAAGCCATCGGGATTGACTTAAAGGATATCCACGTCAAGCAAGCCATCGACTATGCTGCAAACCAAGGTATCGAATGGGTTGTGTTGACCAACGGTGCTGTCTGGCGAGTCTATAAAGTGCATTTCGGTCAGCCGATTGAGAAAATCCTTGTTTGCGAAATTGACGTGCTGACGGCCAGTGCACGAAGCGAAGAAGTCCTCGAGTGTTTTGGGAACCTTAGTAAAGAGGGGTTCTCCAAGAGTTCGATGGCTGAACTACTTCATGAAAAGCAAATCACTAACAAGTTTACCGTAGCAGCGATGCTGTTGACGGATGAAGTACTCGACGGTCTTCGGAAAGAAATTCGCCGCCTCGGCTCCGGTGTTCGCGTAGATATTGATTACCTCCGAACTCTCTTGACTGAAAATATCATCAAGCGTGATTTAATCGACGGTGATGAGGCCACGGCTGCGGTTCAGAACATCAAGCGCCTTCATCGATCCGTTGCTCGTAAGAAGTCTGCGAGCGCAAAGGAAATTGATGATATGCCAATTGTTGCGCCAGTAGCGGATGGAAATTCGTCTCTACCTCGCGCGGTTGTTGAGCCGTAGCCATTCCTTCGATCAAATTGAGCCCGGTTGCCGAAAGGTCGCCGGGCTTTTTACGTCGTTTCGGAACATGTGAGGCTTTCGGGAATTAGCGCAATCAAAACAACCGGAGGAGACCTATGAGAAAATTCGTCATTGCCGCCGCCTCTCTCTCGATTGCGCTCATCGCGGCTTCGAACGGCGCTGAAGCGCGAAGCTATCGGTATTGTCTGAAGAACTCGCCTGGACCGGGCGATTGCAAATACAGCAGCTATCGCCAGTGCAAGGCCTCGGCTTCCGGCACCGGGGCGATTTGTGTCCGCAACTATGGTCCGCGCCGCTAAAAAGTTATTCAGGTTATGCGACGAGGCTGAAACCGGAAATCTGAACACGGTTGCGGCCGGAAGCCTTGGCTTCATAAAGGGCCGCATCCGCCCTGTTCAGCAGCGACTGGAGTGTCTCCAGCTCCGCCGAGCGAACGGCGATTCCCGCGCTCACGGTCGCGCGAATGGGCCCATTCGCCGTTTGCACGACCGTCGCCTCGATTTGCGCCCTGATCCGATCCGCGACAACGGCTGAAGCTCGTGGGCTTGAATCCGGCATGACGATGCAAAACTCCTCGCCACCCATCCGCGCGGCAAGATCGTGTGAGCGAATGTTTGCACGGATCAGTTCAGCGAAGGTCTTCAATATCCGGTCGCCGGAATCGTGTCCGAAGCGATCGTTGATCGCCTTGAAGTAATCCAGATCCATCATCACGACGGCGGTGCCCGCGGGCGCGATATCCATGTTGCTGTCGAACAGCGCGCGCCGGTTGAGAAGGCCGGTCAGGGCATCCTTCATCGCGTCCGACTTGTGGCTGTTCGCAATGCAGATCTGATTGAGAGTGAGAGAGAGCGTTCCTATGCCGGTCAGTCCGGCAATCACCATGATGGAGTTGATCTCCTCGGCCCAGTTTGCCGGCCGCGACGTCAGGATGATCTGGCCCTGCTGGGCGAGCGCATAACCGCACGCGATAAAGGATGCGGCGGTAATGAAGAAGAGGGCTGCATTCATCGTCATCAGAAGCGGAGATTCCGCCCGCGCAAGCCAGTAATGACGAGCGCTCATTATAAGGAGAGCGCCGATCGCCCAATTCCCGATCATTGTTCCAATGCCGGAATAGCCCAGCGCGAAAGCTCCGGACGTCAGGAAAATGCCGATCGCGACGGATGCAGCGGTCAAGGTCCAATTGGTCTGTCCGGTGCAGAATTTCGAGCAGCCCGCATAGACCAATCCGAAGCCGGCAATCAAAAGCAGGAACGACGCAAGCAGAAAGCCGGCGTTGTAGCGCTCGACGACCGTGCCGAAGAAAACGACCCCGGCCACCAGAAGCGCAAGTCCGGCCGACCAGTTCAGCAGATGGGTCTCGGATCGCCCCACCGTCCACATCACGAACAGCGTGATGCCTAGCGATGCGCCCGAGAAGCCGATGGCGACGAGAATCGATAGCTGATCGAGAAGCATGTTGCTGGTGCCGAGAGGTTCAAAGCCCTTCATACGGCAACGACTGTTACCGAACCAACGACGGCAACGTCATTCGCTTTCCAGGGTGATCAAATGGTTACTGCGTTGAACTTCGGCTGAACAATCGCGAGATTCGTCATGTAAGTAATTTGTTCTCAACGAACACGGCCTCTGCCAGGGGAGCTGGCAGAGGCCGTGTCTTGGAACATCAGGCTGCGCCTAGGTTCGCGGCCCGATGTGGGAGCTGGGAGAAAGACGGCGGGAACCGTCTCCTTACTGGTGCGATCAGAACGGCAGCAGGATGTCGAAGGCCTGCTGGCCGTAGCGGGCCTGCTGCACGTCGGTGATCTGGCCGCGTCCGCCGTAGGCGATGCGGGCCTGCGCGATCTTGCTGGAGTCGATGGTGTTGTCGCTCTGGATGTCTTCCGGCCGCACGATGCCCGCCACGATCAGTTCGCGGACTTCGAAGTTGACGCGGACTTCCTGCTTGCCTTCGACCACGAGATTGCCGTTCGGCAGCAATTGCGTGACCACGGCGGCGACGTTGGTCTGCAAGGCTTCCTGCCGGTTGACCGATCCCTTGCCGTCGCTGGACGATGTGGAGTCCGTCGTCAGCAGCTTGCCGGGAGGGATCGCCGCATTGGTAAGCGGCACCTTGGTGATTCCGAAGAAGTTGGTGATGCTGGAATCTTCCTTGTTGGCGCGGCTTCGCTGGGTCTCGTTGGCGATGTTGGCCTTGTCGGTGATGTTGACCGTCACCGTGAGGATGTCGCCGATCTGATGTGCGCGCTGATCCTTGAAGAAGGCGCGCGAACCATTCCGCCACAGCGAGTTCGGATTGAACGAGGCCGGTTGTGGCGCCGGCATCGGCATCGAGACCGGCTTGTAGCCCGCCTGCGTGGTCGGATTGTCGATCGCCGACAGTTTCGGCTTTTCACCGATCGCTGCGAGGCGATCGAGCGACGAACATCCGCTGGCCAGGCTGCCGAGCGCCAGCAGACTGCCGGCGACAACGATGCGATTCAACACATGGGACTTCGACATGACTGTTACTCGGCTTTTCTGGATTCGGGGACGGGAGCGGCTGGCGGCTCGGTGGCGGCGAGGGCGGCGGTGGTGAGGCGAGGGGTCGGGGCCATGATCGACACTTGGCCGGGGCCGATGACAACGCCCTGAACGGTGCGTTTCGATTGCAGGTTGACGACGTTGACGACATCGCCCTCGGTGCCGCTGTCGACCGCCTTGCCGCGGCCGGTGAGATAGAGGCCGGGCACTTCGTAGACCAGCGTGACCGCCTGATCGCGCGACACCAGATCCGGCTTTCCGAGATCGGTCAGCTTCAATGCCTGCCCTGCACGCATCTGCTTGCGGACCTGCATGCCAATCGCGCGGTCGCGGATGGCGATGTCGTTGCCGACCTCAGCCTTTGGCCGGCGTTCGACGACGATGTCGGATGATTTCAGGATTTCGTTGCGCTCGACGCTGCGGACGAGCACCGCCGCTTCCACCGTTTCCACCGCCGTTCCGGTAAAGCGCAGTTTGGTCGGCGAATAGGTGACGTCGTTTGCGATCTCGAAGGTGATGTCGAAGCGGCTGTTGCGCGGATCGTAGCGCACGACGGTGGCGCGCATGTCGCCGGTATGGGTAGAGTCGAGTTGCAGTTCGCGTAGGTCGCGCTCGAACGTGACAGAGATGTTGGCGGCGTCGCCGAGACCGTTGCGTCGCTCCAGCACGCGCGCGATCTGAAGCTCGATGTCTTTCGACACCAGCAGGCGCGACGAGCGCGTCACCGATACTTCGCGGATGTCACGGGTATCGACGCCGATGACCTGATGCGCACGCAACGCCGAGAGCAGTTGAGACACGGGGAGCGAACCAGTGGTTCCGAGATCGGGCGCGCGGAAGATGGCGATCTGCGCGGCGGTTCCGGCATTCTCGATCAGGTCGCCGATGCGGACGACGTCGCTGCTGACGGTGACGCTGGCGCGCAGCACCGGGCTGGACAGTTCGTCCTGCGCCGACTGCGCAAATGCCGCGCCATACATTCCGGCGACAATAGCGGCGGCGATGAGGATTGAACGCACCATCATTCCCTCCCTCAACGGAACATGCCGGTGGTGGATTGCATCATCTGGTCGGCGGCGCTGACGACCTTGGCGTTCATTTCGTAGGCGCGCTGGGCGGCGATCAGGTCGGAAATTTCCGAGACCACTTCGACGTTGGCCTGTTCGAGATTGCGCTGCTGCATGTCGCCGAAGCCGTCGGCATTGGCGAGGCCGTCCTGCGGCGGTCCGGATGCCGGCGTGTCGGTGAACAGGTTGTCGCCGATCGATTGCAGGCCCGACTTGTTGATGAAGCGCGTCAGGCCGATCTGGCCGACCACGGTCGGTGTGGTCGAGCCGGGCAGGGTGACCGACACCTGACCCTGCTGGTTGATGGTGAGGCCCGATGAATTCTGCGGAATGGTGATGGTCGGCTGCACCGGATTGCCCTGCGCCGTCACCACGCGGCCGGTGCCGTCGGTCGTGAACGATCCGTCGCGAGTGTAGGTGTAAGTGCCGTCGGTCATCTGGATCTTGAAATAGCCCTCGCCGCGGATGGCGATGTCGAGATCGCCGCCGGTCGGATTGAGCGTGCCCTGAGTCATCAGGCGCGGCGTGCCGACGGTCTTGACGCCGCCGCCGATGTCGATGCCGACAGGAAGAACGGTGCCTTGATCGGATGCCTGGGCGCCGACGCGCTGGACGTGTTCGTAGATGAGGTCCTGGAACTGCGCGCGCTGCTTCTTGTAGCCGGTGGTGCGCAGGTTCGCGATGTTGTTGGAAATGACCTGGACGTTGAGCTCCTGAGCCGCCATTCCGGTCGCTGCTGTGTAGAGTGCGCGCATGGATCGGTTTCCTTATGCCGGAACGTCAGCGAGTGTCTGGATCGCGGTTTTGCGCAGGTCGTTCTGCTGCTGCATCATGGATGCGACCGACTGGTAGGTGCGCATGACTTCCATCATGCGGGTCATTTCGGTGACCGCGCTGACGTTGGATTTCTCGACGAAGCCCTGATTGACCCGTGCGGCGACGTCGGGCTGGGCGACGACACCGGCCGGCGCCGAGTACAGGTTGGCGCCTTCCTTGTTCAGGCGCTGCGGATTGTCGAACTTCACGAGCTTCAGTTTGCCGCGAATGGAGTCGAACTGGGTGACGATGCCTTCACGGACGGTGATGGTGCCCTCAGCCGAGATCTTGATCTCGCGGTCGGTGGGCTGGAAGGTGATCGGGCCGTTGGTGCCCTGAACGATATTGCCGCCGTTGGTCACGAGTTGACCCTGGGCGTTGATCTGGAACGAGCCGTCGCGGGTGTAGCGTTCGCCGCCCGGTGTCTGCACCGCGATGAAGGCCTTGCCGTCGACCGAAACGTCGAGCGGATTGCCGGTCTTCTCCAGCGGGCCTTGCGAGAAATCGTGGTAGGCCACGCGATCCTGGACGAAGCTGACGCGGCGGTCGCTTGCGGCGAAATTCTCTTCGCGCGCGCCCGTGTTCAGGTATTCCTCGAACAGCGACTTGTTGGCCTTGAAACCGGTGGTGTTGACGTTGGCCACGTTGTTGGCAATGACGTCGATCTGCCGCTCAAGCGACATCTGCCGCGATAATGCGACGAGAAGCGTATTCTCCATCGGCCAATCTCCCCTTGTTGAACCGCGGCCTGCCTCTCCCAAGGCCTGGCGCGGATCGTGCGAACCGTTGAAGCTCTCCCAAGCCGCGGTTCGTCCTCAACAATGCGAGGAGCGTGCCAAACAGGAAATTGCAGTATTTTCAAATTGTTATTGATTTTCCCGAAGTGCGGGAGGGCGGCAATAACCTCTTGTTGACCATGTTGCCCCGGCAAAATTTTCCTAGCGGACGACCAAAAGAAAGATTTCGTTAACCATTGCGCCCCTACGGTTGGAACCTGGTGCGGAGGTTCGCAAGTCCGCATCACGAGAGCGCTCAGGCGCCGGCGGCCTTTGTATCGCGTCATTTAAAGCCAGTTCGGCAGCATCGAGCCCATCCCAGAACGGCGGGCGGGGGCTATGGCAGACGACGATCAGGTCGAAGAAGGCGCGGCGGAAGCCGCTGCTCCGAAAAGCAAACGCAAGCTCATCATGATTGGCGGCGCGCTCGTGCTTGTGCTCGCGCTGGGTGGAGGCGGCTGGTTCTTCTTTCTGCGCGGACATGGCGAGGAGAAGCAGGCGGCTGTCGCTCCGCCGCCGAAGCCACCGGTGTTCCTCGACGTGCCCGAGGTGCTGGTCAATCTGGCGAATACGCCCGGCGAGCGGGTCCAGTATCTCAAGGTCAGGATCGTACTGGAGGTCAAGGATCAGCCGCTGGTGGCCCAGATCCAGCCGACCATGCCGCGCGTGATGGATCTGTTCCAGACCTACATGCGCGAACTGCGGCCCGGCGATCTCAACGGGTCGGTCGGGCTGTTTCGTCTGAAGGAAGAACTGACGCGCCGTGTCAACGCCGCGATCTCCCCCAATCAGGTGAACGCTGTACTGTTCAAGGAAATCATTATCCAGTGATGGACGGAAGTTGGAATCATGTCTCCGGGTGATAATGATGTCGATCAGGATGCGCTAGCCGCCGAATGGGAAGGCGCGCTCGACTCCGAAGATCCTGAAGCCGCCGCGGCAGAAGCGGAAGCCAATACGCTGACCGAGACGATGGCCGAGCAGTGGGCCGCGATGGTCGACGACGGCAGCCGTAACATCGACATCAGCAAAGGCGGTGGCGAACGCGTCCTGTCGCAGGAAGAAATCGACAACCTGCTCGGTTTCAGCGACGGTGAACTGAATATCGACGAGAATTCCGGCATCCGCGCCATCATCGATTCCGCGATGGTGTCGTATGAACGTCTGCCGATGCTCGAAATCGTGTTCGACCGCTTGGTGCGGCTGATGACGACGAGCCTGCGCAATTTCACCTCGGACAACGTCGAAGTCTCGCTGGACCGCATCACCTCGGTGCGTTTCGGCGACTACCTCAATTCGATTCCGCTGCCTTGCGTGCTGTCGGTGTTCAAGGCCGAGGAGTGGGAAAACTTCGGCCTGTTCACCGTGGATTCGAGCCTGATCTATTCGATCATCGACGTGCTGCTGGGCGGTCGCCGCGGGCAGGCGGCGCTGCGCATCGAAGGCCGGCCCTATACCACCATTGAAACCAACCTGGTGAAGCGCCTCGTCGAAGTCGTGCTCGCGGATGCCGAGCAGGCCTTCCGCCCGCTCTCGCCGGTGACGTTCAGCATTGACCGGCTGGAAACCAATCCGCGCTTTGCCGCCATCAGCCGGCCGGCGAACGCCGCCATTCTCGTGCGCCTGCGCATCGATATGGAAGATCGCGGCGGCAATATCGAACTTCTGTTGCCTTACGCCACCATCGAGCCGATCCGCAACGTGTTGTTGCAGATGTTCATGGGTGAAAAGTTCGGCCGCGATCCGATCTGGGAAGGCCATCTGGCCACCGAGATCGCGCAGGCCGAGATCGCCGTCGATGCGGTGCTCTACGAAGCCCATATCCCGCTCAAGCAATTGATGACCCTGAAGGTCGGCGACACCCTGCCGCTGAATGTGCGTCCCGATGCTCTGGTCACGGTCCGCTGTGGCGACGTGCCGCTGAGCGAAGGACGGATGGGACGTGTCGGCGACCGTGTCGCCATCCGGGTGATCAAGCCGCTGCGCAAGCCGCATACGTCTTACGCGATGTTCGAGAAGCAAGACGAGCAAACCAAACTGATGGAGGCACAATGAGTCATTTATTCGGACTTGTGATCGAGAGCCTGGTTGCTGTTCTGTTGCTGCTTACGATCGGATACTGCGCGCTGTTGAACTCGCGCCTCAAGCGGCTCAAGGCCGACGAGCAATCGATGCGCGGCATCATTGCCGAGCTGATTTCGGCCACGGAAATCGCCGAACGCGCGATCGGCGGATTGAAAGTCACCGTGCGCGAGTGCGACGAAAATCTCGGCACCCAGCTCACGATGGGAGCGGCCTTGTCGTCGAAGCTGGCGAGGCAGATCTCGGCCGGGGAGCAAATCCTGAATCGCCTGTCGCAGATCGCGCTCGCCGCGCGGCCGTCCGATCCTGAGCGGTCGTCCAATCCCGAACCGGTTCCTGCTGTGGCCGAAGCAGCGCCGCCTGTTGCCGCCGCCGCGCCAAAGGCAAGCGCGAAGGCATTGCTTGCAGCCGCCCAGGCGTTCTCTGAACGGCGAAAGGCCACCGGTCTCGCTGCATGAAAGCCGTTCTTCGTGACATCCGGATTGTTCCGATACTTCTGGTCGCGATCTGTTGTCTGGTCGTGCTCAAGGTATCCGGGCTGCTTCTTGAGGGCGGATACATCCTGAACGATGATCCGCCGCAGCCGAAATCATGGGCGCAGGACACGTTCAATTTTCCGGCCCCCGGCAAGATGCTCGATACGGACGTCACAGGCTCCGTGGAGGCGAAGAAGGAGCCGGTTGTCGCCGCTCCCGAAGTCGCGCCGATCCCCGACGGGACGGTGGTCTATCCCGATCCGAACCGTCCGATAACGGCATCGGAGCGCGCGGTGCTCGAGCGATTGCAGTCGCGGCGGCAGGAAATCGAAACCCGCGCGCGTGAAATCGACATCCGCGAAAGCCTGATGAAGTCCGCGGAGAAGCGCATCGAGGGCCGGATCGAGGAAATGAAGGCGACCGAGGCGCGCGTCTCCGTCGCGGGCCAGCAGAAGAATGAAGCGGATGCGGCGCGATTCAAGGGCCTGGTCACGATGTACGAGGCCATGAAGCCGAAGGATGCCGCCAAGGTCTTCGACCGGCTTGAACTGTCCGTGCTGTTCGAAATCGCCTCGCAGATCGCGCCGCGGAAGATGTCCGACATCATGGGACAGATGCAGCCGGAAGCCGCCGAGCGGCTGACGGTCGAAATGGCCCGCCGCGCGGGGGGCGACAAATCGTCATCCGCGAACGATCTGCCCAAGATCGAGGGCAGGCCACAAACCCCGGTCCGCAATTGAGGCATGTGATTAACAGCTCCTTAACAGGCGAATTCTAGATTCGAAGTCGCGCATCAGAACCACTTTGGCCGATCCGGAATCGAAACTGCGAAATTCGTCGCAAGGGAGACCCGGCAAGAAAGACGCCTTCGGGAAAGACGCTTTCGAGAGAGATTTGGGAATGTTCTGCAAGGCCTCCCGCATGTTCAAGGCCGCCCGGATGTCCGGGTTAATGGCCCGCTCTTTTGCGGGCCGGCCTGGCTGTGGCCTGCGGCCATCGGCGCGCGTGCTGGGGAGCCTGCTGTTTTGCTTTTCCATTGTCGCTGGATCCGCCCGCGCTGATCCCGTCAAGGGCGAAGCCACCCTGACGGCGCAATCCGGATACGCCCGTCTGGTTCTGAAATTCCAGGAAGACGTCCCGACCGAGGTGACGGTTGCCGGGGCGATCCTCGTGATCCAGTTCAAGAAGCCGGTCGATGTTCCAATCGACCTGCTGGCGGATTCGGTTCCCGCCTATGTCGGACCGGTGCGCCGCGATCCCGATGGCACGGCGATCCGTATGGCTTTGACGCAAAAAATTCGCGTCAACACGATGACGGCGGGTGAGCGGGTCTTCATCGATCTGTTGCCCGAGAAATGGGTCGGACTTCCGCCGGCGCTGCCCGCCGAGGTGGTGAAGGAGCTATCCGAGCGCGCGCTTGCGGCGGAGCGCGCCCTGCGCATTCAACGGATGGCGGACGAGGCAACGAAGCGGCCTCCGGTTCGTGTGCGGGCGCTGACGCAGCCGACCTTCGTCCGGTTTGTTTTTGAAATGCCGGATGGCGTGAACGTGTCGTCGTCGCTCAACGGCGATAAGTACGCGCTCTCGTTCACCTCCGCGCTGACCTTCGATCTCGCGGACGCCAAAATCGCGATGCCTGCGAACATTCAATCGATCAACCAGAAAATAGACGGCGATACGTCGCGTATCGATATTGCGCTGATCGGCGAGGTGGACGTCCGCGCATTCCGCGAGGAAAAGAACTACATCGTCGACATCGTGTTCGAGCAGCCGCAGAAGCCGCAAGCCGCCAATTCGCCGCCGCCGAAAACGCCACCGCCCGGAGCTTCGCCCGGTGACAAGGCCAGCGAAATCACGCCGCCGACATCCGAACAGATCGCGCGCGAAGCCGCACTGGACGTCAAGCCGGACGTTAAGGCTGAGGCTCAAACGCCCGTGACCGCTCCTGATGCAAAGGCGGTTACCGCCGCCAAGCCGGAGGTCGCCGCCGAACCAGCTGCGCCGGCGCCCAAACCGGCCGTGGTCGCGGAAGTCCCGGCACCTGCAACTCCGGCTCAAGTTCCGGCGTCATCGCAGCCGCCGGCATCACCGAAGAAAGCACCGTCGCCTGATGTTCCGGCGGCCAATCCCGCGCCAGGCGTTACCGTCGAGGCGAAACTGACCAGCGACGATTTTCGCCTGACCTTTCTATTCACTAGCCCCACACCCGCCGCGGTGTTTCGCCGCGCCGATTCCATCTGGCTGGTGTTCGATACCGATCAGGCGATCGACGCCAGCGCGATCCGGCGTGAAGGCGCATGGATCGTCGCCGATGCGGTCCCGGTCGATCTGCCGAAAGGCCGCGCGCTTCGGATACGGCTGAACCGTCCGCAACTCGCCGCGCTGACCGGCAATGAGCTTGGATGGACTCTGGTTCTCGCCGACAAGGCGCTGTCGCCGCCGCAACCGCTGGTGGCTACGCGAGACATGGCCGACCCCAGCCGCGCCAGTGTCAGCGTCAGTCTTGCGAAGCCGGGGCAGCTTCTCCGCCTCACCGATCCCGATGCGGGCGATCCTCTGCTGGTGGCAACGGCCGGTGGTCCGGTGCGCGGATTCATCAAGCGTCAGGATTTTGTGGAATTTTCGCTGCTTGAATCGATCCACGGTGTCGTCATCCAGCAGAAATCCGATGACATAACCGCGGGCATCGCGTCGGAGACGCTGACAGTGACCCGCCCCGGCGGCCTGACGTTGTCCACGGCTATGACCGCGCCGGAACGCGCCACGGCTGTTATCCGTCCGATTTTCGATGTGACGGACTGGCGCGGTTTTCAGACGTCGGATTTCATGGCCACCCGCAACAAGCTGCTGACGGCAGCGGCGATGGCGACGGGTCTGGCGCGGCAGCCCGCTCATGTGAACCTTGCACGCTTTTATCTTGCGCGAGGGCTGTACCCCGAAGCGAAGGGCATCCTCGATCTCCTTTTCCTGGAGTTGAAGCCCGGCGAGGAAGAGTCATCATCGCTCATTCTTCATGCGGTCGCCAGCACGCTTGCGGGACGTCCGGAGGTTGGGCTTGCGGATCTCGCCAATCCCGCCGTCACGGCAAACATCGATTCCCAGCTCTGGAAGGCGCTGGCTTACGCGCGGCAACAGAAATGGACGGACGCGCGCGAGAAGTTCAAGAACGTCGAATTCGCTATTACGGCCCTGCCGATCGATTTGCAGCGCATCGTGATCGCGGAAGCGTTTCGCGCCTCGCTGGAGGTGAGGGACTATCCGGGCGCGGCGACGCGGAGCAACGATCTCGATATGGTGGGCGTAGGCCCCGATCAGACGGGATCGATTGCGTTGTTGCGCGGGCGAATGGCCGAGGCGCTGGGCCGCGAACTGGATGCGCTGGCTGCGTACCGGGCGGCTGAAGCATCCGCCGATCGTCCCGCCGCCGTCGAAGCGCAGCTTCGCGAGATCGCACTGCGCCAGAAGCGCGATGAGATCACCGAGGACGAAGCCCTTCGCGAGCTTGAAATCCTCTCGGTAATGTGGCGGGGTGACGCCATCGAGGTGCGGATGCTGGACATGCTGAGCCGGATCTACGCGGCGAGAGGGCGTTACCAGGAAGCATTCGCCGCCGCGCGCATTGCCACCGGATTGCAGCCGAATTCCGAAGCATCCCGCAGGATGCAGGACGACGCGTCGTTGCTGTTCGAACAGATATTCAACGGCTCGAAGGGCGACGATCTTCCGCCCGTGGAAGCCCTTGCGATGTTCTACGAGTTTCGCGACCTCACGCCCATCGGCCGCCGCGGCGACGAAATGATCCGGCGTCTGGCGGATCGTCTCGTCGCGGTCGATCTGCTCGATCAGGCGAGCGAACTGCTGCAATACCAGATCGACCACCGGATCGACGGCTCGGCGCGCGCGCAGGTCGCTTCAAGGCTTGCCATGGTTTATCTGATGAACCGCAAGCCCGAGCGCGCCATCGCGGCGCTGCGCAGCACGCGCATCGCGGATCTGGCCGGCGAGATTCGCCAGCAGCGTCTGCTGCTGGAAGCGCGGGCGCAGAGCGACATCGGCCGCCACGATCTTGCGCTCGACATCATATCGAACGTCGCGGGCCGCGAGGCGATCCGGCTGCGCTCGGATATTTACTGGGCGTCGCGGCGCTGGCGCGAGTCCGCCGAGCAGCTCGAACTGCTCTACGGCGATCGCTGGCGCGACTTCCAGCCGCTGTCGGCCGCCGAAAAGGGCGACGTCATCCGTGCCGCGATTGGATACGCGCTGGCGGAAGACGCCATCGGTCTTGCGCGGTTCCGCGAGAAATACGATGCGAAGATGGAGGGCGGCCGCGACCGCGCTGCTTTCGATTTGGCATCGAAGCCGGCGGCCGCGAACAGCGCCGACCTTGCCCGGATTGCCAAAATGGCGGCGACCATCGACACGCTCGACGGTTTCCTGCGCGAGATGAAGGCGCGTTTTCCCGATGCAATGGCCCGCGCCAAATTGCCGCCGGAAATCAAGACCGATCCGAATCCGACAGGGACATTGCCGGTCATCAAGGGTCTCAGACCAGTTACCGTCGCGCGCTGACGCTGGTTTCCTTACGCGTCAGTACGATACCTTAAGACTGGATTGCTTCGCTTTGCTCGCAATGACGGTGGAACAGACGGTCGTCCACCATGAAGCCCGTGTTTACCCGCCGCCGTAGCTTTGCACGAGGCTGCCCGCCACCAGCGACCAGCCGTCCACCAGCACGAAGAAGATCAGCTTGAACGGTAGCGAGACCACCACCGGCGGCAGCATCATCATGCCCATCGACATCAAAACCGACGCGACCACGAGGTCGATGATGAGGAACGGCAGGAACAACAGGAAGCCGATCTCGAACGCTCGCTTCAATTCCGAAATCATGAAGGCCGGCACCAGGATGCGCAGCGACATCTGGTCCGGTGATGCCGCGGGCGGCTCGCCGGAGAGGTCCATGAACAGCTTGAGATCCTTCTCGCGGACATTCTTTTGCATGAAGCCGCGCAGCGGCACGACGCCACGCTCGAACGCCTGCTCGACGGTGATCTGGTTGGCGACGAGCGGCTTGATGCCGTCGTCATAGGCCTTTTGCAGTACCGGCCCCATCACGAATCCGGTCAGGAACAGCGCCAGCGCGATGATGACCGAGTTCGGCGGCGCGGTGGCGGTGCCGAGCGCGGTGCGCAGCAGCGACAGCACGACCACGATGCGCGTGAACGACGTCATCATGATCAGGATCGACGGCGCGATCGACAGCACCGTGAGTAGCGCGATCAACTGGATCGCGCGCTCGGTGACGCCGCCGTTGCCGGCGCCGAGATTGATGCTGATATCCTGCGCGTTCGCCGGATCGATCAGGAATCCGGCGGCGGCGACAAGGCTGGCAACAAATAAAACTCTACGCGGGTTTTTCGACGATCTCACGCGGGAGGCTTCGGACGGCCGAGCAGGTTGGCCATCTCGTCTTCGAGATTCTCGAATGCGGTCGTCGGGATCGGCGGCGGCAGTGGGCCCGACGGAGCCGCAGCGCGCGGTGCCGGCCGGTTCGGTGCTTCGGGGACGACCGGAGGTGCGCCCGGACGTTCGACAGGGCCGATCGACGGCGCTCGCGTTTCTCCAGTGTCACTGGGCCGGCGCAGGGCCGCTTCCAGCCGTTGCGCCATGTCCGCGAGGTTTTGATCCGCCGACGACAAGCTCGGTTCGGCCGGACGGGCCGGCGGGCGGGGCGGCAGCGGTGGCACCTTCGGGGCGATGTCGCTCGGACGCGGCATCCGGGGCGGTGCCGGTTCGGTCCGTTCGCTGCGCGGGATCGCGCGCGCCGGATCGGAACGCAAACCGGTGTCAGGACGCGCCGGGGGCTGCGGCCGAATCATCGGCTCCGGCGCAAAACTCGCCATCGCATCGGCGGCGTGGCGATCGGGCAGCGGAGGGGCGGGACGGCGAGCGTCCTCGGCATAAGGTGTGCGCGCAGTACGCGGCAGTTCCGGCGCGGGCGGCTCCCGATGCTCGAACGGGTCGAGATGCGGCACCTCGGAATCGGACCATCCAGCGTCCGGCGCCAGCCGTGGCGGCAGTTCGGTTCCGGCCGGCGAGCGCTGAATCTGGTCACGCTGGGGCATGTTGCGAACGATATTGGGCTCAACCACTACGTCGGTCGGGCCGCCGATCATCAGCAGATGTTCGACGTTGTCGCGCCGGACCAGCACCAGCCTGCGGCGGCCATCCACCGCAGCGGCATCGATCACCGCGAGCCGGGGCATGCGTCCCCGGCTGGAACTGGAGCCCAGGGCGCTTCCGCCGAATCTGCGGACCAGCCAGGTGGCCAATCCGATCAACGCCAGAACGATGACGAAGGCGATGAAAAACCAAAGTGTTTGCGGCATGTGCTGTCCCCGTCAAACCACACTCTTAACCTATGCCAGATTCGCAGGCTACCCGCCGCGAAACAAGCAACCTGGGACGATTTGAGT
Organism: Afipia sp.; assembly: GCA_024707075.1. GTDB lineage: Bacteria > Pseudomonadota > Alphaproteobacteria > Rhizobiales > Xanthobacteraceae > Afipia. Next base: position 584,624 of record JANQAK010000006.1, read on the forward strand.
GCGAAGCGCGCGCTATGTGTTAATTCCTGACGGCAATTGCTGCCGTCAGCAAATCTCCATCTCATTATGAAGTATCCAGGCCCAAAATAGTTCTTGTGCCGGTACTTCAATGACTTGCCCGGTTGAAGGCCATTCATGGCGAAAATGGGCCGGGCGCGGGTTCTTAACCCCTTATTAACCATACACACGGCAAATTCTGCCTACCTGAGGCGCTGCTTCGGGTCTCAGGGCGGAGCAGGCCGATGGCGATCACCGATCTTCCAATGTTATCCGCGCTTCGCACCAAGATGCAGTGGCATCAGGAGCGCCAGCGGGTCCTTGCGGAAAATATTTCACATTCGGACACACCGAACTTCAAACCGCGCGATCTGGTGGAACCCAAGTTTGACACCGGCGGAACTGGCCCGGTGAGCGGGACGATGCCGTCGCTGGCGATGATGCGGACCAGCACCGGGCATATGCAGGGGTCCGGCGTCAGCGAGACCTTCAATTCGAGCAATCGCGGCGGCTACGAGACGAGACCGGCCGGCAACGCCGTCAATCTCGAGGACGAGATGCTGAAAGTGTCGGCCAACCAGATGGACTATGCGGCGGCGACCTCGCTCTACAGCCGCAGCCTCGGTCTGCTGAAGACAGCGATCGGAAAGCGCTAGCGCATGATCCCGAAAAGTGGACGCCGGTTTTCGGAACAGGTCGTGCGGAGAATCAGGGGATAAGCCATGAGCGACGGTAACGATTTTCTCCGTTCGATGAGTATCGCGACATCCGGCCTGCGTGCGCAGGCGGGCCGGATGCGGGTGATTTCGGAAAACATCGCCAATGCGGATTCCACGGCAAAGACCGTCGGCGGCGATCCCTATCGCCGCAAGGTGCCGACGTTTTCGTCGGAGCTTGATCGCACGCTCGATGCGCGGGTGGTGAGCCTCGGCAAGATCAAGCCGGACAATTCCGAATTTCGCGTCAAGCACGAGCCCGGCAATCCGGTGGCCGATGCCAACGGGAACGTCAAATACCCTAACGTGAATTCGCTGGTCGAAATGACCGACATGCGCGAGGCGCAACGATCCTACGAAGCCAACCTCAACATTATCTCCGCCACGCGCCGGATGATCCAGCGCACCCTCGACATTCTCAAGGCCTGACAAGGAGAAATAGATCATGGCTTCGCCAACAGTTGCCGCCAACGCCTATGCAAGTCTCGCGAAAATCATGGATTCGGCGGGAGGCGCGGGCGGACTCGGAAAACCGGGGGACGCAAACGGGCCATCATTCGGGGAGGTGCTCAAGGAAACGCTGGGCAGCGTGATGGATGCGGGCCGCAAGTCGGACGCGCAGACCATCGCGATGGCGCAAGGCAAGGCCAACGTCATGGACGTTGTGACGGCGGTGGCTGAAACCGACGTCGCGGTCTCGACGCTGGTGTCGGTGCGGGATCGCGTGATCCAGTCCTACGAAGACATCATGCGGATGCCGATCTGAAAATGGCGTTTTGTGTTCGAGCGGATGACGCAATTCCGTCGCCCTTCGAGGCCTTCGCTTTGCTACGGCACCTCAGGGTGACGGAAACAGAAAGAGCGTCATCCTGAGGTGTGAGCAACGCGAAGCGTGCGAGCCTCGAAGGATGAGAAATTTGCAACGTGATGCCCGCGGGCAGGGGATAGACATGACAGGTGCTGAAGTTCTCGACGTTTCTCGCGATGCGATCTGGACCATCGTGAAGGTGTCGTCGCCGCTGCTCGTGGTCGGCCTCGTGGTCGGCGTCGTGATCTCACTGATTCAGGCGCTGACGCAAATCCAGGAGCAGACTTTGGTGTTCGTGCCGAAAATTCTTGCGATTTTCGTCACGCTGGTGCTGGCATTGCCTTATATGGCCGATGCGTTGAACAGCCAGATGCTGCGGATATCGTCGCGAATCATCGGCGGCTAGCGCATGATCGAAGACTTGACGGTCCGGTGCGGCACAGGTCTTCCAGAGGCACGCCTTTCATGCGTATCGACATCTCGCTGCTCCCGGCGCTCGCCGCGACGTTCATGCTGGTGTTCGCCCGCATCGGCGCCATGGTGATGCTGCTCCCCGGATTCGGCGAGGCCAACATTCCGGTCCGGGTCCGGCTCGGGATCGCGCTGGCGCTCACGCTCATCATCCTGCCGCTGCATCGCAACGACTATCACGTCAGCATGACGTCGATCGCGCCATTGCTGGTGCTGATGGTTCACGAGATCATCATCGGCGTGGTGCTCGGCGCCACCGCCCGCGTCACGCTCTCGGCGCTGGCGGTCGCGGGATCGGTCATCGCCCAGCAGCTCGGCCTCGGCTTCGTCACGACCATCGACCCCACGCAGGGCCAGCAGGGCGCACTGATCGGCAATTTCCTGACCATGCTCGGGCTGGCGCTGTTGTTTGCCACCGACATGCATCATCTGGTGATCGCTGCGCTGAACGAAAGTTACAATGCTTTCGCGCCGGGTGAACTGATGTCGAGCGGCGATGTCGCGGCGCTGGCGACCCGCGCGTTCGCGACGGCTTTCAAGATTGGCATCCAACTGTCCGCGCCGTTCATCGTGTTCGGCTTGGTGTTCAATCTGGGGCTTGGCGTGCTGGCGCGGCTGATGCCGCAGATGCAGGTCTATTTCGTCGGTGTGCCGCTTTCGATCCTGGGCGGTTTCCTGATCCTCGCCCTCGTCCTCGCCACCATGATGGGCGCCTATCTCGACTACTTCGGCGGCGTCATGCACCAACTCTCACCACGGAGCTGAGGGCGGGATATGTCCGACGAGGATAAAGAGTCCAAAACACAAGACCCGACGCAAAAACGCCTCGACGACGCGCTGGAAAAAGGCGACGTCGCCAAGAGCCAGGAGGTCAACACCTGGTTCGTGATCGCGGCTTCGACGCTGCTGCTGTCGTCGTTCTCGGGATCGATCAGCGCCGGCATCGAGGTGCCGATGCGCAATCTCCTGATGAACATGCATCAGATTCGCGTCGACGGACCCGGCCTACTGTCGCTGACAAGTCAGCTTGAACTGATGCTGATCGGCGTTCTCGGCGTTCCGCTGCTGCTCCTGCTGATCGCAGGCGTCGGCAGCAACCTGATCCAGCACCGGCTGGTGTTCTCGACGGAGCCATTGAGCCCGAAATTCAGCAAGATTTCGCCGGCGGCCGGCTTCGCGCGGCTGTTCGGCAAGCAGGCCGGCGCGAATTTCCTCAAGGGTCTGTTCAAGGTGATCGCGCTCGGCACCGTCATGGTGCTGGTGCTGTGGCCGGAACGCCATCGCCTGGACGCCATGATCTGGTTCGATCCGGTGTCGCTTCTGACGGTGACCAAGACGATCTCGGTGCAACTGATGGGGACGGTGGTCGCGATGCTGGCCGTGGTCGCCACGCTCGATTATCTGTTCCAGTACCGCCAGTGGTTCGAGCGGCAGAAAATGTCGCTTCACGAAATCAAGGAAGAATACAAGCAGTCCGAAGGCGACCCGCACATCAAGGGCCGCATCAGGCAGATTCGCCATGCTCGCATGAAGAAGCGCATGATGGCGGCCGTTCCTACCGCTTCGGTCATCATCACCAACCCGACTCACTATGCGGTCGCGCTGAAATATGAGCGGGGCATGCCGGCGCCGATCTGCGTCGCCAAGGGCATCGACGCGCTCGCCCTCAAGATCAGGGAGATCGCGACCGCCAACAACGTGCCGATTGTCGAGAATGTTCCGCTCGCCCGCGCCCTCCATGCCAGCGTCGAGATCGACGACGAGATTCCGGTCGAGCATTACCACGCGGTCGCCGAGGTGATCGGCTACGTTATGCGCCTGCGGCGCGGGATCATGGGCCGTGGCTGATTTGCCGGCTGATCCCCAGGACCTGTGTCCGCCTGGCTCTGGCGTGAGCATTGGCGTGGTCGTAAAGTCGCTTGCGTCGGGATGCCCGATTCAGGCACTCAGGGGCTCATGAAGCCGATGTCCAACAGGCTGCGATGACAACCGACACAGACGGCGATCTGCGTTCCACCTTTGCCGCGGCCCATGAGCCGGCCCGGCGCAGTGGCAGCATCCTGCTCGTGCTGCTGGTGGCGGGCGCGATCATCGCCGCGGCGGTCGCCTTCATGACGCTGGGCCGCAGCCAGGCCCAGCCATACATTCTGGCGCTGCTGGCTTTGCTGGCGATGGTCGGTCTGTTCACGCTGTTCGCCTTCGCCGCCGGGATCGTCGCCTTCGCCGACCGCCTCGCCGAAGATCCGATCACGCGCCCGATCGCCGATCACGCCTTCGACGGGCTGGCGGTGACCGATCCGCGCGGTCACATTGTCTATGCCAACACGACCTACCTCGCGCTCACCGGAGCATCCGGCCCCAACGACGTGCGGCCGGTCGAGCGGGTTTTCATCGGCAATCCGGACGTGTCCGAGGCGGTGTTTCGCCTGCTCAAGGCCGCGCGCGAAGGCAAGCGCCAGCAGGAGGAGGTCCGCGTCGCGGGCGCTGACAACGCCCACGGCCGGTGGCTGCGGATGCGCGTCCGCCCGCTCGGCACCGACAAGCGGCAGTCGAAATTCGCGGTGTGGTCGGTGGCCGACATCACCCGCGACCGCGAGCGGCAGGAAGACGTGTTTCAGGAATTGCAGCACGCCATCGAATATCTCGATCATGCGCCTTGCGGTTTCTTCTCGGTCAACGCGGCCGGCGAGCTGGTCTACGTCAACGCGACGCTCGCCAACTGGCTGGACTACGATCTTGCCGAAATCGGCTCCGGCGGGCTGAAGGTCGCCGACATCATGTCCGGCGATGGTGCGTCGCTGCTGACTTCGATCGTGCCGGAGCCGGGCGAGGTCAAGACCGAGGTGTTCGATCTCGACCTACGGATGCGCAACGGCAAGACCATGCCGGTGCGGCTCTATCACAAGCTGGCGTTCGGCGCGGATGGCGCCCCCGGCGCATCGCGCACGCTGGTCATCAACCGCGCCCGCGACGATCACAGCGATCCGCAGCGCGCGGCCGAGGTGCGCTTCATGCGCTTCTTCGACCACACGCCGATGGCGATCGCCACCGTCGACAAGTCGGGCAACGTCGTGCGCGCCAATGCCCGCTTCGCGAAACTGACCCAGTCGCTCTCTCCCGCGAGCAGCGCCAGCAAATCGATCTTTGCGGTCGTCAACGAGCGTGAACGCGGCGAACTTGTTGCAGCGATCAACAAGGCTGCCGACGGGCAGGGCGACATTCCGCCGGTCGAGGCGATGCTGGACAGCAGCAAGGAACGCTGGGGCCAGTTCTTCGTGACGTCCGTCGAACAGAATGCGGGTGATGCCGAGGCGGCCATCGTCTACCTGCTGGAGACCACCGAGAAGCGCACGCTGGAGAACAGCTTCGCGCAGTCGCAGAAGATGCAGGCGGTGGGTCAACTCGCCGGCGGCATCGCCCACGACTTCAACAACGTGCTCTCCGCCATCATGATGGCGAACGACTTCCTGCTGAACGCGCACAAGCCGACCGATCCGTCGTTCCAGGACATCATGCAGATCAAGCAGAACGCCAACCGCGCGGCGGCGCTGGTGCGGCAACTGCTGGCGTTCTCGCGCAAGCAGACACTACGTCCGCAGGTGCTCGACATCGGCGACGTGCTGTCCGACATCAACGTGCTGCTGAAGCGGCTCCTGGGCGAGAAGGTGAAGCCCGAATTCGTCTACGGCCGCGACCTGTGGCCGGTGAAAGCCGATCTGTCGCAATTCGAACAGGTCATCGTCAATCTCGCGGTCAATGCGCGCGACGCGATGCCCGATGGCGGCAAGCTGACGATCCGCACCGCCAATGTATCGGCGAAAGACGTCGAGCGCGCAGAGTACAAGGGCATGCCCGCGGCCGACTACGTGTCGATCGAGGTCAGCGATACCGGCAGCGGTATTCCCGCCGACATCGTCGACAAGATTTTCGAGCCGTTCTTTTCGACCAAGGACGTCGGCAAGGGGACAGGACTCGGCCTCTCCACGGTCTATGGCATCGTCAAGCAGACCGGCGGCTTCATCTATGTCGACTCGGTACCGGATCGCGGCACGGCGTTCCGGATATTCCTGCCGCGCCACTATCCCGAAGCGGAAACGGTTCAGGAGGCCGCCGCCAGCGAGGCCGCAGCGACCGCAGCCGTCAAGCCGAAAGCACCGGATCTCACCGGGCAGGGCACGATCCTGCTGGTCGAGGATGAAGACGGATTGCGCTCGCTGAATGCGCGCGGCCTGCGCTCGCGCGGCTATACGGTGATTGAGGCCGGCAACGGCGTGGAAGCGCTGGAGGCGCTGGAGCGTGAAGAGGGCGCGGTCGATCTCGTGGTCTCCGACGTCGTGATGCCGGAAATGGACGGACCGACGCTGCTGACCGAGATGCGCAAGCGCAATCCGGATCTGCGGATCATCTTCGTGTCGGGCTATGCCGAAGACGCCTTCGAGAAGAGCCTGCCGGAGAATCAGCAGTTCAACTTCCTGCCCAAACCCTTCACGCTGAGCCAGCTTGTTGCAGCGGTGAAGGAAACCATGTCGGCGGGATCATGAAAAATCTGTCATAAAAGAGCAGAAACGGACGCTTAAGCACGCCTGAAGCCTGCCCGCGACCGAGCGCCGCAGCCCGTGCGGCATCTGTGCGCTTCCCTTTCGGCTGCCGGTGCCCATGTTAAGGGTGCATCCCCTGCCGGGGGATCACCGCCCCAATGAGGGCCAAGAGGGAACGGACATGATTTTTCCAAAGCGCATGCGCGCCGTTGTTAAAACGCTTGCGGTCATTGCAGCCTTGGCGATGCCGCTGGCCATTGCCATCACATCTTCCGCGGATGCCCGCGTCGGAAGCGGCGGCAGCCGCGGCATGCGTACATGGTCTGCGCCGCCGACGACCCGCACCGCGCCGAACGTGGCGCAGCCGATGCAGCGCTCGATCACGCAGCCGAGCATGACCAATCCAGCCGCCGGTGCCGCAGCGTCGAAGGGCGGCTTCTTCAACCGTCCCGGCATGGGCATGCTCGGCGGCCTCGCCGCGGGCTTCCTCGGCGCCGGTCTGCTTGGCATGCTGTTCGGTGGCGGCCTGTTCGGCGGCCTGGGTGGCTTGTCGTCGATCGTCGGACTGATCCTTCAGATCGGCCTGATCTATCTTGTGGTGCGCCTCGCCATGTCGTGGTGGCAGCGCCGCAACGCGCCGGCCTATGCCAGCGCCTCGGCGGCTCCCGGCCCGACACCTTCGCAGGCTCCGCTCGCCAGCGCGCGGTCGGGCTTTGGCTTCGGTCTGGGCGGCGACTCGAACGATGCACCGCTCGAAATCAAGCCGGACGACTACGATGCGTTCGAGCGTTTGCTCGGCGAGGTCAACACCGCATGGTCCAATCAGGACATCGCCAAACTCCACACGCTGGCGACGCCCGAGATGGTGTCCTACTTCACTGCGGACCTGAACGCGAACAAGGAACGCGGCGTGGTCAACACCGTGTCCGGCGTCAAGCTGTTGCAGGGCGATCTCGCCGAAGCCTGGCGTGAAGGCCCGACCGACTACGCCACCGTGGCATTGCGTTATTCGCTGGTCGACAAGACCGTCGAGCAGGCCACCGGCAAGGTCGTCGAAGGCAGCGATACACCGACCGAGGTCACCGACGTCTGGACGTTCACGCGGCGTCCCGGCAGCGGATGGGAACTGTCGGCGATCCAGTATGCCTGAACCGTTTCGGTTCCGGTTTGACAAGATTGAAGGCGTCGCGCTTGCGCGGCGCCTTTTCGTTTGTGCGGTGCCGTTTCAGGAATAAGTCGCGGCGTTGTGTGTTGATCAGGATTGATTGCGAGGTCATGAAAGTTCGATAGGTCAGAAAAATTTCAAAGGGAGATGCGAATGATCCGGGTTTCGATGGTTGCAGCTTCGCTTTGTTGTCTCGCCGCCGCTCCCGTTCATGCGCAGCAGGCGAACATGACGTTCTTCATCACCAGCACGCCGATCGGCAACGGCGGCAATCTTGGCGGTCTGGCCGGTGCGGACAACCAGTGCCAGACGCTGGCGCAAGCCGCGGGTGCAGGCGCGAAGACGTGGCGCGCTTATCTCTCGACGCAGGCTGCCGACGGCAAGCCCGCGGTGAATGCCCGCGACCGGATCGGGAAGGGGCCTTGGACAAATGCCAAGGGCACCGTGGTCGCGAAGGACGTCGCCGATCTTCATGGTGCCAACGCGCTGACCAAGCAGTCGGCCCTCAACGAGAAGGGCGAGATCGTCAACGGCCGCGGCGATCAGCCGAACCGTCACGACATTCTCACCGGTTCGCAGCCGGACGGAACCGCCTTCGCCCCCGGTGACGACAAGACTTGCAAGAACTGGACGAGCAGTACGCAGGGGTCTGCGGTGGTCGGTCATTCCGACCGTATCGGACTGCGCGACGACGAGCCGTCAAAATCATGGAATTCCTCGCATGGCTCGCGCGGGCCGGACGGCGGCTGCTCGCAGGCCGATCTGCACAGCACCGGCGGCGACGGCCTGCTGTACTGTTTTGCCTCGAACTGATTGATGCCGATCGGGTTAATGTGTCGGCGCGGGGTTTCTCCGCGTCGAACCGTTTTACGAGGGTTCCATGCGCTATGAACTTTACTACTGGCCGACCATTCAGGGCCGGGGCGAATATGTCCGGCTCGCGCTGGAAGACGCGGGCGCGGATTATGCCGATGTCGCCCGGCGCGGCAATGGTGAGAGCAAAATGATGGCGATGATGGACGCGGCCAAGGAAACGCCGCCGTTCGCGCCGCCGTTTCTGAAAGTCGGCAAGCTGGTGATCGGGCAGACCGCGAACATCCTGCTCTATCTCGGGCCGCGCCACGGTCTCGCGCCGAAGGCGGAGCCGCAGCGGCTGTGGGTGCATCAGTTGCAACTGACCATCGCGGATTTCGTGGTCGAGATTCACGATACCCATCACCCGCTCGGGCCGACGCTCTATTACGAAGACCAGCGCCCCGCCGCGAAGAAGCGCACATCCGAATTCTGGGGCGAGCGCGTGCCGAAATTCCTCGGCTATTTCGAGCGCCTGATCGACGGCTGCGGCGGACCTCATCTCAACGGCCGCAGGATTTGCTACGCCGATCTGTCGCTGTTCCAGATCGTCGAAGGGCTGCGCTACGCGTTCCCGAACAACATGAAGCGCTTCGAGCGCAACGTGCCGCGTGTGATCGAGCTGCGCGACCGTGTCGCGGCACGGCCCAACATCAAGGCCTATCTCGCCAGCGACCGCCGCATTCCGTTCAACGAGGACGGTATCTTCCGCCACTACAGGGCGCTGGACGCGTAGGCGTCTTTATACCGCGCCTATATCGCAGGCGGAGCGTCCGTCTCGCATTCCTATGGCCTCGCGCTCATCTTCCCGTCGTCACGCCGCATCTGCGCCGCGACGAAACGGGAGGTGGCCATGGCCGCTTTGTTTTCCGGCGACGAGAACCGCAACGTCTACGCCGAGGACGATTATCGCGCTTACCTGATCAGCCGCAATCCGCCGCCGATCGTCCATCACTCTGGCGCGGTCCGCCTGAAGCGGCTGCAAGTCCATGCGCGGCGCGTGGTGCATGGCGTCGATTCCGCTCTGCACTGGCTGATCGCGGCGCTGGAACGATCCAAGACCCGCCGCATCCAGCGCGAACTGCAACTGCGCGGCATACGCTATGCGCAACGCAACGATGACGACGCATCACAGCGCCAGCCAAAATAACCGCTCCCCCGGCGATGGATTGCCGCGTAGACTGACCGCAGCTTTTGCCGCCAGCTTCGGCGGCCCATTCACCGGAGTTTTCCATGAAGATCACGTCATCTGGCTCCGTGCCGACCAAGCGCGCGCCCGCAAGTTATTTCACCGGCACGGTGTGGCAGGACCCCGTGATCGAAGCGCCGGCGCCCGCGCGGATTACCGCAACGCGCGTCACCTTCGAGCCCGGCGCGCGCACCGCGTGGCACACCCATCCGCTCGGCCAGACGCTCTATGTGCTGACGGGCTGCGGCCGCATCCAGACCGAGGGTGGCCCGGTGCGCGAGATCCGCGCCGGCGACGTGGTGTGGATTCCTCCCGGCGAGAAGCACTGGCATGGCGCGGCACCCACAACGATGATGGTTCATCTGGCGATGCAGGAGGCCGAGAACGGCAGCGCGGCGACCTGGCTGGAACAGGTCACCGATGCGCAATACGCGGAGCCGGTCAGCGCGGGATAATCGTCTCCGCATTTTGTGATGCCGCCGTGCGCGCGGCGCGCGTTCCCGAATCGCCTGCGTTGCCGCATTGCTGTCGCATTCGGACTGTCTGGTCGATCATAGACCCATCACGTGAGCTGGAGGACCGATGCGCATCGTCACCCCCGCGATCTACGCAGCGCTGCTTGGCGGCGCCATCTACATCGCCATTGCGCAGAACCCGCTGCCGAACGCGATTGCGTCCGCGCCGCCGGAAGGCGCCAGGATCGCCTATGCCGCGCCGGCCGACGGCAAGTCACAGCCCGTCACGCGCGTCGGCAAGCGCGAGAGCTGCCGCCAGACCGTTGCGGTCAAACACCTCGGCCGCCATCAGGCGCGCGATCAGATGCAGTTGTGCGTGGCGCAGGCGAGGGTGGAATGCCTGAAGCAGGCCATCGACCAGAAGCTGCGCGGCTCGGCCCGCCGGGTTTATGTGAAGAGCTGCGTCGCGGCGTAGCCGCTTGCGTCATCCTGAGGTGCGAGCCGCTCTTGCGGCGAGCCTCGAAGGATGTGCCATGTTTGCGGAGCGATTTCGTCATTGCGAGGGGCGCTTGCGACGAAGCAATCCAGTCTTGTAGGCGTCGTTCTGGATTGCTTCGCGGAGCCTGTCATCGGGCGCCGCTTCGCGCCGACCCGTTGGCTCGCAATGACGGTCTTTTGGAGATCAGCGGCCCATCTGGGCGGACATCTGCACGCTCAGCCGCGCGGCGCGTTTTTCCCGCGCCAGGCGTTCGGCGAGTTCGACGATCTTCAGCCGTCCCTGCATGTTGGGAATGGCCTTGAACGCGGCCAGCAGGCGCTGCGCTTCCTCGTCCGATGTCACCAGAATGTCTTTCAGCATGTTACGTCTCGGTATGACCCAAAGGCGTCTGTTAGTGGCGCGACGTTACCATTTGGTTCATGCCGGAATGTGACGGTTTTTCCGGACCGCGCGCATGGTTAAGCGGGTGTGAGTGCGGGCGAGGGAATTCTCTCTCGTTGTGAGATGTGCGCTTGTTCCCATCACAGTTCGTCAGGGCCGGCTGTTCCGCGCAATCTCTCCCCGGTCGTCCCCGCCAACGGGTCCGGCTTCGCCGGCCCGATGACAGGCTTTGACGGGATCCATACTCCCCAAGCTGTCAGTGTTGCTGCGATAGCTGACAACTCTTTCCTTTGCTGTCACCGCAGCCGGTGGTTATGGGTCCCCGCCTGCGCGGGGACGACATCGAAGGTGTTGTGCGCCCGTGCTCCAACCATAGCTCGTCATGGCCGGGCTTGACCCGGCCATCCACGTCTTTCTCCCGGCATCGCAAAACAAGGCATGGATCACCGGGTCAGGCCCGGTGATGACGATCGCGGATGTTGATGCGGCCGGCATCAACTCGAGTTCCGATCCACCTTTTCAAACAGCCCGCGCGTGGGCTTGTCCCATCGCGCAAATGACGTGCGTCATCGCCCCTGTTGTTGTGACGGCGCGGGGACGCCCGAGGTCTTAGTATCGCCTCGCCCCGAAATGAGGGCGCGCGGAACGCCGGATGCGCCAACGCATCCGCAGCCTCGTGCGCAAAGTAAAAAGCACACGAGCGTAGTCACCACGAACACGCCGGAATCATCCGGCGTTCCGCACGCAATGGTTGGAACGGCTCGCTTCGCGAAAACCCCCGGTGAACGACCCTTAGGTAATCACCGCTAAGAGGACTTATTGCCGCGTCCCTTCCTCTTGCGAGGGCGGGATCTGGCGTTGCCTCATGGCGCAAGGCGATGCGCCGGGATAACGCGCTTTGGGCCGTCCGCGAACAGCGTCGTCATCTCCCCGCCGGTGATCTTTCGGGCGAACATGCCCGCTCCCGTTGGCCGACGGAGCGACGCCGCAAGCGGCCACCGCATCCCGCCCCGCGTATCGTGACGATCGCGAACGCCCCTCAATGTGGGGCGGGACATGGCGAACATAAGAGAGGTTTGGAGGACGGGGATTTGTGTCCCCGCAGATTTAATGTTGATGAACGAGACCGCCGTCACCACAGGCTCGTCATTCCGGGGCGCGAGCATCTTTGCGAGCGAACCCGGAATCCAGCGTTACTGGTCGAAGCCAAAAAGAAGATTGGATTCCGGGCCTGCGCGTGAAGAACGCGCATCCCGGAATGACGGGTGGAGAGATTTGCGTTGTGAGGTGATGCAGCCCCGTATTGCGCTACGCTCCATCCGGGCTACGCTGGCTTTTCGTCGCAAAATCTTTCGCAGTTCTCTGTTTTTCCTCGGTGTTGTGCGTCGTCAGTAATGCGAGAAAAATTCCCGTTTCCCTATCGCAGTCAGTGTAAGCGGCGGCGGGATGTCTCCCGCGCTATACTATGGCTTGTTTTTCCCTAGCATAAATTTACACGCCCTTTTCCCGCGACACCGTAATCCGCACGCCGGTCTTGGCGACGGTGCAGTGGATGTCGAGGCGGCGGTAGCGTGAATCCAGATTGTAGCCGCGGATGATGTTGGTGCGGCTGACGCAGCGCTGGGTGCCTTTCAGCGTGTCGGCCTTCGGGATCGTGAACACCAGCGCCGCCGCGGTGGCGATGAAGTCGTAGAATTCCGGCGCGGGCTTTTTCTTGTCGGTGGAGGCGAACACGTCGTTGGTGCGGTTGCGGCTCTGGCAGCCGAGCGAGGCCTGCGTCACCGCCGGGTGTTCGAGATAGATCACCCCCGCAACCGTCTTGCCGATCTTGAGGCCGGGAATCTGCGCGGCGAGGTCCTTGGCCAGATCGTCGCAACGGTCGGCGCGGGCAGGGGCCGCGAACGCCACGATCGCAAAAACGAGAATTGACGACAATTTCATGCAGCTTCGTGCGGTCATGATGATCTCCCCGCATCTATTGAAGCGCGGGTGTCACCTTTGCGCAAGTCTGGTTGCCTTATCCGGCGTCAGAAGCCGAAGATCGTCACGGCGATGGCGAATAATGCCATCTCGTAATTGATGTAGATCACCGGCACACATACGAGCAGCGTCGCCAGTCCCAGCAGTTGATTGGACCTGGCGAGAGCCAGCGCGCCTGCGGCCAGCAGCGGCGGAACAATCAGCAGCATAATCGTGGGTTGCAGCAGCACATAAATGTCTCTGGCCGCCAGCGATCCGTTCGACCCCGGCAAATACGAAAGCCATCGCCCAAGCACCACGCCGGCCATGGCGACCACTGCCCAGCGGACGCGGCCGGTGAGCGCGCAGACCAGCGCGGCCACCGCGAAAAACGGATGGGTGAGGACATAGATCTTCGTCAGGACGCCACTGAAACCGGAGCCCGTTTCCGATAGGCCCAGGATGCTGAAGAACATATAGCTGTCCCATATCTCGTACAGCGCAAGCGGCACCATCGCTGCCGAGAGCCAGAATCGCTCCCGGCCGCTGATCGGCGGCGGGGCCATTTCAAGAGAGGCGGAATTCATAAGCAAATCCTGTGTGAACGGCGCGGACGATCAAAACCCGTGGATCATCACGCTGATGAAGAACCCCACCAGCAGCACGATGTTGAACAGCGTCGGGACCGCGACCAGCAGGGTCGCGCGGCCGGGATGTTCGTTGTGCGCCGCATAGGCGATGGCGCAGGCGGCGATCAGCGGGAAACCGATGATCTTCGCTGTGGTCTCGACGAGGCTGAACGTGCCACGGAGGTCAAATCCGCGCGCGACGACCGCCGGCATGTCGCTCAGCCAGGTCATGACGATGATGACGCCGAGCGCGATGATCGCATGACGCACGCGGCCCGTCGCGGCGAACACCAGCGCGGCCAGAGCCAGTACTGGATGCGCGGCGAGATGCGCCTTGATGAGCCCGCCGCCGAGGCCCCCAGGAATGCCCGACATGTCGCCGAGCAGGACCCGCGCATCTGAAGAGCCGAACGCGGCCTCGATGACGGCGACGGCGATGAGTACGATGCGCGGGCCGATCAGGCGCGGGGCGGGGGCTTGCGCAACGGTGTCGGCTGTCATCGGCGTGGCGGAGGTCATGTCTGAAATTCCTGATCGAAATTCATTCTCAAAGGCGGCAGGCTAGCGCGGCGGCCGGGCCGCGCACAGCCGCCCTGCAAGCGCCCTGCAACAGCCCTGCAAGGCTTTTGGCCATCTTCCCTTTGTCGGAAAAGCGATTAGAACGGTTCAAACACGCGGCCGGCCAGCGCCGGACCGTTGAAATTCCGGCGCTTTTTGCCTCCCAACCTGCGAGCTGATCCATGAACGCCCCGACCCCCGTGCCTGCGCCCAAAGCCGTTCCGCCCTACAAGCACACCCCGCTGTTTCCGCTGGGCGCGGACAAGACGCCGTATCGCAAGATCACCACCGATGGCGTGCGCATCGAGAATGTTCTGGGCAAGGACATGCTGGTGGTGACGCGCGAGGCGCTGCGCGCGCTCTCCGAAGCCGCGTTCGGCGACATCAACCACTACCTGCGGCCGGGACATCTGGCGCAGCTCCGGAAAATTCTCGACGATCCGGACGCCAGCGACAACGACAAGTTCGTCGCGTTCGATTTTCTCAAGAACGCCAACATCGCCGCCGGCGGCATCCTGCCGATGTGCCAGGACACCGGCACCGCGATCATCATGGGCAAGAAGGGCTCGCGCGTCATCACCGAGGGCGACGACGAGGCCGCGCTGAGCGAGGGCGCGCGTGACGCCTACCTGCGCCGCAACCTGCGCTATTCGCAGGTGGCGCCGCTCTCCATGTTCGAGGAGAAGAACACCGCCAACAACATGCCGGCGCAGTGCGAGATCTACGCGGAAGGCGATGACGCCTACAAGTTCATGTTCATGGCGAAGGGCGGCGGCTCTGCCAACAAGACCTTCCTGTTTCAGGGCACGCCGTCGTTGCTGACCAAGGATCGCCTGCACGCCTTCATCAAGGAGAAGGTGCTGACGCTGGGCACCGCCGCGTGCCCGCCGTATCACCTTGCCATCGTCATCGGCGGCACCTCGGCAGAGTTGTGCCTGAAGACGGTGAAGCTGGCGTCGGCGCGCTATCTCGATGAGTTGCCGACCCACGGCTCGCCGGACGGCAATGCCTTCCGCGATCTGGAGATGGAGCAGGAAGTCCTGAAGATGACGCAAAGCCTCGGCGTCGGCGCGCAGTTCGGCGGCAAGTATTTCTGCCACGACGTGCGCGTGATCCGGCTGCCGCGTCACGGCGCATCGCTGCCGATTGGATTGGGAGTATCGTGCTCGGCGGACCGTCAGGTGCTCGGCAAGATCACCAAGGACGGCGTCTATCTCGAAGAGCTGGAGCACAATCCGGCAAAATATCTGCCGGAGGTGGAAGCCAAGCTCGGCGGCGAGGTGGTGCAGATCGACCTCAACCAGCCGATGAAGGATATTCTCGCAACGCTGACGAAGTATCCGACCAAGACCCGGCTGTCGCTCACCGGCACCATGATCGTGGCGCGTGACTCCGCGCATTCGAAGTTACGCGAACGCCTTGAGAAGGGCGAACCGCTGCCGGATTATTTCAAGAACCATCCGGTGTACTACGCGGGACCGGCCAAGACGCCGGACGGCTACGCCTCCGGCGCGTTCGGCCCGACCACGGCGGGGCGTATGGATTCGTTCGTCGACCAGTTCCAGGCCGCGGGCGGCTCGATGGTGATGCTGGCGAAGGGCAACCGCTCGGCGGCGGTGCGCGATGCCTGCAAGAAGTACGGCGGCTTCTATCTCGGCTCGATCGGCGGTTCGGCGGCGAATCTGGCGGAGCACTGCATCAGGAAGGTCGAGGTGGTGGAGTATCCCGAACTCGGCATGGAAGCGATCTGGCGCATCGAGGTCGAGAACTTCCCGGCCTTCATCATCATGGACGACAAGGGCAATGACTTCTTCAAGGAGTTGAATCTGGGGTGACGAGTCATGCGTCGCTTAAACTGGGGCGACGGTGCTTCGACATATTGATCGTCATGGCCGGGCTTGACCCGGCCATCCATCCTTCAAGAATGATGGATACGCGGGTCAAGCCCGCGTATGACAACCCGGTGTGCTGAGAAAATTTCGTGCACCCGCGCCTTGCTCCATCTCGCTCATTCCCGCGAAAGCGGGAATCCAGTGCTCCATGCAAAGAACTCGGTCCCCGCTTTCGCGGGGACGAGCGGAGCATGTTTCCGTTTCGGAAAAGCGCGATCCTACCACGCCGCCTGGATCGAGCCCTTGAACTTGCCGTTGATGAAGTCCTTCACGGGCTGGGAGCGGTAGATCGCGATGAACTTCTTGATCCGCGGATCGTCCTTGCGGTCCTCGCGCGCGGCGAACAGCAGCGTGTAGTAGGGCTTCGCCTCGGGGTTGGACGTCTCGGGGATCAGCGCCTTGTTGAGGTCGAGGCCGGCGAGATAGGCGTAGTTCGACGACACGAAGGCCGCCGCCACGTCATCGAGCGAACGCGCCAGTTGAGCGGCGTCGATTTCCACAATCTGTAGCTTCTTCGGATTCTCCACCACGTCCAGAACGGTCGCCTTGATGCCGACGTCGGGCTTCAGCTTGATCAGGCCTGCCTTCTCGAACAAGAGCAGCGCGCGTCCCGCGTTGGTCGGATCGTTCGGGATCGCGATCTTGGCGCCGTTCGGAATGTCGGCGGCCTTGGTGTACTTCTTCGAGTGGATGCCGCCGGGCACCAGGATCGAATCGTCGAGGGCGACCAGCTTGTAGTTGCGGGCCTTCGACTGGTTGGCGAGATAGAACTTGTGCTGGAAGTTGTTGAGGTCGATGTCGCCTGCGTCGAGCGCGGCGTTCGGCTGGTTCCAGTCGGTGAACTCGATGATCTCCGCCTTGAGGCCCTGCTTCTCGGACAGCTTCGCGGCTTCGCGCAGGATATCGCCATAGGGACCGGCCGAGACGCCGACCTTGAGCGGCTTGTCGGCGGCGGATTGCGCCAGCGCCGCGGTGCCGAGCGAAGCGAGCAGCAGTCCAGAGGCGGCGAGGGACAGGAAACGGGATCGGGAAAGAGCGTTCATGATGATGTGAGGTCTTTGCATTGGAGGTTGAAAAGAAGCATCGCGAGATGCCGGATCTTGCCGGACATGCGCGTTGACGGCTGGTGAATGATCGGCCAGTGCAGCAGAGCGCGTCAATGAAATGGAATTACGAATAATGATGGAGCTGTAGGCCACATCGCGCGCGAGAATGGCGCATCCGGGTAGATTGTTATTCTCGCACATTTGCCCGCGCGGATTTATCTCCGCTCATCCCCGCGTAAGCGGGGATCCAGAGCCAAGGAAAAGAACTGCGTCCCCGCTTTCGCAGCGGGGGGATACGCTGCTTGTATTGAATGATGCGTGCGCGGAACTACTTCCCCGGCGCGATGCCCTTGAACGAGAGCCGCAGCGCCGCCGCGACGCGCGGATCGTTTCTTTTCCACATGCCGTCGCTGATGAGCGAGGCGATGCCGTGCGCGACGGCCCATGCCAGCGCCAGCGCATCGGAGTCCACAGGCTTCGCCGGATCGCTCTGAAGTTCGCCAAGCGCCAGCCGCAGTTGGTCGAATGCACCGGGCACGCCGTCCTTTTCCGTCTTGCCGTCCGAGCCGAAGCGGCTGAACGCGAGGCGAAACAGGCGGGGCTCGGCGGCAGCGAAATCGATATAGGCCATCGCCGATGCATGAAGGCGGTCCTTGCCCTTCAGCCCCGATGTCGCCTTTTGCGAGCGCTGCGCCAGCAGCGCCAGCGCTTCGGCCGCGACGGCCGCCAGCAATTCATCCTTGTCCGCGAAATGCTTGTAGGCCGCGCCGGAGGTGACGCCGGCGTCGCGCGCGGCTTCGCGCAGGCTGAAGCTCTCCGCACCGCCTTTGCGTACGCGATCGAGAGCTAGTCCGACCAGCGCGCTGCGCAGGTCGCCGTGATGATACGTCTGTTTTTTCGCCGCAGGCATGTAACTGATGTTTACATTGCCGCCGGCCCGCCGTAAAGTATGCACCGCTCACTTAAGAAGCAGAAGCAATCATACCGAGGGAGACCAACGATGAGCCAGGTAGAGGCGACGGCCGAGACGCCGTTCTGGGAGCGCGGCAATCTCGCTCCGGTCCATGAGGAAGTCACTGCATTCGACCTGCCGGTGGAGGGCGCGATTCCGCCCGAACTGAACGGGCTCTATGCGCGCAACGGCGCCAATCCGCGCGAGGGCCATTCCGGCCACTGGTTTATCGGCGACGGCATGCTGCACGGCGTCTCGCTGAAGAACGGCCGCGCCGAGTGGTATCGCAACCGCTGGGTGCGCACGCCGCGCTTCAACGGCGCACCGCGGCGGCCGGGCGTGCCTGATATCCGCAGCAGCGTCGCCAACACCAATGTGATCGCCCATGCCGGAAAGATCATGGCGCTGGTGGAAAACGCATTGCCGATGACGATGACCCGTGAACTCGACACCATCGGCTTCCAAGACTACGGCGGCAAACTCGACACGCCGTTCACGGCGCATCCGAAAATTTGTCCCGTCACCGGCGAGCTTCATTTTTTCGGTTATGGCTTCGTGCCGCCATTTCTGACCTATCACGCGGTGGACGCGAGCGGCGAACTGATGCGCAGCATTCCGGTTCCGACCCGGGCGTCGACCATGATGCATGACTTCGCCATGACATCGGGACACATCGTGTTCATGGATCTGCCGGTGGTGTTCGACATGCCGGCGGCGCAGTGCGGCACCATGCCGTTTGCGTGGAGCGACAGCTATGGCGCGCGGCTCGGCATTCTCAAGCGCGGCGCGGGCATCGAGTCCCTGCGCTGGGTGGAGATCGAACCGTGTTATGTCTTCCACGTCGCCAACGCCTTCGAGGAGGCGGACGGCACCATCGTGATCGATGTCGCGTGGTACAAGGAACTGTGGCGCGGCGGCCCGTCAGCCACGGGATTCGACAAGGCGTTCCTGAAGCGCTGGCGGATTCCGCCCGGTGCTGCGAAAGCGCAGGAGCAGAAGCTCGATGACCGGTCGATCGAGTTTCCGCGCGTCAACGACAGCCACGCCGGATTGCATCACGATGTGGTTTACGCGGTCGATACCGGCAAGGATCTCGCTCGTCAGCGATAAGGCAAGTTCACTGCGCAAATACGATCTGAAAACGGGGAAGAGCGCCGCGCACGTTTTCCGCAACGGTGTGTCGAGCGAGTTCGTGCATATCCAGCCGGACGGCGCGAGCGGCGAGGACGACGGCTGGCTGATCGGCTTCGTCTACGATCGTGCGCGCAATGCCAGCGACCTGATGATCCTTGATGCGCAGCGGATCGAGTCAAGGCTGGTGGCGCGGATCGGTCTTCCGGCACGGGTGCCGCAAGGTTTTCACGGCAACTGGATGCCGGGGGTGTGAGTGTTCTGGAGACTTAGGCGTGATTTCTCTGCGTCGTCCCCGCGAAGGCGGGGACCCATACTCCCTGAGCGTGCGATTGATAAAAAGTCGGCGACTTTCCGCTTAAAACGAAAAGCCGGTGGTTATGGGTCCCCGCCTTCGCGGGGACGACCCTGTTGGAATATCGTGCGTCAGGCCCTTACGCCCGCGATCCCTTGAACGGGAAGCTACCCATCGGGCCGATGCTGACGTCGCCGGAAATGGAGTCGCCATCGACCTTGCCGGAGAAGGCCAGCGTCAGCGGCATCGGGTCCGTGATCGACGCCTTCCAGGCGACATCGCTGCCGTTCACCGTGCCATCGACGATGTCGGCTTCGTTGCCATCGGCCGCCTGCTTGCCGGTCAGCGAACCGCCATCGGCCTTCAGCATCAAAGTTGCATTGCGATCGCCCAGCGGCGTGCTCAGGGTGATGTTCCAGTTGCCATCGACTGCCATGTGTTTCCCTCTCTCCGCGTGCCGCAAAGCCTGAATTGGTCTTGGAGCAGGACGCGCTGGCGCCGATATAGCGCATTTTCCTGACGGCCACGCGAATTTTATAAGCTGTCATTTATTGCGCATCCGGCATTTGCCCGGATCGCCCGCGTCCCGGAATGGCTCAGGCAGGCTTCACCAAATCTTAGGGCGTGTCTCCCTAACGTGCGGCGGTATCCGCGGATTTCTGGCCAGCATCACCGGTATGACCAAAGACAAACGTGGCGCGTCTCGTGTGAATTTCGAGCGCGGAGTTACTGTTCGAATCCTGGCCATCGACGGAGCCTGGCAACGCGAATGCGAGATGCTCGATGTTTCGCAGAGCGGAGTGCTGTTGCGCATCGCGGGCGGCGTGGCAGGGTTGGAACTTCGGGAGTTTTTTCTGGTTCTGTCCTCGGTCGGAACGGCGCACCGCCGTTGCGCACTGGCATGGATCGATGGCGACCGGCTGGGCGCAAGTTTCATCAAGGACGACGCCAAGCCGAAGAAATTTGCTGTCTTGAAACGATGAGGATGCGCTTTCCGGCAGGCCGAAGCCGCTAGCTGCAATTCGTCACCTGACTGGAGCAGAGCCGGCGCCACCAGCCGCGCACGCCGTCATGGCTTTCGACCAGCGCCCAGTAGCCGCTGCATGCAAGAATTTTCTTCGGGCCGCCATCGGCGCTGATCTCGCCGCCAAAACTATTTTTCGCCGGCGTCCATTTGGCGTCGGTATGCGGCGCCTGAAAAAGCCCACCCATGCGGGTGTCGCCATTGGCATATTGCGCGCCGACCTTGTTGGCGGAGACCCAGCCGCGCCCGGCATAGGGTTTTGGGTGATTGCGCGGATAGGCGTCGCCCTCGTAGTCCTTGCCCGGCGGCTGCGCGCCTTCGATCAGGAACCAGCCGTCCCTGAATCCGATGATGGAGAATTCCGTCAGCCAGCCGCCCTCGGGAAAGTTTTCGCTTTTGGTCTTGAACCTGTAGGGCGGAGGCAGCGCGCCTAGCACTTTCGATTTCGTGTCCGGCCCGGCGCGGACATTCAGTCCCTTCGGGTCCTTGTCCTCAGACCAGCCGCGCAGGTCGCACGGCATGGTGCCGGCGCGCAGCGACTTTGCCTTCGCCAGCAGTTCGGCGTTGAGCTTGTCGTAGTCGCTTTCGTCGCGCGCGGCGCTGATGACATGCTCGATCGCGCCCGCCAGCTTGGTGTCGCGCGGGCGCAGTTCGCCGGAGACGGCTTTGAGCCTGCCGTCCGCGCGGGAGAGCGTCACCACCAGCATGTGCCCGGCGTCGAATGCGCTGGCCGGGGTTTTCGGATCGTTCGCGCTCCTGGGATAGGCGGCGATAATGCCGGTGAGCGTTTTCGCGTCGGTCGGATCGGTGCTGTCGACGCCGAAGCCCGCGCCCGCCACGTAGCCCTCCGGCATGAAGGGAAGCGCGCTTGCGACCCAGTCGGGCTGTGCGGGCGGCGGCGTGACCGGCTGGGCCATTGCCGAGGCGGTGGTGAAAAAAGCAATCAGGAAAACGGCAAACCGCATCATGAGCGGAGTCATACGGTCCGCCGCCCGGTTCGACAAGCAGCGGCGTTCAGGCGGAGGCCGCGGCGCGCAGCTTCCGTGTGATGGCGAGACGGAAGACGACGTACTGGATTGCGAAGGCGAGAATCTTGGCGCCCATGGCGATCACCGTGACGTAGAACGCCCACAATTTGACGTCGCCGGTCATGGCAAAAGCAATGACGCCCAAGCCGAGCACGAACATCAGCGCAGCCCAGGCGTAGCCTGCGGCGGTGACGAGGTGAGGGATGTTGTCGCGCACGATCTCCGGCAAGTAGCGCAGCATCCAGTTCTTGCGCAGCATGATCGCGCCGATGGCGAAATGCGCGATGCTCGGCTTGATGAGAACGAAGCGCGGATCTTTCGTCAGCAGCGTCGCGCCGCCGAGCACGATGACGAGCGCGAGGCTCGCCCACGTCATCACGTCGAGCGTCTGCCGCTTGATGCGGGCGAGAATGAATTGCCCGATCCCGCCTGCGATGGCGACGCCGGTCGCAATCAGAATGTCGCCGCTCGCGGCGTAGACCGCGAGGAAGACGATGGTGGAAAAGAAATCGACAAAGAGCTTTTGAAAGACAACAGCCATGCGACGACTGTCACACGCGGCGACCGGCGGGAGCAAGCGCCTTGGGCGCTTCGCGGAACGGCACGCGCATGGCGCGCGCGGGATCCGCGGGCTTCAGTGCGCTGCAATGACAATTTGGTTGTGCCGTGTTGGCCTGCGTCGCTTCCATCGCGGTGAAGGTGTTTTCACCCTGGAGGCTCAGGCCGGTGAGGGCGAGGACGATGGCGAGGCTGGCCCAGATCGACAGGCCGGGATTGATCTTCGCGCTGCGGCTCAGGACGAACTGCGCGACCGCGATAAGGAAGGCGGCGGCCGCCGCGATCAGGATGTCGCCGATGAGGAAGAACGCCGCGAAAAAGACGGCGGTGGAGAGGAAGCCCAGAAGGGCCTTGGAAAGTGCGCGGGCCATTGGCGGCTCCTTGAGTGTCGGTGTCCGTGGATCGTAGGGACGATCAGGCGGCGGCCGTGTTGGCGCTTGCCGTGATCGCGGCGCGAACGTGCTTCGGATACCATTGGGTGAAATAGGTGGCGCTGTTGCGGGCCGCGAAGGCGATGGCGGCGCAGACCCACAGCGGCATGCTTGGCAGATAGATCGAGACGATGTCCGCGACCAGCATCAGGACGAAGGCGGCGCTCCACACCCAGGTCAGGATGTAGTTGGTCCGGATGAAGCGGGGCTGGCTGTGCACCTCGGCGTCCGTCACTTCGCGGGCATACTGAATGGTGAAGGGCTTGCGGATCGCGATGGAGCCGAGCGCGATGGCCAGCACGCCGGTGTCAACGATCAGGCGGATGGTGGTCGGGCTGAGTTCGTTTTTGGAAAGCAGGTGATAGCCGCAGAGCGTGACGAACAGGATCATCGCGCCGGTGGAGAGCATTTTCAGCGAGCGGCCCTTGACCAGATCCCATCCGACCAGCCCGAAACCGATGGCGGCGGCCACCGCGAGGCTCAGTTTCACCGTGGTCAGCATCGTCAGCGTGGCGAAGGCGGCGAACGGAGCCAGGATGAGGAACATGGTCATGCGAGCTTCTCGCGGTAAATATCTTGACGTTGTAAAGATGCATTTAGGTGACCCGGCCGGGGGTCGTCAAGCGAAATCTTGACAGCGTCAAAATGCATACCTAAATTGCGTCCATGTCCAACCCGGGCGCAACCAAGCTGGCGAACCGCTCCAAAGCCTCTCTGGAGGCGAAGAAACCCGTTGTGGCGGGCAAGAAGGGCGTTTCTGCGCCGAAAAAGCCGCCAGCCGCCGTCAAGACCGCACATAAATCTGACCGCGAAACGCCCTATCATCACGGCGATTTGCACGAGGCATTGCTCCAGGCCGCCAAGCGCGTGGCCGAGCGCGAGGGGCTGAACGGCCTGACGCTGCGGGCTGTGGCGCGGGAGGCCGGCGTGTCACATGCCGCGCCGGCGCATCATTTTGGCGACGTCACCGGGCTGCTCAGCGAATTGGCGGCGATCGGTTTCCAGAAATTCTCGGCGGCGCTCGGCCAGGCGGTCTGCAATGCCAGTTCGACAGGCAACGAGGCGCAGGCCAGGGCCAACGCCTATGTGGCCTTCGCGCGCGACAATCCCTGCATGTTCCAGTTGATGTTTCGCGCCGAGCGGCTCGATCACGACCGGCCGATGCTGCACGAGGCGTCCAAGACGGCCTTTGCCAAACTCGCCGGCATCGTCGCCGCCCAGCGCAACGAAGAACTCGCGCTGGATCATCTGACCCTGCCGCAGGCCGCCGGCATTGCGCGGATCTGGTCGCTGGTGCATGGCTTTGCCATGTTGCATCTCGACGGACGGCTACAGCACATCCTGGATGCCGCTCCCGGTGTTACCGAGGAAATGCTGCTGGCGGCGATGTTGAAGCCGGATAGCCCGGCGAAGTAGCTCTGGATATTTACGGCCGCGCCAGTTCCACAGCCCGCCCGCTATTGCCGATCACCTTCACCTTGTCGGTGCCGCATCTGAAATCGCGGGCGATGGTGTCCGCCGCCTCGCGGGCCAGATCATTGGCATCGGGATTGGCCTTCACATCCACATAGGCGACCCGGCAAACGGGTCCCGGTGACAATCGCGTCACCACCAAAAGCTGCTTGGCGATGGGGCGGCCATCTTTGCCCTCATCCTCGATGTCGGCGATGCGCCAGCGCTGGATCATGGCGAACGGCGGCTTGTCCTTGCCGGGCAGCCGCCATTCGATGGCGGGCATCGCGGAATTGAACGGGCCGAACCGCTCCTGCGCGGCGGGTTCATTTGCGGCGGCGTTGCCACTGCGTCCCACCGACACCGTTTCGCGCAGGTCGCCTTCGCTCACCACCACAACGAGTCCCGCAGGTCCCCGGCATACCCGCGTGCCACCGCCGTCGTCGGCGGTGCCGGCTTCGACGATCCGGCAATCCTTCTGCGCGGTTGACGTATAGATGCTGATATTTTGGGCCGTCTGCGCCGCCGCAGCGCCGCTAACGCCGATGGCAGCGCAGGCGAGGGCGAAAGCCGCCTTGAAAATACGTCGGGACAGGCCGGGCATGAACTGGAACCGATTTTGCAAGGCTTTGTTGTCGGATGGTCCGCCATTTGTCGCATCAGGCGTGTGGATCGTTCGACTGTTCTGCGTGAAAAGCATGTCAAGACGCGCGGAATCGCATTAGAAGCACTGTCAACAAGCCTTTGTGCCCCGTTCAGTCGTCCCTCGTTTCGTTCTGTAGTGAGCCATGCCCGCCATCCCGTCCAGCAAGCCTTATCGCATCGGCCGCTCCAAGACCGGCCTTGGTCTCTTCGCCACCCAGAAGATCAAGAAGGGCACCAAGATCATCCGCTATTTCGGGCCGATGCTCGATCTGAAGAACAAGAAGCACGACGACATCGACAACAAATACCTGTTCGAGATCAACAATCGCTGGACCATCGACGGCTCGGTCCGCAAGAACATCGCCCGCTATATCAATCACGCCTGCCGCCCGAACGCCGAGTCCGACGTTAACTCGCGCAAGCGCAAGGTCGTGATCCGCGCCATCAAGACCATCCAGCCGGGCGAGGAAATCAACTACGATTACGGCACCGACTACTTCAAGATTTTCCTGAAGCCGATCGGCTGCAAGTGCGATCACTGCGAGAAGAAGCGGGCAAAGAAACGCGCCGAGGCGCGCGCTGAAAAGCTGCGGCTGAAACTGAAGGCCGAGAAGAAAGCCGCCAAACAGGCGGAGAAGCAGGCTCCGAAGTCCGGCAAGAAGGCCTCGAAAGCCGTCGTCAAGGCGTCGAAGTCCAAAGCCGCATCGAAGCGCAAGGCCGGGCTTGGCAGTGCCAACGCCGGTCCGCATGCGCGCGGCACCGGCAAGCCGACCAAGACCAAGTCGTCGCGGACCCGGCCGCTGTCCCGTGTGCAGCCGAAAGGCCCGGATCTTGCGACCCGGGCGTCATCGACCTGACATCTTGTTAGCGCGCCGGATCAGCACCACGCCGGCGATCAGGAAACCTGCGCCGATTCCTTCTTGCGTTGGGCTTCTCTCATTGAAGCCCAACGGCTATCGCTGGTCGCGCCGCCTTTGCGCGAAAAGGACAAAGGCGGTGCGAGAAAGCCTCAGAGTCCCTTGAACAGGTTCCCGGCGAGCAGCAGCAGATAGCTGATCCCGAGCGTCGCGAAGCCGTGGCCGCTGATGTAGGGGATTTTCACACCCGCATAGACCGACAGCGCGGCGAAGATGGCGAGAATGAGGGACAGCAGGAAAATCGGAAAAGTAGGCGCGCTGAGATGCATGATCGGTCCTTTGTGAATCCATCGGGTTGCCGGGGGATTCAAGCCAGTGCGCGCAACATGTTGCAAGGCCGACGCAGCCGATCACTGTGGATGAATGCCGGGCGGACATGATGTCACGCCCGGCGCGTGTGTCGGATTCGGGTCAGTGCGCCACGACGTCGCCCGCGGCGCTCCTGCGCAGTCCGATGAATTGCAGTTCGGCGAACACGCCCACCGCGACGGCCTGCATCACAATCAAGGCCTGGCCGAACAGATTCGGCGACATCCAGCCGCTGGCGAGCAGCGCAATGCTGTCGAGGGCCCAGATCGCGTTGACGGCGATCACGGCCCACACGGCGGCCTTCGCCATCGTGGGGCGCGTACCGAGATAACCCACGAGTGCGGCGTAGATCACCAGCACGAACCCGGTGTTGCGCAGGAACACCTCGGGAAGATTGGTCAGCGAAGCAAACAGGCTTGCGCCGAACACGAACATCAAGGCGGCGACGCCACTGAAGATCGCGTCAGCCTGCAGGGCGCGGCGAAGAAACAGAGAGGGATGGATCATGTCGGGTCTCCTTGTGGGTTGATGGATCAGATTCCAGAGCGGCGATGCGAAGGATGATCCGGCCCGGGCCGCAGATCGATTACCTGGCAGGTAATGGAACGCACGATTTCTGCATGGTAGGTTTGGCCCATGATGAACGCACAGTCTTCGGCGCGCCGCGCCGTCAAGCCGTCCGCCAAGGCCTCATCTACATTCGGCGATCATTTGCGCGAATGGCGGCAGCGCCGCCGTCTCAGCCAGCTCGATCTTGCGGGCGATGCGGAGATTTCCGCGCGGCATTTGAGCTTTGTCGAGACCGGCCGCGCCGCGCCGTCGCGCGAGATGGTGCTCCGCCTTGCGGAACGGCTCGATGTGCCGCTGCGCGAGCGCAACGTGCTGCTTGTCGCCGCCGGGTTTGCCCCTGCATTTCCCAATCGCTCGCTCGATGATCCGGCGCTGGCTGCCGCGCGTCAGGCGATGGACACCATTCTGAAGGCGCACGAGCCTTATCCCGCGCTCGCGGTGGACCGGCACTGGAATCTCGTTTCGGCGAACCGGATGGTCGCGCCGCTGCTCGCCGGCGTTGCGCCGTCATTGCTGGCGCCGCCGCTCAACGTGATGCGCCTCAGCTTCCATCCGGAAGGTCTTGCACCGCGCACGGCCAATCTTGCCGAATGGTGCGCGCATCTGCTGGAACGGTTGCATCGCCAGTGCGAGACCACCGCCGATCCGGTTCTGATCGCGCTCCACGACGAACTGAAAACCTATCCGGTTCCGGCGCGAAAGACCCCGCACCTCGTGGGCGCGGAGAGTCTGGCCGTGCCGTTCCAGATGCGGATGGGCGACGACGTGCTGAGCTTCATCTCAACGACGATGGTGTTCGGCACGGCGCTCGACGTCACGCTGTCCGAACTGGCGCTGGAGACGTTCTTCCCGGCGGATGACAGGACGACGGCGGTCCTGCATCAGATGGCGAAAGAGCTGGGGTAGGCGGCTTGCCTCGTCCCGCAGCGACCCTTATTTGTGGACCACATTCCCGCGCGAGGACGCCGCCATGAGCACCCTGAAGCCGCTGCAAATCGACATCGTCTCCGACGTGGTGTGCCCGTGGTGCTATATCGGCAAGAAGCGCATCGAGGATGCGCTGGCGCTCGCCAGCGACGTGCCGGTCGAGGTTCACTGGCGGCCGTTCTTCCTCAATCCGTGGGTGCCGCGCGAAGGTATTTCGCGAGATGAGTATCTGACAAAGAAATTCGGCTCGCCGGAAGCCTACAAGAATATTGCGGGGCGTGTGGTCGCCGCGGCGGCGGACGAGGGGCTCGAATACAATTCGGACCGCGTGAAGCGCCAGCCCAACACCATCGACTGTCATCGCCTGATCCACTGGGCCGACGCCGAGGGCAAGGCAGCGCAGATGAAGCAGCGGCTGATGGAGCTTTATTTCCGCGACGGCGGCGATCTCACCAGCACGGATGTTCTGGCGCAGGCCGCAGCCGATATCGGCATGGACGCGGACAGCGTGCGCCAGCGCCTCGCCACCGACGAGGATGTCGGCCTGATTTCAGCGCTGGCGCAGGATGCATCGGAGAAGGGCATCTCCGGCGTGCCGACGTTTGTATTCGCGCAAAAGTATGCCGTCTCCGGCGCGCAGCCCGCCGAACAGCTTGCCCGCGCAATCCGGCAGATCTCGGCGGAGATCAATCAGGCGGCGTGAATCCTCAACGCGTCATTCCGGGATGCGCCTTCCTTGGCGCAGGCCCGGAATCCATCCTTGCCTTCTGAAGGCTGTGGATTCAGGTTCGCTCGCTGCGCTCGCGCCCCGGAATGACCAGCAACAGACGTTAAGCACTCACCGTCGCCGGCGTCGGCAGCCGTGCAGGCAAACACGCCACCGCGATGAAGATGATCGCTGCCGAACTCGCCATCAGTCGGAACAGCGTATCGAAGCCGTAATTGCCGTAGACGAACGAGATCATCGGCAGCGCCAGCGCGAACACCGTGAAGCTGACGACATAGCGCACGCCGTAGATGCGGGCGCGGGCCTCGCCGCTCGCCATCTTGCCGATCATGAAGTCGTTGATCGGAATCTGCCCGAACGCGCCGAGCATGAAGCCGAGCGCCGCCGCCAGCGCCCATGCATCGCGCAGGCCCGGCATCGCGGCGAAGAACACCACCTGGATGGCGGCGACGATCATGAAGACCTTACGCGGCCCGAGCCTGTCGAGCAGGCTGCCGACCACCAGTTGCGCGATCGACGCCACCGCGAACACGACGAAGGTCAGCGCGCCAAGCATGGTGGCGATATCGCCCTTCGCCGCCGCCACGCCGCTTGCGCTCAGCCATTGCGTCATGTCGGTGGCGATGCCTTGCAGGCGCTCGTCGAAGATTTTCGGCAGCGCGAAGGTCGTCGACTGGAACACGAGGCTGGACACCGCCGTGGTGAGAAACACGATGGCGGTCACACGCAGCACCAGCGCCTTCATGTCCGCGGTTTGTGTTGCAGAGACAGTGACGGGCGCAGGAGGTTTCTGGTGCGCGGTGGAGACCTCGCTCCATTGATGGACGGTGTAAAGTACCCCGACCACGATGGAGAAGATGCCCGGCACCACGAAGGCCGTGCGCCAGCCGCCGTGGTCGATGAAGTAGCCGGTGATGAGCGCGGCGGTCGCCACGCCGAGATTGCCCCAGATGCCGTTCATGGCGAGGCGCATCCCGGTGTTCTTCCAGCGCTGCGTGACGATGGCGAGGCCGACCGGGTGATAGATCGCGGCGAAGATGCCGACGATGAACAGGCCGATGCCGACCTGCAACGGCGTCTGCGCGAAGGCGGTGGCAATCGACGCAGCACCAATGCCGACGAAGAACACCGCGATCATGCCTTCGCGGCTCCACTTGTCGGCAAGCCATCCGGCGGGCCAGGAAAACAGCCCGAAGGCGAAGAACCCCGGCGTCGCGTATTTCAAGAGTTCGCCGTAGCCCAGGCCCCATTCGCGCGACAGCGCCAGCGCCGCCACCGTGGCGAACACCAGCGTCAGCAGGTGATCGAGGAAATGGCCGATGTTGAGAAACAGGAAATGGATGCGGTCGCGGTTCATGTCGCGGGTCATGGGCCTCGGCGTTTCCTTGCGCGCGATTACCGGCCGGCTTTGCGTGAAGCAGGCCGCCGATGTCGTGCTTGCGATTCTTGGGGCGTAAAATAGCCTTGGCGGAATAGCGCTGTCATGCCAGAAATCATCGAAAATCTGCCATCAGGGTTTTGATCTGCCATGACCCCGCGCCCGCGCAACCGCAGCACCAACGCCAACGACTATCAGTTCGTGCCGCGTCCGCTGGCCGCGATGTCGAAGAGCTTTGCCGACGGCTTCGAGATCCGCCCGCACCATCATGCACGCGACCAGCTCGTCTATGCGGTCAGCGGCGTGATGCGGATTCGCACCGAAGGCGAGGCGTGGATCGTGCCGCCGGATCGCGCCGTTTATCTGCCCGCGCAAACCGAGCACTCCATCGGCATTCGCGGTCAGGTGGAGATGCGCACGCTCTATATCGCGCGCCGCGCGGGCGACGATCTGCCCGATGCGCCGACGGTGCTCGAGGTGTCGCCCCTGCTGCGTGAACTGGTGCTGGCGTTGATCGAGGAACCGGTGATTTACGACGAGCACGGGCGCGGCGGTGCGGTGGCGCTGCTGATCCTGAGCGAAATCGCGAAGGCTCGGCGGCTGTCGCTGGTGATCCCGATGCCGCGCGATCCGCGGCTGCTGCGTGTCTGTAACGCGCTGCTAGCCGATCCGTCGAGCCGCCTCACGCTGGACAACTGGGTCGATATGGCGGGCGCGTCGTCACGCACGCTGGCGCGGCTGTTCGAGGCGGAATTGGGCCTGAGCTTTGCGGCATGGCGGCAGCGCGTGCGGTTTCACAACGCACTGGAAGCCATCGTTGCCGGCGAGCCGATCTCGCGCGTCGCCGAGCGCAACGGCTATCGCAGCTCGAGCGCGTTCTCCGCCGCCTTCCGCAAGACGATGGGACACGCGCCGAGTTCGCTAAGGGAGGCAGGCGAGGGGTGAGGAAATGTTCAGTGAAGCGTTCAGACTTTTGCACGGAGGCGCGAACGCAGGATGGATATTAAGTCTCGACATATTCGGCCAAGCTCGTCGGAACCGGAACCTCCAATCCGTCAGCTTTCAGGCCTTCAATATGAAACCGGATCGCCTCGCGAATTTCTGTCTCCACGTCAGCGACCGTTGCGGCAGTGGCGACGCCGCCCGGCAAATCGGGCACGAAGGCCGAATAGTTGTCGGCTGCTTTTTCGATGACGATAGCGTAGCGCATGACTGAAGTCGCAAAAACCTAGTCTTCTTTGCGAACACCTTTGAACGGCTTGGTGTCGGCCTTCTGATCCAGAAACTTTCCGGTCTCAGTATCCCGCTTTACCCAACGATCATTTTGCGGATTGTGAACCTGCGATCTGTCTCGGACAGCGCCGTTTCGATGTCCGTCACCTTTCGGAGGATTCGTAGCCATACGTCTTCTCCTTATGCCTCGATGGAACATAAAGAGAACACGAGAATCGCGTCACGTCAACTACGGTATGAAAGGATGCCAGAAAAAGTCGTGGATGGCCGGGACAAGCCCGGCCATGACGAAGAAAACGATGCCTTCTAAAGGCTACGCCTTCTTCAAATAATAGTTCGCGTTCTTGCCGAGCGCGATGCGGCGGATGATGCGGCGCATGGTTTCCGACCCGCGCAGCGGTTCGACGATCGCGGCGGCGGTGCGGTAGACCGCGAGCTTGACGGTGTCGAGCCTCGGATTTGTACCCGGAGCCGCCTGCGGCAGGCTGTAATCGCGCAGCATCGCGTTGATGCGATGCAGGTCGTTCATGCGGCGCACCTCCTTCGTCTTCCAGGTGATCGCCATCGAGATCGAGTAGGTGTCCGCGGTCTTCACCCAGTGTGGCCACTGGTACGGCACATAGCAGCCGTCGCCGTCGAACAGATGGAATTCGATGCCGCGCGGCTTGAAGCTGTCGTTATAGGGCACGTTGCGGTGCTTGACGGTGGAATATTCCACCTGTGCGTCGTCGGCGATGGCGCCGTCGCGGTTGTCGTAGATCGCAAACGTCTTCTCGCCGTGGATCTGCACGAAGAAATTGTCCTCGGCGTCCATGTGGAATGGCGTGGTCGAATTCGGCGACGACACGAACATGAAGCCTTCGATCTGCTCGAAGCCTGCGTCCTTGACGGTCCTGAAGCCGCGCGCACGCGCCACCGAGGTCAGCGCGTCTTCGAGCAGTTGGCGGTACTCCGGGGATTTTTCCACGCGCTTGAGCACCATCCACGCGCCGGCGGTCTGGATACGGTTGACGACCTCGACCGGGTCGAGATCGACGCCCTTGACCTTGTCCGGGTCCTGACTGATGGCGGCATTGCCGGACCAGTATTCGATCTGGTCGCGCGGCAATTCCGCCGCGAGCTGCGCGATGCGCGGCAGCGTGAGCAGCGGATGTCCCGCCAGCTTGTGCTTGATCGCGAACGGCTTCAGCGGAAAATCCCGCTTCAGCGATTCATTGTCGGCAGTGATGACGGGCGCGATGCTGGACGCTGCGTTCATGAGCGTGTCTCCCGGAGTTTTCTGATGAAATGAACAAGGCGGCGCGCCGGCTCGCGGGCGAGCTTGCGCAGGATGAGGCCGAGCCGGATGGCCGGGATGAGCGGATCGCGGCGGTTGAGCGGTATCAGCACGTCGCCGATGGCAAGCCGGCCGCGCCAGATCGGATCGATCATGGGATGGCCGGGCATGGCGTTGGAATCGGCCAGCGCAATGGACGGATCGGCGCACAGGTGGCGTGTCAGCTCCAGCGTCAGTTGCACGCCGGGCGAATATCTGGCGAAGCGTTCGTCGACGCCCATCTTGAAATAGAAGGCGCGGTCGAGGTGCCGCAGCACGATGCCGGAGGCGACCGGCGTATCGCCCGCATGCAGCGTCACGATCTCGCAATTGCCGCGCGCGGCGGCGTCATACACCGCGCGGCGGACGAAGGCCGTGTCGCCGTCGTCCTGCGCCAGCGCCGTGCCGCGTTTGGCTTTCCAGCCGGAGGCTTCGAGGGCCAGGAAGATTTCAAGGTCGCGGGCAATCTCGCTCGGCGCGGCCGCGATGGTGAAGATCACGTCGCCATGTTCGGCGAGGCGATTGCGCTGGCGGCGGAGCTCTTTCAGCTTCTTGGGGCCGAGCGCGTCGCGCAGCAGGTCTTCGGCGTCGCGGGTGGCGTCGAGACAGGCGCGCGCGTGGCTTTGCAGGACGCGCGGCGCGAGGTCGCTTCGTTCCAGCGCGCGGGTGAACGCCGTCATCGCGGGACCATCGATTGGAATGTCGCGCAGGATCAGCGCATGGGCGCCGGCGGCGCGCGCCTGGCTCATCAATTTGTTTGCGGCTTCGTCCGTGCGGTCGCGGTCGAGCAGCGGCGTGCCCAGCACACCGTAAGGATCGGCGCTGACCAGCGCCGGCAATGGAAGACCGTAGGCGCGCCATGCCGAGATCGCCGGCAACAGGCCGATCAGACACGGATTATCGCTGGCTGACATCGCGTCGGCAGTTGCGGTCAGCGCAGACACATCGGTGCGCCCCTGCGCGGAGGCATTCACCGCCAGTTCCCACTCCGGCAGGTAGAAGCCGTTCGGCTCGATGGCGTTGTTGCCGAGAGCCCGCCAGCGCTCGGCGGCGATGGTGTCGAGCGGCGCGAGCGCTGCGCTCGTTTCGGCAGGGCGATCGACGCCGCCGGCCTGCGCGCGGGCAAAGCCCACCTTGCTGCGCGCGGCAGCCTGTGCTGCGTTGGCAATCTCGACCACGTCCTGACCCCGTACCACGTTTTTTGGCGCCCGGCTTTTGGGAGAGCTTCGCGCGTGTTGTTGTGTGTCCCTGATGCGTGAGGCTAGGGGGCAAACATCAAAATCGGATGTGGGATTAGGGTTAAATGCGGCGCGATTTTTTTCATGCGCCGTTAACGATGCCGCATCGTTCGCGTGGCGGATCGGCGCCGCGCCGCAGGGGGAAACGCCCGCGCTTAACGAACCTTAAGTAATCACCGCTACAATTCGATGATTATTTTACCGTTTCTGCGTCGCGTTTGCGGGCTGCGGGACATTTCAGGCAATTTTTTTAACCGCAGTTTCGAGGCATTTTTTTTTCGCAAGCCGACCCACCTCATAAGAGGGTGCAATGGGCAAGGAGCTTCGCAAGAACCCGCGCATCGGTTTTGAGCGCGGCGTTGATGTTCAGATCATGGGTATCGACGGCACATGGCGTCGCCCATGCCGGATGATGGATGTATCCGAAGGCGGCGCGTTGCTGGTGGTCGGGGGCTCCATCGGTGAGCTCGACCTCAAGGAATTTTTCCTGCTGCTGTCTTCGACAGGTCTCGCCTATCGCAGGTGCAAGCTGGTGCGCGTGAACGGCGATCGGATCGGCGTGATTTTTCTGAAACCCGAAGTCCGGAAAAAAACGGCATCCCCGTCGGCTCGGCGGGAGCGGATGGACGCCGTGGTCTGACGGCGCACCGCGCGTGGCACTGTGAGAGGTTCTGGGGGAGTCTCATGCATCAAGAGCGTCGCTTTATCCGCATCCGGCCGTCGGGAAATCTCTCGCGAACCGCCAAGATCATCGTCGATCCGAAATCTCCCGTCATCGACTGCGGTGTCGTGGATTATTCCGCCGGAGGCGCATGCCTCCAGGTCGCGCCCGGCACGTCGCTGCCCAAGCGATTCGAACTTTTCTATTCCGGCACGAAAAAGAAATGCCGCGTGGTGTGGACCAGCGGTTTCCGCCTCGGCGTCGCCTTCTAGCGAGAGAGTAACCTGCGGTTGATCCACGCCGGCGGGCCGCGCCCGGCCGTGGCCGGGATTCAATATCGGTTCGCCGGACGAGGGGACAGGTTTGCCCATATTTCCCTGAAAACGCAGCCCTGACGCCCGTCCGGAGCCATTGCCCCGCCTTGGCCATCGTTATGCGCTGGAGTAGAGTTCTCCGGCTGGCGCGTTGCCGGCGGACGGCTCAAGAATGAACAACCTCAACACGATGATTTATCCGGGGAGAGTTTCGATGCGCGTGTTTCGGGTCGCGATGCTGGTCGGGGTGATGACGGTTCCGGTCTCGCTTCCGGCGTTTGCCCAGATGATGCCCGGCTTCAAGCTGAACGAAGGCAAGCAGCTCACCGAGGAAGAGATCGCGCGCAACAAGGCCAACGAGGACGCGGCCAGGGCCGCGCGCGCCAAGATTCCCGACGCCAAGGTGAGTTCGGATCCCTGGGCCACGGTGCGCACCGAGCCGGCCGCGAAGGCGCCGAAAGCGAAGACCAGCGCGAAGTGAGAGCAGTTCCCGGGCCGCGCCGCGTGGACATCAAAGCCCGGCCTTCGCGCCGGGCTTTTTGCTGGCTGCAATCGGACAGCAGAGATCGCAAGGCGCGTCTCGATGCGAACGCGGACAAGCGAAATCGAAACAGGTCACGAAGGGTATGGCCTGGCACCGCCGATCGGCGTCAAGAAAAAGGCCGCCAGTCGAGGCAGCCTTACCCTTTTTCTTTTAGCTTCGGCTCTTTCGCGTTTTCCTGCCGGATTAATTCCACCAGCGCCTTGCGCTTGGCTTCATCGGTGGTTTCCGCAAGCACCTTTCGGTACAATTTAAGGTTCTCGTCGTGAATGAACCAATCCATCACGGCCTCCTTTTAAGGAGCCAGAGTGCGATGGCCGGAAGCTGCACCTGATCGGTGATGGAGTCGAATCAAATCCGGAGCCGCAACGACGCAGCCTTTAAATCTTTCAGCCGGAACCAAAAACGCGCTGGTAAGCGGGAGGCGCGAAATCGGCACGGGGATCGGTGGGCTCGGTCTTCATTGTGAGCAATTTGCAAAAGCTGGAATGCGAATTTTGTTCCCGAGGCCGAGGCACGGCCCAGGCAGAAAAAGTTCAGTCGGCAAACTGAGACAGTACCGAGGGCGCAATCCAGCAGAGGCGCATGATGCCCTTGCGGGTAAGCCTTGGGCTCTGAAATGAAAGAGGCCGCCAACTGAGGCGGCCCTATAAACTTGTCATTAGGGCGCTCACGAACCGCGCAAGCGGCTCACTTCTATAAATCGCGTATACGGCAGGCGCAGCAATTGCTAGCGCGACGATCCATCCCAACGCCGCTCCCCAACCGCCGTACAGGATTATGAGCACCACATACGCAATAATGAAAACAACAAGACCTGCGGCCAAACCAAGCCGCCCGCGCTTGTCTATGTCGTCGTACTTGTTCATTGCAGGAATCTAATTAGGCCACTGCCAAAATCACTAGGCCACGGGGGTTAAAACAGGCCAGCACCCACCATCCCGAAAAGAACATATTGCGAACTGAGAACAAATAGGGTACATTAATCCAATCGGAACTCACCGATTCCGGTCCGCCGTCCTTGGGAAGCCGTTTGTCCGGCTGGCAGATCCCTTACATATGGAGCACCACTATGGCCCCCGCTGCCCTGCGTATCGTTGAAGGATCCTCCATGGACAAGACCAAGGCCCTGTCGGCCGCGCTCTCCCAGATCGAGCGCCAGTTCGGCAAGGGCTCTGTGATGAAGCTCGGCAAGAACGACCGGTCCATGGATGTCGAAACGATTTCATCGGGCTCGCTCGGGCTGGACATCGCGCTCGGTGTCGGCGGCCTGCCGAAGGGCCGCGTGGTCGAGATTTACGGGCCGGAATCCTCCGGCAAGACCACGCTGGCGCTGCACACGGTGGCCGAGGCCCAGAAGAAGGGCGGCATCTGCGCCTTCATCGACGCCGAACACGCGCTCGATCCGGTCTATGCCCGCAAGCTCGGCGTCAACGTCGATGAACTCCTGATTTCGCAGCCCGACCACGGCGAGCAGGCGCTGGAAATCGCCGACACGCTGGTGCGCTCCGGCGCGGTGGACGTCCTTGTGGTGGACTCGGTGGCGGCGCTGGTGCCGCGCGCCGAACTCGAAGGCGAGATGGGCGACAGCCTTCCCGGCTTGCAGGCGCGGCTGATGAGCCAGGCGCTGCGCAAGCTGACCGCCTCGATCA
>JANQAK010000007.1 GCA_024707075.1 Afipia sp.
TTAACATTGTCCGGCTCCATCATTATTGGAAGCGCGTTGGATGCGCTTCTAACAGTGAGTTCGGAGCAAATCGCCCGGCGGTTACATAGTCACGCTGACGTGAGGGCGAATACTTGGCCCTACCATCGCAATAACCGCGGCCCGAATATTGCGCCTGCGAAGGTGCACAGCGCAAGCGCGCCGTACCAGACCGCAATAAATGGCAATGAATCGTCGGTGCAAGAAGGGAATAAGCATGACGCTACTCACGCCGCCAGAAATGAGGCCGGCGATGGCACCTGTCCGGGCCAGATCCTTGGAGCAGCCCTTCGCACGGCCCAAATGGTAGAGGCGAATGGCACGATTGCGATGATCGGAATAGTAGAGAAGGCATTCGCCATTGATCCCCGACGATTATTGCATCCCAATGCGAGTGCTGCGCGAATCCGATGGCCAGTTGCAGCAAGCAACGCAATCACGATGAACGGCATTGCAACCACAATCGACGAGGTTTTTGCTCCCCGCCGGGTCGGGCCAGCCTTGTGAGATAGATCAACGCCACACCGATGATCACAACTGTGAACACAAGCTTGAGCAACAAGAACGTGAAGCGCACGGGTTGTCGTAAGATCCGGCCGGATGCCCAGTCCAATCACCATGATCCCGAGCGCGAACACTGACGCGGCTGCAACGGCAATGCAAACCGTCCGAGCGACCAATCGACGATCGACCGGCTCGACGCTGGCACTCAGCATGGCAACTAGTTCGTCTGTCTTCATGTTCCGGTTTCCCGGGCAATCAAGGCAGCGAGCGCCTTGAGCCCACGATGAATGTTCACTTTTACGGCCGATCCTGAGATCACCGCATCGGTTTGCCGCTTCAGCTATGCTCTGTCCGTCCAGTTTTACAGCTTCGATAGCGCATCGCATGTTTTTCGGCAGCCGCGCCATGAGCCGTCTCACGTCGTATGTACTCTCGGCACCGACATTGTCGTCATGCGCCATGATGTTGTCCGCCTCGTCGATCGGGACATCGGCAAAGCGACGTGCGGGTGCGGCGTAGGAAATCGATCAATTTGTAGCGCGCGATGGCATGCACCCACGGCGTCAAAGGCTCCAGGCAGGATCATAGGTGTGCCGCTTAAAGTGGATCGCCAATACCGCTTCCTGCACCAAGTCTTCCGCCTCTGCTGCGCCCCACCCAATTCTCGCGAGCTTGCCCTTGTAGTACGCTCGCAGACGGCGGCTCAATCGCTCAAGCAGCACGCGATGCGAGACCGCGTCGCCATCCAGGCTTGCAAGCATCAGTGCCTTGAGTTCGATTTCGTGGGTCGTCATACTTGCATTATCTTTATCAGTTCGTTGATACAGCCGGTTTGGTTACAGTCGACAGCCCCCTGGCGAAAAATCGTCGGCCGTTGCTGTGCCGTTGTGGATTGCTGGGTTTGGAGCCGATCAACATTGCGGTGAGATGGCCCCGCTGATCTCTTCTGGTGCGGCGAAAATCACGTTGGCCCGGTCTCCCATCATGCCTGCCGCCACGATTGCCGGCGCGCCTTTCTGAGGCCCCCTCCTCACTCACGTCAGTCTTGAACCTCAGATTTCGCTCCCAGAAATCCCGCGTTTTCCCGTCTGCGGTCGTCACCCGGTAGGTATCCCGGCAATGCGTGATCGCCTGGACCCGTTCATCAGGCTCAAGCTTTTTTGAGATTTGGCACCGCACCGCCCCCCCATCATGCCCATCATCCCGCCCATTTGATTGCCACGTTGCGCAGCCGATGGCGGAGCGTGACCGGGCTGGGTCGCTTCCTTGAGAAACGCCAAAAGATCGCCGCGCCGTCCCGCGTCCTTTACGCCGGGGAACGGCATCGTGTTGCCAGGAATGAGGTGTTGCGGATCCCGAAGCCACTCGTTGAGCGTGGTGTCGTCCCAGGTAATTCCTGACGACTTCAGGACCTGTGAATACCGGCTGAAGCTCGGCAGCGTACCGGCTTTTCGGTTCCACAAATCGGCAAGACTTGGTCCCGTCATGTTTCGGTCCGGTTCCA
Organism: Afipia sp.; assembly: GCA_024707075.1. Classification (GTDB taxonomy): domain Bacteria; phylum Pseudomonadota; class Alphaproteobacteria; order Rhizobiales; family Xanthobacteraceae; genus Afipia. Next base: position 2,027 of record JANQAK010000007.1, read on the forward strand.
GCGAGTGACATGGCGCACAGGTCTGGAAATCTCGCTGGCCTCGGCTTGCATCGCCTTGTTGTGCGATCGCAGGCGACAGGAATGTGATTGTCGCGAGCGCCGTCATCATGGACTTGTTCATTGCTGACCTCCCTTATTGCCGGAGCGGAGATACTTGATGAGGGCCGCTGCCGATAAGATCAAAACAAAGACGACCAACAACCAGAGAAGCCCCATGCCCCACATCATTCCAGGCATCATGTCGCTCATCATGGTTCACCTCACTCGGCTGGTTCCGAAGCAAGTCGCGACTCTTCCTTGGTCGGCTCGACGGTCGGCGATGGCGGATGACCGTTTCCACGATCATTGGCTGGCAGACGGAAGCCTTTGAACAATCCATAGATCGCCGGGATGACGATCAGCGTCAGCAGCGTTGACGAGATCATGCCGCCGATCATCGGCACCGCGATGCGTTGCATGATCTCCGAGCCGGTGCCGGTGCTCCACATGATCGGCAGCAGCCCCGCCATGATGGCCACGACCGTCATCATCTTCGGACGTACCCGTTCCACGGCACCTTCCATGATGGCGTCGTAGAGGTCGTGACGGGTCAGCGTTTGCTGTTCGGCGTCACGCTGCGCCTTGATCTCAGCTAAAGCCTGTTTGAGGTAGATCAACATCACCACGCCCGTCTCTGCGGCGACCCCGGCCAGCGCGATGAATCCAACCACGACTGCCACCGACAGGTTGAAGCCCAGCCACCACATCAGCCAGAGCCCGCCCACCAGAGAGAATGGCAGCGACAGCATGACGATCAACGTATCCGTGATCGAGCGGAAATTAAGGTACAGCAGGAGAAAAATGATTAGCAGCGTCACCGGCACCACAATCTTCAGGCGTGCCGTCGCACGCTCGAGATATTCGTACTGGCCGCTCCAGACCACATAGTATCCCGCCGGAAACTGAATGCTGGCTTGCACCGCCTGCCGTGCGTCGGCAACGTACCCGCCGAGATCGCGGTCGCGGATGTCGACATAGATATAGGTCGCCAGTTGGCCGTTCTCGGTGCGGATCGATGTCGGCCCTCGCGCGGGTTCAATCTTGGCGACTTCCCCGAGCGGCACCGCGCCACCGGCCGGCATCGGAACCAGAACGTCGTTAGCGATGGCCTGCGGACTATCACGCAGGTCCCGAGGGTAGCGCATGTTGACGCTGAAGCGCTGACGGCCTTCTACAGTGGTGGTCACCGTCTGGCCGCCGAGTGCGGTCGCAATCACATCCTGAACGTCCTGGACCATGATGCCGTAGCGCGCCAAAGCCTCACGATCCGGCGTCACGTCGAGATAATATCCGCCGATGCCCCGCTCGGCGTAGGCCGATGACGTTCCGGGCACGGCTTTCAGAACCTGCTCGATCTGCTTCGCGAGTTTGTCGATCACGACCAGATCGGTCCCGATCACCTTGACTCCGATCGGCGTCCGGATTCCGGTCGACAACATGTCGATGCGCGCCTTGATCGGCATGGTCCAGGCGTTCGAGACGCCAGGAAACTGCAGGGACTTGTCCATCTCTGCGATCAGGCCATCAATCGTCACGCCCGGCCGCCATTGCTCCTTGGGTTTCAGATTGATGATAGTCTCGAACATCTCGGACGGGGCCGGATCGGTCGCGGTTGCTGCGCGGCCGACTTTACCATAGACCGACGCCACCTCCGGAAACGCCCGGATAATCCTGTCCTGGGTCTGCAGAAGTTCACCCGCTTTGGTGACCGAAATGCCGGGCAGCGTTGTCGGCATGTAGAGCAGCGTGCCTTCGTTGAGGTTGGGCATGAACTCGGTGCCGAGCTGGCGTGCGGGCCAGACGGTCACCACAACAATTACCAGCGCGATGAGGATCACCAATGCCTTGGCACGCATCACGGCCTTGATCACCGGCCGATAGATCCAGATCAGGAAACGGTTGATCGGGTTCTTGTGCTCGGGCACGATTCTGCCGCGCACGAAGATGATCATCAGCGCCGGGACGAGCGTTACCGACAGCAATGCCGCCGCCGCCATTGAAAAGGTCTTGGTGAACGCCAGCGGGCTGAACAGCCGGCCTTCCTGCGATTCCAGCGTGAAGATCGGCATGAACGACACGGTGATGATCAGCAGGCTAAAGAACAGCGCCGGCCCGACCTCGGACGCAGCCTTTATCAGTATGTCGACCCTTGACCGTCCGGGTTCAGCCCGCTCCAGATGCTTGTGTGCATTCTCGATCATGACGATCGCTGCATCGACCATGGCGCCGATCGCAATAGCGATGCCGCCCAGACTCATGATGTTGGAGCCGAGGCCGAGCAGCTTCATCGCGCCGAACGCCATCAGCACGCCGACTGGCAGCATCAGGATGGCGACGAGCGCGCTGCGGACATGCAGCAAGAAGACGATGCAGACCAAGGCGACGACCACACTTTCCTCGAGCAACGTGTGCTTCAGCGTAGCGATGGCAGCGTTGATCAGGTTGGAGCGGTCATAAACCGGGACGATCTCGACGGATTTCGGCAGGCTGCTCGCGATCTCTTTAAAGCGTTTCTTGACGTTATCGATGACGTCGAGCGCATTGACGCCAAAACGTTGCAGCACGATGCCGCTGGCCACCTCTCCTCGCCGTTGAGCTCGGTGATGCCTCGGCGCTCGTCCGGACCGAGTTCGACGCGGGCGACATCGCGCAGCAGAACCGGCGTGCCGTTGCTAGTCTTCAGCACGATGTTGCCGAGGTCGTTGATCCCCTTCAGATAGCCTTTGCCGCGGATGACGTATTCAAATTCCGAAAGCTCCACCGTCCGACCGCCGACATCGGCATTGCTGGCGCGGATCGCGTCGCGCATCTTCTGCATGGTGATGCCGAGATCGCGCATGCGTTGCGGATCGAGGATGACGTTGTACTGCTTGACGAAGCCGCCGACACTCGCGACTTCAGCGACACCTTCGGCCTTCGCGAGCGCGAATTTCAGATTCCAGTCCTGGATGGTCCGCGTGTCGGCGAGGTTCAACTCCTTCGATACCACCGCGTACTGGTAGACCCATCCCACGCCCGTGGCGTCGGGACCGATCGTCGGGCTCACGCCGGCTGGCAACCGCGACGTGGCGCCGTTGAGGAATTCGAGCACGCGCGAACGCGCCCAGTAGATGTCGGTGCCGTCCTCGAAGATGACGTAAACGAACGACACCCCGAAGAAGGAAAATCCGCGCACCACTTTCGACCGGGGCACGGTCAACATAGCAGTCGTCAGCGGATACGTGACCTGGTCTTCGATCACCTGCGGCGCTTGGCCAGGATATTCGGTGTAGACGATCACCTGGGTGTCGGAGAGATCCGGAATCGCATCGAGCGGCAGATGGACCAGTGCGTAGATGCCCGCGGCGGCGGCGAAGCCGGTGCCGAACAGGACCAGCAGCAGGTTACGAGCCGACCAATTGATGACGCGCGCGATCATTGCTGGCCTCCCGCGTCCGAAAACCCTTTAAGGGCGGCCTTCAGATTGCTTTCCGCATCGATCAGGAAGTTGGCTGAGACGACGACGGGATCGCCCTCCGCGAGGCCCTGTCGGATTTCGACATAGCCATCGCCGCGATGGCCGAGTTTCACTTCGCGCGGCTCGAAGCGCCCTTGTCCTTTCTCGACAAATACCGCCTGACGATTGCCGGTATCGAGAACGGCGCTTTCAGGCACGGTAAGCACAGGCTGCGAGTTGCCAATATCGATGTTCGCATCGACATACATGTCGGGAAGCAGAGCGCCATCCGGATTGGCCAATTCGATCCGCACCCGGGCGGTCCGTGTTTCCCGATTCACTTGCGGATAGATGACACTGATCTTCCCGGCGAATTCGCGGCCAGGAAAGCTGCGCGCCTTCACGATCACCGGCTGTCCAACCGAAATCGTGCCGAGACTGCGCTCCGCGACGTCGACCATCGCCCAAACCACGGACGTATCCGCAACCCGGAACAACACATCGCCGGGCTGCGCGCGCATGCCCTCAATGGCATTGCGTTCGAGCACAATGCCGTCGCGCGGTGCCGACCAATCGATGGTGATCGGAACAGTGCCGCTCTTCTCCATGGCGGCAATTGCCGTGTCGGGAACGTCGAGGTTCATCAGCCGTTGACGCGAGCCGCGACCATACACGGCCACCCCGCTCGTCCCTTTCGACGTGATGGTGGCGATGTATTCCGCCGCGGCCGAGGCCACGGATGGACTATAGATTTCCATCAGCGGCTGGCCCTTGCTGACCTTGCTGCCAGTGGTGACGTTCGCGACTTTCTGCACCCAGCTTTCCGCTCGCATCGAAATGACGGAGATCCGTCGCTCGTCGAGTTGGATCGTGCCTGGCGCGCGAATGAGGGTTCGAATGACGCGCGATGTTGCGGGTTCGGAGCTGACGCCGGTACGTTGGATCTTGCCGGGGGAAAGCTTGACGGATCCGTCGTCGGAATCATCACCTTCAAAGACGGCGATGTAGTCCATCCCCATCGAGTCCTTCTTCGGAGTCGGCGAAGTGTCCGGCAGCCCCATGGGATTGCGGTAATATTTGATTTTACGCTCCGTAGCGCCGCCGGCGGATGCCGCTGCTGGTGGCAGCGTGTCCGGGTTGCCTCGTCAAAACTGACGTCGGTGCCCGCCGGTACGCCCCGATAGTCGCGGCCATCCCCGGTCTTCCTGGGCGTCAGCGAATACGCAGGCTTGCCGTCCGGATCTTGAAAATAGATCGGCGCGGAATTTCCTTCCGCCGTTGCGGTAGTAACCATGGCGAAGGCGCGCGCCGGCAGCCGCTGCGTGCCGGCGACGAATCCAATGCCTACTGCCGCGATCAACGCGGCAGCAACGCTTGTGAGAACAGCGCGGGTCATTTCTGCGCCGTGATAACGAGTTTGTTCTCGACGGTACCGGTCTCGCCCTGCACCTTGGCGCCGAGCGAAAGCTGCCAGCGGCCCGCCATGCCGAACGTGGCCTTGAAGCGGTAAGTACCGGGTTCGGCGCCGGGCACCGGCGCGATCTTGGTTGCCATCTCCTGCATGCCGTCCGGAGCCATGTCGAGACGCGTTGCGAAGATGACGGCGTCAGGCACCGGCTTGCCGGTCTTCGTGTTCATCAGTCGGACGGTGATGACCTTGTCGGGCCCGGCCTGGACGGTCTGATCGACCAGCTCGAACTTGTAATCTTTGATTTCTGCCAGAGCGGCCGTGCTTGCGCCACCGATTGCGGCAGCGATCAGCGCCGCCTGACGGCGCGCGCGAAGTTAAACGTCTTGGTGGTTATAAATCCCCGATATCCTGGATCTGCCGCAGGGGCGGCATGCATCATCCGCGCGAACTTGCGTGCACGCGGTAACTATCGGCGCTTAAGCGCCGGTCAGACCAGGTTTCGAGGAGGGGATGATCCGGCGGAGAGCCGTCGAGGCCATCGGCGATCCGATCGTCGAAAGCTGTGAGCGGACAGTGTACTGGCAGAGGCGCCAGGATTCCGGTTGCCACAGGAGGTTGCGCCTGTGCGACGCCCAACGCGCACGTCACACGAAACGGACAATCCTGGCAATCGTTGCTCTTTTGTGTCACCGACAGCAAGGCATGTCGGCGGACATTGCCGACATATCGCTCATCACGGCAGCCGACAGCGGCTTTGCCGCCACTGGCGTGACCACCAGCGGCTAAGCAACAAGCCCGGTAATCGCAAGACCGCGAGCAAACGGCTGATGAATCATAAAGAATTCACTTAACATCCCATAGGATCGTGGACTTGGGAAGGCAGATCACACAAAATCCGCCATAGGCGAAAAACGATCAGATCACAGCTACCTGCGGCATGGTTAAGATCAGTCTCAACCAGCGATATCGCGATGAACCGCATGTACGTTCGCCGGCTGGAGGCGTCGAGAACGCGACGTTTATAAGGATCGACCGGCACCTCCATCCCCGGTGATCCCAAAGGCATGCCGGGAACCGCCAGTGATCCGACCGCGTTCGGACGTTCCTTCAATAGTCGCCGCAGGGCCGCTGCGGGGACATGACCTTCAACATATCCATCCGCCTCCGCCGTATGACATGCTGCGAGGTCGGCAGGTACGCGCGAAGGCGTTTCCGGGCCACATGAAGATCCGCCATTTCCTCGATCGTCACGGTGAAACCGAAGCTTCTTTGAGATGGCGCACCCAGCTTGAGCAGCAACCGCAATCTGGATCCTTATGAACCAAGACAACGGTTTCCGCAGCGGAGGTAGCGCTGTCTGGAAAAGCCAGTAGCGCGGCTGTGAGTCCCAGAACACTCCTGCGAGTCAAAACGGCTGGATATTTGCCTGAGATATCCATGTCGCGGGTCCGTACTTCGTTGGCCATCGAGACTACTCCAAACATTTCTTCCTCCGAACAAACTTCTAACTGACCGATGTCGAAACCGATTCCG
>JANQAK010000004.1 GCA_024707075.1 Afipia sp.
TGTCGTTCATGCCGATCTTCACTCTGGAATCGCAGGAAGGCCGGATGTTCAGCCCGCTGGCTTTCACCAAGACTTTGCGATGGCGGCGGCGGCGTTGCTGTCGGTGACGCTGGTGCCGGCGCTGATGATCATTTTCGTGCGCGGCAGAATCGTTCCTGAGCACAAGAACCCGATCAACCGATTCCTGATCTGGATCTACCGGCCGGTGATCAAGGCCGTGATGCGCGCCAAGACCGTTGTCATCCTGCTGTCGCTCGCCGTGCTTGCGGTGACGATCTGGCCGGCGCGTCAGCTCGGCACCGAATTCATGCCCAACCTCAACGAAGGCACGCTGCTCTACATGCCCACCACGCTGCCGGGAATTTCGGTGACCAAAGCGGGTGAACTGTTGCAGATGCAGGACAGGATTATCCGGTCGTTTCCGGAGGTGGCGTCGGTCTACGGCAAGGCTGGCCGCGCAGCAACTGCAACCGACCCGGCCCCGTCCGAGATGTTCGAGACTGTTGTCAATCTGAAACCCAAGGAGCAATGGCGGCCGGGCGTGACGATTGATGGCCTGATCGCAGAGATGGACAAGTCCCTGCAGTTTCCTGGTGTCTCGAATGCCTGGACCATGCCGATCAAGGCGCGCATCGACATGTTGTCGACCGGCATCCGAACGCCGATCGGCGTCAAGGTGATCGGGACCGATCTGGTCGTGATTGACAAACTGGCGAAGCAGATCGAGCAGGTTCTGAAAGCCGTGCCCGGCACGTCGTCGGCCTACGCCGAGCGGGGCATCGGCGGGTACTATCTCGACGTGACGCCAAACCGTGAGGCGTTGGCGCGCTACGGCATCATGGTCCAGGACGTTCAGGATGTGATTGCGACCGCCCTCGGTGGCCAGACGGTGACCACCACAGTTGAAGGTCGCCAACGCTTCAGTGTCAACATGCGCTACCCTCGGGACCTGCGGGAGAATCCACAGGCCATCGCCAACGACGTCCTGGTTCCGATGCCGGCCGGAGGTGCAGTACCGCTTGGGGAAGTCGCTAAGATCGAACCGGCGCGAGGGCCGACATCGATCCGCACCGAGAACGGGCAGTTGGCCACCTATATCTACGTCGACATCCGCGACCGCGATCTCGGCGGCTATGTTGCCGACGCGCAGCAAGCGGTGCAGGCCAGCATTCAGTTTCCGGCGGGATACTATGTGGTCTGGAGCGGCCAGTACGAATACCTCGAGCGCGCAACAGCGCGCCTGAAGATCGTGGTGCCGGTGACGCTGCTGATCATCTTTCTGCTGCTGTACCTCAACTTCCGTTCCATCACCGAGACCATGATCGTCATGCTGTCGCTGCCGTTCGCGCTGGTCGGCGGCATCTGGCTGATGTGGGCGCTGGGCTTCAATCTGTCGGTAGCCGTCGCGGTCGGTTTTATCGCGCTGGCCGGGGTCGCCGCAGAGACCGGCGTGGTGATGCTGATCTACCTCAATCAAGCGTTGGCGGAGGTCGAGACCGAATGCGATGTCGAAGGCCGCATGCTGACGCGCGGTGATCTCTACGACGCCATCATGGAAGGTGCCGTGGAGCGCGTGCGCCCGAAAATGATGACCGTCGTGGCCATTATGGCGGGGCTGCTGCCGATCATGTGGAGCACTGGTACCGGCTCAGAGATCATGCAGCGCATCGCGGTGCCGATGATCGGCGGGATGATTTCGTCAACGCTGCTGACGCTGATCGTGATTCCGGCGATCTACGGATTGATCAAAGGCTTCCGTCTGCCGGCCAATGATCGTGGAAACGGTCATCTTCCATCGCCGACCATCGAGCCGGTCAAGGAAGACACGCGACTTGTTTCGGAGCCAGCCGAGTGAGGTGAACCATGATGATGTTGTCAGCAGCGGTACTCATCAAACATCTCCGCTCCGGCAATAGGGGAGGTCAGCAATGAACAAGTCCATGATAACGGCGCTTGTGACAATCGCATTTTTGCCACCCGCACTCGCACAGCAAAGCGATGGAGCGCGAGGCCAGCGCGATTTCCAGGCCTGCGCGCCATGCCACTCGCTGGAAGCTGATCGAAACATGACGGGGCCGAGTCTCGCCGGTCTTTGGAACCGAAAAGCCGGCACGCTGCCGAGCTTCAACCGCTATTCGCCGGCCCTGAAGTCGTCAGGAATTACCTGGAACGACACCACGCTCAACGAGTGGCTTCGGGATCCGCAACACCTCATTCCTGGCAACACGATGTCGTTCCCCGGCGTAAAGGAAGCGGGACGGCGCGGCGATCTTCTGGCGTTTCTCAAGGAAGCGACCCAGCCCGGTCACGCTCCGCCATCGGCTGCGCAACGCGGCAACCAAATGGGCGGGATGATGGGCATGATGGGGGGCAGCCCAGTCCCAAACCTCAAAAAGATCGGGCCTGACGAACGGGTCCAGACGATCACGCATTGCCGGGATACCTACCGGGTGACGACCGCGGACGGGAAGACGCGCGATTTCTGGGAGCGAAATCTGAGGTTCAAGACCGACGTAAGCGAAGATGGACCACAGAAAGGCGCTCCGGCGATCGTGGCAGCGGGCATGATGGGAGACCGGGCCGACGTGATCTTCGCGGCACCCGAAGAAATCAGCGGAACCATCTCACCGCAATGTTGATCGGCGCCAAGCCCATCAATCCACGACGGTAGGACAACAGGTCAACGATTTTTCGATCTATAGCACCGCCGACTGTAACCAAATGGGCCGGATCAGCGAACTCATAGAGATAATGCAAGCATGACGACCCACGAAATCGAACTCAAGGCACTGATGCTTGCCAGCCTGGATGGCGACGCGGCCTCGCATCGCGCGCTGCTCGAGCAATTGAGTCGCCGTTTGCGCGCGTACTACAAGGGTAAGCTTGCGAGGATCGGGAGGGGCGCAGCAGAGGCGGAAGACCTGGTTCAGGAGGCCGTATTGGCGATCCACTTCAAGCGGCATACCTACGATCCCGCTGAACCTTTGACGCCTTGGGTCCATGCCATCGCGCGCTACAAGCTGGTCGATTTCCTACGCCGGACCCGCACGTCGCTTGCTGATGTACCGATCGACGAGGCTGACCACATCATGGCGCATGACGACAATGTCGGTGCCGAGAGTACATATGACGTCAGGCGGCTCATGGAGCGGCTGCCGAAAAGCATGCGATGCTCCATCGAGGCTGTAAAACTGGACGGACAGAGCATAGCTGAAGCGGCAGACCGATGCGGCATCTCGGAATCGGCCGTGAAAGTGAACATTCACCGTGGGCTCAAGGCACTGGCTGCCTTGATTGCCCGGGAAGCCGGAACATGAAGACAGACGACCTGGTTGCCATGCTGAGTACGAGCGTCGAGCCGGTCGATCGCCGGCTGGTCGTGCGGACGGTTTGCATTGCCGTTGCGGCCGCGTCTGTGTTCGCGCTCGGCATCATCCTGATCGGGGCGGGCATCCGGCCAGATCTGATGACAACCCGCGCCTTCACGTTCTTGTTGCTGAAGCTTGTGTTCACGGTTGTGATCGTCGGCGTGGCGTTGATCTATCTCACAAGGTTGGCGCGCCCAGGCGGGGAGCAAAAAACTCCTCCGATGATGGTTGCAATGCCGTTCATCGTGATTGTGTTGCTTGCCGCAATCAGCCTCGGATTCGCGCCGCGCTCGCATTGGGATGCAATGATCGTCGGGGATCAATGGCTTGAATGCCTTCTCTCTATTCCGATTATCGCAATCGTGCCATTTGCCATTACCATTTGGGCCGTGCGAAAGGCCGCCCCCACGGACCTGGCCCGCACAGGTGCCATCGCCGGCCTCATTTCTGGTGGCGTGAGTGCAATGGCTTACGCGCTTCATTGTACCGATGATTCATTGCCGTTTGTTGCGGTCTGGTACGGCGGCACGATTGCGCTGTGCACGTTAGCAGGCGCAGCACTGGGACCGCGCCTATTGCGCTGGTAAAGGACCTTTGTGCAGGCAGCTTCACGTCAGCGTGAGCCTGTAACCGGCAGACGATTGGCTCCGAACTCATTCTTAGAAGCGCACTTCACGCGCTTCCAACAATGGAGCCGGACAATGTTAACGAAACACCTTCTCAAGATCGCACTCTCGTTGCCGCTGGTGGCAGTAGCTGCAACGGCCCACGCAGGCTCGACAATCACGGACAAGAGCTACTGGCCAAATGAAGCGAGGCCTACCGTACGTAGTGTAACTGGCACCGCACAGCGCGAACCGCTGAGTGCGTTCGCATCCACCAGAATGACGCCACGTTTCCAGGTCGTGCCAATGGCTAACGAGGGTGGAAATGGTCCCCGCTATCACGGCGGACCGAAGTTCCAGTGATACCCGCACGAGCAAAATGATGCGTGCCGTTCAAGTCGCGCAACATCTTGATTCTATGCATGTGCGATCATGCTCATCGTTCCCAGTTCTGATTCAATTCTTAACTGGATCGGGAGTCGGTTTGGTCGCCTTGTTTGTGAATTGGAGGCTATTGAACCGCGCCCGACGGGCCCGAAGCAGCTCTTGGTGAATCGCTCCGGGCACGATGAGTTGGTGCGAGTGCCTCAATGATGCGGCAATCGGCGATCGTGCCGCGACCGCATTGGTTGATAATGCTGTCGAGTTCAGCTCTCAACGCCTTCAAATCCTCGATCTTACGGTCGACGTCGGCCAGATGCTCGCGTGCGATCACATCGACCGCTTCGCAGGAGTGACGTTTCTGGTCCGATAGACCAAGGAGTGTACGAACCTGGTCGAGGGTGAAGCCGAGATCGCGGGCCCGCCGAATGAAACTGAGCCGACCTAGGTGTTCGGGTGCATACGCCCGAAAATTGCCGCTCGTACGAAACGGGGCCGGTAGGAGGCCGATAAGTTCGTAATAGCGGATCGTCTCAACCTTCGTATTGGTGGCCCGCGCGAGATCGCCGATCCTGAGCTTTTCTGTCCGCTGCATCGCTTGACCCTCTAGTGACTACAGGGTCTATATAACTGTCACGTCGAAAAAATCGAGGTGACACGATGCCGGCACAGGTGGACCGAGACCAGCAGGATCAAGCGCAGGTCTCCCGTTTCAAGGTCAAAGGCCTTGATTGCCAAAATGAGGTTCGGGCTCTCAAGGCTGCGGTGGGTCCGTTGGTAGGCGGTGAAGAACGACTCTCTTTCGATACCAAAGCTGGTCGAATGGATGTGGCATCGCAATCCTTCGTCTCATCAGAGTCGATCAGGGAGGCGGTCGCGTCCACCGGCATGGTGGCGGAGCTGTGGTCCGATGACAGCCACACGCCTGCGATAAGTCAGACCCCGGCGAACACGCCGTGCACGAGCTGTGCGAGTGATGCGCTAACGTTGCCTGAACGTGTGGTTGTGTCCGAGCAGGTGGTGTTCAAGGTCCACGGAATGGACTGCGGCGACGAGGTGGCTGCCCTCAAGCGTGAGGTTGGCCCGATTGTCGGGGGCGAGGACAAGCTCGCATTCGATCTCGTGAATGGGCGTATGTCCGTTCTAGGCCGTGCGGACAGGTTGCCGGCCGAGCAGATCGAAAAGGCTGTGCTTCGAACGGGTATGACGGCCGAGCTGTGGCAAGAAGGGGCGACTTCAGACGCCACAATCGCCGAAGAGCGCCGCCGTCGCACGCAAACTCTGCTCACCACTGCGAGCGGGATCCTTGCCGCGGCTGGTCTAGGGCTACACGCGGCCCTCGGCGGCGGCATCGCCGCTGCCATCGGCGCATCCGAAACGACCGGCGGCACACCTTTGCCGGCCATTGCGGCCTACGCTCTCTCGATCCTTTGTGCCGTTCGCTACGTGGCTCCCAAAGCCATCCTATCGGCTCGACGCCTGCGACCCGACATGAACTTGCTCATGGTCGTGGCAGTGGCTGGTGCGATTGGCATCGGCGAGTGGTTTGAGGCGGCGACGGTTTCATTCTTCTTCGCACTGGCTTTGGCACTCGAGGCATGGAGTCTGGGGCGGGCGCGGCGGGCGGTTGCGGCACTTATGGAGCTGGCCCCGACGGTCGCTCGTGTTCGTCGCTCTGATGGGAACGAGACAGAAGTCCCGGCTGGTCAGGTTGAAGTCGGCGCACACATCGTCGTGCGTCCCGGTGACAAAATTCCACTCGACGGACGGGTCTTTGCCGGCGAAAGCGAGGTGAACCAAGCTCCAATCACGGGAGAAAGTGTCCCTGTGCCCGTCGAGCCCGGCAAGGAAGTTTTTGCTGGAACGATCAATGGTGAGGGCGCCCTTGAAATTCAAACGACCAAGGCCGCACAAGATACCACCCTCGCTCGCATCATCCGGATGGTCGGGACAGCCCAGAGTCGGCGAGCCCCCAGTGAACAATGGGTCGAGCGGTTCGCTCGAATTTATACGCCTGCGGTCATGGTACTCGCATTGGCGGTATTCTTGGTGCCGCCTCTCGTTTTCGGTGAGGCCTGGGAGCCGTGGTTCTATCGCGCGCTGGTGCTGCTTGTGATCGCTTGCCCCTGCGCGCTCGTCATCTCTACCCCAGTGACGATTGTGGCAGCGCTTGCGGGCGCGGCTAAACAGGGTGTGCTGATTAAGGGCGGTGTGCACCTCGAAACTCCGGCCAAGCTGAAGGCGATTGCCATGGACAAGACCGGCACCTTGACCGAGGGCCGGCCCAAGGTTGTCGAGCTCGTCCCGTTAGGCAACCGCACCGAAGCTCAGTTGCTGGAGTTCGCGGCCGCGCTGGAGGCGCGAAGCGAACATCCTCTCGCTCGTGCGGTTCTCGACGAAGCGAGAAAGCATGGCGTCAATGTTGTCCCTGCGGATTCCGTGCAGGCGGTGCGCGGCAAGGGCGTGATCGGCCGGATTGGCGATCGCGAGGCATGGCTTGGATCCCGGAGCTATTTGGAGGAGCGTGCAAAGACGGCGGCGGCGCCAGACGTCTCGCTTTCGGCAGATCGGATTGCGGGTGCCGGCCGCACCGTCGTCGCAGTGGGTGACCAAAATTCCGTGTGGGGCTTGATAGCAATCGCAGATGCAGTCCGTCCGGAGGCGAAGCTAGTCGTGGCCGCGCTCCACGCGGCTGGAGTTGAACGCGTCGTCATGCTCACCGGCGACAATCGCGCGACGGCGGAAGTGATTGCCCGTGAAACCGGTGTGGATGAGGTTATGGCTGAGCTTCTTCCCGAAGACAAGGTCGCCGCCATTGAGCGGCTCGTCGGACAATTTCACAAGGCGGGTAGCGCCGTCGCGATGATCGGCGATGGGGTCAACGACGCGCCGGCAATGGCCCGCGCCGATCTCGGTATTGCGATGGGGGCGATCGGCTCCGATGCGGCGATCGAGACCGCAGACGTCGCTTTGATGTCGGACGATCTCTCGAAACTTCCCTGGTTGATCCAGCACTCGAAAGCAACGCTCGCGATCATTCGGCAAAATATCGGATTCTCACTCGCGGTGAAGTTATTGTTCACGGGCTTGACGGTCGCGGGTTTCGCGTCGCTCTGGGGCGCCATCGCCGCCGATGTAGGCGCATCGCTCCTCGTCGTGCTGAACGGACTGCGTCTACTCACCCATGATCAGCCGCAGACGTCCTAGTCGTTCCGACCAATGGCGCGTATCCGAGCTGGATCGATGCTAGTACGCGCGAGGAAACTCATTTGGCTTTGATTTCCAATATCGGTCTTACCACCGCCTTCGCTGCCGGGGCTGTGTCGTTCCTCTCGCCTTGCGTCCTGCCACTGGTCCCAGGTTACGTGTCTTACGTTGCTGGTCAGTCGGTTGTCGGCTCCACTGCTGGCAAAGCGCGATTGCGGACCCTCGGCTTAAGCCTGTGTTTTGTACTCGGCTTTTCGACGGTGTTCGTGTTGCTTGGCTTGGGCGCAAACGCGCTGAGCATGCTCTTGAACGCCTACCGATGGGAGGTCAATCTCGCCAGCGGGTTACTGGTCATTATCTTCGGCCTGTTCACCGCAGGGCTTCTTCGCTTGCCATGGCTTCAGCGAGAGTTGCGATGGCATGGAAATCCGCCCGGGAGCGGACCGGTCGCTGCCTACTTTCTCGGAATGGCTTTCGCCTTTGGGTGGACGCCCTGCATCGGTCCGGTACTTGGCGCAGTTCTAGCCGTCTCGACGTCGTCGTCCAATCTGAATGGAGTTGCTCTCCTCGTCGCATATTCGCTAGGGCTCGGGCTGCCCTTTATTCTAGCGGCCCTTTTCATGGGCGGGTTTGTAGAAAGGCTGCGCACCTTCCGCCAAGCCGGTCGCGCGCTACAGCTCGCAGCCGGCGCCGTTATGATTGTGATGGGGATAGCCATGATCACTGGGCATCTCACAATGTTCGCGATTTTTATGCTTGAGATGTTTCCGGCGCTCGGGACCATCGGATGAGAACCGAACCGATTGCTGCGAGGCATGCGCCGATGCACGGACTGAGACTCTTTGGACTGGGTCTGGCGTTGGCGTGGCTCCTCATCGATCAAGCAACGAAGTGGTGGATCCTCGAATACGCCATGAAGCCGCCCGAGGCGCTCCGCATCGCGCCATTCTTTAACCTAGTGCTCGGCTGGAACAGGGGCGTCAGCTTCGGGTTGTGGGGTGGTCATGAGTTGCCACCTTGGACGCTCGCGCTTTTGTCGGGGAGTATCGCGACGAGCCTCCTTGTTTGGCTGTTCCGCACGGACAACCGTCTTGTGGCCACAGGCGTTGCCCTTATCGTTGGTGGCGCTTTTGGCAACGTTCTTGACCGCCTGCGCCACGGAGCCGTGACTGATTTTCTCGATTTTCACCTCTGGGGTTGGCATTGGCCAGCCTTCAATATGGCCGATGTTGGCGTGGTCTGTGGCGCAGCATTGCTGATCCTGGAGAGTTTTGTTCACCAACGCCGCGTGGCGGCATAGTTTTGCTAGAGGCAGATATGATGTGGGCCTGCTGATGATTGCGCGCCGTGGATCACGTGCGAACCACACCCAGATCGGTAAAACTGATCGCCAGAAGCTACGGCAGAACGCAGGCGCAGCAAAACGGGATTTCAATAAGAAGTGCCCGGCCATAATAGTATTGCATTCCAAAGTTTGATATTCATGTCTCTGATGAGACGAAGAACCAACCATCGACGCGCGTCTGTTGCACCGATTTATTATCGGCTGCTGATAGCGTTTCTTGCCGTCGCATATTTAGTGGTCGGATTTGCGGGTGAGATTTCGTGCGCAGGGGAATCGCTTTTCATCGGCGCTGCATTTGAGGTAAGCGCCATAATTGACAAGGCCGACGAGGGTTCGAAGGCCACTCCCACGGTTGTTGAGCATTGTTATAGCTGCACTCCGCTTGTGATGCCCGCGCGCGTCGAAATTGTGGAGCCTTCGGCCAAGCCAGTCGAGTTGTCCTTCGAAGCACTGACATTCCTGCTGGAAGATTATCTCGAACTTGATACGCCACCGCCCAAACATCTGACCTAAGAGTTGAGCCGCATGCGGCTGAGCCGCGTCGCTGTCTTTTCGCTTTTCTGGTCGACATGATGTATTTGCTAAGAGTGGCTTTGCGCCTCTTGTGCGCACTGCTTGTACTAACCGTTCCAGTCGAAGCTGCGGAGAAGGTGCAACGATCGATTTCGTTGCCCGAGGCCCTGCAGCGCGCTCTGGCGGCAAACCCGCGTCTCACGGCTGCGGAGCGCGATATCGGCATCGCGGGAGGCCTTCGTATTCAGGCCGGGGTGCTTCCCAACCCGGAGGCCTCATTCGAACTCGACAACGCGCTCGGGTCGGGGCCCTACAAGGGCGTTCGCTCGGCCGAGACCAACCTCCAGCTCAGCCAACTCGTTGAACTGGGCGGCAAGCGTGAGGCGCGCGTTGCGGTCGGAGAGGCCGGCATCGGCACGGCTGTATGGCAGCGGCGGGCGACGCGATTGGAGGTTCTCTCCGAGACCGCGATCGCGTTCATCACAATCATCAGCGCCCAACGCCGGATCGAGATCTTTAACGAGCAGATTGCAAGCTTCGATCCTCTCATTCCGCTGCTTCAAAAGCGCGTGCAGGAGGGGGCGTCGTCACCCGCCGAGACGCTGCGTGCGCAGGTCGCCGCAGACCTGTTCCGGGTGGAACGTGAGCGCGCCAAGACGCAGTTGGCAACCGCACGTCGCGACCTTGCGATCCTGATGGGCGATCGTATCCCGCGTTTTGGTGAAGCGGTGGGCCGACTTGCCAGCGTGGGGCAGCCACCGCCGTTCCAAGCGGTCGTCCAGGCCATCGAAGCCAACCCGCAACTGATGCGCTGGACGGCCGTGACAGCGCAACGAAATGCCGAACTCATTCTGGCCCGCCTTAAGTCGATCCCCGACGTTCGCCTATCCGCCGGATGGCGGCACTTCCAGGACACCAACGACAATGCGGTGCGGCTCGGCGTATCGATACCGCTTCCGGTCTTCGACCAGAATACCGGCAACATCATTGCTGCCCAGGAAACGCTTGCAAAGACCGGCGCCGAGCGGGCGATCAACAAGCTCGTGCTGATCAGTATCGCAGGCCGCGCTTATGACGCTCTGACCGGTGCGCTCGCCGAACTGAAGCTGCTGCGGACGTCGGTCATTCCGAATGCGCGCAGCGCAGCGGAAACCATCCAGGGGGCTACCTTCAAGGCCGCTTCACGTTGCTCGAATTGCTCGATGTTCGAGGCTCGGTTTTGCAGGCACTGCTCCGGGAACAGGAAGCCTTGCAGAATTTCCACATTGCCATCGCGACGATCGAAGGTCTCGTCGGTAATCCGTTTTCTCTCACCCGCGAGAGTTCAAGATGATTTCTGGATTGATCCGCTATTTGGGTTTCGTTTTGGTCGCTGTTGCGCTCGTCTACGGCGGCTACCGAATGTTGATTCCGGCTACGAAAACGACCTCCACTGAGAAGGCCGAAAAGGAAGAACGAGCGAATAGCGTCTCGTTGAGCGACGCCAAGATTGCGGCATCTGGAATCGAACTTGCGACAGCGTCACCCGGCGTGCTGCGCGACAGCCTGTTGCTGAACGGAATGGTACAGCCCAACCAGGAGTCGCTGGTCCAGGTTACACCCCGCTTTCCGGGGATCATCCGTGACGTGCGCAAGCGGATCGGCGACCGAGTCCAGAAGGGGGACGTTCTTGCGGTCGTCGAAAGCAATCAGAGCCTGACCCCATACGAATTGAAGGCGCCACTGGCGGGCACGGTGATCGATCGCCAGACCACCCTCGGGGAATATGTTTCGGAACAGAAGCCGGCGTTCGTTATTGCGGATCTATCGACGGTGTGGACCGATTTCTCCGTCTATCGGCGCGACCTGACGCGGGTCAGCATTGGCGATCAGGTTTTCATCGATCCCGCTGATGGGAAGCCAGTGATCGATGCCAAGATATCGTATCTGTCGCCCGTTGGCAGCAGCGACACCCAGAGCGCGCTTGCCAGGGCAATCGTGCCAGAATCCCGAGCTGCGGCTGCGGCCCGGCCTGTTCATAACGGGCCGGCTAACCCTGTCGGCGAAGCAAGTGAGCGTTGCCGTGAAATCCCCGGCGCTGCAGAGCATTGAAGGACGCGCGGTGGTCTTCGTTCGCAACGGCGAGAAATTCGAGGCCCGCGAGGTCGAGATCGGTGAGCGCGATTCGGAGTCCGTGGAGATCACCTTCGGTGTGCTGGAAGGCGATGTGTATGCAGCACGGAACAGTTTCATCGTGAAGGCGGAACTGGCGAAAGGAGCGCCGGACAATGATTGATGTCGCCTCAGCGTTGATCACCATCTTCATGAACAGGCGTCCGGAGAACTGCAATGATTGATGGCATCCTTTCATTTGCCATCCGACAGCGATGGCTGGTGTTGATCGGCGTTCTTGCCATGGCCGTCTTTGGCGCATGGAATTTCACGCGCCTGCCGATCGATGCTGTGCCCGACATCACCAACGTTCAGGTCCAGATCAACAGCCGCGCACCAGGCTACTCGCCATTGGAAGTCGAGCAACGCATTACCTTTCCGATCGAGACCTCGATGGGAGGGCTGCCGAACCTGGAGAATACGCGGTCGCAATCCCGTTATGGCCTCAGCCAGGTCACGGTCATCTTCAAGGACGGCACCGACATCTACTTCGCCCGTCAGTTGGTCAACGAGCGGATTCAGCGGGTCAAAGACCAATTGCCGGCAGGCATCGAAACCGCGATGGGACCGGTCTCGACGGGATTGGGCGAGATCTACATGTTCACGGTCGAAGCAACGCCCGAGGCGCGCAAGGCGAGCGGAGAATCATACAGCCCCAGCGATCTGCGGACGATCCAGGACTGGATCATCAGGCCACAGTTAAGGACTGTTGCCGGCGTCAACGAAATCAACACGGTCGGTGGATTCGAGAGACAGTTCCATGTGCTGCCCGAACCCGCGCAACTGATGGCCTACAAGTTGAGTTTCCGTGACGTCATGACGGCACTTGCGACAAACAACGCGAACGTGGGCGCAGGTTACATTGAGCACAATGGCGAACAATACCTCGTCCGTACGCCGGGACAGGTTAGCAACATCGACGAAATCAAAGAGATCGTGATCGGATCGCGCAACGGCATTCCGGTACGAGTGGCCGACGTCGCCGACGTCAGGGAAGGCAAGGATCTGCGCACGGGCGCAGCAACCTTGAATGGGAAAGAAGTCGTGCTGGGAACCGCAATGCTACTGATCGGCGAAAACAGCCGAACTGTGGCGCAGCGCGTGGCCGCCAAACTCAAGGAGATCGGCCGTTCGTTGCCGCCCGGTGTGATCGCGCATACCGTCTACGACCGGACGCGCCTCGTTGAGGCGACTGTTGCGACCGTCGAGAAGAATCTCGTCGAAGGCGCTCTCCTGGTGATCGTTGTTCTGTTCTTGATCCTGGGAAATTTCAAAGCGGCGATCGCAACAGCGTGCGTCATACCGCTGTCCATGTTGTTCACCATCACTGGCATGGTGGAGAACAGGGTCAGCGCCAATCTGATGAGCCTCGGCGCCATCGATTTCGGCATCATCATCGACGGGGCCGTCATCATCGTCGAGAATTGTTTGCGCTTGCTCGCCGCGGAACAACACCGGCTCGGCCGCGTGCTTGATCGCCAGGAACGTTTTGACACCATTCTCGCGGGATCGCGCGAGGTGATCCGTCCCAGCCTGTTTGGAACATTCATTATTGCTATCGTTTACCTGCCAATCCTGACGCTCACCGGCGTCGAGGGAAAGATGTTCGTGCCAATGGCCCTCACGGTGTTGATGGCGTTGACCGGCGCCAGCATCCTGTCGCTGACATTCGTACCTGCTGCCGTGGCGCTTCTTGTTACCGGCAAGGTATCCGAGCATGAGAATTTCTTCATGCGAGGTGCACGCCGGATCTATACGCCGTTGCTCGCCACCTCGATCCGCAACAGGTCCGGCGTCGCCGCAATTGCCGTCCTGCTGATTGCCATCTGCGGTGTCGCCGCCACCCGCATGGGCGGTGAGTTCATTCCAAGCCTCGATGAAGGCGATGTGTCTATGGAGGTCATCCGCATCCCGGGAACGAGCCTGACCCAATCGGTGGAGATGCAGGCAATGGTTGAGACGCGACTACTCAAGGTGCCTGAAGTCAAGGAGGTGTTTGCACGCACGGGCACGGCGGAAGTTGCGACCGACCCGATGCCGCCGTCGGGGTCGGATGGTTACGTGATGCTGAAACCGCGCAGGGAATGGCCCGATCCTGACAAGTCGAAGGCAGCGGTTGTTTCGGATATCCAGGAGGCCGCCGAAGACGTCCCTGGAAATGTCTATGTGATTTCGCAGCCGATCCAGCAACGCATGAATGAAACGGTATCGGGTATCCGCAGCGACGTGGGCATCAAGATATTCGGCGACGATCTGGAAGTGCTTATCCAATCTGCGGCTCGGGTCCAGGCGATCCTCAAGAACGTTCAAGGGGCGGCGGATGTCAAAACCGAGCAGACTTCGGGATTGCCGGTGCTCACCGTCAAACTGAACCGTCAGGCTTTGTCGCGCTATGGAATTAGCGTTGGCGATGTTCAGAACCTGGTGGAAATCGCGGTCGGCGGTAAGAGCGCGGGCCGGGTGTTTGAAGGTGACCGCCGCTTCGATATCGTCGTCAGGCTCCCGGAGCACCTGCGCTCTGACATCCAGGCGATCAGGTCGTTGCCGATTCCGTTGCCGCCCCTCGAGAACCCGGCCAAAGCAATGCCCGCCTTGTGGGGCAACTCCCCACTTGCTCAGATTCGCTATGCTCCATTGTCGGAACTCGCGCAGATTGAGCTGGCACCTGGTCCAAATCTCATCAGCCGTGAAGACGGAAAACGACGGATCGTGGTGACCGCGAACGTAAGGGGGCGTGACCTCGGATCATTCGTCGCCGACGCACAAAATCAGGTCACGGAGCAAGTGAAGCTGCCGGCCGGCTATTGGATCGGCTGGGGCGGGCAGTTCGAGCAGCTTGTCTCAGCGACGCAGCGGCTCATGATCGTCGTACCGCTCGCGCTGCTTTTGATCTTGATGTTGCTCTTCATCAGCACAGGGTCAATGCCCGACGCATTGCTGGTCTTCAGCGGCGTGCCCCTTGCCCTGACCGGAGGTGTCGCCGCACTCTTGCTAAGAGGAATCCCGCTGTCCATTAGCGCCGGTATCGGCTTCATCGCGCTCTCCGGCGTGGCAGTCCTCAACGGTCTGGTTATCATCACGTTCATCGAAAAACTCCGACGGGAAGGACATGCACTGATCGATGCGGTCCGGGAAGGTGCGTTGACCCGGCTGCGTCCGGTCTTGATGACGGCGCTCGTGGCGTCTTTGGGCTTTGTTCCGATGGCGATTGCGACCGGCGCCGGGGCGGAAGTGCAGCGGCCGCTGGCGACCGTTGTTATCGGCGGGATCATTTCGTCGACGATCCTCACGTTGCTAGTGCTTCCGGCTCTCTACGTGCTGTTCAGGAAAGAAGCCCGATCGAACGTTGCTGTTGTTGCCGCCAACCAAGGAGAACGACCATGAGATTCGTACTGGCAATCCTCGCCGCTCTCTCGATGGCTTCACAGGTTTCTGCCGAGGAATACGAAAAGGGGCCGAACGGAGGGCTGATGCTGGACGTTGCCGGCATCGACGCCGAACTAATGACTTCTGGAAACACGGTTACGTTCAACATCTTCGTTCCGAACACCCCTAAACCGGTCTCTACAAGAGGCTTTATTGCGGCCGCGCTCATCGTCAGTGGCAATAGCCGCGAAACGCTTCCCCTTGCGCCTCAGGGCGAAAATTCACTGAAGGGCGACGCAAAGAATCCGATAGCGGCGGGAGCGACCATCACGCTCACGATCAAGACAGCCGAGGGCAAGTCCGGCCAGGTCAAATTCAAGAAATAGAGACGCAATAGTGTGGCGACTGAGATGCATCGCAACATTCTGCGCTGTGCTGCAGACTTGAAGATGACCTTGGTAGACGAAGACTATGGGATTAATCTCAAAGTGAGGCAGCCACGTACCAGATCGAAAAGAGGAAAGCTTTAATAGCCGGAGGACACGTCCATGAGGATGCGGGTTCTTCTTTTTTTCGTAGTTGCATTAGTTGCGGTATCAACCGACGCCAGTGCCTTTAGTTCATCCGCACCGCAGGGCGGATGGTCGAACCTGACGAGCGAGCGTCTGCAGCAGCTACCATCGAGCGTTCGTACAGCGATTGTCACTGCCCAGAAAGTCTGTGGTGAAGAGAGTATCAGCGTTCGGAGCGGTTTTATCCGGTATCTGAAGGATGTGAATGGAGACGAGTTTGTCGCACTCCATTTTGATCGGTTTCATTGCGCAAATCGATCGGCTCTTTGTATATCGACCGGATGCTTGCACCAGATTTTTGTGGCTCGAAGTGGTCTTGCCCATCGCGAAGTCTGGCGCGACCATGTTCAGGAAGTCGATATGACGAATGAGACCGGCCGGATGTCCGCGAACGTTGAATGTAGTCGCGAGGGGGGACACTGCGCGACTATGTTGCGATGGAACGGTAAGCAGCTTGTTCGTTGAAAAGCGTATAGAAGATCTGCAGTGAGCGAGGCCCGCGTTCCAGGTTCGGCTGTTCTCAAATCATCAACTCAAGAACGACGTGATGACACTCACTGCGGCGTCGAGGAGTTCTTCGGGGGGCGCCGATGATACCGGTGCGTCCCGGCATGCGCAGCTAGGCTCTCCGATTGCCGGCGATTGGTAGCGATCAATACCGATGAATAGGCCGCGAAATGCCATCAGAGGACCTCACTAAATATTCAATTCTGCGCTCGTTCTCTCAATCATTCGCTTCGATGCGTCCCGCCGAGCGCTAAATTCATTCACGATATGTTCGACAAACCATTTCGCGGCGAACCGAAGCTCGCCGCGAACCTTCTTAGTTCTGCTCAGCGCCGGCTGCGCCGAGTAGAGGATCAACTATGCCCAGGAAAAGGGGACATACCCGTAGCGGACGAAGTTTGCCCGGCAATCGGGAAACAATTAGCGGGCAAACTATTCGGGGACAAACTATGCCCCGGGTATCAACAACACGCCAATTCAAATGTGCAGTGATATCGCGGTCGCATTGCTGGAGCACCCCGAACCCCGGCTTCGGGAGTTAAGCGCCCGCGCACAAGCGCGGACCTCCGGTACAAAATGATCATTCCATAGGCATATCGCGCAAGATGTCGGCGCAGGATATGGAGAACGCAGGCATTCCACGTAGTGCAACCAACACAATGTGAATGGCGATTTGTCGCAGTACGACACAATGAGTATGCGGTACACATTTTGTGTCCGGAGAATCAAATTGGCGATCAACTATCGACCAGCGTCCAGCTTGAATATAGGAAGTTTGCGCTCTTTCGGGGCGGTTTTTCTGTTGGTTGTTTATCTGGTCGGCGGCGCCTTACATGGGACGTGCGGAATGGCATTTCTCGGAGCAGACCCCGGCGTTTCGTGCCAGACATCGGGTCAATCGCATAACTCCGAATCCGCAGTGCTAAGTCATCACTGCCACGGTTGTTTTGCCAGCGTCATGCCAGTTCCCTGCGCAAGTGCGATTGGCGAGACCATGGGATATGGGCTGAAGTGGACCGCTATTTCAATCGACGGGCTTTCGCCGACCCTTAATACTCCACCCCCAAAGTCGCTCGCCTGAACGTGTTTCGCCGAACGCTGCTGATGCGTTCCTGAAATCGTTTTCGAGCTAACTGTCACTTTCCGATAACGATCGCACTGGCATCCGTTGAGCAATCAACTTCGCGCCACCGCGAGTCCGTGCCGCTTGCGGCTGCGTGGAAAGGCGCAGGGAGCTCTCTCCTCCGAGAGGCAACCCATGAGCGACAAGTCCATTATCGGTCTTTCGCGGTTGGTAACATTGCGTCAGCAGGTCGATACGGTGGCCCGCAACATCGCTAACCAGTCGACCACAGGCTACAAGAGCGAAGGTCTGCGCTTCCGGGAGTATCTGACGGAAGCAAAGGAAGAAGACGTCCGATCGTCACCGTTGCGATCGCTCGTCGCAGCCACGGCGTTCTCAGATTTCTCGGCTGGGCCACTTCAGGCGACCGGCAATTCCACCGACGTTGCGATGATCGGGGACGGGTTCTTCGTCGTCGCGGTGCCTGGTGGTGAGAGATATACGCGGAATGGCGCCTTCACGCTCGACGCGAAAGGCCAACTGGTCACGCTCGGCGGTCAACCGGTGATGACTTCGACCGGCCCAATCAGGGTCTCGCAGCAGGACGGGCCGGTCACGATCGGCCCCGACGGCTCTATCTCTATCGGCAAGGGATCCATCGGGCGTTTACGCATTGTCCGGTTTGCGGACCAGCGGCAGCTCTCCGCGGAGAGTGGCGGAATGTTTTCTGCTGCAGCTTCGCCGACGGACGTCGCGGCAACCGAAGTGCGGCTCGCCTCCGGCGTACTTGAGGGGTCCAACGTCAGGACCGTGCAAGAGATGAGCAAGCTGGTAGCGGCAACGCGCGCTTACGATCAGGTCGCTAACGCCATCCTCCGCGAGAGTGATCCGAACGAACTCAAGCGGCTGGCTGGTGAGGAGTGAAATGATAGGTAGAACAGACAAACCTGCCCACCGCGCAAGGACGGGAGCATCCGCGCGTTCAGATCGAGGGCATTTTGTGAAGAAAGCGGAGCGCGCACTCAACGTTCCGTCGAGATCTCGTCGCAAGGACCCATCTGAAGGTGACGACGTCACTCATCGCTTGGTCTGGGATATCTCGGCCGTCAGCGTTTATACAATGCGGATTGCGGAGCTTCTGGGGAAACGGATTGGTGTCAGCGGTCCGCAGTGGATGATCTTGATGGCGATCGAAGAACTGAGTGATGGGAGCGGATTGTCCGTCAAGACCGTGGCGGCACTTCTTCACGTCGACTCATCATTTGTTTCGGTTCAATCCAAAATGCTGGAAAAACGCGACCTCATTCGACGTAGTCGTTGTATGGAGGATCGAAGAATCATGCTTCTTTCGCTCACGGATAAAGCGACCAGACGTCTAACGCCTCTCATTCCGACTCGCGCGCGACTTCAAGGATCCATTCGCGGTGACCTCGATGGTTCCGCCCTCCTGCAGCTATCAAACATGCTTTCCGCGTTGCGCGACCGCATGCGCAAGGAGACGGCGTTAGTCGCTACTGGTGAATGATGATGCAGCTTTGGATTGAGCGTAGTCATCTCCAAATCAATTCAACTTCGGCAGGAAGTTGGGAACTTTTACCGAAACACTCGTGGAAAACGAGGTGAGGGCCGTCTCGCCACCTGCTTATTCGTACAAACCTGCGGCAATAGTGTAATATTGTTGCGGGTCGACATGCATTCGTCATGCATGCTATGTAAATCCACACAGCAACCGGATTTGTGATTTGTCACCTCGTCTGATCACCAACAGGACTTCCCATCTGCGCATCCCGCGCAGGATTGCGGTTGTGTTGCTGATGCTGACGTACGTTTTTGGCGGCTTGCTGCACGGTCTGACGGATATCAGCCCATTCAGTTCGCCTGCGAACGTGGTGGTGTCCTCATCGGTGGATACAAACGACGGTCACTCCGATAAGGGAACCGCGGCAGGACACCACTGTCATGGGTGCTTCTCGGTATCGATATCCGCGCCCCCCAAATGTCGGCCACGGTCGAGCCTCGGATCTCGTCTTTAGCGTTTCCGCAAGTATGCCGTCGGGATCGTGTCCCGGAACTTGATACTCCGCCCCCCAAATTCCTGACCTGAATGCATTCGCCAGGCGCGTGAGCGCCTTTTCTCGGCCGCTCTTCAGGTTCCTATTTTCATGTCGATCAGAAGCGTCGCCACGCGAATTGCGTGTGCGTCGGCACTGCTTGTCAGCCCTTGGCTCACAGGCGTGTCGTACTCTCAGACATTGTCGCTCCAGACGGCGCTACAACGCGCTTTGGCTGCAAATCCTCGCCTGACGGCGGCCGAACGCGATGTGGGCATTGCATCCGGCCAACGGATACAGGCCGGTGCGTTGATCAATCCGGAAGTATCCTATGAACAGGACAACTCCCTCGGCTCTGGTGCGTATCGCGGCACTCGCTCTGCCGAAAGCACGTTGCAGATCAGTCAATTGTTTGAACTGTTCGGCAAGCGGGAGGCACGCATCGCCGTTGGTCAGGCGGGTGTTGATACAGCCGAAATTCAGCGCAAGGCCATTCGCCTAGAAGTGCTTTCAGAAACGGCCGTTGCCTACCTCAGCGTGCTTGGAGCTCAGCGCAGGATTCAGATTCTCGACGAGCAGGTCGCTCAGATCGACAGGATAACTCCTCTCCTGCAGCGCCGGGTTGAGGCTGGTGCATCCTCGCAGGCAGAAACGGGTCGAGCAGAGGTCGCATCCTCTTTAGTAAAGGCTGATCGCGAACGTGTGCGATCACTCCTTGCAAGCGCACGACGCGAACTGGCTGTGTTGATGGGTGACACAGCTCCGAAGTTCTCGGCCGTCTCTGGGCGGCTTGATGCCACGGGGCGTCCACCATCGTTCGGCGCCGTCGTCGCGGCGATCGACGCCAATCCCCAACTGGTGCGATGGACCGCGGTCTATGCGCAGCGTAATGCCGAGCTCCTGCAAGCGCGGCTGCGACCCTACCCGGACCTGCGTGTGGGCGCGGGATGGCGGCACTACAATGAGACCGCAGACAACGCTGTACGGTTGAGCATCTCGGCTGCAATTCCTGTGTTCGATCAGAACCAGGGTAACATTCTCTCGGCTCAGGAGAGCTTGGCGAAGACTCGCGCCGAGCGCGAGGCGAACCGCAACGCGCTAATCGTGATCGCAGGACGAGCCTACGATTCCCTTCAGGGGGCGCTACGCGAACTCGCCATTCTTCGTGAAACGGCGATTCCGAAGTCGCGGCAGGCATCAGATGCGATCCTCGAAGGTTATGGGCAGGGGCGTTTTTCCCTTCTTGAAGTCCTCGATGCGCAGGCTTCCGTTGCGCAAGCGCGCCTGCGTGAGCAGGAAGCGCAGCAGAATTTCCACATCGCCGTCGCCACCATCGAAGGCTTGGTCGGCAATCCATTTGCACTGGCGCGGGAGAGCGCAAGATGAAGATTTCCAGAACCATGCTCGTTACTGGCGCGCTAATCGCCGTCGGTGTTGGCGTTTATGCTTTCGCTCCATCCAAATCTGCAGCGCCGGCTACGAAAGAAGCGGCTGCGGGAACGGAGGAAGGACACGGCGCCGAAGGTGTCGAAATGAGCGATGCGAAGGTCGCTGCCGCAGGCATCGAAGTCGTTGCAGCTTCCAAAGGTACGTTGCGCGACGCTCTTCAGTTGAATGGCATCCTGCAACCCAATCAAGAAGCCCTCGTGCAAGTCACGCCGCGCTTTCCGGGCGTGGTACGTGAAATTAAGAAGCGGATCGGAGACCAGGTCGAGAAAGGCGAACTGCTCGCCAAGATCGAAAGCAACCAGAGCCTGACCGTCTACGAAATGCGAGCGCCGATCGCCGGTACGGTGATTGATCGCCAGATTTCGCTCGGCGAGTACGCGTCGGAGCAGAAGCCTGCCTTCACGGTTGCCGACATCTCTACCGTCTGGGTGGATCTGTCGGTCTATCGACGTGATCTTCCACGGGTAAAGCTTGGCGACACCGTCCTTATTGACATCGGTGACGGCGGTAAGCCGATTGAAGCCAAGCTCTCCTACATTTCGCCCATCGGCAGTAGCGACACGCAGAGTGCGCTCGCACGGGCGGTCGTATCGAACGAGGACCTTCGGCTGAGAGCCGGCCTGTTCGTTTCAGCCCGGTTGATACTGACCGCGAAGGAGGTCCCCGTCGTCGTGAAGTCCGAAGCGTTACAGACCGTTGAGAATCGCAATGTTGTCTTCGTGAGAAATGGAAACAAGTTCGAAGTGCGGGACGTGGAGCTGGGCTCGCGCGATCCAGAGCAGGTTGAAGTCGTCTTCGGTCTTCTCGAAGGCGACAAGTACGCCGCGAAGAACAGCTTCGTTGTCAAAGCCGAGCTGGCGAAAGGCTCCGCATCTCATGAGCACTGATAATTTCACGCGGTCATCCATGCGCCGTGACAACCATCATATGGGAGACGCGACAGCTTCATGCGTCCGCGTCGGGCTTTCTAATCCACACTTTGGAGATGTCCGATGATTGACGGCATCCTATCGTTTTCGGTCCGCCAGCGATGGCTAGTGATGATCGGCGTGCTGCTGATGGCCGGGCTTGGCGTGTGGAACTTTACGCGTCTTCCGATCGATGCTGTGCCGGACATCACGAACGTCCAGGTCCAGATTAATACGAATGCACCGGGATACTCGCCGCTCGAAGTCGAGCAACGCATTACGTTTCCGATCGAGACCGCCATGGGCGGACTTCCGAATCTGGTGAATACGCGGTCGTTGTCACGCTACGGACTCAGTCAGGTTACGGTCGTCTTCAAGGATGGAACAGACATCTATTTCGCGAGGCAACTCGTCAACGAGCGGGTTCAGCGGGTGAAGGATGTCCTTCCGACCGGTATCGAGACCGCGATGGGGCCCGTATCGACCGGCCTTGGAGAAATCTATCTGTTCACGGTGGAAGCGAAGGCCGGAGCGAAGCGGGCGGACGGACAAGCCTACAGTCCGACCGACCTGCGCACAATTCAGGACTGGATCATCAAGCCCCAACTTCGAAATGTCTCGGGCGTCGTTGAGGTCAACACGATTGGCGGCTTCGAGAAGCAATTTCACGTACTTCCAGAATCCCGCTCAGTTGATGGCTTACAAGCTTAGTTTTCGCGAAGTCATGGCCGCGCTCGCGGCAAACAACGCCAACGTTGGCGCGGGATACATCGAGCGCAATGGCGAACAGTATCTCGTCCGGACGCCGGGTCAGGTCGCGAACATCGATGAGATCAAGCAGATTGTTATCGGATCCCGCAATGGAGTCCCGGTTCGCATCTCCGATGTCGCGGACGTGAGGGAGGGCAAAGATCTACGGACCGGTGCGGCCACGCTCAACGGAAATGAGATGGTAATGGGCACCGCGATGCTCTTGATCGGCGAGAACAGTCGATCCGTTGCGCAGCGCGTTGCCGCCAAGCTCGATCAGATCGGTCGTTCCCTTCCAGACGGTGTCGTGGCCCGCGCGATCTACGACCGGACACATCTGGTTGATGCAACGATCGCAACCGTCGAAAAGAACCTCGTCGAAGGCGCGTTGCTGGTCATCGTGATCCTGTTTCTTATCCTCGGAAACTTTAAGGCCGCGATCGCCACAGCTTTCGTAATCCCACTCTCGATGTTGTTCACGATCACGGGGATGTTCCAGAACAAGGTCAGTGCCAATCTTATGAGTCTTGGCGCGATCGATTTCGGCATCATCATCGACGGAGCCGTGATCATCGTCGAAAACTGCCTGCGTTTGCTGGCTCACGAACAGGAACGAAAAGGTCAGATCCTCACACGCGAAGAGCGTTTCGAGACGATCCTCGCCGGATCTCGCGAAGTCATTCGGCCGAGCCTTTTCGGCACATTGATCATCGCGGTGGTCTATCTGCCGGTCCTTACCCTGACGGGCGTTGAAGGCAAGATGTTTACGCCTATGGCGCTGACGGTGCTTCTTGCGCTCCTCGGCGCCAGCATTTTGTCGATGACTTTCGTTCCCGCCGCTGTCGCGCTGATGGTGACCGGGCGAGTATCGGAGAAGGAGAACTGGTTCATGCGCGGCGCGCGGCATGTTTACGTGCCGCTTCTTGAGAAATCGATCACGTATCGCAAATCTGTCGCCATCTTTGCCGCGGTTCTGATTGTCGTCAGCGGTTTTGCCGCGTCGCGGATGGGAGGTGAATTCATTCCGAGTTTGGACGAGGGAGATATCGCGGTCCAGGCCTTGCGTGTTCCGGGGACCAGCCTGACGCAATCGTTGGAGATGCAGAAACTGCTCGAGAAGCGGCTTTTGAAGATCCCGGAAGTCAAAGAGACCTTCGCCCGAACCGGCACCGCCGAAGTTGCGACCGACCCGATGCCGCCATCGATCTCCGACGGCTACGTCATGCTGAAGCCACGTGACCAATGGCCTGATCCCAAGAAGCCTAAGTCCGAGGTCGTCAAGGAAGTCGAGAAGGCTGCCGAAGAGATCGCGGGGAGCAGCTACGAAATCTCGCAGCCCATTCAGCTTCGCTTTAACGAGCTGATTTCGGGTGTCAGAAGCGACGTCGGCGTCAAGATATTCGGCGACGATCTGGAAGTGCTGGCGCAGGTCGCCGGGCGGGTTCAGTCCGTTCTCCAGACAGTGCAGGGCGCTGCCGACGTGAAGACCGAGCAAGTCTCGGGTCTTCCGGTTCTGACCGTCAAACTTGACCGTCAGGCGCTTGCCCGATACGGAATCAGCGTCGCTGACGTCCAGAATCTTGTCGAGATCGCAGTTGGAGGCAAAACCGCAGGTCTCGTCTTTGAGGGCGATCGTCGTTTCGATCTGGTGGTGCGTCTTCCAGAAAATCTCCGCTCGAACGTGGAGGCGATCAAAGCGCTTCCGATTCCGCTGCCGCCGCTCGAGAACCAAGCGAAAGCAATGCCTGCACTCTGGGGCAACTCGCCACTAGCGCAGATACGATATGCGCCGCTCTCCGAGCTTGCTGTGATCGACCTTGCACCGGGCCCAAACCAGATCAGCCGCGAGGACGGAAAGCGCCGCATCGTCGTCTCAGCCAACGTGCGTGGACGGGATCTCGGATCGTTCGTCGCCGATGCGCAGCGCCAGATCGCGGAGAAGGTCAAACTTCCCGCGGGCTACTGGATCGGCTGGGGCGGACAGTTCGAACAACTCGTCTCCGCGACCCAGCGGCTGACGATTGTCGTCCCCATCGCTCTATTGCTGATCTTCATACTGCTTTTCGTCAGCCTCGGGTCCGCACCGGATGCATTGCTCGTCTTCAGCGGTGTCCCTCTCGCACTGACCGGAGGGATATTTGCACTGATCTTGCGCGACATTCCGCTCTCGATCAGTGCGGGCATCGGTTTCATCGCGCTGTCGGGCGTCGCTGTCCTCAATGGTCTGGTGATCATCACGTTCATCGAGCGTTTACGCCACGAAGGCAAAAAGATCGTCGAGGCGGTCGAGGAGGGCGCGCTCACGCGGTTGAGGCCGGTGTTGATGACGGCGTTGGTCGCTTCGTTGGGATTCGTCCCGATGGCAATCGCGACCGGGGCCGGCGCAGAGGTGCAGCGACCGCTGGCGACTGTCGTTATCGGCGGCATCATTTCTTCAACTCTACTTACCCTTCTGGTCCTTCCAGCACTCTACGTCCTGTTTAGACGCGAAACCCCGGCGTCTGAAGACGCCATAACTCAACACTGAAAAGGAGCTACTTCATGAGAGCTATTCTGATTCTGACTGCGATGTTGTTGTCCGCGGTTCCCGCGACGGCTCAACATGCTCACGGTTCGAAAGGCCCAAATGGGGGCATGATGGAGGATGTAGCGGGTGTGCATGCCGAGCTCATCACTTTCGGAAACACCATCACGTTCAACATTGTCGATGAGGCCAGCAAGCCGGTTGCCACGAATGGTTTTACGGGTTCGGTTCTCGTTACAAGCGGTACCGAGAAGGAAACGATCACTCTATCGCCCGCGGGCGATAGCGCATTGAAGGGAGAAGCCAAGAAGGCGATCCCCACCAATGCGTCCGTGACGCTGATGTTGAAGACGAAAGCGGGCAAATCCGGCCAAGCAAAGTTCGCGAAATAGACCAATGCGAGCAGCAACGGACAACTCCATGACGATGAAGTCGAGCTTTCGACATGCTGGCTTTACTGATGCGTCAGAAACCGCGAGGCGTTTATCTCGACAGCGGGCCCATCGTCTGTCGATCCAGTTGACCGCTGGGACGCTGCTTCTGGCGGTCGCTGGTTCATGGTCCGGAGCTGAGGCGCAGTCCACCAAAGGCAAGGTCGTCGGCCTGGGAGCAGCCACGTGCCAGCGGTTCAAAGATGACGTGAAGTCCAACGCCATACTCCGTCGCGATTACATGGCTTGGGCGCAAGGCTTTATGAGTGGAATGCTGGCGAGCCAGCCGGGCGGGGCTGACGAACAGATCAATCTCAACCCGGTCACGTACGACCTCGTCAGTCAGTTGCATTTTCTCGAAGATCACTGCTCTCAGAATTCGGCGCTCCGGTTTTCCGAGGCCGTCGCGGCGCTCTTTCACCGGCTGCTCAAGGAAAGCAAGACATGACTGTCCACACCGGAGTTCCAGCCAGACCCTGGACGACGACCCTTCGATCACATTCTTCGGGGTCCGATGTCGCGGCACCAAGCTCATGAATGTCTCGATTTGCGGTAACAGGAGTCGCCGATGACCCAAGAAACGCTGGTGACAACGCGCATGCGGATCGAGGGAATGGACTGCGCTTTCTGTGCGATCAAGATCGAGAACGCGCTGAAGCGCGTTGCCGGTGTCGCGGAAGTCAATGTTTCCGCGACCGGAGGGACTGTCATTGTAAAACATGACCTTCCGGACACGGAAACATTGCGCGTCCGGATAGTGGCTCTGGGCTACAAGGTTATTGGCACCGAGCACGTGTTTGCAAAGGTGGACCCAACTGTAGGTCAATCAACGCACGCGCATCAGGACGGTCACTCCCACGATCATGGTCCAATCGATGGATCTTGGTGGCGGACGAGTAAAGGACTTCTCACGATTGCGTCCGGATCGGCTTTAGCCGCAGCATTTCTGCTGGGGAAGGCATTTCCGGCGACGGAACGCTGGGCGTTTCTGATAGCCATGCTGGTCGGGCTGATCCCGATCGGAAGACGAGCTATCTCCGCGGCGCTCACGGGCACGCCATTTTCGATCGAGATGTTGATGACGATCGCGGCCATCGGCGCGGTCTTTATAGGCGCAACGGAGGAGGCGGCCGCAGTCGTCTTCCTGTTCCTGATCGGAGAACTGTTGGAGGGCGTTGCTGCGAGTCGTGCGCGCGCCAGCATCCAAAGTCTAACCGAACTCATTCCAAAGACCGCGAGGCTCGAAGAGAACGGCCAGGTGCGCGAAGTTCAGGCCGATACGCTTGCGGTAGGTGCGATGATCCAGGTCCGGCCCGGCGATCGCATCCCGGCGGACGGCATCATCGTTTCTGGAGAGAGTTCGATCGACGAAGCGCCGGTCTCCGGGGAAAGTATGCCTATCCGAAAGGGGCCGCAGCAAAGTCTGTTCGCCGGCACGATCAACGGCGATGGGCTGCTCAGTGTTCGGGTCACCGCTGCAGCCGCTGACAACACGATCGCACGGGTCGTTCGGCTGGTCGAGGAAGCTCAGGAATCAAAAGCACCGACTGAGCGATTCATCGATCGTTTCTCTCGCTACTACACGCCGGGCGTAGTCGTCGTCGCAACCCTAATCGCGACCCTCCCGCCGTTGCTCATGGGCGGTACGTGGAATGAGTGGATCTACAAAGGACTGGCTATCCTCCTGATCGGCTGTCCCTGTGCTCTGGTGATTTCGACACCGGCTGCCATTGCTGCCAGCCTGTCTGCCGGCGCGCGGCGTGGACTTCTGCTGAAGGGTGGGGCCGTGCTGGAGCAGATCGGCAAGATCACGATGGCCTGTTTTGACAAGACGGGCACGCTCACCGCCGGAAAACCGCAAGTCACCGACATTGTTTCGTTCGGTACCGCAGAAGCTGATGTGCTGCGGGTCGCCGCGGCACTCGAGTCAGGATCCAGTCACCCGTTGGCGACGGCTATCCTGGCGAAAGCCTCGGAGCAGAAGTTATCGTTACCACAGGCTTCGGATTCACAGGCCATCGGCGGAAAGGGCGTCCGTGCGACGGTCGATGGCAAACAGATCGTTCTGGGTTCGCCCCGGGCAGCCGGCGATATTACGGCACTGAGCGACGAGCAAAACAGTCGCATTGTGGCGCTGAACGATGAAGGCAAGACGGTATCAGTGGTGCTGATCGACAGGGTGCCTGCCGGCGCCATCGCGATGCGGGACGAACCTCGTCCGGATGCGGCGAGAGGCCTGAAGCTTTTGGCGGATATCGGCATTCGAACCTTGATGTTGACTGGCGACAATCGGCGCACGGCGGCGGCGATCGGCAAGCAACTTGGAATCGAGGTGCAGGCTGAACTGCTTCCACAAGACAAGCAGCGAATTGTCGGTGAGCTTCAGAAGGAGGGCTTCTCTGTTGCCAAGGTCGGCGACGGCATCAACGATGCGCCGGCGCTCGCCGCTGCGGACGTCGGGATTGCGATGGGTGGCGGTACCGATGTCGCGCTGGAAACTGCCGACGCCGCTGTGCTTCACGGCCGCGTCGCGGACGTGGCCGCTATGGTCGATCTGTCGAAGCGGACGATGCTGAATATCAAGCAAAACATCACCGTTGCGCTCGGTCTCAAGGCAGTTTTTCTCGTCACCACGGTCGCCGGCGTGACGGGGCTGTGGCCCGCCATTCTCGCTGACACCGGAGCGACCGTGGTGGTGACATTGAATGCATTGCGCCTGCTGAAGCCACCCAGGATCTGATACGACATCCGTTCTCGAGGCAACATTCGCTTGAACAGAAGGATAGCAACATGGGTTTCGACCAGTACCACGAACCGCCGGAAGAACTTTCGCA
Source organism: Afipia sp. (assembly GCA_024707075.1). Classification (GTDB taxonomy): domain Bacteria; phylum Pseudomonadota; class Alphaproteobacteria; order Rhizobiales; family Xanthobacteraceae; genus Afipia. The sequence goes on from JANQAK010000004.1 coordinate 28,026, forward strand.
GGAAACTCGCACCTTCGCGCGGATGATCACTTCTCTGATCGAGGAGGCGGAGGCCATCAGCTGGTACGAACAGAGAATGTCTGTCGAAAAAGACAAAAGCGCCAAGGCGATCATGGCGAACGCGCAGAAGGAAGAGTTCAAGCATTTCGGAATGAATCTGGAGTTTCTTTTACGCAAGAAGACAAACTGGCGGATCGAACTGCAGGGCATCCTTTTTACGAAGGGCGATATCGTGAAGCGCGGGGAGGCTGCCGAGAAGAAACTCGATTGATCTGACATGGAGAATAGTCATGGAGGAGAAAAGGATAGGCCCACGGACAAGGGTGCTGAAAGCCGGCACGATTGCCTTCGGCGGCGCCGTCATCGACTGCATCGTCCGAAACATGAGTACTTCCGGAGCGTTGCTCGAGGTCGCGAGTCCTCTCGGCATTCCACTCCATTTCGTCCTCGTCATCCCTTCGGATCACATTTCTCGATCGTGCCGGCGGATCTGGGTGTCCGAACGGCGCATCGGGGTTCTCTTCGATCGCACGAACGAAGGCACGCCAGTGCAGACAAAAGGAAACGTCTCTTGAAAAGACGGTCGGCAATCCCGCTCGCAGCGTTTTTGCTGATGTCCCTGCAGGCCAGCGGGCAGTCGGCGGCGCGCAGCGGCATGGCCACGGAAAGACCTTGGGCATCCGAGCACATTGAGGGGCTCCCGGCCGACATTAGACGGCGAATAGTTGCGCTTGAGCGCGTGTGCGGCAATGCGGCAGCCGCCGCCCATTACTTCGCGGTGTCGATCGAGGCGGGAGGCCAGCGCTTTGTGTCGCTGCATTTCGAGGAATTCGCCTGCGGGAACCGGGCAGCCGTCTGCAACGGTAACGGCTGTCTCCATGAGATCTACGCGGAGTCGCGTGGCCGCTATCGGATCGTATTTAGCAGGAAGGCTTTGGATGTGAGGATGACGAACGCCGGAGGAATTGCCGGCTTAGAGGTCTCGCAACCCAATACCAAGGAAACATATCGGTGGAACGGTCGTGGCTTCACGCCGGTCCGAACCGTAAGAAATGGACCATAGATGGCGTCTTCAATTATCCAGCACCTCCATCTCGGAGGCGCGAGCCTCAGCTATCGTAAGAAATTTCGGCTGTTCTTTACGGTTGTGGCTGTCGTCCTGGTGCTCGGATGCGTCAAGATCGGGGTGCACTATTTCGGATTCGAGTTTCTCGAACTGAACGCGCTGCTGACCAGCGGAATTGGCGGTGCCATCTTCATCATTGGGTTCCTTCTCTCTAGCATCCTCGCCGACTACAAGGAGGCTGAGCGCATACCAGCCGACATTCGCACCTCGATCGAGGCGATCGACGGCGATCTCGAATCGTTCGCTGCAGTCAACAAGGATTTCGATCTGCGCGAATGTCGGCAGATCCTGTTGGCGACGATTGACAAATTGCGCGCAGGTCTAAGCCATGCGCGCAATCACAAGGACATACCCCCCGTCTTGGAAGAGCTTGCAAAGTTGACGCCGATTTTCGGGCGCCTCGAAGGGATGGGCATGGCGGCGAATTTCGTCGTCCGCCTGCGGACGACGCAGGATGTATTGCGCAGGTCGATGTTGCGCATCTATCAGATACAGCGGGTCGAGTTCGTACCGTCCGTTCACGTGCTGGTACAGACGCTGGTGTTCTCCATTGTGATCATGATGCTCTTTCTAAAGACGGAGGGGGACCCGGCATCCGCAATGATGTTCGGCTTCATCTCCTACATGTTTATCTACGCGTTGTACCTCGTCCGTCTTCTGGAGCAGCCCTTCGCAAGGGGGCATGGATCTCTGGACGACGTCAGTTTCTTTCTGTTCGACGAACTCGAAGAAAGGCTGCGAAAGGCGCTCGGCGGGGGCGCCGCCACGCAGCATAACAAACACGCGGAGGTCTAGCGATGCACGGCGGAGGTTCGACGGGAACTGCAGCGGCAAAACACGCAAATCGACTGCGTTGGGCACTGGCGCTGACCGGCACCTACATGATTGCAGAGGTGGTCGGTGCCTTGGTTACCGGCAGCCTGGCGCTGCTCGCGGACGCGGCGCACATGTTGACCGATGTCGGCGGCCTTGCGCTGGCGCTGCTCGCGATCCGTTTCGCGACGCGTGAGGCCACTCCACAATTGACCTACGGTTATTTGCGAACGGAGGTGTTATCAGCGCTTACCAACGCCGTAGTTTTGCTATTGCTGACAGTCTACATCTTGTACGAGGCGTATCAGCGCTTTCTAGCGCCGCCAGAAATTCTGAGCGGCCCGATGCTCATTGTCGCGGCGATCGGCCTCGTTGTGAACTTGATCAGTATGCGGTTGCTGGCCGGCGGGTCATCCGAAAGCTTGAACGTCAAGGGCGCCTATCTGGAGGTGCTGGGCGACATGCTGGGATCCGTCGGCGTTATTTTCGCGGCCTTGATCATCATGTGGACGGGCTGGCGATTGGCTGATCCGATTATGGGTGCCGGCATTGGCCTGTTCATCGTGCCAAGGACATGGACCCTCCTAAAACAAGTGACGCATATCCTGATGGAGGGCACGCCGCCGAATATCGATCTGGCATTACTGGAACGGAAGCTCATGGACATCCCCGGTGTGACCGCTGTTCAAGATATGCACGTCTGGACTGTGACGTCCGGGTTTGACGCAATGAGCTGCCATCTCGTCGTCGCTGACATCTCGAAGGCCAGAGACGCACTGCAGAACGCCCGCCGCGTGATGAAGGATAATTTCGGTATCGACCACGTCACGATCCAAGTCGAAGACGACGTCTTGAGGGCGGAGGAGGCTGTGCTGCATGTCTGATGTCGAATACCGGCCCGCCACGCGTGGCGCTGCACCGCTTGCAGAAGTTCTATCCCTATGCCGCAGCACTCTTAGGGCGAATGACGCCAGACAAATTCATCCACCTTCGTGAGGGCGTGTGGCCATGATCAGAAGCATCGAGATGGTGACTCTGCTGCAGACCTTGATCGCGGCCGAGCAGGGCAGCTTTCACAAAGCTGGGATGCTGCTCGGCATTCCCGCATCCACGGTCAGCCGCCGCGTCAGGAGTCTGGAGAACCAGCTCGGCGTCAGACTGTTCGACCGCCATCGCCATGGCATCCGTCCGACCGCCGCCAGCAACGCGTTTCTCAAACCGATCCGTCGCATACTCGACGAACTCAACACGGTGTTGATCAATGCCAAAACCATCGCGCGCGGCAAGGCCGGCGCGCTGCACATCGGCCTCTACGTTTCGCCGTCGACGGGCCAGTTGCGAACGGTGTTGCACGAATACAAGAACGCCTTCCCAAATGTCGACGTACAGTATGTGGAGGGAGAGCGCAGCCTCCTGATGGAGCGGCTCAACGCGGGTTCGATCGATGTCGCCATCGTTGTCGGTCATTTCCGCAGCGGCATGCATGACATCGTCCCGTTATGGTCCGAGAAGATCTTGGTCGCGATGGCAGCAACACACTCCCTCGCCGACAAGGCGACGTTGACGTGGGACGATCTGCGCACCGAACATATCCTGCTCGGCCGCGATCCCGGTCCCGAGCTCAGGGACCATTTGTTGTCCAGACTCAACGCATCCGGCGATCTGCCGGCCATTCGTCACTCCCATATCGGTCGCGATTTCGTGCTGAGCCTCCTCGATATCGAATCCGACGTCACCCTGCTGTACGAGGCTGACACCGGAGCGCAGCACCCCGGCGTCATCTATCGCGAGGTGGTCGATGACGAGGGGCCGAGCCTGGTGCCTTACTTCGCGTGTTGGATCACCAGCAACGATAATCCGGCGCTTCAGCACTTCCTCGATCTGCTTCGTCAGCACAAGGGTCCGCAGCGTCAGCCGCACAGCATACGTCCCCGTTAGTCCTGTTGCGCGGGTTTCGCTTTGCGCGCCTGCAGGAACGCGCGATCGGTCGCCATAAAGCGCGCGAGCATCGGAGCGATCAGCTTTATCGGATCGGCTTGCTGTCCTGTCTCGCGAGTGAGCACCTCGGCGTAGACGAGGAGATCGCGGTGCACTGACCCCGGCAATTCGGTGGCGATCTTCACAGGTTTATCGTTGTTGAGGGGACCTAGCTTGAGCTTTGCCATGGGGCCATCCGTCATGTCTTGTAGGGTGTGAGCACGAGATCGCGGTTGACGATCACCCTCACCGGAAAGCCCGGCCGGATGGTGAGTGTCGGTTGTACGTTGAGTTGACGACGCACCAGGGTCTGGCCGCTCTGGTTGATCGTATCCTGGCTGCCGCGGCGCAGCGCGCGAACCAATGAGTTGTCGCCGCTGAGCACGAGTTCGCTGCCGATCCCAAGCAAAGTCGAGATAGCCGCCGCTTGCAGAAGATTGCCCCAGTGATAGTCGACGCCATCCTCGAGGCCGGCGTACCCTTGCGTATCCGCGCCGGATTGCCGCTCCAGCACAATCGACTTGCCGTTCGGCAAGATGATACGATTCCACACCAGCAGCACACGCGATTGGCCGAACGAAATCTGGCTATCATATTGTCCGATCAGCCGCGCGCCTTGCGGGACCAACAGATATTTGCCCGTGGGACTGTCGTAGACATTCTCGGTGACCTGCGCGGTGATTTCACCCGGCAGGTCCGAGCGGATGCCTGTGATGAGCGCCGCCGGAATAACTGCGCCGGCTTGCACGATGTAGCGCGACGCTGGCTTCTCGATCCGGTCCGGACTGACGGTACGCTTGTCGGCGGTAGCATTCACGAAAGCGAGCTTGCGATCCTGCATGTTCTGCAACGCGTCCGGATCGAGCGGCGGCTTGCCGTCGGCCGCAGTCGCATTGGCCGTGGACGTTGCGGGAGACGCGGCGCTGCTTGCCGGAGACTGCCGCACATTGGTGCTGGCGAAGACGCGGCTGACGCGGGCCGCTTCGTTCTCCTGCACGATCCGCTGTTCGCCGGCATCGAGCCCGCCGCTTGAAGCGCCTTGCGCCGCAAGGATCGGCCGGCCGAGATCGCCGGGAAGGGGCGGACCGAGTTGCGGCACCGTGCGCGGCGGCGGTGTGTCGCGGGGCAGTCCTGCATAGTCCTTCGGCAGTGTCGCAAGTCCGTCCGCTGTGGTCTTGTGGTCGGTGCTGTAGAGTTCGGTGCCATTGTCCTGGCGCGCCGAGCGCGATTGCAGCGCCCAGATCATCGCGCCGAGCACGGCGATACCGACGATGCCGCCGAGCCCGGCCAGAACTTTACGTGACAAACGCGTCACGCGCGGTCGCTCAGGCCGCAGCCGCAATTGCGCCGTGAGCGCGTCATCGGGATGGGGATGCGGATCACTCACCATAGTTTCCATCCGTCGGTGCGCACGATCCGCACTTTTTGCTGGTTGTCGCCACCGAGACGCAGTTCGGCGGCCGCGAACAGCCGGTCGACGATGTAGTAGTTCCGCCTGGCGCGGTAGTTGACGAGTTCAGCGCCGCCGTCGCTGCCGATCACGAACAGCGGCGGCATCTCGCCTTGCGTAATGCCGTGCGAGAACTCGATATAGACTTTCGAGCCGTCATCGAACACTTGGCTGGGTCGCCACGGCGGTGTGTCGCCCTCGATGCTGTAACGGAAACGCAATTTTCCGAGATCCAGGCCGCTGTCGATCGGTGCCGCGGCATCGGCAGCCACATTCTGCCGGCGCAGCGCGATCAACTGGTCTTGCGGATATTGCCACGACACCGAGGCCATGTAAGTCGTCTCGGTGGAGCGCAGCTCCATCAGGTAGGTCCGCCGGTCCGTGTTGATGATGAGATTGGTGGTGAGATCCGCCCGCGTCGGCTTGGCCAGAATATGAATCCGCTTGGTCGGACCAGTACCGCTTTCGGTATCGCCGATTACCCAGCGCACCGTATCCCCGGCGGCCACCGGCCCGGAGCCGACCAGTTGCTCGCCCTCTTGTAACGCGATGTCTGTCACTTGGCCCGGCGCCGTATAGACTTGGTAGAGCGCGCCATCGACAAAGGGATAGACCTGCACGGCGTTGAGATAGCCATGTCGCGTCGGTTGAACCCTTGCGGCGTCGTTGGCTTTGGCGACCCGTTCCTTGGGATCCTTCGGCTCTGGTTTGGCGGTGGTCTTGCCGGGCAGCGGTTTGAGCTGGCCGGGAAGGGGGAGGATCTTGGGGAGTTCCAACACCTCGACCGGCTTCGGCGGTTCGGCCTGCAGCACCGCTGGTTCCAGATCGTCATAGCCGATCTGAGGCGGTTTCCAGGCGCAACCGGCCACCGGGAGGGCGCACAATATAATGTGTAGCAGGGACCGGGGTCGCATCAGCCGAGCTCCTTTGACCAGTTGAGGGCATGAATGAAGACCCCAAGCGGATTGCGGCGCAGCTTCTCTGCATCGCGAGGGGTCTCGATGACGATGGTGAGAATGGCGGTCCAGCGTTCGGTCGCAGCGAGGCTGCCGTTCTCGTAGCGGCGCTCGACCCACGCGATCCGAAACGAATCCCGCGAGGCGCGGATCACGCTGGAGACATCGATCGCAATCTGGATCTTGCCGACCTTCGTGAAAGGATCGTTGGTGCGGGCATAATCATTGAGCGCGATCGCGCCGCGGTCGGTGACGAAGTCGTAAGCGGTCAACCAGTTCTGCCGCACGATGATAGGATCGACCGGGATCGAACGCACCTGCTCGATGAAGCGCGCCAGATGCCAGGCGATCTGACCGTCGGTCGGTTTGTAGTCAGCGATCGCCGGCGCTACGGCTTGGGTCTGGCCGAGCTGATCGACCTGCACCACCCACGGCACCACGGAGCCGCGCATCGCGTGCCAGACGAGCCCTCCGGCCAATCCCGCGGCGAGCGCGAGATTGCCGAAAGCGATCAGTCGCCAGTTGCGCGCCTGCACCCGCGCCGAGCCGATGCGCTCGTCCCAGACTTGAGCGGCCTTTTGATACGGCGTCTCGGGCACTGGCGTCTTGCCGTAGCGGACGCTAGGTCTGCGGAATGGATTCATGCGCGGTCATCCTGGCTGAGAGGAACAGAATTCGATCCACCGCCATGATCGCCGGAGCGGACCGCGTGGGCGGCGGTCGATGCGCCGCTCTTCATGGTCTGAACGCGGTGCAGACGTTGCGCCCAGGTCGGCGCGCCGGCGCTTGGTGAGGACGATGCTGATGAGGGAGAGGAGGGCGACATCCCGGCGAGCGAGCCAACGCCGCGTGCGCCGGCACCCATCGCGCTGCCGGCGATGCTGGCGCCGGCGCGGGCTCCCATAGCGCCCGCCACGCCCAGTCCGCCAGCCGCGAGCGCCGTGCCGACCGCGGCTCCGGCGCCGAGTTGCGGTGCACCTGACACGAGGCCCGCCGCGATCGATGGCGCGAAGATGCCGAGCCCGAACAGCGACAACGACGCCAGCATGATCGCGAGCGCGTCCTCGATGGTCGGCTGATTGCCGGCAAAACCTTGCGTGAACTCGGAGAACAGCGAGGTGCCGATACCGACGACGACGGCGAGCACCAGGATCTTGACGCCGGAGGCGACGACGTTGCCGAGCACCTTTTCGGCCAGGAACGACGTCTTGTTGAACAGCGCGAACGGGATCAGCACGAAGCCGGCCAGCGTCGTCAGCTTGAATTCGATCAGGGTGATGAAGAGCTGCACCGCCAGGATGAAGAAAGCGGCGACGACGATCACCCAGGCGACCAGCAGCACGAAGATCTGCACGAAGTTCGTGAAGAACGAGACGTAGCCCATCAGGCCGGAGGCAGCCTCGAGCAACGGCTTGCCGGCATCGACGCCGACCTGGGCGAGCTTGCCCGGCCGCAGGAAGTCGGCTGAGGAGAGCGCCGATCCGGCGGCCTTGAGCCCCAATTGGGAGAAGCTCTCGAACACCACACGGCACAGGCTATTGAAGTTGCCGATGATGAAGGCGAAGAAGCCGATATAGAGTGTCTTCTTGATCAGGCGCGCGATGACGTCTTCATCCGCAGACATCGCCCAGAACAGGCCGGCCAGCGTAATGTCGATGCCAATCAGCGTTGTGCTAAGGAACTGGACATCGCCACCGACCAGGCCGAAGCCGGAATCGATGTAGCGGGTGAACACGTCGAGGAAGTGATCGATGACGCCGGTGTTGTTCATGGCTCACTTCCCCATCGGTGGCGGCAGGATGCGCTGGCGCGCTTCCGCCCAGGCGCTTTGGCAATCGGCATCGTCGGCGGCAGCTTTTGGCCCCAGCGCGCTGCAGCGCAGGAGGCGGGCATCGAGCGGATCGCTCGCCGGCGGCGGAGCCTCGTCGCGGGCTTGCCGCAACGGAATCGTGCAACCGGTCGTGACGAGGGCGATCAACGAGAGGGCTGCGGTGCGAACGAGCGTGATCATGCGCGGCCTCAGTGGAACATCTGAACGGATTGCGGCTGATAACCCCGGCCGTTGGTCAGGAACCGGCGCACTTGCTCGCGGGCCTGGTCTTCGCCTGCCGTTTGACGCGCCTGTTCGATCGATTGCGCGCGGCCTTGCGCGGCGACGAGCGCGGTGAGATCAGCCATCTGCCGGGCCTGCACTGCGAGCAACTGGTTGCCGGCTTGCGACACTTGCAGCACGCCGACCGCCGATTGGCTGGCACCAACCAAAGTGTCGGTATGCGACTGCGTGGCAGGGAGATTGTTGACGGTGGTCGCGCCGACGCTCATCGCATGCTGGAACGCCGAGACCGAGGTCTGCCAGCGATCACGCGCGCCATCGACCAATTTCTGATCGCTCTGTGACGCGCTGAAGCCCTGGTACTTCTGGAACGTCCGCTCGATCGCCTGGACGTCGTAGGCGATCCTGTCGGCCTGCTTGAGCAGGTTCTGGGTTTGCGTGAAGGTGCGGTCGATGTCGTTGAGCAATGACGTCGGCAGGCTGGTGAGATGCCGCGCCTGATTGAGCAGCATCTGGGTCTGATTCTGCAGCGCCGTGAGCTGGTTATCGATCTGCTTCAGCGTATTCGCCGCCGTCATCAGGTTCTGGCTGTAGTTCGACGGATCGAACACGGCGATCTGCGCTGGGCAGGGCGTGGCCGCGAACAGGGAGGCCGATATCGTGACGACGGCTGCAAGCGAACGGATACGAGTCATGGCGATGGCTCCGTGACGAGGGTGGGGAGGAGGTCGGCAGTCCAATCGCTGCCCTTGCGGCGCAGCCAGGCGGCGGCGAACCCGTCGCGGCCGTAATCGGCGACGAGTTCGGCGATGGTGACCTGGTCGGTCTTGGAGGACGCCGCGGTGAAGGCAAGCGCCACCTCGCCGAGGCCAAGCTCGAACAGGCGGTTGCCGCGGCGGGACTGGCAGTAGTAATCGCGCTTCGGCGTTGCCCGGCTGATGATCTCGATCTGGCGATCATTGAGCCCGAAGCGGTGATAGACCGTCATGATCTGCGGTTCGATCGCGCGCTCGTTCGGCAGGAACAGCCGTGTCGGGCAGCTCTCGACGATAGCGGCGGCGATCGCACTGCCCTCGATGTCGGCCAGCGACTGCGTGGCGAACACCACCGAGGCGTTCTTCTTGCGCAGGGTCTTCAGCCATTCGCGCAATTGTTGCGCGAAGCCGATGTCGTCGAGCGCCAGCCAGCCTTCATCGATGATCAGCAACGTCGGTGAACCGTCGAGCCGGCCTTCAATGCGATGGAATAGATAGGAAAACGCGGCGGACGCTGCGGCGCTGCCGATCAGGCCCTCGGTCTCGAACGCCTGTACCGGCGCATCGCCCAAGCGTTCGGCCTCGGCATCGAGCAGGCGGCCGAACGGCCCGCCGAGGCAATAGGGCCGCAGCGCTTGTTTCAGCGCGCTCGACTGCAGCAGTACGGAAAGGCCTGTCAGTGTTCGTTCGCCAACGGGCGCGGAGGCCAGCGACGTCAGCGCCGTCCACAGATGTTCCTTGGCCTCCGGCGTGACGGTGATGCCCTCGCGGGCGAGAATCGACGCGATCCATTCGGCTGCCCAGCCGCGCTCAGCGGCATCGTCGATCGCGGCCAGCGGTTGCAAGGTCACCGACATCGCGCTGTCATCGGAGAGAGCACCGCCGAGATCGTGCCAGTCGCCGCCCATCGCGATCGCCGCGGCACGTATGCTGCCGCCGAAATCGAACGCGAAGATCTGGCTGTGCGCGTAGCGGCGGAACTGTAGCGCCATCAGCGCCAGCAGCACGGACTTGCCAGCGCCGGTCGGACCGACGATCAGGGTATGGCCGACATCGCCAACGTGGATAGAGAACCGGAACGGGGTCGCGCCTTCGGTCTTGGCAAAGAACAGCGGGGGTGCACCGAGGTGCTCGTCCCGTTCCGGTCCCGCCCATACCGCCGAGAGCGGGATCATATGGGCGAGATTGAGGGTGGAGACCGGCGGCTGCCGGACATTGGCGTAGACATGGCCGGGCAGGGAGCCGAGCCAGGCTTCGATTGCATTCACGGTCTCGACGATGCAGGTGAAGTCCCGGCCTTGGATCACCTTTTCGACCAGCCGTAGCTTCTCGTCAGCGGTGCGCGGATCGGCATCCCACACCGTGATCGTCGCGGTGACGTAGGCCTGGCCGATCATGTCGCTGCCGAGTTCTTGCAAGGCGGCGTCGGCATCGGCGGCCTTATTGGCCGCGTCGGTGTCCAGAAGTGTCGAGGCCTCGTTGGTCATCACCTCCTTCAGAATGGCCGCGACCGATTTGCGCTTGGCGAACCACTGCCGGCGGATCTTGGTGAGCAACTTCGTGGCGTCGGTCTTGTCGAGCATGATCGCCCGCGTCGACCAGCGATACGGAAACGCGAGTTGGTTCAACTCGTCGAGCACGCCGGGGAAGGTCGCGGTCGGGAATCCGATAACGCTCAGCGTGCGCAGATGCTGCGATCCCAATCGCGGTTCGAGACCGCCCGCCATCGGTTCATCGACCAGCAGCGCATCGAGCTGCATCGGAATCTCGGGCACTCGGACGCGATGGCGCTTGGTCGAGATGCAGGCGTGCAGGTAGGTCAGCGTCTCGCTATCATCGAGCCAGGCCGCGTCCGGCACGAAGCCTTCGATCAGTTGCAACACGCGTCCGGTGCGATCGATGAAGCCGCGCAGCACCTCGTGACCGTCGACGCCGCCGCGCTCGCGCCCTTCATAGAGCCAGGCTTCGGCGCGCGCGGCGTCTTCCGCCGGGGGCAGCCAGCACAGCGTCAGGAAATACGCGCTCTCGAAATGCGCTTCTTGCTCCTCGAATTGTGCCCGGCGTTCGGCATCGACCAGCGCCGAGACGGGGTCGGGGAAGCGGCTGTCGGGATAGCGGTTGGCGGCGTTGCGCTGCGCCTCGACGAAGATCGCCCAGCCGGAGCCCAGACGTCGCAACGCGTTGTTGAGACGCGCGGTCGTACCGACGAGTTCTGAAGGTGTCGCGGAATCCAGATCTGGTCCGCGAAACCGCGCGGTGCGCTGGAAGCTGCCGTCCTTGTTGAGCACGACGCCGGGCGCGATCAGTGCGGCCCAAGGCAGGAAGTCGGCTAAGAGAGCAGGGCGCTTGCGATATTCTGAGAGGTTCATCATCGCGCTCACCCTCCAAAATGCGCGGGGTAGCGCAGGTGACGTCGCACCACGTCGACGAATTGCGCGTCGCGCTTGGCCGCCCAGACCGCGGCCGCGTGTCCGATCGCCCACAGCAGAAGTCCCGGAATCCATAGACGCAGACCGAGGCCGATCGCGGCGGCGAGCGTGCCGTTGGCGATGGCGACCGTGCGCGGCGCGCCGCCGAGCAGGATCGGATCGCTCAAGGAGCGATGCACGGGCGCGTAAAAGCCGGGGACGGGTTCGACGATGTCGGCCATCAGATCACCGCTCCCCCGCCGAACGAGAAGAACGACAGGAAGAAACTCGACGCCGCGAAGGCAATCGACAACCCGAACACGATCTGGATCAGCCGCCGGAAGCCGCCGGATGTGTCGCCGAAGGCAAGAGTGAGACCGGTGGTGACGATGATGATCACCGCGATGATCTTGGAGACCGGCCCCTCGACCGATTGCAGGATCTGATTGAGCGGTTGCTCCCACGGCATGTTGGAGCCGGCCGCGTATGCCGGCAGTGTGGTGAGGGCGACTAGGACTGCCGCAAGGGTGAGACGATGCGACGGACGAGCGCGATGGACGATCATGACCGGTCACTTTCGGGGATGGTTTCGGGATTGCTTGAGAGGAGGACGTAGTCGCCGGCAGGCGACAGCTCACGGACCGCGGCCAGTTCGGCGACGCGTCGTTGCGAGCCGCGGCCTTCGAGGACGACGATGAGATTGATGGTCTCCGCGATCAGCGCGCGCGGCACGGTGATGACCGCTTCCTGGATCAGTTGTTCGAGACGGCGCAGCGCGCCGATGGCCGAGCCCGCGTGAATGGTGCCGATGCCGCCGGGATGGCCGGTTCCCCAGGCTTTGAGCAGCTCCAGCGCCTCGGCGCCGCGCACTTCGCCAACGGGGATTCGGTCTGGCCGCAGCCGCAATGAAGAACGCACCAGATCGGAGAGCGACGCGACGCCATCCTTGGTGCGCAGCGCCACGAGGTTCGGTGCCGCGCATTGCAGCTCGCGGGTATCCTCAATCAGCACCACGCGGTCTGACGTCTTGGCGACCTCCGCGAGTAATGCGTTGACCAGTGTGGTCTTGCCGGTCGAGGTGCCGCCGGCGACCAGGACGTTCTTTCGCTTCTGGACTGCGAGGCGCAGCAGATCGGCCTGCCTCGGCTGCATGATGCCGGCCGCGACGTAGTCCTCGAGGGTGAACACCGCAACCGCTGGCTTGCGGATCGCAAACGTCGGTGCGGCGACGACCGGCGGGATCAAGCCTTCGAACCGCTCACCAGTCTCTGGCAATTCGGCAGAGACGCGCGGCGAACCCGGATGGACTTCGGCGCCGACGTGATGCGCAACCAGGCGCACGATGCGCTCGCCATCAGCCGGCGACAGCCGCTCGCCGGTGTCTTCCAGTCCACCCTTCAACCGATCGATCCAAAGCCGGCCGTCGGGGTTGAGCATCACCTCGACGACGGAAGGCTCCTCCAGCCACGCGGTGATCGCAGGCCCGAGCGCCGTGCGCAGCATGCGCGCGCCACGTTGCGTCGCTTCGGATCGATTGGATTGGTTTGCCACCCCGGTCCCCACCGTTTGAGACCGCCGATGGCGATCCCGTCGTGGGGATGATTAGAAAAGGCATGATCCGGGCGGACGCAACAAGGATCAGATGGCGGTCGTAGGATGGCGTATGAAAACAGGTAATTGGCGGAGTCACCGGGCCACGGTCACTCGCTCCCAACAATGATCGGAATTATGAGGGCTAAGCCGCGCGCGTGCCGGCCGTTGATCGGCCCGGGGTTAGACGCCCGACGCGATTTGAATCGACCGGTACGAGGGAAAGGGAATATCTCGCCCTCGCGGAGGCGTTCCGGCCTTGCTCTTCGCATTCCCGGGCATAAGTCTCGACCATTTCCGCGTCGTGGCCGAGCAGCATGCTCGCGATACGCCGTGCTTGCGCTGCGCGGGACTGCCAGACTGACGGATCAGACAATTGGATTTCGGCCATGGCACGACTCAGTCGAGGGCGACTTTGGGAGATTTTGGGGCGATAAAATACGAAGTACAGTCCTTGCGATTTCCCGTCTTTCGAGTCCTTCGACCGATTCGGGAACAATCCCATAGACGTGTCTGACTGCAACACATTAGGCCGCAGATAGTGTTCGCAAAAGTCGGCCCGATGAAAACAGATGACTAGGTGGTTGAAGCGGTGGTGCCGTCTAACCAGCCTGGCGGGACGAGCTTTTGGTCGTTGCGCCATTCGTGCGCGAGCGTGACCCCTTCAATTTCGCCCCATACATCTGGTCCGGCATGATCCAAGACGATTACTTGAAGTTGCCCTTTGGCCCGGATAGCTTCTCGACCCAAAGCTTCGAACACCGCTCTTACAGCGGCGATGTCTTCATCACGAGTACGACCGGGTCGATCTTCATATTCGGCAGAAGCAAATCCTCTTGGGAAGTAAACCTGACTGGGTTGATCGTAGATTGCCAATCCTGGGACCGGGTGATGGGGCGTTTCAATGAAGAAGCGTTGGAGCGCCATTGTGACAGCAACGTGATACGCGAGCCAGTTCGCGCCGCTACCTATTTCCCACAAATAGTCCTCTCTCTCAGTATGTATGACTTTGATTGTTAAATCATTGATCACAAGTTGTATTGGGGCATTGGGCCATTCGGCATCGAGCGTCGGAATAATCGTGGCTGCGATGTTTTCGATTTGCCGCAGGGCATTTTGTGTCTTTCGGGAGACCTGAGTTTCCGAATAAATCGCACGTAGTTGTTCAATCTGCTCCCTGATACCAGCGACTTCCTCAGCGAGCTCGGAATTGTCGTCCGCTCTATCGAAGGATTGTAAGGCTTGTTCCAGCCGGCCAACGAACCGCTCAATGCGGTCCTGCCGGTAGGTTGCTGCACGGACCTGTTCCGATCGTTGCTCGAGCAGGGCAATCGTCTGCCGTGCGTTCGCCAACCTAGCTGTTGCTGCTTCAACTTCGGCTCTCAACCGTAGTCTCTCTCTGTCGAATGCATCCGAAAGGCCCGGCTGCGTCCGAATTTGAACGTCTAGGCCCGCCAACGCCTGCGCCAATGTATCGAGCTTATCTCTGCCCCCGTCGCCTAGCGTGACAAGTGGATCATCTGAATCTTGCGTTCGGGTGCGAAGCCAGCCGGCGATATCCAAACGGTCACGCTGAATGCGGACAGCGGAACCGTAGTCTTCGCTGTTGTTTAGTAGCCGTTGGATCTCACTTAGCCGTTGTCTGCGCTCAGCAAGCTCTGCGGCGGCTTCATTCTCTTCCTGCCGAAGTGCTCCCAACTGCTGCAATGTCGGGTCGATTGAATCCAGCGACGTAAACGCTGTTCTTGTATTCGCCCCGGCAGCACGTCTTAAAAGATCAACGATATTGATCCACTCCGCAGGAATCTGAGTGCCGACAGGAAGCAAACCAAGCTCGATGGCATTGCGTACCCATGCTTGGGTCTCGATCTGCCAAGCGGATACCGCCTTCTTCACCGATTCCAACGCTGCTTCTTTCCGCCGGAGATCTTTTTGCAGTCTCTCGATTTCCCAGCGCGCCGCAAGCATTTCGGGTGTTAGCGCGCCGAGAACATAGGGAAAGATAGCTTTGAGCTTTTCGCGATGTTCTGTTGTATCGGCGTTGAAGAACAGCACCATTGGGTTAGCAACGACGTACTGTGGCTGAAACGTGAATGCGACAAGATCCCGGAAGCTGACGCGGGCATTGTAGCCGACTTCGGTGTCTGGATTCAGGCGTAGTTGCGACAATCCAGCCAGTTCGTCGAGCATTCGCTTCACCGAATCGGCGGTTGTGTTTTTTTCCGGCGTGTCTGTCGGAACCTCGACTGCGTCACCCTCAAGAAGAAACATATCCCCGGTTTGTCGGGCTTCGCCAGGCTCACGTCGAGCCAAAAGCTTCTGGCCAACCATCGTGTCGATGACGATTCCAAACCACGAACAGGTGTTTCGGATCGTGCCAACGGGAATTCCGCATTTTCCCGACGCTAAGCAGTAGTCAATTATGGGAATGACAGCGGATTTACCGGTTTTCGATGCTCCACTGATTACATTGACCATCCCTGGTTCGAATTCAAGAATTCGCGGAGCATGTCCGGCCTTCGACCATAAGATGAGTTTACGGATCTGGAAATGCATCAGGGCACGACCTGCAATAATGCAAACGCTTGTCCGATGGGGAGGCGCGCAAACCAACGGCCGAGCTTTTCTGCGTTCGTCACATGATACTTCACACGCTCGGGAGAGAGTGGTGGCTTCGCATCATTTGATCTCACGGCTGCTGTTTCGTAATCCACATGCAGCAGGCTGCTTGCAATGCCGGCAGCGACGGACTCGAGTGTCAACAAACGCATTGCCATGGCTCGATCATGAATGGCGAGAAGTTGCTCGCGATGGTCGCTAAGCTTTGCAACGAATTTGCTGAGACCAGAACTCTGGTTTGTCGACCGTATGATATTCAGGGTTGGCTTATGCAGAAGCAGCGGCAGAACAAGAAAAAAGGGCGTCAATGGTGGTAGATCGCCCACCTTTTCGGCCTGATATCCACGACCAAAATTCCACAGAAGCTGCGCACCGAAGGCGGGGTTTTGTACCAAAGCGACTGGTGATAGTTCCAAATCCGACACAGCGGCCTCATTCCGGGGGGAACAGCGTTTGATATTGAGGGTGCCACCCGAGACGGCGGCCGTCGGCTAAACAATTGTAGGCTCCCGCGATAAAATGCGAGGGTAGGGTCTGACCATCGAGAGGAAGGGTAGTCGCCGCACATTTGCGATAGAGCGCGCGCCCCCCTTGCTGGTTCGCTAAGCGAGGATTGAACGTCCTCGATCTCATCCCTTGCAATTTTATGTTGTCGCTCAAGCTGTCTGTCGAGATCGTTCAGACTGTCGTCAATGATCTGACCATCGTCAGCCCAATGCACTTTATCCGCCGTCGTTTTGAGGAAATCGCTTACGGCTGTAACAAGCATGTCGGACGTGGCGTCGACAGCTTCCAATTGGCGAACGAATACCGGAGCGCTGTCGACCAGCGCAGTAATCGTTTCCGATGAGGGCTCTGGCGCGGTCGAAACCAACAGATTGGTCAAGTTGGAACGCCGGCTGAATGTTTGAAAGCTCTGTCGAAAAACCGTCGCCAAGATGAGGGGAAGTTGTTTGTCGCGGATTAATTTGTCGATGCGATCCCGCGCCATTCCGATGGCGGCGGCACAGAGGTCGTCCAATGCCTCGGCGGGGATTCCAGCGCGAAGCAGTTCGCGTATTCCCTCCACTGGATCGGCATCAATTACCAGCTGGAAGCGCCTAATAATTACGCTGCAGATATCTTCGCCGGCTTCCAGGAAACGCAGAATATGAGGACTACATCCCGCGTTGGGTTTCTTAGTATTGATTAGTTTCTTGATTTTCTTCAGCGCCTCTGCTGCGCCTTCCGGCGTTGCCGCGGCGTGGAGCTCGTGAACCAAATCTCCCGTCTTGGCGGAGACAATATACAATCTAAAATCAGTCGTCTCTGGTGCGATCGTTTTGGCGACGCAACGGTCAGCCCAATTGGCAAACGTCTTCCAGAGATCGTCTGAGCGGTCGGCCGCTGGATTGCCATCGATCGCGCTTTTGATCTGCTCTAAGAGTACAGTCCCATCCGCTCGATGCACGGCGACATCGTCGAAATACTCAAGGGAAACGACGTCGCCATCGGGAACCCGAAGTAGGTGATGGCATAGGCGGAGCTGCTGCAGCGAATAGCCGAGGTATTGACCAGCCGCGGCCGTCTTCAAGGGCTTTTCAAGCTCGACCAGGCTCATGCGGTCCTTCAGAAGTCATTAAGTTCGTTTCGGGGGATCGACGCGCGACAAGGCGTTAGCTGGATACGCCCCGAAGTTGAAGAAAATGAACACTCGCCCGAAGAGTAAAGCGCTGGCGAGTTCCTCGTCATGGAAAAAATCGAATCTTAAGCAAAATACTGACGTTCTGCCACAGAATGTCAATATATAAGTTGACGTTTCAACAGGAGCGTATAGTTATACATTGACATCTAAGCTCTCATGTAAACAAATAAGTTGACAATATGAGCGTCAAACACCTCGCAATAAAGCAATATCGTGAAATTGTAGATCGGGCGGCCGCCGCGGTCGACAAGCAGCTCAACCGCCCGTCTGAGGGCTGGATTGCAACTACCCGCACGGCACTCGGAATGTCGGCCGCACAACTTGCTCGCCGTCTCCGTGTCACTCGCGCTCGCGTGTCTCAAGCCGAACATGCAGAACTTTCTGGGGGCGTAACCCTAAAAACTATGCAGTCAATGGCTGAGGCGATGGGTTGCCGTTTTGTCTACGCGATCGTTCCCCAGGATGCTTCCATCGAGAACGCCATTAAAGCCCAAGCCCACCGAAAAGCCGTAGCCCTAGTCAATAAAGCCAGCACACATATGGCTTTGGAGCGACAGTCTCTGTCGGTGGCGAAAAATAAGGAGGAAATAGAGCGCATCGCTAGCGAGCTAATGCACACCATGCCGGCTGACTTTTGGGCCGCCGACTAATGAATTCAATCTCCAACGAGCCCGAAGGTGCGACACCCGTCGACCCAGCTCAGATGGAAGGACTCAAATTCGGGCACGTCACAACGCGCGAACAGCTAAATGAATTGGAGCAAGCCAACGTTCAAAGCGGGTTGCTTTGGATTGGTCGCCGTCGCAAGAGCGATATCCTGACTGAACAATTCATGTTGGAACTACACCGGCGATTATTCGGCGAAGTGTGGAATTGGGCAGGGCAATTTCGCGAGCGAGAGACTAATATCGGAGTAGATCCGCTTCAGATCCAAGTGCAGCTTCGAATGTTGTTGGACGACGCGCGATATTGGGCTGAACATGGCACTTATCTGCCGCTCGAAGCTGCGGCGCGTTTTCATCACCGGTTGGTTCAAATTCATCCGTTTGCGAACGGCAATGGTCGCCATGCCCGCATCGCCGCTGACATCTACCTTGCCGAGCGATTAAAACAACCGCCGATCGATTGGGCTGCCGGTCACGATCTGCAAAGCGACAACGAGCGGCGCAACAGCTACATTGCAGCTTTGCGGGCTGCCGACGCCGGTGATCACAATCTCCTTTCGAGGTTTGTGGGTATCAATATCTGAGCATCTTATACAAGCAGACGGGTGCCAGACATTGCGCACCGGCTGGTAATGTGCTGTGGACTGGCGAAAATGCATCGTACAGCCCGTTCGCGTTGAGTTGCTAGTCATTTCCATAGTCAGGTTCGTACTGGAGCTCCCGCTCTTGCTGGTCCTCATGGACATAGCTGAGGCCAGTTGCCTTGATCTCGTCGCTTCCTATAAGTGACAATTCGCAAGTCGGACAGCGAAACTCCTCGCCGATAAATTCACGGTCGACGATTTCCCAAACGGCATATTCATCGCGCTCTTCGCTGATATCCTCGCCAGTCTGTTCCCCTGTCATGAATGCACGGCACCCACATGAGGGGCAGGTTTCAACCCACACCTCGTCGAAACGATCTCTGAAAAGGGCTGCCTGATGCTGGGGCTCTCGCAATGTAGCTTCCGCGGCAAGGCGATCCCTTACGGATTTCTTTAACGCTTTGAATTTGTCCCTAGCAGCGTTCACGCGCAGTTTCACCGCTGCGTCGATAGCGTTCGCTGCTTCGTCGAGCAATCGGCGAGGAGCTTTGGCGTCGGTCGCTCCTAGCCAATGTTCTAACGACGAGCCCATCTCCTGAAGAACGGTATCGCAGGCGTGCCAATAACGCGCCTCCCAGGCGTCAAGCCGCATGGCGCGAAATGGCAGATCGGCGGAATGAAGCTCAGCGTTGCGACGTTCCGCAATGCCTTCGCAGAATTTCTGAATCGTTTTATCGAACCGCGGCACAAGGTGAGCTAGGCGTTCGAATAGTGTCTTCGCGGTGATCGTCTTGACGTCAGTTGTCACGTTGATGCCGGCGGCGACGAACATCGACTGCCAGTGTGTGGGATCGACGATGAGGCTAGGATGCTTGCGAGCGAGCGCAGCTTTTCCGAGCAGCTCGAGCGCCAGGGAAGCCCATAGTTGGTATTCGTCGAGATCCCCGAGGCTTTTTCTCGCTAGTGCGCGGCTCACGTAAACTTTGGATTTGGAATGGAGAGCTTCGCCGCTGATTGCAATGAAGACGTCGTCAGGCATCGATCAGAATCCTTGCTAGGCTCCGGCCCGAGTTGAGCTGGGAAGGGCCGCGTCCGTGCAGGACGCGCCAGTTGTCGATAATCAAAATGTCGTCTTGGCGCCATTCGTGGTTTTCGGATGAGGCGAGCGAAAGTCGACGCGCCAGAAGTTGCAACGCGGAGCGGCCGCGCTGCTCGACGCCTTCAACACAAGCAGGGTCATATCGGAGAAACGTCCGATCGGAAGACAGGATGGTCGAATAGAAAGAGCGGCGCCCAGTTCGCACGAGAACAGGGGCGCTTTCGAGGAGCTGAAAGTCGTCTGAGGAGAAGGCAAGGCTTCGCCAGTCGAGCAGCATCGTGGTAGCGCGCGGAGCACCTGGCGCCAGACACCCCAAGAGAAGGTACCTGCACGGCCTCGGTCGATGGCTAAGCTCGACGTGCAAAGGCAGGGCATCTAGGCCATATCGCGCGCTCAAGGAACGCGGATGAGCCTCTGGACTTCTTTGTGGCTGAACGACCTCCTCAAGCGCGCGGGCGCGTCCAAGTGCGCGCATCCCCAGGCTGTCGCCAAGCCACCGGATCTCGTTCAGCATAGCGTCGCTGCCAGAGTCAGCCGCGCGATGTTGGACCCACCCGCGTTGAGCCAGCACGGTGAGCACTGTGGGCCGACCGCGCATGGTCATCGTGCAGGTTGTGATGCCATCAGAGTTACCAATTCCGAGTTCGATAGATAGCTTTCAATCGAGACTTTGATACCCTGTCTTGAGGCTGACTTGAAAAGCTTTGTAATTAAAGTGCCGGACTGGGGGGCCGTTGGCGGTTGCGCGGACCAGAAATATGACGAGGCTCCCGATTCATTCCTGCTCGAACCTTGCGGTTGCAGCGCGAAGGTCGGCGAGGTCAACGCATCGTCCAGGATGGATATGACGCACGGGGGAGCCGCTCTTGAGCCGCCTCAGAACGGTTCGCTATCGTGCGACGCGTAATTGCTATTCTGACAACGCGAAATTCTGTAATGATCTCAATGGGTCAAAAAGCTGCAAAATGTCAGAATGGCCGTTGAACGCACTTCAGAATTTTCTGACTTCCAAGCTGAATACGAGGGTTCGATTCCCTTCACCCGCTCCAAAATCCCAGCCCCATAAAATTCATAACAACCTGAAAAAACAGCAGATTACTTAAGTCTGCGGTTGTCGCGTGTCTGTCTGTGTGCTATAGTGTGATACAAATTGGGATACACGCTGAGACACCTGACAGACGCGGATATGCTTCACAAGTCCGACCAGGATCGCTTTCTGTTTCCGCGCAATGGCGTGCTGTATTACTGGCGCCGTGTGCCCAAGACGCTCGCGGCAATCGACAGCCGCGCGCCGCTCATTCGGCACTCGCTCAAGACTGATGATCTCGCGAAAGCGCGTGCGCAGCGCGATGTTCTTGAGAAGGCAGACAATCAACTCTGGGCGGCGATGCTGCTGGAGGGGAGGGAGCCCTCCCAGGCCCTCGAGAAGTATCAGGCGGCCAGGCTGCTGTGCGAAGCGATGGGCTTCAACTACTACCCCGTCGATGAACTGGCGCAGCAGCCCATCCCGCAAATCCTGCAACGTATGAACGTGGTCAAGCCGGTGGACACGCCGGCTGCTGTCGCAGCGGCGGTCCTGGGCGCCGAGCCGCTGCCCAAGGTCAAAGTCAGCGGCGCGTTCAAGGTCTATTGTGAGGAAATCGTCGCGGACGAGCTTACCGGCAAAAGTCCGGCACAGCGTGAGCGCTGGAAGAACGTCAAGAAGCGAGCGATCAACTCCTTCATCAACGTCGTCGGTGACAAGCCGATGGTCGACATTACACGCGACGACGGAAGGACTTTCTACAAATTCTGGCTCGCAAAGCTCGTCAACAAGAACGCCAAGGACCGCAGATCCGCGTCCATGTGCAATCGCATGGTCGGCAATCTTCGCGTGCTCTACGATTCTTACTTCAAGCATCTCGGGGAGTTCGATCGTCAGAACCCGTTTGCGAGCTTCTGGTTTGCCGACAAGTTCAAGAAAACGCGCCCGCCATTCTCGGTCGATTGGATCAAGACAAAAGTCCTGAAGCCCGGGGCGTTGGCCCGCATGAATCCGGAGGGCCGGGCCATTGTTCTCACGCTCGTCGAAACCGGAGCCCGCCCGAGCGAAATCTGCAACCTGACCGAACCCTTCATCAAACTGGACGATCCGGTCCCGCACATCCTGATTGAGCCCCGCCTGGATCCGGATGATCCCAGAGAAATCAAGACGGCGACGTCGATCCGGGCCGTCCCGCTTGTCGGTGCAGCCCTTGCCGCGATGAAAAAGTTTCCGAAAGGGTTTGCGCGATACAAGGACAAGGAAAGCAGCATGTCGGCTGCGCTCAACAAGTTCTTTCGCGAGAACGAGCTTTTCCCGACGCCAAAGCACAAGATCTATTCGTTCAGGCATTCCTTCGAGGACCGCCTCAAGAACGCCGGCGTTGATGATGAGTTGAGACGCTTGCTGATGGGACACGCGATCGATCGTCCGAAATACGGAGCCGGTGGATCGCTGGAATGGCGGCAAGCGGAGTTGCTGAAACTCGCATTGCCCTTCGACGAAACGATTATTTGATCCGTTCCTGGACCCGTGCCAGTCGGGCGTCCATCGCTTTGGCCTTTTCGAGTTCGCTCTCCAGTCGCTCGTAGAGCGGCAGATAGACGGCCCCTTCTTGCCGGCCTGGACGATGATCTGTGCCAGCCGATCGAGATAACCCTCCAGTTCTTCAACCGTAACGGTCGCGGCTGGCGGTCGTCGACGCTCTGCCCAGTGTCCATCGTGCATACTGCCTCGAAACGCAAACGTCTCCAGAGCAGCTAAAGCGTCGGATCATTCGGGAAAAGGGCCGGCGCACCGTGTTCGCTGAAACGGACGCCACAGCGTAGAAATAGCGGTGCGCGCGTCACTCGCCTGGGCAGCGCCTGTAAACCGATAAAGGGGAATCCAGACATCATGGCCGAGTCGCCGGAGCTTGCACAGCGCCGATTGAGCTTGTCACTGCACCGGGACTCGCCGTAACTCGTCTCATCTGTCCTGCTTGCCGGAATGCTTCCCATGCCACTTCGTTCTGCGGTTTCATCCAAGATCGGCTTTGCACTTGAGATCGACGGTCAAATCAAAACTGAATTCAGCACGAAAGAAGGGGCGGAATCCGGAGCCGCAGAATTGAAACGCCGTTTTCCCGCGCTGCGGATTCGTGTTTACGACGCGGAAACCCGTTCGCTGCACGACGTGAGGCCGTGACGGCATGCCCGTCCGCCGTCCGTTGAGCAGAGGCGCATCCGCTCCAGCCTGGATCGGCGTCACTCCGGAAATTGTTGTCGTCTGATGCCGGCCCTTCGACCCGCCATAAGCCGCGACTCCGGACAAGCGAACGAGTCCCCTGACTCATCTGCCGATCCGGGATTGCCCAACATCGTTCGGCTCCAGTTCGCCAAGATTGACGGCGAGTGGCTGGAGCTTGAAGACATGCAGAGTCGAGGCCTTGCTGCCGAACGATCGTGGTCGTCTTTTTGCGCATTCTTCCGCGCACCCGATCCCGAGGCACTCGCCGCCAGCATGCGCAAGCTGGTGTCACCGCCCCACATCGACATCGTTGTTTCACCATCCGCAGGCGGTGTCTGGGTTCTGGGCGCGTATTATCAGCTTGAACCGGCGCTCGCCCGGTTGGCATCGTCTGCTCCCCGGGGCCGCTGAGTGATGTTTCCGCGCTATCGGACGGATGCTCCCGGAAAAGGCCTTACGAGGCCACGTCTTCGTCGTCGAGGCGCGCATCCGCCAGCATGAAGCGGTGGGTCCGTTTACAAAGCGGGCAATCAACCGAAACAAGCTTCAAGCGTTGACGGTTCACTGTTTCGGCATCCATCCAGATCCCGCTTTCGAAAAGCTGGCGCGCCGTCGGACAGAAGAATTTGAGTGCGACCGTCATCGACATACGCTCGGCCGGATCGCAGAACCTGCGAAGAATGAGACAACCAGATGAGACACTGGCCAAGACTGCTGGTGCTGAAACAAGCCATTCCTGCTCACTAGAAAGACACTTGAGAGAAGCCTAACCCGCAACGAATTCGAAAATAAGTTTTCCAAGCCCAGTGAGACGTCGCTCTGTGCTGGCGGCGGTGGCGCGAAAATGACCTCAACATTTAGACATTGCAGAGCCTCCCGTGAGGAGGGCGTGTCCCTGTCGGGACCGGGCTGTCGGCTGACGCTGAAACCCCGGGCGAGCCGGGTTTTCCCCCTTCGGGCTTCCATCCCTCACGCAGTCCTCGCGGCAATACCACCAGAAAGCCGCTTCCGCGGATCGGTGCAGGGAGATCTGAGCGAGAGTGAGAGTGCGGACCGGATTGGCCGTGACGGGTTGGAAGTCGCGGGAAAGTCTCGCGGCGCCCGTCGCGGAGATCCGCGATGTCCAGATATTATTCTCATGCGCGCGCCGACAAGGACCGGGCGAGCCTCTACGACGAAGTCACCGGCAAGATCATCGCCGAGTTGGAGGCGGGGCGGGTGCCCTGGGTCCAGCCGTGGGGCACCGCGGCGGCGAAGGCGGCGCTGGCGGTGCCGAAGAATGCCGCCACCGGCCGGCAATACAGTGGCGTCAATGTCCTGATCCTGTGGGGTGCCGTCATCGAACGCGGCTTTGCGGGACAGAGCTGGCTGACGTTCCGCCAGGCGCTCTCGCTCGGCGGCCATGTCCGTAAGGGCGAGCGCGGCACGACCGTGGTCTATGCCGACCGCTTCATTCCGAATGATGAGAAGAAGCGCGCGGCGGACACCGGCGACGAAGCGCAGGCCATTCCGTTCCTGAAACGCTTCACGGTGTTCAACACCGACCAGTGCGACGATCTGCCGGTGGAGATCGCCATTGCAGCGCCGCTGCCGCCGCCCGGCATGATCGAGCCGGTTGTCGAAGCACTGATCAAGGCGACCGGCGTCGATTTCCGGATCGGCGGCAATCGTGCCTTCTACATGCCGTCCGAAGACTATGTGCAGGTGCCGCCGCCGGCGGCTTATTTCGAGCCGATCAACTGGCACCGCACGGCGCTGCATGAACTCGGCCATGCCAGCGGTCATCCATCGCGTCTCAACCGCGATCTTGGTGGCAGCTACGGCACGAAAAAATATGCGCTCGAGGAACTCGTGGCGGAATTGAATGCGGCTTTCTGTTGCGCCTCGCTCGGGATCGTTCCGACCGTGCGGCACGCCGACTATATCGGCTCGTGGCTCGATGTCCTGCGTGAAGATGACCGGGCGATCGTGCGCGCTGCAAGCCAGGCCAGCAAGGCTGCCGACTACATCCTTGGCTTCCTGCCGACTGGGAACGCTTCAAGGGATGTGCCAGATGAGGAGAGGAAAGTGGCCTGATCACAGGATGCTTCGACAGAACCGGCCGACGGCGGAACGTGGCCGGTTTACTCCCCGGCGGGAAGCGGTTCGATGTAGGTTCGATGGAACGTGACCGGCGTGGTGTGTCCATCGAACAGGATGATGACCTGGTTTCTGGTCCGGGCTTTCCGAAGCACCGTCCCGACCTTTGCCGCCTGTTTGGGATTCCGCGCCTTTCCCAGTTCGCTGAGGCGAAACCGCGTCCCGGCCTCGAAGTTGTCTGTGTGACCCGCCATTTCGCCTGTTATCCGCAACCGCTCCCGGTCCTTTATCGTTGGGGCGAACATAGCCATCGGCGGCCTACTCACGCCCCCCATAAAGACAACTGAGCCGCCCCTAACATGAAATCTTTTCGCGCCCGGTTTGTTCAGCCTCGCTGACATCGCGGCGACGATATCGCCCGATGGCGGCAGCGCGCCCACGGCGGCCGCCAACAATCACTTCCCGCCGGATCGCGGCACGGGAGCGGTTCGCAGCCTCTGGCGTGTGCGTTCACCGGAAGCGCGCGAGAGGGAGAGGAGGGTGGGTTTTCCGTGACGGGTTGGAGGTCGAGAGAGAGGCTTTCGGCCGCCCGTTTCGGAGACACTGACATGGCAAAGGCCGTTCAGAAGATCAAGCTGTCGTCGTCGCGCGACATTCCCTTCAATAAACTGGTTCTGTCGCAGTCCAATGTGCGCAGGATCAAGGCCGGAATCTCGATCGAGGATTTGGCCGAGGACATCGCGCGGCGGACCCTGCTGCAGAGTCTCAATGTCCGGCCGGTGCTCGACGCCGAGGGCCAGGAAACCGGCATGTTCGAGGTGCCGGCGGGCGGTCGCCGCTACCGCGCGCTCGAACTGCTGGTGAAGCAGAAGCGTCTCGTTAGAACCGCGCCGGTTCCTTGCGTCGTGCGGGACGCTGATGCGGACGTCTCTGCCGAGGAAGACTCGCTGGCCGAAAACGTGCAGCGAGCAGCGCTTCATCCTCTCGATCAGTTCCGCGCGTTCCAGACTTTCCGCGAGCAGGGGCAGTCCGACGAGGATATTGCCGCCAGGTTCTTCGTCTCGGTCAATGTCGTGAAGCAGCGGCTGCGGCTCGCGTCCGTGGCGCCGAGCCTGCTTGACGTCTACGCCGAAGACGGCATGACGCTCGAACAGCTCATGGCGTTCACCGTCACCGGCGATCACGCCCGCCAGGAGCAGGTGTGGGAGACTGTCAGCAAATCCGGAAACGACGAGGCTTACCAGATCCGGCGCATGCTGACGGAGAGCACGGTTCGCGCCTCCGACAGGCGGGCACAATTCGTCGGCGTCGAGGCTTATGAAGCCGCCGGCGGCACTGGTGCTGCGCGACCTGTTCGAAAGCGATGATGGCGGCTGGCTCCAGGACGTGCCGCTGCTGGAGCGCCTCGTCACCGACAAGCTGAAGACCGAGGCGGAGACGATCGCGGCCGAAGGCTGGAAGTGGATCGATGTCGCCATCTGCTTCCCCTACGGCCACGACCACGGCATGCGCGAACTTGCGGGCGTGCCGGCCGACCTCACCGCCGATGAGCAGTCTACATACGACGCGCTGCGCTCCGAATATGCGACGCTTGAGGCGAAATATCAGGACGCGGACGAACTGCCCGACGAGGTCGATGTCCGCCTCGGCGAAATCGAAGAGGCCATCGCCGCCTTCGAGAACCGTCCCCATGTGTTCGACCCGGCGGAAATCGTTCACGCTGGCGCCTTCGTCAGCATCGACTCCGAAGGAGAACTTCTGGTCGAACGCGGCTATGTGCGCGACGAGGACGAAGCGGCGTATCGCGCCGCTTTAGTGGAGCCCGAATCTGGCGAAGAGGGCGATGATGACGACGGCCGCGTGGAGGGTGGCGAACCGGGGAGCGCACCCCGCGCCGTGATCACGGTCGGCCGCGGTCAACCCGAGGCCGACGATGATGAGGACGACGGCATCAAACCGTTGCCCGATCGCCTCGTCATGGAACTGACGGCCCATCGCACCCTCGCGCTGCGGGACGCACTTGCGAACAACCCGCATGTTGCGATGACCGCGCTTCTGCACAAGCTCTGCACCGATGCCTTCTTTACGGCCTATGTGCCCGGCTGCATCGAGGCAGCGGTCCGGCACGTCCAGTTGCCGGCGCAGGCACCTGGTTTGAAAGACAGCGCTTCGGCGACGTCGATCGACGAGCGTCACAAGGCCTGGTCGGCCGACATGCCGGACGATGAAGCCGCATTATGGGACTGGCTCGCCGCGCTCGACGAGGCCAGCCGCACGACGTTGCTCGCGCATTGCGTCTCCTTCGGCGTGAACGCGCTGTTCGAGAAGGTCGATCGTTACGATGGCAACGGCGTGTCGTCGCACGGTCTGCGCCGCCGCCTCGACCAGGCCGATCGTCTGGTGCGGGCGGTCAATCTTAACATGGTGGAAGCCGGATGGCGGCCGACGGTCGAGAACTATCTCGGGCGCGTCACCAAGAGCCGCATTCTCGAGGCGGTGCGTGAAGCCAAAGGCGAATCCTCCGCCCAGCTCATCGACCATCTCAAGAAGGGCGAAATGGCGAAGGAGGCCGAGCGGCTGCTCGACGACACCGGCTGGCTCCCCGAGCCGCTGCGTCCTGCCGAGACCACGTCGGAATCGAACGACTCTGGAACTGCCGCGGACCCGCTGCCCGAATTCCTCACCGATGACGGTGAGGAGTCTGACGAGACGGCCGAAGACGAGCACGCGCACGCCGTCGCCGCCGAATGACCCGATCCTGCGGGGCGGCTCCGGCCGTCCCGCGTCCTTCCAGCATTTCACCCCTTAAGCCCGGCCGCAGTGCCGGGCTTTTTGCATTTCACAACCTGTTCGAAAGGAGCCCCGTCATGGGTTGGCTCTACATGCAATCGCTCAAGGGCTATTCCGGTCCACGCCAGTATCTCGACGCACAGTTCTCCTTCTCTCGTCCTGATGGGACGTCGAAAGTGCTGCGATCCGCGCTCGTTGGCATGCGGGTCTACTATGCTGCCATTGAGCACATCCGCCCCGAGACGTCCGAACGGATCGTGTTCGCTGCCGTCTGTCTCATTCACTACAATCCTCGCGACCGCGAGGGCTATATCTTCGGCTACAAGGACATGGACGAAACAGTCGGGCCGAACGAAGCGAATTGTCCGGAGGCAATTCTCAATCTGCTGACGCCCACCAAGTATGCCTATGCCCAGGCATGGCGTGCTCGCTGCCGGGAGAATGCGGCCGCGCGGCGCGCGTTGTCGTGCAAGCCAACGCCACGGCCCGGTCAGACCATTGTTTTCGATACGGCGCTCTCGTTCTCCGACGGCCGCAGCCTCGACAGGTTCGAGGTTGTCGCCAATCCCCGCAGTCATCGCACCGTGTTGTTTCGCGCTGTCGATAGCGGCGGGCTCTATCGCATCAGCAACGTCAAACGTCTCACCTACAGTCTGATTGATCCGGGAGGATCGCATCCGTAGTCGGCGGTCTGACCGCGAAGGGGCCGGCGTGATCGCGCCGGCCCTTTCTTTTTGGCGGCTGCTGAAAGGGAGAGGCGGGCCGGGACGGGTTTGAGCCGCCGCGGAGAAAGAGAGCGTCCGGGCGGCCGATCCGTCCCCGCTCTCGGTAAGGCTCCCATCATGTCGCAATTGTCCTCTTCCGCGGCCGTCGCTGCGGCCGCGCCGGTTTGCGCCCCGGCAGATCCCGCCGTTGCCATCGTCGCTGCTGCGCAGCTCCTCGCTCCCCATCTCGAATCCGGCCGCCGCATCGATGCCGCGATCCTGCGCGCCGCGATGCAAACCACCTTCGGCGGCTCCGACAGCGACGGCGCCTGGACCTGGAAGCTGGCCTATGAAGCCTGCGAGGCCGCCATGGTTCTGTTCCTGCGCAAGTTCGGTCCCGCCATGCGGGCGAAGGCGGCTTCTCCTGCTGCAATGCTGCCGATGCTCGCCAAAGTTTCCGTTCTTCTTCCCACCCATACGCGCCGCTCCGAAGAGAGCGAGGCGCTTCAGCAATTCTCGACCCCGGTTGCGCTGGGATACGCTGCAAGCGTCGCGGCTGCGATCACGCCCGCCGATGTTCTGCTCGAACCCTCGGCGGGAACGGGGTTGCTTGGCGTATTCGGTGAACTCGCCGGCGCATCGCTGGTGCTGAATGAGTTCGCCGAGACGCGCGCGGCCATCCTCACGCAGCTCTTTCCCGCCGTGTCCACGACGCAGCACGACGCAGCCCACATCGACGATCATCTCGACAGCGGCCTCGTGCCGAGCGTCATTCTGATGAATCCGCCATTCTCCGCCGCGGTGCATGTTGACCGCCCCGTCGCGGACGCTGCCCTTCGCCATGTCGCGTCGGCGCTCGACCGGCTGGCCGACGGCGGGCGCTTGGTCGCTATCACCGACGCCAATGTCGCGCCCGATCATCCGGCCTGGCACGACGCCTTCGTTCGGCTGCAGGAGCGAGGCCGCATCGTGTTCTCGGCGGCGATCGACGGCGCGGTCTATGCCAAGCACGGCACCACGACGCCGACCCGGCTGACCGTGATCGACAAGATGCCGGCCACTGACCCTGGCGTATGTCCGGCGTCCTGCGGCGTCGCGCGCGATGTTGCGACGTTGCTCGGTTGGATCGGCGAACACGTTCCGCCCCGGCCTCCCGCCACCGGCACCGCGCGTGCGCCAATGGCGCCGTCTGCCGCCGTTCCCCGCACGGTGCGCGGCTATCTGGCGCGGGCCGCGTCGGGGGCGGTGGCGAAAGCATCCGCCGCCGAGCCGGAGGCGATCGAACTCGCCTACGAGACTGTCGATTGGACGCCTCGTGAGGGGGCGCGCCTGACGGACGCGATCTATGAGGAATACGCGCTCCAGTCGATCCGCGTGCCGGGCGCAAAGCCGCACCCGACGAAGCTCGTGCAGTCAGCCGCAATGGCGTCGGTCGCCCCGCCGGTTCCGGCCTATCGCCCGCATCTACCGTCAAGCATCATCACTGGCGGACTGCTCTCGGACGCGCAGCTCGAATCCGTCATCTACGCGGGCGAAGCGCACGCCGACGTTCTCGCCGGCTGCTGGAGCGTCGACGACACCTTCGACCGCGTCACCGCGGCGCGCGACGATGCAGAGAACGCGGTGCGGTTTCGGCGCGGCTTCTTTCTCGGCGACGGCACCGGCGCCGGCAAGGGCCGCCAAGTCGCCGGCATCGTTCTCGACAACTGGCTCAAGGGCCGCCGCCGTGCGGTTTGGATCAGCAAATCCGACAAGCTGATCGAGGATGCGCAGCGGGACTGGCTGGCGCTGGGCCAGGAGCGCCTCCTGATCACGCCGCTGTCGCACTTCCGGCAGGGAACGCCGATCCGGCTCGGTGAAGGCATCCTTTTTACGACCTATGCCACGCTACGCTCCGACGAGCGCGGCGAGAAGCTTTCGCGCGTCCAGCAAATCCTCCAATGGTTGGGATCCGATTTCGACGGCGTCATTGTGTTCGACGAAAGCCACGCGATGCAGAATGCGGCGGGAGGCAAGGGCGAGCGCGGCGACCATGCGGCGTCGCAGCAAGGGCGCGCCGGCCTGCGGCTCCAGCACGCCTTGCCGAATGCGCGCGTGCTTTATGTGTCGGCGACCGGCGCCACCACCGTTCACAACCTGGCCTATGCCCAGCGGCTTGGGCTGTGGGGCGGGGAGGACTTTCCCTTTGCGTCCCGCGCCGAATTCGTCGAGGCGATCGAGAGCGGCGGCGTTGCGGCGATGGAGGTGCTGGCCCGCGACCTCAAGGCGCTCGGCCTCTATACAGCCCGTTCGCTGTCCTATGACGGCGTCGAATACGAACTGGTTGAACACAGGCTGACGAACGAACAGATCCGCATCTACGACGACTATGCCGGTGCGTTTTCGGTCATTCACAACAATCTCGACGCCGCCATGCGGGCGGCCAATGTCACCGGCGAAACCGGTACGCTGAACGCCCAGGCGAAATCCGCGGCGCGCTCGGCTTTCGAGAGCACGAAGCAGCGCTTCTTCAATCATCTCATCACCGCCATGAAAACACCGACGCTGATTGCGTCCGTCGAGCGCGACCTGAAAGCCGGTCATGCTGCCGTGATCCAGATCGTCTCGACCGGCGAAGCGTTGATGGAGCGACGCCTTGCCGAAATTCCGACCGAAGAGTGGGGCGACGTGCAGGTCGACATCACGCCGCGCGAATACGTCCTCGACTATCTCGCGCACAGCTTTC
The DNA here is from genome assembly GCA_024707075.1 of Afipia sp. Taxonomy (GTDB): domain Bacteria; phylum Pseudomonadota; class Alphaproteobacteria; order Rhizobiales; family Xanthobacteraceae; genus Afipia. Next base: position 59,353 of record JANQAK010000004.1, read on the forward strand.
CGACCCAGCTCTACGAGCCGTTCACCGACGGCGAAGGCAACCTGTCGTCGCGTCCGGTCTTCCGCGACGGTCAGCCGGTGCAGAGCCGCGACGCGGTCGCACGCCGGGATCGCATGATCGAGAAGCTCGCCTCGTTGCCGCCTGTGCATGGCGCGCTCGACCAGATCGTGCAGCGTTTCGGCACTGATCAGGTCGCAGAAGTCACCGGGCGGTCGCGCCGCATCGTGCGGAAGACCGGCGCCTCGTCCGACCGCTTGATGGTGGAGAACCGCGCCGGATCGGCCAACCTCGCCGAAACCCAGGTGTTCATGGACGACATCAAGCGCATCCTGGTGTTCAGCGACGCCGGCGGCACAGGACGCAGCTACCACGCCGAACTGTCCGCCCGAAACCGGCGGCTGCGCATACATTATCTATTGGAGGCCGGGTGGAAGGCCGATGCCGCCATTCAGGGGCTGGGCCGCACCAACCGCACCAATCAGGCGCAGCCGCCGCTGTTCCGGCCGATCGCCACGAACGTCAAGGCCGAGAAGCGGTTCCTTTCGACCATCGCGCGCCGTCTCGACACGCTCGGCGCCATCACCAAGGGCCAGCGCCAGACCGGCGGGCAGGGCCTGTTCCGCGCCGAGGATAATCTGGAGAGCCATTACGCGCGCGACGCGCTGCGGCAACTCTATCTCCTGATCGTCGGCGGCAAGGTCGAAGGCTACTCGCTGCAAGTCTTCGAAGGTGCGACCGGGCTGAAGCTTATGGATGCGAACGGCATCAAGGACGAGCTGCCGCCCATCACGACGTTCCTCAACCGTCTTCTGGCTCTGACGATCGACTTGCAGAACATTCTATTCGCGGCGTTCGAGCAACTGCTCGCCGCCCGCATCGAAGGCGCGATTGCGTCCGGCACGTTCGACGTCGGTCTGGAGACCCTGACGGCGGAGAGCTTCGCCGTCACCAGCCGGCAGACAATCTACACCCATCCCGGCACCGCCGCTGAGACGCAGCTTCTCACGATCACGCAGCGCCAGCGCAACAGTCCCGTTACACTCGATGATGCGCTGGAGCGGTTGTTCGATCCGCGGGTGTTGCTGCTGATCAACACCCAGTCGGGCCGCGCCGCTGTGCAGGTGCCGGCGCGCAGCATCATGCTCGACGACGGGGAGGTCGAACGGCGCGTTCGCCTGATCCGTCCGATGGAGCAGCCGGTCATGCCATTGGGGGCGATGCCGCAGACCCATTGGCAGGAAGCCGACCGCGCCGTCTTCGCCCGTGCGTGGTCGGGGGAACTCGCCGCACTTCCGGAGTTCACCGACAGCGAAATCCATATCGTCGCCGGACTGTTGCTTCCGATCTGGAAGCGGCTGCCGCAGGAATCCACCCGCGTCTATCGCCTCCAGACCGACGACGGCGCCCGCATCATCGGCCGCAAGGTGCCGCCAGCCTGGGTCGCGAACATGACGGGGGCCGCTCCGTCATCGCTCGCTCCTGAATCGGTGTTTGCGGCATTGCTCGATGGCCGCACCATCATCGAACTTGCCGAGGGCCTGCAGCTCCGGCGCGTGCGCGTGATGGGAGCCAACCGGATTGAACTCTCCGGCTTCACCGACGCCATGCGCGAGCGGCTCACGGCCTATGGCCTGTTTCACGAGATCATCTCGTGGAAGTTGCGGATGTTCGTTCCCGTCGACCGCAACGGACCGGGCGTGCTCGCCAAGGTGCTCGACCGTTATCCGGTGGCCCGTGTGGCCGAGCGCGAGGCGGCCTGATCATGCGTCAGGATGCCTCCGATCTCGCGCGCCGCCTCACAAGACATGCAGAGGCGGTGTGCCGTATCCATCTGTCGAACGGGCGCCGCGAAGGGCGTTACTGGCTGGTGGGTGACGTCAAGAACACGCCGGGGCGATCGCTGTTCGTGCGCCTGACCGGAGCCGAATCCGGGAAAGGCGCGGCGGGAAAGTGGACCGATGCCGCGACCGGCGAGCACGGCGATCTGCTCGACATCATCCAGATGGCGGGCAGCCTTCCGTTCCGCGACGCCGCCCGCGAAGCGCGCCGCATCCTCAGCCTGCCGCCACCGCTTCCCGAGCCCGATCACGGACTCCGGCGAGCCGCGGCGCCGACCGGATCGCCCGAGGCGGCACAACGCCTGTGGGCAATCTCGCAACCGATCGCCGGCACGCTCGCCGAGATTTATCTGCACCAGCGTGGCCTCACGCGCCTGCATGAGACCGCGAGCCTGCGGTTTCATCCGCGCTGCTACTTTCGCCCCGAGGGGCATGGTCCGACCGAGACCTTGCCGGCCCTGATTGCCGCAGTCACTAACCGCGATCGCTGCATTACCGGCCTGCACCGCACCTGGCTTAATCCGTCAGGATTCGATCCGGTGACGCTCGGCAAGGCCGCGATCGACACGCCACGCCGCGCGATGGGCGATCTGCTCGGACACGCCGTGCGTTTCGGTGCGGTGGATGACGTTGCCGCCGCAGGCGAGGGCATCGAGACCATGCTGTCGCTGCGCATGGTTGTGCCAATGATGCCGATGCTCAGTGCGCTCTCGGCCGCGCATCTCGCTGCCATCCTGTTTCCGGCCCGACTACGCCGTCTCTATGTCGCCCGCGACGATGATCCTGCCGGCAATACGGCGCACGACACGCTGATCGATCGAGCCCGCGAGGCCGGCATCGACGCGATCCCGCTGGCGCCGGCACTCGGCGATTTCAACGACGATTTGCGGCTGCTCGGCGAGGATACGCTGCGGGCCGCAATTCGGCTCCAACTCCTCCCGCAGGACGTCGCCCGCTTCATGCTGACGCCCGATCGGGTCCGCTAAGGGAGGGCGGGGGCGGTGCGGCGGGCTTGCGGGTCGTGCGGCAGCTCCCGGTCTCGGAAAGGGCCGCGCAGCCGGCCTTCTTGAGAGGCGCCGTTTTGCGGCAAACGGTCCGGCCCGGCAATGCCTGCGGCGCGGCTATTTTCCGCCGCGCGCCGCCGAAGGGCACTCACATTTATTCATAGGACGACGGCGCGCTTTGCATCGCGAAGCAAAATAACCGCGCCTCCGGCATCCTCCGCTTTGCTCCGGCCACGGCGCTGCGCGCCGTGGTGCAAGTCTGGCCCGTCCGCCGCCTTTCGTCGCCATGAAGGCCGCGATGGGCGCGGCCGATCCGACAAGGAGCACCGTCATGACGACCGACCACGACCGCACCGAGGCCACGCCATCCGTCACCGAACACGCGCTCGACGAACTTCAGCTTTACGGTTACCGCCCCTTCGAGGACGAGCCGGACACGCGACCACTTCCCGAAGGGCGCATGATCGCAGGCGCCGTCGCCGACATCTTCGACGCTCTCGTCGTGAGCCTGCGCGACACCAGGCTCGAGCCGGACCTCGACGATCTGCTCTGGTCGACCGTCAACATCTTTCACCGTGCCGGCGAGAGGATCGCACACCAGCTCGACGACAACGAACAGGCGCAGCGGCGCTGCCAGACCGAACAGGACGGCAGCGAGATCCGCTCGGTCGAACTCGAACGCCTCATCGCCGAAGGTCTCACCCTTGTCGAGCGCCGCAACAGCATGGAGCTGTTCCGCGATCAGTCCGCCGACCTCTACGCCCGGTACAGCGGGTCGCACTGGCATCCGCGCTCCGGATCGAAGGTCAGCCATCGCACGATGACGGCCGCGATGATCGACAGTCGCGACTTCATCGCGGCAAAACGCCGAGCCGAAACCGAGATCATGCTGCCGCCAGGTCCGAAGGTCGCCTTCAGCGGTGGCGCTGACTGCAACGATCATCACGCCATCTGGGGTCGACTCGATCAGGTCCACACCAGGCATCCCGACATGGTGCTGTTGCATGGCGGATCGCCGAAGGGCGCCGAACGCATTGCCGCCCGCTGGGCCGATCACCGCAAGGTTCCGCAGATCGCATATCGCCCCGATTGGGACAGGCACGCCAAGGCCGCGCCGTTCAAGCGCAACGATGCAATGCTCGCGGCCTTGCCGATCGGCGTTCTGGTCACACCCGGTACGGGAATCCAGGCGAACATCATCGACAAGGCTCGTCGTCTTGGCATCCCGGTGTTCAAGATCGGCAAACCCGCCACCGCGGGCGGCGCGTAAGCGCCGCCTCAGTTTCCGAAAATCACAATGCGCGACTGGCGCGACGGCTCGCCGCGCCATGCGGATCTGCGTCACCACTATGACGACGACAGCAGGAATTCGCTTGGTGGGCACAGTGCCATCCATTACACCTATCAACGTGCCGTGGAGGTGGTGGAAGGCACAAACCCTGTCATTCTGTCACGGGAGCATCCACCCATGCTTACGCTCGCGATTCCACTCAGCATCGTCGGCCTCGGCGTCTTCTGCTGGATTCTTTACAGCCTTGCCGTCTATGCGTTGCCGTTCTTCATCGGTCTGTCCGTCGCTTTCTATGCTCACGTGACCGGAGCCGGAGCGGCCGGTGCGATCATCCTCGGCCTTCTCAGCGCCGGCTTCGTTCTCGCTATCGGACAAACGGCGTTCGCGACTGCGCATTCACCTGTCCTGCGCATTGTTCTGGGATTGACGTTTACCATTCCGGCGTCGCTCGCCGGTTATTATGCGAGCCTCACGCTTGGAGGACTCACGATCCCATCCGAGGGATGGCGCCATGTCTTCGCGCTTGTCGACGCTGTTGCCATCGGCGCGACGGCCTGGCTGCGCCTTGCAGCGATGCCCGCCGGTGTGGAGGCATATCGTCTGCCCGTCCAGTCATAGCGTTGGCGGCTCGGCAACCAGAACGCATGGTATCCCGGCCGTCTTCGGTTCGCCGCTGATCGGCACGATGACGGTGTCGGCAACGACCATCGAGACCGGGCACGTTATCGGATCGCTGCCGGCCGCGCGTCGGCCCGGACGAGAAGCGGGCCAGACGCGCGTGCGTGTCTTTGCTGCTCTCGGGCGGCGAATACGACGCTATCGCCGTGCCAGGTGAGGGATGCGCCGGCGCGCTTTTGACCTTTGCTTCTGGGCGCGTTCGCCGCGTCTCCTTGCCTGATCCTGTTCCGAGAAGCGCGTCCATTCACGTCTACGATGGCCTGACCTTGGCCGGACAACGGCTGCGCCTCGATCGACTGGCCGCAATGCCGTCGTTCAACTTTCTTCCCCTGGCGGCTGCGCCGCCATTCCTCGCGAGACAAGAAAGTTGCCCGCCTGGCATCCTCCGCTGCGCTTCGGTCCTAAAAGCGGATGCGGCGTCGCTCGTCTCCAGCCAGTCGGTCGCCATCGAGACCGCGATGGTCGCGGCTCGGAAACAGAGAGCAAGGAGAACTATCATGGCGAACATCGGCACCTTCACGAAGACCGAAAACGGCTTCACCGGCGAGATCGTCACCCTCAGCCTCAAGGCCAAGAACGTCCGCCTCGTCGGTGAACCGGCGAGCAGCAACGAGAACGCGCCGTCCCACCGCATCTATGTCGGCCGAGTCGAGATCGGCGCCGCTTGGGCCAAGCGCTCCACCGAGGGTCGCCCGTATCACTCGGTCAAGCTCGACGACCCGAGCTTCACCGGCCCAATCTACGCGAACCTGGTCGAAGACGAGGCCGGCGAGACGCAGACGCTGATCTGGTCCCGCCCCCGCAAGGCCAACGCCGACTGACCAGCCGGCTCCCGATGCCCCGCCGCAAGGCGGGGCATCGCTCCTGTCCTGCTTCCAGGTCGCGGCCTCCGCACGGCCGCGCGGCCTTTTTCGCGCTCAGCAGAGAGTCATCGCTTAGCTCTTGCCGCGCGCCGAAGTGCGCCGCAGCAATTCGTCAGGTTCGATGCCGAGGACGTTTGCCAGCTTCTCGACCGTGTCGATGCTGGCGGCATAGGTGCCGCGCTCCAGCGAACTGATATAAGTCCGGTCGACGTCCGCATCATGCGCCAGCGCCTCTTGCGACAGGCTTTTGGCCTGCCGGGCACGGCGCAGATTGCGAGCAAACACGTCCCGTAAACGCATGCGGTGAGTGTTCGGCTTGTAGAGTATTCCACCACGGAGTATTTTCGACAAAATGCTCCAGCCCGCCGTTCCAAACTCCAAGGCTCGCCTCGGGACTGTCGGGTTTGGAAGCGCCAGCGGACAACCAGGTCCTTGATAGTCGCAATTCTGTCATGGCGGCGCGGCATCTCTGTCTTAGGGTCGCCCGCCATCCATGCTCAATCGGAATGGACCACCTATGGCGACAGACGCTTTCGATGATCAACCGCCCGATGTGCCGCATCTGACGCCCTACGATGAGGGGCATGTCGAGATCTACCTTCGCTTGCTCGATGCCGATCACGAAGGGGCCGATTGGCGCGAGGCGGTGCAGATCATCTTCGGGATTGATCCGGACAAAGAGCCCGAACGCGCGCGGCGCGTGCATGACAGCCATCTTGCACGGGCGCGCTGGATGACCACAACCGGCTATCGCGGCTTCCTCAAGCCGCCGCAGTAGACTGAAATATCGAACATTTTTGCCGCCGGCTCCCGCCACCGGGGCGGCGTGACCTGCTGCCCCTGCAAAACGCTTTGCACCCGCGACTCTTCTGGCCTGCACAGGTCCCCGGAATACTCCGCAACGGGACGGCCCATGACTCTCTTCACGCAGATTGCTGGAGGTACGGCATGCCGGATCACGGAGGTTGGCGATCAGCCGACGCAAGCGGCTATCTGAAGCACGCGCAGCGTCTCGGACTGGCGTGGGAATTCCTGCGGCGCAATTCTGACTACCGCCGTGATTTCGAGGCGATGAGCCGCATGTTGGAAACCGGAAATCAGAACGATCTGGAGGCGGTCCTGGCGCTCGTTCGGCGCTGGGGCCTGGGCTTTCCCTTGCGACCCGGCGCTCCGGTGCAACCAGGCCCGGGCCGTCTGGGATGTCGCAGTTCAACCCGCGGCCGTCGTGTTCCACACCAGCCCGGTGGCGAGCAGCAGCAGCCTTCATCCCGACGTCTTTCCAAGCGCGGTTCTGGCAATCGCACATAGGGGCAATCAGCACGCGCTGTGGCCTGACAATGGCGATCTCCAGCAGGTCATGATCAGCGGCACGATCGCCGCTGACGCGCCGGTCGCAGCGTCGGTGACGATGGACGCCATTACCCCGCACCGCCTCATTGCTACCCTTCGGGTGTGGCATCGGCTGCAGGGCAATCCTGCGACAAAGCCTGTCCTGCCACTGACGCAACAGCAGCGTCGTCGCCTCATTCTCATGCTGCGTGCGCTTGATGGCTGGCAGGAACATGCGACTTACCGCGAACTTGCGGAAGTCCTTCTCGATCCCGGCGTGCGGCATCAAAGCCGCCGGGACTGGCTGACATCGTCGACGCGGGCGCAGATCATTCGCATCGTCCGTGACGCCATCGGCCGCATGCAAGGCGGCTATCTCGATCTTCTGCTCGGCTACTAGCGCGCAGCCAGCGGACGCCAGCAGTCGCACAGACACCGTGCCGACGTTCTAAGGGGGGATGGACAAAATCACGAGCGCCATCTTCGTCATCCTCCCAAGGCCCCCGATTACGCCAGACTGCGCGCATTCCACCGAGATACGTCGACGGTGGTGGTTTGTTGCGGATCGCGCACCATGGCCGACAAGGATCAATTCGAACGGTTTCTGCGCACGCCGGAGGCGGCTCGTTTGCTCGGGCTTTCGCCGCGGACGCTGGAAAAGCATCGCACCTACGGCACCGGTCCACGTTACCGCAAACTCGGCGGACGTGTCGTCTATGCGATCGCGGATATTCGCGCCTGGGCCGATATTGGCTTGCGGGAGTCGACCAACGATCCCAACGCGCGCGTCATTCCCGCTGCCAAGCCGCTCGTCCTCAAGCTGACACCACGCACGGGCGGGACGCGATGATCATGCTCGCGAACCGCGCAGCCCACACCGCCGATATGCGCACCGATGTCGATCTCGTCTGGCGCGCCAAAAGAATCGAGCATCGCCTACGCTTCGGCCATCCTGCTGCCATTCAGCATCTTGACCGCGAACGCCGGCGCGCAAGCTTTGCGCCCGGAGCCGTCTTCGCCGTGTTGCGCTGGACCGGAAACACCTACGGCACGACCTCGTCGCGGATCGATATCCTGCGCGCCGTCGGACACGGCGAGGGCTTCACCACGGTGCCGCTTGTCGCGCCGGGCGCCGCCGTCCTGTTGTCGCTGACCGCCTGGCCGAAGATCGAACGCGCGCTTCAGGCCATCGATGCCGTCGAGGCTCTCGGTATCGACCCTGCCGACGTTGCGCCGGATCACTGGCTGCACATTCACAACCGCCTCAGCGTTGGCGAGACGCCGCGACGCTACACGCCGGGCCGCCATCAGGCCTGGCTGAAACGCCGAAAGATCGCGCTATGAATCCCCGCTGGCGCGCCATTCTGATTGCGGCCATCGGCATCGGTGCGATCGGCGCAAGTGCGCCTGACCGCACGCCGCATTACATCTGGAATCTCACACCCAGTATTCCGCGCGGACTCTATCGTCTGGACCCGGACGCAGATGTCACTGTGACGACATTGGTGGCCGTCCGGCTTCCCGAGCCGCTCGCCACCGCGCTCGATCTCAACGGCTACCTGCCGCTTGGCGTCCCGCTTCTCAAACGCGTGGTGGCTTTGCCAGGGCAGGAGGTCTGCCGCGCCAATGTCACCATAACGGTTGATGCGGTCGCGCTGCCTTCGCCATCGCGGCTGCGTGACAGCCGCAATCGTCCGCTTCCGTCATGGCAAGGCTGCCATCGCGTCGGCGACGACGAAATCTTTCTCATGAACTGGGACAGCGACGACAGCCTCGACGGCCGCTACTTCGGCGTCCTGCCGCGCAGCGCGATTATCGCGCGCGCCGTTCCGGTGTGGACCGATGAAGACGGCGACGGCCGCTTCGTCTGGTTCGCGCCAACCGACTGAATTCCGTTCGTATGTAACCAAAGGAGATAACTATGGCGCATATCGGCACGTTCACCCGCACCACTGACGGCTTCACCGGGACCATCAATACGCTGATGCTGAAACGGCATGTGATCGTCATCGTCCCGGCCATCGCCACGGAGTCCGAGAACGCACCAAACTACCGCGCTCTCGCCGAAGATGCTGAAATCGGCGCGGGCTGGAAGCGTCGTAGCGACAAGATAGGCGACTATGTCTCGCTTGTGATCGACGATCCGAGCTTCGTGCAGCCGCTGCGCGCCAATCTGTTTCCCGCGACCAGCGACGGCAAGACCTTCCATCTGATCTGGACCCGTCCCACACGGCGTCAAGCCGCGGCCTGACAGGCGTCAGGGCTGAAGCAGGCGAGGGCGACACAATGCGTAAACCTTCCTCTGTCGTGGTGCGATCACACGTGACCACGGCGCGCCGCAAACAACCTCTTCTGCGCACCGTCATTGTCGCCGCCGTCTGCGTTCTTTCCCTTCCGGCCCATCCCGAACCAGTTCCAGGCGCTGCATCCGATCACCGCTCCCGCTACGAGCCCATCGTGACGGAAGCAGCCGAGCGCTTTGCCATTCCGCCCATCTGGATTCGCGCGGTCATGGACGTCGAAAGCCACGGCGATGCGCACGCGTTGTCATCGAAAGGCGCCATCGGCCTGATGCAGGTCATGCCGAAAACCTACGATGCCCTACGCGTCCGGTATGCGCTTGGAGGCGATCCCTACGATCCCCACGACAACATCATGGCGGGCGCAGCGTACTTGCGCGAAATGTTCGACCGCTTCGGCGCCTCCGGCTTTCTCGCCGCCTACAATGCAGGACCGGAACGCTATCAGGACTATCTGACCACCGCGCGGCCGTTGCCGCTGGAAACGCGCGCCTATGTCGCCCGGCTCGCTGTGCGGTTGGCCGGAACACTGCCAGCCGTCAGCGACACCATCGACCTGGCGCAGGATCAGGAATGGCCCGCGTCTGCGCTCTTCGCCAAACGCGCCGAGCGCAGCCAGAGCGACACCGCCAGCATGCTGGTCAAGACATCGAGATCACCAGCCAAAGACACAGGCGCATCACAAGCGAAACCATTCTCGCCGTCACGCGAAGCACTCTTCATCCCGCTTTCCGGCAAGAAAGAGCGGCCATGATGCGCATGCGAATTCATGGCGGCACAGAACGCCTGTCTGCTCATTGCGAACAGGCCATGTCCGCACAAAACCAACGGCAGATTGATGGCAAGATAAAAGAGATGCCCCCGCGCAGGAGCCAAGCCACTGACGTGGCTGGTCTTCCCGCGGGGGCGTCGGTCGGCGCGCGTGCCGCGCGAAGAGAAAGAGCCAACAAGAACAACGCTGTTTTCGGCACCATTGGCGGATTCCCGGCTCGATGGCGACAACGATGCGCGTCTCGCGGCGGATGCCATGAACGACCGCGACGACGATTTCCGCGTCCGGCCAGGCCGTATCGGCAATCGCGGATCAGGTCGGCACAAACCGTTCGTTCATCAGGTGCTCAGGGCCGCGAAGAAGGAAGGTGGGGAGGGCGGCGGCGGTGTGGCCGGCCGGCGCCGCGGATCGCGGTTCGGGCGCGGCGGAGCATCCTTCGGCCGCAGCCGGCTGCTCGGCGCGCAGCGGCGCGTGGTGATCAAGGCGAGGATCGTGCGGAATTCATCGCAGCAGGCGCGAACGGCGCCGCTGAGCGCACACGTCGCGTACCTCAAGCGAGACGGCGTCACCCAGGATGGCAGCCACGGCCGCATGTTCGACGCCGCAGGCGACGATACCGACGACAAGGCGTTCATGGCGCGCTGCGGCGGCGACCGGCATCATTTCCGTTTCATCATCTCGCCTGAGGACTCCGGCGAGATGAGCGACCTGCGTGCCTTCACCCGCGATCTCGTCGGGCAGATGGAGCACGATCTCGGGACGAGACTGGATTGGGTTGCTATCGACCATTGGAACACCGACAATTCGCATGTCCACCTCCTGGTCCGCGGCGTCACGCAGGATGGCGGCGATCTTGTGATCGCGCGTGATTACATCAGCCGCGGTTTGCGATCTCGGGCCGAAGATCTGGTCGCGCTCGAACTCGGCCCCAAGCCCGAGCATGCCATTCGCTCCGGGCTGGAACGCGAGGTCGAGGCGGAGCGATGGACGCGGCTCGACACCGAGATCCGGCGCGAAGCAAACGAGGCCGGTCTGATCGATCTTCGGCCGCCCGAAGCCAGTGCGGGCGATGGGCAGATCCGCCGCCTGATGGTCGGGCGTTTGCAGCGTCTCGAGCGCATGGGATTGGCATCTGCGGATGGCCCCGGCCGGTGGACGCTCAGGCCTGACGCCGAGACCGTGCTGCGCGACCTCGCGGTTCGCGGCGACATTATCAAGACCATGCACCGCGCGATGACGGGGCAGGGTCAAGAGAGGGCAATGGGCGACTATGTCATCGAGACTGCGCATGCGCCGTCTCCTGTCATCGGCCGTCTGATCGAGACCGGCCTGCACGATGAATTGAGCGGGCAGGCCTATGCCGTCATCGACGGCGTTGACGGGCGCATCCATCACGTCCGGTTTGCTGCGACTGGCGCTTTGGCGAATGCTTCGCCTCCGGGCGGTTTGGTTGAAGTTCGCCGTTTCGGACGCGCTGATGATCGGTCTCTCACGTTGAGCCTGGTGTCACGTTCCGACGTCGATCTCACGGTTCAGATCACAGCTCGCGGGGCGACCTGGCTCGATCACCGTTTGGTGGCGAAAGATGCGGCGACGTTTGCATTGGGAGGTTTTGGCGCAGAGGCGCGCCAGGCGATGGAGGAGCGCACGGCGCATCTTGTCGGCGAGGGACTGGCCCGCCGCTACGGTGACCGCGTCGTGCTCGCACGGGATCTCTTGGCGACGCTTCGCCGCCAGGAGATCGATGCCGTCGCCGCGGGCCTTGCTGGTGAGACTGGACGGCCCTACCGACCAGCAGAAACCGGCGAGCAGATTTCAGGACAATATATCCGCCGCCTCAGCCTGACCTCCGGCCGCTTTGCCATGATTGACGATGGCTTCGGATTCAGCCTCGTTCCCTGGTCGCCGTCGCTGGAACGGCATGTTGGCCGGCACGTCGCAGGTCTTGCACGCGCCGACGGCGGTGTCGAATGGGGCTTTGGGCGCTCACGAGGACTGGGCCGCTGACCTATTGAAGTGGCCGGGGCGGGTTCGCGGCGCTTCTCGTTCTGGTATAGTGGCCGGACATCCAGGAGGCTCCCATGACCGAGAAGCCGATGGCATCTCGCCAAAGTCTCACCGATTGGAAAGACGAGATGCGCGAGGAACTTGATCGGGCGCTGGCGCGCGAAGAGCGCCTGCGCGCCGCTTGGCGTGAAGAGCGACGTCGCAAGTTAGCGAACCGCAACGAGCAGTCAACGATCGTCGACCCGGCCCGCCGCAAGGGCAACGCCTGAGACGCAGCGTGTGCCGCGCATTCGCGATAGCTTCCACACATCGCGATATCCTCAGACTGTCAGATCAGTATCTGCACGCCATCTCCGCCGTTTCTACGATGGTCGGCCGGTGAGGGTTGTTTTCCGTGAGCGGCGTCGCTTCCTTGGCACGCATCCGCATCCCGGAAGAGCAAGCCCGTGCCAGCAACCAAGGTCCTGTGGGGCCAGATTGTCGTCGTCTTCTCGATCGTACTCATGACAACATGGGGCGCGACACAGTGGACAGCGTGGCGACTTGCCTATCAGTTCGAACTCGGACGGCCGTGGACTGAGATCGGTCACTTTCCTGTCTATCCGCCGCCCGCCTTCTTCTGGTGGTGGTTTTCGTTCGACGCCTATGCGCCGGGTATCTTCGTCGAAGGGGCCTGCATTGCCGCCTCGGGCGGATTCATCGCCGCAGCTATTGCGATCGCAATGTCCGTCTGGCGCGCCCGCGAGGCCCGCGAGTCGCAGACCTATGGATCGGCGCGCTGGGCCAGCGAAGATGAAATCAGGGCCGCCGGTTTGTTTGCGCCCGACGGCGTCATGCTCGGACGGCTTGAGCGTGCCTATGTCCGGCACGACGGCCCCGAGCATGTGCTCTGCTATGCGCCCACCCGCAGCGGTAAAGGCGTTGGCCTTGTCGTACCGACATTGCTGACCTGGCCGGGAAGCTGCATCGTCCACGATATCAAAGGTGAAAACTGGCAGCTCACCGCCGGGTGGCGCGCGCGCTTCGGCCGTGTCCTTTTGTTCGATCCGACCAATCCGGATTCGACACCCTACAACCCACTGTTGGAAGTCCGTCGCGGTGACAGCGAGGTCCGTGACGTTCAGAACATTGCCGACATCCTGGTCGATCCTGAAGGCGCGCTCGAGCGCCGCAACCACTGGGAAAAGACCAGTCATGCGCTGCTGGTCGGCGCTATCCTCCATGTGCTCTACGCCGAGCCCGACAAGACGCTCGCTGGCGTCGCCAATATTCTGTCCGATCCGAAACGTCCCATCGAGACAACGTTGCGCGCCATGATGGCGACGCTGCATCTCGGCGACCGCGTGCATCCGGTCGTGGCGTCGGCGGCGAGGGAACTACTCAACAAGTCCGAGAACGAGCGATCTGGCGTGCTCTCCACCGCCATGTCGTTCCTCGGGCTCTATCGCGATCCGGTTGTTGCCAAGGTGACGGCGTGCGGCGACTGGCGGATCACCGATCTCGTCGAAGGAGAATTGCCGATCACGCTCTATCTCGTGGTGCCGCCGTCCGATATCTCGCGGACAAAGCCGCTCATTCGCTTGATCCTGAACCAGATCGGCCGGCGCTTGACGGAAGACCTTCATGCCAAATCGAAACGCCGCCGTCTGCTGCTAATGCTCGACGAATTCCCGGCGCTCGGCCGCCTCGACTTCTTCGAGTCCGCGCTCGCCTTCATGGCCGGGTACAACATCAAGTCTTTCCTGATCGCGCAATCTCTCAACCAGATCGAGAAAGCCTACGGCCAGAGCAATTCGATCATGGACAATTGTCATGTCCGGGTCGCCTTCGCCAGCAATGATGAACGCACCGCCAAGCGCATATCCGACGCTTTGGGAACCGCGACCGAATTGAGGGCCATGAAAAATTATGCCGGTCATCGGCTGTCGCCGTGGCTTGGCCATCTTATGGTCTCTCGTCAGGAAACAGCACGACCGTTGCTGACCACGGGCGAAGTAATGCAACTGCCGCCGACAGACGAAGTGGTTCTCGTTGCTGGTCTGGCGCCGATCCGCGCCAAGAAAGTACGTTATTTCGAAGATCGCCGTCTGAGCGGCCGGGTGCTGCCGCCACCGAAACCAGGCGCATCCGAGCGGCAAGACGGGGGCCGACAGCAACGCGTCGATGACTGGTCGGCACTGCCGGCGCCGAAGTCATCAGCTTCGCGCGACGTCGAAAGTTACGCCCGCGACGCTTCTGCTGATGGCGGCATCCGGCGCGAGCCCGCCTTGTCCGAGCACGAGGCAATCGCACCTGAAGCACCGCCACCGGCCACGGAATTCGCCATTGTCGACGATGATGCCGAAGAGGACGTGAAGCGGGTGACCACGGTGCGGCGGTACGTTCGCACAGTCGCGCGCCAGGCCGCGATGGATCCTGACGACGGAGTTGCACTCTAAAGGAGCCGGAATGAGAGAGCGGATCAACGTCTATGTCCCGCCCGAACTGTTGCGCCAGCTTATCGATCTGTCGGAACGCAAGCGCGTGTCGCGCAGTGCCATTGTCGAGGCGGCCGTCTCATCCTTCCTTTCGCCGGACGGTTCCGAGCGCATGGAGGCAGCGCTCGCCCGCAGGCTCGATCGCTTGACGCGGCAGGTGCAGCGGCTCGAACGCGATGTGACCATTGGAACTGAGACGCTCGCTCTGTTCATCCGTTTCTGGCTCACCGTAACGCCCGGATTGCCTGCTGACGCCCAGGCCAGCGCGCAGGCGATGGGACGGGAGCGGTTCGAGAACTTCGTCGAGACCCTCGGACGCCGGCTCAGCAGGGGGGCTAGCTTTCTGCAAGAGGCTCCGTTCGAGGGGATACGAAGGTCTGATCCTGCGGCCGGGCAGTCGGATCAACTGACGCCGGCGAATGGTCAGGAAAGCCAGATTGGGGCGGGTAGGCGGAATGACCAGATGCCCCTTTGAATCCCATCCAAGAATCTTTTGCAGGTTAGGTGGCGGTCAGTTGTCTTTTAACTGTGCGTTAGTGATTGCGGCGTGCCGCAGCGCTGACGCTTGGCTTGTTTGGAGTCGTCGGGGTACTCGTGCGAATTCGTCGTATAGAAATCACGTGCAGATGGCGATGGGCGAGGAGGGGATTGCTTTGCTTGGGCGTATCGATGGCCGCACTTGTCGGCGGCGTTGGCATCTCACAGCCTGTCTCGGCGGCAAACGCCAGTAATTCAGTGGTCTCTACCAAGCCGGCGGTGACCGCGACCGGGAAAGTGGAGCGAGGGCAGGCAGAAGAAGGGAAGGAGGGGCAAGGGAGAGTTGCCTCACCTGCCGGCGCGGTGCGACCGTCGGTGTCGCCTCAAAAGTTCGAGATCGATGATTTCGCCATCGAGGGCGGAAATAGCCTGTCTCAGATCGAGATCGAAGAAGCGGTCTATCCGTTCCTGGGACCGAACAAAACGGTCGAGGATGTCGAAAAGGCGCGGGCCGCGCTGGAGAAAGCATATCACGACAAGGGATTTCAGACCGTCAGTGTCTCTATCCCGGAGCAGAACTCCCAGCGCAAAGTCATTACGCTGAAGGTTGTCGAACTCAAGGTCGGGCGTCTACGAGTTAAGAATTCGCGCTATTTCGACCTTGAGAGGATTAAGACCCGTGCCGAATCCCTGAAAGAGGGTGTCGTTCCCAACTTCAATGACGTAACGAAGGACATTGTTGCGCTCAACCAATGGCCGGATCGTCGTGTGACACCGGCGCTTCGCGCGGGGGTAACCCCCGGTACGGTGGATGTCGATCTCAATGTCGAGGACACCGCACCGATCCATGCCAGCGTCGAATACAACAATCGTCAATCGCCGAGTACGACGGCGACGCGGTTTATCGGGACGGTGCGCTACGATAATCTCTGGCAGCTTGGGCATTCGGCAAGTTTCATCTATCAGGTGGCGCCCGAGCGCCCTGATGATGCCAAGGTGTTTTCGGGCTCGTACCTAGCGCGCATTCCAGGTGTGGAATGGCTCAGCTTCCTCACCTATGGCGTGAAATCGAGCAGTAGTGTTGCGACGGTCGGCGGCGCCAATATTGTCGGTCCGGGTGAGATTGTCGGCAGTCGCGCCATCATCACATTGCCGCCGCGGGACAGGTTCTTTCACTCCCTGTCGGTTGGTCTTGACTACAAGCACTTCCAGCAGACCGTGACGCTAGGATCCGGTGGGTTCTCCTCACCCGTGACCTACTACCCCCTCTTGGCAAGCTACGGTTCGACTTTCCAGGGTGAAAAGTTCACGACGCAGTTCAATGCCTCGATCACCTACAACATGCGGCCAATCAGCAGTGACTGGGAGGCCTTCGATGCGAAACGATACTATGCGTCGGCAAGTTTCACCCACTTCAACGCCGATGTGTCCCATACCCAGGAACTGCCGGAGGGCTTCCAATTGTGGGGCAAGGTTCAGGGGCAGATCGCCGATGGGCCGCTCGTCTCGAGCGAGCAGTTTAGCGCCGGCGGCTTTGACACCGTCCGCGGATATCTCGAATCCGAGGTGCTTGGCGACAACGGCGTGGCTGGCAATATCGAGCTGCGCAGCCCCAATATAGGCCAATTGTTGCAAAGCCATGTAAAGGACGAGACCGGGCTGGGGGCGCCGCGCTTCACGACCTTCAACGACTGGCGGTTCTTTGCCTTCGCCGATGGCGCGCGTGCGGAGACGTTGAAACCATTGCCGGACCAGCAGTCGCACTTCAACCTGTGGAGCTACGGCGTCGGCACGCGCTTCAAGTTGTTCAATTACGTCAATGGCGTCGTCGCCTATTCTGTGCCGATGGTCACGCAAGCGTACACGCGCGCCAACGATCCGCGTTTCAATTTCCGCATTTGGGGTGAATTCTGATGACAACGAAGCTGGGTCGGTGCCGGGGTGAGATGCGTCCGCGTAAACCAGGTTTTATTCGGCGGGCGACCGCAAGGGGCATCGCCGCGATGTTGTTCGGGCTTGTTGGCGCGCTGACATTGTCGTCACCGGCGAAAGCGTGGTGGAACGATGAATGGTCGATGCGCAAGAAGATTACCATCGACGCCAGCGCGTCGGGCGCCAACATCACCGATCCGATCGGGACTACACCTGTTTTGATCCGGCTGCATGCGGGTAACTTCCGTTTCGCCTCGGCGAAGGATGACGGCAGTGATCTTCGCTTCGTGGCCGGCGACGACAAGACGCCGCTCAAGCACCACATTGAGAAGTATGATCCGCTGCTGGCCGAGGGCCTGATGTGGGTCTCGGTGCCAAATGTACAGGCGGGTGCCAAGATCGAGATCTGGCTCTACTCTGGTAACAAGAAGGCGGCTTCAACGAGCGACGCCAAAGGTACCTATGATCCAGACACGCTGCTGATCTATCACTTCAACCAGCGCGGCACCCCCTCGCTGGATTCTTCGGTATGGGCCAATAACGCGCAGAGCGTGGGGCAGCCTGCAGACGGGTCGATCATCGGCACGGGTCTTCGTTCGACGGGGGCTGCGCCGCTTGCACTGCCGGCGTCGCCGTCGCTGGTACTGCCTTCGGGCAGTCCCTTCACCTTCTCGGCCTGGATCAAACCGGCTGTGTTGCAGCCGAATACGGCACTTTACAGTCGCCGTGATCCAGGCGCCGGCAATGCGCTCGTGATCGGACTTGATAGCGGCGTGCCGTTCGTCGAGGTAACCAATGCCGGCACCGTTCAGCGTAGCGGCGCGGGCGCGCCGGTTGCGCCGAACAGCTGGCATCATCTCGCGGTCATTGCCAGCAACGGTCAAGTCACGCTGTCCCTTGACGGAGCGCCTTACGCGTCGGTGGCGGCATCGCTACCGGCCCTGAATACGATTTCCCTGATCGGGGGCGACACCGCGACCTCCGGTGCCGCGCCCGTGGCGGTGCCGTCCGCAACCGAGCAGCCCGATACCCCAGCTGCGCAGGGGGCGGACGGCAGCGCGGCGCCTGCGGCAGATGTGCCTGCGACCACTATCGTTCCAGGTATGGCAGGCTTCATCGGCGATCTCGACGAACTGCATATCGACAAGGTGGCGCGGCCGGCAGGCTTTATCAGGTTCGCTGCTATCGGGCAGGGGCCGGAAACGGCCAAGCTGATTGCCTTTAGTGGTGATGAAGAGACCGCAAGCTGGCTCTCCGGCTACTTCGCGGTGATCCTCAAGTCGGTGACCCTCGACGGCTGGATCGTGATTGGCATTCTTGTCATCATGGCGGTGTTGAGTTGGGTCGTGATGTATGACCGCACCACCTATCTCGGCAAGCAGGCTAAAGCCAACGCTGTGTTCATGAAGCACTTCCGTGAAGTTGCAGACGATCTGACGGTGCTTGATCAGGCGGACGACAAGAGTGCGGCGACGCTGGGCGGCCGTCTGAACGCGAACGACGCTGAGACGATGAAGTTGTCTTCACTATATCGCATTTATCACATCGGTGCGCAGGAGCTTCGTCATCGTTTTGCCCGCAGCGGGGTCCGTGCGCGGTTCCTATCGGCTGCCTCGATTGCCGCGATTCGGGCTTCGCTCGACAGCGGCGTGGTCAAGGAGATCCAGCGGCTCAATCGGCAGATGGTGGTGCTGACGATTGCCATTTCCGGCGGTCCGTTCCTTGGCCTGCTTGGCACTGTGGTCGGCGTCATGATCACTTTTGCTGCGATCGCAGAATCTGGTGACGTCAACGTCAATGCGATCGCGCCCGGCATCGCGGCGGCGCTGGTGGCAACGGTCGCGGGTCTCGGCGTCGCGATCCCGGCGCTATTTGGCTACAACTACCTGATTTCCCGCATCAAGGAATTGACCAACGACATCCAGGTGTTCGTCGATGAGTTCGTCACCAGAATGGCGGAAGCCTATGATGCCGAGCGCCCCGATCCGATCGATCACCGCATGGCGGCGGAGTAATCACCATGCAGGTGCAGAGCGACTCCAAGCCGTACGATGACATCAACATCACGCCGATGCTCGATCTCGCCTACGTGCTGCTGGTGATCTTTATTATCATGACCACGGCGACGGTGCAGGGGCAGAAGGTTAATCTGCCGAAGGCTTCCGCTGCGCCGTCGCTGGCGACACAGACCACCAAGGCGATCACGGTGGCGAATGACGGCAAGATCTTCCTCGACACCATTCCGGTGACGCTGCCTGAACTCGAGCAGCGGCTGGTGCAGCAGAAGGCGCTGACACCTGAGTTTCCGGTGGTTCTGCGCGGTGATGCGCAGGCGCAGTACCAGAGCGTGATGGATGTGCTCGATCTGCTTGGCCGGATTGGGCTCAACCAGGTCGGACTTGCGACGAAGCCATTGGTGAAGTGAGGCGGAGACCGGCGTGCGCACGATAGGCAATCATCCTGAGTCCAGCATCGCAGGGAGAACGCATGACACTGTATCAGCTTTTCATGTGCTGGCTGATCGTCAACGAACTCGTCGTGGTCGTGGTCATCTTGCGCGCGGCGGATCGGAAAGGTTCGGCGGCACCGGCTACGGAGAGCCGTGCGATGCGACCAGTCCGCTAGTGAAGTGAGGGAGGATCAGATGCAGGCCGCATCCACGCAGAATATTGCCGAACTCGCCGGTCCCGGCGGAGGGCTGCTGCCGCGTCTGCGGGCGTGGTTCGCAAGAGGCACCACGATGTATGCGGCCGTGCTTCGTCACGATGGCGCGGCGGAGGATGCGCGGGTGGTCGATACCAGTGTCCGTAATGGGGGTGTCGATCGGCGTGGCGGCACGATGCAGGCCGGCGTGCCTGCGCCGGAGCAGGGCGCTCAACGGCCGACAGCCGTCCTGTTGCCGTTTCCGATTCACGGCGAGGCGCTGATGGTCAGGCTGGCGGAGCAGTTGCGCGCGCGCATTGCACGCAGTGGCGTCAATCGCGATTCATTCGTGTTGACGATGTGGCGGCGGCAGTATGTGCGCCTCATCATCGATGGCGCGGCTCAACTCGAGTTTTGCCCCGAGACGGACATCTATCGTCTTGTCATCGGCACCGAGCGAGACATACGGATCATCGTCGAGACAACGGATTTCGACTCCGTGGTGAGATTCATCGCGCAGTATGTCACCGACCGCCTTTCCGGTGAGTTGACAGGAGAGGTCGCGTCGTGAGCCTGCTGGCCAAAATCAGGAATCGGCTGAACGTAAAAGCGGACACCTCGGCCAACGAGGATGGCGAGGGCCGCAAGCCGAATCTGCGCTATGGCGGGGCGCTGGCCGCGATCGCGCTGGTGCTGAGCGGGACCATTTATCTGTTCGTCGGCCACGACGACGCTCCGCTGCCGCGCCAGGTGCGCGAACTGGCCGTCACCGTGGTGGTGCCGCCCCCGCCACCTCCACCGCCCCCGCAGAAGTTGCCCGAGCAGAAGATGATCGAGCAGCCCAAGATGGCGGAACCCGAATTCAAGGAAGACAAGCCGGTCGACACGCCAAAGGATGAGCCGGCCAAAGATGCCAAGAACGACGATGCGCCGGGGCCGCTCTCGCTTGACGCGATGGCGACTGGACCGGGCGATCTGTTCAATCTTGGCGGTAAGCCTGGCGGCAGCCCGTATGGTGGAGGGGGCGGCGGCGGTAGTCGCTGGGGGTGGTACGGCTCGATTGTGACCGCGCAGGTGGAGTCCGCGCTGCGTTCCAACCCCAAGACCCGTCTGGTGGTTGCGACTATCCAGATCCGACTGTGGGCCGATGGCTCGGGCCGGATAACCAGGGTTGTTCTGACGCCATCGACTGGTGATGCCGAGGTTGATGCAGCGATTCGAAACGAGGTGCTTGGTGGCCTCGCGCTCCGCGAACCTCCGCCCAAAGACATGCCGATGCCGATCGTTACGCGCTGGATCGCGCGGCGTCCGAGTTGAGCTTCCGAGAAAGAACCATGCGTAGAGTGACTGGGGGACTAATGTCTATGACTATGTTGAATGTGCACCAGCGACCGATGTCGCTTGCTGTCTCGTTATGTGCGCTGATGTGTGCATCGTCGGCATTCGCTCAAAACGCGATAAGCGAGGACAACACTCGGGCGAGCCGGGAGCCGTCACGGAGACCGACCGTCTCGCAATCAGCGCCGACATCACCGAGCACGACCGTCAACCTGCTCAATCTCATGGTGAAGCGCAAGATTGTTTCCCAGGAGGAGGCCGACGCCCTGATCAAACAGGCTGATAATGAAGCTTATGTATCACGTCAGGCTGCGAAGGATGCGACGGCCAAGGCTGACGAGGCGGCCAAAGCCGCAACGGTGGCCACAGCGGCCGCCAATCCTCCTGGAACTAGGCATGTTGCCTATGTCCCGGAAATCGTCAAACGACAGTTACGCGAAGACATTAAACGGGAGGTGATGGCAAAGGCTGAAAAAGAAAACTGGGCGTCGCCTGGCCTCTATCCGGAATGGGCGCAACGTATCCACTTCTATGGGGATGCGCGCGCACGCTATCAGGGCGCTTTCTTTCCGACCGGAAACAATCCGCTCGGCCTTTACAACTTCAATGCCATCAACACCGGCTCGCCCTTCGACAACAGCATAGGCAATCCGTACTACTCACCGACTTATAACACGGCGGAGAACCGCGATCAGTTCCGTTTCCGCGCGCGGCTCGGCATGGATGCGGACCTGTCCCATGGCTTCACCGTCGGTTTGCGGCTTGCCACGGGCGAGAACAGCTCACCGGTTTCGACCAACCAGACATTCGGAGCAAACGGGGGCAATTTTTCGAAGTATGCGCTTTGGCTCGATCGTGCAAACCTCAAATGGAAAAACGAAGACCTTGCACTATCAATCGGTAGGTTCGACAGCCCGTTCTGGTCGCCGACCGACCTCGTCTGGCACCGCGACCTTGGATTTGACGGGTTCGCTTTTCAGGCCAAGCACGAAGTCGTGCAGGGCTTCACGCCTTTCGTGGCTGCGGGTGCGTTCCCGATCTACAACACCGACTTCAATGCCGGCATTAACCTCAGCACTCGGGGTGCCAGCGCCGGTGATCCCAACGCGGGCCTGCCGAGAAAGTTCGCGAGTCAAGACAAGTGGCTGTTTGGCGCTCAGGCCGGGCTGAAGGGCAAGGTTGATGAGGTCCATTCGTTCACCATGGGCGCTGCCTATTACGACTTCACCAAGGTCCAGGGTCGCCTCTCTAGGCCATGCACTGTGGCCTCCACTGCAGACGTTTGCGACACCGACATCCTGCGTCCGTCCTTCGCGCAGAAAGGCAACACCTACATGCTGCTGCGCGATATCATCGCGGATCCAATCGGAATCGGGAACGACAATGGCACGAAGAGCCAGTACCAGTATTTTGGGCTCGCAAGCCAGTATCGTCCTCTGGTCGTTAGCGGTCAGTTCGACTTCGGCGAATTCCATCCGACCCACATCGTCGTTGATGGCGAGTACGTGATCAACACTGCCTTTAATCGTGCCCTGTTGAACCAGATCGCGGTGAACAATCGCGGCCCTGATATCGCGAAGGACGTGCCAGGCCCCTTCCAAGGCGGAAACCAGGGTTGGCTCGCGCGCGTGACCGTCGGCGACAAGCAGATCAAGCGGTTCGGCGATTGGAGTGTTCATGCCGGTTACAAGTACCTCGAATCGGATGCGACCATCGACGCGTTCGTGGACTCCGATTTCGGTCTTGGCGGCACCAACCTCAAAGGTTATTTCGTCGGCGCGAACGTCGGTCTCAGCGACAATGTCTGGGCCAGCCTGCGCTGGATGAGCGCAAATAGTATCGCCGGCGCGAGTTATGCCGTCGATGTTCTCCAAGTTGACGTCAGCGCGAAATTCTAATCATGACCAGGCGAATCTTCATTGTCGTGGCGACTGTGATAGCGGCTCTTGGCGCGGTCGCGAGCGCCCCTGCACAGTCGCAGTCGGAGGCCGATCGTCTGCGCGATGCATTGCGTGCTGCGACGGCGCAGGCCCGCCAGCTCGAGGACGAGCGTGCCGCGCTTCAGGGCAAGATCGCTGAGGCCGAACGCGAGAAGGCAGCGGCCAAGGCCCAGATCGATGCCGCGAAAGCCGAGGTGCGGCGAGTCCGGAAGGAGCAGCGTGAGGCGATCGATGAGTTCAACAGACGGCTCGCTGAGCGAGATGAGACGCTCGAGAAATGGAAAGCCGCCTATGAAGAGGCCGCGACTGTTGCCCGCACCAAGGACGCCGAGCGTGCAAGGTTCGAAGGCGAGGCCAAGGCCTACAAGGCAAGCGCAAAAAGCTGTGGCGGCAAGAACAAGGAACTCCTGAAGGCCGGTGGCGAGCTGCTGGAGCGCTACAAGTCAGTGACCGTCGGCGACGCATTCGTAGCGCAGGAGCCGATGTTCGGCCTGGGTCGGGTCGAAGTGCAAAACCAGATTCAGACCACCTGCGACCGGATCCTCGACCAGCGGGTGCAACAGTGATGAACTGTGAAACAAGGAGCAGGGGCGTGACGAACTGCATCGCAATGCTGACGCGGGTCGCCGCGGGAGTGATCATGCTCTGTGGCCTAGCAACGCAAGGCGGTGCGCAGACGCCGCGACCGGCCCAGCCGGCCCAGGCAAGACCCGTTGTGGTGCAAACGGCGCCGGCGACCCAACCTGCGTTCACGGCCGTGACCCAAGGCGCGGTCCCACCACGCACGAGGTCGGCCGACATCGTCGCGCGGGTTGGCAACTCCGAGGTCTCGATCGAGGAGATCATGGCCTATGTCGCAAACCTCAGCGCGCGCGAGCAGGCCGCGGTCAACCAGGATCCGGCATTGTTGAGCCAGGCCGTCCGCGCGCTCCTCGCCAACCGCCTAGTCCTGCAGGAGCTGCTTTCCAAGAAGTGGGATCAGCAGCCGAACGTCGCGGCGCAGCTTGATCGCTTGCGGGAGACCGCGCTGGCCGAACTCTATTTGCAGTCGGTCTCCGTGCCGCCGGCAAATTATCCGAGCGACGACGAACTGCAGAAGGTCTACGACGCCAACCGGGACGCTCTCTTGGTGCCGCGTCAGTTTCAGCTCGCGCAGATCTTCGTAGCTGTACCCAAAGGCAGCGATAGGGCGGCCGAGGACAACGCAAAAAAGGTGGTTGACGATCTTCAGCGGAAGCTGAAAGTCGGGAGCGACTTCGCCGGCCTCGCTAACGAGAACGGTGCAAAGAATGGCGGAGATCTTGGGTGGATCGCCGAGCAGCAAATTCGTCCTGAAATTCGCAATCAAGTCATGGGGCTTGCGAAGAATGCCCTCTCTGAGCCGATCAGACTGGACGACGGTTGGCATATTCTCAAGCTGATCGACACGAAAGCGTCCTATACGCGCACGCTGCCTGAAGTAAAGGAAGCGCTCGTTCAGCAAATGCGCAGCGAACAGGCGTCCGTCCTGCGCCGCGCCTATCTTGCCGATCTCCTCAAGAAGTCGCCGCCCGCCATCAACGAGATCGCCTTGTCCAAGGTCTTGCACGACGCCAGCGGGGCGAAACGGTGAGGGGTGCGATGTCGTCAGTATTGAGAAGGGATATCGAGACGATTCTGAAGGGCGCTTGCTGCTCGCGGCTATAGGAGCGAGGTGGCGTCCATATGGCGTAGAGGCGAGCTCCGTCCAGGAAGTGCGCTCGCCATCCAGTTTGGCGAGGCCACCGCGGCTGGATCGAACGGCCATTCGCGGCTGTTCATTGATGGCATCGTCCAAATCAACGCGGACGAGCAGGCCTCTCAAGGTCTGGTCCATCTGGTGATCGAGAAGGCGGACCAGGTGATCACCGACCGTTCACTTGAGCTTAGCTTGAAGATTGATCTGCATTTGGCCATAGACGCAAACTGTCGCTTGCCGAATGAATTGCGACTTGGCGTGTCCGCAATTCAAAGCGGATACGCCTATCGGCATCTTGTGGGGTTGCTCGCGGATGCCAATGAGACCATCAGGTCTCTCCCGCTTGGTCAGCAACGGAGAAGTGGCGGTAGCCCAGCCGCGAGCATCGAAGCACGTATGGTCGGCGATCTCGCTATCGGTCGCACTGGGCTTGCGCAGTCGAGTCTGCAGACCTTCTCGCAAAATTACCGGGACAGTGTGCTTTCCGCCTGTAATTGGCTGCAACAACGCGCTCTGCCGGAGCTTCGACTCGTCATGCGTGACCTGGCGGGAACGCGATACGGATCCAAGCGTCAGCCGGGTCGGTCTCCGATCGCGAACGACCCTGTTGGCATTCCCGGGTTCCATGAAGCAACCAACTCGGTTCTCGAACCGCAGACGGCCCAATAATTGGGCTGCTTGACATCGATCATCTTTCAGGGAGACCGCACGTGACCGAAACGATCCTCACCGAAATCACTCTTCAGGCGTTGCGCGAGGCGTTCCAGGACGCCGGCTTCCGCGTCGAAGAGCTGAACGATCCGGTAGCCAATCTGCCGTATCTTCGTTCCGCAACCGGTGGCATGCCGTTCGATGTTCGCCCCGGCAACCGCTCGGCGATCGGGACCGACAGATATGTGGATGTCGGCTTGATCACCGTGTTCCAGGTACAGGGCGAACTCCCACTTGAGATCGTCAACCGCTGGAATGCGACGCGCCGTTTCGGTCGCGTTCAAATAAGTCCGCCATTCCTAGCCCTGCATTTAGATATCTCTGTAGCGGGCGGTGTTACGCATCGATTTCTGCGCACCCAGCTTGAGCTCTGGGACCATCTGATCCAGCAGCTCATCAGCTATCTTCGTGACGAGCTGCAGAAGCTTCCGGCAGCAGGATCCGCTGTATCGGCAGATCAAAACGCGACACCGGAAATGATCCGATCCAGCTTCGAGTTGCCCGCTGACGCATAAAGCAGCCCACGATAACCGTAAGATGCGCACAGCCTAACAGGAGACCGCCATGTCCGTCCGCCGCTCCCATCGTCGTCACCGGAAGCACAACCGCAGCAATGAAAGCAGTGGAGTGAGCGCGGTGCGGAGCGGGGGATATTTCAGGCTGTCGCGCAGCGCGCTGCTTGCCAGCGCAAGCATCATGGTTCTGACGCTGGCATCACCGGCGCGCGCGGTGCCGATCGGGCAAGGCTCGGGATCAGCAGCATCGCCACTATCTGCCGCGACCTACGCGGCACAGCAGGCACAGCAGCAAGCACAACGGGCAGCAGAGCAGGCGCAGCGCGCGATGTCGCGGGCACGAAATATTCTGCAGGACATGCAGTCGGCACAGGTAGCAGCGCGTGCGGCTGCGCAGCAGGCCACGTCAGTGGTGCCCAATGGTTTGACTGCGGGAGGTCTCGTGGCCAATCCCGATCCGGCCTTCAAATGGACCGGCGCCAACGGGCCGACACAGACGACATCCGGGGATCGGACCATCGTCACCATCCAGCAGACCGAGCAGAAGGCGATCGCCAACTGGACGAGCTTCAACGTCGGAGCGAAGACGACGGTCAATTTCGATCAGCAGGACGCAAGCTGGAGCATCCTCAATCGCGTGCAGGATCCGAGCCTCGCGCCAAGCAGTATCCTCGGGACCATCAACGCCAAGGGTACTGTCTACGTCATCAACCAAAGCGGCATCATTTTCGGCGGCACAAGCCAGATCAATGTCGGATCCTTGGTGGCCTCATCGCTCTGGCTCAACCAAAGCCTTTATGCGAATGGAATTCTAAACAACTCCACTGGAGAGTTCCAGTTCTCAGCTTTGCCGACCATTAAACCTCCGACCGATCCACTCGACACGGCGCCGTCTGTCGGCGCGGTCGGCGAGGTCGTCGTCGAAAAAGGCGCGTTCCTAAACGCCGCTACCTCGGGCGCGCACCAGGGCGGGCGCATCATGCTACTCGGTCCCAACGTCAGGAACGAAGGCGTGATCTCGACGCCGGACGGCCAGACCATTCTCGCAGCGGGCCTTCAGGTCGCGATCCGTGCGCATGACGCCAGTGATCCTAGCTTGCGCGGTCTCGATGTTTTCGTCGGCAAGGTTAGCGATCCTTCGCTTGGCGTTGTTGATACTGCAGGGAGCAGCCTGGCGGCGCGCGGTGTCATATGGAACGGCGGCTTAATTACCGCCCCGCTTGGCAACATCAGCCTAAACGGCGCGGCCATATATCAGGATGGAGTGACGCTGGCTACCACCTCGGTCGCGCTCAACGGACGGATCGATATCAACGCGGCCTACGACGCCGCCATCTTCTATGGGTTGCCGGGCGGGGCGTCGTTAAAGGACATCTATCCCGAAGGATTATACTTGGCACCGCGCAAAACAGGCTTGGTTGAATTCGGGTCGCGGAGCCTGACCTCGGTCCTGCCGGAGATCGACAGCACAGAAACTGTACAGCTTTCCTCACTTCAACAGAAATCCCAGATCAATGTGCTGGGAAGCGCAATCCATCTCAAAAACGGGACGGACACCGGCGGAACATTAGTGGGAGCAACGATTCTCGCGCCGTCCGGCAAAGTTAGTATGAGTGCCGGCGAATTCCTCGATCTCGGTGATGCAGATATTGCAGATGAATATCGCACAACCAGGCTGCCCGGGATATCGCAGTTCTTTACGCCCTCCGGCAAGAATGGCGTTCTCCATCAAATCTATCTTGACTCCGGTGCGCTGATCGACGTCTCCGGCCTGGTGAACGTCCCGGAATCGGTCGCCAACACCGTGATCCAGGCGGAGCTGCGCGCGGCTCAACTCGCCGACTCGCCGTTACAGCGCGATGGCGCACTGCGCGGCGCCACCGTCTGGGTGGATCTGCTGCAAAGCGGCGTCTTCAACGGCAAGAGCTACATCGGCACACCGTTTGCCGACATTGCCGGCTTTATCGATCTCGTCCCGCACACAGTGGCGCAGCTCTCAGTCAACGGCGGCTCCGTGAACCTGAACGCGGGCGATGCTGTGGTGGTGCGCGATGGCGCCCGCATCAGTGTGGCGGGCGGGTCGATCGCCTATCAAGGCGGATATGTTCACGAGCAGTCGCAGCTCCTTCTGCAGGACGGCGGCTACGTGGCGCTGTCTCAAGCAACCCCTGATCGTGTCTATACTGGATTGGCTGGCGGATTCACGCGCAGTCACTCGCGCTGGGGGAGGACGGAAACATATTCGAGTTCGCTGCGCCCGACGATGCAATATCGCGACGGCTTCATGAAGGGCGGCGACGGCGGAACGCTTTCGATTATGGCGCCAGCGATGGTACTCGATGGTGCGCTCAATGGCGCCGTCTTGACTGGTCCCTATCAGTTGACGGCGGCTTCGGCTCCGAAGCCTTCGACGCTGAATCTCTTGTTGGGCAGTATAGCCGATTTCGAAGCAGGCAACGCCAAGCCATTTTTCACATCGAGCGCCGCTAACGCTCAGACGTTCAACGGAGTGTCGTTCGGCGTTGGCCCCGACATTATTCTGGGCGCGGCGCGCGCATCCGGCGGACCCGTCCCTACTGAGTTCTCCCAGCCTTTGGCCGCCGCAGACAACGCCACACTCAAGATTGATGCGTCTGTTTTCGGCGTCGACGGTTTCGGAATCGCTAATATCGACAATCAGAGTGGCCGGGTTTTGGTGCCCGCCGGAGTCAACCTCGGTTATGCCATCTCACCCTTGTCGGGACTCAGCATCACGGCGCGCGGTATCGACGTTCAGGGCGACATCACCTATCATGGGGGACAGGTTGTCCTGACGGGATCGTTGCTTCCGCTGGACTATCTGACGACGACACCGCCTTCCGTAACCAATCCTATTCGGTTCGAAGATCTGCCCTCCATCGTGGTATCGGGCCGCATTGATGTGTCGGGTGCCGTCATCGACGCCGCACAGGCTGCAGCATCTCCACGGATCACTGCGGGGGGGGCGATCAATATCTCTGCAGGAGGAATAGGGATTGGGAGCCTCGGTTCTCACGTGCCACCGACGTCTTTTGCCTACCCAATGGGTATCGGTGGGAGCGTCTTGATTCGGGAAGGCAGCGTTCTCGACGTTTCAGGCGGCGTTCTCGTCAGCAGTTCGAGCAAAATTTCCTACGGTAATGCCGGAGCAATCAGCCTCCTCGGATTGGCTCCCTCTACCTTTAATGCGTTGATTGAAACGGCGCCGTGGATAGCAACCGGGGGCGGAACTGGCTCCTATCGAACAACGTTGCTTACCTCCGGTGAGTTGAGGGGGTTTTCCGGCGCAGCAGGCGGATCGCTCGCGCTCCAGGGCAGGGCCTTCCAGATTGGTGGCGCGGCTGCCGAAGACGTGACTGTGATCTCGCCGGACTTCTTCGATCGAGGGGGCTTCAGCCGCTTCGCACTGACCGGGTACTCTGCGCTCGGCCCCGATGGAGTCACAGTTGTTCCCGGTATACATCTGGTCGCAGGGATAAAGATCGAGCCCAAGGTGCAGAAGGTCGCGGCATCTTTCAGCGGCTCGCATGAAATAGGGCTGTCGCCTTATCTGCCCGTGGATGAGCTCCGCGATCCGGTGTCACTGACGCTGAGGGCAATCAACAACAGTTCCGCGCGTGGCGACATCCTCATAGGGGAAGGCGCTGCAATCTCGCTCAAGCCGGGTCGCACCGCCAATACGATCAAGGGCTCCTCCATCGCCATCAGTGGTTCCACGGTCACCGTGCTTGGAACGCTGACTGCGCCCGGAGGGAAAATCTCGATTGCCGCGGGATCGACGGCAAAGATTAACGAGAGCGGCGAGACCCTTACGCATACGCTGCACCTGGGCGCCAACAGCAGCCTGAATGTGGCTGGCGCCACCGTGCTGATTCCGGATGCGCGCGGATTGCGCACTGGCGCGGTGCTTGCTGGTGGCAGTATCACGCTTCAGGGTGACATTGTTGCCGAGAAGGGCAGCACTCTCGATGTTTCCGGTACCCGTGGTGTTCTCGACCTCCCGTCGAGTGCTGGAAGCGGACTATCTGCTAAATCCGTGGCGACGTGGATAGAGAGCGATGGTGGCTTGTTGTCGATCATAAGCTCGGGATTGCTGGTCGTCGAGATCTACGCTCCGCGGTAATGCCGGCGGCGTGAACGCTGCGGGTGGCGTGCTTTCCGTATCATCATCGGTAAATTTTGGAGATAGCCGCATAGGGCCGTCCTCCTTCGTCCCCTCCCTCATCGTCACTCAGGACGATCAGCAACTGCTCAACGGAATCACGTTCGCACCCGGAAATGCGACAGTACGGACCGCGCTGCCGGGCAGCATATGGTGCGCCGTCGGCTGCCCGGACAGTGTCGTGTCCCGCGGGCATTTCTCCATCGACCGGTTCGCCAGCGGTGGCTTCGACACCCTGCGCTTGAACAGCGACGGCGGCGCAGGTGCCGTGCTGTTTCGAGGCGATGTCACGATTGACGCCCGTCGGAGCCTGATGGTGAGCCAGCTGGGCAACGCGATTTATGCTGACGGCGCGGTGACGTTGAGGGCGCCTTACGTCGCGCTCGGCAGCTCTTATCGGCCTTTCGCTCCAAGTGATGCTGCCTTCCTGCTGCCCAACCTCGACGCTGGCATTTTGGGTGCGATTCCGGCACATCAATTCGGCCCCGGCAGCCTGAGCGTCATCGCCCAGAAGCTGATCGACATCGGCAATCTGGCGCTGGAGAATATATCCACAACCTCGTTCGACGTCAGGGACGGAGACCTGCGCGGGTTCGGCGTCCTCGATGCCGCAGGGAGCGTGGTGATCGCGGCGGGGCAAGTCTACGCGCCAACCGACGCGCGGTTGCAGATCATCGTCAATCCTTCGAACGCCGACGAAGGCCGCTTGACGATCAGCGGCGGTGCATCGCGGCCAACGCCGCTGTCCGTCAATGGCGGGATCGAGCTTTACGCCCGTACGATTGACATCTCGGGCACCGTACGCGCGCCGTTCGGCACCATCAATGTCGGTTTCGATCCCGCGGAGCCAGCGCCTAAGGATCCCATCACCGGAGCGGATATTCCGGGTGTAAATACCCTGACGCTGGCGGACGGCAGCCTGCTTTCGGTGTCAGCGGATGGCTTGGTGATGCCTTACGGGGGTCTGGGTAAGGACGGCTCATGGATCCCGCCTTTCGCTCCCATCTCTCCGGTGCCGCCGATCAACACCTCGGGCGCACCGGAAAAGGTCGTCAGCCTTCTCGCCGACAAGATCAACTCGAAGTCCGGTGCCAGGATTGATATCGCCGGCGGTGGGGACCTCTACGCCTATCAATGGACGCAAGGCAATGGCGGCTCGACCGACATCCTAGCCAAATCGGACGCCTACGCGGTGATCCCGGGTTACGGCTTCGACTATGCGCCGCACTATTCCAACTCCGCCTCGGGCTATGTCAATGCGGGACTCGGCGTCGGCAGCCAGATCTATCTGGCTGCCGGCGCAGGCCTTGCTGCGGGCACCTATACGCTGCTGCCGGCGCGCTATGCGCTTCTCCCAGGCGCGTATCTCGTGACGCCAAGCTCCAGTTCGGCGACAGGCACCGTTTCCATAACGCGGCCCGACGGCTCAGCGATGGTCGCGGGCTATTTCAGCAATGCGCTGGACGGCAAGGCGCTGGGCGCGATCATGCCGAAGTACTTCGAGGTGGCGCCGGGCACCGTGGTGCATGCCCGCGCACAATATGATGATTTCCGTGCCAACACCTTCCTGGCCGACGCTGCGGCCAAGGCCGGCATAACTCCGCAGCGCCTGCCGATGGATGGCGGCCGTTTGCTGATCGCGGCGGCCACCGAGCTGCTGCTCCACGGCAGGGTACAGTCGGCAGGTGCGTCGGCTGCCGCACTCGGCGGGTTCGTTGATATCGGAAGTTCCAATCCGAATGGCATCGCCATCCTTGGCGGTACCGCCGAGCGGAGCCTTTATACCGGCTGGGTGACGATCGAAGCCGCCGATCTCGGCGCGTTTGGCGCGAGCAGCCTGCTCGTCGGTGGCCACCGGGACGGCACCGGTAACATCACGGTGACGAGCGCCAATCTCATCCTCGACAATCGGGAAGAAGCCCTCTTCGGGCAAGACGTTGTTCTCGTCTCGCGCGGGGCTCTGACACTGAAGGACGGTGCGCGGATCGAGGCTCGCGGCGCTGCGACGGGCGGGGCCGGCCAGCCCTTGAGCATCGGTCGCGACGCGGTGGCGGGGAGCGGCAATGGCTCAGCCGTTCGCGTCAGCACTTCGGCTGACGCGCGGCTGACGCGATTTGGCTATGATAGCTCCACCACGCCAACGCTGTTGGTTGGCCGCAATGTGCAGCTGATCGGCCGCGACGGACAGGGGCAGCCGAGTGCGGCTGGCTCGGTGATCTTGAATTCCACGGGCAATACGGTGATTGATCCGTCCGTCGTGATCAAGACACGCAGCCTGCAGGAGGCGGGCCAGCAAGTCACGCTAGCGCTCGACGGCAGCTACACGCTTCCCTCCAATCCCGGCATCGTCCTCACCGGGCAGGCGCTCAGCCAGTTGCTGACGGAGGCCGAGCGCGTGATACTGACATCCTACCGGACGCTCGATATCTACGGCCATGGCGAATTCGGCACCGTAGGGCAGGGCAAGCTCGCCTTCGAGGCCGCGCAGATTCGCGGCTTCAACACCGGCGCTGAGGGCGTGACTTTTGCCGCTGACACGGTGAGCCTCGGCAATCGCGAGCGCGGGATTGCTGCGTCAGCTGATCAGGCAGGAGCAAGTGGTGCGTTTCGCCTGAACGCCAACACTATCGAGCTCGGGGCTGGCGCGCTGGCGATCGACCAGTTCACGGGCGTGAAGCTTGATGCGGCGCGTGGAGTCCTGACCTCTGGGGCGGGCGGGCTTTCTCTCGGCAGTGATCTTGTCGTGGATACACCGCTCGTTACCGCAGCCAAGGGTGTGGATTACACGATTTCGGCCAATGGCCGGGCGATCTTCAACAGCACACTAGGGCAGACCGCTACGGTCGAGGGTGGTCTCGCCGCCAAGCTCACAGTGCTCGCGACTACGATAGAAGCCACGGGCGCAACCTTCCGGCTGCCGAGCGGTCGTCTCAGCCTGCACGCGCTCGATGGCGACATCGCTCTCACGGACACCGTTCTCGATGCGTCGGGAACGGAGCAGGTGTTCTTCGATGTGATCCGCTACTCCGGTGGTGGCGGCGTAGCGCTGACCTCGGATGCAGGTTCGGTTCGCCTGACGGGTGGTAAAGTTTCGGTGGCGGCGCCGCAAGTGGGTGGCGATGGCGGGGAGTTCGATGTCGACGTCAGGAACGGCGAGTTCATCGTCAGCGGAACGAGCCTCGAAGGTGGCGGTGGGGCCAAGGGCGTGGGCGGGCGTTTCAAGCTCGACACGAAGCGCCTCGTCGGCACTGCCGCGCTTGATGCCATGTTGGATCGGGGTAGCTTCTCGACCTTGCGCAACGTTCGGGTGCGCAGCGGCGATGTCATGCTCGACGGGCTCGCCACCGCTAAATCCTACTCGCTCTCGGCGGATGCCGGGGCCATCACGGCGACGGCCCACGGACAGATCCGTGCCGGCGGACCAACGGGAGGCACGATCTATCTCGCGGCGTCGGACGATATTACACTACAAAGCGGCTCCTTGCTCGACGTCTCGGCCGATGCGTTCGACAATGCGGGCAAGGGCGGTACAATCTGGCTCGAAACCCGTGGCGAGGGAGCTAACGGGATCGACATCCAGACTGGATCGCGCCTTGATCTTGCCGTCGCGGGCGGCCCGGGCGGCGTCCTCCATCTGCGTGCGCCTCGCACTGACGCGGCAGACGGTGCCGTAACCACCTCTGGCGCCGGCACATCGATAAAGATCCAGCCGGTGAACGGCACGGTGTCGAACGCCTCCTCAATCGTGGCCGAGGGATTCAAGGTCTATGCGCGTGCCAATGGCGCAATTGACGGCGTCGTTCAGGCGTTGGCAGACAACGACGCGAAGGCCTATCTCGGCGCCGCCGGAAGCGACGCCAATACGACAGCGATCAAGACCCGGCTGTTCGGCTCGCAGCCAGCTCTCGCTGCCATCGCCCAGATCACACCCGGCGTAGAGATCCAGAATGGCGACCGCAGCGCCGTCGCCTTCAAATTGAACGGCGCGGGCAGCCTGATTTCCTTCGACGGGGGTACGACCGCGACCGTCGTCGCGGGAACCGGAGCTCTGACTGTCTCAACCGCCGGCTACTGGATCGACGCAGCCACAGGGAAGCGGACGAGCTTTGCCGCCGGAGCTACTCTGACGGGTCTTTCCGCTAACGCCAAGATCATCACCGTGGGGGCAGGAACTCTGACAGCTGGCGGATCGGTGAGCCTTTCGGTTCCCGGCAATATCAATCTGACCGGGCTGAAGAACGCTGATATCACGCCAGTTGCGGGCGGCGTCGTCCTGTCGTTGGCCTCGACTGCAGATGCGACAGCCAACACCATCACCCTGCCGGCGGCCACGCCGTTCACGCTTCCATTTGGAACCTCAGGTGTTCCAATCAAATCATCTGCGGCAGGCTCCTACAAGCTGCCCAGCGGAGTCACCACCAATTTTCTCGCTAACGCAAATCTAAATAGTTTGGTTCCCGGAACCATCGTTACACTCAATGCGCCAGGCACTTTGACACAGCAATTCACAGTCAGCAACGGAGCGACGGCGATCACGCTGCCCGCCGACACGACGGTGAGCAACGTCACGCTCACGCTGAGCCAAACCAGCGGCGCGAATGTCGCGGTGCTTTCGAGCGGCAGCCTGGCGCTGGGCAGCGCCGCGAGCACAACGACATCCGACTGGAATCTCTCGACCTGGCGTTATGGTCCTGACCGCGTGCCGGGCACGCTCACTTTACGCGCTACCGGTAATATCGAATTCTACAATACACTGACCGATGGATTCACCAGCACCGGCGTCACCTATCCGAGTGCTGTATTGCCCGGAGCAGCGTACGCATCCGCCACAAGTCGTCTACATTGGGGCGCTATGCTGGATCTGCTGATGCCAGCAGGCTCGGCCTCCTGGTCCTATCGTGTTATCGCGGGCGCTGATCTCTCGGCAGCCGACTACCGAGAGCGCCTGCCTCTGGCGGAGCTTGGGACCACAACCGGTTCGATAACGCTCGGCAAGAACGGTGCGGATTACAACGGTTTTGCTTCCTATGCGCCAAAATCGGCAACTGCAAGTGTGTCTAACGACCGGGTGCCGTACTATAGCTCGACAAATTTCTTCCAGGTAATCCGCACTGGGACCGGCGATATCGATCTCCTTGCAGGTCAGGATATCCGGCTCATCAACCCGTTCGCCGCGATCTACACCGCTGGCAGCCGGATCGTTCCCGATCCAGCCATCTTCGATGCACCGACCACAACATATCAGGCCTTCAATACAGCCTCCTACAATCTTGGTTATGCATTCCCCAAGCTCGTAACTTATCCAGCTCAATATAGTGATCATGGCGGCAACGTCACGCTGGTAGCGGGGAATGACATCCGCAGGTTGACCGGCTACGGCGCGGTCGGGAGCCGGACGTTCGTCGACGCGTCCAGCCTGGAATTACCAAACAACTGGCTCTATCGGCGCGGCTATATCGACCCGGCGAACGGCATGTTCGATATGGCGACCCCGTTCACGGATGGCTTGGGTAAGCCGACCGATAAAGCATCGACCACATGGTGGGTCGATTTCAGCAACTTCTTCCAAGGTGTCGGAACACTGGGCGGCGGCAACGTGAGACTCCAGGCCGGCCAAGACATCGTCAACGTTGACGCCGTCGCGCCGACTAATGCTTGGACTCCAAAGAACGTGCTGGCCGCGACGGCGCCGCTCACGGAATATGGTGGCGGCGATGTTTCCGTGATCGCAAGCCGTGATATCAGCGGCGGCGTCTACTACGTCGAAAAGGGCAAAGCGATCCTGGATGCCGGCGGCGGCATCCATTCCAATCCTGCGCGGAACACCGTAGATGCCCTAGCGTGGGGTCGGGCTTGAAGATTTCGGCGGCGGGCGTCGTTGTCAGCGAGTTCACGAGAAATCTCATTCTCGATCCGGACTCCTGGCTGCCCACGACCCTGTTCCTTGGGAAAGGCGATATCGAGATATCCGCGGCGGGCGACATTCTGGTCGGGCCAATTCTCAACCCGTTTGCTTTGCCGCAAGGGATACTCAATAACTTGGCCCAGAAGACGTATTTCAGCACTTACGCGCCTACAAACAAGGTCATGGCGACCTCCCTCTCAGGGGATATCACCCTGTCGAACAAAAAAGGTCGCGACACGGTCGGCTCGCTTGCTAGTTACTACGAGCAGATGTTCGCTGTGCACAGCCTGTCTCCTTTGGCGTCGAGGCGTGGGTGGCTCCGTCTCGGGGAGGTGACATCTTTCGCGGGCCAGGACGTGTTCAGCCAAGTCTATCTGACCAAGCCGTCGACACTTCAGCTTGCAGCACTGTCGGGTGACGTATCTATTATTGGACCGCTGCTGCTCTCGCCGTCGCCAACCGGCACTCTCGATCTGCTGGCCTCTGGGAATATAAGTGGCTACAATTTAATAACGGACACAACTGGCTCCAGCATTTCCAAGTATGGCGTCGAAGCGCAGGTCACTCTTTCCGACGCAGACTACCTTCGCATTGCAAGCCCGCTGTCACCTCGGGCCACTTCTGGGGCGGGCAGAGTCATCGCAAGCCCGTCTTCATCCGCCGATGGGCTGTCTATCTCGGGTGCCACAAATCAAACCCTTGCCGACAAGCTTGCTGCGCACGGCAAGCTGACACATCGGGATGATTGGGAGCCGGTTCGCCTCTATGCACGCGGTGGTGATATCACCGGTCTGCAAGTGATCTCGCCCAAGCAAACCCGCCTGATCGCCGGACGCGACATTTCGGACATTGCCCTCTATTTGCAGAACCTGCATGAGACGGACATCAGCATCGTGTCTGCTGGTCGCGATATCGTTGGCTATGCGCCGAACTCGCTCGCGCGGCTGGCATCGTTGCCACTCGTTACTGTGATCTCCCCCTGGACAACTGTTGTCCAGATGGATTCGCCGCAGGCTGGTGATATCCAGCTCGGCGGGCCAGGCAGCCTTCACCTGCTGGCGGGACGCAATATCGATCTCGGCGTGGACGCTCGTGCCGGGACCGCGACTGCGCCTCAGAATGGAACCGCAACCGGCATTGTCACGATCGGCAATCAGTCCAACCCGTTCCTGCCGTTATCGGGCGCCTCCATCACCATGGCGGCCGGTCTTGGTACAATGGCGAAAGATATCGGCGGACCTGGCCTCGACTACGGCGCCTTCGAGCGAGATTTCCTCGATCCTGCGACAGCGGGTGACAGGGCGGACCGCCTGCTGTCGAAGCTTGGCAAGGCGCTCAATTTGTCGGACACCTCGCCCGCGACGGTGTACGCAGCGTACAAGGCTGCAGACGAGAACAAGAAGCGTAAATGGGCGCTCGAAGCCTTCTTTATCGCACTCGATCAGTCCGGTCGGGACCATAACGATCCGGACGCGATCCATAGGACTTATGAGGACGGCTTTGCCGCTATTGCCGCGCTGTTCCCGGCCAACGACGAGGCGAGAGGCAGCATCCTGCTCACATCGCGCCAGATCAAGACAGCGCGGGGTGGCGACATCAATATGCTAGTGCCCCACGGTGGAGTCGAGGTTGGCTTTACCTTGGTCGGGTCGCAGCCGCAGGAGCAAGGCATCCTTACCGAAGGTGGCGGCGACATCCGCATCTTCGCCGACGGCAGCATCCTGCTCGGCACCTCTCGCATCTTCACCCTGCGCGGCGGCAATATCCTGATCTGGTCGAGCTTCGGGGACATCGCCGCCGGCGCGGCCTCCAAGACCGTCAAGGCGGCACCTCCGACCCGCGTGCGAATCGATCCCGATACCGGGATTGTCGAGAACGATCTCGCGGGCC
The DNA here is from genome assembly GCA_024707075.1 of Afipia sp. GTDB lineage: Bacteria > Pseudomonadota > Alphaproteobacteria > Rhizobiales > Xanthobacteraceae > Afipia. Next base: position 97,160 of record JANQAK010000004.1, read on the forward strand.
TTTCCACCGGTGGCGGCATCGGTACTCTGGCTGTATTCCCCGACGCACCACCAAGCTGGATCAATCTCATCGCACCCAACGGTGCGGTGGATGCGGGCGATGCGGGCATCCGCGCGTTCGACATCAATCTCGCCGCGCGCCTCGTGCTGAACGCCGCCAACATCCAAGTGCAAGGCAACTCGACGGGAATCCCGACGGTGCAAGCGCCGCCTGTGGCCGCGCTCACGTCAGCCTCAAACGTCGGAGCCTCCACGCAGCAGTTAGCGCCGCAGCAGCCGAGCAACAACGGACAAGCCTCGGTCATGATCGTCGAGATTGTCGGCTATGGGGGATCGCAAGGCTCGGATCAGGACAATAACGACGAGCGGAAGCGTAATGCCCCATAAGCAGCCGCTCGCTTTGTGGTGGAAGCGGGGGCTTCACCTCCTCGGGGCACTGACGGGCGTTATCGCAAGTGCGGCGACGCCGTCGCCCGCCGCTGCTCAAGGGACCGCCTATCGCTCCGCCGCGAGCGCGCCGGCGACGTGGCAAAACTTTGCCGGCGAGCTGAAAGGCAGTTTCGAAAACCGGCTCGCTGGTGATGATGCTGCCGCGCGCCGCCTGCACGAGGCCTTAGCAAAGCATGATAAACATTCGTCCGAAACCCTTGTGGTTCGTAGTTGGGTCACATCCGCCGGCAAAATCGAGCGATTGGAGTTCGACGGGATTGACGACGTAGACATTATCGTCGGTCTGCGCGCACTTCTCGCCAGTGTCGTTGTAAGCCCGCCGCCTGCCGATATGCTTCAGCCGCTGCACCTTCACCTGTCAGTCCGCTCCAGCGATCAATCGCACGAGGAGTAGTGGCATGTGGGTAAAGCGATGTGTGCTCGCCATTCTGATTATGGCTACGTCGACCGACGTTTCCATTCGATTTGCCCGTGCCGAGTCCATCTTGAGCCCGCCGGCCTCGGAAAGCCAAGCGAATCCATCGACTAAAAACGCGGATACGCAGGAGTCGAAAGCTAATGCCTCCACCCCGAGGAGTGTGCATGACGGCGGTGCGCTGCCTCAGGGATACGGTATGCGGGCAGACTATCGCGCTCTGATCGAAACAGAGGCCAGACGCGAGGGCCTCGCGCCGGAAGTCGCGGAAGCCGTGATGGCGGTCGAGAGCGGCTACAACCCGGCGGCGATTGGTGGCGTCGGCGAAATCGGCTTGATGCAGATTTTGCCGTCGACTGCACGGATGCTTGGCTTTGCCGGCAGCAATGCCGAGCTTGCCGCGCCCGCCAACAACATCCGTTACGGCGTCAGGTATCTGGCCCAAGCTTGGCGTCTGGCGGGCGGTGACCTATGCACCGCCACGATGAAGTATCGCGCCGGGCATGGCGAGAGTCGATTTTCCTATCGTTCGGTCAACTATTGCCTGGCGGTGCGCAGCAAGCTGGTGGCGCGGGGCTTTCGCGTGACCGGCACCGTTCCGGTGGCGACGTTCGGGCAGCCGGACACCAGCGGGGGTGGGGATTGTAGACGCAAGTGCCTGAGCGGTGGGCGCATCGGCACTGTTAATCTCGCCGCGCTCAACACAAGGCTCAGCGCGCTGGTCGTGCAGGTCCGGACAGGGCGATAGCAATGATGACAACGGCGCCGATCTTCGTACCCCGTTCGGCTCGGCAGTGGGCGCTAGTGAATCTTGTCGCCCTTCATATCAAAGCGAATGCGACCGTGACGCAGGTGAGGGTCATGCGATGAGGGCGCGGAAGATCGATCCGGTTATCGATGCTGGGATTTGGAAACGAGTGGCGATTGTAATCGCAATCGTCATCCTTGTGGCGCTGGTCATGATCGCTGGCGCCAAAGCGCAGACGACCTTGCCCGAGATATTCGTCAGTCCGCCCGATCTTCCGCCGAAAAGTGTCCTGGGCGCCGGTCAAAAGGGCAGTAGAGACGGCGAGGCGGGAAACGACGGCAAGGCGGATGGCAACCAGGCACTCAAAGAGATCAATGAGCAACTCAGGCGCAAGACTGACGAGACCAATCCGGTTCTCAATACCCCACCGCTGGACGCACACTCCCCCGACACCAAAACCGGCATCGTTAATATCCCAGGAGTCCAGCAGCAATACGGGCTGAATTTCGGACATTCAGCCACGCCGTTCAGGCCGCCGCCCTCGACTTTCAACACGCCGCTCGGACGACGATAGAACGGGGTATGCCACGCCAGTTAGTCACTTAGGTCATACAGCACACTTTGGAGAGGTCGATGAAAAGACAGGTCGGAGCTGTTGGAGTTCTGCTTCTGGCGCTATTTGCTGAATGTGCCTTCGCCGAGTCGGCGCCTCCGAGTGAGGCGTCGCGAAGAGCAGAACTGAGCACCGCATTGCAGGCGGCTGGGCAAGCAGGAACCAAAGGGCCTGCCGATGTTTCCCTGATCGACCAGGCCGCGCTCAAGCTTTCGACCGGCGACCTTTTCGTCCCGAAGGAGGAAGGCGCGCGCCTGCTGCGCGCCTTCGGCAATGTCGTTAGCGAAACTAGTTTCGTTGGCCTTGTCGTCGGCCAATATCAGAACGATCTGTCGATTGTGGTGATCCGTCATGTCAGGGATGGTTACATCAAGGACGACGACGCCAAGAGCTGGAACGCTGACGACCTTCTGAAGAACCTAAAAAGCAGCACCGAGGAGGCCAACAAGGATCTGGTAGCGCGCGGATTTCCCGAACGGCAGGTGATCGGATGGGTTGAGGCACCGCATTATGATGCCGTCACACATCGCCTGGTTTGGTCGGTACTTGGCGCGGATAAAGGAGCGCCGAGCGACACTCCCAAGAACATCAATTACAACACCTACGCGCTGGGGCGTGATGGCTATTTCAGCCTGAATCTGCTGTCCGATTCGGATCGCATTTCAGGCGAGAAAGCATTCGCCCACCGGTTGCTTGCCGCGCTCGCCTACAATGATGGCAAACGCTACGAGGACTTTAACGCCTCGACCGATAGCATTGCCGAGTATGGGCTTGCGGCGCTGATCGGCGGAATTGCGGCCAAGAAGCTCGGCCTGTTTGCGTTAGCGATCGCCTTTGTGCTCAAATTCGCGAAGGTCATCTTCGCCGGAGCCGCGATGGTCGGCATTGGCGTCATAAAATTCTTCCGCCGTAAGACGAGAGATGACAAGACGGCGGATAGGCCGTTAGACGCGCCAGACGCCGCATGAAGGCGCTGTTTTTCATACTGCTCCCAGGCCTCAAATGAGGCAAGATCGCTACCGCTGGCGGCAGCATCTGTTGTCGCTTGCGGTCTATGCCGCGATATGGGGTAGGCGCTTTGCGGCGCGTTTTAACAGGTTGCTGCTGGCCCACGAGATGGGACACTATGTGGCGGCGCGCTAGCGCGGCCTGAAGGTCGGCGGGCCGGCCTTCATTTCGTTCGTTGGTGCCTGGATCGCATTCAAGGATCAGCCGGTTGATGTTGAAACCGAGGCCTATATCGCGCTTGCCGGCCCGGTTGCTGGAACCATTTCCGTTCTTACGGTGTATTTGTGGGCGCGGTCGGAAACCAGTGGCCTGCTGCTCGCTATTTCCTATTCAGGCCTGTTCCTCAATTTGTTTAATCTGCTTCCGATCTCGTCGCTCGTCGGCGGGACGGTGACGGACATCGTCAGCCCGCGTATCTGGCTTCTCGGCGCGCCGATGCTGTACCGGCCAAGCCCCACGCTGATCATTGTCGCTGTTCTTGCCCTGCCGCAGGTGATGAAGGCTTGGCGATATGCCCCCCAGCGCCGGAGAACGCCACTTACTATACCATTCTGCCTCGAACCAAGCTCGAATATGGCGCAGTCTATCTTGCGCCCGCGGCGCTGCTGGCAGCTTTGACATGCGAGGTCCATGAACTGATGGGGCCAGTTCACCCGTTCTGTTAAGTGATGAAAGCCCGGTGCGTCGTCCCCGCCATGGCGCGGCACCTTTGTCACGGTAATCGGAGCACGGGGATTTGAATTCTAACGCTGGTTTGGGCTATTGAACCTGGATCATTGGCGGTCCTCATTCGGATCAATAGACTACTGTCATCAAAGGGATATACTGTTATTACTCAGTCGGACCGCAAGCTGGTTAGTCCGCCATGAAGGTCGCGCGGTTCTAAGGCGGCCTTTCCTTTACGGCGGAGATTTGACGAGCGGACTTAAGTGAAGGACACGCCTTTGAACGCGGAAGTAATGGCGGCGAAATCGCCTACTAAGTCGCACCTGACAGCCTTAGTTATGATCACGCTGTTGCTGATTCCGGCGCTCGTTTTTTCTGCGGGTGCCATCGAATTGAATTCTAGGTTGCCGCTGCAGCCTTTGGCGTTCGATATCCCCGCCCAGCCTCTTGCGGCGGCCTTGCACGCCTACAGTCGAAAAGTTGGTGTTCAGGTGCTTTACGACAGTCGCTCGGCTTCGGGCCAACAGTCTGTTGCAATCCAAGGATACTTTGCTCCAGATGAAGCGTTGATACGTCTTCTCGGCAACACTGATCTAGATGTGCGGCGTGCTAGGACGGATGCAATTACGCTGGTCGCGCCGGCAGTCATCGAGCATGGGCTTCCGCCGGTCAATCCGCTGACCGACGCCGATCTTGTACTCGGCGAATTGCGTGTTCGGGCGAATGTTCGGCCAAACGATCTTGAGAAATTTGCCGACTATAGCGAGACTGTCCGCTCCGAAGTCCAGCGAGCTTTGCTTAAGAATCCGCAAAGTGCAACGGGTAATTATCGAGCTGTTCTTGACTTGTGGATCGATCCCACGCGCACTATCCGCAAGGCCGCGCTCCTGCAATCGACCGGAGATGCTGTGCGCGATTCCGCTATCACAGGCACGCTACAAGGTTTGCTGATCCGCCAGCCGACGCCCGCTGATGCTCCCCAACCCATTCGCGCCGTCGTCGCTGTGAGCACGGCGAAATGAGGCCGCTTGCTACCGACGATAGCGCAGACCTAACGCCAGCCTCGACGTTCGCGCGGCTGATATTGTTTCCCGCGTTCGTTGGTATTCTCTTTATTGGCGGCGTCGCCTGGTTGCGGCTCGAACTCGCTGCGGCAGGCGGCACGCCTGAACAGATCCCGCTGGTGCAGGTCCATCTCATGCCGCGCCTGGACTCGCTGTCTATTCCAGTCGATTCAGAACAGCAATCGCTTGCGATTGCGACGCCAAGCCCCGTGCGTGGAATAACCGAAGCACCATCCTCTATATCCGACCGAACGCTGACAAGGTTTCCGGCAGAGGAATCCGCACCGCCCTCCGATCCGCCGATGCCGTCAGCGGGTCTGAAGGATATCCCGGATCCCATACAGGATGATGCGAAGACAACGTTCCGGACAGAACTTGCGCGCCACATTGCGCGGTTCCAGCGGTATCCAAAGGGGGCTGAACGGCAACATCTACAAGGGACGGTCCGGGCCGTGTTCTCAATCAACCGTGCCGGCAAGCTGCTTGGCGTACGGGTCAAAGGTAGCTCCGGTCAGTCTGTGCTGGACCATGCTGCCCTTGAAACCATCCGCCGAGCCCAGCCGCTGCCCCGGATCCCTCCGGCCTTGTCGGATACGTTGAACGTAGAAGTGACGCTCGGATTTGACCCGTCCTGAGTCGTTTCCTGTGCCGAACGTGGCGCGAATATAACGCCTGCCGTCGCATAACGGGCAGTCGTCCGACTGTCATAAATCTGTAATTCGCGACCTTTATCAGCAAGTTACCCTTGGAGTGTTGGGCTCCCGGGGCGCGTAGGGGGCCGCGAAATTGGCAGAGTCCAATCAGACTAGGCTGAAGCGGCAGCTCGCTGAAAATTACGACACCTTGGTCAAGCACCTCACAGGGCAATTGGGGTCTTCCGAGTTCGCTTATGAGGTGCTGCACGAAACATTCGTGCGCCTTGATCGCGTTCCAGATGCGACACTCGTCGAAAAGCCCGCCGATTACGTCTTTCGCACCGCCATCAACGTTGCCAAGAACCTTCGAAAAGCGCGGACCTATCGTGTCCCTGCCTCCGAGATCGACGCGCTGCTCGAGGTAACCGACAACAGGCCAAGTCCGGCCCAGATCGCCGAGGAGCGGTCCGACTTCGAAGCCTTCGAGCGTGCGCTCCGCGAGCTTCCCGAACGCCCGCACCATGTGCTCCGTATGATGTCGCTCGAAGGCAAGACCGCCGAAGAAACGGCTGAGGCGCTCGGCGTCAGCGTGCGCACCGTTTCCTCAGACTACCAACACGCCTTGCAGCATTGTGCCAAGAGCATCGACCGCCGCATTTCTCCCCGCCTAGGCGGTCCGAGGCGGCGGACCTGAATGCGAGGCGAAAGAGCTCCGAGAGACGCCTATTCCGGACAAGGACGAACAGCGGCGCAGCCGCGCCATGCGGATCCGCCTTTCGGATTCTTTTTCATGATAGACCCTTCCCAGTTGTCTAAGAAAGAAAGGAGATAGTTGTTTGGTTCGGTTGGAGGAAAGCGGCCGTCCCAAAGAGGTTGGGAAGGCAATGGGTTTGCGCGCCAATGGCCCGGGTTGACGAGAATCATATATACCGAGGCGCCTTCGGCCGCGAAGGGATGTGTCGTCGGCTCTTGCGCGAATAGTGAGCGATCGCAGTGACCCTCCCTCCCGAAACACCAGGGCCGGACCCGCTACTTGACGAGGCGATCGTCTGGATCGTGCGGCTCAAGACCGAAGAGATTACACGCGCCGATATCGATGACTTTCAGCGCTGGCGAGCGCGGAGCGCAGCGCACGAAGCCGCCTTCCAGCGAGCAGCCCTTATCAATTGGCGGGCAGGCGTGGTCGCGGGCAAACTCACCGCGCCGTCGGCGCGTGTCGCCGGCATTGCGACAAGCCGCGGCCGCCTCAGCCGGCGCGCCCTAATCGGCGGCGGTCTTGCCGCCGCTGCCGTGGCCGGATACGCTGTCATCAGGCCTCCCTTCAACCTGTGGCCGTCATTGCAGGAATTGTCGGCTGACTACCGCACGGCAAAGGGGGAGCAACGCACGGTCAATGTCACCCCGGAAGTCTCGTTCGACCTCAACACACTGACCAGCATCGCCCTTCGCTCGAAGCAAAATCAGCCGACGATCGAGTTGCTGTCCGGCGAGGTCGTCGTCAGCACCCGCCGTCCGCCGCAAGGCGACTTGATCGTACTCGCTGCCGGTGGGCAAATCATCGCGAGCGAAGCGCGCTTCAGCGCACGCTGCCTTGATGACGTCGTCTCTGTTGTTTGCCTGAATGGTATCGTTAGTGTGCAGCAGGCTGGACAATCCACGCGCATCGTTGAGGGAGAACAGGTTTCCTATACAGGTAGTGGCCTCGGTGCCCGCGTGAGCGTCGATCCCGTGCAAGTGACTTCATGGCAAACCGGCTTGCTGATCTTTCGTGATCGACCGTTAGCCAGCGTGGTCGAGGAGATCAATCGATATCGCCCTGGCAAGATAGTCGTCGTCAGCGCCGCGTTGCGGCAACGTATCGTTAACGGCGACTTCGAGATTGCCAAGCTCGACACGTTCATCACCCAAGTGCAGCAGCTGACGGGGGCCCGCGCCACCGAATTGCCAGGCGGGCTGGTTCTCCTGAGTTGATCTCCTTCCTCCCTGCGGTGGGGCTAATCAACCCGACCGTTCCAGAGATTATTTGCCATGGTGGATTTGATGCGCCGACGGTGCGCATCAGTTCGAGAGCGTCGGCGTGCCGAGGGGGCCCCCCGGCCGCTCCCCCTCAAGTGGGACACTTTAGGCTTACTCCGGCCGCGCGATGATCTGATGTTGGGCGTCCAACCCGATGCGGCCGCGCTCCAGTCCGTGTGACTGGCCCCCGCTGTTGTAGATGACGAGGACAGCATTGTCGTGGGTCGGCATGCTTGGCAATGTCACGGTGACGCTGGCGGTGCCGTCGGCCTTCGCGGTGAAACTGTTCGTCTTCCCGGCGCCGTCCATCGGCGTGAAGCTGATCGGATTCGTGTCGAAGTGGTTCTCGAAAAGGCTGTAGCTCGCGTTCGGCTGCAGGTTCTTGAACGTCGCCTCGAGCGTCACCTTGCCGTCCTTCTCCGTGATGGAGACGGTTCCGGTGGCGGCCAACCATGATTGGAGATTGAAGCCTAGCGGCTTGTGCTCGGCGTTGAACAGCTTCGACGTCTTGGGATCCTGGTCGATGAACGGCGGCCGAACGCCGGCGACGTGCTTGATGCCCTGCGGACCGGTGGCTTCTGCAGCGGCGGAATCCTCGACGAAGACCTGCGGATCGAGCACCTTAGGCTGTTTCGTCTCTGCGGAGAAGAAAGCGGCGTGCGTGACGAACTCAAGCTTCAGGGGCGAGGCCGCGAAGACGCCTCCGACGGAAGCGAAAAGCAGCCCGGCCGCGGCGGCCGAGAGGACGAGACGTCGTTCGAGCGTTTTGTGCATTGGAGTACCGTTACCTTTTGAGGTGACCGAACGAGCACATCGAGCCCGCCCGGCGCCATGGAAGGCACCTAGCGGACACGGAGGCCCGACCTTCAGTTCGTTGCGATCCCCTCGAAGTTACGTCGCCCTTGGCGAAAAACTTCGCGAATGGCCGCCCTCTAGCTGCCTGTGGCGACCCCGATCAGTTCCGAAAGACCCGCGAGCGTCCGGATTTCCCGGTCCGGTCGGCCCGGAAGGCGCTCCGGCCGCTGTCCGTACCGGTTGCACCAGACGACCCTCATGCCGAAGGCTGACGCCGCATAGGCGTCCCACGAATTCGACGAGAGAAAGCAAATCTGCTCCGGCGGAATCCCGAGCCGGTCGACCGCATAGCGGTAGACAGCGGAGTCGGGCTTGTACACGCCGACTTCCTCGACCGAGAGCACCGCGTCGAGCAATTCGTGGATGGCTGCGTTCCGGACGGCCCCGTCAAGCATCGCGGGAGATCCGTTCGAAAGGATCGCCGTCCTGAGGCCTGCCGCCTTCAATCGCCGGAGAATGTCAGGCGCCTCCGGAAAAGCCTCGAGTTTCAGATACAGGTCCATGAGGCGGTCGCGAAGGCCTGGCCGATCGATCTTCAATGTCTCAAGGGCATAGTCCAAGGCGTCGCCCGTCACCTGCCAGAAGTCCGCATGTCGTCGCTGTATCGCGCGCAACCAGGTGTATTGAAGTTGCTTGTCGCGTCAGAGGACGGTCAGCTTGTCGAGGTCGGCGCCGAGCATGTCCCGGCAGCCACGTGTTGCGGCGGCGAAGTCGAACAAGGTGCCGTAAGCGTCGAAGACGCAGGCCTTCACGTCGAATTGAAGCGTCGAAGTCATTCGGAACGTTCCTTAAGGGACCTGGTCAGGTGCCTTCCCGCCGTGAAGCAGAGACGCTAGGCTTGCCTGCAACAAGCCTCGGAGTCCTGACGCGGCGGGCACGGCACCGTTCCGTAAGAGCAGAATACGCAGCAGTCGCCGTCCTTGGGCTTCAAGCGGACGCCGCAGTGCCTGCAGTCGTAGAAGAATTGACAGGCGTCCGTCGGCATCCGCTCGGTCGACTCGTTGCCGCAGTTCGGGCACCGAATGGTGGAATCGAGGGTCATGTTTGCTGCTTACTCGATCCGCGTTTCAGGTGCGCGCGCCCTGCAGGGCACTGGTATCTTCCGGCCGCTCGAGCACATAGACGGCGCCGAGAACGAAGCCGAATACGATATGCAACATCAAGGTCATGACCGGTGCCATCATCCCGAGATGGGATCCGAAGAAGCCGGCGCCGGCCATCGGCATTATCGCGACCATCATGATGAGCCAGGCACCGACGGCGAACACGATGCCTCTCAGCCAGTGGCTCTCGCCGGGGAGGCTAGTGTTCAGCCACGCGAACAGCGTGCCCCAAAGCACTGTTCCGATCATGGAGTGCATCGCCCAGCCTACGGCCGGCGATGCACCGAGCATGTCGGCGACCATCTTGATCGGGTTGAGCTCGGGCATCACGCCCATCATCGCCTTTATCGCCATGAGGCCAGAAAGAACGACGGTGGCTACGAAGCCTGCCACCATTCCTTTCATCCAATTTCCTGTCGTCATCGCATCTCCTCCATCTGTCCGTCGGCGACGAACCGTCACCGCACCGTTCGACGGGAGGGGCGAGATGGTTACGCCACACTTCGCGCGCGACGGCAGGTAACCTTTCGCAGGATGCGGCGAACCAATCCGCAGGTATCGTACGGAAAGTCGGAGCATGTTGCGCCACGTCCGGATCACGCATCGAGCGAGCGGCGAGGTCATCGCGGAGGGGCCGATCGGATTCTTCGGAATCACACCTTTCGAGGGCAACTACTACATCGCGCGGAAGTACCTGAAGACTTCGCGGCTAAAGCCGAATTGGATTCCCGGGTTCTGCGTCTACAAGTTCCTGTACGTGTGGCTCGACCTGCGTCTTCCAGACGGGACCCGCGAACCGTCGATTGGATGGTTGTACTGGCTGCCCAATCCGCTGTTCTTTTTAATCGCGTTCCGACCGGCCGTCCCTCAATCGTCGCCGGCGTTATCGGTACAGGAGATCGCTTGAAGCAGGAGGGCACCGGCGCCGGTCCAGGTGCGGCGCGGATGCCGTCGCGTCGCACGCTCCTGCTGCGCGCGTTGGCCAGCATGGCCGCCGGACTCGCGTCGGGCGAGGCCGCCGCGGTCGAAGACGACGTTCCCAATTTCGAATCCGGAAGATACCAGTTCACCATCGTCCGCCCTCGAGAGCAGCTGCCGTCGGTCAGGCTATTCCGTCTCGGTGGTGGCACGACCGACCTATCGTCGCTGCTCGGCAAGCCACTCCTCGTGAACTTCTGGGCATCGTGGTGCGCTGCCTGCCGCATGGAGTTGCCCGCTCTCGACAGGCTGTATCGAAACGCCTGGCGGGGTAGGGTGCATGTCGTCGCGATTTCGGAAGACCGCGGTCCGCGCGAAACGGTCGCGCGCTTCGTGAAGTCGCTCGATCTGAAGGCGCTTCCGATCTTTCTCGATCCCAACGGGTACGTGGCGTACTCGGACCGCGACAACGCCAAGAAGGCGCCGTTCGCGCTCTACGGCATGCCGATCACCTACGCCGTCTCGAGCTCAGGCGCGGTCGTCGGCTACATACCGGGCGATGCGGACTGGTCGTCCGCAGCGGCGGACGACCTCATCGCCTATCTGAGCAGAACGTAAGAGCTGGCGACCCGCTACGCTGTCTTACGGAGGTCCGCCACTTCGCCGCGAGCGGGATAATTGTTCTTCACGACGAAATCGATCGCCGTCAGGATGTCCGAGAAATGCGGCCTCGCGAACGGCATGGTCTGCACGCTGCCAAAGTAAAGGGTGCCGTCCGGCTTCACCAGGTAGATGGCAGGCTCCGAAAACAGCGCGGGCTCATCGACGCCGGCCGAGGTCTTTCCGCGCCCCGACGATACGTAGAGCCCCCAGTGGCGGGCCGCGTCGAGGGAAACTCCGTAGCCGATACGCAGCCGCGACAATCCCCACGTCTGCAGGGTCTGCTCCGCCCGCTCCTTGTCGTCGGTCGATAGCGCCACGACCGAGACGCCGCGCTTCTCGAACTCGTCGAGCTTGGACTCGAGGTCCTTCAACTGCATCTTGCAGATCGGGCAATGAAGGCCGCGATAGAAGACGAGCAGCGTAAAGTTGGCCGGCTTTTCAGATGCGAGATCGAATTGTCCGCCGCCGGCGAGATCGACGCGCAGCGCTGGCACGGCTTGGCGCGGCACGAGGGGAACGAGATCGCTCAATTCGGTGTCCTTTCAGTGATGGCCCCGATGGCGACCATAGTTCGAGACACGCGCACAGGCACGTCCGATATTTTTCCGACTCCCGCGTAACCTTTCTTCGTGGCCGGCGAACCTTGGCGTCGAGACGTCTCAACGCCCAAGGAGAACCCACCTCATGTCCTCGAACGTCCTTTGCAAGGCTATCCTGTTCGCCGCGGTTGTCGCGATGCCCTCGCTCGTGAACGCCGGAGAGCCTTTCGACGCCAAGGCCTTCCAGGCCTCTCAGGCCGCCGGCAAGTCGGTCCTCGTTGACGTCACCGCGCCGTGGTGCCCGACCTGCAAGCAGCAGAAGCCGATTGTGCAGGCGATCGAGAAGGAACGTCCGGATCTCGTCGTGTACGATGTCGATTTCGACACCGCGAAGGACGTGCTGCGGCAGTTTCGCGTTACGCAGCAGAGCACGCTGATCGTGTTTAAGGGGCAGAAGGAGGTCGCTCGATCCACCGGCGAGACCGATCCTGGCTCGCTTCGTTCGCTGGTGGCGAAGGCCTTTGAGGTGTCCGCAAATCTAGCGTTGGGCTACGCCGCCGGCGCGCTGTCGACGCTCTCGCCTTGCGTGCTTCCGATCCTTCCGATCGTGTTGTTCGGCGCGCTCGAGCGGCATCTGTGGGGTCCAGTCGCGCTTGCCGCGGGGCTGGCGGTTTCGTTCGCCGCAGTGGGGATTGCGCTCGCCTCGGTCGGCTTCAACATCGGTATTGATCCGGAGACGCTACGGCTCGCCGTCGCGGCCCTGATGGGCGCGGCCGGCGTGGTCCTTCTGGTGCCGGCGCTGCAGGGCAAGGTGGCCTCCATCGCGTCTCCGATCGCCGGCAGGGGCCAAGTTCTGCTCGACCGGCTACAGCCGTCCGGCATCTGGGGGCAGTTCGCGCTGGGCGCCGTGCTCGGCGTGATCTGGTCGCCGTGCTCGGGGCCGACGCTCGGCGCCGCGATCGGTCTCGCAACGCAAGGCGACGATCTCGGGAGGGCGGCGTCGACCATGGTGGCCTTCGCGCTCGGTGCGGCGACGCCGATCCTCGCGCTCGCTTACGGTTCGCGCCAGGCGATCATGGTGCGGCGGGACTGGATGGCGCGCGTCTCCCGCATCGGCAAACCGCTCATGGGGGCCGCCTTCTTCGGCATCGGGCTCTTCGTGCTCACGGGTCTCGACAAGGTCGTCGAGACCTCCCTGACGAACGCCATGCCGGAATGGCTGGTGAACGTGACGACGCGTCTGTGACGCCCGTCGATTTTCAACCCGAGGAGAAAACGCATGCCTACGCTGAAGAAGACACTACAGACCCTGGGATCGATCGCTGCCGTCGGCGGCATGATTGCGTCGACACCGGTCCCGGCGGCGGCCCAGGGGGCGAACCCCTGCGCGCCCAAGACGAAGTCGTCCAATCCGTGTGGGCCGAAGGCCAAAAAAGCCGCCAATCCGTGCGCGGCGAAGGGGAATCCGTGCGCGCCGAAGGGGAATCCGTGCGCGCCGAAGGGAAACCCTTGCGCCGCCAGGAAGTAACGAACGCGGGTTCGTTGACGTATCTCGTTCAGCGATGTTGCAGGATCGAATGGAGAAGGCGGCGGGCATCGCGAGATGACGCCGTCTTCGGCCATTCAGGCTTTCAAGGTTCATCATGATCGTTCGACAGGCGAAGGTACCTTTTGCTGACGAGGCGCCGATCCTTTCGCCGGAGATGCTGTCGCGCATGGCGACCGCAGCGGAGACCGTCGTCGATTGCATGCGCGAGCTTCACGAAAGCGGGAGCAACCTGGTCGTGGAGGCCCTGCGCGGTAGCGAGGAGTTCGTTGAGTGGGAACACTATCCACGCGACGACGTGCGCGATCCGGATACTCATTCCCAATTCTTCTTCCACGCGCACGCCCTGGACGACCGGGAGCGACCCGACTATGCCCACTTCCACGCGTTTATGGGCGCGGCGGGAATGCCGCCTGGCGTTGTTCCGGCGAAACTCGATGGCTACAGCTCACGATCCGCAGAAGATGGCACTGCGATGTCCCATCTCGTTGCGATCTCGATGACGCCGACGGGCATGCCGGAGCGACTGTTCACCACGAACCGCTGGGTGACGGCGGAGACGTGGTACTGCGCGGGCGACGTGATCGCGATGCTCGATGGATTTGCCGTCGGCGGGGCGCGCCCCCTCGACCGCTGGATCACTTCGATGCTGGTTCTGTTCAGACCGCAGATCGAGCGGCTTCTCCACAAACGCGACGCCGCGGTCGATCGTTGGCGTGCGGCGCATTCCGACTGCAACGTCTTCGAGGATCGGCGTCTCGAAATCACGTCCTCGATGGATATCTCGCTCGAGGCGCACATCGTGTGGCTCGACGCACGGTTGGAAGGCGGTGGGTGACGCCGCGCGCGTCCGCGGAGGTAACCTTTCGGGCGCTGCCACGAATATCGATACAGACGGGAAGATCACCCCGTCGGACCAGCGACCATGCACTTCGCAAAGTCGCCCGAACCCGGAGGAACTCGAATGTCCAATCGCACGCTCAATGCAATGGTCGCCGGCGCGTTCGCCGTCGCCGTCGGAACGCTCGCCGCCACATCGGCCACCGCGCAAAGCAAGGCCGACATGGAAAAGATGATGAAGGAGAAGCAGGCCCAGACCATGAAGGCGATGGAGGGCGGCAAAATGGAGAAGTGCTTCGGCGTGGCGCTCAAGGGCCAAAACGACTGCTACGCCGGAGCCGGCACGACCTGCGCCGGAACTAGCACAATCGACTATCAGGGCAACGCGTTCAAGCTCGAGCCCAAGGGCACCTGCACGACCATGAACACGCCGAAGGGCGCCGGAAGCCTCACCCCGAAGGCCTGACGAATCCCGGGCGGGCCGCCATGGCCCGCCCTCAATAATCGAGATCGCCATGCGCTTTCACTCGTCGTCACCAGAAGATCGCATACCGGCGCGTGCCGGCGTCGGCCTTAAGGCCGAGCACTACCGCACGATCATCGATACGGCGCCCGACATCGGCTTCTTCGAGGTGCATGCGGAGAATTACATGGGCGCGGGCGGTCCGCCGCACCGCTATCTTTCGGCGATCCGGGAGCGCTACCCCTTGTCCCTTCATGGCGTCGGATTGTCGATCGGAGCGGACCGTCCGCTGGACAAGGATCATATCGCGCGGCTGAGACTGCTCCGGCAGCGTTATAGACCCGGTCTATTTTCCGAACATCTGGCGTGGTCGACGCACGACGCCGGTTTCCTGAACGACCTGCTTCCTGTGCCGTACACGTCCGAGACGCTCCAGCGTGTCGTCGAGCATATCGACCAGGTCCAGACGGCCCTCGGCTGTCAGATGCTTCTGGAGAATCCGTCGACCTACGTCGCGTTCGCCGAGAGCACCTACGCGGAGACCGATTTCATCGCCGAAGTGGCTAAGCGCAGCGGCTGCGGCTTGCTGCTCGACGTTAACAACGTCTTTGTCACATCGACCAATCAGCAATGGGATCCAGTTGCCTACATCGAAGGCTATCCGCTCGCCAGTGTGAAGGAGATCCACCTCGCCGGAAACGACCGACAGGCCGACGAGACCGGCAGGCCGCTTCTCATCGATACTCACGATCGCCCGGTCGAGGATGCCGTCTGGTATCTCTACGAACTCGCGGTGCGGCTCGTTGGTCCGGTGCCCACGCTGATCGAGTGGGATGCACAAGTGCCCGCCTGGTCGACGCTCGCCGCGGAAGCGAAGCGGGCCGAGGCGATCATGTTCGCAAACCGGCCGGAGAGGCCACGCCATGCCGTCGCTTGCTGAACTGCAGCGCGGCTTCGCGGCCGCGTTGATCGATCCCGCGCTTCCGGCGCCGGCAGGCGTGGTCGGGCCGGACGGCAAACCGAGCTCGAGGCGTTTCGCCGTCTACCGCAACAACGTGATAGTCGGCCTGACGCAGACACTGCGGGATGCTTACCCCGCCGTGCATTGCATCGTCGGATCGGAATTCTTCCTCGCCTTGGCCCGCGCCTTCGTCGTCGGCGATTTGCCCCGGTCGCCGATGCTCTTCGACTATGGCGCGGGCCTACCCGATTTCATCGACCAGGTCGAACCCGCCTCCGTGTTGCCTTATCTGGCCGACGTGGCGCGTATCGAGAGGGCCTGGATCGAGGCTTACCATTCGGCCGAGTCCACGCCGGTCGGTCCTTCGGCGTTTGCCGAGATCGATCCGGACCGGCTTCCCGCCATGAGTCTTGTGCTGCATCCGTCCGTCCGGGTCGTCCGCTCGCGCTTTCCGGCACTGACGATCTGGCAGATGAACGTCGAGGGCGGCGTTCCCGGTCCGGTCGATTTGGCGGCCGGCGGCGAAAACGCGCTCGTTGTCCGGCCTGACGCCGACGTGGAGGTCCGATCGATTCCGGACGGTAGTCCGGAGTTCATCCACGCGCTCGCATCCGGAAGGTCGGTGCTGGCCGCGTTCGAACAAGCGCTCGTCGCCGACCCGGGCTTCGACCTGGCGGCGAACTTGACGGATATCATCCAGGTCGGCGCGGTGATCGGCTTCGAGACCGCACGGGAGCCGCTGAAGCCATGAGTTCGCTCGCGACAATCTCTACCGTCGAGGACGTCGTGCGTGGGGCGACGGAACGCCTCGCGCAGGTCGCCCTCGTCGTGGCGCCGCCGTTGCTGCGCGTCGCTTTGGCACTGCCGTTTTTCAAATCCGGATTGACGAAGTGGGACGGCTTCCTGTCCCTGTCGCCGGCGGCGTCGTTCCTTTTCGAAGACGAGTTCAAGCTGCACATCTTCGGACACGCGTACGATTTTCCTTTTCCCGCCGCGTTCGCGTACTTCGACGGCATCGCGGAGATCGTATTGCCGGTCTTGCTGATCCTGGGGGGCGCGACGCGCTTCAGCGCGCTTGCGCTCCTGGTCATGACGGGGGTGATCCAACTCGTCGTGCCGGAGGGTTGGGCGAATTTCCATTTGCCGTGGGCGGCGCTCGCCGTCGCCCTCATGGCGCTCGGTCCCGGCAAGCTTTCGCTCGATCATCTCGCCGCATCGCTTTGGCGGCGCAGGGTCCCTGACGGAGGCCGTCCATGACCGAGCGAAACGGTCGTCCTCCGCGGCTCAGGCTCGTCGGAAGCGAAGGCGACGCTGCGCCGGCCGCCCGCGAGCCCGCCGCCCGCGACTCCGACTGGGCGATCCTGATGGCTCATGCCCAGGACGGCGACAGGTCGGCTTATCAGCGCCTGCTTCGGGAAATCGCTCCGTACCTGCGTTCGCTGGCGGCGCGCCGCCATCGCGACCCGAGCGACGTCGAGGACGCGGTGCAGGACATCCTGCTGACCGTTCACGCGATCCGGCATACGTTCGATCCGACAAGGCCGTTCGGTCCGTGGCTGGTGACGATCGCGAACCGGCGGTTCATCGACCGGCTCCGGCGGCAGGGACGCAAGCGCGATCGGGAAACGCCGCTGATGCCCGAACATGAAACCTTCGCCGAGCCTCAGGCGAACCTTGAAGAGAGATCCGACAGACACGAACTCGAAAAGGCGATCGACGAGCTTCCCCCAATGCAGCGCAAGGCGGTACAGCTACTCAAGCTCAAGGAGATGTCCCTGAAGGAGGCCTCGACGGAGAGCGGCATGTCGATCGCGGCGCTGAAGGTGAACGTGCACCGGGCGGTGAAGAGCCTGCGGAAGATTCTCGGCGATCGGAGCGAGCCATGATTGCGACACCTGATCTCATCGAATCTCTCTCGAAGAACTTGAAGCCGGTACGCCGGCTGCGTTCTCCGGTGATGCGCGCTGCCTGCTGGCTTCTGCTCGCGGCGGTCGTCGTGGGTCTCCTGGCGGTCAGTCAGGGGATCCGTCCGGATCTCGCGACGCGGATTCATGATCCATCGTTCGCCGCCGGCATGACCGGAGCGATCCTGACGGGCATGCTCGCCGCAGTCGCCGCCTTCCTGGTGAGCCTGCCGGACCGGTCGCGCCTGTGGCTCTTTCTGCCAGCGCCGGCAGTCGTCCTTTGGCTGGCGAACATCGGCTACCAGTGCCTCGGCGATTGGGTCTCGTTCGGCCCCGACGGCGTCTCGATCGGAGAGGCGACGCGTTGCCTCGCCACCCTGGTGCTCACCAGCCTGCCGCTGTCGCTCGCGATGCTCGTCATGCTGCGCTACGCGGCACCGCTACGTCCGACCGCGGTGACCTGCATGGGCAGCCTGTCGGTGGCGGCGATCACCGCGACGGCCCTGTCGCTCTTCCATTCGGGAGACGCGACACTCATGATCATCATGTTCAACATCGGGACGGCAGTGATGTTCGTCAGTCTCGGGGGGCTGTTTGGACGCCGCATGATGCAATGGATCGCACCGCGCCTTTCGATCCGCGACTAGCCGGAAAGGATCTCCATGGCTCATCTCCCGTCGTTGCCCGCCAAGGCCACGCTGCTCGACGTCTTCAAGACGTTTCCGGAGACGAACCGTTCGCCGCTCGAATTCACGATGCGCTACTGCACGGGCATCGCCATTCACTGAGGCCGAATGCGAGATGATCGCGGCCTACGTATCGGGTCTGAACAGTTGCCGATACTGCCACGGCGTGCGCACGGCGACAGCCGAACGTCTCGGTGTTCCGCAAGGGGCGGTCGCAGCACTGCTGGCCGACGATGCGCAGACGGACATTCCGGCGAAGATGCGGCTCGTGCTGGCGGTCGCGGTTAAGCTCACCGAGCGGTCTGACAGCGTGACGAAGTCCGACGTTAATGCGGTCTTTGCTGTGGATGGGACGGCCAAGCGTACTACCACCTCGTCGCGACGGTGGCGCTCTTCAACTATATGAACCGGCTCGTCGAAGGCCTCGGCATCGAGCTCGATCAGGCCTACGCGGACGTCGCCGCGTAGCGCCTCGCCGACCGTGGCTATTGCCCGCTGATCCAGATTCCGGGCACAATGAACTGTTCTACAGTCGCCACCGACAATGGATATCTCTGCATGGCACTTAGCGGACGAGGGCGGCGCCCTAAATATCGTTGTGAATGATATTTGCGACCGCGTATCAAGGGATATCATTCCTGACCTCGATGAGCTGAACGACACGGTGCGTCGATCTGATGAAGTCAAACGCAGATAGGAATTTTGGGGCGGGAAATTATGGATCGCCGCGAAGGTTCGAGTTGTTGGCTTTCTTCCACAAGCACCTCGGAAACCGAGGTAAGGCCAAGTTATATCTTGAGGAGGCTAAGAAGCGTCCGAGGAGATGATCAGAAAGAATGCAAAGTATTTAAAAGAGATTCCAAAGAACGCTCCGATATTTTTGCAGATCAGAGTGATTTGCGATGCGCTCAGCGAGATTGGTTATGGTTAGAGTGCCCAAGGTGCGCTGAGGCGCGGACCACACATCATCTCTCCGGGTACAGACGAGATGGCCAATGGACGGAACGCCTTGGCTCAGAGATCGAGCCGACTCGTTATAACATGAAGCGAAGGCCGGTGGCGCGATGGAGCGCCTTCAGGTTCTCCGGCGTCTGGCAAACGATAAGGCAATCTTGGCCAAGGCTTTGCATGGCAAAGCGGAGCGAAGAGCCCGTTGCTTTCAGACGCTCCTGCATCTCTAGGAAGATTTTTGGGTCGGTCCAATCATTGTTGACCGTGAGCTCGATCCGCTCGGTCCTGCCGGCGCTTTTCAGCTCGACCCAGGCGACGCCTTCCTCCACATCGACGTAGTCCTCAATCTCATTGAAGGAGAGACCGCCCCTGGTCATGCGGCAAAGCCTCTTGACGATGGTCTTATAGGCGCCGTGGCCCTCGATGAACTCGACGTCGAAATACCAGACGTCATCGCTGGGCGGATCGAGCGAGACATGGGTTGCCGGATCGTAACCCTCATCGCCCATCGCGATCAGCAGCGATTCAAATCCACCCTTCTCGATGGTAGCAACCGATCGTTCGGGCTCCCATTGAGTCCTCGGTTGATAGAGCGCCTCCGCGGAGACGCCTTCGCGAAGCGAGAGGCCGCAAGCGGCAACTGTATCCAGCATCTGCTGCAGGGATCGTCGTTTCCGAAAACCAAAGAACACGGGTATCTCCCAATCCGATCGATTGCGCAGATGGTCTTTTCCTCAGCCGTTGCGGCGGAAAGCCAAGCGCAGGCTCACAGGCTGAAGCATGACGGTGGGCGGCAGTTGTCTGACCGAGTTGCCAAGAGCGATGATGGTCGAGCGATCAAGCTACTCCCGCACGCCTCTTCTATCTCGGCGAAATGGTGACTTAGTTTTCTAGTTTGCGTTTCGACTGCGCGATTCGGGTCTCCGAATCGACCTGCAAGCCGTGCAGCTTTGACTGGGTTATGGTGATGGCGTCGCGCTCCCCGTAGGCCCGGCGCGGCGCGGCGGGCGACTTCGCTTGGGCTGGGGGAAGTCCCACCTGGGAACCGGGTTCCTTGGCGATCGGCGTGGTCGTGACCTGAGCACCCGGCCGCTTTTTCAGAATATCGGCGATGAAGTTCGCGACATCCGCTGGCGGCACCAGTCGGCCTGGCCGGATCTCGACATCCACGATTCTGCGCGCGACCGGATCGTAGGCACACTCATAGGCGTGGCGGATCCATTGATTTTGCATCGTGAGCACGCGGATGGCGTCGCCGCGATAGCGGACGATGCCGTCGGCACCCGGCTGCTCGGCCTGGGTGAACATTCCTCCGAACGGCCGCGACAGCCAGTCGTAATCAAGCGGCGCCTTAGCCTCGATCAGCGGCACACAAGCCTGCGCTGCAGCATCGGCGCTTCGGTGGACACAGCTGGCATCGCATGCCGCCGCGGAGGGGGCGGCCGGCGGCTCCGCCAGGGTCGGGGGCAGGCTGGGCGAGGATTGTGGAGCCTGAACCGTGCGGACAGGCTTGTCAGCTTGCTGTCCGGTGGCAACAGTAACTCCCATGAGCGAGATCGCCGATCCGAAAAGAGCACTAACGAAAGTTCGGGAGCACCGGCTGCGGCAAGGCACCCAGCGAAATTCGCGATCAGGTTCACTCAGATTGCGCATGTTCATTTTCAACTCGGCAAAACAATATTTCTATCAATTCAATTCTAACATCATTTGCAGCGTAATCAACGCGGGTCGAAATCATACCCTCTGCCGTCACGAAAGCTTAATCGAACTCGCAGTTGTTCATCTTCGTGATCCAGTCGGCGTCCAGGTTCAGGAACGCTTCGGCGACATCGATATGTCTTTTCGCAACGGCTAGCGCCGCCGCTGCGGACAACAGCATGGATTGGTCCCAGGCCGCGTGCCGATGAAGGCTTACATTCTCGACCATTTGCGCAGTTGCGCGGTGGTACTCATCGGCAAGGGCCTCGGGGATATCAGCCCCGCGCCCAGTCCGACGAGCGATTTCAATGGCGGTCGGTAGCTGGAAAAATCCGAAGTCAATCGGGTCTTTCGCATCGTTCGCAATCTGCACGATATAGTGAGCGGCCGCATAGGAAGCCGTATAAACGTCGTCCTGATGACACAGGCTCGACTAGAGACTGAACCATATCTCATTGCGATAGCGGCCCCGGCCTTTGGTCCCGCTGATGAGGCTAGCACCCGCAATAAGTCCGGCACATCGGCGGCACCGCCGTAGGCGTGCTGAACGTCTCCCCAACGCGGATCATCAAGAGACAGCATCAGACTAATTTATCCCCAGCCTGTGCGGCGTTAACCTGTCTCGGACCGGTAGTTCTTTACGGGTGCATAACCTCGCGGAAAGAACGCAGCGTCACTAACGTATGAATAACATACTGCTGGCGCGTCACTTCTCTGGCTGATTTTCAGTTTTGTCAATCCGTTGAGGGCGATGCCGATATCAGAGCAGGCAAGTTCACTATGCCGCATTGCCGCAGGCAAAGATTCGGTGGTGTGGATCGCAGGTGCCTTGGCTGGCCGAGGGGAGCGCTTCAGCCAAGCGCTTCTCAACAATTTTCGATAATTTTTGCAGGTTGGGCCCCGGCCAGTTGTCTTTTAACTGTTCGTTAGTGATTGCGGAGTTCCGCGGCACTGACTCTTGAACTGTTTGAGGGCGAGTGGGGTATTTGTCACAAATCGTTGGGTCGGCATTGCGATGTCACGCGCGAGGGATGGTTCTCGGGTCTGAAGCTGTTTGGACTGACGCGTCTGCTTCCTTTTGCCGGCGCTCGCGTAACGCTTCGGCGTCGAGCACTTCGCGGTGCGAAGAGTCGCCAACCAGAACGGCAGCGCCCCTATCATCAAGCAGCAATGGCGAATTTGGCCGCGGCGCAGCCCCCGCTCCTCGGAGCGACTAGCCTTGGCGAGGGGCGGCGGAATTCCGCCATCACGATCATCGTTCAATGTCTGAATCATGACTTTTAAGGGAGTTGTCACCGTGAAAAAGCTTCTTCTCACCACCACTGCCATCGTGGCGTTTGCGACATCCGCCTTCGCCGGCGGCTCGTCCACCACGCTCACCCAGATCGGCGCGGGTCACCGCGCTGACATCGACCAATCGGGCGGCACCACAGGCTCCGTGGTTTTCCAGCAGGACAACGGGGGCAGCAGTTCCGGCGCCAACGTTCTCACGATCACTCAGGGAGGCAGCGCCAACAAGGTCTACGGATTGAACATCAACTACGATCCGCGCGGCGGACAGTCCGGTACCGCGAACAGCACCACGGTGAATCAGAGCGGCAACGCCAATCTTGTTGGGGTGCGCCAGGCAGGTGCCAACCAGAGCATTGCTGTGACCCAAAGCGGCAACAACAATGACGCAGCATATCTCTTGCAGACTACCGCCCCGGCAAATCCATCGACGACGCCGAATACACCTCTCTGTCGCAGTTTGGTAGTTCTTTGGCTAGGTCGTTCCAGACAGGCAGTTCTCTCTCCGCCGCCATCCAGCAGGGGAGCGCAAGCGCCTCGGGCAGTCTGCTGGAGATTTACAATGAGCAACAGGGAAGCAACAACAGCTTTACTGCGATGCAGGCGGGCACAGGTGGATATATCCAGAACCAGCAGGCCGGTACAAACCACACCGTCGCCGTCACGCAGAACAGCTCCGGTTCGGATGTGGTGCGTAACTTCCAGAGTGGCGACAAAAACGATCTGCTTGTGATCAATCAGGGCGGCAACGGGAATACGATCGGCAACGTTCAGCCGGGCACCTTCAATCGTCTTACGGTTGATTTGCAAAACGGCAGCGGCAACACGATCGCGAGCGTCCAGTCTGGCACCTCCAATACCGCACGTGTGGCGATGCAGTCCGGAAGCGGTAACTTCATCTCCAATACTCAGTCCGGCTCCAACGGCAACGCCGAGTATAGCCAGACCGGTTCGGTTAACCGGGCGATTCTGCAAAACCAGGTTGGCGCCTACGGGCAGTTGACCGTGACCCAGGATGCGACCTCGCTCAACAGCGTCGTCGTCGCCTACCAGAACAGCGCGGCGACTGCTTCTGTTCCGAACAAGATCAAGGTCACGCAGTCGGGCGGCAGCGACAACAATGCCTATGTGCTCCAGGGTGCGGCGTTCGGGTCGACGCTGCCTGTGGCGGGCGACGCGTCGATCGGCCTCACGTCCGGTGTGGCCGGCAGCGGCAACACGATCACTGTCAGCCAAACCGGCGGCGCCAATTACGCCGCTGTCAGCCAGGTCGGCAGCAACAACACGGCGACAACAGTGCAGAACGGCACCAGCAACAGCGCGGTCGTCAGGCAGTAGGCCTCAGGCATGCGGCGAGGAATCTGTCAGGTGGGTAGGTGCCCACCTGACGTGCGATAGCGTTTTAGCTAGTATCTTTTTGAGATTATCATCATGAAGAAGCTTCTTCTCACGACCACTGCCATCGTGGCGTTCGCGGCATCCGCCTTCGCCGGCGGCTCGTCCACAAATCTCACCCAGAGCGGCACGGCTCAGAGTGCTGACATCGACCAGTCCGGCGGCATTGTTGGCACGGTCGTTTTCTCGCAGAGCGACGGGGCCGGCACCGGCAACAACGTGATCACCATCATCCAAAGTGGCAGCTCGAACCAAGTCCATGGACTGGTGTCAGCGAACAACCTCGGCGGCGGGCAGTCTGGCACTGTCAACACAGCGACGGTATCTCAGAATGGCGGCTCCAACATTGCTCGGCTCGGGCAGGTCGGCGCTAACCAGAGCATCGCCGTGACCCAGAGCGGCAGCTACAATTACGCGGGCGACCTCATTCAGACGAGTGCCGCGTCGAACACCGCGGCGACGCGGAACTCATTAAATCTATGGCAGTATGGTTCCGGGTCTTCGGCCAGGTCGTTCCAGACAGGCAGTTCTCTCTCCGCCACCATCCAGCAGGGGACCGTAAGTGCGTCGGGCGCTAACCTGAACGTCTACAACTATCAACAGGGAAGCAACAACAGTCTTACTACGACGCAGGCGGGGACGGGCGGAGCGATCGAGAACTCGCAGAGCAGCACGTACCAGACCGCCGGCATCGCGCAGACCGGCGAATACGGCTTCGTGATGAACATCCAGGACACTGGCACCAATAATCATCTGCTTGTGAGCAATCAGGGCGGCATCGAGAACTCTATTGGTAACGAGCAGTACGGCTCGTTCGGCCACGTCACCGTGAACAATCAGCTTGGCTATAACAACGGAGTCAGTGCGCGCCAATTTGGCAGCGGCAATACGTTGACGGTTACCACGCAGGATGGCGAAGGCAACGTGATCGTCAGCTATCAGTCCGCCAACAACGCCAGGCTGACTGTGCAATCGCAGACCGGCGACAGCAACCACATCGTCAACTACCAGTATGACACCTCGAATATTGCTGATGTGGTGCAGTCCGGCACCCGCAACACGATCACCAACAGTCAGTTAGGCAACTCGAACCAAGCCGACTTGGTACAAACCGGCACCAACAACACGATCAGCAATACTCAGTCGGGCTCCAACGGCAACGCCGAGTACACCCAGAGAGGTTCGGGTAACCAGGTGACCTTGATGGAGCAGAATGGCACGTACGGCCGGTTGAGCGTGACCCAGGATACGTCCTCGCTCAACAGCATTGTCGTCGCCTACCAGAACAGCGCGGCGACCGCGGCGGCTCCGAACAAGATCACGGTCACTCAGTCGGGCGGCAGCGGCAACAACGCCTATCTGCTCCAGGGGGCGTCTTTCACGAGCCATGCGCCGGACGTGGGTGCAACAACGATCGCCTACACGGCCGGCGCTCTCGGCAGCAACAACACGATCAACGTCAATCAATTCGGTGGTGGCGCCAACTACGCCGCCGTCAGCCAGGTCGGCAGCAACAACACCGCGACAACGGTGCAGAACGGCACCGGCAATCGCGCGGTCGTCAGGCAGTAAGCCGCAAGGCTTGTCTCGCGAAGTATGTCAGGCGGGCTCACGCCCGCCTGACATTGTCATGAGCTGTACGTCATTTAACATGACAGCGACTTCGATTAAGGAGACTGCGCCATGAGAACGCTGTTGCTGGTCTCCGCATGCGTGTTTGTTCTTGCGCCGGCACCATCCGCGCTCGCTGTTGGCTCGACCACCTTCCTCGTGCAGGTCGGCGTCCAGACGGCCAACATTGATCAAACCAAGGCCAATTTCGGTCAAGTCGGCACCGCCCTCACGGCGTTCACCCAGAACAACACCGGAGGTACCGGCAAAAACATCATCCACATCATTCAGGCCAATACCGGCGCGCCCCATCAGAGTGCCAATAATACGGTAAATGGCGTGCAGTCCGGCTCGACGAACCTTGCCAGCATCTATCAGTATGGCAACACCGGCAGAGTGATCATCAATCAGATCGGTGACAACAACGGCAACTGGATCGCCTTCACCCATACCATCGAGCAGAAAGAAAGCGCAGATCACAATTCGGTGGAGCTGTCGACCACCGGCAACGACAATGATTTCAGCGTCCTGCAGGAAGGTGGCGTCGGCAACACTGCCGCGATCAGCCAGATTGGCAGTTCGAACACGGTGAGCACCACCCAGAACGGGGCCAATCTCGTGTTGTCCGTGGTTCAAAGCGGGCCGAGCAATCTCAATAGCGTTCTGTCCAACCAGCTCGGTAGCCAGCACAGCCTCGCTGTTACGCAGGACGGCGGCGGCGGTCACGCGGCGAACAGCGACCAGAACGGCATCGGTAATTCTACGACGGTCATCCAGCACGGGGCGAGCCAGCAGGTGTTCAGCACCCAGTCAGTCGGTGGCACCGGTGTGCTCGGCAATGCGGCGACCTTCGTGCAGGACGGCTCGGGCAACCAAGCGCACAACACCCAGTCCGGCAGCTCTGGCCGCTTGAGGGTGAACCAGACCGGCCGCGACAACGAGGTGACGCTGAGCGATCAGATCGGCAACGGAAATATCGCGCTCCTGATCCAGTCGGATACCCGCAACATCGTAGTGCTGTACCAGAATGGCAACATCAACAACGCCAGTTCGAGTCAGTCGGGCGGTTACCAACTGGCAACGCTGTCGCAATACGGCAGCAACAACACCATCGTCGGTACGCAGGCCGGCGGCGGTAACAGTCCGGCGCTGGGTAATTCGGCGATCGTGACCCAGGGAGCGGAGGCCGCGCGGAGCAATGGCAATGCCGCCACCTACAGCCAGAGTGGTGCCGGACACTCGCTGACCATCAGGCAATAATCCGCGAGCCCGTGATATTAGCGCGCCGTTAGCTAATATCCCCGGCTTCAGTGCCCTTCGGGGCGCTGAGGTTCGATTTGCTACAATTTGAATGGCCAGTTTAAAGGCGGCTTTCCACCCCTCTGCGATGCTTCGCGCATTGCAAAAATGCGGCAGGGGGAGCGGGTTATGAAGGTCAACATTTTCAGCATGGGTCTGATGGCCGGACTTACAGCGGTGCTGGCCTCCACCACGACGCTGGCGTCGGTTATCAGTACCGGCACCACCGCAGCGAGTTTTGTCGTCTATCAGGCACCCGCTAGCGGCGATGTCATCGTCATCACCCAGAGCGACACCCGTAATCAGGCCACGGTCACCCAGAACGCCGACAGCAGCGCGATCACGATCGTGCAGAACGGCAGCGGCAACACCTTTCAGGTGATCCAGGCGGGCATGCAGAACGCCAGCGGCATGAAGCAGGCTGGGAATGGCAACGGTGCCAGGCTCGGTCAGAATGGCACCGCCTTGTCGGCGACTGTCATGCAGGATGGCGGCGGCAACAGCCTGCGCGCCGATCAAAGCGGCTTCAACCAACTCCTGATCGCGAGCCAGACGGGTCTCGGCAATACCCTATTGGTCAACCAGAGTGGCAACTCCAACCAGATCAACGCCTCGCAGAACGGCAACAACCAGTCTGCGTGGCTGGCGCAGTCCAGCAGCAACAATCTGATCATCGCCAGCCAGGTCGGTAGCACCAATCAGCTCTCGGTAAACCAGGTATCGAACAACAACGTCGCATTTGTTTCACAAAACGGCCGCGGCAACGTGGCTCACATCCGCCAGTAGTTCAGCGCGCCTTTCTTCATTAGCCAAACCGGATATTTGCTTAATAAATCGTTGCAGTCTGCTTGCCCCGACCGCCTTGGCCGGGGTAAAAGTTTTGCCATTGCGGGAGTGGAGCAATGGCCGCCTTGGATCAATCGCCCCAAATTGTGTGCGTCGTCGTGCGCGAAAATGTTGGCGACAAAGTGCAGGTGCGCGGGCGCGTGGTGAGCCCCGAGGCCGGCCAGGGCATCTACTCCCTGCATGTCGTGAGGTCGGGTCCGGCCGGATCATCCAACATCAAGATGGGCGGCCCGGTCACCTTCGACGCGAATACGGAGACTTATGTCGGTCTCGCCAATTTCAATGTGGATCCGAACGCCGACTACAAGACCGAATTCTCGGTTACGGTGAATTATCGGACCTACAATTGCTCGTTGCCAAACGGAGAGTCGAAATGAATTTCAAAGCATCTGCCTCGCTCACAGCGATGGCTTTGGCGACGTCGCTCGCCGCCTCATCCGCAAGCGCCCAGACACTCTTGGCGACGTCGCCCTATACGGACATTTCCCGCTATACGGACACCGGCGCCTATATCGTGAACGCGGCCGCGCCTGGCCTCGGCGGCAACAACGCGACGATCAATCAGAGCGGTAACAGCAACGTGGCCTCGAGCGATGTGACGCTCGGCGCGTTCCGGAGCGGCAATGTCACGTCGCAGGCGCAGGCCGGCACTGCCAACATCTCGACTGTGACGGCGAACGGCAATTCCAACACGCTGGTGACCAGTCAGAACGGCAACGGCAATACCTCGACGGTGACAGCAAACGGCAGTTCCAACGCGCTCCTGACCAACCAGTTGGGCGATAACAACACCTTCAATGTCACGGTCAACGGCAACGGCAATACCTATAGCGGCATCCAGTCCGGAAACGGGAATACCTATACGATCACGACTCCGAACGGGACCAGCAACAACAGCTACAGCTCCAATCAGACTGGCCAGAACTTGTCCTACAGCATCACGCAAACGGCCAGCAATCAGTCGGTCTCGGTCACCCAGACCGGGATCGGACGGAAATGATGCGGCTTCCCCGACGAGGCTCAACCGGGCTTGAGGTCGTTTAGCCGAGCGCTGGCTTCCTAAATTCAGCGTTAGGACTCTCCGCCGATTTCCGCGAGCTTGAGCGGAATGGACCGCAGGCAGGCGGATAGTCGCTGCCTTGGCGGGATGGCTGAAGCCGGCCGGGCGAATCGTAAATTTTTCGCTATTTTTTTGCAGGTTAGGCTGCCGTCAGTTGTCTTCTATCTAGTCGTTGGTGGGCGCGGGTTGCCGGGAAGTGCGGATCGCGCTGCGCTGACATGTGCGTTTTTGGGATAGGGGACGTCCGTGCCAGATCGTCGTGCTGACATCGCACGCAAATGCGATGGGCCTATCATTCAGGCGGCTGCGATAACGACCTATGGATTTTGTCCATGGCCGGTTTTCCCGCTTGGACTGCGGCCTGGAATGCTGGTTGCCGCCGCGATGCTGGTCGTTGCCGCGATGCTGGTTGTTGCGGCATGCGGGCGGGCGGGCGCAGGAACGTTGGTCTATCAGCCGGTCAATCCCTCATTCGGCGGCAATCCGAACAATGGTCCTAATCTGCTGGGCCTGGCTAACGCACAAAACATTCCGCTCGCCAATCAGACCGCAGCACAAGCCGCAGCTGCGGCCGCGCGCGGCAGCAGCAGTGGAAGCTCGGCCCTGACGCCAGGGCAGATCTTTGCGGCGCAGTTGCAGAGCCAGTTGCTCAGCTCATTCGCGAACCAGATCACCCAGGCGATTTTCGGCGCCAACGCCCAGACATCCGGCAATTTCAGCTTTGGAAGTACGTCGATTACGTTCGCAAAAGTCGGCAACCAGATCAACATCGCGATCAATGACGGCACCTCGATTACGAATATCGTGGTGCCGGCGGGGCCTTAGTTGATGAGCGCGCCGGTTTAATTCCGTGACGAGTTGTTTGCCGTGGCTTGGACTTCTTGGGCTCTGGGGGGTTGCGTAAGGTGCGCTTGGGTTGGTTCTTAATTGTCGTCGTGGGCTTGCTGGGCCTGGCCGGATGTGCTCCTCCACCCGCGCGCGAGTTTCTCGAGGAAGCGCCAACCGTAACGCTGCCTTCCGTGACGGCGGCGGAGCTTGAGACATTGCCGCGGGCGAAGCGCAAGGTCGATATCGCTGTCTATCAGTTTGCCGACCTGACCGGCAAAAATGAACCTAACGATAACCTAGCTGTTTTTTCACGTGCGGTGACGCAGGGCGGAACAGCTTTCGCCGTCGATGCACTGCGTCGCGCCGGCAACGGAAGCTGGTTCACCGTGGTCGAACGAACCGGCCTCGCAAGTCTTCTCCAGGAGCGTCAGCTCGTCACCGCAACCCGCAAGGAAATCGATGGAGACAACGCACGGCCGCTGCCGCCGCTTCACTTTGCGGGGTTGATCATTGAGGGCGGTATCATCGCCTTCGATGGCAACGTGGTGACCGGGGGGCTGGGTGCCAATTATCTCGGAATTGGTGGCGATGCAAAGTACCGCAAGGATACCGTGACTGTCGCCATGCGCGTGGTGTCGGTTCAGTCTGGACAGGTGCTGACCAGCGTCACAACCACAAAAACAGTCTATTCCGTGTCGGTTCAGGGCAGTGCGTTTAAATACGTCGCCGTAAACAAGCTACTTCAGGCGGAAGCAGGCATCACGCGTACCGAACCCACGCAACTCGCGGTCCGTCAGGCGATTGATCTGGCAGTTTATGCCACTGTTGTGGAGGGGGCACGCCGAAAGATCTGGCGATTTGCTGATCCCGTTGCCGAACGATCCATTGTTCAGAAATATCTGGCACAAGAAAAATACGAACCATGGGCGCCGGAACACCAGCAAGCCATTCCGGCGTCTCCTGTTGCTGCCGTTTCGCAAGGTCCTGTGCTTCGGGTCCACGGGAATGCCGATAAGCCTGACCCGGCAAATCTTCAGCCCCAAGGCGGCTTGACCTCCGCAGCGCCAGTCAGAAGACAGGCAGCGGATAGCGCATCAGCGCCAGGGATCATCGGAACAGGTGGCTGACGCCTTCTGGTTTTCCAAACGGTTGTGCCGGATATAGCTGCAGCCGTTTGCGGTTCTTTCGATCGGCGGCGAAGCGGAGGCCAACGAGTGGTCCCGTAGGTTTCTTAATTGACCTGCTGTTGCTGAGGACGTTGCTGGCCTCAACAAGAAGTTTGCTCGGTACGTGGTTGGGATAGGTTTACTAAGAAATATGTCATATCGCTATGATGTGTGGCTGCAAGGACATGAATTCGGCATCGCCAGGATGTCTCTTCCTGCAATCCAATCGAGGGATAAGATCATGAGTTCCAAAGCTCGTTTTTGTGTATTTGTCGCGATTGGTGCCCTCCTGTTTCTCGAACCGGGAACAGCACAAGCTCAGTCGCGCTGGCCAAACACCCAAAACGTTAACGAATGCACCCAGCTCAATGATCCGGATCAAACGCGACGCTGCATCGAGGCGTATCAGGGGGCGCAAACAGACCCAGTCGCTGCTCCCCGGACGCCGAGCACCCCCTTCTGTTGCCGATGCCGAGTCAGCCGGCAACCTCACGCAGAATTCCGCCTCCGCCAGGTCGCTGAGACAGAAACCGCGCGGTCGTTGTCCGAGTCAATTTGTAGCTGCGCCCGAGCGAGTTTCCTTAGCGATCTGCTCAGATCTGATCGCCGCGCGATCCGTGCGAACCAATACAAGTTGGGGCAGCCCATAACTACGCGGACGCTTGCTGCGGGAATCTGCTGCCGGGGCGGTCAATTTCATTGCCAAAACGGCTTGAGAATAAAGAGTGCCTCAAATTGTCGCTGAGCTTTTTTATGAGACGTCGCCGATCACATCCGGCATGACTTCCATGAGGCGATCACGCTGTGGCGAGGGAGAATTTTCGTTGCAATTCCGAGGCGCACCAGCTCGCCAGCAAGCAGCCGCTAACTTGTGACGATTTGCGCAACGAACACGTCATCCTCGGCCCCGATCTCGGCGCGCTCCTGCCGCACAAGCCCAACCGTGCGGGGGCCACTGCCAACGATCCATTATCACAATATCGAACATCACTCGGTGTCAATGGATGAGCAAACGACACTTCAGCAGGCGACAAACAGTCATGAGCGCGAGCAACTGTAGCAGTTTGAGATTCTGCCAATCGCTGAGGTGACAGCGCTTGTCTCATTGGTGCGCATTGCCGCACTGCGGAAGCATATATTCGGTTTCTGCTCCTATCCTGGTCTACCGGCCCTATTCATGGTCTTGCCTTTCCGGCCCGCGCTTAGACAGCGCTGCAAACGGTGGCGGGCGGCGGAGTATGCACCGGCAAGACTGGCACCTTGACGGAAAACCGCATGACGATCGTCGCCCTTGGCGCTGCGGGCGAGGGATGGTGGACGGGAGACGGCGAGCCAGCCGGCGCTACGGCTGAATTCATCCGATACGGCATCCTTGCGAACGCGCGCGATCCATTCGACCCGACCGAGAAGGCATTTCGCGTGCATGGCAGTGACACGTTCGCGGCGAACACACCGTATCGTGGGCTATCACTTAAACGGGAGTACGGTCTGCGTCCTGGTCTACTCGCCGTGACTAATCTTTGGGAATGGGAGGACGACGGCAGCCAGGTTGCCGCGACGAAGGGCGCGCCTGAGGCCATTGCCGGTCTGTCCGGGCTCTCGCCCGATGATCACGCCCGGCTCGCCGATAAGGTCAACGAGATGGCGCGGCAGGGGATGCGGGTGTTCGGTGTTGCGATTGCCGAACTGCCGCGCGATATGGCGATGCCGGAAACGCCGCGCGATCTATCTTTCTGCTTTATCGGCCTCGTTGGGCTGGCCGATCCGCTGCGTCCGACCGTGCCGGCTGCTGTCCGCGAATGCCGCTCAGCCAGCATGCGGGTCGTGATGATTACCGGCGACTACATGGAGACACGGCGTGGGCGATCGCGGAACAAGCTGGACTGAACGCGAGCGACGTCGTGTCCAGCGCCGATCTTGACCGCATGAACGACGCCGAACTGGCTGTATGAGCCCGCAGTGCGACGGTGTTCGCACGCACGATACCGGAACAAAAGTTGCGCATAGTCCAAGCGCTCAAAGCCAACGGCGAAATTGTCGCGATGACGGGAGACGGGGGCAACGACGCGCCCTCGCTCAAGGCGGCGCATATCGGCTCGCGATGGGAGGCCGCGGAACCGACGTAGCCAAGGAGGCGGCAGCGTTCGTTCTGCTTGACGACGATTTGCCGCAATCGTTGCTGCCGTCCGCCTTGGCCGCCGCATCTACGACAATCTTCGCAAGGCGACGGCCTAAATCTTTGCGATCCACGTTCTGATCGCCGGCCTGCCTTGATCCCGCTTCTCTTTGGGTTGCCGCTTGTTTTCTGGCCGCTGCACATCGCCTTTCTCGAACTCGTCATCGATCCGATGTGTTCTATCGTATTCGATACGGAGGCAGAGGAGGCAGATGAACCGCCAGCCACGCGCGCCCGGGCAAACGCTCTTTGGGTCTCGGCATATCGCTTGGGAGCTAGTACAGGGTGCACTGATGCTGCTTTGGTCGCCAGTTTGTTCGCGCTTGCGCTGCGCCAGGGTTTGCAAGAGGCTGACGCGCGCGCGTTGACATTCACCACGCTCGTTGCGGCCAATCTCGGCTTCGTCCTCGTCAACCGTTCAAAGGGCGCCTCGCTGTGGGCGGTGTTCCGTCGGCGCAATCCGGCTTTGTGGTCGGCAACGGCGTCGACGGTCGCGATGCTTACCCTGGCAGTTGCCGCTCCATCGGCCCGCGAATTGTTTCATTTCGGGCCACTGCACCCTGACGACATCGCAGTCGCGCGCGGCTGCGGGGTCGCCATCCTCCTGCTGCTGGAAGGCCTCAAGCAGGGGCTCGGCGGGTTAAAGGGCAACCCCGCACGGACGCAGCAATATCGGGTCGGGTCATGGCGCTTGGCTTCACATGCTTCTCGCGTAGGATTTGCTGCCGGTAATCTGACGGGCTGACAAGGCCTGATATCCAGTCGATCCGCGATAGCCCTCGCCGGAAATTTCACGACTCTCTGTCGAAGAGGCCCTTGGATGTAGCCGGAGATCGTGTCCGTCGCCATGATGAGCGTCATGTCGAGGGTATGGATGTATCTGCTCGTCACCGATTGGCCCACCGGCGTGGCGATCGTGACCGCGGCGAAGTCGAGGTCGTCTATATTTGGGCCGAATTAAACGAGATGCGAACTTTCCCCGTGGCTTGATCTTGTTGAGATGAAATCTCCAGTCACGTCTTTGTGCATGCCTGTCCATCCCGAGACTTTGCAGGTTGGAAGCCGCTCAGTTGTCTTTAATAAGATTGTCGTGTTCCGGGATGTTGTTCACTCGGTCGGCAAAGAAATGATGGCTGTCGGTCGCAGGTGAGTGACCAGCGGAAAAACCGGCCCATTGTATTGGGCGAATAGAAAATCCCAAGGCATCGAAGCGGCCTTCCAACCGCAATCCGAGGCCGCGGCAATCCTGTCGGGGGCGTGTGCCGCGATGATCAGGAGCACCGAGCTTGTGACCTTGATCCAAACGCTCGCCGCCGCTGAGCAGGGCAGCTTTTCAAAGGCTGGACAGCAATGCAGCGTTCCCGCATCAACCATCAGCCGGCGCGTCCGCGCGCTCGAGACCCAGATCGGCGTC
This sequence comes from Afipia sp., assembly GCA_024707075.1. Lineage (GTDB taxonomy): Bacteria > Pseudomonadota > Alphaproteobacteria > Rhizobiales > Xanthobacteraceae > Afipia. The sequence goes on from JANQAK010000004.1 coordinate 130,986, forward strand.
AAGCTCTTCACCCGTCACCGGCACGGGCTACGGCGCACCGTCGCCGGCGAGGGATTCATCGCGGAAATCCGCCGCGTGCTCAATGACCTCAATCTAGTGCTGGTCAACACCTCCGCCTCCAGGCGCGGACACAGCGGCTCGCTCCGGATCGGACTTTCTGTGTCGCCGTGGCGCGGCCGGTTGCGCGCGGCGCTCGCGGCCTATCGGGACAGGTTTCCCGCAGTGCAGATCCAATACACCGACGGCGAGCGCAAGGATCTGATGAAACGCCTCGATGCCGGCGCGATCGACATCGCGATCGTTGCCGATCACACCCGCCACGGCTCTCACGAAGTCATGGCGTTGTGGCGCGAGAATATCCTCGTGGCCATGCCAAGATCGCATCCGCTTGCCGGCAAGCGGCCGCTGGCGTGGGACGATCTGCGCAAGGAGCACGTCATCCTCGGCCGCGATCCGGGTCCCGATCTCGGCGAACTCCTGCTGCACAAGCTCAACCGCACGGGCCCGATGCCGACGATCCATCATCACAACATCGGGCATGACTTCTCGCTCAGTCTCATCGGGCTCGGACATGACGTGACACTGGTTTATGAATCCGACGCCAGCACGGAGCATTCCAGTATCGTCTACCGTCTGCTCACCGACGGACACACGCCAAGCCTCGTGCCGTTTTTTGCCTGCTGGATGCCCCACAACGACAATCCGGCGCTTCGGACCTTCCTCGACACGCTGCGCGAGCCGATGACAGACCGCTCCGATCCCGTCACGATCGGGGCGATTGATCAGCTGCGAACGGGACGGTCTTCCGCACCTTTCGGAACGCGCGATCCGTCGCCATGAAGCGGGCCAGCATCGGCGCGATCAGTTTGATCGGATCGGCCGACTGCCCTGTGTCACGCGTCAGCACCTCGGCATAGGCAAGAAGATCGCGATGCACGGAAGCGGGCAATTCGATGGTGAGCTTGATCGGCTTGTCGTCCGGTAGCGCTCCGAGCTTGAGCTTGCTCATTGTCATCCTCATCAGACTTTATAAGGCGCAAGGACCAGGTCGCGGTTGACGATGACGCGCACCGGAAATCCCGGCCGGATGGTCAGCGTCGGCTGCACGTTGAGTTGCCGCCGCACCAGGGTCTGGCCGCTCTGGTTGATGGTGTCCTGGCTGCCGGTTCTGAGCGCTCGCACCAGCGAGTTGTCGCCGCTGAGAACCAGTTCGCTGCCGATGCCAAGAAGCGTGGAGATCGCAGCCGCCCCGAGCAGGTTGCCCCAATGGTAATCGACGCCATCTTCGAGACCCGCATAACCCGCGCGGTCCGCGACCGATTGCCGCTCCAGCACGATCGATCGGCCATTCGGCATGATAATGCGATTCCACACCAGGAGCACACGCGACTGCCCGAAGGAGATCTGGCTGTCGTATTGCCCGATCAGCCGCGCACCCTGCGGCACCAGGAGATATTTGCCGGACGGACTGTCATAGACGTTCTCCGTGACCTGCGCGGTGATCTCGCCCGGCAGATCCGAGCGGATGCCAGTGATGAGCGCCGCCGGGATCACCACACCGGCCTGGACGATGTAGCGCGATGCGGGACGCTCAAGCCGGTCTGGGCTCACCGTGCGCTTGTCGGGCACGGCATTGGCGAAGGCGAGCTTGCGGTCCTGCATGTTCTGCAACGAATCCGGATCGAGCGGCGGTTTGGTGTCAGGCGGAAGCGCGTTCGCCGGCGATGCCGCGGGCGTCGTGGCGGCGGACGCGATGGCCTGGCGCACGTTGGTCGAGGCGAACACGCGGCTGACGCGGGCCGCCTCATTCTCCTGCACGATCCGCTGTTCACCTGGATCGAGCCCGGTCGCACCGCCCTGGGCGCCCAGAATGGGCCGGCCAAGATCGCCGGGAAGGGGAGGTCCGAGTTGCGGGACTGTCCGCGGCGGCGGCGCTTCCTGCGGCAGGCCGGTGTAGTCTTTCGGCAGCCTCGCAAGTTCGTCCGCGGTGGTCTTGTGGTCGGTTGAGTAGAGCTCAGTGCCGTTGCCGGTTCGCATACCGCGCGATTGCAGCGCGTAGATCATCGCGCCCAGCACGGCGATGCCGACCACGCTCCCGAGAGCGGCCAGTACTTTTCTGGAAAGTCGCGTCACGCGAGGCGGCTCCGGATGCAGCCGCAACTGCGCGGCCAGCGCATCGTCGGGATGGGAGTGCTGATCGCTCACCACAACCTCCATCCGTCGGTGCGAATGATGCGGACTTTCTGCTGGTTGTCGCCGCCGAGGCGAAGTTCGGCCGCCGCGAACAGCCGGTCGACGATGTAGTAGTTCTGCCGCGTGCGGTAGTTGACGAGTTCGGTCGCGCCATCGCTGCCGATCACGAACAGCGGCGGCATCTCGCCCTGGCTGATGCCCCGAGCGAATTCGATATAGACTTTGGCGCCGTCATCGAACACCTGCGTCGGCCGCCACGGCGGCGCGTCGCCCTCGATCGCGTAGCGGAAGCGCAGCTTGCCCAAGTCAATGCCGCTGTCGATCGGCGCCGCAGCATCCGCCTGTTCGTTCTGCCGGCGCAGCGCGATCAACTGGTCTTGTGGATATTGCCACGACACCGAGGCCATGTAGGTTTTCTCCGTGGAGCGCAACTCCATCAGATAGGTTCGCCGGTCGGTGTTGATGACGAGATTGGTGGTGAGATCCGGCCGCGTCGGCTTTGCCAGGATGTGAATCCGTTTGGTCGCACCTGTCCCGCTTTCAGTGTCGCCGATCACCCAGCGCACCGTGTCGCCCGCGGCGACCGGACCCGATCCCACCAGTTGCTCGCCATCCTGCAACGCGATGTCGGTGACTTGTCCCGGCGCGGTATAGACCTGATAGAGCGCGCCCTCGACAAAGGGATAGACCTGCACGGCGTTGAGATAGCCGTGACGTGTCGGCTGCACCCGCGCGGCGTCATTGGCCTTGGCGACCCGCTCCTTCGGATCCTTCGGCTCGGGTTTCGCCGTGGTCTTTCCCGGCAACGGCTTGAGCTGGCCGGGAAGGGGCAGGGGTTTCGGTAGTTCGACCACCTGGACAGGCTTCGGCGGGTCGGCCTGCAGCACCGCCGGCTCGAGATCGTCATAGCCGATCTGCGGCGGCTTCCAGGTGTTGGCGCAACCCGCGGCCGGCAACGTGCATATAATAATGTGAAGAAGGGTGCGGGGTCGCATCAGCCAAGCTCCTTTGACCAGTTGAGGGCGTGAATGAAGACCCCGAGCGGGTTGCGGCGCAGCTTTTCCGTGTCGCGCGGGGTCTCGATGACGATGGTGAGAATGGCGGTCCAGCGTTCGGTCGCGGCGAGAGAGCCGTTCTCGTAGCGGCGCTCAGTCCAGGCGATCCGGAACGAGTCCGATGAAGCCCGGATCACGCTGGAGACATCGACCGCGACCTGGCTCTTGCCGACCTTGGCGAAGGGATCGTTGGTGCGCGCATAGTCGTTGAGCGCCAGCGCGCCGCGATCGGTGACGAAGTCGTAGGCCGACAGCCAGTTCTGCCGCACGATGACGGGATCGACCGGGATCGCGCGCACCTGCTCGATGAAACGCGCCAGGTGCCAGGCGATCTGTGCATCGGTCGGCTTGTAGTCGGCGACCGCTGGTGCCACCGCCTGCGCCTGGCCGAACTGATCGACCTGCACCACCCAGGGCACGACGGTGCCGCGTGTCGCATGCCAGACCAGACCACCCGCGAGACCGGCCGCGAGCGCGAGATTGCCGAAGGCGATCAGCCGCCAGTTGCGGGCCTGGACTCGCGCCGAGCCGATGCGCTCGTCCCAGACCTGGGCTGCCTTCTGATACGGCGTCTCGGGCGCGGGCGTCTTGCCGTAACGGACACTCGGTCGGCGGAACAGAGTCATGCGCGGTCATCCTGATTGAGAGGAACGGAATTCGAGCCGCCGCCGTGGTCGCCGGAGCGCACGGCATGAATGGCGGCGGAGGCGCCATGCTTAATGGTCTGGCTGCCGGCCTGGCGCTGCGCCCAGGCAGGTGGGCCGCTTGAAGTCGACGCGGTTGAGGCCGGCGATAGTCCTGCGGCTGATGCCACGCCGCGTGTGCTGGCACCGATTGCACCGCCGGCAACGCCCACGGCGCCGCTTGCCGCCATTGCGCCGGCGACGCCAAGTCCGCCTGCGGCCACAGCAGTCCCGACCGCGGCGCCCGCGCCGAGCTGCGGCGCGCCCGACACAAGCCCCGCGGCGATCGAGGGCGCGAAGATGCCGAGCCCGAACAGCGCCAGCGCCGCCAGCATGATCGCGAGCGCGTCCTCGATGGTCGGCTGGTTGCCGCCGAATCCTTGAGTGAATTCGCTGAACAGAGACGTGCCGATACCGACGATAACGGCGAGCACCAGGACCTTGACGCCGGAGGCGACGACATTGCCGAGCACTTTTTCGGCGAGGAACGAGGTCTTGTTGAACAGGGCGAACGGGATCAGCACGAAGCCCGCAAGCGTCGTCAGTTTGAATTCGATCAGCGTCATAAAGAGCTGCACCGCCAGGATGAAGAAGGCGATGACCACGACCAGAAACGCCACCAGCAGCACGAAGATCTGGACGAAGTTGGTGAAGAAGGAGACGTAGCCCATCAGGCCGGAGGCGGCGTCGAGCAGCGGCTTGCCGGCGTCGACGCCGACTTGCGCCAGTTTCCCCGGCCGCAGAAAATCCGCCGACGACAGCGCCGAGCCCGACGCCTTGAGCCCCAATTGGGAGAAGCTCTCGAACACCACGCGGCACAGCGAATTGAAGTTGCCGATGATGAAGGCGAAGAAGCCGATATAGAGCGTCTTCTTGATCAGCCGTGCGATGACGTCTTCGTCCGCGGCCATCGCCCAGAACAGGCCGGCCAGCGTGATGTCGATCGCAATCAGGGTGGCGCTGAGATACTGGACATCGCTGCCGAGCAGGCCGAAGCCGGAATCGATGTAGCGGGTGAAGACGTCGAGGAAATGATCGATCACGCCGGTGTTGTTCATGGTTATTTCCCCGATGGTGTTGGCAGGATGCGCTTGCGGGCTTCCGCCCAGGCGCTTTTGCAGTCGGCGTCGTCGGCGGCGACCTTCGGGTCGAGCGCGCTGCAACGCACGAGCCGGCCATCGAGTGCGCTAGGCTCGGTGGCATGGCCAATCGCGGCCTCCGGCCCGCAGCGCAGCGGCACGCTGCAGCCCGCAACACAGGCAGCGAGAAGGATCGTAATGGCCACGCGGGTGCGCATTGGCGTTACCCTTCAATGAAACATCTGGACGGATTGCGGCTGATAGCCCCGGCCGCCAGTCAGGAAGCGGCGGACCTGTTCGCGCGCCTGGTCCTCGCCTGCTGCTTGCCGGGCTTGTTCGACCGACTGCGCCCGGCCTTGCGCCGCCATCAGCGCGGTGAGATCGGCGAGCTGCCGCGCCTGCACCGCGAGCAGTTGATTGCCGGCCTGGCTGACCTGCAGCACGCCGACCGCCGACTGGCTGGCACCGACCAAGGTGTCGGTGTGGGCTTGCGTCGCGGGAAGGTTATTCACCGTGGCGGCGCCGATGCTCATCGAATGCTGAAACGCCGACACCGATGTCTGCCAGCGGTCACGCGCGCCGTTGATCAACTGCTGATCGCTCTGCGATGCGCCAAAGCCCTGATACTTCTGAAACGTCTGCTCGATCGCCTGCACGTCATAGGCGATCTTGTCGACCTGCCGGAGCAGGTTCTGGGTCTGGGTGAAGGTGCGATCGATGTCGTTGAGCAGCGACGTCGGCAAGCTGGTCAGATGCCGCGCCTGGTTGAGCAGCATCTGGGTCTGGTTCTGGATCGCCGTGAGCTGATTGTCGATCTGCCTGAGCGTATTCGCCGCGGTCATCAGGTTCTGGCTGTAGTTCGACGGATCGAACACCGCGATCTGGGCTGACGATGGCGTGGCCGCGAAGAGGGAGGCGGCGAGAGCGGCGATTGCGGCAAGCGAACGGATGCGGGTCATGGGGATGGCTCCGGGGTGAAGGTGGGAAGGAGATCGGCCGCCCAGGCGTTGCCCTTGCGCCGCAGCCAGGCCGCGGCGAAGCCGTCGCGTCCGTGTTCGGCGACAAGTTCGGCAATGGTGACCTGGTCGGTCTTGGAGGAGGCCGCGACGAAGGCGAGCGCGGCGTCGCCGAGGCCCAATTCAAACAGCCGGTTGCCGCGGCGGGATTGGCAGTAGTAGTCGCGTTTCGGCGTGGCCCGGCTGACGATCTCGATCTGGCGGTCGTTGAGCCCGAAGCGGCGATAGACCGCCGTGATCTGTGGCTCGATTGCGCGCTCGTTCGGCAGGAACAGCCGGGTCGGGCAGCTCTCGATGATGGCGGCGGCAATCGCGCTATCCTCGATGTCGGCGAGCGACTGGGTAGCGAACACCACCGAGGCATTTTTCTTGCGCAGGGTCTTCAGCCATTCACGCAATTGCTGGGCGAAGCGGATGTCGTCGAGCGCTAGCCAGCCTTCGTCGATAATCAGAAGCGTCGGCGAGCCGTCGAGCCGGCCTTCAATGCGGTGGAACAGATAGGAGAGCGTGGCCGATGCAGCCGCGCTGCCGATCAGCCCTTCGGTCTCGAAGGCCTGCACCGGAGCATCGCCGAGATGCTCGGCTTCGGCATCGAGCAGCCGCCCGAACGGACCGCCGAGACAATAGGGACGCAGCGCCTGCTTCAGCGCACTGGATTGCAGCAGCACCGACAGACCCGTGAGGGTCCGCTCGCTTGGCGGTGCGGAGGCCAGCGAGGTCAGCGCCGTCCACAGATGTTCCTTGGCTTCAGGCGTGACGGTGATGCCCTCCCGCGCGAGGATCGCCGCGATCCATTCCGCCGCCCAGCCACGTTCGGCCGCATCATCGATGGCCGCCAGCGGCTGCAGGGTGACGGAGGCGGCGCTGTCGTCCGACAGCGCGCCGCCGAGATCGTGCCAGTCGCCGCCCATCCCGATCGCTGCGGCGCGGATCGAGCCGCCGAAATCGAACGCGAAGATCTGGTTGCGTTCGTAACGGCGGAACTGCAGCGCCATCAGCGCCAGCAGTACCGACTTGCCGGCGCCGGTCGGTCCGACGATCAGGGTGTGGCCGACATCGCCGACATGGAGAGAGAACCGGAACGGGGTCGCGCCTTCGGTCTTGGCGAAGAACAGCGGGGGTGAACCGAGATGCTCGTCCCGTTCCGGCCCCGCCCACACCGCGGACAGCGGAATCATGTGGGCGAGATTGAGGGTGGAGACCGGCGGCTGCCGGACGTTGGCGTAGACATGGCCGGGCAGGGAGCCAAGCCAGGCCTCGATCGCATTCACCGTCTCGACCATGCAGGTGAAGTCGCGGCCCTGGATCACCTTCTCGACAAGACGGAGTTTCTCATCGGCTGTGGCGGGGTCGGTGTCCGACACCGTGATGGTGGCGGTGACATAGGCCTGGCCGATCATGTCGCTGCCGAGTTCCTGCAAGGCAGCATCGGCATCGGCGGCCTTGTTGGCGGCGTCCGTATCCAGCAGCGTCGAGGCCTCGTTGGTCATCACCTCCTTCAGGATCGCCGCGACGCTCTTTCGTTTGGCGAACCATTGCCGGCGGATCTTGGTGAGCAGCCTGGTGGCATCCGTCTTGTCGAGCATGATGGCGCGCGTCGACCAGCGATACGGAAAGGCCAACTGATTGAGTTCATCGAGCACGCCCGGATAGGTCGCGGTCGGAAACCCGATCACACTGAGCGTGCGCAGATGCTGCGCCCCCAATCTCGGCTCAAGTCCGCCGGTCATGGGTTCATCCACCAGCAGCGCATCGATCTGCATCGGGATCTCGGGGACACGGACGCGATGACGTTTGGTCGAGATGCAGGCGTGCAGATAGGTCAGCGTTTCCGCGTCATCGAGCCACGCCGCGTCGGGCACGAAGCCTTCGATCAGTTGCAACACGCGAGAGGTGCGATCGACGAAGCCGCGCAGCACTTCATGGCCGTCGACGCCGGTGCGGGCACGGCCCTCGTAGAGCCAGGCCTCGGCGCGGGCGGCGTCCTCCGCCGGCGGCAGCCAGCACAGCGTCAGGAAATACGCGCTCTCGAAATGCGATCCCTGTTCCTCGAATTGCGCACGGCGTTCCATATCGACAAGCGCCGAAACCGCATCGGGAAAGCGGCTGTCGGGATAGCGGTTGGCGGGATTGCGCTGCGCCTCGACGAAGATCGCCCAGCCGGAGCCGAGCCGACGAAGTGCGTTGTTCAGCCGCGCCGTGGTGCCGACGAGTTCGGCGGGTGTTGCGCTGTCCAGATCCGGCCCGCGAAACCGCGCGGTGCGCTGGAAGCTGCCGTCCTTGTTGAGGACGACGCCGGGCGCAATCAATGCAGCCCAGGGCAGGAAGTCCGCGAGGAGAGCAGGGCGTTTGCGATATTCAGCGAGGTTCATCATCACAGCACCTCACGAGCCAAAATGCGCGGGGTAGCGCAGGTGACGGCGCACCACGTCGACGAATTGCGCGTCGCGCTTGGCGGCCCAGACCGCGGCCGCGTGACCGATCGCCCAGAGCAGCAGCCCCGGAATCCATAAGCGCAGGCCGAGACCGAGCGCGGCGGCCAGCGTGCCGTTGGCGATCGCTACCGTGCGGGGCGCGCCGCCGAGCAGGATCGGATCGCTGAGGGAGCGACGCACGGGCGCGGTGAAACCGGCGATGGGTTCATTGGGCTCGGCCATCAGATCACCGCCCCGCCGCCGAACGAGAAAAACGACAAGAAGAAGCTTGAGGCCGCGAAGGCGATCGAGAGCCCGAACACGATTTGGATCAGCCGCCGGAAGCCGCCCGAGGTGTCGCCAAACGCCAGTGTGAGACCCGTGGTGACGATGATGATCACCGCGATGATCTTCGCGACCGGGCCTTCGACCGATTGCAGGATCTGGTTGAGCGGCTGCTCCCACGGCATGTTGGAGCCGGCGGCGTGCGCAGGCAGCGTGGTCGCCGCGAACACAAGGATCGCCGGGAGGAGCGCGAGCAAATGACGAGACTTGGGGCGAATGGACATCATGTGCGGTCACTTTCGGGATTGGCTTCGTGGGTGCTGGAGAGGAGGACGTAGTCGCCGTTCGGCGCGAGTTCGCGCACGGCCGCCAGTTCAGCAACGCGGCGTTTGGAGCCGCGGCCGGCGAGCACGACGATGAGATTGATGGTCTCGGCGATCAGCGCGCGAGGCACGGTGATCACCGCTTCCTGGATCAGTTGTTCGAGCCGGCGCAGCGCGCCGATCGCGCTTCCTGCGTGAATCGTGCCGATGCCCCCGGGGTGTCCCGTTCCCCAGGCTTTCAGAAGTTCAAGCGCCTCAGCGCCGCGCACCTCGCCGACGGGGATGCGATCCGGCCGGAGGCGCAATGACGAACGCACCAGATCGGAGAGCGTGGCGACGCCGTCCTTGGTGCGCAGCGCGACAAGATTGGGCGCGGCGCATTGCAGCTCGCGGGTGTCCTCGATCAGCACCACGCGATCGGACGTCTTGGCGACTTCAGCGAGCAGCGCATTGACCAACGTGGTCTTGCCCGTCGAGGTGCCGCCGGCGACCAGGACGTTCTTTCGCTTCTCGACCGCGAGCCGCAGCAGCTCAGCCTGCTTCGGCCGCATGATGCCGGCCGCGACATAATCGTCGAGGGTGAACACCGCGACCGCCGGCTTGCGAATGGCGAAGGTCGGTGCGGCGACGACCGGCGGGATCAATCCCTCGAAACGCTCACCGGTCTCCGGCAGTTCAGCGGACACGCGCGGGGAGGCGGGATGGACTTCGACGCCGACATGGTGCGCGACAAGGCGCACGATGCGTTCGCCATCCGCAGGGGAAAGCCGCTCACCCGTGTCCTCGAGGCCGCCCTTCAGGCGATCGATCCAGAGCCGGCCGTCGGGATTGAGCATCACCTCGACGACGGAGGCGTCCTGCAGATAAGTCGCGATGGCTGGGCCAAGCGCGGTGCGCAGCATCCGCGCCCCGCGCGAGGCGGAGTCATTGTTGTGTCCGGTCCCAGCCATCGCGTCCCCCAAGAGGCGCGGCGAGAATTCGCCGAGCGCCGGGGATGAATACAAAAGGCATCATCGGGAGCGGAGCAACAAGCCAGTCGTGGCCGTCGTAGTCTGGCGTAGAATGACCTAGCAACGGCGAAATGGCTGAAATCGCTGCGTGCGTGCGCAGTGGATTGAGGGGACAACGCGCAACGGCATACGATGACGGGATGCGTGATGCGTGGAAGACACGGCGAAGTTTGAGGAGAACTACTTCAGCGCGGCATTCAGAAGATTGGCGAGCCGCACGGCCGCGAGAGCGGCTTGCTTGCGCGCAACCGCGCGCGCATTCGTCTCATAGTCGCGCGTGAGCAGAACGGACGTTTTGTCGAGCCCGATCGGCGGCGCATACACGAATTGCTTCGCAATCTCCGCGCTCTCTTGAATCCAGGCATCCGGATCGGAGATCTGCGCCGACGTCTCGTTCACGGCGACGCTCCCAAGCCCGTCCTTGTTGTCCGCGTCGAACACAGCACCGAAGGAAGATGTATAGCCGCCGAACATGCGGTCCCAATAGGCATGAAGAATGACGGTTTCGCCCGTCGCGGGGATCACGGACTCCGCGTTGCCGCCTGAATCTCCCTTCGGGATGGATTGGGTAAACCGCGAGACGGCATGAAGCGGCTGATGGGCGTCGCCGACAAGATGCAGAATCCAGGCAAGGTCATACGAGCGCACATCGTCGGAGGCGTTGGACGATGCTGGCAAGGCGGCAATCATCAGCTTGAGCTGGGTGACGAGATCGACGGGATCGGACGCTGGCCACGACGTTCCGTCGGGTGAGAAGTTGACGTCCTTGTAGTGCCAATAGGCATGCTGATAGTGGTCGGAATAGCCGATGTTCTGTCCGGCGGTCGGACTCGTGACGGCGTCGCGGGCGTATCCGTAAGGTTTGGTCTTGATGTCGTCGGCCCAGGTCGCCGCATGAATGAAGGCGTAGAGTTTCGCCGTCTTCTCGTCAGGCGCACCGGCAGTCCACTTTGGATAATCCGTGTTGAGCTTCAGCAGCGCGTCCGCCTTGTCCTTCACGGTGTCATCCAGTTTTTTGTAGGCGAGGTAGGCGATCTGCATGTGGCCGGCGTCCCACCAGGCGGCAGCGGGAGACGAGGCCACGGCTACGCAGACGGAAACAATGACGATCCGAATAAGCCAACGCATCGTCCTGCCTCTTCCATGTTGGGTGCGAGACGCAAACTCTATTCCAAGAATGATGCAGAATTCGGACAGCACTCGGGCGGAGAGATTGCGCGTCAGCGGAAGTCTCTCGGGTTGGGCTTGCGCCAGTTCTTCAGCGGCTTCAGTTCCGGCAGGTTCGCCGGGCGTTCGGGATAGTGAAACTCCTCGCCCACGAGCCAGCGACCTTCGAACCTGTCCCAGAACAGGATGGCATCCATCTGTTGTGCGAATTCATGGACGCGCCAGGCTCCGCCATTGTGAATGATCTCGCCGGTCGGATTGAATGGCAGACTGTTGAGACGGCAGAGTGCGTCGATCTCGCCCCAGTGGGTGCGAAGATAAGCGTCCTCCAGCGCGACATGATAGGGGCGGCTCGGCTTCTACCGGTATCCGCCGCCGCCGCGCTGAAAGAATCCGCGACGCTGCTTCAGGAATTCGGGCAGGCGCGCGATCGCATTCGCAATCCGCCGCGCCTCGTCAAAGCTCAGTCCAAGTGCGCCCAGATGGTAACACGACGAAGCCTCGCGATGATGGATCCATGCGACCTTCGTTCCGTTGGCGTCGGTGACCACGAATGTCTCGGCGTTTTCCTCTTCAACCCGCCAGGGCGGCGTAAACCGGCGTTTTTCGTTGCTTGACTCCATGAGAACAAAATAAGAACATAGGCCAAGCAAAGTCAATCAGGAACTCGAAATGTCAGAGGTGGCGGAAGCCGATTCCATGTCGGAATCGGAACGGCTCGACCTGGCCGTGGATCAGGCAATTGCGGCGCATGATGGCGATCCGCGACGCACGGTCCGGAGCCTGCTTCTGGTGCAGTGGCAGCTGGAGGCGAAGGTCTCGCAAGGCTTCATCAGGGGCGTCCGATACGGCCGCTTTCATTGTTACAACGGCTAGGTACTCGCGCCCGGCACCTTCCAACCCGATCTTAACGGTTAAGCGGGTATTGATTGTGATCGACAAACGACGTCATCGACAGCGCGATGTGGGAACGGTCATGGCCGAGACGCAAATCGAATGGACCGACGCCACCTGGAATCCGGTTGCTGGCTGCTCCATTGTCAGCGCCGGCTGCACCAACTGCTACGCCATGGAAATGGCGCGGCGCCTTCAGGCAATGAATGTCCCGAAATATAAGAGACTGACGCGCCGTAGTGGAAAACGAACCGTCTGGAACGGCGTGGTCCGCGAAGACAAGGCGGCCCTGGACATTCCGCTGCGCTGGAAGAAGCCGCGGAAAATCTTTGTCAACTCGATGTCTGACCTGTTTCACGACCGGGTGACCGACGCCTTCATCCTGAAAGTGTGGGCCGTCATGCGTGCCACACCCCATCATCATTATCAGATCCTGACCAAGCGTCCGGAGCGGATGGGAGCGCTGGTCCGCTCCAAGATCGGCGAAGTCCTGCCCAACGTGTGGCTCGGTACCAGCGTCGAGAATGCCGCCGTCACTGGCCGTATCGATCATTTGCGTACTGTCCCGGCGGCGATCCGTTTTATCTCATTTGAGCCGCTGATCGGCCCGGTGGGGGCGGTCGATCTCCGCGAGATCCATTGGGCCATCGTCGGCGGAGAGAGCGGAAGATCGGCCCGCCCGATCCGCGAGGAATGGATCGATGAAATCTTCGACCGGTGTGCGATGCACAACACCGCGTTCTTCTTCAAGCAGTGGGGGACATGGGGGAAAGACAACAAGCGCCGTTCCAAAAAGGCCAATGGGCGCGTATATCGCGATCAGGTCTGGGACGAAATGCCGAAGGCTTCGCTCGCGCTCTGAGAATGACGCCTCTGGATAGCAGGATTCATTCGGGGGCGAATGTCGAAAAAGCCGTATTTATGGGTTACGGGCGCGGTTCTTGAGGAGCACTCAAGACGCAAGCATAAGGTCATCGCCGAATACGTCGCGCGCTATCTGGCTGTGCGCTGCCAGCTTCCCCAGCAGTCCCGGTTTCGTCTTGCCATTGTCGATGGTTTTGCGGGCGGCGGCCGATACAAGTGCGGCAGCCCTGGGTCGCCGCTGATCTTCATCAACGAGCTTCGTGTCGCGACGGAGCAATTCAACATCAAGCGCCAGGCAGAGGGGATGTCGCCGCTCGACATCGAATGCCTGCTCATCCTGAACGACTTCGACAAAGAGACTGTCGAGTTGCTGAGAACGAATGCTGCTCCGCTGATTGCCGGAATCAAGGAGAGCGTGCCAAAGCTCCATCTTCGCATCGAGTACCGAAATCAGAAGTTCGACGAACTCTATCCCGAGGTGAAGCAGTTGCTGGAACGCGGTGGCTATCACAACGTCCTCTTCAACCTGGACCAGTGCGGAACAGGCAGTGTTGAAATCAACACAATCAGCGACATCGTCGCGTCGTTCACATCGGTTGAAATCTTCTACACGTTCGGCATTCAGACGCTGCTGACGTTTTTGCATCAGACGGATCGGGCCGCACTGGCCAGGCAACTCGCACCGTTTGGCGTCAGTCCGGATGATCTGTCGCAGCTCGATGGTCTGATGACCAAGGACGCCTGGCTTGGCGCAGCGGAACGCCTCGTGTTCGAGTCGTTTCGGCGTTGCGCGAACTATGTCAGTCCGTTTTCCATCCACAATCCTGACGGATGGCGCTATTGGCTCATCCACTTCGCAAATTCAGTTCGCGCGCGTCAGGAATACAACAATATCCTGCATCAAAACAGCAGCGCCCAGGCCCATTTCGGCCGATCCGGTTTGCACATGCTGTCCTACGACCCAAGTGAAGCCGACAGCATGCTTTATGTGTTCGATGAAGCGGGACGGGCGGAAGCGAAAAAGCAGCTTCACGATGATATTCCGCGGCTTATCACAAATTACGGCGATGCGCTTCTGGTTGGCGACTTTTACGCCAGCATCTACAACGCGACCCCGGCTCACATGCTCGATATCAATTCAGCGATCATCGAGAACCCGGATCTGGAGGTTATCACCGAACAAGGTGGCGGGGAGCGGCGCAAGGCCAACACGATCAGGACCAGCGACATCCTGCGCTTGAAACAGCAGCGCAGCTTCTTTCCCATCTTCTTTGATGATCAAAGCAAGAAAGGGAAGAAGTGACCCGTGCCATCGCGATCGCATGACGATTGGTACCTGAATGAATGACAATCGAAATACGCTTGCCCTTATCGCAGCTGCGGCGGTGCTGGCGCTTGTCTTGGGGTTTTCTTATGGCGCAACCTTCAATGGCGGGTGCGAGCAAATCAAGGACGCTCCGTTCGGCTGCATCGAATGGTGGTTTTCCCGATATCAGACACTGTTGGCGATGTTTGGCGCGATTTTCGTTGCTTGGCTTAGCGTTCAGCCTGTTCTGAAGCAGCTCAAGCTGTCCTCGGTGCAGACCGCCGTCGCCTTGCAGCAGGTTCACGCAGACCGTGAAAAACGGCTGGAGAATTGGCTCAAGCCAGAATTGGCCGCGCTCGAAAAACTGTCCGAAGACCTGGCGCGTGGCTATTATGAACGTGAGGATGACCATGGGGTGCTTCCTCACTGGGTATGGGATATGAACCAAACGGTCGACAGCACCCGCGATCGTTTAATTCGACGGCAGGACAGAAACTTCGGGCCTGCCGAGATAACAGGCGCCCGTCAAAACCTCATCGACATCCTCGGGCGGCTCAGCAAGTGCATGTCGGACTACAATGGGTCAGTCTATGCGGACGACCCGGAGTACGATCTCTCCGACGACGACCGGGCGAAGATCGACGCAGCCGAGGACGCGGCGCAGAAGGATCTGCCGATTAGGATTGATGAAACGTCCGTAGCTATCAATAAATTCGGCGAGGTTGTGGCAAAGGACCTCCGAGAGTTACGTATGAGGCGCCGGTTCTACGATCAGATGCTGGCGAGCGCTGATCTTTCCAGGCCGGAGGTGGAATAAGCGCGCTGGGACGTTCGGCTTTTGGCTGCAAGACGCATGCAGGGTCGTCGCTCGAGGTGTGAACATAACCACCACATCGAACAAATATCTATTTTAACAAGGTGGATGGTTAGCCAGACACGCGTTTGAGATATCGGCGCCCAGCTCCTGTGTCCGGGACAGCGTCGACCAGACGGTCAAACAAACCGGCGTCGCTGGTTAAGCGTCGAAAACTTCGCGGATCGAGGTCGGCGCTCACATAGGCTCGCGCCACGGCGAGGCGAAGCCTGCGACACGTGTCCCATTGGTCCCACCAATATAGATTCGGCAGGAAGCGGGACAGGGCATCGAACGCATCATAAGGTAGCCGGGACGACCAGATATCGGCATGGACGCTCTCGAACGCCACCTCGAACAAAGGCTCGCAGCCTGGACTCGGTCGGGCCAAGGCCAATGCGAGGAGATAACTCAGTAGTCGCTGCCGTGCCGGGCCACGAACGTCGTCTTGGGCCCGACGCAGTGTTTCAGCCCAGACGGCAGGTGAGGCCCGCAAACCCGACGTCACGTTCGATCCAAGCCATCCGACGAGGACGCCAAGCTCAGTCGTCGTTGCAACCCGATTCAGGATGTGGGCCGCCAGGTCCGGGCTGCGCTGCCGTACAGCGTCCGGCCAAACGTGCGGCAGCAGTGGTTTCGAGTGAGCCTGCTCGGCAACCAACGCCCCGAAAACCTGGTTCTCCGTCACTGAGAGAAACCGATCGGTAAAAGTCGCGGCCACATCGGCATTGTCAACACACAGAAGACGACCGAGGACTTTGCTGGCCAAATCTTCGCTGTCCGGTAACACGGTCAATAGGTCGAGGAGTTCGTCTGCAGGAAGAGTCCCGAGATCCGCGCTATCGAGCAAGGCCGGATTCTCCATAACCACGCGCTTGCGAACGACGGAATGATCGCGAGACAAGCCGATGAAGCTTGCCGGCTCCGCGGTCGCTGCGAGTGGTTTGAGTATCTTCTCAAAAGTTGCTTCGTCGCTGTTGGCGGCGCTTTCGGCCAAACCCAGCACGTCCGCGGCGCGGGCTGGCCACGAATCCACAAGCGCAGCAAAGGTCGCCTCAGGCACTGCAGGAAGCGCCTTCAAATCCGGATGCTCGACGACGTAGCGAAGGGCGTCGACGGCGCTGGCTGGCGGGAGAAGAGAATAGGGGCTCCGGCCGCAGGAAAGAAAATCATCCTTGAGCAGCTTGCCGTCGTCAGGCTCCGGCAGCACCTCGGCGACGAGGCCAAGTGTTCGGTCAAATGTTCTTGCGTCAAATGCCGGCACCCGGGTCGTCAAGAAGAGTTGGGCAAGAAACCGATACTTCTCGCGGCCACGCCGCATGTCCGAGCCGTAGCGCCACAAGAACCGCCGATATGGTGTGACCTCGAGTGCGGTCAGATCGTCGACAGCCGCGTCTTCCCAGTCCGCGCGCGCGTCAGCGCTGCTGGTCCGCGCGGGAGGTGATGAAGCCAAGGCGTCACGCGTGATCCGCAGATCAAAACGCGCAGCCGATGGTTCATTGGCAGGTCCGGCGGTTCGGAATGAAAAAGCTCGCCTCAGCCGCGGCCATTGCTGGGACCACGCGGCAAAAACAGCCGCGTCCAGCGGTTCACCCTGATCCATAACCACGCCACTTGCGCCCGGCGCGTAGAGCGCCCGGACCACGCTCAGGCCATTTTGGATTGAGAAAGGCGTCCTGACCGATGGTTCTGTTGGATCAATGGCGAGAGGCCCCGCATAGGATGAGTAGTTCGGCGAGACGCTGGGGCGAGTCAAAACAGAATTGAGAACGCCCAGATCGGGAAACCGGGCCATGTCCGCAAGAGCTATCAAGATCACATGGGTCCAGACGCATCCAGGGCGCGGCATTTCCGGTGCCGGCCAGGTCCGCATCAGCGCATAGACCTTGGCGGCTGATAGCGGCAGCCCGGTCCAATAGCTGTCGAACTGGCTTCCACTCAGCCCGGGGACCAGGTCGCTATGCTGCAACAACAGTGCTGCAGCATCATCCGGTAACTTATGCGAAGTCGACAGAAGACGATGCCCGTTGTCGTACCCGAACAAGCATTGGTGAAGCCTCACCGACGTATGGGGCTCAACCGCCAACTTCTTGATCTCCTGTCAGCCACAACAGTGGCGCCGTAATATCGTGGGCATCAGCTTCCGGACCGACGCACTCGATTCGGTGGCTTGGAGTCTGCTGTAACAGCGTGGTGCGTTGTGCGCCCGTCACATCGCCGCCCTGGGCGGAAACGCCGTAGACCCGCACATCGAAGCTCTCGGGATTGTTGAGAAGAAACTGATGCAGCAACGGAAGCTCGCGCTTCAGCCATTGTTCCGGCGATGGCTTTGGCTCCATGACGACATCCCAGGCCGATACGACCACTACCAAACGACGCTGACGTCGCGCAAAAGGTGGCCGGAGCAGGAACTGTAGCAAATCAACCAACCGCACCTGCTCTGGTACGACGTCGGCAGTCCAATCCTTCTCGATCGGCGTCTCACCTTGCTCGCCGGAATCCGCAAGGGCGGGCTGTATGTCCGCGAGAGTCAGGCCGTCGTTTGGACGGTTTGCGTTGACAAACAGGAGGATCCCGCCAGCGTCGGAAAATCCCTGGACATAGTCCGGCGTGCAGGTTCGCGTCGCGAACTGCTGCTTGAACGACTCCCCTGACAGATCTGGAAACCGCAAGATGACCTTTGTCCCGTTCGCGGGGACATGGCTGTGAATGACGATTTGCTTTTCGTCCTGCATCGAGGTCCGTGGCACTTCCTCGCAGCGGCGCCATGCCTCCACGATTCTGTTCAGGTACTCGTTGTCGCCAACAAGTTTGTCGAGAACGAGCTTGGTCTGGACCTCACCGGCGTCAAGCACATGCCACAGCGCTGCGAGATAAGTGGTCTTACCCGACCCTGGAAGGCCCAAAATCGAATGATACTGGTCATTCATGGCAGAAGTTCCATCGGTGTCCGATCCAGCAGCCGATCGAACTCGCTCTGCAAGACGATCGGACGCGGAACGTACCGCGCGCTGCGGGACTGCGGCGTCGTCCAGTCCTGGAGGAGGGCTTCGAGGCCGTGAGCGGGCGCAAGTCCACCGGTTGGATCACGCGCGGCAATGTCGTGAAAGGACAGGGAATGTAGCCTGGTGCCAAAGTCTGCCGTCAATCTCTGACAAAATGCGGAAATGCTGTCCCGGCAGGTTTGTGCCTCGCCACTCGCCGATATCAGATCGACCTTGGTCGTGACGATCTGCACGATGGAGGTGTCATCGATGGCTCCGTTATCGAGAAGAACGCGCAAGGTTTGACGAACGGAGTGCAAAGCGCCGTGACGTTCAACCGGATCTGCGACACGGCCTCCGTCAAGCAACAAGACAACCCTGTTAGCCTGGGCGATTTCCGGCAGGTTCTTGACCTCGGCCGCATTGTCTCGGGCCTTGCGGTATGTCTCCCCGGATCGATCCGACAGCAGAAGGTCTGTGCGTTTGCCGGGATCGCCGCTTGCGACCACGGCGAAGTGGAAATACCGCAGCCCATCCTGGAGCGAGGTATGCGCGGTCTCCGGGCTCAGCCGCCCGGAATCCACGCGGGCATGGTGCGAACGGCGCTCCAGCGCCACGAGGCTGCGACTTCCCGCAAAGCCCGATCCTGCGAAATCGCCTCTCAGAAACCTGTCGTAGAGAGCGGAGATGAGTGTGGTCTTGCCGCTGTGGCTGTCGCCGATGATGCAAACAAAGGTGCCATCCCGCCAACGCAGAAATTGATCGACGTCATCGGGCGTCAAGGCATCGCCCGCGGGAAGCTGGATGCGCTCGGCGGTAATGGCGGCGCTCTCCGTGGAATCGAGCTCGCCGTCATAGTCTTCGCTCGATTCAACGGCGTGAGTGCCGTAGTTGGGGCAAGACGCAAGCGGGTCGTGCCCGTCGGCGCATTTTCCGGTCGCTGCGACCTGACAGTCGGTTTTTCGACACGCTGTTTGCTGTACGCTGTCCGCCATGGTCGTGACTCATGCCAAATCGCGCAGGAGCAACCGCTCACGGTACACTTGAACGGCAATATCTAACGGCGAAAACTGAGATCCCGCCGCAAGTCCGGTTGCCCGGGCGTAGGCCGCATGCCAGGCCTGACCGGCGCCAATTTCTTTGGCCTTCGGGAACGCGCTCAAAACAGGGCATATTTCGGAGACGTTGCCGAGTTCTTCCCCAAGATCCAAAAGATCGAGTTGATCCTGAGGAAAGGCGTCGACGACGTCGCGAATGGCGATCTTCGACGCCATGTCTTTGTTCGTCGCGGCAAGCGTTCTTTGCAAGATCGCGGCCGTTGCTGCCGGACCGGTCGCCGAACGGCTCATGTCCGCCATGTCGATGCCGGCGAGCACGGCGGCGACGCCGGGGGTGAACTCAGAGAACGGCTTATCGAGCAATCGGCTCCATCCACCAACATGCCACCACAGCATCTCCACCTCTTCGCGGAGCCTCTGCACTTCCGCGGAGAGAGAAACCGTGACCCCGAACACCTGATTGGTGAGGGACTTGGTATTCGCCGTCGCCTCGTCACTCACCTGCTTCAGGAGATTCGAGGCCTTCCCGATTTCGGGCGCCTGGAGAAGAGCGTCAATCTCAGCCGGCAGCTTGCTCGCTGCAGGGAGCTTGATCTTTTTTGGGTCTGTTGGCGCCTGGTTGCTGGCCGCAACCGCCTTATCCCGAAGCACGAACTTCATCGCGTCGATCAGGTCCTGCCGAACCTTTGGCTCGCGCAGGCCGCCCGCGGCGGTCGTCAGTATGGCCAACGCCGCAAAGACCTTGCCGTCGCTGGCTGCTGACTCCAGCAAGCCGGCCGCCAGAACAGCGGCCTCCCTCGCGTTATCGATCAAGGAAAAGGACGTATCGGTCTCGCCGAAGGCGTCACGAAACCAATCCGTGCCGCCGGGGACGGGGAGGCCGAAATACAGACGCACAAGGTTGATCGCGGTGGCCGGATCAATAGCCTTGCGCAGTTTGTCGAATGGCTCCTGCCGCGTCTTGAGGATTTCAGGACCGACCGACAGGCCTGCCGCCCGATAATTGTCCGCAAAATTGAATTCAGTCACGTTGCTCCCCCCATTTTCCCAGCGATGTCAGCGACCCTTCGCGGCCACCTCTTTGATTTCACGGTCCAGGTCGCCGACAAGCCCGCGATCACGCGCGCGCACGAACACGCGCCTGAACCGCTCAAAGTCCGGCTGGTTAGCATCTTCCTCTTCAAGAAGATTGAGCTTGCCGGCGATTGCCGATTTCTGACTCAGCGTGAGTTTGAAAAATCGAACGCTGATATCCCGCAACGTGTCCATCGGATCGCTCCTTGCGGCTTCGGGTTTGATCGGCTCATCTGCCGCGACAGCGACAGATGGCGCAGTTGGCGCGGCGGGCGCTTGGCTCGGTTGAGGCGACGTCCAGGCGTCCAGCCGAATGCTCTGGCCAAAAAAAGTCAGAGCCGCGATGAGTCTTCGCACGAAATTCGCCAGGCCTTTGCTGCCAGACCCTGACGTGCGAGCGAATGTTCAGCTTGCGCTCACCGTCCTGACCATCCACGCTGAGCTCGATCAGATTATATCCCGGCTCCCAACCTGGTTCGGTCCGGTCGGGATGGGCCGCGCTGGCTGCGATACGGACCCAGTCTTGTCCCATCTCGATGCGATTGGTGTGCTCATGTCCGAACAAGTGGATCCTGGCGACGTCGTTCAAAAAGTCGCGCAACACGTCTCCCTGTCGCAACCAGTTATAAGGATGGTGGCACATGACAAGGTGCTCGACGCCGCGCTCACGGATCAATTGTGTGCAAGCAGGGTCCACGAAGAGATCCCCGGCCTTGTCGGCGGCACTTGACACGAATGCCGAATTAAAGCCTGACACGCGCAGAATAGAGCCATCGTTTAACACAAGATCGCGATGCGCGATGGTGCGTTCGGGTGGTAACAGGTCGCAAAAGAATTGGCCTGCAAAGGTGTTATACGGTCCGATTGACTCGTATAACAATCGTAATGTTTCCGGGTCGCTGAGGAGGCCGCGAAGCACTCCATCCAACGCCGCCACACTCGCGCTCTTGATGTCGTGGTGTAGTGCTTGGATCAGGCGTCGTCCTGCGATGTTCCGAACAACGTCATGATTGCCGGGGATCGTGAACACCGCAGACAGCGTTGTTCCACACTGTGTGCAGAGTTTGTCGAGCCAATCCAACGCATAGGCGTACTCGTCGACGTCGCCGCCAAAGGCGATATCGCCGGACACCAGAACCGCCTCCGGCGTCGCTCCGATTTTTTGACATTGCGCCACCGCGTCCAGCAAGAGCTCGTTGCGCAAATGCGCGTTCGGGTCCATGGCGGTGCCAACTTCGCCCTTGCGAAAGTGAATATCCGACAGGTGAAGCAGAAGCACTGATCCACTCCCTATCGCAGCGACTGCGAAGTCAATCGCGGAGAGGGTGGAGCATCAGAGCAGGCAGACTTTTTCGCCAGCAATCGCGATCCATAAAATCATCTTGCGTCATCCATGACCTGAAAGATTCAAGAAATATCGGGTATGCCGCAATTCGCCTGTTCTGGTCAGCGCGCCGCTCTCGACCAGATCCTGCAAATCGCGCGTCGCGGTTGCCCGCGAAGTCTTGCTGATATTGATGTAATTTTCGGCGCTAAGGCCACCCTTAAATCCGTCGATGCCTTCCCGGAATATGCGCACGATGACCTTCGATTGGCGTCCGTTGAACCGGTCGCGGAATTTTTCGTAGAATTTCGCCTTGGCGACATAAAATTCCACGCGCTTGAGCGTGTTGTCCTGCGCCTCAAGGATCATATTGGCGAAATAACTCATCCAGCCATCAATCGTCAGCTCTTTGTTATTTTCCTCCAATGCTTGATAGTAGTCGTTGCGCTTGCGTTCGATCGTGTACGCGATCGCGATGAGGCTCGGCTGGCCAAGGCTCTGCGCCAGCGATTTTTCGGCGAGCGCCCGGGCAATCCGCCCGTTGCCGTCTTCGAATGGATGGATGCACACGAAATAGAGATGCGTCAGTGCTGCTCGCGTCAGTGCGGGGAGGGCTTTTCCGCCCCCAGGGCTGGTGTCGTTGAACCACTGAACAAAGCGCTTCATCTCTTCCGGCACACGCGCGGAAGGAGGGGCCTCGAAATGGACTTTTCGTTTGTGGATCGGTCCGGACACCACCTGCATCGGCTCCGGATGGGTTCTATAGCCACCGATGACCTTGATCTCACCATCCCCCGCGAGCAGGGAGGCATGCCAGTCGAACATGGTCTGGTCTGTGAGAGGGACAGCAAAGCTATGGTATAAGCCTGCCATCATCTTTGAGATGCCGCGTTCTGCGGGTTTGACGCCCGGTTTCTCTGCACCGAGCCCAAACTGGGCGCGCAGTGACGACTGCACGCTATCCCGGTTGAGGATCTCTCCCTCGATCTCCGAGGTCTTGACCGCTTCCTCACTGATCAGTTCGATCTTGAGGCTTTCCTGATCGTCGGCGCTGACATGCTTATAGGCGCCGATGAACTGGCCGGATTGCAGCAGAAAGCGTTGTTCCAAAGCCTCCAGGGGCTTGGAATCGAACACAAAGTTCGGCCAGTTCGGATTTTCCCAGTTCCAGGTCATGAGCTATAGAAATTCCATCTATAGCTCACATCTAGCACAATTATGAGCTATAGCAAGCCGATCCTATAGCTCATCCTGGAACCCGGGCTTCCAAGGTGGGTGCTGGCGGCTGGGTTGATAGTCGGGTGCCATTCGGTTATATATCAACCTCGGTATCAACCCTAAGAATGGGCGCCAGCTCGATGAACACCGAGCACGAAACACCAGAAATCCAGCCACAGGCGATGGAACTCGATCCGGTCGTACGAGCGATTGCGGAAGCGCGCGCTCGGGATGCCGGAAAGACTCTATCGGAGTACCTCTCCGAGATATTGTTAGCCCCTGCTGTGGGACATACAGGGCCTCTAGTGCCGTTGCTCATTCCGTCTGCTTCCCGCTTTGCGCGGTCGCATGTCGGACTGCCTTGGGCGGTGACAGCGGCAGCAGGGGCTCGCCCTTTGCTTCCGGCCCGGTCGAGGGGGGATTGATGGCCGTAACGCACGAAATCAGAGAGCGAGATCCAGCTCCCTTTGCTCCACGGCTGTTTCCGGAGATTGGCGGCAGTCCGGCGCTCAACCTTGTATTCGTCTTCAACTACCGGATTCAGAGTGCCGCGCTTTTGATGAGTGCGGCATTTCATGAGGCGGCTGTCGACGACTTTGATTTTGTCAGCCTGCGATCGTCATTCAACCATCGCCGCCAAGCCAAATCCACTTGGTATCGCAGCATCGTTCACAATGTCCTGGATTGCTCCAACCAGCTACGAAATGCCCTGATGCACCACTGGACGCCAACGCCACGCGCCGAACGGTTGGCGATCGATGCGTTCGTGGTTCTTAGTGATTTGACGCCGGCAGGTACGGAGCTTCTTCGTCTCTGCCGTTATGACCGGCCGCGAGCATTTTCTGAACTCGCCAAACATATCGACTTGGCCACGAACCAGTTCCGCCTTTCCGCCGATTTGTTGGCGGAAGTTGAGGGCGCGACACGAACGCCAGAATTATCTGACAAGGAACGGTTCTCCGTGATCAGTCGCTCAGTCTTGCGGCATGCTGGCGGCAGTCTGTCACTCACCGAAGCGGCAAAATTGCTTGGCGTGACCCGGCAGGCGCTTCACAAGCGAGTCAAGCTTGGGACAGCGCTCGGGCTCATGGAGGGCTCCGAGCTGACCTTGCCGAAATTCCAGTTCGTTGGCGAAGGAAAGAAGACAAAAATTGTCGAAGGACTTGGTCCGATCGTCAAGCTTTTCGACACCGCGAAAGCCGGACGTTGGTCGGCGCTGCAGTTCCTGACCGAGCGAGATCCAAACTTGGGCAGTACGCCGAGCCAGGCGCTCCAGGATGGCAGAGCCCGCGAAGCTCTGGATGCTGCCATCGCATACCTCGATGCAGGCGAGGTATGAATCTTGCCGCTGCCGTTCGCGCCCACGGCCCGCTTTCCTGCCGGACTGCTCCCTGAACGACTGGATGCGGGAGAAGTCATCGTGCGGGTCCATCGTGAGAAGCAGGGACCAATCTTCTTCGGCCCACCAGCAGGTAGTCCGCCGCAAAACCGCTTTGACGCGCCGAACGGAGAGTACCAGGTTCTGTACGCAGCGGAGCGGCTTGAAGGAGCGTTTGTAGAGACGGTGCTGCGGCGGCCAGCCCACCGCATCGTGAAGCGGTCATTCATTGAGGAGCGCATGTGGTCGCCGCTACGGCTCAATCGCCCCATCGTCCTGGCTAAAATCATGGACGAGGGTTTGCTGTTTCACGGAGTCGACGCGTCCGTGAGTGCAAATGATGACTATGGGCCGTCCCAAACACTGGCGCTGCAACTCTATCAGGATTTCCCTGAACTCGATGGGTTGGCCTATCGTTCCCGCCACAACAACGGTGAGATTTGCTACGCAATATTCGACCGGGTTCTTCCAACCGACCTAATTCAACTGGCGGGTCAACACTTCAGAGATCATCGCAAGCGTACCGACGAACTTGTGCGCCTCCACGGCGCTGTGCTTGACACGAGTCCCGATGTGTAGAGTATCGCCGCATCCAAATATCTGCGCTACATTTTGGGATACGCAGTGGGATACACGTCGATCGGGTTGATCTAAATTCGCTTGTTACTTCAATTACATGCGAATTAGTTTAAGGCGCTTCACCCGCTCCATTCCCGAAATGCCCATAGTTGCTTGCGCTTTTGCGCCGCTCCAAACCGGTGGTTCGCTGAGGTTCGGTACAACGACAGTATAACAGGCTGCATTTTCAGCGGTCAGCAGCCTGCGGCTCGTCGGCGCGCGATTCGGGATCCGCTTTCCTTCTGTCGTCGCGGCGTAGCTCACCGCGCGGCCTGACTGTGTTCTACGTGCTCGATGAGGTTGCGCTGCTCCAGCCGGCGCAGATTGCGAACCAGTGTCGTTCGCTCGAGATCGTCAGCGAGCTTGGTATTCGACGATCACTCGTTGCTTCATCGAAAAACTTGTGAGTTCGCCACCGAAGCCGGTTTCCCACGTCTGGCAAACAGCAAAGAGGTTACTTCAATCCGTCCCGTCGGACTTCCTGTGATCGAATTTCCGGAAGCTCGCCGGAAAACGCCGAGCCGGTTTTAGTCTTCTAAAGATCAAGATTGCTACATCAATTCCAAACTGGACGATGATTACAACGCGTTGGCATTGCCACATATTGCGAGCGTTATTTCAGACGCGAGTCGCCGTGCGGGACGGCAAGTTCGTGGGCCTCGCCCTTGATCAGGATACCCAGTCCGGCATGACTAAAAAAGAGTAACCGCATGGCTGAGCCATGTGCTCACACCCACCCCGGCATGATCGGAAAAGAGTGCCGCATGGCTGAGCCAGTTGTTCTGATCGGGGAGGCCATTCGGCCTCTCTCGTCCATGCCCCGCCGGCCCGCCGATGCGGTGCCGGTGCTGCGGCTCTTCCATCATCACGTCTACGAATACAGCCGGGGTGTTCGTGCCCTGTTCCTGATGACCATCAGCCGCCGGGAACTGGCGCTGGTGATCGGCAAGCTGGAGGCGCAGGGCATTCATCACTTCGTGCAGGACGTCAGCCCGGTCAAGGTGAACCTTTTCTTTGGCCGGCCTGCGTTCGTCGCCGTGGCGCGTGCCTTTGTGACGCGTCCGCTTAACGCCCTCACGGCGGAGGAGGACTTCATGCTTGGCACGCTCCTCGGCTACGACCGCGAGCAGCAGTGCCGCCGATTTCTCGCTCGCTCCGGGCGGAGCATGCCGGAGGAACTGCCTCTGGCGGCGGAATGACGGAGGATGGCGCTAGCCGTCTACGGCGCGTACTCTGCCGATATTCGTTCGTGCTCACGCCGCGGCGGGTGCGCTCAGCCTGTCCTGAAGAGCGCAGAGGCTCGCGATCTGATCCGGGCGCAACGCGCCCTTGTCGTCGCGTCCGATAAAAATCTTGAACATCGCTTCGCCATCGGCGTTGAAGAACTGCACCGAGGCCGTTTCCTTGCCCATGAAGGGGCGCCGCAGAAAGACGATCGCCTGGCAGTTGTCCGCGCGCAGGTGGCCGTGAAGTCCCCCGTGGCCGCCCTGGAGATTGTAGAAGCCGTGGCTAAACTTGCCGGGCGGCAGCGGACCCTCGAACTCCAGGATCACGTCCTTGGTGTGGGCAATGACGGTGACTGGCCCCCACTTGGAGACATCTTCCATCACGCTGGCAAAATGCGTTCCGGGTACATGCGTCCACATCGTGTCTGGAAGGCATTCGACCACCGTCTGGAGCGGAAGGCCGTGCTGGGTGGCGATCGCCTCGAGCACGCCGTCGGGCTTCTCCGCGAGTTGCCGCCTGAGATCGTCATGAGCGGTGGATGAGGTTTGTCGTGTCATGAGAGTCGTCCTGAGTTGCTCTGATAGGCGGGTGACGGGCGATGCATGGGGAAGGCCGACGGCGGCGCGCCAGTGATCTTCACCAGAATGTCGTTGAAGGCGTTGACGAGGTTGCCGTACCAGAACCGTCCCGCGGTTGTGAGGCGCGCGGTATCGCCGGTCATGGTGAGAATGCCTGCCGCCTGCCATTGCGACAGCAGCGGCGCGAGAACCTTTCCGGCATCGGGGGTGCCGGGCACGCTGAGTCCGGCGATGTCGAGCATGCCGGTCTCAAGGCCGGCCGCGATATAGTCGCGTGCCGGCTGAAGATCGTCGCCGATGCGCATGCTGCCGATCGGCTTTTGGCCGTCGCTCATGCCGGCCATATAGGCGGCAAGATTGCCGTCCACCGCATAGCTGGCGCGGCCGAGCAATCCGCCGGCACCGGAGCCGTAAGCCAGGCACTCGGCGCCGGCCTTGATCATCAGGTTGTAGCGGTTGCGCTCGCGCGCGGAGCGTCCCCAATGGCTGTTGCTGATTTGCCGCCAGCCGTGCGAGGTCAGGAAATCGCTTCCGGCGCGATACATCTCGCCGAGATCGGTGAGGGTGGGTGCTGCGGGAAACTTGCCGCCTTCCATCGCCTTGTGCAGCGGTGTGCCCGGGATGATGTTGATGCCGTAGAGATCGACGCCATCGGGATCGAGCGCGTCGCAGATGCGCAGGTCCTCACGCCAGATCTCTCCGGTCTGACCGGGAAGGCCGAAGATCAGGTCGACCACCAGAGCGGCGCGGTCGCGGCGGCGGATGTTCTCAAGGAAGCGGATGACCTGCGACTTGGTGGCGCGGCGGCCCTGCCGCGTCCGCACCGCGGTGTCGAAGCTCTGCACGCCGATGGAGATGCGGTTCGCGCCGGCATCAAGGCAAGCGTCGATCTTCTCGGGATCGAAATGGATGATCCGCCCCTCGATGGTGATCTCGCAATCGGGTGCCAGTGGCAAACGGTGGCGCACCGTCGTCAGGAGGCGGGAGAGATCGGTCGCCGACAGCGCGCTCGGCGTTCCGCCGCCGAGATAGACCGCGGTAATCGGACGGGATCTGACTGCGGGCTTCTCTGCCTCGCCTTCGATCTCCGCCACGAGCAGATCGACATAGCGCTCGGCCTGATCGGCCGTATAGGCGTTGCGATAGAAGCCGCAGAACAGGCAGTGATTGGCGCAGAAAGGGACATGGAGATAGAGCGCGCGGCCGCGCGGATTTTCCACGTGGAGCGGGTATTGCGGCACCGAACTCGCGTTCTGAAGCAAGGTATTCCAGAAAGCCGGTATGTCATCCTCAGCCAGCGAACGACCGCCGCGCCATGGCATGGCCGCGCGGCGCGTCGCAAAAGCATCGCGCAACGGGTCTCCGCCGATGCGGGCAAAATAAGGAACGAGGTCGGGCGGCTGCATACGGGATGGTATTCCGGAATGAATCCTGGCCAGCCGCATCATGCCGCTCGCACCGGCAATGAAACTATTTTCCGCTTGCGCGGGCGATATTGCGTCGGATCAACGAATGACTCTGATGCGAGCAATTCTAATTTGATCGCCGCATGGATGATGTGGCTGCGCAGGCCGAATTGAGATCGCGTTCATGTTATGCGGGTGCGGAAATTTGCTTCAACGCAAAGAAGCGAGCGAGGGATCTGATTACCGCTACCCGTGACGTCTGTCTTCCGCACCACCGAGCGAGTCTGATCGCCTGTTTCAAGCGTCGTGAACCGGATATCGGCTGACGCTAACCGTCGTTGGCCATGCTGCGTGTCCTTCGTTTGAAAGGCAGGTTGTGCCGGACCTTCGGTGCTTCACCGATAGAACGGATGTCTTTGTTGGCCGGCGTACCATTGCAACATTCCACAACTTGCCAGACGCGTTCAAAAAAGACGTCTCGGACATCAAGGAATCAAGATGAAAGTGCTGCACTTAAATATCAGGGGTCGGCTGATCCTTGGTTTCAGCGTTCTGTGCGTGTTGCTTGCCGTGGCGGTCGGCACGACGATCGTGAAGGTTCATTCGGTGAGTCACACCATGGATCGCACCGTTAACCTTCGCGTCCCCACCGCGATGACCGCAAACGACGTGGTGTCGGACGTCTATGCCTCTCTCGCCTCGCTGCGCGGATGGCTGCTTACGGGCAATCAGATATTCAAGGCCGAACGTGCGGCGATCTGGAAGGAGATCGAAGCTCGCGGTTCCGAGATGGATCGCCTGTCCGCGCGCTGGAGCGCCGAAGAAGACAAGCGGGAATGGAATCAGGCAAAGCCGGTACTCGACGAGCTGCGAAAGGCCCAGGACAGGGCGGAGGCCGTTGCCCACACCCTCGATGAGCAGCCGGCAGCGAAGATGCTGGCAACGGAGGCTGCGCCGCTCGCGACCCTCATGCTGCAAAAGGTCACTTCGATCATCACCGAGGAAGGCAAAATTGCTTCAACGGACCAGCGCAAAAGCCTGCTGCTCGATTTTGCCGATCTGCGGGGCAGCATGGCGATGGCGGTCGGCGCGATCCGCGCCTATCTGCTGACCGCAGACATGAACTTCAAGAAGGAGTTCGAGGATCTCTGGGCGCTCAATCAGAGAAAGCTCGATGCCCTTGCGAACCGCCGCAGCGAAATGACGCCGGACCAGACGGCATCGTTCGACACTCTGGTGGATGCCCGCACGAAGTTCACGTCGTTACCCCAGAAGATGTTCGATATCCGGGCCTCGGACCGCTGGAATGTGGCGCAGTGGCTTCTGATCAACGAGGCTGCGCCCCGCGCGAACAGGATTCTGGATATTTTTGCGGGTGCCCGAGGCGACGACGGCGCGCGCACGGGAGGGATGGTGGCACGGCAGCAGCACACCCTGAAGAACGATGGCGCCGCTGCGGTCGGGGAGGCGGGTTTTCTGACGTCGCTGCTTTGGGGGGTGCTCGGCCTTGGAATCGGCATTGCCGTCACCGTGGTCTATCTCACCAGCCGCTCGATCGTTCCGCCTATCATGAGAATGGTGACGGCGATGAGCCGCCTCGCCAATGGCGATCATACCGCGGAAGTGCCTGATACCGGCAGGAGCGACGAGATCGGGCTGATGGCCAGGGCGGTGCTGGTGTTCAAGGAGAACATGATCAAGGCGAAGGAACTCACGGCCGAGGCCGAAACGGCCCGTGAACGGATGGCGCGGGCTGAACGCCTCAATCAACTGACGAACCACTTCGACGCCGACATCTCGATAGTGCTCAAGTCGGTGGCGTCGGCATCGATGGAGTTGCAGACGACTGCGTCGTCCATGACGGAGACGGCCGAGGTTACCAACCGGCAGGCCACGGCAATTGCCGCCGCGACGGAGGAGGCATCGACCAACGTTCAGACAGTTGCCGCCGCGTCGGAAGAGCTATCCAGTTCGGCCCGCGAGATCGGCCGCCAGGTCATGCAATCCAGCGCGATCGCGCAGAAGGCCGTGGAAGAGGCCGAACGTACCAACATCACGGTCCAGAGCCTCTCGGAAGCAGCCGGAAGAATCGGTGACGTGGTGAAATTGATCGGCAAGATCACCAGCCAGACCGATCTGCTGGCCCTCAACGCCATGATCGAAGCGGCGCGCGCGGGTGAAGCCGGCAAGGGGTTCACGGTTGTCGCGTCGGAGGTGAAGCACCTCGCGGAGCAGACCGCCCATGCAACAGAGGAGATCCGTAGTCAGATCGAATCGATTCAGGTCTCCTCGGTGGAGGCGGTCGACGCGATCAGGACAATCACCGGAACGATCATGGAAATCAGCGAGATTTCAACTTCAATTGCAAGTGCGGTGGAGGAGCAGTCGATCGCAACCCAGGAGATCGCCCGCAATGTGCAACAGGCTGCGATCGGGACCGGCGAGATCGCCACGAATATCTCCAGCGTCACTCAGGCGGCGGGAGACACAGGCACGGCCGCCCATCAGGTTCTTGCCGCGTCGGACGAACTGTCGAAGCAATCCGACACGATGCGCGACCAGGTCGAGACCTTCCTGACAAAAATCAAGGCCGCATGATCCCGTAACGGGAGGCGATTCGGCTAGGGTGGCGGAAAGCCGATCCGATTCACGACTCGTGATTTTCTGCGAGCCGCGCCAACTGCTGGCTTGCCAGAATGGTGATGCGCTGCCTGCCGTTCTTGACCAATCCTTGCCCCTGCCATTTGCTTAAGGTTCGGCTGATCGTGAAGTATGTGACGCCCACCATTTCGGCGAGGTCGGCGCGCGTCACGGGAAATTCGATACGAATGCCGTCGGGGGCCTTGCTTCCAGCCTGATCGGCGAGGCGAAGCAATGCGCTGGCAATCCGTTGCTCGACCCGCTTGCCTGACATTTCCACAACGCGCTGCACCATCTCGCTGGCGCGCGCACCGACAATCCGCAGCATATTTTCCATGATCCCGCGATGTTCGCGCATCAGTTCGAGGATCTGACTCGAACGCCACGATATCAGCACGACATCTTCCAGCGCCGTTGCCGTCGCGGGGTAGGGAAATTGTTGGAATACGGCGACGCAACCCAGGATCTGGCCCGGGCCCATGATCCTGAGCGTGGTCTGGGCGCCGTCGAGATTTACCTGCGTCATTCTGACCAGACCGCTCACGATCTGAATGAGGTGATCCGGAGCGTCGCCTTGATGGAAAAGAACAGTTCCCGGCGCGGCGTGGCGCGAGGATGCCGTAGCGGTCAGGATTGCTGCCACATCGTCACTCAGCCCGGCGAAAAGCGCGCTCTGAAGCGAACTGGCATGAGTGATGTGTTGTTGTCGTGTGAGATTCACTTGTCACATCTTTCCGCTTATGCCCTGGCACTCACGCCTTGCGCAACGAGGGCTATAAGAGTATCGCGCCTTCTTATCCTTCAATCGGTCGCTCTTGTCCTGTTGATTCAGGCAATTTTTTGAATCGCCGGTCAGGTGACAAAGCCTACAGAATTCAATCACTTTGTCCTGAACAGGCCAATCCGGGTTGATCTGAATCAAGTCGACAAGCGTCTTGAGTATCGGGTTTCGGGTTTCGTCCGTTGATCCGGTGGTCAGCACTTAATTCCAGATTCCAGTCTGGACGATTTATCGGACAGGGAAGGCGCGGTGCTTGACGTCGGAAGAATGCTTCAGCGCCTGCGCGATCACTTCAGGACTTGTTGAGTTCGTTGGGCTCGCGCCCCGATGCGTTTTTCGACCGGAGCGCTATTAGCGCGGCAATACAGCGTTCTCGATGCCGTCGATTGCAAAGCCATCCAGGCTTGTGAATGTCTCACCGACAACGGGGGCGACCGGAGGATGGAATCCGGCGGACGGGTGCGAGATGAGGATGGTGGTGGCGAGGGCCAGCATGAAGATTCCGGCAAGTTCATGAAGGGTCGGCGGCGTCATGCGGGTTCCTCGGAGCACGGTTTATTGGACACTGTTAAGCCCGTTCCCGATAGGACTGCGTTCAGAAAAGTTCCTTGCAATTTTATCAATAGGGAACGGAACCGCTGCCCGGCGCTTGTCCTGTCTACGTCAGGAGAAGGGTCGAGGCATGCCGGATACCGACATTGCTGACGGCGATATTTCAGTTCTGTGCGACATTGCCGGCGGTCTCAAAGGGCCGCTGGAGTCGTCGAAGCTCGACCGCGTCATTGTATTGATCGCGACCGGCCTCGTTCGCCGCGAGTTCACTGGCGAAGGCAGCAGGCTGAGGTTGACCGAGAAGGGACAGGAACTGCTCGCGGAACGCGGCGTTGGCATCAACGAGGCCTAAGAAACAAAAGCCGCCGCAATTTACCGGGGATCGCGGCGGACATCTTGATGATAGGCAATTCCCGTGAGCGGTTGCCGAACCCGGAAATAAATCTCCGAATATTCTAGACCTGATAATCGACCAGGATGGCAACAAGCGAACTGGCGGTCGTGCTGGTATCGCCGTTCGAACTGTAGCTCGCGTTGCTGGATTGCGAGTCTTGCACCGACTTCAGAAAGTCCTGAAGCATTTTGGTGATGTTATCCGTGCTGCTCGTGGACGATGTGTCGTCAGTTGATGACGAGATCATCGGCTGCGCCAGACGGAGGCGGACCCGGGGGCGGCCCGCCAGCGCCATTAGGGCCACCGGCGCCGTGTGCACCGCCTCCGGCGAATGCGCTTGAGAACAGGCCTTGCAATTCTGTGGCTTGCTCGCTCGTCAGCTTGCCGCTGTTGACCTCATTCGTGATGAGATCGTCGATCTTCGATTTGATATCCCCAGGGGACGATTTGTCGGCCCCGGAGGTGCCCGCGCTTGCGCGGTCGCTGGTCAATGATGTGTCGATATCGTCCAGTGCTGAAGACAGCGCATCCTGATCGGAGGAGCTGATTTTGCCGGATGAGATTTCCTTGAGCAGTTCCTGTTGCAGCAGATCGCGGGGGGACTGATAGCTGCTCGAACCAAGGGAAGATATTGAGGACATGGGAAGCTCCAAAACAGCCTGAAAACAGCTATGAAATTGCGCCACGATCCTTTACGAAGTCTTGCCAGTAGACAGGCATGCTGTTTCATTGCGTTGCTGTTTCCGTTCCTGAAATATTCAGAAACAAAATTGTTCGGGGGCGGGCCCCAGATCATGGGCAAAAGTTCTCATGGCTGCCGCCACGCCCAAAATCCTCGTCGTTGAAGATGACCGCCAGACGCGGGCCCTGATCGCGCGATACTTGCTCGACAATGCGTGTCAGGTTGCAGTTGCATCCGACGGCAAGGAAATGGACAGTCTGCTTGCCGACAGCCGGATAGACCTCGTGGTACTCGACGTCATGTTGCCGGGTGAGGATGGTCTGAGTTTGTGCAGGCGGCTGCGTGCAGTTTCCGCGATGCCGATTATTATATTGACCGCGCGCGCCGAGGAAGTTGATCGTATTGTCGGCCTTGAGATGGGGGCCGACGATTACCTGGCAAAGCCTTTCAATCCGCGCGAACTGCTCGCGAGAATCAAGGCGGTGTTGCGCCGGCAAACGCTCGCGCTCAACGCAACGAGTAGTCAGGGCGCGCGCCGTTTGGCGTTTCTTGGATGGCAGCTTGATCTGGCAATGCGAGAACTGCGCAATCCGCAAGGGGCGCAGGTTGCGATCAGCAGCGCCGAGTTTGATCTGCTACAGGCGTTGTGCGAGCGGGCGGGGCGCGTGTTATCGCGCGAAAGGCTTCTCGATCTGACGCAGGGCCGAAACACCGGTTCGTTCGAGCGCAGCATTGATGTACTTGTCAGTCGTATTCGCCGCAAGATCGAGCAGGATCCGCAGGCGCCGACGGTCATCAAGACCGTTCGCTCCGGCGGCTATTTGTTCGCCCCGGCTGTCGAAGCGTCCTGAGCGCATGGTCCGGAAATCCTGGCGCTTCATGAAACCCGACCGCATCAGCGGACAGATTGCCGCGCTGGTCGTCGTGTCGCTGGTGGCAATCCACGCTCTCATCACGACCGTCTTTCTGCTGGGCCGTCCGGATGCCGGCGTGCATATGCGCGGTAATCCGCAAGATGTGGTGTCCGTCGTCAAACTGATCGGCGCAGCACGCGCCGATGAAAGGCCTGAAATCATGGCCGCGCTTTCGAGGGCTTTTCCTGCCTTCGACATCGGACCAGCCGATCCAAAGGATGTTATGGGTGGTGCCGGCGAAGATGGTTACAGCCGCTTCCTGCGCGAACATCTTGGACCCGGGTTCAAAGTATGGACTCTTCCGCACGACAACGGCCGCGATCGCATCGCAATTCTGCTGCCGGATGGAGCGGTGATTTCGTCAATCGTTCCCACAGACAGTCGTGGCCCGCGGTTTTTTGGCGGTCCATGGATCACGGCGCTGCTGTTCGGAGTGGTCTGCGTTTCTTTGCTTGGACTGTGGGCGGCGAGAGCGCTAACCGCGCCGCTCTCGGCGCTTGCCCAGGCTGCGCAGGATTTTAGCCTGACAAGTGCGTCGGCGCCACTATCGGAGCGTGGCCCTGAAGAAGTTCGCTCGGTGGCCAAGGCCTTCAACCGGATGCGTGAGCGCATCACCGATCTGATCAACGGCCGCACCCGCATGCTGGCTGCAATCAGCCACGACCTGCGGACCCCTATCACGCGGATGCGGCTGCGCTGTGAATTCATCACCGACCCCGCGCAGCGCAGTCAAATGCTTCACGATCTTGACCAGATGCGCACGATGCTGGATTCTGTTCTTTCGTTTCTGCGCGATGGCCGCAATGAGAGAGCCGCGATCCTGGTCGATGCCGCCGTTGCGGTGCGGACGATCTGTGATCAGTTTGCTGATATGAATCACAAGGTTCGGTACGACGGGCCTCTCCACGTCATGATCACCGCACAACCTGACGATCTGCATCGCGCCGTCACCAATCTCGTGGAAAACGCGGTCAAATTCGGCAGCGAGGTAGGGGTCCGCCTCACGGTTTTTGCAGATCGGCTGGAAATCGAAATTGAAGACGATGGTCCCGGCATTTCCGATTTCCGGAAAAAGACCGTGCTGGAACCGTTTGTGCGCGGCGACGAGGCGCGCACAATGAACGACGCGTCCGGCTTTGGCCTCGGGCTGGCTATCACCAGAGCCATCGTCGATGCGCACGGTGGCACTCTATCGTTGCACGACAGGCATCCAAACGGGCTTGTCGTGCGTATCGATCTGCCGATCGAGGTTTCGGAAAACGCTCCGCTGTTCGCAGGGTTAGAAGGCGCTGGAGCGCAATCCGGATCGTTAGTCGCGCAACGCGATTGAAAGTCACGCCGTCTTCATGTTCGAGACCACCATTGTGGCCACGTCGGTGTATGTATTCACCAGCGGCCCCACGATGGCGTGCATGGCGTTCTTCGAGACCAGCGTGTCGTGCAGCACCAGATGATCGATGCCGGTGGTCAGGAAACAGATCACGGCGTCGCGCGGCGTCTCGATGATCGGCTCGCCCTTCACGTTGAATGACGTGTTGATCAGAACCGGTACGCCGGTGAGGGCGTCGAATTCCTTCAGCAGCCGATAAAGCATCGGATTGGTTTCGGCGCGCACGGTCTGCACGCGCGCGGTGCCGTCGACGTGGACGATGGCGGGAATCCGGTCACGCCATTCGGGGCGGACATTCTTGGCAATCAGCATGAAGGGTGAATCTTCCTCGCCCTCGAACACGTCCTTTGCGCGCTCGTAAAGCACGATCGGGGCGAACGGCCGGAACGGCTGGCGATGCTTGACGCGGCTGTTCAGGATGTCCTTCATCTCGGGCTTGCGCGGATCGGCGATCAGGCTGCGATTGCCGAGCGCCCGCGGCCGAATTCGGAACGGTCCTGAAACCAGCCGATCACTTTCTGGTCGGCGAGAAGTTTCGCGGTGTCTTTGGCGATGTCGTCGCTTCTGGTTTGCGTGGTCTGCACGCGAACCAGAGATTTGCCCAGCGCCTTGGCCACATCCGTGTCGGAATAGCGCTTGCCGACATAGGAGTGCTTCATCTCGAAGGAGCGGGGCTGCTTCAGGATTTCATGCCAGCCGTAATAGGCGCAGCCGATGGCAATGCCGTCGTCGCCGGCGGCCGGTTGAATCCAGACGTTCGGAAAGCCACCCTCGCGGGCGATGCGGCCGTTGGCGACGCAGTTCAGCGCGACACCTCCGGCGATGCAGAGATTTCTTGCGCCCGTGGTTTCGCGCAGCCACGCCGTGCGCGCGAGCAGCACCTTCTCGGTATCGTCCTGAACGCGCCAGGCGACATCCTCCCAGTGCTTCATCGACGGGCTGTTCTCCCATTTCTGATCGGGGTCCGGCACGTAAGGCTTGTTGAGTTCGGCGGTCCAGCGCGGAACATCGAGCTTGTTGTCCTTGATGTGCATCAGCGGCTTGATGTTGCCATGGCGACCGTAAGGCGCGAGCCCCATCAACTCGCCGCACTTGTTCCAGTCGCCGAAGACATAGGTAGAGGCGCGGCTGTAGAGCGCGCCGAGGCCCGGCATGTTGTAGAATTCGTCACTGAGGAAACCGCGGTCCGGCTCCATCCAGACTTTCTTCAGGCATTCGAGTTTCGTTCCGGAAAATTTGTAATAGCTCTCCGACTCGCGGGCCAACGGCGTCGCGGTGTCGGTTTCGGAAATGGTTCGTTGACGTCGGATCGATAGCTTCCGACGCCGTCCACGATCATGATCGCGCCGTCCTCGTAAGGGGAGACGGCGAATGCGCTGTAGGCATGCGCGAGATGGTGTGAGATCGTCACGATCTTGTCGGAGTTCGACCGGAACCACGGATGCACCTTCGCCTCGGCGCGTTCGTAATCCGGCAGGAAGCCCGGCAGATCCTGATACATCAGCCGCTCTTCCATTTCAGGAACGGGCAGGATGTAGCAATTGCGAACCACCAGATCGACATCGTCCAGCGTGATGCCTTCGGCATCCAGACAATAGTCGATGACCTCCTTGTAGAAGCCGCTGGCATGCTTGTCGCGGGTGATGCGTTCTTTCGCAATCGCATAGGCGATCTCGCCATCCCGCAGCAGGCAGGCACTCACATCGTGGTCGTAAGTATTGAGGCCGAGGACGTAAGTATGTTTTTTTGACATTGACCGGCTTTCGGAAGCGGACGGGTTACGCATTTAGTGATGAAAAACGCCTGGAAGGTTCAAGAATATCTCGCAATTGCGAACGCAATCACGGTTCATTCCGCATTCATCCTTCGGTCAGCATAGTGTGTGGCAACATGAAGACAATGTTGGCGTTTTCCGGAACTTTGGGTGCAAGGCATTGTTATGCTGCACCGGGCGGTTGCTTGACCGATGAGGCGACTTGCTTCTAGTCTGCAAATGGATGACTCGCGTGATACTCCGTTATTCGGACTATCGATCTTGAGGACGTGCCTGAACGGGACGCAGGCCTGACACGACACACGCGAAGAAGCGCTCAAGGCGCTTCTCGGAACTGGAGGTTTATATGGCCCAAAACACGACACGTTCGAACTTCTTCAAGCGCAGCCTGGCGGCAATCGCCTTGGTGCTGATCTATTCGTTCAGTCTCATCGGTTCATCGCTGCTCGTATCGGCGGCGACGTCGACGACGGCGGAAGCCCGTGGCCGAGGTCGTGGCGGCGGTGGCGGGCGTGGCCGCGGTGGTGGCTGGGCCCGTGGTCGCGGACGCGGCTATGGTCGTGGTCGGGGCTATGGCTTCGTTGCTCCGATGGTGCGCGGCTGCTACTGGAGCCCGCGCTGGGGCCGGACCATCTGCCCGTATTGATCGGCTGAAAGCTCGGACAGAAAGCGAGCAGCAATACATTCAGAGGCGCGGCGGTTTCCGTCGCGCCTCTTGGCTTTTTGAAGGCCGTCAGCGGCCCACGATGTGAGATGTCGGCGGCGGCGCGGGAGATGTCTCAGGACTTCCGGGAGCCTGACGCACGGACAGCAATCGGTGCAGCCGTGGCGCTACCCACCAATGCGACTTTCGCGACCGCCACGATCCGCCGGATGATGTCGTCGGTGTCGTTGAGATCGCATAATCCCCCCGAGAGTTTTTTCAGCCGCTCACTGTCGGTCACGGTCTGCCGGATCATCGCCAGCGCGAAGTGCAGGCCCCAATAGATATCGACCTCGTCGCGATGGGGCAGGGCCAGGCGAAGCGCCGTCGCAAATCGCTGAAGATGCCGGAATTCGCGGTCGACGATCTTCTTGATCGGCGGCACGGTTTCAACCGACGCTCTGGTCATGAAACGGGCCGCCGCCGAGCGTTGCAGATCGGGGCTGAGGCACCAGCGCAGCGGCGGTCCCACCAGCGCGAGCAGGATCGCCTCGACGCTCGGCCGCCCGCCGCCTTCCAGCTCCGCGGCCTTCAACTCGGCAAACCGCTCGCGGTTCAGCACCGTGGTGCGGCTGATGAACAGTTCGGCGAGCAGTTCGTCCTTGGAGCCGAAATGATAGTTCACCGCGGCAAGATTGACGCCGGCCGCGGCAACGATGTCGCGCATCGTGACTTCGCCGAAGCTGCGTTCCGCCCAGAGCATCTCGGCGGCAGTAAGGATGGCGGTTTTTGTCTGATCGCTCGACATCGAAGCCATGCAAAAGTGAGAGGGGCCTGCTAAGGCGGGACTATTCCACGCTGCGAAACGAAATCATACATTTGTTCGATCTGCGGTCCGATCGTACCTTGCCATTCAAACAAATGTATGAAATCAACCTAGCAGCAAGATTGCTGCGCGGCAAGGCGGCTCACCGGCGACGAGACAATGTCAACAATGCTGACGTTGATTGTCCGGGTGGACAGCCGGTTGCGAGTGTTGCAAGACCTTTTCCAACTAACAAGCAAGAGAGGACCGTCCTATGGATTTCACGATGTCTGATCGCCAGAAAGACTGGCTGAACCGCGTTTCGTCATTCATGGACAAGCACGTTCGCCCGGCTGTTCCAATTTACCACGAGCAGGATTCCAAGGGCGAGCGCTGGAAGGTCATCCCGGTTCTTGAAGATCTGAAGAAGAAGGCGAAGGCCGAAGGCCTCTGGAACATGTTCATGCCGCCGTCGTCGCATGAAGACGACGAATTCCGCGGCGCGGGTCTCAGCAACCTCGAATACGCGCTGCTGGCCGAGCAGATGGGCCACATCTACTGGGCTTCGGAAGTGTTCAACTGCTCCGCGCCCGACACCGGCAACATGGAAGTGTTGATGCGTTATGCCAACAAGGAACAGAAGCGCCAGTGGCTGAAGCCGCTGATGAACGGCGAAATCCGCTCCGCGTTCCTGATGACCGAGCCGGCGGTGGCGTCGTCCGACGCGACCAACATCGAAACCAGCATCAAGCGCGACGGCGATCACTACGTCATCAACGGCCGCAAGTGGTGGTCGTCCGGCGTCGGTGATCCGCGCTGCAAGATCGCGATCCTGATGGGCAAGACGGACTTCAATGCGCCGAAGCATCAGCAGCAGTCGCAGATCCTGGTGCCGCTCGACTCGAAGGGCATCACCGTCGAGAAGATGCTGCCGGTGTTCGGTTTCGACGACGCGCCGCACGGCCACGCCCAGGTGCTGCTGGAGAACGTCCGCGTTCCGGTCGCCAACCTGCTGCTCGGCGAGGGCCGCGGCTTCGAGATCGCGCAGGGCCGTCTGGGCCCGGGCCGTATCCATCACTGCATGCGCACCATCGGCAAGGCCGAGGAAGCGCTGGAGAAGATGGTTCGCCGCCTGTCGTCGCGCACCGCGTTCGGCAAGAAGATCATCGAGCATTCGGTGTGGGAACAGCGCATCGGCGAAGCGCGCACCGACATCGAGATGACCCGTCTGCTGTGCCTCAAGGCCGCCGACATGATGGACAAGGTCGGCAACAAGACCGCTCAGCTCGAAATCGCGATGATCAAGGTCGCGGCGCCGAACATGGCGCTGAAGATCATCGATCAGGCGATTCAGGCTTACGGCGGCGCGGGCGTTTCGGACGAGGCGGGTCTTGCGAAGGACTACGCCGGCATCCGCACGCTGCGTCTTGCAGACGGCCCGGATGAAGTTCACAATCGTGCCATCGCACGCCTCGAGCTTCGCAAATACGCGAACGCTCCGGCTAAGCACTGATTGGGAAGACAATATGGGTTTGGGTGTGAGGGACGACGCCGACTTCTCCGGCACCATGCCGGTGGAGGAGCGCCATCGTGTCGATGAAGCGAAGCTGGCCAGTTGGATGGCTTCTCATGTCGAAGGCTATGCGGGGCCATTGAAGGTCACGCAGTTCAAGGGCGGTCAGTCGAACCCGACGTACCGCCTCGACACACCCAAGACCTCCTACGTGATGCGGCGTAAGCCGTTCGGCAAACTTCTGCCGTCGGCTCACGCCGTGGATCGTGAGTTCAAAGTGATCGCGGCCCTTCATGCGCAGGGCTTTCCGGTCGCGCGCGCCTATGCGCTCTGCATGGACGACGCCGTGATCGGTGCGGCCTTCTACATCATGTCGATGGAAGAGGGGCGCGTGTTCTGGAATCCGACGCTGCCGAACCTCCCGCCGGCCGAACGGCACGCGGTGTTCACCTCGAAGATCGAAACGCTGGCGAAGCTGCACAGCTACGATCCGGAAAAAATCGGCCTCGGCGATTTCGGCAAGCCGGGAAATTATTTCGCGCGCCAGGTCGATCGCTGGACCAAGCAATACGTCGCCTCCGAAACCGATCCTATACCGGAAATGAACAAGCTGATGGAGTGGCTCCCGAAGACGGTGCCGCAGCAGCAGCGCGTGTCCGTCGTGCATGGCGACTATCGTCTCGACAACATGATCTTTTATGCCGAAAAGCCGCAGGTGAAGGCCGTGCTCGATTGGGAACTGTCGACGCTGGGCGATCCGATGGCGGACTTCACCTATCTGCTGATGCAGTGGGTGATGCCGGGCCTCGAGGGTGCCGACTTCAAGGCGCTGAACATTCCGACCATGGAAGAGGCCGAGCAAATTTACTGCAAGGCTTCGGGGATATCGTCGATTCCCGACCTTAACTGGTACTTCTCCTACAACCTGTTTCGGCTCGCCGGCATCGTGCAGGGCATCGCCAAGCGCATCGTGGACGGCACTGCCTCGAACGCCAAGGCGGCTGAGTCGGCGGCGCGCCGTATTCCGCTGGCGCAGGCGTCATGGAAATACGCCCAACTGGCGGGTGCAAGCTAAGCATCATCAATCAAACGATGTGACGGTGCGCGCCGCGCCTGTCGCTTCATCAGAAACGCTGGAGAACGTCATGGGTCGCCTTGAGGGCAAGTCCGTTATCATCACCGGCGCAGGCAGCGGCATAGGCCGCGCCGCGTCGCTGCTGTTCACGAGGGAAGGCGCCAAGCTGATCGCGGTCGACAAGACCGAGGGCGTCAAGGAGACCGTCGATCAGGTCCGCAAGGCGGGCGGCACCGCCGAAGCGGTGATCGCGGATGCGGGTTCGGAAAGCGACGTGAAGGCCTATATCGCGAAAGCGATCTCGGCCTACGGCAAGCTCGATGTGATCTGGGCCAACGCGGGCATCAGCGGCGGCTTGATCCCGCTCTCGGAGCAGACACCGGAACACTGGCAGGAGATTTTGCGCGTCAATCTGATCGGTCCGTTCCTCGCAGTGAAGTATTCCATTCCGCATCTGGTGAAGCAGGGGCACGGCGCGATCGTCTGCACGGCCTCCGTCGCGGGATTGAAGTCCGGCGCCAGCGGCCATCCCTATGCCGCGAGCAAGGCGGGTGTCATCAGCCTGGTGCAGACCACGGCGTATTCTCTGTCGGGAACGGGCGTTCGCATCAATGCCGTGTGCCCGGGACTGATCGAAACCGGCATGACCAAACCGATTTTCGACAATGCGAAGGAACGCGGCACCGACAGCAAGATCGGCCAGCTCAATCCGCTGAAGCGTGCGGGTCAGCCCCACGAACTCGCGGCGATGGGACTGTTCCTCGCCAGCGACGAAGCGTCCTATGTCAACGGGCAGGCGTTCCCGGTCGACGGCGGTCTCACCGCGTCGATGCCATACGCCGGCAAGCCGATCTGAACAAAAGACACTCATCATGTCGAACTCACCCGCCAAACCGTTCGTCGCGCAGCACGCCGTACCAGTGGGCGTGACATCGACGCGGTGGTGGTGGGTGCGCCATGCGCCGGTACGTGAGGACGGCGGGAATATCTACGGCCAGTACGACATCGGCTGCGACACCAGCGACACGGTTGTCTTCAAAGGCGTCGCGAAATTCCTGCCGCGAGATGCGGTGTGGTTT
The DNA here is from genome assembly GCA_024707075.1 of Afipia sp. Taxonomy (GTDB): domain Bacteria; phylum Pseudomonadota; class Alphaproteobacteria; order Rhizobiales; family Xanthobacteraceae; genus Afipia. The sequence continues at coordinate 173,235 of JANQAK010000004.1, forward strand.
TCGAGCAACCTCAAGCGCACCCATCAGACGGCTGAGGCAATCTGGGCGGCGGGATTGCCGAAGCCCGACCGGATGCACCACGACAAGGCCTTCGCCGAGCAGGATCTTGGCGAGTGGCAGGGCATGAACCGCGCCGCGTTCTTTGCGGCGCGTCCGGCGTCGATTGCGAGCTACTGGTTCGCGCCCGCGCATGAACGCGCGCCGGGCGGCGAGAGCTTCAACGATCTGTTCGAGCGGACGGTGGCGGGGATCAGGCGGATCAACGAGGCGCATGCCGGCAGCGACATTGTTTGCGTGTCGCACGGCGGCCCGATCAAGGCGGCGATCGCGTTAGCGCTCGGACTTGAGGCCGGTGCGGGATTCGCCTTCACCATCGACAATTGCTCCGTGACGCGGCTCGATCATCTCGCGAGCGACGGCCACAGCGGCTGGCGCGTGCCGATGATCAACCAGCAGCCGTGGATCGCCAGCCACACCCACGACGCCATGCATCAGCCGGCCGGGCCGGAAATCACCAACAAGCTCGGATAAAGTGCATCGTCATGGCCGGGCTTGTCCCGGCCATCCACGTCTTGAGAACGTCGAAGTAAGACGAGGAAACCCGCGACAAGCGCGGGCATGACGAACAATAGATCAAATGGGAGGATAGAAATGACCTTGTTCGACATGACCGGAAAATCGGCCGTCATCACTGGTTCGACGAAAGGCATCGGCCGCGCCATCGCGGAACGCATGGTGGAGCATGGCGCGAAGGTCGTGATTTCGTCGCGTAAGCAGGATCAGTGCGATCAGGTGGCGAAAGAGATCAACGACAGGTTCGGCAAGGGCAAGGCGATCGCCATTGCCGCGAACATCTCCAGCAAGGAAAATCTCCAGAACCTCGTCGACGAGAGCAACAAGGCCTACGGCAAGATCGACGTGCTGATCTGCAACGCGGCGTCGAATCCTTACTACGGGCCGCTTGCCGGAATTTCTGACGACCAGTTCAACAAGATTCTCAGCAACAACATTGTCGCCAACAACTGGATCATCAGCATGGTGGTGCCGCAGATGATCGCGCGCAAGGACGGCTCGATCATCATCGTCTCGTCCATCGGCGGCCTGAAAGGTTCGACCATTCTCGGCGCCTATGCGATCTCGAAGGCGGCGGACATGCAACTCGCGCGCAATCTCGCCTGCGAATACGGTCCGCACAATGTGCGTGTGAACTGCATCGCGCCGGGCCTCATCAAGACCGATTTCGCCAAGGCGCTGTGGGACAATCCGGAGAACCTCAAGGCGTCCACCGCGCGCTCGCCGCTGCTGCGCATCGGCATTCCGGACGAGATCGCGGGCGCGGCGGTGTTCCTCGGCTCGGCCGCGGGCAACTTCATGACCGGGCAGTCGATGGTGATCGACGGCGGCGCGACGATTAGTTGAGGAACTGCCTCAACATAAAGTTGTCATGCGCGGGCTTGACCCGCGCATCCATCTGAAAAGATTTTATTGAGAAGATGGATTGCCGGGTCAAGCCCGGCAATGACATATCGGAGATGTCTCACTCCACCGCCGCGTAGACGAGGCTGCGCACCAGCGTGCGGAAGTACTCGCGCTGTCCGGGTCCCTGCGACAGGAAGATCGCGAACAGGTCTTCCTTCGGGTCGATCCAGAAGAACGTGCCGGCCACGCCGCTCCAGAAGAATTGCCCGACCGAGCCGGCATAGGGTGCCAGCCCTTCGTCGGTGCGCACGGCGAAGCCGAGGCCGAAGCCGTGGCCCGGCGGCAGCAGATGCGATTCCACCTTCACATGCGGCGCGAGATGGTTCGACGCCATCAACGCGAGCGTGGTGCGGCCGATGACGCGGGTGCCGTCGAGCGCGCCGCCGCCGAGCAGCATCTGGCAGAACCGCGCGTAATCCATCGCGGTCGAGACCAGTCCGCCGCCGCCGGATTCCATCTTCGGAATTTCCAGCGGATCGAACAGGGCAACCTTGTCGCCGGTCCATGGATCGGCAGGGAAGGGCTGGGCGATGCGCGAGGCGTTGCCCTGCGCGGTATGGAAGCCGGTCTCGTTCATCTGCAACGGGCTGAGAATGCGTTCGCTGAGGAATGCGCTGAGCGTCTTGCCGGAGACGACTTCGATGACGCGGCCGAGAATGTCGGTGGAGCGGCTGTAATTCCACTCCGCGCCGGGCTGGCACATCAGCGGCATGCTCGCGATCAGCTTGGCGTGTTCCTCGTTGGTGATGTCGCGGCGGAAGGTCTTGGCCTTCGCATACATCCGCTGCACCATGCCGGCGCCGGTGATCTCATAGGAAATGCCCGATGTGTGGCGCAGCAGATCCTGAATCGTGATCGGACGCACCGGCAGCGCGTATTCCAGTTGGCCGTTGTGCTCGATGCCGACTTTCTGGTCGGCGAATTCCGGAATGTATTTGGCGAGCGGATCGGTCAGCAGCAGGTGGCCGTCCTCGACCAGCATCATGATGCCGAGCGACACCAGCGGCTTGGTCATGGAGAAAATTCGGAAGAAGCTGTTCGTCGCCATTGGCGCGCTGTCGGCAGGGCCTTGCTTGCCCTGCGCCTCGAACCAGCCGATCTGGCCGCGCCGCGCCACCATCGATACCACGCCCGGCGTCGTGCCCTTGTCGATCTCGCGCTGGTACGCATCGCGCATCCGCTGCAAGCGCAGCGGCGAAAGGCCGATCGATTCAGGCTTGGCGGAGGGAAGGGCGGGCGTCGCCTTGGCGGCGGATGGCGTGGCGTGGACGTTCATGGAGCCTCCGGAGTTTCTTGTTTCGTATTGAAGCCGGACATGGTTGAACCGGCGGCGTCGCGGGGAGATTGATACAAAACGCGACGATTGAACAGGGCGGCGGCCGCGAAAGCGGAGGCGAATTCAGGAGACCGAATTCCCGGGATTGAACCAATCCGGCCGCAGGTTTTCAGGGCGATTTCGAGACGGACGATCTTAATGACTGACGCAAGTGCCAGGAAATTGACAAAAGACGGCTGGACGGTTGTCGAGGACGACGGATTTCTTCATCTGGTGGGGCCGCTCTGGCACCGCGCTGCCGGCAAAACGGGTGAATATGCCATCGTCGCGCAAGCCAAGCACAAGAACCGCCGCGGGTTCGTTCAGGGTGGGTTGCTGATGACGCTGGCAGACCGGTCGCTCGGCATGGCTGCCCGGGCCGGAAGCGGGGCCACCGCAGTCGTGACGATACAAATGGATACACATTTCATCGATGCGGCGAAGATCGGGGAAATTCTGATCTCGAGGCCGCGCGTGGTGCGCAGCACGCGCACGCTGATTTTCCTGAACACGGAGTTGTCAGCGGATGACCGCTGCATCGCGATGGCGAGCGGCGTGTTCAAGATCATGAAAGGGCCGGGCTGACCGGTCTGGTGGAAATATGAAAAGCAACCTCCAGCGGCGTTTCCCGCCAGAGCAGATGGGGCGCTTCTAAAAATAAAAAGCCGCTCCACCGAAGCGGAGCGGCTTCAAATCATCGCGATGAAGTAATTCGGATCAGGCGGCCCGCACCTCGCGGAGGAAGGCTTCGACCTGGGTCTTCAGCATTTCGCCGTTCTTCGAAAGTTCGGCAGCCGATGCGACGACCTGATCGGCGGCCACGCCGGTTTCCCGGGCGGCGTCGCGGACGCCAACGATGTTCGCCGAAACTTCACCGGTGCCCTTCGCGGCCTGCGAAACGTTATGCGCGATCTCGCGGGTGGCCGCGCCTTGCTCCTCGACGGCGGACGCAATCGCGCTCGCGATCTCGTTGACTTTGCCGATGGTGCGGGTGATCCCGTCGATGGCATCGACGGATGTCCGTGTGGCGGACTGGATGGCGCCGACCTGCGCGGAAATCTCGTCGGTGGCCTTCGAGGTCTGGCTTGCCAGCGCCTTCACTTCGGATGCGACCACCGCAAACCCCCGTCCGGCTTCGCCGGCCCGCGCCGCTTCGATGGTTGCGTTGAGCGCGAGCAGGTTGGTCTGCTCGGCGATCTCGCTGATCAGTTTCACCACGTCGCCGATTTTTTGCGCGGCCATCGCGAGACCCTGAACTTCCGCGTTGGTCTCGTTCGCCTGCTTGGCGGCGTGACCGGCCACCTGTGCGGATTCATTGACCTGCTGGGCGATCTCGTTGATCGAGGCGTTGAGCTCCTCGATCGCGGCGGCCACGGCCTGCGCATTTTGCGAGGCCTCTTCCGATGCATCGGCGACGGTTGTCGTCTGCTGTGTCGCTTCCTCTGCGGTCCGCGCCATGGTTTCCGCGGTGCTGCGCAATTCGGTTGATGCCGAGCCTACGGCGTTCACGACGCCGCCGACGCCGGTCTCGAATCGCGCCGCCAGAGCGAGTACGGTGCTGCGGCGTTCATTCTCCGAGGCGACACGCTGCTCTTCCTGCGCCGCGCGCAGCCGGTCGGTTTCGACAAGACCGTCCTTGAACACTTCCACCGCGCGCGCCATCGAGCCGATCTCGTCGTGGCGGGCCGCGCCGGGGACATCGACATCGCGCTTGCCGGAGGTGATCGCGCGCATTGCGCTTTCGAGCGAGAGGATCGGCTTCGCCATGCTGCGGCCGAGCCACGCGGCGATCAGACCGGCGATCAGCACGGCGGCAATCGCGCCGGCTGCGAGCCACTTTGTGGAGTTGGAGGCAAGCTCCTGATATTCCTTGGTGTTGCGGATGATCTCGACCACCGCGACGGGCTGTCCGGAAAAATTCTTGATCGGGCCAAAGGTGACGGCGGTGGGCTGGCCATCCTGCGAATCCGTGAGGACGATCGATTCACCGGCCAGTGCGCGTTTGAGGATGGCAGGCGACACAGTGGCGCCCTTCACCGTCGATGCCAGGGTCTGGATCTTGTCGTCGTTGATCTGGTGGATCGCGACGTCGACACCAAAGCGAGCCTTCATCGCGTTCACGAAGGTTTCGCCGAACGGCGCGCCGACGTCGACCGTGCCCAGCAAGGTCTCGCCGTCGAGTACGGGGGTGGCACCGAAGATGTTGAGAACGTCGCGGCCGGCCTCGACCCCGCCGATCGGCTTTTTCGTCGCGAACGACTGCACGATCATCTTGCGCCGGGTGGTCACGTCGTCGCCGAAGGCTTTCGGATTGTGCACGCGGAAGAGGGCAATGCCTGGAGGTATTTGGATGGTGATCAGCTCGATCCCGAGCGGTTTGATGTCGTTCAGCGTTTTTTCCAGCAGTGCGTTGATTCCGGCACGATCCTGGGCGCGGATCAGGGGCTTGAGCTCCGGCATGGTCGCCACCGCATTCGCCACCGCCTGCACGGCGCGGGTATCGGAATCCATGGAGCCGATCATGTTTGCATAATCGGATTGGAGTTCGCGATTGAGCGCCAGATTGACCGCATTGTGTTGCTGCCACAGGCCGAACGCAGCCAGCCCGGCGCAGGACGCCGCGGCTACCAGCGAAATTGCGATCATGATCCGGATGGAAATCGATTGTAACTTACGCATTCTGCCCCCAAAAATTCTGAAACTTTGGTGTTCTGCCTCAGAATTCGTAGGCGGTTTGGATCAACATGCCGTTAAGAAACCGGCTTTGGGGCTATGCGACGCGGTATTCGCTTGCTCAGCGAATCTCCGCAGATCCTGGCTGGTCAATCGTCCCGCGGCTCGTCGACCGGCGACACGATGCTGAGGTGGCAGACAAGGCCCGAAGGCGGATAGCGGAAATTGCAGTCACCGCCCAATTGCCTGCTCAGATTGGCAATCAGCCTTGTCCCGAAGCCTTCTTCCTCCGGCGGCTGAATGGCGGGGCCGCCGCTTTCGGTCCAGATCAGGCTGATGGCGATGCCTCTCGGGTCGGCGCTCGTCCTCCAGCCGATGCTGACATGGCCGCTCTCGTTCGACAGCGCGCCGTATTTGAGCGCGTTGGTACAGAGCTCATGCAGAATCATCGCCATCGGCACGGCCGTTGTGGGAGGCAGGCTCACCGGCGGTCCTGAAATCGCGAAGCGGTGCGCGCGCTCCTCTTTCAGCGGAGCTATCGCGGTCTCGGCGACCTCCGACAGATCGGCATGCTGCCAGTTCTTTCGTGTCAGCAGGTCGTGGCTTCTCACCAGCGCCTGGAGGCGATCGTGAAACTGGCGCAGCGCTTCCGGCCCCTGGCTGTTGCGAAAGCTCAAGGACGCAATCGACTGAACGGTGGCCAGCGTGTTCTTGACGCGATGTGCGAGTTCGTGAACCAGGATTTCACGGCGCTCTTCCGCGGTGGCCCGCATTTCCTCGCGCATCGCGTTCTCGTCCATCAGGCGGTCGAACGTCTGTCCGAGAATTCCGATTTCGTCGTTGCGGCCGACGATGCCGGTGCGCGCCGCGTCGTGGCCGCGCCGCCAGGCTTCCGCCGTTGCCACCATGCGCATCAGCGGCCTGCGGATGATGCTTTCGCCGACCAGCCACGCGAGCAGGAACGCAACCGCGCTTCCAAGCGCGAACAGCGCGAAGCTGTTGCGGACGGCGCGGTCGATCGGCCCGAACGCCTCGCTGCGCGCAATGCCGCTGCTGATATAGAGACCGGACGGGGTGAGGGATGCGGGGATATAGCCGACGATGCGGGGAACGCCGTCGAGGCCGCTGACGTTTTCGCTTCCAGGCTCCGACTTGCTGATCCGGTCGAGGCTGTCGGTGATTTTCGTGCCGATGTATTTTTCCGGGAACGGCTCGCGGGACACCACGGTGCCGGTGCGGTCCGCGATCAGGACGGCGCCGCCGCGCGATACGCCGCGTTGCTTCAGGCGCCCGCCAAGCCATTCGAGATTGAGGCCGGCCACCACCGCACCCTCGACCTTGTCATCCCGTAAGATCGGGATCGCGACCGGAATGACATTGCGGTCCGAGACCTTGCTGGCGATGAACGTGCCGATGGCGAATTTCTTTCCGTCGACGGCCTCATGGAGATAATCGCGGCCCGCAAGATTGAGTGAAGCCAGGCTCGGCTCGCTGGAACAGCGAATATTTCCGTCCAGTCCGACGACCAGGATGGCCGTTAGTGGTGCGATGTTTGGGCGGACGCGCGCGACATAATCGCTACAGGCGCTCCCGTTCGGATTGCGAATCTCGTCCGCTTCCGCGACGGCGCGAAGTGCGCCTTGAATACCATCGAAAATCTGGTCGATTTCGGTGGCGACGACCTGCGCGTTGCGCTGGGCCTCGGATCGCACTTCGGCGTACCGCGTATTGCGGAGATCGAATGAGCCATATCCGACCGCAGCAAGGCCGGGCAGGGACGCAACCAGGGTGAGTGCCAGCAGCCGGTGGGTAAGCGACATGCGGCGTATGGCATTGCGAAGCGGCAAACGGTTTCTTTCCCCACCCGATTGGTCTCTGTCGCAATCTACGCGCCGGACCGGATTGCGGCAATTGCCGGAAATCGGGTTCCATCAGAGGTTTAAGCGCCGGAAGATCGTCAGGGAATTCACCTGGAAATCGGCGGAAAATCGGTGAGAGGGGACGTGACGGAGCGAAAATGGTTCGCTATAGAGGCGGCTCTGTAGGAGCGTAGCTCAGTTGGTAGAGCATCGGTCTCCAAAACCGAGGGTCGCAGGTTCGAGCCCTGCCGCTCCTGCCAGTTCCGGCCAGTTTCCCCTACCTTGACCTGAGACCCGTCCCACAGTAGATAACGGCACCTGCTGCCGGCCCGTTTTGACGGATATCCGGCGCGGCATTGAAATCCCCGGACAATCGAGCCCGCTTGGCGGCTCATCCTTCAAAAGAGGGTTGGGCATACGAGAGGGCTGTCCGGATTCCTGAAATACCTGAAATCACGCCAGGATACGACGTTTTCCCCGGCAATATGGATGCGGACAACCGGCGATGGCTTTCAGCCCGTTCAAATTCTTGCAGGAAGTGCGCTCGGAGACCGCCAAGGTCACCTGGCCGACCCGCCGCGAGACCATGATCACCACCATCATGGTGTTCATCATGGTCGCGGTGTCCTCGATTTTCTTCTTCGTCGCGGACCAGATCATCCGCGTCCTGATTACTTATCTTCTCGGCATTCAGGCCTGAGCGCGGAACCGAAACAATGAGCATGCGCTGGTACATCGTTCACGCCTATTCGAACTTCGAAAAGAAGGTCTCCGAATCCATTCGCGAGCAGGCCAAGCAGCGCGGCCTCGAAGATTTGTTCGAACAGATCTCTGGTGCCGACCGAGAAGGTCACGGAAGTGCGCCGCGGCCGCAAGATCGATGCCGAGCGCAAGTTCTTCCCGGGCTACGTGCTGGTGAAGATGAACCTCACCGACGAGGCGTTTCATCTGATCAAGAACACGCCGAAGGTGACGGGCTTCCTCGGCGCGGAAAACAAGCCGCAGCCGATCACCGAAGCCGAAGCCATGCGCATCCTGCATCAGGTGCAGGAGGGCGTTGAGCGGCCGAAGGCGTCGGTGTCGTTCGAGATCGGCGAGAACGTGCGCGTGGCCGATGGTCCGTTCGCGTCGTTCTCCGGCGTGGTCGAGGAAATCGACGAGGCGCGTTCGCGCGTGAAGGTCGCGGTGTCGATCTTCGGCCGCGCGACGCCGGTCGAACTGGAATTCGGTCAGGTCGAAAAGGTCTGATCTACGACCGCCATCCTTCGAGGCCCTCGCTTCGCTCGGGCACCTCAGGATGACGGTTACGAGTTTCGCGTCATCCTCAGGTGCGAGCCGCGCTTGCGGCGAGCCTCGAAGGGTGACGCGAGGGAAGCGGCGAAAGCTGCTCGGAAGACCCGTGGGAGGAGACAGCCGGTCGCCAGCCGTCCGTCGAACCGCACCACGGTCCTTAAGAAGGTTCGGAATGGTCCGGGCCGTTTGAAGGAGTAAAGCATGGCGAAGAAAGTGACCGGATACCTGAAACTTCAGGTGCCGGCCGGTGCGGCGAACCCGTCGCCACCGATCGGTCCCGCGCTTGGTCAGCGCGGCCTCAACATCATGGAATTCTGCAAGGCGTTTAACGCGCAGACGCAGAAGGAAGAAAAGAACACCCCGATCCCGGTGGTCATCACCATCTATGCGGACCGGTCGTTCACCTTCGAGATGAAGACTCCGCCGATGTCCTACTTCCTGAAGCAGGCAGCGAAGATCCAGTCCGGCTCGAAGCTGCCGGGCCGCGATTCCGCCGGCAAGGTGACCAAAGCGCAGGTGCGCGAGATCGCCGAAAAGAAGATGAAGGATCTCAACTGCGACACCGTCGAAGCAGCCATGAAGATGGTTGAGGGCTCTGCCCGTTCGATGGGTCTTCAGGTAGCGGGGTAACGATCATGGCTGTTGGCAAGAAACTGGTCAAAGCCCGTGAGGGTATCGACCGCGAGAAGCTCTATCCGATCACCGATGCGATCAAGATGGTCAAGGAACGCGCTTCGGCGAAGTTCGACGAGACCATCGAGATTGCGATGAATCTCGGTGTCGATCCGCGTCACGCCGACCAGATGGTCCGTGGCGTCGTCACCCTGCCGAACGGCACGGGCCGTACCTTGCGCGTCGGCGTGTTCGCGCGCGGCGCCAAGGCTGAGGAAGCCAAGGCTGCGGGCGCGGACGTTGTCGGCGCTGAAGACCTCGTCGAGAAGGTGCAGGGCGGTGCGATCGATTTCGATCGTTGTATCGCAACGCCGGACATGATGCCGCTGGTCGGTCGTCTCGGTAAGGTGCTCGGCCCGCGCGGCATGATGCCGAACCCGAAGATCGGCACCGTCACCATGGACATCGCCAACGCCGTCAAGGGCGCCAAGGGCGGTTCGGTCGAATTCCGCGTCGAGAAGGCGGGGATCATTCAGGCCGGTATCGGCAAGGCCTCGTTCTCGGAAGAGAAGCTGGTCGAGAACATCAAGGCGCTTGCCGACGCGGTGGTGAAGGCGAAGCCTGCGGGCTCCAAGGGCACCTACGTTCAGCGCGTCGCGGTTTCGTCCACGATGGGCCCGGGCGTGAAGGTCGAGCCGGGCAGCCTCAACTCCTGATCGCGTTGTGATTTGACAGTTAAAAAGGCGGAGCAGACGAAAGCTGCTCCGCTTTTTCTTTGAAGTTTCAGTGGAAGTTCAGAAATGCCCGAGCAAGTCCTGATCTACTCACGGTTTCCCAAGGCGCAGATGGTGCGCATCGGCGAGCGCTATGACCTGCTCGATGGCGCGGGCAAGCCGCCGATCGAGACGTTCAGCGCTGACCAGCTCAAACCGATCCGCGCGATGATTACGGCAGGTGGGCAGGTGATCCCGCCGGCGGTGCTCGACACGCTTCCGTCGCTCGGCGCGATCATCTGTTACGGCACGGGGTATGATGGTGTCGATTTCGCCGAGACAAAAAAGCGCAACATCGTCGTCGGCAATTCACCAGCGGCGAATGCGGCGTCGGTCGCCGATCTCGCCATGACCCTGATGCTGGCGACGACACGGCGCTTGCTGCCCGCCGACGATTACGTGCGCAGCGGCGGATGGTCGGGCGCGAAGCCGTCGCCGTCGATGCGTCCGGGGCCGGGCATGACCGGCCGCAAGATTGGCATCTATGGCATGGGCGAAATCGGCCGCAAGATCGCGGCGCGCTGCGCCGCGTTCGAGACCGAGGTCGCCTACTACAGCCGCAGCAAGCATGACGTGCCGTATGCCTATCATGCGTCGCTTGCCGCGCTGGCGGAGTGGTCCGACATCCTGATGGTGGCGGTGCGCGCGGGCGCCGACACGCAGCACGCGGTCAACGCCGAAATTTTGCAGAAGCTCGGCCCGCAGGGAACCATCGTCAACATCTCGCGCGGCTCGGTGATCGACCAGAAGGCGCTGGTGGCTGCACTTGAAAATAATGTGATCGCTGGCGCAGGACTCGATGTTTACGAGAAAGAGCCGCATGCGCCGGATGCGCTGACGAAACTTTCCAATGTGGTGCTGACGCCGCATATCGGCGGACACACAATCGAATCGCACATCGCGATGCAGGATTTCGTGATGGCTAACCTCGATGCATTTTTTTCAGGCAAGCCGCTGCGGTATCCGGTCACGTGAATGCTGAAAAATAAAAATGTCATTATTTATGCGGTGACTGCCGATGCATGTAGGAAGTCGGAACGCGAGTTGCGAGATTTGGTTCCTCGCAAAGTGGAAAAATATTGAGCGCCGCACTGCACATTAGTTTGATTGCGGATTAGAACGGGTCGAATGTAGAAGCATTCCTTCTGACGTAATCAGAAGGAATGCGGCCATGGCGGCCTACACACTCAAGATCAATGGCGGCGAGCATCATGTGGATGTCGACCCGCAAACTCCTCTCCTCTGGGCCATTCGCGACGGTGCGGGCCTGACCGGTACAAAATATGGATGCGGTGTCGCGCAATGCGGCGCATGCACCGTGCATGTCGATGGCCAGCCGATGCGCTCATGCGCCCTGCCGGTTTCCGCAGTCGGCACCAGCGAAATCACCACCATCGAAGGCATCAAGAGCCGCGAGGCGCAGGCCGTGCAGAAGGCCTGGGTCGCACTCGATGTGCCGCAATGCGGTTACTGCCAGTCCGGTCAGATCATGAGCGCGGCATCGCTGCTCGAACTCAATCCGAAGCCGACCGACAATGACATCGACCTCGCGATGAACGGCAACATCTGCCGCTGTGCCACGTATGTCCGCATCCGTGCCGCGATCCACGATGCCGCCAAGTCGCTGGAGGGTTGAGTCATGAACATTCACATCCAAGAGACCGTCACACGTGCGTCCGCACTTTCGCGGCGATCTGTTCTGAAGGGCGGCGCAGGCCTTGTGCTCGGCGCCTATCTCGCGCGCGGCGGCAAGGCGTTTGCGCAAGGCGCGCCTGCGGCAGCGAGCGTCAACATCACGCCAAATACGTTCCTCATCATCGCGCCGGACAACACGGTCACGGTGCTGTGCAAGCACATCGAGTTCGGGCAGGGACCGTTCACCGGCATGGCGACGCTTGTCGCCGAGGAACTCGACGCTGACTGGTCGCAGATGCGCGCCGATCACGCGCCATCCAATCCGGTGCTCTACAAGAATCTGCTGTTCGGTGTGCAGGGCACCGGTGGGTCGAGCGCGATCGCCAATTCCTATGAGCAGATGCGCAAGGTTGGCGCAGCTGCACGCGAAATGCTGGTGGCTACCGCTGCCAGCGAATGGAATGTGCCTGCGTCCGAGATCACGGTCGAGAACGGCATCATCAAACATCCATCCGGCAAGCAGAGCGGCTTCGGCGCGTTCGTTGAAAAAGCCAATCAGTTGCCGGTCCCGGCGGACCCGAAACTGAAAGAACCGTCGACCTTCAAGCTGATCGGCAAGGAAGGCGCGGTCAAGCGTCTTGACAGCGCCGCGAAGTCGAACGGCAGCGCCGAATATACCCTCGACATTCACGAGCCGGACATGCTGACGGCGGTGATCGCGCGTTCGCCGAAATTCGGCGGCACGGTTGCCTCGTTCGATGCGACGGCCGCAAAGGCGGTTCCCGGTGTGGTCGATGTCAAGCAGGTGCCGACCGGCGTCGTGGTCTATGCGAAAGGCTTCTGGCCGGCGAAGACCGCGCGCGATCTGTTGAAGATCACGTGGGATGACAGCAAGGCGGAAAAGCGCGGGACAGCGCAACTGCTGACCGAGTTCCGCACCTTGGCGAAATCGCCGGGCAAGACCGTGAAGCAGGAAGGCGACTTTGACGCTGCGATGGCCAAGGGTGGCCGCGTCGTCGAAGCCGAGTTCGTGTTTCCCTATCTGGCGCACGCGGCGATGGAGCCGCTCAATGGCTACATCAAGTGGGACGGCGAGACCGCCTCTGCACGCTACGGCAGTCAGTTTCCAACCCCGGATCACGCCACCATCGCGAAGGTGCTTGGTCTCCCAATGGAGAAGGTTTCGCTCAAGACCATTCTCGCCGGCGGAAGTTTCGGACGTCGCGCCCAGCAGACGGTGCATGTCGCCGCCGAGCTCGCCGAAGTGGCGAAGGCCATCGGTCCCGGCAAGTCCGTGAAGCTGGTGTGGACCCGCGAGGACGACATGCGCGGCGGCTACTACCGTCCGTTCAGCGTGCATCGGATGCGCGGCGTGGTTCGTGACGGCAAGATCGAAGCCTGGAGCGACACCATCGTCGGTCAGTCGATCATGAAGGGGTCGCCGTTCGAGGCGATGGCGATGAAGGACGGGCTGGATGCGACCGCCTACGAAGGCTCGAACGAGATTCCTTACGATGTTGCCAACTTCACGTGCGACCTGCATCAGGTCGATGTCGGTGTGCCGGTCTTGTGGTGGCGCTCGGTCGGCCACACCCACACCGGCTACGCGGTCGAGGCGTTCGTCGACGAACTGCTGGAAGCGGCGGGCAAGGATCCTGTCGAAGGCCGTCTCGAACTGATGGGCAAGAAGCCGCGCCATGCCGGCGTGCTTCGCGCTGTCGCCGAACTGGCCGACTGGAAGAACGCGAAGCTAGAGCCGGGACGTGCGCGTGGCGTCGCGGTGGTCGAGAGCTTCAATACGTTTGTCGCGCAGGTCGTCGAGCTGTCGATGACGGAGGAGGGTCCGAAGGTTCACAAGGTCTGGTGCGCGGTGGACTGCGGCGTCGCCGTCAACCCGGACATCATTCGCGCTCAGATGGAAGGCGGCATCGGCTTTGGCCTCGGCCACATCCTGTATGCGGATGTGACGATGGAAGACGGTCGCGTGGTGACGGGTAATTTCGACAGCTACCGCTCGTTGCGCATCAACGAGATGCCCGAGATTCATGTGACGATCGTCAAGTCGAGCGAGAAGCCGACCGGCGTCGGCGAGCCGGGCGTGCCGCCGATCGGTCCCGCCGTTGCCAACGCCATGGCGAAGCTCGGGCACACGCGTCCGCGTCAGTTGCCGATCGTGCCGGGAGCGTCAGCATGAGTTTGCTCAGACAGGGTGTGATGGCGCTCGGCGCGGGCGCCATCGCCGCGACGCTGCTCGCGTTCTCGGGGCCGGCATTTCGCGGCGAGGCCGATGCGGCAGTGGAGCCGATCAAAAGTCCGGCGGTGCTGAAGCCGGTATCGAGCTTCGACAAGATCAAGGACAAGAACAAGCGGGCGGTCGCGCTGTTCGAGGAAGCTGGCAAGGTGATCCAGTCGCCGCGTTGCATGAATTGCCACCCGGCGACTGAGCGTCCGACGCAGACCGACAGGATGCGTCCGCATATGCCGCTGGTGGTGCGCGGCGAGGGGGGAGTTGGCGCGGCAAGCGGGCTGGCGTGCAATACCTGTCACCACGATGCAAACTTCGACGCTGCGGGCGTACCCGGCAATCCGAAGTGGGCTTTGGCACCTCTCGAGATGGCCTGGCAGGGCAAGTCGCTCGGCCAGATCTGCGTGCAGATCAAGGACAAGGAACGCAACGGCGGCAAGGACATGGCCGCGCTGGTGAAGCACATGGCTGAAGATGAACTGGTCGGGTGGGGCTGGAATCCGGGCGGCAATCGTACCCCGGCTCCGGGAACGCAGAAACAGTTCGGCGAACTCATCAAGGCGTGGGCGGCGGCAGGCGCGGCCTGTCCGAAAATCCCTGCGGATACAAAGGGTTGAATTCGGAGACCAAGCTGAATATCCAATAGGGAAGTCTCCACGCCGCCGGGCCGGGTGGCTTCTGGCCCGAAAAATGCTTCAAGGGACCAGAATCCCCTTGGCAACGCGTTCCCGAACCGTTAAACAATCCCTTCCGGGCGTGCTGGCTGTCGCTGGCGCGTCCGTGTTCGTTTTCCGAAAATCAGACCAATAGGAGCCTATTCCTCGTCGATCATTCCGCATGGATTGCTCACAAGGAAGGGAAACTCTTGTTTTGACGAAAGAAAATGAGCGGGGGCGTTCTTCGGCGTGAGGCCGGGGAAAACTCCCATCCTGTCCAAGACTGCGGGTGCCTTGCCGAATCCCTTGTGGAAACGGCTTCGCTTAATGTCCCGCACAGACGGGTGAAAACCGGATTTCGTGACCCGCTGCCAATTCGGTGGCGGCTGCGGATTTGGTTCGAACCTCGACACCTCGTTCGGGCGGGCCGCAAGGCAAGCCGGGCGAGAGGGCAGGCTTCCGAAATGTCGTCGTGCCCGACGTGTTGAGAGATGAATGTCTCCGAGGCCAGCGGGCAGGACGATCGGTGCAACCCGGCGGTTCTGTCTCAAGCGGACCGCCAACCGGAAAGAGCTTGCTGTGGAACGAGCGGCAAAAAAAGAGGCGGTCGAAACGCTGAACGGGGTCTTCAAGACCACCGGCGTTGCGGTCGTTGCTCATTATTCCGGCCTGACCGTTGCCCAGATGCAGACTCTGCGGACGCAGATGAAGCGTGCTGGCGCCTCGGTAAAGGTCTCGAAGAACCGTCTCGCCAAAATTGCTCTTGAAGGCACGGATGTTGTTTCCATCGGTTCCCTGTTGAAGGGGCCGACCGTGATCGCCACCTCGGACGATCCGGTTGCAGCACCGAAAGTTGCCGTCGAATTCGCCAAGACGAACGAGAAGTTCGTCATCCTTGGCGGTGCGATGGGAACGACTGTCCTGAATCCCGACGCTGTGAAGGCGCTTGCCTCGCTGCCGTCGCTGGATGAACTGCGCGCAAAGATCGTCGGCCTCCTTGTGGCGCCTGCGACCAAGATCGCCCAGCTCTCCACCGCGCCTGCTGCGAAGCTGGCCCGCGTGGTTCAGGCCTATGCCTCGAAGAGTGAAGCGGCGTGACGCCATTCTCCATCTCAACTGGTTCGAACTGATACGCTAAGGAAACATAAAATGGCTGATTTGCAGAAGATTGTGGACGACCTCTCGAGCCTCACGGTTCTCGAGGCTGCCGAGCTCGCGAAACTTCTCGAAGAGAAGTGGGGCGTTTCGGCTGCTGCCGCTGTTGCGGTGGCTGCTGCTCCGGGCGCTGGCGGCGGTGCTGCTGCCGCTGAAGAGAAGACCGAGTTCTCGGTGGTTCTCGCCTCGGCCGGCGACAAGAAGATCGAAGTCATCAAGGAAGTCCGCGCCATCACCGGCCTGGGCCTCAAGGAAGCCAAGGACCTCGTCGAAGGCGCGCCGAAGCCCGTCAAGGACGGCGTTGCCAAGGACGAAGCCGAGAAGATCAAGGCTCAGCTCGAGAAGGCTGGTGCCAAGGTGGAATTGAAGTAATCGCGGCGTAGCCGACGATTACGAAATTGCATCCCCGGACGAGTGAGGCGAAGCCGAGCGCGATCCGGGGATCGCTAAAGGAAAAAGACGTGGATGGCCGGGTCAAGTCCGGCCATGACGGATAAAAATATGTGGATGGCCGGTCCTTCGGGTCCGGCCGGACACATTAAAGTGTGACGGTTCGATGATTGACCCCCTCGAATCGCCGCGATTGCCGCCCATATAGGCGGAGGCACGAAAGGACGGATCGCCCTTTGAAACCCGGAACGAGTTCAAGGCGGGACGTCGGGAGACGAGAGATTTCGGGCTTTAACAGGCCGTAGGATTTGTTTTGACGGGCAGGGCGCCACCAGCGCCCCGCGCGTCATTTTGCGTCTTGAGATTCGGAACGGGATGTCCCGCCGCCTGAAGCTCGGATGCCGCGATACTCGGGCAATTTGCTTGGGCGATTTGAAATTCAACCCGGGGGCGGTGCCCATCGCACTCCGGAAGATGCCGCCAGCGGACCCATGTTGGGAAGGTTTGGGCGGCGAAATGAGAGGCCACGATGGCGCAGACGCAGCAAACGTTCACCGGTCGCAAACGCGTTCGCAAGTTCTTCGGACACATCAAGGAAGTTGCCGAGATGCCGAACCTCATCGAGGTTCAGAAGGCGTCTTACGACCAGTTCCTGATGGTCGATGAACCGGCCGGCGGGCGGCTGGACGAAGGCTTGCAGGCGGTTTTCCGCTCGGTGTTTCCGATCAACGATTTCTCGGGCACCTCGCAGCTTGAATTCGTCCGCTACGAATTCGAACAGCCGAAGTATGACGTCGACGAGTGCCGCCAGCGCGGCATGACCTTCGCTGCACCGCTCAAGGTGACGCTGCGCCTGATCGTGTTCGATATCGACGAGGAAACCGGCGCCAAGTCCGTCAAGGACATCAAGGAGCAGGACGTCTACATGGGCGACATTCCGCTCATGACGATGAACGGCACCTTCGTGGTCAACGGCACCGAGCGCGTCATCGTCTCGCAGATGCACCGTTCGCCGGGCGTGTTCTTCGATCACGACAAGGGCAAGACCCATTCGTCGGGCAAGCTGCTGTTCGCAGCGCGTGTGATTCCGTATCGCGGTTCGTGGCTCGACATCGAGTTCGACGCCAAGGACATCGTGTTCGCGCGTATCGACCGCCGCCGCAAGATTCCCGTGACGTCGCTGATGTTCGCGCTGGGTCTCGACGGCGAGGAAATCCTGTCGACCTTCTACAAGAAGATTCTCTACAAGCGCGCCAAGGAAGGCTGGCGCGTGCCGTTCGACGCCAATCGTTTCCGCGGCTACTCGACCATCAACGACCTGATCGACGCCGACTCGGGCAAGGTTGTGCTCGAAGCCGGCAAGAAGCTGACCGTGCGCGCTGCGCGTCAGCTCCAGGAAAAGGGCCTCAAGGCGCTGCGGATGTCCGACGAGGAAGTCGTCGGCAACTATCTCGCGGAAGACCTCGTCAACCCGAAGACCGGCGAAATCCACGCCGAGGCAGGCGAGGAGATCACCGAGAAGTCGCTGAAGGCGTTGAACGAGCAGGGCTACAAGGAACTGCCGATTCTCGACATCGATCACGTCAACATCGGTCCCTACATCCGCAACACGCTGTCCGCCGACAAGAACATGACGCGTGAAGACGCGCTGTTCGACATCTATCGCGTGATGCGTCCGGGTGAGCCGCCGACCATCGACTCGGCGCAGGCCATGTTCCAGTCGCTGTTCTTCGACTCGGAGCGCTACGACCTCTCGGCCGTCGGCCGCGTGAAGATGAACATGCGACTCGAACTCGACGCGCCGGACACCATGCGCACGCTGCGCAAGGAAGACATCCTCGCGGTCATCAAGACGCTGGTCGATCTGCGCGACGGCAAGGGCGAGATCGATGACATCGATCACCTCGGCAACCGTCGCGTGCGTTCGGTCGGTGAGCTGATGGAGAATCAGTACCGCATCGGTCTGTTGCGCATGGAGCGTGCGATCAAGGAGCGCATGTCGTCGGTCGATATCGACACCGTCATGCCGCAGGACCTGATCAACGCAAAGCCTGCCGCCGCCGCCGTGCGCGAATTCTTCGGCTCATCGCAGCTCTCGCAGTTCATGGACCAGACCAATCCGCTCAGCGAGATCACCCACAAGCGCCGTCTCTCGGCGCTTGGACCGGGCGGTCTGACGCGCGAACGCGCGGGCTTCGAAGTCCGCGACGTGCATCCGACGCACTATGGCCGCATCTGCCCGATCGAGACGCCGGAAGGTCCGAACATCGGTCTGATCAACTCGCTCGCCACCTTCGCGCGCGTGAACAAGTACGGCTTCGTTGAAACGCCTTACCGCAAGGTGAAGGACGGCCGCGTCACCGACGAGGTGGTCTATCTCTCGGCGATGGAAGAGGGCCGCTACCGTGTCGCGCAGGCCAACGTGCCCCTCGACAACAAGGGCCGCTTCACCGACGACCTGGTGATCTGCCGCCACGCCGGCGAAGTTCTCCAGATCACGCCGGACAAGGTCGACTACATGGACGTGTCGCCGAAGCAGCTCGTTTCGGTTGCCGCGGCGTTGATCCCGTTCCTCGAGAACGACGACGCCAACCGCGCGCTGATGGGATCGAACATGCAGCGTCAGGCCGTGCCTCTGGTGCGCGCCGAAGCGCCGTTCGTCGGCACCGGTATGGAAGGCGTCGTGGCTCGTGACTCGGGGGCCGCGATCGCGGCCCGCCGCACCGGCGTGATCGACCAGATCGACGCGACGCGTGTTGTTATCCGCGCCACGGAAGATCTCGATCCGACCAAGTCGGGCGTCGATATCTACCGCCTGATGAAGTACCAGCGTTCGAACCAGTCGACCTGCATCAACCAGCGCCCGCTGGTGAAGGTGGGCGATCAGGTGCGCAAGGGCGACATCATCGCCGACGGTCCGTCGACCGATCTCGGCGAACTCGCGCTCGGCCGCAACGTTCTCGTCGCGTTCATGCCGTGGAATGGCTACAATTTTGAAGACTCGATCCTGCTCTCCGAGCGGATCGTGAAGGACGACGTCTTCACCTCGATCCATATCGAGGAATTCGAAGTCATGGCCCGCGATACCAAGCTGGGCCCTGAGGAAATCACCCGCGACATTCCGAACGTGTCGGAAGAAGCGCTGAAGAACCTCGACGAAGCCGGCATCGTCTATATCGGCGCGGAAGTCCGCGCCGGCGACATCCTGTGCGGCAAGATCACGCCGAAGGGCGAAAGCCCGATGACGCCGGAAGAAAAGCTGCTCCGCGCCATCTTCGGTGAAAAGGCATCTGACGTTCGTGACACCTCGCTGCGCGTGCCTCCGGGCGTGCAGGGCACGATCGTGGAAGTGCGCGTGTTCAACCGGCACGGCGTCGACAAGGACGAGCGCGCTCTGGCGATCGAACGGGAAGAGATCGAGCGTCTTGCCAAGGACCGCGACGACGAACAGGCAATTCTGGACCGCAACGTCTATGGACGTCTGTCGGAACTGCTGGAAAACCGCCAGGGTATTGCCGGTCCGAAGGGCTTCAAGAAGGACACCAAGATCACCCGCGCGGTGCTCGAGGAGTATCCGAAGTCGCAGTGGTGGCAGTTCGCATCGCCGAACGACAAGCTGATGGCTGAAATCGAAGCCATGCGGAAGCAGTACGACGAATCGAAGAAGGGCCTTGAACAGCGCTTCCTCGACAAGGTCGAGAAGCTGCAACGTGGCGATGAATTGCCGCCCGGCGTGATGAAGATGGTCAAGGTCTTCGTCGCGGTGAAGCGCAAGATTCAGCCTGGCGACAAGATGGCGGGACGTCACGGCAACAAGGGTGTCGTGTCGAAGATCGTGCCGATCGAAGACATGCCGTTCCTCGAAGACGGAACGCATGCGGACATCGTGCTCAATCCGCTCGGCGTGCCGTCGCGCATGAACGTCGGCCAGATTCTCGAAACGCATCTCGGCTGGGCCTGTGCCGGCCTCGGCAAGCGGATCGGGCAGGCGGTCGATGCCTATTACGGGCACGGCAAGTCGGATATCAAGCCGCTCAAGGAGACCTTGAAGAAGGTCTATGGCGACGACGAGGTCATCAAGACGCTGAACGACACGGAGTTGATGGAGCTTGGCCGCAACCTGCGTGCCGGCGTTCCGATCGCGACGCCGGTGTTCGACGGTGCCAAGGAAAAGGACATCGAGGACATGCTCGAACTCGCCGGCTTGAACAAGTCCGGCCAGTCGACGGTCTACGACGGACGGACCGGCGATCAGTTCGATCGTAACGTGACGGTGGGCTACATCTACATGCTCAAGCTGCACCATCTGGTGGACGACAAGATCCACGCGCGTTCGATCGGTCCTTACTCGCTCGTCACCCAGCAGCCGCTGGGCGGCAAGGCGCAGTTCGGCGGACAGCGTTTCGGCGAAATGGAAGTGTGGGCGCTCGGGCTTACGGCGCGGCGTACACGCTCCAGGAAATGCTGACCGTGAAGTCGGACGACGTGGCCGGCCGTACCAAGGTGTACGAGGCCATCGTGCGCGGCGACGACACGTTCGAAGCGGGTATCCCGGAATCGTTCAACGTGCTGGTCAAGGAAATGCGCTCGCTCGGCCTCAACGTCGACCTGCACAATTCCAAGCTCGGCCCGACGGCGACCTCCGAGGCCGCTGAGTAATTTGATTTTCTGCCTCTCCCGCTTGCGGGGGAGGTCGCCGGACGTAGTCCGGCGGGTGGGGAAGCTCTTATTTTCTGAGCTTCCCCCTCCTGACCCTCCCCCGTAAGCGGGAGAGGGAAATAGAATTCGGAATTTGCTGCCGGTGACGATCGGCAAGCGAGGAGAAGACGATGAACCAAGAAATTATGAATCTCTTCAATCCGACGACGCCGGCTCAGGTCTTCGACCAGATCCGGATTTCGATCGCATCGCCTGAGAAGATTCTGTCGTGGTCCTACGGCGAGATCAAGAAGCCGGAAACCATCAACTACCGCACGTTCAAGCCGGAGCGTGACGGCCTGTTCTGTGCGCGCATCTTCGGGCCGATCAAGGACTACGAATGTCTTTGTGGCAAGTACAAGCGCATGAAGTACAAGGGCATCATCTGCGAGAAGTGCTCGGTCGAAGTGACCCTGTCGCGCGTCCGGCGCGAGCGCATGGGCCATATCGAACTGGCCGCGCCCGTCGCGCACATCTGGTTCCTGAAGT
The DNA here is from genome assembly GCA_024707075.1 of Afipia sp. Lineage (GTDB taxonomy): Bacteria > Pseudomonadota > Alphaproteobacteria > Rhizobiales > Xanthobacteraceae > Afipia. Next base: position 194,507 of record JANQAK010000004.1, read on the forward strand.
CGCTGCCGTCGCGCATCGGCCTTCTGCTCGACATGACGCTGAAGGATCTCGAGCGGATTCTCTATTTCGAATACTACGTCGTTCTCGAGCCGGGTCTGACCGCGCTCAAGGACCGTCAGTTGCTGTCGGAAGAAGAGTATCTCCGCGCACAGGACGAATATGGCCAGGACAGCTTCACCGCCATGATCGGCGCGGAAGCCATCCGCGAACTGCTGAAGGGTCTCGAGCTTGAGAAGTTGGAAGGCCAGCTCCGCGCCGACATGGCGGAAACCGAATCCGACATCAAGCACAAGAAGCTCGCCAAGCGTCTGAAGATCGTCGAGGCGTTCCGCTTCTCGGGCAACAAGCCCGAGTGGATGATCATGACCGTGGTACCGGTGATTCCGCCGGACCTGCGTCCGCTGGTGCCGCTGGACGGCGGCCGCTTTGCGACCTCCGACCTGAACGATCTTTACCGCCGCGTCATCAACCGCAACAACCGCCTGAAGCGGCTGATGGAGCTGCGTGCGCCGGACATCATTATCCGCAACGAAAAGCGCATGTTGCAGGAGGCCGTCGACGCGCTGTTCGATAACGGCCGCCGTGGCCGCGTCATCACCGGCGCCAACAAGCGTCCGCTGAAGTCGCTCGCCGACATGCTCAAGGGCAAGCAGGGCCGTTTCCGCCAGAACCTGCTCGGCAAGCGCGTCGACTATTCGGGCCGCTCCGTGATCGTGGTCGGTCCCGAACTGCGCCTGCATCAGTGCGGCCTGCCGAAGAAGATGGCGCTCGAACTGTTCAAGCCGTTCATCTATTCGCGGCTCGACGCCAAGGGCCTGTCCACCACCGTGAAGCAGGCGAAGAAGCTCGTTGAAAAAGAGCGTCCCGAGGTCTGGGATATCCTCGACGAGGTCATCCGCGAGCATCCGGTGCTGCTGAACCGTGCGCCGACGCTGCATCGTCTCGGCATTCAGGCGTTCGAGCCGGTGCTGATCGAAGGCAAGGCGATCCAGCTTCATCCGCTGGTTTGCGCGGCCTTCAACGCCGACTTCGACGGCGACCAGATGGCCGTGCACGTTCCGCTGTCGCTTGAAGCGCAGTTGGAAGCGCGCGTCCTGATGATGTCGACCAACAACATCCTGCATCCCGCGAACGGTCAGCCGATCATCGTGCCGTCGCAGGATATCGTGCTGGGTCTCTATTATCTGTCGATCCTGCGCGAAGGCTTGCAGGGCGAGGGCAAGGTCTACCGCGACATGGCGGAGATCGAGCACGCGCTGTTCTCGAAGGTCATCCACCTGCACACCAAGATCAAGTATCGGTGGACCGGGATCGACGAGGAAGGCAAGACGATCTCGAAGATCTACGACACCACCGCCGGCCGCGTCATGCTCGGGCAGGTTCTGCCGAAGCACGGCAAGGTGCCGTTCGACACCATCAACAAGCTAATGACGAAGCGCGAAATCTCCGGCGTGATCGATCAGGTGTACCGTCACTGCGGTCAGAAGGAGACGGTGATTTTCTGCGACCGCATCATGGCGCTTGGCTTCTACAACGCCTTCAAGGCGGGCATTTCGTTCGGCAAGGACGACATGGTCGTGCCGCACGGCAAGTGGAAGATCGTCGACGACACCCGCTCGATGGCGAAGGAATTCGAGCAGCAGTACAACGACGGCCTGATCACTCAGGGCGAGAAGTACAACAAGGTGGTCGACGCCTGGTCCAAGGCCACGGAAAAGATCGCCGAAGAAATGATGAAGGAAATTTCCTCCGTCAAGAAGAACTCGAAGGGCGAAGATCGCAGATCAACTCGATCTACATGATGGCCCACTCCGGTGCGCGCGGTTCGCCGGCGCAGATGCGTCAGCTTGCCGGTATGCGCGGCCTGATGGCCAAGCCGGACGGCTCCATCATCGAGACGCCGATCGTTTCGAACTTCAAGGAAGGCCTGACCGTGATGGAGTACTTCAACTCCACCCACGGCGCCCGTAAGGGTCTGGCCGACACCGCGTTGAAGACCGCGAACTCGGGTTATCTCACTCGCCGTCTGGTGGACGTGGCGCAGGACTGCATCATCACGCAGGACGATTGCGGCACCAAGCTCGGCATCAAGATGCGTGCGATCATCGACGCGGGCACGGTCGTGGCGTCGCTGGCGTCGCGTATTCTCGGCCGCACCGCGGGCGAGGACCTGCGCGATCCGGCGACCAACAAGGTCGTCGTCAAGCGCGGCACGCTGATGGAGGAGACGCACGTCGACGCCATCCAGCAGGCCGGCATCCAGGAAGTAAAGATCCGCTCGGCGCTGACCTGCGAACTGGTCAACGGCATCTGCGGCAAGTGCTACGGGCGCGATCTTGCCCGCGGTACCCCGGTCAACCACGGCGAGGCTGTCGGCGTTATCGCCGCGCAGTCCATCGGCGAGCCCGGCACGCAGCTCACCATGCGCACGTTCCACATCGGCGGCGCGGCGCAGATCAACGAGCAGTCGTTCATTGAGTCGAACTTCGACGGCAAGATCGTCATCAAGAACAAGGCGATCGCCACCAACAGCGAAGGTTTCAACGCTGCCATGGTCCGCAACATGATCGTTGCGGTTGTCGATCCGGACGGCACCGAGCGTGCGACGCATCGCATCCAGTACGGCGCGCGCATGCGCGTCGACGAAGGCGATATGATCAAGCGCGGCCAGCGCATCGCGGAGTGGGATCCGTATTCACGTCCCATTCTGACCGAAGTCGAGGGCACGATCGGATTCGAGGATCTGGTCGAAGGCCAGTCGATCTCGGAGACGCTCGATGAATCCACGGGTATCGCAAAGCGCGTGGTTATCGACTGGCGCACGACCGGCCGTGGCGCGGACCTGCGTCCCGCCATCGTGGTCAAGGGCAAGGATGGCAAGGTGCTGAAGCTGGCGCGTGGCGGCGACGCCCGCTACATGCTTTCGGTGGATGCCATTTTGTCGGTGGACGTCGGCGCCAAGGTCAAGGCCGGCGACATCCTCGCGCGTGTTTCGACGGAGAGCGCCAAGACCCGCGACATCACCGGCGGTCTGCCGCGCGTCGCGGAACTGTTCGAAGCCCGCAAGCCGAAGGATGCCGCGATCATCGCGGAGATCGCCGGCACGATCCGCTTCGGCCGCGACTACAAGAACAAGCGCCGCATTTCGATCGAGCCTGTCGATAAGAACGAGGAGACTCGCGAGTACCTCATTCCGAAGGGCAAGCACATCCATCTGCAAGATGGCGACATCGTCGAAAAGGGCGATTTCATCGTCGAAGGCAATCCGGCGCCGCACGACATCCTGGCGATCAAGGGCATCGAGGAACTTGCTGCCTATCTGGTCAACGAAATCCAGGAAGTTTACCGGCTCCAGGGCGTGCTCATCAACGACAAGCACATCGAGGTGATTGTCCGTCAGATGTTGCAGAAGGTCGAGATCACCGATCAGGGCGAGACCGACATGATCTCGGGCGAGCAGATCGACAAGATCGAGTTCGACCAGCTCAACGCCAAGGCGAAGGAAGAAGGCAAGAAGATCGCGACCGGAACGCCGGTGCTGCTCGGCATCACCAAGGCGAGCCTGCAAACGCGGTCGTTCTTCTCGGCGGCGTCGTTCCAGGAGACCACGCGCGTGCTCACCGAAGCTGCCGTCAATGGCAAGGTGGACCCGCTCGAAGGCCTCAAGGAAAACGTCATTGTCGGCCGCCTGATCCCGGCCGGCACCGGCGCCTCGATGGCGAAGATCCGCGAAGTTGCAACCAAGCGCGACAAGCTGATCCTCGACGAGCGCGAGAAGCAGGCGGCGATCGTGCCGTCGGCTCCGGAAGCCGAACCCTTGGCGCTGCCGCCCGCGGAGTAATCCGCTGCGGAGACATGACGCCTCAAGATAGGAAAAGGCCGCCCACAGGGCGGCCTTTTTCGTGTGCGGCGTCCGGATTGTGGGCAAGATGCCACACCGTAGCAAAAACCCAAGATAATCGAGGGGCTTAACCCATTTGGGGGATGTTGCTGCCGGAGCCGACTCTATTGTGGCGGTGTTCTGTGACCATCCAAGATAAGAAAAAAGACGAATTGGGCCGGGGGATTTAAAGACAAACGCGGAATATTTGAAAAGCCATAGGACATGATCGCCTCGCGGTGATTATTTTGGTGTCCGTGGCTCGGGATATGGGCATCAGTCTCCAAGGCCAGCGGAAGCTGGCCTTTTTTGTGCCGGTGGTCCTGTGAGTTGGCTGCCATGCCGGAAGGTTGACTTAAGGACGATAGCGCAACCCCTGCGTGCGGGGTAGGCTATTGCTTGCAACCCCGGTTTTGAGGCGGGCATTTGGCCGATCTGTTCGATGAAACGCTGGCGGACCGCATCTACGAAGCAGCGGTCGTTCCCGAGCTTTGGCCCGAGGTGCTTGGCGAGATGTCGAACGCAGTCGGCGGGGCCGGGGCCGTCTTGTTCACCGCCAATAGCGCCCAGATGGGCTGGACCACTTCGGCCGATCTCCATGACATTTTCACAGAGTTTGTCCGTGACGGCTGGGCTGCGATCAACCCGCGGCCGGTGCGGCTCGGGGCGGCGAACCATGCCGGGTTTGTCCGCGACAGCGACTTCTTCACCAATGAGGAAATGGATAGCGATCCGGTCTATGGCTATTACAGAAAAAATGGCCTCGGCTGGGCGACCGGCACGATGCTGGATACGCCATCGGGCGACTCGATCATTTTCTCTTTTGAACGTGCCCATGCCAAAGGCCCGGTCCCGATCGAGACCGTGAAGCAATTTGATCTTCTGCGTCCTCATCTCGCGCGTAGCGCGCTCCTGTCGTCGCGGCTCGGTCTGGAACGGGCCAAGGCGATGGCGGAGGCTTTGCAATCGCTGGGGTTGCCGGGCGCCGTGCTGCGCAGCGGCGGCAGGGTTCTCGCCGTCAATGACGCGCTCGAACGGCTGATGCCGTCCCTGGTGCAGGACCGTCGCGAACGTTTGCACCTTTCCGATGGCGCAGCCGATGCCCTGCTTGAAGATGCGCTGGCGCGCGGGTCGCTTACGGGTGGTCCGGTTGCGGTGAATTCGATTCCCGTGGCGGCAACGGACGAACATCCGCCGATGATCCTTCATCTGTTGCCGATCCACGGCGCGGCCCACGACGTCTTCTCGCGGGCCACCTCGCTGCTCGTGATCACGCCGGTTGACCGCGCCGTCGTGCCGACGGCCAAAGTGCTGCAAGGCCTGTTCGATCTCACGCCGGCCGAAGCGAGGGTGGCGCGGGGCATTAGCGAGGCACAGACCGTAGAGGGGCTGGCCTTGTCCGCGGGGGTATCCGTCGAGACGGTCCGCAGCCAGCTCAAGGCCGTGCTGTCGAAAACCGGCCTGTCCCGCCAGCAGGAACTGATCAATCTGCTGGCCGGGAGCATGTTACCGGCGTCAAAAATGCCTCCCTCGGCCTGACAAACAGGCCAAAACGCCCGGAATCCTCCCTGTATTGCGCCCGATCAGCTTTTTTCGCGCCAGATCGTGCTTTGTTCATCTTCCCTTCAGATGAAAAACGCATTTGTTTAAGGTGAGTTAGACCGGCTCTAAACCCGAATGGGACGCCGGCGAGGGGCGAAGGACGTTATGCTCGATCTGGCAATAGTCGGCGGTGGCCCGGGCGGGCTGATGAGCGCCTGGTACCTGAGGAAGAAACTTGGGGCGCTTTGCCGCGTCACCATCTACGAGGCGTCTGACCGCGTCGGCGGTAAGATACTGACGAAAAAAATTCGACACCGCGCCCGCGATGTACGAGGCGGGCGTCGCCGAAATCTACGACTACTCCATGACGGGACCGGACCCGCTGCGCGAGCTGGTCCAGCATTTCGGGTTGCAGACCATTCCGATGGACGCCGAGCAGGTTCAACTCGACGGCGTGCTGCTCGACGACGTGCCCGGCATGCGCCGCAAGTACGGTCCGCAGACTGCGAAGGCCATCGAAGACTTCCGCAAGCTCTGCACCAAGATGGTGTCGCCGACAGAATACTATGAAGGCGTCGGCGCGCACGACAACGAGCATCCGTGGGCCTACGTCAGCGCCGAGGAACTGCTGGATCGCGAAGTCGCGGACCCGGTGGCGAAGCACTTTCTCAAGGTCATGGCGCGCTCAGACATCGCCACCGAGCCGCACAACACCAACGGGCTGAACGCCCTGAAGAACTTCGTGATGGATGTAGACGGCTATATCGGCCTCTACTCGATCCAGAACGGCAACGAACAGCTCATCCATAGCCTGCGCAGCGAGATCGATGCCGAGATCCTGTTGAACCATCGCGTGCTCAAGGTCGGCAAGGCGGATTCCGGCCGCTACGCCATCAACATGATGAACGGCAAGGGGCCGGTCACCAAGGAGCACGATCTGGTCGTGATGTGCCTGCCGCATTCATGGCTCGCCACCATGCGCTGGGACGGCGAGTTGCTTCGCCATTCGATGGTCAAGCACATCGCGTATTTCGACCGGCCCGCGCATTACCTGCGCGTCTCGATTTTGTTCGACGAGCCGTTCTGGGGCGACAAGGTCCCGGGGGCGTGGTGGATGTCGGAAGCCTTTGGCGGCTGCTGCATCTACGTCGAAGGAGCGCGGCACGATGTCGGCCGCAATGGCGTGCTGAACTGGCTGATTCCGGGGTCCGATGCGCTGGCCTTCGCCAATCTCAGCGACGAGGAGCTGATCGACGCGGCGATCAAGTCGCTGCCGAAAGCATTCGGCGATGCCCGTTCGCATTTCCTGGAAGGCAAGATCCATCGCTGGCTGTCGTCGGTGAACGCCATTCCGGGCGGCTTGCCCGCGCGCGATGTGATGACCAACCATCATCCCGAGCCGCACGAGCATCCGGGCCTTGTCGTCGTCGGCGACTACCTGTTCGATTCGACGCTGAACGGTCTGCTGGACTCGTCCGACGCCGCCACCGACATCATCCTCACCCAGATGATCAAGTTGCGCTATGAGCGCGGCGAGGGCGGCAATGTGCCGTCCGACAAGATCGACCGTGCCTATTTCGACAACTATCGCAACGTCGGCCCTTATGCCGAAGTCTGGAATCAGTTCACCGATCCGGATTATCTGATGAACCTCGTCAAGATCGTCTGGAATCGCGCGAAGGGTTACAAGTTGCTGGTGGCCGGTTCGGCGAGCGGAGAGCTGGTCGGTGCCTTGCGCGAGCGCGGCATCGATGCCTGGGGCGTAGAGAACAACCGCTATATCCATGGCAAGACGCCGAAGGCGCTACGCAAGTACAACAAGCTCGGCTCGCTGACCAAGCTGCCGTTCAAGACCGGCGAGTTCGACTTCGTTTATGAAACGAGCCTGTGTCATGTGTCTGACAGGCAGGTGACGCGCGCCGTCCGCGAACTCAATCGCGTGGTGAAGATCGGCTTCGTGTTCGGCTCGATCACCAGCGACATGGCTCCGGCGCTGATCGACCGCTACGATCTGCTGCGTGGTGTCAAGAAACTAGGCACCTGGTGGGAATGGTCCGAACTGTTTTTCGGCAACGGCTTCGATCTCTCCATGCACCGCCGCGATTGCACGGATGCGGTGTGGGACGCGACGCTGGCCGCCAACAAGGGCCCCGGCGACTGGTACGCGGACGCCGACAGCCTGCGTTATTCGTTCTTTGACAAGGTTGCCGCCGACGACTAATCGCTTGGGGCAGGGGCGGCCAATCCGGCCGCTGCGACCAGTGAGAACGGCTTTTTCGGCCGTGCAGCGACGGTTCCTTCATGCCGACCAGGCCGCCCACCTCGGATACCGACAAGCCAGCGCCGGGCAAGCCGTTTGATGACGAGGCGGCGGGCCTTGCCGCCGCGCAGGCCGATATGCCCCTGCCGCCGGAACTGGACGACATCGACGACGATGACGACGACGAGGATCTCGTCGCCTATACCGCGAGCGAGGCGGCCGGCGCCTTCGCGACCGTCTGGCGGTTCACCAAGCCGCACCTGAAGAACTACAAGGCCGCGGCAGCCTTTGTGGCGGTCGGTCTTTTCATCGAGACGTTGTTCAACGTCATCATGCCGCTCAGCCTGAAATACCTGATCGACGACGCGCTCGGCGAAGAGGATTTTCAGGCGCTCACCACCATCCTGACCGTGCTGGCGGTGGCCGGTATCATCACGTCCATCGTTGCTGTCTGGTACGAGCGCTGGGACGCGCGGCTTGCGGCATCCGTTATTTCCGATGTTCGCGCCCGGCTGTTCGAGCATGTCCAGAACCTGCCGGCGGCTTTTTTCGGCCGCACCAAGCGCGGCGAAATCCTGTCGCGGTTTTCCGTGGACATGGCCGGTTACGAATCCTCGGTCAAGCATTTCGCCAACAGCGCGGCACTGCCGTTCCTCGAACTGATTGCCGGCATCGGCTTGATGATCTGGCTGAACTGGCAACTCGCCGCGGTGGCGCTGCTGGTATTTCCGATCACGCTGATCGGCCCGCGCATCCTGACGCCGAAGGCGGTGCAGGCCAACTACGAGCAGAAGGTCAACGAGTCCGCGATCCTCGGCGTGGTGCAGGAAAACGTCGCGGCGCAGATGGTGGTGAAAGCCTTCGGCTTGCAGCGCAAGGCGTTCGGCTGGTTCTCGTTCCGCAACAACGCGGCGCGCCGCTCGATGGCCGACGCGACGTTTCTCTCCACGATGGTGGAGCGGACCGTCACCATTTCGGTGTTGCTGCTTCACCTGATCGTGCTGGCGATCGGCGCGTATCTCGCCACCATCGGCAAGATCTCGGTCGGGACCTTCGTCACGTTCGAGAGCGCGTTCTGGGAAATTTCCTACAACATCGCCCATCTGATGCACTTCATTCCCGTGGCGATCACGGCGTCCGCCGCGGTGCGCCACATGGAAGAACTGCTCGACGAGCCGACCCGCGGCGCGGACCGCCCCGGCGCGCCGGACCTGCCGCGCATCACCGACAACATCACATTCGACCGCGTGGTCTTCAAATACGAAGGCAGCGACGCCACGGTTCTGGACGGCCTTTCACTGAAGATCGGCGTCGGCAAGAATATTGCCATCGTGGGACCGAGCGGCTCCGGAAAGAGCACGCTGCTCAATCTCATTCTGCGCCTCTATGTGCCGAACGAGGGCAGGGTGACCATCGACGGCGTCGACATCCGCAAGGTGACGCGGGACTCGCTGCGCAAGAGCATGGCGGTGGTGTTCCAGGAAAACATGCTGTTCAACATGTCGATCCGCGAGAACATTCGCCTCGGCAAGGACGGCGCGACCGACGCTGAGGTCGAGGACGCGGCGAAGAAGGCCGAGATACATCGTTACATCATGACGCTGCCGCAGAAGTACGACACAGTGGTCGGCGAGCGCGGCGACACGCTGTCTGGCGGACAGCGCCAGCGCATCGCGATCGCGCGTGCCATCGTCCGCAATCCCTCGGTGCTATTGCTGGATGAAGCGACATCGGCGCTCGACCAGACCACGGAAGCCGCGATCAACCGCACGCTGCTCAAGGTCGCCAAGGGCCGCACCATGATCTTCTCGACCCATCGGCTGACGTCGGTGGTGGACATGGACGAAATCATCGTCATCAGCAACGGCAAGGCCATCGAGCGCGGGCCGCATGCCGAGTTGTTGGCTGCGAATGGTATGTACCGGCAGCTATGGGACGACCAGCTTCACAAGTCGCATCACCCTGCCGAGGATGATGACGACGAGGATGACGACGAATAATCGTTCCGGGCGTTTGTCGCCGGGGCGCCGTTCAGAGCAGTTTCGTCTCGATCTTCCGGCTGACTGACCGCGGCGGAGCGGCCTGTTTCTTCGCCGTGAACATGCGCATCAGGACGCGGATGATCGTAGTCGGCAATTCCAGCAGGGCCGGCCGCGGATCGTCCCATGCGAACACCGCGAACGTCAGCTTCTGACGATAGCTTTGAAGCCACGCGCCGAAGGTCAGCCTGCTGAGCAGCAGCAGATGAATCGAAGCGACGATGTCGCGCGGGACATGAACCCACGCATGACCGACGGTCGCTTGCAGGGCCGGTGCAACGCCGAGGTTCAGGATCAGTTCGGGAAAATCGAGGCTGCCGGCTTCGCAGAGCGAGAGCCACGACCACGACCGCGGATTGACGTCGAGGATCTTGTAGCTGTTCGACCGCGCGTCGTGCTTGTACTCGACCTCGACGAGGCCCTCGAAGCCAACTGACGACAGCAGCTTGCGGCTGATGACCTTCAACTCGTCGTTATCGACGATTTCCACGAACGTGCTGGTGTAGCCGAATTCCACGGGATATTGCCGGGTCCGGCGCGCGGCGAGTTCGGCAACGGGCGAGTTGTTGCTCCACAGTGCCGCGTAGGAAAACTGCGCCTCGCCGCCGCCGGGAATGTACTCCTGAACGACGACTCCGTCCTGCCCCTGCAAGGCCGCGGCCTTCCGATAGAGATCGATCAGTTCGTCGCGCGTCTCGGCGCGCCAGGCCTTGGCCGCTGTGAGATCATTGCGCGTCATGCGCATCGCGGGCTTCAGGATGACGGGAAACGTCACGTCGATGCGTGCGGCATCCTCGGTCGATTCCACCGGGTAGCTTTTCGGAACGGCAATTCCGGCTTTTTCCGCGGTTTGAACCAGCAGTTGCTTGTTGCAGAGATGCTGCAAGGCGCCCCACTGCGTTCCCATGATCTGAAAGCGCGTGCGCAGCAGGTCCTGATTTTCGGCGACCAGCCTGACTTCGTTGTCGGCGCAGGGAAGCAGCAGCCAGTTCTTGAGATCGTGCTGGCTGGCGAGCGCCACCAGCCACGCCGCCGCACCCGCCGAGGTCGCGCCCGGCCAGTCGAAAGTGCGCCTGACATAGCGGGAGAATGTTGGCAGCGGATGGTCGTCGGTCACCAGTGCGACCGGAATCCCCTTGCGTCCGAAGCTGCGCGCCAGCGCCAGCGCATTATGGGCGCCGCCAAGAATGACGACGCCCGGAAGCATGGATCGGCCAGGTGCCGTGGCGGCCGCCGCTGCGCCGGAAATCGTCATGCAAGCCGTCGTCCGCTGGAATCGACAACCTCGTCCGGATCGATGGCGCGGATGCGCTCTTCCCAGAACGGGCTGCGGGTTGCGAGGATGTTGTAGCCCCAGTTCGTCGCCTTCTTGATGCGGTCGAGCGGGGAGACGTCTTCCAGATGCACGAAGCGGTTCGCGGCGGGATCGTAGCAGAACAATTTCAGCGGGGTGTTTGCGAGGATATATCGGGAAATGGTGTGGTTGCGGTCGTTGCCGTGGTCTTCGCAGATCACCACGCAATCGGTGTCGAGCAGTTTTGAGCCACCCCGCAGCGCCTCGGTCTCCACGCCTTCGACATCGAGCTTGATGACATGGCGGCGCGTCGGATCGAGCTTCGCGCCGAGCAGGCTGTCCAGCGGAATCACCTCGACGGTTTCGCCGTTGTCCTGCATCCCGCCAGCGATCGTCATCGCCTCGTGCTTGCTGCCGGAGAGGTTTGCCGTGCCGGCCTCTGCGCCGATGGCGCGCTGGAGCGACTGGAACCGGCCGCCGTTCAGCCGGGCATTGGCCGACAGAATCGCGAAGTTCCGTGAGGAGGGCTCAATCGCCACCGAAGGGTGCGCGCCATAAGGGCGGCTGGTGACGAGAGTCGACCAGTAGCCAAAATTCGCGCCGCAATCGACGAGGGTGTAGTCGGCATCGGCGATGCTGCGGAAGAACAGGTTGATGTCGCGCTCGTAGCCATAATGGGGATCGAGCAGCAGGCTCCAGTAGCCATCGGCAAATGGAAACGAGAACACGGCATCGTCGTTGAGGTGGACCTGAATCATGCGTTCCGGGGTCACCGTCTGCAAAACCCGGCAACCTGCGGCGAATCCCCGGTACGACCAGGCGGAACTGACCCGCGCGCCGGCCCGCAGCGCGCGCACCAGTAGGGCCTCGCGCATGGTCGAACCGGCCAGCAAGCCGGTCGGCCTGTCGAAGGTCAGGGCTGCTGGCGGACACAACTGTGCCGTTTCAGGAAAGCGGAGGCGCATTTTAATTGCTCACGATCAACTGTTTGAAAAAAATAGCAAGACCGGTGCCAACCGGCGGCGGCTCATCATCAATGGCCTCGTTTAAGATGACACCACAGCGGCCAGGGAATGCAGCCGCTGCACCAGTTTCCTCATGATTCTGGTTAACTAGTGATAAATAAAGGGATTTTTGCTACGTTGCGTGTTCGTCAGGCGTTCAGGATCTTGCTTGGCGAAGCTGTGCCGCGGTAATGCGGGCAGGGGTTTCCGGTCGGTGCGCGGGATTTGGCCGGTTGCAAACGATTCCCTTCCGAAGCCGCAAATGCGAGATCCATCGGATCAGGCAAGAGCGAGAAACGGCTGCAACACTGGCGCTTTTGCGATGTCGTTTAGTCTTGACTTGGCATGGCATGGCTTATAAAACCCGGCCACTTCACGACAGGCGGTGAGCTTCCCTGCGTCGGAACGGATCACCTTTTCAGCCCCGCGTTCTCAACCGGGATGGATCGGCACCAACCTCGACGGATGTCGCTCAAACGCTGTCGGCACTAGCCAGGCAATGCCAGGACGATCTTGGTCTCTCGGGCGAACGCTCTTGAGATTGGTTTCGGATGCATGACCTCGGTCCGCCCTCAAGGCGAGCTGCGGTCCTCTGTGGCGGTCAAGCGCTTTCCATTCAGCGATGAATGGATGGCGCGATTTCGTTTTGCGCGCGGGTATTTGATCCAGCGCGTCTCGGGATCGGCGGGGCTGACGTGAAGCGGGTGGGGCGGAAGCCCCGAACGAATTTGCGGGACCGATAAGGTTTCGCGCGAACAAGGGTGAACGATGCCGACGATCAACCAACTGATCGCGAAACCACGCGAAGCGCAGAAGTCGCGCAAGAAGGTGCCGGCGCTACAGCAGTCGCCGCAGAAGCGCGGCGTTTGCACGCGCGTCTATACGACGACTCCGAAGAAGCCGAACTCGGCGCTTCGTAAGGTCGCCAAAGTGCGCCTGACCAACGGCTTCGAGGTCATCGGCTACATTCCGGGTGAAGGCCACAACCTTCAGGAGCACTCGGTGGTTATGATCCGCGGCGGCCGCGTCAAGGATTTGCCCGGCGTGCGTTACCACATTCTCCGCGGCGTCCTCGATACGCAGGGCGTCAAGAACCGCAAGCAGCGCCGTTCGAAGTACGGCGCGAAGCGTCCGAAGTAATCGGGGATCTGATCGATGTCGCGTCGCCATTCTGCCGAAAAGCGTGAAGTGAACCCGGATCCGAAGTTCGGGAACATCATCATCACGAAGTTTATGAATTCGATCATGTACGACGGCAAGAAGTCTGCCGCCGAGAGCATCGTCTATGGCGCGCTCGAAATGATCGAGCAGAAGACCAAGCAGGGCCCGCTGCCGGTGTTCGAGCAGGCGCTGGAAAACGTCATGCCGACCATCGAGGTGCGTTCGCGCCGCGTTGGTGGTGCGACCTACCAGGTGCCGGTTGAGGTTCGCTCCGTGCGCCGTCAGGCGCTGGGCATTCGCTGGATCATTACGGCCGCGCGCGGCCGCAACGAGAAGACCATGACCGAACGGCTCTCCGCGGAGCTGCTCGATGCGTCGAATAACCGGGGGAACGCGGTCAAGAAGCGCGAAGACGTGCACAAGATGGCGGAAGCCAACCGTGCCTTCTCGCACTATCGCTGGTAACGGCGAACTGAACGGACATAAGGAACCAACCCCATGGCGCGCCAACATCCCATCGCTGATTACCGTAACTTCGGTATCATGGCGCATATCGACGCCGGCAAGACCACGACCACCGAGCGCATCCTTTATTATACCGGCAAGAGCCACAAGATCGGCGAAGTGCACGAAGGTGCAGCGACGATGGACTGGATGGAGCAGGAGCAGGAGCGCGGCATCACCATTACGTCGGCTGCGACCACCGCGTACTGGAACGGCAAGCGTCTGAACATCATCGACACCCCCGGTCACGTCGACTTCACCATTGAAGTCGAGCGTTCGCTGCGCGTGCTCGACGGAGCCGTGTGCGTTCTCGATTCCAACCAGGGCGTCGAGCCGCAGACCGAGACCGTCTGGCGTCAGGGCGACAAGTACCGCGTTCCGCGCATCGTCTTCGCCAACAAGATGGATAAGACCGGCGCCGATTTCTACAAGTGCTTGCAGGACATCATCGATCGTCTCGGCGCGAAGCCGGTTGCGATCCAGTTGCCGATCGGTTCGGAAAACAACTTCAAGGGTCTCATCGATCTCGTTCGCATGAAGGCGGTCGTCTGGAAGGACGAGGCTCTCGGCGCGAAGTACGACGACGAAGAGATTCCGGCCGACATGGTCGAGAAGGCCAAGGAATATCGCGAGAAGATGGTGGAAGCCGCCGTCGAGCTCGACGACGATGCGCTGACCGCGTTCCTCGACGGCAAGGAGCCGGACGAGGCGACGTTGAAGCGGCTCATCCGCAAGGCTGTGCTGACCGGCGCTTTCTATCCCGTGCTGTGCGGTTCGGCGTTCAAGAACAAGGGCGTGCAGCCGCTGCTCGACGCCGTGGTCGACTATCTGCCGTCGCCGCTCGACGTGCCCGCGATCAAGGGCATCGATGACGATGGCAACGAAGTCGTGCGCAAGCCGGACGACAAGGAGCCGCTGGCTCTGCTCGCGTTCAAGATCATGGACGATCCGTTCGTCGGCACCATCACCTTCTGCCGTATCTACTCGGGCGTTCTGATGAGCGGCACCGGCGTCATCAATTCGACCCGCGAGAAGAAAGAACGTATCGGCCGCATGCTGCTGATGCATGCGAACAACCGCGAAGACATCAAGGAAGCCTATGCCGGCGACATCGTCGCGCTGGCCGGCCTCAAGGAAGCCCGCACCGGCGACACACTGTGCGATCCCGACCATCCGGTCATCCTTGAAAAAGATGGAATTCCCGGAGCCGGTCATCGAAATCGCGATCGAGCCGAAGTCGAAGGCCGACCAGGAAAAGCTGGGCGTTGCTCTTGCGAAGCTCGCCGCGGAAGATCCGTCTTTCCGCGTGTCGACCGATCACGAGTCCGGCCAGACCATTCTGAAGGGCATGGGCGAACTGCATCTCGACATCAAGGTCGACATCCTTCGTCGTACCTACAAGGTCGATGCCAACATCGGCGCGCCGCAGGTGGCCTTCCGCGAGAAGATCACCAAGAAGGCCGAAGTCGATTACACGCACAAGAAGCAGACCGGCGGTACCGGCCAGTTCGCGCGTGTGAAGTTCGTGGTCGAGCCGGGCGAACCCGGTTCAGGCTTCGTGTTCGAATCCAAGATTGTCGGCGGTGCGGTTCCGAAGGAATACATCCCCGGCGTCGAAAAGGGCCTCAACAGCGTGCTGACCTCGGGCGTTGTCGCGGGCTTCCCGGTGGTGGACGTCAAGGTGCAACTGGTTGACGGCGCCTATCACGACGTCGACTCGTCGGCGCTCGCATTCGAAATCGCATCGCGCGCGGCGTTCCGCGACGCGCTGCAAAAGGGCAAGTCAGTGCTGCTCGAGCCGATCATGAAGGTCGAGTGCGTGACCCCTGAAGATTACACCGGCTCGGTCATCGGCGATTTGAACTCCCGCCGCGGCCAGATTCAGGGCCAGGACATGCGCGGCAACGCCAACGTCATCAACGCGATGGTGCCGCTCATGAACATGTTCGGTTACGTGAACAACCTGCGCTCGATGAGCCAGGGTCGCGCGACCTTCACGATGCAATTCGATCACTACGCTGAAGCGCCGGCCAACGTGTCGGCAGAGGTCCAGAAGAAGTTTGCTTGATTTCTTTGACGCGAGTCAAAGTTGAACGGAGAACGTCATGGCTAAAGCTAAATTTGAACGTAACAAACCGCACTGTAACATCGGCACCATCGGTCACGTCGACCATGGCAAGACATCGCTGACCGCAGCGATCACCAAGATTCTGGCTGAAACGGGCGGTGCAACGTTCACGGCATACGACCAGATCGACAAGGCGCCGGAAGAGAAGGCGCGCGGCATCACCATCTCGACCGCTCACGTCGAGTACGAGACCGCGAATCGCCACTACGCCCACGTCGATTGCCCCGGCCACGCCGACTACGTGAAGAACATGATCACCGGTGCCGCGCAGATGGACGGCGCGATCCTGGTCGTGTCGGCCGCCGACGGCCCGATGCCGCAGACCCGCGAGCACATCCTGCTCGCCCGTCAGGTCGGCGTTCCCGCGATCGTCGTGTTCCTGAACAAGTGCGATATGGTCGACGATCCGGAACTGCTCGAACTGGTCGAGATGGAAGTCCGTGAATTGCTCTCGAAGTACAACTTCCCGGGCGACGACATTCCGATCATCCGTGGTTCGGCGCTCGCAGCGCTCGAGAACAAGGATCCGAAGCTCGGTCACGACGCCGTTCTGGCGCTGATGAAGGCTGTCGACGAAAACATTCCGCAGCCGGCGCGTCCGATCGACCAGCCGTTCCTGATGCCGGTCGAAGACGTGTTCTCGATCTCGGGCCGCGGCACCGTCGTCACCGGCCGTGTCGAGCGCGGCATCATCAAGGTCGGCGAGGAAATCGAAATCGTCGGTCTGAAGGAAACCCAGAAGACCATCGTCACCGGCGTTGAAATGTTTCGCAAGCTGCTCGATCAGGGCCAGGCTGGCGACAACATCGGTGCGCTGCTTCGCGGCACCAAGCGCGAGGAAGTCGAGCGCGGCCAGATTCTCTGCAAGCCGGGTTCGGTCAAGCCGCACACCAAGTTCAAGGCTGAGGCCTACATCCTCACCAAGGAAGAGGGTGGCCGTCACACGCCGTTCTTCACCAACTACCGTCCGCAGTTCTACTTCCGCACGACCGACGTGACGGGCGTGGTTCATCTGCCGGAAGGCACCGAAATGGTGATGCCGGGCGATAACATCGCGATGGAAGTGCACCTGATCGTGCCGATCGCGATGGAAGAGAAGCTCCGCTTCGCGATCCGTGAAGGCGGCCGCACCGTTGGTTCGGGCGTCGTCTCCAGCATCATCGAGTAAAGACGCGAATAGAGAGTAGCGAGTGGATGTCCACTCGCTGCTCGCCACTCACTACTCGCTCTTAAAGAAAGACAAACGGCAATGAACGGCCAGAATATTCGCATTCGTCTCAAGGCGTTCGACCATCGGATTCTCGATACGTCGACCCGCGAGATCGTGAACACGGCAAAACGTACCGGTGCACAGGTTCGCGGACCCATTCCGCTGCCGACCCGCATCGAGAAGTTCACCGTCAACCGTTCGCCGCACGTCGACAAGAAGAGCCGCGAGCAGTTCGAGATGCGCACGCACAAGCGCCTTCTCGATATCGTCGATCCGACCCCGCAGACCGTGGACGCGCTGATGAAGCTCGACCTCGCCGCCGGTGTCGACGTCGAGATCAAGCTCTGAGCAAGGCCCCGAATGGTGGGCGCCGGTTTTCGGACCGGGTCTTGCTCACAAAGTAAATTGGTTAGTCCTTCGGGACAGAAAGAACAGGAAGCACGCCGATGCGCTCCGGAGTGATCGCACAAAAGGTCGGGATGACGCGGGTCTTTACGGAGACCGGCGAGCATATCCCTGTGACCGTGCTCAAGTTGGGCAATTGCCAGGTTGTTGGCCATCGCACCACCGAGAAGAACGGCTATGTCGCGTTGCAGCTCGGTTCGGGCTCGCGCAAGACCGTCTATCTGCCCAAAGCCGAGCGCGGCCAGTTCGCCGTCGCCAAGGTTGAGCCGAAGCGGAAGGTCGCGGAATTCCGCGTCTCGGAAGATGCGCTGATCCCGGTCGGTGCTGAAATCCAGGCGGATCATTTCGTGGTCGGCCAGTTCGTCGACGTGACGGGCACCTCGGTCGGCAAGGGTTTCGCGGGCGGCATGAAGCGCTGGAATTTCGGCGGCTTGCGCGCCACCCACGGCGTCTCGGTCTCGCACCGTTCGATCGGTTCGACCGGCGGACGTCAGGATCCCGGCAAGACCTTCAAGAACAAGAAGATGCCCGGCCATATGGGCGTCGATCGCATCACCACGCTGAACCTGCGCGTTGTCCAGACGGACGTGGCGCGCGGCCTTCTGCTCATCGAAGGCGCCGTTCCCGGCTCCAAGGGCGGATGGATCACCGTGCGCGATGCCGTGAAGAAGGCATTGCCGAAGGATGCGCCGAAGCCCGGCAAGTTCAAGCTGGCTGGCGACAATGCTGCGCCTGAAGCGGCACCGGCAGAGGAGGGCGCGTGATGGAATTGAAGGTCACCACTCTCGAAGGTAAAGCCGCAGGCTCGGTTCAGCTCTCGGACGAGATTTTCGGTCTCGAGCCGCGCAAGGATCTGATCCAGCGCGTCGTGAACTGGCAGCTTGCCAAGCGTCAGGCCGGCACCCACAAGGCCAAGGGCCGCGCGGAAGTTTGGCGCACCGGCAAGAAGATGTACAAGCAGAAGGGCACCGGCGGTGCGCGTCACGGCTCTGCCCGTGTTCCGCAGTTCCGCGGCGGTGGCCGTGCGTTCGGTCCGGTCGTGCGCAGCCATGCCCACGATCTGCCGAAGAAGGTTCGTGCGCTCGGTCTGAAGCACGCTCTGTCGGCGAAGGCCAGGGACGGCGGTCTCATCGTGATCGAGAATGCCGACCTGAAGGACGCCAAGACCAAGGCGCTCCTCGGTCACTTCTCGGGCCTTGAGATCACCAACGCGCTGATTATCGACGGTGCCGAAGTGAACACCGGTTTCGCGACCGCGGCCCGCAACATTCCGCACATCGACGTGCTGCCGATCCAGGGCATCAACGTCTATGACATTCTGCGCCGTCAGAAACTCGTTCTGACCAAGGCGGCACTGGATGCGTTGGAGGCGCGCTTCAAATGAGCACTCAGGACTCGCGCCACTACGACATCATCGTCGCTCCGGTCGTGACCGAAAAGGCAACCATTGCCTCCGAGCACAACAAGGTTGTGTTCAAGGTCGCGGCGAAGGCGACCAAGCCGCAGATCAAAGACGCGATTGAGAAGCTGTTCGACGTCAAGGTGAAGAGCGTCAACACGCTGGTCCGCAAGGGCAAGACGAAAGTCTTCCGCGGCCAGTTCGGTTCTCAGTCGGATACCAAGCGCGCTGTCGTGACCCTCGAAGAGGGCCACCGCATCGACGTGACCACCGGGCTGTAAGGCGAACGACGATGGCATTGAAAACATTCAACCCGACGACGCCCGGCCAGCGCCAATTGGTGATGGTCGATCGTTCGGCTCTGTACAAGGGCAAGCCTGTCAAGGCGCTGACCGAGGGCAAGCACTCGAACGGCGGCCGTGGCAACACGGGTCGCATCACCGTGCGGTTCCGCGGCGGCGGCCACAAGCAGACTTACCGTATCGTCGACTTCAAGCGTAAGAAGATCGACGTGCCGGCCAAGGTCGAGCGCCTCGAGTACGATCCGAACCGCACCGCGTTCATCGCGCTGATTAAATACGCCGATGGCGAGCAGGCCTATATCCTGGCGCCGCAGCGTCTGGCTGTCGGTGACACCGTCCTCGCCGGCAACTATGTCGACGTGAAGCCGGGCAACGTCATGCCGCTCGGCAACATGCCGGTCGGCACCATCGTGCACAACGTTGAGCTGAAGATCGGGAAGGGCGGCCAGATCGCCCGTTCCGCCGGCACCTACGCCCAGATCGTCGGCCGCGACCATGACTTCGTCATCGTCCGTCTGAACTCGGGCGAACAGCGCCTGGTTCACGGCCGCTGCGTCGGCACCATCGGTGCGGTGTCGAACCCGGACCACATGAACATCTCGATCGGCAAGGCGGGCCGCAAGCGTTGGATGGGCCGTCGCCCGCACAACCGCGGCGTCGTCATGAACCCGGTCGACCATCCGCACGGCGGCGGCGAAGGCCGCACCTCGGGCGGCCGTCACCCGGTCACGCCGTGGGGCAAGCCGACCAAGGGCAAGAAGACGCGGTCGAACAAGTCGACCAACAAGTTCATTCTCATCAGCCGCCACAAGCGGAAGAAGTAAGGATCGCCGGACATGGTTCGTTCAGTCTGGAAAGGCCCGTTCGTTGAAGGCTCTCTGCTCAAGAAGGCAGATGCCGCGCGTTCGTCCGGCCGTCACGACGTTATCAAGATCTGGAGCCGCCGCTCGACGATCCTCCCGCAGTTCGTGGGACTCACCTTCGGCGTCTACAACGGTCAGAAGCATGTTCCGGTCGCGGTGAACGAGGAAATGGTCGGTCACAAGTTCGGCGAGTTCTCGCCGACGCGGACCTTCCACGGCCATTCGGGCGACAAGAAAGCCAAGAAGTAAGGGCTTGAGGACTTAGTCATGAGCAAACCAAAGCGCGAACGGGTTCTCCCGGAAAACGAAGCCAAGGCGGTAGCCCGCATGCTTCGCGTCAGCCCGCAGAAGCTGAACCTTGTTGCGCAGTTGATTCGCGGCAAGAAGGCGTCGTCTGCGCTCGCCGACCTGCAATTCTCGCGCAAGCGGATCGCCGGCGATGTGAAGAAGTGTCTGGAGTCCGCGATTGCGAACGCCGAGAACAACCATGACCTCGATGTCGACGCGCTTGTCGTCGCCGAGGCGCATGTCGGCAATGGCATTGTGATGAAGCGTTTCGCACCGCGCGGCCGTGGCCGTTCGGGTCGTGTTTTCAAACCGTTCTCGCAACTGACGATCGTCGTTCGTCAGGTCGAGGCGGAGGCGAGCGCTTAACAGCGCAGGAGAGAACGATGGGTCAAAAGATCAATCCAATCGGGCTGCGTCTGGGCATTAACCGGACCTGGGATTCCCGTTGGTTCGCCGGCAAGAACGAGTATGCGAAGCTCCTCCATGAGGACATCCGCATCCGCGCCATGCTGATGAAGGAACTGAAGCAGGCGGCGGTCGCGCGCATCGTGATCGAGCGCCCGCACAAGAAGTGCCGTGTTTCGATCCACTCCGCCCGTCCGGGCGTGGTGATCGGCAAGAAGGGCGCCGACATCGACAAGCTGCGCAAGCAGGTTGCGGCGATCACCGACTCCGACGTCGTGATCAACATCATCGAAATCCGCAAGCCGGAACTCGATGCGACCCTGGTTGCGGAATCGATCGCGCAGCAGCTCGAGCGCCGCGTTGCGTTCCGCCGCGCCATGAAGCGCGCCGTGCAATCGGCGATGCGTCTCGGCGCCGAAGGCATCCGCATCAACTGCTCGGGCCGTCTGGGCGGCGCGGAAATCGCGCGCATGGAATGGTATCGCGAAGGCCGCGTGCCGTTGCACACGCTGCGTGCCGACGTGGACTACGGTGTCGCAACCGCGTTCACGACGTTCGGCACCTGCGGCGTCAAGGTCTGGATCTTCAAGGGCGAAATCCTTGAGCACGATCCGATGGCCCAGGACAAGCGTATGGCCGAAGGCGACACGGGCCGTCCGCGTCGCGATGCAGCCTGATTGAAATTTGAAGAAGGTTTGAGGGCGTAAGCCATGATGCAACCAAAGAAGACAAAGTTCCGCAAGGCGCATAAGGGCCGTATCCACGGCGTCGCCTCGTCGGGCGCGACGTTGTCTTTCGGCCAGTTCGGCCTGAAGGCGATGGCGCCGGAGCGCATCACCGCGCGCCAGATCGAAGCGGCACGCCGCGCGCTGACCCGCCACATGAAGCGTGCCGGCCGCGTCTGGATCCGCGTGTTCCCGGACCTGCCGGTGTCGAAGAAGCCCGCCGAAGTGCGAATGGGCTCGGGCAAGGGCACGCCGGAATTGTGGGTTGCCCGCGTCAAGCCCGGCCGTCTCATTTTCGAGATCGACGGCGTGACCCAGCAGACCGCGAAGGAAGCGCTGACGCTCGCTGCCGCCAAACTTCCGATCAAGACGCGCTTCGTTGCGCGCATTGCGGAGTAAGGAAACGACCATGGCCGATTTGAAAGTCGAAGACATTCGCGCGATGAGCCCCGATCAGATGGAGGACGCGATCCTCAATCTGAAGAAGGAGCGGTTCAACCTGCGCTTCCAGCGCGCCACCGGGCAGCTCGAGAACACCTCGCGCCTGCGTGAGGCTCGCCGCGATATCGCACGCATCAAGACCGTCGCCGCGCAGAAGCGCGCTGGCGACTCCAAGAAGAAGTAAGGGGCGAAAGATGCCGAAGCGTACTCTCCAGGGCGTCGTCGTCAGCGACAAGCAGGACAAGACCGTTGTCGTGCGTGTCGACCGCCGCTTCACCCATCCGATCTACAAGAAAACGATCCGACGTTCGAAGAACTACCATGCGCACGACGAGAACAACCAGTTCAAGGCGGGCGACACGGTTCGAATTGAGGAAAGCAAACCACTCTCGAAGTTGAAGCGCTGGACGGTTGTTCAGGCCGAGACGAAAACAGCTTAAGCGCAACTTCGCGCATCAGAAAGAGGACGAGGTGCATCAATGATTCAGATGCAGACCAACCTCGACGTGGCCGATAATTCCGGCGCGCGCCGTGTCATGTGCATCAAGGTTCTTGGAGGTTCCAAGCGCCGTTATGCAACGGTGGGCGACATCATCGTCGTCTCGATCAAGGAAGCCATTCCGCGTGGAAAGGTGAAGAAGGGCGACGTCATGAAGGCCGTCGTCGTGCGCGTGCGGAAGGATATCCGCCGGGCCGACGGTTCCGTCATCCGTTTCGACCGTAACGCGGCTGTGTTGATCAACAACCAGTCCGAGCCGGTTGGCACCCGCATCTTCGGGCCGGTGCCGCGCGAGCTTCGCGCCAAGAACCACATGAAGATCATCTCGCTTGCGCCGGAGGTGCTGTAATGGCTGCCAAGATCCGCAAGGGTGACAAGGTCATCGTCCTGAACGGCCGCGACAAGGGCCGGACCGGCGAAGTGTTCGAGGTGCGTCCCACCGAGAGCAAGGCGCTGGTGCGTGGCGTCAACCTGGTGAAGCGTCACCAGAAGCAGACCCAGGCGCAAGAGGGCGGCATCATCTCGAAAGAGGCGCCGATCCACCTGTCGAACATCGCGATCGTCGGCAAGGACGGCAAGCCGACCCGCGTCGGCTTCAAGATTCAGAAAGATGGCACCAAGGTGCGCATTGCGAAGCGCTCGGGAGCAGAGATCGATGGCTGAGACCGCATACGTTCCGCGCCTGCGCGCGCAATTCGACAAAGAGATTCGCGGCAAGCTGGTTGAGCAGTTCGGTTACACGAACGCGATGCAGGTGCCGGCGCTCGACAAGGTCGTGCTCAACATGGGCATCGGCGAGGCCGTCAACGACCGCAAGAAGGTCGAACTGGCCGCCGCCGATCTCGCGCTGATCGCGGGCCAGAAGCCGATCGTCACGCATTCGCGCAAGGCGATCGCGACCTTCAAGCTGCGTGAAGGCCAGGCCATCGGCGCCAAGGTGACGCTGCGCAAGTCCAAGATGTATGACTTCGTCGACCGTCTTGTGAACATCGCGCTGCCTCGCGTTCGCGACTTCCGCGGCCTCAATCCGAAGAGCTTCGACGGCAAGGGCAACTACTCCCTCGGCCTCAAGGAGCATCTGGTGTTCCCGGAAATCGACTACGACAAGTCGGGCGAGACCTGGGGCATGGACATTACGATCTGCACCACCGCGACCACCGATGACGAGGCGCGCGCATTGCTGACCGCATTCAATTTTCCGTTCCGGCAGTGAGACACTGATTTAGCGTCTCAAACGCGGAAAGGTATGGAGACTACTCTATGGCGAAGAAGAGTTCTGTCGAGAAGAATAACCGGCGTCAGAGGATGACGAAGAACGCGGCTGCCAAGCGCGCTAAATTGAAGGCGATCATCGCCGACAAGAAAAAGCCGATGGAAGAGCGTTTCGCAGCGACGATCAAGCTCGCCGAGATGCCGCGCAATTCGTCCGCGACCCGCATCCGCAACCGCTGCGAGATCAGCGGCCGCGCTCGCTCGGTCTACCGCAAGCAGAAGATGAGCCGCATCGCGATCCGCGACTACGGTTCGAAGGGCCTTATTCCCGGCCTCGTCAAGTCAAGCTGGTAAGGGAGGTCGGTCATGTCAACACACGATCCGATCAGCGATCTCATCACCCGCATCCGCAACGCGCAAATGCGTTCGAAGTCCAAGGTTTCGACCCCGGGCTCGAAGATGCGCGCCAATGTTCTCGAAGTGCTCAAGGCCGAGGGTTATATCCGCGGCTATGCGGCGGTCGAGCATGCCGGCGGCCACAACGAGCTTGAGATCGAACTGAAATATTTCGATGGCGAGCCGGTTATCCGCGAGATCGAGCGGGTGTCGAAGCCAGGGCGTCGCGTGTACGCCTCGGTGAAGAACCTGCCGCGCGTGAAGAACGGTCTCGGCATTTCGGTGCTGTCGACGCCGAAGGGAATTATGGCTGACCACGACGCGCGCGACGCGAATGTGGGCGGCGAAATTCTCTTCACGGTGTTCTGAGGAAGGGAAAAATTATGTCACGCGTAGGCAAAAAGCCCGTTCCGATCGTCTCCGGCGTCACAGCCAACGTCGAAGGGCAGACCGTCAAGATGAAGGGGCCGAAAGGCGCGCTTCAGTTTGTGGTGCATGACGACGTTTCGGTCGAGCTGAAGGACGGCGCGATCCGCGTCGCGCCGCGCTTCGAGACCAAGCGTGCGCAGTCGCTCTATGGAACGGCGCGCGCCCAGATCGCAAATCTGGTCGAGGGCGTCACCAAGGGCTTCGAGAAGAAGCTCGAGATCACCGGCGTCGGCTATCGCGCCGCGTTGCAGGGCAAGAACCTGCAACTCGCGCTCGGCTACAGCCACGACGTTCTCTATCCGATCCCGGAAGGCATCACGATCACGGTGCCGAAGCCGACGGAAATCACCATCGTCGGCAACGACAGCCAGCGCGTCGGCCAGGTCGCCGCCGAGATCCGCAGCTATCGTCCGCCGGAGCCCTACAAGGGCAAGGGCGTGAAGTACGCCGATGAATTTATCTTCCGCAAGGAAGGCAAGAAGAAGTAACGGAGCCGGTCATGTCGAAACTCAAGGTCACGAATGCCCGGCGCAAGCAGCGCGTACGTCTCGCGCTGCGCCGGACGGCGAACGGGCGTCCGCGCCTGTCGGTGTTCCGCTCGTCGAAGCACATCTACGCTCAGGTCATCGACGACCTGAAGGGCGAGACGCTCGCGTCCGCCTCGTCGCTGGAGAAGGCGATGCGCGATACCGGCAAGACCGGTGCGGACATCGACGCGGCGAAGGCCGTCGGCAAGCTGCTGGCGGAGCGCGCTGTGAAGAACGGCGTCAAGGAAGTGGTTTTCGACCGTGGCGGTTATCTCTACCACGGCCGCGTCAAGGCGCTCGGCGAAGCCGCGCGTGAGAGCGGGTTGAGCTTCTAAGTTTGGTTTGAACGGACACAAGGACAGGGGCGCAAGTCTTCGGAAGACGAGCCCCGCAAGGATTGGAAAACACCATGGCAGGTGAACGCGAACGCGGTGGCGGCCACAGGGGCGGTCGGGAAGAGCGCGACAGCGAATTCGTCGACAAGCTCGTCCACATCAATCGTGTGGCGAAGGTCGTTAAGGGCGGCAAGCGCTTTGGTTTCGCAGCCTTGGTCGTCATTGGCGACCAGAAGGGCCGGGTCGGTTTCGGCCACGGCAAGGCGCGCGAAGTTCCGGAAGCGATCCGCAAGGCGACCGAGTCGGCCAAGCGCAACCTCACGCGCGTCGCCCTGCGCGACGGCCGCACGCTGCATCACGACATCGCCGGCCGTCACGGCGCCGGACGCGTCTATCTGCGCGCTGCGCCTGCCGGTACCGGCATCATCGCGGGCGGCCCGATGCGCGCCGTGTTCGAAACCCTCGGCATCCAGGATGTCGTCGCGAAGTCGATCGGCTCGTCGAATCCGTACAACATGGTTCGCGCGACCTTCGACGCGCTGAAGCATCAGGATTCGCCACGCTCGGTTGCGGCTCGCCGCAACATCAAGGTGTCCACGTTGCAGTCCCGCCGCGTCGGTGGCGATGCGGAAGCTGTCGCGGAATAATGTAAGGCATGATCCGGAAAAGTGGTCTTCCGGTTTTCCGATAAGATCATGCCGGTCTGAAAAGACGTTTTGGAGTTAGGACTATGGCCAAGGCCGCAACGAAAACCATCAAGGTCGAGCAGACCGGCAGCGCGATCCGCCGCCATCACTCGCAGCGCGAGACGCTGATCGGTCTGCGTCTCAACAAGATCGGTCGCGTCGTCGAGTTGCAGGATTCGCCTGCGGTTCGCGGCATGATCGCCAAGGTTCAGCACCTCGTCCGCGTCGTCGACGAGAAATAAGTTCACGTCATCCTGAGGTGGCCGACTTCGGCCCTCGAAGGATGACAAAGCATGATCCCGAAAAGTGGACGCCGGTTTTCGGACCAGATCATGCTTAGTTAGGATAGGATTTCGCGCCCTTCGAGGCTCGGGCTTTGCCCTCGCTCCTCAGGACGACGGAAGAAAGAGGGAAGAGAGACATGAAGCTCACCGAGATCGCCGACAATCCCGGCTCGCGCAAGAAGCGCATGCGGGTTGGCCGTGGCATTGGCTCCGGCAAGGGCAAGCAGGCAGGCCGCGGCGGCAAGGGCCAGACCGCGCGTTCGGGCGTGCGCATCAAGGGCTTTGAGGGCGGCCAGATGCCGCTGCATCGCCGTCTGCCGAAGCGCGGCTTCAACAACATCTTCCGGCTCGACCTGACGGAGGTCAATCTCGACCGTCTTCAGGAAGCCATCGATGCCAAGAAGCTCGACGCCAAGGCGACCGTCAACGCGGAAGCGCTGGTGAAGTCCGGCCTGCTGCGCCGTTCCAAGGACGGCGTGCGTCTGCTCGGCCGTGGCGAGATCAAGGCGAAGATCAACGTCGAAGTCCACGGCGCGACCAAGTCGGCGATCGAGGCGGTCGAGAAGGCTGGCGGTACGGTGAAGATCCTGGCGCCGGCGAAGGACGAAGCCGCCCAGAAGGCTGCCGCCAAGAAGCCGAACAGGAAGGCTTCGTAACGTTCGACCGTTCCCGGTCTTGTGACGGGCATCCACGACGAGACTTCCTATATGGTCGTTTGACGTCGTAAAACCGTGATGACCGGGCCATAGGCAAGCGAAGCGATGCCATCCACTGGATGGCTACGCCGGTCAGGACGAATAGAAGGATCGGAGCCTCGGATGGCCTCAGCAGCGGAACAACTGGCGGCAAATCTCAACTTCGCGGCATTCGCAAAGGCCGATGAACTCAAGAAGCGCATCTGGTTCACACTGGGTGCGCTGCTTGTTTATCGGCTGGGCACCTACATCCCGCTGCCGGGCATCGACCCGAACATCTGGGAGCAGGTCTTCAAGTCGCAGGCCGGCGGTATTCTCGGCATGTTCAATATGTTCGCCGGCGGCGGCATCCACCGCATGGCGATCTTCGCGCTGAACATCATGCCGTACATCTCGGCATCGATCATTCTTCAGTTGCTGACCACGGTGTCGCCGCAGCTCGAAGCCCTCAAGAAAGAGGGCGAGTCGGGCCGCAAGATCATCAATCAATACACGCGCTATCTGACCGTCGTGCTGGCGACGTTCCAGGCGTATGGCATCGCCGTCGGTCTTGAAGGTGCCGGCAACGTCGTCTCCGATCCCGGCATGTTCTTCCGCATCTCGACGGTGATCACGCTGACCGGCGGCACCATGTTCCTGATGTGGATCGGCGAGCAGATCACCTCGCGCGGCATCGGCAATGGCATCTCGCTCATCATCATGGCGGGCATCGTCGCCGAACTGCCGTCGGCCATCGCCGGCACCCTCGAGCTCGGCCGTCAGGGTGCGCTGTCCACCGTCCTGATCCTTGCGATCATCATCATGGCCGTTGCGGTCATCATGCTGATCGTGTTCGTCGAGCGCGCGCAGCGCCGCCTGCTGATCCAGTATCCGAAGCGCCAAGTCGGCAACAAGATGTTCGAGGGCCAGTCCTCGCATCTGCCGCTGAAGCTCAACACCGCGGGCGTGATTCCGCCGATCTTCGCGTCGTCGCTGCTGCTGCTGCCGACCACCATCGCGCAGTTCAACGCCGGCAAGGGGCCGGAATGGTTTCAGTGGCTGACCACGCAGCTCAGCCACGGCCGTCCGCTGTTCCTCGTGCTGTATCTTGCGATGATCGTGTTCTTCGCGTTCTTCTACACGGCGATTGTGTTCAATCCGACCGAGACCGCCGATAATCTCAAGAAGCACGGCGGCTTCATCCCCGGCATCCGTCCGGGTGAGCGCACCGCCGAATACATCGACTACGTGCTGTCGCGCATCACGGTGCTGGGCGCGATCTATCTTGCGGTCGTTTGTCTTATTCCGGAGATTCTGATCTCCTATGCGTCGGTGCCGTTCTATCTTGGCGGCACGTCGCTGCTGATCGTCGTCAGTGTGACGATGGATACGGTCGCCCAGGTGCAGGGCTATCTGCTGGCGCACCAGTACGAAGGGTTGATCCGGAAATCGAAATTGAGGGGCCGCCGTAAATGAGGTTGATTCTTCTCGGGCCGCCGGGGGCGGGCAAGGGAACGCAGGCGCAACGACTGGTTCACAAGCACGGTATCGTCCAGCTCTCCACGGGAGACATGCTGCGTGCCGCGGTGGCCGCCGGAACGCCCATCGGCCTCAAGGCGAAGGACATCATGGCCAGCGGCGCGCTGGTGCCGGACGAGGTGGTGGTCGGAATCATCGCCGATCGCATCGAGGAGCCCGACGCGAAGAAGGGTTTCATCCTCGACGGATTTCCGCGCACGGTTGCGCAGGCGGAAGCCCTCGACGCGCTGCTGAAGCAGAAGAAGCTCAACCTTGATGCGGTGATCGAGCTGAAGGTCAACGAGGGCGCGCTGCTCGATCGTGTCGCGACCCGTGTCGCCCAGATGCGTGAGCGGGGCGAGGAGGTTCGTGCCGACGATACGCCCGAGGTGCTGTCGAATCGCCTGGCGAGCTATCGCGCCCAGACAGAGCCGCTGGTCGATTACTATTCGGAACGGCGGAAGCTCGCGACCATAGATGGCATGATGGCCATTGAGGAGGTCACCGAGGCCATTAACAAGGTGCTGTCGGCTGTTGCCGAGGCCGACTCAGCCAGGGCGGCCAAACGGGCCTCCGGCAAGAAGACGGCGAAGCGGGTAGCCAAGAAGGCCAAGCCGGCTTCGAAAAAACCCGCCAGGAAGGCTGCCAAGGCCGCCGGGAAGGTAGCCAAGAAGGCCAAAAAGACCGCGAAGTCAGCCGGAAAGGCCGCCAAAAGCTCTAAAAAGACGGCCAAAAAGGCCAAAAGCCGGGCCGCCGGAACCAGGGCGGCCAAGACCCGGACCAAGACCCGGAAAGTGGCCAAAAAGGCTGCGAAAAAGCCGGCCAAGGCCGCCAAGCGGTTGACGAAACGCCGCTAAATACATTAATAAGCCCGCATCCAGTCGGATAGTTCAGACGATGCCGGGCCCCGAAAGAAAATGGGGAGGGCGTCGTGTTCGCGTTTGTGAACACCCGCCCGACGCCAAAAACCTAACAAGACAAGCTGTCCGCGCGGACGGCGACAGGAGCGAAGACCGTGGCCCGTATTGCAGGCGTCAACATTCCGACCAACAAGCGCGTTCTGATCGCGCTTCAGTACATTCATGGCATCGGCCAGAAGAACGCTGCGACCATCGTCGAGCAGCTCAAGATTCCGGCGGACCGCCGCGTGTCGCAACTGACCGACGCTGAAGTTTTGCAGATCCGCGAAATGATCGACCGCGACTATCTCGTCGAGGGCGACCTTCGCCGTGAAGTCGGCATGAACATCAAGCGCCTGATGGACCTCGGCTGCTATCGCGGCCTGCGCCATCGCCGCGGTCTTCCGGTGCGCGGTCAGCGGACCCACACCAACGCGCGCACGCGCAAGGGTCCGGCCAAGGCCATCGCCGGCAAGAAGAAGTAATTTTCGTTTTTCACCGACCGATCCGGCTGTCACGTGGCGGCCGGATGATCACCTGAATTTCCCCAGCGTCTGGAATCACGGACGCGTTTGAAGGAAGAGAAGAGACCAATGGGTAAAGAAGCCACACGCGTCCGCCGCCGTGAACGCAAGAACATCGCATCCGGCATCGCGCACGTGAATTCGTCGTTCAACAACACGACCATCACCATCACCGACGCACAGGGCAACACCATTGCCTGGTCGTCGGCCGGAACGATGGGCTTCAAGGGATCGCGCAAGTCGACTCCGTATGCGGCGCAGGTTGCCGCCGAAGACGTGTCGAAGAAGGCGCAGGAACACGGCATGCGCACGCTGGAAGTCGAAGTCGCAGGTCCGGGTTCGGGCCGTGAGTCGGCTCTGCGCGCGTTGCAGGCCGCGGGCTTCACCGTCACCTCGATCCGCGACGTGACCACGATCCCGCACAACGGCTGCCGTCCGCGCAAGCGCCGCCGCGTCTGATTGTTTTTACTGCCGCGGGCAATATCTGCCCGCGTTGTTTTTGAGATGCGATGACGCGGAGCGATCCGCGCCGCAAAACCTCCAACGCCAAGACTTCGAGTGGCATGGGTGAACAAGTGACGATCCAGAAAAATTGGCAAGAACTCATTCGTCCGAACAAGCTCAACGTGACGCCCGGTTCGGATCCGACCCGTTTCGCAACGGTCATCGCTGAGCCGCTCGAGCGCGGCTTCGGCCAGACGCTCGGCAACGCGCTGCGCCGCGTGCTGCTGTCGTCGTTGCAGGGCGCTGCCGTGCAGTCGGTCCACATCGACGGCGTGCTGCACGAGTTCTCCTCGATCGCCGGCGTGCGCGAGGACGTGACCGACATCGTGCTCAACATCAAGGACATCTCGATCAAGATGCAGGGCGAAGGCCCCAAGCGCATGGTCGTGAAGAAGTCGGGTCCGGGCGTTGTCACCGCGGGCGACATTCAGACCGTCGGCGATGTCGTCGTGCTGAACCCCGAGCTTCAGATCTGCACCCTCGACGAGGGCGCCGAGATCCGCATGGAGTTCACCGTGAACTCCGGCAAGGGCTATGTCGCCGCCGAGCGCAACCGTCCCGAGGACGCGCCGATCGGTCTCATTCCGGTCGACAGCCTGTTCTCGCCGGTGCGCAAGGTGTCTTACAAGGTCGAAAACACCCGCGAGGGCCAGATCCTCGACTACGACAAGCTGACGCTGACCATCGAGACCAACGGCGCGATCTCGCCGGACGACGCGCTCGCTTACTCGGCGCGCATCCTGCAAGACCAGCTCAACGTGTTCGTGAACTTCGAGGAGCCCCGCAAGGAGGTTGCCGCCGAGATCATTCCGGATCTCGCCTTCAACCCCGCATTCCTCAAGAAGGTCGATGAACTCGAACTGTCGGTTCGTTCGGCCAACTGCCTGAAGAACGACAACATCGTCTACATCGGCGACCTGGTGCAGAAGTCGGAAGCGGAAATGCTCCGCACCCCGAACTTCGGCCGCAAGTCGCTGAACGAAATCAAGGAAGTGCTGGCCCAGATGGGTCTGCATCTCGGCATGGAAGTGCCCGGCTGGCCGCCGGAGAATATCGACGAGCTGGCCAAGCGCTTCGAGGATCACTACTGATCTGACTTCGCGAGGGTCGGACCATCCGGCCCTTGCCTTACGGGCGAACGCAGGCAGCCCACCTGAACAGCATGTCCGACGAGCGGTCGCGGCAAAGAGATTGAGGATTATAAAATGCGTCACGGCAAGGTTCACCGCAAACTCAACCGCACCGCCGAGCATCGCCGCGCGATGTTCGCCAACATGTGCGCCGCGCTCATCAAGCACGAGCAGATCGTCACCACCTTGCCGAAGGCGAAGGAATTGCGCCCGATCGTTGAGAAGCTGGTGACGCTCGGCAAGAAGGGCGGCCTCGCCCTGCGCCGTCAGGCGATCGGCGAGATGCGCGACATCGATCAGGTCAAGAAGCTGTTCGACGTTCTGGCGCCTCGCTACAAGGATCGTCAGGGCGGGTACACCCGCATCATCAAGGCCGGCTTCCGCTACGGCGATAACGCCCCGATGGCGGTGATCGAATTCGTCGACCGCGACGTCGATGCCAAGGGCCAGGATTCGGGCCCGGTGCAGGAGAAGTCGGCGGAAGCCGCTTAACTTCACGATCCACGGAATTCAGAAAAGCGGCGCCTCCTGCGCCGCTTTTTTAGTTTGGGCGCAACATTGCGCGGAGAGCCGAGATCGAATTGTGCTGATATTTTGGGCAAAGGTGCTATTTGCCCGTCGCCGTGGCACGGATTAATTTCTCCGTAACCACACTGTGGTGTGCTGGTTCCATTACGAGAATCCCAGCAATTTCGACAGTTATCCATTCATGTCACGGGCCGATCACGCAGCGACAGCGGATACCGAAGATGTATCCGATATTTCAGCGCTCACCGCGCGTCTGACGGCTGAAGTCAATCAGATCGCCTGCGACAAGACCAAGAACATCCAGCAGATCACCGGCCAGATGAAGATGCTGGCGCTGAACGCGCTGATCGAAAGCGCACGGGCCGGCGAGCAGGGGCGCGGCTTTGCCGTCGTGGCGCAGGAAGTGCGCGACGTCGGCCAGCGCATCGAGGCGATTGCGCGTCAGCTCGAATCCGAACTGGTCAAGCGGACCGGCGACCTGATGCAATCGATCGCCCAGATGACCGGCCGCGCGCTAGGCGAGCGCATGGTCGACCTCTCGCTCAACGCCATCGAACTGATCGATCGCAATCTCTACGAGCGGACCTGCGACGTGCGCTGGTGGGCGACCGATTCCGCCGTGGTCGAATGCGCCACCGCGCCGGATGCTGCCACCGCCGCCCATGCTTCCCAGCGGCTGGGCGTGATCCTTGGTGCCTACACCGTCTATCTGGATATCTGGCTGTGCAGCCTTGACGGGACCATTCTGGCGAACGGCAGGGCCGACAAGTTCGATGTGAAGGGACGCAGTGTCGCCGAGACGGCGTGGTTTCGCGAAGCGCAGGCCTTGAAATCCGGCGACGACTACGTCGCCGCGGATGTCGAGCGCCAGCCGATACTGGGCGATGCGCAGGTTGCGACCTATTGTGCGAGCGTGCGGGCGGATGGCCAGTCGCACGGACGGCCGCTCGGAATTCTCGCCATCCATTTCGATTGGGAATCGCAGGCCCGGGCCATCGTTCAGGGGATTCGCGTGGAGGATGACCTGACCCGCGTGCTGCTGGTCGACGCCGATTTTCGCGTGATCGCGTCGTCGGACGGCAGGGGCTTGTTGACCGAACGCCTCCCGCTGGCCGTGGACAAGCGCAGCAGCGGTTACTATCAGGACAATTCGGGCGCGCTGGTGGCGTTTCACGCCACGCCCGGTTACGAGACCTACAAGGGCCTCGGCTGGTACGGCGTGATCGTCCGTGCCGCCGATACCAAGGCCAAAGCCGCGGCCTGACCGCGATTTGATCGCTGCAACGTTGGCGGGCGCGGTACTGACCGCCATATAAAGCTCCATCACAACGGAGCATTTCCATGAAGATCGATCTTTCAGGCACCACGGCCATCGTCACCGGCTCGACCGGCGGTATCGGACTTGCCATCGCCAGAGGCCTCGCAGGGGCGGGCGCCAGCGTCGTGGTCAACGGGCGGACGCAGGCCAAGGCTGATGCCACGGCCGCTGCCATCGTGAAGGCCATTCCGGGAGCCAAGGTGCGGGGCGTTGGGGCGGACGTCTCCACGGCAGCGGGATGCGTCAGGCTCGTGGAGGCCGTGCCTGATGCCGACATTCTGATCAACAACGCGGGCATCTTCGAGCCGAAGGACTTTTTCGATATTCCCGACGAGGACTGGACCCGGTTCTTCGAGGTCAACGTGATGTCGGGCGTGCGCCTGTCGCGCGCCTACATGCCGGGAATGCTCAAGCGCAACTGGGGCCGAATCGTTTTCATCTCGTCGGAGTCGGCCATCAACGTTCCCAAGGAGATGATCCACTACGGCATGACCAAGACGGCGCAGCTCACGATTTCGCGGGGCCTCGCCGAGATGACGAAGGGCACCGCCGTCACCGTCAACGCCGTGATGCCGGGGCCGACCCTGTCGGAAGGCGTCCAGACCTTCGTGAAGGATCTGGCGAAGCAGACCGGTCAGTCGGAGAAGGAGGCGGCGGCGCAGTTCGTCAAGCAGCATCGCGGGACGTCACTGATCCAGCGCTTCGCAACCGTCGACGAGATCGCCAACATGGTGGTCTATGTCTCGTCACGCGAGGCGGCGGTGACCAACGGGGCGGCGCTGCGCGCCGAAGGCGGTATCATCCAGACGATTGCGTAAGACACGATCGGTTATCCAGGATCGGCAGGAATTGAAAGCGGCGCCTCGTGCGCCGCTTTTTTTGATGCATGTCCGATATGCACGGCGATGATCGTGACGTCGTGTCGCACGCCCGGACCGGCTGAACCGCCCCGTTGTCATATGTCTGTAACGCGTCTGTCGCACTTATGCGGTGCCATCAACATGGCTGCGATGCAACATAACCGCTCACCTTGTCCGCGAAATCCGTAGCTTCATATGAGCGTGGACTTGATGCTGTTTTTCCATGATCGGCTGAATAACTCGTGTGGACCACCCTTTTGGATAGCTCTTCGATCACTGTCGCGCCTCCGCGCTTCGAGGCGGGCGGCTGGATGCATTGGCCCGACAATGAGGACTACAGCCTTCAGTTCATGAGGGTATTGGGCTCGGCGCAGGAGGGCGGCAGCACGATCTCAGAATGCTTCCTGACGGCGTCTCGCATCGTGACCGGCGATGATGAAAGCTGGTATCGCGAATGGAATGCCATCGCCGATGCCAACAAGGCGAGGGGGCGATCTGGCCTGTGCGGCCGGCAATCTCCGTTCGGCATGCAGCAACTGGCTGCGGGCTTCCAACTACTATCGGACCTCCGAGGTTTTCCTGAAACTGGATGACCGCCGGCGCAGCGCCGCGCTGGAAAAGATGCGGGCCTGTTCGGATCTTGTGGTCATGCACCGGTCACCGCGGGGCGAACGGGTTCGGATTCCCTGTTTCGAGGACAGTTTCGTCGAGGCCTACTTCCTGCGCGCGCCCGGAGCGGACAGGCGAGTGTCCGTCGTGGTCTGCGTCGGCGGGCAGGACCATTTCAAGGATGGACACTTGCACACGCTGCTGCGGCAGGCTCATGCACGCGGCCTGTCGCTGTTGCTGGTCGATTTGCCGGGGCAGGGCGCGTCGCCGAAAAACAAGGCAAACGTGCGCTATGAAGTCGAGACCGCCATCAGTTGCTGCGTGGACTATCTGATCGCGCGCGGTGATGTCGACGAAAGGCGGATCGCTATTCTGGGCGACGGTCTGGGGGCAGCCTTCGCGTCACGGGCCGCCAATCTCGACGACCGGTTTGCCGTGTCCGTCTCCGACGCCGGCATCTGGGATATGCACGAGCGCGTGTCCAGGATGACGTGGATGTCCGGCAACGATACCAAGGACGCCATCGCGGCGGAAATCCGCCGGATGGGGCGTCATGGCGGATTGGGGCAAGTCAGGTGCCCGACGCTGGTGACGTTCGGCGAGCGCGACTGGCTTGATATCGGCCACGCCACCGAGATGTGCAGGGTGCTGAAGGAGGCGGGGGGCGGACGTGACGCTGAAAGTTTTCTCCACCGACGAAACCGCCGCGTCACATGCGCAGACCGACAATCCGACGATCGGCAATGAATTTGTGTTCGACTGGATCGCGGCCCGCCTCGATGCGCTTCAGCCTGCCGAGACGCGGTGATCGTTAAATCTCGACGGCGATCACTTGTGCCGCCTTCGACAGGCGCTCCTTGATGGTCGCGAGTTTGCCGTTCAGATCTCGCAGCGACTGATCGGTGAAGTCGGAGAAAACGAGATTATCGGCGACGACCTGCCGCGAATACAGATTCGCGATCTGCTTGTGCGCCTTCTCGGTCAGCGACATCAGCACGACGCGCGCATCTTCCTTGGAGGCGACGCGGCGCATGAAGCCATGTTTCTCCAGATTCTTCGTTTGGGTCGTGACGAAGGAGGGATCGACGTGAAGTTTTGTCGACACCTCCCTGACCGAGATTCCCTTGCCCTGATCGAGATCGTTGACCGCCATCAGAATCAGCCATTGCGGGCAGGTGATGTCGAGAACGCGCGCCCAGATGGATCGGATTTCCTCAAGGTGTGTGTTCACCGAAATAATGTCCCAGATGAACTCTCGCACCAGCGCATCGTCAGGCCCTAATGCGCCCACGTTATCTGCGATTGTTTTGTGACGGTGAGGTGAATTTTTCTTTGCGGCGGGTTTTCCGGCCATCTTTATTTCAACCTTGTGAGCGGGCTCAAAAAATTTAGTTCAGACATGACATTATTGCAATCAGGGTATGCGGCACTTCGGCGCGTTGCAGGAAAAGCACACGCTCACGCTCAAATAAATACATGACTAAATCAATTATTGAACTCACCTGAATTGTGGAGGCATTGTCGCCTGACTCCCGGGATCACCCGGGTGTCCTGTCCGATGGTTTGCGCAAGCGTCGCTCTTCATCGAACGGTGAGCGGGGTTAAGGGGCTGAGACTTGGGTGTGGCTTGCGTCACAGGGGACCGGACCTTTCCTCAATTGGAAAATTTTGGAGGTTTTATGAGCAAGATTAAGAGCCTTATCCTGGGGTCGGCGGCGGGTTTGGCTGCGATCGCAGGAGCACAGGCGGCTGATCTTCCCGTCAAGGCGAAAGCGGTCCAGTACGTGAAGATCTGCTCCCTGTATGGAGCGGGTTTCTATTACATCCCCGGCACCGACACCTGCATCAAGCTGGGCGGCTATGTGCAGTTGGACGCGAACGTCAACGGCGGCGTTCACGACAAGCCGGCGTGGGACAACGGCAACAACCTGGGTCTACAGAACCGGACGTCCGACTACTTCACCACCCGCACGCGCACGAGCTTGAACATCGACACGCGCACCGCCACGGAATACGGCGTTGTCCGCACCTACTGGTCAAGCAACTTCCAGCACACCACCGGTGACGGTCCGTCCAGCGGCGTCCTGACCACAGATTTCGGCTTCGTTCAGTTCGCCGGATTTACTTTTGGTAAGGCGGTTTCCGCATTCCAGACCCCTTGGGGTGGAAACCCGGTCGGCCTGAACTCCTCCTACCTCGTCGGCGGCTATGACAACTCCACCGGCATTACCCAGGTTGCCTACACTTGGCAGTTCGGCAACGGTGTTTCGGCCTCGGTGGCGGTGGAAGACAACAAGACCATCAACCGCGCACCGCTCTACAACGGCTCGGTCATTCCGGCCAATTCCCTGCTCTTCACGGGGAACTTCGGCAACGCTTCCGGCGGCAACGTCGCACCTGACTTCGTCGGGAACATCCGCATCGATCAGGCTGCCTTCACTGCCCAGTTGTCCGGCGGTTTGCACACCCTCCATGCTGGTTACTATGGAACGACCGAGCAGACCGGCCATCCTTCGGATGAACTTGGCTTCGCCATCCAGGGCGGCATCCAGTTGAAGAACCTGCCGACCGGCGCCGGCGACAAGCTGTCGATCAGCGCCATCTATAGCGACGGCGCACCGCGATATGTAATCGGCGGCACCACCGGCAACAGCTTCGACTCGTTCAACAACGCGGGAACTTCGGGTGCGGCTTTTTATCAGACGTTCGCCGTGGCCTCGCTACTGGACGGCGTCTACACCACCGGCGGCTCGATCCAGAAGACCAAGGTCTGGGCCGTGCAGGGCGGCTACGAGCATAACTGGGATGCCCAGTGGCAGACCAGCGTGTTCGGCAGCTACATCAATGTCGACTATAACGATGCGGCATCGGCGATCCTCAATACCGGCTACGCGCCTGCTCTCGTGGCCGGCAGCACGTACAATCCGGACTTCAAAATCTGGCAGATCGGCTCGCGTACGGCCTGGACCCCGGTCCGGAACCTGACGCTGTCGGGCGAGGTGCTGTACACCACTATCGACCAGAGCAGCACGGGTGGCGTAACCGCTACTGCGGCGGGCAACGCCGGCCTGTTCAAGCCGGCCGGCAATTACGAGTTCAAGGATCAGGGTGTCCTGTCCGGGAACTTCCGCGTTCGCCGCACCTGGTAATCGCCTGACGGCGATTGCATGTGAAACGAAAATGACCCCGGCAGGAAACTGCCGGGGTTTTTCTTTGGCTGAGTTGTCTTTGCCGCTCTGCGCTGCACGCAATCGTGAAATGCGGGGCCCGGCAATTAGTTGACTAAATAAGGTAATGGCGGCATTGTCCATCATGAAGCGACAGCAATGCCGCCATTTTCGAGCTAGGAGTTTCGCAGCACGTTTTAAGCCTGAAATCTCCAAAACCTCCGGCAATGCCCTGCCGGAGGTTTTTTATTGGCCGGATCGCGCGCCGGTGTTTCCGGTCCGGGCGGCTTCTTACCAGCCTTCCAGCACCAGCTTGCCGGTGGAACGGCCGCTTTCCAATTGCGCGTGGGCCTGCTTGAGGTTCGCGGCGTTGATTTGGCCCAGCACCTTGTCGAGCGTGGTGCGCAGCACGCCGTTATCGATCAGACTGGCGACATCGTCGAGCAGGTTGTGCTGCGCGATCATGTCCGGGGTCTGGAACGATGAGCGCGTGAACATCGATTCCCAATGCAGCGACACCGCCTTGCCCTTCAGCAGATTGACGTTGAGCGAGGCGGGATCGTCGATCAGCCCCAGCTTGCCCTGCGGCGCGATGATGTCCGCGAGCGCCGGGAAGTGTGTTTCGGTGTTGGTCAGCGCCGCGATCAGCGCCACCGGCGGAATCTTCAGCGCGGCGATCTGGTCCTTCATCGATTTGGAATGATCGATGACGTGATGCGCGCCGAGGTCGAGGCACCATTTGGTCGATTCGGGACGTGACGCCGTCGCAACGACGGTGAGGCCAGTGAGACGCCGCGCCAGTTGGATCAGGATCGAGCCGACGCCGCCGGCGCCGCCGATAATCAGCAGCGTGCGCGGATCGACGCTTTTGCCCGGCGCAACGCCGAGACGGTCGAACAGCAACTCCCATGCGGTGATCGAGGTGAGGGGCAGGGCGGCTGCCTGCGCGAACGACAGCGTCTTCGGCTTGGAGCCGACGATGCGCTCGTCTACCAGATGGAATTCCGAATTGGTGCCCTGGCGCTGGATCGATCCGGCGTACCAGACCTCGTCGCCCGGCTTGAACAGCGACACGTCGGGGCCGACGGCATCGACAATGCCCGC
The DNA here is from genome assembly GCA_024707075.1 of Afipia sp. Lineage (GTDB taxonomy): Bacteria > Pseudomonadota > Alphaproteobacteria > Rhizobiales > Xanthobacteraceae > Afipia. Next base: position 233,560 of record JANQAK010000004.1, read on the forward strand.
CGCGTCGAAGCCGAGGATCTTGTATTCACCTGCGAGCGGTTCGGCGCGCTTGCGGACCTTGTAATCGACCGGATTGGCGGAGATCGCCTTTACCGCGACGCGGATGTCGCGCCCAGCCGGTTCCGGCCTGGCGGTTTCAAAGTCGATCAGGGCGTCGGCGGCGTCGATCGGCAGCGATTTCTTGTAACCCACGGCTTTCATTTCTGGCTCCATTCAAGGCCGACAAATCGGTCCAAACCTACCTGTCTTGCTCTGTCGTGAATTGCAAGTACTGTCGTTTTGGGGATATAGTGACCATTCGGATACCAATGGAAATCTCCCGATGAAACGACAGGATTTCGGCTGCGCCCCGGGCTGCTCCGTCGAGGTGACGCTCGATCTGATCGACGGCAAGTGGAAGGGCGTCATCCTCTACCATCTTCAGGAGGGGCGGCTGCGCTTCGGTGAGTTGCGCAAGCGGCTGCCGCGGATCACCCAGCGGATGCTGACCAAGCAGCTCCGCGCGCTGGAGGAGGATGACCTCATCATCCGCAAGGTGTATGCCGAGGTTCCGCCGCGGGTGGACTATGAACTGTCCGAGACGGGGCAGCGGCTGCGGCCGGTGATCGATGCACTGAAGGCGTGGGGCGACGACAATCGTGCCCGTCTCGACGCGGCATCGAAAAACAAGGCCGCGGGTGCAAAGAAGGCCACGCCGCAACCGGACGCCGTGCCGCGTCCCGCGCGGCAGCCCCAACCCGTTTAACCGTTCCATCTTTCGCCGTCTTGGCACAACTTTATCTTTGGCATCAGGTTCAGGATTGTTTTCATGATCGTCGTCCGCGCGCTTATTGCGCTCACTGTCTCTTCGGTTCTTGCAACGTCAGCGCTGGCGCAGGACCGTGCCGTTCCGGCGTCACCCACGCAGTTGCGATTGTCCTACGCGCCCATCGTGCAGCGCGTGCAGCCAGCGGTGGTCAATGTCTACGCCGCGAAGATCGTTCAGAACCGCAACCCGCTGCTGGACGATCCGGTGTTCCGCCGCTTCTTTGGCGTGCCGGGCAATCAGCCTGAACAGATGCAGCGCTCGCTCGGCTCGGGCGTGATGGTCGATTCCTCCGGCCTCGTCGTCACCAACAACCACGTCATCGAAGGCGCAGATCAGGTGAAGGTCTCGCTGGCCGACAAACGCGAGTTCGAAGCCGAGATCGTGCTGAAGGACAGCCGCACCGATCTCGCCGTGCTGCGGATCAAGGACGCGAAAGAAAAGTTTCCGGTTCTCGAGTTCTCGAATTCGGACGATGCGCTGGTGGGCGACGTGGTGATCGCGATCGGCAATCCGTTCGGCGTCGGCCAGACGGTGACCCACGGCATCATCTCGGCGCTGGCGCGCACGCAGGTCGGCATCACCGACTATCAGTTCTTCATCCAGACCGACGCCGCGATCAACCCCGGCAATTCCGGCGGCGCGCTGGTGGACATGACCGGCAAGCTGGTCGGCGTGAACACCGCGATCTTCTCGCGCTCCGGCGGCTCGCAGGGCATCGGCTTTGCCATTCCGGCCAACATGGTGCGCGTTGTCGTGGCGTCCGCGAAGGGCGGCGGCAGTGCGGTGAAACGTCCGTGGCTCGGCGCGCGCTTGCAGGCGGTGACGCCGGAGATCGCCGAGACGCTCGGTCTCCAGCGGCCGACCGGCGCGCTGGTTGCGAATGTGACCCCGGGCAGTCCGGCCTCAAAGGCAGGCCTCAAGCTGTCCGACCTGATCGTGGCGATCGACGGTCAGGCGATCGACGATCCGAACGCGTTCGACTATCGCTTTGCGACCCGGCCGCTCGGCGGCACCGCGCAGGTCGATGTGGTGCGGGGCGGCAAGCCGCTCAAACTCACCATTGCACTGGAGACTGCGCCGGACACCGGCCGCGACGAGATCGTCATCAAATCGCGTTCGCCGTTCCAGGGCGCGAAGGTCGCCAACATCTCGCCGGCGCTGGCTGACGAACTCAAGCTGGATTCCAGCGTCGAAGGCGTCGTCGTTACCGATCTGGCCGACAACGCACCTGCCGCCGGTGTCGGATTCCGGAAGGGTGATATCATTCTGGAAGTGAACGGCCAGAAGATCGCCAGGACCGGCGATCTTGAAAAGGCGACACGCGAAACTTCACGGCTCTGGCGCATCACGGTTGTCCGTGGCGGCCAGCAACTCTCTGTCGTGCTCGGGGGATGAGGATAAATCGCGGAGCCTTTCTTTACCTCGCTCCGTTCTTACGGGGAGAGGTCGGATTGCGAAGCAATCCGGGTGAGGGGCTCTTGCTTCTTATCTTCCCGTTAAGTTGCCCCTCACCCCAACCCTTCTCCCCGTAAACGGGGAGAAAGAGCAGAAAAAGGCATCATGAGTCCGAAGCGACCACAGCCATCCGCGAATCTCTTCGCCGCAGCCGGCCTGGAGCAGGACGCGCCGCGTCCGCTGCCGGACAAGCTGCGGCCGCGCACGCTCGCCGATGTGGTTGGACAGGATCATATCCTCGGGCCTGACGGCGCGCTGACGCGGATGCTGGAGACGCGCACGCTCGGCTCGCTGGTGTTCTGGGGACCACCCGGCACCGGCAAGACCACGGTGGCGCGGCTGCTGGCCGATGCCACCGATTTGCATTTCGAGCAGATCTCCGCGGTGTTTTCCGGCGTCGCGGATCTCAAGAAGGTTTTTGATGCCGCGCGGGCCCGCCGCGAAACGGGCAAGGGCACGCTGCTGTTCGTGGACGAGGTGCATCGCTTCAACCGCGCGCAGCAGGATCTGTTTCTGCCGGTGATGGAAGACGGCACCGTGGTGCTGGTCGGCGCCACCACGGAAAATCCATCGTTCGAACTCAACGCGGCGCTTCTGTCGCGCGCGCGGGTGCTGGTGTTTCATTCGCTCGATGCGGACGCGGTCGAAAAACTTTACGCCCGCGCCGAAGAGGTCGAAGGCAGGAAGCTGCCGCTCGATGCGGAGGCCCGCGCCGTGCTGGTGCGGATGGCAGACGGCGACGGCCGCGCCGCGCTGACGCTGGCGGAAGAAGTCTGGCGCGCCGCGCGCAAGGACGAGATTTTCAACGCCGCGCAGTTGCAGGAGATCCTTCAGCGCCGCGCGCCGATCTACGACAAGTCCGCCGACGGCCACTACAACCTGATCTCGGCGCTGCATAAGGCGGTGCGCGGCTCCGATCCCGATGCGTCGCTATACTATCTCGCGCGGATGCTGGATGCCGGCGAAGACCCGCTGTTCCTGGCGCGGCGTGTGGTGCGGATGGCGGTGGAGGACATCGGTCTTGCCGATCCGCAGGCACTGGTGATCGCCAACGCCGCGAAGGACGCCTATGATTTTCTTGGCAGCCCCGAGGGTGAACTCGCCATCGCGCAGGCGGTGATCTATGTCGCCACCGCGCCGAAATCGAACGCCGCCTACAAGGCGTTCAGCGCGGCCAAGCGCGCGGCGAAGGAGGGCGGTTCGCTGCTGCCGCCGAAGCGCATCCTGAATTCGCCGACCAAGCTGATGCAGGCCGAAGGCTACGGCGAGGGCTATCAATACGACCACGACACGCCGGAAGGCTTTTCCGGGCAGGACTATTTCCCGGAGGCGCTCGGCCGCCAGACGTTCTACAATCCGCCGGACCGCGGCTTCGAGCGTGAGATTCGCAAGCGGCTCGATTACTGGGCCAAGCTGAGAAAAGACAGATCATCATGAGCCGCCGCGTCAGAAAACCCCTTGCCAAAAAGTCCGTTCGTGACGCCGGAAAGCGTGCCGGTCCCAAGCGCGCGTCAGACAAACGTGGCTCCGACAAGCCGACGTTCGACAAACGCGATGGCGAACGGGGCTCAGTCAGATCAACCGCCGGCAAGTTTCCGCCGCGCCGTCCGGCGGCGGAGTTTTCGCGTTCGGCAAAGCCATTTCGGGAAGCACGTGCTGAACCCGTGAGAGAAGAGAAGCCCGCGCCGCCGCCGTTGCCGACGAAAGTGCAGACCGTCGTCGTCACCGCCGACGAGAACAACATGCGCGTGGACCGTTTTCTCGAACATCGTTTTCCCGGCCTGTCATTCTCGCACATCCAGCGCATCGTCCGCAAAGGCGAGCTGCGTATCAACGGCAAGCGCGCCAACAGCAAGGACCGCCTCGAGGAAGGCCAGAGCGTCCGCATTCCGCCGCTGAAACTCGACGCGCCCAAGGTCGGCGGCGAACTGTCCGAGGCCGCCACCAAAACCCTCGACGAACTGCGCAAGATGATTCTGTTCGAGGACGCCGACGTGATGGTGCTGAACAAGCCCGCAGGTCTCGCGGTGCAGGGCGGTTCCGGCATGACCAAGCATGTCGACCAGATGCTGGAAGCGATGCGCGATGCCAAGGGCCAGAAACCGCGCCTCGTCCATCGTCTCGACCGCGAAACGTCCGGCTGCCTGCTGATCGCCAAGACCCGCTTTGCCGCCACGGCGCTGACCGGCTCGTTCCGCCATCGCTCGGCGCGCAAGATCTACTGGGCGCTGGTGGCCGGCGTGCCGAAGCCGAAGCAGGGACGTATCTCGACCTATCTCGCCAAGGATGAGAGCGAGGAAGATTCCATCATGCGCGTCGCCGAGCATGGCGACGAGGGCGCCGCGCACGCGGTGACGTATTATGCGGTGGTCGAGGCCTCGGCGCAGAAGCTCGCCTGGGTGTCGCTGAAGCCGGTGACGGGCCGCACCCATCAGCTCCGCGCTCACATGGCGCACATCGATCACGCCATCGTGGGCGATCCGAAATACTTCAACAAGGAAAACTGGGACCTGCCCGGCGGGATGCAGAAGCGTCTGCATCTGCTGGCTCGCCGGATTGTGATCCCGCATCCGCGCGGCGGCTTTATCGACGTCACAGCGCCGCTGCCGCCGCATATGCTGCAATCGTGGAACCTGCTGGGGCTTGAGGCCGACCGTTTCGATCCGATCGAGAATGCGCCGGAGGAGTGATGCTCTTGCCGTCGCTCCCTTGGATGACGATATGCCGGTAATGAAAAAGTCGTCCTTGCAGTTCTGATCGCATCGTTCGTGCCGGGCATCGCATCCGCACAGATCTACCCGCCGGGCGGTGTCGGTGCGCAGCCCGTGATTCCGTTCCCGACCACGCCGATGGCACCTCCGCCGCCACAGATCACGGTGCCGACGGTGCCGCAGATGAATTCGCCGCCGCCGTTCGCATTGCAGAACACGAAGCCGGGCTACGTGACGCAGGACACGCCGCCGAAGCCGGTGCTCAGGCGCGATCGCCGTCCGTCGTTCAGCGACCGCGTCGCGCGTTGTCTCGACGAGGGTGCGGCATGGGGACTCAATCCCAATCAGCGCGCGGCCTATTCGCGCGCCTGCGCCAACCAGTAGAGTTTGTTTCCATGCGTGAACTGTTCGATGAAGTCGCCGGCAAGTCTCCGCTCGATCCGCGCGAGGCGTCGCGCAAATCGTCGCGCACGCCGCTGCGCAAGCGCTTCTACACCAGCGCGGGGGTAGCGGAAGGGCCGGACGGCTTCGCGGTGACGCTCGACGGCAAGCCGGTTCGCACGCCGGGCAAGAATCCGCTGGCCGCGCCGACGCGCGAGCTCGCCGAGGCGATGGCGGCCGAATGGGACGCGCAGCCGGAGATGATCGATCCGATGGCAATGCCGCTGACGCGGCTCGCCAACAGCGTGATCGATGGCGTCGCGGGAAACGTGCAGGCGGTCGCCGACGATGCGGCGAAGTATTTCGAGTCCGATCTTTTATTCTATCGCGCGGGCTTTCCCGAAGAACTGATCGCGAGGCAGGCGGAGCACTGGGACCCGGTGCTGCGCTGGACGGCTGATGATCTCGGCGCGCATTTTATTCTCACCGAGGGCGTGATCCATGTGCAGCAGCCGGAGCCGGCAGTCGCCGCCGTGCGCGCCGCGCTGCCGGCGGATGCGTGGCCGGTCGGCGCATTCCATGTCGTCACCACCATCACCGGCTCGGCGCTGCTCGCGCTGGCGCTGAAGCATCGCGTGCTGGATGAGGCGCAGGTCTGGGCCGCGGCCCATGTGGACGAGGACTGGAACCGGGAAAAATGGGGCGTCGACGAGGAGGTCGAAGCCCGCCGTGCGCAGCGGCAGAAGGATTTCGAAGCCGCCGCGCTGGTGCTGAAGGCGCTGGGTTGAGGGCATGAATATTATTTGGCGCGATGTGCCGTCACCCTGAGGTGCCGAAGCGAAGCGGAGGCCTCGAAGGGCGACGGCTTGACTAAATGTCATCCTTCGAGGCTCGCAAGAGCTCGCACCTCAGGATGACGGGTAGAACTCGCGTCGTCCGGCCTTTGCCGGGACGACATTGTAAGTTCCACATCTCCTACCGGGACCATTCAGTTAACAGAAGGTTTACGACGCTGGGCTAGCTTTCCCGCGAGCATGATGCCGAAACGTGTGAAGCGGTTTTCGGACAACATCATGCTCCGGACGTATGGAAGCGCCCAAAATGTCGATCGCGATCAATCCCGTCTTTCCGGTTGTTGCCGCCCAAGGGGTTGCGGCGAATGCCGTCTTGCAGCCGGGCACGATGATCGAGGCGACGGTGCTGAAGCAACTCGATGCCAATCTGGTCCGCATCGCCATCGCCAACCTGACCATCGAAGTGCTGTCCGAAGTGCCGCTGCAAGCGGGGCAGGTGTTGCAGCTTGCAGTCTCGCAGACGCCGCAGGGCGTGCGGCTTCAGATCGTGCCGGGCGAAGGCGCGTCAGCGCAGGCGGCTGCCGGAGACAGCGCCGCGGTCGATACCGTCAGCGTCCCGAAATCCGATGCGCCGGTGCAGGCCGCCGCGTCCGGCCGCGTGCTCACCAATCTCGAAGCGCTGGCGGTCTCGGCCGCCGTGCAGACCGCCGCGGCCCGGCAGGGCAGCCTGTCACCGCTGTTCGCAAATCTGAACGTCGCTGCGTCCTCGCAGACATTGCCGCAGACGCTTCAGCAGGCCGCCGCGCAATTGCTGGCGCAGCGCACGCCGCTCAGCGAGAACCTGAGCGGCGATGCGTTGAGAACGGCGTTTCAGACGTCGGGACTCTTTCTCGAACAAAATCTCGCCAATGGGTCGAATACACCGGACCTCAAGGCGGCGCTGATCGTGTTTCGCCAGACCGTGGCATCGTGGCTCGGCAACACACCGGCCGCCGCAAACGCCGCGCCCCAGCCACAGGCCATGCCGTCATCGGCTGCGCCGCCGTTGTCGCCCGAGATCGAAGCCGGCGACATCCTGCTGCCGCAGGGACCGTTGCATGTTGCAGACGACACCGCCGAGCCGGCCGGCAAGATCCAGATCTATGCGCCGAACGAACCGCTGCCGACGGCGGCGAACCGCGCCGCCGCGGCGGGCGCTGGATTGACCGAGTTGCAGGAGATCTTGCAGGGATTGCCTAAGGGCGTCAGCGATGCGGTCGCGCATTTGCTCGATGCCGAGGGACGCGCGATGCCGCGTGCGGGCGAGGGCGAGGAGGCCTTCGCGCGCAGCACCGTTCCGCCGCCGCCGTTTCGCGGATCGGACACCACCGCGCAGTCCATCGCGCTGCCGTCGCTTGCGCCGGACGACGCGCCCGCAACGGTGGCGCATCGCCTGATCGCAGACACCGACGCCGCCCTGGCGCGGCAGACGCTGTTGCAGGCAGCGTCATTGCCCGTCGATGTCCCCGGCGTGCGCAACGATCCGGCCGTGCCGCGCTGGAATTTCGAGATTCCGTTTGCGACTCCGCAAGGCACGGCGATAGCGCAATTCGAGATTTCGCGCGATGGCGGAGGCAATGGCGAGGCCGAAGCTGCCGCCCGCGTGTGGCGGGCGCGGTTCTCGCTCGATGTCGAGCCGAACGGGCCGGTGCATGCGCTGGTGTCGCTCAGTGGCGGACGCACGTCGGTGCGGATGTGGGCGGAGCGGCCCGCGACAGCGGCGCAATTGCGGATCAATGCGCCGCAACTGTCGCACGCGCTGCGCGAAGCAGCCCTTGAGCCGGGCGACATCGTGATCGGCGACGGTGCGCCGCCGAAGCCTGCGCCCCCGCCGGCCGGGCATTTTCTGGATCGCGCGCTATGATTTCAGAGACCAGAAGCACGCTCGCAGTCGCGCTGCATTACGACAAGAAGGGTGCGCCGCGCGTCGTCGCCAAGGGCAAGGGCACGCTCGGCGACAAGATCATCGAGATCGCCAAAGAAAACGACATTCCCATCGAGGAAAATGAAGTGCTGGCCGGCGCACTCTCCAATGTCGAACTCGGCGACGAGATTCCCGCCGAACTCTACAAGGGCGTCGCGGAAGTCCTGATCTTCGTGATGCGGCTGTCGGGCCGGCTGCGCTAGCGCGCGGGCGGCGGGCCGAAGAAGCCGATGATCTTCGTCAACCGGCCGTCGGGACCGACCTCGCCGATATCGATCGATGTGTCGCCGCAGGTTCCGTCGGCGCGTACCAGCCGCCAGAGGAAGCGCAGCACGTTGTGATGTGCATCGGTGCCGCTCATGAATTCGAGCCGCGCGCCGGGCCGCCCGGCCTGAACTTCCTTGATTCGCCGCGACAGCGCATCCCGTCCGGTCACTTCGACATTGGGATCGACATAGACGCCGTTGTCGGCCCAGCACTGCGCGAGCAGCGCGTTGCGCCTGGCATCGTCGGTCTCGTTCCAGGCCGCGATATACTGTTCGGCGATCTCTGCCGCCTTGCCGCTATTCATGAGTTTCTCCCTCGGGTTTTTGCGACGGTAGCGGATTCATGCGCGTAGGTCCAAACCGCGGCCATGCTTTCAACATGAAACGCGGCAATTTGTCTGGGCCTCACTGCTCTGGAGCGTATCTCGTGATTCATCGCCGCCATGCCCTCGGGCTTATCGCCGCCGCTGTCGTTCCCTCGCGCGCCTTTGCCGATACCGCACCCGAGGTTCGGGAAAGTCTCCTCAAGCACTTTATAGACGAGGGCACTGCCGGTACGTTTGCGGCGTTCAAGACTGACGACAAGAGATTGATCGTCAGCGACGGAACGCGCACCCGAAGCGCGATCCTGCCGGCATCCACCTTCAAGATTCCGAATTCCATCGTCGCGCTGGACACCGGCGTCGTCGCCGATCCGGACAAGGACGTGTTCAAATGGGACGGCATCACGCGCAGCATTCCCGACTGGAACAAGGACCACACCCTGCGCACGGCCATCGCGGCGTCCGCCGTTCCGGTCTATCAGGAAATCGCGCGGCGGATCGGCGCGGAGCGGATGCAGAAATATCTCGACGCGTTCGATTACGGCAACCGCAACATCGGCGGCGGCATCGACCGCTTCTGGCTGACCGGCGATTTGCGGATTTCTCCGATGCAGCAGATCGCTTTCGTCGACAAGCTGCGGCGCGGTGTGCTGCCGGCCTCAAAGCGCGCGCAGGAGCTGACGCGTGACATTCTCACCTTGACGAAGGCGGGCGACAGTATCATCCGCGCCAAGACGGGACTGATCGGCGTCGATGACCGGACCGCGATTGAAGGAGCCAAGGCAAGCCTCGGCTGGCTGGTGGGCTGGGCGGAGAAGGGCGGCGCGCAGACCGTGTTCGCGCTCAACCTCGATATCCGCGAACCGAAGCATACCGCCAGCCGCATGACCATCGCGCAGCAGTGCCTGCGCGACATCGGCGCGATCTGATCCGCTGGACCGCTGGCCTGTCGGCCGTTGCATGACGCCCCTGCGGCCGGGTCGGCCGGTGGATTCCTGCCGCAAAATCGCTAGTCTGCCGCCAACCAGAAAAGCAGGGAGAGAACACGCATGTCAGCACCGGCTTGGAAAGAACTCGCCACGCGCTACAACGCGGCGTGGAACGCGCACGATGTGGCGGCGATCATGGCGATGCATGCCGACGACACCAGCTACCAGCGCCACGGCAGCCCGAAAGTGTACAAGGGCAAGGAGGCCGTCGCCGAGCAGTTCGGCAAGGATTTCTCCGGCCTGCCGGGGCTGCATTTCGAGGGCGTCGCGCTCTATGGCAGCGACGATCACTTCGTCTCGGAATCGATTCTCACCGCGACCAAGCCCGACGGCACACCTGTGACGATGGAGTTGGTCGACGTCATCACGCTGCGCGACGGCAAGGTGGTTCACAAGTCGAGCTACTTCGTCGCGAGCCGGCCGGCGAAGTAGGAGGGTACTTCCTGGTCGATATGAGAGCGGCGGTCCGCCGGTCGCCATTTATCCGGTGAGTGGAGATCCCCCTTGCGGGCGATCCCGTGCGGGCATACAGTTTCACTTTTCATACTTTATTTTCTGGTGCATCAATGAAAGCTATTGCATTCGCTTCAGCCGCGATCACCATTGTTTGCAGCACGCATGCATGGTCGGCGGATTCCGTCCTCGGGATGGGGATGGCCCATCCTCCCAAGGCTGCTGAACTGGTCGATCGCCGCATTTACCGGATATCGTTCAAATGCAGCAGGGGAGCCAGCCTGACAGGCAGCATTCCGGCCAAGGCGCTTATTCGGACCAATGAAAGCAATACCCATCTGGTCGTTATCGCGGATTCCGTGCCGACGAGAGATGCTGCCGACAAGTTGAAGCTGCCCGAAAACGCCGTCGCGCTGCTTCCTGTCTTTATGGTGCGCAAGGGAATATCCGACCCGGACAACCGCAGCGCATGCCCCAACGACACCTATGTTTATGGCGGGCGCAAGCTGTATCTGATGGGAGTTGCAAGTTTCTCGACAACCCATGAGCCCGGAATCTTCATGAGCATCGGGTATGGAATTGCCGGTCTGATCCCGCCGCTGTGGTCGATGTTTAAGGGAAACATCCCGGCCGATGTTTCAGCCAAGGTGACGAACTACAGTGCAACCGAAGATCCTCTCAAGAAAACGCTCTCTGCGTTGAACGATGACGAGAACTACAGCGTTACCGAGGAAATGGGGCCGGGAAAATACCGCGTCGATACGGCGTTCAGTCATGTCGACATCCAGGTTTCCTACATCAGGTCTGTTCTTAGGGAAGGCGGCCCGAAAGTTCAAAATTCGTTCCGAAAGCAACTCGATTCAGCTCCCGAGAAGCTAACGACAACCGATATCAAGGGGACCTGTGCGAAGCTAGCAAATGCGCTGGCGAAGCTCGGTTTCTCAAAGGAAGAGGATATCCCCTATGCGCTTGCTTATCGGGGAATCGACGCAGGATTCACCGCCGATCAGGCAAGCCAATGTCTTGGACCTGATTTTGCCCTTCGGGCCGCGAAGATGAAAGACGCATGGGTCGATGCACTTTCGTGGCAGGTACTGAGCGAGAAGCAGGCGGCCGCAGACTACCCACCGCAGGGAGCGAGTCCGGACTATCAGGCCGCATACTCGGTCAACAAGCGTTTTACGGAGAAGTTTAACCGCGCGCTAGGCCGGATCATGGGAACAGCAACACCGGCTGCTGACGATCAGACCGCGCTGAACAAGTTGCTTGCAAGCCCGTTCTCGCTTCAGGATGAAACAGCCGCAAAGGCGTTTCAGGGCGCGGGACCGGTGACGTCCGGCGAAACGCTGGTGCAAGCGCTGGCAAAGACCGGATATCGCCGCTTTGGTTGCCATCAGGAAACCGAACTCGGCATGGCGGACGATGGCGGCAAGACGCTGCTTTTTGCGTTCAAGGCGGATCGGGACAATGAGACTTTGCCGATCAAGAGCGTTCTTATTTTCAAGCCGCTTTATACGAACGGATTGATCACAAAGATCGTCGCTTACGATGAATATGACTGGATCAACACCGTCATGGCTGCCCGGAGCTACAAGTGCAACGAGACGGTCGTGGAGCGGCCAAAAACCGAAGAAAAGGTGGCGAGCGCCGCGCCAAAGCCGAACTAGACATTGGAGGGTAGCGAAGGGCGCTCAATCCTTCGCCGTCGTCCCCTTTACCTGCGCCGCCAGCACGGCCTTGGTCGCGGTGAGATCGACCAGCGGATAGGTGTCGAACCGGGCGGGGATGATGTCCGCCCATTCGTTCAGGATCCGGTGCAGCACCTCATTACTCTCCACATCGAAGATCGCGACTGCGCCGCGCCCGACGCGCGGATAGATGTCTCCATCCATGGCCAGAAGCCTTGCCGCGCCTTGGCGACATCCGATGGCCGCTCGGGCCTCGGTTCGGAGATGACGAGGAACAGCATGGCCTGACCTTTCGAGGCTAGGGCGGGGATGAGCCGTTGGCTTTCCCGATCCTTCCCAGATGCGTGAAGCCGAACCCGGCGTCGTATTTCAGGCCGTAGCCGAGCGCGCGGTCGATGCCGATATGCGCGCTCCAGATCAGCGCGAGATGCATCGCCAGCGCCGACGGCACGACCATGCCGACGATGCCGAGCAGCATCGGCAGGATGGCGGCGTGGGCGACGTTGTAGGTCGCGGCGCCGGCGCGCGGGCCGCCGAGATAGCCGACAAAGCTCAGGTCCGGCGCCAGCAGCAGCAGCGCGAACATTCCCCACGAGCCTTCGAAGTAGCTGTAGAACACGATGCTGGCGAGGGCGAGCGCCGCGCCCTCCAGCCGCAGCAGGGTGCGGACCCCGCCGGTCGCGCCCCCGGCCGTCATTGTCGCTGGTCTATCGGTCATGGCCGCGAATCCCCCATAAAATCGCAGTTTATCACGCGGCGCGGGACAGCCATGGGCCGATAATTCAGGGCGGCGGGGGCATTTTCCCTTGCCCAAACAGCGTGCTAGAAAGCTGCCCACACTCTTGAGAGGGCGGCGCCTGCCGCCGAAGTTGGGGCGAATATCCATGAAGCACATCCTCGAAGCACTCGACGACCGGCGCACGGCTGCGAAAAAGGGCGGCGGCGACAAGCGCATCGAGGCGCAGCACGCGCGTGGCAAGCTGACGGCCCGCGAGCGCATCGAACTGCTGCTGGACAAGGGCTCATTCGAGGAATTCGACATGTTCGTCGAGCACCGCTCGGTCGAATTCGGCATGGAGAAGAACAAGATCCCCGGCGACGGCGTGGTCACCGGCTGGGGCACGGTGAACGGCCGCACCGTCTTCGTGTTCGCCAAGGACTTCACCGTGTTCGGCGGCTCGCTCTCCGAGACCCATGCGCTGAAGATCACCAAGTTGCAGGACATGGCGCTGAAGGCGCGGGCGCCGATCATCGGGCTGTACGACGCGGGCGGCGCGCGCATCCAGGAGGGCGTCGCGGCGCTGGCGGGCTATTCCTATGTGTTCCGCCGCAACGTCATCGCCTCCGGCGTCATTCCGCAGATCAGCGTCATCATGGGGCCGTGCGCGGGCGGCGACGTCTATTCGCCGGCGATGACCGACTTCATCTTCATGGTGAAGAACACCAGCTACATGTTCGTCACCGGCCCGGACGTGGTGAAGACCGTGACCAACGAAGTGGTCACCGCGGAAGAACTCGGCGGCGCCAGCGTGCATGCCACCCGATCGTCCATCGCCGACGGCGCGTTCGACAACGACGTCACCACGCTGTTGCAGATGCGCCGGCTGATCGACTTCCTGCCCGGCAATAATACCGACGGCGTGCCGGAATGGCCGAGCTTCGACGACATCGAGCGCGTGGACATGTCGCTCGACACGCTGGTGCCGGAAAATCCGAACCAGCCTTACGACATCAAGGAACTGATCCTGAAGGTGGTGGACGAGGGTGATTTCTTCGAACTCGCCGATACTTTCGCCAAGAACGTGGTCACCGGTTTCGGCCGCATCGCCGGCAAGACGGTGGGCTTCGTCGCCAACCAGCCGATGGTGCTGGCTGGCGTGCTCGACAGTGACGCCTCACGCAAGGCCGCGCGCTTTGTCCGTTTTTGTGATGCCTTCAACATTCCGATCGTCACCTTCGTGGACGTCCCGGGCTTCCTGCCGGGCACCGCGCAGGAATATGGCGGGCTGATCAAGCACGGCGCGAAACTGCTGTTCGCCTACAGCCAGTGCACGGTGCCGCTGGTGACCGTGATCACGCGCAAGGCCTATGGCGGCGCGTTCGACGTGATGGCGTCGAAGGAAATCGGCGCGGACATGAACTACGCCTGGCCGACGGCGCAGATCGCGGTGATGGGCGCGAAGGGCGCGGTGGAGATCATCTTCCGGCAGGACATCGGCGACGCCGAGAAGATCGCCGCGCGCACCAAGGAATACGAAGACCGCTTCCTGTCGCCGTTCGTTGCCGCCGAGCGCGGCTATATCGACGACGTGATCATGCCGCACTCGACCCGCAAGCGCATCGCTCGCGCGCTGGCGATGCTCAAGGACAAGCATGTCGACGTGCCGATGAAGAAGCACGATAATATTCCGTTGTGAGGGCTCAAACCCTCCTCCTTGAGTGGGGAGGGTCGGCGCGGGAGCGCCGGGGGTGGGGGTGATGCCGACAGTTTTACGCTGGGGACCGTATCGCGCATTCTTCTACTCGAACGAGGGCAGCGAGCCGCCGCACATCCACGTCCGCAGCGGCGACAAGGAAGCCAAATTCTGGCTACATGATCTGGATGTGGCCGTGAATGCAGGGTTCCCGGCTCATGAAATCGGCGATATGATCCGTCACCTGCGGAACAACCGCGAAGCTCTTGTGAAGGCTTGGCATGAGCACTTTGGAAATTGAGGTCGGCGACCTGCGCGCTCAGGCGGTCGAGTTCACCGCGACCGAGCTTGTGGTCACGCTGCGCGATGGCCGCCGCATCGCCACGCCGCTGTCGTGGTATCCGCGCCTGCTGTCCGCATCCGCCGCGCAGCGATCGAACTACGAAATCATGCCGATGGGCATTCACTGGCCCGACCTCGACGAGGATTTGAGCGTGACCGGCATGCTCAAGGGCAGGGCGGCAATATGACGATTGCCGTCCAGCGCAGCTATATTCACGACGTGATCATGCCGCACGCGACCCGTAAACGCATCGCCAGCGCGCTCGCCATGCTCAAGGACAAGCACGTCGACGTGCCGCTGAAGAAGCACGACAACATTCCGTTGTGAATTAGGTTAGGTTCGAGAACAATTTCCGGTTGTATTGACTGAATTTTCCCGCATCATTCCATGATCTTCTATTGGGATCATGGAGATGATTTTGTCAGATATAGAAACCTTTATTGCGCAATTGGAAAAGCGTTTAGTCAACCTCCAGCCCGCCCTTAGTTTCGCTCATAGGGCATTTGTAATTGAATTTGCTGGGACGCCGAAGTCTGGCAAGAGCACCTCTGTTGAGGCGATACGACATTTCTTTTCTAGAAATGGCTTTAGAGTCCACGTTCTTGCCGAGCGAGCTGCAGTTTGTCCCATTCCGATGAAAGGGCATCTGTTCTTCAACACTTGGTGTGCTTGCTCAATGTTGGCGGAACTTCTAGCCAACGTTGAAGCGGATGCGGACATTATCATCGTAGATCGAGGGATTTTTGATGCGTTAGTGTGGCTAAATCTGCAGCTTCAGCGCGGTGAGATCACTCAAGAAGAAGCAGGCACTATAGACAGCTTCCTTTTGCTCGAACGATGGCGAACATTGATTGACTTAGTAGTAGTCATGAATGTCCCTGCCGACGAGGCAATGTCGCGAGAAAATGGTCAAAGAATTACAAAAAAGACCGGAAGTATCATGAATGAGAAAGTACTGAGTACTTTCTCGGAATCCGTTTCTATTGCCTTCAAAAAATACAGTGACAAATTCTCTGGCGCACTTCAGCACGACACGTCTGGTCAAGACGTGCGGCAATCAAACACCCAACTAGCAGGCAGTATCCTTGACTTCTTAGAGGCATTTCTTGACCCTGAAATATTAGTTGTATCAAGAGAACAACTGGCGTCTCTCCCGGTCGACCATGACGGTGCGTTCTCGGAAACGGCGGCAAAAAACGCGCTCAATTGTATTGCAAAGCACGGACGATTCGTCCGTCGATCTCAAGCGGAAACGGACGATGATTTGGTCCAAATTATTCCGTGTGGAATATTGGCTCACAATGACAAGGTCTTTATCTTTCGAAGGAAGGAAACCGACTCCAAGTATCGTCTTTATGGAAAAACCACAATTTTGGAGGCCACCCATACGATAAAGACAGTTGAATTTGAGGACAAAGGGTTATTGTTAGAAGATGCGCTATCGAAGCGTATCGCGAGGTCTCTATTTTTAGGTCGAAAGTTCCCGATGCAATTAAAGGGATATTGCTGGGATCATGACGAGCCTGTTAGCAAGCGTCATTTTGCAATGGTTTTCGAAGTCACAATTGATAGTGAGAACACTGCAGAGGATCTAAGAAAGAAAGAGTTCAGGAGATGGCGGGGGCCAAGCCGCGCAGGAGAGTTTGTTTCGTGGAATGAACTCGATAGCCAATCAGAAGATCTTAATCTTGAGCCTTGGTCGAAGTCGATCTTGTGGCACCATAAAAATGTCAAGTGAGTGGATCGGACCAATGTCCAACGATCTTAGAATATCTCGAGGTGGGTTTGTCGTTATCAAACTGTTTGTCGATGGCGAAATATGCCTTTTGCTTCGCAGAAATTCAAAATGGAAGGATTTGAATCTGATTGGAGGGCACGAAAAGGACCGTGACCAAACTAATCTTGAAAAAACGGCTTTGAGAGAATTATGGGAAGAGGTCCCGTCAATTCGAGCGATGTCAAATTTCACTTTGGAGCCACTTGGGGATTTAACGCAATATGGTCCTATATACTCACGCTCTGTGGGAACCGAGACCCTGTATGTTCTTCAGTATTTCTTGTTGAAGATAGGTGGAGATCCGACAGCTCTGCTGGAAAATCTTGGTGCGAAAACGCGGAATGTATTGGTGAGCCAATCAGAAATTTTACAAAATGGATCGGGACGGATTTCAGGGCTTGCGCTGTTTCTTGATAAATTTTTACCAGGAGGAATACGAGGGATACCTATGAGTTCTCCTGTAAACTTGCACCTATCGCCTGGCCGTTGGACGGAGCCGTTTGAGCAGCTTGAGTTTTCTACTTTGAATTGGGTGCGGTAGTTTTTTGTAAGGGTCATGCCCCACATCCTCGTCGTCCGCGCCACTGTCCTCGATGAATCGCAACGCGCTGCGTTCGATGCATGGTATTCGCGCGAGCATCTGCCGGACGCCGTGAAGTCGTTCGGCTGCAAGCGCGCGTGGCGCTACTGGCTCGCCGCCGATCCCGCCGTGCATCTGGCGATGTATGAATTTCCCGACCGCGCGTCGCTCGATGCCGCCGCGGGCGGCGAGGAGATGAAGCGGCTGATCCGCGATTTCGACCGCGACTGGCCGGGCATCAAGCGCACGCGCGACATCATGGTGCAGGCGGAGGTGTGGCCTGCCTGAGCGCTGCGGCCGCGACTGAACTGTGCTACGGCTGCGCGATGGAGCCAGCCGAATCGGTTCTTTTTGTCTTCGGATTGTTCGCCATGGTCGCCGAAGCCATGACGGCGGCGCTCGCGGCCGGGCGGCGTAAGATGGACTGGTTCGGCGTCGCGGTGCTCGGATGCGTCACCGCGCTCGGCGGCGGCTCGCTGCGCGACCTGTTGCTCGGGCATTATCCGCTGCTCTGGGTGAAATATCCGCTGCTGCTGCTGCTGACCGGCGGTGCGGCGCTGCTCACCATCGCGCTGGCGCGCGTGGTGCATCGCTTTCATACTCTTTTTTCTTGTGCTCGATGCCATCGGCCTCGTGGTCTTCACCATCATCGGCTGCAGCGTCGCCATGAACATGGGGCAGCCGCTCATCATCGTGGTGGTGGCGGGCATGATCACCGGATGCGCCGGGGGCGTGCTGCGCGATATTCTCTGCACCGAGGTGCCGCTGCTGTTCCGCAGCGAGCTTTACGCCAGCGTCTCGCTGGTAACCGGCGCGATCTATGTCGCGGGCACGCATGTCGGCACCGAGCATGTCGCGGTGGTGGTCGGTTCGGTGGTGTTCGGCCTGACGTTCCGCCTGCTGGCGATCCGCTACAAGTGGGAAATGCCGAAGTTCATCTACGAGCGCGAAGGGCCGCACTGAGCCGCCGTGAATGACCGGCGTGCTCGCGGGCTTGACTTTTCCCCATCTGGAATATAATCCTATTCCGCTTTTGCTTCCTCGCGCTCATGACGCGGAGGGGCGGGAGCCGCAGCCATCCCCGGGACGCCGGGCGCGGCTGGTGGAGCGCCGGGAGGCGCTGCGTTCGGACGGAAGGCCTCGCAAACCTGTCCGTTGCAGAACGCGCGCGCCTCGCGAGACGGACTCGCAATCCGTTCTCGTCAAGGCTCGCGGACGGACCTCTCGCAAAGGTTCGTCACAAGGGTGCCTCGCAAGCACTCTGGCGCCTCCCGGCGCTCCATTTCTTCTCAAGAGGAAATGAAAACGGGACAGGGCAGTCCGCGCCCTTCAATGCAGCGGATGATCGGTCGTGCGTATTCGGCGAATTCAGGACCGGGCAAACTGTCGCATGGCCTCTCGCACTTTGTTCCGAACAAATCGGCGCGATGCGCGTTGTATTTTCATGCAAAAGAAAAAATCATTGCCCATGCCGACGCAGCCTCTCGATGACGGCCGGGACATGCCGCAGCAGATGACATCGCGGGTCAGGGTGATCGGGCCGAAGCAGCCCGCGCGCAATGACAGGTCGCACTCGGCAAAAATTCGCGCGAATGCACTGAAGAAACAGCGCGAGGCGCTGCGGACGTAGACTGTCTCGAACAACCGGCAAAGAAAAACCCCGCCGAAGCGGGGTTTTATATTGCGCGGGCGTAAAGCTCACCACCAGGTGCGGCAGACGCGGCGGCCGGGACCCCAGTAACGGCACCGGCGCACCGCAGGACGGACATAACCGCGCATCGGGCGGCAGGCGCCCATCGGGCCGCGCGCGAAGCCGGGGCCGCAGCCCTGCGCGACGTGGATGATGTTCGAGCCGGCCGATGAGGGAGCGACGGGCATCGCGCTGACGGCGCCGATGCCGGCAGCCGAGACTGCAAGGAATGCTGCTGCGAATAAGGTCTTCATGGTGGGTGTCCTTCCTCAAATCATCGTTTGCGGTGCGTTTCGCGCATGAGCCGGGGATGGCTGCGAAGCGGAAGTGATTCGCCGGCAGGCACCGGCGGCGGAGAGTATTCTTCCGATTATTGATACAAGATGAACCGAATGTGGTCGTCTTGCGACCAAGCCTGAGGCAATTATGCCTCAAGGCACGGGACTGATTTCATGCGATCTTTTGTTCTATTGGCATTTCTGTTGTGCAGCGCGGGTTCGTCCGTCGCGGCCGACGTCACGGCGGTCTGTAAGCTCGCCGATGACAAGCGCACTGTGACAATCGCGTTCACAAATCCTCTCGGCAAGACCATGCAGTGCGACGCGAATTGCGACATGGCGCTGTCCGGCGGCTTCGGCACCGTGGCTTGCGCCAAGCCGGTGCCGGGCGGTGCGAAAGATCAGGTGCTATGCACGGAGATGAACAAGGAGGGCGCTGCGTGGGTGCGCGTGCGAGGCACCGAGGTGAATTGCCGCGATCCGAACGGTACGCCGGTGACGCCGGCGGACGAGAAGGCCGAGGACGACGAAGCCGACGAGATGATCAAGAAGCTGCAAAAGCAGGGGCAGGACTTCATCGAGCGGCAGCGGCAATTTCAGAAACAGTAAGCGCTGTTGAGACGCTGCATAAAAGTCCGGGCGTGACGGAACAATCGGGTTCACACCGCGTTCATGGCGAGTGCGGGATCCTTGTATCGTTGCAAACCTCGCTTCCCTAGGAGGACTACAATATGGAACGTCGTGAATTCCTACGATTTGCTGTCGGCATCGCCGCCGGTGCGGGCGCCATCGCGGCGGCTGCTTCGGCTGCATCTGCCGCTCCGATGTTTGCCCCGCAAAATGGTCTGACTCCCGGCAGAAAGCCTGAGATGGCCGCCGAGCCTGCGGTCGTGGATCAGGATGAAGCCGCACGCCTTGCGCCCGAGCAGGTGCAATGGCGCCGCAGGCATTATCGCCGCCGCTACTGGCGCCGCCGCCGCTGGTAAGCAGCGGGCATCAATTGCTCGGCCCCGGTTTCATTGAAGCCGGGGCTTTGCTTTGAGATGAGATCATTCCTTTACGCATTTGCCGAGCAGGTTGCGGCGATAGCCAAGCTGACACTTGCGCGCGAACAGGCGCATCAGCTTCGGTCCTTCCGGCTGCGGACGGCAGACGCCACTTGAAAGGCGATGAAATCCGACGCCGCATCCGTCCTTGACCGTCACGAGATTAACGGGCGCGCTGAGCGCGATCGGGGCGAGGGGCGCAGCACGCGCGGTATTGCCGGGGAACAGCGCGGCGGCAAGGAGAATTGCTGCGAGAAGCGTTTTCATCGTCGGTGCATCTCGTCAGAGCTTCGGTGCGTTGCCGAGCGGCGTTTTGTTGAGCGCTTCGTTCTTCTCGGCGGCGAAGGCATCCGCATCGATCTTGGCCGCGCTGACGATCTGCTTGAAGTCGATCAGCGTGAATTCCACCTTGCTGACCCGATCCGGTGTAATGCCCGGCAGGATTTCGACCGTCACGAGGCCGTCGCAGTTGGCCGCCTTGGCCTCGGTGACGAGCTTGTCGAGGGTTTTTTCCAGCGCTTGTACGCGCTTCAGTTCCGCGACGCAGCTTCCGCGCCCGTTGGCGTCGTTGAGCGCGACGGCGATCTTGGGATTGATCGGCGCGTTGAGCGCTTCCAGTGCCGAGGCGGGGGTATATTTCTGCTTCACCGACATGATCTTGCCGGCCTTGTAGAAATAATACATGCGTCCGTCGCCGATCGCGGTGGGCGCACCGTATTTCGCCGTCACCCGCTCGATCATCTCTGGCTTCGAGGGCTGCTTGTCGGTGGAAAAGCCGAGCGTGCGCGCGATGTAATAGGCGCGGTTGGCGCTTGCCGGCGAGGAGAACACCGCCAGCATCGACTCGCCCGGATGCGTGGCGGTCGGGAGCAGGGTGAATTTCATCGCGGTGACATACGTCACGTTGGTGCCGCCGAACTTCTGCTGCGCCGTCTCCGGCTTCACGCCGGGCAGATCCTTCAGGTAGGCCTCGAAAACCGGCGCGGCCTTGCTGCCCTCGGTGTTGCTCGACAGGCCGACGATGTCCGGCTGGAGCTTTCCGGAAAAAGCAGAGTCAGGCGTTTTCGGCTTGATGTCGTAGGCCCAGCCGGTTGCGGGAACTGCGACTGAAAACAGCGCGAAAAATGCCACTAATCCACTGCGAAACATGGAGCACCTGTCCGGAAATCAAGGAAATCAAAAGCGCAAAAGCGCGCCGAATTACGCCAATTTTTGCGCGGCGCTGTCAACTGCGGATTGTTGCATTAATGGCCCTTCGTGCCAAACAGCGCAGTGAATCGGGTGGCGTTGTTCGGTAAAAAAGCCGCGCTGCGATTGCCTTTTTCGCGCCCCACCCGTTTCATGGACTTTGGGCGGCATCCGTCGCCCCACGAACGACAAGACGATTTTTGCCGGGAGGAAGACAATGCCGATTTCGACAAAGCAAAAATGCGCGGAGTTCCGGAAGCTGCACGAGAGCGGCTGTTTCGTGCTGCCGAATCCATGGGACGCGGGCAGCGCAAAGCTGTTGCAGGGTATGGGCTTCAAGGCGCTGGCATCGACCAGTTCGGGCTTTGCCTGGTCCACCGGCCATCGCGACAACAATGTCGGGTGCGATGATGTTCTCGCTCATCTGAAAGTCCTGTGTGCGGCCACGGACCTGCCGGTCAATGCGGATTTCGAGGCCGGATACGCGCACGATCCCGCAGGCGTTGCGGCGAATGTCGAGCGTTGTGTCGAGACCGGTGTCGCGGGATTGTCGATCGAGGATTCAACCGGCGATGCGTCGGCTCCATTATATGAAATGAAACTTGCGGTGGAGCGCATGCGAGCGGCGCGCTCGGCCATCGATGCGAAGGGTGGCGATGTGATGCTGGTGGGGCGGTGCGAGAGTTTTCTGATCGGCCAATCCGATCTCAAGGCGACCGTTGCGCGCCTGATCGCCTATGCGGAAGCCGGAGCGGATTGTCTCTATGCGCCGGCCATCCGGACCAGGGAGCAGATTGCGACGGTTGTGAAAGAACTCGCGCCGAAGCCAGTCAACGTTTTGTGGAGCGGTCCGGGCTTTACCGTGGCGGAATTGGCTGACCTCGGCGTGCGGCGCATCAGCGTCGGCGGCGCGCTGGCGCGGACGGCGTGGGGCGCATTCCTGAAAGCCGCCCGTGAGATCGCCGAGGCTGGGTCGTTTGCCGGAATGGCGCAGGCTATTCCGAACGCCGAGATGAATGGTCTGTTCGCCAAAAACTGAAGCGCACACAAAATAGCGGGCCACGATCCGGTTGCCCGCTATTATGCGATCTCCTAACCGCCGTTAGTTGCTAGACGGTGCGCTCGTTGCCGGAGCGGCGTTGTTCTGGGGCGCCGGAGCCGGAGCACTGGCCGCGGGCGGGGCCGGCTGAGCCGGCGTCATTGACGAGCCCGTGGTCTGGCCTGCCGGAGGACGCGGCGCCATCGCCGTTCCGCTTGCCGGCGGTGAAGCAGGCGTGGTCTGCGCCGTGGGTGTCGCATCTGGCGAGGTGCTGGACGAGTTCAGCCCGTAGAACACAACGCCGAGAATGGCGACCAGCGCAATGGCGAACAACGCGATGCGTCCGCCGCTTGCCGGTCCTTCTCCCAGTTCGGGATCGGCTTGCAGCTCGGCGTCGATCTGATCCGCGCGGCGGCGCGCCAGTTCGGCATTGCCGGGATCGGCGCGATAGGGATCGTTAGGGTTGCGCTCAAGTGCCATGAGTCATTCCTCCAGTTGTTTCGCCTGACAAGACAATCGCCGACCGGCGGCGGTGTTCCCGGGGATCATTGGTGATGGTCCGGGAACTTTGCAGGTGTCGGGGTCTTCATCGGCCGCCAGCGCCGGTGATCTGTCCCGTGGCCGCCGCGGAATCATCCGGCACGTCGTGCGGAACAGGATGCATCCGGGACAAGGCCAGCGCGAGTACGACAAGGAGAGCGATGCCGATGACGGCTTTCATCGGCTTGTCCCGCTGCGAATCGAAATCCTTTTGTGTGTCCAGCGGTAAGTCGTAACCGCGTTTTTCGTGGTCCGAGGTCCAGCCATTTTCCGATGTGCGGGTCATGATGCAAATCCTCCGTTGTGTCGTGCGGCCCGTTGAGACCGGGTTCGCTGTTGTGGAAGCCAACGGGCCGGGAGGGTGACCGTTCCGGTCCAGCGTTGCATCGGGGAGGAGGCAGCCTTGCGGATTGGCCGCCGCGCCGCAGCGATCTGGCGACGCCGTCGGCAGCCACGCGCGTCGGCTCGCAATGTCCTTTCGGCGGCGGGCGTCCCAGCGACACAACTGGAGCGGTCCCGCCCGGAAAGTGCATCTAAAATTGCGTATGAAACAAAGGTCTGATGATTGCGATTTGTGATGTGCGGCATACAAAAAGCGACATAGACTGTTGTGTAGAGTGGTTCTAAGTAGACCTGTCATAACGCAACAAGAGCCCGGCAAAGAGGCAACTGACTATGGGAATCAACCAAGGGCCTATCAGCCTCGACCAGAAATACACGCAGGCATCGGGGCATGTATTCCTGACCGGTATTCAGGCCCTTGTCCGGCTTCCGATGGCGCAGGTGCGGCGTGACCGCGCCGCCGGTCTGAACACCGCCGGTTTCGTGACCGGCTATCGTGGTTCGCCGCTCGGGGGCTACGATCAGCAGCTTCATGCCGCGCGCAAGCATCTCGCCCAGTACGATGTGAAATTCCAGCCGGGCGTCAACGAGGATCTCGCGGCCACCGCGATCTGGGGCTCGCAGCAGCTCAATCTGTCGCCGGGCGCGAAGTTCGATGGCATCACCGGCATCTGGTACGGCAAGGGCCCCGGGGTCGATCGCTGCGGCGACGTGTTCCGCCACGGCAACGCGGCCGGTTCGGCCAAGAACGGCGGCGTGCTGTGTCTGGCGGGCGACGACCACGGCGCGAAATCCTCCACCGTGCCGCATCAGTCGGACCACGCCTTCATCTCCGCGCTGATGCCATATCTCTATCCGTCGAGCATCCACGAGATGATCGAGATGGGTTTGCTCGGCATCGCGATGTCGCGCTACTCCGGCTGCTGGGTCGGCATGAAGGTCATCACCGAAACGGTGGAGACCACGGCGGAAATCGATCTCACAAATGAGCTGACGCCGTTCATCATCCCGAGCGATTTCGAGATGCCGCCGGGCGGCCTCAACCTGCGCTGGCCCGACGACCGCTACGCGCAGGACAAGCGCTTGCAGGATTATAAAGGCTTCGCCGCGATCGCCTT
This sequence comes from Afipia sp., assembly GCA_024707075.1. GTDB lineage: Bacteria > Pseudomonadota > Alphaproteobacteria > Rhizobiales > Xanthobacteraceae > Afipia. The sequence continues at coordinate 257,746 of JANQAK010000004.1, forward strand.
CGCGCGCGCCAACAAGATCAACCGCATCACGATGGATTCGCCGAACGCGCGGTTCGGCATCATGGCGTCCGGCAAGAGCTACGAAGACATCCGGCAGGCGCTGCGCGAACTCGGCATCACGCCGGAAGTCGCCGCGAAAATCGGTCTGCGGCTTTACAAGATCGGCATGCCGTGGCCGCTGGAGCCGGAAGGCGTGCGTGAATTCGCCATCGGCCTCGAGGAAATTCTGATCGTCGAAGAGCGCCGCGAGATCGTCGAGAACCAGGTCAAGCAGGAGCTGTTCAACTGGCGCGACGATGTGCGCCCGCGCATCATCGGCAAGATGGACAATCACGACAAGCGCTTCCTGCCGTTCGCGGAAGAGCTCAGCGTCGCGTCGCTGGCAAGTTCGCTGTCCGAGCGGCTGCTGCAACTCGACCTCAATCCGGAAATCGTGGCGATGCTGCGCGCCAAGGCCGACTGGTTCAACGGCCGGCAGGCGACGCAAGTGCAGGCCGTCGCGCCGGTGACACGCACGCCGTATTTCTGCTCGGGCTGTCCGCACAATTCGTCGACCAAGGTGCCGGAAGGCAGCCGCGCCATGGCCGGCATCGGCTGTCACTTCATGGCGCTGTGGATGGACCGCAACACCGAGACCTTCACCCATATGGGAGGTGAGGGCGTGCCGTGGGTCGGCATCGCGCCCTTCACCGACGAGAAGCACGTTTTCGTCAATCTCGGTGACGGCACGTACTTCCACTCCGGCAGTCTGGCGATCCGGCAGGCGGTCGCGTCCAAGGCGAACATCACCTACAAAATTCTCTACAACGATGCGACGGCGATGACCGGCGGCCAGCATGTCGACGGCGAACTCTCGCCGCAGCAGGTCACGTTCCAGCTTCACAGCGAAGGCATTCGCGACATTTATCTCGTGTCGGAAACCCCGGAAGCCTATCCGGCCTCCGACATCGCGCCCGGCACCAAGGTCGCGCATCGCGACCAGCTCGACGAAGTTCAGCGCACGCTGCGCGAGGTGCCGGGGTGTTCGGCCATTGTGTTCGTGCAGACCTGCGCCGCCGAAAAGCGCCGCCGCCGCAAGCGGGGACTGCTGGAAGATCCGGCAAAGCGCATCTTCATCAATTCGGCCGTCTGCGAAGGCTGCGGCGATTGCTCGGTGCAGTCGAACTGCATTTCCGTGGAGCCGCTGGAAACCGAACTCGGGCGCAAGCGCACCATCAACCAGTCGAGCTGCAACAAGGATTATTCCTGCGTGAAGGGCTTCTGCCCGTCCTTCGTCACTGTGGAGGGAGGCGCATTGCGCAAGCGCGCGCGGGCCGATCTCGGCGATCTCGGCGAATTGCCGCCGCCGCCGTCAGTGCCGTCGCTCGACAAGCCGTACAACATCGCCGTCGGCGGTGTCGGCGGCACCGGCGTGCTGACCATCGGCGCGCTGCTTGGCATGGCCGCGCATATCGAAGGCAAGGCCAGCATGATTCTCGATATGTCGGGCCTTGCGCAAAAGGGCGGCGCGGTGCTGAGCCATGTGCGGCTGTCGAAGAACACGGCGGACGTGACCTGTTCGCGCATCGTCACCGGCACGGCGGACCTTCTGATCGCGGCGGACGAAGTGGTCGCCGTTGCCAAGGAGACGATTTCGCTCGCCGAGTCGTCGCGGACCCACGGCGTCATCAATACGCATCTGATCCCGATCGCGGATTTCATCATGAACCGCGATTTCGACTTCAAGCGCGGCAAGGTCAATCTCGTGCTGGAGAATGCGCTGCGGAAGGATTCGTCCTTCCTTGATTTCACCAAGCCGGCCGAGGCGCTGCTTGGTGACTCGATTGCCACCAACATGATGATGATGGGCTTCGCCTATCAGAAAGGGTTGCTGCCGGTCGGCGCGGAAGCCATCGAGCAGGCCATTGAACTCAATGGCGTGTCGATCAAGATGAACACCGAGGCTTTCCGGCTCGGCCGGATTGCAGCCATCGATCCCGGCCGGCTGGCCGCGATGATGAAAGGCGATGAGCCCGAAGCGCCGAAGACGCTCGACCAGATGTCGCTCGACGAGGTTATTGCACATCGCACGAAACTGCTCACGGATTATCAGAACGCCGCTTACGCCGCACGTTATCGCAACATCGTGGATCAGGTGCGCAAGGTCGCGTTCGACGGTGGCTATGGCGAGGCGCTGCCGCGCGCGGTCGCCATCAACTATGCCAAGCTGCTTGCCTACAAGGACGAGTATGAGGTGGCGCGGCTTTATACCGACGGCAAGTTCGCGGAAAATCTCGCCCGGCAATTCGAAGGCGACTTCAAGATCAGCTTCAACCTCGCGCCGCCGATCCTGCACAGCGGAGTCGATCCGTTGGGGCGTCCGAAGAAGCGCGTGTTCGGATCGTGGATGCTGCCGGTGTTCCGGACGATGGCGAAATTCCGCTTCCTGCGCGGCACGCTGTTCGATCCATTCAGCTACAGCGAGGATCGCAAGCTCGAACGCAACCTGATCAAGGGTTACGAGCAGGACGTGGTCACGGCGGTGAAGTTGCTGTCGCCGAAGACCCACGATATCGCTGTCGAGTTGCTGTCGTTGCCGGATCAGATCCGCGGTTACGGCCCGGTCAAGGAAGCATCCGTCGCAAAAGCGAAGGCGCGATACGAGCAGCTTGCCAGGGAGCTTGTCAATCCGCCGCCGCTGGTCGCGCCGCAGATCGCGGCCGAGTAGAGCGCATCGCTCGTATTCGTCCGCTCTGCGAAACTCAAGATGCTTGCCAAGCCCGCGCAGGCGCGCGAGATATTCCGCTGGCGACTTCCAGCGGAGACATCTTTTGACAATCAAGAACAAGGCTTACATCGCCGGGATCTACGAACATCCAACCCGGCACGCGCCAGACAAATCGACCGCGCAGCTTCACGCCGAATGCGCCAGGGGCGCGCTCGACGACGCGGGCCTCACCAAGGCCGATGTTGATGGCTATTTCTGCGCCGGCGATGCGCCCGGCGGCATCCTGCCGATGGCCGATTATCTCGGCCTCAACAAGCTGCGCCATCTGGATTCCACCGAAACCGGCGGCTGCTCCTACATCATCGCGCTCGGTCACGCAGCCGAGGCGATTGCCGCCGGTAAGTGCTCCGTCGCGCTGATCACGCTGTCCGGCAAGCCGCGCACCGGCCCGATGCCGCCGCGCGCTTACGGCCCGGAGATGGATTTTGAGCTGGCCTATGGGCCGACGACCCACAACGCTTACGGCATGTGCGCCATGCGCCACATGCATGAGTTCGGCACCACCAGCGAGCAACTCGCGTGGGTCAAGGTCGCGGCGTCCCATCACGCGCAATACAATCCACATGCGATGCTGCGCGATGTCGTAACGGTGGAAGATGTCATCAACTCACCGATGATTTCCGATCCGCTGCACCGTCTTGACTGCTGTGTCGTCTCCGACGGCGGCGGTGCGCTGATCGTGACGACGCCAGAGATTGCGAAGTCGCTGAAGCGTCCGCTGGTGCGCCTGACCGGCCATGGTGAATCGCACAAGGGACCGAACGGTGGCCGCAAGCTCGACCTGACCTATTCCGCCGGCGTGTGGAGCGGGCCACCCGCGTTCGCGGAAGCGGGCGTGACGCCGAAGGACATCAAGTATGCATCGATCTACGACAGCTTCACCATCACGGTGGTGATTCAGCTTGAAGACCTCGGCTTCTGCAAGAAGGGCGACGGCGGCAAGTTCGTCGCCGATGGCAATCTGATTTCCGGCGTCGGAAAATTGCCGTGGAACACCGACGGCGGCGGGCTGTGCAACAACCACCCGATCAACCGCGGCGGCATCACCAAGATCATCGAGGCGGTGCGGCAATTGCGCGGCGAGGCGCATCCCAAGGTTCAGGTTCCGAATTGTGATCTCGCTGTGGTGCACGGCACCGGCGGATTGCTGGGTGTGCGGCATGCGGCATCGACCGCGATTCTGGAGCGCGTGTGATGACCGATAAACCGAAATATCCCGCGCCCGCGGGCAATCCCGAGACCGCGCATTTCTGGGAAGCAGCCAAGCAGGGCAAGTTTCTCATCAAGCGCTGCGTGGCCTGCAAGGAGCCGCATTACTTTCCGCGCTCGATCTGTCCGTTCTGTTTCTCGGACAAGACGGAATGGGAGGAGAGCAAGGGCGAGGGCGCGATCTACAGCTACAGCCTGATGCGCAAGTCGCCGACCGGACCCTATGCGGTGGGCTACGTCACGCTGGATGAAGGTCCGTCGCTGCTGACGAACTTTGTCGATTGCGATCTGGCGGCATTGAAGATCGGTCAGCGCGTGAAAGTGGTGTTCAAGCCGACCGACGGCGCGCCGCTGCTGTTTTTCACGCCGGTGGGCTAGTTGCAGGTTGCCCTCATGGTGAGGAGACGCCCTTGCGTCGTCTCGAACCATGAGGGGAGAATATCCGTTCTCATCCTTCGAGACGCGCACAAGAGTGCGCTCCTCAGAATGAGGACCATAAAACTGAGGAAACGAAAAACATGCCGATCAAGTACGATGAGGTGATGGCGCTCAGGAATGTCGGCCAGAAGTATTCATGGACCGACCGCGACGTGATGCTTTACGCCTATGGTATCGGCATGGGCGCGGACCCGATGGACCAGAAGGAACTGTCCTTCGTCAATGAGGCCTATTACACGCCGCGCGAACTCAAGGTGGTGCCGACCTATGCCTCGGTCGCTGCCTGGGGCGCGAATGCCGGGCATATCGATCTCAACCGTGTCCTGGTGGTCGACGGCGAGCGCGACATTACTTTCCACAAGCCGCTGCCGGTGCAGGCGAACATCACGGCGGACTCCAGCATCCTCGGCCTTTTCGACAAGGGCAAGGACAAGGGCGCGGTGGTCCTGCGCAAGACCGTGCTGAAGAATGACAAGGGCGAGGATCTCGCCACGATCGTCGCATCGACGTTCGCGCGGGGCGACGGCGGTTTCGGCGGACCATCCGAAGGCCAGCCCGAACCGCATCCGATTCCGAAGCGCGCGCCGGACCTGAGCGTCGATATTTCGACGCGGCCCGATCAGGCGCTGATCTACCGGCTGTGTGGCGACCGCAATCCGCTGCACAGCGATCCGGAGTTCGCCAAGCGCGCCGGCTTCGACCGGCCGATCCTGCACGGCATGTGCACCTATGGGTTGAGCTGCCGTGCAGTGTTGCAGACCTATGCCGATTACGATCCGCTGGCGTTCAGGCAGCACGCGGTGCGCTTCTCCGCGCCGGTGTTTCCCGGCGAGACGGTGTCGTTCGATCTGTGGAGGGACGGCAACGTGGTCTCGCTCGAAGGCCGCGTGAAAAGCCGCAACGTCACCGTGATCAGGAACGGCAAGACGGTTCTCGCTTAAACAAGAAGAAACGGGAGGACGCGATGGGTTTGCTCGACGGCAAGGTTGCGATCATCACAGGGGCGGGCGGCGGTCTCGGCGAGGCTTACGCCAAACTGTTCGCGCGCGAGGGGGCATCGGTCATCGTCAACGATCTCGGCGGCCCGCGCGACGGCAGCGGCTCCGACACCTCGATGGCGCAGAAGGTCGTCGATGCGATCAAGGCTGAAGGCGGGAAGGCGGTCGCCAACGGTTCGGACATCTCGACCATGACGGGCGGCCAGTCGGTGTTCGACGATGCGATCAGGAATTTCGGCCGCGCCGACATTCTTGTGAACAATGCCGGTATCCTGCTCGACGGCACGTTCGCGAAGATGACCGAGGCAAACTGGGACCGGGTGATGAAGGTGCATCTGAAGGGCACCTTCTGCGTCACGCTGCCCGTGTTCAAGTGGATGAAGGACAACGGCGGCGGCGTCATCGTCAACACGTCCTCGACGTCGGGCCTGCTCGGCAATTTCGGGCAGAGCAACTATGGCGCGGCCAAGGGCGGCATCTGGGGCCTGAGCAATGTGCTCGCCATTGAAGGCCGCAAGTCCAACATCCGGGTCTGGACGCTGGCGCCTGGCGCGCTCACCCGCATGACGGCGGACCTGCCGCGCTATATCGAGAATCCGGGCGCCGCGATGGGTCCGGACCAGATCGCGCCCGCGGTGCTCTACATGGTGAGTTCTCTGTCCGGCGAGCAGACCGGCAAGGTGCTCGGCGTATCCGGGCCGCGCGGCGTGCGCGAGATGAAGATGCTGGAAATGGAGGGCTGGAAGCCCGGCGGCCCTTGGAAGGCGCAAGACATCGTGAGCCACGCCAGGGAGATTTTCTTCGACGAGCAGGATAAGATGGCGGCTCGCAGATTCTAATCCACGAAAGAAGCCCGAGATATGAAGCTGACCCATGAGGCGAGCGGCACCTTCGCCATCGCGCCGACCCCGTTCTTCGACGACGGCCGCATCGATTATGACTCGATTGACCGTCTGACGGACTTCTATGGCGAGGTTGGCTGCAACGGCGTCACCGTGCTCGGCATCCTCGGCGAAGCGCCGAAGATGGAAGCCGATGAATCGCTTGAGGTCGCAACCCGCTTCATCAAGCGCGCGAAGGACAGGCAGATCATCGTCGGCGTGTCCGCGCCGGGCTTTGCCCAGATGCGCACGCTGGCGCGCGCGTCGATGGACGCGGGTGCCGCCGCCGTGATGATCGCGCCGCCGCCGTATCTGCGGACCGACGAGCAGATCCTCGGCTATTTCCGGCAGGCGTCTGAAGCCATCGGCTCCGATGTGCCGTGGGTGTTGCAGGACTATCCATTGACGCTGACCGTCGTCATGACGCCGTCGGTGATCCGCAAGATCGTCATGGACAGTCCGTCCTGCGTGATGCTCAAGCATGAGGACTGGCCGGGGCTGGAGAAGATTTCCACGCTGCGCGGTTTCCAGAAGGACGGTTCGCTGCGTCCCTTGTCGATTCTGGTCGGCAATGGCGGGCTGTTCCTCGATTTCGAGATGGAGCGCGGCGTGGACGGCGCGATGACCGGCTACGCGTTTCCGGATTTGCTGGTCGATGTCGTCAACCTGTCGAAGGCGGGCAAGCGTGATGCCGCCCATGATCTGTTCGACGCGCATCTGCCGCTGATCCGTTACGAGCAGCAGCCGGGCGTCGGTCTCGCCGTGCGCAAGTACGTTTTGAAGAAGCGCGGGAAAATTGCTTCGGACGCGCAGCGCAAGCCCGGATCCAGCATGAGCGCGCTGGCGCGCAGCGAAGTGGATTATCTTCTGTCGCGCGTGGCTCGCGTCGACAAGCGGGCGAACATCGCATGAGTGCCGGTCCGGTCGATCCGAAGAAGGCGCTGCGCACCGCCGCCACCGTGCTGCTGCTGCGGGAAGGCGGCAGCGGCATGGAGATCTTCATGGTGCAGCGGCATCATGAGATCGAATTCAGCTCCGGCGCGCTGGTGTTTCCCGGCGGCAGCATGGACCCCGGCGACCGGGAGATCGCGGCAGATCCGGCGCTTGTTGCCGACCGCGGCCTCGATGCCGATGCGGCGGCGATCCGCATCGGTGGCATTCGCGAGACGTTCGAGGAAAGCGGCATCATGCTGGCGCGTCCGCGCGGGTCTTCAGCGTTGATCCAGGCCGCGCAGCTTGCGGCGCTCGATGAGCAGCGCGGCGCGCTGGACGAAGGCAAGGTCAGCTTCGGCGAGATTCTGCGCCAGAACGCGCTGTTGCCCGCAATCGATCTGCTGGTGCCTTTCGCGCACTGGATCACGCCGGTGAACCTGCCGAAGCGATTCGATACGCACTTCCTGCTGGCGCTGGCGCCCGCCGATCAGATCGGCAAGCACGACGGCAGGGAATCCGTGGACTCGGTCTGGCTGTCGCCGAAGGCGGCGCTCGACAGCGCCGCGTCGGGCCGCTTCAATCTGCCGTTTCCGACCATTCGCAATCTGATCAAGCTCGACAAGCTCGGAACCGCGCAGGCGGCGATGGACTTCGCGCGGGCGACGCCGGTGGTGACGGTGGTTCCGGAGATGAGCCGGAACGAGGATGGAACCACCCGCCTGCGTATTCCCATCGAGGCCGGATATGACGGGGATGTCTTCAACGTCTCCCGGGCCTGACCTGCCGGTTCGCGGCCATTGAACCGGTCGCCCATCGTCCCCATTCTCAAGGCACGCAATAGGCAGAGTATGCTGGCGAGCGGTGCGCGATGAGATTGTGGAAGATGGTTTTGGCGGCTTTTCTGTTCCTGTTGTTCGCTCCCATCGGCGTTTCCGCGGCATCCTATTTCCTGAGTGATCGTGCCTCTGCGAACTGGTATGCGGCTGACCGCTCCAGCGCGGGCGTGCTGCCGCTGGCCTCCGCGCATCCGGATGCGCTGGTGCGGATTTACGCCGCGCGGACGGTGCGCTGGCGCGGCATTATCGCGGTTCATTCCTGGATCGTATTCAAGGAGAAGGGCGCATCGCGCTACAGCCGCTACGATTACACGGCGTGGGGCGAGCCGATCCGCGTCAACGGATTCGTCGCGGACGGGCGCTGGTTCGGGCAGGTGCCTGATGAAGTGTTCCGCGCCGAAGGCGAGAGGGCCGCAGTCCTGATTCCGAAAATCCGCGCCGCCATCGACAGCTACAAGTATCGCAACCTCGGCGATTACCGTGCATGGCCCGGGCCGAACTCGAACACCTTCGTCGCCGCGATTATCGATGCCGTTCCCGAGATGCAGGCCGTGCTGCCGCCGACCGCCATCGGCAAGGACTATCCCTATGACGGCGCGTGGTTTGGCTGGACGCCATCCGGCACCGGCCTTCGTGCGACGTTGGGCGGCTATCTCGGCGTGACTGTCGGATGGCTGGAGGGGTTCGAGCTGAATGTCCTCGGCGCCGTGCTTGGCGTCGATCTCCGCCGGCCTGCGATCAAGATTCCGGGCATCGGGCGCATTGGCATGAGCGCCGTCCCGGCGTAGTCAGTCGGCAGAGGCGCGTTCGCGCTGATGGCCCGAGATGTCCTGACATGAGCTTTCCTCCGCGCCGGATCGTGTGTCTCACGGAAGAAACCGTCGAGACGCTGTATCTGCTCGGCGAGCAGGACCGTATCGTCGGCGTGTCGGGTTATGCCGTGCGGCCGCCGCAGGTGCGGCGCGAGAAGCCGCGCGTCTCAGCGTTCATTTCGGCGGACATTCCCAAGGTTCTCGCGCTCGAGCCTGATCTGGTGCTGGCGTTCTCCGACTTGCAGGCGGATATCGTCGCCGATCTGGTGCGGGCTGGGGTGGCCGTGCATGTGTTCAATCAGCGCGAGGTCGCCGGCATTCTGGCGATGATCCGCACGCTCGGCGGGCTGATCGGCGAGGCGGGGAAGGCGGACAAACTCGCGTCGCAGTTCGAGCAGCGGTTGGCGGATGTGGCTGAGATCGCCCGCGCCAGACCGTCGCGTCCAACAGTCTATTTCGAGGAATGGGACGATCCGCTCATCAGCGGCATCGGCTGGGTCTCGGAGTTGATTTCAATCGCGGGCGGCGATGACATTTTCCCACGGTTTGCGAAAGAGAAATCCGCGAAGGATCGCATCGTTGCGCCGGAAGCTGTGATCGCAGCCAATCCCGACGTCATTCTCGCATCGTGGTGCGGGAAGAAAGTCGTGCCGGAGAAAATCCGTCAGCGGCCGGGCTGGGACGCAATTGCCGCCGTGCGCAACAACAGGATTGTCGAGATCAAGTCGCCGCTGATCCTGCAGCCGGGGCCTGCGGCGTTGACGGATGGACTCGATGCCATCGTCGCGGCGCTGTGGGGTGACGCGCTCTGAAAAAGAACTCCGGCGCCGCGTCAGCGGCGCCGGAGCGTGTGGTGTCGTTCTGCCTGCGCAGAGATCAGGCGAGATCGAAGCGGTCGGCGTTCATCACCTTGGTCCACGCCTTCACGAAGTCGTTCACGAACTTCTCCTTGGAATCCGAACTGGCGTAGACTTCGGCCAGGGCGCGCAGCACCGAATTCGAGCCGAACACGAGATCGACGCGCGTACCAGTCCATTTCACAGCGCCGCTTTTGCGATCGACGCCCTCGAAAATGTCCTTGGCCTCGGAGACCGCTTTCCACTGCGTTCCCATATCCAGGAGGTTGACGAAGAAGTCGTTCGTCAGCGCGCCGGGTCGATCAGTCAGGATGCCGTGGGCGGAGCCATCGGCATTGATGTTAATCGCGCGCAGACCGCCGATCAGCACCGTCAACTCTGGCGCGGTGAGCGTCAGAAGCTGGGCCTTGTCGATCAGCAGCGCTTCGGCAGGTACCGCGTATCGGGCCTTCTGGTAGTTACGGAAACCGTCATAGATCGGTTCGAGCACCTCAAAGGCTTCCACATCGGTCTGCGTCTGCGAAGCGTCGGTACGGCCCGGCGCGAACGGCACCGTCACATTGTGACCGGCTGCCTTCGCAGCCTGCTCGACCCCGGTATTGCCTGCGAGCACGATCAGGTCTGCAAGCGAGACTTTCTTGCCGGCGCTCTGACCCTGATTGAACTCGAACTGGATACGCTCCAGAACCTTGAGCACCTTCGCAAGCTGCTCCGGCTGGTTCACCGCCCAGTCCTTTTGAGGGGCGAGGCGGATGCGCGCGCCGTTGGCGCCGCCGCGCTTGTCACCGCCGCGGAAGGTGGAAGCCGAGGCCCAAGCGGTGCCGACCAGTTCTGACACGCTGAGACCTGAGGCCAGCACCTTGACTTTGAGCGCGGCAGTATCAGCGTCGTCGATCAGGGGATGATCGACGGCAGGCACCGGATCCTGCCAGATCAGTTCTTCCCTCGGCACCTCCGGACCCAGATAGCGCGAGCGCGGGCCGAGGTCGCGATGCGTCAGCTTGAACCAGGCCCGTGCGAACGCCTCGGCAAAAGCCTGCGGGTTCTGGAGGAAGCGCCGCGAGATCTTCTCGTAGGCCGGGTCGAAGCGCAGCGACAGGTCGGTCGTCAGCATCTTCGGCTTCTGCTTCTTCGACGAATCATGCGCGAGGGGGATGACATCCTCGGCATCCTTGGCCACCCACTGGTTCGCACCGGCCGGAGACTTCTCCAGCACCCATTCGAATTTGAACAGGTTCTCGAAGAAGTGGTTGCTCCATTGCGCCGGCGTCTGCGTCCAGGTGACCTCCAGGCCGCTGCCGATGGCGTCGGCGCCGTGGCCGGTGCCAAAGCTGCTGGTCCAGCCGAAACCCTGTGCTTCAAGGTCTCCGCCTTCAGGGTCCGCTCCCTTGTAGGATTCAGCCGCCGCGCCGTGCGTCTTGCCGAAGGTATGACCGCCGGCGATGAGAGCGACGGTTTCCTCGTCGTTCATGGCCATGCGCTTGAAGGTTTCCCGGATGTCCTTTGCAGCCGCGAGTGGATCAGGGTTTCCGTCCGGACCTTCCGGGTTGACGTAAATCAGGCCCATCTGAACGGCTGCGAGCGGGTTTTCGAGTTCGCGCTCACCGGAATAACGGCTGTGTTTGTTGTTGGGATCGTTGCTGGCGATGAGCCAAGTGGTCTCCCGGCCCCAATAGACGTCCTGGTCCGGCTCCCACACGTCTTCCCGGCCGCCGGCGAAACCGAAGGTACGAAAGCCCATCGTCTCGAGCGCGACATTGCCGGTAAGGATGAAAAGATCGGCCCAGGAAATCTGTTGCCCATATTTCTGCTTGATCGGCCACAGCAGGCGACGCGACTTGTCGATGTTGACGTTGTCGGGCCAGCTATTGAGCGGAGCGAAGCGCTGCTGGCCGCGACCGCCGCCGCCGCGGCCATCGCCCATGCGGTATGTCCCCGCGCTATGCCAGGCCATGCGGATGAATTGTGGACCATAGTTGCCGAAGTCGGCCGGCCACCAGTCCTGCGAGTCGGTCATCAACTTGCGCAGGTCGTTCTTCAGCGCCTCGTAATCGAGCTTCTTGAATTCCTCACGGTAATTGAACGTCTGATCCAGCGGATCGGATTTGGATGAATGCTGGTTTAGCAGGTCGACGCGCAACTGGTTCGGCCACCAGTCCCTGTTGGATGTGCCGGCGCCGGCCCCATGAACAACCGGGCACTTGCCCGCGCCCTTGTCGTCAGTCTTTGCGTCCATCTTGCTCTCCGATTCCGTTCTGTAATCTTGTTTGCGTCGTTCTCTACGATGATTTCCTGAAGGCGTTACGACGGTGTCCCGGGCGTTCCTTGGCGCCCAATAGCGCCCGGCTGCGTGTGTCACGGTCGCCGGAGAGGGACCGCCGGGGCCGACATTGTCATGGTCCGCTAACGGGCTACGACAACACCTCCTGAATTCAGCTCTGCACGTTAGGAGGACTTCTCAATCAGGTCTAATCGTATTAATAATGGTTCTAGATAAGAAAAACTGATCATGGTTTCATTGAAACAACTCAAGTATTTCGACGCCGTGGCTCGGTCAGGCCATTTTGGCAAGGCCGCCGCCCATTGCGCCATCAGCCAGCCGGCGCTGTCGATGCAGGTCCAGGAGCTTGAGAGATCCCTTGGGGTTCAACTGCTGGAGCGGGGCCGCAACGGCGTCATCCTGACGGAAGGCGGGCGGGAAATCGCGCAGCGCGCCGCACGGGTTCTTGCGGACGTGCGCGATATTGTCGATGCCGCGCGGCGGCAGGGCGATGTGCTGTCCGGCCCGCTGGCGCTCGGTGTCATCCCTTCGCTGGCACCGTACATCCTGCCGCGGCTGCTGCCGAAAATCAGGGACGGCTTTCCCGATCTCGATCTTCATATCCGGGAGACGCAGACCCAGTCGCTGGTCGGCGAACTGGTCGATGGTGAACTCGATCTTCTGTTGCTGGCACTGCCGGTCGAGCATCCCGACGTCGAGACGGTGCGCCTGTTCGATGATCGCTTCCTGCTGGCCATGGCGACGGCGCATCGCATGTCGGACGATGTCCGCGCCACGCCGGATCTGCTCGAGGGTGACAAACTTCTGCTTCTGGAAGAGGGACACTGCATGCGGGATCAGGCGCTGGCCTTCTGCAACTTGCAGCGGGTCGAGAACATCAACACGTTCGGCGCGTCCAGTCTCTCGACGCTGGTGCAGATGGTGGCGAACGGCCTCGGCATGACACTGTTGCCTGAAATCGCGGTGCCGCTCGAAACCCGGCAAGGTGATATTCACCTGATGCGATTTGCCGATCCGGAACCGCAGCGGGTGATTGGTCTTGCGTGGCGGAAAAGTTCGCCGCGCAAGCACCATTTCGCCGAACTCGGGAAGATGATTGCGGCGGCGGCCGGCACCGCTTCGTAGCGTAACCGTCTGTCGAAGATTCGATCCCGCTGGCGGGTTTTCGGAAAAGAGGGCCTCTCGAACCATTTCGGAGTGGATTTCGCACGATCCTTGGCTATGGTGCGGCCGTCAGCGCTCGTAGCTCAGCTGGATAGAGCATCGGATTTCGATTCCGAGGGTCGGGAGTTCGAATCTCTCCGAGCGCGCCATACACGGGGCAAACTAGGCTCTCGTTCCCTGATTTCATCGCATACAAACTTGCAAACCCCCGGCGCGTCACGCCGGGGCTTTCGGTTTGAAGCAAGGCCGCGATCGTCAGAGCTGATAATTCAAGCCGAGGCGGACGATGTTGCCGGTGATGTCAGACGTGACGCCAACTATCGGCAATCCTCGCCATGCGGGATTACCCGAGAGAGAAAACGCGGTATCGCTGATATTGCCGAGATCGAAATATAAATACTCGATCTTGGCCGTCCATTTGGATGCGATTCTTGTTTCCAGACCACCGCCAACCGTCCAACCGACCCGGACGTCTGATGCAGACCCGACGGAGCAGATAGCGTTGTTTGCGCACGGCGTCGTCGGCTCCGGGACGAGGCCTGTCGATACCTTCACCTGGCCATACGCCAGGCCGCCGGTCGCAAAGAGCAGCACATCCGGTGTTGCCAGATAGCCCATTCGGGCACGCACCGTACCAAACCATGCGAGTTCGATACTTTGACTGGTCAGTGTCTCGGGGACTGCGCCGACTTGTGGGGCGTAATTGATCACGTCACCACGCAGGGCTGAGTACGAGAAGTCGGCCTCCAAACCCGTGACCCAACTGCCGACTTGCCAGTTGTAGCCAACTTCGCCGCCGCCGATGAAACCTTTAAAGGCGGGATGAAGCGAAGTCGGAATCACTCCCTGCGACTGGAAAAAGGGAATGAGTTGCGTGTCGATGGCCGTAATGGTTGAAGTGCTTTCGCCCCAGCCATAGCCGACAGTCGCTCCAAGATAGCCACCCGTCCAAGCCTGTACCGGCGCGGGCTCTGCCTTGTAGACCGGCCGCGAAGCAATATCCGCGGAGAAAGCGGCAGTCGACGCCAGCAGGACGCACCCAACCAGCGAAATCATTTTAACGGATCGTGACATCAAGCTGCCCAAGACTCTCGAAAAGGCTTCTAAAACGGCTTCCAATTTGCGTTCTCGGGTCGCCGAGAGCCGCCGTAACCCATCGCTATCCGGCTCAGGATTTTGTGTCGTCACCCGGAAGTATGAGGCGATAAATTTCGCCAGCAAAACGAACCATCCGCCTTCTATAAATTGACTTTCGCTCTGCCCTCCAGCACGACGGAACGAGATCACCGGTTTGGGTTTTTCGATGAATGTTGTTGATAATGAAACGCTGTCCTCGATTATCGGGGATATCTACGATTGCGTGTTGAACCCCGACGGATGGCCTGACGTTCTGATCAGGGTCACGCAGACTTTGGATGCTGCCTATACGACGATCGCGCTGGCCGGCACCTCGGATAATCATGGCCGGTTTGCTGCACAATCGCCCTGGGATCCCGAGCGCATGCGTGCGCTACAGGATTATAGTTTCGACGACATTCCCGGTCTGAAGGCGGCAGTCGTTGGCGACATCGACACGCCGCTGTCGACGCTCTCGATCATGAGCGAGAGCGAACTACAGCAGACCCCGTTCTTCCAAAATTGGGCTGGACCGCAAGGGCTGCGCGCGGGGTGCATCACAAAATTCGTACACACGCCGGATCGCATCGGCCTGCTCGGCGTTACCACATGGGCGGACAGGGATATTGTCACGGCCGAAGATCAACGATTTCTGGCTCTCTTGTCCCCACATCTGCGCCGGGCAGCGCTGATCGGCGATCTCCTCGACAATATGCGAGTCACGACGCACCTCTTTCGGGATACACTTCAGAGCCTCGCGGTTCCTGTAGTGCTCACCGACTCGGAAGGGGCAATTCTTTATGCGAATACGAGCGCCGAGCGGATGTTCGCAGCCGGCGGTCCGATCCTCCGCCAGGGCAAAACGATTCAGGCGCAAAATCCATCGATCGGCGGCGCTCTGTTGCAGGCCATCGCGAGCGCAGCATCGGATGTTTCGCTTGGCTCGAAAGGCATTGGACTTCCCGTTTCGGCAACTGGAAAGCCGCCGGCTGTCGCCTATGTCTTGCCGTTGACGCAAGGAACGGCTCGCGCGGCTTTCCAGCCGGCATGTGCGGCCGTGTTCGTATCGACAACGACGTCCGCTTCTCCTCTGCCGGAAGCGGTCCTGACCACCCTTTTCGAACTCACGCCCGCGGAAGCTCGTGTTCTCGTGACGATTGGAGGCGGAATGAGTCCATCCAAGAGCGCCGTGTCACTCGGTGTCAGCGAAAATACCCTGAAAACACACCTCAACAGGATCTACGCAAAAACGGGCAGGTCACGCCAGGCCGATCTTGTGAAACTTGTTTCAGAAATAGGCACGCCATTGGCGATTTTAGATTAGATCAGTTCCGCAGTTCGCCGCCAGATCTGAACTGGCACACAAGATTCCATTTTGATTTGTCATCACTGTGCGCTGCAAGATGCGATGCGTCTTCGTTGCACTGCGCAACATGGTTTCGTTGACGGCTTTTAGATTGCGTCTAACATTCATGCAGGCCCGTGAGAGGCCATCGGGAGGAATGCATGATACGTCTTGCCAGCCCAAATGCTAGCCGACAATTTTCCACGAATGCCAAAACCCAGCGCTCACCGCTGGGTTTTTTGATGGTTGTATCCGCCGTCGCGGCGCTTGCCGTGTTCCCGACTGCCTCCGCGCAATCACCGCCGAAAGGATCGCCCGATCACATCAAGGCGGTGACGTCCGCGGTCGATCAGAATTCCATCAAGGCCAACGCCGCGACGTCGAACGACTGGCCGACCATCGGTCTTGACTACGGCGAGACGCGATTCAGCAAACTGAATCAGATCAACACCGACAACGTCAAGAATCTCGGCCTGATGTGGACCTACAATCTTGAATCGTCGCGCGGTGTCGAAGCAACGCCGCTGGTGGTCGACGGTATCATGTACGTCACCGCATCATGGAGCGTGGTGCATGCGATCGACGTGCGCACCGGCAAGAAGATCTGGAGCTATGATCCACAGGTCTCTCGCTCGATCGGCTTCAAGGGCTGCTGCGACGTCGTCAATCGCGGTGTCGCGCTCTACAAGGGCAAGATCTTTGTCGGAGCCTATGACGGACGGCTCGTGGCGCTCGATGCCGTGACCGGCAAGAAGGTCTGGGAAAAGGACACGCTCATCGACAAGGAGCACTCCTACACGATCACGGGTGCGCCGCGCGTGGTGAACGGCAAGGTGGTGATTGGTAATGGCGGCGCGGAATACGGCGCGCGCGGCTACGTCACCGCGTATGACGCGGAAACCGGCAATCAGGCCTGGCGCTGGTTCATTGTGCCCGGTGATCCGGCCAAGCCTTACGAAGATGAATCGATGGAGGCAGCCGCGAAGACCTGGGATCCCGCCGGGAAATACTGGGTCAACGGTGGCGGCGGAACGGCATGGGACACCATCACGTTCGATCCCGATTTGAACCTCGTCTACATCGGCACCGGCAATGGATCGCCGTGGAATCGTCATCTGCGCAGTCCCGCCGGCGGCGACAACCTTTATCTTGCATCGATTGTCGCGCTGAACGCCGACACTGGAAAATACGTCTGGCACTATCAGGAAACACCCGGCGACCATTGGGACTACACCTCGACCCAGCCGATGATTCTGGCCGACATCACCATCGACGGCGCGCCGAGGAAGGTGATCCTGCACGCGCCGAAGAATGGCTTCTTCTTCGTGATCGACCGCACCAACGGCAAGTTCATCTCGGCCAAGAACTTCGTCGATGTGAACTGGGCGACCGGTTACGACGCCAACGGGCGACCGATCGAGGTCGCGGCCGCGCGCGATCCGGAAAAGGGAATGGACAGCATTCCCGGTCCGTTCGGCGCGCACAATTGGCATCCGATGTCGTTCAATCCGATGACCGGCCTGGTCTATCTGCCGGCGCAGGGCGTGCCGCTGAATCTCACGCCGCTGAAAGACTGGACGCAGAACGGCAACAAGCCCGGCGAATTCGGCGGCAATACCGGCTGGAATACGGGCTTCGCGCTGAACGCGACGCCGCCGAAGAATTTCCCGTTCGGCCGGCTGATCGCATGGGACCCGGTCAAGCAGAAGGAAGCGTGGAAGCAGGAGTACGTTGCACCGTGGAACGGCGGCACACTGACCACCGCGGGCAATCTCGTGTTCCAGGGAACGGCTGACGGCCGCTTTATCGCCTACAATGCAACGACCGGCGAGAAGCTCTGGGAATCGCCGACAGGGACCGGCGTTGTTGCCGCGGCCTCGACCTATATGCTCGACGGTGTGCAGTATGTGTCGGTCGCGGTCGGGTGGGGCGGTGTGTTCGGCATCACGCAACGCGCGACCGAAGCGGACAATCCTGGCACGGTCTACACGTTCGCGATTGGGGGCAAGGCGTCGTTGCCGCCGATCACGAAGTACCAGATGGAAAACCTGGTTGCCGGTGTGAAATACGATCCGGCGGACGTGGGGCCGGGGACGCTGCTTTACGTCAGCAGTTGCGCGACCTGCCATGGCGTGCCGGGTGTGGACAAGGGCGGCAATGTGAGAAATCTCGGCTATGTCGCTGCCGATACGATCGCCAACCTCAAGAACTTTGTGTTCAAGGGGCCGCATGTCGGGCAGGGCATGCCGGACTTCACCGGCAAGCTGAGCGAGGATGACGTCGTCAAGATCACGGCGTTCATTCAGGGCACCGCCGACGCGGTTCGCCCGAAGAAGTGAGTCGGCCGCCTTGTCCGGCGCGTGGCGTCAGTCGTTTCGACTTTCGCTGCGCTCACCTAGGCTGCGCTTGTTTCACCGTCATTCCGGGTCTGTGCCAGGACGCAGCCCGGAATGACGAGATGGCAGGATGATTGAAAAATTAGCAACAAATCCAAAAACTTAAAAAATAAGTGCGTCTGTCGCATTTGGCCGGACAGATCATGCTGAATGGCCACTTGCGTGAGTCCGAATGCAGTGGGCATTGAAACGCGTAAAAGTTTGCTGCGCAAGCAGCAATTCGCGGCTTCGGTGACGTCCTGGTTACATCCTCAAACTCGTACCATCGGGCGACCACCCAGACCGTGCAAGTGGGTTGCGCGGTGACCCGGTCTAACCTATTGAAGCCGTCACGCGCTCTGGGCTCGGCTGGATAGAGCATCGGATTTCGATTCGAAGGGGCGGGAGTTCCAATTTCTCGGAGCGCGCCAGCGATCCTTATGAAACCGATGTCAAAGAGCCCTTTCCCGGAGCGAAACAGGCCGCCCCCTCCCGCGCTCGCAAAGGCGTTGCTGGCGTTGCAGATGCAGCAACTTGAGGAAGCAGAGCAGCTCGCGTCGCAAGTCCTGAAATCCGATCGCGGCAATACGCTTGCCGCAGAAATCCTTGGCCGCGCGCTTCTGGCGCAAAATCGCCTCGACGAGGCCATCGTGTATCTGGCTAAATTCGCGCGCAGGACCGGCGAGCCGTCGATCGAAACTTTGCTTGCGGGCATGCTCGCCGCCGTCGGCCGCCAAGACGAAGCGCTGGATCATTTGCGACGCGCCGTCACCCGACGCCCGCCCTACATTCCGGCGTTTGTCGAACTCGCACTCCAGTTGCGCAAGACCGGACAATTTGACGAGGCGATGGCCGTCACCGAGAGCGGGCTGACGTTCGAGCCACAATCGGCTGATTTGCAACTTGCCTTGGGATATGTTCTGGCGGAAGGCAACGAGCGTATCCGGGCGCAGGCGGTGTTTGCGAAAGTCCACGCGGCGGAGCCGACGCATCACGACGCTTTGCTGGCTCTTGCGACGACGGTGATATGGGACGGCGACTACGGACGGGCCGCGGGCCTGTATCGCCGCGCGCTAGCCATCAAGCCTCTGGATGACACGCGGATCCGCCTGGGGAAATGCCTGCTGGAACTCGGGCAGCGGGAGGAAGCGGAAGCACTCTTGCGCACAGCCACCCACGGGGCGAGTCAGTTTGCCGGCTCCGCACTTAAAGCGATGATTTCTGTGTCGCACGGGCGAGATCTTCCTGCGGCCAAGTGCGACGCTGGATTTCTTACGCGTCCGAAACAATTGACCGTTACGAGTGGAGTGGATTTGTCATTCGCTACCCGGTTAACCATGCTTCGGTGAAGCGAATGTCAAATCCAACACTCCACTCGAAATCTATATTTGCTAGCGGTCCTTTGATTCTAACATTCGCTAAAGAGTGCTACTGCGACGGCATGCGAATGTTAGAATCGGACCACTAGGCCCGAAACTGACGCCGGTAAACGCCGGCCTCGCGAGACATCAGGCCTATGAGATCGTGCGTGCGCTGCGTGTCCTCTTCCGTGAAAGCAGCGGTTCGCAAATTCCATTTTTCCCGCTTCACCGGAAAGCATTGAACGACCGGGGTTCCTTTGGGTAGCACGCCGCTGAAATTCGTATCGCGCCACCGCGCCGGAAAGTGAATCCAGCCGTCGCGATAGTTGTCGCAATCGACCCATCCCGTCAGCGCCGTAAATGGCAAATCGAACCTGTTGACTGGATGCGTGAACAGCAGGGAGTAACCTTCCGGTACTTCGATGGTCCAGAGATTGTGAAACTTGATTACGAAGCGGTCGGATTCGAACAACGGCGTGCCCGTAACCTGAGTACTATCGTGCAGCCCCAGTGGAGATCGCGGGAAATTGATCGTACTGCACGGTGGCAAATCATTATCCCAGGTAAACTCACCGTTCTCGAATTTTATGTCGCAGATCAGCGGCATCAAAAAACCCGACGTCATCGCATCTACGAATGGCGGGCAACGCTTCACGGTGTCGTTCTGGCCCCCCATAATCTCGCTGGACACTTCTTGCGGCATGGTTCTCAACCAGTCCGGCAAGCCTTGCGCTGCGGGGATCGGCGGTGGCAACAGACCTTCGAGTTCTTTCGGGCAGCGAAACGTCAGCAATTGCGAAGTGTCAGGCGGGGGCATAACAGCAATAATCTCAGAGCCATAAGGGCGAATGTAATCCGGCTTGGTGTTTAATGTTATCACCTACGTTGCTCGCTCGCTACTCTTATGCCGACGCAATGGAGACCAGCGAGGCCCGTCGCTTCAATTTACAATGCGTTCGAACAAAATTCGCACGGCGGGCCATCGGCGGGCCATCCTTGCGCCACTCATCACCCTTAACGAAATTCCAACACAACAAAGCCAAAGTTGGGCTTCATCCGTTCCGTTCCGTTCCGTTCCGTTCGACGCTAGGCCATTTCCGACATGCGATTTTGGGTTCCAGCTACGATTTTGATCGCGTTGAGCTCCCCCGCGCGCGCCGACCTGCGCATCACGCGCGACCACGGCGGCTATGTCGAGGAATACAAGGCGAAGTATCAGCGTATTCGGGCGCGGGGCGAGCGCGTCATCATCGACGGCATCTGCAACTCGGCCTGCACGCTGGTGTTCGGCATCGTGCCGATGAACAAGATCTGCGTGACGCCGCGCGCCAGTCTCGGCTTTCACCAGGCCTACTACGACAAGGCCTTCACCTTCGGCATCAAGGTGACCAGCAACGAGGGGACGTCGGATCTGATGTCCTATTATCCGCAGCCGGTGAAGGCGTGGATCAGCCGTAACGGCGGCCTCACCACCGAGATGAAGAAGATCACCAACGGCCGCGATCTTTGGCAGATCGTGGATCCGTGCCCGGAAGAGTTTTTCTAAGGGACGTGAGCCGCGACCGCGGAGATGGATTCGGGTTCGCTCGCAAAGCTGCTCGCGCCCCGGAATGACGGTGGATGTGGAGGGCTGGTCATCCTCGATCACGTCGAGGACAGGCGTCCGGTCATGACGAACTGCGGGTGGACGAGCCGCTCGCCACACCGACGATGTGGTCCCCGCGCAGGCGGGGACCCATAACCACCGCGCGTTGTGATTGACGGCGAGAAGACCGCCACCGCGCATAGTCACGATCAAATCGATGACAACGCTAGAACGTCACCACGCCCCGGATTGACTCGCCGCGTTTCATCAAATCGAACGCCTTGTTGATGTCGTTCAGCGGCATGACGTGGGTGATCATTGGGTCGATCTGGATCTTTCCCTGCATGTACCAGTCGACGATCTTCGGCACGTCGGTGCGGCCGCGCGCGCCGCCGAAGGCTGTGCCTTTCCAGACGCGTCCCGTAACGAGCTGGAACGGGCGTGTTGAAATCTCGGCGCCGGAAGGCGCGACGCCGATGACGATCGATTGGCCCCAGCCGCGATGGCACGCTTCCAGCGCCTGACGCATCACCGTGACATTGCCGGTGCAGTCGAAGGTGTAGTCCGCGCCGCCGATCTGGTCTTCCTTGGTCTTGGTCATATCGACAAGGTAGGGGACGAGGTCCTTGCCGACTTCGGTCGGGTTGACGAAATGCGTCATGCCGAAGCGCTCGCCCCACGCCTTGCGGTCGTTGTTGAGATCGACGCCGATGATCATGTCCGCGCCGGCGAGCCGCAGGCCTTGCAACACGTTCAGTCCGATGCCGCCGAGGCCGAACACGATGGCCTTGGCGCCTTGCTCGACCTTCGCGGTGTTGATCACCGCCCCGACGCCGGTGGTGACGCCGCAGCCGATGTAGCAGACCTTGTCGAACGGCGCGTCCTCGCGGATTTTCGCCACTGCGATTTCCGGCAGTACTGTGTAGTTCGCGAAGGTCGATGTGCCCATGTAGTGATGGATCGGTTTGCCACCGAGCGAGAAGCGGGAGGTGCCGTCCGGCATCAGGCCCTGGCCCTGCGTGGTGCGGATCGCGGTGCAGAGATTGGTCTTGCGCGACAAGCATGAGGGGCACTGGCGGCATTCCGGCGTGTAGAGCGGAATGACGTGGTCGCCTTTCTTCACGCTGGTGACGCCGCGGCCGACATCGACGACGATGCCCGCGCCTTCATGGCCGAGGATCGCGGGGAACAGGCCTTCAGGGTCAGCGCCGGACAGGGTGAATTCATCGGTGTGACACACGCCCGTCGCCTTGATCTCGACCATGACTTCGCCCTCGCGCGGCCCTTCGAGCTGAACGGTGGTGATCTCGAGCGGTTTACCGGCAGCGGTGGCGACGGCGGCGCGAACATCCATGGCAGATCCTTTTGCGGCTGAAAGCGAGTCCGGTCTGCATTTCCGGGCCAATAGCCCGGCGCATTTGATGATTGCCTCATCATACATGATCAGGCAAGCAGTTGCGCAAATGAGCCCGCCGTCATCCCAGCCCACACTCGAATCGATCGCCGCACGCGCTGCGCCCGCGATCTTCGTCCTGCTGTGGAGTACCGGTTTTGTCGGCACGAAATACGTGCTGGCCGGTGCCGAGCCGCTGACCTATCTCGCGATCCGCATGGCTCTTGCGGTCATACTCATGGGGCTGATTGCCGCGATCTATCGTCCGAAGTGGCCAGACCGGATCGGTACGCTGCACAGCGCGATGGCCGGACTTCTGGTTCACGGCTTCTATCTCGGCGGCACGTCGGTCGCGATCTACCATTCGGTGCCCGCCGGGCTGTCGGCGCTGATCCCCGGCCTGCAACCGATCCTGATGTCCACGCTGGCGAACCGCTGGTTCGGCGAGCGTGTCACGCCGCTGCAATGGACCGGGCTGCTGATGGGATTGGCTGGAACCCTGACCGTCCTGCATGGCCGCACGATGTCGGGCGATGCAGGATGGGGCTGGCTCGCCACCTGTGTGGCGCTCATCAGCATCACGCTCGGGACGCTTTACCAGAAGCGGTATTGCAGCCAGATCGACTGGCGCGCGGGAAATCTGATCCAGTTTGTCGCGGCAGGACTGCTGTTTGCGCTCGGCGCGTGGCTGTTCGAGACGCGCGTGATCGTCTGGAATCGCGAGTTCGTGTTCGGCCTCGCGTGGCTGGTCATCGTTCTTTCGATCGGATCGATCGGGCTGCTGTACTGGCTGATCCGTCACTCGGCGGCGACGCGGGTGGCGAGCCTGTTCTATCTCGTGCCCGGCACCACCGCGCTCATGGCATATCTGCTGTTC
The DNA here is from genome assembly GCA_024707075.1 of Afipia sp. GTDB lineage: Bacteria > Pseudomonadota > Alphaproteobacteria > Rhizobiales > Xanthobacteraceae > Afipia. The sequence goes on from JANQAK010000004.1 coordinate 280,974, forward strand.
GATGAGCTGCTTGATGTGCTCTCGATCGTCGGCATGGCGATCTGCGCCGCCGCGGTGCTGCTGGTCAACAAAAGCAATCCTCCGGCGCGCGCCGCTTAACCTGCTCGCGTTTTGGCATAGGCGGCGAGCGCGCGCTCGCGTCCCGCCTTGTGATCCACGATGGGGTGCGGGTAGGTCTTGCCCAGCATGACCTCGGCGGCAGCCAATTCCACCGGTGTGGCTTCCCAAGGTTGATGGATCAATTTTGCCGGCAGTTGTGCCAGCTCCGGCACCCATTTCGCGACATAGGCGCCATCGGGATCGAATTTCTCGCCCTGCAGGATCGGATTGAAGACGCGGAAGTAGGGCGCTGCATCCGCACCGGAGCCTGCGACCCATTGCCAGCTTGCAGGGTTGCTGGCGGGATCGGCGTCGACCAGCGTGTCCCAGAACCATGTCTCGCCGTCGCGCCAGTCGATAAGCAAATGTTTGACGAGGAACGATGCGACCACCATGCGGACGCGGTTATGCATGATGCCGGTGTGCCAGAGTTCGCGCATGCCCGCATCGACGATCGGATAGCCGGTCTGTCCGCATTGCCACGCACGCAGCGCCTTGGCATCACGCCTCCACGGAAACGCGTCGAACGACGGCTGAAGATTTTTTTCGGCGAGGCGTGGATGATCGAACAGCAGATGCCGCGAGAATTCGCGCCAGCCAACTTCGCTCAAGAATTTTCCAACGTCGCTGGCGATGGCGGGTTTCCGGGCCGCTGCGAAATTCGCTGCGTGCCAAACTTGCCGGGGACTGATTTCGCCGAACCGCAAGTGCGGCGACAGGTGCGACGTGCCATCGCGATCAGGCCGGTCGCGCAATGTGGCGTAGCCCATGATCTTGTCGTCGAGGAAATCCTGCAGCCGCGCTTGCGCGGCGGCTTCGCCCGGTGTCCACGTCTTTCGTAGTCCTGTGGCCCAGTCGGGGTGTGTTGGCTCCAGATTCCATGACGCGAGGTCGTCGCCTGAAACAGGCGGACCGGCCTTCAGTGCCTTCGGTGCGGGCAGGGGGCGAAGCGGATCGCCGAGGTTCAAGACCCGTTTCCAGAACGGAGTGAACACGCGCAAGCCGCGGCTTTCCTTGGTGCGCAGGTTTGCTGGTCTCACCAACAGGTCGCTTGGAAAACTGTGCGCGGCGACACCGATGCCGCTCAGCGCTGCCCTGACGTCGCGCTCAACAGCGGCGGGTCCTGCAATGTCGCTCTCGATCCAGTGGACAGCGGATGCATCAGCTTCCTGAGCAAGGGTTGGGAGGACGCGCGCGGCTGAACCACGGCGCAGCACGAGCGATTGGCCGCATGTCCTCGAGGCTGGCTTGCAGGCTGCGCAGGGATTGCGCAAGCCACCACCGCGAGGCGCCGCCCAGTGGTCGCCCATGGGGCGGCTTCAGGGGGGAACTCTCTTCGTCCAGCACATACAGGCAGATGACCGGCGCGCCGTTCTGCGCGGCGGCGTGAAGTGCCGGATGATCCGCGAGCCGGAGGTCGTCGCGGAACCAGACGATGATCGAAGAGGCGGATGGTGACATGCCGTCACCATCGATGAATCAAACAGCCACTGCAAGACGCTGGCTGAACCGGTCCGTGGAACCGGAACGATCGCGCGTGCGATCGGTAAAAGCGGGGAGGAACGCATCCACGATCCTTCCCGCATCGATTTGTCAGATCATTAGGCCTTCGGCTGGGGGACGATCCGGAGATAGGGCTTCGGCGCTTTCCAGCCGCCGGGATAAATCGTCTTGGCCTCATCATCCGAGACTGAACCGGCGATGATGACGTCTTCGCCCTGTTTCCAGTCAGCCGGTGTCGCGACGCGATGCTTGGCGGTGAGTTGCAGCGAGTCGATCACGCGCAAAATCTCGTCGAAGTTGCGTCCGGTGGTCATTGGATAGACCAGCACCAGCTTGATCTTCTTGTCGGGGCCGATGATGAACACGGTGCGGACCGTGGCGTTATCGGCGGCGGTGCGGCCGTCAGCGCCGCCCGAGGTGTCCGCAGGGAGCATGTTGTAGAGCTTCGCCACCTTCAGGTCGGTGTCGCCCACCATCGGGTAGTTCGGCGCGTAGCCTTGGGTCTCTTTGATGTCCGCGCTCCACTTCTCATGCCGGTCGACAGGGTCCACGCTCAGCCCGAGCAGTTTGACGCCGCGCTTGTCGAATTCGGGTTTCAGCCGTGCCAGCGTGCCGAGTTCGGTGGTGCAGACGGGCGTGAAATCCTTCGGGTGCGAGAACAGCATGGCCCAGCTGTTGCCGATCCAGTCATGAAAGTGGATGCGTCCCTCAGTGGTATCCGCCTCGAAATCGGGCGCTACAGCGCCAATCTGGAGTGTCATCGGTCCGGCCTCATATCCTTAGAGTTACAAAGAAAAATCGATGTCAGGGGTATAACCGGCAAGAAGCAAAAACGAAACCGGATGACGAAAAGGACAAGATCCTTCTCGTTCGTCCCGGCATTTCAGAAATCCCTGCTGTCGTGACGCCGGTTGCTGAAACACCACGATTACCACCGATTCATCGTTATGGCGCTCACTTTTCCGGAATGCCCTGAATTTGACTTTGATGCGCCCCACCGCCGCCGGTTCCCGCTGTCATTTCCTCGAACCCCGCGGACGGTCAGTGCGACCAATCCGCAACCATAACGGAAAGAAGCGATCTCCGAATCGCTTTCTTAACGCTTCGTTTAGACCCGCGTGAAAATGCTGCGGGACACAAAAGAGAAAAGTAACATGACGTCCGCCTCGATCATCTCGAACGCACCGCTTTCCGAACTGATTCGGAAAATCGAAACCAGCTTCACCGCAGACCGCGATGTCTCTGCTTCCGCGCTCGCCTTTGTGCGCGATGGCGTGATCACGGGCGAGGGGCCGACAACTGCCGGCCGCGTTCATTTCTCCCGGATGCTGGATGCGCATGACGCAGCCTGGTGCGCACGCATCCTCACAGCGGCGGCGAACGCCAACGAGCCCGTCAGCCGGGCCGAAGCCGAAACCCTTTTCGAGATCAACGATGCCGCGTCCGAACGCAGCGATGATGGCCGCTTCGACGATCTTTTCGCCAAGGCGATCGTGCATCACGCGGCTGCCGCTTCCGGCCTGCCGGTGCCGCCGCGCTCTGTTGCGCTGTCGCCGGACACCGCGATTGAAAGCTGGGCGCCCACCACCGCTATCGGTGTCAATACCGAAGTGCTGGAGTGGATCGCGAGCCAGATGCGCGGCAAGCGCCGCAGCAACCTCGCGCTGAAGGCGCTGGTTGCCACCCTGATCGGCGCGGCGACCCTGCCGCTCGCGCAGACGCTGCCGAACTTTCTCGACCTCGGAATGTAAGACGAAGAGCGGCGGGCGCTATTTCGCGCCTGCCGTCTTCACAGCCTCCGGAAGGCCAACCGTGCGTCCCGGAAATCCCGCCACATCGAAATAACGCTGGTTCAGCACGCGCTGGAATTGCAGCACGGTGCGCAGGCCGTTGGCCGCAGGCGCTCCTGAGATCGTGCCAGTAAAGCCCTTCGGCGTGACGCCATTCGGCATGGCTTCCGTCATCACCCGGCCGATCAGCGAGCCGTTGGCCTTGCGATTGAGACCAAGCAGCTTCGCAGCAGTAATGCCGACGTCAGCGTTGCTCACCGGCAGTTCGTTGACGAACCCCGCTTTGAAATCGGGGCCGATTGCCGCCATGAAATTCATGGTGTCGCCGCGGCTGAAACTGCCGTGCATGCCCTGGCCCTGCCGCAGCACGGTGTCGGCGATTTCCACCGAACACAGCGTCGGCTCATCGCAGCCGGTGGAATAGGAGCGGAAGTTCACGACGATGGCCGGATGCGGCGTCACCGCCTTGCCCTTCAGGCTGAGCAGTGAGAGCGGCAGCGTGCCGGGGAAGCGTCCGAGGCTGTCTTCCACGAAGATGCCGCTGACATAGTCCTGTTCCAGCAGCACCTTCACGGTGCGGCCCGCCAGCTTGCGGTCGCCGTTCGGCAGATAGATCAGATCGGAGCCGCCGTTGGTGGCGACGACGAGATCGGGTTTCAGCGGATTCTTGCCGAGCAGGCCGTTGCCTGCCTTGGGATAGGCATTGGCGCCGACGGCTGCGTTCTTGTCGTTCGGATCAAACAGCGGCAGGTCCAGCGTCTTGGACAGATCGAGCGCGAGGAAACCGAGCGGCAGGAAACCTGCGGGCGTGTCGGGGTAGGTATTCTTCACCGTCGGACTGGTCTTGCTCTCCTTCGAGATGGTCGAGAAGCCATGATCGGCCGAGACGATGATGTTGGTTGAAGCCGTGAGGCCGAGATCGTCGAGCGCCTTGCGCAGTTGCGCGAGATTGTTGTCGGCGTTCCTGATCGCGGCAAGCGACGTCGGCCCGTTGATGCCGGGCGTCACGCTGTTGAGGCTGTCACCCTGATTATGCTGGGTGCCATCCGGATCGCGCGACCAGAACACCAGCACGAACGGCTTGTTGCGCGCCTTGAACATCGGCAGCACGACCTTGCTCGCGACATCGGCGAGATATTCCTGTTGCTTGACGTTGGCGGCGACGGTGCCCGGCGTCTTGGCGTCGCCGGCCTTGCCGTTATCCCCGCGGCCGGGTGTGGCGGCCGGAAGACTGGCCGCTGCCAGCGCGGCCTTCATCTCGTCGGAAAGCGGAATGCCAATTAGCTTGCCGTCCTTTTCGACCGCGCCGGTCTGGTCGTCGATGGTGATGGTCTTGGTGCCGGTCCGTTCGGTGTGGTCGAACAAAAACGTCGGGCCGACCTTGCCGATGGCCGCGGTGCTGAACCCGGCCTCGCGCGCGGCCTTCAGCAGGGTTTCCTCGTTGAGATAGTCGCCGTTGAACTCCTTATCGACCTCGCCCAGAATCTGGTCATGTTCGATGAACGGCACGACCGTGCCCATCTGGCTCGGTACCGACGTCACCGGATGGCCGGTATAGATCGAGTTGCTGAACGTGCCGGTGTCGCCGAGGTAGTGTCCCGTGGACATGCCCGACGCATTGGCCATGGTGAAGGTTGGAAACAGCGAATGGGGATTCTTGAAGTTCACGCCCTTGTCGCGCAGGGCCGCCATGGCTGGCGCGGTTTCAGGGGTCACCTTGAGCGCCCGGAGCCCGTCCGGAACGAACAGAATCAGGTTGCGGGGCTGGTTGTTTTGAGCGAAAGCCAAGGTCGGCAGACCGGACGATGACAACGCCAGAAAACCGATGCAAAACAGAGGAATGGTGCGGCGCATGGGGGACTCGCTGTGACGGATTTGCCGGTCAACGCAGCTATGCCGGGCGGTAGCTTGGTGTAGTAAATGTCCGCGACAGAATTGTTACAACTAGCCGTGCATGCCAAATTGCGGTTGAAGGCATTCCAGCCCGAATCCCGCCTTTCCCTTAAGGTCCAGATCGCTTCATGTTCAAAAAGATACTGATCGCCAATCGCGGCGAAATCGCTTGCCGGGTCATCAAGACCGCGCGCCGCATGGGCATCAAGACGGTCGCCGTCTATTCGGAGGCCGACCGCGATGCGCTCCATGTCGAGATGGCCGATGAGGCCGTCTTCATCGGGCCGCCGCAGGCCGCCGAGAGCTATCTCGTGATGGAGAAGATCATCGAGGCCTGCCGCCAGACCGGCGCGGAGGCCGTGCATCCCGGCTACGGCTTTCTGTCGGAGCGTGAAGCATTTCCGCGCGCGCTCGAAGCGGCTGGCATCGTGTTCATCGGCCCCAACCCGGGCGCGATCGCCGCGATGGGCGACAAGATCGAATCCAAGAAGGCCGCGGCCAAGGCGAAGGTCTCCACCGTTCCCGGCCACCTCGGTGTGATCGAGGACGACAAGCATGCCGTCAAGATCGCGGACGAGATCGGCTATCCGGTGATGATCAAGGCATCGGCCGGCGGCGGCGGCAAGGGTATGCGCATCGCGCATTCGAAATCCGAAGTTGCGGAAGGCTTCGGTCTTGCCAAGGCGGAAGCGAAATCATCATTCGGCGACGACCGCGTATTCATTGAGAAGTTCATCGTCGATCCGCGCCACATCGAAATCCAGGTGCTCGGCGACAAGCACGGCAATGTCATCTATCTCGGCGAGCGCGAATGTTCGATCCAGCGCCGCAATCAGAAGGTGATAGAGGAAGCGCCGTCACCGCTGCTCGACGAGGCCACCCGCCGCAAGATGGGCGAGCAGGCGGTCGCACTGGCGAAGGCCGTGAACTACGATTCCGCCGGCACGGTTGAATTCGTCGCCGGTCAGGACAAGAGCTTCTTCTTCCTTGAAATGAACACGCGCCTCCAGGTCGAGCATCCGGTGACGGAGATGATCACCGGCATTGATCTGGTCGAGCAGATGATCCGTAGCGCCGCCGGCGAAAAGCTCAAGCTCGCGCAGAAGGATGTCACGCTCACCGGCTGGGCCGTCGAGTCGCGCGTTTACGCCGAAGATCCGTTCCGCAATTTCCTGCCGTCGATCGGCCGGCTCGTGAAGTATCGTCCGCCGGCGGAGAGCAAGGTGGACGACATCACCGTGCGCAACGACACCGGCGTGCAGGAAGGTGGCGAGATTTCGATCTACTACGATCCGATGATCGCCAAGCTCGTCACCCACGCACCGTCGCGTGCCGCCGCCATCGAGGCACAGTCGAACGCGCTCGACGCGTTCTACATCGACGGCATTCGCCACAACATTCCGTTCCTGTCGGCGCTGATGAATCATCCGCGCTGGCGCGAGGGCAACCTCTCGACCGGCTTCATCGCCGAGGAATTTCCGAAGGGCTTCGGTCCGCGCACGCCAGAAGGCGAGACCGCGCACCGGATCGCCGCGGTCGCAGCCGCGGTCGATCATATCCTTGGCGAACGCAAGCGGCAGATTTCCGGCCAGTTGAATGGCCGCGCCGTGTCGCGCGAACGCCGCCGCGCGGTCTGGCTCGACCGCAATGAAGTGCCGCTGGAAGTCGCGCGCGACGGCGAGGGGATCGTCGTTCGGCTGGTCGCCCCCGATGGCCAGCTCGGCAATCCGGTGAAGCTGTTCTCGAACTGGAAGCCGGGCGATCCGGTCTGGCAGGGCAGCATCGCAGGTCATCCGGTGGCTGTGCAGGTCAGGCCTATGCCGAACGGTTTCCGGCTGATCTATCAGGGTTACGAGTTGCCGGTGCAGGTGTTCACGGACACCGAAGCGGCGGCGGCGCGCCTGATGCCGGTCACGTCGGCCGCCGACACCGGCAAGAAGGTGCTGTGTCCGATGCCGGGTCTGGTGGTGTCGATTGCGGTGACCGAGGGGCAGGACGTCAAGGTGGGCGAAACGCTTGCGGTCATCGAAGCGATGAAGATGCAGAACGTGCTGCGTGCCGAGCGCGACGGTGTGGTCAAGAAGATCGCTGCCACGCCGGGCGCGACGCTGGCCGTGGACGCATTGATCCTCGAATTTGCATGAGGGTTATATGCTGCCGCAGGAGAAGCGTGAAGCATTCCGGGCGATCCTGTCAGGCCGCGATGTTATCCGTCCAGGGTCGGTTTACGATCCGATCTCGGCGCGCATCGCCGAAGATGTCGGCTTCGAACTCGGACTGCTCGGCGGCTCCGCCGCATCGCTGACGATTCTCGGCGACCCGGACCTGCTTCTGATCACGCTGTCGGAACTAGCCGAACAGGTGCGGCGCATCTGCCGCGCCGGAAACATTCCGCTGCTGGTCGATGCCGACCACGGCTACGGCAATGCGCTCAACGTCCGCCGCACCGTGCAGGAACTTGAAGCCGCCGGCGCTGCCGGTCTCACCATCGAGGATACGCTGCTGCCGCAGGCCTACGGGCAGGCCAAGCCGCAGGTCATTTCCATCGACGAAGGTGTCGGCAAGATGAAGGCGGCGCTCGATGGCCGCTCGGACCCGTCGCTTGTCATTGTAGGCCGCACAGGTGCTGCATCGATCACCAACAACGACGACACGGTGGCGCGCGCCAAGGCTTATGAATCAGCGGGCGTCGATGCGCTGTTCTTCACCGGCTTGAAAACCCGCGCCGAATTGCAGGCCATCGCCGCCGCGACGAAATTGCCGATCATCATGGGCAGCGCCGACGGCGAACTGGCGGATATGGTGTTTCTCGCCAGCCAGCGCGTGCGCGTCGCCAATCAGGGCCACGCGCCGATCGCAGCGGCGATACAGGCGGTCTATGAAACGCAGAAGGCGCTGCGCGAGGGTGTTGCGCCAAAGGATCTGAAAGGACTGCCGTCCTCCGATCTGACCAATCGTGTCATGCGTGACGCCGCCATGAAAGCGCGCAGCGCGGATTTTCTGGGATTGAAGTAATATCGTCATCGGAGTTGTTCGATGAGCGTCATCCGCCACATCATCGTTCGAGGCAAGGTTCAGGGCGTCGGATACCGTGCCTGGATCACCGGCGAAGCCGAGGCGCGCGGTCTCGCGGGATGGGCGCGCAACCGGAAGGACGGCACGGTGGAAGCCGTGCTGTCGGGTCGGCAAGATGCCGTCGATGCGCTGATCGCGAAATGCCAATTCGGTCCCGGCATGGCGCGCGTTAGCCGCGTCGATGACGGACCGGCTGGCGAGGAGATGCTGATGTTGCGCACGCCCGGTGAACGATTCTCGGTGCTGCCGACGATCTGAGGCCGAGATCAGACGGCCAGTTCGTCCGCGGCGGTTTTTACTGGCCCGAAAATATCCGCGAAAGCCTGCTTCAGCGCCACGTCCACATCGTCCATCGTCACCGGCAGACCGAGATCGACAAGGCTGGTCACGCCATAGCGCGGATCGCCGACCCCACAAGGTACGATGCCCGAGAAGTGCGTGAGGTCCGGCTCGACATTGATCGAGATGCCGTGCAGCGAGACCCAGCGCTTCAGCCGCACGCCGATCGCGCCGATCTTGTCCTCGTAGGCGGGGCCTTTCTCGGGACGGGCCACCCAGACGCCGACGCGGTCCTCGCGCCGCTCGCCGCGCACGTTGAAGGCGGCGAGGGTGCGGATGGTGAACTGCTCCAGGCTGGCGACGTAGGCCCGCACATCAGGCCGGCGGCGCTTGAGATCGAGCATCAGATAGACCACCCGCTGTCCGGGGCCGTGATAGGTAAACTGCCCGCCGCGCCCGGTCGCGAACACCGGAAAGCGAGCGTCGATCAGGTCTTCGGCCTTTGCGCTGGTACCCGAGGTGTAGAGCGGGGGATGTTCCAGCAGCCAAATCAGCTCCGATCCGTTGCCTGCGGCAATGTCCGCAGCCCGCTTCTCCATGACCTCGACGGCCTCCTCATAGGCGACGGGCGAGTCGGCCACCCGCCACTCGGCAGGGGAGCCGGATCGTGGAAAAAACGACGTCAAAGCAAGGTCTTCGCGGCGCTCCGGGAGTGTATTAACCATTGGGTAACCATATTCGTGCTGATCTGTATCCATCGTTCATGTGTGGGTTTCAGATCAAAGTGGCAACTCTCGATAACGTCTCGGTCGATCTCATGGTGGTGCTCGGAACCACCTCGATGCCCGTCCATCAGGTGATGCGGCTCAGCCGCGGCGCCATCATCGAACTCGACGCGACCGAGCAGGATGAGGTCAGGGTGCTGGCCAACAACCTGCCGATCGCCAGCGGCGTCGTGGTCGTCAACCGCAACCGCATCGCGGTCGAAGTCAAGCAAATGTTGCCCCGGACACCGGACCACAGATAGTCCGGAAAGCCTTTGCCTGTTAGGCGCCAAGGCCTTGTCCCTCCATCCTCGATTTGTTACATGGGCGCCGTTGATCCCGCGCCGGGTGCGAATCCGGGGCCGATCTTTCAGCGCTCGTGGCGGAATTGGTAGACGCGCTGCCTTGAGGTGGCAGTGAGTAAAATCGTGGGGGTTCGAGTCCCTCCGAGCGCACCACCTCAAAAATCCTGTTTGATTTCGTTGCTGTTTTTAGCTTTCGCCGACGCTCATGGTCCCTTGGCGATCGCCCGGTCAGCGGCAGGACCGTGGCGCGTGTGTGCGTTCCAGGCTGATACTTGATCCGGCCCGCTTCATGGGCTGGTTACTCTCCGACGAGAACTTGCGGCGGGCATTTGACCGATTTGGCAACCGCTTCACTTGGCGCTTGCGCACGTCCTGGCGATTTTTCCCGATCCTTTTGGGCCACAAAACTCGCGCCTATGATCTCCCTGCGACGCCATGCCAGTTTGCAGAGACGGCGTATCTGCGGCGCCAATTCCAGCATGAATATCTTTGGCATCGCGAGCCCGCCAACATTCAGGCGAACGCCTCCCTCGGAGATGTCGAGGACCGTGCACTCAAATTCGAGGCCGTTCGGCTCTAGAATCACGGACGCCGATTTTTGCATGTTGACGCGCACATGCTTCCGGTTACCGAGGTCCCTTTTGTTTTTCACGGCTGCAAACTCCGTGGACAACATGCTTGGAAGGTCTTCAAGAAAAATGAGAAGATATCGCGTTTGTTAAGTAAATTTGCGTGTTCCGATACGCGCGTCTCATCCTTGACGCAGCTTCAGGTAACGGCTCGTCTTGAAAGAGGGTGATCGGTGGATCGTTCACGCCATCCGCTTTGGCAAAATCCGGCAATCAGCGGATGTGCGGCCCGGTCAGCAAGTCGGCGCTGCTGCCGGTCCTGATCCGGCTGTTTTGCAGGAATGATCGATCGTTGGCCTGCATCAGCCAGCTTGCTGGCAACTTGCCGATGTCCTTTGCGGCCGCGTGTGGTCGCGTCCTTTGCCCCTCCAGATCGAAAACGCCCGTGACCGGTCGCAGCAGTGCTCTTGCGGTTCTCATCTGCACCGGTTGCTCTGCCAGCCACACCGACCGCGCAGACCGTGGAGCATCGTGGGAGAGTGTCGCTGCCGCGCCGAACACGAAGCCCGGAGAGGCCTTCGCTGCGACATTCGGGCCGTGAATCCAGTACGGCACCCATTGTGCGGGATCGGTTTGTGTTTTGGGCCGATCAGGCGATGCCGGTACGACATGCACGATGCGATAGCCGCGCGCTTTCAATTCCCGAAGGATCACCGGCAAGGCCGCCTGCGTCCGCGCCTGAATGTCATGGAGCAGCAGCACACCTTTGCCTTTCGCTTCCAGCCGCGAGAGCGCGAAATGCACGACCTGCGCCGATGAAATGTGCCGCCAGTCGTCGGCAGGAAAATCCGCGCTCCATGTCATGAGCTCGCGTTTGCTGAGTTCGGCCTCGAGCATGTCCCCGCGCCTGAGGCCGGGGATACGGAAGAACGGCGCGAGTTGCGAAAGATCGCCGAGCGCGGCGCTTACGTGAGCGATGCCGTCGTCGATTTCGGCGGCCATGCGCTCCGGGGCCAACTTGCCGAAGAATGTGGGATGGTTCTCGCTGTGCGTGCCGATGGTGTGTCCCGCATCGTGGACACGGCGAACGTCCTGCGGGAATTCCTTGGCCATGCGGCCGACCATGAAGAACGTCGCCTTCACGCATTGCGCGGCGAGGATATCGAGGATGGCGTTGGTGTGGGCGGGCAATGGGCCGTCATCGAAAGTCAGAACGACTTCGTGGTCCTCGAGCGGCAAGGTCTCGCCATATTGCATCGTGCCGATACGCGGATGCTCTTTCGGGTCGACGACGATGGTGCGCGATGTGCCGAGCGCGTCGGGATTGCCGGGGCAGTCGGCGGCATGGGCGGCGGATGCGCCGAGCGTCGCCGCCGCGATGACGATGCCCAGCGCCGTCAGCAGCATGATGGAGCTTCTCGTATTGGCTTGGCGCATGTCAGATCCGTCGGATTGGCGCGAGAGGGCCGTGCTTAGCGCCGCGGCCGTGAACGGCGGCTTAACCCGGCGGGGACGCCGGAACTTATCGGTCATGGGATGAGCTTTTGATCGGTCGTGCTGCGACGAGATGCACGACCTTGTAGCCGTTGCGCTTCAGGTATTGCAGGAACGCCGGCAGCATCTTCGCGGTCTGCGCCTTGGTGTCGTGCAGCAGGATGATGCCCTTGCCCTCGTCGTCGAGGCGCTGGGTCAAAAGCTGCAACTGCTGCTCCGGCGTCATCGGATTCCAGTCGCTGGCCCAAAGGTCGGCTCCCAACACGGCGATCCCGCGCGATTGCAGGTTGGCCAGAAGCGCGGGCGTCGATGCAGATCCGGGAAAGCGAAAGAACAGCGTCGACGGAGCGCGGGCGGCTGCGCCGCTGAGCGCCATTTCATCTGCGGCGATGCCGCGGTCGATTTCTTCCAGCGCCTGTTGTTGGCCGATCTTGTCGAGCGGACGATGCGACCAGGTGTGATGGCCGATGCTGTGGCCGCTGGCGGCGATCGTCCTGACGATGGCCGGGTTGGCTTCGGCATTCCTGCCGATCAGGAAAAACGTCGCCTGCACGCATTCGGTGGCGAGCGCGGCCAAGACTTTCGTCGTGGTCGCCGGGAAGGGGCCGTCGTCGAAGGTCAGCACGACCTCCTTGTCCGCCAGCGGCAGGGTTTGCGGGAAGCTCTTGAGGCCGACGCGCGGGAACGCCTGCGGGTCCACCGTTATGACGCGGGAGGTGCCGAGCGCGTCCTTGCGGGGGCAATCGGCCGCGCGGGCCACGGTCGCCGTCGCGGCGACAAGCGCCACCAGCACGGCTCTCAACATGATCATGACGGACTTCCGGGAACGGTTTCGTGGTTGCGCACATTTAGCATTGCGTTCCGCCGTGTCGATTGGGTAATGCCTGAAACGCACACGCAAATCAGCAGACCTCCATTGAACCCGCGAGGCACGGCATGGCCGACCATCAAGACCTTGCCGAGGCGGACGCCGCTCACGATTCCGTGCTCGACCGCCATCCCATGCGGGATGCGGATGACCATCTGCGGCCTGATTTCGTCGCCCTGATTTCCGAGGCGGTTCAACGGGGCGATTCCGTCTTCCTGTGCGAGGTCGTTGCCGAACTCCACGAAGCCGACCTCGGCGATCTAATCGAGGCGCTGGAGCCGGACCTGCGGCCCCGGCTGGTCGAACTGACCGGCGCGGCCTTCGACTTCTCCGCGCTGAACGAGGTCGATGATGCGGTCCGCGAGGAGATCCTCGAAGAGCTGGAGCCGGAGACGGTCGCAGAAGGTGTCCGAGAACTGGATTCTGACGACGCTGTCGAATTGCTCCAGGACCTCGACGAGGAAGACAAGGAAGAGATCCTTGAAAAGCTGCCGCAGTCCGAGCGCGTCGCGCTGGAGCGCAGCTTCGACTATCCGGAAGATTCCGCAGGCCGCCGGATGCAGACCGAATGCATCTCGGTGCCGGACGACTGGACCGCGCTGCAAGCCATCGAATACATGCGCGACACGCCGGGACTGCCGGACCGGTTCTACGAAATCTACGTCGTGGACGGGGACAAGCGCCTGAAAGGCGCGGTGCCGCTCGATGCGCTGCTGCGGGCGCGGCGTCCGGGTCCGATCATGGATCTGGTCGACGAGGACCGCCGCCGGGTGTCCGACCACGAAGACATTGCGGAAGTGGCGCGGATGTTCGGCAAATACAACCTCGTCGCTGCGCCGGTGACGGACGGCGACGATCGTCTCGTCGGTGTCATCACCATCGACGACGTGGTCGACGTGATCGAGGAGGAGGCCGAAGAAGACATCAAGGCGCTCGGCGGCGTCGCCCGCGACGAAGAATTGTCGGACTCCGTCTGGACCATCGCCAAGAGCCGTTTCAACTGGCTGCTGGTCAATCTTGCCACGGCGTTTCTCGCATCGTCGGTTCTGGGACTGTTCGAGGGAGAATTGCAGAAGATGGTCGCGCTGGCCGTGCTGGCGCCGATCGTCGCCAGTCAGGGCGGTAATGCCGCAACCCAGACCATGACTGTCGCGGTGCGCGCGCTTGCGACCCGCGAACTCAGTTCCAGCAACGCCATGCGCGTGGTGATGCGCGAAGGTCTCGTCGGCATGGTGAACGGACTGGCGTTTGCAGTCATCACCGGCGTTGCTGCGGCGGTGTGGTTCAAGCTGCCGGGTCTCGGCGTCGTCATCGGTCTTGCAATGATGTGCAATCTCGTTGCCGGTGCGCTCGGTGGCATCCTGATCCCGATGGCGCTTCAGCGCTTGCGTGCCGATCCTGCGGTTGCGTCCGGCACATTCGTTACGACTGTTACCGACATCGTCGGATTCTTCGCGTTCCTCACCATCGCAACGCTCTGGTTCGGATTGCAAAGTTAACGCTGCCCATTTGGGCATGGGTTCTTTGCGCTGACACGCGGTCCTCGTCACATCGGCGCCTCATTATCGCCACCTGACGCAAAGAAACCCGCGTCACCGCTGGCTGCTGAACCACTGTGTTCTGACGGCTTTTATAAAAACTTTCGGCGATTGAGACGCTGTCGCACGCGGCCCGTCTGTACGCCAAGAATCATCCGGAGCTAAATATCTTGATTCGAACAGTCACCGCCGTGGCGGCGCTTTGTGCGTTGTCCTCGCTGGCCGAAGCGCGCGTGCGCACGCCGGCCGTTTCGCCCGAATGCAACGTCACGATGCCTTGCATCGGTGTCGACAACCCCGCCCATGCGCGCCAGCGCAGGCAGCGCGAACCGATGCAGTCTTTCGCGTCCGTTGAGCCGACACATCGTGCCGAGCGTGTGCGCCGCGCAGTTGAACCTGCCTATGCCTCGCAAGGATATTCGAGTGGTCTCGTCGGTCCTTTGCAGGCCAAGCTCGCATCGATCCAGGCGGCTTGCCCCGGCACGCACGCGATCTCTGGCATCCGGCATACGCGGATCGCCGGCACGCGGCGGTTGTCGCTTCATGCCCAGGGCAAGGCGGTGGACGTGCGTGGCCCGTACGGCTGCATCTACGCGCAGCTCAAGGGCTGGAGCGGCGGCTATTCCACCGACGCGGGGCGGATGCAGCACATCCACATTTCCTATGATGACGCAGGCGGCCGCGAGATGGGCCTGCGGTTCGCTCATGGCGGCGGACGCCGTCACGCGTGGCGCAACGCCTACGCGCGCCTGCAATAGGCCGATCGGCGATGGCCGTCCGGAGACAGCATTTCCGGACGGCAGCGGTTCTTCCTTAACCCGTGGTTAACCATGTCGTCCGACCCTCACAGAACCGGAGGGAGCAGCACATGCAGCGGCTACGGCTCAAGGCGGATGGACGGATCGTCGAGGTGCTGGACGGGCGGGAAATACCGCTGGTCCCGGAGATGCCGGCGGTCGGTACACCCTCGCCCAAGACGACGGCCGCCCCAGTGGTGCGCAATCTGCGCCTTCGCGCGAAATTGACTCAGGCCGAGTTCGCCTCGCGTCTTGGCGTTCCTCTCGAGACAATCCGGAACTGGGAGCAGGGCAAGCGTTCGCCGCGCGGACCCGCGCGGGCATTGCTGACTGTCATCGCGCATGAGCCTGACATGGTGTTCGCGGCGCTCGCGCGCCGGGCCTGATTCCGCGTCGGCCGGGACGCAGTTCCGCGTTTCGCCGTTCTTGGCAATGACAGCCGCGCGGCCCATGATGGCCCGCACAATATCGTCCGGCTTGCGGAACGCTGAGGCATGACATGCTGATCATTGAAGCCAATGGCGCAAAGATTCCCGCGATAGGTCTGGGAACATGGGAATTGCGCGGGCGTGCCTGCGCGCGCGTCGTCGAGCAGGCGCTCCGGCTCGGCTATCGCCATATCGACACCGCGCAGGTCTATGAAAATGAGCGTGAGGTCGGCGATGGCGTGCGCGCCTCCGGTCTCAAGCGTGCCGACATGTTCGTGACGACCAAGGTCTGGACCAATCATTTCGCGCCCAACGATCTGGTGCGATCGACCAAGGAAAGCCTTGCCCGGCTGCGCCTGACCGAGGTCGATCTGCTGCTGCTGCATTGGCCCAATCCGCAGGTGCCGCTGGAGGAGACGCTGGGCGGGCTGGCGCGTGCCCAGCAGCTCGGCCTAACGCGGCATATCGGAGTCTCGAATTTCACGGTGGCGCTGATCGAGGAGGCGGTTGCCAAGAGTGCCGCGCCGCTGGTCTGCAATCAGGTCGAATATCATCCCTATCTGGATCAGACCAAGGTGCTGGCGGCCTGCCGCGAGAACGGCCTCGCGCTGGTGGCTTACAGCCCCATCGCGAAAGGGCGCGTCAAGAATGCCGAGGCACTCAACCGGATCGGCGCGCGGTATGACAAAACGGCGGCGCAGGTCTGCCTGCGCTGGCTGGTGCAGCAGAACGTCGTCGCGATCCCTCGCACGTCGAAGGTCGAGCGGCTGTCGGAAAATATCGACGTCTTCGATTTTGCACTCGACGACGCTGAAATGAACGAGATTTTCGCGATGGGCACGCGCGGCGGGCGGATGACCGATTTCGGTTTCGCTCCCAAATGGGATTGATCTTGCCGTGGTGATCGCCCATTCAGGGCCTGTGTCCTGAATCCGAAGTTCGCGTCATCTTGCAGCGCGCTCCGAGCGAACTTCGGATTCAAAAGGACACTGGAAATTATAGCTCTAGTGTGGTTTTGGTTCGCAAGTCCGCAAGAGAAGGTGCGGTAGCAATGATGCGGACTTGCGAACCACCACACCAGCATGTTTTTCAGTCTTTCCAAGATCATCGGCTTCTTCACTGTTCCGTCGAACGCGGTGGCGACGGTCTGCGCGCTCGGCGTGCTGTTGCTCGCGACGCGATTTCGCAAAGCCGGATCGCGCGTCCTGATATGCGGCGTCGTGCTGTTGCTGGTTGCCGGGTTTTCGCCGCTCGGCCATCTGTTGCTGTTGCCGCTGAGCGAGCGCTTTCCGGCCTGGAGCGCCGCAGGTCGGCCGCCGGATGGCATTATCGTGCTGGGCGGCGCCATCGATCCCGAGACGAGCCAGGCGCGTGGATCTCTCGAAATGGATGCTTCGGCTGAGCGGATCGTCACGATGCTGCAATTGGCGCGGCGGTATCCGGCGGCGCCCATCGTATTCAGCGGGGGCAGCGCCAATCTCATCGAGACGCCCGTGCCGGAAGCGCCGATCGCCGGCGATCTGCTGGAAGACTTCGGCACCGCGCGCTCGCGCATCGTGCTTGAAAGCGAGTCCCGCACCACCGCCGAGAACGCGGCCTTCACGCGCAAGCTGATTTCCCCGAAGCCGGGGGAGCGCTGGCTGCTGGTCACGTCGGCGTTCCACATGCCGCGCTCCATCGGCGCGTTCCGGAAGGCGGGCTTCGATGTCGAGGCCTATCCGGTGGACTGGCGCACGCGGGGCTGGAGTGATGCCCGGACACCGTTCGCCACCCTCAGCGCGGGACTTGCCCGCACCGATGTGGCCGTTCACGAATGGGTCGGGCTGATTGCCTACTGGGCGACCGGTCGCAGCAGTGAACTGTTTCCGGGGCCGCGCAAAACAAACTAACTAATCATGCCTTGGCAGGCCGAGGCGATATACACCGCGAAAGTCATTCGGGTCGGCGGGCTTGCCCTTGCGATAAATGACGAGGCGGCCGGCCTGCGCGAGCGCGACAGCCGACCTGCGGATCGGCACCAGCAATCCATGCCAGTCGTTCTCGGCGGCGATGGCGTGCGCAATCTCGGGCGCACTGAGGGTCTTTACGTCGGCGCGTGCCAGCACGGCGAGAATGGCGTCGTCCAGCGAGTCGGTGTCTGCGGTTTTCGAATCGGAATTGTTCATGCCCATGCCATGACGCATCGCCGCCCGCGCATCAAGCTCAGGCGGCTTATTTCGTCATCGCCCGATAGGCGTCGGAATCGAATTGTCGCCGCCATATCACAACGACAATGGCCAGCGTCGTGGCGATCAGCACCCACGGGCTGATGAACCAGCCGAGATAGCCGAGCGCGAACAGGAAGGCGCGCTGGCCGCGATTGAAGTGCCGGCCGGCCGACTGGAACAGTCTGGTGGTTCGCATCACATGCGATTGCGCTTCGGGCGTGTCGCGCTTATCCGAGAATGGCATCGCGCCGAGCAGGATCGCGACATAGTTGAACAGGCGGTAGGCCCAGGAGAACTTGAAGAACGCATAGACGAAGATCACGATCAGCCCGACGCATTTGATCTCCCACAGCGCGGGAGAACTTCGTATGCCGAGCGGCAGGGTCGAGAGCACCGACATGGCTTCTTCGGTCGAGCGCAAAAGCGTCAATCCGCCGCCGATCGCCAAGAGGGTCGTGGATGCGAAGAAGGCCGTGCCGTTCTGCAATGACGACATGATGTGCGTATCGACGATCCGTGCCTCGCGGTCGAGGATGCGCCGCACCCAGACCTCGCGATAGATGTTCATGCGGGCATTCAGGCTGTTGCGGCCGTGCGAGGTTCGCTCGAGCGTGATTGCGTAAACCGCCCACGCGAAAATGAAGAATGCGATGGCTGCAATATCGGCGGTTGTGAACGGGTTCACTGTGGGGGTGCCTTCCGAATGATGTCTGCCACGATAGAACATGCGGCGGACAAGTGCGACGCGGTTTTGGCCATATCCGCGGGGCCGGTTGCCTGCCCGGCATGGGGCATGGCAAAGGTGTTCCCCACGGAGATTTCCAGCAATGGCTTTGACGCTCGTGATCGGCAACAAGAACTATTCCTCATGGTCGATGCGGCCCTGGATGGCGCTGAAAGCCACCGGCATTGCTTTCGATGAGGTCCAGATCCCGCTCTACACCGGCCCGGCCGACAAGCAGCGCATTCTGGATTTCACACGGTCGGGCAAGGTGCCGGCGCTGGTCGATGGCGACATCACCGTCTGGGATTCGCTGGCGATCATCGAATACGTTGCGGAACGGTTCCCCGATGCGCGACTCTGGCCGCACGACGTCGCCGGCCGCGCCCATGCGCGGTCGGTTTCCGCCGAGATGCATTCGGGCTTCATGGCGTTGCGCAACGAATGCGGCATGAACATTCATCGCCCGATCCACCCGAAGCCGCTTTCCGATGAGGCCATGAGTAACATCGTCCGCGTCCAGCAGATCTGGACCGAGTGCCGCGCAGCGTATGGCGGGCAGGGGCCGTACCTGTTCGGCGCGTTCAGCGGAGCGGATGCGATGTTCGCGCCGGTCATCCATCGCTTCCGCACCTACGCCATCGAGGTGACATCGCCGGTTCGTGGTTACATGGACACGATGCTGGCGAACGCTGCTTTTCAGGAATGGACCAAGGCCGCGCTGGCCGAGACGCTGGTCATCGAGAAATTCGAGATCGATTGATACTGAGTGCTGCCCGCGAGAATGTGCCTGCGCGTCGCCTTGACGCTCAGGCACAAACGGCCCTTGGATACCGCTGTGCTGATTTTCAATTCGAGGACTAAATCATGGGCATTCTGGATATGCTGACCAGTGTGATGGCGTCGCGCGCCGCCAGCGAACTGGAGACCGCTGTCATCCCGGTCGTTCTGAGCGAAGTGCTGGGCAACGGCAGCGAGGGTGGCCTGTCCGCGATCGTCGCTAGGTTGCAGCAGGCCGGTTTCGGCGATCAGGTGAAGTCATGGATCGGAACCGGACAGAATCTCCCCATTAGCGCGCAGCAGCTTCAGCAGGTGCTGGGGAGCGATGTGGTCAAGCAACTCGCCACACGGTTCGGCATTCCCGTCGACCAGCTTTCCACTGTGCTGGCTCAGGTTTTACCGACGGCCATCGATCAGGCGAGCCCCAAAGGCACGCTTCCGCACACGGCCTGAGGTGTTTCCGCTAACACACTGATGTTCCCCGTAATTCGCCAGAAATCGTCCTCAAGGCGGAATTGCGGCATTGCATCCCGCTGGACCCTGCGTTGAGGCGTATGCAAGGCCAAAAAATTCATTTATGTTGTTGATATATATCAATTATTTATGCATCTCCCCTGTGCTGGTTTGTCTGGCCAAATGAAGGCCCGGCATGTTATACGGTCGCCGGGCGTCAAACTGGCTTTTGCCGGGACAACGGCAGGCCACCAAGTGCGCGTATCGCGTGATGGAGCAGGGTGTTGAAGCACAAGTTCATCGTCGGAGAGACTGTCTATTTCACGGCAAGCAACGTGGCACGGCCGGCTGCGAGCGGAACCTACGAGGTGATCCGCCTGCTGCCGACCGATGGAGACGACTGCCAGTATCGAATCAAGAGTTCGACTGAAGCCTTTGAGCGCGTCGCCAAGGAAAGCCAACTCGCCGTCGCTTAACAGGTCTCGGCCTGACGGAATTTTGCCGCGGTTGCGGCGCTTGGTCTGGTTCGTCTTAAAGGGGACCGTGTATGAACCGGGCGTGGGCAACGTCGATCGAAAATCTATGGCATTCGCCAAATCTGCCGATGTGGCTGACGATTGCAGCCGCCGGCTTTTTTGCGGTCGTTCTGCTGGTCACGCTGTTTCGCGCCGAGCGGTCTGTCGCGAACGGCGCGCTGACGGTCATCACGCTGCTGGCCATCGGCATTGCCGTTACCAGCATGATGCGCGCGTCGGGCGTCGCGGGCGGCGGCGGTCAGTCCGGCGACCCCAAATCATCCGGGCAGGCGGCGGCGTCCCTTCCGGCGCTGGCGTGTCTCGATGGGCTGGCCGGTGAAAGCGTAGAAACGGCCTGTGAGAAGGCGCTGTTCGCCTCGGCGGATTCCGTGGCGGCCGGCGTGTCCTACACCGCAGCCCAGATCACGCGGCTTGCGGCTTTCGGCAATGCAGCCGCGGCCAACAAGGTAATGACGCCGGAGTTGAATGCCCTGCGCCGGACGATCGAGCGCGACCGTTATGGGTTGGTCGCTCAGGTTCTTACCACGCGCGAGGGCTGCACGCTGTCGTCGCCGTGCCCGTTCTTTCAGTCGCTCACCAATTCCGCGCAGATTTCGTCCAACATGAGCGAGAATCTGTATGACGGGTTCGTCGGCCGCTACGCATCGTCGTGGAATGCGCCGCCTGCGGTCGCCAGCACGGGCGCTGCTCCTCCAGCACCGATTGCGGCGCTTGGCACCGTGCCGCCGCCGGGAAGGCCGGTGTCAGGCGATTTCCCGAGTTCGGCATCGATCCCTCCCATCAACATTATGACGCCGGAGACGGCTCCGCAGGGCGCTCAGGCGGGCCAGCGTCCGGCGGAGCCCGGCGCTTCGCCGCCCCCACGTAGTGCGCCCGCTGCGGTGATCAACCCGCAGCCGGCGCCGGCCGCGGCGAAAAAGCCCGCGCCGCAGAAATCGCGTGCACAAGCTCCGGTGCAGCTTGCGCCTCCCAAAGAGAGCGATGATAACTGATCGCTCTCTTTCACATGACGCGTGATGCTCACGTCGCGCCTCGGCGATTCTGAATATGCCGCTTCATCTCATCAAACTCAGCGTCGGCGCGACCTCCATCAAGGATCTCAAGGGCTGGATCGCGGAGCGCGTGAAGCAGGCCAAGGCGAAGGGCTTGCCGCCGCGCCATGTTCACATCACGCGCATGGCTCCCAAGCGCGTCGATGAACTTCTCGATGGCGGATCGATCTACTGGGTCATCAAGGGCGAGATCGCTGCGCGCGAGAAAATTCTCGCCATCGAGCCGTTCCGCGACAAGGACGGCATCGGCCGGTGCCGTTTGGTGATGGAGCCGAAACTGATCGCGGTGTCACCGCGTCCGATGCGCCCGTTCCAGGGCTGGCGTTATCTCGATCCCAAGAGCGCGCCGCCCGATCTCGGCAAGGCTGCGGCCAGCGTCGCCGCGATGCCTGAGCCGATGCGGCGCGAACTGCGCGAGCTTGGGCTGCTCTGATCTCAGGTTTTCGTTGGCCAGTTTTTGCCTGGGCGTGATCTATTCCGAAAACCGGTTCCCACTTTTCGGGATCACGCCCTGATGTTGTCGATCAGGCGCGTCGATCCGATCTTGCCCGCTACCAGCAGCCGCACCGGTCCGTCGTTGAACGACGAAACCGGCGCCAGCGTTTCGGCGTGTCTCGCTTCAAGATAATCGAGGGCAAATCCGGCTTCGCTGATGACGTCGGCACCGTCCGACAGCGCCGCCTTGAAATCGTCGCCGGCGCGCATCCGCTTCGCTGTCGCCTTCAGCGTGCGAAACAGCGCGGGCGCTGTCCGCCGCTCGTCCGGCGACAGGTAGACGTTCCGCGATGACATTGCGAGACCATCGCGCTCGCGGATGATCGCGCCGCCGATCACCTTCACACCGAGATCGAGATCGCGCGCCATCCGCGTGACTACCTTGAGCTGCTGGTAGTCCTTCTCCCCGAACATCGCCATGTCGGGGCGCACCTGCGTGAACAGCTTGGCGACGACGGTTGCGACCCCGCCGAAGAAGTGCGGGCGAAATTTGTCCTCCAGCCCCGCCAGCGCCGGGCCTTCCGGCGCGATCCGGGTCGCGAAGCCTTCCGGATACATCGTCTTGACGTCGGGATTCCACACCAGATCGACGCCCTCTGCTGCAAGACGTGCAATGTCTTCCTTCCATGTACGCGGATAGGAACCGAGATCCTCGTGTGCGGCGAACTGTGTGGGGTTCACGAAAATCGATACCGCGACCTTTTTCGCGCGCCGTTTGGCAAGACGGACCAGCGACACATGGCCGTCATGGAGCGCCCCCATGGTCGGCACGAGGGCGAGGGTGGCGTTGCGCTTGCCGAGTTCGGCGCGGGCGCGATGAAGCGATGAAAGCGTGCGTGCGATAATGGGGGAACGGGTCATTCGGGCCGATGTCTGAAGGGGTTTGTCGTGGCGTGGGCGCGGACCTTAACAAGGCTGCCGGAATGAGCCAACGACCTCAGGCGTCGCCCGCGTCGCGCACCGGCCAATTCATCATGAAATCTGACACCAGCCGTATTTCGCTTGATTCTTTCCGTACTTGTCGGAAGATATCCACAGGGGATCTTGCATGCTTTTGCAGACGAGTCAGGGGCAATCCGGGTCGGCGCATGTCGTCGTGCTGGGTAATGAGAAGGGCGGGTCGGGAAAGTCCACCACCGCGCTTCACGTCGCCGTCGCGTTGCTGAAGGCCGGGCAGCGCGTCGCCACCATTGACCTCGACTCCCGCCAGAAGAGTTTCACCCGTTACATCGACAACCGCCGGGCCTGGGCCCAGCGCACCGGCCTCTCCCTTGAACTGCCGCACCATTGCTGCATCGCCTTGGGCTCCAGCATGCAGATCGACGACAACGAAATGTCGGAGTTCGAGCAGTTTTCGGCAGCCATCAGCGCGGTGGAGCGGGCCTATGACTTCATCGTCATCGATACGCCGGGGGCGGACAGTTATCTGATGCGGCTGGCGCACTCGATGGCCGACACCCTTGTCACGCCGCTGAACGACAGCTTCCTCGATTTCGACGTTCTCGGGGCGGTCGATCCCACCACCTATTCCGTGATCGGTGAAAGCCACTACGCCACGATGGTGAAAACCGCGCGCAAGCAGCGGCGCGATCTCGACGGTGCCACCACCGACTGGATTGTGGTGCGGAACCGGCTGTCGATGCTGGGCTCGCGCAACAAGCAGCTTATCGCCGAAGGTCTCGACCAGCTCTCGTTCCGGCTCGGGTTCCGCCCGGTCGACGGCTTTGCCGAACGCGTGGTGTACCGGGAGTTCTTTCCGCGCGGCCTGACCGCGCTGGACGATCTGGATGAGGCGACGCTGGGCACCCGTCCGAACATGGCCCACGTCACCGCTCGCGAGGAGGTGACAAGCCTGCTGAGGCACCTGAAGCTGCCTCTGGACGAGCGGGGCCGCCGCCGGGCTGCGACTCGGGCAGAGTGGTTCGCTCAGATCGACCGGCCGCTGGAAACCCACGGGCTGACCGCCTAAATCTTGCTTGGAGCGGCCCGGTTCCCGGGCATTTTGCGGCGGATCAACTCCGAGGTTCCGGATAAGGCTACAATTTTAGATGTTTCGACCCGAACTCATTGGGAGGTGATGGGTTATCGTCCCGACGGGCCGGGGGATGAATTGGCACATTTGATGCATCGCACAAAATAGGTGTCGAACATCAGATGCATTCCGGGGAATTATATTGGTTTGTCACATCCGTGTTACGATCAGGCTGGACAAGCGAGAAGGATTCCAAAACACTGTAACGGCAGGTCGACCCGGACGGGCATCCGGTCGGTCCTGATATTTTCGAGGGCGTGATGAAGCGCGGAATTTGTGTCCTGCTTGGTCTGAGTGCGGTGGCAGTTGTCGCCTATTTCACTGCGAGCAAATGGGCGATCCGTCACGAGACCTTGACCTTCTACGATCAAGAACGCGGCCGTCCCATCGACGTGGCCATCGCAGTCCGGCGCGACAAGGAAATGGCGGCGAACGCCGGCATGGGCGTGTTGCCCGTCGCGATCGTCAATCATGGCAACACCGTCAGGTTCACGGAATACTCGTTCCTCGCGAACGTCCTCGCCGCGCGCGGCTATATGGCGGTCAGTATCCAGCACGATCTGGCGAGCGATGCGCCGCTGGTCACCAAGGTCGGCGAACTCTATGTCGGCCGGCTGCCCGTCTATGAGCGCGGCGTGAAGAACATTGAGTTCACCGTCGCGCAGATGAAGAAGATCCAGCCGAACGCGGACTATGGTCATCTGACCATGGTGGGCCATTCCAATGGCGGCGACATCTCGATGTATTTCGCCAAGTTGCATCCCGACGAGGTGAAGAAGGTCGTCACGCTCGACAATTTGCGCGTGCCGTTCCTCACCGAGGGCAAGTTCAAGATTCTTTCGTTCCGCTCGAAGGATCCTGTGTTCAAGGCCGATCCGGGTGTCGTACCGGATGACGACGTTTGCGAGCAGTCGGGGATCACGGTGGTCAATACCGGCTTCCAGCATACCGACATGAGCGATCGCGGACCGGACAACGTGAAGACGTCGATTCAGGGTGTGCTCGACAAGTTCCTCGAAGACGACAGCAAGCTGGCGCCGGTCGACACCAACAAGATTGTGGTGCCGAAGCCCGGCCCCGTGGCGCAGGCTCCAGCCACCAACTGAAATCTCACGGTGAAGGCCCTGCTTCGGGCCTCCCGGCGTGCGGCACACGTTTGCGTGACATCGATCCGCTCGTTAGTCGCTCACCTCGAACCGCCACATTCCATTGGTGGCATGACTTCTGCTTGCGTTGATTTACCCAAGTCAATGAGGTGACAGTCATGTCCATCAGCAGCTTTTTCCGGTCTCCCGCGCTCGCGCCGTCGGCTGACGAGCGGCCCGCGCCCGCCGTCAGCGATGACGAATGTCTGTCGCGCCTGGCACACGCTATTGCCGAACACGACGACCGGCGGCTGAGCGAGGTGGCGCAACTCATCGGGCGCCTGGCGGTGCCGATCGAGTAGACAGATACCGGGCGGTCATTGACCGCTCTCCGGTCGCGCGCCACATAAGACTCGCAACTGAATGCGAGATTTGATGACCCGCGATCCGACCATTCCAAAATCCGGCGCGCCGCCGGTCACCGGCGGCAATCGCACCGTGCCGGATACGCAGACTTCCGCGTCCGCTGATATTGCCGCATTCGTTGCCAAGGCGCGGGCGATGACGCCGGGCAAGTCCAGCACCGGTCGCCTGATCTTCGCACTCGACGCCACCATGAGCCGCCAGCCGACGTGGGACATGGCGTGCGCGCTTCAGGCCGATATGTTCCGCGAAGCGGGCAGCATCGGCGGCCTGTCGGTTCGTCTCGTGTATTATCGCGGCCTGAACGAATGCCGCGCCAGCCCCTGGATTTCCGATACCGCGCATCTTGCGAGACTGATGGGCAAGATCGATTGCCAGGGCGGACAGACGCAACTCGGACGCGTGCTGTCCGACGCGCGCCGCGAGGCGGTCGCCTCCGGCGTGCGCGCCATCGTGTTCGTCGGCGATGCGATGGAGGAGAATGTCGATGCGGTGTGCGTTACGGCGGGCGAACTCGGCCTGCTCAAGGTGCCGTGCTTCATGTTTCAGGAAGGGCACGATCCGGCGGCGGAAGCGGCATTCCGCGAAATCGCGCGTCTGACCGGCGGTGCGTGGTGTCGCTTCGATATGGGATCAGCGGCGCAGTTGCGGGAGTTGCTCCGCGCGGCGGCGGCCTACGCGGCTGGCGGGCGTGACGCTCTGATGCGATTGGCGAAGAGTGCGTCGGGCGCAGCGGCGCTGCTCGGACAGATAAAGTAAGCAAACATGCTCAAGCTGCCGAAATGACGCGGCGCTATTTCGCGATAATCCGGTTTAACAAACCCCGGTACCGCCCTAGATCGGGTATGCGTATTCGTAACGCGCACGGTTGAAGAACGATGTTGCAAGGATGACCCAACTCCCATGCCAACCCTGATCGCAGGCATCGTCGCCGTCGCGCTGATCTACGTTGCCCTCAACATCGTCAAGGGCGCGGATCCGAAGTGGCTTGCGAAGATCATCCGGAGCGGTGGCGGCATCGTGACGCTCGCCGCGGCGGTGTTCATCGGCATTCGGGGCGAACTCGCGGTGGCGATCCCGCTCGGCGTTTTCGGCGCAGGCCTGCTGGGATGGTCGCCGTTCGGCGCGCAGCTCGGCTCCGCCTGGGGCAACTACGGCCCCGGCGCGTGGAAATCACAGGGGCAGAAGTCCCAGGTACGGTCCCAGTTTATAGAGATGACGCTCGACCACGATACCGGTGCGCTTGAGGGGCTTATTACCGCCGGACCCGAAGCGGGGCGCGTACTGGACGAATTCACGCTCGACGAACTCGTTGCTCTGGCGCGGGGGTTCGACGCGGAGAGCTGGGCGCTTCTTGAAAGTTATCTGGACCGCCGGTTTCCCGCCTGGCGTGAACACACGCAGGGCGCAGGGGCAGGCGGGGGTGGCGGCGAGGAGCGCCGCGCGGCGTCGAGCGGAAAAATGACGGCGGAGGAGGCTTATCAGATCCTTGGCCTGAAGCCCGGTGCGGGGCGCGATGAGATCAGCCGGGCGCACCGAGGGCTCATGAAGAAACTTCATCCCGACCAGGGGGCTCGACGTACCTCGCTGCCCGTGTGAACGAGGCCAAGGACACTCTTCTTCGCAATCATCGCTGACTCCAGCACGCAACGTCACGCTACAAACTGCGAGCAGCCTTTCCGCCTCTGTGTTGAATGCCCCTGTGGACGCCCGCCGTTGTCCGGCGTGATCGTTTCCACGGTTAAGGTTTTAGAGACCAAATCTTGAAAAAGGGTTGTCGTCCGCGGGCGGCGCGCAAAAAGATACCGGCCAAAGAAAAAGCCCGCGGCGAAACCGCGGGCTTTGGTTTGTCCAGGAAAACCTGACTGAACCGGCGATTAGTTCCTGATCGCGATGCAGGAAATGTCCGAACGCTTCAGTGTCCGGCAGGCTGCTTCTGCGGAGTCCTGATTGAGGCCTGCAAAGCGTGCGCGATAGAGCGTCTTGCTGCCTTTCGACACCGTCTCGGTAAATTGCTCGGCATCGCTCAGCAGCTTGCTGGCGCTACCGCGGGCGGCGTTGAGGCGCTGCCGCGCTTCGCTCTCGCTCTCGAGGGCGCCGACCTGAATGATCCAGCCCGAACGCGCGACCGTCTTGATCGCGCCGTTCTGCTGCACGGTCTGGGGAAACTGTTGTTGCTGGACCGGAGGTGCCGCCGCCTGCTGGACGACGGGCTGCGCAGCAGGTTGCTGCGGCGGCGCTGAAGATGTCTGGAGGGCGACGGCCTGCGCCCCCAGTGTGGTGGGCGGTGCGCCGCGCGGCGAAGGATCGGCATAGGCCAGTGTCTGTGCGTGAAGCGTCGGCGACGAAGAGGCGGGGACGCTGCCGATAATGCCTTGTCCGATGCCATTGCTGGTGTTGGGCTGAGCCGGGAGCGGCGCGGGGAATTCGTTGCGCAACTGCGCGTAGGCGGCGGGCCAAGGTTCTGCGCGGCGACCGGTTTTGGGCTCCGCAGCAACATCGGGCTTGATCTCGGCCTTGGCGACGACGGCCTTGGAGGTTTCGGCGACGTCCGGCTTGCGTGGCGCGGGAATCGCGCTGGTCGATACGGGAGCAGGTGCGGCTGGCGCCGCGGAAGCAACCTTGGTCTGTCCCATGCGGACCTGAACGGTTTTCACTCGCACCGGTGTCATCGGTTCCGCCGAGCCGGGGATCGTGGCCAGCGGCGATGAGATTACGCCGCTGGTCAGCGGAGCGGGCGCGGGTTTGTCCTGAACCAGTTTGTCTTGGGCCGGCTTATCCTGGGTTTCAGCCGCGGCTTTCGCGGGGGCGGCCGGCGCCCGGGCTACCGGAAGCGGGACGGGCTCAGCGGCGGTGGACGCAACCTTGATCGCGCCCTGCACCTGAACCACGGGCGCGGGTCGGGCCTTCGTCTCGGTGTCGTCGCTATCTGCCGCAGAGGCAACCTTGGTGTCGCCGCCACGCTCGGTGATCGCAGCCACCGTGCGGCGGGTCGCGGCCTCGTCGAGATGTTCGGCGAGCAGGTTGCGCATGATGGCATCGCGTGAACCGCCGCTGCGGCCGCCCAATACGACGCCGACCAAATAGCGATTGCCGCGCTTCATCGATGTTACGAGGTTGAAGCCCGAGGCGCGGGTATAGCCTGTCTTGATGCCGTCGACGCCTTCGACACGGCCGAGCAACTTGTTGTGGTTGCGGATCGAGCGGCCACGATAGTTGAAGGCTTCGGTGGAGAAATAGCGATAGTATTTCGGGAAACGGTCCTGGATGGCGCGGCCAAGTGTGGCCTGGTCGCGCGCGGTGGTGACCTGATCATCATCCGGAAGACCGGACGCGTTCTTGTACACGGTCTTGCTCATGCCGAGCGCGCGCGCCTTGCGCGTCATCACCTTGGCGAAATCATCTTCCTCGCCGGCGATTGCTTCGGAGATCACGACGGCGGCGTCGTTTGCGGAGCGTGTCACCAGCCCCTTAATCGCGTCCTCGACACGCAAGGTCTGGCCGGGCCGCAAGCCGAGCTTGGTCGGCGCCTGCTGCGATGCATGCTGCGAAACGTCCATCTGCGTATCGAGCTTCATCTTGCCGCTCTCCAATTGCTCGAACAGCAAATAGAGCGTCATGATCTTGGTCAGCGAGGCCGGATGGCGCAGGCTGTCAGCGTTGGTTGCCTGCAACGTGCCGCCGGAATTGGCATCGACGATGATGGAGGAGAAAGCGGGGCTGTAACTGGGAGCGGCAGCGTGATGGGAGCGATGACGATAGCGCCGGCGTGCATCGGCAGTGTCGGTGGTGAAGGCTACGGCCACGGAGATGGTGGCGACGCCGAGAAGGCAAAGACGAAGCGCGCGTAGCGACGCCGACGATTTGACCCCAAGCATGAAATTCCCCGTCCGATTCCCAGTCTATTCGCCTCGTTCTGAGGCCAAATTTGGTCCGGCGCGGCCATTCCTTTGCGGCCGCAGCGTCCAAGCGAAGCCGCCGCTCCGGACCTGTCCGGCCGGATGCTCGTTCATCCGGCTAAGGTGTTGGAGCAGCGCCGCTTTTTCGGGTTCGTGATCGAACGCGAAGAGCGCAGGGAATCAAACTAGGGGGCGACGGTTTCAAAAGGGTTAAGCAAGGGTTTCCGCAGCCAGCGGGATCTGTCGCGTATTTGCGACAATTGTGCGACGCACCAGATTCTTGACATTTTTTGTGCAATGCGGCATAGTTGAGACGTGGTTAGGGAGCCGGGAACCTCCCGGCATGTGCAGGTCTCAGTCTGGGAAAGGATACGATTAATGGCTCAAGTTGAAGAAATTCAGAAATACGGCAAGGAGCAGTTCGAGGCTGCTGTCGCTTCGGTCAATACCTTCTCGAGCGGCTTTCAGTCGATTGCCAATGCCTATGGCGAATATGCCAAGAAGTCGTTCGAAGACACCAAGGCCTTCGTTGAAAAGCTCTCGGGCGTGAAGTCGGTCGAGAAGGCCATCGAGGTTCAGACCGAATTCGCAAAGAACTCTTACGAGACGTTCGTTGCCGAGTCGCAGAAGATCGGCGAACTCTACAGCGATCTCGCCAAGCAGGCCTTCAAGCCTTTTGAGACCCTTGTTGCGAAGGTCGCTCCGACCACGCACTGATCTCTCGGCTCTCCACCAACGAAAAAGCCCGGCTTCGACAGCCGGGCTTTTTTATTGGTCTTGTTGGTCGCGTCGCTACGACCATTCTTATTTCGCGAGACGCAGTTTCGAAAGCGATGAGCCGATCGAACTAAACGCGCTTGCGATGCCGCTCGCCGAGGTCGATGAATAGAAACTGCCGCTGTCGGCGCACGCCTTCAGAACAGCGGATTCCGGATCGCCATCGGTATTGACCTGAATGGTATAGACAGAGGTCGATCCATTCGTTTTATTTTTGATGTTGTTGCAGAGAATAGTCTGCCGGTCATCGACCTGTGAGGACCAACTGTATCCGTTGCCGTACCAGCGATCCTGCGTGTTCATCCCGTCCGACAGCAGGATGATCGCGTCAGTATATTTATAGGCAGAATCCTTGGCGGGCGTCACGAACGGATCTGCCGACTGAAGCATCATCCATGCCCACTGCATGCCGATCGGCTGATTGGTTGAGCCGTTCGCGACCAGGTTGTTGATCTTGCCTTTGATCGTCGTATCGTCGGTTGAACTGTCGCCTTCTTTGGAATTGTACACTGACGTCATCGGTAGGATGGATGAACCGCAGTCGCTGTAGTTCGCAGCAAGAAACAGCGTCGCCGGTGTGACGGTGGTCGGCACATCCTTCGTCGTGTCGTAAGGCTGAGTGCGATCTGTCACGCAACCTTTCCAGCTGTTGACGTTGTTGGGAGTCCATGTCTTCCCGGCGGCGACACACGAACTCTTGGTCTTTTTGGTTGACTGGCTGCAACTGCCATAACTGGTGTCCCAGTCAAGCCAGGCGGCGGTCTTATTGCTGGTGCCGACATTGACCATGACGTTGAAAGGAATGATCGACAGATACACGTCGTCGACGGTCTTCGCCGACAACTTGAGTGTATCCACCAAAGCCTTGGCGGCCTTTTTCATGGCATCGAGCTTGTCGTCAGAGTTCATCGATCCCGTGATGTCCAGCGCCATCGCGATCCGGAGTCGGGTGTTGCCCCAAGCCGTGGTCGAACTTGCACCGAAGTCGAGGGTCGGGAAGCCTACGACCTTCATGAAATCGGTTTGCATGGTGGCCGATCCCGTGACGACCACCTTGGAACCTTGTGTGCTGCTGGTGGTATAGCTCGCATTCACGACAACGTTCTGTGCTTCGGGATGGTTGTAGAGTGAGTTGAAATAAGTCTGTGCCTTTTGATTGATTTCCGCGGCGGTCATGCTGCTCGTCGCGTCCCTGGAAATCATCAGGGCCGCGGTATCGAGCGCCGCCTGCATGGCGGTGCGGGCGTTGTTGACGCGGGAATAGTCAATAGCGCCGCCGACAAATCCCAGTATCGGGAGGATCGCGATGCCAAACAGCACGGCCACGTTGCCATCTTCGGCGCGGCGGAAGCGCGCGATGGAACTGCGGACTCGCTTGAAGATCGATGCATCAGCCATGACGTCACCAGAAAAATGAGGTTCTGGGACGGTGGATAGTCCGCACGCATGAAGAGGTCGTAAAATATGCCGCAGAATAACGGGTACACCTGAGAAACAGGCGGCCGGCGAGGCCGGCCGTGTATCTTCATCGTGAAGGCCGGGTTGCTTGCTTCGTTCGAATTTTATCGATTTCCCGGCCGGATGTGCGGCGGTTGAAGGCCCGGAATGCTTTAAAATTGATGCAAAGGTCACGGCAATCACCAGAAAATGGGTCATGCCAAGTGGTAGGTGCGGGCGATGAAGGGGCGGTAAAAGTTGCCGCCAATCTACGTAAAATGCCCCATAAAGTGGGTGGTCCGGCTCTTGATCGGTGCATATCCCCAACAGTGCCTCAACGGGATGCGGCGCAATTAGCGCGATTATCCGGCACTTGCATTAACCAAAGGCAGCGGCCGGGGACGGGACGGCGCTGGCTGTTACGCCGGGCCTCGGCCGGTCACGGCATGCTTGCGGGCAGCGCAATAGCGACCCATATTGTTAATGTGATCCGAGGGGGCTGTGCCGTTCGCGGGTCGACGTTTTGTGGGGATTTCGAACTCTCAAGCCATGCTGCAATTGTCTTCATATCCGGAACCAGTCGCGGCACCCAGGGTGACCGGCGAGCGAACCGCCAGCGTCAACCCGCGAATGAGCAAGGATGACAACGGCAACAATGGGCGTGGTGGTCCCGGCACGTCGGTCATCACCAAGGTCAAGCCAAAAACCAAGCGGCCCAACCTGTACCGTGTTTTGATCCTGAACGACGATTACACGCCGATGGAGTTCGTCGTTCATGTTCTGGAGAAGTTCTTCAACAAGGATGTTGAAGCCGCGACCACGATCATGTTGCATGTACATCACCATGGCATCGGCGAATGCGGCGTTTTTACATACGAGATCGCCGAAACCAAGGTGACGCAGGTGATGGACTTTGCGCGAAAACATCAGCATCCTTTGCAATGCGTGATGGAAAAGAAGTAGCATTTGAGTCTGATCCGGAACGTGGGAACCGGATTGGGGAACGATAACGCTGACAGGTTGCAGGAACTGATCAAGCCGGACCGGATGACAAACGATCGAGTGAATTGGCGGGGGCCATAAGGGACGCGAATGCCGACTTTTTCTCAAAGCCTTGAACAATCCCTGCACCGCGCGCTGGCGATCGCAAACGAGCGGCATCATCAATACGCGACGCTTGAGCATCTGTTGCTTTCGCTGATCGACGACTCCGATGCAGCCGCCGTGATGCGCGCATGCAGCGTCGATCTCGACAAGCTGCGTGGCAGCCTTGTCAATTATCTTGAAACCGAATTTGAAAACCTGGTGGCGGAAGGCGCGGACGACGCCAAGCCGACGGCCGGATTCCAGCGCGTTGTTCAGCGCGCCGTCATCCATGTGCAGTCGTCCGGCCGCGAGGAAGTCACCGGTGCCAACGTGCTGATCGCGATCTTTGCGGAGCGCGAAAGCCATGCGGCGTATTTCCTGCAGGAGCAGGACATGACGCGCTACGATGCGGTGAACTACATCAGTCACGGTATCGCAAAGCGTCCCGGCGTGTCCGAGGCTCGCCCGGTGCGCGGCGTCGATGAGGAAACCGACGCCAAGGGCGCCGAGGATTCCAAGAAGAAGGGCGAGGCGCTCGATACCTATTGCGTCAACCTGAACAAGAAGGCGCGTGACGGCAAGATCGATCCCGTGATCGGCCGCAATGCCGAGATTAACCGCGCCATCCAGGTGCTGTGCCGCCGCCAGAAGAACAATCCGCTGTTCGTCGGCGAAGCCGGCGTCGGCAAGACCGCGATCGCGGAGGGCCTCGCCAAGCGCATCGTCGACAGCGAAGTGCCGGAGGTGCTGGCTGCGGCGACCGTGTTCTCGCTCGACATGGGCACGCTGCTGGCAGGCACGCGCTATCGCGGTGATTTCGAAGAGCGCCTGAAGCAGGTCATCAAGGAACTGGAAGCGCATCCCAATGCGATCCTGTTCATCGACGAAATCCACACCGTGATCGGCGCGGGCGCGACATCGGGCGGCGCGATGGATGCATCGAATTTGCTGAAGCCGGCGCTGGCTTCCGGCACGATCCGCTGCATGGGATCGACCACCTACAAGGAATACCGTCAGCACTTCGAGAAGGATCGCGCGCTGGTGCGCCGGTTCCAGAAGATCGACGTCAACGAGCCGACGGTGGACGATGCCATTGGCATCCTCAAGGGCCTCAAGCCGTATTTCGAGGACTACCACAAGCTCAAGTACACCAACGAGGCGATCGAGGCCGCGGTGAACCTGTCGGCGCGCTACATCCATGATCGCAAGCTGCCGGACAAGGCGATCGACGTGATCGACGAGTCGGGTGCGGCGCAGATGCTCGTGCCCGAGAACAAGCGCAAGAAGACCATCGGCATCAAGGAAATCGAGACCACCATCGCAACGATGGCGCGGATTCCGCCGAAGTCTGTATCCAAGGACGACGCCGAGGTGCTCAAGCATCTCGAGGCGACCCTGAAGCGCACCGTGTTCGGTCAGGACAAGGCCATCGAGGCGCTGGCCGCTTCGATCAAGCTTGCGCGCGCGGGCTTGCGCGAACCGGAAAAGCCGATCGGCTCGTACCTGTTCTCGGGACCGACCGGCGTCGGCAAGACCGAAGTTGCCAAGCAACTGGCGGCATCCCTCGGCGTCGAACTGATCCGCTTCGACATGTCGGAGTACATGGAGCGGCACACCGTGTCGCGTCTGATCGGCGCGCCTCCGGGTTATGTCGGTTTCGATCAGGGCGGCCTGCTGACCGATGGCGTGGACCAGCATCCGCACTGCGTGGTGCTGCTCGACGAAATCGAGAAGGCGCATCCGGATCTCTACAACGTGCTGTTGCAGATCATGGATCACGGCAAGCTGACCGATCACAACGGCAAGCAGGTCAACTTCCGTAACGTCATCCTGATCATGACGACCAATGCCGGCGCGGCCGACATGGCGCGTCAGGCCTTTGGCTTCACGCGGAGCAAGCGGGAAGGCGACGACCATGAGGCGATCAACCGTCAGTTCGCGCCGGAATTCCGCAACCGTCTCGATGCGATCGTGTCGTTCGCTCATCTCAACACCGATGTGATCGGCATGGTGGTCGAGAAGTTCGTGCTTCAGCTCGAGGCCCAGCTTGCGGACCGTGACGTGACCATCGAGCTGTCCGAGCCTGCGAAGGCCTGGCTGGTCAAGGAAGGCTACGATGAGCAGATGGGTGCGCGGCCGATGGCGCGCGTCATCCAGGAGCACATCAAGAAGCCGCTCGCCGATCAGCTTCTGTTCGGCGAACTCAAGGGCGGCGGCCATGTGCGCGTCATTCTCGCCAAGGACGAGGCGGGCGCGGACAAGATCAGCTTCGAGTATGTCGAAGGTCCGGTCACGCCGAAGCCGGAGAAGCTGCCCGGTGCCCGCAAGCGTACCGCGCCCCGCAAGCCGAAGGGCAATGACGGTCCGAAAGGCCCGGCCAAGCCGCCGCTTGTGAAGGCCTGAGCGCCTCGCTCAAGTTGTTGAGACCAATCAAAACCCGGCGATCGCAGGATCGCCGGGTTTTTTTTCTCTGCGCGTCGCGCGGAAATCAGAAGCGCTTCAGCGCGGCGATGATGGGCTCGAACCTGGCGTTGATGGCTTTGCCCGCCGTGGAGGCGACCGTGATCGCGGTCAGTCCGGCCAACACGGTGACGATGACATACTGCGCTGTCGCGATGGCGATCAGCGGCTTCAGCAACCCGCGGCCTATTCGTCTGGCGTTGTTAGGGCGGGGTGTCTGAAAAGCTGTTTGATGAAGAGGTGTGGCCTCGATGTCGAACACCGAGACGGCGCGTACACGCTCTGCCTCCAGTTCATCGATCTGCTCTGAATATTCCGCGGCCTGGATACCGGCGTCGCGCGTCTCCGATGGCGCGATGTCATGCCTCGCGCCATCCAGCGGTGAATTGATGTCGTTGAATGCGAGCAAGTCGCTGATCCTGCCGTTTTCACTGTTTGCTAACCCTAGGCGGGCTGCGAGGGCGGGGCTATGACGCATCCCGGAAAGGTCTTGTTAAGGTAAACGGCGGCTGCGGCCAGATCGCCTGAGGGCCGGATGTGTTCACCCGATGGATCACGGACTTTCAACAAGCTCCAATGTTGATGCGATTTTTGGAATCATGCGACGGCTTTCGATGAATCGATCTGCTTTTCGACATTCTCGTCTGCGATGTCTGCGGCATGAAACGGTGGGTTCCGACGACATGGTTGGCGTGTCTGGTGGCTGGCGTGGCGCTGATGGCGGTCGCGCCCCCGCGCGCGCGGATGATCTGGTTCCACCCAGCACGTTCGCGCCAGGCGCACCGCCCGAGGCGGCCGGACCGAAACCCGATGCGAAGGCTCCGGAGCAGGGAGACGCTTTGGTCTCAATGCCACCAGTGCCGGAAGCAAAGCCGGCGGGCGACATGCTGTCGTCTTCGATTGCGAAAGACGTGTCCGCGCGCGAGGCGATGTGTCTGATGATCGAGTCGGCGGCGACGGCGCATGGTTTGCCGCTGGAATTCTTCGCCCGTGTTATCTGGCAGGAAAGCCGCTTTCAGCCCGACGCGGTGGGGCCGGTCACGCGCAGCGGCCAGCGCGCTCAGGGCGTCGCGCAGTTCATGCCGGGGACGGCGAGCGAGCGGCGACTGCTTGATCCATTCGATCCCGTGCAAGCGCTGCCGAAGTCGGCCGAGTTCCTGCGCGACTTGCGCGAGCAGTTCGGCAATCTCGGGCTGGCTGCTGCGGCCTACAACGCGGGGCCGCGACGCGTGCAGGAATGGCTTGCCGGCACCGGCTATATGCCTTCCGAGACCCGCAACTATGTCTACGCGATCACCGGCACGCCGGTGGATGACTGGGCGGCCGCGGGGAAAAATGAAGCGATCAGGGATCGCGCGCCGCCGGCCGGGTGCCGTGAACTGATGGCGCTGTTGCAGCGTGCGCCGAACCCGTTCGTGGCCGAACTTGAGCAACGCGTGAAACTCGGCGCGGACGCGCCCTGGGGCGTGCAACTCGCGGCCGGATTTGCGCGCGACCGTGCGCTGGCGATGTATGCGCGCACCATGAAGCGCCTGAGCGCCGTGATCGGCGATCGCGATTCGAGTCTGCTGAGTTCGATCTTCCGGAGCAGAGGCACCCGCCCGTTCTATCAGGTGCGGGTCGGCGCCGACACACGCGCCGCCGCCAATGATCTGTGCGACCGGATCAAGCGGGCGGGGCAGGCGTGCATCGTTCTGAAGAACGCGCAGGGGCGCGGTTAATGACAACTTGGCGTCCGGATGCCGGAAGCAGTTCAGCGCGATGAATCTCTTGCGACGGTTAACGGTGAAGCCCCGAAGGGGCGATCAAAGAAATACAATGATTTCAGGCATAATTTCAATTCCCGGAGAAAATTTTATGCTCAATGAATTGCTAACGCGATTGCGATGTTTTTCGTTTAAGTTTTGCGAAACCGTTTTCCAATCATCTGGCCGGGCGCTGCGGGACTTCTTCCGCTGCATCCACCGGGAGGCTGTCGTGCTGACATTCGGAATTATCGGTCTCGCGTTTGCGGCACTGTGCGTGCTCGGCACGCTGTCGTCATCCGCACGCGAGCCGTCGGTCTGATCCTGGATCTGGTTTTAGATTCAGTTTGGCGCACGACGCGCTGGCTGCCGCCGCCGGATGTGTCGCCATAGCCTGTGCGATGTGTTTTTTGCGTCGCGCTCCCCAAATTAACGTCTGCGATCTCTTGACGGCGGAGGTATTTCACCCGCGTGATGAATCAAACGATTCATCCGGTATTCTGTCCCCTTGGCACTTCCAGCCCTCGATTCCCCGAAATGGCAAAGCGCGTCCGCGGCCTTCGCGTTCGGCGTGAAGTCGGCGCTGTCGTCGATTCTGGCGCTGGTGCTGTTCGGTACCTTCATCGGCGTCGGCGCCTTCGCCCATGATACCGGCTTCACGCTGGGCTGGGCGGTCGCCAGCACCATGCTGGTCTGGGCCGGGCCCGCGCAGATCATCCTGATCTCGACGTCCCATGCTGGTGCAACGGTGCTGGAATCGGCGCTGGCGGTGACCATCAGCGCGATCCGGCTGTTGCCGATGGTGGTGGCCGTGCTGCCGATGATGCGCACGCCTCGGACGAAAATGCATCAGCTTGCGTTGCCGGCGCATCTGACGGCAGTCACCGTGTGGGTCGAGAGTTTCCGCCTTCTGCCGCATGTGCCGCGCGAACGGCGGATCGCATTCGTGAATGGTCTCGGCTGCGGGCTGGTGTTCCTGAGCTGTGTCGCAACCACGATCGGCTTTGGGCTTGCGGCCAATCTGCCGCCGCTGCTGGCTGCGGGCATTCTGGCGCTGACGCCGCTGACGTTCCTCCTGTCCACGGCGCGTAACGCGCATCGTCTGGTGGACAAGCTCGCGCTTGCGCTCGGGCTTGCGCTCTATCCGCTGGTGCAACTGCTGCACACCGGTGTGGACATCATGATCTGCGGCGTGACGTCCGGCACCATCGCCTATGCCATCCATCGCTGGCGGAAGCGCGCATGAGCGGGCTTTTCGGCGACAGTCAGGCGATTGCGTTGTTGCTGTTCGCGGGATTTCTCTCGAACGAGGTCTGGCGCGTGCTAGGCCTCGTGATCGGCGGCGGCATCGACGAGGGTTCGGAATTCCTGGTGTGGGTGAGGGCGGTTGCGGCTGCGATCCTCGCCGGCGTCATCGCGCAGATCCTGATTTCGCCGCCCGGGGCGCTGGCAACGGTGCCGGACGTGGTGCGATATGGTGCGGTCGCGGCTGGCTTTGCGGTTTATCTGGCCGCGCGGAAATCGGTTTTCGCCGGCGTGGTTGCAGGCGAAATCGTTGTCCTCGCAGG
The DNA here is from genome assembly GCA_024707075.1 of Afipia sp. GTDB lineage: Bacteria > Pseudomonadota > Alphaproteobacteria > Rhizobiales > Xanthobacteraceae > Afipia. The sequence continues at coordinate 319,132 of JANQAK010000004.1, forward strand.
CAAGTGGTGGATGGGCTGAGTCGGGTGTGATTGCCTGCGTGCCGCATCCTGAGGAGCGGCCGTTTGGCCGCGTCTCGAAGGATGAGGAGCTTACTCATGGTTCGAGATGCGCGCAAAGATGCGCGCTCCTCACCATGAGGTACAGGAAAACTCAGCCCTTCAGCGCCGCGATCAGCCGTGTGGCGTGATCTTCCAGCACCTTGACGTCTTCCTTGCGGCTTGCCGCTGGCAGCAGCGCCACGCCCTCAACGCGCGGCATGATGTGGACATGAAGATGGAACACGACCTGTCCGCCGGCCTGTTCGCTGAACTGTTGCAGGGTGATGCCGTCGGCATTGAAGGCCTTCTTGCCAGCGACGGCGATCTTCTTCGCCGTGCGCGCGACATGGGCCAGACTTTCCGGATCGATGTCGAGGATATTGCGCGCGGGCTGCTTTGGGATCACCAGCGTATGGCCCGGCGAGCGCGGCATGATGTCGAGAAATGCGAGCGTATACTCGTCCTCGTAAACCTTGTGGCACGGCAGTTCGCCGCGCAGGATTTTCGCGAAGATATTGTTGGTGTCGTAGGCGGTCATGGTCTGTCCCGGAAATGAGGCGCGTCACAATCGCCGCCCTGCGCCGTCCGGTCAAGCGGGGTCATCCGGAAGATCGGTATGTCAGGAATTCGCCGTGCGCTCTGGTATCCCGGTTGCAATCTCGTCGATCCGGGCCGCGAGGTCGGTCAGGTTGCGGTGAAGGCCATCCAGCGCGAAGGCAAGGCCGAAGGTGCGTCCCACCGCATTGAAATCGAGCGCGCGCATCACGCCGGACTGGCGCAATCCACTGAATGTGTCCGTGAACGCGAGATGGACCGCCGGAACGTCGTTGCGTGAAACCACGGCGACGGCATTGAGCGCGGTCGCACATCGGCCGGTCAACTCGGCTTCGGCGCGCAGCAGGCTCGCCGCCGCCGGCGCGAGGCTCGATGCGATGGGCGCGGGAAGCGGCTCCCGAAGCACGTTGCCGATGGCGACGAGGTCGTTGCGCACGCGCCAGAGCGTGCGCGGGATCGCGGCGGGAATCCGGTGATCGGCAAGGCGGGAGGCGCGCTCTCTCTCAGCATCCTTCATCGCCTGCTCGACCGCCATCAGTGCTTGCCGCAAGGCTGGATGTTCGCTTGAGGGGACAAGCGCCTCGCCGCGTTCAAGCGCATCGGCTTCCGACGACAGCAGCCTCTGGATGCGCGTGAGAACGGCCACAGAGCGGGTCACCACGACAGCATGGGAGCGCGCGGGAAATATCAGCACTGCCGCCAGCACGCCGATCAGGCCGCCCAGTCCGATTTCGATGACGCGGTCGACGACGAACTGCTCGACCGGCGCGCCCGCGGGGTCGGTCAGCAACATGATCGCCGCCGTGACCGGAGCAACCCGCAATTGAGGTCGAATCGCCGCGCCCCAGACCGTGGCGCACGTCACGAGCACCAAGGCGATGCCGATACCGGTGGATGTGTTCGAATGAAATGCCGCCGCCAGGCCGCCGAAAATGGCGCCGGCGAGAGTGCCGATCATTCGCTCCGTCGCGGCGCCGAGCGTGCCGCCGATCGACCCCTGCATGACGATCAGCACGGTGAACACCGCCCAGTAGCCTTGTTGCAGGCCGAGAAATTTGTAGGCGATGTAAGCAGCACCCGTCGCGATGGTGACGCGGAGGGTCTGGCGCAGTTCAGGCGCGCGGCGTGTCAGGAATTCGCGGATATTGGCGGCGATTGAACTCACGGCGTTTCCGGTGCGGCGTATGTGACAGGCAAAAGCAGATTCAGGTTAGGCTGCCTGCGGGACGGTCACAACGCCGGATGTGTCAATCGCCGTTATCCGCTTTGCGGAACGGTCCGGCCTCGGTCAATTCGCGCACCGATTCCTGCACGTAGCTGCGCTCCTGCTTGAGATAGTCGCGTATCGCACGGCGCAGGGCCGGGTCGGCAATGTAGTGCGCCGAGTAGGTGGTCTGCGGCAGGTAGCCGCGGGCGATCTTGTGCTCGCCCTGCGCTCCGGCTTCCACGCGTTTCAGTCCACGTTGGATGGCGAAGTCGATGGCCTGATAGTAGCAGACCTCGAAATGCAGGAACGGATGATGTTCGATGGCGCCCCAGTGGCGGCCGAACAGGGTGTCCGATCCGATGAAGTTGATCGCGCCGGCGACCCATCGGCCTTCGCGCTTGGCCATCACCAGCAGCACGTCCTTGGCCATGGTCTCGCCGATCTGGGTGTAGAAGGCGCGCGTCAAATAGGGCCGGCCCCACTTGCGCGAACCGGTCTCCATGTAGAATTCGAAAAAGGCATCCCAGGCGTCGGGCGTGATGTCGTCGCCGGTAAGGGGATGAATGGTGATGCCGTTGGCCAGCGCGTCGCGGCGCTCACGGCGGATCGCCTTGCGATGGCGTGAGGCCAGCGTGGCGAGGAAATCCTCGAACGTGCCGTAGCCTTCGTTGCGCCAGTGAAACTGCTGATCGGTGCGTTGCAGGAATCCGTGCCCGGCGAGGAATGTCCATTCGTCTTCGCGAGCGAAGGTGACATGCACCGACGACGCTTGGGTCACGCCGCACAGGGCAATCAGCCCGCTCGCCAGCGACTCGCGAACGCGCGTCGCATCGACGTTATCGCGGACCAGCAGCCGAGGCCCGGTGGCCGGCGTGAACGGAACGGTGGCTTGCAGTTTCGGGTAATAGCTACCGCCTGCGCGGGCGTAGGCGTCGGCCCAGCCGTGATCGAACACGTATTCGCCCTGCGAATGATTTTTCAGATAACACGGTACGATGCCGACGGCTTGACCATCCATCCGCGCCACCAGGTGACGTGGTGCCCAGCCGGTGCGAGCCACAGCCGAGCCGGAGGCTTCCAGCGCGGTGAAAAAGGCATACGACACGAACGGGTTGTAGACGCCTTCCGAATTGGCGCACGCATTCCATTCGTCGGCCGTGATTTGGCCGATCGATGAGACCGCTTCAAGGGTAATCTCGCAGGAATCCGTCAAGGGAAAGGGGCACCGTGGCCGTGAGAAAACCGAACCTGTTCATCAGTATAGATCGGCTTTCGCGCGGATGACTTCAAGTATTTGGCATCGTTTTCGGGCTTATGGAATGAACCCCTCGAAGGTCATCTGGTCGGCGTAACGGGCGGTGCGCGCGCGCTGTTCCGGTGTCCGCACGGTCCAGGTCACAAGCGCGCAGCCGAAGATGTTGCGTGCGATCCAGGGCGCGGGCGCAGGCAGATCGTCGACCCGGTAACTGACGAAATGCGGCTGCGTTCGGAAGGCATGGCGCAGGCCGGTCATCTCGCGGGTTTTTGCGGGCGGCAGCCGTGTCCACTCGCCCTCGGTGTAGTGCCGTTCCGCGACGATGCCGCGCGTCAGGGTCGGCATCAGTTCGCGGATCGCCATGACCTGGTCGGGGTCGAACGACATCGCCGCTACCGGCCCGCTATAGGAGGCCAGCACCTCCGCCATCCGCTTTACCAGCGTCCGGCTGCCATCGAAGCGGCTTTTCACTTCAAGCACCAGCGGCACGCGCCCGGCGACGCGTGCGCAGAGATCGCCGAGCGTCATCATGTGCTCGGCCGTGTGCTTGAATGCCACCTGCTTGAGTTGTGCGGCGGTCAACGACAGAAGCTCGCCGCTGCCTTGCGTCAGGCGGCCAAGTTCATAGTCGTGATGCACCATCGCCTCGTTATCGGCGGTGGGTTGCAGATCGACCTCGATGGCGAAATTGCCGGCGACGGCGGCGTCGATCGACGACGGCATATTCTCGATGATGCCGCGCGCACGATCATGCAGGCCGCGATGAGCGATCGGGCGAGCCGTCAACCAGCCGGGCGCGCGGGAAAACATTGGCTTGTCTTTTTGATCATGATCTTATCCGAAAACCGGTGCCCACTTTTCGGGATCATGCTCACGCGACCTCGAAGATGCCTTCGACTTCCACCGCGGCGTCGGAGGGCAGGGCGGCGACGCCAACTGTGGTGCGGGCATGGCGTCCCTTGTCGCCGAACGCCGCAACCATCAGGTCCGACGCGCCGTTCAGCACCTTCGGCCCGTCGAGAAAATCCGGCGTCGCGTTGACGAAGCCGCCGAGGCGGACGACGCGCGCGACCTTGTCGAGATCGCCCAGCGCCATCTTGACCTGCGCAAGGAGATTGATCGCGCAGCCGCGCGCGGCCGCGGCGCCTTGCTCGACGCTTACGCCCGCGCCGAGCTTGCCTTTTGCGATTAGTTTGCCTTCGGGGGTGTTGCAGACCTGGCCGGAGACGAACAGCAGATTCCGGTGCGCACGAAGCCGACATAATTCGCGACCGGCGGATTGGGCTCATGCAACACGATGCCCAGCGCGCTCAACTTCTGCTCGACCGTTCCCGCCATGTGTGTCCTCGATGTTGTGTTTGATGCTTGCCCGCGGTGAAGTCCGGCGTTCTCGCGCCGATGTGTTCGGGCGCGTCATATTTCGCCCATCGTGATGGCACATGCAAGCGCGCCGGGATCGCGAATTTTGCCATTAAATTCAGGCGTTTTCGCTGGGTTGCCCCGGTTGCGGCGCAATGCTGCGGCTATTATTCTTCGATTCTCGCATTTTAAGGAGACGCCATGCGTCGCGCGCGCCGGATTTCAGCTTGTGGATCGCTTGTTTTCTCGATGATGTTGTCGGTCGCGTGTCTTGTGCCGGTTGTAAGCGGTGCTCAGGCCGCGCCAAGCGTCGCGTTTCTCGCCCATCAGGCGGTCTACGACCTGAGCCTGAAGACATCGCGCGGCAATGCCAGCGTCAACAGCGCGCGGGGCCGCATCCTGTACAATTTCGCCGGCAGCGCCTGCGAGGGCTACACCACCGAATTCCGGCAGGTGTCGCAACTCGAAACCGGCGAGGACAAGACGACGACCAGCGATCTGCGCTCCACGAGCTGGGAGGACGCGGAAGGCAAAAGCTATCGCTTCAAGATCGAGACCCGCATGAACGAGGCGGACGCGACGTCCGTTGATGGTGTCGCGGAGCGAGACGGCAAGACCATCAAGGTCAAGCTGAAACAGCCGAAGGTGAAGACCTTCACCATTGACGATGCGGTGTTTCCGACCGAGCAGGTCAAACTCATTATCGAAGCGGCGCGCGCGGGCAAGTCGCTGCTCGAACTCACCGTCTATGACGGCTCGGACGACGGCGAGAAAGTCTATAATACACTGACCGTAATCGGACAGCCGATTCCCGGGACCAAAGCGCCGGCAGCGCCGGACGCTGCGACCGGCAATGAAAAGTTCAAATCTCTGACGCGGTGGCCGGTCACCGTGAGCTACTATGATCGCGCGGCGCAGTCCAAGTCCGGCGAGCAGACGCCGGTTTATGCGATGTCGTTCGAGTTGTACGAGGACGGCGTCTCGCGCGCGCTGGTGCTGGACTACAACGATTTCGTCATTGCCGGGGCCATGGGCAAGATCGACATCAAGGAAACCAAGCCTTGTAAGTAGCGGTGTCCTCATGGTGAGGAGCATCGCGTAGCGATGCGTCTCGAACCATGAGGTCGGTGGGTCTTGTTCCAGCAAACTTCATCCTTCGAGATGCGCGCAAGAGCGCGCTCCTCAGGATGAGGTCAGAGGGCAGGTGGACCGTCATTCCGCCTTCGCAGGACCGTCATACGCAATCCCGCGCATCACGGCGGCATTGCCGAACTTCTTGCGCACGTTGTCCATTGCGCGCTCGGCGTGCGCCGAGCGCTGGTCGAGCAGATCCTGATCGTCGGCTTCGGCGCCGGGCTTGAGCGCGCTGACGCCGGCGCCGATCAGCCTGAATGCGGTGCCGTCGATCTCGCGGCTGAGCATCTCGCGCACCGTGGCGAAGATGCGCGTCGCCAGTTGCGTCGGTACGGCAATCGATTGCGAGCGGGTGCGCTGCTTGAAATCGGCAGTCTTGAGTTTCAGCGTGATGGTCGAACCGGACAGGTCGCCGCTCTTGAGGCGCGACGAGACTTTTTCGCACAACCGCCACAGGATTTTCTCCAGCGTTGTGAAATCACGGATGTCGGTGTCCAGCGTGGTCTCGTTCGAAATCGTCTTGGCGCCGCGATCCGCCACCACCTTGCGGTCGTCGATCCCGCGCGCCAGCCGCCACAGCCGCCGGCCTTCGGGGCCGAACTGCTTCATCAGGTCGGTCTCTTCGGCGCGTTGCAGGTCCTTGATGAGATGGAAGCCACGTTGCGACAGTTTCTCCTGCGAGGCCGGGCCGACGCCGTAGATGAATCCGACGGGCCGGTCGGCCAGCATCGCGCGCGCTTCCTCCTGGTCGAGCACGGCGAAGCCGCGGGGCTTGTCGAGATCGGAGGCGATCTTGGCGAGAAACTTGTTCACGGACAGGCCGACCGACACTGTGATGCCGAGGTCGCGCTCCACCTGGGAAGCGAACCGCGCCAGTACCTTGGCGGGGATCATGCCATGCACCAGCGTGGTGCCGCTGAGATCGAGAAACGCCTCGTCGATCGACAGCGGCTCGACCAGCGGCGTCAGCGCCATCATGGCGTGACGAACTTCGCGGCCGACGCGGACATATTTTGCCATGTCGGGGCGGACCACGACCGCAGAGGGGCAGAGATCCAGCGCCTTGAACATCGGCATGGCCGAGCGCACGCCATAGGTGCGCGCGATGTAGCAGGCGGCCGAGACGACACCGCGCTTGCCGCCACCGATGATGACGGGCTTGTCGGCGATCTCCGGATTGTCGCGCTTCTCCACGGTGGCGTAGAATGCGTCGCAATCGATGTGGGCAAGCGTCAGCGCCGGGAGCGACCGATGCCGGACGAGGCGGGGAGAACCGCATTCCGCGCAACGCATCGCCGTCCCTGCGGCGTCCGTCAGGCAGTCGCGACAGAATCCGGGCGAATCGGCGGGCGGGTGGTCGCTCAATGCGTCACTCCCAGCGCGGGTCCAGCACTTCGCGCGCGTTTGTGACCGCCTCCGGCGTCAGTTGCGACGCATCGGCGAAGGCCTTCACGGTTGCGTCATCGCGCACGATGAAATCCAGCACGCCGGCGAGGAATTTCGGGTCGGTCGCCGCCGTGCGCAGCGTTTGCGGACCGATACCGCTCTCGGTCAGGAACAACCCCAGCCGCTCGGGGTCGGAGGCCAGGAAGGAAAGGGCTTGAATCGCAACAAATTCAGCAACTTCCTGAGGGTTGGTAGGGCCTTTTCTCATGGGTTCCGTTTGCCTTTCCGTAACTTATCGTCTCTATTTTCTCCGATCATGCCCGAGTCATCACGGCGTGGCGAATTTCATTGGTTTCAGCACGCACGGGCATTTTGCGGGAATTGGAGGGCAGGGTGGCGAAAACCGTCCTGATCGTGGAAGACAACGAGCTCAATATGAAGCTCTTCCGCGATCTGCTGGAGGCCCATGGATATCAGACGGTCGGCACGCGCAATGGGGTTGAAGCACTCGATCTTGCTCGCAAATACCGGCCCGATCTCATTCTCATGGATATTCAGCTTCCCGAGGTTTCCGGGCTCGATGTGACCCGCTGGATCAAGGCGGATGCCGATTTGCGAGCGATCCCAGTGGTCGCGGTGACGGCCTTCGCGATGAAGGGCGACGAAGAACGTATCCGTGAAGGTGGATGCGAGGCGTATTTGTCCAAGCCGATCTCGGTTGGAAAATTTATCGAGACCGTTAGACGGTTTGTCGGTTAGGAGACTACGATGTCCGCGCGCGTTCTGGTCGTCGATGACGTTCTTGCCAACGTGAAATTGCTTGAGGCGCGCCTGTCCGCCGAGTATTTCGACGTGGTGACGGCGAATTGCGGAATGCAGGCGCTCGACATCTGCGAACGCGCCGAATGTGACATCGTGTTGCTCGACGTCATGATGCCCGACATCGACGGCTTCGAAGTGTGCCGCCGCCTGAAATCGAATCCGAAAACCCATTTCATTCCCGTCATCATGGTGACGGCGCTGGACAGCCCGTCCGACCGCGTGCGGGGCCTCGATGCCGGCGCCGATGACTTCCTCACCAAGCCGGTGTCGGACGTGGTGATGATCGCCCGCGTGCGCTCGCTGACGCGATTGAAGATGATGACCGATGAATTGCGCATGCGCGCGATCACCTCGCTGGAAATCGGCGTCAATGCGCCGGAGCGCAATGCGGTTGCTGATACCGGGAAGGGCGGTCGCATTCTGCTGGTGGACGACCGGCCGTCGTCCTACGAGCGCCTGGCTCCTGTGCTGGCCACCGAACATAGCGTCGATGTCGAGCCCAACCCGGCCGAGGCGCTGTTTCATGCGGCCGAGGGCAATTACGACCTGCTGATCGTGTCGCTGGGTCTCGAGAATTTCGACGGGCTGCGGCTGTGCAGTCAGGCGCGTTCGCTGGAGCGGACGCGCAGCGTGCCGATCCTAGCTATTGCGGATGCCGACAACAATGCGCGGCTGCTGCGCGGGCTCGAAATCGGCGTCAACGACTACCTGCTTCGCCCGGTGGACAAGAACGAGTTGCTGGCGCGGGCGCGCACCCAGATCCGCAAGCGCCGCTACACCGACCATCTGCGCGACAACGTGCAGAATTCCATCGAAATGGCGATCACCGATCCTCTGACCGGATTGCATAATCGCCGCTACATGGAAAGCCATCTGGCGACGCTGGCGGAGCAGGCGTCGCTGCGCGCCAAGCCGCTGGCGCTGATGATGCTGGACATCGACTACTTCAAGTCGATCAACGACAATTACGGCCACGATGCTGGCGACGATGTGCTGCGCGAGTTCGCGGTGCGCATCCGCAAGTCGATCCGTGGCATCGATCTGGCGTGCCGCTATGGCGGCGAGGAATTCGTCATCGTGATGCCGGAGACCGATCTGCATGTGGCGGGAATGGTGGCCGAACGCCTACGCCGGTCCATTGCTAACGAACCTTTTTGCCATCGAGAAGGGCGCCAAGCGTATCGAAGTCACGATTTCTATCGGCATTTCGACTCTCGAGACCAAGGGCGAGGCTATCGGCGACGTCCTCAAGCGGGCCGATCAGGCGCTCTATCGCGCCAAGAATGACGGGCGAAACCGGGTCGTTGCCGCCGCAGCATGACGCCAGTGTCGCAGGTTCGATGCGGGCGCTGGTCGTGCATATCTGAACGTCAGTCCTGACGTTCGCTTCGCCAGGCCGAAAGGCGCAGGTTGATGATCCGCCAATCCATCAAAAGACAAATCGTCGGGATCGCCGTCGGGCTTATCATCCTGATGGCGATCACGTCGGTCCTGTCGATGGTGATGTCGGGCAGGGTGGCGACCTATCTCGACGAACTGACATCGAAATACGTTCAGGCCTACGGTCATGTGGCGCGAATGGACGTCCGCTCGCTGGAGCAGGCGCTGGCGCTGCGCCAGATGGCCATCGCGAAGATGCAGACGCCTCCTGATGATTCTGTCTATGCGGAGCGCAAGCGGATTTTTGAAGCCAAAGGCATCGAAGTCGAACGCGAGGCGGAAAGCGCGCGTTCTCTTATCAACGCCATTATCGCTGACGATGCGACGCAGTCGGACAACGCGACGCTGGCGCGCATCGATAGCCGGATCGAATCCGCCAACAATGATATTCGAAGATACATCAACGACGAAAGCGCGAGACTTTTTTCGTTCCTTGAAAGCCGGAACATTCCGGAAGTTGAGCGTAGCCTGGTTCGTCTTGATGCTCTTCGCGACGATTTTAATACGAAGATCGACTCCATCCGCGCCGACATGTTGACGCAGGTCCGCGCGGACGCCGTCGTGACCATGGGTCATCAGCGGCAGGCGATATTCGTCTCGGCCATCGTGACGGCTCTCGCTGCAATTCTGGGACTGACGGTTTCGGTTCTGGTCAGTTCCGGCATTACCCGACCGGTCCGCAGGTTGCTGGACGGCACGCGGGCCGTGGAAGCAGGCCATCTCGATGGTTCGATCAGCATCACAACGCGAGACGAGATCGGGCAACTGACGGCAGCCTTCAATCGCATGGTCGATCAGTTGCGCCGGAACGAGCGCGTCCGCGAGACTTTTGGCAAGTACATCGATCCGCAGGTTGTGCAGGGGCTGATCGATCGTCCCGCGCTGACTGCATCCGAAGGCCAGCGCCGGGTCATGACGGTGTTGTTCTGCGACATGAAGGGATTCACCAGTTTCAGCGAGGGCATGACTCCGCAGGGTCTCGTCAAGGTGATGAACCATTATCTGTCGACGGTGTCCGGGCCGATCCGCAATCACAAGGGAATCATCGACAAGTACATCGGCGACGGCGTGATGGCCTATTGGGGGCCTCCTTTCACCGACGAAGGAGATCATGCGCGGCTTGCGTGCCTCGCCGCGATCGAGATGATCGAGCACATCGGGGCATTGCGAACCGAGATTCCGGAATTGCTTGGCGTACGTTCCGTGCCCAGTGAATGCGATCTGCGGATCGGCATTGCGACGGGCGAGGTACTGGTCGGCAGCATCGGCTCCGAGTTCATGATGAGCTATACGGTGATGGGCGACACGGTGAACGCCGCGTCGCGCCTCGAAATGCTCAACAAGGTTTATGGAAGCCGCTCGCTGGTGTCAGGGGCCACGATTGCCGCCGCCGGTCCTGCCATCGAGGTTCGCGAAATCGATCGCGTGGTATTGTCCGGACAGACCACCGCTCAGGTGATTTTCGAAATCATGGGGCGCTTGGGCGAACTCACACCGGAGCAGCTTTTGCTGCGAACCCGGTATTCAGAGGGGCTCGCCGCGTATCGCGCACGAAACTGGGACGAAGCCAGCCGCGCCTTTGGCGCGGCGCTCCAGGCTGTGCCCGGCGACGGGCCGGCCATGACGCTCGCCGGGCGCGTCGATGCCTTCCGGCTAAATCCACCGGCCGATAACTGGAATGGCGCGTGGCACCCCGGTCATAAATAAGCGCCGTGACTCACTTCGAGGGAATTGGTGTTGCTGTGCCCCTGCGCGACCGGACGCGCGCCGCGCTACCAGCATCCGAGACGGCCGGTTCCGGAGTTGGACGCCAGCGCTCCGCTGTGGGACGCGGAAGTGTCGCCTGAAACGCAAAACGGAGCCAGAAGGCTCCGTTCGATTACATAAGTAATTGAAATTGTTACTTTATCTTGGCTTCGCGGAACTCGACGTGCTTCTTCGCGACCGGATCGTACTTCTTCTTCACGAGCTTGTCGGTCATCGTGCGCGAGTTCTTCTTGGCGACGTAATAGAAGCCAGTATCCGCGCTGGAAACGAGCTTGACCTTGATGGTGACCGCTTTGGCCATGTTCAGAACCTCGAATGTCAGGAATCACGAGCAGTCCCGACAGGCCGGGCCGCATTTGGGCGCAAACTAGCTTCGAACGCCCCAAAGTCAAGGTTTTAAGCCGTAAAGGAAAGACCCCGTTTTCGGGCCGGATCGCACGAAATAGCGCGGGAATGGCCGGGCTCAGCGCGGCCAGACCGGCGCTGAGGGGCTATTCAGCCGCGTCCGCGGCCCCTGTGGCCTCGAAAAACCGGTTTCGGGGTTGGGGCAGGCCGAGGTTTTCCCGCAGCGTGCGGCCCTCGTAGTCCTTGCGGAAGATGCCCCGGCGCTGAAGCTCGGGCACCACCTTGTCGACGAAATCGTCGAGGCCCTGCGGCAGGAACGGGAACATGATGTTGAAGCCGTCCGACGCATAGGTTGTCAGCCATTCCTCCATCTGATCGGCAATGGTGACCGGCGTGCCCACGAACGACAGGCCGCCGTAACCGCCGACGCGCTGGGCGAGCTGGCGGACCGTCACCTTGTGGGTGGCCGCATATTCGACCATGCGATCGCGGGCGCTCTTGCTGGCATTGGATTCCGGAATGGAAGGCAGCGGGCCGTCGGGATCAAACTTCGATGCATCGGTGCCGAGGATGACGGAAAGTCCTGCGATGGCGCTCTCATAGTGCACGAGACCGTCGAGCACATCGCGCTTCTTCTGAGCTTCCGCGACCGTATCGCCGACCACGACGAAGGCGCCCGGAAGAATCTTCAGATGCTCGCGGTCGCGCCCGAGCTTGTCCATGCGCCCCTTGATGTCCTCATAGAGAGCCTGCGCCTGGGAGAGGGTGCCGCCGCCGGTGAACACTGCTTCGGCGGTCTCGGCCGCAAGCTGCTTGCCGGATTCGGACGCACCCGCTTGCACAATCACCGGCCAGCCCTGCGGTGGACGCGCGATGTTCAGCGGCCCCTTCACCGAAAGAAACTGGCCCTTGTGATTCAGCGTGTGCATTTTCGCCGGATCGAAATAAAGCCCGCTCTCGACATCGCGCACGAATGCGTCGTCGGCGAACGAATCCCAAAGGCCGGTGACGACATCGAAGAATTCACGCGCGCGCTTGTAGCGATCGCTGTGCTCCATGTGATCGTCGCGGCCGAAATTCAGCGCCGTTTCCGGATTGCCGGTGGTGACGACGTTCCAGCCGGCGCGTCCGCCGCTGATGTGGTCGAGTGACGCGAAGCGGCGCGCCACATGATACGGCTCGTCGTAGGTCGTCGAAGCCGTCGCGACCAGCCCGATGCGCTCGGTTGCACCCGCCAGCGCCGCCAGCAATGTGAATGGCTCGAACGACGTGACGGTGTGGCTGCGCTTGAGCGCATTGATCGGCATGTTCATCACCGCAAGGTGATCGGCCATGAAGAAGGCGTCGAACTTGCCGTGTTCGAGCTTTTGAATAAAGCGCTTGAGGTGAGCGAGGTTGAAATTGGCGTCGGGGAAACTGCCGGGATAGCGCCATGCGGCGGTGTGGATGCTGACGGGACGCATGAACGCGCCGAGGCGCAACTGGCGTGGGCTCATTTTATTTCCCCGGATGAGATCAAAGAGCGTGAAGCAGACCGACAGATTGTATGGTGGCGCGCGGGCCGCGTTGCTACAGGCAATTATTGCTTTTTGTCATTGGGAAAGGGATGAATTTTTCCGCGCTGTCATCACGCTTCGGAGAGGTCTCGCCGTCGCCCCGCGGGCGGCTATCCGCCCTTGAAATCCTTTGGCGTAAAGGCGAGATCGAGCATGCGCCATTCGTTGTAGCGGTCCGCCGAAAGCATGGTGTAGGGCTGGCAGCTCGTCAGAGCTTTCATCGCGCTCTGCATCAGCGCGGGTCCTTTTTCGGAGGCGCTGGCTTCGATCAGAAGCGGCTCCTTGCCGAGGCGTCCGTCGGGAAGGAAGGCCACGCGCAGCACGATCCGCACATTGTCGGAGGGCGACACCGACTTCGGCAGGATCGAACAGGTCTTGAGATGGGCGCGGAGCGCCGCGGCATCCTCGACCTTGATATTTGCGTTGGCCGTCGCCTTGGCATCGAAGTCGCCACCAGATCCAGGGTCAGGTAGCGTGAACATCATGCCGAACTTGGAAGTGATGTCTGGTTGCGCAGTCGGGACGACCGGTTGTTCCTGCTCCTGGGGCGGTGGTGCTGTCGGTTGTTCCTGGGGCTGCGGTTGAGGCCGGGCTTGCTGCTGTTGCTCGACAGGCTTCGGCTGTTCGACGGGCTTTGGCGGCTCGACCGGCTTCTGCTGGAGCGCCGCCTGTTTGGCGTCGGCTTTGGATTTTTCGGCGGCGGCTGGAGGCGATGGCGGCTTGGGTGCTGGCTGGGATGGCTCAGGAGTCTTTTCCGGGGACGGCTCCTGCTGCGCCTTGGATTGCTGCTGCGGCTCCTTTTCTGACAGCGTGGGGAAGTCGTAGGTGGGATCAGGCTCTTTCGGCAGCGGCGGAGCCTGGTCCGGCGTCACAATGTCAACGGTAATGGCCTCGGCAGTCGTTGGGTCGAACGGTCGCACGCCCGCGAGGACGAGACATGCTGTCAGAGCCGCGACATGAGCGACGACCGATATGGCAGTGCCGGTACGCATGACAAACGTGGCTCGATCATCCCTGACGGCACTCTGCCGCCCTTTGCCGGCCAGCATAATGGCCCACGCGATCGTTTGGTTGAGAATTTTTGATGACCGGGGGAGCGCGGTGGATAGACGGCCTAGATCGTGTCCCGCTGCATCCTGCCGCCGTAAAAGTGGAAAAATGGCACGTCGGCGGCGTGGGACAGGGGGCCGGTGGCGAGACGTTGAGCCAGTTCACGCAGCACCATTTTCGTCATCTGGTGCAGATCCGCCAGCGTGAGCGAGCCGAGTTCGACCCAGACCAACTCCACCAGTTCGGCGTCGGCATGGACGACGCCTTCAACCCGGTGCGCGATGGATGACGCATCGGCTGTGAAAAAACGCGTATCGGATCGGCGGACCCTGCCGGGCGGGGTGATGGCGCGGGCGATCAGGAAAAGTCCCGATGGGTCGGGCAGCAACCCGGCTTCGGCGAAGGGCCTCCAGTCGCCGGTGAGCTTTGCCGCCGTGCCGTTCATGCGCGGGACTTTCCGCCCAAGGCAGAGACCGGTTTCCTCGCAGGCTTCGCGGATCGCCGCGACGGCCAGCGCGCGGGCGCGGGCAGGCGCGATCTTCGGGCTGCCGCCGATGAGTTTTTCTCGAGGGCCTTCGGGATGTCCGCAGCTACCGGAATCTTGTTGTCGGTCGCATCGACCCGGCCGCCGGGGAACACGAACTTGCCCGGCATGAACACGACGTTGTCGTGCCGTTTGCCGACCAGAACCTTGGGCACGCTTGCGCTGCGATCGACCAGGATTAGTGTCGCGGCGTCTTTCGGGCGTCGATAGGGGTGGCTGTCGTCTTCTTTTTCTTCTTTTTCAGGTCCGCTCATTTCACCACGTTCAGCTTCGCGATAGTGCCTTCCTCGACGCCCTCGGGCCGGCTCTCGTCGAAGCCGTGCATGCGGAACGCCCACTGCAATCCTACCACGGCTCCCTTGACCGGTTGCAAGAGCAACAATGCGGAGATGAGCGTCAGCGGCAAATAGATGGCAAGTTGCAGGGGGACCGGCGGCGCATAGTCCGTCTCGATCCACAGCACGATCGGCACCACGATATGGCCGACGATGACGATCACGAGGTAGGCTGGCAGATCGTCGGCGCGATGGCCGCTGAAGTCCTGTCCGCAAACCGTGCAGTTGTCAGCGACCTTCAGGAAAGCGCGCGGAAGATCTTGCCTTCACCGCAATTCGGGCAGCGGCAGCGCAGGCCGCGGGCCATCGCCTGCCAGACATTGCGTTTCGGCAGAGGCTGAGGCGTTGGGGTCCATGTCGCGGCTGGCATTGTGGTCCGGCTTTCCATGATGTCTCTTTTTGAAGACCGACCTCGAAGATCAGCCCTTCTTCGGTTTGCGCGCCTTGCTGCCGGAAGGCTTGCGTGATTTTTTCTTGCCGTCTTTCTTGTCGCGTCCCGGCCGTGTCTTGCCGCCGGCATGCGGCTTGGTTTTACGGCTATCGCGGATGCGGCCTCCGCGTGGTGCGATCGAACCTTCAGATAGGAGTTCGAAGCGCAACGCGCCAGCCACCGGTGCAGCTTCTACCAGACGAACCTGCACCACGTCACCTAATCGATGCATGGCTCCGCTGCGGGAGCCGATCAAGGCGTGGCGCGCTTCGTCGTAATTGTAGTATTCGCTTCCCAGCGTGCGAACGGGAATGAGTCCGTCTGCTCCTGTTCCAGTCAATTTTACGAACAATCCCGCGCGCGTGACGCCGGAAATCCGTCCGTCGAATGTCGCGCCGATGCGATCGGCGAGGAAATGCGCAATCAGCCGGTCCGCGGTTTCGCGTTCCGCTTTCATCGCGCGCCGCTCGGTGAGAGAAATTGCCGCAGCCACTTCACTGAGCGTTTCAAATGTTTCGGTGTCCGGCAACGCGCCTTCGCCTAGTCCGAGCGCGCGGATCAGCGCGCGGTGCACGATCAGATCGGCGTATCGGCGGATCGGCGACGTGAAATGCGCATAACGGCGAAGGTTCAAACCGAAGTGGCCATAGTTCTCGGCGGAATATTCAGCCTGCGCCTGCGAGCGCAGCACGACTTCGTTGACGAGCGATTCCGCGTCGCGGCCTTTCACCTGCACGAGAATGCGGTTGAAGACGGACGGCCGCAGCGCGCCAGTGGCTGAGAACGGCATGTCGAGCGTCTTGAGAAATTCGCGGAGGTTGTGAACTTTCTCCACGGTCGGCTCGTCATGCACGCGATAGATCAGCGGCAGCGCTTTCTTCTCGAGCGTTTCGGCGGCGGCGACGTTGGCGAGGATCATGAACTCCTCGATCAGCCGATGCGCGTCGAGACGCTCCGGCGTCACCACGCGATCGACGGTGCCATCAGGCTTCAAAAGAATCTTGCGTTCGGGCAAATCCAGATCGAGTGGATCGCGTTCGTCTCGGGCTTGCTTGACCAGCGCGTAGGCGTCGTAAAGCGGCTTCAGGATCGGATCGAGCAGGAGGCCGGTGGTGTCGTCGGGACGTCCGTCGATGGCGGCCTGCGCCTGTGCGTAGTGCAGTTTCGCAGCAGAGCGCATCAGCACGCGGTGGAACGTATGCGAGCGCTTGCGGCCATCCTTATCAATCACCATGCGGACTGCGAGCGCGCCGCGCGGCTCGCCCGGCTTCAGCGAACACAGATCGTTGGAGATGCGTTCCGGCAGCATCGGCACGACGCGGTCGGGGAAATAGACCGAGTTGCCGCGCTTCACGGCTTCGCGGTCGAGCGGCGATTGCGGGCGGACGTAGAACGCGACATCGGCGATGGCGACGTTGACGATATAGCCGCCCTTGTTGTGCGGGTCGCTGTCGGGCTCGGCGTGAACCGCGTCGTCATGGTCTTTCGCGTCCGGCGGATCGATGGTGACGAGCGGCACGTTGCGCCAGTCCTCACGCCCGGCGAGCGCCGCGGGCTTGGCCGCTTCGGATTCAGCGATGACGTCGGCGGGGAATTCCTGCGGAATCTCGTGAGCATGAATCGCGATCATGCTGACGGCCTTCTCGGTCTTCAGTGAACCGAGCCGTTCCTTCACCTTGCCGGACGGCAGTCCGTAGCCGCGCGAGCGCATCAGTTCGACGCTGACCAAATCGCCGTCCTGCGCGCCGTTGGCGTAGGCGGCTGCGATGGCCAGTTCACGGCCAACCTGTTTCTTGTCGATCGGGATCAGCCGGCCATCGCCATTCGGCAGGGCGCGGAAAATTCCGAGCACGCGATGCGCGGCCTTGTCGAGCAGTTTGATGACGCGGCCGCGATAGGCCTTGTCGTGCTTGCTGTCGGGCTTCTCCACGCGCAGCAGCGCACGATCGCCTATTCCGGCAACGGTGCCGGGTTGCGGGCGGCGAGGAACATGGATGCGGATGAGCGGGGCGGGGCCGTCGGTTTCTTCAAGCCATTCGGCCGGAGACGCGATCAGTTCGCCGTCGCTGTCACGGCCTGTGATGTCGGCAATGATGGTCGGCGGCAGCGATTTCGGCTCGGCGATTTTCTTGCCGCGTTTCTCGATTATGCCTTCGTCGGCAAGCTCGCGGAGAATCCGCCGCAATGCCGCGCGGGATCTGTTTTTCAGTCCGAAATGCCGGGCCAGTTCGCGCGTGCCCGCTTCACCGGGCTGCGCCTTGACGAACGCGACAATGCTCTCCCGGTCGGGAAAGGCAGTTGTCGCGTCGCTTTTCTTTTTCATTATCCGCGTGCTTTACCGGCGCTCTTCTTTTCCGCGACCTTGGTGATCTTGGCAGCGGCAACTTTCGACGCCTTGGCCTTGGCGGCGTCCTTCAGCGAGACGGGCTCGGCCGTAGCCTTTTTCGGCGCAGCCTTTTTCGCGACGGGCTTGGCGGCTTTTTTCTTGGCAGCCGGCTTCTTCGCGGACGTCTCGATTTCGGCCGCGCCGTTCGCGTCAGCCGGCTTGGCAGCCTTCTTCGCGGTCTTCGTTGTCGTCTTTTTGGCGCCGCGCTTCGGCTTGCCGCCGCCCTTGGTTGCGCGTTCCTCGATCAGGGCGATGGCTTCCGCAAGCGTGATGGTCTCCGGCGTCTTGTCGCTCGGGATCGTTGCGTTGATGCCGTCGATGGTGACATAGGCGCCGTAACGGCCGGTCTTCACCATGATGGTGCCGCCGCGAGCCGGATATTCGCCGACAGGCTTGCCGGGGTCCGCGCCGAAACGGCGGCTCGGGCCTTTCAGAATCTTTTTCCGCAATCAGCGTCACCGCGCGATTGAGGCCGACGTTGTAGACGTCGTCGCCGGCTTCGAGGCTCGCATAGGTCTTGCCGTGACGCACGAACGGACCGAACCTGCCGATGCCGGCGGTGATCACTTCGCCATCTTCCGGATGCGGTCCGATATCGCGCGGCAGCGAGAGCAGCTTCAGCGCAAGTTCGAGTTCAACGTCTGCGGGTGACATGTTCTTCGGAATGCCCGCACGCTTTGGCTTCTCGCCCTCGCCGTAATCCTTGGCGTCGCCGAGCTGGATGTAGGGACCGAACCGTCCGGCCTTGACCATGACTTCGAGGCCCGACACCGGATCCTTGCCAAGCGGCCGGTCGCTCGCACCACTTGAGGAGGCGAGAGGGCGGGTGTAGCGGCACTCGGGATAGTTCGAGCAGCCGACGAACGCGCCGAACTTGCCGGCCTTGAGGTTCAGTTTGCCGGTGCCACAACTCGGGCACTGCCGCGGATCGCCGCCATCGGCGCGCGGCTCGTAGATGTGCTCGCCGAGCATCGCGTCGAGCACGTCGAGCACTTCGGTGACGCGCACATCCTTGATGTCGTTGACGGCGCCGATGAAGTCCTTCCAGAAATCGGCCAGCACCTGCTTCCACGAGATTTCATTGTTCGAAATCTTGTCGAGCTTTTCTTCCAGGTCGGCGGTGAAGTCGAATTCGACGTAACGCGAGAAGTAATTCTCGAGGAAGGCCACGACAACGCGGCCCTTGTCCTCGCCGTGCAGGCGCTTCTTCTCGAGCTTCACATAGCCGCGATCCTTCAGCACTTGCAGGATTGACGCATAGGTCGAAGGCCGGCCGATGCCGAGTTCTTCCATGCGCTTGACCAGCGAGGCTTCCGAGAAGCGCGGCGGCGGCTCGGTGAAATGCTGGGTGACGCTGAGGCTTTCGCGCTTGAGGTTTTCGCCCTGATTGATCACGGGCAGGCGCTTGCTGTCCTCGTCCTCGGGATCGTCGTCGCGGCCTTCCTGATAGACCGCGAGAAAGCCATCGAACTTCACCACCTGACCGGTGGCGCGCAATTCGAGCAGGCGCGCGCCGGCCTTGGCCGCGATGTCGACGGTGGTGCGTTCCATCTCGGCGGATTCCATCTGGCTTGCGACGGTGCGCATCCAGATCAATTCATAAAGCCGGGCCTGATCGTTATCGAGCCTGGCTTTCAGCGAGGCCGGGCGCCGCGACAGGTCGGTCGGGCGGATGGCTTCGTGCGCTTCCTGCGCGTTCTTGGCTTTTGAGGTGTACTGGCGCGGCGCATCCGGCACATAGGCGTTGCCGTAGTCCTCGCCGATCACCTTGCGGGCCTGCGTGATGGCCGAAGGATCGATCTGCACGCCGTCGGTACGCATATAAGTAATGAGACCGGTGGTTTCGCCGCCGATGTCGATACCTTCATAGAGACGCTGCGCGATGCGCATGGTGTGCGCCGGCGCAAAGCCCAGCTTGCGGCTGGCTTCCTGTTGCAGCGTTGAAGTCGTGAATGGCGACTGCGGATTGCGGCGCGCGGGCTTGGCTTCCACCGTGGTGACGGTGAAGGTGGCGGACTCGATCGCCTTCTTGAAATCCTCGGCTTCCGCGCTGCTGCCGATGTCGAGGCGCTGGATCTTCTTGCCGTCGGCGCCGACGAGGCGTGCCTCGAAGCTCTCGCCGCGGGGCGTCGCCAGCGTGGTGAGCAGCGACCAGTATTCGCGTGGAACGAATTTCTCGATTTCGAGTTCGCGGTCGCAAACCAGCCGCAAGGCGACCGACTGCACACGGCCGGCGGAACGCGCACCCGGCAGTTTGCGCCAGAGCACGGGGAGAGGGTGAAGCCGACCAGATAATCCAGCGCGCGGCGCGCCAGATAGGCGTCGACCAGCGCGCCGTCGATCTGGCGCGGATTCTTCATGGCCTCGGTGACGGCCTGCTTGGTAATGGCGTTGAAGACGACGCGCTCGATCTTCTGATCCTTGAGCGCGCGCTTTTCCTTCATGATCTCCAGGACGTGCCAGGAGATGGCTTCACCTTCGCGATCAGGGTCGGTTGCGAGGATCAGCTTGTCGGCGCCCTTGAGCGCCTTGGCAATCTCGTTGAGACGGCCGGCCGCCTTGGGATCGTTTTCCCAGATCATCTGGAAATTGGCCTCCGGATCGACCGATCCGTTCTTGGCCGGAAGGTCGCGGACATGACCATATGAGGCCAGAACCTCGTAGGAGGAGCCCAAATACTTGTTGATCGTCTTGGCCTTCGCAGGCGACTCGACAATGACGAGATTCATTTGATTCCAATGGCTTACATGGGATACGCGGGCCGGAATCGCGAGATTCCTTCAGGCTGGCTTGCCCGATACATGGGTAAAAAGGGGGTCCGCTGTCAAATCGTGACCTGGTGATCGCCGCCCTTCCGACGCTCATTTTCACGTTATGGTTGCATCGCATGGATACTTTTGATTGTACAATTTTTACGTGTATTATTAAAAAATACGTCTTTAGCGATTGATTCTCGCCTTGGAAGGGTTTGCGTGGATGGCCGCACGCGAAAGCCGCAGCGATTTCCTGCAAACCAATAATGCTGCCACCGATGGCGGTCCCGCCGAGGCGGCGAGCTTCATTTCCGGAGCGGTGGCGGAGTTGTCCCAGCTTGCCAAGCGGCACCGGCTCGACTTGCTTGGCTACCTGCTCGATATGGCCCAGCTTGAGGCCGATGAAATCGCGCGGCGTGAACCGACGCCGGGCAAGTTTTAGCTGCTATTATGGGGCCGATGCAGGGATCGCCACTTTGGTGTCCGCCTGATTGAGCAGGCGGCCATCCTGTGCCCGGATCTCCAGTTTGCGCAGTGGCAGGCCGTCTTTCCGGTCCACCAGCGGCGTGAAATTCTCGCCGGGCTGGATCACGAATTCCTCCCCCCCCCATTGCCGTAGCGCCACCAGCACCGGGAACAGGCCGCGGGCCTTCGCGGTCGGCACATAGTCCTGATAAGCGCCGCCATCCGCCGCCGGCTTCATTTCAAGAATGCCTTCCGTGACCAGCGTCCGCAGCCGGACGGTTAGGATGTTTTTAGCCACCCCGAGATTTTTCTGGAACTGGCTGAAGCGCCGCGTGCCGATCAGCGCATCGCGCACGATCAGGAGCGACCACCAGTCGCCGATGACGTCCAGCGACCGTGCGATAGGGCACATATCACCCTGAAGACTCTTGCGTTTCACGACCCGGCCTCCGTTCGCGAATTTGTAGTTGCATTATAGAACTAGAAACGGTACCGATCAAGTTGAGTTTCATTATTAAACCAATTCAGAATCGGAGAGTTTCATGAGGTTGAAGGACAAGACGGCGCTTATTACCGGCGGCAACAGCGGCATCGGGCTGGCGACCGCCAAGCTGTTTGTGGCTGAGGGTGCGCGCGTCGTGATCACGGGCCGGGATCAGGCCAAGCTCGACGCGGCGGTCAAGGAATTGGGAGCGAACGGTTTCGGTGTCAAAGCCGACGCCGGTGATGTAGCGGCGCTGGAGCAGGCCTTTCAACAGGCGGAAGCAAAATTCGGCAAGCTCGACATTGTGTTTGCGAATGCCGGTATCGCCGGTAACACGCCGCTTGGCGGAACCACGCTTGCGGCGTTTGAGAGTGTCATCAAGACCAATCTCACTGGCGTATTCTTCACGGTGCAGGCGGCGGTGCCGCATCTCAATGACAACGCGTCGATCGTTCTCAACGGCTCCGTCATCTCGGTGCTCGGCAATCCCGGTTACTCGGCTTACGCGGCGACCAAGGCCGGCGTTCGCGCGATGGCGCGCGTGATGGCATCTGAACTGTCGCCGCGTGGCATCCGCGTCAACGTCGTGTCACCGGGCGGCACGCGTACGCCGATCTGGGGGCCCGGCATCGCGACGCCGGAAGCGGAAAAGGTGCTTGAGGCGCGCATCTCGCGCGCGACTCCGCTGGGCCGGATGGGAGAAGTCGCTCACATCGCCAAGACCGTGCTCTTCCTTGCATCCGATGACGCAGCGCATGTGCAGGGACAGGAAATCTTCATCGACGGCGGCGCGACCGCATCTCCCGCCGGTGCGCCAATCTATCGGTGACCTAAAGAAGCGACACCAGTCCGCCGCCGTGGCGCTCCAGCCGTCCTGCCAGTTCAAGTTCGAGCAGGACGGTGCGCACGACGGCGGGCGAGACATCCGTCATGCGGATAAGATCGTCGATGCCGACCGGCGAGGGGCCAAGCAGGTTGACGATGCGTGCGCGGTCGCTCGCGTGAGGCTCGTCATCCACTGGCCGTGGCTCGTCGGATTCGCCCATCGGCAGTTCAACCGGCCTGCCCATGATCGGGCCGACGGCGTTGATGATGTCGGCGGCTTCGGTCACCAGCGTGGCGCCTTGCTTGATGAGATCGTTGGTGCCGGCGGCGCGCGGATCGAGCGGCGAGCCGGGCACGGCGAAGACCTCGCGGCCCTGTTCGTTGGCGAAGCGAGCGGTGATCAGCGAGCCGGAGCGGTGCGCGGCTTCCACGATGACGACGCCAAGCGCGACGCCTGAGATCAGCCGGTTGCGCCGGGGAAAATCCCGTGCGCGCGGGCCGTGGCCGAGCGGCATTTCGGAAATCGCCCCGCCGCCCTGTTCGATAATTTCGAGCAATAAATCCTCGTGTTCCGGTGGATAGATCTTGTCATGACCGCCCGCGAGCACCGCGACGGTGCCGCTCTGGAGTGCGACGCGATGCGCGGCCTGATCGATGCCGCGTGCCAGACCGGACGCGATGACAAAACCTGCGTCGCCGAGATCGCGCGACAATGTCTGCGCGAATTTCAATCCAGCGCCTGACGCGTTGCGCGAGCCGACGATGCCGATCATCGGCCGCATCTCGACATCGGTTGCGCCGCGCACCCCGAGCAGCGGCGGGGCGTCGTCGATCAGCGCAAGGCGCGGTGGGTAGCCGGTTTCACCGGGCGAGAGCAAAGCAATACCCATTCGTGCGCTCTGCGCGATCTCGCGCTCGGCGTCGGCCTGCGCGCAGATGCGTCCCGCTTTTGACGCCCCGCCGCGCCTCGCCAGATCGGGCAGGCATTCGAGCGCCTCGCGCGCGCTGCCGAAATGATTGATGAGAGAGCGGAAGGTGCGCGGCCCGACATTGTCGGAACGGATCAGCCGCAGCCAGTCGATGCGCTGCGCGTCGGTCAGTCTGGTCGTGGCTGAGGTTTTGATGTCCACGCGGCCCCCGTGGGGCGAGAGTGTTGCGCAACTTTAAGGAGCGGACAATCCGGTGGCGAAAGGAATTACCCCTTCTTCCCGATCTTCCCTTCGGTCCCGTCCATCAGCCGCTTGATGTTGGCGCGGTGCATGATCCACAGCACGGCCGACAGCAACGCGAACACTGCGGCGAGGGTCTGGTGCTGTGACCAGAACAGCATCAGCGGAATCACGGCGCTGGCGACCAGCGCCGCCAGCGACGAATAGCGGAAGATCAGCGCCACGGCGATCCAGATCGCGCAGAACGCCAGCGCCGCGGGCCAGAACAGGCCAAGCAGGATGCCGATGTAGGTGGCGACGCCCTTGCCGCCCTTGAATTTCAGCCAGACCGGAAACAGGTGCCCGACAAAAGCGCCGATGCCGGCGACGATCGCGGCGTCAGGTCCGCCGAAATATCCCGCGACGATAACGGCCAAAGTGCCCTTCAGCATGTCGCCGAGCAGGGTGGCGGCGGCAAGGCCCTTGTTGCCGGTGCGCAGCACGTTGGTCGCGCCGATATTGCCGGAGCCGATGGAGCGCAGGTCGTCCGTGCCGGCCAGCCGTGTGAGGATCAGGCCGAACGGCACCGAGCCGCACAGATAGCCGAAGACGAGAGCGCCAAGAAGAATGCCGATCATGTCTCATCACCTGTCTTCAAAACGCGCGACGTGATACAAAACCGACATCTCGAGTCAGGCCCGAGGGCAGGCTAATCGCGCTTATTCAGATGCGTGACCTAGCACGAAATCGCTAACCGCGCTCAGACATGTTCATAGACGGTACGTCCGCCGACGATGGTACGTGCCACGCGGCCGGTGAACCGCGCCTCGTCGAACGGCGTGTTCTTGCATTGAGATTTCAGGTCCGCCGGATCGAGCACCCAAGGCGTATCCAGATCAATGACAATGACGTCGGCGGGCGATCCGGGCCGCAGCGAACCGCCGGGCAGGCCGAGCAGTTCGGCGGGGCGGGTGGACATGGCGCGGATCAGGGTCTTGAGTTCGACCTCGCCGGCGTGAACCAGACGCAGTCCCGCCGACAGCATGGTCTCGAGGCCGATCGCGCCTGCGGCAGCTTCTGCGAAGGGCAGGCGTTTCACCTCGACGTCCTGCGGGTTGTGGTCCGACATGATGACGTCGATCAGCCCCGATGCGACGGCGGCGACCAGCGCGAGGCGGTCATCCTCGGTGCGCAGCGGCGGCGACAGCTTGAGGAAGGTGCGGTAGGGGCCGATGTCGTTTTCGTTCAGCGTCAGGTGATTGATCGAGGCCGATGCCGTCACCTGAAGGCCGGATTCTTTCGCGCGCTTCAGGATGTCGAGCGAGTCGATGCAGGTGAGGGAGGCTGCGTGATAGCGCCCGCCGGTCAGCGCCACGAGGCGCATGTCTCGCTCCAGCACGATGGCTTCGGCGGCGTTGGGAATCCCGAACAGGCCGAGCCGCGAGGCGAATTCGCCTTCGTTCATCACGCCTTCACCCACCAGATTCGGATCTTCCGTGTGATGCACGATCAGCGCGTCGAAGTCGCGGGCGTAGGTCAGCGCGCGGCGCATCACCAGCGCGTTCATCACGCTGTTGTCGCCGTCGGTGAAGGCGACCGCGCCCGCTGCCTTGAGCAGACCGATCTCGGTCATCTCCTCGCCGTTCATGCCCTTGGTCAGTGCGGCCATGGGATGAATATTGACGATGGCGGTGTCGCGGGCGCGGCGCAGGATGAAATCCACCGTCGCGGAGTTGTCGATCACCGGACTGGTATCCGGCTGGCAGACGATGGTGGTGATGCCGCCCGCCGCCGCGGCGAGACTCGCCGAGGCAATGGTTTCGCGATGGCCCGCGCCGGGTTCGCCGACGAAGGCGCGCATGTCGATCAGGCCGGGCGCGACCACCTTGCCGGCGCAATTAATAATGTCTGTGCCTTCGGGCACGCCGGCTGCGCCGATACCGCGCCGGGCATCGCGGATGGTGCCGTCGGCAATCAGCACGTCGCCGGGGCCGTCGAGGTCGCGCGACGGATCGATCAGGCGGGCGTTGGCGAGCAGGATGGGGCGGCGGTCTGTCAGCATCTTCAGCACACCCGTCACGCGTTCGGCAGATTGCGGGCGAGCGCTTCGAGCACCGCCATGCGTACCGCCACTCCCATTTCGACCTGTTCGCGGATCAGCGACTGCGCGCCATCCGCCACGATGGAGTCGATTTCGACTCCGCGGTTCATCGGCCCCGGATGCATGACCAGCGCGTCGGGCTTGGCGTAGCCGAGTTTCTTCTGGTCGAGGCCGTAATAATGAAAGTATTCGGAGCTTGAGGGCACGAACGAGCCGTTCATGCGCTCGCGTTGCAGCCGCAGCATCATCACGATGTCCGCGCCGTCGAGACCTTCGCGCATGTCGCGCGCAATTTCGACGCCCATGCGCTCGATGCCGGGCGGCAGCAGCGTGGAAGGCGCGACCACGCGGACGCGCGCGCCCATCGCATTCAGGAGGATGATGTTAGAGCGCGCGACCCGCGAGTGCAGCACGTCGCCGCAGATCGCCACCAGCAGGCCTTCGAGCCGGCCCTTGTTACGGCGGATGGTGAGCGCGTCGAGCAGCGCCTGCGTGGGATGCTCGTGCGCGCCGTCGCCGGCGTTGATCACCGAACCGTCGACTTTTTGGGCGAGCAGCTCCACCGCGCCGGACGCATGATGCCGCACCACCAGAATGTCCGGATGCATGGCGTTCAGCGTCACCGCCGTATCCATCAGGGTCTCGCCCTTGCGGATGGATGAAGAGGCAACCGACATGTTCATCACGTCCGCGCCAAGCCGCTTGCCGGCGATCTCGAACGAGGATTGCGTGCGCGTGGACGCCTCGAAGAACAGGTTGACCTGGGTGCGGCCGCGCAGGTTGCTGCGCTTCTTGTCCACCTGCCGGTTCAGTTCGACGAACTCTTCGGAGAGGTCCAAAAGGCCGCTAATGTCGGCCGCGGAAAGGCCCTCGATTCCCAGCAAATGCCGGTGTCCGAGGACGAAACTCGATTTCGATGCAGTTGTCATTAAAGCAAGAGCTATAGGCAGAGTTGGATGGGGGGGCAAGCCGGATTCGGCTCTTATGGAGTTTTCCCCCGATGAAGTCCGGGCAGGGTAAATGGATGGGAATGAGAAGCGGAACATTTCGCATTTTTGTCGTCTTGGCCGGTGTCGGCGCTTCCAGCGGCGCGCTTGCGGCCCAGCCCCTGCCGGCCGATTTTATCTATCTGCGCGATGTCGCTCCAAGCATCATTCAGGACATGCGTTACGCCACGGCGAACAACTTCGTCGGCCGTGTGCTGAATGGCTACGAGGCGGGCGAGTGTATCGTCACCCGTACTGTTGGAGCGGCGCTCAAGCGCGTGCAGCGGGACCTCGCGCCGCGGGGTTTGTCGCTGAAGATGTACGACTGCTATCGTCCGCAGCGCGCGGTGGACGACATGTATGCGTGGGCGCAGGACGGCCGCGAGACGCCGGCGCAGCGGCGCTACAACCCGAAGATCAGCAAAGCCGACCTGTTTCGCCTTGGCTACATCGCCAGGCATTCGGGACATTCGACCGGCAAGGCGGTGGATCTCACGCTGGTGCAATTGCCTGCGATGGCGCCGCCGCCATTCGATCCCAGGGCGGATTATGCCGATTGCACCGGGCTACAAAATCTTCGCGCGCCGGACAACAGCGTCGACATGGGCACCGGCTACGATTGTTCCGATGAGAAGGCGCACTCCGGCTCGAAGGCGGCCACGGCAGAGCAACGCAAATCGCGCAATATCTTGATTTCAGTCATGGCGAAGCAAGGGTTCGTCAACTACCGGTTGGAATGGTGGCATTTCTCGCTGCCGGGGACAGGTGGCGCTGCCTTCAATTTTCCGGTCAAGAATCGATAGCGCCGCGTCACTCGAGAGCTTGAATCACCGCTTCGCGGTCATAGCTTTTTGTCAAGCGCACGATGCTGCGCGTCCAACAAGAAAGGGCCTCCATCATGAGCAGAGGCGGCATAACAGTCACAGCGGTTCTTCTCGCCATTCTCGCGGCGACGATCTGGTGGGCGTGGCAGGGATGGACTGCGCATTCGGACGTGCAAATGTCTGTTCATGGTTTTATCGCCATGGGACTCGGCATCTTCTTCTCGCTCTTCTTCGGCTTCGGTCTGATGGCGCTGACATTCTACAGCAGCCGCCAAGGTTACGACGATCTTCCGCAGGCCAAGGAGAAGCCGACGGAATCGGCCGACAACAAGTCTGCTGCGCACAATATTCCTTGATCGAAGCCACGTGAAACCGGTCGCGTTCCGGTATAGTCTGTTGTTCTCATCTCCGGAAACAACACATGACGCAATCGATTCTGTCCGCCACCACTGAAGTCTTCAACCAGTCGCCGCCGTTCGAGGATGTCGACCTGTTCACGCTCGACCGGTCGCTCGCGGAAGCGGTCGCAGTCAATGGCGGGGAAGGCGCACGCGCGGAGCTTGCGGATTTCGGCAGGCATTGGGGTTCGGCGGCCATGGCGCAGCGAGGCCGCATCGCCAACGAGAACACGCCAAAGCTCAGGACATTCGATGCGCGCGGTTTCCGCCGCGATGAGGTGGAGTTTCACCCGGCCTATCACGAGTTGATGGCGCATAGCGCGCACGCGGGTATCCACAACTCGACCTGGAACGAGAAAGGCGAAGCTGCGGGCGGCGCATCGGAGGTCGTGCGGGGTGCCAGATTTTTCATGGCCGCACAGGTCGAGTGCGGACATTTATGTCCCATCACCATGACGCGGGCGGCGGTCGGAGCGTTGTCGGTGGATCCCGCCTTGCGCGCAAAGGTGATGCCGGTGCTCGGCACGCGCTCTTATGATCCGACCTTCGCGCCGTGGTGGACCAAGCGCGGCATGACCATGGGCATGGGCATGACCGAGAAGCAGGGCGGCACCGATGTGCGCGCCAACATCACGCGTGCAATCCGTGATGGCGACGCCTATCGCATCACCGGACACAAGTGGTTCATGTCGGCGCCGATGTGTGACGCATTTCTCGTGCTGGCGCAGGCCGAGGGCGGTCTGACCTGTTTCTTCATGCCGCGTTTCACGCCGGATGGCGCGGTCAACGGACTTCACTTCCAGCGCTTGAAGGACAAGCTGGGGAACCGCTCCAATGCCTCATCGGAAGTGGTGTTCGACAATGCGTATGCGCTGCGCCTTGGCGAGGAAGGGCGCGGCGTGCCCACCATCATCCAGATGGTGTCGCTGACCCGGCAGGATTGCGCGCTCGGGTCCGCGGGTTTGATGCGATCCGGATTGGCTCATGCGCTCAACCACACGCGCCACCGCAGCGTGTTCCAGAAGCATCTCGCCGATCAGCCGTTGATGAAGAGCGTGCTCGCCGACATGGCGCTGCATGTGGAGGCTTCGACCGCGCTGGTGATGCGGCTATGCCGTTCGTTTGACCGAGCGGCGGCCGAGAAGGCTGAGGCGTCGTACATGCGGTTGCTGACTCCGGTGGTGAAGTACTGGATATGCAAGAGTGCGCCGAGCCTTCTCTACGAGGCGATGGAGTGCCTCGGCGGCAACGGCTATGTAGAGGATGGAATTCTGGCGCGGCATTTCCGCGAAGCTCCCGTTAACGCGATCTGGGAAGGCTCCGGCAACGTGATGTGCCTCGACGTGCTGCGCGCACTGTCGCGCGAGGCGGATGCGGCGGCGGATGTACTGCGCAGTCTGGTCGATCAGACCAAGGGCTTGCCCGGCGTGGTGGAGGCGGTTGGCTTCATCGCAAAGGCGTTTCGCCAGCCGGACGCCGAGCGCATCGCACGGCTCGCGGTGGAGAAGCTGGCGTTAGTCGCGGCGGCGGCGGCGCTCAACGAAGTCTCGCCGAAGCACGCTGAACTGTTCGCGGCGACGCGGCTTGCCGTGGACCACGGCAATCTCTACGGCGCGGTCGATCTCACCGACAATGATATTCGCGGTCTGCTGGATCGCGCGCTGCCGGCGTGAAGGGGCGTCATTGCAAGGAGCGCTTGCGACGAAGCAATCCAGTTCTTTCTTGTGGCTCTGGATTGCTTCGCTTCGCTCGCAATGACGGTGTGACCCTGCTGGATTTCTGAACAATTGGCTGGGATTTGCCGGAGATCGATCATGACCGCCGCTGCTGAAGGCTCCGTCGATGTCGCGCCGGTGTCGCCGCCGGGCAAAAGCCGCGAGCCGCGCGTCTGGAAGTTCATCGGCACCAGCATCTGGGGATTGGTGCTGTTCGGCGCGATGTTTGTCGGGCAGGTCGCGGTGGTGGCCTGGTTTCTCTGGCGCGGCGGCGAGTCGGTCGACAGCAAGACCTTGGTGTCCTTGCTGGGGAACGGCCGCATCATTTCGCTCTCGGTCATCATGGGGCTGCCTGCGGTCCTGATCGCGCTATGGATCGCGATACGATGGACACGGATTCCTTTCGCGGATTATCTCGCTTTGCGGTGGCCGTCGTGGCGCACGCTCGCGTTCGGCGTCGGGTCGCTCGTATTGCTGATGGCGGCCTGTGAAATCGTGTCTCGCGCGTCGGGGCGCGAATCGTCGCCCGGGTTCATGATGGAGGTGTTGAAGACCGCGCGGGCCGATGGCGCGCTGTGGCTTCTGGTGCTCGCCTTCTGCGTCGCTGCACCGATCACGGAAGAGTTCTTCGCGCGCGGATTCCTTTATCGCGGATGGTCGGAGTCATTTTTGCGGCCGGTGGGTGCGATCCTGCTGTCATCGGCGGTATGGACGGCGATGCATCTGCAATACGATTTGTTCTTCCTGGCGCAGGTGTTTTCGATCGGACTGCTGTTCGGCTATCTGCGCTATCGCAGCAACTCCACATGGCTGACGGTGATCCTGCACGGCATCAACAATCTTGCTGCAACCGTGCAGACCATCCTGCTGGTCAACAATTCCTGAAAGTCACGCGACCAGCGCGATTGCGATTGGCATCGTGATGACGGCGAGCGCCGTCTGTAACGTCAGGATTTCCGCGATCAGCTGCGCGTCTCCGCCCATCTGTCGCGCCAGCACATAGGCGCTGGACGCCGTCGGCACCGATGCGCAGCAGGCGACGATGGCGAGGTTCGGGCCGGACAGCTTGAACGCGAGGCCAAGTCCGATGGCGAAGATCGGCATCACGATCAGCTTGAGCGCGCAGGTCAGCAGCGCCGGAGCATCCGGCCGCAGGACGCCTTTGAGCTGCAATCCCGCGCCGACGATCAGCAGTCCCAGCGCCAGCGAAGAGCGCCCGAGCGCGTCGATCAGATCGTTGACGAAGGTCGGAAAGGAAAGGCCGGACTGGTTGACCGCCAGCCCAAGAACGCATGCCCAGATGAATGGGTTCTTGGCGATCGTCAGAAGAATACGGGGCCACGACAGGCGGGTCGGCGCGGCGTAATGTGCGAGAACCCAGACCGCGATGACATTGAGGATCGGAATCATCGCGACCATCGCCACGGAGGCGAGGGTCAGCCCGACCTCGCCGTAGAGATTCCCGGCGACGGCCAGCGCCACGTAAGTTTGCCAGCGGCATGCGCCCTGAAAGATCGATGTAAAGGCAGGCCCGCTCACGCCGAGCCGGACTGTCAGGACTGGCCGCAACAGAAGACAGAGCGCGGCCATCAGCAGCACGGCGATCATCAATGCACCGCCGACGCCCGCCACCGGAACGCTGGCGAGGTTGGCGCGGGCCAAGGTCTGGAACAACAACGCGGGAAACAGCACGTAATAGACAAGCTGTTCGACGCCGACCCAGTGGGCGTCTTCCTTGAGCAGGATACGCCGCAGGGCGAATCCCATGACGATCAGCAGAAAGACCGGAAGCAGGGCGGAGACCACGAGCAGCATTGATCAATGGTCTCCCGATGTTTGCCGCAGCGTATGCAGCCGGTCCAGCGCGCCTTGCAGGATGAAGATCGCGGCGTGTTCGTCGATCACCTTGGCGCGTTTGGCTCGGCTCATGTCCATGTCGATCAGTTCGCGCTCCACCGCGACGGTGGAGAGGCGTTCGTCCCAGAGGCCGATGGCCAGTTCCGTCAGCCTGGAAAAATTCCGTGCGAAGGCGCGGGTCGATTGCGCGCGCGGACCCTCGCTGCCGTCCATGTTGATCGGCAGGCCGAGGACAAAGCCCGCGACATTGCGCTCGGCGGCCAGCGCCAGAAGCCGCGCGGCGTCGGCGGTGAAGCTCTTGCGCTGAACGGTCTCGATGCCGGTGGCGAGTTTGCGGTCGGGATCGGATACTGCGACGCCAATGGTCTTGGTGCCGAGGTCGAGCCCGATCAGGGCGCCTCGTGCGGGCCAAAGTGCGGCGGCCTCGATCAGCGGTAAAATGGGTGCGGGCATGGTTTCGCATAACACGCACCCTGCGGATGGTGCAAAGCGGGCTGCACGTCAGGCGCGGCGAAGGCGCATAGCTGTTTCGCATGGCGATATGCTATGTACGGCGCGGCCCGGCAACGACGCCCGCGCCAAGTCCCAATCATCAGTGAAATGAGCAGATCATGTGGCCAGACCGCAGACTCCTCGACTTGTTCAAGATCGACGTTCCCATCGTGCAGGCGCCAATGGCGGGCGCGATGGACGCCGATCTCGTGATCGCGGCCTGCGAGGGTGGAGCGCTCGGCTCGTTGCCGTGCGCGATGCTCTCGGTCGATAAGGCGCGCGAGCAGGTCAGTATCATCCGCCAGCGCGTGACCGCGCCGATCAACCTGAACTTCTTCTGCCACGTTGCGGTCGGGGTGGATCCGGTGCGCGAGGCCGGTTGGCGCAAGCGGCTGACGGATTACTACAGGGAATTGGGACTGGATCCCGGAATGGATATCCAGGCCGCCAATCGCGCGCCGTTCGACGCCGCGATGTGCGAACTGGTCGAGGAATTGAAGCCCGAGGTCGTCAGTTTCCATTTCGGCCTGCCGGACAAGGCGCTGCTGAAGCGTGTCAAGGCCGCCGGGTCTGTCGTGATCGCCTCGGCAACCATTGTGAAGGAGGCGGTCTGGCTTGAGCAGAACGGCGCCGATGCCGTGATCGCACAGGGCGCGGAAGCCGGCGGTCATCGCGGCATGTTTTTGACCGAGAGCATCGCAGGTCAGCCGGGGACCATGTCGCTGGTGCCGCAGGTGGTGGATGCGGTGAGCGTTCCGGTGATCGCGGCGGGCGGCATCGCGGATGGGCGCGGGATCGCGGCGGCCTTCGCGCTGGGGGCAGCCGGCGTCCAGATCGGCACCGCGTATCTGCAAACACCCGAATCCCGTGTCAGCGCGCTGGGGCAGGCCGCTCTGGCCGCCGCGGAGGACGATTCGACCGTGATCACCAACGTGATGACAGGCCGCCCGGCGCGGGGCGTGGTCAACCGCGTCATGCGCGAGACGGGGCCTGTGTCGCCCGACGCGCCGGCATTTCCCCATGCGGCGACGGCGCTGGCTCCGCTCAAGGCCGCCGCCGAGAAACTGGGCCGGACGGATTTTACAAATCTCTGGGCCGGGCAGTCGGCCGCTCTCAGCCGGCGGACCGGCGCGGCGGAACTGACCCGCGCATTGGCCGCCGAAGGTCTCGCACAGTTACGCAAGCTCTCTGGATAGTGCCGGCAAGCTGCTCAACCGAAAGGATATTTTCCTCCTGCAAAGCGGTTTCCACTTTGCTGTAAAATGTTCTATGAGGACGGCAGAAACGGCTACCCGGAGTCTTCCTCATATGTCTGTCGATGCCGCCACCGTCCGCCGGATTGCGCACCTTGCGCGGATCGCGGTGAAAGATGAGGAAGTGTCCCATCTTCAGGGTGAGTTGAACGCGATGCTGGCGTTCATCGAGCAGCTATCCGAGGTCAATATCGACGGTGTCGAGCCGATGACCTCGGTGATGCCGATGGAGATGAAGAAGCGGCACGATGTCGTCACCGATGGCGAGATACCGGACAAGGTTCT
Organism: Afipia sp.; assembly: GCA_024707075.1. Classification (GTDB taxonomy): domain Bacteria; phylum Pseudomonadota; class Alphaproteobacteria; order Rhizobiales; family Xanthobacteraceae; genus Afipia. The sequence continues at coordinate 352,328 of JANQAK010000004.1, forward strand.
TGCCAATGCGCCCGCCACCGAGGACCACTTCTTCCTGGTGCCAAAAGTCGTCGAATAACCGTAAGGCGAATGCCATGTGTTTATTGTGCAGCGACGAGAGGGCCTATGCGGCCTACATGGAATATCTCGACGCGATGGAGCGGCAGGGCAAGGAAGCCGATCCCGACAAGGCGATGGACGCCGTCCTCGACATGCTTCAGGCCGAAGCAGCCAAGCCGAAGAAGAATGCTTCACCTTTCCACTGCGACCCGATTGAAGAATAAATGACTGATCTGACGTCCCTGACGCTTACCGATGCCCGCGAGGGCCTCGTGCAGAAATCCTTCACGGCGCTGGAACTGACCGACGCGCATCTCGCTGCGATGGAGAAGGCGCGCGTGCTCAACGCCTATGTTCTGGAAACTCCGGAGCAGGCGCGGACGCAGGCGCGCGTGGCGGATGTGACCATTGCCAAGGGAGAGGCGGGGCCGCTGGCGGGGATTCCGCTCGGCATCAAGGATCTGTTCGCCACTACTGGCGTGCGCACCACGGCGTGCTCGAAGATTCTCGGCAATTTCATCCCGCCTTATGAATCGACCGTGACCGCGCAGCTCTGGCGCGATGGTGCGGTGATGCTCGGCAAGCTCAACAACGACGAATTCGCCATGGGTTCGTCCAACGAAACTTCGGCATTTGGGCCGGTTGTGAATCCGTGGCGGCGCGACGGCTCGGACGCGAAGCTGGTGCCCGGCGGCTCGTCGGGCGGTTCTGCTTCGGCGGTTGCCGCGAACCTGTGTCTGGGTGCGACCGGCACAGACACCGGCGGTTCGATCCGCCAGCCCGCTGCGTTCACCGGCATCGTCGGCATCAAGCCGACCTATGGCCGCTGCTCCCGCTGGGGCATCGTGGCGTTTGCTTCTTCTCTTGATCAAGCCGGGCCGTTCGCGCGCACCGTGCGCGACACCGCGATCCTGATGCGCTCGATGGCCGGTCACGATCCGAAGGATACGACGTCGGTTGATCGTCCGGTGCCGGACTATGAGGCCGCGATCGGCAGGTCGGTGAAGGGCATGAAGATCGGGATTCCGAAGGAATACCGCCTCGACGGCATGTCCAACGAGATCGAAAAACTTTGGACGCAAGGCGCCGACTGGCTGAAGGCGGCGGGTGCGGAACTGATCGAAGTTTCGCTGCCGCACACCAAGTACGCGCTGCCGGCTTACTACGTCGTCGCGCCTGCGGAGGCTTCATCCAACCTCGCGCGTTATGACGGTGTGCGCTACGGCGCGCGGGTTAACGGCAAGAACATCGCCGAGATGTACGAGAACACCCGCGCCGCGGGTTTCGGACCGGAAGTGAAGCGCCGCATCATGATCGGCACTTATGTGCTTTCGGCGGGTTATTACGACGCATATTATCTGCGCGCGCAAAAAGTCCGCACGCTGATCAAGAAGGATTTCGAGGATGTGTTCGCGCAGGGCGTGAGCGCGATCCTGACGCCCGCGACGCCGTCGGCGGCATTCGGCATCGGCGAAAAGGGCAAGGCCGATCCGGTCGAGATGTACCTCAACGACATCTTCACGGTGACGGTGAACATGGCGGGATTGCCCGGCATCGCGGTTCCCGCCGGCAGGGACGGGCAGGGATTGCCGCTCGGATTGCAACTGATCGGTCGCCCGTTCGATGAGGAGACCCTGTTCTCGCTTGGCGAGGTAATCGAGCAGGCGGCGGGGCACTTCACCGCGAAGAAGTGGTGGGTCTGAGGCCCACTCCGCTGTTCGAAAGGTCCCTGAAGCGGATCCCGGCTGATCTTCACGCTCCTGCCCCGCCTTGCATTCACCATTTTGCGAGCGGAAGGCCTGAGGCAGCAGTATGTGTTCCTTAACCCACGGTGGCGATAACGGCCGGTGGGGTATCGGTGAATGATGCGTTGGGCGCGGCCTCTCCTTAGTATTGCGTTTGTGACCGGCACGCTTCTCGGCTGCGCGTCAATTCAGAACGCGCCGGTCAACCTTCCGGGTAACCCCGACAATCTGGCGGACAGGGTCAGTCTGGGTTTTGAGGAAAGCGCCGTCGCGGACGACACCGTTATCGGCCTGTCGTTCTCCGGCGGCGGCACGCGCGCCGCTGCATTCTCCTTTGGCGTGTTGTCCGAACTCGAGCGGATACCGGTGCGCGGTGCACGGGGGCCGATGATCGACCGCGTCGAGTTCATCTCCGGTGTGTCCGGCGGCTCTGTCACGGCCGCGTATTACGGCCTCAGGAAAAGACCCGGTCTCGCCGACTTCCGTGAGCGATTCCTGCTGCGCAACGCCGAAGAGGGACTCCAAACCGATCTGACATTGTCGACTTTGTCGCGCGCCCTTGCCGGCGGCATCAACGACTCCACCGGCTTTCCGCGCTGGCTGGATGCAAATCTGTTTCAGGGGGCGACCTTCGCGCAATTCCGCGCCGAGGGCAGGCCCCGTGTCTGGATCAATGCATCGGACATTTATAACAGGACGCCTTTCGTGTTCAGCGCGGTGGCCTTTCGCGCTATGTGCAGCGATCTCGCGGAGTATCCGCTGGCGAGCGCCGTCGCGGCATCAGCGGCGGTGCCTGTCGCATTCGCGCCTGTTGTGATCCAGACCTTCCCCGGCAAGTGTAAAGAACCGCTGCCGCCATGGATCGTCCGTGCGCGGGACAACTCCAATGCGCCGCCGATGCTGAGCTCGTTCGCAAAGGCGATCGGCCGCTATCACGATGGCTCGATGCCTTACATTAAGCTGCTCGATGGCGGTCTTGTCGACAACTACGGCTTATCGGGGTTCACCATCGCGCGGTTGTCGTCGGACACGCCGTATGGACCGCTTAGCCCGCGGCAAGCGGTGAAGTTACGGCGCGCCATGATTTTGGTGGTGGACGCCAAAACAGGCGTCGCTGGCAACTGGATCAATACCGTCGAGGGACCGACCGGCGCGGATCTTGTCAAAGCGGCAGCCGATACCGCCATCGATGCCAGCGTTGCCGGCAGCTTCACGGCGTTCAGCGCCACCATGACCGATTGGCAGGGCACGCTGGTGCGGTGGCGTTGCGGGCTGTCCGCCGCGGATCGTGCGAAGTATGGCGCAGGCCCCGGCTGGAATTGCCGAGATCTGAAATTCTTCGTAGGACGCGTCGGATTCGACCAGCTCGATCAGGCCCGTGCATCCGAACTCGAAGTGATCCCGACGCGCTTCCGCCTGCCGCCCGAGCAGGTCGATAGCGTCATCAGCGCCGGACGAGACGCGCTGCGCGCCAGCCCCACGTTTCGCAGCTTCGCGGCGGGGCTGTGAGGGATTCGGGGTTTTCTCACCGGCGCGAGCAGGGTAAAAGCCGCCCATGAATGCACCTGTCAAACCTTCCAAGCTCATCAAGGGCGCCACCGGCGACTGGGAAATGGTCATCGGCCTGGAAATCCATGCCCAGGTCACCTCCAATTCCAAATTGTTCTCGGGCGCCTCGACCGAGTTCGGCGGCGCGCCGAACGATCATGTCTCGCTGGTGGACGCGGCGATGCCCGGCATGCTGCCTGTCATCAACGAGGAGTGCGTGGCGCAGGCCATTCGCAGCGGGCTCGGCCTGAAGGCGCAGATCAATCTGAAGTCGACCTTTGACCGGAAGAACTATTTCTATCCGGACCTGCCGCAGGGCTATCAGATCAGCCAGTACAAGTCGCCGATCGTCGGCGAGGGCGAAGTGGTCATCGAACTGCGCGACGGCCAGAGCATCGCAGTGGGCATCGAGCGGCTGCATCTGGAACAGGATGCGGGCAAGTCACTGCACGACCAGCATCCGACCATGTCCTTCGTGGATCTCAATAGGTCCGGCGTGGCGCTGATGGAGATCGTCTCCAAGCCGGACATGCGCTCGTCCGAGGAGGCGCAGGCCTATGTCGCCAAGGTGCGGACCATCCTGCGTTACCTCGGCACCTGCGACGGCGACATGGAGAAGGGCAACCTGCGCGCTGACCTCAACGTCTCGGTGCGCAAGCCCGGCGAACCATTCGGCACCCGCTGCGAGATCAAGAACGTGAACTCGATCCGCTTCATGGGGCAGGCCATCGACTACGAGGCGCGCCGCCAGATCGGCATTCTGGAAGATGGCGGGACCATCGAGCAGGAAACCCGGCTGTACGATCCGAACAAGGGCGAGACCCGCTCGATGCGTTCCAAGGAAGAGGCGCACGACTACCGCTACTTCCCGGACCCCGACCTGCTGCCGCTCGAGTTCACAGCCGCCTATGTAGACGACCTGAAATCGAAGCTGCCGGAGCTACCCGACGAGAAACGGGCGCGGTTCATGGCCGACTTCGGCCTGACGCCCTATGACGCCAGCGTGCTGGTCGCCGAGCGGGAGAGTGCGGATTTCTATGAAGCGGTGCTGGCGAAACTCGCCGACAAAGCGCGCGACGGCAAGCTGGCCGCCAACTGGGTCATCAACGAATTGTTCGGCCGCCTCAACAAGGAAGGACAGGATATTGCCTCGTCGCCGGTCTCCGCCGCGCAAATGGCGGCGATCATCGATCTGATCGGAGAAGGAACCATCTCCGGAAAGATCGCCAAGGACCTGTTCGAGATCGTCTGGACCAAGGGCGGCGATCCGAAAGCGCTGGTCGACAGCCTCGGCATGAAGCAGGTGACGGATCTTGGCGCGATCGAGAAGGTGGTGGACGATATTATCGCCGCCAACCCGGATAAGGCCGAGCAGGCGCGAGCCAAGCCTCAGTTGATGGGCTGGTTCGTCGGTCAGGTGATGAAGTCATCGGGCGGCAAGGTGAACCCGCAGGCGGTGAACGATCTGCTGAAGGCCAAACTTGGCATCTGAACATCGTTAACGCGCCGCCGCCGGCGTGACCGGCGTCGCTCTCACGCGCCATGCGGTCGGTTCGGTTTCCGTTTTTCGACATGACGACAAGCGCGCGACAATGCCGCGCCGGTTTGGAAAACGCATCAGGGACCAGAAACCGTTTTGCGAATCGGCTCTCGGAAAACTCCGAAAAAGTTCGCCGTTGCGAGCGGCGATCCTGCAAAAAGCAATTTTGCCCGAAAATATTTTTATTGCCAAAATTCGCGACTCAGAGTCCGTGAAACGTCATTTTTGGCCACTGCGGCCATCTGCTTGAATTCACAATCATTACGATGCGCATTGTGCCGCGATGAAAGAAACAATTGCGGCACAGGCATTTCTTTGAATCGCGATATGGCGTCTCGCGAGCGTTTCGTGCGGACGATGCAGTGTCGCGCGGATGCCTTTCGATGCTTGCGCAGTGCGTTTGCGTCACGCGTCGCGCCTTGCACGTAAACACTTCCTTAAGCGGGACACTGTTTTTTTGAATGCGTTGGTGTAATCCAGATGAAGTGCATTTCGATTCCCGAGTGCACACAGCGATTAAGCCATCTCACTAACTTAGGAGGGCAACATGGCCAAGAAAGCGAAGAAGGCGAAGAAGGCGAAGTCGGCAGTGAAGAAGACTGCCAAGAAGACCCGCAAGGTCGCCAAGAAGAAGAAGTAAGGCTCCGCCTTATGGAATTGTCGGCACATGATGCCGGCATCGTCACAAGAGCCGCCAGACTGATCAGTTCGCAAGAACGAGTTTGAACCGGCGGCTCAGGTCGACGAAAGAGGGTGTCGGCGAGACATCAGGCGAGACGGCCCGGCCAATGATCCTGCGAGAGCTTGCTCTCACCAGGGTCGGTCAGGCAGAAGGGTTCAAGAGCTCTTCGTTCGTTGCGGGGGATGACCTCGCAGTTTCCCGGTCATCTGCTTCGGCAGGTACTCCGGTGAAATCTCGGCCCTGACGTGTTCACCGACGCCCTCGTTTCTTTGAGCCCCTGCCTGGTCGTGCCCTTCGCGGGCCAGCGGCAGTCGGCAGCCTTGGACATTTCCAAGAGCTTCAATGTTCCAAGAATTTTAGACATCCCCAAGCCGGTCCTGACGTAAGGGCGTGTCTCTTGGACTCTCGCTGCTCATCGCCAAGAGACGGGACGGCGACTGCCGGCTGGGCCCTCGCCCCCGCTGACCGCTTCGCCCTTTGCGTCCGGCTGCGTATCTGCCGTGTCGCTCACGCGAACCAGATCGCGCAATGGTTATCGCTTCGCCAAATACGAAGGTGAATCGATTTTCACGATCATCGAGAAACACCGGTAAAATGGCTATTTCTTCGAATTCCGTGATGGGGGCCCGGAAAGGGCGTTCAGATTCGATTCATCGCGATACTTAAACTGCCATTCAAATTTTAAGGGTCATATGACCCCAACAAGCCGGCAAACGGCGAACGCGTATTCCGCAAGAACGGAAACCGGATTTGCGGAATACGCGTCACTCAAAATAACGGTCGCATCGAACAGAATACGGGCAGGGGCCGCACTCGCCGCGGCGGGAAATCGGAGAGTCAAAATGTTTCAGGGAACGATCGATACCGGCACCGCGATGCCGATCGAAGCAATGGCGAACGGCGACGTGCTGTTCGACCTCGGCATGATCTATTCGACCGGCCGCAGCGGCCTGATCGATCTGGTCGCCGCGCACAAATGGTTCAATCTTGCGGCGCTGAAGGGCAGGGTGGACGCTATTTCGCTGCGGCGGGAAGTCGCCGGTCTGATGTCGGACTCCGAAATCGCGACCGCCCAGCGGGAAGCGCGAGCCTGGATGACGACGCACTGACCCGTTCGGTCAATTCAGGCGATCGCTGTTTCAGCCGGCGGGTGGTCCGCCTGCGCACTGCGGGTTGCCCAACGACAGCGGGAATATCTTTACAGGGACAACGATGTGGGCGCTTCGCCCGCCTGTGCACGTTGCCACAAGCTGACGTCGATTTTGTGCCTCGTTAAAGTGACAACCCCGCGTAGCAGGGATACTGCGTCGTTACGGCTTGCATTTTGGAAACCAGCCACAGTCTTTCGCAAACAAGCAGGGGGCAGAGGATAGCGCGCCGGTTTTCGCTATTGATCGGTATGGATCCGAGCTTTGGTTGGCCCTCTATATAATATTGGGTCTCTATATTCATTATGATTGAGACTTGAGTGATCTGGAGAGCGGACGCGTCAAAAGCGTTTTAGAAATCAACAATAGATGATGATGGCGCTGGCGGAGACGGAGGGATTCGAACCCTCGATACCCTTTTCAAGGTATGCTCATTTAGCAAACGAGTGCCTTCAGCCGCTCGGCCACGTCTCCACAGGCTCGATATGCCTTACACACTGGCAGGCTGCAAGTCGCCCGGCGCGTTTTTCGGAGTAAGTCTCTCATTGCGCCACTCTTTCGCTCCTCCCGCTGGCACCATCTACAAGTGGGCCCAGTGTCGTGCACGATTTGATGCCTTGCGGGGATTCGCCGACCGCAAATTCCGTTCTCCGATTTTTAAAGCGCACCTTGAGTTCATCGGGAGCGCATTCGTGATGGGAGTATGTCTCGCTGGATCAGCGATTTCGTTGTGAAGGCGAACGCCAGAAGCATATCGGCACGGCGATTTTTCGCGCGCTCCGATTCGGATGTGTCGTGCTGTCAAAGCGGCAAGGGCTGTTTGCCGCGCCATTGGCCTAACTTTGCGGCAACTTCGGTGTCATATTTAAAAGGCAAATTATAACAATGGCTTACGGCATCTCGATTGAGTCGACTGCGTGCTATTTGTGCAACACATCTCTAAAAACGGCCGGAACCGCACCGTTTCAAGGCGGTCCTTTGTTGCTTGATCACAAGTGTTGGGTAATTGTTCATGCAGCGACGGAGGGGGGCATCCCGAGGTCGTTCCGTTAGGTGGTTTCGCTTAAGTCGCTCGCGTTCAGCGGGAGTGTCCGAAAGCGCGAGGCGGCCAGGCGGTTAGCGGGGATTAAGGGAACCACCCAAAGGTGTGACTTACACCGACGGACCGGAACCTTCCCTAACAGAGCAAAACTTTGGAGGTTTTATGAGCAAGATTAAGAGCCTTATCCTCGGATCGGCTGCGATTATCGCAGCGTCCGCTGGAGCACAGGCAGCTGATCTTCCGGTGAAGGCGAAAGCCGTTCAGTACGTGAAGATCTGCTCCCTTTATGGCGCTGGATTCTACTACATCCCCGGCACCGACACCTGCATCAAGCTGGGTGGCTACGTCCAGGCTGACGCGAACTTCAACGGCGGCAACTACGGCAAGCCGGCATGGGGCGGCGACGCCAACGGCTTCCACAGCCGTGACGCCGACTTCTTCACCACCCGTACGCGTACCCAGTTGAACATCGACACCCGCACCGCCACTGAATACGGCGTTGTCCGCACTTTCTGGTCGAGCAACTTCCAGCACTCCACCGGTGACGGCCCGTCGAGCGGCGTTCTCACCATGGACTATGGTTTCGTTCAGTTCGCCGGCTTTACCTTCGGTAAGGCGGTCTCGGTGTTCCAGACGCCATGGGGTGCCTACGGCGGCAACCAGAACAACTCGTTCACTCTCGGTGCTTACGACGACGCGACTGGCGTTACTCAGGCTGCCTACACTTGGCAGTTCGGTAACGGCGTTTCGGCGTCGGTCGCGGTCGAAGACGCACGCGGTATCTTCCGCGGCCCGTTGATCAACGGCAGCACGGCTCCAACCGCTGCTAACCTCTACACGGGGGTGTATACTAGCGCCTCCGGCGGCAACACCGCTCCGGACATTACGGGCAACATCAAGATCGACCAGGCTGCGTTCACCGCTCAGCTGTCGGCTGCTGCTCATAACATCCACTCCACCTATTATGGCGCGAACGAGACCACCGGACATCCGAGCGATGCCTGGGGCTTCGCCATCCAGGGCGGTCTTCAGTTGAAGAACCTGCCGACCGGACCTGGCGATAAGCTGTCCATCAGCGGTATCTACACCGACGGCGCGATCAAGTACGTGATCAGCGGCGTTACCGGAACCTCGTTTGCTGCCTACGGCGGCGGTGAGGGCGGGATCGGATACAACACGTTCGCGGCCTTCCCGGTTGCAGACGGTGTCTTTGCGACCGGCGGATCGATCGAGAAGACGAAGGCCTGGGGCTTCCAGGGTGCTTTCGTTCACAACTGGACCCCAAACTGGGAAACCAGCGTGTTCGGCAGCTACACCAACGTCGACTTCAACACCAATGCGTCGGCGATCCTCTGTGCCGCTCCTGCTGCTGGTACCACCCGCACCGCCGGCAGCACTTGCAACCCGGATTACAACATCTGGCAGATCGGCAGCCGTACGGCCTGGACTCCTGTCCAGAACCTGACGTTCAGTGCCGAAGTCATGTACACGATGCTCGACCAGAACAACACGGGCGGCGTGACCTCGACGACTGCTCCGGCCACTTGGAAGCCGGCTGGTACTTACGAGTACAAGGACCAGGGTATCGTCTCGGGCAACATCCGCGTTCGCCGCACCTGGTAATGTAACCGCCTCACGGCGATTACGACCTGAGCTAAAGAACCCCCGGCAGGAAACTGCCGGGGGTTTTTCTTTGTCGACCGGGTGACGCTGCTGGCAAAGTCGCAAGTTTACGCCGTCCGCGTAAGGCAGACGGCTTGGCCGGGGATGGCAACCGCGATTTGAGCTTAAGGAATTGACGTCGCCGCCTTATCGCAGCGCGCACAGAAGCCGATGATACGATCCATCGTGGGCCTGTCGGCCAGCAGGGGTGCGTGACCCTGATCAGGCACTTCCACCAGATCGATGTCCGGCCGCCGCGCGGCCATGTCCTGGACGCCTTGGGGCGAGAGCAGGTCGGAGAGGCCGCCATGGATCAGCATCAGCGGCACGCTGGCCAGTTTGTCGAACAGCTCCCACACCTGTGGCAGCGGATTTGCCGGGTCCAGACCGTCAAGCGTATGTGCAAGTTTCAGGTCGTAAGTCCGCTCAAGCCCGCCTCCGGCTTTTTCCCGGAACGCCCGTCGTGCCCACGCCATCCATTCCGCATCGCTGAGCGAAGGGAAGACGCTGCCGAAAAGCTCTTTCAGCCCGCGCGCCGCCTCGTCCCACGTCTGCCGGGGCGGCGGATTGGCGATATAGCCCTTGATCTTCATAAGGCCGCCGATCTCCAGCGCGGGGCCGATGTCGTTCAGGATGACGCCGGCCAGCAGTTGCGGCCGCGCCGCCGCCAGCGCCATTGAGATCAGGCCGCCGCGTGAGGTGCCGAGCAGAATGGCCCGCGCGATGCCGAGCGAAGCCGCACACGTGAGAACATCGCCCAGTTCAACAGGAACTGTGTATTTGGCGGGATCCGGATCGTAGTCCGACAGGCCGCGGCCGCGATAATCGACAGCCACCACCTTGCGGGGTGCTTTGGTGTCCGCGGCAATGGCGCGGGCGATGTCATCGAAATCGTCAGCAGTTCGCGTCAGGCCGGGCAGGCACAGCACCGGCAGCATGCGGCTGTTGTCCGGGCCGATGACCTTCGCATGAAGTTTCAGCCCATCGGCCGACTGACAGAAGACGTCGCGAAACGAACTGGACATTTGTTGAGGCTCTGCTGTTCGGTGTGAAAGGCGGGGAGATAGGCGTCAGTCTATTCCACGCTTGCGCCGCGGCGCAAATCCGCTTCGATCAGCAGTTTCGAGCCGCCGCCGAACCGGGCGCGGTAGACCTGCAAATTCTCCATGATGCGCTGAACGTAATTGCGGGTCTCGGAGAATGGAATCTGCTCGACCCAGTCGACCGCGTCCACTTTCGGATCGCGCGGGTCGCCGTAGCGCTCGATCCATTTGCGCACGCTGCCCCGGCCGGCGTTGTAGCCGGCGAACGTCATGATGTAGGAGCCGCGATAGTCTTCGATCAGTCCGCCAAGTTCGGCCGCGCCAAACGCGGCGTTATAAGCGGGGTCGGACTTCAGCCGGGCGAGATCGAAGCTGGTGCCGTATTTCTTGGCGACATACTTGCCGGCGCCAGCCGTCACCTGCATCAGGCCATAGGCATTGGCGGGCGACACCACCGTGGGATTGAACGCGCTTTCCTGGCGCGCGATGGCGAACACGATCGCTTTCTCGACCTCGGGGCCGAAATCCTTGTAGGGTGGAATGCCGCTGACTGGATAGGCATAGTGATCGAACGGCATGCCGCGATTGAGCGCGGCCTTGCCGACCATCAGCATGCCCCGCGCATCGTTGTAGCGCTGGGTCAACTCGCAAAGCCCGAGCAGGGCGTCCATGTCGGCGCGCTCGCCCATATCCGCCAGAATGGGAATGGCCAGCTCGCGTTCGTCGAGCGCGTAAAGCAAGTCTACTGCGCGGACAATTTCCAGCCTGTCGCCGTTGCGCGAGCGGCCCGGCGGTCCATTCAGAGCGATCTGCGGCAACCCCAGCCTGGCCCGCGCAAGCTGCCCGTAATAGCTGGTCGATTGCGCCGCCGCGGCTTCATATCCCGCACGCGCTTCCTGCGTTCGTCCGGCGGCCTCTGCCGCGCGGCCCTGCCAGTAACCGGCGCGGGCCAGCGCCGTCGGATTGACGCTGCCGACGCCGATGCGCGCGAAGTGCTGGGCCGCGAGAGTGGGATCGTTGAGAAAGCGCAGCGCGATCCAGCCCGCGGTGAATTCCTGCTCGGTCTTGTAGATGTCACGCGCGGGCAGGGATGCATCGCGGGCAACAACGTAGGCCGTGCGTGGCTCGTTGGTGTCGAGCAGCTTGCGCGCCAGCAGGCGCCGTTCGATCCACCATTCGTCGGCGTTGACGAGGCGCGCAGGATCGCGCGGCGCGGCCTGCATCGCGCGCGCGGCTTCCGAGAACTTGTCCTCGCGCCGCAGCCATTGCGCCTTGCTGAAAAGATAAAGCGGATCGTTGTGCAGGTCGCTCGGGATCGCGTCGAGCAGGGCCTTCGCGTTCGAGGCTTTCTTGTTGAGAGCGATCCGCGCCTTTGCCAGCGCGACGTGACCACTTCCCAACCGCTTGGCGGAGCGCATTGCTGCTTCGGCGTTGTCGCCGCTGTATAGCAGCATGTCCATCCGGACCTTGATGTCGCCCGGCGTCAGCAGCGTGCCGAACTTGTCGAACGCCACCTCTTCGGTATCGGAGGAGAAGGAATCTCCGCGCCATGCCTCGCGTACCAGCCGCTCGGCGCCTGGGCGATCGCCACGCGCCAGCAGCGCGCGTGCGAGCATGAAGCGGCCCTTGGCGGAGACGGGTTGCTCGCCATTGAAAAATGCGAGGACCACGGAATCATCGCGCTTGTCGTCCCATAGCGCGGATTCGCCGCGCCGCCGCAGGAACGTTTGGCTTGGCCAGCTTGGATTCTCGGTGATGAAAGCGCGATAGCGGTCCGACGATGCGCCGTTGTCGTCGCTGCGCAGGATCACCCATTCGGACAATTTGCGCGCGACGGGGTCGCCGATCGACGCCTGAAGCTGTGTGGCGTCGGCGGGCTTCTTGTTGCGCACAAGCTCGATTACCTGCTCGAGCGTATCCGCGTCCGCCTTCGAGGTGGACGAGGTCGCGGACATGGCCAGCGGCGCCGAGGGCTTCTTCGGTGGAGCAGGGCGTGCGGTCAACTGGTCTGAGACTTTTGGCGCGGGGACGCCCGGCACGGCTTTGGCCGATATCGCAGGTGGCTGGGCCGGTTTCGCCGGGGTGGCTGGCTGCGACGTGTTGCGAGGGATCGGCCGCGGCTTCGGCAGGGGAACTCCGGACGCGGCGTGTGAGGCGAGCGCAATCGCGGTCGCGCCTAGTAGCGCGGCCCCCCAGCGCTTGCGCCGGGCTGATCCCACCGATGAAGGGGCAATTGGCGTCACGGACGGCCTCTGCGGCGAATCATTCAAGAGCCTCCGATTCCGGGTGTAGTGCATTGAATATGTGGACAAAACATCAAATGTGTTAGAAGGGCAGATTGCCGCAACACCGCGGCAAAATCGCGGCTGGTGCGGGCTCTCCGGAGTATCTATGCGCCGCATAAAAAGGCTGGGACTTTCATCGCGCCCCCGGACCCGGTATCAATCCATCATAAAATCATAGCATCGCGATACGCGTTCGGAGAATGACCATGGCAGCCAAGACGAAGTTTGGAGGTTCCTTTACCGCCTTGGTTACGCCGTTCAAAAATGGCGCGCTGGACGAAGCCGGCCTCCGCGAACTGGTCAACTGGCAGATCGAGCAGGGATCGCATGGTCTCGTTCCGGTCGGGACCACCGGAGAAAGCCCGACGCTGACCCACGACGAGCACAACAAGGTGACCGAATGGGTCGTCGAGGAGGCGAAGGGACGCGTGCCTGTGATCGCGGGTGCAGGCTCCAACTCCACGCGGGAGGCGGTCGCCCTGGCGAAGCATGCGGAGAAGGCCGGTGCCGACGCCGTGCTCGTTGTGACGCCTTACTACAACAAGCCGACGCAGGAAGGGATGTACCATCACTTCAAGGCGGTGAACGACGCGATCGGCATTCCGATCATCATCTACAATATCCCGCCGCGCTCGGTCGTCGATCTGTCGGTGGAGACAATGACGCGGCTGTTCGAATTGAAGAACATCGCAGGCGTGAAGGACGCGACAGCCAATCTGGCGCGTGTTTCGCAGCAGCGTCACGCCATGGGGCCGGATTTCATCCAGCTCTCCGGCGAAGACATGACCGCGCTCGCCTATATGGCGGCGGGCGGTCACGGCTGCATCTCGGTAGTCGCCAATGTGGCGCCGAAGCACTGCGCCGATCTGATGTCTGCGGTGCTGAAGGGCGATTATGCCGGCGCGCTGAAGATTCAGGATCGGCTCGTGCCGCTGCATGATGCCATTTTCAAGGAGCCCGGTCTCGCCGGCGCCAAGCACGGCCTCAAGCTGCTGGGCCGTGTACACGAAGAGGTGCGCCTGCCGCTGGTGCCGGTCACGGCGCCGACCGGCAAGGTGATCCGCGATGCGATGGTGTATGCGGGATTGTTGAACTGACGCCACAACGGATGGAGGTTGCCGATGCTTGAGGAATTCAAGAAATTCGCCCTGAAAGGCAACGTTGTGGACCTCGCGGTAGGTGTGATCATCGGCGCGGCGTTTGGAGCCATCGTGAATTCGATGGTGGGCGACGTCATCATGCCGATCGTCGGCGCGATCACCGGCGGGCTCGATTTCTCGAATTACTTCACGGCACTTTCCAAGTCAGTGACTGCGACCAATCTCGCAGACGCCAAGAAGCAGGGCGCGGTGCTGGCGTGGGGCAGCTTTCTGACGTTGACGCTGAACTTCCTCATCGTGGCGTTCGTCCTGTTCATGGTGATCCGTCTCATGAACCGTCTGAAGGCGAAGGAAGAGGCTGCGCCAGCCGCGCCAACGAAAGAAGAAGTTCTGCTGACGGAAATCCGTGATCTGTTGAAATCGAAATAATTCACTATCTAACGACAACAATATCTCCTGACAGCGCAGATCTTTCCTGAAAGTACAGTCAGCTTCATTCTGGAGGATTGCGTTTTCACGCGAGCCGCTTTTTGCGTGACCACGCTCCGAGGCACTTCATGGCCGAAAAAGAAAGAGAAGCCGATCAAGGTCGTTGCGGAAAACCGCAAGGCCCGATTCAATTATGCCATCGAGGACACCGTCGAGGCAGGCATCGTGCTGACCGGCACCGAGGTGAAGTCGATACGTGGCGGCAAGACCACGATCGCGGAGTCCTATGCGGATGCCAAGGACGGCGAAATCTGGCTCGTCAACGCCAACATTCCCGAATATTCGCAGGCCAATCGTTTCAACCATGAACCGAAGCGGCTGCGTAAACTGCTGTTGCACAAGAAAGAGATCAACAGGCTGGCCGGCGCCATCGAGCGCGAAGGCATGACGCTGATTCCGCTCAAGATGTATTTCAACGAGCGTGGCAGGATCAAATTGCAGCTCGGGTTAGCCAAGGGCAAGAAACTGCACGACAAGCGCGACACCGAGAAGAAGCGCGATTGGGAGCGCGAGAAGGGGCGATTGTTGAGGGCGAGGGGTTGAAACTATGAATCAGCCGAACCTGATGGGAGTCGATTGGAGCAAGATTCCCGCGCCCGTCGATGACGGAGCCGCGGCGCATCTTGCCGGCATGAAAATCCCGCCGGTGGCGTTGTCCGCGACCGACGGCACCTCGGTGACGCTTGCATCGTTGCCGGGACGGGTGGTGCTGTTTGCCTATCCGCGCACAGGCGAACCGGGCAAGATCAGTCTCGTGGACGGCTGGGACATGATCCCCGGCGCGCGGGGTTGTACGCCGCAGACCTGCGCGTTTCGCGATCTGTTCAAGGACCTCAAGGAAGCGGGCGCGCAGCATGTGTTCGGGATTTCGACCCAGGACACGGCGTATCAGCGCGAGATGGTGAAGCGGCTGCATGTGCCGTTTCAGGTGCTGTCCGACAGCGCTCTCGCCATAACGCGCGCGCTCAAACTGCCGTCAATGGATGTGGCCGGACGGACGCTGATCAAGCGCCTGGCGCTCATTATCGACGATGCGACGGTCACGCATGTGTTCTATCCGGTGTTTCCGCCGGATCGGAACGCGGGCGACGTGCTGGCGTGGCTGCAAGCCAATCCGGTCTAGGTCTTGAGATAATCCTGTACGCGGGCGAACACGGCTCTGAACATTTCGGGCGTAAGGACGCGTGTGTTCGTGTTGTAGCGGGAGCAGTGATAGCTATCGAACAGCCGGATCGATCCGGCCTGATGTTCTGCTCCATGCGCGAACGGTGCGACCGTGGCGCGAATGCCGAGCATCTTCAGCGTTGAATCGTGTGAGACACGGCCCAGCATGACGATCGCCCGCAGGCGCGGCATCTCATCGATCGTGGCGCGCAGGAACGTGCGGCAGGTGTTGATTTCCGCCGGCAACGGTTTGTTCTGTGGCGGCACGCAACGCACCGCGTTGACAATCCGGCAATCGACAAGAGTCATCCCATCATCGGGCCGGGCCTCATATGATCCTCGTGCAAAGCCGAGTTCCGTCAGCGTCCCGTAGAGAAGATCGCCCGCAAAATCACCGGTAAAAGGCCGCCCCGTGCGGTTGGCACCTTGCAGGCCGGGCGCGAGGCCCACGATCGCAAGCCGCGCATCGGCAGGTCCGAAAGAGTGAACGGGTGCGTTGTACCAATGCGGATGCAGCGCGCGATTGGCGTCACGATAATCCTTAAGGCGGGGGCAGAAGGGGCAATCCGGGCCGGGTTCGTTTGATTGCCCTGCAACGGAGACGGAGGGGCCGGCGCTGTTGCGCCGGCTTTCCTCCGTGAAGCGGATTTGACGTTCGCATCCTATTTGCTGCGAGCGCTTCATGCGAACGTCAAATCCAAAGCTTCACGGCAATTAATATTTTCCAGTGGTCCTTCGGTTCTGACATTCGCATCAAAGCCAGCCGAGGCGGAATGCGAATGTCAGAACCGGACCACTTGGTCTTGTCCTCAATCGTCGAATTGGTCGGCATCGCCTCGCGGTACAATTGTGCTCGTGCTTCGCTGCAAGAATTGCGGCGTGTGCTGACGAGGTTCGCGCGGTTCACGGGGAGCAGGGCGCTCGCTCGGATCGCGGCCAAGTTTGGACTGTAGCTGGACCAGATCAGTAAAGACATCCGCCTGACGGCGCAATTCGTCTGCAATCATCGGCGGCTGGCTGGAGATGGTGGACACCACTGTCACCCGCACGCCGCGGCGCTGCACGGCTTCGACCAGCGAGCGGAAATCGCCGTCGCCGGAGAACAGCACCATCTGGTCGATGTTTTCCGCCAGTTCCATGGCATCGACCGCGAGTTCGATGTCCATGTTGCCCTTCACCTTGCGGCGCCCCGAGGCATCGATGAATTCCTTCGTCGCCTTGGTCACCACGGTGTAGCCGTTGTAATCGAGCCAGTCGATCAACGGCCTGATTGACGAGTATTCCTGATCCTCGATGATGGCGGTGTAATAGAAGGCTCGCACCAGGGTGCCACGACTCTGGAATTCAAGCAGCAGGCGCTTGTAGTCGATATCGAAACCAAGAGTCTTCGCTGTTGCGTAGAGGTTGGCACCGTCAATGAACAGCGCGATCTTGTTCGTGGCAGAAGGCATCAGTTTTTTCTCGCATCGTTGTAGCAGTATATTTTTGGCGCAGCGTTTTGAAGCGCCGCACGTTTGCATGGATATTTCAATGATCCATGCTGCGTGTGTCTTTAGGGATTAAGGCCGCCAAAGCCAACAGGGCGTTAGTGACGGCGCATAACATCAGCTTGTCACCATTTTGGATGAATGAAGCGATTTCTTGTTCATGGACTATTGTCCCTCGGCTCCCAGCCATGCGCCAGCGGCAGGCTTCTACGAGCGGCGTTTTAGCGATCATTCTGAAATTCTCGCTTGCAGAAAGGCTCTGGTCGCTATACCTAGCGCGCATAGCGACATATTTTCAGGTCCAGACCCGGAGCGGCAGCCGATGGCGCGCGTCACTGTTGAAGATTGTATTGATAAGGTCGACAATCGATTCGATCTCGTTCTTCTGGCCGCGCACCGTGCGCGGATGATCTCGTCCGGGTCGCCCCTGACCATCGACCGGGATAATGACAAGAATCCAGTGGTTTCGCTGCGCGAAATCGCCGATACGACCATTTCTCCCGAGGATTTGCGGGAAGAATTGGTCCATTCCCTGCAAAAATTCGTCGAGGTGGACGAGCCGGAACCCGATACCGTGCCTTTGATTGGCTCCGCAGGAGCCTCCGTGGACGCCGACGACACCGAAGTGGCCGTCGAGCGCATGACGGAGGAAGAGCTTCTGAAGGGCCTGGAAGGCCTTGCTCCACCGGAAGAGCAGCCCGAGGAAGACGAATAAGGTTCCTGTTCGGCTCCCGACCTGATTTTCCGGGTCTTCAGGCAAGTTTTCGCAAAGGCCCGGGCGGATCGTCCGGGCCTTTGCATTTATTGACATTTTTAGCGGCTTCCTTGCGGTAATCGGCGAAGCCAGCAATATTGTGAATAGCGGTTCCTTTTTCAGGAATCGCTCTTCGAGGCAGCAAGCGGATGGCCATCTGGCGCCGAAATCAACCCCAAATGCAGGCGGCGACCGAAGCGGTCGCCGAGGTTCCGCCTGTGCCTCTGGCCGCACCGGTCAAGAAGCAGCCGCGCGCCAAGATGATGCGGCAGTACGATCTGGTGGACCGGGTCCGCGCTTATAATCCGAACACCGACGAAGACCTGCTCAACAGGGCTTACGTCTACGCCATGATGGCGCATGGCGAGCAGACGCGCGCGTCGGGCGATCCGTATTTTTCGCATCCGCTGGAAGTCGCGGCGATCCTCACCAACCTGAAGCTGGACGACGCAACCATCGTCGCGGCGCTGCTTCACGACACCATCGAAGATACGGAATCGACGCGAACCGAAATCGATCAGATGTTCGGCCACGAGATCGGCGCGCTGGTGGAAGGGCTGACCAAGCTCAAGCGTCTGGAACTGGTGTCGCGCGAAGCCAAGCAGGCCGAGAATCTGCGCAAGCTGTTGCTTGCCATTGCGGACGATGTGCGTGTGCTGCTCATCAAGCTCGCCGACCGGTTGCACAACATGCGAACGCTGGAATTCGTGCCGCCAGCCTCGCGTCACCGGATCGCGGAAGAAACCCTCGACATCTATGCGCCGCTCGCAGGCCGCATGGGTATGCAGGAAATGCGCGAGGAACTGGAAGATCTTGCGTTCAAGGTGATCGATCCAGACGCTCACGCCGTGGTTGTGCAGCGTCTGGACGCATTGGAAGAGCGCGATCGCAATCTGATCGGCGAGATCGAAGCCCAGTTGTCCGCCAAGCTCGCCAAGAACGGCATCAATGCGCAGGTGAAAGGCCGCCGCAAGCAGCCGTTCTCGATCTGGATGAAGATGGAGCGCAAGTCCGTCGGTTTCGAGCAATTGTCGGACATCTTCGGCTTTCGCATCATCGTCAACAGCATTGCCGAGGTCTATCGCACCGTCGGCATCGTGCATACGACGTGGCCGGTGGTGCCCGGACGCTTCAAGGATTACATCTCGACGCCGAAGCAGAATGACTATCGCTCGATCCACACCACGGTGATCGGCCCCGGCAAGCAGCGTGTCGAACTTCAGATTCGCACCGAGGAAATGGATCGCGTCAACGAATACGGCATCGCGGCGCACGCCTTCTACAAGGACGGCGTCGGTTCGCCCACCGAACGGCTTGAGCGCGAGTCCAATGCATTCGCGTGGTTGCGGCATACGGTCGAGGTGCTTTCGGAAAGCGCCAATCCGGAAGAATTTCTCGAACACACCAAGATGGAGTTGTTCCACGATCAGGTGTTCTGCTTCACGCCGAAGGGAAAGCTGATCGCGCTGCCGCGCCACGCCAATGTGATCGACTTCGCTTACGCCGTGCATACCGACGTCGGCAACAGCGCGGTGGGTTGCAAGATCAACGGCAAGTTCGCGCCGCTGTCATCCGAATTGCAGAACGGCGATGAAGTCGAAGTGCTGACGTCGCAGGCGCAATCCGCGCCGCCGACAGCATGGGAATCGCTGGCCGTGACCGGCAAGGCCAAGGCCGCGATCCGCCGCGCCACGCGCACTGCCGTGCGCGACCAGTATGCCGGCCTCGGACGGCGCATTGTCGAGCGCTTGTTCATGCGTGCGAAGATTGTTTACGCCGACGACAAGCTGAAAGGAGCGCTGCCGCGCCTCGCACGGGCTTCCATCGACGACGTGATGGCGGCTGTCGGGCGCGGCGAAATGAAAGCATCCGACGTCGCGCGCGCGATGTATCCCGATTACAAGGAAGAAGCGCGGCTCAGCGGCAAGAAGGCTGCTGGCGCCAAGCCGAAGCCTGCGGGCGACGCCAAGGCATCGAACGCGATCCCGATCCGCGGCATCAACAGCGACCTGCCGGTGAAGTTCGCGCCGAACGGCGGCGCGGTGCCGGGCGACCGCATCGTCGGCATTGTGACGCCGGGCGAGGGGATCACGATCTATCCGATCCAGTCGCCGGCGCTGAAGGATTTCGAAGAAGAGCCGGAACGCTGGCTCGACGTGCGCTGGGATACGGATGAGGCGGCGCCGCGCCGTTTTCCCGCGCGGCTGCTGGTGCAGAACGTCAACGAGCCGGGTAGCCTTGCGCAGGTCGCCGGCGTGATCGCCGAACATGACGGCAATATTGACAACATCAACATGAGCCGCCGTTCGCCGGATTTCACAGAACTGACCATCGATCTTGAGGTCTATGACCTCAAGCATTTGAACGGTATTATTGCGCAGCTTCGCGCCAAGGCGGTCGTCGCCAGCGTCGACCGCATCAACGGCTAATTATCATCGCTATCCGGGTTTCCGTTTCCATGTCAGTCCTTCCGCCGCTGCGTCTCGGGGTCAATGTCGATCACGTCGCGACCCTGCGCAACGCCCGCAACGGGCGTGCGCCAGATCCGGTGCGCGCCGCGCTGCTGGCAATCGAAGCCGGCGCTGACGGCATCACCGCGCACCTGCGCGAGGATCGCCGCCATATTCGCGACGACGACATGACGCGGCTCAAGGCTGAAATCTCCAAGCCGCTGAATTTCGAAATGGCTGCGACGGAAGACATGCTGCGGATCGCGCTGGCGACCAAACCGCATGCGGTGTGTCTCGTGCCGGAGCGGCGCGAGGAACTGACGACGGAAGGCGGCCTCGATGTGGTCGGCCAGCATAGCGCGATTGCGCCGTTCATTGCGCGGCTGAACGATGCCGGCGTGCGCGTCTCGCTTTTCATCGCGGCCGATCCCACGCAGATCGAGATGGCGGCAAAGCTGCGAGCGCCCGTGATCGAGATTCACACCGGCGCCTGGTGTGACGCCGTGGCCGATGACGACAAGGCGAAAGCCGAAGCGGAATGGCGGCGCATCGTGTCGAGCGCGGCGCTGGCGCAATCCGCCGGGCTCGAGGTGCATGCAGGGCACGGACTCGACTATGTGACCGCCGAGAAGATCGCGACGCTGCCGCAGATCGTCGAACTCAACATCGGGTATTTCATGATGGGCGAGGCGCTGTTCGTCGGCCTCACGCAGACCGTCCGCGACATGCGCGCGGCGATGGATCGTGGCCGCAAGACGCTTCGGACCTATCTATGATTATCGGCATCGGGTCGGACATCATCGACATCACCCGGATCGAGAAGGTGATCGGCCGTCACGGCGACCGCTTCATCGACCGCATCTTCACCGAGGCCGAGCGGGCCAAGGCGGAGCGCCGCGCCAAGATGCCGAAACTGATCTGGGCGACCTACGCCAAGCGATTCGCCGCCAAGGAAGCCTGCTCCAAGGCGCTGGGCACCGGCATCCGGCGCGGGGTGTGGTGGCGCGACATGGGCGTCATCAACCTGCCGGGGGGCGTCCAACCATGAAACTGACGGGCGGGGCGCTGGTGCGGCTGGAATCCCTGACCCCGCCGGGCCATGAGGCGCGGATCGACCTCACGATCACCGACGACTGGCCGTTGGCGCAGGCGTTCGTCATCATTTCGGCGTTTCCGGCGGTCGAAGTCTGAGCGGCGCGGGCGCGCCGGTTCCGAAACGTCGAAAAATCTAAAATTCACTGAACTGTCAGATGATTAGCAAGTTTTCATGAGGGGCTTGATTGCACCCCCTGCGACAACGGTCTAAAACCCGCGCGGGTGATTTGGGCGGCTGATTTGCCTCCGTGGGACGATGGATGCCTCCGTCCGGAGGCTCATAACCAGGATTTTGAAAGAGCAGATGAGCGTGACAACCCCGGCCAAATCCGAAGGCGGCGTCGGTGAAACCATCCGCGTCGTCATTCACGCGCTCATTATCGCGCTGGTGATCCGCACCTTCTTGTTTCAGCCCTTCAACATTCCGTCGGGATCGATGAAGGCAACGCTCTTGGTCGGCGACTACCTGTTCGTCTCGAAATATTCCTACGGCTACAGCCACTATTCGATCCCGCTGTCGCCGCGGCTTTTCTCCGGCCGCATCTTCGGATCGGATCCCGAGCGCGGCGACATCGTCGTGTTCCGCCTGCCGAAGGATGACACCACCGACTACATCAAGCGCGTCATCGGACTGCCGGGCGACCGCATCCAGATGAAGGAGGGGCTGCTCTACATCAACGACAAGCCGGTGCAGCGCGAACGTCTTGCGGATTTCGTCGGCGAGGACCCCTGCGGCACGGATGCTACCGCGCGCGTTAAGCAGTGGAAGGAAACGCTGCCGAACGGCGTGACCTACAAATCGCTCGATTGCGTCGATAACGGCTTCTATGACAACACCAACGTCTACACCGTGCCGCCCGGCCATTTCTTCATGATGGGCGACAACCGCGACAACTCCACCGACAGCCGCGTGCTGTCGGCCGTGGGTTATGTGCCGTCCGAAAATCTGATCGGCCGCGCGCAGATGATCTTCTTCTCCATTGCCGAGGGCGAACAGGCCTGGCAGTTCTGGCGCTGGCCGGTCTCGGTGCGCTGGAATCGTATCTTTTCCATCGTGCGATGAGCGGCGATACCGCAGCCGCCAAAACCTCTCCGGATACGGACGTCGCCGCGAGCGCTGGCGCCGCAGACGTCAAGCCTGCCAAGAAGGCGCGCCGGCCAAGTGCGAAGGCCGCCGCCAAGGTCATCGAACAGCGGATTGGCCACACGTTCGCCGATCCTTCGCTGCTGGCGACGGCATTCACGCATGTCTCGGCGCTGAAATCCGCCCGCAGCCGCGCCGACAGCTACCAGCGTCTCGAATTTCTTGGCGATCATGTGCTTGGACTGATCGTTTCGGACATGCTGTATCGCGCGTTTCCCAAGGCCGACGAAGGCGAGTTGTCGAAGCGGCTCGCCGATCTCGTGCGGCGGGAGGCTTGCGCCGATGTCGCCAAGTCGCTCGGGCTGGATGAGGCGATCAAGCTCGGATCGGTGGGGGCCGGCGCGAGTGCCCGGTTGCGCAATTCGGTGCTGGGCGACATCTGCGAAGCGGTGATCGGCGCGGTGTTCCTCGACGGCGGTTATGCAGCGGCGGCGGAATTCGTCGAACGCAACTGGACCGAGCGTATGCGCAAGCCGGTGCGCCCGTTGCGCGATCCGAAAACCGTGTTGCAGGAATGGGCGCAGGGCAAGGGCCTGCCGACACCGGTTTATCGCGAGGTCGAGCGCACCGGGCCGCATCACGATCCGCAGTTTCGCGTGGCGGTGGAATTGCCGGGACTGGCAGCCGCCGAAGGCATTGGCGGCAGCAAGCGCGCCGCAGAAAAGCTCGCAGCCACGGCGCTGTTGAAGCGGGAAGGCGTGACGGGCGGCAACGATGCCTGATGAAGCACAAGAAACAACGGCTCGCGAGACACGCTGTGGCTTTGTCGCGCTGATCGGTGCGCCGAACGTCGGCAAGTCGACGCTGGTCAACGCGCTGGTCGGCTCGAAAGTCACCATCGTCTCGAAGAAAGTGCAGACCACGCGCGCGCTGATCCGCGGCATTGTGATCGAGGACAATGCCCAGATCATCCTCGTGGATACGCCGGGCATTTTTGCGCCCAAGCGCCGTCTCGACCGCGCGATGGTCTCGACCGCATGGAGCGGCGCACATGATGCCGATCTCGTTTGCGTGCTGGTGGATGCGCGCGAGGGGATCGACGAGGAGGCCGATGCGATCTTCACCAAGCTCGCCACTGTCAATCACCCGAAGTTTCTGGTGCTGAACAAGATCGATCTGGTACCGCGCGAGAAGCTGCTGGCGCTGGCGCAGAAGGCGAACGAGCGGCTGGAATTCGCGGAGACCTTCATGGTCGCGGCGTTGTCGGGCGATGGTGTGGACGACCTGCGCCGGGCGCTCGCCAAGGCGGTGCCGCCGGGGCCGTTCCACTATCCCGAGGACCAGATGTCGGATGCGCCGTTGCGGCATCTCGCGGCCGAAATCACGCGCGAGAAGATCTACCGCCACCTGCATCAGGAATTGCCCTATCAGTCCACGGTCGAAACCGACTCATGGACCGACCGCAAGGACAAGTCGGTGCGGATCGAGCAGACGATCTTCGTGGAGCGTGACAGCCAGCGCAAGATCGTGCTCGGCAAGGGCGGCGCGACCATCAAGGCGATCGGCGCGGATTCGCGCAAGGAGATCGCGGAAATCGTCGGCCAGCCGGTGCACCTGTTTCTGTTCGTGAAGGTGCGCGACGGCTGGGGTGACGATCCGGAGCGTTATCGTGAGATGGGGCTGGAGTTTCCAAAAGAATGAACGGTCCCGACGTTCAGGTTCCGAAGAATGTTTTTTACTTCGAAGTGCTGCTGTATCTGTCGCTGCTGATAGATGTGCTGTCGGCTGCATTTCTGGATCGCATGCCTGACGACGTCACCGACTCGGCGAAGCTGGCACTTAATTTCATTGCCGTCGTGATGACGCTGGGATTCGTCCAACTGGTCTGGCTCGCTGCGCACCGCCGCAAGAACTGGGCGCGGATGATCCTGCTGGTGGCGCTGATGTTGTCGGTGGCCTCCATCGTCACGACGGTGGGCGATACCGGACTGCAATTCAGCACCTTTGTGGACATCGTCTCGACGGCTTTGACGGCGCTGGGCCTATCGTTCTCCTTCACCGGCGATGCGCAGGGCTGGTTCCGGCAGCCGGAACGATAGCTGCCTTGCTTGCCGAATGGCTGCGGACAAGGGCAGAATCCTGTAAGCTCTAAATCATGGAATGGACCGACGAAGGCATCGTTCTTGGCGTACGGCGGCATGGCGAATCCAGTGCCATCGTCGAACTGATGACGCGCAGCCACGGCCGCCATCTGGGGCTGGTGCGCGGCGGCGCGGGATCGCGGATGCGCCCGCTGCTCCAGCCCGGCAACACCGTGAACGCGGTGTGGCGGGCACGCCTCGACGAACATCTCGGATACTACGCCGTTGAAGGCACCCGGTTGCGCGCGGCCACCATGTTCGGTTCGCCGCATGCGGTCTACGGCGTGACGCATCTGGCCTCGCTGGTGCGGCTGTTGCCCGAGCGCGATCCGCATGAAGACATCTATGAGATGCTGGAATCCATCCTCAACGATTTCGACGACGTGGCCGAGGCCGGCGTGCAACTGGTGAAGTTCGAGCTCGCGATGCTGACCGAACTCGGCTTCGGCCTTGATCTGTCGTCTTGCGCCGCGAGTGGGGCGGTAAATGATCTGATTTACGTGTCGCCGAAGTCTGGCGGCGCCGTGTCGCGTCAGGCCGGCGAGCCGTGGCGCGACCGGCTGCTGCGGTTGCCGCCGTTCCTGCGCGAGAGCGATGACGGCGCCAACGGCTGGACCGGACAGGATGTCGAGGACGGCTTCCGGCTGACGGGGTTGTTCCTGCTGCGGAATGTGCTGGAGCCGCGCGGGCAGGGTCATTCGGATGCCCGCGAGGGCTTCATCAATGCGGTGCTCCGGCCGCGCGCCAGCGTGGCTGCCGAATAGGCGAAAAGCGGCGTTCTGCGCCTCAAAAACCCTCGAATCAGATGTTGTTCATCCGCCAGACAGGAGTTAACCCGTTTCCATGGGCAAAAGACTGATTCCACCAGAGCCGATGGACATTCAGGAGGTCGCACTCCGCGAAGCGCTGGAAGAGCGCTATCTCGCCTATGCGCTTTCGACCATCATGCACCGCGCGCTACCGGATGCGCGTGACGGACTGAAGCCGGTTCACCGCCGCATCCTCTACGGCATGCGGCTGCTGCGGCTCGATCCCGGCACGCCGTTCAAAAAATCCGCCAAGATCGTCGGCGACGTGATGGGTTCGTTCCATCCGCATGGCGACCAGTCGATCTACGACGCGCTGGTGCGTCTCGCGCAGGATTTCGCCTCGCGCTATCCGCTGGTGGACGGGCAGGGTAACTTCGGCAACATCGACGGCGATAATCCCGCGGCCTACCGCTATACCGAAGCGCGCATGACGGAAGTCGCGCGGCTGCTGCTGGATGGCATCGACGAGGACGCGGTCGAATTCCGCCCTAACTATGACGGCCAGTCGAAAGAGCCGATCGTGCTGCCGGGCGCGTTTCCGAACCTGCTGGCCAACGGCGCGCAGGGCATCGCGGTCGGCATGGCGACGTCGATTCCGCCGCACAACGCGGCCGAGCTTTGCGACGCCGCGCTGCATCTGATCGACAAGCCCGCCACCAAATCCCGTGGACTCTTGAAATATGTGAAGGGTCCGGATTTTCCGACCGGCGGTATCGTCGTGGATTCTCACGACAGCATCGCAGAGGCCTATGCGACCGGGCGCGGTTCGTTCCGCGTGCGCGCGAAGTGGAGCCAGGAAGAGGGCGCGCGCGGCACCTGGAACATCGTCGTCACTGAAATTCCGTGGCTGGTGCAGAAATCGCGGCTGATCGAGCGTATCGCCGAATTGCTCAACGAGAAGAAGCTGCTTCTGGTCGGCGACATCCGCGACGAGTCGGCGGAAGACGTGCGCATCGTCATCGAGCCGAAGTCGCGCAACGTCGACCCTGAAGTCTTGATGGAAACGCTGTTCAAGCAGACCGAGCTTGAAAGCAAGATTCCGCTGAATTTGAACGTGCTGGTCAAGGGCCGGGTGCCGAAGGTGCTGGGTCTCGCCGAGTGCCTGCGCGAATGGCTCGACCATCTGCGCGATGTGCTGGTTCGCCGCGCGAATTATCGCAAGAGCCAGATCGAGCATCGCCTTGAGGTGCTGGGCGGCTATCTGATCGCCTATCTCAATCTCGACAAGGTCATCAAGATCATCCGCACCGAGGACGAGCCGAAGCCGGTCCTCATCAAGACTTTCAAGCTCACGGACTTGCAGGCCGACTCCATTCTCAACATGCGGTTGCGCAACTTGCGCAAGCTGGAGGAAATGGAAATTCGCGGCGAGGACAAGGATCTTCGCAACGAGCTGAAGGGCATCAAGGCCGTTCTCGCCTCCGAAGAAGAGCAGTGGAAGAAGGTCGGCGAGCAAGTCAGGAAAGTGCGCGACACCTTCGGCCCCAAGACGCCGCTCGGCAAGCGCCGCACCCAGTTCGCCGACGCGCCGGAGCACGATCTCGCCGCCATCGAGGAAGCGCTGATCGAGCGCGAGCCGATCACGGTGGTGGTCTCGGACAAGGGTTGGGTCCGCACGCTGAAGGGCCACGTCGAGGACTTGTCGAACCTCGCGTTCAAGACCGATGACAGCATGGGCTTCTCGTTCTTCGCGGAAAGCACCTCGAAGCTGACGCTGTTTGCGACCAACGGGCGCTTCTACACGCTCGACGCGCAGAAGTTGCCGGGCGGGCGCGGCCACGGCGATCCGATCCGCATGACCATCGACATGGAAGGCGACGCCAACATCGTCTCGATGTTCGTGCAGAAGGGCGGCCGCAAATTCCTCGTTGCCAGCAGCGACGGGCAGGGCTTCGTCGTCAACGAGGACGATTGCGTGGCCAACACCCGCAAGGGCAAGCAGGTTCTCAACGTCACCGCGCCCAATGAGGCGGCGGCCATCACGACAGTATCGGGCGACACCGTCGCCGTGATCGGCACCAACCACAAGATGGTGATCTTCCCGCTTGAGCAGGTGCCGGAAATGGCGCGCGGCCGCGGCGTGCGCTTGCAGAAGTACAGCGGCGGCAAGCTGTCCGACGTGATGACGTTCACATCGAAGGACGGCATGACGTGGAAAGATTCTGCCGGTCGCGACCAGAGTTCGACCTGGAAAGAACTCGCCGACTGGCGCGGCAACCGCGCCGATGCTGGCCGTCTCGCACACGGATTCCCGAAGTCGAACAAGTTCGGCAAGGGGATCGAATAGGCGGCGTCACTCGTTAGGCTCTTGCACCTCCGAATGACGCTGCAAGCAGGCGGCAGTTATGCCGCAGTAGCTTTCTTGAAGGCCTCTCGCGCCGCCTGATCGGCCCGGTCGAAGGCCGCGCGCGTTTCATTCAGAGCCGCAGTCAGTGCGGTCCATGACTGGTTCCCCGCCTGTGTCAGCTTCTGGAGTGTTTCTTCCGCCGTTGCGGCATCGGTTTTCATCTGCTTCACAACCGTGTCGATTTCACCCCGCCGTTCGGTTGCGTATTCCTTGGCTGCGCCGGCAAACTTGTCGGCCGCTTCATGCCACGCTTTCAGTTGGGCAGCGGATTGAAGTGCGAAGATGGCCTTCTGTTGCTCGATCTGCTTGCCGAAGTTCTCGACATATTTTTTGACTTCGGCCTCGAAGGCATTCCAGTCGGATTCCAGTTGCGCCTTTGCGCTGGCCCAAGCTGTTTCACTGACTTGTGACTGCTTTTTGACGATGTCCTGGAAATCCTCGCGCTTCTTTCGCAGGTCGGCGAGAATGTTGTCGGCTTTCGCACGAGCGTCGGCCTGTACCTCGCCGACTTTGCCCTCCAGCGAAGCCAGCGTGGCGTCCATTTCGTCGAGCCGCTCCTTGGCCCAGTTGAAATAGGGATGAATGCTGCTTTGCATAGACATTTGCGAATTCTCCTCTTCATGTAAGATGGTGCATGATAGGATACCGCCATTGCGGCAGATTGCTTTGGATCAAACATGGAATGACGGCGCGGGCTGAGCTGCTCGCGTTGCGCGTATCAGATCCTTCGGAAAGAGTGCGCCATTGGTTCGTTACAACGAAATCCGCGAAGGCGAGGTTGCCGTCGAGCCGCCGCCACCAACGGATGCAGGCTTGGTCTTCATCGGCCGCATCCACACGCCGTGGACCGATCGGCTGATGACGCCGAGACAGGGCAGGTCCGACGGCCCGATTTGCCGCATCGAAATTTTCGATCCGTGGGTGCCCGCGTTGAAGGGACTCGACCGGTTCACAGAGGTCGAGGTGATCTACTGGCTGCATCAGTCGCGCCGCGATCTCGTGCATCAAAGTCCTTCCAGCGATGCCAAGACCCACGGCACTTTTGCCTTGAGGTCGCCGGTGCGGCCCAATCCGCTCGGCACGTCGATCGCTAAACTTGTCGGTATCGAAGGCAATATGGTTCTGGTGCGCGGCCTCGATTGTCTCGACGGCACGCCGCTGGTCGATCTCAAGCCCGACCGCTGCCAGTTCACGCCGGTCGCCCCGCCGCAGCAGGGGGATTTCGAGGTGGACGCCTGATATACATTGCAGTGCCTCAACGGTCGGCTGCTGTTGCAAATCAGTTGCAACTAGCTTCCTGTCATGCATAATAACGTTATGGATGCACGATCTCCGTCAACGCCGCCCGAGCCGGCCGCTGGGCCGCCTCCGGCGGGCGGGTGGCGCACGCCGCGCGGCGAGCCGTCGTTGGCGGATATGTTCGGTTCGATCCGCGTCGCCAAGAGCGGCTCGTTCTGGCGCAAGCTGGCGGCCTTCCTGGGGCCCGGTTATCTCGTTGCGGTTGGCTACATGGATCCGGGCAACTGGGCGACCTCGCTCGCCGGTGGCTCCAAGTTCGGCTACGCGCTGCTCGCTGTCGCGCTGATTTCCAACATCATGGCGATCGTGCTTCAGGCGCTGTGCGCGCGGCTCGGTGTCGGCTCGGGGCGCGATCTGGCGCAGGCGTGCCGCGATGCTTACCCGAAATGGGTCTCATGGCCGCTCTGGCTGTTTGCGGAGATCGCCATCAGCGCGACGGACCTCGCGGAAATCATCGGCACCGCCATCGGCCTCAACCTGCTGTTCGGGATTCCGCTTGAGATCGGCGTGCTGATCACGGCGCTTGATGTGTTTCTTATCCTGGCGTTGCAGGCGATCGGTTTCCGCTGGATCGAGGCGTTCGTGGTGACGCTGCTTGGCGTTATCGCCATGTGCTTCGCGATTCAGATCGCGATGGCCGATCCGGATTGGGGCGCCGTGATCCGCGGTTTTGCGCCGACGGTGGACATCGTCCGCAATCCCGACATGCTCTACCTCGCGCTCGGCATTCTCGGCGCGACGGTGATGCCGCATAATCTCTATCTGCATTCCGGTCTGGTGCAGACGCGCGGATACGGCGACAGCGTTCCCGAGAAGAAGGAGGCGATCAAGCTCGCCACTATCGATTCCACCATCGCGTTGTGTCTTGCACTGCTCATCAACGCGTCGATCCTCATTCTCGCCGCCGCGACATTTCACAAGGCTGGAAAAACCGACGTCGCTGAACTCGATCAGGCGCATACGCTGCTGTCCCCGATGCTCGGCTCGTCGATTGCACCGACGCTGTTCGGCATCGCGCTGCTCTGCTGCGGATTGAATTCAACCGTGACCGCGACGCTGTCCGGCCAGATCGTGATGGAAGGATTCATCAACATCAAGATCGCGCCGTGGATGCGGCGTCTGGTGACGCGCGCCATCGCCATCATTCCCGCTGCCATCGTGACGATCTGGTACGGCGAGAAGGGCACGGGTCAGTTGCTTATTCTCAGTCAGGTGGTGCTGAGCCTGCAATTGCCGTTCGCCATCGTGCCGCTGGTGATGTTCACGGCGAGCAAGGCCAAGATGGGCACGTTCGTCGCCCCGCGCTGGCTCTCGTTGGCCGCAACCGTGATCGCTGCGGTTGTGATCGCGCTCAATGTAAAGCTGCTGGTCGATTTCGTGACCGGCTGATCGTCAGGACGCGATCAAGGGGCATGGTCGCGTTCGCCGTGCCCCTGATTCAAATTTCAAACAGCCACGTCCATTCACGCACACGCAATCGCTCTCGCGCCACGCGCGAGGTGAGCTTTTAGTTTGGCCCCATAACGAGGGGCATGGAGCGCCGCGAGGCGCAAATGTGTTGTCTCGCTTCCGGCATCCGCTTGCGAGGCGAATGATGATCCGGAAGCGCATCGCCTTGCGGCGCTCCATTGCGGCGATTTTGGGCGAGAGGACCGTACTTCCGGGTCAGGACGGGCGCGGCGCGCCCTGATCCGGCGGGATTTCCCCGCCTTCATCCTGTCCTCGTCCAGCCGCTGACGGCAGAGCCACGTAGTTGGCCCGGACGGTGACCCCAGCCTCCCGGGCATGTGTGTGCGAAACACACGCGCAGGCGCCGCATCCTGCTCCGCTCTCAAGACGCCTCTAGAAAGCGCCCCTCACGAACAGGACCCGCTGAACGTAAGGCCGATCTGGAGCGCGGGGATTCGTATCCCCATCACGAAATGTTTCGGTCCCGGGAGAGGTTTTCCAGCCGGCGCTGAGATCACTCGCGCGTGCTGTCGAATTTTTCGCGCGCGGTCTGGATCTGCGGCAGGTTTTCGAATGCCCATGAGCCGAGATTTTCCACCGGCCTTCGCAGCGAACGGCCGAGGTCCGTCAGTTCGTAGTCGACCCGCGGCGGAATCGTCGGGAACACGGTGCGGGTGACAAGGCCATCGCGCTCCAGTCCCCGCAGTGTCAGCGTCAGCATCCGCTGCGAGATGCCGCCGACCATGCGCTTGATCTCGTTGAAACGGCGCGGGCCGTTGGCCAGCAGCATGATGACCAGCACACTCCACTTGTCGCCGATCCGCGAAAGAATCGAACTGACAGCGGTGCAGTCGCCCGGGAGGTGTTGGTCTGGAGGGGCGGTCACATCCGTGTGCGCGGGTTTCATGCGTGTGCTCGGGTTCAAAAAATGTGCCTTCTTGTGCGGTTTATCAAAGGTCACCAATAGTGTCCAGGTATCAATCTGATACTAGAGCTAAAGGTGTACCCATGAAACTGCTCCATATCGACGCCAGCATTCTCGGCGGCAATTCCGTTTCCCGGCAACTCTCGGCCGCAGCCGTCGAGCGGTTGCGCAAGACGACGCCTGATCTCAATGTGATCTATCGCGACATCAGCGCAGCGCCGCTGTCGCATCTGAGCGGAGAGCATCTCGCCGCCGCTCATGGTGCAACGCCAGAATCGGCCGCCGTGCGCGACGACATCGCTGCCAGTGCGGCTGCGCTGGAGGAGTTTCTTGCGGCCGACATCGTTGTCATCGGTGCGCCGATGTACAACTTCACCATCCCGAGCCAGCTCAAGGCCTGGATCGACCGCATCCTCGTCGCGGGAAAGACTTTCAAATACTCCGAGAAGGGCGTCGAGGGGCTGGCGGGCGGCAAGCGCGTGATCGTCACCATTGCACGCGGCGGCTTCTACGGCGCCGGCGCGCCGGCCGCGGCGGGTGAACATCTGGAGACTTATCTGCGCTGGGTGTTCGGCTTCATCGGCATCACCAATCCCGCGATCATCATTGCCGAGGGAATCCAGGTCAGCCCGGAGCAGCGCGAGAAGTCGGTCGCCGAAGCATTGCAGGCGGCAGGTGCATTGAAAGCCGAAGGCGATTTACAGGCGGCTTAAAGTCGTCATTCCGGGGCGCGCGTTTTCGCGCGAACCCGGAATCCATCGCGGCTGGCTTCATTAAGAGGAAACTGGATTCCGGGCTCGCTCGCTGCGCTCGCGCCCCGGAATGACGGGGTCGATGAAAGAACGCTAGTCCTGCGGCTCCAGCGCCATCGTGCCGGTGGCGTCGACGCGCAGCCAGCCGCTGGGCGCGAGACGCTGCTGCGGCAGGAAGCGGGCCTTGTAATCCATCTTCCGCGAGCCATCGATCCAGTAGCCGAGATAGACGTAGGGCAGGCCGAGCCGCCGGGCACGGGCGATGTGGTCGAGGATCATGAATGTGCCCATCGAGCGGTTTTCCTCGCCGGGCTCGAAGAACGAGTAGACCATCGACAGTCCATCTCCGAGCACATCGGTCAGCGCCACCGCGATCAGGTCGCCGCCCTTGCCGGTGATACCGCTGTCAGGTGTGCGCCTGCGATATTCGATCAGGCGCGTTTCGACGTGGCTGTCCTCAACCATCATCGCGTAGTCGAGCACGGTCATGTCGGCCATGCCGCCGTCACGATGGCGGGCGTCGAGATAGGCGCGAAACACCGAGTACTGTTCGGAGGTCGGCACCGCCGTGCGCAATTCGCTGACGATGTCGCTGTTGCGCGCCTGGATTTTCCGGAAGTTGCGCGACGGACGGAATTCGTTGGCGATGACGCGCACCGACACGCAGGCGCGGCACTGGTCGCAGGCCGGGCGGTAGGCGATGGACTGGCTGCGGCGGAAGCCGCCATGGGTGAGGAGATCGTTCAACTCGCCGGCCTTGTCGCCGACGAGATGGGTGAACACCTTGCGTTCCTGCTTGCCCTCCAGATAGGGGCAGGGTGAGGGCGCCGTCAGATAGAATTGCGGCGTATTGCGCGAGTGTTGTGTCACGTGAGGCCGTAAGTCTCCGATCCGCCGCGATTCCCATCATCAGCATCGCGCCGCGGGGGCAGGGGTCAACGAATTTGAACGCACCGCCAAGACAGTTTGGTGAGATTATAAGGCGCTCCTGTTCGCGGCCGACCGGGCGGGTCACGTATGAAACATGACCTGCCCGGGACCGAAG
Organism: Afipia sp.; assembly: GCA_024707075.1. Classification (GTDB taxonomy): domain Bacteria; phylum Pseudomonadota; class Alphaproteobacteria; order Rhizobiales; family Xanthobacteraceae; genus Afipia. The sequence continues at coordinate 385,452 of JANQAK010000004.1, forward strand.
CTGTGCCTAGGCGCGGGTCGTTTGCACGACCGGCACGCGGACGTTGCTGTTGATGAAAACCGTGCCCAGCACGATGTCATGCAGCAGCCGGCGGCGGCCATTGAACAGGCCGACCAGCAGGACCAGCGGGGTCAGGAACGAGACCGAGACCCAGTAGAGAACGGCATGAACCGCGCCGAGGACGAAATAGGGCCGGTCGCCGGTCCATGTCCGCATCTCGATGTCCATCATGCGCATGCCCACGGTGGCACCGTGCGGGCCGCCGAGCGACGCGCCGTAATAGATCAGCGCCCAGATCACCGAGAGCGGCGAGATCAGCCAGAACAGGAACCAGCCAAGCCCAAGCGTCACCACGCCGAACAGCGTGATGAAGATGATGGCAAGGACGATCGGGACCGCCAGCACCACAAGGTCGATGAGGAATGCGAAGACCCGCTTGGTCAGCACGCCGCGAAATAGTTCGGGCTGCAACCACGGATCATAGGCCTGCTGCGCGCTCGCGCTGGCCGAAGGATTGTTGCGCCAGGTCGCACCTGATGTCGCGCCGCCGGTGTCTCTCGCGTCAGACATGGAAACCCTCCTCAAGCGGTCCCGTGACTTTCCCTCGGACCGCATGCAGCGCAAATGGCCCCGCCGGTCCGCGCTCGCAAGACGGCTCAAGGTCACATGGATAAAAAGTTAGCCGTGCGGTTCCGGCTATTTGTAAATCGAGGGGGAGCCCCGGCGGTGCCGCCACCCTGAGGTGCGCGGCGGCAAAGCCGCCAAGCCTCGAAGGGCGACAGCATACGCACTCGGTCATCCTTCGAAGCTCGCCGGAAGACCGGCTCGCAGCTCAGGATGACGGTCAGCGTTTCTATCGCCCGGCCTTGAGTTTCTCCGCCGCGGCCGGTGCAAAATAGGTCAGCACACCGTCGGCACCGGCGCGCTTGAACGCAATCAGGCTTTCCATGATCGTGCGATCATGGTCGAGCCAGCCGTTGTTGATGGCGCCCGCGATCATCGCGTATTCGCCGGACACCTGGTAGGCGAAGGTCGGCATCGCGAAGGTGTCCTTCACGCGCCGGACGATGTCGAGATAGGGCATGCCCGGCTTGACCATCACCATGTCGGCGCCTTCCGCGATGTCGAGTTCGACCTCGCGCAGGGCCTCGTCTGAATTCGCCGAATCCATCTGGTAGGTGCGCTTGTCGCCGGTCAGCGTTTTCGCCGAGCCGATGGCGTCGCGGAACGGGCCGTAGAACGCGGAGGCGTACTTCGCCGCATAGGCCATGATCTGCACGTCGCCGAAGCCCGCGCGGTCGAGGCCCTCGCGGATCGCGGCGACGCGGCCGTCCATCATGTCCGACGGCGCAATGATGTCGCAACCGGCCTCAGCCTGCACCAGCGCCTGCCGGACGAGGACGGCGACGGTCTCGTCGTTCAGGATCCTGCCGTCTTTCAGCAGCCCGTCATGGCCGTGGCTGGTGAAGGGATCGAGCGCCACATCACACAGGATGCCGAGATCGGGAAATTCCTTCTTGATCGCGCGCACCGACTGGCACACGAGGTTGTCGGCATTCAAGGCCTCGGAGCCGGTCTCGTCGCGCAGCGACGGCTCGGTGTAGGGAAACAGGGCGATGCAGGGGATGTCGAGTTTCATCGCGCGCTCGGCGTCGCGCACGGTCTGATCGACGCTGAGGCGGTCGACGCCGGGCATCGAGGCAATCGGCGCGCGCTTGTTGACGCCGTCGACGACGAACAGCGGCCAGATCAGGTCGTCAGTGGTGAGCACGTTCTCGCGCACCAGCCGCCGCGCCCATTCGGACTTGCGGTTGCGGCGCATGCGCGTGGTCAGATTGAGGGAAGGGGCGACGTTGCCCAGGTTGTGGGTTGGGTCACGCGGGGTATCCCGCAGTTCGATCGGACGTCCGAATTTGATCGCCATTGTGCTGCCACTCCCGCGCGAAACAGATGCGGTTAGATGTAGCATCTGCCGGGGCCGCCGTCACCGCACGGAGACGTCATCGGGCGGATTGATTTTAGGGGCGTAAGGGATCAAACAGACGGCATGAACAAGGACATCCGGCAAACAATGGCCGCGCGCATGGCCCGTGGCGCGAACGACGACGTGCCGCGCGACCAGGTCAATCTGGTGACGCCGATGACCTCGCCGGACGCGGAGAGCGGCGACAACACGTGGACCGGCCGCCTCGTGCTGTTCCTGCGCGTCATGGCCGTGCTGTCGATGATCAAGGGACTTTACCACTGGGCGGAAATCACCGGCTTCATCGGCGGCGAGGATCGCGCGTTCGAAGCCCAGACCACGCAATGGCAAACCGCCACGGTTTATTTCGCGGTGATCGAACTCGTCGCGGCAGTGGGGTTGTGGCTCGCGACGCCGTGGGGCGCGGTGGTGTGGCTCACCACCATCGTTTCCACCGCGGTGATCGAGCTGATGTTTCCCGCGATCTACGGCGGCAACCTTTTCGCGGTGCTCGTCGCCCTGATCCTGCTCGCGGCGTATCTCATTCTGGCGTGGCTGTCGGCGCGGGAACGGCCGCCGTAGCATCCCGGGACAGCGCCCGCCTTGATGTTTTACGAAGTCTTTCAAATTTGAACGATGCCTGTTCTGGAATGCGACAGGATGCGTGACGAAGCGTGAACATCGGCCATTCTAAGTGAATCAAAACTAACAAAAAGCCCTTATTTTATCGCTGTAACATACGATTCACCGTTTCAAATAAACCTTCTCTTTATGCTGTTATTTAAGCTGATCTTCAAACGCCTCCCTTAGTTTCCACCTATCAGACGAGACAAAAGTTTCGTCGAATAAGTCGTAAAAAACGACAACAGGGGAAGTGTCATGATCAAAGCTGCCGCTACGGCCATTGAGCCCGCACGCGACAACGCTGCTGCACCCGTGCAGCCGCTTTATCTCGAAGCTCTTACGCTTGTCGAACGTCTGCATCGCCGCCTGCTCGACGTCATCAAGGATGAATTCGATCGCCGCGGCCGCGCCGACATCAACTCGGTGCAGGCGCTGCTGCTCTATAACATCGGCGACAAGGAACTGACCGCAGGTGAACTGCGCACGCGCGGCTACTACCTCGGCTCCAACGTCTCCTACAATCTGAAGAAACTCGTCGAGATGGGTTTCCTCGATCATCAGCGTTCGCGCGTCGATCGCCGCTCGGTCCGGATTCGTCTGACCGCGCAGGGCCAGGAAATCCGCCACATCGTCGACGCGCTGTATCAGAAGCACGTCAAGACGGTGGAGCAGGTGGGCGGCATCTCGAACGCCGAGTTCGCGACGCTGAACAAGTCGCTGCATCGCCTCGAGCGCTTCTGGACCGACCAGATCCTGTATCGGCTCTGAGACATCGGGCCTTACGACATTCGGGTCAGCCGGCGGATCAAAAAGACCGGCGGCCCGCGCCAACCTTCTGACAGTTTAAGCCGGTGCCCTCCGGCCGTTACCGAAGTGCGCGCAAGATGCACGCGGAAGAATTCCGCACGAGTTTCCCCTGGTGTGGGATATGCGACTAGGCGCCCGTAAGGGCGCCTTTTCGCGTTTGGGTTCCCGAGAATCGACTCGTAAACGAGTCCTGAATCCTCGCCCGCGAAATCCAAAAATATCGCCCGAGACTCTTGCGCGGACTCTTTCCATCATCCTCACATCATGAGGCCGATTCTCAAATTCGCCGGCGACCGGCTGCAGGTCGCGTTGATGCTCGTTCTGCTGGCCGCGTGCTCGCTGAACGTGATGTTCCTCTACGCCCGGCTTTAACCGGGGGCAGGGCATCCGCCCGCCGGCGTCCATTTTCTCATTAATTGCAGCCGGCCCGCATCGAACCCGGGTTCCCCATGGGTCAATTCACGTATTCCCCGAAGAGGCGGGAATCGTCCAAGCGTGGGGGCGTTGGCAAACAATTAAGCGAAGAGCCGCACGATCACGTGGTCAAGGCTCTCACTGATGGAAACGAGGAAGCCCATGGACGCGCAGACCATTGCCATCGACGCGGTTGTCGTTCTGACCGGCAGTAACCGGGATACGGTCACGGCCCTGATCCAGAAATTCTATCTGACCGGCGTGAAGGACCCCAAGCGGCTGACGTTCAAGGGATTGCAGGCCGTCGCCCGGATTTAGGCGTTCTGCCCGGATCCAGCGTTCCCGATACGCCGTCGCCGTGCCGCGACAGGGGGCTGGTCCGGTCGCTTTTCCTCGTTTTCGGCCGGTCAGCCTGCCCAACGGGCCTGAAGCGCCGTTTTGTGGGCCGTTATCGCCTAAATGTGGCCCACCTGCTTGTGGAACTTGGACCCTACCGCCAGATATGGTATCTCGCGGCTGCCGCCCTTGATGCCACCCGTAACCGTCCGCGCCTGCCAGAAGGTTGCGGCGGTGGAGACATTTCATCCATGAGCTCGTCCGCCAAAACTGCATCCGCCCCCGATTCGTTTTTTACGGCTTCGCTTGCGCAGGCCGACCCGGAGATCGCGGGCGCGATCAAGGGCGAACTCGGTCGCCAGCAGCATGAGATCGAACTGATCGCGTCGGAAAACATCGTCAGCCGCGCCGTCCTCGAGGCACAAGGCTCGGTGATGACCAACAAGTACGCGGAAGGCTATCCGGGCGCGCGCTACTACGGCGGCTGTGAATTCGTCGATGTCGCCGAAAACCTCGCCATTGAGCGCGCCAAGAAATTGTTCGGCGCGGGTTTCGCCAATGTGCAGCCGAACTCCGGCAGCCAGATGAATCAGGCGGTGTTCCTCGCGCTGCTTCAGCCGGGCGACACCTTCATGGGCCTCGACCTTGCCGCCGGTGGGCATCTCACCCACGGCGCGCCGGTCAACATGTCCGGCAAGTGGTTCAAGCCGGTGCACTACACGGTGCGCCGCGAGGATCAGATCATCGACATGGACGCGGTGGCGAAGCAGGCGGAACAGGTCCGGCCGAAGCTCATCATTGCCGGCGGCTCGGCCTATTCGCGTGCGTGGGACTTCAAGCGCTTCCGCGAGATCGCCGACAGCGTCGGCGCGTATCTGCTGGTGGACATGGCGCACTTCGCCGGCCTCGTGGCGGGCGGCGTGCACGCTTCGCCGGTGCCGCACGCGCATGTCACCACCACGACGACGCACAAATCGCTGCGCGGCCCGCGCGGCGGCCTGATCCTCAGCAACGACGAGGCGATCGCCAAGAAGCTGAACTCGGCAATCTTCCCCGGCCTGCAGGGCGGCCCGCTGATGCACGTCATCGCGGCGAAGGCCGTGGCGTTCAAGGAAGCGTTGCAGCCGGACTTCAAGATCTACGCGAAAAACGTGGTCGAGAACGCCAAGGCGCTGGCGGAAACGCTGCGCTCCAACGGCTTCGAGATCGTTTCCGGCGGCACCGACAACCACCTGATGCTGGTCGACCTGCGGCCGAAAGGCCTCAAGGGCAACATTTCGGAGAAGGCGCTGGTTCGCGCCGGCCTCACCTGCAACAAGAACGGCATTCCGTTTGACCCCGAAAAGCCGTTCGTCACCTCGGGCCTGCGGCTCGGCACGCCGGCGGCGACCACGCGTGGCTTCGGCGTCGCCGAATTCAAGCAGGTTGGCGCGCTGATCTCGGAAGTGCTCAACGCGGTCGCACAGTCGGGTGATGGCGCGGCGCCTCTGGTCGAGGCCGCGGTGAAGGAAAAGGTGAAAGAACTCACCAGCCGCTTCCCGATCTATCAGTAAGGGAACGCTGGATGCGCTGCCCAAGCTGCAACAGTCTCGATACGCAGGTGAAGGATTCACGGCCGACGGAAGATTCGGCCGTGATCCGGCGGCGGCGCGTCTGCATGGCGTGCAACTTCCGCTTCACGACGTTCGAGCGCGTGCAGCTTCGCGAACTCACCGTCATCAAGCGCAACAGCCGCCGCGTGCCGTTCGATCGCGACAAGCTGGTGCGCTCGTTGCAGATCAGCTTGCGCAAGCGCCCGGTCGATCCCGAGCGCGTGGAGAAGATGGTGTCGGCCATCGTGCGCGAACTTGAAAGCGGCGGCGAGGCGGAGATTTCCTCGGAGGTCATCGGCGAGACCGTGATGGAGCATCTGCGCCAGCTCGACGACGTCGCCTATGTGCGTTTCGCCTCGGTGTACCGCAATTTCCGCGAGGCGAAGGACTTCGAGGCGGTGCTCGGCGAGTTGTCGGGCGAGGACGAACCGCCGCGGCCGGCGGTGGTGCGCAAGTGATTTTTCCGCGACGCGGCGTTCGCGTTTCCGCTACGCTTGATCGTTGTGACGGACGTTTCTGATCATCGATACATGCAGCTTGCGCTGGCGCTTGGCCGGCGCGGGCAGGGCCGTACCTGGCCGAACCCCGCCGTCGGTGCTGTCATCGTCAAGGACGGCATCATCGTCGGACGCGGCTGGACCCAGCCAGGCGGGCGGCCCCACGCCGAGCCGGAGGCGCTGAAGCGCGCAGGCGAGGCGGCACGCGGCGCGACACTCTATGTCACGCTGGAGCCGTGCTCGCATTTCGGCAAGTCGCCGCCTTGCGCGGACGCGATCATCGCGGCGGGCATCGCGCGGGTGGTCTCCGCTGTTGAGGATTCCAATCCCGAAGTCGGCGGACAAGGGCACGCGCGGCTGCGGGCCGCGGGCATCGCGGTGGAAGTCGGCGTCTGCGGTGAGGAAGCCGCGCGCGATCACGCCGGACACTTCCTGCGGATGCGGGCGAAGCGTCCGTTCGTGATCCTGAAACTTGCGGTCTCCGCTGACGACAAGATCGCCGCGGCGGGACATCGCCCGGTTGCCATTACCGGCGAAGCAGCGAAGGCACGTGTGCATCTGCTGCGTGCGCAAAGCGATGCGATCCTGGTCGGCATCGGTACCGTACTGGCCGACGATCCGCTGCTGACCTGCCGCCTGCCGGGCATGGAGACGCAATCGCCGGTGCGCGTGGTGCTGGATCGCGCTTTGCGGCTGCCCGGCGAAAGCAGGCTGGTGCACTCCGCCCGCGAACATCCGCTCTGGGTGATGACATCCGATCTGTCGGAAGCTCCGGCTGCGATGAAGCTGGGTGCAGCGGGTGCGCAGGTGATCCGCGTGCCTGTGACGACTGCGCCGATGTCGGGTCTCGACCTGAAATCCGTTTTAAACGTGCTGTCCGAACGCGGCATCACCCGGCTGATGGTCGAAGGCGGTGCGCGGGTGGCGTCGTCCTTCCTGAGCGCGGGTCTGGTGGATGAGGTCTGGCTGCTGCGCGGGCCGGACACGATCGGCATGGATGGTATTCCGGCGCTCGATACGCAGCCATTGTCGGTCATCACCCAGTCGCCTCGCTGGCGTGCGCGTGCTACCGAGACGCTGGATCGAGACACCCTGACAATTTACGAGCGTACCTGAATGTTCACCGGCATCATCACGGATATTGGAGAGATCGCAAACTTCACGCCGACCGCGCAGGGGCAGTTGCACCGGCTGCGCATTGCTTGCCGCTTTGACCAGACCACCATCGCCGACGGTGCGTCGATTGCCTGCAACGGCGTCTGCCTGACGGTCGTTCAGTCCGGCGTCGATCAGGGCAGGACATGGTTCGAGGTCGATACCGCCGCCGAGACCTTGCGCATGACGACGGCAAAAGGCTGGGGCAAGGGCACCCGCCTCAATCTCGAACGCGCGCTCAAGATCGGCGACGAACTCGGCGGGCACATCGTGGCGGGCCATGTCGACGGAATCGCGACCATTGTTGCGCGCGATGATCTGCCGGACATGGCGAGGTTCGAACTGCGCGCGCCGCGCGATCTGGCGAAGTTCATCGCGGCCAAGGGATCGGTGACGCTCGACGGCGTTTCGTTGACCGTCAACACGGCCGTGGACGACCGGTTCTCCGTGCTGATCATTCCGCACACGCTGAAGATGACGACACTAAGCGATTGGCGTGCAGGGTCCGAAATCAATCTCGAGGTCGATCTGATGGCGCGCTATGCGGCGCGGCTGACGGAGATGCGGACGTAGAAGCCGCATTTCATTCTGTCATTATAAAATCCGGGGGGATTCACATGCCGCTGTTCAGCGATTATCCGGTCGCAACGCTCAAGGACGTTGTTCGGTTCGAGACCGAGAAGACGCTCGAACAGCGCTACGATGCACGCAGCGTCTACGACATTTTCGCAAAGAGCGCGGCGCGCCATCCCGACCGCATCGCGCTGACCATGCTGATGACCGGCGCGGATGACGAGACGCCGCGCCTCGTCACCTATCGGCAGATGCTCGACGGCATCACCCGCGCGGCGAATTTCTTTGCAAGCCTCGGCGGGCCGGGGGCGGGCGTTGCCTATATTCTCCCAAGTTTGGTTGAAACTCACTTCACGCTCTGGGGCGCGGAAACCGCCGGCTACGCCGTGCCGCTCAACTTCCTGTTGCAGGCGCAGAACATCGCCGATCTCGTTCGCGCCTCCGGCGCGAAGATTCTCGTGGCGCTCGGCCCGCATCCGCAACTCGACATCTGGGAGAAGGCCATAGCCGTCGGCAAGCTGCTGCCGGACCTCAAGTTGGTGCAGGTGTCGCTGACCGATGCGCCGCTGCCGGACGGCGTGTTCGGCTTCGGGCCGGGGCTGAAAGCGCAGGATGGCAGCAAGCTGACATTTGGTCAGGCAAGGGGCGGTGATGATGTCGCGGCCTATTTCCACACTGGCGGCACCACCGGCTTGCCCAAGCTCGTGACCCATACCCACCGCAACCAGATCGCAGCGGCGTTCGGCGGCACGGTGTTGCAGGATCTGACCGAGGTCGACGCAATCACCAATGGCCTGCCGCTGTTCCATGTCGCGGCGACGATCTCGTGCGGCCTGTCGTTCTTCATCGCGGGCGCGAATGTCATCGTTCTCTCGCCGGCAGGCATGCGCAACCCCACCATCGTCAAGAATTTCTGGAAGATTGTGGAACGTTACCGCGCCACCGTGATCGGCGGTGTGCCGACAGCGCTGGCTGCGCTGCTCAACGTGCCGGTCGATGCGGATATTTCGTCGGCGCGCTACAGCATCTCGGGCGCATCGCTGTTGCCGCGCGCGGTGGCGCTGGCGTTCCAGAAGCTGACCGGGACGACGGTCCACGAAATTCTCGGCATGACCGAGACCGGCGGGCTGGTGTCGATCGACCCGGCCGCAGGCGAACCTGTGATGGGTTCGGTCGGCGTGCGGTTGCCTTATACAAAGGTCGTCGTTCGCAAACTCGGCGCTGACGGTTCGCTGAGCGAGGCCTGCGCGCCACACGAGATTGGGGTCATGACGGTATCCGGCCCGAACGTCACGCCGGGCTATAAGGACGCAAGTCAGAATGGCGGCGCGCTGCGCGGCGGCACTCTCGACAGCGGCGACCTTGCCTATACGGACGAGCAGGGCCGATTGTTCATCGCCGGCCGTTCCAAGGATCTGATCATCCGCAGTGGCCACAACATCGATCCGGTTCTGATCGAGGATGCGTTGCAATCTCATCCGGCGGTGGCGCTGGCGGCGGCGGTGGGGCAGCCCGACAAGTATGCCGGTGAGCTGCCGATCTGTTACGTGGCGCTGAAGCCGGGCGCGCAGGCGAGCGCGGACGAACTGAAAGCCTATGCCGAGCCGCTGATCGCGGAACGCCCGGCTTGGCCGAAGCAGATCATCGTGATCGACGCCATTCCCGTCACCAGCGTCGGCAAGATCTTCAAGCCGCAGTTGCGCACCGACGCCGTGCAGCGGCTTGTGGCGCAGGTGGTCGCGGAGGCCGTCGGTTCAAATGACGCGGTGATCGATGCCGTGGCTGGCGGCAAGCGGGGCATCGACGTGACGGTGACGCTGCCTGCGGCGCTGTCGGGAAAGCTGGCCGCGGTCGAAAAGGTGTTGGATGGATACCTGTTCGACTACAAGGTGCAGCAAGCGAATTGAGGCGGTTCTGGTGTCCTGAATCCGAAGTTCACCTTGCATCCCTGCCTTGAAAGGCGGCTGTTGCGCTTGGCTTTGCGGCGGGCAGCGACTACAACCACGCAACACTGACAACATGCTCGTGACTGGATCGAATAATGGCTGAACCGCGCCGCGCCGAATTGAAAGATGAAACCGACATCAGCGGCGCGCATGTCGTGATTATCGAAGCGCGCTTCTATGACGACATCCAGGAGGCGCTGCTTCAGGGCGCGCTCAAGGAGTTGGAGGCCGCGGGCGTCGGCTATGACGTCATCAGCGTTCCCGGTGCGCTGGAAATTCCGGCGGCAATCGCCATCGCTATGGACGCCTCGAAGAAAAACGGCAGGCCTTATGACGGTGCCATTGCGCTTGGTTGCGTCGTGCGCGGCGACACCATTCACTTTGAAATCGTCTCGATGGAGTCTTCGCGCGCGCTGATGGATCTTTCGGTGGCGCGCGGATTGCCGCTCGGCAACGGTATCATCACCGTCAACACCACGGAGCAGGCGTGGGAACGCGCCCGCGCCGACCGGCTGAACAAGGGCGGCGATGCGGCCCGCGCGGCGCTCACCATGATGCGTATCAAGAAGCGCCTGGCGAAACCGCTATGAGCGATCTCGAAAAAAGCGCCGACAAACCTGCGGGCGACAAGAAAGCCAACCGGCGCGGTGCGGCGCGTCTTGCCGCGGTGCAGGCGCTCTACCAGATGGACATCGCGGGCGCGGGCATTGAAGACATTTTTGCGGAGTTTGAAAGCCACTGGCTCGGCAGCGAGGTCGAGGGCGACACTTATTTGCCGGCCGAAGCAGCGTTCTTCAAGGATGTCGTCGCCGGCGTGGTACGCGACCAGGGCAAGCTCGATCCGCTGATCGATACCGCGCTCGAAAGCGGCTGGCCGCTCAAGCGCATCGACGCGATCCTGCGCGCGACGTTGCGGGCAGGGGCCTATGAACTCGAACACCGCAAGGATATTCCGGCCCGCGTCGTGGTGTCGGAATATGTCGATGTCGCGCACGCCTTCGTCGACAAGGACGAAACGGGAATGGTGAACGCTGTTCTCGACCAGATTGCGCGGCAGTTCCGCGCGAGCGAGTTTATGCGGGGGTGATACGTGGTCGTCATTGCGAGGAGCGCTTGCGACGAAGCAATCCGGTTCTCCTGCTCCTTAGACTGGATTGCTTCGCTTCGCTCGCAATGACGAGTGCATCGACGACCGCTTCGGAGTTACGATGGATCGGCAAATGGCCTCCGGTGAAGACGACCTCATCGCGCGCTACTTCCGTCCGCTCGCGACCGATCCCGGCGCGTTCGGGCTGATCGACGACGCGGCGCTGCTGAAACAGTCCGGCGACGACCTTGTTGTCACGACGGACGCCATCGTCGAGGGCGTCCACTTTCTCCCTAACGATCCGCCGGACACGCTCGCGCGCAAGGCGCTGCGGGTGAATTTGTCGGATTTGGCGGCCAAGGGCGCTGTCCCTGCGGGTTTCGTGCTGACGCTGGCATTGCGCGAAGTGAGCGACGAATGGCTCGCGCCGTTCGCGCGGGCGCTCGGCGAGGATGCGGCGGCATTCGGTTGTCCGGTGCTCGGCGGCGATACGGTCTCGACCCCCGGTCCGCTGATGATCTCGATCACGGCCTTCGGACGCGTTCCGCCGGGCAAGATGGTTCGCCGCGATGGCGCGAAGGCAGGCGACAGGATTGCGGTCACCGGGACCATTGGCGATGCCGCGCTGGGCCTGCGGATTCTCAAAGGCCGGATCGCAGGCGAGGGGCTGGACGCGCCCTCGCGCGATTTTCTCGTTCAGCGCTATCGCGTGCCGCAACCCCGCAATGCGCTGGCTCTCGCGATCCGCGATCATGCGAGCGCTGCCATGGATGTGTCGGACGGCCTGGCCGGCGACCTTGCAAAATTGTGCGCGGCCTCGCGGGTTTCTGCGGTTATCGAGATGGCGGCTGTTCCGCTCTCGGTTCCCGCCCATGCCTTGCTCGGAAAAGAAAGTGCCGATCTCGAAACGCTGGTATCGGGCGGGGACGATTACGAGGTGGTCTGCGCCATTCCGGAGAATCGATGGGATTCGTTCATTGCCGCTGCACGGCAGGCCGATGTGCAGGTCAGCAGCATCGGCAGGGTGACCGCGGACGCGGCGGCACCTCAGTTCCTTGACGCCACCGGCAAGCCGGTGGCCCTGAAACGCCTGTCCTATAGCCATTTCTGACAGTTTCGCGCCGCAAATCGCGCCACCGGGCGATTTGTTGAATCGCCCGAAAAAGAGCCTCGCAAGCCCTTGGCGGCGTTGCGTCAAGGGTATGATTTTGGCATTGTCCGCGCCGAATTGAGGCAGCTTTTCGCCTTTTGACGAAGCATGCCTCCTTTTTTGCGCGCCCGGCCGCCCTGTACGGCCTGCGGGGGCGTTTCTGGGGAAACAGCAGGGATCTGAGGCAAATTCAATGACAGCATTATGGTTGATTGTGCTCGCGGGAGCGCTTTCCATCGTTTACGCCGGGTGGGCCACCTCATCGGTACTCGCAGCAGATGCGGGCAACGCCCGCATGCAGGAAATCGCAGCGGCGGTACGCGAAGGCGCGCAGGCCTATCTGCGCCGCCAGTATACGACGATCGGCATCGTCGGCATCGTGATCTTCGCGCTGCTGGCTTACTTCCTCGGCACTCTCGTGGCGGTCGGCTTCCTGATCGGCGCGGTGCTCTCGGGCGCCGCCGGCTTCATCGGCATGAACGTCTCGGTGCGCGCCAATGTCCGCACCGCGCAGGCGGCGACCAAGTCGCTCGCGGGCGGTCTTGAACTCGCCTTCAAGGCGGGTGCCATCACCGGCATGCTGGTTGCCGGTCTCGCGCTGCTCGGCGTGACGCTTTACTTCATCTACCTTACGCAAGGCCGCGGGCTGGCCGTGAATGACCGCGTCGTTGTCGATGCGCTGGTGGCGCTCGGCTTCGGAGCGTCGCTGATTTCGATCTTCGCCCGTCTCGGCGGCGGCATCTTCACCAAGGGTGCGGACGTCGGCGGCGATCTCGTCGGCAAGGTCGAAGCCGGCATTCCGGAAGATGATCCGCGCAACCCGGCCACCATCGCCGACAACGTCGGTGACAACGTCGGCGACTGCGCCGGCATGGCAGCCGACCTGTTCGAGACCTACGCGGTGACGGCTGTCGCCACCATGGTTCTCGCGGCGATCTTCTTCGCCAAGTCCGCATTGCTCGCGAACATGATGACGCTGCCGCTCGCCATCGGCGGCATCTGCATCCTGACCTCGATCATCGGCACCTTCTTCGTCAAGCTCGGCGCCAGCCAGTCGATCATGGGCGCGCTCTACAAAGGCCTGATCGCCACCGGCATTCTGTCGCTGTTTGGTGTTGCTTTCGTCATCCACCAACTGGTTGGTTTCGGCCCGCTCGCGGGTGTGAACTATACCGGCCTGGCGCTGTTCGAATGCGGCATCGTCGGCCTGGTGGTGACGGGTCTCATCATCTGGATCACCGAGTACTACACGGGAACCGATTTCCGCCCGGTGAAGTCGATTGCAGCGTCGTCGGTGACCGGTCACGGCACCAACGTGATCCAGGGTCTCGCGATCTCGATGGAATCGACCGCTGGTCCGGCGATCGTCATCATCGCGGGCATCCTCGTCACCTACAGCCTCGCGGGCCTGTTCGGCATCGCGATCGCCACCACCACGATGCTGGCGCTGGCCGGCATGATCGTTGCGCTCGACGCGTTCGGTCCCGTCACCGACAATGCCGGCGGCATTGCCGAAATGGCGGGCCTGCCGAAGGAAGTTCGCAAGGCGACCGACGCGCTCGACGCGGTCGGCAACACCACCAAGGCCGTGACCAAGGGCTATGCCATCGGTTCGGCCGGCCTCGGCGCGCTGGTGCTGTTCGCGGCCTACAATGAAGACCTCAAGTTCTTCATCGCCAACGCCGCGAAGTATCCGTACTTCCAGGGTGTCATTCCCGACTTCTCGCTGAACAATCCCTACGTCGTGGTCGGCCTGCTGTTCGGCGGCCTGCTGCCGTATCTGTTCGGCGCGATGGGCATGACCGCGGTGGGTCGTGCGGCCGGCGCGATCGTCGAGGAAGTGCGTCGCCAGTTCCGCGAAAAGCCGGGCATCATGAAGGGCACCGACAAGCCGGATTACGGCAAGGCGGTTGACCTTCTGACCAAGGCGGCGATCAAGGAAATGATTATTCCGTCGCTGCTGCCGGTGCTGTCGCCGATCTTCGTCTACTTCGTGATCTACTTCATCGCGGGTGGCGGTGCTGCGGGCAAGTCGGCTGCATTCTCGGCGGTCGGCGCGATGCTGCTCGGCGTGATCGTGACCGGCCTGTTCGTCGCGATCTCGATGACCTCGGGCGGCGGCGCATGGGACAACGCCAAGAAGTACATCGAGGACGGTCACTTCGGCGGTAAGGGTTCCGACGCGCACAAGGCGGCGGTGACTGGCGATACCGTCGGCGACCCCTACAAGGATACGGCGGGTCCTGCCGTGAACCCGATGATCAAGATCACCAACATCGTGGCGCTGCTGCTGCTGGCGATCCTGGCGCACTGATCGTCAAGCCGAATCGAAAACAAGCCCCGCAACGCAAGTTGCGGGGTTTTTTCTTTGCATCGACGCCACACGCGATTGTTGCGATTTGATGACATATTGAACCATTATCGCCGGTGAAAACTTTTGGGTCGCCGGAAACCTGATTGCCGCTTTGTGCGTTATCCCCGGTCATCGAGGGAGGCGAAACATGGCAGCCGACGACGGAGATCCGTTCGAGCAGGGAAAGCTCGCGCGATTCAACAATGAGCCGCACGACAACCCCTATCCGGAAAACACCGAGCAGCATCAGCGCTGGGAGGCAGGCTACAAGTTTGTCGAGCAGGGACTGATGGCAGTCTGACTGGCTTGCATGAAACGGAAAACGGCCGCCCGATGGGGCGGCCGCTTTTGTTTTCATGGAGCCATCTCGCGTGACGTCAGTTGACGTCCATCTTGAGGCCTTCCTTGTTGATGATGCCGGCGAATTTCTTGATTTCGTTATTGATGAAGGTCGTGAACTGTTCGGGTGTGCCGTAGTCCGGCACGGCGCCCATCGCGGCGATGTTCTTCTTGATGTCCTCGCGCTCCAGCATTTTCTTGATCTCGGCATTGTACGCATCGACGATCGGCCGTGGCGTGCCGCCCTGGATGAACATGCCGAACCACGACGACACGTCGAAATTGGCAAGCTCCGGCGCGCTCTCGCGCATGGTCGGGACGTTCGGCGCCTTGAAGCTGCGTTCCGGCGTCGTCACCGCCAGCGCGACGAGCGTTCCGGCCTCGGTCTGCGGTAGCGATGGATAGAGATTGTCGAACAGGATCGCGACATCGCCGCCGAGGGCGCCGGTGAGCGCAGGGCCTGCGCCGCGGAACGGGATGTGCGTCATCTTCAGGCCGGTCAATTGCAGGAACCAGACGGCGGTGAGATGCGGGCTTTGCCCCACGCCCGACGAGCCGTAGTTCAGCTTGTCCGGATTGGCCTTGAGATAGGCGATCAGTTCCTTGATCGATTTGATTCCGCTTGAGGGATGCGCCGAGACGATGTTGGGAATCCGGATCGCGTTGCTCACCGGCTGAAGCTGCTCAGGCTTGTAGGGCAGGGAGCGGAAGATGCTGAAAGCCACCGCGTTCGGGCCGGGATTGCCGACCAGGATGGTGTTTCCGTCAGGCTTCTGCTGCGTGAAATAGGCGGTGCCGATGGTGCCGCCGCCGCCGGACTTGTTCTCGACGACAGCCGATATGCCCCACGCCTGTTGCAGATGCTGCGCGAGATAGCGCCCGATCACATCGGTGCTGCCGCCCGGCGCGGCGGGCACGATGATGCGGACGGTATCGGTCGGACGCCAGTCGGCGGCTTTCACCGAGCGTGGCCATAGCGAACTTGTAGAAAGAGCGGCAGCGCCAGACAGCACGGTGCGGCGCGACAGTGAACGCGTCATCGGTATCCTCCCAGCGATATCTCGTTTGCGAGATTATTGTTGGGATGAAGCGTAGCGGGCGCGACCGCTGCGTCAAGCGAGGAGGATTTCGCGCAGCGAAATGCCCGCAGCTAAGAAACTGCGGGCAGGGCCGGCGAAGACAATGGAAATCAGCGCGGGTTGAGAATCTTGAAGATCGGCGTGAGGTAGCTCATCTCCTGACCGCTGGTTGGCGTGGTGCGGCTGATGAAGTCGAAGATCTTGCCGTCCTGCAAACCGTAGTTGGCGACGCGCTGCACGGTGCGATTCTTGTCGAAATAGATCGCGATCACGCGCTGGTCGATGACGCTCTGCTGCATGAAAGCGACTTTGCGCTCCGAGCGCTGCGAGATGTAGTAAAAGACCTCGCCGCTCAGGGTCGCGACAGTGGACGGCGTTCCCATCACGATCAGAACCTGATCCTGGCTGGCGCCGATCGGAATCTGCTCGAGCGCCCCGGGGGGCAGGATGTAGCCCTTCTGGAACTGCTCACCGGTGCAGGCCCCCAGAACGGTGCAGACGAGCGCCACGGCGGCGGTCGCGCGCAAGCGGGCTGCGAACCGTCGTGCTCCGGCAATCCGAAGACCGGGCTGTGTGGAAACAGTCATGTCTGGTGTCCCGTATCCGGCGTTTGCTTCACTCTACAGCCCCCGAGCACTGGCGTGGCCTTCCTCTAGCTTCTTGGCTCTTGCATCAGCCGAGGCGTTGACGTACCGGGCAGGGCTTCTGATTTCAATACACCGGAGGCCCCGAGACGATCAGGTATCGTCTCCGGCTTCGACGTGGAACCGAAAAATGCTTTGGCCGTTCAATCGTTTCAGGAACCCCGCCGTCCCGCGCGGCACCATTGAAGCCATCTATGGCATGATCGTGGCGCAAGCGCGAGAACCGGCGTTTTACGCGGACCTCCACGTCCGCGACACGGTTAATGGCCGCTTCGACATGCTGATTCTGCATCTGTGGCTGGTGTTGCGCCGGTTGCAGCCGGTGCAGGGGGGTAGCGGCCTGTCGCAATCCCTTTTCGACCGCTTCTGCGCGGACATGGACGACAATCTCCGGGAAATGGGGGTTGGTGATCTGACAGTCCCGAAGCGGATGCAGGCGTTCGGCGAGGCGTTCTATGGGCGAACCTCGGCCTATGACCTGGCTTTTGAGGCGGGGGACGAGGCATTGGCGCAGGCGCTGTCGCGGAATGTCTTCAATGGCGAACTCCCCGAGAGCGCCAGCGCGCTCGCGGCCTATGTGCGTGAAGCCAGCGCTGCTCTTGCGGGGCTGGACGATGCGGCACTCCGTACCGGGGCTTGGTCATTTCCGAAACCTCTGGTGGCTTCCCTGGAGGCCGGGGCATGAGCAAATCGGGGCACATGCCGGACAACGATCTTCCCTGGAGCTTCCCCGTTGCGGTGGCCCAGCTCCCCGAGGCGGGGCTGCATCAGGTTCTGGAAGCCAGCGCCGCGCAGCGGCAGCTCATTGCCGAAGCTGCCGGCGTGAACGCGGTGCTGCAAGCCACGGCCACCTTCGAGATCGTGCCTGAGCCGGAAGGCCGAGTGAGTGTCACCGGCAACGTCCGGGCACGGGTGGAGCAGGCGTGCGTCGTTTCGCTCGAGCCGGTGGAGAACGACATCGACGAGCACATCTCAGCAGTCTTCGCACCGCCCTCGCAGATTCCCGTCAGTCCGAAATCCGTTCAGAAGGAAGAGGGGGATGACGCCGAGATTCCCGATTTGCCGGAGCCCATCGTCAACGGCGTCATCGACCTTGGGCATCTGGCCACGGAATTCCTGATTTTGGGAATTGATCCCTATCCGCGCAAGCCCGGCGTGGCTTTCACCCCGCCACTCACGCCCGAAGACCCGGATGAGCACCCGTTTGCTGCCCTGAAGGCGCTCAAGGCCGTTCCCGGCAAGCCCCAAGGGAAATCTCAAGGGTCCAAAGACAAGAAACCCGAGGGAAAATGACGCGGCGGCGGGCATGCGCTTGTCCGAACCCGTGCCTGGGGTCAAGCCGTTGTATCGTCCTGCGAAAACGCTATTGTCGCTGCCCGGCTGGGGTTGCGCTGCTCGTGGCGAACACCTCCGCCTAACGCTGTCAGAACGACGGCTTTCAGACCGCGGCCAATCACCTCAAGGCCGCAACGATCAGGTTTCCGGGACGCCTTATGCCGCAAAAGGTTCGAATCGCGCTTGATGCCATGGGCGGCGATTTCGGTGCATCGGTCGTCGTTCCGGGCGCGGCTCTCGCGTTGACGCGGCACACCGATGTCGAATTTCTGCTGTTCGGCGACAGCACCTTGATCAATGCGCAACTGGACGCCCATCCGGCGCTCAAGGCCGTATCGCGGGTCTTCCACGCCGATATTGCCATCAGCATGGACGAGAAGCCGAGCCAGGCGCTGCGCCGGGGCCGGAAGTCCTCGTCGATGTGGCTGGCGATCGATGCGGTGAAGAAGGGCGAGGCCGATGTCGCGGTCTCCGCCGGCAACACCGGCGCGCTGATGGCGATGGCGCGGCTGAACCTGCGGATGATGCCCGGCATCGACCGCCCGGCGATTGCCGCGGTCTGGCCGACAGTGCGCGGCGAATCCGTCGTGCTCGATGTCGGCGCCTCGATCGGAGGCGATGCGCGCCATCTCGCCTCGCTGGCGATCATGGGCAGCGCGATGGCACGGGTGCTGTTCGATCTCGAGCGGCCCACCGTCGGGTTGCTCAACATCGGCGTCGAGGAAGTGAAGGGTGTCGAGGAAGTGCGGGGCGCTGCGGAACTGCTCCGCGCCATGAACCTGTCGCATCTCGATTTCATCGGGTTTGTCGAAGGCGACGGCATCGGCAAGGGCGCTGCTGACGTCATCGTGACCGAGGGTTTCAGTGGCAATATCGCCCTGAAGACCGCCGAGGGCACGGCGCGGCAGATCGCGGAATATCTGCGCAGCGCCATGAGCCGGACCTGGCGCTCCAAGCTCGGCTACATTTTTGCGCGCGGTGCTTTCAACGCGCTGCGCGACAAGATGGACCCCCGCAAGGTCAATGGCGGCGTCTTCCTCGGACTGAACGGGGTGGTCATCAAGAGCCACGGCGGCACCGATGCCGAGGGCTTTGCGTCGGCCGTCGATGTTGGTTATGACATGGTTCGCTACGATCTCCTGCCCAAGATCAATCAAACACTCAATCGCGACGGCCACGCTCTTTCGATCGTGCCCAATGCGCAGGAGGCTGTCTCGTGACTGTGATGCGTTCGGTTGTGCTTGGCTACGGCGCTTATATGCCGGAGCGCATCCTGACCAATGCCGAACTGGCAAAGATGGTCGACACATCCGATGAGTGGATCGTCCAGCGGACCGGCATCAAGCAGCGCCATATTGCTGCGGAGGGTGAGTTCACCTCCCACCTCGGCCTCAAGGCGGCGCAGGCGGCGATTGCCAATGCCGGCATCGACACGCAGTCGATCGACCTGATCGTGCTGGCGACCTCGACGCCGGACAATACCTTTCCCGCCACCGCCGTGGCCATCCAGAACGGCCTCGGCATCAACCACGGCGCTGCGTTCGACTTGCAGGCTGTGTGCTCGGGATTCATCTTCGCGCTGGCGACCGCCGATAACTTCCTGAAGAGCGGCGCGTTCAAGCGCGCGCTGGTGATCGGCGCAGAAACCTTCTCGCGGATTCTGGACTGGAACGATCGCGGAACCTGCGTCCTGTTCGGCGACGGGGCGGGCGCGGTGGTGCTTGAGGCGCAACCGCAGGCCGGAACCACCAAGGATCGCGGTATTCTGACCACGCATCTGCGTTCCGATGGCCGCCACAAGGACAAGCTGTTCGTCGATGGCGGGCCGTCCACCACCCAGACCGTGGGCCATCTGCGGATGGAGGGCCGCGAGGTGTTCAAGCACGCCGTCGGCATGATCACCGACGTCATTGTCGATGCCTTCGCTGCGACCGGCACCACCGCGGACGACCTCGACTGGCTGGTTCCGCATCAGGCCAACAAGCGCATCATCGATGCGTCGGCGAAGAAGCTGCATATTGCGCCGCAGAAGGTGGTGCTGACAGTCGATCTTCACGGAAACACCTCGGCGGCGTCGATTCCGCTCGCGCTTGCGGTGGCGGCCGATGACGGACGCATCAAGAAGAATGACCTTGTGATGCTGGAAGCGATGGGCGGCGGCTTCACCTGGGGATCGGCGCTGTTGCGCTGGTGAGTCTTTCGCTAAAGTCTGACGATAATTGAATCCAATTCCATGCTTGTGCATTGATGAGCAAGGTTGACCCTCGGTCGCTAAGCTCATAATTTCAGAACATAAATTTTTCGCCGTGAGCGGGGCAGGCGATGACGGGAACCGGGAAGACAGTCACACGCGTCGATCTGTGCGAAGCAGTCTACCAAAAGGTAGGACTGTCGCGCACGGAGTCGTCGGCATTCGTTGAGCTTGTGCTGAAAGAGATCACCGATTGCCTTGAGAAAGGCGAGACGGTGAAGCTGTCGTCGTTCGGCTCGTTCATGGTGCGCAAGAAGGGCCAGCGTATCGGCCGCAATCCCAAGACCGGAACGGAGGTGCCGATTTCTCCGCGCCGCGTTATGGTGTTTAAGCCGTCAGCGATTCTCAAGCAGCGTATCAACGGCAACAGCAATGGCAGTGGTGCCGCGACAGGCGCGGACGACTGACCAGTGAGGGCGGCGGCTTTCAACGGGGAGCCTGCATTTGGACAAGGCGCCGGACGCATTTCGGACGATCAGCGAAGTCGCTGATGACCTTGATGTGCCGCAGCACGTCCTGAGGTTCTGGGAAACACGCTTCACTCAGATCAAGCCCATGAAGCGGAGCGGTGGACGCCGTTACTACCGCCCCGATGACGTCAATCTGTTGCGTGGCATCCGTCGCCTGCTCTACGGCGAGGGGTACACGATCCGCGGCGTGCAGCGCATTCTGCGCGAGCATGGCATCAAGTCCGTGCAGAGCCTGACCGACGGGTCGGTGGATCATGCCTCGGCGCTGTTCGACGGCCCGTCCTTCGCGGGAGACAAGGACGAACACGCGCCGGATCTGGCCGAGCTCGACGCCGAGAGTGAAAACGAGGACGAGTTCGCCGAGGACGAGCCGGTGGTTCGCGCCGGGAATTATGCGTCGCCGCTGTCGCTGCGTGACCTTGGACCGCCCTTGACCGATATGGCACCGAAGGCGGTCATGCCGAAGCCCGTGCCGCCGGCTCCCGCGAACGGCCCGTCCGGCGCCGAGGCCTATGCCCCGCCCAGCGTTCGCAAGGGCGTGAAAACGATGGACCGCGGCAAGCTCCAGGCGGCGCTCGACGACCTGATCGGGGCGCGGGCGCTGATCGATCAGGTGCTGAAGGATAATTAAGGGAAAGTCCCGTCAGGCAAAAGCCCCGCCGTTTCGCGGGGAATTTGGTCGGAGCGAGAGGATTTGAACCTCCGACCCCTAGTCCCCCAGACTAGTGCGCTAACCGGGCTGCGCTACGCTCCGAACCGTGCCAAGAGGCACCGATGCTGTAGCCTCGTTCACGCCGCCGCGCAAGAAGGGCCGGGCCTGTGACAGGGCAATCAAGCCGTGTCGGGGCCTTGTCCGGGAGGCCTGTGGCTCTTCATGCCGCCCCCGGAAGTCACGGTAATGGCGGGCGAATGATCTAGAATTCGCGCGATTCGCCAGGAGCCGCCATGAACGAGACCTTGATTTCCGCCTGCCAGATGTTCCTCATTCCCGCGACGATCCTGTTCGCCGCCGTTGGCGTTGCCAACAGCTCGGGTTTGAAGCTGCTCGTCTGCTTCATGGGCGTCGCGACGACAGGGCTGTGGGCCTACCGCGTCTGGTATTGGGCAGGTCTGTCGGTGATGGACTGGCGGACCGCGCTGGGACTGGCCGGCCTCTATGCGCTCGCATGGGCTTTTACGTTCCTGATCCAGCTCAAGAACATGTTCTCCCCCGGATACAACAGGCGCTGATCGGAACTCCGGTCTGGAGCAGCAGGCCGGAGGTTCAAATCCTCTCGCCAGCCGCCGGGGGCGTTTCCGGCGCTCGATCCCTTTGCTAGGTTGCGGTGGGGATCGGTCGAGGGGCGAATGCGGCGAACGGATATTGATGTCCTGCGGATAGTGCTCTGCGTCAGCATTATTCTCGTCCACGCGCTCGCGATTTTTTCCACCGAGCCGCACTACCATCTCAAGAGTTTCGAACCCTCAAAGGCGGCCACGGTTCTCTTCGACTTCATTCGCGCGGCGGCGATTTCATCGTGGTTCGTGCTGGCCGGATGGTCGGCGGTCGTTTCTTTGCGCGCGCGAAGCCCCGGCCGTTTTGCGAAAGAGAGAGTGACGCGCCTGCTGGTGCCGCTGGTGTTCGGCATCGCGATCTTCGGGTCCATCATCAAGTACATCGAACTTTACGATGGACGCGACATGGGGTTTCACGGTCTTCGTGAGGCCGAGTGGCTGCAAGGCATCATGCAACTCGACAGGCCTGTCGGCTATTTTGATTTTTTCCCGCGCAACCTGATGCGCCTGCCTTTGATGACGTGGTCGCATCTCTGGTTCCTGGCCTATCTGTTCATGACTTCGATCATGCTGTTGCCGCTGCTGGTGCGGCTCGCGCGGCGTCGTCCGAGTCCAGCCGTTCCTTCGGCTTTCTGGATCTATCTCCCCGTGCTGCCCATGGCGGCGCTGCTGGCGACATTCAACGGCTACTGGCCCTATTTTCCAAATCTCATCATGGACTGGACGAATTTTTTCTATTTTGCGCTCTGCCTTGCGATCGGTGCCGGGATCGCTGCATGGCCCGGTTTCGAGACGGGACTTCGCGCGGAAGCGCCGCGATTGCTGGGGCTCTTGTTGCTGGGTCTCGCTGGTCTGATCCTGTGCGGATCCACATGGGGACGTTTCTTCATTGCGCTGATCGCGTGGGGCGGTGTGGGGGCGGGGCTCGGCTTCGCGGCCCGTTTGAATCCGGCCCCGGCACAGGGCATCGCTTATCTCAATGAAGCGACGCTGCCGATCTACATCATTCATCATGCGCCGCTGCTGCTGATCGGCTGGTACGTGCTGCCGCTCGCAGTTCCAGTGTGGCTCAAAGTCGTGATGATCTGGCTGGCGGCGACCGCAGTCTCGCTGGCCCTTTACCACTGGCTTGTCAGGCCATGGGGCTGGATACGCTGGCTGATGGGAATGACGCCTCAAAAGACAATTCGGGATATGCCTGTCGCACCGGACGTCGTTCCCGAAACGACCTGACGCGGAAGACCGCGCAGGCACGCGCTCATCTCAGCTTGCCGCGCGCCGCGACCGGCAGGATGCCGACGATCTCGTCGCCGCGAACCATCACCACTTCGTCGGACATATTCACCACCACGCAGACATGGTTCGGCACGATGCGGACGACGTCGCCCACCGCCGGGCGCGTATTGCTTCTACTCAGGTCGAGAAAGCCGTGTTCCTCGGCGAAGCGGGCGATCTTCGCTTCCGGATGTTCGAGGATCAGTCCGTAGCCGTCGAGCCCGCCGGTATCCGCGGTGAGAGTCTTGGAGCCGGCGTCGAGAATACCGCGATCGGGTGCGGCCCGGCTGACCACGGTGGAGTAGACGTGCAGGGCACAGTCATCCCATGTGGCGACGCCCGCCGCGACCTGCATGCGGTCGTTGTAGATGTAAGTGCCGGGGCGATGCTCGGTCGCGCCCTTGAGCTGTCCGACGTTCTTCAGGTTCGGCGATCCGCCGGTCGATACGATGGCGGGATCAAGGCCCAATTGCCGAAGCCCGGTCAGGGCTTCGTCGTAAAATCGCTGGGCATCGGGCCAGCCGTTTTCCGTCGGGTACATCAGCAGGCCGGCAAACGTAAGCCCCGGGGCATCCTTGATCTGTCGTGCAAGTGCGATCACCTCCGCCGGCGTCTCGACGCCGGCGCGCTTGCGGCCGGTGTCGCACTCGATCAGGACCGGCAGTGCGCGCCCGGCAGCCACTGCCGCGGCCGGCAATCCTGCGATGACGACCTCATTGTCGGCGGCGACCGTGACGCTGGTCTTTGCCAGCAGGGCGCCGAGGCGCGCGATCTTTTCATCGCCGATCAGGTTGTAGCTGATGAGGATGTCATCAATGCCGGCTGCGGCCATCACCTCCGCTTCACCGAGTTTCTGGCAGGTAATGCCCTTCGCCCCGGCTTTGATCTGAAGCTGGGCGAGCAACGGACTCTTGTGCGTCTTGATATGCGGCCGGTTTGCGACGCCCGCGGCATCGCAGATGCTCTGCACCCGCGCGATGTTGCGCTCGACACGATCCATGTCGATGACGAGCGCAGGCGTTCCGTATTCGCGAGCGATTTTTGCGGCAAGCGGACTGGTCAAGGAAACATCCATTTGTAACGGGCTGGATAGCCAGCGGCGTGGTTGCGGGATTCATATTGAAGCTAGCCGCATTCGGCAGGGCATTGAAGCCGCTGTTTCATCGCAATACCGGCTGTTTCGGCGCTCTTCGCCGGGCCGCAAGCGTCGCTTCACAAGACGTTGATCCGGGCAGGAAATCCGCGACGTCCCAAATTCATCCTCATTCTGGACCGATGCTGGGAACCGTGGCGTTCCTGCAAGGTTAGCAGGGTTCGTTCTTTTTGGTCCTGCGGTTTCGCCGGTAGGTCTGCCTGGATGTGAGGTGCAATGTTTTCGTTTAAAGCAATCGGACAGCGCGCGGCGGTGACCGCCATTCTCGGACTCTCACTCGTTTCAGCCGAATCCTTCGCCCAGTCCGGACAGCCGTTCGCCGGCATGTCCGGCGTCTGGTCGGGGAAGGGCTCCATCTCACTTGAAGGCGGCACGCGCGAGGCGATCCGGTGCCGTGCGACGTATGCGGTCAGGAGCGACGGCAATGCCCTTCAGCAAACGCTGCGCTGCGCGAGCGACAGCTACAAGATCGAACTCACCAGCAATGTCGTCGCCAGCGGCGGCAAGCTGAGCGGGACATGGAGCGAGTCGACCCGCAATGTCAGCGGCGACGTTGAGGGAACGACGTCCGGCGGACGGTTTCAGGTCATGGTCCGCGCGGGAACGTTCTCCGCGAATCTCGCGCTTACCACCCGCGGCAATTCCCAGTCAGTCGTGATCCGCTCCGAGGGTGGCGAATTCAAGGGCGCCAACATCACGCTGACGCGGACCTGACAATATCATCGACGATCCGGATTTGAATCGGCGGATGCTCCGTGGGCATCCGCCGATTGATAGATTTTGCCCGCAGCGAGGCTGACGACGAGGACATATAGCCAGCCTTGGTAGAAATCGGAGAGATGCGAGTTGAACAGTGAACTCAGGATGTTTTGGACGACCGCCACCAGCCCGATCCAGGCGACAAGTCCGCTGCCGCGGAAGGTCCACAGGTGAGTGATCCACATGGCGTACAGCACCAGGCATCCGAGGATTCCCCATTGCACGGCGAACAGCAGCGTCTGGTTATGCGGGTTGCCGGTGACCATCGCCTCCAGCCCTGTCTTGCCGATGGCATCGCGCTGGAACAGTGTTCTGGTCGAGCCTGTGCCGTGACCCATAACAGGGGCAGCTTCGAAGAACCTGATCGATTTATCCCAGTACGTGAGTCTTTCTCCCACGGACGAAGGCCCGCGATCCGTTATGCGAACCTTGTATTCGATGAACACGGCGGAGGTCTTCTGTTGGAGGTTCGGTGAAACCGCCCAGAGACCGGCCGCGGCGAGAATGAGAGTCAGAAGGGCGATCCAGAATTGCCTTCGGTCGAGATAGCGATAGGCAAACAGCACTGCAAGAATCGGCGAATAGACAAGTGCCGTTCGCGAGACGTTGACGAAAGCGAGATTGGCCAGAAGTGCCGTTGCGACAACCGTGGCCGAGATTGCAATCGCGTGCCGGTGTTTCCGGTAGGCTTCGACGGCCATTGCGGCAAGCGCGAATGCGCAAAATGCAAAGCCCTGACTCTGGTCGATGTAGTTCTTGACCGGGACGCCCGGCTGATCTGATTTGTAATGGATCGAGAAACCCGGAAAAAACAGCGCGATCCAAGAGTACAGCATCAGGATCGTGCACGATGCGATAAAGGCGAAGAAGATATAACGCGCTCGCCTAGATTGCCCGAAGTAATAGATCAGCACCGGAATGCCCAGTAATTTTCCGATCGGCGTCAGGCCGCGCAGCCGTTCGGACCAAGGAATATCGACCGCCCAGAACAGTCCGAGCAACGCGATGAGACACACGGCCAAGGCGCTGATGCTTGCGGGATGTTTCAGGGAGCGAAAGAACGCCGTGGGCTTCAGCGTGGTCAGAAATGCGATCAGAAAGGCCAGTGCACAGGACGAGGCGACCGACGTCGACCACGGCAGCGCGGCGGCGGCGATAATGGCGAAGTTTTCCGTTCCCTTGCGCCGGGCGGCCTCGGCCAGCGGCCGGTTGGGGCCGCGCCATGTGCTGAACGCAAGCCACACATCGGCCAATTCCCGCTTTATTGCGATGTACATTTACCTCTGCGCGGGTGCTATTTTCAGATGAGGATGATAAGGAATATACGATATGGCTCAAGACGATAACTGCAAATCAACCCGTCTTCCAGAAGGACTGTAGCCGGAAGCCAGATGAGCGCAATCGACCGCTACATCGTCCGAAACACTCTGCTGGCGTTTCTGCTGGTTCTCGTCTCGTTGACGAGTGTTATCTGGATCACGCAAGCCTTGCGCGGCATCGATCTGATGACCGGGCAGGGACAGTCGATTCTGGTGTTCCTCGGCGTCACGGGTCTGGCTATTCCGCTGCTGGCCATGATCATCGCGCCGATCGCGCTGCTGATCGCGGTGATGCATACCCTTAACAGGCTGGCCGGCGACTCCGAAATTATCGTGATGAACGCCGCCGGGCTGGCGCCGGCCAGATTTCTCCGCCCGTTCATGATCGCGACGTGCATCGTCAGTTTGCTGGTCGCGTTTCTTTCGATTTATCTCGCGCCCGAATGTCTGCGCGCGCTGCGGCGATGGCAGACCGAAATCGGCGCGGACGTCCTCACCAACATCCTGCGGCCCGGGGAGTTCCAGAAGCTCGGTCCCCTGACGATTCGCATCCAGGGACGGCAGCCGGGGGGCTTCTCGTCGGGATATTCATCGATGACCAGCGCAATCCGGCGGAGCGAGATCGATATTCTCGCGGAGCGCGGCACGGTTCAGAAAAACGAGCGGGGTTCGTTCCTCATTCTTCAGGACGGCAACCTACAACGCTTTGAAACCGGCAAGCGCGATCCGGCGCTCGTTGCGTTCAACAGCTATGCCTTCGATCTTTCGCAGTTTTCCAATGTCGTGCAGAGCGTGACTTATGGTCCGCGCGAGCGGTCGATCGGAGACCTGATCTCGCCGCCGCCCGACGATCCGGTGGTGAAGCGCGTTCCGGGCGAATTCCGGGCCGAGCTGCATGACCGGATTTTCGCGCCGATCTATCCTTTCGTTTTCGTCCTGATGGCATTTGCCATTCTCGGCGCTCCGCGCACCACGCGGCAGAATCGCAACTTTGCCATTGCGCTCCTCATCGTGGGGATCCTCGTGGTGCGTATCGCCGGGTTTGGTCTTTCGACCGTATCGGTCGCGCAACCCATGGCGATTCTCGTCCAGTACCTCATGCTGGCGGCGGTCTGCGCGGTCAGTTTCTGGATGACGATACGGGGGTGATCATCGACGCGCCCACGAATTTGATCGGGGCGGTTAACGGGCTGTTCAGTCGAATGGGGTCATTAATGCCCCGGTAATCTGGTCTCTCATGCATTCGGAGACAGGGCAGGGAATCCATGATCCATTCGAGCAAGCGCATTATGGTGACCGGGGGCGCCGGTTTCCTGGGGTCGCATCTCTGTGAGAAGCTGCTTGAGGACGGGCATGACGTCCTGTGTGTTGACAATTTCTTTACCGGAAGCCGGCGCAACGTGGCGCCGCTCATGGGCGATCCGAACTTCGAACTGATGCGTCACGACGTGACGTTTCCGCTCTATGTCGAGGTCGATGAGATTTACAATCTGGCCTGTCCGGCATCTCCGATCCACTACCAGTTCGATCCGGTGCAGACGACCAAGACCAGCGTCCATGGCGCCATCAATATGCTGGGGCTCGCCAAGCGGGTTCGCGCCAAGATATTCCAGGCGTCCACATCCGAGGTCTACGGCGATCCCACCGAGCATCCCCAGCGCGAGGAATACTGGGGCAATGTCAATCCGATCGGATTCCGCTCGTGTTACGACGAAGGCAAGCGGTGCGCTGAGACGCTTTTTTTCGATTATCACCGCCAGCATCATCTGCGCATCAAGGTCGCGCGGATTTTCAATACCTATGGCCCCCGGATGCATCCGAACGATGGCCGCGTGGTCTCGAACTTCATCGTTCAGGCGCTTCGCGGCGAGGAGATTTCGATTTACGGCGACGGTTCTCAATCGCGGGCATTCTGCTACGTCGATGACATGATCGATGGATTTGTGCGGATGATGGATACGCCGGACTCGGTGACCGGGCCCGTCAATCTCGGCAACCCCTCTGAATTCACGATCCGGGAACTGGCGGAACGCGTCATCGAACTCACCGGCTCGTCTTCGAAAATCAGCTACAAGCCTTTGCCACATGACGATCCCAGGCAGCGTTGTCCCGACATCAGCAAAGCAAGAGAGTTGCTGGACTGGAGGCCTGTCACTGCTCTGAATGAGGGGCTTCTCAAGACTATCAACTATTTCGAGAACCAGCTCTCGGGGACGATCGAGAGTCCAAGTCTGTCTTTTGCCTAGCTGAAGGCCTCGGCCTCCAGCGTTGCATGACAACCTCGATCGCCGCCCAATTCAACTTGCCGGATATCAGATGGTGGCCAAATCCCTTTTGATCGTGACGCCGGTCTATAACGACTGGGATTCATTCGGCGCGTTATTGGTTGAGATCGACAAGACGATGCCGGCCTGGAACATGGCCGTGGACATTCTCGCCGTCGACGATGGCTCTTCGCAGCAACCCAGGATCGAAGCCGCGGTTAACTCCCTGCATAACATCAACGACGTGACGATCGTGTCGCTTGCCGCCAACATGGGTCACCAGCGCGCCATCGCGGTGGGACTGGCGCATGCCAACCGCGTGGCGGGGCATGATCTCTATCTCGTCATGGACAGCGACGGAGAGGACAGGCCCGAAGATATCGCGACAATGCTCGGCGTGTCCGCAAAAAAGCCCGGCGCTGTTGTTGTCGCAAAGCGGGCGCAACGTTCGGAGAGCTGGCGGTTCCGCACATTCTACAAGGTCTATAAAACGCTTTTTCGTTTGCTGACCGGCAAGGTCATCGATTTCGGCAACTTCTGCTTGATACCCGGCGGCCAGCTTGGGCGAATTGCGCACATGGCCGAACTTTGGAATCACTTTGCCGGGGCGCTGGTGCGTTCAAGAATACCGCTTGAAAGCACGGACACGATTCTGAGGCACGCGCTATGCCGGGCAATCGACAATGAACTTCGTTTCACTCGTCGTTCACGGCCTGAGCGCGATTTCGGTGTTCAGCGACCTCATGTTTGTTCGTCTGCTTGTCGGTTCGCTCGTTGTCGGCGCATTGCCCGTCCTGATCTCGGCTGTCGCAGTTGTATTGAGGTTCACGACAGATTTGGCCATTCCGGGCTGGACGACGAATATCGCGGGTTTCGCTGCGCTGGCGATTCTCCAGATCTTGACGCTGCTGGTGACCAGTGTGTTCGTCTCTCTGAGCGGGCGGTCGGGCTTTCCATTCGTGCCGGCCATTCATGCTCTGACCTACATAAAGGAAACGACGTGCCTGCGCAGCTCGAAGAAGGATCCGGTCACTACAGCTATGAAGGCAGCGAACTGGATGTCTTCACCCTAGCGACCAACTGGAAAGCCTATTGGGCGTCGCGCGTCGAGCGGCATGTCGGTTCGCGGGTTCTTGAGGTCGGCGCTGGACTCGGAGCAACCGCACGGACTCTCTGCAAAGGCCAGACGAAGTGGATCGCGCTGGAGCCGGACCCCACGCTCGCTCGGAGAATGCGCGCCGAAATCAGCGCGGGACATCTGCCTGCGATCTGCGAGGTGAGGGTCGGAAAACTTGAAGACATCGATGCCTCTGAATGCTTCGACACGATTCTCTACATCGATGTTCTGGAGCATATTCAGGATGATCGCGGCGAACTCGAGCGCGCTGCTGCACGATTGGACCAAGGCGGCTGTGTCGTCGTCATCGCGCCCGCGCATCAGTATCTTTATACGGCTTTCGACAAGGCGATCGGTCATTTCAGGCGATACGACCGCGGGATGATTGCGTCGCTGGAACCATCGGGCTTGAAATTATCCCGGTTCGAATACCTCGATAGCGTCGGGCTGCTGGCGAGTCTGGGCAATCGCTGGTTGCTGAAGTCTTCTTCCCCCAGCGCATCGCAGATCATGCTCTGGGACAGGGTTATGGTGCCGCTGTCGCGGTGTCTCGATCCGCTTTTGCAGCACCGTTTTGGCAAGTCGGTTCTGGCGGTATGGTGCAAAAATTGAATGAAGCGGGCTGTGCCTCGTGCAAGAAAAAAGCGGCGTTACTTCGCTCGGCACGTTTCAACGAATCTTGTTCTTCTCCCGGATCCATCTGAGCCGTGGTCAGCCTTATGAAATCCTGGCTAGAGAGGCTCGCGGCAAGCAGCCTGTTTGTGGCGACCGGCGCTGCGTTCGCCATTTACGTGGTGGGCATCCGGGTTCTCAATCCATTCGATATTTCGTGGTTGGGAGGAGATTCCGCGACGGGCTATCTCGGCTGGGCGTTCTTTCGTCAGGAAGAGCATCTGAGTTTTCCGCTCGGCTGGGCATCCAAGCTCGGTTACCCGTTGGGCGAGCCGATTGCGTATCTGGACTCGCTACCTCTCGTCGCGACGATGTTTTGGCCGTTCCGCCATGTGCTGCCGACGGATTTTCAGTATATCGGCCCCTGGTTTGTGCTTTGTGTCGTTCTGCAATTCTATTTCGGGTATCGAATTTCCAAACGGCTGACCGGGGGGCATGAGCTCTCTGCGTTACTCGGCGGCCTGCTGTTCATGACGGCTCCTCCGTTTATCTGGCGTTCGGTGGGGCATTTCCCGCTCGCGAGCCATTGGCTGATTTTGGCGGCCTTCGATTTCTATCTCTCGACCACTCAGAGAATTTCACGCGGGCGGATGGTCGCCGGCGGCCTGCTGTGCTTCGTCGCGGGCGGCGTCAATCCGTACATCACGGCGATGGTGCTGCTCGTTCTGTTCGCGGCATATCTGCGGTGGCTCATTCTGGCAGGCGAGGAATCGAAACCGGGCAGGCCGGCTCGTGTTCTGCGCGCAGCACTCGGCGCCGGCTTCTCATTGGGGCTCGCCGTGTCCGCGTTGTTGATCTTCGGATTTCTTCGTCCGGGAGAGTCCGGTGGCTATGCGGGGGCGGGATACAAAATCTATTCGATGAATCTGTTGGCGCCGATCGACCCGTGGGATTATCCGGGACTTTTGTGGAATCGGCTGCCGATCTCGCCATATCAATATGAGGGCTACAACTACCTGGGACTCGGCATCGTGCTGCTGGGGCTGGCGGCGTTGGTGTGGCGTCCGTCGATCGTCAAGGGACTGTTCGGGCGAGGGGCAATGACGGGCTGGCTGATTTTTGTCGTATCGCTGCTTCTCGCCTTGTCGCTGAAAGCAACCGCCGGCAGCATCATTCTTTACGATATTTCCGTTCCCGACGTTGTCTTGGATGCACTTGGGGCCTTCCGCGCGTCGGGCCGGCTTTTTTGGCCCGCATTTTACCTGATCATGTGCTGCGTCATCGGCGCATCATATGCCGCATTCGGAGCCGGGGTGAGGACGGCTTTGTTGCTTGCGCTCCTTGTTCAAATGTTCGACCTGCGCCCGATGCACATCGGAGTCCATGACAATTGGGCACGCGCGTCTTCCGCGGCCTTCACCAATGATCCGATCTGGCAGGAGGTCGGACGAAAGCATCGGCATCTGATCGTCGTTCCGGCTTGGCAGTGTAACAAAGACGGTCAGGACACTCCCGGCGGCTTTCCGGGATACTGGATTTTCGGAAAACTCGCCGCGGATTACGGCATGACCATCAACAGCTTTTATGCGGGGCGGAATAGTCCGAAGCAGCTTGAGTATTTCTGCAAGACGCAGCCAGCGGATATTGAAAGGGACGGTCTTGAGGTGGACAGCGCTTACGTCTTTAGCTCTGCCGCGCCTGTGCTTTCGACGCAGACGCGGGGACATTTTTGCCGGCGTTTGAATGGCGTGGTGTTGTGCTCGATGGTCGACGGACAACACGGCATCGCAGACAACGTCATGAAATCCGGCCAATAGCGCCGCGCGCGCGGCACGAAACCAGACTACAGCTTTGGCCAACTGGATATAGGTGATCCAAACTCGCCGCGGTCCCCTGATAACGGCTGATCCTGCGTACCGACGGCTCGCTAAAATCAAGGCTTTTCAAGGGGATGGCTATGTTGTAGGGAGTGAGCCGTCTACAGTAAACTGCTGTAATTTGGATGTTTTCGACGTGGCCATGCTAGATTTAGAATTCTGCTGGTGAAGCAAACAGCAGGATTGCATCGTGAATGCTATCTGTAGGGCAAATAACGATTCCTGTACAAAGAGATTCCGGACCGTGACCCCTCCTGCCGGGTTGCGGTTTATATCGTGATGAAAGTCGAGATGAATGAAGCGAAAGACCGCGCTAATTACGGGAGTGACCGGGCAGGACGGGGCTTATCTCGCCGAATTATTGCTGTCCAAGGGATATTCAGTCCATGGCATCAAGCGGCGTACGTCGCTCTTCAACACCGATCGCATCGATCATCTCTACCATGATCCGCATGACAAGGGTTACGATCTGACGCTGCACCACGGCGATCTGACCGACTCATCAAGTCTCATTCGCATCGTGCAGGAAGTCCAGCCGGACGAGATCTACAATCTCGCCGCACAAAGTCACGTCGCGGTGTCCTTCGAGGAGCCTGAATACACGGCCAATTCCGATGCGCTAGGTCCGCTGCGCATCCTCGAAGCGATCCGTATTCTTGGACTCGAGAAGAAGACCCGGTTTTATCAGGCCTCGACTTCGGAACTGTATGGCCTTGTGCAGGAGACTCCTCAGAAGGAGAGCACGCCTTTCTATCCCCGATCGCCCTATGCGGTTG
Organism: Afipia sp.; assembly: GCA_024707075.1. Lineage (GTDB taxonomy): Bacteria > Pseudomonadota > Alphaproteobacteria > Rhizobiales > Xanthobacteraceae > Afipia. The sequence goes on from JANQAK010000004.1 coordinate 418,494, forward strand.
CGAAACTGTACGCATACTGGATCACGGTGAATTATCGCGAGGCCTATGGTCTGTTTGCGTGTAACGGCATTCTTTTCAATCATGAATCGCCGACCCGCGGTGAAACGTTCGTGACAAGAAAGATCACGCGCGCTTTGGCTCGTATCAAGCTCGGCCTTCAGGAAAAAGTCTATCTGGGGAATCTGAATGCGCTCCGCGACTGGGGGCACGCGCGCGACTATGTCGAAATGCAATGGCTGATGTTGCAGCAGGATATTCCGGAAGACTATGTCATCGCGACCGGTGAGCAGCACTCGGTTCGTGAGTTCCTTGAGGTCGCGGCGAAGGAAATAGACATCGCCATCCGCTGGGAGGGCAAGGGTGTCGATGAAAAGGGATACGATGTCGCCACCGGCCGGTGTATTGTCGAGGTCGATGCGCGATACTTCCGGCCTGCCGAAGTGGAGACTCTGCTGGGCGATCCGGCAAAGGCTTACCGTAAGCTGGGATGGTCGCCAAAAACGTCCTTTGTCGAACTGGTGACGGAGATGATGGTTGAGGACATGAAGGTCGCGCAGCGAGATGAACTTGTGAAGCAGCACGGCTTTAAGCATTTCAATTACAACGAATGAATTTTTGAAGCGGAGATGCGTCCACTGGCCGAATCTTCGTCGGGATATGTTCTTTCAAAATGGTATTTTCATTCTGTTTGAGCCCAAGGCCATTGTAAGCTGGTTTGAGACGTAGGAATGCCGTTGATAAAAGCATTGGTGACCGGAGCATCCGGCCAGGACGGCTTTTACCTGATCGACCTGCTTCACAGGCAGGGATGTATCGTGCATGCGCAGTCGCGTCGCCTGCCGCATCCAGGATTGCATCGGGACGAGACGTACTGGCATGTCGGGGATCCCGCGGACCGGGATTTTCTCGATTCATTGATCTCCAGCGTGATGCCGGACGAGATATATAATCTTGCCGCCGTCTCTCGACCGATCTTGAGCTGGGGTTCGCCGCGGGAAACAGCCGAAGTCAACGGATTTGTCCCGCAGGAAATCTGCGAGCTGTTGCTCAAGCACAAGCCTGGCTGCCGTTTGTTTCAGGCCTCGTCTTCGGAGATTTTTGGAGACGGAACCGACCGTGTCCAAAATGAACAAACGGCCTGTGTACCGAAATCTCCATATGGCGCCGCCAAACTTTATGCTCACCGCATTATTGGCGCATATCGGGCGCAGTACGGTTTGCATGCTTCAACAGGAATTATGTTCAATCATGAAAGCCCGCGGCGTCCGCTTTCGTTCGTCTCGCAAAAAATAGCCTATGCTGCGGCTGCCGTGTCGCTGGGTTTGACAGAGACATCCGAAACCGACGAACGCGGACGGCCAATCTTGCTTGATGGAAAAATGGCCTTGGGAGATCTGAGCGTCCGGCGGGATTTTGGTTTTGCCGGTGACTACGTCGAAGCGATGCGGCTGATCGTTCAGCATCGTACGGCGGATGACTATGTCATCGGCACCGGCGAAGATCACTCGATTGAGGAGTTTTGCGATCAGGCCTTTAGCCTGGTCGGCCGCAAATGGACGGAGCACGTCAGTTCGGATCCCAGCTTGATTCGACGGGTCGATAGCCATTATACCCGCGCCGATACCGCCAAAATCCGATCCTCCTTGAATTGGCGGCCAAAGGTTGCTTTCAACGAACTCGTTTCCATGATGGTGAAGGCGCAGATCGATTTCATTCAGGGGCGCGCATCGGCCCGCGCCAAGCCTGATGCCGATTACCGTATCGTTGAGCGTTGATGCGTATTTTGCACGCCTATAAAGTCTATTTGCCGGGCGTTTATGGCGGCATTCCCTCCGTCATCGCGATGCTGGCAAAACTTTCACGCTTGGGATTTGATACTCAGGTGCTGGTCGCTCGTGAGTGTGGTTTTGCACGCAAATACGAAGTTGAGGGAGTGGAGGTCGAAGCGGTCGCTTCAATCGGAACGCTTATGTCGATGCCTCTTGCGCCGATGTATCCCTTCAGGCTCGTCAGGCGGGCAAAGGACTTCGACATCATCGTTCACCACGCACCCTTTCCGCTAACGGATTTGGGAACCCTGCTGATGCCGAAGAATCCCGCCCTCATCGTCCACTGGCATGCCGAGGTCATTGGTCGTCCGACGCTGATGAAGTTTCTGGCGCCCTTGTTTCGGCGCTCGCTGAAGCGGGCGGATACGATTGTGGTCTCCGACCGGGCCATCATCGAGAACTCTCCTTTTCTGGGAGAGTTTGCAGGGAAATGTGTCGTCGTACCCTACGGATGCGATCTGGGGTATTGGAGTGAACTGACCACGGTGCAACGAGATGCCGTTGACAGGCTACAGCAACAATATCCAAGGCTTGTGGTCGCAGTCGGCCGGTTGGTCAGCTACAAGGGCTATGAGGTGTTTTTGCGCGCGATGCAGGACGTCGATGCCGAAGCGGTTATCATTGGCGAGGGACAACTCAAGGCCGATCTCACCGAGTTGGCGGCAGAACTCGGCATTCTTGACCGCGTCAGATTTCTGGGTGTGCTGCAACCGGATGAAGTCAAGCAATACGTTCACGCCGCAAAGGTGCTCGCATTTCCTTCGGTCACGGAGGCGGAGGCTTTCGGCTTGGTCCAGCTTGAAGCCATGTCTGCGGGCAAGCCGATCGTGAATACGGATCTCGCGACGGCGGTTCCGCATGTGGCGCGCGACGGCAAGGAGGGGCTCACTGTTCCACCGAACGATCCGGCCGCATTTGCGCAGGCGCTTCGCCGGTTGCTCGAGCAGCCTGACCTTGCAGTCAGGCTGGGTGCGGCCGGGAAGGAGCGGGTCCATTCCGAATTCAGCCAGTCGTTGTTCCTGTCTCGCATTCAAACGGTCTATAACGAGGTCTTTCAGCGTCGCCGTTCGGTCCGGTGAGCGGCTGAGGCAACCTGTTACACATGGCGCAGAGCGAGTGAATATCCGATGTTGACGATCGGGCAGGGACAGATGCGCAGCCAGGCGCAAATGGCATCGCAGGATGTCATCGACGGGCTTTCGCTATGGACGCTGTGGGGCACGCTCGGATGGAATGATATTCTACAGCGCTACCGGCGTTCGCTGCTGGGCCCGTTTTGGCTCACCGCGAGCATGGCCATTATGGTCGTGTCGCTTGGCCTGGTTTATTCAAGGATATTCAAGACGGAATTGCGCGACTTCATACCGTTCCTTTGTGTCGGGCTTTTGGTTTGGAATTATATCGCCGCTGTCCTGTCCGAATCCGGCACGCTTTTCACCGGTGCGGAATCCTACATCAAGCAAATTCGCTTGCCATACTCGGTTTACGTTTTGCGATTCATGTGGAGCAAGATCATCATCTTTGCCCACAATCTCGTAATTTACTTCGGCGTCATGATCTATTTTCAGGTCTGGCCCGGCAGCGTCGCGCTTTACGCAATTCCGGGATTTTTGCTGGTGACGCTTAACGGTGCACTGGCGAGCATGTATCTCGGTATGATGTCGGCGCGCTTCCGCGATATTCCCCAGATTATCGGAAGCGTTATCCAGATCGTTTTCTTCATTACGCCGATCATGTGGCATCCAGAATTTATGATTCAACATTCGGACCTTATACTTTTTAATCCATTTTTTCATCTTATCGAGATTGTACGGGGGCCTCTGCTCGGTCACATGCCTTCGTTGGCGAACTATGCGGCGGTGGGGCTGATTACGGTCGTCAATGGTCTGATGGCGGCGGCTTTCTTCGTGCGTTTCCGTGCGCGCATCTCTTACTGGATCTAGTCTCGATGTTGCAGCCGCAGGACGTTGGCAGTCAGCAAGTGATTCTTGGCCTTGATCGGGTCAACGTATCTTTTCCCATCTATCATGGCGGGTCGCGTTCGCTGAAAAAGGCAATTCTGTCGCGCAGCTCGGCTGGGCGCATTGCCCGCGATGCCAATGATCGCATCATGATCGATGCCTTGCGGGATGTGTCGGTCTCGCTTGTCAGCGGTGACCGGCTGGCCTTGATCGGCGCGAACGGCGCCGGAAAAACCACGCTGCTGCGTGTCATGGCCGGCATCTATGAGCCTGTATCGGGTTCTGTGCAGATTCGCGGACGCATCTCGCCGATGTTCGATCTCGGTCTCGGCATCGACACCGACTTGAGCGGTTACGACAACATCCGTATCCGGGGTTTGCTGCTCGGTCTCTCATCCCAGGAAATCGAGCAATTGCTGCCCGGCATCGCAGAGTTCACGGCACTTGGCGATTATCTGGACATGCCGGTGAGGACCTATTCATCAGGCATGACATTGCGGCTCACTTTCGCCGTCGCCACCTGCTTCGAGCCGGAGGTTCTGCTGATGGATGAGTGGATTGTGGCTGGTGATGCGAATTTTCTGAACAAAGCACACGAGCGTATTAACTCGTTCGTGCAGAAGGCGAGAGTCCTTGTGCTGGCGTCGCATCGACTCGATATCTGCCGCACATGGTGCAACAAGGGACTTTGGATGGAACGGGGCCAGGTGCGATTACTGGGTCCGATATCGGATGTGATCGAGGCATATCAGGGCACGGTGACTTAATGTCATTGAACTGCTGGTCTTGGCGTGGTTCTTCTGCGTCACTCTTTTCCAGATATCCCGGCTTCCAGTTCTTTCATCCGGTCCTGCAATTTTTTCGTGGTGATCGGGACATACTCATCGAGAACGTTGGGTGGAATTGACAATCGAGGTCTGAGGCTGGGTTCTTCTGCCCTGTAATAATAGCGGTTCAAGCCGTCGAACATTGCAAAGCAGTATCCTGCGTCGAATAAAAGCCCCCTCCCAGGAAAACCATGTTGGCTCGTGTGTGATCGACTTTATGGCTCTAACCAATATGGCGCGTGGCCGAAAGGCTCTCCATTCGGCGCTTTCGATTACGCTGCGTTCAGCTCCTTCGACGTTAATTTTCAGAAAATCGACTTCGTGAGGCGCGTGCTGAGCCGTGATTTCCGAGAGAGGAACCACGTCGATTTCGATTTCCTTTGTCGAGAGATCAAGATTTCTTCGTTCAATGCTCTCGCGGTCGTGAATTTCCTTTAACGTGGAAAGGCCGGAATCTGTGTATTCAATAAACTTGGCTTTTTGCCTCTGGAGCCCAACTGCTACCTTAATGTTGATATCTTCGGGGCGCGCCATGACTAGTCGTGCATGATATTCATTGGTCGGCTCGATGTTGATCCCTCGCCAGCCAGACAGATAAAAGTGCTTTGTGACAGAATCTTTTTCCGGATCCCAAGCGCCCACGTCGATGTAAAATCCATGCTGCTGGCCGCTGAATACGCGGTCGAGAACCACATCTTCGGCATTCTGTGCATAGGAAATCATAAGAGCAGACATCGAACTCTCGTTTGAAGAACCGCTATCTACCGCGTTGAATGACCAACCCGATCGATGTGGAGACAAAATTAGCAAGGACCAAACGAATGTGGGTATCAGCCGTGAAAGGCGGAATATCCACAAAAAGGTCGATAGGCTCGCTCAAAACATCGTAGCAGATTTCCGCAACAAAATGGCCATCGGTTCGAAGCTCTTCAACCAACCCTTGAATATCGCGTCTTCGAAACAGCACAAGGGTCGGATTGTTGTCGATGGTGGCCTCGTCGGAGGAGACATTATATTCTGTGGTATGAACTGCAACTCCACCGACCTTTAGCGTCTTGAGCGAGGCCTTGATAAAATCCAGCCCTGCCTTGATCGATCCCAGATGCTCAAGACTGCACGAGGACCAGCAGAAATCGAAGTCAGCGAGGTGAGAAGTAATTGCGTTCATATCGCAGACTTCAAACGAAACCTTGCGATTGAACTCGTCATCGGGACAGAGTTGCCTGGAATTCAATTGCGAAAGCTGCGACGCATGCTGGTTCGTCTCGATCCATCCTGCTGCTGTCGCGGCATCGGGAGACATATCGGTTGCGACAACCGAGGCGCCGAGTGCCGCAAAAGCAGCGGGCAGTGGTTCCTGGCCCACGCCGAATCCAATCCCTCGGCATCCCTCATGGAGCAGACCGGCGGCTTCGATATGTCGAGCAATGAACACATGCTCCCATATCTTTCGGTGAACGCGTGGCTTTTCCTTGATTAGATCGAGCCAGCGGTGAAAGTCCGGGTGCCGGAAGTCCTGAGCCGTACAAACCGATGATCGAAAATAAAGCCGTTCCCCAATTGCTGGAATTGTCGGAAAATCAATGTCCCGCCGTCCATCCATGGGATGAGACAGCATATCTTGTATATAAGCGAAACGGTCAGTCTGCCAGTTGCCGGGGGGCGGGGCATTCCTCGTTGTCGCTCGGGACAATAGAACGAACGCCCCATCCGGCCCCACTCCGATTCCAAGTTTTCGGGCTATTTTCCTCAAGATTGACCGTAACATATCCTTCAACCTCGTGGCTGGGGTGAATCTTGGCCCAGAGGGCGGGCAAGAGTTCGTCGCGGGCGGTAGAATACAGAATCTATTGTATGGTACGACGTCTTATCAAGAAGTCTTACTCTAGGTTACCAATAATGCTTTGGTTCGATGTAACTGACCTTCAAAGATGGCACCACTCTCATCTGACCGGCATTCAGCGAACTGTTGTTGGCGTGTTGTCCGAACTGGTGCGGTTGCGGGATGATGTCCGTCTTTTTTGTTATGACGAAGCAACCGGGACCCTTCAAGAAGCGACCATCGAATCTTTGTCGAAAATCGTGAGGCGGCATCTCGGAACGCTCAGCAAGGACCAAGGCGAGCTTTCTGCTGTTGATAGCTATCCACCATCGATATTAGGGGAAACTAGGACCGCCAGATGGCTTGCCAACCCCGCAGCCATACAAGGTCAGAGTCCGCCAATCTATCAGAATAGGCGATTGCGATCGCGGTTTGGTCAGTTTCTAAGAGGTTCTATCGGCGTTGAAGCAACAGATGCATTGCGGGATTTTCTTGCAAGCGGATATCATCTGCTTCACGTTCTCAAAAAGAAGTTTCACGTACTTTTTTCAAGAGTGAATCGTCGCGTCATAGAAGTCGCAAAGGACTCTATTGCTCTTCCCGAAATGGTGGGCGTTCAATCCATCGTTTTGCAGCCTAGCGACGTGTGTTTGTCGCTGTCGGCTAGTTGGGGAATTCATCGTTACGGACAGGTGATTGCTGAGAATAAAAACAGGCAGCATTTTAAATGCATCAGTATGATCTACGATCTTATCCCGACATTGTATCCTCAATGGATAACTCCCGGGGTGTCACGCGTTGTAACTTTATGGGCTCGCCAACAAATTCGGAATGCCGATGTTCTTTTGACAATTTCTAATTTTCAGAAAGACGAAATAGCGAAGTATATTCGCGAGGAGAGGCTGCCGTCGCCACCTATCAAGGTTATTCGTCTTGGTGATAATCCAAATTTTTGGGGACAGAAAAGTACAAGCAGCTCTCTTCCTTTGCCGCGCGGTGTCCCGGAAAAGAAATTTGCTATTTGTGTATCGACGCTCGATATCCGCAAAAATCAAGGCGTTCTTTATCAGGTGTGGCGCCGTCTGGCCGAGGATCTGGGAGAAGAATGCCCGCAACTTCTGCTGATCGGTACGCCTCATTTGTATGTTACCGATCTTCTCTATCAAATTCGACACGACAGGTTGGTCAATCGCCTGATTGTTCCGTTGACCGGGATCACGGACGAGGAATTGGCGTGGTACTATAAAAATTGCGAGTTCACGCTTTATCCTTCCGTCTACGAAGGGTGGGGTTTGCCCATATCGGAAAGCCTTGCAGTTGGAAAATACTGTATCGCCGGAAACAAGACCTCGCTGCCTGAAGCGGGAGGAGATTTTGTCGATTATTTCGACCCGCTTGATGTGCCGGGTTGCTACCGGCTCGTCCGCCGCGCGATTGAGGATCCCGATTACGTCAAGATGCGTGAGACGAACATCCGCGAGAACTACAAGCCATACACTTGGAAGATGACGGCCCAATCGGTTTCCGAAATCGTGGACGAATGTATTTCGGCAGAGATCGACAAGACGTCAGCCCCGATTTCTCCGGAATGATCATCGCAGGTTTTGAGTCCGGTATTCTCGATGGCCCGATGACGGGCATTGCGAACTATACGTTCCATATGGTTCGCTCGGCGCTTGAGTTGTCGCCGGATTTGAGGTTTTCCGGCTTTCGTCGGTTCAACTGGCAGGCGGTCGATCTCGCTGCGCTGGAACGGATCGCTGCGCGACAAAATACACGCGACGCGGAGAGTCTGCCGCGATCGTATCGGCGGGACGCGGGGAGCATCGCGGGTGCGGCACTTCGCAGCGCCAGCCGCAGCCCCGGCTTCGGTCCCGCCCGCGCGGTTTATCGAACATTGCGGCAAAGGCGGTTCGCGTCGTCGGTGCGGAGGCAATCGCTCGATCTGTTCCATGCGTTCAACTTCCGGCCACTCGCTGATCCCGGCGTGCCGGTGCTGCCCGTGATCTATGACCTCTCCACGTTCCGCCATCCGGAGTTTCATCCGGACGATCGCGTGCAGTGGCTCTCTCCGCTGAGGGATATTCTCTCCCGTGCGCCACTGGTGCAGACGATCTCGGAATTCAGCAGGCGGGAGATCGCGGACCTGTTCGGCTATCCGCCGGACAAGATATTTATCGCGCCGCCGGCTGCGGCGGCGCAGTTCGCGCCGATCGGGGAGAGCGCGACGCAACGTGATCTTGATATGATGGAGCTTCGCTATGGGAGCTTTTTTCTCGCGGTCGGAACGCTCGAGCCCCGCAAGAATCTTCGCACATTGATCGCGGCCTATGCACAACTGTCGCCGTCTGCCCGCGCTCGCTTCCCGCTTGTCGTGGCCGGCGGTGCGGGGTGGGGCGAACTGAAGTTTCCGGAACAGACCACGGCGCTTGTTGCTGAGGGAACGCTGCGCTTCGTTCAGCATGTGTCGGGGCCTCAGTTGCGCAGCCTCTATGAAGGCGCGCGGTTGTTAGTCATGCCGTCGCTTTATGAGGGTTTCGGAATGCCCGTGGTCGAGGCTTTGTCGTGCGGGACGCCGGTGGCGCACAGCGCCGATACCGCGATGGACGAGATTTCCGGGACCGTCGGCAAGCGTGTTGCCGCTCTGGATGTGGACGGCTGGACGGGCATGCTTAAGGAAGCGCTGGATAGCACCAATCACGCCGATCCCGTTCGCCGGCAAGCGCGGATCGCGCAGGCCCGTCAGTTCGACTGGCGGCAAAGCGCCGGCTTGATGGTCGACGCATATCGGCAGATTCTGCGCTGAGTTTTCGCGCAACAGGTCATTCAGCTCGCGTTGAAACGCAATATGAGAAGCGAGCTGCGATCAGCGCGGGCAGTTTTGCGGTGCGATGAAACGATACGGAAAGGTGAACTGCTTTCCGGTCCATGTGCGTCTGAGCGGAACGGTGATTTTGCTTTCGGCAGAATAGACTTTCCCCGGCAGGTATTTCAGCATGCGCTCCTTGAATTCGGGATCGGTATCCATCACCACGGCACCGCCGGTGCGGAGTTTGTTGTCATCGTACCATATCGCGCTGGCGATCTCCCGATAAGCAAGCACGGTGACGTTGCGTCCGGCTTCGATCCCGACGCCGTAAACGCCCTGCCGGCCGCCGACGAAATAGGCCGGGCCACATGAATATTTGCTGTCCCAATCCTTGAGGATGAGCCGCGCCGCTTCGCCGGTGGGCTCCTGCATCACGCTGTGGCTTGCGAATGCCGTGAAGATGACGGCAATGGCGATCCCGGCGATCAGGTACAGCGCGCCGGTGGCGGGCACCACGATCCGGTCGAACCAGCGCATGCAGATCTCGCTTCCGCTGATGAGCGGAGCGCAGGCGAGAAAGGTCAGCATGATGTAGGGTGCGCCGAACCGGGCCAGAAAATTAAGGCCGGCGATCATCACCAGCGCGACCAGAATGATGTGGGCGGTGGCCGCTGTGAAAAGCAGAAATTGTGACGCTGCAGAGCGATCTTGCCGCGCTGGGCGAATTGCAAGCATTCCTTTCCATAGCCCGTAAGCAACGATCAGATACGCCGGGGCTGCGAAGACAAGATAGCTCTGGAAAAGCTGCGCGACGCCATTCAGCCGCTGCGAGAGCGGATTCTGAAGATCGAAATGATCGAGGCCATATTCGAAAGCGGTGCTGTGTCGGAGAACGGCGATGACGTGCGGCAGGATCAACACCGTGCCCGTTGCGACCGCTACGTAGAAGCCGGGCCGTTTCAATATAGTCCGGAAGGCGGGCAAGAGGACAATACTGCTCGCCATTCCGAGGAACAAAACCACGGCATTGTATTTTGTCAGCACGGCCGCGGCCGACCAGAAACCGAAGCCGATCCAGTGACGCATGCGATCCGACTGCGCGGCGCGAAGGAACTGAAAAAGGACCGCCGGCCAGGATGTGAGCTGAAGAATATCCGCGTTGAGCGCGAAGGAGAGCGGCGCGAAGATTATGTAAGACGTGGTGCCGTAGAGGAGCGTAAAAAGAAGCGCATTGTCGCGCGTCGTGGCGAGCCGGAGCGTGCGATAGAAATAGATCAGCCCAATCGCGATCAGGACTTGCCCGGTCAGGATCATGACCGCGGCGGATGTGCCGGTGAACCTGTCCACGATCCCGCCGATCCAGACCATCATCGGCGGATGGAACGGCGTCACGATCGGAAATTCACGGCCCCAGGCGATCAGCTCGCGGGTGTCGTACATCGCGGTCGGAAACACCACGATCGCCAGCAGTACCGGCAGCAACAGCGCAAGCCCGAGAACGCCGAGGGCGCGGTTGCGCGTGCCGGGATCATCCTGATGGGGCATAATGGCGGTGTGCCTCGACGTCGTACTGGATTCGCGTACCGGTGACGAAGCCGAGTATAGCAATCCGGCGCGTGATGTCGGAATTTGTGAGCGTCGGAAGCCCTGGAAATCCTGCCCGTATTGACCGCTCCATGCGTCGTCGGATAGGGCTACCCTTCTTGTCGCAACAGGTGAGATGCCGCCGCCATGGCCTCGTTTCTCGATACGTGGCTCGATGGTGTGGAGGAGGGCTGGGGCATTCCCGTTCTGCTCGCGATCTTTGTATTGCTGTGGACGGCGTTTCTCGGAATTGCTTACAGCAACGGCGATCTGCACCCGGATGTGCTGGAAGCCTGGACCATCGGACGCACGCCGGACTGGGGCGGCGCCAAGCATCCGCCGCTGATGGGCTGGATCACCCACGTCTGGATGCTGGTCTTTCCGGTCAGGGATTGGTCGCTTTATCTTCTCGCCATGACGAATTCGGCCGTGGGGCTGTGGATCGTCGATCTGACGGCGCGGCGGTTTGCGCGCCGGGATAAACGCGCCATCGTCCTGCTGCTGCTGATGCTGCTGCCAGTGTATCAATTTCAGGCGCAGCGCTTTAACGCGAATTCCGTGTTGTTCGCGGTCTGGCCGCTCGCGATCTACTGCTTCCTGAGATCGTTCGAGACCCGGCACGCCGGATGGGCCGCCGCCGCCGGGCTGGCCGGCGCTCTCGCGGTTCTCGGCAAATACTATTCTGTTTTCCTGATCCTCGGGTTTGCCTTCGCGGCGATCTGCCATCCGGCGCGCCGCGCCTATTTCACATCTCCGGCGCCGTGGATTTCAGCCGGGGCCGGCCTGCTGCTGCTGGCGCCGCACATCCACTGGATGCTGAGTTCCGGGGTAAGCCCCCTCGGTTATGCGCTGGCGACCCACGGCGGCCTTGCCACGGGCCGCGCCTTCCTGTCGGGCCTGATGTTTCTGCTGGGCCTCGTGGCCACGCTGGCCCTGCCGGGGCTGGTATGGGCCGTCATGATCCGCTCACGGGCAGGGGACTATCTCAGGGGTCTGAAGCCGCTGGAGCCGGGCCTGTTGCTGCTGTTACTGGTTGCCATCGGGGCCGTCGTGACTCCACCGCTGGCAAGCCTGATCCTCGGGAACTCGCTCAGCGCGGTCTGGGCGTCGCCGGGACTGTTCGCTTTCGTGCTCGTCGCGGTCTGTGCAGCGAAATTTCCGGTCGACCGGCGGGAAACGCGGCGGCTCGCAGCGGGTGTGCTGACGCTGACTGTGATCGCGGTCCTGATTGCGCCTGCTCATGCCTATTACCGGAATAGTCATCCTTTCAGCGAAGGGCGGAATTACTACAGCCTCGCGACGGCCGAGGTGATGAAGCGCTGGCGTCAGGCATCATCAGTCCCCCTCAAGACCGTCAGCGGCGACAAGCTGGCGATGGCGCTTGGGTTTTATGCGCCAGAGCATCCGGCATTCGTGATCCCCTTCAACCAGCAGTATGTGTGGCAGATGCCGTCCGAGGCGACGCTACAGGGAGGCTGGGCGACCATGTGCCTTCCCGATGAGGAAACCTGCCTGATCTGGTCGAAGCAGGTCGCGGCCATCGCGCCCGGTGCCATCAGCTTCGACGTCGTCGTTCAGCCGCAGCTCTGGGGTCTGCCGGGCGTTCCGGTGCGGATTGCCGCGGTCATCGTCCCGCCGCGTGCGGCACGCTGAGGTGTAACTGCAACGCGGCAAGCTGTGACACGGACAGTCACGTAAGTGTGGTCGGCGTATGTTGCCGGTGGCCGTATGCAGCTATCGCACCGGGTTTGGCGCAGATTCTAATAGTTCAAAAATTGAATTTGCGCGCCTCATTCACTCGGTGAATGTAGGCCGATGGAATTTTTATTTCCTCAGATTCGTTGTCATTTCCTTGTTTTTCAGGAGTTCTTGGCGCGGATGCTGATCCGTCTATCCGCTCGCCTTGGCGCTTGACTAGTTCTAAAAAAGAACTGTAACGTCTTCATCAACGATGGCCGCTCCAAAAGGCCGCAAACCAAAATTCAGCCTGTGCCTGTCGTGACGACGGGTGCAGTTCATCGCCACAGGGAGGAGATACGATGTTCAAGGGTTTCAAAATCGCGGCGGCATTGGTGCTGGGGCTGTCCGGGTCTGCTTTCGCAGCCGATGCGCCCGGCGTCACTGCGACCGAAATCAAAATCGGAGGCGTGTTTCCGTTCAGCGGACCGGCATCATCCATCGGTCTCGTCGGCAAGGGCGTGCTCGCCTATGTGCAGTCGATCAACGATCGCGGTGGCATCAACGGCCGCAAGATCAATTACATTGCTTACGACGACGCCTACAGCCCGCCGAAAGCCGTCGAGCACGCGCGCAAGCTGGTGGAAAGCGACGAGGTTGCCTTCATGTTCGGGCAACTCGGCACGCCGGGTCTCTCGGCCACCGCGAAGTATTTCACCACCAAGAAAATTCCGACACTGGCGATCATCAGCGGGTCGGCCAAGTTCACCAATGTCGCGGACTATCCCCTGACGACGACGGGCCTCGTCAGCTACGACACCGAAGGAAAGATCTACGCCAAGTATCTGACCCGGACGCTGCCGAACGCGAAATATGCGATCCTTTACCAGAACGACGATCTCGGAAAGGACTACGTCAAGGCTTTCAAGGAGTTTCTGGGAGCTGACTTCGACAAGCGGGTTGTGACCGCGGCTTACGAGATTTCCGATCCGACGATCGATTCACAGGTCGTCAACCTCAAGGCGTCGGGCGCCGAGGCGCTGCTGGTTGCGGGCACGCCGAAGTTCTCCGCGCAGGCTATTCGCAAGGCATCCGAGATCGGATGGAAGCCGACCCTGATCATCAATTTCCCTTCGACGTCGGTGGCGGCCACGCTCAAGCCGGCGGGTCTCGACAAGTCCGTCGGCGTGATCGTCGGCACCTTTCTCAAGGACCCCACGGACACGAAGTGGGACAACGATCCCGGCATGAAGCAATACCGCGCGTTCTTCGACAAGTATCTGTCGGGCTCGGACATCGGCGATACCAACTACCTGACCGGCTACCAGCAGGGGATGGTGCTTGAACAGCTTCTCAAGCAGTGCGGGGATGATCTGTCGCGCGAGAACATCATCAAGCAGGCCAAGAGCCTGAAGGATGTGGTGCTGCCCACCGCGATGCCCGGCATCAAGATCAACACCACTGACAAGGTCAACCAGCTCTGGACCCAACTTCAGCTTCAGCGTTGGAGCGGCTCAAGCTGGGAGCAGTTCGGCGAAGTGCTCGACGCCAGGTCCGAGTAACGCAGCGTTTGCCGGATAAGAACCGCGATCGGCGTTCCGTCACGGGGGGCCGGTCGTGCGTCAGATACTTCATCCGTTCAATCTGTCTTTGAAATTCAGGGAGAAAGCCAGTGAAGGGCCTGATGCAAAATCAGCCGTTGCTGCTGTCGTCGCTGTTGCGCCATGCGGACCGGTTTCATGCCAATACGGAAATCGTCTCCCGCACGGTCGAAGGTCCGATCCATCGCTATACGTATCGCGATGCCGCACGGCGGGCGCGTCAACTGGCGAGCGCCTTGCAGCGCCACGGCATTGGACACAGCGATCGCGTTGCGACGCTGGCCTGGAACAACTATCGCCATTTCGAGATCGAACACGGCGTCACCGGCATGGGCGCCATCTGGCACGCCATCAATCCGAGACTGATCCCGGCCCAATTGATCTACATCGCAAATCACGCCGAGGACAAGGTTCTGTTCTTCGAGAGTTCTTTCCTGCCGCTGGTGGAAAAGCTCGCGCCCGATCTTCCGACGGTCGGTCTGTTTGTGCTGATGGCGGATCGCGCCGCGTTGCCCGCCGTCACCAGCATTCCCAATCTTCAGTGCTATGAGGATTTCATCTCCGCGGGCGATGAGGGTTTCGCCTGGCCGGTGTTTGATGAACTGTCCGCCTCGTCACTTTTCTACACGTCCGGGACAACCGGCAATCCGAAGGGCGTGCTTTATTCCCATCGTTCGGACGTGCTGCATTGCCTGTCCATCACCGGCGTCTATTCGATGGGGCTGGCTGCGACCGACACCATCCTGCCGATGACGCCGATGTTTCATGCCAACGGAGCGTGGGGATTTACCCATGCCGCTCCGATGGTGGGCGCCAAGCTCGTGCTGCCCGGTCCCAGGATGGATGCCGCGAGCATCGCCGAACTGATCGAGATGGAAGGCGTCACAGTCACGGCCGGCGTTCCGACGCTGTATTCCAAACTGCTCCAGCATTTCGAGGAGCAGGGCCGGGGAGCGGGAACGATGCAGCGGCTGGTGGTCGCAGGCTCCGCACCCGCGCCAAGCATGATCGAAGGTTTCGAGCGTCTCGGTGTCTCTGTCAATCACGTCTGGGGGATGACCGAAACCAGTCCCTGCGGGACATCGACCCAGCCGTCGCGCAGGACGGCAAAGGCTTCGCCGCAGGAGCAGCTAGGCCGCAAGACCATGCAGGGCACGCCGGTCTATGGCGTCGACGTCAAGATCGCCGACGAGAACGGCAACGAGATGCCGCATGACGGCAAGTCGAGCGGACGCTTCATGGTGCGCGGGCCGTGGGTGCTGAGCGGCTACTATCGCGACGAGAAGCCGTTGCTGGAAGACGGCTGGTTCAACACCGGCGACCTCGCCGTGATGGACGATGACAACTACATCCAGCTCACCGACCGCGCCAAGGACGTCATCAAGTCGGGCGGCGAGTGGATCAGTTCGATCGACGTTGAGAACCTGGCGGCGGGATGCCCCGGCGTTGCGGAGGCTGCGGTCATCGGCATTCCGCATCCGCAGTGGGAAGAGCGTCCGTTGCTCATCGTGGTGCCGTCCGCATCGGAGCCTGCGACGGCCAAGGCTGTGCTGTCATTTCTGGAAGGGAAGATCGCCAAGTGGTGGATGCCGGACGATGTCATCTTCGTCGAGGCCTTGACCTATGGCGCGACCGGCAAGGTGCAGAAGATGGAATTGCGGCGTCGCTTCGCCGGACACTACACGTCGCAAAAAAGTGCTTAACAAAAAGACGCCGGAGATCCGGCGCCCTTATTATCTTATACGTTGAAATGGCCGGCTTGCAGAAGCCGGCCGTTCAGGCGGCGCGAGCCTTTGCGCGCGTGGCCTTTGCCTTGACCACCTTGGAGGGCTTCGGCGCGTCGGTCTTCGGGCGGGCGCCGGGGCCGGGGAAAACGTCGACTTCCTTAGCGAGCAGGGGGTCACCGCATTCCGAGCACACCATGACCGGGTCGAACTGCTTGCCGCAATTTTTGTGAACATGAAGCAGGGGGCGGCCGCGTTCGTCCACCATATGAATGTCGCCCCAGTGAACGATCGCCATCATGATCGGATAGAGGTCGAGGCCCTTCTGGGTGAGAATGTATTCGTGGCGCTTCGGCGATTCCTGATAAGGAACCCGCCGCAACACGCCGAGACGAACCATTTTCTTGAGCCGTTCCGCCAGCAGGTGCCGTGTGATGCCCAAGGCGGCCTGGAAGGCCTCGAACCGGCGGGTCCGCAGGAAGCATTCCCGCAAGATGAGGAGACTCCAGCGGTCGCCGATCACGCCGATGGTGCGGGCCATGGAACATGGCTCATCTTCAAGTTCGTCCCATCTCATAGTCGTCTCCGATTCGTGCCTCAGGCGTATTCCCAGATCATATTCATAGCCTGCCGGGGCCTCATTCTAAATAGGCACTGAGTTGGACAAAAGTCCTAATTGTGGCCCGGCCCGCTCAAAAGCGGCACATCGGCCACCTCGAATTGACAGTTCGATTTTAGAACCCTAAGAATGGTCCGTCGCCCCTGCAAGGGCAATGGGTATAAAAGCGCGCTGAATGGCGTGTGACAGAGGAGGAGAAGCGCGGTGGCCAGTCCCTTGAAAGTCGAGTTTCAGTTCGATTTTGGCAGTCCGAACGCCTATCTGGCGGAATATGCACTGCCGGGGATCGAGAAACGCACGGGCGTGAAGTTCGAATATGTGCCTGTCCTGCTCGGCGGAATCTACAAGGCGACCAACAACATGTCGCCGTTCGACTCGTTAAAGGGCATCAAGAACAAGCCCGAATACAATGCGCTGGAGACCCAGCGGTTTATCCGCCGCCACAACATCACGAAATTCAGGCAGAACCAGTTCTTCCCGGTCAACACGCTGATGCTGATGCGCGGCGCAACGGCCGCGATATTCGAGAACATGTTCGAGCCGTACTTTCGCGCCGCCTACCATCACATGTGGGAAGAGCCGAAGAAAATGGACGATCCCGAAATTTTCCGGAATGCTTTCCTGTCATCCGGCATCGACATCGATCGTCTGATCGCCCGCGCGCAGCAGGACGACGTGAAGAAGAAGCTGATCGAGGTGACGACCGACGCAGTCAATCGCGGTGCGTTCGGCTCGCCGACTTTCTTCGTCGGCAAGGAGATGTTCTTCGGCAAGGACCAGCTTCGCGATGTCGAGGAATCTATCGTCGAACAGCTCGGTGCGGCGAAAGCCAAGTCCGCCTGATCCCGAAACGCTTGTTTTGCGCTTAGGCTGATTTTCCGGAATTCAGCGGTAAGGCCGTCAGCCGGCCGAGCCGTCAAGACAAACAGGAAGAAACAGATGCCCGGTCCCCTTCATGGCGTGCGCGTTCTTGACCTGACGGCGGTGGTGTCGGGTCCTTATGCGACGATGTTTCTGGCCGATCAGGGCGCGGATGTGCTGAAGATCGAGCCGACCAGCGGTGATGGCACGCGGCGAAGCCGGACGCTGATCGATGCCGCCGGTGAATTCTCCGCGCTGTTCGTGTCGTGCAATCGCGGCAAGCGCTCGCTTTCGATCGACATCAAGAGTGACGCGGGACGTGAGGTATTGGCCAAGCTGGCGGCGCAGGCGGACGTGCTGGTGCAGAATTTCCGTCCCGGCACCATGGAGCGTCTTGGGCTAGGCCACGAGGAGCTGCGCAAGAAGTATCCGCGGCTGATCTATGTTTCGATAAGCGGCGTCGGCGACAGCGGGCCTTACGTCAAGAAGCGCGTCTACGATCCGATCATTCAGGCACTGTCGGGCTTTGCCGACATCCAGTCGCAGCCGGTGACCAACCGCCCGCAGATGATCCGCACCATTGTCTGTGACAAGACAACCTCGGTCTTTACGGCGCAGGCGGTCTCGTCGGCGCTGTATGCCCGAGAGAAAACCGGCGAGGGTGACCACATCCAGGTGGCGATGCTGGACACCATGATCTCGTATCTGTGGCCGGAAGGCATGATGCAGTATACCGTGGTCGGCAAGGAGGCGACGGCCGGCGATCCGAACGACCGGCCGGATCTCGTGTTTCAGACGCTGGACGGCTATATCACCGCCGGTACCATCTCGGATTCCGAATGGCAGGGTTTCTGCCGCGCCACCGGCGATCCGGAGCTTGCGAAGGACGAGCGCTTTGCGACGCCTACCTCGCGGTTCACAAATGCGACGGCACGCATCAACACGATGCAGGATTACATCCGCAAGCACACCACAGCCGAATGGCTGGAGCGGCTCGACAAGAATGACGTGCCATGTTCCCCCATCCTGCGCCGAAGCGAGATCATCGGCAATGATCAGGTGGTGGCGCGCGGCCTGATCGAGGAGTTCGACCAGCCGACGGTGGGGCGAGTGCGGCAGCCGAAGCCGGCTGCGATCTTCGAAGTCAACAAGGCCGTCATTGGCGGCCCTGCGCCGCGGGTCGGCGAACACTCCCGCGCCGTGCTGCGCGACCTCGGCTATAGCGACAGCGCTATTGATACAATGATCACGGACAAGGCGGTTCGCGCCGCGAGCTGAAACAAAAAGGTCGCCGTTTCTTGCCGGCGGCCTTTTTTCATCATCCCACTATGGACAGGCGAGACCGGCCGGACGAATAATCGGTTCGCCGGGCGCAGGCGGAACGTTCGCAGCATTGCCGCTCTGATAGCCGGGCCGCAGCTGGATGCGTTCAAGATAAGGCTTGGCGTTGTCGCAGATGCCGACACCGTAAGCGATCGCCCATTCGAGGCACGTCGTCAGCAAAATATCTGCGCTGGTAAACTGCTCGCCCATCAGGAATGTTCGTCCGTCTTCGAGCGCGACCTCGACATGCCTCAACTGCTCGCGGAAATACTCGCCAGCTTTCGTGGTGACTTCCGGCGCAACGCCATAGATATGTCCGAGGGCACCGGCGCTGTGCCGCCTCATGACGTACAGGCTGGTGGAATCAAGCTCGGTGACGATGAAGAAGCACCATTCCAGCCACTTTGCGTAGGCCTGCTTGTCGTCGGGGATCAGCCATCGGCCGGGACTGCCGTACGTTCGCGCGAGATAGGCGACGATAGCCGCGCTCTCGCCGATCGAGAAGTCACCATCCTGAAGCAGGGGGACCTTCTGACGCGGGTTGAGCTTGGTGTATTCCGATGTTTTTGTTTCACCGGTGCGGGGACCGATGGCGCGGGTTTCGTACTTCAGACCGAGTTCGGCCAGCGCCCAATGCGGACGCACCGTTCGGCTGGTTCCGACGCCCCACAGCGTGAGGTTCGGGGCGGCCGCCATCTCACCACGTCTCCACGGAGGGACGCAGGTCGAGTTCGTGAGTCCAGCCGTCGCGCTTCTGATGGTGCGCGAACCAGTAGGCATCTGCGATGGAATCCGTCTTTGTCAGGCTGTCAGTGGGGATGTCACTTGCGTCGATCCCCTTCGCCGCCTTCATGCGCTGGTGGATGGCTTCGCTGTCCACAGCGGCATCGATCAGCAGATGGACGACATGGATATTCTTCGGCCCCAGTTCACGGGCCATTGACTGGGCCACGGCGCGCAGACCGAACTTGGCGGACGCGAAGGCCGCAAAGCCCTTTCCGCCGCGCACGCTGGCGGTGGCGCCGGTGAACAGGATGGTGCCGTGGCCGCGCTGCATCATGTATTTGGCGGCTTCGCGCCCCACGAGGAAACCGCCGTAGCAGGCCAGTTCCCATGCCTTGAAGAACAGCTTTTCGGTGGTTTCCAGCAGCGGCTTGTTGACGTTGGATCCGGCGTTGTAGAGGCAGACTTCGATCGGCCCGATGTCCTTTTCGATATGGGCGAACATGGCTTGCACATCGGCTTCCTGGCGCGCATCGACGCTGATGGCGTGGACTTCGCATCCTTCCGCCTTCAATTCATCGACGAGGCCTTGCGACTTGGCGGCATCACGGCGCGCCACGCAGACCTTGTATCCGCCTTTGGCGAAGCGCCTTGCGACCGCCGCCCCGATGGCATCGCCCGCACCAACCAACACGACCACGCCTTTGCCTTGAGCCACGGTATCCTCCCATATAGTTCTTATTTGGTACTTTGATTCATAACGGGCGGGACGGGCGTTGTAAACGGCTATCGTCGCCGCAAGCCAACGGCTGTATTGACCGCCGACAGTCATATCTGTCTTGCGCCGCATGAAATGGAATTGACTAGTTCCAAAAAAGAACTAAATACTGGGCCAGCTTAAAGGCCGTCGCTGAAGCGGCCCTGTTGTCGTCCCGGGGAGGTTGAATTGACCAGTGCTCAACGCGAGTTCGATGTCGCCGACATTCTGGAAGGTTTGCCGGAACGGCTACATCACACCATGGTGCGTGGTGTCGCGCAAACACCCGATCATCCCGCGCTGATCGAGGACTCCCGTACCTGGTCTTACCGGCAACTCTCCGAGGCTGTCGAACAGATCGCTTCGTCGCTGGTGACGCTCGGCATTCGTCCCGGCGATCGGATGATGATCGTCAGCGAGAATTCCATTGCGCTGGCCGGTCTCCTGCTTGCAGCGAGCCGGATCGAAGCCTGGGCCATCGTCGTCAACCCGCGGCTGTCCGCGCGCGAACTCGACCAGATCCGCGATCACAGCGGCGCGCGCCGGATGTTCTTCGCGGCGGGTGTTTCAGCGGAAGCTGCAAATCATGCGCAGAGAGTAGGCGCCACAATCGGCAAGGTCGGTCCTCTCGAGGACATCGGCATCAGCGCGCTGAACGAAACCACGACTCCGGAACCGGTGGAATCAAATCCGGCCAAACAGGTTGCGGTGCTGATCTACACGTCTGGCACCACAGGCACGCCCAAGGGCGTGATGCTGACCCATGAAAACCTGTTGTTCAGCGCGAAAACCACGGCGCTGTTCCGGAAAATGGACAACCGCGACAAGCTTTACGTCGTTCTGCCGATTTCCCATATCGTTGGCGTTTCGCTGCTTTTGATGACGCTGATGACAGGTGGCACCGTCCGGCTGGTCAGCAAGTACGATCCCGCGGCGCTTGCAAGGGCATTGGCGGAAGAGGCGATCACCATTCTCAATGGTGTGCCTGCGACCTATCAGCGGCTGCTCGAATACAAGACCCTCGCGGGAATTCCGAAACTGGACAAGGGCTCGCTGCGGTACATGGGGGTCGCGGGCGCGCCGCTCGACCTCGACCTCAAGTCCCGTGTCGAGACTGAGCTTGGACTGCCGCTGCTGAACGGTTACGGCATCACCGAATGCGCGCCCGGCATTTCCGGCGTGCGGCTTGATGCCCTTCGCACGGACAATGCTGTCGGAAAAATCGTGCCGGGTGTCGAAGGACGTATCGTTGACCGCGACGGCAAACCGGTCGCAACCGGAACGGTGGGCGAACTGCACGTCCGCGGCCGCAACGTGATGCTTGGCTACTATCGCGCGCCCGATCTGACGGAAAAGGCCATTGATCGCGATGGATGGTTCAATACCGGCGATCTGGCCTATCTCGACGGCGACTGCATGTTCATCGTCGGCCGCACCAAGGAAATGATCATTCGCTCAGGCTTCAACGTCTATCCTGCCGAAGTGGAAGCCGTGCTCAGCTCACACGACGCGGTCGTGCAGTCCGCGGTGGTGGGACGCTCTGCCGGCAGTAATGAAGAAGTGGTGGCGTTTGTCCAGTTGCTGAAGGGATCGAATGTGACTCCTTCCGAACTGATGGCTTACGTCAGCCCGCAACTCACGTCCTACAAGCGTCCGTCGCAGATTATCGTGCTGGACGCCCTGCCGGCGACGTCGACGGGCAAGATCCTCAAGCACAAACTTGCTGAATCGCTGCGGGAGACGTGACGCCCCATCCGGGCGTCACCACAACCGCCACTGAATCCTGAATTTTACTCTCGCCGGGAGAAAGACCTTGCAGAAACGTAACGCGACCGTGGCCGTGATCGGCGCCGGAGACTTCATCGGCGGCGAGATCGCCAAGAAATTCGCAGCCGAAGGCTTCACGGTCTTTGTGGGCCGGCGTCAGGGCGAGAAGCTCGAACCACTGATGAAGGAGATCCGCGACGCAGGTGGCACGGTGTTCGGCCGCTCGCTCGACGCGCGCAAGGAAGAGGAGATGATTTCTTTCATCTCCGACGCCGACAAGCACGCGCCATTGGAAGTCTGCATCTTCAACATTGGCGCCAACGTCAACTTCCCGATTGTGGAAACTACCGAGCGCGTATTCCGCAAGGTGTGGGAAATGGCCTGCTATTCTGGCTTCCTCGCCGGGCGCGAAGCCGCACGCGTGATGCTGCCGCGCGGCAAGGGAGCGATCTTCTTTACAGGTGCGACGGCAAGTCTGCGCGGCGGTTCGGGTTTCGCGGCTTTTGCCAGCGCCAAGTTCGGCCTGCGCGCCGTCGCGCAGGCGATCGCACGCGAACTGGGACCGAAGAACATCCACGTCGCCCATCTGATTATCGACTCCAGCGTCGATACCGAATGGGTGCGGCAGTTGATCGCGAACCGTGAAGGCAAGGAAGCGATCGAGAACCTCGATCCAAATCGCCTGATGCGTCCGGCGGCGGTCGCGGAAACCTATTGGCAGCTTTATCAGCAGCCGCGCGACGCCTGGACGTTCGAGACCGAAATCCGCCCGTTCGGCGAGAAGTGGTAACGGAGCCGTTCGATGGAGCTGAAACTTTCCAGGGAGGACGAGGATTTCCGGGATGAGGTGAGAGCCTTCATCGCGGAAAACTATCCGCAGGACATGCGCGTGCCCAATCCGGAAACGGATCTGACCAAGGAGCAGTCGCTGCTCTGGCACAAGATTCTCCACAAGAAGGGCTGGATCGCTCCGCTGTGGCCGAAGGAATACGGCGGCCCCGGCTGGTCGATCACGCAGCGCTTCATTTTCGAGCAGGAGACCACCCGCGCCGGGACGCTGCCGCCGCTGGCTTTCAGCGTGACGATGGTGGGACCTGTTATCTACACTTTCGGAAACGAGGCGCAGAAGAAGAAATACCTGCCACGGATTTTGTCCGGTGAGGACTGGTGGTGTCAGGGCTATTCCGAGCCGGGCTCCGGTTCCGATCTCGCTTCGGTCCGCACCAAGGCTGTGCGCGAGGGTGACCATTACATCGTCAATGGTCACAAGACCTGGACCACGCTGGCGCAGCATGCGGACTGGATCTTCTGTCTGGTGCGCACCGATCCCGCCGCCAAGCCGCAGTCGGGCATCTCGTTCCTGCTGATCGATATGAAGACGCCGGGCGTCACCGTGCGTCCGATCATCACCATCGACGGCTCGCATGAGGTCAACGACGTTTTTCTCGAGAACGTTCGTGTGCCAGTTGAAAATCTGATCGGCGAAGAAAACAAGGGTTGGACCTACGCGAAGTTCCTGCTGGGCAACGAGCGCACCAGCATGGCCGGGATCGGGCGTTCGACCCGCTACCTGAACAAGCTCAAGACCATCGTGAAGACCGAGATCGGCGAGGACGACCCGGCTTTCGGCGAGTTCACCAAGGACATCGCGCGGGTCGAACTCGATGTGCTGGCACTGGAAGCCACCGAGCTTCGGGTTGTCGCGCAGATGTCGCGCGGCATCGATCCGGGACCGGCGGCATCGCTGTTCAAGATCAGGGGGACTGAAATCTTTCAGCGCATCACGGATCTGACGCACAGGGCTATCGGAAACTACGGACTTGCGCTGCGCGAGCATCCGGTCAGCTCCAATATCTTTATGCCAGGGCCTGCCGAAGGGCACACCGCGGCCGAGAAATATCTGAACGCGCGCAAGCTCAGCATTTACGGCGGATCGAACGAGATCCAGCGCAACATCATCGCAAAAGCGGTGCTCGGACTTTAACGCGTCGCACGAGGCATCCGGTGGATATTCAGTTTACAGAAGAGCAGGAACTCCTGCGCAGCAGCATCCAGCGTCTGTTGCGGGACCAGTATGACTTCGACACACGCCGCAAGATCGTCGCGACCGAAGACGGCTGGAGCCGAAAGCACTGGAGTGCTTTCGCAGAACTCGGCCTGCTGGCGGCGCCGTTTTCCGAGGCGTCCGGTGGCCTCGGCGGCGGTCCGTTAGCGACGATGATCGTGATGCAGGAATTCGGCCGTCATCTCGTCGTCGAGCCTTATTTTGAAACCGTGGTGCTGGCAGGTGGCCTGATTGAAAGCCAGGGGACCGACGCGCAGCGCGAGGCGCTGCTGCCGCCGATCATGGCGGGTGAAGCGATCTGGGCGCTGGCATGGACTGAAGCGAAGTCGCGCTACGATCTCAACAACGTCAGCACGACTGCAAAGCGCAGCGGCGATAAATATACTCTGAACGGCGCCAAGGCGACGGTGATCGGTGCGCCATGGGCCGACAAGCTGATCGTGTCGGCGCGCACATCGGGCGGGCCGCGCGACCGCGCCGGCGTCAGCCTTTTCATCGTGGACCGGCAGTCGGCAGGGCTTCATCTGCAAAGTTTCAAGACCATCGACGGGCGGTGCGCTGCGGAGATTACATTCAAGGACGTCAGCGTTCCGGCCAGCAATCTGCTCGGCAAGGAGAGTGAGGGCGTCGCAGCGCTCGAAGCATGTCGGGATCGCGCCATCGCGGCGCTTTGTGCCGGGCGACCGGAGCGATGGACGTGCTGAACACGGCGACGCTGGACTACACCAAGACCCGCAAGCAATTCGGCGTGACGCTCGGTTCATTCCAGATCTTGCAGCACCGGATGGTCGATATGTTCATCGCCTTGGAAGAGGCGACGTCGTTGATGCAGCACCTGAACCTGGCTGTCGCCGACGGCGATCCGCAGGTTTCAAAACTGGCGTCCGGCGCGAAATCGAAGATCGGAGAGGCCGCGCGCTTTGTCGGCGAGCAGGCGATCCAGCTTCACGGCGGCATGGGCATGAGCGACGAACTGAACGTCGGCCACTACTTCAAGCGCATCGCGGCGATCAACATCCAGTTCGGCGATCCGACCTACCATCTGCTGCGCTACGCACACGCAGCCTGACCTTGATCGCTGCGGTTTCCGTCATGGCAGCTTTGCTGAGGTCAAAGACGCTTCTTATTGAATGATGTTTGTCATATAATATAAACATCTACATAGGAGCCTGCCCAACCGGCTGGGCTCACGCTTCGGAGGTCTTCGCATGGTAGACGCAGTTATTGTTTCCACCGCCCGCACCGGCATCGGCAAGGCCTATCGCGGCGCGCTCAACAACACCGAAGGTCCGACCATGGCGGGACACGTCATGGCCGAAGCCGTGAAGCGCGCCGGGATCGAGCCGGGCGAGGTCGAGGACGTGGTGATGGGCTGCGCCATGCAGCAGGGCACCATGGTGATGAATGTCGCGCGCAAGGGCGCGATCCGCGCTGGGCTTCCGGTCACGGTTGCAGGCACCACCATCGATCGTCAGTGCGCGTCCGGATTGCAGGCGATCGCGGTGGCCGCGCGTTCGGTGATGCTCGACGGCGTCGAGATCGCGATCGGCGGCGGCATCGAATCGATCAGCCTCGTTCAGAACGATCACATGAACAAGTTTCATGCTGTCGATGACGAGCTGATGGCGATGAAGCCGGACATGTACATGTCGATGCTGGAGACGGCGGAAGTGGTTGCTGCGCGCTACAACATTCCGCGCGACAAGCAGGATGAGTATAGCCTGGAGTGTCAGCGCCGCACCGGTGCTGCCATCCAGGGCGGCCGGTTCAACGACGAGATCGTGCCGTTCAAAACGAAAATGGTGGTGATGGACAAGGAGACCAAGCAGGTCTCGTTCAAGGACATCACGCTGACCAAGGATGAGGGACCACGGCCGGAGACCACCGCCGAGGGTCTCGCCGCCATCAAGCCGGTGTTCGAGGGGAAAACCATCAGCGCCGGTAACGCCAGCCAGTTGTCGGACGGCGCGTCGGCTTGCGTCATCATGAGCGACAAGCTCGCGGCGAAGAAGAGCCTCAAGCCGCTCGGTATTTTCCGTGGTTTTGTCGCCGCGGGCGTCGAGCCGGACGAGATGGGCGTGGGCCCGGTAGCGGCCATTCCGCGCCTGCTGAAGCGCCACGGCCTCAAGATCGATGACATCGATCTGTGGGAATTGAACGAAGCCTATGCCGTTCAGGTGATCTATTGCCGCGACAAGCTCGGGATCGATCCGGAGAAGCTCAACGTCAACGGCGGTTCGATTTCGATGGGGCATCCTTACGGCATGACCGGCGCGCGTCTTGCCGGCCACGTCCTGATCGAGGGCCGCCGCCGCAAGGCCAAATACGGCGTGGTGACCATGTGCATCGGCGGCGGCATGGGTGCCGCAGGCCTGTTCGAAATCGTCAACTAGACGATCCGAGGCGTCGTGAGCCTCTGAGTTACTCCCAGACTTGGCCCGGCTGCGGAAAGGCAGCCGGGATTTTTTTGGAATCCAGTGGCGGAGGGCGAGCTTCAAATTATTTACAATCTGACAGAACAAAACGCCCCTTGCTGCGTTGGCTGGTGTCGATCAATATTTGGTATCGATCCCGACGACTGATTGGGTGAGGACGTGTTGCGACGCAAAGGCATTGCTTTAGCACTGGGATCTTTCGCCGTGCTGTCCGGTGGGGCTGTCTTTGGTCAAACAGCCCAGACAGCCCCCAACCTCCAGAATATTCCAACCGCGGAGTCCCGCGATGCGGCGGCGCAGCCGCAATCGACCGGGACTATTCCTGCGACTTCAGAACCTGTTACCGGCACTCCCGCGCAATCTCCTCCCGCGCAACCGGCCGTGACCATTTCTACAGAGCCGCCGGCTGCGGTCCCGCTGACGCCGGCCGAGCAGAAAGCCGCCGATAACAAGGCCGCTCTGGATGCGCTGCTTGCCGAGGCGACGGCCCTCAAGACCAGTTATGAGAACGTCAAACGCGGCAGAAGCAAAGCTCCGGTTTCGCTGTCTGCTTTCCGCAGCATGGAATTACGCCTTCAGATGGCCGCGGCGGCGGACCCGGCGAATACGGCAGCGCTCGATATGGCGAACGTCATGCGCATGGCGCAATACGAAATTCTCCAGCCATCGGTTCAGATCGCAGCGGTCGCCAATCGTGAGCTTTACGCGCATCAGATGGGGCAGCAGATGCGGGACGACGGCATGCGGGTGGAGGCCTCGGGCCGTGGAAACAGCACGGTCCGCTTCGTGTCGCCGGAAATGACGCGGCAGATGGCCATGCAACTGGTGGAGACCGCGAAAATCCCCGAGCAGGCGAGGGCGTTGCAGTTCAGGCGGGTGGTGTTCAGTAGCGGCCGGCGATCATGGACCTACGATGTCGCGCGTGGGCGGCTCCGGTAAGATATTTCGGTGTCAAATTCATAGATTGATAAAGGGCCGGTCGCGAGACCGGCCCTTGTCATACGTCCGTCATGCCGGACTCACGCGTCGAGCACTGCAACGATTTCCAGCGTCCGCGGATTCACGACGACGACCTGGTCGTTGACGAGGAAAAATTCATATCCGCGCCAATCGGGATAGATCGTCACAACCCTCCGCAGGGAGCGGATGGAATCCGACGGTTCTTGGGACCCGCGTGCCGATCGACACCGAGAAGTTGATATTCGTCACAGGCTTCACGTTCTGCCTGGTGATCGACGTCCGGATTGTCGTGCGTTGTTCGCCGGTCAGTTTCGCGCCTGCGCCGGCCTGTCCGGTGGTCGTTCCGGCCTTGCCTTCGGCGGCATTCTTCTGGCCGGTCTTCATACCATCCTTTGACTTGTCCAAAGTCGTATCGGACGCAGCTTTCCCCTTCTGATCCTGGGTCGTTTCCGCGCCCTTCGATTTCATATTGTCACGCGTATTGTCCTGCGTGCGCTGGGCGTTGCCGCCTTCACGGGGCATCTCGGCCTGACCGCCTTTCATGTTGCCCGATGAATCGCCGCGATTCATCGGTGCGGTCTTCTCGGCCGGTACGCCCTGCATCCCGGATGGCGCGGACTGAGTTGCTGCCGGAGCGTTGTTCGGCGCTTGCGCCGAGGCAATTCCCGCCGTGCCGATCAGTGCAGCCATAGCTGTGGTAATCAAAAGGGTATTTCTCATGATGTCCTCCTCGTTATCTGCCCGGGGCTTAACGAGAAGTGGCAACCTCTGTTCCGCAGGAAACATGTATATTGCGTGAACATCCATTCATGGCGGAACAGGCGGGTGCTCTGAACCAGCACCTGGGGCAATGCCTCGTCGCCAACTAGCGTATTTCGATCGTGTGTTTGCGGGCCTGATAGCTGTAGGCATGAGCCGCGGCGAACATCGCCCACATTGTGCCGAGCATCATCCAGAAGTGCCGCCAGTGATCGACATCGATGATGAAGGCTTCGCCGACCGTCCCCACGAAGACGGCAAAGATCGCGAGATATGTCCGCTGCCACGGCACGCGCACGAAGATTAGCTTGCATCCCATGATGACGGTGATGAACACCAGCGCGGGGAAAGAGACCCCGGCGATCCAGCCGCCCGACATGAATGCATTCAGGAATGAATTGTGGGTGTCCTCAGGAAAGAATTTGGTGAATTGGAGCGGCCCGATTCCCAACGGGAGTTCGAGTGCCATCTGGAAACCGAGCGCATGGCGCCCGAAGCGTCCAAAGCGGCCGGTGTCGTAACTCTGATTCAGGCTGGCGCGTTCCTGGAAAATGCCACTGACGGAATCGAATGACAAAAGGACGACGAGAAGCAAGGCCGCGCAAATCGCAGCCGCGATCGCCACCATTACGATGCGTGCGCTGCTTCTGTGACGGGGCGATCAGGTACATCAGAGCCAGCATGAAGGCCGAGCAAACCACCAACTGGCCCCAGGAGGCGCGCGAGAACGCAAGCAACACCGCGAGGCTGACGATCCCGAGCGCGATTGCGCTTCGGAATGATTTCCAGAAAGATTGCGTGACGACGGTTTGCAGCAGGAATAGCGCCGGCAATATCAGGTAGGCGCCCAGCACGTTGGGATCTTTGAACGTCCCGCGCGCGCGGCTGTACAGCGTGAACATCTCGTATCCGCCCGGCACCAGACGGAAATATCCCGCAATAGCAGCGAGGGATGCAATCAGCGCCCCGAAGATCAGGCCGCGGCGAAGAAACTCGAGCCTGCTGGCGGTGTCCTCGGACAGGACCATTGCGAAGAACAATGAGGTGATGGCCATGTACCACGAGGTCAGAATCCAGTTTACGATCTCGGGCTTGTCCATCAGATACACCGAGCAGATCGTGTAGCCGATGTTCAGCAGGAACAGCAGGATCAACAAGGAGATGAAGACCGGCCTCATGCGCAGCCCGGTCGCGAAGAAAAAGATGACCGACGCCAGCGTCACCAACTCGTAGGGGCTTGGTTCGATGAAGACGATCGCGCCGCTGGCGCCGACGGCCCACATCAATAGCCGCTGGATCGCCGCGATGCCGGGAGGCGTCGCAGCCGCGGGAAGGGCGTAGTCTGCCGCTGCGAATGAAGCCATGCGAGCCGGAATCCCTTCGCGCGTCCTGCGCGTCAGTGCAATGATATGCGCATGATGTTCTCCGAAAACCGCTTCGCAATTTCCGGCATCAGCTCAGTAGGCGTTTTCACCCTTGATCAGGGCGAACGGTGTCTTGAAGAGGATGTAGAGATCGAACAGCACCGACCAGTTCTCGATGTAGTACAGGTCGAACTCCACACGCTTCTGGATCTTCTCCTCGCTGTCGACCTCGCCGCGCCAGCCGTTGATCTGCGCCCAGCCGGTGATGCCGGGCTTGACGCGGTGGCGCGCAAAATATCCGTCGACGGCTTCGTCGAATAGCCGGCTCTGGAGCTTGCCCTGAACCGCATGCGGGCGCGGACCGACCAGCGAGAGATTGCCCTTGAAGACCACATTGAAGAGCTGCGGCAATTCATCGAGGCTGCTCTTGCGGATGAAGCGGCCGACGCGGGTGACGCGGGTGTCGCCTTTGGTGACCACTTTCGAGGCCAGCGGATCGGCCTGATCGTGAAACAGCGAACGGAATTTGTAGACGTCGATGCGCTCGTTGTTGAAGCCGTAGCGCTTTTGCAGGAACAGCACCGGGCCGGGACTGTCGATTTTAATGGCGAGCGCCACGATCGCCATCACTGGCGCAAGCAGCACGAGGATGATCGCGCCGACCACGCGATCGAATGCCGCCTTCAGCACCATGTCCCAGTCGGTGATCGGCTGCTCGAACACATCGAGCGTCGGAACCTTGCCGAGATAGGAATAGGAGCGCGGCCGGAAGCGCAATTTGTTGGTGTGGGCCGATAGCCGGATATCGACCGGCAGCACCCACAGCTTTTTCAGCATTTCCAGAATGCGCGTCTCCGCCGAAATGGGCAGCGCGAACAGCACGAGATCGATCCGGGTGCGGCGGGCAAATTCGACGATGTCGTCGATCTTCCCGAGTTTGGGCTCGCCTGCGCAGGTATCCAACGCGCGGGAATCGTTGCGATCGTCGAACACACCGAGAATCTGAATGTCGGAATCGTCCTGCGCCTTGAGCGCGCGGATCAGGTTTTCTCCGTTTTCGTCGGAGCCGACGATGATCGTCCGGCGGTCGAGCCGGCCTTCGCGCGCCCAGCGGCGGACGAGGGCGCGCAGCACCAGCCGTTCCGCGAACAGGACGGCAAGGCCGCCGAAGAAGAACGCCGACAGCCAGACGCGCGAGATCGTACCGCCCAGCTTTGCGAAGAACGAGGCGCCGATGAATAGCAGAAAAACGAATGCCCATGACGACGCCATGCGCGTCATCTGGCGAAGCTGCCCACGGAAGACCTGGACGTCGTAGATTTCGGCCGCCTGAAAGCTGATTACCGCGCAGGCGGCTACTGCAAAGACGGCTGCGGTATATTGCCACGAGAAGCCATCGATAGTCGTCACGTACCAGAGATACAGGACGAGGCCGACCACACTCAACAGCAGGAAGTCGACGATGCGGACGATGCCGCTGATGACGACCGTTGAGTAGGCTTTTCTGACCTTCTCATTGGCGACCGCGAGGGCGGCAGGGGATAGCCGCTTGCGGCGTTCGAGCCGAGGTGCGCCGTCGGCGTCGCCCATGGTGGCCGCTCCCGCCGTCGCAGCGTTCATCATGGTTCGGACGTCGATAGGTTCCACGGCGTAAATTTCCGGTGCTGGGCCGTCATGTAGCGACAGGCCAAGAGGAACCAAGAGTTCCCCGCCTCATGCGTAGCCAACAAATCGGAAGAATTGGTTATCTCGATACGGATAGGTTAACGCGCGTTGAATGCATCGCGATAGCCGTCGAGGACGCCCTCGACCATCGCCTTCTGGGAGAAGTGGACGAAGATCCGCTCGCGAAGGCTTCTGGCGCTTTCGCGCGCCGCATCGATGTCGCCAAGCGCTGTCTCGATGGCATCCGCCAGGGCGCCGACGCTGTTCGCCACGAAAAGTCCGCTTGTATGGGGACCCAGAATTTCGGGGATGCCGCCGACGCTGGCGGCGATCATCGGAATACCGGCGGCAGCGGCCTCGATGACGACATAGGGCATCGAGTCGCCGCGTGACGGGACAACCAGCAGCCTGCCTTTCGAGAAACCATAACGCGCCTTGACGTGTCCAATGAAGCGGACTGCGTCCTCGATGTTCAGCTTCTTGATGAGGGCTTTGAGGTTTTCCATCTCTTCGCCGTCGCCGGCGAGTGTCAGCGTGACCGGTTTGCCGTCGGCCCGAAGCCGCGCCACGGCCTGGATCAGCAGGTCGGCGCCCTTGATCTCCCGAAATTCGCCAACATAGACGAGATCGGTGGCATCTTCCGCGACGGGCACCGGATCGAATTCAGATGCAGTCACGCCATTGAACACGCATCGTACCAGCCCGGCAGGCTTGCCGACCACATGCTCATAGGTATCGCGCGCGAAGGCGCTTTCAAACAGGAACAGTTCCGTGCGGTTCATAAGTGCGCGTTCGAGCCGCGCATAGAGCGCGCCTTTAAGCGTATTGGGTGGATAGTGCAGGGAGCCGCCATGGGGCGTGTAAACCCGGATCGTCTTCTGCGATTTACCTTTCAGGCGGACGAAGGCTCCGGCCTTTGCACCGTGACCGTGCAAAACATCCAGATTGAGGGATCGTGCGAGGCGAAGAAAATGCAGCGATGCCACGACATCGATCGGATGGGGTTCCCGGTGGATTGCAAGGCGATAAACGCCGAGTTTGAGTTTCGGGCCGATCTCCCTGAGGGCTGCGTCCGCACGTTCACCGCCAGTCAGGCTGTCAGCGAGAATACCGACCTCATGGCCGCGCTCGGCCTGTCCTGTGGCGAGATCGAGGATGTGACGAAATATTCCGCCCACAGGCGCGCGAACGGCATGCAGAATGCGGAGCGGAGAATTGGACGTCTCGGGCATCGTCAGAACCAGCGCTCGGCGACAACAACCGTGTCTCCGGGTTTCAGGAGCGTGCCAGGCGGCACGACAGCCTGAGCGGTACCAGCTTCGCCCATGCGGGTTAATTTGATGCTGCCTCGCTGCGCGCGAGGCGTGAATCCACCGGCGATGGCGACGGCGCTCTCGATCGTCATGTTCGGGACGTAGGGATACTGTCCGGGGGCCGTGACCTCACCGAGGATGAAGAAGGGCCGGTAAGTGTCTACTTCCGCCGCGACATAGGGTTCGCGCAGATAGCCGTTCTTCAACCGCGCTGTAACCGCTGCGGCCAACTGGGTTGGCGTCATGCCACGCGCGCGCACCGCGCCGATCAGCGGCATCGTGATCGAGCCGCCGGCATCCACCGTGTAAGTATTGGTGAGGCCTTCCTGGCCGTACACGACAATACGCAGCCGGTCGCCGGCATCGAGACGATAAGGCTCGTCGTGGGCGGCGTAAGCGTAGACGGGCGGGACCGGAGTCGTGGTGACCTCCATGGCGCGTACCGGCTGGATTGTGCCGTAAGCCATCGCATCGAGGCTGCCATTGTCGATCGCAGCAACCGGCACAGCCGTCCGCATGCAGCCCGATACCGCGAGTGCAAGCATGAGACAGGCGATACGCGCGCGGCTGCGCTGCATGGGAGAATCCGGGGTAAGTATCGACCCTGATTAAGAACTTTCATGGTTAATAAAGTGTGACGCGGCGTTACCGGCGGCCGGAAAACTGCGGGGTCGGAGCGTCGATTAACCCGGCGGCAACCTTAATAGACTGTAATCGCCCCAGTGATGGTTGGTCGTCGCCTGAGTTCAGTAGCGTCCGGGTGGAGAGTGTTCGATGCGTTTTTCGTTCTGGCGTGACTGGACGAGCAAGATGCCGTCCCGGGCAAAGGCGGACGTCGCCCCGGTGGCCGGAGCACCTGCGCCTGTCCCGCCGTCAAAACCCGTTCCAACTGCACCATCCGAATTTGGCGACGTCGACCTGCGCACGATCTGGCAGGCTTTGGTCCGCAAGCGGATGTGGGTCATCGTGCCGACCGCGGTTGCATTCGGGCTGTCACTGCTCGCCGTCAACATGATCACGCCGCGATATAAATCCGAGGCGCGCATTCTGATCGACGGTCGGGAGAATTTCTTCCTGCGTCCGAATGGCGAGCGTACCGAAGAGCGCGGCAGCCTCGACGCGGAAGCCGTCACCAGCCAGGTTCAGTTGCTGCTGTCGCGCGATCTCGCCCGCGAGGTGATCAAGGCGAACAAACTCGCCGAACTGCCTGAGTTCGATCCAGTGCTGCGCGGTGTGTCGCCGCTGCGGACGTTGCTGGCTTTATTCGGCATCGGCCGGGATCCGTTCAAGATGACGCCCGAGGAGCGGGTGCTTGAATCCTATTATGAGCGGCTGACGGCCTATGCCGTCGACAAGTCGCGGGTGATGGTGATCGAATTTCTGTCGCGCGATCCGGAATTGGCGGAGCGCGTCACCAACTCCATCGCCGACGGTTATCTGGTACTTCAGCAGGCCGCGCGGCAAAATCAGGCAAAATCGGCCTCGCAATGGCTGCTGGTCGAAATCGAGAGCCTGCGCAAGAAGGTCGCGGATGCGGAAGCGCGGGTCGAGGAGTTTCGCTCGAAGTCCAATCTCTTCGTCGGCACGAACAACACCACGTTGTCGAACCAGCAGCTTGGTGAACTGAATACACAACTCAACAACGCGCGGGCGCTGAAATCGGACGCGGAGTCGAAGGCGCGGCTGATCCGCGAGATGCTTCAGAGCGGCAAGCCGATCGAGGCGTCGGAAGTTCTCAATTCCGAACTGGTCCGCCGCCTGTCCGAGCAGCGCGTCACGCTGCGCGCGCAGCTTGCTGAGCAATCCTCCACGCTCCTCGGCGGCCATCCGCGTATCAAGGAATTGAAGGCGCAGATTTTGGACATCGACCGCCAGATCCGCGATGAGGCGGGCAAGATTTCCCGTTCGCTGGAGAACGACGCCCGGATCGCGAGCGCCCGGGCGGACGGTCTCAATGGCAGCCTCGACCAGTTGAAGCGTCAGGCGACATCAAACAACGGTCAGGATGTTCAACTCCGGGCATTGGAGCGCGAAGCCAAGGCCCAGCGCGATCTTCTGGAATCCTATCTCGCCAAGTATCGCGAGGCGACCACGCGCGAGAACATCGACGCGGTGCCCGCCGACGGCAGGATCATCTCCCGGGCGATCGTGTCGAATACGCCTGCTTACCCGAAGAAACTTCCAACCGTCCTGATCGCGACGATGGCCATGCTGATGCTCACTGCGGGCTACATCGCCACCGGCGAGTTGCTGCGCATGACCGCGCCGGGCCCGGTTGCTGCGGTTCGGCTGCCGGTTGCTCCCTTGCGCGACACGCATCCGCAGATGCTGGCCGGCCTCACGGAGATCGAGCGTCTCGCCGCAATGCTGCGTGAGGGCGAAGATGCGGCGCGCAAGATCACCGTCATCGGAGCGCATCAGGATGAAGGCGTCACGCTGACGGCACTGACGCTTGCCCGTCTTCTGTCACGAGGCTCCAAGGTTGTGCTGGTCGATCTTGCAATGGCGTCGCCGACGTTGGCCGCCGTATCGACCGATCCGGCGGCACCCGGTCTGACGGAGCTGATGCAGGGGTCTGCCTCGTTCAGCGACATCATCACCAAGGACCGTCTGTCCGGCGTTCATATCGTGGGTGCGGGACGGGATGCCGCCCAGCGCGAACTCTTGCAGTTGCCACGGATCAATCTTGCGATCGACGCGCTGTCACGGGCCTACGATTATGTGGTGCTGGATGCCGGCACCGCGTCAGACCTGCCCGCGAGCGTCATCGCCGCGCAGGCGCATGCGGTTATTATTCCCGATCCGGCAATCACCCCGACTGCGCGCGATATGATGAAGAGCCAACTGTTGGCGTCCGGATTTGCCGGTGTGACTATTCTGAGCGCGTTGCCGAAAGCGATGGACCCTGGCGCGCCGGGAGACCGGTTCGCGGCGGCGTAAGCCTGCCGATACAATATTTTCGGATCAGCGTGAGATGGCGTTGCGCAGCATCTGGGCCATCTGCATCAGCGCAGGGTTTTGCTTCACCAGCCGCTTGGCATGGGTCAGCGACGACATGCCGAGCGCCGCGAACTTGCCGCGCGCGGTCAGCGGAATGAAAGCATCGACCATCGGTTCGTCGTGCTTGCAGAATGTCAGCTTGTATTCGTCCGAACCGACCCCGAAGTCGGCTGAACTGTAACCGCGCTCGCCGAAGTGATCGATCATATAGCGCAGCAGGATGAGACCGGGGCTGTAACGCGCGTTATCCGAAATCGTATAGGTATTGAACATGGTCGAGAAGCGCTCGCCGTCCGCAACGGTGGCGAAGATCGAAATCATCTCGCTCTCGCATTCCATGGCGTGAAGCTCGATCGCGCGCGCGCCATTGGGAAGCGTCGCCAGGCAGGCGTCGCGGATAAATCTTTTGGTCGCCTCATCGGAAAAAATATCGGGAAGTTTCGAAAGCGCCATCCGCTGCGGCTTGATGATGAAGAACGCATCGAGAAGCCGGTTGATGTCGGCGTCGGTCGTCGCGACGAAGTAACGATAGCCGGGAAGGGACTGCAACTTGCGTTCCTTGTTCCGCAATCGCCGCCGTGTCGATGCGCTGACGCGTTCTTCCGGCTTGCAATCCGGCGCCATGATCAGCAACGGGCAGGGATTGGTCGACGGCTGCCCCGAGAGCTTCGCCAGCGGGTTCGCAATGGCTCGCCATCGCAGCGGCTGCTGTGTGAAGGCCAGCACGTCGGGACCGTTCGGCTGCCTGCGAATGGCTGCGATCAGTCCGTCGAGTTCGGCCTCGGTGACGGTTTCCGCGAAGTCGCGGCGCCACAGCGCCATGTTGAACGTCGGGTGCTTGCCGCCCATGAAGCGCGCGACCCTCGCGCCGTTCTCGCGGTTGATGACGAGGGGAAGCAGCAGCAGTGGCCGGTTGTCGGTATCGCAGGCGATCACGACGAAGGGAACGGCGCAGTCGTGCCTGCCGATTGTCTGCTGCCAGGCGTTGAGAAGCTCGAAGCGCTGGTAGGGCGTAAAAAGGAAATCGGGGCCTTCGAAGGCGCGCCAGCGGCGCTCGGCTTCGGCCATATCGCGAACGACATCGACACGCGCGATGCGGCTTGCACCATCGGTCGTCTGCGAATGTGTGTCGGGGCCGTGAAGCGTTGCAGCCATGGCCATTGGAGGACCTGATTTCTGTGGCATTTTAGGATTTACGGCTTTGACCGACATTATTCAAAGAAATGTCAACAAAGAGTAATGAGAATAGCGTCGCGTCGGGCGTTTATGCGCATCGGAGAGGGACTTAAGTGCTGTTTCGGAGAGGCCTGCTGGCGGATATGGCGCTGGAATTCGCGTATTTCAGCGGCGCGGCGCGCATCTTCGAGGCCAGAACCGGAGGCGCCGGTATCATCCTCAAGTTCGAGCACGTCCGCCCGCGGTGCGGCGAGCCGTTCCAGCCGTTGCGGTCGCAGGACATCACCCCCGAATTTCTTGATGGCGCGATCACGGCGCTGAAACGGTGGAATTTCGATATTCTCTCGATCGATGACGTTGTCGAGCGCGCGCAGCAGGCGGCCATCGCGCGCCGCTTCGTTTGCCTGACGTTCGATGGCGGCCATCGCGATTTCATGGCGTTCGCCTATCCGGTGTTGTCGCATCATCGCGTGCCGTTCGCGCTGTACATTCCGACCGGCTTCGTCGACGGCATCGGCAGGGCATGGTGGCTGGCGCTCGAACAGGTCATTGCACGCAATCACCGGATCGGCCTCGTGATGAATCGCACCGAACGGCATTTCTTTGCCGCAAGTCTCGCGGAAAAGTATCAGCTTTACGATATCCTGCATGCGTGGATGATGACGCTGTCGCCGCCGGACCTTGCAGCCGCGATTGGCGACCTGTGCGGCCGCTACGGTGTCGATCTTGCCGCCGTCTCGCGCAATATTGCCATGAGCTGGGAAGATCTGACGAAACTGGCGCGCGATCCGCAGGCCACCATTGGAAGTGCAACCGTCAACTCTCCGAACCTCGCGCATATGAAAGGTACGAGCGCGCTGCGCGAAATGACCATGGGCCGGACGGTGCTGGAAACCGCGCTCGGTGGTCCGTGCCGGCATTTCGCCTATCCGTTCGGTGGGGAGGGCAGCTTCGGTCCGCGGGAGATGCTGCTGGCGCGGGAGGCGGGATTCGTTGCGGCGGTTTCCACAAAGCCCGGTGTCATCAGGGCCGACGGGCAGTCGGACCCGATGGCTTTGCCGCGGATCGCATGGGACGGGCGGCGGTCGCTGCGCGCGCTGCGCGTGGTTCTTTCGGGGATCACCGCGCGCAGGGAGAAGCGCCGCGAGGTCGAACCGGCGGTGAATTACGGCTGAGGATCGGGCCGGGACATCCAGGCGATCAGCGGCATTGCGGGCAGCACCCAGCCGAGGCCCGCCACGACATAAAAGATCGCCTGAGCGAGTTTTGATGCCGCCAGCCACGGCGTCTGGGCGATCGCCATGCCGGCAAGGGACCAGACCACGACGAGGCCGAGCAGGCTGAATGTTCCGATGAGTTTTCGCGTGCGGATATTCATAACAGGATTGTGCGGGCGGCTGCGGCAGCGCGTCTTGCGCGGAAAAGTGCGGGGACTATAAGGTCCGCGCGAATTCATTCAAGGCTGCATTTTCGGATCATGACGCACATCGCGACCGACCGACCGGCAGGCGCCGCAGGCATGCGGAGCGTCCGCGCGTGGCTGATCGCGGTCGCGGCCCTCATCGTCTGCACCCTGATGGTCGGCGGTGCGACGCGGCTGACGGAATCCGGCCTTTCCATTGTCGAATGGAAGCCGGTCACCGGCACTCTGCCACCGCTGACGGACGCGGAATGGACACGGCAGTTCGAAGCCTACAAGACCATCCCGCAGTATCGCGAAATGAATCGCGGCATGAGTCTGTCCGAATTCAAGACGATCTTCTGGTGGGAATGGGGCCACCGGCTGCTGGGGCGGCTGATCGGCGCGGTGTTCCTGCTGCCGTTTCTCTGGTTCCTGTGGCGCGGCTTTCTGTCGTCCGAACTCAAGCGCAAATTGTGGGTTATCTTCGTTCTCGGCGGTGCGCAGGGCGCAGTCGGATGGTGGATGGTGTCCTCGGGCCTCACCGAACGGGTGTCCGTCTCGCAATACCGGCTTGCCATTCACTTCATGCTGGCGCTGGTCATCTTCTCCGCGATCGTCTGGACGCTGCGGCGGCTTCAACGCCAACCGCCGTCCATCGCGCCGCCGCGCGTGAAAATCACCGGCAGGATTCTGCTGGCGCTTGTATTTCTGCAACTCTATTTCGGCGCGCTCGTCGCCGGGCTGCGGGCAGGCCGCGTATTCAACACCTGGCCGGAGATCGATGGCGCATTCATTCCAACGGCCGCACGGCTCTTCTTCGAACAGCCGTGGTGGCGAAACTTCTTCGACAACACGCTGACGGTGCAATTCACCCACCGCATGATCGCCTACACGCTGGTGGTTGTGGCCATCGCCCATGCCGTCGATGCCATCCGCTCCCGCACCAGTCCGGCCGTCGTGACGGGCGCTGTCTGGATCATGGCCGTGATGCTGGCGCAGGTTGCCATCGGCATTCTGACGCTGCTCAATCAGGTTCCGATCGATCTCGGGCTTGCTCATCAGGCCGTCGCGATCGTGGTTCTCACGCTGGCCTTGTTTCAGGTCGAGCGGCTGGGCCGAACGTTGCCGGCTACGACGCCAGCCAAGTTGCGTCTTGTCATCGGCGAACGCCGCTAAATCGAATTATTCTAAAGTAATGAGGGGTGAAAGAAATGCCCGGTTAATGGGTATTTCTTCGATTTCGTGCTCAGTCACGATTTGGTGCGGTCCGGGCGTACTTTAACTTCGATTTGCCGCGCGATAGAACGATCACCTGCGCCGATTGTAAAAGGTCACCCATGTCCAACGCATTCATCCAAGCCGCCGTCATCCTGTTGCGCGAGGGGCTCGAGGCCATGCTCGTGATCGCGGCGCTTGCGGGTTATCTGCGGAAGGTTGGGGGAAGCCACCGCGTGACGGCGCTGTATGCCGGTGCGCTCGCGGCGATTGGCGCCAGTATCATTGCCGCGTGGCTGTTCGCCGTGCTCAATTCCGGTGAGCATAATGACATTTTCGAAGGCATCGTGATCCTCTTCGCGGCTGCGCTGATGCTATATGTGAGCGGCTGGCTGATGGTGAAGCAGGATCCGCGCGGCTGGCAGGACTATCTGGCCAGTAAGGCTGACGATGCGCTGGCGCAGGAGACGGCATGGGCCGTCGGCGCGCTCGCGTTCTTCGCGGTGTTTCGCGAAGGCGCGGAAACCGTGCTCTTCATCAACGCGCTTGCCGTCACCGAGGGCGGCTGGAGCTTCGGACTGTTCGCGGGCCTTGCCGTGGCGACTGTTGGTCTCGTCGTGCTGTTCTATTTCATCAACCTGATCGCGCGCAAAATTCCGCTGCGTCCGTTGTTCATCATTACGTCGGCGTTCCTGTTCGCGATGGGCATCAAGTTCATCGGTGAAGCGGTTCAGGAATTCCAGGAACAGAACATCGTGCCATTCACCGAGTTAAAGAGCTTCGGATGGCTGCAATCGCTCGGGCTCAACCCAACCGTTGAAGCGGTATCGGCGCAGCTTCTGGTGATTCTGGTTGCGCTCGCGACATTCTCGATCGTCCAGCGCAATGCCCGGCTGGCCCGGGAGAGTAAGGCGAAAGCCGCCCTGGAAACCGCAAAGACCTGAATTTTTCAGAAAGTCATTTTGCTCTGTATGAATAAAAACGCGGCGCCATGCCCGGCGCCGCGTTTGACACTTTGAGCCTCGTTACGCCTTCAGCGCCTGATCGAGATCGGCGATCAGGTCTTCCTTGTCTTCGAGGCCGACCGAGAGTCGCACCACATCGACACCTGCGCCGGCCTGAGCCTTTTGGGTGTCGCTGAGCTGGCTGTGGGTGGTCGAGGCCGGATGGATGATGAGCGAGCGCGTATCGCCGACATTGGCCAGATGCGAGAACAGCTTCACGTTCGAAACGAGATTGATGCCCGCGTCGTAGCCGCCTTTCAGGCCGAACGTGAACACGGCGCCTGCGCCCTTCGGGGAGTATTTGCGCGCGAGGTTGTGATAGCGGTCGCCGGGCAGTCCCGCGTAGTTCACCCACGCCACGGCCGGATGATTTGAGAGCCATTCCGCCACGGCCTTGGCGTTGTCCGAGTGCCGTTGCACACGAAGACCAAGGGTCTCGATGCCGGTCAGAATCAGAAACGCGTTGAACGGCGACAGTGCAGGGCCGAGGTCACGCAGGCCGAGAACGCGCGCGGCGATGGCGAAGGCGAAGTTGCCGAATGTCTCCTGCAACTTGATGCCGTGATATTCCGGCCTCGGTTCACTGAGAATCGGATAGCGGCCATCGCGCGACCAGTCGAACGTGCCGGCATCGACGATGATGCCGCCGATGGAGTTGCCGTGGCCGCCGAGAAATTTCGTCAGCGAGTGGACGACGATGTCGGCGCCGTGATCGATCGGTTTCACCAGATAAGGCGTCGCCAGCGTATTGTCGACAATCAGCGGCACGCCGGCCTTGCGCGCGATGGCGGCAATGGCTTCGATGTCGGTGATGGTGCCGCCCGGATTGGCGATGGACTCGATGAAGATCGCCTTGGTCTTCGGGGTCAGCGCCTTCTCGAAGGTCGAAACGTCGTCGGTGTCCGCCCACACCACGTTCCAGCCGAAGCTCTTGAAGGCGTGATTGAACTGGTTGATCGAACCGCCATAGAGCCTGCGGCCTGCGATGAATTCGTCGCCCGGCTGCAGCAGGGTGTGGAACACGACCACCTGCGCGGCATGCCCCGACGCCACCGCCACCGCCGCCGTGCCGCCTTCCAGCGCCGCGACGCGCTCTTCCAGTACGGCGTTCGTCGGATTGCCGATGCGGGTGTAGATGTTGCCGAACGCCTGCAATCCGAACAGCGAGGCGGCGTGGTCGGCGTCGTTGAAGACGAACGAGGTGGTCTGATAGATCGGCGTCGCGCGCGCGCCCGTCGTCGGGTCAGGCTGCGCGCCGGCGTGAATGGAGAGCGTGGAGAAGCCAGGCAGTCTTTCCGTCATGAGATGTCCCTTTGAGAGCCGCGAACGGGCATGAGAAGGATATGCTGCGGACAGGTATAGCCTTCGTCAAGCTATCAGCAAGCATCGACGTTAACAGGCAATAGTCCTGTCGTTATTTTGGATGCGCGCGGACAATCGTTCTGCCGCGCGCGAGGTTTAAGGTATGTCGTTCTTGTCCTTGGCGGCGCGGTCGGCCGCCGCCGTCGCGCCACCGACGACGCTGCTGCGATTCAATGACAATCGCATGTTGCTTGTCGGAATAGGTGCGCGTTTGGAACTGAGCGTGCGCGAGTTGACACCCAGCCACTGGATTTCGGATGTCAACCGCGCGTATTCGATTTTCGGGCAGCGGTTCATCACGACCTTGAGGCCCGCGGCTTCCGCCTTTGCAGCGGCCTCATCGTTACGGACGCCGAGCTGCATCCAGATCACCTTGGGCAGCACCGGCAACGCCAGCGCCTCGTCGACGACGGCCATCGCGCGATCGGAGTTGCGGAACACATCGACCATGTCGACGGGGCGTCCGATATCCTTGAGCGAGGCAACGAACGGCTTGCCGACAAGACTTTTACCGACCTGGCCGGGATTGATCGGGATCATATCGTAGCCGCGTTCCGCGAGATACTTGAACGCGAAATAGCTCGGCCGCACGTTAACCGGCGACGCGCCGACCATGGCGATTGATTTCACGCTGGTCAGGATGCCGCGAATATAGCTGTCGTCGTAACTGTCATGGTTCATTCTGGGTATTTCACCGCATCTCGGCCCGGCAATGTCACCGGTCTTCCCATTTGGGATCGCGTTTTTCGATGAAGGCGCCGATGCCTTCCTGCGCGTCGCGCGCCATCATGTTCTCGGTCATCACCTGTGCGGCATACGTATAGGCGTCCGCAAGATTCATTTCGGCCTGCCGGTAGAAGGCTTCCTTGCCCACCTTCAGCGTATAGGCAGACTTCAGCGCGATGGCCTTTGCGAGATCAATCGCTGCGTTTAGCTC
Organism: Afipia sp.; assembly: GCA_024707075.1. Lineage (GTDB taxonomy): Bacteria > Pseudomonadota > Alphaproteobacteria > Rhizobiales > Xanthobacteraceae > Afipia. Next base: position 461,035 of record JANQAK010000004.1, read on the forward strand.
CGTGCCCGCCGGAACGACGCTGTTGACGAGGCCAAGTTCACGGGCGCGCTCGGCGGAAATATGGTCGCCGGTCAGCAGCATATGCAGGGCGTGCTTGCGCGGCACGTTGCGCGACAGCGCCACCATCGGCGTCGAGCAGAAAAGGCCGATATCGATGCCCGGTGTGCCGAAGGTCGCCTTCTCGGATGCCACCGCAAGATCGCAGGTCGCGACCAGTTGGCATCCGGCCGCGGTCGCCACGCCTTGCACGGCCGCGACGACAGGTTTCGGCAGATGCACGATGGCCTGCATCATGCCGCTGCACGACTTCATCATGTGCGCGAAATAGGCGCGGCCCTTGTCGGCGTCGGCTCGGCGCGCCGTGAGTTCCTTGAGGTTGTGGCCGGACGAATAGGCCGGGCCGTTCGCGGCGATAACGACCGCGCGAACGTGCTTGTCGTCGCGAATGGAATTCACTTCGTCGTGCAGCGCTGCGATCATCGCTTCCGACAGCGCGTTGCGCGTCGACGGTGAATCGAGCGTCAGCACGGCAATGCTGCCGATGGTGTCGCGCAGCAACGGCGAGGGCACCTGTGGGGCGGGGGAGCGGGATGTTTGCGCGGTCATTTTTTGCTCAGATTCGAAGTTCGCTTTTCGGTTCTGTCAGGCTCGCCATCGTGCTCACCCTAAGATACAAAACCGTCACATACGAGAGCAGGGCAGGACATACGTTCCATGAACAAAGCGAAAATGACCGTGGCAGAACTCGAGGCGTTTCTCCACAGGGAGTTTCCGCAGGCATTCGCCAGCGGGGAGGTCCTGATCGAGAGCGCTGACGGCGCGACCTGCCTGCTGCGGCAGCCTTACAGCGAGCGGATGCTTCGCCCGGGCGGAACGGTTTCGGGGCCGACGCTGATGGCTCTGGCGGACTTCGCGATGTACGTGGTGCTGCTCTCGGCCATCGGTCCCGTCGGGCTGGCCATGACCACGAGCCTGAACATCAATTTCCTGCGCAAGGGTCAGCCGGGCCAGGATGTGCTGGCCGCTGCCAAGCTGATGAAGCTCGGCAAGCGTCTCGCCGTTGGAGAAATAAGCCTGTTATCAGGGACTTCGCCCGATCCGATTGCTCATGTGACCGCGACTTACTCCATTCCGAACGTTCAATGATTTGACAGGTATCATCGCACCATATTTGTAAGTAATTGTTTTATTGATATTATTTATGATCTCTCAGCATTGACGTGTGCGATCCGGTTATCTAGAACCGCGCCAGTTTGGCGACTGCGCCGAACGTGCCATTTCACGGATCCCTCACATGAAGACGTTTTCGGCAAAGCCAGCCGAGGTCAACAAGAAGTGGGTGCTGATCGACGCCAAGGGTCTGGTCGTCGGTCGCCTCGCGACCTTGGTCGCCATGCGTTTGCGCGGCAAGCACCTCCCGACCTACACCCCCACGTCGATTGCGGTGACAACGTCATCATCATCAACGCGGCTCATGTCGTCCTCACCGGACGCAAGCGTGAGAACAAGGTCTATTACAATCACACCGGTTTCATCGGTGGCATCAAGGAACGCACCGCGAAGTCGATCCTCGAGGGCCGTTTCCCCGAGCGCGTCCTCGAGAAGGCGGTTGAGCGCATGATCCCGCGCGGTCCGCTGGGCCGCGTGCAGTTCGGCAATCTGCGCGTCTATGCGGGCGCCGAGCATCCGCATGAAGCGCAGCAGCCGGAAGTCGTGGACGTCGCATCGATGAATCGCAAGAACATGAGGGCCGCATAATGTCCGATACCATGCAGTCTCTCGATCAGTTGTCGGCGCTGAAGACAGCCGCTCCCGAAGGTCCGAAGTACGTCAAGAAGGTCGACAAGCTGGGCCGCGCCTACGCCACCGGCAAGCGCAAGGACGCGGTCGCCCGCGTCTGGATCAAGCCGGGCTCCGGCAAGGTCACCGTCAACACCCGTGAAGTCGAAGTCTACTTCGCGCGTCCCGTTCTGCGCATGATGATCCAGCAGCCGATCGTCGCTGCCGCCCGTCAGGGCCAGTACGACGTTGTCTGCACGGTCGCCGGCGGCGGTCTGTCGGGGCAGGCCGGCGCGGTGCGTCACGGCATCTCGAAGGCGCTGACGAACTTCGAACCGGATCTGCGCGGTGTTCTCAAGAAGGGCGGCTTCCTCACGCGCGACTCGCGTGTGGTCGAGCGCAAGAAGTACGGCAAGGCGAAAGCCCGCCGGTCGTTCCAGTTCTCGAAGCGCTAACGCGCGCTTCGCTGCTGGTTCGCGAAACGCTACTCGTTTCGTTCAAATTGTCCGCGATTGCGGAATCGACAGGATGAAAAGGGCGCCTTTGGGCGCCCTTTTTTTGTTGTTCCAGATGCAATCGAATTGCCGCGATTTTTCGAGAAAACTTTGTGACCTCCGCAAACGGAGTGCCAAGACACCGGTGCTAATTATCGAGGCGGCTGAGGGAGCTATTCCGGCTCTGTCTCTTTTTTAAGCGCTGCATAGAAAATGCCGGCTGGCACGCATCTGTCCCTCGATATTTCCACGCTCTATCTGGCGGCGACGCTGGCGGCTGCGCTGCTCGGCGCGATGCTGCTGTTTTTCTGGCGTCAGGAAAAGATTGCGGCGCTCGGCTGGTGGGGTGCGGCCTATATTCTGGGGGCGGCTTCCGTGGCGCTGTGGACGGCCGGTGGACCGGAACTGGGCTGGGAACTGTCGATTGCCGTCAACGCCGTGGGCTTTATCGCCTGCGGCCTGGTCTGGGACGCGGCGCGCGTCTTCCACGGACGCCCGGCCAACTGGATCGGCGTGATCGCTGGCCCCGCGCTCTGGATCGCGGCGGTGGTCTGGCTCGATCCGATCCATCCCGAAGTGCGGATGTTGCTGGGAGCAGGCATCGTCGCCCTCTATGCCGCGCTGACCGCGAGTGAGCTTTGGCGCGAGCGGCGCAAGAGTCTGCGCGCGCGCTGGCCGGCCATTGCTGTCCCGGTCATGCACGGTGCTGTCCTGATGCTGCCGATCCTTTTGGGCGACATGCTCCGCCCCAGCGATGCTGCAAGCATAGGACAAGTCTGGATCGCGGCGTTTGCAGCCGAACTGCTTTTCTATGCTGTCGGCACTGTTTTCATCATCGTCATGCTGATGTCCGAGCGGACGGTCAGCGCCCACAAGACGGCTGCATCGGTCGATCCGCTCACGGGTCTGCTGAACCGGCGCGGTTTCGGCGAAGCGACCGCACGCATGATCGAGCGCGAAGCCAAGGCGGGGCGTCCCGTCACCGTGATGATCTTCGATATCGATCACTTCAAGTCGGTCAACGACCGCTTCGGCCATGCCGCGGGCGACGACGTGCTGAAGGTTTTTTCCGACGTCGTCGTCAACAACCTGCGCGTCAGTGATCTCGTCGGCCGGGTCGGAGGCGAGGAGTTCGCGGCGCTGCTGCCGTGTTCGGTGGAGGAAGCGCTGTTCGCCGCCGAACGCGTGCGCGAAGCGTTCGAGGCGTCGGGAATCAAGGTCGATGACGCGCCCCTGGAAACCACGGTCAGCATCGGTATCGCGAGCGGTCCGGCGAAAACCGAACTCGAAGTGCTGATGGCGTCGGCCGATACCGCGCTCTATCAGGCCAAGCGCAGCGGCCGGAACCGCGTGGAAGTCGCGGCGGAGCAGCCGCCGTCGCCCGAGAACGGACGCCGCATGCGTGGCGGAAACAATCCGCCCCGGGCGGACAAGGCCGCCGTGGACCGTATGCCGGAACAGGTCCACGCCTGACCGGACAGCGATGTCGCGATCGCATCCTAACCACCTGTTTACCATAAGCGTCCTAGAATGCGGCATGATCACTGCACCCAGCCACGACACAAATTCCGATCTCATCGCCCTCGAGGCCACGGTCGATTCCGCGCGCGCGGGCTTCGCCTGCATGTTCTCGACCTCCGATGAATACGAACACGCCCTGATCGCAGCGCGCCGCGCTGAGGGCCGTTACGGGTCATCATTCGACTGGCAGCCGGTGCTGCTTGGCGGATGCGCGGCCGTCCTGCTCGGCGTGCTTCTCGCGGTCGTCTGAGCGCAGGTCAAGATCGGCCCGGACGACAGGACGCCTTGCGGCGTCCTTTGCTTTTCTGGCCGGTCAATCTGCGCTACAGCCCTCACATAATCAAAAAGGGGCGGAAGACCATGATTACCGAGATTGCACAGATCGAGATCAAGCCGGGCAGCGAAAAGGATTTCGAGGCCGCGATTGCCATGGCGCAGCCGATCTTCAAGCGCTGCAAGGGCTGGAAGAGCTTCGAGCTGCATCGTTCGATCGAAAAGCCGTCGCGCTACCGGCTGCACATCACATGGGAAACGCTGGAAAATCACATGGTCGATTTCCGCGAATCCGCCGATTTCACCGAATGGCGCGGGCTGGTCGGCCCGCATTTCGCCTCGCCGCCGGAAGTCGAGCACACCAATACGGTGACAAGGTTCTGAGATCACAAGATCGGATGAAAAAGGCGCCCGATGCGGCGCCTTTTTGTATTCCCGTCACGCCATCTTGAATTCAGGCTCGCGGACGTCGTTATCTTCACGCAGATAGCTGATGGTCACCTTCACGATCGCCATCAGCGGCAGCGCCAGCGCCAGTCCCCATAGCCCGAACACGACGCCGAGCAGGATCTGGAACGCGAACAGCGTTGCCGGCGGAATGTCGAGCGCCTGACGCTGGATGATCGGCGTCAGAATATAGCTTTCCATCGCGTGCACGCCGAGAAACAGCACGCACGCGCTGGCCGCCGCGACCCATCCCGAGGCGAGGCTCGCCAGCACGATAATCAGCCCGCCCATCAGCGCGCCGACCGTCGGAATGAAGGCGAGCAGACCGGCCTGAATTCCGAGGATGAACGAACTCTGGATGCCGATGATCGAAAGACCGATCCAGGTCACCAGGAACACCGCCGCCATCGTGATCATCTGCGCGATCAGCCAGCGCTCCAGCGTATCGCTGATGCGGTCGACTACGACGGTGACGCTGTGGCGATGCCGCGCCGGAGCCAGCGCGAGCAGGCCTTTGCGATAGACGCTCGGCTGCGCCGCGAACGACAGGCCGAGGAACAGCACGATGAAGAAATTGCCGACCGCGCTGACGGTGCCCAACAGCAGCTTCAGGGTCTGCGTGACGATGGCACCGCCGCCGGATGCGATGGCGCCCGCGCTCGGCAGGTTCTTCGGCAGGCTTGCCGGAGGCGTTTCGGTGGCGGTCGCGGAGCCGGGTGTCGCCGCGGAGGAACTGCCGAGTTCGAGATAGCTGGTGTCGACGCCGTGCTGTTCGAGAAACGTCTTCACGGTCACGATCTGCGACTTGAGGGTGTCGCTCAGGGCCGCGGCCTGATGCGCGATGGTGGAGCCGCCGAGAAAGATGACGCCCGACAGAAGCCCGGCAAGCACCACGCAGACAATGGCGAGGCGCAGGGCGTGGGGGCCGCCCATCACCTTTTTGCAGCAGATGCGTCATGGCGGTGAGGGCGACGCCGAGCAGAACGCCGGCAAACACCAGGAACAGCGTGGCCGCATAATACCAGGCGAACAGCACGAAGACGGCGAATGTGACAATGCCGATGCCGCCCACCGCGATCGACCATGCGAGGTCGCCGCGGGTCTGCACTCTGGTCTCGATGGGGGCTGTCACGTCTGATTCCTCATGTCATGGGAAATTGTCGTTCATTCTTCTCTGAAAGAACCATCGGATCAAGAGAGTAAACCGAATCTTAGAGTATCGGCCGTTTGCGGCGATATGCTGCGCCAAGAGTCAGTGTATTTCTCCGGTCTGTCGAACGATCAGTCTCGCCGCCAGGAAGCAGGGAATATTGATATGGCGGACTCGCAAGGAAAATCATATAGCTCATGAATGGAGGTCCATGCATGGATCGCGGACGTTTGTCGTTGGACATTCCGGCAGCACATTGGTCTGAGGAGAGAGGAAAAGTGGAGAGCGCGGGTGTCGAGTTGGAGGCTTATTTATTTCCTCGCGAAATCGACCTGATGCGGGACACCATGAAGCGATCCAGATGCTACTTGGAGTTCGGCACAGGTGGGTCTTGCAAGGTTGCCGCAGAAAGCGGAGTCAAGAGGATCGTAAGTGTCGACACGGATAGCTCCTGGAGCGAGCGCGTTCGCAATTTTGTTGGCAGGAATTTCCCCGGCATATCGGCGGATTTTGTTCATATCGATCTAGGAGAGGTCGAGGCTTGGGGCTATCCGGTAGATCGGACGCCAAAGCCGACATGGCCGTCCTATTTCATTCGGCCTTGGGACATCTTGAAAAGCAAAGGCGAGAAGCCGGACCTGATTTACATCGACGGCAGATTCAGGGTTGCCTGCACACTATATTCAATCCTGATGTTGAGCCTACAGAGCTCGTGGCTATCTCGCCCCCGTGCGACTTTCATGATTCACGATTTTTCGAGTCGAGATTACTACCACAAGGTGCTCGATTATCTTCGGGTCGTCAGGGCGGAAAATACGCTCTATGTGATGGAGATGCTCCCGAAGATCGATGAAAGAGCGCTTCTGGCTGATCTTCTCGTGTACCAGGCGGACCTCAGATAGATCGCCCTCGTTTCGCCAATCTGGCGCGCCCGGCCTCCAATCATACGTCAAGTCATAAGTTGCGCGCGGGCTTCGTACCAAAAAGAAGACTGCGACCGCCAAACCCCGCGAGCATGCTGTCTGATAGAGTGCGGGTACTATTGTTTGGCAACAGACGTTTGCCTGTTGTGAGGGGGCATGCTCGCAAACCAAAAAAGCCGCCCCTTTCGGAGCGGCTTTCTTCTTTGCGAAAGACAATCGCTATAACGCGACTGCTTACTGCGAGTAGTACATTTCGAACTCGACCGGATGCGGGGTCATCTCGTAACGCGCGACTTCGGTCATCTTCAGTTCGATGAAGCTGTCGATGAAATCGTCGTCGAACACGCCGCCGGCCTTCAGGAAGGCGCGGTCCTTGTCGAGATTTTCCAGCGCCTCGCGTAAGCTGCCGCACACCGTCGGGATCTGCTTCAGCTCTTCCTTCGGCAGGTCGTAGAGGTCCTTGTCCATCGCCGGACCCGGATCGATCTTGTTCTTGATGCCGTCGAGGCCGGCCATCAGCATCGCGGCGAAGGCGAGGTAGGGGTTCGCCATCGGATCGGGGAAACGCACCTCGACGCGCTTGGCCTTCGGCGAAGCGGTGTAGGGGATGCGGCAGGAAGCCGAACGGTTGCGCGCCGAATAGGCGAGCAGCACCGGCGCTTCATAGCCCGGGACCAGACGCTTGTAGGAGTTGGTCGACGGGTTGGTGAAGGCGTTGATGGCCTTGGCGTGCTTGATGATGCCGCCGATGTAGTGGAGGCAGGTCTCGGAGAGATCGGCGTACTTGTTGCCGGCGAACACCGGCTTGCCGTCCTTCCAGATCGACTGGTGCACGTGCATGCCCGAGCCGTTGTCGCCGTAGACCGGCTTCGGCATGAAGGTAGCGGTCTTGCCGTAGATGTGCGCGACCTGATGGATGCAGTACTTGTAGATCTGCATCTGGTCGGCCATGTGGGTCAGGGTGTCGAACTTCATGCCGAGCTCGTGCTGGGCAGAAGCGACTTCGTGGTGATGCTTCTCGACCTTGACGCCCATGCGGGCCATCGAGCCCAGCATTTCCGAGCGCATGTCCTGCACCGAGTCCTGCGGCGGGACGGGGAAGTAGCCGCCCTTGGTGCGGATGCGGTGGCCGAGGTTGCCGCCTTCATACTCGGTGTCCGAGTTGGTCGGCAGTTCGGAGGAGTCGAGCTTGAAGCCGGTGTTGTACGGCGTGGTCTGGAAACGCACGTCGTCGAACACGAAGAACTCGGCTTCGGGGCCGACGAACACGGTGTCGCCGATGCCGAGCGCCTTGACCTGGGCTTCGGCCTTCTTGGCGATGCCGCGCGGATCGCGGTTGTAGGGCTCGCCGGTGGACGGCTCGAGAATGTCGCAGGTGATGACCATGGTGGTCTCGGCGAAGAACGGGTCGATCGTCGCCGTGGTCGGATCGGGCATCAGCGTCATGTCGGATTCATTGATCGCCTTCCAGCCGGCGATCGAGGAGCCGTCGAACATCGTGCCTTCGGCGAAGATGTCTTCGTCGATCATCGAGATGTCGAAGGTGACGTGCTGCCACTTGCCGCGCGGATCGGTGAAACGCAGGTCGACGTATTTTACGTCGTTGTCCTTGATCGACTTGAGGACGTCTTTGGCGGTCTTCATGAATACCCCTTATGGCTGCTTGGTCTGTCTTTGGTCGTGGGTGTTGATCGTTCGTAGGTGGTTCGTGGTGGCGTAATTCGTGGTGACGTTATTTCAACGGACGTGGCAATTTGAACGGACATGGTTCGAGGGCCGGTCAGATCCGGCGAGGCGAGGCTGCCGCGAGACGAGCCAAGACGTCTCAAATCGCGTCGAGGCCGGATTCTCCCGTTCTGATGCGGATGGCCTCCTCGATGTTGGACACAAATATCTTTCCGTCGCCGATGCGGCCAGTCTGCGCCGCACGCCTTATCGCGTCGATGGCTTTCTCGACAAGATCGTCGCCGATCACAATCTCGATTTTCACCTTGGGCAGGAAGTCCACGATATATTCAGCGCCGCGATAAAGCTCGGCATGGCCTTTTCTGCCGCCCGAAGCCCTTGGCCTCGGTGACGGTGATGCCTTGAATCCCGACTTCCTGAAGGGCCTCTTTCACCTCGTCGAGCTTGAAGGGCTTGATGATGGCTTCGATCTTTTTCACTGAGCGTCTCCCGGGCACTTCCAATTGCTGCACGTCTATTTCCATATCGCGCGATGTCGCGCACCTCGTTTCGCACCTGAGCACATCCGGTGTAAAACGGGCTTCGTCGTTAGGGCGCTTCTCCCCGAGGAGTTGCGCGCATGATGCCGCAAGCCAATAGGCGCTTTCGCGGACACGCGCTCGCCGGCTTTCCGGGTCACCGCCTCTCTTTAGGGGAAATCCGGTGGCTTTATTAGCCGGTCAGCCTGACGTGCCTGTGTCCAGCGCCCTAAAAGCAGGGTCCATGCCAAATTCTTAAGGCCTCTAATACTTTAGGTATATCAGATTGTTAGTGCAGGAAACCGCCCGTTTCTTCAGCGCATTCGGATGCGTCGATAGACTATTAAATAGGCAATTGCACACAAATAGAGCGGTCGATTTCGGGGTTTAGGTACACAGATTGCCTCAGGATGAGGCGAACCGAACAGGCGAGTGGCATGGAAATTCTGACCGTCCCGGAAATGACGCAGGCTGACCAAATTACGATCAGGGACGGCACGCCGGGATTTGCCCTGATGCGGGAGGCCGGCAAGGCTGTGGCCGATATGGCGGAGGCGATGGCCGAACGGGGATCGATCCTGGTGGTTGCGGGCCGCGGCAACAACGGCGGCGACGGCTTCGTCGCGGCCACCGAGCTCGCCGCACGTGGGCGGGACGTGTCCGTCATGCTGTTGTGCGACGACGCGACGCTGAAGGGCGACGCCGCGCTGGCCGCAGCCGCATGGAAAGGTTCGCTGCTGCCGTGCGATCCGGCGGCGATCGGCCGACCCAGCCTGATCATCGATGCGCTGTTCGGCGCCGGTCTCGATCGCCCGCTGAAAGGCGATCCCTCCATTATCGTCGAAGCAATGAACGCCAGCGGCGTCCCCATTCTCGCGGTCGATCTGCCGAGCGGCATCAGCGGCGATACCGGCGAGGTCATGGGCATCGCGGTTGAGGCCTCCGCGACGGTGACGTTCTTCCGCCGCAAGCCGGGTCATCTGTTGTTGCCGGGCCGCGTTTACTGCGGCGAGGTCGAGGTCGCGGACATCGGCATCGCGCCGGACGTGCTGGACGAGATTACGCCGAAGACATTCGAGAATGTGCCGGACCTCTGGGCTGATATCTTTCCGTCGCCGCAGATCGACGGTCATAAATATGCGCGCGGACATGCGGTGGTGGTCTCCGGCGACATCATTTCGACGGGTGCTGCGCGGCTCGCGGCGCGGGCGGCGCTGCGCGCGGGCGCGGGGCTGGTGACGGTGGCGTCGCCGCGCGATGCGCTGGCGGTCAATGCCACGGCGCTGACGGCGGTGATGGTGCGCGAGACCGAGACAGCGCAGCAGTTCTCGGATCTGCTTGCGGACAAGCGTCTCAATGCCTGCGTGATCGGACCGGGCGCCGGTGTCAGTGATCGCACGCGCAGCTTCGTCCGGACGGTGCTGTCGGCGCGCCGCAGTCTTGTGCTCGATGCCGATGCGTTGACGAGTTTCGCCGACGATCCGGACGGCCTTTTTGCCGAGATCAAAAAGCAGGCCGATCCGCAGGTTGTTCTCACGCCGCATACAGGTGAATTCGGGCGGCTGTTCAAAAATCTGGCGGCCGATCCGGCTCATTCGAAACTCCAGCAGGCGCGCTTGGCGGCGCAAACGTCCGGTGCAGTGGTGCTCCTGAAAGGCGCCGACACGGTGATCGCATCACCGGACGGACGCGCGGCGATCACGGCCAACGCGCCGCCGTGGCTGGCGACAGCCGGATCGGGCGATGTGCTCGCGGGCATCATCGGCGGAATGCTGGCGCAGGGCGTGCCGGCGTTCGAGGCGGCGAGCATGGCGGCATGGATGCATGGCGAGGCGGCGCACGAATTCGGTCCCGGCCTGATCGCGGAAGATCTGTCCGAGGCGCTGCCCGCGGTGTTGCGCAATCTCTATGACGAGCTTGGGATCGCTTATTGAGCTATTCCACGACGTAGCTTCGCACCAGCTTCGGCGCGGCCCAGTTCAGCGCCGTGGCTTCCATCAGCCAGCGGCCTGCGTAGTCGGCGGCAAACGCAATACGCTGGGTCTGGCCCTTGTCCAGCATCAGCGTGTCGAGCCAGAACGGTTTCCAGCCGTCGTCGAGCCGGTCGAGCAGCCGGAAATGATGACCGTGCAGCCGGAACACCACCGGCGCTGTGGTCGGATTGGTGATCGCCATCACCGCGGTGCGTCCGCGCTTGACGCGCCAGGCCGGCGCGGTCGCGGCGTCGAATTTCACAGGCGACCCCCATTGCGCGTTCGGATCGAGCGACAGTTCGGCGCGCAGCGCGCCTTGCAGGTCGAGACGCGCGGGAAGGCCGACCGAGGGAAGCGCAGCCGACAGCGGCAGCGCCGCCGCCCGCACGGGCGCGTCGTTCGACATGATCAGCCGCGCGATGGTTTGTGGTGAGGCGCCGTCATGCAGGATGATCGGTGAGATGGTGCCCGGCGCGCGCGTCGTGTCGATGAAGGCGTCGATCCGCGAACCGGGTGCAAGCACCAGTTGGCCGTCGCGCGCGGCAAACGGCTCGGCGGGTGCGCCATCGATCGCCATCACGCGCACGTCGTGGTTCTCGATTCTGAGACCGACGGCGGAGCGTGCGCAGCCGTTGATGAAGCGCAGCCGCAGCCGCTCGTTGACCTTTGCCGTGATGTCGAGGCCCGGCTTGCCGTTGACGGTGAAAGCCGCGGTTGTGCCGTCCGGATTGCTGCCGGGCGCAAGGGCGCTGCCGTCGGCCTTGAGCCGCCATTCCTCGATCAGCAGAACCTCGTCGCGATCCACCGCGACCGGCGGGCTGTCCTCGACAATGAGCGCGCGAACGATGGTCGGGCGGGCGGCGGCGTCGCCAAGGAGTTGCGCGTTGACCAGAAACGTTCCCGGCTGGCGCAGCGGCAGGGTAAATAACGCCTTCCCGCCGGGCGGCACCGGAGCCTGCCCGGTCAGCGGCTCTGCCGCTTGCGCGCCATCGATTCCAAGCCAATTCAGAACGATCGGCGCGGGGAGTTCATTCGACAGCGTCACCGCGAGATCGCCTTTGGCAAATCGCAGTGGACCCGCATTCGCTGTTTCCAGTGTCCAGACAGGAGATTCTGAATCCTCCTGTCCCGATGGCTGTTATCACCGGCCGCGCGCGCAATGACAGCGCGCCTCCTGCCTGCGCCGAGACAGGCAGCCGCAGTCCGGCGGCGAGGGCGGCCCCGCCCAGCCCGGCCAGCAGAACCCGTCTGGACGGCGAAACAACCTGATTTGTCATGATCCATGCGGACCATTTTCTCATCCTGCTGTCCAGCGGGCGCTTGGTCGCTATCGACCCCGCTAGGGCGGCGGTAAAGTCGCGTTGCGAAAGCCATTTTTGGGCTCGCGAAGCAGTCGCCTCTGTTATAAGCCTGCCGCGCGCGGCAGTGCCGCCGGCCGATGTGCGCTGCGGGCGTGGCGGAACTGGTAGACGCGCTGGATTTAGGTTCCAGTGACGAAAGTTGTGGGGGTTCGAGTCCCTCCGCCCGCACCACAATCTCCGGGACGCCGCTGCCGCAGCGGCTGAAAAACAAAGCGACATATAAAAGAAGATTCACCTGCCGAGGATTTATCCAAAGCGGGATCGGGCGTCGTCCTTCGGGCCGGGCTGTCGGCGGCAACGGGTCAATGCCTGACCTTGATGGCCCACCGCTTGAGGAGTTCTGCCGACACGAGATAGACGATGACGATGATGCCGGTCCCGGCGAGCATGAGGATCGGCGGCGTTTCGAAGCCGAACCACGTCCCGAGCGGTGTGAAGGGCAGCACCATCGCGACGGCGAATGCTGCGAGCGATGATGCAGCCAGCGCAGGATGAGGAAAGTCCTGCCATGGCCGGCCGTTGGTACGGATGATGAAGATGACGAGAATCTGCGTCGCCATCGATTCCAGAAACCACGTCGTCCGGAATTCAGCCGGTGAAGCGTTGAACACGAACAGCAGGACTCCGAAAGTCAGGAAGTCGAACAGCGAGGAGAGCGGTCCCATGATCGCGGCGAACCGCATCAGGCTGCCCATGTCCCAGACCTGCGGCCTTGCGGTTGCTTCCGGACGCACGCCGTCGAACGGGATGCCGATTTCGGACAGGTCGTAGAGCAGGTTGTTCAACAGGATCTGCGTCGGCAGCATGGGGAGGAACGGCAGAGCGATGGAGGCCACCGCCATCGACAGCATGTTGCCGAAATTCGAGCTTGCGCCCATGCGCACGTATTTCAAGATGTTGACGAAGGTTCGTCGGCCTTCTTCGACGCCGTCGGCCACGACATCCAGATCGGACGCAAGCAGGATCATGTCGGCGGCGGCTTGCGCCACACCGGTTGCCCCATCGACCGAGAGCCCGATATCCGCGGCCTTCAGCGCGGGAGCGTCGTTGATGCCGTCGCCAAGGAAGCCGACGATGGATCCCTTCGCCTGAAGCGCCTTGACGATGCGTGATTTCTGGTCCGGGGCCAGCCGTCCATAGACATCAACGGTCTGGACCTGAACCGCGAGAGCATCGTCGCTCAACGCGGCGATATCGGCGCCGGACAAGACCTGATCGGCCTTCAGTCCGACGAGACCGGCCAATCGTGCGACGACGACGGGATCGTCACCGGACAGGATCTTCAGCCTGACGCCCGCATCCGCCAGTTGGGTGATTGCCGCGCGTGCGGTCGGCTTGGGCGGGTCCGCGAAGGCGCAGAGTCCCTCGAATGTGAGGTCCGCCTCGTCGGTCGCCTCGATCTCGCGGGCCCGCCCCGGCCACGGGCGGGAAGCCACCGCGATGGTTCGCAGTCCATCTCGCGCCAGCGCATGAACGCGGTCGATGGCCTGTGACCGCTCGCTCGCGTTCATCGGTGCGGAGGCGTTATCTGTCCGCTGCGTCGTACAAAGCGCGAGGACCGCTTCCGGCGCGCCCTTGACGATCAGGCGCATGCCGTCCGGGCCGGTTGCCAGCGCCGATCCCACCCGGCGCGAGAAGTCGAAGGCGTGCCGGCCGGCGAGGGTCCAGCCGTCTGCTGCGCCTGCCGAGCCGCGGATCAGCGCGGCATCGAGCGAGCCGCGATCTCCGCACAGGCCGGCGGCGACAGCGCCAAGCAATGCGGGACGCGGATTTTCGGCGCCGGCGGGATCGAGGCTTCGGGCGAGGGTAATTTCAGCCGAGGTCAGCGTGCCTGTCTTGTCGGTGCAGAGCACCGTCATCGCGCCAAGATCGTGGATCGACGCAAGGCGTTTGACGATGACCTTGCGCCGCGCCATCCGGAGCGCGCCGCGCGACAGGGTGACGGTCGTGATCATCGGGAGAAGTTCGGGGGTCAGTCCGACGGCCAGCGCCACGGCAAACATCAGCGAGTCGAGGATATCCCGGCCGAACGCGACCCGGATCACCAGAACGATGACGACAAGCGCCAGGGTCAGCCGGGCGGTGATGAGGCCGAACTCGCGCAGATCGCGCTGGAACGGCGAGGGAGTCTGAGCTTCCGCGAGCGCGGATGCCGCCGCGCCGAAGATGGTTGTCCGTCCGGTATGGACCGCGAGCGCGATCGCTTCGCCGGTTTGCGCGACCGCGCCGCGGAACAGGGCGTTGGAGGCTTCGCCGGGATCCGTCGGGGCAACGATGCCGGGATGTTTTTCGACGGGATAGGGCTCGCCGGTCAAGGCGGCTTCGCCGGCGGTAAAAGCCGCGCTGTCGAGGATCAGTGCATCGGCCGGTATGATATCGCCGGCGCGCACGCGCAGGATGTCGCCGGGAACGATCTTGTCCACCTCGATCTCGCGAAATGCGCCGTCGCGCTTGACCTCGGCCTTGAGCGCCACCGAGCGGCGCAACACCTCCGCTGCCTTGACGGCGTGGCCTTCCTGTATGGTGTCGAGTCCGATGGACAGTCCGAGGATCGCAACGATGATCGAGCCGCCAATGGCGTCGCCGGTGACCACGGAAACGATGCCGGCTCCCAGCAGGATCAGCGAGAGCGGTTCGAGCAACCGCCGCAGGATCGCGCGCAGCAGGCTATCCACTTTCGCTTCGGCGTCGCTGTTGGGTCCGTATCGGGTGAGCCGTCGTCTGGCGTCCTGCGAGCTCAGCCCGTCCGTTCCGCAGTGAAGCGCGGCGCAGACCGCTTCGGGAGTTTTCGTCCAGAATGCCCGGAGACTTTCGGCACCGGCTGTCGTATCGGGTCGATCGACAGCTTTCATGATGCGTCTCCGATCAGGCAATGATGTGGAAGCCTTGATCGGCATAGGTCACGGAGCCTGTCAGCGGCGCACCGGCCTCGCTGGCAAGAAAGGCGGCCACCCGTCCGATCTGATCGATTGTCACGAGCTGGTTGGCCGGGGTGCGTTCGCGCACCCGGTCGAGCAGTTCGTCGAACCTGTCGATGCCGGAGGCCGCGCGTGTCTTGACGGGCCCCGCCGACAGCGCATGCACCCGAATGCCGCGGGGAGCGAGATCGGCTGCGAGGGTGCGAACGGTGGATTCCAGCGCCGCCTTCACCGGCCCCATCAAATTATAGTTCTCCACGACCCGGTCTGCTCCATAGAAGCTCACGGTTTGCAGGCTGCCACCCCTGGTCATCAGAGGCAATGCAAGCCGGGCCATGCGGATGAAGGAATGGCACGAGACATCCATCGCCATGGCGAAGCCTTCCGCCGAGCAGTTGATGAGGCCGGTGTGCAGGTCGTCGCGCGGGGCAAAGGCGATCGAGTGAAACAGGAAATCGAGGTGGCCCCATTCCGTCGCGATCCGTTCGAACACCGATTCCAGTTCGCCGGCCATGCGCACATCGCACGGGACAAGGATGGACGCTTGGAGTGTCTCCGCAAGCGGCCGGACATAAGATTCCGCCTTGGCGTTGAGATAGGTGACGGCGAGGTCGGCTCCCGCGGCGCGGAATGCGCGTGCGCAGCCATAGGCGATGCTGCTCTCGTTCGCGATGCCGACAACGAGACCGCGTTTGCCGGTGAGATCGACGATCGGCGTCATCGGATAGTCTCCTTGATGAGACCGATGCGGGCTTACGAACCACCACACTAGTCTTGTTTTTACGTCTTGTTGTGGGCCGATTTTGATTTCTTGTGGCCATGGCCATGGTCGTCAGCCCGCCATCTATCGATTTCGGCGAGTTCGGTGTCGGGGCGTGTCACGCAGAATCTCGCGTTTTCCCTGATAAATGCGGCCGCTGTCGCCGTCGATGGAGATCCAGTCGCCCCCCGAAATCGTTGTCCCGGCAAGCTGGGCCCGATCGGCTGCCACGTCGATCGCCATGCTGCTGCATCCGACGATGCAGGGCTTGCCCAACTGGCGCGCCACCAGCGCGGCGTGAGCGGTGCGGGCGCCGATCGCGGTCACGATCCCGGCTGCGCTGGCAAAGCCCGCGACGTCCGCGGTGCTCGTATCCGGCCGCATCAGGATCACGGGCTCGCCTGAAGCGGCGAGGCGCTGGGCGCTCTCGGACTCGAATGCAGCGCGTCCAACCGCGATGCCGCCCGATGCGCCGATCCCGGTCGTCAGCGGATCTCCGGCGACGGCCAGTTCGGTCTCGGTGAGGGCGCCGAGGTCGATTCCGTCGATCCGCTGTAGCGCTTCACGGGGCGTGATGAGTTTCTCATGCACGAGGTCGATGGCGATCCGCAGCGCTGCGCGCGGCGTCCGCTTCGCGGACCGCGTCTGGAGAATCCAGAGTTTTCCGTCTTCGATGGTGAACTCGATGTCCTGCACGTCACCGAATTCCTGCTCAAGCCGCTTGAGAATGTCGCCGAGTTCGGTCGCGATGGCGGGCAGCGAGCGGGCAATGGTCTCCTCAGTATCGGGCGTGCGCCGGCCGGAGACGACATCCTCGCCCTGCGCATCGAGCACGACGTCGATCATCGGCCGCGCCAGCCCGGTTGAGGGATCGCGCGAGAATGCGACACCGGCTCCGGACGTCAGTCCACCATTGCCGAACACCATGGCCTGCACCGTGACCGCGGTGCCGCGCAGATCGTCGAGATTCTGGAGGCGGCGATAGGTCTGCGCCCGCTCGCTCGTCCATGAGCGATAGACGGCCCTTGCCGCGCCGTCGAGTTGCGCCACCGCATCCTCGAGCCAGCCGTCGTCGAGGTCTTCGATCAGCGCCTGTTCGTCGATGGCGAGACGTTCAAGCGCCTCGCTGTCGAGTTCGCGCAGGCCTGCGGCGGGTTCGCTGGCGGTCAGTTCCGCAAGGCGTGCTGCGAACGGCGCAGGATCGAAGCCCAGCACCGTCTCCGTATAACTTTCAAGAAAACGCCGCCGACAATCCCACGCCAGCCGGGGGCGGCCGGTGGTGCGGATCAGGCCATGCACGGCGTCCGAAGTGCAGCCGACGTCGAGTACCGTATCGAGCATCCCTGGCATCGAGCGCGCGGCTCCCGACCGGACCGACACCAGCAGCGGTTGCCGTCGATCGCCGAAGTGTTTTCCGGTCGCCTGCTCCAGGAACGCGATGCCTTCCTTGAGTCCGTTGCGCAGGTGACGCTCCGCATGAGCATTGTTGTCGAGGATGGCCGCGCAAAGTTTGACCGGAAGCACGAAGGCCGGCGGCACGGGCAAACCGAGGGCTGCCATTCGCGTCAGATTGGCGGCCTTGGCGCCGATCGCGTCGGCCGAATGCCGTTCCGTCGATCCGTCGCCGATAAGCACGATATGCATGGGTTGGGTCTTTCCAAAATATCAGGCGGATAAATCGGTCATGACATGCCGCCGCAGCAGATGGCCGAATCCAGCCAGCCGGTCGGTGGCGCGTTCGATGGCGCGAGCGAGTTCAAGCACCGAGAGCGATGTCGCGACGTCGAAGCCGCCGCCGAACACCTGCGCGGTGACGTTGCGCTCGCATGCATCCGCGGCGTGCTCGGCATCGATGAGGCGGACGACGGCGGCTAGCGCGTCGTCGGCATCGGCGCGGCGTCCCTCCGGAACATCGGCGGCAGCAGCGAGGCCCGAGGCTATCGCTTCGGTTCCGGAAATGGCGATCTTGCACAACTCGGCCAACGCGTGCAGCAGCGCCGGATCGATTCCGGCCGGCGCCAGCGAGGCGATGAAAGCGGCCTGTTCCAGTTCGTCGATGGCTTCCTCGACGCGGTCCATCAGATGTTCGATAATCGGGCGGGCGTTGAGGCGGCTCACTTCCTTGCGGGCTTCAATCGCGATCCGATCGGCTTTCTGTTCGATGCGGCCGGCACGGGCTGCAAGCAGCTTGCCGTCGGCGGGGCGGCCTGCCTGAAGGGCGGCGATATGGTGCGCGAGATCGGCGGCGATGTCGTGAGCCAGTCCCGCCTGACGCACGACGATCGCAAGCAGGGTGCTATCGACGCTTTCCAGGCGCCTGACCAGATCGGCTTCGATCTGATCTCGGACCAGCCGAACGGATCGCCCCGCGCTTAACGCCTCTGTCGACGCGCGCAGCGTGGCCTTGAGAAAATCCACCGCGCCGTCGCGTCCGAGTACCTGATCCAGACGCTCGCCGAAACCTATTCGCGTAGGTGCTGCATTCCGCACCGCAGCGCCGATCAGTTCGTCACCGCCGAGTTCCAGGAAGGCCCTGTGCCCGATCCGATGTCGCGCGCCCCAGGCGAGAATGCCGGCCGCGTCATTCTTTGCGACCCAGTTGCGCAGCAATTTGCGCGCCTTGTTCCAGTCGATCAAAAACACCAACGCAGAGCCAATGGCGGCGAGGAACGCATCCCGTTCCTTGGCCGTCTCCGCCAGATATTGCCCCGTCACCAGATAGAAGTTTCCATCGTCGCCGAGGCCATCCGCCGCGTGACGATCGAGGCCGCTCCATTTGGCGGGAAAGTCCTCGAACAGACCGACAAAGAATTTGGTGCGCGCCCGGTGGACGTCGGTGTAGGTGACGGTGACCGTATTGTCCTGAACGGCGATCACCAAAACATGGGCATCGGTGGTTCCGATATCGTTCTGGATCAGCAGCCGGTCGCCCGATCGCGTCGCCATCGTATCGAGACCCGGATGGTCGAACTTCAACGCGCGGGTCTGCTCAAGCCCCCGCATGAAACTTTCGACGGCACGATGATCGTCAGGACGCAAGCCGAACACGCGCGCGCCTGCAACCGTCTCTTCAGCGCAGCCCGCCGCCAGCCGGTTGAGCGCCTTGTGCAGGTCCATCACCAGACGATGCAGGCTGTCGCTGTCGTTGTCCGTTACGCCAGTCAGCTTGCCGACCCGGGATACTTCAATTTCGCTCGACGATTCCAGCGCGCCGGTGGCCTGAATGGCCGAGAGGCGCGCCGACATGGCGTCACCCGCCGGCGGGTCGCCGGCTGTCACGGCGCGGATCATCGTCGTCACATCGTCAAGCACGTCCTTCATTAGTTTAGTGAGATTGGGCGCAGCTATTCGTCCCTCGCCGACGATGTGTGCCCCGGCAATCAGTGCGGCGATTGCCGCCGGCGCAATTCCGGCAGCGCGGCATTCGGCCTGCAAATCCGAGCCGGGATGGTCTGGCTGCCGGGCGTGATGAACCGCCGCCTGGAGTGCGCTCATCCGCACCTTGATGCAGTCGTTGGCGGCGAGCGCATCGGCGACGAGGGACGGCAACAGAATGTCGGTCTGACCGAGATGTTCGACGATTTGAGATTTCATGGCTCACCGACCGGAGTGCGATGATGCCTGTATGCCTTGCGTTCGCGACAGCCTTATTGCGCCAGATCATTCATGAAACTGTCGTACTTCGTCGCGGTGACGCGCGATGTCCAGAACGTCGACGTGGACCGCAGCGCGCGGATTATCTGACTCGATATGAGAAAAGAATGGTGTCTCGATCCGATAGCGCATACGGCGACCAGACAAGTTTCACCGCTTACCTGTCTCGGCCTTGCGCAAAGCTGCTGCGCGCCGCGCTGCAAATTGGACGTCCGCGTCGGCATCTGCGATGTCGGGGCGGGGGTCCTCAAGTGCCTCACGGACCTTTGTGCGAAACCATGCATCGTGAGCGTCGCTGTTGCTGAGCAATTCGAGTGGCAAGGCGCCTTCGTTGGCCGTCCGCGTGAGTAAAATGCGCACGGCATCCGAGACCGTCAGGCCCATATTTTCCAGCACGGCCGTCGCGCGATCTTTTACGTCGGAGTCGATACGTGTTTGCACGAGGGCATTTGAGGCCATCACAAAGCTCCTTCCATCAATCTGCAATGTAATGCATTTGCATGACAAACGCCAAGCGTTTTAGAGTTTCACAGAGCGTTGTCCAGCGGTGTAACAGCGCATGTTCCACCTGCGGGTTTCCCGGAACATAAGTCACCTTGAATCACCACCGGGATCATGCGATGAGCGTCACAAACTCGGCGCGCCCAGCCGAAATTCCAGAACACAAACTGGGATACGCGGGCGCCATCGCAGTCGAAAAAGTTAAACAGTTTCAACGCGGAGACGGGCCGCTGTCGGCGCGCCGCCCGCATCAGGCGCGATTTTTCGTTTGCGCAGGACATTCTGGAGGACGCGTGCCCCTGCGGGAACGTGTTCGCCGCACCACCGATACATGCCGAACGGCTCCGTAGCCGAATGGTTTGTATCCAACCGATTGACAACGACCCGGCCACGCCGGGCCAAGCCGGAAGAAGATTGACGCCATGCAGGTCACAGAAACCCTCGCCGAGGGATTGAAGCACGAATTCCAGGTCAGCGTTCCGGCATCCGACATCGATGCCAAGGTCGACGCCCGCCTTGTCGACATGAAGGACAAGGTTCGCCTCAACGGATTTCGTCCCGGCAAGGTGCCTGTCGCCCATCTCAAGAAGGTTTACGGACGTTCGGTCGCCGCCGAGACCGTCGAGGAATTGATCCGCGACACCAACGCCGGCATCTTCACCGAGCGCGGCTTCCGTCTGGCGACCGAACCCAAGGTCACCATGCCGAAGGAAGAGAAAGAGATCGAAGCGATCCTCGCCGGCAAGGCCGACCTGAATTATTCGGTCGCGATCGAAGTCGTGCCCGCGATCGAATTGGCCGATTTCAAGAGCTTCAACGTCGAGAAGCCGGTGGCTGAAGTGACCGATGCCGACGTCGACGAAGCACTGAAGCGCATCGCCGACCAGAGCCGCCCATATGAAGCAAAGGCCGAGGGTGCAAAGGCCGAGACCGGCGACCGCGTGACCGTGGCCTTCAAGGGCACTATCGATGGCGTCGCGTTCGATGGCGGCACCGGCGAGGGCATTCAGGTCGTGATCGGCTCGGGTACGTTCATTCCGGGCTTCGAGGATCAGTTGATCGGCATCGCTTCCGGCGAAACGCGCAACGTCAAGGCGTCGTTCCCGAAGAACTACACGGCGCAACATCTGGCCGGCAAGGACGCGGAATTCGAGACCACCGCAAGCCTGATCGAGGCGCCGCAGGATGCCAAGGTCGATGACGAGTTCGCCAAGACTCTCGGTATGGAATCGCTGGAGAAGCTGAAAGAGGCCATGCGCGAGCGCCTGGTCGCTGAGTTCGCCGGTGCGTCGCGCCAGCGCGTCAAACGCATCCTGCTCGACAAACTCGACGAGACCCATCGCTTCGATCCGCCGCCGTCGCTGGTGGAGGAAGAGTTCAAGCTGATGTGGAATTCGATCAAGGCCGAGATGGAATCCACCGGCAAGACCTTCGCTGACGAGGACACCACCGAGGAAAAGGCCAAGGACGAGTATCAGAAGATCGCGGATCGCCGCGTTCGTCTCGGCCTCGTGCTCTCCGAGATCGGCGAGAAGAACAAGATCACCGTCACCGACGACGAGGTCAGCCGCGCGCTGATCGATCGCGCGCGCCAGTCGCCGGGCCGCGAAAAGGAAGTCTGGGACTTCTATCGCAGCAATCCGAACGCGCTGGCCCAGCTTCGCGCGCCGATCTACGAGGATAAGGTCGTCGATTTCATTCTTGAGCTTGCCAACGTGACCGAAAAGCAGGTGACGCGCGACGACCTGCTCAAGGAAGAAGAAGACAAGACGGCAGCCTGAGCGCGGTCGTCCGTGACATTCGGGGCGTGTTAACGATACGCCCCGAATGAGCCGGACATTGCGCTTGCTTACCTTTGCGCACCCGGCCGAATCAGCGTCAACTGCCGCCACTTCGGCTTTTTGCCGATGCCGTTTTCCGCTCTTGTGGGCGGGCTAACCGCTCATATCTGTAGTGTCCGACCTTTTGCATCACGAGGCATTCCCGGCCGGCTGCCTCCGCCAACCCTCAGGTGAATAATGCGCGATCCCGTTGAAACCTACATGAACCTCGTGCCGATGGTGGTCGAGCAGACCAACCGCGGCGAGAGAGCCTACGACATTTTTTCGCGCCTCCTGAAAGAGCGCATTATTTTCGTCACCGGCCCTGTCGAGGACGGCATGTCGACCCTGACGGTTGCGCAGCTCCTGTTTCTGGAAGCCGAGAATCCGAAGAAGGAAATCTCGATGTATATCAACTCGCCGGGCGGCGTGGTGACATCGGGTCTGGCGATTTACGACACCATGCAGTTCATCCGTCCGCCGGTCTCCACGCTCTGCACGGGGCAGGCGGCGTCGATGGGCTCGCTGCTGCTGGCTGCCGGCGCGAAGGACATGCGCTTCTCGCTGCCGAATTCGCGGATCATGGTCCACCAGCCCTCAGGCGGTTTCCAGGGTCAGGCCACCGACATCATGCTGCATGCCCAGGAAATCCTGAACCTGAAGAAGCGGCTCAACGAAATCTACGTCAAGCACACCGGCCAGGATTACAAGGCGATCGAGGACGCGCTGGAGCGCGACAAGTTCCTCACCGCCGACATGGCCAAGGACTTCGGCCTCGTCGACAAGGTGATCGACAAGCGGCCCGAGGAAGCGACGCCGAAGTTGCCGTAAGGCCGGATCGCCGTCTGGTTGTGAAGATTGAAGCGGACGCCTTTTCGGCGTCCGCTTTTCGTTTGAATGGCTTCACCTATTTGGGTGATTGCCAGCGCTTTTTGGGGTTCCACCTGCGCGCCACGCTTGACCGTATGCCGGTCTTTGCTCCTAATAATACTTATTGATCCGGGACCGTTGGACCCGTCGTTATTTTCAGTTCCGTATGTTTGAACGGCATCCAATTTCATCCCGGACACACCGCATTTTCGGTGGGAATGACAATGTCCGGGAGCGCGCCATGACGAAAACTGCACGAAGCCGCGTTGCGGCGTTTCTCGGCTTGCTCCTTTCATTCGCTGCCATTCCATCGGTCTCTGCTCTTGAACTTGAACAGGCGCAGGAGCGTTGCCGCAATTCGATCGGCCGGCCGACCTACATGGCCTGTAAGCAGGGCGGCGGGCCGCACGAAGTCTGCATGGCGAGAGCGAAGGCCGCCGCAACGCCTTGCGTTCGCAATGCCATGATGGCCGCGCGCCCGAAGGCGACGCTGTTCGACGCGGCGAAGGTGTCGGCGCCGAAGGCCGACGAGATCGCAGCAGGTGCCCAGCGCGCAAAGGAAAACACCACGCTCGTCGCGCCGCCGCGCACGGTCTCCGACATCACCGCCATTCTCGATCAGCAGAAACCCGACCCGGCGAAGATAGCCGAATTGACGGCGGCGGCCGACGCGCCGGTGCCCGCCGGTTTGAAAGGTACGGCTCTCGCGGACTTCCACTACAAGCGGGCGCAGGCCCGCACGCTGCTTGGCCGTTCCGAGGAGGCGCTTGCGGATTCCGAACTGGCCGTCAGCAATGGACAGGGCGGGGACTACAAGAACGAAGGCAGCCGCTACGAGTCGCTCTTGATGCGTCACCTGCGCGACGCGGGGCAGCACAAGCGCGCCAACGCGCTGTTGTCCAAGCAGTCGGCGGCGTTTGCCAATCAGGCAAAAGGCCGGCTGTTCGTTCTGCAGTACTTGCAGGTGATCGGTTATATCCGGAATGGCGATACCAATACCGCGGAGAGCTACGCCGCGCGAAATCGCTCGCTATTGGCAGAAGCGCAGCGCTGGCCGGTGTTTCCAATCTACGGGATGAGCTGGCAGGCGACCGTCGAAGATGGCAACGCGCGCGTCGCGGAAGCCCGTGGCAGGTTTGCCGATGCCGAGGCTGCCTATCACAAGGCATCTGTTTTCTACACAAACGCGCTCGCCACGCTCTCGAAATGGGAAAGCAAACCGCCGGAGGGGCAGATCGAGCGCTCCGCCGACTGGGCGCTGGCGCTGGAAGGACGCGTCAAGGTCAAGCAGGGCCGGGTCGGCGAGGGCGAGGCGGACGTGCGCCGCGCGCTGTTGAGCCGTCTGACCAAGTCGGGGAAGTTTCATGCCGACACAGCCGGGGTTCTCGCCGTGCTGGTCTATGTCATTCAGGAACAGGGCCGCTACCAGGAGGCCGAGCAGCTTCAGCGTCAGGTCATCGACATCTACAAGGGGCTCGGATACACGCCCGAGTCCGGTCAGATGGTTTCGGCGAATGTCTTCCTCGCGCAAATCCTGAATCTCGAACGCAAATATGACGAGGCGACGAAGCTCTACGACCAGGTCGATGTCTGGACGGCGAAGTGGGAGCCGTCGCGCCGCGAGGGGGTGAGCGGCGGACTGGCCCGCGTGTCGATTTTGTTGTCGCAGAAGAACTACGACAACGCGCTTGAAATCGCCCAGCGGTCCTTCGAGCGGGAGCGCAGCAGATCGGGCGACAAGAGTGTCAACACAGCCGTGACACGCGGCTACTACGCCGTGACGCTTGCGCGCAAAAACAGGCCGGAGGATGCGCTGCGGGAGTTCAGGGCCGCGATCCCCGTGCTGCTGACCGCATCGAACGGCAGCGACGACGACAGCGGATCGACCGCCGCTGCGCAGGAGGGCCGGGTTCGTTTCGTGGTCGAGGGGTATCTTCGATTTGTGTCGGTCTTCCCCGCCGCTGCGCCCGCCAATGTGGCCGATGAAACCTTCGGCTACGCAGACGTCATGCGTGGGCAATCGGTGCAGCGCGCGTTGCAGGCTTCGTCGGCCCGTTCCGCCGCCAGCAATCCTGAACTGGCGAAGCTGATGCGTGCGTCGCAGGACGGCGAGAAGCGGATCGGTGCGGCGGTCGCGACATTGAACAACCTGCTCACGCTGCCGCCGGCGGAACGCGACGAGAAGGCGGTCAAGGCGACGCAGGCGGAGATCGCGGCGTTGCAGGCGTCGCGTGCGCAGACGCTGAAGGACATTGCGAAGAAGTTTCCGGACTATGGCAATCTGGTGAATCCGCCGCCGCCAAATTCCGCTGACATCCAGAAGCAACTCAGGGACGACGAGGCGTTGCTGTCGTTCTACTTCGGCCGCTTTGACAGTTTCGTCTGGGTGCTGCGCAAGGACAGCCCGGTTCAGTTCGCCCGGCTCGGACTGTCGGTGGGCGACCTCAATGCGACCGTGACCAAACTTCGCGACGCGCTCGAGCCGAAAGCTGCGATGATTTCGGACATTCCCGCGTTCGACGTAAAGCTCGCATCCGAGCTTTACGACAAGATATTGAAGCCGGTCGAGAGTGGCTGGAAGCCGGCGAAAAGCCTGATCGTCGTGACCAACGGCGCGCTCGGGTTGTTGCCGCTGTCGTTGCTGCCGACGGCTGTCGCCGAGGTGAAAGCCGACGACGATCCGCTGTTCGTGAATTATCGCAACGTGCCGTGGCTGGCGCGAACCCATGCGGTGACGCTGGTGCCGTCGGCCTCAGCCCTGCAGACCTTGCGTAAACTGCCGCCGGGCAAGGCCACGCGGCAGGATCTGGTTGCGTTCGGCGATCCGTATTTCAGCAAGGAGCAGGCTGACGACGCGGCGAAAACCGACAAGCTGATCCAGGTTGCGGATGCGTCGAACGTCACGCGCGGCGCCCCGCTGAAGCGGCGCAACAGCCCGCAGCTTGAAGGCGTCGACAGCGCGCAACTCGGACAGTTGCCGCGCCTGCCGGACACATCCGACGAACTCACCTCCATCGCGCTCGCCTTGCAGGCCGATCCCGCCAAGGTTCTCAACCTCGGCAAGGATGCCAACGAGAAAAAGGTGAAATCGATGGACCTGTCGGGGTTCAGGATTGTGGCGTTCGCAACCCACGGACTGGTGCCCGGCGAACTGGACGGCCTCACGCAACCGGCGCTGGCGCTGTCCGCACCGGCGCTGTCGGATTCCGACGGCGACGGGCTGCTCACGATGGAAGAAATCCTGTCGCTGAAACTCGACGCCGACTGGGTGGTGCTGTCCGCCTGCAACACGGCGGCGGGAGCCGGTGCAGGCGCGGAGGCGGCGTCGGGTCTCGGCCGGGCGTTCTTCTATGCCGGAACCCGTGCGCTGCTGGTGACGAACTGGTCGGTGCATTCGCAATCGGCCCGCGAACTGGTGACCGACCTGTTCAAGCGGCAGGCGGACGATCCGAAACTGACGCGCGGCGAGGCGCTGCGGCAAGCCATGATGGCGCTCGCCGATGGACCCGGCTATCTCGGCGCGGACGGCAAGACGGAGTTCGCCTATGCGCATCCGCTGTTCTGGGCGCCGTATTCGATCATCGGCGACGGCGGCGGGCGTTAAGGTAAAAAGAGAGACGTCTTTCGAAAAATCCCGCCGTGCTGTAGGCTCGCGGCATTGCTTGAAAGAGATTTGGCGGTTGGGGAGATTTGGAAATGCGGCGTTCGCTGTTTCAGGCGGCTGGCTTGGCGGCCGGGCTTGTTGTGTCGATGGTTTCACCCGGTGCGAGTGCAGGAACGGTTCTGATTTCTCCGGATGAGGCCAAGCTGCCGCCGCCGAAAGGCGGGGTTGCTGTCGCCACCCGCGGCATCACGCGCGGACCGAAGATCGAACTGGTCGGCAGTCCTGACGCGGCGCGGTCGCCGATGCGGCTGCAGTTGAAATTCGAATCCTTTGGCGGTGCCAAGATCGACACCGATTCACTGAAGGTGACATATATAAAAAGTCCCGCCGTCGATCTGACGTCGCGTCTGAAGCCCTTCGTAATTCCCACCGGCATCGATATGCCCGACGCCGAACTGCCCGCCGGCGACCACCTTATCCGCGTCGATGTGAAGGATTCCGACGGCCGCACCGCGACCACCAGCTTCACACTCAAAGTGGCGCCCTGATCCGGATGACGGACGAGTGCCCCTTCTGCACGCAACCCGTCGCTCCCCGCGCAATGGTTTGCAGCTCATGTTCGCGCGATATCACGGTTCCTGAAACGCTGATTGCCGAGCGGGACGATCTCATCCGCAAGCGTGCCTTGGCCACGGACGAACTTGCGCATGCGAAGGCAGAACTTGAAATGCTTCGGCGCCGCCAGCGCCTCTTATTGCGGCGGAACTGACATGATCACCCCACACGCACCGGCATTCTGATGGAATGTCCGTTCTGCGCCGAGAAGGTGAAAGACGAAGCGCTCGTCTGCAAGCATTGTTCGCGCGATCTCCGCGTTGTGCGGCCGGTGCTTCTCGAAATTGAGGACATCGTCGCCGACATCGAAAAGGTGAGGCGCGAGTTCGACAATGTCAGCGCGCGACTGTACCGCCGCCGTCATCCGGTCCGATCCTTCGCGATTCACAGCATCGCCTATATTCTGATTCCGACGATCCTGCTGGTTGCTGCGCACGTCATCGTCACTATCGTGCTGAACGTGTCACCGCTGTATCTGCGCATCGCATCGGTGCTGATTCCGTTACCGTTCGGTTTTGCGATCTATGCGGTTCAGAAAATCGGGTATCGCGGGGCTACCATTGTCGGAATCCTGACAGCGCTGCTCAGTGTGTTCTGCATGCTGACCGTGACCGGTCTTAACGACCATGTTCCCATTCTTCCGGGCCCGTGGATCGAATGGCGCGAGGTGCTCGAATACTCCGCGAGCATCGCGCTGGCCTTCGTGACCGGTAACATCCTCGGCATTCTGATGCTGCAGCTTCTCGCCAGTTCCCTGTCGCAAGGCGACAAGCCGAATGCGGCGGCTTATCGCGTGGCGAAGATGTTGGGACCCTATGTCGGGGAGGATCAGCTTCGGCGCCGGGCGCGGCTTATTCAGGAGTTGATGAAGACGGCCGGCCCGCTGGTTGGCATTTTGTCCACCGCTGCGGGCTCCATCTATGCGGGCCTCAAGGGCATCGTTGGCTCATGATTGGCCGTCGGGAGCCGCCTGGCTGAGTTCCGCCAGCCATTCCCGTGTCATTCCCGCAACGCTGCAATGAATTCGACGCCGCAGGGGCCTGAAAAGGCGCAAAATTACGCCAAGATCGCGGAGTTGGGTGTTTTGGCAGTTAGCGAATTCTTGATAGTCGGGTGGCACCATGATTGGCTAGGACTTGTGGGCTAAGGTGGCCGGGGATTCGATTCAACCGCGATTCTGCGCGGGAAATTGGAGTGCAGGGTCTTTTTTGGTACGGTTTTTGCTCCTATCTACACGTCATGCCGGTCTGTACCGGGATGGGGCAAACCCCTGAGACAAGATCGAGCGGCGGACGGAGACAGGAATGAGCAAGGTCGGTACGAGCGATTCAAAGAACACCCTCTATTGCTCGTTCTGCGGGAAGAGCCAGCATGAAGTCCGCAAGCTGATTGCGGGTCCGACGGTATTCATCTGTGATGAATGCGTCGAACTGTGCATGGACATCATCCGCGAAGAGAACAAGTCGTCGCTCGTGAAGTCGCGCGACGGCATTCCGACGCCGAAGGAAATCTGCAAGGTTCTGGACGATTACGTGATCGGTCAGCAGCACGCCAAGAAGGTGCTCTCGGTCGCGGTCCACAATCACTACAAGCGCCTCAATCACCAGACCAAGCACAACGACGTCGAGCTTGCGAAGTCCAACATCCTGCTGATCGGTCCGACCGGCTCGGGCAAGACGCTGCTTGCGCAGACGCTCGCCCGCATCCTCGATGTGCCGTTCACGATGGCGGATGCGACGACGCTGACCGAAGCGGGCTACGTCGGCGAGGACGTCGAGAACATCATCCTGAAGCTGTTGCAGGCGGCCGACTACAACGTCGAGCGGGCGCAGCGCGGCATCGTCTATATCGACGAAATCGACAAGATCTCGCGCAAGTCCGATAACCCCTCGATCACCCGCGACGTGTCGGGCGAGGGCGTGCAGCAGGCACTGTTGAAGATCATGGAAGGCACGGTCGCTTCCGTGCCGCCACAGGGTGGCCGCAAGCATCCGCAGCAGGAGTTCCTGCAAGTGGATACGACCAACATTCTCTTCATCTGCGGCGGCGCGTTCTCCGGCCTTGAGAAGATCATTTCGGGTCGCGGCCGTACCACGTCGATCGGCTTCGCCGCGCAGGTTCTGGCCCCCGAAGACCGCCGCACCGGCGAAATCTTCCGTCACGTCGAGCCTGAGGACTTGCTCAAGTATGGCCTGATTCCAGAGTTCGTCGGCCGTCTGCCGGTCGTGGCGACGCTCGAGGATCTGGATGAAGCCTCGTTGAAGAAGATTCTGACCGATCCGAAGAACGCGCTGGTGAAGCAGTATCAGCGCCTGTTCGAAATGGAGAACGTCGAGCTGACCTTCGCCGACGAGGCGCTTGGCGCGGTGGCCCGCAAGGCCATCGAGCGCAAGACCGGCGCGCGCGGGTTGCGGTCGATCCTTGAAAGCATCCTGCTGGAGACCATGTTCGATCTCCCCGGGCTGGAAGGCGTCGAGGAAGTTGTCATCTCGCGAGAAGTCGTCGAGGCGACGGCGCGTCCGCTTTATATCTACGCGGATCGGGCCAAAGAAGAGAACAGCGCCAGCGCCTGAAGCGCAGGAAACCGTTGAAGGTTTTCCGACAAAACGGGCTGCCGAATGCCCTTCGGCAGCCATTGTCGTGTTCGTCTCCGCTTTAGAATAAGCCAAGACTGGCAGGGGTTTTCGCTCTCTTGACACCCCCATATGCCATAGCCACCTAATGGTGTGCTGCGGAACGAAGACCTTCCGAGATCTGCAGCAATCGACCCGGGCGGGTGAGTGGCCGTATCGCGGCCAGTGGCTCAAAAGAGCTCTTTCTTTTCCGGTACACACGGCACCTTGTGGCGGTTGCGTCAGTACGGCGGACTGCGTGCAAGGGGGCGCAACAAAAGGAATATGGGCATGACTGCCTCAAAGCCTCGTCCAACCATCGTTCACGGCGAAAGCCATTCCTATCCGGTGCTGCCGCTTCGCGACATCGTCGTCTTCCCGCATATGATTGTGCCGCTGTTCGTCGGCCGCGAGAAGTCGATCAAGGCGCTCGAAGAGGTGATGAAGAACGATGCGCTGATCTTCCTCGCGACGCAGAAGAATGCGTCCGATGATGATCCTGCTCCGATTCCATCTATGAGATCGGCACGCTCGCCAGCGTGTTGCAGCTCCTGAAATTGCCCGACGGCACCGTGAAGGTGCTGGTCGAGGGTCTGGAGCGCGCCAAGGCCGGCAAGTATTCCGATCGCACTGATTTCTATGAAGCCGAAGCTGTGGCCCTTGCCGACGTCGACGCCAAGAGCGTCGAGGCGGAAGCGCTGTCGCGTTCGGTCGTGTCCGACTTCGAGAGCTATGTGAAGCTGAACAAGAAGATTTCCGCCGAGGTGGTGGGCGTCGTTCAGCAGATCACGGATTTCGCGAAACTCGCGGACACCGTGGCATCGCATCTCGCCGTCAAGATTTCCGACCGCCAGGGCATCCTGGAAACGTTGTCCGTCTCCCAGCGCCTTGAGAAGGTGATGGGTCTGATGGAGAGCGAGATCTCGGTGTTGCAGGTCGAGAAGAAGATCCGCTCGCGCGTCAAGCGCCAGATGGAGAAGACCCAGCGCGAGTACTACCTCAACGAGCAGATGAAGGCGATCCAGAAGGAGCTCGGCGACGACGAAGGTCGCGACGAACTGGCCGATCTGGAAGAGAAGATCGCCAAGACCAAGCTCTCGAAGGAAGCTCGCGAGAAGGCGACGCACGAACTCAAGAAGCTGCGGCAGATGTCTCCGATGTCCGCCGAGGCCACGGTCGTGCGCAACTATCTCGACTGGCTGCTGTCGATTCCGTGGGGCAAGAAGTCCAAGGTCAAGAAGGACCTCGTCGCCGCGCAGGAAGTGCTCGACAGCGATCACTACGGGCTTGAGAAGGTCAAGGACCGCATCGTCGAGTATCTCGCCGTGCAGTCCCGCGCCAACAAGCTGACCGGACCGATCCTGTGCCTCGTCGGCCCTCCGGGCGTCGGCAAGACCTCGCTTGGCAAGTCGATCGCGAAGGCGACCGGACGTGAGTTCGTGCGCGTGTCGCTGGGCGGCGTGCGGGATGAAGCGGAAATCCGCGGACACCGCCGCACCTATATCGGCTCGATGCCCGGCAAGATCATCCAGTCGATGCGGAAGGCGAAGACCTCGAACCCGCTGTTCCTGCTGGACGAGATCGACAAGATGGGCGCGGACTTCCGCGGCGATCCGTCGTCGGCCTTGCTTGAGGTCCTTGACCCTGAGCAGAACGCGACGTTTGCCGATCACTATTTGGAAGTCGACTACGACCTTTCCAACGTGATGTTCATCACGACCGCGAATACGCTCAATATTCCCGGCCCGCTGATGGACCGCATGGAGATCATCCGGATCGCCGGCTACACCGAGAACGAGAAGGTTGAGATCGCCCGCAAGCATCTCATCCCGAACACGATCACGAAGCATGGCCTGAACGCGAAGGAATTCGCGATCGAGGACGAGGCGCTGTCGTTCCTGATCCGCCGCTACACCCGCGAGGCTGGTGTGCGTAATCTCGAGCGTGAGCTCTCGACACTCGCCCGCAAGGCGGTGAAGGAGCTGATGATCTCGAAGAAGAAGTCGGTGAAGGTGACGCCGGCGGTGGTCGAGGAGTTCCTCGGCGTGCCGAAGTATCGTTACGGCGAGATCGAGAGCGACGACCAGGTTGGCGTCGTGACGGGTCTGGCGTGGACGGACGTCGGTGGCGAACTGCTCACCATCGAAAGCGTCATGATGCCCGGCAAGGGCCGCATGACGGTAACGGGCAACCTGCGCGACGTGATGAAGGAGTCGATTTCGGCTGCTGCGTCCTACGTCCGCTCGCGGGCGATCAACTACGGCATCGAGCCGCCGCTGTTCGACCGCCGCGACATCCACGTGCACGTGCCGGAAGGCGCGACGCCGAAGGATGGTCCGTCGGCCGGTGTCGCGATGACGACGGCCATCGTCTCGGTGCTGACCGGCATTCCGATCCGGCATGATGTCGCCATGACCGGCGAGATCACGCTGCGGGGCAGGGTGCTGCCGATCGGCGGTCTGAAGGAGAAGCTGCTTGCGGCCGCGCGTGGCGGCATCAAGACGGTCTTCATTCCTGAGGACAATGCCAAGGACCTCACGGAGATTTCCGACGCCATCAAGGGCGGCATGGAGATCATCCCGGTCGCGCGGATGGACGAAGTGCTGGCCAAGGCGCTGGTGCGCAAGCCCGTCCCGATCGTCTGGGAAGAGGACGTCAAGGCACTCGCCAAGCCGGATGCGGCTGACGAAGCCGCGGGCGGCCTGACCGCGCACTGAGCGGCTTTTGAATGACATGAAAACGGCGCCTGAAAGGGCGCCGTTTTTCGTTGTTGAATCGCGTGTTTTGAGGGGCGCGCCCTCTCCGAAACCGGCCGGCGTTTTCCGCGATCAGGCCCAAACAAATTCCGGACGGCAGGCGATGCCGGGTTGCGCCAAAGGTGCCCGCCCAGCTAAAACACGCGGGCATCGCCGGTCATTTGACGGCGTCGAGGGCGGTTAGCTCAGCTGGTTAGAGCATCTCGTTTACACCGAGAGGGTCGGCGGTTCGAATCCGTCACCGCCTACCAGCCGTCACGCCGCCGCCATGTTGCGCGCCTAAGCCATCCGCCATCGTCGTCCCCCCCGTCAAAGCGCGATTCCTGCGATGAAGTATTTCCTGTGCCGCTTCATTCCTCCCGGCCCTGATTTCCTCAAGACCATGACGCCCGAGCAGAAGTCGCTGATGAAGGCGCACGGCGAATTCCTGCAAACGCTGCTGGAAGAGGGCGGCGTCGTCGCGCATGGGCCCGTGGCCGATCCGTCGGGCGGCTGGGGGATGTCGTTGTTCGAGACCGCCGACGATGAAACCGTGGATGACGTCCGCGCCATCGTCGCGGAAGACCCGATGGTCAAGGCCAATATCGGCGCGCGGTACGACGTGCTGCCGATGTTGCAGCTAAGGATGCGGAACTAGGAATAATCAGATTTTGCCGGCGTCATTGCGAGCGAAGCGAAGCAATCCAGACCACATGCCAACAAGACAAGACTGGATTGCTTCGTCGCGAGCGCTCCTCGCAATGACGGATCAAATCTACGCTCGCTCTTCCCAGATCGCCGCAAGGTGCACGATGGTGCGCACCGCCGCTTCCATGTCCTGAACGCTGACCCATTCGAGGCGCGAGTGGAAGGCATGTTCGCCCGCGAAGATGTTCGGACAGGGCAATCCCATGAATGACAGGCGTGATCCGTCGGTGCCGCCGCGGATGCTGCTCAGGACCGGCTGAAGGCCTGCGCGGCCGATCGCTTCCAGCGCGTACTCGACCACTTCGGGATGACGGTCGAGAACCTCTTTCATGTTGCGGTACTGCTGCTTCACTTCGAGAGTGTAGGACGAGCGCGGAAAATCCTTCATGACGGCGCGCACGAGGTCTTCGAGCAGGCCTTCCTTTTCCTTCAGGCCCTGTTCGGTGAAGTCGCGCACGATCAGCGACAGCGTCGCGCTGTCGAGGCCGCCCTGAAGACCGACGGGATGCAGGAAGCCCTCGCGGCCTTCGGTGGCTTCGGGGGCCATGTCCTGCGGCAGCCGGTCCACGATCCGGGATGCGATCTTGAGCGCGTGCTCCATCTTGCCCTTGGCGAAGCCGGGATGCGCGCTGACACCCTGGATCGTGATGGTCACGCCGTCGGCCGAGAACGTCTCGTCCTCAAGATGACCCACGCTCTCACCGTCGATGGTGTAGCCGAAGGCGGCGCCGAGCTTTTTCAGGTCGACCTTGTCGGCGCCGCGGCCGATTTCCTCGTCCGGCGTGAACAGGATCTTGATGGTGCCGTGCCTGATCTGCGGATTGGCGAGCAGGATCTGCACCGCGTCCATGATCTCGGCGACGCCGGCCTTGTTGTCAGCCCCCAAGAGCGTGGTGCCGTCGGTGGTGACGATGTCGCCGCCGATCTGGTCGGCCAGCGCGGGATGCTCCGCGGCGCGGATGATCTGCTTCGGATCGGCCGGCAGCACGATGTCGCCGCCCCGGTAATTGCGGACGATCTGCGGTTTCACGTCCTTGCCGGTGCAGTCCGGCGAGGTGTCCATATGCGAGCAGAAGCAGATGACGGGCACGGTCTTGTCGCTGTTTGCTGGCAGCGTCGCATAGACGTAGCCGTGCTCGTCCATGTGCGCGTCGGCGAGGCCGAGGTCGCGCAATTCCTGAGCGAGCAGGCGGCCGAGGTCTTTCTGCTTTTCGGTGGATGGGCAAGTGGGGGACGATGCGTCGGATTGCGTGTCGATCCGGACGTAACGCAGGAAGCGGTCGAGGACGGTGTGGGTGAAGTTAGGGGACAAGATGGGCGGCTCCGGTTTCGATCGTCATACGCGGGCTTGACCCGCGTATCCATCTCACTTCGGGAAATACATTTCCTGGGAGATGGATTGCCGGGTCAAGCCCGGCAATGACAATCTGGACATTGCGCGCGATCTCGTGTCGGTGCCCCCAAAAGAAAACACCACCCCCGGCATCGCGCTTCGCGGGCCGGAATGGCGTTTGATCTCTGAGGCGGAAGGCCGGTCTTAGACGGCTTCCTTGAGTTCCTTGGCGGCGCGGAAGGCCACCTTCTTGCTGGCCTTGATCTGGATCGCTTCGCCGGTGGCGGGGTTGCGGCCCATGCGGGCGGCGCGCTTGCGGACCTGGAGGATGCCGAGGCCGACGATGCGGATGCGCTCGCCCTTCTTGAGGTGCTTGGTGATCTTGGTGACGAGGTCGCCGAGGATGGCCTCAGCGGTCTTCTTCGACAACTCGTGCTCTTCGGCGAGCGCGGCGGCGAGATGCTTGAGGGTCACGGTGGCCGGGGTAGCTGCTTTCTTCGCCATATTTGGTCCTCCTCTAGGGCACGTGGCGGTGCGGAACTAACGATATATCAGGGCTTAGTTGATTCGGGAGCATTCTGACTACGAGTTTTGCCCGTAAACAGGCGCTTATTTAAATCGACCATGGAAAAGAGGCTGACACACAAGGGGATTTGCAACAACCTTGACTTGGAATGTTCGCCCCTTTAAGTCCCACCTCCTGTGCGGTTCGTATTCGATCCACGCGGGAGTAGCTCAGTTGGTTAGAGCGCCGGCCTGTCACGCCGGAGGTCGCGGGTTCGAGCCCCGTCTCTCGCGCCACCCCTAAAATCCTTCCATTTATTCAGTGGCTTATCGTCGGCGCGGTTTGTGCGATGCGCCTGTGCGCGTTTGGCCGCCTTGTGAACTGTGCTCTCGGCATTTCCGCCAGTTGCGATTGTGCGGTTTGGCAGTCGCGCGCAGTCCTGTATTGCTAGGGCGCGTCCGCTCCGGACGCCAAGAATTCCCTCTTAAAACG
Organism: Afipia sp.; assembly: GCA_024707075.1. Taxonomy (GTDB): domain Bacteria; phylum Pseudomonadota; class Alphaproteobacteria; order Rhizobiales; family Xanthobacteraceae; genus Afipia. The sequence goes on from JANQAK010000004.1 coordinate 496,287, forward strand.
TATGTCAGGCGAGGAACGTCAGCATGTCCGCCACCAGAACCGGGACCAACAGGAAATACAGGCTGGCCGTGATTCCCGGCGACGGCATCGGCAAGGAAGTGGTGCCCGAGGGCCTGCGGGTGCTGGAAGCGGCAGCAAAGAAGTCTGCAGCGTGACGTGATCTTCGATGGCGGTCTCGCCACCGTCGAACTCGTAAATCTCGCTGCCGAAATCGTGCCACAGATACTCGGCCTTGACCGATACGTCGGTGCTGACCATGAACTCGGCGCCCAGGCCCGCGACCCAGCCGTAGCGCACGCCGCTCTCTTCGAAATAATCGTCGTTCCAGTCGTCGATCGTCCAACTGGTGAGACCGGCGGCGGCGACGCCTGCCGTACCGTAGAGGAACAGCTGGTCCATGACGAAGCCGGCGCGGGCACGCAGGGTGCCGATCCAGCTGATGTCGGTGCCCAGGATGTCGTTATCCTGCGTACCGCTGTTGCCGGTGATGTCGGCCCAGGCGATATCGCCTTCGACGCCGAACGCGAAGCTGCCCGACTGGTAGTTGTAGCCAGCCTGCACGCCCGCGAGCCACCCCGCGATGTCGTACTCGTCGATATCGTCGATGTCGTTGTCGAACTCCTCGTAGAGTCCTCGATCTCGACAACGCCCCAGCCGTAGCCCACATGGCCGCCGGCATAAAAGCCCGTCCAGTCCTCGGCGACGATGACCGCTACTTCTTCGGCCTCGGGGATGTAGAGATCGGCTGCATTCGCGGCGCTCATGCCCACTGCCGTCGCGGCGCCCACCGCGGCAAGCGCCGCAAGGCCGTTGATCAGGTGTTCCCGTGCCATAACATATCCTCTGTCCACAATTGGCCCCATCTTGCCGTATCGGCGACACCCGCGCTGTAACACTTGCGCCACAGTCGAACGCCAACCATACACAGTCGTGATCACCTCCGGCCACGTATTCCAAGGGTTCAATGCAGACGAACAATCTCGCCTTTGCCGTACTGGACCGGGCGCGCAGGCACCCCGATACTGTCGCCTTCGTGGTCGCCGGCCGTACCATCTCCTATGCCCGCGTCGCCGACCTCATGGTCAACTTCGCCCGCCGTATGCAGCAACTCGGCATCGACAGGCAGTCGGTGGTCGGCCTCGCCATCACGGACACAGCCACCGCGATCACTTCCGCCCTCGCCCTTGCGCTGCTCGGCAGCCGCTGGGTGCAGGTCTCGCGCACCTCGCCAACGGCCTACTCGGCCGCTACCCACGTGCTCGCCACAGGCGCTGCAGCCCGCCTGCCAGGTCGCATCGAGATCGGCAAGGACTGGTTCGATGCTCCACGCCTCGGCCGCGACGTCCCGTTCGCCGGCCATGCGAGCCCCGACGACACCTGGATGATCGCCCACTCCTCCGGCACCACCGGCCGACCCAAGTTCATGCCGCTCACCTATGGCACCATCTGGCGGCGCTTCCAGAACCCCGAACTGCAGGACGGCATCGCGCCGGTTACCTTCAACCTGTTCCCGCCCACCAGCTACGTCGGCAGCAAGATCGGCATCGGCAACCTGATCCTGGGCGGCACCAACGTCGCGCCAGCGCCGTTCGACACGCTGGTGCGGATCGGCGTGACGCGGGTGATGGGGTCGCCGGCGCAGATCGCCAACACCATCGTCGAAAAGACGCCCGTTCCACAAAGCGGTTGCGCTCGCTGAAAGTCACCGGCGCCCAGGTCACGCAAAAGTTCGTCGATACGGCGCTGCGCTATTTCGAGGAGCTCCATATCCTCTATGGCGCCACCGAAACGGGGGTGGGCACCCTCGTCCGGCTTACAGCGCCTGAGCAGTTCGCCGGCACCGCCGGCCACCCCTATGACGGCGCCCGGATCGAGATCGTCGACGCATCCGGTCGCCCACTGCCTACCGGCACCGAGGGCACCGTTCGGGTCAGCAGCGACTGGATGGTTGCTGGCTATGTCGACGATCCGGCGCTGACTGCCGCCTTCTTCCGGGATGGCTGGTTCTATCCCGGCGACCTTGGTGTCATCGACGCAGGCGGCGCGCTCCGTATCGTCGGTCGCGTCAACGATGTGCTCAATGCCGGCGGGATGAAGCTCAACGCCGCCGACCTGGACGAGGTCATCCAGCTACACCCCGATGTCGCCGACGGCTTCTGCTTTCTGCACGCCAACGGCCAGGGCCTCGAAATCCTCAGTGCCATCGTCGCCCTGCGTCCCGGCGCAAGTCCCGCCGGTCTCGGCGATCTGCGGGCCTTCGCCACCCACAAGCTCGGCCGCTCGCGAGCACCGCATCACCTCTACGTCGGCGAGATCGTCCCGCGCAACGAGAACGGCAAGCCGATGCGCGCGCGGGCCTCCGAACTTGCCGCCACCATGACACCCATCGAGCTGGGCGACGCGTGAGCTAGATAGTGATGCCGCCGTCCGCGATGAAATTCGCGCCGGTCGCATAGGCACTCTCGTCGCTGGCGAGATAGACGCAGAGGTGCGCCATTTCCTCGGGCTGGGCCATGCGGCCCATCGGTTGGCGGGCAACGAACGTCTTCCAGATCTCGTCATGCTCGCCCAGCGCATGGGCGCGTTCGTGCAGCGAGGGGGAGTCGACGCTGCCCGGACAGAGCGCGTTGGCCCGGATGCCGTTCTTCATGTAGTCGAAGGCGATCGACTTGGTCAGCCCGATCACCGCCGCCTTCGACGACATGTAGCTTACCCGGTTCGGCACGCCCTTCAGCGAACTCGCGACCGAGGCGACATTGATGATCGAGGCCCCGCCCTGGGCGATGAAGGCGGGCAGGAAGGCCTGGGTCAGGATGAACATCGGCGTCACGTTGATGTCGAAGCTGAGCTGCCATTCCTCGAGGCTCGTCGTCCCCAGCATGCCCTGGTGCACCCAGCCTGCGCCGTTATAGAGCACGTTCACCCCGTGGTGGCGCTTGGCCGCTTCGCGCAGCGCCAGATGGTCGGTGACATCGAGCGCATAGGCCTCGTGTCCCGGCGAGATGGCGGCGAGCTCCTCGCCCTTCCTGGCGATACCCGCCGCGTCGCGATCGGTGGCGATCACCCGTGCGCCCTCGCGCGCAAATGCCGTGGCCGTCGCCCCGCCGATCCCGGCCGCCGCCGCCGTCATGAACACCACCTTGCCCTCGAGACGACCCATTTCCCCAACTCCTCCAACCCTTTGCGTGCGGGCAGCTTTCGCCCGTCATTGTTCCCATGGGTTCCATTGGCTAACATACCAGTCAAGGGAGAGATCCGTCTGATATGGCCGAGGATACGAGCTGGGAGGCCTTGCTGCCCCCGATCTTTGCTGCCGCCGGCATCGAGGCGAAAGGTCTCGCGGTCGAACCGCTGACCGGCGGCGTTTCATCCGACATCGTCCGCGTCATTGTGGGCGATGGCCGGCAGTTCTGCGCCAAGCGGGCCCTTTCGCAGCTCAAGGTTGCGACCGAGTGGCAGGCCCCGGTCGAACGCAACCACTACGAGGGTCGCCTGGCTCCGCCGCGCCAACGCCATCGTCCCCGGCGCTGCCCCGGCGGTCGTCGGCGAGGATCGCGAGCACGGCATCGCGCTTCTCGAGTACCTGCCGCCGCAGGATTACACGTTATGGAAGGCGGATCTCCTCGCCGGCGCGGCGGATCCGCGCGTACCCGTTGCCGTCGCCGACGCCCTCGGCGGAATTCATGCCGCGACCCTCGACGATCCCACCACCGCCGCCGAGTTCCCCACCGACGACCTGATCGACGCCCTCCGCCTCGACCCCTACCTGCGCTTATACCGCGAGCCGCCATCCCGAGCTCGCCGAGCGCATCCTTTCCGTGCTCGCCACCACCGCGAACACCCGGCGCGCGCTCGTCCACGGCGATGTCAGCCCCAAGAACATTCTCGTCTCCCGCCGCGACGGCCACCCGGTTCTGCTCGATGCCGAATGCGCCTGGTACGGCGACCCGGCCTTCGACGCCGCCTTCTGCCTCAACCACCTTATCCTCAAGTCCATCCACCTGCCCGCACTGCGTGATCGGCTGCTGGACCAGGCCAGCGGCTTCGCCGCGACCTGGCTGGGACACTTCCGATGCCGCTGCGCGCGGACACCGCGGCCCGCACCGCCGCCCTCCTCCCCTGCCTGATGCTGGCGCGGGTCGATGGCAAGTCGCCGGTCGAATACCTCGCCGACGCCATCACGGCAGATCGTGCGCGACCGGGCTATGCCGCTCATCCGCGAGCCGGTCGAGACCCTCGTGCATCTCATCGCTATCCTTCGTTCATCCGGGCCCCATTGATATGTCAGCCATCCAGTCCATCCTCGGTCGCCAGGTCTGGGATCTCGCGCGGCCGCCCCACCGTCGAGGTCGAGGTCACCCTCGAGTCGGGCGCCACTGGCCGCGCCATCGCCCTCCGGCGCCTCCACCGGCAGCCGCGAGGCGCTCGACCGGCGTGACGGCGGTCAGCGCCTTGGCGGTTATGGCGTCAACGGCGCATTGGCCGCGGTGAACGGCGAAATCGCCAGCGCGCTCAGGGGAACGGAAGCGCTTTCGCAATCGCGCGTCGACAGCGCGCTGATCGCGCTCGACGGCACTCCGCAGAAGACACGGCTGGGCGGCAACGCCATCGTCGCCACCTCATCCGCCATCGCCTGGGCCGCCGCGGCTGAGCAGAAGATCCCGCTCTGGCAGCACCTGAGGCTGCTCGCCGGGCTCGATACATCAATCGAGCACATCCCCGCGCCGATGATCCAGATCTTCGGCGGCGGTCGCCACGCCGGCAATCGCATCGATATCCAGGATTACCTGATCCTCGCCATCGGCGCGAAAAGCTTCGCCGAGGCCACCGAGCACATCGCCGAAGTTTACATGGCGGCCAGCAAAGCCATGGCGCAGAAGGGAAAACTCAACGGCGTCGCCGACGAGGGCGGCGTCTGGCCCGACTTCACCGCCAACGAGGACGGGCTGGAACTGCTCACCCGCGCCATCGAGGAGGCGGGTTTCGTCCCCGGCCGCGACATCGGCATCGCGCTCGACGTCGCCGCCACCTCCTTCTTTGCCGACGGCAGGTATCGCCTCGCCCTCGAAGGCCGCGACCTCGGCACCTCCGAGATGATCGACCTGCTGGAAAGCTGGGTAAAGGCCTACCCCATCGTCTCGCTCGAGGACCCGCTCGCCGAGGACGACGATGCCGGTTTCGTCGAGATCACCCGCCGGCTCGGCAAGTCCATCCAGGTCATCGGCGACGACTACCCTCACGACCAGCGCCGACCGCATCAGCTCTGCCGCTGCTGCCGGCGCCTGCAATGCCGTACTGCTCAAGTCAAACCAGTGTGGAACGCTCACCGAGCTTATCGCGGCAAGCTCACGCGCAAAGCTGTTCGGCTGGAACACAATCCAGTCCGGCCGGTCGGGCGAGAGCGAGGACGTCACACTTAGCCACCTCGCCGTGGGACTATTGTCCGACCAGATCAAGGTCGGCTCGATGACCCGCTCGGAACGTACGGCAAAGTGGAATGAAGTGATCAGAATAGAAACGAACTTGCCAAATCCGCATTATTGGGGTTTCAACATACCGTAAAATTGTATGATTTTTCAGTGGCTGGGGGGACTGCTTGGCAACGGATGAGAACGACAGGCGCCCAAAGCGCGCTGTTCGCGTCGAGGACGTTGCGCGGGTCGCGGGCGTCTCCCCGATTACCGTTTCACGCGCCCTCTCCCACCCCGACAAGGTAAAGGAGGAGACGCGGCAGCGCATCCTTGCCGCGGTCACCGAGACCGGCTACGTCCTCAACCATTTCGCCTCGTCGCTGCGCTCGGGCCGCTCGCGGATCATCCAGGTCTTTGCTTCCAACCTGACCAACCCGCACTTCGCCACCTCGATCCAGGGCATCATCGAGGCCTTCGAGGGCACCGGCTTCAACCTGATGTTCGCCCAGATCGGCTATTCCGAGATGCTGGAGGTCGACGTCGTCAACGGCGCACTTCCCTTTCGGCCTGCGGGGGTGATCTTCACCGGCGTCGTCCGCGCCGAGGCGACGCGCGAGGCTTTGAGCAAGCTCGATATGCCGATCGTCGAGATGTGGGGCCACCGCGATGACCCGCTCGACATGCTGGTGGGCTTCTCCAACGCCGATGGCGGCCGCCTGATGGGCGAGCATTTCGGCCAGCGCGGTTTCAGGCGCATCGCCTATTCCGGCCATGCCACCGAGCGCGGCGCCGAACGGGTCGCCGGCTTTCGCGAGGCCCTCGCCCAGCACGGGGCCGATCTCACCCTGATCCACCCGATGGAAGGCACGCGCAGCATCATCGACGGCATGGGTGCCTTCGACGCCATCCTCGAAAAGCTGCCCGATTGCGACGCCATGTTCTTCGGCACCGATATCCTCGCCATCGGCGCCATGCTCCGAGCCCAAGAGCGCAACATCCCGATTCCGGCCCAGGTCGCCATCGCCGGCTTCGGTGGGCTCGATTTCACCGCCCACGTGAAGCCCGGCCTCACGACGCTGAATATCGAGGGCTACGAGATGGGTCTCACCGCCGGTCGCATGATGCTGGCGCGCCTCAACGGACAGCCCGTCGATCGCCTGATCTTCGACTACCCCATCACCCTGATCGAGCGGCAGAGTACGGCGCGCTAGCACGGACGACGTGCGGTCCGGCCATTGCAACCACAATAGCCGATGTTTATCATCTGCGCCGGTACGGTCCTCCTCCATCGAAGGAATGCCTGCCCAAGCCGCGAGGTTTGGGCTAAAGGATCGTCCGGAACTGTCTTGAGGAGACGAATATGAGTTCGGGTAACGGCGAGACCAACAAGGGCAAGAAGCTCCGGTCGCGCGCCTGGTTCGACAATCCGGAAAACCCGGACATGACGGCGCTCTATCTCGAGCGCTATCTCAACTACGGCATCTCGCGCGAAGAACTGCAGTCGGGCAAGCCGATCATCGGCATCGCCCAGACCGGTTCCGACATCTCGCCGTGCAACCGCCACCACCTCGAGCTCGCCAAGCGCGTCCGCGATGGTATCCGCGACGCCGGCGGCATCGCGCTCGAATTCCCGGTCCATCCGATCCAGGAAACCGGCAAGCGCCCCACCGCGGGCCTCGACCGCAACCTTGCCTATCTCAGCCTCGTCGAAGTGCTCTACGGCTACCCGCTCGACGGCGTGGTGCTGACCATCGGCTGCGACAAGACCACGCCGGCCATGCTGATGGGCGCTGCCACCGTCAACATCCCGGCCATCGCCCTGTCGGTCGGCCCCATGCTCAACGGCTGGTTCCGCGGCGAGCGCACCGGTTCGGGCACGATCGTGTGGAAGGCCCGCCAGATGATGGCGGCCGGCGAGATCGGCTACGAGCAGTTCATCGAACTGGTGGCATCGTCCGCCCCCTCGACCGGCTACTGCAACACCATGGGCACGGCCTCGACCATGAACTCGCTGGCCGAATCGCTCGGCATGCAGTTGCCCGGTTCGGCCGCCATTCCGGCGCCCTACCGCGACCGCCAGGAAATGGCGTGGCGCACCGGCATGCGCATCGTCGAGATGGTGCACGAAGACCTCAAGCCCTCGGACATCCTGACCAAGGACAACTTCATCAACACCATCGTCGTGAACTCGGCGATCGGCGGCTCGACCAACGCGCCCATCCATATCAACGCCATCGCCAAGCATATCGGCGTCGAGCTCGAGATCGACGACTGGCAGAAGCACGGCCAGGACATTCCGCTGCTGGTGAACCTGCAGCCTGCCGGTGAATACCTGGGCGAAGACTACTACCACGCCGGCGGCGTGCCGGCCGTGGTCAACGAGCTGATGAAGCAGGGCCTGATCCGCGAGAACGCCCCGACCGTCAACGGCAAGTCGATCGGCGAGAACTGCAAGTCGACCACCATCCAGGACGACAAGGTCATCCGCCCGTTCGACAATCCGCTGAAGAAGGCGGCCGGCTTCCTCGTGCTGCGCGGCAACCTGTTCGACAACGCGATCATGAAGACCTCGGTGATCTCCCAGGAATTCCGCGAGCGCTACCTGTCCGACCCGGCTCATCCGAACATGTTCGAGGGCAAGGCGGTGGTGTTCGACGGTCCGGAGGACTACCACCACCGTATCGACGACCCGTCGCTGGCCATCGACGAGCACACCCTGCTCTTCATGCGCGGCGCCGGTCCGATCGGCTATCCGGGTGCGGCTGAAGTGGTGAACATGCGGCCGCCCGATTACCTGATCAAGAAGGGCATCACCTCGCTCGCCTGCATCGGCGACGGCCGCCAGTCCGGCACCTCGGGCTCGCCTTCGATCCTCAATGCGTCGCCGGAAGCGGCGGCCGGCGGCAACCTCGCCATCCTCAAGACCGGCGACCGCGTCCGCATCGACCTCAACAAGGGCGAAGCCGACATCCTGATCTCCGCCGAGGAAATCGCGAAGCGCCAGGCCGAGCTCAAGGCGGCCGGCGGCTACAAGTATCCGGCCCACCAGACGCCGTGGCAGGAAATCCAGCGCGGGCTGGTCGACCAGCTCGGCAATGGCGGCGTGCTGAAGCCGGCGGTGAACTACCAGCGGCTGGCCCAGACCGCGGGCCTTCCGCGCGACAATCACTGACAATACATGCAAAGGGCCAGTTTCGACTGGCCCTTTCTACTTGCACCCGCGGCCGGAATGAGCCACCAAGCCGCCGCAATGTTTGACGAATTGATCGGTTCGGGCGCACTATCGATAGCGCTCAAGGCGGGTGAGGGCTCGATGTCGGATATTCTGGACTATTGCAAAGGGCGCGACGTCCAAACCTTTCGCGCCGGCCATGTGCTGATCAGGGAAGGCGGCCAGGAGGGCAAGCTCTTCGTGCTCGTCGATGGCCAGGTCGAAGTCCTGCGCAAGGATACCCAGGTCAGCTATATCGACGAACCCGGCTCGATCTTCGGCGAGATGGCCGTGCTGCTCGACATGCCCTCGAGCGCAACGGTCAAGGCGCTCTCCACCGTCAAGGCCTATGTGATCGACGACGCCCTGAGCTTTCTCGGCAGCCAGCCCGAGATTGCACTCTATGTCGGTACCCTGCTGGCCCGCCGGCTCTACTACACCACGTCCTACCTCGTGGACCTGCAGCAGCAGTCCCAAGGCAAGCGCGAGGACCTCGACCTCGTCGACAAGATCCTCGCCCAGCTGGTCGAGCCGGACGACAAGCGCAAGAAGAACTAGCTAGAGCACGACCTCGCACCCCCACCGGCTGTCATCCCTGCGAAAGCAGGGACCCAACTCTCCGCCCGCGCCAGCTTTTGACGTGGGTCCCTGCTTTCGCAGGGATGACATCGAGTTTGGAGCAACCCCTATGCGGCTGACTTGCCAGAAGCCTACACCAGACCCTTGCTCAGCAGCGCCGCGTAGATGATCGCCGCGTAGGTCAGCTGGTGGAAGATCTGGTCGAGCCCGTGCAGGCTCCAGAACCGGCTCGGCTGGGTGTCGACATGCACGCCCTTCGAGTAGGCAATCTTGGCGTAGTCGAGCCCGTAGTGGATGACGAACTCGGCGACGACGATCCCGACAAGCCAGCCGAACGGCACCCCGCCAGCAGCAGCACCACGGCGGTCAGCAGCGCGTGCGCGCCCGCATGCGCGTAACCGCCGATCTGGCGGAAATCGCCCTTGCCTGCGAGCATCCATCCGGGCTGGAGGAAATAGTCGGCGATATAGTGCTTCAGCTCCAGCCCGATGAAGAGCAGAAAGAAGAGTGCGACCATTCGGTCTTGTCCTTGCGAGGCGGTAACCCCCAGTGGCCCGCGCCGGTCTCGGCGACAATGCTGGCGCGCGCCGCCGATTGAGGCAAGCACAGAGTTGTGCCTTATACTAGCGAGTGCAGGCACGCATTCACCGCGCGTTCATCAGCGTCGTGGCAGCAGCCCTGCGAGCGGAGGTTTTCTATGCGCCGGCCGATGGTTAGCTCGACAAAGCGCATGACGCCCCGGACCGGCGCCTGACATGCTGCGTCGCATACTCCTTCCTCGCCGGCCTCGGCATCGTCGTGCTGCTGACGCTGCTGCGCATCGCCGACCCCTTCCCGGTGCAGGTGGCGCGCGAACTGAGCTTCGATTTCTACCAGCGCCTGCAGCCGCGTGAACAACAGGATTTCCCGGTTCGCGTCATCGACGTGGACGAACGGTCGCTGACCGAACTGGGCCAGTGGCCCTGGCCGCGCGACCGGCTCGCCGCCATTGCCGACCGCCTGACCGAACTGGGCGCCGCATCGATCGGCTACGACTTCCTGTTTCCCGAACCCGATCGCATGTCCCCCAGCCGCATCGCGGCGACCATTCCGGGCGTCGATGTGAGTGCCCTGCCCGACTACGACGCGGTGTTTGCTGCCTCGCTGTCGCGCTCGCCTTCCATTTTGGGGCTGTCGCAGACCGCCGCCGGTGCTCCCTTGACCGGGAGCCCCAAAGGCGGCTTCGCCGTTTCCGGGCCCGACCCCAGCGAACGCATCCCCTATCTCGACGGCGTCGCCGCGCCGCTGCCGATCCTGCGCGACGCGGCGCCCGGCCTCGCCGTGCTCAGCCTGAATGCCGGCCTGTCTGCCGGCACCGTGCGCCGCCTGCCCATGGTCTGGACCAATGGCAGCGACATGTACCCAACCCTCTCGGTCGAGGCCCTGCGGCTGGCCCTCGGTGTCGGCGCCATCGTCGTCTTCGGCGATACGGCCGCCGCCGGCTATGTCGAGAGCATGCGCATCGGCCAGTTCGACGTTCCCCTCACCTCCGAGGGCGACCTGTGGCTCTACTACAGCCGCCCCGACCCCGACATGTCGATCTCGGCCGCCGATCTCCTCGGCCCGAACTACCGCCGGCTGGCCGACCGCGTCGCCGGCAACATCGTGCTCATCGGTACTTCGGCTTCCGGCCTGCTCGACCTGCGCAACACCGTGCTCGGCGACAACGTGCCCGGCGTCACCATTCACGCCCAGGCCATCGAGCAGATCCTCGCCAACAGTTACCTCACCCGCCCCGACTGGGTCGGCGGCCTCGAGGATTCTCGGCTTCCTCGCACTCGGCGCCATCCTCGTCGGCGTCGTCCTGTCGCTGGGGCCGATCTTCGACTTAGCCGCCGGCGCCCTGGCGCTGGGCGGTGCCGTCGGCCTCTCCTGGTGGAGCTTTGTGGCCAACGGCGTCATGCTCGATCCGAGCTTCCCGTTCTTCGGGCTGACGCTGCTCTATCTCGCCCTCGTCTTCTTCCGCTTCCTCACTACCGAGCGGGCCAAGCGCCAGATCTGCCGCGCCTTCGGCTACTACATCGCCCCCTCGCTTCTGGCTCAGATCGAAAAGAACGGCGACGAGTTGAAGCTCGGCGGCGATATCCGCCGGATCACCGTGCTGTTCTCCGACATGCGCGGCTTCACCTCGCTCAGCGAGCGGGTCGAACCGCAACGTATCCTGCAGATTCTCCAACACCCTGTTCGGCGCCCTGGGCAAGGAGATCGTCGGCCGCTATGGCACCATCGACAAGTTCATCGGCGACGCCATCATGGCCTTCTGGAACGCCCCGGTGGACGTGCCCGACCATGAGCGCAAGGCCCTCAGCGCCGCGCTCGGCATGCGCCACAAGCTCGCCGAACTCAACGCCGCCGATGCCTTCCACCTGCGCGCCACCAAGGCTCCCGTGGAGGCGTTGGGCATCGGCATCGGCCTTTGCTCGGGCGAGGCGCTGGTCGGCAACATGGGCCTCGAAACCCGCTTCGATTATTCGGCGCTGGGCGACACGGTGAACGTTGCAAGCCGCGTCGAGAGCGCCTGCAAGGAAGTGGGCTACGACATCCTCTGCGCCGAACCGACCCGCCAGGCCGTGGACAACTACGCCCTGCTCGAGGCGGGTGCGCTGGCGCTGAAGGGCAAGGCCGAGCGCGTCGGCATCTATCTCGTCGTCGGCGACGACACGCTCGCCAAGACTGGCGCCTTCGGCCTGCTCCGTGTCGCCCATGACGATGCGCTCGATGGCCTGCGCCACGGCCGCGACGTGCGCGGCGCCCTCGCCGAATGCCTCGCCCTCTGCCCGCAGGTCGAGCCCGGCCTCAGGAAGTTCTACGAACAGCTCCCCGGCCGCCGCGCCGATTTCGAGGTGGCGGACACCCACACCCCGCTGACCCCGGATGTGGTCCCCGCGCAGTAGCTGCTGGCCTGCAGCACGGACTGCCGCAGCCGTTCTTTCACCGTCATCCCCGGGCGACGACCCGGGGACCCCGCGATGTCGCGGCATCCATTGGGTCCGCGGGTCAAACCCGCGGATGACGACTGAGAGTGGTGGTCGACTGCACCGGCCTCAGGGATCACCCCCCGCATAGGCCTCGCGCATTTCCTCGATCTCGCCGAGCGCCTCATAGAGCGGCCGCCAGTCGTCCTGCTCGGCGATCGGCGCCCATAGCGCTTCCATCTCGTCGATCAGCATCGTCCGCGGTACGTCACGCTTGAAATAGGGTGGTCGAGATTGGCATCCGCCGCCGCCGGATGCGCGGTCAGCAGCCCGGACAATGTCTCGAACGCCGGCCCGCGATAGTGTTCGGCCGCCGGGCTCCGCATCGCCCGTGACCCGTCCCCGCCACGCCAGTCGAAGAAGAACTGCTCGAACGGCATCTGCACCTCGCGCAGGAAGTTGAACACCTCCTGCACCAGCGTCGAGATCAGCCCTCGACGCCGAGCGAGGCGAGGCCCAGCCGCCGCAGCACCGCGGCCCAGACCGAGGTCTGGAACGCCGGCCAGAAGCGGTTCAACGCCGCTTCCATCTGCGCATGCTCGCCCAGCGGCAGCAGCACCTCGGCGAGGCGCGTCAGGTTCCAGGCCAGCGTGTCGGGCTGCCGCCCGAAGGCGTAGAGCCCGCTCTGGTCGAAATAGGCCGCCGTGAACGCCGGATCGTAGGTCGGCAGGAACCGCCATGGCCCGTAGTCGAAGCTCTCGCCGGTGATGTTGATATTGTCGGTGTTGAGCACGCCGTGGACGAACCCGGCCGCGATCCAGTTCGCCCCGTTTCGGCCACCGCCTCGCTCACCGCGCCCAGGAACTTCGCCGCCCGCCCGTTGTCCCCCTCGACCCACAACTCGGGGTAGTAGGTGCGCACCGAGTGATCGACGAGCCGCTTGAGCCGCTCCTCCCTCCTTGAGATAACTCAACCGCTGAAGGCTGCCGATGCGCGTGTGCCCGTGGCTCAGCCGCACCAGCACCGACGAGCGCGTCGGTGACGGCTCGTCGCCCCGTTGCAGCTCCTCGCCCGTCTCGACCAGCGACAGCGATTTCGACGTATTGACGCCCAGCGCCTCGAGCATCGCCGTCGCCAGCACCTCGCGCACGCCGCCCTTGAGCGTCAGCCGCCCATCGCCCGCCCGCGACCATGGCGTCCGCCCCGAGCCCTTGGTCCCGAGGTCCATCAGCCGTCCGTCGTTCAGGTCCTCGAGCTGGGCGTAGAGGAACCCCGCCCGTCGCCGAGGTCCGGGTTGTAGGTCTGGAACTGGTGCCCGTGATAGCGCAGCGCCAGCGGCTCCGGAAACGAGCCCGGCAGAGGCTCGAACCGCCCGAAATAGCCGATCCACTCCTCGTCGCTGAGCCCATCGAGCCCCACCGAAGCCGCCGCCCGCTGGTTGCGGTAGCGCAGGATGGTCTGAGGGAACGCGGCCGGTTTGACCTTGTCGAAATAGCCTCACCGAGATCGGCATGGATGGTACGGGGTTTGAAGGGCTGGGTCATGGGAGCCGCTCCCCCCCCCCAACCCTCCCCGCAAGGGGAGGGTGCCGCATCCAGTTTGTGTCTCGATCCCGAACGAGCCTCCGGCCGGCACCTCCTCCTTGACGGGGGAGGTTGGGAGGGGGTGCGCCCCACGCACGGACACTGGAAATACTCACCGCCGGAACACCCCGACCACCTCGATATGCGTCGAGTACGCGAACTGATCCACGGGAACCACGCTCCCCAGCCGGTACCCGCCCCTCGAGCAAGATCGCCGCATCGCGTGCAAAGGTCTTCGGCTCGCACGATACCGACACCACGGTCTTAACCTTCGAACGCGCGATTTCCTTGGCCCGGGCTTCCGCTCCGGCCCGCGGCGGGTCGAACACCACGGCGTCGAACGGATTGAGCTCGATCGGGCGCCAGCGGATCGCGGAACAGGTCGCGTGACCGTGCCTCGACCGGCTTCAGCCCCTGGGTGCGTGGTTCACTGCCTTCTGCAGTGCCGCAATCGCCAGCCGGTCGCTGTCCGCCGCGAACACCCGCGAGCCCCCGCCAGCCGCAGCGCGAACGGCCCGACGCCCGAGAACAGGTCGGCGACATGCCGCCTCGCCCACGCCTTCGACCACCAGCCGCGCCAGTGTTGCTCCGCCGCCTCGGTGGCCTGCAGGAAGCTCGCGGGCGGAATTTCCACCAGCGCCTTGCCCATCTTCACTGCCGGCGGGCGCGCCATGAACACCGGATCGCCGTTGAACACCAGCCGCGCCAGCTTGTGCGTGCGGGCAAACTCGGCCAGCTGCACCGGCTTCAGTTTACGCTCCGACTTCATCGGCACACCGCTGGCGCCGCGAGGCGCCGCACGCGGCCGAAGTTTTCCATACGCCGCCAGCCGCGCCGCCGGGGCAGCTGGAGCTGCTGGTGCGCGGGTGCGGCGGCGTTGATGTAATGTTTTCCGGCACGAGGTGATCGGGCAGTACCTTCACCGATGTCGAGTACCTGGGTGACCCCATCCGGCCGGGAAGCCGGCCGTGTTCTTCAGCATGGAAACGCGGCGGCGCCTTAAGCTCCCGGCCCACCTGACCGGGGTCGCTCAATTATGTTTCGCCGTGGAGCCCTGGGAGGCAAATCACGAAAGGTTAATGACCACCTTAGCCCGTGCTTGAACCGGTAGTGGCGGCGTCGTACAGGATGTTGAGCAGCCGCCGTAATGCGCCGTCACGAAGGGTTGATCCGGGAGCCCGGGTCCGTTCATGCTCAAGTCCGAGGACGATACGGTGTTGCTTGTGCCAGCGTCGTCGGTCGCGGTGATCACCGCAAGTCGTCGGCGGAACCGGCATGAACGATCTTCATCGCTCGTGGCAACTTTGCACGTCGCCCGCCAAGGCGTCAACCAGGGAACTTGATGCGAACCCCGGTCGTATTGAGGTGTAGGTAGGCTTTTCCTTGGGGTTCAACATAGGCGCTGCCCTCCCCACCCCGCCGCGGTGATCTCCCCCCAAGCGGGTGGGCGTGCTGCGTGGTGACCGTGTTGAAAGGCATCATCTTGGCCCCTCCTTTGGGGAGCTCCTGGCCGAAGGCCTGCGAGGGGGCCTCTGTCGGAGCCCCGTCGGCTCTAATCTTCCAAAAGTGTTCGACGAGAAGAACGGATTTTCATCCGGTGCTCGTTCTAGGCCCCGTGGCGGGGCCAGGTCGATAACCCGGATAGGATCCGATTCTCGTAACCGGGATCCCACAGCCCGTTTGAAAAATGCATGTGGGCCGAGTTCGGGACGTAAACGAGCGTCCCCAGTCGCCTACCGGCAGGAAATGCGTTGAACTCCCGATCTTAATCGACAGGTTCCACCCAACTTGGGTTTGGCTTGAACGTCGTCGTCATCCGTGCGCCGATCGTTCATGGTCCTCCTTGGGAATAAAGCCGAGGGCCGAAGAGCCGGTGACGGGGAATCATGACCGGCTAAGAAGTTTGCGTCAAATCTTGAGCCCTTCAAAGGTGAAAGTAACTCGGCGACCCAGGAAATGCCTAGTCCCATCTCGGATCTCGGGGTCTTGGATAACCTCGCATGTATGGCAAATAGGTGGAAGAAGTCTGTGACCAATCGTGATAATCAGTCTCAAAGGTGATCCTAGATTGTAGAATCATCGATCCGAGCCGGGTGTCCAGCCGCCCCACATGCCCGGTCCCGAACCCCTCGATAGGGAATTGCCGGCGTCTCCGGGGGGGGGGGGGGGAGGGGAGGGGGCAGAGGCCGGGGGGGGGGCACCGGGGGGGGGGGGGGGGCCCAGACGAGGGAAAACAGGACCAAGCGCAGGTCGCAAGCCCCGCATACTCGAACAGCTCTTCCATCTTAGCGAGTCGCGCCGGGTCCTCGCCCGACCGCTTCAGCCGCGCCTTCTCCCGCGTCACCACGATGCGCTGGCGCGGGCTCATCGTCATGTGATGGCTCGGGCAGGCCGGCTCGCAGAAGCCGCACTCGATGCACATGTCGACGATCTCGTCGGCCAGCGGCATGCGCTTCAGGTCATGCATATGCACCTGCGGGTCGGCATTGAGCAGCACGCCCGGATTGAGCAGCCCCTCGGGATCGAACAACGCCTTGATCCGGTGCATCACCCGATAGGCCGTCGTGCCCCATTCGAGTTCGACGAACGAGGCGATGGCCCGCCCGGTGCCATGCTCGGCCTTCAGCGAGCCGCCATACTGCACCGACACCAGCTCACCCAGCGCGATCGAGAACCTGTCGAACTGCCTCGACCTCGGCCGGATTGGCAAAATCGGCCGCCATCTGGAAATGGAGGTTCCCCGCCAGCGCGTGGCCGAACAGCACGCCGTCGAAATAGCCGTAGTCGTCGAGGAGCTTCCGCATATCGATGACGAAATCGGCCAGCCGCTCCACCGGCCCGGCCACATCCTCGGTCAGCATCGTCGTGCCCTTGGGCCGCGTCGCCCCGAACATCGGTATGAAGCCCTTGCGCATGTCCCAGAGCAGGTGCGCCGCTCCGCATCGCCATCGGCGAAGTCGATATCGGTTGCACCTTCCGCCGCAAGGATCGCCGTCGCCTTGGCGACTCCTCCTTGGCCAACTCCTCCGGGCTTTCCGCGGTCACATCCACCAGCATGGCCGGCGAGGTCTCGGTGAAGAACCTGAGATACGGC
This sequence comes from Afipia sp., assembly GCA_024707075.1. Taxonomy (GTDB): domain Bacteria; phylum Pseudomonadota; class Alphaproteobacteria; order Rhizobiales; family Xanthobacteraceae; genus Afipia. Next base: position 513,119 of record JANQAK010000004.1, read on the forward strand.
TGCATCACCGGCAGGTGCTCCACCGCCGCCAGCGCCCGCCGCTCGAGATATTCGGCCGAAGTCACGCCATGCGTCTGCTGCACCCCGCCATTGGCAAGCTGCGTGATCGCCCGGCCGCACGAATGCGGATCGGGAAATGGGATCAGCCCCGTCACTTTGTACGGATGCTCGGGAATGGTGTTGTAGGTCACCTCGGACACGAACCCGAGCGTGCCTTCCGACCCCACGATCAGGTGGATCAGGATGTCGATCGGATCGTGGAAATCGACCAGCGCGTTGATCGAGTAGCCGACCGTGTTCTTGATCCGGTACTTCTTCCGGATCAGCGCCACGAGCTCGGCGTCAGCCGTCACCTCGTGGTGCAGGGTCGATATTCCGACCAGCAGCTCGGCATGCGACACGCGGAATGCCGCGACCGACGCCGGATCACCAGAATCGAGCACCGTGCCGTCGACCAGCATCACCCGCAGCCGCGCCATGGTGTGATAGGTGTTGTAGGCGACGCCGCAGCACATGCCCGACGAGTTGTTGTTCACCACGCCGCCGATCTTGCAGGTGGCCTGGCTCGCCGGATCCGGCCCGATCTTGCGGTTGAACGGCTTCAGCGCCTTGTTGACGTTGGCGACGATGTTCGCCGGCCCCAGTGTCACCCGCTGCCCGGCCCCCGGATGCACGGCAAGCTTCCGCCACCCGTCGCCCAGCACCGCCAGCACGCCATCCGGTGATCGCCTGGCCCGCTGAGCGAAGTTCCCGCCGCCCGAAACGTCAGCGGCAGCTTTTCGGCCCGCGCCGCGGCGATCACCGCGCGCACCTCGTCCTCGGTGTTGACGATCACCACCACCGCCGGCTCCAGCCGATAATGGCTGGCGTCGCCCGAATAGGCATAGGTCATCACAGGATCGGTCATGATCCGGTCGGCCCGGATCACGCCCCTGAGCCGCGCCGCCACACCCTGCCCGGCCGCAGCCTTGTCCACCCCGATCGGGCCATGTCGTTCACGTCAACCGTCCTGTATTCGCGCTGGTTGGCACTCTAGTGACCCACACCACCGGCTGTCATCCCTGGGAAAGCAGGAACCCAGGCTTCAGCTGGCGCTGGCGGCGCGATGGATCCCGGCCTGTGCCGGGATGACGCCGTGTGTGTGGAGGATCTGGTGCGTGCCCTAGCCCACCAGCCTGAGCTTGTCCGACCGGCGGCCCCGGGAAGGTCGAGAACCCGGTGATCACGCCGCCGCCGAGCAGTTCGTCCACCGCCCGCGCCGCCTGGTCGATGGCGGAGTGCGCATAGGCATAGGCGCCCGATCCGAGTTGGCGATGGCGATCCGCCCCCAGCCCTTGCGTGCCGCTTCGATCGGCAGCGGCCGTCCGGCCAGAACGCATCCCACGGCCGCATATACTCGAGCGCGTAGCCATGGCTCCAGCGGTTGCAGGTGATCGCCTCGATATCGCGAGCCGCATCGAAACTGGTTCCCGCCAGCGCCCGGCTCAGCATGTCGCGGATATGCCGCTCCATGTCCTCGAACGTGATCGTGGTCAGCTCCTGCCGGCCGGCCTGCGCCTGCTCGCGCGCCGAAACCCCGGCTTCGCCCGTGACCACAACTTTGCTGAGGTGAAGGATGATCGGATCATCGGGCGTATCGGCGAACTTGTAGTCCCCGATCGACACAGGGAAATCCATCGACACGCCATCAAAGAACAGGCCCGGCGCATCGAAGCCCGAAATCCCGCCTCCTTGAACGCCCGCCAGTTGTTGAGCAGCACGTTGGTATAGATCAGCGGCACCTTGATCTGGTCGTTGAGCGCCGTGACCTGCGCGGCCGAAATCTCGTCGGTGAGATAGGGGATCACCCGGTGCCAGCAAGCCAGCACCACCTGCTTGGCGCTCACCGTCTTGAGCTTGCCGCCTTCGACATAGCTCACGGTCACGCTCTGGGCCGACGCCGGGTCGCCATCATGCGCCACCTTCACCACGCTGGCATTGAGCCGCAGCCTCGTATCGTTGGCCGCTTGATCGTCGAGCAGCGTGTAGTCGAGCTTGCCCGCCGACCAGTTCTTCCATGCTGGAGCCGGCCAACGCCCCTGGTATGAGCTTGCGCACCAGCGCCCGCGCCACGCCCGCATTGCCGTCGGGGAAGTGATAGATATAGGGGTCCGGATCGGTGAGCGCGAGCCGCCCTGATGGACTCATCGTCTTGTACGGACGCTCGCCCAGGTCCATGCCGCAAAAGCCGGGGTTCCAGTTCCCCCAGGCATCGAGCGCCGTTGTTCCCTCGATGCCGATACCGAAATAGGCGGCCGTCGATTCCTGGAAATAGGTGACGAGCTGCGGATCATAGCCGCAGATCTTGGTGAGAAAGTCCGCATAGGTCGTCTCGCTGAGAATGCTTGAGCTTTTCCTCGCGCGTCTTGCCCGCGAGATAGTCGCGTGGCGCGTCGATCAGTTCGATCAGGTCGGCCTTGGCCTTGTCGTTGAGCGGCGTCTCCGGCACCCAGTCGGCGGCGGCCTCGGCCTCGGGCACGAACTTGTCCTCGCCGAACATCTTCCTTGGCGAAGAACACGGCGCTGCCGAGTTCGCGCTCGTCCTCCCAGTCGCTGTCGTAATAGCTGTCGAACTTTTCGAGCTCGATGCCGATGTCCTTGAGCACGGAGTGCACCGCCTCGGAGAAATAGCTCGGCGTCTGCAGCGACTGGCTGCCGCCATAGCCGATCACAGTTCGCCCGGCAGACGTCACATACTCGTTGCGCCGCGCATGGCCGCCGAAATCGTCGTTGTTCTCGAGGATCAGCACCTTTCCCGGCTTGTGCTTCTGGAACAGCTGGGCTGCCGCCAGCCCGGAAATGCCGCCACCCACGACCACCAGGTCATAGGTCTCGCCAGTTGCTTCCGGCGCACCGGCGCTCGACCAGAACGTGCCGTCGCGCAGCGCGTGGCCGACATTCATCGCGCCCTCGGAATGTCCGCGCAGGTTCTTCAGTTGCGGCGGATACTGATCAGTGAGCTCCGCCCGGGCGGAGCCGATCCCCAGCCCGGCCTGCGCTGCTGCCGCGCCGACCACCGTCAGCGCGACGCCATTGAGGAAATCGCGCCGGCTGATCGGCCGGTCCATCCCAAGTTTCCGATCCCGTTCCGACCATTCCGTCATGATGAAAAACTCCGCCTACCCCGGATGCGGGAGCATCCGGAGCGGACGGGAGTCGTTGTCAATCGGATGCTCGGACACACTGCCCCTCCCCCCGACCCTCTCCCCAGTGTGGAGAGGGGGCGATGGATCACAGGCCGTGCCACAAGCGTCCCCTCTCCCCGCCGGGGAGAGGGTCAGGGTGAGGGGAAGGCCAGCCGCCCCAGCCTTAGAGGTCGATATCCGACCCGTCGTCGTCGAGCCCGTCGCGGATTTCGCGGGCGGCTCGCTGCAGGATTTCGGCTGACCCGCTGCTCATGCTCGGGCCCGCGCTTCAGCGCCTGCTTGATCGCCTTCTTCAGCGCCTTGCGGGCGTCGTTCACTTCCGGCGCCACGTCGTCGATATCACGGTCGGGGCGTTCGCCCGGCCCGAACCCGGGTCCGAACCCGTGCCGGTGTCCGTGCTCGTGCCGGCCCCAGTCGCTGCCCGGCGGGGGCGGAGGCGGTGGAGCTTGTTCATCGTTGAACCAGCCATGGCGGCCAAACTGGCGCCCCATGCCCCGAAATCGCTCCTTGAACTGCTCCGCCTCCTCGGGCGTGAACGGAAAATCGCGGCTCGCCATGCGCTCCCGCAGGTGCTCCATCCCCGAGCCGGCCTTGGCGAGGAAATCGAGCGTCGACTGGATCGCCTCGCGGTTCTCGTCGAGATGCGTCCGGCCTTCGTCGGTGATGGTGTAGAGCTTCTTGTTCCCCTCGGCCGACGAGGTCACGTAGCCGGCCTCCTCGAGATAGGTCAGGGCCGGATAGACGATGCCCGGGCTCGGCGAATAGAAGCCCTTCGAATGCTCCTCGATCGCCTTGATCAGGTCATAGCCATGCCGTGGCTGCTGCTCGATCAGGTACAGCGCGACGAGGCGCAGATCGCCCGAGGCCAGCATCCGCCCGATGCGGAAATTGCCGCCGAACCCACCCCAGTCACCGGGGTTGATGTTCATGTTGAAGTCCCCGAATTTGCGGAACCCACGGCGCGCCATCGCTTCCATGCGACGCCACTTCCGGTCCCAGCGCGGATCATCATGATGATGCATATCTCACTCCAAGATATATCTTACGGTGACCGGAAGATAGAACTCGGCTGAAGCGACTTCAAGATATGTCCAAGATATATCTTATGTCAGGACAACTGCCATTAACTCGGGCCTCCCTTCTCCCCTTGAGGGAGAAGGTGGCGCGCAGCGCCGGATGAGGGGTTCGCAGACGAAGTCTGCGCGACCGGAGCGAAGCGATGGGCGGCATCGAGGGCTGAGGCAAACCCCTCATCCGCCCTTCGGGCACCTCGCGGCGAGGGCGAACGCCCTCGTCCGCTGCCCTCAAGGGGAGAAGGTGATCACCGATAGGTCAGCGGATCGCCGAGATATCTTTCCGCCGAGGCATGCACCCGCGCCTTCGCGTCCGACGTCATCACCCTGTCCCACCAGGCCGAATAGATGCGGTCGTACGCAAAGGCTCGACGCAGCCGACGATCCGCCGCACCTCCCGCTCCGGCAGCGGGATCAGGTTGGGGTACGAGTACATGAAGCTCACCCAGCGCGTGTCCGGCACCACCATGATGGTGTCGCCGGTCATCAACACGCCCTTGCCGTCCGCGCCGGGCCAATGCAGCGCCGTCGAGCCAGTAAAGTGCCCGCCGCAGCGGATCCAGCGTGATCCCCTGTCCCAGGTCGAGCGTCTCGCCGCTCCAGTAGCTCACCCGCTCCGAAGGCCGCATCACATAAGGCCGGTTGGCCTCGTGGATATGGATCGGCACCCCGCCCAGCGCCTCGGACCAGTCGACCATCGAGGAATAAAAGTGCGGATGCGAGATCGCCATCGCCCGCACACCGCCCAGCTCCTGGATCCGCTTGACCGCCTCATCCGTCACCAGCGGCGTGCAATCCCACAGAATCCGCCCCCGGCTGCCGGATCAGCAGCATGCGCTGCTCGATGGGCGATCGCCGGCGTCGCCCCGATCCCGACCAGGTCCGGCTCCTGCTCACGGAACTCATTCCTGTGATCGGCCCGCAGTTCGGTGAGCGTCGTCCACCGCTGCCCGCCGCCGTCGGATACTCGCCGCTCGTCGTCGCAGATCGCACACCGCTCGGGCGGCACCTCCCGACGGCGCATGGCCAACGCCACAGGTGACGCAGATGAAGGATTGCATGTCGGACTCCTCGGGTCGTTGCCGCTCAGGTCAGTTCTTCGGCGAGGCCCGATGAGAGCCCTCCGGGCCCGCGGATGTAGCAGAGGCGGTAGACGTCCTGGTAGCGAACGACCTCACCGACAACGGTTGCGCCATGGCGACCGATCCGCTCCAGCGTCGCATCCAGATCATCCACCGCGAACATGACGCGCAGATA
>JANQAK010000005.1 GCA_024707075.1 Afipia sp.
ACCTCGGCGTCAAGGCGGGCATCGTCGAGAAATCCGGCGCGTGGTTCTCCTATGACAGCCAGCGCCTCGGCCAGGGCCGCGAGAATTCAAAGGCCTTCCTCAAGGCCAACCCGGAAATGACGGCGAAGATCGAAGCCTCGATCCGGCAGAACTCCGGCCTGATCGCTGAGCAGATTCTCGCAGGCTCGCCGGAGCGCGATGCGGACGGCGAGGAGCCGCTGGAAGATTGAGACATTGGTGATTCCGGGGCGCGAGTTCTTGCGGGCGCCCCCGAATCCAGCCGTTCGAGATTTCGGGTCTGCGCGTGAAGGATGCGCATCCCGGAATGACGGGGGTTAGACTTTTTCCGAGGCTCGGGCCGCAGGGCCCGGGTGACCGCGTGATCCCGAAAGACGGGAATCCTTTCGGATCAGATCACGCTTCGGAAGCAAACGGGTGTTGTGGATGTTGAGTTGCCGACATCCCCAGCGCCCGATTTGTTTTGAGAGCAACGAACGTGGCTGTTCTCTCTTCGCGTCGTCCCCGCGAAAGCGGGGACCCATACTCACTGAGCCCTCGATTCCGTGGGATGTGAGCAGGCTGCTCTCCCCCAAGAGGCGGAAGGTGGATCCCCGCTTTCGCGGGGATGACCGGTTCAGAAATCGCGTGTGCAGCTACTCCGCTGCCTGCGCGTAGTCCGAAACCGGCGGGCACGAGCAGATCAGATTGCGGTCGCCGTAGACATTGTCGACGCGGCCGACTGGCGACCAGTACTTGTCGGTGCGCGAGGTGCCCGCCGGGAAGCAGCCCTCGGCGCGCGTGTAGGGACGCTCCCATGTGTCCTCGGCGAGGTCATGCACCGTGTGCGGCGCGTGGCGCAGCGGCGAGGCCTCAATTTTGAAACGGCCCGCTTCGACATCGGCGATCTCGCGCCGGATTGCGATCATGGCGTCGCAGAACCGGTCCAGTTCCGCCTTCGATTCGGATTCGGTCGGCTCGATCATCAGCGTGCCCGGCACCGGGAAACTCATGGTCGGCGCATGGAAGCCGTAGTCGATCAGGCGCTTGGCGATGTCGTCCACCGTCACGCCGGAGCCTGCCTTCAGCCCGCGCGGATCGACGATGCACTCGTGCGCGACGCGGCCGTTGTGATTCTTGTAAAGCACCGGGAAATGCGGATCGAGCCGCTTGGCGATGTAGTTCGCGTTGAGGATCGCGACTTCCGTGGCGCGGGTCAGTCCGTCGCCGCCCATCATCAGCATGTAGATGTAGGAAATGACGAGGATCGACGCCGAGCCGTAGGGCGCGGCCGACACCGCGCCGACGGCCGCCTTGCCGCCATCCGCCGCGACATGCCCCGGCAGGAACGGCGCGAGATGCGCGCGCACGCCGATCGGCCCCATGCCGGGTCCGCCGCCGCCATGCGGAATGCAGAAGGTCTTGTGCAGGTTGAGGTGGCTGACGTCCGCGCCGTATTCGCCGGGCCGTGCCAGACCAACCTGCGCATTGAGATTGGCGCCGTCGAGATAGACCTGTCCGCCGTGGCCGTGAACGATATCGCAGATCTCGCGGATGTGTTCCTCGAACACGCCATGCGTTGAGGGATAGGTGATCATCACAGCGGCGAGCCTGTCGGCATGCTGCGCGGCCTTCTTGCGCATGTCCTCGACATCGACATTGCCGCCGGCATCGCAGGCAACGACCACGACGTCCATGCCGGCCATGCTGGCGGAGGCCGGATTGGTGCCGTGGGCCGAGGAGGGGATCAGGCACACCGTGCGGTGTGCGTCGCCGCGTGAGAGATGATAAGCGCGGATCGCGAGCAGCCCGGCATATTCGCCCTGCGCGCCGGAGTTCGGCTGCAACGACACGGCGTCATAGCCGGTGATGTCCGCCAGCCATTTCTCCAGCGTGGCAAACATCGCGTGATAGCCGGCGGCCTGTTCGCGCGGCGCGAACGGATGCAGCGCGCCGAATTCGGGCCAGGTCACCGGGATCATCTCGGTGGTGGCGTTCAGCTTCATGGTGCAGGAGCCGAGCGGGATCATCGCACGATCCAGCGCAAGGTCGCGGTCGGACAGCTTGCGCATGTAGCGCAAGAGTTCGGTCTCCGAGCGGTGCGCGTGGAATACCGGATGGGTGAGGAACTTGCCGGTACGCGTCAGATTCGAAGGCAGCGCGTCGCGCGCGTCTTTTTCGACATCCGCGTAGGACAACGCGCCGCCGAACGCGCGCCACACCGCCTCGACGGTCTCGGCTGTCGTGGTCTCGTCGAGCGCGATGGACAGCGTCTGCTCGCCGATGCGCAGGTTGATGTTTTCCGCCCCCGCGCGCGCCACGATGTCTTTTTGCTTCGCGCCGGCCAGCACGGTGACGGTGTCGAAGAAGGATTCGCTCGCGGGCGCGAAGCCGAGCTTGCGCAGCCCTGCCGCCAGCACCGCCGTGCGGCGATGCACCGTGCGCGCGATATGCGTCAGCCCTTCGGGGCCGTGATAGACCGCGTACATCGACGCGATCACCGCGAGCAGCACCTGCGCGGTGCAGATGTTCGAGGTCGCCTTCTCGCGGCGGATGTGCTGTTCGCGGGTTTGCAAGGCCAGCCGATAGGCGGGCGCGCCGCGCGAATCCACCGACAGGCCGACAATGCGGCCCGGCATGGCGCGCTTCAGCGCGTCCTTCACCGCCATATAGGCAGCGTGCGGTCCGCCATAGCCCATCGGCACGCCGAAGCGCTGCATCGATCCGATCGCGATGTTCGCGCCGAGATCGCCGGGCGAGGAAACGAGAGTCAGCGCCAGCGGATCGGCGGCCACGACGGCGAGGCCGCCCTTGGCATGAAGTGCTGCGATGGCCGCGCGGGGATCAGTAAGGCCGCCGTGCGTGCCGGGATACTGGAACAGCGCGCCGAACACATCGGCGCTGGATAGATCGCGCGCGGGATCACCGACGATCAAGGTCCAGCCCAGCGGCTCGGCGCGGGTGCGCAGCACCGCCAGCGTCTGCGGATGCACCTCATGATCGACAAAGAACGCCTTGGTCTTCACCGGCGACGACCGCTCGGCGAGCGCCATCGCTTCCGCCGCCGCGGTGCCTTCATCGAGCAGCGAGGCATTGGCGATGTCGAGGCCGGTGAGGTCGCAGATCATGGTCTGGAAATTGAACAGCGCCTCGAGCCGGCCCTGGCTGATCTCCGGTTGATACGGCGTGTAGGCCGTGTACCAGGCGGGATTCTCAAGGATGTTGCGCTGGATGACGGTGGGCATGATCGTGCCGGAATAGCCCTGGCCGATCAGCGAGGTGAAGACCTGGTTGCGCGAAGCGATGCCGCGCATGTGCGCCAGCGCTTCGGTCTCGCTGAACGCCTTGCCGAGATCGAGCGGCGCCTTCTGACGGATCGAGGCCGGCAGGGTCTCGCCCATCAGCGCGCCGAGACTCGCTGCACCGACGGTCTGCAACATGGCGTCGATATCGCGCGGCGAGGGGCCGACATGCCGGCGGACGAAATCGACGGCGGGTTCAGCGGGTTTCTGATGCGCGGTCATCTCAAACTCCTCAGGCCGTATGGGCCTTGTAGGCGGCTTCATCCATCAGGCCGTCGAGATCGCCCTTGTCGGCGATGCGCAGCTTGAAGAACCACGCCGCCTTGCCGGGATCGGAATTGATCAGCGAGGGATCGGCGACCAGCGCGTCGTTGACTTCGACGACCTCGCCGTTGATTGGCGCATAAACATCGGACGCCGCCTTGACGCTCTCGACCACGGCGGCGGCCTCGGCCTTCTTGACGCTGCGGCCGACCTTCGGCAGTTCGACGAACACCACGTCGCCGAGCTGGGTCTGCGCGTAGTCGGTGATGCCGATGGTGGCGACATCGCCTTCGATGCGGAGCCATTCGTGATCGGGCGTGTAAAGCGTGGTCATGTGTATCCTCAGCGTTGCAATTAGCGTTTGTATCCATTGGGCACGAACGGCATCGGCGCTGTGCGCAGCGGCAGGCGCTGGCCGCGCACATCGGCGAAGACGATCGTGCCGTCCTTGGAGAGGGCGGTCGGCAGGTAGCCCATCGCGACCGGCGCATTGAGCGTCGGACCGAAGCCGCCCGATGTAACCGTGCCGATTTTCTCGTTTGAAGTTTCGTCTGCGTAGAGCGCTGCGTGCTCGCGCACCGGCGCGCGGCCCTCGGCGCGCAGGCCGACGCGGCGGCGCGCCGCACCGGTGTCGAACTGTTTCAGGATGATGTCAGCGCCGGGAAAACCACCGGGCCGCGCGCCGCCGGTGCGGCGGCTCTTTTGCACCGACCATTCCAGCGCGCCCTCGACCGGCGTGGTCGTGGTGTCGATGTCATGGCCATAGAGGCACAACCCCGCTTCCAGCCGCAGGCTGTCGCGTGCTCCCAACCCAATCGGCAGCACGGCGGGATCGGCCAGCAGCGCCGTCGCCAGCCGTTCAGCATCTTTCGCGGGCACCGAAATCTCAAAACCGTCCTCGCCGGTGTAGCCCGAGCGCGAAACGAAACAGTCGATGACTTGACCAGAGATTTGCACCTTGTGCGGCCCGGCATCCATGAAGCGCATCGCCGCCACTGTGGGCGCGTGCTTTGCCAATACCTCCGCAGCCTTGGGTCCCTGCAACGCGATCAGCGCGCGATCCGGCAGCGGCGCGATGATGCAGACATCGGAAAGGTGTTTGCGGAGATGCGCCTCATCCTCGATCTTGCAGGCGGCGTTGACCACCAGAAACAGGTGATCCCCGAAATTCGCCACCATCAGGTCGTCGAGAATGCCGCCGCTCTCATTGGTGAATTGCGCATAGCGCTGGCGGCCGGGCACGATGCCGAGAATATCCTGCGGCACCAGCCGTTCCAGCGCGCGGGCGGCGTCCTCGACCTTGCCGGATTTCGCCGTGAGGGCGATTTGCCCCATATGCGAGACGTCGAACAGGCCGGCGGAGGCGCGGGTGTGGAGGTGTTCCTTGAGCACGCCTGCGGCATATTGCACCGGCATCTCGTAGCCGGCGAACGGCACGATCTTGCCGCCGCGCGCCACGTGCAGGTCATGCAGCGGGACGCGCTTCAGCGCAGGTTCAACGGCGGAGGATTCGCGTTCGGCGGCAAGCATGGTCGGGCTCCTGACGGATTCCGGGACCAGTTCCCGAAACCTTGTCGAAGCCCCATCTGTCGCTGTGCCTGAGAGTATTATCCCGTCGGCGGATGCCGCGCCGGGCTGGCCGGCCGCATCTCTTTCCAGATTTCAGTACGTCACGCGGTCCGTTTGCCTGAGAGTTTCCGGGGCGGTTGCTCCTTCGGCGCCGGTCAGCTAATTCGTTAAAAAAAGCGACCGGTCTCTCCCGACGTGACTTGTCAGCGTATTACAACGCTAACTTAAGCAGGGAAACACGGCTTTCGAGGCCCTGTCAACGCAACTGCGAGATTATCAACGGCTTCGCGGCATTTCCGGGACCGGTTGCAAGTTGCTGATCCGCTGCACACTTTCTGGACATGAAGGGTGCGTTCCGTCTAGAAACGGGGCGAGACAAACTGCGCTGCACGCGTCATGACTGCGGGCTGTGCAATTGGGCGTTTTCGGGCGAAGCGGGCTCCGCTTCTGACGGCGAGAACGCGATAGAAATCAGAGCTTTTCGGACGCGATTGGACGAGCATGAGCGGCGTTAACGAGATCAGGTCGGCGTATCTGAATTTTTTCGCGAAGAACGGCCACGAGATCGTGCCGTCGTCGCCGCTTGTGCCGCGCAACGACCCCACCCTGATGTTCACCAATGCGGGCATGGTGCAGTTCAAGAACGTCTTCACCGGTCTTGAGAAGCGCCCCTATGTGCGCGCCACCTCGTCGCAGAAATGCGTTCGCGCCGGCGGCAAGCACAACGATCTCGACAATGTCGGATATACCGCGCGGCATCACACCTTCTTCGAGATGCTCGGGAACTTCTCGTTCGGCGATTATTTCAAGGAACGCGCCATCGAGCTTGCCTGGAATTTAATCACGAAGGAGTACGGCCTTCCGAAAGACAGGCTGCTGGTCACGGTTTATTCCGAGGACGAAGAGGCGGCGAAACTCTGGAAGGCAATCGCGGGCCTGCCCGAATCGAAGATCATCCGCATCGGGACGTCGGACAATTTCTGGCAGATGGGCGACACCGGCCCCTGCGGCCCGTGCTCCGAAATCTTCTTCGATCATGGCGACAAGATCTGGGGCGGCCCTCCGGGTTCGACCCAGGAAGACGGCGATCGCTTCATCGAGATCTGGAATCTCGTGTTCATGCAGTTCGACCAGATCGCGCCCGGCAACCGCGTGGCGCTGCCGAAGCCGTCGATCGACACCGGCATGGGCCTCGAGCGCATCGCCGCCGTGCTTCAGGGCAAGCATGACAACTACGACATCGATCTGTTCGTCGCGCTGATCCACGCCATCTCTGAATTGACCGGCGCCGATCCGCAGGGCGAGCAGAAAGCCTCGCTGCGCGTGATCGCCGATCACCTGCGCGCGTCGTCGTTCCTGATTTCCGACGGCGTGCTGCCGTCGAACGAGGGCCGCGGCTACGTGCTGCGCCGGATCATGCGCCGGGCCATGCGCCACGGCCAGTTGCTCGGCGCGAAAGACCCGCTGATGTATCGCCTGGTGTGGGCGCTGGTGCGCGAAATGGGTCAGGCCTATCCCGAACTGGTGCGCGCCGAAAACCTCATCGAGGAAACGTTGAAGCTGGAAGAGACCCGCTTCCGCAAGACGCTCGATCGCGGCTTGACCATCCTCGACGAGAAAAGCGCGTCGCTCAAGAAAGGCGACATGTTCGACGGCGAGACCGCGTTCACGCTGTACGACACCTACGGCTTTCCGCTCGATCTCACGCAGGATGCACTGCGCAACCGTGGCATCGGCGTCGACATCGCCTCGTTCACCGACGCGATGGAGCAGCAGCGCGCCAAGGCCCGCGCGGCGTGGGCCGGGTCGGGCGACACCGCGACCGAGAATATCTGGTTTCCGCTGCGCGAGAAGCTCGGGGCGACCGAATTTCTCGGCTACGACACCGAGATCGCGGAAGGCGTCGTCACCGCGCTGGTGAAGGACGGCAAGGAGATCGAGAGCGCCAAGGCCGGCGACAGCGTCGCCATCGTCATGAACCAGACACCGTTCTATGCCGAATCCGGAGGACAGGTCGGCGATACCGGCATCCTGAGCGGCGAGGGCGTCCGCGTCCGCGTGACCGACACGCAGAAAAAGGCCGGCGATCTCTATGTTCATCTCGGCACGGTGGAGCAGGGCACGCTGAAGCCGGGCGTGGCATTGCAGCTTGAAGTCGATCATGGGCGGCGCACGGCGATCCGCGCCAATCACTCCGCCACGCATCTCTTGCACGAAGCACTGCGGCAAGTGCTGGGCGATCACATCGCGCAGCGCGGCTCGATGGTTGCGCCCGAGCGGCTGCGGTTCGATTTCGCGCACAACAAGCCGATCACGCCGGATGAACTGCGCCGCATCGAGGACATCGCCAACGATGTCGTGCTGGAGAACGGCGAGGTGCTGACCCGTTCGATGGCCGTCGATGACGCACGCGCGTCGGGTGCACGGGCGCTGTTCGGCGAGAAATACGGCGACGAGGTGCGCGTGGTGTCGATGGGCGCAGGAAGCGGCAACACGCTCGGCTGGTCGGTCGAACTGTGCGGCGGCACCCATGTGCGACGCACCGGCGACATCGGCATCATTGCGGTGACCGGCGAGAGCGCGGTGGCGTCGGGGGTTCGCCGCATCGAGGCGCTGACCGGACGCAATGCGCGTCATGCCGCCAACGCGACGATCCAGACTGCAAAAGCCGCTGCTGCCGAACTCAAGACCACGCTTGAGGAGATGCCGACGCGCGTCGCGGCGTTGATCGAGGAACGCAAGAAGCTCGAGCGTGATCTCTCCGAGGCGCGCAAGAAGCTCGCCATGGGCGGCGGCGCGGGAAGCGGTGACAGCGCCGGTTCGGACATTCGCACCGTGGCGGATGTGAAATTCCTCGGCCGCGCCGTTCAAGGTATCGAGATCAAGGACCTCAAGAGCCTCGCCGACCAGGGCAAGAAACAGCTAGGCTCCGGTGTGGTCGCGTTCGTTGCGACCAGCGAGGACGGCAAGGCGAGTGTCGTCGTCGGCGTCACACCCGATCTGACCTCGCGTTTCAGCGCAGTCGATCTGGTGCGCAAGGCGTCAGAAGTGCTCGGCGGCAAGGGCGGCGGCGGAAAGCCCGACATGGCGCAGGCCGGTGGACCGGACGGCGCGAAGGCCGACGCCGCGCTGAAGGCGATCGAAGCCGCGATGGGCGCGTGACGGCGAGAGCATTGTTATTCAGCGCCGTCATTCCGGGGCGCGAGCCCTTGCGAGCGAACCCGGAATCCCGCGGTTGCTTCCGATGAACTCTTCGGGATTCCGGATCATCGCGCGAAGGGCGCGATGTCCGGAATGACGTGAAGGGTGGAACAGTTGCGATTACCCAGAAGAGGAAGTCCGTCATCCTGATGAGTGCGCTTTTTGTGCGCCTCGAAAGATGACCGCGTAATGACACGCTTGATGTGTCACGATTCAACTGCGGCGATGGGTCACTAAATACCTGCTGGCGTCGCATTCGCTCATGCAGCAAAATGCGGCATGAATCACAATACCCCTTTGATTTCAACGGTTGTGGTTGGCCTCGTGCTGGCCTTTGTGCTCGGCGCGCTGGCGCAGCGCGTGCGGATTTCCCCGCTTGTCGGTTACCTCGTGGCGGGCGTGCTGATGGGGCCGTTCACGCCGGGCTATGTGGCCGACCAGAACATCGCCAACGAACTCGCCGAGATCGGAATCATTCTGCTGATGTTCGGCGTCGGCCTGCATTTCTCGCTGAAGGATCTGCTTTCGGTGCGTGCCATCGCGGTGCCCGGCGCTGTGGTGCAGATCGCGGTGGCGACGTTGCTCGGCATGGGACTCGGCTGGGGACTTGGCTGGCCGATCGGCGGCGGGCTGGTGTTCGGGCTTGCGCTGTCGGTGGCGAGCACGGTGGTGCTGCTGCGCGCGTTGCAGGAGCGGCGGCTGGTGGACACCGAGCGTGGCCGGATCGCGGTCGGCTGGCTGATCGTCGAAGACCTCGCCATGGTGCTGACGCTGGTGCTGCTGCCTGCACTGGCGGGATTATTGAAAGGCGAGGGCGACCACGGCCTCAGTTTCTTTGCAATGGCGCAGCCGGTGCTGGTCACGCTTGGCAAGGTCGCAGCGTTTATCATTTTCATGCTGGTGGTGGGCCGCCGCGTGATCCCGTGGATCCTGCACTATGTGGCACATACCGGCTCGCGCGAACTGTTTCGCCTTGCGGTGTTTGCGATCTCGCTCGGCGTCGCGTTCGGCGCGGCGATCCTGTTCGATGTGTCGTTTGCGCTTGGCGCGTTTTTCGCCGGCATGATCCTGAGCGAGATCCGAACTCAGTCAGCGTGCGGCGAACGAAACGCTGCCGCTGCGCGACGCATTCGCGGTGCTGTTCTTCGTATCGGTCGGCATGCTGGTCGATCCGGCGATCATCCTGCGCGAGCCGCTGCCTTTGCTGGCAACGGTTTTTATTATCGTTTTCGGCAAGTCCATCGCGGCTTTCGGCATCGTACGAATGTTCGGCCATCCGAACTCGACCGCGCTGACGATTTCGGCCAGCCTCGCCCAGATCGGCGAATTCTCTTTCATCCTGGTCAGTCTGGGCGTCAGCCTCGCGTTGTTGCCGGAACGCGGTCGCGATCTGGTGCTGGCCGGCGCCATCATCTCGATCATGCTGAATCCGCTGTGGTTCGCGCTGCTCGACAAGTTTCTGGCGGAGAGAGACGCCAGTGCGAAAAAGGCTTCAGGCGAGGAGAAGCCGGTCCCGCGCGTCGAATTGCCGGTGTCGCAGCTTTTCAACCATGTGGTGCTGGTCGGGCATGGCCGGGTTGGCAGCGTGGTCAGCAAGGCGCTGCGGCAGGCCAATACGCCGTTTCTGGTGATCGAGGATACGCCGGGCGCGGTCGAGCGCCTGAAGAAGGACGGCATCGAGGTTATCACCGGCAACGCGGCTGCGGCCGGGATGTTGCAGGCCGCGAACCTTGCGGCGGCGCGAGGCCTGCTGGTGGCGATCCCCGATGCGTTCGAGGGCGGGCAGATCGTCGCCAAGGCGCGTGCGATCAGTGCCGGCCTTCCGATCATCGCGCGCGCGCACTCGGAAGAGGAAATCGCGCACCTCATGCACCACGGCGCGACGTCGGTCATCATGGGTGAGATGGAGATTGCGAAAGCGATGATCGCGCAGATCGGCGCGGCGGGGGCGGCAGCATAAGTCGCGTCATCCTTCGAGGCTCGCGCTTTAAGTGCGCTCGCACCTCAGGATGACGATTCGTCATATCGCCAGCGACTGAATCGGGGCCGTCATCCTGAGGTGCGAGCTCTTGCGAGCCTCGAAGGATGACAGGAGACGATGGAGGCGAGCAGCAAAAAGGCGCGGAGATCATCCGCGCCTTTCGCGTTATCCATATTTGACAGGGCTTATGCAGCCATCGCCTTGGTGAGGTTTTCCGCGACCTTGTCGAGGAAGCCGGTGGTGGAGAGCCAGCGCTGGTCCGCGCCGACCAGCAGCGCCAGGTCCTTGGTCATGTAGCCGGATTCGACCGTATCGACGCAGACCTTCTCCAGCGTCTTGGCGAACTTCGCCAGTTCGGCGTTGTTGTCGAGCTTGGCGCGGTGGGCCAACCCTTGAGTCCATGCGAAGATCGACGCGATCGAGTTGGTTGAGGTCTCCTTGCCCTTCTGGTGCTCGCGGTAGTGGCGGGTGACGGTGCCGTGGGCGGCTTCAGCTTCCACCACCTTGCCGTCCGGCGTCAGCAGCACCGAGGTCATCAGGCCCAGCGAGCCGTAGCCCTGCGCCACGGTGTCGGACTGCACGTCGCCGTCGTAGTTCTTGCAGGCCCAGACATAGCCGCCGGACCACTTGAGCGCCGAGGCGACCATGTCGTCGATCAGGCGGTGTTCGTAGGTCAAGCCCTTGGCTTCAAAGTCCTTTTTGAAATCTTTGTCATAGATTTCCTGGAAGATGTCCTTGAAGCGGCCGTCATAGACCTTGAGGATGGTGTTCTTGGTCGACAGATAGACCGGATAGCCGCGCGAGAGGCCGTAGTTCAGCGAGGCACGTGCAAAATCGCGGATGGAATCGTCCAGGTTGTACATCCCCATGGCGACGCCGGCGGCCGGCGACTTGAACACCTCGCGCTCGATCACGGTGCCGTCCTCGCCGACGAACTTCATGGTCAGCACGCCCTTGCCGGGGAACTTGAAGTCGGTGGCGCGGTACTGGTCGCCGAACGCGTGGCGGCCGATGATGATCGGCTTGGTCCAGCCCGGCACCAGGCGGGGCACGTTCTTGCAGATGATCGGTTCGCGGAAGATCACGCCGCCCAGGATGTTGCGGATGGTGCCGTTCGGCGACTTCCACATTTCCTTGAGGCCGAATTCCTTCACGCGGGCTTCGTCCGGCGTGATGGTAGCGCACTTGACGCCGACGCCGTGCTTCTTGATCGCGTTGGCTGCGTCGATGGTGACCTGATCGTTGGTCTTGTCGCGGTACTCCATCCCGAGGTCGTAATATTCGAGGTTCACATCGAGGAACGGGTTGATCAGCTTGTCCTTGATGTACTGCCAGATGATCCGGGTCATCTCGTCGCCATCGAGTTCGACGACGGGGTTGGTCACCTTGATTTTTGCCATGGGGGATCGGGCCTTAAAATGGGGGGCGGAAAGGGCGTGAGAACCGCAACAGGTTCCAGCTTGTGGCTATAGCACCCGTCTCGGCGGGCTGGAAGGCAAGGCACCTGAGACTTTCTGGCAGGTCGGGGCGGACTTCGCTCGTGGAGCGTGATTTCGAGTTGTTCCAGATCACGAATTTTGGACAGCCAGGTGCGCGCGAGCGGTTTTGCGAAACCGTGCAGAGGCGAAAGTCCCTGGCACTTCCGCCGGCCGTATTTTTCATGCACCGGCGACGCGCAAGAGCAACGGGACCGGGCACCTCGCGTTTTGGGCGAGATTCAAACGATCCAGTAACCCCTTTGATTTATAAAGATAATTTCAATCATTGCGATCCGCTCTTGAATCAATCTGTTCGCGTCTTGATTCAATGTCTTCACTGATTGAATCAGAACCTTCACAGCCTGATTCAAGATGCTCGGCGGTTGAATCGGAATCTTCAGGCGTTGATTCAAAACGTTCGGAGGTTGAATCAGCGTCTTCATCGCCAGATTCAAAATACGCAGGTGTTGGACAGACACCCGCGCCGATCCCCAGGCGAACCGGAGCTATCGGGTTTTCGGGCTGAAAGGTCCGGGCGGGGCCTTGGTAATCAGCGCCGCCACGAGCAACGCGGCAATCGCGAAAATGAAGGTCAGCCAGAAGCCATCGATATAGGCCAGCACATTGGCCTCGCGCTGAACGATGCTGGCCAGTTTGCCCACGCTGCGCCCGGTGGCGGTGCCCGTTCCGTAGCTGGCGAAATAGCCGGACAGTTTGGCCAGAAGATCGTGTACCTGGTCCTTGGCGTGGGTGACATGCTGGCCGAGCAGGTTGGAATGTACCTGCTCACGCACCCGCAGCCAGGTGCCCATCAGGGCGATGCCGATTTCCGCGCCGCCGAGCCGCATGATCTGGATATAGGCGGCAAAAGCGGTCGCCCGCGTCGGATCGGAATTGGCCAGTGCGATCAGGATGATCGGAAGAAGTGTGAAGGACTGGCCGACGGACTGAAGCAGCACCATGGGGATGAAATCGGTCAGCGCCCATTCGTGGGTGATCCGGGTTCCGAGCAGAGCCGCCGCCGCGAAGGTGAGCAGGCCGATCACCAGCAGAATTCGCACGTCGAAACGCCGCGCCAGCCAGATCGAGACCGGAAAGGTGATCGCCATCGGCAGGACGCCGTAAACCAGCAGGAGGCGGCCGGTCTGTTCGGGACGTAGCTGCGCCACCGTGGAGAGGAAATTCGGTACAAGCGATGAATTGGAAAGACTGGTCAGGGTGTAGAGCAGGATCACCACCAGGGCGAAGCCGATATTGCGCGACAGCAACACATTCGCATGGGCCCATGGATCCCGGACCAGCGCCTCGTTGACAAAAAACGCCACCAGCAGAGCCGCGCCGCTCAGCAGCATCGCCACCACCGTCCCGGACCCGAGCCAGTCCAGCCGGTTGCCCTGATCGAGGCCGGCATAGACCATCGCGATCCCGGTTCCGAGCAGCAGCATTCCACCCCAGTCCGCCGTCTCCAGCAGAGCCCGGTTGACGGGCTCGCGCGGCGCGCCGAGGTAAACCAGGATCGCCATAAGCACGGCGATGATCGCGTCCTGCCAATAGAGCCACTGCCAGCCGACGTGATCGACGTAGAAGCCGACCAGCGCGGGACCGAAGTTCAGCGAGAAGCCGACCCGCAGCGCGTAAATTCCGATCGCAACCAGCCACCACTGCATCGGCAGATTGCGGAAAATGATCATCAGCGTGGCCGGCACGAAGGTGCCGAGCAACAGGCCGTGCAGGATCGTGAGGGCCATAAGTGCCTGATAATCGCGAACAAACGGCAGCATGAGCGAGATCGCCGCGAAAACGAGGCTGGGGGCGCCGAGAATGCGGCGCAGGCCGAAGACCGTGGCCATCCACGCGACGGCGGGCGCGATGAAGATTTGCGACGCGGTCGAAGCCGTCGAGAGCCACGCACCTTCATCGAAGGAGAGCGAAAAGGCGCCCTTGAGATCGGGCAGCCCGATCGAAAACATCCGGCTGTCGATGTTTGCCATCGACGCGCCCAGCAGCACCGCGGCGACGGCCAGCAGCGGATAATGAGCGGGCTGGCCGGTGGAAACCGGCCCGCTGGCGATGATTTTAGTTTCCGCCACCGGTTTTGGCTCCGGTGTGGGATGGCGCGACCGATCCTTCGGTGTTGATCCGCGTTTCCGCCGACATGCCGGGAAGCAGATTGTCGAGCAGTGGTTGCCCCTTGTCGAATTCGATCCGCAGCGGAATGCGCTGCACCACCTTGGTGAAATTCCCGGTGGCGTTATCGGGGGGCAGCAGCGCGAATTGTGACCCGCTGGCCGGTGAGATGCGCGCCACGCGGCCGCGCAAGGTCTGGCGCGGGAAGCTGTCGACCGTGATTTCCACCGGCTGCCCCGGTTTCACGCGGGTCAGCTGCGTCTCCTTGTAATTCGCGATCACGTAGACATTCGGCAGCGGTACGACATTGAACAGATTGCTGCCGATGTTGACGTAATCACCGGGCTGCACCTGCCGCGCGCCGACGATGCCGTCGAACGGCGCGACGATGCGGGTGTAGCCGAGCTTGAGTTTGGCGGCCTTCAAAGCGGCCTGCGCGGCGAGAACATCCGCGGCGCGCTGCTTCTTGGTTCCGGCCAGGACCTCAAGCTGATGCCTCTGCGCGGCGATGACGGCGCGGCTGGCATGGACATCAGCGTCTGACTTGGCGAGGGCTGCGGTGGCCTGTTCGAGCCGCTGGCGCGTGAAGGCGGGGCTTTGGAGCAGGCCATGCTGACGGTCGTATTCCTGCTGGGCTTCGACCTGAATGGCTTCGGCGGAGGCGCGCTGGGCCTCGGACTGCGCGATGGTGGCGTACTGGAGTTCGACCTGATTGGCGAGGTTATCGAGCGCGGCCTGCGCGCCTGCCACCGCCGCTTCCGCTTGTGCGACCTGCGCCTCGTAATCTGCGGGATCGATTTCGACCAGCAGGTCCCCGGCCTTGACGCGCTGGTAGTCGCTGGCGGCCACGGTCTTGACCTCGCCGGCCACACGGCTGCTCAGTTGCGAAACCTCGGCGCGGACATAGGCATCGTTGGTTGTCTGAATTGTCGCGCTGCTGACCCATTCGTCCCAGCGCGCTGTCGCCAGCACCACGAAGATTGCCGCGATGGCGACGCACGCAGCGGGAATGGCCAGCCGCCGCAAGGCCGCACTTGTGGCCGGTTTGTTCGGGCCGGGTGCGGGAGTTGTCGAAGGGCTGGGGGGCGTGCCGGTCGTCTCTGTCTGGGTCAAGGGTCACCTCGTGCGCAATTACTACCCCAATCGGCTGCCCGAGTTCAAAACCCGAACGCGTCGGTTCGGGCATTCCTGCCTTGCACGGGCATTTGGCCGCTTCCGGGCGATCGAGAAAAGGTCTTGACCTGTCGGGCTTCAACTGCGTTACGGCAGGGGAAAACAGACAGATCAAAGCAGAGACCATGACCGGTTCAGGCACCGACAAGACCAAGCCGCGTACGGAATTGGATGGACCCGTGGTGGTTCTGGTCGAGCCGCAACTCGGCGAGAACATCGGCATGTGCGCCCGCGCCATGGGCAATTTCGGGCTCACCCGCCTGCGGATCGTCAATCCGCGCGACGGCTGGCCGAATATCGCGGCCCAGCGCGCCGCGGCCGGCGCGGATCATATTCTCGATAAGGTCGAGCTGTTCGATACGGTCGAGGCTGCTGTGGCCGACTGCTCCCTGCTGTTCGCGACCACGGCGCGGGCGCACGATCAGGCCAAGCCGGTGGTGGGACCGGAGGAGGCCGCCCGCCAGATCGTCAGCGAAACCGCGGCCAGCGGCACCGCCGCGATCATGTTTGGACGCGAGCGCTACGGCTTGCAGAACGACGAGGTGGCGCTCGCCAACCGGATCGTGACATTTCCGGTCAATCCGGGATTTGCGTCGCTGAACCTCGCCCAGGCGGTTCTCCTGATGGGCTACGAATGGTTCAAGCTCGTCACGGCCAATGCGCTGCCCTATGACATGCCGGAGCGCTCCGAACGCGCGTCGAACCACCAGATGCAGGCTTTTTTCGACAATCTCGTCAGCGAACTCGACCGGGTGGAATTCCTCCGTCCGCCCGAGAAGCGCGACGTGATGCTGGTGAACCTGCGCAATATCTTCACCCGCATGGAGCCGACCAAGCAGGACATGCACACCCTGCACGGCGTGGTCATGGCCATCGCCGAGGGCCGCAAAGGCCCCGCAAAAGGCGGGGTTCTGAACGGGACCGAGGCGACGCGGCTGCGCGCATTGCTGGCCGAACACTCCGAGGGCCGCTCGCCGTCCGAAAGCGGCACGGTGAGGGGACTGGCGCGGCTGCTGCGGCGGAATCCGACCGATGCCGAGCGCATTTTATGGCAGGCGCTGATCACGGACCGGCGCTTCGCGTCGCAGTTCAAGCGGCAGACGCCGGTGGGGCGTCACATTCCGGATTTCGTGTCGTTCACGAAGCGCATCGCCATTGAAATCGTCAATGCCAACGAGAGCGAGACGATCGCGCGGGACCGTGCGACGCGGCGCGAATGGCTTGAGGCGCGGGGTTATCGCGTATGTCTCGTCACCGCCGTGGACGTTGAGACCGACCTCGACACGCAGCTCGACCGGCTGGCCGCCACTCCCTAGCACCCCTTCGCTTCTGCAATATCGATTCTTGTTCTGCGGCGGGATTAAAGCGGGATAGGAAGGGTTGCTACAAAAACGCACAAACCAAAAAACCATCAAAAGGGAGGCTTCAATATGCGTTCACTCGGTCTTGCAGCATTGACGGCTGCTGCAATCGTTGTCGCCGGTCCGGCCCGCGCCCAGGCGCCGCAGGTGGAAAAGAACGTGTCGACGGCGATGGCCATGGCCATCATCCAGGGCACCATGGAGCAGTGCACGAAGGACGGCTATAAGGTGTCGGTCACCGTCGTGGACAAGGGCGGAAATGTGTTCGCGCAGGTGCGCGGTGATGGCACCAATCCGCATACGATGGAATTCAGCCGCCTCAAGGCCTACACCGCGCGCACCCGCAACCAGACGTCGGCTGAATTCATGAAGCTGACCGACAAGCCTGATAGCGCCTACCTGAAACAGATTCCGGGTGTTGTTGCGGTTGCCGGCGCGGTCCCGATCAAGGTCGGCAACGAGACGATCGGCGCGGTCGGTGCGTCGGGCGCGCCGGGCGGCGACAAGGATGAAGTCTGCGTCCTCGCCGGTATCGCGAAGGTTCAGGACGCCCTGAAGTAACTCGAGCCGCAAATAAGGAAGCGCCGCGCGATTTTGATCGCGCGGCGTTTTTGTTTCAACCGGCCGGACTTACGTCCCTGCTTTGATCTGGGCTGCGGCGATTGCGATCAGTTCGTCCATTTTCACGCGGATTTCCTGCTCCGTGGCCTTGCCCGCGAGGTCTTTCGCGACCTTGCGCAGCACGTCGGCGTCGCCGGCTTCCTCGAAATCGGCCGAAACCACCTCCTTGGCATAGGCCGCGGCGTCATCGCCGGCCTTGCCCAGCTTTTCGGCTGCCCACAGACCCAGCAGCTTGTTCCGGCGGGCTTCCGCCTTGAACTTCTGTTCCTCATCAAGGGCGAACTTTTTCTCGAAGCCTTCCTCGCGCTTGTCAAAAGTCGACATATATTTGTTCCGTAAGCTGAATTTGGGTTCTGCCTGAACTGGCGGTGGTGGCCCAGCATATAGGGGTCTAGCTAACGTTTAGGCAACGCCCGAGAGGTCGCAGGAAAGCTGAAAGCAGCCGGTAAAACGCCTCTCCTTACATTGTATCGGCTGGATCAATCGGTTAGGTTGCCGACGAGTCCGGTTCGCGGTTTGTTTCACGATTCCGGGCTTCACGGCAGCTCCGCCGTGGGTCGCGTAAATCACCCGGAGCACCCCACGTCATGGACTTCAACAACACACGGTACATCCCTATGAGCCGTCGGCGTCGCATTTACGAAGGCAAGGGCAAGACCCTCTACGAAGGGCCGGAGCCTGGCACCCTGATCCAGCATTTCAAGGATGACGCCACCGCGTTCAATGCCAAGAAACACCAGATTATCGAGGGCAAGGGCGTCCTCAATAACCGGATCTCGGAATACATCTTTCAGCATCTGAACGACATCGGCGTGCCGACGCATTTCATCAAGCGGCTCAACATGCGCGAGCAGTTGATTCGCGAGGTGGAGATCGTGCCGCTGGAAGTCGTGGTGCGGAACGTCGCCGCAGGCTCGCTGTCGCAGCGTCTCGGCATCGAGGAAGGCACGCAACTGCCGCGCTCGATCATCGAATTCTACTACAAGAACGACCAGCTCGGCGACCCGATGGTGTCCGAGGAGCACATCACCGCGTTCGGCTGGGCGACGCCGCAGGAGATCGACGACATGATGGCGCTGGCCATCCGCGTCAACGACTTCCTGACCGGGCTGTTCCTCGGCGTCGGCATCCGTCTGGTGGATTTCAAGATGGAATGCGGACGGCTGTTCGAGAACGATATGATGCGGATCATCGTCGCCGATGAAATCTCGCCGGACTCGTGCCGGTTGTGGGACATCAAGTCGAACGAGAAGATGGACAAGGATCGCTTCCGCCGCGATCTCGGTGGCCTGCTCGAGGCCTATACCGAAGTCGCTAAGCGTCTCGGCATTCTGATCGAGAACGATCGTCCCGCGGGCTCCGGCCCGGTGCTGGTGAAGAGCTGATTGCAGGCACGTCATTCCGGGGCGCGAGTGCTTCACGAGCGAACCCGGAATCCAGATGTCATGAGTAGATTCCGGATCGATCCGCTGCGCGGCTCATCCGGAATGACGAGGATAAAATGAAGGCGCGCGTCACCGTCACATTGAAGAACGGCATTCTCGATCCGCAGGGCAAGGCCATCGAAGGCGCGCTGAAATCGCTCGGCGTCGATGGTATCGCCAGCGTGCGGCAGGGCAAGGTGTTCGACATCGAACTGGCCGGTGCGGACAAGGCCAAGGCCGAAGCCGCGCTGAAAGCCGCCGCCGACAAGCTGCTGGCGAACACGGTGATCGAGAATTATGCTATCGAGGTGAAGGGCTAAAGGATCTGCCTATGGCTGATGTGTCGCCTGAGCTGATGTATGAGGTGCTGAAGGCCGTGCCGGAGCGGCTCGCGCAGGTCGATGGAAAAGTCGATGAGCTCAAGCATGAGATGCAGGCCCTTCGCACGTCGCAAAATGGCATCCGGCAGGAAATCACCAGCGTGTTTCAGGAAATAACGGGGGTCCATGCGACGCTCGTTCGCCACGAAGGGCGCCTGGATCGCATCGAGCACAGGCTTGATCTTCACGAGTCTCCGACACTGTCATGAAATCCGCAATTCTCGTCTTCCCCGGCATCAATCGCGAGCGCGACATGGCGCGCGCGCTCAAGCTCATCTCCGGCGTCGAGCCTGCGATGGTGTGGCACGCCGAGACCTCACTGCCGAAGGGCACCGATCTGGTGGTGGTGCCGGGCGGCTTTTCCTATGGCGACTACCTGCGCTGCGGCGCCATCGCCGCGCGGGCGCCGGTGATGGACGCAGTGCGCGCCCATGCTGCGGCTGGCGGCCTTGTGCTCGGCGTTTGCAACGGTTTCCAGATTCTGTGCGAGACGGGCCTGCTGCCCGGCGTGTTGATGCGCAACGCGCAGCTCAAGTTCATTTGCCGCGACGTGCATCTGCGCGTCGAGCGCTCCGACACGCCGTTCACGCGCGGTTATAATGCCGGGCAGGTGATCCGCGTGCCGGTGGCGCATGGCGAAGGCAACTACGCCGCCGACGAGGAGACAATCCGGCGGCTCGAAGGCGAGGGCCGGGTGCTCTACCGCTATTGCAGTCCGTCAGGTGAGGTCGGCGATACCCACAACATCAACGGCGCCGCGGCCTCCATCGCCGGCATTGTCAGCGACAGGGGCAACGTGCTCGGCATGATGCCGCATCCCGAAAATCACGTCGAAGACATCATGGGCTGCACCGATGGCCGCGGCCTGTTCGCAGGCTTGGTCGAGCATTTGAAGGCGGCCGCCTGACGCTCCGGGTATCGTCCCGAAGCGTCCTTGGTCCGTTATTACGCCGTGCGCAGTGTCGTGAGGAATTGATCCACGTCGGTCTGCAACTGCTGGTTCTCGCTGCCGAGCGAATGGGCCGAGGCAAAGACGTTCGCCGCAGCTTGGCCGGTGTCTTCAGCGCCCCTGTTGACGCGAACGATATTTGCCGCGACTTCCGACGCGCCGGTGGCGGCCATCTGAATGTTGCGGGCGACCTCGGTGGTCGCGGCATTCTGCTGATCGACGGCCTCGAAGATGGCGGTGGCGATTTTCGAGATGGAGCCGATCGTGTTGCCGATCTCGGTGATCGCGGCGACGGTTTCGCTGGTCGACGTCTGCATCTCGCTGATCTGCGTGCCGATCTCCTCCGTCGCCTTGGCGGTCTGCGACGCGAGCGCCTTGACCTCCGACGCAACGACGGCAAATCCCTTGCCCGCTTCGCCGGCGCGCGCGGCCTCGATGGTCGCGTTGAGCGCGAGCAGGTTGGTCTGTTCCGCGATGGCATTGATGATCTTGATGACGTCGCCGATGCGGCCGGCGGCCTCGGTGAGGCTGGTCATCCGGCCGTTGGCGCTCTCTGCCTGCCGGACGGCATCGCCCGCCACCTTCAGCGATTCCTGCACCTGTCTGGATATTTCCGAGACCGACGATCCCATTTCCTCGGCGCCGGCTGCCACCGATTGCACGCTGGCGGAGGCTTCCTCGGACGCCGCGGCAACGGACGTCGACAGCAGGCGGGTTTCATCCGCCGTCGACTTCAAGGCGTCCGCTGCGATGTTGAGATCTTTCGTGGTGGTGCCGACCCGATGGACGATCTGGGCGATGGTTTGCTCGAACTGCCCGGCCAGCTTGTCCAGCGCCTCGCGTTTTTCGCGCTTGCCGGCGTCAAGGTAGACGGAAATCGCGAAGTCCATATCCAGCATCGCCGCGCCGACCACGGCATCGATGATGGCTGCTTTCTTTTCGAACAGTGCCCGGCCCGCGAAACGCGAGGTGATGCTGGTCTCGACATGGTGGACCAGGCCGCTGATGATCCGCTTGTAGCCGCCGATATACCAGCGTGGCTCAAGGCCCAGCCGATGATGCGCTTCGCCGATCCGGGTCACCGAGCGGACATAGTTCTCGTCGAACTTTGCCGTCATGATCATGTCCCAGTGCGCCAGTTGTGCCGCCTTGGCATGAGCGACGTGTTCCGGCCGCGGAAACATCTTACCCACGTCGGGAAACTTCGCGACGGTCCCGTAGAAATCATCGAGGATCGCCGGAAGCGCCGCCATCACCACCGGGCGGACGTCACGGAGCACCGCGCGCGATGCGTCATTGATCCCGTTGAAGGCGAGACGGGAAGCGAGAGTGTCGGCATCATTCATTGCGGGGAACCTGACTTGCAAAAGACACGGGAACGCGTTTCCGCTTGCCGTGAGCAGGCAGTCGGCCACGTTGTCCGATGTGAAGGGCTGATCGGCGTGCCGGGCGCGGTCAAGAAGCGCTGGCGTAACAATGGTTAGTATTGTTTGGTTAATGGAACCTAAAATCGGTTCCATGCTCCGTCAGCAAGGCTAGGATTTCTCTGCATAAATTTTAGCTATGCCCGTTTTTTCATCCGCTTGATGGTGCCGGAGAAAGTGAACAGCGGTTTATTGCCGGTGACGAGCGTGCCGCGCAGGAAGATCAGTGAGCCGCCCGCGCGGGTAACGCCGCCGATGGCTTCGACCAGATCGCCTTCCTTGGCGGCGTCGAGAAATTCGCAGGCGAACGATACCGTGACGGCAGGGGCCTCAAGTTCGCGAATGGCGAAGGCGAACAGGCAATAATCCGCGAACGTCATGTAGCAGCCGCCGTGGACATTGCGCATGCCGTTTAGGTGCTTGCTCTCGACCCGGAACGCGCAGCGGACGGTGCCGTCGTCCTCGACCTTGTGCCAGAACGGGCCGTTGTTGGACTCGAAGCTGTCGCGCTTCCAGGTCCGCCATCCGGCGAACTCGCCCTCGGTGGCGATATAGAGGTCCGGACGGGGGCGGCCGATCTGGGGAGGCGAGACGTTCACGGGGCGATGTCCTGAGCATTTGTGTGCCGAAACCGGCGCGTTTCCGGGCTGTCTTAGAGACGATGGTGCCGTGCGGCAACCGGGGCTTTTTTGGACGGGATTTCTGCCTATCTGATGCTTGCCGCGGCGCGGGCCGCCGTGCACAAAGAAGCCCGGAATCACGCCTGTTCCGCCTTATTCAGCCTTTCCGTCCACCGGAAAGGGACACCCGCATTTGACCCGGAGCGACGTCGCCTTGACGATCAGGAACGAACCCCAGATCACCCCCGATCTTGTTGCCAGCCACGGTCTCAAGCCCGACGAATATGAGCGCATCCTCAAGCTGATCGGGCGCGTCCCGACCTTCACGGAACTCGGCATTTTTTCGGCGATGTGGAATGAGCATTGCTCGTACAAGTCCTCGCGACTCCATCTGCGCGGCCTGCCGACCAAGGCGCCGTGGGTCATTCAGGGGCCGGGCGAGAACGCGGGCGTCATCGATATCGGCGACGGGCTTGCGGTGGTGTTCAAGATGGAGAGCCACAACCACCCGAGCTACATCGAGCCCTATCAGGGTGCGACCACGGGTGTCGGCGGCATCCTGCGCGACGTGTTCACCATGGGCGCGCGGCCCATCGCCTGCCTCAACGCGATTTCGTTCGGCTCGCCGGAGCATCCGCGCACGCGGCATCTGGTGTCGGGCGTGGTAGCGGGCATCGGCGGTTACGGCAATTCGTTCGGCGTGCCAACGGTGGGCGGCCAGACGCGGTTTCACACCCGCTATGACGGCAACATCCTCGTCAACGCGATGGCGGTGGGTCTCGCCGAGACCAACAAGATTTTCTATGCGGCCGCCTCCGGCGTGAACATGCCGATCGTCTATCTCGGCTCGAAGACGGGCCGTGACGGCATCCACGGCGCGACGATGGCCTCCGCCGAATTCGACGATGACAGCGCCGAGAAACGCCCGACCGTGCAGGTGGGCGATCCGTTCGCGGAAAAGCTGCTGTTAGAGGCGTGTCTTGAAATCATGGAAGCGGATTGCGTCATCGCGATTCAGGACATGGGCGCCGCGGGCCTGACGTGCTCCGCCGTCGAGATGGGCGCGAAGGGCGATCTTGGCGTCGATCTCGATCTCGACGCTGTGCCGACGCGCGAAACCGGCATGAGCGCCTACGAGATGATGCTCTCGGAATCCCAGGAGCGCATGCTCATGGTGCTGAAGCCCGAGAAGGAAAAGCAGGCTGAGGCGATCTTCAGGAAGTGGGGCCTCGATTTCGCGGTGGTCGGCTACACCACGCCGACCCAGCGCTTCGTGGTCAAGCATGGCGGCGACGTGATGGCCGATCTGCCGATCAAGGAACTTGAGTCGGAAGCGCCGCTCTACGACCGGCCGCATGTGCCGTCGCCGCAGCTTCCGGTGATTCACGCACGCGACGTGAAGCCGCCGGTTTCCATTCCGGAGGCTTTGTCAAAGCTGATCGCCACGCCGGAACTGTGCTCGAAGCGCTGGGTGTGGGAACAGTACGATCACGTCATCGGCGGCAACACCTTGCAGCGTCCCGGCGGCGATGCAGCCGTGGTGCGCGTGCAGGAAGGGCCGAAGGGCCTCGCGCTGACCTGCGATGTCACGCCGCGCTATTGCGAGGCCGATCCGTTCGAGGGCGGCAAGCAGGCCGTGGCCGAAGCGTGGCGCAACATCACGGCGGTGGGTGGCCGTCCGCTGGCGATCACCGACAATCTCAATTTCGGTAATCCCGAGCGTCCCGAAATCATGGGCCAGTTTGTCGGCTGCCTGAAAGGCATCGCCGCGGCCTGTACCGCGCTGGAGTTCCCGGTCGTGTCGGGCAACGTCTCGCTCTACAACGAGACCAACGGACGCGGCATCCTGCCGACGCCGTCGATCGGCGGCGTGGGACTGCTGGATGATTTCACCAAGTCGGCGACGCTGGCGTTCAAGGCGGAGAACGAAGCGATCCTGCTGATCGGTGACACCCAGGGCTGGCTCGGCCAGTCGGTCTATCTGCGTGACATCTGCGGCAGGGAGGAGGGCGCGCCGCCGCCGGTCGACCTTGATCACGAGAAGCGTAACGGCGACGTGGTGCGCGGCATGATCAAGGGCGGCACCGCAAGCGCCGTGCATGATGTGTCCGATGGCGGTCTGCTGGTGGCGCTGACCGAGATGGCGATGGCCAGCGGCATCGGCGCAATCCTCGATGCGCCGCCGGAGGATATTGTACCGCATGCGTGGTGGTTCGGCGAGGATCAGGCGCGCTATGTGGTGACGATCCCCGAGGAGCATCTGCTGACCGTGCTCAGCAAGCTCAAGGCCGTCGACGTGCCGTGCCATGTTATCGGTAAGACCGGTGGCCATGCCATCGCCGTCGAAGGCGAAGCGCCGGTCGCCATCGCCAAACTCAAGCACGGCTTCGAAAGCTGGCTGCCCGATTATATGGCGGGAAAGGCCTGAGTTTCGCTCAGACTTCCTCGATTGTGACCTTGTCCGGATAGAACGCCAGATGCCCGGCGATCTGTTTCACCGAGTCATAGGGCGTTTCGTAGGTCCAGATCGCGTTCTCCAGCGTCTTGCCGCCGGAGACGATGCTGAAGTAGTTCGCATCGCCCTTGTAGGGGCAGTAGGTGGAATGCGCCGTCCGCTGCAACTTTGACGAAACGGCGTCCTCGCGCGGGATGTACTGGACCGCCGGATAGCTCGCCTCTTTCAAAGTGAGCGCGTGGCTGGTTTCGGCGATGATCTCGCCGCCGACGCTGACCCGGACCCGCTTCGGGTTCGGGGTGATGGTGATCGGGTGGTCGGGGCCGGGAATTTTCATCCGAACGTTCATGGCGAACTCTCCTGTTCGGAAGCAATATAGGGTTGATCCGGCACAATGCTTGCGTGACGCAACGGGTTGCAGGGGCTAGAATCAGTCATATTTCGGTGCATTGCTTGGGCCGGGACTAGCTCAAGATCAGGAGATTCAAAGACATGCCAATGGACGCGCGGGACATCGAAACGATGATCAAGGCTGCGTTGCCCGACGCGAAGGTGGAAATCCACGACCTCGCAGGCGACGGCGACCACTATGCGGCCACCGTCATCTCGGAGTCCTTTCGCGGCAAGTCGCGGGTGCAGCAGCACCAGATCGTCTACAATTCGCTGAAGGGGCAGATGGGCGGCGTGCTGCACGCGCTGGCGTTGCAGACAGGCGTGCCTGAAGCCTGACGTCGGAAGCGGGGGTAGGGGTGGCGAGAAACGGAAGTTTGCTGCGCGCGCGCGCGGCGCATCAGCATCACCGTGTCACTTACGTCGAGCTGTTCTTCGATCTCGTCTTTGTTTTCGCGATCACGCAGATCTCCCACACGCTGCTGGCGCACTTCACGCCTCTCGGCGTATTGCAGACCACCATCCTGTTCCTTGCGGTGTGGTGGGTATGGATCTTCACCTCGTGGATCACCAATTGGCTCGATCCGGAGCGCACGCCGGTCCGCGTGATGCTGTTCGTGCTGATGATCCTTGGCTTGTTGCTGTCCACCTCCATTCCCAAGGCGTTCGAGACGCGCGGGCTGGCATTCGCATTGGCCTTTGTCGTCATGCAGGTCGGACGATCGGCTTTCACGTTCTTCTCAATCCCGAAGTCCCAGCCCGGCTGGCGCATGAGTTTGCTGCGCATCACATGCTGGCTGATGTGCAGCGGCGTATTCTGGATTGCCGGCGGCTTTGCCGAAGGACAGGCCAGAATCGCATTATGGATCGTCGCGGTCGCGATCGAGTATTGCGGGCCGGCGCTGCGTTTCTGGTTTCCCGGTCTCGGCGCGACGCCTCTCAACGATTGGGAGGTCGAGGGCGGCCACATGGCCGAGCGCTGCGCGCTGTTCATCATCATCGCACTCGGCGAATCCATCGTCGTCACGGGCTCGACCTTCGCGGCAACGGCGTGGACCATGCCGACAATTATCGCGTTTGTGGTTGCCTTGATCGGCAGCATCGCGATGTGGTGGGTGTATTTTCATATCGGCGCGGAGGCGGGCGCCGAACATATTTCGCATTCCGAAGAAACCGGACGGCTGGCCCGGCTGGCCTATACCTATCTGCATTTGCCGATCGTCGCCGGTATCGTGGTGTCGGCGGTGGGAGATGAATTGCTGCTCGCGCATCCCGAAGGCCATTCGGATATGAAAGCCGTTCTCAGCATGATCGGTGGGCCGCTGCTCTTCCTGATCGGTACCATTCTGTTCAAGCGCAGCATCCGCGGAATTTTCCAGCTCTCCCACATGGTCGGCATCGGCCTCTTGATCGCGCTGATGCCGTTCGCGCATCACTTGTCGCCGCTGATGCTGTCATCGGCGACGACGGTCGTTGTGCTGATCGTCGCCACGTGGGAGGCAATCTCGCTCGGCTCCCAGGCCAAATCGGACGAGATTTGACTCAGCCCTCCGCCACCAGCGCGTGAACCGAGAACATCCTGTCGGGATCGGTCCATGATGCGCGCGGGGTCCAGCCCGAGCCGCGCGCCAAGGCGGTAAAGCGTTCGAGACTGTATTTGTAGCTGCTTTCGGTATGGATCGTCTCGCCGGTGCGGAACGAGAAGGTGTGGCCGAGTAGACGTCCCGTCTGCGCCTTGCGGCTGATGAGATGCATCTCGATGCGGTGGCGCTCGCGGTTGTAGATCGCGCGATGCCTGAAGCCGGACAGGTCGAAATTGCCGCCGAGGTCGCGGTTGATTCGTACCAGCATATTGAGATTGAACCTGGCCGTGACGCCCGCGTCGTCGTTATAGGCGTCGTGCAGCACGCGCTCGTCCTTCTCCAGATCGACGCCGACGATCAGGGTCGCGCCGTCGCCGAGGATGGCGCGCGCGCTGCGCAAGAAGGCGCAGGCCTCGTGCGGATCGAAATTGCCGATGGTCGAGCCGGGGAAGAAGCCGACTTTCGGCATGTCCTTCACGTCAGGCGGCAGTTCAAACGGCGTGGTGAAGTCCGCGACCACGGGATGAATCGCGAGATCCGGAAAGTCCTTGCGCAGGTCATCAGCCTGTCCGTTGAGGAAGTCGCCCGAAATGTCGACCGGCACGTAGGCGCCGAACGCGCACTGTTGCAGCAGCAACCGCACCTTGGTGGTGGCACCGGCGCCGAATTCCACCAGTGCGGCATTCTTCGGAATCGCCGCCGCGATCTCCGCGCCGCGGTCGCGCAGAATCCGCAACTCGGTCCGGGTGGGATAGTATTCTGGCAGCAGCGTGATCTGTTCGAACAGTTTCGAGCCTGTCTCGTCGTAGAAGTATTTCGGCGGCAGACGCTTCGGCTGCTGCGACAGTCCGGCAATGACATCCTTCGCGAACGGACAATCCTTCGGGTCAAGAAGTTCGTGGGCCAGCGCGGTCATATGCACATTCATGACGATCTCGTGGGTTCGGAGGTCAGACGGCGTAATCGGCGAGGCGCAGCCCCGTGAATTGCCAGCGATGATGCGGATAGAAGAAGTTGCGGTAGGTGACACGGCTGTGGTTGTCCGGCGTCGCCAGCGACGAGCCGCGCAGCACATACTGGTTCACCATGAACTTGCCGTTGTATTCGCCGAGCGCGCCTTCGATGGCGCGATAACCCGGATATGGCGCATAGGAACTGCGGGTCCATTGCCAGACAAGGCCGAAAGCGTCGTTGAGATGACCGGCGCGGGCGGCGACTTCCCATTCCATTTCGGTGGGAAGATGTTTTCCGCTCCAGCGCGCGAACGCATCGGCTTCGTAGTAGCTGATATGCGACACCGGCGCCGCGGGGTCGGCCGGCTGCAATCCACCGAGCGTCATGATCGTCCATTCACCATCGGTGAAGCGCCAATGGCCGGGAGCCTGCCATTCCTCGCGCTCGGCGGTGGCAAAGCCGTCCATCAGCCACAGCGCCGGTGTTGTGTAGCCGCCCGCCTTCATGAAGGCGAGCCACTCCGCATTCGTCACAAGATTGCGTGCCAGCTTCACCGGACCGACCAGCGCGCGGTGTGCGGGCTTCTCGTTGTCGAAGTGAAACGAGTCGTCGGTGTGGCCGATGGTGTGGATACCCTCCATCAGCGTGACCCATGCATCGCCATCGCGGTTCGATGCGGGAAAGGTCCAGCCCGGATCGTAGGCCGGCGGGACCGGATTCTGCGCGAAGACGTGCAGGATGTCGGTGAGCAACAATTCCTGATGCTGCTGTTCGTGGTTGAGGCCGACCTCGATCAGCGGCTCCAGCTTCGCGAGCGTCGCCTCATCTGCGGTGTCGAAAAATGCCGCGACGGCGGCATCGACATGCTTGCGGTAGGCCGTCACCTCGTCCGCGCCGGGGCGGGTGAGGTGGCCGCGCTGGGCACGGGCGTGGCGGGGACCGGCGCTGACGTAATAGGAATTGAACAGGTAGGCGTAGTCCGGATGGTAGGGCGTGTAGCCCGGCGAATGTTCGCCGAGCAGGAATTGCTCCCAGAACCAGGTGACATGGGCGCGGTGCCATTTGGTAGGGCTGGCGTCCGGCATGGACTGGATCACCTGGTCCTCGGGCGACAGCGGCCCCGCCCGTCGCTCGGTCTCGTCCCGCACGGCCTGATAGGCCGCCAGCAGCCGGCTTGCCAAAGGGTGGGATTCTTGGCGGGAATCGGCCGGAAATGGGGAAGAGGTCGCGATGCGGGCGTCTGGCTGGGAGGCTGGTTTCGTCACGCGAATCTCCGGTTCGGGAGAGAACGATGCTTCCCCGGATCGGTTCCAGAGAATGGATGTTCGTAAATGGGGTGCTTCGCAGGTCGTTAAAAGGCCGGGTCGGCCACAAAGTGGATACGCCCGGACGCCTGATCCGGTTTCAGGGCGGACTATTGGGCGGTCAGCCAAAGCTCTTCGGGGAGAGCAGCATGGCACCCCTTCGGCAATTTGATTGGGATGCGGAACGTTTTCGGGCTACATATATGGCCAGAGCGACAGGCTGGCAGGCAAATCCCGGTCTTGCCGCAGGGCAGAGTCACCAAGGACGCGATTATGAGCATCGAGCAATTCATCGAAAACGAAGTGAAGTCCAACGACGTCGTGCTGTTCATGAAGGGCACACCGCAGTTTCCGCAGTGCGGATTCTCGGGTCAGGTGGTCCAGATTCTCGATCACGTCGGCATCGCCTATAAGGGTTTGAATGTTCTCGAGTCCGGCGAACTGCGCGACGGCATCAAGATTTATTCGAACTGGCCGACCATTCCGCAGCTCTATGTCAAGGGCGAGTTCGTCGGCGGCTGCGACATCATCCGCGAGATGTTCCAGGCGGGCGAATTGCAGCAGCTGCTGGCCGACAAGGGCGTGCCTGTTCAGCAGCCTGCAGGCTAAAGACTTGCATTTGTGCGACGGCGGCTCTGCGAGCCGCCTCGCTTGTGCGACTCTTCTCCCGACCGATACACTTCCTCCCAACCCCGGACGCTCATGATCCGGGGCTTCGTCTGACCAGACTTGAGTCAGATAAAGAATCGGGAGGATTTGTATGTTCGTATCTCGCCATATCAGGGCGTCGCTGTTTGTTGCCCTCACGCTCGCCGCTGCGAGCAGTGCATTCGCTGAAAGCGTTGTCCGCACCCGTCCCGCCGAGGCGGGATTGTCGCCCGCGGGACTCGCGCGGATCGGCGCCTACATCAAGAACGAAATCGCCACCAACAAGATTCCGGGCGCCGTGCTGATGATCCAGCGCCACGGACAGGTCGCCTATTACGAGACCTTCGGCGTGCGCGATCCCGCCACCAAGGCGCCGATGACGGCGGATACGATCTTCCGCATCTATTCGATGTCGAAGCCGGTCACGACGGTGGCGGCGATGATGCTGGTCGAGGAAGGCAAGCTGCAACTCGACGATCCGGTCGCGAAGTTCATTCCTGCATTCAAGGACGTGAAGGTCGGCGTCGAGAAGAAGGGCGATGACGGACAGATGACGCTCGATCTCGTCATGCCGCGCCGGGCGATGACGGTGCAGGACCTGATGCGGCATACCTCGGGCATCACCTATGGATTCTTCGGCGAGGGCCTCGTCAAGAAAGCCTATGTCGACGCCAAAATATTCTCCGAGGATGTTGACAACGCGGGCTTCGCCGATCGCATTGCCAAGCTGCCGCTGGCCTATCAGCCCGGATCGACGTGGGACTACAGCCACTCCACCGACATTCTCGGCCGCGTGGTTGAAGTCGTCTCCGGCAAGTCGCTGTACCAGTTCGAGAAGGAGCGCATCCTCGATCCGCTCGGCATGAAGGACACCAGCTTCTATGTCACCGACAAGGCGAAGCAGCCGCGGATCGCCGAGCCGTTCCCGAACGACCGCAAGATTGGCAACGATGCCGAGATGAACGACCCGCGCATCGCGCGCAAATGGGAGTCCGGCGGCGGCGGCATGGTCTCGACCATCGGCGACTATGCGCGCTTCACGAAGATGCTGCTCAACGGCGGCACGCTCGATGGCAGGCGCTATCTCAGCCCGAAGACCATCGCCTATATGGGATCGAACCACATCGGCCCGGCGTCGGGCGTGGTGCCGGGGCCGTATTACCTGCCGGGTCCGGGCTTCGGATTTGGTCTCGGCTTCGCGGTACGCACCGAGCCGGGCGTCAGCGTGATGGAGGGCAGCGTCGGTGAGATGAACTGGTCGGGCGCGGGCGGCACGACGTTCTGGGTCGATCCGAAGGAAGATATGTTTGTGGTCTTCATGTCCCAGACCGTGCAGCATCGCGGACGTCACCGCACTGCGCTGAAGAATATGGTCTACGGCGCGTTTGAGAAGTAATCGCCCGTCGAACGACAGGGATCAGCCCGCTGCGACGCATCGGGCTGACCCTTTTTCGTTTCCTTGCGCGATGTTGGCCAGCCGCTAAAGTCCGGCTTCATTTCACCGGATTTGCGGAGATTGGTGTTGTTTTATTCACATACCAGCAGGCGTATTGGCTCGGCCTTGCTTCTCGCGTTGGTTTCCTTCGCAATCTCCTCGCTGCATGCGTTGCCGACCGCTGCGGAAAGTCTGGCGCGGACCAACCCGGACAAGGCGGGGTTCTTCCCCCAGCGGCTCGCGCGCATTACCGAATATTTGAAAAACGAAGTGGCGACGGGGAAAATTCCTGGCGCCATCGTGCTGGTGCAGCGGCGCGGCCAGCCCGCGTATTACGAAGGTTTCGGCGTGCGCAATGTCGCGACCAAGGCGCCGATGACGCGCGATACTATCTTCACGCTGTTCTCGATGACCAAGCCGATCACGTCGGTAGCGGCGATGATGCTGGTGGAGCAGGGCAAGCTCGCGCTGGACGACGAGGTCGGGAAGTACATTCACGGATTCTACAACATCAAGGTCGGGGTGGAAAAAGCCGGCCCCGACGGCAAGCCGGTGCTTGATCTGGTGGCGCCAAAGCGCCCGATCCTCATTCACGATCTGCTGCGGCAGTCGGCGGGCATTCCCTATGCCTCGCTGGCGTATGGCGTGGTGAAGAAGCCTTACGAGGATGCCGATCTGATATCCGGGAAATTCACCAATGCGGAAGTGGCGGACAAGATCGCGGCGCTGCCGCTGATCGAACAGCCGGGCGAGACGTGGACCTACGGTCACGCGACCGACGTACTCGGCCGTGTGATCGAAATCGTGTCGGGCAAATCGCTCTACCAGTTCGAGAAGGACAATCTGCTCGATCCGCTCGGTATGACCAACACCAGCTTCTTCGTGACCGATCCCGCGAAGCAGGCGTTACTGGCCGAGCCGTTGGCCAACAAGGACGACAGAATCAAGCGCGATCCGCGTATCGTCACCAAATGGGAATCCGGCGGCGGCGGCATGGTGTCGTCGATCGCGGATTATGCTCGCTTTTTGCAGATGCTGCTGAACGGCGGCGAGCTTGGCGGCCAGCAGATTCTGGCGCGCAAGACCGTGGACCTGATGACGTCGAACCATATCGGCGGAGACACGGGCATCAAGCCGTGGGTCTATTATTTCCCCGGCGCCGGATACGGTTTCGGCCTTGGCTTTGCCGTGCGCATCGAAGCCGGAGTCAGCCATTGGGCTGGCTCAGTGGGCGAGTACGAGTGGAGCGGCGGCAGCGGCACATACTTCCTGGTCGATCCGAAGGAAGACATGTTCGCGATCCTGATGATCCAGTCGCCGTCGCAGCGCGGGCGCATCCAGTCGGCGCTGAAAAGCATGATCTACGGCGCGCTGAAATAGCGGCTGAAACGCGCTCAAGAAAAAGGCCGCCCACCGGGCGGCCTTCGTATGTCTGTAATCCGGCTGAAACGATCAGCGCGAATAGAATTCGATGATGAGGTGCGGTTCCATCTGAACCGGGAACGGCACTTCCGAGAGACCCGGAATGCGCACCACCTTGGCGGTCTGTTTGCCGTGATCGACCTCGAGGTAGTCGGGGGTGTCACGTTCACCGAGCTGGTTGGCTTCGAGCACGAAGGCGAGCTGCTTGGAGGCTTCCTTGATCTCGATGACGTCGCCGACCTTGACCTTGTAGCTGGCGATGTTGACGCGCTTGCCGTTCACCTTGATGTGGCCGTGGTTGATGAACTGGCGCGCTGCGAACATGGTGGCCACGAACTTCGCGCGGTACACCACGGTGTCGAGGCGGCGCTCGAGCAGGCCGATCAGGTTCTCGCCCGAGTCGCCCTTGAGGCGGCTGGCTTCCACGTAGATCGCGTGGAACTGACGCTCGGAAATGTTGGCGTAATAGCCCTTCAATTTTTGCTTGGCGCGGAGCTGCGTGCCGAAGTCGGAGAGCTTGCCCTTGCGGCGCTGGCCGTGCTGGCCGGGGCCGTATTCGCGCTTGTTGACGGGGCTCTTCGGGCGGCCCCAGATGTTCTGGCCCATACGGCGATCGATCTTGTACTTCGCCTCACTACGCTTAGTCATCGCGTCCTCTTTCAAAAGTTAGGTTTTGAGGAAACGCGCCCTCCTGTGCAGCGGGAATGGTCCCGGTGCTGACAGGTCCGCCTCATAAGCCTGATGGGGAGGACCACGGGTCGCGAAACGCAACGCGGGCCGAAACCGGCCCGCGAGCAACGTGTTCATAGGTAGAAAAGGCCGATAAGTCAAACAGTTCGGCTATTTCGCCGGAGCCGGGGAGGCCAGCGGCTTGGTCTTGTCCACCACGTAAACTCCCAGCACTTTCATGGGCTTATCGCCATGAACGGCAGCATCGTGAACGGCCCCGGCCGGGATCTGGTAGGATTCGCCGGGTTTCAGGGTCTTGTCTGGCTGGCCGTCGATGGACAGCACCAGTTCGCCTTCCATGACATAGCCGGTCTCGATGCCCGGATGGGTGTGCCGGCCGGCCTTCACGCCGGGGGCGAGTTCGGCGATGCCGACTACGGTATTGTAGCCCTCGGGGAAAGGGACCGTCTGCAATGGGGTGCGTTTGATGCCCGCAGGTGGCTGCTGAGCGAGCGCCGCGCCGATGCCGGCGAGTGCGAGAACAGAGGCGCAGAGCACTGTCTTCCTGAACATTATAAATCCTCCCGTTGCTGTTCTCTTTGTGGAACAGACCGTGCGGGAGGCTAGCAGCGGGACAGTATCTGCGGAAGGGTGGTTCTCAACTCACGAGGCTGTTGCCGAAAAACGGCGTGAGCGCCTTGGCCAGAACCGGCGAGGGTGCTTGTCCCGAGGTGAACAGGATCCGCGCTCCGAGCGTTTCGCCGAGGCCGCTGGCGGAACCGAGCAGGTCGCTGACCCGCCGCGCAATCGCGGGCGCGGGATCGATCCAGTCTACCTTCCATGGCGCCAGCGCGAGCATCTGGTCAATCAGCAGGGGATAGTGCGTGCAGGCCAGCACCACGGTGTCGGTTCGCCCGTCACCATTGAGAAAACACGGCGCGATCTCGGCTGCGATAGCGTCGTCGCTGACGCGCTCGCCACGCAGCGCTGCCTCGGCAAGGCTCGCGAGATTCTCCGCGCCGACCAAAGTCACGTCGCAATCGTGCGCGAAATCGGCGATCAGCTTCCTGGTGTATTCTCGCTTCACGGTGCCCCTGGTGCCCAGCACCGAGACGCGCTTTGTCTTTGAGGAGGCGCAGGCCGGCTTGATGGCGGGCACGGTGCCAACGAACGGCACGCCGTAGGCCTCGCGCAATTGCGTCATCACCAGCGTGGAGGCGGTGTTGCAGGCGATGACCACGAGGTCGGGCGCGT
This sequence comes from Afipia sp., assembly GCA_024707075.1. Lineage (GTDB taxonomy): Bacteria > Pseudomonadota > Alphaproteobacteria > Rhizobiales > Xanthobacteraceae > Afipia. The sequence continues at coordinate 33,986 of JANQAK010000005.1, forward strand.
GTTCAGCGATCAGGTCGCCGATCAGCGGCACCACGCGCGCGACGATCTCGTCCTCGGTGTGCTGGCCATAGGGAAAATAAGCGTCGTCCGCGACGTAAACATAGCGCGCGCCCGGCCGCAGCTTGACGATCTCGCGGAACACGGTGAGGCCGCCGAGGCCGGAATCGAACACCAGTATCGTGGGCGTGTGGGACACAAAAGCCATGATAGCTGATCTGCGGTTACCAGTCTGTTGTCGTGGCGGCGCTTAGACCGGCCGCAGTGGTTGGTGCGGCCCGTCCGGCAGTTCAACGCGGACAGCATCGCCGGGACGGACATCGCCCTCGGCCAGCACCACGCTCATGACCCCGGCCTTGCGGATCAGGTTGCCGTCGGCGTCCTTGTCCAGCGTCGCGGCCATCAGGCCTTTCTGAAAGCGGTCGATCTGGATGCAGGGATTGCGCAGACCGGTGACCTCGACCACGGCGCTTTCGCCGAGATGCAGCCGCGTGCCGGCGGGGAGAGCCAAAAGGTCGACGCCGCGCGTGGTAACGTTCTCGCCCATGTCGCCCGGGCGGACGATGAAGTTCTTCGGGCGAAGTTCCTCGAACAGTTCTTCGTGCAGCAGATGCACCTGACGCAGGTTCGGCTGGTTTGGATCCTTGGCCACGCGGGAGCGGTGCTTCACCGTCTCGCCCATATGGGCATCACCGTCGACACCAAGCCCCCTCAGAAGCCGGATGCTCATGGCGTTGGTCTTGCTGAAATGGTGGCCCTTGCGCAGGCTCACCGCGGTGACGACGCCCATCGGTTCAGGAAGCCCCGAAGACCCGTTTGAAGATCGTATCGACGTGCTTGAAGTGATACGCGAGGTCAAACTGTTCCTCGATCTCCTTGTCCGACAGATATTTCTTCACGTCGGCGTCCTTCTTCAACAAGGACTGGAAGTCGCCTTCGCCGCGCCAGACCGGCATGGCGTTGCGTTGCACCAGCCTGTAGGCGTCCTCGCGCGACGCGCCTTTCTGCGTGAGCGCGATCAAGAGCCGTTGCGAGTGCACAAGGCCGCCGAGGCGGTCGAGATTCTTCTGCATGTTGGCGGGATAGACCAGCAGCTTCTCGACAACGCCGGCGAGGCGATTGAGCGCGAAGTCGAGCGTGACCGTGGCGTCCGGTCCCATCATGCGCTCGGCGGAGGAATGCGAGATGTCGCGCTCGTGCCAGAGCACGACGTTTTCCAGCGCGGGCGTCACATAGGCCCGCACCATGCGCGACAGGCCGGTGAGGTTTTCCGTCAGCACCGGATTGCGCTTGTGCGGCATTGCCGACGAGCCCTTCTGGCCCTCGGAGAAGAATTCCTCAGCCTCCAGCACCTCGGTGCGCTGCATGTGGCGGATTTCCACCGCGAGGCGTTCCACCGACGCGGCGACGACGCCCAGCGTCGCGAAAAACATCGCATGCCGGTCGCGCGGAATGATTTGCGTCGAGATCGGCTCGACCGCGAGGCCCATTGCCTTGGCGACGTGTTCCTCCACGCGTGGATCGATCTGCGCGAACGTGCCGACCGCGCCGGAGATGGCGCAGGTGGCGATTTCCTTGCGTGCAGCGACGACGCGCTCGCGTGCGCGGGTGAACTCGGCATAGGCATAGGCCAGCTTGAGGCCGAATGTCACCGGCTCGGCATGAATGCCGTGGGAGCGGCCGATGGTCGGCGTCATCTTGTGTTCGAAGGCACGGGTCTTGAGCGCGGCGAGTACCTTGTCGATGTCGGCGATCAGGATGTCGGCGGCGCGCGAGAGTTGGACGTTGAGGCAGGTGTCCAGCACGTCCGACGACGTCATGCCCTGATGCACGAAGCGCGCTTCGGGGCCAACGATCTCCGCGAGGTGCGTGAGGAAGGCGATGACGTCGTGCTTGGTCTCGCGCTCGATCTCGTCGATCCGGTCGACGTTGAAGATCGCGTCACTGGCCTTGGCCCAGATGGTCTTGGCGGCGTCCTTCGGAATCACGCCCAGTTCCGCCAAGGCGTCCGCGGCATGCGCCTCGATCTCGAACCAGATTTTGAAGCGCGTCTGCGGCTCCCAAATGGAGACCATTTCGGGGCGGGAATAGCGTGGGATCATGGGCAGGTCCTTTCGCGCAGGCTGTATCAGAACCGTCCGCCGGAGACAAACAGAACACGCCGTTTTCCGCCGCTTTTCAGGGGCTTTCAGCGTTCGGGGCCTGTCCCGGCACTGCTCCGCGTAAACCGGATGGCGGGGATGCAGGGAGCGCGAGTGCAGCAACCTATGCGCGCCCTGGCGGGGCTGATAGCGTCAAGGAAACCGGGCGAAAAAGTCCCGGTGTCAAAGGGGAGAAAACATGACGCGCCTTATCGCTGCGGCTGCGATCGCAGCCGCTATTCTTGTGCCTGCCGGTCCGGCCTCCGCAAAAGTCCTCAAACTTGAAATTGTCAAAACCGAATCGCCCGCGTTCGAGGGCCGTTCCTTCGGCAGCGTCGGCACCTACGACCGGATCCTCGCACGCGCGACCATCGCGGTCGCGCCCGGCGACAGCCACAACACCATTATCGTCGATCTCGACAAGGCGCCGCGCAATGCGCAGGGGCTGGTCGAGGCCGTCACCGATGTCGAAATCCTGCGTCCGACCAATGCGGCCAACGGCAATCGCCGCCTGTTCTATGAAGCGATCAACCGCGGCGGCAAGCTGAGCTTTGCGCTGTTCAACGACAACAATCCGGTGGTCAACGATCTGGTGAAGGCAAGCGATGCCGGCAACGGCTTCCTGATGAACCGCGGCTACACGATCGTCTGGAACGGCTGGCAGGGCGACATTGTCCCGGGCGGCGGACGCCTGACGTTCTCGCCGCCCACGGTGCCTGGCGTCACAGGTCTGGCGCGCGAGGAATTCGTGTTCGACAACACGACCAATCCGGTGAGCGCGCCGCTCAGCTATCCCGCCGCCGATCTCGATCCGTCCCACGCCAAGCTCACGGTGCGCGAGCGCGAAGCCGACGAGCGCAACGCGCCGCAGGACCTCTCGTTTAAGTATGACGGCGAGGGCAAGGTTTTGATCTCGCGGCCTGCGAACTTCGACGCCGGCGCGATTTACGAACTCGTCTATCCGGCAAAGGATTCCAAGGTGATGGGGCTGGGCCTCGCCACCACCCGCGACATCGTCTCATTCCTTCGTTACGAGCAGGCCGACTCCGCGGGCAATCCGAATGTGCTGGCGGGCAGCATCGACAAGGCGATCGGTTTCGGCCTGTCGCAAAGCGGGCGCTATCTGCACGACTTCATCTATCTCGGATTCAATGCCGACGAATCCGGCCGCACGGTGTTCGAAGGCCTGATGCCCCACATCTCCGGCGGCAAGAAGACCTTCACGAACTATCGCTTCGCGCAGCCCGGCCGTTCGCCGTACCAGCACGCCGACATGGTCTATCCCGGATCGGAGTTTCCCTTCACCTATCCGGTGACCACCGATGTGCTGACGGGGAAGACGGACGGTCTGCTGGCGCGCTGCCTTGCCGCCAACAACTGCCCGAAGATCATCAAGTCCGACAGCGAGATCGAATTCTACCAGCAGCGCGCATCGCTGGTCGTCACCGACACCAAGGGCGATGCGATCGCGATGCCTGATAATGTGCGGCTGTTCTTCCTGTCGAACCTGCAACACTTCGCGCTGGCCAATTCCAAGCCGGAGATGACCAAGACCTGTCAGCTCCCGACCAATCCGCTGAACGCGGGTCCGTCGGTGCGGGCGCTGTTGGTGGCGATGGATGCCTGGATCACCAACGGCACCGAGCCGCCGAAGAGCCGCTATCCGAGCCGTGCCGATGGCACGCTGGTAGCACCAACCAAAGCGGATGTCGGGTTTCCCGATATTCCCGGTTTTCCCTACAAGGGCACGATGACCAGGCCGGTGCTGATCGACTTCGGCACCATGCCTCCGACAAAGGGCAAGCCGTATCCGATCTTCCTGCCGAAGACCGATGCGGACGGCCGCGCGGTTGCGGGTGTGCACCTGCCGACGCTGGAAGCACCGGCTGCAACTCACACCGGCTGGAATGTGCGCAAGGCGGGATTCTCGGAAGGGGAATTGTGCGAGAACAATGGTTCGTTCGTCCCGTTCGCCTCGACGAAGGATGAGCGGCTCAAGACCGGCGATCCGCGTCTGTCATTGGCGGAGCGCTATCCGCACGAAGGCGACCGCGCAGCCGCGATCGAGAAGGCGGCCAAGCAACTGGTGCAGGACCGGCTGTTGCTGGAAGAAGACGTGAAGATTTTCACGAACGCAACGAACTGATCGAATGCGACACTGATCGTGTAAATCTGAGGCCGCCCGCATTGCGGGCGGCCTTTTGATTCAGATCGCTTCGCCGCGCGCCGAGGCGGCCGCGTTGCGGATCGCGGCGATGTTCGCCTTGTAGCTGTCCGTTGTGCCGCCCTTGAATACGGCGGAGCCTGCGACCAGTGCATTGGCGCCGGCAGCGGCGATTTCGGCCGCGTTGGCGGCCGTGACGCCGCCGTCGACCTCGATGTCGATGGGCCGTCCGGCGCACATGGCGCGCACCTGCGAAATCTTCTCCAGCACGGCGGGGATGAACGATTGCCCGCCGAAACCGGGATTGACCGACATCACCAGCACCAGATCGATCATGTCGATGACATATTCGATGGCGCTCGCGGGCGTCGCCGGGTTCAGCGAGACGCCGGCCTTCTTGCCGAGCGCGCGAATTGCCTGCAACGAGCGATGCAGGTGCGGTCCGGCCTCGGCGTGCACCGTGATGTGATCGCAGCCGGCCTTGGCGAAGGCCTCGAGATACGGATCGCACGGCGCGATCATCAGGTGCGCATCGAAGATCTTCTTCGAGTGCGGCCGCATCGCCTTGATGACATCGGGGCCGTAGGAAATGTTCGGCACGAAGTGGCCGTCCATCACGTCGAGATGCATCCAGTCGGCGCCTGCCTGATCGACAGCGCGGACTTCCTCGCCCAGCTTCGAAAAATCCGACGCCAGGATCGACGGCGCGATGATCAAGGGACGCGATGCGAACGGCTGGGACATGGCGGTTTCCGGTGCCTTCCTTGGCATGATGGGCCAGCGGTGACGGACGGTTTCGCCTAACACGCCGCTCGGGCGCGGGCAATGTGAGGCACGCGGCGTACACAGATGTTGCGCGCGGTTCACGGCAATTCCTGCCGCGGCGGGCAGAAATTGCCGCGTCGGATCGTGCCGTGGGCTGCGAAAATGGCCGCATTTAAAGGGTTTCGGGAGCGGCATGGCATTTGCTGGATCATTGCAGGGATGAGCTGTGGCCGCCGCTGGCGGTTCGGGGAGTGTTGTGATGTTGCAAGTCATCGGAGCCGCCGTCGGCGCGCTGGATCTGCTGTCGTCGCTGACGTCCAGTGCGGCGAAGACCACCGGCGTCAAGCAATCGAATTCGATTTTCGGGCTGACCCAGAACGCGCAGGGTTCGACGGCTGCACCATCGGGCACTTCGGCGCCGAGCGCACCGCTGTCGCCGTCGACGTTCAATACGCTGCTGGCCACGCAATCGACGACGTCCACCAGCCCGTCGGATGCTCTGAAAGATTTGTTCGGGCAGATCGACGGCAACGGCGATGGCAAGATCACCAAGGCCGAGTTCGAGGACAAGCTCGGAGCGGGTGGAACCAACACCGAGGCCGCCGACAATGTGTTTAGCAAGATGGACACCGACGGCGACGGCTCCATCAGCATGAATGAGATGGCCGCGGCGCTGAAAGGCAAAGGCGGTGCTCATCACGCGCATCAGTCCGGCGGCTCGGACGATCTGACACAGGCGCTTCAGGGCGCAACCAGCACCACGACCACCAACAGCGACGGTTCGGTCACGACCACGATGACCTATGCCGACGGCACCAAGCTCACCATGACTCAACCCGCGTCAACGACGGCATCAAGTAGCGCCTCATCGCAATACAATCTCGTCGAGAAGATGGTGCAGCGTCAGGCGGACGCGCTCGCCACCGCGGCCAGGCAGTCGGTGTCGGTCACGGTCTGACGCAATTCGCAGGCCGCAATCTGTCGCGCGCGTCAGCCGGGGTTATTTCCCGAATCGTATTTTCCATGACGGCAGTGCGCCGGGGAACGGCAGCGCGGTCGCCTCGTAGACGCCGCGGGCAATCGCACGCGCAATCACGTTCGCGGCAATCGCACCGAGTTCGGTCAGGCCATACAGCGGATCGATCTCTTTCTCGCAGGTTGCTGCCGCGAATACGGCGTCGCCGTCGAGCGGCGCATGGACCGGATAGATCGCGCGGGCGAATCCGGTCTGGGCGATGATCGCCATGCGCCTGGCCTGGGCCTTGGTGAGGATGGCGTCCGTTACCACGACCGCGATTGTCGTGTTTTCGATGGAGGTCGCGGCCGGTGCGCCCTTGAGCCGCATCGTGAGCATGTCCGGCGTGAAGGAGGGCGGCCATCCGCGGCCGCCGAATTCGTCGCCGACTTCGAAGGGCGCCGCCCAGAACCACGGGCCGTCGCCGATATTGACGCTGCCCACCGCGTTGACCGATACGATGGCAGCGACGCGCACGCCGCCGGTGGTGATCGCCGATGCCGAGCCGAGGCCGCCCTTGAAGTTGACTGTGGTCGCGCCGTAGCCGGCGCCGACGCTTCCGAGCGCGAACGCGCCGTCCGAGGCTGCTTCGGCCGCCGCATAACCCAGATCGCGATAGGGTGGGAAACGGCCCCATGTCTTGTTTCCGCCGTTGAGCATATCGAACTGCACCGCGCCGGGAACGATGGGGATCAGGGCATTGCCCACCACGAAACCCCGGCCATGCTCAGCGAGCCACGCCTGCACGCCGCCGCCGGCTTCGAGGCCGAAGGCTGAACCGCCGGACAGTGCAATTCCATCGATGCGTTCCACGGTGTTGACTGGATCGAGCATCGAAGCGTCCCGCGTGCCCGGTCCGCCGCCGCGCACGTCGATGGATGCAACGGCTGGCTGGTCGAACACGATAGCCGTGACGCCGGAGGCGAGCGCGGCATCGTCGGCGTGACCGACGCGGACGCCGGGAATGTCGGTGAGCAGGTTTTTCATGGATCATTCCCGGATTTACTTTTGGGGCATGATCCTGTCCGAAAATCGGCGTCCGCTTTTCGGGATCATGCCCATCACAACATGCGGAAGGGCGGGGCGCGGAGCTTGCATAGCATAGCCGTGCCGGTGCAATAAGCGGCATGATTCAGGACGTCTCGATCCCCGCCGCGCTCGTCGCCGGCGTCATCAGCTTTCTCTCGCCATGCGTGCTGCCGCTGGTGCCGCCGTATCTGATCTATCTGACCGGCGCGACCATCGAGCACGTCGCCAGCGACGAGGAACAGTCGGTCTCGAAGCGTGCCGTGATGCTGTCGGCGCTGGTGTTCGTGGCAGGATTTTCCACCGTCTTCGTGGCGCTCGGCGCCAGCGCCAGCCTGATCGGCGGCCTGATCCGGGCATGGTCGGCGCAACTGTCGATCGTTGCGGGCATCGCGATCATTCTGATGGGGCTGCATTTCCTCGGCCTGACGCGCATTCGCTTCCTGATGCGCGAGGGCCGGCTGCCGATTCCGAAGCCGGTCGGGCTGTGGGGTGCCTATGTGATGGGGCTGGCCTTCGCATTCGGCTGGACGCCATGCATCGGGCCGATCCTGGCGGCGATCCTCTCGGTCGCAGCCTCGGAGGCGACGGTGGCGAAGGGGGCGGGACTTCTCGCGGTCTATTCCGCCGGCCTCGGCATTCCGTTCCTGATCGCGGCGCTCATGGTGGAGCAGTTTTCGTCGGTGTTCGCGCGGATGAAGAAATATCTTGCGACCATCGAGCATACCATGGGCGTGCTGATGATCCTGGTGGGGATCGGATTTCTCACCGGTGCGGTATCGAACGTCAGCATCTGGCTGCTGGAGACGTTTCCGGCGTTGCAGAATTTCGGGTAGCGCCGCGTCTTTGAAATTGTCATGCCCGGGCTTGTCTGGGCATCCACGCCTTCAAAATGGTATCCAAAGACGTAGATGGCCGGGACAAGCCCGGCCATGACGATCTTGTTAGATGAGGAGCGTACTCCTTACGACCCCTTGCCAAGCTCGGCGTAGTTCCCCTTGGCGTCCCACTTGTAGACGACGTAGTCGAGCAGCTTGATATCACCCTTGGCGTCGAACGACAGTTTGCCCAGCACGGTGTCCCATTCGCCGGCCTTGATGGCTTCGACCACCTTCTTCGGATCGGTGCTCTTGATCTTGTCGACGGCCTGCGACCAGACCTGGAATGAGGCGTAGGTGTAGAGCGTGTAGCCTTCCGGATCGATGCCCTTGGCCTTGAACTTCTCGACGATGGCTTTCGCGGTCGGCTTGTTGCGCGGATCGGGTCCGAAGGTGAACAGCGTGCCTTCCGCAGCAGCGCCGGTGATCGAGGCGAACTCCTTGTCATTCATGGCGTCGCCGGCCATGAGGACGGTCTTGAGACCCTGATCGCGCATCTGGCGCAGGATCAGGCCGGCTTCCTGATGATAGCCGCCGACATAGACCAGATCGATGTTCTCGCGCTTCAGGCGGGAGACGATCGAGTTAAAGTCCTTGTCGCCCTTGTTGTAGGATTCGAACAGCTTCTCCTTGAAGCCTGCGGCGTTCAGCGCCTTCTTGGTCTCGTCGGCAAGGCCCTTTCCATAAGTGGTCTTGTCGTTGAGGATTGCGACGTTCTTTCCGGCGAAGGCTTTCAGGATGTACTGCGCGGCGACGAGGCCCTGCTGGTCGTCGCGGCCGCACACGCGCAGCACATTCCACAGCTTGCGTTCGGTGAATACCGGATTGGTCGAGGCCGGTGTGATCTGCAACACGTTGCCTTCGGCATAGGCTTCCGACGCCGGGATCGATGACGACGAGCAGAAGTGTCCGGCAACAACCTGAACTTTCGAGCTTGCGAGCTTTTCGGCGACCGAGCGGGCCTGTTTCGGGTCGCAGGCATCGTCGCCGACCTGCAAGGCGAGTTTCCTGCCGATCACGCCGCCCGCGGCGTTGAGATCGGCGACCGCCATGTCCGCGCCGTTCTTCATCTGGCGGCCGAAGGCGGATTCGCTGCCCGTCATCGGACCGGCGACGGCGACGGGAATGTCTTGCGCAAACGCAGCAGTCGATATGGCAATCGACGCGCCGAGTGCGAGGCCAAGAATGTGGATCGGTTTCATAGTGCAGTCCTCATGCAGGTCTCGAAGGGCGTGGCGGAACGGCCCGCCGGGGCGAATAAATCATGGGTATTGTCGGCTGATTTTACCGGCAAGTCATCGGCAATTTTCGGCAGCGCTCACGCCTTGGCTGGCGCATCTTGCCGCAGCCGCCAGCCGAGCGGCCCGCTTGGCTCATACAGCCAGTAATATTGTCTCACCATCTGGCGGGCGCGGGTGCGCTGAAAAGACAGGCAGGCGACCACGATCAGGATGGCGGTTTCGACCAGATAGGTCTTTGGCTGCAACAGGGTTTCGTTGAACAGCGCGAAATGCACAAAACGCACCGCCAGTCCCAGCGGGATCATCGCGATGGCCGCAACCCAGATGCTCCGCCAGGTGAGCGCAATGGCGCGGCCTGTGAGCAGCGCGCATCCCGCGCCGAGCACGAGGGTGACGAACAGCACCTGGAAGATGGATCTGTTGGAGTAGAACTGGTCCATCTAGATCTCGATCCCGTAATTTTATATCCCGTCCGTCACCCTGAGGTGCGAGCCGCAATGCGGCGAGCCTCGAAGGGCGACGGCATGGGTCCGCCATCCTTCGAGGCTCGCGAGTGCTCGCACTTCAGGATGACGGACACAATTCATCTAGTGCCTTCCGCCTTCAAGGTACGCCGCGCGGATTTCAGGCCGCGCGAGAAGTTCCGCACCGCTGCCGCTCAGCGTGATCTTGCCATTGACCATGACGTAGCCGCGATGCGCGAGTTTCAATGCGTGATTGGCGTTCTGCTCGACGATCAGCACGGTGAGGCCGTCCTGCCGGTTGAGCGTGCGGACGGCATCGAAGATCTGCCGCGCGATCAGTGGCGCAAGGCCGAGCGACGGCTCATCCAGCATCAGCAGGCGCGGACGGCTCATCAGCGCGCGGCCGATGGCCAGCATCTGCTGTTCGCCGCCGGACAGGGTGCCGCCGCGTTGCGCGATGCGTTCCTTGAGGCGCGGGAACAGTGCGAAGACGCGCTCTAGGCTGGCGTTGCGCTCGGCTTCGGTGCTCTCGACGGCGGCGTCCGCGCCCATGCGCAGGTTTTCCGCCACCGTCATGCGCGGAAAAATGCGGCGCCCTTCGGGGGACTGCGCAATCCGCAGGCGGGCAACGTGATGGGTCGGCTCAAACGTGATGTCGCGGCCATCGAATTCGATGGTGCCGGCGCGGGCGCGCGGGCGTCCGAACACCGACATCATCAGCGTGGACTTGCCAGCCCCATTGGCCCCGATCAATGCGACGATCTCGCCGGCATTGATGTCGAGATCGACGCCCTTCAGCGCTTCGATATTGCCATAGGCCGCGACAAGGCCGCGAATGGAGAGGAGAGGCGTGGTCACGTTCCGCCCTCCATGACTTCGATGGCGGTTTGCTCGTCGGCCCCGAGATAAGCGGCGATGACTTTCGGATCATCACGTATTTCGCGCGGCGTTCCGGCCGCGATCTTGACGCCGTGGTCGAGCACGAAGATGCAGTCGGAGATTTCCATCACCACGGACATGTCGTGCTCGATCAGCAGCACTGAGGTGCCATGATCCTTGCGGATCGCCAGCAGCAACTGGCTCAGCTCGTCGCTTTCGCGGGCGTTCAGGCCGGCGGCGGGTTCGTCGAGGCACAGCAGCGCGGGCTCTGAACACATCGCGCGCGCGATCTCCAGCCGCCGCTGGTCGCCGTAAGGAAGGTTGCCCGCCGCGTCGTCGGCGCGCGGCGTAAGACCGATGCGGTCGAGCCAGTAGCGCGCCCGGTCGATGGCATCGCGCTCGGCGTCGCGAAATCCCGGCATGCCGATCAGGCCGAGAAACGTGTAGCCTGACGCGCGCATCAGCGCGTTGTGCTGCGCCACCAACAGGTTTTCCAGCGCCGTCATGCCCGCGAACAGCCGGATATTCTGAAACGTGCGCGCGACTTTCGCGACTTTTGAGATGCGGTAATCGAACAGCCGTTCCAGCAGGAACTCCCGGCCGTCCTCGTGAATGAGACGCATCATGCCGGTGGTCGGCTTGTAGAAACCCGTGATGCAGTTGAATACGGTGGTCTTGCCCGCGCCGTTGGGGCCGATCAGCGCGGTGATGTCGCCGCGCTTCGCGGTGAACGACAGATCGTTGACTGCCACGATACCGCCGAAGCGCATCGACAGGTGATCGACCACTAGGATGTCGTCGGCGGCTGCGGTCATCCGTGGCCTTCCTTGACCATTGCGGATGAAATCTCGGTCGGCTTTTCCAGATAGACCGATGGCGCGCGGTGGCCGATCAGGCCACGCGGCCGCCAGATCATCAGCAGCACCATCGCGCCGCCGAATACCAGCATGCGGAATTGCTCAAGGCCGCGGAACAGCTCGAACCCGCCGATCATCGCAAGTGCCGCCAGCGCGACGCCGAGCTGAGATCCCATACCGCCGAGCACGACGATGGCCAGCACCAGCGCGGATTCCTGGAACGTGAACGACTCCGGGCTGATGAAACCCTGGCGGGTGGCGAAGAACGCGCCAGCGAAGCCGCCGAACATCGCGCCGGTTGCGAACGCGGTGAGCTTCGTCGTGGTGGTGTTGATGCCGAGAGAGCGGCACGCCACTTCATCTTCGCGCAACGCTTCCCACGCGCGGCCGATCGGCAGGCGGCGCAGTCGGATCGTCACCCAGTTGGTCAACAGCGCGAGCGCGAGGATCAGATAGAACAGGAACACGACGCGGTGCGTCGCGGAGAATTCGATGCCCAGCATCGCGGCAAGGCCGTCGTCGGTGTTGGTCAGCGGAATGCCGAAGAAACTCGGGCGCGGAATCCCGGTGATGCCGTTCGGCCCGCCGGTGACATGCTGCCAGTTGAGCAGGATGAGACGGATGATCTCGCCGAAGGCAAGCGTCACGATGGCGAGATAGTCGCCGCGCAGCCGCAGCACCGGAAAGCCGAGCAGCACGCCCCAGAACGCCGCGAGGATTCCCGCCAGCGGCAGGCAGACCCAGAACGACAGTCCGAAGGTCGTCGCCAGCAGCGCGTAGGAATATGCGCCGACCGCGTAAAATGCGACATAACCGAGATCGAGCAGGCCGGCGAGGCCGACCACGACGTTCAATCCCCATCCGAGCATCACATAGGTGAGGACGAGAATGCCGAGATCGAGAATGTAGCGCTGGTCGTAGAAGATCACCGGCACCAGTAGCGTGAAAACGAGAAGCGCCGGCGCGAGAAAACGGCGCAGCGTGGCAATCGTGCTGCTGGCGGATTCAGGAAGCAGCGAGATGGTCTTCGATGGTCCGATCCACTGCCGCAGCAATTCGACGATGATGCTGCCGAAAAAAACCGCGGCCACAAGCGCCGCCAAGTCGCCGAACCGCGTCCAGTAGATCAACTGCCCCTCCGGACCGGCTTCGGTCCGGATGCCGATCATCAGCGAAAACAGAACCAGCGCCACAAGGGCGCTGATGAGGGATTTCTTCAGAATGAAGGCGATGCCGTGCGGAGCGGCGGCGGCTTTGCGCGCGTGGGCGGCGGGATCGACAGGACGCGCCACGCTGCCTCTCAGACTTTTTCGACTTCCGGACGGCCAAGAAGACCGGTCGGAAGAAAGATGAGGACGACGATCAGGATCGAGAACGCCGCGACGTCCTTGTATTCGGACGTAAAGTAGGCCGACCAGAAGGTTTCGATCAGGCCGATCAGCAATCCTCCGAGCATCGCGCCGGGCAGCGAGCCGATGCCGCCAAGCACGGCGGCGGTGAACGCCTTGATGCCGGCGATGAAGCCCATGAAGAAATCGACCACGCCATAATAGAGCAGGTACATCATGCCGGCGACGGCGGCGAGGGCTGCGCCGATCACGAAGGTCATCGAAATCGTGCGGTCGACGTCGACACCGAGCAGCGCCGCCATGGTCTGGTCCTGCTCGCAGGCGCGCATGTCGCGGCCGAGCCGCGTGCGCGCCACCAGCCAGGAGAAGATCGCAAGCAGGATGATGGTGGTGACAACGACGATGATCTGGATGTTCGACAACCGGACCACAAAACCGTCGTTCTCGAACAGCGTGTAGCCGCCGGTGATGACGGGCGGCACCGGCTTCACGCGCGCTCCCTGCGCGACCTGAGCATAGTTCGTCAGAACGAATGACATGCCGATGGCGGAGAGCATCGGAGCAAGGCGGAATGACTGCCGCAGCGGACGATAGGCAATTCGCTCGACGGTCCAGCCGTAGAGCGCTGTGACTGCCATGGCGACCAGCAGCACCAGAAGCAGGATGACGGGAACGACCGTCAGGCCGATTGACACCAGAATGAGAAACGTGATGAGGGCGATGAAGCCGCCGATCATGAAGATGTCGCCGTGGGCGAAGTTGATCATACCGACGATGCCGTAGACCATCGTATAGCCGATCGCGATCAGCCCGTAGATCGAACCGAGCACCAATCCGTTGATGAGTTGCTGGGCGAAGTAATCCATGGGCTGCCGTGTTCGAGCAAACAGAGCGACACGTCGAAGGCCCCGGCAGCCGGATCGTCGCGTCGTCCCATTTTCTAACAGCGGGAACCAAATGCGGCAACCGGCAGGGGTGCGGCGTGGGGTCATCGTCCACGCCAAGTTTGCGGTGCGATGAAAAGTTCATGGAGGAACACGGTGTTCCATTGCAACCAATGGCGATGGCGGCTGTTGGTCATCCGTTCAACAAAGGAGATGCCATCATGGGCAACCAGAACAATCCGAACCAGAACCCCGGCCAGCAGAGCCAGAATCCAGGCCAGAAACCGGGTCAGCAGCAGGGCGGCGGTCAGAAGCCCGGCCAGCAGCAGCAGGACCCGAACCATAAGCCGGGACAGCAAGGCCAGCAGAGCCAAAAGGGCGGCCACTGACACCGCAGGCATGATTAGGTCAGAAAACCGGTTTCCACTTTTCTGAATCATGTCCTGCTCGCGTTCGGAGTGGTTAAGTTGAGAAAATCCCGCCGAAAGGCGGGATTTTCTTTTGCGTGATGGTCCGGCCTCCGGTTGTCCACAGGGCCGGCCGCCGTATTAAGGTTAAGAAAGGGTTTAAATTGCCGCTCCCAGTTGAGCGGAGTTAGCTCCGGCTTCAGGTTGGAGTAGGCGGGCGATGTACAAGGATTGGCGGATCAGCACGTATAACGGCGTGCTTCTGGCGTGTTATTTCATCCCGTCCTGGGCCCTTTCGGCGATGAAGATCTGGGTTTCGCCGATCCGCGGCTTCTACGATCGCACCAACATCGCCGCCGCGATGTATGTTAGCGATTTCCTCACTCTTTCCCCGATCGGCACCATCCGCATCGCCTGGCTGCTGGCGCTCGGGAAGGTCATTGTCGCCGCCTTCTTCCTTGTGTTCCTGTTGCTGGTCATCCGTGCGGCGATTCGTAACAAGGGCGGCGCCGATGAGGCGCTCGCCTTCGCCTTGGGGCTTGGTGCATTCATCAGCATGGCCAGCCTGATTGCCGCATCGAAAGTCGGGGAAATGGCGGCGCTGCGGCTTCACGCCAGCGAGGCGCTGTTGCTGATCGGGGCTGCGATCATCTTGATTGTCGATACCGATCCCCAGGTCGTGGCCTCCCGTAAAGAGCAGGCCTCGCCAGAACCGCATCACGGCTATTTGTCGAGCAGTCCCCATTCCTGAGCGCCGACGGCGGATTCCTTGCTCAGCGCTGGGTCAGAAAACCAACCACGGCCTCGGTAAAGTTGTGCGACTGCTCGATGTTTGAAATGTGGGCCGCATCGAGCAGCGTCATGCTTGCATTGGGAATCTGGCTGCGGATGAACACGCTGGCTTCCACCGGCGTCGAGGTGTCGTGGCGGCCGGCGATCACCAGCGTCGGAGCCTGGATGCGCGGCAGCAGGTCGCGTTGATCGAGTTTGCTCAACGCTTCGCAGCAGGCGATATAGCCCTGCTGCGGCGTGGCGATCAGCATCGCCTTCAACTTTGCCGCGATCTGCGGTTCGCGTTCGCGGAAATCCGCCGTCAGCCATGCCGCGATGACGGTGTCGGCGATCGATGCGATGCCGTTTTCGCTCACCGCCTTGATGCGATTGTTCCAGTTGGTCGGATCGGGATAGTAGCAGGCGGTATTGGCGAGGATCAGTTTCCCGATCCGGTCCGGTGCATTGGCGCCGAGCCATTGCCCGACCATGCCGCCCATCGACAATCCGCACCAGTGCACCTTCTCGATATTGAGGTCGTCGAGGATCGCCAGCACGTCCTTGCCGAAACGCTCCATCGAATACGGTCCCGGCGGGATGGCGGACTTGCCGTGGCCGCGCCGGTCGTAACGGACGACACGATATAATTTTGTCAGCGCCGCCATCTGCGGCTCCCACATCTGCATGGTTGCGCCGAGCGAATTGGAGAGCATGATGGTGGGGCCGCCGTCGCGGCCTTCCACCGAGACATTGAGCAGGCAGCCGTCGGCATCGATCATGGGCATGGAAGTGGCTCCTCATATCCGGGTCGTCATGCGCGGGCTTGACCCGCGCATCCATCTGAAAAGAGTCTTTCGAGAAGATGGATTGCCGGGTCAAGCCCGGCAATGACACTTCTGGAACTTGTTCAGCGTTGCTCGCTTTAATTTCCGTTCAGCGACGCAAGCAGCCGGTCGATCAATGTTTGCGATACACCCTGATAGGACATCGGCTCGAACAGGCTTTCAAGCCTGTCGGCACTGAGATGCGCCGTCACGCGCGGGTCTTTGCTAAGAATATCGCGAAGGTGTTGTTTGCTCTCGATCGCCTTGCGGCTCGCGGATTCGACGATGTGATGAGCTTCGCTCTTGCCGGTCTTTTCCGCCAGCGCCATTGCTACCGCCTCGGTCATCACGAGGCCGTGCGTTGAGTCGAGATTGGCGCGCATGCGCACCGCATCGACTTCTAGTCCTTCGGCGATCTCGACAATGGAGGACAGCGCGCCGGACGTGACCAGCATCAGCATCGGCAAGGTGGGCCATTCGGCATGCCATGGGCCGGCGCTGCGCTCGTGGTCCTGTACCTGCGCCGCGAAGATCGTCGCCGCAAGATTCGGCGCCATGGTTGCCGCGGCCAGCGCGGTCGCTGCTGCAACCGGGTTGCGCTTGTGCGGCAGGGTCGATGAGCCGCCGCGGCCTTCGCCCGCAGGCTCGAAGGCTTCCGCGACATCGGTCTGCATCAGCAGCGAAACATCGCGCGCGATCTTGCCGCAGGTGCCGGCGAGAATCGCCAATGCCGAGGCCACCTCTGCAATGCGGTCGCGATGGGTGTGCCACGGCGCTTCCGGCAGCGGCAGCGAAAGCTCCTTTGCGAGTTGCTCCGCAACGATCAGGCCCCTGTCGCCGAGCGCGGCCAGCGTTCCCGCAGCTCCGCCGAATTGCAGCACCAATGCTTCGGCGCGCAGGCGCTTCAAACGCATGCGTGAGCGATGCAGCGCAGCGGCGTATTCCGCGAGTTTCAGTCCGAACGGCATCGGCAGCGCATGTTGCAGCCAGGTGCGCGCCACGGCGACGGTCTGGCGATGTTGCTGTGCCTGTTTTGCGAAACCTGCGACGGCGCGTTCCAGATCGCTGAGCAACACGTCGATGCCGTCGCGCAACTGCAACACGGTTGCGGTATCGATCACATCCTGACTGGTCGCGCCCCAGTGGACATAACGCGCCGCTTCGGCATCCATCTTCGCCACGTTGGCGGTCAGCATCCTGACCAGCGGGATGGCGAGGTTGCCTGATTTTGTCGCGCCGTCGGCGAGAGTCGCGATGTCGAATTGCCCCGCCTGACAGGCCTTCGAAATTACGTCCGCTGCGGGCGAGGGGATGACACCTGTGGCAGCTTCCGCGCGCGCCAGCGCACCCTCGAAATCCAGCATACGCTGCACGAAAGCGGCGTCATCGCAGAGGGCGCGCATCGCGTCGCTCGACAGCATGGGCGCCAGCAGGGGCGAAAGGGATGTGCTCATGATGCGCGGACCCTAACGAACGGCCTATGGCATGCCAATAGATTCGCTGCGCTGCCGAGATTTTTGCAACGCACCTGCCCGAACGATCCTCTTTCAATTCCGCTGTCGGTGGCTTACCTCAACTAAGATACGGTCGCCGGATGCGGCCATTGAATTGGGAGGTTTGCTCATGGCGATGACAATGACCGGCGAGGTTCAGCTTCCGGCTTCCCGCGACGTGGTCTGGGCGAAGCTCAACGACCCGGCCGTATTGAAAGCCTGCATTCCCGGCTGCGAGGAATTGAACGTCGCCGGAGAGAATCAGTTCGAGGCCGTCGCCAAGATGAAGGTCGGTCCGGTGTCCGCGCGCTTCAAGGGCAAGGTGACGCTGAGCGACTTCGATCCGCCGAACAGTTACAAGATTTCCGGTGAGGGCGAGGGCGGCGTCGCCGGTTTCGCCAAGGGCGGCGCGACAGTGGCGTTGGCCGACAAGGATGGCGGCACATTGCTGAGTTATAATGTCGACGCCCAGATCGGCGGCAAGCTCGCGCAACTGGGCCAGCGGCTCATCAACGGCTCGGCCAAGAAGCTCGCCGACGAGTTTTTCGCAAAATTCGCGGACGCCGTGAAAGCGGGCTGAAAGCCGTTTCGGCATATCAGCCCCTCCCGCAAATCAAGCCTTCTTGTCCGCAGGCGGTGCACGCACGGTTGCTCATTGCCGGAATGGCCCATATTATCAATCTGGAACCATTTTAAATGCGTTTGCGCCGTGCCTGCGGCGCCGCCAGATTTGAGCGCCAGAACCTGGGTGCTCAGCCGAAAACAAGAGAGTGTTGATGGCCAAGATTTCACTGATCGTGAATGGTACTCCCGTAACGGGCAAGGTCGATTCGCGTACGCTGCTTGTGCAATTTCTGCGCGAGAATCTCAGGCTGACCGGAACTCATGTCGGCTGCGACACGTCGCAATGCGGCGCCTGCGTGGTTCATCTCGACGGCAAGGCGGTGAAGTCCTGCACCATGCTGGCGGTGATGGCGGACGGGCACGAGGTCAGGACCATCGAGGGTCTCGCCGCCGATGGCGCGCCGCTCCATCCGATGCAGGAAGCATTCCGCGAGAATCATGGCCTGCAATGCGGCTTCTGTACGCCGGGCATGATCATGACTGCGGTCGATCTCGTGCACCGCAAGGGCCACGACCTCAGCGATCATGTGATCCGCGAGGAGCTTGAGGGCAATCTGTGCCGCTGCACCGGCTATCAGAACATCGTGCTGTCGATCGCGGCCGGCGCCAAGGCGATGGCCAAATCCGATCTCGCCTAACGACACGCTCCCGAAGGACCTCTTTATGTACGATTTCAAATATCATCGCCCGGGGACCGTGCGGCAGGCCGCCAATCTTCTCGTCAAGAACGAGGACGCCAAGCTGATCGCGGGCGGCCATACGCTGGTGCCGGTGATGAAGCAGCGGCTTGCCGCGCCGCCGCATCTGGTCGATCTCAGTCATATCGAAGGCCTCAACGGCATCGAGATGAAGGGCCGCAATCTGGTGATCGGTGCAACGGCAACTCACGCCGAAGTTGCGAACTCCGCCATCGTCGGCGAGGCGATCCCGGCGCTTGCCGAGCTTGCCGGCCTCATCGGCGATCCGGCGGTTCGCCACAAGGGCACCATCGGCGGTTCGCTCGCCAACAACGATCCGACTGCGGATTATCCCGCTGCCGTCACGGCGCTGGGAGCGACCATCGTCACCAACAAGCGCCGGCTCAAGCCGGAGGAATACTTTCAGGGCCTGTTCACGACGGCGCTCGAGCCTGACGAGATCATCACCCGCGTGATGTTTCCGCTGCCGAAGAAGGCCGCGTATCAGAAATTCCGCAATCAGGCGTCGCGCTATGCGCTGGTCGGTGTGTTCGTCGCGCGGCGTCCGTCGGATGTGCGTGTTGCGGTCACCGGCGCGGGCGGCGACGGTGTGTTCCGCGTCACCGAGTTCGAGGAAGCGCTGAAGAAGCGGTTTTCGCCGAAGTCGCTTGACGGACTGACGGTGTCGGCCGACGGTCTCAACAGCGACATCCACGGCAGCGCCGAGTATCGCGCGCATTTGATTGGCGTGCTTGCGCGCCGTGCTGTTGAAGCTGCGACTGTGAAGAGCTGAATTTGGAGTTGGTGTGAGCATGAGCAAGATCCCGGCGTCCGTCGATGCAACGCTCGATCTGCTCACCAGCCGTGGCTATCTCGCCGAGCGGTCGCTCGCGACGGTCGTCTTCCTGTCATTGAAGATGGGCCGCCCGTTGTTTCTCGAAGGCGAGGCGGGCGTCGGCAAGACCGAGATCGCAAAGGTTCTCGCAGTCGCACTCGGACGCAAGCTGATCCGCCTGCAATGCTATGAAGGTCTCGACGTTGCGTCCGCCGTGTACGAGTGGAACAGCGCGGCGCAGATGATCGCCATTCGTCTGGCGGAGGCCAGCGGCGAGACCGACCGCGAACAGCTTTCTGCGGACATCTTCGCGGAAAAGTATCTCATCAAGCGGCCGTTGTTGCAGGCGCTGGAGCCGGATGTTTCAGGTCCGCCGGTGCTGTTGATCGACGAACTCGACCGCGCAGACGAGGCGTTCGAGGCGTATCTGCTGGAAATCCTCAGCGACTTCCAGGTGACCATCCCGGAATTCGGCACGGTGAAAGCGCCGCAGCCGCCTATCGTTATCGTCACGTCGAACCGCACTCGCGAAATTCACGACGCGCTCAAGCGCCGCTGTCTCTATCACTGGGTGGACTATCCGTCGGCCGAACGCGAACTGGCCATCGTCAAGTCGCGCGTCCCGAATATCAGCGCGAAGCTGTCGCAGCAGGTCGTCGGCTTCGTGCAAGCGTTGCGCGAGCAAGACCTGTTCAAGGTGCCGGGTGTCGCCGAGACCATCGACTGGGCGACCGCGCTGACCGAACTCGATGCGCGCTCGCTGACGCCGCAAATTGTCGGCGACACGCTCGGCGCGCTGCTGAAATATCAGGACGACATCGGGCGCATGCAGGGTCCGGCGCTCGACAAGGCCGTCAAGGAAGCTGTCAGCGATCCTGCGGCCTGAATGCGATCCGGGACACGTCATGACGAGTGACAGGATGGCGAATGACATCGAGACCCCAGCGACCGGATTGATCGCCGACAACGTCATCGGTTTTGCGCGCGCGTTGCGCGTCGCCGGGCTGCCGATCGGGCCGGGGGCGGTGATCGATGCGCTGAAGGCGATGCGGCTGATCGACATCGGCAACCGTGCCGATCTGTTCACCACGCTGGAATCGATTTTCGTCAAGCGCCGCGAGCATGCCTTGGTGTTTGCGCAGGCATTCGACCTGTTCTTCCGCCGCGCCGAGGGCACGGATCACATGCTGGATTCGGTGCCGCTGCCGCCGGAGGCGCAGAAGCCTCCGCCGCCGGCATCACGCCGCGTGCAGGAAGCCTTCGCGCAGAGCCGCAATATCGATGCGCCGGAGATCGAGGAGAAAAACGTTCAGCTTTCGGTGTCCGATCGCGAGGTTCTGCAACGCAAGGACTTCGCGCAGATGAGCGCAGCCGAGATCGCGGAGGTAACCCGCGCCATCGCGCAGATGAAGCTGCCGCAGGCCGAGTTGCGGACGCGGCGTTTTGCGCCGGATGCGCATGGCACGCGGCTCGATCTGCGGCGGACATTGCGCGGTAGCCTCCGCACCGGCGGCGAGATCGTGAAATTCCATCGTCTCGGCCGGATCGACAAGCCGGCGCCCATCGTGGCGCTGCTCGATATTTCCGGCTCGATGACCGACTACACGCGGCTGTTCCTGCAATTCCTGCATGCCATCACCGATGCCCGGAAGCGTGTTTCGGTGTTCCTCTTCGGTACACGGCTGACCAATGTGACGCGGGCGTTGCGCGCACGCGATCCCGACGAGGCGCTGGCGGCATGCTCGAGCAGCGTCGAAGACTGGGCGGGCGGCACGCGGATCGCGACCTCGCTCCATAACTTCAACAACCAGTGGGGCCGCCGTGTGCTCGGGCAGGGCGCCATCGTGCTCCTGATCTCGGACGGGCTTGAGCGCGAGGCGGATTCCCGGCTTGAATTCGAGATGGACCGGCTGCATCGCTCCTGCCGACGCCTGATCTGGCTCAATCCGCTGCTGCGGTTCGAAGGCTTCGAGGCCAAGGCGCAGGGCATCAAAATGATGCTGCCGCATGTTGATGAATTCCGTCCCGTGCATAACTTGAAGTCCATGGAAGGGCTGATCGCCGCGCTGTCGTCAGACCCGCGACCCCGCCGTATCGATGCCCGCTCCGCAGCTTGAGGTAAGAACCATGCTCAACCGTGACGACGATATTCTGAGAGCCGCCGAGAACTGGATGAAGTCCGGTCACGGGGTGGCGCTGGCGACGGTGGTCGAGACTTGGGGTTCTGCGCCGCGTCCGGCGGGATCGAGCCTCGTCGTCAACGATGACGGCACGTTCCTGGGCTCGGTCTCCGGCGGCTGCGTCGAGGGCGCGGTGGTCACCGAGGCGCTCGACGTGATCGCCAGCGGCAAGCCGAAAATGCTGGAATTCGGCGTCGCGGACGAGACCGCGTGGAACGTCGGGCTGTCATGCGGCGGCACCATTCGCGTCTTCGTCGAGAAGGTGGGCAACTCTTGAAACACGATACGCTGGCCGAACTGAACGCCGAGCGCGCGGCGCGCCGCGCCGTGATCGTCGTCACCGACGTGGTGAGCGGCGACCAGCGCCTGATCAAGGCCGCCGACATCGCGGCCGACCCTCTCCACGCCGAACTCGACAAGCATCTGCGCATGGGCAAGAGCGGCATGATCGAGTTAGACGGCAAGAAATTGTTTCTCAACGTCTACGCGCCGACCGCGCGCCTCGTTATTATCGGCGCGGTCCACATCAGTCAGGCGCTGGCGCCGTTGGCGCAGTCGCTGGATTATGACGTGTTCGTGATCGACCCGCGCACCGCCTTTGCCTCGCCGGAACGATTTCCCGACGTGCCGCTATTTGCGGACTGGCCGGACGTGGCGTTGCCGCCGCTTCATATCGACCGCTATACGGCATTCGTCGCGCTGACCCACGATCCCAAGATCGATGATCCGGCGTTGCTGCACGCGTTGTCCCGTGATTGCTTCTATATCGGCGCGCTCGGGTCGCGGAAGACCCATGCCAAGCGATTGGACCGTCTCAAGGCGCAGGGTGCGACCGACGCGGCGCTGGCCCGCATCCATGCCCCCATCGGCCTGAATATCGGAGCTGTCTCGCCATCGGAGATCGCAGTTGCTATCATGGCCGAGATCACCGCCCGGCTTCGGCTGCCAGCCGATGCCCCGCTCAAGACAAAGTCTGCCGCATGAAATTTGGCCCGGTTAAACCTGAAGATGCGCTCGGCGGCGTGACTGTCCACGCTATCCGTCAGAGTTCGCTGGTGCTCAAAAAGGGCACCGTCGTCGGATTTGCCGAAGTGGCGGCGCTAAAGCAGGCGGGCGTCAAGGAAATCGTGGTCGCGCGTCTCGACAAGGACGACATCTCCGAGGACGAAGCGGCGGCGAGCATTGCTGCGGCGGTGGCGGGCGAGGGCGTCAACGTCGAGCGTGCGTTTACCGGGCGCGCCAACCTGTTCGCGTCGGAAGCCGGCGTGCTGGTGGTGGACCGCGATTCCGTCGATCGCATCAACCGCGTCGATGAAGCGGTTACCGTTGCGACGCTGCCAGCCTTCAAGGCGGTGGTTGCGGGCGAGATGGTCGCGACCGTCAAGATCATTCCGTTCGGTGTGGAAGCGAAGTTGCGCGATGCCGCTGTGGCCGCCGTCGGTGCCGGGCGCATGCGGGTAGAGCCGTTCAGGATCAAGCGCGTCGGTGTGGTCTCGACGCTGCTGCCCGGTCTCGCGCCGAAAGTCATCGAGAAAACCTTGCATGTGACGGAAGAGCGCCTCGCGCCGACCGGCGCCCGCATCATCGCCGAGCGCCGTGTTCCGCATGACGAAGCTGCGCTGGCATCCGCGATCGACGAACTGCTCGCGCTTGGCGCGGAGCTGGTGCTGGTGTTCGGCGCGTCCGCCATTGCCGACCGGCGCGATGTGATCCCGGCAGCCATCGAGCAGATCGGCGGCGCGGTCGAGCATTTCGGCATGCCGGTTGATCCCGGCAACCTCATGCTGATCGGCAAGGTGAACGACCGCCCCGTGCTGGGTGCGCCGGGCTGTGCGCGCTCGCCGAAGGAAAACGGCTTCGACTGGATCTTGATGCGCCTTCTCGCGGGCCTCCCGGTGACACGCGCGGATGTGACCGGAATGGGCGTCGGCGGCCTGTTGATGGAAATCGTGACGCGGCCGCAGCCGCGTGTGCCCGTTGCCGCCGACGGCAGCCGGAACGTCTCCGCCATCGTTCTTGCGGCGGGCCGCTCGACCCGCATGGGCGGGCCGAACAAGCTGCTGGCCGAACTGAACGGCAAGAAGCTGGTGCGGATCGTCGCCGAGCAGGCGCTGGCCTCGAAAGCCTCGCCGGTGATCGTCGTGACCGGCCACCAGCGCGCGGAAGTCGAAGCCGCCTTGAAAGGACTGAACGTCAAGTTCGTGCATAATCCAGATTTCGCCCAGGGTCTTGCCACCTCGGTGAAGGCGGGCATCGGTGCCGTCCCTGAAAATGCCGATGGTGCGGTGGTGTGCCTTGGCGACATGCCGCTGATCGATGCCAGTCTGGTCGACCGTCTCACCGAAGCGTTTGCGCCGGATCGCGGGTCGCTGATTGTGGTGCCGGTCGCGGGTGGACGGCGCGGTAATCCGGTGTTGTGGTCGCGCCGCTTCTTCCCGGAATTGATGGCGCTCGACGGCGATGTTGGCGCGCGGCACCTGATTGCGCGGCATATGGAGGCGGTGACCGAAGTCGAGGTCGAAGGCAAAAGCGCCTTTCTCGACATCGACACGCCTGAAATGCTGAGCGATGCCCGCAAGGACAGTCTGCGGATCGGCGCCAACGGCTCCTGACGCAGCCGGTCTGCCCGGGTTTTCTTTCCGTTCACCAAGTTGAAACGCCCTCCTGCCTAGGATGATTCCCGGATAGCCTCTGGGGAGGGGATTTTGCTCGACAGTGCCGCCGTGTGCATTCGCACGCTTTTGGTTTTCGTTTTTATTTCTGCTTTTGCCGTTCATCTGATCGCAGCGCCGGCCTTCGCAGCCGGTGCGCTGGCGATCGGCAAGTGCGGCGCCTATGGCCAAGCCTTCGACTATCCGGCGGAGCAGGGCGCACGCAGCGCCGCTCTCAAGCAGTGCAAGGGTGATTGTAGCGCTGTGACCATGAAGCGCGCCTGTGTCGCGCTGTCGCTCGACATGACCAAGCCGTGCGGCGCGCACGGCTATGCGGTCGCGCCGCGCATTTCCAGCGCGCTGAACGAGGCGATGAAGAAGTGCTACGCGTTCGGCGGCAAGGAATGCGTCATCCGCGCCTGGGCATGTGATGCCCGGGGCTGAGACTGGCGCGGATTCCCTCCGTGGGGCACAGAAGTCATTTTAATATGTAGTCCAATGCTTTGCGCGATTTCTACACAGGCCGGTATTTCATCTTGAAAATGACTGACCAGTCAGTCAAAATGATGCGTGCCTAAAATCTCGCTGATCGATAACCGTCCCTCAAAGGATAAGTCTAGGCGCAGCGCGAAAGCGTCGCCTGGTCGCGCTTCGATGACACGGCGTCCGTCCAAGCGCGCGATCGGCGCGACGGAGCGGCGCGCCGCGATCATCGCGGCGGGTCTCGACGAATTCACCGCCAAGGGATTTGCCGCGACGCGCCTCGACGATGTGGCCAAGCGCGCGGGCGTCGCCAAGGGCACGATCTACCTCCACTTCAAGGACAAGGAAGCGCTGTTTCAGGAGCTTGTGCGCACCGCGCTCGGGCCGCTGATCGTGCGGGTTTCAAACCCGCCGATCGGTGAGGGCGCGGGATCGGCACGCGCGGCGATGGAGGCGCTGGCAGGCATCTTCGTCAGCGACGTCATCGGGACGAAGCGCGGCGACATCCTGCGTCTGATTATTTCCGAGGGCACGCGCTTTCCGTCGCTGGCGGAGTTCTACTATCGCGAGGTAGTCGCCCAGGGCATCGCCGGGATGCGCAAGCTGATCGAATACGGCGTCGCGCGCGGCGAGATTCGCAATCCGGGTTTGGCGGAATTTCCACAATTGCTGTTCTCGCCGCTCGTTGTCGCGGTGATCTGGCAGGGCCTGTTCGGCAAGCACGCGCCGATCGATGCCGCGACGATGCTGCGTGTTCATCTTGATTCCATTTTTGGTGAAGGGAAAGCGGCATGATTGCGTCGCGAAACGTGATGCGGGCTTTTGTTCTGTCCGCGGTGCTTGTCGCCCTGGCCGGATGCGGTGAATCGAAAAATCCCGGTTATCAGGGCTGGATCGAGGCCGATCTGATCTTCGTCAGCCCTGACGAGCAGGGACGTGTGGTCAAGCTCAATGTGCGCGAGGGCGATCAGGTCAAGGTGGGCGATCCGCTCTATGCGGTCGATGACGATCTGCAACAGGCCAATCTGAACCAGAGCAACGCGACGCTGGCGAATGCGCAGCAGGCTTACGATCGCGCGGCCAGCCTCAGCAAGACCGGCTCCGGCACGCAGGCAAATTTCGATTCCGCGCTGGCTTCGCTGCGCGTCGCCGAGGCGCAGGTGAATACCTCGCAGACACGGCTGGCACGGCGGCGCATGAACGCGCCCATCGCCGGCACAATTCAGCAGATCTATTTCCGCGAAGGTGAAACCGTTCCGGCGCAGCGGCCGGTGATCTCCATCCTGCCGCCGGGCAACATGAAGGTGCGTTTCTTCGTGCCGGAGCCGGAATTGCCGAAGCTCAAGGTCGGCGAGGACGTGCGCGTCACCTGCGACGGCTGCGCCACAGACCTTGTGGCGAAAATCTACTTCATCGCCACCACGGCCGAATATACGCCGCCGGTGATCTACAGCCTCGATGAGCGATCGAAGCTGGTCTATCTGATCCAGGCGCGGCCGAACAAGCCCGACAGTCTGCGCGTCGGGCAGCCCGTCAGCATCTTTACCGTCGGCAAGACGCCGTGAGCAGCTCAACCGCACCGTCCGACATCGCAATCGACGTCCGTAACCTGTCGAAATCGTTCGATGGCCGGGAGGTGGTGCATGACCTTTCGATGCAGGTGAAGCGCGGCACGATCTACGGCTTCCTCGGGCCGAATGGCTCCGGCAAGACCACGACCATCCGCATGCTGTGCGGCCTGCTGACGCCCGACAGCGGCGAGGGCAGGTGCCTCGGCTACGACATCCGGCGCGACGCCGACAAGATCAAGCGTCTGGTCGGCTACATGACGCAGCGCTTCAGTCTCTATCAGGATCTGTCGGTGCGTGAGAATCTGGAATTCGTGGCGCGGCTCTATGGCGTGAGCGATCCGCGCGGTGCCGCGCGCGAGATGATCAAGCGTCTCGGTCTTACCGGACGCGACGAGCAGCTCGCAGGCGAACTGTCAGGCGGTTGGAAGCAGCGCCTTGCGCTGGGCGCCTGTACGTTGCCGAGCCCGCAATTGCTGCTGCTCGACGAGCCGACCGCCGGTGTCGATCCCAAGGCGCGGCGCGAATTCTGGAGCGAGATCCATGCACTCGCTGCCGAAGGGCTGACCGTGCTGGTCTCGACGCATTACATGGACGAGGCCGAGCGCTGCCACGAGATTGCTTATATCGCTTATGGCAATCTGCTGGCGCACGGCACCGTTGAAGACGTCATCGCCAAATCCGCGCTGACGACCTACACGGTCACCGGCGGGGACCTCAACAAGCTGACAACGGAGCTGACTGATAAGCCCGGCATCGACATGGTCGCGCCGTTCGGCAACAGTCTTCATGTCTCCGGGCGCGATGCTTCTGCGCTGGAAGCGGCCATCGCGCCGTACAGGTCCGCCGGCGACATGGTCTGGCACCGGTCCGAACCGTCGCTTGAAGACGTCTTTATCGAGTTGATGGGCCGCTCGAAGGATAATTTCCAATGAGCGACACCAATCTCACCAGCGGCGGCTTTTTCCGGATTCTGGCAGCGCACCTATGCGATGCTGGTCAAGGAATTTCTCCAGTTGCGCCGCGACCGGGTGTCGTTCGCGATGATCGTGATACTGCCGATCATGCAGCTTCTGCTGTTCGGTTATGCCATCAACACCACGCCGCGCAATTTGCCGACGGCGGTGTTGTTGCAGGAGGACAGCGATCTCGGACGCTCTATCCTCAAGGCTCTTCAGAACACGGCGTATTTCCACTTTACCCGCGAAGTTCATACCGTGGCGGAGTTCGACGCCCTGCTGGAGTCCGGCAAGGTTCTGTTCGGTGTCGAAATTCCGCGCGGTTTCGAGCGCGGGGTTCGGCGCGGCGAGAGACCCGCGCTGCTGGTGGCGGCGGATGCCACCGATCCGGTGGCGGCAGGATCGGCCCTGGGCGCGCTCGGTCAGGTGATGCAGACGGCGCTCCAGCACGATCTGTTCGTCGGCGATCCGCCGTCGATGCCGTTCGAGATTCGCGCCCATGCGCGCTACAATCCGGCGGCGGAATCGCGCTTGAACATCGTGCCGGGTCTGGTCGGGACCATCCTGACCATGACGATGCTGATCTTCACCGCGCTGTCGGTGACGCGCGAGATCGAGCGCGGCACGATGGAAAACCTGCTGGCGATGCCGATCACGCCGATCGAGGTGATGCTCGGCAAGATCATCCCCTACGTCCTTGTCGGATTCCTCCAGGCCTCCATCATCATCGGCATCGGGCACTTTCTGTTCAAGGTGCCTATCCTCGGCAGTCTTGCGATGCTGGCGCTGCTCTCCACGCTGTTCATCGGGGCCAATTTGTCGATCGGCTATACGTTCTCCACCATCGCGCAGAACCAGCTTCAGGCGATGCAGATGACGATGATGTTTTTTCTGCCGAACATCCTGCTGTCGGGCTTCATGTTTCCCTTCGCGGGGATGCCGGTCTGGGCGCAGTGGATCGGCGAGGGGCTGCCGCTGACCCATTACATCCGCATCGTGCGCGCCATCATGCTGAAAGGAGCCACGCTGCAAAACCTGCAATACGACGCCATCGCGCTCTTCGTGCTGATGCTGGTGGCCATGACGATTGCGATCACGCGATTCCGCCGCACGCTGGATTGAGGCTTCCGCTATGCGGCGGTCGCAATCGGCGTTGCGCTGCGCCGGAGCAGCAACACGGCAGCCGCCGCGATGATGCAAAGCACACCCGCCGCGAAGAACGCCGGCAGATAGCTCTCCAGCAGCGTTCGCGTGAGACCCGCTCCGAACGCGGCCGTTGCCGAGCCGAACTGATGGCCGACGAAAATCCAGCCGAACACCATCGCGGCGCGTTCCGGGCCGAAATGCCTGGCCGTCAGCTTCACCGTCGGGGGAACGGTCGCGATCCAGTCGAGACCGTAGAACATGGCGAAAATCGACAGCCCGTAGAATGAGAAGTCGGTGAACGGCAGGAACAGCAGCGACAGCCCGCGCAGGCCGTAATACCAGAACAGCAGCCAGCGGTTGTCGTAGCGGTCCGACAGCCAGCCCGAGGCGATGGTGCCGAAGAAATCGAAGATGCCCATGGCTGCGAGCAGGCTTGCGGATGTCGTCGCGGGAATGCCGAAATCGGCGCACATCGGAATGAGGTGAGTCTGCACCAGCCCATTGGTGCTGGCGCCGCAGATGAAGAATGTGCCGAACAGAATCCAGAACACGCGGGTCCGCGAAGCATCGCGCAGGGCCATGAACGCGCTCGACACGATGGAGGTCGCCGGAGGTGCTGCGGGAACAGGCGGTATGCCGTTGTCTCCAAATGGCCGCAGTCCGAGATCGGATGGCCGGTCACGCATGAACAGCAGCACCGCCACGGCGGTCAGGGCGAGCATCACGCACATCAGGCCCATGGCCGTGCGCCAGCCGAATGTTTCGGTGAGGTAGGCCAGGATGGGAAGGAAGATGAGCTGGCCGGTCGCGGTGCTGGCTGCAAAAACTCCGACCACCAATCCCCTGCGGGCGGTGAACCAGCGTGTTGCGACGGTGGCTCCGAGTACCATCGCGGTCATCCCGGTGCCGAAACCGACGACAAAACCCCAGAGCAAGATAAGGTGCCACGCCTGTGTCATGGCCAGCGATGCGACCAGTCCCGCCACGATGATTGCCAGCGCCGAGACCACGACGTTGCGCAATCCGAAGCGCGCCATCAGTGCGGCCGCGAAAGGCGCCATCAGACCGAACAGCAACAGGCGGATCGACAGCGCAGAGGATATCTGCGTTGTGGTCCAGCCGAATTCCTTCTCGAGCGGCAGAATGAACACGCCCGGCGCGCCGACCGAGGCAGAGCTGATGAGCGACGTAAGAAACGTCA
Organism: Afipia sp.; assembly: GCA_024707075.1. Taxonomy (GTDB): domain Bacteria; phylum Pseudomonadota; class Alphaproteobacteria; order Rhizobiales; family Xanthobacteraceae; genus Afipia. The sequence continues at coordinate 63,465 of JANQAK010000005.1, forward strand.
CGGCGACCATCACCCAGCCATAGTGAATATCTCGCGTGGCAAGGCGCGCGGAAACCCAGGAAGAAATCATTGCTTGTCCCAAGAGGAGGAGGGAATGTCTGATACATCTTTTATGGCATGATCTAAATCATACCATCCAACAATTGGTGTTCGATTCGCGTATGTCTACGAAAGTCTAACTGACCATTCTGGGTCATCGGCGCGTGAGCAGACTGACGCGTCCGTAAAGCCCGGAACGGTGGCTGTTATCCTCGACATAGCCCGCGCCCAGCGTCCATTCAAAGGCGGCGGTCCTGAACGACGTCAGGTGCGCGCCGATCCGGTACTGGCGATAGACCTGATCGCCGGATGTCTCGATCTCGGGGCCGGTCCAGAAGCGATCCATGACGCGCCATCCGGCCGCGCCGCGCACGCCGAACGTGGTGCCGATGGTGGAGCCCGAGATGGACGCCGCCACCATGATCGCCGATGTCGGCTCCCACCACAGATCCGCGCCGACGCGCAGACCGGCCTGGTTGCCGCGCAGACTGTTGCCGGGGTCGTCCGGTGACGTTCGGTGGTTCTGAAGGTCGAGACCGGCGAAGACCTTGGCTTCGAAATCGCCGCGCTTGATCCGCCAGCCCGGCATGATCGAGGCGAGCAGGCCAGTGCCGCGGATGTTGGCCGTGCCTGCAAGGTAGCGATAGGTGCCTTCGGCGAGCAGCAGCTTGAGCGTGAAGCCGTCCGCGTTCAGGCCGCGCGGTGCCCATTGCATGCCGCCGTAGAACGAGCTGCCGCTGCGCCAGAGATCGAAGCCGCTGAAATAGAGGAATTTTTCCGGCGTGCCGCCGCCGCTGAGGCGGCTTTCGGCGGGAGCATCGGTGGCCGTGTCGTTGACTGTCGGATCGGCAATAGCGGGAGCGCCACCGCACAACACCAGAGCGGCGGTGACGCAAAACGCGTACACCCTTCCCACGCAACGCATGGAGCCCCCAAAGCCCCAAAGAAATAGCTTAAGTAAATAATGTGGGTTAATTAGAGCGGCGGAGAGGGGGATCGTCTAGCGAACGGGTCGGGAACGCCCCATGAATGCGACGAAAGATATTCTCGGTTCTGTGGATAAGTCAGAATTAGAATTGCGGGGCGACCAGATTTTCGATCTTCGCCCCGTCACGATTCTCGATGATCTCGGCAATGAACTTGCGGTGACAGGCGTTGTGATCGCGTTCGTAGCACAGGATGCAGACCGGCCCGGCCTTTATGACCAGCGTTTCGAGTTCGTCCATCTCCGCGCGCGCCTGCGGAGTCTTGAGGTGGGCGTGATAGATTTTTGACAGCGCCTTCATGTCACCGCCGCGCGCCGCCTCCCGGCCATCCTTCGGCGTGCCGAGCCCGCGCAGATGGACATAACCGATACCGCGTTCGTCCAGTCCGGCAGCGAGTTGTGTCTTGGAAAATCCCGGACGGCGTGACGAGGCGATGGCGCGCACATCCACCAGCAGCTTCACGCCGGCGCGCTGCAATTCGTCGAGCACCGCCTTGGCCGGTGTTTGTTCGTAGCCGATGGTGAAGAGTTTTCTGGCTTTGGCCATGCGATCTCCCGGCGTTCGATGGAGCGGCAGCGATAACTATCGCCTCATTTCACTCGCGCGATCAATTCCATCGCGCCTGCCGGCGCGCGGATTTTGCCTTCGTGGATCACGTAGGCGAACACATCGCGCGGCTGCTTCTTCGCGGGCGTCTGGTCGGAATGAGCGAGGTCGTCCGGTTCGCCGCCCTGCGCCCACAGCGTCAGCCGCTTGGCCCACTCGTCCAGCGCCTTGGGCGGGTAGGCGGTCTTGACGGTGTCCTTGCCGGTCTGAAGCCGCACGTAAAGGAAATCGGTGGTGAGGTCGGCAATGGCCGGATACTTCGCATGGTCGGCATACACCACGGCCACCCCGAATTTCCGCAGCAGCGCAATGAACGCCGGCGTGCAGAAACTATCGTTGCGCACTTCGACAACATGGCGCAGCGCGAGGCCATCGAACGTGCGCGGCAGCAGTTCGAGAAATTTTCCGAAATCCGCCTCGTCGAATTTCTTGGTCGGCGCGAACTGCCATAGCACCGGACCGAGCCGGTCGCCCATTTCGGTGACGCCGGAATCGTAGAACCGCTGGATGGAATCCCCGGCCTCCGCTAGCACGCGGCGGTTGGTGGCGAAGCGCGGTCCCTTCACCGAGAACACGAAGCCGTCCGGCACCTCGCTGGCCCATTTGCGGAAGCTCTCCGGCTTCTGCGAACCATAATACGTGCCGTTGATCTCGATCGAGGTCAGCTTGGACGCCGCGTAGGACAGTTCCTTCGCCTGGGTCAGCTTCTCCGGGTAGAACACCCCGCGCCACGGCGCGAAGGTCCAGCCGCCGATGCCGATATGGATTTGACCCGATTTCTTCGCCATTTTCGTTTCCCTTGAGGACCTTGCGGAACGCCGATCCTGTACCTATCTTGTTTTTAACGGCGATGTCGCAGCCCCCGCTCCATCGCCGGAACGACCACGAGAAGATGCCATGAGAGGTTATGCGCGCCGGATGTACGCGCTGCCTGATTCTCTCATCGGTTTCCCTCCGTGGTCGTTGGCATTTTGGGCTCTCGGCGCGCCACCCGGTTTCCCAGTATTATTCTATCGAAATCGCGGTCCGGGAGGGCGTCTTGGCATCCTGCGGCACCCCGGATATACGCTGGCCCCATGACTGAGGCCATCTCACCCGGGACGGCGCCCACACGTCAATTATGCGTGGTGGTGCCGACTTTCAAAGAGCGCGACAACGTCCCCCGGCTTTTTGCGAAGCTGGACGCGGCACTGTCCGGCATCGCGTGGGAAGTCATCTTTGTCGATGACAATTCTCCGGACGGAACCTGGGAGGTCGCGCGGCAACTGGCCCAGAGCGATCCACGCGTGCGCTGCATTCGGCGTATCGGACGGCGGGGTCTTTCCGGAGCCTGCATCGAAGGCATCCTGGCCTCATCGGCGCCCTATGTGGCGGTGATGGACGCGGACTTGCAGCACGACGAAACGCAACTCCCGAAGATGCTCGCGCTTCTGCAATCGGACCGGGCTGAACTCGTGGTCGGCAGCCGCTACGTCAGCGGCGGCGACACCGGCAGCTTCGGCAGCGCGCGGCTCGGCGGCAGCGTGATTGCGACCAATATCGCGAAGAAGCTGCTGCATATCGAGATCGCCGATCCGATGAGCGGCTTTTTCATGCTTCGCCGCGATCGCTTCGAGCAGCTTGCGCCGTCGCTCTCGGTGCAGGGCTTCAAGATCCTGCTCGACATCGTGGCGACGGCAGGCGGCAAGCTCCGCATCGTCGAGGTGCCTTATTCCTTCGGCGCGCGGCTGCACGGCGAAAGCAAACTGGATCTGCTGGTGGTGCTGGATTTCCTCGGTCTCGTGCTGGCGAAGCTGACCAACGATCTGGTGTCGTTGCGCTTCCTGCTGTTTGCACTGGTCGGCGGGATCGGCCTTGGCGTCCATCTACTGACACTCTACTCGGCGCTTGCGTTCACGGTGCCGTTTGCCGAGGCGCAGGGCATCGCCGCTTTCGTCGCGATGACCGGAAACTTCCTCCTGAACAATCAATTGACCTATCGGGACCAGCGGCTGAAAGGCTTCGCACTCATGCGTGGCCTCCTGATGTTCTATCTGGTGTGCAGCGTGGGCCTGCTCGCCAATGTCGGCGTCGCGGCCACCGTGTTCGATCAGGAGCCGATCTGGTGGCTGGCCGGTGCGGCCGGCGCGCTGATGGGTGTGGTCTGGAACTACGGTATCTCCAGCCTGTTTGTCTGGCGCGCGAAATGATTTCCGCCGATGTGAAACTGGCGCGCGGCGCGGCTATTACCGTTGCCGCGCTGGTGCTGCTTCGTCTTGTTGCGGCGGCATTCACGCCGCTGACCTTCGACGAGGCCTATTACTGGACCTGGTCGAAACATCTTGCGGGCGGCTACTACGATCATCCGCCGATGGTGGCGGTGGTGATCCGCCTCGGCACCATGATCGCGGGCGACACCGCGTTTGGCGTGCGGCTGGTGTCGATCCTGCTGGCGCTGCCGATGAGCTGGGCGGTCTATCGCGCCGCGCGGATCTTGTTCGATGATGCCCGGATCGCGGCACTGGCTGCGATCCTGCTGAACGCGACGCTGATGGCGTCGGTCGGCACCACTATCGTGACGCCCGACGCGCCGCTGATGGTGGCATCGGCATTTGTTCTCTATTTTCTCGCCAAGGTTTGGCAGACCGGCCGCGGAGTCTCGGTGGCTCGCGGTTGGCGTTGCGGTCGGCTGCGGACTGCTGTCGAAATACACCGCGTTGTTTTTCGGCGCGGAGATTCTGCTCTGGCTCCTGGTGGTGAAAGACCAGCGCCGCTGGCTGGCGTCGCCCTGGCCCTATATCGGCGGCATCGTTGCGTTTGCGGTATTCTCGCCGGTGATCCTCTGGAATGCGGATCACCAGTGGGTGTCATTTATCAAGCAGCTCGGCCGCGCGCGCGTCGATGGACTGACGCTGAAATATCTCGGCGAAATGCTGCCGACGCAGTTCGCCTTCGCGACGCCTTCGGTGTTCATTCTCGGCGTGCTTGGACTTTACGCGCTGGCGCGGGGCAGGGCGGCGAATGCCGCAGGGGCGTCGCTGATCAATATCAGCATCTGGATGCTCTTCCTCTATTTCGTCTGGCATTCGCTGCACAGCCGCGTCGAGGCCAACTGGCTCGGGCCGCTGTATCCGGCCTTCGCCATCGCCGCCGCCTTCGCGGCGTGGGGCACGACATGGAACGCGCGCGAGCAGCGCACCGTGAATGCCTCCCGCCGCTGGGCATTGCCCATTGGCGTCGTTCTGTTTGTCGTTTTGATCGTTCAGACCAACACCGGGCTGTTCACCGGCTTCCGTCGCGACGCGACCGTGCGCAGCGTCGGCATCGGCTGGCCGCAGCTGGCGCAGGAGATCGAGGCCATCCGCGTCGCGCAGAACGCAAGCTGCGTGCTGGCCGCCGACTACGGCACCACGTCGTGGCTGATGTTCTATCTGCCCAAGGGCACTTGCGTGGCCCAGTTTCAGCAGCGCTATCGCTGGACCTTCATGGACGATCCGGATGCGGATCTGCTTAAGGGCCGGGCGCTGCTGATTGGCCCGGAGGGCGCGAGCCCTGTCTATCGGGCCTCCTACACGCGCACGGAAAAGCTCGCCGTTCTGGCGCGCAAGCGCAGCGGGGTCGCGTTCGAGAATTACGAAATCGATCTGCTGGATGGCGCGAAAGACGGGATGCTCGATCGTTCGCTGCCGCCTGAATTGGGCGGGCCGCATTAGCGGCGTGCTTTCGCCATGTTTTAGAATGGCCGCCGCACAATTTTTCAGCGCGATGTGAAGAGCGCCGCAGGAACACATTTGATAGGCTGCGAGTTTCCGTTGGAGCACCCCGGGGAGACGCGCATGATCTCAAGGACCATACCCTCAAGGACGATGGCCGGTTGGATCGTGATGGTCGTGCTGGCTGTTCATGGATCGGCATCGGCGTTCGCAGGGCAGGGCACGGAGCAACAGCGCGAAGCGTGCACGCCCGATGCGTTTCGGCTGTGCGGGCAATTCATCCCCGATGCCGACAAGGTCGAAGCCTGCCTGCGCAATTCCGGGCCGCGGCTCAGTCCGCCGTGCCGGGTGGTGTTCTATCCGCCGCCGCCGGTCAACCAGACGACGCCTGTTCGCGAACATTCGCCGCGGGATCGCGCGCCGGCGCTGCCGCTGGAAGAGCATGACGACGACGATTGATCGCGGCGATTTTGAATCCACGTATCATGGCCGAACAAGTTCGCGCACGCGCCCCGCATCGATCACGGATCAGCGAGGCGTCACACGCGTTTGATGCTCGCTCGCGTGCGATGCAAAACGGCCGCCACATTTGAAGAGCTTCTTGTTGAGCGTAACCTCAAACAGGAGCTCACCATGAGGACCACCACACTTCTTGCCGCCACCGCAGTCTTGTCGGCGCTGATCGCAACCCCGGTGCTGGCGCAGGATTATGCCCGGCGCGGCGCGCCTGATCCGACGCCCGCCCCCTACGGCTACGGCCTGTCCTATAATGATGGCCAGGAAGGCGGCTATGTCGGGCGCAATGATTTCATCTCGCGCACTGGCTTCCTTTGCCATCCCGGAAGCATCGTCCGCGACCAGACCGGCGCGCGCACCGTCTGCCAGTAAAATTTGATCGCTCAGGAGGACTCGCAAACGCGAGCCCTCCTGCGTTGTGTCGTCTCTAGCGGAAGCCGCCCGTCACATGCAGCGTTTCGCCGGTGACATAGGACGCTCCTTCGGAGGCGAGGAAGGCAACGACCGAAGCGATCTCCTCAACCTTGCCGATGCGTCCCATCGGCGTGACGGATTCGATCCAGGTGCGCATCTCGCCGCCGTCGAAGCCGGCCGCCTTCACGCCCTCTGTCACGATCATGCCGGGATTGACGGCGTTGACGCGGATCTTGCGGGGCGCGAGTTCCTTCGACAGCACCGCTGTGATCGCGTCCACCGAAGCCTTGGTCGCGGTGTAGACCGCCGAATTTGGCGGCGTGATGGTCGAGACGCCCGATGAGATATTGATGATGCTGCCACCATTGGCATTGAAGTTGCGCGCCGCTTCCTGCGAGACCAGCAGTAGACCAAGCACATTCAGGTTGAACTGCTTGTGGAAATGTTCGGGGGTGATGCCGTCGAGCGGGGAGAACTCGTAGACGCCGGCGTTGTTGACCAGAATGTCGATCGGCCCGAGCGCCTTGACGGTTTCGGCAACGGCGGACGTCACGTCCTTTGGGTCGGCGAGGTTGCCGTGAACGGCGACCGCCTTGCCGCCCTTGGCCTTGATCTTCGCGACGATGCTGTCCGCGCCGGCCTTGCTCGATGAATAGTTGACGGCGACGCTCGCGCCCTGCGCTGCGAGTTGAAGCGCGATTTCGGCGCCGATGCCCTTGGATGCGCCGGTGACCAGCGCGACTTTACCTTCAAGTGTGTTGCTCATGATCGTGTTCCCTTGACCTTGGTCGGTTCAATATTCAATAGTTCGGAAATATGGGACTATTGAACGACGTCAAGGGCGGGCCTATATTATTTTCATGGCCCTGTTCATTCATCCTTCGACCCAGGACATCACGCTGGCCGGTGTGCTCTCAGCGCTGGCGGATCCGATGCGGCTGAAGATCGTCAAGGGGTTGATGGGACAAAAGGATTGCATGTCGTGTACGGCGGCGGCGCCGTGCCCGGACATGGCCAAATCGACGCTGTCGAACCATTTTCGCGTACTGCGCGAGGCCGGGCTGATCCAGACCACCAAGAAGGGCGTCGAGCACCAGAACACGGTGCGCGAGGCCGATATCAACAAGCGGTTTCCGGGGCTGCTGAAGACGATCCTCAAACATGCCGAGGACGACTAGCGGGCAGGGCGAGGTCACCCCAATGTTGAGCCCGGCGTGAGGGAACACTATTCCAGGACACTAATTCGTCAAGTGTCCGGAAATCGGCGCGCGCAGCGCAACGAACATTGGCTATTTCGCCATTAAAGGCGCACAGTGGCTCATGTTCCTTTTCAGCGCGGCCTTATGACGACCCGTTCGCGGCGCGAAACGGTCACGTTTCTGCATCCGGCGCGGATCAAGGGTATTGATCGCGTGCTGGCTGCGGGTTCCTACGAGGTCGTGACCGACGAGGAAATGATCGAGGGCCTGTCGTTTCCCTGCTTCCGGCGCATTGCCACCATGATAACGGTGCCCGGCGCGCCTCCGCATCACCATGCGATGGAAATGCTCGCGATCAGTTCGGTGGATCTTGCTGACGCGCAGCATCGCGATGCGGTGGTGTCAAATGTCTGACGAACCCGTCGAGCTTGATACCCGTCGAGGCATGGCCGCGCAAAAAGCCACCGGGTTACGCCGGATTCTTGCCGAGGCCGAGGCTCATGCCGCCGGTTTGCGCGACCGGCAATTGCAGATCGAGACACAGTTGCTCAATGAACCTGCGGTGTCGTGGCCCGAAGCTGCTGCGAAGGCGCGCTACGTTCTGAATCTCTATTACGCAACGCTGGGGGCGCAGGACACGCACCACCGCGATCTGGTGGCGTCGGTCCTCAAGGACTTTGCGCGGCTCGACAGCGAGAGCTGAATTTATTGTCCGAAACTCGATTGTTTTCCGCGAACGATTGATTCTGAAACTTCATCCGGACGTTCGGCGGGAACGGGAGGATTATCCAATGCTCGATATGACAACCAAGGAACTGTCGTCACGCCACGTCAAGCCGGAGGAATCGCTGCGGCTCGGCGTCGTGTCGGGATGGTACACCACCAAAATGAGCGGTACCTTCGTCACAGGTCCCCACGCCACCCACGAGGAAGCTCTTCTCAAGATCGCCGAACTGAATCCGCCGCCTCCGCCGATCGTCAAGCGCAAGTTGTGAGAGGCGGCTGTAACACAGGGATGATTTATGAGTACTGTGCGATATCTCTCGCCGTTACGTGACGTCGAGAGCGAAAACGACCAGCTTCGGCAGCTGCTGATCCAGGCAGGTGTCGAAGCTCATGCCCATGATGTGGCGGCGAAGTTGCAAACTGTTCTGATCGGCGAGCTTCACCACCGGGTGAAGAACATGCTGGCGATTGCGTCCGCCATCGCCTCGCAGAGCCTGCGCGGCGCCCCAAGTGTCGAAGCGGCAGCGAAGACCATCGCCAGCCGTTTGGCGGCGCTCGGGGTCTCGCACGATCTCCTGATCCGCGAAAGCTGGACGGGGGCGGGGTGCCGCTCGCTGATCGAGAATGCGATCCTGGCGTTTCAGACCGAAGGCCTCAAGCAATTCACCATTACCGGCGACAATATCGCGATCTCGTCCGGTCCGGCGGTGGCGCTGTCGATGGTGATTCATGAACTGAGCACCAACGCGCTCAAATACGGCGCGCTATCCGTGCCGGAAGGGCGGGTCTCGATCGTCTGGGCGATTGATGTTGAAGCCGGGCGATTCAAGCTGGAATGGCGCGAGAGCGGCGGCCCGACTGTCATCGAGCCGAAGGAAAAAAGTTTCGGAAGCCGCTTCATCGAGCAGGCCTTGCCCGGCCAGCTTCAGGGCGAGGCGCGTTTGATCTTTGAACCCTCCGGCCTCGTCTGCGACGTCAACATTCCGATCAGCTCGCTGCAAGAGCCCGCGATCGCACTCAAATAGCTGCATCGGTCAAGGTCCGGCATTGCCGCCGGACAACAATCTTACACATGATTGGAAACACGTGACTGGAATCACAATTCGCGTCGGCTATGAGATGATCTACGATTTTCCGCAGGCCACGCCCATGATCATGGTGCTGGGCACGCACTTCACCCGCGCGTCCGATGTCATCACGCCGGATTTCCTGACCACCACGCCCTCGGTGCCGATTTTTCCCTATCGTGATATCTTCGGCAACTGGTGCAGCCGGATCGTCGCGCCGCCGGGCCGGATGCGCCTTGCCGCCGACGGCATGGTCCGTGACAGCGGCGTGCCGGATGTGGCCGTGCCTTCTGCGATCCAGCATGCGGTGGAGGATCTGCCGGCGGAGACGCTGCTCTATCTGCTCGGCAGCCGCTATTGCGAAACGGATCGCCTGTCGGACATTGCCTGGAAGCTGTTCGAGACAACGCCACCCGGCTGGGCGCGCGTGCAGGCGATCTGCGATTTCGTTCACAACCATATCACCTTCGGCTACGAGCACGCGCGGCCGACGATGACGGCGTATGACGTCTATACCGAAGGGAGGGGCGTCTGCCGCGACTTCGCCCACCTTGCCGTCACGTTCTGCCGCTGCATGAATATCCCGGCGCGATATTGCACGGGCTATCTCAGCGACATCGGCACGCCGAAACCGTGGGTGGGGGATTTTGCCGGCTGGTTCGAGGCCTATATCGGCGGCCACTGGCACATGTTCGATCCGCGCAACAACGTGCCGCGGATCGGCCGCGTGCTGATCGCGCAGGGCCGCGACGCGGCCGACGTTCCGATCACGCAGACTTTCGGGGCGAACACGCTGGTCAGCTTCAAGGTCTGGACCGATGAGGTCGAGGGCTGATCTTTCTCCGTCGTCTCCGTGATCTCTCCGTGGTCGTCCCCGCGCAGGCGGGGACCCATACTCCCTGAGTCATCGGCCTTGTTGCGATACCGGGACAACTCTTTCCTTTTCTATCACCGCGTTCGGTGATTATGGGTCCCCGCCTGCGCGGGGACGACCATTGAGTGTGTTGCGCGATCACGCTTCACGTCTTCCCCCGATTCGATTTTCAAACAGCAACGTCGGTCGCGCACATGCGTCATCACCCCTGTTGTTGTGACGGCGCGGGGGCGCCCGAGACCTTCTCGTCGCTTGCCCTTCACATGAGGGCGCGCGGAACGCCGGATGCGCGTGCGCATCCGCAGCCCCGTGTGCAAAAGTAAAAAGCACACGAGCATAGTCGCCACGGTCACGCCGGTTGCATCCGGCGTTCCGCACGCGATGGTTGGAACGGCCTATTCCGCGCTCTCCCCGGTGGACGGGCTCTTTCGCCACCGTTCTGGAAACTACGATCTTCCGCCATCTTCGCGAACGAAGCGACGACTCGCTATTTCCTTTCGACGCCAGCATCGCGGCGCCAGGACCACGCGACTTCAACCGTCCGCGAGCTGCGCTGTCGTCATCCGGCGCACTTTTCATGTGCCGGATCGGACGCCGCAAGCGGCCACCGCATCCCGCCCCGCGTATCGTGACGATCGCGAACGCCCCTCAATGTGGGGCGGGATAAGAAGGAATATAATCCTAGATCGGAAAATGTCAAGCCGCCGGGCAGCAATCCGGGCCTTGTTATTCCTGAAAGTGAGTTGGTGTCAGGCAATATCGGCCGAATCGGGATCAGAACTTGTAGTTCACACCCGCACGGACCACGTCGATCTTGTTGTTGAAAGTCGTGATCAGCGCGGCGGTGGGAGCGACGGGCGGGACGTTCGCCACGGTCGTATCTCCGAGGTCGTAGTGGAGATATTCGATGCGAGCGGTCCAGTTACTGGTGATGGCGTATTCGACGCCGCCTCCGATGACCCACCCCGACGACGTTGTGTCAAAAGACTGGGGCGTGAGCGGGACAACGAGCGTAATGTTGGTCCGGTAATTGATGCCGCCCCACGCGACGCCGCCCGTCGCGTAAACCAGCCAATGATTGGATGTATATCCCAGGCGGCCACGGATCGATGCAAGCCAATCGACGTCTCGAGTGGCCTCATGATGGAGTTCCGGAGCGTAAGGAATGCCTCCGGAGGCAAAGGGTGCCGTGCCGAAGGCGCGAATATTCGTGCCGGAAAAGTCGCCTTCGATGCCGAGTAGCCAGTTCGAAGTGAATTGCCAATTATAGCCGATCTGGCCGCCGCCCACGATGCCCGAAGCATCGTTGCCGATGACGGCTGGATCGAAAGCTCCAGCCCCGGTCAATGTTGCTGCCGCGGAATCGTTGCTCCAGCCGCCGCCAAGGTGACCGCCGATGTAGAAGCCGGTCCAGCTGAAGGCCGGCGCGACCGCAGGCGGGGCCTTCACCGGAAGGTCGGCAGCCAAAGCTGGCGATAACGCCGCGATGGAAAGAATGGCACCGGTCGCAATCAAGGTCTTCATACTGAAATGCCTTCTGAATCGGTCCTCGTCTGCTGTGTGATTTGAGGGATTACGCTCCGCCTGTCTTGCACGCGGCGGAACAGCGGTTGCACTTGACGGCAGGCCTCCGGAATTCGTTCGCAATGTTGCGCGGGTACAACGATGCGCGAGGCTGTATCGCTGTGATTGACCTAAACGGCACTGAACTTGATTTACGCGGAAGGATTGCCCGTTTTCGTGCCGCTTGTGGGAACGCGAGCCGCTGCCGTTCACGGTCGCGTGTGGTATGGTGGTATGAAGGGGAACCCCATTTGCAATACAGCAGGCGAGCATGCCGAAGGTCGATTACTCGTCGGATCAGCTTCCCGTACATTTGAGTGACAAGGCGCGCTTCATGTTGTGGCGTGATATCTGGCTGGAGCAGCTCGGCGCGGCCGAGATCAAGCACGCCGACGATAAGCCGTTCGCGACGTCGTCCAGGAATGTCATGCTCGGCAATCTCGGCGTCAGCCGGTTCAGAACGACGACGAACCATTACGTGCGGACCCGCAAGCATGTCGCCAATGACCGTGACGACATCTACATCGGATTTTATCGCAGCCCCAAGCCGCAAATCTGGAGTGCAGGCAATCGCGATCTCACCATGAAGAACGGCAGCGTGATGGCCTACAACATTGCGCAGCCATGTTCGAGCTTCACCGATGGCGTCACCTCATGGGTGATGGCCTCGATCCCGCGCGCGCAGATTCTTAAAGTCGTGCCGCATGCCGACGATCGCGCCGTGACCACGCTCGACAGAAGCGATCCGATTGTGCGGCATCTCGAGCACACCATCGATTTTCTGCTTAATGCCGATGAAGTGCATGAATCGCCGCCTTTGATGCAGCATGCCGAAACCATGCTGGCCGATCTGATCGCGCTGGCGCTGGGCGCGCGCGGCGAGGAAGCTCATGTCGCGCAGACAGCGCGGCCTGCGTGCCGCTCGCCTGCGTGAACTTTTGTCGATCATCGAGGCGCGCTTTGCCGATCCCTCGCTCTCGCCCGCCGCAATTGCGGACAGTCTTGGGCTGTCCGACCGCTATGTGCGGGATCTGCTGTTTGAAAGCGGCAAGACGTTTTCCGAACGTGTCCTGGAGTTACGCCTGCACAAGGCGAGGGTGATGCTGTCGGACGTGCGCTCCGACACGCTGAAGATATCGGAGATCGCGATGGCCTGCGGGTTCAACGAGGTGACTTATTTCAACCGCCGTTTCCGTGCGCGCTTCGGCTGCTCACCAACGCAATATCGCGGCAGATTGTAGGGGCTCGCAGCGCGCGATGGAGAAGATCGGCGGCGTGAAGCGGGCGGGACGTTTGTTTGAGCCGCGCCATGGACTGGGATGAGAAAACTCCCGGCATCGCCGGGGTTTTGCATTTCGTAAGTGCGAAGGACGCGTGGATCAGAAATCCATGCCGCCCATGCCGCCGCCCGGAGGCATTCCGCCGCCGGCCGCGCCGCCCTTCTTGGGGACTTCGGCGTTCATGGCTGCGGTCGTGATCACAAGCGCCGCCACCGAGGCTGCGTTCTGCATCGCAGCGAGCGCGGCCTTGGTTGGTGACGAGGGGCGGAAGGCAGCCAGTCATGGGTCGCGTTTCGGCCGTGACACCCTTCATGCGACGCAAGTATTCTTGTGCTCAACGAATCGACGCGCAGACGCTGCGCTGGAATGATGGGGGCGGGAGCATGACATCGTATCGGGTCCGGCGGTTTCCGCCCACCATTGTCCGGCTTGTCGCGCTCGCAGTCGCCGTCGCGTGCTCTCCATCCGCTGACGCGCAGACGGCGGCGCCGAAAATCTGGACGGTGCCGGAGGTCGGCGCGCTGCCGTCCGATGCTTTTGGTCTTCAGGTGCGCCGCGGCCGCGATCTGATCACGGCGACCTACGCGCATATCGGGCCGGAGGTGGCGGACCCCGCCAAGCGGTTTGCCGGCAACAATCTGTCGTGCAGCAACTGCCACCTTCAGGCCGGCACGAAGAAATTCGGTTTGCCGATCTTCGGCCTGTACGAGCTGTTTCCGCAATACAGCGCGCGGCTCGGCGCAACGATCACCATCGAGGACCGCGTGAATTCGTGCATGGCGCGCAGCCTCAATGGCCGCCCGCTGCCGGAAGACAGCGCGGAGATGCAGGCCATCGTCGCCTATATCAAGTTTCTGTCGTCGGGCGTCGCGCCCGGCGAGAAGCTGCCGGGCCTCGGCGCCGGCGCAATGCCCGAACTGAAGCGGGCGGCCGATCCCGTGCGCGGCAAGACAATTTATGCGAGCGCCTGTCTCTCCTGTCACAACACCGATGGCTCCGGCATTCGCCGCAGCCTGCCGACCACCGATCTCGGCTACATGATGCCGCCTCTGTGGGGGCCCGACAGTTTCAACGACGGCGCGGGCATGGCGCGGCTGATCACGGCCGCGAACTTCGTGCATTTCAACATGCCGCACGGCGTCGACTATCTGAATCCCGGCCTGTCGGTCGCGCAGGCGTGGGACGTCGCGGCCTACATCGTGTCGCAGCCGCGACCGAAGAAGGCCGGACTGGACAAGGACTTTCCGGATCTTCTCAAGAAGCCGGTCGATGCGGCTTACGGCCCCTATGCGGACGGCTTCAGCGAGCGGCAGCATAAATACGGGCCGTTCGCGCCGATCCGCGCCGCGATCGCAAGGCAGCAGCGCGCGAAGGACAAGGCGAGATAAATCGGCCAGCGGGGAAGCGGCGACGGTTTGAGATATCGCGCAGCAAACAAAAACCCCGGCATCGCTGCCGGGGTTTTGCATTCTTGGTTTTGCCTGAGTGGCTGGACTTAGAAATCCATGCCGCCCATGCCGCCGCCCGGAGGCATTCCGCCGCCGGCCGCGCCGCCCTTCTTGGGCAGTTCGGCAATCATGGCTTCGGTGGTGATCAGCAGCGGAGCGACCGACGCCGGTTTCTGGATTGCCGACGCGCGGCCCCCCGGATGCGCCAATCTTGACAAGGAAAATAATCCTATATACATTCCGCCTTCCTATTCCGGGAATAGTCGAGATGACGATGACAAGCTTGCAGACGAGGATAGCTGATCTGGAAAACAGGATATTTGGCTGGAAGGCGGATTATGCTTTTCACCGCTTCATGCTGGCTTTGAAGGCCGGCTTCAATCGCGAGCAGCCAAGAGACGAATGGGGGCGCTGGACGACAGGCGGGGGGGCACTGTCACAACGTCGGCCGGATTTTATACGGGCATTCAAAGCATCGATGAGACATCAGACGCTCTGAGCGATATTCTGACGGATGTCATAAATGGGCTTGAATATCTTCCGTCTGTGAATCCGTCAGCTTACGGCATGCTTGTTCACTCGCTTTTTGGAGCTGCGGTCCGTCTTCGTGGTTTGCCGGGTGTTGGCGACATCGAGAGGACGTTTAGTCCGGACGATACCGAGCCTTATTATGGCATGCCGGGGAGTGTTCGAACGGACCTGACCTTGCGCAATATTCAAGGCGACATCATTGCTATTTATGACGTCAAAACCGGAGGTGCTTCTTTGCTCCCCTCGAGAGCAGATCAGCTTCGGTTGAAAACAAATGCGTCGCCCAATACTCCAGTTTTTGAACTCAATGTCACGCGAGGTATTTCGCGCAAATCAATTTACTTGCAGAGGGAGCATTTGCCATGAGCATGGAAATCTATTTGCTGACCGATGCTGTAGTGCCGACGACGCAGGTATGGCAAGAAGCCATCCACGCGCTTAAGTTCGATGCCAGGTTTGTGGACGAACGACCGCTGCAAGCTGGTGAAATACGGCTGCGGGTGGAGTGCAAGGGCAAGCCAGTTCTCTTTGAGATCGAGCGCGTCAGTCTCGCCAGGGTGCGCAAGACATTTCCGGATGTTGCGTTTCCTGACCATATGTCCCACGTGCACGCTCTGTACTGGAGTAAGACGTTGGAAGGTGGCCTTGCAGCCTATCAGGCGGCGGCGGCTTATCTCGGTCTCGTCAAAGGATTGATGATCGATACAGAGGAAGGCAAACTTAAGACACCAGACGGCGCGATCGAACTCGCCCGCAAGATGTCCATGGAGATGCCTATGCTTGAAGCCGCCTTGGCAGACATTCTTGCGAAGATAGCTGCGAAGCCACGCAATTGAGAGGCGTCATTGCGAGGGTTGAGAGCGACGAAGCAATCCAGACTGGATTCGCGTAGCCCGCCATCGGGCGGAAAACCGGACTCGTTGGCTCGCAATGACACGGTAAGAAAAAGGCCCGGATTGCTCCGGGCCTTTTGGATTTGTATTCGTCGTAAGTGGCGTGGATCAGAAATCCATGCCGCCCATGCCGCCGCCCGGAGGCATTCCGCCGCCGGCCGCGCCGCCCTTCTTGGGCAGTTCGGCAATCATGGCTTCGGTGGTGATCAAGAGAGCCGCAACAGACGCTGCGTTCTGGATCGCCGCACGAACGACCTTGGTCGGGTCGATGATGCCCTTGGTGACGAGGTTGCCGTATTCGCCGGTCTGCGAGTCGAAGCCGTACGAATACTGATCCTTCTCCAGCACCTTGCCGACGATGACCGAGCCGTCTTCGCCTGCGTTGATGGCGATCTGGCGGGCCGGAGCGGAGAGCGCCTTGCGGACGATCTCGACGCCGGTCTTCTGGTCGTCGTTCTGGGTCTTGATCTTCTTGAGCTGCTCGGAGGCGCGCAGCAGGGCGACGCCGCCGCCCGGCACGATGCCTTCTTCGACAGCCGCGCGGGTCGCATGCATCGCGTCATCAACACGGTCCTTGCGCTCCTTGACTTCAACCTCGGTCGCTCCGCCGACGCGGATCACCGCGACGCCGCCTGCGAGCTTGGCCAGACGCTCCTGCAGCTTCTCGCGGTCGTAGTCCGAAGTGGTCTCTTCGATCTGCGCCTTGATCTGCGACACGCGCGCCTCGATGTCGGCCTTCTTGCCGGCGCCGTTGACGATGGTCGTGTTTTCCTTGTCGATCATCACCTTCTTGGCGCGGCCCAGCATCTGCAGGGTCACGTTCTCAAGCTTGATGCCGAGGTCTTCCGAGATCGCCTGGCCGCCGGTGAGGACCGCGATGTCCTGCAGCATGGCCTTGCGGCGGTCGCCGAAGCCCGGAGCCTTGACGGCTGCAACCTTGAGGCCGCCACGGAGACGGTTGACGACGAGGGTGGCGAGAGCTTCGCCTTCGACGTCTTCAGCGACGATGACAAGCGGCTTGCCGGTCTGCACGACGGCTTCCAGCAATGGCAGCAGTTCGTTCAGCGACGAGAGCTTCTTCTCGTTGATGAGGATGTAGGCGTCGTCGAATTCAACGCGCATCTTGTCGGCGTTGGTGACGAAGTAGGGGGAGATGTAGCCGCGGTCGAACTGCATGCCTTCGACGACGTCCAGTTCGGTCTCGAGCGACTTGGCTTCTTCAACCGTGATGACGCCCTCGTTGCCGACCTTCTTCATGGCGTCGGCGAGGAACTTGCCGATTTCGCTGTCGCCGTTGGCCGAGATGGTGCCGACCTGGGCGATTTCCTCGTTCGAGGTGACCTTCTTGGAGTTCTTGACGAGGTCTGCGACCACGGCTTCCACAGCCAGGTCGATGCCGCGCTTCAGATCCATCGGGTTCATGCCGGCGGCAACCGCCTTGGCGCCTTCCTTGACGATGGCCTGGGCCAGCACGGTCGCGGTGGTGGTGCCGTCGCCGGCAGCGTCGGCCGACTTCGAGGCCACTTCGCGGACCATCTGCGCGCCCATGTTCTCGAACTTGTCTTCAAGCTCAATGTCCTTGGCGACAGTGACGCCGTCCTTGGTGATGCGCGGAGCGCCGAACGACTTGTCGAGAACGACGTTGCGGCCCTTCGGACCGAGCGTGACCTTCACCGCGTTGGCGAGGATGTCGACGCCGCGCAACATCTTGTCGCGGGCTTCGACGCCGAATTTGACTTCTTTGGCTGACATGTTGGGTTTCCTTGAGTGTCAGGACGATTGGAATTTTGGTGACGGAGAGGGCGCTCTTAAGCGGCCTTCTTCTTCGCGTTGGTGTCGGTGATGACACCCATGATGTCGCTTTCCTTCATGATCAGGACTTCCTGGCCATCGATCTTGACCTCGGTGCCGGACCACTTGCCGAACAGGACGATGTCGCCGACCTTGAGGTCGATCGGGATCAGCTTGCCGGCTTCGTCACGGCCGCCCGGACCGACCGAAAGAGATCTCGCCCTGCGAGGGCTTCTCTTTGGCGCTGTCCGGAATGATGATGCCGCCAGCAGTCTTCTCTTCGGCGTCGATGCGCTTGACCACGACGCGGTCGTGAAGCGGACGGAATTTCATGCAGTCCTCCTAAAACTTTGATGATGTTCGAGTTTTTCAAATTCTGGCAGTCGGGGTGAGCGAGTGCTACCCTGACTGCACCGGACATAGGCCCACGGCGGGTGCCGGGCAAGGGTCTGTAGCAGAAAATTTGGCAGTCGGGCGGCCCGGCTGCCAAATTTTGCCGGATCGTTAACGCGCCGGAGGCTCAGCTTTCGGGCGGATTGGACTTCCGGGCTCGCCGCTTGCGGACGATGTCGAGTTCGGGCCTCGGCGCGACCTTCTGCGGGATCGGCTTGTCGGTCTTCCAAGCCATCGCGCGGGCCGCCTGCAATGCCAGGAATCGAACACCCGCACCGCCGCCCACATGATCCATCGGGTCATGAAGCCGACGCCGCACACCGCCATGGCTTCGAGAAAGATCGCGTCGGCGCGCTGCCGTGTCGGCGCTTCGGGATGCGGCTCGGTGCCTTCGCGCAGCTCATTATAGAGATAGTCATGAACCACGGCGGCGCGGCTGTATTTTCCCCAGGTTGGGAGGAGCGCCCAGAAGATACGCGGCACCGACGCGCCGTCGGTCTCGAACAGCTTGTGCACTTCGATCATGTGGCCGGAATTCTCGTCGCCGACCTCATAGACCAGCGGCTGCTCCAGCCGCCAGGTGCGGTAGTCCACATCGAGCTGCGTAATGGTGAGTTCGCCGGTGAAACGGCTCATGGCCCCGCTCCGTATTTGACGAGCTGTGAGGGTTGCACGCGAACGCAACGCTGTCAGCACGGCATTGTCAGCAGTCTTTCGGCCATGCTGCTACTGCCTTGATAGGCAACACTTTATTTAACATTTAGGCTTGAGATGAACCTTCGTACTGCGTCAGACTTTTCCTCAAGCGCGTTTGTTCGCGACGTGGAATCCGGTTCGCGACTTGCGCGCTCAACGAAGTGGGTGCGAGCGCGTTCGACAAAAACCGGTTTGCCACTGTTTGCCGAGCGCCTCCGCCATCTTTTTGGTCGCGTTTTCCACGACGAACCGCAAGGCCACTTCGTCGGAAAACGCTCTACGGAGGTTCTGATGGTCTCGAAAGCTACGGTCTCGCAGGTCGCGTCCCGTCACGGAGTTGTCTCCGAGGACTTCAAGAAGCAGCTCGCCGGTTATGGCCTGACAACGGCCGAAATCCTGTATCGCCGTCCCGATCACCACTGGCTGCTGCAATCCTATGTCTGGCAGAACTACGATCTGTTTCCGAACTTTCCGGCGCTGAAGGACTTTCTCGCCTTCTGGCAGGCCAAGCTGGAAGGGCCGCTGGTCGCCGTCACCGTCGCGCATTCAAAGCTGGTGAAGCCCGCCGAACTGAAAGCGATCGACGGGGTGTTCCGGCTGCATTGAGAAACGAGCGACCGTCAACGGTTGCGCCGTCACCCTGAGGAGCGAGCGCTTGCGAGCCTCGAAGGGTGACAGCATGTATCGCGCATCCTTCGAGGCTCGCCGCAAACGCGGCTCGCACCTCAGGATGACGCTCAGCTTTGCCGCTTCACCCCCGCCCGACGAACGGCATCTGGGTCGCCATGATGTTGAGAAACAGCGCGTTGGCGTCGAGCGAGCGCGTTGCCATGAAGACGATGGCGTCGGCGACGTTCTGCACATCCATCCGCGGCTCGACCATCTTGTCGCCGCGCGGCTGAAGCACACCGCCCGCCATGCGCTCGGTCATTTCCGTGGCGGCATTGCCGACATCGATCTGGCCGCAGGCGATGTTGTAGGCGCGGCCGTCGAGCGCGGTGGCGCGGGTGAGGCCGCTGATGCCGTGCTTGGTCGCGGTGTAGGGCGAGGAGAACGGACGCGGCGCATAGGCCGAGATCGATCCGTTGTTGATGATGCGGCCGCCCTGCGGCGTCTGGTTCTTCATGATGCGGAACGCGTGCTGGGTGCAGAGAAATGGCGCGGTGAGGTTGGTGTTCACCGTGGTCTGCCACTGCTCGAGGCTGAGGTCTTCCAGCGGCACCGGCGGCGTGCCAACGCCGGCATTGTTGAACAGCACATCGAGGCGACCGAACGCCTCCATGGTCTTGGCAAACAATGCCGCGATCGACGCCGGATCGGTCATGTCGCTCGGCACCACGATGCTCTTGCCGAGATCCTTGCCGGCCTTGGCGGTTTCTTCGAGCGCGTCCTTGCGCCGCCCGGCCAGCACCAGCGAGAACCCGGCCTTCATCAGGGCCAGCGAGCAGGCGCGCCCGATTCCAGACCCCGCACCGGTGACGATTGCGACTTTCATTGTGTTCTCCCCTTTTTATGCCGCTGGTTGATTGGCGCGGCTTGTTTTGAATTTCGGTCCGGCGGGTCTCAGGTCTTGTTGCTGCTGTAAGGCGGACGCGGAATGCTCTGATGCGCGGCACGAAGAGCCGCGGACCAGCGCGCGCGCAGATCGTGGAAATAAGGCTCGCCGGGCTCGATGCGATAATCCAGCTCCGCGTCGCAGACATCGGGACGCACCGTGAGAATGTCGATCGGCATTCCGACGCCGAGATTGGAGCGCATGGTCGAGTCCATGGAGACCAGCGCCACCTTCAGCGCGTCGGAGAGATCGACGTCATAGGAAATCGCGCGGTCGAGCACCGGCTTGCCGTATTTGTGTTCGCCGATCTGGAGATAAGGCGTGTCCGTCGTGCACTCGATGAAATTGCCCGCGGTGTAGACCATGAACAGCCGCATCCGCGCGCCCTTGATCTGGCCGCCGAACAGAAAGGAAATGTCGAAGTTGATGTCCTCGGCGCGCAACGCGCTGTCTTCGAGCGCATGCACGTTGCGGATGGCGCGGCCGATCCGCTGCGCCGCCTGGAACATGGTCGGCGCGTTCATCAGCGTTTCGAGTTCGCCGGTGACCGGATCTTCGATGCCTTCATTCAGCGTCGAGATCACCGACTGGGTGAGCGCGAGGTTGCCGGCGGTGGCGATCGCCATGATCCGCTCGCCCGGCTTCTTGAAGATGTGCAGCTTGCGGAAGGTCGAGATGTTGTCGAGACCCGCATTGGTGCGCGTGTCGGCCATCATCACGAGGCCGTCCTTCACCAGAATTCCGCAGCAATAGGTCATTCCAACTCTCCAGACCGCGCATTTCTACGCGGCGGAGGGGGATGGGGCAACCGGGGCAATATCGCCCAATATCAGCGATTTGAGCCGATTCTGGCTTACGACTGGCTCTGTCGTCCTGCCTGATCGACCCGGACGGCGACTTCGAGGATTTCCTTGCCGCCGCCATAGCGCGTGCCGCGAACAGGTGCTGCGCTGAGATAGTCGAGCCCGACGGCGACCCGGACATGGGCGTCGGTGGTGCAGACCGCGTTGGTGGCGTCGAAGCCGACCCAGCCGAGGGTCTCGACATGGGCTTCCGCCCAGGCGTGGCCCGCATCCTGCGCGACCATGCCGTCGGAGCGCA
The DNA here is from genome assembly GCA_024707075.1 of Afipia sp. Lineage (GTDB taxonomy): Bacteria > Pseudomonadota > Alphaproteobacteria > Rhizobiales > Xanthobacteraceae > Afipia. The sequence continues at coordinate 84,835 of JANQAK010000005.1, forward strand.
GCAGATGGCCGGAGACATAACGCGCGGGAACGCCGGCGCTGCGCGCGCAGGCGATAAAGATATGCGCGTAATCCTGACAGACGCCACGCTTGAGCGCGAAGGCTTCCGCCGCCGAGGTGCCGCTGCTGGTGGGATCGGTGTCGAACGTCATGTGATCGTTGATCTGGAGCAGCAGCGCGTGGAGAAAGCCCAGCGTGTCGCCGCCGGCCTCCACCCGCAGGTCGTTGGCGAACCTCGCCATCGCGGCGTTGACCTCGGTCAGCGGCGTTGCGCGCAGAAACAGGCTCGGCGGAAACCGCTCGTCGGTTCCCCGCAGCACGCCGCCGGTGTCGTGGGTTTCGACCAGGCCCTCGACGTTGATAGTCAGGTCCGACAGCGGACCGTGGGTCAGCACATGGGTGATGTTGCCGAAGGCGTCCTCATGCACGTCGAGCCGGGAATCGGTGGAGACGTCGATCTGCCAGTTGGCGACGTATTGTCCGTCATGGCTGCCCGGCGTCATGCGCAGGATCTGGATCACGCCGGTGGCGGGCGGCTCATAGCGATAGGTTGTGGTGTGGGCGATCTTCAGGCGCATGGCAAACTGACTCGAACTCGTCCTGTTGCGGACACATATCAATAATCGATCCGGTCGCGCCGAGGATGCTTATCCCGTCATCCTGAGGTGCGAGCCCTTGCGAGCCTCGAAGGATGAACGGCCACGGTGTAACCGCGCCGTCGCCCTTCGAGGCGCGCCAGAAAGGGCGCGCACCTCAGGGTGACGGCAGTGCGTACTCTGCGACGACGTTGTCGTTAGATCAGGTACTGCTTCGAGATGGTATCGCTTAAGCGCGCGTTGTCCGCAATGAATTCCTGGATGAATTCATGCAGGCCGCGCTGGAACAGATCGTCCATGTGGCTGTGTTCGAGCCGGTTGCGGACGCCGCGGGCATGGCGCTGCGACGGCCCCTGCCGGCCGTAGGCGACGCCGATCTGGTCGAGATTGCGCACCAGATTGCCGTAGCAACTCGCCAGCGAGCGCGGCAGCGACTCGTTGAGGATCAGGAGGTCCGCGATCAGCCACGGTTTCAATGTCTCGCGATACACCCAGTGATAGGCGGTGAGCGCCGAGACCGAACGCAGGATCGAGGTCCACTGGTAGTAATCGAGCGGGCCGCCGACGTGTTCTTCCTCCGGCAGCAGCACATGATACTTCACGTCGAGAATGCGCGCGGTGTTGTCGGCGCGCTCCAGATGCAGGCCGAGCCGCGAGAACCAGTAGGCGTCGTTGCGCAGCATGGTCCGGTAGGCCGAGCCGTCGAAGCGCAGCGAGGTCTCCTGGACGAAGCGGAGAAACTTGGTCAGTTCGTCGCGCGTCTTCGCGCCCTTGGGCCACGATGAATGCAGTTCGATCCACGCGCTGTTGATGGTGTCCCACATCTCGCTGGTCAGCGCGGTGCGCACCGAGCGCGAATTCAGCCGCGCGTTCTCGATGCAATTGCGGATCGAGGAGGGATTGTCGAGGGAGAACGACAGGAAGTCGACGACGGTGCGCTCGTTGGCCTCGTCATGAAACTGATAGAATGTGTCCTCGATGCCCGCGGTGAGCAGCGCGGACTCCCATTCGTTGCTCTTGCCGACATAGGCATCGGGCAGCGCGGTGGCCCGGAGGGTGGCATCTATGGTGCGCGCGAGATATTCCGCGCGTTCGACGTAACGGGCCAGCCAGTAGAGACTTTCTGCGGTGCGCGACAGCATGCGATGATCTTACTCTAGAATCCACGTATCTTTGGTGCCGCCGCCCTGGCTGGAGTTGACCACGAGCGAGCCCTCCTTCAGCGCGACGCGCGTCAGGCCGCCGGGCACCACGGTGACGTGATCCTTGCCGGTGAGCACGAACGGCCGCAGGTCGACATGGCGCGGGGCGAGGCCCGATGCCGTGCAGGTCGGACAGGTGGACAGCGCCAGCGTCGGCTGGGCGATGAAGCCTTCGGGCTCCTTCACCAGCTTGGCGCGGAAGGATTCGATCGCTTCCTTGGTGGAGGCGGGGCCGATCAGCATGCCGTAGCCGCCGGAGCCGTGAACCTCCTTGACCACGAGGTCCTTCAGGTTGTCGAGCACGTAGGCCAGATCCTTCGGCTCGCGGCAGCGCCAGGTCGGCACGTTCTTCAGGATCGGCTCTTCGCCGAGATAGAACTTCACGATGTCCGGCATGTAGCTGTAGACCGCCTTGTCGTCGGCGATGCCGGTGCCGACGGCATTCGCCAGCGTGACGTTGCCGGCCACATAGGCCGACATCAGGCCGGGGACGCCGAGCACCGAGTCCGGGCGGAAGGTGAGGGGATCGAGGAAGTCGTCATCGACGCGGCGATAGATCACGTCGACGCGCTTGAGGCCCTCGGTGGTGCGCATGAAGACTTCGTCGTTCTTGACGATGAGGTCGCGGCCCTCGACCAGTTCGACGCCGAGCTTGTCGGCCAGAAACGAATGTTCGTAATAGGCCGAGTTGTAGATGCCGGGGGTCAAGAGCGCGACGGTCGGCTCGCCGGGAGTCGGCCTGCGGCGCCACCGAGCGCAGCGCGGCCAGCAATTCGTCCGGATAGTTCTCGACCGGTGCCACGCGATGGCGCGCGAACAGGTCCGGAAACAGCCGCATCATGATCTCGCGGTTTTCCAGCATGTAGGACACGCCGGACGGTGTGCGCGCATTGTCTTCCAGCACGTAGAAGTTCTCGGCATCGACGCGAACGATGTCGATGCCGGCGATATGGACATAGACGTCGTGCGGCACGTCCTGGCCGTTCATCTCCGGCCGGAACACGGGGTTCTGGAAAATCAGGTCGTCGGGGATGATCTTGGCGCGGAGGATGTCGCGGCCGTGATAGATGTCGCTCAGGAACATGTTGAGCGCCTTGACGCGCTGCTTCAGTCCCTTTTCCAGCGCTGTCCATTCCTTGCCGGACAGGATTCGCGGGATCACGTCGAAGGGGATCAGCCGCTCGGTCGATTCGGCCTCGCCGTAGACGGCGAAGGTGATGCCGATCTCGCCGAAACAGCAGTTCTGCCTCCTGCCGCCGGTATTCCAGCGCGTCCGGAGGGGTCTCCTTCAACCAGAGGGAGAGTTCCTGATAGGCTGAGCGGAGTTCGCCGCCTAGCCCGTTCATTTCATCGAAGGCAACTGCCATAAACCGGAACGCTTCTTTTACGTAGCGGGGACAACGATCCGCTGCTCAAAGTGATGGTAGCAAGGCTTGGGCCAGCGCGATATGCATTGCTTGCGGGCAATTGGTAGCAGCGCGGGCCAGTGTGCCTGAAAAACGTGCGGGCGATTGCTTAACGATGCGGCAAAAGCCGTGACTTCAATGTATCGGGTGCGCCAAGGTTCCCGGACGCATCAGGGAGATAATGATGACTGAGATCGTGACCGCCGGAATCCTCGTGATCGGCGACGAAATCCTGTCCGGGCGCACCAAGGACAAGAACATCGGCTTCATCGCCGAATACCTGACCAATATCGGCATCGACCTGAAGGAAGTGCGGGTCGTGTCCGACGACGAGGGGGCGATTATCGAGGCGCTGGATGCGCTGCGGGAGCGCTACACCTACGTCTTCACCACCGGCGGCATCGGGCCGACCCACGACGACATCACTGCCGACAGCGTGGCCAAGGCGTTCGGGGTCAAGATCGATCTCCATCCCGAGGTGGTGGCGCGCTTCGAGGAGCGTTTCGGCGCCGACCTCAACGAGGCCCGCTTGCGGATGGCGCGGATTCCCGACGGGGCGGAATTGATCTCGAGCGCGACCATCCTCGCGCCCGGCTTCAAGATCGGCAATGTCATCGTGATGGCCGGGGTGCCCTCGATCATGCAGGCGATGATGGACATCGTTTCGCCGAAGCTGAAATCCGGCGTGCGGATGCTGTCGGAATCGGTGCGGGCCAATGCGCGCGAAGGCGACATCGGCACGCCGCTGCGCGCCATTCAGGAAGCCCATCCCGACACTAGCATCGGCAGCTATCCGTTCATGGACGAGAACAGCAAGCCGAACACCAATGTCGTTGTGCGCTCGCGCGATGCCGACAAGCTCAAGGCGGCGATGACCGACGTTGAAGCGATGCTGGCGGGTCTCAAGATCACGCGGTGATCTGTTTGTTGTTGACGACAAGCGCGCGGTGCAACCCTCTCCCCTTGTGGGAGAGGGTGGTTTCGAGCGCAGCGAGAAACCGGGTGAGGGGTCTGGCTCTCATTTTGGCATTCGTACCCCTCACCCCCCTCACTTCGCATAGCCGATGCAAAGCATCGGCGTTCTATAAAAGAAACGGCGGCCAATGGGCCGTTTATGCACCCTCTCCCACAAGGGGAGAGGGGAAAAGAAAGAAGTTTGGAGCATGACAATGAGCGATGAAACAGCGCCAAAGCCGTTTCCGGTGTCGTGGGACCAGTTTCACCGCGACGCGCGCGCGCTGGCGTGGCGGCTGAGCGGCGCGGGGCCGTTCGAGGCGATGGTCGCCGTGACGCGCGGCGGCCTCGTGCCTGCGGCGGTGATCGCGCGCGAACTCGGCATCCGCGTTATCGATACGCTGTGCGTGTCGAGCTACAGCCATACATCGCAGGTAGGCGAGCCGAGTGTGCTGAAAGGAATTTCCGATGCGGTCGCGCGGCTTGGCGGCGGCACCGGGAAGGGGCTGCTGGTGGTCGAAGATCTCGTGGACACCGGCAAGACCGCGCGCATCGTGCGCGATCTGATGCCGCAGGCGCATATCGCGGCGGTCTACGCCAAGCCGATGGGCCGGCCGATGGTCGATACTTTCATCACGGAAGTGTCGCAGGACACCTGGATATTCTTTCCCTGGGACACCGGGCTGTCGTTCCAGCCGCCGATTAGGGATGGGGCGGCGTAGCTTCTGCATCTGCTGGCGGACGAGGAGCGGGCGCGAGTCTCTCTCCGGTCATCCCCGCGAAGGCGGGGATCCAGTCTTCTTTCGCGATGGCTGCAAAAGGATTCCTGGGTCCCCGCTTTCGCGGGGACGAGCGCTTGTTGGTCGATTGACCTACCCCAACTTCTCCCTTGCCAACTTCGCGCCGGCGCCGAGCGCCTGAAGTTTCGCCTCGGCGATGTCGCGGCGCATCGGCGCCATGCCGCAGTTCGTCGTCGCCATGATATTTTCCTTCGGCACGAACTTCATCACGGCCTCGATGGTCTTCACCACATCGTCCGGCGTCTCGACGACATCGCTGGCGACGTCGATCACGCCGGCCTGCACCACCTTGCCCTTGAGCAGCGCCAGAAGCTCCAGCGGCACATGCGAGTTGCGGCATTCGATGGCGACCTGCTGGATCGGGCTCTTGTCGATCACCGGGAAAATCTTCTCGTACTGCCGCCATTCGGCGCCCAGCGATTCCTTCCAGTCGGTGTTGGCCTTGATGCCGTAGCCGTAGCAGATGTGCACGGCGGTCTGGCAGGTGAGGCCTTCGGCGGCGCGGGTCAGCGCCTCGATGCCCCAGTCGTTGACCTCGTCGAGGAACACGTTGAAGGCGGGTTCGTCGAACTGGATCATGTCGACGCCGTCGGCCTGCAACGCCTTGGCTTCGGCATTGAGCAGGTCGGCGAAGGCGAACGCCATCTTCACGCGGTCGCCGTAATAACTGTCGGCCAAGGTGTCGATGATGGTCATCGGGCCGGGCAGGGTGAACTTCAGCTTGCGCGTGGTATGCGCCCGCGCGGCGCGCGCCTCGTCGGCATGGACACGGCCTTTCAGTTTCAACGGCGCGACGACTTGCGGCACCATCGCCTTGTAGCGATCTTTCCGGATTCCCATCTCGACCTTGTGGGCGAAATCGATTCCCTCCACGCGCTCAAGGAAGCCGTGGACGAAATGCTGGCGCGCCTGTTCGCCCTCGGTGACGAGATCGATGCCGGCATCTTCCTGGATTTTCACCGCCAGCAGCGTGGCGTCGCGCTTGGCGTGGTCGAGTTCCTCGCCCTTCAGCTTCCAGGGCGCCCACAGCTTGTTGGGTTCGGCCAGCCATTCGGGTTTCGGCAGCGAACCGGCGATCGTCGTCTCAAACAGCATGGGCGTGTGTCCCCTTATGATTTTCTTGCACGCTTATCTGCCATGCCGAGGGGTTGGCATACAAGCTGTTCGCGGTTGCGGGATGGAATGTGATCGGGACCGCGGCTAGGATTGCGAAGCCGTTCGGCCTTGCTCCCCATTCGCGGACCCTTGCATGATTGACCTCTATTACGCGCCGACACCCAACGGGTGGAAAATCTCGATCATGCTGGAAGAACTGGGGCTGCCCTACACGGTGTTTCCGGTGAACATCCGCACCGGCGAGCAGTTCGATCCCGAATTTCTCAAGATCAGCCCGAACAACCGGATTCCGCGATCATCGACCGCGCGCCCGCCGACGGCTTTGAGCCGATCCCGATGTTCGAGACCGGCGCGATCCTGATCTATCTCGCCGAGAAGACCGGGCGCTTCCTGCCGAGCGACGTGCGCGGCCGCTTCAGCGTGATGCAATGGCTGATGTGGCAGATGGGCGGGCTGGGGCCGATGCTCGGCCAGCACGGCCATTTCGCGCTCTACGCGACCGAAAAGATTCCTTACGCCGTTCAGCGCTACCGCGACGAGGCCGCGCGGCTCTATGGCGTGCTCGACAAACAACTCGGCAAGACCGGCGGGTATGTCGCGGGCGATGAATATTCCATCGCGGATATCGCGATTTTTCCCTGGACGATGACCCACAAGGCGCAGGGCTTCACGCTCGACGATTATCCGCACATCAAGCGCTGGTATGCGGACGTGCGCGCGCGCCCGAACGTGCAGAAGGGCCTGAGCGTCGGAAAGTTCGACAAGAAGCCGTTCACGGAAGAGGAACGCGCGAACATGTTCGGCAAGACCGCGCAGCAGGCGCAGTGAATTTTCAACCTCTCCCCGTTTACGGGGAGAGGGAGTGACAACGAGAATCGTGCGACGTCAGGCGCACAAACAACGAGGAAACGCCATCATGATCGAGTTCTTCTTCGACTGCTCCAGCCCGTGGACCTATCTCGCGTTCACCAACATCCAGCCGCTCGCGAAGGAAGCCGGCGCGGAGATCACATGGAAGCCGTTTCTGGTCGGCGGCGTCTTCAACACCGTCAACAAGACCATGTATGAGACGCGCGCGAACCCGGTGCCGGCGAAGCAGGCCTATACTGCAAAGGACATGGCGGACTGGGCGCGTCTCGCGGGCATCAGGATCAAGATGCCGCCGACGGTGTTTCCGGTGAACGCGGTGAAGTCGATGCGCGGCTGCATCTGGGTGCAGCAGCAGCACCCGGACAAGCTGGTGCCGTTCGCCAAAGCCGTGTTCAGATCCTATTGGGGCGACGATCAGGATATTTCCAAGGACGAAGTGCTGGCGAAAATCTGCGAGCGCGCCGGTCTCGATCCCGCAAAATTCCTTGCCGGCATCGGCGAGCAGGCGATCAAGGATCAGCTCAAGGCCAACACCGACGAGGCGATCGCGCGCGGCGCGTTCGGTTCGCCGACGATTTATCTCGACAAGACCGATATGTATTTCGGCAACGATCGCCTGCCGCTGATCCGCGACAAGCTGATGCGGAAGAAGAGCGCGGCGTGATCCCTCACCTCTCCCCGTTTACGGGGAGAGGTCGCGAGCAAAGCGAGCGGGTGAGGGGCGGCGGTTCAGCAAGAAGAAATTTGCCCCTCACCCCAACCCTCTCCCCGCACGCGGGGAGAGGGAGCGCATTTCGCCAGCGTTTGGCTCTATTATCAAAGATCATTATCAAAGATCAGGACCATTTAATGCCCCGCGCCGTCGTCTGTCGCGAACTTGGTGCACCGGAAAACCTGCGGCTCGAAGAGGTCGAGCGCGTTGCGCTGGCACCGGGGCAGGTGCGCGTCGCGATCCATGCGGCGGGCATCAATTTCCCCGACATCCTGATGGTGGCGGGGCAATACCAGTTGAAGCCGCCGCTGCCGTTCACGCCCGGCGTCGAGGCATCGGGCGAGGTGACCGAGGTCGCGGACGTCGATAGCGTGCGCATCGGCGACAGGGTGATGGTGAAGGCGCGGTTCGGCTGCTATGCCGACGAGATCGTGGTGACGCCTGGTCAGATCGTGCCGCTGCCGGCGGCATTTGACTACGCGCAGGGCGCGACGTTTCTCGCAGGCCACGGCACGGCGTATCATGCGCTGAAGGACCGCGCGCAGATCAAGCCCAGCGAAACCCTGCTGGTGCATGGCGCGGGCGGCGGGGTGGGGCTGGCCGCGGTCGAACTCGGAAAGATCTTCGGCGCGACGGTGATCGCGGCGGCGTCAAGGAGGACAAGCTCGCGGTCGCGCGACAGCGCGGCGCGGATCATGTCGTTCTCTATGGCCGTGAGCCGTTCAAGGATGCGGTGAAGCGCATCACCGACGGGCGCGGCGCGGACGTGGTGTTCGATCCGGTGGGCGGCGCGATCTTCGAGGAGAGTCTTCGGTGTATCGCGTGGGGCGCGCGGCTGCTGGTGGTCGGCTTCACCGGCGGCATCGGCGTGGCGAAAACCAATCTCGTTCTCATCAAGGGCGCGAGCGTGCTCGGCGTGCGGGCCGGTGAGGCGACGCGGCAGGACCCGGCGCTCGGCGTGGCGCGCCTTGCCGCGCTCACGCGTCTGGCCGAGGAGCGACAGATCAGTCCGAACATCTCGCATCGCCTGCCGCTGGAGGATTACGCAGCGGCGATGCGCTTGCTGATCGACCGCCGCGCCATCGGGCGCGTGGTGCTGATGATGGGGTAGCTGCGCGCCATGCGTGATTCCTCTCCACGTCGTCCCGGCGCAGGCCGGGACCCATACTCCCTGTATTCTCAATTGAATCGATAGCTTGGCTCCGTGGTGCTGCATCCCGCGCCAAGGTGAATCTGGTGGTTATGGGTCCCGGCCTGCGCCGGGACGACACCGTGTTTTGTCTGCCAACACACCACGCAGAATGACGGATTACTTATACTCCCTTTCCGTCCACCACGGGAAATACGACGGCATGTCCTTCGACACCGTCTGCGTGAATTTTGCGGGACGCTTTTCGAGGAACGACATCACGCCTTCCTTGACGTCGGCGGATGCGCCGCGCGAATAGATGCCGCGGCTGTCGATCTTGTGCGCCTCCATCGGATCGTCGGCGCCTAGCATGCGCCACATCATCTGGCGGATCAGCGCGATCGAGACCGGTGCTGTGTTCTCGGCGATCTCGCGCGCGATCGCCCTTGCTGCGGGCAGCAATTCATCCGCCGGCAAAACTTGACTGACAAGACGGCCGGCGAGGGCCTCCTGCGCCGGAAACACCCGGCCCGAGTAACACCATTCCAGCGCCTGCGAGATGCCGACGATGCGCGGCAGGAACCAGCTCGACGCCGCTTCCGGCACGATGCCGCGCCGGGCGAACACGAAGCCGAACCGCGCCTCCGTCGAAGCGAGGCGGATGTCCATCGCCAGTTGCATGGTGACGCCGATGCCGACGGCGGCGCCATTGATCGCGCCGATCACCGGTTTGAGCGACTTGAAGATACGCAGCGTCACGCGGCCGCCGCCGTCGCGCACCGCTTCGTCGCTCCATTCGACTTCCCCGTTCGGCCGCAGCGGGGCCGTCTTGCGGTCCGGCCGCGCGGCGCGGTCGAATGTCGCGCCGCCTTCGGAAAGATCGGCGCCGGCGCAGAAAGCACGTCCCGCGCCGGTGACGATAATGGCGCGGACATTGTCGTCGGCGTCGGCGGCATCGAATGCCGCGATCAGTTCATCCATCATGACATGGGTGAACGCATTCATCTTGTCGGGGCGGTTCAGCGTGATGGTGAGGATGTTGTCCTCGACTTCATACTTGATCTGCTCGTAGGCCATCGACGTATCGCTCCCGCTGGTTTCTTTGTTGGTGTCGTTCGAGCGGGCATCCTACCGCGCCCGTCGATGTGCTGGCAATTTGCGCAGGCGGGACGCAACTATGCGATGGACGTTTTAAACGCCGGGGCATAGCCTTGGCCGCATCAGCGGGGATCGATATGCGCGCCGTTCTCGAACATTGTTCAGGCCAGAAGGAAGCGTATCTTCCCGCTCAAACCGTGTTCATCCGGGAAGGCGAAACCACCGGCGACCTGTATATTCTGGTGGAAGGCGAACTCGAGGTTTTCAAGGGCGATACCGTGGTCGCCGTAGTCACCGAGCCCGGCGCCATTCTGGGCGAGATGTCGGTTCTGCTGAATCAGCCGCACACCGCGACGGTGCGCGCCTCGACCGGCTCGACGGTCTATCAGATCGATGACGGGGCGGGTTTCCTTCGCGCCAAGCCCGCGGCGGCCCTGCTCGTTGCCACGTTGCTGGCGCAGCGTCTCAATGCCGCGACGACCTATCTCGCCGATATCAAGCGGCAATATGCGGGACACGGCACTCACCTCGAAATGGTCGGTGACGTGCTCGGAGTCTCGTCAACCTGTCTGCGACGAAAGCGTCGCCGGGCTCGGACCGCCAGCCTGAGCCGCTGCCCGATTCACGGCTGTAAGCCAGTCCGGAAACACGGCGAGATTGTCCGCCGGGCGTTGCAGCGGCCGGCCGAGATCGATCGACTGTTCGCCCGCCGCCGAAAACCAGTAGGCTTTGTCGTTTTCCAGATCGAGCATGATGTGCGCGGGTGGACGGCCGAACTGCTGGCCGACATTGAAGACCCAAGTGTCGCCGAGCCGGTCGAACCATGAGCCGTCCTTGATGAAGGGCGATTGATGCACATGGCCGGACAGAACCATGTCGGGCTTGTGGCTCTCGATCCATTGCACGAGTTCAGCGTCGCCGAAATAACGCGCGCCGCCCCAGCTCGTCGGCGAATTCGCCGCGGGCGCGTGGTGAATCCAAATCCAGCGGCCGCGATGCGTGGCTGCGGCCTCCTGAAGCTGCCTGCCGATCTGCTCTTTGACGCGGGGCCCGTCCCACCACGGACAGATCGTGAAGAAAGTGTCGCCGATGGTCAGGCTGTCGCCGTCATGGGCGATGCCGAGATTGCCGACGTCGCCGATCCAGCGCGAGATTTTCTCGCCGGCCTCGTCGCGCTCGTCGAGGTCATGATTGCCCGAACACAGAATCACCCGCGTGAGTTCGGACAGCCGTGCGAGATATTTCCGCACCACGACGATCTGCGCGCGGAAATCGACGAACGACCCGATGTCCAGCGCGTCGCCGGCGATGATGACCACGTCGAAATGCGGCGCGGCACTGAGCACCCAGTCGAACTGCGGCAGGGAATAGTGCAGGTCGGCGACCACAAGGCAGCGCATGGCGAATCAAACCTTCAATCGACAGTCGGGAAAATTCTGAATACGACGCCATGATCCGGCGTTTTTCTTGTACCGCCAATTCCAGGCGTTGCCTATCGACGGCGCCGGAATCCACGCAGTCTTTTCGCCGCAGAATTCAAGTTTGGCCTGCAATGCCTATGTTTTTTTGCGTTCGGCGTCGGCGCGCGCGCTGCGATTCCTCCACCTTGGGAGGCTAGGTCGGACGCCGTGCTGTCATCTGTCTGTGGGATATTCGGGACCGAACCGGGCTTTCAGCCTTGCCCCCGCCCGATGCTACAACCCGCCCGCGCGGACGTGGCGGAACTGGTAGACGCAAGGGACTTAAAATCGCAAATTAAGTTTGTCAAAATAATTAAAATATCATACAATACAGTACTTTATAGGAAATTGACTCTTCCGTAAAAGCTAGCACATTGTTAGCACGCTAGCACGGAATCCAAACCAGAGCCGTCGGCAGGACAGCAAATGGCTGCTCGTCACGAGATACTCGGAGGCAAGGTTCAGCTCTATAAGCGGCCAGACGCACGCTACTGGCAGTGCTCAACATCAATCGGTGGAAAGCAGCACCGGTCGAGCACGAAAAAGGAAGAGCTCTCGCAGGCGGAAGATGCTGCCGAAGATTGGTATCTTGAACTGCGCGGCAAGTTTAAGCGCGGCGAGCTTGGTGAGCTCGTCGCCGTGAATGCGGAAAAGACCTTTCAGGACGCAGCAGAACAGTTTCTGCGTGAGTTTCCGATTATCACTGAAGGTCAACGCAACCAAATTTATGTAAAGGGCCATGAGAGGCGCTTACGCAATTACCTGATCCCATTCATGGGAAAGAAGCCGCTGTCGGAAGTGACTGGCGGCTTGGTTCAAGAGTATCGCATCCATCGTATTGAAAAATCGAAGGAGAAGTGGGGCAAGCCCCCGGCGCGAAGCACGATACACCAGGAGATCGTGGCGCTGCGTCAGACGCTGAAGACTGCATTACGGCATCGTTGGCTCAACGCAATGCCGGATATCAGCGAGGCTTACAAGCACAATACGAAAATCTCGCACCGGGCGTGGTTTTCGCTTCAGGAATACCAAAAGCTCTACAAGGCAACGCGCCAGCGCGTGAAGAAGCCGCTCAACAACAAGTTTCGGTGGGACTACGAGCAGTTGCACGACAAGGTGCTATTCATGGCGAACACGGGCCTGCGTCCTGACGAAGTAGGGCGCCTGGAATACCGCGACGTCTCAGTTGTAGACGACGCTGCCAGTGGGGAGACCATTCTGGAGATTGAGGTGCGCGGAAAGCGCGGTGTCGGTTTCTGCAAGAGCATGCCCAACGCCGTGCCGGTCTTCCAGCGTATGAAGAAGCGAAACAAGCCGAAACCAAACGATAAACTCTTCCCGAGTGACCATCACGTCCTGTTCAATACCATCCTGGACGAACTGGACTTGAAGTTCGACCGCGACGGACAGCGGCGAACATTTTACAGCCTGCGCCATACTTACATCTGCTTCCGGCTGATGGAGGGTGCCGACATCTATCAGATCGCGAAAAATTGCCGCACAAGCGTCGAGATGATCGAGAAGTTCTATGCTGCCCACCTCAAGAATAGGTTGGACGCTTCGGCCATTAATGTGCGGCGAGCCGCGCCTGTGAAGAAGGACGTGCAGGCCGTTCGACGGGGAGAGTTGGCGTAAGTCCGTGAATTTGAAGAGATTGGCAGCGGATGGCTGCTCAATCCATGTGCGAAATAGCGGCTTATCCCTTTGCCGACATCGGGATGCGTCGTATAGATAGCCCATGCGGGCGTGGCGAAACTGGTAGACGCATCGGACTTAAACTATTGAGTGCCCTCGGGGAAACCCAAGGTGCAGAACTGCTCAAAGTCGGGGAAACCTTAACTGGCAATCCCGAGCCAAGCCTCTCTCCCGAGAGGAAGGTGTAGAGACTAGACGGGCAGCACCTACAGCTTCCAAAGCCAGGGTGAAGGGATAGTCCAGACCACAAACGCCAGATGGCGGCGGCGAAAGCCGAAGTGGTACGAAAATCCGTGGGGCCGCAAGGCCTGTGCCGGTTCGAGTCCGGCCGCCCGCACCAAATCATTTTGAGCCTAAGGAAATATACTTAAGATGTTCAAGCCAGCGCGCAGACGCTGGGCAGTCGGGGGGCTGATTAATGAGATTAGAGACGGTTCGCATCCGAAATTTTCGCCTATTGCGACGTTTTTCTGTCGGGTTGGCTAAGGCTAAAACCACCACAATCTTCGTGGGACCAAATAACACAGGCAAGACATCCGTAATGGACGCCTTGCAGCTTTTTTTCGGTGCAGGCGACGACTCCCGCCGACGCTTCTCAATTCATGACTTTTCTCATGCCTGTCGGAAAGTTTTTGATCGCGTGGAAGCACGCCTTGAGAAAGTTGAGACGGAAGAGATTGCTATAAAGTTATTGCACTCTTCGCTCCCGCGACTCCGGATGGAGCTAAAATTCAGCTATACTGAGGACAGCGCGGACCTGGTGGTGGCAAATGAACTGCTTATGTCGCTCACAACGACGAGTGACATCGTCGCGTTGCGTATCGAATATGGGATCGACAACGCCAAGGGATTGTGGGCCGACTTTAAGGCACGCCCTGAGAAATCAATTACTTTCTTTGAATTTCTATCCGACAATCTGACATCGTATTTTAAGAAAGCTACGTACAAGATTTCCGAAGACGGCTCGCAAGCGCAGGCCCTCGACAATAACGAGGTACTAAAGCGTTTAATGCGGATTGATATGGTCCCGGCGCAGCGTCACCTCGATGACGATGAGGCTGTAGGTGCAGCAAAATTATCGCGTCTTCTCCACGAGCATTACACTCGATATTACAAGGTTGAACACGTCGACGGCGCTAAAGAAATTGAGAGCGCTATCAAGAATAGCTCGGATATTTTGACCGGAAAGTATGTTCAAGTATTCGGACGGCTTACGAGTAAGCTGAAAACCTTCGGTTATCCGCAGGGACATGCGTCCCCAGATTTACTAATCAAAGCGGAGATGACGGCTGAAAAGATTTATCGCGATAGCACGCGTATCTATTATGCCAGCGAACATACCTCTGTCAGCGGTAACGTGACGAAATATGAGCTTCCAGAGAAATATAACGGATTAGGCTACAAGAACCTTATCTTCATAGTGCTCCAACTGGAGTCATTTCGGGCGGCTTTAGAGGCTATTCCTAAGGACAGGCCTCGCGTTCATATCATTGCCGTGGAGGAGCCCGAAGCCCATCTGCATCCGCAGATGCAGCAGGTATTCATCAACGAAATTGCGAAAGTTCTGGAGCAAAAGGACGGAATTACTGCGCAGGTTCTTTTGTCAACGCACTCATCTCACATGGTAGCCGGTTCTGATTTTGATCCGATCCGATATTTTAAACGTAAAGGACGAGAGGTTTCCGTTCGCGATCTATCTGCTCTGCCTTTGACTAAAGGCAACACGGATGTGATGAACTTTCTCAGGCGCTATATGAAAAGCACTCATTGTGAGCTGTTCTTTGCCGACAAGGCGATTTTTGTTGAAGGTCAGGTTGAGCGGTTATTGCTCCCCCTGATGATTGCGCAGTCTTCCGAAAAGCATGCGGGAGTGTTCCTCTCAAGCCAATACATAAGCATTTCGGAGGTGGGTGGCGCATACGCCCATATCTTCAAGCCGTTGATCGAGTTTCTTCAAATCCCGACATTAATTGTCACGGATTTGGATTCGGTGGACGCTGATGGGAAGAAATGCGCCGTTTCCGACGGAGTAAAAACGAGTAACGCAGCCTTGCGGACGTGGTTGCCGGGCAAGGAAGATCTCGCCGATCTCATAGTATGTGACGCCATTGCCAAAACTGACGGGCATATTCAGGTTGCGTATCAGGTTGCCGAGGCGGGGATGTGTGCTCGGTCTTTTGAAGAATCTTTTGTTTACGCAAACTTGGAATGGCTGAAAGCTAATCACGGTAAGCTACTTGCTTGCGGCAGCATAATCGAAGTATCGAAAGATAGTCTGGCAAAAGATGCTTACGAGTTGTGCAAAAAATTGCCGAAAGTCGACTTCGCTTTGGATCTCGTTTCGGAAGGAGGGTGGGGCATACCCAAGTATATTGCTGACGGACTTCAATGGCTGGCTCAGCAGGGGTCGTCGCGATGAAGGCCACCAAAGCTGACGAGAGAATCGAAAAGTGCCTAGCTGAGAACGCTAGCTTTCTGTTGGATGCGGGAGCGGATCTGGAAAAACGACCTCGCTGGTTTGTGCTCTCAATCACATTCGTGGAAACCAGAGGAAATCTTTGCGGGCGAACTCGCAGAGCGTTGCGTGTATTACATTCACCAATGTCGCGAAAGACGAGATATCCGAGCGCACCGAGCACGACAGCTTGTTCCAAGTGTCAACAATTCACGATTTCCTGTGGGGGTGCATCAAACCATTTCAAAGTGAGCTTAAAGCTGCGGTCGCGACGCTAAATCTGGGATTGTCGGCAAAAGAGTCGAAGGCGCAAGGACCCGGACGAACTCCAAGCTGCTTTAAAGAATTTAGCCACAGTGTCGTACTCCGATCGTGGAAGCAATTTCTTGGAAGGCCGGATATTTCATGATGATTTGCTTGAAATCGCTCATATCATGTTTGCGAGCTACCCTGCATTATCTCGTCTAGTTGCTGCAAAATTTCCATTCATTTTCGTAGATGAGTACCAAGATACAAATCAAAAAGTAATTGAGATATTGCTGGATCATGTGATCGCTGCGCCAACCAGGCCAGTTATAGGATTTTTCGGTGATAAAATGCAAAGCATCTATTCCGATGGCGTCGGTGAATTACGCGCGGATTACAAAGAGAAGCTCATTCTCATTCAGAAAGAAGAAAATTACCGCTGCGCAACGTCGGTCATAGATGTTCTCAACAAGATACGTTCTGACATTAGACAGGTCCCCGCTGGAGAGAACCAGCCGGGATCAGCGGTTTACTTAAACCTGTCGAACATAAACTCTGATGAAGTTGTTGATGTGGCTAAGGGGTAGTGCGAGATCGACTTGGTTGGAATTTCAAGGAAGAGAACCTCCGTGCGTTATTTCTCACGCATCGGCTCATCGCTCGTAAGGCTGGCTATGAGCAGCTCTGGTCTGCTTATAATCAGCGTGGAGGGTTCTGGCAGGAACAGTTTCAAGGCGGAGAAGATCCTGTCTCGAGATTTCTTTGTGATGATATCGACGCGCTGATCGAAGCCTGGACGAGGAGTGATCAGGGTAGCGTGATAACAATCCTCAACAAGCACCGCACGATTATTGCGTCTAGGCAGGAAAAGGAGCGAGTGTCCGGCGATCTCAATCGGCTGATTGAGATGACAAATAAGGGAGCCACGATCGGCGACGTGTTGGGGTATGTGCGATCAAGTAAGCTCATGCCTATACTCGATCAATTGGCGGAGCGCTTAGATGCGAAGCAGGTCATCATAAAGGAAGATGGAGAGCCGGAGAAAGATGGCGTATTTTTCGCCGCGTTATTCGCTGTACCGTTCAAGCAGGTGACCCTCTATCGCGCAGTCTTAGAACGAAACATGCCTTACTCGACCAAGCATGGCGTGAAGGGTGATGAATTCGACACTGTCTTCGTTGTTCTTGACGATGCAGGTGCGAATTGGAGCCAATATTCATTCTCGAATCTTCTGGCAGCCAGTGACACGAACGAGGCTCGGGTTCAGCGTACGCGAAATCTGTTTTATGTTTGCTGTTCTCGCGCGAAGCGAAATCTCGCGGTGATTGATCTCGCAGGGGTTGGATCGGGAAGAGCTACGATTGAAGCGCTCTTCGGAGCGGAAAACTGCATGTTTTAGTTGCGGTGTGACATATCACCTCAGTGGGCCGAGCGACAGGGTGGACCGCCAGACCTTCAAAGGGCATTTAAGTACTTTGTCGAGCGGGTATTGCGCGGCCGGTCTTTAGACGACGCAAAGGACAAAGAAGCCAAGCTTGGAAAGTTCCGGATTTCGCTTGTTTCGCGACCTTGTGCTCATTGAGATGAAGCATCTTGAAACCGATCAAAAAGATCGCCTCAACGACACGTATCAGAAGAATGTCGATCCAGAGGAACATCCTGTTTTCTTCGGTAGTCGTCCCATAGATTTGGATAAACTAAGCAATGGCAAGCAAATCGGGGAAGTGCTTGCGAGCAAACTCTCCCAAACGATTGAAACACAGCTCCGCAAAGCTAACCGCCAGTTTGGTGATTACCTAAGCCGCAATCCGCGAAAGAATTCGGTTTCCATTTGTGTGTTTCTCAACTCTCGACTGGACGAGTTCAGTCCACAAGTTGTTTTGCATTCTATTCATCGAAAGATGAAGGGCCCCGGCGGAGAGCCGCGCTTTCCGAGCATAGATGCCGTAATTTACATCACGGAGAAGCATTACCAGATGCTTCCTGACGGGCGGATGGCTTTTGCCATCGTCATATACGGTGGGGCTAGCATTGTTGAGCAGTACTGGAAATCTGAATTCATCGACCGCGTTGTACAAAAGTGGTCGCATTTTCGAACCGGCGGCGATCCTGTTGACAGGTCGCATGACGGTTCGGGCTTCGAAGTGGTTGAGGACGTTCCCGAAAGAATGACACGCTCGGACTCCTGGCGACTAGCATACAAACGGAATCCTTATCTTCGCGGCATGACGGACCAGGAATTGAAAGTCCATTTCAATCGCTGCGTGGCCTTAAATTCTCTCTCCTTCGTTATAGGAGATTGGACAAAGCCAACGCATGAGGAAACAGCCGCAGGGATGAAGAGATTTACTGACGCCTTGGAGGAGATCAACAAGCGTAGCCTGGACATGCGAGACGTTAGCCCCAAATTTTTATCTGCTGAGGAGCGTAGCGAAGTGCATAGGGGGTTGCCCGAAGAATTGGTCGCAATGTTATCTGGAAACCGCCCCGCACAATGACGTTGGAATTTTTTATGGGCCTATCTCGTCCGATTCTCGGGCCAGTAGACATGAGATGCTAGCTTCACGAACCGGGTTTTCGGTGCGACCAGAATCTAAATGTCCAAAGAATGCGGACAACTCTACGCGTACCCGTTTTGTTCTTTACGGTGATTAGGTCCATGAGGTAGTGTCAAAGGAGTCATCAATACGGGAATCGCCTAGTGCACCTTCAACGCTATCAATTACCGTTCACTTTTGGAGGGCCAACGCCTGTCGAACTGGCGGTCGAGCAACTTGCTGAAGCAGGTGCCGAAGTGCGGGGAGCGATATTCACGCGGCGGTCGGTCGTTAATTTTATTCTCGACCTGGCTGGGTACACGAGTGATCTTCCGCTTCATCAGGCGAGATTGCTGGAGCCGTCGTTGGGAGAGGGCGATTTCCTGATTCCTGCCTTGGAACGTCTTTTTTCCGCATGGCATGCGAGCGGTGACATTACCAATCCCGTTCTCGCTCTGAAAGATCTTATTCGCGGAGTTGAGCTTCACCGGCAAACTTTCAACGCGACCAAGGCGAAGCTTCTGGAGTTTCTGAAAACTGAGGGTTTGACGACTGCGGAATCAACGACCCTGGCTGAAGCATGGATTCAGCAAGGAGATTTCCTTCTTACTGAATTTCCGGCGAATTTTACGCATGTCGTGGGTAATCCGCCGTACATCCGTCAGGAGCTCATTCCCGAGGTGCTGATGGAAGAATACCGTCGACGTTTCGGAACGATTTATGATCGAGCCGATATCTACGTGCCGTTTATTGAGCATAGCCTTTCAATGCTGGCTCCCGAAGGAAAGCTGAGCTTCATCTGTGCCGATCGGTGGATGAAGAACCGTTATGGCGGACCGCTGAGAAAGCTTGTCGCGTCACGATATCATTTGGAAACTTACGTTGACATGGTGAATACACCGGCTTTTCACTCGGATGTTATTGCCTATCCCGCGATTTTCGTTTTGGCGAACCGTTCAGGTGGAAGGACAAGGGTGGCTCACCAGCCGGACTTGTCGCCTGCCGTTCTTGGGCCACTGGCGGCTGCGTTGGCGAGCGGCGGCACGCAACATGCGGCAGTACAAGATTTGGAGCATGTTGCTATTTCGGCGGAGCCGTGGGGACTTTCAAACTTCGATCATCTTTCTGTGGTGCGGCGTTTGGAAAGTGATTTTCCCATTTTAGAAGAGGTGGGCTGCAAAGTCGGAATTGGTGTTGCGACAGGCGCCGACCGGATATTCATCGGCAGGTTCGATGAATTGGATGTTGAAGACGACCGGAAGCTGCCGTTGGCGATGACGCGCGATATTAAATCCGGTGATGTCGAGTGGCGGGGGTATGGCGTCCTCAATCCCTTCAGCGAAAAAGGCTCGCTTGTTGATTTGAAGGATTATCCGAGGCTGGCAAAATACTTGGAGCTTCATGGCGAGGAAATCCGGCATCGCCACGTGTCGAAAAAGAATCCTAATAGCTGGTATCGGACTATCGATCGCATTTATCCTGATCTTGCCCTCCAGCCGAAGCTTTTAATCCCCGATATCAAAGGTCAAGCTCACATCGTATATGAGGAAGGAAGGCTGTATCCTCATCATAACCTTTACTATGTGACCTCAACCGAATGGGATTTGCATGCTCTACAGGCGATTTTGAAATCCAGACTAGGGCAGTTGTTCATCGAGACGTATTCTACGCGTATGCGCGGCGGCTATCTGCGCTTTCAAGCTCAGTATCTTCGGCGTATTCGTTTGCCTCAGTGGTCAAATGTTTCTGCAAAGATGCGTGCCACCTTGATTCAGGCGGCGAAGAGCGGTGAGGCAGGGGCATGTGATGAAGCCGCATTCGAACTTTACGGCCTCTCTTTAAATGAACGTAATTTATTGAAGGTGGCTACGTGGTGCTGAATCTTGCCAATTATGAAGATGCGGCTGCCCAAGCCGTCAAAGCGTTTTGGGGTAATCGCGCGGCGGCAGTTGAGCGGCAAAGGGCGGCAGGTAAGATCGATCAGGGGGAGAGAGCTGGCGTTACATCCGGGAAAAACATGGACGGCTTCTTGGCGCTTTGCGCCGAAATCGTTCGCGCCAATGATTTGCACGACGCCGACATTCATCAATTGCGGGCTGTCGTAACATTGCCTGGTTTCTTCCGGCCCACCAAACTCTGGGATCTTGTCGTGATGCGCAAAGGTCGGCTTGTTGCGGCTTTGGAGTTCAAGTCGCAAGTAGGGCCGTCCTTTGGAAATAACTTCAATAACCGCACAGAGGAAGCGTTAGGAACTGCAACTGATATCTGGACGGCATACCGGGAAGGTGCATTTGGCGAACATCCCAAGCCTTTTATTGGTTGGATGATGTTGGTGGAAGATTGTGAAAAATCGCGCGCTCCTGTCACCGACCGGTC
Organism: Afipia sp.; assembly: GCA_024707075.1. Lineage (GTDB taxonomy): Bacteria > Pseudomonadota > Alphaproteobacteria > Rhizobiales > Xanthobacteraceae > Afipia. The sequence continues at coordinate 105,486 of JANQAK010000005.1, forward strand.
GCCACATTTCCCGATTTTCCCTGATTTTCGCGGTGCGTCTTATGCCGATCGCTACAATATTCTGTGCAAGAAATTGGTTCAGGAACAGTTGTACACGTCGGCGGCCCTTCTTTTGTCATCGCGAACCGCCGTCAATGATGGCAAGTTCGCGAGCATGGCTGAGTTGACGAGTCTTAAGACGTTCATCACCAGTTTTGCTGGTCATATCGCAGCCGAAGCGGCGCGTTAGGCTAAAATGCCGGAAGAGCCAAAAAATAGCCTTCCCGCGCTTGGTCCCCGAATTCCTGACCGTTTTGCAGCCTTGCTACGCAGTGCAACTGGCGTAGTTCCATTTATAGGGGCAGCGATCGCTGAAGTGGTCACGGAATTGGTCCCTAATCAACGAGCCGACCGCATCGAAAAGTACCTTCTATATCTTGTGGACGAGATCGAAGCGCTCAAGCTGAAAGCTCCGTCTGAGCAATTGAAGACGCCGGAGAGCATCGATTTGATTGAAGATGGCGCCTACCAGGCGGCTCGGGCTCTATCAGATGAGCGGAAGCGCTACATTGCTCATGCCGTCGCTCAAGGTATTGCGGCTGAAGATCGCGAGAAACTGAGTGAAAAGCGCATCTTGGGTCTGATAGGCGAACTCGACGACGAGGAAATGCTTATCCTTGATGCATTTGGTACTGACGACATTCCTCAACAAGGACTCAAGTTCAAACAATTGATACCCCCGGCTGCGACGATTAACGCCCCAAGAGAGGTGATAGATCGGGCGGCTTTGTACAAGGCTGCTTTGGTCAAACTTGAACGGCTCTCACTGGTGGATAATCGGGTAAAATTGGACAACAAAACAAAACTGCCTGAGTTCGATACCTTCACGGGCGAGCCAAAAGGGCGTCGTCAAATCAGCAGCCTAGGCAGGCTGGTGCTGAGACGCGCTGGTCTTCTTCAAAGCAAGCTGTAGCACTTCGACGCCGCTCACACCTATCCTCATGGTGAATTCCTGAAAAGGAGAAGGATTTCTCCAAATTTGCTATGCGCCTACAAGAGACGCACTGTTATTTTTGCGCTGCCCTTGTTGTTTCGAAAATAGTGATCGTAAATCCAAGGCAGGCCGATAACGGCATCGTTTACGTAAAGGAATATCTCGCCGGAACGTTGGGCCGGGAATGTTGCTTTATAGACGAGGGCATTTGAATTTCTTTGAAGAACCGGATCGAGAAAGGATTCGTCTACCCCGGTGCTTCCGACCCTCGCAATGAGCCGGAACCATGGACGAAACAGGATGCGTCGCAAGAGAATGCCAGAATAGTACCGCCAACGCTCGCCGGAAGCTGCTGTTGACGTCCTGAATCCGGCTGGTGTCGTAAGCTGCGCATCGTCCATCCAGGGACTTGTAACGGTGATGGTCAGCTCATAGCTGTGACCGGCCTGCACGGTTAAGCCTGTCGGTGAGCATATCGAAGAGGTTTGGAAGTCCTTGGCATTCTGAGGAATGCCGAGGTTGACCCGCGTAAGTTCGTCGGCGGGGGATTCCTTACAGAAGGCTCCCATGGAGTCTGCAATGTTAAAGGACAGATGGCTGAGTGCCGTCGCTCCGTACCACACCATGATAGCTGTGAGCAGGAACGGGACGACGTAAAGCTTTCCGACTTTGATGAGCGTCGTGTAGACGATCCAAGTGCGGAATTTGTAGATGAAGTTGTGCAGGACATTGGTGGGCACTGTGGATGCGCCGCGCGATTGCCAAATCACCCGCATGTCATCCTTGATACGGCTGCTAAGTGATGAACCCACTGCCATCAGAGCGGCCACCGCGATGATGCCGCCAGCGAACCACTCCGGGTTTCCCGCATACCAGTCGGTCCACCAATGGAGAGAGCGCGGCAGGAACGATTCTATAAATCGGACGGTCTCTGAAACGAGCCTAAAGTTGGTGTCGAATTCATGTTCCCGGTTCTGATTGTGAAAAAGCCAGAACGCGGCGAGATGAAAGGATGCTGCAAGGGTCGCAAAGTAGGCCAAGCGCCTTAGCCAGACATAGTTCCACAGACGCTCTTGCGACGCATGCCTAGCCGCCGCTTGTGCTGGCGTTTCGAATGTCGTCGGCCCCAACGGAATGACGTTTCCGCTTCCGTCAACCACTACGTAATCGGGGGGCAAACCGATGGGTGCATAGGCGTTGCAGCCGCTGTCGATTCGCCCGAATACACTGTCATGGATTTTTGGCTTTGGAATGCTGACGCCAACGGATTTGTCGTTGCAAAGATCATGAACCTTGCGCGGGCCATAGCGATAATAGGCGCCCAGTCCCGAGCGTGAGTCATAGAGTCGTCCGTCCTTGTCCTGGGACGATCAGATCCATTTGACCGTGTCCGGATCGGCATATGGTTCGAGCTTGAAAGTCAGCCCACATTTTTGCGCCTCTCCCAAGAGCCAGTACAGAGGCACGAAAGCCACAGCATCGTCAGGATAGCCGCCGCCGACATTCGCGTGCATGCCCATGAACCAGACTTGAACCAGTCGCTCTCCTTCTATCGTGGCGGGAACGGAAGGCGCAGGGCTTCCCGGAAGCTGCTCTGTCCACAAGACCGGATGAAAGGTGGTTCGCTCGTCATCCAGCGCGAGCGCGTGACGGGCATGCCTTACCCTGTCACTGAGGACGCGATTTGGCAGTTCAAGGGGCCAGACCCAACTGCTAATTCCCCGCGTCATTTCATCAATGGGCAAGCCGTAAGCGGCGACGGTGTCCCAAATGCCGATGAATTCAATGGCGGGTATCGGCTCTCTCTTTATAGCCGCATAGCATTTACGGCCATGCATCGCATCCATAATTGGAACGAGAAGGTGGTCGCGAATGGCACGGAAAATCACCTCGACGCGCCAAATCGAATGATAGCCTTTTGCACGATAAGCGCGATAAGCCTTCACCGCGCCGTTGTGCAATTCGGATTCTGTCTCCGCTTTGACCAGCCCCTGATCGAGAACAAGGGCGGCTAAAACACGTGCCGTAAAGGCACCGCGGCTAAAACCAAAGAGATAGATTTTAGATGCGTTCTTGTAATCATAGTTGCGGCAGATGAACTTGTAGGCATCAAGGATATTCCTCTTGAGGCCGTAGCCGAAAACGCCGCCGAGGATGGCCAGAGGAAGAAAAAGACGAGGTGCCGACACCATCGTCGTACTTCGCTGCCTGATAATTTCCTTTGAGATCCAGAGCCTGAAACATGCGCCAGACGTTGGTGCGCCAGACGCTTGATGCCGCGTTTCCCGTTCCGTCGGAAAGAATGATGATCTTAGGAACTGCCATGGATCGCCCCCGCGCTGTGGCTGTACCGTTGCTGAACCCCGTTTCTTTGACTGGCCGGAATACTAGAGAACCGTGGCGGGATTGCAATCTTTGGTAGAGTCCAGTCCCAAGGCGTTGTTGCAGTCAGGCTCACACTTTGAGTGTTTGTCCTCTTCGAACCTAGTAAAACTCGTTTTAAACGGCTCCTGCTTCGTCTCGGCGCCTATTCCCGTTGCCGTCTCGCTCCAACACGGCCGAATGGACGGGAAGTTAGGACCGAGGCGCATCCGCGCAAGGCATCCAGCCGTATCCCGTGCCGGGTCCCTCGGCCGGAGCCTCCTTGCGCCGCTGCTTTGACCTCTTGTCCTTGAGCACTCCCGTCCGGCCGCGATTGGCGCAGCCGGGAAAACAAACGGGAGATAGTCACATGAGAAACAACCAGAAGAGCCAGAAGCCACATGCGGTTTATGTGGTCGAAGGTGAGGGCGAAAGTGCCTTCTGGACGAAGATCGGCGCAGCCTGGCGTCACGAGGACGGCAAGGGCTTCAACATCAGCCTGACCTGCATGCCGCTGAACGGCCGGTTGGTCGTTCGCGAGCCGAAGGCCGAGGAGGCGGGGCGATGAGCCCCGTTACCTCTCGCCGCTATAACGTCCGGTTTGTGGACTGGACGTTGTACGAAACCGTCGTCTTCGCCGATAGCGAAGACGACGCCGTTGCAAAGGCGCAGGCGCTCTATCACGCCGATGGCCTTGGCGCGTTCACCTTCAAGACCGTAGGTGATGAAGGTTGGGAAGCGGAAATCCTGGAGGATCAGTCATGAGCCTCCTTCCCGATGAATTTCGCGACAGGGTGTTGCACGGTGATTGCGTGCAGGTCATGCGCGGCATGCCGTCGGCTTCGGTGGATTTCATTCTCACCGATCCGCCATATCTGGTGCGCTATCGCTCCCGCACGGGCCAGACAATAGCTAACGACGATCGCGACGGCTGGCTTGAGCCTGCCTTCGCTGAAATGTACCGCGTGCTAAAGCCTGGTTCGTTTTGTGCGAGCTTCTATGGCTGGAATGCCGCCGACAAGTTCATTGGCGCCTGGCGCAAGGCGAGATTCCGGATTGTCGGACACATTGTATTCAGGAAGCGATATGCATCGTCGGTCCGTTATTTCCGGCACCAGCATGAGCAGGCCTATGTCCTGGGAAAGGGCGACGTCGCCTTTCCGGACGAGCCATTGCCTGATGTGCTGGACTGGACTTATACCGGCAATCGCCTTCATCCGACCCAAAAACCTGTGCCGGTTCTACGGGAGCTGGTCACTTCGCTTAGCAAGCCAAACGCGATCGTGCTCGACCCATTCTGTGGCTCGGGGTCGACTCTCCTAGCCGCGCGCGAGGCTGGACGGAGCTACGTTGGAATCGAACTTGATGCCAAGCACCACAATACTGCAAGGCTTCGCTTGAATACGCCCATTCGACCCAGCCTATGGCCGTATCGATAGTGTTGTGGCAAAATGGAAGGGTGTCGATCAAAGCGCCCTTCCTCAAACGTATCGTCCTCGAAGGAACGAAGGGCGATAGCTATCCGTATACAATCCCCCTGGTACAAGCGGGGCTCGACCTTCCCTTAACCAAGCCGGTCACCTTCATCTGCGGGGAGAACGGTTCAGGGAAATCGACGCTGATAGAGAGTATCGCCTTTCACTGCGGCTTCAACCACACGGGCGGCAGCCGTAACCACAACATATTCAACGAGGCGACCGATATTGCGACGCTCCAGGAACGTTTCAAGTTCTCATGGAAACTGAAAGTTAACTCGGGTTTTTTCGTGCGGGCGGAAAGCCTTTACCAATTTGCAAGCTACATTGACGAGATTGCCCGGGAGGATGGGCAGGCCATTTACCGATCATACGGCGGTGCTTCGCTGCACGCTCAGTCGCATGGCGAGGCATTCCTTTCTCTCTTCTCACATCAACTGAATCGCAAGGGGATATTCATTCTCGACGAACCGGAGGCCGCGCTATCGCCGCAGCGGCAGATTGCGCTGCTTAAGATAATTGATGAGCGGGTCGAGACTGGAAACGCACAGTTCATCATCGCGACGCACAGCCCGCTGCTCATGGCCTACCCGGATGCAAGTCTCTACTACATCAACCAAGGTGAGGTCGCTGAGCGGTCACTGCGTCAGATTCCGCACTTTCAGGTGATGGCGCGGTTCTTTTCGGACCCGGTCGCCTATCTGACACGTGCCCTGGAAGGTTAAGGCTACACCTCACCTTTGCCGTTGCACTGCGCGCAGCGGCCAGAGCCACGGCACTCGTAGCACCGGACAGACCCTGTACCTCCATTGACGTCGCCGGGGCTGGGATGGGGATTAATTTGCTTAGCGCTGCCGCTTCCATTGCATGTATTGCAATCTCCATTGCCTTTGCACGCGTGGCATCTTGTAAGACCCATGTGACAGCTCCGACGGTAACTTTGTGTAAATGACAGCCAAGCGCCTTGGCCCAACATATCTGCGTGCTACGTTTCAGAAGCCAAAAACTTTCCCGATACTCTGCACGCCCTCGGCGAGCGCATTTCCAGCCTTTACGATCTCGTTGTTTTTCCCCGGGCCATTCCTAACGTCGCTGAGCCCATTATTGACGGCCTTTATGACCTCTCCGTTTGGTCCTGGTGCAAGCACGTTGTTTTGCCAGAGTTGGTAGGCTTGGTAAGCCACGCTGTTATCTCCGAGCGTCGTCCTCATCTGGGCATCGACACTCCTCAAGAATTTTCGATATTCGTTATTTGGTCCGAAGCAGCCATCGTTGGTTGCGATGCCATGCTGCCAACACTTGTCGAGTTCTCGCGTCAGAAGCTGTCCGCCCGTGCAAGCGGCAAAGGCGTGAGGTTGGCCGCCCGTGGATATGGCGCAAGATATCGCGATCTGTTGTTCTGGCGTAAGGTCTTTGGCGAGGGCGCACACTACAGCAGTTTTATAATCTCCCTTGTTCTTAGTAATGCAGGATAGGTAATACCTCTCGTTGGACCCGAGTGTGCTGTCACCGATGCATTGGGCGACCTGGTAGTTGTCCTGGCCTCCAGTTTGTTTCGTGCAGTCATTGACCGCTTTAAACTTATCGTAGGCTTTTACAACATCGTTGCGCCCCGTCGAGCATGCGAGCGCACGACCGCTGTCGGTTTGGTTGGATGCGATGCATTGCTTCGTGATCTGGTATTCTTTCGGCATCGCGCTCTCGACCACACAAGAGTAGAAAGCGTCTCGTCCATTCGTGTTCTGGTGGCAGCTTCGCAACTGCTGCTCATTTGGGAGGGGAGGCCGGGCAAGTTGAACGCCGGTATTAAGTCCAGGATTGGATGCGCCTGGTTGTCCGGGAAGCACTACGCTAATCGTTGGGCTGATCTGGCCAAATCCCGCCTGATCGGGATCGAATGGCAATATTGGCGGGGCACCCGGGATAACAGGTACTGGCAGGGGGCACATAAGGGCTCCCGGCCAGCCGCAAGGTAGGCCCATTTGGCAGAACGGCGAGCCCACAGCTCCGCAGGAAAAAGCCACCGGGAACGGTGGTAATGGATAGCCGGGTGGTGGAGGGCAAGGAATTGTACCAGGTTGATTACAATTGCGGGCTACGGGACATGGTGGCGTTCCAGCCGCGCCGCAAAAGGGCACTCCCGGGGGAGGCGGCGGAGGCGCTGCCGCCGTCATAATACCGCTTTCGCCAAAGCAGGGCCCTCCCTGCATGCAGCTTAAAAAAGTAGGAGTGTCCACGAATAGCCCGCTGCACATTTGCATGAGTTGGGGATTGATAGCCCCTGACTGGACACAAAGGGCAATGCGCTGACGTGGCGATGGCATCTGACTGAAAGCGGCATCTGGCCCACCAGAAATACTCGACAATGCTAACAAAAAAACAAAAATCTGCAAAAGATGGCGCATCGTCCTCTCCTGGAAGGTGGCCTAAAAACTGGTCCGTTTGTCTACCGGGCTCCGCGTATAGCGGAGCCGACAATTTCTTAGGTGTCGACTTGCGCAAAAAATTTGCGCCGAATGGACCTTTCAGTCTTACCGAAATAGTCCTTCCACCAGTCACCTGTCTCGAGTGGCTTGGGCGGTGTCTTCCGCCATTTCAAGTTCTCTGAAGGCGTGGTGGGAGTAGAGCCGCATAAACTCGCCGAGATAAATATCAGCTACGCGCTTGTTGCCGCGTATGACGAGCATGTTTTCGTCATTGTTAGTAGTCGAAGCGTCACTGAAGTTGGCAGAGCCAGCGATAACAATTGGATCATCGGAAAGAGGGTCAACGAGCATGAATTTATTATGCACGTACCGGACGTTCGTATTCAGTGTGGTGAGCTTCTCCTTGACCCATCCGTCGTACTTGTTGGTACGAATGAAGTCGCCAATCGCGAACGTGTTTTCCGGCATATTGCGGAGGTCCTGAATATCCTTCAGTTCCTTGTCTTTCTCCGGGCTGTCTTTCATGGGGCGCGTTGCCTTCTCAAGCAAGGCAAGCCGGAACTGCGCGTTATTCTTGCGATAAACGTCCTTCCAGACCTTGTTCATGCCGAAGGCGAACGTCATCATCAGTCCATCCTTTCGCCTGTCCCGCGATGGCGGCGTACCAGTTGAGTGCGCCAAGGCCATTGCGAGGGCTAAAAAGATGACCGTTGTTCCCTTGGCGGGTGAGCCCTTTGGCAACGGTGTCAGTGCCTCGACGTCATTGCGGGCATCTGGGGTTTCGGGGTCTTCGACGAGTAATTTCCAGTAGTCGAAAAACTTCTTCGCAATTTCCTTGTTCTCAACAAGATGCCCCACATTGGAATGGCCGAAGATGCCGCCGTCGGAGAAATTCGTGCCGCCCGTCCACACTGATAGCGGCTTGCCGCCCCGCAAGTGAACGATAAATTTGTTGTGCGAGATATAGGACGGGCCTTTCTTGCGCGGTGTACAGAAGGAGCCGATGCCTGCCGCTTTGATCGCGGCGCGATTTTTCTTGCCCGGGTCGGGTTTGCGATTGTCAAACACCACCTGAACATCCACGCCACGATTTTTCGCGCTTTTCAGCAGCTCTAGGAAGGGGATGTAATGAAATTCGTAAGCCGCAATACGCAGGCCATCACCGCGCTTGCAAGCTTTGACGTAGCCTTCCATCGCTTCATAGAGACCGCGTGATAGCCAAATCCATGCCTGATTGTTTGCAACATCTTTGGGCTGCTTATCACCAAAGCGTGCGACATATGCTTGCGAAGCGGCGACGCCACGGTTGAAGTAGATGTCTTGGTCGCCGCCCTCCGGACTTTCCGTGGTGATATCTATGGAGGTCTCTTTGAACACCGCTAAATCGCTTGGGTCGCCCTTAAGCGCCGACACCGTATAGGTATACTTGTGGCCTGGCTCTGCCGAATAGTCTGCCCACTGAAAGCTTTGAATGGGCTGTTCGCGCGTCGAGTAATGCGCTGGAACGGGAAAGCCGGGGTCCGTCTCAGCAAAGGCTTTCATGCCTTGCATGTATCCTGCTTCGTCTGAAGTATGATCTGCCCGGTGGATCGCAAATCCTCTCAACCCAGCGCATTGCGCTTTCGGAAGATCGAAACCGAGCGTCACAACGTAGGTGCCTGAAACGGCATAGACCTTGAGGCCATTCTTGGTCTTCGAGACTCTCATAAAATTCTCCTGAAAATTAATTGCAAACTCTGGCGACGCGTGTCCGTAACAGAACCGGTCGATCGGAATAAAAATGCAATGATAGAAAGAGGGGTCAAAAACGTCGCGATTGAAACACTGACGTTAAAGATTTGCAATCAGCAGTTGCTGTCATAATTATGTGTCAGCCCCGCCATCCCGGAAGGTCGCAGCGGCTATTACTTCCAGCTCGCCTACGGCTTTTCGGAGCTTTCGGGCGGGGGTCTGGGGCTTGCCCCCAGCGGCGTGTATTCAACAGACGAATGACACCACGCTTTCGTCAGAGACTGATCACTGAAAGGTAAATTTCGCTGAATCGCGCGACGTATTGATGCGAAAAAAACCTTTCCGCGCTTCTCCCGCAATACACTGCTCGCCCACGCGAACGACCCTGTATGTTTGCCGAGGGCTGACGCAGGCATATGCTGTATCTCCGGCCCACTGATGGCCTCGTTGCTCAGCTTGTCCCGCTGCGAAAACAGCAAGGTCGGCTTTCGGAAACATTCCGGCTTCGGTGCATTTTCCAGGAGGGATGGAGAACCAACCGCTTAGCATGCGTTTTTTGGCATCATAGGGATGCTGGTGGTAGAGAATTGCTGCAGCATTAACGGAACTGGTATTGCACAAGGTAGTTGCGATCGTTTCAATTCGGTTCGATTGGTCAGTTGAAGGAGAAGTCTTCGCATTTGCTACAGGAACAGGAGTCAGCCGATAAACAAGCTGAGCGGAATTTGCATAGGATCTCAATGCCGAGAATAACTTCTCGTTATCGTCAAAATAGCAGGTAGAAATGTAACCTCCTGAAACCTTCTCCTTGGGTGGATATTGTTCGGCGGCTGGGGTTTCCAGAAAGCCGCTGCAGTCTGGTCCATAGATTAAGATGGCTCCATCTTTGACACGCACCAAAGCGTAACTATGCTCCGACCTTAAGCCGTAATCCAACACATATAAATCTCGATCGAGCTCATAGAAATTTGCTGTTGTACTGACGTTGCCGTCTCCAGAAATCTTGTAAAAATCGTTAGATATCTCGACGGTCATGGGATTCTCCGTTTTCCAGAGACCCTCGCTAAATTTCTCCACTTTGTATTGGCCCGCGGCAAAGGGGAAAACCGAAACGCTAGTATCAAAAACAGCTTCTTTGGAGAGAAAGCATCCCTGCACGAGGAAACAGATACACATCATCCAAATTGCACGGATAAAGCGGTTTACTCCTATGGATTGCGTGCACCGCTCGTGCAAAGGTATGGCCCTATTCATTATGTCTCGACGCATGTCCAAGAGCGTTTGTTTTACGGTTAGGTGTTGGAAGGTCGCCGGGTGGTCAACGCTGGCACTGATGACGTTTTCTATGCTGGAGTTGCCGAGGCTTCGCGCGCAGAACGCTTCTAAGGTCAGCACTCTCACTTTCTCAATCTGCAATAAGACGTCGAAAACGATAAGTGCAATTATTGTGCGTCGCTCGACATTTGACGAAAACTGGTGGTTGGAGGGCTGGTACGCTGCCGCTCCCAATTCGTGCAAAGACGTTAGTGGAATTCCCCGTGGCTATTTCTATTATTATGTGACCCAGGAAGGCACGAATACTATTTGGTCAGGTGATGCGCGCCGCGTGTGCGTCGATACTAGGGTAGTGGAGAGAGTTATCTTCCCGAAGGAGCAATGTTTAACGGGAGAGACGAATGCGGGATTTGCTGAGGCTTTTAGTCTAAGTGATAAGATCGAGTTGCCCTTCATGGATAAGGTCCGCTAGCGGAGATTAATCCAGGCTGGCGGACTTCCGCGACCGAATGGCTCGATGTCTAATTGAGGAGGAGGAGCAAAGCTTCCGTCGGCACATACCCCGAGGTCACCTTTGACGTTGTAGTCCACGCATGGGTCTCCAAGTACCGAGCTGTCAGCTCTGTCGAGTTTGCGCTGTTCATCACGTGCAGCCTGACGGGCTAAAATGTAATCGTAACTGGCCAGAACGCCGCCCACTAACAACGCGGTGCCTCCTATGCCCAAAGCCAGCGGACACCCCAAACCTGCCGTGCCAACACAGATCTCGGCTGCCGCCCCCATGCCGATCTCAGCTACGCCCCATCCAATAAATGCGCGGCCGCGTGCGTGGGTTTTATCTTGGCCCTGCCCGCGCCCCTCATCGTAGGTATCGTAGGCATTCCATGCGGCAAAGGCTCCGCCCGTTACTTTTAATGGTATTGTCGGAAGCTTATTTCGCTCGGCCAATATTGTTAACGCTGAGATCGATGCTTCGGCAGTTAGTCGGGTCTCCTTTACTGCCATTTCTGATGGAGAGGCGTCGAGAATCTGTATCTGACTTTTTTGAGCAGCAGCCTTTACAACGAAGGGCCAGGGTGATCCATCAAAGCCACAGAAGAAAGTCGTGGAGGCGACCGTCGCCGCCCTCAGTATTCGAAATGAGCAGCTCATCAAGATTCCTCACAAGTATGTTCTGCAAAAATCAATAAGAAAAGAAGATGCGCGCTTTCTTTACTTGGCATGAGGGAGCCGGTGTCGTTTCCAGGAAAGCGAATTCTCTGCCCAACTGATCGTCTTGCAAAATGACGTTATCGACGTTCGAAATACGCACCATTACCCTTGGGATCATGCGCTCGGCGACCTTCTTTCCCCCGGTAAAGCGGAGTGCGAAAGTTTCGCTTCCTCGATAAGCATCAATGTTTTCCACGCAAGTGGATGACAAATAGTCGTTGACAGATTGAACGTAAGCCATCAAAGCCGTCGTGACTATCTTGGCGGCTTTTTCATCTTGCTGTAATGCCAAAATATCTCGGCGCATGCTGTCCTCATCTTTTTCCAAGAGGATGGCGGTATCTCTTTGTAATTTTGGCCGCTGCCTAAACGTACGCAAGGCAAAGTCCGAATCTTCGGAAATGCGACCTTTTCCCACCACATAATTAAGCGCATCTCCATGGGCCAGGTAAACTACTTCCGGGCCACTCTGCTTGTTGGTGCCAATTATCGTAAAGAGATCTATTAGCGTTGAGTAAAGGACAATGAACCGTCCGCTAGGGGACTTTTCCACACTTGAGGTGGAGATAATCATCTCTGCTAGGGCGTCGAATCCCATCGCTTGCTTGGCAGTCAGTTCTGATGGGGAGACGCCATTCAAGCGCTCGATAGCTTCTGTAATTTTTTGTCTTAGCGCAGGCTGATTTGGAAGTTGACGCAAGATCAGGACTTCGGGAGGTCTGGTCTCCGCTTCTGCAGCTAGATTTAAAATTACGCTGGTAGTCAGAACCGCCAATAACGAAAGCCATTTCAACATTTGGTTCAGCGCCTTTTTTGTTACTATGCATGCTAGCTCGCGGCCTGTCCGATTAGAAGTGGTGCTTTGCTGAAGTTTGATGAATTAAGAGGCGCAAGAATACGGTTCGGACAATTGTTAGGCGCTCTAGCGAGGAACGCAAACGCGAGGGGCCGGACACACCTTTGGCCGGTTTGTCAGACCAACCACATACTTTGTCCGACGCTAAAATCGGTACTCTGAAGGGTTTCTGCTCGAGGCGTCTTGCGGCGAAATTACCGCGTATCTGAGATCGAAGAAGTCTCGATTAGGTAATTGCGCACTTATACATCGCTACGCGACAATAGGTGCACGGCCGACACAGGTGTGTCTAATGGCCGTAAGGTGTCGCAAGCGACAAGGGCAGGGAGGGCGATGGCGTCTTATCATTTCTCGGCACAGGCGGTGAAACGCTCGGAAGGGCGTTCGGTCGTTGCCATGGCGGCCTATCGTGCTGGCGAGAAACTGAGAGATGAGCGTCGTGGGGTTGATGCTGATTACAGCAGGCGGCGTGGGGTTGTTCACGCCGAGATCATAGCGCCGGAAGGAAGCGCCGAATGGCTGCTTGACCGCGAGCAATTGTGGAACAGGGTTGAGAAGAGTGAAATCCGACGCGACGCACAGTTGGCGCGGGAGATCAACATGGCCTTGCCATGTGAGTTGACTGACGAGCAACGGCTTGCCCTGGTTCGGGAGTTTGTTGCTGCTGAGTTCGTATCGCTGGGGATGGTCGCGGATTTCGCCATCCACGAACCGGTTGCCGAGAAGGGGGACGATCCCCGGAATTTTCATGCGCATGTGCTGTTGACCCTGCGCCAGGCGGGCGGCGGTGGGCTCCGCCGCGTAAAGACGCGGGAATGGAATAGCGACGCCATGCTGGCCAAATGGCGGGCCGCCTGGGCCGAACACCAGAACAGGGTTCTGCGCGAACGCGGGCTCGCGGTGAAGGTCGATCATCGCAGTCTTGAGGTGCAGAGAGCGGAGGCCGTGGCCCGGCGCGAGCCAGGGCTGGCCGCTATGCTCGACAGGTTTGCGGAGATTCATGTGGGGCCGAAGGCCCGGAAGGCGGGCTTTGCCGGGACGCCGCAAAGTCGAGAGCGTGAGGCTGGGCCATTTCGTATACGGGAGATGCCATCTCCGGCCAGGCGCGTGGTTCGCTATCCCGAGTTGGACCAGGGCAGTCGTGGTTATGCGAACATCAAGAGGCTTAGCTCCAACGGGGAGCGGTTCGCGGCCATGGCGGCGAAGATCGAACGGCAAGCCGAGCGTATGCGCCGTAGGCAGGCTTATTACGAGTCGCTGATTGCGAAAGAGCGTTCGACCACCCAAGACCGGCAAAAATCATTTAAAGGGCGTCCTGAGCGGTATGAGCACGCCTTGAAGCGGTGCGAGCAGGTGGCGTTCTGGCTGGCGGAGCTGGATAAGCTTTTTTTCGCAGTATTGGGCATTCGCGAGAGCCAGCTTATGCGGCGCACCGTTTGGCCGAACCGGATGAGGCGGTGGCGGCGTCTTGATCTTGAGCCGACGCGGGGTGGTGGCCGGAATCGCGCGCGTTGAACTGCAGAGGCCAGCGGTCGTACTTGCCCCACCAGCGGAAATGACGCCACGAACGGTAGTTGATTTTGGTGGCAAGCACTGGATACCGCAGCACGTCGCTGCGGTAGAATGCCAGCGCGCGGTTGCCGGGCAGGCGCATCACTTCGGAAGGATCAAGAAGCCAGCGGCCGGTCTCCGCTATGCCGAGGGAATACTGCTGTCGCACGAAGTCGGTATTGGCCTGCGAGGTGCCCTGGTTATGGGCAAGGGAGGTGGTCTGGCCGATCATCTCCGAGATGAACCTGGCTGCTTCGAGGTCGGCGACGTTGAAGAAGACCTTGCAGGTCGCGTTGGCCAGGAATGAACCCGCGCGTTTGTAAAGCGCGCGAAGCTGGTTCAGGTCCTGAAAGATGAGCATGGGCGTGCAGTAGGCGCGCAAGTAACCGACGCCGCGTTCGAGTGGCTCAAGCGTGCCGAGCGCGGCGGCTTCGTCGAGCAGGAGCAGGACTTTGTGTTTTGGTCGCGGGCGGTTCTTGGCGCGCGTGAGTGCGTTGAGCACGCAGCCGACCATCACGCGGAGGAATCCCGCGTAGATGGAGAGTTTCTCCTCATCGACAACGAGGTACAGCGTCTTGGTCTGGTCAACGAGTGCCGAGAGTTTGAACGTGGAGTGTGAGGAGATCGTGCCGGCAGGGCTGCCGGCCGACCATACCCGCGTAGCTTTCTCGGTGTTGGACATGACGCTGCGGAATTCCTCGCTGCCCTCCATGGCCAGGAAGCTGCCCGCCAGTTCGGCGGCTGCGCGCGGGCCATCGCGCGAGATCTGGAGCAGGAGCTCCTTGAACGATTCCGGTGGGAGCGTGGAAAGTGACCGCAGTTGAGCCAGCGTGCGGCGTTCGAGGTCCAGGCGGACCACGTGCAGGATCAGGCATGTGACCATGCCCTCCGCCTTGCTGTCCCAATGGCTTTCCTTGCCATCCGGAACGATCATGAGCTTGGCGAGCGCTTCGGCGTCGTCTTTTTCGTGGATGGTATCCACGCGAACCATGTCGAGCGGGTTGAAGCGGTCGGAACTATGCGGATCGGTGGTGTCGAGGATACGCACCGGCCCGAACTCGCGGCGGCGACGATGGGTGATCGCACGGTTCTCGCCCTTGATGTCGGTACAGACAACGGAGCCGCGATACTCAAGCAGGTTCGGGATGACGATGCCGACGCCTTTGCCCGCGCCCATTGGCGCGAACACGGTCACCATGCCGTCCTTGTTGAAGCGCAAAAAGAACGGCCTGTGCGGCCGATGATGGGACCATTGCCTCTCCGCACGCCTGACCAGAGCAACTCCCATGGGTTGGCGAAGCGGGCAGAGCCCAAGGCTCCCCCTGGGTTAAAGCCGCCCCAGCGATACAGCGTGCGCAACAGTGACGCTGTTCTTAGTGTGAGCCAGAAGGCGGTCCGTGCGAGCAACCAAGAGAGTTTCAACAGAAGCAAGAACGCACGCACCATGCGCGAGTCTTGCACAGGGCGGGGTGAGGCTTAAGCGAATTGCAGACAGCGGGTGGCATTGTTGGGAAAGCCGGAGGGAAGGGCAGACGTAAGACATCGGAGGGCCGTACCCGCCGCCTGGCCGTCAAGGGTTATGCGAGCGGCTGCGCCGCCCTTGACTGCGGCGGCAGATGGCGGCTGTTTGCTGGCCAGCGGCTAAGGCCGCACTCTGGACGCGTCCGAAGGCTCAACGGATTGGGCGCGGTGGAAGAATTGCTTGTGCAGCACCAGCGGTGTTTCGTTCGCGCCGAGCGTGAAGATGCTGTCCCGATGCGCTGGCCCCATGATGTCGGCCGTTTCGATGACCGGACGCTTGGTGCTTTCAAGTACGCTGTCGGCTTTGCCGAACGCCCGCGCGATGCGGTCCGCGATGGCGGACGGCGGGTTCATGTACATACGCACGTCGCAGTTTTCCATCATGCCGTCGCCGACGCCGGGATAGGCGTGGACGATCTGCTCGGCATATTGCGCGAACATCCAGAGCTTGATGCCATAGGAGCGGCCGACCTCCAGTGCTTCGCGAACGGGCTCCATCCGGCCAAGTCGCGGCAGTTCGTCGAGCATGAACAGGATCGGTGCGGCGGGTTTGGAGTCGCGGCGCATCAACCGGCGTACATGCTGGCCGATGATGACGCGCAGGACCGGGGCGTAGGTCTCGATCGCGTTGGGAGGAATGCAGAGATAGAGTGTGGGGCAGGGCGCGGTCGCCAAATCCTCGGGATGCCAATCGGAGTGCCCGGTGACACGCTCAAGCTTGGGCCCTTCCCATACTTGCAAATGCTGCGAGGCACCGCTGAGCACCCCTTCAAACTGCCTGGGGGCGGCTTTTGCCATTTGGCCAAAGCGCGCGGCCACGCGCTTCATCGCGGAGGGTAGCGGGCAATCAACATGGCTGACGGTCGCGAACATGTCAGCGAGACCAATGGTTGCGACCAGGTCGAGCACTTGCGACATCTTTCTCGCGTCCGCTTCGTTCACGACTACATAGGCAATGATAAGGGTCAGCAGGTCCTTGCCCTGGCTTTCCCAGGTCGGATCGTGCTGGCTGCGCGTCACGACCAGGAGTTCGGCGAGGAATCGGGCGCTCTCCCACAACTCGTCGGGATGATCATCAACGAAGGCGAGTGGATTGTAGCTGGCGCTGTGTTCAGGCTCGACGGGGTTGAAGCGGATCACCGGTCCGATGTTCGCGCTGCGCCATGCCGCCGTGTGTTCGTGGCACTCGCCCTTGATGTCGAGCACGATCGCGGGTCCACGGTACGACGCCAGCGCAGGCAATACGTGGCATTGGGTCTTGCCCTTGCCGGACGGCGCGATGGTGAGAAGCGAGGCTTCGCCGACGTAATGGACGGTCTTGCCGTTGGCGGGATTTTGGCCAAGTGGAAGCGCGTAAGGGCCGGGTTCTTCCGAGAACAGCGCTGAGTCCAGTCCTGTGGGTTTCGGCGGGGTAACGTGGCGGGCCAGCCAGGCCCGCAAGACCGGCGGAGAATCCGCCTGCTGATGTTCGCGGATTTTTTCGCTGATGAGGTTGGCGTAGGCCGACAGGTTCTTGGGGACGAAGTGTTCGGAGCGGTCGCTGATGAGACCATGCATGACCGCGTGGTCATGACCCGGATAGGTCACGCCGGAAAACGCTGCTTTCCCGTCGGCGTAGGTGGCCGACGCGATGAGCTGTTCGGCCGTCGCGCGGTCAATCGAGCCGATACCCGCCAACAGCATGGTGAACTGGAAAACAAACTTCTCGTACTCGGAAAACTGATACGCGGGGCGGGCGAAGACGTAGGAGCCTTCGTTCAGCTTCCAGCCCGCCTTGACGATGTCGGTCGGCTCCTGAAACGTCTTCTCGGCAATCACGAGAAAACGCTGCAACGGCTCGTCGAAGGGATGAGGGCTGTCCATCGGCGTCAGAAGCGATCCATCTGGCGCTGCACCACGTGCGCGATAGCCAGCTTCTTCTCGTTGATGAGACGAATGATCTCGGAGCCGCTGGATTGGAAATACCGGGGGCCGTCAAATTGGACGATGTAGACCTCTCCGGTTTTGAAATTCCATCCGACGATGTGACAGTGGTAAAGGCCGCGCGGGACCTGGACGGTCTGCTTGTCCTGGGTTTCGACCATGGCGGCACCATCGGAGATTTCCGCGACGAATTTGGCGGGGAGTACCGGGTCAACCGGCTCAAAGTATTCGATGGCGCTAAGCTGGGGCTCCGAGCCATCGCGGCCAAACGCGACGGTGAATTCGAAACCGTCCTCTGAGCTGTAATCGCCGTCCTCGAACGGCAGGCCTGCGGGGTTGAGCTGGGTATCGCCCATCAAGGCGACAAAGTCGGCGAACAGGTGTTCCTCATCCTCCATGTTGCTCATCTGAAGGGACACCGCGCCGTCTTGGTGGGCAAACCCGAAGCGGGGATAATCATAGGTCTGGGCGTGCCAGCTCACCGACCAGAACTTGCCGGGGTCCACCCGGAGCTCACGAAAACCGTCCCAGGCGCGGATGAAGCCCGCAGGTGAGGTAGTGCGAAAGCGGCGTGCGCCTTCATCAAGGTATAGCGAACTTCCGGCTTCGACCTTCACGAGGGAAAAGTCGATCCTGGCGGGACTGCCATCGCGGATGTTGAGGGGCTGTAACCACGGCAAAACAATTTCAGCCGCCTCCTGGGCGACAATTTCCAAAGCCATCGGGGAAAATCCAAAAAGTAAAACCGGGTTGCCAGCATCGAATATCCCGGCCCGAAACGTCAAGGCTTCCCGCACGACGACCCGGCAGTCAGGAGCTTCGCCCAGACATTCGGCGGGCGGCCGGGCCGCCATCGGACCTGCGTCCCGCTGGCGTGCCACGGCCGTTCTTGATTCCTGGCGGGATTTGGAGATAGCCTGGCCGGGTCGTTAGGGCGCACTTATGGGTTTGCAGGCAAACCCGCGCCCTTCGGGAGTGCTCGTGTGGCGATCTACAGCCTTCACCACAGCCCCGTTGGCAAATCGACCCAGGCGCAGGCTTACACCGCCGCCGCGCAT
Source organism: Afipia sp. (assembly GCA_024707075.1). Classification (GTDB taxonomy): domain Bacteria; phylum Pseudomonadota; class Alphaproteobacteria; order Rhizobiales; family Xanthobacteraceae; genus Afipia. Next base: position 123,848 of record JANQAK010000005.1, read on the forward strand.
ATCAAATACATTACCAGGGCGAGAGCATTGAGCCGGGTGGCGGGTGCCCGCATGCCGACCGCTCCCGAAGACGCTATGCGATTCTTGCGGGGAGCCGAAGACACGGACCGGAAGAATGCGCGGGTGATCGATAAGGTCATGCTGGCCTTGCCGCGCGAGTTGAACGCCAGGCAGCGGGTCGAGCTGGTTCGGGCATATGCCGAGGCGATCACGCAGGGGCGCGCCTCCTGGCTCGCAGCCTTCCATGAGAAGGGCAAGGATGCCCAGAATCCGCATTGCCATCTGGTCATCCGCGACCGGGATTTTGAAAGCGGCAAGCGCGTGTTCGGCATGAGCGAAAACGGTTCGACCGAGAAACTGCGGGTGCTGTGGCAGGAATGTGCCAATGCGGCTCTGGTGCAGGCCGACAAGGAGGCCAGGATCGATCACCGCACGCTTGAGGCGCAGGGCATCGCCCGTGCACCAACCATCCATGAAGGCGTTCGCGGCCGCCGGATGCATCGCGAACGGCGGAAGGTCTCCTCACGCAAGCGCACGCGGCGTAACGCCGTGTCGGCCAGAAGCCGCAGCCGCGCGGTCGATTACCCGGCGATCGACAAGGGGCGTTCGCGTTGCGCCTACAATGAGGTTTTGCGGGCGCGCGCCAACGAGACGGCTTCGGATTATTGGCAGGCGCTTGATGCGGACGCGCAGCACAGGGAGATTGAACAGCTCCGCGCGATTCATAAACCTTCCCCCACGACCGCGGAGGGGCAGCGCGCGGTATTCCGCACGTACATGCGGAAAGCCAAGCCCGCCACTGCAACAAAGCATACACGTAGCCGCGACGATGAGCACGAGCCTGAGTAATGCTTGTCAACCGGGCCAGCTTTACCCATCATGAACTCATGGCTGATGCCTTGCCCACGCTGGAAGAGAACGTCGATTGGCGGCAGAAGATCGTGGAAACGCTTGCGGCGAAGCACGAGGCCATAGCGGAAATCGACCGCATGGAAGCCATCATTGCAGAAGCCCAGGTGGAGATAGATGCGATCCGCGAGTACATGCAGCTCAATCCAGATCCCGACACTGAATTATACGGCTTCGACTGGGCAACCCGCCTGATCGAGGATCAAAAGTTCTATAATGATCGCATTGCGCTCATGCGCCGTTGCATCGAAACGTTTGATAGGTACGTCGCTGCCGTTCAACCATTGGTGGGATCAAATGACGGATGAGGAAGATGCAACGGCCATCAAGATATTCCTGAAGAGCGGCAAGCCCGCAGATGCGCTTGATCTGTTGGCCATAGAGCGCCGTATCGCGGTTTTGGAAAGGAAAAGGACCGAGCTGGAGTCCAAGTCGCGGCTTATCCCCGGTCGCAGTGCGCACCTTCGACAGGTAAGGGAGGAGATTGCCGCGCTTGGCTGGGCAGAAATGTCAGCCAAGGAGCAAGTGCGCGCCAATCGTTACCAGTCCGAAATCCATCAAAAAGAAAAGGAGCGGGCGGTATCCGCCTCCAAACTTGCTTCACAAGAGCGGGAGGCCTTTCAGGCTTTTGTGGCTGCCCGCAAGGCCGAGGCTTCGTCGGACAAGAATGCAATATCAAGAGAATCCGAGTGCGGGAATGAGCCAGATTGAACACTCTCTCTAATTGAGTGCCCGGGGCTTAAGCTCCAGTATTCCGCTTGAGAATGTAACGTTGAACCGGGCGAGGAAGGTCATTCCCAGCAGGCCATCGATCTGGTCGCCGAAGGCAGTTTCTCTGCCGACCGATATGGCCACCGGGACGCTGGTAGCACTTGTTTGGCCGACCTGGATAAGTTGGGCATAGCCCGGCGCGGATTGCACCGTGCCTCCGACCACTTGGAACGTCATCAGGTTCTGTTCGTCGGGGAGTATGCGCGCGCGGGCTGCCAGCCCGGGTGTGATCGAAACCATGGAGGCACCGGTATCAACAATCATGCGTGCCTTGACGCCGTTAATCGTTACATCGACGATATTGTTCTGTGTAATCCAGACTTTGTCGCTGCCGGATGCGTAGCTCGCGCGGCAGTTGCCGTCGTTGGCATATTCCGTGATCATTTTTGTGAGCTGTGGCGTCTGCCGCTTTGTGACATTGTACGAAATGTACATCTCAAGCGGCGTGATCGCGTCGCAGTATCGTCCGATTGCCGCATACATGCGTGAGATGCGATAGAACTCGCTTACCGAAACGTTCGATAGATCGGTGAAGAGCTGGAGAGCGCTGACATAGTCGCTGAGTGCGCCTCGTGGGTTCTTCATTCCTTCATATGCCGTCCCACGCAGATAGCGGTAACGGCTTCGCGCCTGGTCGAGTTTGATCATCTCGTTGGCGACGGCGACGGCGCTGCTGAAATCATTGATCCGGGTCAGCGCGGCATATGCTTCCTCAAGAAGCTGGCTGTTGTGTCCGCAGCGCTCACCGAATTTACGTGCGGCGGTCGCTCCATCCCGGGGATACCCAACGCTCACCAGCAGTTTGACGAGCGGCAATATGGCTTCCCTATCGCACGGCTCACGCTGGAGTTGGCCAAGAAATTTCGTGCCAGAGGCGCTCTTTTCAACGTCTGCGGTGGATGCGGGCGATAGGCCAAGCTGTTCGTAAACCGATTTGAAATCAGGTCGCGAGTTGGCGATGCTCAGCGGGTAAGTTTGGCTAAAATAGATGTAAGCACCCACCGCAATCGCAATAAGCGTGGAGAAGCCTACGGCAATTGGGACGAAGTAACCTGAGCGTTCCGTGTAGGGCGGTGCAATTCGTTCGGGCATGGCAATACCATTGCGACGCCCGGCCTGTGATTACGGCGTCAGCATTCACATGCCGTTTTAGCGAATATCCTGATTTACGCATGAGAGCTGTAAGCGCAGATTGAAAGCAAACTAACCAATGAGAAGCAGTATTGATTGAATTGCCTAAGTTCGCGAAATGATTCAACTATCTCGGATAGCGACGGCCTCGATGCGTCTTCGGCGCTTAGACTTGCAAAAATCAGAACATTTGCAACGTTCGTTGAACGATAGCCATGACCATTCTGGGATACGCTCGTGTTAGCACTGCAACCCAAGAGCTCGATATCCAGCTTGCTCAGTTAAAGCAGGCTGGTTGTTCGAAGCTATTTTTCGAAAAAGAGAGCGGCATTAAGGATGACCGTCGCGCTCTTAGAGATATGTTGCGCATAATCGAGCCTGGAGACGTTGTTGTCGTTCCTGCACTGGATCGATTGACACGAGGTGGTGCTTTCAAAACGCTTCTCATCCTCGACGAAATCACATCGCGCGGTGCGACTTGCCGGTCAAACTGCTTTTGCAGCGTAGGCGCTATTGCTTGATACGCTTCAAGATGTTGGGCAAGCATGCTTGCTGTCTGTGTGGCTTTCGCCACATCCAGCGCCTTATAGGTATCTAAGACTGAAGATGCAGCTCCTTGAAGTTTCAGGGCCTGCTCGGCGTTGCTGAATATGCCTGCAGCCCTTAAATTCTGCATTTGCTCTGCTACCAAGCGGTGGTTCGAAAATAGCGGGTCCATAAGCGGATCACGATGCTTCATGTGCGACTTTGCTTTCAGGAAGAATCTGTTAGGAGTTGGTCGCTATCCTATCCTGATCGGCCCCTATCAGCGATGTATGCAATTTAAATGGCGATCGTCGGGCAATTTTGCAGCCGCTAATCCTAATTTCTTCAATGATTTAGCGGTGTGCGTAGACGCAGGGGACATTGCCGCTCGATTTCCGCAGAAATCCGGGGCTTTGAACTAGCACGTTAGTCCTTTGCGGCTATAAGAATAAATTCCTCGACCGAAATCCAACCCTGACTTATAACCGCGCTGTCCCCCAGTGCGGGTGTGGCGAAATTGGTAGACGCAACGGACTTAAACGATCGCTTGATTGCTCGGAGGGAAATCTCCGATGCAGAACTGCTCAAAGTCGGGGAAACCTTTTAAATGGCAATCCCGAGCCAAGCCCCAACAAGGTTGGGGAAGGTGTAGAGACTAGACGGGCAGCACCTAAGGCAGTTGAGTTATCTTGCTAGGGTGAAGGGATAGTCCAGACCACAAACGCATTTAAAACGCGGCGGCGAAAGCCGTAGAGGGTAAGAAAATCCGTAGGGCAATTGCCTGTCCCGGTTCGAGTCCGGGCGCCCGCACCAAATTACAGATTGCAAGAAAATGACCGAAGAGAGGAAAGACAAGCGCCCGATTGACCGCATTCGCGAGTCGGCAATGAGCATGAGCGTCGGTACGCCCGATGACCAAACACCCATTACGGAGATGATTGGGCTTGGCGGTATTCTCTACATTATAAAGGAGGGCGGGGTTTATGCGACGCAACTTGCCGATAAAATAGACCCACAGCGAACCAACGCCAGCGTTCCGAATGTTCAGCAGAGGCTCCTTTCGATTGGCTCTAGCTCGGAATTGGTGGGAAAAACCCTGTTGACGGCCAGAGAACTGCTCAACCCAACATTCCTTCCTGCCGGTTTCGACAAGGAGGCTGGATTAACCTCGGCCCTCTCTGGCCTCAAGGATCTTGCGGCAATGCAGGATATGGCCGTTAATATCGAGGAAGCACAAAAGAAGGCCGAGGTTCAAGATTATCGTCAGCGCGATCGCTCGGTGTTGTTGCCATCCGTGGGGGATATTACCGCGCAGACCAAAGCTTTTGCCCAGAAAGCCGACTATGTTCTCCAGTCATTGTTGGGAATAGCCAAGCTGTTTTATGGAGAGAAGGCAGGGAAGCGCTGGTTCAGATCTCTCGCAGATCTGGCTACGCAACATTACGGTGTTGAAGATGATTTTTCCAAGTTCATGCAGCAAGCTCTACCGGTGCTGCAGTTCGTAAGGAATGTGCGAAATTGCGTGGAGCACCCAAAGCCAGACCAGTACGTGGTTGCGAGTGACTTTACTTTGAGCCCGGCTCTTGAACTCGTGCCTCCGACAATCGAGGTTGTTCATCCGAAAACACCGCAGCCGCGCATTCAAGCTTCTGTTTTTATGAGAGATGTCACGGCACAGCTGGCAGACATCTTTGAGATTATGCTGGCATTTCTTAGTGGAAAGAACGCCCAGCCATTCGCCGGGTTTCCGATCGGCATTATCGTTCTCTTGCCAGAACAACGCCGCTCGCCGCATGTGCGCTATTCCTACGGAACTATCATGGGCGACCAAATAAGTCCGATAGGATAGAGGCGTGACCACCGTGGATAATCCGCCAAAGCAGTATCTGGGACATTTTTCGATCCAGGGACGGCGGCTTCCTGGTCAAGTTACTCTCGCGGGAAGGGACTCAAAGCTCGAAGTGTTCTCCGATCACCATATTCATCTTCCCAAGGAGAAAATGCAGACAATTCGTGGTGTGGCCCGCAGCGGAGAGAAGGTTACGATCTGCAACGCGATCGGTGCAGAGATGAGCGGGAGCTCCTTTTATTACGGCACTACAAAGCATTTCATTTCGCTATTCCCACACCATGTTGCAATTGGTCCGCGCCATATCGATGCTGAAAGAAAGATAGTTTCTCGGATTTCATTTACGACCACGGGAGCAATTAATCTCTTCTATGATCACGGCGCATTCGGCAGTTCGTCCAGCAAGAACATTCGCAGATTGATGCCCGATTGGGCCAAAAAAGATCGGCGGAAAATCACTTACAATAGAATCTATTATTATGCGGATCGGGGTCCAATCGTTTCTGCCAAGAGCAAGGATTATGAGATTGTCGTGTTTAATGGGGGTACGTTCAGCTCCCCTTCGCCAAAGGGAATCAACGTAAAGAACGAGGTCCGCATCGCACTAAACTTCAAGAAAGCTGTATCTCTTGAAGATGCGCTACACGCTGCGCATGAGTTTCGCATTCTCTGTGAATTCTTAAGCCATGCAAAACAGTGTATTCAAAATGTCCGCATCCAACATAAGAATTCAGAACAACAAGAGGGAGAGATCACTCTCCACTCTTCCTACGAGAATCGGGTTCTGGCCAAGAGGCCGACTTTCGCGACAACCTGATCTCAGGTGGGTTCCACAGGGGTGAGTTCAAGCAAGTTATAGAGCGTTGGTTAGCAAAGCCAACTCATGCAAGCGCGCGGCAGCGTGTCATCCAAAATATGCGCGAAGAAATCTATACGATTGATCGGCTTGTTGGCGCGGCTAACGCATTTGATATTTTGCCAGAGGTCAATGTTGCAAAGCCGCTGCCTGCTCGCGCGATGAAAATCCTCAGCAAGCTGAGGAAGGATGCGAAGAACCTACCCGCGCCTTATAATGAGCAGATTCTAAATAGCTTAGGCCGAGTAAAGGCGCAGACTCTTCGTAAGAAGATTGAGGCCCATTTCTCTTCGCTTCCGCATCCTCTAAAACAGCGTCTTCCAGACATGTTGCTTGTCATCGAGCATTGTGTTCGGGCACGCAATTATTTCGTTCACGGTACGCCACCCAAGATATCGGTGGACGCCACTCATCAGCAGATTTTCTTTCTAACCGACACACTCGAGTTTATTTTTGTCATCTCAGAACTCGCGAAATGCGGCTGGAAGTATGATCGTTGGATAAAAGAACCTGGGTGGGGACGCTATCGGCAATATTTACAATCCTACGAGCTCTCGCTCCGTGCTTTTAAGGAGCTTATCCCGTAACTTTGTCATTAGAACTAGCCTGCATTAAGCGTGCGGGTCGGCTGTAGAGGCCACGTAGCTAAAGCCTCTCTTACCTGCTGAGCATTGGCAAACAGATGTGGATTTGCAATGAATTGCGTAACAGATGCAAATTCACCAGGCTGGTAAAATCTTTCGCGCACGAATCCAAGAAAGTGCACTCTTTCTCGGGCGTGGGGCGCACCTCTCATGGGGTTATTCAAGTCAAATACCCCTGCAATGAGGCGTCCCGCCCAATAGCGTCGTAGAAAAGCATCGGGAAGCCATGCTCCCCCTAATCCTACGTGAATTCGATCATACTCATCTCCCCCATGCAGGAATGTTCGAAAATCGATTAATAACGCATGTAGCGCCCCGTTCGGCCGGGGAAATTTATACGGCAAGCCGTCTTTCTCGCATTTCTGACATATCCTTTGTACAGCTTTGATAGTTTCGCCCTCTTCGGATCGCGTAGGGTCTTCGGCATTGGTTGTGAGAATGCGTTGAGACCAAACAATTCCGTCTTCATCAGCATGCGCGGTCGTCGCGGCGCGCGCAGCTGCGGTTTCTTCGAGGCGCATCAGCTCGACACGCCAATCTCTACCGGCGGAATTGAAGCCAAAGTCTAGATTGGATTGTCCTTCTCCTTGAATTTCATAAGCCGGAGCAATTCCGGCATTATGCAATTCATGAGCAAACCGTAATTCTAGCAGGCGAGATTTATTCTCTCTGCTAATGCCACCGTTTTCTTCAACTCCACGAACAAGGGAGCCGCCCATTGATGAGGACGCAGCACATTTAGCAGCGGAGCGGTCGCATCTGCTTCTTCTCCGCTAAGATAATCCCAATCAATTGCGTGGACTCCATTTGGCATGGGAATATCGCTAGCCCCGTCTTTCAATTATTAGCTCTAGAATCAACTTAACTAGAGGCTTCTCATTCCCACCAAAGCTGGCAATCACCGCCTGCATAATAGCCTCGGGCTTCATCTTCTTCAGGTCGATAGGATGCCCGGCTTTCTCGGCCAGTAAAATGTAGAAGCTCAGCTGGCTACGGCCGTTGCCTTCCCGGAAGGGGTGGATGGCGTTGAGGTCGGCCAGGAAATGCGCCGCTGCCTCTGAGAATTTCTGCGGCGTGAGTCCGTTAAAGTACTTTGCCTCCACCAATTGCTTGAACAGCTTCTTTGCCTCGCGATCGATGCTCTCCGGATAGCAGAACATGCTGCCGCCCTTGGCAATGCGCACCGTGCGGGGCTTGCCAGCCCAAGTGTAGACGTCCTGAAACAGGTGTTTATGGATGGCGCAATAGTGAGAGTAGGTCAGCTTCCCGGCGGGAGGGGCTCGGTCGAACGCTGGAATGAGATTTCAGCCTCGAACTTATCGAGATCAGCTTGTTTCCTGAGTCCGAGCTTATTTTTGAGAACAGACGTTCCTGGGTAGCAGTACGGGTCATCAATGGCCTCGTACATGCTCAATCATCAAGCTTTCTTGTAAGTTTTGATAATCTCTTTGCGACGTTGAGCAGGAGACAATCCCTCACGATCGAAACGATCGCTACGCTTTTTCATTTCAGCGGTAAGCTTGATACCTTCAACCGCACTGATCTGCGTAAAGCGTTCCCTGCCAATCACGAACTTGGCGGAAATGCGCTTATTCGCGCCGGATTTCTTAAGAGGAGCCATATCCAGATAATACCAGAATCTGCAAGAATTTCCAGTTAAGAGGTAACGGAGCTTGAAGTCGGTGTGGCACTAAAGCTTGACCTAGATAGGTCCTCGACTCATATGGATACATCGCTCCTTCGAGCGGTTATGTACGAAAAGGACCGCAGTAACGGCCCCTTTTGTTTAGCAGGCCAAGCCCTCAAGACTCTGTTAGAGAAGTCCGGCTAGATTCAGGATGAGCTTCGGCATTGCTTCGCCTTCGCTGCGACAGTAACGACACTCAGACCCAGTTGGGTGCGTAGTCAAGGCCCGGTGCCCACCGCCAGCCCCGTTGTATGATGTTCAGCACATTCGGGAGGCAAAAAAGAGCAGAAATCGTCATTTTCTAGCATCGATTTTAGCACGCTGAGTTTTTAATATGAAAATTCATCAATGAAATCAAATAGTTTAAGTAGACCAGTTAGGACTTAAAATCCCTCGATGGCAACGTCGTGCGGGTTCGATTCCCGCCGTCCGCACCAGTACAAATGGATAGCGCCTCCGAAGAGCAATGTTATCAGGATCAAACGTGTTTCTCAAAATTGCCGGATGCGCTGCGTTCCTTATTTCAGGTTTGCTTGTTTCAAGAACCTCCTCGGCTCAGGCCGATGTATCGCCTTGGCCGGCCGCACTGGTCTGTCAGGCCAGTGTCCAGTCCTATTTCAATCTGACGCAGCCCCCGCGCCAGATCGATGAAAGTTTTGGCTGGCTGATCTTTCGGAGTTCTCTGGGAGGCATCTATGATTGTCAGGTCCGGGGCAATTTCATTTCGTTGAAATGGAAAAGCCATAACGGGACCATGACCAACAGTAAGACTCAGTTCGACGCGAACGGATCTGTGCTCACCGTGCACCCGAGCGGTGTCGGTCAGTGGCGATTTCGCCGTGTTGCCGATGGATATGGTTTGTTAAACGCGGGCAAGTCTCGTTAAATGTGATTGCCGAGGGAATCTCCGAAAACCTCATCCGATCTGCCGACCGAAGGACAGGACATGGACAAGAAGGCACTGCGCGAAGAGACGGAACGCCTCGTTCGCGAGGCGATGGAGCGCAAGTCTCTTGTCGTCAAGCAGGGCAACACCCGCATCGAGGCGAAGTGCGGCAAGTGCGGCGCGGCGAACCGCGTCTCGGCGGAGAAGGGCGTGACCCGCGTCGCGTTCGTTTGCAAGGAATGCGGTCAGAAGCAGGAGACGCTCTGAGCCGCTCGTCCGCAGTCAGTTGTCAGCGAACCGCCGGCATCAGGTCGGGCCGGTCCTTGAGTTGCGGCAGGGACGACGCGATGGTCTTGCCGAGCCGCTGTGTCGGCATCTCCACCAGACGATGAACGATCCACGCGGCGAGCATTGCAAAGAGCAATGCGGCGAGGAATGCGAGCGTGCCGTTCAGCGCGAATGACTGGATCAGGATCGTCATCACGGCATAGCCGATGAACGAGTGGACGACATAGAGCGGATAGCTGATGTCGGCCATGAATGTGGTGATGCGCGAGGCCTGGAAGAAGCGCGAGCCGAGCATGCTCGCGACGAAGATGACGAACCCCGCCGCGTAGTTGATGCTCCACCACGGCAAGTCCTTCGGCGGCACGATGCTGCCGGCGCCGATCATAAGCGCCGTAACGACGACAGCGGTCGGGATGCCTGCCAGCTTTCCGCGAAACCAGAAATTGAAGGCCGTGCCCACAAACATGAACACGAGGTACGGTAACGCCTGATCCAGCCAGTGCGGCAGTGCATGGTTGAAAGCCAGCAGCCACAGGATCGCCGGGACCGCAAAGCAGGCCATGCTCGCGCGGCGCAGCAGCGGGCCGATCAGGAAGGCGAGGGCGTAGAATTTGATTTCCACTTCCAGCGTCCACACGACGGGATCGATCGCAGGCTCTCCGAGAAGTTGCCTCAGTCCCAAAACCGAATGCGACAGGGCGGTGCCGAAGCTGAACGGAAGCGACGTTTTGAAATGGCGATCGGCCAGATAGAGGACGAGAACGGACGCCAGAAATCCGACGGTGTAGGTCGGCCAGATTCTTAAGATACGCGCCAGCGCGAATTGCAGCCGCGACTGGTGCTCGAACGAGAACGGGATCACGAAGCCGCTGATCAGGAAAAAGATCGAGACGCCGAGCGGTCCCAGATGAATCGGCTGCGGCAGAAGGAAAATAGAGGTCGCCGCCGGCGCGGCGATATGGTCTGGAAGCAGCGGCAGGCCGGTCAGCGCTGCAACGTCCGGGCGGGCGAACCAGAACAGCCCGAGATAATGCGACAGAACGACAATGATTGCGGCAATCCCGCGCAGCGTATTCGCGAACTGAACTTTGTGCTGAGTCACGCGATGCGCCCGGATCGGTTTTGCGGAAGCCCAGCGTATCGGGACGCCGTCGGCGAATGCGCCGTTAAGCCTCTGTTAAAAGCCTTTCACAACCTTTAACGCCACCGCGAGAAGGCTTTCCTTCATACAAGAGAGTGGCCAATCGCCGTCGGGGCATGGCACAGTCGCCGGGGCCGATTCCCGCGAGCGCCCACCACAAATTCAACACGAAGACCCGCAACACGACGTTCATGGACCATGAGTGGATGACCGATCGTCGCGATCGCAATCGAGACAGGCAAGGACTGCGCGCAGCGGTGTCGCGGTTTGCCGTAGTTGGCGTTCTTGCGGCGGGCCTCGGCGCATGTGCATCGGGACCGTCGTCGAGCGTGTTCGTCGATCCCGCCACCTATGAACTGTACAACTGCCAGCAGCTCGGCGCGGCGCGCAAGCGCAGCAATGACCGGGTGGTCGAACTCGAAGGGCTGATGGCGAAGGCGGAAACCGGCGCGGGCGGATCGCTGGTGTCGGGACTGGCCTATCAGACCGACTATCTGTCCGAGCGTGCGCGCCGCGACCAGATCGACGAAAAAATCACCAGCAACAATTGCAGCCGGGCCGATCTCGCGCCGCCCGCCGAGCCGGCCGCGCCGCCTGTTCATCCGAAGAAGCGGCGTTAGACACCGCGCCTCAAACGATCACGACAAACGCCAGTCGTAGATCCAGTCCTGCCGCGACAGCAGCCGCGATCCGCCCAGCAGTCTGATGACCTGATCGCGGGCGAAGCCGGCCGGGCCGCCGAGATGATAGGTCTGGCCGTTTTTGCGCGCCGTGCGCGTCACGCGCGTCACGCGCGGAGCGCGCAGGCTGGCGTATTGCGCGAACGCCGCCGTTGGATTTGTCGGCGAACCCTCAAGGCATTTCGCGATCACGGCGGCGTCCTCGATCGCCATGCCCGCACCCTGCGCTGCGAACGGCAGCATGGCATGCGACGCGTCGCCGAGCAGCGCGATGGGACCCTTATTCCACGCGCCGCCGTCGGGCATAGCGAACAGCGCCCACTTCCGCCAGCCATCGACCGCGCCGATCATCATGCGCGCGGCGATCGGCCATTGCGGCGCTGAAAAATGGTTGGCGATCTCGACGACATCGCCGGGCTCGTTCCAGCCGGGCCTGTTCCATTTGCCCGAGACGACCGCGACCATGTTGATGCGCTTGCCGTCCGCCATCGGATAGGCGACGAGATGCGCGTTCGTGCCCATCCAGAGCTGCACGCGCCGCGCATTGAAGCCGCGCGGCAGTTGCGTGGCGTCGACGGTGCCGCGCCAGGCGATGCTGCCGGTGAACTGCGGCTGCGCATCGGGGAAAATCTGGTGCCGCACGCTCGACCACACGCCGTCCGCGCCGATCAGTGCCAGCACAGGCTCCTGCTGCCGCAATGTGTGACGGCGTTGAACGACGGTGACGCCCTTCGGATAAACCGCGACGTCCTCGAACTGCGCGCCGAGCCGCAGGTCGATGTCGGGATGATCCTTCACCTTCGCCACCAGTGCGGCCTGAAGGTCGGGGCGGCGCACGATCCAGTAGGGCGCGCCATAGCGGAAGGTGGCGGCCTGGCCGAGCGGGATGCGGCCGATTTCTTTGCCGGTGCGCGCGGTCATGATGCTGATCGATTCCGGCGCGATCACATGGGGCGCGAGCATCGGTTCAAGGCCGAGGTCGATCAGCACGCGGCTGGCGTTGGGCGACAGTTGCAGGCCCGCGCCGACTTCCTCGAGCCGTTCGACGCGTTCCAGAATGATGACACGGAAGCCGCGCGCGGCGAGCGCAAGCGAGGCGGTCAGTCCCCCGATGCCCGCACCAGCGACAACGATGGTGCGCGAGATCCGCCACTAATTTTTAGGCCACTTTATCCTTCACGACGCATTCTGGAGGCCGCGATTCGCCAGCCTTGAGGTCCGCAGCGTAGCGGTAGAGCGTCGAGCAGTAGGGGCAAATGATCTCGTTGTCGTCGCCGAGGTCGAGGAACACATGCGGATGGTCGAATGGCGGATTGGCGCCCACGCACATGAACTCGCGCGAGCCGATTTCGATGATGGCCACGCCCGCATCGTTATGAAAGTGAGGGACGACGTGATCCGCCATAGCAATCCTACCCCAATCCTGGTCTTGTGCGTCTTTGCCCATACCCCGGCACGCAGCGACGACGCAGCCGCTGCCTTGCAGCATACCGGGGGATACAGCTTATTCCTAGATCGCGGCGCCGGTTTAGTCCAATTCGCCGCAGCGGTTAGCATGTGAATTCGACACAATCTCGCCGTCTTGGGAAAGCCCTTCTTTCGTTGGGGAGGTTGTGTCCGAAAAACGGCACACCATGTCATCGGCCAGTCACGGTTTTCCCCGATCGGCATGGCTGAGAGGAACGTTATTTCGCGATGAAGGCATCCTGGCGCATTGGTCTGGCCGTCGCGGCCATGGTGGCTTCGGCGGGGACGCTCGCCGTGCTGTGGCCCCATGCGCATGACGCCGGAACGCTGCTGTTGGCGCAGGATGATCCGGCGCAATTGTCCGACATTCAAGTCGGTTCTGCGCTGCGAAACAACGAAGCCGTTATCGCGCAGGGCGTGTCTCAGGCGCTCGATGCTCGCGACGCCGATCTCGCAAAGAGCTTCACCGATCTTGCGAAGGACCGGAATATTGCCGTGCCGTCCGATGTGGCCGAGCGGGTTGACGCCGCCGTCGCCGAGGAGACTTCCACCGCCGGCACGATCAAGCGTTTTGCCACCGGCCTCGCGACCGGCGAGGCGGACGACGTGGCCAGTTTGTCAGGCACCGTCGCAGGCGATTTGTTCGTGTTCGGCGACATCCGCGACGTGGTGCGCGAGGGCAAGCGGCTCGCCATGGGCGAGGACGCCGACCGGCTGGTGCTCGGATTGGCAGGCGTCGGTCTTGCGGTAACGGCGGCGACCTATGTTTCGGTGGGCGGCACCGTGCCGGTGCGGGCTGGGCTTTCGATGGTGAAGGATGCGCGAAAGGTCGGCCGGCTCGGCGCCGGTCTCACTGAGTGGGCTGGTCGTTCGGCGCGCGGCGTGGTCGATGCGCCGATGTTGCAGCAGGCAGTCGCGACCGCCTCATTGGCGCGCCCGGGACAGGCCATCAGCGCAGTGAAGGCGGCGTTCAAAGCCGAGAAGGCGGGTGCGCTCGTGCGCCTCGCCAAGGATGTCGGCCGCGTCGGCGAGAAGGCCGGCACCAAGGGCGCGCTCGACGTGCTGCGTATCGCGGACGGGCCGAAGGATGTTGCGCGCGCGGCACGGCTTGCCGAATCGAAAGGCAGCCAGACTCGCGCCATCGTGAAGATTCTCGGGCGCGGCGCATTGCTGCTGACGGCCGGTGCATTCAATCTGGCGTGGTGGGTGTTTGCCGCATTGCTGTCGCTGTTCGGATTTATCGCTTCGATCAAGGCGACCACGGAGCGGCTCACCCTGTCCTGGATTCACCGCAGCAAACTCAGGCGGGCGCGGCGCGATCTCGCGGCGGCGCAGGCCTCCATACAGGCGCAGGTGATTTGACCCCGCTGGTCAGACGTGTCGCGTCCCGATAAACTGCATTCCCTCACATCACGACCGCTCCGGTCACATTCTCTTCTCCCAATCATGGATCTTTCGATGCCGAGTTTTCACAACGGCTCCGTTGAAATTGCCTATCTCGACGAAGGCGAGGGCGATCCGATCGTGCTGGTGCATGGCTTCGCGTCGACCAAGAATGTGAACTGGGTCTACCCGTCGTGGACGTCGGTGCTGACCAAGGCCGGACGTCGCGTCATCGCGCTCGACAATCGCGGTCATGGGGACTCGTCGAAGCTCTACGATCAGGAAGACTATCACATCGGCACCATGGCGGGCGACGTGCGCGCGCTGATGGACCACCTCAACATCGAACGCGCCGATGTGATGGGTTATTCGATGGGCGGCCGCATCACCGCGTATCTCGGGCAGCGCGATCCGGAGCGGCTGCGTTCGGCGATCATCGCCGGCGTCGGCATGGGCCTGATCGAAGGCGGCGGCCCGGGCGAGAACGTCGCCTCGGCGCTGGAAGCCGCATCGCTCGACGACGTCACCGATCCCGTGGGGCGCACATTTCGGGCCTTTGCAGATCAGACCCGCTCGGATCGCAGGGCGCTGGCGGCATGCCTGCGCGGCTCCCGCAGGCTCATGACCCGCGAGGAAGCGGCGGCCATTTCGGTTCCGGTGCTCATTGCGGTGGGGACGACCGACGAGATTGCCGGCTCCGCGCACCGGCTTCAGGAGATCATCCCGGGGTCGCAAGTGCTTGATATTCCAAACCGCGATCACATGCGGGCGGTGGGCGACCGTGTCTACAAGGACGGCGTGCTGGATTTTCTCAGCCGGCGGCCCTGAACAGGCGCGTAGATAATTATTCTCCGGTCGCGGGAGATAATTATTCCAACGTCAACCTTCATAGATGTTGCAGCCTTCCTTCCCCCCATTATGTGGTAATATCTCCTCAACGCTCATAGCCGGACCTCATTCCATGGCCAAGCATCATCTCGATCCGAAGGCGGCCCTCTCGACCGTCGATCCTGTCTGGACCCGCATCCGGGACGAGGCTGAGGAAATCGTGCAGCGCGAGCCGGAACTCGCGACCTTCATCTATTCCACGGTGCTGCACCACACCCGTCTCGAGGATGCCGTTGTGCACCGCATTGCGGAACGGCTCGATCACTCGGCACTCTCCGGCGATCTGATCCGTCAGGCCTATCTGGAAGCGATCCGCCTCGATCCTGATTTCGGCAATGCGTTCCGCGCCGATCTCGTCGCGGTGTTCGACCGCGATCCGGCGACCTCGCGCTTCATCGATCCGCTGCTTTACTTCAAGGGCTTCCACGCCATTCAGGCGCATCGCCTGGCGCACTGGCTCATCAACAACGGCCGCAAGGATTTCGCCTATTACATCCAGAGCCGCTCGTCGGCGGAATTCCAGACCGACATCAATCCGAATGCGAAAATCGGACGCGGCATTTTCCTCGACCACGCCACCGGCCTTGTGGTCGGCGAGACCGCGGTGATCGAGGACAACGTCTCCATTCTTCATGGCGTGACGCTCGGCGGCACCGGCAAGGAGAACGAGGACCGTCATCCGAAAATCCGTCATGGCGTGATGATCGGCGCCGGCGCGAAGATTCTCGGCAACATCGAGGTCGGACATTGCGCGCGGATCGCGGCAGGTTCGGTGGTGGTGAAACCGGTGCCGAACAACGTCACGGTTGCGGGCGTGCCTGCGAAGATCGTGGGCGAGGCGGGATGCGCCGAGCCGTCGCGCACCATGAACCAGATGCTCAACGCCATCGGCATTTGATGCGATCTGTTTGCGATTTATCGCGATCCGATTGGTGCAGCCTCTAGCGGTCTGCGCCATATCGCATTAAAGCTGTCGCAAACATCATTCAGTTGGAGAACACCTCGTGGACGTTACGGAAGTCAGGAAACTCGACGCCTATCTCAAGCGGCTGTTCGGCAATCCCAAAATCCGCGTCGTGCCGCGTCCGAAGAAGGACGACTCGGCCGAGGTCTATATCGGCGAGGAATTCATCGGCGTGCTGTTCGTCGATGACGAGGACGATGACCGGTCCTACCAGTTCCAGATGGCGATCCTCGAGACCGACATCGAGGAAGAGGTTTAAGACTTCTTCGCTTGTTTTACCGACAATCGCGATACGTCAACCCGAGGTGCGAGCGCACTTTTGCGCGAGCCTCGAAGGATGACGGTCACACGCTGTAGCAGCCGTCGCCCTTCGAGGCCTCCGCTGCGCTACGGCACCTCAGGGTGACGGCGATTTCTGTCTGGTGCCAGGGTTTATGTTTATCCCCGCGGCGTGCGCATTCGGCTGATGATCTGATCCATCGCGCCGGCGACGTCGCGCCACTTGTCGAGCCACGCGCGCGGAAACCTGAAGGTCAGGTCCGCTCCCTCGATACGCCGCTCGGCGAGACACATGCCGGGCGTCTTTGCATCACGCGTGCAGCGCGCGATGATCTGCGGCGACGAGGCATAAACCAGATCCTCGCTGGCGTAGGGCGTGTTGTCGCGGAACGGACGAATGCTCAAGCCGTCTTGCAGGCTTCCCGATGTCTGGTCGAGATAGCGCGGATAGATCGTCCGCGTCCGCTCGTCCGGCGACAGCGCGTCATGGTGGGCCGCGATCGACAGGAAGATGCGGTCAATGTCCGGAAGGTTTTCTTCGACCGTCTCCTGGGTGACATGGCGCGGCGCTTCTGGCGCTTCCAGCGACGGATAGACGAAGTTGAGATCGACACGCTCCTGCGGGCCGGTGCGCTTCTGCACCTTCACCCGGATCGCCTTGGTCGGCACGTTGAACAGCGTGTTGCCGATGCTGACCGGCAGTCGCGAGGGATCGTCAACTTTCTCGACGCCCCATGTCGGCCACAGCAGATAGGCGACGATGCCGACGGCGCATGCGCCGATTCCGCCCATGACCAGAAGCGGCACGAGGTGGCTATGCGGCGCGCGGCGCGCGTTGGTTCGCGGTGAAGTCGAGGACGTCAGAGCCATGTGCGGGCGTCAGGGTTTCCGGAACGGGAAGGCCTCATGGCCCGGTCAGATCGGCCGAGATTATGCCATGTCCGGCGGCTTTCTCCGAAGTTCCGCGCGGCGGGACGCAGTCCAGGCCATGCACACAAAGCCGAGCGGCTTCGTCACGTTAACCTTTCCTTAAGGATAAGGTGGCGGGCGCGGCGGCATTTTGCGAAGGGGGACGGGCGAACCAACGGGCCGCCTGCGGCTTTGTCGTTCAGCCGAAGCGTTCTCGTGTGTTTTGAAAGTCCTGTCCGATGTCGCCTGAAGCGTTGAATTCGTTCTTTGCCATCCTGATCGGATTTGCGCTGGCCGGCGCGCTGACCAGCGGTTTTCAGGCTTTCGTGCAACGTCCGCCAGGATTCGGACTGCTGGCGCAGGAGGCCGCGCCAAAGGCCTTCGCGGCCGTGCCGTTTCTGGTGTTCGCAGCGCCCTTCATCATCATGCGCAACACCGTGCGCGGGCGGACCATTGAGGGGCGGCGGGTCGAGTTCGTGGCGCTGGCCACGATCATCGCCGGTTTCTGGAGCATGATGTCGGGAACGTTCGTTCTCATGCTGCTGGAGACCTCCGGGCTGATCGCCTGAACGCCAGGGCGTTTGCTGTTTCCACACTCTCGCCAGACCATGTTCGTTCATGGCATTGTCGCGCCGAATTTTCGCGCTTGGACTGAAGCGCGCTGACCGGAGACAGGAATGGCGATCTACGAACTCGACGGCAAATCCCCCGAACTTCCCGCGGACGGACACTACTTCATCGCTGAAACCGCGACAGTGATCGGCAATGTGCGCCTGAAAACCGACGCAAGCGTCTGGTTCGGCTCGGTGCTGCGCGGCGACAACGAACTGATCGAGATCGGCGAAGGCTCCAACGTGCAGGACAACTGCACCTTCCACACCGATCCCGGCTTTCCGCTCACCATCGGCAAGAACTGCACCATCGGCCACAACGTTATCCTGCATGGCTGCACCATCGAGGACGGCGCGCTGATCGGCATGGGCGCGATCGTCATGAACGGTGCGATCATCCGCAAGGGCTGCGTCGTCGGCGCGGGCGCGGTCATCACCGAAGGCAAGCAGTTCGAGGAACGCTCGCTCGTGGTCGGCGCGCCGGCGCGCGTGATCCGCACGCTGACCGAGGAACAGGTCAAGGCCATGACCTATGGCGCGGCTCACTACGTCCACAATGGCAAGCGATTCAAGGCGGGCCTGAAGAAGATCGGGTGAGGCGCGGGGGACCGCGCCTAATATCCCACAGCCAGACTGAATTCCTCGGCGTATTCTTCGTCATGGCGTCTGGGAACCGCGCCGGATGCGCCGCCGCGCGGCGGATCGCCGTCATCGTCGAGACTGCGAAGCGCGGACAATATCTCTGCAAGCGGGATGGGATCTTTGTGCCCCGCGATCTGGCGAAGCCAGGGCTTTCCCTCAACGGCGAATGCATCGGACGCCCACGCGGCGAGGATGCATCTTTTCTGGACCGGGGTAAGCGTGGGGTCCGTCAGAACGTCCGACGGGTGAGTGAATGAACTCGCGAGAAATGAATGGGCGTGAATGTCGATTGCGTTGTGCTCAACCGATAGCATGGCCTCCTCCTGTGCTCCTTTCGTTGGGATGGCGGAAAGCTATTTAGAAAAACGGTTTTCGGTTTCAAGACCCGCCGGCAGGATTTTCGGTTGCGAAATAGGGAGCAACTTCGGGTTGACGCCGGAACCTGGGGCGGCCATGACCTGCGCCCGGAACCATTCCCTGAAAACTGCGATCAAGGAGATAGCATGGTGCAGAAGACCGCAGCCAACTGGATTGGCTATGCCATGAGCGGCATTGTGGTGCTGGCGCTGCTCGCCGATGCAGGCACGCAATTGTTCCTGCCGCATCTGCTGAAGGCCGAAATGGACGCGACCGGCTTTGCACAGAGTCTGGCAACGCCGCTCGGCATCATCATGCTCGTGTGCGGGGTTCTCTACGCGATACCCCGGACCGCCGTGCTTGGCGCGATTCTGATCACGGGATTTCTCGGCGGCGCGATCTGCACCCATTTTCGCCTCGGGGAATTCGCTTCTCCACCGCAGCTTATCTGTCTGCTGCTCGGCGTTCTGACGTGGGGCGGTCTTTATCTGCGTGACGCGCGGCTGCGCGCGTTGTTGCCGTTCACCTCCGCGCCGTAGCGCTCGGAGCGACGGCCAGCGGCCACGGCAGAGCGGCGGTGGCTGTCGCATCGCAGGCGCATCCGCAAAAAGTTGCGGCCAGCCCTGGGGGAGAGCTGGCCGCGCACGATCCGGTCTGGGACGGGGAGGGGTGGGGATACGACCGGGTCGTGGGTCTCCGTGTTGAAGTTCCTGTTTAGCGTGAACTTGCCGTCGCAACTGCCGGACGGGAATCTCCAAGCGAGACCCATGCGTTCGGATCGGTCTGCGACTGCCGCTTCACGAAGCGGTAGCCGGTGTCGGTCCAGGCCACGACGTCCTCGTTCTGGTTGTCGAGGACGAATTCGCCCTTGTCGGACTTCACGGTCAGCACTGCGTGGCCTTCGCCCTTCTTGTCGCGGACCACCGTGATCAGCAGCGCCTCGCGCGGCCATCCGGCATCGATCAACATCTTGCGCTTCAGAAGAACGTAGTCCTCGCAGTCGCCATATCCGTCGCTTGGATACGACCACCGCTCGACGACCCCCCCAATGATCCATATCGGTCATCGGCTTGATGGTGTCGTTGACCCAGCGGTTGACCCGCAGCAGATCTTTCCACGCCGCCTGCGTCATCACGATGTCGCGGGCCTGCGTCGCGCCGCCCCGGCAATCGCCCGGATTGTCGGCGCAGAATTCGACCCAGCCGATCGGCGAGCGCGTGGTGTCGCCCAGGCTGGCATAGAGCGCTCGTTCGCCCGCGGCATGGGCGGCGACAGACATGCACATCAGGCCGGCGGCAATCGCCAGACCAACTCCCCGTCCACGAATTGAAAACATTGTGGCCCCCGTTTCTTGTTGGGACCACTTTTCACACAAAGGATTTGCGCGGCGGCTAAGTCGTCGAAGTACAATTGAAGCAAACGCTAGTAAAAACTGGCGCTACTTCAATTTATACTTGAGTAAAATGAGCATAAAATTTGAAATAACTGCATTTGATTCAAATTTTAGCTATTGTCGGTCAAGATGCTGAGATTATTGCTATTTCTGGTGCAGCCGGTACTGCTCGCGGGGAGCCGCACGGGCCCGCTGAGCGCATTTCAAAATGCATCAAGGCGACACCCGGGTGCGGATATCGTCTTGGCAGGCCTCAAAATCAGGAATTGGTAACCGCGGCTTTTTACCGGGCGCTTACGTTGTCCTCGACAGTCTCGGGAAGCTGCGCGTGGATGAACTCGATCGCGAAGCCTTCCTCGAGATGGCGAATGACGCGTGCCTGAATACGGCCGAGCACGACAGCCTCGCCGACCAGCGGCTTGATCTCCGCGGCAAGCGCGGCGCCCGACAGCGACAGGTCGATGATCCGGCAGGGCATGGCGCGCCCGTCTTCGAATTTCAGGATCGCCACCGGGTTGCGCGGCACGATGCGGTCGTGGCGGCGGTCTTCCGGCAGATTGAGGATCTGGCGATTGGCAAGCCAGGTGAGCTGGGCTGCGAGCTTGTCGCGCTTGCGCGGCGTCGCGCTGACCGTCATCGCGAAGCCGTTGTCGAGCAGGCGGGTGATCTTGCCTTCGACCCGGCCGATATGGTCGAGATAGGCCACCACGCGTTCACCGACATTGCCGATGCCGGGCGCCAGCATGGCGAGACCGCCCGGCGACATATTGATGACCTGACATGGAAATTCACGCCGGTCCGCCAGCATGTAGCGTCCGAGCAGATGGACTTTCACCCGCTGAAAGCGTCGCCGCTCCTGAGCGGACGGACAGATCGATTGTCGCTGCGCCAACGCCATTTTTCACACCGGTCGACCGGTTTTTCAGTATGGATGGACCTTACGGGGTTCAGGGTTAACGATGCGTTAGCCTTGATGGCGCGGATCAGCGCAGCCCCTCGTAGACGGTGAAGCCGCGGATCATCGACCATTTCCGCAAGGCGCGCGGCCCGCGCCGATCCTGGCCGAGATGTCGCCAGGAGGTGAGGCTGAAGTCTTTCAGGCTGCCATAGGCCTGCGGTCCCTGAACGGGATTGAGCGGGGCAAGCAATCCGGTCAGGCTGACCGGTGTGTGCGAGCGGGCGCTGAAGGGCAGGAGCAACAGCTCCAGGTGAACGCGCGTCCCGTCCGGCGCCTGCGCCGTCATGCCGGCGACGGTGGCCAGCGTTTCCTCGGTCACGATCCCCAGAATGTCCTGGATGTCGCCGCGATCGCCATCATGGAACAGGCCGGTGAAACTTTGCCCCTTCAGGTCGCGGCCGAGCAGGGCGCACATCCGGGTTCCCGCCACCCGAAACGGGTAGCCGGCCGCTGTATCGCAGGACAACACGAAGATATCGCCCAGCAAATGACGGACGTGCTCGGGTTCCATGTCGCTGCGCTCGGGCGCAGCGGCACCGGCCCGTTTCTCGTCCCAGTAGGAGTAAAACTCCCGGTTCGCTGGATGTTTCATCGTCGTATCCCGCCCCGCGCATGACGATGGCGAGACAGATTTGTCCCGCTTTCAGGCACCGCGAGGCCCCTTTGTTGTTGTGCGGGACTGGAGGTGCAGCGTCCATGCCGGAGCGGCGATTTGCTGGCTGAAGACCCAACTTTGCGCCGTTAACGTTAAGTTAACTATGAGCTTCGTGAATACGCCTATCCTGGCTAGTATTCATGCACTCCAAATCGCCGGTCTTTCTCCAGGGATCGGCGGTGGCAAGAACTTTCAAGTTGAACGACAGGCGGCGGAAAACGATCTGGTCATTGTGCGGGGAGGGGGTGGGGATACCCGGAGCGTGAAGCAGCGCTCTTACGCAACAAGCCCGCGCAAAAAGACCGGCAAGACACGGGGAGGGCCTTCAAGCCCTCCCTTTTCTTTTGTGCGGCCCTGGCCTTCCGCTTGCACCGCACCGGGAAACCCGCCTATCTCAATGCAACGGCCCTTTCGCCGCCCGTTCCGGACCCTGTGCGCCCTTGGACTCTTCTGAATCCCCTCGCGAGCCGATCCTGACCATTCCCGCGGGGATGACGGCGCTTCTCATCATCATGGTGGGCATCCACGGCGTGCGCGCGCTGTTGCCGCTCGATACCGATCAGGACGTGATCTGGACATTCGGGTTCGTGCCTGCGCGCTACGATACATCTGTGCTGGCCGGACAGTTTCCCGGTGGGGTCGGCGCCGAGATATGGACCTTCCTGACCTACGCCTTCCTGCATGCGGACATCACCCACATCGCCTTCAACATGCTGTGGATGCTGCCGTTCGGCAGTGCGGTGGCGCGCCGGTTCGGAACGGCGAGGTTCTTTGCGTTTTTTGCCGTCACTGCCATCGCGGGCGCGTTCGCGCATCTGGTGACGCACCAGCACGAGGTCGCACCGATGATCGGCGCATCGGCAGCGGTGTCGGGCATGATGGCAGCCGCCATCCGCTTCGCCTTCCAGCATGGCAGTTTCCTGTCATTCGGGCGCGGCGATGCGGAGGAAGCGGCGCGCGTGCCCGCCCTCTCGCTGGCGCGGTCGCTCCAGAACTCGCGGGTGCTCGGATTTCTCGCGGTCTGGTTCGGCCTCAACGTCATCACGGGCCTCGGCGCGGTCGCCATCGGCGCTTCGGCGCAAAGCATCGCCTGGCAGGCGCATATCGGCGGCTTCGTCGCGGGATTGCTGCTGTTTTCGCTGTTCGATCCGGTGCCCCGCGCGATCGGGCAGGACAACAAGGCAGGTGCGCTGCCGCCGGATGGCTCCGACATTCGCTGAGCAGACCTGCATGATGATGCATGTTGCAGGCGGACCAATTCTTCGACATCATCGGGCGGTATCGTTGGGTTGTGCCAAACCGCCGCACTTGGGTTGGATAGGTGCAACCAAGTTGACGCTGCGTTGTTTGACTCAAGAGCATAAGTGCCGCCGGCAAGCCGGGCGGCCTGTCTGGGGAGACGACAATGACGGTTCGATCAGTTCTGGATACCAAAGGCCATCAGGTCATCAGTGTGTCGCCCGACGCCAAACTCTCGGCGGCGGTGAAGATTCTCTCCGAGCGCCGCATCGGTGCGGTCATGGTGATGAGCGGTCAGAAAATCGACGGCATTCTCTCCGAGCGCGATGTGGTGCGCGTGCTGGGCGAACGCGGTGCGGGCGTGCTCGATGAGCCGGTTCGCAGCGTGATGACGTCGAAGGTCATTACCTGCCGCGAGACTGACACCGTCAGCGCGATCATGGAAGTCATGACCACCGGAAAATTCCGGCACTTGCCTGTCGTCGAGAGCGACCGCATCGTCGGCCTGATCTCCATCGGCGACGTGGTGAAGTGGCGTGTCGCCGAATACGAGCGCGAACAGGAAGCGCTGCACGATTACATCAAGACGGCATAGATTCGGATACCTCATCCTGAGGAGCGCGTTTTTTTGCGCGCGTCTCGAAGGATGAGGATGTAAGGATTCCTGTCGCTCGGCCTCATGGTTCGAGACGCGAGGCTGACGCCTCGCTCCTCACCATGAGGAGTGCCGTGACGCTTGCGACATTTAAGGCTGCGTGGGCTGCGCCGTGCCCGGCGTCTGGCTCGCCGTCGGGGTAAGCAGGCTGATCGCTTCCTGAATCGATTCAATGTTGCGCTCGGCCGCGCGCGCGCCGTGGGCGATGGTTTCCTCGGCGCGATGGAAATCGAACCATCCGATCTTGCCGACGCGCGGCGAGATCAGCACGTCCGGCGGATCGCCGGCGAGGCGCGAACGCGTGATGCGGTCCTGCATGATGTTGAAGGCTTCCACCATCACCGTCGAAATTCCCGGTCGCCCGGCGCTGCCGAAGAATTCCCGCTTCACGGTTTTCTCGGCCGAGAAGAACTTCCCGAAGCCGCGCTTTTCCGGCACCGGTTCGGCGGGTTGCTCTGGCGGGGGCTCAACAGGGATCTTGCCGTGCGCGGAGATGATGGTGCCGTGTCCGAACACGTCGGTCGAGACATTGCAGGCGATGACGACTTCCGCGCCGAGCGCGCGCGCCGCCGACACCGGCACCGGATTGACGAGCGCGCCATCCACTAGCCAGCGGTCGCCGATCAGCACCGGCTCGAAAATGCCGGGCAGGGCGTAGGATGCGCGCACCGCATCGACCAGCCGTCCGTCTGTGATCCAGATCTCGTGGCCGGTGTTGACCTCGGTGGAGACCGCCGCGAATTTCAGCGGAAGCTCGTCGATCAGGATACCGCCGAATGACGACTCGAGCTGCGCGGCGAGCTTGCTGCCGCCGATCAGGCCGGAGCCGTTGAGACGGATGTCAAGATAGCTGAAGATATTCCGCGGCAGCAGGCCCTTGGCCCACGACTCCAGCGTATCGAGATGCCCTGCGGCATAGGATGCGCCGACCACGGCGCCGATGGATGTTCCGACTACGATGTCCGGCACGATCCCGTTGGCCAGAAGCGTGCGCAGGATGCCGATATGGGCAAAACCGCGCGCGGCGCCGCCGCCCAGCGCGAGCCCTATCGTCGGCTTCTTGTTTGCAGGCCCTCCGACCCCGATCTTGCTCCGGGCGCCTGTCTGGCGAAATCCGATCAAACTTTCCAGCAACGCATGTCTCCTGACGATCCATAGGTTCGAATCGGCCGTCCGCGATCGGTCGCGATTCAGCCACCAGAACGCGAATTGAGTGTGATTGTGCCTCGGACACGCGTTTCGCGTAATCAGGAAATGTGACTGTAGCGCGGCTTGTGCCGCCGCAGAAGGCGTTATTCGGCGGATGAGGGCTGCGCTGAAGGCGTCAAGCACCTTGTAAGGCTTGAATTTGCCTCGTTTTCGGTGAAAAACCACCGCCATGACAGCCCTCGGACTCAGCCGCAGGACAGCCGTGTGCAATGCGCGGGCCGATGACCCTCATGCTTTGCGCCATCGCGCAGGAGCGTGGGTGCTTGCGCTGGCCTTGCTGTTTGCGGCGCTGGCCGCACATCCCGCCGCTGCCCAGTTCGTAGGCGACGCGCCGCCACCCGTCCCGCCAGCCAACGTGCCGATTCAGCCGACGCCGTCTGGCCCGGCCATCAGTCTTGCTCCGCCATCCGGTCCTGCGGCGACACCCGGACTGCCTGCGACCCTGACCCAGCCTCCTGTCACGCTGGCCACGCCACCGACGCCTGCGCCTTTGCCCGCGTCATCGCCGGCGCAAGGCGTGCTCGCGCTGATGGCGCGATTCGGCAAGGATCTCCCGCCGGTGAACGGCGGCGTGGTGTGGCGGATTTATTCCGACAAGCCCGACGCCAGCGGCGCATTCCAACTGGTGCGTGAAGATCGCACCGCGACGCCGAATATCGTTCTCGCCCCCGGCGGTTATGTGGTTCACGCCGCGCTCGGCCTTGTGAGCGCGGTTCGTCCGGTCACGGTGCGCAACGAGACGCTGCGCGAGCAGTTCGATCTTCCTGCCGGCGGCCTGCGTATCGAGGGACGCGTCGGCACCAGCAAGATCCCGCAAGGGCAGATCACGTTCTCGATCTATAAAGGCAGCCAGTTCGAAGTCGGCGAGCGCGCGCCGCTCGCGCAGAACGTCGCCGCGGGCGATGTCATGCTGGTGCCCGAGGGCACCTACTACATCATCTCGAACTACGGTGACGCCAACTCGGTGGTGCGGTCGGACATTCGCGTGCAGGCCGGCAAGCTGACCGATGTGACCGTGACGCACCGTGCGGCGGTCATCACGCTCAAGCTGGTCAGCGACAAGGGCGGCGAGGCGCTGGCCAACACCGCTTGGTCGGTCATCACGCCTGCCGGCGACGTCATCAAGGAATACAACGGTGCTTTCCCGAAGGTGATCCTGTCCGAAGGCGAGTACCGCGTGATCGCCAAAAACGAAGGCAAGGTGTTCGAGCGTCCCTTCAACGTCAGCAACGGCGTCGACGGCGAGATCGAAGTCATCGCGCGATGATGTCTGCGCTGTCATGCGCGCGTATTGAAACTGTCATGGTTTCTAAAACGCGCTAACCATCAGACGACTTAGAACTTGCACAAATCCCGCATTGTTCCAAACCGCTCGCGGCGTTTACGCGCCTTTAAGCGTGCGCGCATTGGATGCCGTTCGCTGACACGGCAGAATGCCGCGTCGATGTGTGGGGTGCGTTGTGGTGGCCGTCGCGAAATCGAAGAAGTCGTCCAATCCGGAATTGTTCAGCGACGTTTCGGTGTTGAAGCGAAAATGGCAGGCGGCTCTCAAGCCCGGCAAGGATTTGCCTTTCTTTGAAGACGTCATGCTGGGCAGCCTCGGCCGGCTGGCGGATCACGTCATGCTCATCAAGGAGCAGGGCGCGCAGCTCGAGATTTCCCGCGCCGGCCGTTACGTCGAGCAGTGGCTTGAGACCCAGGTATGGGATACGCCGCTCGATGGATGTCCGCCGGATTGCGCGCTGATACTGGGCGAGGCGGTGGCGAGTGCGCGGCGCACCAGCAGGCCGCATCTGGCGACGGCGCATTGTGTGCGCGACGGTCTTGTTCAGGTGTACGACGTTCTCGCGCTGCCAGTCGCCTCGCGCTGGGGCGGCGTGATGGTCAGCGCCTATGTGAACCGGCGCGGCCTCCAGTACAATCTGCTCGATGCGATCTTCTGCGCCACCGACGACGGCATATTGTCTCTGGCGACGATCCGGGACGCCGCCGGCCATCCCGTCGATTTCCAGATCGTCCACCTCAATCAGGGCACCGCGCGCCTGCTCAGGCAGCCCGCGGACGAATTGCGCTGGCGCCGGCTGAGTGCGGGGACGCATGCGTTGTGTTCGCCGCAGGTTCTCGACTGGCTGTTCGCCATTGTCGGCGGCGGTATGGCCGACCAGTTCGAGGTCGGCGACGACACCAGCACGCTGAAGATCAATGCGTCGCCGGTCGGAGACCTGATCGCGCTGTCGCTGACCGATGTCACGAACATGAAGCGCCGCGAACAGTCGTTCCGGCTGCTGTTCGAGAGCAACCCGATGCCGATGTGGGTGTTCGACGTCGAGACGAGGAATTTTCTCGGCGTCAACGACGCCGCGGTGAGCCACTACGGTTATGACCGCGCGAGCTTCCTGAAAATGAAATTGCAGGACATCTGGCCGGAAGACGAATGGGAAGAACATACCCATGCGCTGGGGCGGCTCGGTGATGTCTATCAGTCGGGCCGCAACTGGCGGCACTTGAAAGCCGACGGCAACGAGATCGAGGTGCTGACATTCGGCCGCCGGGTCACGTTCGAGGGGCGCGACAGCTTTCTGGTCTCGGCCGTCGACATCACCGAGCGCCGCAAGGCGGAGGCGCGAGTCGCCTACATGGCGCACCACGACGCGCTGACCGACCTTGCGAACCGCGTGATGTTCCAGGACCGGCTGCGGCAGGACCTCGAACGCAGCCGTCTCGCCCACAACAGCATCGCGGTGCTTTGCATCGATCTCGACCTGTTCAAGAACGTCAATGATTCCTTCGGTCATCCGATGGGCGACAGGTTGCTGAGGCTGGTGGCGGAACGGCTGACGGCGGATCTGCATCCCAGCAATCTGGTGGCGCGGCTTGGCGGCGACGAGTTTGCGATGATTCTCGCAACCGATACCTTGCCGAATGAAGTCAGCGACCAGGCGTTACGGATGATCGAGACGCTTAGTGCGCCTTACGAGATCGACGGCCTTGAGATCGTGATCGGCGCCAGCATCGGCATCGCGATCTCGCCCGGCGACGGTGAGACCAGCGAGGAATTGCTGCGCAATGCCGACATGGCATTGTATCGCGCCAAATCCGAAGGCGGCGGCGTGCATCGTTTCTTCGAGAAGGAAATGGATCGCCACGCGCAGCGGCGCCGCGACATGGAAATCGATCTGCGCCGCGCATTGGCGAACGGCGAATTCGAACTGCACTATCAGCCGCTGGTCGATCTGGCGCAGGATCGCATCGTCGCCTTCGAGGCGCTGTTGCGCTGGCAGCATCCGCTGAAGGGCATGATCTCGCCCGCCGAGTTCATTCCGGTCGCCGAGGACATCGGCCTGATCGTTCCGCTCGGCGAATGGGTGCTGCGCGAAGCGTGCATGCAGGCGGCGAAGTGGCCATCGGACATCAAGGTCGCGGTCAACCTGTCGCCGTCGCAGTTCCGCAGCCGCAGCCTGACCCAGGTCGTGTTCTCGGCGCTGGCGCAATCAGGCCTGTCGCCGCTGCGTCTCGAACTGGAAATCACCGAATCCATTTTCCTCGCGGACAGCGAGATCAACCTTGCGATCCTGCATCAGTTGCGGGAATTCGGCGTCCGCATTTCGATGGACGATTTCGGCACCGGCTATTCAAGTCTGAGCTACCTGCGCAGCTTCCCGTTCGACAAGATCAAGATCGACCGCTCGTTCGTGCGCGACATCGCGGAGCGGCCCGACAGCGTCGCCATCGTGCGGGCGATTTCCGGGCTTGGCCGCAGCCTGAATATCTCGACGACGGCGGAAGGCGTCGAGACGATGGACCAGCTCGACTGGCTGCGCGCCGAAGGCTGCACCGAGGTACAGGGTTTTCTGTTCAGCCCGGCACGTCCCGCATCGGAGATCGATGCGCTGCTTGGAAAATTCGGCAACAAGGCGTCGCAAGCGGCGTGATTTCCTCCTCCTGAGGAGCGCGCTTTTCGCGCGCGTCTCGAAGGATGAGGTTCATTCTTCTCATGGTTCGAGACGCGAGGCTGGCGCCTCGCTCCTCACCATGAGGATCTAGAACCGCGTCACGATCTCGCTGAGCGCGGGGCGGGGCCGGTCGTCGGTGGGCCGCTCGGCCTTGCCGATGTGGATGAAGCCCGCGAGCTTCTCGTCCGCCGTCAGGCCGAGCGCATCGAGCACATCGCGGTCGAACGCTATCCAGCCGGTCAGCCAGTTCGCCACATAGCCCAGCGCGTGCGCAGCATGGACGACGTTCATGGCGCTGGCGCCTGCGGACAGTTCCTGCTCCCACGGCGGCACCTTGGGATGCTTCGCGGTCCTGCTCACCACGGCGATGACGAGCGGTGCGTGCGTGAAACGCTTTTTCTCGGCGTCGACCTGATCCGGCGTCGCGGTGACGTTCTTGGCGCGGAACACGCGTCCGAAAATCTCGCCGGCCCTGACGCGAGCGTCGCCCTCGAAAACGATGAAGCGCCACGGCACCATCTTGCCGTGATCAGGCACACGCGCGCCGATGGTCAGGATCGTCTCAAGTTCGGCGGGTGAGGGGCCGGGGCCGGTCATGTCGAACGGCTTCAGCGAGCGCCGCGTTTTCAGAAGGTCGAGGGCATCGGGCATTGTCTATCCGGATTGTTGGCACACCGTACCGATGCGCGATGCTGATATCGGAAATTCAAACCGCGATAACAAGGCTTGCAGTTTATGAGGCCTCTAAAAGAAGAGGCCTCATAAATGTCTCAAGCGTTGGCCCGTTTCAGGTCCGGCGGCATCGCCTCGTCAACCAGCGCCTTGAGCGCCTCGTCGAGCGGCAGCACGGTCTGGCCTTCGCTGCCGAGACGGCGGATCGAGACCGCGCGGCTTTCGGCTTCCTTCTTGCCGACCACGAGAAGCGCCGGCACCTTCGCCAGCGAGTGTTCGCGCACCTTGTAGTTGATCTTCTCGTTGCGCAGGTCGATCTCGGTGCGCAGCCCGGCCTTGCGGCAGGCGGCCAGAACCTCGCGTGCGTAATCGTCGCCATCGGACGTGATGGTGGTGACCACCGCCTGCACAGGCGCGAGCCAGAGCGGGAAGTGCCCCGCGAAATGCTCGATCAGGATGCCGGTGAAGCGCTCCAGCGATCCGCAGATGGCGCGATGGACCATCACCGGCGTTACCTTGTTGGAGTGATCGTCGATGTAAAACGCGCCGAACCGGCCGGGCAGGTTGAAGTCGACCTGTGTGGTGCCGCACTGCCATTCGCGGCCGATGGCGTCGCGCAGCACGTATTCGAATTTCGGCCCGTAGAACGCGCCTTCGCCGGGATTGATCGAGGTCTTGATCCGGTTGTGGCCCTGCGCCGCGATCTGTTCGAGCACCTTGGCCATCACCGTCTCGGCGTGGTCCCAAGCCTCGTCGGAGCCCACGCGCTTTTCCGGACGGGTCGAGAGCTTGACCGTCAATTCGCCCACAAAACCGAAATCCTCATAGGTCGACAGGATCAGATCGTTGATCTTGAGGCACTCTTCGGCAAGCTGGTCTTCGGTGCAGAACACATGGGCGTCGTCCTGCGTGAAGCCGCGCACGCGCATCAGCCCGTGCATCGCGCCCGATGGCTCGTAGCGATGCACGATGCCGAACTCGGCAAGCCGGATCGGCAGTTCGCGATAGCTTTTCAGTCCGTGCTTGAAGATCAGCACATGGCCCGGACAGTTCATCGGCTTGATCGCGAACCAGCGCTTGTCTTCCGCCTCGTCGCCGGCGGACTGCGCCGCGAACATATTCTCGCGATACCATTCCCAGTGGCCGGAGGTTTCCCACAGCGACTTGTCGAGCATCTGCGGCGCGTTGACTTCCTGATAATCGCCAGCGAGGCGGCGGCGCATGTAGGCGATGATCGCCTGGAACAGGGTCCAGCCTTTCGCGTGCCAGAACACGACGCCGGGGCCTTCCTCCTGGAAATGGAACAGGTCCATCTCGCGGCCGAGGCGGCGGTGGTCGCGCTTCTCGGCTTCCTCAAGCTGCTTGAGATAGGCGTCGAGTTCTTCCTGCTTGGCGAAGGCGGTGCCGTAGATGCGCGTCAGCATCGGGTTGTTGCTGTCGCCGCGCCAGTAGGCGCCCGCAACCTTCATCAGCTTGAAGGCGTTGCCGACCTTGCCGGTGGACGTCATGTGCGGGCCGCGGCAGAGATCGAACCAGTCGCCCTGATGGTAGATCTTGATCGGCTCGTCGCCCGGAATGGCGTCGACCAGTTCGACCTTGAAGGCTTCGCCCTTGTCGCGGAAGACCTGCTTGGTTTTATCCCGCGACCATTCTTCCTTGGTGAAGGGCCTATCCTTCGCGATGATCTCGCGCATCTTCTTCTCG
Source organism: Afipia sp. (assembly GCA_024707075.1). Lineage (GTDB taxonomy): Bacteria > Pseudomonadota > Alphaproteobacteria > Rhizobiales > Xanthobacteraceae > Afipia. The sequence continues at coordinate 155,153 of JANQAK010000005.1, forward strand.
ATGGCGGCGAAGTCTTCCGGCGTGAACGGCTCGTTGCGGAAGAAGTCGTAATAGAAGCCGTTATCGATCACCGGGCCGATGGTGACCTGCGTGCCGGGCCACAGCGTCTGCACGGCCTCGGCCAGCACATGCGCGGCGTCGTGCCGGATCAGCTCCAGCGCGCGAGGATCGTCGCGGTTGATGAATTCGATTTTCGCGTCGTGCGCGATCGGATCGGCGAGATCGCTCACGATGCCATCCAGCGCCATCGCCACGGTCCGCTTGGCCAGCGACGGGGAGATGCCCTTGGCGATGTCGAGGCCGGTGGTGTTCTTCGGGAATTCGCGCTCAGCGCCGTCGGGGAAGGTGACCTTGACCTTGCTGCTGTTATCGACGGGCTTCAGGTTGGCGAGGCTGTAGTGGAATCCGGGCGCGGGGGTATTTTTATCGGGCATGTCATTCTCCTGTGGCTCACTCCTGCGAACGGGCGCAGGTAAGCGGTAGACGCGTTGTATAGCAGCGGATTCGGGCGGTGCAATCGGCAGTTCCTGCCCGGCATGAAGGCCGCAAGCGGCGTGAGCATGGCTTTCATGCAGTTGCATTAAATCGGTTGTCTGCTAACAACGCGGCGTGAAACGCTTCGCCCCCACAGCCCTGATGCTCGGCAACTTCGTCACCGGCGTCAGCATCATGGCCCCGGCCGGGATGCTGCCGGAATTGTCGCACGCGTTCGGGGTTTCCGTTCACGAGGCGGGCCTGCTCATCACCTTCGGCGCGGTCGTGCTGTGCGTCGGTTCGCCAGTGTCGGCGTGGCTGACCAGCCGTTTCGACCGGCGGCTTCTGTTGTCGGTGAGTGTGGCGGTCATGGCGGCGGCGCAGTTCGCATCCATGCTCGCGCCGAACTATGCAACGCTGATGGTGGTCCGGCTCGTCATGCTTGCGGTCGCGGCCTTGTTCACGCCGCAGGCAGCAGGCACGGCCGCGATGATGGTGCCGCCGGAGCGGCGCGGCAGCACGATGTCTTATGTCTTCCTCGGCTGGTCGCTGGCGCTTGCCGTGGGCCTGCCGCTGGTCGCCTATGCCGCCAGCCATATCGGGTGGCGCGTCGCCTATGGCGGCATCGGCGTCATCGCGCTGGCCAATCTGGCATTGCTGATCTGGCGTATCCCCGCTGGTCTCGTCGGCACACCGGTCGATCTGAAGACGTGGGGTGACCTCGCGCGCAATCCGCTGATCGTGCTGCTGGTGGTTATCACGGTGCTACAAACGTCCGGGCAGTTCGTTGTGTTCACCTATCTCGGGCCATTGTTCGCCAAACTTGGCGGCAGTGCTCAACTTGCGATCATCGCGTTCGGCATTTACGGCGCGATGGGTTTTATCGGAAACGTGATCGCCAGCCGTGTCGTCGATAGTTGGGGCGCCTACAGAACATCGCTGGCGGCGATTTCGATGCTGCTGGTCGGAGTTGCGACGTGGGCACTGGGCGCAGGCATCGTGCCGGTCATGTTGGCGTCGATGTTTCCTTGGGGCATGGCGTTCTCATCGGCCAACTCGATGCAGCAGGTCAGGCTCGCAGGCGCGGCACCTCTGTTCGCCAGCGCTACGGTGTCGCTGAACACGTCGGGTCTCTACATCGGCCAGGCCATCGGCTCAGGCATTGGCGGCGCGCTGTTCGCCCACGAACTGTATTACGCGATCGGGTATGTCGGGGTGGGCTTCCTTGTGCTCGCGCTGGGCTCGGTCATCCTCTCGCGGCGCGCGCTTTAGTCATTCGAGCCGTCGTTGACGCCGCGCCAGCGTGCGTAACGCCACGGCAGATACCACCGGGCATCGGGCGATACCGCGTCCGGCACGTTGTCGATGCCCGAGGTGCCCCACGGCTGACAGCGCAACAGGCGCGCCAGCGTCATCCAGCCGCCGGCCCACAGCCCGTACCGTGCGATGGCTTCGTCGCCGTAGACCGAGCAGGTCGGCAGGTGCCGGCAATTGTAGCCCACCAGCGGCGAGAGCGTGTGGCGGTAGATCCAGATCATCCCCCGGCCGGCATTGCGCGGCAGGTTCTGAACTGTGCCGGCGCAATCGGGGCATCGGGCCGAATGTTTCATGTCACTGTCTTGCCGGATCTTTTGCGGGGTTCGTTAGCGTTTGCCGCAATTGATGGCGGCGCAATGGCGAGTTCCGGCGCAGGGAACTGCGCCATGTTGTCTTTCGCGCCACACTACACAACTTATCGCACGATTTTGACTGCGTCGCAGCAAAAGTCGCATGGACGTGGATTCGCAGCGCCGTTACGCTTTCCATAACAACCATGTGACAGAATCGTCTCATGGTTTTGGGGCCGATGCCGTTGTCCATTGGGGCGGGGAAGGAACCAGATTGTCTGTCGTGAGGTCGCTGAATCCGAGCGGCTGGGCGCGACTTTGCGCCGCCGCCATTTGTTTTGTGCTGCCTGGCTCCGTCATGCTGGGCGGCGCGGTTCGTGCCGCGACCACCCTCGAAGAACGCAAACTCCCGATGACTTTCAAATGGCACGAGGCCGCCGCCGCGTGCGCGCAGGATTGCGCCGGCTGGATCGGCGCGGTCGGCGTCATCACGGCGGAGACGCCCGCGAAGTTCGAGGAGTTTTCGACCGGCCGCAACCTCAAGGGCGCAACCGTCGTGCTCGATTCCAGCGGCGGGTCGGTGCTGGATGCGATCGCGCTCGGGCGACGCTGGCGCGGCCTCGGCCTGCGCACCACCGTCGGCATCGTGATCGAACGAGAGAGCGCCGGCGGTGTGGCGCGCGACACCATTCCGGACGCCTATTGCGAGTCGATGTGCGTGTTCTTGCTGCTGTCGGGCAACACGCGCACCGTGCCGGATGGCGCGCATGTACGCGTGCACCAGATCTGGATGGGCGATCGCGCCGACGACGCCAAGGCTGCAAGTTATTCGGCAGACGACATGATGATCGTCGAGCGCGATATCGGGCGGCTGGCGAAATACACCTTCGATATGGGCGGCACCGGCGACCTGTTGTCGCTGGCGCTGAGCGTGCCGCCATGGGAGCCATTGCATCAACTGTCGGCGGAGGAACTGCGCCTGACCCATCTTGTCACGCTGGATGTGGTCGCGGATGGCCGGAAGCCGACGGACGCTGTGGTTGGAAGTGCGTCACCGAAGGTGTTTCAGGATCGTGTGGTGAGCGACACCGATGTGCCTGCGAAAGCCGCGCGGCTCACACCCGGCACCAGGACCGCCGAAGCCATCGCACCGACCGGTGGCGCGGCTGCGCTATCTGACCGGAAGTAGCTTGTCCTAGCTCTGCGCGGGAGCGAGTGTACCTGCCGCCTTGGCCTCGATCTGGCCGATGGCGTCCACCACCGCATCGAAGGTCAGCATGGTTGAGGCATGGCGCGCCTTGTAGTCGCGCACGGGCTCCAGCATCGCCACATCCGCCCATTTGCCCTCGGGCGGTGCGCCATTCTCCTTGAGCATCTTGCGCACGGTTTCGCGCAACTCGCGCAGTTCGGCCGCGTTCGAGCCGATGACATGCCGCGCCATAATGGAGGAGGAGGCCTGTCCCAGCGCGCAGGCTTTCACGTCGTGGGCGAAATCGCTGACCACGCCGTCCTTCATCTTGAGGTCGACCTTGACGGTCGAGCCGCACAGTTTGGAATGGGCTGTGGCCGAGGCGTCCGGGTCGGGAAGCCGCCCCAGACGGGGGATATTGCCGGCCAGTTCGATGATTTTCTTGTTGTAGATGTCGTTCAGCATGGCGGGCGAAATCGCTCCTGCATAAGACCGTTGCCGGTCTGCCGCTCTTGGCGGTCATGTTCTGGAACCTATATAATGACCCAGATGCAGGAATAAACCGCCTGCATTTCAGCAATGCGGGAAATATAGACGGTTTTTTCCCGGATTTGCTGCAATCATGCAGGAAGGCGTCCGGTGGCCGATGGGCCGCTGCGGCTGACCGGTGACACTCCGGCCCTCATACTGACGGTAGAGGCCGGTCGAACGGAGACGACATGGACGCGATTATCAAGCCGATCCGAACCGGCAAGCCGGCGGAAAAATCCGAAATTCCTGCCTCCGACTACATGGCGTCGGCCCTCAATCCCGATCTGGTCCGCCCGTCGCGGGACGAGGCCGAGGCGGCGGTCAAGACGCTGCTGGCCTATATCGGCGAGAACGTCGAGCGCGAAGGCCTGCTCGACACGCCGCGCCGTATGATCGAGGCCTATGACGAACTGTTCCAGGGCTACGCCCAGTGCCCCGCCGAGATCCTCGACCGCACCTTCGGCGAGACCGCGGGCTACGATGATTTCGTGCTGATCCGCGACATCAACTTCCATTCGCATTGCGAGCATCACGTCATGCCGTTCTACGGCAAGGCGCATATCGCTTACGCCCCGGTGGACCGCGTGGTCGGCCTGTCGAAGCTGGCGCGGCTGGTCGATGCGTTCGCCCACCGCCTGCAAACGCAGGAACATCTGACCGCGCAGGTGGCGGGTGCGATCAACGCCATTCTCAAGCCGCGCGGTGTCGCGGTGGTGATGGAAGCCGAGCACACCTGCATGTCGGTGCGCGGCATTGCCAAGGAAGGCGCCAAGACGCTGACGACGCGTTTCACCGGCGTGTTTCATGATAATCCTGACGAACAGGCCCGTTTCCTCAACATGGTTCGCGGGGTCTAGCGCTTCCTTCAGGGGCGCGGCCTCCGCCCTCTGAATGAAAGCCGAATCCGTGACTTCACACTCGCATTCCCACGACATCGAGGAAGGGCTGGCTTTTCAGCCCAAGTTCGACGCATCCGGACTCGTGACCTGCGTTGCCACCGACGCCGCCACCGGCGACGTTCTGATGGTTGCGCACATGAACGACGAGGCCCTGCGCAAGACCATCGAAACCGGGGAGGGCTGGTACTACAGCCGCTCGCGCAAATCGCTTTGGAAGAAGGGCGAAAGCTCGGGGCACGTCCAGCGCGTTGTCGAGATGCGGATGGACTGCGACCAGGACGCCGTGTGGATTCGCGTCGAGCAGGCGGGCGCGGCCTGCCACACCGGCCGACGCTCGTGTTTCTATCGCGCGGTAAAGAACGAAGATGGTGGCGCGAAACTGACCTTTGTCGACGCGGACAAGGTGTTCGATCCGGCGAAGGTGTATCGGTAAGCAGCCGTTATCTGACGGATGTTCGCTGAACGTAAGGCGTCGTCCCGGCGAAGGCCGGGACCCATAACCACCAAGTTCTCGGTAAGAATGGATCGCGGGCTTCCAGCATAACAACGACGACAGGGATGATGGGTCCCGGCCTCCGCCGGGGCGACCAGTTGCTAAAGCCGTCGGCTCAATGAGAGTCTGTGAGCTCGGCCCTCCCGCATTAACCCTTTGTTAACCATAATTGCGGCACGGTGCGTGAGGTTCCTGGGGAGCGGGCACCACACATGGCGGTCGATACTTCATCCATAACCAATGGGCTTGATTCCGCGCGCGCGCAAATCGCGGGCACGATCAGGAATGCCGCCAACGCGACCGGCGCGAGCTTCGAGTATCTGGTCTCGGCGGCGAAGATCGAATCCAATCTCAACCCGAAGGCGCAGGCCTCCACATCCTCGGCGCGGGGACTCTACCAGTTCATCGAGCAGACCTGGCTCGGCACGGTAAAAGAGGCGGGCGCGACATTCGGTTTTGGCAAATATGCCGACGCCATCTCGAAATCATCGTCGGGCAGCTACTCGGTCAGCGATCCGTCCACGCGCGACGAGATCCTCAAGCTGCGCGACGACCCTGCCGCCAACGCCGCCATGGCAGGCGTGCTGACGCAATCCAACAGCTTCAAGCTGACCGGCGCGATCGGCCGCCGCCCGACCGACGGCGAACTCTACATCGCGCATTTCATGGGCGTCGGCGGCGCTTCAAAACTGATCTCGAAGGCCGAGGACAGTCCGAACGCCTCCGGTCCGGCGCTGTTTCCGAGCGCCGCCGCGGCCAACCGCTCGATCTTCTACAATCGCGATGGCAGCGCCCGCAGCGTGTCGCAGGTCTATTCGGTGCTGACATCGCGTTACGACGCTGCCGCGAATTCACAGACGGCGCGCACGGCGATGGCTGCCGCGGGCGTCACGCCGGGACAATCGCGCGTGGCGGCAATGCCCGCCGATAATGCCGCCTATCTTTCGCATTTCCCGCAGGCTCAGACTCCTATCGCTGCCCCCATGCAGGTCGCCTCGGCGCAAACATCGAGCGAGCCGGTGTTCCGCTCGCTGTTCCAGACCGGAGACCGGGCCGAACCGGTCTCGACCACTGTGCGCGAATTGTGGGGCAACAGGGCATCGCCGACGGCACCGGCCGCGCCGGGCGGCGCTGCCAGGACGGATACCCCGCAGGGCCTCGGACTGTTCAGCGACTCCACCGGCGTGTTCAGCGGGTAGGGCTGCGCGCATCCCCGGAGCGTCATGCGCGGGCCGCTCGCCTCTGCGCTCTTAAAATCCATCATTTGGTGCATTCCTTCACCTCCCCCTTTCAGGGGAGGGAGTCGATTGAGTTCAACGCGTTCGCATGCGGCCGTCGAATCCGACTATAAGTTTTTGTTTCAGTTTGCGAACTTTCTCGGGGCAACCCACCTTGATCTATGTCTTCGTTCTTACCGTCGGCCTCATCGCAGGCGTCCTCAGCGGCATCGTGGGCACCGGCTCCTCGATCATGCTGCTGCCGGTGCTGGCCTATGCCTTCGGGCCGAAGCAGGCGGTGCCGATCATGGCTATCGCGGCAATCATGGCGAACCTGTCGCGCATCATGGCGTGGTGGCGCGAGGTCGACTGGCGCGCTGTCGCCGCGTATTCCATTCCCGGCGTGCCCGCGGCGGCGCTCGGCGCGCGGACGCTGCTGGTGCTGCCGTCGCACACGGTCGACATCGCCATCGGCGTGTTTCTGATTTCGATGATTCCGCTGCGGCGCTGGCTTGCCGTGCGCAACTTCACATTGCCGCTGTGGTCGATGGCTGTGGTGGGTGCGGTCGCCGGTTATCTCACCGGCATCGTCGCCTCGACCGGACCGATGACGGTGCCGATCTTCATGTCTTATGGCCTCGTGAAGGGGGCGCTGCTCGGCACTGAAGCCGCCAGTTCGCTCTTAGTCTATATCAGCAAGGCCATCACGTTCCGGCGCTTCGATGCGATGCCGTTCGATGTTCTGCTGAAAGGCCTGATCGCCGGATCGTCGCTGTTTGCCGGGGCATTCGTCGCCAAGCGTTTCGTGCTGCGGCTCGATCCCGAGTCATTCCGTCTGCTGATGGATGGTCTGATGCTGGTCGCGGGCCTGTCGATGCTCTGGAGTGCATTTCAAGGCTGAGGTTTTGATTCAGCTTTGAATCGCATGTCCTTGGTGCGACTCACGTTGGCTGTGAATCCTTTGCATGAAGTTTTGCGGATTCCGCACTGACTGGGCCGATGCCGCGAAGTTAACAAAACCTCAATAACCGCAAGCGGTTATGGTGAACGTTTTCTTAAGTGTCATGGTTTACGTTTTCTGACAGTGGCGTCGCGTCGCGTCGCGGTGCCTTGGCATGTTGCGTAAGCCGGAACACCCATGATCGTTCGGCAGTTTATTACCTGGGTTCGTACCGCTCCCGCAGGGGAGCGCGCAGAGGCGACGCGGTGTCTGGCGCGCGCCTGGCTCGTTTCCGATCTGTCCGAAGACGATCGCGCCGCCGCGGAAGGCGCGCTGCTGATGCTGCTCGACGATGCGTCGCCGCTGGTCCGGCAGGCGATGGCCGAGGTGTTTGCCCACGCCGTCGATGCGCCGCCCGCGATTATCGCCGCACTGGCTATCGATCAGGCCTCGGTGGCCGTGCCGATCCTCGAACATTCACCGCTGCTGCTCGACGCTGATCTGGTGGACATTGTTGCAACCGGAAATTCCGAGACGCAATGCGCCATCGCACGCCGCTCCGATCTGCCTGCCTCGGTCTGCGCTGCGATTGCGGAAGTGGGATGTGCCTCGGCCACGCTCGAACTGATCGAAAATCCGGTTGCCGAACTGGTGCCGTTCTCACTGACCCGCATCGCCGACCGGCACGGGCATCTCGCGGCCATCCGCGAAGCGCTGCTGATGCTGAACGATCTGCCGGCCGCGATCCGGCTGATGCTGGCGGAAAAACTCTCCAATACGCTGACGCAGTTCGTTGCGGGTCGCGCGTGGCTGAACCCGGATCGCGCGCTGCGTGTCGCCGGCGAAGCGATGGAGCGCTCCACGGTCAACATCGCGGCGCAAACGCGCGGCGAGGACATGACCGCGCTCATCCAGCATCTGCGCTCGGTCGGGCAACTCAACACCGGTTTGATCCCGCGCGCGCTGCTGTCAGGCAATATCGAATTGTTCGAGGAATCGCTGGTGGAACTGTCCGGCCTGCCGCGCAGCCGGGTCGCGGCGATCGTGCACGATCGCGGCGGCATCAGTCTGAAAGCGCTGCTTGCGAAAGCGGGTCTGCCGGAATCGACGCATTCGGCCTTCCGCGCCGCACTCGAAGCCAGCCACGAGATCGGATTTGTCGGCACCGTCGCCGGTGCGACGCGGCTGCGCCGCCGCATGGTCGAGCGCGTGCTGACCCATTGCGAAACCGCGGAGACGGTGGCCGAGCCGCTGCTGATCCTGCTGCGGCGGTTTGCGACGGAATCCGCGCGCGAGGAAGCGCGTCTATATTGCGACGAACTTGCCGCCGATGATTTCATCGATACATTGAACGCCCATGCCGCCTTCGAGCAGGTGGACGACTACGAGGATGCGTATCAGGACTATGCAGAAGCCGATGACTACGTAGCGACCGATGAATACGCGCAGGCCGATGAGTATGCAGAGGTTGACCATTACGCAGAGGCGATTGCGTACGTCGAACGCAGCTACCGTGAAAACGACTACGGTTATGACGACCGGCTGATCGCGGCGTAGTGTTTCAATAATCGACGCATTTATTCAAAAATTATGAATCGTCATCCTGAGGTGCTAGCCGCGTTTGCAGCGAGCCTCGAAGGATGACCGATCAGAATAACGCCGTCGCCCTTCGAGGCCCATAGCCGTTCGAAGAACGGCGTTCTTTCGAACGCCTATTGCTTCGCTACGGCACCTCAGGGTGACGGCGAGCTAGGACCGGGACGACATTGCGGGTGTGTCAGCTTTCCGGCACGATGCTCGGCGCAAGCACCGCTTCGAGATGCTCGGGCCGGTCGCGGTTGGCGTGGATGAGGAATTCGTCTGCCACGCCGCGCAGGCGCTTGCTCAACTCGTCCGCCATGCCGAGGGCGTCGATCCGGGACTGTTCCCGGAAGATGGCCAGGATGGCGTTGACATGATGCAGGACCAGTTCGCCCGGCACCTTTGCGAGATCCGGTGCGTGTTCGATGATCCGGCACAGGCTTTCCGCAGCGGCGGCAGCGGTAGGATAGCCGAACGTCGCGGCGCCGCCCTTGATGTCATGGGCTGCGCGGAACAGCTCTTCATGATTCTGGCCGTTCAGTCCGTCGCGCTGGATCGTTGCATAGGCCGCGCTTAACCGTTCGCATTCGACGTGCATCCAGTCCTTGAACTCGCCGGACAGGCCGGCCAGAGCCTGCTCGGCCCGTGCGATGGGATCGTCGATCTTTTCGTTGTCCTCGGCGTATCGCACCACCTTCCGCAGCGGATTGGGCTGCGAGATGACCTGATGGTCCGCGAAGGTGTCGACCTTGATGTCTGCGGGCGGCTTGCGGGCCATGATCTGTCCTAGCTTCCCGAACGGGCTTTTTCGAGCAGCGAGGGCTGCTGCATGATTTCAGCCTTGCCGCCCACGCGGCGTTCGACACCGATATACGCAGCGTTGGTGTTGCGGCGGCGATCCGGCCCGAAATAGTTCTTGGTCTTGATGAAGGGACGGGGATTGGCCACGACGTTGAGGATGCGCTGATAAAGCCCCTTGGCGGAGATCGGCTTGGCGAGGAATTCGGTGACGCCGGCGTCGCGCGCCACCATGACGCGGCGCTTCTCGGAATGGCCGGTCAGCATGATGATGGGGGCGTAGGGATTGCCCGCGCCTTCCGGCTGCCGGATCATCTGCGCAAGCTCCAGCCCGTCGAAAATCGGCATCGACCAGTCGGTGATGACGATGTCCGGAACGTAGTGGGAGTACATTTCGAGGGCGGTGGCGCCATCCTCGGCCTCGTAGACTTCGCGCGCGCCGAACGAATGCAGCAGCGTGCGCAGGATGCGTCGCATATGCGCATTGTCGTCGCAGACGAGAAACCGCAGCTTGTTGAAGTCGATAATGAACATGCGCAGCCCGAAGTGGCGCACCTGACGACAGGTACACCGCACATTAACTATATGCAGCCGCCGTTAATGAATGGTTATCCAAGCCGGCCCGGGCTTCGGATCAGAACCCGAACTGCTCGCTCAGGATGCGCTCTTCCAGGCTGTGGCCGGGGTCGAACAGCATGCGGATCGAGATGGTCTTGTCCGCGATGACCTCGACCCGTTTCACGTCGCGCGCCTCGTCGTGATCGGCGACGGCTGCAACCGGCCGCTTGTCGCTTTCGAGGACCTCAAACACGACGAAGGCGGTGTTGGGCAGCAGCGCGCCGCGCCAGCGGCGAGGGCGGAACGGGCTGATCGGCGTCAGCGCGAACAGTGCGGCGTTGATCGGCAGGATCGGACCCTGCGCCGAGAGATTGTAGGCGGTGGAGCCGGCGGGCGTCGCCACCATGATCCCGTCGGAGATCAGTTCGGCCATCCGCTCATGCTCATCGACCAGAATCCTCAAGCGGGCGGCCTGATGGGTCTGCCGGAACAGCGAGACCTCGTTGATGGCGTGATGGATATGCACTTTGCCGTGAATGTCGGTGGCGCGCATCAGCAGCGGATTGATGACAGTGAGTTTCGCGTCTTCCAGCCGTTCGATGAGCGAGTGCTGGCTGAACTCGTTCATGAGAAAGCCGACGGTGCCGCGATGCATGCCGTAGATTGGAATGCCGGAGTGCATGTGCTGGTGCAGCGTTTGCAGCATCAGTCCATCGCCGCCGAGCGCCACGACCACGTCGGCATCTTCCGCCGGCCGGTTGCCATGCACGGCGACGAGCTGGGCGAGGGCCTGCTGGGCCTCCGCGCTTGGACCCGCCACGAAGGCGATCCGCTGATATTTTCTCGGCGTCGTCATGGCGATCGGTCAGCCCCGGTAAGCGCGGAACGCAAGATGATCCCGCGCGGGCTTCGTCTATACGAGGTTTTCCGGGCTTGTCGAGGCGCGATCAGGCCGCACAAAACAGCCCCGCGCGGCCGGTATCCGGTTCGCGGAGGCTTGATCTGTCAGTTAACCACGAAAGCGCGGTTCATGCCGGTGGTCCCGGCATGAGCCAAATGACGGCGTATCAGTAAGACGTCCGGCCGTTCGCCAGCGCGGAAGCCAGCGACTGGTATTCGGCGCTGTCGCGGCCGGCAAGGGCCTCGATTTTCGTAAGGTGAACCTTCGCCTGTTCGCGGTTACCCTGTTCGACCTGCCACAGGCCGTAATACTGCCAGGTGCGGACATGGTTCGGGTCGGCCTTGAGCGCGCGCTCGTACCACATGCTGGCGAGTTCGTAGTTGCCGAGCTTGCGGTAGGAATAGCCGATCAGGTTGGCGACGTCAGCCCGGTCATCCTGCCCCAGCGCCTTGAGCTGCGGAATGGCGGCGGCGTAGTCGTTGTTCTCGTAGATCGTCGCATAGGCCGCGCGATAGCCCTGAAGGAACGCCGGATCGTCGATCGACGATTTCTTGTCGCTCTTCTTGTCCTTGGGCGGCGGGGACGACCTGGTGTCCGATGCCGGAGGGGGCGACGGCGTATCCGAGCCTGCGGCCAGCGCGACATCCAGCGCCGGTGCGGCGACGAACGCCGAAACGAGAAGCATCAAGGGTATCTGCCTGATCGTGAAGATGCGCATGTTGACTCTCCCGCTGATCGAACGAGCCGATCCTATACCGTCTCTACGTTGCCAAACACCGGGCGGTTTCAAACATTCCCGTGATGCGCGTCAAATTATCGGCAGCCTGGGATCATACCCGACATGGCCAAACTGTCATCCAGATGAACGAAAGCCGCGAGTGCGCTTCAGATTGAGTTCAGCGTGACGACCCTAGGGTAGTTTCCGACGATCGCCGCCCCGGCCATCCGACCGGCCACTCCGGCGGTCGCATGAAACAGGAGATACCCATGCTGAAGATCTTTTCCGCCGCGCTGATTGCGACCTCGATCCTCGCCGCGCCTGCGATGGCCGCCACCGTCATCAAGACCGAACGCGCCCCGGTCACCAAGACCATCGTCGTCAAGCCATCGGTCGCGAAGGCCCATGCACAGGTCGTGGTGGTGAAGAAGCATCGCCATCATCGCCGCCCGGTGGTCCATACCCACCGTCATGGCCACGGCCACAAGGTCGTGATCGTGAAGAAGCATCGTCACTTCTGATCGCGACGGATCGCTCCTGATATTTCCCTGGGCCGCTATTGCATAGCCCCCGCATCGAAGCGGTTCATGGAAAGAAGAACGGCCCGCGTTCATCGCAAGATGAGCGCGGGCCGGGCTGTTTGTGTGTCATCAGTTTCCGATAGGCGCGCTGGTCAGACGAATACCGCCGAACACGCCGAGGCCGGGGCGCAGGAAGCCGGTCGGATCCTGATACTGCTCGTTGAACAGGTTATCGATGCGCGCGAAGGCCGTCACGCCATCGGCGACGCGATAATTCGCGGCGAGGTTGACCAGCTTATAACCTGGGTTCGTGACTGTGGGCGGCCCGAAACGAGTCACATCCTGGAATTGTCCGAGCACGATCAAAGTAGTTGACAGTGTGAGTTCGTCCACGGGCTTCCAGATGAATGCATAGCTCATCTTGTTCGTCGGCCGTCGATTCAGTTTCAGGCCAGTGTCGGCATCGATTGCATCTGTATAGGTATGATCAAAGCGGACACTAAATCTTTCATTGAACGTGATGGCCGCGAAGGTTTCAAATCCGGACGTCTTGGCGGCTTTTACGTTCGCGTAGGAAATTGCCGGGTAGTTGCCGGTGGTAACGATCAGGTTCGTGATGTCGTTGTTGAAGTAAGTCGTTCCGAATCTGATGTGATCATTTGCGATGGGTTGCTCAAAGCCGACGTCGTATCCCTTGCTTTCTTCAGGACGCAGATTCGGGTTTCCGTATGTGGCATCGTAGAGTTGTGCCAAGGTCGGCGCCTTGAAGCCGGTGCCATAGCTCGCCTTGAGTTTGGTATCCGTTCCCGGAACGATAAAGGCCGGCGCGATGCGGAATGTTGTGTGATCTCCGAAGGCGTCGTTGTCGTCGACCCGCACGTTGCTCGTCAGGAACAGCCGATTTCCGAAATTTGACTGCAACTCCGCGAATGCACCTCTGTTGGCATTCTTCGCGGTGACCCTCGATCCGTCGCCCGGCTCGTTGTTGAATTTTTCCTTCTCATGCTCTGCCCCAACCACCAATGTCTGACCTTGCATGATAGAGGCCACGCCGCGCCAGTCGTATTTCAGCCGTTCACCGCGATTGATGCTAAGGGGCCCAAGGTATCCGTAGGGATCGTAGAAACTGCCCTTCTGATTCGAGTAGTTGACACCGAAATAGTTTTTGAACCGGCCGTCGAACAGCGACCAGACCGCTTCGCTTCGCGAAAAGAACTCTTGCGTGAGCTGCGAGCTTTGCTGGTCTGCGGGAGTGGCGGGGAAGTTATTATAGTTGTCGCCGGTAAAAAGAACTTTGGCATCGGTGTATCTGCCGACAAAATTGAGCGCGAAGTCTTGAGTGACGTCGTACCCCAGCTTTGTTGAGACAGTTCTGTTCACCACGCTGTCGTTGATCCGCCGCTGCCCCGGCGGCAGAAGTTCAAGCGGTGTGACGGGCGTGCTGGATGTCTGGTAGTTGGAAACGTTGAAGGCATAGCTGAATTTATCTTGCGATCCGCTGACGCCGGCTGCGGCGTTAACGGTGCCTTGAGAGCCGCCTTCAACCATGGCCGTAATTCTGGCCGGTCCTTGTCCTTTTTTCGTGGTGATCGAGATCACGCCACCAATAGCGTCAGAGCCATAGAGGCCGCTTTGCGGTCCGCGAAGAACTTCAATTCGTTCGATATCCGCTGTGGTCAGGTGACCAAGGTCATAAGCGCCGTTTGTATTGCTCGAATTGGCCATGTCGATCCCGTCAATCAGTATCTTTGTATGGTTCGCGTTTGTGCCGCGCATAAAGATGGACGTCTGCGCGCCGGGGCCGCCGGTTTGCGCAATGTTCAGGCCCGGGACGGCCTGTAATGCGTCCACGACCGTGCGGCGCTGATCGCGCGCGATATCCGCCGCTGTAATGATCGTGATCGAACTCGCGATCTGATCGACCGGAGTGGGGACCAATGTCGGCGATGTTACCTCCAGCGTCGGCAGTTGTGCCGCGTCCTGCGCAAGGGCAGGGGTCACGAGCGCAGTGCCTGCAAGGCACGCCGTCGCCAATGAAAGACGCAGTTTCGCCGCTGGAGAATATCTAGAAAAGAGAATCACGTTGTTGCCCCGCCGATGCTTGTGATCGCGGAGACGCGGTGAGAACACGCGCAGGCATGACGATGCGCGGCGAGCGAATGCTGCCGGGCCTGACATCATGACTGAGGAAACGGGCCATCGGCCGAACCTCCGCAACAGTTACGTCACGTCACCGCTGCGGAATGCCGCCCCTTCGCACGCCCCGTGCGACGGAAGGATGACCGGTACAGGCAGGTCTCCTGGCTCGCGGATCGTCGCCGTTGCCCGCCTTCCCAAGCCCGGCTGTTCAGCCTTCGCTCAGTGGCATGTTGGACAACGGCTCACCGCTGACAGTTGCGGGGGCAGCTTCGGAATAGCCGCGAGGGATGCATGCTGAAATCGACAGGCAACCTGTACGGCGGCACCGAATTCCCTATTGGCCAGCTTGCGCTGGCACCTGTGCCGTTGTTCCAATCAAGCGGCGGAGGCTTGCCTTGTCAATGCCGCAATGTCTAAGAAATCAATGGCACACTCACGGCCATGGACTTCATCCGGATGCGTTGCAAATTGGTGACATATACGCGAAGCGCCGCGCTCCTGCTCGCGCTGGGCGTTGGCGGATGCGCCTGGACTGGCGGCAACGACAACCTGTCCTACACCGCGGATCGCGGCATCGAGGATCAGAAATATCCTGCGAATTACCGCCCCGAACTGCTGGCATTCCTGCGCACATATCTGAACGATCCGCGCGGCGTGCGCGAGGCGGTCATTGCCGAGCCTGCGCAGAAAAAAGTCGGCGGCCGCCTGCGCTACGTGGTCTGCCTGCGTTTCAATGCGCGCAGCGGTGGCGGCGCGTATGCCGGCGTGAAGGAGCGCGCCGCGATGTACATCGACGGCCGGTTTGACCGCATCATCGAGGATGCCGGGGAACTCTGCGAAGGCGCGACTTATGCTGCGTTCCCCGAGATGGAAAAGCTGACGCGCTGAGCGGCGGACCTCCTGCATGTGCGGGCTGAGGGAAATGAGATGACTTTGAAATCGGCGGGACGCCTTATCGTGTGTCTGTTGCTGTGTGTCGGTATCGGCATTCTCGAATCGACTGTGACTCGGCCTGAAATTCCTGTGTGGTATGCTGGGCTAGCCAAGCCATGGTGGACGCCGCCGCCAGTCGTCTTTCCGGTCGCGTGGACGACCCTCTATATTTTGATGGCAGTCAGTCTTTGGCGGCTATGGGATCGCGCCGCGCCATCGCCTGCGCGTATGTCGGCCATCATATGGTTCGCGATCCAGCTTGCCCTGAATGCGGCATGGTCGCCGGTCTTCTTCGGCTGGCACGGGACGCGGACCGCATTGGTTATTATCATTGCGCTCTTGATCGCCATCATCATGACCATGATTGCGGCGTCGCGGGCCGACAGACCCGCCGCATGGCTGCTCGCGCCGTATCTCGCCTGGGTTGCCTATGCGACCACGCTCAATGCAGGCGTGGTCGCGATGAACTGAACGTCGCCCTTATGAGAAATGCCGGACGATGGCTTCGAAGCCGCGCCGCCATGCGCGATAATTCTCCACCTCAAGCGGGATCGGCTCCGCGGCAACCCGGACGATCACCAGTTCGCTGATCGGGTCGATGTAAATCCACTGGCCATGGATGCCGATGCAGCACAGCGTGCGCCGCTCGCGGTCGATCTGGTAGAATTTGCTCCGGTAGGACGCATCCGGAAACAGTTCAGCAAATTCGCCGCGCGCCCATGCCGCCGGATCGCCATTGTCGTTGATGTCGTCGATCCACCAGCCGGGCACCACCTGCGTGCCATTGGCGACGCCGCGCTGCCGGATCATCTCGCCAAAGCGAGCGAGATCACGCGGCGCGGCGCAGATGCCGCCCGCGGCGCGCATCGCGCCTTCCGCATCGAGGGTGATGTAGGCCTCGGTTTCCGCGCCGAGCGGTGCCCAGAGATGGTCGCTCAGCAGATCGGAGAGGGCGCGGCCCGCCGCGCGCTCATAGACCCAGCCGAGCAGGTCGGTGTTGGTCGAGACGTAGTGGAATGTGTGGCCGTGCTCCTTGCCGTCCGGCTTTTGCGTGGCAAGGAATTCGCGCAACTGCATCGTGCTCTGGCCCGGCTTGATGACGTCCCACCCCACCGCGCGGCGATAA
The DNA here is from genome assembly GCA_024707075.1 of Afipia sp. Classification (GTDB taxonomy): domain Bacteria; phylum Pseudomonadota; class Alphaproteobacteria; order Rhizobiales; family Xanthobacteraceae; genus Afipia. The sequence goes on from JANQAK010000005.1 coordinate 171,778, forward strand.
CGCGCGACGTCGCCGTCGGGATCGACATAATCTTCGGTGAACGAGATACCCACCGACATATCGAGCAGGTGACGGACCGAGCAGCCGCCATAGACCGAGGATGAAACCTCGGGCACATAATCGCTCACCGGCCGGTTCGGGTTCAGAAAACCTTTGTCCGCGAGAATTCCGCCGAGCGCGCCGCAGATCGACTTGCTGACCGAGAACACGATGTGCGGCGTCCGCGCATCCATGCCGCCGTTGTACCATTCGGCGGCGATGCGCCCGCGCCGCAGAACCACGAGGCCGTGGGTGTAGGTGGCGCGAAGTGCGTCGCGCAGCGTCGTGGCCGCGCCGCCAATACCGTTGAAGGTGACGTCGCCGATCTCTGCGAGCGAGCTCTCCAGCGGCGCGGGATGCTTCGATGCCGCGATGTTCGCAGTCGGCAGCAGGCGGCGGACGTTCTGAAAGCTCCAGTCGCTTGAAGGCTGCGTGCGCCAGTTTGCAAGCGTCACCAGCTTGTCCCGCGCGGGCGGGAATTGGTTCATCAGACCCTTTGCGGGACTCTTGGCGGTCGTTTTGATTGTCATGGTGTTCTCTGGCTGAAGGGAAGGCGGGTCATTGTGCGTCTTAATCGGCGCAAGACAACACTGCGCCGCACAACCGGCCGGGATCGGCAACGGCAAGGAGAGAGAATCGGACTCGAAAAGGGAAAACAGGCAAGGGGATCGGAAAAAAACAATGCGCGAGACTCTTCGCCGGGTCAGCGTTCAAATCGTCCCATGAGCAAGATGATTCTCAGACTGGCTCCCACGGAGTACTTTGCCGTCGACACGCTGTTGGTCGTGACGCTGGCGGTGGCTGCCGTGGTGAATGCCTGGTGCCTCAGCGCCTATCTCTGACGGCGCAGCTTTTTTGGAGCTGTGGCTTTCAGGGGTTTGCAGACGCACGAATGGCCGAATCGGTTGAGAAAACCGATCCGGCCAAATGCGATTCCAGCCCTCAGGCTGGCTTGTTTAATTGTAATCCGAATACTTGAACGCAGGCAGTGCCTTCAACTGCTCCTTCGTGCCGCTCATGACGGCGTGGTCGGGATACCAGTTGTCTTTGGTGGCGCTCGCCGCGGCCATTCCGCCGCCCGCTGCACCGGTTGTCGTGGTTGAAGGTGTTGCGGTGGAGGACGGCGACATGCCCGGCGCTGCCGGCGCGCGGTCGGTCGAGGCCGCGCAGATCGGTTCGTTGACCCATTTCAGCTTGTCGAACGAGACCGCGATGTCGTGCTGGCCGACGCCGAGGAAGCCGCCGACGCCGATCACCACGGCGTTGATCTTGCCGGTGTTGTCGACGAGAATTTCGCTGATAGAGCCGAGGTTCTCGTTGGCGTCGTTATAGACCGAGAGGCCGACCAGCTTCGATGCACGCCAGTTGCCCTTGAGGTTCTGCTGTATGCCTGCCGAGGCGGCCGGCGGTGATGACGCCGAAGGTGTCGCGGTTTGAGCGAATGCCGCGCCGCCGAGTAACGCAGTTCCGAGCAGGGCAGTCGCCATGTATTTCGCAATCATGGGATTCTCCTTTCAATAAATCGATTGAAACTGGAGAACCCGGGCCGCTTGCTTATGTTCCAGGAGCTGTCGCCAATCTCCCGCGTCAATTTATCAGATGAGGCGGCACCTTTTCGTCACGCAGCGGAACCATGCCGGTTTCGATGGCGGTCTGAAGATGATTCAGTTCCGCTTCGAGATATTCGTTCGCCGCAAGCAGCGCCATCAAGGCGCCCCGCGTATCGCCGCCGCATTGTGCGATGACGTCATCAAGCGCATTTTCATAGCGGTCGTCATGTCGCTTAAAGAAAGTCATGATCGTCCTCATCCGGGATTTGCCTGAATCGCCGGTCAACCTGTGTCGGGAACGGTGACGGGACCGTGACCGTTCCGCGAAGGGAAGACTTGTCCACGCAATTCACAGGCGTTTGGGCGATTTTTTAGCGATCCGGACGGGACCGTTCTGCCCGTGCGGAGGGCTATTTCGCGACCTGATCGACGGACCAGACGTCGAAGATTCCGAGATTGTAGAGGAAGGCGAGCACCGCGATCACGCCGATCGCGGCAATCATGTATTTGTGGTGCGCGCGAAATCCGCCGCCATTGTCGCTCATGTCAAGCCGCTCATGTCATGCGAAAATTTTCGATGCGCGCCGCCGCGCCGCGTGTCCTTGGTGCCGCAAAACACCGTGGCGCGCAAATGGAAGTTCCCCGACCGTATTCATCCCTCTCGTTGATGGCGCGCTAGGCGCGCCGGCGGCCTTGTCCCGGCGCGGCGGCGCTGATAGCTGTTCCCCGGTCGCCGGTTTAGCTCAGCGGTAGAGCAGCGGTTTTGTAAACCGAAGGTCGGGAGTTCAATCCTCTCAACCGGCACCACGCGCTTCGGTCCGCCGGGCAGAGCTTGGCCATTAACCTTCAACTTTCCAGAATCTTATTGAAATTCCTCGCAATTGAGCGAGACCGGATGCTTACGCGTTAGGCTTACCTGACGATTGGAGCGGGCCTTTAACTCCTGCACAGGGGTGGCTGGACTAGGGTGGGGCCTCATTTGAAGGCGGCTTCCTATGCGTGCGGTACTTGCACTGGCATTTTCGATTGCGGCAACCGTGATGGCGCTGGCCGACACCGGCCCGCTGATCGTCATCCCCGGAAAGCCCGGCGTTCCGGTCATCATCAACGGCCGCGATGCGTCCTACGCCGTCGTCGAAGGCGAGTGGGGTCTTGCTCACCACTTCAAGAATGCCGATCGGGTTTATGGCGGCTGGGACAGCTACACCGTCCCTGAAGTTGGCCATTACTACCCGACCGCCGGACGCACGCCGGGCTATGGCCGCCTGGAAATTCAGCCCTCCGCCAATCGCGCGCTGCCGCAACCGGCGGAGAGCTATCATCAGTCATGGTCCGCGCAATCAGCACCGCCTGCGCCGCAACAGCAGTACGACATTCCTATGTACCCGACGGTTATCGAAGGTGACCGGCCCCGCCCGCACCCACCCAGCTATCGGCCGAACGGCTTCCGTCCCGATCTGAAGAAATAAACACACACCAAACAAGAAGCGCCCAACAGGAGAGAGAGTGATGCGTAAGACGATTGCAGGATTGATTGCGGGAGCGGCCTTCGCCGCCACGATGGCGACGGTGCCCGCGCAGGCATGCGTGGTGACCGACCCGTGCGGCTATGGTTATCATCGCCACTACGGTTACGCCGTGCGTGAACGGCTGCCGGATCCGGCAGGCCCACAATATTATTGGGTCAATCAGGGGCCGACCTTTACCGGCCCCGGCAATTTCGCGCCGGTACCGACCTATCAGGAACGCGCCGTGATCGGTTCACGCTACTACGGCCGGCCTTATCGCTATGGCTACAATGGCGGACCCTACGGCAACGCCACCAGCCACTACTATGATGGCGCGCGCGTGCAGGGACCGGCGGTCTATAGCTATCGCTTCGGCCGCCGCTATCATCAGCATCACCGCATGCACTTCCGTCCGCATCGCGTCGCGCCGAAGTATTACTATACGCAGCGCAGCCACGGGCACTCCATGGCCCATGGTCCGCGCATGCATCGCGCGAAGCCGCATCATCATATGCACTGATCGCTCGTCCGATCTGAATGCACAACGCCCGCCGGCATGATGCCGGCGGGCGTTTTGTTTTGTGCGATCGTTAAGGCGCGTCAGTCCATCAGGCCGAGGCGGCTCGTGCCGATGTAGAGCGCGAGCGCGGCGGCGTTCGACACGTTGAGGCTCTTGATCCTGCCGGGCATGTCCATCCGCGCCACGACGCTGCATGTTTCGCGCGTCAACTGCCGCAGGCCTTTGCCTTCAGCGCCGAGCACCAGCGCCAGCGGCGCGTGCAACGGCACCGCGCTGAGATCGTTTTGGCCTTCACTGTCGAGACCCACCGTCAGGAAACCTGCGTCGTTCATCTCGCCAAGCGCGCGATGCAGATTCGGGACTTCGACGATCGGCACAAGCTCGAGCGCGCCAGACGCGGATTTCGCCAGCACGCCCGTCGCTTCCGGACTGTGCCGCCCTGTGGTGACGATGGCCTTGACGCCGAACGCCGCCGCCGAGCGCAGGATCGCGCCGACATTGTGCGGATCGGTGATCTGGTCGAGCACCAGCACGATGCCGTCCTGCGGCAGTTCATCGAGATGCAGGCCGGGCAGGGGATCGGCCTCCGCGAGCAGGCCTTGATGCACGGCATCTGGCCCAAGCCGGCGGTCGATGTCGCCCGGATGCACCAGTTCCGGCGGGATGCGGGTGTCGATCTTCTCATCAGTGAGCCGCCGGGCCACGTTTTCGGTCACGAAGAGTTTGCGGATCCGCCGCTGCGGATTGGCCAAGGCCATCGTGACGCTGTGCCAGCCATACAGGATGACCGGGCCATCGCCCTTTGCGTGCCCCTTGAAGCCTCCCTTGGCCTCACGGTCGCGCCAGGCGGGACGGCCGCCCTGGGGTTTTCCGTGAGGCTTCCCCGAGGACTTGCTTTGATGCCGTTCTTGGCTCTCCCGGTCATGGTCGCCGCCGCGTCCGCCTGTTTTGGGGCCTTTGAAACGTGATTTCCGGTCTCGATCGCTCATGCGGCCTTGTCCCACGGGGCGGGAATAATGGCAATTTTCGGCTCCAGACCGGGCTGCAACGTCCTGTCATATTCGTCAGCGCCTTGGTTGACTTTACCCCGGTGCTTCGCCCATAAACGCGCCGACCGGGCGCCCGTCTACGGGCACGCTTTTTACCGTCATCCATGGCCGTTCAGCCACCCCCGCTTGGGTGGATGAGGGTGTCCGATGGCGTCGAGCGGGGGAGTGTCCCGAGTGGCAAAGGGAGCTGACTGTAAATCAGCCGCCGTATGGCTTCGAAGGTTCGAGTCCTTCTTCCCCCACCAATCTGAAAGCGCGTAGGAATTTCGATTCCTGCGCGCTTTGTTTTTTCACCTGCAAGCAATCGTCCTTTGCGGTTCGTTCGTGCGCGTGCTTCGGAAGTGGAACCGTTGACGCCCTTCATCGCGATGCGAATAATCCTGGCCAGGAGCAATCCATGAACCAACTGGTTGAACTGTCCGATATTCAGCGCGAGGCCGTGAGCAAGCCATGGTTTCATTCCATCGAAATTGCACCCGGCGTATTTACGCCCGGCCACAAGACGCCTGATCTGTTGCGAAACGAGGCCGACGCCATTTTCGGTCCCCTGAATATCAAGGGGGGCTCGATTCTGGATGTTGGCGCGTGGGACGGATTTTTCAGCTTCGAGGCGAAAAAGGCGTGGTGCTGCGCGCGTGCTATCGACCGATAAGTTTGCGTGGTTTGAGCCGCGAATAGCCGCCCGAAGACATTTTGAAATCGCCCGCCAGCTTACCGGTTCTGATGTAGAGGACCTTGTTATCGACGCGCCGGAACTCACGGCGGATCGTGTTGGGCAGTTCGATTACGCGCTATTTTTGGGCGTTTTCTATCATCTGATCGATCCGATTCGGGTTTTGCAAAATCTGTCCGCCATAGTGACGCACACGCTCGTTGTCGAAACCCACCTTGATCTTCGCTACCTGCCGTGGCCGGCGATGCGCTTTTATCCCGGCGCCGAGGTCAATAATGACCCTACCAATTGGTGGGGGCCAAACCGGCGGTGCGTTGAAAAGCTATTGCTGGCTTGCGGTTTTTCGCGTGTGACGTATAGGCGTCATCCGGATCCGAAATGCAGGAATCGGGGCATTTTCCACGCCTGCAAATGATCGTTGTGCAAGTCGCCCGCATTTCCGATTCAAATCCGTAACAAGGATCAAGCCGATGAGATCGCTGGCGGTAGGCTTGGAGAGGTTGTGTCTGGGCTTCTGGCACGGCCTGCGCGATCCTGAGTTTCAGGCCATCGTCTTCCTGCTTCTGGTGGCGGTCGTGACCGGCTCGATTTTCTACCATTCGGTCGAGGGATGGTCGTGGCTCGACTCGGCTTATTTCAGCGTGGTTGCGCTCACCACCGTGGGAGATGCCACGCTTGGGCCGACCACCGATCTGTCCAAGATATTCACGATGGGGTTTTCGCTCGTCGGAATCGGTCTGGTTCTGGCTTTTTTGTCCCGGCTGGGATCGTACCGGGACAGGGAAGAAGACAACAGTTGACGCGAAGACCGCCGCTCACCGGAAAACCCGGGTGCGGCGCTGGAGCGTGTAAAGCTCAGTTGTGCCGGTGATGGCGGCGAACCTTGCGGGGTTTGATCACAGGCCGGTTCTGTTCGGCAAAGGCATAAACCGGGTTAAGCTGGCAATAGGCCCGCCGGCCGGATGCGCTCGCCATGCACTGGGCGTAGGTATTGTAATAGCAGGTCCCGGGGCCTGCCTCGAAGGCTTCGACGATGCAGTAACGATAGGGGCGGCTTGCGCCGATCCGGCGCTGAATACGGCCGCGCCTGTCAGAGCAAATACGGCCAAAAGTGCATTGCGCATGAAATCCTCCCGGTTGGATCAGGTTTACAGTGAAAACCCATCATCTAGAATATGGTTCCGGAAGGGTAAAACTCCAAATCAATCATGGTTGAGGCGGCGGGGCGGCCATGCTAGTGCTCGCCGCGCCGCGGGTGTAGCTCAATGGTAGAGCAGCAGCCTTCCAAGCTGAATACGAGGGTTCGATCCCTTCACCCGCTCCAGCCTTTTCAATGGGTTAGCTCAGATCCCAAAGTTCATTCTGACAAACTGAAATTTCCATTCTGACAAATGTTCACTTTACGGCCGCTTGCTTCGCCACTTTCGCGCGGCGTTTGATGCGCTTCATTTGCGCGTCCTGCTTGGCTTCGTCGTCGTCGTGCAGATAGTTCGCCATCGCTGCCGTCGACGACCATTGCCCCCTTCTGCATCAACTGCGTTTCCGTCAGCCCGGACGTGCTCGCTTCCGTCGTGCCGCCATGGCGGCCGAACGAGGTGAAGGTCAGTTCAGGACGAAGACTCGCCGCAAGGATGACCTTCTTCGAAATGCGCTGAACCTGGGTGAGCATCTCCCCTTGCCAAACCACGGCTGGCTGCTGCCGTCCCGGCGCAGCATGAGGCCCCCTGTAGGACGCAACTCCTTAATGGCATCCAACTCGGTCATCAACTGGGGATAGAGCGGCTTGCCTTTGGCATTGAACAGTGGCTCCCACGAGCCCGTACTCGTCTTGTAGTTGATGACATAGACGTGGTTTGGCCGGCTCGGAGGCCGGTAATGTTCGGCCACGAAACGGATGAAGATGTGCGCCTCGCGCTGAAGCAGCTCCCACCCAATCAAAACGCCAGTGGCGAGCGAGGAATAGCCCATTTCGATCGCTTTGGCCCGGAACGCCGCCAACTCGGCGAACGTCGCATGCGGCGTTTCCCGAGAGTTCGACTGCAGACCCATCTTCTCGAATGGATTCTTCGGAGGAAATATGCCCGGATTGGCGCGTGATACCGTATTCCATGCCGAACGCGCGGTCTTCATCGCGTGATTGACGGTGGTGCGGCGTTCGATCTTTTTCGCCCTTCACCTCTTTGAAAAGAAGCTTTTCAAAGAGGTCATCGGCGAAAGCAGTATCGATGCTGGAGACGCGCCGCGTTCCGAGACGCCTGCCGTCCTGCAGGAGGTATTCACAAATCATCTTGATGCCGGTCTCGTGCACACGGCATTGACCTGGACTCAGCGGCTGCAGTCGCTTGGCAGTTTTCTGCGACCATGTCCGGCGATACTCGTGAAACATCCAATCCAACGTTCCGACGACCACGCCGACAACAGAGGTCGCGTCCTCGCCACCCGTGCGCCAGCTATCAAATGCCGGCAGTAGAATCCTTTCCACCCGCTGTACCGCTCTTTCGTAGTCGGCACCAAGTGGTTCATTGTGCAGGGGACAGCCTCGTGTGCGAGCCCATGTTGGAACGTTGAAGAAATAACTCCAGCCGCTTCCGATCCGCTTACGAAGCGTGTAGCGGGGCAACGGAAGGGCGGAACGTCCACGTTTCACAGCAGCCTCCTTGACACCGCTGGGTCATCCTCCGGATCTACCGAAGGACGGCGATCCTCTTTGACCGCAATAGATATGCGTCCGTCAGGCCAGATTTCGACGTTTGCGACGATGCCGCCGCCATCGATGACGCCTTTCACGGCACGCTTAACATCGGCCTCGGTGAATTTAGCTTTCGACATTATTGTAACGCATTAGATGAAGTTCATAAGACTCCGACCTCAGTTCCTTGCCCGACGCTGGCTGCCTTTCTGCTGATCCCGCCAATCGCAATTCGCAGAGCAGAAGCGGGTGCGTTCATCGAGCTGCCCCTATGTCAATGAGGTGCCGCGCCATCAAAACCGTTGAGCCTGTATTTTGGAAGAGCTCTTCCTTCCGCATGCTGCCATCGGCGGTGATCGGACACACATACGTGGGGTCTGGCGCAAGTCAGAAATCGTTGCGTCAGCGGCAGGGCGCTTCGATAAAGGCAGCAGCCCGCAAAAACGCACCTATAGGTTCGACACCGTCTCCTGGTCTGGATTCCTCTGATAAGTAATTGAAATTACGTTGAATTATGTGTTTTTTCTTTCTGATCTGAGAAAGATTGTTTGACAGCTGGGTCGCCCTTGTGGCTGACTGTCCTCAGTCCGAGGACAAGGGACAGGGACGAAATACCGGATGAAAAGCCAGGATGTCGTCATATTGCTCAAGCTCGTGAGCCTCGAACATGAGGAGCGCAAGGGGGCGGGCATCCAAGGTTGGATGTGCACCGCGAGGATCCCTTTTCCGTTCGCGGCTTAGAGGCTTCCCCTTGGAATCAGCAAGACGGAAGTCAATGCCTCGATCAACCGAAGCATCTCTTCAGGCCTTGCGGTCAAAGATCGCAATTCCGGTCGGCCAAAGCCCAACCGCCGCAACCTCTGCGATTTTATTGTCCACGGACTGAAGTTTGTTTTTCCGGCAAGGCCCGGCGCCATGACGCGAGGCGTTCCTACCGCCTTTGCAGCTCCCTCGTTGAAGAGTCTTTTGATCAGCGCAGGCGAATATATCTACGTCTGGCCGTTCGCAAAAGGCAAGGCCCAGGGACAGTCGCTAGAGCCTCTGTTCAAGAGCGTTCCCGAAGCTGTCCAGAAAGACGAGCGTCTGTATGAATATCTGGCCCTTGTTGATGCCATTCGGATTGGAAATCAGCGAGAAACCGGGCTGGCCGTCGAGCGCATTTCAGAAAGGCTTTTGAAAAATGAGCAGCGTTAAGGGCCAACTCCTTGTTATGTTGGAAACCGTCGCCAAGGCGCTGGGCGACGACCTGCGCGGGCGGCTGGTCTTTGTCGGCGGATGCACGACAGCTCTGTTCATTACCGATGAGATTACGCTCGAAGGTGTGCGGGCAACCGACGATGTGGATCTGATCGTTGATCTTGTCGGGCGTGCGCAATGGGCGCAACTGCAAGAGCAGTTGCGGCAAAAGGGATTTGCGGAATCTCCAGAGGACGATGTGATTTGCCGAATGCGGCTTGGCGACCTCAAGGTCGATTTCATGCCTGACGATGAAAGCATTCTCGGCTTTAGCAATCGCTGGTATGCCAAAGGCATTGAAACGGCGGTCAATCATCCTCTGACCGATACGATAACCATCAAACGCCTCACGCCAGAATTGTTTCTGGCGACAAAGTTGGAGGCGTATCTCGGTCGCGGCAACAATGATCTGTTAGGAAGCCGCGATATGGAGGACATTCTTCTCGTCGTCGATGGCCGCGAGGAACTCGTCGCTGAAATTCAAGCAGCGGACGAAGATGTTCGCCGCTACATTGCAGAGCAGTTCAGAGCTCTGCTGGAGCATGATGATTTTGATCACTTTCTGGCGGGCAATATCAAAGGGCCGGAAGGGCGCGTCGATATTGTGCGTGAACGCTTTGTCGCCATAAGCGAGAGCGACAGCTAAAATGGAAATGGAGCTCGATTGGCGCAGTCAGCAGGGAACAAAGACCGGCGGCAATCGGGATTACGGGGGCGCCGGAATACGCCCGGATGGGGTGCTGTGCCTCCTTCTGGATGGTTCAACGTCAGGACCAAAGAGCGGCGAGCTTGCCGGCCAGATCGCCCGTGATGTCATAGATTGGTACGTCGCCACGGCTGAAGACGTAACGGCAGAAACCCTCACAGCACAACTGCGCCAAATTCATGGAAGCCTATCGAAGCGGTTTCCCGGGATACGGCCAGCTATGTGATCGTGTGTCTCGCAGGAACTGGACCGGCACTCGTTCTACATGCCGGCGATTGCTTGCTGGGACGGCAGGTAGGAAAAAGCCCTCTCCAATGGCTCATCAGGCCACATACGTTGGCCAATGTGATTGACGACATTCCAGTCGCGGAGATTGCAGAAAGTTACGTCAGGCATCGACTCGCGCGGAGTTTCCGGGCCAGGGAGTTCATGCTTCCTGACGTCACTGAAATCAACGTAGAGCAGGGCAGCTCACTTGTCGCTGCTACCGACGGGTTTTGGGCAGAACTTAATTCTGAAGAACAAGCCATGCTTATGCGGGGGCAGATTTCCCCGATGATAGGCGAAGCTGACGACCGCAGCGTTCTTACGATTCGGCTGCTTGATAACGAGCAGCGCGTCAAACTCCACCTCAACGAGGATAGGTTGGAAAATTTCTACATAGGCGGGCCTTCGGCTCAATCTGAACCTCGGACTAAATGAAAACATGCGTCTCTCAACACCGGTAATGAGCTTTTGGGGAGGATTTCGTGAGCGCCGATTTGGACGCCGCCTGTACGAAGGTAGGCCGCTATCTCTACGAGTTCGCGCTTTTGGAACGTGAAATCAACGCGAGCATCGTGCAGATACTCGACCTCAAGAGCGACGCAGCGGACGTGGTGTCGCACAGCTTGGACTTCTTCAAAAAGGTCAACTTGCTGAAGATCGTCGCCAACGAAACGGCGCCGAAGGAAGACGTCGACGGGCTACAGGACCTTTTCAACGACATAGCCAAGCTCAATGAAGGCCGCATCCTCATGGCTCACGGCGCGTTTGAACCTGCACCGAATGACGCCGTGCAATTTCGGGTAACCAGCGCGCGCGGCGGCGCGGTCAAGGTTCGCGATCCGCTCTGGGACAAGAAGCAGTTCGAAGACGCTTACGCGAAGCTTCAGAGGACGCGGGAGAGTGTGAAGAGGGTGCGACCGAGCCTGACCGTCACTATAAGCCTGGAAGGGAAGAGCGAACTGCTTTCTGCCTATACCTACGGCTCATTGATGTCTGCCGGCGTCGGCGGCAGCTACTACTGACTCCCTACCACACGCGCATAAGAATAATTGGAGCAGCGCATGGCGTCCCCGTTCTTCGGAGAGAACAAATCAAACTGGACGGATATGTCCGACTACGTCGTCCACTTCGCGAAGGACTACGAGCAAAAGAGTGCCTACGAAAACATGCTAAGCATTTTGGGCAGCCGCGTCATCAAGGCCAGAAATCCGTTCGGTTTGGTGCGGGAAAAGGCGCCGGACCCGGCATCGCAGCGTGCCGCCTGCTTCAGCGAGATTCCACTGCACCGCCTAAGACGTTTGGCCGAAGCCCGGTCCGAATATGGCATCGTATTCAGGAAGGATTTCGTCGTTCACAGAGGCGCCAATCCGATCATGTACGCGTACAAGGACCACGACATGACGGCCGCGCTGAAGCAAATAGTGAAGAGCGCAAAAAAGGACCCGGATCATCCGATTTGGAGAATTACCCCCTTCGTCGACGCCCCGGGGAAGTACGGCAACAGCACCTATTTCTTCGAGTGGGAACGGGAATGGCGTAAGGCCGGCCACTTCAAGTTCTCCGAAGACGACGTTGCGTTCCTCATCATCCCCGAGAAACGGCACGAGGCTACACGCGGATTCTTCGACAATGCGAAGGTCGAGAACCTCGGCCCCTGCTACGATTGCCCGTTTATAGATCCGTTCTGGAACCGCAAGAAGATTAAGCCCCTACTGCCCAACTATACCGATGCAAACGAGGCTTAGCCCGCAGTGGGCGAAATAGGCCGGCTCAAGTCGCGGAGCACCTGCGCCGCCCACTTCAGCAGACCCTCCAGCACCGGCACCAACCCGCGCAATTGCTCCGCATCAAGGACGCCGTAGAGCATAGCATCGATGCCGTCGGGCAGCTCACCGTAGACCCTGCGGTAATCAATCGCGCTCTTCGTCATGAAGACATAAGCATCGTCTTCAGGGAAGCGTCGGACGATGAAGTGAGCAACGAGGTTTCGCATGCGCCGGTATTTCTCTATCTCCTCCAGAGCGAACTTATTCGGGCCGGTCCAGATGGGGGATGACTGTATCGCTTCGGCGACCTGAGCCATCGTGAGCTTCTGCGTCTTTCCGGCCCAGGGCTCCTTGAACATGCCTTGCTTATCCATCGTCTCCGCCATGTAGCGCAGGATGAAATCGCAGGCGCTGTAGATATGGGTGATCTTTCCGAATAACGCATAGTCTTCATCCGTCGGTTTGGCCCAGCCCAGCATTTGCTCGGGGCCGGTCTCCTCGACGATCTTGCGGAGAGCCAGCGTGCGCGGTGTTTCGGTTGAATCAGGTAACGCCATCGGACCTCACTGGAAAGCAGCATGGTACACTGAGGGGCGAGCCGGGCAGCCGGTCAACTCTCCCAGTACTTTTTCAGCGCGGCTGTGAAAGTGTTGAAGTTGGCCGTCGGCCAGCAAACCGGAGAATTGTCCCGAACGAGCCAGTGCAGGCCGCTCGCCGTCGTCAGCTTCGTCTTATCCGTCGTCACGATCCAGTTGAAGCATGCCACCCAGGCTTCGGCGTAGGTCCCCGCGAACTTGTCCTTCGGCACGTTCCAAAGCATGCCTTCTATGAAGTAGGACGGCGCGATTCCTTCGGCGAGAAACCCGTTCTCGATCATGCGGTTCCGCATGTTCTTGAAGATGCGGACCATGTGCTTGAAATTACCGGTCTCCTGGTGCTTGGCCGTACAGTTGTCCGAATGCTGCTTCGGAAAGTTCTCGATGCGCTGATTTCCGATGTAGAACGCTATGCCTTCTGCGAATTCCTCGTGCCCGATTCCATTGAAATCCCGGTAGCGGCGAAACTCTTGGCAGATGATGATGTCCGCGTTGCGCCGATTGCCGTTGCCGCGGACTTTGACCGCCTTCTTGCCGTAACTGTCGACGTCGTCTTTATAAAGGCCGTTGATCCATTTGAGTGCGTCCGTCTTGAAGTGGTGATAGCCGTACGCGGCGTCGGCACCGTACGCCTTCGTGAAGGCCTGCTGCTTCTCTGCGGGCATCTCCGAAAGGTCGTGGTAGAACGCGCCGGTGTGCTTCAGCACAATATCGACATCGCTATCGGCCCACACGTTCGTGTCGTTCCCGTAGGACCCCTGCAGGCGGATTTCGACATTCTTCACTGGATACGGCGCGTGTCCGTCCAGTAGCTTCTCCCGAATGGAATTGTATGTGGTGGTAAACTGGGCCGTCTTGCCTTGCTGCGACCACGTATCCAACTGACTTTCTGCAATCGCCACCACGTCCTCCCTAGAGCAAGAATTTTTTCAAATCGGATTCGGCATCGCGCGCGGAATCCCGGCCGCGGAGCCACAATGTATTGAGCTTATCGAGATCCACTTCGAGCATATCGGTTGCGAGCTCGGGCTGCGTATACTTGTTGTGAATGCGGACGGTCTGGACCTCTCGGAAAAGCACTTTCCGCAATTGATCCATCGACTGCGTGCTTATCTCCATCGTCTTCTGGAGAAAGACCATCGTCGGCAACTTGCTTGCCCACTTCCGCACGCTCCACGTCGGCAACTTCGGGGGCGGATATTCTCCGACCCCAATGCTAACGACGCGGACGTCGGTACGGGGAAGCCAAGCGACTCGGTCGCATCGACTATCGCAAAGAGTGCCGGATTATTCGCCACGAAACCGCCGTCTCGCACTTCAATGCGCTCGCCGTGACCGGTGAGGACAAACTTCTTCTCGAAGAATGGATAGGCTGAACACGAGCCGATGACCGCGTCAGCGATCGTGCAGCCGAAGCCGGCTTCAAAGCTCGCCTTGCCCGAGAACGCTTGCCGACGATTCGTCTTGAAGATTATCGGTCGTTCTTCCAGCCAGCGCGTACCGACGATGCCGATGTCTGTCTTGAACGCATCGAACTTCAGTTCGCCGAAGACATCGGCCGCAAGTTCCTCGAGCGCTGCCGTCTTCGAACTAGGGAGCCAGGCGGCCATAACCTTCACGACGTGGTCGCGATACAGCGTCCGAATCTCCTCGACGGATTTCCCGAGACCGAGCAGCGCAGCGATAATGGCGCCGGTACTCGTGCCATAGATCAGGTCGAACTTCTCGAAGAGCGGGCAGCCGACAAGGGCCTCGATCTCTTTGAGGGCGCCGAGCGTGTAAAATCCCTTTGCGCCCCCACCATCGAGGCTCAGGACACGACAGTGTTCTTGCGCCGGTTCACTCACCGCGCTCTCTCCGACTCCAGACGATTGACAACCATAGCACGTCGTTTCTTGTGGTTCTGAGGCCGTGCCTTTGATGAGCGCGACCATGGCAATCGATCTCAGCCAAAGAAACCGTCAAGCGCGCAAAGCGGGTGTCTGGCCGACACAGCGAATTCACAGTTTGACCCTTCTCGGACCTATGCGACGTTTGCTTTGAGGACAGCCAGCCGCTGACCCCGCGGGCGCACGGGTGTGCCAGATTGTCGTTGCTGCCTTCTCTGGCTCTATCGACGCTTCTTGCCGCTCGGCCAAGGCAGGGTACCGTCGAGTTCGCGCAGACCGTAGGACCGCTCTTCCCACTGCTTTCGCTCCGGACGTGGCGGGGGAACTTCGTCATCCTCAAACCACAGCAATGTCAGCGTCTGATCCCATCGATCAAGATGGAGCACGTCTTCGTAGAGCGCGCCCTCACGCTCCCAATCCTCAAACCACTCCTCCGGAGCTGCTTCTTCAGGTCCCGTCGGGTTTTCACCTGCGCGCGCGCGGGCGCTGTAGGAGCTCGTTGGTATTGCCGAGCCTGATTTAATCCAGGCTCGCGCGTCGCGAAGGGCGGCAGATCGGGCGCTGTAGCGGACTTTGCCGCCTTCAGCGAGCACAAAGGCGCAAGGTACGCGGGAGAAGGTGGCGAAGCGGGATCCTGTCGAGATCAATGAGGCATCAAACTCGTCTGCCAGCGCGTTGACGGCCGCGAGACCCATATCCGCCATATCCACGCGCGGTTTGAAGAGCTTGTACGGCAGCAGAAGTTCGGCTGCGAAGGTATCGCAAAAGATTTCGCCTTGCGGTCGTTGCGTGTAACGCCAGCTCGGTTGGGCATGATCTGCCGGGATTCCCAAAACCGCATGAGCCACCTCGTGGCAGATGCTGAATCGCTGCCGCCTGCTGTTGTGAGCGCAGTTCACACAGATTCTGTATTTGCCCGATGGCAGCCTGACGGACCAGGCGTCTTCATTTTCGCCAAGGGTCTCTTGCTTGATCGACCCGCCAATCTCGGCCGCATACCTCTCGACCAGCACCGGAAGTGCCGAAGGCCCGCAGCTTGTGATAAACTCCCGAGCCTTCATGGCTACGGACAGATCATCCATCGTCATCCTCCTGCAGAATCCGACGGATGCGGGCAAGGGACGTCGCGTAGTCAGGTCGGGTGCCCCGGTTCACCACCGTGGTGAGCATGTGAAATTCCGCGAACGTGACATCTGCGTTCTCGCGGACGAAATTCAGCATATCGACGTCGACATTAGGATGGTTAGCGAGAAACCGGAATATTTCGGCATCGCGCTCTGTTGGCGACAGGGCAACGCTCAGCTTGTTCACCACCTCGTCCGATGGCGACTCCTTCGCACCCGTCTCAAGCCGGTGAATGTACGCGTGATCGACTTCGCTGCGCTGCGCCAGATCTCTCAAGGTCAGCTTGCTGCCCTCCCTTAGGCCCCTCAACCAAACACCCATCGCTGATTCCGGCATCCGCCATCCTTGACAAAGTTTATGTAATGCCCCATTGTTGTCTGGACAGACAACAGGCCCCAATCTGGCGTTACCAGTGCGGGGCTTTTTCAGGCCCTTTCTGTTGTCTGGCTGGACACCAAGATGCCACCGGCCAGGGTCAAACGCAAGCGCCGCGAGACGCGGAGAAGGAAAACTGAAATGTCTGTCATTGTCGAAGCGCACTTGGTGCGCATCCACATCAACCGGGTGGCGTGCCAGTCGCCCAACCCGACGACGGGAGAGGCGCTCTACGCCGTTGCCGACATCGCCAAGCATGAGAAGCTCTACCGCGAGGTTGAGGGCGACGAGGAAGACGAGCAGATCCCGCGCGATGAGACCCCGATCCATCTGACGCAGGATGAGCACTTCTATAGCCAGAAGGTGTTCGACATCCTCGTCAATGGCGATGACCACGAGATCGATACGAAAGAGATCACTTACGCCCGGGTCGTGGACCTCTATCTCGGCAGCGGTGGCAAGCCGTCGAACGAATATCTCGTCAAATACTCACTTGGCCCTGTCGAAAATCCGAGCGGAACCTTGGCGCCCGGTCAGAAAGTAAAGGTGAAAGATGGCATGCGCTTTCGGGTTGCCGGAACTGGTGAGTCATAACGCCTTCCTCAAGGACTTCGAGGAAACGGGGTACCTGATCGACTTTGTCGGCGGGTACCTCGTCTTCTACGGTCTGCCGTATCTCGATAAAGACGGCCAGCTCCAGCACGGAGACTGGGCAAGCCCGGTTGATCTGAACGGGGCCGTCATCGATCCGCCCCCAAACCATCAGGCGTGGTGGCGCGGCAGCAGGCCCTGTGATCAGCAGGGGCGCGAGCTTAGGTTAGGCGGCGGAGCGCATAACGTCACGGTCACACCTGACCTCGTCACCGACTTCTCGTTCTCCTACAAACTGCACGACGAAAACGGCGCGATGCGGGCGTACCGGTCGTTTGAAGAAAAAGTGCAGACCTATCTTGATACAATCACGGCGCCGGCGATGACCGCCTACCCACAGGCGACGCCCTTGCGCGGCATTGCGGTCAAGGCAGCCGCCCAGAACTCTCCGCTCCGGTTTCCGGATACGATGTCGTCGCGCTATCACATCAATGATCTCTCAGCCCTCCTGCGCGGCAAGAAAGTCGCGATCATCGGCCTTGGTGGGACGGGCTCCTATATTCTCGATTTCCTCGCACGAACGCATCTGGAGAAGATCGCGCTGTTCGACGACGACAAGGTGCATGTGCACACGATCTTCAGGCTGCCGGGCTTCATTGCGCAGGCCATCGGCAAGCTCAAGGTCGAGGTGCTGGCGCGGCATTACGACCAATGGCACGCAGGGATCGAGCCGGTCGCGGAGCGCGTCACGTCAGAGAACGTCGCGCGCCTGAAGGAGTTCGATTTCGTCTTCGTTTCCGTCGATGACGGCCCTGCGCGTCTTCTGCTCGTGGATTGGCTGAGCGCCAACGGCCTTCCGTTCGTCGATTGCGGCATGGGCCTCAATCGCTCAACGGTCGGCCTCAGCGGATTTGTGCGTATCACCGGCGTCGATCGCAAGGCGTTTGACGAAAATGTCAGCACGGTGCGTCTGCCGGTCGAAAACGCCAAAGACGACGAATACCGCAAACATGCCCAGATCACTGAATTGAACGCGCTGAACGCGACGATGGCCGTGATCCGGTTCAAACAGCATTTCGGCTTGTTCGACCGGGAAGACGCCGCGACATCGTATATTTTTGACTCGGCGACGTTCGAGATCGATTGAGAAAGGCGGGCAGGGTGAGATACATCTATCAGGCTGTCGAGCGCATACCCAAGCCGCTCAGCAACGGCGTCGTCTATCACAGCGAAGAATTTGAGGTCGGCGCGCTGCTCTGCGCCTGCGGCTGCGGTCATCGCGTCAGCCTCTTGGTGCCGGACAGTCATCAGATTACGTCGGAAGGCGGCATGGCCACGGTTCGCCCGTCCATCGCTGTGTGCGACGCGCCCTGCAAGTCGCACTATTACATCAGCGCCGGCCGGGTCGAGTGGCTACCGGCTTTCTCGGACGCTATGGCAGTGTCGGTTATGCGCGGCCAAATCGCCCGGCATGCCGTTCGTGATGCGAAGGCGCAGTCTTGGGGCAGCCGAGTCCGGGCCGCGGTCGCGAGAGTATACCACAAATTTAGATCGATCCTGCGGATCTGAATTCCGTGTAGTTGACGTGCTTCCCCGATTTCAGCGGGTCACAAATTAGGCTCGGCTTTGCTTATTTAAGGGGAGCACGTCAGTGCGGTTAGTAACGTCCGCTATCCTCGCGGCGGCCAATGTCCGCAACTGGACCGTGGCAGGACGCGGCTCCTATTTTCGGCATGTCCGGTCACCGACGAGAATCGGACGTTCGTGTCATAGCGGCTCCTCCCTTTGGGAGGCCACGCTCTAGTCGCCGAGCGTGGCTCGGCGACCGGAGCCGCCCGCCACGGCGTCTCCGCCCATTCGGGTGACGATCGTTGCCGCAAACGCGGCCGCGATCTCCTGCGTCACGTGTGAATCCGGCGCGATGGAGAGCGAGAGTGCGGACCAGATTCGCCGCGACGGGTTGAGAGTCGGGAGAGAGGCTTCCGGCGCCCGTCGCGGAGAATCGCGATGTCCAGACAGATCTCGCAGGCGCGCGCCGGCCAGGACCGGGCGAGCCTTTACACCGACATCACCGACAAGATCATCGCCGAGCTTGAAGCCGGGCGTGTGCCATGGGTGCAGCCATGGGGCACCGCGGCTGCGAAGGCGGCGCTGGCGATGCCGCGTAACGCCACGACGCAGCGCCGGTACTCCGGCATCAACGTGCTGATCCTGTGGGGCGCCGTTATCGAACGGGGCTTTGCCGGCCAAAGCTGGTTGACCTTCCGCCAGGCGCTCGGCCTCGGCGGCCATGTCAGAAAGGGCGAGCGCGGCACCACTGTGGTCTATGCTGATCGTTTCACGCCGGAGGACGAACGCCGGCGCGCAGCGGAGACCGGGGAGGAGCCGGGCGCGATTCCTTTCCTCAAACGCTTCACTGTCTTTAACACCGATCAATGCGACGGCTTGCCCGAGGAGATCGCCGCGTCGGCTGTCCCGCCACCGCCGGACGAGATCGAGCCGCAGGCCGAGACCCTGATCGCCACGACCGGGGCGGATTTCCGCGTCGGCGGTGCGCGCGCTTATTATCATGTCACGGGTGACTTCGTGCAGGTGCCGCCGCCGGGCGCGTATTTCGAGCCGATCAATTGGCACCGCACCGCCTTCCATGAACTCGGCCATTGGACCGGCGCGGCCGGTCGGCTCAAGCGCGATCAATCCGGATCGTTCGGCTCGAAATCCTACGCGCGCGAAGAGCTGGTCGCGGAAATGGCCGGCGCGTTCGTCTGCGCCTCGCTCGGCATCGTGCCGACCGTGCGCCACGCCGATTACATCGGCTCCTGGCTGGAGGTGCTGCGCGAGGACGACCGCGCCGTGGTCCGCGCGGCAAGCGCCGCATCGAAGGCGTCCGATTTCCTGCTCGCGTTCCAGCCGCACGCCATCGACGTCGGCACCGAGGGCAACGAGGAAGCCGCGTGATGCGTTCGCCTTCTACCTCAGCCGTTCGTCGTTGCGGCGCGCTTGAGAGTGAGAGGAGGGCCGGGGTGTCCGCGACGGGTTGGAGGTCGAGAGAGAGAGTCTTTCGGCCGCCCGTCGTGGAGTGATCGACATGGCCACAGCCGTTCAGAAGATCAAACTCAGTCCCTCGCGCGACATCCCCTTCAACAAGCTGGTCTTGAGCCAGTCCAACGTCCGGCGCGTGAAAGCCGGCGTCTCGATCGAGCAATTGGCGGAGAGCATCGCACTTCGCACGTTGTTGCAAAGCCTGAGCGTCCGGGCGGTCCTCGACGAAGACGGCAAGGAGACCGGCATGTTCGAGGTACCGGCCGGCGGCCGGCGCTATCGCGCTCTTGAGCTGCTGGTGAAGCAGAAGCGCATGACGAAGACGCAGCTTGTGCCTTGCGTGATCCGTGACGACGGTCTCGCCGAGGACGACTCCTGGCTGAGAACGATGAGCGGGTCGGTCTGCATCCGCTCGACCAGTTCCGCACGTTCAAGCTGCTGCGTGATGGCGGCATGAGCGAGGACGACATCGCCGCACGGCACTTCGTGTCGTCGGCGATCGTCAAGCAGCGGCTGCGTCTCGCATCGGTATCCCCGAAGTTGCACGAGGTCTATGCCGAGGACGGCATGACGCTCGAACAGTTGATGGCGTTCTCGGTCACCGCCGATCAGGCGCGCCAGAAGCAGGTCTGGGACAATGTCAGCCGCTCCCAACTCGACGAGCCGTACCAGATCCGGCGAATGTTGACGGAGAACACCGTCCGCGCTTCCGACCGTCGCGCCCAGTTCGTCGGGCTCGATGCCTATGAGCAGACCGGTGGCGCCGTCATGCGCGACCTGTTCGAACACGATGACGGCGGTTGGCTGCAGGATGTGCCGCTGCTCGATCGCCTCGTCACCGAGAAGCTGAAGGCGCAGGCCGAAATTATCGCCACGGAAGGCTGGAAGTGGATCTCGGTGGCGGTCAATTTCCCCTATGGCCACACCGACGGCCTGCGCGAGCTGGAGGGTCTACCGGCAGATCTCAGCGACGACGAACGTGCGTCGATCGAGGCGTTGAAGGCCGAGTACGACAAGCTCGAGGTCGAATACGCCGAAGCCGACGAACTGCCCGACGAGATCGATCAACGGCTCGGCGAGATCGAGGCCGCGCTGTCCGCCTTCGATGCCCGGCCGGTGATCTACGATCCGGCCGATATCGCACACGCCGGCGTCTTCGTCAGCATCGATGACGAAGGCGCACTTTTCGTCGATCGCGGTTATGTCCGACCGGAGGATGAAGCACCCGTCGGCGTCAGCGCCGAGCCGGAATCCGATATCGGCAGTGACAACGCTGACGGTGGCGAGGCCAAGGTTGCGGTCCAACGCGCCGTCATCACGGTCGGCGGCGTGCCGGCTGAACCGGAGGATGACGAGGACGACGCGATCAAGCCGCTGCCGGATCGGCTCATGACCGACCTGACCGCGCATCGGACGCTGGCGTTGCGCGATGCTTTCGCGACCCACCCGTCGGTGGCTTTTGTGGCGGTGCTGCACAACTTCGTGCTGGCGACGTTCTATCGCTTCGCGTCATCGAGCGGGTGTCTGGAAATCGCGGTTCGCTCCCCGACGCTTCCCGCCCAGGCGCCGGGATTGAATGACAGCGCCTCGGCCAAGGCGATTGATGCGCGTCACGATACGTGGAAGGCGCGATTGCCGAAGGAGGATGGCAGACTCTGGGATGCGCTGCTGGCTTTCGACGCGACCGATCAGACATCGCTGCTTGCACATTGCGCCTCGCTCAGTGTTAACGCGCTCTACGAGCCGGCCAATCGCTACAACGAAGGCCGCGTCTCCGCGCATGGCGTTCGCCGCAGGCTCGACCAGGCCGACGTCCTGGCGCGCGCCGTCAATCTCGACATGGCGGCGGCGGGCTGGAAGACCGGCGTGGACAACTATCTCGGCCGTGTCACCAAGCCCCGCATTCTCGAAGCGGTGCGCGAGGCGAAGGGCGAGCCGTCGGTGCAGCTCATCGACCACCTCAAGAAGGGCGACATGGCCCGCGAGGCCGAGCGCCTGCTGGAAGGCACGGGCTGGCTGCCCGAACCGCTGCGGCTCTCCGAGGCGGGCACCGAAGCGGGTGGCGATGCTGCGCCTGCCGAAGCTGACGCGCTGCCCGAGTTCCTCGCCGACGACGAGGAGCAAGTCGACCTCGACGAAGATCGGCCGGATGTCATCGCCGCCGAATGAGTCATGACCGCGGGGCGGCGACAGCCGCTCCGCATCCTTCCGCACATCCCCAATCCCATCCATCGGCCCGGCCCCCGCGAACACGGGACACGCCGGGCCTTCATCGTATCAGGAGAACCATCATGACTGACGACACCCTCGCGCCGATCCCGACGCCCGATCCGACCGCGTGGTTCGCACAGGAGCAGGACTATGTGAAACGCTGCGACTCGGTCCGTCCCGCGAACAAGACGGCATTGTTTGATGCGTTTGTCGGAGCCGGCATCACCACCGTCGTCGTGACCTTCGACGGCTGTGGCGATAGCGGCCAGATCGAAGATGTCACTGCGAAAGCAGGCGATCACTATGCCAATCTGCCCTCGCTCGATGTGGAGATCGCGCGTGCCGATTGGGACAGTGTCGAGATCGCGCGCGTCACGCTGCCGATCCGGGACGTCATCGAAGAACTCGCCTACGACCTCCTCCGGCAAACCCATTGCGGTTGGGAAAACAACGACGGTGCCTATGGCGAGTTCACTTTCGACGTTGCGGAACGGACGATCACGCTCGACTACAACGAGCGATACATGTCGTCCGAAAATTACACTCATCAATTTTGAGGAGGGAGTAATGGGACATCCTTATCATCACGCGCTGTCCTCGGTGCGGAAATGGGGTGGTGACGCCGCCGACTATCTGCCGCTTCATCAGTGGTTCGACGAGTCGAAGGCGATCACCGCGGATTTCCGCCACCGCGCGCTGCGCCATCACGCCGAAGGCATCTTCATGCTGGAGCGTTTCTTCGGTGCGACGATCACGATCTCGACCGGCCGTGTCGTCCCGGTCCGGTTGATCGGCGAACAGCACGTCATCGAGGATCTCGGATTCATTCCGGGCTTCGCCGATTGGGTTCGCTGTATCCGCCCCGAACCTTGGATGGGCCGGGCCCAGCCCATCCACCGTCAGGTCGATCCGTTCGCGGTCACATCCGCCTGACCCTACCCCGCCAACTCAAACCTTGCGAAACGCCCGGCCACCGCGCCGGGCTTTCGCTTTCAAGACGGCGGCGGAACGACACCGCGCCGCCCCCTTCGTGCCCCCGCAACGACCTCTGACCTGATGCCGCCGCGGTGTGCCGGGTCTGGACGCGGCGGTTCGCAGGTCAACGGGCAAGCCGTTTCCCCATCGCCGAGCGCGATGGGTGACCCGCGATCCTGATCCGCGTCCGGCGACCTGCTCACCGCAACGGGGCAATCAGGAGGCGATCGCGATGTGCAGGGTTCTCAACAAGCGGCATTCGGGCGTTCCGGCTGGCGCCGTCTATATCGGCCGCGGCAGCAAGTGGGGCAATCCGTTCCGGATCGGCCCGGACGGCGACCGCGCGACCGTCATTGCGAAATACGAACGCTGGCTGCGCGACCAGCATCATCTGCTGCGTGCGCTCGATGAGCTGCGCGGCCGCGATCTCGTTTGCTTCTGCGCACCACTCGCGTGCCACGGCGATCTGTTGCTGTGGCTCGCCAATGCATCGCGCGAAGATCGGATCGCATGGTGGCGCGGCCGCATCGATCGTCGCGCATGGACGTGCGGATAATCGCGCGCGCCATCGCTCTGCGCGGGCGGCGCGCCTTTCCCGACACCGCGCCATGAGAGGGAGAGTCCGGCCGGGACGGGTTTGAGCCGGCGAGGTCGAGAGAGAGCGCCGCGCGGCTCGACCCGTTCCCGCTCTCCCGAGGCTTCTCATGACAATATCTTCCACATCCGTGGCCGCCATCGCGGCCGCGCGATCGCCTGCTTTGCCGGCCGATCCCGCCACCCGCATCGCGGCTGCTGCCCGGCTGATCCTTCCCCATCTCGAGCGTGGTCAGCGCATCGACGCCGCCAATCTTCGCGCTGCGATGTATGCGGCCTGTGGCGGCACCGACTCCGAGGGCGTCTGGGACTGGAAGTCTGCCTACGACACCTGCGAGGCCGCGACGGTGTTGTTCCTCCGTAAATTTACCCCCGCGCTCCGCGCCCGGGCCGCGTCGCCTGCGGCCATGCTGCCGATGCTGGCGAAGGTTGCCGGCCTTCTCCCCACCCACACGCGGCGCTCTGAAGAGAGCGAAGCGTTTCAGCAGTTCTCGACTCCGATTCCGCTCGGGCTTGCGGCCTCGATCGCAGCCGCGATCACACCCTCCGAAATCGTGCTCGAACCGTCGGCCGGCACGGGCCTTCTTGCGATCCTCGCGGAATTGTCAGGCGCTTCGCTCGTGCTCAACGAACTCGCCGATGCTCGCGCCTCGCTTCTCTCACTGCTCTTTCCTGCCGTTCCCGTCACCCGCTTCGATGCGGCGCATATCGACGATCATCTCGATGCCGGCATCACGCCGAGCGTCGTGCTGATGAACCCGCCATTCTCGGCGGTCGCACATGTTGATCGCCGTATGGCCGACGCGGCACTGCGTCATATCTCCTCGGCGCTGGCGCGGCTCGCCGATGGCGGTCGTCTGGTCGCCATCACAGGCGCGAATTGCGCACCGGATAGTCCGGTGTGGCGCGATGCGTTCGTCGGCTTGCAGGAGCGTGGGAGGATCGTGTTCTCGGCCGCGATCGACGGGGCGGTCTATGCCAGGCACGGCACGACCATGGACACGCGCCTGACCGTGATCGACAAGCGCACGGCTGACGATCCGACCGCGTTTCCAGCTTCGCCCGGTCTCGCGCCGGACGTCGCCACGTTGCTGGGCTGGATCGCCGAACGCGTGCCGCCGCGGCTGCCGATCACGGCCCCGCTGGCCAGCCCGATCATCGTTCGATCGGTGGCTCCCCGCACATCGCGTCCTGTCGTCTCGCGCCCTTCCTCTATTCCGGCGACGGTTCCCGAACCCAAAGCGATCGAGCTTGCTTATGAGGTCATCGATTGGAAACCGGTTGAGGGCGGCGGCATCAGCGATGCGCTGTATGAAGAATACGGATTGCAGTCGATCCGGATTCCCGGTGCGTGCGCGCATCCGACCAAACTCGTGCAATCGGCGGCGATGGCCTCGGTCGCGCCGCCGCAACCGAGCTATCGGCCGCATCTTCTCGCCAACACCGCGTCGGACGGATTACTGTCCGATGCTCAGCTTGAATCCGTTATCTATGCCGGCGAGGCGCATACCCGTTTTCTTGCGGGATCATGGACGGTCGATGAGACCTGGGACATTGTCTCTGCCGCATCCGACGACGCCGAACATGCTGTCCGTTTCCGCTGCGGTTGGTTCCTCGGCGACGGCACCGGCGCCGGCAAGGGCCGGCAGGCCGCGGGCATCGTGCTCGACAACTGGTTGAAGGGCCGCCGCCGTGCGGTCTGGATCTCTAAATCCGACAAGCTGATCGAGGATGCCCAGCGCGACTGGTCGGCGCTCGGCATGGAGCGCCTGCTGATCACACCGCTGTCGCGCTTCCGCCAGGGCACGCCAATCCGTCTGGAACAGGGCGTCCTTTTTACCACCTATGCCACGCTACGCTCCGATGCGCGGGACGAGAAGGTATCGCGGGTCAGACAGATCGTGGAATGGTTGGGCGCCGATTTCGACGGCGTCATCATCTTCGACGAGTCTCACGCGATGCAGAACGCCGCTGGCGGGAAGGGTGAGCGCGGCGATGTTGCCGCCTCGCAGCAGGGCCGGGCCGGGCTTCGCCTGCAACATGCGTTGTCGAACGCGCGCGTCGTCTATGTCTCGGCGACCGGCGCCACCACGGTGCACAATCTCGCCTATGCCCAACGTCTCGGGCTCTGGGGCGGCGAGGACTTTCCGTTTGCGACGCGCGCTGAGTTCGTCGAGGCGATCGAGGCGGGCGGCGTCGCGGCGATGGAAGTGCTCGCGCGCGACCTCAAGGCACTCGGGCTTTATGCGGCCCGCTCACTCTCCTACGACGGCGTCGAATACGAACTGGTCGAACATAAGCTCACTGACGAACAGATCCGCATCTACGACGCCTATGCCGGTGCCTTCAGCGTCATCCATAACAATCTCGACGCCGCCATGAAGGCCGCGAACATCACCGGCGCCACCGGCACGCTGAACGCACAGGCCAAGTCGGCCGCCCGGTCCGCGTTTGAATCGGCAAAGCAGCGCTTCTTCAATCATCTGATCACCGCGATGAAGACGCCGTCGCTGATCGCGTCAGTCGAGCGTGATCTGAAAGCCGGCCACGCCGCCGTGATCCAGATCGTCTCGACCGGCGAGGCGCTGATGGAACGGCGCCTGGCCGAAATCCCGACCGAGGAATGGGGTGACGTCCAGGTCGACATCACGCCGCGCGAATACGTGCTGGATTATCTCGCGCACTCATTCCCGACGCAGCTCTATGAGCCGTTCACCACCAGCGAGGGCGATCTGTCGTCGCGGCCGGTGTTCCGAGATGGTCAACCGGTGCAATGCCGGGACGCGGTCGCGCGTCGCGAACGGCTGATCGAGAAACTGGCGTCGCTGTCACCCGTCCACGGCGCGCTCGACCAGATCGTGCAGCGTTTCGGTACGGACATGGTGGCGGAGGTCACCGGCCGTTCGCGGCGCATCGTCCGCAAGCGCGGGGGCGATGGCATCGATCGTCTCGTGGTGGAGAACCGTGCCGGGTCCGCCAATCTCGGCGAGACCCAGGCGTTCATGGATGACGTCAAGCGTATCCTGGTGTTCTCGGACGCGGGCGGCACGGGACGCAGCTATCACGCCGAACTTTCGGCGAGGAACCGGCGCCTCCGCGTACATTATCTATTAGAACCGGGATGGAAGGCCGACGCCGCGATCCAGGGGCTCGGCCGTACAAACCGCACCAACCAGGCGCAGCCGCCGCTGTTCCGGCCGATTGCGACGAACGTGAAGGCCGAAAAGCGCTTCCTCTCGACCATCGCGCGGCGTCTCGACACGCTGGGCGCCATCACCAAGGGTCAGCGCCAGACCGGCGGGCAGGGCCTCTTCCGCGCCGAGGACAATCTCGAAAGCCATTACGCGCGCGATGCGCTGCGCCAACTCTATGTCCTGCTCGTCACCGGCAAGGTCGCGGGCTGTCCGCTTCAAGCGTTCCAAGATGCGACCGGATTGAAGCTGACGGACTCGGGCGGCATCAAGGACGATCTGCCGCCGATCACCACGTTCCTCAATCGCCTACTGGCGCTGACCATCGACCTGCAGAACATCCTGTTCACGGCGTTCGAGCAATTGCTGACCGTTCGCATCGAGGGTGCGATCGCCAGTGGCACCTACGATGTCGGACTGGAGACGCTGCGGGCCGAGAGCTTCACTGTTACTGCTCGTGAGGCGATCTATACCCATCCCGGCACGTCCGCCGAAACCCGGCTGCTGACCGTCATCCAGCGCGAGCGCAATCGGCCGATCCCGCTCGATGAGGCGCTTGAGCGTTTGTCCGACCCGCGCGCTTTGCTGTTGGTCAACACCCAGTCGGGCCGAGCCGCCGTGCAAGTGCCGGCGCGCAGCGTGATGCTCGACGACGGCGAGGTCGAACGCCGTATCCGGCTGATCCGCCCGATGGAGCACACCGCGATGCCCTTGGCGGCAATGCCGCAGACCCATTGGCAGGAAGCCAACCGCGACGGCTTTGCTCGGGCCTGGCAGGCCGAAGTCGCCGAGGTTTCGCCGTTCACAGACAGCGAGATTCATATTGTCGCCGGTCTGTTGCTGCCGATCTGGAAGCGTCTCCCGAACGAGTCGACGCGGGTCTATCGGCTTCAGACCGACACCGGTGAGCGCATCATCGGCCGCAAGGTCTCGCCGGCCTGGGTCGCCAGTGCTTTGGAGGCGGGGACTTCAACGTTATCTCCGGACGCCGCCTTCACCGCGCTGATGGACGGCAAGACCGTTCTTGATCTCACCGAAGGCCTTCAGCTTCGGCGCGCGCGCGTGATGGGCGCCAACCGCATCGAGCTGTGCGGCTTCACCGATCTCATGCGCGATCGGCTGCGCGCCTATGGCCTGTTCAGCGAGATCATCTCCTGGAAGCTGCGGTTCTTCGTTCCGGTCAATGCGACCGGGCCGGAGATCCTTGCCAAGGTGCTGGAGCGCTACCCGATTGCCCGTATCGCCGATCGGGCGGCCGCGTGACATGGCGCATGATGCCGCAGAGCTGGCGCATCGGCTCGCGCGCGAGGCCGAAGCGGTGTGCCGACATTATCTTTCCCACGGGTGCCGGGTCGGAAACTACTGGCAGGTCGGCGACGCCAAGAATACGAAGGGCCGCTCGATGTTCGTGCGGCTCACCGGCGACCCGTCCGGCAAACGCCGCCCCGGAAAATGGACCGACGCGGCGACCGGCGAACACGGCGACTTGCTCGACGTCATCCGCGAAACCTGCGGCCTGGTCGATTTCCACGATGTGGCCGAGGAGGCGCGACGCTTCCTCAGTCTGCCACGGCCCGAGCCGAGGCCCGGAAGCCCTCATCGCTCATCGCCGGCACCGATGGGCTCACCGGAATCGGCCCGTCGGCTTATTGCGATATCAAGGCCGATCGGTGGCACTCTCGTGGAGTTCTATTTGCGCCATCGCGGTATCACCCGTCTGAATGAGGTCAGCGCACTGCGATTCCACCCGCGTTGCTATTATCGCCCCGATGCTGACGCGCCGACGCAGACCTGGCCGGCGATGATCGCTGCCGTGACCAATCTCGAAGGCCACATCACCGGCGCACATCGCACCTGGCTCGACCCGTCGGGCCGAGATAAGGCGCCGATCGACACGCCGCGTCGTGCGATGGGCCATCTCCTGGGCAACGCCGTCCGCTTCGGTGTCGCCGATGACGTCGTCGCGGCAGGCGAGGGCATCGAGACCATGTTGTCGCTTCGCTGCGTCATGCCGACCTTGCCGATGAATGCAGCCCTCTCGGCCGCGCATCTCGCCGCCATCCTGTTTCCGGTGACGCTGCGCCGTCTCTATATCGTGCGTGATGACGATCCGGCGGGCGATAGCGCGATGGAGAGCTTGAGTGCACGAGCACAGACGGCTGGGATCGAGGCGATCACGCTGTCGCCACGCTGCGGCGATTTTAATGGAGATCTGCGGCGTCTCGGCATCGATACGTTGCGGGCGGCGTTGCGGGTGCAGATCGTCCCTGAGGACGTTGGCCGCTTCTTGCATCCGGACGTCAGCGCCGGGACGAGGTGAGGCAAGCGGCGTTCCGATCATGCACCGCCTTCGGTCTTGGCGTCTCATCGTGTCGGAGAGGTCCGCGTCCCCGGCCTTCTGAGAGGGCGATCGAGCCGTCAAACGGTCCGGCCCCGCAATGGCGGATGGCCGACTATTTTCCGTCGGCGGGCAAGCCCGCCTTTACATCGCGAGACAAAATAGTCGGCCCCCACCATCCTCCGCTGCGCTCCGGCCGCTTCCGCTTCGCTTCAGCGGTGCAGGTCCGGCCCGCCCGACGGCTTTCGTCGCCACGAAGGCCGCGATGGACGCGGCCGATCCGAGCACAAGGAAGCCGCCATGACGACCGACGACGACACCACCGGCTACGAGCCGCCGCAGGCATCATCCCCGACCGATCACCTGCTGACCGAACTCCAGCTCCACGGCCACCGGCCGTTCCAGGACGAACCCGATCCACGCCCGCTGCCCGACCCCCGCATTGCCGCTGGCGCCGTCGCCGACATCTTCGACGCCCTCATCGTCAGCCTCGATGACACCCGGCTCGAACCCGACCTCGACGACCTCTTGTGGTCGACCGTCAATCTATTCCATCGCGCGACGATGCGGATCGCACGCCACCTCGACGATAACGAGCAGGCGCAAAGGCGCGGCCAGCGCGAACAGGACGGTTCCGAGGTGCGGTCGGTCGAACTGGAACGGCTCATCGCCGAGGGCATGACACTCAGCGAGCGTCGCAACGCCATGGAGTTCTTTCGCGACCATGCCGCCGAACACTACGAACGGCGTACCCACACGGCCTGGCGCCCGCGGTCCGGGTCGATGGTCAACCACCGCGCGCTCACGGCGGCCATGATCGACAGCCGCGATTACCTCGCCGCCAAGCGCCGAGCCGAGACCGAGGTGATGCTGCCGCCCGGACCGAAGGTGGCCTTCAGCGGCGGCCTCGACTTCAACGATCACCGCCTGATCTGGGACGTGCTCGACAAGATCCGCAGCAAACACGCCGACATGGTGCTGCTGCACGGCGGGTCGCCAAAAGGCGCCGAGCTGATCGCGTCCAAATGGGCCGACAATCGCAAAGTGCCACAGATCGCCTTCAAGCCGGACTGGACGCGGCACGCCAAAGCCGCACCATTCAAGCGCAACGATGCGATGCTCGACGTGCTGCCGATCGGAGTCCTTGTATTCCCCGGCACCGGTATCCAGGAGAATCTCGCCGACAAGGCACGAAAGCTCGGCATCCCGGTCTGGAAATTCGGCACGAAGCCTGAGAAGGGAGGCGCGTAAGCGTCGCTACCTCTTCAGCGAATTTCAAACACGATGCGGCGCATTGAAACGCGCCGCAGAATTTCTGCCGCCACAACGGATCAATTTCGCTATAGTTCGACTTGCGCCGTGGTGGTGGTGGAAGGCGCGACCCTTGCACTCTTGTGACAGGATAAACCACCATGATCGCCATCGGCATCGTTCTCAATCTCGTCGGACTCGGCGTGTTCTGCTGGCTGTTGTTCACGCTGGCCGTTTATGCCTTGCCGTTTTTTGTCGCCGTCACCGCCGGGCTCTTCGCCTATCATAATGGAGCAGGTTCGCTCGGCGCCATCGCGCTCGCTCTCCTTACCGGCGGCGCGACCCTCGCAGCGGCGCAGATCGCCTTCACGCTGGTCCGGGCGCCGTTCCTCCGTTTCGTCCTTACGGTGCTGTTCGCGGGACCGGCCGCGGTCGCCGGGTTCTACGCGACGCACGGCCTTGCCGCGTTCACGACACCTTCGGAGATGTGGCAGAACATCTTTGCCGTCGTCGGCGCGATAGTCATCGGTGCGACCGCCTGGCTGCGGCTGGCCGATGCCCCGCTCGACGGCGGAACATCGCGAGCGGATCGGGACGTCGTCCGGCGCCGCGGTCTGACCTCGACCTGAGGCGGCCCGCCGCCCGTCGCCAGATTCACGTCTCCCGAAGCGTTGCCGCATGCGCGCGCATTGACCTCGGACGGATTGCGTTTCGCGGATGAGCTGATGCCAGTATGCCGATGGTTGGCCGACACCGCCGCGGCCCGGTGCATTCGATAGGCCGTGTTGGAGAGACGGGCGAACAACGGCCCGGACGTCGACGACACTATGCCGGATCGCCAAATGTTCATGTGGTGAGGCGCACGGTCGCGGGTTTTTTCTCCTTGCAAGGCTCTGTCATGCCGAGCGCGGGTCATCGGGTCTCTACGATGGCCTGATCTGGCCGAACGACGGCTGCGCCTCGATCGCCTAGCTGCAACGCCGTCGTTCAACTTTCTTCCCCTGGCGGCTACGCCGCCATTCCTCGCGCAAGACAAGAAAGTTGCCCGCCTGGCGTCCTCCGCTGCGCTTCGGTCCGAAGACGGATGCAGCGCCGATCGCCTCCGGCCTGTCGATCGCCATCGAGACCGCGATGGTCGCGGCTCGGAAACAGAGAGCAAGGAGAACTACCATGGCGAACATCGGCACCTTCACCAAGAACGAAGCTGGCGCTTTCATCGGCGAAATCGTCACGCTCAGCTTCCAGGCCAAGAACGTCCGCCTCGTTCCCGAGACCAACCGGGCCAACGAGAACGCTCCGAGCCACCGCGCCTATGTCGGCCGTGCCGAAATCGGTGCCGCCTGGCCCAAGCGCTCCGCGGAACAGCGCGACTACCTCTCGGTCAAGCTCGACGATCCGAGCTTCAACGCTCCGATCTACGCGAACCTTTTCGACGACGAAGAGGGCGGTAGCTACACCCTGATCTGGTCGCGCCCGCAGAAGGCTCGCACGGCTTCCGCCGATTAATCGATCCGCTCTCAGATGCCCCGCCGCGAGGCGGGGCATCTCGCGCGCTCAAGGCGTCGCCGATCGACCGCGCGAAGCACGCGCGGCGAGGGCGTCCATCTCCAAAAGGGAAATTACTACGCGGCCGCCCGCGCCGACGGGTCGCGCCGCGTATCCACGCCCGTCTGAAAAACATGATCGCAAGCGTCACAGTGCCAGTGCAACGTGATACGATCCGCGCAGACGAAGGCAGCATGCTCGGCCGCGAACAGCGTCTCCCCACAAACCGGGCAATCCCGAAACCCCATGAAGCGCGCAAATGTTCGCAGGCGAGAATCGGTCGTCATCGGCACCTGTTCCTCCGTGCACCGCATAAGCGCTCGGTGTGAAGACGACATGACCGACAAGGGCGAGCTTTAAGGTCTCTTTGCGGCACACATATTCGGGCGAATGATGTCTTCGCAGCCGCAGCAAATCGCGGGGTGCACTCTCCGCCACGCGATGTGATCTTGAGACCAGAACTGATGCGATGCCGCCGGATCAGGACTTGCCGCGCGAGGGCTTCGACGCGCGCCGTAGCAACACGTCCGGCTCGACACCGAGCACTGTGGCCAATTTACCAACCATGTCGATGGTCGCGGCGTAAACGCCGCGTTCGAGCGAACTGATATAGGTGCGGTCGACGTCCGCTTCATGCGCCAACGCCTCCTGCGACAGCCCCTTGGCGTGCCGGGTCCGGCGCAGGTTGCGAGCGAATACCTCCCGAATCTCCATTCGAAAAGTGTTCGTCTTGTAGGGTATTTCACTACGGAGTATACTCGACAAACCGATCCTGCTTGCCCCTCGAAGTCCGATAGAGTTCGGGGCCCTTGCCGGACGGATCGCCTGAAGAAACGGGTCAAAAGCCGAGTAATCTGTTAATTGTCCAACAACTGTCATCGATCCGCAGCAAGAGCGTCGTATTTCGTCGGTCCGATCCGGTTAAACGCTTGGCGCGAGTTCCCGCCATGACCATTGTTGCTTTTGACGACCATCCACCCGACCTGCCGCATGTCACGCCTTACGACGAGCGGCACCTCAAGACGTATCTTCGGCTTCTTGATGCGGATGAGGAGGGTGCCGACTGGCGCGAGGTCGTACAGATCATTTTCGGTCTTGATGCGCAACGTGAGCCGGATCGCGCGCGTCACGTGCATGACAGCCATCTTGCACGCGCAAGATGGATGACGCAGACCGGATACCGGGACTTGCTCAAGCCGCCGTCCCAATGATTTGAGCACGCGCAGTTTTCGAAGCACCACGCCTATTCCATCATCTTTCACTGACCACGGTGTTGCAACACGCGTTGCAGTGGCGGCGACTTCTGCGTGGGACAACGCTTCCAAATACTCGGCGACGGGGAGGGCATGCCTTGCTTGAGGCTGAGTAACGCTGGAGTGCTCGTATGCCGGATGATGAAAGCTGGCGGTCGCAAGATGCGACCGCCTATCTTGATCGTGTGCAACGCGCGGGTTTCGCCTGGGAGTTCCTGCGGCGCAACCCTGACTACCGCGAAGACTACGAACACATGAGCCGCGATGCGATGAGCGGCGTCACCATCGTGCTGGAGGCAGCCCTTGCGCTGTCCCAGCGCTGGGGGTTGAGTTTTCCCGTGCGACCCGAAGCAACGCAGCGACCGGGCACTGGTGTTGTGGGAATTCAATGTGCTTCCGGCTGCGGTGATACTCACGACGGCGCCGCCGGCGACTGGATCCACAATCACGCTGGATCGGATTCCATCGGCGCCCGCCATGGAACGCGCAGACGGCCGTCACATGCTGTGGCGGCGGGCGAGCGAGGAACAGCGGATTTGGATTCTTCCCGATACGAACCCGTCGGCTCCGATCGCCGCCGTTATCCCATTCGATATGCACGTGGCGCAGCGCGTCGAAGCCGTCCTTCACCTCTGGCACAGCCTGACGGATGCCGCGGTGCGCCCGGTTGTCTCGCCGCTGACCGAACAGCAGCGCCGCCGCATGATCTTGATGCTGAGGGCACTTGACGGTCATCAGCAACAGGCGACGTATCGCGACCTCGCCGCCACCCTGCTTGATGCCGATGTACGGACCCAAAGCCGGCGCGACTGGCTGACCTCGTCCTGTCGTTCACAGATCATCCGGCTGGTCAAAGACGCCGTCGGTCGGATGCGGGGCGGCTACCGCGACTTGCTGATCGGCCAATAGCCGCTGCGCATCCATCGCGCCACGCAGAGCGTTAGCGCCCGACGAACACAACGCTGTGTTTACGCGCTAGCTTCGCAGCGGCGAGGGGGGATGGACACAAACGACAGCCGCATCTTCGGCATCCTCGTCCACGCCTCAAATTCGCAATCGTGCGCCCGACGCGCCGTCGATCCCCGATGGCGACCGAACCCACACCGGGCGCATTCATGGCTGACAACCCCGCCAATTCGCAGCAACGCTATTTGCGCACCACCGAGGCGGCCCGGTTCCTCGGCCTGTCGGGTCGCACGCTGGAAAAGCACCGCACCTACGGTACCGGACCGAGCTATCGGAAGCTCGGCGGCCGTGTCGTTTACGCCCTCGAAGACCTGCAGACCTGGGCCGACATCGGTCTGCGCCAGTCCACGTCCGATCAAGGCAAGGGCGTCGTCCATGCCGCCAAGCCGGTGAGCGGCTTGGGTCCGCTGGTCGGCGGCCGGCCACCGGTGAGGCGACCATAGCCATGATCGCGCGCCGACCGACCTCCGCAGAAACTACGCGTAGTGAGCCACCGGGTTTACTGAACGGCACGCCCGCGCCGCGCGATCCGAGGACCGCGCATTCCGCAATCGACACGCTGACGCATGTCGAATTGACTTGGCAAGCAAAACGCATCGAGCACCGCATCCGGTTTGGTCATCCGGTCGCCTCCGTGCGGCTCGATCGTCATCGCCGCCGCGTGTCGTTTGCGCCGGGTGCCATCTTCGCCGTCATGCGCTGGGCCGCCAATGACTTCGGCACCGTGCTGTCGCGCATCGACATCCTTCGTGCGGTTCAGGCGGACGAGTCCTTCACGACGGTGCCGCTGGTGCAACCAGGTGGCGTCATCCTGCTGACAATCTCCGGTTGGCCGAAGGTCGAGCGGGTCTTGCAGGCCATCGACGGTGTCGAGGCGCTCGGCATCGACCCCGCCGACGCTGCGCCCGAACATTGGCATCACATCCACAACCGCCTCAGCGTTGGCGATACGCCGCGCGCTTACACGATGACGCGCCATAAGGCCTGGCTCAAACGGCGGCGAGTCGCGCCATGACACTTCGCACCATGACACCTCGCGCTGCCTATACCCTCGCGGCGTCACTAGCGGTCGCAAGTCTGCTCGCAGCCCTCGGCGCGAACTCACCGCCACATTATATCTGGAATCTCACGCCGAGCGTTCCGCTTGGTCTTTACGCGGTGCAGTCGCCAGACCGTCTCTATGTCACCATGCTGGCCGTGGTGACGCCGCCGGAGCCGCTGGCAACGACATTGTCGGATGGTGGTTATCTGCCGCGCGGCGTGCCGCTGCTCAAACGCATCTTCGCCCTCTCAGGGCAGACCGTCTGTCGTTTCGGCGTGCAGATCAACGTTGACGGCATTGCAGCCGCGCCCGCGCGTGAACGCGATCTGCGCGGCCATCCGCTGCCGGTCTGGCAAGGCTGCCGCGTCATCGCCGATGACGAAATCTTCCTCATGAATTGGGACGAGCCCGACAGCCTCGACAGCCGTTACTTCGGCCCATTGCCGCGCAGCGCGATCGTCGCGCGCGCAGTGCCGATCTGGACCGACGAGGCCGGCGACGGACGCTTCGCGTGGCGCGCCCCGACGGAATGACACTTTATTTTACCCACCCAGCAACGGAGGCCACCATGGCACAGATCGGCACCTTTACCCGCACCGTCGATGGATACACCGGCACAATCCGGACCTTCACGCTCAAACGCGATGTCATCATCATCGTGCCGGCTATCGTGAGCGAGACCGATAACGCTCCGAATTACCGCGTTCTTGCCGACGACGTCGAAATCGGCGCCGGATGGAAGCGTACCGGTGACAAAGCTGGCGATTATCTCTCGCTGCTGATTGATGATCCATCATTCGGCCAACCGATCCGCGCCAACCTGTTCCAGGTGGTGAGCGGCGGTGACACGTTCCATCTGATCTGGACCCGTCCATCGCGCCGCGCGCCGCGCGAGTGAATCCGTGTCGCCGCTTGCGAAGCCGCTGCGCGTTGCCATGATCGTCACCGCCTCGCTCGTGGTCCTCACTCCCTTCACGGCCCGCTGCGAGACCGCGTCGGCGCGTGTCGCTGACGCGGTCGCGCCGTGGTCGCAATTCGTCAGCGAAGCGGCCGAGCGTTTCGCGATTCCTGCGGCATGGATCCACGCCGTGATGAGGGTCGGAAGTCACGGCAACGTCAAAGCCGTGTCGCCAAAGGGCGCCGTCGGGCTGATGCAGATCATGCCCGCCACGTATGCCGAGCTGCGCGAACGCTACGCGCTCGGCGGCGATCCTTTTGATCCGCACGACAACATCGTGGCGGGTGCTGCGTATCTCCGCGAAATGCACGACCGCTTCGGTACGTCCGGATTCGTTGCCGCTTATAATGTCGGCCCAACGCGCTACGAAGACCACCTTGCGACAGGCCGTCCGTTGCCCGACGAGACCCGGAACTATGTCGCGTCGCTGGCGCCGCTGCTGTCCGACGCGCAAACTGGCGACAACGCGATCGCAGCCGGCGAGCCTAACACCTGGCGCGGGGCGTCGTTATTCGTCTCGCGATCTCAGCGCAAATCCTCGGACACGCGGATGTCGTTCACGCCGCAGTCATCCCCCGTTGGACATGACCGCGGTGCTGTCGATCTGTCGGCGCTCACGCCACTTCCCGGCGGCTTGTTCGTTAAACAAGCGCCCACACCCGGCAAGCCATAATCCCATTCCGTCATTTTCGTGCTGTCTCGCGCAATTGCGTGAATCAGGCTGGAGTCTCTGAGAACGCCAGCAAACGAGCGGAGGACGGCAAGATTAAAGCAAACGGTGCCCTTCGGTGCCCGTTTGCAAAAAAAGCGTTGTCTGCACATTGGTTAGCGCGACGTAGCGAGCGGCTGCGAGACGGCAGCGATGTGTGCTTCATCAGTTTGATGAGTGATCTCAACGATCGGAGCGGTGCCGCTCCATATTGTCTGTTTAGGGAGCGTCCGATCTCGATGCTGTCACCGCGATAGACGCGCCGGTTGCCGCGCCGCCGATCTCCTGTATTTGCGCGCGCCGTTACGACGGTCGTTTGAACTGTCTTGCGCCGTGCTGCCGTGTCCGCATTCTTGTCGGCATGAGCGACGAGCCTTCCGACTTCCGCATCCGCACCGGCCGTATCGGCAATCGCGGCACCCGCGCCGGCGGACGCCCGCGCTCTTTCATCGACCAGGTGCTGAAGGCATCCGCGAAGGCCAATGGCGCCGCACTGACGCCGGCGCAATTCTCGAACCGCCGCCGTCGCGGACCGGGCGCAGTGCGGCCCCGGAAGGGGAAGTGCTCGCGGATCGGCCGCGGGCAAGCCGCGGCCGACCGACTGAAGCGGTCGGTCGAAGGGCGCGGGCCAGGCCAGCGTCTGCGCCGCGTGATCGTGAAGGCGCGGATCGTCAAGCTCAACGCGGGAAGCAAACGGGCGGATGCACACCTGCGCTATCTCCAGCGCGATGGCACCACGCGTGATGGTGCGCGCGGAACGCTGTACGGGCCGGACACCGACGCCGCCGACGGCCGCGATTTCCTCGAGCGTGGCCGCGACGACCGCCACCAGTTCCGGTTCATCGTTGCCCCCGAGGATGCTGACCGTCTGCAGGATCTGCGCGGCTTCACCCGCGACGTGATGCGACGGATGGAGGAAGACCTCGGCACGAAGCTCGACTGGGTCGCGATCGACCATTTCAACACCGGCCATCCGCACGGCCATGTGGTGATCCGCGGCAAGGACGATCTCGGCAAGGATCTGATCATTGCCCAGGACTACATCACCGATGGCCTGCGCATCCGCGCCCAGGAACGGGTGACACTAGAGCTCGGCCCCGAGACCGATCTGGAATTGCGCGGGAAGCTGGAGGCCGAGATGACGGCCGAACGGTTCACCCGGCTCGACCGTATCCTGGTCGAGGAGGTGCCGTCACGACGGCTCGATCTGCGGCCGGACGCTGGCCAGCTCCGCGCCGACCTCGACGAGACGCTGTTCATCGGGCGGCTGAAGAATCTGGAGCGGTACGGACTGGCGACGCAGACCGAACCAGGGGTTTGGTCGTTCTCCGAGAGGCTGGAGCCGACGCTGCGCGAATTGGGTGAGCGCGGCGACATCATCAAGGCGATCAATCGCTCGCTTGCGGACCGGGGCGAGGAGCGCGCACTCGGCAGCTATGTTCTACATGGCGCGACTATGCCGGAGCCCGTCGTCGGTCAGGTGATCGGCAAGCGGCTCGACGATGAACTGGGCGAGCGCATCGGTCTTGTCATCGATGGCGTCGATGGCCGCGTCCATCATGTCGCCCTACCGGATGCCGCGGACAGTGAGCCTCCAGCCGTGGGAAGCATCGTCCAGATCGGCGGGATGTCCTCCGGTCCGCGCTCCTCCGACCGCAATATCGCGGAGGTGGCCGGAAACAGCGACGTCTACCGCCCGAGCACACATCGCGCACTCGTCGAAAGTGGCGCGGTTCGTATTCCCGGTGGTGACTCCGATAGCTATGTCCGCAGTCATGTCCGGCGGCTGGAAGCGCTGCGCCGCGCCGGCATCGTCGAGCGCATCGACGCCGACCATTGGCGTATTCCCGAAGACTTGGTGTCACGCGCCGCCGAATATGACGCACGCCGCGGTGCGCAGGCCGTAGTCCGTATCCTCGCCACCCTCGATCTGGAACAACAAATCGCCAGCGACGGCGCGACCTGGCTCGACCGCGAACTGGCTTCACGCCAGCGCACGCCGCTGACCGACACGGGATTCGGCCAGCACGTCCGGCAGGCGCTGGAGCAACGCAAAGACACACTGCTCGAACAGGGTCACGCTTGGCGCGCGCCAGACGGCGGCATCCGCGCGCCGCGCGATCTCGTTACCCGCCTGGAGCGACAGGAAGTCGCCCGCGTCGGCGCGCAGTTGGCAGCCGCGCGTGGGCGGACCTATCAATCGACCGGGACCGGCGAGCACGTCAGTGGCACACTGATCGGCAAGACCGATCTCGCCAGTGGTCGCTTCGCCATGATCGCGACCTCCAGCGGTGACAACGGCCTCGGCTTCAGCCTCGTGCCATGGCAGCCTGTTCTCGACCGGCGCATCGGCCAGCACATCACTGGCGTGGCGCGCGAGGGCGGTGGCATCGATTGGAGCTTTGGGAGGCAGCGCGGATTGGGCCTGTGACGGTCGGTCAGCCCAGCACACCTTACCATAATACCGTTGCCAAGGTTTCGTGACCGCCCCCGCAATGCTAACGTCATGAAAGGAAGATGACGGAGCAGCGGAATATGACGATAGCTTCGCGCCGACCCCACCCATCACACGATCGTCGTATGGACGACGTTAAGCGGGAGCTTACGCGCGCGATGGAACGGGAGTTGAGCTTCCGCGCAGCCGAGCGCACCGAACGTGCGCGACAATTGGACCTTGGCACTCCGGACAAATATCTTTCGGAAAGCGCGCAGCGCTCGCCGTGAATGCGGCGACCAGCATCGGGCGGATGCCGCTGTAAGAGTGCCGTCATCCCATAAGAAGTTCTTCGCCAGTTTTTGCACGCCAAATCCGCCGATCCTACGATCGGCGTTTCGCGCATCTTGCCTTGTGATGCGCCGACGGTTTCCTTGACGGCTGACCGTTCCGTCAGGAGCAAGCCGGTGCCCGCGACGAAAATCCTTTGGGGCCAGATTCTGATCGTGACACTGATCGTGCTCACGACAACCTGGGGCGCGACGCAGTGGACCGCCTGGCGTCTCGCCTATCAGGTTCAACTCGGCGCGCCATGGAACCAGATCGGCGGTTTGCCGCTTTACCCGCCGCCGGCATTCTTCTGGTGGTGGTTCTCTTATGACGCCTATGCGCCCGGGATCTTCGTCGAAGGCGCGTTAATTGCTGCTTCCGGTGGCTTCATCTCAGTCGCGGTCGCCATTGTCATGTCGGTATGGCGCGCCCGTGAGGCGAAAGAAGCGCAGACCTATGGTTCAGCGCGCTGGGCGACCATCAAGGAGATCAGCGCGGCCGGCCTGTTGAGCCCCGACGGTGTCGTGCTCGGCAAGATCAATCATCAGTATCTGCGTCATGCCGGACCGGAGCACGTGCTCTGTTTTGCGCCAACCCGCAGCGGCAAGGGTGTCGGTCTCGTCGTCCCGACGTTGTTGACATGGCCGGGCAGTTGCATCGTCCACGACATCAAGGGTGAGAACTGGCAGTTGACCGCGGGCTGGCGCGCCTCGTTCGGCCGCGTGCTGTTGTTCGATCCCACCAATCCCGACTCCTCTGCTTACAATCCGCTGCTCGAGGTGCGCCGCGGCGACAGCGAAGTGCGCGACGTCCAGAACATCGCCGACATCCTGGTCGATCCCGAGGGCGCGCTGGAGCGGCGCAACCATTGGGAAAAGACCAGCCACGCCTTGCTGGTCGGCGCCATCCTCCATGTGCTCTACGCCGAGCCGGAGAAAACGCTCGCCGGCGTAGCCAATTTTCTGTCCGACCCCAAGCGGACCATCGAAGCCACACTGCGAGCCATGATGACGATGCAACATCTCGGCGATCGCCCGCATCCCGTTGTCGCCTCGGCGGCTCGTGAACTGTTGAACAAAAGCGAGAACGAACGATCCGGTGTGCTCTCGACCGCGATGTCATTCCTCGGCCTCTATCGCGACCCGGTGGTTGCAAAGGTGACGGCGCGATGCGACTGGCGCATTGGAGACCTCGTCGAGGGAGCGACGCCGGCGACACTCTATCTGGTGGTCCCACCATCGGATATTTCGCGAACCAAGCCGCTCATTCGTCTTGTTCTCAACCAGATCGGCCGGCGTCTCACAGAAGATCTCCAAGCTAAGGCAAAACGCCGGCGACTGTTGCTCATGCTCGATGAATTTCCGGCGCTCGGACGGCTGGATTTCTTCGAGTCGGCATTGGCCTTCATGGCAGGCTACGGCCTCAAGAGCTTTCTGATTGCGCAATCACTCAACCAGATTGAGAAGGCCTACGGCCAGAATAATTCAATTCTCGACAATTGCCATGTTCGTGTCGCGTTCGCAACCAATGATGAGCGGACCGCCAAACGGGTCTCGGATGCACTGGGTGTCGCGACTGAACTCCGCGCCATGAAAAATTATGCCGGTCATCGCCTGTCGCCATGGCTCGGCCACCTGATGGTGTCGCGTCAGGAGACAGCGCGTCCGCTTCTGACCGCCGGTGAGGTGATGCAATTGCCGCCCTTCGACGAAGTCGTGCTGGTTTCAGGGACGTCGCCGATCCGTGCGAAGAAGGTCCGCTATTTCGAGGATCGCCGTCTCACCGATCGTGTTCGGCCGCCCCCCTGTGTGGGGGCAAGCACGCGAGCACAAGAGAATGGGGATGACTGGATGGCGCGGCCAATTCCCCCATCTGTACCACAGGAGGAGAGGTTGCAACGCGCCAACGATAATGCCAACGGCGGAATCCGTCGTGAGCCCGCGTTATCAAAACACGAAGCGATTGTGCCGGAAGGGATGGACCCAACGCCAACGGTTGCCATTGTCGACGATCAATCGAGCGAGGCTGGCATTCGGTCTGCCACCATCCGTCACAGGATGCGCAGCGTTGCACGGCAGGCCGCTATGGACCCGGACGATGGGATCACGCTGTGAGGCGATGGCGATGAAAGTCCGAACGAGTATGCATTTGTCGCCGGAAGCCTTGCGACTATTGATCGATCACTCGGATCGCAAGGGTATCTCCCGGTCGTCCATCGCCGATGCGGCGATCACGAGTTTCCTGTCTCCGGACGGCGCCGATCGGGCCGAAGCTGCGTTGTCGCGCCGGCTTGACCGTCTGTCGCGGCAGGTGCAGCGCCTGGAGCGTGACACTGCGATTGGAACCGAGACGCTGGGACTCTTCATCCGTCTCTGGTTGACGGCGACGCCGTCCTTGCCCGCCGATGTGAATGGTGGCGCAGACGCGAAGGGACGCGAGCGGTTCCAGACGTTCGTCGAGGCACTGGCGGAGCGTCTCAACAAGGGACAGACGCTGCTGCGGGAGATACCCGATGACGTCAAGTTCGATCGAAGTTAGTGGAGGACACTGAAGAGGAAAAGCCAGTCTAGCCAGCCTGTCTCAAATTTGACATGGCCGGTGGGGCAGAGTTCTCCGCCGACCATTCGGCGGAGCGTTGCCTTGGACGATGGCATTGCTGCTGTGTGAGCTTGGAAGGGCCGCCGTGCTCTCCAAATTGAGCGAGCGGCGGCTCACGCTGCTGGCTGGTGAAAGTTCGCGATAGAACTTTCTTAAATGAGACATGTTTGCACTTGGCGGAGAAGCCGTTTCCCCTTAAGTTCCAAATCTTGCGGCGTGTCTTAATATCGGAATTGAAGAGCTGGATGTTCGTACGATTGAGCAAAGCGAAGCGACTGAGGGCCGGGTGGTTTGCCGCCTTGGTCTATCTGCTTTGCGTGCTGGCGCCGGGCATTTCCTTTGCGTTTTCCGGATGGGTCGCGGGCGGCGCCATGTCTTACTGAAGAAAATCACGGTCTGGGCATTGTGCACGTGCATGAACATAGCGAGGGCGCTTCGCAGCACGTCCATAGGGACGGCCATGTGCACGAACATCCTGGCGGCGAGGCTCATTTCAACAAGTCTAAGAACTTCGACAGCGCGATATCCGTCGCTGACGAAACGCCAGCCCCTGCAAGTGATCATCATAAGGTTTCGGGTGCGCAATGTTGTGGGATGGTGTGCTTGAGCGCATTGCCGACCACGGTTATGGACATTGTCAAACCCTTGATGCCGACGTCCGTCTGTGCGTCCGAG
Organism: Afipia sp.; assembly: GCA_024707075.1. Lineage (GTDB taxonomy): Bacteria > Pseudomonadota > Alphaproteobacteria > Rhizobiales > Xanthobacteraceae > Afipia. Next base: position 214,469 of record JANQAK010000005.1, read on the forward strand.
AACTATCGGGACGTTGCCGACAGAGCTCCCCCCTCGACACTATCGTCCCCCCATTTCCTGACCTGACTTGAATGACGTGGTGCCGCGCCCGTGAGGGCACGCGGGCCTATGGTTCATCGGCAGTTCAGGAAAATGTCATGCTTGCGCAGTTTGGGGCGAAGTCCGCCGCCGTTCATTCGGTAGCGATCGGATTCTTTCAAAGGAAATTCAGCGTTCTTACGGGGATGGCAGTCATCGCCGTCGCGCTTGGGGGATGTATACCGCCCGGCGTTCCGCTGGTCGGAGCCGACCCGACAGATCCGAACGCCAAGGTCTCGGGCGCTGTCTATCGATCGCGGCTCGGTTCCTACACCAGCATGCGTCCGGTCTCGCCCGGGTCTTGGGTCGAGCAGAACCAGCGCTCCGCGCCCAAGCCGAACCAGTAGGAGCGGCATCATGGATATTTTCAGAGCTTCCCAAGCAGCGCTCGCTCCACTGACAATACCGCTCTTGAGTGTTCGGCTGCGATTGATTCTGGTTGCCGGAGCGGCCGCTCTCACATCCGGCTGCGCACAATTCTCTCCTGACGGCGGCATGAGCTTCGTATCGGACGTCGCACGTCAGGAGATGAACAAGGACGTCGTCGCGCTGAAGACGGCAGATGATGCGGCATCATCGCGCGCGGTTGTTGACAAACTCCTAGCGCGCAGTCTGACGGCGGATACCGCGGTGCAGATCGCCTTGCTGAACAATCGCGGATTGCAGGCGGCGTTCAACGATCTCGCATTCGCAGAAGCGGTCATGGTCGGGGAGAGCCTGCCGCCGAATCCGTCGATTTCGCTGTCGCGCATCGCAGGCTCGGCGGAAGTGGAGATCGACCGCCAGATCATCGTGAGCGTGCTGGCACTGGCGACCTTGCCCGCCAGATCCGAGATCGCAGCGGAAAAGTTCCGGCAGGCGCAATTGCGCGTGGTCTGGGAGACGCTGCGTATCGCGGCCGACACACGCCGCGCCTACTATCAGGCGGTTGCCGCACGCGAGCTCACCGAATTCCTGACCCAGGCGCAAGGCGCGGCCGAAACCTCGGCCAAGCTTGCAACGAGGCTCGGCGAAACCGGCGCCATGAACAAACTCGATCAGGCACGCGAACAGGCGTTTTCCGCCGAATTGGCCGTGCAACGCGCAACCGCATATTCGGCCGCGACGTCCGCTCGCGAAGCTCTGATTCGCGCGATGGGCGTGTGGGGAAGCGATCTGGATTTCAAGCTTCCCAACGCGCTGCCACCGCTGCCGAAGCGCGTCCAGGCGCTCGCCAACATCGAGGTCGAAGCCGTTCGGCGCCGCGTCGATCTGCAAATTTCACGGATGGAGGTTGACGCGATCGCCAAGGCGTACGGGCTCACCCAGGCGACTCGCTTCATCAATGTCCTGGACGCCGGCTACGCCGATAAAATCACCAAGGATAAGGCAACAGGCCAGCGTACCAAAGATCGCGGCTTTGATGTCGCGTTTGAAATTCCGATCTTTGATTTCGGCGAAGTGCGCGTGCGCGAAGCCGAAGCGACTTACATGGGGTCCGTTAATCGGTTGCTGCAACGGGCTGTCAATGTCCGTTCGGAGGCGCGCGATGCCTATCGAAGCTACCGGTCGACCTATGACATCGCGAACCACTACACGCGGGAAGTTCTGCCGTTACGGAAGATCGTCGTTGATGAAAGTCAGCTTCGCTACAACGGGATGCTGATCGACGTTTTCGATCTGCTCCTCGAAGTGCGGCAACGTATCACCGTGAACACGGCGGCGATCGCGGCACGGCGCGAATTCTGGCTCGCCAGCACCAACCTCACCACAGCCGTCGTCGGCGGCGGCTCATCCGGTCGGGCCGGGATCGCGCTGGCAACTGCCAGCGCTTCCGGCGCGGCGGGCGATTGAAGGAGCACTGACATGATTTCGCGAAGAGATTTGCTCGGAAGTGCCGCGGTCCTTGCTAGTGCAACGGCCGTCAGCGGGCGGCTGCAGGCCGCGAGTATTCCGGAAGCGGCGGTCACCACCACAAATACGATGCAGCCGCCGTTGCACCCGACGACCGGGCAGGACTATCAGCCGGTCGTGACGCTGAACGGCTGGACGTTGCCCTGGCGGATGAACGGCGACTGGAAGGAATTCCATCTCGTCGCCGAACCTGTGGTGCGCGAGATGGCCCCCGGCATGAAAGCGCATTTGTGGGGATACAACGGTCAGTCACCCGGACCGACGATCGAAGCTGTCGAGGGCGATAAGGTCCGCATTTTCGTCACCAACAAACTGCCAGAACACACGACCGTTCACTGGCACGGAATGCTGCTGCCGAACGGCATGGACGGCGTCGGCGGTCTGACCCAACCGCACATCAAGCCGGGTAAGACCTTCGTGTACGAGTTCGTGCTGAAGAAGAGCGGCACCTTCATGTACCACCCGCACGCCGATGAGATGGTGCAGATGGCGATGGGCATGATGGGGTTCTTCGTCATTCACCCCAAGGACCCGGCGTTCATGCGGGTGGATCGTGACTTCGTGTTTCTGCTCAGTACCTACGACATCGATCCGGGGACCTATCTCCCGAAGGTCTCGGAGATGACCGACTTCAACATGTGGACCTTCAACACGCGGGTCTTCCCCGGGATCGATCCGCTGGTCGTGCGCAAGAACGATCGCGTGCGGGTTCGCGTCGGCAATCTGACCATGACCAATCATCCGATTCACATGCATGGTTACGATTTTGAGGTGACTTGCACGGATGGCGGATGGGTCAGGCCGGAAGCGCGTTGGCCCGAAGTCACCATCGACATTCCGGTCGGCGCCATGCGCGCTTACGAGTTCGTCGCCGATGCGGAAGGCGACTGGGCGCTGCATTGCCACAAGTCGCATCACACGATGAACGCCATGGGGCACAATATCCGGAACTTTATCGGCGCCCGAAGCCGCGATCTCGTCAAACCCATCCGCAAGCTCGCGCCTGATTACATGGCGATGGGTAGCGCCGGCATGGCGGACATGGGTGAGATGGAAATGCCGCTGCCGGACAACACGATTCCGATGATGACCGGCTTCGGCCAGTTCGGGCCCATCGAGATGGGCGGCATGTTCACGACGGTGAAGGTGCGCGATGGGATCGCATCCGGCGATTACAAGGATCCAGGTCCTTACAAGAATCCGGCCGGAACGGTGGCCTATGAAGTCGACAATCCGTCTGCGGCTCCCGCGCGGAAAGCAGAAGCACCTTCGTCGAGCAAACCAAGCGTCGAAGTCAACGTGGTGAAGCCTAAGGGCGGCCACATGAACAACCACTAACAGGAGAACCAAATGAGCAAACTTAGAGTCTATGCGGCCGCATTTGCACTGATGGGTACTGCAACGATTTCAGCCAACGCAGGCTCGGGTGAGCCAGGTCATAGCCATGGCCACGACGCGGGCTACTCGGCGGGCGAGCCGGGTGATCCGAAAAAGCCCGCCCGGATCGTGCAGGTCGTCATGCGAGAGTCGGACGGAAAGATGCTGTTCATCCCCGACCGCGTCGAGGTTCGCACCAATGAGCAAATTAAGTTCGTACTGAAGAACAACGGCGATCTTGAACATGAGTTCGTGTTGGCGAGCACCGAGGATAATCTCAAGCATGCCGAAGTGATGAAGAAGAATCCCGACATGGAGCACGATGATCCGAACGCCAAACGGATCGACCCGAAGGAGGGTAGCGAGCTTGTCTGGAAGTTCAGCAAGCCAGGTCAGTTCGAATTTGCGTGCCTGATTCCCGGACATCGCGAGTCCGGCATGCTCGGCACGGTGATCGTTAAGTAATTGAATCGCTGGGGAGCGTAGAGCCTTCATTCCGAAGGTTGATCAACTGAAAGGAAAACACATGCGTAAACAACTTCTGGCCGTCGCCGCCGTACTCTCGATCGGATTGATGAGCTTCACTGCGTCGGCTCAAACAGCCCCCGTTGAGGGCTCGGTCGTGAAAATCGATGAGTCTGCCGGTAAAATCACCTTGAAGCACGGCCCCATCAAGAAGCTCGATATGGACGAAGGGATGACGATGGTGTTCCGGGTCCAGGATCCTGCGGTGCTGAAGACCGTCAAGGTCGGTGATAAGGTTAAGTTCGATGCCGACCGGGTCAATGGTCAGATCACCGTGACCACTCTTCAAAAATCCAAGTAAGAGATCGGAACGGTTGCGATCGATTCAAATTGTCGAGCACGATCGCAATCTAATCGGGTTGGCGGGCGCCTATCCTGTAGAGCGAACAGTATTCTTCGCTCTACAGGCGGGCTCCGCACACAATGCGCGGAGAGCTGCCGCGCTGGAGAGCAACCGGCCAACTACTCGATCGATGGTTGCTCCGCGTTCCTCTTTAAGCCGAGGCTTCATCCGGGACTTCGATGGCCACAGAACAGAAACGTCCCTTTCGAAACCATACCCAGAGTTTTCATGACAGTGCGTGCTATCCTTCCTGCCAAAGGGCGAGATCTTCGTCTCGACCTTTTCCGCGGTATCGCGAATTGGGCAATCTTTCTCGACCACATTCCGAACAACGCGGTCGCTTGGCTGACGACGAGGAATTACGGCTTCAGCGACGCAGCGGACCTCTTCGTATTCATCTCGGGGTACACGGCTGCGTTCGTCTACGCAAAGAGCATGCTCAAGCGAGGCTTCATTGCAGGAACCGCCCTTCTATTCAAGCGCGTTTGGCAACTGTACGTCGCGCACGTGCTGCTGTTCGTCTTCTATATCGCTGCGATTGGCTGGGTTGCTCAAACCTACAATCATTCGCATCTCCTGGACGAGTTCAACGTCGCAGGGTTGATCGATCATCCGATCATCAATTTGACGCAGGGGCTGTTGCTAAAATTCAAGCCCCTGAATCTCGATGTTCTACCGCTCTATATTGTCCTGATGGCAATGTTTCCGCCGGTGCTATGGTTGACACTTCGGCAACCAGACCTTGCGATCGCCGGATCGCTCGTCCTCTATTTCGCCGCACGGCAGTTTGGCTGGAATCTTCCCGCGTATCCGTCGGGCGTCTGGTATTTCAATCCGTATACGTGGCAATTCCTCTTCATGTTTGGCGCTTGGTGCGCTCTCGGTGGAGCGTCACGGGCGCGGATGATTATCCGATCCTCGGCGGCCGTATCGATCTGCGCTGGGTATTTGATATTTGCGCTGCTCATGACCGTCGCAGGCTATTTTGAACCACTGGGTGAGCTGATCCCCAAATGGTTGTTGAGCGCATTCAATCCCAACGACAAGACCAATCTCGCACCGTACCGGGTTTTGCATTTTGTTGCTTTGGCAGTGCTGGTCGTGCGATTTCTTCCTCTTGGCTGGGCCGGCTTGAAGTCGCGCTGGCTTCGGCCGCTAATAGTCTGCGGCCAGCGTTCGCTCGAAGTATTCTGCGTCGGAGTGTTTCTTTCGTTCGTGGGCCATTTCTTACTCGAGCTGATTTCGGACTCTTTCATCGCCCAGCTCATCGTGAGCGGCTCGGGAATCGGGCTGATGACGGCCGTTGCCTATTACCGATCTTGGTTGAAAGACCTGGATAAGCAACCCCAAGCCAGGTCGGTGTCGGAATCGGTCACATAGAAGTTCGTTTGGCGCAGGCAGTGTTTGGATTACTCTCAACAATAACGGAAACGGATCGCGACATGGATAACTCAAGCATATCTCCACGCCTTTTCACGCGACGATGTGCTTTAGGACTAACAGCGGCATTGCTGGCTTTTCCGCGTGGCGCTGTCGCCGCCGACGGGGCTGCGGTCTTGGTTCACAAGGACCCAAATTGTGGGTGCTGCTCGGGCTGGGTTCGCCATCTCAAGGAGGCAGGCTTCGCGGTTAAAGTCGATGAAACGACAAACCTTCACGTGGTCCGGACGCGTCTCGGCGTACCACCCGACCTGGCCGCTTGTCATACTGCCGAAGTCAGCGGATATGTCCTCGAAGGTCATGTCCCTGCAGCCGCTGTACGACAACTGCTAGAAAAGCGTCCCAACGCCGTCGGATTGTCGGTTCCCGGAATGCCCGTCGGATCACCCGGAATGGAAGGCGGCGCGCCCGAAAGGTATGAGGTCGTTCTTTTCGGGACCTCTGGCCGTCAAACATTTATGCGCTTCCTGGGCGGGGATATCGCTGGTTAAGGCGGTTCCCTTAATTAGGTTAACGTCGTCGCTCGCTCGTTCCCGGCCCATTGTGGTGGCGAATTTGTGATGTGATCCATCTTCACAAGTCCACGATCCTATGTGAGGTTGGACTATGGATTTTTGCCGACTCATCAGCCGGTTGCTCGCGGTCTTTGCGATTGTAGGGCTCATTGTTTCGCCGCTGACCACGCCGGCGGCGGCAAAACTGCTGTCGGCGGCAGAGATGAGTGATATGTCGACGATGTCCGCCGACATGCCTTGCTGTCCGGATACACAGAAGAGCAACGATTGTAAGGATTGTCCGCTCCGCGCGATGTGTACGTTGAACGTTGCCCAGGCGGAACCTCCTATGGCAGTTGGAGTCGTGACACCTCTGCAAACGCGCAAGTTATTTTCGGCCTTCGACGATAGGATCGCCGACGGCTTCGATCGTCCTCCTCCCGACCAACCCCCTCGAACCTGATCTGATCGGCGCCTCGGCGCCGTGTTGCCGCGCGACTCGGTCGCGCGGATCGACGCATGCCGCCTTGCGGCAATCATGATCATTCGAGGATTTTGAAATGAAGAAGTTCAATCTACCGCGCGCCCTCCGGGGGCGCTCATCGGCATTGCTATCAGTGGCACAGTCACGGCCGCACGCGCCGACATCAAAGACTATGAGTTCCAGCTCGTCGACCAGACCGTTAAGGCCGGTCCGGACAAAACCATTACGGTCCGGCTCGTCAACAAGACCACCGGTAAGGCGGTGCCTGATGCGGTGATCTTCGCAACGCGTCTCGACATGGCGCCCGACGGCATGCAGGAAATGGCCACCAAGGTCGCTTCGGCTCCTAGCGCCGAGCCTGGCACTTACCGCTTCAAGGCCACGTTCGGCATGGCGGGCCGATGGCAACTTTCGCTCGGGGCCAAAGTACAGGGCGAGACCGGCACCGTCGAAAGCAAACTCGTCATCACGGCGCAGTGATGAGAACGGTCAGCCTGGCTATTGCTGCTGCCGCCGCATTGATCGCGGCGGCGGGTGGCGGATTCATCACCGGCCGCGGTCAACATCAGCCAGCCGAAGGGGCAAGCCCGGCGGCTCTGGCATCTGCGGCCGCGCAAACGAATGGCGCAACGATCTACTACAAGGATCCCGACGGCAGACCGTTTTACTCGCCAACACCAAAGAAGGCGCCGGATGGACGTGACTACACGGCCGTACCTGCGGCTGCTGATGTCAGTTTCGACGAAGCGCCAGTGATTGAGAGCGCATCAGCGACAGCGGCGGAGCGCAAGATCAAGTATTACCGCAATCCGATGGGACTGCCGGACACCTCGCCGACGCCGAAAAAGGATTCGATGGGGATGGATTACATCCCGGTCTATGACGGTGACGACAGCGACGATGGATCGGTGAAGCTTTCGCCAGGGAAGATCCAGCGTACCGGCGTCAGCTCCGAACCCGCAACATCGCGCGTCATTCGAACCCTCATTCGTGCGCCAGGCACGATCCAGCTCGACGAGCGCCGCATCTCCGTCATTTCGATGCGAGCCGAAAGCTGGGTACAGAAAGTCGCGAACGTCACCACCGGCAGCAAAGTCAGTAAAGGCCAGCCGCTGATGGAAATTTACAGTCCATCCGTGGCATCGGCGGCCGCCGAATACATAGCCACCATCACGTCGAAGGGGACGAGCGGCGTCGCCGTGTATGGTCGCGGCTCGCGGCAGCGGCTGATGAACCTCGACGTCCCCGACACAGCAATTACAGCTATGGAGAAGAGCGGCACTGTTCCGATCACCATCGACTGGTCGGCGCCGCGCGACGGCATTGTGCTCGAACGTAACGCCATTGAAGGTATGCGCGCGCAGCCCGGGGACGTGTTGTTCCGGGTTGCGGATACGTCCGTGGTGTGGGCGATGGTCGATGTCGCGGAGCGCAGTCTCGGCACGATTTCGGTTGGACAGCCGGTAACCGTGAAGGCGCGCAGCTTTCCTGGCCGCGAATTCGCCGGGAAGATCAGTGTCATCTACCCGCAAGTGAATCGGGAAACACGAACCACCCGGGTGCGGATCGAATTGTCCAATCCGGATGGCGCGCTGCTTCCCGACATGTATGTCGATGCGAATGTCGGTATCGGCAGCTCGCAGCCGGTACTTGCCGTGCCCGAGAGTGCCGTTCTTGATACTGGCAGCCGTCAGGCGGTCTTCGTCGAGAAAGGGCAGGGGCGATTTGAACCCCGCGAGGTGAAACTCGGTCATCGCGGCGACGGCTATGTCGAGATCCGACAGGGCCTCGCGGAGGGGGAGCCGGTCGTCGTCTCGGCCAACTTCCTGATCGATGCGGAAAGCAATCTGAAGGCTGCGCTCAAAGGGTTTTCGGACGCGGGAGGCCAGCAATGATCGCCCGCGTCATCAATTGGTCGGCTCGTAACCTACTGCTGGTCCTGTTCGGCACCGGCTTCGCCGCTGCCGCCGGCATCTACGCACTGGTCCATCTGCCGCTCGATGCCATTCCGGATCTCTCGGACACCCAGGTGATCGTTTATACCGAGTATCCTGGCCAGGCGCCGCAGGTGATCGAAGACCAGGTCACGTATCCGCTGACAACTGCGATGCTGACCGTGCCCCGATCCAAGGTCGTGCGCGGCTTTTCCTTCTTCGGGGTGTCGTTCGTTTACGTCATCTTCGAGGACGGCACCGATATCTACTGGGCTCGTTCGCGCGTGCTCGAATTCCTCAACGGCGCGGCTTCGCGGTTGCCCGCCGGTGTAAGCCCGACGATCGGTCCCGACGCCACGGGCGTGGGATGGGTCTATCAATACGCGGTGGTGTCGAAGGAATTGAACCTGGCCGACACACGCACAATCCAGGATTGGAATCTGAAATTCGCGCTGGCGAAGGCCGAAGGCGTGGCTGAAGTCGCGAGTGTCGGTGGCTTCGTCAAGCAGTACAACGTCATCCTCGATCCGCAGCGCATGCGCGATCTCGGCATCACCATGCAGAAGATGCGCGATGCGATCCGTGCCAGCAACGCCGACGTCGGCGGCCGCACCGTCGAACTCTCGGAGTTCGAATACGTCATCCGCGGCAAGGGCTATCTGAAGAGCATCAACGATCTCGGCAACATCGTGCTGAAGACCAACAACGGGACCCCCGTATTGCTGCGGGATGTCGCCCGGGTCGAACTCGGCCCGGACGAACGTCGCGGCATTACCGAGCTCAACGGGGAGGAGAAGTTGCCAGCGGCATCGTGCTGCAGCGGTTCGGGGTCAATGCGCTCGACGTTATCGATAACGTCAAGAAACGCTTCAAGGAGATCGCGAGCAGCCTGCCGAAATCCGTCGAGATCGTCCCGGTCTATGACCGCTCCAACCTGATCAATGCGGCCATCGCCACGCTCAAGCATACGTTGCTGGAGGAAAGCATCGTCGTTGCGTTCGTCTGCATCGTGTTCTTGCTGCACGTCCGCAGCGCGCTCGTCGCCATCATCATGCTGCCGGTTGGGGTGCTGATGGCCTTTGGCGCAATGAAGCTGCTGGGACTGGGGTCCAATATCATGAGTCTGGGCGGCATCGCGATTGCGATCGGCGCCATGGTCGACGCAGCGATCGTCATGATCGAAAATGCGCACAAACATCTGGAGCGAGCTGAACCCGGACGGTCAAGAGTCGACATCCTGATAAAGGCGGCGTCCGAGGTCGGGCCGGCGCTGTTCTTTAGCCTGCTGATCATCACCGTGTCGTTCATGCCGATCTTCACTCTGGAATCGCAGGAAGGCCGGATGTTCAGCCCGCTGGCTTTCACCAAGACTTTTGCGATGGCGGCGGCGGCGTTGCTGTCGGTGACGCTGGTGCCGGCGCTGATGATCATTTTCGTG
>JANQAK010000001.1:0-572500 GCA_024707075.1 Afipia sp.
TGCTCCACATGATCGGCAGCAGCCCCGCCATGATGGCCACGACCGTCATCATCTCGACGTACCCGTTCCACGGCACCTTCCATGATGGCGTCGTAGAGGTCGTGACGGGCCAGCGTTTGCTGTTCGGCGTCACGCTGCGCCTTGATCTCAGCTAAAAGCCTGTTTGAGGTAGATCAACATCAACCACGCCCGCCTCTGCGGCGACCCCGGCCAGCGCGCGATGAATCCAACCACGACTGCCACCGACAGGTTGAAGCCCAGCCACCACATCAGCCAGAGCCCGCCCACCAGAGAGAATGTAGCGACAGCATGACGATCAACGTATCCGTGATCGAGCGGAAATTAAGGATACAGCAGGAGAAAATGATTAGCAGCGTCACCGGCACCACAATCTTCAGGCGTGCCGTCGCACGCTCGAGATATTCGCACTGGCCGCTCCAGACCACATAGTATCCCGCCGGAAACTGAATGCTGGCTTGCACCGCCCGCCGTGCGTCGGCAACGTACCCGCCGAGATCGCGGTCGCGGATGTCGACATAGATATAGGTCGCCAGTTGGCCGTTCTCGGTGCGGATCGATGTCGGCCCTCGCGCGGGTTCAATCTTGGCGACTTCCCCGAGCGGCACCGCGCCACCGGCCGGCATCGGAACCAGAACGTCGTTAGCGATGGCCCGCGGACTATCACGCAGGTCCCGAGGGTAGCGCATGTTGACGCTGAAGCGCTGACGGCCTTCTACAGTGGTGGTTACCGTCTGGCCGCCGAGTGCGGTCGCAATCACATCCTGAACGTCCTGGACCATGATGCCGTAGCGCGCCAAAGCCTCACGATCCGGCGTCACGTCGAGATAATATCCGCCGATGCCCCGCTCGGCGTAGGCCGATGACGTTCCGGGCACGGCTTTCAGAACCTGCTCGATCTGCCTCGCGAGTTTGTCGATCACGACCAGATCGGTCCCGATCACCTTGACCTCGATCGGCGTCCGGATTCCGGGTCGACAACATGTCGATGCGCGCCTTGATCGGCATGGTCCAGGCGTTCGAGACGCCAGGAAACTGCAGGGACTTGTCCATCTCAGTGATCAGGCCATCAATCGTCACGCCCGGCCGCCATTGCTCCTTGGGTTTCAGATTGATGATAGTCTCGAACATCTCGGACGGGGCCGGATCGGTCGCGGTTGCTGCGCGGCCGACTTTACCATAGACCGACGCCACCTCCGGAAACGCCCGGATAATCCTGTCCTGGGTCTGCAGAAGTTCACCCGCTTTGGTGACCGAAATGCCGGGCAGCGTTGTCGGCATGTAGAGCAGCGTGCCTTCGTTGAGGTTGGGCATGAACTCGGTGCCGAGCTGGCGTGCGGGCCAGACGGTCACCACAACAATTACCAGCGCGATGAGGATCACCAATGCCTTGGCACGCATCACGGCCTTGATCACCGGCCGATAGATCCAGATCAGGAAACGGTTGATCGGGTTCTTGTGCTCGGGCACGATTCTGCCGCGCACGAAGATGATCATCAGCGCCGGGACGAGCGTTACCGACAGCAATGCCGCCGCCGCCATTGAAAAGGTCTTGGTGAACGCCAGCGGGCTGAACAGCCGGCCTTCCTGCGATTCCAGCGTGAAGATCGGCATGAACGACACGGTGATGATCAGCAGGCTAAAGAACAGCGCCGGCCCGACCTCGGACGCAGCCTTTATCAGTATGTCGACCCTTGACCGTCCGGGTTCAGCCCGCTCCAGATGCTTGTGTGCATTCTCGATCATGACGATCGCTGCATCGACCATGGCGCCGATCGCAATAGCGATGCCGCCCAGACTCATGATGTTGGAGCCGAGGCCGAGCAGCTTCATCGCGCCGAACGCCATCAGCACGCCGACTGGCAGCATCAGGATGGCGACGAGCGCGCTGCGGACATGCAGCAAGAAGACGATGCAGACCAAGGCGACGACCACACTTTCCTCGAGCAACGTGTGCTTCAGCGTAGCGATGGCAGCGTTGATCAGGTTGGAGCGGTCATAAACCGGGACGATCTCGACGGATTTCGGCAGGCTGCTCGCGATCTCTTTAAAGCGTTTCTTGACGTTATCGATGACGTCGAGCGCATTGACGCCAAAACGTTGCAGCACGATGCCGCTGGCCACCTCTCCCTCGCCGTTGAGCTCGGTGATGCCTCGGCGCTCGTCCGGACCGAGTTCGACGCGGGCGACATCGCGCAGCAGAACCGGCGTGCCGTTGCTAGTCTTCAGCACGATGTTGCCGAGGTCGTTGATCCCCTTCAGATAGCCTTTGCCGCGGATGACGTATTCAAATTCCGAAAGCTCCACCGTCCGACCGCCGACATCGGCATTGCTGGCGCGGATCGCGTCGCGCATCTTCTGCATGGTGATGCCGAGATCGCGCATGCGTTGCGGATCGAGGATGACGTTGTACTGCTTGACGAAGCCGCCGACACTCGCGACTTCAGCGACACCTTCGGCCTTCGCGAGCGCGAATTTCAGATTCCAGTCCTGGATGGTCCGCGTGTCGGCGAGGTTCAACTCCTTCGATACCACCGCGTACTGGTAGACCCATCCCACGCCCGTGGCGTCGGGACCGATCGTCGGGCTCACGCCGGCTGGCAACCGCGACGTGGCGCCGTTGAGGAATTCGAGCACGCGCGAACGCGCCCAGTAGATGTCGGTGCCGTCCTCGAAGATGACGTAAACGAACGACACCCCCGAAGAAGGAAAATCCGCGCACCACTTTCGACCGGGGCACGGTCAACATAGCAGTCGTCAGCGGATACGTGACCTGGTCTTCGATCACCTGCGGCGCTTGGCCAGGATATTCGGTGTAGACGATCACCTGGGTGTCGGAGAGATCCGGAATCGCATCGAGCGGCAGATGGACCAGTGCGTAGATGCCCGCGGCGGCGGCGAAGCCGGTGCCGAACAGGACCAGCAGCAGGTTACGAGCCGACCAATTGATGACGCGCGCGATCATTGCTGGCCTCCCGCGTCCGAAAACCCTTTAAGGGCGGCCTTCAGATTGCTTTCCGCATCGATCAGGAAGTTGGCTGAGACGACGACGGGATCGCCCTCCGCGAGGCCCTGTCGGATTTCGACATAGCCATCGCCGCGATGGCCGAGTTTCACTTCGCGCGGCTCGAAGCGCCCTTGTCCTTTCTCGACAAATACCGCCTGACGATTGCCGGTATCGAGAACGGCGCTTTCAGGCACGGTAAGCACAGGCTGCGAGTTGCCAATATCGATGTTCGCATCGACATACATGTCGGGAAGCAGAGCGCCATCCGGATTGGCCAATTCGATCCGCACCCGGGCGGTCCGTGTTTCCCGATTCACTTGCGGATAGATGACACTGATCTTCCCGGCGAATTCGCGGCCAGGAAAGCTGCGCGCCTTCACGATCACCGGCTGTCCAACCGAAATCGTGCCGAGACTGCGCTCCGCGACGTCGACCATCGCCCAAACCACGGACGTATCCGCAACCCGGAACAACACATCGCCGGGCTGCGCGCGCATGCCCTCAATGGCATTGCGTTCGAGCACAATGCCGTCGCGCGGTGCCGACCAATCGATGGTGATCGGAACAGTGCCGCTCTTCTCCATGGCGGCAATTGCCGTGTCGGGAACGTCGAGGTTCATCAGCCGTTGACGCGAGCCGCGACCATACACGGCCACCCCGCTCGTCCCTTTCGACGTGATGGTGGCGATGTATTCCGCCGCGGCCGAGGCCACGGATGGACTATAGATTTCCATCAGCGGCTGGCCCTTGCTGACCTTGCTGCCAGTGGTGACGTTCGCGACTTTCTGCACCCAGCTTTCCGCTCGCATCGAAATGACGGAGATCCGTCGCTCGTCGAGTTGGATCGTGCCTGGCGCGCGAATGAGGGTTCGAATGACGCGCGATGTTGCGGGTTCGGAGCTGACGCCGGTACGTTGGATCTTGCCGGGGGAAAGCTTGACGGATCCGTCGTCGGAATCATCACCTTCAAAGACGGCGATGTAGTCCATCCCCATCGAGTCCTTCTTCGGAGTCGGCGAAGTGTCCGGCAGCCCCATGGGATTGCGGTAATATTTGATTTTACGCTCCGTAGCGCCGCCGGCGGATGCCGCTGCTGGTGGCAGCGTGTCCGGAGTTGCCTCGTCAAAACTGACGTCGGTGCCCGCCGGTACGCCCCGATAGTCGCGGCCATCCCCGGTCTTCCTGGGCGTCAGCGAATACGCAGGCTTGCCGTCCGGATCTTGAAAATAGATCGGCGCGGAATTTCCTTCCGCCGTTGCGGTAGTAACCATGGCGAAGGCGCGCGCCGGCAGCCGCTGCGTGCCGGCGACGAATCCAATGCCTACTGCCGCGATCAACGCGGCAGCAACGCTTGTGAGAACAGCGCGGGTCATTTCTGCGCCGTGATAACGAGTTTGTTCTCGACGGTACCGGTCTCGCCCTGCACCTTGGCGCCGAGCGAAAGCTGCCAGCGGCCCGCCATGCCGAACGTGGCCTTGAAGCGGTAAGTACCGGGTTCGGCGCCGGGCACCGGCGCGATCTTGGTTGCCATCTCCTGCATGCCGTCCGGAGCCATGTCGAGACGCGTTGCGAAGATGACGGCGTCAGGCACCGGCTTGCCGGTCTTCGTGTTCATCAGTCGGACGGTGATGACCTTGTCGGGCCCGGCCTGGACGGTCTGATCGACCAGCTCGAACTTGTAATCTTTGATTTCTGCCAGAGCGGCCGTGCTTGCGCCACCGATTGCGGCAGCGATCAGCGCCGCCTGGACGGCGCGCGCGAAGTTAAACGTCTTCATGGTTATAAATCCTCGATATCCTGGATCTGCCGCAGGGCGGCATGCATCATCCGCGCGAACTTGCGTCCACGCGGCAACAATCGGCGCTTAAGCGCCGGTCAGACCAGGTTTCGAGGGGGATGATCCGGCGGAGAGCCGTCGAGGCCATCGGCGATCCGATCGTCGAAAGCCGTGAGCGGACAGTGTACTGGCAGAGGCGCCAGGATTCCGGTTGCCACAGGAGGTTGCGCCTGTGCGACGCCCAACGCGCACGTCACACGAAACGGACAATCCTGGCAATCGTTGCTCTTTTGTGTCTCCGGACAGCAAGGCATGTCGGCGGACATTGCCGACATATCGCTCATCACGGCAGCCGACAGCGGCTTTGCCGCCACTGGCGTGACCAGCGGCGAAGCAACAAGCCCGGCAATCGCAAAGACCGCGAGCAAACGGCTGATGAATCGACAAAAATTCATAGCCCAACATCCCATAGGATCGTGGACTTGGGAAGGCAGATCACATCACAAATCCGCCATAGGCGGAAAACGATCAGATCACAGCTACCTGCGGCATGGTTAAAAGATCAGTCTCAACCAGCGATATCGCCGCCGATGAACCGCATGTACGTTCGCCGGCTGGAGGCGTCGAAAAGAACGACGTTATAAGGATCGACCCGGCTGCCCTCCATCCCCGGTGATCCCAAAGGCATGCCGGGAACCGCCAATCCGACCGCGTTCGGACGTTCCTTCAATAGTCGCCGCAGGGCCGCTGCGGGGACATGACCTTCAATGACATATCCATCCGCCTCCGCCGTATGACATGCTGCGAGGTCGGCAGGTACGCGAAGGCGTTTCCGGACCGCATGAAGATCCGCCGTTTCCTCGATCGTCACGGTGAAACCAGCTTCTTTGAGATGGCGCACCCAACCCGAGCAGCAACCGCAATCTGGATCCTTATGAACCAAGACAACGGTTTCCGCAGCGGAGGTAGCGCTGTCTGGAAAAGCCAGTAGCGCGGCTGTGAGTCCCAGAACACTCCTGCGAGTCAAAACGGCTGGATATTTGCCTGAGATATCCATGTCGCGGGTCCGTACTTCGTTGGCCATCGAGACTACTCCAAACATTTCTTCCTCCGAACAAACTTCTAACTGACCGATGTCGAAACCGATTCCGCACTGGATTTGGACGCCGCGGGTTGCTTGTCCAGATCCTTGGACCACGATCGGTAGTAGGCGACGGCTGTCATGAGCGCGATTCCAGACACACTCACGATGATCTGCGCGAGAAGCGAGTCGGAGATCAGTTCGAGAAGGAAATGACCGACGAAGGAGAGAAACACTCCGACGCAGAACACTTCCAATGAACGCTGACCGCAGATGATCAGTGGGCGAAGCCAGCGCGAGGTCAACCCGGGCCAACTGAAGGGGAGAAACCGAACGACCAGAACGGCCAAGGCAACGAAGTGTAGAACCCGATATGGCGCGAGGTTTGTCTTGTCGTTAGGATTGAATGCACCCAACAGCCCCTCAGGGATTTGTTTTCCAAGCGGCCCGACGTAACCTGCAACCGTCATAAGCAGCGCAAATCCCAGATATACGAAACAGATCGATATGATCGCGGGCGACCGAATGAATCTCTGCAGCCGCGACGCTCCACCGAGCGCGCTCCAGGCCCCAAGCACGAAGAGGAGTTGCCATGTAAACGGGTTGAAATACCAAACACCCGATGGGTACGCGGAAAGATTCCACCCGAATTGGCGTGCAGCGAAATAGAGGACGAGCGAGCTCGCGATTGCAAGGTCTGGCCGCCGAAGCATCAGCCACAATTGCAGCGGAAATGCTGCCATCAGAACGATATAGAGCGGGAGAACGTCGAGATTCAAAGGCTTGAATTTGAGCAGCAGGCCTTGCATTAAGGTCAGCATTGGACGGTCGATCAACCCTGCAACGTTGAATTCATCCACAAGGTGAGAATGATTGTAGGCTTCCGCGACCCAGCCGATTGCCGCGATATAGAAAACGAACAGCAACACGTGCGCGATATACAATTGCCAAACGCGTTTTATTAGGCGAGCGGTTCCTGCAACGAAGCCTTGAACGAGCATGCTCTTGGCGTAGACAAATGCGGCCGTATAGCCGGAAATGAAGACGAAGATATCCGCTGCGTCGCTGAAGCCATAATTTCTGGTCGTGAGCCACGCGACCGCGTTATTCGGGACGTGATCGAGAAAGATTGCCCAGTTCGCAAGGCCGCGGAAAAGATCGAGGCGGAGATCACGGCCTTTGGCAGGAAGGAAAGCACGAATTGTCATGAAAACTCTTGGCGACGGTTTCAGAAAGGCGAGGACGTTTACGTTTGTGACGACCCGACCGGGGAAAGGCACTTCGTCTCGAACGATAGCCCGATCAGACGCTAGACATCGATCTAGCGCCTGATCGATTGTCAGCTCATCTAGCCTGCCATGGCGCGGCAGCTTTCCGCGCACTGCTTGCAGGCCTTGACGCAATCGTCCATGCCGCCGATGCGTTCGCAGTCCTTCGCACACTCGGTGCAAATTCCCGCGCACTCGCCGCAGACGTGCTTGTGGTGAGGCGTATTTAGTAACATGAAATGAGCGGCCGTGCGGCAGATCTCGGCGCAGGCCATCATAAGCCTGAAGTGCTGGGGTTCGACATGTTTGCCCCCAGTTTCCAGACAATGGGTCATGGCTGTTCCTAGACATACTTGGTAGCAGCGCAGACATTCATCGATGCAGCTTTGCATTTCTTTGCTCATATGATTCATTGAGCTCTCCTGGGTTTGATGGCTGCCCCTTATTGCACGTTGAGAACTAGTGTCAGGCCGCCCGCTCCTTTCTGCTCGACATTGTTGTTGGTGGTGTGATGCGGGATATGACAGTGCACCAGCCATTTCCCGGGTTTGCGCGCTGTCCAAACCACGTCGTATCGCTGTCCTGGTCCGACGTTCACCGTATCGGCAA
Source organism: Afipia sp. (assembly GCA_024707075.1). Classification (GTDB taxonomy): domain Bacteria; phylum Pseudomonadota; class Alphaproteobacteria; order Rhizobiales; family Xanthobacteraceae; genus Afipia. Next base: position 7,761 of record JANQAK010000001.1, read on the forward strand.
GAAACCGCTGGTTTTCTGCCAACGTCTCTCCGTCGCGGGCCACTACCTGGAAAGGCCCGCCATGAACATGCATAGGGTGAACGAAGTTGTTGTTGGTGCCGATGAAGCAGATCTTGATGGTTTGCCCAACCTTCATGAAGACGGTGTCTGTCTCCGGATACGACTTCCCGTTGATTGTAAAATAGTTCGGAAGGCCACCCTCCATCAGCATCGCGGGATAGGTGAGCCATTCGCGCTTGAGCCATTCCTGGAGCTGGATAGTGTATTCGAGATCGGCTTTTACATCGGCGGCACTGTCCTTCGGCGCAATCAGCAACGCGCCGTAAAGGCCTAGGCCTTGTTGACGATCGGGGTGGTCGTGGCTGTGATAAAAGTAGGTTCCGCTTTGGCTCACGGTGAACTCGTAGGTGTATTGCCCGCCCGGCGCCACGGGCGGCTGGGCTATCTTGGCCGGGCCGTCCATCTCGTTTGGTACGATCAGACCGTGCCAGTGCACAGTCGTAGATTCGGGAAGGTTGTTGCGGAATTTGATCCGGACGTGATCGCCTTCGATCAATTGAATCCGCGGGCCCGGCACCTGGCGATTGTAGGCATAGGCCTCTACGGAGACATCCGGAAGAATATTCCAGCGTATGATCGAAGCTTCGATATCGAAGACCTTCACCCCGTTTTCGATGCGCGGCTCAAGAACGTTGTCCCCTCGGGCATCGGCAGGCGCCTTATAGACCACTTGCCGGGGATTGACCGCCGACATGTCTTTCATTGCTTCGCCTGGCGTATCGAACGTCATGATCATGCCCGGCGGCATAATGGCGCCGCCGACGTCGCGTACGCTCAGACCTAGATTGACCTTGAAACCTGGGAGCACCATTCCGGAAATCAGGAGGAATGTCGTCACGCCAGCGAGCGCAGCCAACTGTGGCGTCGTCGCGTCGCTCGTCATTTGATGGCCCCCGTGAGGTTTTTCGCCGCTGGCAGCCGTTAGCTTCTGCCGTTGGTCTTCGTGTCCCTTCATGTGGCTCATTTTCGCATCCGACATTTCATCCATTTCGGACTTCATTCCGGACATCGAGTCCTTCTCGGCAGCTTCCCCATCGGAGCGCTCGGTCATCAGGCCGTGCTTGATCTTCTTCTTCACCATCCAGACGTTGAAGGGATAGGTAGTTACGAATCCGACCATCACGCCCAACGACATAACGCCCCAGAAGACCAGTTCGAGAGGGTCCATGGCGCGCATGTCGCGTCCCATCATCAGCAGGCTCATTGTCGGGGCCATGCCTGCCATCATGGCATTCATGCTGATGAACTCGGGCATGAAACTCTTCCGAACATTTTCCCAATACGTACCGCCCATCATCTTCTTCATAAACAATGCTTGAAAGATGAAGAGACCAAACGAGAAGCCAGCGACATACTCGACGATCAGGTCGATCCACATCGGAAGACCGAGCAATGCGGTCACGGTTGCCGCGAGGATGATCCCTGTGGCATCACCTGCGACGCAATGAATGGTGCTTCCGATGCCCTGCTTCCAAAGCGGAGACGTGAACTGCTCATGTTCTCCGGGCCGCGGCTCCTTATCAGCGAGTACGTACAGGAGAAGTCCGAACGGACCCATGTACAGGGTCACAAGGATGAAGCCCCACTTCATCACGGTCGGTTCGGGGTTGTTTCTGAATTGATCGATCGCGACGTAGGCGGTCGATCCGATCGCGAGGATAAACCACACAATCAGGAAATAATCATAAGGAAGCGCTATCATCAGATTTCCCTACGTTCTCGACCACAAGCCGATATCTCCGACTCCGGGATGACGTCGCGGTAAACCGTCGCCTGGCGATGTTGTTCCGCGCAAACAAAGGTGGCGCGGAGATAGAAAAGGCGGCGCGGAGATAGATACGACGGCAGATCGGGCACAACTCCTCATCGTTTGGTGCGATGAATCATTGTGCCCGGCCGGTCATTTTCGTTATTTTGTCTTTTGTAGCTTCGTGATCGTGATGCCAGCGGTCGCCCGCTCCGCCTCGAATTGCACCTTATCGCCGACCTTCACTTGCTTCAGCATCGCAGGATCCTGGACACGAAAGACCATCGTCATCCCGTCTTCATCCATGTCGAGGCTCTTGATCGGACCGTGCTTGAGCGTGATCTTTCCCGCCGATTCGTCGATTTTCTTCACTTCGCCATTGACCATCGCGGCTTGAGCGACGGCGGATGCCGCCGTAAAAGCCAGCGAGAGAGCGAGGGCTGCAGCTGCGATTTTATTGATCTTCATGGTTATTTCCTTTCGGTTCTTGGATTGCTGTCGCGAGTTACTTGACGACGATCGTGCCGACCATGCCCGCTTCCCGATGCCCGGGAATCAGACACGAGTATTCGAACTCACCGGCCTTGGTGAACTTCCAGAAGATCTCGTCGGCCTTCTTAGGAGCAAGCCGTTTGCCATTCGGATCATCGTGCTCCATGTCAGGATTCTTCTTCATCGCTTCGCCGTGCTTGAGGTTTTCCGCGGTGGTTGCCAGGATGAATTCGTGGTCGAGCTCGCCATTGTTACGCAGCACAAACTTGACCTGCTCGCCCTTCTTCACCTCGACTTTCGCCGGCATGAACATCATCTTGCCGTCCATCTCGCCCATCGTTACTTGAACGATCCGGGCGGGCTTCTTCGGGTCACCGGGCTCGCCCGCAGAAAATCCTTCGCCGTGACTGTGACCTGCAGGTCCCGCCCCCGCCCAGGCAGACGCTGACAGGAACACCGTTGCAAACAGCGCGATGCCAGTTTGATACTTCTTCATATTTCGGTTCCTTGTTGATCGTACGCTTCGGTCTTCACGTTGCCGCCTACATCCCCTTCATGCCTTTCATTCCCTTCATCGCTTTCATCTCGGTCGGTTTGGCCGACTCTTTCGGCTTGTCCTGCCGCGGCGCTTTGGCCGGTGGCGTGTCAACCTTGTAGGCGACAGTGCCCTTCGGAAAATCATAAGGACCGGGATCCTTGTAATCGTCGCGGCCCAGTCCCTCGCGGATCTTCATGACGGAGAACATGCCGCCCATTTCGATCGGGCCGAATTGGCCGGAGCCGGTCATCATTGGTAGCGTGTTGTCAGGCATTGGCATTTCCATTTCGCCCATTGCCATTCCGGTCGAACCCATCACCATCGCGTCTGGTGCAAGCTTCCCCACCGCCTTGGCGAGATCCTTCTTCGACACGCCGATCAAATTGCGCATGTCGTGTCCCATCGCGTTCATGGTGTGATGCGATTTATGGCAATGGAACGCCCAGTCACCGGGATTGTCGGCGAGGACATCGAACGCACGGATGGCCCCTACGGGAACGTCAGTCGTGGTTTCCGGCCACTGAGCGCTTTCCGGAACCCAGCCGCCATCGGTGCAACTCACGACGAACTTATGTCCGTGAAGATGGATGGGATGATTGGTCATGGTGAGATTGCCGATCCGAATGCGCACGCGATCGTTGAGGCGCACCGGCAGCGGATCGATCCCGGGAAACACCCGGCTGTTCCAGGTCCACATGTTGAAGTCGGTCATCTCGTTGACCTTCGGCAGGTAGGTGCCGGGGTCGATGAGGTACGTGCTCATGATGAAGACGAAGTCGCGATCGACCGGGCGGAATGACGGGTCGCGCGGATGCACGACGATCATGCCCATCATGCCCATCGCCATCTGCACCATTTCGTCGGAGTGCGGGTGGTACATGAACGTCCCGCTATGCATCATCTCGAACTCGTAAACAAAGGTCTCGCCAGGTTTGATGTGGGGCTGGTTGAGCCCGCCGACCCCGTCCATACCGCTTGGCAAGAGCACGCCATGCCAATGCACGGTGGTATGTTCCGGCAATTTGTTGGTGACGAAGATGCGGAGCTTGTCGCCTTCTACGGCCTCAATGGTGGGACCTGGAGATTGGCCGTTGTAGCCCCAGAGATGAGCCTTCATGCCTTCGGCAAATTCGCGCACCACGGGCTCGGCGACCAGATGAAACTCCTTCCAGTCGCCGTTCATGCGCCATGGCAACGACCAGCCGTTCAGTGTCACCACCGGCCGATAGTCGGGACCGGAGGTGGGATGCATCGGCGGCTGCATCGTCACCTTGTCCATGATCGGTGCTTCCGGGATGCTGGCCGCCTGCACGCGGCCGCTCACGGCGCTGGCGCTGACCAGCGCCGCCGTTCCGAGAAATCCTCTTCGCGATAGCATGCTCATCTCCTTCAGTGGCCGCCGCCACTCCCGCCCGCTTGGGCGGTGGTGGACGGGCGGGATTCCTTTGAGTGTCTCCAGAGCCGCCGCCGTTGATAGCGTTCTGCAAATCGGATTGGGCGAGCCAGAAGTTGCGCTTGGCGTCGATCCCGGCGCGCAGCGAAGTGATCCGCTGGCGTGCTTCCGTCAGCAGCGCGAACACATCGACCTGCATGTTCGAGAAGCGCAGTTGCATCTCCTCGGTGATAATTTTCCGGAGCGGCAGCACTTCGCGCTCGTACTGTCGGACGATCTCGTAAGTTGAGCGGTACGTCCGGTACGCGTCGCGTGCTTCCGAGCGCACGTTGATCGCCTTCTCGGTCAGGCGGTTGAAGGCCTGGTTGTAGGTCTCGGACGCCTGACGTACCCGGACCTCGCCACCATCGAAGATCGGGATCTGGAACTGGATGTCAAAGCCGCGTTCGCGAAGCCGGGAGCCATCGGGATCCCTGGTGGTCTTCGCAATTCCCGCAACATCGAGCAGCGTGACGAAACGCGTCGCCTCGGTGAGGTTAAGCGACTTTGCCAGCGCATCCAGTTCGATCCGCGCAATCTGCAGGTCGATCCGATGGGTCACCGCATCCACTTCGATCGACGGCAACGCTGAGGGTCGCCGCGGCAGTGTCGGAAGCATCTTCGGGAGACGGAACGCGAGGTCGCCGTCCCAAAAACCCATCAGTCGCGCAAGGCGTTCGCGCGAACTGGTCGCCTCCTGACGCGCCGAGGCCAGTTCAGCCGTCGTCTCCGCGTAGAAGACCTGCTCGCGGGCCTGGTCGAGCTTGTTGAGCGAACCGGTTTCGCCCAGCTTCGAAGCCAGCTTCGCGGTCGCCTCCGCCGTGGACTTAGCGTCGGTCAGAAGTCCGACCATCTCGTTGGTGCCGGCGGCGCGGTAGTAGGCTCGCCGGACATCGGACGCGAGCCTCAACGTCTCCAGTGCCGCCCGCAGTTGTGCCTGCCGGAACCGCCTTCTCGCAATCTCGGAGCGGAACGGTAACGTCGCCAGTGCAAGAATGTCGCCGACAACCTGACGCTCGATTTCGACCGTGCCGCCGCCCGCGATTCTCGAAATCGAGAACGTTGGATTGGACGGAAGGCTTTCCTGGACGAGATCGGTTTCCGCCAGCGCCAATTCATTGTAGGCAGCTTGCAGTCCCCGATTGCTGAGCAACGCGATCTGGACGGCGGTTTCGACGGTGAGCGTCTGGCGCAGCAGCCGCTTGACGGCATCATCCGTGCGTTGCGCGTCATCCACGGAGCGGATCGCGACCACGTCCTTCTTGATCGTGTTGTCGGCGATATCGGCCACGGCCGTCATGCCGCCGTCGGGCGAGAACGTGGCGCAGCCGGAAAGCACGAACGCGGCCGAAAGCGCCAATATTGTCCGGTGCCGGCGCACGATATGATTGATCTTGGTCATCGCGCGCTCCTATTGCCCGGACTTCGGTGATGGCGTGACGCGCTGGTTCTGTTCCTTCCAGCCGGAGGGCATCGTCGGACGAAGGCTGGTGTAAGGGGCGATGCCCGACCGGTAACCGACGCCCGCAACCTTCGCCCCGGGATCGGCGGGGTCCGGGCCGACGAACGACGCCGTCGGCACCGCGCAGCCACCCAGGGTCATGGCCGCAACAGCCATCCCTGCGAATGTCCCAAGTTTTCTTCCGAATATTCCGCGCACCACCGAACCAACGGCGGCGGAATCCGCCTCAATCTGCGCTGACATATGACTTTCCTGAACTGACGATGGATCACAGGTGCGCGTGCCCCGAACGGACGCAGCACCGCGTCATGCTCTTGTCAGGTCAGGAAATGGGGGGACGATAGCGCTGCGGAGGGGCGTTATCGGTCAATTGCCGATAACTCTCGCCCTCGCATATCGCCTTCGGTGCCGACGGGTTGGCCACGTCAACGAGCGTGGCAGGAAGCGCGGTGACGCAAATCAGGCCGCAGCATTTCCCATCCGACGAATGCGGTGCCTTCGCCGGAAGCGAGCCGTCACTCAGCGCGACGGGCTTCGCGTGATTATCGCCTAAGGCATGCTCATGAGCTTGCCCTAGGACGCCGGAATGATCATGGACGTGTCCGTCTTTGTGGACGTGCTGCCCCATGCCTTCGGCGTGCACATGGACCATGCCGGGCACGTGATCATCGTCGGTCAGGCAATAGGCGATGGCATGACCGCCGGGTAACGCAAAAGAAAGCGTCGGTGCCAGCACGCAAAACAGATAGGCCAAGGCAACCAGCCACCCTGCCCTCAACCGTTGCGTCCTGGTAAGACCGACCAACATTGCCGCGTCAATGCTTTCGATTTGCCGTGCTCGGATGTATCATAACGGCCAAATCTCGGGCCGCCAAGATGGAACCTGACGTGACGGACGATCATCGTTCCGCACGTCCGACGACGGCCATCAACTCCGCGATCTTGCGGCGCTGGTCCGCCTTGTCGCCGCTCGCGATCGCATGCTCGACGCAGTGCGAGACGTGATCCTTCAACATCTCTTCCTCGACGCGTCGCAGCGCGGCACGAACGGCGGAGATCTGCGTTACGATATCGATGCAGTACCGCTCCTCTTCCACCATTTTGGCGAGGCCGCGCACCTGTCCCTCGATCCGACTCAGGCGCTTTTGGCAGGACGTCTTGATGTCTTTTCGCATTCGCTCTATATACCCCTACAGGGTATGGGTTGCAAGCCATGCAGGAGATTTAGATGACCGGTCCAGAAACGACAAATTCCACGGGCGAATGCGGCTGCGCCTCGAAGGCGATGGCAGCGCCGGGCCCCGAAAACAAGGCGGCGTGTTGCGGCGGCGGTCACGGTGACCATGGTCAGGGCGCTCATGACCATCACCACCATCCCGTCTCTGGAGACGGAAGGGTGGTGGACCCGGTCTGCGGGATGACCGTCGATCCGGCGACAAGCAAGCACCGGTTCGATTACCACGGCCGCACCTACCATTTTTGCTCGGCCGGCTGCCGCACCAAGTTCGCGGCCGCCCCGGAAACCTATCTCGACAAGTCCAAGGGCGCACCGAAAGAATCTGTTCTGGAAGGCACGGTCTATACGTGCCCGATGCATCCGGAGATCAGGCAAATCGGTCCCGGCAGCTGTCCCATCTGCGGAATGGCCCTGGAGCCCGAACTCGCAACCCTGGACGCTGCACCGAATCCCGAACTGGCGGACATGACCCGACGGTTCTGGATCGGTCTGGTGCTGGCGCTGCCTGCGGTGGTCCTAGAGATGGGCGGGCATCTGGTCGGCGGCCACGGCTGGGTCGACCAGACTTTGTCGAACTGGATTCAACTGGTCTCGGCGACGCCGGTCGTGATCTGGGCGGGCTGGCCTTTCTTCGTGCGCGGCTGGCAGTCGCTGGTGACACGCAACCTCAACATGTTCACCCTGATCGCGATGGGGACCGGCGTGGCTTACGTCTACAGCCTCGTCGCCACCGTCGCCCCACACGTCTTCCCTCCCGCGTTCCGCGGACACGATGGTGCCGTTGCCGTCTATTTCGAAGCAGCGGCAGTGATCACCGTTCTCGTATTGCTGGGCCAGGTCCTCGAATTGCGAGCCCGCGAGGCAACGTCGGGAGCGATCAAGGCGCTGCTCGATCTCGCCCCGAAGACGGCACGCCTCGTCGCGGAGGATGGCACCGATCATGAAGTCCCGCTCGATGGCCTGAACGTCGACGACCGGCTGCGCGTCCGTCCCGGCGAAAAGGTACCGGTCGACGGCGTCATTCTCGAGGGACGTTCATCGGTCGATGAATCGCTGGTGACCGGAGAGTCGATGCCCGTCACGAAGGACACCGGAGCCAAGGTGATTGCCGGGACCCTCAACCAATCCGGAAGCTTCGTGATGCGGGCCGAAAAGGTCGGCCGCGATACGGTGTTGTCGCAGATCGTGCAGATGGTCGCGCAGGCGCAGCGGTCGCGGGCACCGATCCAGCGTCTTGCCGATCAGGTCGCGGGCTGGTTCGTGCCCGCGGTGATCGTGGCCGCACTCGTTGCCTTCGTGGTCTGGGCCATGGTCGGGCCCGAACCCCGCCTGGCGTTCGGCTTGGTCGCGGCCGTCAGTGTGCTGATCATTGCCTGTCCCTGTGCACTCGGACTGGCGACTCCGATGTCGATCATGGTCGGCGTGGGACGCGGCGCTCATGCCGGCGTGCTGATCAAGAACGCCGAAGCGCTTGAGGGTCTGGAGAAGGTAGACACCTTGGTGGTCGACAAAACGGGGACGCTAACCGAAGGCAAGCCAAAGGTCGTCTCCATCGTGGCTTCCGCCGGGTTCCGGGAGGACGACCTGCTGCGTCTCGCGGCGAGCGTCGAGCGATCGAGCGAGCATCCGCTGGCGGACGCCATCGTTCGCGCAGCCAAAGAGCGCGATCTGACACTGGCGAACGTGGAGGAATTCGACTCGCCGACAGGCAAGGGCGTGACCGGCAAGGTGGATGGCAAATCCGTCCTGCTTGGCAATGCGGCCTATCTGAAATCGTTAGGTGTCCAGACACAAACGTTGGAGCCACAAGCCGAAATCCTGCGCGGTGAAGGTGCAACCGTCATCAATATTGCACTCGATGGAAAGTTGGCGGGACTCTTTGCTATTGCCGATCCGGTGAAGCAATCGACGCCCGCTGCCCTGAAGGCGCTGGCCGCAGATGGCATCAAGGTCATTATGCTGACCGGCGACAATCGAACCACGGCAAATGCGGTTGCAAAACGGCTCGGCATCTCCGATGTGGAGGCAGAAGTGCTGCCGGACCAGAAGAGCGCCGTCGTCAGCAAGCTGCAGAAGGCGGGGCGGATCGTTGCAATGGCCGGAGATGGCGTCAACGACGCCCCTGCCCTGGCGACCTCGGACGTTTGGAATCGCGATGGGCACCGGGACCGACGTCGCGATGGAAAGCGCGGAGTCACTCTTCTCAAGGGCGACTTGATGGGAATCGTTCGTGCCCGCCGTCTCTCCGAAGCGACGATGAGCAATATCAGGCAGAACCTGTTCTTCGCGTTCATCTATAACGCCGCCGGAATTCCGATCGCGGCCGGTGTGCTCTATCCGACGTTCGGATTGCTGCTGTCACCCATCATTGCTGCAGCGGCGATGGCGCTATCTTCAGTCAGCGTCGTAGGCAATGCGCTACGATTGAAGACTGTGAACTTGTGAGGTGTCGGACTGAAAGCGCTGTTCGAACTCAGCGGGGCTGCGATCGAGCGCCCGCTGAGTTCGAAGATGATCCAGCCTCAAGAGGTTCATATCCCGGGTCCTGATCCGCTCCTGGGGATGCATCCAAATGTCAACTTGTTTTGGGAACCGGTCTGATCCGATGTCGATTGACAACCGACAGGGGCTTCCAATCAATTTTGGTGTCTGCTGAATCCGCTCTTTGACCGAGCCGCACGTCACGCAAGTCAGGTCGAACTCAATTTCGTTTGCGGCCAAGGTTCGGTTACAGACCCAGCCTTACTATCTCCCGCCCGGAACGTGAAGCTGGACGTCTTGGACGCGAGACCACGGCATGCGGCAATGTAGACCGTCGACCGCGGAGAGAACTCTGAGCCCGGCGAGAACGTCATGGAAGAAAAGCTATTGACGAGCGCGATTAGAGAACTTCAAAGGGGCAGATCAGTCGAGTGCTGTCGATCGCCATCTCAGTTGCTGGAAGATGGATCGCTCACCAAGCTGGTGGGCGCGCTCTAGACATACCGAAGACAACCGCTTGGGGAAAGCGCCGGCGGAAGACATCAAGCTGGTCGAGACCTCCTTGAAGGATCGCCGGTTTCTTCTGGTTTCAACATCCCATGCCACGTGACTACCTTCATAACCATCCGGAATTCTCCGAACTAATCCGGATCATTGCGTAAGAGAAACCCATCGATCCGCATTGGTCGATAGGGACGTTGCTCGCTTCACATGCGCGCCTGCCCGAACAAATTGCGCCAAGTCCGCCTACTCTGCCGGCGAAGCGGTTCGAGAGGCGCGATGCGCAGTAGATGTGCCGCCATTGCTGGCGTCTGTTTTTATCTGGAAACCTCAGCGGAACCGCTTGCCATCCCATTGCATCTTATGGCGGCAAAACAATCCGTCTCGGCTGCAATTGACGTCGATCGACGGCACACCTGAGTCGATCGACATATCGATTTCGAATACATCTCCTCGCCAAACTTCGCGAAGCGTGCCTCCTCTGGAAACGAAAACACGATGAAGGCAGCCTTTCGGCGAGCATAGCGCTTGGCGATTGGAGCACCTGAACTGATCGAAGTGAATTGCGATGAACTCTTCGCCCCTCGGGCCTTTAATGTATCGCAGATATCCCGTTCGAACATCTATCGCGTCGTCCATGCAGAGACGCTGCGCCGCTTTGAACGCCTTGTGAATCGCTGGCGGCAGCTGTTGCAGGCGTTCATATGAGAGCGGAGAGAATTTGCCCTGTGCCATTCCTGCCGCGCGCGCATTTGCTCCGGTTACGGTCAGACACACCATGAGTACGATGAAAAAATGCAGCATTGCATCCTCCTACAGTCTAGCAGAATCGCCCCCCTAAGTCAGATCAGTTCGAAAACCACGCCGAGCCTCTTTTCCGTCATCCAAATAACTCGGCAAGCTCGCCGAAACTCGCCTGCGGCAATTACAAGAGTAAATTTCTTCGGAACTGCTGCTGGGCCCCTAATTTCCAACAACGCTCCAGTGGAACTGAGACTCCGGACTGTGCAGGAGATCGCCGCATCGCCGAAAGAGATTATGCCGGCTCTAAAAACTTTCCTTCGTTCATGATACCCCAAGACCGACACCGCGTTTGTCTAATCGACTTTCTTCTCCGCCTTCTCGCCTAGTTTGACGATGTCGCCCTTCGTGAACAGAATCCCTTGTAGCTCCGCACGCCAGTCCGGCCTTTTTCGGAGAAGAAATTCGAGGTTCATTCCAAAATGTTTGAACTCTTCCTTCTGCGCATTTGCCATAATCGCCTTGGCGTTCTTGTCTTTTTCGACAGAGATTCTTTGTTCGTACCAACTAATGGCTTCCGCCTCCTCGATCAGAGATGTGATCATGCGCGCGAAAGTGCGCGTTTCCTGTGAAAGCTCTTCCGGCGGCTCGTGATATTGATCGAAACCCATCTGCTTTCCTTCCGTTGAAACAAAACTGCTTACAGTTCTTTCACATCATTAAGTTTGGGAGGCGCCAAAAGGCGCAAGGCGTTTATGGTCACGAGGACCGTAGCGCCAGTATCTGCGAGAATGGCCGGCCACAGACCCGTCAAACCGACCACCGTGGTCACGAGGAATACGACCTTCAAACCAAGTGCGACAGCAATGTTCTGCTTGATGTTGATCATAGTGCGCTTTGACAGATCGACCATCGCCGCGACGTCTGCGACGCGACCGTGAAGCACGGCGGCGTCGGCGGTCTCGAGCGCGACGTCGGTGCCTCCGCCCATGGCGATGCCAACATCTGCGGCGGCCAGCGCGCGGGGGCATCGTTGATGCCGTCTCCAATTTTCGCAACTGACCAGCCCGCTTTCTGAAACTGAGCAACGATCCTCTGCTTGTCCTCAGGCAGCAATTCCGCCTGAACCTCGATTCCAAGACGCTCGCCGATTGCATTTGCCGTTCTGCGATTGTCTCCGGTCAGCATGACCGTCTTGATGCCCATGTCCGTGAGAGCCTTCAGGCCTGACTTCGCGTCCGGCCGCACTTCATCACGCATCGCGATCGCGCCAGCCACTTCATGCCCGACCAGAACGATGGAAACCGTCTTTCCCTCATGATTGAGCGCAGAAATCTGCGCCTTCTGCTCTGGTGTCATCGGAGCCCGTTCACCAGCGGCCTTGGGAGATCCGACGAACACTTCAACCCCCTCCACCGTAGCACGAACGCCCACTCCGCCGATCGCGTTGGCGTCGGACGTAGGCGGCAACGATAGCTGCCGCTCGGTTGCTTTCGCTAGAATGGCCGTGGCGAGGGGTGGCTCGAACCCGCCTCAAGAGCTGCGGCAAACCGCAATACGTCCGTTTCGGTGCGTCCATAGCCGATGATGTCCGTGACCTGGGCCTTACCGGCGGTCAAGGTCCCGGTCTTGTCAAAGCACGCGACGGTGATCTTGCCGATCTGCTCGAGGACTGCGCCGCCCTTCATCAGGAGCCCCCGCCGTGCCCCTGCGGATAAGCTTGCGGCAATGGCGGCCGGCGTCGAAATCACCAGCGCGCATGGGCAGCCAATCAGGAGGATGGCAAGTCCTAGCGCATATACGTAAACTATATGATTTCATTGATGAATTTCAATCTTATAAATTCAGCGTGCTAAAATTGATGCTAGAAAATGACGATTTCTGCCTCTTTCGACGCCCCCAATGTACTGATTGTCGGACAACTCTGATGGCGCTGTATGCAAAGCACCTTGACCGAGCACCCATCTGGGCCTGAGTGTCGTTACTGTCGCAGCGAAGGCGAAGCAATGCCCAAGCTCGCCCTGAATCTAGCGGGACTTCTCTAACAGAGTCTTGCGAGGTTGAAAGCCCAATCAATCCTCGAGGCTTCCTCCTGAAACCGAAGCAAAAAGCCGTACCGCGTCGCTCAGCCGAATTTGTGATCGGCCGGGAGAGCTTTGCGCAGATCAGTGCCGTGGAAGGTATCGAAATCACTGCTGAGATGCAGGCGCGGTTTAAAGAGTTTGAGCGCCTGGGCCTTACGTCTGCACAACGGCGGCGGGAGATCCTCAAGCTGTACAGCAAAAGCCAAGACAGCAAGAAGTAGAAGTCGCGCATCGGAGGACGCCGAAGCTGCTGCTTGATTCCTGAGCCTGCCTCCTACCAATTCCTAAAAGCGCCGGGATCTTCGGGGCGAAAAGCCTGCCCGTTGCCTCAGTCCGGCGAGACGTTGGTATTCCTGCTGGGCGCGCTGCTCTCGAAGGACTTGAGAAACATTGGCGAGGGTCTGCTCGACCTCGATCAGCCGGGAACGGGTGGGAGCCACACTCACAAACTGCTCGGGCGATATACCTATAACAACGGCTTTCTCTTCCGCACGGCCAGGGAGCAGGCACCAGAGGGTACCCTTGAAAGGATCAGAGGGATCGACCACGCCTCCACCTCGGAAATCAAAGATAACGGGCACTGAGCTACCCAACCACATCTTGGGAAAGCACTCGTCAGGAAACGATAGCAGATAGTGTCCATCGGCTATTCGTCTGAACTCTTCCTTGCCCTTCAGAAACCTTGGATAGTCCCGTTGTAGGCGGGTGCCATCCACGATCCACAGCATGTTCTTGTAGAAGCGCTCGCGCGCAGTTCGTTCATGCGGATCCAGATGCGAATGCTGGAATTCAAGCACGAGGCCATGGTTCGTGCGGACGTCTGCGATGTGCCGCTCTCCGGATTCATCGTGTTGGATATATTCTTGGAATTCGGCCGGGAATTGGTTCTTCCATGTGCGGTGCCACTCGGTTTCCGGCTCCGACCAGGAGTCGCAGTCCCGAATTCCGCGGTGCGCCCAGTGCGGAATTCTATAGGAGCCGCATTTGGCAATAACTTCGCCATGACATGAGGGACACGCACCGCGCCCGCCAGCGAATGCTTCAATACGTTCACCGGCAGCGAGGGCAAATTTCATTGCACTTCCTAACGAGTTCTTGTGACTTCCCAAGCTTGGAGTGCTGCAATTTGCTCAGCATGCCGCTTTTTGTCGGGATCCACCGTGGTGACAACAGAAGTAATGGCCTCCACAACGTATTGCTGAGGCAAGCCATGCTCGGTTGCGCCTGCTTGTACCCATGCTTTGTACCAGGAGTAGGGCGCAAGGCCCTCTCTAATAAACCTAGGGTCGGCGACGTAGGTCTGAGCAGGTAACTGCTCTCCGTTCGGTAGAGTGACCAGTACCTTTAGGTCTTCATATCCCCTCCCAAGCCCTTCAAGCCTATCTAGCTGACCTTTTTCGGATTCCGGGATGTCGTAGACCACACCCCAGACTGTATGAGCCTCAACATCGGTGTAGAAGATGTCGCATTTCGACGAGCCATCCTTGCTACTTAGTTTGTGGAAACGGAGTTGGTGGCCTGCCAGCTTTGCAATGGTAACGAATTCACAGGGCACACGAACGCCTAGCCTTCCGCTGCACATGTTTGAGCCGTAAGCGAAGTATTTGAATTTCAAATAAACTACCTCTCCTGGTCGACCTATTTTAGACCGACCGAAAATGTTCCAAGAAAGAGACTCTCAGTTATCTCCACCGTGTAACTCCTCGTTTGTTTCTAACTCCGTCCCAGCAGGTTTAGACCCCCTAGGATTCACTTTGGTGAACTATGAACTTTGCCCGTTCGTAGAGTTCATCGAAGGTGATGATTTCCGGATTGAGAGTATTCCGCCGGAAGAGCTCGAACGAACGCAGCTGCTCTTGGTTCACGCCGTGATCACCAACGAACGAGTTGAGATTCCCGACCACCAGATATGCTTTCGGTGCGTAATTAAATACTTCCTCGCCGGTGGGATAACCGTCGGAATCGTTGACCGCGAGTTTGCCGCGAATGGTATCCATCGCGGACGCGACAGTTCCTTGAACCTGTGATACCGCGCCTGCCAGCTGGGCAGATGGTGACCAACAGCCTGCGCGATAAGGATTGTCGTCTAGAAGAGGCGTCTTATTGGTCTTGATTTCCACGAAGCAGAGATTGGAAATGATGCCTTTCGATTTCATCAGCGCGTCTACACGCTTGCCGCGCCCCCGAACATGATAACCCTGAACAACCTGTTCCAGTTTCTTATCGTTAAGACGGTCGAGATAGATGTAGTTCAATCCGTATCCGAAAATCCAAGGGTTCTTCTCGAAGAACGCTTGCCATACAGCCTCGTCACCGCATTGTTTTACCTCCTTGGCCTTGTCGAAATACGCCTGATCTTCCAGGAGGAGCCGAAAGGCCTCAAGTTGCTTCTTTCGATAACCAACGGCGATGACGTCCTTCCTCGTTATCGAGGAAGAAACGATTTCCGCAAAGAGCGCTTCGTTCTCCTCGACAAGGTTCTGAGCCTGTCGTTTGGATAGAACCAGGCTACGCAATTCTTCGTCTGGGATATTGATGCCACCGGTTCCCTTGAAAGAGACCGACCGAACATTGGCGATGAACTCAAGTAGCGTATTAATTTCGTCACCGACGAACGAGAAACTTGCATTATGCGGCTTGTCAGACGCGACAGAGTAGCCCTGAATGGACAGGACGAAAATTCGACGGTCAGCCTCGAAGAATTTTGCGGTGATATGGCTCTTCGCACCTTCCTTATGTCGCAACACTACTTCGTCCCTAATGGTAGCGAATGCGTAAGCGTCCGGAGATTCAATGACCTTGGATGCAATTCGCACCTTTCGGTCTTGTTGCCCGAACGCAGGTAGACTTGGGCTGATGTAAGTCTCGCCCGGTTTTGGATTTTGGTAATTGCTCATAAGGGCTGACTCCGCTGCCATTTAATATTCATGCAATACAGTGGTGCGGGCGCCCGGACTCGAACCGGGACAGGCAATTACCCTACGGATTTTCTTACCCTCTACGGCTTTCGCCGCCGCGTTTTAAAGGCGTTTGTGGTCTGGACTATCCCTTCACCCTAGCAGGATAACTCAACTGCCTTAGGTGCTGCCCGCCTAGTCTCTACACCTTCCCCAACTTCGTTAGGGCTTGGCTCGGGATTGCCAGTGAAAATTTCCCCGAATTTGAGCAGTTCTGAATCCTGGGTTTCCCCGGGAGCACTCAGTCGTACGCTTAAGTCCTATGCGTTACCAATTTCGCCACGCCCGCACGGGATGACTGGTGTTTTATAGCAAGGATTTTGGTCCTAAGCTACAACAGTTAAGCAAGAGGACTCGCGTGCTAGGGTTGGCTACCTGGCCTCTACAGCCAGCCCGCACGCTTAATGATCGCTAGCTCTGATGACAAAGTTACGGGATAAGCTCCTTAAAAGCACCGAGCGAGAGTTCGTAAGATTGTAAGTATTGCCGATAGCGTCCCCACCCAGGCTCTTTTATCCAACGATCATACTTCCAACCGCATTTCGCGAGCTCTGAGATGACAAAAATAAACTCAAGTGTGTCGGTTAGAAAGAAAATCTGTTGATGTGTGGCGTCCACTGATATCTTGGGTGGCGTACCGTGAACGAAATAATTACGTGCCCGAACACAATGCTCGATGACAAGCAACATGTCTGGAAGTCGCTGTTTCAGAGGCTTCGGAAGCGAAGAGAAATGGGCCTCTATCTTCTTACGAAGAGTCTGCGCTTTTACTCGGCCTAAGCTATTTAGAATCTGCTCATTGTAAGGCACGGGTAGATTCTTCGCATCCGTCTTCAGCTTGCTGAGGATTTTCGTCGCGCGAGCAGGCAGCGGCTTTGCAACATTGAACTCTGGCAAAATATCAAATGCGTTAGCCGCGCCAACAAGCCGATCAATCGTATAGATTTCTTCGCGCATATTTTGGATGACACGCTGCCGCGCGCTTGCATGAGTTGGCTTTGCTAACCAACGCTCTATAACTTGCTTGAATTCACCCCTGTGGAACCCACCTGAGATCAAGTTGTCGCGAAAGTCGGCCTCTTGGCCGGAACCCGATTCCTCGTAGGAAGAGTGGAGAGTGATCTCTCCCTCTTGTCGCTCTGAATTCTTATGTTGGATGCGGACATTTTGAATACACTGTTTTGCATGGCTTAAGAATTCACAGAGAATGCGAAATTCATGCGCAGCGTGCAGCGCATCTTCAAGAGATACCGCTTTCTTGAAGTTTAGTGCGATGCGAACCTCGTTCTTTACGCTGATTCCTTTTGGCGAAGGGGAGCTGAACGTACCCCCATTAAACACGACAATCTCATAATCCTTGCTCTTGGCAGAAACGATTGGACCCCGATCCGCATAATAATAGATTCTATTGTAGGTGATTTTCCGCCGATCTTTTTTGGCCCAATCGGGCATCAATCTCCGAATGTTCTTGCTGGACGAACTGCCGAATGCGCCGTGATCATAGAAGAGATTAATAGCTCCCGTGGTCGTAAATGAAATTCGAGAAACTATCTTTCTTTCAGCATCAATATGGCGCGGACCAATTGCAACATGATGCGGGAATAGCGAAATGAAATGCTTTGTAGTGCCATAATAAAAGGAGCTCCCGCTCATCTCTGCACCGATCGCGTTGCAGATGGTAACCTTCTCTCCGCTGCGGGCCACACCACGAATTGTCTGCATTTTCTCCTTGGGAAGATGAATATGGTGATCGGAGAACACTTCGAGCTTCGAGTCCCTTCCCGCCAAAGTAACTTGACCAGGAAGCCGCCGTCCCTGGATCGTAAAATGTCCCAGATACCGCTTTAGGGGATTATCCACGGTGCCACACCTCTATCCTATCGGACTTATTTGGTCGCCCATGATAGTTCCGTAAGAATAGCGCACATGCGGCGAGCGGCGTTGTTCTGGCAAGAGAACGATAATGCCGATCGGAAATCCTGCGAATGGCTGGGCGTTCTTTCCGCTAAGAAATGCGAGCATAACCTCAAATATGCCTGCCAATTGCGCCGTGACATCTCTCATAAAAACAGAAGCTTGTATGCGCGGCTGCAGTGTTTTCGGATGAACAACCTCGATTGTCGGCGGCACAAGTTCAAGAGCCGGGCTCAAAGTAAAATCGCTCGCAACCACATATTGGTCTGGCTTTGGATGCTCTACGCAATTTCGCACATTCCTTACGAACTGTAGTACCGGAAGAGCCTGCTGCATGAACTTAGAAAAATCATCATCAACACCATATTGTTGCGCAACGAGCTCGGCGAGAGATCTGAACCCGCGCTTCCCTGCCTTCTCTCCATAAAGCAGCTTGGCTATTCCCAACAATGACTGGAGAACATGGTCGGCTTTCTGGGCAAAAGCTTTGGTCTGCGCGGTAATATCCCCCACGGATGGCAACAACACCGAGCGATCGCGCTGACGATAATCTTGAACCTCGGCCTTCTTTTGTGCTTCTTCGATATTAACGGCCATATCCTGCATTGCCGCAAGATCCTTGAGGGCAGAGAGGGCCAAGGTTAATCCAGCCTCCTTGTCGAAACCGGCAGGAAGGAATGTTGGGTTGAGCAGTTCTCTTGCCGTCAACAGCGTTTTACCCACCAATTCCGAGCTAGAGCCAATCGAAAGGATCCTCTGCTGAACATTCGGAACGCTGGCGTTGGTTCGCTGTGGGTCTATTTTATCGGCAAGCTGCGTCGCATAAACGCCGCCCTCCTTTATGATGTAAAGAATACCGCCAAGCCCAATCATCTCCGTAATGGGTGTTTGGTCATCGGGCGTACCAACGCTCATGCTCATTGCCGACTCGCGAATGCGGTCGATCGGGCGCTTGTCTTTCCTCTCTTCGATCATTTTCCAACAATCTATAATTTAGCAGCGATGGTATGCAACCAACGAATATATACGTTCGGTACAGCAAAAACGTATTGACGATATATCCGCTTTGACTCATATAGATTCATCGCTTGAATGGTTATTCGACGAACACAGGGGCCGCTACAACGGCCCCTGTTGCTTTATCGACTGATCGTGATCGAGAGATAAACCCTCAATCGCCCCAGCCACAAAGCGAGTATGCCACTTAGGTTCATGGTCGTCGCTTTCTTTTGGTTATTCAACGTAGCGGCCATTCGCCTCGCGGCAAGCGAACCTAACACGGACTGCGCTTTTGCGAATTTCCTCGTAGTCATTTGCGACGAGCTGCGTGTTCAATAGTCCGCATGGTATGACAAACAAGCGGTCTTCACTTCATGCGCAATCGTTAACGTCATCCCATATCCTGCCGGTGGCAATAGGATCCAACTTATCAGCCTGTAAGAGCGCCCATTTCTGCCAACGGGAAACTCGGGCGGCGTCAGTACCTTCAGTCGGCGAGCCGACAACGGACAAGACAAAAGCCCGAATTGCCTGCGCCCGTTGATAATTTTCCGCGCTGTCCGTAAGACGCTTTAGCCTATCCGCCTCCAGCTTTATGAGGCGTTCTCGCTCGGCTTTTTGTTGTTCCAGTTTTTTCTTAATCGCCTCCTGCCGCATCTGCTCTCGGCGACGCACCTCCTCTTCGTAGACCCAAGTCCGGTGCTCGCGATATTGCATTTCTCCGGCGACGATTATTTCCACGGCAATGCTGGTGAGCTGGCTCTCCAGCGTTTGCTCGTCCGAGTCGACCCACGATGCGCGCTCAGTATTCTTATCGTAACCCTTGAATATTGAGAACTTCAGCCTCTCGACAGCCTGCTCATCAGGTACTCGTCGGCGATTTGCTACACGCTCAAGTCCTATGGACACATTTTGGTGACCCACATTCACATAGATGGTGCGAGTCTCCTGGCCCTGTACTGTTACCGAGCAATCAAGACGGCTCAGTCCGTAGAAAAGCCCCTGCAAGATGCGGAGACGCCGCTTTTCCAAGGCGGTACTGAATATCGCCGTGTGCCACGACGATTGTGCCGCTTTCCTTGCATCATCCTCTACCTGGCGTCGAAACGCAGCATGCGGTGGCGATAAGTTCTTCGACGCAAGCACGACCCCAATATTGCGCGTGACACGCGCCCGCAGATTTTCTATGGGCTCGTCAAATATTGGCGCTACCGGTTCTGTCTCTTCAAGCTCCTTTTGATGCTGCCGATAATCCCATTGGCCGATCTGTATCGTATCGGACACGCCTGGCGGGCGCGGCGGCAAAGGACTGGTCTTCACCTTCTGTCCTGCATGAACCTTATTCCAGTGCCCCTGCGGCGGTAATGGCACGAACGCCTTCACACAGTTCTTTCGCAATCCGTTGTCGGATAGCTCAAGCGTCTTTGCGACCTCGCGCATAGGTCCCGACCAAACTAGATCGTGTAGTTGCTGACGCGTGTAAGTTTTCATGTCGACCTCCTTGCTCCGGCCAGCCAACCGAACTCTTTTTAGGATCGCAAGACATGATCGGAATCAAACGCGCGTTATCCTCCATAAGAATGTGTGGCATGTCCTGAAGTACAGAGTTCTTCGGCCAAAGACCTCTCACTCTTGGTGCAGTGCTGCCACATGGGTGCCCATGAAGTTAGCAATGGAGATGCCTCCCCGCACTATCCGCCGTATGATGGCCTCAGTGCGGACAGCAATTCCGTGCTGAGGCGTAAGAACCTCATTCAGTGGTCGGCTCCTAGCATGAGCCGTAACCAAAACTGCTGCCTTCCAGCCCTAGGGTTGGGGAGGCAGCGAAATAAAACAGCGCGTAAGCGAAAATACGCTGCGCCGTTATCACTGACGGTTCTTAACTCCCTAGCCACTTGTATGATTGCTGCTACGCCTCAAGAGGAAAGGCGTAAGCATGAACAATTGGCGAGACCTCACATTAGCGACGCTCTCGGTCGCGGTTATAGCCCTTTCATCGCAAGCGGGCCTAGCCTCGCCAAATCTCCATACTGAAACGTCATCCACCAGCATTCCAAATAAAACGACAAAGCCCCCGCGCGGATGCCAAGCGGGCTCTGAGCAAATCAACGCCACAACCGGCAGGAAGCAGCTTTGCCGGTGAAAACTGCAATCGCCCTTCTACTATTCATTGGCTCGGCATTCCTCGCCCCACAGATCCATGCCCAAGGCTGGGCTGACTTCGCGACCGTGAGCATGACCGATGTCACCACACCCAAACTCACCTCTAACCGCATCTGCTACACTGATGGTCTGGATATTGCCTGCGATGGAGCGGCCGGGCTGCTGACCACCAGCGGCAGTCTGATAATTTCGACCGTGAATACCGGCGGGCTATCGGTGACTGGCAACACCAGCCTTGCCGCCGTAAGTGTTACCAACGTCAGCGCCACCGGCAACGTGAGTGCGGTAAAGTTCATTGGTGACGGAAGTTTGCTTACCGGGGTCAGTGGAGGCGGAAGCAGCAGCGCGACGACGGCGGTGGCATTTGGCGTGCACAAGAATGGTACCGACCAGACCTTGGGTTCTAACAATACGGCTGGAAAGCTGACATGGGGCACCGAGGCTTTTGACACCAATAACAATTTTGCCAGTGACAGGTTCACCCCAACGGTGGCGGGAAAGTATCTGGTTATCCTCAAGGTGGGATGCAAAGGATATTCCGTGATTTACACGTCAGCCTGTGGTGCATACGTCTATAAGAACGGCGCAAATATCGGCTACAGCTATAGCTCTGACTCTACGGACGCCAACCAAGGCCACCAATTTGTGGGAGCCATTGTTGATATGAATGGCAGCACCGATTATTTGGAAGCTTATGCATTGGTGTATGATACCAGCGGGTTCAACTTGTCCAAAGTAAGCGGGCTGGCGAACGAGACGTATTTCCAAGGATCTTTGTTGGCGCCGGGACAGACTTCTGGCGGGGGTTCATCATCCAGCGACCGGATTGTGGCGACCAATGCCAATGTGGTGGCTTATCCTGGCGGCACCGTCAGCATTACCACCGGGGGCATCAGCGGCACCGCCTACTTTGACACGATTGGTCGCGTTGTCCTGCCCGGCATTTCTGCGACCACCAACCAGAGCAGCTTCACCACCGTTTATGCCAGCGGGAACGTAGGAGTTGGCACCACGGCGCCTGCGTACTTGCTCGACGTGAGTAGCACCAGCGGCATCCGTTCGACGGCGTCTGGTTCTGGATACGCCGTTCTGCAACCCGGCTCTTGGGCAGCCACGGGATTCGTAGGTTTTTATAGCAGCGCCACCACACGTCTTGGTTATGTTGGCTGGGGCGTAGCAAACAGCACAATGAGTTTGATGACAGACATCAGCACCACCTCATTGAGCCTGGGAACGAGCAGCACCACCCGCATGGTGATTGACGGAAGCGGCAATGTGGGAATTGGCACGACGAGCCCCAATGCCAAGCTGGAAGTGGCGGGCACAGTTAGCGCAACAAGTTTTAACATAGGCTGGGAGCGGGTGGCTGGAAGCACTGCGACAACCAGCACCGCCACTTGCACTACCGGCAAGCAGGTTATTGGCGGCGGCTGTTTGATGACCGCTTATAACGGGAGTTACGGTACTGGGGGGTATCGTTGCAGTTTCAACTTATACGGCGTTGATTATTTCACACCCATTTCGAATTACCCTTCCAGTTCTACCCAGTGGTATTGTGGATGTCCTTCGGGTGTGCCTCCCACCGGTACTGTGACCGCCTACGCCCTTTGCGCCCGGCTTCAGTGACAGCAGTAAGTGCGTGGAGCGCACCCTATGCGTATAGTTACCCTGCGCATGCAAAGGCAATCCATGATTTCTAGGCCTCATAATGCGCTCAACGTTGGCTTCTGAATCCTTGAAATTGTCGAACAACTGACATTGAAGTCCTTCGCGATTTTTGAAACAGGCTCTCCTGCGCCACGCCGACTAATCGCCCGCTCTCGCTCCATGGGACTCAGTTTCGAAGGACGCCCGAACTTCACGCCATTCGCCAGTGCCTCCGCCCGACCTCGCGCAGTTCGCTCCAGCATCCGCCGCCGCTCAAACGTCGCAGCAAGTCCAAGCACCGCCAGCACCAAGTCCGAGAACTCGGATGTGGTGTCCACGAGCGGCTCGGCCAAGGACTTAAGGCCCGCTCCCGCTTGCTGCATTTGCCGCGCCAACAACAGCAAGTCTGTCGTATCGCGGGAAAGCCGATCTACAGCCGCGATGACTACCAAATCGCCGGGCTTTAAAACCCTCAGCATTCGCTTTAGCTGCGGTCGATCAGCAGTCGCACCACTTTTATGCTCTCGATAAATATGAATGCAGCCTGCGTCCTTTAACTGGCCAAGCTGGACATCCAGACTTTGGCCACATGTACTGACACGGGCGTAACCATAGATCATTTTCCCTTGGCCTTGCCTGATGCAAATGTCCTGATTTTTGCAAGTGTTCCAAGGGCCAAACGGTCAAAATTCTCGTTTTCAAAAATCTCAGAGTCGTACCAATGTCTTACCGAATCCACTTAATCTAACTTCCCTTTGAATGAATGCTTTCATTCTGCACTTACTCCTTGAATGCGTAAATCAGGATTTTCGCGCATGAAATGAAAGGTTTCCCCTTTCATGCAGGTTTCCATGCGCAGCATCCCCCTTCCAAAACTCTTAGCCTTAGCTTTGTTAGGACCGCTCCTTTGCGGATGTAACGGTCCGAGCGATGATGACGTGGCCCGCGCAATCGGCGCGAGAGTCAGCAACGTCAGTTGCAGCGCCGCGAGCGGACAGCCCGGCTACGTCTGTACCTACTCCCGCAACGGCCTCGACATAACCGATCGGTTCATCAAGAGGGAAGATGGGCGATGGGATTTCGTGCACTGAGCGCAGTCTCATCACTGTCGCGGCAACGAGCATAAATTCTGGCAATATCCCATGAGTCATCCAGTGGACGACAGCACCGATAACCGGGCACCAGCGCCTGAGCGGATCGCTCCGTTGTATGACGAAAGCCCGAGTTACTTCGTTCCAATAGCAATTATTGTGAGCGTCGTTGCAGCGCTTGCTATCGGCATTTATGTCAACTTCTATACAGCGCCCGCACCGCCGCCTTCCAACCCCAAACCCGACTTTACGTCGGTCTACGAGCAATTGGGCGTGTCGCCCGATCCAGCCGCAGAACTCGAAAAGACTATCACCGGCACTAAACTACTTGACCAGCTTCGTCGCGAGCCATGCGATCGTGAGGCGATACAGCCGCTCGCCAAGATGCTGGTGAGCTTCGGATATCCTCGCGAAGCAGCGACCGCCGCCCGTAAATTTGGCGAAGCGCTGCGGCTATAGCGCCAAGCTGCTTGAGGAAGCATACGCGGCACTCACGCGCATTAACGATTTCACAGGCGCTGTCGCCGTGGCGAATGAGATGATCAAGCTCGACCAGGCACGGAGCCGCTATCGCTATTTGCGCGGGCTGGCCTATGAAGGCATGAAAAACCCGAGAGGGGCGCTTAGCGACTATATCAGCGCGCTCCAGCTGTTCACCGACCTGTCAAACGTCGCGGTGAGCGAATTCTATCGAATCTCGCGCATGTACGCTGCTATCGGACGGTATTGTGACGCCATCACGCCGCTTGAGATGTACATTTCCTATGACGTAACGAAGCGGCAGACGGCGCAGCTTACGAAAATGATCACCGAGTATGCGAATGACGGCAGTTGCCGCGCACATTATGCGTCTGGCAGCGATAAGGTCTGGATCACCAAGAACAATGTCGTTGACGTCACGATCAACGGCGTCAAGGCCCGCATGCTGGTTGATACCGGTGCCTCAATGGTTTCGATCACGCCTGGACTCGCAGCCCGTGCGCGCATACTGCCCGACGAACAAAACCTGATGACGTTTCAGGTCGTAGGCGGCACGGTGCAGTCCGCGCCGGGCTATGCCCAACTTATCCAGGTCGGCCAAACAAGCGCTGCGAGCGTACCGGTGGCCATATCGGTCGGCAGGGAAGCCGCCTTCGGCGACCAGATCGATGGTCTGCTTGGAATGACGTTCCTTGCGCGGTTCAACTTTACATTTTCAAGCGGAATACTGGAACTCAAGCCCCGTACTATCAATTGATAGCGCCGTTCTCCAAGGCGCGTGGCTCCGTGATGAACGAAAACAACAAGGTGCATGTTGCCCCTAGCGACCGCGCTCCTTGTCGCGTTCGCGCTCCTGCTTCATCCTGCTGAGCGCGCGCCGATCCACCTCCGAATCCAGCCGTTGCGCGGCGAGCCGCTTCTGAAATCCGCTTAGGTCACGACCCGGATTATGAATCGCAGCAAGTTTGGATAGCTCTCTGCTCCGGACGTCGCGATCAATCGTATCCCAATAGTCGCGTTCGTTTTCCTGGGCACTGGCCCGGCGCGAACGATTCAACTGCGGCCTGCTCTGTCCTTTATCGATCGCCTTGTAGTCAACGTGTCGATAGGGTTGCCGCGAGCCCGGTCTGTTTCTTAGCTTGCGGCGTTGCGACCTTGCCGGTACGCCGCGTTTATCCATCGCCTGCGATTGTGGCCCCTCATGGATAGTCGGCTCGCGCTGGATTCCTTGAGCCGCCAACGTGCGCCTGTCGATACGCTCCGGCCGTCCTGCCGCCTCTAACGCACGATTGGCGAAGTTTTCCCATTGCTGGCGTAACCGTTCCGTACTGCCGATCTCGCTGGTCCCGATCACCCTTTTCCCAGTCTTCGGGTCGCGGTCGCGAAGCACCAGGTGGCAATGCGGATTTTGCGCATCCTTACCTTTGTCGTGGAATGCCGCCAGCCAGGGCGCTCGCCCCTTCGTGACATGCTCGGCAAAATCCCGGACCAAGGCCGCCCGCTGCATTCCGTTGAGTTCCCTGGGCAACGCGAGCATGACCTTGTCGATGACACGGGCATTCTTGCGATCGGCGTCTTCGCACTGCCGGAGATATTGCGACATCTCGCGGGGGTTCTCACCGGGAAAGCGGGCTTTCTCCAAGCCGCTCATCGCGTTCTTGCGGGTGATATAGCCGAGGTGGGCCGCCGCCGTGTATGGCTGGGCCTGGGTGGATTTTCCGACCGGCGTATGATGCAGGCTGTAAATCGCCACGATCAATGTCCTTAGGTGGTGCGCGGGTTTGCTTGCAAACCCATAAGTGCGCACTGCCGCCGGACCCAACGATAACGCCGCTTCCCCAGTCTCACAAGTCCCACAGAGCTCCAAGCGTTCCCCGCTCACCAATGGTGCCACGAACAGACCACCGGCCGATGTTGTCCAAGGATACGAGGATGCGGCCCCCGGGCAGTTGCCGAGATCCAACCCGCCAGCGATACTTGCCTTTTCGTTTATTTCATCGTTGGAGGCGCAATGACTTTCGAGCCGTCGCCGGACCGTCCGGTGTCGTTCCTACACAAGCTGGTTGGATTTAAAGACCTCGAACCGCCCATCTCAGACGGAGAGTACGCCCTTTATAAGCGGTTTCGGGATGGTCGAGATCTCATCCCCCTGCCCGTCGCCAAAACCCTTCCTGAGTGTCCCCGGAACGCCGATAGACGTAGCCGGACAGCCATCCGACGTCTGATTTCCGACCCGCGCCTCCCGACCATCTTGAAGCTCATTGAAGAGGAAAAGGTACGTGCGGAAGCCCGGCGGAAAGCCATCGCCGAAGAGCGCAAGGCCGCCGAAGCTAAGGCAGAAACCGAAGCTTTAAGGACCAAGCTTGAGAAGATTGATGCTTTTCACGGCGACCAGCTCAACGTATTCAGTCTCAAGGTCGGCCAGTTCGAACATCTCATCGGAGCACAGTCGCTCGCCGAGGCGTCACTGAAAATCACCCACGACAGCTATAGCGAGTTCAAAAAAAGCCAGCGCGCCCTCAACATCAACATGGCCCAAAAAGGCAACGACCGGTCAGCCATGGCCTTCGGCGTGCTCGCCGCCATCGAAAACAATCTACGCGATAAAGGTAACGCCCGAGGGATAGCCGCAGGGCTTTCGACGGTCACGATCCGGCGCTCTCTTGTGGCGCTCCGAGAGGAAGAGCGGGCCGCGCTGCGCATGACCGACATCCTCGAAGCACTTGGTGTCCTCGATGCGGATGACAGACTAGCCATCCTGGTGCCGATTATTTGGAACGATGGAAACTGCGATATCGATTTCAGCAACTCGTCGGCTGAATTCAGGGTTCGGGCGGCTACGCTCGATACCCTTAAGCCACTCATCTCTGCCAGCCTGGGCACAGCCGAGGGGGCACGCGAACACCTGAATCAGGCTCTCCGCAAGGCGCTCAATCCCGCATCCGGCCTTCCCGAAGCGCAACGCGGAGTGATTGAGCGCTACCTATTCAGCGGCAACCGCTGGATGACCCCGGTGAAGGAGCGCACGCGTTGCTGTCTTCGGCAGACGCTCCGGCCGCCCTCCGGCTCGGCGGCTTGTCCGACGATTCCGAGATGATGTATGACCTGCGCGAGAGCCTCCTTACGGTCGCACCACCCGGTAGCGGCAAGAGCCAAGCGCATGTCCTGCGCAATCTTCTCTACCTCAAGGCGCCAGCCGTCATCCTCGACGTCAAGGGGGAGATGTTGCGCGACTCCCGTACCTGGCGAGACGCGAACGTTGGGAAGACGTACGCCTTTACACCGCACGCACCCGAAGATTCCATTCACTACAATCCACTGGATGATATTCGCAACGATCCGGACCTTGCATGGGAAGATGCGCGCAAGCTCGCCGACCTTATCGTTATTCCGACCTCGGCGCGCGAAACGGGCGACTATTTTGAAAGTCGCGCGCGCGACATGATTACGACCGCGCTGCTGGATGTGGCGATCTCTACGCAGGGCAAAGAACGGACCATGGCCGGTGTGCTCGACCGGCTTTACGTATCGGATGATGAGAGCATCCTGAAGTGGTGCAAACAACTCGACCAGCGCGGCAACGTGCAACTTGCGCGGCAAGCGTCCGCATTACGGGGAATGCCGCCCAAACAACGCGAAGGTGTATTTGACAGCGCCCGGCGTCAGCTTGAAATCTGGCAGTCGCCCGCCATCACAAAGATCACGGGCAACACCAACTTTGATCCTGCTAAACTTCGCAGCGAGAATGGCACTCTTTATCTTGCGGTGGCCCTTGAGGACATCAAACGATACGCCTCCGTCCTCCGTGTGCTTATCGGCCAGACGCTGTTCAAGCTCTATCGCCAGAAGCCGGAGGCCGACGCGCTGCCGGTCACATTCTTCCTTGATGAACTGCCCAGGCTTGGCCGCATGGATGTCATTGAGGAATCCCTTGATGTTGGTCGCAGCTATGCGGTGCGACTGTGGATGTTCTGCCAGAACTTCGGACAACTGGAGACAGCGTACCCGAACGCACAAGGCATGATGAGCAATTGCGCGGTGCGCTGCTTCATGAATCCCGATGAAGACACGGCTCGCTGGCTCAGCCAGAACCTTGGCATGCGCCAAGGCCTTCTCGACGGCGCGCGAAAGCCGCTCGTCGAACCCCATCAACTGACCGGACCGGAGTTCGCACAGCAATTGGTGGTATTCTCTCGCGGCTCACCTCCAGCCCGCCTCACCAAAAAGCCTGCCTTTGGCGATCCGGTCTGCCTTGCGCGCATGGCCGGTGTCGCCGACATTCCTCAAGAAGACATTCCTCAAGAGGAAACCTCTTCACCAATAGAAAATCCGGAAGAGGCGCGTATCACCTGGGACGACATCGGCCCCGGCCTGAATATTCAGGAAAATGTAAGCACTCCTCCGATCGTCGAACACAACAACCGGTCCAGCTTGTGGATAGCGATTGGGGCAGGATGCATACTTCTTGCGTTGATTGGTTGGGGCGCAACGCGGGAAGTGCAGTTTCGCGGCCTTAAGGCCGAGAATGTCACACTTCAATCTACGCACGATGCCGATGCGCAAGCCATTCGGGCATCTAGCACGCAAAAAGCGCTACTTTTGCGGACAATTCGCGAAACCGAGCAGGCGCGAGATAGCGCACGCACCGATGCTTCGTTGGCGAGAACCGAGCTCCAGCGCGAACGTGACGCGCATGCAGCCACCAAGCGCCAACTTGCAATGCTCGAAAGCAGACCGGTAACGCAGGCGCCACCGACGGCCTCGGAAACCAACCGGTCGTCGCCTCTACCGACGGCTTCACCAAGGACATATCCGTCCTTCCCGGCTGAGCTACCGGGCCAAGGACAGGCTACACCGATCACCACGGCCACGCCTCCCTTCCCAACCGATTCAAAATTTGCGGAAGTCACCACATGCGATGAGCTTGCAGCCAACCCCTATGATTCTCGTCACGTGGGAAACGGCGTCCCGTTCCCTGAACTTAGACGCAATGCGCTGGCCGCGATTTCCGCTTGTGACCTAGCGATCAGCGCGAACCCGCACGAACCCAGATTCTTCTACCAAAAAGCGCGTGCCTTGCAGGCCGCCAACGATCCGCGCGCGCAACCGCTGCTGGAGAACCTCATGCAAGAAAAATACGCGGCGTCATTCGACAACGCCGCTCAGCTACTTGCCAATCAAGGCCGCTGGCAGGAAGCCGCAAATCTGTACCGGCAAGGTGTCAGACTTAACGATGTCGATGCGATGGTTTCCCTCGCCGACGCGATACGCGCGAACCGCATTGCACCCCTTATACAAAATGAGGATGGCGTGCTTTATCAGAAAGCCGCGAGCCTCGGTCACAGAGGTGCAGCCGCCGACGTCCGGCAACGAGCGTCAGCCGGTGCCGTGATTGACGGCGTCTCCCGGTTTTTTGGGCCGCGCTGATTGGCGTGGCTGATCTTGGCTTTGCCAAGACGGCAGCCTCTGGCGCGGGTACGGCTCGCGGTCAAGGGCGGCTTGGCCGCTCGTCGTACCCTTGACGGCGAGATAGCCCGCGCGACCTCGGACGTCCGATATCAGTTGAATCTTGTTTATCGATCGCGCGGTTTTTACAGCTTCCGGCAGGTTTCCGTGCAATCTGTTAGTGCACCGCCTGGCCAGTTAGCGAGCGATTCTACCGTCAGCGCTTGGCGACAAAACTGGATAAATGCGAACTTCTTCGCATGGTGCAATTCATCCTCACGCTGTTGAAGGCCGCATGGCTTTGTCTTCGCGTTCTGGGCTGGATTGCCTTGCGGCTCTTCTCGCTTGGCCGCACCCTGTATCGCTGGGGCGGTTTCAGTCCCGGAGGGGCTCTTGGCTCTGCGCGCTTCGCAAACTGGTGGGAACTGCTGTTTGCAGGGGTGCGACGAGGCGACGGACCCATCATCGGCCGCGTGGGCCGTTCTTTTTTACGCTTCAATAAGGATGGCATGGTCACGGTATTCGCGCCGATGGGGGCGGGTAAAGGCGTTGGCGTCGTCATCCCCAACCTTCTGGAGTATCGCGGTTCAATTGTCTGTACCGACATAAAGGGAGAGAACCGCGCGATCACCCATCGCCGTCGCCTGGAATTCGGGCCAGTGCGAGTGCTCGATACCACTGATCCCCACGCATCCGACCGCTTCAATCCACTCGACATGGTTCGCGTGGATACCATCCATGAAAAGGATGACGCCGAAGCGCTCGCCAAACTGATGATCATTCCGGATGGGAAGGAGAGTCATTGGGACAGCAAGGCGGAGGGCATGGTCACGTGCCTGGTCCTGCACGTCGTCCGCCTGGACGCCGAACGCCGCACGCTGGCGCAATTGCGCTCGCTTTCCACCCTTCCCCCGGAATCTTTCAAGGAGCTCCTGCACCGAATCGCACGCGATGGCCCCCGCGCAGCCGCCGAACTGGCGGGCAGCTTCCTGGCCATGGAGGGCAGCGAGGAATTCCGCAGCGTCATGTCCAATACCGAGAAAGCTACGCGGGTATGGTCGGCCGGCAGCCCTGCCGGCGCGATATCGTCAACATCCACCTTCAGTCTTTCGGCCCTGGTCGACCAAACCAAGACGCTCTACCTCGTCGTCGACGAGGAAAAGCTTTCCGTATACGCCGGATTCCTGCGCGTGATGGTCGGCTGCGTGCTTAACGCGCTGACCCGCGCCAAGGACCGGCCGCGACCAAAATACAAAGTTCTGCTTCTGCTTGACGAAGCCGCCGCCCTCGGCACACTTGAGCCACTCGAACGCGGCGTCGGTTATCTTCGTGCCTATTGCACACCTCTGCTCGTCTTCCAAGATCTGAACCAGCTTCGCGCCCTTTATAAACGCGCCGGTTCGTTCCTGGCTAACGCGACGTGCAAGGTCTTTTTCAACGTCGCAGACCTCGAAGCCGCCCGGTTCATCTCGGAGATGATCGGGCAAACCACCTCCCTCGCCCATA
The DNA here is from genome assembly GCA_024707075.1 of Afipia sp. Taxonomy (GTDB): domain Bacteria; phylum Pseudomonadota; class Alphaproteobacteria; order Rhizobiales; family Xanthobacteraceae; genus Afipia. Next base: position 38,738 of record JANQAK010000001.1, read on the forward strand.
ACCAGGGCACCTCGCAGGCCAACACCGACTTCGTGAGACAGCAATATTCCCTGGGTATGTCGGAGACCGGCCGCTGGCTCCTTGACCCATCCGAAGTGATGCGCCTGCCCGGCAACCGCGCGCTGGCCCTCTACCGCAGCGACATCCTGCGCTATCCGGTGCTGGCGACGAAGATCAACTACCGCTCCTGGCGTCATTTCCGCTGGTGGGGCAAGTACGACCGCTGGCCTTAGCAACTCAACGCGTCCGATTCCGTCCCCCGCCCCGCGTCGGCTCAAGATCAAGGCGCTGCCAGCGCCCCATCCGGTTCGACCAAACGGTGCGCCTCATAAACTGGCTCTCGCGAATGCCAAGCACAGCGAAAAATAGCTTGTCCAACTCCGCCAGCCAGAACGCGACCTGCTCCCGTCGCTTCAAGGCGTGCTCATACCGCGCACGACGCGCTCTAAATGATTCTTGCTGGTCTTGGCTGGCCGACCGCTCTTTCGCGATAAGCGACTCGTAATAAGCCTGCCTGCGGCGCATACGCTGGGCCTGCCGCTCTATCTTGGCCGCCTTGGCCGCGAACCGTTCACCGTTGGCACCCAGCCTCTTGATGTTGGCGTTGGCCCGGCTGCCCTTGTCCAACTCGGGGTAGCGCACCATTCGCCTCACCGGAGAAGGCAATTTCCGTATACGAAACGGACCCGCCTCGCGGTCCCGGCTCTGCGGTGTTTTTGCAAAGGCCGCTTTCCTGGCTTTTGGCCCCACATGAATCTCGGCCGCCCTGTCGAGCGTCGCAGCCAGAACCGGCTCGCGTCGCGCCACGGCCTCTGCTCGCTGAACATCAAGACTGCGATGATCGACCCGTACGCGATGCCCGCCCAGAACCCTGTTCTGGTGTTCGGCCCAAGCCTGCCGCCATTTGACCAGCATGGCGTCGCTATTCCACTCCCGCGTCTTCACGCGGCGAAACCCACCGCCGCCCGCCTGACGCAAGGTCAACAACACATGTGCATGGAAATTGCGGGGATCTTCACCCTTCTCGGCAACCGGCGCATGGATGGCAAAGTCCGCAACCATCCCCAGCGATACAAACTCCGAAGCAACGAACTCCCGCACCAGAACAAGCCGTTGCTCATCCGTGAGTTCATATGGCAATGCCATGTTGATCTCCCGCGCTAACTGAGCATCGCGCCGAACTTCACTTTTTTCGACACCGTTCCACAATTGCTCCCGGTCGCGCAGCCACGCGGCACTTCCCTGCGGCACGATGATCTCGGCGTGAACCACCCCGCGCCGCCTGCTGTAGTCCGCATCAACCCCGCGACGCTGATCCCTCAGTTTCTCGCCAGCGCGATAAGCCGCCATCGCGACCACCGAGCGCCCCTCAGAGCGTTTCACCGCCTGTGCCGAGAAATGATAAGACGCCATCGCCCTCCCTTACCTTGTCGCTTGCGACACCTTACGGCCAATAGACACACATCTGTGTCGGCCGTGCACCTATGTCGCGTAGCGATGTATAAGTGCGCAATTCCTGCCTCAGATATTTTTTTATTCCCGTGCTGTTGCAGACTTGTTGCTCCTGGCGGACGGCAAGCTGGAACAGATTCTCGGCGAATGGAGCGTTTGAGCTCAGCATTTTCCGGAAGACGTTATATGTATGTTGAATACAGTCGCTGGGGGCTTTGCCCCCAGACCCCCATCCGCTCTTATGAGATTGCCGTGATATTCTTCTAAAGTAAGGAATTCGACATTGAACTTCGAAGATGACATTCGTCAGTTTGTACTGACAAATCTTCCATACGACCCGAAATTCAACACAGAGCTCGCCGCCAAATCCGCTCAAGACCTGCTCATCATCTTCGGGAATTGGAAGTCACGCATCGTTTCGGCACAACCTCGTCAAGTACGGGGGTCCGTCGCGTTGCTGGCGAATCCTCTTTCAAAGGATCCGCAGTACCAGCCCGTGCTTGATCAAATTATTGCCAAAATCGAAACGGGCGCAGATCTCAAACCTCACCTTAGTCGCGCTATACGCCATGGATACAAACCAAACCCGTCGGGAAAGAAACGCGATCGTCAGGACCTGGATCTCCTGTTGAATGACTGGAACGTGCACCACCTTCATCTTTCAACGACGGTACAAAGCGACGGCTTCGTTGAGCGCACAGGTCCGCTTCTCTTCGCTGTATTTACACAGGATACCGCTTACCTCATCGACATAGTCGATCACGGTGGGTGGACGCGCGAACACGTCATCGCGACCATTATCAATGAGTGGCCCAATAAAGGCTTAGTTTGGGAACTCAATGGAATACAGCCTGCCCGCGTCCCCCAAACTGAGGATGAACGTAAGAAATTGCGAAATGCGCATGTAAACTCGCACTTTTATTTCAATAATAAGGTTTACATGGCGGCGGGTGGCCTCACGACAGCAGGCACATCATTGAAGAATACCATGTCCGTTCAGGACCTGTTTCGTAGGATTAAAGCGTTCGAGCAGACGATTAAAAGCGATCCGGAATATTTGAAAAAAACTGCGGAGCGATTCGGCTCATCGCTGCCACCTAATCCCGCCTTGCGCTTCGAATTCTTTTCTGAAGGCGGTTACGGTGTGATTGAGACACAAAGTGGGGTTCGATTCGAATTAAGTTCGTAAGGGGCATCTCGGGAATGGATACAACTGCTTACTAACTTCACGAACCACCAGGTGAGTCCTGAATCAAAGGTAAACGCCCCTTCAACGCGGCGGTAATAAAGGGCGGGACTCAAGCAGTGGAATCGCTGCATCCCTTCCCCGGCAATAATATCGGCCGAAAGGAAAGCACATGCTCCTGCCCGTCACGCTCGCTCTTACCGCCGCGCTATCGGTGAACGCGGCGGTCCTCTGGGCGCTATTTGAGTTCGCTTAACAGCGGAGCCGTCCTTTGGCGGTGCGGTGATGGGCAATGTCCAGCTCAATCCCGACAAAGCCGCGACGAAGCTCGCGGGCCGCGACCAACGTCGAACCCGAACCGCAAAACGGATCGAGCACGATTGCGTCGGGCTTGCTGAGCGAACCGATAAGTTGACGTAGAACTGACACAGGCTTCTGTGTGGGATGCAGGCGGTTACCGGTGTAGGTCCAATCCAGCACGTCAGGCAATGGCTCGTCCGGAATTGCAGCATCTCCCTTGGCTAGGACGTACGCCTGCTCATGCTGATGCCGGAAGTATCGGACAGAAGATGCATAACGCTTGCGCAGGACCACATGTCCGACGATGCGAAAACCCGCCTTACGCCATGCACCAATGAACTTGTCGGCAGCATTCCAGCCGTAGAAGCTCACACAGAGCGAACCAGGCTTTAGCACGCGGTACATTTCGGCGAAGGCAGGCTCAAGCCAACCATCATGATCGTCGTTAGCTATCGTCTGACCGGTGCGGGAGCGATAGCGCACCAGATATGGCGGGTCGGTGAGGATGAAATCCACCGAAGCTGACGGCATATCGCGCATCACCCGCACGCAATCTCCGTGCAACACCCTGTTGCGAAATTCATTGGGAAGAAGGCTCATGACTGAACCTCCAGGATTTCCGCTTCCCAGCCTTCATCACCGACGGTCTTGAAGGTGAACGCGCCAAGGCCATCGGCGTGATAGAGCGCCTGCGCCTTCGCGATGGCAGCGTCTTCGCTTTCCGCTAGAACGACGGTTTCGTACAACGTCCAGTCAACAAACCGGACGCTGTAGCGGCGAGAGGTAGCGGGGCTCATCGCCCCGCCTCCGCGTCCGCCTTCGGCTCGCGAACGACCAAGCGGCCATTCAGGGGCATGCAGGTCACGTTGATGTTGAAGCCCTTGCCGTCATCGTGACGCCAGGCTGCGCCAATCCTGGTCCAGAAGGCGCTCTCGCCCTCGCCTTCGACCACGTAAACCGCATGTGGCTTCTGGCTCTTCTGGTTGTTTCTCATGTGACTATCTCCCGTTTGTTTTCCCGGCTGCGCCAATCGCGGCCGGACGGGAGTGCCCAAGGACAAGAGGTTCAAGCAGCGGCGCAAGGAGGCTCCGGCCGAGGGACCCGGCACGGGATACGGTTGGATGCCTTGCGCGGATGCGCCTCGGTCCTAACTTCCCGTCGAATACGGCCGCGTTGGAGATAGACGGAATCGGGAATAGGCTCTGAGACGAAGCAGGAGCCGGTTTAAAGCGGTTTGAGGTTGAGGTATGAGGATCGGCGTTATTCTTCTCAGGAGAACGGCTCTGCCATGGGACAAAAGAAGCAAAAAGACAGCCGGTACCAGCGGCTACTGAAAGCCCACCCGGCTTGCTGCTTCTGTGGGGGCGGCACGGCGTCTACCACTGTTGATCATGTCCCGCCGCAGGCATGCTTTCCGCCTGGCTTCTTTCCGGAGGGTTTCGAATTCCCGGCCTGCACTTCATGCAATGGTCAAAGCAAGAAGGACGACCAGATTTTCGCCTACTACGCCCAGCTCGGCGATCCCAATCTCGCAACCAAGGATGTCAGATCAATCTTGAGGCTTCAGAACGGGATAAGAAACAATTACAAGGAAGCCTTGCCCAATCTCAGGCTGACCACAGAAGCCAAGAGAGATGCGCTCCTAAAGATGGGCATCCAACCCCCTTCTGATGATGCGCTTGACCAAGTGCCTATCGTCGGCACATCGGAAGACTTCCGCAATGCGGCGACAACGATCGGCCGCAAGCTCGCATGCGCCCTATACTACAAGCTAACCCACGCGATCCTGTCGGATGACATTTTATCTGGACTATGCCTTTTCATCTGCCAAATCCGAATGCCAACGTACTCACGGAGTATCTTGCGAAACTCCTTCCCGATGAACACACTGGCGGTCGTACGAACATCAAGGAGTATGCCGACCGCTTCTTCTTGAAGTTCGGCTATAAGCCAAAGGAGGATTTCTTTGTAAGCGCCAGCCAGTTTGGCCATGGCTTCGTTGTGCTGAGCATCATCGGTCGGCGTAACGCGAAATACACGAACATACCTGCGGGCGAGCTATACGGTATTTTTCCAAAGCCGCATGAATGACTCGACCGGTGCCGTGTTCTAGGCCGCTATCCTAGGTCTGGTCGCGCGGCATTGCCAAATGATAGCCCGCAAATCAATATGGGGCATGAAAGCATTTACCAGACCGCGACCCATCCGCATCGCCTTCCTCGTTGAGGAAAGCGAGGACTGGAAAGCAACGATTGATGCCGTAATAGCGAATTGTTATGGCCGCTGGGGCGGGCGTTTCAGCCTTATTGTACCCTATGTGGAAGGTCAGATCGTCAGTGGCTTTGACGCCTGGCTGGAAAGCTACGACCCGGATGTCATTTATTCATACGTGCAGCTAACAGCTAAACAGCAAGCCGAGCTCCGAGAGCGGCTTTCGCCAAGCTTTATCATTATCCATAAGGTCCACGACCGTGGCAGACTCGATGCATTCCATCCAAGACTACCAGTAGCCGCCCTTGGTTCGCTGGCAATAACGGTGGCCGCCTCTCAAGGAGGCCAGATGTTCGGTCCCAATCCTATTCGCATTCTCGATTGCCACCCGGGAGTGTCCCTACCGCGGTTTGTCCAAGATAATTTCGGTTTTTACCAGCTAAGCCACGATGCATGGCCGATCGCCGCCGATATGCAGCCCTTTGTGCAGCCCCTACTCTTTGCGACGGCTGAAATTGTGGCCGACAAACGAATGCTGCCCCGCACCGTCGGCTCGGATATTATAACCGACCATTCCGCTTTGCTGGACCGCATTGGCACAGATCGCACGATGATGGGGCTGGCCAGCTTGTCTGCTTGGCAAGCCCCGAGGTTAGAAATTCGGAGCCGGAAGTGGGGAGATCAAATTATCGTGGTGGTGGGAAATTATTTCGCCGACCACGTTATTTTCTGGAATGCGCGTTCACTCCAGCCTGCTTGGCTGGACAGTGGCTTTGTTACTCTCAAGGTCGACCCATCATCTTTGGAAGATGCGACCTTTGTTGCGCAACTGCAAAAGATCATCAAAAACCGCATAAGTATGCCCGTAGGCAACCAGTCCAATGCGAGCATTAAGTTGGTTTCCGCAAGCGTTCCCGCCGACCAGCTCGCCGCGTTATGTGAGCGATTCGCTCTAGCCGATCGATTGAACGCTTACGAATACACGGCCGGATTGTTGCTGGCGGACGTTTGTCCCTCGGAGCGAGAGCTTGAGCAAGCGTACGAAACCACCGATGGTGCAGCCTTCTTTCAAAGCGGTGATTGGCATGAGATGGACTTCTCGAGCTCATCTTTCAAACCGCTATTGGTCTCTCCCATACCCGTGCGAAATGCTTCGGCATCACCTTCGGTCTTCAAGAAGGGCGCATGGATTCAAGAAATTGATATTGAGCGTGAGGTCAATCATAGCAACCTCAGCAATGTGAACCATCACTGGAGATTGCCTCGCCGCCTCTCCATGACAGACGCATTCTGCAAGCCCTACCAGATCAGAGGCCGCGCTGGCGAAATGTGCATGCCCCGCACGACCGGTGGCGGCATTCTCGCGATTTTCTCAGCCTATGAAGCGACGCTACCCGAAATAAAGCTGCCGTCTGATGAGAATGTCTTTCGGCTCGCCTTATCCCCTCCTCGTTTTCCGTTGCCTGAAGGGTCAGAAACATCATTTTTTCAGCGCGGTGCCTTTGATGTCCGCCCGTCTGACAAAGGTCGTTACCTTAAGGCCCTCATGCGCATGGCGAACGGTGTGACGCGCGCACGTGAAATTTTTCTCCATGGTTTCTGGAAGCACCAATTCGAGATGGTCGGGGCTACGACGTCCGTCTCTGAAGCGCGGACCACCGACGTCGTCAACAAATTGCGCAAGAAACTAAAGTCTGGATTGCTAGAAACTGACGACCAATGGGACCGCCTTGCCACTTTGGTGCTAGCCGAGGCGCGTGCAGAGAGATTCTCCCGGCGGTATCTCCGCTTCGACGAACTGACAACAAGTTTCGATACTTATCGCAACAATTTCTGGAGCAAAAATGAACCTGGGACGCCTCGCGAAGAGTGGGAGGGCGACGAGAAGCGCAGCCTCGGAGTGTCAATACAATACCTTTGTACACGCGAAATTTTGCATCAGGGAGTCGAATGGCTCTGCCGCAAATGCAACAATAACAATTGGGTGAGTATCGATGACATTAAGAAGCGGATGGCCTGCGAGGTCTGCGACGCAAGTCAGGTGGCTCCCGTCGCCGACCCTTGGCACTTTAGATTAAATAATTTTGTCCGAGACGGCATGCGCGAGCACGGCCTCCTTGCTCACATATGGTGCTTGGCGAGACTTGAAGGAACCGCGAAAGTTTCGTTCTTCTTTCTCGAACCGCATGAGCTCTTCTGGAGTGATGAGAGCGCCGACCGCGAACAGCCCGATTCTGAACTCGATCTTCTAGCTGTAAGTGACGGCGTGGTCCGGCTTTGTGAAATCAAGACCTCAAACAAGGGAATAGACATCAAAAAATTCGCCGAACTTGCCGTTCGACTTAGACCGGATATCGCAACGCTTGCGGTCATGGAGCCAAAAAGCGCTGCCCTTGAAAAGATTCATCAAACGCTTACCCAGCTTCTTGAAGGCACAGGTATCGCAGCAGAGCTGATAACTTTGAATCCAGGCGACATCGACGATGGGCCTAATCTCCCAACCGGCCGCACCTTTCGCGTAAGAATATTTTGAGCTCGTCTCTATCGGGCTTTCATTCAAGAATAAAATTGGAGGATACAGCCTTTTTCGCGCTATTCGAGTACCTGGAGCATTTTTTGCAGAGCATCGACAAAAAGGCGTGGAGCGCGGCGGCACATGAGAACAGGGTCGACCCTCAGATAGTTTATCCGGAGGGCCGACCTGTTCGCTGCGTCCCTTGGCTACGCTCAGCCCTTCGACTTCCTTGGATCAGCACTTCGTGGAAATGTCCGCTCTTCCTGATAGCCGCCGGAAACTTTTGCGATTTTCACCGAACCACCTTCCTTGCCGAGCGACCGGGACAATACGCCACCAGCCGTGGCTTCAGCCTTCGTCTCAAACGCTTTGACGAAGTTGTGCGTTTTGTCTTGCCTGAGCTCCCAGCGATCACGGCCGTCGTTGTGTGAGAGTGTGTATTTCGGAAGTTTAGTCATCAGTTCTCTCCTTTGGTTGGTTAGACTGACCCTACCACTGTACTTACCTGCGCTGGGCCAAACACAGCGGCAAGCTCTTCAACCCGTTTTAGGACGAACGGTCATCCGTTGGTTTGATGTTGTATTGCGCCGGACCTCTGGCGCCGGTAACGCTCTGTCCACTGGACAAGCTTGAGGAGTATGCGCTTGAGGACTGCGGCGCGGGCCCATTAAGAAACATCATCAGAGGAGGACGCACCTCCGGCATGGCGAGGGGGCCATTCCAATATTTTTCATAGCTGCCGAGTTTGGAGACAAACACCGCCATCTCTTTTTCAATCCAGTCCGCAATTTTCTCAGCATCTCCTCGCGAGAATTTGCCTGCATCGGTTGGTCGCGCCTTGCCCAGATGAAAGATCAAGGGTTCCATTCGCGCAAAGACACCACTTAGATGGCCTTTTCGCGATTTGAAGCTATCCACATAGTCGGATGCTTTGACATTGCCGGACCCGTCGCTGTTGGTCAAAAACGCTGACAGATTTCCTGCTGCAACGGCGAACGATGCGAGCGCCATGTTCCAATCCAGATAGAAGGGATTCGCCTCTTTCATCGTAAGCAAACTGTAGCGACACATCTTCAGTTCGTAGGGAAGATGCTCCTCCAACCAAGTAATTTTCTGCGCTTCTTCGAGCTCAGCTTTCGTCATGTCTTGGCCCTATCGTGCAAGCCGTACATTGATTTCAGTTTACACACGCGAGACCACCCGAGCGGCGGTGCGGATATCAGCAAGTTGAACGTTTGCGGACAATTGCTGCCGCATTACAGTGAATACCTGCTCTTCCTTTTTAATGTCTGAGATCGTGAGCAGTGCTGTGAATGGCACGCCGTCCTTCGGCATCTCTTGGTTATCGGACCGCGACAGATAGCTCACCATAAGCCGCCAGTTTGTTGACTGGCCGCGCCCTTGCGGCATCGAAGTCCCAAGAACCTTGATCGGACTCCACTTCATGCCGTGCTCGACACGCTCGGCCTCGTAAGGATGGTCGGCGTCGGAAGGCGGGAGGTAGAGGGGTTTCAACTGTCCCTTCCAACTGACCTTTCCCTTTTTGCTGATTTGTTCTTGCTGGAGCGCAGCTTCGACGTTGATACGCACAAACTCTGCGCCAAACCGCTGATCCAGCGGAGGGCTTGCAACCAAAGTAAGCCGCGCCGCACCCCTGCACTTGCCTTCCTCATCGACCAAACACGACGGCCACGCGAAATTGAAGCGCATTTGCTTATCCCGATGGAGACGCGTTGCGAACACGAGCGTAATCTGATGATCGTCGCCCGCTAGGATGTCGTTCGCACCGATCGGCATGCCGTGGCCGCAAAGCTGACGCCCGATCAAGTTTAAGGAAGCATCGCTCAGCGGCTCGGGAATCCGCGCGTGATGTGCAAGGAGCGCCGTCAACGTCTCGCGCGAGACATCGCCTTCGATTTGCCAGTCCAATAACGCAGTTTGACGGGCAAGAAAGGGCGCCGCATAACTGGTCCCGCACCCGTCAGCGCAACTTCCGTCAGGCGCCACTGAATAAAGTCCATGCCCTGCACCTGCGGCGGATGAACCGGCTCCGCCAATGTGGGCGAAGTCCGGCTTCACCAAGGCTCGCAGTCCGGGCCCACGGCGTGAGTACTGCGCGGGCGCGTTAGCGACGATGGATCCCATACCGTGTGGATTGAGAGCGCCTACCGAAACGTTACGGGCGCTTTCCGCGGGCACCAAAATCCCGTCGTTCTGGCTCGCAGCCATCATCTGTAAGGCCATGTCGGCCTTCGCTGGCCACTCTGGGCGGAAAGTTTGCAGATTACCCGCCGAGATAAAAATCAGCACATCATGCTTGTCGGCGATCTGATCCAGACGTGAGGCCACCTTGCTGTAGTGGTCAGGGACAACCGCGTTCTGCACATTGAGGCTGAAATTGAACACGCGCACGCCATGGCGCGTGCGCGCTTCGACGACGGCGTTTTCGACCTCGTTCAAGAAACCGGCGATGTCTCCATGGTAAGTCGCGAACGCGCTATCGCTCGCCGGGAAAACAGCAATATCGAAAAGCTCCGTACCGTCTTGATCCGCACTGACGCCTGGGCCGTTAAGCGCGCTCCCCGCCACGAGGATACCGCCGATGAATGTTCCGTGGACCTCGTCGATATCTTCGTCTGCAAGCAAATCCCATCGACCAATAATCCATGGCGCCAACGCCTTGTCGCTGATACCGCCGTCGATGACACCAACCTTCGGCCAGGATTTGCCTGTTCCGCGATCCGGCATCGTGAATGTACCGGGCCTGACACGCGGCTGAGACGCGCTGCGCGTAATCACCCCAGGTAACTCAATGCGTCGCACCAGCGGGTGCCTTTCAAGAAAGCCGAGCAATCTTGAATGCCGGTCACGTGAAGGGTCGAACAATGCGACCTCGCGCACGCGACTGTCAGGTTCGGGCGTAAGCTGGACACGCGGAGGCAACGCCGACTGCTCGAGACGCACCGTGAGCATCGGCGATTCATTGACATCACGCCGTTGCACGAGACTGGCGGACATGCCCTGCCCGAGCAGTTGCAGTCCCTGCATGAACGATTGAAACAAGACACGCCGCGTACCGGCCGCATCGAGATTGCTGGTTGCGGGTGGAGTTTCGAAAAGTTCGACCTCGTACTGCCCACCGGTCCTTGGATTGGACAGCCACACCACGGCCTGATCTAGGTCAAAACGGCGACGATCGGCAATCCCATACAGTTCCACACGTTCAATCGCGCCAGTCTCACTTCGGCGCGCGGTCGGATTCGGCTTTAACTTCCCGGTTTCTTCGTCTTCCTTATAAGCAACAACGTCTTCTGCTGCCGCCACCTCAGCCGCAACACGAGTTAGGGCTTCCGGTGTCGCTTCCACAAGAAGCTGCCCAATATCGAGCCCGCCGACGAGTGGCGTCTTACGGTCCGCAAAGAGCGCTTTGAGTGGCCGGTGGCTTTTGGCCCATGCCTTACGCCGGAGAATGACCTTGACGAACCCGACAGGCCCGAAAGTCGGCGTCTGCTTCACCAACTCGGTGATAGCAGCGCCAAGCTGGTCCAGAATGACCTTTTTGTGCGCGACAAATGAAGCATCGTCACCATTAAAGAAGTCTGCTCGCAGTCCACCCCCGCCCGGATTTTCACGGTCCTCGGAGAAGTTTTGCGGATTCAAGACGACTTGTAATGGGCTACTCATTTCTTACTCCGAGACTTAGGTTCGGGTTTGAGTGACCTGCTCATTGTGGATTTGTCTTTGCCGACGATCTCACCCAATTCAGCAAGCGAGAACTTCAATTCCTTGTCGTTATGGAGCTGGTTGAGAAGCTTACCCTGATCGGAGAACAGCGCCGCGCGCCGCACATTCGACAGCCTGCCGCTGTTAAGCGTTGCGAACTGCCTGAACATATCGAGCAAGTCGTAAGTTTGTTCACCCCTTACAGCACGCAGTTTCTTGTAACTCCTCACAAGAGTTTCGAGCTCGGCGCCGGTCGCACCTTCCGTGAACCAGGCGAACAACTTCAAATGGGACTCCGGCGCCTCGGTCGGTTGCATGAAATAGCGGGCCATCGCGAGACGCAGGTTGATGTCTGGGCTCGGCACTTCAAGCTGTATCTCGAAGCGACGCCAAACGGCCAAATCCAAAAGCTGCGGGTGGTTCGTGATACCCATGGTAAAACCGATGGGCTGACGGACATCCAGGTTCTGGAGCAAAGCGTTTACGACACGCTTGATTTCACCGATTTCCTGGGGATCGTCGCGAAGCTTTGCCAGCGCATCGAACTCGTCGAGCAGCAACAAGCAACGATAACGGTTCGCGAACGCAAACAGATTGCCGATGTTGCGTGCCGACGTGCCTAGAAACGATGAGACGAGGCTATCGAGCCTTGCGACAACGACCGGTAATTCGAGTTGCTTTGCCATCCACATCGCAAGATGTGTCTTGCCGGTGCCTGGCGCTCCGTAAATGAGACACGTCTTCACCGGAAGCTCTCCGATTGCTTCAAACGCCTCCAGGTGTGTCCATTCATCAAGCAGACTGCGCACTGCTGCGGAAACGCGCTCATTAAAGACCGGACCACGGTCCGCGATCTGGTGGGGGAAGATGACCTGAGCAAGCGGCGTCGAGGTCTCACGATCAACGGGCAAAACGGTGTTTGCGGTAATCGTCTCGCCGGTCACTATGTTCTTGGACTGCGTCAATCGGCTCGGCGTCATCTCCTGGGCACGGTCAGCCGACGTCAGAATCCCACTCAAGGCGGCCGCTTCCTTAGCCTCACCGGACTCACGCATCGCATCGCGCAGGCGTTCGACCTGCTTGCGGAGCGCGGGGGACGGAGTTGCCATCGCCACGCGACAAAGCGCCTGGACCAGGTGGAAGTGCTGCATCGCGGTACTCTCAAGAATCGAGGAATTGATCATGGGTTGCACAATATCACCATGTTCGTTGCATTTCAACGGCCATTCGTTGCGCCAAATGGACCCATGTTGCACAAATGCCAATCCGTGTTGCAAGCGCATGTAGCGCCCCAAAGGGCGCCCAAGACTGGAATACGGTTGAATAATGGTGCGGGCGGCCGGACTCGAACCGGCACAGGCCTTGCGGCCCCACGGATTTTCGTACCACTTCGGCTTTCGCCGCCGCCATCTGGCGTTTGTGGTCACCGTGGCTCGTGAGCTGTAGGTGCTGCGTCTAGTCGCAACACTCTCCTCTCGGGAGAGTGGCTTGGCCCAGGATTGCCAGCTAAGATGTCACGAGACTTCGGAGCGCACCATAGCTCAAGTCTGCGACCGCGAAGTTACGTAAGGTACACCATCTCTGAGATTCTAAACGCTCCTTGCGGAATGATACGGTTTAGTCCCTCGTCATATCTCGCCTGAGCCCAATTGCGGTCTGCTTCGCGATAGGACCAGAACACCGCCTTGTATTCTTGGTGCTGAACCCGAATTTTCATAAGGTTCGAGTCCGCTTGTAACCTGCCAGTAACGCCATCGTCTTTGATCTCGACTAAGGCAATTGAGTCCGGAGTCGAGCGATTAACGATACCAACAGCGAAGTCTGGGAAGAAGCGCTTTCCGTTTGGCAAAACAATCCTAGCTGCCCACTTGGCGTTCTCCGGATTTCAAATCCACCATTTCACGATCCCGCTGGAGTCGTTGTCGATAAACTCCGCGAAGGCCCGCTCCTCGTTATTCATGTTTGGCGGAAACACCCCGTAGGCAGCCTTCTTTGCAACTGGCATCCCCTCTTCCGCATATTCGAACGCTGGGATCGGTTCGCTTGTCGAGAGTTGGAGATGCTGCCGCAACGCCTGTCGCATCGCCACCCGCAATCTCTCTGGTTGTCTCATTACGGCAATGTCGATCGTTCGACGAAGATCTTCCGTTGTGTACTCGATGCCACCATCATCACAAATTCGCTTCAGTTCTGTGAGAAGGGAATTCTTGAGTTGCCGAGGGTCAATGGCGTCGTTGAAGCGGAACGCCAGCTGAGCACCTTCTGCAACCCGTGCGTTTGATATTCGCACATTTACGGTGATCTGTTCTTCGTCTGAAAGAAACAGGTCCCGCAAATTGACGGTCGCTTTCCGCAATCGCCTATTGAGCTCACCGCGCAAATCAAGCGCTTGGCAAAATTCGCGAGCGATACCAGAGGTCAGGTCATCAGCTATTTGGTATAGTTCGGGTAATTCTTCCCGTATCAGCGCTTGCGGTAAGGCTAAATCCGACCGTATTGGATAACCCTTCTGCCGTTTAGCGGACGGAAGGCTGGATGATCGATCGTGCAGCGGCAAATGACCAAACAGCGGGGTGTCGCCAAGCATGGCGAGCGTCTCCGCTGCCGCAATCAATCGGTCTTGAACTTCCTCAGTACTTTCAACCACGGTTGGCTCAATAAGCCCAGCCCCGATAAGCAAATTAAGGCGCTCATGCCTTTCTTCCCGTGTTCTAGGAAGCGTGACTCCCGGAGTATCCGCCAAGGATACATTTGGATCTATTGAGGTATGGGCGTTTCCGAATTGAACGATGTCCAGTTGATCGGTGATTAGCTCGATTCCGTGCCGTACCGCTTTCAGTTCATCGACTGCAGAGCTAAGCCCTGCTTGAAGATCCGCATCCGTAAGAAAAACGTATCCGCGATCAAGGAGCGATTCCTGCCCATGGAAAGGTCGAACGAGCGGATGAACTCGCATGATCCGACCGACAATTTGAAGTCCGAACTCTTTCCCGCGATTAGGGCGAACAGACACCAGTGTCCAAGCTCGAGGGGCGTCAAAACCTGTGGCGACTGCCACTTTGAAGATTAAGACCTCCACTTCAGGGTCATAAGCTAATGTATGAAACTCTGGATCCGGCTCACCAGAAGTATGGCTTTTTATGCGGCCCGAAGGAATTCCAGCCTGCTCCAACTTCTCCCGAACACGAGCTACAGGGTCTTCGCCGCCTTTTGTTTGATCCTCAACTTGGACAAGCATGAGCGGGGTGACATCAACCCCTATCTCGCGAAGGCGGTGTTTTACGGCCTCGTGCTGAAACCATGCCGCAGTTAACGTCGCCTGCTCGATATCGATGAGCACAGCATCTTCCGCCTGGAAGCGCAGGATTCCGAGCATCAGACCTTTCTTGTTCAGGCCTGCTTCCACAACTTGACCGCGGTCAATTACGACCCGGCTGGCAACCTCTATGCTAGCCTTTTGTTCAAACTGTTCTAGCTTGTCGTCGTTTGGCGTCGCAGTCGCCAGCACGGTGAAGTCAGGCTGCAAGTGGTCTAAGTAAAAGCTGGCCGCTGCGTTGGCGGAGGCGCCAAAATTGAGATGCGCCTCATCGATCACCACGCCAACGAAGAATCCATCATCCCGAAGGTGGGCAATCAAATCGTCCAGAGAAAGCCTATCTTCCTTTGTCCGACGTACTGTTCGCGCATCCTTATTCTGTGCTGCCACCGCCGCCCATGTTTGTACAAATACATCTCCGTCGCGCGTTCCCGTTGGTTCGCGGTCGGTATAAATATCTCGCAATCGTAGACCGCCACACTGTTGATTAAGTGCTTCTCGAGTTTGCGCTACGAGACCGCTATAGGGCGCGAACCAGAACCAAACACATTTGCGCGGCAGCTCGCCTCTTAGACCCTCAATGCTTCTGCCGAGCATCAATGTCTTTCCCGATCCGGTAGGCGCTTGAAGAAGGACGACCCCACTTTTCAAAGATATCTCTCGGCGATGTTCGGGGCGCTCCTGATGGTACTGCGCAACTCTGGCGATCGTTGCCTGCAACGCGAGTACGGCTTCATGCTGGAATGCCGCAAGCGGTAGACGTTCACTATGATTCCGCACCGTTGCCGTCACTGCTGAAACCTTTTCACAAGGGTCTCGTGGACAGGCAATATCTCTAAATCGCGCCCCGCCATTTTTTGTTCGATTTGGCCAGGTGCCCAGGAATATACAAAGAGGCTACGACGCTTTTCTAAAAGCTCGTTAAGGCGCGCTATCAGCTCGGCTGAGGTTTTGTCAGCATATATGAGAGTGACAGTGTCGTTCGATTGCTCGTTCCACGTACGTCCTTCAACGTAGGGCGTCAGTGGTAAGCCATGGATGAGCTCCAGCACACTCCAAACATCAGCCGGAGCTACGTCGTAGTCGAAATTCTCAAAGTCAACTTTTTGCGTCTTCAGATAGGCAAACTCCGCCCTGAGGTCCAAATACTTTGGGTCATTCGATGCGTTGAGCAGACAGATTCTTTGCGCAGTCACGTCTCTACAGAGATTCTTCTCAGGCTCATCTGGCGTAGCTTCTTTGGAAGAAACCATGATGAACCGGCGATCCCCTCCATCTTCGGCATTTAGTTCCATAACTGCTTGTGCGGTAGTTGCTGAACCAGCAAAGAAATCCAACACTAGCTCGCCAGGACCGACGACAGCTTGGACAAGCGATTTCATCAAAGTGCTGGGTTTTGGATAGTTGAAAACTTTTTGAACCGAATATTTGCTGAACTTCGCCCGTCGCCTTTCCCTGTTTCTCACTTATGATCTCATAAAAATCAGGATCGAGTTCATCATTCGAACCAAGAATCATGCTGCTAACAGGCTTCAGTTTGCTTTTTTTCTCTTCCCAAAATGCTTTTTTAGACGGCCTCCCTAGTGCAATCGGCTTTTTGATCCAAAAATCTAGGTCAGGAAGATTTTCGCGCAGCAACTGGCGACCGTTTCCGTCGACGGGGGCCGTGCCATCCCGAATTGCGCCTAGCAGAGCATCACGCGATGCATACTCGACGAAAGACTTAGCGGGAAAAATAATCCGATCGTCCTTTATCAGAGCCTCAATTGTTTCTGATCGTAGTTTCTTTTTTGAAGTTTCGATTTTCTCGGAAGCATATCGCCAGACGGAATCTGGACTGCAGGGGTACCACCAGCCGGTCTTTGGATCCTGGATGGGGTAATAACCGTTAGCGCGTTCAAATAAAGTCTTGGGCTGCGTTATAGGATCAGATGAATATTTACCTCGTGGATCATTGTCCGAATTTTTATACTTAGAATCGTCCAGCTCATAACCGAGGAATGAAAAATCACGATTGCCATAAACAAGGACATGCTCGTGTACAGACGAAAAGTTCTTATCCGCGTCGTTCGCGGTATCCTTTGTGCGCCAGACAAACGAACCCACTCGCATACCCGGCAAAGCTTCTTCAAGAAGCAGGTCTAAACGAGCACGGTTGTCATCGTTAATTGATACGAGGATTACCCCGTCCTCTGTAAGAAGATCACGGGCCAAGACAATTCTTCTGAATAAGAATTCTAACCAGGTGGAATGGCGGTATCGGTCGGTGACCTCGAAATAATGGTCGTTGTACACCCAATCCTTATTTCCGGTGTTGTAAGGTGGATCAATGTAGATGCACTTGACTCGACCAGCAAAGCCCATCCTCAGCCAACGCAACGCGTCAAAATTATCGGCCTCTATAACCAGATTTTTCCATGGAGAAGGCCCCTCGCACAAAGATTGATCTATAGCTGCGGTGACAAAATTCGCATCGATCGATGTATCAGCCTCGATCTCGTCTCGCTCCCAGACTAGCCCGAGCTTCTTCTGGCGATCGCGTTTTTCCAGCAACTGGATGAGCTGTTCGCGAGATAACCCAGCGTACTTTCCGCTTTTTTCTTCAAGCACCTTTTCTTCTCCTGCGGGTATCACCGGCGTTCGTTCCATTGTCCATGCGTTCCATATGTCGTTATCTTGAACCTGCTCATTGCATCGGACACCGGCAAGCGACGACTGACCTTGGCGTGGTCAACTGGTGCGGGCGGCCGGACTCGAACCGGCACAGGCCTTGCGGCCCCACGGATTTTCGTACCACTTCGGCTTTCGCCGCCGCCATCTGGCGTTTGTGGTCTGGACTATCCCTTCACCCTGGCTTTGGAAGCTGTAGGTGCTGCCCGTCTAGTCTCTACACCTTCCTCTCGGGAGAGAGGCTTGGCTCGGGATTGCCAGTTAAGGTTTCCCCGACTTTGAGCAGTTCTGCACCTTGGGTTTCCCCGAGGGCACTCAATGGCTTAAGTCCGATGCGTCTACCAGTTTCGCCACGCCCGCATGCGGCTATCTATACGACGCATCTCACGGTCGGCAAAGGGATAAGCCATTATTTCGCACATGGATTGAGCAGCCATCCGCTGCCAATCTCTTCATATTCACGGGCTTACGTCAGTTCGCCCCGTCGAACCGCCTGCACGTCCTTCTTGGCGGGCACCGTCCGCCGCACGTTAATGGCCGAAGCGTCCAACGTGTTCTTGAGGTGGGACGCATAGAACTTCTCAATCATTTCCACGCTCGTCCGGCAGTTCTTCGCGATCTGGTAGATGTCGGCCCCCTCCATCAGCCGGAAGCAAACGTAAGTATGACGCAGGCTGTAAAAGGTCCGCCGCTGTCCGTCGCGATCGAACTTGAGGTCCAACTCATCCAGAATAGTATTGAAAAGAACATGGTGGTCGCTCGGGAAGAGCCGATCGCTCGGTTTCGGCTTGTTGCGCTTCTTCATACGCTGGAAGACCGGCACGGCGTTCGGCATGCTCTTGCAGAAACCGACACCGCGCTTTCCGCGCACCTCAATCTCCAGAATGGTCTCCCCGCTGGCAGCGTCGTCTACAACTGAGACGTCGCGGTATTCCAGGCGCCCTACTTCGTCCGGACGCAGGCCCGTGTTCGTCATGAACAAAACCTTGTCGTGCAACTGCTCGTAGTCCCACCGAAACTTGTTGTTGAGCGGCTTCCTCACGCGCTGGCGCGTTGCCTTGTAGAGCTTTTGGTATTCCTGAAGCGAAAACCACGCCCGGTGCGAGATTTTCGTATTGTGCTTGTAAGCTTCGCTGATGTCCGGCATGGCGTTGAGCCAACGATGCCGTAATGCGGTCTTCAGCGTCTGGCGCAGCGCCACAATCTCCTGATGTATCGTGCTTCGCGCCGGGGGCTTGCCCCATTTCTCCTTCGACTTTTCAATACGATGGATGCGATACTCTTGAACTAAGCCGCCAGTCACCTCCGACAGCGGCTTCTTTCCCATGAATGGGATCAAGTAATTGCGTAAGCGCCTCTCATGGCCCTTTACATAGATTTCGTTGCGTTGACCTTCAGTGATAATCGGAAACTCACGCAGAAACTGTTCTGCTGCCTCCTGGAAGGTCTTTTCCGCGTTGACAGCCACGAGCATACCAAGCTCGCCACGCTTAAACTTGCCCCGCAGTTCAAGATACCAATCTTCGGCAGCATCTTCTGCCTGCGATAGCTCTTCCTTTTTCGTGCTCGACCGGTGCTGCTTTCCACCGATTGATGTTGAGCACTGCCAGTAGCGTGCGTCTGGCCGCTTGTAGAGCTGAACCTTGCCTCCGAGTATCTCGTGACGAGCGGCCATTTGCGTTTCTGCCGACGGCTCTGGTTCGGATTCCGTGCTAGCGTGCTAACAATGTGCTAGCTTTGGCCGAAGAGTCAATTTCCACTAAGTGGCTGTATTGTATGATATTTTATGAATTTAATCAAATCAAAAATGCGATTTTAAGTCCCTTATATATCCAGTTGCTCCAGACACCGCCGAACAGGAGTGGCGGAACGACGGCGATCAAGGCCGCAACAACCACCACACCGGGGGTGTAGTACCGGGAAAAGCGATCAATGAAGCGCTCTGTCGGAGCCTTCGATTCTTGAGCTTCCTCGACTAATCGGACCACGCGCGCGATCGTATTGTCGGAAGCTGCGGCCGTGACGCGCACGCGCAGCAAGCCATCACCGTTGACGGTGCCGGCAAACACGATTCCCTCAGGTCCCTTTCGGACCGGCGTGCTTTCGCCGGTCACCGGCGCTTCGTCGATCCCGCTTTCTCCAGAAAGGATGACGCCGTCGGCCGGGATGCGATCGCCGGGTCGGATCTGGATGATCGCTCCGACCGAAAGACTGTCCGCCTGCATCTCACGAACCAACCCATTTTCTTCCAGCCGGGCCGTCTTCGGAACAAGCTTGGTCAAGTCCTGGATGCTGGCACGGGCGCGACTTGCGGCCACGCCTTCCAAGAGCTCGCCAATCAGGAACAGGAAGACAACAGTCGCGGCCTCTTCGGTTGCTCCAATGATCACCGCACCCACGGCGGCGACTGACATCAACATTTCGATCGAGAATGGCGTGCCAGCCCGCGCTGCAGATAGCGCGCGCTTCGCGATTGGAACGAGCCCGACCATCATGGCGAAAAGGAATGCCCAACGCTCTGTAGCAGGAAAGAATTTGCCCAGTAGAAAAGCCGAGGCCAAGGCCAAGCCGCACGCAATGGTGAGCATCCCTTTGCGGGTTCGCCACCAAGCCTGGTTGCTCGAACCGGGCTCATCAGTGTGTGAATGGAGCTGGTCGTCAGAAGCCGGGAGCGTCCCATCATCCGTCTCATGACCAGCTCCCTTGACTGCAATCTCTTCCACGCGCGTGATTCGATAGCCCAGATCCGAGATCTGGTTTTGAATCTTTTCGTTTTCCGCCTTACCGTCATGACTAACTGTCACCGTGCCCCGATGTACTGAGACCGTTACGTCGCCAACACCGGGCATCCGTTGCAGGGCGTTTTCGATCTTCGTGGCGCAAGAGGCACAGTCCATCCCCTCGACACCGAGGCGCAAACTGCGTGGGGTGCCGGCCATAGGTAGACTTTTGGTTGTTTGGCTGATCATGTTTTGCCTTCGTTACGCAGCCTTTTATATAACGCCGCGACGGCGTCGGAAAAATTGATAGCCGAGTTCTGAGCGCAATGATCTTCGAGGAAATGCAACTGGTTTACGAGATCGAACGTGACCGGATTGAGGTCGAGCTGTTCATCGACACCGCTGGGTCTGCTCGACAGAATTCCACTCATGAAGCCTTGTGCCCAAGCCAGGTAATCGCGACGAAGGATAGGATTGGATCTAATATCAGTACTGAAACGCTGACACGTAGTTGCGCCCAGACCGACAATCTTGGCTTGGGAAGATCGCGCCTGAACTGCGGACCATGAACCAACGGCTGCCAGGAAAAACACCCCCACGGTCCATGTGAAGCACAAACGACAGACGCTCGGGAGAGCGGAGCATCTGATGAGATGCGCCGGATTCTCTGGACCGATGGGACGCAAGCCTGACCTTATCGCCATGACCCCTATCCTCGTTTAATCATCCTATTTCTTGAATTTCGCCTGGCCTGATTTTCCGTCGGCTGTCTTGATGGTCAGCGTGATCGTCGCGCCCGCGGCAATCGGGGCCTTGGCCTCGCCCTTCAACGCGTTCTCTCCCGATGGCGCAAGAGTGACCGTCTCGCGCCCCGCTCCCATGGCAATAAGTGCGGCGCCCGTGAAGCCTTTTGTGGAAACCGGCTTTTTGCCTTCGTCAAAAACATTGATCATGACGGTGCTTCCGGATGTTACCAGCTCAGCGTCAACTCCTGCGACATCCTCCATCTGCCCGCCATTCGGTCCCTTTTGGCTTCCATGGGAATGTTGCGCGAAAGACGGCGCCGACCAGATGAGGGACAGAACGATGATTGCAATGTACTTCATGTTGTAACTCCATTGGATCTGGGTTGAGGTCCTTCGCCCCTCTCGCCGTTTTCACGCCGGAAAAGAACGTAGAGCGCCGGCAGGACAAGAAGGGTGAGAAGTGTCGATGAAATAATTCCACCAATTACGACGGTCGCCAGCGGCCTTTGAACTTCCGCTCCGGCGCCGGTAGCTATCGCCATCGGCACGAAGCCGAGCGACGCGACAAGCGCCGTCATGAGGACGGGCCGTAGCCTCGTCAATGCACCCTCTCTGACAGCATCTATGATCGCGTGACCTTCGGAGCGCAGCTTTTCGATGAAGGTGATAATCACCAGCCCGTTAAGCACGGCGACACCGGACAGCGCGATGAATCCGATGCCTGCGCTGATCGAAAGAGGAATGCCCCTAAGCAAGAGCGCAAGTATGCCGCCGGTCAATGCAAGCGGAACGCCGCTGAACACCAGGAGCGCGTCAGGCATCGAACCCAAGCTCATGAAGAGCAGCAGGAAGATCAGAAGTAGCGCGATTGGCACAACGATGGTCAATCGCTGCGTTGCGGAGACCAGTTGCTCAAACTGACCGCCCCACCCGATCCAATAGCCTGCCGGAATCTTCACTTTCTCGGCGATCTGGCTTTGCGCATCGGCAACGAACGATCCCAGGTCCCGTCCCCGCACGTTCGCGGAAACGACGATTCGGCGCTTGCCGTCCTCGCGACTGATCTGATTGGGGCCCGGCGCGACATCGATCTGGGCAAGTTCGGACAACGGGGCGTATCTGATCTGGGCGAGCGGAGAATTTCCCCAAACTGCACGCGTGGTCATCGCCTTCGCCTGCCCGTCGAGCGGTGGCAGCGGTATCGGAAGCGACCTGATCGCTTCCAAATTTGTGCGCAAGCGCTCCGGAAGCCGCACAACCAGTTCGAAGCGCCGATCGCCCTCGAAAACCAGACCAGCACTCTTACCGCCGACTGCAATCTCGACGAGATTTTGAACGTCCGCGACGCTGATGCCGTAGCGCGACAACGCCGCACGATTGAGCTTAACGGTCAGTACCGGCAGCCCCGAAATCTGCTCGGTCTTGACATCGGCCGCGCCCTGGACGTTCTGTATGACAGCCTGAACCTGTGCAGCAACTTGAGCCAAAACCTCCAGATCGTCGCCGAAGATCTTGACGCCGACGTCGCTGCGAACCCCCGAAATCAATTCATTGAAGCGCAACTGAATCGGCTGCGAGAGTTCGTAGCTGCTGCCCGCGATTTCTTCGGCAGCTTCCTCGATGGCTGTGACGACCTCACTCTTTGGCTTCTTCGGATCCGGCCACTGTTCACGCGGCTTGAGCATCACGTAGCCATCGGAGATCGAAGGCGGCATCGGATCGGTTGCAACTTCTGCAACGCCAGTACGGGCGAAAGTTTCCTTCACCTCAGGTATCTTGAGAAGGCGCTTCTCGAGCATTTGTTGCATCTCGAGCGACTGCGTTAGGCTTGTGCCTGGAATACGAATCGCCTGCAGGGCGACATCTCCCTCGTCCAGGCTCGGGATGAACTCGCCGCCCATTTTGGACGCCGCGAAGCCGCTAATAATGACCAGGAACGCGGCCAGGAACGCAATCATGCCGCGATGCTGGATTGACTTCGATAACAGGGGAACATAGATGCGGCGCGAGCCGCGCATGAACCAGTTCTCTTTCTCCGACACTCGGCCAGTTACCAGCAGCGCGACCGCGGCAGGTACGAACGTCATCGACAGGATGCTGGCGCCAAGCAACGCCATCAGCACCGTGAGAGCCATCGGCGTGAACATCTTGCCCTCGACGCCGGTCAGCGTGAGGACGGGCAGGTAGACGACCGCGATGATGAGAGTGCCGAACAGGCTTGGACGGATAACTTCGCGTGATCCCTCCAGAATCGTCGCGAAACGCTCTTCGCGTTTGAGAACGCGGCCCAATTTTTGCTGCTCATGCGCCAGCAAGCGCAGACAGTTTTCGACGATGATGACGGCGCCATCGATGATGATACCGAAATCGATTGCACCCAAGCTCATCAGGTTGGCGCTGACCTTGTTTTCGAACATTCCCGTGACGGTGAACAGCATGGACAACGGGATCACGAACGCCGTTGCGATCGCCGCCTTGAAGTTCCCGAGGATCAAAAACAGAATGACGATGACGAGAAGCGCACCTTCCACGAGATTCTTTTCCACGGTTGCGATCGTGGCTTCAACGAGATGGGTACGGTCGTAGATCGCGCGGGCCGTCACGCCTTCCGGAAGCGACCGGCCGATCTGTTCGAGCTTCGCGGCAACGCGCTGCGCAACCGTACGACTGTTCTCGCCGATCAGAAGCATCGCGGTGCCCAGCACCATTTCTTTGCCGTTCAGCGTGGCCGCGCCGGTTCGAAGATCCTTGCCCTCTTTCACGTCGGCAACGTCGGAAATACGAACGGGCACGCCATTGCGCGACCCGATGACCACCTCCTTGATCTCTTCGATGTTGGCGACTTGTCCGGGCGTGCGCACCAGATATTGCTCGCCGTTGCGCTCGATATATCCGGCGCCGACATTGGCATTATTGGCAGCAAGCGCAGACATGATGTCGCGAAAGCTAAGCTTGTAGGCCATCAATTGCGCCGGATCGGGGAGCACATGAAACTGCTTCTCGAAGCCGCCGATGGTGTTGACTTCGATCACGCCCGAAGTGTTTCGCAGTTGCGGTTTGATGATCCAGTCCTGAATCGTCCGCAGATCCGTCGGGGTGAATTCCTCGCCGTTGGGTTTGAGCGCTCCTGGCTTGGCCTCAACCGTATACAGATAGATTTCTCCGAGACCGGTCGAAATTGGGCCCATCGCCGTTTCGACACCCGTGGGCAGGCTGTCCTTGACCTGCTGAATGCGCTCATTGACAAGTTGCCGCGCGAAATAAATGTCAGTGCCGTCTTTAAAGACGACGGTTACCTGGCTCAGCCCATATCGTGACAGTGACCGAGTGTTAAGCAGGTTAGGAAGACCGCCCATCCCGGTTTCAATCGGAAACGTGATCCGCTGTTCCACCTCTAGCGGTGAGTAGCCGGGGGCGCTGGTATTGATCTGAACTTGAACGTTGGTGATGTCGGGCACCGCATCGATCGGCAGGCGCGTGAAATTCCACGCTCCGAACGCTGCCATGAGCACAGCACCGATCATCACCAGCCACCTCTGGCGGATGGAAAACGAAAGGATACCGTCAATCATTGGACTTCTCCGGACGTTTGCCGATTTCCCGGATGCGAGCGAAAGAATGGATGGGCGTTATGAACACGACGCCATCTCCCTTTCTGCCGGTCCAGGCTGCAGACGCGATGCGGTCACGAATCTCATCGGCCAGTTCGGATCGGCACACCAGTCTGAGTTCGAGAAAATTATGATATGTGAGATCGAATTCGGTCGAGACATAGGCGCCGCCTTGCCCTCGTCCTCGCCCCTGACCACGGGTTTCGGTGAATGTGAAACCCGGAAAATCAGGCAGGTCGTGAAGCATGCGCACCACGTGCCCTTCCATGTGCGGCCTAATCAGCGCTGTTACCAGCATCATGTCGTGATCAGTGTTCATGCGAAGCCGATCCTTTTGCCATCTCTGCCTTGACGATAAAACTGTTCTGGGCGGCATAGACGTCGCCCTCCACAAGGCCGAATGCTATTTCGACGATTTCCGGGTCGCGCCCGCCAAGTTCGACATCGCGGACTTCAAACTTGTCGCCGTTGCGGACGAACACAACGGTTCGATTTTCCACTGTCTGCAGCGCGGACGATTTCACCGCGACATTCACCTTCTTCGCCGACAACGACAGCCGACCAGTAATGAATAGGCCCGGACGCAGCCGTTGATCTAAATTTGGCACGATGGCTCTCGCGATTGCGCTCTGGGTGTCGCTGCTTCCGATTGGAGCCAGATAGGCAATCTTCGTTTCGATCGGCGGACCACCATCGGCAGGATCGACAAAAACCTGGTCGCCGACGCTGACGCGGTTCAGATCGCGGCGGTAGACAGAAAGATCCACCCAGACGGTCGACAGATCCGCGATAACAAACGCCGGCTTTTGCTCGGAAACGTATTCGCCCAGTGTGGTCTGGCGATCGATCACCGTACCCGCGAGAGACGCCTTCAGTTCATAAGGCGTAAGGCTCTGGTTGCTCTCGACGATCGCAAGAACATCGCCCTTTTGGACGCGATCGCCGACCCGCTTGCGGGTTTCGCGCACGATTCCGGGAAATCTTGGCGTGACCTGCACCAGCGATTCCTGGTTTGGCTGGACAACGCCGTTCAACAGCAGGCTATCGCGCAAGACGCCGGGTGATGCCTTGGCAAGTTCGATACCGGCTGCGGCCACTTTGGCGTCGCTCATTTCGACCCCTTCGGAATGTTCTTCCTTTTCCACCTTTTCCGTCGAGCCTGGTTTGGGAGTTGCCGGCGCCAGCAACCGATAGCCGCCATAAGCAAGCGTCCCGACAACTAGCAAAAACACCGAGTACCGAATTAGTCCTTTGATCATCTTGAACTCTCGCGGGTTAGCGAAAACGGGTTACCGACGAGACCTTCGATCGTCGCGATGGCGATATGGAAATTCTGCAAGGCCTCCTGCTCGCGAAGGAGCGCCTGCAAAACCGAGCCCCGGACGTCGAGCAGCTCGAGCAAGGTGAACCTGCCTTGCGTGTAGCCGCTCAGGATAGTCTCAGAAGCGCTGCGCGCCTTCGGGATGACCGAAGACCGCAGCAGCTTGAGTTCCGCAAGCGCTCCAGTCAGCGTGTCGTAGGCACGGCCCGCGATGCTGATGAGGACGAGCTTGTTGATGGCGCGCTCGGCATTGGTCTTTGCCAACGACTCCTGGGCCGCGATGATGTTGCCGGTGTTTTGGTCGAAGATCGGCAACGGAATCGACACGCCCAAGCGCACGGCGTTGTCGTTGGTGTCCTGATAATGCCGCCAACCCGCCGAAATGCGCGGGTCAGGGATCGCTTTCAGGCGCGCGATGAGCAGTTCGGCATTGCGCTGGGCAGTGACGGCAGTCCACCGCATGAGCTGGGGATTGGCTTCGATGGCGTTGACGACCGCCTGAAAAGAAGGTGGCTGGCCAATATTCGCAAGCCGCCCGACCGCGGTTCCGAAACGCGGACTGCTGTCGCCCATCAGGATGGCCAGATCACGCCGCGCTGTCGCCAATAGCGTTTTCGACCGCTCGCGTTCGACTCGAAACAGATCGGCCGCGACCTGGGCCCGCAGGGTCTCGGCTGGCGACGAAGCGCCCTCCTGGACGCGTTTTTGAAGCAGTGGAATGAGCGTATCGAAGCTTGCAATCTGCTCGTCGAAGATCTCGATCCGGCGTTGGGCGCTGATAATCGTGATGAACGCGATCGCGGTTTCCGAGAGGACTTCGAGACGCGTCGCGCGCCTTTGCCAGACCGCGCTTCCTACGCCGGCTTCGCCGGCGGCAAGACGAGCTTCGCGCTTCCCTCCAAGCTCGACGAGTTGGCTGAGCTGTAAAGTTGTCTCGGCAGATCGCGTTCCCTTGTAGGGACCCGAGCCAAGGGCACTATCCAGTTCAAAGGAAACGTCAGGATTAGGCAACGCTCCAGCCTGAATGCGAAGCCCCCTGCTATCCCGATATCGCGTTCAGCGGCTGTTAAGCGCGGATTAGCCGACAGCGCCCGCTGCAGGGCCTGCGGCAGCGAAATGGAGCGCGTGGGACGCGGTTCGGTGGCTGCAGCGGGAATTGTTATCATAAGCAATGCGCAAATCACGCGCAAAGCCGTTCGGACGAAAGACATAATACTGACCTGAAAACGGAGAAACGGCGACGCGAGAGAGCCGCGTCGCTACGACAACGTTCAGATCAGATTTTTGGGGGTGGCGTGTCGAGCCGGGGGTGGTCTTCGACCAGGAGCGTCGGTTCCCTGAATCGTGGCCCAATAAGCTGAGCCGAAGGAGTCGCAACCCGGGCCAGGACCGGCGCTAAAATCGGTGCATAGACTTGACAATACTCACCGCCGGCGGACAATTTTTCGGAGTTTCCGTCGTCGAGACCGTCCGTTGCCAAACTCGCTTCAAGCGCAATCGTTGTTGGAATGACCTTGAAACCTGTGATCGTTTCGTTCACATGCGCGGTCGCATGGGCCAGTCCAACAAAAAGATAAACGAACGCCAGGAACATCACCAGCGCCGGGCGAATGCGCAGCGCTCGTTGATCAAATAGATTCCGGCTGGCCCGATGTTCCATATGGTCCGAATAGCAAATTCCGTTACTGAACACTATCACAAATTGCCTGAAATCAGCTTGCCCGGAGTTTGATTTTCACCCGAAATTACCCTAGCGGTGGTTCAGTCAGTCGATTGCGACACTTTGAGGCACATACATGGGTGAAGGTCATTCGCACGGAGGAACTATCCCATCGGCGGCTGGCCGACACCGGAAACCTCTCTATATCGCGCTCGCGCTGACCTTGACTTACATGACCGCCGAAATCGTCGGCGGGATTTGGACCGGAAGCCTTGCGCTGATCGCCGACGCCGCGCACATGGGAACCGACGCCGGCGGCTTAGCTCTGGCGTTGTTTGCAATTTACTTCGCCCAGAAGGCAGCAACTTCACAAAAGACGTATGGCTATCTGCGCACTGAAATCCTCGCCGCATTGACCAATGCCGTGGTGCTGTTGCTGCTGACGGTTTACATTCTTTATGAGGCTTACAAACGATTTCTGTCGCCGCCCGAAATTCTCAGCGGACCGATGCTTGCCGTCGCGGCGGTCGGCCTTGTCGTCAATCTCATCAGCATGAAGCTGCTTTCGGCTGGCTCTTCGGAAAGCCTCAACGTTCAGGGTGCCTATTTCGAGGTGCTCAGCGATATGCTCGGTTCGCTGGGGGTGATCGCCGCCGCCCTGATCATCATGTACACCGGCTGGACCTTGGCCGATCCCATCATCGGCGCCGGCATCGGCCTGTTTATCGTGCCCCGAACCTGGACGCTGTTGAAGCAAGCCGTCCATGTCCTGATGGAGGGGGTTCCGGTCGAAGTTGATGTGCCTTCACTTGAAAAGGCATTGTTGGAAATTCCCGGTGTGACCGCCATTCATGATTTGCACGTCTGGACCATTACGTCCGGAACGGATTCATTGACCGGCCACGTGGTTGTCACCGACATGAAAGACGCACGGGCAATCCTGATGAACGCAAAGGCCGTTCTCAAGGAGAAATTCAAGATCGATCATGTGACGATTCAGATCGAGGACGAGGAAATGCGAACGGCCGAGCCTGTGCTGCGCATCTGAAGCTGTCCTGTCGGTCCCCGACCTACACGAAGTTGCCTGCCGCCCGATCAGCCATTGCATCAGTCTGATTCCGGAATGCTGGCGAAAATTTGAACCAAATAGAGAGTTAAAAATATTCGGCACCGCAACGGCTCAGCTGCGGCGTGCGCAGATTATGGCGATGCGGCCGACCATCTCGGAAACGGTGTTCACGCGACGCACACCATCAAACCCTGCCTTCTTAATTAAGTTCAACCATCTGCCGTCGAGATGGGACTTCGCGGTCTCAGCGCCGAACAAGTAGCCGGTGCCGCGAAGTGCGTGGATCTCGCGCGGGTGCAGCGGTTGGTCGAAGTCGGCAATGTGCAGTGTACCGCCGTGCCGCAATACTCGCCTCATTTCCTTGAGGAGGGCAACCTTATCACTCAGCCGTAAAGGATGCAGCGCGAGCGATAAGATCACCTTGTCGAATGATGCAGCACGGCAATCGATGCAGTACTGATCCCCGTGCAAAAGCTCGAGATTGCTTAAGGGGTCGCGGACGCTCGTGTTTGATCCCGCAGGCTGTACGGCAGAAAAATGTACTGCGGGATACTGACGTGCAAGCACCTCGCACAAGCTGCACCCCTCCGCGCTCACCTCCAGGACTCGCTCGCCTGAACGTAGCGCGGCCTCCTGTATTAGTGGCTCCCGCCAGTTTCGCGCCCGAATCGTTAACCGGTAGCCCCATTTACATACGAACATGAGCAAGCGAACGCGCACCGAACTCATAAGTGATGAACGGCAAGTTATAGGCATGTCAGTGTGACCGCGTACGTGACTGTCTGTGTTTGCCACTATCCGTTCGCATCTGTTCAAGTTTGGCCGCGACGGACAATGACTGGGCCGGACCGAGTTTCCCGATGAAGCGAACATAGAGTAGTTCGCTGACCAACTCGACAAGCGTCTGCGCTACAATGACGGCAGGCAATACCGGGACTGCGCCGGGTATTGCAAATGCAATTGGTAGCACCACGAGCGAATTCCGTGTAGCAGCACTGAAGGCAACTGATCGGCCGGCCGGCGCATCGAGACGGAACAGTCGCCCAATGCTCCAACCGATCAAGGGCGCGGAAACCGCGAACGCTACATAAATTGGAAGCACGTGCAACACAGCATTCATTGCCGACCCAAGCCGCGGCACCACGGCGGCGGTGACCACGAACAGGACAAGCGCTGTCGCCGGCACCGCCAGCATCCCCAACACCGTTGACACCCGAGTAATGGCGTTGCTGCTCGCAGCCCATAACTGCACGACGGCAGCGAGAACGAGAGGAACAGCAATCAACCACACGAATGCATGGACGAACGGCCCGAACTGCACGAGACCGGCGGCATCTTCTCCGAGCAACAGACCAAGATAAATCGGTAGCAGCAGCATTTGCAGAATAAGCAGGGCCGGTGTCGTCGCCAGCAACAAACGGGCATCGGCTCGGCCCAGATGTGAAAACGTCACGACGTAATCGATGCAAGGAGTGAGCAGCACCAAGAGCACACCAAGTCGCTCCATAGAGCCAGCAGGGAGGAGTTGAACAAGCGCCGCTACGAGAAGCGGAACGGCGATGAAGTTCGCGATGAGCAGAGCTGCGAGGAAATCGAGCCGAGCGAAATGTCGCCTGAGGTCTGCAAGCGGCACCTGTAGAAAGGTCACGAACAGCATCAGTGCGAGCGCAGGATTGACACCGGCCTCAAGAGTAGTCGTGCCAGGGAGAAGCAAGGCGCTTATGCCTGCCACCGCGACGGTACCAAAATAAATACCGATTTGCCGGTTCTCCAGAATAACCCTGATACTCTGACTGTCCATTCTCTCTCTCGCCTTGGCTCGGTTATGAGCGGAATCGGAGCTTTCTATGGTCAGCGGCCGACTTCCAGCCACCCTTCAACGGCTTGAATTTTCATGCTGCTTAATGTCGTGCAGCTGACCATGCTCACCGATATGCCGCTTCGCGACCTCCCCAAATTCCCATCTCAACGCTTGTAAAGTAACATGTTATTGGATTGGCATTTCTAGCGGCGCTCCCTTTAACGCCTCCGGCCGACTAACTTCGGCGACGTTGAAGCTCACATATGAGGGTGCCGAGTCCAATAAGCGCCGATAGCTTTTGTGCATGTCTCCATCGAGATAAACGCGTTTGAATGCACTAGCGCCGGAGCGGACAAGCTGAGCTACCTGTTGGGTGTCGTTGCGTTGCTTTTCCTCAACAAGTGCCGCTGTTTCTGGTTCATACACCAATTCCGGGCAGGGCCGAGAGGCGCGAAGCGGGCCCCGAGGCGCGCTCGCATTGAAAACGTAGTTCCCGCCGCACGCGTCAACTGTAGGCTCGTGACGCACAACCTCGAAATGATCCGAACCTTCCTTCAGGTTCTTCCAAAACGCAAAATTCGGATCGGCACGGTATTTGGCCAGATTCTCAGCTGTCATGCGAAACGGTAATGCTTGAACTTGGATGCCCTTTTGGCCACCGGCGAACGCCTCCCGCGCAAGCGCATATATTTCAGCCATCCCGTCATTCGTCATCGCGTAGCATCCGCTCGAAGTGCATTCACCATGCACCATCAAATGACGTCCAGATCGACCGTGCGCCCGATCGACCTCGTTCGGAAATCCCAGATCGAATGAAAGAAAGAGCTCCGAGCGAGGGTTCATTTGCTTAGGCGTAACGAGATAAAATCCTTCGGGGGCCTGACGGTCTCCTTCCCGATTTTTCGGACCTAACTGGCCGGACCATCGACAAATGCCGTACGTCTTCAGCAAAGCGTAACGGCCGCTGCTCTCGCGTTTCCACACTTCAAGTTCATTTTCCTGTTTGAAGATGCGCACCAAGATCGGGTCTGACGAGGTCATTCCCTTGGCCTGCATGTCTGACAATAAGACCGTGGGTATCGACCGCAGATGCTTAGCAGCGTCAAATTGAGGCGTCGAACATCCCAGGAGAAGGACTGAAACCATAAGTGTGGCGATGATCTTCGACAATTCGAACTCCGAAGCGTTATAGAGTGCAAGCCGTGCTTACAAACATCAGCGTTCTTCTTGTGTGCTTGCCGTGTTGGCCCTGCCCGGTTGTGTGACGAAATGCAACATCAGCAGAGATGTTCCGCAGACGATCCCGACGTCGGCCATGTTGAAGGCCGGCCAGTGCCAATTCCCGAGATGAAAATCCAAAAATCAGGTACGGCACCGCGCCGTAAGCGGTCCGTGGCATTCCCGAGCGCTCCACCGACGATCAAGCCGATGGCAACGCGCACGAATGGGACGTTAGCGCGACCCAGCCAGACCAAAAGGGCTGCGGACATCGCGATCGCGAATGCCACGAAAATCCACGCCGGAACGCCAAGGCCTCCAAACAGCCCAAAGCTAACTCCGGTATTCCAGCCCAGCACTATGTTAAAAAACGGCGTAAGGCCGATCGCCGCTGGCGGATTCATGAGATGATTGAGTATCCACCATTTGGTGGCTTGGTCTATGATGTACCACGTTGCAGCCACCGCCAGTGTTGCTCGCATTATCACACTCCACCTGCGCGCCTACTCAGCCAATTTGACCCAGCATCGGAAACGTTTCGAAGAACCAGATCGCAACGTCAGTGAGATGACCGGTAATCATTGCAACCCCCATAGCGATCATCACGAATCCGGCAATCAACTGCAAAATGCGACCGGCGCGTCCAAATTTTCCCAAGCGTCCGACAAATCTGCTGGAAAAAAGCGCCGCCAGAACGAACGGCAACCCAAGGCCGAGAGAGTAAATGGCAAGCAGCGCCACACCGCTCGCGCCGGAGGAAGACGAAGCCGCGACTGCAAGGATTGCGCCAAGGACCGGACCAATGCAGGGCGTCCATCCAAACGCAAATGCAGTACCGAGGAGATAGGCAGAGACCGGCCCTGTTCCCGGCCGTGCGATTTGCACGCGCGTGTCGCGCTCGATCCAAGCAGGACGCCAGAGGCTTGTCGTAAAGATACCAAACAGAATTACCAGTAGACCGCTAAGTATATTGATTTCGTATCGGTAAACTGCGAGCACCAAGCTCAAGGCGTTGGCGCCGGCACCAAGTGCTACAAAGATCGTCGTAAATCCGAGGACAAAGCATACACTCAAAAACAGTACGCGAAGCTGCTGCCGAGCCGGGACCGATTGATCGCCGTCCGCCGGTGGGAGGCTTTGACCTGCGACATATGAGATGTATGCCGGCACCAGGGGAAGGACACACGGCGATAGGAACGAGACTGCTCCGGCCGCGAACGCCGTGACAATGCCGACGACGGAAAGGTCAAGCGTCATCGGTGTATGCCCAACAAATAACTCATCAACTCAAGAACTTTCATCCGCCAGCTTATTTCAGTGAGAGCACACCGTTCCGCCTCTGCAGTCAGAGGCAATCGGCCACGGCTATTCGTCGATGGATTTACGTCTGAGCTGACTGATCGCGGCTTAATAGTCGGAGCCCGTTCAGCACGACCAGCAGCGAGGCTCCGACATCGGCTGCGATAGCACCCCATAGGGACGCCCATCCGACGATCGTCAGACCCGTGAACAGTAACTTGACGGCAAGCGAAAAGCCGATGTTTTGCCGGACGATCGCCAAGGTGGCCTTGGAATGACGAATGAGCCAAGGCAGCCGCGATAAATCGTCCTGCATGAGGGCAATATCTGCAGTCTCAATGGCGGCGTCAGACCCGATTGCTCCCATAGCGATGCCAACGTTTGCGCGTGCCATCGCGGGAGCATCGTTTACGCCATCTCCAATCATCCCGACATGGCCGTACCGCGCAACCAACCTTTCAACAGACTCGACCTTCTGTTCGGGCAAGAGCTCCGCGTGCACCTCATCGACGCCAGTTTCCCGCGCAATCATTTCGGCAGTGGCCTTGTTATCGCCAGTCAGCATCACGACGCGCTCGATACCTGCCGCGTGTAGGTCGGCCACAATACGCTTGGCCTCGGGTCTCACCGCGTCAGCGACGGCAATCAGGCCCCAGATCTCGCGGTCATCGCCAACGCCGATAACGGTGCGCCCAGCACTTGCAAGAGCATCGGCCGCTTGAAGCGCCTCGGCCGAATTCGAAAGCCTATCATGTTCTTCAATAAAGCGACGAGACCCTAACCAAGCTTCTTGCCGGCCGATGCGTCCTACGACACCTTTGCCGCGCACTGCCTGAACGCCATTGGCGGGGACCGCCGCAATGCCGGCTTCGGCCGCTTTTTCAAGGATCGCGTGGGCCAAAGGGTGCTCACTGCGAGCTTCAAGGGCAGCCGCCAACTTCAGCAGTTCGCCCTCGCTGTGATTGTTGAAGGTGACGAGTTCGACGACCTTGGGGCGTCCTTGCGTCAGCGTGCCGGTTTTGTCCATGGCTATTGCCTTGAGCTTCGACGGTGTCTCAAGGTGCACGCCGCCTTTTACGAGCACGCCTTGTTTTGCGGCACCAGCCAGAGCCGCCACGATGCTGACCGGAGTGGAGATGACGAGCGCGCAGGGGCACGCGATGACAAGAAGAACCAGGGCGCGATAAAACCATACGTCCCATGCTCCGCCGAATATAAGCGGCGGAATGACCAACACCGCCACCGCAAGCCCCATGACGCTCGGCGTATAGATTCGGGCAAAGCGTTCGACCCATTGCTCGGAAGGCGCGCGGCGGCTTTGCGCGGAGCCCACCATTTTGATGATGCGGGCGAGCGTGGTGTCTTGCGCGCCCTTTGTGGTTTCGATTTCCAGCGCACCTTCGCCATTGATGGTTCCGGCGTAGACCACAGAACCTTCCGATATCGAGACGGGGACGCTTTCGCCGGTGATGGGAGCTTGGTTCACTTCGCTTGCACCGGTCAGGACGATTCCGTCGAGCGGAATTTTATCGCCAGGCCGTACAACGATGTGAGCACCGATTGACACCGCCGCGACAGGAGTTTCCTTCTCCGTTCCGCCTCCAAACTTCACGCGTGCAACGGCTGGAGCCAGTTCCATCAGCGCTGCTACGGCCCGACGCGCGCGCCCAAGGCTCCACGCCTCCAGCGCCAGGGCAAGCGCGAAAAAGAATGAGACGGTGGCCGCCTCGAACCATTGGTGAATGGCAACAGCGCCCGCGACGGCAATGACCATCAGCAAATTCATGTCAGGCCGCAGACGTCGCGCGGAAAGTAGGGCCTTCGGCGCGACATATCTGATGGCACAGACGACAGCCAGCGCATACGCCAGGATGGCGGCGATTGGAGCAGGTGCGAACACCCCAGGAGTTTCACTGAGCGCGGCAAGCACGCTTCCCGCGGACGAAGCATGAATGGCAAAGCCAAGTGCGGTCAGAATTCCGCTGGCTGCCGTTAGGAGCGATTGGGTGCGACGCCTTCGATCTTCGGCAAGAGCACCTTCAGTCTTCGGGCCTTCAATCCACTGTTCCGCACGCATGCCAGTCCGCGCAACAGCCTTCTCGATGCTTGCCAGCATAGCTGCGTCGGGATTACCGCTCACGGACATCCGGCCGTTGACGAGGTCGAATACAAGCCTGTCCTCGCCGACCAACAGTCCGACTTCGCGCTTGAGAGCGGCGACTTCGTCTCCGCAATCCATGCCATGGATCTTGAACACCACTCCGTCTGGGGCTGCGGCAGGTACGGGCGCGGTGAATGCAACGTCGTCGCCGGCGCAGCCGGTGCAAGCGGCGTCCGTCGCCGACACACTCAATGGCAGCTTCTGGTCACGTAACAATTCCGCGACCATTCCAGTGGTTGCGACGGCAACTAGAATGTCATCAATTGCCGGAGAAACACCCGGCGCAACATCCATACGACCTGCCTTCGTGTCAAAGAAGAGGTTGTCTTCGCCACCCACGAGCGGACCAACCGCGCTCTTGAGTTGACGGGCCTCGTTTTGACAATCGAGGCCTATCACGCGGAAAGAGAGCTGATGGGTCAGCCGACTCGGCACGGAAAGATCTGTCATTTGTCACCTCGACTTTTTCGACGTGACTGCTCATATAAACCCTGTAGCAACTAGAGGGTCAAGGGCGCATGTCCGTGCAAGTCTTAAAAATCGGCGACCTCTCCAGGGCAACCACCACCAAGGTCGAGACGATACGGTACTATGAGAACATAGGCCTTCTCCCCGCGCCCAGTCGCACGGCAGGGAATTTCCGATCATACGCTCCGGAGCATCTAGTCAGACTAAGCTTCATACGCCGCGCAAGAGAGCTGGGCTTCACATTGGACCAAGTACGTAACTTGCTCGACCTTTCCGACGAAAAGCGGCGGTCTTGTGAATCTGTAGACGCAATCGCCCGAGAACATCTCAGACAGGTAGACCGTAAGATCGCCGACCTAAAGGCCCTCCGGGCAGAGTTGGATAGCGTGATCAATCAGTGCAGGTGCGGAACGATTGCTGATTGCCGCATCATCGAAGCGCTAGGACCCTCGTAGGCGCCCACATAGAGACTTCGAATCGATGCCTTAATCAGGATGGCTGCAAACAGCTCTCATAAGAAATTTACAACAGCCGCCGTCTTAGAGATCAGGGAAAGAACAATGCGATGTACTTCGTGTGCAATTCCGTTGGATGGGGGGTGAAGTCGTTCGTCGCTCGCGTTTTCACGCCGGAACAAAACGTAGAGCGCGGGCAGGACGACAAGCGAGTAATGTCGTTGAGATAATTCCACCGACGAAGTCGCCTGCCGCCGGATCGATCAATGCGATATCACGGGCCGGCGACGGGCCGGTTTACAAGATTCTCATCTTTATATCCGTCCAATTTATCTCCGAACTCGCGTAGCAGGAACAGACTGACATCGTCGAGCGAGTCATGATCTTTGCGGAACGGCTGCTCAAGTGTCTCGATGAGATAAAGCGCATATACAAACATGTAGGATATAAAGCCAAAAATCAGCGCTGTACCCGGCGAGCCTTCAGTTTCCAAGAACAGCAAAAGCATCACGATAGCTGCAACCAACGTCTTCACCAAGATGTACACGGAAGGCACAAATTGCATGCTTTGAATGTGATAGATTCGGAAAACGCATCTGCGCAGTTGATCCTGCTGGCCGCGCAGTCGCACGATGAAATTCGCCGGCATGCCCAAAATATCCATTTGCGCAATCATCGGAGTGAGCTTGTCGATTTCGAGGATGGCTGGCCGCAGATCCTTGTGGGCCCCCTCGTGTCCAAGCCCCCTTTGCAAGACGATCAGGATGTTCCCGAGTATCATTCGCAGCGGACCGACTTTGAAATCCGGGCACTTCTCGGCGAAACAGACAGCGTCGTCATGGAGTGCCTCCAATGCCACGCGAATGTCGGCCGGCAATCGCTCAGATTCTTTGTAGTCAGAAAGAACGCCCGACAGCAGAAAGCCGATGATGAAGATTGCGCCACCGATTGCGCTGGTCAACAGCGTGCTCAGCGTCACGAATTCGAACTGCATCCAGTGAACAAATACTTTGACGGCGCTGATCGCGACGACCAATCCCGCCACGAGGAAGAATAACTTAAGCTTCTTCAACTCGTGATGCTCGTTGATCCATTTCATAAGGCGGACCTTTTGCGATCAAATAAGACTTTATAACGGCCAATCTCATTCGAGCAAAGAGGGGAACCTTGTGTGGCATACGTTTAGCCATACGTAGGCATTGATGGAGTGATCGCCATACTCCCGCACGGGAATTGATTTGGCACGCAGGATGTGACAGATTTTTTGTCTCTTGCGGGATTCATGATTGCTATCGACCGAAAGGGAACGTTGCCATGAAAACCATCATCACGATTGCGGCCGGCGTTATTCTTTTGAGTGGCGTCGCAGCCGTAACTCCCGCAGCAGCCTTACCGGCCTCCGGGACCGCCATAGATGCGCGAAGTATTGCTGCGAGCGAGCAAGTGCAGCCGGTTCACATGCGCCGGCATCGTCATCATAGGCACTACGCGCATCGACGTTATCGTGTTAATCCCTATTACGGCTATGGATACGGTTACGCATCACCTGTATTCATACCGTTTGGCTTTGGTCATCACGGCGGACACCACTTCGGGGGTCACCATTTCGGTGGCCATCATTTCGGTGGCCATCATTTCGGTGGCCATCATTTCGGTGGCCATGGCGGACACCACGGCCATCACTGAGTTCGCAGAGCGCGCCTGAACGCGGGAACCGAGTGGTGAGAGCTGGCCGTGCATCCAAGATGTCGCATTGCGCTGCGTCGCGACGGCGGCATCGTAGCAAGCTGTACGCCTAATTTGATTCGCCGTGAAAGGGGCCGCCGTGGGCGAGACCACGCTTATCCATCTTTCGCGCCTGATGGTTCTCAGGCGTCAGCTCGACGTCGCGGCAAATAATATTGCGAACGTCGAAACTTCCGGGTTCCGTGCTCAGCATCTTTCCTTTCAAGAGTACCTCAAACCAGAAAACAATCAGATCGGCGTCAAACCCGAACGTCACCTCTCTCTGGTTGATGCTGCATTTGGATTTACGGCGGATTCGCCGGGGGCGCTCCAGATCACAACGAACCCGCTCGACCTGGCGATCAACGGAAATGCCTATTTCGTCGTTCAAACCCCTCAGGGAGAGCGATACACCCGAGACGGATCATTCAGTCTTGATAAATCGGGCCGGCTGGTCACCGTGGAGGGTCACACAGTTCAGGCTGGAAATGGCGCTGTAACAGTGCCCGCCCAAGCTGGCATCATCAGTATCGACGCAAGCGGGCGGATTTCGACCAAGCTGGGCGAACTGGGCCGGTTGCGACTGGTCCAATTTCCAGAACGCGGCAATCTGCATGCGGTCGGTGGGAATCTGTTTCGATCGGACACCGCACCGGCTGCAATTTCGGATGGCTCTGCGAAGGTACTGCAGGGTGCGGTAGAGAAATCCAATGTCCAGTCAACCGTTGAGATAAGCCGGCTGGCCGAAATCAACAAAGTTTACGAAATGGTGAGCAAGTTGTTGAAAAGCTCACAGGATGTGACTGAGTTAAACAGGCTGGCTGATGTACCCGATTAGCTGGCCTGAATTGACTTGGGCCGGCTGCTTTTGACTGGGGCACGACGACGTCAAAATTCTCCGCGCAGGCGGCCTGAGAACACCGATACCGGGCCGCGGTCCGCATTGTACGCCGGATTAGTGATGGACTGATAGTCGGCGGTCAGCGTGATCTGCTTGTTGAGGGCCAGCGCATAATAAACCTCAAGGATTTTCTCTTGCCGGTAATTGATTTGCCCGTCACCGATCAGCACGCCGAGGCCGCCGGCCGCGACAAAGTCGCGATGGTCCTTCGATAGGGCATTGAACGCGCCGCCGATCCCGACGACGTCGTCCGGCCTTCCCCATGAGGTTCCTTTGATCGACGCGCCGACTGCAAGGCTGGCGTCGATGTCGGTGAAGACCATAATCTCGGTCTTGCCGTCGTTCCAGCTCCACCGGCCGAATACGCCGATATCGTCGGTGATCGCCTGCTCGACGTTGAACACGTAGCCATACTTAATCCGCCCGCGGCGCGTCTGGCTGATGTCGAGATTGAGCACCGGATCGTTCAAGGTGTCCCGGTAACTGCCGGAATAAGCACTGTTGAGCCAGGCGATGGTGCGGAATTTCCCCGGCTGCGAAAACAGCGAATAGCGCGTTTCGAGCTCGAGGATGTAGTTGCCGCGCTGAAACACCTTCATGTCGAAATTGCCTGAGTTCGATTCCGAAACCATCAGGAAATAACCCGCGCGCAGCGCCCAGTATTTCTGGTTCAGTTCGGCCGTCACGCCATATGTCAGGCCGACCTTGTCGGCGGAATAGTCGAACGCGCCCGGCGCCCATATCGACCAGTTCATGAAGTCCTTGCGGGGATCCTTGGCGTAGGCATTGCCGTCGAACACATCGGGGACGGCGAACTTTCCGGCCTGTACTGTCAGCCGTGAGACGTCCGCTTTCCCCGCGAGTTGACCGGGGCCGCTGGGCAACTCTTCCTGCTTGCCGCCGAAGCCGAATGTCTGGCGCAGGTAAAATCGCGACGGGTTGAAGCGCGGATAAGGAAAGTTCGATTTTTGCGCCTCGCCGCTGGTAAAGCCGGCGACGCCGACGGTATTGCTGAGGCCGAAGCCCTGAAGCAATTCAGGGTTGAAGTAGACTTCGCCGCCGTCCCACAGCCGGGCATTCAGATAGAGGCTGTTGCTCCATGTCGCCTGGGACTGGCGGCTGGGCGTTAGGCTGTTCGTGCCCGTGTAGGGCGCATGAAATCCGGGATAGCCCTGCGACAGGTAGGTGGTCTGTCCGTGGATTTCCCAAATGTCCGATGACGGCGCGGTCCTTGCCGCTACAGGCTGCGATCCCGTGCTCCCCGGCCAATCGATCTTGCGGTTCAGGCCGATGCGAAGCGTCTGGAAATCCAATGCCGAGGCATAGCGCGCTCCCGACGGCAACCGGACGTCGGCCGGTCCGAAATCGTAATAGAGATACTCCAGCCGCGCCGACCAGAGCGGATCGATGGCATATTCGAATCCGGCCCCGGCAGCCCAGCCGGTGCGACGCTGGATACTTTTCTCTTCCAGTCCGCCCGACAGGTCACTGGCAAACCGTGTGCCCTGCCAAGCGAACCCACCAGTCGCATAGACCATCCATGAAGGTCGGGCATAACCGAGGCGCGCGCGCACGGAGCCGACGTGATCCATTTTCTCGGTCAGGCCAGCCTCCGCAGATCTTGGGGACGACACCACCGCGTTAGAGTTGATGTAGTTTGGAAACGTGATGTCGGCCTCGACGCCGAGCAAAATTCGCGAGGGCAAGACGACATTATATCCGGCCTGCACGCCGCCGTTGATGCCGCTATAGGAGTGGGAAAGCGCCGACGGCAGTGGATTGAACAGCGTCGCGCTGGTGCGCCCCCAGCCGTACCCCATATGAGCGCCGATATAGGGGCCGGTCCAATCGAAGTAAGTTTCAATGCGCGGCGCTTTTACCGTCATGTCAACAGGCTGGTCGGCCGCCAGCGCACCCTCGAACGACAGCGCCCCTAGCACGATCCCGGCGAACAGGCTTTTCAAGATATTCGCGCCGCGACGCGGCTCGCCGATGACGTTTTGGCCTCGCAGCGTCATAAAAAATGTCGCCATTCTAAGTTGTCAGAGCTACTTGCGAATGACTATCAAATACTTGTTGCGAATAACTTGCAACAAGATTCTTGCGAAATGGATAGCAACGAGCTCAGGCATGTACCCGGCTACCGGAAGCCGCGCGTAGCGTCGGCTCGTCCGAAACTAGTAGTCGTCAACGGCCTGGGAATGTTGGTTCTAAGCGGCACGGAGAGCGTCTCAAAATCTGAGACGTCTATACCGGTCCCTTTATCGGAGGCTGAAGGGCTTTTAGAGAAAGACACAAGGGGCAACATATCGCAGTTAACCTCGCCAACCCAGCGATGGGTCATCGATATGAATGAATGTTCAAGGGCTTATCGCAAATTTAATCTGGAGAGCTGGAACGGATATCTCCCATCGTAATTATTGCTCCACATGACATGTATTTGGAGTCAGGAAAGAAATGAAAAAACTAGCTATCGCGTTTGCCGTCGGTGCAGCGGCGCTCCTCGGCGGTTCCGCCGCCAATGCAGCAGACAACTCGGTGAAGGCGCAGGCTGCGACCCACACTGCGCAAATTAATGAGTTCAGTTCGCAGCATCGGCGTCATCGTCATCACTCACGCCACAGACACGTTCGCCCTTACGGTGGGGGCTACGGCTACTATGCTCCGCAGGCTTACTATGCCCCACAGCCATATTATTATGGCGGTGGACCGAGCATCGGATTTGGTTTCGGAGGCGGACATTTTGGCGGACACCATGGTGGTCATCACGGCGGACACCACTGGGGCCACCACTGAAAACTGGAGAAGCAAAAAGCCCGCGAAGTGCGGGCTTTTTAGTGTAGGTTTCATCCCCTAAGACACTTATCCATCATTACGCGAATATCGCCGGTTGTGGAACTCACAGCTTGCCGAAAACAATTTGACTCCGGAACGCGATGCTCACCTACATAGATGAATCTGTGGGAGGTCAAAATGACGATCCAGATAAACCTTAGCGAGAGCAAATCATACCTGTTTTCAGTCGCCGAAGCGATCGCCGCGTTCGTCGATGAGGCGAAATTTCAACCCAACGATCAAGCCAGAATAATATGTGCGGGCTTGCCACTGCCCTCGCAGGACATCGTGACGTTAACTGGAATCCATTTCGAACGGCAAGATAACCACGCGTTTACAGCATGGTTGCGCAGTTCAAAGACAAGTCAGGCGAGACACGAAGACCAGGCAATCGAATTCGAAACCGTAGTCTTGGACAACGCCACTGTCGACATCGCCGGAAACGTTACCCGAACCGACGGCAAGATTGTCCGCGCGGTTCAGGTTATTCCGGCAAAGCTTCCTTACGTTATCACCGACCTCGATTGGCGGATCGTCCATCAGACGATTTCATCGGCTAATGCGGAGGACCGGTGTTACGCTCGGCCGGCCGGTTCTGAAGGAACTGATTTCATTGCAACTGCGCGCGAATTAAACCTGCTGAATTACAGCGCTCTTATGAGCCTAGAGAATGTTCCGTACCTCAAGGTAATACAGCGCGATCTGCTCAAGCATAATCCGAACAGCAAAGTTGTATCGGAGCAAAAGATCTCCGACACCTTGAGCAAGTTTGGAATTCGTCACAAAAGGAAGCGCCCCCGCCGTGCCACAATTTGAGTTTGATAACCGTGGCTGACCGCCGACGACGCCCGTGACATCATAAGCTTCCCCAACGGAGGCAAATAATGTCAACGATTTTTGTCACAATTTCCAAGCGTGCCATCGAGGATATGAAACGTCGGGTGCGTGAAGCGGCCGGCCGCGGATCAATGGAAGGAATCGTTGACGGTCCGTGCCGGTTGAGCGTGTTGAAGCTCTTTTTGGCCAAACCAAAAGTCAACAGGCGAGCACGCCGCCGCCCTACAGACAGCCTTCGAAAACCATCCTAAACTTTTTGCCACAATCTCACTTTGATCTCAGTTGATGCGTTCAGCAAAAAAATGATGGATGTAAGAGCTCCCTTCGAAAGAAACGGAGCTCATTGTGACCCACGACCGCGTCGTCATGACGCTTGTACGCTCATTGCGAGCGCCCAAACGTAAGACAAGAACACACTCTAAGAAACAAATTCGGCAGATCGTAAACTTGGTCCTCTGTTACGGATGGACCTATCCGATCCTGATTGACGAAGACGGCGTCATCCTTTGCGGCTATGGCCGCTATCTCGCCGCACTCGAGCTCGGCCTGAAGGAAGTGCCGACAATAATCATGTCGGGCCTAAGCGACGCCAAGAAGCGCCTCCTCACTATAGCGGACAACAAAATCCCAACGAACGCCGGATGGGATTATCCCGTTCTCGCAGCGGAGCTTGGCGAACTCGCGATTCTGCTTCCCGAATGTCAGCTCAATATCGAACTCTCCGGCTTTGAGGCTGCTGAGATCGATAGCCTGATGAGCGATCACCTCGATTCTGAGCGCGAACCTGGCGATATTGTACCAGAGGTAGAAATGAAGGCCGTCAGTCAACTTGGCGATTTATGGACGTTGTCCAAACATCGTCTCTTGTGCGGGGATTCCAGAGAACCCGGGCATGTTAAAAAGCTGATGGGCACCGCCCGCGCCGCCATGGTGTTTACTGATCCACCCTTCAACGTCCGGATTAGCTCGATTCAAGGGCGCGGCAAGATCAAGCACCGTGAGTTCGCCGTTGCCTCTGGCGAGATGACTCGCGCTCAGTTCATCGAATTCCTGACGCAGTGGATGCTTTTGGCCGCCCGGTTTACCGAAGATGGCGCAATCGTCTTCTGCTGCATGGACTGGAAACATCTTGGCGAATGCCTTGCTGCTGGAGAACAGGCGTTCACTTCGTTGAAGAACATTATCGCCTGGGTCAAGTCCAATGCCGGGCAAGGCAGCTTTTATCGATCTCAGCACGAGTTAATTCTTGTTTTCAAGAACGGAGACGCACCCCACCAGAACAACATTGAGCTCGGCCGCTATGGTCGATCTCGGTCGAACGTCTGGCAGTACGCCGGCGTCAATTCGTTCCGCAAAGACCGCCTCGCAGAACTGACCGTCCATCCCACGGTAAAACCAGTCGCCATGGTTGCGGATGCAATGCGGG
The DNA here is from genome assembly GCA_024707075.1 of Afipia sp. GTDB lineage: Bacteria > Pseudomonadota > Alphaproteobacteria > Rhizobiales > Xanthobacteraceae > Afipia. Next base: position 82,364 of record JANQAK010000001.1, read on the forward strand.
ACTGTTCGCGTCGCGGAGACATCGTGCTCGACCCGTTCCTGGGATCTGGCACGACCATTCTCGCCGCGGAGAAGGTTGGTCGGCGCGGCTATGGGATCGAAATCGACCCACTCTATGTCGATGTCGCCATCCGACGTTGGCAGGAATTCACCAAGCGCGATGCGGTTCTCGTGGCCACCGGCCAGACCTTCGACGAGGTGGCCGCCGAGCGCTCCGCCTCCCCTGCCCTCAAACGCGTCAGGATCTAACACAATGGCATCGATCCCAAAAATTGAACGTGTCTTCCGGAAGCGGGTGCGGCTGAAGCCGAGCGACGAAGATGTCGGTTACGGCAAGCCGCCAAAGGCAAATCAATTCAAGCCCGGAAAAAGCGGCAATCCAAAAGGCCGACCCAAGGGCGCCAAAAGTGAGGCCACCATGCTGGTAGAGCTATTGAATCGCAAAATCGAAATCCGCCAGAACGGCAAGGTTCGCAAGATCACCATCTTGGAAGGAATCCTGCATAAGCTCGCAGAGGATTCACTCAAGGGCAACACCAAGAGCGCTGCGTTCGTGTTGAATCGTTTGGCTGCAATTGCATCGACAGACAGCACAGAGACTGAGGTCAATCCGGACGACAAGGCGGTGCTCCATGCTTACCTAAGCAAGTTCCGATCGAATCCCGATAAGGAGTGAACGCTGTGAAGGATCAAGATCTGCTGTACTCCATCCTACGCAACGATTTCGAGAGCTTCCTGCATCGCTGCTTTCTCATGCTCAATCCGGGTGCTGCGTACCTCCCGAATTGGCACATCAAGGCGATCTCGCACCAGCTTCAGCTCATTCGAGAGGGCAAGGTCAACCGTCTAATTTTTAACATGCCGCCGCGATACTTAAAGTCGCTCACGGTGTCGGTGATATTGCCGGCATTCTTACTGGGCCATGAACCTCAATTGAGGATCTTTGGCGTGAGCTACAGCAATGACCTCTCGGCCAAACACGCAGCCGACTTCCGGGCGATTGTTCAGTCCAGTTGGTATCGAAAAACCTTTCCGAAGATGCGGGTCGATCGGATTGCGGATTCCGACGTCTTGACCACCAAACGCGGCTTCCGCCGATCGACCTCCGTCTCGGCAACGCTGACGGGTCTCGGCGGCGACATCATCATTCTAGATGACCCCCAGAAGCCAGTGGATGCGCAATCAGACACGCTGCGCAATTCCCTGAACCAGTGGTTTACCAATACTCTCCTTTCGCGGCTCGACAACAAAGCGACGGGCGTCATCATCCTAGTCATGCAGCGGGTTCATCTTCACGACCTGACGGGATTTCTGGTCGATAATTCCAAGGACTGGACCGTCCTCAGCTTGCCGGCCATTGCCGAAGTCGATGAGAAGGTCGCAATTGGTGATGGCGAGTTCCACACGAGGCGCGCGGGCGAGCCCCTTCATCCTCAGTACGAGACGCTTGCAACACTACAAAAGCTTCGCACCGAAATGGGTTCCGGAATCTTCGGCGCCCAGTATCAGCAATCTCCTGTTCCTGACGGCGGCGGGATGATCAAACGTGATTGGCTGCGCTACTACGATCAATTGCCGGAACGCAGCTACCGCACCAAGGTGATTCAATCGTGGGACACGGCCGCCAAGGTCGGTAGCCAGAACGACTGGTCAGTCTGCACGACATGGTTGTTGGTAGATAAACACTTCTATCTGATGGACGTCACAAGGGGACGTTATGAGTATCCCCAGCTACGCGCCACTGCGATTGCGCTCGCGCAGCGATACGACCCACTCAAAATACTGGTCGAGGATGCATCGACGGGTATTGCTCTGGCTCAGGAGCTTAAGCAAAGCGGTATCTACACCGTCATGCCCGTGCCCATCGAGCGTGATAAACAAGGCCGCCTGTTCGTGCATCAAGCCAAGTTTGAAGGTGGTCTCGTGCTGTTCCCGAAGAAAGCGCTCTTTCTGGCACAACTCGAAGCCGAGCTTTTGACCTTCCCGCAGGGCAAACACGATGATCAGGTCGATAGCCTCAGCCAAGCTCTCTCGTACAAGGGCGGCTATGATACAACGCTATCTTGGGTGGGGTAAATGCGCGATCAAATGGTCGATATGCGCATCAACGCGACGTTCGATGTCGCATCAAGCTGAATAGCGCTCGACAGTCCGCCTTCTAGGAAGGCGCAGATCGATACGACATCGCTCGCTCGTAGGGAGAGGAAGGGCGAGATTGCGCGACTAGAGCTTGCGGATCGATGAGAAACGCATGGTGAAGACCGGGCTCTTCATCGATCCAGCGATAGTCACGCTTTGCTCTCCCACGCAGTCGAGGTTCGACGGAAAGAACCCGCCCGAGAACCTCACGGTGTCGCCACGCTTCATTGCGGCGAGAGACTTGAAAAACTGGGTATCTGGGTCAATCAGGGTCTTATCAGAATAGTCCGATATGGCGTTATTCCAGGTTGAAACTTGCAAGCCGGGCGCAAGTTCAACCGTAATCACGCCTTTGCCATCGCCGTTGGTGGAGAGGTAGGCGACCTTTCCAATCCATCCGGATGCGCTCTGACCTTGAAGGGCGCTACAGATCGCTTGCTGCCTGGCATTGCGCATCCCGCCTGCCGCCAATTCGTTGGGGGCCGACGTAAATTTGGATCGTGCTTGCGCAATTGCGGCTATGAAGCGAGCCTGATCGGATGGCAGTGGCACGCTCGGAGCCGGTGGAGCCGCACTCCGACCGCCGCCGACCAAGGCTCCGACGACGATAAATCCAAGTGCGCAGCCCAAGGCCGCCTTGATCACAATATTCATGGATTACTCCCAGCTATTGCTCGTGTGCCCCTTCGCCGCATCTCAAAGGTTCGGCGTGGGTGGTCAGCACGTCGCTTCCCACGGGACAGAAGTCCACGACACCCTCGGCCGTCTGCGCCACTATCGCCAACCTCAGTTAATATAATCCTATTTTGGGATAATCCGTTTTCAGGATCAGATTATTCGCCGCCGATTCACGGCCTTGGCGGCATATGCAAAAGACCCTCAAATCCGCGGATTACGCCCGGTTAATCGACCTGCTTGTCGCAGTGCGGAAATCTGCGGACGTTCGCCAGCAGGCCTTGGCCAAGAAACTTGGCCGCCCTCAATCCTTTGTCGCGAAATATGAGAACGGCGAGCGCCGTCTCGATATCATCGAGTTCACGGCCATTGCGCGCGCTCTTGGCGCCGACCCTGTGAAGCTGTTTAAGGACTACATTGGCGGAAAAGGCTTCCCCAAGGCCGCCACAAAGCGTCCGACCAAGTAAGGCCGTACAGCTTAGGCTTCTTGTCGGATCATTTTGTGATCCGGACCGGCTGATAAGAGCCACGAGATTGCTGCGTTTCTGCTCGACTTCCCCGCCACGTGGAGCGTCACTGTCGCCGTAAAACCGGAGGCAAGTTGATGGACCGCAAAATTACAGAACAGGCAATCGGGCTGATCCTCACCGAGATCGGCATTCGCCTTGGCGAGGCCGCGCGCATCGCCAAGGCCGCGGAGGCCTGCGCGCTCGCTGGTAGTGTCAGTGAGGGCGTCAGAGTCTCGATGGATCTGGAACAGATATTCTATGAGACCGGCCGTTTGCAGGATGCGGCCTCGCTGCTGAACAGGCTCTCGACCAGCTAAGAATCTCTCTCCAACCGAAAGGTTCTCTGCCCGTCGGCGACCGACGGGCTTGCGGCAGTGGCGGCACATGATGCCGTTGAAGCAGGAGAACCAAGATGGCCACCAGCAATCGCAAGCCCCCACGCAGGATAGGGCGTAAATCCACACCACCAGCAAAGCGACCGACGAAACCGGCCTCGAAGGCTCAGCCGCCTGTCGCGCCGAAGAAGCCGGTCATGCTGAAAACGCAGAACGTGGCCGTGTCCAAGCAGGACAAGGTTCTCGATATGCTGCGCGCTCCGTCCGGCACCACCATCGCCGCCATCATGAAGGCAACCGACTGGCAGCAACATTCGGTGCGCGGCTTCTTCGCTGGAACCGTGCGCAAAAAGCTGAAGCTGAATCTGACCTCGGTGAAGACCGATGGCCAGCGCGTGTACCGGATCGCGAAACCGGCCACCGCGAAATGATCCGAGCCTCCTCACCCATGAAGTCAGCTGATCCCGCGGTGGAAGCCGAACTGGATCGGCTGGCAACAGCTCCTATCGTCGAACTGCGCAAACGTTACCGGGAAGTACTGCGAACGGATGCGCCAAAAGCTTTCGGACCAGATCTGCTGCGCCGGAGCATTGCCCATCGGATACAGGAAAAGGCCTATGGCGGGTTGTCCGGTTCGACCAAGCGCCTGCTCGACCAGCTTGTGAAAGCCATGGCGTCGAAACCCAATGGAAAGCTTGAATTGCCGCGCCGGATCAAGCCCGGCTCGGAACTGGTCCGGACATGGAAAGGGAAAACCTACCGCGTCGTGGTTCGCCCTGACGGGTTTGCCTATGACGGCAAGACCTATGCGGGTCTTTCCGAGATCGCGTCCCTGATTGCTGGCACCAACTGGAATGGGCCGCGGTTCTTCGGGCTGCGGTCAAAACCAGAGAAGGCCGCGCCCAATGGCAAGTAGCACCCCTAAAACCCTGCGCTGCGCCATCTACACCCGCAAATCCACCGAGCATGGCCTCGAGCTGGAATTCAACTCGCTGGATGCCCAGCGGGAGGCTTGCGAAGCTTATATAAAGAGTCAGGCATCACTCGGCTGGAAAGTCATCACGCAGCCCTATGACGATCCGGCATTCTCTGGAGGCAACCTCGAACGCCCTGCTCTCCGGCGCCTTCTGAAGGATATCGACACCGGCAAGGTCGATGTCATCGTGGTCTACAAGATCGATCGCCTCACCCGCTCGCTGGCCGACTTTGCCAAACTGGTCGAGGCATTCGACGCTAGATCAATCTCGTTCGTCGCCGTGACCCAGCAATTCAATACCACGACCTCAATGGGGCGGCTCACACTCAATGTCCTGCTATCCTTTGCCCAGTTCGAACGCGAACTGTCCTCCGAGCGCGTCCGGGACAAGGTGGCGGCCTCGCGCCGCAAAGGGAAGTGGACTGGCGGCACGGTACCGCTCGGCTATGAGGCTCGCGACAAGAAACTCGTCATCAATCCCACCGAAGCAGAAACCGTCCGCACCATCTTCCGCCGCTATATCGAGTTGAAATCCTTCGGCCGCCTCGTTGTCGATCTCGACAAGCGCGGCATCGTCACCAAGCGACGAAACACCAAGGTCAAGAAGTTTAACGGTGGCATTCCTTTTACCTATGGCCCACTCGCTCATTTCCTGAAGAATCGGATCTACGTCGGCGAGACCGGCCACGGCGGCAAATGGTATCCCGGCGAGCATAAGGCGATCATCGACCGCAAAACCTTCGACAAGGTTCAAGAACTGTTGGCGTCGAGCAAGACTAAAAGGAAGGTGAAACGATCGGAAAGCGGTGCCCTCCTGATGGGTAAACTCTTTGACGATCGCGGCAACGCCATGAGCCCTAGCTTTTCGTCAAAGAACGGCGCCCGCTACCGTTTTTATGTCAGCTCGGCAATCCTGCGCGGGCGCAAAAACGACGCCGGATCGGTCTCACGTGTATCGGCAACCAATATCGAACAGGCGCTGATCAATGCCTTGCGGGAAAGGCTGAAGATCGGTCAGGCCGTGACGAATGCGGATATTGTTGGGAGCTTTGTGTCACGTGCCGAACTAAGTAGCCGCGCTATCAAAATTACCGCCACGCCAGCAGCAAAGATTCGATCGAACAAATTCTCGATCCCTTGGCAGATGTTCCAACCGAGTTCGGCAACTATCATTGAGGAGAACGGCGAACGGCAGCCCGATGCAAAACTGGTTCAAGCCATTGTTCGAGCCCATGCATGGCTACGTGATCTGCAGAACAACAGCTTCGACACCGTCGAGGCGCTAGCGGCTTCTGTTAACCTGCACCCAAAGTTGGTACGCCAGGAGCTGCGCTATGCGTTTTTGTCGCCGAATATCGCCGGCGCTATCTTTAACGGAGATCAGCCAGCGACGTTGTCCTTGGTGCTGATCCCGAAGACTCTGCCGCTTACATGGCGCGACCAATACCAGGCTTTGGGCTTCTGATCAGGCCTTTAACTCTCAGCGTTTCATGACCGGAACGACACGTGCCAAACCGCTTCATATTTAAGACAGCATCAATCAACGCGCACGATAAACTCGTTGTCGCGCCCCTCGTCGAGGGCAAGCTGTCGCGACAGGTACTGTAGAGACTGCACATGCCCCTGCACTTTCGACATTGAAAGGGCAGTTGGCAAAGTGCGTTTTCGCCGGATTTCGCCGGGTGAAGGCATCCGCGGAGTTACCGCTGCATGAAGGCAAGTTCGTAATAGAAGTCCGCTGTTCCCGTAACCACACCCCTCGTCTGCCACAGCGTTCTTTTGAACTCGGCGGGACCCGTCACGCCATCGAGCAGAGCAAGCAATTGCGGAACGCTCAAGAACCAGCAATGGAAAAAAGGCGCTCTGACTTCCATTTGTCCCGGGTGAAGCGCCGCAAACTGGTCGCGCAATTCATTCAACGAGGCGTTGAGGGCCGTCATCTTCTTGTTCACCAAGGGGTCAGGGCTTGTAAAAGACGCGTTCATTATTCCTTCGAGGAGTTGCTTAAGGAAAATCCGGTCTTGAAAGCTTCCATATTGAAGTAGCGAGACTGCAATGCGCTCGATGTGCCGACCTTTCAACTCCAACCTATACTTTTGGCCCTTCTCATCGAGGTCAATATAACCGTACTTCCGCAAGCGCACCTCGTGCCACCCCGCCTGAACTTGCGCGGAAACAAGGCTTTCGGCAAGGTCAAGCAGAACGTGCGCATCTGACCCGGCTTGAGCGCGACGGGTGAATGGCTTCTTCTTGATTTCAAAGAAGACGATCACTTCTTCCGTCTCGACGACGATATCGCATTCGCCGTGCTCACGATCGACATCATAGTCGCCCGACACTGTCGTAATCTGATGGTCGTGAAACCTATCGCGCAAGAACGCCTCGATCGTAGCGCCAAGCTTCTGGTCCAGCTTCTGCTCGGTGCTTCGCGCTGCTCCTAGAATGGCTTCAAAACAAGACGTTGAACACATCGACCGATCCAGCAGCCAATACGTTTTCTCATCCGCGGTAAGTAGAGGACGTGTGTAAAAATTGTGACCGAGTTCTCGGCCACCCGGATCGTCCGTCGGCCCGTCCGTCGGTTTCGAGAAATTCGGATTTGCCCCCGTTTTTGGATGACTGAACACCTCGTTAAGAGCGGCCGTGACGGTGATGAGATCAAGGCCTGACTGCGCGGTTAAAATCTTGTCGGTATCGAACCAGTGAGGTCCCCGCTTTGCCTTGGAGCCGTCCAGCAATACCTGAAGGATCGTCAGCAGGTCGTTCAGGGTCCAGCCGCCGCCCCGCTTCTCGTCGAAATCAAGGTCACGGAGGATGCCTCGAATAATGGTGTCCATATCGGAGGCTCGGATTTGCGGAAGGCGAAAGAGCGTGTCGAATTGCGCGACCTCACGGAGATACACAATGAGTTCGGCTGCATCCATGTTCCGCCAGACGCTCGGTGCGTATTCCTGCACGTCGAACACGGCGGCGTAGTCACTTGCCAAACGAAGCATACTTAACCAGTTCGCATCGGTGTCTTGGTTTGGCTTCTTCCCAATGAAGTGCTTCGCCGCAAGCATAAGGATATAGCCAAACGGTATCTGGGGCTTCCCACCGCCCATCATGCTAGGCCGCTTGACCAGATCATACCGTTCGTACACCTCGCGATAGAGCGGCGTGATCTGAGCAAAGACACGGCGTGCAGCGTTCAGTCCGCCAATCTGCGCTATGGCTGCTTCGAGCCTTTCAACTAAGAGCATTTCGGACTCTGGTGCCAGGCTCAGGTAATGCCCTGTTCGCAGCAGCTTGCAGCCCGCTTCGTGCAAGCGTCTAGCGGCCCTTGCCAGTTCGAACTCGCGGGTGTGGGTGTTCTCGCGCGTCGCGCTCGTGTCCCAGTTGCTTACGCGCGTGTGATCGAACGCATGCCGGATTGCCGCGTTCCAATCGCCTTTGATATCGCCGGGAGTTGCGCCTTCTGCGCGAACGGCATCTCGTAGGTGCTCCAGAACCTCGAAGTACGGATCGAGCGGCTTCCCGTCGAGCACGTGATCCTGAATGAGCTCTTCAAGAAGGTCACGGCAACGCTTCCAAACGGTCTGCCGGCCGGCGGGAAAAGCCAAGACGATTTTCCGGTAAAGTTCTTGCGCCGCTTCGTTTCGCGAAAAGGAACTTTCGACCGGCAGTCCGACATACTCGTAGAGTGCTTCCAAGCTATCTAGTTTTGGAGTGATCTCGTCAGGGCACGCGTCAACTGCGGCTTCAAATTCTTGAAGGTTCATCCGCAAATTCCTCTTTGGTGTCAGAGCTAAGGCTTTTACTCCAATGGATTGTGAAAAAACTTGGCTCAAAAGTATTGCTGAGGTTCCTGAAAGGCTGACGATACATCGGGCAGCGCCTGCAGAATCATGTCGAGCACGGCCAACGCATCCGTCATCAAACGCTCGTCTCGCTCGCGGTTTGCCGGAAACAGCTTGTTGCCGTGAAAGAGATTGTTGCGGACACGCCAAGTCGCGCCGATCAAATCGGAGGTCGTCTCGATGGCAGCGGGCTGCGCACCGAATTCCACGCCGCCGTTGCCACCGACGAGAAAGTGCTTCGGCGGGATTGCGATCAAAGTCTCAGCCATCTGCGCAGAATGAACGGCCGCAAAGAATTCAGCTCCGAGGCGGACGACAAGGCTCGGCTGACCAATCTGCGCCACCTCCCCCTCCGCCGTGAAGCGGAGCAGGCGACGCTGCTTCAACGCGAATTCCATTCGGGCGAATTTGGCGAAGAACCGCAGCGTCAGGTCTGGTGGTAGCCCGTTGAGGAGCTGTTCGGTCGTAAGCATGCGAGTTTCGCCCTCACGTGGATTACGTTCGAAGCAAGGCGCTCGGAACATAGCTGGGGTCTTGGTACTCAAACAGCTGAACCTCACCAATGGACGTCAGCTGTTGCCCGACAAACACGGAAAGCGCAAAGGGTCCGTAGAAGAACAGTCGCGTTGTCCGCACTTGACGCGCCTTCAGAAGAACTCCGAGCCGTTCACGAATGGCTGATGCCATCGCAATTGCATCCTCGGCTCCGCCGATGGATAGGGCTCCTTGGCTTGACGGAGAAAGAAAGACATACGCTTGCGGTATCTGCCCGGTTGATTGAACATAGCGCAAAACGTCCTCGCGCCCATCGCCGCGAATGTTCAGGCCAAGCACTAGGTCAGCGCCGGTTGGTTGTCCCTCGATGATTTCTTCTTCCAATCGATAGTTCGGGGTTGGCGTTGCATCGGATCGCCACGGCTCCTTGGCGGGCGGCTGGGGTATCTCAAATGTCCAGCCTCCCACATTCGGAAAAGCCGCGCCGAGCGCAACTCCGGTCGACAACGCACATTTGCCTCGAAGGCGAATGCTCCGAACAGCGCCTGCCGCGAGTATTTTGGACTTAAGGGCATTGATCTGCGGGATCAGGTCTGAATTCCAAACATCAGCGGTCGGAACCCGGCGGGACTGCCGGTCAAAATGCGCGGTCCAGTCTAACTCGTAGTCCGCTGGCGGATCGAAAGCCTCTTTCGTCCAATTCTGAAGCCAAAGCGTCACCCTCGCTTCGGAAGACAAGCTGGATAGGACGGCAGCACGAAGGAAACCCTCGATCGACGAGCGATCAAGAACATTTCCCTTGCTTGCACTGACATAGCGGATCATCTCGGCGTAAGCCGGCTGCACCATCGCGCGGATTTTGTCGGCAAACTCTGGATGCTTCAGGAGTCGCGCAATGAAAATGTCAAGAGCACGCTCATCATGCGCAAGGTCACCATGGCCAACTTCGATAAAAACTTTATCGTGAATAAATTGGATCTGCGCATCGTTCAAAGCATGGCTGCGCATACGCGCATCCACATCTTCTTTCGTCGGTGCTAGGGCGGAAGGCGCATCGTCATAAAATGGGCTCGCATTGCGCAACCGCGCGAGCCCTGTCTCGACCGGACGAAGCTGCTGAGAAAGTGACGGACAGGCTAGCGTGAAACGCTCATACACGCCGGGCATACCCGCGTCGCTTGTCATGAAGGTATCGACAACCTCCTTGAACTCGCTCGGCGTAACATCATGATCCTTCGTTTGGATGTGCTGCCGCGTTGACTTTCCATCGGCGACGTACCGCACATCGATGTCGCCGGTACCTTCGGAAAATATCTGCTGGAAGCCGCCTTGAGTCAGCCAAACAGGTAAGTGGCACACCGTGTAGCGCGTCTGAAAATCAAAGCCCTTGCCTCCCACGATACCGCCCATGGCAGACGGGGTGACGAGAGAGCCTGGATTTAATGGTGCTTTCGCCATCGTGTTGACCTATTGCCCGAAAGTAGAGCCAAACAGCTTACGCCAGAGCTTCTTGCTTTCCGCCTCATCGATCGCGTCAAGGGCTTGGCGAGCTGTTTGAGCAGCCGACTTCACTTGGTCGAGAAACGCGTCGAAGTCACCGCTCGACCATCGCTTTGCCACGTTGACCGACGGATAGCCCGGATCGGGCATTTGGGGCACCATATTCGTTCCGCGGTACCAGCTGTAACTATTGTGGATGCCTTCAAGCACGTTCACGACAGCACACGCATAGGAAATCGGATTTCCTATGGCCTGATGGATCAGCGTTTCCAGAATGTATGACTTCGGCTTCGACTTCTCGGTCGGCAGCCGGTCGCGCCATGACTTGAGCAATTTAGCCGTCGGAACGTAGTAGCCGTCTGTCGCTTTGTTCCTGCTCGTTGACGCAGCGAGCTGGCCCTTAGGATGGGCCTGCACCCACTCCTTTGCGTCGCGATCCGGAATCCAGAGAGGGCCATCATCGGCAGACATCGGTGTGCCCGGAACAATGTCAAGCCACACACCCTTGGCTGCGCTTGCCCCGATCGAACGCCCCTGGAGCCGCGTTTCACTGTAGTATTTTGAAAGCACGCCCTTCAACCAACTCAATACCACCTCCGGCTCGGTGATGGTGTGGTCAATGTCGACCAAGCATATCACGTCGACATCGTTGATGTTGTGGATCGCGGTATGCCGCGCGTACGAGCCCGATAAGAACGTGTCCTTATGCGCGTCCTTTGCTTCGTCGTCGCTCTTGAGCTTTTCGCGAACTTTCTCATGGGCAGACTTGGCCTTCGAGACCGCGTCCTCGTCTGGCTCAATTGAGCTAAGATAGGTGCTGAAACTGCCATTAAGCTCCACGCTGTCAGCTCCCTTCCGGGAGTGCTGGCAACTTCGCTGGATCAAGCCCGTATGAAGCCGCAATTCCGGCAAGGAAGTCACCACATACTGGGCGGAATCATCGCGATCGAAATAAACGCCGTACCAGCGGTTGATGGTCATCTCGTCGCTGCTTTCGCTGAGCGGCGGCATGGTGGCGTATTGGGTACCCGGCTCGGGCCGATTGAGCCAGAGATACCAAGGCGCGTCGAAATCTCGGCGCAGTGCGTTTAGCGTGGAAGACTTATCGGCCAGCAACTCAAGCAGCGCGAGTTTGGCAAGTAAATTAGCTATTGGCAGGACATCGAGCGACAAGCCCGGCTCGACGGCAACCGGCTGATCCGAATAGGCGATCTCCCCTGCGTCAGCCTCTGTCGAAATCTCTACGTCGGCAGCCTCATCGGGCAGAGCTGAAACAAAGCATTGCTGGCAGGGGGATTGCTTCGGCCTAACGCGCAGAACCTGCCCGCCATACGCGCGGCGAAATGCGCCGCCGTACACAGCAGGGATGTCGGCATCGACGCACAGCTCGTTGATCAAAAGCTTGCTTTGGCGATTGTCGGTGCCGCAAATCACGACATCAGCGCCTTTCACCATCTGCGCGATTGCATCTCGCGTATCGAATCCAACCGCAATGGCATGACTCTCGACTTCCGCCTTCGGGTTCTTCTCCAAGATAAGATCGCGCAGGACGTTTACCTTCGAACGCCCAACGTGAGAGATGCCACCGGGGTGTCGCACCACATTGCCGACCGAAAGCCGATCGCGATCCACGAGCACGAAACGCCCGACCCCACACTTCGCGAGCTCGACCGCGACGAATGCGCCTCCGGTTCCGAGTCCAATGCAAAGCGCCGTTTTGTCCTTGAGTACAGCCGTTTCAAGGATGCCGGCGCGACGCAAATCCAGCTGCGGTTCCACGTCGGCAAACTCAACGTCGAGCGGTTGTCCATTTTGTGAGGCGGCTTTCGCGCGATAGGCTGTCCCGTCGGGCGCTACAAACGCCGCTCGCTGCGACGCACCGGCATCGACAGGCGAGAGGGTGATGTTGACCTCAGAACTGGGCTGTCCGGTGATCTGGAGCCACCCCTCGACGCGGCTGGAGCTTGGCTGCACACACAGCTCCGATTGGGTCAACGCATCACCGCCGTCCCAAGAACTGAACGAAATGCGCAACCGGCCGGTTTTCTTTAACGCAGACCAATGGCTGCGAAGCCATTCGGCCGACAGAGTTACAACAGCGAACATGTCGGCATCGTCAGCCGTAATGTTCAGCGCTTTCGGTGTCTGTGCGCCCTCGGCGACGGCGACGATCGTTCGCTTCGTCTTGTCGTAGACGAGCTTTGATTTGCCCGGTTTGCGCTCGGCGATGGCTTGCATCGCTTCGCGGATCATCTGGCTTTGGACAGGGTTGGTTGTCATGCATTCTCCGCCATCGTGCGAACGAAATCGGCCAAGTCGCGCCCAGTAGCGAGATGCTGCTCGTACGCTTCAATCCAAAGGTGGCCTTTCAGGAACACCTTTTGCAAAACGATTCCCGAGTGCCAGCGAGCATCCCGCCAGTGGCAAATCTGGACGTATCCATTGTCGTGCGGCTGCAAGGTGTGCATCGCATGCGAGACCCCAAGTGTAGAAATTGACGTGCCGTTCGCTTTACGCAGTGGGTGCGGATTAATGACGTAAAGCGGTGGGCGTTGCGTAGGAAAGCCGGATGGGATCGGCATCCAAAGATGATAGTTTTTTCCCGCGCTAGAGGTCGCGAAGCCAGAGGCGGTGTAGGTGTCAGACGCAGAATGATGCCAGACAGAAAACTGAGTGAACCCCTCGTTCTGAAGAATTTGATGCTCGGTTGCGAGGCGCTGACGCTGTCCTTGTGTCCACATCGGTCATACCCCCGAACGCAATTTAGTGGCGTGAAACGCGCTGATCACTCCCGCAATGTCGGAGGCCAGAAGACCGTCGGGCGTGCTGAGCACTTCGGTCGTGCCGTCGGTTCGATTAATCTGGTGAACTTCCAGCACAATCATCGGCCATTTGGCATCGATGGCGAACGCGAGGTGCTGTTGCTGCACCAGCTTCGCAACGAGAATTTGTCCGAACGCGGTCTTGTGTTGTTCAATCGGCTCACCGCTAGCGTTCGTCAGCGCTTCAGCTAAATGCGCAAGTGTTCGGTCGCGCGTGGTGGCGTCAATTTCAGGTGCCTTGTCGGTGGTTGGGGGATTGCCATCGCGTCCAATGCGCAGCCGGTCGAGCGACACCTGCTCCCACGCTTTCAGTTCCTGTTCGGGGAAGGCATTGCGCGTCAGAAGTGCTTGGCGAATGGGACTGCATCCAGCCAGAACCGTCACGTTCATGGCAACTGGCCCCTCTGCGGAAGACAGGTCGTAGAACCAGGGATGGATACGAATGATCGGTGCGTTTTCCGATCCCTCCGTTGTGACGATTATCTCCACCATTCCCGGAAACTGGTTTCGCTGCCCGAGCTGCCGAATGCGACGGCGGTCCCCTGAGCTCGGTTCGAGGAGCCCGAGCCGGTGATGCGAATGCCAGTCGCCGAAGTATCGAAGCGCCCAATCCTCCGCGAGGGGGCCACTCAGCTGCCGCAGATAATCTACATCAAGTCGGAAATGCGCATTGCTTCGTTGCGCGTTGGGGCCGGCCTTCGTGGCGAGGAAAACGATGGGCGTGCCTTTCCAGCGACCAAAGAGGTCTCCGCCGGTTTCGATGGACCAAGCGGCGGTCTCAATCGCAATGGCGCGAAGCTCGGATTCCCAAATAATAAGTGGCGGCCCGGCGCGCTGCGGCACAATCGGTGCCGCATTCGGTGCAGGGGCGGGCCGGACTCGCGGGTGGTGGCGGGACGCTTCTTACCTCGCCGCCCAAGAAATGTGGCAATACGCCGAATAACCATGCTGCATCATTCAAAAACAAAAGTGCTTACAACCAAGAAATGATATTCATCGATTCTGCACGACTCGCGAGCGGTGAACAAGAGAAGAACGGCTTCTGAGTTCCCTTTGAACACAAAAGTTGCGGCTCGTAGTGCTACCCCCGCCCAACTCATTGCAAAAACTAAAAGAGCTCGGGCTGCAACACACGCGGCCCACCAAAATTCTTGCCAAAAGTCCAGCATGGAAAATCGGCTGCGATATCAGGCATCCTATTAGCTCGATCGAAATCGATGGAAAAGTTCGCGCTGGATGGCAAGAGTCTCTCGCATTTAGCGCAGCGACACCCATTGATATCCGGAGCAACACAACGTGCCGGTGTCATGGTTGCAGATGGAGAGAACAAGCTGACGCTTGTCGAACGCATTCAGCGCGCGCTCGTGCTGCTCGCCTTTTTGTTGAATACGTCCGAGACAGACTGCCCCGTCATCACACAGTGGTTTTATTCTCCGGTCTCTGAGGCGAATCTCGAGAAAACGGGAACTCTTCAACAGATACATGGAGACTTTCGGGAATATTTGGAAGAATTGGCACGAACATTAGTCTCCACAGAGACTCGTAACGCATGAAAAGCCCGCCATTTGCGGGCATTTCTGCCTCAGAAAAATAGTATTCTCCAAAAGCCGGACTGGCTGGCTGGCGGCGCAGTGCTGATCGCGCCGTTCTCCCACTAAATTCCCTGCAAACAGGGAATTTTTCAGGGAAAATTCGAATTTTCAGGTTATACGAGAGACTTATCACCGCAAAAATGGCTGCGCTGCAGGGGCTTCTTAAAAAATTCCCTAAGGATCGGAACAGGGAAACTTCCAACAAAAGCAGGGAACTGCGGATCCAGAACAGGGATCGCGTCACCGCCTACTGACCGGCCCCCACTGAGTGGTCCGATTGGAATGTTAGTTTAGAGATTGCATTTTGACTACCTCCCTAGGTGTTGGCCAGACGATGGCTTCGGGTGCCGGCGGTCGATATCCAAGC
Organism: Afipia sp.; assembly: GCA_024707075.1. Taxonomy (GTDB): domain Bacteria; phylum Pseudomonadota; class Alphaproteobacteria; order Rhizobiales; family Xanthobacteraceae; genus Afipia. Next base: position 97,612 of record JANQAK010000001.1, read on the forward strand.
GATGAGTGTGGACGCACGGTGTTGTAGTGGCGTCGCCAATTTTCGATCACGATCTGGGCCTCCTTGAGTGTGTAGAAGATCTCGCCGTTGAGCAGTTCATCGCGCAGCTTGCCGTTGAAGCTCTCGCAATAGCCATTCTCCCACGGGCTGCCCGGTTCGATGTAGGCGGTCTTGGCTCCAACAGCGGCGATCCAATCTCGGAGTGCTTCGGCAACGAACTCAGGTCCGTTGTCGGAGCGGATGTGGGTCGGAATGCCGCGCGCGACAAACAACTCGCACAGGGCTTCGATGACGTCGGTGGCCTTGAGCTTCCGTGCGACCCTTATGGCCAGGCTCTCACGGGTGAACTCGTCGATGATGCACAAAATCCGGAACGCCTTTCCGTCGTGGGTGCGATCAGCAACGAAGTCATAGGACCAGACGTGGTTGGGCCGCTCGGGCCGCAGACGGATGCATGAACCGTCGTTGAGCCACAGACGCCCGCGTTTAGGCTGTTTGGCAGGCACCTTCAGCCCCTCACATCGCCAGATCCGCTCGACACGCTTCTTGTTCACCGTCCAGCCGGCTCTGCGAAGCAACGCCGTAATCCGGCGATATCCGTAGCGTCCATACTGGCGGGCAAGCGCGATGATGTCGGCAGTCAATGCTGCCTCGTCATCGGGGGTCGTTGGGGTCTTGCGCTGCGTCGATCGATGTTGACCCAAAGCCCGGCACGCCCGTCTTTCGGAGATGCCAAGCTCAACTGTTACATGATCGACGCACGCACGGCGTCGGGAGGGGCTTAGAAGTTTCCCTTTGCGGCCTCCGCCAGGATCAGCTTGTCCAGCGTCAGGTCCGACACCGCCCGCCGGAGACGATTGTTCTCGGTCTCCAGCTCCTTCAGCCGCTTCACCTGATCGCCCTTCAGGCCGCCGTACTCATTCCGCCATCGATAGTACGTTACTTCCGTCACGCCTATCGCTCGGACCGCGTCTACCACCTGCCGGCCCTGTGCCATCAGCACATCAACCTGCCGCAGCTTCGCAACAATCTCTTCAGCCGTATGCCTCTTCCTTGCCATCGATCTCATCCTCCATCCGAAAATCATACTTCAGGGAGGACCACTTCAAAGGGGGGCAGATCACTACCTCATCAAATCCAACTAGCGCCCGGCAACTATCATTTCTAAAATCGCACGCGATAGAACATACTTATTCTCTGGAAAGCAAAGTCCTATCAATGGGAGGCTGGGCGACCCGAGCACTGCTGGTCATACTTCTGATCGCGGGCGCAGCCGCAATGGCGTGCGCAATTATCACATCGCAAAGCCGCCCGGCCGTCGGGATCGAAGGCGAGATTCTCTTTGAGGCCTCTCGTATCCGTGAAGGCCGGCCTCTCTACATCGATCCAATCGCAGGTACTCACGAGTACGGCGAGCCGCCGACAAGATACTATGTGCTTTATCCTCCACTCTGGTCCTGGCTGGTTTCACTGCTTCCCGAATCGGCAGCGCTTCTGGGAAGCAGGATTATTGCTACGCTGCTTTGGCTGGGGTTGATTTGCGCTATTGTTTTTTCCGCACGCCAATCCTCGCGCTGGGTGATGGGCCTGGGAGGACTGTTCATCGCCGGCACCTACGTCCTTATCCTTTACGGGTCCTCCGGCCGGCCAGACAGTGCTGCACTTTGCTTGGCTGGGATAGGACTACTGCTTTCAGTCAAAGCGGGACGATCCGGATTCCTTGCCGGCGTTCTGTTCGCCTTGGCCGCATGGCTGAAGCCGCACGTCATCGGATTGGGGGCGGGTGCGTTTCTCGCGACGCTTCTCATCGACCGAAGGGCTGCGGGCTTCACTGTGCTGGGGGCTTTGGCGGTTTCAGCGCCCATTGCCTTCATATTGCAGAAAGCGAGCGGCGGCGTATGGATATCACATCTAGTGATGTCGACGGCGCAACCGCTGGTTCTGTCGATCTGGCTCGACAACTTGTATTCAAGGTTGCCGTTCTTCGCCGCATTCATATGCTTCGCAGCCTGGTGCGGATTTCACGAGCGATCGTCCATCAATGCCCGCGTAGCGTTATCCGCGCTTGCAGCCAGCGTCTTCTGGACCCTGCTGCTGCTTGCCAAGACAGGAAGCGCGAGCAACTACTGGATGGAGCCCTGCGTCGCGGCTCTGATCGTCCTTTCGCAAAGTGCCCCGTCGCGTCTGTCACCCATCGTTGCAACCGTTGCAACCCTTCAGGCCTTGTGGGTGGGAATTGCGACAGTCCGTAGCTCCCTTGACGATATTGAGAACACCCCCAAGCAGTCAGCCATCCTTGCCAAGGCTCGGCAGATTTGCGGCATCGGGCAGCAGGACGTTGTACTCGCCGATGAACCCGGATTTGAGTTCAGTTTGAACAATCGAGTTATCGCCACGCCTTATCAGTTCACGCATCTCGTAACTAGCGGGATGTTCCCGGTCGAGATATGGCAGAACGATCTCATCCGTCCCGATGTGCGCTGCCTTGTCGTCCACACCGATATCCTTGAGAGACCCTTGTCTGCGGTCGATATACAGACCGACCTGTTTCCGCCGCGGATTCGCGAAGTGTTGTCCCAAAGATTTGTCCTGGCCGCACAGGACGGCGGAATGCATGTCTATCGGCTGAGAAACGGCACGCGGTCGGATTCGCCCAAGAATTGAAGCATACACTTAGTCAGGATCGAACGCGCTGCTATAGTCTTGCTTGAGGCGCGGATCCTGGTCCTGCTTCTTTAGAATGCAGTTCCCGACGACCAGCACGTCGAGTTCATTCCCCATAAAGCAGCGGAACGCGTCCTCTGGCGTGCAGACGATCGGCTCTCCCCGCACATTGAAGCTCGTATTGACCAGCACAGGGCAGCCTGTGATGTCCTTGAATTGAACCAGTAGGCGATGAAAGATGGGGTTTGACGCTGCATCTACAGTCTGAAGGCGCGCCGAATAGTCCACATGTGTGACGGCCGGAATCTCCGATCTCACAATATTCAGTTTATCGATGCCGAACAGGTCCTGCTCTGCCGGTGCCATCGTGCGACGCTTGTCTTGTCTGACGCCAGCAACAATCAACATATACGGACTGTCGGCATTGAACTCAAACCATTCGGCGACATCCTCGCGCAGCACCGCCGGCGCAAACGGACGGAAACTTTCGCGATATTTGACCTTGAGGTTGAGCGTCTGCTGCATCTTGGGCGATCTCGGGTCCCCGAGGATGGAGCGCGCACCGAGAGAACGCGGACCAAACTCCATCCTTCCCTGAAACCATCCGACCGCATCCTGCTGTGCAAGGCAGCGAGCGGTCGTTTGTATCATTTCGTCAAAGCTAACCGAACTGAACCTGGCGCCCGCCTCCGTCAAACGACGCTCGATCTCGGACTGGGAAAAATCAGGTCCCAGCAAAGCACCGGACATTCCATCCATGCGGCTAATGTGACGCGAGCGCTGCGCAAAAATGTGGGTTGCGGCCAAAGCGGCACCGACCGCGCCGCCTGCATCGCCCGCAGCGGGTTGCACCCAGATGTCACTGAATATTCCCTCGCGATGCAGCTTTCCATTGGTTACGCAATTCAGCGCGACGCCGCCGGCAAGGCAGATGTTTCTCTCTCCCGTTTGTTTCGCGATACCCCGTGCGAGGCGAATCACAACTTCATCGAGCACGGCCTGGATCGACGCCGCCACATCCATGTGAAAACTTGTAAGGTGATCGGCAGGCGTGCGCACCGGCTCTCCAAACAAGCGGGAAAACCGCTCGTTCGTCATCGTCAAGCCAGTGCAATAATCAAAATAGGTCATGTTCAGCCGGAACGAGCCATCCGGCTTCAGATCGATCAGATGGTCGAGAATAAGCTGGACATATTTTGGCTGCCCGTAAGGAGCCAGGCCCATCATTTTATACTCGCCTGAATTGACCTTGAAGCCGAGGTAGTAGGTGAAGGCCGAATAGAGAAGCCCGAGCGAGTGAGGGAAATGGATCTCCTGGATGATGTTCAGTCGGTTGCCGTCGCCCACCGCAACGGAAGTTGTCGCCCACTCACCGACGCCGTCCATCGTCAGAACTGCAGCTTTCTCAAATGGAGAGGGAAAGAAGGCTGACGCGGCGTGGCTGACATGATGTTCGCAAAAGAGAAGCTTGTTTGCGGCGTCGAACTGATCCGAGAACTTCGCCAGTTCCTTTTGCAGCAGGCTCCGCTGAAACAGCTTCTCCCTGAGCCAGACGGGCAGCGCAAGCTTGAACGACCGAAATCCGCGCGGCGCTAACGCGACATAGGTTTCCAGCAGCCTTTCGAACTTCAAAAACGGCTTGTCGTAAAATACAACGTGATCGAGGTCCTCGATCGCGTAGCCCGCCTCCTCGAGACAATATGCGATGGCCTGTGCGGGAAATTCCGCATCGTGCCGCTTGCGCGTAAAGCGTTCTTCCTGAGCCGCAGCGATGATGCGGCCCTCATCGACCAGGGCGGCCGCGGCATCATGATAAAAGGCGGAAATTCCCAGAACGCGCATCAACCAGCCCTAAAAGAGGGTGTAGATGAACGGCGCCACGGCTGATCCTTTGGTCAGGAGCACAAGCCCCCCAAATACGACCGTCATGATCAGGATCGGCAATAACCAGAATTTTTTCCGGACACGGATATAGCGCCAGAACTCGGTCAGGAAATCCATACACGGCCTCTCAGAACTGATCCCGCATCGCCTCGGGCTGTGGCCCCGGCGGCTGTCGCACAATCCAATAGCTTTCAGAACGCCGATCCAGCCCTAGCCTCAGCAAATCCTTGCCCATCAGGCGCATGACAAGTCCCGTGGGAAGGACGGCAAAATAGAAAAGCAGCCCCATGACGATAGGATTGACAATCTTGTGTAGGAAAAGACCCAGCTTGAACCAGAGACGATTCAGCGGCGTCAGCACCGACGGTCGGACAAGGCTCGCGACAAGAAACCCCACGCAGATCAGACCCATCCACGGCCAAATCCGCCCAGCATGCCAGAGGTTGATGGCTGCCAGGAGCGCAAAAGCCCCCGTCATGACAAAGCCAAAAGCACGATCCGAACCCCGGATTACGGAATCCTGCCTGGTGAAACTTTCATGAAAATCCACGGAGGGCATTAATGTCACGCGGGGAGATGATGTCTGTTGCGGCCAAAGTCGAACTTCAGTTAAAAATCAAAGACGTAATAGCATACTTATCGGCATATTGGATGCAAAAGTACAGTTCGATGGCGACCCCATGCCGGGCGGATCTAAGGCCACGCCCATTCAGCAAAACCTCGATTTTAATCGCCGGCGGAAGAGACAACTGGCCGATGCGTCGAGGCGGTTGGCAATGACTGATTCCAAACGGCGGATCGCGATCGGCTTGATGCTCCTACTCTATTGCTTCGTGCTCTATCTGGCGTTCGATTTCGCATTTACGGCATTGACCATGGGCGATCCACGCCGATACCGGGTTTTCGATTATCGCTATCACCACAGCCTGATCGCCAATTTCGACGGGTACGACTATTGGGGGAACAATCGCTATAGGCTGTTCACAAACAGCCTTGGCTTCAAGGACGCCGCGGTAAGAGAAATTGCCAAGGTTTCCCCGAACCGCCGCATCCTGCTGATCGGCGACTCTTTCACCGAGGGCATCGGCCTGCCATTTGAGCAAACATTCGCCGGAAAACTCTATAGTGCCGGCCAGAATCGTAAGGAAAAGATCGAATTTCTGAACGCTGGAGTCGCGTCGTATTCGCCGTCTATCTATTTCAAGAAAATTCAGGCGTTGCTTTCAGACGGATTTCACTTTGACGAAGTGGTCGTCTTTTCCGATCTTTCCGATGTTACTGACGAAGCATCAAGTTATTTCTGTATTGATGACGATCCCAAATACAGGGCTTACTGCGATCCTGCCGATGTGAAACCTCCTGCGTCAAAGAAATCATTCGTCAGCAGCCATTTAAAAATTACCGACGCCATCGGCGACTGGATCGAAAAGAAAGTCGATCCGCCGAAGCCGCCCTCTCCTCTCGATCCTTTCCGGACCGAGTGGCTCTACCCAAATCCTTCTGCGGCAAGATACCAGCCTCTCGGAGTAGAAGGTGGCATTGCGCGGTCCGTTCAGAACATAACGGCATTGGCAGAACTTCTAAAGCAAAAGATGATCCCCCTTACAATTGTCGTCTATCCGTGGCCAGCGCAGCTTGCGCGCGACGACCGCGATAACAGGCAGATCCAGATCTGGAGTAAATTCTGCCAAGACCACTGCAAGGAGTTCGTCAACCTGTTCCCGGTATTTTTGGCCGAACGTGACAAGGCTCCAAACTGGTATGACAGACTCTTCGTACCGGGCGACTTCCACTACTCCGAGGCCGGGAACGAAATCATATTCCGCGCCATGCAGGACCGATTACTCCGCAATGCAACGACGAACTGACCCTCCATCTCCGACCGCGTTCGCGGCAATACTCCAAAAATAATTTGCGCACATCAGCCTCTGAATTTCGGGAATGCAAATATGGACGAGGCGAATCGCAAGGGTATCATAGTGGGATGGGCCGTCGCGCTATCGTTGATCGCTTTTCTTCCGATTTTCTTGTTTCAGTATCCTGGCCTTCAGGACTACCCCAATCACCTCGCCCGCGCTTACATCCTGCAAAATCTCGACCATCCGATATTCAAGCATTATTTCAGCGTCGATTATTCGCCCGTGCCCAATCTGGGCTGGGACCTGTTTGCGCTTTCAGCAGGACGCTTCATGCCGCTGGAGTATGCGGGCAAGATTTTCGTCGTCCTAAGCTGCGTAGTGACCTTCAGCGGATGCTTCGCACTCAACAAAGCCATTGTCGGCCGATGGACTCTTGCCCCCCTCCTGATTTTCCCCTTCGTTTTTAATACGGGCTTCAACAAGGGGTTTCTCAGCTTCAACTTCGGGATTGGAGTCGCCTTGTGGGCGGCGGCGTGGTGGGCATCGCTTGATGAAAACCGCTGGCGGGCGCGGCTGCTCGGCGCCACCCTCTTTTCGACGGGACTCTATCTGATCCACTTCTATGCATGGGCCTGCTACGGCATTTTCGTTCTGGGCTGGTCATTCAGAAAAGAAAATCTCGGCACATGGAACTTCAACTCGATCAAGAGACTGCTTGGGCGACTAACCCGCGACGGACTACAGGCTCTTCCGTCCGCACTTCTCGCGCTCCTATGGCTCAACCATACGCGGTCTGAAAAAACTTCATCGGTCGAAACATTTCGCAGTTTCCAGCCGCCTTATTCAAGGATCAGCGATCTTGATCGCCTGATTGATCTCGGAACGCCGTTCATCAACGATGTCTTGCTGGTTCTGGCCTGCATCGCCTTCTTTCTGGCGATCTATCTCAGCCGGTTTCGCTACAAACCGGGCGCAACCATCGCGATCCTTCTATGCATCCTGCTTTTCTTTGTGCTTCCATCCAAGATCGAAGAGACGAATTTCGTAACCTGGCGCATTATGCTGGCCGGCCTGTTCTTTCTTGTCGCCTCACTTGATTCGTCAAAGGAACCGGGCATCACTCCATTCCCCTCCTTCGCCATCATGATTGCATTGATCACGGCGAGCATTAGTGTTCTGCATGTTCAGCAATGGACTATCGCCCGAGACTCGCAAACCACCCTATTCCGTCTTTTGGAAGCAGTACCCGAGGGTTCCTCGGTATTTTTTGTACGAGACGGGACAACGGATAAAGAACTCGGCACCCGCGCTGCCGGTCTGTATCACATCGGCGCTTTCGCGGTTTTGCAACGACACGCGATCGTGCAATCTCTATTCACTTTTGCCGGCCAACAGCCGCTGCGATACAAACACCTTGAACTGCAGAACGCACCGGAGCGATCCAATACGTTTCTCCCGAATCTCCCCCCGGCTTTCAGAGCGGCCGGATTGAATTTCCGCGATCACGTCGGAAAGTTCGACTACGTCATCGTTCACGACGACCGGTTTTTAGGCGCAAAGGACGACACAAGCGGCGAAACCATCGGGAAACTAAACTCCGTTTCTGCGATCGGTCCATTCCGACTCTACAAAACGACAGATACGAACGCTGCATCAAAACTCTCGAACAAACCTTAGCGCGGCCCGCTACTTTTCAGCGATGCGTTCGAAAATGAGAATTTTCTCATTTAGCGATTCGTGGACACGAACCGCAGGCCAGAAGCCGGATGAAGGGCCGGCCTCGTATCGAATTCTATATGGCAGTTTCTCGTCGCGCAGATCTCGAAAATATCTGCGGGCGGCAGCGTCCTTAAAATGATCCTTCTGTTCGACAGAAGAAATCCTGCCACTATCGGAAAACTCGTTTTCGCCCGTCAGATAGCGGATCGCCCAGAATTCGCTCAAGACAATAAACCGCGGCGCTCTGCTGACGGCAAACTCGAACGGATCTGCGCTTTCAATCACGCCTGGAAGACGGCTTCGGCCCCTGATCGGCGTCCGATCGATCCGCGTCACTCGCCCGACCTCCTGAAATCGAGGCAGATAGGCATTTGAGCCATAAGTTTCGATCGAATCATTGGGCAAGGCATGCAATTTCAACCAGCGTTCGGCAGCATATCTCGGATCATTCAGAAACGCCGCGTCGATGGCCATGCAGTAAAACAAAGCGAGACAGCCGATGACAAGCACACCGAAGCGAGCCAGAAAGGCAAGCGTCCGTTGTCCGAAAAATATCAATTCTTCGATCGCCAAACCAACATACACGGCCAGAAAAATGGACTGCGGCAGCAAGAAGCGATTCTCGGAACGCAAAACAACGAAGTTGAATGACAGCGTGAACGACAGCGCAACAAGAAATGGAACGAAACCGGCGACCCATAGGCCTCGATTGCTCAACGGCCGGAAAATCCAAATACCGAAACCGATGACCGCAACGACAGCGGTTGCCTTCGGATAATATCGATCGATATTGTCCCAGCCATCTTTCACGAGTTGAAGATAGCCGTTCCAGTTTGCGGAGTAATACGCGTGAGATTGGCTTGCACTGCCGGTGAGAAAAGCCAGCCTTGCGCGAAACCCCGTCGGATTGGTGATCACTCCATCGACGAGCAGCAACAGAAACAGTCCGATTAAAGACCATGCAAGAAGCGCAGCAAAAACCTGTCGCATGTTCTTTTTTGGCCAAGCATCTATTGCAAACCAAAGAATGAGGCTTAGCGGCAGGCTTAGCAGAAAAATCGCATAAGCCTGATCCTTGGTGGCGATGGCAGCGACGGCGCAAAGCGCCATCCAGCGAATCTGGCCGAGATCGTGTCGCGCGATTACTCGAATCCAGAACAAAATTGCCAGACTGGACCAGAATAAGTACGGGCCATCGAGGTTAGTGGTGTGTCCATAGTATGTGAGAGTGGCATTCATCGCACATACACCGGCAATACATATTCCCGCACGCCTTCCGGCAAGTTCTTCGCCGATCTTTCCGACGTAATAGATAGTCCCAAGCGACATCACAGTGCTAACGAGACGAGCGACGAGCGCAAAGAACGTCATGTACGGAATTTTTATAAACTCCGCGACAATGTCCGCAGGCGCGATCGATGACGCATTGACGATCCCGGTAAGCCACCCCGGAAAGGTGAGAATTGTCAAAATCAGAAGGTGAAATGGCGGATAGGTGAAATAGTCACCGGCCAGATATGTTTTGGAAACTCCGACAAGGAAATCGCGTGGCGCAATTCCATCGCTGTCCCAGCCGTCGGACGCAGGAAGCCCCCAGCCCAATCCAACCAGTCGCAATACGGCAGCGACGAAGAGAATCCAGAATATCGGAGCGCGTAGCCACGTTCGTATTCCCAAGCCACGCCGCAATGTCACCATCCACATCTTGAATTAGCGATCGGTCTGCCGGCCAATGATATGTTCTCTGTATATAATTCGGCTGTTCTTTTTCGGCAGTTTCGAACCCATCGCGCACTACTCGATCGGAAGTCGACCGCATTTAACCACGGATCATATCGACCGTGGTCCCTGCGTCCCCCAAGTCAACCTCCGCTGTCTGCAAACTTGACGGCCTGCCGTCCGGAGGATCTGATGGAGCCCTTCCCACCTGCTGCGTCCCGAATGCCGGAAAGAAGGGCGCAACCACGTACTGGCGGAAAAAATATCCCCACATGCTGCGATGTATAAGGCGAGGATCGATATAAGGCGCAAGCTTCTCGTGCACGGGTCGCAATTTGCTCCAGTGCGTGCCGGGCGTCTCGTGATGCGCCGCGTGCAGGCCGTTGTTGAACAGCAGGAAATTCAGAAGTCGGCCGTCCCAATTGCGCGAATGGTTGAAGTCAGACCACGGATCCGTATGCACATGCTGCTCGTAATTGAACAACATGATCGTCCACAGTGCGGAGAAGGCGGGCAGGAGAAACGCCATGCAGTAGAGAAACAGGCCCGCCCGCAGGCCATACAAGGCGATTGCCAGATATGCCAGCGCGATGTGGGTGGTCGCGAAGAACACATACTGAAAAACGATCTGGCGGTAGAGCGGCCCGTTCTTTTCTCGCGCCTTGACGATGAACGAGCGGATCGGAACGCTCTGCCAGTAACTCGAAACGAAAAAGTACGTGGCCGCGATGAAAAGGGTGTGCTTGTTGGAATGCCGCCAGGTGATCGTCGCATCGCCCGCGCGATTGACGTACTTGTGATGGTTCATGTTGTGCGTGGGTATCCAGGCGAAAGTCGGATACCCGTAAAAAATAGAAATCCAGTTGGCGAAGAAGTGATTGGCCTTCGCACTCTCGAATGTCGGGCAATGATTGTGGTTGTGAGCGATCACGCCGCAGGCCAGCGCAAAGTAGCAGCTTATCGGCCAGACATAGGGCGCGAGCGACGGAAAAGCATATTGGGCCGCAGCCAGCCCCGTGGCGAGCACAATCCAGAGGATCGTGCGATAATCCGCAGTAACGCGAGGGTGCATCAAAGGACCTTCTCGACAATCAGATCGGCTCCGACAGCCGGTGGAGCGCGGAATTGAACTGCCTGAGAAATATCATAGGCGGAACAGAATTGCTGGCAACAGGGTCGGATGACGCCAGCCGGCGCGATCGACCCTTGGCACGTCCGAGCAAGGAAGGCCGTCGCGCCAATACGGCGGCTATACCCGCTTGAGCACCGCAGCCACCAGCGATCGAGGCGCCAGCCCCGCGAGGACGGCAAGGAATGAGAACTGCCAGGGAACCACGATCCTCTCCACTCCCTCTTCAACCCGCTTCCGAATGATCGCCGCCGCACGTTCCGCGGAAATAAGGAAAGGCTTCGGCGCATCCATGCCATGGTTCATGGGCGTATCGATGAATCCGGGCGAGACCAGCGTGATTTTGACGTTGTATTTTGCAAGCCGGAGGCGAAGCGCCTCCGAATACATCGCCAGCCCCGCCTTGGTGGCGGAATATGACGGCGCCATCGGGAGGGGAAATTGCTGTGCGATCGATCCGATCAGGACTATCCGGCCGCTGGTCCGGGCTGCCATCAATTCGCCCGCGAGAGCGGCGCCGAGCATGGGGGCCAGGAAGTTCACCTCCGACACCTCCTTCACCCGCTCAGTCGTCTCGCTGGCGAAATCCGGCGAAGAAACGCCCCCTATGCCTGCATTCAGGAAAAAAGTATCGATTGCCGCCTCGGCATCGAGACGCCGGATTTCCGCGAGGAAGCGATCAGTGTCGCGAATATCCAGGCTGATGGTCTGAACCTCCGCCCCCTTTGCACGGCAACGCTCCCCAATCCGAGCGAGCCGTTCCTCACTTCGGCCCATCAGAACGACGTCTATTCCCTTCGCCGAATAGGCCTCCGCCAATGCCGCCCCCAACCCGCTGGAAGCCCCCGTGATCAATATTCTGCGCAATGCAACCCCCGCCGCGCTACGGCTGTTGCAATCTGACCCGTCCCCCTGCAATTCATATCCGGATGGCCGCCCACGGGATTTTCATTTCCGGCTTTGAGAACATCTGATGCTGAATGTCACAAAAGAAACGAGACCTGTCGATATCAGGCAAGTGAAGACACGCAAGGATTGGCGCGATTTCCATACTCTTCCATATCGCGTTTACAGAAACGATCCATACTGGATACCCCCGCTCCTGCTTGAAAGAAAATTTCATTTTCAGGCGAAGCACAATCCCTTCTTTCAGCATGCAAAGGCCGAATTCTGGATCGCTTACCGGGACGGAGTGCCAGTCGGCCGCATCACAGCGCAGATCGATCAGCTTCATCTCGACCGGCATCGGGATGCCACCGGACATTTCGGGTTTATCGAGGCTGTCGACGATCCTGCCGTCTTCGGCCGGTTGCTGACGGCTGCTGAATCCTGGACTCCGCGAGTCCGGTATTCGCAGGATCGTCGGACCCGTCAGCTTTTCCCTTTGGGATCAGCCCGGCCTGCTTGTTGACGGCTTCGATGCATCGCCGAGCGTGATGATGAACTACAATCATCGGTATTTTGAGCAGCACATTACCGCCGCGGGCTACTGCCCCGTGCAGGATTTGCTGACCTATGAGTATGACGGAAGATTGCCATTTCCCGATCGTGCAATGCGGCTTGTCGAATGGGCTCGAAAGCGTAACAGCATCACAGTCCGGCCCATTCGAAAGGACAGCAAGAATATCGATCAGGAGATCGCGTTGCTACTCGATATCATAAATGATGCATGGTCCGACAATTGGGGCTTCGTCCCGATGACGAAAGCTGAGATTGCCGACCTCGCCACCATTTTCAAAATCCTGTTACGACCGGGTGATGTGGCCATTGCGGAATACAACGGGGCGTCCGTCGCCTTCGCGCTCATCATGCCCAACCTGAATGAGGTCATTCGCGATCTCGGCGGGAAGCTCTTTCCGTTCGGCTGGGCCAAGATCTTGTGGCGCCTCAAAATCAGAAAACCGTTCACCGCGCGGATGCCGCTCATGGGCGTACGAAAGGCGCTTCAAAGCTCTCCGCTCGGCGCTGCCCTCGCCTTAATGGTGATTCAGGAGACACGGGTATTTAATATCGCAAACGGCACCCCGATCGGGGAGTTGTCCTGGATTCCCGATCAAAACGAGGGCGTGAAGAATGTGATTGATCTCGTCGGGGCCGCACAGAAAAAAGCGATACCGGCTATTTGAAAAGCCGCTTGGCTAAAGATCGCAGGCCGTTCGACGCTGAATGCCTGTCTAGAAAACAGATTCCATCGCGGGCGCAGCCTGAAAATCCTGCTCCTTGAGAACAGCGATGGCCTTGTCGATATCTGCTTCCCGGTGGCGGCTTGAAAGAAAGAATCTGATGCGGGGCAGATCCTTGGGCACCCCTATATGTACGATCGGCGGTGCGTAGATGTCTTTCTTCAAAAGCTCCTGGGACGCGAGCATCGTTGAACGTAGGTCGCCGAACATCACGGGCACCACAGCTCGGCCTATAGCAGGACCGGTGTTCAATCCGGCGGCACGGGCTTTCGCCAGGAACATTTCGGATACGACTCTCAGTTGCTCCGGAAGTTCGGGTTCGGCAGCGATGATGTCGAGTGCGGCATGAGCTGTCGCTGTTATGACGGGAGACAGACCCACGCTGTAGACAAAGCCCGAAAGCGTGAACCTCAACCAGTCAATAATCTCCTGCCTGGCGCAAAGAAATCCTCCGCAGGATACGAGTGCCTTGGAGAGGGTTCCGACAATGAGATCGATGTCGTTTGGATCTTCGCCAAAATGATCGCTGATCCCACGCCCCTGTTTGCCAAGTACACCGAATGAGTGCGCTTCGTCCACTAATAGCCAGGCGTTATGCTGGTACTTCAGCTCGAGCAGCTTGGGGAGATCGGGAATGTCTCCATCCATGCTGTACAGGCCTTCCACAACAATAAGGCAATTGCGGAAGCTGCCGCGCTTTTCCTTGAGAATGGATTCCAGATGCTCAAGGTCGTTGTGCCGAAAGGCGACAAGTTCAGCCTTCGCGTTCTTTGCACCAGCCAAAATGCTATTGTGGCAAAGCTCGTCGATCAGAAGCAGATCCTTCACACCAAGCAGATGCGGGATGATCGTTAGATTTGTGAGATAGCCGCTGACAAGCGTGAGGCTGGCTTCCACACCAATGAAATCCGCGACAGCATGCTCGAACTCGGAATGCATCGAGCGCTCGCCGCCAACGAGCCGGGAACCGAGCGCACCGGCGCCGTGGCGCTCGAGCGCCTCGGCCGAAGCCTTCTTGATTTCCGGGCGATCCGACAAATCGAGGTAGTCGTAATTCGCGAAACTAATGAGCGATTTTCCACGCGACTGTGCATCGCTCCGCAGGCGATCTAAAGGGACAAACCAGGGATTACCGCTATCAAGTATTGATTTGCCTGCAAGGCGCGCACGCTTTGAGGCGAACTCCAAAAGAGACCCTGACCCCATTCCAATAATCCACCCCGCCCTTGATAATACCTACGTTATTACGAAATCTGCTTATTGAAATCACGGATTTTTCACGCGACCCCCGATTGCTCAATTTTCGTGCAATATTCCGGCTCCGTCAAACCCCTTGTGGGGATGGGATCATGAATGTGACCGTCCTGGAAGCCCTCCAAACAGCTTGCGAAGCAACCCCGATATGCCCTCCCCGGTGCCGAGGGCATACGTCAACGTCAACACCGTCGTTGCGACGGCGATGAGAACACAAGGAATGGACCAGGCCACAATGCCGGGCGAGACGTAGCCGTACCCGCCCAGCAAATTGATGGCCCGCAAGGCGACATGCACAACGTACCCGATCAACGCCAGCATGATCACACGCTGGAAGGAGCTTCCATGGCGCAGAAAAAACAATGACAGGGCGCTTGCGAGAAGGATCATGCTCCCCGGAAGGAACCAGTCCGCATAACGAACCTGAATCATCATCCGGTAAATGCGGGCATCAAAGACGCCGCCTGGCGAGCCCGCGAGCGAGTGAAGAACAACCTGAGGCAGGTACGCCGGACTTATATCCAAGTGGCTCACCCACAGCGGATCCATTCCAAGATCGGCTCGCGCTTCGCCCGTCTGCGGAGATACTTCGACCGCAAAACCGCGCGAGCCGGTTCCATCCGCCACCCAAAGCCTGCCGTCCTTAATCAGCCAAAAGCTTGTGCCCGGCTCCGGACTGGCCGAGGCCGCCGTGAGCACTTTCCGAAGCTGCCCATCGTCTCCCGTCGCGAAGACGGTCAAGTCCCGCAACACTGGTGAGGGCCCGTATTCGATACGGGCCCTCACCAGAGCGTCCTTCGAAGCGAACCACCTTTGTCCCCTGTCGATGGTTCGGTCGGCCCTGCGGCCGTCATCGCCGAGCCGGCCGGAAATCTGGGCCATCATCGCCATTGGGCGCAGAAACGTGTCCAAGGTGAACTGTACACCTCCGAACATAATTCCCAGCAGCACTGCGGGAACGACACACTGGAAGGGCGAGCGGCCGGTGTTCGAAATCATGAGGCGCTCTCGTCCCACCGTCATCGCAACTTCTGCCGAAAGCACGCCCAGGAAGCATCCGATCGGCAGCAGGCGCGTTGCTATATCGGTGCACCTGAGCAGGGCATACCACGCCAGCCGCAGCGGAATGTCGAAGCCGGTCGCGGCAGGCGACGCAGCGAGCAGTTCACGGACCTGCGTGGATACGTCAATGGTCAGAGCCGCGATCAGCAATCCGGCAAGCACAACAAAGATATGCTGCACATAAACCTGAAACGTATATCGGGTGTACAATCCAAAAAACGCCAGCCGCGCGTTGCGGCGTGGCCGCACCGCGCTTCCACGCAACCGTTCGAGAACGGCGCTCATGCGCGCGACAAGCCCGGCTTGACTAAAGCATTCTGTGCAAGCAACAGCCACATTGCGCCTACCGCCAAAATGGCAAGCGACGCGATGATCGGGGACAGGATTCCAGCCAGAAGCCCGAAACCGGCGGTCTGCTCGACGAGCACGCCAAACAAAAGATCGACGCACATCAAAAGAGCGCAGGCCACGGGAAGTGCGGCAACGTGTGTGGTCCGATTTGTGAACACAATCGCTATTCCAGCGATCAGTGGCGCCAGCAGGCAAAGCAGGCTCCGGCTGATTCGGCGTCCAAGCTCGTACGCATCATTTGGACCAGGGCGCACGGCCGCCGGCCCCATGCCTACAAGATCCAGGAAAGTGCGTTCCGACGGATGCGAGCCGCGAGGATCGAACGCGAACAGTTCGTTGACTTCCAGTTCCTGAGTCAGATTACCGACCTGGGTGCTTGAGACAGGCTCAAACGAGGTGATCCCTGAGCATTTCGGACAATGCTCTGAAGCCGCTGCTTCAGCCTCGGCGGGTTTTGCAATCGACGCAAACCACGTTGAAGCGAAGTCCTGCAGATGAAGCGTCATCGTGCCGTCGTCGCGTGGCCCTTCAAGCGATGCCTGCTTGGCGATGACCGCCTGCTCGTCATCACCTACGACCCGATGCAGGAAAAGACGGCGGGTGTCTGATTTCGTATTTGGGCCGGCAAATACCGTGTACTGGCCGAAACCATAAAATTGTCCTGCCGAAATTCCGCCCCGCAAAGCCACATAGTGGGAGTCAAAAAGCAGTTGTCGCTGACCAAATACCGCAGCCGGCGAGACGATGCCCGAGATGACAAGCGACAAAATTTGCGCCGCCAGTCCGATGCCTACAGCTAACCAAAGAAACTTGTACGAGCCGATTCCCATTCCCGATAAAATGAGAAGCTCCCGATCCTCTCGAAACCGCAGTGTGACCCGGTAAACCGCAACCAAGAGCGCGAGCGGAATGGCCAACCCGAATACTTCGGGCGCGCGCAGGAATAAAAGCGCAAATATCGTTTCAAAGCTCGCGTTCTGAGCCAACGCGGAACGCAGGACATCGTTCAGCTTCTCGGTCATGAAGATCGCTTCGATGAGAAGAACGACGAGCGCAGCCTGAACGAGAACCCGCGTCAGAAACTTGACGACGTAGAGCCGGGGCAAGGCAGGTCCTTTCCGATTGGGCATTAGCATCGCCCCCGCTTCAAAACGCGTTCGAGTGCGAACAAGATAATCACCCGACGGCGATCCTTTTCGGAGCACCGTGCGTGTTGGGAATCTTCGCAGCGAACTCGGCGACAAAACCCTCGTGTACGGTTTCCTCTGGTGCCACGGGCGTCAGTGCAAGGTCGGTATAAGCCTTGACGGCCGGATCAGCGAGAATCTTGCGGCGAAGCCCCCGATAGTGCGCGAACAGCCAAATCCACCGGACCGCGCTTTTGACGATCTCACCAAATCGGGCAGGATAAAATACAAGGGGATTGACGACCGGCATTACATGCCGCCGCTGGGTTCTGACCTTGCGGCGAAACAACCCGAATTGCAACGGGTGAACGTTCTCGATGCGAACGGCGCCGGAAAAAAAGCGTGAGATCGTCGATCAGTTTCCGCTGCGACCGGAGGTTGCTGACAGAGGCGCGGCGTATGAGCGTTTCAACGTGACTATCGGTGTAGTAAAGCGACCACGCATCGCGATAGACTTTCTCCAGCGTCGCTCTGTCCATGGTGGGATGATCGGCGCATGCGTGCTCGAGATCGTACCGGTTCATGTCCGAATCCATCGAAACACCGGCCATGTACATGCGCTTGTGATCCTCCGAACCCGGCAAGGGCGTCAACAGGAAGAACTCAAGAATATCGATCGGCAGCTCACGCTGGATCGTTTCGATATCCCGCGCAATGGATGCGGGCGTGTCGGTCGGAAATCCGAGAATGTAGCCGGCACATGTGATGACACCGGAATGCCGCCATGCGAGCAGCATCTCGCGATATTCCCAGATTTTGTTCTGGCGCTTCTTGCTGCCCATCAGGGACTCTGGATTGATGTTTTCCAGCCCGATAAACACCGAGATGCATCCGGCGCGCGCAACCTTCTCGATAAATCCAGGAATTCGGTGACACAGGGTATCGACCTGAAATATGAGCGACGGCTTGAATCCCTCATTCTCCCGCAACCAGATGATACGATCCAGAATCGACTCCCAATTCCGGTTTCGCGCAAAATTGTCGTCCGTGACAAAGAAGTTCGTCACGCCCTGCGCGGCGTTGGCGCGAATGATCTCCTCCACGTCGTCCGCCGTTCGGTACCGGGACTTCCGGCCCTGAACGTTGATAATCGTGCAGAAGCTGCACTGAAACGGACAGCCGCGTCCCGCATCGAAACTGGTGAAATCAGTGACCTGCCGGCGGATATTCTCGGCCGGAAGAATGGGAATTTGGGCGCCGTCGAGATTGGGAAGCTCGTGGAGGCAGTTGTAAATCGGACGCAACTTGCGTTCGAATGCATCGCGAAGCAGATTTTCCATCTGCCCTTCGGCTTCGCCCGCGAACAGCGATACCCCCATATCTAGAACCTCCTGGATATCTTCGGGCAACGCGGGCAGCATCGACAGGCAACCGCTGACATGAAAGCCGCCAATGACGACGGCGATGTTTTTGTCGCGAAACTGGCGGGCAATATCGACCGAGCGGGGAAACTGGTTCGACTGCACGCCGACCAGACAAATCAGGCCTGCGCCTGCCTCCTCGATCTGACGTGCGATGCGCTGGCAATTGACGACCGTGTTGCACTCGTCGATGGCAACGACCTCAATTTCGATATCCGGTCCGAATATCCGGACGTCCGCAGAATGGCGCACGAGACCGTAAACACTGGCCAGGCTGTTGGCCGGGATCAGGGAGCGGCGCCATTGAATCACATAGCCGTCGTCGTCGTAGCGCGACGGCTTGATCAAGAATACTTTAAATCTGCCCCCGCTCATGACATAGCCTTCGGCCATATTGCTCAAACAAAAGGAGAGTTTGACACGGTTCTTTCGCTAAATCTAACTCGATTTGCCGGTGAATTTCACCCCGATGCGCGTTGCGTAGCTTGTTTTATCGGCATTTCGCCGCCGCTATCCGCGATCTGCTGGCCTTTGCTGCGGCGGAAGACATTCCCGCCCTCGGACCGACCGACGCCTCCGAGATGATCTCCGGATGCGAGCTAGAGTCTGAATCCTGCGCCGAGGTAAATCCGCCGGACCGACGGATCATTGACGATGTCCGCCGGCGGCCCATGGGCGAGTACGTAGCCGGACTGGATGATATAGGCGCGGTCGACAAGACCGAGCGTCTCGCGCGCGTTGTGGTCTGTGATCAGGACGCCGACGCCACGGTCGGCGAGTGAGCCGACCAGCCTGCGGACATCGCTGACGGCGATCGGATCAACGCCTGCGAACGGCTCATCCAGCAACACGAAGCTCGGCTCCCCGGCTATCGCCAGCACAATCTCACAGCGCCTCCGTTCGCCTCCCGATAGCCGGGCGCCCACAGCATTGCGGACTTCCGACAGACCGAATTCCGACAGAAGAGAGTTGAGCGTCTTTTTCCTGCGGGCCGGGCTGCTCTCGATCGTTTCAAGCACCATCAGAATATTCTGCTCGACGGTGAGCGCCTTGAAGATCGAGGCTTCCTGCGTGAGATAGCTCAGGCCACGACGCGCACGTTCGAACAAGGCTGCGGCTGTCACATTCGCTCCGTCGAGGTGTACGGTTCCCCGGTCGGGCGTCACAATCCCGGCGAGCATTCCGAAAACGGTTGTCTTTCCCGCGCCGCCCGGGCCTATCAGGCCCACAATGTCCCCCCGCCGGACGTGAAGGCTGACATCCCCCACAACCGTTCGATCACCAAAAACCTTGGCCAGATTTCGAGCATCGAGCACTGTCGGAAAGCCCGTGTTTTTGAGGCGGTTAGGAGAAGCCCTTAGCATGAGAAAGCTGGGTCAGGCCAATGGCTTCGAAGGGAAGTACTTCCCATCGACTTCGGCCCGTGGCAGGGTCGGATGTCGAAGGAACCCACCATGACCAGCGCCTTTGATTTTTCCACGCCCGCCCAACCTCATCCCGAACGAACCAAAGCGATCCTGCGGCAACATCCGGATGTCCGCGATCTCATGGGCCGCAATCCCTGGACCGCGGCAATTCTGATTGCGGTTGTCCTGCTGCAGGTCGGCCTGGCGGCGCTCATGGGACACCTTGGAACAACGTATTGGTGGCTGGCGCTGATCGCGGCATATCTGGTCGGCGCTTTTGCCAACAACTGCCTTTACGTGATCATTCACGAAGCAACCCATAACCTGATCTTCAGGGACCGCAGGCTGAACAAACTGGCAGCGATCGCTGCCGATCTGCCAAATATCCTGCCGGCGGCAATCGGCTTCAGCATCTGTCATCTGGAGCACCACGCCTATCAGGGTGACTACGACCGGGACGCCGACCTCGCCAGCCATTGGGAGGCAGATCTCGTCGGCAATCGCTGGTACGCCAAGGCGATCTGGCTGATTCTCTTTCCGGTTCTACAGGTCGCGCGGCCGGCCCGGTTTAGTTCGATATCTGTCATGAACCGATGGACAATCCTCAGTGTTGTCGCCGCCGTTACTTTCGACATCGCCATTGTCCTGTTTTGCGGCTGGAACGGCCTGCTTTATCTTGCTGCATCCGTCCTCTTCGCACTTGGACTGCATCCCCTCGGCGCCCGCTGGATTCAGGAGCACTACACGCTCGATCCCAAACAGGAGACGTTCAGCTATTACGGCCCGTTGAATTTCCTCACCTTGAACGTCGGCTACCACAACGAGCATCACGACTTTCCTTCGATTCCGTGGAACAGGCTTCCCGCGCTTCGTGCGAAAGCGCTGGAGTTTTATGACACTCTTGAATCGAAACAGTCGCTCTCTAGACTTTTGGCACAGTTCATTTTCGATCCGAGGTATTCACTGCACTCTCGCGTCGTCCGCGACCGGATGCAGGCGCAACCGAGTCCTGCAGCCTAAAGAGCATTCCCGAAATCAAGCTCACTGGTAAAAAGCATCTCTCGTTTGCTCATCAGGCGAGCCAGGTTCTCGCGAATGCTGTCCACGGTTTCCGGATGATCGAAGTCGAACGGGTGCATCGCGACACGCAGAATGTCTTCGTTGTGCCAGTGCCTGGTGAGGAGCGGTGCCGCGATGGCCGATCCGTGTTTGCGCAACCAGGATCGCGTCGCCCACGTAATAACGGGACTCCGCAGGCTTTTCCCCGTTGCGACGGAAAATAGCCGGCTGTGGTCTTCGGTGTAGTGAAGACTGCTGTCGCGCAGGATCGAGAATAGGTGTCGATTGAAAAGCCATGCCGGCGCAACGAAGCCCGTCGGATCGCTCCGCAGGCATTGACGGAAAACAGCAAGTCCATCCTGAATGCGACGTTGCTGGTCGATCGCTTCAAGCGGAAGAAACTCCCCTTCGCTCCCTGTCAAAAAACGGCGCCGGAAGCGATCTCGCGGGGTTAAAGCAACCGAAGCCGGCGCCTCGTCCGCGTGTGTATACCCATGAAGAAACCACTCAACATCAAAAGCGCGATCACGGCGGCACCAGGCGACAAAATCCGGACTCAGATCGGACCGCCCAAGGGAATGATAATCCGGGATGAGTAGGAAGCTTATTTTGTCGACACCGAGTGCCACACACAGCGCTTCGGCCTTCTGCAGCCTAGGCAAATGAAAGGGCGTCACGTCATGGAGTGAAACCAGAAGCTTCACGACGACCTGCTCGCGATATTCCCGCTCAGACGCGTCACGTAAAGGTCGGCGATGCGCTTCATCGCCAGATCAATCGTTCCCTGCTTCAACGCGAACTCTCTGGCGGCTGCGGCTTCCTCGATCCAATCGCACTCCATCGCCCGCATTACCGTGCGCAGGAAATCGTCGCTATCGTTTGCTCGAAAGATGAACCTGGAATTGGCGTCGCGCAGCAGTTCCCCGGTCCCCCCGTATCGGGACCGACAACAACAAGGCCCCGCGCCATACCCTCGACCACTGCAAGGCCAAAACTTTCAAACGGCCCCGGCGCAAGCAATATGTCGTGATCGTCGTAGATTTTTCGTACGTCCAGTGGGTCTTCGACAAATCCTCTGTAGTCAAAGCGGGGATGGTTCAGGCCGGCGAAAAAATCCTGCGCTCCGCCCCGGCCAATCACGGTCACGCGGACATAATCGAGCGCCAGAAGACGTGGAACGATATCGCGGATCAGTTGTATGCCTTTTTCGATGTTCAGACGACCGACGAACAGACACCTGATTTCGCTTCCATTGGCGCTCGCTTTGCGAGTGGCAAGCGGCACCTCAAGATAAATGCGCGGAATTCCGAGAGGCACAACCGCCACCGGCACGCTCTCATCCTCAAGGCGGCGCTGCATGACTCGTGAGGAAACAACTGTTAGATCGTAGGCGCGCTGCACCCGGTAAAACAGCGATGCCAGGGGCCGGAGAACAGCCGCCTTGCGCAAACCTTGAAACGCTCCCCTGTTCGCCCAAGGCAAGAGGTGCGTGAGGATGGGGTCGCTGTGGAAGTAGCTGACCAAAAGCCCCTGATAGAGACCAAGCTTCTTGATCAGCAGGCAGAACAGTCCCGAAAGCCACGGCTCTCCCACCTCGATAACATCGGGTCTGCTCCCGCGAATGACACGATAGACGCCTGCGTAATCCAGCATGAATCGATAGCCGCTCGGATCGCGCGATACGACCGGCCCGTAGATTTCAGCTGTCGATACGTTTTGATCGCTGTCCCGCCAACTGAATCGCGAGCCCGGATGGACCAGAACGTACCGATGATCAGTCTGGCCGCTGAAATGCTTGATCCGCGCCTCGTAGAACGCACGAATGCCGCCCGCGCGGCGCGAAAAGAAAGTGTTGATGTCCAGGAAGGAAAAACTCTTGCGGCCGCCCTGCATCTGCGTCTGCGGCGTGTCGTCCAGAACCGTTGCGAGCTGACCACCTGGATTTGGGTTCATGAGGCCACGCCCGAATCTTATAGCGTCGTGCCGCCGAGCACGGAACGGTAATAGCCCAGCATGCGATCCATGGCTGCGTCCCATGAAAAATTCAGGCTTCCCTCGCGGGCGACCGCCGCCATGCGGCGGCGCGCGACCGCGTCGGCCACCAGGGTGGACAAATGGTCAGCAAAATCTCCGGCACTGTTTGTTTCAGCCATGAAGCCGGTCACCCGTGGAATCACAAGCGAGCGGCTACCCGTCGCGAAGGCGCAAACGGCCGGCAGTCCGGACGCCATCGCTTCCAGCGTGACATTCCCAAAAGTCTCGGTCTGGCTAGGGAAGAAGAAAATGTCCGACGACGCATACGCCTGCGCAAGATCCTCACCGTGCAGGAACCCAGGAAATATCGTATCCGGCAGCCTCTCCTCAAGCCACGCTCGCTCGGGCCCGTCACCGACGGCGATGCTTCGGTGAGCAACATTTCGCCGCTTCAATTCGTTCAACGTATCGGCAAGCAGGTCGAGACCCTTTTCGCGAACGGATCTGCCGACAAAAACAATCGCCACCTGATCCGGGGCAATCCCGTAACGCGCGCGCCATTCCTGGGAACGCTTGGCGGGATGAAATCTCTCGACATCCACACCGCGAGGCCATGCTGCGAGATTGTCCGCGAAACCCTGTTCGCGCAGAACATCAGCCATCGAGTCTGACGGTACGTAAACCTGCACGCAGTTGCGATAGAAAAAGCGAAGATAATTTTCGACAGGCTTTTGAAACAGCTTCAGCGGCGCGTAAAACTGCACGTATGTGTCGTAGCGCGTGTGATACGACGCAACCACCGGCACCTTCAGTCTTTGACCCAGTCGCAAGGCTTGATATCCAAGAATATCCGGCACGGCGATGTGAATGATGTCCGGATCGAACTCCTTGATGTCCGCCTGCAGGCGGCGCGGGAGGCCAAGCGCGAGCCGGTATTCAGGCCTCATTGGGAGAGCGACCGACGGCACCGGCGTGAGATCGCCGCGATGCTCGAGAGCGGGACGGCCAGCGACGGGAGCAAATATCCGCACCTCGACACCCTTGTCTTCGAGATGGCCCACCAAACGATTGAGCGTCAGCGCGATGCCGTCCTTGATGTAGTTATAGGAACTTGTGACGAGGCAGACTCGCATCGGACGAGAAGCCGACGCCCGCGGTACAGCCGGGGCGAATGCAGCCGATGCCTCTGCCATATTCATGGGTTTGAAATCAGCGAAAGAAGAGAGGCTGCAATCATCAACGAATATCCCTTTGGACAGGTGTCTTGTGCCCGATGGCCGCCACAACGGCCCGATAATTTGGCGGACCATACCAGTCCGTTGCCACCCCGAGAATGGCCGAATAGCCCTGGGCGGGCAGACCTTAGGCGGCCGAATTAACAACAATCCCCGCGTTCTCAGCCCCTTTTCGGCTCCCGCAACGGCTCCGTCGTGGACAACGGCGCCAAATGATGGGATCGTTTGGCGGGGTCAGTGAGCACGTCCGGGGCGTATGAACACCGTCGTACAGGTGGGGGATGAGTTCGGGGAAGCGGCCGAAAAGCCGAGGTCCGCGCCGTTCCATTTTGCCATGCAGGCGTTGCGCTGGGGTGTCCCGGTTATCCTGCTTGGCTTCATCGGGCATCAGCTTGCCTCGATCGGCTGGCTGGAGATCTGGCGAGCGAAACCGACTGCATTGAGCTTCTATTTGCTGGTGCTGGTACCCTTCTTCGTCCAGCCCGTGGCTGATCTCCTGATCTACCGAAATCTCTGGAAGGTCGAAAAGGCTCTGCCGCTTTCGATATTCCTGCGCAAGCGCTACCTCAACGCGATGGTGCTCGATTATTCGGGAGAGGCCTATTTCTACTTCTGGGCTCAACACAGGCTTAGCCTTGAGAAGACCGTCCTGCTGCACGCCATCAAGGATAGCAACATTCTCTCGGCAGGTGCCGGTCTCGCAATGGTCTGGCTGGTCCTTCTGCTCCTTTCGGCATCGGGCGGCATCACGCTTCCGACTTTCTTCTCAACGCATTTGTGGACCTCGATTGCGATCGCCTCCCTTCCGCTGATATTCTGTCTCATTCTCGTGTTCGGGGGCCGTAAGGTCACGACCCTGAACCGGCAGCAGATCGCATCGACATTCACAATTCACCTGCTTCGGAGCGCCATCGCATTGGTGCTTCAGTTCGGCATCTGGTGGCTGTCGGGAGCACTTCCGACCGCGATTGCATGTCTTTATTTCGTGGCTTTGCGCCTTCTGATCTCGAGATTGCCGCTGCTGCCGAACAAGGATCTGCTGTTCGTGGGAACCGGCATTGCAGCGGCGAGTTTTCTGACACTATCAACGGAAGCTGTGGCCGCCGTTTTGATGATCACAATCGCGGTCGATCAGTTGCTGGGTTTCCTGCTTGTCGGCATGCCGTGGTTGCTCGGGCGGTTTTCATTTTCTCGGACGCAGAACCCCGAAAACGCATCTGCTGTCCGCTAGATCGCTGCCGATCCCTCGTGCAGGGAAACAACGCGTTCCATTTCGGCCTGAAGAACGGTTCCATGATTGACGGCGTTGAAATCTTTTTCAATCCGGCGCCGGGCGGCGTCACCTTGACGGCGTCGCAGGGTCTCGTCGCCGAAATACGCCAGACACGCGTCGGCAAGCCCCTTGATGTCCGGCGGAGCGCCCGTCACGAGTTTCCCCTCCACGCCGTCGTCAATCATCTCGCCGATCCCGCCCATCCGGAAGGCGATAACCGGCTTTGACATGGCCATTGCCTCCATTACCGCGCGCGGCAGCGGATCGTCATAAACGCTCGGCACAACAGCGACATCGAAATCGGCGACGTAGGCGCGAACGTCCGGGCGGAAACCGGCAAAGATGACCCATTCAGCCAGGCCGAGTTCACGCACCAGTGCCCGGCATTCTTCAAGATGATCTGGGCGCATATCCTCTGGCGTATCGCCGAAGATCACAAACCGGCATCGCGCCCGTTGTTCATCCGTCAACGCATCGATGACGATGCGTGCCGCCCTGATGAGTTCGATAAATCCCTTCCGCGGCAGAATACGGCCATGACTCCCGAAAACCACGGTCTGCGGCGCAAGGCCGAATTCATCGCGCAGAACCGGTTTGACGGCGCCGCTGTCAAACTCAGCAATATCCAGCGCGGTTTGGATGGCCCTGACCTTTTGCCGGCAGTGGGAAAATTGCGTTTCGGTCGCGCGCGAGACGCAAATGATCGATCGAACGTTTCGACCCGCCGCAAGCGCGGCGTGCAGCCGCCGGATGGGCGGAGCCACGGAGGGATAAAGAACATGCCAGATCACCGGCACGCCGGTGATTGCCGCAATCGCTCCGCCCGCAAAATTTGCGGTCGTTCCGTTGCAGAAAACGAGGTCGAATTTTTCCGTCCTCACCCGCTTGATAAGCCTCAGCATGGCTCCTGTGGCGCGGACCACATTCGCAACGGCGCGCGATGCCTTCAGTAAAATGGGGGCATCAAAGTCAGTCCGCTCCATCGGCCTTGAGACCGGCTCATAGATGTTTTCAATGAGATCAGGTTCAAAGAACAGATTCTCGGCGACGTTGGCGCTCTCCAGCCGGTGGCTGACTACCCCTTCCCGCGGGATCAGCGCCGTTCGGTGAATACGCTGTGGATCGAGAAATTTCAGCACGTATAGAATGGTTCGGCCCGGCCCGCCATTTCGTGACGTATCGTTGATGAAAAGAACGCGAAGCCTCCGGTCCCGCGCGTCTTGCGCAGACGATGGCTTGGGTTCAACTGTCCGCAAGACTGAACCGCTAGCTGGCGGTGATGGCAGTTGCATCGCTCATTTCTCGATAGACGGCCGCATAACCGGCGCACATTTTCTCAATGGTGAAGCGGGATTCTGCGAGCAACCGAGCATTCGCGCCATAGTCCACACCTTTGGCCGTGTCATCGGCAGCCCGGCGAAGCACTGTCGCGAACCCCTCAATGGAGTCCTCCCTCACCAGCCACCCCGTTTCTCCGTCCGTTACAATCTCCGGAATTCCACCACCGGCGAAAGCGACAATTGGGCGGCCCATTGCGGAAGCTTCTAGAACAGACAGACCGAAAGGCTCTTCCCGTGAACAATTGATAAGAGCGTCGCTGGCAGCGATTACACCTCGCGGATCCGGTTGGTATCCTGTGAAATGAACCCTTCCCGCAACACCGCGCCTAGCGCAGAGCCTTTCCAAGGCGGCGCGCGCCGTGCCGTCTCCGGCGATGGTCAATTCGACGCCCGGTGTCAACGCAACCGCTTCGATGGCAAGCTCTATTCGTTTACTCGGCTCAAGCCGAGAAACCACTGCGATCGAAAACGGACTGTTCTTTCTCGCAGGCAAAACATGAAAACGACGTGTATCCACACCGTTATGGATCACGCGAATCTTCGGTGCTGACGCCGGAGAAATGCCTTCGACAAAGCGGCCGACAAAATGACTGACGGCGGCAATCGCTGTGGTTTGATCGAGCGCCCAGTGCCGAAACAGTGCACAGGATGGGTCTTGATAGTGCCGGACGCCGTGCTCGGTCCGCAGCACCGGCAATTGACTGCGTGCGCCCGCCCTCACACCCAGAATATGCGAGGCGAACGTATGAACGTGAATGACGTCCGCCCTCTCTGTCTTTATTAAATCAACCAGCCAGGCGAGGTCCGCGGGACCGAAGGCCCTCCACAAATAGCTCAGACCGTTTTCATGAACCGGCCCGCGGTCCCGGACATGAAGCCCGGAGTCCTGCAGCAGCTTGCGCAGTTCAGGATTGGGCGTCATGAGCGCAACCGTATGGTCCGCACCGGTGACATCCGGCCGGGAAGCCAGATCGATCAGAAAGCGCTCGGCGCCGCCGATGTCTCCGGCCACGACAAGATGCACGACCTTCAGTCGCGCCTTCCCGCCAGCAAAGACAAAGGCCCCAGTCACCATCGCTGCGGTCAATACCGGCGGCTATTCGGGGGGTCAAGCGCCGCGGCCGAGAGAGTGGGCTCGACGAGCCCCCTGCTTCAACCTACTCTGGCCTGACATTCGGCCAATCGTCCCAGCCGTAACGACGCTCACGGTCCATTCCTGCCCTCTTCCGGATCCGCTATCCGCGATGCACCCATTTCCCGCGCCGATACAACGCCTACGATGAGCCAGCCCGTTTCGACTTTCCAGCCGATCACTTCGCGAACACGGATCTTGCCGTGGCTGGCATTTGCTGCGCTCGAGGTCTGCGGTCTCGCCGTTTTCTGGGTGTTTGATGCATTGCCGTTCATGGATCTGCCGGCCCATGCCGGAGTGATTGCATTGCGGACCGCCTATCCGGGGTCTGCTTTCCTTCGCCAGTATTTCGTGCTCGACCCGCACCTCGGCGGCTATTCAGCATTTCGATTTCTAGGCGATCACCTGGCGGAATGGATCGGACCGATGGCGGCGATCAGAACGCTGGCGTCGCTGCCGGTACTGGCATTGCCCGTAGCGGTTCTCTACGCCCGGAAGCGCCTTTATGGCGATGCAGACCCGTTCTTTGCATTCGCTGCGCTTATTCTTTGCTTCGGCTTCATGACCGTACTCGGCTTCGCGAGCTACATGATATCGCTCGCCGTTCTCATGATCGCCGTGACGGAATGGCTTGCGCTGATGGCAAAGACGGATGCCGGCGAGCCAACGATCAGCCAGGAAGCATGCACGGCGATCCTCGCCGCTCTCGTCCTTGTCTTTCACGGGTTTGCCGTCGCAATCTTCGGATTTCTGGCGCTTGTCACCGCCTTATCGACAGGTGAGCGGTACAGACGCATTTTTCAGCTCCGCGTCTTTGTACCTGCGGCTCTAGTCGCGGGCTACTCACTATGGATCGAACACATGGGAACGCTGCCGGACGGCGGCGTATCGCCTCATGCTTCGCTAACACCTGCGTTCCAAGGCGCGCTCGACAAGCTCAGCCTGCTTGCGACGCCGGCGCTGATGACGCGTACAGGCGTCGACATCCTGATTGCCGTGACGCTGTGGCTGATTGTTGCGGGGGCCGCGGTCAGATTTTACCGGACTTCCAAAACACTGGATTCATCAACACCGAAGTCGCGGCATACGCAGGCGCTGATGGCGGTAAGCGCATCGACTTTCCTTCTGTTTCTGCTGCTGCCGCATTCAATCGGATGGTTCGGCTTTGTCGATGGCCGGGTGCTGCCCGTGACAATCCTGACCGCAATTCTGACGCTCGATACCAGAGCGGTCCGCGGCCGATTCCAATCGATACGACTAGCCGCCGTGGAAATTGGGGCCACAATCAGCGTGGCGCTTGCGCTCTTTGCATCAAGTCAATTTCAAAACGAAGCAAACGGCGCGTCCGACGTTCTCTCAAAAGTTCCAGCACGCAGCCGACTGCTCTATTTCCCGCTCGAGCCCGACAGCAGAATATTTACCGGCCATCCATTTGTTCACTACGACAAATTGATATTAATTCAGAGACCCATTGTTCCAAGCGATTTGTGGTTTCATCAGGGGACGGCGATTTATCCAACTCGAATAAACCCTAACCTGTCGCTTCCCGCCGATTTCAAGGCGAGCAACCTCAAGTCGATCGTATGGCCGCACTACAAGCTCGAAGATTGGGACTACGTCCTCATCCGCATTGCGCCGGATTCTGCGCCCCCGCAGTACCCCGACTCTCTTTCGCTTGTGATACATCGCGGTGGATGGTGGTTGTTGCACACTCGAACACCGGAAACCAAGTGAGAGATCACCATAATGGCTCGACGTGCGTCGACTGCTTCCGGAAAAAGTCAAAGTGCTCGCGTCATCGCGATTGTTCGTCGTCAAGCAATTTGAGACTGATCAGGCATTCCGAGAAGAGAGGCTCTGGCTCATCAGGGATTAGAGTTTAAGCGGCCTACAGTCGGTGCTGCAAGCGACGGTTTGCGATGGTGGCAAGTTTGATGCGCCTGCGTTCTGCGAGGATCATCTGTGCTCTGCCGAAGTAAACATCGGCAGGTGTGACGTTTTCGATGCTCTCATGGTAACGAACGTGATTGTAGTGCTCGACGAAGGCTCCAATCTGTTGCTCGAGATCTCGGGGTAGATAGTAGTTTTCCAGCAGGATGCGGTTCTTCAAGGTCTGATGCCAGCGCTCGATCTTGCCCTGGGTTTGCGGGTGATACGGTGCTCCCCGAACGTGCTGCATGCCCTTGTCCTCGAGCCAATCGGCCAGATCACCTGCAACATACGACGCGCCATTGTCGCTGAGCAGTCTCGGCCGGTGTCCTTCAGCACTTGTTCTGCAGGCGCTTTGCCCGGTACGGATTTCTGCTTCATCTTCGCTCCTTACGGCTACGATGAACCAGAAATCCTCCCTTCGTGAAGTCCCTCAATTGGTCTCAAGGGTGCTGACGGGGAACAGTCCAAAAAAAGCCCGGTCAGGTCATGAGAACCTTAAGGATTGATGGAAACCAGCGATACAGATGGATAAAGAACCAGCGATCATTGTTCGTGAGCCGGACGCGACCATGCAGCCTACGCCTCAAGACAATCAACTGATGTCGAAGCACCGCGTTCTCAGCTTCAAGCCGCAACTTCGACCTGAATGGCGAGGCCAGAACGGCCAGAGCAAAACGGAGCAGCCCGATCATTCCGCCAGCTTAGGCGATTCCATCACGTCATCAGCTCGGATAAGGTTTTCGGTACACACACGATCCGCCCTAGCGCTGGTCGCAGCGTCGGCACAAAACATTGACCGCATGGTCAGCCTGTATCGGGCCTGTAGTCGTCAAACATCTCCCGAAGTGACACCTTCCGTATTTTTCCCGTCGCCGTCATAGGCATCTCATCGACGAACACAATGTCATCTGGAAGCCACCAACTGGCAATTTTAGGCTTCAGATAACCGAGTATAGCCTCCTTCGTTGGGGAGCCTCCCAAGGCAGGGACTATAATAAGTAGAGGACGCTCCTCCCATTTCGGGTGACGAACTCCGATGACAGCAGCCTGGCGAACGTCGGGATGGCCGCAAACGATATTTTCGATATCGATCGATGAAATCCATTCACCGCCAGATTTAATGACGTCCTTGGTGCGGTCCAGAATCTGAAGGAAACCGTACTTATCCAGCGCCGCGACATCGCCCGTGGGAAACCAGCCGTCGTGGTCCACCATTGGACTGCCTTCCTCCTTGAAGTACGCCTTCGCCGTCCAAGGTCCGCGCACCCACAATGCACCTCGCGAGCTTCGCGCCGGAGCCGCGGATGATCCGTCATCTGCGACAAGCTTGACCTCAAGTCCAAACAGCACACGCCCGGCTTTTAACATCGTTTCTTGTCGAACTGGTTCGGGCAGAGCCAATACCGCCGGCGTTTCAGTGCAAAGCGCTCCAACAGGACTCGTCTCCGTCATTCCCCATAATTGCATGATTTTGCATCCGTACTCGATGCGCATGCGATCAATCATGGCGGCAGGCACAGACGAGCCGCCAATCACAGCCCGCTTCAAACTATCGATGCGCTTGCCGGTACGATCGAGGTACTCCATTAACATCGTGACCATTGTTGGAACGCCCGTCGTGAAGCTCACCCCTTCTGCTTCGATAAGCGACTGTATGATCTCGCCGTCAATTTTCGGTCCTATAAGAACCAGGGCTGCACCGCAAAGGGGAGCAACGTAAGGAAGACCGCCAGCATTAACGTGAAACATCGGCGTCATTGGCATAGCGATGTCATGCACGGTGATACCGTATGCACTGGCGTGAGCGGCGTTCATGGCGTGGAGTACCGTCGAACGGTGGGAGTACAAGACGCCCTTTGGATTACCGGTCGTTCCGGAGGTATAGCAAAGCGACGATGCGGTTCTCTCATCAAAACCTGGCCAGACGATTTCGCCCGGATATTGCTCGATGAAATCGTCGTAGCTTACGACTTCCAAATTGCCGACGGCCGCCGTGTCGATATCCCCTAGAACGAAGATGCGCTCGAGGGTCGGAAGTCGTTTTTTCAGTCGAGACAGGATCGGAAGCATTTCCGGATCAATGAAAAAGAATCCGGTCTTCGGCATGGTTGATGATGTACACCAACTGCTCGTCAAAAAGACGCGGATTGACGGTGTGCAAAATCGCGCCGATACCGGAGACTCCATAGTAAAGCTCAAGGTGACGCGTGGTGTTCGTCGCAAGCGTGGCGACCCGGTCACCGAGCCTTATTCCATAAGCCCCCAGAGCATTAGCGAGCTTTTTCGCCCTAGTTGCTATCGTCGAATAATTCGAACGGCCTATCGACCCTGACGCTGTTCGCGAGACTACTTCCCGCAGAGGGTGATAAGTTTCAGCATAAGTAATGATGTCACTTATCAGCAACTGCTTGTCTTGCATGAGACCCAGCATGGTCGCT
This sequence comes from Afipia sp., assembly GCA_024707075.1. Lineage (GTDB taxonomy): Bacteria > Pseudomonadota > Alphaproteobacteria > Rhizobiales > Xanthobacteraceae > Afipia. The sequence continues at coordinate 129,773 of JANQAK010000001.1, forward strand.
CCTCGCTCCAATATTCATCGTTAATAGTCCGGCGCAACCGGACCAGACAGCGCGCCTAGTCCTTGTCCTCACCGGACTCCAGATATTCGGGAGCCTGTTCCAATGGAAAGGCGCGGAATGGCTTCGACTTTTTGTGATCCGGCATGGGCCAGATACTCTTCGCGTTGGGTTGAGCGCCATCGATACGCACACAAGCGCCGCTGATGAACGCGGCAGCGGGAGAAAGCAGGAACACAATTGCCGCGGAACATTCAGCTTCCGTTCCCAGCCTTTTCGCCGGGATATGCCGCCAGTAGTCTTTCAAACGAGCCTTCATCGGCTCCGAATATGTGTCCAGGCCCGATGAAGCAATTGCGCCAGGCGCCACAGCATTGACTCTTACGCCAGCGGAACCCCATTCGACTGCGGCCGTCATCGTCAAATTCAGCATGCCAGCCCTTGCAGCCCCGGAATGCCCCATTCCGGGCATCGACAACCACATATCGGCGATCATGTTCACGATAGAGCCGCCATGTGCCTCCATCCATTGTGTGAAACATTCGCGAGCCATCAAGAATCCGCCCGTCAGGTTATTGGCAACGACAGCCTCCCAGCCTTTACGCGTGATGTCCCTCAACGGAGAAGGAAACTGACCACCGGCATTGTTTACCAGACCATCAATCCGGCCATGATCATTCAATATTGCTGCGACCACTCGCTTGACGCTTTCCTCGTCTCTGATATCGCAGACATAAGTCGTCGGCCGGATAGCGCCGGTGGCTTCAATTTCTGCCGCAACAGTCTTAAGCCGATCAGAGCTGCGGCCTACCAAGGCCACCTGCCCTTCCAATGAAGCGAGTTCGTGCGCTACACAGCGGCCGATCCCGCTTCCTCCGCCCGTAACAACGAAATGTTCGCCAGCAAACAGTCCGGGACGAAAAACAGAATCATACTTCACTTTTCTTCTCCAAATCCTCGACTGATTATTGACGAAGATGCATTCGGTTCGCCAAGTTGTTCCTTTGAATAGCAGACGATCCACCGGCGATAGGGAGAATGAGGATGTCACGCACGTAGCGCTGCATATCCAGATCGAGATCGCAACCATAAGCGCCGAAGATTAGCTGGCAATTGAGGACGACCTGCTTTGCGCGTTCGCAGATGAACAACTTCGCCATCGAGCTTTCGATCCCGCACGGTCGCCCCGCCTGTGCCAGGCCGGCAGCACTGTACAACATCAATCGGCACGCATGCATGTCCGTTCTCGCATCGGCAAGCATATGCCGGATGTTCTGATAGTTACTGATGGGCTTCCCAAACTGTTCGCGCGCCTCCGCGTACTCCCAAGCATCATCGACTGCCGCTTCGGCGATTCCGAGGGCCATCGCACTGACTTCCAGTTTTTCGACGTCGAGGCCTGGTCCAGCGATATGCGACCAGCCTTTGTTCCAGCCCGGCTCGCCGCCAACGATATTCTGAAGCGGTATCTCGACGTTGTCGAAGATGATCTCGGTGGTCCAGGCGCCGCTCCGCATCCCCATCATGTCCAGCTTTCGGATCTCGACTCCCTTGGCCGTTCTCGGAATCAACAGAACCGAGAGATTCTTGTACCTGGGCAATGTTTCATCGGACCGAACCAGCGTGTAGATGTAGTCAGCAATATTCGCGCCGGTAATATAGCGCTTCGTACCATTGATCTTGATCACGTCGCCGAAGCGCGTCGCCGTAGTCCTGACACTGGCCACGTCCCCGCCAACGTCCGGCTCGGTCAATCCAAACGCCAGCATCAACTCGCCAGCGGCACATTTCGGAAGCAATGTGCGCTTCTGGTCTTCACTGCCGCACTCGAGGAGATTCATGCCCCCATAGCAAGCAGCCAGCACGTAAGGCACCGACATCGCGAGACTCCGTCGCGATAACTCCTCAATCACGATCATCGTGCCCGGAATATTCCGTCCTGCCCCGCCGTACTCCTCCGGTATTGTCAGGCCCAAGACTCCAAGCGCCGCGAGTCTGCGGAATGCCTCGGCAGGAAAGGTCGATTCCGCATCCCATCGCGCCGCTTCCGGCCTGGGCATCTCGTCCTTCACAAAACGGCGCATGGTGGCACGCAACAGCGAGAGCTCTTCGGCCTCATCAAACGTCGGTCTCATTTTTTCTCCCCCCCCAAAAAACGTATCCTTGGTCCGGCGCTCGAGAAACATCTTCTTGAGCTTGAATTTTTCGATCTTGTTCGTGGGCGTGCGTGGAAGGTCGTCAACGACCAAAATATATTTCGGCTGCATGAACTTCGGCACCGTGCTCTTAATCCATTCATGCAGATACGACTCAAAGCCAGCGTCGGCCATTGCGGGAACAACGCAGACAACTACGTCGTCCTCATCACCCTCCAGAGCAGGAACAGGAAACGCCGCACAAATACTGATCGACGGATTCTGGTTGAAGATATCCTCGATCTGAAATGAAGATATATTTTCGCCGCGCACGCGAATTCGATCTGACATGCGATCGATATAGGTGAAAATGCCGCTAGGTTCCCTGCGTGCGACGTCGCCGGTGTGAAACCAGAAATTACGAATTGACTTGAGAGAGTCCTCCGGGCGCCCGTGATAACCGGAAAATAGCAGGGTCGGCACCTTCGGGCGGATCGCCAACTGGCCGACTTCGCCTGGTCCACATTCCCGATCTTGTTCATCAAGAACTATCGCGTCCACAAACATGGTTTCGCGTCCCATGAATCCCTTCCATGAAGCCTCGGACGGCGAAACCACAGTCGCACCATAAGATTCCATGACGCGGCGAATATCATCCCGGCTCATACCGCGACGGATCGTTGAGGGCGTTTCGGTGTCCTCGTCGGTTTCCAAGATATAGGCGACCAGCGAATTCCCGCTTTCGGTCTGACCGAATCCGGTCGCCACAACATCGAAGCCAAACCTCCGGGCTACCTCGTTATGGTTCAGCGGCAGCGGCTGTAGGTTCACCTTGTTCAATGTATTGGCGCGATCGCGAGGACTTGGTGGCGCTTTCATCAGCCGGGGAATCATGACGTCGAGCAGGATTGCGCAGCTGGCAGAGCTTCTTTCTATCCTGTCCCAGAAATCGTTCACGCTGAACCGATCCCAGCAGGCTACCTCACAACCGACCCATGCGGCGCGCACCACATTACAGATTGCGCCCCCGATGTGATAAAGGGGCAAGTCGTTGTAGATAACATCTTCTGGTGTGAGCAATTTTCGCAGGAAGAATGTCATCTGGTTGATCCAGCGGTGCGTCTGAAGCGCTCCTTTTGCGGGCCCGGTTGTGCCCGACGTATAGATAATGTTCGCAACATCATCGAAACTCAGATCGATCGATGGAGCCTGCGCGGGCGCGAGATATTGCAACCAGTCCTCCTGCACTGGCGCACGGCCGGATGCGTGGCCGGCGATTAGCCACGACGATTGACGGCCATCGATCACAACTCGCTCAATACCTGCGATACTGCCGAGCCGCGCAACATCCTCGATACTGGACTTCGCTTCTTCGTCCGCAATAAGCAGCGATGGATCAACGTCCAGAATGAGTGAATGAAGAAGCTGGCCTGTGTAGTTAAAATTGATGGGACAGAATACGGCGCCCGCCTTCCAGATCGCGAACATCGCCAGGACTGACAGCTTTTGGTTTCGTGTTAGGATCGCGATGCGATCACCCTTCTTGATCCCCGCGCCGCGAAATTCCCTGCAATGCTGTCTGTCATCTGGTCGAATTGCCGGAAGCTCAGACCTGTACCGTCTTCTCCATAGAAGAAAAATCGCCGGTCAGGCGTCTCGACGGCCCATTTTCTCAGACGCGCTACAACGCTCTCACCTTCTTCTGTCAGCGTCCTGAGCAGTTCCACCTGTCTGGCCATCGCCGTCCACCCCTCAATTCGTCGGACGATTTACTGCGAATCTTCGTAGAGTTCACGACCAATCAACCAACGCCGGATTTCCGCCGTTCCGCCACCGATCGTGTGGAGCCTCGCATCCCTAAGCAATCGTCCGGTTGGATAGCTGTTGATGTAGCCATTGCCGCCAAAGCATTGCAGCGCCTGATCTGCGACCCAGATGCCGTTCTCGCCGCAAACTAGATAAGCCGTTGCGGCGTCCTTGCGGTTCACGGTGTCGCCGGGGACGGCCTTATCCAACGCCCGCGCGACCGTATAGAGATAGGCCCTTGACACCGATAGCCGCGCGTACATGTCGGCGAGCTTTCCCTGCATCAGTTGAAAGCTACCGATCGGTTCGCCGAATTGCTTTCGCTGATGGATGTACGGAAGCGTGACATCCATTGATGCCTGCATGATGCCGAGCGGGATTGCAGCACCGACGGTGCGTTCGTAGTCGAGGCCGCTCATCAAAACGCGCACACCGCCGCCAACTTTCCCCAGTATGTTTTCCGACGGAATGACGCAGTCCTGGAAAACCAGCTCGCCGGTGGGAGAACCCCGGTTACCGAGCTTGTCGAGTGACTGTGAAACACTGAAACCGCCCGTCGAAGTCTCGACAATAAATGCGGTGATACCGCGTTTTCCGCCCTGCGGGTCGGTTTTGGCATAGACCACCAAAACATCGGCAACAGGTCCGTTGGTGATCCACATCTTGGTGCCGTTCAGCACATAGCTATCGCCCCGACGGGTTGCATGGAGACGCATGCTGACAACGTCAGATCCCGATTCTGATTCCGACATTGCAAGTCCGCCAACCCAGTCTCCTGAAATGAGCTTGGGCAAGTAAGTCTGCTTTTGCGCCGACGTTCCGTTCAGACTGATCTGGTTGATGCAAAGGTTCGAGTGCGCAAGATAGCTCACGCCCAATGCTCCGGATCCGCGCGAAATCTCCTCGGTCACGACGACGTGGGCGAGGTATCCCAAACCCAAGCCGCCAAATTCGGTCGGCGCCGTAATGCCGAACAATCCAAGCTTTCCCATCGGCGACCATAGCTCGCGGGGAAACCTGTCAGCCCGGTCCATCTCTTCCGCTCGCGGTGCGATCTCGCGATCGGAGAAATTTCGGGCGGTTGAACGCAGTTCCTCCACCAGATCGCTCTGCGAATAGTTCAGCAAGTTCATATGCACTCTCCGTGGCGGACCTGTCTCACAAGCGCAGTATCCCTGATCCAGATGGGTCCAGGGGTCGATGGATGGACGCAGAAATCGCGACTGCCAATGCGTTTCGTGTATCAGCGGGATCAATCAATCCATCGTCCCAAAGCTCCGAAGTCGACCAGTAAGCATCCGAATGCTTTTCATAGTCTTCGAAGATCGCATCGCGCATTGATGCGATCTCGCCTTCGTCGGCGGAGCCGCCATTCTGCATGAGCTGATTTCGCTTGATATCCACCATGGTATTCGCAGCCTGATCGCCGCCCATGACGCCGATTTGGCTGTTTGGCCATGAGAACAGGAATCGGGGATCGAATGCCCGGCCGCACATGCCATAGTTGCCGGCACCGAACGAGTTGTTCACCATCACGGTGAACTTCGGCACTCTGACGCTTGCCTGCGCGGTGATCATCTTCGCGCCGTCTTTTTGTGATGCCACGCGCTTCATATTCGCGGCCGATCATGAAACCGGTGATGTTCTGCAGAAAGAGCAGCGGCACCTTGTCTCGATCGCAGAGCTGGATGAAGTGAGCCGCCTTGAGCGAACTGTCGTTCAAAAGAACACCGTTGTTGGCGACAATACCGATTTTCCATCCGAAAATTCGCGCAAAGCCACACACCATGGTCGTCCCGAGGGCGGGCTGATACTCGTGAAACCTGCTTCCATCGACGATGCGTGCGATAACTTCACGGATTTCAAACGACCGCTTTCTATCGGTTGGAATGATCCCGTAAAGCTCATTCGGATCATAGAAAGGTTGCTCGGGCTCTGCCCGATCTGCCTGCCACGTTTGCGCCGCCGGAAAGACCTCGCCGACAATTTCGCGGGCAAGCTGAATGGCATTTTCCTCACTCGCAGCCGGATAATCCGCGGTGCCGGAAATGCGCGTATGGACATCGCAACCGCCCAAGTCGTTCGCGGACACTACCTCTCCGGTGGCAGCCTTGACGAGCGGCGGGCCACCCAGAAATATGCCTCCATTACCGCGCACGATAATGTTGTAGTCCGACAACGCCGGAACATAAGCGCCCCCGGCCGTACAATAGCCCAAGACGACGGCGACCTGAGGAATGCCGCGCTTCGACAACTCGACCTGGTTGCGAAAAATACGCCCCCCGTGCTGGCGATCTGCAAAGAATTCGTGCTGAAGTGGTAGATACCCGCCTGCGCTATCGCAAAGATGGACGACGGGCAGATGGTTTTCGAGCGCGATATCGAGCGCTCTCACAATCTTCTTGACCGAATGGGGATACCACGCTCCGCCTTTGACGCTCGGGTCCGAAGCGTGAATCATCACCTGACGGCCGTTCACAAGGCCAATGCCCGTCAAGAGACCCGCACCGGGCGCCTGGCCCTTGTAACTGCGGCACGCGGCGAGAGAAGATAACTCGAGAAACGGGCTGCCGGGGTCGATGAGAAGCTCGAGCCGCTCACGAACAGAAAGCTTGTTCTGGCGCCGGACACGCTCAAGGTCGCGCTCAGGACGATCGAACCGCGCGGCGCGCTGCAGTTCGCGCAGAGCTTTCACCAAGCCCGTCATCTTTGCGTGGTTGGCTTTGAAGTCCGCGCTCCGAGTATTAACGTGAGAGACTATTCGACGCATCATACAGCCGCATCCTCACATTTATCGAATGCGATCAGCACAGCACCACGCTCCACCGTCATGCCCGGTTCAACAAGTACAGACGCTACCACTCCGCCGCGTGTCGCGGCCATTGCCGTCTCCATCTTCATGCTCTCGATCGTGACCACGATGTCCCCCGCAGCAACGACTTGGGAGGGTAAAACATGCACACCGATGATGGAGCATGGCATCGGAGCTATGATACGGTCCGAATGTTCACCAACCTCGTCAGCGCCAGACGCCGGACCAAGTTTGATCTCGGCCTGCCAGATGCGTCCGCCCGACCAGGCGATAACCCGATCGCCGATCCGCACAACTTCTACATCCCACCGTACGCCTTCAAGAATGCCGCTCAGCGTTCTGGCGTTGTGGCTGAAATTCTCAACCCGAACCTCGTTCCGTCCGAGCATCACCCGCCCGGAGGCCTCCGCCATGATCGGGAAGGAATTGGCGCCTGATTTCAACACGACGTTCATTCAGTTTTTCCAAGCTCCCAATTCAGCGAGCTTCGAATACGGAACGCGTGCCTCTGGCAGGGTCAGCGCAATAAACGCAGCAGCGACCTCCACCTCAAGCAGACTCTCGTCATGCATGCACCGGAATATCTCATCCTGATGGCGATCGATAAAGCCGGTATCGATATGTCCGGAAACATAGTCTGGCTGCTTAAGCAATGCGCGTAGGTAAGCGATGTTCGTTTCAGGGCCGAGCAGGCAGAAGTTCCGTAGTGCCTCTTCGGCCAACTTACTTGCAGATGCCCGGTCCGGACCCCAGACAATTAATTTAGCAAGCATCGGATCGAATGCACTTGTCAGTCGGTCCAGCTCGCATACTCCGCTATCGACGCGAATCCCTTCGCCTTCCGGCTCAATGTAGCGCGCAATTATTCCCGAACTTGGCACAAAACCTGATAAGACATCCTCCGCGTTTATTCGGCATTCTATCGCGTGTCCGTTGTGGGCGATATCGGACTGTTCGAAAGGCAGCGCTTCTCCCGACGCTATCCGCAGTTGCCACTCGACCAGATCTAGCCCTGTTACAAACTCTGTCACGGGATGCTCGACCTGTAGCCTCGTGTTCATTTCAAGAAAATAGAATTCGCCATCCGGACCGAGAATGAACTCGACGGTGCCCGCGTTCCGATACCTCGCCGTCTTGGCGAGAGAGACGGCCGCCCCGCAAATCTTCGAGCGGAGGTCAGAATCGACCGCGGCCGACGGGGTTTCCTCTATGATCTTCTGGAAACGCCGCTGGATCGAACATTCGCGCTCGCCCAGATGCAGGGTTTTTCCGTATCCATCGGCAAGAATCTGAACTTCGATATGCCGCGGCCGCTCGATATATCTCTCCGCGTAAATCCGATTATCGCCGAAGTATCGAAGCGCCTCACTGCGCGCTTGGGCAATCGCCCCTGCCAAATCCGCTTCCTGCCTTACAATCTTGATTCCTTTTCCGCCACCTCCGGCCGCCGCTTTAATAAGCACGGGAAATCCCAACGCGATAATCTCATCGCGAAATTCTTCGTCGCTGGAGTCCAACACACACGGCACCAGGGGCAAACCGCATTGAAGCGCGAGCTCCCTCGCACGTATTTTATCTCCCATCAGATCGATCAAGCCTGAAGATGGGCCGACCCAACAAAGACCCGCAGCCTCAGCCTGCGCGGCAAACGCCTCATTCTCTGAGAGAAATCCGTAACCGGGATGTATCGCATCGCAGCCGTTGTCCAATGCGGCCTGTATCAGTTGCGGAATGTCGAGATAGGCCGAAACCGGAGGATCTCCGAAAATCTGTACCGTTTGATGAGCTGCTCGAGAAGCGACCGATTCGAGATCAACAGCGTGTGCCGCAAGTGTCGTTTTGAGGCCCATGCGCTTGGCCGTGCGAATAATCCGCAGCGCAATCTCGCCTCGGTTTGCGATAAAAAGATGCTTCATGATTTCTCGCTATTGGCGAGCGTCATTCTCTCAAGTCGAGCGATGCGATCTTCAAGCGCGATTTGCGACGTGTTTTTCGGCGCGGCGATGCCCGCCCAAAGCGTTCCAAGAATGCGGTCGGCGGCGAGATCAATATCTAAACCGCCGCGACCCGACAAAATCCGGTAAGCGTAATGCTCAATCCCGCCGAATATAAGATCGCGAACAACGTCCGGTGCAATATCCGAATTGAGCTCACCTTGTTTGATTCCTTCAAGGATCTCGGCGGTCATGAAGGCCGCGTAGCGTTTATTCAACGAATAGATTTCTGTTTCGTAGAATTTTTTGTCGCGCCGCAGCTCCCTAATCATCAGGTTGGCTAAGCCGGTGTCTTCGACATAGACGCGCAGATGCCTCAGGATGCAGAAACGGATACGACCGCGCACTCCCGAGACACGGGCCAATCCATTAGATACCGATGCAATCAGACCCTCATACCATTCCGCGACCACGCGGTGCATCAGCTCCTTCTTGCTGTCGAAGTATAGATAGACCGTACCCTCGACGATTCCTGCGCGCGCAGCGATATCTGCCATCGAGGCGCTGTCGAACCCGGTCGACTCGAAGACCAGACGAGCGGCGTTAATTATTTCCCGCTCTCGAAGCACCTGTCGATTAGAACCTTGCTTGGCAGTCCGTCGCGAACTCATGACACTTTCCCTGCGTCCAGCAATGTTGCCGGAACCTTGATGGTCATATCCAATAGCATTTGCGCAAAAGCCTTTCCCTGCGGGTCGTATCGCAAAGAGGCAACCCCGCCGCCGCCGAGCGACTCAGTCATCACAAAATTCAGGGCGTTCATTCCAGGCATGAGATATCTCTCGACCCTGCCCTTCAGCAAATAGCTGAAATAAGAAGCAACGCGCTCCGCCGTAACCTGCTCAGCCAGAACGGGAAAGAGATCTGGCCGGCGCGCGATGAGACCAATATTCGACGTGTCAGCCTTATCGCCGCTGCGGCCATGGGCGACTTGTATCAACGGCACGTCCACGGTCGATCCAGCGATCACCGGCGTTCGCACTTCGGGGCGAACGGGAGGCGCTGAAGCACATGATCCCTGACCTATTTCGACGCTGAAATCCTCTTCGCCAATTCCTACCGAGACTGGAACAACAGCTTTCGGCAGAAGAAATGAGAACAGCCTGACAACACTCGATGGAATCGGCCTGCCGCCGGCAACACCGGAGATCCCGGGAGCCATCGCCGCTGCCGCCGAATACCACTCTCGACCCAGTAAATCGAGCGCGTCCTTCGACTCATGACGAGCCGCTACTTTGACGATGACTTCCCGGGCCGAACGGGTGCGGGAGTGCGGCCCATACATCGCTTCCGCGCCCAGAATCTCAACGTTCGTCTCGCGAAAATCCCCAAACCCCTTCTCCTTGAAAATTCTCCGCAGCCGGGTCAGCATCGCTTGCGCTACCCGGTCACCCTTTGCCGCGGCATCGATACCGCCAACCATAAGGGTTGCTGTAATCCGGAATCCGTCGGCATAGGTCGCACAGACTTTGTAGGTCTCGCTCGGAGATCGACCTTTCGCGCCTATTACCCGGACCCGATCCGGGCCGACCTGCGACAGTGCAACTTCGCTGAAGTCGCAGATGACATCAGGCAAGACGTACGCTTGCGGATCGCCGATCTCGTAGACAATCTGCTCCGCGACAGTCGATGGCGTAACAAGTCCCCCGGTATTCGGGGGCTTCGTTGCGACGAAAGCACCATCGCTGCTGCATTCGACGATCGGGAATCCCATGTCGTCCCAGCCGGGAACATTTTGCCAGTCGGTGAAAAGGCCGCCCGTGCCCTGCGTACCGCATTCGATGATGTGGCCGGCGAGCGAACCCTGGGCCAATTTATCATATTCGTCCCACTCCCATCCGAAATGATGAATGAGTGGGGCTAATGTCACCGCGCTATCGACGCACCGGCCCGTAATGATGATATCGGCGCCACGATCAAGCGCGGCAACAATCGGCCTTGCGCCAAGGTAGGCATTTGCGCTGAGCAATGTCGGCGGCAGTTCCTCGCCGGAGGCCATCTCGCGAATTGGCTGGTCTCTAAGCCAGTTTGAGCGACCGCTCAGGTCGTCACCTCTGACAACTGCGATCTTGAGATCAAGACCCGCCTTGGACAAGGCGACTTGCAGTACTTCGGCGCAAGCGTCGGGATTCAGCCCTCCGGCGTTACTGATGACGCGAATACCTTGACCCGCGATCTCCGTCAGGAGCGGCGTCAGAACTCTTACGAAATCGACAGCATATCCCTTTGTCGGGTCCTTGGCTTTTGCTCGTGCCAAAATCGACATGGTGATCTCGGCCAGATAGTCAAAAACCAGAACGTCGATATGCCCACTCTCGACCAGCTGTCGGGCGCCAAATTCCGTGTCGCCCCAAAAACATGAGGCGCACCCAATTCTCAGAGTGTTCGGTGAACGGATTGTCATTGCCCCGTCCATGCAGGAGTCCGCTTCTCCCCGAATGCTCGAAGTCCCTCTTTTGCATCCTGAGTGAGGGCAGCCAACGGCAAGAGAGCTTGCAGAAGATTAAGGGCGTCCGCGGTGGAGAGCCCTGCTGTGGATCGGATTGCGTGCTTCCCAAGTCTGAGCGCCGTGGGAGAACATGTCTGTATCTTATCCAGCCAGGCCGTCACGACGTCGTTCAACTCGCCAGCCGCGCTCGTTTCCTGTAGCAACCCATTGGCGAGAGCGCGCGCCGCAGTGATCATCTCCCCCGTCAGCGCCATCGTTACCACCTCGCGGTAGGCCATGACGCGCATCAGATACGGCATGATCATAAACGGAAACACTCCAACCTTTGCCTCAGGAGTCCCGAACTTCGCGGTATCAACTCCGATGGCAATGTCGCAGGCGCAGACAAGGCCAAGCCCCCCGCCAAATGCGGATCCGTTGACCCGCGCGACAATTGGAAGAAGGCAGGCGTCCATCGCCCGCAGCAATTCGGCGAAGAAATGACTAGGCTGATGCGGCTCGATCTTGAACGGACTGCCATCGGCTGTCGGCTGAAGATCGCCTCCCGCGCAGAATGCCCTATCACCGGCACCGGTGAGGACGACCGCGCGGTAATTCGAGTCATTCACGGCCTTAAATTCGGCGGTCAAGGCCTCCGCCGTCTCTTTGTTCAGCGCGTTACGGCGATCAGGTCGGTTGATCGTCAGCCAAAGATTCCCCTGCACTTCAGAGCGAACTATCACATCTTCTCCTAAAATAAGTACGGCTCATTTTATTGGCAACTTTCCTCGAAGTGTCAACCCTTCAATGTTGCTTGCTTTAACCACATGAAATGCCTGCTAAATATAATATATTCTGCTTTATAGTCACCTTGCCCGGTCGCGAATCCAATGCCTCTCACGACTTTGAGGCGTTACTTGCAAAATTTATGAGCATGACTTATTATTTATTTTCACGAGGATCTTTCCGCTTTAATCCGCTGAGAGGCCCCTCGCAATTGCCCCGCGCCCCGGAGTGTCTCCGATGCGAAGAGGGCTTTCAGTCGGAGGAACCTAATGAGCGCTTCACACCGTCGATCGGGCCTTGTGGGCTCGGCTATCGTATCGCTTGTCCTACTTTCGTCACCATCAATCGCTGAAAATGTGAGGGTCGCCTTCATTGACCCTCTGAGCGGAACATTCGCGGCTCTGGGACAAAACGAGTTGCAAAGCTTTCAAGCCATGGCAGAACGCGCCAACCAGGGGAAATGGGCCGGCGACAACCAGCTTGAATTCGTCGGCTTCGACAATCAGGCGAGCCCGCAGGTTTCGCTGGTCCAACTGAAGAACGCGATCGATCAGGGTTTCCGGTACATCACGCAGGCGAATGGATCAGGAGCTGCATTGGCCCTGATCGACGCCATCAACAAGCACAATGAACGGAATCCGGGCAAGGAAGTCTTATTCCTCAACCATGGAGCAGTCGACCCGAGTCTCACAAATGATAAGTGCAGCTTCTGGCATTTCATGTTCGACGCCAACGCCGACATGAAGTCTCAGACATTGGTCAATCACATAGCGGCGAACCCTGCGATCAAGAAAGTCTATATTATCAACCAGGATTATGCGGCCGGCCATCAGTTTACTCGCGGAACGAAAGAGTACCTGAAAAACTCGCGAGCCGACTTGCAACTCGTCGGCGAAGACCTTGTCCCGTTGGGACGGGTAAAAGACTTTTTCTCCTTATATCGCCAAGATCAAAGCATCGGGCGCCGACGGCGTGATCACCGGCAACTGGGGCACCGATCTTTCATTGCTCATCAAGGCTGCGAAGGAAGCCGGGCTGACCGCTAATTTCTATACCTACTATGCCAATCTGAAAGGGTCGCCTATCGCGATGGGCGCAGACGGCGCCGATCGCGTCCGATACGTCGGCATCTGGAATATCAACAATGAAACCTTCCTAGGTGAGGATATCGCTGCAGCGTTCAAGAAAAAAATACAACGACGAGTTCACCTGGATGGTGAGCTATTCGATAGTCACCATGCTTTCAAAAGCCATCAAGGAGAGTGGCTCGACGGACCCCATAAAGGTTGGATTCGCACTTGAAGGCATGAAGGCTGACAGTCTCAACGGACAGGTTGAAATGCGTGCGAGCGACCATCAACTGCTTCAGGCGCTTTACATCGCAACGTGGACCAAAGTAGACGGCAAGACCGTCAAATACGATCAGGAAGGCACGGGCTACGGCTGGAAGACAGAGAAGAAGTACGACGCGGCCGCAAGCACTCAGCCGACGACCTGCAACATGAAGCGGCCACCCCGATCCTGAACCTGTGTACGAGGGACGCCCGCCGCCCCGTACTCTCGAGCCTTCGATCTTGAACTCGATTGAGGCGATCTGAGCCTCCAGAGAAGGAGTCTCCATGGAATTCGTCCTTTTCACGTTAATGAATGGCGTGAGCTACGGACTTCTGCTCTTCATGCTCTCTTCCGGACTAACGCTTATCTTCAGCATGATGGGTGTACTAAATTTTGCCCATGCAAGCTTTTACATGCTGGGCGCCTATTTCGCTTATTCGATCAGCCTGACTTTGAATTTTTGGGTAGCCCTGGTGGGTGCGCCCCTGATTGTTGCGTGCATCGGAGCTGCGGTCGAACGTCACGGCCTGCGTCACATCCACAAATACGGTCATGCTGCAGAGCTATTGTTTACCTTTGGCCTGTCTTACATCGTAGTCGAGCTGGTCCAGGTTACGTGGGGAAGAGCTACTGTCAGGTATTCGATACCGGCCGAACTGGATGGCCCGTTATTCACCCTGTTCGGGACTTCCTTTCCGATTTATCGCGGTTTCATGATGCTCGTTGCGATCTTCATGATGTTATCGATTTATCTTACACTGACCCGAACACGCATCGGTCTCGTCATTCAGGCCGCCCTAACTCACCCCAGTATGGTCGAAGCGCTCGGACATAACGTCCCGCGCGTATTCACACTGGTATTCGCGGGAGGCTGCGGATTGGCCGCACTCGCGGGCGTGATCGGCGGCAACGCTTTCGTAACTGAACCTGGCATGGCTGCCACCGTCGGCAGCATTATTTTCGTCGTTGTCGTCGTTGGCGGATTGGGATCTCTCGCCGGCGCGCTGATCGCCTCACTTCTGATCGGGATGATTCAAACCTTCGCGGTGTCGCTAGACTATTCGGTCGTTAGCGTTCTAGCTTCTCTGGGCTTCGATGGGACCGCACTACGCGGCTCGGTTCTGCGTATAACGATCGCGCAGATGGCGCCGATGTTGCCATATATTCTGCTGGTGCTGGTTCTGATTTTCCGTCCCAAAGGCTTGATGGGTACGAGGGAAGGATGAATCTAACAGCTGCCCATCCCTCGGAAACCGCCGCCGCGATACGACAGACAAGGCTAAAGCATTTATCGCCTTGGCTTCTGTTCGCGTCCGGCCTGATCGTCGCTCCCCTCATCCTCAGCGATGGAGCATCGCTGTCCATGCTGTGCCAACTCGGAACGATGATGCTGTTGGGACTTTCCTTTAACATGCTGTTTGGCCAAAGCGGAATGCTGTCGTTCGGTCACGCTGTCTATTCCGGACTCGGTGCCTACTTCGCCGCGCACGTTATTAAGTTGGCGGGCGCTGGTCTGATTCCAGTCCCGATCTCACTCGTACCTCTGTTGGGAGGACTCGCGGGTATGTTCTTTGGGGTAGTTCTTGGATATGTAACTACCAAAAAATCCGGCACCATCTTTGCGATGATTACGCTGGGAATCGGTGAGTTGATATCCGCATGCGCGTTGATGATGCCTGAATTCTTCGGAGGCGAAGGGGGCGTCTCATTCAACCGAGTCATCGGCCAGCCGTTTTATGGGCTAAGCTTCGGGCCACAAATTCAAGTATATTATCTGATCGCGGCGTGGCTGTTCGTCTGCACACTGGCCATTTATGTCTTCACGCTGACTCCGCTGGGGCGAATGACAAATGCCGTAAGAGATAATCCTGAACGCGCCGAATTTATCGGCTATGATACCCAGCGCGTGAGATACCTGACGTTCATACTGTCATCTTTCTTTGCAGGCATCGCCGGAGCGCTGGGGGCGATTAATTTTGAGATCGTGACGGCCGAGAATGTAAGCTCTGCTCGTTCTGGCGCAATATTGCTGTTCACCTTCATCGGAGGCGTGGATCATTTCTTCGGGCCGCTAATCGGAGCGGCCTTCGGTGTGTTCTTCACAGAACTTCTTTCAAACTACACGCGCGCGTGGCAGCTTTATCTCGGCATCTTCTTTATCCTGATCGTGATGTATGCCCCCGGCGGAATTTCTAGTCTGCTCGTCAGGGGCCTGCGCCCGAAGGCGCTGAGGAAAGCAGCCTCCCAATGGCCGCTGCTGCTCGCAATCGGCGTAAGCGCTTCGCTGGTTGTCCTTGGCACCGTGTCGCTCATCGAAATGCTCTTTCATCATAACCTGGAATTCGCATCTGGTCCGACTCTTCGGCTTTTCGGCATTTCCGTCGATACGTCACAAAGCATGAGCTATCTCCTGATAGGATTTCTCGTTTTTGTCAGTGGATGTGTGCTGCGCTGGGGGTGGATCGCATTTCAGGGCGCCGCAGACGAAAAGCATGCAGATATCTTACTGAATCCGATCCGGAAGCCTAGATCGTGAGCGGATGTACGCTTGAACTGAAGGGCGTTCGCAAGAGTTTCGGCAGCACCGAAATTATTCGCGACGTCAATCTCCGTGTCGGCAAAGGGGAACGCTGCGCAGTCATCGGCCCGAACGGCGCGGGGAAATCCACCCTCTTCAATCTCATCACTGGCCGCTTTCCTGCGAGTTCAGGTGAGATTCTTCTGAACGGCTCCAATATCGTGGGGTTGAAACCGTTCGAGATCTATCGTCGAGGATTGTCCCGTGGATTTCAGATCACAAACGTGTTCTATCGGCTGTCTGTTTATGAAAACCTTCGCTGCTCGGTGCTTTGGTCATTGGGCTACCGGTACTCTTTCTGGCAAAGATTGAATAATCTCAAGGACGTCGGAGAGCGCGCAGATGCCGTGCTTGAGCAGATCGGACTGAGAGACCGGCGAGAGATTCCGGCTGGATTGCTGACATATGCCGAACAACGCGCGCTGGAAATAGGCATTGCTATCGCAAGCGACGCCGCTGTTGTGCTTCTTGACGAACCGACGGCGGGAATGAGCCGATCCGAAACCGACGCCGCCGTCGAGATGATTCACAGAGTGACCAAGGGCAAGACTCTCTTGGTCGTCGAGCACGATATGAGCGTTGTTTTTGCGCTGGCTGATAAAGTCGCAGTACTGGTTTACGGCGAAGTCATCGCATTCGGCACGCCGAGTGAAATCCGAAATAACCCGCGTGTGCAAACCGCCTATCTCGGCGTACCTACGCTAGCGGAATAGAATTGATGGGCCAGTTGCTCACATTCAAAGGCGAGATAGCTAGCTCTTGCTGCGGCCAAGGCGCTACCACACGCCACCCAGGTCGCTGGCATCTCATGGAGAATGCCAGCCGGGCGTTTCTCGACGCGGTTCGCAAATCCACGCGACAGGTCCGTACCGCAGTCGGCACCGCCACGGGAATTGCCCTGTGCTCTGTTGAACTTGTGAAGCGGTCGTTGCCGTGAATGACGTTAAGCGGCCTTCGCAGTTTGGACAAGAGCGCGATTGTTGGTTTCCTTTTCATAATAAGCGGCAAGCGCGATCCGCAAGGCAGGAAGTTGCTTGTAGGCTTTGAGCCTGCGGTACGCATACGACGAAGACCGCCTGATTGACGCATGCGCGCGGGCACGGCGGGCTCTATGATGGCGTTGCGTGAAGGTCAGGCGGCCTGCTGATCGGCGGGCTCGTCGGCTTGGCGCAGGAGCTTCCATTCCCAAGGCAGCAGTTCGTGCAGGCGCGAAGCGGGAAGATCGGCGATACGGGCGAGGACGTCGGCGAGCCAGGCCTTGGGATCGACGTCGTTGAGGCGACAGGTCGTGATCATCGTCAGCATGATGGCGGCACGGTCGGCGCCACGCTGGCTGCCGGCGAAGGTCCAGTTGCGCCTTCCCAATGCGATGCCCCTCAATGCGCGCTCAGCACAATTGTTGGTCAAGCAGATCCTGCCATCGTCGAGGAAGCGGGCGAAGTCGTCCCAGCGCCTGAGCATGTAGTTGATCGGCTTCAGGACCTCGGAGGAGCGCGAGAGGTTTTCGCGCTCACGCAGCAACCAGCCATGCAGGTCCTCGAGAAGCGGCTTGCTCTTTTCCTGGCGCACGGCGCGCCGCTCGTCGGCGCCGCGGCCGTTGATGGCGCGCTCGATCTCGAACAACGCATCGAGGCGTCTGACCGCCTCCAGCGCGATCGGCGAGACCGGTTTGCCCTTCTTACCTTCCCGAGCATTTTTCTCGATGTCAGCCAGCTCGAAGAAGCCCCGCCGCGCATGGGCAAAGCAAAACGCAGGCGTAATCGGCAGCACCTTCTTCTGCGGGTCGAACAGCGGCTCAAAGCCGTTGTAGCAATCGGCTTGCAGGATACCGGCGAAGGGCCGGTCATCCCGCACATAAGTCCAGATCCGCCCGGTCGTGCACTTGCCCTTCGCCAGGATACGGATGGTGGTGTCATCGCCATGAAGGCGCTCGGCAGCGAGCACATGGCGTTCGATCAAGTGGAAGAGCGGCATGACGGCGAAGGTCCCGTGGCCGACCTGGTCGGCCAGCGTCGACAACGGCAGGTCGATCCCCTCGCACTTGAAGCGCACACTCTGGCGGTTGAGCGGGATATGCATACCGAACTTGTCGAACAGGATCGTCGCCAGCAATTGTGGGCCGATGAAGCCGCGCGGCGTGGCATGGAACGGCGCGGGCGGCTGGCTGATCTTCTCGCAATCGCGGCAGGTGAACTTCTCGCGTACCGTCTCGATCAGCTTGAAGCGGCGCGGGATCTCCTCCAGCGTCTTGGTCACATCCTCACCGATCTTCGCCAGCCGCGATCCACCGCAGCAGGCACAGGTCGTTGGAGCCTCAATGACGACGCGCTCGCGTTCGATGTCATCCGGCCATGGCTTGCGCACCGGCCGCTTGCGCATGAAGGGGCGGACGTTCTGTGTCTTCGCTGCCGCGGCCTGCGCGGCAAGCTCATCCTCGCTCGCCGTGGTGACGAGTTCTTCGAGCTCCAACTCCAACTGCTCGATCAGCCGTGCCGTGCGCTCGGAGCGCTGCCCATACAGTTCGCGTTTGAGCTTCTCGATCCACAGCTCGAGATGCGCGATCAACGCCTCGTTGTCCGACAACTGCGCCTGCACGCTGGCAGCTACCGCCTCGGCCTGTAGTCGCGCCTCACGTTCGGTCTGCAGCGCCGCCAGGGCACTCACAAGGTCCGAAGGAAGATCGTCCGGTTTCAACGTCACGAAGCCAGTGAATCAGATTTGCTCGTGGCTTCAAAACAAAAGCTATCCAACTCGCGTTGGACGCCACGTTTCTTGAGGATTGCGCCAGTCGATCCCGGACAACAGGTAGGAAAGCTGCGCCGGAGAGATCGTCACTGCTTCACCGGCAACCGAAGGCCAGAGAATCGTCCTCTCGAGTCTTTTTGTAAACAGGCATGCTCCCTGGCCATCATGCCAAATCGCCTTCAAAAGATCGCCTCTGCGCCCGCGAAAGCAGAACAAATGACCGCCAAGAGGATCCCGGTTCAGGATCTCCTGCACCTGCAAAGCCAGCGACGGGAAGCCGCGACGCATGTCCGTGTAGCCCGTCGCAAGCCAAACCCGGGCACCAGTCGGGATTGGAATCATCGCAGAGTCTCCAGCCCTCGCACGATCCGCAGCAGCGCCGCCACGTCAACACCGCGATCAACGATGATCCGCCGTCCGTTCCTACTCACGATCTCAATCCGACCGGAATTTCGTGCAGCACACTCACCAGGAGATGTCGTCTCCGGCTCCACAAGCACGGGCACAAACCCGACGGCGTCGGACGCTCCAAGCCGCCCCTCGCGAAACGCCTTGCGCCAGGAAAACAACAGTTGGTTGGAAATCCCGTTTCGCCGCGCTGTCGCCGAGGCCTGCCGTGGGCTGGAATGGCTCTCCTCCACAATCCGGAGCTTCGCTTCGTTCGTCCACCGACGTCGCCGGCCGGTGTTGACTACTTCCAGGCCGATGACCTGATGATTGTCCTTATGCATATCCATAAGGTCAATCAGCTACGCCTGCTTCGCAAGGCGGCCTTCCTCGGAGGCGTACAGCCTGCGAAAGCCTTTCTTGGCTTCATTCATGGCCGCAGCGGTCCAGCGCAAAGCCATCGAAGACGAACTCCAGCGCTTCACATTACGGGTGACGCGACGCACGGTCCCCATCATATTTCGATGATGTTGGTGCAGGCCAGCGAGCGCCGCAGTTGCGCCGGAAGACGGAGCCTGCTGACCGTGAGGATTTCATCCAATCCCCGAGGATGCTTTTTGAGACGCCAGGGGCGTCGCGCTCCAGGCACTGGGCGAGATTGCGGATCAGGTTCTCCGCTTTCGCCGCATCGTCGAGTTCCCAGGCTTGGCGCAACGCTCGCCGGACCGAAGCATGCAGAGCGGGAGATAGACGCTCCATGATGTTCCGGGCCTTGTGGATCTGGCAGCGCTGGATCGGCGTGTGGCGCCCGAAGCTACGCCGGATCGCCTTGGCGAGCGCCTTCGAGCCGTCGATGATAAACAAACGCGGCACCGCTGGATCGAGGCCCCGCTCGATCAGGTCGTCGATCAATGCCTGCACCACAGCACTGTGCTCGGTTGCCCCCTCCATCAGCCCAAGCGGGTGCTTGAAGCCCTCGCTATCGATCCCGAGCGCCGCCACCAGCACGAGATGCTCACCGATGTGGATGCCGATCTGCACCACCATGATGTCGAGGCCGGCAGATCCGCACCCATCCATTCCTTCATGCGCGCAGCCGACAACGCCACGAAGTGCCGCGAAGCCGCCGACTTCGATATGCCGGCCCCGGCCGGCGCGGGAACATCGCCCTCGGGAACGATCGCGTTTGTCGTAGGCATATTGATGATTGCAGGCGGATTCGTCTACATTGTGCTGTACTTCCGTGGTCGGACATGGCGTCATTTTCTGATCTGGCTACTGGGCGGTGTTCTCTATGCCCTCGCCGGGGCGTTTGTGATTTCTGCCCCCATTTTAGCCTCTGCGTTACTCACATTGATGTTCGCGTTTGTCTTGATGGCGTCAGGCGCTGCGCGAATCTGGCTCGGCTGGGCTGCTCGTTCAGAAAGCGGATGGGACTGGCTCATTGCAGCGGGTTTGGTTACGCTCGCCGCGGGAATTTTTCGTCGTTGCCAGTTGGCCGATCGGCGCTCTTTGGGTGATCCGAATGGTTCTCGCGGTGGACCTGTTGTTCCAAGGGTTGGGCTATATCTCCTTCGGTCTGGCACTCTGCGGGAGGTCATAAGTTGGGTTGCTACTGCCAAGAGATGCCGGATATGGATAAGCTAAGCAGTTTCCATCTAGACGGGCATTCCTTCCCGTCTGAGGAGTTGAAGCATTTTTGGCATCGCAAGGGTGCCTTTTTCTATGTGCGGCTTGCCGTTCTTATAATCGGCTTTATGCAGGCGGGCTGCACTGTCCGCCCGGGACCGGAGGTGTTGAACCCGGTAGCGAGATCCGCGCCGGGCGCGAGACTGGTCACGGTCTATGTTGCGACAACGACCGCTCGCGAAATCCCCAATAGCAACGTCTTTGCTAACGGTCGCGCGCGAGGTTTAAATTATGCGGAGTTCAGAGATCTCGATTCCGCCAGGGCATCAGCCGGGCAACATTGAATGGCCAACGGGAACTCCAGATCCCGCTGTTAGTTTTACAACGGTGCATCAGAGTATTTTGGATAAGCAAACCTTTGAACAGCGGATCGCATCTCGAGAAAGTGTTTCGAGCCCCTCGAAAGCCGGCATTTTCGTTCACGGCTTTAACACAAACTTCCAGGAGGCGCTTTACCGCCTCGCGCAAATGACAGCCGACGCCGATGTTGATGGCATGCCTATCCTGTTTGCTTGGCCATCAGAGGCAAAGACGACCGGGTATGTTGCGGACAAAGAATCTGTCACCTATTCTCGTGATAGGCTGACTGAACTCCTGATGATGCTTTCGCGGAAACAATCCGGTAAAAGGATCAGCTTGATCGGACACAGCATGGGCGCGTGGTTGACGGTGGAAGCGTTGCGCCAGCTTCGCTTGGCTCACAATGATGCCACGATCAATCGTCTGAATGTTGTGCTCGCTGCTCCGGACATCGACGTCGACGTATTTAGCTCGCAGATGGACGTGATTGGTCCGCTCTCTCCGCCCATGACAGTGCTTGTCTCGCGGGATGACATCGCCTTGAGCATATCCAGCAAAATTGGGGGCGAGCGACCCAGGTTGGGTATGCTCAATGTCGATGATCCGAGAGTTCAGGAAGCGGCCTTCAGAGCAAATCTGCAAATTATCGACATCTCCTCTTTGAAAGCGTCCGACGGGCTCAATCATGACCGCTTTGTGAGTCTTGCCACGCTCTATGGACGTCTGGCAGTTGGATCTAATCGTCCAGGTCAGGATATGCGCCGTGCCGGCGCTTTTGTCTTCAACACCGTAGGCACAACGCTTGCTACCCCTTTCAGCCTGGTCGGAAGCGCTGTCGCTGGTGAATGAGGTGCGGTCTCAAACAGAAAATGGATGTCAGTTCGGTTAGGAGATCGAAATGTTGAGGCTCCTTATGACCGTTGTTCTACGCTTACGAATGATCTGTTCCGGGCCAGGCTGGACCAGATCATCAACCTGAAGCACGAGTTGGTTCTGCTTGCCGGCAAGATCGATTGGGACTGGATCGACGCAGAGATCGCGCCGCTCTACAGCGAGAACGGCCAACCCCGTGTGTGTACCGAAAACCTAGACACGGACGTAGTGGTGATGGAGTCCGCCCAGGATGGCGCGTGAACTGATGACACCGGTCCGCAGAACGGGGCGAGAAACGGGCGCATCTTTGTTCAAGGATCGATGCGTCCTGACGCCATTGTAATAGTCGGAGTAGGATTTTTAGGACCCGACGCAAATGCGCCTCGCCCCAGATCACCACGTGATCCAGACACTCGCGTCTGATCGATCCGATCAACCGTTCGGCAAAGCCATTCTGCCAAGGCGAGGCTGGTGCAGTGGGCTTGTCCCGGATGCCCATGGCGCGCAATCGCCGTGTGACGACTGCGCCGTAAATTTGATCCCGATCGCCGATGAGGCATTTTGGGGCATCATCCCAAGGGAAGGCCTCCGTTATCTGACGCGCAATCCACTCCGCGGTCGGGTTTGTTGTGACATTGATCCAGACGAGGTCTCTACGGCCGAGCCGGACGATGACGAAGGCATAGAGCAGGTCGAAACCGATCGTTGGAACAACGAACAGATCCATGGCGGCAATGTCCGGCGCGTGGTTACGCAAGAAGGTTCGCCATCCCTGGCTGGGCGTGCCCCGTCGTTTGACCATGTACCTGGCAACGCTCGACTGCGCGACTTCAGGGCGATAAATTCCATCCCGAATGGAACTACACAATCCGCCCGCGATCAGCCGCTAATCGGAGCAGTTAATTTGGCAGGTGCCCTTAGGCGATTCCATCACGTCATCAACTCGGATAAGGTTTTCGGTACACACAGGAGGTCCGTGCCGCAGATGGTTGTCTTCACCATCTTGATAATCGCATCGCCGGGAGCCTGGATTTTGGGCTTCGGGTGCTCTTCGACCGATTTCGAAGCCGGACCGTGATAAACGAGCGCCTTCATAACATTCTCCCGCGATTCTGACGGAACCCGACGACGGGTAAGCTCCGACCCAGAGCGCGATTTTCTGATCGAATCATCATCGCGCTCTATCGTTTTGTTTGAACATGATCGCTTAGATCAAGTCCGCGACAGGCTTTTCCCGGGTCATGCTGTAGCCACCCACCTTTAAACGATTCCTGCAACTCACACTACAAATAATTGCCTTTATATGTGACTTCAGTAGTGTCCAACGTCGATCGATTGTTCGCCCGCAACTGATTGAAACGGAATAGATAATCCATGCTTTATTCCGGTCTCGATTTGAACTGCGCCGCTGACATTTGCCATCCTGCGAGGAACTCATTCGCAGGGGGCATCGATGGTCATGGGCAAGCTGGTGTTCGCGCAGATCATGGAGCATCTGCCACTGACGACGTTTCGTCGCTGCGTAGCGCGTTATGGGGGCGAACACAAAGTCAAAACGTTTTCTTGCCTCGATCAGTATCTCTATCACGAAAGCCTGCGCGACATCGAAGCGTGCCTGGGAGCACAAGCGGGCAAGCTCTATCACATGGGCATCCGCAGCAGCGGAGCCCGCAACACCTTGGCGAACGCGGTGCGCGACTGGCTCGTCTATGCCGACTTGGCCCAGTCGCTCATTGAAATCGCCCGTCGTCTTTATGCCGGGGAGCCGTTTGGCGTCGATCTGAAAGATACGGTCTACGCGCTCGATGCCAGCACCATCGACCTGTGCCTGTCGGTGTTTCCGTGGGCCCCGTTTCGCTCGACCAAGGCGGCCATCAAGCTGCACACGCTCTTGGACCTACGCGGCAACATCCCCACGTTTCTGCACATCAGCGATGGCAAGCTTCACGACGTCAATGTCCTCGACCTGTTGGTGCCCGAGCCGGGCGCCTTCTACGTCATGGACCGAGGTTACATCGACTTCGAACGGCTGCATTGCTTGCACGAGGCCGGCAGCTTCTTTGTGACGCGCGCCAAATCAGATCTCAACGCACAGCTCCGTTATTCGCATCCCGTCGACCGCAGCACGGGGTTGATTTGCGATCAGACCGTCGTGCTCACCGGCTTTTACTCGCGCCAAGACTTCGACACGCCGCTGCGTCGCATCCGATTTCGCGACCCCGAGACCGACAAGCGGCTGGTGTTTCTGACCAACAACTTCACCCTGCCCGCGATTACCATCACCGCGCTTTATCGATGCCGGTGGCAGGTCGAATTGTTTTTCAAATGGATCAAGCAGCATCTTCGTATCAAAGTCGTTTTCGGCACCTCGGAGAATGCCGTCAAGTCACAGATTTGGATCGCTGTCTCAGTCTATGTGCTCGTCGCCATCGTCAAAAAGCGGCTCAACCTCTCGGCAAGCCTCTATGAAATGTTACAGATATTGAGTCTGACCATGTTCGAACGAATGCCATTAAATCAGCTACTTGCCAAAATGAACGCCGACCGCGGCATTGAGGTTTCAGTCAACCAACTGAATCTCTTCGATTAACGTTGGGACACTACTGTAGATGAATATTGACCATACCCCATCTGAATCGATCCGAGGCCTCAGTGAGGCTGTCGCCCAAGCACGGCTGAAAGCAGAGGGGTTCAATGAGCTGCCTCGTCCGGACCGCCGGACGCCCCTGCGCATCGTGCTCGAGGTTCTGCGCGAACCGATGCTCGCGTTGCTCCTCGGCGGCGGCTTCATCTACCTCGTGCTCGGCGACCTGAAAGAAGCGCTCATTCTGCTCGTTTTTGCGAGCATGTCGGTGCTGATCACCGTCGTCCAGGAGACCCGAACCGAGCGCGTGCTGGAAGCGCTGCGCGACTTGACCAGTCCGCGTGCGCTGGTGATCCGTGACGGCGCACGCAAGCGTATTGCGGGTCGTGAGGTCGTGCGGGGCGACATCGTCGTGCTTTCAGAAGGAGACCGTGTTCCGGCCGACGCCATGCTTCTTCAAGGCCGTGACATGCAAGCCGATGAATCTCTGCTGACGGGCGAATCCGTGCCGGTGCGCAAGCTCGCGTCCGGTGACCACCCCGCCGGCATCGCCCGTCCCGGCGGCGACGACCTGCCTTATGTCTATTCCGGCGCGCTGATTGTGCGTGGCAGCGGCATTGCCGAAGTGCGGGCGACAGGGCCGCGCAGCGAGATCGGCAAGATCGGCCAATCGCTGTACATGGTTGAAACAGAGCCACCCCGGCTCCAGGCCCAGACCGCGCGGCTTGTGCGGCTGTCTGCGATCGGGGGAGCGGTCGTCAGCGTCGCGGCGGTGGTGCTCTACGGAGTGTTTCGCGGGCGATGGCTCGATGCAGTGCTCAACGGGATCACGATCGGCATGTCCATGCTACCGGAAGAATTTCCCGTCGTGCTCACAGTCTTCATGGCGATGGGAGCGTGGCGGATTTCGCGGGCCCGTGTGCTGACGCGGCGCGCTGCCGCCATCGAAACGCTCGGTTCCGCGACGGTGCTGTGCACGGACAAGACCGGTACGCTCACCCAGAACCGGATGTCGATTGTCGAACTGCGGCTCAGGAGCGGCGACGTCTTCCGTCCCGGCGAGGCGCCGATGTCGCCGGTCGGTTTCCGGGAACTGGCGACTTATGGCCTTTTCGCCAGCGCGCCGGAGCCGTTCGATCCCATGGAAAAGGCCTTCCACGATTTCGCGCAGGCGCATCGGGCCGGTCACGAAGGGGAGCCCGGTCCGGAGTGGAAGCTTGTACGCACCTATGGGCTTCGGCCGGAACTTCTCGCAATGACGCAGCTCTGGCAACCGGACGAACGCAAGGTCGCCTTCGTGGCCGCCGCCAAGGGCGCGCCCGAAGCCATTGCGATTCTTTGCCGGCTCGACGCCGCCGAACGGACCGCTATAAGGCAGGCGGTCGACGCCATGGCTGACGAGGGACTGCGCGTGCTGGGCGTCGCGAAAGCCTCGCACGCGGAGAGTCCATGGCCGGAATCGCAACGCGATTTCCAATTTGAGTTCATAGGCCTCGTGGGCCTCGCCGATCCGCTGCGGCCAAGCGTCCCCGCGGCCGTCAGCGAGTGTCGCTCCGCAGGCATCCGGGTTGTCATGATTACGGGCGATTACCCGGTCACCGCGAGAGCGATCGCGCGTCAGGCCGGCTTCGATGACGGAGAACTCCTCACGGGCGAGGATATCGATCGTCTTCAAGATTCCGAACTGACGCGGCGTACTCGGACTGCATCGGTATTTGCGCGAATTATGCCCGAGCAGAAACTGCGGATCGTGCAAGCGCTCAAAGCCGATGGGCAAATCGTCGCGATGACGGGCGATGGTGTCAATGATGCGCCTTCGCTCAAGGCGGCGCATATCGGCGTCGCGATGGGAGGACGGGGAACGGACGTGGCGCGCGAGGCGTCGTCGATCGTGCTGCTGGACGACGATTTCGGCTCCATCGTCACGGCCATCCGGCTGGGCCGGAGAATTTACGACAATCTGCGCAAGGCGATGGGCTTCATCTTCGCTGTGCACGTGCCCATTGCGGGGCTGGCTCTGCTGCCGCTGGTTTTCGGCCTGCCCATCATCTTCAGCCCCATCCATATCGCATTTCTGGAAATGATCATCGATCCGGTGTGCTCGCTGGTGTTCGAGGCGGAGACGGAGGAAGACGCCGTGATGCGCCGGCCCCCGCGCCAGCCCGCCGAACCGCTGTTTTCTTGGTGGTTGATTGGCTGGAGCCTGCTTCAGGGGGCGCTTACGTTTGCGCTGGTGGCGGGGATTTTCGTGATCGCGCTCCAGCGCGGTATGCCGGAGGATGAGGTGCGGGCGCTTTCTTTCTTTTCGCTAGTGTTCGCGATCATCAGCCTGATCTTTCTCAACCGCTCGTTCAGCACTTCATTGATCACCGCTCTCCGCCGCCCCAACGCGACGCTTGCGTGGATTCTCCTGACCATAATCATCATCCTGGGTCTCAGCCTGCTCTGGCCCTGGCTTAGCTCTCTCTTCCGCTTTGGTCCGCTGCACCTGGATGATCTCACCGTGACGGTTGCCGCCGGCTTCGCCGTGCTCGTTATTCTTGAGTTGCTAAAACCGCTTTGGCGCGTGCGACTTCGGTCCTAAACAGTGGTCACGACGACGCGTCACCATAGCAACGCATTGACGATGCCTGCCCAGCAGCCAATGCTGACATACTGATGATCACTTTCCGCCGATGCGGGCGCGAACCTGATCGAAGATATCGGCAAGCGGGCGGGCACGACTTTGCTCTACGGCGTGGCGGGCGCGGTCACCGGCATGACAACGCGTCCGGGATACGGGTTATGGCCCGTCCCGACGTCCGTCCGCACAGACCCGCCATCGAGCTTGCCGATATCTTGCGCCGGCATGGCGACGCCTATCGCCGTCTGCGTGCCGGCCATCTCGGTCGGGTCGAGTGGCGCGTGATGAGTGCGATCGTCGCGTGCCGAACCGAGGCGCTCGGCGGTCACATGGAGGCCTGCGACAACTGCGGCATGACACGGATCGCTTATAATTCCTGCGGGAATCGGCATTGTCCGAAGTGTCAGGGGCGAGCCCGAGTCGCGTGGCTCGCCGCACGAGAAGCCGACCTGCTGCCAGTTCCCTATTTCCACGTCGTCTTTACGCTTCCTGCACCGATCGCAGCGATCGCTTTCCAGAACAAGGCCGCCGCTGAGGCGATGACGACGCTTGCTGCCAACACGACGACAGAGGGACTTCCCCTCTTGCTCGACGCCGCTGGTCGTTGTCCTCCGGAAGACGTCGGCGGTGCACCGGGTTATGCCGAATACCTCGATGCCATCAGCGACCCCACCCATCCGGAGCACGAACAAATGCGCCGTTGGGGACCAAAGCAGTTCGATCCCAACGTCGTCGACCGAAAGGCGCTCGACGCCGCCGTCAACGCGTTGTCCGACACATGGAAGCCCCGACCACGCGCCATACGGACAAAATAAAGCGTCAGGCGCCAATCAAAAGGGCCGCAGCGCTACGCTTACGACCTCTCTTCTCGAAATGCCTGATCAGTCTCAAATTGCCTGACGACGGACAATGGCGAAGGTCGTCGATATCAGCGCGAGTTCCGTCCAGCGCATCTGGCGGGCGCACGGCCTTCAACCGCATCGGGTAAAGCAGTTCAAGCTCTCCACCGACCCGCGGTTCGTCGACAAGCTGCGCGACATCGTCGGTCTCTACGTCGATCCGCCCGCCCATGCCGTCGTCCTCTCGGTCGATGAGAAGAGATCCCATGGGGAGTGGATAGCGACCGACGCTCTGGCAGAGTGAGGTTGCTGACCCACCCACTCTGGAGGCGACCATGCAAATTATTACTGACCGACCCCAAGCGCCGACCGCTATCCGCACCGATCTTGGCGCGATTTTCGTCTCGTTGGAACTTAGTCGATCGACCTGGCTGATTACATCGCTGTCGCCGGGCGGCGGAGAAAAGATGTCGAAGCATACGGTTCGCAGCGGCGATATCGCTGGACTGTGGGCACGGTTCTGTCAGCTCAAGGACAAGGTGCAGGTCCGCACGGGGCATGTCGTCCCAATCATCGTGATTCAGGAGGCGGGTCTCGACGGCTTTTGGATTCACCGCTTGCTGTAGGACGAACGGGTCGAAAGCCACGTCGTTGATCCTGCTTCAATCGCGACGTCGCGCCGGCGTCGACGGGCGAAGACTGACAAGATCGACGGGGAAGCTCTGGTGCGCGCGCTGCTGGCGTATAAGCGAGGCGAGCCGCGGGTGTGCGCCATGGTTCGAGCACCGACCCCACAAGAGGAGGATCGCCGCCGGATCTGCCGCGAGCGCAAGACGCTGACAGCGGAGCGGGTCGAGCACGTCAATCGGATCAAGGGGCTGCTCTTCGCCCAGGGCATCTCTGACTATGAGCCCTTATTGCGCAAAAGACGGGAGCGGCTTGAGGAAATCAGGACCGGTGATGGTCGTCCGCTACCTGAGCATTTGAAGGCACAGATTGGACGCGAACTTGATCGGCTCGAACTCACACTTCAACAGATCAAGTCCGTGGAGGCTGAGCGGGATGCTATGCTCAGCCCGTCGGACGGAGGCACGCCAGCGCCAGGAGCAATGTTAAAGAATTTGAAAGGGATTAGCCCGGAATTCGCCGGTGTCCTGTGGTCGGAGGGGTTGTTCCGAAACTTTTCCAACCGACGGCAGGTTGCCGCTTATGCCGGATTGGCGCCGACGCCCTGGCGGAGCGGATCCGTCGCGCACGAACAAGGCGTCTCCAAAGCCGGAAACCCGCGGCTGCGAACAACCATGATCCAGCTCGCCTGGTTGTGGGTAAGGCATCAGCCCCGATCGATACTGACCCTGTGGTTTCATCAGCGCGTACAGCTCAATGGTGGCCGAGTTCGGAAAGTGCTGATCGTTGCCTTGGCGCGAAAGCTGCTGATCGCCTTCTGGAAATATGTGACCGCCGGGGTTGTGCTGGAAGGAGCCGAGACAACGGCTGCCTGAAAACAAACGCTTCCCCCTTTTCAATCTTCCGGGGCCTGATCAGCTCCGGTGGATCCAGGTGAGCGGACCGAAATTTGGCCTGGCTTAAAAAGCCGAAGAAGAGAATGGTCCCGCCCTCCTGAGCCCTCGCCCGACGCAAGCGGGATATTGGTGCGGCCGATGTGAGCGGCGACCGGATGTGAGTTTGAAGCGGCATCGGAAACGGGCCGGGTCATGCAAACGGGCTCAGACCTTGGATACGGAGCAACGACCGGAGATTTACCATGGAATCCTGATCCGAACATCTTGACTGCGCGTTTCGCGGGATCGTGAGCAGGGATTTCAGCGCATCGTGAGCACGTTTTCGCGGCGCCGGACGCTTCGGCCGACAACTCAACAGGGCTACGGGTTTCTCATTCAACCAATGAGGAAGCCTGATGCCTACCGAGAGATTGTCGATGCGCCGGATCCGAGAAGTTTTACGTTTGAGGCAGCAGGGCCTGACCGAGCGCGTCATCGCGCGGACGTTGGGAGTGAGCAATGGGGTCGTGCACGGTTATGTGCGGCGCGCCCGCCTTGCGGGGTTGACCTGGCCGCTGCCGGAGGGGCTGGACGATGAGAGCCTGGAACTGTTGCTGTTCCCGGCGCCGACGGCTGCCTCGCAAAGCGACCGGCGCCCGTCACCGGATTGGGCTTATGTCGAGAAGGAACTGCGCCGCCGCAGCGTGACACGCCTGCTGTTGTGGGAAGAGTACCGCGCCGCCAATCCGGACGGCTTTGGCTATACCTGGTTTTGCACGACTTTCGAGTCCTGGAAGCAGCGGGCGCGGCCGAGCATGCGCCAGACCCACGTCGGTGGGGAGAAGGTGTTCGTCGATTTCGCCGGCGACACCATCGATATCTTCGACCCCATCACCGGCGAAGTACGCGCCATGAAGCTGTTCGTCGCGGCGATGGGGGCCTCGAACTACACCTACGCCGAGGCCTGCCCAAGCGAGAGCCTGTCCGACTGGATCGGCGTGCATGCCAGCCTGTTCAGGTATCTCGGCGGCGTGCCGAAGTTCGTGGTCTGCGATAATCTCAAGGCCGCCGTGACCAACCCCGATCGCTACGATCCCGGGATCAACCGAACCTATGCCGAGATGGCCGGCCATTACGGCACCGCGATCCTGGCGGCCCGGCCGAGGCGGCCAAAGGACAAGGCGAGTGTTTCATACTGCACCTTGTCCAGTTTTTGGCGCGCTGATAGGAACGAGCTGCGCGGGTCTTGCGCGACGACCGCCGCAACCTTTGATGATGTTGTGGTTTTTGGGTAATGTCCACAGTCCACGATTCAGATTGTCGCTGTAACACTTTGTAATCAGCCCCTGACGCCCCCACTCATGCACGGCCGTTTGAGAGATGCCGAATCGCGTAGCGACCTCCATCGTGGTGAGCATGCCGCAACGGCGTAACCGGTCATATCGACTAGACAGTTTGTAAGCCGCACGGATCCAGGCAACCTTTTTCAAGTTGAACTTCTTTCCCTCCCATGTTCGCCATCCGTCACGGTTCAGGATATCAGCAATCTCGCGGTCGCAGTGCTCGTCGAGTAGTTGGTCGACCAGCGCGACGAGTTCCGGTTTGAACTTCCGTATCTGCGCAATAGGTTTTGGCCGCTCGAGGATCAACGTTTGTGTGGCGCCGCCCGACAAGCGGACATGAGCGGTGACGGTCTGCGATTTGATCAAAGTCACGTCGTCGATCAGCAGACGGACGATGCGCTTGCGCTCTCGGGAATCGACGCGCGGATCTTGCCATATTCGCGGCAGCTGTTCGGCAAGGTCCAGGATGCGGCGCTGAGCTTCAGCGCCGATCACTTCTGCTTGTTGCTTGCTACGCCGCTCATAATCTTCGACGGCTGCAGTATGAAGGCGCAGCTTGTTGTTCCATTCCGCCTCGAAGGTATCTGCGACGAGGCGGTTCAACGTCGCCGCGATCAATGCGGACGGCGCATTTGCGCCAATCCGCACCCGCGCGTCCTTCATTTCCACCATGATCGCGCCAGGCCAAAGGTCACTCGCCGGTGCCGACATCGGCACGGGCTGTTCCACGATCACCGAAGCAAAACTCGGCTCGTTCGCTGCCACCCGCGCTTCGCGTCGCCACTTGTAGACAAGGCTGGTGCATATGTCCGCCCGCCGGGCAACATCGGCAACGACGGCCCCGGGCTCATCAATCGCTGCCAGAATCTGCGCGCGTTCTTCCGAACTCCAGCGACGGCGGCGCTCCACGCCCGTGATCAACGTCATCCGACCCATGCTCCGCAGCTAGCCTCGCTCATAAAGACGATCTAGCTGTGCAGCATCGCGATCTTCACCGTTACGACAAGGCGGCCGCCCCCGGAGGGATACCCTGAAAGCTCTTGTGCTTTATCAGGGTCAG
The DNA here is from genome assembly GCA_024707075.1 of Afipia sp. Taxonomy (GTDB): domain Bacteria; phylum Pseudomonadota; class Alphaproteobacteria; order Rhizobiales; family Xanthobacteraceae; genus Afipia. The sequence continues at coordinate 161,589 of JANQAK010000001.1, forward strand.
GAAGCCCACGTGTAAGGAATTGACGCTTACGACCCGATCGAGCCGCACCGCGCTCGTTATTTTAACGTCAAGAACAAGCAGCCGCCCCGTTAGGCCGCCACGTCAATACGAGCCGACGATCGTCCCTTGGACGGGCTGACAACGATCTGGACATGCTGCCCGAGCACCGTCAGTGCTTGCATGAGCCGCTCAAGCGAAACCCCCGGAGCTTATAGTTCCTGATTGCCGAGATCTTGGGTTGAGGCATGCCGAGTATCTTGGAGGCCTTGGCCTGGGTCAGGCGCTGGGCATCCAGGAGAGCGTTCAGTTTCATCGCGAGCATCGCCTTGGCGGACAATTCTTCGGCGTCGTCGAAACCAAGATCGACCAGCACATTGTCGGTTGCCTGTGTTCGCTGATTCCGTGTCATCATCGATCCCTTTCGTTCCGATAGTAGTCCAGAACACCCTTTAGCCGCGCTTCGACCAGTTCGACGTCTTCGCGCGGTGTCTTGATGCCCGATTTCGACTTCTTCTGGAATGCATGGAGTACATGCACCCGCTTTCCGACTCGGGCCATATAGACCGCCCGATAGGCGTTACCTCGATGATCCTCGACCAATTCGTAAATGCCAGATCCGAGCCCTCTCCACGGTTTGGCAGATGGCGGCGTGCCTCCGAGTTGCACGACAAAGAGAGCAACGCCCATATCCTTCTGAACCGCGACCGGAAACTGCTTGAAGTCTTTCTTTGCTGAACCTTCCCACACCAGCGGGCGACGTACTGTCTTGTCTCTGGCCTCGTTCATCTAATCCGCTCGGCTTCAAACAGAATCATAGGCACTCACGCAAAACACGCTACGACGACGCCCCAGACTTCATGGATAGTGCTGTCTTATGCACGCCTGAAATCCTCCGCGACTTTGACGACTATATCCATATGGGTATAGAGTTTCAAGCCCAAATCAGGGCAAGCTGGAGCGCTCGGCGAACGAATTGGATATCTGCGCGATGTCCTCGCCCGCAATCGCCGACCACCCGATCATACGTTTCCCCGTTTTATTACCGTGGCACTGGGCGGCGATGCGGAAGACCGCTAAAGAACCAGCGATCATTGTTCGTGAGCCGGACGCGACCATGCAGCCGACGCCTCAAGACAATCAACTGATGTCGAAGCACCGCGTTCTCAGCTTCAAGCCGCAACTTCGACTTGAATGGCGAGGCCAGGACGGCCAGAGCGAAACGGAGCAGCTCGATCATTCCGCCAGCTTAGGCGATTCCATCACGTCATCAACTCGGATAAGGTTTTCGGTACACACAACGCCTTCCCGCACGAGCGCTCGGACCTGAGCCAATTGGCGCAAACGGCTCGGCGACAGGCTGGAGTTGCTGCTGGCCGAGAGCCTGCGGATGGGACGAGCATGTGCAGACGATATGTGTAAAGCATCAAAGCGTGGTGCATCCAGTGCTCAAACGAGTGCATAAATCCTTGCTCGACCCTATGCCGCTCTTACCGTAGTCAAGAAGCGATCGACTTCCGAGCGAAGCTTCTCAGACAGCTTCTACCGCTCCCAGCATGAGCTGATCCTTGTGTTCAAAAACGGCACTGGCCGCCACCAGAACAATATCGAACTCGGCAAGTTTGGCCGCTCTCGATCAAACGTCTGGCAGTATGCCGGCCTCAATTCATTCCGCAAAGACCGCCTCGCCGATCTGACCGTTCATCCAACCGCGAAGCCGGTCGCCCTGGTCGTCGACGCGATGCGTGACTGCTCGCGTCGCGGGGACATCGTGCTCGATCCTTTTATGGGATCCGGCACCTCCATCCTTGCTGCCGAAAAGGTCGGCCGACGCGCCTTCGGCATCGAAATCGACCCTTCGTACATCGACGTGGCGATCCGCCGCTGGCAGGAATTCACCAAGCGCGACGCGGTTCTCGTGTCCACCGGCCAGACCTTCGACGAGGTGGCCGCCGAGCGCTCTGCCTCCGCTGCCCTCAAACGCGTGAGGATTTGACGATGGCATCGATTCCAAAAATTCAACGTGTCTTCCGCAAGCGGGTACGGCTGGAACCGCGCGACGAAGATGTCGGCTACGGCAAGCCTCCCAAAGCGCACCGGTTCAAGCCGGGACAAAGCGGCAATCCGAAGGGTCGCAAAAATGGAGCCAAGAACGAAGCGACGATCCTGCAGGAACTGCTGCAGCACAAGGTTACTCTCACTGAGCGCGGCAAGCCACGGAAGATCACTCTTCGCGAGGCCATTTACCGACGGATCGCCGAAGACAGCCTGAAGGGCAATATCAAGAGTGCCACCTTCCTGTTCAATCGCGACCAGATGATCTCGATGGGCAGCGACGCCATACGCGAAGGGCTCGGCGATGACGATAAGGCCGTCCTTGAAGCCTATCTGAAAGAGCTTCAACCAAAGTCTTCGGAGGATGTATCATGAGAGAGCAAGACATCGTTTATGCTTTGCTTCGTTCCGATTTCACGAGCTTTCTGCACCGCTGCGTACGCACACTCAACCCAGGTTCACCGTTTCTGCCCAACTGGTGCGCGTTCCAGGCGATCGTGATCACCAATTCCAGGCTATCGTGATCACCGATTCCAGGGGAGCGTGATCACCCGTTCCAGGGGATCGTGATCACGATTTCCAGAGGATCGTGATCACCATTTCCAGCGATCATGATCGGTGTGGAGATGATAGGAGGAGTGCACCGCTGACAGTCTGCAACCGGGTAGCTTGAGCCTTTGTCATATAGCAGAGGATCGAGATGCCGACCGAGAGACTGTCCATGCGTCAAATTCGTGAAGTTCTTCGTCTACACCACAGCGTCGGGATGTCCCAGCGCGCCGTCGCCCGCAGCCTCGGTCTGGCTCAAGGCACGGTCAGCAAATATCTGAACCGGACGCGCCGCGCCGGATTGACTTGGCCGTTGCCGCCAGAGCTGGACGACGATGTTCGGCTTGAGGATCGTCTGTATCCGCCGCCATCTGATTTGCCCAGTGACGAGCGTCCGCAGCCGGACTGGGCCGTGGTGCATCGCGAGTTGCGACGCCCGAGCGTCACGCTGATGCTCTTATGGAAGAGTATTGCGACACGACTTCGGACGGCTTCAGCTATTCGTGGTTTTGCGAGCGCTACAAGGAATGGACCGGGCGCTTGAAGCTGACCCTTCGCCAGGTTCACGTCGCCGGCGAGAAGCTTTTTGTCGACTATTCCGGCCACACCATGGAGGTGGTCGACGGGCTCAGCGGTGAAGTGCTCTCGACACAGATTTTTGTCGCGGTTCTCGGCGCCTCAAATTACACCTACGTTGAGGCGACCCTCACCCAGAGCTTGCCAGATTGGATATCATCGCATGTTCGGGCATTTTCCTTTTTTGGTGGCGTCGCTCGACAGACGGTGAGCGACAATCTCCAGGCGGGTATCACGCGGGCGTGCTTCCACGAGCCGATGGTGAACCGCACTTACGCGGATCTCGCCCGCCATTATGGCACCGCCATACTGCCAGCAAGGCCGTATCACCCGAAGGATAAAGCCAAAGCGGAGGTCGGAGTCCAAATCGTCGGTCGATGGATTCTGGCGCGGTTGAGGAACCGCCGTTTCTTTTCGCTCACGGCGCTCAACGAGGCGATACATGCTCTTCTTGCCGATCTGAACGATCGCACCTTGCGCGGTTGGGGCCGCAGTCGACGTCAATTGTTCGATGAACTCGACCGTCCGGCGCTCATCGGGTTGCCAGACGAGCCCTATGAGTACGCCGAATGGAAGCGCTGTCGCGTCAATCTCGATTACCATGTGGAGATTGCCAAACATTACTACAGCGTTCCACACGGTCTCGCCCGTCAAGAGGTCGAGGCACGGATCACGGCCAGGACGGTCGAGATCTTCCTGCGCGGCAAGCGTGTCGCGTCCCATCTGCGCAGCACACTGGCGCATCGGCCGACCACCGTCGCCGAGCATATGCCGAGCTCCCATCGGCGCTACCGTGACTGGACGCATGAGCGCATTCGTCGCGATGCCGCCAAGGTCGGGCCCGACGCGGACACTCTGATCGAAGTCATCCTGCGCTCACGGCCGCATCCCGAACAAGGCTTTCGCTCCGCCATCGGGATTCTCGGACTTGTGAAGCGCTATGGGGCAGAGCGCGTCGACGCCGCCTGCGCCCGCGCTCTCCTGCTCAATGCCCGATCCTACAAGTCCGTCGCGGCCATTCTGAAGAACGGCACCGACAAAACGGCGGCCGCGACGCAGGAGACGGCGCCCGTTCTCTTCCATTCGAATATCCGCGGACGCGGTTACTACAATTAATCAGGGGACCATCATGCTCATTCATCCTACCGTCGAACGCTTGCGCTCACTTGGCCTCGCCGCCATGGCCGACGCCCTCGTCGAGATGCAAAACAATCCTCAGGCGGCCGAGATGCCGCATGCCGATTGGCTCGGTCTGCTCATCGACCGGGAAGCTACCTTTCGAGACAATCGCCGCCTTGCACGCCGCTTGACCGCCGCCAAGCTTCGTCAAGCCGCCACCATCGAGAACATCGACTATCGCACCGCTCGAGGGCTCGATCGCGCTCTCTTTCAAACGCTCACCACAAGCCAATGGGTCCGCGAACACAACCATTTGGCCATTGTCGGTCCAACCGGCACCGGAAAATCCTGGCTGGCTTGCGCTCTCGGGAACAAAGCCTGCCGTGATGGCTTCTCCGTCCTCTACAAGCGAGCGTCACGTCTGTTCGCCGATCTAGCCCAAGCTCGTGGGGAGGGACGCCTTGCTCGCCTGATGACCAGCTTGGAACGCACAAATCTGATCATCGTCGACGACTGGGGGCCCGAGCCACTTACAGCCGAGCAGGCCCGCGACCTTCTCGAGATCGTCGACGATCGCTACGACAAAGGATCTCTCCTGATCACAAGTCAGGTGCCCGTAACGCAATGGCACGACATTATTGCCAACCCGACCCTCGGCGACGCCATTTTGGACCGCATCATCCACAATGCTCACCGCATCGAACTCAAGGGCGACAGTCTGCGTCGTAGCGCCGACCAAAAGAAAAAGGGCCCGCCCCTGCCTAACCCAACAATCGTTCCACCGGCCCACAGGACCCTCCCGCGCGCGGCGCTACGCCGCTCGTGGGGGCCACTCCGCGCCACGCGCGGGTCCCTCCCATGGACCGCCGGAACGATCTCAACCGTGCCGCCCGTCTTGACCAGGAGACCATTTCCAGGACAACATCAAATCGTCAGTTGTGTTCGCCGCCGCGTCGATGCTCAGCAATGTCAGAAAATTCACCCTGAGCATGATCACGATCATCTGGAAACCGTGATCACCATCGCCTGGAACCGCTGATCATCATCCCTGGAATGCGCAACTGGCACATCGCTGCTATTGCGCATCAGCTTGATCGGGTTCGAAAGGGCGAAGTAACCCGGCTGGTCATCAATCTTCCGCCGCGATATTTGAAGTCTTTGGCAGTATCTGCGGCATTTCCTGCCTTTCTACTGGGCCACAATCCGAAGGAGCGAATATTCGGGCTATCCTACGGCACCGATCTGTCTGCCAAACACGCCAGCGATTTTCGAGCGATTGTGGAGTCGCCTTGGTACAGAGCGACGTTTCCAAATATGCGGGTGTCGCGGGCGGTTGACGCGGACGTCCATACTACCAAGCGTGGCTTTCGCAAATCGACATCAGTGTCGGCCGCACTGACAGGATTTGGAGGAAACATCTTCATTATCGATGATCCGCAGAAACCCGTCGATGCCCAATCGGAGACTTCGCGTAATGCGCTGACGCAATGGTTTTCGAACACATTAAGATCCCGTCTCGACAACAAGGTAACGGGTGCCATTATTATCGTCATGCAGCGTGTGCACCTGAACGATTTGACCGGGTATTTGCTTGAAAACTCCGACGAATGGACCGTTCTCAGTCTGCCAGCGATCGCGGAGGTCGACGAACAAATCCCAGTTGGGGATGGCAAATATTATTTGCGTCGGGCCGGCGAGGCACTGCACCCGCAATACGAAGCATTGGCCACGCTGGAGAAATTGCGCAACGAGGTTGGTTCTGACGTCTTTGCCGCTCAATACCAACAGGCACCGGTCCCTCCCGGCGGAGCGATGATCCGGCGGGAATGGCTGAACTATTACGATGCCCTGCCCGAGCGAACCTATAAGGCCAAGATCGTCCAGTCCTGGGATACGGCTGCCAAGGACGGCGCCCAGAACGACTGGAGCGTCTGTACAACCTGGATGGTGGTCGATAAGCGCTATTACCTGATGGATGTGACACGGGGCCGCTACGAATATCCGCGCCTTAAACAAACCGTCATCGCCCTCGCCGACTGCTTTAAGCCTGACCGGATTCTGATCGAGGATGCCTCAACCGGTATCGCGCTGGCCCAGGAGCTCAAGCAACTTGGCAGCTACCCCGTAAGGGCTGTGCCAATCGAGCGCGACAAGATCGGTCGCCTTTACGTCCATCAGGCGAAATTCGAAGCGGGCATGGTATTATTCCCTCGCACGGCAAAATTCCTCGCGGAGGTCGTAGCCGAACTCCTGACGTTCCCGCAAGCCAAGACTGATGACATCGTCGATAGCATCAGCCAGGCGCTCGCGTTCAAGACCTGGGGATATGATACTTCTCTTGCCTGGGTCGGATGAGGATACGATAGAGTCCTATCGATCGATTTCGACGGTCTCTTCATAGCGGCGGATTTTGATCCGATCGGAACGCATCAGATCGCATAATATTTCCGCACCCGTGATTTGCCGGCGAACCAGCGCAACGAGATCGGTCTCGATGGTCGTGCTATCCGGAAGGGCCATTGCGAAGTCAAACCCTTCGTTATGGGTCACGAACCGGCGGCCCAGGCCGTCCAATCCGGCGACGACAAATCCATACCGTAGATACGGATAGATCTGCTTATGCCGTGCCGCCTTGAAGCTATAGGTAATGACGTCATGGGACGTGAAAGATCCGGATTTTAGTTCGATCACGACCAGTGGGATCGAATCCTTCGTGATCAGGATGTCCGTCTGAAATGCGTTCTGCCCACGCATCGGGCTTGCAGCGTTCTCATGGCTAAGCTGGCCGGAGGGATCGACCTCGATCTTGTAGAGCAGGCTTTTTCCGGTTTCGACGGTGTAATCGGGAAAGTGCCCGGCCAGGATCTCTCGAACCTGAACAGCGACCTGATGCTCACTCTGCTTCCGGCTGGATAAGGTTGCTGCGCTGTTTTCCATTTGCGTCTCTTTCCGTCTCTCATGGCCCATCCGCTAGTCGCTCCGTTGCGCATCAACATCCAGTCAGAAGGCCGATTAGTAAGGAAAGAAGCAGGTCAGAGTTAATTTTTGATCCCATTTTGGGATAATCCGTTTCTGGGATCAGATTGTGCGCCGCCGATTCACGGCTCTGGCGGTGCATGCAGAAGGCCCTCAAATCCGCGGATTATGCCCGGCTGATCGACCTGCTTGTCGCAGTGCGGAAATCAGCGGACATTCGCCAGCAGGCCTTGGCCAAAAAACTCGGCCGGCCTCAATCCTTTGTTGCGAAGTATGAGAACGGGGAACGCCGCCTCGACGTCATCGAGTTCACGGCCATTGCGCGCGCTCTTGGCGCCGATCCCGTGAAACTGTTCAAGGACTACGTTGGTGGAAAAGGCGCACCCAAGGCCGCCGCAAAGCGTCCAGCCAAATAGGTCGTCCAGCTTGGGGCTTCTTTTCGGATCATTTTATGATCCGGACCGGCTGATAAGAGCCACTAGATTGCTGCGTTTCCGCTCGACTTCTTCAGCACGTGGAGCGTCACTGTCGCCGTAAATCGGAGACAAAATGATGGATCGCAAAATTACGGAACAGGCAATTGGCCTGATCTTGACCGAGATCGGCATTCGCCTTGGCGAGGCCGCACGGATTGCCAAGGCCGCCGAGGCCTGCGCGCTGGCTGGCAGTGTCGCCGAAGGCGTAAGAGTTTCGATGGATCTCGAACAGATCTTCTATGAGACCAGCCGTTTGCAGGATGCGGCTTCGCTGCTCAACCGGCTGTCGAACGAGTAAAGCTCTCTCCAACCGAACGGTTCTCTGCCCGTCAGCAATCGACGGGCTTGCTGCAGTGGCGGCACATGATGCTGTCGTTGAAGCAGGAGAACCGAAATGCCCACCAGCAATCGAAAACCCCCTCGCAAGACCGGGCGTAAATCCTCACGGGGACCAAAGCAATCGACGAAACCGGCCTCGAAGGGTCAGCCGCCTGTCGCGCCGAAGAAGCTGGTAACGCTGAAGACGCAGAAAGTGGCCGTGTCCAAACAGAACAAGGTCCTCGATATGCTCCGCGCACCGTCCGGCACCACCATCGCCGCCATCATGACGGCCACCGACTGGCAGCAACATTCGGTGCGGGGCTTCCTTGCGGGCACCGTGCGCAAGAAACTTAAGCTAAACTTGACCTCGGTCAAAACCGATGGCCCGCGCGTGTACCGGATCGCAAAGCAGGCCGCTGCGAAATGATCCGTGCCCCCTCCTCCACCAAGCCAGCCGATCCCGCGGTGGAAGCCGAACTCCATCGGCTGGCGACAGCCCCCATCGTTGAACTGCGCAAACGTTATCGGGAACTGTTCCGCACCGATCCGCCAAAAGCATTCGGCCCGGACCTGCTGCGCCGGAGCATTGCCCAGCGGATTCAAGAAAAAGCCTATGGCGGACTGTGCGGCAGACTTATTCCTCAACCTTGAGCTTGGGACTTCCGAGCGTCTGGCGCTTTATGGCATTGCGACCGATCCAATAATTCAGGAACAACTGAGACAAGCCGCTGTCAAATTCTTTATGATTGGCGTGAACACTCGCAAAATTCAATCATAGAATGACAAACGATTGACTGGTGATTTTGCCGGCCCGGATCCAGCAATCAGCTGGACTGAACAAACGCCATCCGGAAAACGGTTGTTGAGATGAGCATCTGTCATTTGCCGCGAAAGGCATGGAGCGATCGAGATCGCTCAATATCCATTATCGGATATGTCAAGCGGCGTGCTGGGAACCGTGATCAGAATTGGCGGCTTGGTCGGAGCAACTTCCTCGGCTTCAGGGGGCCGCCGGGACGATTACCGGGGTGATGCCATCCAGCTCCATTGCATTCCGGGACGCCGAGGCGACCGGCGTCTCGCCCCTAACCTGTTCGCGACCGACCTCGCGGCGCGGCCAGGCAAAATCATCGGCGCGGCCGGCGCGTGGTGTCAGCGCTTCGCCCTTGACCAACGTGCGGACTACCAGGGGATCGACCGCCGCCGGGCGCGAGCCGGGCCCGCCGAGCAGTTGATCGGTGCCGACCGAAGACGCCACCAACGGAATGATCGGTCCCGCCAGCGGCCGCGGCGCCAACTGGCCCGGCAGCGCATTAGTGTCGGGCATTCCCGATTCGCTCGGCAACGTGATCGGCGCGGAACGCAACGCCAGCAACCGCGTGATCTCGCGCTCGACATAATGCGCGAGCTTGCGCGCGCCGGCCTTGGTGAAGAACACGCCGTCATAAGAACGCAGCCGGCGGATCTGGCCTTCGAAGTCCGGGCCCTGCTGTAGCAAGCGGCCGACTTCGTCGACAAATCCATCCCAGACATCAACATAGGTGATGCCGGCCTTGCCGGCGGCGGGCGCGGTACTGCGCATCCAGGAACAGCATATCGGAGGTCGCTTTGACGCCGCGCACAGCGGGAAGGCCGACCCACAGCACGGGTACGCCCTCGGATTTCAGGATGCCAATTATCTGTTCGATTTTCTTGCTGTAGAGCTCGATCCAGCGCTCCTCGCGGAATTCGTAGACGCCGTTCGGCGAGCGCGCACTTTTCTTCGGCGCGATAATCGGCGGTACATCATTGTCGGTCGCATCGTCCGGCGACAGTTCCGTATCGACAGGCTTGTCATCGGGTCTGGTCGACGTCTCGGCGCTGCTCGGCATCCCGGCCCGGTTGACTTTCGCGCGCTTCTTGTCGGCGTCCTTCTTGTCGATCTTCTCGTCCACCGGTTCGCGCAACGCGATGCGGTCATTGAACCCGAGCATCACAACAATGGCGTCCGGTTTCTCGACGGCAAGAATATCCTTGGCTGCCGCCGCCCAGTCGGCAGGATCGCCCTTGGGCGGGTAGCGGATCAAACCGGAGACCGTCTTGTGCCTGCGGATCACGCCCATGTCGGCCTGTTCTGCATAGGCATCCTCGAGGCCGTAGGCCAGCCAATCGGCCATGGCGTCGCCGAGCACCAGCACATTGCGCTTCTGCAGGGTGTTCCGCCTTTCTGCTGGCGGCGCGCGGGAGGAGTCCTCGCGCATGGTAGGGCGCCGTGGTGCAAAGCGCGCGGCCAGACGCTCCGGCGCCGCCTGAAACGGCGCGAAGATGTCGTTGCCGAACCAGCCACCGAATCCACCGCGCTGCGAGCGCTGCCGCTGCGGCGGTCCGCCGAAATTGAAAAACTGGGCCGACGCCGGTCCGACGATCCCGAGCAGCATAAAGCCAGCAATGGCCAGCGCAATCAACGGGCCGGTCGCGGTGAACACGCACAACAGGGCCTTCGGTTGGCGGCATTGATCATCTACCTCTTATTTTATATTTATTCGTTCATTCGAACGAATGAATATTGATCCACATCAAGTAAGGTTCGATCTTGTTGTGGGCGTTTGGACGCTCAGCCCGCCCTCGGCACCGTAACGGCCGGGCCCGCCTGGACGATTGGAACCTTCTGAAGAAAGGAAATCTCTCGCTGATCGCGCTTCAGGCGCAAGATTATAGCGGCCTCAATGAGCGATCAGCAACGGAATGGTAGCGTCCCGCAGCAAACGTCGGGTCACGCCGCCAAAGATCATTTCAGTCGTTCGCGAATGGCTATAAGCACCGACAACAATCAGATCATTGTTGTGGCGCTTTGCAAAACCAAGGATGACATCGGCGACTGGCTCGCCATTGGACTCGACACGTTCGACGGCCACCTTGGCTCCGTGACGTGACAAATAGAGGGCCACGTCGGCGCCGGGTTCCTCGCCGTGACGGGAATTCTTCTGCGGATCCACCACAAGAATGGTAACGGAACGTGCCTCGACGAGAAGCGGAAGCGCATCGGCGATCGCACGTCGTGCCTCGCGGCTGGCATTCCACGCAACGACAACATGCTCGGCGGTCGCCCCTGTCCAACGTTCCGGCAACAAGAGAAAGGGCACGCCGGTGGCCAACAGCAGTGATTCTGCCGACCACTCGCGCGGCAATTCACCTGATCGTGGGCCGCTGACGATCACCAGATCGGAATGCAGCGCGTTCAGCGTAGCACCCTCATTGGCATCACCATGACGAAGAATGCGGAACTCGAAGCTGATGTCTTCGCGGGTCGAAACCGTCGAGAAGCTGCGGTTGGCAACATCCGTCGCGGCTGCTTCAGTTGCCGCATGGCGCTCAATGAGCTGCCGGATCGCCGCCTGCCCTCGAACGAAGGATTCCGACGGGCTGCCATCCCAACCCACCGGCACCACGAAGATTCCGATGAGATGAGCGCCGTGGTGGAATGCCAGTTTGACGGCATAGGCGGTACGCGCCTCGCCGGCGGCCGACGGATCGACGAAGACAGCTATTGTTTTTAGCGGCATGGAAAATTCTCTCGTGTCACTACATGTCCCGGCAATGGGCTATTGTCAGCGCGCGCCTTTGCTCTTTCCTCACGATATCGACGAAGCGATACCGAACGCTCTGAGATTCTCGTGACCACCCCCGCACACTCAGGTCACTGGGTTCATTTGATTGACTTTCTGTGTCGGCCGGGCGCTTCAATCAACGTGGGAAGAAGGGCAACGGCTGCGCTCGAGGCGCCAAGCTCTGCTTCACGGTGGGTACGCACATCAGAGGCGGCACACGGCTTGAATGTCGTCGATTCTCCCGCAGGTTCTCCAGTTGCCGACGAACCGGTTTCGCGGTTCTCATCCAGGCACACGCTGAAAATCCTCTCAATGAGAGGCTCGCTCTCCGCTCTCGATCCATCAAAGAGCGGCTCGACCTGAAGGACATCGCGCAGGATGCTGACCCCGACCAGACATGCAGTTGTCAAAGCAGCGCGCTGTAGTGCGCGATCGTCAAGTTTGGCAGCCAAGGACCCGATGAAGTCTTTCAGGATAAATGCGCGCAGCACTTCTCTTGCTTGGGAACTGGATAATGAATGAACGAATATCTGAAGCGCATCGATATGCCGCGACGCCGGATCGGAACTGCGCTCGAAGATGTTCTTGGTAAAGGCCGAGCTTAGCTCCATCTTCCCGGATGCCAACAGGCGTTCCGATCGGCTCGCGGCCTTGAATACCTCAGCGAAAAGCTGCTCCTTCGATCCGAAGGACCGATGTACGAGTGCGACGTCAACTCCGACATCCAGAGCGATGTCACGCAGACTAACCTCCTCGTAGGAAGCCTGCGCAAAGCGGATCAACGCTGCCTCCAGAATGCGCTGGCGCGTGACGCTTCCGGAACGTTTCTTGGGCGCCGTTGCCGACATGCTCAGCCTCGCTGTCGAATTGTTAAAAGCCTAGTTTCCGATCTGTCAACAAGTGTTGACATGGATCAAGGCTGGCGACCAAATCCGGGCTCTTATGGGTTTCCGCTGCGTAATCTATGACATTGGAGTTTCGATCATGGCCGCCGAAAATGCGAACTCACCGCTTTCAACTTTTGGACTACCCACTTTTGGACTGCCTACATCGTTCCCGCAACAGTTGGAGCAATCGAAGAAGCTCGTCAAAGAATCAGCAAAATATTGGTCCGATCTGCTTTCCTTCGCCGCCAAGCGCAGGCAGGCCGAGGCTGAATTTGTCCAGAGCTTGGCTCATTGCGACGCCGTATCGGATTTGCTCAAACGTCAATCAGAATTTATCCAAGCGTCGTGGTCTGCCTACTCAAGCGAATTGCCGAAAGCGTTTGGAATTCCAGGAAAAGGCGCTTCTTGAGCATTGAAGTTGAGGGATAGCGGTCCTGGTCGACTGCCATTTCTCTGCCGACCGGTGTCTGAATTGATGTCCGTTATCCCCTCCCTGCCTCTTGTCCGCAATAACTTGAAGTAACCTACAGAAATTCTTGAGAATGATCCTTGATGCCGCAGCGGTACCAATGATTGAGGAATGAACACAATGGCCGACGCGCAAGGGGCTATACACCAAATCAGCGCGGACATCTCTGGATCGAGTTGATGTCATGAAAACAGAAGATCGGACGGCAGGACAAGCGAGCCAAGAGGAAGGCGCCTCCGGCACAATACCGGCCCCGCTACGGGCAATTCGCCCTGATTCCTTGTTGCCCGTTTCTAATCTCTTTTTGTGGCCATTGTTAGCGGCAGCATCAGTGAACCAGGCAACCGCTCGTTTTCTTATTGATGCGGCAGCTGCCTTAGCAACCAATTTTCACAGCGATCCAGTCTTATCGGAGTTGCCATGGGCCACACCAAACTCGGTGGCGCTGGAACTTCCTTCCATGCGGCTGCGGGATTCTTCAACGCACACGCAAGGGCAGCCGACTCTGATATGTGCGCCGTATGCTCTGCACGGGGCGGCCGTCGCAGATTTCGCAGCAGGTCATAGCGTGGTTGAAGCCTTGCACCTTGGCGGCCTGTCCCGCGTGTTTGTCACCGACTGGCGTTCAGCCACGCCCGAGATGCGTTATTTTTCCATCGATAACTACCTCGCCGATCTCAACGTTGCCGTGGACGAACTTGGATCACCCGTTGATCTTGTCGGGTTGTGCCAAGGTGGTTGGCTAGCGTTGGTCTATGCCGCCCGGTTCCCACAAAAGGTCCGCAGGCTGGTGCTCGTCGGAGCTCCGGTCGACATCCGTGCCGGAGAATCGCAACTGTCACGACTGGCGGCAAGCGTTCCGCTTGATGTATTTAAGGAGTTGGTCTGTCTTGGAGAAGGTCTCGTACTCGGACAAAACATGTTCTCACTATTGGGACCGGCACTTGATGCGAATGGCGCCGATCACGTGCTTCAAATCACCTCCGCCATCGATCCCACTCAGTTACGCGAACTACATGACCACTTTCACGAATGGAACGTCGGCACGGTTAATTTGCCAGGGACATTCTACCTACAAGTCAGCCGCTGGCTCTTCAAGGAGAACCAGATTGCCGAGGGGAGCTTCATGGCGCTCGGGCGCCGGATCAACCTTGCCGAGGTTTACAATCCAATGTTCCTCCTCGCTGCGGACAACGACGAGCTTGTTTCCGCCGATCAGCTTTTTGGAACCGCGCGGCTGGTCAGCACACCAAAGGCTTGCATCGAAATGGTGAGAGAACCGTGCGGCCACTTGAGTCTTTTCCTTGGAGCCGAGGTACTTGGCGGAACGTGGCGGCGGATCGCCCACTGGCTTGGTCAGAACATGGCGACGCCGCATCATCCGAAAAATGGGACACATGAGGTGGGCAATATCGATGTCTTATAGATATGATTATCGATGGCAGGTACTGGACTCCGTGGTCGGGGAAACGAACAGATCGTTCAGGCAGCGCGTTACCTTGGTTGAACTCTTTCAATCACCTCGACCGGATAACAGCAGCTATCAGCTCTTTGCGTCCGAGGGGTTTCGCGAAACACCCGACCTTGCGCCGAAAACACACTTTGTCTCGCGGCCGATCCGCCGTTCGAATTTATCTGGATCGGCGCAGTCTACGGCTGCCGTGGTCGATCATTGTTAATTAGAGAACAGGCAGGCACGGCTATGCGACAGATAATGGTGGCGACTGACGGCTCGGGCGGCGCTGATCGCGCGGTAGATTTTGCGGCTGAACTGACGAAGAAGATAGGTTGCACTCTTTCGATCGTGACGATCGGCGGAAATCTGTCTGGTGAGGAACTGAGACAACTTGCGCACACTGCGGGAACCAACATCGGCGATGCCATCGACTCGCTTTCGGCTCAGATTCTGGCGCATGCGCGGGAACGGGCCCGGCGCCTCAGCGTATCAGAGATTCATATCCAAACCGGATGGGGCGATGCGACCACAGCAATCATCGAGGCGGCACAACGGGAGCACGCAGACGTTATCGTTATCGGCAGGCGGGGCCGTAGTCGGCTTGCCGGACTACTGCTCGGAAGCGTCTCGCAGAAGCTGGTCAGTCTCGCAACCTGTCCTGTGATCGTCGTGCCCTGACAGGAAGGTGGAGCGGCATCCCGGGGAACTATTTGAGCCAGGCAAATGACCTAATTGGTAGCGCGCGAACCATGTCCGCCCGCTTCACTGTTGCGAGACTAGATCTAGGATCCCTCGTAAAGCGAATCCTCCGCTATTGAATATACCTTCGGATGTGCGAATAGCTGGTAGGTCAATCGTCCGACAGCCAGGCACGGTCTAGCGCACTTTTGTGGACGTATAGCCCTCGGACTGATTGAGCTGGATCGCGATGTCCGAGAAATCGCAATCGCGCGATGACGGCTCGCCCGATGGATCTATGCGCACGATCCGCGTAATGTTCATCGGCGCACCGTCGCCCATCAGTTCAATGTAACGTAGGCATTGCTTGATCTTCTCGAACACGGCCGGTGTCACATCGTGACAAATTTCCTCGACCAAGTCGCGATAGCCGCCGACCATTTCGCGGATTCGTAGATCGCTTTGGATCCGCTCCGAGTAGACGATCTCGTCGCGTGGGTCATGATCTTCATATATTACTGGGAGGCGGCTTTTGGCCCGCTGATCAGCGGCGCCTAGAGCAAATTTTGAGCTTTGCCGTGAATTTGGAGCAAGCAGGCGACCGACTTACGGTCATGCGCAAGAAAACTTCGCGGATGCCATCAATGGAACGGAAGGCTTTGAGACCCAAGACCTCGTTAATTGCGTCCTGCCAAGGCAGCGCCGGCAAATCCCGTGACTTGAATTGCGTCTGAGTGTTCATCGCTTGGCCCTCTAAGTATCTGCCCTGTTCTCTATTCGCCGCCGGATGAGGTGGAACGACGACCCTCCCTTACACGTTTAGCGCCTGCTTTAGGGGTCGATCGCGCGGAGACAACAGGACGCTTGCGCTTTATGGGCTTTTTTGAAGCTTCGGCCATCGGCAAGCCCGCTTCCAATTTCTCGTTCAGACAGACATCAAGAATTTTCCCAATAAGAAACTCCCTTTGCTCTGGGGACCCATTGAAAAGAGGCCCGGTACGGAGCACGTTGCGTAGAATACTGATCCCTATCAAGCACGCCGTGAACAGAGCCGCGCGCTGCATAGTGGGATCACCGATCTTGATCGCCAGCGGCTTTACGAAATCCCGCAAAACAAAAGTGCGTAGTATTTCCCTTGCTTGTGGACTGGACAATGAGTGAGCGAATATCTGAAGTGGATCGGCTGGGATTGCGGATGGGTAAGGATCTCGCTCAAGGATTCTCTTCGTAAACGCCGCGCTGAGCTCCGACATCTCAGGTGACAACAGATGGTTGGGTGTACCGTTACCAATGCATCGGTAAAAAGCTGTTCCTTCGAACCGAAATACCGATGCACCAGAGCGACATCGACCTCAACATCCCCTGCAATGTCACGAAGTTTGGTCTCTTCGTAAGAGTAATGCGAAAATCGGAGGATGGCTGCCTCCAGAATGCGCTCACGCGTGCGTTGCGCAGACCGCATCGCAACTGTTGTTCTTAACATTAAAAGGATTCCGCAGATTTTGGTTGCCGTATTATTTTGATGCTTTTATCGTCCACAAAGTCAACAATTGTTGACTTGTATCAATACAGGTGGCCGAGGGTTTGCGCACCTTGACTAGGTTGCGGGCGATCAGCGCCAATAACCAAATGTGGAAAGGTTTTAGCCATGCCAAATGATACAGAAGTGAACCAGGCCCTGCTTGCAGATCCATTTTTCGGTGGGCTCTCGTGGTGGAAGCCAAAATCGGAAGCGGCGCATGAGTTCTATAGCGAAGCGTTGTCTTTCTCCGCGAAGCGCCTGCGCACACAGGCCGATTTTATTCAACATCTCGCTGAAAGCAGGGATTTGTCCGATGTCTTGAAGCATCACACGGCATTTGTTCAGGAATTTTGGGCGGATTTGTCGAAAGAAACCCAGAAGATATTCGATAGCGGGCGAAAAAATCTCACACCAACCACCTGAATCATTAAAGAACGCCGTCATCGGCAGCCGAACTGGGGTCGCATTACATTATGCGGCCTGTTCTGCAATTCTCACGTCGGTGCGACGAGACATGTCACTTGGGAGACATTCCATGACATCGGTTTTAGAGTCCCTTTTCTGGGATCCGTAAACCCCTCGCCTTCAGGCGAAGGGATGCGGTAGCATCCTCAATATTATGCAGACGGCGAAATCCGGCAGTCACACGATATGGGATTGCAAATATCATATCGTGTGGGTGACCAAGTATCGATACCCGGTCTTGGTTGGGATATCGGGTTGCGTGCAAGGGAACTTTTGCGGGAAATCAGCCGTAGCTACGAGATGTCGATCCACGCTGGGGCGATAAACTGGGACCATGTTCACCTGCTGCTCTCGATCCCTCCGCACCTGTCGGTGTCTCGTGCGGTGCAGTACCTCAAGGGGAAAAAGTTCCCATAAGCTTCTGACGGAGTACCAGTCGCTGAGGAAACGTTATTGGGGTCAGCATCTGTGGTCGCGTGGATACTGGGTGGCAACCAGTGGCAATGTTACCGATGAGGTCTGGAAGAAGTACATCGAAGATCAAAAGCCGGAAGAGCCGGATGACAATTTCAAGGTTGTTTGAACAAATCGACCCGAAGGGTCGATCAATCCGGCTTCCAGCCGTAACCCGAAGCCACCGCCTTTAGGCGGTGGAGTGTTCACCGCCCCAAGAGACACCGTGGCCCTCATGGAAGGCAGATTCCGCTGGATCCCGCGCTCGCCCGCACAGCCGATTGATTCCATTCCGTTTGTCCAAGAAAGGCTGATATGATCAAAAGATTAAAGAGCGGATGGCTTGTCTTCGCAATCATCCTGCTTCTTGCCGGCGGTGGTTATTATGCGTGGCAGAAATTAAAGCTTGGTGGCCTTCCGGATGGCATCGCCAGCGGGAACGGTCGCATTGAAGCGATCGAAATTGACATCTCGACCAAGATACCCGGGCGGGTCCGGGAGATAGTGGCCAACGAAGGTGATTTCGTCACGGCCGGTCAGGTGCTTGCGCGCATGGACACCGAACAACTGGAGGCCCAGCGCCGCCAGGCTGAGGCGCAGCGCGATCGCGCGACGATCGGTATCGATACGGCCAAGAGCGTTGTAACCCAGCGAGAAGCCGAAAGAACCGCGGCGGTCGCCGTGATCGCGCAGCGCGAAGCACAACTCGACGCGCTGGACAGAAAGCTCGTACGGTCAGAGCAACTGATAAAGACCAGTGCCGTTTCCCAGCAGATTCTCGACGATGATCGGGCCAACGTGCAGGGGGCAAAGGCCGCCGTCGCGGCGGCCCAGGCTCAACTCGCGGCGTCGGAAGCTGCGATCAGCGCGGCCAAGGCTCTGGTCATCGATGCTGGCGCAGCCGTCGCTGCGGCCAAGGCCGCGATTGAAAGCATCACGGCCGACATCAATGACAGCACGCTGAAATCGCCGCGCGATGGCCGCGTGCAGTATCGCGTCGCGCAACCCGGCGAGGTGCTGTCCGCCGGGGGACGGGTTCTCAATCTTGTCGATCTCGGCGACGTCTACATGACCTTCTTCCTGCCAACCGCGCAGGCCGGGCGCGTGGCGATTGGAAGCGAGGTTCGTCTCGTACTCGATGCTGCACCCCAATCCGTGATTCCCGCCAAGGCTAGCTTTGTCGCCGACGTCGCGCAGTTCACGCCCAAGACGGTCGAGACCGAGGAGGAGCGGCTGAAGCTGATGTTCCGGATCAAGGCACACATTTCTCCGGATCTCCTCCGGAAATATATCCAGCAGGTCAAAACGGGGCTCCCCGGCATGGCTTACGTCCAACTTGATCCCAAAGCAGAATGGCCG
This sequence comes from Afipia sp., assembly GCA_024707075.1. Classification (GTDB taxonomy): domain Bacteria; phylum Pseudomonadota; class Alphaproteobacteria; order Rhizobiales; family Xanthobacteraceae; genus Afipia. The sequence continues at coordinate 180,534 of JANQAK010000001.1, forward strand.
GCGAACCTGAAGGGAAGGCTGGTGCAATGAGCTATCGCCCGATCGGAGAAGCGCCTGTTGTTTCAGCGTCCGTCGCACGCCTGAACGCGGTCGGGCTCGTGTATGGCAAGACCGCTGCGCTTGAGGCTATCACCTTGGACATGCCTACCGGCCGCATGGTCGGGTTAGTCGGGCCGGACGGCGTCGGCAAATCCAGCCTGTTGTCGCTGATCGCCGGCGTACGCACCATCCAGCAAGGACAGATCGAGGTGCTTGGCGGCGATATGGCGGATGCAGCGCATCGGCGCGCGACCTGTCCGCGGATCGCCTACATGCCGCAGGGCCTCGGCAAGAACCTCTATCCAACGCTGTCGGTGTTCGAGAACGTCGATTTCTTCGGCCGCCTCTTTGGCCATGCTCGGGAGGAACGCGAACGCCGTATCCGTGAGCTTCTGGACAGCACGGGCCTCGCCCCGTTCGCGGACCGTGCCGCCGGCAAGCTCTCCGGCGGCATGAAGCAGAAGCTCGGCCTGTGCTGCGCGCTGATCCACGATCCCGACCTCCTGATCCTCGACGAGCCGACCACCGGCGTCGATCCGCTGTCGCGCCGTCAGTTCTGGGAGTTGATTGACGACATCCGCAGCAGACGTGCGGGCATGGGCGTTATTGTCGCCACCGCCTATATGGAAGAAGCAGCCGGTTTTGACTGGCTGGTGGTGATGAATGCCGGACGCGTGCTCGCCACCGGCGCGCCGGCGGACCTGCTGCGGCAGACCGGCACCGCCACGCTCGACGCCGCCTTCATCGCACTGCTCCCCGAAGAAGAACGCCGAGGTTATTCGGAGGTGGTGATTCCGCATCGATCCGCAAAACTCGATGGTGACGTCGCCATCGAGGCCGAGCATCTCACCATGCGGTTCGACGATTTCACTGCGGTCGACGACGTCAGCTTCCGCATTGAGCGCGGCGAAATCTTCGGCTTTCTCGGCTCGAACGGCTGCGGCAAGACCACGACAATGAAGATGCTGACTGGGCTGCTGCCGGCCAGTGAAGGCAAAGCGAAATTGTTCGGACACGAAGTGGACCCAAACGACATGGCTGTCAGGCGACGCGTTGGATACATGTCGCAGTCCTTCTCCCTCTATTCTGAACTTACAGTACGACAAAATCTCGACTTGCATGCGCGATTGTTCAACATGCCTCCCGAGCCCATCCCGAACCGCATCGAGAAGATGGCGGAGCGCTTCGATCTCACCAGTATCATGGATGCGCTTCCGGACGCCCTGCCGCTCGGCATCCGCCAGCGGTTGTCGCTCGCTGTGGCCATGATCCACTCTCCAGACATGCTGATTCTCGACGAGCCGACTTCGGGTGTCGATCCCGTGGCGCGCGACGGATTCTGGCAGATCCTGTCCGACCTCTCACGCAAGGACAACGTCACGATCTTCGTCTCCACGCACTTCATGAATGAGGCTGAGCGCTGCGATCGCATCTCACTCATGCATGCGGGAAAAGTGCTCGTCAGCGACACGCCAACCGCAATTATCGAAAAGCGCTCAGCCGCCACCCTTGAAGATGCCTTCGTCGCCTATCTGGAGGACGCGATCGATGCCGCCGAAGGCCCGGCGTCGGCAGAGCCGATGGCTGCGCCTGCATTGGCGCCCTTGGACGCGCAGGACGGCGGCACCGCCCGACGCACGCGGCGCTGGTTCGACCCGCGGCGGATGTTCGCCTATGCAAGGCGCGAGACACTCGAACTGCGCCGCGACCCGATCCGCGCCACGCTCGCCACCATTGGCAGCGTCATCTTGATGTTCGTGATGGGCTACGGCATTAACATCGACATCGAGAACCTGTCCTTCGCCGTTCTCGACCGCGACGACACCACCATCAGCCGCGACTATACCCTGCAGATCGCGGGCTCACGCTACTTCAACGAGAAGGCTCCGATCACCGACTATGCCGATCTCGACGAGCGCATGCGCAGCGGCGAACTGAGCCTGGCGATCGAGATTCCGCCGGGCTTCGGGCGCGACGTGGCGCGCGGCCGCAATGTCGAGATCGGTGCGTGGATCGACGGTGCGATGCCGATGCGAGCGGAGACGGTGCAAGGTTATGTGCAGGCGATGCATGCGAATTGGCTGACGCAGAAAGCGCGGGAACTATATGGCGACGCCGCGACGATCGCCAATTTCCAGATCGCACTCCGTTACCGCTATAATCCCGACGTCAAGAGCCTGGTAGCCATGGCTCCGGCGGTGATTCCGCTCCTCCTGCTGTTGATACCATCTATGCTCGCTGTACTCAGCGTGGTTCGCGAGAAGGAACTCGGATCGATCATCAATTTCTACGCCACCCCTGTGACGCGGCTGGAATTCCTCATCGGCAAGCAGATTCCCTATGTGGCGCTTGGAATGCTGAACTTTCTTCTGCTGGCGGCCTTCGCGATTTTCGCCTTTCGCGTGCCGTTCACTGGAAGCTTCCTTACCTTCACTGGTGGAGCATTCCTTTATATCATCATCACGACGGCCATGGGTCTGGTGATCTCGACCTTCATGAGCAGTCAAATCGCCGCGCTCTTCGGGACGACGCTTATTACCATGATCCCCGCCATTCAGTACTCTGGCCTGATTGATCCGGTATCGTCGCTTCAGGGCGCCGGCGCCTTGATCGGACGCATCTATCCGACGACCTATTTCGTCAACATTTCGCGCGGTACCTTCTCGAAAGGGCTCGATTTCGTCGATCTGTCGGGCGCGTTCATCGCGCTGCTCATCACCATTCCCATACTCCTCAGCCTCGGCGCAGTTCTCCTCAAGAAGCAGGCCGGCTAGGCATGCGCACCGCCAACATCATTCAGCTTGGCGTCAAGGAATTGCGGGGACTCATTCGCGATCCGATGCTGCTTGTGCTTATCATCTACTCCTTCACGCTCTCGATCTACACTGCATCGAAAGCGATGCCCGAGACGCTCAACATGGCGGCCATCGCGGTGGTCGACGAGGACCAGTCGCCGGTCTCGTCGCGCATCATCACCGCATTCAATCCGCCCTACTTCTCGATACCTCGGCTCATCACCCAGCGGGAGATGGACACCCGCATGGACTCTGGTCTAGACACTTTCGCGTTGGACATTCCGCCAGACTTCCAGCGCGATCTTCTCGCCCGCAGATCACCGACTATTCAGCTCAACATCGACGCAACCCGCATGTCGCAGGCCTTCAGCGGCGGCGGCTACATTCAGTCCATCGTCACCAGTGAGGTCAGCGAGTTCCTGAAGCGCTATCGCGCAGCAGCCACGGTGCCGGTCGACCTGACACTGCGGGCTCGCTTTAATCCGACGCTCAACAAAAGCTGGTTCGGCGCCATCAACAATGTCATCACCGCCATCACCATGTTGTCGATCATCCTGACCGGAGCCGCCCTCATCCGCGAGCGCGAGCACGGCACTATCGAACATCTCCTCGTCATGCCGGTGACCCCGTTCGAAATTATGGCGAGCAAGATCTGGTCGATGGGGCTGGTGGTTCTAGTGGCATCCTGTCTGTCTTTAGTATTCATCGTTGAGGGATTGCTGGCAGTTCCAATCAGAGGCTCGATCGTGCTGTTCATGGTCGGGGCAGCGCTACAGCTGTTCGCGACGACCTGCATGGGCATTTTTCTGGCAACGATGGCTGGCACCATGCCGCAGTTCGGTCTCCTGCTCATACTCATCCTGCTGCCGCTTCAGGCATTGTCGGGCGGCGTAACGCCGCGCGAGAGCATGCCCGAAATCATTCAGACCATCATGCTCGCAGCGCCCAATACGCATTTCACCATCATGGCGCAGGCCATCCTGTTCCGCGGCGCCGGACTTGATGTCATCTGGCCGCAATTGTTGGTCCTCATCGTGATTGGCGGCGCATTGTTCATACTCGCGCTCAGACGATTCCGCCGTTTCCTAAAATAGATTTGTCGACATCTACGTCGCGAGATAACGACCGCAAATGAGACCCGTGCTGCCTGCTACAGGTTATGTGTCAAGATGACGATCGTGCGACTCATGGATTAGCTTTGATATGTTGGATAGCAGCGAGCTCAACCAGTTATGCTTTATCTAAATGGCGTTGCCGAACTGTGGACTTGATTTATCACACAGCGATAAATCGGAGGTCCATGAAATCGTTATGATACGTTTTAGGCGAATAATTCCCAAAGCGTGGAATGGGTGAAGGCTCGCGCAATGAGATGTCGTTGGAGCACCTGGTTGTGGTAGATGCGCCTCCTGCTGCCTCGAAATCGTGCACCCAGCTTCCACGCAGCATCTGGGCGCTCGGCTTCGTCAGCATGTTCATGGATATCTCGTCCGAGATGATCCATGCATTGCTGCCGATCTACCTTGTAACGGTGCTCGGAGCCTCGACACTCGCCGTTGGCTTCGTCGAAGGAATCGCGGAAGCGACGGCCAACATCACCAAGATTTTCTCCGGGGCGCTGTCTGACTGGCTCGGCAAGCGCAAATTGCTGACGGCTCTGGGCTACGGTCTCGCCGCCTTCACCAAGCCGGTCTTCCCCTTGGCTGCATCACTCGGTTGGGTGGTCGCGGCGCGCTTCATCGATCGCATCGGAAAAGGTATCCGCGACGCGCCCCGGGACGCGCTCATTGCCGACATCGCATCGCCAGATCAGCGCGGCGCGAGTTTCGGGCTGCGGCAGGCGCTCGATACGGTCGGGGCTTTCGTTGGGCCGCTTGCCGCGATTATTCTGATGTCGCTCAGTTCCGACAATTTCCGCCTCGTGTTCTGGATCGCGGTGATCCCGGCCTTTGCCGCACTGGCGGTGATGCTCTTTGCCGTCAGGGAGCCGGTGAGGCACGATGCCGAGGTCAGGCCGCGGCTGCGCCTAGCGGATGTCAAACGTCTGTCGGTGGCGTTCTGGACCGTGGTGGGCGTCGCCATGATCCTGACCCTTGCCCGGTTTTCTGAGGCGTTCCTGATCCTGCGTTCGCAGAACGTTGGGTTGCCCACCACGCTCGCACCGGTGATCATGGTGGTGATGAACATCGTCTACGCGATAACAGCCTATCCAGCCGGTGTGTTGTCCGACCGGTTCGGCCGAACCGGACTGCTCGCGCTAGGCATCGTCTGCCTGATTGTTGCGGACCTCGTCCTCGCGCTCGGCACGAGCATCACGCTCGTCATGGCAGGCGTCGTGTTCTGGGGTCTTCACATGGCGCTTACGCAGGGATTGTTCGCCAGCCTCATCGCCGATACCGCACCGGATGATCTGCGTGGGACTGCGTTTGGCGTGTTCAACTTCGCCGGAGGTATTGCCATGTTGGTCGCGAGTGTCCTCGCTGGGGGGCTGTGGGAGGCTTACGGTCCGGCGGCCACTTTTCTTGCGGGCGCTGGGTTTAGCACAGTTGCGTTGATTTGTTTGTGCTTGCTCTGAGAGACTGAGAAATCTTTTCATTTTTCCTCCATCGTAGTCACGAATTTGGAACGCCGTATTTGAGTTTCTGTTCCGCCAAATACCCGGCGCTTGGCGACAAATCCTTGGAAGCCAGCGCGAGCGAATCCCTTGCCGCACTATGTCCAATTCGACCGACCTGACGACTCATCCAGAAAGACCATCATGGATGTCGGAATGGCTGCCCGCTTGGCGCGCCGATGTTCTGGTTTGCGGCATAGTATCCATCCGGCATAGGCCGCAGGGGTCCTATTTGCCGGTTTCCCAGCGCTTGAGCAGCGAAGGGGCTTCTTTATGGATTTTGATGAGATCGATGAGGTTCTCGATCCCAAAGTCCGTGAAGGCCAACACGCCGTCCTCGCCGACGCCGTAGACCCATATCACGCCGTCTTCGATTTCCATTTCGTTGGCGACGTCGGAGAGCCAGTCCTCGTCTTCACCGAGATTTTTGGCGACCTGGTTGATCGTCGTAACGTGGTGGACCTTGTTGGTATGCATGATCAGGCCGCCCGAGCAGAAGTCGTTGATGCTGGCGGTGTCCAATTCCACGGCAACAATTCATCCAACCGATGGGCAGGATGGGTTGCGATACGGGCGAGGACGTCGGCAAGCCATGCCTGGGGATCGATGCGATTCATTTTGGCCGTGACGATGAGGCTGTACATGGCGGCCGCGCGTTGTCCGCCACGGTCGGATCCGCAGAACAGCCAGGATTTTCGGCCAAGAGCAATTCCTCTCAACCCTCGTTCGGCGGCATTGTTCGACAAGCAAACGCGGCCATCCTCAAGGAACAGGGTGAAGCCTGCCCAGCGCTTGAGCATGTAGTTGATCGCTTTGGCGAGATCATGTCCACGAGCGAGCTTCTCGAGCTGCGCGCGCATGTAGAGACGAAGATCGTCGACCAGCGGCCGGCTCAACATCCGTCGGACGGCCAGGCGTTTCTCGACGCTCTTGCCGTTGATCGACCGCTCGATCTCGAACAGCGCGTCGATGCGGCGCACGACCTCAATCGCGATCGGCGACAGCGCAATCTCCTTCTTGCCCGAGGCTTTGCGTCGCGCGTTCTCCTCGATGTCAGCCATGGCGAAGAACGGGCGCCTGGCGTGCACCCAACACGCCGCTTCCAAGATCGGCCCAGGACTTCGCCCAGCCTGATACAGCTTGTTGTAGCCGTCATAAGCGTCCGCTTGCAGGATCCCGGCATAGCCGGCCAGATGGCCCTGAGGATGCTCACCCCTGCGATCACGTGAGTAGTAAAATATCGCCGCAGGCGGCCCGGCTCCGCCAAACGGAGCGTCATCGCGCAGGTAAATCCAGCATCGCCCGGTGTCGGTTTTTCCTCGGCCAGAACTGGCACGGTCGTATCATCGCCGTGCAATCGCTCTGCCGCCATGACATGGCGCTCCACAAGCCGAAGCAGAGGATCGAGCGCCGCGCAGACCGACCCCACGACGTCGGCCATGGTCGACAGCGCGATCGGCACACCCTCCAGAGCATAACGCTCGGCCTGGCGGTTCAACGGCTGATGCTGACCGAACTTCTCGAACATGATCATGGCCAGCAGGCTCGGCCCCGCCCATCCCCTGGCGATGACGTGGAACGGGGCCGGCGCTTGGGTGATCTTTTCGCAGTCGCGGCAGGTGAACTTCTCCCGCACCGTCTCGATGACCTTCCACCGCCGGGGCTGCGTTTCCAAAGTTCGCGTCACGTCTTCGCCGAGTTTGCGCAGGCGGTTGCCGCCACAGCACTCACACGCCGTCGGCGGCTCGATCACCAAACGCTCGCGGGGAAGGTGATCGGGGAAGGTGTTGCGCTCGGCACGCTTGCGCGTAAATCCGCGCACCGACGTTGTCTTGGCGACCGCCGTCTCTGCCGCGAGTTCGTCTTCGGTGGCGCTGGCTTCCAGCTCCTCGAACTGAAGCGCCAACTGATCGATCAGGCGTACTGATCGCTCCGATCGTTGCCCGTAGACCTGCCGCTCCAGCTTCGCGATCCGCAACTTCTGCTGGGCGATCAGCGCCACGTCTTCCGACGCCTTGGCCCGCGCTACCATCAGCTCCGCGGTCACATCGAGGGCCTTGGCGCGCTCGATGATCAACGCCTCTTTCAGCGCTCTGATGTCATCGGGAAGAGCGCCGCGATCAGCATCCATGGCGACAAGAGAATCACAAATTTTGTGATTTGTGGCGCCCAAAAAATCGATGATCCGATATTTTGCCCGATATTTTGTTGGCTCAGCCGGCGCTCTTGGGCCGCCATGTCAGTTGTGGATTTCGCCAGTCGATCCCTTCCAGCGAGGGGATTGAGGAATGTCCCCAATAGTGAGTCTGACGAATCATTTCCGGAGGTGGTCGAAGTTCGAGACCCCCACCATCCTTTGTACGGCCGCTCATTTCGAGTGATCAGGAAGATCGGCCAGCGAGGCCGAGGCACTCCCCCTTCGTATGAAGTTGAGTTTCGTGCAGGAAGCAGTCTTCTGATTCAAGCGACCGCAATCGAATATTTTGACCAAGAAGCAAATCAGATTAAGCTGAGTATGGAGGCTCTACTCGAGCTTTTATCGACAGCGGATTGTCCCGACGCACATGAGCATGGATCCAGCCGATCTTTGGTCGACGCTGACGCCCGCGCTCCGACGCCAGATCGTCGAAGACGTCGCCGCGATTTTGGCGGAGATCCCTCATGAAGTCCGAGCTGGTCACATCAAGCCACTTGGCGCGCAAAGCCGTAGTATACATCCGGCAGTCGACGCCCCACCAGGTTGTAAGCAATCAGGAGAGTCTGCGCCTTCAATACGCACTTCGCCAGCGCGCCCGCGAACTCGGATGGCGTGAGGCGGCCATCGACGTGATTGATGCGGATCTCGGGTTGAGCGGCGCGTCTATAGCACAACGTAACGGCTTCAAGGAGCTCGTTGGCCGCGTTGGCCTAAGTGAAGTCGGACTCATCCTGTCGATCGACGTCACCCGCTTGGCCCGTAATTGCACCGACTGGTATCCGCTGCTGGATATCTGCGGTCTACGTGGCTGCCTGATCGCCGATCGCGATGGTGTCTATGATCCGGGCACTCCCAACGGGCGGTTGCTTCTCGGGCTGAAGGGTTCGATCTCCGAGCTTGAGCTACATACGATCCGCAGCCGGCTGACCGCCGGCCTGCTTGCTAAAGCCGAACGCGGCGAACTTGCGGTTATGCTGCCAATCGGGCTGATGCGAGACCAGAGCGGCTTGGTCGTTAAGGATCCCGACATGGCCGTGCAAGGGCGGCTCGGTCTCGTCTTCCAGTTATTCCTGCAGCTGCGCAGCGTTGCCAAGGTCATGCGAGCGTTGAACGAGCGGGACCTGGAACTGCCGCGTCGTGATCGGTATGGCGATTTGTGCTGGACGCGCGCGACGCTGGCTGCTGTCGCGGCGATCTTGAAGAATCCGGCATACGCGGGCGCCTTTGTCTATGGACGGACCCGCTTCCGGCCGCCGAAGCGGGAGGGTGCCCTGCCACAAAAGGCTCCGCGGCCGATGGAGGAATGGCGGATCGTCGTTAAAGATCGATATCCAGCCTATATCGACTGGCCAATTTATGAAAAAATCCGATCCGTCATCAGAGATAACCGAGCCGAATACATGCGCATCAAAACCCGCGGCGCGCCTCGCAATGGCGAGCTCCTGCTCCACGGCATTGCCTGGTGCGCACGATGTGGCCATAAGATGTACGTTCGCTACAAGGGCGGCGGCGAGTATGTATGCAATCACCTGCGTACCCAGGAAGGTCAGCCAACTTGCCAACACATCCGCGCCGCCCATATCGATGCAGCCGTTGGCGACGCATTCCTAACGGCACTTGCGCCGGCCGAACTCGATGCCTTGTCGCGCTCCCGCCGGGCGCAGCAGCAGATGAACAATGCGTTACGCTCCAGTGCAGAACGAGAGCTTGAGCGCAAGCGATACACGGCCGCGCTCACCGAACGGCAGTTCAACCGAGCTGATCCAGATAATCGGTTGGTCGCCTCGGAACTCGAGCGCCGATGGGAAGCAGCGCTAAACGACGTGCGCGCCGCCGAAGAGGCACTTGCCCGACAGACGCCGCCCAAAGCCATCACACAAGTGGCCCTAAGCAAGGAGCTAAACGACAAGGTCATCAGCCTCACCGGCCGCCTCCCGCAGATATGGGGCGACGAGACTATCTCGGATGCCCATCGCAAGGCGTTGTTGCGATGTCTTATCGAAAAGGTCGTTCTCGACCGCGGAGAGCGCGACTTGGCCCTGGCTAGAGCGGTTTTCGGTTGATGTGAATCGGAACAGTAAGGGGTTCCCAAAGGAGCGCAAATCAGATTCGGGTTGCTTTGACAGCAACAGCGAGGTCGCGCGATGGCGAAGGGATACTCGAAGGACCTCAGGGCGCGGGCGGTCGCGCTTGTCGAAGACGGCGAGAGCAGACGTGAAGCTGCGCGATTGCTCGGTCTCGGCGCTTCGACCGCAATTCGCTGGATCGAACGCTGGACGACAACGGGCAGCGTAGCGGCATTGCCCGGCACGGGCCACAGTCGCTCGCCGCTCGAGGCACATCGCCAATGGTTGCTTGATCTGGTCGTAGCGGAGCCGGACTTGACGCTCGAAGAGATTCGCGCGCGGCTCAAGTCTGAGAAGCGGCTCAAAACCGGCACGACATCGGTCTGGCGCTTCTACGAACGCCATGACATCACGTTCAAAAAAACTCTGCACGCGGCCGAACAGGATCGTCCTGATGTCGCTGCGGCGCGTGCTGAACTGAAGGTAGAGCAATCCAGGCTTGCCGCACGGCGCCTTGTCTTCATCGACGAGACTGCGGTTACGACCAAGATGGTCCGGCACCGCGGCCGCTCACCACGTGGCGAGCGTCTGGTTGCGAGCGTGCCGCACGGCCACTGGAAAACGCTGACGCTCATTGCCGCGCTACGCATCAATGGCCTGACCGCGCCTTATGTCATGGATGGCGCGATGGATGGGCCATCGTTCCTCGCTTATGTTGAGCAGATGCTCGCGCCGACGCTGCGCAAAGGCGATATCGTCTTCATGGATAACCTTCGCACCCACAAGATCGACGGCGTTCGCCAGGCGGTCGAAGCGGTCGGGGCCAAAGTGCGTTATCTGCCGGCCTACTCGCCGGACTTCAATCCGATCGAAATGGCATTCTCGAAACTGAAAACGGCGCTGCGCAAAGGCGCCGCTCGCACCGTGACAACGCTGATGAGGCTCATCGGTAAGCTCATCAAAACATTTGTACCGAGCAGTGCGCGAACTACTTTCGACATGCCGGATACCGGTAGTGACCCATCTCAAGTGGAAATCGCTCTAGGATCGTCTGGCGAGGAGGTGCCGTGACGGAGCTCGAAGTGAAGATGACCGTCAACTCCGTCACCAGATTGACGCGAGGCACAGAGATGCGGGAACGCCTGCTGACGCTCGCTCGCGACGGCGTCCCAGACGACGAGATCGCCGCAATCCTTACCCAAGAAGGCCACCGCTCGCCCCGTTGCGTCGATAAGGTGCTGCCTATCACCATTGGGCGGCTCCGTCGTGCTGCTGCCATCAAGGTAGCTGCCCAGCGCAGCCGATGGGAGCACGATGGCTCACTCCTCAGCCCGCCCGAACTGGCCCGAAGGCTTGAGATTCCAGTGAACTGGCTCTATGTACAAATCCGAACTAAGCGTTTGCTGATTGATCGCCAGCCCAGCGGCGCCTATCTCTTCCCGAATACACCATCTGTTCTTGACGCCATCGGAGACCTTCGAAACCACGTCATTGCGCAACTTGATCTAAGAATCTGTCAGCCTAACAAGGAGGGACATCAACATGGGTGATCGAACATATAGGCCATCTGCGCCGCCGAGATCGATACGGCACCGTCCGATGCCGAAGGCCAGATGAACCGTCCGCGGCCGAGCCGCTTGGCGTAAAGTGATAATCCGATCCCGTCATGCCACAGGATCTTCGCCAGATCGCCGCGACGGCCGCGGAAGATGAAGAGATCGCCGCCGTGAGGATCGCGCTTGAGGCCTTCCTGAACCTGCAAGGCCAGGCCCTGCATACCGCGTCTCATGTCGGTGTGGCCGGTCGCAATCCAAACCCGACTGCTTGAGGGAATCGGGATCAAGATCGCAACGCCTTCAACGTCGCCGCGATCAATGCGGACGGCGCATTTGCGCCAATCCGCACCCGCGCGTCCTTCATTTCCACCATGATCGCGCCAGGCCCAAGGTCACTCGCCGGTGCCGACATCGGCACGGGCTGTTCCACGATCACCGAAGCAAAACTCGGCTCGTTCGCTGCCACCCGCGCTTCGCGTCGCCACTTGTAGACAAGGCTGGTGCATATGTCCGCCCGCCGGGCAACATCGGCAACGACGGCCCCGGGCTCATCAATCGCTGCCAGAATCTGCGCGCGTTCTTCCGAACTCCAGCGACGGCGGCGCTCCACGCCCGTGATCAACGTCATCCGACCCATGCTCCGCAGCTAGCCTCGCTCATAAAGACGATCTAGCTGTGCAGCATCGCGATCTTCACCGTTACGACAAGGCGGCCGCCCCCGGAGGGATACTCTGCGCCGGATCCTGAAATCCTATGCTGACTATTACAACCGCGTCAGAACCCATCGATCATTGAACAAAGATGCGCTGGTCTCTCGCCCAGTTTAGTCGATCGGAAGCATCAAACCGCATCCCATCCTTGGCGGACTGCATCACCACTACGTCCGGGTTTAGGTTTTCGGTACACACACTGTTCATAGATCTTGGTCAGGCTCGCCAGCTCATCGACGCATGGGCCACCGACTACAATACCGCGAGGCCGCATTCCTCGCTCGGATACAAGACGCCGGCGGCTTATGCCGATACACTCACCGCGCTAGAAGGCGCATCACCAGCCGAGGCTCTAATTGCGACTGGATAAGTTCAGTGGCAGGTCACCGGCAGATCAATTGTCCCCTGCGCGTCTCACTTGAAAGTAGATCCAGAGAGCAAATCTGGATCAGGTTCGCCGTGCAGTGCATTTCGTGGATATGCAATAAAGCCCTAACTTCGTACCTTGCCCTCGTTGAGAGCGCTACTTTATGATTATCTTTTGCTCGATTTGGGTGCGCCGACAGCCTCTTGATCTATCGAGGCAAGTTGAGATGCGACACGCTGCAAACTAGTTCGAAGCGTTCGGAGGTCTGATAGTGAATATCCGGCCCACATCGTCTCATAGATGTCGTCAGCCTCGCGGCGCATCCGTTTTAAGATCATCCGCGCCGCCGGCCTGAGATGGACGCGCCAGACCCTGCGGTCGGTTGCGGACGCCTTTCGCTTCACCATATCCAGTTTTTCAAGGTCGTCGATAGCCTGTCCAACGCTCGGCCTTTCAAGCTCCAGCAATTGCGCCAGTTCGGTCTGGTTGAGACCGTCGCTATGCTGCAGATGAATTACTAATCAGTTCATAAGTATCTTCACATTTGTTGTGTGATTTGCTATTCTTATTGGATGGCAAAACTCGATGCACGCAAGCTCGATCACGGGACGCTGGAGCAAATCCGAATTCGTGCGGTCCAGCAAGTGCATGCGGGCGAGAGCCCGGAGGTGGTGATTCGTGCCCTCGGATTCTCGACGCGCTGCATTTACAGTTGGCTGGCGATGTACCGCGCCGGTGGCTGGGATGCGCTCAAGGCGAAGCGGATTTCGGGGCGTCCGCCCAAACTCGCAGCCCGTGATCTGCAGTGGGTTTACCGCACGGTAACTGGTAAGAACCCGCTGCAGTTGGGTTTTCCTTTTGCGTTGTGGACGCGCGCGATGATCGCCAAATTGATCGTCAAGCGCTGTGGGGTACGACTGAGCCTGGCGTCGGTGGGTCGATTGCTCGCGCAGTTGGGTTTGACCTGTCAGAAGCCGCTGTGGCGGGCCTATCAGCAGGATGGTTCACGGGTCGAGCAGTGGCTAAAGAGCGAGTACCCGCGGATCCGCGCGCTGGCGAAGCGGGAAAAGGCGGAGATTTACTTCGAAGATGAGTCCGGGGTGCGCTCTGACTTCCACAGCGGCAGCACCTGGGCGGCCCGCGGCCGGACGCCGATCGTGCGCGTCACGGGCCAACGCTTCAGTCTGAATATGATCTCGGCGATCAGTCCCCGCGGAGCGCTGCGGTTCATGATCGTCAAAGGCGGCGTGGGTGCGCAGGTGTTCATTCAATTCCTTAAGCGCCTGATGCACGGTCAGCGCCGACCGGTGTTTCTGATCGTCGATGGCCATCCGGCGCACCGCTCCAAACTGGTCAAGGCGTATATCGAGAGCCTCGCAGGGAAGCTGCGCTTGTTCTTCCTACCACCGTATTCTCCCGAACTGAATCCCGACGAACTGGTCTGGAACGACGTGAAGAACAATGCCGTCGGCCGATCCCGTCATGATGGGCCAGAAGATCTGCGTCGCGCCGTCCTCGGCAGGCTTCGTTTCCTGCAGAAGCGTCCCGACCGCGTCCGCAGCTTCTTCCAGGCCCCGGAGACTCGCTACGCCGCTTGAAGCATGAAGATACTTATGAACTTCTTAGTAAAAGCCGCCATTTTGTCTGAGATAGGCCCATCGGCCGCATACGGGCATCGAAGGTACGCCTGAGGTTCCGTGTGATTTCACCTGCTGCGAATGCGATATCGTCCTTAATAACATTGCCGTCAGCCACTTTGGTGCCGCTCCTTAAGATATTGGAAGGCATCTTACAATAAGATTGCCTCTTTACTGTTAAGTCCGCTTTGCCACACCGTCTAATCGAATCGGTTAAGGGTTGATACGGATCGCTCAGAATACCAATTTGGAATACGATATAACATCTGCATCAAAGTATAAACGATGAAGCGCCCGACAGATCTGCCAACCAGTTTAGCCGCGACTGACAAACGACGTGTGGGGCGGCAACGCGTCCTGAAGCCGGGGACCATCGTGTTCAAAGGCAGCGGAAGTATTAGTTGCGTGGTGCGCAATATCTCAGATTCCGGCGCGGCGCTGGAGGTCATTAGCCCCATCGGCATTCCAGAAACGTTTGAGCTGCACATCCAAGGCGAGCCTCTCCGCCGTCACGCTCATGTCGTATGGCGCAAAGAAAAGCGCATTGGCATAACGTTCGTGGAAACCGCAAGCTACATCCGCTAGGCTCGGCGTGCAATCACTCGAATGAATCATCCCCCGAACACCCAAACCGCCTTCCCGCTAGGAAAATCTACCCTGCTTGATTTGATTCTCTTGCGCAAAGGTGCGCCAGGGGGAGGCGCCGTCGCCAACGGCATGTTCTGCGAGCTGTGCGGCCACGCGAAACTTTACATTTTTGCAGAGGCACGAAGGCGGGCGGGTGGCAAGCGGCCGTCGGTCGGAGGCGCATTGACCAAAATCCAGGCGTTTGAGCTTTCTCAAATCCGTACTGATAAAGTCCGCGCATATACTCGGTCTGGAACCCCAACGAGCTCGACTTCGGTATGTCCTTATCGATGTAAGTCAGGTTGAAACCGAAACGGTTGCGGCGGGTAAAATCATAAGTTTCCTGCAAGATCGAGCGAACCTGCGTCTTCGTCACGGACGCCGAAGCTCGCGCGGCAATGTCGGCCGTCTTGTTGTCGACCAACTGAAAGTCACGCTCCGCCTTGTCGTTTATGATGACATATATCGCCAGCCGGAGGTCGCTCCCGGGGCTTGCCTTCTGAAGCAAAATGCCTCCGGCACCGTAGAACGGGCGCCGTCACGCCGCCGTCCACGTGCATCTTCTGGAATTGTTTCCCGTTCGCTTGCGCATCGATCAGCATCGGCGAAAACACTACCGGGATGCTTGCCGACGCCGCAACAACGTCCCTGAACAAACTCAGCGCTTTAGGCGATCCTACTTTCGCAATACGGCCCATATCCCAGATCACGGTGCGCTGGGTGTCGAGGTTGGTCGTGACAATGAATAATTTCCTTCCCTTGGCGTATTCCGCAGCGACCGAGACAAGCATTTCCTGATTGACATACTGCGCGACCAGTTCGCGCAGTCGGCTATTGCCTGAAAGGCCCCACCAAAAAGTGCGTTGAGCACATTTGGCGTATCGATCAGGCTTGCGGCGACGCCGCTAGTATAGATATCGGGCAAGGTCTCGTCGTATTGCGGACCTAGAAAAGCGAACGGTGCGATCAGGGCACCCGTACTCACACCCGACACGATTAAAAACGTCGGACGCGTTCCCGATGCGGTCCACCCGTTGAGAACGCCGGCACCATATGCACCGTCCGCTCCTCCACCCGATAGCGCGAGATAGGTCAACGGACCCCTGCGATATGGCTGAGACGTGTTATCGATGAAGCTCGCCGCAGGCTCATCGGCGTATCTGCGCACGTCAGCCAGATTCAAGACCTGCGACGTTGTAGCATCGACCTCCGTATAGGGCGTTCGGGAAGAGAGCTACATCCTGTCAGAAAAGCCAACGAGAGGACATACGCTGCATACTTCTGACGCCCTGGGCGCTGAATAAAGATCAACCGGGCGTTCCGTACGATTGCGGTCTCGCTTTATCGAGATCTCCAAACCCACAATCCGCTTGCCACGAATGATCTGCGCTATCCACTTTCTCAAGATAGTCGCGATGGATGCTCTGGATTGATTTACGTTCGTCGAATTTGACGGCCAGCTACTTGGGGATCCTTTTGCTGACAATGAAACCTTCGCGATCGCCGTATTTAGGATGTCGCGCTCTCCCGCTGCGAGCTCATTCTGACCCGGTCACCTGCCGCCAGCGACTGACCCTCCGACAATTCAGCAAGGGCTTGGTTGGTCATCCCGCCAGCATTTTTCTGGTGCGGATCACATGTTTCGTTCGTTCCGCCGCGCTGTTCTGTCTGTATCCAGGCATGGCCATGATCGGTTGCGCAAGACATGTCATGCACTTTCATCGGTAATTCAGGCGGAAAAATAGGTCAGCGTGTTCTTGTGCCATTGAGAAAAAGTTCGACCGCCTTACGTCTGCGCACCTCTTCCTCCGCAGGAACGACCACGATACCGAAAAAGTGCGAGTCTCTTGGCGTGACCGAGTACAAGATTGAGAAAAAGGTCGCCTCGACTGCCGGGTCATCGGCCTTTATCTGGCCAAGTCTCCCAAAATGACGCAGCAGCGTTGCAACGCCCCGGACGGCGCGCAGCCATCCTTCTTCATGCGCCAACGTGGCCAATTCGGGGAATCGCATCGCCTGCGCCGCCACAACCCGCTGTAACATTGCGACGTCGGGCGTCATCGAATGCGCCAGCATGTCAAGGCTAAGCTGATGCAGGGTCTCCTCAACGCTCTCAACGCCGGTCGCCTTCATTTGGCTTTCGGCGGCAGCGGATATGGGAGCCAGCCAAAGCCTGATCCTGCTGCGCAGCACGGCGGCGAACAGATCGCGCTTGTCCTTGTATCGATTGTAAACGGTGGGCTTGCTTACGCCCGCCGATTCCGCGACGGCATCGATCGATGTGCCGTCAAAACCCCGCTCCATGAATAATGTGGTGGCGATGTCGAGCAGCCGGGCATCTCGGCGCACTGCTTCCTCGCGGGTTGGTCGCCCTCCCGATTTCTTCCGCTGCAACGCAGCAGAATGGGGCAAATCAGCATCTCTTTGCGTGTTCGTCACAATTTTCCTTGCAGATCCGAACGCCGATTATATAAACGATACGGTATAGTTTCTTGTGAGGCTAGTCATGATTCATTGTCCCAGGACCTTCTCCGAGGACGCTGCCGGCCAACAAGTCCCGAGCTTGGGCTGTTTTTTCACAACCACCAAACGCCATTCACGGGATCGGCAT
Source organism: Afipia sp. (assembly GCA_024707075.1). Classification (GTDB taxonomy): domain Bacteria; phylum Pseudomonadota; class Alphaproteobacteria; order Rhizobiales; family Xanthobacteraceae; genus Afipia. The sequence goes on from JANQAK010000001.1 coordinate 197,753, forward strand.
TCCGGTCGGGTCCGAAGCGATTCCAAGAAACAAAAATCGCGCGGCCTGCCGGAGTGCTGCACGACAGCTGATCTGGAAACGCCCGTAAGGACAGCGTCGTGACGCGGCCGGTCAGCGGATTGCAGTCCCATCCGCAGACCGGCCGTTTCTTCGTCCAGGGTTCGAGCATTTCGTTGCTATGGGACGAGACCGGTGAGTGAAACAGTTCGTCCACGCGTCGGGCGCTATGCCGTGCAGGTCGTGCTTATTTCGATGCTTGGCATGATTGGCGCGTTGGTCGCGATCTTCATCTGTCTTCTCTTGTGAACGAGAGAACGAATTCGCCGGACCGATGGCCTTTCTGGATTCATATCGCGCGAAGTTTAAGGTAAGCGTCCGCGATGGCCATTTGCCATTTCGGAGGCTCACTCCATTACTACTGCATGATCACTTCCTGTTGCCGGCGAAGCACCCCGCAGCAACAGCAACAGCGGAATGGCTGCGAGGCTCAGGATCATCATGAGTTTGAAATCGTTCATGTAGCTAATGATCGCGGCTTGCTTCTGGATCACAAGATCCAAAGCCGCACGACCGCTCGCCGTCCAGGGGCTTAGAACCTTCATCACCGCGCCATCGTTGAACGCACGATTAACCGCAGTCACATGACTTCCGATGGTTGCGTGGTTGATCTGATTGTTCCTGACCAACAAATAGGAAACAACAGAAATTCCGACGCTCGATCCCACGTTGCGCGAAAGATTGTACAGACCCGTGGCGTCCGCACGGCTCTCGGGCGCGAGCGTCGCGAATGTCACGGTGGTGAGCGGGACGAACAAAAATCCCAGCCCGGCCCCCTGGACAAAACCGGTCACCGCGATGGTCCACTGCGAAACGTCGGGGGTCCAACCGGTCATGTCATACATCGCCCAGGCGGTCAGCAGCAGGCCGGTCATGAGCAAAAACCGTGTATCGACTTTGCCGATCAGGCGGCCAACCATGAACATGCAGACCATGGTGCCCAATCCTCGTGGGCCCATAACGAGCCCAGCGGTGACGACGGGATAGCCCATCAGCGTCTGGAGATAGGGTGTCATCAACGCCATCGACGCCAGGTAGGTCACGCCGACGATGAAAATAAAAAACATTCCCACCGCGAAATTGCGGTCGAGAAACAATCGCGGATTTACGAATGATTGCTTTGCCGTGAATGTGTGGACGAGGAAGATGTAGAACGCCGACGCTGCGACAACCGCTTCGATTAAAATCTCGAATGACGAAAACCAATCAAGCTGCGAACCCCGGTCGAGACACACCTGCATAGCCGCAATGGCGACGCTCAAGCTGCCGAAACCGAGCCAATCCAATTTTGTCTCGGCAGCGATCTTCGTTTCCTTCATGTAAAGCGAGATGCCAAGGAATGCGAGCGCCCCGATGGGAACGTTAATGTAGAACACCCATCGCCATGACATATGGTCGGTCAGCCATCCGCCGATTACCGGCCCGAGCACCGGCCCGACCATGACCGATACGCCGAATAGCGCCATCGCGGAGCCGCGCTCCTCCGGAGTGTAAATGTCGAGCAGGATCGATTGCGCAATAGGCACAAGCGCTGCGCCGAACATTCCCTGCAACAGACGGAATGCGACAATCTGAAACAGCGATTGCGCGATTCCGCAGAGCACGGACGCCACAACGAAGCCGGTGATTGCAACCATCAACACACGTTTGCGGCCAAACCTGTTGGCGAAGAATCCCGAAGGCGGCGTCATGATCGCCGCGGCCACGATGTAGGATGTCAGCACCCAATTGATCTGATCTGCACTGGCCGATACGCTGCCCTGCATGTAGGGCAGCGCCACGTTGGCAATCGTTGTATCAAGCGCCTGCATGATCACGGACAGAATGATGCAGGCCGTAATCGCCGCCCGGTTGGCCGTGTGCTGCGTGGCTGCGTTGCCGGTCGGCATATCAGGCTCCCGAACCGCCAAACATCGCGCTGAGAAAATGCGGGAAGCCGCGCGGATGACCGGTGTCGATGCTCAGTGCCACGCTCATACCCACGCGCAGCGGCGGTTTGCCAGGCGCGTTCTCGACGCGCACACGCATCGGAATGCGCTGCACCACCTTGACCCAGTTGCCGCTGGTGTTTTCCGCAGGCAGCAGCGAGAAGCTCGATGCCGATGCCGGACTGATACTGTCTACCGTGCCGTTCCACTGGAAACCCGGATAGGTGTCCACTTCGATCACCGCATGCTGACCCGGCCTGACATAGGTCAGTTCGGTTTCCTTCGGACTCGACTGAACCCAGACGTGATCGGACGAGACGATGTTGAAGGCCGTGGTGGCGGCTGCCATGTACTGGCCGGGTTGCAGCGACGGCACGTTGGTCACGATGCCGGCAAACGGCGCGCGCACAGTCGTGTGCGCAAGCTGCCGCGCCGCTTCGTCGCGTGAGGCAAGCGAATCCTTGTAGCGCGGATGATCCTCGACCGGGGCATCGGGGTCCCCGTTGAGATTGGCCGCGATGCCGGCCAGCTGTTGCGTCAGCGAGGCAAGCTTTTGTTGGGCGCCCTGCAGTGTATTGCGGGCGGCGTCGAACGAGGCCTGCGGGGTGAAATTGTTGGCGATCAGCTGCTGCTGGCGCTTGAAGTTGACTTCGTTGAAATCAACGTCCTTCTTGGCCTGTTCGACCTGACTCTGCATGTTGCGGTAACTGGTCTGGAGCGCGATAAGGTCGTTACGCGTGTTGCCAACCTGCGCCTCGGCCTTCTGCAGCGCAAGACGGAAGGGTAAATCATCCAGTTTGAACAGCACGTCGTCTTTCGCAACGGTCTGGTTATCCTTCACCAGCACCTCTCGCACGATTCCGGACACGTCGGTCGACAATCCGACCATGTCGGCCTGAACATAGGCGTTGTCCGTCGACATCACGGCGCCGCCGGTGACATAAAAGTAGGTGGCAACCACCAGCGCCACTGGCAGAAGAGCGAACATCAAAGGCCGCTTCAGCGATTTCCTTGGCGATTTAGGCCCTTCGTCGGACTCCGGCTGCGGCGTCCGGTTTTCGCCCGGCGCTTTCAACTCCGGCCGTTGAGCGCCCGGTGCATTTACGGTCTCGACGCGACGATTGAGCCAACGCATCTTGTCGTCGCCGATTAAACTTTCGTTGTCGCTCGGATTAGCCATGGCTTGCTCTCTTTTAAGTGACGACCGGCGCCTCGCATGCGTGCACCAGATTGGCCTTCAGCATTTGCAGTGTGTTCAACAAATGCCGAGTGTCCGCTTCTGACAACCCCGCCAGCGCCTCACCGCGCGTCATGTCCCCGAGTCGGCGCACCTGTGCCAGCGCCGGACGCGCGGCGGGCGTTAGACGAAGAATCCATGCCCTGCGGTCGATGGGATGCGGCAGCCGTTCGACCAGTCTCTGCGTTTCGAGCTTGTCAACAATTCGCCCTAGAGTGACCGCCTCAATCTCCAATAGGTCGGCAAGCCCGGTCTGGTTGATCCCTTCGTTCTGGGCCAGATAGGCGAGCACCTGCCATTGCGACCTGGTCAGCCCCGAGCCGCGCGCGTTCTGCTCGAACCTGCGGCGCAAAAGCCGGGCGACATCATGCAGTAAAAACCCAAGTGTCGGGGAATTTGCTTCCATCAGGCCGCTCCAATATAGTAAGCGTGCTTACTATATGGTGACACAACGGTTTGGCAAGGGTGCGGGAAAAATTCTGGCACGAGAGATTATTGCGTCGCACCCGGGAACTGAATGGGTCCAGAAATTCTTACGCTTAGGCCGACACAGGAGTTTTCGATGAAAACCACGATCATCTCAATGACGGTTGCAGCACTAACAATGCTTGCAGCAACGGCATCCGCGCAAGCAGGACCTTTCAAGCAGTTTGACGGATCATGGTCGGGAGCGGGAACGGTTTCGCTGGCCAACGGGTCTAAGGAAAAAATTCGTTGCCGGGCAAATCACAAAGCAGATGAAACAGGCGACAAACTGACACTGGCGCTTCGATGCGCGAGTGACAGCTACAAATTCGATCTCAGCAGCGACGTTTCAAGCCAGGCTGGAGCATTGTCGGGAACCTGGAGCGAAGCAAGCCGCAACATCCATGGCAACCTGCAAGGCCGTGTCGATGGGGGACGAATTACCGTTTTTGTCGAGGCTGCCGGCTTCGCTGCGAACCTCTCAATCATCACACGCGGCCAACAACAGTCCGTTTCCATCACTTCCAAGGGCGATATCCGCAGCGTGTCAATTACGATGGTGAAGGCCTAGTTGATTGTGAGATATTCGAACCGGCATCGCCTCGGACTCCACTAGGGCGTGTCTTCAGTTGAGGAGCATAGTAGCAGCGACCAATTGAATTGCGCGAGGTAATTTCTGGCGAGCTTGTCATATCGGGTGGCGATGCCACGAAATTGCTTGAGCTTATTGAAGAAGCGCTCGACGGGGTTGCGTTCGCGGTAAAGCGCAAAATCACATCGGCGCTGGATCTTGCGGTTGGCTTTGGGCGGGATCACGGCTGTGATGTCGCGTGCCGCGAGCGGACCGTACGTGGGAAAGACTTGGAGCCAGCGATCTCGCGGTGGTAGAGTTTCGACGGTTAATGGTCGAGGCTGCTCAGCAGATGTCGCAGAGTGGCACGGCTATCGGAACTGCGGCGGATCACATCCTTCATAGACAAATAAAACCTTATGAGGGCGTCGTCTCGAAAGGTACAGATTGGCGCGTATGTGGGTCAGGTCTGCAATCGGCTCCAACTGATACTCAGGTCGCCTGAAAGGCGCCCTGACCAAAATTCGGTGTCAAAGCTAAGGCCGGTAGACTCGTGGCACATGGCTAATTTCCGTGTCAAGTCACGGGCCGCACGATGACTGACTAAAACGCTTCCCGATCATGATGCGACGATTTATACCAAGTCTCGCTGATCAGAACCCGTGCGCCCATTGGCGCAGTCCGATGGACATGATCTTCCAGGGGCGGTCGACAAGGGTATTCCAAGCGTAGCAGCAGTGATCGACGATATCGTCGTAGGATTTGAAGACGCGGTTCGAGAGCCAGTTGTCACGCATATACTGCCAGATGTTTTCAACGGGATTAAGTTCAGGGCATTTCGGCGGCAGGGCGAGGATGGTGATGTTGGCGGGAATGAGCAATCTTGCTGACAGATGCCATCCGGCCTGATCGACGAGGAGGACGGCATGGGCTCCTGGTGCGACCGCTTTGGCGATTTCCGCGAGGTGCAGGTTCATCGCTTCGATATTGCAGGAGGGCAGGATCAGAGCCGCGCCCTTGCCCTGTTTCGGGCAGATGGCACCAAAGATATAGGTCGATGCGGTTCGCTGATCTCGCGGAGCGCTCGGGCGAGTCCCGCGTTTGGCCCACCTGCGGGTGATCTTGTTCTTCTGGCCGATACGAGCCTCGTCCTGGAACCAAATTTCTATCTTGCCGACATCGATTGCGTTTTCGCGCGCGACTTCATCCAGGCGCGCTGGGAACTTTTTTTAAAATCCTCGATGGCTCCCTCGGCCTGCGCATGATGGCGCGGTCGGGCTGAGAGCTTTCGGTAACCCATCGCGCGAAGCTCCCGGCTCAGCGTCTGCTTGGCGACCGTGATGCGGAACTCCTCGTATATCCATTGCGAAAGATCAATCAGCCGCCAGCGCACGACACCGTGGATCGCCGGGATCGGGCCGCTCTCGATCATCCGCACAATCGCCTGGCGTTGCACATCATTGAGCCTCGAGGGTTGACCGGGCGATTTGCCGTCAAGCAGGCCGGCAGCACCCCGCGCATTGAACCGCATCACCCAGTCCCGGATGATCTGTAGCGTCACGCCGCCAATCCTCGCCGCCTCGGTGCGGGTCGCCCCATCGTAAATCGCCGCCAGCGCCAAAAGCCGCCGAGCCTGCGGGCCATCCTTCGTCTTCCTCGCAAGTGCGCGCAGTTGAGATGCCGTGAAATCCCCGCGCAACGATACTGGAATGGACATGACGAACCTCCATCGTTCGCCACCAATGAATCAGAGCGAAACTGATTTGGGAATCGTCAACGAGTCACAATTTCTGAGATTTGGTATTAATCCTCGCTGCTTTGGAAAGACTGCACAGAATATAAATCTCGGTAGCTGAGGAAGTGTCGAAAATCATTATCGAAAAGCCGGGGAGTCTTTGGACTTATCGTTTCCCTGTTGAACCAAGCACATGGACGGTTCTCGCTTACTGAATGGCTTTCTAAAATTGCATCGAGGGATTATGGGCGCGCTCTCTTTCGAGATGAAGCATAGTAGGAACTTCCTTTACCCATAACCTGCGGTGGTTCACCCATCAGGCGAAGTTGCGCCGATTGTTCGAGTCCGCAACTATCTTTTGCGCGGTACGATCCAACTAACTTGCTCCGCAATATAAATATGCTGGATGAGGAGCGGTCTGACAGGAGCACATGCATCCGAGCCAGGCTTGGAAACGCCAGCTTGCCCACGTAGTTGGGAAGCGAAAAGCGCGAAGAATGATTTTTGTTGTTGCGGCCATTGGGGGATTTCCTGATGGCTTGCCGCCAGTTTCAAGCGCGACTCACACATCCATCTTCCCGAGGACCGAGGCAGCGATGCCGGATCGTGCTCGGGTCAACCACCCTATCGAGTCAATGCATCATGAAATATCGTCAGATTTGCGTGATCCGCTCGTCTTTCCTGGAATTTTCCGAAGTAGTTTCGAGTTTCGGGATGTTGCCCGAACGGATTTCATGGTCTACTAGAAGACTATTTGCCTCATCTCGTGCATATGCTGAACTTTGAACGGTGATGCGATTTGGATTGAAACGAGCAAAATTTGAAGTCTTCATCAAAAACAAAGCGGGTTGCCAAGCGCGATTCCAATCGTAAAAAAATCGAACCAGCCGCTCCGCAGAAATCGCAAATTTCGCGTGAAGTTATTCTTCGGGTGGCAGCCCAGCTTTTCCGGCAGCAGGGCTATTCTGCCACGACGCTTCGACAGATCGCCGACAAGGCGGGAATGAAGGCGGGAAGTATTTATTACCACTTTGATTCGAAAACCGCGATATTGGACGAAATCCTAGAGCTCGGAGTGCAGCGCATATTCCATGCGGTAAAGGCGAGCGCGAACAACATTGGCAAGGGAGGACACCGCAAAAAGATCGGAGCCGCGATCAAAGCACATCTCGTTACTCTGCTGCAAGAGAGTGACTATACATCTGCAAATATGCGTGTTTACGGTCAATTGCCCGAGCGCATAAAGAAACGGCATCGACCCCTACGCCGCGCTTATGGCAAATATTGGGATGACATGTTGGCGGATGCCCAACGTGCAGGCGAAATCCGTTCGGAGATATTAATTGTTCCTCTGCGGAGATTCATACTTGGTGCTATGAACTGGACAGTCGAGTGGTTCGACGCAAGAAAAAGTAATTCGGTCCAAGAATTAGCAGAGCGGACTTCGTATTTAATCTTCAACGGCATTATTCCGCGTTAGCGTTTCCAGTTTTGACAAGCCTCAGTGGGATTGAATTCCGCTATGGCCTGAAAGGCGGGACATCGTTCGGCAAATTGTGATCTGTCTCCCTTTATTTACCTTGCCAAATCGGTTTGCGTTTCTCAGCAAAGGCTTGCGGGCCTTCAACGGCATCGAGGCTTCCGTACGTCTCAACGTGGAGTTTGTTGGCCTCAACAAGTCCCTTCTCACAGCCAAGGTCCATTGCGGCTAATACGCTGGCCTTGGCCGCCCTAACCGACAATGGTGCGCCTTCTACAATTTTAAGCGCAAGCTGCAATGCGCGAGCGCGAACATCGTCAGGTGTTTCTTCAAGATAATTGACGAAGCCGTATCCCGCGAGCCGTTCGATCGGCAGGGTTTCGCCGATAAGAACAAGCTCCATCAGAACCGGTTGCGGTAACATCCAGAGCAGCGGTACCGCCCACGGCGATCCCCTCCCCATCTTGACCTCGGTAATACCGACGCGTGTTCCCCGTAAGCCTATTCTAAGATCGCACTTCAGCGCCAACAGCATCCCGCCAGCCATCAACGAGCCGGTCATCGCCGCGATAATTGGCTTTGAAACAGCCCGCATGGCCGTTTGCATCGGATCGCGCATCAACGTCAGTATATCGACGCCGTCACGCGCCTTTATCTCGGCTGCCTGCTTAAGATCCAGACCGGCGGAAAATACTCCGCAGTCAGCTGAAGTCAGGATTACCACCCTCGCGTGTGAATCCTGTTCGACACGCTCCCAAGCATTAGTCAAACCGTTCATTGCCTCAACCGACAAAGCGTTCTTACGCGCCGGCCGATCAATTGTAATGGTCGCGATGTTATCTTTGACCGAGTAATGAATAGGTTCAACTTCTGACATCGATCAGCCTTCTAGTATATTCTAACATATGTTAGAATACATCAAGCTTGATCGAACACAAAGGAATTTCAGGCATGGGATCGGTGATGCACGACAGTCCTTCAAAAACGCGCTTCGCGCTGGACCTTCTCAAGGGTCAGGTAGCACTCGTCACCGGCGGCGGCACTGGCATGGGCCGCGCCACGGCAATTGAAATGGCGTGCTGCGGGGCCCGCATCGCCCTTCTCGGTCGTCGCATTGATCCGATAGAGAGCACCGCAAAGATAATCCGCGACGCGGGTGGCGAAGCATTTGCTGTATCGGCGGATATTCGTGAGCCGGACCTGATTGAGCACGCGATGCAGAAGATCAAAGCCGAGTACGGCGGCTTGAATATCCTCGTTAATAATGCCGGCGGGCAATTCGTGACGCCAGCCAGCGAACTCACCAACAAAGGCTTTGAGACTGTCATCTGCAACAACCTGATCGGTTCTTGGCAAGTAACCAAGGCGGTTGCGGACCATTTCATGATGGCAAACGGCGGATCGATTGTGTTCGTAACCGCCTGTATCCGCAGCGGCCTAAGCGGCTTCGTGCATACCGCGGCGGCGCGCGGCGGGGTTACTGCGATGATGAGAACGCTCGCCTTTGAGTGGGCGGAATTTGGTATTCGCCTGAACTGTATCGCACCTGGAACGATCAAAACCGAGGCGCTTGGCCGCTATCCGATAGTGCCGGACGAATGGGTCAGGCTCAACCGCAATGTGTTAGGACGAATGGGCAGCGTCGAGGATATCTCAGCGGCAATCATTTTTCTGTCCTCGCCTCTCGGTCAATTTGTAACCGGTGAGGAATGGTACATTGATGGTGGCGAGACGTTACATCTGGCCCACGACGCCCGCGATATGATCGACTCCGTTAAATTTGCCAAACGCGAGCGCGGCGACGCAGGATTGTCGTAGTAGTTATAATCGTTACGATGGGTCAGATGCGAAAACTCCGGAAATCCGGCAGGCCACCGATCCCGGCTTCGGCGGACAAGTGAATAGATTGCGGACTGGATATCAGCGATCAGTTGGCGTTTTGCGAACTCATCTCAGGTTCCCGATTGCATCATAGCAATTGCGCGACCCGCGTACCCTCCTGGATCGCGCGCATTGCGTCGAGTTCGGTGGCTTCCTTCGCACCACCTATCACATGCGCTTCTATTCCTGCCTCGCGCAAATCATCAAACATGACGCGGTTAGACTCTTGACCGGCGCAAATCACGATCGTGTCTACGGCAAGCGTACGCGTGTCGCCCTCGACGGCGAAATGTAGACCTTGGTCGTCGATTAGCTGATAGCTAACTCCTCCGATCAGCTTGACTCCGCGCTTTTCTAGACTGCTGCGCAGGATCCAACCGGTCGAGACGCCGAGGCCTAATCCTGGTCGTGTTTTCTTGCGCTGCAAGATTGTAATTTCGCGTGGACTTGGCTTTGAAGCCAGCGGATCGCCAGAAAGTCCACCGGCCTTCATAAGGCTGGCATCGATATTCCATTCCTGCTGAAACTCACGAATATCCATCGCTCGTGATTTCGGTGATTCATCAGGCTGCGAATGGCAGAGATATTGAGCAACATCGAAACCGATGCCTCCGGCACCGATGATGGCAACCCGCCTTCCAGCGTGACGCCTTCCGCTCAATAGGTCGTTGTAGAACACTACCTTCGAATGATTGATGCCCTCAATCTCCGGCACGCGTGGATGAACACCACAGGCGACTACGACGGCATCAAATCGGGCGTCGTTCAGTTCAATGACTGTTGGCGCCGAATTCAGTCTGAGATCGACGCCGCTATCGGCAATCTGGCCGTTGTAATAATTCAAAAGCTCATCGAACTCGACTTTGCCCGGGACTGCTCGGGCGAGGTTAATCTGCCCGCCTATGCTATCAGCGGCCTCAAACAAGGTTACCTTGTGCCCGCGTCGACTAGCTTCCGCCGCAGCGGCTAGTCCGCCTGCGCCTGCGCCGATCACTGCTACCTTGCGCGAGGTCGCAGCTGGACCGTCTTCGAATTCCGTCTCATGGCAGGCGCGCGGATTAACCAGGCAACTCGCGGTTCGCTCGGAAAAGATAAGATCAAGACAGGCCTGGTTGCAGGCGATGCAGATGTTTATTTTTGCGGCATTACCCTCACGCACCTTCTTTGCGAAGTGGGGATCGGCCAGCATCGGACGGGCCATCGATATGAGATCGCTGTCGCCAGCCGCCAGAATTTCCTCGGCCCCATCGGGCGTATTGATGCGGTTTGATGCCACGACGGGAATTCCCACCGCCTTCTTCAACCGTGAGGCCGCAAAACGCCATGCGCCGCGCGGGATGACGTAAGCAATCGTGGGAACGCGCGCTTCATGCCAACCGATACCGGTGTTGAGAATGTCGGCGCCCGCGGCTTCTACCCGTTGGGCAAGCCGGTCAATCTCCTCGCCCGTTGCGCCGCCCTCGACGAGGTCCAACGCAGAAATTCGGTAGACAATGATGAAGTCGGTGCCGGTGGCGGCCCGTGAGCGCTTGACTATTTCCACTGCGAGCCTATGACGATTTTCCTCCGATCCGCCCCACTCGTCGCTGCGGTTGTTGGTACGAAGCACCGCGAACTGATTAATGAGATAACCTTCGGATCCCATGATCTCAATGCCGTCGAATCCTGCCTCTTTGGCAAGAAGCGCGCAGCGGACGTAATCCGAGATCGTCTGTTCAACTTCCGCGCCAGTCATTGCGCGCGGGAGAAACCGATTGATGCGGGTTGGGATGTCCGAAGGACCGACGCAGTCTTGTTGCTTGGAATATCGACCCGAATGCAAAACCTGCAGGCAGATTTTGCCACCGTGCTGATGCACGGCATCGGTGATGCGGCGAAGTTCGCGACCTTGCGCAGGTTCGGTTAGAATCGGCCCGCTAGGCTCAAGCAGACCCGAGGTGTTAGGCGCATAGCCACCAGTAATAATAAGCCCGACCTCCCCCTTGGCACGCTCAGCAAGAAAAACCGCCATTTTGTGCACGCCATTCTCCTCCATATCGAGACGGGTATGCATCGACCCCATTATCAAGCGGTTACGCAGCGTGGTTCGGCCGATTTTCAAGGGCGAAAGCAAATGGGGATAGCGCGACGGTCCCGAGCGAGCTGGCGTCAGCATGATTTGGCTCCGCAGTTGGTTGTTTAATTTCTAACATTTGTTAGACTGGATGCAAGAATTTCAAGATCATTTGGATAGGAGAGGTCGCGATGGATTACGCGCTTAGCGAGCAACAGCTGGCTTTCCAGGAAGCCGCTAAGCGCTTCGCAATTGACAAGCTGAAGCCCCACTATCAGCGGCGGGCAAGTGAGCACCGCATTGACCGTGCCATGTTGAAAGAAATGGGGTCACTCGGCCTGATCGGCGCCGATCTACCTGAAAAATACGGCGGCCTTGGAGAGAGCAGCGTGACGGCGGGCATTATTGTCGAGCAGATCGCGTATGGAGACTTCAACGCTAGCTACGTCCAGCTACTGGCGTCATTGCTCGGCGGGATGCTTGCAGAGCACGCCTCACCCGAGATTGCGCAGGATTGGCTACCGCAAGTGGCCCGCGGTGAGAAGATCATCGGCCTAGGCCTGACAGAGCCAAGAGGTGGTTCGGACGCCGCCAACCTCGTTTTGCGGGCCGAAAAATCCGGTAATGGCTTCCGGCTTAATGGCGAAAAAACTTCCATGAGCTTTTCGAACCAATGCGACGCTGCGGTCGTCTTCGCCCGTACTGGAAAGGTCAAGGATGGTGCGCGCGGCGTTAGCGCATTCTTTGTCGATCTCGCGCAGAGCGGCATTTCGCGCACTCACTTTGACGACATCGGCACGAAACCTGTGGGCCGCGGCTCAGTGTTCTTCGACGATGTTTTCGTTCCGGCAGAGTGCCTAATGGCAGAGGAGAATAAAGGCTTCTCCAAAATCATGTCGGGCTTCGACTACAGCCGTGCATTGATCGGCCTTGAGTGCATTGGACCGGCGCAGGCTTCGGTCGATGAAGCATGGAAATACTCAACTGAACGCACCGCCTTCGAACGGCCGATCGCCCAGTTTCAAGGCGTGAGCTTTCCGCTCGCAGAAGCGGAGACTCAGCTAACGATGATGCGGCAGCTTTGCTACTATACGCTTTCACTAAGAGATCGCAGGCTTCCGCACACAGCGGAAGCTGCGATGTGTAAATGGTATGTACCAAAGGTAACCTGCGAAGTCATCCACCAGTGCCTCCTCACCCACGGCCATTACGGTTACACGACGGATTTGCCATTTCATCAGCGTTACCTCGATGTCATGGGCCTACAAATCGGTGACGGGACCGCACAAATTCAGAAACTTGTTATCGCACGCGAAAAGGTCGGTCGTGTCGCTGTTCAATACGCCAAACAGCCCTCCAAGTTGGAGCAGACCTTTGAATGAACAAGCTATCGCCGCTGCCATACCGCGGCGAAACCTGGGTGGCCGTGCGTGGGTTTTCCCTGGTCCAATAGATGATTCCGACCGCATCTTAACAGGGTTTCCAGATTCAGTGTTTTCGATCGCTCCGCCCATCTTCTAATCGAGACGCTCGAACGCAGCGTCGTCGATTGAGCCACCCCGATTATTCAAAGTCACTAACGCTGGATAGGCAACGCGGAAGTCCTCAAGCATCGTTTTTACAGGAGGGTCGGTGAACCAGCCTCTATCATTCACATATTCCATATGACGGTGATCGCTGGTGTCAAACTCGTGAAATAAGGCGTCGGCAGTACCGTTGAAGATAAGAGGTCGAACTCCAAACCGTTCGCATAGCTCCATGTTAAACGCGGGCGTAATTTTGAACATCTTGCCGTCAAGCCAAATCGCGGCGTAGCCGTGATAGATGAAAAGATCGGTTCCCATCAACTCCGTCAGCTTGGGGGAATTCAAATGGTTGCGAACGTCCGCAAAGCCAATCGCAGCGGGGATTCCCGCTGCGCGCATGGCCGCCGTCAAAACTATTGCTTTCGGAACGCAAAACGCCGAAGGCTTTTTGAGAATCTGGCTTGCCCGATAATCGGCTTCAAACAAACTCACCGCGTAGGGATCATATCTGATCTGATCACGTACCGCATTAAATAAGAGGATTGCCTTCTCAGTTGTCGACTGTCCTTTTTCGTTGCCAACCACACGGGAGACAAAATCTTTAATCGCAGGTGCACCGCAATCCACGTAGTGCGTTGGAGCGAGAAATTTCGCGAGGTCCGGCTTTAATGTCACTTACGCCTCGAGCGGTAATGCCATTCACCTAACAAATGTTAGAAATTGTAGCAAGTCAAGTGCAGTAGGCTTCAAAACTTTTCTATGGGCGATAGTTGATCAAACGATCGTTAGAATTGATTGAACCCACATACCGAGAGCGTTAGCATTGAGCGGACGGGATGAATACGCCTGTCTTTGTTTGATAAGGTACACATGTCTATCGGCCGCTAAATTAGTCTGGATTGATGCCCGTAAATCAGGAAGCGTAGTTGATGAGCAATCCAACGTCCTATGTATGGACACCTCCGCCCGAACTAATTGCCGAGAGCAACCTGACCGCGTTCCTGCGCGCGACCGGATACGGCGATTACGATAGCCTCTCAATAAAGGCTGACTCCGATCCCGCATGGCTTATGGAAGAGGTTTTCAAGTTCTGCGGCGTCAGGTTTTATCGCCCTTACGATCGCATGCTCGATTTGTCGCGCGGGCAGCCATGGGCACGCTGGTGTATTGGCGGCACTACCAACATCGTCCTGAACTGTATTGATAAACATCGCGACACCCACCTCTGGGACCAAACGTTTCTCGTCTGGGAGAGCGAAGACAAACTCGAACTGCGGAACCTCTCATATCGAGAAATCGACCACGATATTGGACAGCTTGCGCGCGCGTTGACCGATCTCGGCATCGGCAAGGGCGACGTGGTTGCACTATACATGCCGAACGTGCCGGAAACCTTTGTTGCTTTTTTTCGCAGTATTGAAGTTGGGCGCGATCCTAATGCCCCTTTTCTCAGGCTTTGGTCCGGCACCCATGCAAACCCGGCTCAACCATGGCGGCGCCAAAGCTGTCATCACTGCGAGCGGGACATGGCGGCGCGGCGCTGCGGCACCGCTTAAATCCATCCTCGACGTTGCGCTCGTTTCCTCGCCGACGGTGCAGCACGTGATCGTGGTAGAACGCAAAGGCCTTGAGATTGAAACGCCGATGCGGGAGGGGCGAGATCTCTGGTGGCATAATATCGTCGCCGGAAAAGATAGCACAATCGCGACAGTCGAGATGAATGCCGAAGACCCTGCGATTCTGCTTTACACTTCGGGGACCACCGGCGAGCCGAAGGGTTGCGTTTGGACTCATATCGGATTTATCGGCTCTATGGTCACGCGCGATATGGTCATTTGCGCCGATTTCAAATCGTCGGACCGGTTTTTCTTTCTCAGTGACATGGGCTGGATGGTCGGCGCTATGTGCGCCTGTATTCCCAGTTTTGCCGGAGCAAGCCTTCTGATCGCGGAAGGTACGCCGGATTTCCCCGATACTGGCCGATTCTGGCGGTTAATCCAAAATCATCGCGTCAGCTATCTCGGAGTATCGCCCACCCTTGTCCGTGGTTTGATGCGCTACGGAACGCAGGACGTGAAGCGCTACGACCTGTCGACCCTGCGTATGACAGTGTCGGGCGGCGAGGCATGGACCAGCGCACCATGGCAGTGGTTCTTTGACCATGTCTGCAAGAGAAAAATTCCGATTATAAATATTTCCGGTGGCACCGAAGTTGGAGGCTGCATCTTCACGGGGACGCCGAACCATCCAATGAACCCCGGTTCGTTCTCGCGTCCGGCGCTCGGCGTCGGCGCGGACATCGTGGATATTCCAGGCAAGAGTTTGCCGCCGGGCGAAGTCGGTGAACTGGTGCTGCGTCATGCTTCGATCGGACTGACCAAGAGCTTATGGAAAGCCGATGCGCGCTATATCGAGAGCTACTGGAGCACGCTTGACGGTCTTTGGGTGCATGGCGATTTTGCGATGCGCGGCCGTGATGGTCTTTACTATATCCTTGGGCGCTCCGACGACACCATCAAGATTTCCGGCAAGCGAACCGGGCCGTCCGAGCTTGAAGGTCTATTGATAGATACTGGCAAGGTCTTCGAGGCGGCGGTGTTTGGTATTCCGCACCCAGTAAAAGGTTCAGCGATCGTTTGTGCCTGCGTGCTCATGCCAGGTGCGCACATCGAGAGTGATGTTGCGAACGAGCTCTCCGCCGCTATCGTGAATGGTATGGGCGCATCATATCGGCCGGAGAAGATAATTTTCGTGGATGATCTGCCTCGAACCCGCAACATGAAGATCATGCGCCGGGTATTGCGGGCAGTCTTCGAAAGCCGCGATCCCGGCGATATTTCCGCACTCGCCAATCCCGAAACAGTTGACAAGCTTCGCGAGAAACTCGGCGCCACTTAATCCAAGCAGAAGCCGACGGCCCTTCTCAAGAAGGAGGTCGGACGCAATCCCGGCCGCCATCTCGGAAAGGCCATCGCCCGCAATGCTTAGATTGGGCAATCTTGTGGAAAAACTGGCTTTCGTTTTTCAAGATGCGATGCCAATCCCTCGCGTGCCTCGGCGCCGGTGAAACCCAAAATCTCAAGCGCAGTTGAGGTATCGAACAGCGGACCATTAACACGCAGCCAGTTATTGAGAGCGTATTTGGTCCAACGGATCGCGCTTTGCGCCCCGTTAGAAAGCTCCTCCGCCGTCTCAAGCGCAACCCTCTGCAACTCTGCATCTTCGACGCACAGCGACACAAGGCCTATCCGCTCAGCTTCCTCGCCGGACAGCGGCTTGCAGGTGAGCAGGTAATATTTCGCTTTGGCAAGGCCGCACAACAAAGGCCAAATGATACAAGCGACGTCGCCCGCCGCTACGCCAAGCCTTGTGTGACCATCGACAATACGCGCGGACTTTCCACATATCGATATATCGGCAAGAATTCCGACGACCAAGCCTGCGCCGACGGCGACACCGTTGATGGCCGAGATAATCGGCTTGTTGCAATTGATAACATTATAAACGAGGTCCTTGGCCTCCTTCCACGTCGACATACGTGAGACAGGATTGTCGAGAATACTCTTGATCAGCTCAAAATCTCCGCCGGCCGAAAAAGCTTTTCCCGCCCCGGTGACGATGGTTGCGTTAATGTCAGGGTCGTCGTTGATGTCACGCCAGATATTCGTGAGCTGAGTGTGGGTCTCAGCGTCGACCGAATTGTAGGTTTCGGGCCTGTCAAAGGTGAGCCGGAGAACCCGCTTGGCCGGATAGTCGAGCTTCAATTTAGTATAAGCAGCATAACGATTGGACATCGGCTTCCCTTCTGAACGCTTGGTTGACTCGATTGGTGGATTGATCCTTACGGCGATCACGCTGCATATCGCAATCGGAAGATTCTCTTGCTTCCGATAAGCTTCGCAGCGAACCTCCCTATGAATTCATTCGAACGGATGTTAGAATTTTAAGGCCGATCGGGACCCGCTGCAAGCTCATACTTTTTAATTGAGTTCGCTGGCGGGGCTGGCGAAAGCAAGACTCGGAGGATTTGCAGTGACGCACGGGTACAAAAACGCTCTGGCAACGAGGGCGGGCGCGAGCCCCACGATTGGCGAAGTGTTTTGCGCGAGCGCGCTAATGAATAAATCGTCGATCGCGATCGAATATCAGGGAAGACATGTCAGCTATGGGCAACTCCTTGACCGTGTGCATCGTGCGACTTGGATGCTGGCAAGCAAGGGCCTGCGCCGAGGCGACCGCGTAGCACTACTCTCGCGTAACAGACCGGAGTATCTCGAAATAGAACTAGCGGCAGCCAATCTCGGTGTCATGACGGCTTGCCTGAACTGGCGGTTGTCGCAACGTGAACTCTCCTATTGCATCGAACTGGTTTCGCCGAAGCTCTTGATCATTGAGAAGGAACTCGTTGGCAATTCTGTAAGTCTTCCAGTTGAAGGCCGCGAAGTGGTCGAGATCGGTTTGGAATATGAAAATCTCTTGAAGGAACATAGCAATCGCGCGCTTCCTATTGCTGCGGACCCTGAAGACGGTCTAGTCATTCTTTACACCAGCGGAACGACCGGCCTCCCCAAAGGCGCCGTGATATCTCATCGGGCGATGATCATGCGGACACTGGTGTTCAGTTCCGAGCTGAACATCGCTCATCACGATACCTTTGTGGCTTGGGCGCCGCTGTTTCACATGGCATCCACAGATCACAGTCTTGCGACATTGTTACGCGGCGGAACGGTCGTCATCATCGATGGTTTTCAGATTGAGTCGTTATTGTCCGCTTTGAAGTGTCATCGGATTGGCTGGCTTGTTCTGATCCCGGGTATGATTGAATTATTCATCACGGCTTTTAAGGCGCAGAAAATGACCTTAAAAGGCGTTGGTCTTTGTGGAGCTATGGCAGACCTCGTTCCTCCGCACGTCATCGCCGAGGTAACTGGCCTGCTGCAGGCTCCTTACCTCAACAGTTTTGGTTCGACCGAACCGGTTTACCTCCGGCAACCAGATCATTAATCCCGGTGGGCGAGGTCCCCAGCAGCCTAGCGAAACGACAGAGCGCATTCTGTGAAATCAAGCTTGTCGATTCTGCCGACAACGAGGTCGCAACGGGGACACCGGGAGAACTCGCCATTCGCAGTCCGACTTTGTTCTCCGGGTATTGGAAAGCTGATGACACCAACGCGCGCGATTTTCGCGGCGGATGGTTTCACATGGGCGACGTTTTTCGACACAATGATGACGGCTCCCTCGATTTCGTAGATCGCGCCAAATACATGATCAAGACTGGCGGTGAAAATGTCTACCCCGCCGAGATCGAACGAGTTTTGATGAGCGACATGCGGATCACCGAGGCCGCGATCGTGCGTGTCCCAGACGCGAAATGGGGCGAAGTCCCAGTGGCATTCGTGTCACGCGGTGACAGCTCAGTCACCGAGGCCGATTTGCTTGCCCTGTGCCGGCGCGATCTTGCCGCATATAAATGTCCCCGGCAGTTTCGGTTCATCGATTTTTTGGAGTTTCCCCGGTCCACCAGCGGCAAGGTCCAGCGCCATGTACTCAGATCTAGGCTGGCAGGCGAAAGGATGTGAGTGCTTGCCAATGGGAGAACAAATGCGTCGCGGGTGAAAAGCATACGGCGGCGAGCGAGAACAAACCCGTCACCAGACTAGTGCCTTCGACAACCAAGCCCAGTTCCTGGGGCTTTCCAACAGTCGCACGTCCACCGACTAACGCGCGGCGGTCGAAAACTAACTTCACTAAATATCTTGAGCGGAGACTAAATGCCTTCAATTCGCAAAGATTCGCTACGCGGTAAGGTCGCGGTGATCGGGATCGGAATGTCGCCGGTCGGCAAGGTGCCGGGAAAGAGCCCGCTATGGCTCGCCGCCGACGCGGCCAAGCAGGCGTTGGCCGATGCCGGCATTAAGAAAAACGAGATCGATGGCGTGCTGTCGAGCCATGCCTTCGCCTCTCCCTTCCACCGATTCAGCGTCGCGTTCAGCGAATATTTTGGTATTCAGCCAACCTTTTCGAACACGCTTCAGGTGTCCGGTGCCACGGCGGCAACGATGTTCAACATCGGCGCTGCTGCCATTCATGGCGGGCTCGCCGAGATCGTACTCGTGGTTGGCGGCGACAGCCTACTGACCGGTTTGACACCGGATCTCGCGCTGCGCTCGATGACGGAAAGCCGTGATCAGCAATACGAGATGCCGTTCGGCATTCCGGTCGCTAACACCTTTGCCATGACCGCACATCGGCATATGAAGGATTTCGGCACCACACCGGAACAGTTGGCGGAGGTCGCTGTAATCCAGCGGCGTCACGCGATGCGCACCCCGGGAGCACAACAAACCAGGCCGATCACTGTGGAAGATGTGCTCAATTCCGGCATGGTCACGACACCCTACCACAAGCTTGACTGCTCGTTGATTTCGGATGGTGGCGCTGCATTCATTCTCACGTCAGCAGAACGTGCAGTAGCACTCGGAATCGCGGCGCCGATCTATATTCTTGGCGGTGGCGAATGTTACACGCACGAACATATTTTCCTGATGCCATCGCTGACGACTACCGGCGCGGTCGAGTCGAGCCGCAGGGCCTACCAAATGGCGGGATATGGCCCGAAAGATATGAACGTTGCTGGCATTTACGACTGCTTCACCGGCACAGTTGTGATGATGCTCGAAGATCTCGGCTTCTGCCCCAAGGGCGAAGGCGGCCGCTTCGTCGAAGACGGACAGATGACCTATGGCGGCCAAATACCGTCGAACACCCATGGCGGATTGTTGTCATTCGCGCATTCGGGGATGCCCGGATCGCTGTTTCATTTTCATGAGGTGATCTCGCAGCTACGCGGCGAGTGTGGCGAGCGTCAGGTGCCGGATGCCCAACTCGGGCTGGTTCATAGCCTGGGTGCAGGTTTTGCTACTAACGCCACTACCATCCTAGGGACGGAGAAGACGCTGTGATCTCGCCTGAAGACGCCATGAAGAAACCGATGCCCGCGCCCGACGCTGATTCTGCGACCTTCTGGCGCGGCATGCGCGACGGCGAATTACTGCTTCAACACTGCGGCGATTGCGGCAACGTGCAATATTATCAGCAAGCGATTTGCCGCAAATGTGGCGGTGAAAATCTTGCGCATCGCGGGGCGAGCGGGCGCGGCAAAGTGCATTCCTTCAGCGTCGTGCATCGAGCGCCAGGACCGGCATTCAAAGCCGACGTTCCTTATGCGGTCTTGTTGGTCGAACTTGAAGAAGGACCGCGAATAATCAGTACCTACACAGGCGGCAAGCCCGATGATGTCGTGTTCGACATGGAGGTCATGCTCGTGTGCGAAAAGGTCAATGACGAGATCACACTGCCCCGCTTCAGACAGACCTGACTCATGATCCGGCTAACAGTGGTATTACTGACAGTGAGCCTGCGTCCGCGGAATTCTCCAAAACCCGTAAACATCGTCGCGCCCGGTGCAGTCCGACATCTCTCGCCTCAAGCTGCCCGAACTAGAGAAACGGGGAGCGAAATAATGAAACTGCCACGGCACCTTTTGGCCGGGCAACATGTGAAGCGCAACGCGATTGCCAAGATCGAATTTTATCTCAGCCAATTAGTTGTCCCCAAAACTGAACGCAGATTAAGAAGCTCTGACTTCGTTGTTTCCAAGATTTGTAACATTTGTTCATTTTCGAACAAATGTTAGGTTGAAATGTTGGGCACCCCTGCTTAAAAGATAGAACGAAATTGATGCTGCCTACCGCTAGCAGTCTCACATCAACACGGACAACGCAGGTTTCAACCGGCGACGGAGTTCCGACATGGACTTTGATCTTACGCACGAGCAGCGGCAGATTTACGAATATGGCGATATGGTTGCGAAGCAATTTGATCGCAAATACTGGATGGAGTGCGCTGACAAGCACGTATTCCCTCAAGCCCTTTACAGCAAGGTTGCGGAGGATGGCTTCGTCGGAACGATGGTGCCTGAAGAGTACGGCGGCTCGGGACAGGGCATGGTCGAGATGCACCTGTTCCTTGAAGGATTGTCGAACAACGGCATCCCCCTGCTCAATCTTGTTGTGGGCGCCGCGATGAGTTTGGGGTTTATTGCCAAATACGGCAGTGAGGCGCAGAAGATGCGCTATCTTCCCGACGCGTGCGGCGGCAAGACGCGCTTCTGCTTTGCAATTACTGAGCCTGACGCCGGGACAAACACGATCCGCACTTCTACGATTGCAAAGAAACGCGGCAATCGCTTCGCCATGAGCGGTCAGAAGACATTTATTACCGATGCGGACGGCGCCGATTTCGCATTGGTGGTAACGCGAACAACGGCACATACCGAGGTTCAAAAGAAGACCGATGGCTTCACCCTGTTTGTGGTCGATCTGAAAGCCAAGGGAGTGCAGAAGCAATACATTCCAGTAAGTATCCCAGCGCCGGAAACACAATGGCAGATTTTCTTCGATGACGTCGATCTTGGGCCAGACGACATTGTCGGCGAAGTCGACAAGGGATTCGGCATTTTGTTCAAAAGCCTCAATCCTGAGCGCATTCTGGTCGGTTCGATTTCCTGCGGTCTCGGCCGCTATGCCCTGAACCGTGCAGTCGAATACACTAAAGAACGACGGGTTTTTAACAATGTACCGATCGGATCTTACCAGGGCTTGCAACATCCGCTTGCAAGCGCTCGCACCGATGTTGAGTTGGCGTCGCTGATGACGTTGAAGGCCGCTTGGATCTTCGATCAGGGTCGCGAAGCCGGTGAATTTTCCAACATGGCTAAGCTTGCTGCCGCTGATGCTGGTATCAAGGCCGTTGATACTGCGCTGCAGTGCTTCGGCGGCAACGGCTTTACCAAAGAGTACGGTATCTTCGATATTTATCCGTTGGTGCGACTGCTGAAGACCGCCCCGCTCAACCGCGAAATGATTCTCAATTACATCGGCGAGCATGTGATGGGGTTGCCGCGCAGCTATTGAGGTACGACCCAGAAAACCGAGAGCGCTCAATCAGGAAAGTTGTCTGCGATGTCTCTTATGAAGTCCGATGTGTCCGTTGCGAGCGAAGATTATCGCCGCAACCGCGACGCCTACGGCGTGAGAATCGCCGATTTGCACCAGCGCCGCGCAGCGGCACGGTTGGGCGGGCCCGAACGTGCGCGTCAATTGCACAAGGAGCGCAAGCAGTTGCTGCCGCGCGAACGTATCGCCGCTTTGCTCGATCCCGGCTCGCCGTTCCTTGAATTTTGCCAACTTGCGGGCGAAGGCATGTACGAAGGCGTGCCGCCCGGCGGCGGCATTATCACTGGCGTCGGGATGATATCGGGCCGGGCCTGCATGATAATCGCCAACGACGCCACGGTGAAAGGCGGCACTTATTACGGCATAACCTGCAAGAAACACGTTCGTGCACAGAAGTTCGCCTGGCAGCATCGACTGCCTTGCGTCACCATGGTGCAATCAGGCGGTGCGAACCTGCCGGATCAACCCAACATTTTTCCCGACGACGGACAGTTCGGATCGATCTTTTACAATCAGATCCGGATGTCGAGCGAGGGTATCGCGCAGATCGCAATCGTCCATGGGCCCTCGACCGCCGGGGGCGCTTACATGCCGGCGCTCTGCGACGAGACCGTCATTGTTCGCAATCAGGGCGCAATGTTCCTCGGCGGACCGCAACTCGTCTATGCAGCAACCAAGGAAGAGGTCGGCGTAGAAGCGCTCGGCGGCGGTGAAATGCACAGCCGCGTCAGTGGTGTAACCGACCATCTGGCGGAAAGTGACAGCCACGCGATTGCGATTACCCGCGATATCGTCGCTAATCTCGGCGACATTCCCGCACAACGGTGGAACTTGGCGTCGCCGCGTGAGCCGCTCTTCGACCCCAGGGATATTTATGGGCTGATTAGCACGGACCCGCGTATTCCGACCAACAATCGAGAGATTGTTGCGCGGCTGGTCGATGGCAGCGAGTTTCACGAGTTCAAGCCGCTATATGGCGAGACCCTGATCACCGGGTTTGCGCGTATCATGGGGTTTGAAATCGGAATTCTTTGTAACAACGGCGTCCTGTTTTCCGAATGCGCGCTGAAGGCGACCCACTTCATCGACCTTTGCTGCAAGCGAAATATTCCCCTCCTGTTTATGGCCGATGTCACTGGGTTCATGGTCGGGCGCGAGGCCGAAGAAGGTGGCATCGCCAAGCACGGTGCTAAGATGATCACAGCGATGGCGAGCGCCAACGTGCCCAAATACACCTTGATCATCGGCAACTCATATGGCGCCGGCTACCTTGCGATGTGCGGCCGCGCTTTCAAGCCAAATGCGATGATGATGTGGCCGCACGGCCGGTCGGCGATCATGGGGCCGGATCAAGCCGCAAACACGCTCGCCATGGTCAGGGACGATATCCACAAACGGGATGGCACCACTTGGACCGACGAAGAGCGCGAGGCTTACCGATCGCCTGTACGCAAGACGTTCGAAGAGTTTGCCAACGCCTACAGCTTCGCACGTAATACTTGGTGCGACATGGTGATCGATCCGCTCGAGACCCGCCATGTGATGGCGTTGCTATTTGACCTTGCCGGTCGTCTGCCGCAGCAGGATACGGATTTCGGCGTATTCAGGATGTGATGGCGGAGGAAAGCGTTAAGTGTTCAAGAAAATTCTGATCGCCAATCGCGGAGAGATAGCCTGTCGGATCGCGCGAACCTGCCAGCGCCTCGGCGTCGCAGTCGCTGGCGTCCACTCCTCGGCCGATGCCGATGCACTGCACGTGAAGACGATCGGCGAATCCATCGAGATCGGCGGCGCGACTGCATCGGATAGCTATCTGCGGATCGACGCGGTCATAGCCGCGGCGAAGGCGAGCAACGCGCAGGCTATCCATCCCGGATTCGGCTTTCTCGCTGAGAATGCAACTTTCGCTCGCGCCGTCGAGGGCGCCGGTCTGGTTTTCATCGGACCGACGCCCGAAGTGATCGAAAGACTTGGCGACAAGGCCTCTGCAAAAAATGAAGCCGAAGCCGCCAATGTGCCGATCGTACCCGGCAGTAAGACGCCGACCGAGGATGCCGCAGAGATCGCCCGGATCGTCCAAGATGTCGGGCTCCCGGTGATGCTGAAGGCTGCGGCAGGCGGCGGCGGTAAGGGTATGCGCGCAGTCTCATCGTTCGACGGTCTTGTGGGCGAAATCGAAGCAGCCATGCGCGAGGCTAAGAATTCGTTTGGTTATGCGGGATTAATCGTCGAGAAGTTAATCGAGCACGGTCGCCACATCGAAGTTCAGATCGTCGGCGATGGCAAAGGGAACGTGATTCATCTGTTCGAGCGCGAATGTTCGCTGCAGCGACGGCATCAAAAGATTATTGAAGAAGCTCCAGCAGCCAATCTCCCCGCAGCGCTTCGCGACAAGATCGCTGCCGATGCGGTCCGGCTCGGCAAGCAGTTGAATTATCGTGGCGTCGGCACCGTCGAATTCATCTTGCGCGGCGAAACCTACTATTTTCTGGAGGTGAACCCGCGCCTCCAGGTCGAGCATCCCGTCACCGAGATGATCACAGGCATCGATATCGTGGAGTTGATGCTGCGCATCGCCGCCGGCGAGGGATTGCCTGTTGCCCAGAAGGACGTGACATGCAGCGGCCATGCGGTCGAAGCGCGCATTTGCGCCGAAGACCCCGTTAATGATTTTCTACCCTGCACGGGTGACATTGTTTACGTGCGATTTCCGGCTGACGGCGTTCGCGTCGAAACTGGAATCGAGAGCGGCTCCACCGTCACGCCGTATTACGACTCCATGCTGGCAAAACTCATCGCTTATGCCGAGACGCGCGACGAGGCGCTCGACAAGCTTGACCGCGCGCTCGACGAAACCTCGATTTTCGGAATCACTACCAATCTGAAATTTCTCAAGCGATTGATAGCGCTGCCCGCGACGCGGAGCGCTATCTTCTACACCCGCTTGATTGATGAGCAGATGGAGGAGTTGCTCGACAAGGCCACCGAAACCGGCACTGAAGCGTTGGCGCTCGGCGCCTACTACTGGATGATCCGGCAACGCCGGCCCGCCACGAACGGCCCATGGCAATCGCTCGCCATGACAGGATGGCAGATGTCTGCAGGCGGCGACGGATTGTCGCCGATTCCGATCTTGCACCTCGAGACTGACAGGGCGAGCGCAGGGATCAGGTTCGCGCCGCTGAAGCCCGATGACACGATGATTGTCGGCATCAATGACGAGCAACTGCCTGTCAAGCTAATCCCATTCAATGATGAACGCTTCACCGCCATTATCGGCGGTCGCCGCGAGGTGGTGCGGATTTATCAGGCGGACCAGACGATCTTCGTCCACGATCGCCGTGGCGTTCACACATTAAAGGCGATCCTCTATCTCAGCTACATCAGCGCGTCCGTCGCAACCAGCGGTGAACTACGAGCGCCGATGATGGGCATGATTCTCAAGGTAAATATCTCGGTTGGTGACAAGGTCAAGGCAGGCGACGTTGTGGCCATTCTGGAATCCATGAAGATGGAATTGCGCATCGTCAGCGAAGTTGACGGCGTGGTGAGGGCAGTCGATTGCCGGCCGGGCGAGACCGTCGAGCGCAACGCGGTCGTCGTAGTCGTGGAACCAGAACAGCAGCTGTAATGCAGTTATAAAATTGGGAGTGATTGATATGATTCTCGACCTTAAGGAAAAATCGGTCGTCGTCACTGGCGGTGGGTCTAACATCGGCAGAGCTATTGTGCTCGGGTTTGCGGCCGAGGGTGCCAATATTACGATTGGCGATCTCGACCAGGCGCAGGCTGAAAAAGTTGCCGAACTAGCACGGAAGAATGGCGCCGCCAGCGTTCAGGTAATCAAAACCGACGTGACCGATTTTGATCAGGTAAAAGCCATGTTCAAGGCCGCTACCGAGAAGCATGGCACGGTCGATGTGCTCGTCAATAACGTTGGCTGGGATCAACTGATGTTCTTCACTCAGACAACGCCTGAGTTCTGGCAAAAGATCATCCAGATCAATTATGTTGGCGTGCTCAACTGCACCAAGTGTGCGCTAGATATCATGATTCCGAAAAGTACCGGCGCTATCGTGTCGATCAGTTCCGACGCAAGCCGCTCGGGCGAACCGCGCGAGGCGGTATATGGTGGGGTCAAGGCCGCCATTAATTCCTTCATGAAGACCATTGCCAAAGAGAACGGCCGCTATGGAATCCGCTGCAACGTCGTTTGTCCTGGCGTCACAGTTCCCGTGGATACGGAAGAAGTTGGTACCAACAGCATGTGGACAAAGCCAGATTCAATGTTCACAGCGGAGCAATTCGAGAAAGTTGCCAAGGCGCTGCCGCTGCGCAAGCTCGGTCGCCCTAACGATATTGCCAACGCAGTAACGTTCCTCTCGTCCGCCGCCGCCGGTCATGTCACCGGCCAGGTCCTCTCGGTATCAGGCGGATACACCATGATCGGCTGAGGTCAGCCGGCAATTCCACCAAAGCAAAATGGAGTCCGATCGTGTGTCGGAAAAAGAGATCATGTACGACGCCAATGGGAGGAGGACGCTGGCGGCAAGAGATTCCTCGAAAGCCGAATTTCAGCGAGTTTCGCTAAAGACATGGCGCCATAGTGTAAGGAGACTGCAATGAGACTGGGCAGCGTCAACTATGAAACCAGAGGTAAGATCGCCATCCTTACGCTGGACGAACCGGGCAAGCTTAACGCGCTCAGCAGAGGCATCCGTGAGGGTATTCTGGATGGCCTGAAGAAAGTGGATGAAGACGACAACGTCCGCGTCGCGGTCATCATCGGCAATGGGGACAAAGCATTCTGCGCCGGCGCCGATATTAGCGGCTTCAACTTCGATCCGGACAAAGTACGCAAATTTATGATCGAGGCGTTAGCGGTATTAGCGGCACCGGAGAATTGCCGCAAACCCGTGATTTCCGCCGTCAATGGTATTGCGTTCGGCGGTGGCTTTGAACTCGCGATCGCCTCAGACTTTATTATTGCGTCTGACCGCGCACGCTTCGCGGTGCCAGAGATCAAGCTCGGACTACTACCCGGTTTTGCGATCGTGCGTCTGCACGATATGGTCGGCCGCGCCAAAGCCAAAGAGATGAGTATTCTCGGCGAGCCAATCAGCGCGGATGAGGCATTCAGACTAGGCCTCGTACTACGAGTGGTTCCACATGGCGACCTTCTCACGGCCGCCCTGGAATTTGCCGAACGAATCGCGTCGAAACCGAAGCTTGCAGTGCAGATGGCCAAATCGTTTTACAACCGCGGCCTCGGCGGCGACGAGATGCGACACGCGATCGACGGCTTTCCGCTCCTATTCATGCATCGAGACGCACAGGAAGGTATCGCTGCCTTTCTCGAAAAGCGCGAGGTAAGGTTCGAGAGTTAACAAAAGCCGCCCAGCCACGGTGTCGAGGAACCCCTTCGAGTGGAGCACTTCGCAATCGCGATTGTGGATGATATCGAGGAATGGATGCCCCTTAGAGAGTTTACTTTCATCGACTTGTACCGCCGCAACGCGGAGTTGTTTCCGGACCGCACCGCGTTCGTTTTTGAAAACCAGCGCGTCACTCATCGTGAATATCTTGAAAGGGTCGAGCGGCTGGCGGCGGGCCTTGCATGCGAGGGCGTAAACTCCGGTGATCGCGTCGCCATCCTTTCGCAAAACTCACTCGAAACGATTGATTTGATCGGTGCGGTGGCGCGGCTCGGCGCCATCCTGCTGCCGGTCAATTTCCGACTCAATGCCGAAGAAATCGGCTACGTCCTCGCCGATGGTGCGCCGGTACTAGTTGTTGCGGGGTCGGAATACCAGGAAATTATTGCGGCTCTAAAACATTCGCTACCTTCGGTCCGGAGCTATTTCGGCATTGGCAAGCACACGGCGCCTTTTGCGCCTTACGCAGATCTTGCGGCTTCGGACGCGTCAGTGTCTCACGTTAATTTCAGTGCCAATGATGGCTTCATAATCATTCACACCGCCGCCGTGGGCGGGCGACCGCGCGGCGCGCTGTTGTCGCAAACTAACCTCTTAGCGGCGCACAGCTCGCTGATACAGGCGTGGAGCCTGACCGAGCGCGACGTTAATCTTGGTGTGTTGCCGCTGTTTCACGTCGCCGGCCTCGGCCTGATGCTGGCCGTGCAGCAGGCGGGCGGTGCCAGCGTCATCATTTCTAAATTCGATCCGCAACAAGCGGTTCGGGATATCGCCGCAGAAAGGGTGACGGTGATGGCGGAATTCGCGCCGATGCTGGCAAACCTAATGGATGAGGCCAAAGGCGGCGAATTGACGACGCTGCGCGCTGTGACCGGACTGGATGCCCCGGAGACTATTGAACGCTTCGAAAAGGAATGCCCCCATTCTGTATTCTGGACAGCATTCGGACAGTCCGAGACATCAGGCTTTGCAACGCTATCGCCCTACCGGGAACGGCCAGGATCCGCCGGGCGGCCCCTTTTCTGGCACACCGTTGCGGTCGTTGACAGCGCCGACAAAGAAAACCCGACCGGACAAGTCGGCGAGATCGTGGTGCGTGGCCCCACCGTATTCTTAGGTTATTGGAATAACGACGCGGAGACCGCGCGCACGTTCCGTAATGGCTGGCATCACACAGGTGACATCGGCTATTTCGATGCCGATGGAATTCTCTGGTACATCGGTCGTGCTCCCGAGAAAGAATTGATTAAGACGGGCGGCGAGAACGTCTATCCGGCAGAAGTCGAAAACGCGATTCGCCAACATGCGGATATTACCGAAGTCGTGGTAATCGGCGTGCCGGATCCCCAGTGGAGCGAAGCCATCAAAGCAATCTGCGTGCGACGAACTGACTCAAATGTTACCGCAAACGATATCATCGACTTCGTCGCTGGACTAATCGCACGCTACAAAAAGCCAAAGCACGTTGTTTTCGTCGATCAACTGCCGAAAACCAAGAACGGTGCAGTTGATCGCGCCGCTGTCAAATCCGAAAACTCTTAAACAGGATTTTGCGGTCGCCGAGCGTGGGCGTTATAACAACCCCGTTTTCAATGAGGAACAACTTGAACACGGTGTGAAGATAGTTGAGGACCGAAGTGAAAAAACAAAAAACTTTTTCTGGCGACCAGGGCCACACAATTATAGCCGATGTGTTTGGTGAGGGTTCTCCAATCTTGCTGGCTCATGGTGGAGGCCAAACCCGCTTGGCGTGGACAAGAACTGCAAAGGCACTAGAGGAGGCAGGATATAGTGCGATTGCCATGGATCTGCGTGGCCATGGCGAGAG
The DNA here is from genome assembly GCA_024707075.1 of Afipia sp. GTDB lineage: Bacteria > Pseudomonadota > Alphaproteobacteria > Rhizobiales > Xanthobacteraceae > Afipia. The sequence goes on from JANQAK010000001.1 coordinate 226,966, forward strand.
CGCGTGGTCCTCGTCCGGCTCTTACCAACTCGACGACTTTGCAATGGATCTCATTGCGATATCTGATCAACTGAACGAGAAACCAGCTCTCGTCGGCGCCTCCCTTGGTGGCCTTGCAGGCTTGATAGCCGAAGGCGAACTTCGATCGGGATCTTTCTCTTCACTTACGCTTGTAGATATTACTCCAAATATGGAGCCAGCCGGCGTTGCTCATGTCTTGGATTTCATGAGGGCGCACTTAGCAGACGGCTTCGCCTCGCCTGATGAAGCTGCCGATGCGATCGCCAACTATTTGCCCAATCGTGAGCGGCGGAAACGTTCGGAGGGTCTCGACCGCTATTTGAGACGATGCGATGACGGACGTCTTCGCTGGCACTGGGATCCACAATTTATAAGTTCCATGACAAATGATAAAGTTGCTCAGTCTGACAGCCGACTGACCAACGCCGCCGAAAAACTTGAGCTACCGGTTCACCTGATACGCGGTGGCTCAAGCAATTTGGTAAGCGTGGGTGCTGCGCAAGCGTTTCTTCGACTTGCTCCCCACTCCACGTACACCGATATTGCTGGCGCAGGTCATATGGTCGTTGGCGATCGAAATGACGCATTTTCTGAAGCCGTCGTTAGTTTCTTTCGAGAACCGCGGATACCACAACGTGTTGGTACTACGCGCGACGATTAGTCGCGCGATCGTGGCCGACCGAATTTACGAGAGCTTTGTCGTCGGAACTGAACCGTTGGCCGCAGGTAGCAGCGGTCCAGCTTGACTGCTGAAATATACAGGAGCGAACGAGTGAACGAGATTGGATCCTGCAACGAAGAGACTATCGCTGAATTTCAAAAGGCTTTGATGATCTCGCCTTTCCATCGATGGCTGGGATTGAAAGCCATCATGGTCACTCGTGAACAGATCGAAATTGCCCTGCCTTGGCGCGAGGAATTTGTTGCCAATACCGCGATCGAAGCAACGCACGGTGGTATCCTGGCAGCGCTGATCGATCTAACGGGCCTTTACGCCATTCGTGCGGTCGGCGGTACTGTAAATGCCACGGCAGATCTTCGGGTCGATTATCATCGGCCAGCCACCCGCGGGACGATTCACGCGCGCGGCATAGTGGTTAAACTGGGGCGCCGGATAAGTACTGCCGACGTACGCGTGACCGATGCTAGCCAGGTTCTCGTAGCCAGTGGGCGGGGCGCATATCTCGCGCAATGACGCGCGTACGGTCGTTTCGGCGCTTGCAGCTACTGCCTAACACCTGTTAGATTTGGCGCAAAAATGATCTACTCAACAGAATGCGCTTAGGCGGGAGCGAAGGTGAGCCTCAAGGATCGCGGCGGCGACGCCCCAGTACTCGAATGCCGATCAGTCGAGCGCCGTTTTGGCGGCATCGTCGCGCTGAACGACATCGATATGCAGATTCAGCGTGGCGAGATATTCGGCTTGGTCGGGCCCAACGGTTGCGGCAAGACCACCCTTACCAACGCGATTACCGGTTTTTATCCGCCGCAGCGCGGACGCATTCTGCTGAACGGGCGCGATATCACGGGCTTGGCACCTCATTATATCGCAACCCTCGGCGTCGCGCGTACTTTCCAGAACCTGGCACTCTTCAACGGCATGAGCGTGCTCGACAACATTCTTCTCGGCCGTCACATCCATATGAAGCCCAGCGTGGCGCGCACTGCGCTTTATTGGTGGCTTGCCCGCAGCGACGAGACATTGAATCGCGCCGCAGTCGAAGATGTGATCGATTTCCTGCAGCTTGAAAGCGTGCGCGACGAACTAGTCGACGGGATTCCAATCGGCCTAAAGAAAAGGGTCGAATTAGCGCGCGCGCTGGCTGCCGAGCCAAGCTTTTTGGTTCTTGACGAACCGATGGCAGGAATGAACCAAGAGGAAAAAGAATACATGGCGCGCTTCATCCTCGACGCTCGCGACGAGCGCGGTGTAACCGTGCTATTGATCGAACATCACATGGACGTCATCACCGGCATTTGCGATCGCATGTTGGCGTTGAATTACGGCGCCATGATCGGAAGCGGAATTCCGGCCGACGTCGTCGCCGATCCCAAGGTAGTTGAGGCCTATATCGGGGGAACGCATGCGGTCCGGTGAACCGACCTCAGCGTGGAATTTTGAAACCGATACCACGTTAATCCGCGTGCTGGCGCGGAACGCCGAAGTATTTTCCGATCGCGTGGCCATGCGAGAGAAGAGCAAGGGCATTTGGAAAGAAACCACTTGGCGACAACTGCTGGACAGCGTGATGTGCTGCGCCGCGGGCCTTGAAACTTTAGGCTTCAGGGCGGGCGAAGTCATGCTGGTTCTAGGCGACAACCGGCCGCGGCTTTATGCGGGGATGCTGGCCGCCGGTGCACTCGGTGGATACGCCATGCCGGCCTATCCGGATGCGACGCTCGATGAAATCAGGCACTTCGTTCATGAGGCGGGTGCGCGATTCATGCTGGCCGAAGACCAAGAACAGGTCGACAAGATGCTCGAGTTGCGTGAGCAGGGCGCGGCGATTGACCACATTATCTATGATGATCCGCGTGGATTGGCGACCTACGGCAGTCCCGGCCTGATTTCATGGGACGCGCTTCAAGCGAAGGGTGTCCAGTCCTTTGCCAGTAACAGCGCGACACGGCAGCGTTTGATCGACCGCGCCCAGCCCGAAGGCCCGGCGGTGTTTGTGCATTCATCCGGTAGTACTGGGAAGCCCAAGGGAGTGGTGCTTTCGCACAGCAATCTCCTGGCCGGAGTTCGCAATGCCTATCAGGGCGACGCGTTTCGGTTCGGCGAAAGCATCTTGGCCTATCTTCCTATGGCCTGGGTCGGCGACTTCGCTGTGACCATGGGTGCTGCAATAGCCCTGCACTTCACCATCAATATTCCCGAACGCCAGGAGACCGTCCTGCAAAACCTGCGCGAGATTGCGCCAACATTCTATCTCGCTGCGCCGCGCAGCTGGGATAATCTCCTGACCACTATACAGGTGAGGATCGAAGACTCCTCCTGGTTGAAAAAACTGACCTATCACTTCTTCATGGCGTCGGCCGTTGCCGCCGAGAAACGCAAGCTCGAAGGTAAGCCGCCCACTCTCAAGCAGCGGCTATTTAACCCGCTTGGCGGGTGGCTCGTATGCGGGCCTATTAAGGACCAACTCGGCCTGACCCGATTGTACGGCGCTTTCACCGGCGGCGAAGCGATGGGCGAGGATACCTTCGTGTTCTACCGGGCGCTGGGAATCAAACTGCGCCAACTCTACGGCCAGACCGAAAGCAGTGCCTATAATGCGATCCAGAGCATCGACGAGGTGCGGCTGCACACTGTCGGCCGCCCGCTGCCGGGCGTCGAGCTCAAAATCAGCGACGCCGGTGAAATTCTGGTTCGCTCGGGCAGCGTCTTCAGCGGATACTTTAAGCAAGAAGAGGCGACGCGCGAAAGTCTCGAAGACGGTTGGTTGCATACCGGCGACGCCGGCTACGTCGAACCCGACGGTCATCTGGTGGTGCTGGGCCGCTTGTCCGATGTTGTGCATACCGCCAAGGGCGAACGCTATATCCCCAATTACATCGAGAACCGCCTAAAGTTCAGTCCCTACGTCAAGGACGCTGCGGTGCTCGGACGCGATCGCGATACGCTGGCGGCCATCGTCTGCATCGACAAGGAGGCGGTCGGCCTGTGGGCTGAGCTGCGCGGCATCTCTTATACCAAGTCTCGCTGATCAGAACCCGTGCGCCCATTGGCGCAGTCCGATGGACATGATCTTCCAGGGGCGGTCGACAAGGGTATTCCAAGCGTAGCAGCAGTGATCGACGATATCGTCGTAGGATTTGAAGACGCGGTTCGAGAGCCAGTTGTCACGCATATACTGCCAGATGTTTTCAACGGGATTAAGTTCAGGGCATTTCGGCGGCAGGGCGAGGATGGTGATGTTGGCGGGAATGAGCAATCTTGCTGACAGATGCCATCCGGCCTGATCGACGAGGAGGACGGCATGGGCTCCTGGTGCGACCGCTTTGGCGATTTCCGCGAGGTGCAGGTTCATCGCTTCGATATTGCAGGAGGGCAGGATCAGAGCCGCGCCCTTGCCCTGTTTCGGGCAGATGGCACCAAAGATATAGGTCGATGCGGTTCGCTGATCTTGCGGAGCGCTCGGGCGAGTCCCGCGTTTGGCCCACCTGCGGGTGATCTTGTTCTTCTGGCCGATACGAGCCTCGTCCTGGAACCAAATTTCTATCTTGCCGACATCGATTGCGTTTTCGCGCGCGACTTCATCCAGGCGCGCTGGGAACTTTTTTTAAAATCCTCGATGGCTCCCTCGGCCTGCGCATGATGGCGCGGTCGGGCTGAGAGCTTTCGGTAACCCATCGCGCGAAGCTCCCGGCTCAGCGTCTGCTTGGCGACCGTGATGCGGAACTCCTCGTATATCCATTGCGAAAGATCAATCAGCCGCCAGCGCACGACACCGTGGATCGCCGGGATCGGGCCGCTCTCGATCATCCGCACAATCGCCTGGCGTTGCACATCATTGAGCCTCGAGGGTTGACCGGGCGATTTGCCGTCAAGCAGGCCGGCAGCACCCCGCGCATTGAACCGCATCACCCAGTCCCGGATGATCTGTAGCGTCACGCCGCCAATCCTCGCCGCCTCGGTGCGGGTCGCCCCATCGTAAATCGCCGCCAGCGCCAAAAGCCGCCGAGCCTGCGGGCCATCCTTCGTCTTCCTCGCAAGTGCGCGCAGTTGAGATGCCGTGAAATCCCCGCGCAACGATACTGGAATGGACATGACGAACCTCCATCGTTCGCCACCAATGAATCAGAGCGAAACTGATTTGGGAATCGTCAACGAGTCACAATTTCTGAGATTTGGTATTACATCTCTTATGCTGATTTATCGCAGAAGCGAGAAGTTATCGACCTTGTGACCGCGGCGGTTAAACACGTCAACACAACGCTTCCCGAGGGATTGCAATTGCGACAATTTGTTTGCCTGCACAAGGAATTCGATGCCGACGACGGTGAGATCACGCGCACGCGCAAGATTCGGCGCAACGTGGTCGAGGAGCGCTACAAGCCGATCATTGACGCCATCTACGATCGGCAAACCACGGTGCTGATGAAAGCGCAGATTAGTTACGAATCGGGTGAGGTCGGTGTGATCGAGCGAACTCTTTCGGTACAGGAGACCTGACCGATGGACTGGGAGCTGCTCTCGGAATCCGCCGTCAATGGCGCCCTGGTCGGCCTGATGTATTCGCTGGTCGCGATGGGCATCGTGCTGATCTACAAATCCTCCTCGGTGCCTAATCTGGCGCAGGGCGCTATGACGATGGTGGGTGCCTATGTGGTGTTGGCATTCGCCAACAATGCTGGCGCGCCCATCTGGCTTGCTATCGCGCTCGGGATCGTGACGATGTTCGGCGTCGGCATGGGAATTGAGCGCGTCGCGCTGCGTCGGTTAGCTGGCCGGCCTATCGTCATGATCCTGATGATGACGCTCGGGCTGGAAATATTCCTGCGTGCCGGCTCCATGACCATCGCGGGCGGTACCGGACGGCCGATGCCGCTCGGCATCAGCAATACTCCGCTGTTCATAGGTCCAATGCTAATCAATCGGGCTTATGCGATCGGTGCTGCCGTAGCAGTCGTCATGTTCGGCTTGTTCGTCCTTTTCTTTCGCACCCGGATGGGCGTGGTGTTGCGCGCCATTTCCGACGACTACACCGCAGCATGGTCGGTCGGAATTTCCGTCGAACGCGGCGTGGCGTTGTCTTGGGCGATGGCTGCAGTGGTGGCAACTGTCGCCGGCGTGCTGTGGGGATCGGTGCAGGGCGTCGACCAGTCGCTGGCACAATTGCTTCTTAAGGGAGTGACCGTCGCCGTTCTTGGCGGACTAGACAGCATCGGCGGTGCATTGCTCGCCGGCATACTGCTCGGCGTGGTGGAAGGCGTCGCATCCAGCTACCTCGATCCGCTGCTGGGCGGCGCAAGCCGCGAACTCGTCGACGCCGCGATGTTGATACTGACCATTCTTGTTCGACCGCACGGACTGTTCGGCCGTCACGACATCGAGAGGATTTGAGAGCATGCTGTTCCGGCAGGCGGGTATCTTTCATACGGACTACTGCGCCGACCGGGCATTGTTTCCGATCAATGCAGACCGTTGGATGATAGGGATCTTGTTGTTATTTGGTTTTACTGCGCCGCTTTATCTGAATTCGCTCTATCTCAGCAGTTATTTACTGCCTTGGTTGGTATGGACGGCTGGCGCTCTGGGCCTCAATCTGATTCTCGGATGGGCCGGACAATTCCATCTCGGCTATGCCGCGGTGATGGGTATTGGCGCCTATGCGGCAGTTCATGCCACGCGGGCCGGCGTTCCATGGGAAATTGCCGCCGTCTTGGGCGGACTGATGGCCGCGATCATTGGCATTGGCTTTGCTTTTGCCGCGTTGCGCGTGAAGGGACTCTATCTGGCGCTGAGCACCCTCGCCTTGCAGTTCGTCATGGACTGGACCATCTCGCACGTCCCAGCGATAAGCGGCGGCACTCAGGCGACTTTGCAGGCTCCAGACATTCGGCTCTTGGGTTGGCCGGTCACCTCCGATGGCGGATTATACTATATCGCCCTGGTCTGGTGCGTGATGGTGACGTCCTTCATGCTCAATCTCAACCGCACCGCGCTCGGCCGTGCGCTGATCGCGGTTCGGGAAAAAGACTATGCGGCTGCTGTGATCGGCGTGAACAGTTTCTATTTCAAGCTGGTGGCGTTCGCGACGTCGTCGTTCATCGGCGGCGTGACCGGGGCCATCCTGATCGGCACTTTCTACCATGCCGTCACGCCAGAGCAGTTTTCCGTAGATGTCTCAATCCAAGCGCTGGCCATGGTGATCGTGGGCGGGCTCGGCAGCATCATTGGCAGCTATTTCGGTGCCGCGTTCATTCTGCTGATGCCGGGCGCCATGAACACTTTCATTTCATGGGCGGCGGCAAAGTTTGGATTTTCGCTCGGCATAGAGACGCTGGCTCATCTTCCCCAAGCGCTCTACGGCGCACTGATCATCGGCTTTCTACTGGTCGAGCCGTTGGGGTTGGGGAAAATCTACAACAACATACGCGACTACCTTCTGGTCTGGCCTTTCGGCTACGTCAAGAAATAGTGGAAGATGGATGCCATGAACGCGCGCACCGATGAAAACGCGTTATCGCTGAATAATATCGAGGTGGTGTACGACCACGTTTCGCTCGCGATTAAGGGCGTGTCGCTCGACGTTCCCGTGGGCGGAATGGTGGCGCTGCTGGGCGCCAACGGCTCTGGCAAGAGCACGACGCTGAAATCGATAAGCGGCCTGTTGGTCGCCGAACGCGGTGAAGTCAGGCGAGGTGAGTTACACTTTCTGGGCCGCAGCATAAGCGAGCTACCGCCGCAGGACCGGGTCAAGCTAGGAATTGCCCATGTGCTTGAGGGGCGACGGGTGTTCGAGCATCTCACACCCGATGAAAACCTGATTGCCGCGTCTGCGGTGCGCAGCCGTCACGACGTCGCCCGCAACAAAGACCGAGTTTACGGTTATTTTCCTCGCCTTTACGAACGCCGCGCCGTTTCATCTGGTTATCTCTCCGGAGGCGAACAGCAGATGCTCGCGATCGGGCGCGCCTTGATGACCCAACCCAAACTCTTGATGTTGGATGAACCCAGTCTCGGCCTTGCGCCATTCCTGGTGGCGGAAATTTTCCAGATTATCCGCCAGATCAACCGGGACGACGGATTATCGGTTCTTTTGGTGGAGCAGAACGCGGTTGCAGCGTTGGAGATCGTCTCGCACGGATATTTAATCGAGAGCGGCCGCATCGTGATGCACGATACGGCCGAGGCGTTGAAGAAAAACCCGGACATCCAGGAATTTTACCTGGGAGGTACGAAAGGCCAAAACTTCCATGACATCAAACATTACAGGCGAAGAAAACGTTGGCTAACCTAAGCACGACAACAAAGAGCCAACGAGAAAAAATAACGACAATTCAAAACGGTCCAGTTCAATCAAGGGAGAATCTAAAATGAAAATAAAGCAACTCTCAATCGTTGCTGGTCTGGCATGTACGGTGCTCAGTATCATGCCAGCAGCAGCTGCCGATCCAGTGCGTTTCGGGCTTTGCTACGATCTTTCCAAGGCGTATACGTTCGTCACTCCGCAGATCGCTCAGGCCGCCAAAGACTACGCCGACCTGCTAAATTTGAAGGGCGGAATTGAAGGCCATCCGATCGAAATTATCGTCCAGGATCATGGCAACGAGCCTCAGCGCGGAATCGAATGTTATGAGCGGCTAAAGCGTGAAGGTGTAATGGTGTTCGACACCTTGTCGACTCCAGTTTCGCGCGCCGTTCTTCCGCGCATCATGAAGGATGGCAACATCCTGATCCAATCACTGGTCGGCCGCGGGGACGCGGTTGATGGAAACGTATTCAAATGGGTATTCCCAGTCGGTCCAACCTATTGGGGTCAGGCCGCCAACGACATTGAGTACATCAAGCAGAAGTCCGGCGGTAACTTAAAAGGCGTTAAAGTCGCATTCCTTTACGTCGATTACCCGTTCGGACAAGAACCACTCGGCATCATCAAGACGCTGGCGGCAAAGGAAGGTTTTGATCTGCAGCTGTTTCCGTATCCGCTGCCCGGCAACGATCAGGCGTCGGCATGGACGCAAATGCGCCGCTTTAACCCAGACTGGATCATCAGTTGGAGCCTGTCGAACATGCATGTAATCGCGTCGCGTGAGATGCAGCGCAATGGGATCTCGATTGAAAAATATATTGCCGTCAATTGGCTTAACGAAGTCGATATCAAAAATATTGGATCCGATGCGGCAAAGGGATTGAAACGCGGTACAAACGTTGCCGGCGGTTCAAATCAGCCGCTGGTTCAGCAGATCATCAAAGAGCTTTACGATAAGGGAAAAGGCAATGGTGACCGTAAATTCACCGAAGACGTCTACTACAACACCGGCCTTGCGATCTACTCGATCGCATTCGAAGGTGCCCGCCTCGCGATCAAGAATAGCGGCTGGCCGCTCACACCCGACAAAATTAGGATCGGTCTTGAGAGTCTAAAAAACTACGATGCTAATGGCTTGATTGCCCCTATCACGGTCACAGCGCAGGATCATGGCGGCGGCGGAAAAACTCGTATTGAGATGTGGGACGGCAGCAAATGGGTCCCGCAGACTGATTGGATCGCAGGCTTTCAAGACGACGTCTGGAGCGTCGTAAAAGAACAATCAGCGGATTACGCAAAGTCTGAATCACAAAAATAAATTGCCTCTGGCCGGCAGCGTCGATTTACCAACGTTGCCGGTCAGGTTGATGCGGATTGTGGCGATGCGGAACCAAGCCACGTAGAGCGCGGCAAGGACAGCAGGGTGAGAACCGGACCGACGATGATGCCACCCATCATCGCATAGGCCATCACCCCCCACGCAATTGCTCGATCTGCACGATGAGGATGAAGAAATTCCGGTCCAGAATATCAAAGGCCAGAAAACCCAGAACGCCGAGGTGTCTCATAAGTGCGCTTACATTACAACCACTGGTCCGGCTCCGACAACCACGACAGGATGACGGACGGGATGCACACTCCACTGGTCGGGGGGAGGCACAATACGGCATGATGAGTGATTGATAATATCGGCTCATTGTTGTTGATCCTTCAGCATCAACCGAGCTTATGGGCGACGGAGGGGAGATACGTGACTTGCACCACCGAGGAAGGCTTCGGTGACTGCGGGATCATTCAGCAATTCCGTCCCTGTTCCCTCAAGTTCGACCCTGCCGAGGGAGAGAACGTATGCACGATCCGCGATGCGCAGCGCCGCACGAGCATTCTGTTCAACGAGAAGGATTCCCATTCCAAATTCATCCCGTAAGCGACCGATCAACCGGAAAACCTCCGCGACCACCAGTGGTGCCAGACCCATTGAGGGCTCATCCATCATGAGCAAGCTTGGTCCTGATGCGATGGCACGGCCGATCGCGAGCATTTGCTGCTCGCCTCCTGACATCGTCCCCGCAGCCTGCCAGCGGCGCTCCGCAAGCCGAGGAAATAGGTGCCTCATTCGCTGCAGTCTTTCTTCAACCTGGGCGCGGGGGCGGCCATACCCTCCGAGATGGAGGTTGTCGTCGACGCTCAGTTCAGCGAACACACGCCGCCCCTCCGGCACATGCGACAGCCCAGCTCTGGAGATTGAGGCCGGCCGTTGTCCCACGATCGGCTGCGCGTTGAAGTTGATTTCTCCTGATCGAGCTTTCACGAAGCCTGAAATCGTGTTCAGGAGCGTCGACTTCCCAGCGCCGTTTGCGCCAACAAGAGCGACGATCTCACCACGGCCGACCGCAAGCGATAGACCATGAAGAACCTCAACCGTTCCATATCCCGCAGATAGGTTTTTTACGAGGAGCAACGGCTTGATCATCTAACACTCCTCAACGTGATCCGCGTCGGTTCCGAGATAAGCGGCAATTACGTCCGGGTTTGACGAAATCTCGGCTGGGCTCCCATCCGCGATCTTTTTGCCAAAGTTCACCACAACGATGTGGGATGAGATCGACATCACCATTGGCATATCGTGCTCCACAAGCAGAACGGCGCGGCCGTCGCGAGCAATCGATTGCAACAATGCAGCGAGTTCTGTTGTTTCGCTAGGGTTCAAGCCAGCTGCCGGTTCGTCAAGGAGCAGGACCTCAGGATCCTGGGCCAGCGCCCGTGCGATTTCGACACGACGTTGAATTCCGTAAGGAAGCTCCAACGCGGAGCGATCCCACCATTTCTCCGGCACATCAGCCTGGCGCAGAGCCATTGCCGCACGTTCGGCCAAGGCTTCGTTCTCAATGGCGACCGTCCATGGCCGGAGGATCGATTTGAACAAGCCGCCGACCCCGAAGCGATACGCGCCGGCCATGACGTTGGCCATCGCCGACAAGCTGTGAATCATCTGCGGGGTCTGGTAGGTTCGCGCCATCCCGAGACGGGCCCGGGTGTGTATCGGCGCTCTCGTAATCTCCTCTCCCTTGAGGGTGATCGTGCCTCCGTCGGGCCGAAGCACGCCGGTCAGCAGATTGATCAGCGTCGTCTTCCCCGCGCCGTTTGGTCCGATCAGAGCGGTCACGGTGCCTGGCAGAAGGTTTAGGCCGACGCCGGAGACTGCAGCGACGCCGCCAAACTGCTTACAGAGGCCGTTCGTGGACAGAACTGGAGTGACCTTCATGCAGACCTCCTGCGGCGCAGTAGAAGCCGAGCAATGGCCTCACCAAGACCGTTGGGGGCAAACATCATGATCCCGACCATTGTCAGTCCGTAGATCAGGTGCTTGGCGTGATCGAATCCCTCGAGCAGGTTCGGGAGGAGGACAATGGCAAAGGCGCCGAAAATGGCGCCCCAGATTGTCGAAAGGGATCCTATGATGACCATCATCAGGAGCTCGATCGACAGACCAACGCCAAATGCCCCGGCATTGAACGATCGAAGGTACAGGGCAAACAGGCAGCCAGACAGCCCCGCGAAGCCGGCGGCAATCGCAAATACGGCAGCCTTCGTTCGAGCAACGTCGATACCCATGCATGCGGCCACGACTTCAGACGTTCTCAACGTCTTCAACGCTCGTCCGAAGCGTCCGCCAACGACCGTCACCGCCAACGCGGCACACACGACCAGGAAAGTTTCGGCAAGCCAGAGGACAACGCGACCGTGCGTAAAACCTCCAATTTCCAAGGACGGCAAGTCGATAATGCCGGGATCCAAGCCGCCAGTGACCTCCCGCCATTGCGAGGCGAAGACGAAAAAGACCGCGCCTAAAGCAAGTGTTGCAAGGGCCAGGTTATGCCCTGAAAGGCGCAGGATGGGGCGCGCCAAGAAGTAGCCGAACGTCGCCGAGAGCAAGGTTGCGACGATGATCGTCAAAGGGACCGGCAATCCAATCTTTTGGATACAGAAGGCGGCCGCATATGCTCCCAACCCCATGAAGGCGCCTTGCCCGATTGACACTTGGCCAGCATAACCGAGCAAAAGGCTCAGTCCGATCGCAGCAATGCTATAGATTACGGAGAGCGTCAGAATGCTGCGGTGGAATTGGCTTGTGATAACGAGTTCGGCCAGAATAAGCACAGTCGCCAATCCACAAATCAGAAAGGCATCCCGTCGAAGACCAATGTTGACAGATTTCATTGGATCATACCCGAGTTACGACGGCGCGGCCGATCAGGCCTGCAGGCCGTACGATGAGTACTATGATCAACGTGAGGAACGAGATGGCATCCTTGTAGCCGGACGAAATATATCCGGCAGAGATACTCTCGATCACGCCGATGAGCAGACCTCCCACAACCGCGCCGAGAGGATTACCCAGCCCGCCGACGACAGCCGCAGCGAATCCCTTTAAACCAAGGAAAATGCCGTTCTCGTAGAACGCCGCCGCTATAGGGGCGACGAGCGCTCCTGCTAGGCCACCAATGCCCGCGGCAAGCGCAAAGGCGATGATGCCTGTCGTTCTCGGCTCAATACCGCACAGGGCGGCTGCTCTTGGCTCCTGACTGGCAGCACGCATTGCCTTTCCGAATGCCGTCTTCGAGTAGAGAAACCAAAGAGCCAGACTTACGGCCGCCAGAACGAGCATGATCCAGAGGCCTTGGCTGGGAACGTAAACGTTGCCGATCAAAATGATCGGCATCACCCCAAATTCAGGCACGAAGTTCACATCCCGTCCAAAGATGAGCGACGCCATGCCCCTCAGAGCAAGAGCAGCGCCAATGGTGAGCATGACCAGCGTCAATGGATCGCGGCTCTTCGCTTGGTCTAGAATAAGACCTTGTAGAACGGACCCGACAAGAGAAGTTGCGCCGACTGCCAGAAGCAGGGCTACGGGGAGCGGGAAGCCGCTCCCCGTAGCCAGACCAGCAAGAATTACCCCACCAAGCATGAGAAACTCACCATTAGCGAAATTGATGAGCTTTGTGGCATTGAAGACGATCGTGAAGCCGAGGGCGGCCATGCCGTAGATACAGCCCACTACCACGCCACTGATGATGATCTGTAGAAAGGAATCCATGGAACGTCCTCGGCTAACGTATGGTTACTTCGCTACAGTGAAACGTCCGCCCTGTACTTGAAGCATCACCATCGATTGAGACGAGCCGTCGAGCCCATTGTGGTTCTGCTCAGTGAAACGGAAAAGGCCATTTGCACCAGGAAAGCTAATCCCGCTCCTAATCGCCTTGGCGATTTCCTCACGGTCGACCTTGCCGCCAGCCTTCTGCACAGCCTTCTCAACGAGGACCATTGCATCATAGGGATGCGCGACGAACGTTGTAGCATCAGCCTTGAATCGCTCTTTGTAGTCCTTAGCCAAGCGCGTCACCACCTCGCGCATGGGATCGTCAGCTGGCAGGCTGTCAGGCGCGAGCAAACGCATCGACGAAACGTACGTTTTCTCTGCAGCGGCGCCGGCCTGTTGGATCAACTGGTTGCTCGCTGCACCATAGCTATTGAAGATTGGCTTGTTGAAGCCGATAGCTGTGGCGTTACGGAGAATAATAGTCGGACCAGGATTGACGCTCCAGATCAAAAGCGCCTCCAGCACCGCTCCCGCGGATCTTCAGGAGTTGAGGCGTCATGTCCGTATCACGCGGACCGAACTCCTCGGCGGCCGCAACCTTGACACCGAGTTGTTCAGCCACCTGCTTGACCGTGCTGGCACCAGCCTGACCAAAACCATCGGCGGACGAGAGTATACCGACCGACTTGATGTTTTTGTATTTCATGAATCCGAGTATATGCTCCGCGACAATGCGGTCCGTCGGCGGGGTCTTGAATACGTACGGTGTGGGCGGATTGGTGACGACCTCCGCTCCTGCAAAGGAGATGAGTGGGACCTTCAGCTCGTTCGCAAGCGGGCGTAGCGCCAAACTCTCGCCAGTCGAGGATGGGCCGATGACAACATCAACATTGTCCGACTGCACCAGACGCTGGAACTGCTGCGCAGCCAGGGTGCTGTTCCCTTCGGTATCGTAGAGAACAGCCTTGATCTGGTGCCCTTCAATTCCGCCGCGAGCATTGATTTGCTCGACAAGCATCTCAAAGGCATTCTTTTGCGACGCGCCAATAAAGGCTGTCGGGCCGGAGGCAGCGATCAATGCTCCGATCCGGATTTCTTTCGTTTGGGTCCAGCCCGGTGCGGCGGCTGCGAGACTTAGAGTCGAGCCGACGGCCATCACAACTAAACGGCGTGTCATCTTCATTGGTATGTTCCTCCTTGATTGTCCCCTGAATGTCAGGGTCAGTTATTCACTCCGGCGGCATGGCGCCCCGCAATGAAGCCAAAGGTCATTCCGGGCCCGAGCGTAATACCTCCGCCGGAGTAGTTCCCGCCCAGAATGCTCGCCATGTCGTTACCGGCGGCATAGAGACCGGGAATTGGCTCGCCGGAGCTGTCAAGGACGCGGGAGCTCTCATCGGTACGCAATCCGGCGAATGTCCCAATGTCACCGGGCACCACGCGGACCCCGTAGAAAGGTCCATTGTTGATTGGTGCGAGGCACGGGTTTGGCTTGACCTCCGCGTCGCCGTGGAAGCGGTTGTAGGCTGTGCTTCCCTTTCCGAACGCACTATCCTCACCTTTGGCGACGTCCGCATTCCATTTCTGGATCGTCGCCTCCAAGCCCGCAGGATCAATCCCCACATTCCGGGCCAGTTCAGCGATCGTGCCACCCTTGATCAGATAACCGGACTCGAGTGATGATTTCAGCGGCAGCGGAGCAGGCTTCACATGGCCGAGCCCGTAGCGGCGGATGGTCCGGTGATCAGCGATAAGAAAAGCCTCGGCCGCCTCGCCCTTCGGGCAGGCTCGGATCATCCCTTGAACGAAGTCGTGGTAACTGTTGGCCTCGTTTACGAAGCGTTGTCCGCTGCGAGTAACCGCAATGACACCTGGCTTACCCCGATCGATGAAGTGAGGGAATGGTCCCTTCGTTCCATCCTTGCGGGGAACAAGGCTCGTCGGCGCCCATGCGCCCGCGTTCGGATATCCTTCTGCGATGCGCGCTCCGACGGCCTCGCCTAGCCTGATGCCATCACCGACGTTACCGGGGCTTGCAGCAGAGTGGTGTTCGCTTGGGCTCGCGTTATGCGTGTAAATCTCTTGGCGGCGGGCGAAATCATGCGAAAAGCCGCCGCACGCGAGGACAACACCCTTTCGTGTGAGGACCCGCCTCAGACCGTATGGTGTTTGAACAATTGCCCCAATAACTGAGCCATCATCGCGGGCGAGTAAGCGCTTGACTGGGCTATCGAGCCAAACCGGAATGTCCGAATCTTTCGCAGTCCGGTAGAGGCGCGCGGCTAAGGCATTGCCGTTGGTCAGCAGCATTCCGCGACCGTGTAAAGCCACATCGAGGCCGTGCTTGGCAAGACGCTTCGCAACGTAAGCGAAAGATCCAACGCGCTTGGTTGCGCGGTAGAAATGCCACAACTCCTTTCCCGAACCGATGGCGAGACCATACAATGTAAGTTCTGGCCGCGGTGGGCGGAGCTTCGCGAGATCTTGGCCAAGGATCGACGCATCCGTCGGCTGTGTCAGGATGGACCGCCCCCTGGAAGTCCGCCTGGAGCATCGGGATGATAGTCGGAGAACGCGGGCGATGCCTCGAAGCGCACCGCCGTATGCTCGTGCATGAAGGTCACCATATGTGGTCCATCGCGCAAAAATGCGTCGACGCGTTTTTTGTCAAAATGGTTGCCTGCTTCATGACGGATATACGAGCGGGCAGTGTCGGCGCTATCCTTGATTCCTGCAGCCTGGCTCAAAGGATTGTTGGGGATCCATAGATATCCCCCTGACAGCGCGGTCGTTCCTCCGAATACCGGTTCTTTCTCGGCGACAATGACCTTGAGCTTGCCTTGCTTTCGAGCGACAATAGCGGCTGTCATGCCCGCAGCTCCGGAGCCGGCGACCAGGAGATCGCACTCGATCGTTTCGATGTCCGCTTGATCTGATTTATTCTCAGTCAATAGTACATGCTCCATTCAAACCGTGAGATATCCGCCGTCAACGGGTACGGTCACACCGGTGACATAACTGGACAGACGTGATGCAAGGAATACGACCGGCCCGATCAGTTCGTCTGGCTCGCCGACCCTTCCCATAGGAGTGTGGCTGAGGAATCTGCCAATCGCGTCAGGATTTGAGCGCGTTGTTTCTGTCATAGGTGTAGCGATTACACCGGGAGCAATCGCGTTGACCCTAATGCCGGTTTCCGCGAGATCTGCCGCGAGACCCTTGGTGAGTTGGCGGACACCACCCTTGCTCGCGGCATATGCTGATGAGTTGCGATAGGCTACAAATGAGGCAATTGAGCCAATATTGACAATCCGTCCTTTCGTCTCGCGAAGATGCGGCAGAAAGGCGACGACCATGTTTGCGGTGCCGGTCAGGTTCACCTGCAACTGTGCATCGAGGTGGTCAAGGAAAGCATTATCGTCGGGCGGGGTGCGGCGTGTGATGCCCGCGTTGTTAACGAGGATCGATGCGTGTCCCAAACGGCTGCGGATATCGTCAGCAGCCTGCTTGCAGTAAGCGCGGTCGGTTACATCAACCCGGAAACCGACGGCACGTCCTCCGCTTGCGTTGATCTCCATGGCTACCGCCTCGGCACCGGCACCATTCAGGTCGGATACGGCAACGATAGCTCCGCAGGCGGCAAGACCTCTCGCAATTGCGGCACCGTTTCCTTGGGCAGCGCCCGTCACGACGGCGATGTCTCCGTCCAGAAGTCCTTCAAGGGCTTTGAAATTCATAGCTACGCTGCCTTACTTAGTGCTGCGCAGAATAGGCCTACCAGGCAACCATAGGCGTTCCCGTTCTGCGTAGCGTTCCCATGTGAGCGTGTTATATATTGCATAACGCGCTACACTGTAGTAAACAAAATCCATCTTCTTCGATCAATGTCAAGTGCGATGGGCGCTACATATTCTAAGGGAAGCATAAAGGATCAGGATGCCTATCAAATCGCCCGCTCAAGAACTCGAACGGACCGAGCAGTTTGGCATTCAGTCAGTGGAGGTGGCAGGCGGCCTCCTCGAGGCAATGCTAAGATCAGAAGGTCCAGCTAAGCTTGCGGAGCTTGCCCGATCTGCGGGAATGCCGTCGGCAAAGGCCCATCGCTATCTTGTCAGTCTCATCCGAATTGGCTTAGCTACGCAGGATCCGACAACAGGTCTCTATGACTTAGGCTCATTTGCGTTTCAGCTAGGATTAAAGGGCTTTACGCGGTTTGAACCACTACGGCTGGCCGAGACTATGATGCGTCAGCTAGTCGATGAAGTGGGGGAAACAGTTGCCTTAGCCGTATGGAGCGAGCGTGGCCCTGTGATGATCCGTGTTATAGAGGCACGTCACGAATTCGCAGCGACAGTCGCCCCGTCTCACGCCTGCCCCCTCACGTACTCTGCAACCGGTCTGCTATTCTGCACATTTGAGGATCCGGCGAGGACGGCCAATGCCATAAAGCGCGAACTTGAGCAGAACCGGGTCGTTGGGCGTCCAAACGCACCCTACAATCGCACCGCACTCGCTGAGCTTATTCACCAAACTCGGACTCGGGGGTTATCCTCTGTTGGCAATGGCGGTGGAGATGGCATCAGTGCGGTGAGCGCGCCAGTCCTCGACATGACAGGCACGCTTCGGATGGCTGTGACCATTTTCGGAAGAGCCGGCAGAATTGATGCGGGCCCGAATGGAGCGCTTGGCCGCCTCGTTGCAACAGCAGCGCAACGCCTATCTGCTTCCCTCGGATACAAGGCACTACAAACCTGACGCGGCCTAGAAATCACAAATTATCACGATATCGAATAGCTCAGCTCGCCACGGGAGGACGGAAGCTCATGAAACTTCCACCTCGTCCCAAGAACCCGAACTTTCTTCCATTTACCGATTGGCTGCCAAGCAGCGTGCTATACTCTAGTGTTCCGATGCTTACGGACGTTCACAAATCTGAGATTCTGTGCCGATGAGGAAGATCGAACGGATTTTGATCAACGGCGCTGATCGTGAATGATTGGTGCGGCGAGCTACGCGGGATTTTGGGTGACGAGGCGGGCGGCGCGGTTTGCAGGCATTTGGATGACCCCGATGCCGTAGTTGAATCTGACACCTGCAATCACCATCAGCAACTGATTTGTGCTTTGAGCAGTCGCCAGGTTTTCGATGCGGCGATGACCAGCTTGAATACCATCAGCTTGGCGGTTGTTGACGACAGTGATCGTCCGCACGTTCGCGAACACGCTCTCGATGGGATTGGTCGTGCGCAGGTGATCCCAATGCTCGGCGGGAAGAACTAGCCGACAGTTTGACGACAAAAAGATCAAGTAAAATCAGCATACCGCCAACCTTCGCTCCCCTGCGGATGACGACAGTCACATCGATAATACTCCGGCGACGTCTCCAAGCGTCACTGCGTCTCTAATTGCTCAGCTCTCCCGCTGCCTTCTGATCTGAAGTACATTCCCGCTTGCCAGTTGCCGCAAAGATCTCCTTCGTCAATGCCAGTACGAACGGTGGCACGCTGGACTTGCCGACACGGCGTGGGAATGTGTCGGCAGTGACGGCACGATGTAGACGTCTGTCACCGAGGAGGATCATCCATGCGGATGACCGGGAAAGTATCAAAATTCACTTGCTCGACTCTGCCCTTTTTGAGATTCCGCAATGAATACTAACTAGCTACCTGAACGGTCGCCTTGAATCCGAGCATGGACCATATCCGGTGTTTATTTTTCGATAGTCGTCCCCACAGTCAGGGGCACGCTTCCGCTGAAGAACGTGTTACCTGCGTTTTTTGGCATCCGCGTGCTCGCGATTGAAAGCGACAACTGCACGACGCGGCGGCGCATAAGCTGGCGTGCCGTAAGTGTCGAACAGAGCTTTCGTAACCGCATAATGATGTTCGAGACCGCCTTTGAGCACGCGCTCAATCGGACCGTCCGGATAGCCCAGACCGAGCTTGCACGTTAAATCCATGTCGGCCTGGCTGGCGAGCCCCTCGTCCAGGAACCGAAGAGCCGCATTGTATTTCGGCAAGACCAGACGGTTGATGATGCGACCGATCTGGTCAGCCGAAATGGCGACCTGAAGTCCGGCATTTTCAAATAAATTCTTCGCTGCCGCAATTGCAGCATCGCCGGCGTTCGGCTGCCGTACCACTTCGACCAGATTGGACGGCGAATCGTTGCCGTTGCAATATCTGGCAAACCCGAGAATATTTATCTGACCATTCTCCTCAATACCGCCGAGATGTTCGGCCAGACACTCGTTGCCAAGTTCGACCAGAATGGCCGTCTTCGCCTGATCCGGTCTCACAGCAACGCCACTGTAGATGACGACGGCGGAATTTTCAGCAGTCGACGCTTTTGCGTGGAAGCCGTCTGCATCCGAAAATGACAGACTTTGCCCATTTTTGATGATCGCATATTGCATCGGCTTCAAGCTCCAAACATTGCGTTGCCTTCATACCTGAAAAAGCCACGGCCGGATTTGCGTCCCAACAATCCGGCGGCGACCATCCGCCTGAGCAACGGCGGCGTCGCCGCGCGAGGATCCAACGTGATCGGATAAAACGCCTCACAGAGGCGGATTTGGGTGTCGAGGCCGACAAGATCGATCAACTCAAGCGGTCCCATCTTGTAACCGAGTGCGGCCTTGATCGCCCGATCGACATTCTCGGCATCCGCAACCCCCGCTTCGACGGCGCGGATCGCATCGTTGTTGAACGGAACAAGCAGTGCGTTGAGAATGAAGCCGGGCTTGTCCTGCGTTTTCACCGGGATCTGCTTGCAGGCTTCGGTCCATTGCCACGCGGTCTGAAATGTCTCATCCGATGTCAGGATACCGGGCGACATCTCGATCAACTTCATCAACTGCGCCGGCAGGCAAAAGTGCATCCCGACAACGCGCTCAGGATGGCTCGACCCCGAAGCGATTTCGGTGATCGACAAGGTCGATGTGTTCGACGCGAAAATGGTATCCTTGGCGCAGACCGCATCGAGGCGCTTCAATAGATCGCGCTTGGTCGTGAGGTCCTCAAACACGGCCTCGATCACGAGGTCGCACACCGAGAGATCCTCGATCTTCGTGGTGTGGCTCATGGCGGAGAGGATCGTGTCGCGCTCCTCCGCTTTCAATTTTCCCCGCTCGACGGACTTGCCCAGAAAGGCAGCGGATTGGTTTGCCGCTCGCTCGAGGGGGTCGTTTTTCATGTCGTAGGAGATGGTGCGGAAGCCGGCGCGCGCTGCGACGAGCGCGATGCCCGCTCCCATGGTTCCGCCTGCGCCGCAGACGCCGACAGTGTTGATCTGCTTTTTCATTTTGTCGCAAAACTCCGTCCGATGAGCTGGCGGTGCACCTGATTTGTGCCTTCCCAGATCTGGGTAATTTTTGCATCGCGCATCAGGCGTTCAACGCGGTAGTCGCGGCAATAGCCGTAGCCGCCGTGCATCTGAACGGCTTCGGTCGCGGCTCGCATCGCAAGATCCGACGCGCGCATTTTGGCCATGGATGCCTCGAGCCCGAAGTCATCCTCGCCGGCCTCGATCAGATCGGCGAGGTAATCGAGCCAGCAATCGGCCATGGCAAGATCAGTGGCCAGATCGGCAATCATGAACTGATTGGCCTGAAAATCGACAATCCTGCGGTCGGACTGCCGCCGCTCATTCATGTACGATGTCATGTCCTTGAACGCCGCCATCGCGATGCCCATGGCGTGCGCGGCCACACTCGGGCGCGACCTGTTCAACGACCCAAGCAGAATGCTGAGACCGTCACCGGGATTTCCGATCACGTTTGCACGCGGAACACGGCAGCCATTGAATCTCAGCGACGCCGTCGATGATCCCCGGTGGCCCATCTTGTCCTCAAGCCGGACAACTTCAAAGCCGGGCGTACCCTTCTCGAGAACCAGCACCGAGATCGCCTTCTTGGCATCGTCGATTTCAGAGTACTTTCCGAACAGCAAAATGCGATCGGCAACGTCACCGCTCGTGATGAACAACTTTGAACCATCAACGACAATATCGTCGCCGTCCGGACGAAATTTTGTTTTCATACCGGTGGCGTCGGAGCCAGCTGCTTCTTCCGTGATCGCCAGCGAAGCGAGGCCTCCCTCCGCGATGCAAGGCAGCAGCCGGGCTTTTTGCTCTTCCGAACCAAACTCGATCAGAGGCTTCATGGCGTGAAAGTTCGTGGCGTAGATGATGCCTGTCGACGCGCAGGCCTCTGAGATCCGCCTTACAACCGCGAGATAGAGGCGGAACGACATCGGCGCTCCACCATAGGATTCGGGAATGAAAATCGCATTCAGGCCAAGCTTGTTGATCGCCTCGACATTCGCCCAGGGAAATTCTCCGGTCTCGTCGATACGTGCGGCATTCGGCGCGATGACATCCGCGGCCAGCCGGTCGATCTGATCGAGCAGGAGACGCTCATCAGGCTCCCATGTCCGGCGGCGTTCGAGTTGTTCGAAAACCTTCATCAGAGGTTGGCTCCTTGACCACCGTCCATGTAGATCGTCTCCCCTGTCAGGAAGCCGATCTTCTCGGAATACAAAGCACCTACCAATCGGGCGACTTCACTGGCCGTGCCCGGTCGCCCCATCGGGATGCGTCGCTTCAGCCAGCTCCTCACTTTCTCATTGGCAAGGAAATCACGATTCAGTTCGGTTTCGATGTAGCCCGGCGCGATGTCGAGCACCTTGATACCGTCTTTTGCCCACTCGGATGCAAGGCAGCGCGTGATCGCACCGACGGCGGCTTTCGAGGCGCAGTACGCCAGATTCTCGGCGACTGCGAGCTTGTCGAAGAACGATCCAATGTTGACGATGAGGCTGTCACCGGTTTCCTTCAGATGAGGATACGCTTCCCGGCACCCCACCAAAACCGCCGAAGCATTCAACCTCATGGCGGCCTCGAATTCGGACAACGACAATTCAGCGCTCGGCTTCGCTTCATGCGCGCCGGCGTTATTGACCAATCCGACGATCGGACCGTTTGCAGCGACCTTGGCGATGGCTTTGGCGATCGAGCTCTCGTCGGTCATGTCGCAAACGATGCCGATCCCGACCGAACACGACCCACTCCGCGACAGGCCTGCGACCTGAAACCCCCGGCGGTCCAATTCGATCGCAATCGCTTCACCGATACCCCGGCTCGCGCCGGTGACAATGATCTGTCCATTACTCATCTTTGAACATCGCCTTCCGTTTTTCCGTAAATGCGGCCATGCCTTCTTCCGCATCCGCCGTGCTGAATGCGAGCGTCGACAAGTCTGTCTCGATTTTCAGTCCTTCATGAATTGGAACATCGAGCGCACGTGTGACGGCCTCGCGTGCCAGACCCAAGGCAAGCAAGCTGTAGGCTGAGAACTCTTTGACGAAGCTAACAGCTCCATCCACGGCGCTGTCATCGACGAGGCGATGGACCAGCCCGATGCGCTCGGCCTCCTCGGCCGCTACGGTGCGCCCCAACATGATCATTTCGAGGGCTCTTGCCTCGCCGACAATTCGGGGCAGACGCTGGGTCCCGCCGTAGCCGGGGATGAGGCCAAGCTTGATCTCCGGAAGTCCCAACTTTGCATTGCGCGTCGCCAGCCGGAACGTGCACGCAAGCGCAAATTCCAGCCCGCCTCCGAATGCAAAACCATTGATGGCTGCAACGGAGGGAAACGGAAGTCGCTCAAGCTTCGCGAATGTCGCCTGCCCGAGTTCTGCCCCGCGCTTTCGGGCTGTCATCGACCTGCCGCGCAGCTCCTTGATATCGGCACCAGCGCAGAACGCTTTTTTTTCCTGCCCCAGTCACGATGAGCGCGCGGACCTTCCAGCCAGCAACCTCATCCAGCGCGGCCGCGATTTCGTTCAGCACGGTGAAAGACAACGCGTTCAGAGCTTCCGGCCGGTTTAGCCGGAGCAACGCACAGTCATCGAGTTTCGTCAGTTCGACAGACATGACTTTACTTTCCTAAAGCCTGAGCGGCTGCCATCACTTCCCGAACTTGCTGGTGTCGGGCTTGCGACGCTCACCGAAAGAAGCCGAAAGCTCGTGGCTTTCATCGGTATCGAGATAGGGACGAAGCAGCAGGTCATGTGAGACGCGTGCGAGGCCGGACACGCCGCCATGCCGTGCGTTGAACGCCGCCTTGATCGAGGCCAGAGCAAACGGACCGCGGTCAGCAACTTCGAGCGCAAACTTCCGTGTCTCTTCCTTCAGCTTATCGTCGGGTACGACCTTGTTGATGAGACCGATCTCGAGCGCTTCGCGGGCGGAGATTTTGGGGTTGCAGTACCACATCTCCTTCGCCTTCTTCTTGCCAACGAGATCTTCGAGATACCAGGTGCCGTAACCTGCATCGAACGATCCCATCATCGGGCCAACCTGACGGAAAATCGCACTTTCCTTGGCGATGGTCAGGTCGCAGACCACCTGCAGCACGTTTCCTCCACCAACTGCGAAGCCATTGACGCTGGCTATCACTGGTTTCTGAAGGCGGTCGATCGCCTCATACATTTCGAGCGTTGGAAGAACACCAGCGTAGAGAATGGAATCTTCCATCCCGTCCTTCCGTCCGCCGATGCAGAAGAATTTGTCTCCCGCTCCGGTAATCACGATGACCCTGGTACGCGTTTCGCGACGGATGTTGTTGATGCAATCGCGGATCTCATGACACATCGTGGCATTGAACTTGTTGCCGTCATCCGGCCGGTTCAGCGTGATTGTTCCGATCGCGCCATCTTCCTGGTAGATGATCGTTTCAAACGTCATGAGCTTTTCCTCGAGTTGTTGCCTGTTGTGAAAGTCTGTCTCGCTCGGCCTCATCCATTCCGAGCATGTTACGGAGAATGATGTCGGTGTGTTCGCCGAGGCGCGGTGGCGCGCTACGAGGCGAATTGGCCATGCCATCGATATGAATTCCGGTGCCGACTTGAGGCACCGCGCGGCCGCCATCGGCAATCTGGTAAAACATGCCCCTGTCCAGCAGCACTTCGTCCGCGACGACCTGATCGATCCTGTTGATCGGACCCGACGGAATCCGCGCGGAACGGAACAACATCAGCCAATGATCGCGAGGCTTTTCACGAAGAATATTTTCGATTCTAGCCACGATGTCTTGTCGCTGCTGCCGGCGATCTGCGTTGGTTCGCAGACCTGGTTCTTCGGCAACCTCGGGCTGACCGATGGCCTCCCAAAAACGCCGCCAAAGATTGTCGTTACCAAGAGCGAGCGTGATCGGATCATCGGCGGTTTCAAACGATTGATAAATCGCAATGACACTGTCTTTCCCGCCCGACCGAGTCGGAACATCGCCGGACCCCAGATAAGGCAGGATGCGGCACGACAAGAAACGCGTCATGGAATCGACGAGCGCAATGTCGATCACATGGCCTTCGCCGGTTCGCTGTCGAGAAAATAGCGCCGACACCGTCGCAAAGGCCGCATCTTGCCCGGCGAGCAAGTCAGCCGCCGGTGCCCCGATCTTCTGCGGCTCGCCATCGGCCGCGCCGGTAATGTCCATGATGCCCGAGTATCCCTCGGCGATGAGATCATAGCAGGTCCAATCCGCTCGCTTGCCCTTCAAGCCAAATCCCGTGATCGATACATAGACCAGATCGGAGCGAACCGATCGCAGGGCGTCAGCATCGACCTTCAGCTTGCGCGCAACGCGGGGCGGCAGATTGACGACAACCACATCGGCCAGACGAATCAAACGATGAAGGACGTCCAACCCTTCCGGCTGCGAATAGTCCAGCGCGATACTCTTCTTGTTGCGGTTGACGCTCAGGAACCAAAGCGACTCTCCATCAAGGAATGGAGGCCCCCACGCGCGCGCATCGTCGCCGCCTTCGGGACGCTCAATCTTGAGAACTTCCGCTCCCATGTCCGCGAGTAGCATGGTCGCCGATGGCCCAGCGACCGACGTCGTCAGATCGACGACGCGCACACCCTCAAGAAGGCTGAAACCCTGTGCCAGCGCCCTCACCGGCAGAGCGTCAGCAGGACTTGCTTTCGCAGCAGTCGCGTTAAAGGGCGTCATCGTCGATTCTTTTGCATCTGTACGCACGGCGCTATGTCGCATCCATCACGACAACCGCCTTGCCGCGCACCTTGCCTTGTCCGATCAGATCGAGTGCAACCGGAAGCTCGCTGAATGGATACTCCTTCATCAGCTGCGGCTTGACCGCGCCTGCCTGCCAGAGACGAAAGATGTCGGCTTGCACTTCCTCGACACGCTTCGGTGTCCGGTCGCGATAGTCGCTCCATTGGAGCCCACAAACGCTGATATTCTTGAGCAGGAGGTAGTTCGCCTTGACGCTTGGAATTTCGCCGGCTGCAAAGCCGATAACGACCAGCCGCCCGCACCACGCCATGGCCCGCAGTGCTGCTCCGAAGAAATCTCCACCGAGCGGGTCAAGCACGACATCCGCGCCAATGCCGTCTGTTGCCGCATGCACCTGAGCGCGAAGACTGTCCTTGATATCAGAACCGGACACATCGATCACATGATCGGCGCCGTTGTTCTTCACAAACGCCGCTTCTTCGGGCGTGCGAACCGCCGCAAGGACACGGGCTCCAAGTCCCTTGGCGATCTGGACCGCAGCGAGGCCGATGCCTCCCGCAGCACCGCCGACAAGCACCGTCTCGCCCTTGCGATACTGCCCGCGATCGACCAAAGCGAGATACGCTGTTTGATAGACAAGCCCCATCGCTGCTGCCTGCGCAAAACCCAACGCGTCGGGCAGCTTGAACGTCTGTTCTGGTGTCACCAGCGCCTGCTCTGCAAATGCACCATGTTCGACGTGACTCAAGACTCTGTCTCCCGCAGAGAACTGAGTGACATCCGGACCAACACCCAACACCACACCGGCGAGATCCTTTCCAGGTGTGAACGGGCGCTTTGGAAGCACCTGATACTTTCCGGAGACAACGAGCACATCCGGAAAATTGATTCCGGCAGCCCGCACGCCGATAAGGATCTGTCCCTTACCCGGCATCAGATCGGCGATCTTGTTGATCTGCAGTGACGACGGATCGCCGTGCTCGACGACTTGATAGGCACGCATTCAATTCTTCCTTACTTGGCGAGAAGTTTTGCGGTGCTCGCGCCGAGACGCGGCGGCGGATTGCTGGATTTGGCGCGGAAAACACCAGCCACCGGAATCGGCAGCGCAGGAACCGTCTTCCCCGCTATGCTGAGGTTCCGGTCAAAGACCTTTCTTGCGGCAAAATGCGGATCAGCAACTGCTTCCTCCAGACGCGCGACGATGGAGCAGCAAACATCCTGGCCTTCGAATTTTTTCTGCCATTCCGCTGCTGACTTTTTGCTTGATGATGGCGGCAACGGCTGCAGTCGCAACCTTCGGATCAACCTCCGAACTTCGCATCTCTTCCGGGAGCCCGATGATCGAACAGAAGTTGGTCCAGAATTTTTTCCTCAAGAGGCGCAGCCGCCAGATACCTATCGTCCGCTGTCGCATAGATCTGATAGCGCGGACTTCCACCGGTGACGAGCGCATCGCCTCCGCCGGGCCACATACCGGCGCTGAAGCCGTTTCCGATACCCCAATAGACGAAGGACAGAAGGTTCTCGCCCATGGCGATATCGAGATATGCGCCTTCTCCGGTCTGATCGCGATGCCGGAGAGCCAGCAGGATGTTCATCACTGCAGGATAAGCACCCCCTGCAATGTCAGCGGCCAGTACCGGCGGAAGCACCGGTGCGCCATCGGCGCCGGCGGTCAGTCCGAGAATGCCCGCCTCGGCCATGTAATTCAGATCATGCGCGGCAACGAGCGCCTTGGGCCCGGTCTGTCCCCATCCCGTGATGGCGCAATAAATCAACCGGCTATTGATCCGTTTGAGATCGGCATATCCGAATCCCAACCGATCCATGACACCTGGACGAAACTGCTCGATGACGATGTCGGCTTGCTCAATCAGTGGTCGCAAACGCTCGAACGCATCGCCCGCCTTCAAATCAATCGTGATGCTTTCCTTGCCCGCGTTGAGAAGCGCGAAGTTGACGCTGTCCCCGCCGAGCTTGGGTTCGTAGCTGCGCATCTCGTCGCCGGTGTTCGGCCGCTCGATCTTGATGACCTGCGCGCCGGCTTCGGCCAGCATCAAACCAGCAAGCGGCCCAGGAAGAAGCGTGCTGAAATCGATAACCTTGATATTCTCAAGAGGACGCATGACTGACTTCGTTCCTCTCAAGCTGTTTTCGCAACCGTCTCGTTTCGAACCGGCAGCGGCTTCAGCTCCCCTCGCCTGACCTGGAGGACAAGCTCACGCTTGAGAATTTTTCCGCTTGCGGTCAGCGGAAACTCTTCGACACGGAGGAAGAATTCCGGAATTTCGTATTTGGAGAGTCCCTGTCGTCGCAGGTGATCGATCAATTCGTCAGGCTGAACGGCGCCAGAGACCGCGATACAGACCCGCTCGCCCAGCCGATCGTCCGGCACAGGAAACGCAGCAACCCGGCCAGCATCCTTGTGGCGAACCGCGATATCTTCGATGTGCGAGGGATAGATGTTGTGGCCGCCGCGAATGATCAAATCCTTGAGTCGGCCCTCGATGCGCAGATTCCCCTGATCGTCCATGATCCCGAGATCACCCGACAGAAACCAGCCGTTGCTGTTAAAGCTGCCCTCGGTCGCGCCCTGATTGTTGAAGTAACCGAGCATCAGCGCGGCACCTCGCCCGCCGATATGACCGACCTCTCCGGGACCAACTTCCCTGTCGGGATCGTTCGGATCGAAAAGCCGAACTTCATAGGCATGACCGCCACGCCCGCATGAACCCACGATGGTTTCTGTCGCGTCGGATGGATGGGTGTACTGATGGGATGAGTTCTCGGTCATCCCGTAAACATTTTGTGGCTGAACGCCCTGCTTGACGAAAGCCATCGCCAGGGACTGCGGTATTGGAGCGCCCGCCATATAGAACACTGTGGTCGCGCCGAGTTTCTGGCGGCCAAGCCGCTTTTGCTCGGTCAGAATATCCATCGCGTGGGTAGGCACGCCTAACACATATGTTGCGCCGGATTCCGTGATCCAATCCAGCCGGCTCGTCCCCGGCGGCGGATCGTCCGTGACGAAGCGGCCGCCGGTCAGAAGCCACTGCGCCACCCCTACCCAGGCGATATGATGCGATAGCGGCGACAGCGACAGAAACACCGTATCGGGACCGTGCTTCCAGTCGCGAACAAGATCGCGAGCATTCGCGAGCAACGTGTTGTCCGAATGCATAACGCATTTGGGAGAACCCGTCGTTCCCGACGTGAAGGCGAGATAGGCGATCTTGTCCGGGTCCAGGCAGGGTGGCGTTGCATTCGCCGCGGCCGTCGGAAAGCCTTCCGGCGTATACACAACCTTCAGGCTCGGTATGCGGACCAGCATCGCATCGAAATCAACTTTGGATCGGTCCGCGCCCCAGCCCGGTTCCGTCAGCAAGGCGCGCGCGGACAGCGACGACAACAACTCAACAACTTCGGCGCAGGTATGGGTCTTGTGAAGCGAAGGATTGCAGGCCAACCCCTCACGTGCGCAAGCCAGAAACATGACGACGGTTTCTGCGCGGTTGGACATCCAGATCGAAACCCGATCACCGCCCACCAACCCATACTCCCGAAGATTGGCGGCAACGCCATCGACCCATTGCAGAAGCTGCGACCAGGACAACTTGTGCCGTCCGTCCTCCAACGCAACCGCATCGGGCCGCTGCGCCGCGTGCTGGGTCAGCAAGTTGTAAAACGTGTCAGCGCGCCACAGTCCGCGCTCGTAGTATCGCTGCGCGCTCGTCGGATGATGAATAGTGAGAAAAGGTCTCATGAGCCTCTCGCAATGCAGCAAAGTGTCTGCCGCCGAATGATCGGACAGCATTACAACAGCAACAGCTGTGCCAGCTCCAGCTGAGCACGCTGTTTGAGCGAATTGGGCCGGATTTCCCTTTTAACGTCTCGGTATCGAAAATCCTTCGTGTATTCCGTGGCAACAAATGTCCTTGCGATGACCTCATCGCCATGCTGATGTGTCCTCAAAAAGGACAGAGGAAATGCCTGCAACAACGAACTTCGAGGTCGTCGGGGTCGTCCTGACCGACGCCACAAATCGCCCGGTGACGACCGTCGGCATAGGCAACGATCCGCGCGTCAAGTCACTGGCCTCCGACAAGATGTGGATGGGCGATATCCGCAATCAGCGTCTGACGACGCTGAATTTGGATCGTAAGGTTTTTACAGTTTTGCTCATTCCCATGGAACAGGGCGAACTGCTTGTCTTCAGCAACTCCCCGGGAGACGCGCTCCTTAACTTCATCGGGAGTGTGGATTTTGCTTGGGATATCTTTCAGCATCTGCTGACCGATCCGTTTGACGGAATGACGGTCGTGGATAAAAATGCCCACCTCGTCTATGTTTCGCCCATTCACGAAACATTCTTCGGCCTCAAATCCGGAGACGGAATTGGCCGACCGGTCGAGCAAGTCATCGACAATACTCGCCTGCACGAAGTCGTTGCTTCCGGAAAATCGGAAATCGGCTCCATCCAGCGCATGCGCGGATCTGACCGCGTCGTTTCCCGCATTCCAATTAAGCGAGATGGCCAGATAATCGGCGCCATCGGACGAGTCATGTTCAAAGGACCTCAACAGCTGGAGGCGCTCAGCCTTCGGGTCAAAGCTCTCGAAGGAGAACTTGAGTTCTATAAACGCGAGACCGAGACCCTGCGATCCCGCGACTACGGATTAGAGGCCATTATCGGCGGGAGCACCGCAGTGCAGCGGCTCCGGGCGCAGATCATCAAGGTCGCTCCACTCGAGATCCCTGTTCTCATTCGCGGAGAAAGCGGGACGGGCAAGGAACTCGTCGCACACGCCCTTCATCACCTCAGCCCGCGCCGCGACCGTTCGATGGTCAACGTGAATGCTGCAGCTCTTCCAGCCAATCTGGTGGAATCGGAGCTGTTCGGCTACGAAGCCGGCGCTTTTACAGGCGCCGACAAAAAAGGGCGTAAGGGTAAATTCGAACAAGCTGAAGGCGGCACGATCTTCCTGGATGAAATCGGCGACACACCCCTTGAGGTTCAGGCAAAACTTCTTCGCGTCCTACAGGATCGAATTGTCGAGCGCGTCGGCGGAGATCGCCCCCGGGCGGTAGATTTCCGCCTTGTCTCAGCAACGAACAAGGATCTCCAGGCTTCGGTTGAGAGCGGAGTCTTTCGGCTCGATCTGTTTTATCGCATCTCGCCGATTGTCATCGAACTTCCACCATTACGCGAAAGGATCGAAGACATCCCTTTGCTGGCGACGAAGTTTCTGCATGACATTGCATACCGGCACGCCAGACCCGTGCCTGATATCAGCGCAGCAGCGTTGGCCGAGCTGGCCGAAAGGCCTTGGCCCGGCAACATTCGCCAGCTTCAGCATGAGATCGAACGCGCCTTTGTTTTTTCTGACGCTGTTACCATCTGCGTGGAGGATCTCTCCCCGATGCCCGCGCGCCTTGGCGCGGCGCCCCCACCAATCGCGCCGCGAGATATTCTAACCCGTGATCTCAAGAACGTCGTTGCCGAGCTTCAGAACGAGCAAATCAAGGAAGCCATAGCGGCATGTGGCGGCAACAAGAAGAAAGCCGCAGCTCTCTTGGGGATTTCTCGTTCATTTTTGTACAAGAAACTCGCCGAAATGGGCGAAGGTCAGGATACTTGAAACGATGGACGGAAGAGAGGGCATCTCTCCTCCGCCCGATCGGCCGTTACTTCTTAATTAGTGGACACTCACTCTCCGAAAGCGGCCGGAAGGCTTGATCAGCAGGAATGGTCGCAATGACGTTCATCAGATCCCATTCCCCTTTCGACTCGGATGGCTTCTTGGCCTGAAGCAAATACATATCACGCATCATTCGACCGTCTTCGCGGATGCTGCCATTCTTGGTCATAAAGTCATTGACCGGGATGCTTCTCATTTGTGTCATCACAGCCTTTGTCTCATCCGTGCCTGCGGCCTTCACTGCCTTCAGGTAGTGCATCGCCGCGCTATAAATACCCGCCTGAAACATCGTTGGCGGCTTTCCCCCATGACGCTCAGCGAAGCGCTTTGAGAAAGCGCGCGTCTCGTCGTTCTGGTCCCAGTAATAGGCCTCGGTAAACAACAGTCCCTGCGCCGCATTGAGTCCAAGCGTGTGAATATCGGTCAACAAAACCAGAAGACCGGCCATCTTTTGTCCACCTGACACAACACCAAAATCCGCTGCAGTCTTGATCGCGTTGATGGTGTCCGC
The DNA here is from genome assembly GCA_024707075.1 of Afipia sp. Lineage (GTDB taxonomy): Bacteria > Pseudomonadota > Alphaproteobacteria > Rhizobiales > Xanthobacteraceae > Afipia. The sequence continues at coordinate 258,328 of JANQAK010000001.1, forward strand.
GCCGGCGTTCGCAAGCCCTATGACCTGAGCTTTCGAGGCCTGTGCTTGCAGGATAAAAGACGAAAAGTCGGACGAGTTTAGTGGAGCCCTCACCGACCCGATGACCTTGCCGTTCTTTCGCTTCACGATCGTCGAAGTTTCCTGTTCAAGCGAGTGGCCGAATGCATAGTCTGCCGTCAGAAAGAACCAGCTATCGCCGCCGCCTTGCTTCATGATTGCACTCGCCGTCCCGTTCGCGAGCGCATAAGTATCGTAGACCCAATGAATTCCGGTTGGCGAGCACGCCTTGCCGGTCAGCGCGGTCGATCCGGCGGCTGTCGTGATTGCAATCCGGTTCTTTTCCTGGGACATGCCTTGCACAGCGAGAGCAACCCCTGAGTTGCCAAGCCCCATAATGGTGTCGACCTTGTCGACATCGTACCAACGGCGAGCGATCGCACTGCCGACGTCCACCTTGTTCTGAAGATCAGCGGAAAGCACCTCGATCGGCTTTCCATTCACCTTGCCGCCGAAATCCTCAACGGCCATCTTGACCGCGACAACGTCGCCAGGCCCCTGAATGTCGGCATAAGGCCCGGACATATCGTCAAGAACGCCGATCTTGACGACATCATCCGAGTATTGTGCAACGCCGTAACTCGACGACGCGACAATCCAAATTGCAGTCGCTGCTGCGGTGGCAAGAAATTTCATGTGATGTCCTCCCGTTAATCCCACCGAAGGACAGCAAGGAGAGTGCCAGTTAAAAATATGCAGGAATCCTTGAGGTTTCCGAAGTGACCGCCGGTCTCAATTGACTTCGCCAGAGACACCTGTGTTTTCGATCAACACAGAAATTGCCCGAAAGCCGCCACCGTCTCTGCTGCACCGCCCGAGACGATCGTATGGTTCTCCCGCACGCAATCGTACAGTGGCACAGAGTTTGCTGCCTGATGCTTACCAATAACAAGGAAACGGATATGGATCAGCCACGCGGGATGTATTTTGAAGATTTCGAGATCGGGAAAATACTGGTGACCCCAGCCCGAACGATAACGTCCACCGACATCGTGAACTTCGCCTGCCTCTCAGGCGACTTCAATGAGGTGCACACCAATTTCGAGTACTGCAAATCAACCCAGTTTGGCGAACCGATTGCTCACGGACCGCTGATCTACGCGATCGCCGGTGGCCTGACCTACGCGAGCGGCATTAACGACGGAACTCTCCTGGCGCTACTTGAAATCACCAACTGGCGCATCGTCACGCCCGTCAAGCACGGAGACACGATCCGCGTATATGCGACTGTGACCGCAACCCGCGCCTCGTCCAAAACTGACCGTGGTTCTGTTACATTGCAACGAAGCATCCGAAACCAGAACGACGTCGAGGTGCAGCAGATGACGGCTACCCTCTTGTATCGCCGGCGTCCGCAAGGCGACGCCAAGCACGACTAGGTCAGTCAGACCGCCGGCGCATCGGCAATCACGATCCAGATACAACGAAACAGACGAGAATTGGCGGCCAGGCAGAACCTGCAGCCGCCAACTCATCCATCCCAGAGATTCCCTCGGGCTTTCGAACTACTCCACCTTGATGCCGGCCTCGCGAATGAGTTTCCCCCAATCGTCGGTTTCGGACTTGAGGAATGCTCGGAGTTCTTCCGGGCCCCCTGTCATCATGGTGACGCCGCGCTCGGCAACCTTGGATCGCAATTGAGCGTCTTCGGTCGCAATACGCAAAGCGTTTGCAAGCTTGGCAATGATTGGTTCCGGTGTTCCCTTTGAAACGAAGAGAGCTTGCCAGAATACGCCGTGCACACCGGGCAGAGTTTCCGCAACGGTAGGCGCGTTTGGCAGAAGCGCCGCGCGCTTGTTCGACGTAACCGCAAGAATATGACCGGCACCTTGCTCGGAAACGGGAACGGCATCGAGCGGCGTCGCGAAGGTGGCATCGAGCCTGCCAGCCAGAATGTCAATAATGGCGGGCGCGGCACCCTTGTAAGGGATATGCATCAGTTGCACTCCGGCGCGCCGGCTGACCATTTCGAGGATCAGATGGTTGACCGCCCCGTTTCCTGAACTGGCGACGTTGAGCTGGCCAGGTTTTTCCTTCGCATAGGCGAGAAATTCAGCGAACGACCGGGCTGGAACATTTTTACTTGTAAGAAGTACGAACGGCGTCTCGTAGGCGAGCCCGATCGGATCCAGCTCCGTCATCGGACTGCGCGGCGTAAGCGAAGGCTGCAAACTGGGGTTGATGGCAAGGCTCGTCGTCCCCATCAGCACTGTATAGCCGTCGGGCGGCGACTGCGCGACAAACGTCGCAGCCAATGAAGCTGCTGCACCGACCTTGTTTTCGACGACGATTGGCTGACCAAGCTCGCGGCTCATCCGCTCGCCCAGCATGCGCGTCATCACGTCCGTCAATCCGCCGGCTGCGTATCCGACGATCAAGCGGATAGGACGGGTGGGATACTCGGATTGAGCGAAAGCGTCGGACTTTGCAGCAACGCAGAAGAACAACGCAGCCAGCAATGCAACTCGGCCCAGGTCTTTTTTCATCATTCTTAAGGTTATCCCATGTATCGGTCCGCGCTCCATACAATAGCGCCCGGCCCAGCTTAGTAAACTTACTCGTACGACGTCGGCTTGTTGCGCCCGGCGATAATCTCGTATCAGTCCAACACGCGCCTCGTTGCACCCTGCACTTTGGGCTTTGGTTAGAGTCCCATTTCCTTCGCAACCACATTGCGCAGAATGTCGCTGGTTCCTCCCCCGATCGGGCCGAGGCGCGTATCCCGGAAGATGCGCTGCATGTCGCCCTGCACATAGCCGCTGCCGGCAAAAATGGACATCCCGAGATCCGCGACCTTCCAGGCGTTTTCCGCCGCAACTGTCTTGGCAGTGGCCGTCTCCATCACAGCGTCGACGCCCGCATCCAGCATATCGGCGGTGTGGAATGTCATTGCGCGCGCGGATTCCGTCAGCATTTGCATTTCGGCGAGCCGATGCGAGATCACCTGATACTCAGTCAGGGACTTTCCGAATGCCTTGCGTTCCTTTGCGAAGGCCTTGGCGATCTCGATGACCTTGAGCGCCTGGCCACAGCTCGCCGCCGCGAGCACCAGCCGCTCCATGTTGAGACCCCGCATAAGGAGCTTCCAGCCCTCATTTTCCGCGCCCAGCAGATTGCTGGCGGGAACGCGCACATCGTCGAAGAACACTTCATTGATCAACGTCGTTCGGCTGCCCAGCGGATCGAGATTGCGAATCTGGATCCCCGCCGACTTTGCATCGACAAGGAACATGCTGAGGCCCCGGCGGCCCGCGTCCGGATTGGTCTTCGCGCTGACCACCATGAGATCGGCGACATGCGCATTGGTGATGAAGACTTTCTGGCCCGTGATGATGTAGTCGTCACCGTCGCGCACCGCCCGGGTGCGAATACCTGCCGCATCCGAACCGCTCGATGGCTCCGTGTAGCAGATCGCCATCTGGATGTTTCCGGCAATGATCTGCGGAATGTAGGTGCGCTTGTGTTCCTCGCTGCCTGCATGCCGCAGCGCCGTTCCTCCGTAAATCGTCGGGCCCAGATAGGCCGTGGACAGCCCCTTGTGATGATAGGCAAGCGCTTCAAGGAGAATCGTGAGATCCTTGTGCGAGCAATTTGCGCCTCCGTACGTTTCGTCGAAAGGAAACGCGAACCAGCCCGCGCGCGCGAGTTCGGCGTGCGCATGATGCGGATAAGCCGAACGCACTTCATGGTCGCTGATTGCTTCGCTCGGAAACACACGTTCAAGAAGGCGAAGGACGTTGTCACGCATCAATACTTGATCTTCGGTGAACCCGAATGTTTTGTAGGGCATAGCTTGATATCTCCAGAATTTTCGGGTGATCAGTTGCGATCACGGCCAAGGATCAGCGTGCAGTGCGACGACATGATGCCGCCCTCACTGTGCACGAGGGCGACCTCATGCTTGCTGACCTGACGATTTGAGCATTCGCCGCGCAGTTGGCGCACGGCTTCGATGACGCCGAACAGCCCTCCCGCCGCCCCCGCATGGGCATGCGACAGCATTCCGCCATGCGTGTTGATGGGAAGACGCCCGTTGAAGGCGGCATGGCCTCCGGCGAACAAAGCTCCGCCCTCGCCGCGGCCACACAGACCTAGCTCTTCTGCTTCGATGATCGGCACGATACTGAAGCAGTCATACAGTTCGGCGAAATCTATCTCCTTCGGCCCGAGCCCGGCCATTGCGTAAGCAAGACGTCCGGATTCGACTGCGCCGAACTCAGTCAAACTGGGCGACGCAATCAGATGTTCGTGGGTGTGATGTTCACCCACACCCAGGAGCCATGCCGGCGCTTTGGGACGGTCGCGCGCAAGGTCCGGATGAGCGACGATGATCGCGCCACCCGCATCCGATATTAGGCAACAATCCAGCACGCCCAGCGGATCGGCAATTCTCTTTGCATTGAGAACGTCATCGACTGAAATTGCGGTCCGCATATGAGCATTCGGATGCAACATCGCATGCTGTCGCGATTGCACAGCGACGGCCGCCATCTGTTCCGACGTGGTGCCGTATTCGTGCATATAGCGGTTAGCCACCATTGCGTAGAGTGCCGGAATGAAGGCGCCGTATGGTGCCTCAAAATACGGATGACCAACCGCCGCAAGCGCGGTCACGGCCTCGTCGCGCGACAGGCCGGTGGCGCGGTTCTCTCCGGCGCAAATGAGCACAGCGCGGCATCGGCCGGCCGCAATCGCTGCCGCAGCGTGACCAATCATCGCCGCCGGCGAAGCGCCGCCGACGATCACCGACGCGCAAAAGGTCGGCTTGAGCCCGAGATACTCCGCCAGCACCGAGCCCAGCATGAAATAGGGTTCGGTGAAGGAGTATGCCGTCAGCAGGCCGTCGATGTCGCTGGGCTTGAGCCCGGCGTCGTCGAGCGCGCGTTTTGCAGCCTGCGCGTTCAAGCCGAGGCCGGTCATGTTGGGCACCTTGCCGATGTCGGATTCGCCGACCCCGACAACAACTGCGCGATTGCGAAGACCTTCGCTCATTTTGCGCTCCCCCCGGCGATCCGGAATTGAGGAACCGCGCCGTTTTCACGCACCTCGAAAGTGACTTCCACCGGCTGCCCGATGTGAGCCTGCTCCGCGTTGGGTCCAACGATATTGGTCAGCATCCTCGGCCCCCTCCTCGAGATCAACAAGAGCGACCACGTAAGGGACTTTGTCGCGAAATGCCTGCGATGGCGCTCGCCGCACAGTCGTCACGGCATGAACCGTACCCCGGCCGCATGCCTCGACCCACTCTGTCTGGTCGGACCAGCAGGTCGGGCACAAATGACGGGGAAGGTATCGCTTGAGCCCGCACGCTGCACACTGCTGCAGCACGAGCTTTCCCTCGCGCGCGGCCTGCCAGTAAGGCGCACTGTCCGCGTTGCTGGCCGGCATCGGTAAATCGGAACTGCTCACTTGGCTTTCTTCCTGGCGCGCGCCACTTTGACAAAGGTTTCCCGTTCGGACGCCGCCGGGAAGTCCGGCTTCTTCTTGTTCATCAGCCCGTCGAGGCCCGCCTGAAATGCCTGGCTGGTGAATGCAAGCGACTGACCGAGATTCTCGAATGCCATCATATCGTCCATCGAGCTCTCGAATGTTCTGCCCATCAGCCACTTCGCCAGACCCATTGTCTCCACGGGCCCGTCTGCGAAGGCGTGCGCACGCTTGAGGCATTCCTCATCAAGGCGATCATCCGGCACGACAGCGGAAGCCACGCCGTTTTCAACGGCCTCCTTGCCGCTCCATGTCTTGTTCTCGAAGATAAAGGAGCGCGCGCGCGCCAGTCCGATCAGCCGCGGCAGGTTGTACATCACGCCAATGTCCGGGATCACACCGAGCCGGAAGAAGCCGGCCATCATCTGCGCGCTTTCAGCCGCGACGATGGTATCGCCGACCAAAGACAATCCAAAACCGCCGCCAATGGCATAGCCATTGACGCCAACCACGATAGGCTTGCGAAAGCGGATCAGCGCCGTCAGCCACTGCGCCGTTCTATTGAAGCGGACATGCGTCGACCACGGATCCATTTCATTCTTCAGCATCGGCAAATCGCCGCCCGAGCAGAACGACTGTCCGCTGCCGGTGAGATATACGGCGCGGCAGTCTACGTCTGCTTCGAGCTCGTGAAACGTTGCGGCAATCAAGTTCCGCATGTCCTGGGTCAGTGAATTCCGATTCTCGTCACATGCGAGCCGGACGATGGTGACCGACCCGTCGCGGGTGATCTTGATGGGTGATACTTTTTCTTGGTTCATGATCGCACCTTCGAATTAGGACTTGCGTGGGCGAGAAGTGGCTTTGAATTGCCGACCGCCGTCCACGACCAGATCGGTGCCGTTGACGTAAAGCGCCGCCGGAGACACGAGATAGGTCACTGCGGCGGCGATCTCGTCGACACGACCGAAACGGGCGACCGGAATTCTGTCGAGTTCAGCTTCAGCACGGTCCGTGTCTTCGTGAATTTTGCGCGTGCCGACGGTATCGGCAATCGGGCCTGGCGCGACCGTATTTGACAGAATGTTCTTCGGACCCCACTCCAGCGCGAGAGTGCGTGTCAGCGATTGAATGCCAGCTCTTCGCCGCTGCGGCAGGCGCACATTCGGGCCAGCCGCCCCAGGCGTAAGCGGTAATAATACTGACGATCCGGCCGACATGAGGAGAGGCCGACAGATAGGGAAACGCGGCACGACAGCAATGGAACGTGCCATTGAGATCAATATCAACCACAGTCTTCCAGCCGTTGGACGAAAGTTCCTCGGTCGGACAGGCAAAATTCCCCGCGGCGTTATTGATGAGAATATCAATCCCGCCCCAGTGCTCGACCGTCTTCGCCATCGCAGCGGCAACCGCGTCATAGTCCCGCACATCCATGACAATGCCGAGCGCTTCACCTCCTGCGCTTTTCAAACCTTCTGCAGCAGCGATCACGACATCCTGCTTTCGGCTGGCAATCACGACGCGTGCGCCCAGTCGGGAAAACATCTGCGCGATGCCGAGCCCAATGCCTGTGCCGCCGCCGGTGATAAAGGCCGTTCGCCCTGCGAGCATTGCAGGGGTGAAGATTGAAGAATTGAATTCGCTCATCGATGTCTCGCTGTGGGTAATGCCCACGTCACTGTGCAAGGCGCATACCATCCGAGCGAAGCCGTCTGCGTTGAGAAAATGCAGCAACAGAAGCAGCATTTATGTCCAGTCCGCGTACAGCGCGGTGTGCGCTCTGTCTGCGTCGCGGACAGTGCGCACTGCAACAAGTCCTTTACGCTATCGCAGCACTCAATCGCCGCATGGCACACATTTTGCTAACGGGAAAACGACAGCATCAATCTTCAGATCCATCTCAAATAAAGCGGGCGAGTCACCATGAGCAGCGCGTTCACGACGCAACACGGTCCTCTTCACGAGCATCAAGATCGTTGATCTGACGGCCGTCATCATGGGCCCCTATGCAATGCAAGTGATGGCCGACTTCGGAACTGACGTGATCAAGATTGAATCTCCGGACGGAGACATCATGCGTCACGTCGGCAAGAACGGCGGTCACGCCATGGGCCCCATCCACCTGACACTGAACCGCGGCAAGCGCCTTGTTGCGCTCGATTTGAAGAAGCCCGAGGCTCGCGACGTACTGATGAAAATCATCGGCGGGGCAGATGCGTTCGTGCATGCGATGCGACCAAAAGCGATTGAGCGGCTCGGGCTCGACTACGCAAGCGTGAAAGCAACCAAACCGGACATCGTTTATTGCGGCGCCTATGGGTATGCAGCAGATGGCCCCTATGGCGATGAGCCGGCTTACGACGATATGATTCAAGGGCTGTGCGGAATTGCAGACATTGCATCGCAACTGGCCGGCGAGCCGCGCTTCTTCCCGACAGTCATCGCGGACAAGGTCTGCGGGCTAACGCTCGCATACGCACTTCTTGCCGCGCTGCTTCACAAACAGCGAACTGGAGAGGGCCAACAGATCGAAGTTCCGATGTTCGAAACCATGGTGCAGTTTCTGATGGTCGAACATCTGGGCGATTGCACCTTCGGGCGCGACCATGAAATTGGATACGCACGTGTGCTGTCGCAACTCCGGAAACCCCACCGCACCACCGATGGATACGTTTGCGCACTGCCCTACAATGACAAGAATTGGCGCGACTTTTTCAGAATAGTCGATCGTCCGGATCTCGCAGCCGACCCTCGATTCTCGAGCCAGACAGCGCGAAGCCAGAACTACGAAGTCCTGTACAGCCTGCTCGGCAAAATTCTGGCTGAGAAGTCAACCGGCTACTGGCTGGAGAAACTGCGGGCCGCCAGCATTCCGGTTGCGCCCGTGCTCGGTCTCAAGGCACTGCTGGACGATCAGCACCTCAACGCGGTGGGCCTGTTCCAGACAGTCCAGCATCCGAGCGAGGGGCAAATCACGGCAATTCGCTCCCCGATCACGTTTTCAGCGACCCCTGCTCAAATGGGAAAGCCTGCCGGCACTATCGGCGCAGATACGCTCGATGTCCTGCAGGGGTTCGGGTATTCGCCAAGCGAGATCGACGGGTTGGTTGCAAAGGGGGCGATCCTGAGCGGATAGGCTCGCCCCCAAAACGTGGTCAAACAAAGCGAAGCTCGCGCCCGTCGTTAATCCAGCTTGGCACCTGACTTCTCCACGACAGCCTTCCAGCGAGCAGACTCGTCTTGAGCGATTTTTGCCATCTGAGCCCCATTCAAGGTCTGAGCCTGGATTCCAAGCGTCGTGAAGCGTTCAAGCAAATTGGGATCGGCCATCGCCTTGGTTGAGGCGGCGTAGATCTGCGCAACGACGGCGTCTGGCGTTGAAGCAGGAACAACTATGCCATACCACGCTTCATTCGTGATCTGCGGAAAGCCTTGCTCGGCTGCGGTCGGAACGTCGGGAAGCTGCTTCATGCGCGTCGGAGACGTCACCGCAAGCACCTTGATCGCTCCCTTTTGATGCTGCGCGATCATTGCAGGGATGCCGTCGATCAGCGTCTCGACTTCGCCTCCGATAAGCGCCTGGAGCGCCGGCCCGTTGCCACGATACGGCACGTGAATGGAGCTGACGCCGACATCGCTCTTAAGTAATTCTAGCATCAGATGTCCGGTCGTCCCGACGCCAGGAGATCCGGTCCGGATGTTCGAGCGCGCCTTCATAAGCGCAACCAGCTCCTTAAGATCCTTGGCCGGCACGCTTGGATGCACCGCGACCCCGCTCGGCATCAAGCCAACGACCGAGACCATCTTGAAGTCCTTGTCGGGATCGAAGCCCTGAGACTTGTACAGCCAGCGATTGATCGAAAGTATCCCCGGTGTAACCACCAGGATTGTTTGCCCGTCTCCCGCAGCTTGCGCTGCAATGGCGGCACCGACATTGCCGCCAGCCCCACTCTTGTTCTCGACCACGACGGCTTCATTGATAACACCGCGCAAGGCTTCGCTGTAGGCCCGTCCCAACAGGTCGGTCTGACCAGCTGCTGGAAAGGGTATGATGAGACGCACCGGCCCCTTCGGCCAGATTTGTGCGGATGCAACACCCGCAAAGAATGTCAGCGCCAGGCAGGTGGCAACAATTCGCTTCAGCTGATGAACCACTAATTTTCCCTCCAATGGTTTTGCTTCCGATGGCCTTGTTGAGCGCAACTCGCGTCGGCGAGCTGTGCCAGGTGGTTCCATGACCACAGCAATTGCTATGCCATACGGAAAGGAGCCTCTCCCGCTGCTGCCGGCGCCAGCCAGCCGGCTCAATCAGACTCATGATGCGGGCCGTGTGTGTGCGCCGAAAACACTATGTCCTCACCGGCATCAGCTTCTTGGACGTTCCTCACGCGAACGCAGCACCGTTGTTCTCGCTGCTGCGTAACGGCAGCCCGGAAAGGAGGCGCTTAGGACGGGACGCAATGTGCAAGCGAACCGCTGTTGGCACAGGAGGCACGCAGCCGGCATGGAAATTGCTGACTGATAGTCAGCAGCGATATGGGCAAGAAACACAACCTGCCTTCGCCAATTGAGAAATGCTTGGGGAGTTTTCGTCAGATGAGGCTTTCACCCATCAACGATGTGGATGTGTTGAGCGGTTTGATCTTCGCCGGCCTCGGGGCTGGAGTTGTATACGTCTCCGCCAGCTACGACTTCGGAACGGTCGCTCGCATGGGTCCGGGCTTTTTCCCCCGCGTACTTGGCGTTCTTCTGACTGGTCTCGGCATCGTCATAGCGGCGCGAGGCTTCATGAAGCCGCGCGCTAAACTGACGATCGAAAGGCTGAGACCCATCTTTGCTATCGGTGGATCGCTCATAGCTTTCGGCTGGATCCTTCCGCGCCTTGGCTTTGTGCCGGCGTTGATTGCGTCCTGTCTGCTGGCAATGGCTGCGATTCAGCGATCGTCCTTGAAGGAAATGGTTTTTCTTCCGCTCCTGCTGTGCGTCTTCTGCTCTCTTGTTTTCATCTACGGGCTCGGTTTGGCGATCCCCCTCGCGAAGTGGTGAACGCGAATGCTTGACAATCTCGCTCTTGGATTTTCGGTTGCGACGACTCCAGCCAATCTTCTGTTTGGCTTTCTTGGCTGTCTCCTGGGGACGTTGATAGGCGTCCTTCCCGGCATTGGCCCTGTTGCGACCATGGCGATGTTGTTGCCAATCACTTACAGCCTGTCGCCGATCGCCGCGCTCATCATGCTTGCAGGCATTTACTACGGTTCACAGTATGGCGGCTCAACAACCGCCATTCTGCTTAATCTTCCAGGCGGATCCAGTTCGGTTGTGACGGCGCTTGACGGTCACGCCATGGCGCGCGATGGCCGCGCGGGCATTGCTTTGGCTGTGGCAGCCATCGGCTCGTTTGTCGCTGGCAGTTTTGGAACGCTGGCGCTCGCCGCCGTTGGGCCAATGCTCGCAAGCGTCGCACAGAATTTCGGAGCTCCAGAATACTTCTCGCTGATGCTATTCGGACTTGTCTGCGCGACGCTCCTGGCCGCCGGTGATTTTCTGAAAGCGATCGCGATGGTTGTCGCAGGGTTGCTGATGGGAATCGTCGGGACCGATGTCAATTCGGGCGCTTCTCGATTCACCTTCGGTACAGTCAACCTGTCTGAAGGAATTGAATTCGTGATCGTCGCCTTGAGCTTCTTTGGTCTCGCGGAAGTCATTGGAAATCTCGTTCAACAAGGCAACCAGCACGGCACCGTCAGCAAGGTCGGACGGCTCATGCCGAGCCGCGCCGATCTGCGTGAAGCCGCTCCCGCCCTCGCACGCGGCACGATTGTGGGCAGCATACTCGGCCTACTGCCGGGTGGCGGTGCCGTGTTGAGTTCGTTCGCTTCGTATATGTTCGAAAAGCGCATCTCCAAAAGCCCTGAGCGCTTTGGCCGCGGAGCGATTGAAGGGGTTGCAGGACCTGAATCCGCAAATAACGCCGGTGCGCAAACCTCGTTCATTCCTCTGCTCACCCTCGGAATCCCGTCGAATGCCGTCATGGCGCTCATGATGGGAGCGATGATGATTCAGGGTATCGCGCCGGGCTCCGCAGTTATGACAACCAATCCATCGCTCTTCTGGGGAATGGTCGCCAGCATGTGGATCGGAAATCTCATGCTTCTCATCATCAACCTACCGCTGGTCGGCTTGTGGGTGAAGCTGCTGAGCGTCCCTTACTGCGTTCTCTATCCTTGCATTGTCGTGTTCTGTTGCATCGGGGTCTACAGCTTGAACTCAAGCTCTTTCGACCTCTATCTCGCGAGCGCTTTGTCGATCATCGGATACTTGCTTGTTAAACTTGGCTGCGAGGGAGCGCCGTTGATCCTCGGTTTCATTCTCGGCCCGTTGCTGGAAGAAAATCTGCGCAGGTCCTTACTGCTATCGCAGGGGAATCCGAGCATCTTTGTCGAGCGCCCAATAAGCGCGACATTTCTCGCTCTTATCCTCGTGATGCTTGCGCTTTTTCTGCTTCCATTTGCGCGCAAGCAGCGCGAAGAAGCATTCCAAGAGTAAGATCCCGACGCAATGCACCAGCGAGGGAAATTCGGCGCCGCCCAAGCGCCAGCGTTGCCCGCCGATCTTTGCATAAACTGCGGAAAACTGCCTTGACCGCGTGCAGCCATAGAGCATGCCGTTGATTTGAAGAGGCGCGCCCCATGACTGGAAGGATTTTTCGGAATTTCGCTCGTTCTAACAAGAACACAAAGACTACAATCAGCAGCGACGACGTCGCGCTTATCGAAGCAAAACACGCAATAAATTTGGAACTGACTCTAGCCTTGCATGTTTCATTCCATAACGCAACATTCTGCGGATCAGCGGTGTAGACGCCAGATAGAGAAGTCACTGTTGTCCCAGATAGAGATGCCACTCTCCACGGTTTCAGTTGGGGAGCATGGGGCCGATGACGGTGATTGCGATGAGCCGGACGGAGATCGACCGGATGAGCGTGTTGCAGGATCTGGCGGCGAACAGGATCAAGGTTGCGGATGCTGCGGCGTTGATGGGACTTGGCCGACGTCAGGTATTCCGGCTGGCGAAGGCCTACGACCAGCATGGCCCCGAGGCGCTGGTCTCACGCCGCCGCGGCCGGCCGAGCAACCGCTGTTATCCGCCAGCGTTGCGCGCCGAAGTCATCGGCATCATCCGTGAGCGCTATTTCGACTTCGGTCCGACGCTGGCGGCGGAGAAGTTGGCGGAGCTGCACGGGATTCACCTGGCGCGCGAGACGCTGCGGCAATGGATGATCACGGCGGGTCTGTGGAAGGATCGCCGCGCCCGGTTGAAGCCTGTGCATCAGCCGCGGTATCGGCGCGATTGCCTGGGCGAGTTGATCCAGATCGACGGCTCGGAGCACTGGTGGTTCGAGGGCCGCGGTCCGCAATGCACCCTACTCGTCTACATCGACGATGCCACCAGCCGGCTGATGCATCTGCAGTTTGTCGAGAGCGAGAGCACCTTCGATTATTTTGCCGCCACTCGCGCTTATCTGGAGCGTCACGGCAAACCGGTGGCGTTCTACTCCGACAAGCACGGCGTGTTCCGGGTCAACAGGAAGGATGCCGCCTCCGGCGATGGCATGACCCAGTTCGGCCGGGCGCTGCACGCGCTGAACATCGACATCATTTGTGCCAACTCCTCGCAGGCCAAGGGCCGAGTGGAACGGGCCCATGGCACGTTGCAGGACCGGCTGGTGAAGGAGATGCGGTTGTGCGGCATCGACACCATCGCAGCCGGCAATGCATTCCTGCCGACGTTCATGGAGCAGCACAACGCGCGCTTTGCCAAGGCGCCCTTCGAGGATCGCGATGGTCACCGCCCGCTCGCCGGGCATGATGATCTCGACGACGCCTTTGCCTGGAAGGAAGAGCGCTCGGTCTCGGTGAACCTGACGCTGCAGTACGACCAGGTGCTGTTCATGCTGGAGCCGACCGCGATCGCACGGTCGCTGGCACGCAAGCGGGTCACGGTGATTGACTACCCCGACGGGCGGCTGATGGCATGCCTATCCTGTTTGCTTGGCCATCAGAGGCAAAGGCGACCGGGTATGTTGCGGACAAAAAGATCTGTTGCCTATTCTCGCGATAGGCTGGCTGAACTCCTGATGATGCTTTCGCGGAAACAATCCGGTAAAAGGATCAGCTTGATCGGACACAGCATGGGCGCGTGGGTGACGGTGGAAGCGTTGCGCCAGCTTCGCTTGGCTCACAATGATGCCACGATCAATCGTCTGAATGTTGTGCTCGCTGCTCCGGACATCGACGTCGATGTATTTAGCTCGCAGATGGACGTGATTGGTCCGCTCTCTCCGCCCATGACAGTGCTTGTCTCGCGGGATGACATCGCCTTGAGCATATCCAGTCGTCCGTGAACAACGGCTAGGCTGTTGATTGAGAGTCGGTTTTCGGCGAAACGGGCAGGTTTTGAATTGCAAGGTTTTGGGGTTTTTGGCCTCGGAATCTTGCAATCTGGTTTTAGGATTCCCTCGAATCTGAAGCTGTGATTCTCTTGCTCTCGCTGATTGAGCGGAGTGACGAGCGATGCGGCCGAAGCAGCATGAGACGATGGGTTCGAACGATCTGTTCCGGGCGCGGCTCGACCAGATCATCAACATCAAGCACGAGTTGGTACAGCTTGCAGGTGCGATCGATTGGGACTGGATCGACGGCGAGATCGCACCGCTCTATAGCGAGAAGGGCCGGCCCGGGATCGAGACGCGCTTTGCGATCGGGCTTTTGTTGCTCAAGCACATTTACGGGCTGTCCGACGAAGGTGTGTGCGAGCGCTGGGTCTACGATCCGTATTTCCAGCACTTCACCGGCGAGGAGTTCTTCCAGCACGAGTTCGCGCACGAGCGCTCGGACCTGAGCCATTGGCGCAAGCGGCTCGGCGACAAGCTGGAACTGCTATTGGCCGAGAGCCTGCGGGTGGCACACGCCAGCGGCGCGCTGCGGACCCGCGACCTTAAGCGGGTCACGGTCGACACCACGGTGCAGCCCAAGAACATCAGCTTCCCGACCGATGCCAAGCTGTTGCACGCGGCGATTAATACCAAATCTCAGAAATTGTGACTCGTTGACGATTCCCAAATCAGTTTCGCTCTGATTCATTGGTGGCGAACGATGGAGGTTCGTCATGTCCATTCCAGTATCGTTGCGCGGGGATTTCACGGCATCTCAACTGCGCGCACTTGCGAGGAAGACGAAGGATGGCCCGCAGGCTCGGCGGCTTTTGGCGCTGGCGGCGATTTACGATGGGGCGACCCGCACCGAGGCGGCGAGGATTGGCGGCGTGACGCTACAGATCATCCGGGACTGGGTGATGCGGTTCAATGCGCGGGGTGCTGCCGGCCTGCTTGACGGCAAATCGCCCGGTCAACCCTCGAGGCTCAATGATGTGCAACGCCAGGCGATTGTGCGGATGATCGAGAGCGGCCCGATCCCGGCGATCCACGGTGTCGTGCGCTGGCGGCTGATTGATCTTTCGCAATGGATATACGAGGAGTTCCGCATCACGGTCGCCAAGCAGACGCTGAGCCGGGAGCTTCGCGCGATGGGTTACCGAAAGCTCTCAGCCCGACCGCGCCATCATGCGCAGGCCGAGGGAGCCATCGAGGATTTTAAAAAAAGTTCCCAGCGCGCCTGGATGAAGTCGCGCGCGAAAACGCAATCGATGTCGGCAAGATAGAAATTTGGTTCCAGGACGAGGCTCGTATCGGCCAGAAGAACAAGATCACCCGCAGGTGGGCCAAACGCGGGACTCGCCCGAGCGCTCCGCAAGATCAGCGAACCGCATCGACCTATATCTTTGGTGCCATCTGCCCGAAACAGGGCAAGGGCGCGGCTCTGATCCTGCCCTCCTGCAATATCGAAGCGATGAACCTGCACCTCGCGGAAATCGCCAAAGCGGTCGCACCAGGAGCCCATGCCGTCCTCCTCGTCGATCAGGCCGGATGGCATCTGTCAGCAAGATTGCTCATTCCCGCCAACATCACCATCCTCGCCCTGCCGCCGAAATGCCCTGAACTTAATCCCGTTGAAAACATCTGGCAGTATATGCGTGACAACTGGCTCTCGAACCGCGTCTTCAAATCCTACGACGATATCGTCGATCACTGCTGCTACGCTTGGAATACCCTTGTCGACCGCCCCTGGAAGATCATGTCCATCGGACTGCGCCAATGGGCGCACGGGTTCTGATCAGCGAGACTTGGTATAAGGGGCTCAACCGCCTGGCGCAGAAGCACGGTGTGCGGCTGCGGCAATCCTATATCCGGATCGCCAAACGCGCGGCGATGATGGCGGGGCGCTATGCCCACGCCAAGCAGTTCAACCGCCACCGCCGGCAATTGCGCATCCTGCGCACCCGGCTTGGCCGGCTGATTCGCGACATCCGCCGCAAGATCGGCGGCCAGGAGCACATCGCGGCGGCGTTCGAAGTCCCGCTTGCGCGTGCCAGCCAGATCCGCTCGCAGCAACAGCGCCAGCGCGGCTGGAAGCTGTATTCCTTCCACGCTCCCGAGACCGAGTGCATCGGCAAGGGCAAGGCCAGTGCGCCCTACGAGTTCGGGGTAAAGGCCTCCATCGTCACCACCAATGCCCGCGCCCCCGGCGGCCAGTTCGTGCTGCACGCCAAGTCATTGCCGGGCAATCCTTACGACGGTCACACCCTGCGGGACGTCATCGAGGGCACGCAGAAGCTCACCGGCTGCGAGATCGAGCGCGCCTATGTCGACAAGGGATATCGTGGTCACGATGCGCAAAACCCGCGCCGCGTCTTCATCTCGGGACAAAAGCGCGGCGTCTTCGGCGCCATCAAACGCGAACTGCGGCGACGTTCCGCCATCGAGCCCGTGATCGGCCACATGAAAGCCGAAGGCCACCTCGGCCGCTGCTATCTCAAAGGCCGCACCGGCGATGCTGCCAACGTCATCCTCACCGCCGTCGGCTACAACCTTCGACGCGTCCTCGCATGGTTGAGGATGCTTTTGCGCTTGATCGTGAGCGCGATATTGCGCGCGTTCGATGCTCATCCAGGGCTCAAGTTGGCTTCTTAACGGACGACGAATTAATATGTCCGTCGTCAGATAGTTTGAGACTGATCGTCCGGCACGGTCATGCGACCGCGCGCAGCAACTGCCGCGCCTTCTCCGGCGTGCCGACGCCAATGGTGTCGCCGAGCGAAACCTCGTAGCAGCCGAGATCCCACAGCTTCTTCGATACGCTGACGACGGCGGGCGGTTTGACCTCGCCGTCATAGGGGCAGCCCAGCACGCAGGAGACATAGCCGCGCACCTTGATGCCGTCGGCCTTGGCGCGCTCGATCACCGGGATGAACCGCTCGATCGATTCCGCGACCGTGCAGTTGATGTTGGCCTTCGAGAAACCTTCCGACGCCGAGGCGAACACCGCGATCACCTTCGCGCCCGCGGCTTTCGCGGCCTCATAGCCCTTCTCGTTCGGAACAAGGACGTGGAATTCATAACCCGGATGATGATCGAACGCGCGCAGCACCTGATCGGAATTGACCATCTGCGGGATCGCCTTCGGCGACACGAAGCTACCGACCTCGATGGCGTGCAGGCCCGCCTTGACCAGGTTCTCGATGAACGCGATCCGCGCCTCGGCGCTCACCGGCGTCTTCTCGTTTTGCAACCCGTCGCGCGGGCCGACTTCGACGATGCGGACCTGATCGCTCATGAACCTGTGCCTCGAGTTATGCCTTGGGTTCGATCTCGGCGAGTTCGACGCCTTCCTGCACGATGTCGCCGACCTTGCACTTCAACTCTTTCACAATGCCCGCGAATGGCGCGCGCAACGTCTGCTCCATCTTCATCACTTCCAGCGTCAGGATCGCCGCACCCTTCTCCACGGATGTGCCCTCCTCGACCAGAAGCGCCACCACTGTGCCGGGCAACGGCGCGACAACGCGGTCGGCACCGGCCTGCTCCTCGTCCTCGGTGCCGAACGGATCGACCCAGTGGAATTCAAAGCGCCCATTGCGGGTGCGGACATAGACCTCGTGCTCGTCAAGCAGCCCGGCAACGTGGTGCTTGACGCCGTCGAGCACAACGTCGAGGCCGCCGCGCGCCGACGCCGAACTCGCGAAGGTCAGGTCGCGTCCATCGATCGAGAGCACCGAGGGGCCATTGCCGTAGCGCAGCGACACCTTGCGCTCGCCATCCGCCTGCCGGAACACGAAGCTGCGCTTGCGCGCGCCGACGGCGGTCCATCCGGCTGCGGCCCGCCACGGCGACTTCACATCGGCCCCCGCCGCGATGTCCTCGCTGCGCAGGATCGCGGCCACGGCCGCGCCCAGTTCAAGCTCGCTCAATGCGGCTTCGGCCGGCGTCAGCTTCGCCAGTTCGCGCTCGATAAAGCTGGTATCGATCTTGTTGGCGCGCACCTCCGGATGCGTGATGAGCGCCGAGAGAAACGGAATGTTGGTGACAATGCCGCGAACGTCGGTCTCCTCCAGCCCGCGATTGAGCCGCGAGATCGCAAGGTCGCGCGTCGGCGCCCATGCGATCAGCTTGGCCAGCATGGCGTCGTAGTTCGGCGAGACGGTCTTGCCTTCGCCGTACCCGGCGTCGATGCGCAGGCCGTCCACCTCATCGGGCGTGCGCCACGTGCGGATACGGCCGACCGAGGGCATGAAATTCTTGTTCGGATTCTCGGCGTAGACGCGCGCTTCGATAGCATGGCCATTCAACTTGATCTGGTCCTGTATCAGCGGCAGCTTTTCGCCGAACGCGACGCGCAACTGCCACTCGACCAGATCGACGCCGGTGATCAGTTCGGTCACCGGATGCTCGACCTGAAGCCGGGTGTTCATTTCGATGAAGAACACCTCGTGGCCATCGGACACGAACTCGATGGTGCCCGCGCCGACATAGTTCACCGCGCCCGCCGCCTTGCGTGCGGCGGCGCAGACCGCTTCGCGCTGCTCAGGGCTAAGCGTCGGCGATGGCGCTTCCTCGATCACTTTCTGATGGCGTCGTTGCAGCGTGCATTCGCGCTCGAACAGCGACACCAGGTTGCCGTGGCTGTCGCCGACGATCTGCACTTCGATGTGGCGCGGGTTCTGCACGAACTTCTCGATCAGCATGCGGTCGTCGCCGAATGCCGCCAGCGCCTCGCGCTTGGCGCTGACGATGGCAGCGGCGAGTTCATCCGCGCCGCGGACGATGCGCATGCCGCGCCCGCCGCCGCCGGCGGATGCTTTGGCAAGAACCGGGAAACCGATCTTCTTCGCCGCATCGGCGAGCGTTTTCTCGTCCTGCGCCTCACCGTGATAACCGGGTACCAGCGGCACGCCGGCTTTTTCCATCAGCGCCTTGGAGCCCGACTTCGAACCCATCGCCTCCATCATTTCGGCGGTCGGACCGACGAACACGATGCCTGCTTCGGCACAGCGGCGCGCGAAGTCCGCGTTCTCGGAGAGAAACCCGTAACCCGGATGGATCGCTTCCGCGCCGGTCTTCTGCGCAGCCTCCAGAATGCGGTCGATGTTGAGATAGCTGTCGCGCGCCCGTGCAGGACCGAGCAGCACGGCGTCATCCGCCATCGCAACATGCAGTGCGTCGGCGTCCGCCTCCGAATAAACCGCGACAGTGCGCAGCCCCATGGCGCGCGCGGTCCGGATGACGCGGCAGGCGATCTCGCCGCGATTGGCGATCAGCAAGGTGCCGAACCGGCGATACAACGCGCTTGCTGCGGACTTCGTGGCGGCTTTGGCGTTCATCGGATCAGGTCCACGACGGTTTGCGCTTTTCAAGGAATGCGGACAGGCCCTCGCGGGCCTCGGGCTTGGCACGGACATCGGCGATCAGGTGCGCGGTCTCGCTCATCAGGGCTTCATCGATGGGACGCCCGGCAATGTCGCCCGCGAGTTTCTTGGCGATGCTGCGCGCGCCGGGCGCGGCGGATTTCAACTGCTTGAGCATCTTCGCCACGCGCTCGTCCAGCGCCTCGCTTGCCACGACCTCGTGCAGCAGGCCGATGCGCCTTGCTTCCTGGGCGTCGAACACTTCCGCGGTCTGGAAATAGCGCCGTGCGGTGCGCTCGCCGATGGCCCGCAGCACGTAGGGACTGATCATGCCGGGCACGATGCCGAGCCGCACTTCCGACAGGCAGAACGTGGCTTCGGAAGAACCTATCGCAATGTCGCAGGCTGCGACCACGCCGACCCCGCCACCATAGATCGGCCCCTGCACCCGCGCGACCGTCGTCTGCGGCATGCGGTCGAGCGCGGACAACATCCGCACCAGCGGCAGCGCATCGTTGATGTTTTCCTCGCGCGTATAGGTCCCCGCTTCCCGCATCGCGCCGATGTCGGCCCCGGCGCACAGGCTCTTGCCCTCGCCCGCTAGCACCAACGTCGCGATCGAGCGATCTGCGGCGATGCTCTCGAACGCGGCACGCAGCGCCTCGATCAACGCCTTGTTGAGCGCATTGTTCAACTCGGGGCGGTTCAGCGTGACGCGCGCCACGTCGTGGTCGCGTTCGATGCGGACGAGATCGGTCATCGCTGCACCCGCATCACATTCTGAACACGCCGAAGCGTGTCGGCTCGGCGGGCGCATTGGCGGCGGCAGACAAGCCAAGGCCGAGCACGAGACGCGTATCGGCGGGATCGATCACGCCGTCGTCCCATAGTCGCGCCGTGGCGTAGTAGGGATGTCCTTGGGTTTCGTACTGCTCGCGGATGGGGCTGCGGAAGGCGTCTTCCTCCTTGGCCGACCACTCGCCGCCCTTGGCCTCGATATTGTCGCGGCGTAATTGACTGAGCACCATCGATGCTTGCTCGCCGCCCATCACCGAGATGCGTGCGTTCGGCCACATCCAGAGGAAGCGTGGGCTGTAGGCGCGGCCGCACATGCCATAGTTGCCGGCGCCGTAGGAGCCGCCGATTACCACGGTGAACTTCGGCACCGATGCGGTCGCCACCGCCGTGACCAGTTTGGCGCCGTCGCGCGCGATGCCGCCGACCTCGTATTTCTTGCCGACCATAAAGCCGGTGATGTTTTGCAGGAACAGCAGCGGGATATTGCGCTGGCAGCACAGTTCGATGAAATGCGCGCCCTTCAGCGAGCTTTCACTGAACAGGATACCGTTGTTGGCGATGATGCCGACCGGATAACCCCAGATGTGGGCGAAGCCGCAGACCAGCGTCGTGCCGTAGAGCTTCTTGAATTCCTCGAACTCCGAGCCATCCACAATGCGCGCGATGATCTCGCGCACATCAAATGGCTTGCGCGCGTCGGCAGGCACCACGCCGTAGATGTCCTCGCGATCGAACAGCGGGTCGCGCGGCTCGCGCAGGCCCGTCGCCGACGATGTCGCAGGATTGAGATTGCCGACGATGCGCCGCGCAATGCCGATGGCATGGCTGTCGTTCTGCGCGTAGTGATCGGTCACGCCGGAATGACGGCTATGAACGTCCGCGCCGCCGAGTTCTTCCGCAGTGACCACCTCGCCGGTCGCGGCCTTCACCAGCGGCGGGCCGCCGAGGAAGATGGTGCCCTGGTTGCGGACGATGATGCTCTCATCGGACATAGCGGGTACATACGCGCCGCCGGCGGTGCACGATCCCATCACGATGGCGATCTGCGGAATGCCCTGCGCGGACATGTTGGCCTGATTGTAGAAGATGCGGCCGAAGTGTTTCTCGTCGGGGAAAATCTCGTCCTGCTGCGGCAGGAACGCGCCGCCGGAGTCCACCATATAGATACACGGCAGATTGTTCTGCCGCGCGATATCCTGCGCGCGCAGATGCTTCTTCACCGTCATGGGGTAATAGGTGCCACCGCTGATGGTGGCGTCGTTGGCGACAATGACGCATTCGCGCCCCGCGACGCGGCCGATGCCGGTGACGATGCTGGCGGAATGCACCGCGCCGCCATACAGGCCATAGGCCGCCATCGGCGAGAATTCCAGGAACGCCGTGCCGGGGTCGATCAGGAGATCGACGCGCTCGCGCGCCAGCATCTTGCCGCGCGCCGTGTGCTTCGCGCGAGAGACCTCCCCGCCGCCGCCGGCGACCTGCGCGAGCTTGTCCTTGAGGTCCGCGACCAGGGCGCGCATCGCTTCCGCATTGCGCGTGAAATCGGATATCGGTCTAGCCTCAGACGCAGATTTCATGAGATTCACTCAAACCTTCGTTCACACATTGCAACCGACAAACAACGCATCGCTTAGAAAGCGACACCGCCGCAACGGGAGTGCGCGTCATGCCTATGATTTTGGACGTCTACGGGGAAATGGGATACCTGCGCTGTGCGCGATGGCGCCGCCATCAACGGGGATGATGGCGCCAGAGACGTAAGAGGCTTCCTTAGACGCTAGAAAACGGATGACTTGCGCAACCTCGCCCGCAGTGGCCATACGCTGCTGAGGCAGTTGCACCTGTCGATCGCCGGTGTAGCTCTCGCGGAGCCCGGACATCATATCGGTATCCGTCGGCCCCGGCGCTACGCAATTGACCCGGATGCCCTCGCGGCTGTAATCGACTGCCCAGCTTCTAGTGAGCGCGACAATCGCACCTTTGCTCGCTGTATAGGCGTCCGTGCCAGGAATCGCACGCAATGCTGCAACGCTGCTGACAAGCACAATCGCTCCATCGGCGCGTACCTTGGGACGAAAAGCGCGGACGGTAAGCATCACACCGGTCAAGTTCACCGCAATAGTACGGTTCCAAGCCTCCAACGTGAGCTTTTCCGCAGTATTGTCGTCCGGTCGCAGATTAATGCCGGCACCAGGCACCAATGCATCGATAGGGCCAATGCGCTCGGCCAAGGATACGAGTTGTTCTTCATTAATCACGTCACATTCGTGGCCAGTAACCCCCTCGGCAGATATAGCACGGCGGTCAAGCGCATGGACCTTCCAGCCGTGCCGTAGAAATGTGGAGACGGCGGCCGCTCCAATTCCTCCAGCCGCACCCGTGATGACGACAACTGGATCGCTCACTGTATTTCCCTCGGCTGATCGCGAAATAGGTTTTGGAGTTCGCGACGGAGCTGAAATTTTTGCAGCTTTCCGGTCGCAGTCTGAGGAAGCTCACTATAGAAAACGATCTTCTTCGGAACTTCAAATGGGGCTAAGTGCCGTTTGCAGTGGGCGATCAATTGCCCTTCGTCTTCCGCAGATCCCGGAAGCAAGCAAACCGCGGCCACGACAGCCTCTTCCCAGCGGATGTGAGGCACCCCGACAATTGCCGCAGTCCGCACCGCTGGATGGGCAAGCAAACAACTCTCCACTTTCACGGAAGAGACGTTCTCTCCACCAGACTTGATGATATCCTTCTTGCGATCGACGAAGAGTAGCAGGGAGTCTTTGTCGAAACACCCCAGATCGCCCGAGTGAAACCATCCGCCCTCGAAAGCCCGAGATGTGGCCTCGGGATCCTTCAAGTATCCTTCCATAACCATTGGACCTCTGTAGACAATTTCGCCGACAGATCCGTCTTCAATGAGGTTCCCCTTGTCGTCCATGATAGCCAGATCGACCATAGGCATCGCGCGCCCCCAAAAGGCGCCCTCCTTGGTCAACTGATACTCGGGAGCGAATACGACGGTGGGCGGATATGCCTCCGTCTGCCCGCTCGTCAGCGCGAAACGTGCTTTCAGCCTAAGCGATGCTTCCCGCAGCGTAGACTGGTCCATCGGAGCCATCGCATACAAACAAAAACCAAGACTCGATACGTCGGTATCGTCCAGCGCTTTGTGCGCCAATAGCGCCCGGTACATTGCGGGAAGCGCAAACATCCAGGTGATACGCTCACGTGCAATTGAGTCCAATAGTGTGGCGGGCTCGAACCCGTCGAAAATCACGACAGTGCCCCCACGCATTAACGTGCCGCTGCTTATCGAAAGCTGGCCGCAGTGAAACAAAGGAAGTATGGCGGTTGCGATGGTGTTCTCATCGACCTCGCCTGCGAACGCATTGTGCACGGCGCCTGTCGTCACGTTGATATGCGACAGCATCGCCCCCTTGGACGCGGAGGTCGTTCCGCTCGTATACATGATCATGGCGATGTCACGATCGCCTGTCGCGGTCTCCGGATCAGTTGCAGGTTGTCCTTCAGATAACACAGCCAACGAGTCCAACGGAAAATCCGCCTGACCATTGCCGCCGACCGCGTAGATTTTTCTGATGGACGGCACCCGCGACGCAACGGCGGTAAACTGCTCCTGCCGGTCGGGATCGATGAAAATCGCGGAAACCTCGGCATGGCTAAGAATCTGGACAAGATCTGCGTCAGGAATTGCCGGATTTGACGGACAGAATATAGCGCCGGCCTTTGCCGCGGCAAAGTACAACGTCAGAAAGTCGATCGAGTTTCGGGCGAGCGCGCCGATGCGAGCCCCGTTGCCCAAGCCCTCCGCCAGCAATCCATGCGCAATGCGGTTCGCCCGAGCATCAATTTCACCATACGAGAGACGTGTCTCGCCCATCACAACAGCAATCTTGTCGCGATGCCGGCGCGCACCGCGCCTAACAATATCGCCGACGTTCACTCTCCGGGCGAGGTGCATCGCCTGGTTCGAGATCGCCGCGCGCTCCTTGCCTTCTGCGTTCGACATTCAACTTCGCCTCTTCCGAACCCGTTCATATGCTCAGCATCGATTAAACTTTGGCTTGCGCTTTTCCAGGAAGGCGTCGATGCACTCACGGTGATCCGCGGAATGAAAGCATTCCTTTTCAAGCACCAGCGAAGTATCGAGCGTGAGATTCACCGCCTCGCGGAGTATCTTGTTGAGCGAGAATTTCGTGCCGCGAATGGCCAGTTGCGGCCCATCGGCAAGCCTGCGTGCCATCTTGGTTGCCGTATCCAGCAACTTGACATGCTCAACGACGTGATTGACCAACCCGATATTGTGAGCTTCTCGCGCGTTAAGTTTCTGACCTGTCATCAGATACTCTTTCGCCCGTGCCATGCCGCAAAGCCAGGGCCAGATCACCACACCACCATCTCCCGCGCCGATGCCCGCCAATACATGAGTATCGGCGATCATCGCGTTCTCGGATGCGTAGATGATGTCGCTCATCAACGCCAACGTCGCACCCAGACCGGTCGCGGCGCCATTGACAGCGGCGACGATGGGTTGCGGTACCTCCAGCATGTCCACAATGATACGCCGGGCTTCAACGAACAGCCTGTCCAAATCATCCGGCGTCATATTCTTGAACCAGTTCAGATCGCCTCCTGCGGAAAAGGCCGAGCCCGCACCAGTTAAAACCACCGCGCGCGTTGCCTCGTCGCGCGCAACGTCCTTCCATAGCCATGACATCTCGGTGTGCATCCGCGCATCGACCGCGTTCAGCTTCGCTTCTCTGCTGAAGGATACCGTAAGAACACCCTCATCGTCATCAAAGGTTATGAGCTCGTACTTGGATTTCCAGTTGGTCATATGGTTTCTCTAGTTCGAATTCGTCATTCACGACGCGAGAAAGCCCCCGTCAATGGCTATGGCGGCACCGTTGACGTAGGAGGCTGAGGATGACGCCAGCCACAGCACCAAGGCAGCGACTTCTTCTGGTTTGCCCAGCCGTCGCGCGCCTGTTCGGTGAATTTTGTCAGCAAGCATCCGGTCGGGGATCGCCGCATCGGGACCGACAACCAGCGGTGTCTCGATGTAGCCGGGACAGATAGCATTGATGCGGATGCCCATCCGGCCGTATTCAAGAGCCGCGGACTTCGTCAGACCGATGACGCCATGTTTCGCCGCTGAATAGGCGCTCGCGCCAGCTACACCCCGAAACGCAATGACCGAAGCTGTGTTGATGATGGCGCCAGAACCCTGCGACTCGAAAAGCCGCAACTGGGGCTGCATGCTGTTGAATACACCAAGGAGATTGACGCTGATCACGCGCCGCCAGTCTGCGGCTGGATATTTCGAGACGTACGCGGACGGTCCTGCAATGCCGGCATTGTTGAAGGCGACATCCAGCCGACCGAAGTGCCGGACAGCCCGCTCGACAAGGAACTCGCACTCACGCTCGTCCGCAACATTGGCCCGCTGGTAACAGGCGCGCGAGCCTAACTTTTCAATAGCTTCAACGGTTTCGGCTCCGCCTCGGTCGTCGACATCGGCAACCAATACACTGCAACCCTCACGCGCCCAGGCGATGGCCGCAGCACGTCCTATTCCAGAAGCACCGCCAGTAACCAAGACTGCGCGCACGTCCTTACTCGTTTTCGGATTGAGCGTCTGCTCTTCGGTTGCACCAGCCGTCATGCTGACTGCCTGACAATTTCCCGACCAATCAGCATACGTCTGATTTCCGACGTGCCGGCGCCGATCTCGAATATCTTCGCGTCCCGCCAGTATCGGCCAGCCGGGCATTCGTTCATGTATCCGTTGCCACCCAAGATCTGGATGGCCTCAGCCGCGACCCTAGTGGCCTGTTCCGCGGCATACAGGATGACCGCGGCGCAGTCCTTGCGGGCGGCATGGCCATCAAGCGCCTTGCCGTCGATGGCCCGCGCGACGCCGTAAAGATATGCGCGAGCAGTCATCTGAGCTGTATACATGTCAGCGAGCTTGCCCTGGATGAACTGGAATTCTCCGATCGGCTGGCCAAACTGCTTGCGATCGCGCGCATAGGGCACGACCAGATCCAGGCACGCGGCCATGATACCAACTGGCCCCGCAGCCATAACGGCACGCTCATAGTCCAACCCCGACATCAGGACACGCACACCCTGCCCAACTTCGCCAAGAACATTCGCCTCAGAAACCTCGCAATTGTCGAATACGAGTTCGCACGTATTGGAGCCACGCATGCCCAGTTTATCGAGCTTGGGTGACGTGGAAAAACCCTTGAAGCCCCGCTCAATGATGAATGCCGTGATACCCTTCGATTTTGCGGCCAAATCGGTCTTCGCATAGACGACGAGGGTGTCGGCGTTGGGACCATTGGTGATCCACATTTTGGTGCCGTTCAGAACGAAGTTACCGCCAACCCTGTCGGCACGCAGCTTCATCGAGACAACATCAGAACCGGCGCTTGACTCCGACATCGCAAGAGCACCGACGTGCTCTCCCGATACCAGCTTGGGAAGATATCGCTGCTTTTGAGCTTCTGTTCCGTTTCTGTGAATCTGGTTGACGCAAAGATTCGAATGGGCACCGTAAGACATCCCGACGGCGGCTGAGGCCCGCGAAATCTCTTCCATGGCAATGATGTGCGCGAGGTAACCGAGTCCAGAGCCCCCGTAGGCTTCGTCAACAGTAATACCGAGGAGCCCCAGCGAACCGAGCTTGCGCCAGATATCGGCTGGGAAGTCATTTGCCTGTTCGATCGCATACGCACGGGGCGCAAGCTCCGTCTGCACGAAACTCCTGACAGTCTCGCGCAGCATCCGCATCGACTCATCGAGGCCAAAGTCCAATTCGATCATCTCATCAATTCCGACACTTAGTAAATTTGAGTGATTGTTTCCCGCGACCGACAGATCGAAGGACTGCTCCAATAGGGCTACCGTCCCGCCGCGAAATCGGAGCTTCTCGGCAGCAGCCACAATGGTTGTCGCTGCTGCCTGCTCGGATTCTTCGATCCGTTACAGCTGATGTCGAACTACTTTTTGACGAGCGGACATGTACTATCCGCAAGAGGCATGAACGCGTCATCGCCCTTGATGGTCAGCATAACCTTCAGGATGTCTGACGGGCCGGTCGATTCGTCCGGCGTCTTAACCCGCACCTGATAGATGTCGTGAACCATCCGGCCATCGACGCGGATCCGGCCATTGCGGGCAAACGCGTCTTCGAGCTTTGCGGACTTAAGGTGTTTCATCACTGTGTCCGCATCCAATGAGCCAGTCGCTTGAACGGCCTTCAGATACTGCAAGGTTGCTGAGTAGGATCCTGCATGGTTCATCGTGGGCATGCTTTTGTGGATGGCGAAGAATCTATTGGCGAACTCACGCGTCTTCTCGTCATAATCCCAATAGAATGCCGTCGCGAATTCCATGCCTTGTGCGACTTTGAGACCAAGTCCCTTCACATCCGTGTCAAACATCAGCAACGGGACAACCTTCTGTCCGCCCCCCAATCCAAACTCCGCCGCCTGCTTGATGGCGTTCTGGGTGTCGCCTCCGGCATTGGCCAGCCCAACGACCTTGGCCCTGGACTGCTGAGCAGACAGCAGCAACGACGCAAAGTCAGACACATTTAGCGGATGCCGAACGCCACCAACTATGTCGCCGCCAAGCTGGCGTATGATCTTGGACGCGTCTGCTTCAAGGGATTTTCCGAAGACGTAATCCGCGGTGATGAAGTACCAGGAATTTCCACCCGCCTGAACGGCTGCCCGGGCAGCACCACTCGCCATGGAATATGTGTCCCACGCATAATGCACTCCGTAAGGCGAGCATTCCAGATTCGTGAGCGCAGTGGTGCCCGAGTGAAACATGGTGATCTTCTTTTTGTCGGCGCCGAGTTTTTGAAGAGCGACCGCCGACCCGGAATCCGACGATTCAACGATCATCTGGACACCCTGCCGATCATACCACTCGCGCGCCCGAGAGAGCGCTATGTCGGCCTTCAGCCCACTGTCCGCGCTCAGCACTTCGATCGGTCGCCCGAGCACCTTTCCGCCGAATTCCTCAACCGCCATTTTCATGCCAACGACGACACCCGGCCCCGACAGAGAGGAATAAGGACCGGTCATATCGGTGATCACACCGATCCGCACGGACTCCTGAGCCTTTGCATCGCCGATGATTCCGAGACCGCATAACGCGAGAGCACCAAAGGCAAATCTTGCTAAATTCGGCAACGATGGCACGCCGTAAAACTTCATTGATCAATCTCCCTGCTAAGTGCACCCAGCCATATGTGGACCTAGCTCGCTGCACACCCTCGATAACTACTCCGAACATTTCAACACGCTTAGTGAAATGCCGGATAAAAACCGAGGCACCCCCACCCGCGCGCCTGAAGGCAAGCTTCGCGCGTCTTGCTCGGTCGGTGACGCATGATCATGGCTCGCCAACCCATCCAGGTCAACTCAAAAAATGGCTATACGTTCATTTTTAATTTGAGATACATTCCAGATGAGCCGCAGCCAGAAGGCATCAATCAACAATTTTGTACAATGTATTTAAGCGAGCATTAACTTGAGGACATAATCACTTATAGAAGATACAAAATCCGCCCGCATGGTCGCGCAGATCAGTGGCGGATGATATTAATAATGGATGTACATTCACTTGTGGGAGATCCAGATGCTACAGTACGTTCGCTGTACATGCTCACCTAGAGGTTCCAGGTGATCCGCCAGAATCATGCTGTAATGCATGTACCGAATCCAAATGAGATCGATCGCAATGACAAAAAATTCAGCCAACAGCGCCCGCCCTCGCGGTCTTGTTCAAGTCAAGTCCTCGCGCGCGGATAAACAGGAGAAGACGCGGCGTGCGCTTCTGCAAGCTGCGATTGATATCGTGGGCGATGAAGGATACTCGGCAGCGACTGTCGGCAAGATTACCAGCTGCGCCGACGTGGCGAATGGCACCTTCTACAATTACTTCGATAGCCAGCAGGATATTTTCGACCAACTACTCCCCTTTTTGGGCGATCAATTGACCGCCCATATCAGGGCACAAGTAGATGAATCCTTAGCAGGCGTTGCCCGCGACCGCGCACGTTTCGTGGCCTATTTCGATTTCTGCCGTAAGAACCCCTCCTTTCTTCGTGTCCTGAACGAAGCCGAGGTTTTCGCTCCAAGCGCCTACCGGCAGCATGTCGTAGCAATGTATGAGGGTTATCTGCACGGCCTTGAGCGCAGCGCAGTCAAGCATGAGATCACTGGCTACGATCGAGAAGAACTAGCGCCCGTGGTGTTTATGCTGATGGGTATTCGCAGCTATATGACTATGCTCTATCAGTACAACTATGTCGGACGTTCGGCACTATCGATAGAAACGATGGCCGACATATATGAAAAGCTCTTGACGGTCGGACTATTCAAAAAGGGACGCTAAAACGAGATGGACGAGCGCGCGATGGAACACCAGTCGATCTTATTATAGCTGGAACTCAAACGGCTCTCTCACAGCCTACACCCCCTTGCCCAACCTAAAGGCCACGAGCGGAACAGAAAAACCGTTTGGCGATGGCGCGTTTAGTCGCGAAAAATGCTCGGCGACATCTTTAAAGAGCCGAGTCAAGTTCCGCTCATTGGAATGCAGCTCCACCCAGTGAACGGAGGTCGCGCTTCAACACCTTGCCCGACGCCGTTCGAGGAAAATCTTCTACGAAGGCGATGCCTTTAGGAATCTTGAACTTGGCTAAGTGAGTCCGACAGTGCTCTATAATCGCTTCGCGCGTTATAGTATGGCCTTCCTTCACAATGATGAAAGCGCGACCGACTTCGCCCCAAACGTCATCCGGAATCCCGACTACGGCGGCCGCGGCAATGCCCGGGAGAGCGCAAATTACGTTTTCTACTTCGGCTGGATAGACGTTCTCGCCGCCGGAGATGTACATATCCTTCAGGCGGTCGATGATGAAGACGAATCCTTCCTTGTCTCGATAGGCACCATCACCCGTGACAAACCATCCATCGCGAAACGCATCTGCGGTCGCGTCTGGCTTCCTCCAATAACCCGACATCAGAACCGGACCTTTGACCCAGATTTCGCCGACCTCGCCGGGCGGCAGTTCCCTCCCGTCGGGAGCGGCAACCTTGAAATCGATATGCATGACGGGCTGCCCTGCGGAGCCAACTTTCCGACTAACATGCTCCAGATCACAAATTAGGATCGCTGGCCCGATTTCGCTCATGCCGTATGCAGGCTGCAGCGGAACGCCCTTCTTTATCCATGTGCTGACGAGCGCATCTGTAGCTGGCGCGCCTCCAAGACCGGCAACCGAAAGCGCCGGAAAACGAGCCTCCTCGAACCGATCTTGCTGACTTATGAAAAGGTAGTGAGCTGGCGTCCCGAAGAAGTGCGTGACTCCGATATTTGGATCTTCCATCAACGTTAGAGCCAGAGCCGGATCAAACTCATGCATAACGAGCACGGTCCCTCCGACATAGAAAACTGGATTCGCATAGCAGTTGAGGCCACCGGTATGGAAAGTCGGCATTGCACATAAAAATACCGAGTCCTGCGTCAGACGTGCAGGACCAAAATTCACCGCGTTGGTCAACATCATCCGATAGGACAGCATTGCCCCCTTCGGATGGCCAGTCGTTCCGGACGTATAGAGTATCGACCAGACGCTTTCTGTATCGATGAGCGAATTCGCAAACTCGGCACTCTCATGAGCCGCTATAGCCTGTTCGTAGAGCGTTCCGACTGCCCCAGGGGCAAACTCGACAAGGCCACCACGCCCAATCCGATTGACCAGCTTTTCGGCAACGCCGATGAACTCGCGCTCGCATAACAGTACCGCTGGCTCAGCGTCGCGAACGATGTAATCCAACTCATGCGGCGTAAGCCGCCAATTTACTGGAAGAAATATGGCCCCGATCTTGGCACAGGCGAACTGTATTTCGAACGCCTCGACGCAGCTCTTGGCTATGACGCAGACCCGGTCGCCCGGACCTATCGAGAGATCCTTCGACAAGAATGAGGCAACCAACACAATGCGCTCGCGAAACTCGCGGTAGGTGAATCGGCGATCCGACGCGAGATCGACCACAGCTAGTTTCTTAGGTGTGCGGCGCGCATGATGATCGATCCAATCATAATACCGGAACTGCATGGTGGCTCCATCACTCTACTTAACGTTAGGATGTTGAGACATGACGTTCGCGCCGCGCTCGATACGATACTCGCGAGCAAATAAATCGGCGGAATGCTTATCCTCCGACTGGGAGATGACGACTGCGAGGCGTTCACTCTTTAGTTTGAAGAGCACTTCGGCGAGCCGTCGCGAAAGCTTCGGCGACACGCCCTCGAACGGCTCGTCTAACAACAACAGGCTCTCGGCGGGCAATAGAGCCCGCCCCAAGGCGACGAATTTCTGCTGCCCTCCGCTGAGCGAACTTGCTTTCCGATCGCGCATCTCGGAAATTTCCGGAATCAATCCGCAGATGCGGTCGAACCGTTTCTCGATATCCGTCAACCGCAAGGCCCAACCCGGTACGAGCACATTCTCCCGAACAGTGAATTGCGGGACGAGACCCCGGTCCTCCGGCATGTAACCGACGCCGGCAGTTGCACGGTCGTGCGCGGGTCGACGTGTAAAATCCTCCTTACGGATTTCGATTTGTCCCGACGCGGCGGGCGACAGCCCCATGATGGCGCGGATCAGAGTCGTCTTCCCCGCACCATTCCGACCGGTTACGCTGACCATTTCGCCTTTGCGAACGATCATCGAGAAGCCTCGAAGAATCTCCGTTCCGGAAATCTTCACGTGGAGATCCGTAACGCTAAGCATGGTCTGGTCGATCTACGATCTGTCCGAGGACACGGGACTGTACCTGCGGATCGTCCATCACGTTGGACGGAGTGCCATCTGCAATCACTCCGCCGTTAAAGAAGGCGAGGCAGCGCTCGGAATATCTAACAACAAGTTCCATATCATGCTCAACGAAGATTATCGATCGCCCCCCTGTACGTGCCGCACGGATAATCGTATCCATGGTCGGAAACTTCTCCTCCATGCTTACGCCGCTGGTCGGCTCATCCAGAATGAGGAGCTTGGGATCGGTTCCAAGCGCCATGGCGATGTCCAGTAGTTTTCGGACCCCGCCTGGCAGCACGCTGGGGATTTGGTCCTCGTATCGCGACAGGCCGAACTCAGCGAGCAGATACCGCGCGTGATCCGCGACGTCCGGACGTTCAGCGCGCGAAAGCCTCGCCCACCCGCGATCCTTACAGATGGTGATCGATGCAACGATGTTCTGCAACGCGGTGAGACGCGGAAAGAGCTGTGGGATCTGGAAAGGATCTTCCCACACCCAGCAACGTTATTTCCCGCGGCGAAAGTTGAGTGACATCGCGGCCGCCGAGGACGATGCTTCCCTCGTCAGGCTTCGTATAACCCGTCACAATGTTGACGAACGTCGTCTTTCCCGCGCCGTTCGTACCTATCAGGCTCGTCAGCGAGCCTGATCCGATGGCGACGGAGATATCATTAGCCGCGATCACGGCGCCGAAGCGCTTCGATATCCCGGTGACAGTCAATAGATCAGTCATATCGAGCCGCTCGTCCCTCTCTTACGAAACCAGCGCGGAAGCTTCACGCTTCCGAAACCGTCCGGCGCGAGGAAGATCGTGAGAAGTAGGATCGTGCCGAGCGCGAGCCGCCACATGGTCGGAAACAGATCCGCGGCGAAAGCATGAAGAATTTCCATAAAGAGCGCAGATGCGAATACGGCGACAATGCTCGTTGAGCCGCTCAAGATAGCCGTCAACACAAACTCACCGGATTTTGTCCAGAACATCCATTCAGGATCCACATGCCCCATTATCAGCGCCGCCGCTGCTCCACCCATACCAGACAAACCGCCGGCAATTACGAAGACCGTCCACGTGATCCTCTGCATGGACCCACCAAGATACTCCACGCGGATTTCATTCTGACCTACCGCGAGCGCCGCCAATCCCAGCGATGAGCGGAAGAGGGCTGCCATCCCGCCGGCTCCTACCAACGCGAGCAGACCGCAAAGAAAGAACTGGCTCCTGATCACCCACGGCCCCTGCGGCGCGAAACCTAAGTACGTCGGTGTCGGCACGCTAATCCCATCCGAACCACCCAGCCAACCAGCATTGAGCAACAAACCATGCGCAACCATGGAAATAGCGAGCGTGAGCATCGCGAAGAAAATTCCTCGAAAACGCGTCAGGAATGGCCCCAGAATTGCGGCCACGATAATGCCCGTCGCGCCTCCAAGGCCAATCGCCAGGAACGCATCCGTCGAGTGCAGGAGACGTGACGTCTGTCCCGCAATATAAGCGCCACCTCCAAAATAGAGCGCTTGGCCGAACGATACACCTCCGGTCCTGATAAGACCGATGAGTCCGAGAACGACAAGTGAATTGGCCATGGCGAGGGATAGCG
This sequence comes from Afipia sp., assembly GCA_024707075.1. Lineage (GTDB taxonomy): Bacteria > Pseudomonadota > Alphaproteobacteria > Rhizobiales > Xanthobacteraceae > Afipia. Next base: position 291,875 of record JANQAK010000001.1, read on the forward strand.
GAAAGAGCGCCCAACCCGGAAAACCAAGACCGATTGCAGCAATCGCAGCCAGAAGCGACGCAAACAGAACCGCTCTAGAGGTGAAGATCGAGATCATATGCGGCGAACCTTCATCGGCGCAAATAGTCCTTCGGGACGAATCAGCAGAACTAGGACCATCACGACGTAAACCACGAAAAGCTCGGCTTGGGGCGCGATGTGAATTGCACCCGATCGACAGATGCCGACGATAAGCGCACCCACAGCCGCGCCGTAGATGCTGCCAAGACCGCCGATGATGATGACCGCGAAGCTGATGATAATCAGGTTTGTGCCCACGCCGGGCTGAATCGAGATCATCGGAGAGGTGAAGGCGCCTGCCAAGGCCGCCAAGAATACTCCCAATGTGAATGTAAGCGTGTATATGCGGCTGACCTTCACTCCCATCGCGGAACTGACTTCGGCACTGAATATGACCGCCGTGATCAGCTTCCCTTGCGACGTGCACGACAGGTAGGCGTGCAAGCCGCCGCCGACGGCGACGGCGACGGCGATTAGTAGAAAATCGTACCCCACATAGGAAAGATGACCGATCTTCACTGTATCGAAAATAGTATAGGCGCTTGTGACGTAATATGGCGTGGTGCCCCAGATGATAAGCATAAGCGAATCGAAGATGTACAATAGCGCATACGTGACAAGCAGGAGCACCATCTCATCCCTGCCGTAGAACCATCTGAGCACTCCGCGTTCAATGAGCGGACCTACCAGCACGGCAACGCTGACAGCCGCGACAACCATTAAGGCTAGGGATATCCAAGGTGGAGCATCCCCGCCAAATCCCAGGCTCACTAGCGAGGCCGCCGCGTAAGCACCGATTGCGTATATGGCCCCATGCGCGATGTTAACAATCCGCATTACGCCAAAGATCAGCGTCAGCCCGACCGCGACGATAAAGAGCCATGACGCGTAGATAACGCCATCGACAACGATGACCGCAACCTCTTCCATGAAACTTTTCTCTCGCGAATGGGACCGGTGTAGCCACCTGAAGACCGTCGGCTACACCGATGAGGTAAAGGAAGACGTCGCTATCAGCGGCACTTAGCTCCCTTGAAACCTGACTGTATCCAATCGACGCCCTTCATGCCTTCGGGCGGGTTCACACATTCGGCGTCGTAATACTGAACATCCACTAGCGTGACCATTTTTTTGCTCCGGATTCCATTTGGTCCTTCCGACAGCCGCGTCCTGGATCGCCTGATGGCCTTTGCCGAGCGCCATGCGAATACGGCCAGCGGGCGCTTCCCATTCGAGGCCGGTCATCGCAGCTGCAAGCTCTTCGCTTGACGGCTTCTTGCCTCCAGTGCTCTTCATCGCCTTTTCAGCCGCCACTTTCAGGCCAAGCATCGATTGGGCCATACGATATGCCGACGACGAAGCCGGCACCTGCTTGAAGGCATCACTATAAGATTTCCAGAACCAATCGTTCAGCGGACTCGAACGGGCAAGAAGACCAGTCGCCCCGCGTTCACCCATGATTATGCCGTCGGGCATCTTGTTGCCGAGCGCGGGCAGGACGTGCGCTGCGGCCATGAGCGCCAACTGACTGTCCTTAAAGAGTCCTCGTGGCGCGGCCTGGAGAACAAATGCCTGGAGATCTCCACCCCAAAGACTCGAATAGATCAGATCCGGCCGATCCTTTTGCAAAGCAGAAATTTCGGCTCCGTATTGACCGGCCCCGAAGGCAGGCCACAATTCCGATTTGACTTTCTTACCAGGGATCAGATTGTCGAGCGCGCCCTTGAAATCGGCCAACGCATCCTGACCGTAGGCGTATTTCTGATTGATCGTCCCAAAAGCACTGAACTTAATGCTCTTGTCGCGGAGGTAGAGAACAAGCGACACGTTATCCATCGTCCCATGCGCTCCCGCACGGAAGACATACTGGTACGACCGGGCCTCGAAAATCTGCGGTGTTCCACAGTCACTAAGAATGGTGAACTGCTTCAGGTCCTCGGCCACCGGTGCGACAGCGAGGCAACTTCCGGAACCAATCGGACCGATGATGGCATCGACCCGGTCGCGCTCAACGAGGTTGCGAAAGCCCTCGACAACCTTCGTGCCACCCGCGCCTTCGTCGACTATGACGAGTTCGATCCGCTTTCCACCAATTCCCATGACCGAATAAGGCGCAGGAGCGCTGGAAGCATTCAGCTTCTCGGCAAGCATTTTTGCTGTGTTAACGCTGGGAATTCCGAACGATTCTGCTGCCGGACCTGAAAGAAAACCGATTACGCCGATCTTGAAGATGTCGTTCGTCTGCGCCCTGCTGAGCCGCTCCAAGCCAAGGCCGTTAGAATTCCGGCTACGACGCGACCGACTGACCTCTTATTGCGATGATATGACGTCTTGATCATTGTTTCCTCCGTGGCGCTGCTTTTCTAAGACTTCTCGTCGACCATCAGAGCAAACAATTCCACATGGGAAATTCCGAGTCAATAAAAATGACTTCTAGTTCATAATTCATATATATCGCAATCTATGTTCATCGCTCGCCGCTGGAGGCGATTCTCCGTTTCATTGCCTTTACCTTGTTGAACAGCCCGCCCACGGTTTATACATTTGTTCAATGGAATTGCTGGAGACATGGCTTCGGTTAGAATAACGACGCGACGAAAAGAGAGGCCCTCGCGCAGCCGCATTGAGAAAGCCGATGACACCCGACGCGCGTTGTTCAGTGCGACCGCCACTGTGGTCGGCAAATACGGCTACGCCGACGCTTCGGTCATTCGAATTACCAGCGAGGCCGGCGTCGCGAACGGCACCTTCTACAATTACTTCGAGACCCGGCAGCATCTTTTCGATCAGCTATTGCCAGCGCGCGGCGAAGAAATCCTCAACTTCATCAGAGAACAGGTTGGCAAGAGTCCCGCCGGCATAGAGCGGGAGAGACGGCGCATAACGGCCTATTTCGAATTTTGCGTCCAGAATCCCGGATTTCTTCGGATCTTGAATGAGGCGGAAATTTTTGCGCCGCGCGCATTCAAGAATCATATGAAACGCTTCGCAGCCGGCTACACGCGTGCCCTGAAGCGCAGCCTCCAGCGCGGAGAAATCGCCGGATATGACGAGCGAGAACTTGAAGCTGTCGTGCATATGCTAATGGGCGCAAGAACCTCTGACAGCGCTATGGGACCGACGCCGCGGCCGTCGCTCAGCGCCCCCCGATCTTATCGCCACTTACCTCAAGCTGTTGGAAGTCCCGCTATTCGCATCCCACCTGAGCGACGCGAACGCAAAAGAGCGCCCCTGAAAATCGCTCTCCTCAGCAAAGTCATCTCCGAAATATGACTGATGGTTCACCATCCATCTATTCTTGACCCGTCACGATCGATCAGCGTAGTGTTCGATAGTCGGCGACATGGTCTTCAACCTCGAAGGGGCTTGTGGCTTTTAATTCCTTTGCTGGAAATAAGGCCTTTGGTCCGGCAACTGACGCCGTCCTTTTGCGACGGCCTCGATGCTCGCTGCGGCACATACGAAGGACATATGTAAGCCGTTGCTGTCGCCAATCGAATTGACAAGGGGATACCGATGCTTGAATACGGCGAACCGCAGGAACTGGCTATGCTTCGCGACACGTTGCGGCGGTTCGTCAATTCAGAGATGCCGCGGTCGGAAGCCGCAAGGTGGGACGCAGAAGGCATCTTCCCGAGAAAAGTGCACCGCAAGCTGGCAGATTTGGGCGTTATGGGCCTGACTATTCCCGAAGAATACGGCGGGGCCGGCCGCAACATTCCAGCGACCATGGCCGTCATCGAGGAACTTTCCAAGCGCAGTCTCGCGGTCGCGGTGCCTTACATCGCAACAACTTGTTATGGCGGGATGAACATTCTCAGATCCGGCAGCGAAGCGCAGAAGCAGGAGTATTTGCCTAAGCTTGCGGCCGGAGAATTGATGTTCGCATTCGGCGTAACCGAGCCGGATATCGGTGGTGATGTCGCCAGCGTGAAAACGACTGCACGCCGTGAGGATGGAAAGATCGTAGTCAGCGGCGCGAAACGCTTCATTACGGGCGCAAACGTTGCCGATTATATCTACACAGTGGTCCGTTCGGACCCCTCCGCTCCGCGCTACAAGAACCTCTCCATCGTGCTGATCCCGCGCGAAACCGATGGCGTTCACATTGAGAAGATCAAAAGCATCGGTATGCGCGGTGGGGCGTCAACCACAGATATTACGTTCGACAAGGTAGAAATACCCGAGGCCAACATTCTTGGCGGCGAAGCCGGTTGGAACAACGGCTGGTCGCTTATTGCCGGCGCCGGCCTGGACGTTGAAAAGCTCGAGGTTGCAGCCATGGCGCTTGGTATCGCCGAAGCAGCGGTTGCAGATGCAGCGGAGTATGCATCAACCCGTCAACAGTTCGGCAAGGCGATCGGCGAGTTTCAAGCTATTCGACATGCCCTAGCCGAAGCTCGCACCGATCTGCACGCCAGCCGACTCGTTCTCTATCATGCGGCAGCGCTCGCCCAGGAAAGGCGGCCGTGTTCGATAGAATCCTCAATGGCAAAACTCTTCGTGTCCGAGCGAGCCCACAAGACCGTCCTAGCCTGCCAGTCGATCCTCGGCGCGTATGGATGCGTCGAAGGATTCGATATGGAGCGCTACGTGCGGGACATCCTCATTTTCCCGATCGTTGGCGGCTCTTCGGCCATCCAGCGCAATAATATCGCGAAGCGATTCGAACAACGTAGGTAAAACTACAACCGCCGACCGCTCGAGGCCGGATATGCCGGACGAAACCAAAACGTCAGCCCCTCGTCCGACTGATGGGCGTCGTTCGCATCCGTCTCGTCCTGGTATCAACGCTTTCCAGCATGTTGATATCGCGGGCTTAATGCTGGCATTAAATGGGATACTTGTGTGTACCGAAAACCTAGACACGGACGTAGTGGTGATGGAGTCCGCCCAGGATGGCGCGTGAACTGATGACACCGGTCCGCAGAACGGGGCGAGAAACGGGCGCATCTTTGTTCAAGGATCGATGCGTCCTGGCGCCATTGTAATAGTCGGAGTAGGATTTCAGGACCCGACGCAAATGCGCCTCGCCCCAGATCACTACGTGATCCAGACACTCGCGTCTGATCGATCCGATCAACCGTTCGGCAAAGCCATTCTGCCAGGGCGAGGCTGGTGCAGTGGGCTTGTCCCGGATCCCCGGCGCGCAATCGCCGTGTGACGACTGCGCCGTAAATTTGATCCCGATCGCGGATGAGGCATTTTGGGGCATCATCCCAAGGGAAGGCCTCCGTTATCTGACGCGCAATCCACTCCGCGGTCGGGTTTGTTGTGACATTGATCCAGACGAGGTCTCTGCGGCCGAGCCGGACGATGACGAAGGCATAGAGCAGGTCGAAACCGATCGTTGGAACAACGAACAGATCCATGGCGGCAATGTCCGGCGCGTGGTTACGCAAGAAGGTTCGCCATCCCTGGCTGGGCGTGCCCCGTCGTTTGACCATGTACCTGGCAACGCTCGACTGCGCGACTTCAAACCCTAGCTTGAGCAGTTCGCCATGGATGCGCGGCGCGCCCCAAAGCGGATTTTCGACGCTCATCCGTAAGCGCGCATTTTACTGCACAGGCTGGGCGCGCGGGTGGCCGCGGCGTCGCGTGACGCCGGGCCCCATCGGGATCATCGGAGCGGCTTGATTGATCCTGAGCGTTCGACCGTCAGCCGCTGTCGTTGTCAGCTGGCAGGTCTTTTGAGCGGTGCAGTTGAACGGTAACAGATCTTCGATATCGGCGTCTGGCGCGCGCTGGGGCAATTCGGTGAGCGTGTGACGTAGCCATGCATAGGGATCGACGCCGCATGCCCGGCATGTCAGCACCAAACTGTAGATCACGGCGCTTGCCCTGGCGCCGGCAACGGTGTCGCTGAACAGCCAACTTTTTCGTCCGGTGCAAAACGGCCTGATGTCGCGCTCCAGAACATTGTTATCGATCGGGGCGAGACCGTCACTGGTGTAACGGGTCAGATAATCCCATTGGTTGCGCGCATAGGCGATCGCCTTGCCGGTCAAGCTTTCGGGTAGGACCTTCGCCGAGGCGATCCAGCCGAGGATGCTTGTGCCGATCCATACCTATGAGCCGGGACAGTTTCCGGCGCATTTCCAGGCCGTCAATCTCAAGAATGACGGCGAATGGTGGGACGTTGAAGCATGACCATCCAGCAGACACCCTCAGGCCACGGCGTGAGTCAGGCCTTCCTCGATATGCTCGATACTCTCGCTCAAAAACTCTTGTGGTGGCGCGACGTCTTGCTGCGAGACGATCTGTTCGTCGCGGTGCGAGCGAACTCTCTCAATGTCTATCACCGGGGTGCCTCGATCTTCCGGATCGACGATGGCGGAGGCGGTCGGATAATTCCGTGGACACACACCAAGTACCTGATCCGTCAGCAGCAGGTATTGGCACAACTTCACGATGACGGGCATTTTGAACCTTCCGATATCGGTTGGTCACAATACGCTGGCCCATCGATGCGCGTTCCAGGCGATCGTGATCACCAATTCCAGGCTATCGTGATCACCGATTCCAGGGGAGCGTGATCACCCGTTCCAGGGGATCGTGATCACGATTTCCAGAGGATCGTGATCACCATTTCCAGCGATCATGATCGGTGTGGAGATGATAGGAGGAGTGCACCGCTGACAGTCTGCAACCGGGTAGCTTGAGCCTTTGTCATATAGCAGAGGATCGAGATGCCGACCGAGAGACTGTCCATGCGTCAAATTCGTGAAGTTCTTCGTCTACACCACAGCGTCGGGATGTCCCAGCGCGCCGTCGCCCGCAGCCTCGGTCTGGCTCAAGGCACGGTCAGCAAATATCTGAACCGGACGCGCCGCGCCGGATTGACTTGGCCGTTGCCGCCAGAGCTGGACGACGATGTTCGGCTTGAGGATCGTCTGTATCCGCCGCCATCTGATTTGCCCAGTGACGAGCGTCCGCAGCCGGACTGGGCCGTGGTGCATCGCGAGTTGCGACGCCCGAGCGTCACGCTGATGCTCTTATGGGAAGAGTATTGCGACACGACTTCGGACGGCTTCAGCTATTCGTGGTTTTGCGAGCGCTACAAGGAATGGACCGGGCGCTTGAAGCTGACCCTTCGCCAGGTTCACGTCGCCGGCGAGAAGCTTTTTGTCGACTATTCCGGCCACACCATGGAGGTGGTCGACGGGCTCAGCGGTGAAGTGCTCTCGACACAGATTTTTGTCGCGGTTCTCGGCGCCTCAAATTACACCTACGTTGAGGCGACCCTCACCCAGAGCTTGCCAGATTGGATATCATCGCATGTTCGGGCATTTTCCTTTTTTGGTGGCGTCGCTCGACAGACGGTGAGCGACAATCTCCAGGCGGGTATCACGCGGGCGTGCTTCCACGAGCCGATGGTGAACCGCACTTACGCGGATCTCGCCCGCCATTATGGCACCGCCATACTGCCAGCAAGGCCGTATCACCCGAAGGATAAAGCCAAAGCGGAGGTCGGAGTCCAAATCGTCGGTCGATGGATTCTGGCGCGGTTGAGGAACCGCCGTTTCTTTTCGCTCACGGCGCTCAACGAGGCGATACATGCTCTTCTTGCCGATCTGAACGATCGCACCTTGCGCGGTTGGGGCCGCAGTCGACGTCAATTGTTCGATGAACTCGACCGTCCGGCGCTCATCGGGTTGCCAGACGAGCCCTATGAGTACGCCGAATGGAAGCGCTGTCGCGTCAATCTCGATTACCATGTGGAGATTGCCAAACATTACTACAGCGTTCCACACGGTCTCGCCCGTCAAGAGGTCGAGGCACGGATCACGGCCAGGACGGTCGAGATCTTCCTGCGCGGCAAGCGTGTCGCGTCCCATCTGCGCAGCACACTGGCGCATCGGCCGACCACCGTCGCCGAGCATATGCCGAGCTCCCATCGGCGCTACCGTGACTGGACGCATGAGCGCATTCGTCGCGATGCCGCCAAGGTCGGGCCCGACGCGGACACTCTGATCGAAGTCATCCTGCGCTCACGGCCGCATCCCGAACAAGGCTTTCGCTCCGCCATCGGGATTCTCGGACTTGTGAAGCGCTATGGGGCAGAGCGCGTCGACGCCGCCTGCGCCCGCGCTCTCCTGCTCAATGCCCGATCCTACAAGTCCGTCGCGGCCATTCTGAAGAACGGCACCGACAAAACGGCGGCCGCGACGCAGGAGACGGCGCCCGTTCTCTTCCATTCGAATATCCGCGGACGCGGTTACTACAATTAATCAGGGGACCATCATGCTCATTCATCCTACCGTCGAACGCTTGCGCTCACTTGGCCTCGCCGCCATGGCCGACGCCCTCGTCGAGATGCAAAACAATCCTCAGGCGGCCGAGATGCCGCATGCCGATTGGCTCGGTCTGCTCATCGACCGGGAAGCTACCTTTCGAGACAATCGCCGCCTTGCACGCCGCTTGACCGCCGCCAAGCTTCGTCAAGCCGCCACCATCGAGAACATCGACTATCGCACCGCTCGAGGGCTCGATCGCGCTCTCTTTCAAACGCTCACCACAAGCCAATGGGTCCGCGAACACAACCATTTGGCCATTGTCGGTCCAACCGGCACCGGAAAATCCTGGCTGGCTTGCGCTCTCGGGAACAAAGCCTGCCGTGATGGCTTCTCCGTCCTCTACAAGCGAGCGTCACGTCTGTTCGCCGATCTAGCCCAAGCTCGTGGGGAGGGACGCCTTGCTCGCCTGATGACCAGCTTGGAACGCACAAATCTGATCATCGTCGACGACTGGGGGCCCGAGCCACTTACAGCCGAGCAGGCCCGCGACCTTCTCGAGATCGTCGACGATCGCTACGACAAAGGATCTCTCCTGATCACAAGTCAGGTGCCCGTAACGCAATGGCACGACATTATTGCCAACCCGACCCTCGGCGACGCCATTTTGGACCGCATCATCCACAATGCTCACCGCATCGAACTCAAGGGCGACAGTCTGCGTCGTAGCGCCGACCAAAAGAAAAAGGGCCCGCCCCCTGCCTAACCCAACAATCGTTCCACCGGCCCACAGGACCCTCCCGCGCGCGGCGCTACGCCGCTCGTGGGGGCCACTCCGCGCCACGCGCGGGTCCCTCCCATGGACCGCCGGAACGATCTCAACCGTGCCGCCCGTCTTGACCAGGAGACCATTTCCAGGACAACATCAAATCGTCAGTTGTGTTCGCCGCCGCGTCGATGCTCAGCAATGTCAGAAAATTCACCCTGAGCATGATCACGATCATCTGGAAACCGTGATCACCATCGCCTGGAACCGCTGATCATCATCCCTGGAATGCGCACCCATCGACACTCTCCGACATGATCCGCTCGGCCACCGATCTGGCTGGAGCTGAAAAGAGCGGATTGCATCCGCTGATCGTCGGCAGTTCAAAAGTGATCGACGTCGAACTGTCGCTGCTGCGGGCAAACTCTTCCATAGACGAAAGTCTAGCAGACACTGATGCCCATTCAGCGGGCGCCACGTCGGTTGATCGGTCTCAGGACCGGCTGGATGTCGTCACCGTCGAGAACCGCGGCGGCAAGCCGTTCATCGTTTTCCATGAAGCCAAACATTTCAGCAACCCGGCCTTGAGGGCCAAAGGTGAGCCTGCCGTTCTGGCTCAGATCGTGCGCTACCAGGCAACACTCAGACAACATGATGCAGCACTGCGACAGCGCTACATCGCTGTCTGCCAGGCGCTGGTCCGTCTCCATACTATGCGAACGGCAGTACGTGCAGCCGTTCCGGTAACTAGACCGCTGCAAGCGCCTGATCCTCTCATCGCCGCCATTGCCTCAGGTCAGGTCCAGGCCGAGATTGATCCTGATCCCCGGCTGATTGTGTTCGGCTTCGACGGCGATCAGCGCGACGGGCGCTGGGAACGGGACGCCAAGCGTCTGCGGGATTATCAGCCATCCCTCGAGATCCGGGCGATCGGCAATACCCGATCAGCGCATGAATTCTTCTGATGTCACGGTACTCGTGCCCTGAAATGCGGCTTTCGGGAGACACTCAGTCTTTCTTCGCAAAACCCCGCAATTCCTCGGGGCCTCATTTGAATCTAAGGGGCACGGGCGGTCCGTGCCTTTAGTTGGGATTCTGCATGAAGGTTATTGCCTATTACCGCGTCCGACCGAGCGAGCCTGCATACTCTGATATTGCACTGCAAGAACAACGTGAAGCCGTCAGAACCTGGATCGAGGGCCGTCAGGCCGTAGTTCAGGCCGAATATATCGAGCCGGAGACTGACGGCTTCTCCCGCCCGCAATTGCGGAAAGCCTTGAGGACTGCAAACAGTCCGGCGCCACACTGCTGATCGCACGTACAGAAGCCATCGGCAGCGGGACAGAGTTTTCTCCGCGGATTTCGAATATTCCGGCGGCGTTCGCGCCGGAGGCATCACGCGAGCGCGGCTATGTCAGCCTTGCGCCGGAGAAAGCGCCGCCAGACCTTACCCTGTATTTTCCGGACTTCCGCAGCCTGAAGAACATGCCGGTTTATCTGTGCAATGGTACGGATGCGGCCATTCGTATCATCACGGTCAGGACGATCGGCCTGACTTCGAAATTTACAACGCCAGATCCGACCATCGCTGACGGGAGTGGCTCCGCGTCTGAGCAGCCCCTGTCGACGACACCGACCACATTTTCGCTCGACCGGCTGGATACGCGACATGCCGCTGTGATCGATCGTTACGATCCAATGTTTGACAGCGATTTCATCACCACCTTCGAGATCACGTTTATTGATCAGCAGGAACAGGCGCAGCAGCGGACGGCATTCCTCGGCGGTACGCCTTTGTCATCGGCCTACCTCAACCTGAAAAAATAACACTCACTCTTCGACGCCTCGACGCATGCCTCTCAACGACGGCGGCGAACGATGGCCCATGCCCATCACCTGATCGTTTCGAAATTTCACAAAGGAAGCCACTCATGACAATGTTGTTTTCAAAATCGAACCTTATGACCGGTATTGCTTTCGCGGCCCTGTTCGGAGTTGTCATCGCCACGCTGCGCCTTGCAACAGGCGGATATGGTGGCCCCTCCAGCATTCCGGAATGTAACAGCAACACCACCCGCGATATGCTGCAGGATGCGTTTAAGAATGCGCCGCAAGCCGCGCTCGGCCTGAAGCTGCTCAAGATCGGCGACATGTCCGTTGTCGGGAAGGACCTGCTCGACGAGAACAATGAGATCCGCCACCGCGTCTGTGTCGCCGACGTCTTTACGAACATCGGGCGGAAGCCGGTGTACTTCAACATGTCCTTTGCCGATGTCGAAAAGAAGCAGGTCTATCTCGAAGCTCCCATGCTGCCGTTCTGATGACCAACTGGGCCTCAACGTCCGCGTGGAGACCCCCCGCGGCATTCCTCTGATCGTCACTACCGCCAGCGCAGGGGCTTGCCGCGTGGACGAAGAGGATTGTCGCCCTTGGCCACAGGCCAAGAGCGCCGGGAAAGCGCGCGTTCGATACGCGCGTCCTTTCCGCCGGCCCCCAGCACCACAGGGTTGACCATCGGACTCTCAGCAACCCAGGCCAGATACTGTGTCAGGGCGTCCACCTGGTCGTTGTGCCTGCCAAACGGGAATCGCAGCAATTCGCTCTCAAGCTCAACCGTCCAGGGTTCGTTCCTTTTGATCAGCACCCGATGCTGCGCAAACATATGAAGCTGGCTTTCAAGCCGCTCTTCCTTGCCGCGGCCACCGGTCGGGCGCAGTTCGGCATGATAGCCTCGTTCGGACAGCATACTGGCAAGGCCGCCTCCAGAACTCGCGTCCTCGATCAGGATTTTGGAGGGCCTATAAGTGTTGATCAGGCTCAATGCGGCATCGCGCATCTGGACCGGATCCAGACGGGCGCGAAGCACGTCGATGACATAGTGACGCCGGCTATCGCTGGCGATCACCAGACATACCGTGTAGCTGTTGTCCGATCCGGTTTTGACCGCCGTGTCCCAACTCAGAACAATGCGCCGCGCGTCCGGCGGCCGGTCATCAAAATACTTGATCTGGTCCGGCCTGATCAGTTCACCTAGTGCCGCTGAGGGGTCCTGCTGATACTGCGCGGCGAAGACCGATTCCCCGATCTCTTCCCGCTTGCGCTTGATGACCTCAGCCGGCCACTGATTTGCCAGCAGCGCATCACCGACCTTTCGATGCCAGCTTGAATCGCCGATCGCATACGATGCTTCCTCCTCGGCCACCAAGGGCAGACAGACGTGCTTCCAGCCGCCCTTCTGCAGCAGGTTACCGGACAGGTCATCCTCGTGCATGCGTTGACCAACAACGATCATGGCGCCATTGATCGGATCGTCGAGACGTGACGAGATCATGTTTTTGAAATTCTCGTTGATGTTGGTGCGTTCCTTTTCCGATTTGGCGTGGTGAGCCGAGATCGGATCGTCGATGATGATAATGTCGAACCCTCGGCCGGTAATGCCGGTCTCGAACGAGGCCGCATAGCGGCCGCCTCCGTCTTCGGTTACAAAGTCCATAACCTTGCGGCCGTTGTCGCGCAGGCGGAACCTAGGGAAAACTTTACGGTAGAAATCCGAACCGACGAGCTGGAACGTTTTCGACGCCAGATCCAGGGCCAGCGCCTGGCTGTGGGAAATCACCGCAATGCGCTGCTTCGGATTACGGCCCAGAAGCCAGGCGACGAACACAATGGACGTCAGCACGGACTTCAGGTGACGCGGCGGCAGATTGATGATGAGGCGGGTCTCGCGGCCCTCAGCAACTCCTGCCAATTCATTGACGAGGTAATCCAGGTAAGGCGCAACCTCGAGCGCCCAGCGACCATCGACGACCGGAAACGCCCCCTCCAGAAACGCCTGAAGGTCGTTCCGCATCACAGCGCGGTAGATTTGAAGATCAGAAGGCATGGGTACTGCTCTTATTAAATGGGGCCGGTGCCGATCGGCACCGGCCGGATAATCCGTGTCTGCTATTCGGCCAGACGGCGTGCGAGAAAGCGCGCGAGAATCGCTTCGTCATCGGATGTCAGCGCGGGCACTTCTTCTGCCACCGCTTCAGGCTCGAACAGACGGCCGACCAACGTCAGGACGACATTGGCAGCACGCGCATCGCCCTTAAGCGCTTTGGCAACAAGCGCCTTCAGCATGGCGCGCTGCTTGGAGACCTTGAGGCTACGCTCGCCCTCCCGGATCCGGATCTTTTCCGAAAGCTCACTGCGCAGATCCGTCTTCAGATTGACGCTGCCCCTCGGACGCCCGTTCGGATTGCCGGACTGCCCTGGCTTGAAGCGAGTTTTTGTGGGCGGCTTACGATATCCGATCTTTTCTTCTTCTGACTCAGACATCGTCCGCCTCCGTCGTGGTGGCAGCGATGCCAAACGAGTTCATACTGGCCACGCCGCCGTCGGCGGCGTTGTCAGTCGATGATTCCGAAGCGGCGACATCTGTCGATGCGGCGTCGCTAGCGGCCACCGAGACAGCGCGCTGATAGATCTCGTCGAAGGTCTCACCGGTGACGGCATGGACGGCGTCTTTGCCGGTGCGCTTCTGCCAACGGCGGATCGCGGCATCGACATAGATCGGATCAAGCTCAACGCCGACGCAGACGCGACCGGTTTCTTCTGCCGCGATCAACGTCGAACCCGACCCCAAAAAGGAGTCGAAAACAATTTCGCCGCGGCGCGTCACGTCACGCAGGGCGTCAGCGATCATCGCAACCGGCTTCACCGTGGGGTGAGTACGCAGGAGGCTCATCCGATCCTTGCCAAAGACGTTGACGCTACGATATTGCCAGACATTCGAGCGGTTGCGGCCATGTGCCCCAAGGCCGAAATGATTCTGATGCGGGCCTTCACCGTGCTTGAAGACGTAAACCAGTTCATGTTGAGAACGGTAGAACGAGCCCATACCTGGGCTCGATTTCACGAATATACAAAGGTTTTTCTGCTGAAGGCCGTTCTGCGCGGCAGCCTCGCACAGCTCGCCGCCGTGTCGCCAATCCATGCAGAGATAAAGAATAGCGCCGTCAACAAGGAACGGCTTGATCGCCGCGACCGCCGCGCTCAGGAAGGCGACAAACTCTTCGCGAGTCATCTCTCCCGCGGCCATCGCGAAGTCTCGGTGTCGCGTCTTGCCGAGGCCCGACACAAAGCCGTCGATCGGGACGTTGTAGGGCGGATCGCTGAACACGCACGCGACCGTCTTGCTGGCCACGAGGCTGCGGATGAAAGTTGCATCGCGCGCGTCCCCGCAACCGACCTTATGGTCGCCAAGACAGAAAACGTCGCCGAGCTTTGCAGCCGACGGTCCAGCCGCCGGCACGAGGTCATCAAGCGCTTCTTCCTCAACGGTATTGGCCGTCGGTGCATCGATCGACAGCGCCATGTCGATCTCCACCGTCTCAAAGCCGCTCAGATCGAGATCGAAGCCGACGTTGATCAAGTATGCGAATTCATCGCGCAACTTTGCATCGTCCCAGACTGTATCCTGAGCAACCCGGTTCAACGCCAGACGGAGGGCACGGATCTCGGCTTCCGTGCGGTTTTCGATGACCGCAACTGCGATTTCATCGTGGCCGAGGTCACGGAGCGTCTCATAGACCGCATGACCGTCCACGATCTCGTTATTGGCATCGATGATGATCGGCGCGACCTGGCCAAATTTTTGAAGAAGGTTTTTCAGCTTACGACGCTGTGCGGCGCTATGCTGACGCGCAGCGTAGGGCGACGGCTTGATAGCCGTCGCCTTGAGATAAACGATCTCGAGTGAGTTCTTATTGCTCATACCGCACCCATTAAATTTTAAGCAGGGTGCGGTCGTCTGCGTCCGAAGCCACGGACGACGAACCGCGATCCAGCAGTTCACCGGTACCGGCAATAATGACCGGCAACAGTTCGCGCACAAGTTCCTCAACATCCAGCTCCGCGCTCTGGTTGAGAGATGCCAGCGCCGCATTGAAGCATTCCGCTTGACGATTGATGATCTCAGCGCAAATGAGCAGGCGACCGACAGCATGAACAACTGCGGGAGACGTATCGGAGACCTGAAACACCTTCGCGAGGTCATGGCGCGCTGCCTTCAGCGCAAGATACGAAACCGTGTCGGAAAGAAGCTGATAGTCGGGACCGACAATCAGTGGGCGCGGCTGGCCATACTTACGGATCAGGTGCATTGCCTCACGCGCCGCTGCAACGTTCTTACGACGCAAGCGCGCGGGCGAGACCTGGATGCGGGAGATCGGGACAATCTTCGTCTTAAAGTTCTGAACCATTTGAGGCTCCGTAAATCCCGGAGCAGCAAGCCGCCAAAAATGCATACGACCCCAGATGCATTGAGAGCCTCTGCGTGGGGAAATGAGGAGTCGTACAGGTACCGCGCAACTACGTACCAACCAGTACCCAAAGTGCGGTGGAGTGTTTGATGGAAACCAGCTTCCAATACCGCAAATGGTATTTAAATACCTAAATCACTTATCCAGCACCAAGCGTGGCGCTTGTCAGATTTCGCCATCAAAGGCTGGCACAGCACCGAGCGCCCGGGACAAAGCATTGAACTTGTCAGCCTGGGGCAGCTTCAGCAGCGCGATTCCGTGAACCAGACTGGACGCGATCAGCCAATAGAGCTCAACGTTCGACGACGATCCAACCGTCCCTCGGCTTTTCTGGGCAAGCAGACGTTTGAACTCAATCTCGATAGCGTCTCTCTTATTTTGAAGGGAGAACGCCTCATCTGGCATGAGAGGGTTTGTCTCGGCAAAAATCGCACAGAAACCGAAGTCGCTAAAGGCAACATCAGCATATCGCTCCACGATCGACTTAAGTGTCACTTCGCCGCTCGAACTATCTCCGATCTCGGCTACGGCGGTGCGCCATTCATAAATCGCTCTTTCAATGCAAGCCTTTAGTATCTCTCTCTTCTTCTTGAAATGAAAATATAGGCGAGGCTTCCTGAGTCCTACGCGCGCGGCGATCTCGTCCATGCTGGAAGCTTCAGATCCTCTTTCGCAAAAGACCTGAGCCGCAGCGATTAACATCTTCATCTTTTGGTCAGCATGAGCGGCAGCTCTGCGCCGATCAAGAGCTTGTTGCTTGGCCGTCAGGGGTTTTGTGGACTTTCTCCGACCCATCATTTCGCCTTCTGATTTTAAAAATCCCTTTGCTTAGCAACACGCACGGCGAATAAAGGATAATCCCAGACGATCATCTTATGGCTCAATCGATTCGATAAGAGCCATAAGATTGCTCACAATCTGCTCGACTTCAGCGGAAAACGGAGCATGTGTGGTGATCCATAAAGGAGCCTTCCATGACCGATACCCCGGAAAATCACGTCGTCGCAGCGCTTGTGTCGGAAGTCCGGACCAAGCTGGAAGAAGCCCATAGTATCGCCCAAGCTGCCGAAATCTGCGCCCGTACCGGCAATGTAAACCGTTCAGTTCAGATCCTAATGGACTTCGAGGGTTTAGCGCACGAGGCTCAGGATCTGTTCAAGGCGGCTCTCGCGATCAAGCGCAGCCTGCTCGCCGAGATCGCTTAGTCCTGATCTACCTTATCGTCTCCTGCCCGCCCCCGCGCTGCGGTCGGCGGGTTGGGTCAGTGCAACGCTGATGTTGCGCTCATCCCGAAGGAGCCACATGATTATCCAGAAAACCAAGGACACCAGAGCGCGGGCGAAATGCAAACCAGCCATAGCCGCACGTCGGCCCTCCAAGGCTGTGAAAGAAGCTCGTTCGCTACAGGCAAAACATCCAAGCGCGCGCAACACTGTAAAACCATTAATATCGCGCAGCCGCGAAACTATCGCGCACTCAGCAACATCGAAACGCCCCCATTCCCAAGTTTCGGTACCGCAACCGATCCGAGAGTCTTCGAAACTGACCACGGTGCTTACGATGCTTCGCGCGCCGGGCGGCACGACCATTGCCGCCATCATGAAGACGACCGGCTGGCAGCAGCATTCAGTCCGAGGCTTTCTGACTGGTGTGGTGCGTAAGAGGCTGAAGCTTGATCTCACCTCCGACAAGATTGATGGCGAACGCCGCTATCGGATTAATAAAGCTGCGGCATCCAAGTAATGGATGCCCGCCCGACCGCGAACGGACGGCTGGTCGATCGGGATGTAGAAACCAAGCTCGATCAGCTCGCCTCACTGCCGATTTCCACCCTACGGGTCCGGTACCGCGAACTGTTCCGGTCCGAACCGCCTCCAGCGTTCGGACCGGATTTGCTGCGGCGGAGTATTGCGCAGCAGATTCAGGAGAAGGCCTATGGCGGCCTTTCCCGAGAGGCAAAGAAGCTACTCGGGCACCTAGTCCGATCGATGGCTTCCGGAAAAACGGGTCGTCTTGAAGTGCCACAGCGAATCAAAGCCGGCTCCGAGCTGGTGCGGGTTTGGAACGACCAGGACTCACAAGGTCACGGTGTTAGCCAAGGGCTTCGGCTACCAAGGCGAGGTCTTCACCAGCCTCTCGGAGATCGCCAACAGGATTACCGGTACGCGATGGAACGGTCCGAAGTTCTTTGGGCTGCGGACGACAAAGAATGAGATCGGCAAGACGGCCCCGGTATCCGTCTCGAAGCGAGGGCGACATGGCCGCAAATAATATCAAACCGGTTCGATGCGCGATCTACACCCGTAAATCCACCGAGCATGGACTTGAACTTGAGTTCAACTCACTCGATGCCCAACGGGAAGCCTGCGAGGCCTATATCAAGAGTCAGGCCTCGCAGGGCTGGCGCGTCCTGCCCCAGCCCTATGATGATCCGGCCTACTCCGGCGGCAACCTCGACCGCCCAGCTCTGAAGCAGCTTCTGGCCGATATCCAGTTCGGCCTGATCGATGTGATCGTGGTCTACAAGATCGACCGCCTGACCCGATCACTCGCCGACTTCGCCAAGCTGGTCGAGACCTTCGACCGGAAATCTATCTCCTTCGTCGCAGTGACCCAGCAGTTCAACACCACCTCGTCCATGGGGCGGCTGACCCTGAACGTGTTGCTCTCCTTTGCCCAGTTCGAGCGGGAGCTGGCGTCCGAACGGGTTCGAGATAAGGTCGCCGCCTCCCGCCGCAAGGGCAAATGGACAGGCGGCACGATCCCGCTCGGCTATGAGGCCAAGAACAAGAAACTCATCATCAACTCGAAAGAAGCCGAAACCGTTCGCACCATCTTCAAGCAGTATCTGGAGCTGAAATCCTTCAGTCTGCTGGTTCAGGATCTCGACCGCCGGGGTATCGTCACCAAACGTCGTGAGACCAAAGTGCCAAAATACCGCGGCGGCATCCCATTCACCTATGGTCCCCTCGCCCATGTCCTGAAGAATCGCGTGTACCTTGGCGAGGTACATCATGGCGGCAATTGGTATGCCGCCGAGCACAAGCCGATCCTCGATCAGAAAACCTTCGATCAAGTCCAAGCACTTCTCGCCGAAAACCGTGTAACCACCGAAACGAGGCGATCGACTGGCTGCGCACTGCTAACTGGGAAGCTTCGTGACGACCGTGGCAACCGCATGAGCCCAAGCTTTACGGTCAAGAACGGAATTCGTTATCGGTTCTACATCTCAAGGGCCGTTCTACATGGCAGAAAGACACAGGCTGGTTCAGTCGCTCGCATTTCCGCGCAGTTGATCGAAGACATTATCATCAGCGCCATACGAGAACGCCTCGCACTCGGCGCGCAAACACCTGACGATCAGCTCAGAAGTCATGTCGTGGATTCAGTTGCTGAAGTGGTCGTTTACCCTAGGAAGATCACGATCAGCCTTCAGCCGGACAATTCGGAAGTCATCAATATCCCATGGCGAGCACCGATCAAGAATGCTCCCCCGCCAGCCCCGCCGTCGGCCAATACCGATCAGCCAGAGCCCAAGCTTTTGCAAGCGATCGTCCGGGCTCACGCCTGGTTGCGCGATCTGCAGAACAACAAGTTTGAGAGCGTCGAAGCGCTAGCAGCTTCAGTGAAGCTGCATCCCAAAGTGGTGCGGCAGGAATTGCGCTATGCGTTCGTGGCGCCTTCTATTACCGAGACAATTTTGACCGGCGATCAGTCGCCAATGCTCACGCTGGCGCGGATTCCAAAGACCCTGCCCCTGACCTGGTCCGGACAGTGCCGCGTCCTTGGGTTCTGATCGGATTCATCCAATGTTATGGAACTCTTTCCAAACTGCCAGAACACTCAGCTTATGAGCCTCACCCAAAGATCAAATTGCCCTGAAAAGTTCCATTTTCATATGGGTTACCATTAGTTACGACACACCACGTACCAAACATGTGCCTGCAAAAAGAACTCGATTAAGCTGCAGAGCCCTGCACCCGCCGGAAAGCCTCGTCTTGTTCGAGCGCCGCGCTGCGACGGTCTCCGAGATCAATCAATGCGTCTAGCAGCCTTAACAAGCCCCGCGCCCGGTTAACTTCGAGTGGGTAATTCGCTCCGGCGAGGCGCTGGATGATCGCCGCGAGCCGAGCGGGCAGCGACGTACCGATCCAGCTTCCTTTTGCGTGCTCGATGGAGTTCAGTGCCGCCCCGGCCTGATCGATGAACGCATCCAGAGGATAAGCTGCCCCAGCCTTCTCGCACAAGGTCAGGTACTTTTGCATGACAAAGGTTGACCAGCCAGCCTCCTTCATGAGCTTCGTGACCAACGGCATGATGATCGCGATATCACTCCAATCGCCATTGGCGAACCGCGCCGCGCCCGGACAATCGGCTTCGACATTCACTAACAGAAGCGCCTTAATCAGGTCCGGCATATCATAGCCGCTCACTTCCCCTGCGCGGTATCCCTTGGACCTAAACATTCTGTCAGTGATCACGCGCTGAACGCAGTCATCGAGGACGGGCAAAGTGTTCGCGGGAATATCCTTTGCGTCCATGATGTGGCGCATGACGGTGCTGCCCGCGAACTCGGCAAGGACGCATAACGCTTCTTCGTTCTCCTGCGAGAACGGTTTGACGAAAGTGTTGGCGCATCCAATCCAGATCGAAGAACGGCAGGACACGGGCAAACATTTTACCTAGTTCGTGGTCCCATTCGTAAAGATGAGTTTGTTTGTCGCGGCGCTTCTTTTCATCCCGCGCAGGCATCAGCCGTTCGGCTGTCCAGCGCGCAAGATCGGCGAGCAGCGGTCCGATCTTCTCACGATAAACGTCGGACCTGCACCACTCTTCGAGGGGGAAATGCGCGAAGAGCTTGGTGGCATATTGTCCGTCGAACGAGCGCTTGGGGTCGGTCCAGTAATCTTCCTCTCGTCGGTTGCGTCTCGATGTTTTCACCCACGCTGGCGGCAACGGCTCAAAGCCTTCTTCGGCCTCGACACCTAACGCGTGCAGCGCCTTTGCCAGAGCGGCCTTGCGAGCTTCACGGTCTTCGGTGTCGTCGCGCTCGAAGGACTTTTCGTTCTGAATGGGGTCGATGTAGTGCGCGAGGTCGAACGCGTAATGTGCGGCGACCCATTTCACGTGCGGGTCCGGGTCCAGAAACAGGGCTTGGAAAGCCATGGTCTGCACGTCTTCGTTAGCGTGGTTCGCAAGCCGGATGAGGCTTGCGGATGATTCCGGACGTGGCGCGCCACTTTTGCGGTCGCGAAACAGCGCGGTAATAAGTTGGAAAGCCGGATGCCACGGAATCTTCGACCCACGATAATCATCAGGCTCCCGCATCGTAAGAACGCGATCCAACACGTTCCACGCCCATGGTTGCTCCGGCGATTCTTTATCGGCGAACAGGATAACGCACGCGGCAATGGCGGAGACGCCGCTTTGAACCGCATGCGGCCCAACCTCGGCGCGCTCATCGAACAGGTCGGGGCGGTCGTGCTTCTTGGCGTACTCGATGGCCTTATCGAGCGACCCGCCATCGGCAAGCTTGCCCTCCTTGAGGGATTTCATCGCCCAGTACAGAACGTGCGATTGACTCAAGGACTCGGTGGCTTTGGCGGCTTTCTGTTGCGCGGCTTCGGGTAGCGGCTTAGGCGGCTCATAACCGATTGCGAATTGATTATCTTCCATGTCGTAGCGGCGGTAATTTTCGATATCGCCGAGGCCGCACCAAATCTCGGCCTTCTCTTTCAATTGCTGCGTCAGTTTCGCATGGCCGCGTTCTTCCTCGACTTCGTACGGCAGGTTTTCCGGAAACGACGCCAACGCATTCTTGAAACGGTCACGCAAGTTGATGTCGCCGCTGATGGCGAAGCGTAACGCCAATTCGCGCACCTCGTGTTTGCGGTACTCGCGGGTGTCGAGGAACTCCTTCGCCTTTGCTTTTTCGCCCGTCAGTTTGGTAATGAATCCAAGTCCGAACAGGTCGATGTCTTTTTGCGGCTCTTGAACCAGCCGTGCCATATCGTGTTCCCACAAGCGCTGGCACGTCACGATAGGCAGCGTGATTTCGGAAACCTCAAACGTCTCGATGGCCAGACGCAGGCAAAGGCCGAGCGTCGCGTAGCACTCGCTGCCTTCGAGAATATCCTTGATCACGTCGCTGGTCGCGCGGCCTTTTCCGATTTCCTTGAAGGCCCAATAGCCGAGAGAAAGATAGGCACACTGGAGCAACTCGGAGCCAAGCATACCGAGGCCCCAGCCGAAAACGTGCCAGTCACCCCAGAACTCCTGCTTGCCCCACGGGAGGTCCAAGACGACAGGGATTGGCGTGCCCCGTTCGCGGCGGCTGAGTTTATGGATTTGACGCCAGGCTGCGGTCGCGTGGTTCGTCAGTTTCTTGATGAGGCGTAGGCCGACAGCAGGGCTCTCGGCGAGCAGGCTGGCGAAGGGTTCGTGCAGAGCTGATGGCGGATGGTAATAGTGATTGTGGGCATCGAGGCCGACGTCATCCAGCCGGAAGTCGCTCATACCCGTCAGAATATGAGGCGACGACAGCGCCATCTGTTCATGGCGCGAGCGCTTCTCTTTCGGGATATTCCTGATCTCTTCGCGCCACTTGGCTTGTTCTTCATCTTGGCGGCGAAGACGGACAAACTGGTCCTGCGGCAATTCTTGCAGCAGCTTGGCTTCGGCGACTTTCTCGACCGACTCCGGCGCGACTTCCGCCACGATCGACGTGAAGCCCATCAGATCATCGAACGCAGAACGTAGCATCTGCTCGTTGCTGGCGGCGCGTTCAAACAGAGCGACACCGAACTCTGGATAGCTTCGGGCAGACCGGAGGATGGTGCTACGCAATCCGGTTGCGAGACTTTTCTGTGCTTCGTGGCCGAGAGCATCCCACTTTCCACGCGGGCGGTCATAACCTTCGGCGTAAATTTCAGTTTCAAGATCGGTGAGCCACGAACTACACGTCGCCAGAATTTCTTTTGACCGCTTGTTCTCAATTTCCGACAGCGCGTTCTGCCACACGCCCAATACTTCGAGCGCTTGCGGGATGAGACGCGCGGGAAGCTTGTCATAGCGCGCGATAATCCAGTCAATCAAGCGTCCCCATGCTTCACCGTCCGAAGGCCATCCAAAAAAATCGGCCAAACGAATGGAATCTATGCCTTCAACCTTTATCGCCCTTTGCATGACCATGGGACTTGGCACGGTGTGCTGTGCCTGAAACCACACGAACAGTTTCTCGCACAACGCGAAGTCATTGGCCTCGATGCGTTGCGTGAATTCATCGATGGCGCTCTTGAACGCATTCGTGAACGGCGGCGCGGTAAGCCATTCGCGCTTCCATTGGGCGCGCAACGAAGAGCTTTCGATCTGGGCTAGTCCAGCAGTCCAACGCCCGGATTCGGTCAGCGCGTCTTGCGCCAGCAAACCCACCACGCGGCCAAGCAAGGGCGGTTCGCCTGCAGCGGAAAGCGCTGAGGGCCACTTGTCGCCGAGTTCGATGAGCAGACGGAAGAAAACCCACTCAAAGAAGATGTCGTGCGTGAATGAAACCATCGCGCCTGCACGCTCAAGGCGGATGATGTTATCCGCCTCCAATGCCGCCAGTTGCGCCACGGTTTCCGGCTTCAGATCGCGGACCAAGATTTCCTTGCCGAGATTCCGTACGCCCTTTTCAGCAAGATCAATGAGCGCGCGCTGGCGTTGCGGCACGGTTTCCGCCATGGCGTCGTGCCCGGCGCGAAGCCACCATGTGTTGATCAGATCGGCTTCGGTTTTCGGCTCGGTGTCTTGCGGGATGGCTTTGGCTATCACCGATGCGAAAAACGGACGGCGTGCGACCTGCTCCACGGCTTGGCTGGAGCTGAAAAGAAGACGGCGCAGATTGGGCTTGGATTTGGCGAGCCGCTCCGCCTCGTCTTCAGAGAAGCCTGTAACCGCTACGCTGCCCATGCCCTTGGCGTCGTAAAATGGCTTTGGAAACCAGTTCCGGTACGCTTCGAGACCTTGATCGCGAGACGTCGCGAGAACCTTCCAGTGCTTAAGGTTCGGGTCGGCCTCAATGGCGCGGATGAGATCGGTGATGATGTGTTGCTGGTCTGGCCGGATACGATCGATACCATCAATGAACAGAATGGGCGTTCCCGTTGCACCGATTTCGGCGAGCAGATCGGACGCGCTGGCATGTTGCAGACCGAGCGCCGTCGCGAACGTCGTCCAGCTCGTGCCGGGCATCCGGTCATTCTTGAGAAACAAGATGGGCCCTGACTTCGCAGCGGTGGCGGCGACGTGCTTCAGAACTGCAGATTTGCCGCAACCCGGCAGGCCGCCGATGGAAACAACGCGGTGGAGCTCAAGCTGCCTTGTTACCTCTTCCTGCAATCCGTCGCGTGGAACATGAAACTCATCGACGGTTTCAGACACGTCGTTGAGCGCTTCGAGCGAGGCGACATTCAGCCGTTTGATTTCGTCGCTGAAATTTGGCGCAACCTTCAGTCGCACTGAACCCCGGAGCTGTACCAACAGGGATGATCGCGTCCATTTAGCGGCGTTCGCCGCGCCTTCGCGCGCGATGCGGCAGAGACGGTCAAAAAGCAGAATGCCTTGCCCGTCGGTATTTTCCGCCACCTGCTCTTGCAGGCGGTTGACGATTTCGGCGCGGAGCGCGCCGAAATCGTCCAACCCGGCCAAATGAAGCGCAACGAAATTCCGGTAGAAGCTGACTTCTTCTTCGAGGTTGGCGGCTCCGTTAAGGGGCAGCAACGCTTCACGCAGTCCCTTGTCGCCAGCTCCTGCAGTGCCGTCAGACGCAAAATACTGCTCGAAGTCCTTGGCGTCGGGGCTCGCTTTGGCCTTGGCGATCAGCCGTGAAAGGCTGCGGAAGGTTGTGTCCGTGACATGCTCGACGGCAAATCCGCACGCGTCGGTGCCTTTGATGAAGGTGCCGGAAGCTTGTGTCTTCACTGCCGCCGCAACGATATTTTTGAATTGCGTATCTAAGCCGCTGATGGTGACGGAGCGCTTAACCTGAAGTTCGAGCGATTTATTCGTGCCCGCGTCGTCGAGACCGACGATGACGTCATCCATGGGATGACCGTGGCCTTGCCGTTGAACGGCGACGCTGGTGACAATACCTAGCTGTCCTGCCGCGCGCTCATGCCGAAGCAGATGCGAGAGGTAATAGGCGACGACCGTGTCTTCGTAGGTGAAGCCTGCACCGCCGGTCAGTTCGGTGGAGGCTGATTTTTGTTCGAGTGTGTCGGTCAAGGCGTCCCGTCCGGGAATCGTTCATTCTGAAATGGTTGTTGCGCGCGCGAGCAATATTGGCCGCTCGTGCCTTTATTTAGGCGGCAAGCCATCTGGCCCAGACGCCGCGATATCCGCTTCGGGTCAACAGTGGACCTTTTGGCAATGATAGCGCAGTTGAGACAGAAATTTCACGCCGTTCTGGCCAGCACTCAGTGCGATCGAACCGGTCTCTGGCCCAACTCCTCTGAAAACGGGAATATTTTGTGCGAGGGCCGGAGAATAGCGGCCGATTTCAGTCGGGTTGGCAGAAAATCGGTCTCTGCAGAGAATGCCCTCGCGCGAAAAGCCCGCCATTGGCAGGCCTTTTTCGCAACTAAGAGAGAAATTCTCCGAAAGCCGGACTGGCTGGCTGGGGCGGGAGGATTCTGAACCTCCGCATGGGGGAATCAAAATCAGGTAAATAGCTGAATTATTTCAACGCCGATTTGGAATCCGAGACCGAATCCGGCTCTAGCGATTCCAACAAGTTAGCTTGCGATTCCAAATGCTCCGCGACCTTGTAGGCGTGCCGTTTCCGCGTGGCGGATAACATTCTCTCTTTCGGTGCGCTTCGCGTAGCGGGTATAGGATTCTTGCGTCTTGTGCGTCGATAGCGCCCGGCCCTGTCCGTCCGTAAGCTCTGCTTCTTCTAGCTCCGTCATGCCACCGTGACGGCAGGCGTCCAAGGTGAACAGCGGCGACATTTTCAGCTTCCCACGCACGCGCTGGACGATCTTTTGCATTCCGGAGAAAGAGAATGTTTTGCTTGTGTCGTCATCCACGGCCCTAAGAACGAGCGGCACGCCACGCTTCTTAAGATGCGATAGTATCTCTTCGGCCTCTTCATAGAACTTGATTACCGTCCCATCCGGTAACGTCTCTTGCAGCGGATGTGGCGCGACGGTGCCGGTCTTATGATGCGCGACTATGATCTTCGTCGGATTGGCCGGGCCTCGATAATCGTTCCATTTGATCGAACCGGCTATGACATTCTCCGGCCGCTGAAGCCACTCGAAGCAAATCACGGCGATGGCCGCGACTTCCGGCTCTCCAAGGGCAACGGCACCGTGGGCAAACGTATAGACTTCATCGCGCGTGACCGCGTGCTTTGTCAGCTTCACGCGGGTTTTCATCGTGACGCCTACCCATGGGTTAGGAACGTCCTTGTTGAATTCCGCCGGATGCAGTCTATGCACGACGCGCCACGCCTTACGGCAGCAAACAGTCATCTTCTCCGCAACACGAAGCCGGGTCTTGCCGTCACTGTTGACCGTGAATTTGTTATAGAGCTTGTCAGCGGCACGGGGGCTAATCGACTTAATAGGAAGACTGCCGATCCGCACGCCTTGCTTATTGAGCGTGTCGCAAACCGCAAGCATCACCCACTCATAATTGCCGCGCGACCGCTCCGCGACCTTTTCAAGATAGGCATTGCTTTGCTTGTATTCCTTGAAGAGCCAATCCACCGTCCCGACGCGCGGCGCGCTAGGGCCTTCAACGGGTAGCCCTTTTTGGATGTCGCACCATTCATCAAACTGGCCGTTTAGAACTTCAGCGCGTTTGCACGCTTTCGCGTAATCTGTGCCAAGAGCTTCGTTCTTGACGGTGCATCCGGCCAATTTGAATTTTCGCGGGATGCAAAAATAATATGCAATCCGGCTGTTCGCGATTTCGCGCGGCTCCATGTACCGGGGCAATTCCACGGTCACAAGTCCTCTGCCGCGTCCCTTATAGGGGCGCTTTCGAACGGGAGAATAGCCGCGTCTAAATCGTCCCGGAGCCATAGCTGCCGCCTGCCCTCCTTCACGCGCGGCAAGGGATATTCCTTGCCCACGCGCTTGATAAAAGCATCAACGGTACTCTCTCCGCAATAGCCCGCAGCCATGTCCGCCGCCATACGGCGGGGCCAAGCTCCATTTGGGATCGTTGCGGGCTTCGACATAGCAGCGGTTTTTCGTCAAGTTTCGCTGCCCAACCATCGGCCTCTGCCATGTGCGTTTCAACTAACGATTAAGCCCTCAATCAATCCTGCCGCGCCGGTTAATCGTTAGTTGACACCGCGATTGAGTCGTCCGCAGCGGCGCTACGACTAGATACTAGCGCCCCAACGCACCGCTCGTTTATCGAACTGCCCCCACCACGGAAATTGCTTGGTCCATTGTTCGCGCATTTCAGCAAGCGGAGGAAATACCCGCCATGAACCGTTGGACCGTTTAAGCTGGACATTCCACTTGCGAAGAAAATCGGCGAACTCAATATCGGTCCATCGTCGCAATCCCTCAACGTTCCGGCGCGCGTGCGTGTAGAACTCGCCTGCGTCTACCCATTCCGGGTGCGACGGATGCTGATAATCAAGAACACCTTGCTCCAAGTATCCCGCAAGCCACTTGAATTCTGGCTTCATCGAAATGCGCTTCTGTCCCGCCAGTGCTGAAGTCTGCGGGATATTGTTTCGCGGGTGCCAGCCTTCAAGGTCCATCGCACGCAGATCGTGCAGCATCGCACCAAGTCCGCCGTTATCGAGTTGCTTGGCGATCCTCGCGAAGTACGGCTTATCCTGCTTGTGCTGATCAGAAACTTCGAAGGCGGCATAACGGCGATCATCGCCGGACGCAGGCAGCACCCATTTGCTATTTGATGCCAACAGTACCTTCAGCGCATTCGGCATCATGAATGCATCGATGCCTTTTGGCTCGATCATGATCGTCGGTTCGGAGATTAGCGTTTGTAGCGCCCCTTCATCTTCCGCGTATCCCGGCCAAAGCGCCTCATCGCAGAACACGAATGAAGTCATCATAAAGTGAGAGTTAAAGCGGCCGGTCAAAAGGCTGCGCTTGGCAATGTGCAAAGCGTGTCCACCATAGATTCGGCACAACGCCCGGCCCAAGAATCCCTTGCCCGTACCTTTACCTTCCGACAACAGCGCAAGCGCTACTTCGCTCTGTGCCGTAGGATTTTGAAAGCCCCAAGCGATCCAACGCTTTATATAGTCGTAACTCGCGACATCCCCGCCAGCGATCACATCGCGGATATGATCGTCCAAACGATTCCACTTCGCGTCAGCATTTTCATCCACGCCAAACCCACGCCACATATTGATCTCGTCTTGGCCGGGACCGCTTTCAGCCGCTGAATCGAACCGCAAGCCGTCGAAGGTGTAGCGAGTCTTTTTGCTCATCCACCACGACGAGAGAGGCAAGCGCTTCGTCTCGGTTTTCTCTTGATCGTCCCTTGTGACCTTCGTTTCGACGTTTACAAACTTGTTTTTCAACGCGCGGTGAAATTCATTCTCCGCCCAAAATTCCGGCACTCTCACTTTTAAGTCCAATGTGGATTTGCCCCAATACAGAATGCGAATTTTGCTGCCGATATTCACCAGCGCAAAAACTTCGTCGATGTTCTTCGGGTTGACTTCATTCAACTTGATCGGCGCGTCCGCTTCAAATGTCTCGGTATCGCCATCCGTATCATCGGGCGGGAGATCGTCGTCGAAGTCGTCCGCCGCGTCGTTGAACACCTTCGCAATGGTGTCATCGGAAACGCCATGATCGCGACAAATCTTTTGCAGCGTTCCAATCCCGATCATGTTGGGTTTGTCAGTTCTGAATGACTCCCACCGAGTGCGGTTCATGGTATCCGCACCTTCATCGGCGTAATCCGGATCGGCTGCGGACCATTCTAAGAATAAGTCACGAACTTCCGAGTCCCCGGCAGAAGCGGCGTGCATCGCCATCGCGAGCGCAAGCCATTTGACGTTCCCCGCAAAGTCGAGTGCGTTCAATTCACCCAAGATCAACCGCGCCTTGTCGGCGTCTATGCTGCCAACGCCGGACGCGGTGCTATCCGCGCGGGGTGGCAGCTTCGGCAGGAAACCGAACGATTCAATCGGGACCGGCGGTTCAAACTCGGCCGCCTTGATGATCCCGCTGCGGAATGGGTTGCCCTTCCAATGATAGAAGCCTGCGGCGCGAAACACATGTGCCACATCGCAGACAGCGGGATCGCCGCCGTAATGTGCCGCTAGACGCCGCGCCATATCCTCATACGCGGCGAAGTCTTTAGACTCGCTGATCGGCCAAAAACACTGGAATTTTCCCGGCGAAGTGTTGACGATCAGGGACGGTTCAACTTCGAACTTGTCCGGCAGAGGCGCGCCATCCATGTCTAACGGCAAGGCACGCACGGCAACTACGTTCTCGCGCTTCACCCCGTTGCCATCCGTGGCGTTCAACGTGAAGAAGATCGCATAGCCTTCGGCGTTCTTGCGCTTGAGCAGATCGACCACGGGCTTTTTGGACAAGCGGCCTCGATGTTTGAAACTGATCTTCATCCGCTCCGCAGGAGTCATCTTGGCGAATTCGGCTAGACACTCTTTAGACTCTGGAATGATCCGAAAGTTCATGACGGGATCGTCCTCACCCGTGATAATGGATGCCTGAAGACGTGTTCCGTTTACGTTGAATTTCAGACTTGTTAGTTGCCCCGAAGACCGCGTTCTTGTAAGCATGACACTTCCAAACATCAGTTTGCCCGTCTCCGCGCAGCCACGCGGGGCGGGCATTTTCTTTGCCACGCCAAGAGACGAACTGGGTTATTGCGAACTGTCTGTTTGGTCTGTCTAGTTACGCGCGGCGCGTGCGCCGTGCGAGTTTGTGAGCCTTCCATGCGATCAAGTCCGCACGCCGGAACATGTTCACATTGCCAATCTTCCGCGCGACTTCCGGGAAGTCCGGATCGGTCAAGCGGTACTTGCGGATCGTGTCCAATGCAAAGCCGGTGATCGCCGGAGCTTCGGCGGTGGACACCAGATCAAACACCTTTTCCTTCATTTGCTTTCCTTCCTTACTAGGATATTGGGCGCGGTGCCCCGGATCAACTAACGTTTAACCGGGGTGCCTTCTGTAGATTCAGCCACATAAAAACTGGCCCCCGCGAGCGCCGGTTCGGCATGAATCCGAACCGGCGTTCGACGCGCGCAAGCACGTCCGCCGGGTCACCGATTGAGCCGGGCTTAATCCCCAATCGCATCACGGCTAAATGAAAATTTCCTCCCCATCGCGCATCAATCGAACCATCAGGAAGGCGGCGGAAGTCCCGGCCGTCTCCCGGATCGACCTTGCGGTTGGCATGGACGGTATCCAGCGTGTCGCCCGTGATCGCCGGGGCTTCAGTGGTCGCGACGAGATCACGGGGTTTCGCGTTTTTACGCTCCCCCAAGGGCGCATCGTTCAGCCAGCGCATTGCGTCGCGACGAACATGCGGCAGCGGCAGGAATCCGAAACGCCGTGCGATCTTCTTGAACAGCGCTTGGCTGTCCACGTGCTGGCCGCGCTCGATACCAAGCCGGGCGAACGCGACCTTCACGTTCGCGAGCAGATCGTGGCGCGGCGTCCCATCAGGAACGCAGTCGAAGTCGCGATCTGCATCATAGACGTGCTTGGTCATAACTCTTGTCCATTTTAGATCGCCGACGCGCACGGCGACGACGTGCGAAGGCTACAAGTGCGCGTTTCGTCAGAATGGTCCTAGTGCGCGTGATCGAACATTCGATCAGCACATCGCCAGACGCCATCCGCGAAACGCGCACGTGGCTCACAGCTTCCGACGCTTGCCGTTAAAGCGATCGAAAATGGCGACATGATCCAACTCGCCATTCTTCACGAAGACGGATGCGCCGGACGGGCCTTCCAATGCGGCGATCACGGCCGCTCGTTGGTCTTCCGGCACGTCGGAAACGACCGTGATCGCCTCTCCCGTAACTCGTTCGAGAACTGCGCGAAGTTCCATTACGCTATGGCCGTGGCGGAAAATTCGAGCCGCCTTTTGAATGTCGTCCAAAGATGGGTATCGTTCGGTCATTTCCCTATTCCTCGTTGCTGATTGCGTTGAACTGTCGTTTCGAATTCAAAAAGAGCCGCCGCCAAGACGGATGGCGGGACACACCTTGGCGGCGGCAAGATTCCGATGGGGACAAGCATCCCGAAAACCCCATCGGCATCGTGGCGCGCGTCACACAGCGCACGCCACGAATTGGCTATCCAAATTCCGTTTCGTCCACGGCCGCACCAACAGCAACTCCCAAAACCGCGAGCGGCGGTGCGTTGGACCGGCGCAGCACTTTGATGCCCTTCGATTCGGCGATCTCGATCAAAGATTCCTCCCGGCGCGATTCCGCAAGGATTTCCGCATCAACGGCAGAAAAGGCCTTCGGCCTATCCGCTTCCGGAATCACCAGCGGGTTGCCTTCATAGAGCTTCGAGATCGATTCCGTCGCCGCCGCGATCAGCGCATCGCGCATCACAAATTTGACAATGGCGGCGGCATCTTCGATTTCGACTAACTGCGTTCCGGATTCGAGCGAAAGAGTCGGCCACTCCGTCCGACCCTGCCGGGGCCGGAGATTGATCATCGGCCGAACCAATTTCGCGTTTGGCGTGAAGTCGGGAGCGTTCTCTGCGGCCTCCTGTTTGATGTCGGTGATTGCACGGTGCAGCGCTACGTCCTTCGGCAGAAGCGCGTTCCGCACGGCCCCGCGTTGCGACGTAAGCGCAGCGATCTTGTTCCGGCTGGCGTTGATTGCGTCGGCAACATCAGACTTCCCAAGCTTGACCGTTACACGCGCGTCAACAAGCACAGTGCCGGGGCGCAATTCCCGCAACTCTTCAAAGATAATGTGCGGCGGCAGAGTCGGTTCGAGCTTTTGCTGCGCCGAAAGCTTTTTGACCTCTTCGTTCGCCTTCGCGATCCGCTGATTCCATTTTGCGATCTGCGCGACGGCATGGGCAGTTTTCGCCATTCCATCGTATTCGAACTCTCGTTCGCTCCGCGTGATAAGAGATTGCCAGTCCCGACGCTGCTCGTGGAGTCGCGCGATCTTCGCGGATATGTTGCTATATACGCCGGATCGCTCCGCCGAAATCGCTTCGATGCGCCGGACTTTGTCCAATGCGAAGTCCGGCAACATCGCTTCGATACGATCCGCCACATCTTCGTCGTCGATTTCTTGAAATACAGACATTGCGTTTTCCTCAAAGGTGAAGCTCTGAGGAAACCCTAACTCCCGATCAGGAGCCGTGCATTCAGTCTTTATAAAACGACTGACAGTCTTTTTATAAAGACTGAGTGTTGTCTCGTTCCTTTTTCATCTGAGCCACGCGCTCTCTAACTTGTCGCCACTCGCCTTTAAGAATCTTATCTGTTGTTGTTGCGTCCACATCTTTGAAAGCTATGGCTTTAGCTTCGTTTGTTGTTTTCCCAGTTGCGCGAAGATCGTCGTATTGAACTTTTCGAGTTGCGTAATCGGCATAGTTGTCGGCAACGTCACCATTCGGAAGCTTTCGAGGCACAAAGCTCATTTCTCCCGCACGGGCGCGCTCGGCAAGTTCGGGTTCGCCCTCTTCCAAAAGAACGTCAGCGATACGGTTTCGAATTATAAGGCTTGCTCTTGCCCGCGCGTTCGCTTCGGCGAGTCTCGTTCCCTCTTCGGTGTATTTGCTTTTTGGGGTGCCTTTAAGTTTCATGACCGGCCCGCCCCGATCAGGGCGCGAAGCACGAACACGGCGCGCGGGCGCGTTCGCTTTTCGCGTTTCCAGTCAATCACGCCACATGCCGCCAGCGCGCACATTGCAGGTTCGGTGCCGATAGCGTGCAAGTCGTCGAGTCCGAACGCCGTCGCTTCGTCCTCGCGCACGATTACACGGAACGCGCGCGCCGCGCGAAACGCGCGGACGGCCGGGGCCGCAGGCTCAATCAAGACTGCAACGCTCGCATCGTCGAGTTTCGCGAGGCGGGCGAGCGTGTCAAATGCGAGCGGGTAGCTATGTCGCAGCGCCAGTTCGGCTATCGCCGAGCGGTCGAGCTCGTCGGCTTTCAACAATCTGACGAGCGATGCCGCAATGGCAGATCGCCGCGCGGATTCGGCGCGTGCGATGCTCAATTCGACAAAACTCAGATTCGAGAATTTCGAGTCGAGCGCAGTGAGTTTGAGCCGGGGCATGGCTTCGCCTCCCTTGGCCGTCGCGCAATGCGCTATTGCCAAGCCCTGATTAGGAGTCCGCAAATTGCGGGGAGGGTTCCGATACCCCGGCGGTGTTCTCGTTCACCGCCGCTGCGTCGCCGTGTGGCTGTCCACACGTTCGGATCGATCTGATCACACGTCGTCCTGATCAGAAAGCGTCGGGCCGCCCTTGCTCGAAGATTTCCCGAATCGAGTTCGCCGCACTGATCCGCGAGATTTTGAATCCCGCGTCCCGGCTCTTCGGACAACATGACATCGCGCGCCAGAACTTCAACTAACGATTGATCAAGTCCCGGCCGGGCGGGTATTTCACGCGCGCGAATTTCGGAATCGCGCAGATCGCGTTAATCAGATTCAGCGCGTCATGGTGAAGCGGCGAAGAGAAGGAAATTCTTGGCCTTGAGTACCGTACTAAGAAATTTCTCGTATTTTAGAAATTGTTGCATCGGGCCCCGGATTTGCCCGCATCGCTTTTATCGCCTGCCAAGAACCTATTGTTTGTGCACGAACGAAATTATTTTCTCTTCCGCGCGGCGACGATCTGATGAATACGAAAAATTTCGTATCTCTACGCTGCTGTCGTGATCAGGATCGAGATACGAAATTTTTCGTATTCTCTGCCCGCCCGGAGCGGGAAGGCACCCGTCCAAATGGACGGGCTTTGGACGGATACCCGTCCGCAAGTTATGCCTGTGCCGCAGTGATTATTGCAATGTTGGACGGGTTGGACGGGTTAAGACCCTCAATTCTCTCCAACGGAAAACGCCTTCTGCTGGTGAATTCATAAACCCGTCCAACCCGTCCAACCCGTCCAAAGTCAATAAAATCAATGGTTTATACTGGACGGGTTGCGGACGGGTTGGACGGGTTGTTTAACACTGGCACTATGTGAGTGAGATTCCGTTCTCGCCCCTCGGTAGGGTAAAATCTATCCGGCCTTCCGTGATCGCGCGGTGGAGCGTGCTGGCTTTTCTGCCGCTTTCCGTTCTGTGCTGCCCTTGCCCGTGATCGGGAGGAGCATTTCCTTCTGGCCCGCGATCCGCTTCTTAGCCTTCTTAGGCTTGGCGGCTGCTGCGGGCGCGGCCTGCTTGCTACCGGCCAAGCTCTTCCGCAGTGCGTCCATCAGGTCCACGACGTTGCCAGCCGTGCGGGACTTCGCGGGAGCGCTGATTGTCTGCCCGGCGCGCTTCTTGTTGATCAGGTCGATCAGCGCGGACTCGTAGTGGTCCTCGAATTTTTCAGGCTCGAATTTCCCGGACTTCTGATTCACGATGTGCCGGGCAAGGTCCAGCATATCCTTCGTGACCTTCACGTCCTGAATGTCATCGAAATAGTCGGACTCGTCGCGCACTTCATAGGGATAGCGCAACAGCGTCCCCATCAGCCCCTTGCCCATCGGTTCAAGCGCGATGATGTGTTCGCGACTCGTCAGCACGACGCGGCCTAATGCAACCTTGTCCATGTCGCGGATAGTCTCACGGATCACCGCATAGGCGTCG
This sequence comes from Afipia sp., assembly GCA_024707075.1. GTDB lineage: Bacteria > Pseudomonadota > Alphaproteobacteria > Rhizobiales > Xanthobacteraceae > Afipia. Next base: position 326,041 of record JANQAK010000001.1, read on the forward strand.
TGACCGATCTTGCCGTCCGGCACCAAGTAGTAAGGACGAATGAGATAGCGCGGATCGATTTCCGATCTTGGAACGAACTCGTCAATCTCGATGGTGCGAGTCGACTCAAGCGCAATGCTTTCGAGTTCGTCTTTGCTGACTTCTATGTAGGTGTCTTTATCGACGGGATAGCCTTTGATGATGTCGTCGCTTTCGACTTCATCGCCGGTTTCGGAATCCACCTTTTTGTATTTGATGCGATGCCCGGTGTTCTTGTTGATCTGATTGAAGCTGACCTTCTCCGCGTCGGACGTGGCGGGATACAGGGCGACGGGACAATTCACCAAGGATAGACGAAGGAATCCTTCCAATTCGCACGCGGGGCCATAGGCGATACTCCGGGGGTTACGCAACAGACGACTCAAGTCCGGCCGCCCTGCCAAGTTCCTGATTTGATTCAGTTCTTCGTCTGTTCCCCGGATATCGAACTTTCCTAATCCTTGCGCCTCGTAGACTCCACACGCCTTGCGTGCTCTGATCCTCCCGCTCAATTTCCGGGCAGGGAGGCTTAAATGAAAAAATGGTTTTTGGCGGCAAGCCTTATCGCGATTGCTTCGACCGCGCAGGCGCAGAGCTATGGTTACGGGTCCAACAGCCGCAGTCATTCAACGTCCGGTTACACCACGCAAAGAGGCACATACGTTGCGCCATCGCACGCGACCAACCCGAACAACACGCAGATGGACAACTATACAACGCGGGGAAACGTAAACCCCTATACTGGCGCTATCGGAACGCGAAGCCCAACTCGCTAATCAAGCGAAGCTATCATAAGCATTCGGAATGGAGGTGCAAATGATAAGGGTGCTTGTGGCGTTCGCCATTCTGATCGGCGTGGTCGAGTCGGCCAATTGCCAGGTTGATACATCGTCATATCCGCGCAGCCAATCGGCACCGTCGCCGCTGGACACGCTTGGGCAAATCCAGCAACTGCAACTTCAGCGACAACAGATTGAACTTCAGAGATTGCAGATCGAACAACAGAGATTCCAAACGCAGCAATTGGAGGATCGTCAACTTCAGCGCCAATTAGAGTTTGAGCGGCAGCAAGCTGAACTTTACCGGCTGCGTCAAGAGCGTTCAAAGGCAAAGAAATAGCACCTCTTTAACGCGCAATTTCTTCCCGTATGGACAATGCTTCCATCAATCCGTCTTCGTTGCCGAACAACGAGTACGAATTTAAATTGTAGTCGGCCAACTCCCGCAAGACTTCGTCGCGCTCGCCGATGTCTAACACAAATTTTCTAAGTACATCTTGTTGATTCTTGCTCTCATCCTGCGCGTCGAAAACACTCGAATGAGGCAAATATGTCCAACGTGAATCTCGCCAGATTGTGCAGAGGGTGTATTGTGACTGTTGAGAAAAATGTCGGCGATGCGCTGCCACGTAGGGACCAAGCCTCGTAATGCTAGGCTCATCGGAGGATGAAGTTTTTATGGAGTTTGGACGCTCGTCATACGCATATATCGCAACGCGCGGCACACCGCTCGGATTGGCGCGAAAAGCAAAATACGCTGCGACGAATGGCGACCGCGACCAATCTAGCAATGGACTTGGAAATCCATGATGACGAAGATACGCCATATAGGCGTAGTGGGGGTAGTTCATTGAGGCGATGCTGAACTTGTCGTAATCTCGCAAAGTTTCCTCTAATTCAGGGACAGATGGATTTTCTTCCCAATCATGTCCCGTCGCGGTTTTTATTTCAGTCTTGAGCCTGAGGATTAAGCGATAGTAATCCATTACGCCTTCGTCGTGTCCGCTTCGTTCGAGTGTTGTTTCTAGCTCCCAATCGGCGGATCGCTGCCCTCTGAATAATACAGGCGTTGATAAACTTTGGTGCTTTCGAAGCGTGGCAACCGCCTCCTTAAACTCCCGCCAGCTAACTACCGTCTCGGTTTCCATCGCTAACTCACTTATTGTTCTGTTCAACGTTGCGCTTTTCGCGGATCGAACTTCTGCCAGTCTTTAATCAGCTTCAACGGCGGCAAATCCTTCGGCCGCTCCGGATAATGGAATTCGCTTCCGCGCAACCATCGCCCGTTGAATGCATCCCAAAATTGAATCGCGTCTAGCTGAAACTGGAATTCATACACGGACCAGATTCCGCGATCCTGAATTTTCTCGCCGGTCGCGTTGAACGGAAGCCCATTCAGTTTGCAAATCGTATCGATCTCGTCCCAATGCGCTCGAATGTAGTCGCTCTCTAGGGCAACGTGATAGGGTCGACTCGGCTTCCATCGGTGCTGCCCTTCCCCGCGTGAATAGAAGCCTCTCCGCTGCATCAAAAATTCCGGCAGGCGCGTGATAGCCTTCGCGATTCGGCGCGCCTCGTCGGCCGTCAGATAGCCATGCGTCCATGAGAATTTCCGCACGTCGTTCCGATATCGGACCGTCGCAAGTTGCATCCCATTGGCGTCGATCACGACAAGAGATTCCGGCCCCTCTTCAATGCGCCACGGCGGCGGAAAACGGCGTTTTGGATCGCTTGACTCCATAAGAACAGAATGAGAACATCCAACCCGTACCGTCAAGACGGAACACTGCAATGTCAGCTAATCCCCAACCGAATCCGCAGACGGAATCGGAACGACTAGACGCGGCGGCCGATCAGGCGATAGCCGCGTGCGGCGGCGATCTACGCAGCACGATCCGCGCGCTGATCTTGGCGAACGAGTTCTTGGAATTTGAACTCGTTGCCAGCGTTTCGAAAGGCTATCGGCGCGGATACGATCACGGGAGATTCAAAACTTACACGGGCTAGTGACGCGGTTCAAAATGTCGGACGGCGAACGCTTCCGAAAGACGCCACGGAATTTCTTGAGTCGTTGAATCTCTCGTTGCAGTTCGCGGCATAGGAGCCGCACTGCGGTTTAGTATAGCGAGCGTCATATGGTTAACGCCAATTTTAGCTGGTTAATTGTTAGTTGATTTCGAGAACCGGAAATCGCTACGGTCCTGCCTGCCATGACAGTAGGAGAGTGCAATGAGTAACGGAAAGATGTCGGACCAACGCTTCGAACGAGCAGTCCTCATGAGAGACCTTGCTCGTCATTTCATCGAAGCAAATGGTGAATTCATCCCCGAAGTCACGCCGCCCATGAAAGAAGTATGCGACGGCGGACTCAGCATTCATTTCTGCACGGAGTTTCCGTCGCACGATTATCGCTTTTATCTCATTGTCGATGATGACCTTGAGACGAATCGAAAGCGAAGCAGGGTTATGAGCGTTTATTGGAACGAAGAGGGCAAGCCACTTGTTTCCAATTTTCGGCCGGGCGATTGGCAAGAACGCTTGATGAAGTTGGTTCCGATTGAATCGGTTCGCGTGGTCCACTGAGAGTAATCGCATCGGCTATAGGTTCTCGTGGCGCGGAGCATCGTCTGCTAGAGTCCAACCACTCTGTTCCAGTCCGCGATGTACATGTAAACCCGCTGATATTCCGTGGGCAGCAGCACGCGATTATGTGCAATGAAATGCCGCGTTTTCTCAAGTTCATCTAATCGCTGCTTGAGCCAATGTTGCGTTGGCATGATGTCCTCAAACAATTGCCATTTGTCGATTATGAGTTGCGACAAATGACCGAAGTCCGTGAAACCCAGCAAGTCCGACTTTTCGCCCTCTAACCAACTGTCGGCGAGTGCAGCCTTTTGGCGGCCTTCTGCAAATGCTTTTATCTTCGGTGGAAGCTTGTCGGTCCAATCTGGCCCTTCTTTTTCTTCAAGTGTTTCGCGTATTAGGGCGCGCACCTCATTCTCAAAGCAGTGCAGGACAACGTAGAGCCGTCCCATTTCCAAAGCTTGATTACGTCGAATAACACCAAAGGGAGATAGCGCCTCGGATAGAAGTCGCTCCTCCGCTTGTCCCATATCCGCGCCAACTTGAATGCCCGCTGATTGAAAGCCGCCAGCTTCGGATTCTGAACATCAATCCCCGGAACATAAAATCGCGCAAGGCGCTTCTGCTTTCAGTCAAGAAGATGCTCCCTTAACGATTTAAAGATCGCATTGAACACCTCAACATCCTTGGTAGGCGGCAGGTGAATCTGGATGTTGTAATGCAAGGTCGGCTTGGCTGCGGATGAGCGCTCAGCCTTATTCTGGTGTTCTTGCGTACCGTGTTCGGGTTTAGGATCAGGCTTTGCTGTTTCCGGCACGGTAATAGTTGCCGTTTTTAAATCTGCTAAAGGCAATAGGGCGTAGAATGTGCTCGCCATTAGCTTCGCAACGCGCTCGCTCGTGTTATGCGCGCTCTTAAATTTACCTTCGATTAGCGCTTTGTCCGCATCGGTTGGCTCGGACTTAATCGTGAAAAGGTCTCCATACGCTTCGCGCAGCGCTTGGCCTAGCACCACACGAGATTGAGAGTGATCGCGAAACGCGTGGTAGCGCGAAGTGGGTTGTCCATCCGCCGACAGAAATCCAAGCGTCTTCAATAGCGGAATTACAGCGTGATGATTTGACGACTGGAATCCGAGGTCTTTCAAATACTGTCGGGTGAATTTCTCCGGTGCTTGACCGTCAGAAATTCTTTTAAACACTTCGGGAAGCTGCCCGTAGACCTGCACGTACACGTCCGGCAACGCCATCGAACATCTCCTCTAAAAATGGCTGAAATCAAAAGAAAGAAGGGCTACCGCCCGACTCTGCGCCTTAGGATGCTACTCGCGAAAAGCGAGGGGAGTCGATATCACTCGTCGGAGTGCTTTAGCGAGGGAAGGGGCTAACAACCGCCCCGCCGCGCGGACCCATCACCGGCCTTCCCAAACGGCGCACGCGACGAACGATGGAAGAACATCGATTCCAAATAGGCAGGGGACTCGGATTCCAAATGAATATCGCATCTTCCAGAAATAACTGATTTTGTTGACTAAATTGGCTGGGGCGGGAGGATTCTGAACCTCCGCATGGGGGAATCAAAATCCCCTGCCTTACCACTTGGCGACGCCCCAATAGCGCCGAGCATATCACGCGGCGGGAGTGCACCCGGCCGCTGCGAGCCGCTCATGTTCGAAAAAAGGAAGCGGCCGATTTTCCGGCAGAACGCCGTGAGCCGCACCGATTCATCGTGGCAGCGCAGGTCTTAGAGCATTTTCCGGCAAAGTGGAAACCCGGTTTTCAGCAGAAAACGCGGGCCAAACCGCGGAATTCACACGGATTCCAGCCGCAGAACCGGCCTATGGATCCCCGCGACGCGGGGGCAAAAGCATCCGCCGGGATTGAAGCCGGAAGGACGAAGTTCCGCGCAGCGAATGGGGCTCTTGCCGCCACGAAATCAGCCCGCACGCCGGTTGAGGGCGGAGCTTTTTCATGGGATGACAGGATGCGCCAGATGGACCCGACAGGAGCCGCTGGCGCGAGGAAATCACCTCATAACAATGGTTTATTAGAAACAAGACTTGCGTGCGCCCGTCCGGCCAGCCGGCTGATTTCGGGGACCGGCGCCGCCCGAGGCCCCTGCCCGAACAGCGAGACCACGCCCATGACCTACCGCGCGCCGATCACCGACATGCTCCTTTCCCTCAACCACGGCGCGGGCCTTTTGGCCGCCGTCGAGGCGGGACATTATAATGGCTATGAAGCGGAGTTCTCCGCCTCGGTGATCGAAGAGGCCGGCAAGTTCGCGACCGACGTGCTCGAACCGCTGAACCAGACCGGCGACCGGGAAGGCATCAAGCTCACCGACAAGGGCGTCGTCACCGCGACGGGCTGGCCCGATGCCTACAGGCGCTGGTGCGACGGCGGCTGGAACGCCGTGTCGGGGTCGGAAAAATTCGGCGGCCAGGGTCTGCCGCTGGCGGTGCATTCCGCCGTGAATGAAATCTGGAGCGCGTCGAACATGGCGTTCGGCCTGTGCCCGCTGCTGACGCTGAGCGCCATCGACGCGCTGGATGCCCACGGCAGCGACGAACTGAAGAACATCTACCTCGCAAAACTCATTTCCGGCGAGTGGCCCGGCACCATGCAGCTCACCGAGCCTCAGGCCGGCACCGATGTCGGCGCGCTGCGCACGCGCGCGGAAAAGCAGGCCGACGGCAGCTATCGCCTGTTCGGCACCAAGATCTTCATCACCTATGGCGACCATGACATGAGCGACAACATCGTTCATTTCATTCTGGCGCGCCTGCCCGGTTCGCCTGCCGGCACCAAGGGCATTTCGCTGTTTCTCGCGCCGAAATATCTGGTCAATGCCGACGGCTCGCTCGGCGCGCGCAACGACATTTACGCCAGCGGCATCGAGCACAAGCTCGGCATTCACGCCTCCCCCACCTGCACCATGACCATGGGCGACAAGGGCGGCGCCATCGCCTGGCTCGTCGGCAAGGAAAACGGCGGCATGGCCGCGATGTTCACCATGATGAATCAGGCCCGCCTTGGTGTCGGATTGCAGGGCGTCGGCCTTGCCGACCGCGCCTATCAGCGCGCGCTGGCCTATGCGCAGGAGCGCAAGCAGGGCAAGGCGCTCGGTCACAAGGGCGACGGCTCCGATCCGATCATCATGTATCCCGACGTCAAGCGTAACCTGATGCTGATGCGCGGTCTCACCGCTGCGGCACGCACCATCTGCTATGCCACGGCGGTCGCCATCGACGTCTCGCATCGCGCCACCGATCCGAAGGTGCGTGCCAAGGCCGCGGCCCGCGGCGCATTGCTGACACCAATGGCGAAGGCGTTCTCCACCGACGTCAGCAACGAAGTCGCCGGCATCGGCGTGCAGATTCACGGCGGCATGGGCTTCATGGAAGAAACCGGCGCCGCGCAGTACATCCGCGACGCCCGCATTCTCACCATCTATGAAGGCACCAACGGCATTCAGGCCAACGACCTCTTGATGCGCAAGCTGCAAATGGGCGGCGGCGAAGCGGTGTTCGATCTGCTCGGCGAGCTCTCGGCCATCGTGTCCAAGGTCGAAGCCTCCAACGATCCCGCGTTCGGCACCACCGGCGCGAAACTTCGCGACGCGCTTGGCTCGGTGGAGCGCGCCAGCAAGTGGCTTCTGGAAAAGATCGCGACGTCTCCCGCCGAGGCACTGGCGGGCGCGACGCCGTATCTGCGGCTGTTCTCGACCACGCTCGGCGGCTGCTCGCTGGCGAATGAAGCACTGGCCGCGCGTAGCGACGAGTCGATTCAAGGCGATGCAGGCCGCTACGTCACGCTGGCAAGGTTCTTCGCGGAGAACGTCACGGTGCAGTCCGGCGCGTTCGAACGGACGATCATGGACGCCGCCACGGCCGTCACCGGCGCGGATGCGGTACTCACGGCTTGAACGCAACAGGTTCGAGGGCCCGGCACGCGCCGCTCACGGCACGTATCGGGCCCTTGGATGTGAGGCTGCGAACCGCGCGTCAGTAGGAACGCGTCCCGGTCTTGGGACCGCCGCGATAGATGACCGCGCTTTCGCCAGAACGAACCGTATCGATGCTCGCCATCGCATTGAATGGCGACGAAGCGGTATTGACACCCGACGAGCGGATTTCATTCGGCCAGTAGCGCTGATCGGAAATCGTTGTTCCGGCCTGAGCGGCTGCCACCGCGGCAAACATCGAAATCGCGGCAGACGCGGCCAATGCGAATGTCCTCGTTGATGCTTTCATGATCGTCTCCTTTGAGTTTTGTGCACGGAGGACAGAATGTCTTCCGTTGTGCCCATAGGTTCGGATCAGGCCGGCAAACGTTACGCGATCACGGACAGGTGAGAGTCAAGAGAGTCGGCGACAAAAGGCAGCTCAATTAACGAACTTGCCTATTTCAGCGGCTTCAGCCCCGCCTCGATTTCCTTGCGGCGAGGTTCGAGAAACGGCGGCAGTGCCAGTTTCTCGCCGAGCGAATCCATCGGCTCGTCGGTGGCGAAGCCCGGTCCGTCGGTCGCGATCTCGAACAGGATGCCGTTCGGCTCACGAAAATAGAGACTGCGGAAATAGAAGCGGTCGATCTCGCCGCTAGAGTGAATGCCGAACTCCGCAAGACGCGCCGTCCACGCGTGATACTGCTCTTCATCAGGCGTGCGAAACGCAACATGATGCACGCCGCCTGCGCCCTGGCGCGCCGCCGGCAGATCCTTTTGTTCGAGAACATGCAGCTCCGCCCCCGGTCCGCCCTCGCCCATCGAAAACACCACGATGCGATGCTCGCCATCCGGTGATGCGTAATCGCGAACTCGCGTCATGTTCATCACGTCCACAAGCACCTGCGCGATACCCGCCAGATCCGGCACGTTCAGCACGATCGGACCGAGCCCGCGGATTTGATGCTCCGCCGGCACCGGGCTTTTTCTGCCACGGATGCGCCTCGCCGCGGCCGCCGTCATCCACCAGCACCAGCCGCTGGCCTTCCGGGTCCTCGAACGGCAGCGTCAGCCGGCTGTCGATTTCGGTCACCTTGCCGACATGGGCGCCGAGCCTGAGCAGGCGGTCGTGCCAGAACGCCAGCGCCCTCTCGCCATTGACCCGCAGCCCGGTGCGCGACACGCTGCGGGTGCCGCGATGTTCCCGCGCCGCCGGCCAGTCGAAGAACGTCAAGTCCGTGCCCGGATTGGCCTTTCCGTCCGCATAGAATAGGTGATATGCGCTGACATCGTCCTGATTGACGGTCCTTTTGACCAGCCGCATGCCGAGCACGCCGGTATAAAATGCCAGATTTCCCTTGGCGTGAGCGGAAATCGCCGTCAGATGATGGATGCCGGTGAGCTGCATGGCAGTGTCCCCTTATAACGGAACGGCGGAAACCGAATGGCCATTCCTGCGGTTCCGGCCAATGATGTAGGATGACCTCACCAAGGGCGCCAGTCACCTCAATGTTGCAGCGCCTCTCGTATTTCAGGAAACGTCCATGACCGACCACGTAATTGTCACCGATGAAGATACCGCGCGCATCATCACCATGCGCCGTCCGGACAAGAAGAACGCGCTGACGCAGGGCATGTATATCGCCATGGCCGATGCGATCAAATCCGCGCAGTCCGATCCGGACATCCGCAGCATCGTGATCTCCGGCGGCTCGGGCGTCTTCACCGCGGGCAACGACCTTGAGGATTTCGCCAGGGCCAACACCGCGAACAGCGATGATGCCCGGCCGCTGGCGGCCACCCAGTTTCTCAAGGCGCTCGCCTATAACGAGAAGCCGCTGATCGGCGCAGTGGACGGCATCGCCGTCGGCGTCGGCACCACCATGCTGTTTCACTGCGACTACGTTCTCGCCAGCACGACCGCGACGTTCTCGACGCCGTTCATCCATCTCGGTCTGGTGCCGGAAGCGGCGTCCAGCCTGCTCGCGCCGCGCACCATGGGGCATCATCGCGCGTTCTCGATGCTGGTGATGGGCCGCACGGTCAGCGCGGAGGAAGCGCGCGAGGCCGGTTTCGTCAACGTCGTGGTGGCGCCTGGCCATACCGAAGTCGAGGCGCGCAAGGTGGCGCGCGAGATCGGTTCGCTGCCGAAGGACGCCGTGGCGCTGACCCGCAAGCTGCTCAAGCCCGCGCGTGAAGACGTGCTGCGCCGGATGGACGAAGAGTCGCATCACTTCGGCGAGCGCCTGAAATCCGACGAGGCGCGAAACGCATTCAGCGCATTTTTCGCACGCAAGAAGAAAGCCTGACCGCCATCTGATCCGTCCATTCCCGACTGCGGAAAGATCGACCCTGCAATGCCGACACTCTATTATCATCACTCCGCTGGCCTGAACCACCTCACCGATTCCGGTCACCCTGAACGGCCCGACCGCCTGCGTGCGATCGCGGAAGGCCTTTCGAACGAAAAATTTGACGCGCTGGTGCGGCACGAAGCTCCGATGGCCGATCTCGACGTCGTCGCGCTATGCCACAGCAACGAGTACATCGACGAGTTGCGCCACATCGCGCCCAAGGAGGGATCGTCTATCTCGACGGCGACACCTCGATGTCGCCGGGAACATGGGAAGCGGCATTGCGCGCTACTGGCGGCGCCGTCGCCGCTGTCGATGCGGTGATGACGAACACGAAGACCAACGCCTTCGTCGGCACCCGTCCGCCAGGCCATCATGCGGAATCGTCGCGACCGATGGGCTTCTGCTTCTTCGACAACGTCGCGATCGCCGCGCGCTACGCGCAGCGCAAGTACGGTATCGGACGCGCGGCGATTGTGGATTTCGATGTCCATCACGGCAACGGCAGCCAGGAGATCTTCTGGGCGGACCCGAGCGTGATGTACGCCTCCACCCATCAGATGCCGCTGTTTCCCGGCACCGGCAGCACGCAGGAACGCGGCGAGGACGATACGATCGTCAACGCACCGCTGCACGCCGGCAACGGCAGCCGCGAATTCCGCGAGGCGTTCAATCTCGCGATCCTGCCCCGGCTGGAAGCCTTCGCGCCCGAACTGATCCTGATCTCCGCCGGCTTCGATGCGCACTGGCGCGATCCGCTCGGCGGCCTCGAACTGCGCGAGGAAGACTACATGTGGGTCACGCGCAAGCTGATGGAGATCGCCGACAACTCCGCGCAGGGGCGGATCGTCTCCGTGCTGGAAGGCGGCTACGATCTGGAAGGCCTGCGCGATTCGGTTGCGGTTCACGTCGCGACGCTGATGAACAATTGAGAGCGCCGTCCCTTTGAGGCGCGCGCCCTTGCGCGCCTCAAAGGGCGACGGCGAAGCATCTCATTCGCGCCATCCTTCGAGGCTCGCCGCAAGTGCGGCTCGCACCTCAGGATGACGCTGTGCGAAGCACTTCCCCCTCCCCCACAAATCACGCTACATTGCCGCCACATTGCGCCCGCAAATCATTTCTAGATTCCGCGGAACGCTCATCGATTTCAGGAATCGCAACGCGAGAATCGCATCATGGCTGAAACCGCACACGCCGACGTCAAGAAGCTGAGCTTCGAGCGCGCGATCGAGGAACTGGAATCCATCGTCAAGCGTCTCGAGGACGGCAAGGTGCCGCTTGAGGAATCGGTCGCGATCTACGAGCGCGGCGAAAGCCTGAAGCGACGCTGCGAAGAACTGCTGCGCCAGGCCGAAGCCCGCGTCGACAAGATCACCACCGATGCATCCGGCCAGGCCGTCGGCACCGAGCCGCTCGACGTTCAATAATCTTTCCTGATGGGCCGGATTTCAGAAGTCGTTCAAAAGACCGGAATCGTCATCGGCTTCCCATTCTCTGCGGCCTCATCGGTTTCTTCGTGCCGATGCTGTTCGACCGCGATGTCGGCGGCGCGCTGGCCTCCGCACTTTTGGGAATGGCCGGCGCGGCCGCCGGCGTGATCTTCGGCTGGCTGGTGATCCGGCGGAATTTCGGCTGAGAAGCCGTTTCCAGCCCCTTATACCCAAAACGTGAGACTTATCGCCACCGCCTAACGGATTGGCATGACTTTGGAATTGGTATAAGCCACGGGACCGTTTCGGACCTTTCAGGGCGCTTTTCGCGCCGCGCCGGACGCCCCCAAACTCATTGCGGATCATTGACGTGTCAAATACGAGCAAGACTCCTCTCCTCGACGCTGCGCCGACGCCGGACCTGCTGCGCAAGCTCAAGCCCGAGCAGTTGCGCCAATTCGCCGACGAATTGCGGCTGGAGACCATCGACGCGGTGTCGGTGACCGGCGGCCATCTCGGCGCGGGCCTCGGCGTGGTCGAATTGACGACTGCCCTCCACTATGTGTTCGACACGCCCGCCGATCGCATCATCTGGGACGTCGGCCATCAGGCCTATCCGCACAAGATTCTCACCGGCCGCCGCGACCGCATCCGTACGCTGCGCATGGGCAACGGCCTGTCCGGCTTCACCAAGCGCGCCGAGAGTGAATACGATCCATTTGGCGCGGCGCATTCCTCGACCTCGATCTCCGCAGGTCTCGGCATGGCGGTGGCGCGCGATCTCATCGGGGCCAAGAACAACGTCATCGCCGTGATCGGCGACGGATCGATGTCCGCCGGCATGGCCTATGAGGCAATGAACAACGCCGGCGCGATGCAGTCGCGCCTGATCGTCATTCTCAACGACAACGATATGTCGATCGCTCCACCCGTCGGCGCGATGTCGGCCTATCTCGCGCGGCTGATGTCAAGTCACACCTACGGCTCCGCGCGCGAGGCGCTGAAGAACCTCGCGCACCATCTGCCAAAATTCTTCGAGGACAAGGCGCTGCGCGCCGAGGAATATGCGCGAGGCATGGTAACCGGCGGCACGCTGTTCGAGGAACTTGGCTTGTTCTATGTCGGCCCGATCGACGGCCACAACCTTGATCACCTGCTGCCGGTGCTGACCAATGTCCGCGATGCAGCGACCGGCCCCGTGCTGATTCATGTTGTGACGCAGAAGGGCAAGGGCTACGCGCCCGCCGAGGCCTCGCCCGACAAGTATCATGGCGTGGTGAAGTTCGATGTCGCCACCGGCACGCAGGCCAAGGCGAAATCCAACGCGCCGGCCTATACCGCCGTGTTCGGCCAGAGCCTGATCAAGGAAGCCCGCAAGGACGACAAGATCGTCGCCATCACGGCTGCGATGCCGGGCGGCACCGGCGTCGATCTGTTCGAAAAAGTTTTCCCCGAGCGCACCTTCGATGTCGGCATCGCCGAGCAGCATGCGGTGACGTTCGCCGCCGGTCTCGCCACCGAGGGCTTCAAGCCGTTCTGCGCGATCTATTCGACCTTCCTCCAGCGCGGCTACGATCAGGTCGTGCATGACGTGGCGATCCAGCGCCTGCCCGTGCGCTTCGCTATCGACCGCGCCGGCCTGGTTGGCGCCGACGGCCCGACCCATGCCGGCTCGTTCGACAACGTCTATCTCGGCTGCCTGCCCGGCTTCGTCATCATGGCGGCGGCAGATGAAGCCGATCTCGTCCACATGGTGGCGACGCAGGTCGCCATCAACGATGCGCCGAGCGCATTGCGCTATCCGCGCGGCGAAGGCCGCGGCGTCGATATGCCCGAGGTCGGCGTGCCGCTGCCCATCGGCAAGGGCCGCATCATGCGCGAAGGCTCCAAGGTTGCGCTGCTGTCGTTCGGCGCGCGGCTCGGCGAATGCCTGAAGGCCGCCGACGAACTCGACACGCTCGGACTATCCGCCACCGTCGCCGATGCCCGCTTCATGAAGCCGCTCGATCTCGACATGATCCTGAAACTCGCGCGCGAGCACGAAGTCCTCATTACCATCGAGGAAGGCTCCATCGGCGGCTTCGGCACCCATGTGCTGCAAACGCTGGCCGATCACGGCGCGCTCGACAAGGGCCTGCGCGTGCGCACGCTGGTGCTGCCGGACACCTTCATCGATCACGACTCGCCGGCAAAGATGTACGAACAGGCGGGTCTCGACGCCAAGGGCATCGTCGCCAAGGTGTTCGAGGCGCTCGGCAGGGGCAGGCCTGCCGCTGCGGTGAAGCTGGCGTGATTTTTGGCGGCCGTCACCCTGAGGTGCCGTAGCGGAGCGGAGGCCTCGAAGGGCGACAGTGTTCGCCACGATTTGAATCGTCATGCCCGGGCTTGACCCGGGCGTCCATCAGTTTTTCAAGATGGATTGCCGGGTCAAGTCCGGCAATGACATCGAAAATGCAGCAGACCGCGCCATGCCGGAACGACAATTATGACCTCACGCAAGCGCGCGGACCTTCTGCTGGTTGAGCGCGGCCTGTTCGAAAGCCGTGCTCGCGCGCAGGCCGCCATCGCGGCGGGCGGCGTCAGCGCCAACGGCAAGCCGGTGCTGAAACCATCGGAGACCATTCCCGCCGATGCGGAGATTTCAGCCGAGCCCGCCCATCCCTGGGTGTCGCGCGGTGGCGTCAAGCTCGCGGGAGCGCTGGAGCAATATCCCATCGACATCGAGGACCGCGTCTGCGTCGATGTCGGCGCGTCCACCGGCGGATTCACCGAAGTGCTGCTCGCCAACGGCGCGAGCCTCGTCTACGCCATCGACGTCGGGCGCGGACAGTTGCATCCGAGCCTGCACGGGAATCCGAAAATCGTTTCGATGGAAGAGACCGATATCCGTTCACTCGCTGGGAAGCGCCTTGAGATCAGGCCAGACGTCGTGGTGATCGATGTCAGCTTCATCTCGCTGAAGCTCGTGCTGCCGGCGGTGCTGCCGCTCGCCGCTGCTCCCATGCATCTGCTGGCGCTGATCAAGCCGCAGTTCGAGGCCGAACGAAAACATTCCAAGAAAGGCATCATCCGCGACGCGGCCGTGCACAAGGCCGTCTGCGACGACATCGCCGCCTTCGCGGAATCGCTGGGATGCACTGACATCAAGGTATTTCCGTCATCCATCGCCGGCGGCGACGGCAACGCCGAATTCTTCCTCGGTGCGCGGCGCGGCTGATGGCGATGACCGAACGCCTCGCCATCGATCATGTCGGCCATTTCGGCGACGGCGTTGCCGTCATCAACGGTGCGAACATCTATGTGCCCTATGCGCTCGGCGGCGAGACCGTCGAGGTGCTGCCCTCGCCCGGCCATCCGGACCGGCGCGCGCTGGCGCATATCATCTCTGCAAGCCCGGAGCGCATCGATCCTTTCTGTCCGCATTTCGGCACCTGCGGCGGCTGCGCCATCCAGCACTGGCAGCCGGATGCCTACCGAAACTGGAAGCGGAATCTTGTCATCGAGATGTTCAGCCATGCCGGCATCGATTGCGAGGTCGGCGAGCTGATCGACGCCCACGGCACCGGCCGCCGCCGCATGACCCTGCACGCCCGGCAAAGCCCGCAAGGGATTCTGCGCGTCGGCTTTGCGGCAGCGGGGCGGCACGAGATCATCACCATCGACCATTGCCCGATCCTCGACCCCGCCATGCATGGCGCGATCGAGGCCGCCAACGAGATCGCGGAACTGCTGAAGCCCGTCAGCAAGCCGCTCGATATTCAGGTGACGGCGGCGGATAACGGCCTCGATGTCGATGTGCGCGGCTCCGGCCCGCTCGGTACGGCGTTGCTATCTTCACTTTCGAAACTCGCGGAGAGGCACAATCTCGCGCGGCTGACGCGCCATAGCGAACTGGTCATCATGCGCAAGCCGCCGGTGGTGCGCGTCGGCAAGGCGCAGGTCACGCTGCCGCCGGGTTCGTTCATGCAGCCGACGGCCCTGGGCGAGGAAACGCTGGCCGAGCTGGCCTTTGCGCGAGCCAAGGGCGCCAAGCATATCGCCGATCTGTTCTGCGGCTTCGGCCCCTTTGCCTTTCGCCTTGCGGAAAAATTCAAAGTGTCGGCGTTCGACAGCGATGCCGGCGCGATAGTGGCGCTGCAAAACGCCGTGAAACTCACGCAGGGATTGAAACCGATCAGGGCCGAGACCCGCGACCTGTTCCGGCGGCCGTTGATGCCGCAGGAATTGCGCGACTACGATGGCGTGGTGTTCGATCCCCCGCGTCAGGGCGCACAGGCGCAGTCGCAGCAACTCGCCGCGAGCAGGATCGCGCTGGTGGTCGCGGTGTCGTGCAATCCAGCGACCTTCGCGCGCGATGCGCGGATTCTGATCGACGGCGGATTCAAGCTCGACAGCGTCACGCCGGTGGATCAGTTCCGCCACACACCGCATGTGGAACTGGTGGCGAGGTTCAGGAGATAGGCACCGTTATGGAATCGCGGCGGCGCATCCCCCGCGATGTCGTCCCCGCGCAGGCGGGGACCCATACTCCCTGTCGTCGTTGTAAAAAAACAGGACGTCAAACATTCACCTTGAACAGGTAATTCAGTGATTATGGGTCCCGGCCTGCGCCGGGACGACGATGAATTTGTTGCAGGCGTCATGCTTCAACCGTAAAGCAGCTACCTTCCCCACCGCTCCTGCCAGATCTTCTCGCCAATGGTGCAGGACACCCGCGGCTCGCGGGTGGCAGCCGGCACCACGGACAATTCCGGCACGCGGTGCGCGACCTCCATCACCAGCTTGGTGCGGATCGCTTCCTTGAACTTTTCTCTGGTCTTGATCGGCACCACGAACGATCCGGCGCCGCCGATCACGCAATCCTCGTAATAGATGTCGAGATTCTCGATATCCATGGTCGCGTAGTTGGTTTCCTTCGACATGATCGGCAGACCGTTAATGGTCACGCCCCTGGCCAGCGCGGCGTCGCGCGCGCTTGTCACCGGCTCGCCGTTGTTGTTCGGTCCGTCGCCCGAGATGTCGATGACCCGGCGGATGCCGTGATAGTCGTTGGCATCGAACAGCGGCATGGCGAAGTTGATCGCCCCGGAGATCGAGGTGCGCGAGGCGCGGCGCAGCGGGGCTTTGAGGATTTCCTCGGCCACCGCGCCGGCGGATTCCGGACCGTCGATCACCCGCCACGGGATTACGATCTTCTGGTCGGTGGACGCCGCCCATTCGAAATAGGTCACGGCGACCTTGCCGGTCGGTCCCGTTTTCAGCGCCTGCAAGAATTCCTTGGATGTGATCGCGCCGGCATAGCCTTCGCGCTGGAGAGCCAGTTCGTCCATATCCATGGAGTAGGAGACATCGACCGCCAGGATCAGTTCGACATCGACGCGGTTGGCCTCGTCGGCGGCCGCAGCGGGCAACGGCGGAGCGGCCGGCGCCGCCAGACTGCGGACATCGCCGCCGGCGATCGCTCCCGCCAGAAACACCGCTCCGATCGAGATACACCAGCGCATTGGCGACTCCCCACCGTTCAGGTTTCCAATGGTGACACGGGTCGCCCGCCCCCGAAAGCCAGAACAGGAGGCGGACACGTATCTGTGCACAAGCCGGAAATGATTGCCTTATTTCGGGCGGACTGCCCGCGCCCGAGGCATTTACCAACATTTCACGGAATTTGTTTACGTTTGGTGGTTGCGGAGTGCCTCCCGACGAGGGGACAAGCCTCCGACTGGAAATTGCCAAAACACCGCCACGCAGGCCGATGCGTCGAAAGCCATTTCGACGATCGCCCCTCCGTGTCTGAAAGCGCCGGGTTTTTAGACGGGTCAGAACGACCCAAAGGATGTTTCAATGCTGTCCAGGCTCTCCATTCGTACCAAGCTCATTGCCCTCGTTTCCCTGTTCCTGATTGCGCTGACCGCGATGGGCGCCTTCGCCATCATCGAGATGCGCGCGATCAATGCATCGGCGCAGGACATCAAGACGAGCTGGCTGCCGAGCGTCCGCCTGGTCGGCGAATTGCGCACCCAGTCCGCCCGTTACCGCGCCGTGCTGCGCGATTACCTGACGGAGCCTGACGAAGCCTTCATGGCCGATATTCAGCGCAATCTGGATGCCCGCGCCAAGGACTACGACACCGCAAACAAGGCCTATGAGCCGATGGTGTCCTCGCCCCAGGAAGCCGCGCTGTACAAGGAATTGTCCGCGACATGGAAGACCTTCCGCGACGCCGCCGACGAGGTGATCGCCCATGCCCGCAAGCGCGAGACCGCGCAGGCCCGCGCGGTCAATGCCCAGCGCGCAACGGTTGCCGGCCGCAGCATGGACGCGGTGCTGACGAAGCTCGTCGAACTCAATGACAAGGGTGCGGCCGCATCCGGGCTGAAGGCCGAGCAAGATTACGAGCTGGCGTTCCGCGTCGTGCTGGCGGCGCTGATCGTGATGGTGCTGGCCGGGCTGACCGCGGCTGTCCTTATCGTCCGCGACATCGCCCGCGGCATCGGCTCGGTGCTGACGCCGATGCGGGCGCTTGCCGCCAACGACCTCGAGGTCAGCGTCCCGCATCAGGGCGAAACCAGCGAAATCGGCCAGATCGCCGATACGCTCCAGGTCTTCAAGGATGCGCTGGTGGCGAAAAAGGCCGCGGACGAAGCCGCGGCCGACGAGGCCGGCGCCAAGATGCATCGGGCCGAAATACTGGACAAGGCCACCCGCAACTTCGAGGCCATGATCGGCGAACTGACCAGCTCGCTGTCATCGGCCTCCACCGAAATGGAAGCCACCGCTACCACGCTGACCAACGCCGCCGACACCACCCGGCAACTCTCCAGCGAAGCCGCGAACACCTCGCGCGACGTCTCCGAAAGCATCCAGTCCACCGCCACAGCGACCGAGGAGATCACTTCTTCGGTAAACGAGATCGGCCGTCAGGTGCTGGAATCCAGCCGCGTCGCCCAGGTCGCTGTCCAGCAGGCCGAGAAGACCGACGCCAGCATCACCGAACTGTCGAACGCCGCAGCCCGCATCGGCGACGTGGTGAAGCTGATCACGGCCATCGCCGAGCAGACCAACCTGCTGGCGCTGAACGCCACCATCGAGGCGGCCCGCGCCGGCGAAGCCGGGCGCGGCTTTGCGGTGGTTGCGGCCGAGGTCAAGGCGCTCGCCACCCAGACCGCCAGGGCCACCGACGAGATCACCACGCAGATCGCCGGCATGCAGGCCGCGACCGGCGCTTCGGTAGCGACCATCAAGGAGATCAGCGGCACCATCGACCTGATGTCCGAGATTTCCTCGACCATCGCCGCCGCCGTGGAAGAACAGGGCGCGGCGACCCAGGAAATCGCCCGCAACGTCCAGCAGGCCGCCGAACTCTCGGCGCGCGTGGCCGCCAACATCACGGATGTCGATCGCGGCAACAGCGAAACCGGCGCGGCCTCCGCGCAGGTGCTCACGGCGGCGCAGTCGCTGTCGAAGGAAAGCAATCACCTCCAGACCGAAGTGCAGCACTTCCTGTCGACGATCCGCGCGGCGTAAGCCGATTCACCCAGCGAACATGCTGAAGCTGGCGGCGCGAAAGCCCGCCGGCTTTCCGATGCGTGCCTAAAAAAGATCGATTCATGCGTTTTCCGCACAGGGCCTCGGCGTAAACGCCGTGCGCAAAAGCAGGCCGCCGATGCCCGGCATTTTAATACCTTTACGAACATTTCACCCAAACTCACGAAAGTGAACATCAAGAATCAAGTCCGTGCAGAGCGGATCGGATTCGATCACGCATCCTGTTTCCTCGCTCTCGTCCGCCGATCCCGATCGCCAGTCAGCCGGGTTAGAAAAACCCAAGGATACAATCCATGTTTGCCAGATTTTCCATTCGTGCCAAACTCATCGCCGTAACAGCATCCATGTTCCTCGCCGTGATAACGATGGGACTTCTGGCCGTCAGGCAGATGCAGAGCATCAACGCCAACGCGGTCGACATCCAGACCAACTGGCTGCCCAGCGTCCGCGTGCTGGGAGACCTGCGTGCCGGCGTCATCACCTATCGCAACGTGATCCGGCAGCACATGCTGGCGGAAACGCTGGAAGAGAAGCTGGCCAACGAAAAACTCGTCGAGCAGGTCGTCGCGAGCAACAGCAATATCCGCGAGACTTACGAAAAGCTGATTACGTCGGCCGAAGAACGCGCGCTGTATAACGAGTGGGGCCAGCTGTGGGACAGCTACAAGAAGGGCGCTGCGGAAGTGATGGCCCTGTCCCGCCAGAGCGTCGGAAAAATTCCGCATGACGCGCAGGAATTGAACAGCAAGACCGTTAACCCGATCGGTCTCAAGGCGGACGAAATCCTGAAGAAGGACATCGACCTCAACAACAAGGGCGCCGATGCTGCCGGCCAGGAAGCCCGCGACAACTATTTGATTGCGCTCAAGATCGTCATCGGTGCGCTCGCCTTCATCGTTATCTCAGGCACTGTGGTCGGCTTTTTCCTGATCCGCGACGTGTCGCAGAGCATCGACTCGATCGTGAAGCCCATGAAGACGCTGGGTGAGGGAGATCTGACCGCCATAGTCCCCCATCAGGGCGAAAAAACCGAAATCGGCGCGATGGCCGACACCCTGCAAATCTTCAAGGAAGCGCTGATCGCCAAGAAGGCCGCCGACGAGGCAGCTTCGAAAGAAGCCGATGCCAAGATCCAGCGCGGCCAGCGGGTGGACGCCATTACCCGGGATTTCGAGACGCTGATCGGCGAACTGGTCGAGTCGCTGTCGTCGTCCTCGACCGAGCTGGAAGCCGCCGCCAACACCCTGACCAGCACGGCTGAAATCACCGGCAAGACCTCCGGCACCGCAGCCAGCGCATCGCAGGAAGTCTCCAGCAATGTGCAGTCGGTCGCCGTCGCCACCGAGGAAATCACCTCGTCGGTCGGCGAAATCGGCCGCCAGGTCCAGGAATCCAGCCGCATTGCTTCCGAAGCCGTGCGTCAGGCGCAGAAGACCGATACCAGCATCACCGAACTGTCGCTGGCCGCCGGCCGCATCGGCGACGTGGTGAAGCTGATCACGGCGGTCGCCGAGCAGACCAACCTGCTCGCGCTCAACGCCACCATCGAGGCCGCCCGTGCGGGCGACGCCGGCCGCGGCTTCGCGGTGGTCGCTTCCGAAGTGAAGGCGCTGGCGGCGCAAACCGCCAAGGCCACCGACGAGATCAGCACGCAGATCGCCGGGATGCGGACGGCGACGCAGGAATCCGTCGCGACCATCAAGGAAATCGGCAAGACCATCGACCTGATCTCCGAAATCTCCTCGGCCATCGCCGCGGCTGTGGAGGAACAGGGTGCGGCGACGCAGGAGATTTCGCGCAACGTGCAGCAGGCGGCTGAACTGAGCAGCGAAGTGGCCACGAGCATCGCCGATGTCAGCCGCGGTGCCGGCGAAACCGGTGCCGCCTCCGGGCAGGTGCTGTCGTCCGCGCAGATGCTGTCCAGCGAGAGCACCCGCCTCAAGATGGAAGTGCAGAAATTCCTTGCGACGGTTCGCGCCGCGTAAATCCGGCCGTCACGCTCTCCTCGACAATCGGCGGCTGGTCCCACCAGCCGCCGATTTTTTGCGTCCTTATGTACGCAAGCCGTCAGCTACAGACATCGACCTGCCGCCACCGCCACCCGTAACGGGTGTGGACCCGCCTTACCTGATAGCAACTGTCGTCATAGCCGCCGGCGTAGTAGCCGTCGTAATAGTCATCGTAGAAATACGGCGCACCGAAGCCGACCGCGAACGGCGCGAAGTGCCGGAAGCGGCCGTGATGGCCATAGTGCCCGCGGCGGAAACCCGCGTTCGCAAATCGCGTGCCGCCGCCCGGCATCGCGGCAAACCGCGCGACACCGGGGCCTGCCGCAAAGCGCGATCCGCTGAACCCGCCGCCGCGCATGGCTGCAAAACTGCTGCCGCCAAAGCCTCCGCCGCGGAATCCACTGCCACCGAAGCCGCCGTGGAAACCGCCGAAACCTCCGCCGTGAAATCCGCCGCCACCATGGCCGCCGCGCGCCAGCGCGGCATCCGGAGAATACGCAGCGAGTGCCGCCGCAGCGGCAATGCCGAGCATGATTTTTTCTGAACATGGCTCAATCCCACCCGAGATGTAGCCCCCGCAACGCATATAACCCCGCCGGCACCTTTTACATGCGCCCCTGCGTTCACTTTCCCGGAACAAGATTTTGATCTTGGAATGTATCGAACTGCGCGTCAGAAAAGCGATCCGCAATCGTACGGATGCGGCGCGGCATCAACTGGCGCGGCTGACCTGCTGCTCGAAACCGGCCGGCGTCACCTTGCTGATGCGAACCGTGTTTCGGCCCTCTTCCTTCGCGCGATAAAGCGCGGCATCCGCGTCGCGAACCAGGGTTGCTGCTTGCGCGGTCCCGGAGCGCGGGAACGCCGTGGCGACACCGATGCTGACGGTGATGACCTTGTGTTCGTTTCTGGCATGTTCGATCGGCAAGGTGCGGGCCTTCTCGCGGATCGTCTCAGCTATCCGCGCCGCGCCCCGCCTGTCTGTATTCGGCAGCAACACCGCGAATTCCTCGCCGCCGTAACGCGCCGCCAGATCGTCCGGACGCCGGACCGCCTTCTCGATGACACCTGCGATCGCCGCCAGCGCCCGATCGCCGGCCTGATGCCCGTAGCTATCGTTGAAGAACTTGAAATGATCGACGTCGATCATCAGCAACGACGTCGGCCGCCCGTCACGCATCGCGACAGCCCATCTGCGCGACAGTTCCTCGTCGAACCAGCGCCGGTTGGAGAGTTTGGTGAGGCCGTCGGTTCGCGCCAGTTCTTCCGCGGCTTTCTCCGCGGCCGCCCGGCGGCTCAATTCGCCTTCCAGCATCCAGACGAGCCCGACCACGCTGGCCGCCATGATCGCAAAGATCGCTGCAAGCACCGACATCTTGAACCACCACGGTGCAAGAATTCGCTCGGTTGAAATGCCAACCGCGACAATGAGCGGCAGATTGCCGACACGGTGGAATGCATACAGACGCGGGACGCCGTCCAACGACCGATCGTTGAAGAACGAACCCCTTTTCCCGCTGGTCACCTGCTCAAAAATCGGTGTCGACCGCCAGTTGGTCCCGACCTCGGCTTTCAGGCCCGCGGTGCGTGCGATGAGTGTGCCGTCATCCTTGAGCAGGATGATCCTGTCGCCATTACTCATCGCGACCCTGTTGAACAGCCGTTCAAAATAGCTGATCCGGATTGTGCCCGAAACGACGCCGGCAAAGCTGCCGTCCGGCTTGCTGATGCGCCTGCTGACAGCGAGCATCCAGGATTCTTCCTGCAATCGCGCCCTGAACGGTTCGCTGACATATAATCCGATGTCGCGGCCGGCATCCCGATGAACCTTGAAATACTCCCGATCGGCGAAATTCCCCTCGCGCGGCGGATAGCTTTGTGAATCCAGATTGATGGTGCCCTCGGCATCGAGCGCGACGATGGTGCCTAATCCCGGCGCCGTCGCCGACCTGTCGAACAGGATCTTCTGCCGCAATCCGGGCTCCTGATAGAGGATGTCCGGGTCGTTGACGCCTTCGAGAACGGACTGAATGGAGAGGTCGTACAGTTCGATGTCGCGCGCGATGGTCTGCTGCGTCAGCGTGGCGATATTGGCTGCGGCCTGTTCGTTCATCCGCAAGGCGCTGCGATAGAAGTCGTAACCGATCGCCGCGAAGAATCCGAACAGCACCAGAAGCCCGCACGCTGTCGCCGACCAGACGAACGCGCGGCTGGAGCGTATCAGTACCGATTTCAGATATTCGAACAGCTTCATGACAGAACCCGGCGAGAGGCAGCGTAATCTGGGCTGATTTGCCTAATTCGGCGTCAATGACGGCTGGATTTCGCGGTCTGCCGCAAATCTCTGTTAACGCTGGCCTAACACCACGCTTCGGAGGGCGCTTATCTGGAACACTTGTGAGTGATTGGAGCGCGTGGCGCCGCCGCAATCTTACATCTCGCCGACCGCATCGTGCCGGTGCCGATCGGACTCTTCGGCATAACGGCGCAGTGCATGCGCTTCCGTCAGAATTCCAATGACATGGCCGCCGTCAGCCGAATCCACCACCGCAAGCGATTCAGCTTCGGCGGTATCGAACGCGGCGACCGCCTGCCTGACGTCCATGCCCGGCAGCAGCGTCACGTCGCGGTAGTGCAGAATGTCGTGCATGTTCGCCGCCGCGGAATCCTTCAAGCCATGCACCTCGGCGACGAACACGACGCCCGCATATTTGCCTTCGGCATCGATCGCGACGACCTGCGTCTTTGACCCCAGGGGAAAATCTTCGCGAAATTCGTCGATCGACATCGCGACATTCACGACGATCACATCGGTCCGCATCATCCTGCGGACCGTCAGGTCCCTGATCCAGCCGACATCGGCAGCGCTGCGGATGGTCTCCCCGCGCAGATGGAATCGCCATGTCGCGAACGAATAGCCGAACAGCTCCCGCGTGACCTGCATCGATACGATCACCGCCACAAGAACGGCCGTGGTCAGCCAGAGGTTTCCGGTTGCCTCAAGCGCAATGAAAGACATGGTCAAAGGTCCGCCAATGATCGACGCCGACAGCGCGCTCATGCCGATGACGGCGTAGACGCCGGGATCAAGATCGCGGCCGGGCAAAATAACGGAGACGCCGGCGGCGAACAGATGTCCTCCGAGCGAGCCGAGCAGAAGCGATGCAAAGAACAAACCGCCGCGAAAACCCGAGCCCAGCGATACGATGGAGGCCAGCGCCTTGAGCACGAACACCGTGGCCATCAGCGTCACCGGCATGGCGATCAGGCTGTTGAGATACAGCGCGCCGTGCCCCGAGGCCAGAACCTGCGGCGTCACCAGCGCAAACAAACCGACGATGAGACCGCCGAGGGCGGGCCTCAGCGGCATCCACAGTCGGATCTTCGCCAGCAGCGTATCGAACAACGCCACGCCGCGCATGATCCCGATTCCGGTCAACGCGGCGAGCAGGCCCAGAATCGCCGCGATGGCAAGGTCCTGCCCCGCGACTTCTCCCACCTGTCTGATACTGATCCCGAGCGAGAGCGGCGCAAAGGCGTGCGTCACGGCGTATCCCGTCACCGCGGCAACGCCGATCGGGGCAAGGCTCGCGGGCGTATAGCCACCAAGCACAAGCTCGAAGGCATAGAACGCCCCGGCGAGCGGCGCGCTGAAAGCCCCCGCGATCGCGGCGGCCGCGCCGCACCCGACCATCACGCGCTGATCCGCCCTCCGCAAATGGAACGCCCGGCCAACGGAGGATGCGACGCCGCTGGCGAGCTGGGTGTAGCCGGCTTCAAGTCCGACCGAACCTCCAACGCCGCTCGACCAGATGGTTTGCAGCGCGACGATGATGCTGCCGCGAAACGACATGTATCCGCCGTGCAGCGCGTTGGCCTCAATCGGATCGATCTCCCGCCCCGGCCGCCATCGCAGCAACAGCAGCAGCGCAACGCCTAATACGAATCCACCGATCGTCGGTGCAAGAATCGCCCGCAACGGATCGACGCTGTTCAGGCCGGACAGCCGCGCGCCGAGCGGAATTCTGAAAAGAGCGACATGGAGAAGTTCAACGGCGGCGCTCATGGCCGCAACGAACAGACCCGACATCGCACCGATCACGGCTGCGACGACGATAAGGCTGGACTCCCTCGCCCGGACGAACGCCCGCAATCGTTGCGGAGCTTCGAGGAAATAGCCGGAAGGCACCATTTAGCCGGGCTTTACGAGGGATGGTCGATCCCGCGTTTTATCCTCATCAACCGGCGGGTCAATGGCGGATCGACGCGCCTATCCGGCGGGCGCGGGCGTTTCATCCGGCAAGCCATAGACCCGTTGCGCCGCCGAGAATCCCGCCACCGAGAACATGCCGAGATCGCTCCAGCCGGCATCGACATGACCGGCGAAGGCGTTGGACGCCACCACCGTGCGGCCGAGGCGACCGGCGATCTTTTCCAGCCTAGCTGCGAGATTCACCGCCGGACCGATGCAGGTGAAGTCGAGACGATCGCCGCCACCGATATTGCCGTAGAGAACCTTGCCGACATGCAGCGCGAGGCCGAAACGGAAGCCATCGAGGGTCTCCATCCCGTGATCGTAGCTCATCGCCGCCACGTTGGCGCGGCTCTGGCGCGCGGCATCCATCACGCGCGCGCAAACCGTCGCCGCGTCGCCTTCGTTCTCCGCGATGGGAAACACCGCCAGCAATCCGTCACCCATGAACTTCAGCACTTCGCCGCCGTGATCGAGGATCGTCGGCACCTGGCAATCGAAATAGGCGTTGAGGACATCGACCACGGCTTCGGACGACAGCCGGTCCGACAGCGCGGTGAAGCCGCGCAGATCCGACAGCCAGATCGCTGCATGCATGGTCTCGGTGTGGCCGCGGCGGATCTGTCCCGCGAGAATGCGCGAGCCGGCGCGCCCGCCGACATAGTTGTTCAGCAGCCCGGCCGCGGTCCGCCGCAGCAGCCAGATTTCGATCATGCGGGTCAGCGGCGGCATCAGCGCGCGCATGGCATCGAGCTGGCCATCGCTGAATCCATCGGGATCTTTGGTGATCCAGCTTGTCGCATGAACCTCGCCGTCGGACATATGAAGCGGTAGCGCGATGTAATCGGTCGCACCCTCCGCATGCATGTCGGAGAAGAACGGCGAGTTGCCGGCATTGCCGTCCGACAGCCGCCGCCGCACCTCCAGCCCCTGCTCGAACACGGTGGCCAATGGACTGGAGAGATAATCGTCGGACTCCTCGGACCCGTGGGCCATGCTGCCCATGGTGACGCCCGAGCCACGTCGCCAGATGAAGTTGCGGCCGATCATGCTGGGATGAAGCATGCTGACGAACACTCCGACCCGCCACAGCGGAAGGCCGCTGGCGACCAGGCGCTCGCAAGTCTCGCTGACGAACTGATCGACGCGGGGCGCCGACCGCGCTCCGCTGGTCAGCCAGTCCGAAACGCTGGTGAGATCGATGGCCTGCATGACGATGTGTTGTGCGGCCTTCGAGGCGCGGTCTAGACGAAGGAAATCCGCCAGCCGAACGCATCAGGGCCGCCGGAATCTAATCATGGAACCGAATTTGACTTGGATCAAGTTGCAGTGCACAAATCATTGTAATCTATAAACAATATAAGATTTGAATCATCTTCCGGTTCGCCTCTGCCAGCCTGTCATCGGCAGACCGGGCCGTTCGCTCGCTCCCTCCAGTGTCCACCGTTCAAGCCATGGGCCAACCCGTTTCCGATCCGCAACTGTCCGGCCCCTCCCATCCCCGTCTTCAGCAGAGAATTACAATGAGTAACGAGTCCACACTGGCGCGGCGTCTCCAGTTCAACAGCATCGACAACGGCACGCGCGCAGTTCTGAGGGAGCACAAGGATTTCCTTCTGTCGGAAATGCCGCAGATCCTCGACGGCTTCTACGATCACATTGCCACATTCGCGGAGACCAAGGTCTTCTTCAAGAACCGGGACCACATGATGCATGCGAAGCAGAAGCAGCTTCAGCATTGGGGCATCATCCTCGGCGGCGAGTTCGACGGCTCCTATGAAGCGTCCGTGACGCGCATCGGCGAAATCCACAATACCCTGGGCCTCGAACCGCGCTGGTATATCGGCGGCTACAACGCGCTGATGGGCGGGCTGGTCGAAGCGATCGCGCTGCGGCTGCCGTCGTCGGGATTTCTCCGCAACAATGCCGCCGTCAAGACCGCGTTGCAGGCGGCCGTCATCAAGGCCGCGATGCTCGATATGGATCTGGCCATCGCCGTCTATATCGAAGCCGGCCGCCGCGACCGGCGCAACACACTCGAGTCGCTCGCCGCGAATTTCGAGCAGGCGGTCGGCGGCGTTGTCAGCATCGTCGCATCGGCGGCGACCGAACTGCAAGCCTCGGCGCGATCGATGACGGCGTCCGCGCGCGAGACCGCGGCGCAATCGACCAATGTCGCGAGCGCGTCGGCGGAAGCGACCACCAACGTCCAGACTGTTGCGGCCGCCACCGAGCAGTTGACCGGCTCGATCAGGGAAATCAGCCGCCAGATCGCCGAGTCGGCGCGGATCGCGGCCGAAGCCTCACGGAACGCCGAACAGACCGCAGGGAAGATCAGCAATCTCTCGGACGCCGCCCAGAAGATCGGCGCTGTCATCGACATCATCACGAAAATCGCCGCGCAGACCAATTTGCTGGCTCTCAATGCCACCATCGAGGCCGCCCGCGCCGGCGACGCGGGCCGGGGCTTCGCCATTGTGGCCCAGGAAGTGAAATCCCTGGCGGCTCAGACCGCGCATGCGACGACCGAAATCTCCGCGCAGGTCGGAGCGATTCAATCCTCCACCAGCGAGTCGGTCGAATCCATCAAGACCATCACCACCGTCATCGCCTCCATGAACGAGATTTCGGCGTCCATCGCCGCCGCGATCAACCAGCAGAGTTCGGCAACCCAGGAAATTGCGCGCAACGTCGAGCAGGCGGCACAAGGCACCAGCGCCGTTTCGGCCAATATCGCAGGCGTCACGACGGCAGCCGACGAAACCGGCTCAGCCGCCGGCGAGGTGCTGTCGGCAGCTTCCGAACTGTCGGAGCAGTCGGAAGCGCTCCGCGCCGAAGTCGGCAAGTTTCTGGCGACGGTGAGAGTGGCGTAGCCGGCGATGCAGTCGCCGGACGCCGCCGATCAGCGGCGGCCGGTTAGCCGACCTGTCCGCGATGGCGCAGCAGATGATCGGCGATCACGCAGGCCATCATCGCTTCGCCGACCGGCACCGCGCGAATGCCGACGCACGGATCGTGACGGCCCTTGGTCATGATGTCGGTGTCCGTGCCGGATTTATCGATGGTGCGGCGTGGCGTCAGGATCGACGACGTCGGCTTCACCGCGAACCGCGCCACCACCGCCTGTCCCGTCGAGATGCCGCCGAGAATGCCGCCGGCATGGTTGGACAGGAACACCGGGCCGTTGTTACCCATGCGCATCTCGTCAGCGTTGTCTTCGCCATGCAGTTCGGCCGCGCCGAAGCCCGCGCCGATCTCGACGCCCTTCACCGCGTTGATGCTCATCAGCGCCGAGGCGAGATCGCTGTCGAGCTTGCCATAGATCGGCGCACCAAGACCCGCAGGCACACCTTCGGCGACGACCTCGATCACCGCGCCGATGGACGAGCCTTTCTTGCGGATGTCGTCGAGATACTCCTCGAAGAACGCGGCCTTCGCCTTGTCCGGGCAGAAGAATGGATTGTGCCCGACCTCGTTCCAGTCCCACATCGCGCGATCGATCTTGTGCGGACCCATCTGCACCAGCGCGCCGCGCACGCGCACGTCGGGAATGATCTTGCGCGCGATGGCGCCGGCCGCAACGCGCGCCGCGGTCTCGCGCGCGCTTGAACGACCGCCGCCGCGATAGTCGCGCAGGCCGTACTTGGCTTCATAGGTGAAGTCGGCATGACCCGGACGAAACTTGTCCTTGATTTCGGAATAGTCCTTCGAGCGCTGGTCGGTGTTCTCGATCATCAGCGCGATCGGCGTGCCGGTGGTGACCTGGCCCCTGTCGGTGTCCATCACCCCCGACAGGATTTTAACCTGGTCGGCTTCCTGCCGCTGCGTGGTGAAACGCGACTGGCCGGGACGGCGGCGGTCGAGATCGCGCTGGATCTCCTCGACGGTCAGCGGGATTTTCGGCGGGCAGCCATCGACCACGCAGCCGAGCGCCGGCCCGTGGCTTTCGCCAAAAGTCGTGACGCGAAACAGATGGCCGAAGGTGTTGAAAGACATGCTAAATACCCGGCAGGCCGCAGGACCATTATTGGCCAAAATTGAGCTAAAGTCGTAACGCGCGGACCTATTAGGGTCAAATGTGAGGCGCTTAAAGTGTCACTTTAACGTTTCGTTAACTATGTTTTGTGACCTGCCCGTCGGCAAAAACATAGACCACGCCCTGCTCCACCGTCAGGTCCGCCGCGCCGACCGGCGTCTCGACATCGAGCGCCACCAGCAGCGCCCGCATCGAGCCGCCGTGCGACACCGCAACCGTGTCCTGCAACAATGAGTCGTACCAGTCGCGCAGGCGGATGGTGACCGAGGCATAGCTCTCGCCGCCCGGCGGCGGCACGCCCCATTTGTCAATCTGGCGCTGGGCGAAAACGTCCGGATGCGACTGCTCCATCTGCGGCAGCGTCGAACCTTCCCAGTGGCCGTAGCCGATCTCCCTCAGACGATCGTCCAGTTCGTAGTCGTGCGGCGGCACGCCGAGCACGCCGCGCAGCAACTCCATGGTGTTGCGCGCGCGGCCGAGCGGCGACGATACGAACGGAATTTTTGCGGGATCGTGGGAGTCGCGCACGAGAATGTCCGTCAGCAACTCGCCGGAACGGATCGCCTGTGCCTTGCCGATGTCGTTCAGCGGAATGTCCTGCGAGCCCTGAAAGCGGCCCGCGGCGTTCCATTCGGTCTGGCCGTGGCGAATGAAGTAGATGGTGGGAGATGGCATTCTGGTCGATCTGTTTTCTTGGCCGTCATCCTGAGGTGCGAGTGCGAAGCACGAGCCTCGAAGGATGGCGGAAGTTAAAGCGGACGTGTCATCCTTCGAGGCTCGCCGAAGACGGCTCGCACCTCAGGATGACGAAACTCATTCCTTCCCGCCCAGCGAAATGTCCGGCGACTCCGGACGCTTCATGCCGACGACGTGATAGCCCGCATCGACATGATGCACCTCGCCGGTAACGCCACGCGACAGATCGGAGAGCAGATACATCGCGCTGTCGCCGACTTCTTCCTGAGAGACATTGCGCCGAAGCGGCGAATTGTACTCGTTCCACTTGAGAATATAGCGGAAATCGCCGATGCCGGACGCCGCCAGCGTCTTGATCGGCCCCGCCGAGATCGCGTTGACGCGGATGTTCTTCTCGCCGAGATCAGCCGCGAGATAGCGCACGCTGGCTTCAAGCGCGGCCTTGGCGACGCCCATCACGTTGTAGTGCGGCATCCACTTTTCCGCGCCGTAGTAGCTCAGCGTCAGGATCGAACCGCCGTCGGTCATCAGGTGCTCGGCGCGCTGCGCGATGGCGGTCAGCGAGTAGCACGAGATCAGCATGGAGTTGGTGAAGTTGTCCTGCGTGGTCTCGAGATAGCGGCCGTCGAGCTGGTCCTTGTCGGCGAAGGCGATGGCGTGAACGACGAAGTCGATCTTGCCCCACTGCTTCGTCACCTCGGCGAACACCGCATCGATGCTGGCAGGATCAGTGACGTCGCAATGGCCGAGCGTGATCGCGCCCAGTTCCTTCGCCAGCGGCTCGACGCGCTTTTTCAGCGCATCGCCCTGCCAGGTCAGCGCCAGTTCCGCGCCCTGATCGCGGCAGGATTTCGCGATCCCGTAAGCAATGGAGCGGTTGTTCGCCACGCCGAGGATCACGCCGCGCTTGCCGCGCATCAGGCCCATATTTTCAGCCATGAAACCAAATCCAGATTGCCGGAGAAAGGGACGCCCCTCATGACATAGGCATCATGCCCGTTCAAGCCGGACAGGCGATCGAGACTTTCGCCTTGGAGGCCGAAACGCCGGAATACCGGGCCATTCACGGTGTTTTTTCCTTTAGAATGGCGGATGAGCCGCCGGCCCGGACGAACCTTTGATGAGCAACGATTTCCGCCAGAACGTCGAGACCATGATCCCGGCCCTGCGGCGCTATGCACGGGCGCTGGCGCGGGATTCCGACATTGCCGACGATCTGGTGCAGGACACGCTGGTGCGGGCGCTGCGCTCGGAGAAGCTGTTTCTCGGCGGCGACCTGCGCGCCTGGCTCTACACGATCCTGACCAATCTCAACCGCAACCGCCGCCGCTCGCTGGCGCGGCAGCCCACGATGATGGAACTGCACGACACCAACGCCGACGCCTCCGGCACCGAGGCCGAAGGCCGCGATATTTCGCGTGCGCTGGCGACACTGGCGGAAGATCAGCGCGCGGTGCTGCTGCTGGTGGTGCTGGAAGGCCTGAGCTATCGCGACGTCGCCGACATTCAGGGCGTGCCGATCGGCACCGTGATGTCGCGCCTCGCGCGCGCGCGGGCGCAGGTGAAGGCTGTGCTCGATGGCGAGCGCCCGGCGCTGCGGCGGGTGAAGTGAGATGAGCAATATCACGGCACGCACGATGCAGATGAACGTTGCGATGAATGAGATGCCGCGAGCCGTTCTTTCTTTTCCCTCTCCCCTTGTGGGAGAGGGTGGTTTCGAACGCAGTGAGAAACCGGGTGAGGAGTCACGATTTCACGATGACATCCCTACCCCTCACCCGCCCTCGTTTCACTCGGGCCCCCTCTCCCACAAGGGGAGAGGGGAAGAGACGCCTCTCGTTCTTCGCCAATTGCTATCAAACGACGCTTCTGAAAGATCACGCCGATGACCGATCCCACCATTCCCGTCACCGAGGACGAACTCCACGCCTATGTGGACAACGAACTCCCCGCCGAGCGCCGCGACGCGGTCGAGGCATGGCTCGCGGCGCATCCGGGCGACGCCGAGCGGGTGGCGTCATGGCGCGCGATGAGCGACGCGCTGCATGCGAAATACGATGCGGTGATGGACGAGCCGGTGCCGGCGCGGCTGTCGGTCGATGCGCTGTCGCGCACGCCGCGGCGCTGGATGATGGGCGCGATCGCGGCCACATTGGTGGCATTCGCCGCCGGCGGCGGCGTCGGCTGGATCGCGCATGGCGCCAACGCCAGACCGTCGATGTTCGCCAACTTCACCGGCGATGCGCTGGACGCCCACAAGCTCTACGTGGTCGAGGTGCGGCATCCGGTCGAAGTGGCGGGCAGCGAGAAGGCGCACCTGCAACAGTGGCTCACCAAGCGCTGCGGCTGGGAAGTCCGCGCGCCCGAACTCGACGCCACCGGACTGAAACTCGTCGGCGGCCGGCTGCTGCCCGGCCCCACCGGACCGGCGTCGTTTCTGATGTATGAAACCGCGTCCGGCGAACGCTTCACGGTCTACGCATCGCGCGCGGCCACCGAAACAACGCAGATGCGCTACGCGGCCAACGACGGCAACGGCGCGATGTTCTGGGCCGACCGCGGCGTCGGCTATGTGGTGTCGGGACCGACCGACCGCGAACGCCTCAACCACGTCGCGCGGCTGGTCTATGACCAGACCGAAAAGGCGGGGCTTTAGTCAGCAAATGACCTGTCAGAGTCGTCATTGCGAGGAGCACTCGCGACGAAGTAATCCAGTCCTTATCGCTCCAAAGACTGGATTGCTTCGCGGAGCCTGTCATCGGGCCGGCGAAGCCGGACCCGTTGGCTCGCAATGACGTGTTTGTTCTATCAAGTCGGCTCACTCCTTGACCGCAAGCACCTTGTCGATGCGGCGGCCGTCGAGATCGACGATCTCGAACCGCCAGCCGTCGGCGCTGATGCTTTGCCCGGCCTCCGGGATCGCGCCGAATTTCTCCAGCAGATAGCCCGCGCAGGTCTGGTACGGGCGCGACGCCGGCAATGAAATATCGAGCAGCGCCGCGAACTCCAGCGCCGGCATCCAGCCCGAGATGAGAAACGATCCGTCGTCGCGCTTGACGAAAGCGGGTTCGGCCGGTCCCTCCTCGGTATGGAAACTGCCGACGATGGACTCCAGAATATCGGCGTTGGTGACGACGCCCTGGAATGTGCCGTACTCGTCGTGCACGAGGCCCATGTGAACCGGCGACTCGCGCAGGATGGCGACGACATCCCGCGCATCGACGGTTTCGGGAATGACCGGCGCTTCGCGCACCAGCTTGCCGACATCGGGAACCTCTCCCGACAGATAAACGTCCAGCATGTCCTTGGCCTGCACGATGCCCAGCGTCTCCTCGCCATCGAATACCGGCAGGCGGGAATGCGAGCCTTGCTTGAACGCGAGCCGGATCACCTCCGGCGGATCGGACAGGTTGATCATGCTGACCTCGTGGCGCGGCGTCATCACCGCGCCTACGGGGAGATCGCCGAGCCGCATCACGCCCGCGATCATCTCCTTCTCGCCCGGCTCCAGCACGCCGGCATTTTCCGCTTCGACGACCAGCGTGCGGATTTCCTCCTCGCTGACTTTCTCCCCGGCCTCGCCGCGCTGGCCGAGCAGCCACAGCAGCCCCTTGCCGGAGCGATCCAGAACCCACACCAGCGGCAGGGATATTTTCGCCAGCACCACCATCGCCGGCGCGACCTTCACGGCCACCGCTTCCGGATCGCGCAGCGCGATCTGCTTCGGCACCAGTTCGCCGATGATGAGCGACGCATAGGTGATCAATGTCACGACGGCGCCGACGCCGATGGCATTGGAAGCCGTCTGCGACAATCCGAAACCCGCCAGCCACTCCGAAGCGCGCGCGCCAAGCGTCGCGCCGGAGAACGCACCGGACAGCACGCCGACGAGGGTGATGCCGATCTGGACGGTGGAGAGAAACTTGCCGGGGTCCGACGCCAGAGCGAGGGCGGGGCGCGAACCCTTCACGCCCTTTTCAACCAGGGCGGCCAGCCTCGCAGGGCGGGAGGACACGATGGCGAGCTCCGACATGGCGAGCAGGCCGTTGATCACGATGAGAACCGTGACGATACCGAGTTCAAGGGATAACAACTGGTGCCTTTTGCTAGCGGAAAACCGGATACTACACGAAAAGCCGCCGGCCGGCAGCATGGCGCCCCTGCACCGGGGTGCTTTATCAAACCGCTATAGATGCTAGAAGACCGGTTCCCCGTGTGCCCCTCAGAGGAAAGAACAAGAAAATGCCAGCCTATCGCTCCCGGACCAGCACCCACGGCCGCAACATGGCGGGCGCGCGCGGCCTTTGGCGCGCCACCGGGATGAAGGACGATGACTTCGGCAAGCCGATCATCGCCGTGGTCAACTCGTTCACGCAGTTCGTGCCCGGCCACGTCCATCTGAAGGACCTCGGGCAACTGGTGGCCCGCGAGATCGAGAAAGCCGGCGGCGTCGCCAAGGAGTTCAACACCATCGCCGTCGACGACGGCATCGCGATGGGCCACGACGGCATGCTCTACAGCCTGCCGTCGCGCGAACTGATCGCCGACAGCGTCGAATACATGGTCAATGCGCATTGCGCCGACGCGATGGTCTGCATTTCCAACTGCGACAAGATCACGCCCGGCATGCTGATGGCCTCGATGCGGATCAACATCCCGACCGTGTTCGTGTCGGGCGGACCAATGGAATCCGGCAAGGTCCATCTCGACGGCAAGATCAAGGCCGTCGATCTGATCGACGCGATGGTGGCCGCCGCCGACGACAAGGTCAGCGACGCCGACGTCGCCGTGATCGAACGCTCTGCCTGTCCGACCTGCGGCTCGTGCTCGGGCATGTTCACCGCCAACTCGATGAACTGCCTGACCGAGGCGCTGGGTCTCGCGCTGCCCGGCAACGGCTCGGTGCTGGCGACCCACGCCGACCGCAAATCGCTGTTCGTGGAAGCCGGGCATCTCATCGTCGATCTGGCGCGGCGCTATTACGAACAGAATGACGAGAGCGCGCTGCCGCGCAACATCGCCAGCTTCAAGGCGTTCGAGAACGCGATGACACTGGACATCGCCATGGGCGGTTCGACCAACACCGTGCTGCATCTGCTGGCCGCCGCCCATGAGGGCGAGATTCCATTCACGATGCAGGACATCGACCGGCTGTCCCGTCGCGTCCCGGTGCTGTGCAAGGTGGCGCCGTCCGTCGCCGACGTGCATCTCGAGGACGTCCACCGCGCCGGCGGCGTGATGGCGATCCTCGGCGAACTCGACCGCGCCAATCTGATCAACCGCGACCTGCCGACGGTGCACGCTCCGACGATCGAGGATGCGCTCGACCGCTGGGACATCCGCCGCACCCAAAGTGAAAGCGTCAGGAATTTCTTTAAGGCAGCACCCGGCGGCGTGCCGACGCAGGTGGCCTTCAGCCAGGAGCGGCGCTTTGAAGAGGTCGATACCGATCGCGAGACCGGCTGCATTCGTGATGCCGCACACGCGTTCTCGAAGGACGGCGGCCTCGCGGTGCTGTCGGGAAACATCGCGCTCGACGGCTGCATCGTCAAAACTGCCGGTGTGGATTCCAGCATCCTGAAATTCGAGGGACCCGCGCGGGTGTTCGAAAGCCAGGACGCCGCCGTCGACGCCATCCTCACCAACAAGATCAAGCCGGGCGATGTGGTCGTCATCATCTATGAAGGGCCGCGCGGCGGACCCGGCATGCAGGAGATGCTCTATCCGACCAGCTATCTGAAATCGAAGGGCCTCGGCAAAGCCTGCGCCCTCGTCACCGACGGACGTTTCTCGGGCGGCTCGTCCGGCCTCTCGATCGGACACGTCTCGCCGGAGGCTGCCGAAGGCGGACTGATCGGACTGGTGGAAGAAGGCGATCGCATCGAGATCGACATTCCGGCGCGATCGATCCGTCTGATGATCGATGACACGGTTCTGGCAAAACGCCGGGAAGCGATGGAAGCGCGCGGGGCGAATGCGTGGAAACCCGCCAAGCGCAGCCGCAAGGTCTCGACGGCGCTGAAAGCCTACGCGGCCCTCACCACCAGCGCGGCGCGCGGCGCCGTGCGGGTCGTGAAGGATTGATTGACGACAGGATAACCGGCGTTGCTGTTTCAGCAGCGCCGTTCACTCCTCGTTTGCCATCTCCGGCTCGCTCGCGACAACTTCAGCGAGCTTTTTCTTCGGCACGGCCTTCTTCTTTTTTGGCAACGACGACCGGCGGGTTCAAAGCGTCTTCCGCTTCCTTCGCCAGTCGCAGCGCCCGCAGGCGCTCCATGTTCTTGCGGACGTCGACATATTGCTTGTCGACCTGCGCGAGGGCTTGAGCGCCCTCAACCTTGGCCACGCGCTGTTTCTCAAGGCGGGCCAGTTGTTCGGGCGTCTGGATCTTCGGCGATTTGCTTGTCATTCCAGACATATAGGTATTATGGCCGGAATTGCCACCGCTTTGGAACCGCAGGTAGCCCTATTTGTCAGCTCCGTCCCGGCGCTGGTGGGGGCCCGCACGCAAAGTCTACGCATTCGCTGCGGTCCCTTGTCTCCGTCGCCCCGGCAACGAGCCTGTAGTCTGTAGCCCGGATGGAGCGCAGCGCAATCCGGGGCATATCCCGCCGTGTTCATTCCGGATTTCACGGCGTTCCGGAGTGATCCCGCTCCGTCATCCTGGAGAGTTCGTCATTCCGGGACGCGCCCTCTTTGGCGCGGGCCCGGAATCCACTCTTCCGGTCGCTATGGATTCCGGGTTCGCTCGCGAAGACGCTCGCGCCCCGGAATGACGAGGGTGTTGACATTTTCCGATCTAGGAATATAGTCCGCATTGTCCTGTTCGTGAGGGGCGCTTCTCGAGGGCGCTCGTTAAGCGGAGCAGGATGCGGCGCCTGCGCGTGTGTTTCGCAAACACGACGCCCGGGAGGCTGGGGTCACCGTCCGGGCCAACTACGTGGCTCTGCCGTCAGCGGCTGGACGAGGACAGGATGAAGGCGGGGAAATCCCGCCGGATCAGGGCGCGCCGCGCCCGTCCTGACCCGGAAGTGCGGTCCTCTCGCCCAAAATCGCCGCAGTGGAGCGCCGCAAGGCGATGCGCTTCCGGATCACCATTCGCCTCGCAAGCGGATGCCGGCAGCGAGACAAGACATTTGCGCCTCGCGGCGCTCCATGCCCCTCGTTGTTTGCGAGGGCGAAACTAAGAGCTCACCTTGCGCATGGCGCGAGAACGATTGCGCGTGCGCGAATGGATGCGCGAATGAAAGTGGCTGTCTGACAATTGAATAGGAACCGGCGCATCGCAAGCACGCAAGTGCTCACACCACGTCATTCCGGGACGCGTCCCCTTGGACGCGGGCCCGGAATCCATACGACAGATATTCGGAGCCGCGACCGCGAAGATGGATTCCGGGTTCGCTCGCAAAGCTGCTCGCGCCCCGGAATGACGGTGGACGTGATGACGCGAGCTGACCGCCAAACATTCGGCGTCGTCCCCGCGCAGGTGGGAACCCATAACCACCGAACGTCGTGGTGATTGCGAAAAGATCGCTCCGGCATCCCCGCTCAATCGAAAACTCAGGGCGTATGGGTCCCCGCCTGCGCGGGGACGACGTAGTAGGATCGCGCGTAATGCTCACCCCCGCAATCGTCATCACCGGGCTTGACCCGGTGATCCATCATCTTCGCAAGAAGCATTGCCCAAAAAGATGGATGGCCGGGTCAAGCCCGGCCATGACGAACCGTGGTTGCGCGGACTAGGTGCCTCACGGTGAGCGCCGTCATCACCGTGAAGCGCAACACTCTCACTCCAGATCCTTGCGCGGATTGGCCGGATGCTGGTCGCGCCATTTCTCCATCAGCGCTTCCAGCTCCGCATCGTTGGCATCGGGCAGCACGATGCGCGTGGTGGCGAACAGGTCGCCGAAACCGTCCGCGCCCTGCACGCCCTTGATCGGCATGCCCTTGCCCTTCAGCCGGAACGTGCGCCCCGAGGAGGTGTTCTTCGGAATCGACAGCTGCACCGCGCCGTCCAGCGTCGGCACCCGCACCCGCGCACCGAGCACGGCTTCATACAGCGTGATCGGCAGATCGAGCCGCAGGTCGTTGCCGTCGATCTTGAAATAGGGATGCGGCGCGATGTTCACGGTGATCAGCACGTCGCCGGGGCGATGACCGGGCGCGGTCTCGCCCTGCCCCTTGAGGCGGATCTGCTGACCCGCGGTGACGCCCGCCGGAATCTTGACGTTGAGTTCCTTGCCGGTCGGCAGCCGCACGCGACGCGTCGCGCCGTTCACGGCTTCTTCCAGCGCCACCGTCATGGTGACGGCGAGATCGAGATCGGCCGCGAACGGCGTGTCGTATTCGAAGGTGCCTGCGCCGCCGCGCGGACCCATGCCCGGACCGCTGCCCATTCCCGCGCCGGCCTGGCCGCCGAACATGCTCTTCAGAATGTCCTCGAACGCGCCGCCGCCTCCGGTGAATCCGCCGGTTCCCGCGCCCGGCGCGCCGCCGGTGCGGAAGGAATACTCGAAGCCGCCCGGCCCCGCGCGGCGCGCACCAGCGCCGCCGCCAGGAAAGCCGCCGCCTTCAAAGCCCTGAAACTTCGGTTTGCCCTCGGCGTCGATCTCGCCGCGATCGAACTGCTTGCGCTTGTCCTCGTCGCCGAGGATTTCGTTCGCGGTGTTCAATTCGGCAAAGCGGTCGGCCGCTTTCGGGTCGCCCTTGTTGGCATCGGGGTGGTGCTTCTTGGCGAGCTTGCGATAGGCGCTTTTGATCGCCGCAGCGCTGGCACCCCGCTGCACCCCCAGGACCTCATAGGGGTCGCGCATTCGTCAGATCTCCTTGCAGGAATTCAGAACAGGAATTTGGGCCGAACAGCCCTTTGCCTTCATTTGGGGTTTTCGTGACATTCCCGCAACGGGTTTATCACGCGGTTTATCCCTTGGCGGCGTCAAAACTGCGATGCGCGCGGCGGTTCTGGCCGCTGTGAAGCCTTCAACTTCGCTTCCACGGCTTCAGGTGGCGAATTTCCCAAGGCCCCTTGCCCTGCTGGCAGGCTTCGCCCTGCAACCAGCCTTCATTGGCGCCGCGCACGTAACTGGCGAGGAAATCCCGGCAGGTGCGGCCCTCATTGGTATAGGTCGACGCCAGCGGCGTCACCGAGCCGCGCGCGCCGGTCTCGGGATTTTCCCACGGCTGGCTGACGTCCTTCTGGCCGCGGGTCAGCACGTCGGAGGCCGCGTTGCGGGCCAGCGCCAGATCGGCATCGGTCAGATTGGTGTCGTCATGGGAGCGGATAATCGGGCCGATGGAGCCGGTGACATCGGACGCATCGTCCTTCTTGGGCTCCTTGCTGAACATGGTCCCCATGCTGCACCCCCCGCGGCACACCCGACGGCCACCAGCGTGGCGGCTGTGACAAGCCGGGCGATCGGCGATAGGCCGCGGCCCTCGTGTACCCTATATAGGGAACGCTCGAGAACACGCTTGGCACTGAAAGGCGCCAGGATACGCAACCGGATACTCCAGACATGAACGGTCCAGAAACCATCAAAACCCCAGGTGAGTTAATTTCCGGTGATTTCACCGCCGCCGGGGAGCCTTTTGAGCTGTTTGCCACATGGTTTGCCGAGGCCGTGAAGTCCGAGCCCAACGATCCCAACGCCATGGCGCTGGCCACCGTGGACCCGGATGGGCTGCCCGACGTGCGCATGGTGCTGCTGAAGGGCTACGACGCGGACGGTTTCGTGTTCTACAGCCACATCGACAGCGCCAAGGGCCGCGAACTGGCCGCCACCCCCAAGGCCGCCCTCCTGTTCCACTGGAAATCGTTGCGCCGGCAGGTCCGCATCCGTGGGCCCGTCAGCCGCGTGACCGACGCCGAGGCCGACGCCTATTTCGCCACCCGGCCGAAGCAGGCGCAGATCGGCGCGTGGGCCAGCAAGCAGTCGCAGCCGCTGGAAAGCCGCATGGCGTTCGAGAAGGCCATCGCGCTCAATGCTGCGAAGTACGCCATCGGCGAGGTCCCCCGCCCTCCCGGCTGGAACGGCTGGCGCATCGCGCCGCAGCGGTTCGAATTCTGGCACGACCGCCCCTTCCGCCTGCACGACCGGATCGAATTCCGCCGCGCCGCGCCGGATGCGGCGTGGGCCAAAACGCGGCTCTATCCGTAACCAAAATTCCCTGAACGCCAACGCCAAAGGCGAGACCTCATTCCATGCCGACTTCAACGCACGTCGATCCCAACGCGCCGAGGCGCACGCTGCTGCTGACCGGCGCCAGCCGCGGCATCGGCCATGCCACCGTGATCCGCTTTTCCAGCGCGGGCTGGCGCGTCATCACCTGCTCGCGACATCCGTTTCCCGAGCAATGCCCGTGGGACGCCGGCCCCGAGGATCACATCCAGGTCGATCTCGCGGATCACAAGGACACTGCACGCGCCATCGATGAAATCCGCGAGCGGCTCGACGGCGGCGCGCTGCATGCGCTGGTCAACAACGCGGCGATCTCGCCGAAGGGCGACGGTGGCGCGCGGATGGGTTCGATCGACACCGATGTCGATGTCTGGAGCCATGTGTTTCGCGTCAACTTCTTCGCGCCGGTGATGCTCGCGCGCGGATTGATCGAAGAGCTGAAGGCGGCGAAGGGATCGGTGGTGAACGTCACCTCGATTGCGGGATCGCGCGTGCATCCGTTCGCGGGCGCGGCCTATGCCACCTCGAAGGCAGCGCTCGCCTCATTGACACGCGAGATGGCGTCGGACTTCGGCCGCGTCGGCGTGCGCGTCAACGCGATCGCGCCCGGCGAGATCGACACCTCGATCCTGTCCCCGGGCACCGACAAGATCGTCGAGAGCCAGATCCCGATGCATCGTCTCGGCACACCGGACGAGGTGGCGAAGATTATCTACGTGCTGTGCACGGAGACGAGTTCCTATGTGAACGGCGCGGAGATTCACATCAATGGCGGCCAGCACGTCTGAGCACCAGCATCCGCAAACGAAAAGAGCGGAGCCAACGCTCCGCTCCTTTGTTTAAGTCCGGCAGCGTAATCAGACGACGTTGAGCTTCACATCGACATTGCCGCGGGTGGCGTTCGAATACGGGCACACCTGATGCGCCTTGGCGACGAGGGCTTCGGCATCAGCCTTGGCGAGGCCCGGCAGCGAGATGGTCAACGCGATGTCGAGGCCGAAGCCGCCTTCCGAGCGCGGGCCGATGCCGACATCGGCCGTCACCGTGGTATCGGCAGGAACCTTCGGACCGCCCTGTGCGGCGACCGCCTTCATCGCGCCGATGAAGCACGCGGAATAACCCGCCGCGAACAGTTGCTCGGGATTGTTGCCCGGTCCGCCGCCTCCACCGAGTTCCTTCGGGGTCGACAGGCTAACCTGAAACGAGCCGTCGGTGGTCGAGGCTTTGCCGTCACGACCGCCGGTGGCAGTGGCCTGGGTGCGGTAGAGAACTTTCACGGACATGGGATGTCTCCTTGGGTGGGTGGGTGGGTGGGTGGTCGGGGTGGACCCGGTCAGCCTCAGGCTGACCCTTTTTGGGAATTGAACAAGGCGATTTATATCGTACACGATATAATCGTGCAACATATATTTAGCAGACGAGCCATGCAAAAATGCGTTGCACGATTCAATCGTGCGCGCCTTAAATGACGTCGTGATGATCCGCGCCGGATCGAGCCGCTTGAGGATGGGCCATGGCCAGCCAACCAAACCCCGACGATCTGCTGAAGGTCGACAATTTCATCTGCTTCGCGCTGTACTCGGCGGGGCATGCCTTCACACGGCTTTACAAGCCGCTGCTCGATCCGCTCGGCCTGACCTATCCGCAGTATCTGGTGATGGCCGTGCTCTGGGAAAAAGACGATCAGCCGGTCGGCGAGATCGGCGAAAAGCTGCTGCTGGAATCGAGCACGCTGACCCCGCTGCTCAAGCGCCTTGAGACAGCGGGCATGGTGCGCCGCACGCGCGACCGCGACGACGAGCGCGTGGTGCGTATCCGATTGACGCCCGAAGGGGCCGCGCTGAAACAAAAGGCGCTCGGCATTCCGGCCGCGATCGGCTGCTCCACGTCGCTCTCAATTCCGGACGTGGTGAAACTGACCGGCGAGATCAAGGCGCTTCGCAAGAAACTGCTCGCGGCGCAGGCTGCTTGAAGCGCGGGTGAATCGGAAGCCATCACCCTGAGGTGCGCGGCTCTTAACCCTGAGGTGCGCGGCTCTTACCGCGCCTCGAAGGGCGACGGCGATCCTTCGAGGCTCGGGCTCTGCCCTCGCACCTCAGGATGACGCCGTCGATTGAATCTCATTTCATCTCGTCCTAACTCGCCTTGCGATGTCGCGCCGTCGAGCGCGCTGCTTTCTTGGGCGCACGCCGCGGCGCGGTGCGGGTTGAGCGCGCCGGACGCGATGGCGTTGCCCGCCCCTTCAGACTCTGCTTCAGCGCATCCATCAGGTTGATGACGTTGCCGGTTTTCTCGGGACGCTCCGGCGCCTTGATGGTCTTGCCGGCGGCCTTCTGCCTGACCAGCTTCTTCAGCGCGTTTTCATACTCATCCTCGAACTTCGAGGCATCGAAGTGCGATGCCTTGGTATCGAGGATATGCGAGGCAAGCTCGATCATGTCCTTGGAGATTTTCGGCGTCTTGATGTCGCCGAAAAAATCTTCCTCATCGCGAACTTCATAAGCATAGCGCAGCGTGGTGGCGAGTAGCCCCTTGCCAAGCGGTTCAATGGCGACGAGCCGTTCGCGGTTGGACAGCACGACGCGGGCCAGCGCCACGCGGTCCTGATCCTTCATGGCATCACGGATTACCGCGAAAGCGTCGGCACCGTTCTTGCCGTCCGGCACCAGATAGTACGGGCTATCGAGATAACGCCGATCGATCTCGTCGCGCGGCACGAAATTGTCGATGTCGATGGTGTGGTTGCTTTCAAGCTGCACCGCGTCGAGTTCTTCCTTCCCGATCGGGACGTACTCGCCCTTGGCGACTTCGTAGCCGCGGCCCTTCTGTTCCTTCTCGACCACCTCGCCGGTTTCGGAATCCACCATCTGCTGCTTCAACCGATTGCCGGTTTCGGTGTTGATCATGTGAAACCGGGTGCGGTCGACGGTGGTCGAAGCCGGATAGAGCGCCACCGGACACGTCACCAGCGACAGTTTCAGCGAACCCTTCCAATACGCACGCGGCAACATCACTGGTCTCCTGCCCTCAATGGATTTACAGTTGGAACTTCAACGGCGGTGCCGGGTTTTGGTTCCTGGGGCGCGGCCCCGTGCGTTTGCATAGTGGGATGTCCCGTGGCCCTCAAAAGTCTCAAAACCTACCGGACAAAACGTGACTTTACGAAAACCTCGGAGCCGAGCGGCAAGATTGCCGTGGCGGCCTCCAAGGCGCGACGCTTCGTCATCCAGAAACACGACGCCACCCGCCTGCACTACGACCTGCGGCTCGAATATGGCGGCGTGTTCAAATCCTGGGCGGTGACGCGCGGCCCCTCGCTCGATCCGAAGGACAAGCGCCTCGCGGTCGAGGTCGAGGATCATCCGCTCGACTACGGCGATTTCGAAGGCACCATTCCCAAGGGCCAATACGGCGGCGGTACCGTCATGGTGTGGGACCGCGGCTACTGGCTGTCGGACGATCCCGAGCAAGACTTCAGGAAAGGCGATCTCAAGTTCGCACTGGAGGGCGAGAAGCTGCACGGCGAATGGGTGCTGGTGCGGATGAAAAGCGACCGCACCGGCGGCAAGCGCACCAACTGGCTGCTGATCAAGCATCGTGACGAATATGCGCGCGAAGGCAAAAAGAACGACATCCTCGACAACGACACATCGGCCGCGTCAGGGCGCACGATGGAGCAGATCGCCGCAGGCAAGGGCCGCGCACCGAAGCCGTTCATGCTGAAGGCATCGACGCGCGCAAAGGCTGCGCAGGTCTGGGATTCGAACACGGGACTTGCCGCGGACAAACGCGACAAGAAAAGCGCACCGAAGCCAGCGAAGCAGCCCGCAAGGAAAGCTACGGTCGCACGGCTGAGGAGCAAGGTTGCGACCAAAAGCGCCGCGGTGAAAAGCGCGAGACGCACGGCAAAGCTACCCGACTTCGTCGCGCCGGAACTTTGCACGTCGGTGGATCGGCCGCCGGCGGGCGACGGCTGGGTACACGAGATCAAGTTCGACGGCTATCGCATCCAGATGCGGATCGAGAACGGCGAAGTCTCGCTCAAGACACGCAAGGGTCTCGACTGGACTGATAAATTTTCCGCCATCGCCAGGGAAGCCGGCAAACTCCCCGACGCCACTATCGACGGCGAGATCGTGGCCCTCGATCACAACGGCCATCCGAGTTTTGCATCGATGCAGGCCGCGCTCTCCGACGGCAAGACGGATGATCTGGTCTTCTTCGCATTCGACCTGCTGTTCACCAAGGGTGAGGATCTGCGGAAATTGCCGCTGTCCGAGCGCAAGCAAAGGCTGCAAGCGCTGCTCGACGGCAAGCGCAAGCACGACGAAGGCGTGATCCGTTATGTCGAGCACTTCGAGACCGGCGGCGACGCCATTCTGCAATCGGCCTGCAAACTGTCGCTCGAAGGCATCGTGTCGAAGAAAGCGTCCGCGCCCTATCGCTCCGGCCGCTCCGGGAGCTGGACCAAGGCCAAGTGCCGCGCCGGACACGAGGTCGTCATCGGCGGCTGGAAAAGCAACGGAGGAAAATTTCGCTCGCTGATGGTCGGCGTGCCCCGCGGCGATCATCTCGCGTATGTCGGCGTGGTCGGCACCGGTTATGGTCAGGCTGTCGTGAAACGCATCATGCCCGAGTTGAAAGCCAACGCGGCGGCCAAAAACCCGTTCGGCGGCAACAACGTGCCGAAGAAAACCTCGGAAATGCATTGGCTGAAACCAGAACTGGTCGCAGAGATCGAGTTCGAAGGATTCACAGGCGACGGCATGGTGCGGCAGGCCGCGTTCAAGGGTCTGCGCAAGGACAAGCCGGCGAGCGAAGTGATCGCGGACAAGCCGGTCAAAACCGAAATCGCGGAGCCGTCGGCCAAATCATCCACACGCCGAAAATCCAGGGCGGCGGCGGCAAAGGCATCATCCGT
Organism: Afipia sp.; assembly: GCA_024707075.1. Taxonomy (GTDB): domain Bacteria; phylum Pseudomonadota; class Alphaproteobacteria; order Rhizobiales; family Xanthobacteraceae; genus Afipia. The sequence continues at coordinate 370,787 of JANQAK010000001.1, forward strand.
TAAAAGCGGCGGCTCGACCGTGATGGGGGTCGTCATCTCCAGGCCCGACAAGGCGATGTGGCCCGATGGCGGCGATGGCGAGCCGGTGACCAAGCTCGATCTGGCGCAGTACATGGAGCAGGTCGGCGACTGGCTTATCCCTCATATCAAGGGCCGGCCCTGCTCGATCATCCGTGCGCCGGACGGCATCGGCGGCGAGAAATTCTTCCAGCGCCATGCGATGCCCGGGATGTCGAACCTGATCGGCCTCGTGAAAATCCCGGGCGACCGCAAACCCTATGTGCAGATCGATCGCGTCGAGGGCCTTATTGCCGCTGCGCAGATCGGCGGCCTTGAACTCCATCCGTGGAATTGCGCACCGGACGAACCCGACGTGCCGGGGCGGCTGGTGTTCGATCTCGACCCCTCTCCCGATGTTGCGTTCAGTGCCGTTGTCGATGCCGCGCGCGACATGCGCGAACGGCTGACGGCGCTGGGCCTCGAAAGCTTCTGCAAGACCACCGGCGGCAAGGGGCTTCATGTCGTCACACCGCTGAAGGATGCGAAGAAGGATCGCATCGATTGGAAGGCCGCAAAGGCCTTCGCGCAGGCCGTCTGCAAGCAGATGGCCGCGGACAGTCCGGAGCACTACCTGCTCAACATGTCGAAGAAGCAGCGCAAGGGAAAAATTTTCCTCGATTATCTGCGCAATGACCGGATGGCGACGGCGGTGGCACCACTCTCGCCGCGCGCTCGCGACGGCGCACCAGTCTCCATGCCGGTGACGTGGGCGCAGGTGCGCAGCGATCTCGATCCGAAAAAATTCACGCTGCGCACGGTGCCGACGCTGATCTCAAGAACCAAGGCATGGGCGGACTACGACAAAGCGGCGAGATCGATCAAGGCCGCGATTGCAAAACTCGGAAAATAATCAGAGCCACCGCTTCCACTTGAAAAACACATACGGCCCTATCGCCGCAAGCAGCATCCCAAGCAGTGCGAGCGGATAACCCCAGGGATGCTCCAGTTCCGGCATCGCCTTGAAATTCATGCCGTAGATCGACGCGATCAGCGTCGGTGGCATCAGAACCACCGCCATCACCGAGAACAGCTTGATGATGTTGTTCTGCTCGAGATTGACCACGCCGAGCATGGCGTCGAGCACAAAGGTGATCTTGTTCGACAGATACGAGGCGTGATCGGTCAGCGAGGAGACGTCGCGCTGCTGGGTCTTGAACTGCGCCTTCTGTTCCTTGCTCCAGCGGCTGGTGTCGGTTTCAACCAGAACAAACGAGATCAGGCGTCCGATCGAGACCAGACTCTCGCGTACTTTGGACGTGAGGTCGCCCTTCTTGCCGATGGTCAGAAGGATCTGCGAATAGGTTCGCGCATGGCCGCGTTCGGCGGACGGTTCGAAAATCTGCGACGAGACGCTGTCGACGTCGGCGCCCGCGCGCTCGAGAATATCGGCGCAGCGATCGATCACGCCGTCGAGCAGTTCGAGCAGGATAGCGTCGCCGGTGATGTTGGGCGCGCAGGTGCGCGCGAGTTTCGCGGCGATCAGCGCGAACGGCTTCGGCTCGTCGTAGCGCACGGTGACGAGACGGTGCTCGGTGAGGATGAAGGTCACCGGGCTGGTGCGCGGGGCCTGCGAATCCGCCGCGCACATCAGCGTGGCGGTCATGTAGCGCGCGCCGTTCTCGATGTAGAGACGGCTGGATGCCTCGATCTCCTGCATGTCCTCGCGGGTCGGAATCTCGATGCCGACCAGCCTTTCCACCGCCTTATCCTCGCCGGGCGACGGCGTCTTCAGGTCGATCCAGATCGCTTCCGGCGGCAACGCATCGGCCTCGACGTTGTCGAGCTTTTTCAGCGCGGATGCGGTGGGAACGAAGACAGACAGCATGGGCGACTCCCGGAATCTCTTTCTAGGACAACGTGTCGTCCATCCGATCTCAAAGCGCAAATCTTTCTGGTGTCCCGCCAGTGTTCCGCGGCAGCGGCGTGACATTCAACTGTCATGAAGGGCCGCACCGGATACGCCCGGACATCGCCGGTCAGGCAGGACGCTTCAGAAGGAGTGCATGGAATAAGCAGTGCCAGATGGCCGATCCCGACCGGATCCGCAAACCATCCGGCAGTGCGGCGTCAAAGCCACAGGTCCGGGATCATGTTGCGAGATCACCGGAGAATGACTGGAATTGCAGCCGGATATGGCGATTATGGACTGGCGCTAGACAGAAGTCCGCCATAAATACCATGTGACCGAGTGACGCGCGCCACGCACCGACCGGAAACCCTTGATGTCGTCCTTTGCCTCGAAACTCGCCCTGCTCGCCGCCGGATTGATGCTGGCCGGGTGCATGCAGACCACCTACGAAGCCGCCTCGGACACCTCCCTGAAGCCGCGCGACAAGGAATTGCTGTCCAAGGTCAGCTACGACAAGGTCCCGGTCTCGGCCCCGTTCCGGCGGGCCATTGTGGACTATCACCGCAAGGAGCTGCCGGGCTCCATCGTCGTCGATTCCGACAACCACTATCTTTATTACGTGCTCGAGGGCGGCAAGGCGATCCGTTACGGCATCACCGTCGGCGAAGAGGCGATGGCGTGGTCGGGCATCGCCAAGGTCGGCGCGATGACCGAATGGCCTGACTGGCATCCGACAAAGAGCGAGATTTCGCGACTCGGCGTGCCGACTTTCGTCAAGGGCGGCCCCGACAATCCCATGGGATCGCGGGCGATCTATCTTTATTCCGGTGGCAAGGACACCCTGTTCCGGATCCACGGCACCAACCAGCCGGAATACATTGGCGCGTCGATCTCCTCGGGCTGCATCCGCATGACCAACGAAGACGTCATCGACCTGTACGGCAAGGTCAAGATGGGAACCGTGGTGGTTGTCCTTGATCCCAAGCAGGGAGATTCCCCGTTCAATTCCAAGATGGCGCTCCAGGGCGGCGGCGGAGGATCGTTTTAGACAACCGCCGACGCCGGAAGCCCGGCGCGAGTGAACATTTAGGCATCCTGTGGCCGGATGCCTCCTGATCCTGTGAGGCGCAAATGCCACAGGTAGGATGCTGCATGGCAAAACCAGCTTCGAAATGCTGGAAATACGCCACGTTTCAGAGCAAATAGAGGGTAACGGAATCGGAAGTATCTTCCGGCTAGTTTTTGGCGTGAGACACGCCCAGCGCCCCTATTTGGAACTTCGGAATGTCCTCGTTCGGTTCAAAAATCATCGTTCTTCTCGCGGGCCTTTCGCTCGCCGGCTGCATGCAGGCGACATCGACCAGCTACGAGAAGTCTCCGGAAGCGAGCCTCAAGCCGCGGGACAAAGAGCTTCTCGCCAAGGCGCGCTATGACAAGGTCGAGGTTGCGGCGCCATTCCGGCGCGCGATCGTCAACTATCATCGCAAGGAAACGCCGGGCTCGATCGTTGTCGATTCCGACAACCACTATCTTTACTACGTCCTCGAGGGCGGCAAGGCGATCCGCTACGGCATCACTGTCGGCGAAGAAGCGCTGGCGTTCTCCGGCATCGCCCGCGTCGGCAACATGCAGGAATGGCCGAAGTGGACGCCGACCGCGGACATCCATAAGCGCATCGAAGGCCTTCCGCAGTCCGTTCCCGGCGGGCCGGATAATCCGCTCGGCGCCCGCGCGCTCTATCTCTATCAGGGCAACAAGGACACACTGTTCCGCATCCACGGCACCAACCAGCCGGAATACATTGGCGCGTCGATCTCCTCGGGCTGCATCCGCATGACCAACGAGGATGTCATCGATCTCTACAGCCGCGCCAAGCAGGGTACGGTCGTGGTGGTGCTCGATCCGAAGCAGGGCGACTCGCCCTACAATTCGAAGATGGCGCTGCAAGGCGGCAGCGGTGGAACGGGACCGTTCTAAGCGCTTTCCCCAATCCAGCCTGATCCAGAAGCGCCGGCCAGTCCGGCGCTTTTTGATTTTCAGCCGGTCTATCGGGCCGCTTTCTCGGACGCAGCCTTCTCTTCGTCAGTCTGGCGCGGCGGCGCTTCTTCCGGCCGCTCGGCCGGCATCAATGGCGCGATAGCGGGTAATGGGTCGTAGACGCCCCACTGGCAGAGTTTGTAGTTGTTGCGCCGCTCGGCGAGATCGAGATGGATATGGTCCTCGTGATACCAGTCCGATCCCGGCCCCAGCACGGTGGTGAAGCGCGCGCAGACCGACGCCAGCACCTTCTCGCGGGTCTCGCGTGGCACGGTGCGGTCGGTAAGAGACAGCGTGTTGCCGTTCGCGAACGTCATGCCCCGCACGTCGAGCGCATTGGCAAGGCCATGCTCCGACAGTTTCGCGCCCTTCACGCGGTTGCGGCCCCGGCATTCGAATGAATCGAAATTATCGAGTTCGCTGATGGTGGTGCCGAGGCTTGCCGCCAGCGGCGCCATGTCGGCGCGAACCCATTCGGCGACCGCGGCAGCCATCGGACAGCGCAGGATCGCCGCAGGCTTCAGCGTCACCCGCAGGGCCGGCGACAGGACGATTGCCTCCAGACGCACCAGATCTTCGCCGCCGCATCCTCCGGGACCCTTGATCGGGGGAATCGACGGCGCGATCGCAATGCTTTCGGTCAGGGCCTGCCGGCATGCCGAAAGCGCCGGCACTCTGGTTTCCGCAGGCTCCTGCGGGGATGCCGCCTGATCTGGAGCGGTGTTCGGCTCCGGCTGCGGACGGTCGGCAGCGGGCGCTTCAGCCGGCCTTGGCCGCGGCAACGGCACTTTAGTGCTTGCGTCCGCCGAAGCCGCACAGGTAAGGACCAGCGCGAACACCGCAATAACGGGTATCGGCAGCCAACGGTTGGCATGCCAGTCAGAAGGCCATTTGCGGGCCGCGTGGTCCGCGCTAAAGTTCATTCCAGTCCCTTCGGGGAGCGCCGATCACCAACAAAAGAATGTCTTCAGGAGGGAATACCGGATGCTGGGTTTGATGCAAAATTGGCCCTTGTTGTGTCATCGGATTATCGATCACGCAGCGGCAATTCACGGCAAGCAGGAGGTCGTGACGCGATCGGTCGAAGGGCCTATTCATCGCACCAATTACGCCGAAATTCGTGCACGCGCCCTGAAAGTGGGCCAGCAGCTCGACCGCCACGGCATCAAGCTCGGCGACCGCGTCGCCACCATCGCCTGGAACACCTGGCGCCATCTCGAGGCTTGGTACGGCATCATGGGCATCGGCGCCATCTGCCATACCGTCAATCCGCGCCTGTTCCCGGACCAGATCGTCTGGATCGTCAATCATGCGCAGGACCGCATCATGATGACGGACCTCACGTTCGTTCCGCTGCTGGAAAAGATCGCGGACAAGATGCCGTCCATCGAGCGCTATGTCGTGTTCACGGACAAGGCACACATGCCGCAGACCGCGCTGAAGAACGTGATCTCCTATGAAGAATGGATCGCGGAAGCCGACGGCAACTTCCAGTGGAAGGAATTCGACGAAAATACCGCAGCCGCGATGTGCTACACCTCGGGCACCACCGGCGATCCGAAGGGCGTGCTCTACTCGCACCGCTCCAACGTTCTCCACGCGCTGATGGCCAATAACACCGACGCCCTCGGCACCCGCGCCAGCGACACCATGCTGCCGGTGGTTCCGCTGTTCCACGCCAATAGCTGGGGCATCGCATTCTCGGCGCCCTCGATGGGCACCAAGCTGGTGATGCCCGGCGCCAAGCTCGACGGCGCGTCGGTCTATGAACTGCTCTCCACCGAGAAGGTGACTTACACCGCGGGCGTACCGACGGTCTGGCTGATGCTGCTGCAACACATGGCCGCCGAAAAGAAAACGCTGCCCGATCTGAAGGTCCTGATCTGCGGCGGCTCGGCGATGCCGCGCTCCATGATCAAGGCGTTCGTCGATATGGGCGTCGAGGTCCGCCACGCCTGGGGCATGACCGAGATGAGCCCGATCGGCACCGTCGGCGCACTCAAGCCGCCGTTCGCCACCCTCACCGGCGAGGCCGCGCTCGACATCCTGCAAACGCAGGGCTATCCGCCGTTCGGCGTGCAGATGAAAATCACCGACGACGCAGGCAAGCCGTTACCGTGGGACGGCAAGACCTTCGGCCGTCTCAAGGTGAGCGGCCCGTCGGTCTCGAAGGCCTATTATCGCGTCGATACCAACATCCTCGACGACAAGGGTTTCTTCGACACCGGCGACGTCGCCACCATCGACGCGGATGGCTACATGCGGATCACCGACCGCTCCAAGGATGTCATCAAGTCCGGCGGCGAATGGATTTCGTCGATCGATCTCGAAAACCTCGCAGTCGGCCATCCGAAGGTGCTGGAAGCCGCAGTGATCGGCGTTCATCATCCGAAGTGGGACGAACGTCCGCTGCTGATCGTACAGCTCAAGCCCGAACAGAAGGCGAGCCGCGAAGAGATCCTGCAATACATGGACGGCAAGATCGCGAAGTGGTGGATGCCGGACGACGTACAGTTCGTCGAGGCCATTCCGCACACGGCCACCGGGAAGATTCTGAAAACCGCGCTGCGGGATCAGTTCAAGAATTACGCGTTCCCGACCGCGGCGGCCTGATCGCCCGACCGGAAACGAGACCTCCAGCGAAGCTGATGCCCGGCCCTCAGGCCGGGCATTTTCGTATTTGACCACGACCAAGGGTCATATTCCCGCGCGACCTGCTTCACAGCCGCCCCGGAAATGCGCTAGTTGACCGGCGCGCCGTTTCCCCCGGCGCAGGAACGGATTCGCAAAGCATGGCCCGCCGGATTGCCGCCGCTTACCAAATGGAGCCCCTCTCCGCTCTCGCGTCGTGGTCACGCCGCCTTGCGGTGTTCTCGCTGGTCGCAACGGTCGTTTCGGTCGTCATCGTCCGGTTCGGATTTCTCGATTTCAAGCCGGCGCTGACATCATTCTTCGGCGCGCTCGCCTGTGCCGGTCTTTCCATCCTGGTCGGCCTCGCCGCCTTCGCGGCAATCTGGCAGAACGGTTCGCGCGGCATGAGCCGCATCCTGCTGGCCTTCCTGATCGACGCTGCGATCCTCGCCTATCCGGCTTATCTCGCCTTTCAATACCGCACCTTGCCGGCGATCCATGACATCACCACCGATCCGATCGATCCGCCGCGGTTCGAGGCGCTGGCACGGCTGCGGGCCGGCGATGGCGCGAACCCGGCCGTCTACGCCGGTCTCTATTCCGCCGAGCAGCAGCGCATCGCCTATCCCGATATCGAGCCTGTCAGCATCGATGTTCCAGTCCAGACCGCTTACGAAATGGCGCTACGCCTCGTGAACAAGCACAAATGGCTGGTGATCGACGAGCGTCCGCCGCAACCTCCCCAGCGCATCGGCCGCATCGAAGCGGTGGCGCGAACGCCGATCATGGGTTTCCGTGAGGATGTCGCGATCCGGATCGCGCCGGACGGCGAAAGCGCGCGCGTCGATCTTCGCTCGTCGTCGCGTTACTTCGAGCACGACCTCGGCACCAACGCGGCCCGAATTACAAAGTTTGCGGAAGAACTGAATGACGCGGTCGACACCGCCCGGCCGGTGAAGAAGCTGATCACCCCAGCCAAGCCTCAGGCCAAGGGCGCGACCAAGCGATAGGTGCCCTCAATGGTCGGATCGCCGTCGGTCGCCACGACATCGCGCGCGACGAGGTCTTCAAGGTGCGCCAGCACCGAATAGCCGGCCGCGTTCACCAGCCGCGGATCGATCCCGATATAGCTCGCGCGCACAATGGTCGGAATGTCGGCCTCGCCCTTGGCAAGCCTGTGCAGGATCGACGCCTCGCGCGCCTTGCGGTGGCGGATCAGGAACTTCACGAACCGCACAGCGTCGGGAATTTCCGGACCATGGCCCGAGAAATAAAGCTGCTCGTCGCGCTGGGTCAGCTTCTCAAGCGAAGCCATGTAATCGACCATCGATCCATCGGGCGGCGCCACGATGGAGGTCGACCAGCCCATGACATGATCGCCAATGAACATCAGCTTGCGCTCCGGCCAGGCGAAAGCCATGTGGTTGGCGGTATGCCCCGGCGTGGCGACGGCTTCCAGCCGCCAGCCTTCACCTGTCACGACATCGCCATCCTTCAGCGTGACATCCGGACGAAAGTCCCAATCGCCGCCGGACTCAGTGGCCCGCGTCTCGCTGGCATAGGCCGGGCGTGAGGCACGATGCGGTCCCTCGGCATAGACCGTTGCTCCCGTCGCCGCCTTGATGCGTGCCGTGCCGGGGGAATGATCGCGATGGGTATGGGTGAGAAGAATGTGGGTCACGCTTTCGCCGCGCACCGCATCGAGCAGCGCCTCCGCGTGAGCTTCATTTGCCGGGCCCGGATCGATGATGGCGACTTTGCCAGTGCCGACGATGTAGCTCACCGTTCCGGAAAACGTGAATGGGCTGGGATTGTTGCACAACACACGGCGCACGCCGGGGACCACCTCGTCCACCACGCCGGGCGCGAGCGGAAAATCCCGGTTGAACGGAATGTCGTCGTTGACGCTCATGGATTTTATGCCTGCGGTTGATTCATCTGTCACAGGATGACGTAGAGACGTGGATGGCCGGGACAAGCCCGGCCATGACAATCCTGTGTGAAAAACGCGCTCAAAGCCGTTCTTACGAGAACGCCTGAATGCCGGTGATCGCGCGGCCGAGGATCAGCGCGTGAACGTCGTGCGTGCCTTCATAGGTGTTCACGGTTTCGAGGTTCTGGGCGTGGCGCATCACATGATACTCACTCGAAATGCCGTTGCCGCCGTGCATGTCGCGAGCCATGCGGGCGATGTCGAGCGCCTTGCCGCAATTGTTGCGCTTCATGATCGAGATCATCTCGGGCGCCATCTTGCCTTCGTCCATCAGGCGGCCGACCCGCAGCGAGCCTTGCAAGCCGAGCGTGATCTCGGTCTCCATGTCGGCGAGCTTCTTCTGCACTAGCTGGGTCGCGGCCAGCGGCCGGCCAAACTGCTTGCGGTCGAGCGTGTACTGCCGCGCGCGCTGGAAGCAGTCTTCCGCCGCGCCCATCGCACCCCACGAGATGCCGTAGCGCGCGCGGTTGAGGCAGCCGAACGGCCCGGCCAGACCCGACACGTTGGGGAGCAGCGCGCTTTCCGGAACCACAACACCGTCCATCACGACTTCACCGGTGATCGAGGCACGCAGCGAGAGCTTGCCACCGATCTTCGGCGCGGACAGGCCCTTCATGCCCTTCTCGAGAATGAAGCCGCGGACTTTGTTGTCATGCGCGGCAGACTTCGCCCACACCACGAACACGTCGGCGATCGGCGCGTTTGAGATCCACATCTTGCTGCCGGTCAGGCGATAGCCGTCGGCGACTTTTTCGGCGCGGGTCTTCATGCCATCCGGATCGGAGCCGGCATCAGGCTCGGTCAGACCGAAGCAGCCAACCCACTCGCCCGTGGCGAGCTTGGGCAAATATTTCTTGCGCTGCGTCTCATCGCCATAGGCGTAGATCGGGTACATCACCAGCGACGACTGCACGCTGTTCATCGAACGATAGCCGGAATCGACGCGCTCGATCTCGCGCGCGACCAGGCCGTAGGCGACATAGCTCGCATTGGCGCAGCCGTATTCCTCCGGCAGCGTCACGCCTATAAGGCCAAGCTCGCCCATCTCGTTGAAAATCTCGCGATCGGTTTTCTCTTCGAGATAGGCCTGCGTCACGCGCGGCAGCAGCTTGTCCTGAGCATAGGCGCGCGCGGTATCGCGGATCATGCGCTCGTCCTCGGTCAACTGATCGTCGAGCAGGAACGGATCATCCCACTGGAACGTCGCCTTGGCCGGCTTGTCCTTGGTCTGCGGGCGGGCACTCATGACAAATCCTTTCAGCTTTCGTCTGCTGGTATGAAATCACGATAAATCGTCGGCGTCAGGTTGCAAGCGCAAAACCGGTTCCTGTGCACGCGACGCCTAACCTTCAAACGGCTCGTTGGCGACGATTTCGATGCCGAATCCGGAGAGGCCTTTGTAATCGTGCGCCGATGACGTGAGATGGCGGATCGACGTCACGCCGAGATCGCGCAAGATCTGCGCGCCGACACCGACTTCGCGCCATTGCCGGTTACGATCCGCTTCTGCGGAGTGATCGTCATCGAGCGGCGCCACCGGCACACCCGCGGCGCCATCGCGCAGATAGACCAGCACGCCGCTGCCGTTCTTCTTGAAATGTTCGAGTGCCGCAAGAACGCGGCCCGATCCGAAGAAAATGTCCCTGATGATATTGGGCTTGTGAAACCGCGTCAGGACGTTCTGGCCGTTGCCGACACCCTTGTAGACGAAAGCGACGTGATAGATCGGATCGAACGGGGAACGATAGGCATATCCGTCGAGCGGACCGATCGGGGTGTCGACGGTGAAGGTCGAGACCCGCTCGATCAGCTTCTCGCGCGCCTGACGGTACGCGATCATATCGGCGATCGTAACGTGCTTGAGGTTGTGCTGGGCCGCGAACTTCACGACCTGTTCGCCCTTCATCACCGTGCCATCGTCGTTCATCAATTCACTGATGACGCCGACCGGCGGCAGATCGCACAGCTTGCACAGATCGACCGCGGCTTCGGTATGCCCCGAGCGCAGCAGCACGCCGCCGTCACGCGCGATCAGCGGGAAGATATGGCCGGGCCGCGCGAAGTCGCTGGCGCCTGCATTCGGATTGGCCAGCGCCCGGCAGCACACGGTACGCTCCTCGGCGGAAATGCCGGTGGTCATGCCGGGCTTGTAGTCGATCGACACCGTGAAGGCGGTGGTGTGGTTTGAATCGTTATGAGCGACCATCGGATCGAGCCGCAGGCGGCGAGCGTTGTCGGCGGTGATCGGCGCGCAGACGATCCCCGAGGTATGGCGAATAATGAATGCCATTTTCTCCGCCGTGCACAGCGTGGCGGCGACGATCAGATCGCCCTCGCCCTCACGATCGTCGTCATCGGTGACCACGACGATCTCGCCGGCCGCAAAGGCTTTCAGAACTTCAGGAATGGGATGGGCCATGACGCTACCGTATCTCCGCGACCATACTCTCAACAGGACGCAGATCGTATGGCGCAGGGCGCGGGCGGGCGCAACTACCCTCTCCACATAGCCGATACCCGGCGCCCCGTATCCGGCCGGTGCCAGCCCGTTTCAAACGTTTCTCCAGGCGAAACGTCCTCTTGCGGCGGCGGCTCAGGGCAGAACTTCCCTGCGTTCGCTCAACCGCCGATCCATCTCGGCGCGCTTGTCGTGGAGCAAACCGCTGTCGGCCGCCTCGATGACCTTGTAAAGCTCCGCGGCGTCGGTGGTACGGGTCACCGTCACGTAGTCCGCTCCCGCGGCGTAAAGATCGCTGACGTCGGCCAGCAGGTCCGCCGTCGAGATGATCTTCGCATCCGGATTCATCGACCGCACATGGCGGACGAGCTTCTCGTTGTTGGCGCCCTTGAGCAGCGAATCCGGCACGCTCAGAATGATGATCTCGGCGTTGCCGACGCCGGCGTGCAGCAGCGTGTCGATGTTGCTGATGTCGCCGTAGATGACATGAATGCCGCGCGACTTGAGCGTGCGGAACACATTGGGATTGAAGTCCACCACGCTGATCTGTTCGAGCAGCAACTGGTTCTGCTGCTCGATTTCGCTGAGCAGCGCACTCGCCGCGCGGAAGAAACCGAGAATGACGATCCGCCGCGCCCCGCCGTGGCCGGCGTCATGTTCGGCATCGGCGTCCTGGGCGTGGTCGAGATCGCGAAATCCGATCTTCTTCAGCGCGCCGATGGACCAGCGGCTGATCGGATCGCTGCGCATGATCACGAAGGTCGAGAGAACCGCAAGGATCACGAAGGCGAACGAGGCCGCGCTGGATGTCTCCGAAGTGATGTGCCCCGCCAGGACCCCGGTCTGGATGATGACGAGCGAGAATTCGCTGATCTGCGCGAGATTGAGCGCCGGGAGCAGGCTGGTGCGCAGTCCCTGCTTCATGAAGTAGAGCGGCAGAAATGTCGTGAGGATGCGGCTGACCACCGTGAAGGCTGCAATGACGAGCGCCAGCCAGATGGTGGACGAATCCGGGATGGGAATTGTCATGCCCAGCGCCACGAAGAACAATGTGATGAAGAAATCCCGCAGCGTCGTGACCTTCGCCGTCACGTCGAGCGCGTAAGGGAATGTCGAGAGCGACACGCCCGCCACGAGCGATCCCATTTCGCGCGACAGATGAAGCCGCTCGGCCACCTCGCCGATCAGGAAACACCATGCCAGCGCGCCGAGCATGACGAGTTCCGGGCTGCGCGCGATCTGGTGGAAAATCTTCGGCAGAACGAACCGGCTGAGGATCATCGCGGTGGCGACCAGCGCCCCGACGCGGCCGATCGACAGCAGGACGATGCTGATCTGGAGATCGGCGAGGCTCGGCTGAACTGCGAGAAACAGGATCGCGAAAATGTCCTGGAGCACCAGGACGCCGAGCGTGATGCGGCCCGGCAGCGTATCGAGTTCACGCTTCTCGTAGAGCACCTTGACGATGATCACCGTGCTCGACAGCGCACAGGCGACGGTCAGATAAAGCGCATCGAATCCGCGTCCATTCCCCAGCGACAGGCCCATGGCGACGAAAAATGCGACGCCGATAACGCATGCGCCGATCAACTGGCCGCCGGCGGCGATCAGGATCACACGACCGGCCCGGATGATCTTTTTCAGATCGATTTCCAATCCGATCATGAACAGCATGAAGATCAGGCCGAGCTCGGAAATCGTGCGGATCGATTCCTCCGATTTGACCCACTTCATGCCGAACGGGCCGATCAGAAATCCTGCGACCAGATAGGCAAGGATCAGCGGCTGCCGGAAAAAGTGCGCGGCAAGGCCAAGCACCCAGGCGAACAGAATGGAAAACGTAATGTCAGCAATAAGCTGGTGCATATCGACCGGTTCGGCAGCATCAGGAAAGGCTTGAATCGAGCTTGCGTATAAGGACCAAAGAACCCTGCGAAAGCAACATCCATGGCACGATTTGCGCGGCCCCGGATGCGTTCGGCAGGATCATCCGCAGTGACTTGAGCGGTTCCAGAATACTGCTCCGATCGCCCGCAGGCCGCAGAAATTCGGAAGACCCGCCGGATGGTGTCCGCGAAGTAACAGCTCATCAAAACCCGCCGATCCGAACGGCCCGTCGGCTTGAATAACGGGTCGGCCTGTATAGGTTCGATTTAAGGGTCGGGACTTCGAGCGATACAGGCGGATGATGAACTCAAAATTGAAACTCTTTTTAGCGCTGGCATTCGTGTTCGGCGGCTGGACCGTCGCGAATGCCGCCGATGACGCCACGCCCAACGGGCTGTGGCTCACCGAGAAGGGCGACGCACGGATTCAGGTCAGCCAGTGTGGCAGCGCGCTTTGCGGCAAGGTCGTCTGGCTGCGCGAGGCGATCGATCCGGCAACAGGACGGGCGCAAACCGATTCAAAGAATCCCAATGCCTCGCTCGCGTCCCGGCCGATGATCGGCGTTCAGCTTTTCATCGGCATGCGGCCTGCCGGACCCGGCCGCTGGACCGGCCGCATCTATAACGCTGACGATGGCGGCGTGTATGAGAGCAACATCGCCTGGATGGGCCCCAATACGCTGCGGGTGGAAGGATGCCTCGGCGCGATTTGCGGCGGTGAGAACTGGACCAGGGTCGGCGGCCGCTGACGCGAAGTTGCCTTCCGGATCATACCGCCCGAACATGAGCTGCCGGCGGCTGCGCCGTTAGCATTAAACAATTGATTTTGCTTGAATTTTGGTCGGAGTAGCAGGATTTGAACCTGCGACCCCCTGCTCCCGAAGCAGGTGCGCTACCGGGCTGCGCTATACTCCGACTTGGGCGCCGGTATAGCGTCGGCTCTCGCGGACCGCAAGAAGCTGTATAAGGGGTGCCGATCCAGCAAAAGCGCCCGTCGGATGCACCTCACGCAATGAAACTCGGTTTGAATACGGCAATTATCTCCGCCGCCGGAGCAGCGGACGCCGCCGCGCGCTGCCTCGAAGGCGGCGGATTGGTCGCATTTCCGACCGAGACGGTTTACGGGCTCGGCGCGGACGCCACCAACGCCCGCGCCGTCGCCCGGCTCTACGAGGCAAAAAGGCCGGCCCGCGTTCAATCCTCTTATTGCCCATGTCCGCGATCTGGAGGCAGCCCAGCGCATCGCGCGTTTCGACGACAGAAGCCTTCGGCTTGCCGAGGCCTTCTGGCGGGGACCGCTGACACTGGTGTTGTCCAAAGCGAATGGATGTCCGGTGTCTGATCTTGCCACAGCCGGACTTGAAACGATTGCCGTGCGCGTTCCCGCGCATCCGGTGGCGCAGGAAATTCTGCGCGCCTTTGGCAAACCCGTGGTCGCGCCCTCGGCCAACATATCCGGGCATGTCTCGCCGACGACGGCGGCGCATGTCTTCGGCGACCTCGCGGGCCGCATCGATCTGATCGTCGATGGCGGCCCTGTATCGGTCGGCGTCGAATCCACCATCGTCGGCTGCTTCGAGACGCCGATGCTGCTGCGGCCCGGCGGGCTTCCGCGCGAAGACATCGAGCGCGTGCTGGGCGAAAAGCTCTCCCGACCGCCGGAAGAAGCCGGCACGGACGAAAGCCATCCGCTGGCCCCGGGCATGATGGCCTCGCATTATGCGCCGCGTGCGCCGGTTCGGCTCAATGCACGGCAACTGGAAGCCGGCGAAGCGCTGCTGGCGTTCGGACCTCACATGATTCCGGGTGCCGACAAGGCTCACGTCATGAATTTGTCGGAGGCCGGCGATCTGGTGGAAGCTGCCGCGAATCTTTTCGGTTATCTTCGCGAACTCGACGCAGGCGTCTCCCGCGCCATTGCGGTGATGACGATCCCCGACGAAGGACTAGGAGAAGCCATCAACGACCGGCTGCGCCGGGCAGCCGTGCCGCGAAGCTGAGCGCATCAGGATTTCGACCCGGAACAAAGAAAAACAACATGAATATCATCCAGCCCGCCCCGCCCTCCATTCTGCCACCCGAACTGGTGGCGCGCTTTGCCGCGATCGTCGGCGAGAAATACGCGGTGACCGATCCGCAAGAGACTGCGCCGTATCTCACCGAGGAGCGCGGCCTGTTTAGCGGTCATTCCCCGCTGATCCTGCGCCCTGGTTCGACAGCGGAGGTCGCGGCGATCTGCAAGCTCGCCACCGAGACCAAAACCGCTTTGGTGCCGCAAGGCGGCAACACCGGACTCGTCGGCGGCCAGATCCCGCATAACAATGAGGTGGTGATCTCGCTACGGCGCCTCGACAAGGTTCGGGCGGTCGACACGCAATCCAACACCATGACCGTCGAGGCCGGCGTGATCCTCGCCAACGCGCAGCAGCGCGCGGCGGATGCCGACCGGCTGTTTCCGCTGTCGCTGGGTGCGGAAGGAAGCTGCACCATCGGCGGCAATCTCTCGACCAACGCCGGTGGCATCGCGGCGCTGGCTTACGGCGTCGCGCGCGACCTCGTGCTCGGGCTCGAAGTGGTGCTGGCCGACGGACGTATCATGCACGGCCTGTCGAGCCTGAAGAAGGACAACACCGGCTACGATCTGCGCGATCTCTTCGTCGGCGCGGAAGGCACGCTCGGCATCATCACCGCCGCGACGCTGAAGATGTTTCCGAAGCCGCGGTCCGTCGAGACGGCGTTCGCCGCCATCACCTCGCCCGCCGACGCGCTCACGCTGCTGGACATCTCGCGCAATATCGCGGCCGGAAGCCTCACCAGCTTCGAGCTGATCCCGCAGATCGCCATCGATTTTACGGTGAAGCACGGCCCATCAATCCGCGCGCCGCTGGCGGATCGCCACCCGTGGTACGTGCTGATGGAAATCTCCTCGCCGCGCGATGACGCCCGCGACACCATCGAAGCGATCCTTGGGGACGGCATGGAGAAAGGCATCGTCCACGACGCCGTGATCGCCGCCAACCTCGATCAGCGCAACGCATTCTGGAAACTGCGCGAGGTGATTTCACCGGCGCAAAAGCCCGAAGGCGGATCAATCAAGCACGACATCTCGGTGCCGGTCGCCGCCGTCCCGGATTTTCTGACCGAAGCCGATGCCGCAGTCGCCAAACTCATTCCCGGTGCACGCCCGTTCGCGTTCGGTCATCTGGGCGACGGCAATATCCACTACAATGTCAGCCAGCCGGTCGGCGCCGACACCGCAGCCTATCTCGCACGCTGGCATGACATGAACGACGTGGTGCATGCCGTGGTGGCGAAGCATGGCGGATCGATCTCCGCAGAACACGGCATCGGCGTGCTGAAGCGCGATGAGCTGCCGCATGTGAAGGATCCGGTCGCGTTCGACATCATGCGATCGATCAAGCATCTGCTCGATCCGCTGAACATCATGAATCCGGGCAAGGTGCTGTGACCGATCTGTCAGCGACATCGAAAAGCGATCTCGTCGTCAGCGTGATCGAGGACGCCGATATTCCAGCCGTCGTCGCGTTGTGGGAGCGTTGCGACCTGACGCGTCCCTGGAACGATCCGAAAGCCGACATCCTGTTCGCGCGGGGCAAGGAAAACTCCGAAGTCCTTGTCGGCCGCGACGGCAACAGCGTCGTTGCCACCACAATGGTCGGACACGACGGTCATCGCGGGTGGGTCTATTATGTTGCCGTAGACCCCGACAAGCGCAAACGCGGATACGGACGCACGATCATGACAGCGGCCGAAGACTGGCTGCGTGAGCGCCACATCGAGAAACTTCACCTGCTGGTCCGCGCAGACAACACCCGCGTGCAGGCGTTCTATCAAACGCTCGGCTACGATCAGCAAAAGCGCGTCATGTATGCGAAGTGGCTCGACGGCCGCGAGATGACGCCCTGACCGCTTTCCTTTCCCGAATTCCAAAGGCATCCGCATGAGCAGCGTGAAGGACCGCATCCGCGTCAAAGATGTTCGGCTGCTTTCCGACAACAGATACAAGACCCGCACCACCACATTCGACTGGCTGCGCTCCAACGGCGAATGGCAGACCCAGCATCGCGAAACTTTTGATCGCGGCGACGGCGTCACGATACTGCCCTACAACCTCACGCAACGGACCGTGATCCTGATCCGGCAGTTCCGCTATCCGACCTATGCCAACGGTTACGACGGGCTGCTGATCGAGGCGCCGGCCGGCTCGCTCGACAACGCCACGCCGGAAGCGCGCATCCGTTCGGAAGCGGAGGAAGAAATCGGCTACCGCCTCGGCGACGTCCGGAAAATCTTCGAAGCCTTCACCAGCCCGGGTGCGGTAACGGAGAAGCTCTATTTCTTTGTCGCGGAATATCAGCCGGACATGAAGGTCGGCAACGGCGGCGGACTGGCCCATGAAGGCGAGGACATCGAGACACTCGAACTGCCGTTTTCCGAAGCCCTCGCCATGATCGCGGATGGACGCATCGTCGACGCCAAGACCATCATGCTGCTGCAATACGCCGCGCTGCACATCTTCAACGCGCAACCGGCAGCCTGACGGACGCCAGAACAGCGAGCCTCAAAACAGCGAACCTTGTCCGTCGTCCGGTTTTACCGCAGCGGGTTTCGGCCGCGACGCCGCCTTCGCGACCGTCTTTTCCGACCGCGCTTTCCTCTCCAGCATCGCCTCGGCCTCCGCCTCCTCCGCGCTGAACGGCTGGACGAGATCGGGGCTATCGTTGGCGACGCGATTCACGGCGGTTGAAACCTCGTGCCAGACAAACGTGCCCGGCGGCGGCGCGACCATCATTCCCATCGCCAATTCCGCGCTGACCGCATCGCCGTCGAGCCACAGATCGAAATCCCGCGGCTCGATCGTCACCGGCACGCGCTCGTGCAGCAAGGCCATCTCCGGGGCCGCCGCCGCGGTGACGATGGCGACGGTGTCGACTTCCTCTCCGTTCGGTCCCGTCCATGTCTCGGCAACGCCGGCGAAAGCGATCGGCTGGCCGTCACGCCGGTGAATATAGAACGGACGCTTGCGCGTCGGCGACGCCTGCCATTCGTAATAGCCATCGGCCGGAAGAAGACACCGCCGCCGCCTGATGGCGTTGCGGAACGACGGCTTTTCAAGAACCGTTTCGGACCGGGCATTGATGACCAGCGCGAACTTGCGCGGGTCTTTCACCCATGACGGCAGGAAACCCCAGCGCATCAGCTTGAACCGGCGGATGCCGCTTTCGAGGATGACCACCGGCACCGGCTGGGTCGGAGCCACGTTGTGACGTGGCGGAAAATTAGGCTGCTCACCATAGGAAAACAGACGCCGCAGCGCTTCCGGCGACGAGGTAATGATGTATCGCCCGCACATGAAAGGCTCGAAAAGAGACGCTGCGAAGGAAAAAGACAGATAAGCGGAACTTGTTCAGTCGCCTTTAACCTCGGATGCCCAAACATCCATGGCAATGTCGAATTCAGCCCCGCTAACGAAATCCCCTGCTGAAGATGAGAGCTATCCGGCAGACGCCCCCAAGGGCACCGGGGCGGATACGCGCGCGCAGCGCCTGCTTGAAGCCAATATCAATCCCCGCACCGGGCTGGCGACCGATTACCTGAATCATTTCAACGAGGCGATCATGCTGCTTGAAATGATCCCCGACATCCCCGAATGCGTGGACGACTTCCTGGACTGGCAGCCCATGAGCTACCGCGAGCATTTCGCGGCCTCCCATTTCAAGGCCCGGGAGCTTGCCATCGAGGCCTATGATTCGAGCAATCCCGCAGTTCGCACCGAGTTCGACAACATCGCCTCCACGATGACCTCGATCCTGACCACGGTGGGAGCCGCCATGCGCCAGGCAAGGCACGAGGAGACCCGCGCCATCCTCGCCGAGCAGGCGGCGGGCTGGGTCAAGCCGCTGGTTACGCTGGCAGGCTCCGTGATCAACGGCGGCAACAGCGACGCCGGCGATGTTGACAACATCATGAAGCAGTGACTGTGCCCGGTATCCCGCATACCGGTCCGCAGCTCGCCGTCAGCGCCGGGATTTTCCGGGAGGGCAAGATCCTGCTGGTCCGCCGCGCCCGCGACCCGGCCCGGGGCGTCTACACCTTTCCCGGCGGCCGGGTGGAATTCGGCGAAAGCCTTACCGAGGCATTGGCGCGCGAGATCCGCGAGGAAACCGGCCTCACGATCGAGATTGCCGGCCTGATCGGCTATCGCGAGGCGCTGCCGGGGCGAACCGGCGGCCACGGCCATTTCGTCATCCTGCCGTTTGCCGCCCGCTGGGTCGCCAATGAAGTCGCGCTCAATGACGAACTGGACGACGCCAGGTGGCTGCCGCCCGGCGCGCTGGGCGGTCTCCCGATCACCCACGGGCTGGAGGACACCATCCGCTCCGCCTCCGCCATGCTCGGAATATAGCTCCGCCGCCTGCCGCCGCCTTGCTTCCGGCCGTTTGAACGGGCATAGGACGGCCTTCATGCTGAAGCGGATTTTCGCGGTTTTTCTGATGCTCGCTGTGGCTGGTCCGGTCTCGGTCCGGGCCCAGGACGCGGCTGCGCCGTTCGACGGTGACCTGCAACGGCTGGCCGAAATCCTCGGCACGCTGCATTACCTGCGCGGAATTTGCGGCACCAACGAAGGCCAGAAATGGCGCTCCGAAATGCAGGCGCTAATCGATGCCGAGACCCCGAGCGGCGAGCGCCGCAGCCGGATGATCGCGAGCTTCAACCGCGGCTATAACGGGTTCCAGCAGACCTACCGCACCTGCACGCCCGCCGCGAATGTCGCCATCCGCCGCTACCTGGAAGAAGGCTCGAAAATCTCGCGCGACCTGACGGCGCGCTACGCCAACTGAATTTTCCACTGAATTTTCTTGGGACGGTTTTCCGCGGTCCGCCGAAAATGCAGCAAATAGTGGGCTAACTTGCCTTCGCTCCATTAACCTTTCCTAAAGAACTGCCTCGCCCGCTCCGTCCTGCATGCTAATGCTCTGTGCAGTTTCAACCGTGCAGTCCGACCGGACACGCGTTCCACAGGCCATTTGATTTTATGTCGCATCCTTCGCATTGGACTTCCGCGCGCGATCTTCTGCCCGATCAGGACCAGAAGCGCGCTGCCCTCAATTATCTCAACGAGGCATGGGCGGAAGCGCGCCACGATGGCGTCGATGGCGACTGCCTGGCGCAGGCGAGCCTGTTCGCCGCGTTCGCGGAACTGGTGAGCACCTATGGCGAAGACGCGGTGGCGAAGTTCGTCGAGGGCCTCGCCGGCCGGATTCGCAGCGGCGAATTTTCGGTGGTCGAGTTCAGGCAGTAAGCGGTTTTCCTGTTCAATCCCCAGTTCTCGCGCTCGACGCCTGGGTCATAGGACTGCGCGCAATCTCTCGCCGTCGTCCCGGCCAACGCCGGGACCCGTTGGCTCTGAATGTCGGGCACTGAGCTGGTCACACTTACTGGTCGTCATGGCCGGGCTTGACCCGGCCATCCACCTCCACCGTCATTCCGGGGCGCGAGCAGCTTTGCGAGCGAACCCGGAATCCATCTTCGCGGTCGCGGCTCCGAATATCTGTCGTATGGATTCCGGGCCCGCGTCCAAGGGGACGCGTCCCGGAATGACGTGGTGTGAGCACTTGCGTGCTTGCGATGCGCCGGTTCCTATTCAATTGTCAGACAGCCACTTTCATTCGCGCATCCATTCGCGCACGCGCAATCGCTCTCGCGCCATGCGCGAGGTGGGCTTTCAGTGTCACCCCTCAAAACAACGAGGGGCATGGAGCGCCGCGAGGCGCACCTTGTCTTCGTTTCACTTCCGGCATCGCTTGCGAGGCGATGAAACTCCGGAAGCGCATCGCCTTGCGGCGCTCCATTGCGGCGATTTTGGGCGAGAGGACCGTACTTCCGGGTCAGGACGGGCGCGGCGCGCCCTGATCCGGCGGGATTTCCCCGCCTTCATCCTGTCCTCGTCCAGCCGCTGACGGCAGAGCCACGTAGTTGGCCCGGACGGTGACCCCAGCCTCCCGGGCATGTGTGTGCGAAACACACGCGCAGGCGCCGCATCCTGCTCCGCTCTACGAGCGCCCTCGAGAAGCGCCCCTCACGAACAGGACCCGCTGAACGTAAGGCCGATCTTGAGCGCGGGAATTCGTATCCCCATCACGAAATGTTGCAGGAGTCGTCTCCCCGTCATTCCGGGGCGCGAGCATCTTCGCGAGCGAACCCGGAATCCATCTTCGCGGTCGCGGCCCGAATTTCTGTCGGATGGATTCCGGGCCCGCGCCCAAGAGGGCGCGTCCCGGAATGACGAACTCCCGGGATGACGAAACGGGAAATCACCCGGAGCGCAAGATGAACACGGCAAGACAGGACCCCGGATTGTGCTGGGCTCCATCCGGGCTACGTTTGCTCAAGATCGTCATTCCGGGGTGCGCGTCTTCGCGCGAGCCCGGAATCCATCCCTTGTGCTCATGATGGCCTATTACGTCTACCTGCTCGCGAGCAAGAAGAACGGCACGCTCTATCTCGGCGTGACAAACAATATCGTCAGACGCATATACGAACACAAAACCAAGGTCGTCGATGGCTTCACAACGCGATATGGCGTGGACAAGCTGGTCTGGTTTGAAATTTACGACGACGCGCTCACCGCTATCGCGCGCGAGAAGGAACTGAAGAAATGGCGCAGGGATTGGAAAATTCGTTTGATCGAAGAAAATAATCTTGAATGGATTGATCTCTATCCCGAGATTTCCAGCTAATCTCGATGATGGATTCCGGATCTGCGCCAGAGGCGCATCCCGGAATGCCCCGTTGAAAATCCATGCCGACAATCGCGAAATCGTCATTCCGGGGCGCGAGCACAGCGAGCGAGCCCGGAATCCATAACGACAGGAAGACTGGATTCCGGGCCCGCGCCCAAGAGGGCGCGTCCCGGAATGACGAACCCGAAGATCGCACTGGAAGCACGTCCCCGAATGACGAGCCCGAAGATCACACCGGAAGCACGTCCCGGAGCTACACCTTCAGCGTTTCCAGAAACCGCACCGTCTCGCCGGTCGATGGCGTGGCCAATTCGCCCTGCCACATCACCCGCCGCCCGCGCACGAAGGTGCCGACCGGCCAGCCCTTCACCTTCATGCCGTCATAGGGCGTCCAGCCCGCGCGCGAAGCCACCCATTTGTTGGTGATGGTTTCCTCGCGCTTCATGTCGACGATGGTGAAGTCGGCGTCGTAGCCCGCCGCGATGCGGCCCTTGCAGGCGATGTTGAACAGCCGCGCCGGGCCTGCGCTGGTGAGATCGACGAAGCGCGCCAGCGACAGTTTCCCCGCATTCACATGATCCAGCATCACCGGCACCAGCGTCTGCACGCCGGTCATGCCCGAGGGCGATGCCGGATAGGTCTTGTCCTTTTCTTCCAGCGTATGCGGCGCGTGGTCGGAGCCGAGCACGTCGATGATGCCCTGTTCGACGCCACGCCAGATGCCGGCGCGGTGACGGGCATCGCGCACCGGCGGATTCATCTGCGCCAGCGTGCCGAGGCGCTCATAGGCCTCGGGGGCCGCGAGCGTCAGGTGATGCGGCGTCGCCTCGCAGGAGGCGACGTCCTTGTGGTCGCGCAGATATTCGATCTCTTCCTTGGTCGAGATATGCAGCACATGGATGCGCTTGCCGGTCTCGCGCGCGATATTCACCAGTCGTTGCGTCGCCATCAGCGCCGCGACCTCGTCGCGCCACACCGGATGCGAACGCGGATCGCCCTCGATGCGCAGATGCTTGCGGTCGTTGAGGCGATATTCGTCCTCCGCATGAAACGCCGCGCGGCGGCGGATCACCTTGAAGATGCGCCGCAGGCTTTCGTCGTCCTCCACCAGCAGCGTGCCGGTCGAGGAGCCGATGAACACTTTCACGCCTGCGCAGCCCGGCGCGCGTTCGAGATCGGGCAGATGGTTGACGTTCTCGCGCGTGCCGCCGATGAAGAAGGCGTAGTCGCAATGCATCCGGTGATGCCCGGCCGTCACTTTGGCGGTGAAGGCTTCTTCCGTGACCGTCAGCGGATTGGTGTTCGGCATTTCGAACACGGCGGTGACGCCGCCCATCACGGCGCTGCGCGATCCGGTTTCCAGATCTTCCTTGTGGGTGAGACCCGGTTCGCGGAAATGCACCTGCGTGTCCATCACGCCGGGCAGGATATGCAGCCCCTTGCAATCGATGACTTCGCCCGCGCTGGCCCCGCCGAGTGAACCGATCTCGGCAATGCGGCCATCGGTGATGCCAATGTCCCTCACGCCTTCGCCGTCCTGATTGACGACGGTGCCGGATTTTAGAATCACATCAAATGTCTGGGCCAAATCTCAAAAACTCGTCTGGTGGAAAGTGATTTCTGCATGGCCAATGCGACAACCGGATGGCCGCGCGGCCTTGTTGTCCGCACCTTAGCGCCTTACGTTGCCATGTAATATCTGACAGGCGAATTTCCCCAAAGAACTTCGAGAAAGTCCCGAGAAAACACCATGAAAGCAGCGTTTTTGCCGGATCGCGGCGTGGTCAAGGTCAGCGGCGAGGATGCCCGTAAATTCCTGGACGGCCTCGTCACCACGAATATCGGGCTGGTCGGGCCCGGGCTGGGCCGGTTCGGCGCATTGCTGACGCCGCAGGGCAAGATCATCGCGGATTTTCTGGTGACCGAAGCGCCTGAAACCCATGGCGGCGGCTTCGTGTTCGACGTTCCGCTGGCGCTCGCGCAGGCCTTCGCCGACCGTCTCGGCATCTACAAACTGCGGGCGAAGATCGCCATCGAGAACCTGTCCTCGCAGCTTGGCGTGCTCGCAGTGTGGGACGGCACCCCAGTGGCAAAGCCTGACCTCGCGTTCGAGGACCCGCGCGATCCGCAGCTCGGCTGGCGGCTGTTTGTGCCTGACGATCTCGCGGGCGAAACGGCGGCGGCGATCGGCGCGGAACTCGGCGACAGTGAGGCTTACGAGGCCCATCGCATCGCCTGCGGCGCGCCGCGCGGCGGCATCGATTTCATCTACGGCGACGCCTTTCCGCACGAAACCAACATGGACCGCCTGCACGGCGTCGATTTCGACAAGGGCTGTTACGTCGGGCAGGAAGTTGTGTCGCGGATGCAGCATCGCGGCACCGCGCGGACGCGGACCGTGCGCGTGCGTCTGGACGCGTCGGTTCCCGAAGTCGGCCTGCCTGTCACCGCGGGCGACAAGCCGGTCGGCACCATGGGCTCGTCCGCCAACGGTCTTGGCCTCGCGCTGCTGCGGATCGATCGGGTGGCCGATGCGCTCGACGCCGGATTGACATTGACGGCGGGCGGGCTGCCGCTCGGCATCGTTGCCCCCGACGACATCAAGACCGCGCCGCAGAAAGTCTCGATATCGAAAGCCTCGGCATGAGGAGTGCGCGCCTGCATGACGACGGCCTGCGTCGCTGTCCGTGGCCGGGAGACGACCCGTTGTACATGGCCTATCACGACACCGAATGGGGCGTTCCGGAATACGACGACCGCGCGCTGTTCGAGAAACTGATCCTCGACGGCTTTCAGGCCGGGCTGTCGTGGATCACGATCCTGCGCAAGCGCGACAACTTCCGCAAAGCCTTCGACGATTTCGAGCCATCGAAGATCGCGCGCTACAGCGACAAGAAGGTCGCGGCGCTGATGAGCGACGCCGGCATCGTGCGCAACCGCGCCAAGATCGAAGGCACGATCAACAGCGCGAAGTCCTACCTGAAGATCATGGAGGAGGGTCCGGGATTTTCTGCTTTCCTGTGGGACTTCCTCGACGGCAAGCCGAAGGTGAACAATTTCAAGACCACGGCGTCGGTCCCTGCGTCGACGCCGGTCTCGATCAAGATGTCGAAGGCGTTGCTCGGCCACGGCTTCAAGTTCGTCGGCCCGACCATCGTCTACGCCTTCATGCAGGCCACCGGCATGGTCAACGACCATCTCGTGACGTGCCACTGCCACGACACCTGCGGCAAGATAAAAAAGCCGCAGCGCAAAATATCGAAATGACCGCGAAGAAGTTCTCCCCCTCGAAAGCCGGCCGCGCCTGGCAGCGCATGCTGTCGGGCCGCCGCCTCGACCTGCTCGATCCCTCACCGCTCGACATCGAGATCGAGGACATCGCGCACGGTCTCGCGCGCGTCGCGCGCTGGAACGGCCAGACCCACGGCGCGCATATTTTTTCCGTCGCCCAGCACACGCTGCTGGTGGAAGCCGTGCTGCGCAAACAGTCGCCGCGGGTCGATCATCGCGTGCGGTTGGCGGCGATGCTGCACGACGCGCCGGAATACGTCATCGGCGACATGATCTCGCCGTTCAAGGCGGTGATCGGTGGCTCCTACAAGATCGTCGAAAAGCGGCTGCTGTCCGCGATCCATATTCGTTTTGGTTTGCCCGCGATCCTGCCCGCCGAGATCGAAGGGCAGATCAAGGCGGCGGACATGGGCGCGGCCTATCTTGAGGCGACGCATCTGGCCGGCTTCGCCGAGACTGAGGCAAAACGCCTGTTCGGCCGCGACCCGAAGCTGCCCGCTATCACCGAAAAGGACTACGTGACGCCGTGGTCCGCCGGGCGGGCCGAAAAGCAGTTTCTCGCGCGATTCAAGGTCCTGCTGGGATAGCCCGCACGTTGGCGATCCGGCGGAGGCCAGCCTATAATGGCGGCCAAAAGGGAACGCCATGATTCACGTCTGCTCGCTTGCCGCCCTGCCCGCGACCGTCGAGGCGACCGGCGCACGCCATATCCTGACCGTGATGGCCAATGTCGCTCAGGTGGTGCGTCCGGCATCGGTGCAGGAGGCCAATCACCTGCGCATCCAGATGGACGACATCAACGAGCCGGCGGACGGCTTCGTCGCGCCGTCCCACGACCATGTCGAACAGGCGCTTGCCTTCATCCGCAAGTGGGATCGCGCCGCGCCGATGGTCATTCACTGCTACGCCGGGATCAGCCGCTCCACAGCGAGCGCCTTCATGGCGGCCTGCGCGCTCAATCCGCACCGCGACGAATTCTCCATCGCGCGTCAGATCCGCGCCGCCTCGCCGACCGCCTATCCCAATCGCCTGATCGTCACGCTGGCGGACAAGGTGCTGGGCCGCAACGGGCGGATGGTCCGTGCTCTCGACGGCATGGGTCCGGGCAACATGACCATCGAGGGCCGGCCGTTCCGCGTGGAGATCGAATGAGAGAGCGCCCTCTGCGCCGTCATCCTGAGGAGCCGAAGCGCAGCGAAGGCCTCGAAGGGCGACGGCGTTATGCTTGCGTCCGCATCCTTCGAGGCTCGCAAGAGCTCGCACCTCAGGATGACGGCCTCAGAATCATGTTCAAACGCTATGACCGATAAAATCCTCACGCCGATCGAGATCGGGCTGACGGCGGCCATCGTGTCCATCGAGGACAACGAGCCCCTGATCCTGACCGCATCCGGCAGCGACGGCGACGAACTGGCGGGGCTGCCGTTCGGTCCGTTCGATGCTGTCGCGCATCGCACGCTGGAAATCGGGCTGCGCTCGTGGGTCGAAGAACAGACCGGCCTGCGGCTCGGCTACGTCGAGCAGCTCTACACATTCGGCGATCGCGGCCGCCACGCCCAGCGCGGCGACACCGACGCCCATGTCGCCTCGGTGGGCTATCTCGCGCTGACGCGCGCCGCCGACAACACCTCGAAGCCGCAGGTGGCGGGCGCAACATTCGAGCCGTGGTATCGCTACTTCCCGTGGGAGGACTGGCGCAACGGGCCGCCCGCGATCGTCGACAAGACCATTCTCCCGGCGCTGACGGACTGGGCGGCACAATCCGAAAAGCCGGACACCGCCCGCGCGCTGGCGCGCGGCGACCGCGTCCGGCTTTATTTCGGCACGCACGGCGCGCAGTGGGACGAGGAGCGCGTGCTCGACCGCTATGAGTTGCTGTACGAAGCAGGCCTGATCGAGGAATCCCGTCGCGACGGCCGCCCCGCCGCGCTGGCGCGCAAGTCACCGCCCGCGCTCGGCACGCCCATGCGCTTCGACCACCGCAGAATTCTCGCCACCGCCATCGCCCGGCTGCGCGCCAAACTGAAATATCGCCCCGTGGTGTTTGAACTTCTGCCGCCCGAGTTCACACTAACTGACTTGCAGCGGACCGTTGAGGCGATCTCGGGGCGTCATTTGCACAAGCAGAATTTCCGCCGTCTGGTGGAGAACGGCGCGCTGGTCGAGCCGACCGGCGAAATGTCCACCCAGACCGGCGGACGGCCCGCCGCGCTGTTTCGTTTCCGCCGCGAGGTATTGCAAGAGCGGCCGGCACCGGGATTGCGCGTGCGCGGCCGCCGCCAGAATTGAACAAGGCTGCCCCAACGGCGCGGCGGCCTGAAATTTTTCGCGTGATCTGATGCCGGCGGTTCATCCGCCAGCGGATCGCGCAAGGAGGAACGATGGAATTTATTGCGGTCGTCATTGCCATTGTCGCGTTTATTTTTGCACGCAAGGCCATCAATCGCTCGCAAGAGCTCAACGCGCGGCTGGCATTGCTTGAAGCCTCGCTTGCAACGGGCGAGCGCCGCTCCGTCCTGCCGGCGGATGCACCTCTCGCGCCGCCGATTGCGCCCGAGACGAAGCTCGATGCCGAGCGGCCTGCGCCGGTGCCACCGCCGCTCCCGGTCGGCAGACCTCATTTTGAAGAGAAGGCGGCCGGCGTTGCACCCGAGACCCCGGCAGCGGCCGCACCTCGTTCGCAAAACGGACCCGGTCTTGAAGAACGCCTCGGCACCCGCTGGGTGGTGTGGGTCGGCGGACTGACGCTGGCGCTCGGCGGTGTGTTTCTCGTCAAATATTCCATCGAAGCTGGTTTGCTCGGTCCCGGCACGCGCGTGCTGCTTGGCGGCCTGTTCGCGCTGGCGCTGCTGGCCGCCGGCGAAGTTGCGCGGCGCAGGGAAAACCTGCTGTCCACCGAGCAACTGCCGGCGGCGAACATCCCGGCAATTCTCACCGCGGCCGGAACAGCCGTCGCTTACGCGACCGTCTACGCGGCCTACGCGCTGTATGGCTTCCTCGCGCCGCCGGTCGCCTTCGTGCTGCTGGGCGCGGTCGCGCTCGGCACGCTGGCCGCCGCGCTGCTGCACGGTCCCGCGCTCGCGGGACTGGGCGTGGTCGGCGCATTCGTCACACCCTTGCTGGTGTCGTCGGATAAGCCCGACTACTGGGCGCTCTATATCTACATCGCCATTGTTACCGCAGCCGCGTTCGGCCTCGCGCGCATCCGGCTGTGGCGCTGGCTGGCCGTCACCACGATCGTGTTCGGCGCGTTCTGGCTGCTGTTCGACATTTTCCGCCCCTATACGTTCGGCCCGCAAGCCTTCGATATCATCGCCAGCTTCACGCTCACGGCGCTGCTGGTTGTCTCAGGATTCATGTTCGGGCCGTCGGCCGAACAGGGCCGTGTCGAACCCATATCATCGGTGTCGCTGGCGGTCTTCCTGTTCGGCGCAGCCGTGCTCGTTCTCGTCAACGACCACGCCAACCCCGCCATGATCGTGTTCACGCTGCTGGTGGCGGCCACTTTCGCCATCGCCTGGCGCGCAGAGAGTGCGACCGGCGCGGTCGGCGCAGCAGCCGTGCTGGTGTTCGCGGTGTTCGCGGAATGGGCCATTCGTGCCAATCCCGATCTCGCCGTGGTGCCCGGCGGTCCCCTGCCCGGCATCGGCCCGCGCGCGGACGATGGCTCGATCAGCATGCATCTCACCACCGCGGCAGGCTTCGCCGTGGCGTTCGGCGCGGCCGGTTTCCTTGCACAGGGCCGCTCCATCGGCGCGATCATTCCGGTGATCTGGGCGGCGGCCGGCGTGTTCACGCCGCTCGCGCTCCTGGTCGCGCTCTACGCGCGCATCGCGCATCTCGACCGCTCGATCCCCTTCGCCATCATTGCGATCGCGCTGGCCGGCGCATTCGCGGCAGCCACCGAGATTCTCAACAAGCGCGAAACACGTCCGGGCCAGATGATTGCCACCGCGCTGTTCGCCACCGGCACGCTGGCGGCGCTGGCGCTCGCGTTTACGTTCGCGCTGGAAAAAGGCTGGCTCACCATCGCACTGGCGCTGATGTCACTCGCCACGGCGTGGATTTCAATGAAGCGGCCGATCCCGTTCCTGCGCGCGCTCGCCGCGATCCTCGCCGGCATCGTGGTGCTGCGCGTCGGCTACGAGCCGCGCATCGCCGGCAATGACGTCGGCACCACGCCGATCTTCAACTGGCTGCTGCTCGGCTACGGCATTCCAGCCGCATCTTTCTGGCTCGGCAGCATCTTCCTGCGCCGTCGCGGCGACGATGCCCCGCTACGCAGCGTGGAAGCCGCAGCGATCCTGTTCACCGTGCTGCTCGCGTTCACCGAGATCTCGCCATTTCATCAACAACGGCGATATCTACAGCGCCTCATCGAGCCTGATCGAGATCGGTCTGCAGGTCTGCGTCGCGCTGGCGATGGCGATCGGACTTGAACGGCTGCGGGTGCGGACGGGCAGCGTCATCCACAACATCGGCGCGCTGCTGCTGACGTGGTTCGCAGGGCTGGCAATTGTCCTTGGATTGTTCGGGATTGCCAATCCACTGATGCGGAGCATCGAGATCGCGGGACCATTCTTCAACCCGCTGATGCTTGGCTACGCGATCCCGGCCATTCTCGCGCTGCTCCTGTCATATGCCGTGGCGGGCCGTCGCGCTGCGGCCTATGCCAACACCATCGCGGCCGCGGCTCTCGTGCTGGCGCTGGCCTGGATCACGCTGGAAATCCGCCGCCTCTATCACGGGCCGTTCCTGAACAGCTTCCGCACCTTCGACGCCGAGCAGTACACCTACTCGGTGGCATGGCTGGTGTTCGGCGTGGTTCTGCTCGGCATTGGCCTGCTGCTGCCGTCGCAGCGCGCGCGGCTGGCGTCGGCGGTGGTGATCGCGGTCACCATCCTCAAGGTGTTCCTGATCGACATGTCGAACCTGACCGGGGCTTACCGGGCGTTCTCGTTCATCGGTCTGGGACTGGTGCTGGTCGCGATCGGATGGCTGTACCAGCGCATCCTGTTCAGGCAGACGAAAACGCCGCCGGCTGCAGGCAGCCCGGCGGCGTGACCGACGTTTACGGCGAAGGAGATTACTCGCTGGCGGAACGGCGCAGCTCAAGCGACGCCGGCTCGCTGTGCGAGGCTGGACGAACTTCGGCGCGTGCGGAGGCGTCAGCGGTTTGTCCCGGCGCACGGAGCGAGCGCGGACGCGAAACCGCGCGAGCGAGGAACACGCGCGCATTGCCGTGGCGGCGGAAGTCGCAATAGGCGAAGCCGAGGCCGGACACCGAACCACGGAAGCTGACATTGTCGGTCTTGTTCAGATTGAAGCAGGGCTCGAACGGAATGCCCTTGATCGAGGCGCAGATCTGCTGGCCACGAACCTGAAGCGTGTTGGACGGCAGCCGCATGTTACGGGCCTGCGGCGCGCCGCTGAACTGCACGGCGCCGGCGGCCGCGCCATCTTCCGTGATCTTGCCGACGCCCTTGGTGCCGTCGAAGCAGGTGAACGCGAACATCTTGTTGGCGACGAACTTGCGGGCCTCATCGGCGTTCAGGGTTTCCGCCAACACCGGAGCCGCAACCGAACTGGCAAGCAGGGCTCCAAAAACGATGCGCACAAACATGCTGCGACTCCAACTGACTGAACGGACGGGTCCGGCAAACCGGCCCCGACGAAGCGCCGGGCGGTTTACCTCTTAACCCGCTGATTACCATACGAACCATGGCAACATTGGAGCACCATGGTTTGCAAAGTCTGAACGTCCTCAGGAAATTCTCACCACCGTCCGGCCGCGCAACTGCCCGGCAAGAATTTTCGGGGCGACGTCGAGCACTTCGGCGAGACTGATTTCCGTAGTCATTTCAGCAAGTTTCGCGTGGTCGAGATCCTTCGCGAGCCGCGCCCAGGCCGCCTTGCGCGGGCCAATCGGGCACATCACGGAATCGATGCCCAGAAGACACACTCCGCGCAAAATGAAAGGAGCGACCGACGACGGCAGGTCCATACCGGCCGCGAGGCCGCAGGCGGCGATGGCTCCACCGTACTTCGTCATCGACAGCAGATTCGCCAAGGTGGTGGACCCGACGCTGTCGATGCCGCCCGCCCAGCGCTCCTTGGTCAGCGCTTTCGCCGGGCCGGACAGCTCGTTGCGGTCGATGATCTCGGCGGCGCCAAGACTGCGGAGATAATCGCTTTCGGCGGCGCGGCCGGTCGAAGCGATGACATGAAAGCCGAGTTTTGCGAGCAGCGTCACGGCCACAGAGCCGACGCCGCCGGCCGCGCCCGTAACAACCACCGGGCCATCCTTCGGTGTCAGGCCGTGCTTCTCCAGCGCCAGCACCGACAGCATCGCGGTGAAGCCCGCCGTGCCGATCGCCATCGCCTCACGCGCGGTCATGCCGTCGGGCAGGCCCACCAGCCAGTCGCCCTTGACCCGCGCCTTCTCGGCATAGGCGCCGAGATGGGTTTCGCCGAGACCCCAGCCGGTGGAGATCACCTTGTCACCGGTTTTCCAGCCGGCATGGGACGATTCCAGAACGGTGCCCGCGAAATCGACGCCGGCGATCATCGGAAAGCGGCGCACCACCGGCGACTTGCCTGTGATCGCAAGGCCGTCCTTGTAGTTCACGGTGGACCATTCGACCGCGACCGTGACGTCGCCGTCCATCAGTTCGGCTTCGTCGAACTGCGTCAGCGCCGCAGTGGTGCCCTTCTCGGCCTTGTCGATCCTGATTGCCTTGAACGTTGCCAAACCCGATCTCCGTCTTGTTGTGCGGTTGAATCCGGCCCCCTGATTGGCGGCTCCAGCCTCATTTGCCAAGCGGAGATTGCCTGCTGCGGTGGCCGCATTGGCCGATGCATTTCCACCATGCGGAAATGTTCGGCGCATCCTCTGGCGGAGACGATAACGACCTGCTATATTTGTTTTGCTCGTTATGAGAATAAGTTAACTTATGACGGGCTGGAGAGGCAGACACCTTCTACTTCCCTCCCCAAAAAAACCGAGTTTGGAACGCCGGCCCGAAAGGCCGGATTTCTCAGAACCCATATATGCTCAAATTGAGTATATATGGCCAGCGAAGGGAGGCTGCGATGCCGATCCTCGACATTTACGGTCCCGACGATTTCGGGACCCCGATCCACCGCCGCGCCGAGAGTGCCGCACGCCAGAGCCATGCCGAGCGCAGCCGCGCGCTGCCGATGCCGCCGCTGGAATGGACGCCCGAGGTCGAGCGCGCCACCGCGCACCTCTACGCCAGGGTGAAGAACGTCATTCCCGAAATCGAATGGCCGTTCATGGCGCCCTACGTGAAGGCGATCAACGATCTGAAGAAAGAGCGCGACGCGGTGATCCTGGCGCATAACTACCAGACGCCGGAGATTTTCCATTGCGTGGCCGACATCGGCGGCGACTCGCTGCAACTCGCGCGCGAGGCGACCAAGGTGAAGCAACAGGTCATCGTCCAGTGTGGCGTGCACTTCATGGCCGAGACCTCGAAAATTCTGAATCCCGACAAGACCGTGCTGATCCCGGATTCACGCGCCGGCTGCTCGCTGGCGTCAAGCATCACGGGCGCGGACGTGCGCCTGCTGCGCGAGCGTTTCCCCGGCGTGCCGGTGGTGGCTTACGTCAACACATCCGCCGACGTGAAGGCGGAGGTGGACATCTGCTGCACCTCGTCGAACGCCGTGCAGGTGGTGGAGAGCCTCAACGCCGGCACCGTGATCTTTCTGCCCGACCAGTATCTGGCGAAATACGTCGCCTCGAAAACCAGCGTGAAGATCATCGCGTGGAAGGGCGCGTGCGAGGTGCATGAGCGCTTCACCGGCGACGAACTGCGCACCTATCGCGAAGCCGACCCCAGCGTGCAGATCATCGCGCATCCGGAATGCCCGCCCGACGTGCTCGCGGAAGCGGATTTCACCGGCTCGACCGCGCACATGATCGACTGGGTCCGCAAGCACCAGCCGAAGCGCATCGTCATGGTCACCGAATGCTCGATGGCGGACAACGTGCAGGCCGAATTGCCGAACGTCGAGTTCGTCAAGCCGTGCAATCTGTGTCCGCACATGAAGCGCATCACGCTTCCGAAAATTCTCGACAGCCTGATTACCATGCGTGAGGAAGTGACCATCGATCCGGCGATCATCGGCAACGCGCGGCGTTCGGTGGAACGGATGATCAATCTGAAGAATTGAATGGGCCGTCGCCCGTTGCGGCCTTCGCTTCGCTCCGGCACCTCAGGGTGACGGCGGACTTAATTCCAAACGTCATCCTGAGGTGCGAGGCACCTTCGCCGAGCCTCGAAGGATGACAGAAACACGCCAAGGCGCCGACCATGAGCACATTCAACCTTGCCTCTCCGTCAATTGACGCCACAACCGATGTCGTCATCGTTGGCGGAGGCCTCGCGGGTCTGTTCTGCGCGCTGAAGCTCAGCCCTCGTCCTGTGACAGTGATCTCGGCAGCACCGCTCGGCGAAGGCGCATCGAGCGCATGGGCGCAGGGCGGCATCGCAGCCGCCGTCGCAGAGGGCGACAGCGCAGAGGCGCACGCGGCCGATACGATCGCGGTTGGCGGCGGCATTGTCGATGAAGAGGTTGCGCTCGGGCTGGCCCGCGAGGCCGCCGCGCGCATTCACGATTTATTGGCCTATGGCGTGCCGTTCGATCGCGATCTCGAAGGCAAGCTGGCCGTCAGCCGCGAGGCGGCCCACTCCGCGCGCCGCATCGTCCATGTGCAGGGCGACATGGCTGGCCGGGCCATCATCGCGGCGCTGATCGACGCCGTCCGCAAGACTCTGTCGATCCGCGTGATCGAAGGCTTCACCGCCGAAGCCCTGCTGACCGATGGCGATACAGTCACCGGATTGCAGTTGCGCAAGGCCAGCGACGCCACGGCAAAGCCTGTCATGCTCGCCTCACGCGCGATCGTGCTGGCGACCGGCGGCATCGGGCATCTTTATGCGGTCACGACAAATCCACCGGAAGCCTGCGGGCTTGGCCTCGCCATCGCGGCGCGCGCGGGCGCGATCATCGCCGATCCCGAATTCGTGCAGTTTCATCCGACCGCTCTCAATGTCGGCCGCGACCCCGCACCACTGGCGACGGAAGCGTTGCGCGGCGAAGGCGCAACGCTCATCAACGGCAAGGGCGAGCGCTTCATGCTTGCGCTCGATCCATTGGCCGAACTTGCGCCGCGTGACATCGTGGCGCGCGGTGTGTTCGACGAGATCGCCACCGGTCGCGGCGCATTTCTGAATGCGACATCGCTCGGCGCTCATCTCGCAGAAAAATTTCCGGGCTTCCATGCCAAGTGCCTCGCGGCGGGTTTCGATCCCGCCACGCAGCCGATTCCGATTGCGCCCGCCGCGCATTATCACATGGGCGGCATCGCCGTGGACAGGAACGGCCGCACCTCGCTCAAGGGCTTGTGGGCCGGCGGCGAGGTCTCCTCGACCGGCGCGCATGGCGCGAACCGGCTGGCTTCCAACTCGCTGCTCGAGGCCATGGTCTTTGCCGCGCGCATCGCGGAAGACATCGGCGGCAACATCTTCGCGGCCCCTGCGCGCTTGCGGATGGACGAAGCACCGCGCAACAGCGCCATGTCTCCGCGCATCGAAACGGACCTGCGCGCGATGATGAGTTCGCATGTCGGCGTCGTCCGCAACGGCTATCAATTGATGGACGCGGTGCAGGCGTTCGCGGCCATCGAACAGAGCACCGGCAACATCGCCCTGCGCAACATGGCGACCACGGCGCTGATTGTTGCCGCGTCCGCATGGTCGCGGCGCGAAAGCCGCGGCGCGCATTTCCGCTCCGACTTTCCGGCGGAGGACCCGGCCCGGCGCAAGCGCACCATGACCACGCTCGATGAGGCGCGAAAGATCGCGGCGCAGATGCAAGACGTCGCGCCTTCCCTCAAAAGACATTCGACAGGAGCCTGACCGTGACCGAGATTCTCGATCCCGCTGAATTGCTGCATCCGGATGCATTCCTGTCGCCGCTCGCCATCGACGAAGCTGTGGTGCGCGCGCTGGACGAAGACCTCGGCCGCGCTGGCGATGTGACGTCGATCGCTACGATCCCGTCCGACGTTCGTGCCCATGCCGTGCTGGTGGCACGGCAGGCGGGCGTGATCGCCGGATTGCCGCTGGCGGTGGCGGTGTTTCAGCGGCTGTCCGCCAACATCGACATTCAGGCCCATGTCCGCGACGGGAACGCCGTCGCCAAGGGCGTGCATGTGCTGACGATCTCGGGGCCTGCGCGCGCGGTGCTGACCGGTGAGCGCACCGCATTGAACTTCGTCGGACGCCTCTCCGGCGTCGCGACGCTGACCGCCGACTATGTGCGCCACACCACTGGGACAAAACTGCGCGTCTGCGACACCCGCAAGACCACGCCCGGCCTGCGCGCGCTGGAGAAATATGCCGTGCGCTGCGGCGGCGGATTCAATCATCGCTTCGGCCTCGACGACGCGATCCTGATCAAGGACAACCACATCGCGGTCGCCGGCGGCGTGAAGGCCGTGCTGGAGCGCGCACGCGCCCATGTCGGCCATCTGATCAAGATCGAGATCGAGGTCGATACGCTCGATCAGTTGCGCGAGGTGCTGGCGACGGGCCTCGCCGACGTGGTGATGCTCGACAACATGGATATTCCGACGCTGCGCGAGGCGGTCGCGATAACGGCTGGACGCGTGGTGCTGGAAGTGTCCGGCGGTGTCACACAGTCGTCGATCGCCGAGATCGCGACAACCGGCGTCGATTATGTGTCGAGCGGCGCACTGACGCATTCGGCGCCGAACTTCGACGTGGCGCTGGATATCGATACGTGAGTCCACCTCGTCCAGAATGTCATGCGCGGGCTTGACCCGCGCATCCATCCAGGAAAGTTTTGATGATGCGATGGATTGCCGGGTCAAGCCCGGCAATGACGACCAGTGCAATTGGCGGCATCTGCCCTCAAAATCAATCTCAAGGCTTCTCGGCCGACAGCTCCGCCGAGATCGCGGCGGTCTGCGCCGCCGTGCCCCAGGTCGGAGCGTCCTTGCCGTCGCCCCACGCCCGCGGACGATAGAAAGTATGCACGCCGTATTTGTACATCTTCTTCATCTCGTTGACCCAAGACGGGCGAACCCAATAGGCGTGATAGTGGGTCGACTTGCCGACTTCAGGCAGCCACAGGCGGCCGTCCAGCGACGCTTTCGCGATCCTCTTCGCGCGTTCCCACATATCCGGTTCCTTCACCACATCGCGAATGCCGTCGCAGGCAAACGTGAACTGGCAGGACAGGTGGCGGTTCGCGTTCTGGTAGACCACGCCGCACACCGTGGTCGGATAATAGCCGGAGAAAGCTCGGTTCAGGACGACCTGCGCCACGGCGATCTGGCCACGCACCGCCTCGCCACGCGCCTCGAAATAGATCGCGTCGGTCAGGCATCGCTCGGCCTTCGCCCGCGACTTCTCGTCGAGGCCGAGACGCTCGGCAGGAGTTCGCGGCCGCTGGTTTTCGCCGGTGACCTCGCCTTTGCTCGCTACGCTCTCGCCGCCCACCGGCGGCTCGGCGGGAGCGGTCGACAATGCAGCAGGCATCTTCATGTCCGGATCGACACCGGGAAGGATGACAATCGGCTCTTCGCCCGGCTGCCAGCGCTCGAGCGATCCGCTCGAAACGCCGAGCGACGCGTTGCCGAAGAACAGCGTCGAGGTCTGGAACGAGAAGCTGTCGCGATTGGTCTCCGCGGCGCTGCTGTCACTGCTCGCGTCCGCAGGTGCGGCGTTGAGCGGATGCCCCGCAGGAAGCCCCTGAAGCGAAGCCGCAGCATCGTATTGCGGCAGGCGCGGCGCATTCAGCGCGGCTTCGAGTTCGGCATCGAGCGGCGTGGCTGGGTCCGCGGCGGGGACGGCATCCGCCGTCTTTGCGCCGCGCACCGAGGCGTTTGAATTCGGCTGGTCCTGCGTTGCCTGCGGCGGCGCGGCGGCAGGCGCAGCGCTCTCCGGCGCGCGCAGCGGCAGACGATCGCCCTTCGACGAGCGCACCACCTTG
Organism: Afipia sp.; assembly: GCA_024707075.1. Taxonomy (GTDB): domain Bacteria; phylum Pseudomonadota; class Alphaproteobacteria; order Rhizobiales; family Xanthobacteraceae; genus Afipia. The sequence goes on from JANQAK010000001.1 coordinate 407,805, forward strand.
GGGAAATCCGATTTTTGCAGCGGCCGCAACGCCTGCCCCAGCGGATTGCCGCTGACGGAGCCAGTCACGTCGAGGCCTTGAATGCCCTGGCTGTCGAGGCTCGCCAGACGATAAGATGCAGATTCAGGCGTGCGCGTGCCCATCGGACGCGGCAGATTGAACGACGCCACCTGCAACATGCGGCGCGAGGATGCGAAGATGTATTCCTGCCAGCGTTCCGCGACGCCGGGCTGGCGTGCCAGCAACGATGCGAGATCCTGATAGCCGATTTCGGTCGGGCTCACTGTCAGAAGACAGAGAACAAAGCCGAAGGGCGCGAACCGCGCGCCCTTCGACCCGTTACGCAACACTGACATCGATACGCTCACGCAACTGTACGCTTGTACACACGCGATCGAACCGCACATTCAGTACAATCCGATCGATTTCGTTGGTATCGAATTAAAGTTGCCGGGGAGTTAATCGGCGCGGCATGCGCGCCACACGCAAGCATACGCTTGAAATCGCGCGATCACATCGCAGGTGTTGGTAAATGCGGCGTCCAGCAAAGTGGTAAAGATCGCGTCAACGAAAGTGGTGAACGCGCAAATGGGGCGCGAGTTCCATTTTGTGCAAGCAGCGTGAAGCGACGACAAGCCGCGATGATGTGTCATCTGCGATGTCATCCCCGCGAAAGCGGGGATCCATAACCACCCAACACCAGGTGTGCATGGGTCGCCGTCATCCTGAGGTGCGAGCGCTTACGAGCCTCGAACGATGACGCGACATCGTTACGTTTCGCGAAAATCAATGAGTCCCCGCTTTCGCGGGGACGACATCCGTTGTGAAGTCAGACCAGCGCGCCCAACTCACGCCTGACTGGCGGCAGCCTTGCCGAGCGCGGCTTGTGCCGCAGCGAGACGCGCGATCGGCACGCGATACGGCGAGCACGACACGTAGTCGAGGCCGACGTCATGACAGAACGCGACCGAGGCGGGATCGCCGCCGTGCTCACCGCAGATGCCCATCTTGAGGTTGGCGCGGGTCTTGCGGCCACGCTGCACACCGATCTTCACCAGTTCACCGACGCCGTCGCGATCGACCGAAATAAACGGATCGATCTCGAGAATTCCGCGCGCGACATAGGTGCCGAGGAAGCTCGCGGCATCGTCGCGGCTGATGCCGTAGGTGGTCTGCGTAAGGTCGTTGGTGCCGAACGAGAAGAATTCGGCGGTCTTGGCGATCTCGCCCGCCATCAGGCAGGCGCGCGGCAGTTCGATCATGGTGCCGGTCTGATAGGTGAGTTTCACGCCGGTTTCCTTCGACACCGACAGCGCGGTGGCATCGATGCGCGCCTTGACCAGATCGAACTCCGCCTTGGTCGCGATCAGCGGCACCATCACCTCAAGCCCGACCGGCTTGCCGGTGCGCTTGCCGGCTTCGACCGCGGCCTCGAAGATCGCACGCGCCTGCATCTCGGCGATTTCCGGATAGGCGATCGCCAGACGGCAGCCACGGAAACCGAGCATCGGATTGAACTCGGCAAGTTCGCGCACGCGGTCCGCAAGCCGGCGCGGATCGGCGTTCATGGCGCGCGCGACTTCCTCGATCTCGCTTTGGGTGTGCGGCAGGAATTCGTGCAGCGGCGGATCGAGCAGGCGGATGGTGACCGGCAGGCCCTTCATGATCTCGAACAGATCGACGAAGTCGGCGCGCTGCATCGGCAGCAGCTTGGCGAGCGCCGCGCGGCGGGCCTGCTCGTCTTCGGCCAGAATCATCTCGCGCACCGTGCGGATGCGCGTCTCCTCGAAGAACATGTGTTCGGTGCGGCAAAGCCCGATGCCTTCGGCGCCGAACTTCAGCGCGGTGCGCGCATCCGCCGGCGTGTCCGAATTGGTGCGGACCTTCAGCTTGCGGACCTGATCGGCCCAGCCCATCAGCGTGTTGAAGTCACCGGACAGTTCCGGCTCGATCATCGGCATGCGGCCGGCCAGCACCTGACCCAGCGAACCGTCGATCGTGATGACGTCGCCCGCCTTGAAGGTGCGGTTGCCGACGGTCATCATGCCGCGTCCGTAATCGACGCGAATGGTGCCGACGCCGGACACGCAGGGTTTGCCCATGCCGCGCGCGACCACCGCCGCGTGGGACGTCATGCCGCCGCGCGTGGTGAGGATGCCTTCGGCCGCGTGCATGCCGTGGATGTCTTCCGGCGAGGTTTCGACGCGGACCAGAATGACCTTGCGGCCGTCGCCCTGGAGCTTGGCGGCTTCATCAGACGAGAACACGATTTCGCCGGCCGCGGCACCTGGCGACGCTGGCAGACCGGTGGCGATGACATCGCGCTTGGCGACCGGATCGATGGTCGGATGCAGCAACTGATCGAGCGACGCCGGATCGATCCGGGTGACCGCATCCTTCCTGGTAATCAGGCCCTCGTTGGCGAGATCCACGGCGATGCGCAGCGCCGCCTTCGCGGTGCGCTTGCCGTTGCGGGTCTGCAACATCCACAGCTTGCCCTGCTCGACCGTGAATTCCATGTCCTGCATGTCGCGGTAGTGCTTTTCCAGCAGCGTGTAGATGCGCGTCAGTTCCTTGAACGCGTCCGGCATCGCGACTTCCATCGAGGCCTTGTCGGAGCCGGATTCCTTGCGCGCGTATTCGGTGATGTCCTGCGGCGTGCGGATGCCCGCGACAACATCCTCGCCCTGCGCGTTGATGAGGAATTCGCCGTACAGCCGCTTGTCGCCGGTGGACGGATTACGCGTGAAGGCGACGCCGGTCGCCGAGGTGTCGCCCATGTTGCCGAACACCATCGACTGGATGTTGACGGCGGTGCCCCATGACTCGGGGATGTCGTGCAGGCGGCGATAGGTGACCGCGCGCGCCGTCATCCACGAGCCGAACACCGCGCCGACCGCGCCCCAGAGCTGTTCGTGCGGATCCTGCGGGAAGTCCTTGCCTGTCTCGCGGCCGACCGCATCCTTGTACCTGCCGACCAGATCGACCCAGTCGTCCGCCGTGAGTTCGGTGTCGAGCGAGTAGCCCTTGCTGTCCTTGTAGGTGTCGAGAATATCCTCGAAGTGATGATGCTCGAAGCCGAGCACCACGTCCGAATACATGGTGATGAAGCGGCGATAGCTGTCATAGGCGAAGCGGCGGTCGCCCGAAAGCGAAGCCAGCGCCTCCACCGTCTTGTCGTTGAGGCCGAGGTTGAGCACGGTGTCCATCATGCCCGGCATCGACCGCGCGCGCCGGAGCGCACGGAGACCAGAAGCGGATTTTTCGCGTCGCCGAATGTCTTGCCGGCGATCTTGCCGACGGTGTCGAGCGCCTTCTCGACCTGCGCCTTCAATTCCTTCGGATAGGTTTTGTCGTTGGCGTAGAAGTAGGTGCAAACCGAGGTCGGAATGGTGAAGCCCGGAGGCACCGGCAGGCCGAGATTGGCCATCTCGGCGAGATCTGCGCCCTTGCCGCCGAGCAGGTCGCGCATGCCCGCCTTGCCCTCGGCGCGCCCGTCACCGAACGTATAAACCCACTTGCCTGCCTTGATCCCGGAAGCCTTGTTGGCAAGAGCCTTGGCAGCGGGAGCGGCTTTCTTCGCAACTGCTTTTGCGACAGCCTTGCGCGCGGATTTTCGCGGCAATTGGCTTCGCTTTCGAAGCCTTGCTGGATTTGGCTGATTTCGGAGCGGACTTCGCGACGGATTTTTTCGATGAGGCTTTGGCCATGGCTTCCAGACGCTGCAAGAGTGAAAACGGCAGCGGCGTTACACCACGGTTGCGCCGCAGCGCGCAAGCGGCGTCCCACCGATATCTGCGTTTTCAATCACGAACCGTTTCAGATTGTTTCAGATTATCGCAAATTCGCAGGTGAAGCGCCAAATCTGTAACAATTGGAAATCTTCCGTTACTTAATGATCCCCAACCCGATGATACCGACCAGGATCAGATAGATCGCCACGATGAAGTTCAGCAGCCGCGGCATGATGAGAATGAGCACGCCGGCAATCAATGCGACGATCGGCTGAAGGTGGGTCATGCTGAGGGTCATCTGTGTCTCCAGAACTGGTGGGGTAAGGACAGGAACGAGAAGCAAAATGCGAATCGGCGACAAAGCTATCCTCGCGGTGAGGACAGCAACAGCCAATGGTTTGCACCGCCTGTTGGTTCCATGGCGCACATCTTGTGCCACAGATGAATCCGCGAATGGCTTCACGAAAATGCCCCGGTGAAATCACATTCCGCACAGGAACGATGACCGGCGGCGAGGATTGACAGGGCTGGTCGATCGGCAATCGCCGGTTTCCGGGCAGGATCGGCGCGCACTCAGTCGCTCGCACCGATCAGGCTCCTCTCATCAAGGAGAAAGCCATGCGTAATCCCCTTCTCGCCGCAGCGCTGCTGGCCGCCGCCACGGCGATGCCGCTTGCGGCCCACGCCCAGCAGCGCATCATTGTCGAAGAAGGCGTGACCACCGGCTTCGCAGGACCGGGCGCCGGCATCATCAGCGAGGACGAACGTCCGCGCTTCCGGCAATACATCGTTCAGGAGCGCGTCCCCTCCTATGCCGTGGAGACGCCGGTCAGGGTCGGCACGGTGCTGCCCGAAGCGGGCGTGACCTATTACGACGTGCCACAGCAGTTCGGCGCGACCACCTATCGCTATACGGTGGTGAACGATCGGCCGCTGCTGGTTGAGCCGCGCACGCGCCGCGTGATGCAGGTGATCGAGTGAGACGGCTGAAATGAGATCCGGGGAGAGATGAACCGAAATATCTCGCCCGCTCATTCCCGCGCAAGCGGCAGTTCTTTCTTTTTGGCTCTGGGTCCCCGCTTTCGCGGGGACGAGCGGAAGAAACATCCGGCAGCGCGAAAGCCCGCCTTAAGTCGACCCTTCGTTTGGGCCGCACGGCCCTCCCCTTCCGCCCGGCCCAAACGAAACAGCCCCGTCCAGACAAGCTGGGCGTGGCTTTTATCGATCAGTGCGAGTTACGATCCTTGCAGGATCGACAGGATATTGCTGGTGGTCTTGTAGCTCTGGACCACGTTGTCGCGGAACGCAGGCGTCCATCCCGATGCCTGCCGTTCCTCGTCGCTCATCGCCGAATAGCTTTGCAGAATGCCGAGGCTGAGCTGGGAGGGATCGCCGCTCTGCTGGCTCTGCTTGAGCGAGTTCAGGATGCTAGTGCGCGTGCGCGTATCCAGTTCCTTCTTGGCTGCGTAAATTTCCTGATTGGAGAACAACTGATCCTGGTTGAGCGTAATGGCAGACAGGGAGCGATTGTCGATCGACGAGAAATCGACAAGCTGGCCGAATTTCCGCGCCGGATCGTAGACAAGCTCCGTGCCTTTCTCTGCGGCGATGCTGGCCTGCGCGTCGAGCGCAGCCCGGACATCGGTCGCGACCGTGCCGAATGTCTTGGTGGTTCCTGCCGGCGCGCCGTCCGGATACTGCATAAGATAACTCGCGACCGGATCGCCGGAAATGCCGGAAGGTGCCACGTCAGGCTTCTGCTTCGCGACGTCGTAACCCTTCTGCACCGCGGCGCGCTGCGCGGCCCATGTCGCGGTGGCTTTTTCCTCGCCGCTTGCGCCGTCGAGATAGTCCAGCGCGGCCTTGTAGACCACGGTGTAGTTCCTGGTCATCGACGTCGCGGCAGCCGCGGGCGCAAGTGCTGCGTTGAAGCGGCTGGTCAATTCGCCGGAAGCGGCCTTCTGCTCGTCGGGCGTGAACTTGCCGCCGTTGTTGGTGGCAATCGCGAACAGCGAGCGGCGATCCAGCGCCGACAGATCGACGGTGGTCTTGCCGTCGCTGTCCAGCGGGCCGGTGACCTTCGCGGCAGCATAGAGCTTGTCGAGCGCGGCGCGCGCATCATCGGTGACGGTCGCAAAATCCGGCGTGTTCGCCGCGGCGGCCAGTTGCGCCTTGGCGGCATCGGACAATGTGAGGTTGGTTGCCGCGTTCGGATCGGACGCGTTGCTCGCGTCGCCTGCGTTCAGCGCATCCAGCAGCGAGGGCTGCGTCGCCGCCGCCGTGCGCGCATAAGCCGAGCCATATTGAGCATAGGGATTGTAGCCGGGAGTGATCGACGTCATGCGCGGTCCGCCGTTAGCCTCGTATTAACGAAGGTTACCGGAACCTTTCAGAACATGGTTAACGGAAGGTAAACAGGAGGCCCGCCGTCACCCCTGAGGTGCAACGAGCCCTCCAAGTGGCGAGCGGACCTGCGACATATCCGAAGTCGTCCCGGCGAAGGCCGGGACCCATAACCACCAGCGGTTCGATTGGGCCGGATGGTTGAACGCTTCTTTGCCACGCTACACTGACAGGGACTATGGGTCCCGGCTTTCGCCGGGACGACCCAGTAAATTTGGGCGCTTCCGCGCCTAGTCCTGAATCTTCGAGAAATCCGCCACCGCGCGGGTGGCTTCGCGGATTTCGTTGAGCAGCTTCAGGCGGTTTTCGCGCACCGCCTTGTCGTCGTCGTTGACCTTCACCTTATCGAAGAAGGCATCGACGGCCGGACGCAGCTTCGCCATCACGGTCATCGCCGAGGCGAAGTCTTCCTTCGCTACGGCTGCGCTGGCCTCGGTCTTCACCTGCGCGATGGCGCTGGCGAGCGTCTTTTCCTCATCGATCTTGAACAGCGAGACATCCGGCACACCGTTAAAGCTGCGCTTGTCCTTCTTTTCCTCGATGGAAAGAATGTTCGACGCGCGCTTGGTGCCCGCGAGCAGGTTCTTGCCGTCGTCGCTGTCGAGGAATTTGCCGAGTGTCTCAACGCGGCGGACGACCATCAACAGATCGTCCTGCCCTTCAAGCGCGAACACGGCGTCAACCAGATCGTGCCGCGCGCCCTGATCGCGGAGCTGAACTTTCAGACGGTCGGCAAAGAAAAGCAAAATGGTTGGCAACAGTTCGTCAAGTGTAAGGAAGGGAGGAAAGTCCTTTTCATCTTGTTCGACGGGAACGCCCTTCTTTTCCAACGCCTCCAGCGCGTCGCCAGCTTGGACGGCGCGCATGTCCAAGTAATACTCTGGGCGCTTGGCATCAGGTTCATCAAGCATTGTGTAAGTGGGCCACAGCTTGAAACGCCCCTTCTCTGTCTTACCGTTCAGGGCAAAAATACGATTATAGAAATCGATGTAGTTCTTGTGAGAGCTTTGAATCACCGCCCCGATGGAAATCTTTATATCGTTCGCAAGAATTAGCCTGATCACCCCCAGCGCCGCACGGCGCAGCGCATACGGATCTTTGCTTCCCGTCGGTTTCTCATCGATGGCCCAGAAGCCCACCAGCGTGTCGATCTTGTCGGCGAGCGCCACCGCGATGCTGACCGGATCAGTCGGCACGCGATCCGCCGGGCCTTGCGGCTTGTAGTGATCCTCGCTCGCCTGAGCGACCGACGCATCCGCGCCCTGCGCCAGCGCGTAGTATTTGCCCATCAAACCTTGCAGCTCGGGGAATTCGCCGACCACTTCCGTCAGCAAGTCCGCCTTGGCGAGTTTGGCGGCGGCCTCCACCTTCGCAGGATCCGCCTGCACCAGCGGCGCAAGTTCGACCGCAAGCCGCGTGATGCGCGCGATGCGCTCGGCCTGCGTACCCAGCTTTTCGTGGAATACGATCTGGTCGAACTTCTTGAGCAAATCGTCCGGCGACTTGTCCTTCCAGTTCTTGAGATCACTCTCGTAGAAGAACTTCGCGTCGCTCAATCGCGCACGGATCACGCGCTCGTTGCCGGCGACGATAGCCTTGCCGCCGTCCGAGGCTTCGATGTTGGCGGTGAGGATGAACTTGTTGGCGAGTTGATCTCCCCTCCCCCGCCTGCGGTGGGGAGGGGTCGGGGGTGGGGGAAGCGGCGGAGGACGAAGAAGCGCCCCCCACCCTTGATCCCTCCCCACCACTGTCGTGGGGGGAGGGAAACTTCACCACGAAACACTTCTGGTTGTTGCGGATGGTGGCGCGGATCACCTCGCCGGGGATCGTGAGAAACTCCTCGTCGAACGAGCCCATCAGCACCACAGGCCATTCGACCAGGCCCGCGACCTCGTCGAGCAGCACCTGATCCTCGACCAGTTCATAGCCTTGCGCGAAGGCAAGGTTCTTCGCCTCGGTCAGGATGACGTCCTTGCGGCGCTCCGGATCGAGCACGACCTTCGCGTCCAACAGCTTCGACACGTAGTCATCGAAGCGGCGCACGCTGAATTCGGCGGGCGCCATGAAGCGATGGCCGCGCGTGGTCCGCCCGGCTTCGATACCGGCGACGTCGAACTTCACCACCTCCGGCTCTTCGGTCTCGATGCCGAACGTGGCGATGATCGAATGCAGCGGCCTCACCCAGGTCAGCGCGCCGTTCTTCGCGGAGCGCTCGCCCCAGCGCATCTGCTTCGGCCACGGGAAGGTGCGGATGACGAGCGGGATGATTTCCGCGATCACGTCGATGGCCGGGCGGCCCGGCTTCTCGATCAGCGCGATGTAGAAATCGCCCTTCGGATCGCGCTGGATCTTCGCTTCGTCGAGCGACTTCAGTCCGGCGGCCTTGAGGAAGCCTTGCACGGCCGCATCGGGCGCGCCCATCTTCGGCCCCTTGCGCTCCTGCTTGAGATCGGGCTGGCGCACGGGGATGCCGTGCACGGTGAGCGCGAGACGGCGCGGCGTCACGAACGCCTTGGCGCCGTCATAGACGAGACCCTCGGCGACCAGCTTGTCGGTCACCATGCGGCGCAGGTCGTCCGCCGCCTTCGCCTGCATGCGCGCGGGAATTTCTTCGGAGAACAGTTCGATGAGAAGATCGGGCATTTGTTTCTACTTCCCCTCCCCCGCTTGCGGCGGGGAGGGGTCGGGGGGTGGGGGAATGCGTTCGGCGATGGCCGCAGCAATAACCTCGGCAACACCTTCTGCGTTGTTCAGAACGTCGTTATTCCAGAAACGAAGCACGCGATAGCCAAGCGCTTCAAGGTATCTCGTTCGAGCGGCATCTGACGCGCTCTCGTTATGCTGGCCACCATCAATCTCGATGACGATGCGCAGCGCATGACAGGCGAAGTCAGCAAAATAAGGGCCGATTGTCGCCTGCCTGCGGAAGTGCGAACCGTTGAGCGCAATCTGCTTGAGGCAAGGCCATAGCTTTCGCTCGGCCTCCGTCGTTTCATGGCGAAGCCCGCGCGCACGGGAAATGCGTGTATCGACAGGCCGGCGCGACATCGTCCCCCCCACCCCCAACCCCTCCCCCGCCGCAAGCGGGGGGGAGGGGAGTACAGCGTCGCTCACACAAACCTTCAAATGCAACTTCCTTCCGCAAAGACTGGCTCACTTCGTTCGCCGCCCCTCCCCCTCAAGGGGAGGGTGGAAAAATACAATCACCAAGGACCGCCTTCCGCCCTTCCCGCTTCGGTATGAACCCACGCCTCGCCGCAGGCTTTCGCCAGCTCGCGCACGCGCAGGATGTAGCTCTGCCGCTCGGTGACCGAGATCACGCCGCGCGCGTCGAGCAGGTTGAACACATGGCTGGCCTTGATGCACTGGTCGTAGGCCGGCAGCGCCATCAGATGCGCCTCGCGCTTGCCGGGCTCTTTTTTGTTTTCTTGCCAGCCCGCGTCGAGATATTTCTTGCAAGCGCCTTCGGCCATCTTGAACTGTTCGAACAGCATCGCGGTGTCGGAGTGTTCGAAATTGTGCCGGGAGTATTCCTGCTCGGCTTGCAGGAACACGTCGCCATAGGTCACCTTGTCGGCGCCGTCGCGGCCGTTGAAGTTGAGATCGTAGACGCGGTCGACGCCCTGCACATACATCGCAAGCCGCTCGAGGCCGTAGGTCAGTTCGCCGGCGACCGGCGCGCATTCGACGCCCGCGACCTGCTGGAAGTAGGTGAACTGCGAGACTTCCATGCCGTCGCACCAGCATTCCCAGCCGAGGCCCCACGCGCCGAGCGTCGGGCTTTCCCAGTCGTCCTCGACAAACCGCACGTCGTGCAGATGCAGATCGACGCCGATCGCTTCGAGCGACTTCAGATACAGATCCTGAATGTCTGGCGGCGACGGCTTCAGGATCACCTGAAACTGATAGTAGTGCTGCAGGCGGTTCGGGTTCTCGCCGTAACGGCCGTCCTTCGGGCGGCGCGACGGCTGCACGTAAGCCGCGTTCCAGCGCTTCGGGCCGAGCGCGCGCAGCGTGGTAGCCGGATGAAACGTGCCCGCGCCCACTTCCATGTCGTAGGGTTGCAGGATGACGCAGCCATAGTCGGCCCAGTAGCGCTGCAGGGTCAGGATCAGGCCCTGAAACGAGCGCTCGGGACGCATGTGCGGAGGCAGAGAATCCATCGGAAATCTTTAATGGTTTGGAAGGGGGCGATTTGCGCGCGGACCGTATCGGCGCAGGCTAACGGAATCAAGGCGATGGCCGTGTCCGGTCTGCAATTCCTGCCGGATTCGGCTGAATTTTAGCAGTCCCCGGAACGCCGGTTTAACCGCCGCACTAGGCAAGCCCCCCGCGCCGGGAATTTGTTAGCAACTGGCCGGTAGCAAAGCCGGATTGCAACCAACGGCCGGGCTTAACCGGCGGTGCAGTTCAACAGGGGCGACAATGCTGGTGTTTCAGGTTCTCGTCGCGGCGCTCATCATGGCCGCGCTTTGCATCATGACGATCAACGATGTGCGCGGGCACGGCTGATCGCGCCGACCTCCAGTCATCGATTCATCCCGGCCGGTAGGTCCCGGTGTCGGGATCGCGGCGCAGTTTCGGAATGCGTTCCTGCTCGACGGGACCGGCCTTGCGCGCGGCGTCGAGTTCGCGATTGATGCGCCGGCCTTCGCGAACCGCGAAACGCACCAGCACCGCCCCTCCCAGAATTCCCGCAGCGATCAGAATCAGCGGCGGCATGATCGGTCTCCTGTCTTACAATCCGTAGCGCGCCCAGATTGCGCGCTCTTCCAGCGCCGAAATCAGATCCTCTGAAAATCCCGGGAAGCCCGGCAGCGCCGCGCCCGCACCCGGCTTGCGCCCGGCGATGCCCGCGAGCAGCCCGGTCGGCGCCGCGATGACCGGCGTCTGCACCTTGTCGCCGTAGCGCGCGCGCAGCACCGTGCGCAGATCGCCGAGGGCGTCAGCCAGTCCCAATTTGACGGCGCGCTCGCCGGCCCAATACTCGCCGGTGAACAGATAGTCGCCCTCGCCCTTGAGCCGCGCGCCGCGGCTGTCCTTCACCAGCGCGATGAAAGTGTCGTGGATTTCGCGCTGGATCGCTTTCAGCCGCTCGACCTCTTCCGGCTTCTCCGGAAGAAACGGATCAAGCGTCGCCTTGTTCTCGCCCGACGTGTAGAGCCTGCGCTCGATGCCGACCTTCTTGATGAGGTCGACAAATCCAAACGTGCCGCCGACCACGCCGATCGAGCCGACAATGGACGACGGATCGCAGAAAATCTCGTCGCCCGCGCATGCGATCATGTAGCCGCCGGACGCGGCAACATCCTCGACGAACACCAGCACGCGCAGTTTCTTCTCGGCGGCGAGCTGGCGGATGCGCTGATAGATCTGCCGTGACTGCACCGGTGAGCCGCCAGGCGAGTTGATCACCAGCGCGACCGCCTTCGCACCCTTGGTCGCAAAGGCCCGTTCCAGCGTCTTGGACACGCCGGCCAGCGACATGCCGGGCCGCAGCGGCGTCACCGCGCCGATCACACCGGAGAGGCGCACCACCGGCACGACCGCTCCACCGCGCCATCGCGCCGGAAGCCAACTCATCAAGCTCTCGCCAAAGTGACCTGTGCCGTCATTCTCGGCCATGGAACGTCCTTTATGTTCACGGTTTATTATTCGGAAACTGGCATCTGGAGTGAGAGCCATTCGATAAGCATCAAACACGTCCTTTGTGCCCGAATTCCGTCTAAATATCTGATTGGATGCGTTTTATTCCAATCCTCGGGTTTTTGGTCGAATGGCGTAACGAGAAACTGGAACGCACTTTGCATTGCAGCAATCGTAAAGGTTGCAATAGCGCAGCCTCAAAGGTGCAGAAATGAAGATCTACCTCCTGATCCTGCTGATTGGCGCTCTTCTCACGACAATCCATTTCACGCAGGTGCCCGAAACCGGTCCAAAACCGGTATCTCAGTAAGCAGATCGCCTACTTACTAGGCAACTGGTGGCGATCTCATCCTTTCGCCAGCGGCAGGGCGGTTGTCCCGGCGAGGATCGCCTGAGCCTCCGCACTGGCTCCTCCATCCACCTCCTGAAGGGCAAGGCCGGGATGCAGCACCAGCGGCGCCCGCCCGCCCTTGACAGCACTGACAATCACACGGATCGCCGCCACGCCGGGATCGGGATGAACCGGCAAAATCCGGATGCTGCCGAAACCGCGGTCGAGCGCCGCCAGCACCTCGGCCAGCCCATCCGCCCGCCAGATCAGCGTCAGCACGCCGCCGGATTTCAGCACGCGCCGCGCCGCATGGGTCCATGTCTCCAGCGTATCGGCCGCCGCCACATGCGCCACCTTGCGCATCGGGTCGGGTGAGGACCGGTGCCGCCCGGCGTCGTTGAACGGCGGATTCATCAGCACGACATCCGTGCTGTCGGGGATTAGTCCCGATGCCGCGAAAACATCGGAACTCGCCGTGACATCGAGGACAGCGACCTGCGCGTTGAGTTTGTTGGCATCGGCGTTGGCGCGCGCCAGCGCGGCAAGCGCCGGATCGATTTCGACAAGGACCAGATCGATGCCCGCAACGCGGCGCGCAACGCTTAGCCCTGCGGCGCCGACGCCCGCGCCGAATTCCAGAACGCGCTGGCCAGCCCTGGCCGGCGTCGCCGCAGCCAGCAGGATCGCATCGTGCCCCGCACGATGACCGCGCCTCGGCTGACGCAGCCGCAACTGGCCGCCGAGAAACATATCCTCGGTCACATCTGCCGCTTCTGTCCAGGCAGGATCAGTCATTGTCCCGTCAATCATCGTCCCGCAGTTCGTGGGCCAGACCTGCGTCGGTGAGCAGCCGGCGCGCCGCCAGATTGTCGTCCTCGTGGACCAGAATGCGGCGGGGAAGCACGCCCAGCGATCCGTCCATGATGCTCATGTTACTGTCGAGCACCAGATGATGGATATTGGCGCCATCCAGCAACGCGCCGACCGCGGACACCAGCACCACATCGTTGGTCCGCACCAGTTCACGCAAAGCCGCAATCTCCGCCATAATTTCGAACGGCCCGGGCGGTCCGTTCGTTGCACTTGCCGCAAAGCACGGCAGTTTCTATTGTGCCCTCAAATCCATCCGGAGACCGGACGTGGCGGTTATTGTACCCTTTGAGAGCCATTCGACGCCATCGATAGATCGGCTGGTCGAGCTTGTCGCGCCCGACATGGAACGCGTCAACAGCACCATTCTGTCGCGGACCGGCTCGGAAGTCACGATGATCCCCGAGGTCGCCAATCACCTGATCTCGTCGGGCGGCAAGCGGCTGCGTCCCATGCTGACGCTGGCGATGGCCAACCTCACCGGCTACGCGGGCGAGGGCCATATCAAGCTCGCGGCGGCGGTGGAGTTCATGCACACCGCGACGCTGCTGCATGACGACGTGGTGGACGAAAGCGAATTGCGGCGCGGCAAGCTCTCGGCGCGGATGCTGTGGGGCAACGAGGCCTCCGTGCTGGTCGGCGACTTCCTGCTCGGCCAGGCGTTCCGCATGATGGTGGAAGTCGGTTCGCTGCGCGCGCTCGACATTCTCTCATCCGCTGCCGCCACCATCGCCGAAGGCGAAGTGATGCAGTTGGCCGCGGCCAAGAATACGGCGACCACCGAGGACGAATATCTCGCCGTGGTGCGCGGCAAGACGGCTGAGTTGTTTGCAGCAGCCTGCGAAGTCGGCCCCGTCATCGCCAACCGCCCGAAGGCCGAACAGACCGCCTGCCGCTCGGTCGGCATGAATCTCGGCATCGCATTCCAGCTCGTCGACGACGTGCTGGATTACGGTGGCAAGGCCGCCAAGCTCGGCAAGAACGTCGGCGATGATTTCCGCGAGGGCAAGATCACGCTGCCCGTGGTACTGGCGTTCCGGCGCGGCAACGACGTCGAGCGGGCCTTCTGGATCCGCACGCTGGAGAAGGGCGAAATCGGCGACGGCGATCTCGATCATGCCATTGGCCTGATGACCAAGCATCGGACGCTCGAAGACGCCATGAGCCGCGCCCAGCATTACGGCGCAATGGCCGTCGATGCGCTGGCGCTGTTTCCGTCGTCGCCGATGAAGACCGCGCTCGAACAGGTGGTCGCGTTCTGTCTGGCGAGGTCGCACTGAGATTTTTCAAATGGAAAGTTTCAAATGGCTGACGTCATAGGAACGACCATCAGGTTTTTTCTTTCAAATTATTCGTTCACGTTTTTAATCATCGGCCTCATCGTTTCGGCGATCGCGCTCATACGGCTGCGCGAGCCGGTCACCCAAGCATGGGTGGTGGAGAAACTGCTTGCCTGGTACGTGTTCTTCAGCATCGGCATCGACAATTTCTACAACTTCGTGATGCACGTCTTCTTCGGCGAGATGTCGGCGCGGTTCATCGGCTGGGCCGACAGCCCGTTCCAGTTCGAAGTGGGAACAGCCAGCCTTGGCTTCGCCGCTGTCGGGCTGCTTGCCGCCTTCCGCAGCTTCGACCTCCGGCTTGCTTCCATCATAGGCCCGAGCATCTTCACGCTGGGAGCCGCCGTCGGTCATATCCAGCAGATGATTACAGCGCACAATTTCGCGCCGGGCAATGCCGGGCTGATTTTCTGGACCGATATCCTTGTTCCGGTTTTTGGCTTCGCGCTGTTATGGCTGCAACATCGCCTTGGCAGGCCGAACGCATCGGCCCAATAACCACGCCGGAATCTAGCTCAGCACGCCGGCGTGAACCCACCAGCCATGATGGGCCTGCGAAATCGCCTTCGCGGCCTGCCCGGCGTCGCCGATGGTCTCAAAGATCGCAAAGCATGTCGCGCCTGAGCCCGACATGCGCGCGAGCCTCACGCCGTCCGTTGCACGCAGCGCCGACAGCACATCGGCGATAACCGACTCGACCTTCATCGCCGGCCGCTCCAGATCGTTGGTGCCCGCGCCGACAGCGGCGATCCATTCCTCGAATGAGGCGCCGTCCGCCGGCCAGCCCGGCGACAGCATCACGTCGCCCGCTCCGGCAAGAAACTCGCCCTTGCCGAGACCGAGCGCCGCGAACACATCCTTGGTCGCAACGCCCACACGCGGATTGACCATCACGCATGGCATCGGCGGCACATCCAGCATCGACAGATTCTCGCCGACGCCGGTCATGGTGCAGGCCTTCGAGGCAAGACAGACGGGAATGTCCGCCCCCGTCTCGCGGGCCACATCGACAATGCGCGCATCGTCGATCGCGAGACCGTTCGCGCGCGCCAGCAGGCGCAACGCCGCCGCCGCGTCCGCCGAGCCGCCGCCGATGCCCGCCGCGACCGGCAGGTGCTTGTCCAGCGTGAAATGCCCGAGGGTCAGGCCCGGAATGCGTTCGCCGAGCAACCGTGCCGCACGCACCACGAGATTGTCGGTCATCTCGCCGCAATCCTGCGCACCCGGACCGCCGGTGGAAAGCCCAAGCTCCGGACCGGGGGTCAGCGTCAGCGTGTCCGCGCAGTCGGCGAACACGACGAGACTTTCGATGTCATGATAGCCGTCGGCGCGGCGGCCGAGGACGCGCAGCGTGAGATTGACCTTGGCGCGTGCGGTTTCGGTCAACAGTGTCATTACGTTCGCCGCTCCGGCCACAGTGTGTCATGCGCGGACTTGATCCGCGCATCCATCAGGAAGCTGCAGCTTATTCAGGAAGATGGATTGCCGGGTCAAGCCCGGCAATGACGATTCTGCCGGCAGAGGAGCGAGGCGACCGGCGCGACATCAGCCGCCCTTGCCGTCTTCCTTCTTCTTCTCGGCGGCGGCCGCGTTGGACGTGTCCTCGGGCAGGCCGTCGCGCAGCTTGTTCTCGATCTTCGGCAGTTCTTCCGCCTCGGGCTTGAGATCGCGGGCATGCGCCCACTGAAACTTCGCTTCCTGCGTCCGGCCGACGCGCCAGTAGGCATCGCCGAGATGATCGTTGATCGTCGGGTCTTCCGGCTTGAGATCGATCGCACGTTCGAGATGCTTCACCGCGTTCTCGTAGTCGGCGATGCGGTAATAGGCCCAGCCCAGCGAATCCACGATGTAGCCGTCATCCGGCCGCTGCTCGACGGCCCGGCGGATCATCTTCATGGCGTCGTCGAGATTGATTCCCTGATCAATCCACGAGTAACCGAGATAGTTGAGCACATGCGGCTGCTCGGGCTGCAACTCGAGTGCCTTCTTCAGGTCGGTCTCGGCCTTGGCCCACTGCTTCGAGCGCTCGTTGCAGATGCCGCGGAAATAATAGAACACCCAGTTCGGCTTGTCGGCGCTGCCCTGGGCGTCGATGCCCTGGGTATAGGTCTCGCTGCAATCCGCGAACTTCTTGCGCGCGCGCTCGATGTTGCCGAGCGCCATGATGGCTTCGATGTCCTTCGGATCCTCGGCCACGACGGTCTTCAAGATCTTGATGCCCTCGTCAGGGCGGTCCACCGCGTCGAGATCGGTGGCAAGCTGGATCTGCGCATTGCGCTTCAGCGGCGAGTTCGCCGGGACACGCTCATAAATCTTGATGGCCATCGCCGGCTTCTTCACGGACTCATAGAGGTCGGCGAGCGAAAGCAGCGCGAGGGAATGGTTGGGATTGAGATACAGCGCGAGCTGGAGATAGACCAGCGCGAGATCCTCGCCGCCACGGCGCGTCAGCGATGCGCCGATACCGTAGAGCGCCTCGGCCGCGCCTTGCTGCGGGTTCTCCACCAGCGGAGACAATTTCTTGCCGGCCTTGGTTTCGCGGATGCCTTCCAGCACCAGCGGATGACGCGCGAGCTTTTTGTCGAATCCCTCATAGACGGCCAGCGCCGCCGCGCCGTCCTTGTTGCGCGACAGCCAGCGCGCATAGGCGTCCGACACCCGCAGCGCCGAATCGTCGAGCTTGTAGGCGCGCTCGAAGCGGGTGCCTGCGTCCTTCTGCTTGTTGGCAAGCTCAAGGATCATGCCGGCATGAAGGTCCTTGAAGATCGGATACCATTCCGGTCCCGCGAGCCTGTCGATACTGGCAATCGCTGCCTGCGTGTTGCCCGCGCCGTAGCTCGCCCATCCCGACAGCAGCGTCGCCACCAGATCGGTGATCGGCCCGCGGACCGACTGATTGATATTCTGCTGGGCGGCGGCATACTGCTTCTGCTTCAGCGAGCGCACGCCCGCGACCAGCCGCGCAACGCGATTGTTCTTGTCGATGGTGAGAATGCGATCGGCGAGCTTGACCGCCTCGTCGATGTCGCCATCGGCCAGCGACGCGATGAAGGCGCGATCGAGCAGTTCGTTGTTCTTCGGATCGGACCGCAGCGCCGCGCGATAGAACGCCGCCGCTGCGGTCGCATCGCGATCCACGCTGGCATGGCGGGCGGCGAGATAGCTGCCGGAGACGGTGAGACCGATCAGATCGCGCCCGCTCGGAAACGGAGCCTGCCTGGCTTCCTCGCTGGCGCTGGTGCGGGTCTGTGCCGCGAGCGGACCCGCGCATGCCAGCGCCGAGGCGAATGCGAGTGTGGCAACGGCCACGCGATTGAAACGAACTGAAAGCATCACGCTCGCCGGCTCCGTCTGATGGGGTAGGTGCGCGACCGGGTCAGGCGGCCAGCAACATCTGGACAATGGCTCTTTTAGCCCCCATCCGCAAGGATTCGGGCTGCCCTCCGGAGGAGCATAGCCAGTGTGGCGCAATCGTGGCGATCCGCCATTCTCGCGCAAACGTGCTTACATCGACTGATAATTCGGCCCGCCGCCGCCCTCGGGAGGAACCCAGGTGATGTTGCCGTTGGGATCCTTCACGTCGCATGTTTTGCAGTGAACGCAATTCTGGGCGTTGATCTGGAAGCGCGGACCGGACGCCTCGTCGACCCACTCGTAAACACCGGCCGGGCAATAGCGATTCGACGGACCGGCATAGACATCGTGCTCCGATGTCTTTTGCAGGTTCATGTCGGCGACCTTGAGGTGGATCGGCTGGTCCTCCTCGTGGTTGGTGTTGGACAGGAAGACCGACGAGAGGCGATCGAAGGTCAATTTGCCGTCCGGCTTCGGCGCGGGGTTCGGCTTGTGCAGCTTCGCCGGGTCCAGCGTCTTGCGGTCCGGCTTGCCGTGCGGCAGCGTGCCGAACAGCGAGAAGCCGAACAGCGTGTTGGTCCACATGTCGAGACCGCCGAGGCCGACGCCGATGACGGTGCCGAACTTCGACCACAGCGGCTTGACGTTGCGGACCCGGTGCAGGTCCTTGCCCACCGCCGACCCGCGCCACGCATTCTCGTAGTCAACCAGTTCGTCATTGGCGCGGCCCGCCGCCAAGGCAGCAGCGACATGCTCGGCAGCCTGCATGCCGGTGCCCATCGCGTTGTGCACGCCCTTGATGCGCGGCACGTTGACGAAGCCCGCCGCGCAGCCGATCAGCGCGCCGCCCTTGAAGGTCAGCCGCGGCACCGACTGGTAGCCGCCTTCGGTGATCGCACGCGCGCCGTAAGCGATGCGCTTGGCGCCCTCGAACGTGCCGCGAATCTTCGGATGGGTCTTGAAGCGCTGGAATTCCTCGAACGGCGACAGATACGGATCGTCGTAGTTCAAATGCACCACGAAGCCGACAGCGACGAGGTCCTCGTTATAGTGATAGAGAAACGATCCGCCTCCGGTGGAATTGTTTAGCGGCCAGCCGAAGGAATGCTGGATCAACCCCTTCTTGTGCTTGGCCGGATCGATCTGCCAGACCTCCTTGAGGCCGATGCCGAACTTCGACGGCTCGCTGTCCTTGTCGAGCGCGAACTTCGCGATCAGCTGCTTGGTAAGAGAGCCGCGCGCGCCTTCCGCGAACAGCGTGTACTTGCCGAGCAGTTCCATGCCGCGGGTGTAGGACGGCTTGTGCGAACCGTCGCGCGCCACGCCCATGTCGCCGGTGGCAATGCCGCGCACTTCGCCGTTCTCGCCGTAAAGCACTTCGACCGCGGCGAACCCCGGATAGATTTCGACACCGAGCGCCTCGGCCTTCGGACCAAGCCAGCGGCAAACGTCGCCGAGCGAGCCGATGAAGCAGTGATGGTTATCCATCAAGGGCGGCATCATGAAGTTCGGCAGCCGGATCGCGGCGCTCGACGTCATCCAGTAGAACTGGTCGTCCTTCACCTGGGTCTTGAGCGGGCAGTCGGCATCTTCGCGCCAATCGGGAACGAGCTTGTCGAGCGACACCGGATCGATCACCGCGCCGGACAGGATATGCGCTCCGACTTCGGAACCTTTCTCGACCACGACGATGGTCAGATCAGGGTTGATCTGCTTCAGCCGGATCGCGGCGCTGAGGCCCGACGGCCCTGCTCCGACGATCACAACGTCGAATTCCATGGAATCGCGCGGCGGAAGCGGTTCAGTGCTCATGATGTCATCTCAAAATGCTGGTTCAGAACGTTTCTAAGCATCGTTCTTCCCGATTTTTGGTGCAAGAACAACCCCGTTTCGCTGCACCGCGATCCGTCCTAGTGTGGCGGTTCGCAAGTCCGCATTGGTCTCGCAGTTTGCTCAGTTTGCGGACTTGCGAACCGAAACCACACTAGAATCATATTTTCTAGCGTCCCTTTGAGTTCGAAGTTCGCTATAGAGGACGCGGTAAAATGAAGCGAACTTCGAATTCGGGACGCTAGATTGCCAGCCGTGACCACACCCGAACCGATGCCCAGCGCCCGCGACCTTCTGGCCTTTTATCTTGAGGCCGGAGTGGATTGCGCGTTGTCGGAAACCCCGGTCAATCGCCTGTCGGAAGAGGCTGCGATCGAGGAAAAGCCGACCGCCAGGCCTCCGCTGTTTCGCACTGCGAACCCCACTCCCGCGCCGGTGCTCGCGGAGCCTGTGCCTGCGCCCGACGCCGCCATTACCTCGGCCCGCGAGATCGCGCCCAGGGCGGCCTCGCTGGCGGAGTTGCGCGCATTGCTGGAACGCTTCGACGGCTGTGCGCTGAAATCGACCGCGACGCGGCTGGTGTTCGCGGACGGTAACCCCGAGGCGAAGATCATGTTCGTGGGGGAAGCCCCCGGACGCGATGAGGATCTCGAAGGCCTGCCCTTTGTCGGCCGCTCCGGCAAGCTGCTCGACCTGATGATGGCGTCGATCGGCCTCGACCGCAGCAGGGTATATATTGCCAACATCATCCCGTGGCGGCCCCCGGCAACCGCGATCCGTCGCCACAGGAAACGCAAATCTGCCTGCCTTTCATCCGCAGGCAGATCGAGCTGGTCAATCCCGATGTACTGGTATGTCTCGGCAAGCCGTCGTCGCAGGCGGTGCTCGATCTCAAGGACGGCATCATGAAGACCCGCGGCCGGTGGTTCGACTACGATACCGGTACGCGGACAATCAAGGCGATGGCCACGTTCCATCCGGCCTATCTGTTGCGGCAGCCGATCTACAAGCGGTTGACATGGCAGGACCTGCGCTCAATTCAGAAAGAGCTGTCGAAGAGCAGCGACACGTAAGAGTTTTCGCTGTCATTGCGAGCAAAGCGAAGCAATCCACCCTTTGGAAAAGAAGACTGGATTGCTTCGTCGCAAGCACTCCTCGCAATGACGGCTAGAAACGCTATCCCACCGCGAATTTCACCGCGAACACAAGCGCCAGCAGCATCACCGCGGGCTTTGCGTCCGAAAACCTGCCCGCCAGAATTTTTATCACCGCATAGGTGATGAAGCCGAGACCGATACCGGTCGCGATCGAATAGGTCAGCGGCATCGCAATCGCGGTGACAACTGCCGGCGCGTATTCCGTCACATCGGCCCACGCCATGTCCGCGAGGCCCCGCGCCATGACGCAGGCGACATAGAGTAAAGCCGCAGCCGACGCATAGGCCGGCACCATGCCGGCGAGCGGCGCGAAGAACAGCGCCAGCAGAAAGAACAGCGCAACGAACACCGCCGTCAGGCCGGTGCGACCGCCAGCCGCGACGCCGGCTGCGCTCTCGATATAGCTGGTGGTGGTCGAGGTGCCGATCAGCGCGCCGAACATCGCGGCAAAACTATCCGCCATCAGCGCCTGCTTCATGCGCGGCAGGTTGCCGTCCGTATCGGTCAACCCGGCGCGGTGGGTCACGCCGATCAGCGTTCCGGCATTGTCGAACACGTCGATGAAAAGAAAACTGAACACGACTATGATGAAGGTCAGCTCGGTTGCGCGGGAAAAATCGAACTGGAACAGGGTCGGCGCCAGCGACGGCGGCAGCGACACCACACCATTGAAGGTGGTCAGTCCCAGCGGCAGCCCGAGCAGCGACACCGCGAGAATCCCGAGCAGCGTGCCACCCGTGACGTTGCGCGCGTTCATCGCCACGATCAGCGCAAATCCGAGAAGACATAATACAGGCGCCGGATGCGCGATCCCGAACGGCCCCGCGGTCACCAGCGTCGCCGGGCTCGCCACCACGATCTTCGCCTGCTCGAGCGCGATGATCGCGAGGAACAGGCCGACGCCTGCGGAGATCGCGAATTTCAGATTTCGCGGGATGGCATCGATGACGTATTCGCGCAGCCGGAAGACCGACAAGGCAAAGAAGATCGCGCCCGAGCAGAACACCGCCGCCAGCGCCTGCTGCCATGTGTACTTGTAGCCGAGCACGACGGTGAAGGCGAAGAAGGCGTTGAGGCCCATGCCGGGCGCGAGAGCGATCGGATAGTTCGCCAGAAACGCCATCGCCAGCGTCGAGACCGCAGCCGCAAGGCAGGTGGCGACGAACACCGCGCCCTTGTCCATGCCGGCATTGGCGAGGATCGTCGGATTGACGAACACGATGTAGACCATCGTGAGGAACGTGGTGACGCCCGCGATGAATTCGGTGCGGACGGTGGTGCCGTTCTGCGTGAGACCAAAGCGGCGGTCGAGAAATGTCCCCGAAGATGTTTCCGGCCGCTCGCTCATCGCATTCCCCCGTTATCGCGCCCCTTGCGTCGCGGGCTGCGGACGCACGATGGCCCAGCCGATCCGCAGCAGGCTCTGACGGCCGCGAACCGTGTATTCGAACGCGCGCGGCACTTCCGGCACGAGGCCCGGAAACCGCTGCGCGATGTCGGCGGGCGGCGTGCCGGCCGTGTCCGCGGCGCGCCAGACCACCACGCCGCCGTTCTCGTTGAACAATGCCGGCGTGATCCACGGCGTCTGCTGCGGCGTCGCATCCAGCATCACATGGGGACGCGACGCCGCTGCGAAACCGATCAAGGTCGCGAGTTGCGGATCGCCCGCCACCGCAGCAAGCGGACGGCCGGTGCGCCGCTCGAAATTCTCGCCGAAGAAAAGCCCGATCTCGCGGGCGGGCAGCGACGTCCTGACCTCACCGCTGCCGATCCATGGCTGGAGGAACGTCAGGCCGAGAACGACCGCGACCGGCGCCGCCATGATGAGAAGCCAGACCGAGCGCAGGAACTGTTGCCGCCGCAGCGGGATGAGATCGCCCGCCGCGATGATGACCGCAAGACCGGCGAGCAGCAGCGCGATGCCGTCGCCGCCGACAATCTGGTCCTTGCCGAACAAAGCGGCGATGAAGCTGAGCGCAAACGGCGGGACCAGCGCGAAGATATAGACGAACAGCCGCGCGAAGGGATCGACCGGCGGCCGATAGATGATTGGCGCATCTTCCGGCGTGCGTTCGAGATAACGCGAATTGACGATCAGCAGCAGCGCAATGCCGGACAGGGCAAACAGCATGCCTGCCAGAAGGCCGCCCCATCCGAGCAGCCTGTCCCGAAACTCCGCTACCGGCGGCAACGATGGCAGCACCACCGCATCCGCGCGCCAGAGCCAGATGACATAGGGCAGCACCAGCACCAGGATGACGATGGCTGCATATAACGGGTCCGCCGATGCCAGTGCGCGCCTGCCCTTCCCCGTCGCCAGCACGAAACCGGCCAGCAACATCAGCAACGGGATCGCGGCGGACGTGGTCAGCAGCAGCAGACCGATCTCGACAGGCAGCAGGAACCACGCATTGCGCCGTCCCTGCCCGACGATCTGCCATGTGTGCAGCAGCACCAGCGCCCAAAGCGGCCGCGCCAGAATCAGCGGCCCGAATTCGACGCCGGGAAAGGAGAAGGCCGTGATCGTGGCCGTCAGCAATATGACAAGGATTGCCTGCTGCGCGCCGACAATGGCGCGACTGAGCTTGAACAGCGCCCAGAACGTCACGATGAAACAGAGCTGCGACAGCAGGTAGACGCCGAAGATGTGATTGCCGGACAGACGGAGCGCGGCGTCGGCCAGCCAGAACGCAGCCGGCGGGCCGAGATGGGTGCCGACCTGATACTCCCTGCCGAATGCGAGCACGGTCGCGACATCGCCCGGCGGGCTTCCATACAGCAGCCATGGCAGGAACAGCCAGAGAGCCGCCTGCGCCAGCACCACGAGCCAGAAAATCAGGCGGGGCCGGGCACGAACCAGTTCAACGATCAGGGAGGTAAAACGCATGAAACGTTTGAACCGGCCGTGGAGGGACGTTCAGTGATAAAGCGCACGGGGCAATCAGGCAACCGAACCGATCCGTCATCCTGAGGTGCGAGCTTTTGCGAGCCTCGAAGGATGACGGCCGACAGTAAAATTTCTGCTTTATGCCGTCGCCCTTCGAGGCTCGCCGCGACGCGGCTCGCCCCCTCAGGGTGACGGCGAAACTGAAGTCCGGAAATCGCTCTTTGAGATAACGGCTTCGATTCCATCCGGCACTCCCACGACATCCTCGCCGCCATGCTTGCGGTGGGCGGCGGCGACCGGCGCGAAGAAACGGCGATGATGGATCGTCGGCCCCAGCCGGTCGAGCGCTTCGAGATGGGCCGGGACACCG
Source organism: Afipia sp. (assembly GCA_024707075.1). GTDB lineage: Bacteria > Pseudomonadota > Alphaproteobacteria > Rhizobiales > Xanthobacteraceae > Afipia. The sequence goes on from JANQAK010000001.1 coordinate 431,727, forward strand.
TAACCCATATGCTGCTCGAAGCCGTAGCCGGGATGGTCGAGCGCCAGCCGGCACATCAGCCGGTCGCGGGAGACCTTGGCGACGATGGACGCCGCCGCGATCGACACCACGAGGCCGTCGCCGCCGATCACCGCCTCGCAGTCGCAGGATGTGTCCAGCCGGTCGCGGCCGTCGACGAACACATGCTTCGGCAATTCCGGCAACGCATGCACCGCGCGCGCCAGCGCCCACAGCGACGCGCGCAGAATATTGTCGCGCTCGATCCGCGAAGGCGGCGCGAAGGCCACCGAAACCAGCGCGGTCGCGCAAATCTCCTCGAACAATTCCTCGCGGCGCTCGCGCGTCAGGCGCTTGGAATCGTCGAGGCCTTTCGGAACACGCTTCGGGTCGAGAATCACGGCCGCCGCCACCACCGGCCCGGCCAACGGACCGCGCCCCGCCTCGTCGCAGCCCGCCACCGGCCACACGCCGCGCTTCAGCAGTGCACGCTCGCGGCGAAAAGTCGGCGGTGTGACGACGATCGCGCCATTGCGCGGCGCGCGTTTCGCCGTTTTTGACACCATCGCGGATTTGTCCCGAATCATGCCGGGATGCTGCGGGCGGGCGAGCCGCCCCGCAAGCAGGAAATTCTATTCGTGCCCGTTATTCAGCGGGGTCGGGATGTCACTCTGCAATGCTGACGGACGCGCGCTTGGAGAGTGTGCCCTGCCCCTCTCCCCGCCTGCGGGGAGAGGGGCAGCTTTCTTGCACCAAGATCCGCAAGCGCCCCTCACCCGGCGCCATAGCGCGTCGAAGACGCGCGTAAACGCGCTTATGGCGCCGACCTCTCCCCGTAAACGGGGAGAGGTGAAGAACACTCTTTGCCATCAATCATTGGCTCTTAAAACAAATCCAGTTGCTCATTGGCGCGCTTCGGCCGCGCGAAGTGGGCAGTCGTCAGTTTGGAGCGCCGCTTGTTGAGACCGAGTTTCTCGCAGGCGATCTCGAACCGCCGCCCGATCATCCAGGCCATCGGGCCGGTGCCCTTCATCCTCGTGCCCCACTGCGAGTCGTAATCGCGGCCGTCGCGCATGTCGCGGATCAGGGTGAAGACGTGCCGATACCTGTCCGGATAATTCGCCAGCAGCCATTCGCGGAATAGGTCGCGGACCTCGAGCGGCAGCCGCAGTAGCACATAGCTCGCTTCCTTGACGCCGGCATGGGCGGCGGCATCGAGAATGCGCTCGATTTCTGAATCGTTCAGCGCCGGAATCACGGGCGCGACTATCACGGTGGTGGGAATCCCCGCCTCGGCCAGCATGCGCAGCGCCTCCAGCCGCTTCGGCGGCGTCGAAGCGCGCGGCTCCATGGTGCGCGCGAGTTTCGGGTCGAGCGTCGTCACCGAAATCGCAACCTTGGCGAGATTGCGCTTCGCCATCCGCGCGAGAATATCGATGTCCCGCGTCACCAGCGCCGACTTGGTGACGATGCCGACCGGATGAGAGGTGCGCTCCAGAACCTCAAGAATGCCGCGCATGATTTTGCGCTCGCGCTCGATCGGCTGGTACGGATCGGTGTTGGTGCCGATCGCGATCATGCGCGGATCGTAACCGGGCGCGGCCAGTTCCTTTTCCAGCAGTTCCGGCGCGTCGGGCTTGGCGAACAGTTTGGATTCGAAGTCCAGCCCCGGCGACAGTCCGAGATAGGCGTGGGTCGGCCGCGCGAAACAATAAACGCAGCCGTGCTCACAGCCGCGATAGGGATTGATGGAGCGGTCGAACCCGATGTCGGGGGAATCGTTGCGGGTGATAACCTTGCGCGCGGTATCGATGGCGACCGTGGTCTGGAACGGCGGCAGTTCTTCGAGGCTTTGCCAGCCATCGTCGAAGGTGACCCGGGCTTCCGCCTCATAGCGCCCGCTGGCGTTGGACTGCGCGCCGCGGCCACGCCGCCGCTGGCGGTCGATCGCGACTTCGATTTCAGGAAAAGGCGAAGGAATACCCGCCGGCCCGGAGGGCGACGTAACCGGCGGGTGTTTGAGGGCATGGGATGCTCGGCTCATGAAGCCAACATAGCAGCGAACGAGAACAAAACAAGAACTTCGAAACACTGTCCCCAAAATTTCTGCGGAGCTTTTTTGCCTAGTCCAAAGGGAAACCCGGCGATCTCGTCGGAGCTTCTGCTTTGGGCCGGGCCTGCCGATATTAATAAATGCCGCAAAAAGCTGCACCCGACGGGCTGTTCTGAGTGTGACAAGATGATAACGATGCCGCATCAAGCGTTTGATGGATAACATCCCAAGCATCGGCTCATGATCAGCGTTGTCATTCCCACCGAAGGCGTCGAGCAACCTGTCGTTGCCACCCTCGCTGCCCTCGTTCCGGGGGCGGCTGCGGGAATCGTCCAGAAGGTGGTGCTGGTCGACCGGCCGGGGTCCGACACGATCGAGCGGGTCGCCGATGTCGCGGGATGCGACTTCCTGAAATTCGACGGCTCGCGGGCCGCCGCCCTTGCGGCAGGCGCGGAGCAGAGCCGATCGCCTTGGCTGATGTTCCTGCTTCCCGGCGCGGTGCTGGAAGCCGGCTGGATCGACGAAGCCGCCCAGTTCATGCAGCGGGTGTCGCTCAGCGGGCGTCAGCGCGCGGGCATCTTCCGCTATGCGCGCTCTCCCTATGAAGAGGCGACGGTGCGCGACGGCGTGCGGCTGCTCACGCGTTTCATCTCCGGCCCATCCACCGATCAGGGCCTGCTGATTTCCCGCGACCACTATGAGCGGGTCGGCGGCTATGCCCCCGCCGCGCGCCGCGCCGAGGCCAAGCTGCTCTCGAAGCTGGGCCGCACCGGCCGCGCCGTGCTGCGAACGAAGATTTTCGTGGCCGCCTGATATTATTTGACCCCGTCAACTTATTAATTGACTCCGTCAACAATCTGCCCAGAATGCCCGTCGGAGCACGACGAGGCATTGTTCGCCAATGGGCACACCTCCCAAAGCTGAAGACGAAACCAGGATTGCCGCGATCCGGCAGTTCAATCGCTTCTACACGCGCAGGATCGGCGTGCTCGAGCGGCACCTGCTGGAAAGCCCGTTCACGCTGACGGAAGCCCGCGTGCTGTTCGAACTCGCGCATCGCGATGGCATTCTTGCCAAGGATATCGGAACCGAACTCGGCCTCGACCCTGGCTACCTCAGCCGCATCGTTCAGTCCTTCATGAAAAAGGGGCTGGTGACGCGCAAGCCGGAGCCGTCCGACCGCAGGCAGTTCAAGCTGGCACTCACCGCCAAAGGCAGACAGGCCTTCGATCGCCTCGACCGTACGTCGCATCAGGAAGTCGGGAAGATGATCGCCGAACTGCCCGGCGACGGCGGCCAGCGCCTGGTGGAGGCGATGAGCGCCATCGAGCGGCTGCTGGATGACGAGACCCACCGTGCCGACGTCGCCTTGCGCGCCCATCGGCCCGGCGACATGGGCTGGGTGGTGCAGCAGCACGGCAGGCTCTACGCGGAAGAATTCGGCTGGGACATTTCATTCGAGGCGCTGGTCGCAGACATTGTTGCGCAGTTCCTGAAGGAGTTCGATCCGCAGCGGGAACGCTGCTGGATCGCCGAGATCGACGGCAGGCAGGCCGGCTCGGTATTTCTGGTCAAGCAATCGGATGAGGTCGCGAAGCTGCGGCTGCTCATCGTCGATCCGGCGGGACGTGGTCTTGGCCTCGGCAAGCGGCTGGTCGATGAATGCATCACGTTCGCGCGGAGTTGCGGCTATCGCAGGATCACGCTGTGGACGCAAAGCATGCTGCTGGCCGCCCGCGGGATTTATGAAAATGCGGGTTTCATACGCACCGCAAGCGAGCCGCACCACAGTTTCGGACAGGATCTTGTCGGCGAGACATGGGAGCTCGACTTGTGATGTCCGGGCGGCGCGAACCCGAACGTCGCGTTACGCCGGAGCTCATCAGGTTTCACATGATCAACGCGCGGCGGCTTCGTCTTGAAGCGCGCGGCGATATATGCCGCCTGCTGCAAGCGGGTTTTGCGAAAATCATCCTGAAGTTATTTCGAAAACACTGACAATCGGCGCCCGAATATGGCTGGCGGTGTCAGGCTTTCGCCTTGCCGCGCTTCAGGTGCTCGTCCAGCCGCGGCATGATCTCGACGAAATTGCACGGCTTGGTGCGGTAGTCGAGTTGATGCGCAAGGATACCGTCCCAGCCGTCCCTGCACGCGCCGGGCGACCCCGGCAAACAGAAGATGTAAGTCGCGCCGGCGACGCCGGCCGTCGCGCGGCTCTGGATGGTGGACGTGCCGATCTTGCCATAGCTCAGCATGTGAAATGCAATCGAGAACCCGTCCATCCGTTTCTCGAACAGCGGCTCGATGGCTTCGGGCGTCACGTCGCGACCGGTGAAGCCGGTGCCGCCGGTGGTGATGACGACATCGACGCCAGGATCGGCGATCCACGCCTTGATCTTGGTGCGGATCGCTTCGACATCATCGGTCACGATGTCCCGCGCGGCAAGGCGATGACCCGCAGCCGTGAGACGATCCGCCAGCGTCGTGCCCGACTTGTCGTCGGCCAGCGAACGCGAATCGGAGACCGTCAACACCGCAATGTTGAGCGGGACGAATTTCCTTGTCTCGTCAACGGCGACCATGAGGCTCAATCCTTAGCCGTCACCCTGAGGTGCGAGGCGATTCTTGCGCCGAGCCTCGAAGGGCGACGGCGTTTTGCATCGTCATCCTTCGAGGCTCGCCAAGCGGCTCGCGCCTCAGGATGACGGATCCGGCTTATCAGAGACTAACACCCGGCGCGAACGTGTTGCAGGCCTGCACGGAACCCTGCTGATAGCCGGTCATGAACCATCGCTTGCGCTGCGCGGCCGAGCCGTGCGTGAACGAATCCGGCACCACGCGCCCGGTCGATTGCCGTTGCAGCGTATCGTCGCCGATGGCCGACGCCGTGGTCAGCGCCGCATCGATGTCGCCGGCTTCAAGGAATCCGGGACGCTTCTTCTCCTCACGGTTGACCCAGACTCCGGAGAGACAGTCGGCCTGCAATTCGATCCGCACCTGGATGGCATTCGCCTCGGCCTTGCTGCCCGCCTGCTGCTGCATCTGGGTCGCCTTCGACAGGATGCCGAGCAGGTTCTGGATGTGATGCCCGGCTTCATGCGCGATGATGTAGGCTGCCGTGAACTTGCACGCGTTGCCGGAGCAACCGCGGAACCGGGTCTCGACCTCGCGGAAGAATCCGGTGTCGAGGAAAATCTGCTTGTCGGGCGGACAGTAGAACGGCCCCATCGCCGACTGCGCCATGCCGCAGCGACCGCCGTTGGTGGCATTGCGGAACAGCACGATGCGCGGCCCGCGATAGGTCTGGCCGCTCGCCGAAAAGATTTCGCTCCAGCGGTCGTCGATCTCGCCGAGCACGCCCGCGATCATGCTGCCCATCTCGTCGGTGGGTGCGCCCTTGGAGGGAGCGGATCGGCGATCGGTCTGATAGGTCGGGGCCTGCTGCTGGCCGCCGGTGAGGATCTCCGCGCCGCCGATCAGGATGCGCGGGTCGATGCCGACCGCCCAGCCGATCAGGCCGAGCACGATCACGGTTCCAATGCCGAGGCCACCACCGCCGCCCATCGGAAATCCGAAACCGCCGCCGCCCATTCCGCCGCCACTGTCGTCGCGGCGATCGTCGATGTTATCGCTGCGGCGGAAATCATCGTAACGCATCGGAAAATCTCCTCACCCGGCGGACGCGCCGTGACCACAACGCGATGGAGCCGCAAAGTATCCTGTTAACGATTCATACAGCGCCCGGCAAAAATTGCCTAGTGCGGCGTTGCATGACCTCATGCGGCATTTCGATGTGTTTCAACTCCGCGACATGAATGCCGGCTGAATTTCTCGGTGAAAAGCGCGCGGCGCCAGCAAATCCAACCATCAGACCGAGTTGATTGCAGCACGCGTGCGCCGGAATTCGCAACGCGGCAACGAGTCCGGAATCAATTTCGGATTAATGACAAACATGATTTTGATTAAGCCGATTTTTACCTTGGACGATCATGGTGATGACAGTCGGATTGTTAGTCCCGCGTCGCCGGCTGCGTCGCCTGAGTCAGGTTTTGAGTCATGGTTGTGTCGCGTCGCGGGGCGTCTGCAAAGGCGCCCCGCACTCAATTTGAAGTTCCATCCAGTTCGCATATCGTCATCGGCGATTGCGTCGCCGAGATGTCGAAGTTGCCGGCCGGTTCGGTCGATCTGGTGTTCGCAGATCCGCCGTACAATCTGCAATTGAAGGGCGATCTCAAGCGTCCCGACGAGATCCCATGTCGATGCCGTCAACAACGACTGGGACAAGTTCTCATCCTTCGCCGCCTATGACGATTTCACGCGCGCATGGCTGCTCGCCTGCCGCCGCATCATGAAACCGTCGGCGACGCTGTGGGTGATCGGCTCCTATCACAACATTTTCCGCGTCGGCGCGATCATGCAGGACCTCGGCTTCTGGGTTCTCAATGATATCGTCTGGCGCAAGACCAACCCGATGCCGAATTTCCGCGGCCGCCGCTTCACCAATGCGCATGAAACCATGATCTGGGCGGCGCGCGACGAAAACGCCAAAGGCTACACATTTAACTACGAGGCGCTGAAAGCCGCCAACGAGGACGTGCAGGCGCGTTCCGACTGGCTAATCCCGCTCTGCACCGGCGACGAGCGCCTCAAGGGCGGCGATGGCAAGAAGGTTCATCCGACGCAGAAGCCGGAAGGCCTGCTGGCGCGCGTGCTGCTGTCGTCGTCGAAGCCCGGCGACCTCGTGATCGATCCGTTCAACGGCACCGGCACCACCGGCGCCGTCGCAAAACGTCTCGGCCGCCGCTACATTGGCTTCGAGCGCGACAAGACCTACGCTGCCGCTGCCGAAGCGCGGATCGCCGCCATCGAGCCGCTGCCGGAAGCGACACTGGCTCCGTTCATGACCGCGCGCGGCGCGCCGCGCGTCGCCTTCTCCGAACTGGTCGAGCGCGGCATGATTTCTCCCGGCACCAAGCTGGTCGATTCCAAGAAGAAGCACGCCGCGCTGGTCCGCGCCGACGGCGCGATCATGCTCGGCGACAAGGTCGGCTCGATCCATCGCATGGGCGCGCTGGCGCAAGGCGCGGAAGCCTGCAACGGCTGGTCGTTCTGGCATGTGGAGACCAAGAAGGGCCTCCGGCTGATCGACGAACTGCGCGCCGAAATCCGCAGCGAAATGGCGGCTGGCTGAGCCGCCGTTTTTCGCCTTTCGCAATTGCCCACTTTCCCGGTCCTGTGTCATGACACCTCCCAAAGTCGGGAGCGTGCACCATGACCATTCTCATCGCAGGCGGCGGCATCGGCGGGCTGACGCTGGCGCTCAGCCTTCATCAGATCGGAATTCCTTGCCGCGTCTTCGAGAGCGTGGCGGAACTGAAACCGCTCGGCGTCGGCATCAACGTGCTGCCCCATGCGGTGCGCGAACTGACCGAGCTCGGGCTGCTCGACAAGCTCGATGAAGCCGGCATCCGCACCAGGGAACTGTCGTACTTCTCCAAACACGGCAAGCCGATCTGGACCGAGCCGCGCGGGCTGGAGGCCGGATACAAGTGGCCGCAATTCTCGATCCATCGCGGCGTGCTGCAACAGATTCTGCTCGACGCGGTGATCGAGCGTCTCGGCCGTGACAGCCTGCTGAACAGCCATCACCTTGCCAACTACACCGATACACCGGACGGCGTGTCCGCGCGCTTCGTCGACAAGGCGACCGGCGACGACGTCGGCACTTACGAGGGCACGCTGCTGATCGCGGCCGACGGCATTCATTCCGCCGTGCGCGGCAAGCTCTATCCGCACGAAGGCGCGCCCATATGGAACGGACGCATCCTCTGGCGCGGCATCACCGAAGGCGACGCCTTCCTTTCCGGCCGCACCATGATCATGGCGGGCCATGAAAGCCTGAAATTCGTCTGCTATCCGATCTCGGCCCAGTTACCCAACGGAAAATTCCGCATCAACTGGATCGCGGAACGTTACTTCCCGCCGGACCACCACTGGCGGCGCGAGGATTATAACCGCGCGGCGAAGCTCGACGAATTCCTGCCGTGGTTCGAGGACTGGCGGTTCGACTGGCTCGATGTGCCCGGCCTGATCCGCAACTGCACCCACGCCTATGAATATCCGCTGGTGGATCGCGACCCGCTCGACCGCTGGACCTTCGGCAACGTCACGCTGCTCGGCGACGCCGCGCATCCGATGTATCCGATCGGCTCCAACGGCGCGTCGCAGGCCATCCTCGATGCGCGGGTGCTGACGCGAGAAATTCTCAACCACGGCGAGACGGCGGCAGCGCTTCATGCTTAGGAAGGCGAGCGCCGTCCGGCGACCACTGAACTCGTCAGGCTCAACCGCCGCAACGGCCCCGAGCAGGTGATGCAACTCGTCGAGGAGCGCGCGCCGGACGGTTTTGCCGTCGTCACCGACGTGCTGTCGCATCAGGAACTGGCGGACGTCGCCAATACCTACAAGCGCGTGGCGGGCTTTCAGGTCGATGCGCTCAACGCCAAGCCGCCGATCGTGCCACGGCCGGAAACACCAGCGATGTCGAGCGCGGGATAGCCTTCTTTACCTCTCCCCGTTTTACGGGGAGAGGTCAGAGGCTGAGCGCCAGCGAAGTCTCCGGGTGAGGGGCATGGACGATGGCAACGACAGCTGCCCTCACCCCAACCCTCTCCCCGCCAGCGGGGAGAGGAAGAAGCAAGCTCATTTGCTAGTCGCCCAGCCCGTGCGCGATCACCTTGCGCATCACGTTCGGCAGCGCCTCGTCTTTCAATGTGGCAATCGGCACCCAGCGCATCCCTTCCGGCGCGCGCGTGCGCGCGGCGACGCTGGCGGTATAGACCACAAGCTCGAGCGGAAAATGCGTGAACACATGCGTCACCACGCCCGCCTTGCGATGCCAGCGCGACGCCGTCAGCACGGGTGCCTGCGCGCGCGCCGCCTTGTCATCATGACCCGCGAGCCATTCGGACGTCGGCACCTCGGTCATGCCGCCGAGCAGACCTTTCTCGGCACGCGTGCGGACCAGCAGTTCACCGCCGCGGGTGACGACGAACGCCGCGCCGCGCCGCAGCGTTCCCGTCTTTTTCGGCGCCTTGCGCGGAAACGTCTCCTGATCGCCGCGGGTGCGCGCCGCGCAATTGTCATTGAGCGGACAAAGCCCGCAGGCCGGCTTCTTCGGCGTGCAGATCGTGGCCCCGAGATCCATCAACGCCTGTGCGCTGTCGCCCGCGCGTGACGCGCCGAGTAATGTCGCGGCCAGTTGCTGAATCTGCGGCTTGGATTTCGGCAACGGCTCTTCCACCGCGAACAGCCGTGACACCACGCGCTCAATGTTGCCGTCCACCGGCATGGTCTGCCGGCCGAACGCAATCGCCGCAATCGCCGCCGCCGTGTAAGGTCCGATGCCCGGCAACGCGCGCAGGCCGTCTTCGCTGTCGGGAAATGCAGCGCCGTGATCGCGCAGCACGGCGACGGCACAGGCATGAAGGTTGCGCGCGCGCGAATAGTAGCCGAGCCCCGCCCACATGCGCAGAACATCGTCGAGCGAGGCCGAGCCCAGCGCCGCAACGGTCGGCCACCGCGCGGTGAATTTCTCGAAATACGGACCGACCGCTTTCACCGTGGTCTGCTGCAACATGATTTCCGACAGCCAGACGCGATAGGGATCGCTCACGTGGCCCGGCAGCGCGCGCCACGGCAACCGGCGGCGATGGCGATCATACCAGTCCAGCAGCGCAGAGGCACGATCGGCTTCGGCGTGGTCCGGAGATTTCTTTCGCCGCGCCGCGGCGCCTGATAGGGTCATGGGACACTATGTACCGACGACAACCGCCCATGAACAAGCCCGGTCCCATCTCGGCGAAGCCGTTATCCGCACTGCTCGGCAGGGCGATCAACGACGTCTTCGCCAAGCAAGGCTTTGCCTCGCGCGAACTGGTGACCCGATGGGCAGAGATCGTGGGAGCCAATGTGGCGGCGCATTCGGAACCGCTGAAAATCCAGTGGCCGCGCCCGGTCGAAAACCAGCCGACCGAACCGGCCACCCTGGTGCTGCGGGTCGAGGGACCGATGGCGCTGGAAATTCAGCATACGTCGGACGTCATTCTGGAGCGGGTCAACCGCTTCCTCGGCTGGAAAGCGGTCGGGCGGATCGCGCTGCGCCAGGCCCCTCTCTCGCGCCGGCCCGCGCCGAAGCCCCGGAAAAAGCCCGATGCCGCGGAGGTCGCCAGAATCGAAGCCGACCTGACCACCGTGGAAGACAGCGACCTGCGTGCGGCACTGGCGCGGCTGAGCGCATCGATCAAGCGAAATTGACGGTTCCAGCGGGACGCCGTGGCGGCCCGGCATTGCCACAATTGTCGTTTCAAGCTACGGCATGATCCCCGAAAAGTGGGAACCGGTTTTCGGGAAGGATCATGCCTAAACGAAAAAAGCGGCGAGTTTGATCAAGCTAGTCAAACTCTATTGCACCCCTCGACAGGCGTGACCGACGCCATCTCGCACGTATTCCGGAGCAGACCGTTGAACATCACGCGCCGCGCCTTTAACGCCGCCCTCTCTCTCGCCGGCCTTGCCGCCGCTGTCGGCGTTTCGCCTCTGCAACTTCCCTGGCAGCTCATCGGCGAGGCGAACGCCCAGACCGCGGAAGAAATCAACCAGGCCGGCGCGCTCGGCGACATGGCGCTGGGCTCCAAGGACGCCTCTGTCACCATTATTGAATACGCCTCGATGACCTGCCCGCATTGCGCGGCCTTCACCAAGGACGTCTTTCCGGAGATCAAGAAGGCGTATATCGATACCGGCAAGGTGCGCTTCATCTTCCGCGAGTTTCCGCTGGATCAGGTGGCGCTGGCGGCTTCCGCGCTGGCCCGTTGCGTCGCCAAGGACGATGCGCCGAAGTTCTTCGCCATCGTCGACATCCTGTTCAAGCAGCAGAACGATCTGGCCTCGGACGCGCTCGGCACCATCAACCGCGTCGGCAAGCAGGCCGGGTTCAGCGAGCAGATGATCAAGGATTGCGTGCAAGGCGATCCGGCGATCCAGAAGGGCATCCTGGACGTGCGCGAGCACGCCTACAAAACGCTCAAGGTCAACTCGACGCCGTTCTTCTTCGTCAACGGAACGCCGGTAAAGGGCGAGACCTCGTTCGACGCCTTCGAGAAGCTCATCAAGCCGCTGCTCAAGAGTTGACGGCGACCGGCTCACCATCCTGATCCGGGAACTTCTGGCCGAAACACACTGAGATTCCTCGGAAATCTCGCCTAAATCCCTTGGGAAAAGCCCCGGGGCCGGTTGCCCTCTGCAGCCTGCCTCGCCATTGTGCGAACAGTCCGAGGCGCATTCCGCGACTCAGCTATACTGGCACAGGGCCGCTATGACCTTGCCCCGGCTTGATATTTTCGGCCCGGCCAACAGAGCACCGATTGCATGAAACTCACGCGTCTTCGCCTTCACGGATTCAAGTCGTTCGTTGAACCGACCGATTTCCTGATCGAACCGGGCCTGACCGGCGTCGTCGGTCCGAACGGCTGCGGCAAGTCGAACCTGGTCGAAGCGCTGCGCTGGGCGATGGGCGAAACCTCGCACAAGTCGCTGCGTGCCGCCGATATGGACGCGGTGATCTTCGCGGGCTCCGGCAATCGTCCGGCACGCAACCACGCCGAAGTGGCGATGACCATCGACAATTCCGATCGCTCGGCACCGTCCGCCGTGAACGATCAGGAGATTCTGGAAATTTCGCGCCGGATCGAGCGCGAAGCGGGCTCGGTCTATCGCATCAATGGCAAGGACGTGCGCGCGCGAGACGTGCAGATCCTGTTCGCGGATGCCGCCACCGGCGCGCGGTCGCCAGCTCTCGTCCACCAGGGCAAGATCGGCGAGATCATCCAGGCGCGCCCCGACCAGCGCCGCCGCGTGCTGGAAGACGCCGCCGGCGTCGCCGGACTGCATGCCCGCCGCCATGAAGCCGAACTGCGCCTCAAGGCCGCCGAAACCAACCTCACCCGCGTCGAGGATGTGATCGGCCAGTTGGCCGGGCAGATCGACGGATTGAAGAAGCAGGCGCGGCAGGCGATTCGCTACCGCGAAGTCGCCGCCAAGGTCCGCAAGGCCGAGGCGCTGCTGTTTCACCTGCGCTGGTTGCAGGCCCATGCCGACGTCGCTGAGGCCGGCCAGACCCATGACCTGAATGTCCGCGAACAGGCCGAACGCACCCGCGAGCAGGCTGAGTCCGCCCGCATCCAGGCGATCCGCGCCTCCGAACTGCCGGGCCTGCGCGAGGCCGAAGCCCGCGCCGCCGCCGGATTGCAGCGGCTGACCAACGCCCGCGAAATGCTCGACCGCGAGGAAGCCCGCGCCAGGGATCGCGTCACCGAACTCGACCGCCGCCTCACCCAGTTCGCCGCCGACATCGAGCGCGAGCAGCGGCAGCTGTCGGACGCCGACGTCGCGCTGGCGCGGCTGGAATCCGAAGACGCCGAGCTAAAAGAAGAGATCAAGTCGCGCGTCGAGAAGCGCAGCGGCGCCGACGAGCGCGTGGCCGAGGCGGAAGCGACCCTCGCCGCCGCCGAGCGCACCTTCTCCGAACTGACCACGGCGCTGGCCGACCTCACCGCCAAGCGCAACCAGTTCGAGGCCAATGTCCGCACCCATCGTGACCGCATCGCGCGGCTCGATCAGGACATCGCCAATGTCGAGGGCGAAGTCGCCAAGCTCGCGGCCGAGACCGGCGGTCTCGGCGATCTCGATGCACTCGCCGCCGCGATGGAAACCGCGCAGCAGATACTGGTGGAATCCGAGGCGAACACCCAGGCGAGCAAATCCGCCCACGTCGTCGCCCGCGCCAAGCTGGAAGCCTCGCGCGCGCCTCTCGCCGATGCCGACAAGCGCGTGCAGCGGCTGGAGACCGAAGCCAAGACGATTTCCAAGCTCGTCAACGGCGAGACCAAGAACCTGTGGCCGCCGATCATCGATGGCGTGAATGTCGCCAAGGGCTTCGAGAAAGCGCTCGGCGCAGCGCTCGGCGACGATCTCGACGCGCCGGTCGATCCGACCGCGCCGATGCGCTGGTCCAACCTCGGCGTCATGGACGGCGATCCGTCGCTGCCCCAGGGCATCGAAGCGCTGGCGGCCCATGTCACCGCACCGCCGGAACTAGCGCGGCGTCTGGCGCAGATCGGCGTCGTCAGCCGCGATCGCGGCGCGCAGCTTGTGTCGCAACTGAAGACCGGCCAGCGGCTGGTGTCGCGCGAAGGCGATCTCTGGCGCTGGGACGGTTTCGTCGCGGCGGCTCATGCGCCGACCGGCGCTGCGCGGCGGCTGGCCGAGCGCGCGCGTCTTGTCGACATCGAAGCCGAGCTCGAACAGGCCCGCGCGGATGCCGTCGCCAAGCGTCAGGCGCTGGAGACGGCCGAGGCCGAATTGAAGATGGCCTCGGCGGCCGAAAGCGCCGCGCGAGAAGCCGCGCGCAATGCCCAGCGTGAGGCCAACGCGGCGCGCGAACGCCACGCTGCCGCCGAGCGCGAGATCAATCGCCACGCCTCGCACCGTTCCGCGCTCGACGAACGCGGCACCCGCCTTGCCGCCGACCGCACCGAAGCCCAGGGCGCGCATGAAAGCGCGGTCGCGGCCTTGAGCGAATTGCCCGGCAGCGCGGAGAACGAGGAACGCCTCACCGCCGTGCGCGCCGACATGGACGGCCATCGCCGTCTCGCCGCACAGGTTCGCGCGGAAGCACAGGCGCTGGCCCGCGAGGCTGAACTGGCCGACCGCCGTGTGCAGGCCATCGTCGCCGAGCGCAACGAGTGGCAGAGCCGCAAGCAGAACGCAGCGTCGCAGGTGTCGACCATCGAGACCCGCATCGGCGAAGTGAAGACCGAACGCGCCGAGCTTGAAGACGCGCCGGCCGTGTTCGCCGAGAAGCGCAGTGCGCTGATCAGCGAAATCGAATTTTCGGAGGCCGAGCGCCGCACTGCCGCCGACGCGCTGGCTTCAGCCGAAGCCGCCATGGCGGAAACCGACCGCGCCGCCCGCGCCTCGCTCGACGCGCTGTCCGCCGCGCGCGAAGCCTGCGCCCGCTCCGAAGAGCGTATGGAAGGCACCCGGCGCCGCCTCGACGATATCGAACGCGAAATCCGCGACATGCTCGAAGTCGAGCCGCACGGCGTCGCGGCCTTGGCCGAGATCACACCAGAGACCGAACTGCCCGCCGTCGGCGACATCGAAGCCGATCTGGAAAAGCTGCGCCGCGACCGCGAGCGGCTTGGCGCCGTCAACCTGCGCGCCGAGGAAGAACTGCGCGAGGTCGAGGCCCAGCATCTCACCCTCACCACCGAGCGCGACGATCTGGTGGAAGCCATCAAACGGCTGCGGCAGGGCATCCAGAGCCTCAACAAGGAAGCCCGCGAGCGTCTGCTGACCTCGTTCGAAGTGGTCAACGGCCACTTCAAGCGGATCTTCACCGAACTGTTCGGCGGCGGCCAGGCGGAACTGCACCTGATCGAGAGCGACGATCCGCTCGAAGCCGGCCTCGAAATCATCGCCAAGCCGCCCGGCAAGAAGCCGCAGACGCTCTCGCTGCTCTCCGGCGGCGAGCAGGCGCTGACCGCGCTGGCGCTGATCTTCGCGGTGTTCCTGACCAATCCGTCGCCGATCTGCGTGCTGGACGAAGTCGACGCGCCGCTCGATGACCACAACGTCGAGCGCTTCTGCAACCTGCTGCACGAGATGACGGGGTCGACGGAAACACGCTTCATCATCATCACCCACAATCCGATCACCATGGCGCGCATGAACCGGCTGTTCGGCGTCACCATGGCGGAGCGCGGCGTATCGCAGCTCGTCTCCGTCGACCTCGACGGCGCGATGAAGGTTCTCGACCAGAACGTGGCGTGACCGTCCACTATCGCGGCAAGCACTCAACCGCTCACACAATGTCGTCCCCGCGAAGGCGGGGACCCATGGCTGTCAGCTCTTCAATTTCAAAAAATTGCCGGACCACTTTCGTGCAACAAGCAGGACTCAGGGATTATGGGTCCCCGCCTTCGCGGGGACGACGTAGTATGTTGTTCCCATGACGCCTGATCTTCCTTCCGAATTGCAAGCGGCGCTCGCACGCAAGGCCGAAGGCCTGTCGCGCAACGATGCCGCGCAGCGGGCGGATACGATCTCGCAGACCTATCGCAGCGGCGGCGGCTCGGACCGCATCAGGACCAACGAGGATGCGCTGGCCTACGCGCTGGCGCGGATGCCGGCAACCTATGCCGCCATCGCGGCAAGCCTGAATGCGCTCGTGGAGGTGAACCAGGAGTTTGCGCCGCAGAGCCTGCTCGACATCGGCGCTGGCCCGGGAACGGCGACGTGGGCTGCGGCAGAGGCCTTTGCATCGCTCGGGGCCTTCACCTTGCTGGATGCGAATACAGCGCTGCGCGATCTGGCGATAGACCTCGCCCACGCAAACCCGCGTCTCGCCGCGATGCGCTACCAGTCCGGCGACGCGCGCAGGCTGCTCGCCGATACGCCGGAAGCAGACTTTGTCGTTGCAAGCTATGTCATCAACGAACTCAACGACACCGATCGCGCGGCGTTCGCGGATGCGATATGGGCGAAGACGCGCGAGACATTGCTGGTCGTCGAGCCCGGCACGCCGGCCGGGTATGCGCGGATCATCGGCATGCGCGCACGGCTGATCACAGCGGGCGCGCACGTCATCGCGCCCTGCCCGCACGATGCGAAATGCCCGCTTGAAGCGCCCGACTGGTGTCATTTCTCGCAGCGGCTGCAACGGTCGCGCGCGCATAAACACCTCAAGGGCGCGGAACTTCCCTACGAGGACGAAAAATTCAGTTATGTCATCCTGTCACGAATGCCAGCCGCGGAACTTCCCGTGCGCGTGCTGGCGCAGCCACAGACAACCAAGATCGCAGTGACCGCGAAAATCTGTGCGGCGGACGGTGTCGAGACGGTAAGTGTTCCGCACCGGGACAAGGCCGCCTACAAGCGCGCGAAAAAATGGGCGTGGGGCGACGCGGTTTTCCCGGACGCACCCGCAATACCGGAATAATTCCCCCACGCCGGAGTTTGTCCTGATGACGCGGTCGCGTCCGACGTACATTTCATCAGGAGTAAACTGCGATGTCCAAAACATTCGCCGCGATTGCGGCTGTAACTCTCATGCTCGCCTCAAGCGCCGCGTTCGCGCAGGCCGCGAAGGTCGCCGATACCCCGAAGGGCAAGGCCTATGTCGATGCCAAGGGCATGACGCTCTATACCTTCGACAAGGACAGCGACGGCAAGTCGGTCTGCAATGGCCCCTGCGCCACCAACTGGCCGCCGCTGATAGCCGCCGCTGATGCCAAGGCCACCGGCGACTGGACCATCGTCGCCCGCGACGACGGCAGCAAGATGTGGGCGCTCAAAGGCAAGCCAGTCTATACTTTCGCGAAGGACACAAAGCCCGGCGACACCACCGGCGACGGCTTCCTGAACGGCGCGTGGCATATCGCCAAGCCGTAAACAAACGGGCACGGCAATAGTGGAGACGGCATCTTGCCGCAGTCGTCATGGCCGGGCTTGTCCCGGCCATCCACGTCCTGGCCATCAACCGAGGAAGACGTGGATGCCCGCGACAAGCGCGGGCATGACGCACGAGAGATTGACGCCGCTTGCATTTTCAAAGGCGATTTGAACCACCCGCTTCCTGAAGACGACCAAATAGAACGATGCCAGCCTTGCGGCCCCTGCCGCGCGCCGGTGTTTTCGGCTAGGCTCGGTCATTCGTTGTCCTCAAGGAGTTTCCCCCATGTCGTCCGGCTGGATTTTACTCGGTGTCATCGTCGTCATCGCCCTGTTCGTATTCGGCGCCTATAACCGCCTCGTGGCGCTGGCGCAGCGCGTCTCGCAGGCCTTCGCCGACATCGACGTGCAGCTCAAGCAGCGCCACGATCTGATCCCGAACCTCGTCGAGACCGTGAAAGGTTACGCCACCCACGAAAAGGGCACGCTGGAAGACGTGGTAAAGGCGCGCAACGCGGCGATGTCCGCACAGGGACCGGCGCAGGTGTCCGCGGCGGAAGGCCAGCTCGGCGCGGCTTTGGGCCGGCTGATTGCACTGTCGGAAGCCTATCCGGACCTCAAGGCCAACACCAACTTCCAGCAATTGCAGTCCGAACTATCGGACATCGAAAACAAGCTCGCCGCCAGCCGCCGCTTCTTCAATAACGCCGTGCAGGAATACAACACCGGCATCCAGCAATTGCCGGCGGCGCTGTTCGCGGGGGCGCTCGGATTCACGAAGAAGGATTTCTTCGATCTCGGCGAGCAGCGCGGGCAGCTCGAACAGGCGCCGTCGGTTAAATTCTGAAGGCCCTGCATGATGACGATGTTTCCGTCATTGCGAGCGAAGCGAAGCAATCCAAAGCTACAAAGACGCTGGCTTGCTTCGTCGCAAGTGCTCCTTGCAATGACGACCATATAGGACAATCCGACTCATGGCCGCGTACGGTCTCTACACGCACATCGCATCGAACCGGTTTCGTTCGATGCTGCTGCTCGGCGGCCTGTTCCTGCTCGTCTATGTCATGGTGTTCGCAGGCGCGCTGATCGCGGAAGCGGTGATGAACAGCCAGCGGCCGTTCGACGACTACATCGTTCTCGCCACCCGCGACCTGATCCAGGCCTTCCCTTATGCCACCATCGGGTCCGCGCTCTGGATCGTGATCGCCTATTTCTTCAATCAGAAAATCATCGACGCCGTCACCGGCGGCCACGACGTGACGCGGCAGGAACAGCCGCGGCTCTACAACCTGCTTGAAAATCTCTGCATCTCGCGCGGCATTCCGATGCCGAAACTCAAGATCGTTGACAGCCCTGCGCTCAATGCCTTCGCCTCCGGCCTCAATCGCAGCCAGTACTCCATCACCGTGACCAGCGGGCTATTGAACGCCCTCAACGATCGCGAGATGGAAGCGGTTCTCGGCCACGAACTGACTCACATCCGCAACGGCGACGTCCAGTTGATGGTGGTCGCCGTGATCATCGCCGGCGTGATCGGTTTCGTCGCCGAACTGGTTTTCCGCATGGTCTTCAATTCAAGCTGGAGATTCGGCGGCGGCGGACGATCCTCATCGTCTTCGTCGGACAGTGACAAAAAAGGCGGCGGCGCGTTCGGAATTATTCTTCTCGCCATCGCGCTGATCGGCCTCGCATGGGGCCTGTCGCTGGTGGTGCGGTTTGCGCTGTCGCGCTCGCGTGAGTTGCTGGCGGACGCAGGCTCGGTCGAACTGACAAAGGACCCGGACGCCATGATCTCGGCGCTGCGCAAGATCGAGGGCCGCGGCGAACTGCGGGGCGCGACCTCGGCGGTGATGGAAATGTGCATCGACAATCCGCGCGAGGGCTTTGCCGACCTGTTCGCGACCCATCCGTCGATCGATTCCCGGGTCAAGGCGCTGGTGACATATGCCGGCGGCCGCGATCCCGGCCCATTGCCGCTGCCGGGCGGCGACGTCACGGATGAGACCGGCCACGGCGTGCCGCA
This sequence comes from Afipia sp., assembly GCA_024707075.1. Lineage (GTDB taxonomy): Bacteria > Pseudomonadota > Alphaproteobacteria > Rhizobiales > Xanthobacteraceae > Afipia. The sequence continues at coordinate 450,314 of JANQAK010000001.1, forward strand.
ATACGACGGGACATCGCCCGAAGCGCGGCCGGAGCCTCCCCATAAGGGGCCGTGGGGCAGTTCCCCCGGGGCAACGCCGTCGCCGACCGGCTCGATCCTCGGTCCGTGGGGCCGCCGGTAGCCTTTCAGCCCAAGAAGCCGGTGGTTATTACGCATAACAGCCCCGTCAAGAATTGAATTATCCCTCGTTTCTGCCATGTTCCGGCGGAAAGCAGGCTAAGCTGCCGTCGTCAGACGGATGTGTTTGGTGGGTAAAAGGGGTCTTATGGCGAAACCGGCAGTGATCGTAGTGGGCGCGGACAAGGGCGGGGTCGGCAAGACCACGGTTTCGCGCACCGTTCTCGACTATTTCAGCGCGAATAACGTCCCGACCCGCGCTTTCGATACCGAATCGCCGCGTGGAACGCTGAAGCGGTTTCATCCGGACATCACCGAGATCGTCGATGTGACCTCGACATCCGATCAGATGAAAATCTTCGATACGCTGAACACATCCGGCACCAGCGTGACCGTCATCGACGTCCGCGCAGGACTGCTGTCGCCGACGCTGGCCGCGCTGCGCGACATCGGCTTCCTCGACGCCGCCAAATCCGGCCAGATCACGTTCGCCGTGTTCCACATTCTCGGACCGTCGATCGCCTCGCTCGACGAAATCGCCGAAACCGCGAACTTCATGGACGGCGCGAAGTATTTCCTGGTGAAAAACTTCATCAACAACACCAGCTTCTTCGAGTGGGACCAGGCCACCTACAACTCCTATTTCCACCGCATCAAGAACGCGACCGAGATCACCATTCCGAAACTGAACGAAATGGCCTACGAGCAGGTCGAAGTGGCGTCGGTGCCGTTCCTGAAATTCGTCGCCAACAAGGGCGTGAAAGACGAGCCCGCGAACTACTCGTTCGTGCTGCGCGGCTACGTCCGCCACTGGCTCGGCAATGTCTGGGGCGAATTCGACCGCATCAAGCTGACGGAAATCGTCGGCTCCAAGGACAAGCCGCGGACCCCCACAGGCGAGATCTGATTTTCCGGACTCGCGCAGATGCGCCGCACGCCCGTCTACATCGTCTGCTCTCCCCGGCCCGCGGTCGGCAAGACGCTGATCGCGCGGGTGCTGACGGAGTTCCTGCTGCTCAAGAACGGCGCGGTGACGGCCTTCGATATCAACCTGCGCGAGCCGTCACTGCTCGACTATCTGCCCGGGGTCACTGAAACCGCGCTCATCAGCGACACGTTCGGACAGATGGCGCTGATGGACCGGCTGATCGTCAATGACGGCGTGCCGAAAGTCATCGACCTCGGATTTCATGCCTTCGACGATTTCTTCAAGGTCATCGCTGAAATCGGCCTGATGAAGGAAGCGGAGCGCCGCGGCATCGATCCCATCGTCCTCTTCATCCCCGACCGCGACCGCGCCTCGACCGTTGCCTGGCAGATGCTGCGCACCACATTCCCGAACGCCGCGCTGGTGCCGGTCGAGAACGAGCATGTGTTGTGGGGTGCGTTGCCTCAGGCCTTCGCGGGCGTGCGGCCGTTCAGGATCGCAGCGCTGCCCGCATTCCTCAAGTCGATCATCGGCCGGCTGAACTTCTCGTTCTCGCACTATCTGCGCGCCAACCGCGACCAGTCATCCGAGCTGCATCAGTGGGTGCGCAACAACTACACCCGCTTCCGCGAACTGGAGCTGAACCTGATCCTGCACAAGCTGTGAGCGATCAGTAGTAGATGCTTCCGGGAATGCCACCACCGGCGGCAATGGCATCGCCGTTGATGGCGATCGATTTCGGCGAGGCGAGAAACGCGACGATGTGGCCGATTTCCTCGGCGGTGACGAGGCGGCGGATGGTATTGAGATCGTTCATCGCCTTCTCGACCTCCTCCTTTGTCTTCTTCTGGACGCCGGCGCGCCATTCGATCACGCCGGGTGTCTTCTCGGTTCGCGTGAGACCGGGATGAACGCAGGTCACGTTGATGCCCTTCGGCCCCAGTTCATCCGCGAGGTTCTTGGTCAATGCCGCCACGCCGACATTGCGGATGCTGCCGACCGTGGTGCCGGTCTGCCGCGCGCCGAGCCCGCTGATATTGATGATGCGGCCCCAGCCCTGCTCCGCCATCAGAGGTGCAATCTCACGCGCCATGCGCAGATAGCCCATCACTTTAACATTCACATCGTTCCAGAAAATCTCGTCGGTGATTTCACTTAACGACGGCGGCTTCGCCTGCCCGCTCGGCTGCGCCGCGCTGTTGACCAGCACGTCGATGCGACCGAAATCCTTGCGGATGGCCGCAACCGCGGCGCGCACCGCGTCATCCTTGCCGGTATCGGCGGAATAGGCCCGCACGGTCCGGCCGGTTTCTCCGGCGATTTCGGACGCCGTCGCCTTCGCCGCTTCGAGATCACGTCCGATGATCGCAACGTCCATGCCTTCGCCCGCGAGCGAGCGCGCAGCCGCCTTGCCGATGCCACGCGTTCCGCCGGTAACGACGGCGATCTTGCCCTTAAGCTCCAGATCCATTTGCCGCCCTCGTTGTTGTCAGTGCCCGTCGAAGGTCATTAGCGTGCGCACCGGCACGTCCATCGCGCGCAGCTTGGCCGCGCCACCGAGATCCGGCAGATCGATGATGAAGCACGCCGCGACCACATTGGCGCCGATCTGCCGCAACAGCTTGACCGCACCCTCGGCGGTGCCGCCGGTCGCGATCAGGTCGTCGATCAGGATGACGCGCTCGCCGGGCTGGATGGCGTCGGCGTGCATTTCCATTTCGTCGAGGCCGTATTCCAGCGAATAGGCAATCCGCACCGTGGTGTGCGGTAGTTTGCCTTTCTTGCGGATCGGCACGAAACCCGAGGATACCTGATGCGCCACCGCACCGCCTAGGATGAACCCCCGCGCTTCCATGCCCGCGACCTTGTCGATCTTGGACCCGGCCCACGGCTGCACCAGTTCGTCGACCGCGCGGCGGAACGCCCATGCATTGCCGAGCAGTGTCGTGATGTCGCGGAAGATGATGCCGGGCTTCGGATAATCCGGAATGGCGCGGACCGTGGCCTTCAAATCGTCTGCAAGGGTCATTGTTTGTCTAATCCGTTGAATCAAAAGTTCGTCATTGCGAGGAGCGAAGCGACGAAGCAATCCAGACGTCCTCGTTGCTGCGCACTGGATTGCTTCGCTGCGCTCGCAATGACGGATACACTATCGGCTCACAGGCTGGCCGAGACGAAACGCGTTCTCCACGATCCTCAAACCGACATTGCCTTCCAGCGACATCAGCGACTCGGGATGAAACTGCACGCCGCCGACCGGCAAGGTCTTATGCTCGATCGCCATCGCGATGCCGTCCTCGGTGGTTGCAGTGACCTGCAATACATCCGGCATGCCGTCGCGCTCGACATAGAGCGAGTGATAGCGGCCGATGACAACCTCGTTCGGCAGATTACCCATCAGCGTTCCGCCGCGCACCTGCACGCGCGAGGGACGACCATGCGCCGGCAACGGCAACTGTCCGAGCTTGCCGCCGAAATATTCGCCGATCGCCTGTACACCGAGACAGACGCCGAACACCGGCAGCTTCTTCTCCAGCGCAGCCCCGATGAATTTCGAGACACCGAAATCCTCCGGGCGGCCGGGACCGGGCGACAGCACCAGCAGATCGTACTTTTCCGTCTTCAGCAGTTCGAGCGCATGGTTGTGCCGGGTGACGGTGACCGTCGCGCCGACCTGACGGAAATAATCCGCCAGCATGTGCACAAACGAGTCTTCATGGTCGATCAGCAATACCTTCTTGCCGGAGCCGGTGGCGTCCGGCGCGAAGGCCGACAGCGGCTTCGGCGGATCGCCGCGCAGCGCCTGAAACAGCGCCGCGGCCTTGGTCTGGCATTCCTTCTCTTCCGCGACAGGATCGCTATCGAACAGCAGCGTCGCGCCGACGCGCACTTCGGCGAGACCATCCTTCATCCGGATGGTGCGGATGGTGAGGCCGGTGTTGATGCTGCCGTCGAAGCCGATGAAGCCGAGCGCGCCGGCATACCAGCGCCGCGACGAACGCTCGTGATCCTCGACGAACTGCATCGCCCACAGCTTCGGCGCACCGGTCACAGTCACGGCCCATGCGTGGGTCAGAAAACCGTCGAGCGCATCGAAGCCCGGACGCAGCATGCCTTCGACATGATCGACGGTGTGGAACAGCTTGGAGTAGGTCTCGATCTGCCGCCGCGCCAGCACCTTGATCGATCCCGGCACGCAGACCCGCGCCTTGTCGTTGCGATCGACGTCGGTGCACATGTTGAGTTCGAATTCGTCCTTCTGCGAATTCAGCAGTTCCTGAATCTGCTTGGCGTCGCTGATGGCATCGACGCCGCGGGCGATGGTGCCCGAAATCGGACAGGTCTCGATCCGCCGTCCGTCGGAACGCACGAACATTTCCGGCGACGCCGCCACCAGGAATTCGCCGTCGCCGAGATTGATCAGCGCGCCATAAGGCGACGGATTGATCTTGCACAGCCGCTGGAACACTTCGGCCGGCGTGCGCTCGCAGGGCTCGGCGAACAACTGCCCCGGCACCGCCTCGAACAAGTCGCCGCGCGCGAACGCCTGGCGCGCAATCTCGACGGTTTCCTGATAGACGCCAGGCGCGTGATCGGCAAAGCCCTCACGCTTGGTCTTGGCATAGACACTCTGCGGCGTTTCGCGATCGAGGCCCTTGGTCGATTGCCCGTCCCACGCGAAATCGTAGCTCAGAATCACGCCGCGCCCGGTGGCGCGGTCATAGGCCAGAATGCGATCCGGAATGTAGAGGACGATGTCGCGCTGATCTTTCTCGCGCGCGCGCTTCTGCTTCAGATCCTCGAACTGGAACACGAGATCGTAGGCGAATGCGCCGAACAGGCCGAGCAGCGCATCGCTCGGCGAACTGAACGCCGCGATGATGTCGCGCACCAGCGACACCACCGAGGCGCGCCGCGTCCGCTGGTCCTCGTCGACCGGCGCGTCGCCGCGCACGATGTGGCCCGCAAGGCGCGTGGCGCTCTTCTCGGTGATGACCGCGCAGGGCTCCTTCAGGGTCTGGCCAAGAAACGCAATCAGCACCTTGCCGCGCGCATTCAGCGCCTCGATGAAAAAATCCGTGCCGGTGGATTCCAGCCGCAGCGGCGGATCGGAGAAGCCGAGATCGAAACTTTCATAGCGGCCCGGTACCGTGGTGCCCGACGACAGCACCACGCCGCGACGGGTATCGAGCTGCTCGATCAGCCGGTCGAGCGCCGCACCGCCGGCGAAATGTTCGACGGAACGCGCCACATCGAGGCCGCGGGCGGTCCGGTATTCGCTCTGCGCGGGAAGCGAGAAAACTGTCCTGTTCATCTGGTCCTCTTACGAGACTTGCTGGAGGAACGCCACACAGGACAAACGAAAAACGGCCGTCGCTCTGCGATGACGGCCTCGACGATTGAAATTCACGGGAATCGCACCGGCCACCTTCAGGAGGTGCGCCACCAGAGACGGGTTGGGCTGGACAGGGTGCTCATGGCAGGCAAATCATCACCGGCGGGGGGCGATGTCAAGGGGAGCAAATGCAGGACCCAGGTCGCTCCATTCGTCATGGCTGGGCGCCATCTCTCTCCAAGTCGTCCCCGCTCAGGCGGGGACCCATAACCACCGAACGTCGTGATGACCGCGAGATGGCTGCTCCGGCGTCCCCGCTAAATCGACCCCTCAGGGAGTATGGGTCCCCGCCTGCGCGGGGACGACGTTGCGGGTGTAGCGAGCGGCTGGCGTCATCACATCCACCGTCATTCCGGGGCGCGAGCAGCTTTGCGAGCGAACCCGGAATCCATAATCACAGACAGACTGGATTCCGGGCCCGCGTCCAAGAGGACGCGTCCCGGAATGACGGGGTGTGAGCTTGTGTCCTTGCGATGCGCCGGTTCCGATTCAATTATCAGACAGCCACTTTCATTCACGCATCCATTCGCGCACACGCAATCGCTCTCGCGCCACGCGCGAGGTGAGCTTTTAGTTTGGCCCCATAACGAGGGGCATGGAGCGCCGCGAGGCGCACCTTGTCTTGTCTCGCTTCCGGCATCGCTTGCGAGGCGGATGATGATCCGGAAGCGCATCGCCTTGCGGCGCTCCATTGCGGCGATTTTAGGCGAGAGGACCGTACTTCCGGGTCAGGATGGGCGCGGCGCGCCTTGATCCGGCGGGATTTCTCCGCCTTCATCCTGTCCTCGTCCAGCCGCTGACGGCAGAGCCACGTAGTTGGCCCGGACGGTGACCCCAGCCTCCCGGGCATATGTGTGCGAAACACACGCGCAGGCGCCGCATCCTGCTCCGCTTAACGAGCGCCCTCGAGAAGCGCCCCTCACGAACAGGACATGCCGAACATAGGAGAGGTTTGAAGCGCGGGGATCTGTATCCCCATCACGAAATGTTGCAGGAGTCGTCTCCCCGTCATTCCGGGGCGCGAGCGCCTTCGCGAGCGAACCCGGAATCCATAGCGACCGGAAGAGTGGATTCCGGGCCCGCGCCAAAGAGGGCGCGTCCCGGAATGACGAACTCCGGGATTGCGAAACGGGACATCACTCCGGAGCGCAGTGAAATCCGGAATGAACACGGCGGGATATGCCCCGGATTGCGCTGTGCGTCATCGGGCTGCCCGCTTCGCAGGGACGGCATTCGGATTTACCGCGAGCCATCCGGGACGCGCACGAACACGGTAACTTTCCGGTCCCCCACGTTCTCCTCGATCGGCACCCAGCCCTGCCGGGTGTAGAACCGGCGCCTTTCCTTTGGGGCGCAAAGGTAGACCCGCCGGAAATTGAGCGCGAAGGCGTCCTCTGCCGCGCGTTCCACCAGTTCCGAGCCGATCTGCTGCATGCGGTATTTCGGATCGACCCAGACCGCCGCGACCCAGGGCGAGTATTGCGGCAGGTCCTCGAGATCGGCAGCGATCACCGACGACGTGCCCAGAAACGTGTCGCCCCGATGCGCGACCAGCGCGAACGGAATCGGCGACGGGTTCATGTTCTCGCGCAGGCGACCGACGATGTAATCCGCCGGAAAGCCCCGCTCCTTCCACCATCCCCGCCAAATGCGGTCGGCAACCGCGTCGAAGAACGCCGGCTGCTGACGCAAGTCGGAGATGGTGAATGTCACCCCAGATGCTTCTTGAAGAAGTCGGTGGCGCGGCCCCAGGCGAGTTCGGCAGCTGCGCGGTCATGCACCGCGGCGCGTTCCTCGTTGACGAAAGCATGATCGGCGTCATAGCGAAACGCCTCGAAATCCTTGCCGGCAGCTTTCATCGCCTTCTCGAAGGCATCGACCGCCTGCGGCGTGCACCAGTCGTCCTTGTTGGCGAAATGCCCCTGTAGCGGAATCTTAACGTCGGCAGGCTTCGCCGCCTGCTCCGGCGGAATGCCGTAGAACGCAACGCCGGCGGTCAGTTCTGGAATCTTCGCCGCGCCAATGATGGTCACCGCACCACCCATGCAAAAACCGGTGAGACCGACCTTCGCACCGTTGCGCTTCAGGTATTGCGCCGCGCCACGTACGTCCTGCTCCGTCGCCTCGATGAAGTTGAGGGAGTTCATCTCTTTTCCAGCAGCATCCGCATCGTGATAGGGCACGACCACGCCCTCGTAGAGATCCGGAGCGAGGGCATCGAATCCCGCCAACGCAAAGCGATCGGTCAGCGCCCTGATGTTCGCCGACAGGCCCCACCATTCCTGAATAACGACAACGCCCGGCGCGTTGCCGCGCGCGGCATTGGCGAGATAGCCCTTGGCATCCTTGCCGTCGGGACGCTTGAAAGTGATGGTCGTGCCCATGAAGTCCTCCGTAATTTCGAGCTGAGTTATACCGCGGGCGAAGCAACGCTCAAGCTCGCGATGGCTTTCTGAAGATCACGTTTGTATTGCAGGAAGTCGACGAAAATACCGTGATCCCCGCGATCCTTGACCGGAGGCCGGGCATGGAAGGCGGCGATCCTGTCGCGGAAATCCGCCGTGGTATCGGCATTCTCCTTCTGCGCCTTGATGTAGGCGGCGATCAGGTCGGCCTGCAACGCGCGGCCCGGCCAGCCGACGCCCGCGCCTTCCAGCAGCCCCGCGACGTAAAGACCATTCGGGCGTGACGGGAAGATGTTGAGATAGAGCCGCGGCGCGTGGCGTTCCGGCTGCCAGTTCAGCTCTGTGAGGTCTTCGAGAAACGGAAACGTGATCTCGTAGCCAGTAGCGAGCAGGACGAGATCGACCTCGTCTTCCTGTCCGTCTGCGAAGACGACGGTATTGCCACGAAATTCCCGGATCGGCTTGCGCACGGCAACATCACCCTGCCCCAGATGCTGCAACACCAGCGAGTTGACGATCGGCGTCCTGTCGTAAAGCCGATGCTCCGGCTTCGGCAGGCCGAAGCGCTCCGGCGGCCCCACCAGAAACCGCAGGATCGGCTCATGCAACATCGAACGCAGCCGCCTCGGGATGATGAAACGCTTCGGCTTATGGTTGCCTTCGTCGGCAGGCTTGCCAGCCAGAAACTTCGGAACGAAATGATTGCCGCCGCGCACGCTCCACAGCACCTTGCTGGCGCGATGAATCGCGTCGACCACGATGTCGCAGCCGGTGTTGCCCATGCCGACCACCAGCACGCGCTTACCCTCGAAAATATCGGCGGTCTTGTAGTCCTTCGCATGCATCAGCTTGCCGCTGAACTCGCCCGGAATCTTCGGCGTCAGGGGATCGCTGAGATGGCCGTTGGCGAAAATCACGCTCTCATAGTCATCGCTCGTGCCGTCGCTGAACGTCGCGCGCCAGCTTCCGTCGCGCTGCTCGATTTTCTGAACATCAATGTTGAAGCTGATCGACGGATACAGATCGAAATGCTTCGCAAAGGATTTGAAGTACTCCGAGACCTGCGCATGCCCGGGGTAGGCCGGCCAGTCGTCCGGCATCGGAAAATCCGCGTAGGCTGTGGTGCGCTTCGAGGAAATCAGATGGGTCGAGGCATAGACCGCGCTGGCGGGCGCGCCGTAGAGCCACTGCCCGCCGACATCCGCATTCTTCTCGACGCCCTGCACCGGCAGACCGGCTTGTTTCAGGCTTTTGATCGCGGCAAGCCCCGCCGGGCCGGCGCCGATGACGAGCGTTGTCATGTCGTCGTCTCCGGTCGCCCGTCGCGATAGCGCTCGAAGACCTCGCGCGCGTTATAGCGGGGCGTGAATCCAAATTCCGACTTCAGCTTGTCGTTGGCAAGAACCGGCCGGTACTGGACGAACTTGACCGCGCCGGGGCCGAGCTTGGTGACGCGCAGGGATTTCAACAGCCACAGCACGATTTTCAACGGTCCCGCCGGAATGGCGAGATAGAACTTGTCGTTAAGCGCCGCGATCTCGCGCAGGCTCAGCACGCCGTCACCCGCCAGATTGTAGGCGCCGGGCCGCGGGTGGCGCACAGCCTGCACCAGCGCCGCGACCACGTCGCTGTCGGCGATCAGCGAGAACGGCGTCGAGGTGCCGCTAAGGCCAACCACCACTGGCCGCTCGAACATCGCCGTGATCTGGTTGTTCGTCGTGGGTCCGAGCACGGTGCAGGGCCGGAACACGGTCTGCTCCAGATGCGGATAGAGTTCATGCCACTCGACCAGCATTTCCTCGACCTCGCGCTTGTTGCGCGCGTAGGGAAAAATCCGCGTTGCCGCGCAGCGGATCATCCTCGTGCAACGGCACCGGGTTGTCGGCGTAGTAGCCGTAAGCCGCGCCGCTCGACGTCACGATCAGATGTTCGACACTGGCATCGACGCAGCATTGCAGCACGTTCTTGGTGCCGAGCACGTCGATTTCCCAGTCAAGTTGCGGATCGCCGCCGACAGCGACCACCGACGCGAGATGTACAATAGTTTGCGGCCTGTGCTTCTGGAAAATGTCCTTCAACGCCGGATCACGAATGTCGCCCGCAAGATAGGTGACGTTTGCCAGCCGCTCATGCTCCGGGACCTCGCGCAGATCGAGTGCAACGATCTCCGAATTGACGTTGCTGCGTGCAAGTTCCGCGATCAGCGACCGGCCGATGAAGCCCGCCGCGCCGGTGACCAGCACGCCGCCGTTCCTCGCGTAATGTCCGTGCGCCTCGCTCATGCGGCCGTGTCCGTGCGTGGAATGCAATGCTCGCCTTGCGGATGCGGATCGCGGCGCTTCCACCATGCCGCCAGCGCCCATCCGGACACCAGATGCCAGACGCCCCACCCCGCCGCCACCAGCGCCGCGCCGCCGATGCCATCGAACTGGTTGAGGATCAGCGCCAGACCAAGTCCGGAATTATGCATGCTGACTTCGATGGTCATCGCGCGCGTGTCGTAGTTGCTGAGGCGCAGCAGCCGCGCGGTGCCCCAGCCGAGACCGATGGCGATGGCGTTATGAAGCACCACGAACGGCAGGATCGATTGAACGAACGTCGTGAGGTAGCGCGCGTTGGTGAAGATCGCGCCGCCGATGAACACAACCAGAAACAGAAAGGACAAGATCTGCAACGGGCGGCGGAGCAGATGGCCGAGGCGCGGCCAGTAATGCACCGTCGCAAGGCCCAGCGCCATCGGCACGCCGAGAATGGCCATGGTCGAGCCGAGGAACGACAGCGGTTCGATGCTGACCTGCCGCAGCAACGCGGCGGTGTCGGGATTGAGCGCGGCCCAGAACAGGATGTTGAGCGGCGTGGTGACGATAGCGAGCAGGCTCGACACGCCGGTCATGCTGATCGACAGCGCGGTGTTGCCGCGCGCCATGTGGGTGATGAGGTTGGAGATGTTTCCACCGGGACAGGCCGCCACCACCATCATGCCGAGCGCGATACTCGGCTGCGGCTTGAGCAGCATGGTGATCGCCCATGTCACCGCCGGAAGCACCGCGAGTTGCGCCAGCAGGCCCGCCAGCGGTGCAATCGGCCTGCGAAACACCTCGATGAAATCATCGATCCGCAGATCGAGGGCGACGCCGTAGATGATGAGCGCAAGCACGCCGCCGAGAACCAGTTGTCCCGTCGGATTGATATTCAGCAGAATGTCGTCGATCGGCGCGCCGGTCATGTGCCCCTCAGCATGGACCGCCAAGGTTAGTTGAGCGGAACACGGGACGCCAGCCTCGCGGAAATATGCTGCATCGAAGCATTGGCGCAGCAAAAAGGCCCCGCTTGGGGGCCTTTCGCAGTTCGAATGATCGGACGCTTAGTGTGCGTCGGCCCAGACCTTCTTCTTGGTGAAGTACAGCAGGCCCGACAGCACGATCAGGAAAATGAAGACCTGCAAGCCGGTGCGCTTGCGGGCCTCGAGGTGCGGCTCGGCGGCCCACATCAGGAACGCCGCGACGTCCTTGGCGTATTGCTGCACGGTGGCCGGCGATCCATCGTCGAACGTCACCTGACCATCGTTGAGCGGCTTCGGCATCTTGATGGAATGGCCGGGGAAATACTTGTTGTAGTAAGACCCCTCCGGCAGCGTGAAGCCGGCTGGCGCCTTCTCCTCGTAGCCCTGCATGAGCGCGTCGATGTAGTTCGGGCCCTTCTCCTGGAACTGGGTGAAGGCGTCGAACACGAACTGCGGGAATCCGCGCTCATAACCGCGGGCCTTCGCGATCAGCGACAGGTCCGGCGGATAGGCGCCGCCGTTGGCGGCACGCGCCGCGTTCTCGTTGGGGAACGGCGACGGGAAGTAGTCGGCCGGCCGACCGGGGCGTTCGAACATGTCGCCCGCGTCATTCGGACCGTCCTTGACCTTGTAATCCGAAGCGAAAGCCGCTGCCTGCGCCGGCGAATAGCCCGGTCCGCCCGGATCGCTCAGGTTGCGAAACGCGACATACGACAGGCCGTGACACGACGAGCAAACTTCCTTGTAGATCTTGAGGCCGCGCTGCAATTGCCCCTGATCGAACTTGCCGAGAGGACCGGCGAACGACCATTTCAGCGACGGCGGCGTCGGCCCCCCGTGCTCCTGAGCGCTCGCATTGTTTGCGAAACCGAGAAGCAGCGCGCCGCCGACCGCAAGCGCGATCATGGTCGACACCATCGGCGTCTTGGTCGATCCGGTTTTCCTCAGCACGTCTTCTGCGATCGAGTTCGGCAGCGGACGCGCCGTCTCGATGCGGCTCAGGATCGGCAGCACGATCAGGAAGTACGCAAAGTAGGCGACCGTCAGCACGCGGCCGGCGATCACGTAGATGCCTTCAGGCGGCTGCGCGCCGAGATAGCCGAGGCCGATGCACACCACCACGAAGATCCAGAAGAACTGCTTGGCGAGCGGGCGATACTTCGACGAGCGCGTCTTCGCGCTGTCGAGCCAGGGCAGGAACGCCAGCACGATGATCGCCGCGAACATCGCAATAACGCCGGCCAGCTTGTTCGGGATCGAACGCAGGATCGCGTAGAACGGCAGGTAGTACCATTCCGGCACGATGTGCGCGGGCGTCACGGCCGGGTTGGCCGGGATGTAGTTGTCGGGATCGCCGAGATAGTTCGGGATGTAGAAAATGAACCAGGCGAAGAACAGCAGGAAGACCGACATACCGAACGCGTCCTTGACGGTCGCGTAAGGCGTGAACGGCACGGTGTCCTTTTCGGTCTTCGGCTCGACGCCGGCCGGGTTGTTCTGACCGGAGACATGCAGCGCCCAGACGTGCAGCACGACGACGCCGGCGATCACGAACGGCAGCAGGTAGTGCAGCGAGAAGAAGCGGTTCAGCGTCGGATTGCCGACCGAATAGCCGCCCCACAGCAGCGTCACGATGCTGTCGCCGACATAAGGAATGGCGCCGAACAGGTTGGTGATGACGGTGGCGCCCCAGAAGCTCATCTGGCCCCACGGCAGCACGTAGCCCATGAAGCCCGTCGCCATCATGAGGAGATAGATGATGACGCCGAGGATCCACAGCACCTCGCGCGGCTCCTTGTAGGACCCGTAATAGAGGCCGCGGAACATATGGATGTAGACGGCGATGAAGAACATCGACGCGCCGTTGGAGTGCAGATAGCGCAGCAGCCAGCCGTAGTTGACGTCGCGGACGATCAGTTCGACCGACTTGAAGGCCAGATCGACATGCGGTGTGTAGTGCATCGCCAGGATGATGCCGGTGATGATCTGCACGCCGAGCATCATCGAAAGGATCGCGCCGAACGTCCACCAGTAGTTCAGGTTACGCGGCGTCGGGTAAGCCACGAATGACGAGTGGATCAGTCCCCCGATCGGGAGACGCCGCTCGACCCATTTCAAGACTGGATTTTGCGGGTTGTAGTTGGATGGTCCGCTCATGATGCGATCCTGACAAAGAAGAAGCGACGCAATCGGGTCAGATGAAAATCAGCCGATTTTGATTTTGGTGTCGGAAATGAAGGCGTAAGGCGGCACGGCCAGATTCAGCGGCGCAGGTCCCTGACGGATGCGGCCGGAGGAGTCGTAAACCGAACCATGGCAGGGGCAGAAGAACCCGTCATAAGCGCCTTCGTGCGCGATCGGGATACAGCCCAGATGCGTGCAGATGCCGATCACGACGAGCCACTGCTCGTGACCTTCCTTGGTGCGGGACTGATCGGTCTGCGGATCGGGCAGGCTCGAGAGCGGCACGGCCAGCGCCTCGTCGACCTGCTTCTTGGTCCGGTTCATGATGTAGATCGGCTTGCCGCGCCAGAACACCTTGATGTCCTGTCCGGTGGCGATGGGAGCCAGATCGACTTCGATCGGCGCGCCGGCCGCGATTGTCGAGGCGTCCGGATTCATCTGGGAGATCAGCGGCCAGGCCACTGCCGCAGCGCCCACGGCGGCCACGGATCCCGTCGCTACATAAAGAAAATCACGGCGTGTCGGCTCGGCCGAGGTGGAAGACGTCACGATTGCAAACCCTTTCCGAACTGCAACCGGCGAAACCATCCCTTTCGACGCAATGCACACGCCGGGACAGAAGCCGGTGCCCGCGGCCCCCCGCGGTGGCAGAATGACCAGTTGTCCTACTCAACCGGGCAGAACACACGATCTAGAATCGATCTATTGGCACCCTTGCCGAGAGAGCGCAAGCCCGCTATCCGCAATTTAGTGCGATGCACTAAAACCAGCCGTCACAAAGAATTTGCCCACGTTGTCCACCGGGTCAAGGGACCGTTTCTGAATGCGTGTTGTCCTTTTCCAGCCCGACATCCCGCAAAATGCCGGAACGATTCTGCGGCTTTGCGCCTGTCTCGGCGTGGAAGCCCACATCATCGAGCCTGCCGGATTCCCCATTTCCGATAGGCATTTCCGCCGCGCCGGCATGGATTATCTGGATCAGGTCACCATCGTGCGCCATGATTCCTGGGCCGCATTCGAGGCGTGGCGTGCCAAATCCGGCGGCAGGCTGGTTCTTTTTTCGACAAAGGCGGCAACGCCCTATCTCGATCATATCTACCGGGACGACGACATCCTGCTGTTCGGCCGGGAGTCCGCCGGCGTACCGGCCGACGTGGTCAACGCAGCCGATACACGGCTGGTCATCCCCATCGCGCCGGGGATGCGCTCGCTGAACGTGGCTGTAACGGTGGCAATGGCGCTCGGCGAGGCGCTGCGGCAGACACGAGGAGCGACGGCGTGAGCTACGCGGTCAAGGAAATCTTCCTGACTTTGCAAGGTGAAGGCGCCCATGCCGGGCGCGCCGCCGTGTTCTGCCGTTTCAGCGGCTGCAACCTGTGGAGCGGCCGCGAGCAGGATCGCGCCACCGCCGTCTGCCAGTTCTGCGACACCGACTTCGTCGGCACCGACGGCACGTTCGGCGGCCGCTATGCGAACGCCGGCGAACTCGCCGCGGCCATTGCCGCACAGTGGCAAGGTCCGCAAGATCATCGCTATACCGTGCTGACCGGCGGCGAACCGCTGCTGCAAGTGGACACCGCGCTGATCGACGCGCTACACGGCCACAGCTTTACCATCGCGATCGAGACCAACGGCACCATCGCGCCGCCGCCCGGCCTGGACTGGATCTGCGTCAGCCCCAAGGCCGGATCGGAGCTTGTGGTGCGCAAAGGCCACGAACTGAAGCTGGTCTACCCGCAGGCGGACAACACCCCGGAGGATTTCGCGGGGCTGGAATTCGAGCGGTTCTCGTTGCAGCCGATGGACGGACCTGACATAGCGCAAAGCACGCAGGCGGCGATCGCCTATTGCCTGCGCCATCCGCAGTGGCGGCTCAGCGTCCAGACGCACAAGACGCTTGGGATCAGGTAAACGATCGCGGCGATGGATAAAGAAAGAATGAGCCGTCACCCTGAGGCGCGAGCTCTTGCGAGCCTCGAAGGGCGACGGCCCGCCATCCTTCGAGGCGCGGCGCGAAGAGCGCCTCGCACCTCAGGATGACGGATCCAAACGAGTTGAGGTAATTGTTAGCCATGTGGGAATTGACGAAATCGTTCCGTTTCGAGGCCGCGCATTCGCTGTCCGGCACGACGCTGGGCGACGCCAGCGCCGAGATTCACGGACACTCGTTCCGCGCCGAGGTCACCATTCGCGGCACGCCCGATCCTGCGACCGGAATGGTGATGGATCTGGGCATGCTCGATCAGCGGATGGCGGAAGTGCAGAAGACGCTCGACCACAAGTTCCTCAACAAGATCGAGGCGCTGGGAATCCCGACGCTTGAAAACCTCACGCGCTTTATCTGGGACCGGGTCCAGCATGCCGGCAAGGTGACTCGCGTCAGCGTTCATCGTGACAGTTGCAACGAAAGCTGCACTTATTTCGGACCGCGGGATTAAGCGCGGCCAGACCCGGACGGAGACATCGATTGGAAAAGCCCGTCACGACGATCGAACAACGCAAACAGCGCGCCCGCGCATGGTTCGAACGTTTGCGCGACGACATTTGCCTGTCGCTGGAAAAACTCGAGGCCGATGCGCCTGCCGCGCTTTATCCGGGTGACGCCGGGCGCTTCGTGCGCACGCCGTGGGAGCGCACTGATCACACCGGCAAACCCGGCGGTGGCGGCGTGATGTCGATCCTGCGCGGACGGCTGTTCGAGAAAGCCGGCGTGCATTGCTCCACGGTGCATGGCGAGTTCGCACCGGAATTCCGCGCGCAGATTCCGGGCGCTGCTGACGATCCGCGATTCTGGGCGTCGGGAATTTCGCTGATCATCCACCCGCGCAATCCCAACGTGCCCGCGGTCCACATGAACACCCGTTTCGTGGTGACGACGAAAGAATGGTTCGGCGGCGGCGCGGACCTCACGCCGGTGCTCGAGCGCAGGCGCACGCAGGACGACGCCGACACGGTGGCCTTCCACGCCGCCATGAAGGCGGCCTGCGATGCCCATGCGGCGATCGCGCCTTACGACAAGTACAAAAAATGGTGCGACGATTACTTCTATCTGCCGCACCGCAAGGAACCGCGCGGCATCGGTGGCATCTTCTACGACTGGCACGATTCGGGGGACTGGGACGCCGACCTGGCATTCACCCAGGACGTCGGCCGGGCCTTCGCCGGCATCTATCCGGAACTGATAGGGCGGAATTTCGCAGAGGTATGGACCGGAAAAGACCGGGAAGAGCAGCTTGTCCGCCGGGGGCGCTATGTCGAATTCAACCTGCTCTATGACCGGGGGACCATCTTCGGCCTGAAAACAGGAGGAAACGTCGATTCCATCCTGTCGTCGATGCCCCCCCGAGGTGAAATGGCCATAAGGCCTTCCCTTACGGGCAGGCCCGGAAAAAGATTAACAAAGAGGCACTTTTTGGCACTTTTGACGTGTCACCGGGATAGCACACTCGCCAACTAACGCGACCCGGAACCACCCGGCGGACCGGAAACCATTTGAGCCTGAGCCATACGCAAAGTATTTCTATGGTCATAGGTGTGGCGGGAATCGCGCCGCCATCAAAATTCTTAAGGGGCTCACATGCGCAAGATTGCCGTTCTTCTTCTCGCTGCCGCGGGCGTCAGCCTGTCCGGCGCGGCTTCCGCTGCCGACCTCGGCACCGCGCCGATCTATCGCAAGGCCCCTCCCGTGCAGGTGTTCTCCTGGACTGGCGGCTACATCGGCGGTTACGTCGGCGGCGCGTTCTCAGCCAAGGACGCCGTAAGCGGCGTGCCTGTTGATGGCACTGGCCTCCCCGTCTTCGCCGGACCTGCTGCGTCCTACAAATACGACTCCGGCTTCATCGGCGGCTACACCGACGGCTACAACTGGCAGGTCTCCCCGAACTGGGTGATCGGCTACGAAGGTGAAACGGGCTACATCGGCCTCAAGGGTTCGGCTGCCTTCGCCGGCTCGCCGACAACTCTCGGAACGGCTCGCACCGATGGCCTCTACAGCGTCTGGAGCGCCCGCCTCGGCTACGCCTTCGACCGCTCGCTGCTCTACGTCAAGGGCGGCGCCGCTCTTGCCCAGTTCAACGTCGGCGTCACCGACGGCGCGGTCGGCACCCACACCGACACCATTCATCGCCGTTACGCCCTCGGTTACGCGGTCGGCGGCGGCTGGGAATACGCTCTCGACAACAAGTGGAGCGTGAAGGCCGAGTATCTCTATCTCGGCTTCGACAAGGACATCACCACCACCGGCAACCGCAACGGCGCGCAGGTCTGGACCACGACTTCCCTCCCCGGTGTTCACACCGTCAAGGCTGGCGTAAACTACAAGTTCGACGTGCTCGGCTATTTCCTCGGCGCGGTT
This sequence comes from Afipia sp., assembly GCA_024707075.1. Taxonomy (GTDB): domain Bacteria; phylum Pseudomonadota; class Alphaproteobacteria; order Rhizobiales; family Xanthobacteraceae; genus Afipia. The sequence goes on from JANQAK010000001.1 coordinate 467,981, forward strand.
CGCTAAGTAGCCAGAGTTCTCTGAGATCAAAGCCCCGGACATGGTCCGGGGCTTTTTCTTTTTGTCAGCCACTCTTTGTCGCCGTGTCATGACCCGCAGCTAGGCTGCAAGCTCCTCACAGCAGCAAGGAGCGGATCATGGGACTGAAAGCAGGCGACGTCGTTGTTCTGAAATCCGGCGGACAGGCTTTGACTGTCGCCGAGGTCACCGACGAGATGGTCTCATGCGTCTGGATCGGCGAGGAAGGCGACCTTTTCCGCGAATCGCTTCCGTCAGCCGTCCTCGAACTCGCCCACATCGACATGTCCAACGATGAGGACGAAGACGAACATCACGCAGACGAAGACAGCGAAGACGACGAGGATGAAGACCATCACGAGAAGGAAAAGGCCGAAGTCGCCTGAGGTCGTCTCCCTAACCGGGCATGTTCTTTCCCGAAAACCGGTATCCGCTTTTCGGGATCATACCCGCTGCCGACGATCAAGGCCGCCGTCACATCAAAGCCGGTGATCCCGCGTGAATCGCGCGACGGTGTCATCGGCGATGGTTTTCAGCACCGATGCATCGAGCGGAAACTGCATCGCAAGCCAGGCATCCTCGGCCAGCGTGAGCACATGGCCCAGCGCGGAACCTTCGGGGATCCCGCGCGCGATGAAGTCCGCAGCCCTGAGCGGAAAAACCGGCGGCGTCCAGCGCTCGGGCAGCGTCGCCAGTTCGCGCCATGACGGCGACGTAGAATCGCGCCCCGCGCGCGCCCACGCCAGCATGATCCGGTCGCGATAGCGCCCCTCGCCCAGCCGGTAGAGCCTGCGCTGGGCGGTTGCCTCGTCCATACCCGCAAGCCGCCACCAGCGGTGCCCCATCGAATCCAGCCGCTTGGTCTCGGCATTGGAGAGCCGCCAGCGCTGCGAGAGACGTTTCGCATCTTCGGTCACCGCGACCGTCAGCGCGCCGAGGCGGCGCACCGGATCGGGTTCAAGATTGAGTTCTTGTTCCGCGGTGATCATGGCCGCGAACGCACCGTGAAACACCACACCGGCCGTCAACCGCAGCAGCAGTCCGGCATCGTCCATCGCCACCAGCGCCGGCGCGGCACCCTTCGCGACCACGAGTTTCAGCATTTCCATGCGGATACGCTCGGCGGACAGTCCGCTAAGGCCCTCGCGCCCGGCGATGCAGGCGAGATATCCGGCACGATCCGGCGCGCCCTCGCCGTAAGCCGCGTGGATGCGGAAAAACCGCAGGATGCGCAGGTAGTCCTCCGCGATGCGCTGCGACGGCTCACCGATGAAGCGCACCCGCCGCGCCGCGATGTCCGCGAGGCCGCCGACGTTATCGTGGACCACGCCGTCCGGCGTCACCGACAATCCGTTGATCGTGAAATCGCGGCGCAACGCGTCGCGCGTCCAGTCACGCCCGAAAGCGACGGTGGCCTTGCGTCCGAAGGTCTCGACGTCCTCACGCAGCGTCGTGACTTCAAAAGGCTGCCCCTCGATCACCAGCGTCACGGTGCCGTGGTCGATACCGGTTGGCACCGCCTTGATATGCGCGAGCTTGGCGCGGCGGATGACGTCCTCGGGCAGCGCCGTGGTGGCGATGTCGATCTCGCCCACCGGCAATCCGAACAGCGCGTTGCGCACCGCGCCACCAACCACGCGGGCTTCCTCGCCGTCCGTGTTCAACAGCCCGAGCACGCGCGCTGCGGCGCCTGACGTCAGCCATGCAGCATCGCGCAACGAACTCGGGGGGTCATTTCTCGCTCCCGCGAATGAGCTTGCCATTCTCGACGCGAGCCGGTGTGTAGGTGGAACCCGGAGGCGCACCGGAAAAATGCGCCAGCAATATAAGGCTGACGATGACGAGCACGAATGCAGCCACCGCCAGTTTTCCGACGATATGCAGCGGCCATGATGATCTGACCCAGACGTCGGAGCGGCTTGCCAGCAGAAACACAGCGTAGACCGCGAAGGGAATCAGGAAGATTCCGATCTCGGTGAGGACGGGACGAATCATGAAAGACAGATCCGCTCGTAGAGCGCGCGCAGCATGCCCGCGGTCGCACCCCAGATATAATGCTGCTCGAACGGCATCTCATAGAAAGAGCGCTGCATGCCGCGAAATTCCTTGCTGCCGAGCTTGTGATTGACCGGGTCCATCAGGAACGCCAGCGGTACCTCGAACACGTCATCGACTTCATTGCGGCTGATCGCAAGGTCGAGATCCCGGCCGCACACGCGCCAGCGTCGGCAATATCCGGAATCCAAAGCCTGTCGCGTAGACGTCGAGATAGCCGATCGGATCGATAAAGGGACGTTTGAGGCCGATCTCTTCATCAGCCTCGCGCAACGCCGCGTCCATCGGCGTTGGGTCCTCCGGATCAATCTTGCCGCCAGGAAAAGAGATTTGCCCGGCATGTTCGTTGAGATGTTCGGCGCGCTTGGTCAGCAGAACTGTCGGCGCCTCGCGCTCCACAATCGGAATCAGCACCGCCGCCGGACGCACCGGCCGCTCTTTCGCGATGATCTGCAACATGGCGTCGGTGCCGAAATCGCCTGTCGGCGCCAGCACATTGGCGTCGGTCAATCCCGGCGGCACGTCGAAGTTCAGCCGCTCGTGTGCCCGACGGAAGAATTCGCCGGAGCTGATATCGGCCGCAGCCGTGATGATGCCGGGTGCGGCATTCTTCAAAATGGTATTCGTCAACCCTTATCCTCGTTCGTCAAACAGGCTCTCTCGCCTGCGCCGCGTCCGCCATCGAAAAGAACGCGCCGCCGGACATGACCCCGAACATCTCGCGGCCATCGACGATTCGCTCCTCGCCCATCTCGACCAGATCATAATAGAGCGCGCGCGTGACCTTTGCCCACAAATCCGCGCGGACGTGAAGATAAGGCGTCAGGCCGCCATCGGCAGCCGCCTCGAACCGCAGCCGGTGATCGTTGTCGCATGGCACCCAGTCCTCCACGTTGGTGCGGAAGCGGAGCTTGCGGCCCGCTCCCTCGCCCTCCTGCTCCATTTCCACGGCAAGAAACGGCGCGTCATCGACGCGGATGCCGACCTTCTCCACCGGCGTCACCAGAAAATACTTGCCGTCTTCGCGCTTCAGGATCGTGGAAAACAGCTTCACCAGCGCCGGACGGCCGATCGGTGTCCCAAGATAGAACCAGGTGCCGTCGCTCGCGATCCGCATATCGAGATCGCCGCAGAACGGCGGATTCCACAGATGGACCGGCGGCAGACCTTTTGTCACAGCACCGCCCGCCGCCCGGGTCAGGCTGTCGAGGCGCTGGGATGGATGAGGTTCCTGTTTCTGCCCTTGGTTCGCCATTGTTTGCCCTGACCGTTGACGCCTCTGTTTGCCACGTTTGCTGCCGATTGGCACGGATGGTGCAAGCCCAAACATGACAAGGAGCGATGACGATAACCGGCGAAATCTCAACTCTGACCTGCGGGATTACTCGCCACATCGTGATCGGTTTCAAGCCCCCAAGCCGCTAATGTGGGGACAGCTTGAACGCCGGAATACATAAGAGAATACATGGCCTTTGCGTCAGTTTAGCATAGGCCTCTGGTGTCCCGGATCCGATGTTCGCTTGGTTCTGCGGCGCCTTTCCGTAGCGAACGTCGGATCCGAAAGGACACCAGAAGTCATAATCGCTAGTGGTCCTTTGGTTCTGACATTCGCAAAAAGGGGCTGCCGAGGTGGGATGCGAATGTCAGAACCGGACCACTAGAAGCAAGGAGCGATCAAAATGGCTGGCGCAGACGGTGTCGAGAAACTTGAAGACGTGATCGTGCGTTCGGCCGAGCAGATCGCGGGTAACATCCGCGCCGCCCGGGAAGCGGTCTCGACCGTGATCTTCGGGCAGGAACGCGTCATCGAGAATGCGCTGGTGACAATCCTGTCCGGCGGACATGCATTGCTGATCGGCGTTCCGGGTCTGGCCAAGACCAAGCTGGTCGAGACGCTGGGAACCACGCTCGGCCTCGACGCCAAGCGCGTGCAGTTCACGCCGGACCTGATGCCGTCGGATATTCTGGGCGCGGAGGTGCTCGACGAGAGCGCCACCGGCAAACGCTCGTTCCGCTTCATCGCCGGACCTGTGTTCGCGCAATTGCTGATGGCGGACGAAATCAACCGCGCCAGCCCGCGCACCCAGTCGGCCCTGTTGCAGGCGATGCAGGAGCAGCACATCACCGTCGCCGGCGCGCGGCACGATCTGCCGAAGCCGTTCCATGTGCTCGCCACGCAGAACCCGCTGGAGCAGGAAGGCACCTATCCGCTGCCGGAAGCCCAGCTCGACCGCTTCCTGATGGAAATCGATGTCGAATATCCGGATCGTGATGCCGAGCGCCGCATCCTGTTCGAGACCACCGGCGCCGACGAAGCCGTGGCCAAGGCTGCGATGACCGCTGAAACGCTGCTCACCGCGCAGCGGCTGGTGCGCCGCCTGCCGGTCGGCGATTCCGTGGTCGAAGCCATTCTGTCGCTGGTGCGCTCCGCACGTCCGGGCGACGACAGCGGAGAGATCGGCAAGTCGATCGCTTGGGGCCCCGGCCCGCGTGCCAGCCAATCGCTGATGCTCGCCGTTCGCGCCCGTGCGCTGCTCGACGGACGGCTCGCGCCGTCGATCGACGATGTGCTGGATCTCGCGGAGCCTGTATTGAAGCACCGCATGGCGCTGACCTTCGCGGCACGCGCCGAAGGCCGCACCATCCCGGACATCATCAAGCAGTTGAAGTCACGGATCGGCTGATGGCAGCAAGGCCGCAACCCGCACTCCAGGAGATCGAAGCAGTCCGACGCGCCGATGGTGAAAGTCGTTCGCTCGCCGCGTCGCTGCCGCGTCTCGTGCTGGAAGCGCGGCGCATCGCGGCCAACGTGATCCACGGGTTGCACGGACGACGCCGCGCCGGCACCGGCGAGAACTTCTGGCAATATCGCCGCTTCGTGTCCGGCGAGGCCTCGCAGAACATCGACTGGCGGCGTTCGGCGCGCGACGATCATCTCTACGTCCGCGAGCAGGAATGGGAAGCTGCGCACACGGTGTGGCTGTGGCCGGACCGCTCCAAATCGATGGCGTTCGCGTCGAAGACCGCGCGCGACAGCAAGCTCGAGCGCGCGCTGGTGGTGACGTTCGCTTTGGCGGATTTGCTGGTGGCCGGCGGCGAACGCGTCGGCGTTCCCGGCCTGTTGAACCCGAGTTCCAGTCGCAACATCGTCGACAAGATGGCGCAGGCGGTCCTGCATGACACGGTGACACGATCGAGCCTGCCGCCGGCGTTCGTTCCGTCGGCGCTGTCGGAGGTCGTGGTGCTGTCGGACTTCTGGTCGCCGATCGGCGACATCCGCACCATGCTCGGCGGTCTCTCGTCGTCGGGCGCGCACGGCACGCTGTTGCAGATCGTCGATCCCGCAGAGGAGACATTCCCCTATTCCGGCCGCATCGAATTCGTCGAGCCCGAAGGCGGCGAGGTCATCACCGCCGGCCGCGCCGAGACCTGGGCCAAGGATTACGCCGCACGCCTCGCCGCCCATCGCGATGCCATCCGCGAGGAAACCAACAAGCTCGGCTGGCTGTTCTCGACCCACAGCACGGATCGGTCCGCCGCCGAACTGCTGCTTTATCTTCACAGCGGCATGATGGTGGCGAAAGGCGGCGCCGGCCGCGCCGCCGCAGGGCGCAGCTCATGATGGGACTGCCGCTTTCCTTCGCTGAACCGTGGCTGCTGATGGGCCTGCTGAGCCTTCCGGCGCTGTGGTGGCTGCTGCGCGTGATGCCGCCGCGTCCGCGGCGGATCGATTTTCCGCCGACGCGGCTGCTGTTCGATATCGCGCCGAAGGAAGAAACCCCGTCCCGCACGCCGTGGTGGCTGACGTTGCTGCGCCTGCTGGCTGCTGCGCTGGTGATCCTCGCCGCCGCGGGCCCGATCTGGAATCCGAGCGAAGGCATTACCCGCTCCAGCGCGCCGCTGGTGCTGTTGCTCGACGATGGCTGGAGTGCCGCCTCCACTTGGGAGTCTCGCATGAGGACCGCCGACGAACTGATCGCCAATGCGGATTCCGACCGCCGCGCCGTCGCGATCGTTCCCTTGTCGGAGAGCACCCGCGACATCACGCTGATGCCGGCCGGAAACGCGCGCGTCGCGCTGCGCCAGCTTGCGCCGAAGCCCTACGCCGTCGAGCGCGTTGAAATCCTTCCCGCGCTGGCGCGCTTCCTCGCCAATACCGGCGACAGCGAGATCGCGTGGCTCAGCGACGGCGTCGATACCGGACGCGGCAGCGAGTTCACCGAAGGGCTTGTCAAAACGATACAGGATCGCACCTTGACGATTTTCGAGGGCGGCACCGCGCCTGCACATGCGCTGGTCGCTGCCGAGAACGCCGCCGCGAAGATGACAGTGAAGGTGCTGCGCGCCAACGGCGGCGGCGCGGACATTGGACTCGTTCGCGCGCTCGACCAGAAGGGATCGCCCATCGGCGAAGCCAAGTTTGCATTCGGCTCGCAGGATCGCGAGGTTGAAGCGAGCTTCGACCTCCCGGTGGAACTGCGCAACGACATCGCGCGGCTTGAAGTGAGCGGCGAACGCTCGGCCGGCGCGGTGCAACTGCTCGACAAGCGCTGGCGGCGGCGCGCCATCGGCATCGTCTCCGGCGCCACCACCGACACCGCGCAACCGCTGCTGGCCTCGACCTTCTATCTCACCCGCGCGCTGGCGCCGTTCGCCGACGTGCGGCTCGGCGAGCGCGGCGCGCCCGCCGTGGCCATCGGACAATTCCTCGATCAGAAGCTGCCGATGATCGTTCTCGCCGACGTGGGCACGCTGTCGCCGGAGATTCGCGACCGGCTCAACACATGGATTGCGCAGGGCGGCGTGCTGGTGCGTTTCGCCGGGCCGCGTCTGGCCGCCGGAGACGACGATCTGGTGCCGGTGAAACTGCGCCGCGGCGGACGCAGCCTCGGCGGCAGCCTGACATGGGAGAAGCCGCAGCCGCTGGCGTCTTTCGCGGCGGAAGGGCCATTCGCCGGTCTCGCCGTGCCGAAGGACATCACCGTCACCCGCCAGGTGCTGGCGGAACCCGATCCCGCGCTCGCCTCGCGAAGCTGGGCCTCGCTCGCCGATGGCACGCCGCTGGTCACCGGTGAACACCGCGACAAGGGCATGGTGGTGCTGTTCCACATCAGCGCGGATATGCGCTGGTCGGATTTGCCGATGTCTGGCACCTTTGTCGAAATGCTGCGGCGAGTCGTCGATATGTCCGGCTACACGGCCAATGCGGGCGCGGGTGTCGCCACCGAGGGCAGCCCGGAGACCGTTGCGCCGATCCGCACCCTCGACGGCTTTGGCGCGTTCGGACCACCGCCGTCCACCGCGAAGCCGCTGCGCGCGGATTATCGCGACCGCGCCACCATCGATCATCCGCCAGGACTTTACGGCCCCGCCGACGGCCCGCTCGCGGTGAATGCGCTCGCCACCGCCGACCGGCTCGCGCCGCTGGATACATCGGGACTGAGGGCGCGGCGCGCGACCTACACCAACGCCGAGCCGCGCGACCTGCGCGGCATCCTGCTCTCCACCGCGCTGGCGCTGTTCCTGATCGACGCCATCATCATCGCCATTCTCGGCGGCGGCTTGGCGGCCTTGCTGAGACGCCGGACAGCGACGGCGGCCCTCGCGCTTATCTTCGCGCTGGCTTCCGTCGCCGGCGCGCCCTCGCCATCTCATGCGCAGGCTCCGAAAGCCGCGACGGGCGTCGCGCCGCCTGCAAGCAATCCTGCCGCAGACGACTTCGCCATCAAGGCCGTCTCGCAGACACGTCTCGCCTATGTGCTCACCGGCAATTCCGACGTGGACTCCATCGTCAAGGCCGGCCTCTCCGGACTGACGCTGTTTCTCGCGCAGCGCACCGCGCTGGAAGCTGGCGAACCCATTGGTGTCGATCCCGCGCGCGACGAACTTGCTTTCTTCCCCCTGATTTATTGGCCGGTGATCTCCGGCTCGGCCAAGCCGTCGCAGGAGGCAATCAACAAGCTCGATGCCTACATGAAGCAGGGCGGCACCGTGCTGTTCGACACCCGCGACGCTGTCGAAGCGCCCGCCGGTCCCGGCGGGGAATCGCAGACGCCCGGCATGCTGACGCTGCGCGAAATTCTGTCGTCGCTCGATATTCCCGAACTCGAGCCGGTGCCGCGCGAGCATGTGCTGACCAAGACGTTCTATCTGCTGCGCGACTTTCCCGGCCGGTTCAATTCAGGACAGACCTGGGTCGAGACATTGCCGCGCGTCGATGACGAGGATGCCGCCGACCGGCCCGCACGCGGCGGCGACGGTGTCTCGCCGATCATCATCACCTCGAACGATCTCGCCGGCGCGTGGGCCATGCGCACCGACGGCCAGCCGATGCTGCCGCTGACGCCCGGCGACCCGCGCCAGCGCGAACTGGCGTTCCGCGCCGGCGTCAACATCGTGATGTATACGCTGACCGGCAACTACAAGGCCGACCAGGTGCATGCGCCCGCGCTGATCGAACGGCTGGGGCAGTAACATGCAATACGGCATCGCATTCGCACCGCTTGTTCCCACCCTCGTGCTGTGGCTCGGCCTCGCTGCGATCGTCGTGATCGCGGCTGTGCTGCTGTTCGCGCGAGCGCGGGGCGCTGCGGTACGTGTCGCGGCACTGGCGCTGATCCTGCTAGCGCTGGCCAATCCATCCTTTACGCGCGAGGAGCGCGAACCTCTGTCGTCGGTGGCCGCCGTCGTCATCGATAAAAGCCCGAGCCAGAATTTCGGCGAACGCACGCGCGAGACCAATGAAGCACGCGAGGCGCTGGTGGCCCGTCTGAAGGACATCAAGGGCCTTGAAGTGCGTGTGGTCGAGGCCGGCCAGGCCGACGGCGAGACCGATGGCACCAAACTGTTCTCCGCCGTGACCTCGGCGCTCTCCGACGTGCCGACCGATCGCGTCGCCGGTGCGTTCCTGATCACCGACGGCCGCGTCCACGACATTCCCGCCAACGCCGCCGCGATCGGCTTCAATGCGCCTGTGCATGCGCTGATCACCGGGCGCAGCAACGAGCGCGACCGCCGCATCGCCATCGTCGCCGCCCCGCGTTTCGGCATCGTCGGCCAGAACCAGACCGTCACCTATCGTCTCGATGACCAGGGCGTCACCAACGAGAGCGCACGCGTGACCGTGCGCCGCGACGGCGACGTGCTCAGCGAACGCGCGGTGCGCAGCGGCGAACAGGTCAGCGTGACGCTCGACATTCCCCATGCCGGTCCCAACATCATCGAGATCGAGGCCTCGCCGCTAGCCAACGAACTGACGCCGGTGAACAACCGCGCCGTGGTTTCCATCGACGGCGTGCGCGACAAGCTGCGGGTGCTGCTGGTCTCCGGCGAGCCGCATTCCGGCGAGCGCACCTGGCGTAACCTGTTGAAGTCGGATGCCAGCGTTGATCTGGTGCATTTCACCATTCTGCGTCCGCCTGAGAAGCAGGACGGCACGCCGATCAACGAACTGTCGCTGATCGCATTCCCGACCCGCGAACTGTTCCAGCAGAAGATCAACGAATTCCAGCTTATCATCTTCGACCGTTACGCGCGGCAAGGGGTGCTGCCGATTTCCTACTTCGACAACATCACGCGCTATGTGCGCGCCGGCGGCGCGGTTCTCGTCTCGGCAGGCCCGGACTATGCCAGCCCGACCAGCATCTGGCGCACACCGCTGGATGCGATCCTGCCGGCCGAGCCGACAGGCGTCAGCGAAAAGGCCTTCACGGCGCGGCTGAGCGACATCGGCAAGCGCCATCCTGTGACGCGCGGACTGGAAGGCGCGAACAGCGAACCGCCGCACTGGAGCCGCTTCTTCCGCCTCATCGACACGCGCAATCCGACCAATCCGCCGATCATGGAAGGCGCCGACGGCAAGCCGCTGCTGCTGCTGTCGCGGCAGGGCGAAGGCCGCGTCGCGCTGCTGCTGTCTGATCATATCTGGCTATGGGCGCGCGGCTATGAAGGCGGCGGGCCGCATCTCGACCTGCTGCGGCGGATGTCGCACTGGCTGATGAAGCAGCCCGACCTCGATGAGGAAGCGCTGCGTCTCAAGGTCGAAGGCCGCGATCTCGTCGTAACCCGGCAGACCATGGCCGACACGGTGCAGCCGGTCACGATCACGTCGCCATCGGGCGCAGCGCGCGAGGTAACGCTGACGGCGGGCGAGCCCGGCGAATGGCGCGCATCGACCAGCGCCGACGAACTTGGCCTGTGGCAGGCCACCGACGGCGACCTGAAGGCGCTGATCAATGTCGGCCCGGTGAACCCGAAGGAGTTCGCGGAAGTCACCTCGACCACCGAGACGCTGCGCCCGCTGTTGCAGGCGACCGGCGGCGACGTGCGCCGGGTGGCGGACGGCGGCAGCATCGATCTGCCGCGCGTGTTGCCGGTCCGCGCCTCGACGGTGTTCCGTGGCGAAGGCTGGCTCGGGGTCAAGATGCGCGACGCCAGCGTGGTGCGCGGCATCGGCGTGCTGCCGATCTTCGCCGGCCTGATCGGCCTGCTGCTGCTGCTCGGCGCGTTCGCCAGCACCTGGCTGCGCGAAGGCCGCTGATGGTCTCGATCTTCGAGTGGGCTGAGCGGTCCGCCAGAGCAATACGCCGGCTTTCGTCATCCCGAGGTGCGAGCGCTTGCGAGCCTCGAAGGATGACGGGTGTGACGCGCCGTCGCCCTTCGAGGCCTTCGCTTTGCTACGGCACCTCAGGTGACGGCTAGCTGAATCAGCCGACGTGTCGATCAGGCCACACCCGCGCAGCAACGCGCTCTTGGCACTCGTCCCATGTTGACACCCTCGCCCTGACCGGCAATGTTACATTATAACATCTGGAACCGGCCCCCAGCGCCGGACCGGATCGGCGTGGGGCGTATCCGGCAATGAATTGGCTGCGATCGAAGGCAAAGAAGCTGTCGCTGCTGGCGCTGTTCGCGCTGGCGTTGCAGCTTGGCCTGTCGTTCGGGCATTTCCACAACGATCTGGCCATTGCGGCGTCGTCGAGCCAGTCACAGGCCTCCGCGCCCGACACCGGCCACGATCAGGACACCCATCGCGACCTATGCGCCGTCTGCTCCAGCGTGGCGATGACAAGCAATGCCGTTGCGACAGCCGCTCCGTCGCTGCCGCTGCCCTTGACCTTCGGCACCTATCAGGTCGCCCTCGATCTCGAATCCGCCGCGCCCGATTCCCGGCGCGGCCCATTCCGGTCCCGCGCGCCTCCGCAATCCTGACTCGAACTGCCGTCCAATCCCGACGCTCGCCCGCAATGGCGGCAGCGGGACATTCGAGGTGAATCGCCCGGTCCCACAGGATCGGAGGCGGTGTCAGGATCAAAGCATCATGTCGTATAAATTCATTCGCGCCTCGCTGGCCGGTAGCTCCGCCATCGCGATAGCGCTTCTTGTCAGCGCCGGAGCACGCTCGCAGCAAGCCGACCAGCCCGCAGCAGCGGCAGCCGAAACTGCATTGCCGGAAATCGTGGTTCAGGCTCCGAGCCCGATCCAGCGGCCGCATCGGCATCGCGGCGAACCCGGCCGCACCACGGCAGCAGCGCCAGCCGCCGCACCCGCGCCCAATCCGGAAACCTATCCGGGCACGCTGCCGATCGTCACCGATCAGTTCGCCACCGTCACCGTGGTCCCGAACGAGGAAATCCGCCGCAGCGGTGCTGCGACTCTCGGCGATCTTCTCAACAACAAGCCCGGCATCACCGGCTCGTCCTTCGCACCCGGCGCATCGAGCCGGCCGATCATCCGTGGCCTCGACGTCAACCGCGTCGGCATCGTCGAGAACGGGATCGGCAGCAATGGCGCATCCGATCTCGGCGAAGACCATTTCGTGCCGATCGATCCATTGGCGACCAATCAGGTGGAGGTCATTCGCGGGCCGGCAACGCTACGCTATGGATCGCAGTCGATCGGCGGCGTGGTCAGCGCGAGCAACAACCGCATTCCTGATTCTCTGCCGTGCAGCGCGGTGCCTTCGATCCAGACCTACGGCTATAACGTAAAAGCGCCCGCGCTTTCACCATCGAACCCCTGCGCGAGTTTCGAGACGCGGAGCGCTCTGTCGAGTGTGGATCTCGGCCGCGAAGGCGCGGTGCTGCTCGATGCCGCTGGCAACAACGTTGCGATCCACGCCGACGCCTACACCCGCAAGACCGAAGGCTACAGCACGCCTCAGGGCATCCAGGGGAATACGGCGACGCAATCCATCGGTGGATCGGTCGGCGGCTCCTATTTCTTCGAGGGCGGCTTCATCGGCGCGGCCGTGACGCAGACCAACAGCCTCTACCGCATCCCGGGTGCCGAAGGCGAAGCCTTCGGTACCCGCATCGACGCGAAGCAGACCAAGTTCACGATGAAGGGCGATTACCATCCGGATTCAGCCGCCATCGATGTGATCCGGTTCTGGGCCGGCGTGACCGACTACAAGCACAATGAACTCGGCCGCACCGATCCGGCGGATTTCTCCACCGATGGCGTGCGGCAGACTTTCACCAACAAAGAACAGGAAGGCCGCGTCGAGGTGCAGTTCGCGCCGCTCGATGTCCGCTTCGCGGCGCTGACCACCGCCGTGGGCGTACAGGCGTCCCACCAGGAACTGACAGCCCCGAGCCCCGACGATCCGGGCAGCCCGCTGAACGGATTGTGGGACCCCAACAAGAACACCAAGATCGCTGGATATGTCTTCAACGAATTCAAATTCAGCGACGTGACGAAGAGCACAGATTGCGGGACGCATCGAGCATGTCGATCTCAGCGGCACCATGCCTGCATTTGTGTCGGACGTGTTCGATCTCAATGTCGATCCGACCGCCATCGGCGCACCCACCGCGCGCAATCTCAACTTCACGCCAAAGAGCGGAAGCATCGGCCTGATTCAGAACCTGCCGTGGAATCTGGCGGCGAGTATTACCGGGCAGTACACCGAACGCGCGCCCAAGCCGGCCGAACTGTTTTCACGCGGCGGCCACGACGCCACGACGACGTTCGATATCGGCAATCCAGATCTCGGCATGGAAACCGCAAAGTCGGTCGAGGCCGGACTGCGGCGCGCCACCGGGCCGTTCCGGTTCGAACTCACCGGTTACTACACGCGGTTCAACGGCTTCATCTATCGGCGGCTGACCGGCAACACCTGCGAGGACGTCACCTGCCAGCTTGGCGGCGGCCTCGAACTCAACCAGGCGATCTACTCCCAGCGCGACGCGATCTTCCGCGGCGGTGAATTCCAGTTCCAGTACGACGTGTTGCCGGTCTGGGCCGGGCAGTTCGGCGTCGAGGGACAGTATGACATCGTCCGCGCCACCTTTACCGACGGCACCAATGTGCCGCGGATTCCGCCGCAGCGGCTCGGCGGCGGCGTCTACTACCGCGACGCCAACTGGCTCGCGCGCGTCAACCTGCTGCACGCCTTCGCACAGAACGACGTCAGCGGGGTCGAAACGCCGACGGCCGGTTACAACAACCTGCGGGCGGAAGTGAGTTACACAACGAAACTCGCGAAGGAGAGCTGGCTGGGACCGAGAGAGTTCACCTTCGGTCTGGTCGGCAACAACCTGCTCAACGAGGACATCCGCAACGCCGTCGCGTACAATAAGGATCAGGTTCTGCAACCTGGTCTCGGCGTGCGCATGTTCGCGAACGTGAAATATTGAGCGGTCTCACAATGTGGTCGTCCCCGCGAAAGCGGGGACCCACAACCACTGCCGTTTCTGCGCGGCAAAGAGCAGCAACGTCCCGTGCACAAACTTCCCCTTGAGGGAGTATGGGTCCCCGCTTTCGCGGGGACGACATCGAATACGTGGCTCAGCGGGGAGAAGGCGCGAAAGTCCAGTCCGGACGGATCGCGCCGCTGATGCCCTCGAACGCGCCATCGGTCAATTCGCAAACCAGCAGCCGCGCCGGATCGACCGGCCCCGGCATCGTCGCACGTCCCTTCGGAATCCGCTTGAAGCCGACGCGGCTGTAATACGCCTCGTCACCGACCAGCAGCACGAGACCGTGCCCCCTTGCCTTCGCATCCTTCAGCGCGCGGTCAAGCAGCACCCGTCCGACGCCACGGTCGCGGAACGGTGGCTCGACCGTGAGAGGCCCGAGCAGCAGCGCTGGGGTATTGCCGACGCAGATCGGCAATTGCCGCACCGAGCCGACCATCAGCGTGCCGATCCGCGCGGTGAATGACAGATCGAGCAGATGATCGACATGCTCGCGCAGCCGGTAGGCGCTGAGCGCGTAACGGCCAGGCCCGAACGTGCGTTCATGCAGGCGCTCGATGGCCTGCGCATCATTGATAGTCTCGGCCAGTATGGTCACGGAAAGATCGGACATGATGAAGCGCGAATTAGCATCTGGCGCGGTCGGGGTCCATTGGCATGAAACGGCAATCGCGCCCGATTGCGCACCTTCCTGAGAACAATCTTAAAACCAGTCCTCCGTGAGAGGCCGGTTTTCCAGCACTTCCGCGATTCGCTGCCGGGTGCCCCGGGTGGTCTCCGGCGGCAGATCGGCCACGCCGAAAAATCCGCAGGCGACGATCTCGTGATTGGGATCCGGCATCCGGTCCTGCCGGTAGTGGCGAACGACATAGACCGCGACATGGTCGCGCGGCGAGACCCGGCGGTTGAAGAACAGGCCGTGCAGGAGCGGCTCGCCGGTCATCTCGATCCGGCCTTCCTCGATCAGTTCGCGCCTGAGCGACTCCAGGAAGGTCTCGCCGGTTTCCACTCCGCCGCCGGGCAGATGCCAGCCGGACACGTAACTGTGCTTGACCAGAAACACGCGATTCTCGCTGTCGAGGACGACCGCGCGCACGCCGAGCGTCATGCCCCGGGCAAAACGCCAATAGATATGAAAGACGCGCCGGAGCAAGGGCTCGAACTTCACGCGGAGGCTCTGAGTGTTCATCGTGCGAGATTCCGTGCAGCCATCGTGCTATGCAGTCCCATCTCGAACGAACAGTGTAAGGACGTTCAGGCGTGATAGCACTTCGGTCCAAGACGGTCACGTTTCGATGACGTCCTTCGTGCTTGCCCATCTGTCCGATCCGCATCTCGGCCCCCTGCCGCGCCCGCGACTGCGCGAACTCGCAGGCAAACGCGCAATCGGCTACCTCAACTGGCAGCGCAAACGGTACATGATCCATCGCCGCGACGTGCTCGGTGAACTCGTCGCCGACATGCATGCGCAGCGGCCTGACCACATCGCCGTCACCGGCGATCTCGTCAACATCGCGCTGCCGCTGGAGTTCACCGAGGCGCGGGTATGGCTGGAAAGCGTCGGCACCCCGGAGAAGGTGTCGCTGGTGCCGGGCAATCACGACGCCTATGTGCGCGGCATCCGGGATCATTTCCCGCAGGCATGGGCGGACTATCTGCGCGGAGATGGCGCGGCGCCCGACGGCGACGCCGTGTTTCCCTATCTGCGGCGCAGGGGACCGCTGGCGCTGATCGGCGTTTCGACCGCCATTCCCACCGCGCCCTTCATGGCGACCGGCCGCCTGGGGCGCAAGCAGCGCGGCGATCTCGAACGGCTGCTGCCTCAACTGGCTGCGGAGAAACTGTTTCGCGTGCTGCTGATTCATCATCCGCCGAAAACATCGCCCGGACGATGGGCGGCGCGGCTGCACGACTCCAGCGCATTGCTGGACCTGATCTCGAGTCACGGCGTCGAATTGATTCTGCATGGCCACGATCATCGTCACGCCACGGTGTGGCTGGACGGGCTGCACGGCCGCGTTCCGGCGATCGGCGTACCGTCGGCATCCGCAATGGCGCATGGGCACAATCACCCTGCGGCGTACAACCTGTTCTCGGTGACGCGCGACGGCGATGCGTGGCGCTGCGATCATCGCGTGCGCGGCTTTGCCGACGGGGTGCTCGGAGAGATCAAGGACGAGCGGCTGATCTAGAGCGACTCGACGTCATCCTTCGAGGCTCGCAAGAGCTCGCACCTCAGGATGACGTTTCCTGTTTCCGTCACCCTGAGGTGCCGTAGCGAAGCGAAGACCTCGAAGGGTGACGAACAGAAGTTGCGATCTAGATCTGGCGCAGCGCCATCACCAACGCGAAGCCGAACAGCGCCGCGAGGCCGGCGGCGAAGCCGAACGCGAAGGTCCAAAGCCCGCTGCGATGCTTCACCGGCGCTGAAACTGGGGGAACGGCAGCCGCAGCCGCCAGCGTCACTGTCATCGCGTGCTCGCGCTCGATCATGCGGCGCGCGATATAGTCGGTCACCGCGTCGACCATCACCGGCACGTCATGGGATTCAGCCAGCACGATGCGGCCAAAACGGGTATCTTGCGTGAAACGATAGATGCGCTTGTCGCGGCCCATCGAGATGTGCGCGACCGAATCGATCCACAGCCGGGGCGTGTCGCCCTGACTGATGCCGCGGTCGAACAGATCGACCCCCGCCGGGATTTCGGCGAACAGCGAATCGAGCGCCTCGTTGAGAATTTCCAGCCGGGCGACTTCGGCGTCGCGCAGATCAACCACCACGCTGGTCCGGTCGGCGGCCTCGATGCGGGCCTTCCGCAAGGCGTCACGCAGCCGGACGGTTTTGCCGCCTGATTCGCTTGGGACGCTCTGTTCCGCCATGACTTAAATACCTTTGTTTTGACCTCCTTAATCTATCAGTAACCCTATCCCCCGCAAGCGCCCGGAAGCCGCCTCCCGCTGCTCCGAAACAAAAAAACGGCCCTGTCCGGAATCGGAACAGAGCCGTGAAATGGGGCGGGCGACGAACCCCGCCCGGGAGCGTCAAGTGGTCGTCAGGAGCTGGCGCGGTTCGGTTCTTCCACGATGGAGAATCGCACGCCGGCACGATGACGGTTCTCTTCGGAAACCTTCTTCCAGCAGTCTTCGGCTTCCTTGCGGGTCTTGAACGGACCCTGGACCTGGGCCGATCCTTCCACGAGTTTGTGGAAGTTCATGGATCCAAACTCCCCGCCAATGACCCAGAAGTTGCTGCCGCTCATCATCAAGTCTCCTGCTAATCGGTCGCGCGCGTCGGCGCGGTGCCGTGATCCTAGACCACATCTAGTCGTGACGGCGCCGTTTGTAATGCAAATTCTGCAAGAATCCAGTGTCCCCGGTCAGTCGGACGAGAACCCGAACGGAACGTTGAGCCGCCGATAGTCGTCAGGAAGCAGTTCACGGCCGATCGGAAGCTCCGATCGCGCGGCGCATGTCGGACGATGGCAGACGCGGCATGCAACGCCGATCGGCGTGGGCGCATCGGCGCGGGGGCCGGATTCATCACTGGTATAAATCAGCTTTCCGGCATGTTCAGCGGCGCAGCCGATCGCGATGGCGCGCTCCACGCGCACGGCGCGGAACGAGCCTCCGCCGGCGGTGACAGTGCGGGCGATGGAGAAAAACCGCTGACCGTCGGGCAGTTCCAGCCACTGCGTCACGATCTGGCGCGGCGTTTTGAAGGCGCCATGAACCGACCACAGCGGACAGGCTCCGCCGTGCTTTGCAAAGGGAAAGCCGGCACCGTCGAGCAGCTTGGAAATATTGCCGGCCGGATCGACGCGGATCAAAAAGAATGGGACTTTTTCCGATCCGGGTTTTTGCAATGTCGTGATGCGATGCGCCGTCTGTTCGAAGCTCGTGCCGAACTGACGCGCCA
The DNA here is from genome assembly GCA_024707075.1 of Afipia sp. GTDB lineage: Bacteria > Pseudomonadota > Alphaproteobacteria > Rhizobiales > Xanthobacteraceae > Afipia. The sequence continues at coordinate 485,669 of JANQAK010000001.1, forward strand.
GCGCTTCAACGTCGTAGCGACGGGCCTCCGCTGCCTTTGCGAATACGGAATACGGCATGATGAGCGCCGCCGCGGCGTAATTCGCCAGCGACCGGTGCGCCAGCAGTTTGCCGTTCTTTGTAGTGAAATGGCCGGCTTTCAGCGCCGCACTGATCTCATCTTCAAATTCGAGATAGGCGACTTGCTGGGCCAACTGGAAATTGAAGCTCGCGGTGTCGAGGGAGTCGTCAAACAGGACTTCCTTGCGATGGCGATCCAGCCGTCTGACCGAGCCAAGCATGACATCGGGCGGCAGGTGGCGAACGCGAAGATTGTGGCGAACGCTCAGCCGTTCGATAAACCAGCCCGGCCCCGTTGAGCCTTGCAGAATACGCTCGGCCGCGTCGTCGATATCGGCGAAATTGTTCCGGCGGGCGGCGAGAAACCGCCGCACTTCCGCAACCGGATCGTGGACGTCCAGGCCGCCCCGGCCCGACCTCGATGCACTCCCCATCAACGCGGGGGACCTGCGATCCGCCAGCGCAAGCTGTTCTTCGCGATAGGCGGTGTAGAGCCGCAGGAAGGCCTCCGCCAGCCCCGGATAGCCGATTGCGATGTCGCTGATTTCGAGCGACGGGATATCGATGTCGGCAAACATCGGCTCCTTGAGAACCGCCTGCATGCGTGCGGTGTAATCGGCGCCGCCATCCCCCGCGAGATCGGCGAGATCGATCTTGTACGTGCGGGCGAGGCGAAGCAGCATGTCCGCCGTCACCGGCCGCTGATTGCGCTCCAGAAGCGCCACGTAAGGCGCAGATATATCGAGATCGGCCGCCATATCCGCCTGCGTCAGCCCAAGATCGCGCCGCAGCCGCCTCAATCGCGGACCCATGAAAACCGAGCGGATTGCCGATGTCGCCATCGCCGTCACCTTGCCAGATACCTGAAATTGTAAAGTAATTACAGCATTACAACGAATGTTTGTAAAGTCTGACAAGCTATCTTCGTAGCCACTGGCGATTGGCCCCGCAGTGCGTTCAAACATTGGCAACTTCACAAGGGACCACCACCATGAATTATCAAACGCGCAACATCACCGACCAAGCGATCCTGGGCCCGTCCTCCTATCAGAGCGAGATCACGGCGGCTGAAGCCCTCCTCAAGGACAAGTCCACCTGGAACGGCGTTTCCGCCGAAGCCGTTGCACGGATGCGCTTGCAGAACCGCTTCAAGACCGGTCTGGACATCGCCCGCTATACGGCGGCGCTGATGCGCGCAGACATGGCCGCTTACGATGCCGACCCCACCAAGTACACCCAGTCGCTGGGTTGCTGGCATGGCTTCGTCGCGCAGCAGAAGCTGATTTCGATCAAGAAGCATTTCGGTGGCAAGACCGACCGCCGCTACCTCTATCTGTCAGGCTGGATGATCGCCGCGCTGCGTTCCGAATTCGGTCCGCTTCCGGACCAGTCCATGCACGAGAAGACCTCGGTGCCGGCGCTGATCGAAGAGCTCTACACCTTCCTGCGTCAGGCCGACTCGCGCGAACTCAACGACATCTTCCGCGAACTCGACGCCGCGCGTAAGGCCGGCGACAAGGCCAAGGAAACGGCGCTGATCGCAAAGATCGACGATTTCCAGACGCACGTCGTGCCCGTCATCGCCGACATCGACGCGGGTTTCGGCAATGCCGAAGCGACCTATCTGCTCGCCAAGAAGATGATCGAAGCAGGCGCATGCGCATTGCAGATCGAGAACCAGGTCTCGGACGAAAAGCAGTGCGGTCATCAGGACGGCAAGGTGACTGTGCCGCACGAAGTGTTCCTGGCGAAGATCTGCGCCTGCCGCCACGCGTTCCTCGAACTCGGCGTGGACGACGGCATCATCGTGACCCGCACCGACTCGCTCGGCGCCGGCCTCACGCAGCAGATCGCCGTCAGCCACAAGCCGGGGGACCTCGGCGACCAGTACAACAGCTTCCTCGATTGCGAGGAAGTCGATGCGTCGAAGGTCGGCAACGGCGATGTCATCATCAGCCGCAACGGCAAGCTGCTGCGTCCGAAGCGCCTGCCCAGCAACCTGTATCAGTTCCGCGCTGGCACGGGCGAAGACCGCTGCGTGCTCGACAGCATCACCTCGCTGCAAAACGGCGCCGACCTGCTCTGGATCGAAACCGAGAAGCCGCATATCGAGCAGATTGCCGGAATGGTCGATAGGATCCGCAAGGTGATCCCGAACGCCAAGCTGGCCTACAACAACTCGCCGTCGTTCAACTGGACACTGAACTTCCGCTGGCAGGTGTACGATGCCTGGAAGGCGGAAGGTAAGGACGTCAGCAAGTACAACCGTGCCGAACTGATGAAGGTGGAATACGACGATACCCCGCTGGCGAAGGAAGCCGACGAACGTATCCGCACCTTCCAGGCGGATTCGGCCAAGCGCGCCGGCATCTTCCACCACCTGATCACGCTGCCGACCTATCACACGGCGGCTCTGTCGACGGACAATCTGGCGAGGGAATACTTCGGCGAGCAGGGCATGCTCGGCTATGTGAAGAACGTCCAGCGTCAGGAAATCCGTCAGGGCATCGCTTGCGTGAGGCATCAGAACATGGCCGGCTCCGACATCGGCGACGACCACAAGGAATACTTTGCGGGCGATGCGGCACTCAAGGCCGGCGGTGCCCACAACACGATGAACCAGTTCGGCTAAGATCTGGTACGACACAATCACAAGACAAATGCCCGGCTTCGGCCGGGCATTTCTTTTGCGGCGGCAAACCCCAACCATCGCTCTGGCGAAAATCGCCCACTTATGTTGGAGTGCGGATGCGTTTGTGCCGCCCGCCTTCCCCGTCCCTGCTCCCCCTTTCGATACGGGTCCCAATGCCTGCTTCTTCGCGTCCAGCCTCTGCCCTTTTTATTGTTTTTAGTCTTTTCGCGACATCTGCCTTTGCCCAAAGCGGCGCGCGTTGCCACGGCGGCCAGAGCTTCGATCAGTTTCTCGCAACGCTGAAGCAGGACGCGGTTGCCGCCGGCGTGTCGCAACGCGCCATCGCCGAAGCCTCGCCCTACATGGTCTACGATCAGGGCATCGTGAACCGCGACCGCGGCCAGCGCGTGTTCGGCCAGATCTTCACCGAATTCTCCGGACGCATGGCATCGGAGGGGCGGCGGGTGCGCGGGCAACAGCTCATCCAGACTTATGCGCAGGCTTTTGCCCGTGCGGAGAAGCAATACGGCGTGCCGCCCGCCGTCATCACCGCGTTCTGGGCACTGGAAAGCGACTTCGGCGCCGTGCAAGGCAAGCTGCCGACGCTGCGCTCGCTGGTGTCGCTGGCTTACGATTGCCGCCGTGCGCAGATGTTTCACGACGAGACCATCGCCGCGTTGAAGATCATCGATCGCGGCGATCTTTCGCCGTCCGAAATGATCGGCTCATGGGCCGGCGAACTCGGCCAGACCCAATTCCTGCCGCGTCACTACTTCGACTATGCCGTCGATTACGACGGTGACGGCCACCGCAACCTGCTGCATAGCGCGCCCGATGTGATCGGCTCGACCGCCAACTACATCGCAACCGGATTGAAATGGCGGCGCGGCGAGCCATGGTTGCAGGAAATCCGCGTGCCGGCAAACCTGCCGTGGGATCAGGCCGATCTCACCATCAAGCATCCGCGATCAAAATGGGCGGCGTGGGGCGTGACCTATCCCGACGGGCGGTCGCTGCCGAACGACGATCTGTCCGCGTCGGTGCTGCTGCCGATGGGCCGCACCGGACCAGCGTTTCTTGCCTATCCGAACTTCGCCGCCTATACCGAATGGAATAACTCGCTGATCTATTCGACCACGGCGGCGTATCTCGCGACGAGAATCGCAGGTGCTGCGCCGATGCGGAAGCCCGCGACACCGGTCGCGCAACTGCCGTTCAACGAGATCAAGGAATTGCAGCAACTGCTCGCGCGGCAGGGATTCAATGTCGGCAAGATCGACGGCATCCTCGGTCAGCAGAGCCGCATCGCGATCAAGACCATGCAGGCGAAATACGGCCTGCCCGCCGATTCATGGCCAACCGCCGAACTGCTGGCGCGGATGCGCGGCCCCGGCGCGCCGCAGGCTTCGTCTCTGCCACGCTAGAATAATTTCGCAGGAGATTTCTTGCGCTGCCCTTGCAGGGACGAACGAAACAGTTAGATCGAGCCAGCCCGACTTCACGGCAAGATTTTCCCCTGAAAGGTCACCTATGTCCTTTTACGACGGTTCGGTCCCGGTCTTCATCCATACGCTGACGGCGCTCTCGGCGATTCTCACCAAGGCGGAAGCCCATGCAAAAGAAAAGGCGATCGACGCAGACGTGCTGCTGAACGCGCGGTTGTATCCGACGATGTATCCCCTCAAGCGGCAAGTGCAGGCCGCCTGTGATGCCGCCGCGCGAGGCTGCGCCCGCTTTGCACAGATCGACATGCCTTCTTTTCCCGATACCGAAACGACCTTTGCGGAACTTCACGCGCGGATCGAAAAGGTTCTCAACAACATCAAGGCCATCGAACCCTCAAAATTCGAGGGAGCCGAAAAGCGCGAGATCACCTTTCCAACCGGCCCAAGCCAGACCAGGACGGTCACCGGCCAGCAATATTTGAACCACATGGCGCTGCCGAATTTCTTTTTCATTGTACGACCGCCTATGACATCCTGCGCCACAACGGCGTGGAACTAGGCAAACGTGATTTTCTTGGCACGTCTTGAATCCGTCGTTTAACTAAAAATGCGACCATTCTGGCGCCATTCGCGCGTTGACTGATGTCAATGCGTGAATGGCGAGATCATTCATGCTGAATTGTTTCCGATCCCGGCGGGTTCATTCTCCGCCGATGCTTCAGGCCGCTCACCACCGCAGACATATGCCAGCTATTCGGAGATACCGGATGGAATCTTTTCAAGCGGCTGTGACTTGCCTTTTGAATGGATCGGCTCTTACATGCACCTGCATCTAATCTCCCTTTTCAGGAAACAATAGCCATGTCCGCTTCCAAACTTTTCGAGCCCTATAAGCTCGGCGCCGTCACGTTGACCAATCGCGCTGTGATGGCCCCGCTCACGCGCAATCGCGCTGTTGCAGGCTTCGTTCCCAATCCACTCGCCATCGAATATTACGGCCAGCGTGCGTCGGCCGGTCTTCTCATCACCGAAGCGAGCCAGGTCTCGCAGCAGGGCCAAGGCTATCAGGATACACCCGGCATCTACACCAAGGACCAGATCGCGGGCTGGCGCAAAATCACCGACCACGTTCATGAGCGCGGCGGCCACATCTACATTCAGCTCTGGCATGTCGGACGCATTTCCCACACGTCATTGCAGCCGAATGGCGGCGCGCCCGTCGCGCCTTCGGCTATCCGCGCCAAGGGCAAGACCTTCGTCGGCGGTACGTTCGCGGACGTCTCCGAGCCTCGCGCACTGGAACTGGGCGAAATTCCCGGCATCATCGACAGCTTCAAGCGCGCATCCGCCAATGCGCTGGAAGCCGGCTTCGACGGCGTCGAAATCCACGGCGCGAACGGCTACCTGCTCGACCAGTTCGCCAAGGATGGCGCCAACAAGCGCACCGACGCCTATGGCGGATCGATCGAGAACCGCGCGCGGCTGATGCTGGAAGTCTCGAAAGCCGTCGTCGCCGAGGCGGGAGCAAATCGCACCGGCATCCGCATCTCGCCGGTGACGCCCGCCAACGACATCTCCGACAGCAACCCGCAGCCGCTGTTCGATCACATCGTCGATCAGCTCAACGCCTTGAAGCTGGTCTACATCCACGTCATCGAAGGCGCGACCGGCGGCCCGCGCGACAACGCGCCGTTCGACTACGACAGCCTGCGCAAGCGCTTCAGCGGCACCTACATCGCCAACAACGGCTACGACTTCAAGCTCGCGACCGAAGTGCTCGAGAAAAACAAGGCCGACCTGATCGCATTCGGCAAGCTGTTCATCTCCAATCCCGATCTCGTCGAACGGCTGAAACTCGGCGCTCCGCTGAACGACTTCGACAAGGCGACGTTCTATGGCGGCGGCGCCAAGGGCTACACGGACTATCCGGTGCTCGCACGCGAGGCGGCGGCTTCGTAAGCGGCTCCACCCCAGAATCCGCAGAAGAAAAGGCCGGGATCGCTCCCGGCCTTTTTTTGTATCAGTTGCGGCCTGTCATCATTCGAGGCTCACAAGAGAGCCGCACCTCCGGATGAGGTTTTCTCTCTCTTCGCACACCTCAAGGGGCCGCCGCGAAACGGCAATCCTCAGGATCGGCGATTCAGGACTCTGCTAAACCGCGGCCGGTTCCTGCTCCAGATTCAAGCGCCCGGCGAGACACCGCGTGGCTGCGCGCTCGGCGTCGCGCGCATTCTTGAAAAGCCGACCATCCATCGGATTAAAGCGATGCGTGGCGGCGAAAAAGCGGAAGCCCGACTTGTCGCGCACGACAATGCCTGCGGCTTCAGAGCTGACTTCGATGATGTAGGTGTCCGACATATTTCTTAATCCCCGTGCCCGTCTTGGGTTTCTCACGCGCACTAACTCCGAAAGACTCAAAAGGTTTCAACGCGAGCCTTCCGGTACACCACCTCTTCTCTAATTTGGTATGCACATCCCGGGCCAACACCTGATGCCGCGATCCGACCTGAATTGACTTGGAAACGAACGCGCACTGACTCCTGCATGTGCAACCCGCCGAACCTGTAGGCGCTTCACGCGACAGTTTTATAACCGGAATGGAAGTGACTGGAAGGTGATCGGCCGCTCCACAGCAAAATAGCAATGCCGGCTTCGTTGAATGCCTCAAAACCGGACGAAAGAATTCGCGCAACCGCCGCGCTTGCGAAAAATAGCCTAGCGATTTGGGAGAAAAAGCTGCGCTCAGGCGCTGACCGGCGGCAAACCCTGACCGATCTGCTGTGGATGGCCCTGATCGTCCACCGCCACATAGGTGTAGTTCCCGTCGGTCACCAGGATCGGCAGCGATTCGTTGCGCCGCTGCACCCACGCCTCGACATGCACGGTGATCGACGTGCGGCCCACGCGCACGGTGGTGGCATAAACCGATACCACGTCGCCGACATAGACCGGCTTGCGGAACGTCATCGCCTCGATCGCCACCGTGACAGTGCGGCTTTGCGTCGTCTTGTAGGCGAAGATGCTTCCCGCGAGATCCATCTGGCTGAGCAGCCACCCGCCGAAGATGTCGCCGCTCTGGTTGGTATCCGCCGGCATCGCCAGCGTGCGGATCGACAACTCGCCCTGCGGACCGTCGGGTGCAGGCGCGGCGCGAACGGGCGTATCAGCCATCGATGAAATCCATCAAAAGAATCTTGTTCACGCGAACGTATCCCACCCGGCATCGGGTTTGAAGCGGTCGCCGAATCTCGCCTCCAGCGCCTTCAGCGCGGCGACGACATGCGCGCCGCCGCGCGTGCGCGCATAATTCAGCGGTCCGCCACGGAACGGCGCGTAGCCGGTGCCGAAGATCATCGCGCCGTCCACGACATCACCGTTCTCGACGATGCCTTCGCGCAGGCAGGCGACACAGACATTCGACATCGGCAGCACGAGACGGTCGATCATCTCGTCGGTGGGCTGCACCGGCGACGACGTCTTGACGGCGCGGCCGTCCTTCCATTCGTAGAACCCCTTGCCGGTCTTGCGGCCGAGGTCGCCCTTCTTCACCTTGTCGCGCAGCCAGTCCGGCGCTGGCGGCAGCGCCGCCTCGCCGAACTTCGAGCGCAGCATGTCACCGACCGCGAGGCAGATATCGAGCCCGACCTGATCGGCCAGTTCGATCGGCCCCATCGGCATGCCGAACTTCTCGGCGGCGGCGTCGATGACGGCCTTGTCGACCTTCTCGTCCAGCATCACCATCGCTTCCAGCATGTACGGCGTCAGCGCGCGGTTGACGAGGAAGCCCGGCGAACTCTTCACCGGCAGCGGCAGGCGGTCGATGGCGCCGACAAACTTCAGCGCCGTCGCCAGCGCCTGCGGATCGACACCGTCGTGGCTCACGACCTCGACAAGCTGCAACCGCGATACCGGGTTGAAGAAATGCAGGCCCAGCAGCCGCTGCGGAGTCTTCAGCGTGGTGCGCAGATCCTGCAACGGAATGCTGGAGGTGTTGGTCGCAAGAATGGCACCGGGCTTCATGATCGGCTCAAGGCCCGCATAGACCTTCTGCTTGAGGCCAAGATTCTCCGGCACCGCCTCGATGATGAGATCGGCACTGCGCACGCCGTCGCCATTGAGATCCGGAATCAGCCGATCCAGCGCATCGCGCAGATCGGTCTTCTTGCGGATGATCTTACCGAACAAGTCCGCCGCGCGCTTGACCGCACCGGCAATCGCCTCTGGCTTCATGTCGGCCAGCGTTACCCGCAGACCCTGATTGGCGCACCACGCCGCAATGTCGCCGCCCATCGCGCCCGCGCCGATGACATGAACCTGCTTCACGGTGTTGCGGCCATCGGCGAGTTTCTTCATCTGCTCCCGCAGGAAGAATACGCGGATCAGGTTCTGCGCCGTCGGCGTCACCATCAAATTGGCAAATGACGGCTTTTCAGCCGCGAGCATCGCAGCGCGATCGCCGCCGTGCTTCTCCCACAGATCGACCAGCGCATAAGGCGCGGGATAATGCTCTTTCGGCGCGGTCTTCGCCGCCTCGCCGCGCATACGGTTGGCAAGCAACCCGCGCACCGGCCCGAAGTTCATCGCCTTCGCCAGCAGGCCCTGCTTATGACGTCGCAACCGCCCGAAGATTGCGTCCTTCACCGCGCCGCGCACATGGCGCTCCTGCGTCACCGCTTCCACAAGCCCCAGCGACTTCGCCCTGCGGGCGTCGATGGTCTTGCCGGTCAGCATCAAGGTCATGGCTTCCAGCGGACTGACGAGATGCGTGAAACGCGCGGTGCCGCCGAGGCCGGGATGCAGGCCGAGCATGACTTCGGGAAATCCGAAGCGCGCATTGTCGATGGCGATGCGGCTATTGCAGGCCAGCGCGATCTCGAGCCCGCCGCCAAGGCAGAAGCCGTGGATGACGGCGACGCTCGGAATCTTCAGCGCTTCCAGCCGGTCCACCACCGCATGGGCCTTGGCCATCTCGGTCTCGACCATGCCCGCATCGGTCGCACCGCGAAACTCGTTGACGTCGGCGCCCGCGATGAAGCCGGATTTCTTCGCCGAGCGGATCACAAGACCCGCCGGGCGCTCGGTTTCCAGCACACCGACAATCTGGCCGAGTTCTTCGATCACATCGCCGGACAGCGTATTGGCGCTCGCTCCTGCGCGATCAAACAGCAGCCACGCGATGCCCTCGGCATCACGGGTCAGCTTGAAATGCTTATAAGGCCCCGCGATGGGCTCCGGTCCGAGTTCGAGCACGCGGTCCTTGAGAACGTCCATGATCCGTGAGTCCATGTCCGTTTCCTCACACTGTCTCGATCAGCATCGCGCCGCCAAGGCCGCCGCCGATGCATTCGGTGGCGATGCCGCGCTTGGTGCCGAGCCGTTTCATCGCGTTGACCAGATGCAGCACGATGCGGTTGCCGCTGGTGCCGACCGGGTGGCCGAGGCTGATCGCGCCGCCATCGACATTGAGCTTTGTCTGGTCGATCTGGCCGGCGGCCGCATCAAGGCCCAGCACCTCGCGGCAGAACTTGTCGTCGTTCCACGCCGCGAGACAGCCGAGCAATTGCGATGCGAAGGCTTCGTTGATTTCCCAGGTCTCGATGTCCTGCAAATTGAGTTTGTTGCGTTTCAGCAGTTCCGTCGAAGACAACACCGGCCCGAAACCCATGATGCCGGGATCGAGGCCCACCCACTGACTGTCGACAATGATCGCCTTCGGCTTGAGGCCGTATTTGTTGACGGCATCTTCGGAAGCGAGAATGGTCCAGCACGCGCCGTCGGTGATCTGCGACGAGTTGCCCGGCGTGACCTGCCCCCATGGCCGCTCGAATGCCGGCTTCAACCTGGCGAGCTTGTCCACCGACGAATCCGGCCGGACGCCGTCGTCATGATCGTAGAACTTGCCGTCGCGCGCGAACGCGGTTTCGACCTCACCTTTCAGGTAGCCATGTTCCTGCGCGTAGGCAAGCCGCCGGTGACTCTCCACCGAATAGACGTCAGCCTGCTCGCGCGTCACGCCCATCAGGTGCGCGACGACTTCCGCCGTCTGCCCCATGTTCAGATCGGTAATCGGATCGGTCAGCCCGCGTTCGAGGCCGATGATCGGCTTGAAGTAGGATGGCCGCGCTTTCAGGAACGCCGCGATCCGCGTCAGCGAATCCTTTGCGCTTGCGAATTTCGCGAACCAGCGCACGCCGGATTGCGGAAACACCAAGGGCGCATGGCTCAAAGCCTCCGCCCCGCCCGCCAGGATCATGTCGGCCTTGCCGGCTTCGATGTAACGATAGGCCGTATCGATCGACTGCATCCCCGAGCCGCAATTGATCTGCACGGTGAACGCCACCATGCGCTCGCCCATGCCGAGCCGCAGCGCCGCGACCCGCGCGGGATTCATTTCGTCAGCGATAACGTTGACGCAACCGAGAATGACCTGATCGAACGCACTCGGCGCAAACGGCTGCCGCGCCAGCAGCGGCCGTCCGCATTGAACCGCGAGATCGACCGGGGTAAACGGCCCCGGGCCCCCTTGTGCTTTCAGAAACGGCGTCCGCGCGCCGTCGACAATATAAACCGGACGCGCCATCAGCTTGCAGCCCGATCCGGCGAGGTTTGTTTGACATCAGGCTGCTTGCTGTCAGGCCGTTTCCGATAGATCGGCGACAGCGCCTCCGGTGCGAAGTCATCGACCTCGATCACCAGAGCCACCGCCTCATGAGCGGCCGTGATCCTCTCGCCTTCTTCGGCGGTGATGACGCCCTTCTTCACCGCCTCGCTCCAGTCCCGAATGCGCGCGGCGCGCATCTTTTTCTCAATGGGTTCGTTTGCGGTGACCAGCAGGAATGCTCTTTCAAGACGCGCCAGCGGACCGTCATCCTGTGGATGGTAAAGTCCAGCGGTCAGACGGTCGCGCACCGCGCCCGGTTCAAGGATCAGTTGCGCGCAGCGTTGCACCACCTTGTCCGACGGGCCGAGCGGATTGGCGCCGAGCGGCTGGATCAGGAATTTCAGGATCACGCCGACAAAGCGGTTCGGCAGGTTAGCCATCACTTCCGCTAGGCGGTTCTCGATGGTGCGGATGCCATTCGCCATCACCCACTCAAGTGCGGCAAAATCCGCCTCCTGACGGCCTTCGTCCTCCCAGCGCTTCAGCGCGGCCGAGAGCAGATAAAGTTCGGAGAGAATGTCGCCCAGCCGCGCCGACAGCATTTCCTTGCGCTTCAGCGCGCCGCCCAGCGTCAGCAGCGCCATGTCGGAGCACAGTGCGAACGCCGCCGAGTAGCGCGAGAGCTGGCGATAGTAACCGGTCGCCGCACCCGCATCCGGCGCAGGCGCGAATGCACCGCCGGTCCAGCTTCGGCCCCAGGCGCGGAACACGTTGCCGATCGCGTGGCCGACATGCTTCCAGAACGCAGTATCGAAATCGGCGAGGCCCTTCTTCTGGTCCGGCTCGCTGATCGCATTCATCTCCCGCAACAGATAGGGATGCGCCCGAACCGAGCCCTGCCCGAACACGATCAGGTTGCGGGTGAGGATGTTCGCGCCTTCCACCGTGATCGCCACCGGCACCGACCGATAGAGATTGCCCATGTAGTTCTGCGGGCCGTCGATCACGGCCTTGCCGCCGTGAATGTCCATCGCATCATCGACGACGATGCGCAGACGCTCGGTGGCATGCAGCTTCATGATTCCGGAAATCACCGCCGGGTGAATGCCCTGATTGAGCGCGCCGCAGGTCAGCCGCCGCGCGGCGTCGAGCTGGTAGGCGGTGCCGGCGATGCGCGCCAGCGGCTCCTCGATGCCCTCGAACTTCGCGATCGGCACATGGAACTGTTCGCGGATGCGCGCATAGGCGCCGGTGGCGCGTGCGCAATAGGCCGCGCCCGCCGACGACTGCGACGGCAGCGAAATGCCGCGGCCTGCCGCGAGCGCGGTCATCAGCATCTTCCAGCCCTGACCGATGCGCTCCTGCCCGCCGATGATAAAGTCCATCGGAATGAAAACATCCTTGCCCCAGTTCGGGCCGTTCTGGAACACTTGCATCGCGGGCAGATGGCGATGGCCGATGGTGACGCCGGGCAGATCGGTTGGGATCAGCGCGACCGTGATGCCGAGTTCGTCTTCACTGCCAATCAGGTGATCCGGATCGTAGGCCTTGAAGGCGAGACCGAGCAGCGTCGCCACCGGTCCGAGGGTGATGTAGCGCTTGTGCCAGTTCAGCCGGAGACCGAGGGTTTCCTTGCCGTTGAACGTGCCTTTGCAAATGATGCCGGTGTCGATCATCGACGCGGCATCGGAGCCCGCTTCAGGACTGGTCAGACCGAAGCACGGAATTTCGCGGCCCTCCGCAAGACCCGGCAACCACTTGTTGCGCTGTTCGTCGGTGCCGAAGTGCATCAGCAGTTCGCCCGGTCCGAGCGAGTTCGGCACCATCACCGTGACCGCCGCCGTCACCGAGCGCGACGAGATCTTCCGCACCACTTCGGAATGGGCGTAGGGCGAGAAGCCGAGACCGCCATAGTCCTTCGGAATGATCATGCCGAGGAACTTGTTGCGCTTGATGAAGTCCCACACCTCGGGCGGCAGGTCGCGCCACTCCCAGTTGACCTTCCACTCGTCGACCATCGCACAAAGCTGTTTGACCGGGCCGTTGAGAAACGCCGTCTCCTCGTCAGTCAGCTTGGCCGGTGCAAAGGCCAATAGCTTCGACCAGTCGGGATTGCCGGTGAACAGATCGGCGTCCCACCAGACGTCGCCAGCCTCGAGCGCCTCGCGCTCGGTATCGGACATCGGCGGCAGCGCCTTGTGCGCCCACGCATAGATCGGTCGGGTGATGAGGTCGCGGCGGAGGGAAAAGCTCATGGGAGGATCCTTTTGCCGAATTCACTTCATGGTTGGCATGGTCCGGTCCGAAACCGGCTTCCGCTTTCGGGACCACGCCGACGATCAACAGTACCACGGGCTTGAAATGCTAGCGGTTCGGGCTTGGAAAACAACTTCGGCATTGTCGCGCGTTTGACGAGAAAACCATTGAAAACAAAGACAATTCAATAATCTGGATCAAAACCTATTGTTCCCCGGCTACCCTCCTGAACGACCACATCACACAGACTTGAGGCCAAATCCTCACGCGATTACCGCGGGCGGACCATCTCGAACATCATCTCGGGCGTAACCTGCAAATAGTCGCCCATCCGCCCGGCGCGCAGGATCGGATAGGCCTCGGCGGTCTGGTAGACCCCGTCCCTGATCAAGCTCTTGTCGATATAGACCGCGACGACCTCGCCAAAGGTCACCCATGCGTCGGCCTTTTTGCCGTCCGCGCTTTGAAGCTGGATCATCTGGGTGAACTTGCATTCGAACGACACGAGGCTTTCACCGACCCGCGGCACGCCCACCTTGCGCGACGGCACCTTGGTCAATCCGGAAATAGTAAATTCATCCGTCTCGTGCGGCACGCTTGCCGACGTCATGTTCATCTGCTCGGCGACATGCTTGGTCACCAGATTCCAGGTGAACTCCCCGGTTTCCTGAATGTTGGACACGGTGTCCTTCCAGCCGGTCGAGGAAAATCCGATGATCGGCGGCACGTAGCAGAAGGCGTTGAAAAAGCTGTAGGGCGCGAGGTTGACATGGCCCTTTGCGTCATGGGACGCGATCCAGCCGATCGGCCGGGGACCGACGATGGCATTGAACGGATCGTGCCTGAGGCCGTGGCCCTGGGACGGTTCGTAATAGTGGAAATCGCTCATGAATGCCGTTTGTCCTCGCCGACTCCCGGTTTTCCGGGCGCGCTTAACGTAAGCGCTGCGAGGACAAAGTCTATCATTTGATCGAGGGTCGGCCCCGGCTTGTTGGTATGCTGCTCAATCAGTTGAGGGTGAAAGAACCGGATCATCCCGGTGCAGGTGCTTTTCGCGGCGAGTTCGATATCGGCCACCTTGAACACACCGGTCTTTACCCCTTCCGCGATAACAGCCGCGATGGCCACGGTAATGCGCTCGACATGGGCTTCACAAACATCCCAGCTTTCTTCCATAGCGATGGCAACCATCTCGTGGATCTTGGCATCGCCGACGAAGCGCTCGGCGTTCATCCGGCTGACGGTCGCCAGCAGCTCACGCATCCGCGCCACCGGATGGGTGGTTTTAGCCGCGATGGCTTCCGCCTCGGTCTCGACCTCATTCATCAGCCGACGGGCGACGCCCTCATGAATCGCCTTCTTGGAATGGAAAAAACGATAGACGTTCGCAGGCGACATCTTCAGCGTCTTGGCGATGTCGGCGACCGTGGTCTTGAGATAGCCGATCTCACGAAACAGCCGTTCCGCCGTCGTGAGAATACGGCATTTCATTTCAGTATCGGTATCGTCGTGAAGCAGTGCCATGTCTTTGGGACCAGAGGTTCTTTACTCGGCGGCATGAGCCAGCGGAGGCGCGCGCCGGATGTGATCCGGCTCCGCAGCCGCCGGACGTTCAGCCTCGCCCGGCCCGCGCTCATCCAGACTCTTTCTGAACCATAGCGCATAGAGACCCGGCAGGAACAGCAAGGTGAGGAATGTTGCAACGAACAATCCACCCATAATGGTGATGGCCATCGGCCCCCAGAAGGCCGAGCGCGACAGCGGAATCATCGCCAGAATCGCCGCCAGCGCGGTCAGGACCACCGGCCGGGCGCGGCGCACCGTAGCCTCGACGATGGCTTCGCGCCGGGTCAGACCGTGGGAGACGTCGGTTTCGATCTGATCGACCAGAATCACCGAATTGCGCATGATCATGCCGGCCAGCGCGATCAGGCCGAGCAAGGCCACGAAGCCGAACGGACTGTTGGCGACGTTGAGCCCGAGCGACGCGCCAATGATGCCAAGCGGAGCGGTCAGGAACACCAGCAGCAGCCGCGAGAAGCTCTGCAACTGGATCATCAGCAGCGTCAGCATGCCGATCACCATCAGCGGGAACAGCTTGTTGATCGACGCATTGCCCTTCTCGGATTCCTCGATCGCGCCGCCGATCTCGATACGATAGGCCGGCTGCAAGCTGTTGCGGATGCCCTGCAACTTCGGCCAGATTGCATTGGTGACGTCTGGCGCCTGCACGCCATCGACGATGTCGGCGCGCACGGTGATTGCCATGTCGCGGTTGCGCCGCCACAGGATCGGCTCCTCGTGGGCATATTCGATCTTGGCGATCTGCGACAGCGGCACGGCGACACCGCCGCGCGAATAGATCGTGAGATCGCCGACGCGGCCGAGATCAAGACGTTCGGACGGCACGGCGCGGGCGACCACGCCGACCTTCTCGATGCCATCGCGCAGCGTCGTGACCTGCACGCCGGAAATCAGCATCGCCAATGATTGCGAGATGTCCTGCGGGGTGAGACCCAGCGCGCGGGCTCGGTCCTGATCGACGGCGAGCTTGAGGTAGGGCGTCTGCTCGTTCCAGTCGAGATGCGGATCGACCGCGCGCTTCTCGGTGCGCATGACCTCGCGCACCTTGTAGGCGATGTCGCGCACGGTCTTGGTGTCGGGGCCGATGACACGGAACTGCACCGGGAAGCCGACCGGCGGACCGAAATTGAAACGGTCCACACGGACGCGCGCTTCCGACAACGCGCCGTCCGCCACGGCCTTCTCGATCTTGGCCTTGACGCGCTCACGCGCCGCGACATCCTTCGACAGGATCACGGTTTCCGAGAACGACTCGTTCGGCAATTGCGGATTGAGTCCAAGCCAGAAACGCGGCGAGCCCTGCCCGACATAGGTCGTGTAGGTCACGATGTCCTTGTCGTCCTTGAGCAGCGCTTCCGCCTTCCTGACGCTCTCTTTCGTCACGTTGAAGGCGGAGCCTTCCGGCAGGCGCAACTGGAGGAACAGTTCGGGCCGCTCCGACAGCGGAAAGAACTGCTGCTGCACATGCCCGAAGCCAACGACCGCAACGACGAAGACGCCGACGGTCGCGAGCACCACTGTGCCGCGCCGGCGCCACACCACTCGATCACGCGGCGCAACCCGCGATACATCCGCGTCTCGTAGATCGCGTGCGGATCATGGTTGTGCTGACCCTTGGCGAAGTCCGGCAGCAGCTTGACGCCGATATAGGGCGTGAAGATCACCGCGACGAACCACGACGCCACCAGCGCAATCGCCACCACCCAGAAGATGCCGCCGGCATATTCACCGACGCCGGAATTCGCGAAGCCGATGGGCAGGAAACCCACGGCGGTGACCAGCGTGCCGGTCAGCATCGGGAAAGCGGTGGATTCCCAGGCGAAGGATGCGGCCTTCACGCGATCCCATCCCTGCTCCATCTTCACCACCATCATCTCGACCGCGATGATGGCGTCATCGACCAGAAGCCCGAGCGCGATGATGAGCGCGCCGAGCGTGATGCGATGCAGGTCCATGCCCATCGCATTCATCACGATGAAGACGATCGCCAGCACCAGCGGCACCGACAGCGCCACCACGATGCCGGTGCGCCAGCCGAGCGCGAGGAAACTCACGAACAGCACGATGGCCAGCGCTTCGACGAACGAGTGAACGAACTCGCCCACCGCGTGCTCGACCACCTGCGGCTGATCGGCGATCTGGTCGATGGTGAAACCCTGCGGCACGGCCTCCATGAACTGCGCGGTGGCTTTCTTGATGGCCTCGCCAAGCTCCAGAATGTTGGCGCCCTTCGCCATCACCACGCCGATGCCGATGGCGGGCTTGCCTTCCTGACGCACCTGATAGTCCGGCGGATCGACGAAGCCGTGCGTCACAGTCGCGATGTCGCCGAGGCGAAACACGCGGCCATTGCCTTCAACCGGCGTTTCCGCCACCGCCTTGACGCTGTCATAGGCGCCGGTGACACGCAGCGGCACGCGCTGCGACGAGGTTTCCACCGTGCCGGCAGGCACCACCGCGTTCTGTTTGGCGAGCGAATCGAACAGCGCCTGCGTGGTGATGCCGAGGGTCGCGAGTTTGGCGTGGGAGAACTCGACGAACACGCGCTCGTCCTGGGTGCCGTAGAGGTTGACCTTGGTCACGTCCGGCGTTTTCAGAAGATGCTGGCGCAGGCCCTCGGCCACTTTCTTGAGCTGGGCGTAGTCCGCGCCGTCGCCGGTCAGCATATAGAGAACGGAGTCCACGTCGCCGTATTCGTCGTTGATATTCGGCCCGATCAGATTCGGCGGCAGGTCGCTGCGGATGTCGCTGAGCTTCTTGCGCAACTGATAGAAAAGCTGCGGCACCTCCTTGGCGGGCGTGCTGTCCTTGAACGCAAGCTGCATCGCCGTGAACGAAGGTTTGGTGTAGGTCGTCACTTTGTCGAAATAAGGCAGTTCTTGCAGCTTCTTCTCGATCCGGTCGGCGACCTGCGCCTGCATTTCGGCAGCGGTCGCACCCGGCCAGATCGCATTGATGATGACGACCTTGATGGTGAAGGACGGGTCCTCCGCGCGGCCAAGCCGCTCATAGGAGAAGAAGCCCGCGATGCCGAGCATCACGATGAAGAACAGGATCAGCGTGGGATGCGCCACAGCCCATGCGGAGAGATTGAATCGCTTCATCGGTCTCTCCCGAAATCAGAATGACAGCGACGAGACGACCCTGACCTTCTGGGCCGGATCGAGCTTCTGCACGCCCAGCACGACCACGCTGGCGCCTTCCTCGACACCGCTGGTGATGAGAACATCGGCGGTCTCGTAGGCCTTTACCGTCACTGGCTTCAGCGCGACGTCACCGGTCTTCGGATCGGCGACATAGAGCGACGGCCCATCACCCTGACTGAACAAAGCCGACAGCGGCAACCGTGCGACCCGTTCGGTGACGGGGTCGGCCAGCGTCAGCGTCGCGGTCATGCCAAGCGAGACCGCGTCGTCCGCGCCGGGCAGCGAGAATTTCGCCAGGTAAGTGCGTGTCGCGGGATCGGCCGCAGGCGCAATCTCGCGCAGCTTCGCGACATATTTCTTGCCCGGCTCCGACCACAACGTGACACTGGCTTCGCCAGTCTTGGCAAAGTTCACGAGCGTTTCCGGAATCGCAACCACCGCTTCCTTTTCCGCGGACCGTGCCACACGGATCGCGGTCTGGCCGGAGGCCACCACCTGCCCCGGCTCGATCAGGGTCGCGGTGACAACGCCTCGCGTGTCGGCAAGGAGGTTGGCATAGGACAGGCTGTTTTTGGTCAGTTCGACCGAGCGCTCGGCGCGATTGAGGCGCGCGCGCGCCTCGTCAGCAGCCGCCTTTGTCTGATCGACTTGTGCCTGGGTGGACCAGCCACGGCCGCGCAGATCGTTGGCACGGCCTTCGGCGGCGCTGGCTTGCGCGAGGACGCCAGTCGCGGCGCTGAGTTCTGCTTCGGCCTGTTCGGCCTGCAATTTCAGATCGACCTCGTCGAGCGTCGCCAGCGGCTGGCCGACATCGACGACCTGGCCGACCTCGACCAGACGCTTGGCGACCTTGCCGGGGACACGGAAGCCCATATCGGTTTCGACGCGGGGCCGGATGGTCCCGACGAAGCTCCGCTGGGGGGATTGGGATGCGTAATGCACCGTTGCAACCAGAACCGGCCGGCCCTTTTCGCTCTCCGCAGCTTGCTGCTTGCTGCAAGCGCCGAGCGCCAGCGCAGGCACGATCAGGGCGAGGACAACCAAGCCGTTCCGTTGATTGATGAATTTCTGAATACGGTGCATCGGACGCTCCCTTAGGATACGCCGATCACCCTCTTACAACAACTGACGATTGTCAATAATCGTCAGCAGTCAGAATGACGCACTGCAACCATTTGATCTGCAAGCGCGATTCGAACCCGCCTGCATGACCACACGAAAGTGTGCTCCACCTAGGTTTTAGTCTCCGCCGGGTCGCGGTGGATCGGGTCGGCCCACAGCACGGTCTGCGGCTTTTCGACCGGCTCGATGTCGAGGTTGATCGCGACCGCCTCGCCGTCGCTACGCACCAGCACACATTCCAGCACCTCGTCGGGGCTCGCATTGATTTCCTGATGCGGCACGTAAGGCGGCACGAAGATAAAATCACCGGGACCGGCTTCGGCGGTGAACTGGAGATGTTCGCCCCAGCGCATGCGCGCCTTGCCGCGAACCACATAGATGACGCTTTCGAGATGGCCGTGATGATGCGCGCCGGTCTTGGCGTCAGGCCTGATCGTCACCGTGCCCGCCCAGAGCTTCTGCGCGCCGACGCGCGCGAAATTGATCGCCGCCTTGCGGTCCATTCCGGCGGTCGACGGCACGTTCGGATCGAGCTGATTGCCGGGAATGACGCGCACGCCATCGTGCTTCCAGCGCTCGTCGTCGTGCGCGTGGGAATGATCGTGCGGATGATGGTGGTCGTGCGACATGATTGTTCTCTTGTTGTTGGGGACGGGCTGACCTGATCGCAGCGCCGTGTTGAACCTAAGTCACCAGATATGGATTATGCGGTCAACGCCTACTGCGTCCCATCTGGGCTGCACCAGTGGCCTCAGTATGACTTCGGCAGGCCCAGCACTTTCTCGCCGATAAAGCTGAGAATGAGTTGCGGGCTGATCGGCGCGATGCGCGGGATCATGACTTCGCGCAGATAACGCTCGACGTGATATTCCTTGGCATAGCCGAAACCGCCGTGGGTCATCACCGCCTGCTCGCAGGCATGGAAACCTGCTTCCCCCGCGAGATATTTCGCGGCATTCGCCGCCGGGCCGCACGGAAATCCCTGATCGTATTGCCACGCTGCCGACAGCGTCATCAGCCACGCCGCTTCGAGATCGATCCAGTTCTTCGCCAGCGGATGCTGGATCGCCTGGTTCTGTCCAATCGGGCGATTGAACACGATCCGCTGCTTCGCATAGGCCGCCGCGCGCGACAGCGCGAGCTTGCCGAGGCCGACGGCTTCGGCCGCGATCAATACGCGCTCCGGATTCATGCCGTGCAGGATATATTCGAAGCCTCGGCCTTCCTCGCCGATGCGATCCTCCGCCGGAATCTCGAAATCCGTGATGAAGAGTTCATTGGAGTCGACGGCCTTGCGACCCATCTTCTCGATCTCATGCACCGCGATGCGTGAGCGGTCCATATCCGCATAAAAAAGACTGAGACCGTGGGTCGGGCTTTTCACTTCCTCCAGCGGCGTGGTGCGCGCGAGCAGCAGGATCTTGTGCGCAACCTGTGCGGTGGAGATCCACACTTTCTGGCCGTTGACGATATACTTGTCGCCCTTGCGCACGGCGCGGGTTTTCAACTGCGTGGTGTTGAGGCCGGTGTTCGGTTCGGTCACGCCGAAGCACGCCTTCTCCCGGCCCTCGACGATGCCCGGCAGCATCCGCGCGCGCTGCTCGTCGGTGCCGAACACCACCACCGGATTGAGGCCGAACACATTCATATGGACGGCCGACGCGCCCGACATGCCCGCGCCCGATTCCGAGATCGCGCGCATCATGATCGCGGCTTCCATGATGCCGAGGCCCGAACCGCCGAATTCCTCGGGAATGCAGATGCCGAGCCAGCCGTCCTTCGCCATCGCCTCGTAGAACTCGTTGGGGAAGCCGCCGTCCCGGTCCTTGGCCAGCCAGTAATCGTCGCCGAACCGGCTACAGATTTTCAGGATCGCATCGCGGATGGAATCCTGCTGGGCATTAAGAGCGAAGTCCATTGCGATCGATCCGCTTGCTGAATACGGCGCAGTCCGCGCCGGCATGAGAGGGCGATTGAGACATACGTGACCGCAGCAAATTCAGCAAAAGGTAATGACGCAGTATTTTGCGGCGCAACCCTGCGTGTTCCGCTCTGCGGACGGCGGCGACGGCGAGCGCCCAGCGCTCGCGGTTTTCACCCATCACACGCCAGCCACCCAGCGGCGCCATGTCCCGCGCTCCACCGCGCTCAGGAAACTTTCCACCTGCGCGTTGAAAGTCGCCGGTTCTTCAAGATTGATGGCATGGCCGGTGTTCGGACACATCCAGAGGCCGGCGGTCGGAATCGCTGCCTTCAACATCAGATTGGTTTCGATGCAGGGTGCGTCCTCGTCGCCGACCGCGAGCAGAACCGGCGTCGTCAGCCTGGCGAACTGGTCCTGAAAATCATGCAGCGAAGGCCGCAGCGTCTGGTAGCGCGCCATCGTATTGGACATGCCGCGCGCCGAATGCTGGCGCAGATGGTCCATGAAATCCTGCCAGCCGCGCGGGTTCTTGTGCTTGAGCTGGATGCGGGTCGGGCTGTGGCCCATCTCCTCGGCCATCACCGCCATGCCGCGTTCGAGAAATCCGCGCGCGGTCGCGGACGCTTCCTTCAGCCAGGCCTCGCGCAGCGAGGGCGGCGATCCGGTCCCCGCTCCGGCAGCGACGATCGCTGAGGCTTGTTCTGGATAGCGTAAGCCGAACTGAAGCGCCGCATAGCCGCCCATGCTGAGACCGACGATGTGGGCGCGCGCGATCCCGACACCGCGCATCACTGCCGCGATGTCATCGACAGCGAATTCCCAGCCGTATTGGTTGAGATCATCGGGCACGTCGCTCGGCGGATAGCCGCGTGCGTTGTAGGCGATGCAGCGATAGGCGCGCGAGAAATGGCGGACCTGGATTTCCCATTCGCGGCAATCCGATCCGAACTCGTGCACGAAGATGATCGGATAGCCGCTGCCGGTTTCTTCATAATAGAGCTTCGCGCCGGACGCATCGACATAAGGCATCAGTGCTCCCTCCCTGTTTTGGGGCGCACTATAGGCATTTCGCTCGCAACCTCGCCAGCACAGTCCGCGCGTGACCACTTGCGCGTTACGCATTGCTGACCGTGACCCCCTTAACGCACCGTGGCGAACTTCGCCTCCATTGCGCGGCGGTAGGCGACGGTCTCATCCCTGGCGTCGATCTCCACGTCCGACCACCGCACCACGTCGCCATGCGCGATGTCCTTCGTCAGCTTGACGCGGTGCGCGAGGCCGATCGGCAGCGCGCCGACCTTGAGACTGTCGGCGGCAGGCATCAGCTTGCCCCACACCGTATATCCGCCCTCGCCGTCGAGCATTTCGCCCGCACGCAGATTCTTCTTGGCTACGGCGACGGCATCGCCGCGGAAACCATTGGGCTGGCCAGTCGGCTCATTGCGCAGCGCCGCCGACAGCACCGAGATGTTCAGTTCAAGCCCGATCAGGTGATACGGCTTGTACATCGCGGCGTAACGCCCGGAGGAATCCGTCTTCAACCCGTATTGGCGGAAGCAATCCGCCGCGTAATCGTTCGGCGCTTCCAGCACGACATAGACGCCCCAGCGCAGATCACGAAGTACGGGACGACCATCGCGCTCGAGCGACGACACGACTTCCACTACACCGGATTTTTCCAGTACACCGCCCTTGTCGCGCGCGCGCATGATGTGCGGCAGATCGTCGACGCCGCAGGGCGGAAAAGCGAGTCCGCTCGCGGGCACATCAAGGCCGGTGGCATTGGCAATCGCCGCCATCTCGATGGCGGACTTGGTGCCGTCGAGAAACGAATTGAACATCTGCGGATTCATGCCGGCCGACTGCGCCTCGGCGGCGGTCAGACCATAATGTCCCCAGACGCCCGCAGGCGTCACATCGTGATAGATCGGCAGATATTTCGTGCCCTTGCCTGCGGCCACGACCCTGAAGCCGGTGGCGCGCGCCCAGTCCACCATTTCGGCGGTGAGCGCGGGCTGATCGCCATAGGCCAGCGAATAGACCACGCCCGCCTTGCGCGCCTCGTCCGCCAGCAGCGGGCCGACCAGTACGTCGGCTTCGACATTGACCATGACGATGTGCTTGCCAGCGGCGATCGCCGCGCGTGCATGACGAATGCCGACGGAGGGATTGCCGGTGGCTTCCACGATCACTTCAATGTTGCCGCCGGTCGCGGCATCACCATCCTTGGTGAATGTCGTGGCGGCGATCCGCGCGGCGTCCCAGCCCACCGTGCGGCAGGCCTCGCGCGCGCGATCCGGATCGAGATCGACGATCACCGGCACTTCAAGGCCCGGCGTGTGCGGCACCTGAGACAGGAACATTGAGCCGAACTTGCCGGCGCCGATCAGCGCCACGCGCACGGGTTTGCCGGCCTCGCGGCGCTTTTCGAGAAGGTGATGGAGGTTCATTTCAATCCAGTCTGATAAATTTTATTTGCGAGCTGCCATTCGACATCACGTTCGTCATGGCCGGGCTTGTGCCGGCCATCCACGTTTTGTTTGTCTTCTGACTCTTAAAGACGTGGATGCCCGGGACAAGCCCGGGCATGACACGCTTTGAAGACAATCTTCGTTATTCCGCCGCCTGACGATGGCTGCGGGCATAACGCACCAGCGCGTCGTCATCGACCGGCACGATCGGCGCGAAGTCCTGATGCGCGATGAACTCCGGCCGGGTCGGCGTGCGGATGTAGTTTGAGACCGCATTGAGCGTGAGATAGACGATCTTGCGCGGATAGGGCGTGATGTTGCCGGCGGAACCATGCACCAGGTTGCCGTGGAACATCAGCATGCTGCCGGGCTTGCCGGTGGGCGCAACGATGCCGCCCTCCTTGACCAGCCGCGTCACGGTGTCTTCATCGAGCGTCCACAGCGGATAGGATGTCGTCTGAAGATCGTGCGACGCCTTGAGATCGCCGGCGTTGTGGCTGCGCGGCACCAGCATCAGCGGACCGTTGATCGGCATCACTTCGTCGAGAAACACCGAGATGTTCATCGCTCTCGGCTCCAGCATGCCGTCGTCACGCTTCCAGGTGCCGTAGTCCTGATGCCACTGCCAGACCTCGCCGGTGAAGGCGGACTTGGCGTTGATCTTGTACTGATGCATGTAGACTTTTTCGCCGAACACCTGCTCGACCGGTTCGATCATGCGCGGATGCGCGCCGAGCAGCCGGAACGCTTCATTATATGTGTGAGCGGCGAACGCCGTGCGTGGCGCGCCGTTCTTCTCGCGCCATACCTCGGGCCGATGCTGGTCGTAGATCGCCACGGCTTCGCGGCGGAGAACATCGACTTCCTCGGGCGTGAACAGTTCCGGCAGCAACAGCCAGCCTTCGGTGCGGAATTGCTCCATTTGCTCAGGGGTTAGGCGCATGACGTATCCTCCTGTTTTGATTTTTTGATTGTCTTGAAGCCGTGCAGCGTATTTCCGGGTTTCTTGCGGTTGCAGGTATTCCGGTCTTGCATTCTGAATTCAGCATTCTAAACTCAGATTGCTGCGCAGGATAATTCCTGTCAAGCGCCTACGATATTGCTCTGCGGCATGCATCTGGAGGAACGGTGCTGGAATCCCTTGTCCCGCCGAAAAGCCTGGTCGATCAGGTTTACGAGGTCATCCTCGATGCCTTGTGCGACGGCACCTTTAAACCCGGCGAACGCCTGACGCAGGAAGACATCGCCGCGCGCCTGAAAGTGTCGCGGCAGCCGGTGACTCATGCGCTGGCGATCCTGAAGGCACAGGGATTTCTTGCGCAGGGCCGTCAGGGATTGACGGTCACGCCGGTCGATCCCGATTTCTTCGAAGCGATCTATCAATTCCGCTCGGCGGTCGAGCCTCTTGCGGTGACGCTCGCGACGCCGCGTCTCACAAAAGAAGCTATCGCAAAGGGCCGCGCACTGATCGAGCATGGCCGCAACGTTGTCGCCACTGGCGATGCCGGCGCGGCCCTGCAAGCCGACATGGACTTCCACTCATTTATCTATGAGCTGTCGGGCAATCCGCTGATCGCGGAGACGATGCGGCTGCACTGGCGACATCTGCGCCGCGCGATGGGAAAAGTCCTGCGGCATCCCGGCATGTCGACCAGCGTCTGGAAAGAACACAGCCGCATCCTCGAAGGGATGATCCGCGGCGACGCCGAGGGTGCCGCCGAACTGATGCGCCGCCATCTCGTCGAGGCTTATGACCGCGTCGGCAAGATGGATGAAGCCGGAACGAAATCGGCCTGAGCGCGACGCGCTCAGGCTCTTTATTTCGGGATACTCCTGGTTCGATCTAGCCGATCCGCTGAACCTTCGGCGCGAGTCCCGTCAACGGCACCGCGCCGCCCTCGTCGACCGCAATGGGATATTCGAGCCGCATGCCGCCAACGCCCGGCTGATAGAAGTGCGACCCCAGCGCAATCACCATCCCCGGCGTAATGACATCGTCGCTGTTGGCGTTCATGAACGGGCGCGACCGCGCGCATGTTCCAAGCCCGTGCCCAAACAGCGGCAGACCGAACTCCTGAAGACCGTGGCGCTCATAAGCCGCAACGCCATCGGCGACGCAGTCCTTGACCGGACGTCCCGGCCGGATCGATTTCAGCATCGTTGCAGCGACGTCCTCCCAGCACGCAATCGCGCGCTCCTGCTGTTCGTCAGGCTTGCCGAAAAACACCGGGATGGAAAGATCGGACATATAAAGCTCGATCAGCGGATGCAGGTCGATCACGACGAATTCGTCGCGCTTGATCACACGCTCGGTGCTTTGTTGCGTCACGCCCTTTGCAAAGGCCGTTCGCTCGCCGGCTCCCACTTCGGTGCCGCCGGTGACCGACCATGACCAGATGCTGCCGTGATCGCGAATCGCGGCCTCGACGACGCCCGCAACGTGGTTCTCGGTGACGCCTTCCCTGACCGCGGCTAGTCCGGCGCGAAAGCCGGCCTCGGCAGCGCTGGCCGCCATCCGCAGCCGCTCGATCTCCGCACCCGACTTGATCAGCATGCAGTCATCGATCCAGCGCACGCCGTTGACGAATTCGGTCGACGGCATCTTGGCGACAATGTCGATGTACTCGCCGGCAGTCAGCATGCCGGGCGCAATCTGCGCCGCGCCGGGATGGCTGAGATCAAGCCCGACGGGACCGGTCACGCCGCGGGCCTTCAGCCGCGCTGCGATCTCCGCGATCAGATTCGAGCCGGTGAATGGAAACAGGTTGCCGTGGCATCCCTCGGCCCTGACCCGATCGATGTCCATCGCCCAGTAGACCACATCGCAATCGCCATTCGCGGTGACGATGACCGCGCCCCGCCAGCACATGAAGACACCGCAGAGATAATGAAGCGACGCCTGACGCGTCCCCACATAGGCTCCGATGTTGCTCGCCTTCAGTTTTGCCGCGAGTTGGGAAACGCGGGCGTTAAAATCAATCGATTGCATGTTCTTCTTCCCGACAAAGGCCAGTTTTCAGCGAGTTGATTTTTCAGAATGGCCTTATTCGACCTGAATCTTCGCATCCTTGACGATGCGGGCCCACTTGTCGGTCTCCGATCGAATGAAGGCCGCGAATTCCTCCGGCGACGATCCGACCGGCTCCGCAGCCTGTTTCGCCATGGCGCTCTGCACATCGGGCGACTTGAGCGCGGTCTTGATGGCTGCATTCAGCTTGGCAACGACGTCGGGCGGCGTCTTCGCGGGAACGACAACGCCGGTCCAGCCGTTCGCCTCATAGTCAGGCAGTCCGCTTTCCGCGACGGTCGGCACATTCGGCAGCAAGGGCGAACGGACCTTGCCGGTGATCGCCAGCGCGCGGACCTTTCCAGCCTCCACCAGCGGCAATGCGGTCAGGATCGAATCGAACATCAACTGCACATGCCCGCCGAGCAGATCGTTGAGCGCGGGCGCGCTGCCCTTGTACGGAATATGCGGCGCATCGATGCCGGCCTGCTTGACGAACAACTCGCCCGACAGATGCATCGATGTACCGTTGCCGCCGGACGCCCGGTTCAGCTTGCCGGGATTGGCCTTCGCATAGGCGATCAGTTCCTTGACGTCCTTCGCCGGCACCTCGGAGTTGACCACCAGCAACAGCGGATATTTCACCACCAGCGAGACCGGCTCGAAGTCCTTGATCGGATCGAACGGCAGATGCTTGAAAAGCGTCTGGTTGATCGCATGGGTGCCGATCGTCGCGAGCAGGATCGTGTAGCCGTCGGGCGCGCTCTTCGCGACGAATTCCGCGCCGAGATTATTGCCGGCGCCGGGGCGCGGCTCAACCACGACCGGCTGCCCGAGCGCGGTCTGCATCTTGTCCGCGAGCAACTGCGCGGTGATGTGCGTCGGTCCGCCGGCGGCGGCCGGAACGACGAATTTGATCGGCCGGTCGGGATAGGTCTGCGCCAGCGCCGGCGCGCACGAACCGAGCAAAACCGCGATGGCCAGCATCTTTTTGAGAGAAAGCGTCATGATTTTCCTTGTTCGACTATCGAACATATGATCAACTATCGAACAACCTAACCAACCTCCGGGGCTTTGGCAACGATGAACGGGCTTTCCGATCAATGGATGCAGCACGAGCAATGGCCGCAGGGCAGCGACGTTTTCGTCGAAGCCTTTGCCAAGGGGCTGCTTGTCATCGCAGCGTTCAATCAGGATCGCTCGCTTTCCCTGTCCGAGGTGTCCCGGCGCACACGGCTGCCGAGAGCCGGGGTCAGGCGGCTGCTGCACACGCTCGTCAGTCTGGGCATGGCGCGGCAAAGCGGTGATCAGTTCATGCTGACACCGCGCGTTCTCCAGCTTGGCTTTGCGTTTGTCTCGTCGCTGTCATTGCGCGAAGTCGCGCAGCCGGTGATCGAGACGCTGTCACGCGAGTCCAACGAGGTGGTGGCCATCACCGTGCTCGACGGCCCCAACGTGGTCTATGTGGCGCGCGCCGAAGTCACCAGCGTCCTGCGCCGCAGCCTGACGATCGGAAGCCGCCTTCCCGCATTCTGCACTTCGATGGGGCGGGTCCTGCTGGCGGGAATATCCGCCGAGGAGCGCGGGAAAATCCTTCAGGAGTCCGATCGCAGGCAGTTCGCTCCGGCCACCGTGACCAACGTCAAGAAACTGGAGAAGGAAATCGAGAATGTCGGCAAACAGGGCTGGAGCATCGTCAGCGAAGAGCTGGAGCTGGGCGCCTGTGGCATCGGCGCGCCGATCAAGGACGAAAAGGGCAACGTCGTCGCCGCGATCAACCTGTCAACCAACCTCGCGCGGCATTCCCCGCAGGAGCTAAAACGCAAGTTCCTTCCCGCCGTGCTCAAGGCCGCCGGGCAGATCAGTCAACATCTCACGCTCAGGTAAATGAACGGCTTAAGCGCGGCTCGACGTCTTCCGTGGACGCGTGATGTCCGAGCGCAATCCAGCGAGGTCCTTGTGCACGGCATCCGCCGCCAGCCGCTCGATTCTTCGGTAGCGCTCGATCAGCGACATTCCAAATGGCGTCAGCGTCGCGCCTCCGCCATGCTTTCCGCCTGTTTGCCGTTCCACGGCTGCGCGGCCGCAAATCCTGTTGATCTCATCCACGAGATCCCACGCGCGCTTGTAAGACATATCCATGGCACGGCCGGCTGCGGAGATAGATCCGCAGGTATGGATGTTTTCGAGCAATTGAATTTTGCCGGGCCCGATTCTGCCGCCTGTATCAAGATCGATGCGGACACTCAGGGAGAGGAAGTGCCTTGGCGGTGGATTTTCCCATTCTGGCTCTGCTCCACCCGCCTCTATGCCGGACTCAAGGAATTCTCAAGTCAAAGACAAAGCAACCTGCCGCCGTTGTGATGAAAACGTGGTTACATGGGATGTGGTAGCGAGAGAGGGACTCGAACCCCCGACCCCAGGATTATGATTCCCGTGCTCTAACCAGCTGAGCTACCTCGCCACAGGTCCGGACCGCCTTCGCGGTCGCGAACGGCGGCATATAAGAAGTCACCCAAATGCCTGTCAAGCAATGACAGCCCAAGCGGCCAACTGATTGGCCTTGCATGCGCAATTGCCCGCATTCGGCGCCTCGGAAGGCGGAAAACCTTATTTCGGCCGTACAGCGGGATCGCCGCCGGGGCTGCCGGGAGGCGGGATCACCGGCATGGTGCCTCCCTGCGGCGTCGGCGCGTGCATCTGTGGATCGACGCCGGGCGGCGGACACAGCACGCCATCGGATTTCGCCAGCTTGTCGCCGAGGGATTCCGCCCGGCCGGTGGTCGTTCCGCGCGGGGCGACGGTGCCTTCATGGGGAACAGCCTCGGTCGGCGTGCAATTCGACGCGGCATGGTCGGGATTCGGTGGGGCGGTCTGTGCCGGCGGTGTCGCTGGTGCCGGCGGCGCCTGTGCAAGGGTGACAGCGGGCAGCAGCGCCAGCGCGCAAGTCACTGCGATCGGGAATTTCATTGTCATGAAAGGAAAACGATGTCGCAGAGCCGATGTTCCCGCGACAAAGAAACAGATTCAGCTCTTGCGATAGCGGATCAGCGAAAAGTGGCCCATCGGCGGCATCGGACGCCGCTCCACCAGCGTCACACCACCGTGTTTGGCGGCCCAGTTCACCAACCGCGCCCACGGAAATTCCGGACGCCAGCCAAGCCGCCGGGCCAATGGCGCGAAGGCGAGTTCGAAGAGCTTGCGCGCGCCGCTTTCCGCGCCGATGTGATTGACCAGAATGAGTTCGCCGCCCGGCTTCAGCACACGCATGAAATCGTCGAGCGTGGCTTCCGGGTCCGGCACCGCCGTGATGACGTATTGCGCCACCACCGCATCGAACGTGCCGTCAGGAAATGCGAGATTCTTCGCGTCCATCACCGACAGCGTTTCGACATTGGTGAGGTTCTGCGCGCGCACGCGCTCCTGCGCCTTGCGCAGCATCGGCTCGGAAATATCCACGCCATGCAGCTTTGTGGTGCGCGAATAGTCCGACAGCGACAAACCGGTGCCGACGCCGACATCGAGCACACGACCTCCAATCGCATCGGCCACGGCGATGGTGGACTTGCGGCCCTCGTCGAACACCTTGCCGAACACCATGTCGTAAACCGGCGCCCACGCGGCGTAGGCTTTCGCCACTCCGGCGCGATCGATGTCGTTGGTCATGTCCCCGCCCCGTTACGCAACACTTGTTCTTGTTCCGGCACGATCCGCGCCGGAAACCACGGCCATTCTTGGAGGATCAGACGTTATCCGGCAAGGGCTTCGCGCATGGTGGTCGCGCGCTGAACGCGCTGGGCGGCGCTGATGAAGCCGCCACCGAGCACGCGCGCCTGTCCGGCAGGCGCATCGTAGAACACGCAAGCCTGTCCGGGCGATACGCCCTCCTCACCATCGGCGAGTTCGACTTCATAGGCAGCGCCGACCCGGCGCAGCCACGCCGGCTGCGGCGCGCGAGTGGAACGCACCTTGACGAAAATCTCCGAGGCCATCGCCAACCGCGCGATCAAGCTCACCGTCACCGATCCAGTTGATGTCGCGCAGCAAGATCCTGCGCACGTTCAGCGCCTCGCGCGGACCGACCACGACGCGCCGCGTGTCCGCATCGAGATGCACGACGTATAGCGGCGCATGCGCCGCGATGCCGAGACCGCGGCGCTGGCCGATGGTGAAACCGACGATACCCTGATGGCGGCCAAGCACGCGGCCGTTGAGATCGACGATGTCGCCGGGCTCCATCGCATTCGGCTTCAGCCGTTCGATGACGTCGGTATAGCGCCCGGTCGGCACAAAGCAGATGTCCTGGCTGTCGTGCTTGTCGGCCACCGACAGTCCGAACCGGCGCGCGAGTTCGCGGGTCTGCGCCTTGGTCATGTCGCCGAGCGGAAAGCGCACATCCGCCAACTGATCCTGCGTGGTCGCGAACAGGAAGTAGCTCTGGTCGCGGTCGGCGTCGGCAGCACAAACCAGCGCGCGCGATCCGTCATCGAGGCGGCGTGACGCGACATAATGGCCGGTGGCGAGCGCCTTAGCGCCGAGTTCGCGCGCCGTGGTCAGCAGATCGCGAAACTTGATCGAACGGTTGCATTCGATGCACGGCACCGGCGTCTCACCATGCACATAGCTCTCGGCGAAACTCTCGATCACCGACTCGCGGAAGCGGCTCTCATAGTCGAGCACGTAATGCGGAATGCCGATCCGCGCCGCGACATCGCGCGCGTCGTGAATGTCCTGTCCCGCGCAGCAGGCGCCCTTGCGATGGGTCGCGGCGCCATGGTCGTAAAGCTGCAAGGTGATGCCGACCACGTCATAGCCTTCGGCCTTCAACAGCGCAGCCGTCGCCGAGGAATCGACGCCACCGGACATGGCAACGACGACCCGGGTATCTTCCGGGCGACCTTCGAGGTCGAGGCTGTTGAGCATGAATACGCCGATCTCGTTGTTCCGGGCGGCCAGCGTCCCGTATCCGGTCATCGCCGGTTTGCACCTTACTTATAGGCCGACCCTAAGCGAGGCAATCTTGGCCGGCCTTGATCTATTCCAATGAAATCCGGCGGCGTGCACGGGGAAAATCTTGCCGCCGGGCAGAAAGCCCCCCTGCCGGACGGTCTCTCCCGGCCCGGAAGGCACGAAACAACTTATTGATATATAACAAATTTTCATTTTTTCCCCGATGGCCCGGTCCTTGCTGAACAGAGATCAGCAATTCATGAAAGGCCGCCCGTGTTCAGCGTCACCCCGGAACCAGCCGTCTCGAACTCCGCCTATGGTGCGCAGGCAAAGCAGCCGCGCACCGATCAGCCGCCATCGGACGGCTTTGCCGCCCTGGTGGAGAGCAATGCCAATGCGGCCTCCGATTCCCGATCCGCACCGGACGCACCGCTTCCGCCGCGCCGCGATCAGCACGATGCGCGCCGTTCCGATACGCCTTCCCCCCGGAACGATGGACCGCGCAACGATGCATCGTCGGCATCGAACAACAATCCATCTTCCGCTCAGCACGACACCGATCCGTCCGCACCACCGAAGGAGACCACTGCCGGCGGCGACAAGACGCCCGGTAAGGTCAAGGCCTCCGGCGACAAGAAATCCGATAGCGAGAAAACCCAGGACGGCGACAGCGCCGTCGCGGACCCGACCGTGTCTGCAACTGTGACCGATGCCGTTGCGGTCGTTGTTGCCGTCGTCACCGCGCCGGTCGCAACGCCCGGCTCCGGCGATGGCGCATCCTCGACGCCTGCGGCCATTGCGGCCTCGGCCGCCGCCGCGGCAACTGCCGCCATAGCCGCCGCCGCATCCCCTGCTTCACAAACCGATCCAGCGCTGGCGCAGACACCCACTGCGGCAGAAACCGCCGGGACCGCCTCAGACGCCGCCGCCGAACTGATTGCGGCAGCGCCAGCCGAGGCTGCGCCGGATGCGACTGCGACGCAGGTCACGACTTCAGCGGGCGCGCTCAATTCCGCGGCCGGCAAGGCCGAGGCGTCCGCAAAACATGCCGAGACAGCCGCAGCCGCCAAAGAGAGCAAGGACGGCAAGCAGGCTGTCGACAAGTCTTCCGTCACGACCGTGACCGATCAGGCCGTCAAGCCCGAGACCGGCGCATCGGATGCCGACGGCAAGCCGGGACAGCACGACAAGGCTGCGACTTCCGGCACCGAGACATCCGGACATGCCGGCAAGACGGCATCGCAAGGCGAGCATCATGCGGCGCCCGCGCCGCTGGCTGCATCTCAGCCCGATCCGGGTTCGCAGTCACCCGCCTTCATGCCGCAACAGCCGGTTCAAACCCATGCCGCGAACCTGACGGCGATCCCGGTCGCTCCGGCACAGACAGCGCTGGCGGACACGCCGGTGCCGCTCAACAGCCTTGCGGCCGACATCGCGTTGCGCGCGGCCGGCGGCAGCAGCCGCTTCGAAATCCGCCTTGATCCCGCCGAACTTGGCCGGATCGACGTGCGGCTCGACGTCGACAAGCACGGCAACGTCACCTCGCATCTGACGGTGGAACGGCCGGCGACGCTCGATATGCTGCGCAACGATGCGCCGAGACTCCAGCAGGCGCTGGAGGACGCGGGCCTGAAGACCGGCGATTCCGGATTGCAGTTCAGCCTGCGCGACCAGTCATCGTCGGGGCAGAACAACGACAACGGCTCCGGCCGTAATTCGCAGCGCGTCATTATTACCGACGAAGACACCGTGCCTGCGCAAGTCGCAGGCCGAACCTACGGCCGCATGCTTGGATCGAGCAGCGGCGTCGACATCAGGATTTGAGGAGACCATCATGGCCGTCGATGCGACCACAGCGCCAGTACCGACTTCCGCGCCGGCTGCCACGTCCGGCTCAAGCTCGAACAACGGTTCAAGCTCCAGCTCAAGCGCCGCTAGCGGCATCGCGGATAATTTCCAGTCCTTCCTGACGCTGCTGACCACGCAGTTGCAGAACCAGAACCCGCTCGACCCGCTGGACACCAACCAGTTCACCCAGCAACTCGTGCAGTTTGCGCAGGTCGAGCAGCAGTTGAAATCCAACGATCAACTGGCGTCGCTGGTCAGCATCGAAAAGAGCGCGCAGTCGACGCAGGCGCTGGTGTTCGTCGGCCAGACCGTCGCGGTGGATGGCAGCACGGCGCATTTCGACGGCAACGCCACGTGGAATCTGAACGCGCCGACCGATACCACCACCGCCACGGTCACCATCACGGACAAAACCGGACAAACGGCTTATTCTGGCAATTTCCAGATCGCGAAGGGCAACGCGAGCTTCGTCTGGGACGGCAAGGGCAACGACGGCACGACGCAATGGCCGGTGGGCGATTACAAGATGACGGTCACCGCCAAGGACGTTAACGGCAAGGACGTCGCCATCTCCACCGAGGTTCAGGGCACGGTGGATTCCGTCGATCTCACCGCAAGCCCGCCTTTGCTGTCGATCGGCGGCCAGAACTACACCACCGACCAGATCAAGCGCATCGTGCGGCCAAGCACGACGACTTAACGGTTTCGACGGCGCACGGCGCCCTTAGCCAGGATTTCACGTCCCGACAGGCCGGTTCCGCAAGGAACCGGCCCGCGCGTTTTGGGCAAATCGAAGGAGAATCGTATTGGAGGCTTGGGCTTAGGCAAATTTTAAGCCGCCAAGGGTAGCTTGTTCATACGAGTTCAGTTGTTTCGAGTTTTTGTGAGTACACCATGACAGAACCCCACCGCCCGAGGGTCAAGTACGTCATCGGGCCCGATGGCAGTCCGCTGACGATCGCGGATCTTCCCGCGCCCGGTACCAAACGGTGGGTCATCCGCCGTAAGGCCGAGGTTGTGGCCGCAGTCCGCGGCGGCTTGCTGTCCCTTGAGGAGGCATGCAGCCGCTATACCCTGACGGTTGACGAATTCCTGTCCTGGCAGTTCTCCATCGACCAGCACGGTCTGGCCGGATTGCGCACCACCCGCATCCAGCAGTATCGCCAGTAAGCCTTTCGGCGGCTCACGCCCCATTTCATCGCAAATTTTAAGAAAACCGGCCTCTTCCCGAGAGGCCGGTCTTTGGCATTTCCGCCTTTTCTCCTCAGCCGTTAACCGGCGTTAACCATATGGAAACCATAGATAGGCAAATTCTGCCCAGTCGGCGCGTGGCGTCGAATCGTTGGGGCTGGTTCGTTGCAGGGTCTGTTCTCCTTTCTAAAAGGTCTGGGTGCAGCGCGGATGGCGGCCATGGCCGCCGTAACGCTCGCCCTTGTCGGATTCTTCGGCTTCGTCATCATGCGCGTCACCACGCCGCCGATGACCACCCTCTTCACCGACCTCAGCTATGAGGACTCCTCGGCGATCATCAAGGATCTGGAACGCCAGGGCATCCCCTACGACATGAAGAACGACGGCTCCGTCATCATGGTGCCGAAAGACAAGGTCACCCGGCTGCGCATGAAGCTCGCCGAAGGCGGCCTGCCCAAGGGCGGCGGCATCGGCTACGAAATCTTCGACAAGTCCGACGCGCTCGGCTCCACCAGCTTCGTCCAGAACATCAACCACCTGCGCGCGCTCGAAGGCGAAATGGCACGCACCATCAAGGCGATCGACCGCATCCAGGCCGCCCGCGTGCATCTGGTGCTGCCGGAACGGCCGCTGTTTTCCCGCGAAACCCCCGAGCCGTCGGCCTCCATCGTGCTGCGCGTCCGCGGCGCGCTGGAGCCCCAGCAGGTCCGCGCCATCCGCCATATCGTGGCCTCCGCCGTCAACGGCATGAAGGCGCAACGCGTCTCCATCGTCGACGAGACCGGACAGTTGCTGGCCAACGGCGCGTCGGGCGACACCACCGGCGACGGCAGCGGCGATGAACGCCGCGCCTCGTTCGAGAAACGCATGCGCGACCAGGTCGAAACCATCGTCTCCTCGGTGGTCGGCTCCGGCCGCGCCCGGGTCCAGCTCTCCGCGGACTTCGATTACAACAAGATCACCCAGACCTCGGACAAGTTCGATCCCGAGGGTCGCGTGCTGCGCTCCAGCCAGTCGCGTGAGGAATCCTCGGCGACCGCGAATGCCAATGACGGCCAGGTTACCGTCAACAACGAACTGCCCGGCGCGCAGGGACAGGGCGGCGCCACCACTCCGAAAGACCAGAGCAAGAAGAGCGAGGAAATCAACAATTACGAGATTTCCCGCGTCACCAAGACCGAAGTGACCGAGGCCGGCCGCGTCAATCGCATCTCGGTCGCGGTGCTGGTCGACGGCAGCTACAGCAAGAACGACAAGGGCGAGATCGTCTATGCGGCGCGCCCGAAGGAAGACCTCGACCGCATCGCCACGCTGGTGCGCTCCGCAATCGGCTTCGACCAGAAGCGCGGCGACCAGGTGGAGATCGTCAACCTGCGATTCGCGGAATCGCCGTCGGTGATCCCGACCGACACACCCAAAGGTTTCCTCGGCATGTTCCAGTTCACCAAGGACGACATCATGTATTTCGTCGAGCTTGGCGTCATGCTGATCCTCGGCCTCATCGTCGTGTTCATGGTGGTGCGCCCGCTGCTCAAGCGCGTGCTCGCCAGCGATCCTGCCGCGGCGATCCCCGCTCCGCTCCCTGCACTCCCTGAAACGCCCGTGCCGACCCCGCAGCAGATCAGCAACGCGACCTCGCAGATGATCGACGTCGCCCAGGTCCAGGGCCAGGTCCACGCGCAGTCCGTGCATCGCGTCGGCGAACTCGCCGACCGCAACCCGAACGAGACCGCAACCATCATTCGTCAGTGGCTTTCAGAACCGGCTTGATCCGACATGGCAACCACACCCGCACTCACCGACAACACGAACGTCAACGTCACCGCCAACACCAACGACATCGCTGGTGTCGTCGCCACGCTGGCCAGCCGCCAGAGCGGGCGCGCGAAAAGCAAGCCGATGTCCGGACCGAAGCGCGCCGCCATCATGATGCTGGCGCTCGGCGAACAATATGGCGGCAAAGTCTGGTCCATACTGGACGATGACGAAGTCCGCGAACTGTCGGTGGTGATGTCGTCGCTCGGCACCGTCGAAGCCGATGTCGTCGAAGACCTGATGCTCGAATTCGTCTCGCGGATGTCGGCCTCCGGCGCTCTGATGGGCACATTCGACGCCACCGAGCGGCTGCTGCAACAATATCTGCCCTCGGACCGCGTTAACGGCATCATGGATGAAATCCGCGGACCGGCCGGCCGCAACATGTGGGAAAAGCTCTCCAACGTGCAGGAAGAGGTTCTCGCCAACTATCTCAAGAACGAATACCCGCAGACCATCGCCGTCGTGCTGTCGAAGCTGAAGCCAGAACATGCCGCGCGCGTGCTCGCGATCCTGCCCGAGGACATGGCGCTCGACGTCGTCAACCGCATGCTGAAGATGGAAGCGGTGCAGAAGGAAGTCATAGAGCGCGTCGAGCAGACGCTGCGCGTCGAATTCATGTCGAACCTGTCGCAGACCCGCCGCCGCGACGCCCACGAGGTGATGGCGGAAATCTTCAACAATTTCGACCGCCAGACCGAAACCCGCTTCATCACCTCGCTTGAGGAAGACAACCGCGAAGCCGCCGAGCGCATCAAGGCGCTGATGTTCACCTTCGACGACCTCGTGAAGCTCGACGCCGGTTCGGCGCAGACGCTGATGCGCCACGTCGACAAGGACAAGTTGGGCATCGCGCTGAAGGGCGCCAACGAGACCGTGCGCGACTTCTTCATGGGCAACATGTCGAGCCGCGCCGCCAAGATGCTGCTCGACGACATGGCCGCGGCGGGTCCGGTGCGGCTGCGCGACGTCGACGAGGCGCAGGCGCTGCTGGTCAATCTCGCCAAGGATCTCGCGGCCAAGGGCGAAATCATGTTGCAGAAGAATCGTGCCGACGACGAGCTGGTATACTGATGGGCGCACCCGCAAAATTCCTGTTCGATCTGGACTTCGCGACACCCGACGCCGCCAAGGAGCGCGCCGCGTCCGCTGTCGAGATCGCCCAGCGGATCGCGGAAGCCGAAGCGCGCGCCTATCGCGCCGGCTACGATGCCGCACGGCACGAGGCCCAGGCCGAGAGCGACCGCCGCGTGGCGCTGGCAATGGAGGAAATCGGCATTTCGATCAAGACCATCGCCGGTCGCTTCTCGACCATCGAGGAGCGGATGGAGACCGAGGCGGTAGATGTCGCGCTCGCGGTGGCCCGCAAGCTCTGCACCGAACTGATCGCGGCCGAGCCGCTCACCGAAGTGATGGCGCTGGTCAGCGACTGCTTCCGGCACCTGACGTCGACCCCGCACATGGTGGTGCGGATCAACGACGCGCTCTACGAGGCCGCACGCGAAAAGATCGAACAGATCGCCAAGCGCAACGGCTTCGAGGGACGGCTCGTCATTCTGGCCGAGCCGGACATCGTCTCCGGCGACTGCAAGATCGAATGGGCCGACGGCGGCGTGACGCTCGACCGCTCCACCATCGAAGCCAAAATCAACGAACTCGTCGGGCGCTATCTGGCGTCCCGCAATCAGGCCGGCATTCCCGGCCATGAGGACCGACCATGAGCGACACAGACAACAACGTCCCACTTCCCGACCTCAACGCCACTGATGCGCCGGTCGCCGACGATCAGGCTTTTTACGATGATGACGATCACGTCGGACGAATCGCCGCCGATCTCGAAGCGGTGTTCGACGTTCCGGTTCAGGTGTCGGCGGTGCTCGGCCGCTCGAAGATGGATGTCGCCAACCTCCTCAAGCTCGGGCCCGGCACCGTGCTCGAACTGGACCGCCGCGTCGGCGAGGCGATCGACATCTACGTCAACAACCGGCTGGTCGCGCGCGGCGAAGTCGTCCTCGTCGAGGACAAGCTCGGCGTCACCATGACTGAAATCATCAAGGCGGAACGCGCCTGATCCGAACCAAGAGACAACCGACGCCGAGAATGGCCGGATAGAACTGACAAGACAGGATAACAGGAGAATACCATGCGGCTTCTCATCGTTGGCACCCTCAAGGGCCAGCTCACCACCGCCACCAAGATCGCCATGGACAATGGCGCGACGGTGACTCACGCTGAAGACAGCGAGCAGGCGATGCGCGTGGTGCGCGGCGGCAAGGGCGCCGACCTGCTGCTGGTCGATGTCGCCCTCGACATCCGCGACCTTGTGATCCGGCTGGAAGCCGAACACATCCACGTTCCCATCGTCGCCTGCGGCATCACCAGCGATGCGCGGGCCGCGGTCGCCGCCATTCACGCCGGCGCGAAGGAATACATCCCGCTGCCGCCCGATCCGGAACTGATTGCCGCGGTGCTCGCCGCCGTCGCCAACGACTCGCGCGACCTGATCTACCGCGACGACGCGATGGCCAAGGTGGTCAAGCTGGCGCAGCAGATCGCCGGCTCCGACGCCTCGGTGATGATTACCGGCGAATCCGGCACCGGCAAGGAGGTGCTGGCGCGCTACGTCCACACCCGTTCAAATCGCGCCAAAAAGCCGTTCATCTCGATTAACTGCGCCGCGATCCCCGAGCATCTCCTGGAGTCCGAACTGTTCGGCCACGAGAAGGGTTCGTTCACCGGCGCGATCGCGCGGCGCATCGGCAAGTTCGAGGAAGCCACCGGCGGCACGCTGCTGCTGGACGAAGTCTCCGAGATGGACGTGCGGCTGCAATCGAAGCTGTTGCGCGCGATTCAGGAGCGCGTGATCGACCGCGTCGGCGGCACTCGCCCGGTGCCGGTAGATATCCGCATCATCGCGACCTCGAACCGCAACCTCGCCGATGCGGTGCGCGAAGGCACATTCCGCGAAGACCTGCTGTTCCGGCTCAACGTCGTCAACCTGAAGATTCCGGCGCTGCGCGACCGCCCCGCCGACATTCTCGAACTGGCGCAGCATTTCGCCAGGAAATATGCCGACGCCAACGGCGTGCCGCTGCGGCCGATCTCGGCGGACGCGCGGCGCGTGCTCACCACCAACCGCTGGCAGGGCAACGTCCGCGAGTTGGAAAACACCATGCACCGCGCGGTGCTGATGGCGAGCGGCGACGAGATCGGCCCCGACGCCATTCTCTCGCCCGACGGCGACCGGCTCGATCTGACCAAGACGCCGCCCGCCGTGGCGCATGCCACCTTCGCCGCTGAACAGGTGACACGGGCGCTGGTGGGCCGCACCGTCGCCGATGTCGAGCGCGACCTGATCCTCGAGACGCTGAAGCATTGCCTCGGCAACCGGACGCACGCCGCGAACATCCTCGGCATCTCGATCCGCACCCTTCGCAACAAGCTCAACGAATACGCCGACGACGGTCAGCCGATCCCGCCGCCGGGCTCCGGCGAGATGCGGGGAGTTGCTGCGGCATAGTGTCCGCCGCGCCGCGACGCTGGCGCCGATCAAGGCGATCCGAACGCTTCACGCATGGCCGGGCTCTGTCCCGGCCATTTGCGTTTTGCCCTTCATTTCAAAGGGCGGGCACGCGATCAACGCCATTCCGGAAGGCGAACGGCAAGTTCCGAAAGTTGTATTCTCTATATTTCACAACTAGTTAGGGTTAATTAAATATTGTATACAATGCAACATCCTCTCGTGACGAGGCGACCTGCGCCCCGGTGACGGTTTTATTGCCTCGCTATTTTCCTTTTTTGAACGAGAGGTTGGGATGTTTCAATTTCGCAAGAATGCAATCGATGAAAGTTCCCTCGCCGCCGCTATCGGCAAATCTCAAGCCGTCATCGAATTCGAGATGGACGGCACCGTCATCACCGCCAACGAGAATTTTCTGAAAACCTTGGGCTACGCGCTGGAGGAAATCCAGAGCAAGCACCACAGCATGTTTGTCGATCCGGCCCTGCGCGACGCCCCCGCCTATCGCGAATTCTGGGCAAGCCTCAATCGCGGCGAGTATCAGGCGGCCGAGTACAAGCGGATCGGCAAGGGCGGCAAGGAAGTTTGGATTCAGGCCTCCTACAATCCGATCCTCGACAGGAGCGGCAAGCCGTTCAAGGTTGTGAAGTTCGCGACCGACATCACCGATCGCAAAACCAAGAGCATGGAAGACGCCGGACAGATCGCCGCGATCAGCCGCGCGCAGGCCGTCATCTCGTTCAATCTCGACGGCACCGTCATCACCGCCAACGAGAACTTTCTCAAGGTGATGGGTTACGCGCTCGGGGAAATCCAGGGCAAGCACCACAGCATGTTTGTCGAGCCGTCGCTGCGCGACAGCACCACATACCGGGAATTCTGGGCAAACCTCAATCGCGGCGAGTACCAGGCGGCCGAATACAAGCGGATCGGCAAGGGCGGCAAGGAAGTCTGGATTCTGGCGTCCTACAATCCGATCCTCGACGAGAACGGCAGACCCTTCCGGGTGGTGAAATTCGCAACCGACGTGACCGAGCAGAAACTGAAAACCGCGGATCTGGCAGGCCAGATCGCGGCGATCGGAAAATCGCAGGCGGTGATCGAATTCAACATGGATGGCACCGTCATCGGCGCGAACGAGAACTTCCTGAAGGCGCTCGGCTACTCGCTCGGCGAAATCGTGGGCAAGCATCACTGCATGTTCGTGGACCCCGCCGAACGCGAGGGCGCGGCCTATCGCGATTTCTGGGCGAGCCTCAATCGCGGCGAGTATCAGGCCGCCGAATACAAGCGGATCGGCAAGGGCGGCAGGGAAATCTGGATTCAGGCCTCCTACAATCCGATACTCGATCTCAACGGCAAGCCGTTCAAGGTCGTGAAATACGCCACCGACACCACGGCGCAGGTGCTGGTCCGGATCGGCAACGAGCGGGTCCGCGGCATGATGGAGTCGGTTGCATCGGGCGCCGAGGAACTGAATTCGTCGGTCCGTGAGATTTCCGCGGCGATGACGAAGTCGCGGGAGACCGCGACCATGGCGGTGGACCGGGTCGAAGCCGCAGACACCCAGGCCCAGCGCCTGAACGATGCAGCCCAGTCGATGAGCGGCATCGTCGAACTGATCGGCAACATCACCGGGCAGATCAATCTCTTGGCGCTCAATGCAACCATCGAGTCCGCACGCGCCGGCGAGGCGGGCCGCGGATTCGCGGTGGTCGCGTCCGAAGTCAAGAACCTCGCCAGTCAGGCCAAGCAGGCCACCGACAAGATCGGCCAGGAGATCGACAGCCTCAACAACATTTCCGGCGATGTCGTTGGCGCGCTGGAGAGCATCAAGCAGGCGATCCAGAGCGTCAGCGAATACGTGACGTCGACAGCGGCGGCGGTCGAGGAGCAAAGCGTGGTGACCAACGAAATGTCATCGAGCATGCAGCGCGCCGCGGCGGAAGCCGCCGCCATTTCGCAACGGCAAGCGGCGTAGTTCAGACTAAAATATCTGCGTCATGGCCGGGCTTGTCCCGGCCATTTGTATTTTACCCGCAACTACGCTCCCGCCGCCCGCTCCACATTGGCGCTGCGGCTCGGCACGCCGAACTCGCGGCGGCACACCTCCGCCAGCGCCGCGACGCCGTCACGAATCTCCTGCACGGACGGACTGGCGAAACACAGCCGCAACCGGCTCCCGCTGTGCGCGGCATTGACCGACCATTCGGTGCCGGGATTGATGGCGATGCCGGACGCAAGCGCCGCCTGATAGAGCTTCAGCGTATCGACCGTATCCGGCAGCTTGACCCACAGGAAGATGCCGCCGCGCGGATCGTCAAACTCCGCCGCCGTGCCAAACTGCTCGGCCAGCGCCTCCATCATCGCCTCCAGCTTGACACGCAGGCCGCGCCTCAGCTTCGGCACATGGTCGCTGAAATGCGCCTGGCAATATTCCGCCAGCACCATCTGCTCCAGCGCGCCCGATCCCGCATCGGTCTTGGTGCTGAGAATGCGCGACAGCACGTTCCACGGCGCCACGATGTAGCCGACGCGCAGTGCCGGTGCGACCGACTTCGAGAACGAGCCGATATGAATGATGTTGTTGGTCTTGCTCATGGCGTAGAGTGCGGGCGGGCGCTGGCCGTTCCAGATCAGGTCGGCATAGCAATCGTCCTCGAAGATCGGCACGCCATAGTCCTCCGCGAGCTTCAGCAATTCGGCGCGGCGCTGCTTGCTCATGATGGTGCCGGTGGGATTCTGCACCGTCGGAATGGTGTAGATGTATTTCGGGCGGATTCCCTTGGCCTTGAGGTCGGCCAGTGCGGCCGCGACCGCGTCGGTCCGCATGCCGTCATGATCGAGAGGAATGCCGACGATCTTGACCCCGCGCCGGGTCAGCCGCGTGATCGATCCCTGATAGCACTCCTGTTCGATCAGCACGGTGTCGCCCGGCGACAGCAAAATGCCGTTGACAAGATCAAGCCCTTGCAACGAACCCGATGTGATGAGGATTTCATCTGCGGTGCAGGTGATGCCGGCGTCGCGCTTGAGTTTGCCGACAAGAAACTCACGCAACGGTCGATAGCCGAGCGGGCCGCTGTTGAGGCCATAGGTCGCGAGCATCGCGCCCTCGCGGGTCAGCACGGCGATGGACGCTTCCAGCAGCTTTGCGACCGGCACCTGATCGGCGTCGTTGTTGCCGCCGACAAAATTATACTTCGGAAAGCCGTTCCATTTCGCCGCGGCCGGTGGCAGCCCCTCGGCCAGCAGCGGCGTATAGTCGAACGATGTCGCGGTCATTAAGGCGTCTCCCGGTTTTTATTGTTGTCATGAGGGAC
Organism: Afipia sp.; assembly: GCA_024707075.1. GTDB lineage: Bacteria > Pseudomonadota > Alphaproteobacteria > Rhizobiales > Xanthobacteraceae > Afipia. Next base: position 528,563 of record JANQAK010000001.1, read on the forward strand.
ACCCTCACCTTTTCGGGCCGTTGTCCGGCTGTCTCGATGGCAGTCTACAGAGACGCAACGCGCCCGCGCAACCGCTCCGCATCTCAGGCGCGGGACGGCCGGTCGGAGCGCTCATAGATCACCGGCGGCTTTGCGCCGGGATCGTCGCCGGATGTGGACTGGCGATAGAAATTGAGCGCGAACAGGCCGAACACGGCGACGACGAAGACAATCACAAGGGCGATGGCAACGCGCTTGAGAACGGTCATCGTGCGCATTCCTCTTCACCTCTCCCCGTTCTTACGGGGAGAGGTGGAGAAGCGCGCTCCGCCCGATGCGTTGACATTTGCATCAATGACACTTGCATCAATGCGGATGCAGCGCGGCGCGGCGGGCGACATGGCGTTGCAGCAGCCACAATAGCGGCGCATAGACCAGCTCCATGAACAGTCCGAACAGCGTGCCGATGCTCGGAATGCCGTGGAGCGACACCGAATAGAGATGAGCCAGACCGCCCAGCACGATCATGAAGGTCAAAATCCCGAACCGTTCGCGATAGCGCTCGACATGGGGGATCGAGATCAGGAACACGATGCCCATCCCGACCAGGATGCCGGACAGAAGCCGGAAGTAATTATCGACCGTGATCGTGCCGACGCCGTGCATGAACTGAACACCGAGTATCACGCCGGCAATGCCAAGCCCGAGCAGCGCCAGCGCGCTGAACGCCGTGGCGATCTGGAGAAAGAAACGTTCCATGGACGCGCCTTGATCATTCCGACCGGGTCATTTGGACCTTGCAGCCCAGACCATATATGACAAGCGGCGGGGATTGCGACGAATGTTTCGTCACAATCGGCCGCATTATTTGTCATCGTGACGGCTGCGAGTCAGCTATGCACGTCTGCCCTGCTTATCCCCGATAGATTGCCCGCACATACCGATGACCACATTCACGCCGCATCAGGATCAGGCGCTCCGCGCCGTCGCCGACTGGCTCAAGGCCAAACCCGGCAAAGGCGGCACGCCGCCGGTGTTCCGGCTGTTCGGCTATGCCGGCACCGGCAAGACCACGCTGGCGCGGCACATCGCCGACGGCGTCAACGGCAACGTGAAGTTCGCGGCGTTCACCGGCAAGGCGGCGCTGGTGATGCGCAACAAGGGCTGCGACAACGCCTCGACCATCCATTCGCTGATCTACCGCACCCGCGAGTCCGGCGAGGAGCAGCCAAGCTTTGAGCTATGGGACGACGCCCCAGCCTCCAAGGCCAAGCTGATCGTGATCGACGAATGCTCGATGGTGGACGCCGAACTCGGGCGCGACCTGATGTCGTTCGATTGTCCGCTGCTGGTGCTGGGCGATCCGGCGCAGTTGCCGCCGATCCAGGGCGGCGGCTTCTTCACCGATGCCGAGCCGGACGCGATGCTGACCGAGGTCCATCGCCAGGCGCAGGACGATCCGATCGTGCGGATGTCGATGGCGGTGCGCGAAGGCCGCACGCTCGATCTCGGCACCTTCGGCGAAAGCGAAGTGGTGCGGCGCGACGCGCTCGATCCGGATCGGGTGATGGCCGCCGACCAGATTCTGGTCGGCCGCAACAACACGCGGCGCGCCTACAACATGCGCGTGCGGCAGAAGCAGGGAATCGAAGACCCGTTGCCGGTGGCCGGCGACAAGCTGGTCTGCCTGCGCAACAACCGCAAGAAAGCGCTGTTCAACGGCGGGTTGTGGCGGGTGAAGTCGCGGGCGCAGTCGAAATCCAGCATCATCACCATGCGGCTGTCGCCCGACGAGGACGTCAGCACCGCCAAGGTGACCAAAGTCTCGGTGCGTGGGGACTGTTTCGGCGGCGGCATCGAGGACATTCCATGGGAGCAGCGCCGCCCCTATGACGAATTCGACTACGGCTACGTGCTGACGGTGCACAAGTCGCAGGGGTCGCAGTGGAACGACGTCGTGCTGTTCGACGAGAGCTTCGCCTTCCAGGACAGCCGGGCGCGATGGCTCTACACCGGCATTACCCGGGCCGCGAAGCGGTTAACGATTGTTGTCTAATACTTTTTGCGAATGCCGCCTTTCGCAGCGCAAGATGCAATTTCCTTGAGCAAGTGCCTTTCCCGCACCTATGGTTGTTCCCGAGCCGGCCAAAGGGCCGGCTTCGCCGTGGGGCATGGCGTAAAAGCTGAGGAACGCCGGGAATGACCGATTCCGTAAGCGGGGGCTGGACGTTTCCGGCCGCGATTTCGCTGGCGCCGGCGAACGCTTGAGCCTGCGATTTAGGCAATTCGCACGCTGGCTCGGCAGCCGCAGCGTCTTCGATCTCGCCTCCTGCGCCGCCTTGGCCGCACTCGTCGTCCTCGCAGTCTGGACCTTCCAGGACTACGCGATTTCCAATGACGAAGGCGTGCAGCATCAATACGGCGAACTGATCGTCGCCTATTACAAGAGCGGCTTCACCGACCAGTCGCTGTTCAAGCTCGACAACCTCTATCTCTACGGCGGACTGTTCGACATCGCAGCGCTCGGCCTCGCGCAGATCCTGCCGGTCGACCAGTACGAGCTGCGCCATCTGTTGTGTGCGCTGATCGGCATCGGCGGCATCGCCGCTGCGGGAGCAACCGCGCGATTGATCGCGGGACCGCGCGCGGCGTTCTTCGCCATCGTGGCGCTGGCGCTGTGCGGCTCGTGGTACGGCGGCATGTACAACCACACCAAGGGCATCCCGCTCGCCTCCTTCATGGCCGGCGCGATGTATTTCCTGATCCGCGCCACGCGCGACCTGCCGACGCCGCGCATGCGCGACGTGATCGGGTTCGGCACGATGACGGGCGCCGCGCTCGGCATCAAGTCGCTCGGCCTGCTGCTGGTGGGATATGCCGGCCTCGCCATCCTGATGAACCTGCCGCGCCCCGTGATCGGCCACTGGCAAGAGCGCTCACGCTTTGCGATGCGCTCGGCGCTGTGGTTCCTGCCCGGCTTCATGATCGCCTACGTCATCATGATCGCGGCGTGGCCGTGGGCGGCGCTGTCGCCGCTCAATCCGGTGCGCGGACTGCTCTCGTTCGGCGACTTTCACTATCACATCCGCACCATCCTGTTCGGCAAGTTCTACGAGATGGCCGATGTGCCGCGCTCGTATGTGCCGACCTATATCGCGATCCGGCTGCCGCTGCTGACGCTCGGCGCGACGCTGCTCTCGCTGGCGCTGGTCGCGTTGCCGGCGCGCATCAGCGGCATCGGCGGCACGCACCGCCGCGAACTGGGGCTGATCGCGTTCGCCGCGATCTTCCCGGTGGCGTGCCAGGTCGTCACCGAAGGACCCGCGCTCGACGGCTGCCGCCATTTCCTGTTCGTGTTTCCGGCCATCGCGGTGCTTGCCGGCGTCGGACTGAGCACATCGATCGGCGCGCTGGCGCGGCTGCATCGCAACGCCTTGATCGTCTGGCTTGCCGTGCTTGCGACCTGTTTCACCTGGACGGCGGGCAAGCTGTATCACCTGCATCCCTACGAATATCTCTACTACAACCAGTTGGTCGGCGGACTGGAAGGTGCATCGCGGCGTTTCGTGACCGACTACTGGGTCAACATCATGCCGGAAGCCGTCGAGGAGTTGCACGAGTACCTCGACCGCACCGAGCCGGAAACCGCGCAGACCAATGTCTATCGCGTCGCCGTTTGCGGCGAGCGGGTCTCCTACGAGGAGTATGCGCGGCCCAACCTGCAATGGATCAAGATGTACGACTGGCGTCTGGCGGATTTCTACATCGCGCCGACACACATGAACTGCGACCGCACCCTCGCGGGCAAAGTCGTCGCCAGGATCGAACGCCTCGGCGTCACCATCGGCGTCGTGAAGGATCGCCGCGCCGTTCGCGAACCTGAAGAATGATCTGCATCAAGCGCTGATCGCATAAAGTCGTCATACTTCGACACCGGCTGTTCATCGGCATTCATGATAGCCATGCCATTGTCTTGGCGCTTTGCGGCGTGAAGGGTTAAGTTCATCCACCTCGAAACCACGATCCGGAAATCTCACGGAAGGAACTGATATGCGAACAGCAAAATTTCTCGCGGCCGCCCTGGTTGCCGCAACCGCGGCGATCGCTCTCCCGCAATCGGCGACATCTGCGCCGCTGATGACCGACACGATCCTGTCCAGCGCCGTTTCCGCTTCCAGCGATGTCGAGAATGTTCAGTATTATCGCCGCGGCTATTATGGCCATCGTCATCACGGCTACGGCGGCACCGCGGCGGGCGTCGGCATCGGCCTCGCAGCGGGCGCGATCCTCGGCGGAGCCATCGCCGCATCGCAGGCGCAGGCCCAGCAGAACGCGGCCTATTGCGCGCAGCGTTATCGCTCCTACGACCCGCGTTCGGGCACCTATCTCAATCGCGACGGCAACCGCTATCCCTGCCCGTAAGTTTTATCCGCATCACACCAGGCAAACCGCCGGACCTGCGTCCGGCGGTTTTTTTGCGCAGCTATTCACGCAATGAGACGTGATGGCCCTTGGCGGATTCTGCGCTGGTCTCGCGAAAGGTGCTCGGATAGGCTTCGCGCAACTTCGGCAACGAAGGCATAAGAAACCGAGGAAACATTCATGCCCTTTCGCATCGCTTCACGCGTCCCCGCCCTCTGCGTCCTCCTGACGAGTATCGGAATGACCCTGCCATCCACCGGACTAGATGCACAGACGGCGCAGCCGCTTCCCACCGCAGCGCAGACCGACCCGAAGACACTCGGCATGATGCAGGGCTTTCCGCCGCCGCCGGACAAGACCATCCGCTTCATCGACGGATCGAGCCTGAAGTTTCCCAACACGCGCTGGGCGTTCAGCCACATCCGCGAACTGGTGCCCACCGCGAACGTTTCGCGCGGCGACGGCCCGGTAACGCCGCTGCCGCGCGCCGAGCGCGATCTCGGCAATGTCGCGATCACCACCATGGACGGCAAGGCGATCACCTTCAACGACGCGCTGCAACTGACCTACACCGACGGCATCCTCGTGCTGCACAAGGGCAAGGTCGTCTATGAAAAATATCTCGGCGAAGGCAGCGCGCAGCGTCCGCACATCGCTTTCTCGGTGACGAAATCCTTCGTCGGCACGCTGGCGGCGATTCTGGCCGCCGACGGCAAGCTCGATCCCGCCGCACCCGTGACGAAATATGTCCCCGAGTTGAAGGATTCCGCCTACGGCGACGCCACCGTGCGCCAGGTGATGGACATGACCATCGGCGTGAAGTTCTCGGAAAACTATTCCGACCCGCAGGCCGAAGTGTTCGACTATGCGCGCGCCGGCGGCATGGTGCCGCTGACGCCGAACTATCAGGGGCCGCGCACCTTCTTCGACTTCCTCGTCAAGCTGAAGAAGGAGGGCGAGCACGGCAACGGCTTCTTCTACAAGACCGCGAACGCCGAAGTGCTGGCCTGGATTGTCAAGCGCGCCAGCGGCCTGTCGATGGCCGACCTGCTGTCGCAGCGGGTCTGGTCGAAGCTCGGCGCGGAGCACGACGCCTATTTCATGGTCGACAGCATCGGCACCGAATCCGGCGGCGGCGGTCTCAACACCGCGCTGCGCGATCTCGCCCGCTTCGGCGAGATGATGCGCAACAAGGGCAAGGTCAACGGCAAGCAGGTTATTCCGGCGGCGGCCGTTGCCGACATCGAGAAGGGCGGCAGGAAGGAAGACTTCGAGAAAGCCGGCTATCCGCTGCTGAAGGGCTGGTCCTATCGCGACATGTGGTGGATCACCCACAACGAGCACAACGCCTACAGCGCGCGCGGCATCTACGGCCAGAGCATCTATATCGACCCGAAGGCCGAGATGGTGATCGTGCGCTACGCCTCGCATCCGATGGCCGCCAACGCCGCCAACGATCCGGTCTCGCTGCCGATGTACATGGCCGTGGCGAAGACGCTGATGAAGTAAGGACAGATACGGCTTGCATGGCTAAACTGCCCCCAAAGGAAGTCTATCAGCAACTCTGCATAAGATTGCGCCACCGAATCGAGTTTGCGGAAGCCGTTCTGATTTCGAGCGCACCAAAATGGCAGATTGTCGAAGCCGTTTCTCTCCAAGGGCGTAAGGCTATCGAAACGATAGCTCATATGTGTTTGGTTGCAACGGAACACAGCTTAGGAGAGTTAGGAATCCCAAAGGATGTAAAAAAACATTGGAACGCCGAAACCATTTTTGAGCGATTGCACAAGAAGAACATCAGCGTTCTTCCCTCCCCATCTCGCATGAAGAAATCGAGCGACCCGCGGTACAAAGCCGTCTTTGAGGGCGTTCCGGAGAACCGCCTCACTTACAGGGAGCTTATCGCGCTCTATCAAATGTGCCACGAAGGTCTTCACGACGTGAATCCTTACCGCTTACCTGAATCGATAAGTTATTATGAGGGACTCACACCCAAATTATCTCAGGGTATCATTCGCATTAAAAACTTCACTTGGGTACATTTTATCGGAATCAAGGGTGAAGGCTTTGCGGTCGACTTAAGGAATACCAACGGATTGACGGTAGTATTACCCTTGTCGAAGATTGCAGAGCTACCTATCGACTAACGATACCACGATTTTGCTAAGCGACTTCTCGTCCATGTTGCGTACCTTTTGAAATCTCCGCCATCACCTGCCGCAACTCTTCCTCCAGAAATTCATTGGCGATGATGAGCGCCTTGAGCGCGCCGCGAATGTCGCCGCCGCAGGTGGCGATGGCGCTGTCCACGGCGCGGTCGTAGCGATCGATGTCTTTCTGCGTGGCCGGTCTGAACATGATGGCTCTCCGATGTGACAGAGATCGCGACAGGCCGGTTTGCCTTGCCCGGCGAGTCGGGATTGATTTATGTTCTCTATTTGTTCCTATCGAAGGCGCACTGTCAAGCGCCGCTCGCATCTCGGGACGACGCGAAGAGATTGCGAAACGACAACGGGCCTCTAGCCGGATGAAGCGCGGCGCAATCCGGGGCACGTCCGGTCATGTTCATCCCGGATTTCACCGCGCTCCGGGTGATTTCCCGTTTCGTCATCCCGGGAGTTCGTCATCCCGGGACGCGCCCTCTTGGGCGCGGGCCCGGAATCCAGTCTTGCTGCCGTTATGGATTCCGGGTTCGCTCGCGAAGATGCTCGCGCCCCGGAATGACGGGGAGACGACTCCTGCAACATTTCGTGATGGGGATACAAATCCCCGCTTCCAAAACCGCGCTTAGGTTCGGCATGTCCTGTTCGTGAGGGGCGCTTCTCGAGGGCGCTCGTTAAGCGGAGCAGGATGCGGCGCCTGCGCGTGTGTTTCCACACACATGCCCGGGAGGCTGGGGTCACCGTCCGGGCCAACTACGTGGCTCTGCCGTCAGCGGCTGGACGAGGACAGGATGAAGGCGGGGAAATCCCGCCGGATCAAGGCGCGCCGCGCCCGTCCTGACCCGGAAGTACGGTCCTCTCGCCCAAAATCGCCGCAATGGAGCGCCGTGAGGCGACGCGCTTCCGGATCATCATTCGCCTCGCAAGCGGATGCCGGCAGCGAGACAACACATTTGCGCCTCGCGGCGCTCCATGCCCCTCATTGTTTTGAGAGGGGCGAAACTAAGAGCTCACCTCGCGCATGGCGCGAGAACGATTGCGCGTGCGCGAATGGATGCGCGAATGAAAGTGGCTGTTTGATAATTGAATCGGAACCGGCGCATCGCAAGTGCTTACACCACGTCATTCCGGGACGCGTCCCCTTGGACGCGGGCCCGGAATCCATACGGCAGAAATTCTGGCCGCGACCGCGAAGATGGATTCCGGGTTCGCTCGCAAAGCTGCTCGCGCCCCGGAATGACGATGGATGTGATGACGCGTGAAAACAGGCGCCCCTCACCCGCTCGCGAAGTTTATCATCGGGCGGCACTCTGCGCCGACCCGTTGGCTCGCGATCTCTCCCCGCAAGAACGGGGCGAGGTGAAACCCTCACCGCTGCACGCGAACGCCGAGCATCACCACGGTCGCCGAGGAACCTGCTCCATTGACCGAGCTTTCCAGCCAGTCCTGGCGCACCTGCGCCTTGAGCTGGAAGGTGCGCGACAGCTTGTAGACCAGATCGCCTTCGACGAAATAGCGCCTGTCGAAGCGCGCGCCGTCATAGTCCGAGGTGCCGGTGCCGGCTTTCACGGTGCCGATCAGCCAGCGCCGGAATGCATGATCGACCTGCAAGGAGTAATCGCGGGAAATGACGCCCGACACGCCGGGCAGCGTGGTCTCGTCGATCGACGATGTCGCGCCCAGCGTTACCGTGGTGAGACCCGTCGCGGTCCAGATCAGCGACGCACTGGTCAAAAGGCCCTTCATGTCGGTGAGGCGCGGATCCTGATAGGTGCGCAGCGAATAGCCGATCGCGGCCTCGCCGGTCAGCAGCCGGGAGAACTCGAACGTCGAGCCGGCCTTGACGTAACCGCCGGTGGAATCGCGCTCATAGCCGGAACGATCGAACTGCACGTCGTGCTTGCGCGTGTCGAGGGAGACTTCGCCGAACGGCTTGACGCCGGGCATCAGGTCGTAGCTGACGCGCGTGAGGCCGCCGAACTGGTTGTAATTGCGGTCGTCGTTGGTGGTCGACGAGCCGTCGGTGAGCTTCGACCACTGATACGTGGTGCGGTCGGCGAGGCCCGCGACCGACACCTGCAATCGGTTGAAATCGTGCTCGACGCCGACGGTGCCGCCGATCGTCGTCGCCAGCGGGTATTGCGAAAGACCCTGCTGGATATTCGGCGATCCAGGATTGTCGGTGAAGACCCGCATGCGCAGTTCGGTGTTGATCCGGGTGTCGCGCTGCGCGTCGATGCGGCCCTTGATCCTGCCATCGAAACTCGGGGTATCGATGTTGGTGGGTACCGGCGACGGACCGCCGGCGAGCGGCGGAAAGGTCGTGTTGTAGCCGGTGAACGAGCCGCGCAGGTCGGCGATCAGCGAATGGCGCTCCCAGTCGGAGGCGATCAGCAATTCCGGCGACACCGTATAGAACGCCGACCCCTTCGGCGTATCGATGCGCCCGGGATTGGTGCTGTAGCCACCCCATACCTCGACCGCGGCCTTGGTCAGAAACGTGCCGGTGTGGAAACCGACATTGGCGAACGGATCGTCGTCCGGTTTGAGGCGGCGGCGCGGCGGCTGGCCGGGAAACGTGCCGGCGACCGATTGCGACACAGGAGCCGCGACTTTTGCTTTCGGCGCAGATGGCTGCGGCGTGCCGGGACCGAGCGCCTTCGGCTTCGGCGCGCCGGGATAGAGCTTCGGCCGCTTGCGCACGCGGTTGAGCGAGATCGAAGCCGCTGTCGGACGCGCCGGACGCAGGCGGAATGCCGTAGGTCGGGATCGCGCCGATGCGCGACGGGGCAATCCGATTTCTGTCGCGGTCCTGGTCGTCGCCGGCATTCTCCGCGGTCCGGCGCAACAGCGACCGGTCGCGCGGCGCGAAGCCGTCCTGCGTGGGACTCAGCATATCGGGCGTCAGCGACTGGGCGGCTGCCGCCACCGGATGGCACAGGATCAGCAGGCCGCACACCGGCAGCGCGCGCCATGGGGGCACGCGCCAGCGATGATCCCACAACCGGACAGGTTGCCGCGAGCCTTCCACTTTTCACTCACCTTCCGGTCCCGGAACCCGGCGGGACCGCGTCGAAAAACCAAACAAACTCAGGTCATTGCGGGCGAAGACGCCGCCGCGCGGCGCAAGCGGACGCCGTTAACAGAGTTAAAACAATTATGGTTAACAGGGGGTTAGGCGGGGCTGGGCGCGTCGCGCCGACGGCTTGAATGTGCTAGGAGAAGTCCCGGACCGGCGCGCCCGTCGCGCGGCCGTTCCCTCTCAACTGGAATGACGCATGGCCATCTCGAAATCGCGGACAGCGACCCCTTCCGCGACCCGCGCAACGTCGCCTGCCATCGAATCCGCGCTGCGGACCCTTGAGGCCGAGGCCAGCGGTATCACCGCGCTGGCGAACGCGCTGCAATCCGATCTCGGTCCGGCTTTCGACGCCGCCGTGGCGCGCATTCGCGATGCCAAGGGCCGCCTGATCGTCACGGGGCTCGGCAAGTCCGGCCACATCGGCAAGAAGATGGCCGCCTCCTTCGCTTCCACCGGCACCCCCGCCTTCTTCGTGCATGCGGCGGAAGCCAGCCATGGCGACCTCGGCATGATCACCGCCGACGATGTCATCATGGCGCTGTCGTGGTCCGGCGAGACCACCGAACTGAAGAACCTCATCAATTATTCGCGGCGCTTCCGCATCGGCCTGATCGCGGTGACATCCGAAGCCGGCTCGACACTCGGCAGCGCCGCCGACATCGTGCTGACACTGCCGAAGGCCCGCGAGGCCTGCCCGCACAATCTGGCGCCGACCACGTCATCGCTGATGCAGCTCGCGCTCGGCGATGCGCTGATGGTCGCATTGCTGGAAAGCCGCGGCTTTACCGCGCTGGATTTCAGCGCGCTGCACCCCTCCGGCAAACTAGGGGCGATGCTGAAATTCGTCCGCGACCTGATGCACAAGGACGCTGCGGTGCCGGTCAAGCCGCTCGGCACCAAGATGTCCGACGCGCTGGTGGAAATGACGTCGAAAGGTTTCGGCTGCGTGGGGATCGTCAATGCGCGCGGCGAGATCGAAGGCATCGTCACCGACGGCGACCTGCGCCGTCACATGCGGCCGGACCTCATGACCGCCACGGTCGACGACGTCATGACGAAGAATCCGAAAACCATCAGCCCCGATCTGCTCGCCAGCGAGGCTTTGGAAATTCTCAACTCGTCGAAGATCACCGCGCTGATCGTGACCGAAGGCAAGAAGCCGGTCGGCATCGTGCATCTGCACGACATCCTGCGCGCGGGCGTGGCGTAGTATCTATTATCTCGAGTTCAACCTGTTCCTCATCCTGAGGAGCGCGTTCTTTACGCGCGTCTCGAAGGATGAGGATAAGTGAGAATGTCTCGACGCACGCCTCATGGTTCGAGACGGCGCCGAAGAAGCGCCTCCTCACCATGAGGCTTCAATCGCATAGGCCTAGGTTGACACCACAGTCAGCATCGCCCCGTCGGCACTCACGATCCTGACGCGGCTGCCGGCCGGCGTATCCGGCCCCGACACGCGCCACACAGTGTCGTCGATCTTCACCGTACCGACGCCGTCGACGATCGGTTTCTCCAGCGTGAAGACGCGGCCGATCAGGCCTTCAGCGCGCTTGTTCAGGAATGACTTGTCGGTCGGCCTGGCGTTGCGGCGGGAAAAATTCCGCCACAATGGCACCATCGCAATCGACAACACCGCGAACACGATGATCTGCGTCTGCCAGGACCAGACGATGCCGAACGACAGCAGCCCGACGATCAGGGCCGCAAGCCCGAGCCACAGCATGAACACGCCGGGCGCAAAGGTTTCGATCCCCATCAGCACCACGCCGATGATCAGCCAGTTCCATGTCCCGAGTTTCGACAGAAGCTCACCCATGGCGATCTCAGGATTTCGGAGTGGTGTTCGGCACGGTCGGCGGACGGCGCGGCGCGGACGCCGATCCGCCCTCGCCGAACGTTGCCTTGGCTATTTCGCTGATGCCTGCAAGCGAGCTCAGAACGCCGGTCGCCTCGATCGGCAGCATGATGATCTTCTGGTTCGGCGAATCCGCGATCTGGCTGAACGCCTTGATGTACTTGTCGGCGATAAAATAATTCAGCGCGGCGACATCGCCGCTGGCGATGGAGTTGCTGACCATCTCGGTGGCCTTGGCTTCCGCCTCAGCGGCGCGCTCGCGCGCCCTCGGCATCGCGGAACGCAGCTTCCTTGCGTCCCTCGGCTTGCAGGATCTGCGCTTGCTTGGCGCCTTCCGCGCGCAGGATCTCCGACTGGCGCTGACCTTCGGCCTGAAGGATGTCGGCGCGCTTGACGCGCTCAGCCTTCATCTGGCGGCCCATCGCCTCGACGAGATCGGCCGGCGGCACGATGTCCTTGATCTCGATGCGGTTGACCTTGAGGCCCCATGGCGAGACGGCGGCATCGACCACGCGCAGCAGCCGCTCGTTGATCTCGTCGCGATGCGACAGCACCTGATCGAGGTCCATCGCGCCCATCACCGAACGGATGTTGGTCATGGTCAGCGTTATGATCGCCTGATTGAGGTTGGAGACCTCGTAGCTAGCCTTGGCGGCATCGAACACCTGATAGAACGCGACGCCGTCCACCGAGACAGTGGCGTTGTCCCGCGTAATAACTTCCTGTCCTGGAATGTCGATCACCTGCTCCATCATGTTCACCTTGCGACCGACGCGGTCGAAATAGGGGATGATGATGTTAAGGCCGGGCTCCAGCGTGCGGGTGTATTTGCCGAACCGCTCGATGGTCCAGTCGTAACCCTGCGACACAGTCTTGACGCCGGCGAACAGCGTGAAGATCACGAGCAGAACGAACGCAATGGCAAAAATATCGAAACCGGACATTGAAAGCTCCCTGCAAATGAATCCAAAAGCGCAAGACACCCTGTTGCGGCTAGCCTAGCACGGACGCGTGACGGCCGCTCTGCCCTTGGTCGGCCAAAGCAGGGATACGGTTCGAGGATGAGGCCAACAACACGCGGAGATGGGCCGGAACCAGCCAGCGCTTAAATCCAGTGGTCTAGATCCAGCCTTGCAACTCGCGCAGCACAAGCTGACGGATCACATCCATGCCCTCGTCGCTGTCGTTGAGGCAGGGGACAAAGGAGAACTGCTCGCCGCCGTTGTGATGGAATATCTCGGCGTTTTCCTGGGCAATTTCCTCGAGCGTCTCGAGACAATCCGCCGAGAAGCCGGGGGTGACGACGGCAATTCGCCGCACACCGTCCTTGGCAAGCTGTTCGATGGTCTTGTCGGTATAGGGCTGGAGCCATTCTTCATAACCGAAGCGCGACTGGAAGGTCAGCATCAGCTTCTTGTCGTCCAGACCCATGCGCGCGCGCAGGGCATCTACCGTCGCGATACACTGCGCCTGATAGGGATCGCCCTTGGCAATGTAGGATTGCGGCATACCGTGGAACGACGCCATGATGACTTCGGGCTCGTATGGCAACGCCGCGAGATGCCGCTCGATCGAGACCGCGAGCGCATCGATATAGCCCGGCTCGTCGTAGTAAGGCGGCGTGAAACGCACCGTGGGCTGCGCGCGCATGTCCTTCAGGGCAAGGGCGACCTTGTCCACCACCGTGGCCGAGGTCGACGCCGAATATTGCGGATAGAGCGGCATCACCAGAATCCGGTCGCAGCCTTGCGCCGTCAGCGCATCGATCCGCGACTTGATCGAGGGATTGCCGTAACGCATGCCCCAATCGACGACGACATGCTTCTGATCCGCGATTGACGCCGCGAGCTTGTCGGACTGCGCGCGGGTGATGGTCTTGAGCGGCGACTCGTTCTTTTCGGTGTTCCAGATTTTCAGGTAATCCTTCGCCTTCTTGGCGGGACGGATCACCAGAACGATGCCGTTGAGAATGATCTGCCAGATCAGCCCTTGATTTTCGATCACGCGCGGATCCGACAGGAACTCCCGCAGATAAACACGAACGCCCTTTGCATCAGCGGTATCGGGCGTGCCGAGATTGACCAGCAGCACGCCGACGCGCGACGGCGCAGCCTGCGTGGCCGGGCGATGTGCATCGAGGGGAACAACGACTGTCATGATGAATTTGGTTCGCGCGTTACGGAAATATTGTCAAGGCAAGCAGATTGTAATGACTAGAAACAGGTGACGCGCTCTGCGGCAATATAGCCCAGCAGCAGACCCACGCCGAACAGCAACACCAGACCGGCTGCACCGAACTCGATGCCACGCAACAGGATCGCACCGCCGCCGTCGCGGCCCGCGGCGATGCGGCCTGCGACACCCTTCGCAGAGACCGCGATGAGAGCTATGGCCGAGACCGTGATCGCGGTTCCGATCCCCATCAGCAAGGTTGCGGCGACACCGGCCCAGAACAGACCCTGCGCCAGCGCGAACACCAGAACGAGGATCGCACCAGAACACGGGCGAATGCCCACCGTCAGCACCGCGCTCAACCCGCGTGCCCAACCGCCGGGACCGGCAAGTTCACTCGGTTCCGGCCCGTGCGAATGGCCGCAATGCTCGTCGTGAATATGGCCCGCGTGATCGTGGTGGTGATGTCCATGATTATCGTGTCCATGATCATGATGCGCATGAGCCGCACGCGCGTGCACAACACCGTCTGCATGTCCATGATCGTGGTCGTGATGCGAATGATCGTGATGAACATGGCCCTGACCAGGGACATGAGCCATCGCGGGAACGAGTTGCGGCCCGGATGCACCGCGCCATGAACGCAGCGCGCGGAAAAATCCGCCGCCCTTGGCGTAGACCAGCCGCGCGCCGAACGCCGCGATCAAACCATAACTGGCAATCTCGATGACACGCTCCGCCCCGCACATCTGGCCGGCGGTGACATTGAGAAGAGCCGCGCCGATGCCGACGATGGCGATCGCCACCAGCGCCTGCATCAGCGCGGAGACGAATGACAACGCGATGCCGCGTTTTGCGGTTTCCTCATTGGCGATCAGATAGGACGAAATCACCGCCTTGCCGTGGCCCGGACCGGCGGCATGAAAAATACCGTAAGCGAAAGAGATACCGAGCAGCGCCCACACCGCGCTGCCGTCGGTCTTGGCGGCCCGAATGGTCGCCGACATCTGGCGATAGAATTCGGATTGCTTGGCGAGCAGCCAGCCGACGATGCCGCCGACCTGCGAGTCCGGCACCGCGCCCTTCGGCGCACCGAACGGGTTTTGCGCGAAAGCCGCATGAACCGTGCAATCCAGAACCAGCGCCACGGCGAGAACCGCAAGACCAATCGGCACGATGCGAAGGATCGGACGAGTTGTTGTCATGGCGCGCAACTCACATTGATCTTGTTGGCGAACATCGCGCCGTAGTTGGAATTGTCGCCGTTGAGGAAGGTCTGCTCGTTCATCGTCTGCGCCTGTGCGCTGCCGTCGCTGGGACGCTCCACCGTGAGCTTGCAACCGGCCGGCGCACCGACCAGCGTGACCGGGTCCTTCTCGTTCAACTGAAAGTCGATGAAGTACGACGGGTCGAACACCTCGATGGCGAGAGCATCCGCCTTGAACGGCGTCTTGAACGGCAGCGTGAAATGCAGCGTCAGCGCCGAGTCCTTGTAGTCGAGATAGTAATCGACCGGATCGGTGAACTTCTCCTTCTTCTGACTGCCCTTGGGGCCAATCTTGGCGAAGGTGAAGAAGCCATATTCCTTAAGCGATTCCACATTGGTCTGCGCCAGGGGTTTAAGTTCCTCGCGGGTGTAGACGCCCTTGGTCTTGGTCTCGATGCCTTGCAGCGCATAGGTCGAGAACATGTCGTCAAACGTCCACGCATGCCGCACGCCGGTGATGCTGCCATCCGGCGCGTAGACCAGTTCGCTCTTGGCCGTGATCCAGACATGCGGATGAGCCTGCGCGGCGCTGGCGCCCAGCGCGAACACTGCAACAAAGCTCAGGCACTGAATGAGACGGCGCATCGTGCTCGTCATATCGAACTTTGGTTAAGCCGCTTCGGGTTCGTTGAGCAATCCGCGACGGCGCAACAGCGCATCCGGTTCGGGCTTGCGGCCACGGAAGGCAATGTAGGCGTCCTCCGGATCGCGTGATCCGCCCGACGAGTAGATGTCGTCGTGCAGACGCTTCGCCACCGCCGGATCGAAGATGTCGTGGGCTTCCTCGAACGCGCCGAACGCATCCGCGTCCATCACCTCGGACCACATGTAGCTGTAATAGCCCGATGCATAATGATCGCCGGAGAAGATATGGCCGAACTGCTGCGGCCGGTGGCGCAGCGCGATTTCCGCCGGCATGCCGATCTTGTCGAGTTCCTGCTTTTCAAAGGCGCGGACGTCGGTGATCGAGGCCGCCGGCTGGGTGTGGAATTCGAGGTCCATCAGCGCGGAGGACACGAACTCCACCGTGGCGAAGCCCTGATTGAACTTGCGCGCGGCGATGAAGCGCTTGAGCAGGTCCTCGGGCAGCGGCTCGCCGGTCTGGTAATGCCGCGCGAACTTCTGCAACACCTGCGGCTGTTCCTGCCAGTGTTCATAGAGCTGCGACGGCAGTTCGACGAAATCGGTGAACACGCTGGTGCCGGACAGCGATGGGTACATAACATTCGACAGCATGCCGTGCAGGCCGTGGCCGAACTCGTGGAACAGCGTACGGGCATCGTCGGGCGACAGCAATGACGGCTCGCCGTCAGTGCCCTTGGAGAAGTTGCAGACATTGATGATCAGCGGCGCGACATCGCCGTCGAGCTTCTGCTGGTCGCGCAGCGACGTCATCCACGCGCCGGAGCGTTTGGATGGCCGCGCGAAGTAATCGCCATAGAACAGCGCCTGGTGCTTGCCGCTGGCGTCCTTCACCTCCCACACACGCACGTCGGGATGCCAGACCGGCACATCCTTGCGCTCGGTGAAGGTGACGCCGAACAGCCGGGTGGCGCAGTCGAACGCCGCGTCGATCATGTGATCGAGCGCCAGATACGGCTTGATCGAGGCGTCATCGAAATTGGCGCGGCGCTGGCGCAACTTCTCGGCGTAATAGCGCCAGTCCCAGGCGGCGAGCTTGAAGTTGCCGCCCTCCTCGGTGATCAGTTCCTGCAAGGCGTCGCGGTCGGCCATAGCCCGGGCGCGGGCGGGCTTCCAGACCCGTTCCAGCAGGCCGCGCACGGCCTCCGGCGTCTTGGCCATGGAGTCTTCCAGACGATAGGCGGCGAAGCTCGGATAGCCGAGCAGCCTGGCGCGCTCCTCCCGCAGCTTCAGGACTTCGAGGATGATCGCGCTGTTGTCGTTGTCGTTCTGGTTGTCGCCGCGGGCGGTGAAGGCCTTGAACACCTTTTCGCGCAGATCGCGGCGGCCGGAGTCCTTCAGGAACGGCTCGACGAAGGATCGCGACAGCGTCACCACCATCTTGCCGGGTATGCCGCGCTCGTCGGCCGCAGCCTTGGCGCTGGCGACGAAGCTCGCCGGCAAGCCTGCCAGATCGTCCTCGCCGAGCTCCATGGTCCAGTCCTGCTCGTCGCCGAGCAGGTGGTGGCTGAAGGAGGTCGCCAGATGCGCCAGCCGCTCGTTGATTTCGGCGGTGCGCGCCTTGGCAGCGTCCGAGAGGCCAGCGCCGGCGCGGTGAAAGCCGGTCCAAGTCCTCTCCAACAGCCGCTTCTCTTCCGGCGTCAGCTTGAGCGAGGCGGCCTTGTCGCGGAGCTTGGAGACCCGGGCGAACAGCGCGGCGTCCATGCTGATCGGATTCCAGTGCCGGGCCTGCTTCAGCGCCACTTCGGACTCGATCTTAAGAAGCTCGGGATTGGAGTGGGCCCCAACGAGGTCATAGAACACCGCCGACACCTTGGAGAGCAGCTTGCCGGCGCGCTCCAGCGCCGTGACGGTGTTCTCGAAGGTCGGCTCGGCAGGGTTGGTCTTGATCGCCTCGATCTCGGCGACGTGGTCGGCGAAGGCCTTGTCGAAGGCCGGCAGGAAGTGCTCGGGCCGGATGTCGGCGAACGGCGGCGTCTCGAACGGCGTCTGCCAGGGCTGGAGCAATGGGTTGACTCCCGGCACTTGCGACGAGGAGGCAACGGCAGCCATTGAGGACGCTTCTGACATGGTGAGGCCTTATTTCCAGCGATTTTTCCTAGCTTCTCTATACCACCGGGTGGGGCTTTTTGCGCCCTTACCGCTTGATTGAGACAGCGATTTCGCAGAGATTGCGGCCCGAAACGGGATCACAAAGTCATGAACGCCAAGAAGCTCGAAGCCAACGCCCGCGAAATCGCGTGGCCCAGCGTCATCACCGTCATCAGCGCCGCCATCCTGATCGGCGCCGAGGTGTTCGGTGCGGCCTTCGCCGGCGGCTGGGCGCTCGCAATCCTGTTCGGCCTCAGCGACACCGGCGCTCACATCGTCCAGGTCGTGCTCTTCCTGATCGGCGTCGCCATCATGATCGGCTTCGTGCGCGGCGCGCAGCGCGTCGAGCCGTTCACACGCAAGATCTGAGGCTCCGCGCATCGCTCGCGAACGCTTGGTGTGCTGGAAATCTTAACGCCCATTCATCTTTCCCGACGTTCGTTAACGCACGCGCGACATTTCAGTCACGCGGCGGGGAAAGTTGCCTCGCGAGCAAGAAAATACTTGCGCCACCGAGTCAAAACTCATATTTGCACTCTTGCCCAATTTCGCACGTGCCTGTGGTCGTGTGTCAGTCGGTAGGTATCCGGACAAGAGGCCGGACAGCCGCCAAGGGACGAAGAAGCCGAGGGTCGCTTAAGTCGGTCTAGACTTAAGAGGCCAGCATCTCTCTCCAGGGATGCCGTTGAAGGTGACTTTGCTCCTTGCAACCGTGACTGGCAGCCGGAGGCGAACCGGCGCACCCCGCTCTCAACGGGGGACGCGACTTAAAGCAACGACGGATCGGGCTTTTTTGGTCTCTGTTGGCTTTCCACCAGCCAGCGCGAATACCGAAGAGGCTTGTCCTTCATTGCCAGGTGTGCGGGCGGGAGCTTTCCCAACCAATCCACGGCAGCACAGTCTGATCTGAGTGTCGGCTATCGTCGCGTCTCCATCGTGCGACATAGCCAAGGCGTTCATATCCGACATCATTTTTTGGACGGTCCGTCGCAGGGCCGTTTGGGAGAGTGCTATGACCGATCGTATCCAGGAATTCCTGCGCAACCGCCGCAGCGAGGGCCTCGACACCGAGCCGTGCCTCGTCGTCGACCTCGAAGTCGTGCGCGACAACTACCAGACCTTCGCGAAGGCGCTCCCTGACTCACGCGTTTTTTACGCCGTGAAGGCGAACCCGTCGCCTGAAGTGCTGTCGCTGCTGGCCTCGATGGGCTCGTGCTTCGACACCGCGACCGTCGCCGAAGTTGAGATGGCGCTGGCTGCCGGTGCGACACCCGACCGCATCTCTTATGGCAACACCATCAAGAAGGAGCGCGACATCGCACGCGCCTTTGCGCTCGGCATCCGCCTGTTCGCAGTCGACTGCTCGGCCGAAGTCGAGAAAATCGCCCGCGCCGCCCCCGGCGCCAAGGTGTTCTGCCGCATTCTTTATGACTGCGCAGGTGCCGAGTGGCCGCTGTCGCGCAAGTTCGGCTGCGATCCGGAGATGGCTGTCGACGTCCTCGACCTTGCCAAGCGCCTTGGCTTGGAGCCCGTGGGCATTTCGTTCCACGTCGGCTCGCAGCAGCGCAAGGTGAAAGCGTGGGACCGCGCGTTGGCGATGGCCTCGACGGTGTTCCGTGACTGTGCCGAGCGTGGAATCAACCTGTCCATGGTCAACATGGGCGGCGGATTCCCGACGAAGTACCTGAAGGACGTTCCTCCGGTCGTGCAGTACGGCCGGTCGATCTTCCGTGCGCTTCGCAAGCACTTCGGCAACCAGATCCCGGAGACCATCATCGAGCCGGGCCGCGGCATGGTCGGCAACGCGGGCATCATCGAGACGGAAGTCGTTCTGATCTCGAAGAAGAGCGACGACGACGAGAACCGTTGGGTCTACCTCGACATCGGCAAGTTCGGCGGTCTCGCCGAGACGATGGACGAGTCGATCCGTTATGCGATCCGCACGCCGCACGACGGCGCGGATATGGCTCCGTGCATTCTCGCCGGCCCGACCTGCGATTCGGCCGACGTGCTGTACGAAAAGGCACCGTATCCGCTGCCCGTCACGCTCGAGATCGGCGACAAGCTGCTGATCGAAGGCACGGGTGCGTATACCTCGACCTACTCGTCGGTGGCTTTCAACGGCATCCCGCCACTGAAGACGTATCATATCTGAGGCTGCTTCTTCTTACCTCTCCCGCTTGCGGGGAGGTCGGCGCGAAAGCGCCGGGAGGGGGAAGGCTTTGTAAGCCCCCTCCCCAACCCTCCCCCGTAAACGGGGGAGGGAGCAAGAGAAACCGGGAGCCGGTTCGCCGGCTCCCATCCCGTCACATCGCGATTTTGCTGACAACGCTCCGGAGCCGGCTGGCTTTTTGGAGTGGGGACTGACGTGCCATGACTGCTGTTTGGAAAAAGACTGCCGCCCTCACCACCGACGCTGCTCCGTTCGCGATCCGTGCGGAGCGGGCTTCGGACGTCGCCGCGCGTGAAGCGCTGCTGGATGCGAGCTTCGGCGAAGGCCGGCACGCGCGCACCTGTCAGCGCCTGCGCGACGGACGCGCGCCCGCCGAAGGCCTCGCCTTCACAGCGGTGCAAGAGGGCCGCGTGGTCGGCACCGTGCGGTTGTGGCACGTCAGCGCCGGGGGCATCCCGGCGCTGGTGCTCGGCCCGCTGGCGGTCGATGCCTCCTGCCGCAAGCTCGGCGTGGGCGCCGCGCTGATGACTCATGCGCTGGCGGCGGCGAAGGCGCGCGGCCATGGCGCGGTGATCCTGCGCGGCGACGCGGCCTATTACGCCCGCTTCGGCTTCTCGGCGGAGAAGACCGGCGAACTGGCGCTGCCCGGTCCGTTCGAGCGCGACCGGTTGCTCGCGGTCGAGTTGCGCGCTGGCGCGCTGGACGATGCGTGGGGCATGATCGTTGCCACCGGCGACAAACTGCGCCGCGCGGCGGCCCGTATGGGTGGCAAGGCTCGAAAGCTTCTCATCCAAGCCGCTTGATTTGAGCGCAAAGACCCGGCATTGCGAGGCTCGGAATGAGCCACGCAATGCCGCTTTAATAAGGAATATCCCATGTCCCGCCGCCTGATTTCATCTGGATCGCCGTTCGAGAAGGTCGCCGGCTACAGCCGCGCAGTTGTCGATGGCGACTTTTGTTTTGTCGCAGGCACCACGGGCTATGATCCTGTGACAAAGGTCCTGCCGGAAGACGTGGCCGAACAGACCCGCAACTGCTTCAAGGTCATCGCCACCGCGCTGAAGGACGGCGGCTTCGAGATGGCCGACCTCGTGCGCGCGACCTATTACGTCACCGACGCCAGGGACTTCGATGCGGTGTTCGCCGTGTGTGGAGAGACGCTCGGCGAGATTCGCCCGGCGGCGACGATCGTCGCGGTATCTGCCCTCTACAAGCCCGAGATGAAGGTGGAAATCGAAGTCACCGCCAAACGACGCTCTTAAACACTGCGGCTCGTAAAGCTGCCGCGCTGAATTCTGTGACACAATCCTGCGACATGCCGACTGACCGCGCCAGCATGTCGCAGTCGATCTGTTGACTTTCCCGCAAACGGTCATAGCTTCAATTCATTATGTCGAATGTCTGCAACAATCGTCTCTTGCTTCACGCAGGTCGCCTTCAAACTGGAAGGTGACCCGGGCGGACGCGCATCCGCGCCGTCCCGGGCCATTCGCAATCCTCCCCACTCTACAAAATTGAATCCCGAACAAGTCCGGCGCGTGCGCGCCGGTCTGTCGCGTTGTGAAACGCACCAACGTCATTGAGGTGAACAAACATGGCCAGCCACTTGCAACCCGCACTGCCTCCGATTTCCCTGCGCATGTGCGACGCCGATCGCCTGCGCAATATCGCGGAGGCCGCGTCCGGCAAATATCCGCAGACCACCGATTTCCTGGCACGGGAAATCGAGCGCGCCGAGATTCTGCCGGACGCCCGGCTGTTGCCGGGCCTTGTCACGATGGATTCGGACGTGACCTTCCGCGACGACATCAGCATGCAGGAGCGGACCGTGACTCTGGTGTATCCGGAAGCCGCCGACGTCGAGGCAGGAAAGATATCGATCCTGACCCCGATCGGCGCGGCGCTGATCGGCCTGTCCGTGGGACAAACCATCGAGTTCCAGACACCCGGCGGACGCTGGCGCTCGCTGACCGTGCTCAAGGTTGACCCGGCCCGCGACGGACTTCGCTGACAGCCGTTTCAAGACGATTTTGTGAAAATCCGGCGGCAAAGCATCGTTGCCGTCATCCTCGAGTTGCCGTAAGTCCTGCGCGGCTGCCCTTCCCTGCTATCCGGAGTTTCAGTAGTGATGACATCCCCCGTTTACGCGCGCATCAGCGGCCCTATCGTCATGATCGGTTTCGGTTCGATCGGCAAAGGCACGCTGCCGCTGATCGAGCGGCATCTCGATTACGACAAGTCGCGCATCACGGTGATCGATCCCAAGGACGAAGGCCGCAAGGCACATTGCGAGAAGCACAATGTGCGCTTCATTCAGCAGGGCGTGACCAAGGACAATTACCGTGAACTGCTGACGCCGCTGCTCACCGAAGGCGGCGGCCAGGGTTTCTGCGTCAATCTCTCGGTCGACACCGGCTCCACCGACATCATGGAGCTCTGCAACGAACTCGGCGCGCTCTATATCGACACGGTCAATGAGCCTTGGCTCGGCTTCTATTTCGATGCGTCGAAGGGCCCGGAAGCGCGCTCCAACTATGCCCTGCGCGAGAACACGTTGGCTGCCAAGAAAGCCCGTCCTGCGGGATCGACGACGGCCGTCTCCTGCTGTGGCGCCAATCCCGGCATGGTCTCGTTCTTCGTCAAGCAGGCCCTGCTGAATGTGGCCGCCGATCTCAAGCTCAATGCCCCTAAACCGAAAACCAAGGCCGAATGGGCGGACCTGATGCGCCAGGCCGGCATCAAAGGCATCCACATTGCCGAACGCGACACCCAGCGCTCGAAGAAGCCGAAGGACCCGGATGTCTTCGTGAACACGTGGTCGGTGGAAGGCTTCCTGTCGGAAGGCGTGCAGCCGTCCGAACTCGGCTGGGGCACCCATGAAAAATGGATGCCCGAAAACGCACACACGCACGAAGCCGGCTGCGGCGCAGCGATCTATCTGATGCAGCCGGGCGCCAACACGCGCGTGCGCACCTGGTGTCCGACCCGCGGGGCGCAATACGGTTTCCTTGTCACCCACAACGAGTCGATCTCGATCTCCGACTATTTCACGGCGCGCGACGCATCGGGCAAGGTCATCTACCGTCCGACTTGCCACTATGCCTATCACCCTGCGGATGATGCGGTGCTCTCGTTGCACGAAATGTTCGGCCGCGCAGCCAAGATGCAGGAGAAGCATCACATTCTCGACGAGAACGAGATTATCGACGGCATCGATGAGCTTGGCGTGCTGCTGTTCGGCCACGACAACAATGCCTACTGGTATGGCTCGCAGCTCTCCATCGAGGAGACGCGGAAACTCGCGCCCTATCAGAACGCCACTGGCCTACAGGTGACCTCCGCGGTCCTTGCCGGCATGGTGTGGGCGCTGGAGAATCCGAACGAAGGCATCGTCGAAGCCGACGAGATGGATTTCGATCGCCTGCTGGAAATCCAGATGCCTTATCTCGGCCCGGTGAAGGGTTATTACACCGACTGGACACCGCTCACCGATCGTCCGGGACTGTTTCCGGAAGACATCGACACCAGCGATCCGTGGCAGTTCCGGAATGTTCTGGTGCGGTGATCGCCGCACCGTTTCGCAAAGAAAAAAGCCGGGCCATGAGGCCCGGCTTTTTCATTTCGTGGCGTGAGTTATCTCCTGATCGGCTCGCCCATTTTCTCGGCCAGCGCGGGAGGCAGCGCGGGCTTCGCGCCCGCCTTCTGCGCATCGGCATCGGGGCGCGCGGGCTCCGGAGCAGGTGTCGTCGGCCGCGTGCCACCCGGCATCGATTCCGCCGGACCGTCAGTTTTACCTGCCGGAACGGATGGTGTTGTCTCCGCCGGCTGCGTTGCCTGCGCCATACGGATTTCGCCGCGCGATGACAATTGCAACAGCGAAACTCCGGACAAAGCAAGACCGCCTGCGATCAGCAAAGCTGAGAGAAGAAAATCGGTTCGGCTGGCTGCTCTCTTGTCATCTGAGATCATCTCGACACCCGTTCGTCGCCTTGGTGGAAAGGCAACGGGCCGTAACAGCGAAGGTTCCGGGCGTAGACCAGCCCATGATGCCGCAGTTAAAGAATTGAGAAGGGAAACAAGGAATCAGGCTGAGACACTCAGCGCCGATCAGTCCCTTGTGCTGACATCCCATGTCGCGTGCCGCACGCCCGGACGCCGCGCCAGATCGGCTGCGACAGCGTCGAGTTCCCTGGCGTCGACAGCCGTACTGACAAGCGTGGCCACGATTTCCACGACATTGTCGGCACGATCGATAACATTGACATCACTCACGGGATATTGCGCGGCCTCGAGCTTTTCAACGAGAAGCTCGCGCATGTCGCTCATGGACGCCGCATCAACCGTGAGCATGAATTCGTAGGTCGCCTCCGAGGCTTTTTCATCCAGCGGACTGCGATTGATGGCGTTCACCAGCGGCCGCAGCAACGTATTGCCGGCGAGCACAAACACCGTGAGCGCAGTCGCCTGCGCGATCATGTCTGCGCCCGCGCAGGAACCGACAGCCGCCGACCCCCACAGCGTTGCGGCGGTATTCAGGCCGCGCACATTCATGCCTTCCTTCATGATGACACCGGCGCCGAGGAAGCCGATGCCGGACACAACGTAGGCAATGACGCGGACCGCGCCCTCTTCGGCGGTCAAATGCATGGCGAGGTC
Organism: Afipia sp.; assembly: GCA_024707075.1. Lineage (GTDB taxonomy): Bacteria > Pseudomonadota > Alphaproteobacteria > Rhizobiales > Xanthobacteraceae > Afipia. The sequence continues at coordinate 553,064 of JANQAK010000001.1, forward strand.
AACAAAGGCCGCGGCGCTGACGGCAACCAGTACGTTTGTCCGGAGGCCCGCTGTACGCAGTCGGTACTGGCGCTCGGCTCCAATCAACGTGCCGAGAATGAACGCCGCGGTCAGGCTGACGAGCGTATCGAGGAAATCATAGGTCTGAAACGTCGCCAGGAAGCGCATGACGACTGCTTACTCACTACAGAGTGAGCAGTCCAGCGTCGCCGTCTTCCGTGGCGAATGCGAGCAGCGATCCTTTCGCATTCCAGGCCAGCGCGGCGACCGGCTCACCGGCATTGCGGCGCACGAGGATCTCCGCGCCGTCCTCGATCCGTACCATCAAAATGGTGCCGTCGCTGTAGCCCACGGCGAAGATGTCATCCTTCGGATGGCACGCGACCACCGTCGCTTTGGCCTGAAGCGGCGCCAGCATCAGCGGCTCCTTGCCCATTGGCCCGTCCTTGCTCGCGAACGGCCACAGGATCACGCTGTCCGAGCCGGACGTGGCGAGAAACTTTCCGCCGACACTCCACGACATCGAGCGCACGCGGGCGGGATAGCCGGTCATCCGCATATGGCGCGAATCCGCCAGCCGCCAACCGTGCAGCGCGGACTCGTGCATCGTGGTGACGAGGAAGCGATTGTCGGCGCTGAAAGTGACGCCGAGATGCGAGCCCTTCCATTCCAGGAATTCCGGCTTCGCGCCCATGTTGGGAAACCACAGCGTCACGCCGTTGTAGTGCGCGACCGCGAGCCGCACGCCTTTCGGCGCGAACGCCAGCCCGCCGACGGTGGACGGCACGTCGAGCGATTTTTCCTCGCCTTTCGGGGCGCGGACGAAAGCCGTCTTGCCTGCGGACCACGCCACCGCGCCGTCCGGATGCAGGGCGACATTGTCGATCCAGCGCCGCTTGGCGTCGATGGCCAGGGTTTCGATATTCGATTTGGCATCGACGGCCACCAGCTTGCCGTCATCGCCGCCCATGACGACACGCTTGCCGTCGGACGCCGAACAGAGGATGCCGCCGCCGTGCACGGCGACTTCCGTCGTCGTGTCGCCGCCTGCGAACGTGACGCACTCTTCCGCTCCGACAAAGACTGCGACATCGCCGAGAAAATGGACAGCGGTCGCCGGTGCGCCGAGCGTCACCGGAGCGACTCGATCGGTGACCGAGACGATGGAGGCCGTCTCGGGGGCCGGATTGAACTCTTTCATCACGCGATGGTTTTCGCAAAGCCATCGCGGATGGCCTGCTCGGGCAATTCACGGCCGATGAACACGAGGCGGCTTTCGCGCGCTTCGTCCTTCTTCCATTTCCGCTGGTGGTCACCTTCCAGCATCATGTGGACGCCCTGGAAGACGTAACGGTCGTCATCACCCTTGAAGGAGAGGATGCCCTTCGAACGCAGGATCTTCTCGCCATCCTTCGCGACCAGTTCCTGCAGCCACGGCATGAACTTGGTCGGATCGATCGGCTTGTCGGTGCGCAGTGACAGCGACTGCATGTCTTCGTCGTGATAGTGCTTCATGCCGCCGTGGGAATGGTCGTGGTGGTGGTCATGGCCGTGATGGTCATGATGATCGTGGTCATGGTCGTGACCGCCATCATCGAGAAACTCAGGCTCGATTTCCAGAATACGGTCGAGATCGAACGCGCCGCGTCCCAGAACGTCCGACAGCTTGACCTGCGCGCGTTGGGTCTTGTGCAGCGTTGCATAGGGATTGATCGCGCGGATGCGGGCTTCGACTTCGGCCAGTTCTGCCTTGGTCACCAGATCGGTCTTGTTCAGCACGATGACGTCGGCGAACGCGATCTGGTTCTTGGCTTCCGGCGCGTCCTTGAGCCGGTCGCTCAGCCACTTCGCATCGGCGACGGTCACCACCGCGTCGAGTGAAGTCTTCTCGCGCACGTCCTCGTCGACGAAGAAGGTCTGCGCCACCGGCGCCGGATCGGCGAGGCCGGTGGTCTCCAGGATAATGGCGTCGAACTTGCCCTTGCGCTTCATCAACCCGTCGATGATGCGCACGAGGTCGCCGCGCACCGTGCAGCAGACGCAGCCGTTGTTCATTTCGAAGACTTCTTCGTCCGCGCCGACGATCAAATCGTTATCGATGCCGATCTCGCCGAATTCGTTGACGATCACGGCGTATTTCTTGCCATGGTTCTCAGACAGAATGCGATTCAACAGTGTGGTCTTTCCGGCACCGAGATAGCCGGTGAGGACGGTCACGGGGATTTTTTCGGGCGAAACAGAGGACATCAGGCGCTCCAGAAACAGACCTCATCCTGAGGAGCGCGCTCTTGCGCGCGTCTCGAAGGATGAGACCGGAAGGTTGTGGACCGCCTCTCCTTCGAGACGCCCGCCTGCGGCGGGCTCCTCAGGATGAGGCGGGGACCGGCGCTATCTAGCTCGAAAGCGCGCTCGTCAGGGCCTTTATATTGTGCCGGACCATGTCAATGTAAGTGGGGGCTGGCCCCTTTTCGTCGGTCAGACTGTCCGAATACAGCGTGCCGCCGATATTTGCCCCGGTCTCGGCAGCCATACGCCGCATCAGCCGCGGATCGCTGACATTTTCCAGAAAAACCGCTGGAATTTTCTGCTTCCTGATCTGCGTGATAATGGCCGCGATGTCGCGGGCGCTGGGCTCGGATTCGGTCGAAACGCCCTGTGGCGCGATGAATTTCACCCCATAAGCCTGGGCGAAATAGCCGAAGGCGTCATGGGTCGAAATCACGCTGCGGCGTTCCGGCGGGATCTTCGCCACCGCCTCGCGAACGTCCTGATCGAGCGCGTCGAGCTTTGCAAAATAAGCTGCGGCGTTGGCCTTGTAGGCGTCCGCGCCAGCCGGGTCGGCGGCAACCAGCGCATCGCGGATGTTAGCAACATAGGTATTTGCGTTAACGACCGACTGCCAGGCGTGGGGATCGGCGGAGCCTGCGTCGTGATCCTGGCTGAGCGCTTCGCCCGCTTCGATCTTGCGCGGTGCAATGCCCTTCGTGGCGACCACCGTTACGGCCTTGCCGCCGGTGGATTTCACCAGACGCGGCAACCATCCTTCGAGGCCGAGGCCATTGACGATCACCAGTCTGGCATCCGTGATCTTCTTGGCATCGGCAGGTGTCGGCGTATAAACATGAGTGTCGCTGTTGGGACCGACCAGCGTCGTGACGCTGACGCGCTCGCCACCGACATTCTTCGCAAAATCGCCGAGAATCGAGAACGTGGCGACGATGTTGAGCCGTTCCTGCGCATGCGCGGGACTGAACGCGGCAACGACAGCAACAGTCAGGATCGTCAGAATATAGCGCATCTGGTGTCCCATCACGCTTCGAGATGGCGGCCGGGAAACAGTTGCCGCACCAGCCCGCTGACATTGCCGAACAGCACCGAAACCACATACAGCATGGCGCAGACCAGAATGATCGCCGGCCCCGACGGCACCTTGGTGTGGAACGACAGCAGCAACCCCGCGTAACCGGACAGCGCGGCGCTCGCCACCGCGATGCCGATCATGCCGGTGATGTCGCGCGACCAGAACCGTGCAATGCCGGCGGGCAGCACCATCAGCCCCACCGCCAGCAGCGTGCCGAGGGCGTGAAAGCCATTGACCAGATTGATGACGACGAGAGCGAGAAACGCCAGATGCGCGGGCGCGCCGGCACGGCTCACCGTGCGCAGGAACACCGGATCGACGCATTCGATCACCAGCGGGCGGTAGATCACCGCCAGCACCAGCAGGGTGATGGTGGCGTTGAAGGCGATCACCAGCAGGGTCTGGTCATCCATCGCGAGGATGTTGCCGAACAGCACATGCAGCAGGTCAATGTTGGTGCCCTTGATGGACACGATGGTGACACCAAGCGCCAGCGACACCAGATAGAACGCCGCCAGCGAGGCGTCTTCCTTCAGTTCCGTGGTGCGCGCGACCACACCCGCGAGGATCGCCACGGTGAACCCCGCCACCAGTCCGCCAAACGTCATCGCGAACAGGTTGAGGCCCGACAGCAGAAAACCGACGGCAGCGCCGGGCAGGATCGCGTGCGCCATGGCGTCGCCCACAAGGCTCATCCGACGCAGCATCAGGAATACGCCGATCGGCGCGCCGCCGAGCGCCAGCGCGATCACGCCGGCCAGCGCACGGCGCATGAATTCGAATTCGGTGAAGGGCGCGATCAGCGCGTCATAGATCATGACAGTCTCACGCCGCCTGCGATGGCGTATCGACGCACGGTGCGGCGCCGTCGTCGAACGCTTCGCACATATGACGTGCGGCAAGCAGATTTTCAGACGTCAGAACCTCCGCTGTCGGCCCCCACGCCACCTTTGAGCGCGCCAGCAGCAGCGTTTCCGGGAAGTTCGCCCGCACCATGTCCATGTCGTGCAATGCCGCCAGCACCGTTCGTTTCTCCGAATGCCAGCGCTGCACCAGCGCGATCAGGTCGGCGGAGGTCTTGGCGTCGATGGCGTTGAACGGCTCGTCGAGCACAATCACGCGCGCCTCCTGCAACAGCACACGCGCGAACAGCAGGCGCTGCATCTGCCCGCCGGACAACGTGCCGATGGGACGGTTCTCGAAGCCGCTCAATCCAACGGCCGCCAGCGCCTCGCGGATTTTCTGCTGCTCGTCCCTGCCAAGGCCGCCGAAGATGCCCTTGCGCCGCCACAGGCCGGTGCCGACGAAATCGTACACCGAGATCGGAAAGCTGCGATCGATGTCGGCGGTCTGCGGCAGATAGGCGATGTCGCGATGGTTGAGATCGCCAAGCCCGATAACGCCCGCCAGCGGCTTGAGGATACCGACGATGCCGCGAAACAGTGTGGATTTGCCGGCGCCATTGGGGCCGACCACCGCGACCAGCGAGCCGGCGGCGACCTCGCCGCTGAGATGATGCACGGCGGGATGCCTGTCGTAGCCCAGCGTGACATCACGGAGCTGAATCTGAGCGCTCATGCTCACCTCATCGCCACCAGCACGACGGCCCACAGGCCCGCGCTGATCGCTGCGGCGGCGGCCAGACGCGCCGCCAGTGTCATGCGCAGGATCGACCACGTCACCGGCTGCGCCGGATGGGGTGCGGGGCCGTGGCCATGCACCTGAGGACCGTGCGAATGATCGTGACCATGGAAATGGCCACTCGCGTGAGAATGCCCGTGCGAATGGGCCATGAGGCAGCTTTCCAAACCCGGTGAAGGCTGAGCGGTCCGGAAACCCTCAACATCTAAATGTTATAATATAACGTAGCCTGAGTCCACGGTTCCGCAAGGCTGGACTGGACTTAGGGTTTCCCAATTATCATGGCGATCGCCGCCGCCAGAAACGGGAACGGTAGCGAGACCATCGCCCGGAACCAGACGAACCGGGCCGGCATAAAGGGGATTTCCCACAGGATCAGCCGCTGGAACGCAAACAGCGCCCAGGCGACCACATAGGCGGTCACCTGCGGCGCGCCGCCGCCGCTCTTGAGCGCCACCGCCCCGATTGAAAAGCCGACCACCGGCCCTCCGGGCGTCGCTGCACCAGCCACCACGGCGGTCGCGACACCGAGCCACCCAGTGTCCGGACCGAGCCCGCCGACGATCACCTCCGAAGGGATGATCGCGGCGATGAAACCCGACCCGATCACGCCGAGCGCGATGCGCGGCACGATGTTGATGAAATCCATCCCGCCGTTGCGCAGCGCCACCGTCAGCACGGTCCTATCCTGCCGCCACGCAATGACGCCCACGCCGAACAGCGAGCCCCACAGCAGGATGTCGATGATGAGCGCGGTCACAGCTTGAACCTGTGCCGGACGCGGACGTAAACGAAGCGCCCGAGCGCGCCGGCGAGAACCGGCATCGGCAGCGAAATGACGATGCGCCAGAGCGTGAAATCCGCGCCCATGATCGGCATCTCCCACGCCACCGCGCGGCCGTAGCCGATCAGCGTCCAGCTCACGACCATCGCGATGGTGGCGCCGAAATCCGCGCCGACCGCGAGCAGCGCGCTCGCCACCGGATACGCCGTGAACGGACCGCCCGGCAGGATCGCGCCGAACGCCGTTCCGATCAGCAGCCCCTTCAGGCCGGATTCGGGTCCGAGCGATTTCGAGACCTTGTCGTGCGGCAGCACCGCAGCAAGCAATCCGCCGAGCAGGCAGCCAGCGAGCACGCGCGGCATGATTTCGCCGAACAGCGAGACGTCGTGAAACAGAATGATCCAGACACCATCGAGGCCGTCACGCCGCCAGACCAGCGCGCCACTGACCACCACAAGCGCAGCGATGATGAAGGTCGACCAGCCGAACGGCTTGCCCTTGCGGGGCGGACTGGCGTCAGCGCCCTCCCCGTCATCGGCAGGTTCGGTTGTCGGTTGGGGAGCGGACAAAAATGGACTCGTGCGACATCATGCAACGATCGAGCAATAACCGCGCCCTGCGCACGAAGCAAATCGAAGCAGTGCAACATGCATGCGCTTGCCGCGTAGAGGCATGCGCATTGTCAACAAGAGCGCAGAATACCGCTAAGTGAAATGCCGCACCAGCGCGAGACCCGCCACCAGTCCCGCAATCGACAGCGCGACCGATCCGAACACATAGAACGCCGCAAGACCGAGTTCGCCGCGCTCATAAAGCAGGACCGAATCCAGCGAGAATGCGGAGAACGTGGTGTAGCCGCCGAGAATACCGGTCATGATGAACAGCCGCCACGGCTGCGATGCCTCGCCCTTGAAGGCGAGGTAGCCGGCAATGAGGCCCATCACCAGTGACCCCGTGATGTTGATCACGAATGTGCCATAGGGAAAATTGAGGCCACACGCGCGCGCGCAACCGACATTGACCGCGTGCCGGAGTGACGCGCCCAGTCCGCCGCCAAGGAAAACCAGAATGTAGCTCATGGAATCGTCCACAACGGTTTCGCAAATAAGAGCGGGGCCATAGAGGCCCCGCAAGTTAATACGAAATTCGCGCGATTGTCACACCGCTTTCGAGAACAGGGACTCGACGTATTCCCAGTTCACGAGGTGATCAACGAACGCCTTGAGATAGTCGGGACGGCGATTGCGGTAATCGATGTAGTAGGAATGCTCCCACACGTCGACGCCGAGGATCGGTGTCGCGCCATGCACCAGCGGGCTTTCGCCGTTCGGCGTCTTGGAGATTTCGAGCTTGCCGTTCTTGACCGAAAGCCAAGCCCAGCCGGAACCGAACTGGCCGACGCCGGCCGCGGCGAAATCGGTCTTGAACTTTTCGAGACCGCCGAGATCCTCGTCGATCTTCTTGGCGAGCTTGCCGGGGAGCTTGTCGCCGCCGCCGTTCGGCTTCATCCAGTTCCAGAAATGCAGGTGGTTGTAGTGTTGGCCCGCATTGTTGAAGAGCGGAGCGTTCTTGCCGAACGAGCCCTTCACGATGTCCTCGAGGGACTTGCCCTCGAACTCGGTGCCCTTCAGCAGATTGTTGCCGTTGGTCACATAAGCCTGATGATGCTTGTCGTGGTGATACTCGAGCGTCTCCTTGGACATGTAAGGCTGGAGCGCATCGTGGGCGTAAGGCAAATTGGGGAGCGTGAAGGTCATGGGTCTAATTCCGGAAATTGTGGGTGACGACGTGTCAACGCGGCGCACTATAGAAGGTTTCCCCGAGAGGGAAACAGGAGATAAGCCGCATAAAATAGCCGTTGTTGACCCCAGCCGATTTTTTAGGCCGCCTTTGGCAGCGCACCAGCCGGTTCGTCCTTGGCGCGGGGTGGCCGCACATCCATCAGCATCTGGAACGATCCGGCGATCAGGCCGATGATGACCGAGCCCTTCCAGGCCAGATCGTAGTTGCCAAGATGATCGAAGATCAGGCCGCTGCCCCAGGCGCCGATAAACGACCCCACCTGATGGCTGAAGAAGGCGATCCCGGTCAGCGTCGCCATGAAGCGCAATCCGAACAGTTGCGCGACGAGGCCGTTCACCAGCGGAATGACACCGAGCCAGAGCGAGCCCATCACCGACGCAAAGATCAGAGTCGAGGCAGGCGTGGCCGGCAGGATGAAATACACCGCGATCGCCAGCGAGCGCACGATGTAGATGCCGCCGAGCAGCAGTTGCTTGGGATAACGCCCCCCGAGCCAGCCAAACGCATACGACCCGAACACGTTGAACAGTCCGATCAATGCCAACGCCGTCGCACCGAGCGACGGATCGAGGCCGCAGATCGCAAGGTAATTCGGCAGGTGTGTCGTGATGAAGACAAGTTGCAATCCGCAGACGAAAAACGCCAGCGCCATGATGACATAGCCGGAATGGCTGAACGCCGACTGAACCACCGCACCAAGCGACAGATCGAGATCATCCGCCTTGTCGATCTCGATCTGGTCGGCCTTGCCGGCGCTGAACGCCGACGGAATCATCACGCAGGCAAGAGCGATGAAACCGACCAGCGCGATCTGCCAGCCCGACGTGGAAATCAGGGACTGCGCCAGCGGCGAGGCGATGACGAGACCGATCGAACCGGCGGCGGAAATCGCGCCCATGGTGACGCTGCGCTTGGCAGCGGACACCGCGCGCGCCGACACCGTCATGCTCATGCTCGACGCCGTGCACGACAGCGCAATGCCGACGCAAATGCCGCAACCGAAGGTGAAAGCCAGCGCCGTGGTCGCAAAGATCATGGTGACGAGGCCGAGGATGTAGACCAGCACGCCGGCGAGCATCACATACCGGGAACCATAGCGATCGGCGAAGATGCCGACGAAGGGTTGCGTGATGCCCCAGACGATGTTCTGGATCGCGGTGGCGAGCGAGAAGTCGGCGCTGGTGATCTGGGTATCATGCAGGATCGAGGGCTGGAAAAGCCCGAAGCTCTGCCGCATCCCCATCGACAGGCTCAACATGACGGACGCACCGATCAGAATGGACCAGCGCTGATAGGGTGTAAGCTGAGCGGCTTGCATCGTAATTTCCTCCGGCCCTCGCGAGGCTCTGGAATGTTTTTCTCACTTTGGCATCGGAATCGGTATTTTGCCATCGATCCGAAGGCAATGCTGATGTGCACGACGCAGGGCCGGAAACGAGCAAGAAAATGAGCATCGAGATCGATATAGCGACCGGAGATTCCAGTTGGCCCGCCGCAAAGCCGTTGCTGTCGGCGGTCTGGCCGCCGGAGGTCGTGAAAGCGCTGCCGTGGGGTCACATCGTGTTCGCCCATGCGGACCTGCGAGTGATGATCGAGGCGGACGGCGATGTCGTCTGCCATGTCGGAATTTACCGCCGCACCGGAACCTGGAATGGCCGCAAGGTGGTGATTGGCGGAATCGGCGGCGTGGCGACGCGCGAGGACTGCCGCGGGCGCGGCTACGCCACGCTGGCGATCAATGCGGCGATCCACACCCTCACCGAAGAACGCGCCACCGACTTCGGCATGCTGTTCTGCGAACCGCACAATGCCACGCTCTATGAAAAACTCGGCTGGCAGACATTCGACGGCACCGTCTACGCCGAACAGCCCGGCGGACGCACACCGTTCACCGCGATGGCGCCCTACGTCTTCAAGATCAAGCGTCTGCTGCGCGAAGGCACCATCGACCTCTGCGGCCTGCCGTGGTGAGAAAAAAATAAACCCCTGAAAACATCACGTTTTCAAGGGCTTATTGGTCTTGGTTGCGGGGATAGGATTTGAACCTATGACCTTCAGGTTATGAGCCTGACGAGCTACCGGGCTGCTCCACCCCGCGATAAACCAGTGCACACCTTCAAAAGCAGCGGACGACAGTTCAACGCCAAAGGCGTCGTTCCAACCCGTCCGGAGGCGAGAGAAGGTTACCAAGGCAAACGCCCATGGTGCGAGGGGTATGTACCAACGGCACCTCGCTTTGGAAAGGCCTGCGGACGATCTTTTTCACGATTTTATGACGCCCGCGCAAAGTCTCCCCCGGCGGCCGGAGATACTATCGGGCTTTCGCGGCCCACTTGCCAACAAGCCGGCGAAAGACCAGCCTTGCAGGCACCCACGCAAGATCCGGCGCAGCAAAGCAAGCCGGGCGGGAGGAAACCGATGAATCAGGCGTTAAGAAACCCCGCCCCGGGCGGCATTGAGGATGTGTTCCGGCGGGCCGTCGCCTTGTCGCGCGCGGGATCGCCGACCCTCGCGGAGCGCCGCGACCGGCTCGCCCGGCTGCGCGCCATCGTCGTGGACAATGAGACTCAATTTGACGAGGTTATTTCCGCGGATTTCGGCAACCGCTCCTCGACGGAAACCCTGATCGCCGAGACGCTGTTCGTGCTCGCGGAGATCAAGCACGCGACCAAAAATCTCAGCCGCTGGATGGCGCCGAAACACGTTGCCACCGAGCTGCAATATTTCCCGGCGACGAACAAACTGCTGCCACAGCCGCTCGGCGTGGTCGGCATTATTTCGCCGTGGAATTATCCGCTGCAACTGACGCTCGCGCCCGCGGTCGCGGCCATCGCGGCGGGCAACTGCGTCATGATCAAGCCGAGCGAACTGGTGCCACGGTTTTCCGCGCTGTTGCAGAAACTGATCGCCTCGAAATTCGACGATACCGAAATCATGGTCACGGGCATCGACGGCGACATCTCTGCGCAATTTGCGGCGCTACCGTTCGACCATCTGATCTTCACCGGCTCGACCCGTGTCGGACGGCTAGTGGCCGAAGCCGCCGGACGCAATCTCACGCCGGTGACACTCGAACTCGGCGGCAAATCGCCGGCGATTATCGACCGCTCCGCCGACATCGCCGAGGCCGCCGAGCGCATCGTCTACGGCAAGCTGATGAACGCAGGGCAAACCTGCATCGCGCCGGATTACGTTCTGATCGCTCGCGGCAGCGCCGATGAATTCATCGCCAAGGCCAACAGCGCGGTCGCACGCATGTTTGGCGCCAATCCGGACAACAAGGACTACACCTCGATCGTCTCGGACAAGCACTATACCCGGCTGGAAAGCCTGGTGCAGGATGCCGCTGCGCGCGGCGCGAAGATCGTACAGGCCGCATCGCCCAGTGACCCGGCCTGGAAATCGCAACGCAAATTTCCGCCGACCTTCATCAGCGGTGCAACCGCCGAAATGAAAGGTGATGCAGGAGGAAATTTTTGGTCCAATCCTGCCGGTGTTCGCTTGCGACACCACCGACGACGCGATCGCCTACATCAACGGCAACGACCGCCCGCTGGCGCTGTACTGGTTCGGCAAGGACAATGCGGCCCGCGACGCGGTTCTGGCGCGGACGGTGTCCGGCGGCGTCACCGTCAACGATTGCCTGTTTCATTTCGTGCAGGCCAATCAGCCGATGGGCGGGGTTGGCGCGTCGGGTATCGGCGCCTATCACGGCGAATGGGGCTTCCGAACCCTGAGCAAGATGAAGCCGGTGTTCTATCGCTCGCCGCTCAACAGGCTGGCCGATCTCTATCCGCCCTACGGCAGCAAGATCGCGCGCCTGATCAAGCTGCTGCGTTTCATGTCGTAACAATTCTGATTGGTTGGGGTCACGCTATATGCGTATGCGACACATTATCACTGCGCTAATTTTTCTGACGACGTCCGCGCAAGCCGAAATGGTCAAAATAAAATGGAATATGGGCGATCCTGTCGCTTCAGCGGAACCGTGGCTCGTGACCGATGGCGCTGGCTACGTAAATGGCTGGTCCAAAAACTTTATGGACGGCACTCTGGAGGAACGTCGAAAGACCGTCGCGGAAGGGTTTCTCGATGCTGAAATCCTAAAGCCAAAAGGCGTCAAGGGACCGATACCATTCGTCGTGCTTCTTCATGGCTGCACCGGCCTAAATGCTCTCCTGAAGAAATGGGCACATTCTTACGCGGATGTCCTAGTTGCGCAGGGATACGGTGTACTCATTCTGGATAGCTTCACGACCAGAAACGTATCAAGTATCTGCACCGATCCGAGCCAACTTGGCTGGGCCCGCCGTCGCGCGGACGATGCATACTCTGCGCTCGACTACTTGATCGAAACCGGACAGGCGATACCTGACAAAATCTACGTCGTCGGAAGGAGCAACGGCGCGACAACGACTCTTATCATCATGCATAGCCGCATCGGAGACCTCCACAAGAACAGGTTCGCCGGAGGATTCGCCCTTCAGCCCTCCTGTCTGTATTTGCGCACGGCCCAATTCTACGGACCTTTGCGACTATTCCTCGCAGAGAAAGATGACGCCACGAGTCCAACGCTTTGCACCACAATGGCATCAGCCATTCAGAGAAAGACACTACTCCAGACAACGGTCTATAAAAATGCCTTCCACGGTTTTGAGGACAAGGTTCCTCCCTACAAGTTCAACGGATGGCGTTTGGGCTACAATGCTGAAGCCGCGAACGGCACAATCAAGGGCATTGTCGCAGGCATAAAGAGCGAGAACGTCCCCAGCGGGAAATCAAGTGGTAACTGACCGTATTTTGGGAACGTCAGCTTTGAGCGATTGATGAACAACAACAGATAACCACGACCGGCTCCAATGCCGGCGCTAAATAATATCCGGGGGAGCAGGGATGGCGGACACGTTCGATTACGTGGTTGTGGGCGCGGGCTCGGGAGGTTGCGCCGTTGCAAGCCGCCTGTCGGAAGACCCCAATGTCTCGGTCGTGTTGCTGGAAGCCGGAGGCCGCGATGACAACTGGGTCGTCACCACACCCGGGGCGCTGATCCTGATGGTGTCCGGCCCGGTCAACAACTGGGCATTCAACACAGTGCCGCAGCCCGGCCTTAACGGCCGCATCGGCTATCAGCCGCGCGGCAAGGGCCTCGGCGGATCGTCGGCGATCAACGCCATGTGCTACATCCGCGGCCACAAGGCCGACTACGACCGCTGGGCCGCGCTCGGCAATACCGGCTGGTCCTACGCGGATGTGCTGCCCCACTTCAAGCGCTCCGAGGACAACAGCGAGTTGGACGGCTTCTATCACGGCAAGGGCGGGCCGCTCAGCGTCACCAAACTGCAAACGGACAATCCCGTTCAGGATATCTACCTGCAAGCGGCGCGCGAGGCGCAATTCCGGATCAACGAGGATTTCAACGGCGAGGAGCAGGAAGGCCTCGGCGTCTATCAGGTGACGCAGAAGAACGGAGAGCGCTGGAGCGCCGCGCGCGGCTACATCCATCCGTTCATGGGAACGCGCAAGAACCTCCATGTCATCACCGGCGCACATGCCACGCGCATCCTGTTCGAAGGCAAGCGCGCGACCGGCATCGAGTACCGTCAGGGTAAGGACACGCGGCAGGTTCGTGCGCGGCGCGAAGTCATCCTCGGCCTCGGCGCGTTCCAGACGCCCCAACTGCTGATGCTGTCCGGCGTCGGCGATCAGGCTGAATTGGCCAGGCACGGCATCGCGCCGGTTCACCATCTGCCCGGCGTCGGCAAGAACCTGCACGATCATCCGGACTTCGTATTCGGCTTCCGCTCCGGCAATCCGAATTTCCTCGGCCTCACTGCTGCCGGCATCGGCCGCATCGTCAAATCGATCTTCCAGTACCGGCGTGAACGGCGCGGCGCGATGACATCGAACATCGCCGAGTGCGGCGGTTTCCTCAAAACCCGGCCCGACCTGGAACTGCCCGATATTCAGCTTCACTTCTGCATGGCGGTGGTGAATAACCACGGCCGCACGCCGTTTTTCGGCAACGGCTTCTCATGCCATGTCTGCCTGCTGCGTCAAAAAGCCGCGGCAGCGTCTGGCTGCAAAGCGCCGATCCGATGCAGCCGCCGGCGATCGATCCGAACTTCTTCGGCGACCCGGATGATCTCGAAGCGATGGTCGGTGCCTTCAAGACCGCCAAGCGCCTGCTCGATGCGCCCGCCCTGAAGGCGATCCAGACCGCCGATGCGTTCACCGCCGGCGTGCAATCCGACGACGACATCCGCGCAGCTTTGCGCGCGCGGACCGACACGGTCTATCATCCGGTCGGCACCTGCAAGATGGGCGTCAACGATCCGATGGCCGTGGTCGACCCGACGCTCAAGGTCTACGGCGTTGAGGGCCTGCGCATTGCGGATGCCTCGATCATGCCGGAGGTGATCGGCGGCAACACCAACGCGCCGACCATCATGATCGGCGAGAAGGCCGCCGACATGATCAAGGCAGAAATGCGCGTTCACTGATTGCACGCGAAGCCCGGATCGGGCATCACGGCACGAACCAGCCAGCCAAGAAACGCAACAGCAGGAGTGACGCAGTGGATCTCGGAATTTCAGGACGGCGCGCGATCGTGTGCGCAGCGAGCAAGGGATTGGGCCGCGCCTGCGCCATCGCGCTGGCCAATGAAGGCGTCGATGTGACGATTACCGCACGCGGCGCGGAAGCGCTGGCGAAGACCGCGGCGGACATCCGCAAGGCCAGCCCCAAGGTGACCGTGACGGAAGTCGTCGGCGACATCACCACGCCGGCTGGCCGCGAGGCTGCCCTGAAGGCCTGTCCCGATCCGGATATTCTGGTCAACAACGCAGGCGGTCCGCCGCCCGGCGATTTCCGCAACTGGACGCGCGACGACTGGATCAAGGCGCTCGACGCCAACATGCTGACCCCGATCGAACTGATCAAGGCGACCGTGGACGGCATGATGGCGCGCAAGTTCGGCCGCATCGTCAATATCACGTCGGCCGCCGTGAAAGCCCCGATCGACGTGCTCGGTCTGTCGAACGGCGCGCGCAGCGGCCTCACCGGTTTCGTCGCCGGCATCGCACGCAAGACGGTGATCAACAATGTGACCATCAACGGTCTGCTGCCAGGCCCCTTCGATACCGACCGCCTGCGCGGACCGATGCTGGAGCAGGCCGCCAAGGCGCAGGGGATTTCAACCGACGAGGTGCTGAAGCAGCGCGCGAAGGCAAATCCCGCCGGCCGTTTCGGCGATCCGGAAGAGTTCGGCCTCGCCTGTGCATTTCTGTGCGGCGCCAAGTCCGGCTTCATCACCGGACAAAACATCCTGCTCGACGGCGGCGCCTATCCCGGCACGATGTAAGCGGCTGGGTTGAAATCACGGTCCGCCCGCGTCCATTGCACCGGACGCGGGAAACCCGCACTCTGCGGCAAAGACCAAAAAAGACCGGGAGCTGGCTTGATGCACTGGACCGTGGGCCGGGTCAAAATCACCAAGATCGTGGAAATCACATCGGTCGGCGGATCGCGCTTCATCCTTCCGCAAGCAACGCCCGAAGCCATCCAAAAAATGCTATGGCTGGTGCCGAGCTACGCCACGCCCGAAGGCAAGCTCAAGCTCTCCGTGCAGTCGTGGATCGTCGAGACGCCGACGCACAGGATCATCGTCGACACCTGCATCGGCAATGGCAAGCAGGACCGCTCGGTGCCCGCGTGGAACGGGTTGGACAAGCCATACCTCGATGATCTTGCCGCAGCGGGCACTCCGGCCGAGACCATCGATACGGTTGTCTGCACACATCTGCATGTCGATCACGTCGGCTGGAACACGAATCTCGTCGGCGGCCAATGGATGCCAACATTCACCAATGCGCGCTATGTGTTCGGCAAAACCGAATACGACCACTGGGCCGCGCACAATCATGAGGGCGAGCACAAGGCGGTGTTCGAGGATTCGGTGCAGCCGATCGTGGCCGCCGGGCTGGCCGATCTTGTGACCAGCGATCACCGGATCTGCGACGAGGTCTCGCTGATTTCAACACCTGGACACAGTCCAGGCCATATGAGCATCCTGGTCAGGTCCGACGGCGCAGAGGCGCTGCTGACCGGCGATGTCGCACATCATCCCTGCCAGATGGCCCACCTGGACTGGTCGTCCACGGTGGACTTCGATCCGGTGCAATCCGCCGAGACGCGGAAAATGCTGTTCTCGCGCTTCGCGGATACGCCCACATTGGTGTTCGGCGGCCATTTCGATCCCGGCCACTTGGCGCGGGACGGCGCTGCCTTCAAACTGATCCCGCAATCAAATCTGGCGTGACCGCACTGCACACATGCGGTGAACGGTTGAATTTCTCCGCGCCGTGTCGCATGAAACATCCGACGAATGAAATATCGGACAAGAACAAAGAGGAACTGCCTATGAAATTGGTTCGTTATGGCGCCATGGGTCAGGAGAAGCCCGGACTGCTCGACGGCTCGGGCCGCATTCGCGATCTCTCAGGCGTGGTGAAGGACATCACCGGCGACACGCTGTCTCCCGCCGGGCTGGCGAAACTCGCCGCCGTCGATCCCGCGTCCCTGCCGCTGGTGGATGGCAACCCGCGCCTCGGCGCGCCGGTGGGCAGCATCTCCAAGTTCGTGGCGATCGGGCTGAACTACGCCGATCACGCCGCCGAAGCCGGCATGGCGATCCCGTCCGAACCGATCGTTTTCATCAAGGCCAATACCAGCCTGTGCGGGCCGAACGACAACATCGAGAAGCCGCGCGGATCGACCAAGCTCGACTGGGAGGTCGAACTCGCCATCATCATCGGCACCAGGGCCAAGTACGTCTCCGAGGCCGATGCGCTGAAGCACGTCGCCGGTTACGCCGTCTGCAACGACGTCTCGGAACGGTTCTTCCAGATCGAGCGCGGCGGACAATGGACCAAGGGCAAGTCCCACGACACTTTCGGCCCGGTCGGCCCGTGGATCGCAACCGCCGATGAAATTCCGGACCCGCAGAAGCTCGGCATGTGGCTCGACGTCAACGGCCAGCGCTGCCAGACCGGTTCGACCGCGACGATGATCTTCGGCGTGGCGAAGATCGTCTCCTATCTCTCCGAAATCATGACGCTGCTGCCGGGCGACATCATCACCACCGGCACGCCGCCCGGCGTCGGCATGGGCATGAAGCCGCAGAAATTCCTCAACGTCGGCGACGTCGTCACTCTCGGCATCGACGGTCTCGGCGCGCAGCGCCAGCAGGTCGTCGCGGCCTGATCTGTCTTGCGGCTCCGGCGCATGCGCCGGAGCCGCCGTCTTTCATATTATCCGTTTCCCATCAAAGTCAGGAAAGCCGCATGAAACTTGCGTTTTCGCTTGCATCACCATTCGCGCGCAAGGTCCGCATCGCGGCGATCGAACTGGGTCTTAGTGACAAGATCGAGTTCGTCCCGACCAAGGCCATTCCCGTCACCGAGAACGAAGAGTATGCCCGCAACGTCAGCCCGTTGCGGAAAATTCCGGCGCTGATCCTCGACAACGGCCAGGTCATCGTCGATTCCTACGTCATCGTCGAATATCTCGACGAACTCGCCGGCGGCAAGCTGATCCCCGCGTCGGGCCCGGCGAAATGGCAGGCCAAGACCGACCACTCCATTATTCAGGGCATGCAGGATGCGCTGCTGCTGTGCCGCTACGAGAAGATGCTGCGGCCGGAACAATATCGCTGGCCGGAATGGTTCGACGACCAGTTCAAGCGCGCATGGGACGGGCTGGCGCGCTTCGAAGCGCATCCCGATGTGCTGACGCGCCCGCTGGACGTCGTGCAGATCGGCATCGTCTGCATTCTCGGCTATCTCGATTTCCGTTTTCCGGATTGCGGCTGGCGCAAGACGTTCCCGAAGCACGCCGCGTTTCATGAAAAGATGATGCAGCGGGAATCCGTCAAGAGCACCGTCCCGCCGCCGGCCTGAGCCAACGGGAATATTCATGAGCGATCGCGCAGACGAGACGATCTTCAAGGCTTGGCACGCAGTCGCCGATCTCTACCACGGCTATTTCACCGGCCTGATCATGTCGGTGGTGACGCGACGCTCGACCGCCGACGCGGCGGAATTCGTGTTTCGCGTGTTCCGCCGCCAGCACCACGAGCGGTTTCTCGCCGGCATCGAAAAGTTCGGCTTGACGAAAGCGCCGCACGCGGTCGCCGCCGCGCAGTATCATTATCTCAGCAACCAGATCGGCGGCGTGAACGTCGAATACATGCGCGAGTCCGACCGCAAGGCGTGGATCCGCTATCCGCCGCCGCGCTGGGCGTGGCGCGGCACCGCGATCTGCGCCATTCCCGGCGACGTCTCGACCGCGATGCTGCGCGGCTGGCACGCCCATAACGGCGTATCGTTCAAGAATCCGCGCATGGGCTTTGTCTGCACAAAGCAGACCGTCGACGGCCAGAGCGGCCTCGAGGGCTTCTATTACGAGTACGATCGCGATCTCGCGCCCGAGGAGCGTCTGGTGTTCGCGCGGCATCTCGAAGCGCCGCTGTTCGATCCGGCGGCCGCGCCGAAGCTCGCCAGCGATACGTGGCCCCGCGCGCGGCTGGAGAAGGCCTATCGCAACTACGCCATGGAGTATGTGCGCTCGGCGCTGCCGGTGATCGTGCATCTGCTCGGGCCGCACGATGCGGGACATCTGCTGCATCTGACCGGACGGCTGATCGGCATGCAGTTCTATACCGACATGGCGACGGGCCTTGGCGTGCGGCACGATCAGGGACCGCAAGGTTTCGGCGCGCTGCTGCGGGATGTGCTGGAAGCCGAAGGCGACGATGCCGATCTCGGCCATGCAGGCGGCAGCGTCGTCGTCTCGCAAAAACAATGGAGCCTGATCGCAGGCGTGCCCGATTATCATCCGGCGTGCCTGAATGCGCTGAGAGGCCTCATCGAAGGATTAATGGACGCGCACGACCGGAGATTGTCGCTCGGCTTCGCAGCGGAATCTGAAAGCGCTCCCGGCCCGCTGACATGGACCATCAAGACGCGGCCGCTCGACGCAACCAACGACAGCCGGTTTCCGGCGTAATCCCCGCTTCCACCATTTCAGACAGCGCAAAATGTTCTCGCGGCGCAAACATGCGTCCGAAGTTTGTAACTCCTCTCCCGCGCAAGCGGGACGATGGAGCGGCGGGAGGCGCCAGGGCGTTTGCGAGACGCCCTTTGGCGGAGCCCTTGCGATCGGGACCGCCGCGCAGCCTTGCGAGGGCCGCGCGCGCCTGATGCGACAGGCGCTGCGCCTCCCGGCGCTCCACCGTCGTCACTCAGGTTCTGTTTCGGCCGTGGCGCTCATGAACCGCCGTGGCCAGAATAACTAGGAATATAATCACAGGAAGAAAAAGTCAAGCCGGTGCTGAAAACTTCACGCATGTCGTCTCGGCCTTCGTCGGGACGACATCTGACATTCAGTCGAGATACCCTAGACCGATCGTCGTTCCAGCGCGGCGCGGTCCCAGTTGCCGGCGTCGGCCGCGGCTTCATAAGTGCTCTGGAAAAAATCCAGCAGCATGGCATCCGGATCAGGTGACGTCCTGACGGCCTCGTAATCCAGAATAAACTCCTGAAGATTCGTGTCGAACACCGCCGCCGGCGGACGCAAGGGCGCCTCGGCGAACCCGACGGGCGCGGGATATGCGTAAGAGTAAAACGCCGCCTTGCCGAAGCCGCCGTTGCCCGGCCAGAAGCCGCAGCTTGAGACCTCGTGCGAATAGGCCTCAACCGCCACCCAGTCGCCGAGGTTGGGCATCCCGCCCGGATGCGGCGGCGCAGTTCGTCCGGAGAATCGCGTCACTGCAAGATCGAAGCTGCCCCAG
>JANQAK010000001.1:580000-1767233 GCA_024707075.1 Afipia sp.
GCGTTCGAACTGGCACCTTTGGGTTATGGGAAAAAGAGGGAAAGGGAGAGGGGGGAGGAAAGGGGGAAAAAGAAAGAAGGAAGGAAAGGGGAAAAGAAAAGGGAAAAGAAAGGGAGGGAGGGGAGGGGAAGAGAAGAAAAAAGGAAAGAAAAAGAAAAAAAAAAGGGAAAAAAAAGAAGGAAAGGGAAAGAGAAAAGGAAGAGGAGGAGAAAGAGGGGGAAAGGAGGGGGAGGGGGAAAGGGAAGGGAAAAAAGAAAAAAAAAAAGAAAAAAGAAAGAAAAAAAAGAGAAAAAAAAAGCCTTGGCCGCCTAAAAAAAAAAAAAAAAAGACTTCGAAGACCGAGAAGACTTGGGGGGACGGCGGTTTGAGCCACGGGACGTCACGCGGGGGAAACTACGGACGTGCCGGGATCATCGATCTCGGTCATGAGCCCCCGCTTTCAGTCGACGGGTCGGAAGCCGCGGTCATCGACCGCCGCCGTGTCTCCGTGCAGTGGTTCAGCGGGACAATTCTCACAGGTCTGTGCGGCGCGGCTCTGATCGGCGGCGCCGTTTTCGCGTCGCTCGACGGCGAAATGACATTCGCCAGGGTGCCCGAACACGTCGAAGGCGCGCTGCGCGGTGCGTTCGGCGCAAACGACAAGGGCGCCGTCGCGCGCAAGAGCGATCGTCTTCCGCCACCCAGCGAGTCGGCCGCCGCACGCCAGGTGATCCGCGTTTCCACAGCCGTGCGCGCCGGCGGCCGCGACGTGATGCGGGTTCGCCCGTTCGTCCGCATCGCCGGCAACCTGTCGCTGACGACCAGCGATCTTTCCGCCAAGGTCCCTGCCTTCAACGCGCAGCGCATGCTGACCGACGTCGGCTCCCCGACACCCGCCGAGGGCGACGACCCGCAGGCGGGCAACGCCGCCGAGCCGGATGCCGAAGTCTCTTTCGTGACGCGCGATCTCGCCTCCGTGCTGCCGCGCGCCAAGATCGCAGCCAATGTTGCAATCGACGAAGTGCTGATGCGGGTGCGCGACGCCTCGAACTGGCGCGGCAACAGCGCCGTCCGCTACGCTTCGAGCACGCCGGCCGATTTCAAGATGGCCTATGCCGCGGAAGGCACGCCGGATCCCTACGCCGGCTTCGAGGCCCGCGTGGTGCCGGAAAACGTCACGCTGCTGCCGAAGACCAAGGATCAGGTCACCGGCGGCAATCCGTCCAGCGAAAAGATTCATATCGTCAAGAAGGGCGATACCGTCCAGACGATCCTGCGCGACCTCGGCGCGACGCCGGGCGAAGCGCTGGCCATCGCCAACAACCTCGGCGCGCGCGGCCGCGACGGCGGACTGAAGGAAGGCCAGAAGCTGCGCATCATGATGGCCGGAACCGGTCCCGGACTTCAGCGTCAGCAGCCTGTCCGCGTCATCGTCGCCAACGACACCACCATCGAAGCCGTCGCCGCACTGTCCGACCTCGGCAAATACGTCGCCGTTGACCCGCAGAGCTTCAATACCGTTACGGAAACCGCCAACAACAGCGACGATGACGACGACGATGACGGCACCGGCGTGCGGCTCTACCAGAGCATCTATGAGACCGCGTTGCGCAACAAGGTTCCGGCGACCGTCATCGAGGACATGATCCGCATCTACTCCTACGACGTCGATTTCCAGCGCAAGGTGCAGGCCGGCGACTCGTTTGAAGTGTTCTTCGCCGGCGAAGACGAGACGCCGGTCAATAACGAAAAGACCGAGGTGCTGTACGCGGCCCTCACCGTCGGCGGCGAAACCAAGAAATACTACCGCTTCCAGGCCCCTGACGATTCGGTGGTCGACTACTACGACGAGACCGGCAAGAGCGCGAAGAAATTCCTCGTCCGCAAGCCCGTCAGCAACGCCATCATGCGCTCCGGTTTCGGCGGTCGCCGCCACCCGATTCTCGGCTACACCAAGATGCATACCGGCGTGGACTGGGCCGCGCCTTACGGCACGCCGATCTTCGCCTCGGGCAACGGCAGCATCGAGAAGGCCGGATGGGAAGGCGGCTACGGCAAGTATATCCGCATCAAGCACCCCAATGGATATGAAACCGCCTACGGCCATATGACCGCCTTCGCCAAGGGTATGGAGCCCGGCAAGCGCGTGCGTCAGGGTCAGGTGATCGGCTTCGTCGGCTCGACCGGCCTTTCGACCGGCGCGCACGTCCACTACGAAATTCTTGTCAACGGCCGCTTCGTCGATCCGATGCGCATCAAGCTGCCGCGCGGACGCTCGCTCGACGGCCCAATGCTGGCGAGCTTCGAGACCGAACGCGACCGGCTGGACGGCATGATCAACAACCGTCCCGGCGGCACGCGCCCGCAGCCACAGGCCGCCAAGGGCCAGAAGACGGCGCAGGCCGGAGAGCGCTAGGCGCTCCTTCCAGGGCAATATTTTTCATTCCTGAGACGCCAATCCTGAGACGTCGGTCTTCTCCGCGCGCCCGCATGTTGCGCGTGCATTGCAAGAACGGTTTTCGTTGCCAAGCAACGCCCCGCGACAAATACTCTCCGCATAATAAATACCGGGCACAATAACGCCCGGATAAAACCGGGAGGATGCTCATGAGACATCGGTTTGTCGCACGCGCGGCAATCGCCGCCGCACTCGCAGTCGGCGCAACCACCGCAGCATTTCCGCAGGTCTATGAGGTCGCGAGGCTGGTGCCCGGCTCAGCGTTTCATGGAATCCACGGACTCGGCTTCGACAAGAGTGGACGCCTGTTCGCGGGCAGCGTCGCAGGCGCCGCGCTCTATGAAGTCGATCGCAATGCCGGCACTGCGAAAATTTCCATTTCAGCCGCCGACGGCGGCATGGCCGACGACATCGCCTTCGCGCCTGACGGCACCATGGCGTGGACCGGTTTCATCACTGGCGACCTTTACGCGCGCAAGGGCGACGGCCCGATCAGGAAACTCGCCTCCGGCCTGCCCGGCATCAACTCGCTGGCCTTCCGCAAGGACGGACGGCTCTACGCCACGCAGGTCTTCCTCGGTGACGCGCTTTACGAGATCGACGTGGAAGGCGCAAAACCGCCACGCAAGATTATGGAGAAGATGGGCGGGCTGAACGGGTTCGAGTTCGGTCCGGATGGACTGCTTTACGGCCCGCTCTGGTTCAAGGGGCAGGTCGTGAAAGTGGACGTCGACAAGGGCGACCTGACCGTTGTGGCCGACGGCTTCAAGGTGCCCGCGGCGGCAAATTTCGATTCAAGGGCAATCTGTGGGTGGTGGATACCGCGCTGGGTCAACTCGTGAAGGTTGACCCGAAAACCGGAGCCAAGAGGGTCGCGGCGCAACTCAAGCCTTCGCTCGACAACCTCGCCATCGACGGCCAGGACCGCATCTACGTCTCGAACATGGCCGACAACAGCATCGAGGAGGTCAATCCGGAGACCGGCGCCACAAAGCGGGTCATCATCGGACAACTCGCCTTGCCCGGCGGTATCGGCGTCGTGACGGACGGGGACAAGGACACGATCTACGTCGCCGACGTCTTCGCCTATCGCACCGTTGATGGCATAACCGGCAAGGTGAGCGAGACGTCGCGCATGCATGCCGACGGCGTCACGCTCGAATATCCGATGAGCGCGACAGCGAGGGGCGATTTCGTCGTGCTGTCGAGCTGGTTCACGGGCACGGTCCAGTTGATCGACCGCACGACCGGCAAGACTTTGGAAATGCTGCATGGCTTCAAGGCGCCGCATGACGCGGTCCGTCTCGCCGACGGCAGCATTCTGGTCAACGAACTGGGCTCGAAATCGCTGGTGCGCGCCAGCGGCGAGCACGGCAAGGACCGCAAGACCGTCGTTGGCGATCTGGCCGGCCCGGTCGGCCTTGTCGTGACGGACGACACCACGGCTTACGTGACGGAAGCCTTTGCCGGACTGGTATCGAAAATCGATCTGGCGAGCGGAGCCAAAACCGTCGTCGCCAAGGACCTGAAAGGTCCGGAAGGCATCGCGCTGGCGCCCAACGGCAAATTGATCGTCGCCGAAGTCGCCGCCAAGCGCGTGATCTCGATCGATCCGCAGACCGGTGCTGTGACCGAGCTTGCCGGCAACCTGCCGATCGGCCTTGCAAGCGCCGCGGGCACACTGCCGACCAACATTCCGACCGGTGTCGGCGTCGGCGCGTCAGGAACGATCTATGTGTCGTCCGACATCGAGAACGCGATCTACACGATCAAGAAGAAATAGCGGCTTCCATTTCGCAAAAAGAAACAGCCGGGCGTCGGCCCGGCTGTTTTGCGTTCAGTTCAGCTTGCTCTTCGGCACCGGCTGCGCCTCGACGTCGATCCGGGCAACCTCGCCGTTGAAGGTGATGCCCGCATCGCCCGCGGATAGCTTTACCGTTTCGCCGTCGTGGACGCTGCCGGCGAGGATCATTTCCGCCAGCGGGTCCTGCACCGCGCGCTGGATCGCCCGCTTCAATGGACGGGCGCCGTAAGCCGGATCCCAGCCCTTGGCAGCGAGCCAATCGCGCGCCTTGTCGTCCAGCGTCAGCGTGATCTTGCGATCCTCCAGCAGCTTCATCAGCCGCTGCATCTGGATATCGACGATGCGGCCCATCTCGGTCCTCTGCAACCGGTGGAAGAGGATAATCTCATCGACGCGGTTGAGGAATTCCGGACGGAAGCTCGCGCGCACGATGGCCATGACCTGATCGCGCACCGCGCCGGTGTCCTCGCCCTCTGCCTGACCCACGAGATATTCCGAACCAAGGTTCGAGGTCATGATGATCAGCGTGTTGCGGAAATCGACCGTGCGGCCCTGACCGTCGGTCAGGCGGCCATCATCGAGCACCTGCAAAAGTACGTTGAACACATCCGGATGCGCCTTCTCGATCTCGTCGAACAGCACGACCTGATACGGCCTACGCCGCACGGCTTCGGTGAGCGCGCCGCCCTCGTCATACCCGACATAGCCCGGAGGCGCGCCGATCAGCCGCGCCACCGAATGCTTCTCCATGTACTCCGACATATCCATGCGGACCATCGCGGTCTCGTCGTCGAACAGATATTCGGCGAGCGCCTTCGTCAGCTCGGTCTTGCCGACGCCGGTCGGGCCGAGGAACATGAACGATCCGATCGGCCGGTTGGGATCCTGCAACCCGGCGCGCGAACGGCGCACCGCGGTTGACACCGCCGTGACCGCCTCCGCCTGACCGATGACGCGCTTGGCCAACTGCTCTTCCATCTTGAGCAGCTTCTCGCGTTCGCCTTCGAGCATCTTGTCGACCGGAATGCCGGTCCAGCGCGACACCACCTGCGCAACGTGGCTTGCGGTCACCGCTTCCTCGAGCACGACGTTGCCGGCCTTCTCGCTCTCTTCGAGCGCCTTCAGCCGTTTCTCGAGCTCGGGAATGCGGCCATAGGCCAGTTCGCCGGCTTTCTGGTATTCGCCGCGCCGCTGCGCGTCGGCCAGCTCCTGTCGCGCCTGTTCCAGTTCGCTCTTGACCTTCTGGGCATCGGACAGCTTGTCGCGCTCCGACTGCCACTTGGCCGTCAGCGCATCGCCCTTCTCCTCAAGCTCGGCCAGTTCCTTCTCCAGCCGCTGAAGCCGATCCTTCGACGCCGAATCGGTCTCCTTCTTCAGCGCCTCCTGCTCGATCTTCAGCCGCACGATCTCGCGATCGATGTTGTCGAGTTCTTCCGGCTTGGAGTCGATCTGCATCTTCAGCCGTGCCGCGGCTTCATCAATCAGGTCGATGGCCTTGTCCGGCAGGAAGCGGTCGGTGATGTAGCGGTTCGACAGCGTCGCCGCGGCCACGATCGCGGAGTCCGTGATGCGGACGCCGTGATGCAACTCGTACTTCTCCTTCAGGCCGCGCAGGATCGACACCGCGTCCTCGACACTGGGTTCGTTGACGAACACCGGCTGGAAGCGACGGGCGAGCGCGGCGTCCTTCTCCACATGCTTACGATACTCATCGAGCGTGGTCGCGCCGATGCAGTGCAGTTCGCCGCGCGCCAAGGCAGGCTTCAGCAGGTTCGACGCATCCATCGCGCCGTCGGCCTTGCCCGCGCCGACCAGCGTGTGCATTTCGTCGATGAACAGGATGATCTGGCCGTCAGAGCCGGTGACCTCGTTCAGCACCGCCTTCAGCCGCTCCTCGAACTCGCCGCGATATTTTGCGCCGGCGATCAGCGCGCCGAGATCGAGCGACAGGACCATCTTGTCCTTGAGGCTCTCCGGCACGTCGCCATTGACGATGCGCAAAGCGAGACCTTCGACGATGGCGGTCTTGCCGACGCCGGGTTCACCGATCAGCACGGGATTGTTCTTGGTGCGGCGTGAAAGCACCTGAATGGTGCGGCGGATTTCCTCATCGCGCCCGATCACCGGATCGAGCTTGCCGTCGCGCGCCGCCTGGGTCAGGTCGCGGGCGTATTTCTTGAGCGCGTCATAGGCGTTTTCAGCCGACGCACTGTCGGCGGTGCGGCCCTTGCGCAGCGCGTTGATCGCCGCATTGAGGTTCTGCGGCGTGACGCCGCCCTTGGCGAGCAATTGGCCCGCTTCGCTGTCCTTGTCGAGCGCAAGCGCCAGCAGCAGCCGCTCCACGGTGACGAAACTGTCGCCGGCCTTGTCGGCGGCCTGTTCGGCGGCATCGAAGGCGCGCGCGGTCGCGGGCGCGAGGTAGACCTGCCCGGCTCCGCCGCCGGAGACCTTCGGCATCTTGCCCAGCGCATCCTCGGTGGCCTTGAGGATCGCGCGCGAATTGCCTCCCGAACGGTCGATCAGACCGCCCGCCAGACCTTCGCCGTCGTCGAGCAGCACTTTAAGGATATGCAGCGGCGTGAATTGCTGATGGCCTTCACGCACGGCCAATGTCTGTGCCGACTGGATGAATCCCTTCACGCGGTCGGTATATTTCTCAATATTCATTCGGTTTCCCTCAGCCTGCCGTTCCGCCCCGAAAGCACGGAACTGGCATCTTCAATGGGTTTCCGCCGCCGGCGTTGACATTCCTCAACCCGGAGCGGTGACCGGCGTTGCACCAGCCTGAGCCAGATGTGGGAACTCCGGAATGCTTACGGAAGAGGCAGCGTTTGAACAATTTAATCGTCTGGTGATCCCGTCCCGAGGCCCTTACAAAAACCCATGACCATTGCAGCCATCACAGAACTCTACCGCTATCCCATCAAGGGGCTTTCGCCCGAGGCCCTGACGCAGGCAGCGCTCCGGCCCGGCAAGACCGTGTCCGGCGACCGGAGCTACGCCATCGAGAACGGTCCGATCGGGTTCGACCCGGCCGCGCCGAAGTTTTTCCCGAAGATCAATTTTCTGATGCTGATGAAAAACGAGCGGCTCGCCGCTCTTCGCACGCGTTTCGACGACGCGAGCCAGGTTCTCAGCATCAATGACGGCGGCAAGACCGTCGCGGCCGGCAATCTGGCCACCGAGGAAGGCCGCGCGGCCATCGAGACGTTCTTCGCCAGGAATTTCGCAACCGAACTGCGAGGGCCGCCGAAAATCCTGTCATCGCCCGGATACAGCTTCTCCGACCTGGCGGCACCGGTGATCTCGATCATCAACCTCGCCAGCGTGGCGTCCCTCGAAGTCGTCATCGGACGCCCGGTCAATCCGTTGCGCTTTCGCGGCAACCTGTACGTGACGGGCTGGGAGGCCTGGTCCGAGCGCGGATTCCCCGGCAAGGAACTCAGGATTGGAAATGCACGGCTGAGGGTCGTGGACGAGATCGTGCGTTGCACGGCGACCAATGTCGATCCCGTGACGGCCGCACGCGATATGGAAATTCCGAAGACGCTGATGCGTCACTTCGGTCACGATTTCTGCGGCGTCTATGCCGAAGTGATCACCGGGGGCAGCATCGCCCCCGGTGATGCGATCGAGGTTGTCAGCTCGTCGGCATGACGTAGGCGTAGATACGGCCGCGCGAGTAGGTCGCCTCGGCAACGCGATGGCCGTGATTGCCCGAGATGACAATCGGATTACCGTTGGCGTCGATGCCGCTGACGATGCCGACATGGCCGCCGCGACGGCCGCGCGACATCACCGCAATGGCGCCGACCTGCGGGCCGGAAATGCGCTGACCGTAACTCGCGAACGAACGCGCCATGTCCGAGCCGGTGCCTTTGTGCCCCGAGCGTTCGAGAACCATGTTCATGAAACGCGCGCACCACAGGCTGCCGCGCCCGGTCGGGTTGCCGCCGACATAGCGGCGCGCTTCGGCGACAAGATCTCGATCCGCCGAAACCGCCAAAGCCCTGCGACGTTGACGCTTCAGCGGATGTCGCCGCGTACCGGCCACGCCGCGCGTGATGGCGAGTGCTGTGACCGTAGTGCTTGCTGGCGTGATGCTTGGTGTGATGTGCGTGCGCGTGGCGGCTCGCACCGTGATGAGGCCTCGCCGAAGCCGGTGTCGCAACAGCGACAATTGCCAGTGAGCACAACGCAACCGCAGTGAGCCCGACAGGCCGACGAAACGCATTAGATACAATCATCCATAATCCTCGTTACACCCCCATTTCCCATCGATCCAACTTCGGAACGATCATGAGTGAGGGGGCGTAAGACCGGCTGGATGTGGCGAAAAAACGACGCTTGCGATCACGACAGCCATGCATCGCGTGCGACTGACATGAACATACGATGGCGAAAATAATGCAGGAAGTGCCCTATTCTGGCCGCTTATCTGAATCGCGCCGCGTGAGCAGGAAAACACCCTGCTCGCCGAACATGTTCCAGAACCACCACGGCGCGTTGAGCCGCAACGGGCGACCGTACAGGTCGAGCGCAACGGCGCGCTCCATCTTGACGTTGATCTCGTCGCAGAGCTGCACGAAATCCTTGATGGTGCAGAAATGGATGTTCGGCGTATCGTACCACGTCGCCGGCAGATTGTCGGTGCGCGGCATCTGGCCCTTGACCAGAAGCTGCAACCGCATTTTCCAGTGTCCGAAATTCGGAAACGACACGATGGCGCGCTGCCCGATGCGCAGCAGATTCTTCCAGCACCACGCGCGGCTGGCGCGTCGCCTGCAATGTCTGCGACAGGATCACATAATCGAACGCATCGTCGGGATAGTTGACGAGGTCGGTATCGGCGTCGCCCTGCACCACCGCGAGGCCCTTGGCGACGCAGCGGTTGACGCCCTCGCGCGACAGTTCGATGCCGCGGCCATCGACGCCGCGCGTTTCAAGAAGCTGCAACAGATCGCCCTCGCCGCAACCGACATCGAGCACCTTCGAGCCGGGCTCGACCATCTGCGCGACCAACAGGTGGTCACCGCGATAGCCGTTCTCGGTCACAGGCAGAATTGCGGTCGGCCGGAAGGCCTGGTCCTGAACAGACATCTTAGCGGCTCGCCGAGGTCAGGCCGTGCGCGGAGGCGGCCGATTCCAGGAAGGCGCGGGAAATCTCGATGAACTCCGGGACATCGAGCAGGAACGCATCGTGGCCCCGGTCGGTCTCGATTTCTGCGAACGACACCCGCGCGCTGGAGGCATTCAATGCGTGCACCACGGCGCGCGACTCCGAGGTCGGGAACAGCCAGTCGCTGGTGAACGATACCAGGCAGAAGCGCGTGCGCGTGCCGCGATAGGCTTCCGCCAGCACGCCGTCATGGTCGGCGGCGACGTCGAAGTAATCCATCGCGCGGGTGAGGTAGAGATAGCTGTTGGCGTCGAAGCGTTCCACGAACGACGATCCCTGATGGCGCAGATAGCTTTCCACCTCGAAGTCCGCATCGAATGAAAAGGTCGGCAATTCACGATCCTGCAAGCGCCGCCCGAACTTGCGATGCAGCGCGGCGTCGGACAGATAGGTAATGTGCGCGGCCATGCGCGCAACGCCGAGGCCGCGGCGCGGATGAGTGCCGTCCTCGAAATAGCGCCCGCCGCGCCAGTCCGGATCGGCCATCACCGCCTGACGGCCGAGTTCGTGGAATGCGATGTTCTGCGCGGAGTGCCGCGTGCTGCATGCCACCGCCAGCGTGGAGAACACGCGCTCGGAATAGGCCGCCGACCATTGCAGCGCCTGCATGCCGCCCATCGATCCGCCGACAACGGCGAACAATTTCTCGATGCCGAGATGATCGATCAACATCGCCTGCGCCCGTACCATGTCCGGAATGGTGATGACCGGAAAATCCAGCCCCCACAATTTTCCGGTCGCCGGGTTGGTCGAAGCCGGACCGGTCGAGCCCATGCATCCGCCGATCACATTCGAGCAGATGACGAAATAACGATCGGTGTCGATCGGCTTGCCGGGGCCCACCAGCGTTTCCCACCAGCCACGCTTGCCGGTGACCGGATGCACGTTTGCGACATGCTGGTCCCCGGTCAGCGCATGGCAGATCAGGATGGCATTGGAGCGATCCGCGTTGAGTTGACCGTAGGCCTGATAGGCGATCTGGAACGGCGCGAGATCGACGCCGCAATCAAGCCGCAGTGGCTTGTCGGCGCCGAACAGCGCCACCAGCGACGAGGGATGATCCGCCTCGTGCGCGCGCTCGCCCGTGGACGCCGTCTCACTCTTCAAGGGTTTGACATTAACCATCTTGTTACTGGCCTCCTCAGAAGGTCTCCCGACCGACATCGGAAATCAGGCCACAAAAAACCCGGCCTGAAACGAGGTTCGGCCGGGATCACTTATGTCCCCGGCCTGTTTAGCGAGTTGTTTAACGTGGCTGCAAGCCGGCCGGCTCAAATGACCACGGAACGAGTTAAGTTATTAATCCCAGAGAGCCTTTTCGTCAAGGCACGCACCCGATGGCGGGCCATTCCGGCCGCCGCCAGCGGCCAAAACCCTCAATGTTTTCTTTGCTTTCAGCCACCGTCTTACCTAATCAATGCCCTGCCAGACGGACGGCATGAGCTGCTCCGGCCCGGCGTGGCGGGATTAATCGTGCTATCCGCCTTGAAGGTTTTTGAAGATGACCAAGCCGCCGCCATCGTTGCAGGATCTTCGCCGCGAAATCGATTCCATCGATGAGCAGGTGCATGGCCTCTTGATGCAGCGCGGGGACATCATCGATCGCCTGATCTCGGTGAAGAAGACCCAGGAAGTCGGTTCCGCATTCCGTCCCGCGCGCGAGGCCGACATGATGCGCCGCCTGGTGCAGCGCCATCGCGGCATCCTGCCGCTCGATACGGTCGAGAGCATCTGGCGCGTCATCATCTCCACCTTCACCTACGTGCAGGCGCCGTTCTCGGTCCATGCCGATCTGTCGTCCGGCGAATCCGCCATGCGGGATTCGGCGCGGTTTCATTTCGGCTTCACCGTTCCGTTCGTCGCGCACTTCAACGCCGAGGCGGCGGTGGAAGCGGTGGCGAAATCCAAGAGCGATCTGGCGTTGATCGCCGCGTCCGGCAGCCGCTCGCCGTGGTGGCTCGCGCTCGAACCCACGGATGCGCCGAAGATCATCGCGAGGCTGCCTTTCGTCGAGCGCGCCGATCATCCGGCGGCGCTTCCGGTGTTCGTCGTCTCGCGCGTCGCGGCGGACGCCATGGTCACCGAGGTCGAGATGTGGAGCATCCGCGTCTCTGGCTGGAATGCCGGGGTCGCCCGCGCGCTATCGCCATTTTCGGAGATCATCGCGGTCCCGGATACGGCCTCCGACGGCGCCGCGCTGCTGATCTCAGTTCCGGGATCGGAAGGACGCGATAAAATCATAGCAGCACTGGTTGCAGCGGGAGCCTCGGTGCGCTCATCGGCCCTCGTCGGGAGCCATGCGACGCGCTATACGGTGCCGCAATCCAAGGCTTGAGTTTTTCTTCTGGAGTTGAATCGATGTCACGTCCCGTGCCGAAGCCAGGCATTCTCGATATTGCGCCCTACACGCCCGGCAAGAGCGGCGCGGGGATGACCGGACGCGTATTCAAGCTGTCCGCCAACGAGACCCCGCTCGGGCCATCGCCGAAAGCCATCGAAGCCTACAAGGCTGCCGCCGATCATCTGGAAGATTACCCCGAAGGCACCTCGCGCGCGCTGCGCGAAACCATCGGGCGCACCTTCGGCCTCGATCCGGATCGCATCATCTGCGGCGCGGGTTCGGACGAACTGCTGAACTACCTCGCGAATACCTATCTCGGCCCCGGCGACGAGGCGATCCACACCACGCACGGCTTCCTCGTTTATCCAATCGCGACCATGGCGAACGGCGCCACCAATGTGATCGCGCCTGAGAAAAACTATACCGCCGATGTCGATGCGATCCTGAAAGCCGTGACACCGCGCACCAAGCTGGTGTGGCTGGCGAACCCGAACAACCCGACCGGCACCTACGTGCCGTTCGACGAGGTGAAGCGGCTGCGCGCCGGATTGCCGCCCCATGTGCTGCTGGTGATCGACGCCGCGTACTCCGAATATGTCACGCGCAACGACTACGAAGCCGGCTTCGAGATGGTCGCCACCACCGACAATACGGTGATGACGCGCACGTTCTCGAAGATTCACGGACTGGCGTCGTTGCGCGTCGGCTGGATGTACGGCCCCGAGAACATTATCGATGCGGTCAACCGCATCCGCGGCCCGTTCAACGTCTCGACGCCGGCGTCGGACGCCGCCATCGCCGCGCTGGAAGACACCGCGCATCAGGACAAGTCCCGCACCCATAACGAAAAATGGCGCGCGTGGCTGACCGACGAAGTCGGCAAGCTCGGCCTTGACGTGACACCGAGCGCGACGAACTTCATCCTGATCCACTTCCCGCAGCAGAAGGGCAAGACCGCGGATGAGGCTGATGCCTTTCTCACCAAACGGGGCCTGATCCTGCGCGCGCTGAAAAACTACAAGCTGCCCCATGCGCTGCGCATGACCGTCGGCACCGAGGAGGCCAATCGGCTTGTGGTTGCGGCACTTGCCGAATTCATGGGGCACAAGTGAGCGCCGAGCCATTATTCGGGCGGATCGCGCTGATCGGCTTCGGCCTGATCGGCGGCTCGATTGCGCGTGCGGCACGAGCACAGGGACTTGCGGGAGAGATCGTGACCACCGCGCGCTCGCCGGCGACCCGCGCGCGCGTGCAGGAACTCGGAATCGTCGATCGCGTGGTAGACACAAACGCCGAGGCGGTGAAGGACGCCGACCTCGTTATCTTGTGCATTCCGGTCGGCGCCTGCGGACCGGTCGCAAAGGAAATTGCGCCGCATCTCAAGCCTGGCGCGATTGTTTCCGATGTCGGCTCGGTCAAAGGCATGGTGCTGCGCGAGATGGCGCCGCATCTGCCGAAGACCGTTCACTTCATTCCGGCGCATCCGGTGGCCGGCACCGAACATTCCGGCCCCGATTCAGGCTTCGCCGAACTGTTCATCAACCGCTGGTGCATTCTGACGCCGCCGCCGGACGCGGACCAGGCGGCCGTCGAAAAGCTCGCGAAATTCTGGCGGGCGCTCGGCGCCAATGTCGAAACCATGGGCGCGGACCACCATGACCTGGTGCTTGCCGTCACCAGCCATCTGCCGCATCTGATCGCCTATACCATCGTCGGCACCGCCGACGAACTGGAAGACGTGACGCAGGCGGAAGTGCTGAAGTTCTCCGCCGGAGGCTTCCGCGACTTCACCCGCATCGCGGCATCCGATCCAACCATGTGGCGCGACGTGTTTCTCGCCAACAAGGATGCCGTGCTGGAGATGCTCGGCGCGTTTCAGGAAGACCTGTCGAAACTCACCCGCGCGATCCGGCGCGGCGACGGCGAGGCGCTGTTCGATCACTTCACGCGCACCCGCGCGATCCGCCGCGGCATCGTCAATCTCGGTCAGGAAACCGCCGATCCGGACTTCGGGCGCAAGCACGCGAATTTGCCGAAGACGGCGGACGAGAAGTAGTAGAGGGGCGCACAATCTCTCGGGCGTCATGGCCGGGCTTGTCCCGGCCATGACGCCCGAGAGTGTTTCAACGAAAGAAAACCTAACTTCACTCAAAACAGCGGCGGGGCCTGTGCGATCCGCAACGGACCGATGGAAATCACGCCCTCGGTGAATTTCAGCGGAAATGCCCGCGCCGGCTTGCCTTCCAGCGTCGAGGCCTGGCCGAGCATGTTGATCCCGGCAACCACGCCGGCATTGGCATTCTTGCGCGCGACATTGCCCAGTCCCGGAATCATGCGGTCGAGCGCGCCGATCACCTTGTTGATGTCCTGCGCGCTGACACCCGGCGCAATGCGGTCCACAGTCGATTGCGGCACGCCCTCCATCAGCAGCTTGTCGATGCCGAGCTGCGACACGATCCGCTCGAGGCCCGCCACCGTCATCGTCAGTTCGCCTTCGAGATAGCCCGTGGGTGTGAGGCCGAGCGAGCCCGCCGCGACCGCGATGGTCTCGCCCTGCTGAACGCGGGATTGCGTGAAGTCGAGACGGCCGCCCGCCGCCTGGATTTCACGGAAACGTTCCGGCCAGGGCTTCGGCGCAAAATCCTTCAGGCCGCGCAGCAATGCCCGGATATCCGCGTCGAATGGCTCGGCCAGAATGGGATGCAGCCCTTGCAGGCTCCCGGCGTTGATTTGCAGCGCCGTCTCCACCACCGGATTGTTCGACAATGAGCCTTCGAGCAGCCGCGTGTGCAATTCCAGATGTTTCGCGCGCAACAGCGGCGTCTGCACCGCACCGCTGATGCGGTCCAACGCCGGATCGTCGAACACCACCGAGACGCGCTGCGGCGTCGGCAGACCGGATGCGCTGGCCCGGCCCGTGGTCCAGTTGGCGACGACGGACGGCGTTTCGCCACGGCTGGCGACGGTCGCGGGACCGGTGAATTCGGCGATGATTTTGGTTGGATCGTACACCTGCGCGACGACCAGAATATCCTTGAGCCGCGCGGTGAGTTGAACCTGGTCGGCGGTTTGCGACGTCAGCGTCACCACCGGACTTTCGCAACTCACCTCCATGCGGAAAGGAAAGCCCGCGACCGAGCGGCTGGCGCACTCATAGGCACGGCCGGATTTGGCCTCGCGGGTACGCCACTCGTCGAATTTTTCATCTACATGGGACGCGGCATAGAACCAGAATCCGCTCCATGCCGCAGCAAGGACGAGAACCAGAACGGGCATCACGAAAACAGGCCAAAGGCGGCGGCGAGGAATGATCGGAGATGTCTGCATGGCGGGAGCTAAAGCACCGGATTCGGGCATTTGAAAGATGCCATGTTCGCGCAAGTCGCGTTGATGTCCATAAGGTTGCGCGCAGGGTGGCGGGCTGGTAGGCGTGGTCTCCTGTACAGGCGCACATCATGGCCGCGAAAATCCTTGCCGAATCGGACTTCCCCGAAGGCGATCTGTGGGTGTTCGGTTATGGATCGCTGATCTGGAAGCCGGGCTTCGCCTTTGTCGAGCAGCGGCCGGCGCGGCTGATCGGCGAACACCGCTCGCTCTGCATCTACTCCATGGTTCATCGCGGCACCTATGAGAAGCCGGGACTGGTGCTGGGGCTGGATCGCGGCGGCGCCTGTCAGGGCATCGCGTTCCGGGTGGCGGCGGCCCGGCGGCAGGAAACGGTGGCCTATCTGCGCGAGCGCGAGCAGGTCACCGGCGTCTATCGCGAAGTCATGCGTTCAGTCTGGCTGAAGGGCGACGCGCGGGTTAGCGCGCTGGCCTATGTCGCCGACCGCAGCCACGATCAGTATGCCGGACGGCTGACGATCGAGGAGCAGTTGCGGCTCGTGCGGCAAGGTCACGGCAATTACGGCCCGAACGACGAGTATGTGATCGCGACCGTGACCGCGCTGGAGGCGCAGGGCATTCGCGACGCACCGCTGCACAGGCTCGCCGCGCTGCTGCACGGCGAGGCAGCGCTGCATCGTCATGTCACCGAAGTCCCGGGCGATCAGGTCTGAACGACAACCGGCGCGGAAAATCCGATCAGCTTCATCTGTTCCTCACGCCCGGCCTTGACCAGGCGGTTGGTGGCATCCTCGATGGCGGTCTGCATGCGCGCGTTGAATTCGTTGCGCTTGAGACCGGGGGGATCGGATCGAGAAACTCGATGACGAGCGTGCCGGGGTAACGCATGAAGGTCCGGCGCGGCCAGAACAGTCCGGAATTGAGTGCGACGGGAATGCACGGCACGCCCGCCTCGCTGTAGATAAGGCCGACGCCGTTCTTGTAGTCAGGCGGCGCGCCGACGGGACGGCGCGTGCCTTCGGGAAAGATCAGCAACTGGCGGCCGCGCTTGATCTCCGCGCTGGCGCGTTTGGTGAGGTTGATCAGTGATCGCCCGCCGGCCTTGCGATCGACACCGATCATGCCGGCCTTGAGGAGATACCAGCCGAACAGCGGCAGCCAGGTCAGTTCGCGCTTGAGGATATAGAGCGGCTCGTCGAAGAATTGCAGCAGCGCAAAGGTCTCCCACGCCGACTGATGCTTCGAGGCGGCGATTAGCGGACCTTTCGGAATTTTCTCCAGTCCGCGATATTCGACCCTGGTGTTGCAGATGATCCGCATCCACCAGATGCTGGTCTTGCCCCAATTGGTTGCGATCCAGACGATGCCCCAGCGCGGCATGACATAGGTCGGAAGTCCAAGCAGCACCCAGAACGCGAGGTTCAGATAGAAAACGATATTGTAGAGCAGCGAACGCAGAAATACCGAAACCATCGATCGACTCGCTAGTGTCCCGAATCCGACGTTCGCCTCATTTTGCAGCCCCTCCAAAGCGAACGTCGGATTCGAAAGGACACTAGCCAATTATAGCTGCTAGTGGTCCGGCTCTGACATTCGCATCCCACCTCAGCGGCGCTCTTTGCGAATGTCAGAACCGGACCACTAGTTGGCGGACGCGGTGGCCGGCTTTGATGACGGTGGCGGCGGCGAACCGGTTTCCGATAGACCGCCCTGCCCCACGCCGCCGAAGGCGACCCGCGTCTGCGCAAAAAGATACTTGGCGTATTCCGATAACAGGAGCCGCAGCGCCGCGCCACTCGTCCACCATGGCTCCTCGCGCCACTTGTCCCCGACCACGGCGAACGGAACCAGATCGATATCGGGCATTGCGTGGGACAATTCAACGATCGCACGCGGCATATGATAGTTCGAAGTCACCACGATCAGGGAATGGAAGCCGCGCTCGGCCGCCCAGCGGCGTGTCTCGGTGGCATTGCTGCGGGTGTTGACGGCGGAGCGATCCAGATCGACGCAGCAGGCGAGCAGCCGCTGGCTGTCCGGCAACGTACGCTGGATATCATTGTAGCCGTTGGTGGGATGCACACCGGAAATCAGCAGCCGGTGACCATAGCCAGCCGAGAGCAGGTCCAGCGCATCCGAGACGCGCGACGATCCGCCGGTGAGGACCACGATGCCGTCGGCGTTGCGCGCCGGCTTGGCCTCTGTCGGCGGCACCTTGGAGAGAAAATCGACGAAACCCAGCCCGGCGAACAGAAGGATGGCAAAGCCCACAAGCATGGCGATGCGCCGGCGCAGGCGCCAATGTGTCGGTGCTCCATCGCGATGTCGTAACGTCTCGGGCAATCTCAACTCACTCAGGTGCGATTTATAGTTCGCGCGCGGTCCCGCTCACTTTATCCCAAAATCCGGCACGGCTATGGCCTCAAAACGCCATCAACTCCATGTTCTGACACGTTTTCTTCACGAGACCAGAGCGCCGCAAGCGCTTTAATCGATCTCTTCGAGGGTCGCAAACAGCGTCCGCCGCGAGGCCCATGCCGTCACGGCCGCGATCATCAGGGTCTGTGCTCCGAGCACCAGATATCCCGAGGCGGGCAACGCGAATGTCCCCAGCAATGCTGCAAACTGATCGCCGACCGGCGTGCCCGAGAACCAGCTTGCGATGGATTCGGAAAAGCCGAATGTCAGCATCGCGGCCAGCCCACCGATCAATCCGCCCTCGAGGCCGAGCCGCAAGAAATGGCGGAGGAAGCGGTTGGCGATATAGCGATCCTGCGCGCCCACGAAGTGCAGCACCTCGACGATGGGCCGGTTGGCCGCCATCGCGCCTCGCGTGGCAAACGACACCGAAATGATGGTCGCCGCGATCACGAGAATGAGGATGCCCGTGCCGGCGAGCACGATCGCCCCCGTCATCGACCGCATGCGCTCGATCCAGGCGCGATGATCGTCGATGGTGGCCGCAGGCGCAGCCTGGGCCACGGCGCGGCGCAACGCCGCCAGATCCGGGACCGCGCCCGGCGCGATGCGCACCACGATGACGCGGGGCACCGGCAGATCGTTCAGCGACAGTCCGGTGCCCAGCCATGGCTCCAGCAGCTTGGCCGACTCATCCTTCGTGAAGGGCCGCACCTCCAGAATGCCCGGCTGCGCCCGCGCGGTCTCCACCACGGCGCGCACGTCGCGCTCGATGTCGCGTCCCGGCGAGGGCCGCAACTGGATCGTCAGTTCACTCGACACATCGGACTGCCACTCGGCAGCGGAAGAGCGCACCAGCAGCACCGCGCCTGTCGTCATGGACGCCAGAAACGTCATGATGGCCACCACCGCGATCAGCGCGCGGCCGGCAATCGATCCGCGCGGAACGATCGGCGACATATTGCGCGCATTCGCCGCAACTTCCGCGGTGTTGTCGCCGAGATCCATCATGGGTTTGCGGTCTTCAATCATAGATATGCAGCCGCGATTCATGCAGCACCATGCGCCGCGCCTCGTATTGATCCATCAGCGCGATGTCGTGGGTCGCGATAACGACGGCGGTGCCGGACTTGTTCAACTGAATGAAAAGACTGAGCAGCCGCCGAGCCAGCGACGGATCGACGTTGCCGGTCGGCTCGTCGGCCAGCAGCAGTTGCGGCCGGGCAATGACCGCGCGCGCGATTGCAGCGCGCTGCTTTTCGCCACCCGACAGGATCGGCGGCAGCGCATCCATCCGCCTGCCGAGGCCGACCCAGTTGAGAAGATCGATGACTTCCTTGCGATAGCTGGATTCGCTTCGCCCCATGACACGGAACGGCAGCGCGACGTTTTCATACGTCGTCATGTGATCGAGCAGCCGGAAGTCCTGCAACACGATGCCGATCCGCGAGCGCAGGTCGGCGCGCGCATCCTTGTCGAGCAGTGAGACGTCCTGCCCAAACAGATTGACCAACCCTCGCGTCGGGCGCAGCGACAGGAACAGCATGCGCAGAAGCGAAGTCTTGCCCGCGCCGGACGGTCCGGTGAGAAACTGGAACGAGCGGGCGGGGATCTGGAAGGTCAGGTCGCGCAGAATCTCCGGGCCGAGCCCGTAGCGCAAACCGACATTTTCGAACCGGACCAAGCTCAGCTCCGTTCGACAGGACCGATAATGCCGCCGCCGGATACCGCAACCGGCGGACAACCTTTGGAAAGATAGCCGTAAAATGCTTGTGCGGCCGTTATGGTTTCCGATTCGTTAACGGACGCTGGATAGCTTCCTGACGAACTCCCTCTGGCGATCTGTCCATGCACATTGTCTGCCCCCATTGTACGACATCCTATGCAGTCGACCCGGCCAATTTCCCCGAGGCGGGGCGCCGGGTCCGTTGCGCCCGATGCCATGAAGTCTGGCTGGCGATGCCGGAGGAACTGGTGTCAGCGTCTGCCTCCAGGCAGGAGATGGAACAATCCGGTCAGGACAATGGCTTCGGACGCACAAGCGAGCCCACAGGCGATTGGCAGGATGACCCCGCCCCCCATGTGGAAAGCCCGTCGATTTCAGCCGACTGGCCGGACTCCGAGGTTTCGCAGCCGGCCGCCGAGACCGATCCATATTGGTCTTCGCTGGCCCAGCAGGAGGTCGCGGGCGATTCCGGCCCGGCCAAGGCTACCCGGCTGAAGGGCTTGAACCAGTCCCTTGGCAAATTTCTTCCCGGATTTTCGGGCAAGTCCTTTGGCACATCCGCAGCTCCCTTGCTGAAGCCCGCGAACTGGGCCAAAGCCCTTCCCGGCGCGCTGACGCTGCCCACGGCCTGCGTGGCGCTCGGCGCAATGGTGTTCGCCCTGATCGCCTGGCGTGCCGAAGTGGTGCGCGCGATGCCGCAAACCGCCGACTTTTTCAAAATGGCCGGCATGGGCGTGAACCTGCGCGGCCTCGCATTTGAGGATCTCAAGATCAGCACCGAGACCGTGAACAACAAGCCGGTGCTGCTGATCGAAGGCGCACTCGTCGACGTTGCGCGCAAGGCAGTCGAGATACCCCGGCTGCGATTCATCGTGCGCGACGCCAAGGGCAAGGACATCTACGCCTGGAATGCCGTGCTGGAGCAGCCGGTGCTCAACCCCGGCGAAAAAGCATGGTTCAAGACGCGGCTGGCCTCGCCGCCTGCGGAAGGCCGCGAAATTGCCGTCAGATTCTTCCACAAACTGGACCTTTCGTCCGGAGGAACCTGAATGCCACGCGTTTTGATCGCAGACGATGAAGAATCGATGCGCCTTTTGGTGGCGCGCGCAATCGCCATGGACGGCCATGAAATCGTGACAGCGGAGGACGGCGCCGAGGCGCTTGAGATTCTGACGCGCGACGACGGCGCGTTCGATCTTCTTCTCACCGACATCAAGATGCCCATCATGGATGGCATCGCGCTGGCGCTCTCGGCGGCGCGCGACTTCCCGCGGTTGACCATTCTGCTGATGACCGGCTTCGCCGATCAGCGCGAGCGGGCCTCGGGGCTGGAAGCGATCGTCTACGACGTCGTCACCAAGCCATTTGCCGTGGCGGACATCCGCACCGCGGTCGCGGATGCGCTGGCGTCGCGGAAGGATAACTGAGAAGCTACTCTGCCAGTTGCGTGACAGGATCCCGCCGTCCGAGTGTCAGCCGCGTCAGGATGAAGGCCGCAACCGCGCAGGCGGCAATGGTCGCCACCATCGGCAATGACGTCCCGTTGAAGAACGAACTGGCGACGGCGATCATGACCGCCCCGGTCACCATTTGCAGCGTTCCGCCCAGCGCCGACGCCATGCCGGCGATCGGCCCGTGGTCTTCCAGCGAGAGCACCATGGTCGATGGAATCACCAGGCCGAGCCATGCGAAGGCGACGAACAGCATGGCAATCAGCACTGCAAGATTGTCGACGCCCGCAGCCACGACGGCGAATAGCGCGACCGCCAGCACCGCGTAGCAGGTCACCGCCACCGAGACGACTCGCGCGATCCCGAAGCGTGCCGCGAGAAAGCCGCTGAACTGCGACGCGCCGATGAAGCCCACGGCGTTGACCGAGAACGCCAGACTGTATTGCGTCGGCGTCAGGCCGAAGTGCCCGATATAGACGAACGACGAACTGGCGAGGAACGCGAAAAAGCTCGCCATGCCGAAGCCGCCGATGAACGTCAGCCCGAGAAAGTGCCAATCGCGCAACAGTTCGCCGAAGCCGTCGAGCACGCTGCGGACGCTGACCTCGACGCGTTCCTCGACTGGCCGGGTTTCGGGCAACACGAAGGCGACCAGCAGGAGCGAGACGATCGACGCGAGGGTGACCGCTACGAACACGGCGCGCCAGCCGAACGGCACGATCAGCGCGCTGCCGGTGAGCGGGGCGAGAATCGGCGAGACGCTGAACACCAGCATGACGAGCGCCATCAGCCGCGTCGCCTCGACGCCCGTGTGCAGATCGCGGATCACCGCGCGCGGAATCACCGCCACGGCGGCGGCGCCGAGGCCCTGCACGAAGCGGAAGAAGATCAGCCATCCGATGCTCGGCGCCAGCCCGCAGCCGATGCTGCCGAGCGCGAAGATGACGATCCCGAAATAAAGCGGCGGCTTGCGGCCGACCATGTCCGACACCGGCCCGTAGGCGATCTGGCAGACGCCGAACGCCACGAAAAACACCATCAGCGTCATCTGCGTGGCCGCGGTGGACGCATGAAGGTCCGCCGCGATGGTCGGCAGCGCGGGAAGATACATATCGATGGCGAAAGGACCGATCGCGGAGAGAAGGCCCAGCACGATCGCATTTTTGGCAAAGCTCGATGACATGGCGAGACGTATCCTGAACATTCTTGGCGATTGTGTGGGCGACGGGGCGATCAGTTCGAATCAGGGCGCAGCGGTCCGCGCCATCCAGACGTCGGACCCGCACGGGAAACTGTTGTGACAGCGCGCGAAAAATGGTCAATGCCATATCCGACGCACTCGGGGCCAATCAAGAAACGGAACGGGACATGACCAGGGAACAGCAGAAAGTCGCGCTGGTAACGGGCGCAGCGCGGGGCATCGGGCTTGCCGCGGCGAAACGATTTCTGGCCGAAGGCTGGCGCGTCGTGCTGCTCGACATCGAGAACGAGCTTCTCGCCCAGACATACAAGACGCTGGCCGCGCCGGATACCACGCTGGCAATCCATTGCGACGTGTCGGATGCCGACGCGGTCAATGCGGCTTTCAAGCAGGCCATTCAGCACTTCGGCCGGCTTGACGCGCTGGTCAACAATGCCGGCATCGCGATCTTCAAGCCGCTGCTGGAGACCACGCAGGCCGACTGGGACCGCGTGCTGGCCGTGAACTTGACCGGGCC
Source organism: Afipia sp. (assembly GCA_024707075.1). Taxonomy (GTDB): domain Bacteria; phylum Pseudomonadota; class Alphaproteobacteria; order Rhizobiales; family Xanthobacteraceae; genus Afipia. The sequence continues at coordinate 602,420 of JANQAK010000001.1, forward strand.
GTTCCTCTGCACGCAGGCGGCGGCCCCGCTGATGCGCGACAACGGCGGCGGCGCGATCGTCAACATCACGTCGATTTCGGCGCTTCGCGCCTCGACGCTGCGCACCGCCTACGGCACCAGCAAGGCGGGCCTCGCCCATCTCACCAAACAATTTGCGGTAGAGCTCGCCACCCTCGGCATCCGCGTCAACGCGGTTGCGCCGGGCCCGGTCGATACCGCGATGGCGAAGGCGGTCCATACGCCCGCGATCCGCGCCGACTATCACGACACCATTCCGCTTAATCGCTACGGCCTGGAAGAAGAACTCGCCGAGGCGATCTTCTTCCTGTGCAGCAGCCGCGCGAGCTACATCACCGGACAGATGCTGTGCGTCGACGGCGGCTTCGAGGCCACCGGCATCGGCCTGCCGACGCTGCGTGGAGAGGGCCGCAACGGATAGTGTCGCCTCGTTCCTTCCTGGAGCGGGATACGGAGATGAACACCGGGCAGCGTGCGGCTGAACAGCGGACAGCCAGCGCGGACATGCACATGGACCGCGCCGCCGAGATACTCCGTCAGCAGAACCGCGCCGCATTGGATCAAGCGCCCTTCAGATAGTCGTCAAGCTGATCGAAAGTGCCGCCGAAACCTTGCCGCATCGAATCGAACATGCCTTCGAACATGACGCGCTCTTCGGCGTTCGGATTGATCGGGCCGCTGCGCAAGGCCAGCGTCGTCTTGCCGTCCTGTTCGGTCAGTGTGAGGTCGTTCAAAACCTCAAGCGGCCACGCCGGGCTGAACGGCGCGCGCGCAAGCCCGCCCTTTTCGTCGGAGAACGAATTCACGAAGACAATGCGCCGCGGCTTCTCGATCTCGCGATAGACGAACCGGCCCCACCACACGGTCTGCCCATCGGGCATGCGCATGCTATAGTGGAAGATGCCGCCGGGACAGAATTCGAGCTTGCCGATCTCGATCTTACATCCCTTCGGTCCCCACCATTGCGCGAGGCGTTCCGGCTCGGACCACGCGCGCCATATGAGATCGCGCGATGCATCGAAGACGCGTGTAATCGTGAATTCTTTCGCCGCCGTGCTGGCTGCTGCTTGACCGGACATTGTCGGACTCCGTGATCGTGACTGATGGCGCGCAGCCAGCCGGGCCGGCGGCACCTGCCGGATTCAGTTCGTTTTGGCCGGGTGCGGATGCGCGAGGCTCCAGCCATGACCGAACGGATCGCGCACCTGCGCATAGCGCGCGCCCCAGAACGCATCCCACGGCGCGAGAATGGAGGTCGCACCTGCGTCGATCGCGCGCTTGTAGGCCTCGTCGCAGTTCGGCACTTCGAGATGGATCAAGAACGTCGAGGCACCGATTTCGCTCGGCGGCTTGGTCTTGCCGTCGCCGTGCTCACAATACTCAGGAAAGAAATCGGCAAGGAACACATCCGCACCGTTGATACGGACATGGCCATGCATCAGCCGCTTGCCGTCTTCCGCCGGCATCCGCATCATTTCGGTTGCACCGAACGCCTTCTTGTAGAACGCGATGGCATCGGCCGCTCCCACAATGGAGAGGTGTGGAATGAGCGGTGCCAACTTGGGATATTCGTCAGCCATGATGGACTCCTTACTCCAGGTTGATGGCTCTGATCGGACTTCAATGCCTTGCCAGAAAGACGCGCTATTTTTTTGACGGCATGGGGTGTTTTGAAGACGCTCTCCGCCGCACTGGCTTCCGCTTCGCCGCCTTGCGCGATCTGAATGAGGCTTCCTGCTTCCCGCTGGCCTGCAATTCGCCAAGATAAATTTCGAGGCGATCGAGGCTCGCCTCCCAGAAGCGACGATACTTTTCAAGCCAGTCGTCAACTTCCTTGAGCGCCGCCGGTTCGATCCTGCACGGACGCCACTGCGCAGCGCGGCCGCGCGTCACCAGCCCGGCATGTTCCAGCACCTTCAGGTGCTTGGAAATCGCCGGCATGCTCATGGCGAACGGCTCGGCCAGTTCCGTCACCGACGTCTCGCCGAGGACCAGACGCGCAAGAATGGCACGGCGCGTGGGATCGGCAAGCGCGGCGAACTTGGTGCTGAGCGGGTCCATCGACGCCTTCATATAACCATTAGGTTAAATAACCTTCTGGTTAAATACAAGGTACAAAGGAAGCTGTCAATCGGCGCGGATCGAGAATTTTGGAGTGCCCGCGAGCGGGCGTGTGGACTTAATAATCCTTGAGCAGCCGCTCAATGTAATCGAGTTCGATCTGCGGACGTTGCGGGTCCGCAAGACGGCGGCGCAGTTCTTCCAGAATGCGCCGCACGCGTTGTACGTCGATCTCGCCGGGAATCTTCACGGTGAGATCATCGCTCCATTCGCGGCCGTTAAGCGGCCGGCCTAGCGGATCGGTGGTGTTGCCGCTATTCTGCTGACGGCCGACGCGATTGCCCGGGCCGTTGTCCTGCCCCTCGCCCGGCTGCATCGACTGCGCGAGACTTTGCGCACCCTTGCGCAATGCATCGAGGGCACGCCCCTGCGAATCCACCGCGCCGTCGGCATTGCCCTGTCCGAGGTGACCCCCAGCATCGCCCATCGCGGAATCGGCATCGCCCAGTGAATCGCCGCCGTCCTGCTGGCCGTCCTGTCCCTGACCTTGCTGACCCTGACCCGGCTGGCCCTTTTCGCCGCGCTGGCCCGGCATCATGCCGTTCTTCTTCATGTCGTCGAGCAGCTTGCTCAGACGATCGCGCAGCGCCTGCTGATCCTGGCGCAGGCCGTCCATTGCGCTCTGATCGCCCTGCTCGCCGCGGCTGCGGTCGCGCCGGGAATCCTGTCCCTGCCTAAACGTCTTGTCGCGCAACTGCTGCTGCTTGCGGATCATGTCGCCGAGTTCGTTCAGCGCCTGCTCCATGTCGCCGTCGCCCTGCTGCCCCGGCTGCGCCATTTGCAGGTTTTCCAGCATCTGCTGCATCTGGTCGAGCAGCGCCCGCGCGGCGTCCTTGTCGCCGGATCGCGACAGCCGCTCCATGCGGTCGATCATGTTCTTGAGGTCCTGCTGGCTCAACACCTTGGCGTTGGGATCGAGCGGACGCGCGAGCTGCTGCGGATTATTGCGCTGCTGTTCGGCCAGTTGCCGGATGAACTTATCAAGAGCCGCACGCAGGTTTTCCGTCAGCTTCTTGATCTCTTCGTCGCTCGCGCCGCGCTCCAATGCTTCCTTCAGCGCATCCTGCGCGGCCCGCAGCGCCTTTTCCACATCGGTGATGTTGCCGTCCTCGATCGCGACCGCGAGCGCCCACATGCTGTCGACGGTTTCGCGCATCGCATCGCGCGAATTGGCGCGGCCGAGCTGTGTCGCGACGCTGCGCATGCCGAGATAGTGTCCCAGTTCCGGCGTGAACGCCTCAGGCGCGATCATCAGTGCTTCGAGCGCGATCAGCACCAGAGGCTTCTGGTTGGCGTCGAGCGCGAGATTGCGACGCTGCTCGATCAGCGCGCGCGCCAGCGGCTTGACGAACAACCGCTCCGGCAGCCGCATATCGAACGGCTCGCTGCGGCCCTCGTTGCCGGCCTCATCCTTCGCCGTCAGCATCAGGGTGACATCGGCTCCGGCATAGGGATTCTCGCTCAGATCCTTCACGGTCTGGCCGACGCCGTTGCGGGTCCGCGCATTGGGCAGTCCCAGCGCGATCGACGGCGGATCGTACAACGGCTGTGCAACCGCAGCGTCCGGCTGAGCATTCGCGCGCGGCGCGAACTGCGCATGCGCTTCAGTGACGCCGTAGTCATCCTCGAGCTTATAGGACAGCAGCAGCGCGCCCTTGGCCTGCCGCTCGGGGTCCTTGGCCAGCGAAATGCCCGGCGCACGATCGGGCATCGCCTTGAACGACCATTGCGGCTGTCCCGACGGCGCGCGGACATGCGCCGTGCCATCACCCGCAATGGTGAAGCGGCGTTCGTTGGTGCCCTGCGGCGCATTCTCGGTGACCGGAATTTCAGTCACACCGCCGGCGGCGGACACATCGAGCCTGCTGCCACTGGAGCGGACGATCAGCGTGCTGCCCACCGGCACTGAGACGGGTCCGGCGTCGGATGGCGGCGCGTCCTTGCTGGTGGAAGCGGAGAGAATCACCGGTGGACGGCTCGTGTAGGGCGGCGGCGTCACCCACGCATCGACGCGAACATTCGCCGCGGAAAACGCGCCGTCCCAGTCGAACGCCGCGACGACGCGCGAGAGGCGATCGTTCCCGGCGGCGACGAAAGTTGCTACCATCAGCACGACGACCAGCGCGCGCAACGCCCACGGATCGTGAAGCGCCAAGCGTGGTGACGGCAGACCGGCGCGGATGCGCTTGATCGACGCCAGCGTCCGCATGCGCTGCTCCTGCCACAGCGCCTGCGTGAGCGGGTCCTGCGACCTCAGCGTGTCGGTCAGGGCGGTAGCGGGGCGATGGGAAATTCCGGTACCGCGATCGAGGCGGCGTAGCGCGTCCCCGCGGCTCGGCCAGCGAAACCGGATCGCCGGAACCAGCGCGGCCAATGCCAGCAGTGCGAAACCGGCGAACGCGATAACCCGCACAGTGAAGGGGAATACGACCCACAAGCCAGCCCACGAGGCAGCCAGAAAGAGACCGATGACCGTCAGCAGCCGGGCGAGATGCGGCCAGCCGCGTTCCCATGCCACCGCGAGCCGCGCCCGCTGCAAGGCCTGCGCAAGCTGAAGCTGCCGCACGGTTTCAGGGTCGCGCGGACGCTCGGATGGGTCTGGGCTCGGACCGGTCAACAGGCTCTCCAGATTCACGCCAGTGCAGCCTAGCACGGCGGCGGCAATGAGGCATGGCCTCAGCCACGCATACCCACATGCAAGGGGCCTGCCGCGACGGCATCTGGACTTTCACGAAAGCGTGACGGCGAGAGCGAAAGGTATCGGACTGCAACCGCCGGGCGGTGAACCGGCGGGACGCTACTCCCGGGCGGCGAAGATCGGCCGCCCGCATCACTGGTCGTCAATCAAGCCTTGCGCCTGAGGCGTCCACGACCTTGCCCCAGCGCTCATAGTCGGCGCGGATGGTCTGCGTAAAGGCCTCGGGTGTCGATGTCGTCACACTGAGGCCCTGTGTTCCAAGGCGGTCGCGCACGTCTGGAAGGTTTCCGATGCGGATGACCTCGGCATTCAGGCGCTGGACAATGCTTGCCGGCGTCGCGGCAGGGACGACGAGGCCGAACCAGGAATCCACCACGAAGTCCGACACGCCGGCCTCGGCGGCCGTCGGCACATTGGGAAGCAGCGGCGAGCGCTCGCGGCTTGTCACGGCCAATCCCTTGACCTTGCCATCCCGGATCTGGGGCGCCAGCACGGTAAGGGTGTCGAAGGCGAGATTCACCTGATTGCCGAGTAGCGCATTCATCGCGGGCGCACTGCCCTTGAACGGAACATGGAGCAGATCGGTGCCGGTCAAACTCTTGAAGAATTCACCACTCAGATGGCAAAAGCGTTCCCGGACCGCACGACGAATAGGTGAGCTTGCCCGGATCTTTCTTCGCGGCGGCGACCAGTTCTTTCAGGTTCGATATCGGCGTGTCCGGACTTGCCGCAACGACATAAGGCACTGACGCAAGCAGCGAAACCGGCGCAAAGCTCTTGAACGGATCGTAATTGATGGACCTGTTCACATGCGGAAGGATGGTGAGCTGTCCTGCGGGCGCCAGCGACAGCGTGTACCCATCAGGATCAGCCTTGGCGGCAGCGTCCGCAGCAATAGCCGTGCCGGCCCCCCGCCCTGTTATCCACCACGAGCGGCTGCTTCAACGCTTCGCTGAGCTTGTCGGCATAAATCCGCGCGATAGTGTCCGCCGCTCCACCCGCCGGGAAGGGGACAATCAGCCTGATCGACCGGCTTGGCCAGGTATCGGCGAAGGCGCCCGTGCCGGCACCAACAAGCAGGCTGAAAACGGTAGTGATCGCGACAACGAGGCGATCAAACTTGAAAAGACGCATGACGAATTTCCCTGACATATTCGATCAGGACTCGCCCGCCTCGAGCTTCTCTTGTCCGACGCTTAAACACGTGAACGAGCCGAAGCGTGGTTCGAGGCAGCACTCTCGCCGCACAATCCCGACGTAAAATGCGCTGGTTACCTGAACATCGATTGATGCCAGAACATCGTCTCAGAACGCCCATTCAGCAATGAAATGCTATTGCGAAATGACATAGCCCTCTGGTGGATCCATCTCACGCCGGAGCAGCAATGAGAAAATCATTCCTATCCCGATCGGGATTCGAAAAAGCACCGCCTTGCGCGGCACATCCGACGATCGTGGCTTGTCAGCTTTCGCGGCGGGAAGAACGCGCGCTACACCACAGCGAAACGCCGTCGTCACAACCAAGGCGCGGTGCGATCCATCGCGATCAGCGCATCGGCGTCGATGCGCGGGCGCACCACCGCGTACTGGCTGTCCTTGACCAGCACCTCGGGCACCAGCGCGCGAGTGTTGTAGCTGCCGGACTGCACCGCGCCGTAAGCCCCGGCGGTCATGATCGCCAGCAGATCGCCCGGCTTCGGTTCGGCCATCATGCGATCGAGCGCAAGATAGTCGCCGGTCTCGCAGACCGGGCCAACCACGTCAGCGACGAAATTGCGCGCCGCATTCTCTCGCACCGGCAGGATGTCGTGATGCGCCTCGTACAACGTCGGGCGGATCAGATCGTTCATCGCCGCGTCGATGATGACGAAGTTCTTCGCATCGCCATGCTTCACATAGATCACGCGGCTGACAAGAATTCCGGCGTTGCCGACGATCATCCGGCCCGGCTCGAACATCAGTGTGGCATCGAGCCCCTTGGTCACGCGCTTGACCATCTCTGCATAGGCGGCAGGTTCCGGCGGATTGGGCAGATCGTGCTCGTAGGGGATGCCGAGGCCACCGCCGAAATCTACATGCGCGATGGTGTGACCATCATTGCGCAATATGCCGACGAATTCGACCAGCAGCTTGAACGCGTCTTCCATCGGCGCGAGATCGGTGATCTGGCTGCCGATATGCATGTCGACGCCGGTGACCTTGAGACCCGGCAGCTTCCCGGCGCGGGCATATACCTCACGGGCGCGGCTCAGCGGAATGCCGAACTTGTTCTCGGACTTGCCGGTCGAAATTTTCGCATGGGTCCTCGCGTCAACATCCGGATTGATGCGCACCGAAATGCGCGCGGTGCGCCCCGCCTCGCTCGCGAGTTGCGACAGCAGCTCAAGCTCCGGTTCGGACTCGACATTGATGCAGAGAATATTTTCGGCGAGCGCCTGGCGCAGCTCCGCTTCGGTCTTGCCGACGCCCGAGAACACGATCTTCTCCGGCGGAATGCCCGCTGCCCGCGCGCGCTTCAACTCGCCGCCGGACACCACATCGGCCCCCGCGCCGAGCTTCGCCAGCGTGCGCAACACGGACTGATTGGAATTCGCTTTCATCGCGTAACACACCAGCGTGGGAACGCCGGCAAAGGCTTCCGTGAACACGCGATAGTGCCGCTCAAGGGTCGCTGTCGAATAGCAATAGAAGGGGGTTCCGACTTCGCCGGCAAGGCTGGCCAAGCTCACGTCTTCAGCGTGGAGCACGCCGTTGCGATACTGGAAATGATTCATGGCCTAGCGATCCGATTCTGACATTCGTATCATCATTTTCCGCAGGCACCCTTTAACGAATGTCAGAATCGAAGGATCGCTAGAATTAATATTTCCTAGTGTCCTCTCGTATCCGACGTTCGTATGGAAAGCGTTGCAGACTGAAACGAACGTCGGATCCGGGACACGAGATCAGTCCAGGATCGCGTCGAGCGGGATGCGCTTTTTCTCGCCTCTGGGCGCAAGCGGCGCGCCGGTGCTGCCGGGCGGGCGATAGACCTCGCTCTGAAGATTTGTCGCGGAATTCGGATTGGAGGTGGCGAAGTCCGACGTCGAACTCTGATCCACGACCGCGCCCGGAGGAGCATCGAGACCGGCCTTGCGGCCGCATCCTGCCAGCGCGCAGGTCAATGCAATCAGCGCGGCGGCTGTCAGCTTCGGGAAGGAGCGGTTCGAACGAGAGGTCACGTGCTAGTGTCCCGTATCCGACGTTTGCATCATTCGGCGGCGCCCTCCGTGCAAACGTCGGATACGAAGGACACTAGTAAATTATGATCTGAGTGATCCTTTGGTTCTGACATTCGTAAATGTGCCCGCGCAGATGGGATACGAATGTCAGAACCGGATCACTCGGCCCTGAATGGCGCGCCACCATACAAAGAAGGTGTGGTTCTGGCGAGGCCCGGATTGAACGAAAATATCGGGGGTCAGCCCGAATTTTGCTCTTTTTCCAGCCGCTTGAGCCATTCCTTGGCCTGCGCGCGGACATTGGCCGGGGCGGTGCCGCCGTAACTCGTGCGGCTCTCCACCGAAGCCTGTACGGACAGCACATCGAGCGCCGCGGCGGTGATCTTCGGCTCGATCGCCTGCATCTCGGAGAGCGGTACTTTATGCAAGGCCAGTCCTTGCTCCGACGCCTTGGCGACGATGCGGCCGGTGACATGATGCGCGTCGCGGAACGGCATCTTCAGCGTGCGCACCAGCCAGTCGGCCAGATCGGTTGCGGTGGCATAGCCCTCACCTGCCGCCACTTTCATGCGCGCCTCTTCCGGCACCAGATCGAGCGTCATGCCGGTCATGGCGCGGATCGCCAGCGACAGCGCCGCGAAGGCCTCCATCGCGCCTTCCTTGTCTTCCTGCATGTCCTTTTGATAAGCGAGCGGAAGTCCCTTCATCACGATCAAGAGCGCCGTCAGCGAGCCGATGACGCGTCCCGTTTTGGCGCGCACAAGTTCGGCGGCATCGGGATTTCTCTTCTGCGGCATGATCGACGAGCCGGTGGTGAACTTGTCCGACAGCCGCACCAGTCCCACCAATGGCGAGGTCCAGATCACGATCTCTTCGGCGAAGCGCGACAGATGCACTGCCGCGATTGCCGCCGCCGACAGCGTCTCCAGCACGAAGTCGCGATCGGACACCGCGTCCAGCGAATTTGCCATCGGCCGGTCGAAACCGAGCGCGCTTGCGGTGGCATGACGATCGATCGGAAACGACGTTCCCGCCAGCGCGGCGGCGCCGAGCGGACTTTCGTTCAGCCGCTTGCGAGCATCGGCGAACCGGCCGCGATCGCGCGCCGCCATTTCGGTGTAGGCCAAAAGATGATGACCGAAGGTCACCGGCTGCGCGGTCTGCAAATGGGTGAAGCCCGGCATCACGGTGTCGGCGTGCTCGATGGCGCGATCGACCAGCGCGCGCTGAAATCCGGCCAGCGCCTTGTCGATGTCGTCGATGACGTCGCGAACATAGAGCCGGAAATCGGTCGCGACCTGATCGTTGCGCGAACGCGCGGTGTGCAGACGGCCAGCCGCAGGCCGATCAGTTCGCCGAGCCTGCTCTCGACATTCATGTGGATGTCTTCGAGCGCGCGCTTGAAGGTGAAAGAGCCCTTGCCGATCTCTGACAAAATCGTGTCTAGACCGCCCGCGATGTTTTTTGCATCGTTCGCCGTAATGATGCCTTGAGCGGCAAGCATGGCTGCATGGGCCTTGGACGCGGCGATGTCCTGGGCGTAAAGGTGCTGATCGACGTCGATGGAGACGTTGATCTCCTCCATGATCGCATCGGGGCTTTCACCGAAGCGGCCGCCCCACATCTTGTTGCTCATCTTTATCCCGCCAAACGTCTTCGCAAAATTCCACTCACCACCATCGCAACCGATCTGTCCCGGAGTATGACAAGCAAGATGCCTGAACCCGTCCAGCAACACACCGGCCAGCCCCGAAAACCCTTCCGCCGCATTCCGATGGTGATCGCCGCCATCCTTATAGGCGCGGCGATCGGATATGTCGGGGTATACGGGATCGGTGGGTTAACAGGCAATCCGCCCGGCGACCCGGCGTGCCGTCCGGCGGTCGATCTGGCCAAAAAAATCGCCCCCTTGGCGCGCGGCGAGGTGGCGGCATTAACCATGGCGACCAGCCCGCTACGCGTGCCGGACCTCGCCTTCGACGACGCCGACGGCAAACCGCGCAAGCTGTCCGAGTGGCGCGGCAAAACAGTGCTCGTCAATCTGTGGGCGACGTGGTGCGTGCCGTGCCGGAAGGAAATGCCGGCGCTGGACGACCTGCAAGGCAAGCTCGGCGGGCCAGGCTTCGAGGTGGTCGCCATCAACATCGACACCCGCGACCTCGACAAGCCGAAGACCTTCCTGAAGGAGGCCTCCCTCACCCGCCTCGGCTATTTCGCCGACCCGAAGGCCAAGGTGTTTCAGGAGTTGAAAGCCGTCGGCCGTGCATTGGGAATGCCGACCTCCATCCTCGTCGATGGCGCGGGCTGCGAAATCGCCACCATTGCCGGTCCCGCCGAATGGGCCAGCGACGACGCGGTGAAACTCATCAAGGCGGCCTCCGGGCAATAAGTTGCGGTTCCATCCAATGCGTGACTTGACGGTATCGTGCACGCGCCTATACTTAACCATATGGTTTACTATTCGTCCGACAGCCTGAACCGTGTTTTTGCCGCCGTCGCGGACCCCACGCGGCGTGCGCTGCTCGCCGAACTGGAAGGACGCGAGAGCGTCACGATCAGCGAGCTGGCGAAACCTTTCACCATGTCGCTGCCCGCCGTCATGAAGCATCTCGACGTGCTCTCGGACGCCGGACTGATTACCAAAACAAAGACAGGACGCACGGTGACGTGCCGCCTGAACGCGGCCCCGATGGAGCAGGCCATGGAATGGCTCAGCCGCTATCAGCGCTTCTGGACCGCGCAACTCGAGCGTCTCGCCGCTTTTGTGGAGAAGGACTTATGCTCACCCAGCCAAGCCTCACCCTCGCCCGACGGCTCAACGCCCCCGCCGAAAGGGTCTTCGAAGCGTGGACGGCCCCCGAAAAAATCGTCCAGTGGTTCGGACCCGGACACACCGTAGGCGACAGCGTCAAGGCCGACATGGATGTGCGCGTCGGCGGCCAGTTCCGCATCAGTTTCAAGACCGACGACGGCGCGTATCACGAGGTCGGCGGCAAGTATCTCGAAGTGACGCCGCCGCAACGGCTGGTGTTTAGCTGGGCGTGGCACTCGACGCCGGAGCGCGTGTCACAGGTCACCGTGGCGCTGCGTGCGGAAGGCGACGTCACACTGCTGACCCTGACCCACGACAAGTTCTTCAACGAGGAAGCCCGCGACGGTCACATTCGCGGTTGGACCGGAACCCTCGACAAGCTCGAAAGGTTCTTTGCGTAAGGCACCGGCATGCACCCGGTATCACCGTAACGCACCACGCGTTCGAACATCGAAAGGAAACGAGATGCAATACGTCGATGGATTTGTTTTGCCCGTCCCCAAGAAAAACATGAAAGCCTACAAGGCCATGGCCAAGACGGCCTGCAAGGTCTGGCTCGACCACGGCGCGCTGGATTATCGCGAATGCGTCGCCGAGGACGTCAAGCCCGGCAAGCTGACGTCGTTTCCGCAGAGCGTGAAACTGAAGACCGGCGAGACCGTGGTGTTCTCCTGGATCACCTACAAGTCGCGCAAGCACCGCGACGCCGTGATGGCCAAGGTGATGAAGGATCCGCGGATCGCGAAAATGATGGACCCGAAAAAGATGCCGTTCGACGCCAAGCGCATGTTCTTCGGCGGCTTCGACACCATCGTCACGGCCTGACCCGGTCACCCATCCATTGTCTGACAATTAGGGAGTAGCGTCATGCAGACCATCGTGCCCTGCCTGTTCTTCGACGGCAAAGCCGAGGACGCCGTCAACTTCTACAAGTCTGTCTTCACGTCCGCCAAAGTCGGCCATATTTCGCGCTATGGCGACAACATGCCAATGCCCAAGGGCTCGGTCATGACGGCGGAATTTGAGATCGAGGGACAGAAGTTTTTGGCGCTGAACGGACCTCCGATGTTCTCCTTTTCACCAGCCATCTCGTTCATGGTGAACTGCGAAACTCAGCAGGACATCGACTACTATTGGGAGAAGCTCTCCGAAGGCGGCGAGACGCAGCAGTGCGGCTGGCTCAAGGACAAGTTTGGCATGTCGTGGCAGGTCGTTCCGAACGAGATGCCCCACCTGATGGGGAGCGCGTCGCCCGCTCAGTCTCAGAAGATGATGGAAGCGGTCATGCAGATGACGAAGCTCGACATCAAAACCCTGAAGCAGGCGTATGAACAGGGCTAGCGCCATCGCCTTGCCCCGCGCCACAGACAGCCTCTACACGCGCGCCTTTGACATTGCGTGGCGCTACGCCGAACAGATCACCGGAACGGAGGAGACGAGCATGGCGTCCCACGGCCATTTCCACTGGAATGAACTGATGACTCCCGACGCGGAGCGGGCCAAGCAGTTCTACCGGACAACCATCGGCTGGACCTTCGAGCCGATGCCCATGGATGACGGCGCGACCTACTGGATCGCCTGCACCGGCAGAACAAGGGTCGCCGGAATCTTTCCGACCAACCGGCCCGCTTTCGAAGGCGTGCTGGAAGGCTGGATGCCCTATCTGGCGGTAGACGACGTGGATGAGCGCGTGAAGGTGGCTGTCGCGAACGGGGCACAGTTGATGCGGCCGATTTTCGATATTCCCGATATCGGGCGCATCGCCATCCTCACCGAGCCCGGCGGTGCCGGCATCGGATGGATCACGCCGACCGGATAACCGACTTCAGACCGAAATATCGAGATTGCCGCCGACGCCCGGCGCGTTATTCGCTGCCGGTGCGTTCTGAGCCGGATCGAGCAGTTGCAGCACCGATTGTTCTGAATTGATGTTCTGCTTCAGGACGCTGGTCGCGATCTGCTGCTGGGTATTGGCCGCCTGCATGGCCATCATGCTGCTGACGATACTCATCAAGTCCATGACAAACGCACCCGCTCCAATCGACGTGGCGGGACACTAGCCGGAAACGGTTAATGAATCTTGGACAAACGCCGCGCGGCGGATCAGCGCGTCGGGACCGGCTTGTCGCCACGATAGTCGTAGAAGCCGCGCTGCGACTTGCGGCCGAGCCAGCCGGCCTCGACATATTTCACCAGCAGCGGGCACGGGCGATACTTCGAATCCGCCAAACCCTCGTGCAGCACCTGCATGATCGACAGACAGGTATCGAGGCCGATGAAGTCCGCCAGTTCGAGCGGCCCCATCGGATGATGGGCACCGAGCTTCATGGCCGCGTCGATGGCCTCGACGTTGCCGACGCCTTCATACAGCGTGTAGATCGCCTCGTTGATCATCGGCAGCAGGATGCGGTTGACGATGAAAGCCGGGAAATCCTCCGAGACGGCGATCTGCTTGCCGAGCTTGGTGACGAATTGGCGCGCGGTATCGAACGTCGCGTCGTCGGTAGCGATGCCGCGGATCAGTTCGACCAGTTCCATCACCGGAACCGGATTCATGAAATGGATGCCGATGAAGCGCTCAGGCCGATCTGTCGAGGCCGCAAGGCGGGTGATCGAGATCGACGACGTATTGGACGCGATGATCGCCTCGGGCCGCAGCACCGCGCAGACATCGTGGAAAATCTTGCGCTTGATGTCTTCCTTCTCGACCGCGCTCTCGATCACGAGATCGCAGGCGGCCAGACCTTCGATAGTGTCCGACGACGTGATCTTGTCGAGCGCACGCTTGTGCGCTTCTTCGGTGATGGTCTTCCGGGCGACCTGACGCGACAGGTTGCCGTTGATGGTGGCCATCGCCGACTTAAGCCGGTCGGCTGACACATCGTTGAGCACCACATTGAAGCCCGCCAATGCGGCAACATGGGCGATGCCGTTGCCCATCTGCCCCGACCCAATCACACCAACCGTCTTGATCGCTACCATTCGCTTCCGGTCTCTGCGGCTTTCGGTTTCTGGGTTCTCGGTCTCTCGGGATACGGCAATCGCTCTGCCGCGCCCCTTCAACAGTACGTCAGACACCGGCGGGCGTTTCAGAATTCCCGCCGGGTCCGGCGTGCAGCATAACACGATCCCGGCGCATCGCGCGCCGGGACGTCAGTTGTCAAAGCGCGGCGGTCAGTTCCGGAACCGCCTGATAGAGGTCGGCGACCAGACCGAAATCCGCGACCTGGAAGATCGGGGCATCTTCGTCCTTGTTGATCGCGACGATCACCTTGGAGTCCTTCATGCCGGCGAGATGCTGGATCGCACCGGAAATGCCGATGGCGATGTACAGCTCGGGCGCGACCACCTTGCCGGTCTGACCGACCTGCCAATCGTTCGGCGCGTAGCCGGCGTCCACCGCAGCGCGCGAGGCGCCGACGCCGGCGCCGAGCTTGTCGGCGAGCGGCTCGATGTACTTGGCGAAGTTCTCGCGGCTCTGCATGGCGCGGCCACCGGACACGATGATCTTGGCCGAGGTCAGTTCCGGCCGGTCGCTCTTGGCGACTTCCTCGCCGACGAAACTCGACAGCGCCGGATCGGCCGCGGCCGCAGCGTTTTCCACGGACGCGCTGCCGCCATCGCCCGCCGCGCCGAATGTGGAGGTGCGCACGGTGATGACCTTCTTGGCATCCTTCGACTTCACGGTCTGGATCGCGTTGCCCGCATAGATCGGCCGCTCGAACGTATCGGGCGAAACGACCTTGATGATCTCGGAGATCTGCATCACATCGAGCAGGGCTGCGACGCGCGGCATCACGTTCTTGAAGCGCGAGGTCGCAGGCGCGACGAAAGCGTCATACGAACCGCCCAGCGAGACGATCAGTGCGGCCAGCGGCTCGGCCAGATCATGCTCATAGATCGCGTTCTCCGCGAGCAGGACCTTGGTGACGCCCTTGAGCTTCGCAGCCGCTTCGGCGGCGCCCTTGGTGCCCTCGCCGCCACCCGCCACCAGAACGTGGACGTCAGCGCCGAGCGCGGCCGCAGCCGTCAACGCCTTGTTGGTAGAATCCTTGAGGGTGGCGTGGTCGTGTTCGGCAATCAGCAATGTAGCCATCAGAGCGCCCCGACTTCCTTGAGTTTCGACACCAGTTCAGCGACGTCCTTGACCTTGACGCCCGCCTTGCGGCCCGGCGGTTCGGATGTCTTGAGAACTTCGAGACGCGGCGTGAGATCGACGCCGAACGTATCGGCGGCCTTCTCATCGATCGGCTTCTTCTTCGCCTTCATGATGTTGGGAAGGCTGGCGTAGCGCGGCTCGTTGAGACGCAGGTCGGTGGTGACGATCGCCGGTCCCTTGACCTTCACGGTCTGGAGGCCGCCGTCGACTTCACGCGTGACCTTGAAGTCCGATCCGTCGACTTCGAGCTTGGAGGCGAAGGTCGCCTGCGACCAGCCGAGCAACGCGGCCAGCATCTGGCCGGTCTGGTTGCTGTCGTCGTCGATGGCCTGCTTGCCGAGAATGACGAGGCCCGGCTTTTCTTCGTCCACCACGGCTTTGAGAATCTTGGCAACGGCGAGCGGCTCGACAGTGCCTTCGGCCTTCACGAGGATGCCGCGGTCGGCGCCCATGGCGAGGCCGGTGCGGATGGTTTCCGACGCCTGCGCAGGTCCGATCGACACCACCACGACCTCGGTCGCCTTGCCGGCCTCTTTCAGGCGCAGGGCTTCCTCGACGGCGATTTCGTCGAACGGATTCATCGACATCTTGACGTTGGCGAGTTCGACACCCGTCCCGTCGCTCTTGACGCGAATTTTGACGTTGTAGTCAACGACGCGTTTAACCGGCACCAGAACCTTCATCGGTTCCCTTTCGTCCTGAATTGGTTGATCACTTCCACTTAAAGCAGCGGTTGGCGGCGGAACCTAATGGTCCCGCCAATCCGGGTCAACGCGCGAAAACTGGAAATCAAGGAAGGTATACCTAATATCTGTCACCGGTTCTGGCCGGGGACCCAGAGCACGTCGCGGGCGCCGTTGTCGTTAACCGCGCGGCTGGCCACGAACAGAAAATCCGACAGCCGGTTCAGATACTGGATGGCGGCATCGCTCACCGGCTCGTTCGGCTGGGATGCCAGTTCCACCACCATGCGCTCCGCCCGGCGGCAGACGGTGCGCGCCAGATGCAGGTGGGCGGCGGCCGGCGTTCCGCCAGGCAAAATAAACGAGTTCAGCGGCGCGAGACTGGCGTTGAGCGCATCGATGTCATGTTCGAGCCGCTCGACCTGCGTCGCCAGCACGCGCAGCCGCTCCACCTTGCCCTCACGCTGCGGCACCGCCAGGTCGGCGCCGAGATCGAACAGGTCGTTCTGCACCCGTCCGAGCATGGCATCGATCGGCTGCGCCTGCCCCAGATGCAGACGAGCGACGCCGATGGCGGCGTTGGTTTCGTCGACGGTTCCATAGGCGCTGACGCGCAGGTCGTATTTCGGGCGGCGTTCGCCGCTGCCCAGCGCCGTGGTGCCGTCGTCACCGGTGCGGGTATAAATCCGATTGAGAATGACCATCGCGTCGATCCGTTTGGCAGTGGGGTAACGGTTGAACCGGTCCGCCTTCGTCAATCAGCTTTTGCCGAGCATCCAGACGGCAAGCATCGCAATGACGATGGCAATGAACTGGAACAGCACGCGCAGCCGCATCAGCTTCTGCGAGGTGTTGGGCGAGCCGCCGCGCATCATATTGAACAGACCGAGCAGAAGCACGATCGTGACTGCGGCCAAGGCGATGGGAAGAGCAATACTGCTGAGAAACGATGACATAACGGCTACATAACACCGGCTGAGCCGTCGCGCCATTCCCCGCCAAAAAATTGGCTGGAGAGCACCTTTTGCGTGCGCAACCGTACATGACTTTAATGCCTCGACGCGTTAAATCATCGGTGTGATGGATCAGGGTGGAATGTGAGGCAAATTCTCAAGGCCTTCAACGTCGCGCTCGATGCGTTCTACACGTTCCTGGCCGATGACGGCTGGGCGATTGCCAGCCACATCGCGCTGTCGGCGCTGATGGCGCTGTTTCCCTTCCTGATCGTGATTACCTCGCTCGCCGGGTTCTTCGGCTCCGAGGATCTTGCCGACCAGGCCGCCCAGCTCATGCTGGACACTTGGCCCTCGCAAGTGGCCAGCGCACTGTCCGGCGAAATTCACGATGTGCTGACCCAGTCGCACGGCGGGACGCTGACCATTGGCCTCGTGCTTGCAATATATTTTGCCTCGAACGGCGTCGAAAGCCTTCGCGTCGGACTTAACCGGGCCTACAGCGTGGTCGAGACGCGCCGCTGGTACTGGCTCCGCCTCGAATCGATCGGCTACACCATGATTGCGGCGGTGATGTCGCTGGCGATGGCATTTCTCATCGTGCTCGGTCCGCTCATTCTGGCTTTCGCGCGGCGCTATGTTCCGCTGCGCGTCGAGCCCAACGAGAATCTTTTCAATCTCTTGCGTTACGGTCTCACCATCGCCGCGCTGATCGTCGCGCTGATTATCCTGCACAAGTGGCTGCCGGCAGGCACGCGCAGAATGCGCGACATCATGCCGGGCATCGTCGTGACGATGATCGCATCGCTGGTCTCCGGCATGGTGTTCGGCCAGTACCTCGCGCGCTTCGCCAGCAATTATGTCACGACCTATGCCGGACTCGCGTCGGTGATGATCGCACTGGTGTTCCTGTATTTCATCGCCGCGATTTTCGTCTACGGCGGCGAACTCAACGCCAGCATCGTCAAGGCGCGCGAGAACGCTCCGTCGCCTCAAGAAGCGCCGTCGCCAGCGCGCGCGGGCTGACCGGCTTGGTCACGAATGCGTCGGCGCCTGCGGCACGCGACGCCTGTTCGTCTTCAACGCGGCCCGACACGCCGATAATGGCGATGCGCCCATGCGTTCCTTCAAGTGCGCGGATGCGCCGGATCGCCTCGACGCCGTCGATGCCCGGCAACACCATGTCCATCAGCACCGCGTCGAAATCGCCTTGCGCGATCCGCTCAGGGGCGGCCTCCCCGCGCCCGATGAAGTCCGCCTGATGGCCGAGTTCGGTCAGGATGGCATTGAGTACAACGCGGCCGAACGGATTGTCCTCAATGCTCAGGATGCGAAGGCCCTGCGGAAACTCCAGCGCCATATCCGATGCCGGCGCTTCGCTCTTCAACTCCTTGGCCCGCTTGAGCGCAACGGTCAGCGTGAAGGTCATGCCGCCGCCGCGCTGCTGTGACGCTGTGATGTCGCCGCCCATGGCGCGGGCCAACTGCTTGACCGACGACAACCCGAGACCCGCGCCGCCAAAGCGCGCGGCGATGCTAACATTGGCCTGCGAGAACGGCTTGAACAGCCGCTTGATCTCCGCAAGCGTGAGACCGATGCCGCTGTCGGACACCGCGAACACAACACTGAGCTTCCCGCCAGTGCCTGACACGGCGGAAACGTTCAGAGCGACCTTGCCCTGCGGCGTGAACTTGACGGCATTGTCGATCAGGTTTTCCAGCGCGGCCCGCAGACGAACCGGATCGCCGATCACGAAGCCCGGCAGTTTCGCGGCGATCTCGACCTGCGACTGCAACCCCTTGGCGGCAGCACGGCCCGCCAGCGAATCCCCGATCGCCAGCGCCAACGTCCGCAGATCGAAAAAATCCTGACGTACCGAGAGCCCGGCATTGCCGCTGCGCGCGGCATCGACGAACAGCGTAGCAAGCGCCGCCAGATGCTCCGCGCCGACCTTGATCGTGTCCACCCAGCGCCGTTCACGTTCGCCGAGTTCGGATGTCGCGAGCAGCGAACTGATCGCCAGAATGCCGGTCAGCGGCGTGCGGACCTCATGGGCAAAGGCCGCCAGCGCCGCCTCAACGATTCGGGCCTCGGACGGCGCACGCCGCGCCCGGGACTTCCGGTCCGCCGGCTTGACAGCTTTCTTTTTCGGCGCGCGTTTCTTTGGCGCAGCCGGCTTCGCCGCACGCTTGGCGCGCGTCTTCAGGCTACGTTTTGCGGGCGATTTCGCCGCCATGATTCCCCAACCCATCCAGTGTGGTGGTTCGCAAGTCCGCATTGTTTTTGCAGCACGTTCTTTTGCGGACTTGCGAACCAAAACCACACTGAAGTTATAAATTTCCAGTGTCCTTTTGAATCCGAAGTTCGCTCCGGAGCGTGCTGCAAAAGGAGGCGAACTTCGGATTCAGGACACTGGCGTTCGACATTGGCATGTCGGAGGCTGCCGAGTCACGCCGCCACAGGTTTAGGCTGGGTTAATACCAACAAGGCGGCGCACGTCCGCTGGTGTCGCCCCGCCGGCCCGCAGCTCCCGGAGTGCGGTGGATTGCGTCGATTTCGACAGTTTCCGCCCTGTCTCGTCCAGCACCAGGGCATGATGGCGATAAAGGGGCTGAGGCAAGCCGAGCAGGGTCTGAAGCAGGCGGTGCACGCCGGTCGCCCAGAACAGGTCCTGTCCGCGCACCACATGGGTCACGCCCTGCAAGGCGTCGTCGACCACCACCGAGAGGTGGTAGCTCGTCGGGGTGTCCTTGCGGGCGAGAATGACATCGCCCCATTGGTCCGGCCGCGCCGGCACTTCGCCGGTCTCGCCATGCGGACCCATACCCAATTCCGTCCACGACAACGGGCCGGCGCGCGCGATGGCTGCGTCCATATCAAGCCGCAAGGCATAAGGCGCGCCTGCGCGCTCTTTCCGGTCGCGCTCATGATCCGGCAATATCCTACCGGTCCCCGGATAAAGCGGCGCGCCATCGGGGTCGCGCGGCCACGCGCCCGCCCGGTCCTTCTCCTCCACCAGCCGGGCGATCTCCGCGCGGCTTTCGAATGCCGGATAGAGCAGGCCGTCGCGCGTCAGGCGTTCGACCGCCTCGCTGTAGAGCGCAAGATGGTCAGACTGCCGCCGCACCTGCTGTTCCCAAACGATGCCGAGCCATGCGAGGTCGTCATAAATCGCCTGTTCGTATTCCGGCCGGCAGCGGGTCGCATCGATGTCCTCGATGCGCAGCAGCAATCGTCCGCCGCTCTGCCGCGCCAGATCGAAATTCAGCAACGCCGAACGTGCGTGACCGAGATGGAGAAATCCATTCGGGCTCGGAGCAAATCGGAAAACGGGTGGCGGCATGGTTCAAACTTATCTGATGCACTGCGATGGCATTTGCACCCACGTCCTTTTCCCTTCATGCTTGTTAATTCGATGACAGTCCATCTCAACACGCAAGCCGACCTCGAAGACGCGATCAACGCGCTGGTCCGGTTCGATCCCCGGCTTGGACCTGTGCTCGAGGTCGCCGGCATGCCGGCCCTGCGGCGGCGCGAACCCGGCTTCGCGGGTCTCGCGGCGATCGTCTGCGGACAGCAGCTCTCGACGAAAGCCGCCGCGGCGATCTGGGGGCGCGTCAGCACGTCGTTCAATCCGTTTCATCACGATGCGCTGAGAAATGCGCGCGCGGACCGGCTGGGGCGCCTCGGCCTGTCGGCGGCGAAAATCAAGACGCTGAAATTCATCGCCCGCGAACTGAGCGCGGAGCGCATCAATCTCGACGTGCTCGCGGAAGAAGATGCGGACGTGGCGCACGCGACGCTGACCAAGCTGCACGGCATCGGGCCGTGGACAGCCGATATTTATCTGTTGTTCTGCCTCGGCCACGGCGATGCATGGCCGGCGGGCGATCTCGCCGTGCAGGAGGCGATGCGGATCGGCCTCGGGCTGAAGACGCGGCCGACGGTGAAAGAGATGCATCCGCTCGCGGAACCATGGCGGCCGTTTCGCGGCGCCGCCGCGCATCTGTGGTGGTCGTACTATCACGCCGTGAAGAAACGCGATGGCGTGATCGCGGGAACCGACAAGAAGGCAATCAAGCCACCGAAGCCGGAATCCGTTTCAAACGCCAAACCCGTTTCAAACAAATCCCGCGTCGCAAAAGCGTCAGCAAAGCCGGTGAAGACTGCGCGTCGAAGGAAAGCGGCAGCAAAAGCGGGAGCGCGGAAATGACATCATCGACTCAGTTCGTCGTGGATCGCAACGATCTTGCGACATGCAAGGTGATCGAAACACCACTGCCCGGCGTGATGCAACTGCCGGACGATGGCCTGCTGGTGAAGGTCGATCGCTTCGCATTCACCGCCAACAACATCACCTACGCGATGCTCGGCGACCAGTTGAAGTACTGGGATCTGTTTCCCGCGCCGGAAGGGTTCGGCAACATCCCGGTCTGGGGATTTGGCAAAGTCCTGGAATCGCGCCATCCGGACATCGCCAGAGGCGAAGTATTGTTCGGCTATCTTCCGATGGCGACCCATCTTGTGATCGAGGCCGCTGATGTGAAGAGGACAGGATTTCGCGATGCCGCCGCCCACCGGCAGGGCGTTTCGCCCGTCTATAACGCCTATGCGCGCGTGACCGGCGATCCGGCCTTTGAGGGCCGCGAGGGCGACTATCAGGCGCTGCTGCGTCCGCTGTTCATGCTGTCGTTCCTGGTGGACGACTTCCTCGCCGACAAGAATTTCTTCGGCGCGCAAAGCGTGATCCTCTCCAGCGCGTCGAGCAAGACGGCATTCGGCCTCGCGTGGCTGCTGCATACCCATCGCAAGCCGGTGCGCGTGATCGGTCTGACCTCCGCCGCGAATGTGGACTTCGTCGCATCGCTCGGCTTCTACGACGAGATCGTGACTTACGACAGGATCGAATCGATGCCGGGCCAGCCGGTCGCCTTCGTCGATATGGCGGGCAATCCCGATCTGCGAGCCCGGCTGCACCGGCACTTCGGCGAGCAGATGGTCTACAGCGGCCGGGTCGGCCTGACCCATCAGGACGCAGCCCCCGATGACGACAGCCTACCCGGCGCCAGACCGACCTGGTTCTTCGCGCCCGACCAGATCCGCAAGCGCGCCAAGGAATGGGGACCAGGAGGGATCGACCAGCGATTCGGCGCGGTCTGGTCCGGCTTCACGGCGGCGATGGGACCGAAGCTCGAGATTGTGGAAAGCCGGGGTTCCGACGCGGTTCAGCGCATCTATCTGGACACCCTGAAAGGCCGCGTGAAACCGGCGCAGGCGCATATGCTGTCGATGGCCGACTGAGCGGGAACAGTCACCGGAGGGTGAGCGGAAACGCTCTTCACAATCCCGTCACGCTGCCTGTAGTATGTCATCCCAAGCTGCTTCGCAGCCAATTGGGGTTTGGGGCCAGGAGCGTTACTTGAACGCACATGTGTCGCAAGGCGGTTGGCCGGTGCTGGTGTTGAACGCGGATTTCCGGCCGCTGAGTTACTATCCGTTGTCGCTCTGGTCCTGGCAGGATGCTGTCAAGGCCGTGTTCCTCGACCGCGTCAATATTGTTGCGAACTACGATCACGCAGTTCACAGCCCGACCTTCGAGATGCAACTGCCGAGCGTGGTCTCGCTCAAGTCGTTCGTGAAGCCGACGACGCATCCCGCCTTCACCCGGTTCAATGTCTTCCTGCGCGACCGTTTCACCTGCCAGTACTGCACCTCGCAGGACGATCTGACCTTCGACCACATCATTCCGCGCTCGCGCGGCGGCCAGACCACATGGGAAAACGTCGTCGCCGCGTGCTCGCCCTGCAACCTGCGCAAGGGCAACATGACGATGGCGCAGGCACGGATGCATCCGCGCCAGATGCCGTTCGCCCCGACGGTGCACCAGCTTCATCGCAACGGCCGGCTGTTCCCGCCGAACTACCTGCACGAGAGCTGGCTCGACTATCTCTACTGGGACACCGAACTCGATCCGTAGTGTTTCGGTTGTTCCGGCTGGTGTCGCGGGACTCATAAGAGTGTCAAAGGACACATATGAGTGTTACAGATCAGGGGTCTTCTATGCCCCGCTTTCGCGAGCGTCATACAATCCTGAGTTGAATATATCGTGAGAAACGACGTAATATCAATAGGATGATCCGACGATAGCCATAACGCCCATACCGAGACGCCAGCGACATAATCGCTCTCGGCAGAGCATCTTCATCGGCTCGAACAATAGTGGTGTATCGTCGCGTTCCGCGGGGCTGGTCGACGATCCGGCAGGCGTGGCGTTCGGACAAACCATACTTCGCCCGAATGCTTTCAACAGCCTGCCGGCACCGCTCAGGGCTTACAAGTTCCCGAGGCTACATCCTTGGGCACCTGTTTCTCTAGCGACAGATCCGGCAACCAAGCGCTTGAGACTGATCTGCCCCCTTTGAAGTGGTCCTACCTGAAGTATGATTTTCGGATGGAGGATGAGATCGATGGCGAGGAAGAGGCATACGGCTGAAGAGAGCCTCCAGGCAAACGATAAGTTCATGGACAACGCTATTCCGCGCATACCGATGCGGAGGTTTGCAAAGCCCCGCGATTTCGGCGGCATTTCCGTTTACCTTATGAGTGCGGCATCCTCCTATCATACTGCGGATTGCATCGTGATCGATGGTGGATACTGCGCGTTCTGAATCTGCAGCCGCCGGCACACGTTATGTGCCGTTTGAAGCTGGCAATTAGCGCTCAAGTGCAAGCAGTGCAGGATCCTATGATGATTTCGTGCGTTCAATTCGCCCCAAAGCAAAAGCTCTAGAAAAGCCACCAGCAATTAGCCAGTGGGACCGGTTGCGGGAGGATCTTAGGTCTGCTGGTTAAATCGTCGAATCTCTGCCCGAGCTTCGTCGCCCTCGGGTATTGGCCGCCCACTATCTCGCCATTCAATAGCCGCCTTGAAACCGTGATGCTGTGCGTACCGTCGGAACCACATCCCTTCTGGATTATGGCGAGTAATACCGTCGAAGATTGTTGCGAGGGACTGAGTTTGTTCAAGGCCCATCGTCAGCATCACCTGATTTACCACCATTTTGTGCATAGCGAGATGCCCACGTGGGACACCGGCGATGCGCTGCGCCAATCGCATTGTCGCATCCTCAAGCTCAGCCGCCGGAACGGCCTCGTTGGCCAGCCCCCACTCTGCTGCTTTGCGCCCATCAATCATGTTTCCTGTAAACATCATCTGTTTCGCACGCGTTGGCCCAAGCTTAAACGTCCACATGGCCGTCGTAGGACAACCCCAAACGCGGGTGGGCATATATCCAATTCGCGCATCTTCAGCCATCACGATTAGGTCGCAGCAAAGAGCTATGTCACTGCCACCAGCGACGGCAGCACCATGGATTTTTGCGATAGTTGGTTTAGAACAGCGCCAAAGGCTCATGAAATCTTCGGTGTTTTGTTTCATCATCGCGTAATCGACCATCGGATCCCACGGGTCTTTCTCCTGTCCGCAGGGATGATCGACACTTTGCTCGGCGTATGTCATCAGATCATATCCGCCGCAGAAACCTTTTCCCGCCCCTTCAATAATAATGACGTGAATCTCGTCATTCTTCTGAGCCCATTCGACAGCGGCTCGAATTTCGCCCGGCATTTCGTCGTTAATGGCGTTGAAACGGTCGGGTCGGTCAAGGACCAGCCTTGCGATACTCGAGACCGCTGGATCCTGATTAATCTTCAGCGTCGAAAACTCGGGCATTTGTGCGCTCCTTGAATTATCAGTCAGCTTTGACGGTAGCAACTATTGTGCTACAGTCAATACTGACTGTTGAGGGCGTCATGAAAACCGCACGTACAAAATCGGCTGCAGCAGAGTTGGGAGCGTCCACGCGCAAGAAATTGCTGGACGTCGCGGTCGACTGCTTAATCGAGTTAGGTGTCGCCGGGACGACTACCTTGGCCGTTCAGCACAAAGCAGGGGTAAGCAGAGGCGCGCTACTACATCATTTTCCAAATCACGCTACGCTATTGGCAGCGGCGGTAGCAGCGATTGTTGAGCGAAACGAGCAAGCGATTGCAGATTCTCTCGAACATTTTCATGGCGCAGGAGATTCGCTTGAGGCTGCAGTTAAGGCCCTTGCATTCTCGGCGCGCCAACCCGCCTATCTCGCCGAACTGGAACTGTGGGCGGTTTCGCGAACGAATAAAGCTCTCCGAAGCGCGCTAATCGCGGCTGAGAGAAACGCACGTAGAGATATCGAACGCGTCTATTCCAAGCTCTTCGAGGAGTGGGCCGGATCAGAGGCATTCGAAGAGATCGTGCTACTTACCCAAACTTTTATTAGCGGCTTAGCAATCTCGGAGAACGTCAGAAGCTCGCCGAAGAACCGCGAGCGCTCAATAGCTGCGTGGTCGAAAGCAATCCGCTTTTTGCTGGAAGGCAGACTTAATAAAAAGTCACATAACACTGTAAGGGAGAACATCGTGATGGATCGGCAGCTCCGCGAGTCCTATTGGGAAGCAGACAAGACACGCGCCGTTTTAGATATCAGTATCGGCGAAGCTCTTGCTACGACCGCCCACTCGGCACCAGATCAGATGGCCATCATCGAGGTTGTCAAGAAGCGATGCCTTCGCCCGTTGGGGCCAAGACGACGAGTCGCACTTGGAAGTACGCAGAGTTGTATGCTGACGCTCGCCGCTGCGCGAGCTGGCTACTGGGTCGTTTTGCTCAGGGTGACCACATTTGTATATGGGCGCCGAATGTGCCGGAATGGGTGGTATTGCAGTATGGATGCGCACTGGCTGGCATGACGGTGGTAACCGCAAATCCCGCGCTGAAATCATCAGAGCTCACATTCGTGGTTCAACAATCGCGTTCTGTTGCACTGTTCCATCTGGACAGCTTCCGCGACGTGGATATGGGTGCCGTTGCACGCGAGGTAGTCGGTGACACCATAGCTCGCTACAGCTTTCAAGGTTGGCTCGACGAGATACGCGCGACAACCGAGATCGAACTTCCCTCGGTCGATCCACGATCTTCGGCGCAAATTCAATACACGTCTGGTACCACTGGCGTGCCGAAAGGCGCCCTTCTGCGCCACTCCGCGCTGGTCACCAATGCAAGCTATGTAGCTGCGAGAGCAGGCCTCGATTCGAGCGTTCTCGTAAGCCCTATGCCTCTCTTCCATACTGCTGGATCGGTAATGAGCGTTCTCGGGTGCGTGACCACGCACTCGACGTTGGTATTGCCCCTCCTCTTCGAACCCTCCACAATTCTTGCAGCAATCGAAAAGTATAAAGGGGAGGTCCTTTTTGGCGTTCCCACGATGCTGCTTGCGCTAATCGAGAAGCTGAAGAGTGAGCCGCACAACATCTCGTCACTTCGCACTTCGCTATCCGGAGGAGCTCCGGTTTCTCCTGAATTGCACCGCAGAGTTCGTGAAAGTTTCGGCACCCCCTTGCTGACCGTCTATGGGCAAACTGAGCTCAGTCCAATTGTCTCACAAACGGGACTGAATGACCCTGAAGACAAATGTATCAATACGACCGGGCTGCCTCTTTGGAATGTCGAAATCCGCATCGCGCATCCTGGAACATTCGAGGTGCTCCCAGCAGAACAAGAGGGCGAGATCCAAGCACGCGGATATCAAACGATGATCGAGTATTTCGCAGATCCGGATACCACCCGAAAGACAATTACCGATGACGGCTGGCTTCGAACCGGCGATCTTGGCACAATGGACCCTCAGGGGTACATAAGCGTGACTGGCCGCCTCAAAGATATGATTATCCGAGGTGGGGAGAATATATATCCCGCCGAGGTCGAAGCATGTCTTATGCGGCATCCTGCTGTCGCAGAAGTTGTTGTCTTTGGAGCTCCAGATCAAAAATGGGGAGAAATCGTCGCCGCGGCGGTAAGACTGTCAAAAGGCGCCAACGCAAACACCGAAATATTGATCGCGCATTGTCGAGAGACAATCGCTCCACATAAGGCCCCTACTCTTTGGCTTCTGTGCGATGATTTTCCACTCACCGCATCCGGAAAGGTACAAAAATTCCGGCTTCGGGACGCGCTATTGGAAGGCTCATTGCAACGATTTAACTAGGCTCGCAACCAAGCGCGTCGCGGTTATATTCTCGAAGCGCGTTTTCCGCCGCGTTCTTTGGTGGCGCTGGAGATGAAGGCTGCGCTGATTTGGACGCACCGCCGGAGCGCGTATTGAAAACGCTGATGGCGCTGGTCGACGGGAAACCGGTTTGCATCATGATTCCGTCCGACTGCGAAGCGTCCATGAAAAAGCTGGCGTCCGCGTTTGGCTGCAAGTCCGCGCAGATGATGAAGCCATCGGACGCCGAACGGATTACCGGCTACAAGGTCGGCGGCATAAGCCCTTTCGGACAAAAGCGAAGGACCCCGGTCGCAATGGAAGAGCGCGCCCTTCTTCATGAGTATGTTTTCATCAATGCCGGTCAACGCGGGTTGCAAGTCAGGCTTGATCCGAAGGAAGCACTCAAGGTACTTGACGGCGGGGCAGCAGATTTGACGGCGTAAGAGGCGCCTCGCAGTCCTGCGACAGGGGCGGCTGGGTGATCAACGTCGCACTGCCGGCCGCCGCGCGACGCAGCGTCCACGAGCTTATGCTCCATCCCGACTGGTGGCTCGCGGCGGCGACACCCTGGATCGGCGCAATCCTCGCCGTCATCGTGATCGTCCCGCTCTGCCGGGCTTTCGGATAGTCGCGTCAGCGCGCCGGTGCACTGCTCCTCGTCGGCGGATGGGGCAACACGTCCTTTGTCGGCCTGCCGATGATCGCCGCCTTCGCCGGTAGCCAGTGGCTCGGCCTCGGCATCGTCATCGACCTGTTTGGCTCCTATCTCGCCTTGTCGACACTCGGCCTTGCCATCGCCACCATTGCGAATTCGGGACATTTCGATTGGCGTGCGGTGGCCATACGGACCGTGACCTTTCCGCCCTTCATCGCGATCCTGGTTGCCTTCGCCACCAATCATCTGGGGCGGCCGGAATGGCTGACGCAAATTTTCGACTCTCTCGCCAACACGCTGACGCCGATCGCTCTCGCGGCGCTCGGCGTCGGGCTCGGCTACCGGCTGGTCCTGGCTCCGCTGGCGATCCTGGTCATGTATGTCGCACTGGGCCAGACAGGCGACCCCGGCGCCAAGGTGGCTATGCTTGAAATGGCGATGCCGCCCATGCTCGGCGCGAGCATCATCGCCATCGATCATGATCTGGAGCCCGATCTGGTCGCTCTGCTCATCGGCATCGGCGTGCCCCTGTCGATGCTGACAGCCTGGGGCTGGTGGTCGATCATCGCCACCTGTGACGGACCCGCGCGCGAGTTAGGCCGCGGTCGCCATCCGCGCGGCGCGCTTGATCGCCTGCGGCGGCTGTCCGAATGCCCGCAGGAACGCGCGCCGCATCCGTTCCGGATCAGAAAATCCGGCTTCGCGCGCGATCACCTCGACCGGATGCTGCGCCTCCTCCATCAGCATCCGCGCCGCCTCGACGCGCAGATTTTCGACAGCCTTCGCCGGCGACTGTCCGGTTTCGGCGCGGAACGCGCGGCTGAACTGGCGCGGACTGAGCCGCGCCGCTTCCGCCAGAACCTCGACCGACAAATCCTTCTTCAGATTCTTCTTCGCGTAGGCGAGCGCATCCTGAATGCGGTCGGACTTCGGCTGGAGATCGAGCAGCGCGGAAAATTGCGACTGGCCGCCGGTTCGCCGATGATAGACCACCATCTTGCGCGCAACGTCGCGCGCGATGTCGACGCCGAGGTCGCTCTCGACCATCGCAAGGCAGAGATCGATGCAGGACGTCATGCCGGCGGATGTCCACACCGGGCCGTCGATGATGAAAATCTTGTCCTCCTGAACCTTGATCGCCGGAAATCGCGCCTGCATGTTGCGCGCGAACGCCCAGTGCGTGGTCGCGCGGCGGCCGTCGAGCAGCCCTGCTTCGGCAAGCACGAAGGCTCCCGTGCAGATGCTGGCGGTGCGTCGCGATGCCTTGCTCGCCGAATGCAGAAACTTCAGAAGAGCGGGCGACGACGGCTGCGGCATCATCCAGCCCATAACGATGACCGTATCGAATTTCGCCTTGCCGAAGCGCCGGGTCTCGACCGGCACGCCGGATGAACTCGGCACCAGTCCGCCATGCTCGGACAGCACTTCAACATCGTAGGCAGCCGCCTTCCCGACGCTGTTGGCCAGTTCGAACACCGAGATCGCCACCAGATCGAGAATTTGAAAGCCGGGAAAAACAACAAGGCCGATGCGCTTCATGGCGACGATTCCTGAGTTTACGACCAATGTCCTGAAACGAGGTATATATGTCTTTTGAGACACAGCGGTAGCGCACTAGTTTGGGTCCGGTCAACATCGGCCGATGCCGGTGGCAACAGTTCAACGACACAGAGGACAAACGACGATGTCTCAGAAACAGAACAAGGGCACCGCCCTGGTGACCGGCTCATCCTCCGGCATCGGCGCGCTTTACGCGGACCGGCTGGCCCATCGCAGTTACGATCTCATCCTGGTCGCGCGCGACAAGGCAAAGCTCGACGCCCTCGCCGCCAAACTCGTCAAGAACACCGGCCGCAAGATCGAGGTGTTGCCTGCCGATCTGAACGCAAAGGCGGACCTGCGCCGTGTCGAGGAGCGGCTGAAGTCCGACCAAAGCATCACCATGCTGGTCAACAATGCCGGCATCGGCTCCGCGGGGCCGCTGCTGACCTCGGATGCCGATCAGATGGACGCGATGATCCAGCTCAACGTAGTGGCGCTGACGCGCTTGACGCTGGCGGCAGCTCCTGCGTTCGTCGCGCGCAAGAACGGCATCATCGTCAATATCTCGTCGATCGCAGCCGTGGCCCCTGAAATCCTGAACGGCGTCTATGGCGGAAGCAAAGCCTATGTCGTGAATTTCACGCAGGCGCTACACAAGGAAGTCAGTGACAAGGGCGTGCAGGTTCAGGCGGTGCTTCCCGGCGCGATCAGCACCGAGTTCTGGGAGCGAGCGGGTACGGCGGTTTCGAACCTTCCGGCGCAGATCGTCATGCAGGGCGATGAACTGGTTGACGCCGCGCTGGCGGCTCTCGATCAGAAGGAACTGATTACGCTGCCGTCGCTCCCGGACATTGCGGATTGGGACAAATTCGAAGCGGCGCGAAAGGCGCTCGGCCCGGGATTGTCGCGGACCCACGCCGCCAGCCGCTACAAGACCAAAACTGCCGCTTGAGATCAGCCTGACAATAAAGGCTCCCGCCAATCGGCGGGGGTCTTCGTCATCGCAGCAGCAAGGTGACCGCGATCGGCACCAGCAGCGATGTCACCAGCGCGTTCAGTCCCATGGCGATGCCGGCGAACACGCCGGCGACTTCATCGACCTGAAACGCCCGCGCCGTGCCAATGCCGTGCGAGGCAAGACCTGCCGCGAAACCGCGGGCGCGAAAATCCGTGATCCCCAGCCGGTTCATCGCGGGCGTCACCACGATGGCGCCCATGACGCCGGTCAGCACCGTCGCAATGACCGTGATCGCCGGATTGGCCCCCAGCGTCTCAGAGATGCCCATGGCGACACCGGCCGTGACCGACTTCGGCGCCAGCGCCAGCACGATGTCGCGCGGCAGGCCGGCGGCCTCGGCGAACAGCATCACCGACACGATCGCCGTCGCCGAGCCGACCAGCAGCGCCGCCAGCATCGGCAGGATCGCAGCCGCGACGAGCTTGCGGTTCTCGTAAAGCGGCACCGCCAGCGCGACCGTCGCCGGCCCAAGCAGGAAATGCACGAACTGCGCGCCGCCGAAATAGGTCGTGTAGCTGGTGCCGGTGAGATACAGGAACACGCCGATGACCCAGATCGAATGCAGCACCGGATTCATCAGCGGATTGCGACGGGTGGCGAGCGACACGGCGTCGGCCACCGCATAGACGGCAAGCGTGACCGTCAGCCACAGCAGCGGCGTCTGCGACAGATACACCCAGAGCGAGAACGGATTGCTCGTCATGATGACTAGCGCCTCCGCACCATGAGGCGATTGATGACCAGAAACGTGCCGGCTGTGACCAGCAGCGTCACCACCACCGACGCCGCGAGAACCAGGGCGATGGCGACGCCCCGCTGCGCCAACAGGTCCAGGTTCTGCACGACGCCGACACCCGCCGGCACGAAAAGCAGCGACAGATGCGCCAGCATTCCTTTCGATGTCCCCTCCACGGCATTGTCACGCAGCGGGCCGCGCGCCAGCGCCGTGAAATGGTCCCGTGCGATGAGCAACGCAAAGAAGAGCGCCATGCCGATCACCGGCCCCGGCACCGGAAAACGCAATCCGCGCACGATCACTTCGCCGATCAACTGGCAGATCAGGATGACGCTCAGACTGGCGATCATGGATGGCTCCGGAGGAAAATCTTCATCCGACAGTTAGATGAGTGCGCCTCGCTC
Organism: Afipia sp.; assembly: GCA_024707075.1. Taxonomy (GTDB): domain Bacteria; phylum Pseudomonadota; class Alphaproteobacteria; order Rhizobiales; family Xanthobacteraceae; genus Afipia. Next base: position 633,525 of record JANQAK010000001.1, read on the forward strand.
CCGCAAGTCCACATTCAATCCCGTCAATGATCGCAAAGGATGACCGATCTCACTTCGACGCATTCCGATAGAGATCGGCGATGTTATTCCAGATCAAGTCCTTGAATTGCACCACGGGCGGGCTCGGCAGGATCGCCGGAGGCGTCGTGGTCTTTTTGCAGTCTTCGACAAGCCGCATGACCCACACCTCGCCGTCGGTGAAATAGCTGTCGCCGCCGCCGTTTCTGCCGAGCAGCGTCGGGCCGATGCCCATGACCTGATAGCGTGCGGTAATCATACCCGCCGCTTGCAAACTGGTTTCGATCAGGTCACGGTCCAGATCGATGTCAGGCGCGATGTGATGGGTGATCGCCCCGGTGTAGCGGCTGAGACCAACGCTCCGATCAAATGTGGCCGCACCGAGCCAAACCGGCCGGCCTTCCTCGCCATCCTTCAACACCATCCACAGCCGGACATGATGCCGCTGGTCGGCGCTTTTCCCGACCGGTTTCTCGAATGCGAGGTCCTCGGCGCGGCCGGCATAGAACAGTGGACTGACCGGCGCGCGCGGATAAGGCTGATCCAGCAGGACGCTGCCGGAAATCTCGATGCTCGATTTCCAGGTGATTGGATCGGCGGCATACCAGCCCGCCTCGCGCATGGCGCAGAGAATATCCTTTTGCGAGCCGACCAATCCCACATTGATCGGGTCGCCGGGAATGCCTTGCGCCGTGGTCGTCACCATCGGCAGGCCGTCCAGCTTCTTCTGATGTTCATAGTGCCGCCAGAGCGATGGCAGGATCAGATAGGCAAGCAGCAGGTAGCAAAGCAGGATCGGCAACAGGATGCGGAGCAGTAGCCTTGTGGTCGGTCTCATGGACCGTGCATGAAGCGGCATCGGTGTTGTCAGTCCGTGGTTGACCCCGCAGCGCTCATCGCTGCTTCAAACGAGAGAGGGCATTGTCGGGCGGGATCAGCCGCCTGACAATGCCCTGACGAGATCAACCGGAGCGCGATTTGCCGGCGCAGGTCAGCCCTTCAGCTTCTTGGTGCATTCGCTGTAATAGCCGCCGCCCTTTTGAATCCACTTCAGACCGCCATTGGCGTTGGCGGCCTTGTTGGCGTTGTACTGATCGACGCAGGTGTGCATCCGCGCCTTGCCTGCGGTTTCCTTGGAATATTTCGGAGAGACAGCAGTCGGGAATACGGCCGGTCCTGCTGCTGCCGCAGGCGCCGCAGCGGGCTTCGGTGTCTCGGCCGCTTTCGGAGCGACCTTGGGCGCTTTCCTTGGGAGCCGCAGTGGTTGCGGCGGCGGGGGTGGCGTCGGCGCCGCATTGCGCCTTGCGGAAATCATTCCATTTCTGATCGCCAAGCGTGCCGGCGGTCTTGGCCGCCTGATATTTGGCGCTGCATTCCTGCGCAGTCAGCGCGTGCGCCGGGCTGAACGCCGTTGCGAGAGCAAGGCCCGATAGCGAAACAGCAACCATCGCAAAAGATTTAATTGTCATCGAAATCTCTCCTCACGTGGGGGCGATCAAGAGACCGTCATCCTAGCGGACCGCCATTGCGTTTCAACGGATGCGCTCGCGCAGCGATCAAAAAAATAATGATCGGCGCGATCAATGCTGCGCAGCACCGTTCATCCGCAGTTCAGGCTCGCGGTCCAACCGTGCCCCGGGCTGGAACGACAACAGGTGATCCCATGATGAACGTCTTCTCACGTACCGCCGCGACCGCGGTCGCATTCTCCTTGATCCTCGGCGGCTCCGCGTTTGCACAAACGACAACGCCTGCCCCGGCCGCCAAGACAGCACCCGACAAGATGGCTCCCGCCAAACCGAAGGCTGAACGCACCGCCGCCTCGCTCGAATGTTCGAAACAGGCCGATGCCAAAGGCTTGCATGGCAAGGAGCGCAAGAAGTTCCGCTCCGAATGCAAGAAAGGCGCAGTCAAGGCGAACTGATTCCGCGACCTGAAGAAGGGCAAGCGACCGCAGGCCCCTTCTTCGCTCCTTCCGGAGCAGTCCGGCGCACGGCACGCATGGCCATTGCGTGACCCATGCCGGTTGCGCATTTGCGGCCGATACCCCGATTTGTGATAACGAAACCCTCGTGCATCACACTCCGCATCCATGACGCCTGCCCTTCAAAAGCTGTCGCGAATTTTTCGCCACACGACGCCGCGCGATGTCCTGCATACGTTTGAAACGCTGCTGGTGGGTTTGGCGGGAGGATTGCTGTTTGAATGGCTGCAACTTCCGGGTGGCCTGATCTCCGGCGCGATGATCACCGTCGGCGCGGCCGCCATCGCGGGCCGGCCGATGGGGCTGCCGCCGCTCATGGCGCACATCATCCTGATGACACTCGGACTGTCGCTGGGTTCGATGGTGACGCCACAGATGCTGACCAACATGGCGGCCTATCCAGTGAGCATCGCCATTCTGGCCGTGTCGACTGCCTGCGCCACGCTCGGCAGCAGTCTATATCTCCAACGCGTTCATCGCTGGGACCGCACGTCCGCCCTGCTGGCGGGCAGTCCCGGCGCGCTGTCGCAGATCATTATGCTCGCCAACGAACGGCACGCCGATGTCGCCGGCATCGCGGTGGTGCAGACCATGCGCGTGATCATTCTGACTGCCGCGCTGCCTCTGATCCTCGCCGCTTCCGGACTGGCGCAGCACGGCGGCGCGCCGCTGCGCGCGGCTCCGGCAACGCCGCTGGCGCTTGCGATCCTGGTTGCAGTGAGCGTGGCGGCCTCGCTGGTGCTGCGTCTGCTGAAATTCCCCGCAAGCTGGATGTTCGGCGCGATGCTCGGCTCCAGCGCGCTGCACGGCTCCGGATCAATCGAGGGTGGGCTACCGGCATGGGCCTATGCTGCGGCGCTGATCGGGATCGGAACGCTGATCGGCACGCGGTTCGCGCGGATCTCGGCACGCACCCTGCTCAGCCACATGACCGCGGCGATCGGATCGTTCACCGTGGCCATTGTCGTCTCGGCCATTTTCGTCGGCCTCGTCACGCTGACGACGCATGCGCGGCTCAGCGATATCGTGGTCGCATTCTCGCCCGGCGCGATGGATGCCATGCTGGCGCTGGCCCTGACGCTGCACATCGATCCGGTTTTCGTCGGCGCGCATCATCTGTCGCGCTTTTTCTTCGTGTCGATCGCGACACCGGGCATCGTCCATCTGTTCGGACGCCCGCAGGTCGATGCGGACGACTAGCGCGCGGCCTTGCCGACGCCCCACGCGGCCAGCGCCGCCATGGCCAGCGAGATCAGCACATTGTAGCCCGCCAGCGACAGCCCAAGGAATTTCCACTGCACCTCGTCGCAGCGGATCACCTTGACCTTGTTGAGGCCGTCCAGCAGGTTGCCGGTGTTGCCGAAATCAACGATCGGACCGGTACAATCCGTCGGCCCCTGCCAAAAGCCCCATTCGACCCCGGCGTGATAGGCGCCGAGCCCGGCATTGGCCAGCAGCGCGAGGGCGAGAATCAGAAGGCCGGCGCCGAGCAGACGGCGCGAAACACCCTTCGCAGCGCCGAACGCAATCAGCGCCGCCAGCGGAATGGCAAGGTAGTAGGCATAGCGCTGCTCGAGACAGAGCGGACAGGGCCGGATGTCGAGCACAAGCTGAAAAAACCATGCCCCCGCGATGGTTGCCGCGGCAATAACGGCAATCCCCGCAGCCGCGATGAACACCGCGTCCCGTGAGCCGGCCGCATGTCCTGTCATGGTGTCGCTTGCCACTTGGAGGTCTCCTGTCCGGACTGGGTCCTAACTTGCCCGCCGCCCGCTGTCGATGTTGGGCACGATCACAGGCGGTTGACCGCGAGCGGGCGCGGGCTATATTCCGCCCGCTTCGTGACCCTTGCCCTCCGGTGGCGGTCCGTTGGCCCCTGTGGCGGAATTGGTAGACGCGCTCGACTCAAAATCGAGTTCCGCAAGGAGTGCTGGTTCGATTCCGGCCAGGGGCACCACATCTCTCTGCATGTGACCGAAGAGAAGAGATGTCTATGACCGCTCCATCCAGACATTGACAGGCGCGGCCTGCGTCGTCTCGTTGCGATCTGAACCGGCCCTTGTCCTCACGCGGCGTGTTCGCCATCACCAGCGGCAGCGGAAAATACTTTTCCAAGGTGGCACTATTTATCCACCCCGCCGAGCGCATCGATTGCAGCGCGCATCCCGACAAATTCAATCAAACTGTAACGACGGGCGACGGATCAGGCACCAACCCGGCATTCATATACCGGCCTGTTTGCACAACATACCAATGTCGTACGCGGTTTATTAATGCAAAACGGGAACCGCATGCTAAAGTGGCGTTCGCTAGGCGATCACCACTTTCCTCAATGTCCTCCACGCAGTGGCCTTCGCTGCAAAGATAACAACGGCTGGTGAATACACCGGCCCATCTCCGGGATTGTCATGCTCAAAGGTCTTTATAAAGTCGAGTTTGAAACAGCTCGTGGAAAGGCTTGCGGTGTCGTAAACGCAGAGAACGGAAAAATCCGGGGCGGTAGTTCTGCGTTTGCCTACATCGGCTCCTATACCCAGAACGGTCATTCGATCTCTGGAAAGGTTTCCAGCATCCGGCACACACCGGACCCCAACCACCCTTCAGTGTTCGGCTTTGACGAGGTCAGAATAGAGTTTCACGGGGCGGTCAAAGGCGAGTTCGCGATCTGCGAAGGGACCGCTGCGGAATTTCCGAGCCTCGGATTCAAGGCCGTCCTCACGCGAGTTGCCGACTGATCCGTTATACCGATGGGTGCAGCCGCGGCATTCATGATGCAGCGCATATTGTCTTTCGTTCCTCGCCGACATCCCAGATCTTATGCGCGGCTGAGTCCCAGGCCGGAAATCCATGTGGCATGGCAGCGGCGTTTCGCCTAGCTTTGGCAAAAGTCCAGACAACGAACCATCGGACGCCCATGCCGGAAACCAACCCTCCCAATATCGAGTGGCTCTACGATTTCCTCACCGTGGCGCGCACGCAGAGTTTCACCAAGGCAGCCGATCTTCGTAATTCGTCGCAGCCATCGCTCAGCCGGCGCATCAAGATGCTGGAAAACTGGGCCGGACATCCGTTGCTGGACCGGACCCGCAATCCCGTCGAACTGACCGACGCCGGCGTTCTCGCCAAAGACAACTTCGAACAAATTGTCCGGCTGGCCGAACAAACACAGCATGCGATTCGCGAGGGCGCGTATGGCGGCTTCGACGGCGTTGTCATCGGCTTCGCGCCCGAGCTTGAGTGGATCGTCAACGACGTCATCCACCTGATGAAACTGGACGGACCCGCGTTGAGCTATCGGGCAAGCACGCTGGACCCGAGCGCCGCAGGCGATGCGTTCCGAACCGGACAGCTTCATTTCTTTATGCAACCGATCTCCGCCGAAGCGTATTCCGAGAACGGCAGCGATCAATCCATCATCATGAAAGCGGACCGGCTGATCCCCGTCACCGTACCCGACAAAAACGGAAAGCCCGCGCATTCACTGACGCAACGCGAAGACCGTGAAAAGCCGTATTACGGCTTTGCCCAGGCGACGTTCTTCGGACGTCAGGTTGCCTCGCTCATCAAGACGCGCCCCGAACTCGCCGACCTGAAGAAGCTGATCTGCACGCATCTTCCGAACGTCATCACCGAGAGCATCGTCAAGGAACGCGGTGTCGGCTGGCTGCCGGAATCGTTTGCGGGACGCTATCTGCGCGACCGGACCCTGACGCGCGCCGGAAGTTCGGCTTACGATGTTGCAGTCCAGTATTCGCTCACGCGCGCATCAAACCGCATGCCGAGCCCCATCGAGAAGTCGTGGGACACGCTGGTGTCTAGGATGCACGCAGCGCGCGGATGATCGGAAGCCAGGTTTCGATGAGGGGCTGCTGGTGAAAGCCGCCCGGCACGAACTCGGCCTGCGTGATGGCCCAGCCGGCCCCGAGCGTGAACAAGGTCAGCCGCGTCGCAACGGTATGACGCCCCATCGGCATGAGAATGAACGGAATGGATATTTCTTTCCGTAACGCAAGCGACGCTCTCACAAGCTCGTCCTGATCCTCCTGCGACCGGGTTCGGACAACCATCTTGACATAGTCCGCGCCCCGTTCGGCCGCCGAGCGGGCGATCAGCAGCACCTCTGACGTATTGATCGGCCGCGCCGTATGGGTCGACATGATGACGAAGCCGCCCCGCGACTTGATCTGTCGTATCGCTTCTTTCTGCTGTCCGATGGCGTCATCATCGAATGACACGTCGCCAATCGGTCCCAGGACGCTTGCGCGCTCCTGATCGACACCAGCCGCAATTTCATTCGCCAGCGAGACCGATCCCTTGTCGGTGTGAAATGTATCGAGCTCCATATCGACGCCGACGCTGCCGAAGTCGAGACAGCGCAAATGAACATCGACGCGCTCCGCCTCGGTCTGCTGCCGCGGCGGGAATGGCGTTCCGCCATAGACCGGAAGGAAGCTGGCCCGGCGCACCGCCGTGAACACCGGCATCTTCACGCCGTCAAAAATCCGGCTCAACTCTTCCAGCTTCTCGTAGCCGATGAGCGAGACGTTCAGATTGAAGACATCCGCACCCTTGAACGCCGCGCGGCGCATCGTCGCGATGGCGCTCTCCACCGTGTTGTCGGTGATGTCGCACACCAGCTTGGCGGCGAACGGGTTCGCTGCATCGAACAGGGGTTTGGTGAAACGGTCCCGCCTCGCTATGGCTTCGGAAAAATCAGCTTTTCCGCTGATTGTAGACAAAGAACTCATAGCTTCCCTCGGAAATTCGGAACCAGTTGATGATCTTCTCGCGGAAATCCAGCCAGGGACCATAGATCTTGGCAAAATCCGGATTCTGCTTCTGATCTTCCTCGTACATCCGGAATGTTTCCTTGTAGGCCGCTTCCAGAAAGTCCTTCGGAAACGGCTTTACCTCGACGCCCTTGGTCAACAGCCTGCGCAAGGCGAGCATGTTGTTGGTGTCATAATCCGCCAGCATCGTGGTGTAACTTTCGTGGCTCGCGACCTCGATGGCGGATTTGTATTGCTGCGGCAGCGACTCCCAGGCCGCCTTGTTCACGTAAAGGGAATTCTGCGCGGCACAGTCCCAGAAGCCCGGAAAATAATAGTACTTCGCGACCTTGTAGTAGCCGAGCACTTCGTCATCGTATGGCCCAACCCATTCCACCGAATCGATGGTCCCACGTTCGAGCGCGCTGTATGTGTCGCTCGCAGGAATGTTTTGAGGAACGACGCCTAACCGGCTCAGGACGAACGAGCCAAGGCCCGGAATGCGCATCCGCATCCCCTTGAAGTCATTAAGCGACGTGATTTCCTTTCGGAACCAGCCGCCCATCTGGGCACCGGTGTTGCCGAAAGGAAAATTGACGATGTTGTACTTCGCCATCAGTTCGCGCGTGAGGTCCAGTCCGCCGCCCGCCAGCATCCAGGCGCTATGCTGACGCGCTGTCATGCCGAAAGGCACGCCGGATTCAAACGCCAGCGCCTTGTTCTTTCCGGTATAATAAAGCGAAAGCGTATGCCCGCATTCGACGGTGCCGGCAGAAACCGAATCAAAGACACCCAGGGGCGGAACAATGTCGCCTCCCGCGAACACCTGTATCTGCATTTCGCCGCCGGTCAGTTCTTCCACTCGCTTGGAAAACTGTTCGCAGCCCTTGAACAGCAGCTTCAGCGTTCTCGGAAAGCTGGAAGCCAGACGCCAGCGCACTTTCGGCGTCTGCGCACGCGCGACATTCGGTGCAGCCACCACTGCCGCGGCAGTCCCCACAAGCAAATCTCTTCGCCGCATCTCTCCCCCGATCTTCGGAATTGGTTTTCCGATTTGATCGGGCGAGAGAAAGGCGCGGCGACTCCGAAGTCAAATGCTCAGCTTGAATACTGTCATTTGCGAAATGGATGGGATCGGCTTTGTGGCAGGTCTGGCTTTCGCCGCCCGCCGCTGTTGCCCGTCAGCGCGGCTCGACCACGAGGCACTGGATCGCCCGGCCGAAATATCCCCGAACATCGCCAAGGCGCGAGACGGCGAGGCCTGCGCCATCGGGCCCCAGCGTCATTTCAGAGTTCAGCAGAATCCAGTCGCCCACCGGCTGGCGCGCGAAGGTGACCGTGAGATCGGCGTTGATGAAGCTCCATTTGGCGAAATCGAGCACCGCCGAAACACCATTCGAACAATCGGCGGCCAGCGCAGCCCGCATCGCCTGCGATGTCGCCGCGCCATCGACGATAGGACGATCGGCGCGAAACCAGATGGCACCCGGTCCAGGCTGAAGAAAGCCGCCGCGCACGGCACGAAGCGTCAGACCCTGAATGAACTTGCTGGAATTTCCAGCCTCGTCGTTCCTGCCGGCTTCCGGCCCGGGAACGTCGAGCGGCGTCCCGATTGCTATCCCGTCGGGAAACACGACCGGCTGCGTCCTGATCTTGAGAACAGTGGCGCGCACGACCTCGACGCCCTCGGCAAGCAGGCGAACCGCGCAAAGCTGAATCTTGCGGCCCTCGCGCACCACCTCGGTCTCGATGGTCAGCGGCGCCACCGGCACGGGGCGCATCAGATCGACCGTGAGCCGCGCGACATGCATCGGCTGCGGCGTGGGAATGCGCTCGGCCGCCCAGACGATCAGCGACGACGGCGCCCCGCCGTGCTGCATGCGCGGATCCCACGGACCCGCGGCATGTGCGCTGGTGAACACGCGCTTTCCTTCGATGCGAAAGACCGCTTCCATGATCCCTGCTCTCGCCCCGCGGCTCAGAGCGGCGGATCGATCGCAGCGTCGTATTCGGCCTTGAAACGAGCCACCAGATCGGCGACCGGCTGCACCTTGTCGATGCTTCCGATGCCCTGCCCGCTGCCCCAGATCTCCTTCCAGGCCTTCGGCTTGTTGCGCTCGCCGCTGGCATCGGTGCCGAAGTTCATCTTCGACGGATCGGAGACCGGCAGATTGTCCGGGTCCATCCCCGCGGCCACGATCGACGGCTTGAGATAGTTTCCGTGCACGCCGGTAAACAGGTTCGAATAGACGATGTCGTCCGCGGACGACGATGCGATCATCCCCTTGTAGTTATCCGGCGCGTTGGCCTCGGTGGTGGCGATGAAAGCCGAGCCGATATAGGCGAAGTCCGCGCCGAGCACGCGGGCCGCGCGGATGGCGCGTCCGTTGCCCATCGCACCGGACAGCGCGATGGGACCATCGAACCATTGCCGGGTCTCCGCCACGAACGCGAACGGCGAAATCGCACCGGCATGACCGCCTGCGCCCGCAGCCACCAGCACCAGACCGTCCGCGCCTTTCTCGACAGCCTTGTGCGCGAACTTCTGGTTGATGACGTCGTGGAAGGTGATGCCGCCCCAGCCGTGCACGGCCTGATTCAATTCCTCGCGCGCGCCGAGCGAAGTGATCACCATCGGGACCTTGTGCTTCTCACACACCGCCAGATCCTGATCGAGACGGTTGTTGGATTTGTGCACGATCTGGTTGACGGCGAACGGCGCAGACAGACGATCGGGATGCGCCTTGTCGTGCGCCGCCAGTTCTTCCTTGATCCGGTGCAGCCATTCATCGAGCAGCGCGGCGGGACGCGCGTTCAGTGCCGGAAACGAGCCGACGATTCCCGCCTTGCATTGGGCAATGACGAGATCCGGTCCCGACACGATGAACAGTGGCGACCCGATCACCGGAATCGAAAGGCGAGCTTTGAACAAGGCAGGCATCGACATCAAAAAATCCTCTTCCGCAGAATGAAACACGCGCTGGCGCTGCCGCCGCGGCAATTGTGCCACGGTCATAGGGGCTACGTGCATTTCTTGAAAGAGGCTTGCGTCTACTGGCAAACAGCCCGGGTGACGAAATTTTCGGTCCGGCACGCGCCATTGCCGGAAAAATACGCTTTTGCCGAGCATTTCTGGGTCGATTCGATATCGACGCTCCGGCCTTCCGCGTAGCCTTTCGCCTTGCAGAGCTGGTCTGCCGCGAGCTTGCAGTCGGGCGCGCCATTGGCGGCGGCAGGGCAAAGCGTGCGTCCCGTGGCCACGGTCTGGCCGGACAAGGGCGCAATCCGCTTCAGGCTGTCGGTTGCGTCCTTGGCGCTCGAATTCAGTCCATCGAGCGCCTGACCGGGGCTGGGCAGTGTCGATGTCAGACCGGATGCCGAGTCCTTCAGCAGCTTGCCGAGTTCTTCCACCAGCCCCGGATTGTTGCGCTCCGGAGCAGGAGGAGACGCCGCAGGCGGCGGCGCCGCTTGCTGCGATGGCGCGACCTGAAGCTGCGGCTGCTGCGACCACGCCGCCGTCGCAGCCCCCAGCATGACCGAAAGGGTCGCCAGCAGGATCATGCGTCCCCGCACGTCCACGACCCGTTCGCTGATGTGATTGGACATGCTTTACGTTATCCCGCCGATACCGCGGGGAACAAGGGCTATGAGCTAGAACAGCCGGAAAGCGATGATGAAACCGATCACCAGCGTGCCCGCCGCGATGGCGACCCACAGGCCGAGGCGCTTCTCGATGACTTCGCGGATCCAGGTGCCGTAGCGATTAAGCACGACCGCGACGATAAAAAACCGCCCACCGCGCGCGATGATCGAAAAAACCACGAACAGCAGCAAATTGTAGTTTGCGAACCCGGATGTGATGGTGACGAGCTTGTACGGAATCGGCGTGAGGCCTTTCAGCAGAATGATCCACGCACCGTATTCGGCGTAAGACGCGCGGAACGCCTCGACCTTGTCGCCGTAACCGTAAAGCTGGATCAGCCACTGCCCGACGGAATCATAAAGCAGTGCGCCGATGCCGTAGCCGACGATGCCGCCCGCCACTGAAGTGACCGTACACACCAGCGCATAGAGCCACGCCTTGTTCGGCCGCGCCAGCGACATCGGGATCAGCATGACGTCGGGAGGAATCGGAAAGAACGAGCTTTCGGCGAACGACACAGCCCCCATCAGCCAAAGGGCATAGGGCTTGTCGGCGGCGGCAATGCACCAGTCATACATACGTCTCAGCATGGCGCGATGAACCACCGTCCGGCCGATTTGTCCATGTGCGGAAACGTGGAATGTTCGCGGCTAATCAGCGCCGTTTCTTCAGCCGGCCGCCCTGTAACGCGACAATTGGTCGCCGGGCGACATTTTCAGCAACCTTGGGCGGGGCGATTGCGGGATTGGCCATCTTCGGATGAGCCTTTGCCGATGCGGATTTTTTCGACATCGGCCTTCGCTGCGGCCTTGGGCAGCTTCTCGGCGATCCCCTGGGCCTGCTCGCGGCGATCCATTTCGGCCCACACGTCCTGCGGCGTGACGCCCGCCGCGACCCACAGAACCGACAGGTTGTAGAGCAGATCGGCGCTTTCCCGGACCACCGCATCCGGGTCGCCGTTGACCGCATCGATCACGACTTCGATGGCTTCCTCGGCGAGCTTCTTGGCCATCTTGGCCGGGCCGCGCTGAAACAGCCGTGCGGTGCGCGATGTCGAAGGATCGAGATCCTTGGCCGCGATCACTGCGTGATAAAGCCGTTCTAGCGAATCACTCATTTTTCAAACCTAGATCAAATCCGTCGCCAGCGCGTTAACAGACCATCCAACAGTCTGAAAATGCTTAAAAAAACAAAATTCGCCGGGATTTCTCCCGGCGAAACGGCTCCGATCGGCGCCGGTTAGGTTTTCAGTAACCGTAGTAGCCGCCTCCGTAATAGGGCTGCACGCCGTAATAGCGACGACCGTAATAGGGGTTGCCGCCGTAATAGTAGTTGTCGCGGTAGTAATCGCGGCGGCGCTGCTCGGCGACCACGGCCCCGATGGTGCCGAGCGCGAGACCCATGAAAGCGAGGCCGGCGGCGTTGTTGTTGCGGTAGTGACGGCGCGCGACGCGGCGGCGCGAACTGAAATCAGTCGCCTCGCTGGCGCTTACAGGCGCTGCGGACACGGCTTTCACAGCCGGCGCGGCGGTTGCCGCGCGAGCAACCGGCGGCGGAACGGTCACGGTCAAGACCAGCGCAGCAGCCGTCGCCAGAACCAATGCTCGGCTGAAGGGCGAAGGCAGAGTCTTCCGAATAGACATTTTGACGTCCTCACAGGGTCTTCCTGGCCTGAATCGGCCGGGGAGGAATAACCCCAGATATTACATTAGGTTCCCGAAGCCCAACGCAAGCTGAACGGTAAATGGCGAAATGGCGGCAATCTGCGGCCCAAAAGGCCAAATGGTGACGGACGCGGCCTTATGTATTTGTCATCATACCAACACAGCAAATGCCCAAAAGCCGCCTCTCGCCTCCCCACCTTCGCCTCGCCAGACCAAGTGCCGCGCATGCCGAAACGCCCGGATCGCACCCTCCGCCAGATCCTGCTGCCGCTGATGCTGCTGATGTGCGCCGTCTGCACCGGCGCAACGCCGGGCTTCGCCGCAACCGCGCTGCACTTCTCGCTCGACCGGCCCGCCGACGGCACCGCCGCGCCGTTTATCGTGGCATCGAGCCGGGGCCTCTATCGCGCCGAGGGACTCACCGTCACGACAATCGCGGCGGCGAATTCACCGGACGCGATCGCGCGCGTCGCATCGGGCAGCAGCGACATGGCGCTGGCCGACATCAACGCGCTCATTCGTTTCCGCGACAAGGAGGGATCGCCTCCGGTCAAGGCCGTGTTCGTGCTCTACAACAAGGCACCCTACGCAATCATCGCGCGCAGGAGCCGTGGCATCTCGGCGATGTCCGACATCGAAGGCAAGACCATCGGCATCGCGGACGGCGATCTCGCGGCACGGCTGTGGCCCGCGATCGCGCGTCATAACGGCATCAGCCTCGGCAAGGTGAAGACGGAAAAGATCAGCGCCGCGGTGCGCGAGCCGCTGCTGTCGGCCGGTCAGGTCGATGCGGTGACCGGCTTTTCGTTTCTCTCCGCCGTCAACCTGCGCGACCGTGGCATTCCGGCGAACGATCTTGCGGTGCTGCGCTTCTCGGAATTCGGCGGCGAGGTCTACGGACACGCGCTGATCGTCAATCCGAAATTCGCCGCCGATAATCCGGACGCCGTGAAGGCGTTCGTGCGCGCGACGATCGAAGGCATCCGACTTGCCATCAAGGATCCGACGCGCGCCATCGACGATGTGATCGCGCAGATGAGCGCGGCGGCGGTGCGCGACGTCGAACTGGAACGGCTGCGCGCCAGCATCAAAGACAATATCGTCACCGACGAGGTCAGGAAGAACGGCCTTGGCAGCATCGACCATAACCGTTTCGTCGCGGGCGTCAGTCAGATCGCCGAAGACCATGAATTTCGCAGGCGCCCGCTGCCGCAGGAGATTTTCGACGACGCATTCCTGCCGCCGCCGGGCGCACGCAGGATCGAGTAGCGGCGGACTTGCAGAGTTCGACGACCGCTAACTGCGCGTCGGCCAGTGCCGTTCGTGGAACCAATTGCGATAGTCCGACAACATCTTCGCGCGCTGCGCCTGCGGCGCATGCCGCTTGCACGTCGAGGCCTCTTCGGTGTTGTCCGGCGCTGCCCATCGCAGTTCGGCGCAGTCGTTCGGATTATAGGCCATCTCGAAATCCGTCATCCGGCCGATGACGTCCTTCAGCGACAGCGTCCATGGCGAGCCGTCGCTGCGGCTATAGGTGATCTTGCGCGAAGCAAGCTCGGACGTCAGCACACCTTGCAGTTCGCTCTTCACCGCCTCGGCGCCCTTGCCGTTCGCCATCGTGTAGTGCGCGGCCCGCCGGATCACGCGGTCGGGAAATCCGCGCACCACGTCGATCGCGATCAGCAGACGGAAATCGCGCGACGGCGTGGAGTAATCCTCCCACGCTCCCGTGGTCTGGAAGATCGAGGGACCGTTCGGCATCGCGATCTCGCCGGGCTTCTTCTCCTGGTATTTTCGTCCGTTCTCCACCGAGGTGACGCGCGTCTTCACCTGCTCGTGGAGGCTTTCGATGGCGTCCGTCATCGCTTTGACGGGATCGAGCGGATCGGGCGACATCACGTCGTCCATGCGATCGTAAAAGTCCTCGGCGCTCATCCGGGACTGATCGAGCGAGAAATCGCCGTAATCCGGATTTTTGGCGATATCCCCATTGGCCAGCCGCCGCAGCGAGCCATTCTTGTCGCGCACGATCGGCCGGAAATGCTTGAAGCCGGAACTGCCGAGCGCGGGATCGTGGACGAACAGAAAATTGCCGCGCCAGAACCGCTTGCGCGTGATCGATCCGTCCGGCTCGGCGTCGACGGCGAGGAAGACACCCGGCTTGCCGTCCAGTTCCGGCACACGGTGCACCAGCATCAGCACATGGCCGTAGGGGTCCGCATAGACCGTCCCCGGGCGCAGCGCCTGCTGCGTCAGCGCGACAGTGTAGAAATCGGTATTGTCGTCGCTCCCCGCCACGCGCACCGCGCCGGTGTGCACGACGTCGCCGACATCCCGCAGATATTCGCCGAACGTCGTGGGGCGCTTCGGCTTCTGTGCCGGCGGAGCGGCGGCGGCGTCCACTTCCGGCGGCAGCGACGGACGCGTGACCTCGGGGTGCTCGATGTCGAACCACTGGTAGCACTTCGGCGGCTTGCCGCCGGTGCCACGCGAGCAATTCGAATAGCCGAACGGCAGACCCATCTTGTAAGCGAAATAGGCGCGCAGGAAGTAGGCGAAGTCGGCGCAGTCGGGGCGAAGGCCCGAGCGCGCGTCGTCCTCGCCGCGTCCCAGATAGTTGAACAGAAAGTTGCGCGACGTGTCGTGCAGCACCTCGTGCCATGCCTTCCAGGACAGATCCTGATCCGGCGGCGCGGCGAACAGCTTCTCGATCCACGCCGAGAACAGCGTTTCCGTCGTGCTATTCCAGCTTCCGCGCACCTGCCAGAAATGTCCCGCCGGCGCCGGGACAGGCGCAGGCTTGCGCGCGCTCACGACGATGTCGCGCGTGATCGTGCCGCAGTCCGCCGGCCCGCGGCCGGACGCCAGCGTCGCGCGCCATATGCCTGCCGCCGGCGCGGCAATCTCGGCGAACCAGAAATAAGGCGGCCCGCCCTGCCGCTCGGCCGACCTGGCCGCAACGCTTCCATCGGGCGCGATCAGCGACAACGCGCCGTCCAGCGGCTTTTCGGCAACGACCATCACGCGCAACGACGCGCCCGTCCACGGCGCGAGCGGCGAAGGCAGCACGGTCAACTCGGCCGGGTCCTTGCACGCGCCGGCCGTTGCCTCGGCCCGTGCCTCTCCTGTGGCGGCGATTGCGATGAATCCGCCCGCGATCGGCAACCATGCCATCGCAGCAACAATAAGCCGGCACGCGAGACGCATTTGGAAATGACCTTGCTGGAACGCCGCCCAACGACGTCGAGCCGCTTGGCGGACCGGATCGCAGGATACGAACAAGCAGGGAAATAGTCAGCCCATTTGTGGACGATTTTACAGCTCGCAGCATGTTCCATGACGATGCATGTTCGCCGCCGCCCAATTTTCGTAAAATCAATTGCGTGCATAACGCGGCTGCGTTGCTCCCCACTGCCCTGTATTCGGCGGTCAGCACGGGCTAGAGTGCAAGGAGTTCAAGGCGCACGCGGCGCGCCGTCGTCCTTCGAGGCTCGCAAGCGCTCGCACCTCAGGATGACGGCGGGAGATTTCGTTTGCGTGCACTTGAATTCATCACCGTCTCGCGTGATGGCACCCCTTTCGTTGATGCACACTTGCAAGGCTGTCTCCATTGATTCGTCTTTACATCCGCGTTCTTGAACTGCTCGGCAAGGAGGCGCGGCTCGGCTGGCTTCTCGCGGGAGCCAACCTTCTGCTGGCCGTCGCGCAGTTCGCCGAGCCGGTTCTGTTCGGCCGCATCATCGACGTGCTGTCGGGCACGACGAACCCGGCCGCGGCGGCGGTCGCAACCGCCATCGGCGCGGCGCCGAATTCGCCGTGGCCGCTGCTCGGCGCGTGGGTGGCGTTCGGCCTGTTCACAATCGTTTTCAGTGCCATCGTCGCGCTGCATGCGGACCGCCTCGCGCACCGCCAGCGTCAGGCGGTGCTCACGAGCTATTTCGAGCACATCATGCAACTGCCGCTGACGTTCCACACCGGCACCCATTCCGGACGCCTGATGAAGGTGATGCTGCAAGGCACCGACGCGCTGTGGCGGCTGTGGCTGAGCTTCTTCCGCGAACATTTCGCGTCGATCGTCTCGCTGATCGTGCTGCTGCCGCTGTCGCTCTATATCAACTGGCGGCTGGCGAGCCTGCTGTTCGTCCTGTGCGTGATCTTCACGGTGCTGACGACGCTGGTGGTGCGCAAGACCTACGGCCTTCAGGAACAGGTCGAGAATTTTTACGGCGATCTGGCGGCCCGCGCCTCCGACGCGCTCGGCAACGTGGCGCTGGTGCAGAGCTTCGTGCGGGTGGACGCCGAGGTGCAGGGCCTGCGCGGCGTCGCCAACCAGTTGCTGTCGGCGCAGCTTCCGGTGCTGTCATGGTGGGCGCTGGTGGTCGTGATGACCCGCGCCTCCACCACCATCACCATTCTCGCGATCTTCGTGGTCGGCATCATCCTGCACGGCCAGGGCCAGGCGACCGTCGGCGAGATCGTGATGTTCGTGAGTTTCGCGACCATGCTGATCCAGAAGCTCGAACAGGTCGTGAGCTTCATCAACAGCGTCTTCATGGAAGCGCCGCGGCTGCGCGAGTTCTTCGACGTGCTCGACGCGGTGCCGGCGGTGCGCGACCTGCCGAACGCGATCGATCCCGGCCGCCTGACGGGTCTCGTCGAGTTCAACGACGTCTCGTTCTCCTATGACGGCAAGCGGCCCGCCGTCGAGGACGTCACCTTCACGGCGCTGCCGGGACAGACCTTCGCGCTGGTGGGAGAGACCGGCGCGGGAAAATCCACCGCCATCGCGCTGCTGCACCGGGCGTTCGATCCGCAGTCCGGCGTCATCAAGATCGACGGCATGGACATCCGCGGCATGACGCTGGCGGCGCTGCGCCGGAATATCGGCGTGGTGTTTCAGGAGGCGCTGCTGTTCAACCGCTCCATCGCGGAGAACCTGCGCGTCGGCAAGCCTGACGCCACCGACGAGGAATTGCGCGCCGCCGCCGCTGGCGCGCAGGCGCTCGACTTCATCGAGCGCAGCGATCTGAAATTCGACACCAATGCCGGCGAGCGCGGACGGATGCTGTCCGGCGGCGAGCGCCAGCGCCTGTCGATCGCACGCGCGCTGCTGAAAAATCCGCCGATCCTGATCCTGGACGAGGCGACCAGCGCCCTCGACGCGGTCACCGAGGCGAAGGTCAACGCCGCTCTCGATACCGTGATGCAAGGCCGCACCACCTTCGTGATCGCGCACCGCCTCTCCACCATCCGCAACGCCACGCGGATTCTGGTGTTCAGCAACGGCAAGGTGATCGAAAGCGGAACGTTCGATGAACTGGTGGCGCGTGGCGGCTATTTCGCGGGGCTGGCGAAGGCGCAGTTCATGGTGCAGGAAAATGCGCGGGCGCAGTCGGTCAACTGAGGCCTTCGGGGTCGTCCCGGCGCAGGCCGGGACCCATCACCCCTGTCAGTGCGTTTTAGCATTAACGCCGCTAGATCGTGTTCTATCGAAAGTGCTGTGGTTATGGGTCCCGGCCTGCGCCGGGACGACGATCGTATTTGTTTCGTCGCCCGCGCGCCTCACAATGACGTCATCGAGTTCCTGCTGACGAGCTTCACTTCCCGCGGCCGCAGGATAGTGTGGGCATCGTCGAACTTTGGCCCATTTCATGCTTGAATGAGCGCCGAGACCCCTGTTCCGCAGCCTGCGCTCCGGGTAAGGTTCAATCTTGCCGCCGCGTCGATCAGGCGGCTCCGGTTTAGCGGTCTGGATCGTTCTTGAAGACCCGCACGCAACACGCCGAGGAGGCCATGATCTCATCCGCCTTTTCAATCGCCGCTGGCGTGCCATCAGACACCGGAAACGGATAGTGGTCCTGTTCCCTGCCCCGCTTCAGTTCACGGCGCTGCGACCGCTTCTCGTGGCGGCGATGCTGCTTACGGCGCTCGCGCCGCGTATCGCGCAGGCCGAGGCGCTGCTGGTGATCGAGGCCGACACCGGCAAGGTGCTACAGGCCGAGAACGCGACCTATCCGTGGTATCCGGCGTCCGTCACCAAGATCATGACGGCCTATGTCGCGCTCAAGGCGGTGAAGGACGGCCGCATGACGCTCGACTCGTTGCTGACGGTCTCGCCGACCGCCGCCGCGCAGTCGCCGTCGAAGATGGGATTCAAGCCCGGCACGCAGCTCACCCTCGATAACGCGCTCAAGATGATGATGGTGAAGTCCGCCAACGACATGGCGGTGGTGATCGCCGAGGGCGTCGGCGGATCGATCGACGGCTTCTCCGCCGAGATGAACAAGACCGCGCAGCGGCTCGGCATGACGCAGACGAGCTACGTCAATCCGAACGGCCTGCCCGCCGACGGACAGATCACCTCGGCGCGCGACCTCGGCATTCTCGCCCGCGCCGTGATCCGCGACCTGCCCGAGTACGAATATTTCTATCACATCCCGGCCATCAAGTTCGGCCGCCGCGTGACCGCGAACTTCAACAAGCTGATCGGCCGCTATCCCGGCGCGGACGGCATGAAGACCGGCTTCATCTGCGCCTCGGGCTTCAACCTCGTCGCCACCGCGACGCGCAACAACAAGCGGCTGATCGCCGTCGTGCTCGGCGCGTCGTCGTCCGCGCAGCGTGCGGCGAAGGCGGCGCAACTGCTCGAACGCAACTTCAACGGCAACAAGCTCTCATGGCTCAAGCCGTCGCTCGGCACCGTCGATGCGCTGGCGCCGATCGACGCCTCGCCGCCGAACCTGCGCGACGAGATGTGCGGACCGAAGCGCAAGCGCCCGGCCGCCGAGGATGAAGACGACGATGTCGGCATCAGCGCCGAGAACAGTGACGCCGGGGTGTCGATGTTCACCGCCGGTCTCCAGGCGCCGAACATGAAGGTCTCCGACCTGCTGGCGATGCCGGCGGCCGCCGCCGTGCCCGTGATCGTCTATACCGGCCCGGCCCGCACCGGCGCGGCCGTTCTTGAAGCCGACGCCGCCGAGGCCGCCGCCCAGGCCGCATCCGTCGCCAAGCGAAAGAAGGGCGCCAAGCCGAAGGTCGCCACCGTCAAGCCGGCCGCCGACGATGCCAAGTCCGATAACAAGTCCGACAAGAAGCCGGAGGCGAAATCCGCCGCGGCGAAGCCAGACGCCAAGCCGGCGGCGGCCAAGCCCAAAACGGCGGATCAAAAGCCCCTGGTGTCTGCGGCCAAGCCGGCCCCGAAGGCCGACAAGAAGCAGGAAGCGGCGGCCAAGCCCGAAGCCGCCAAGCCTGTCGCCGCGAAGCCCGCAGTTGCCAAACCTGCGACTGCAAAGCCTGCCGCCGCGCCTGCAAAAGATGCCGCCAAAAGCGGCAAGCCCGCCGCCCAGCAAAAGCCCGACGCCGCGCCCCGCGGTTAACCTGTCCGGCTGATTGTGCTTTGCGGAATCCGCGCGTTTGAGCTGGCGCAAGGATGCGCGGGACGTGCGTCGTTACCACGCACAGGCTTGCTATGGCCTGCGGCTTCGCTCAATACTTATTTCAAATACCGGAGAACACAGCCCGCGCACCCCGCCACAAGACGGGGGCCGCCAGGAAACAGCCGAGGGGAATGGACATGGAACGCATCTGGCTCAAGCAATATCCTGCCGGCGTACCGGCCGACATCGACGTCAATCAATATCCGTCGCTGGTCGAACTGCTCGAAGAGAGCTTCAAAAAATTCACCGACCGCAAGTCGTTCATCTGCATGGACAAGGCGATCACCTATGGCGAACTCGACGAGATGTCGGCGGCGATCGGCGCCTGGCTCCAGAGCACCGGCCTGAAAAAGGGCGCGCGCGTCGCCATCATGATGCCGAACGTGCTGCAAAATCCGGTCGCCTCCACCGCCATCCTGCGCGCCGGCTACACCGTGGTGAACGTCAATCCGCTCTACACGCCGCGCGAACTCGAGCACCAGCTCAAGGATTCCGGCGCGGAAGCCATCATCATCCTGGAGAACTTCGCCAGCACGCTGGAAAAGGTGCTGCCGCACACCAGCGTCAAGCACGTCATCATGGGCACGATGGGCGACCTGCTCGGCTTCAAGGGCGTGATCGTCAATTTCGTGGTGCGCAAGGTCAAGAAGATGGTGCCGGCATTCTCGATCCCGAGCGCGGTGTCGTTCAACGACGCGCTCGCGGCGGGGCGCAAGATGAAATTGAACAAGCCGAAGCTGACCGGCGACGACGTGGCGTTCCTGCAATATACCGGCGGCACCACCGGCGTGTCGAAAGGCGCGACGCTGCTCCATCGCAACATTCTCGCCAACGTGTTGCAGAACGACGCCTGGCTGCAACCCGCGTTGAAGAAGCCGCCGCATGTCGAGCAGCTTTTTATCGTGTGCGCGCTGCCGCTCTATCACATCTTCGCGCTGACCGCGTGCTTCCTGCTCGCGGTGCGCGCCGGCGGCGTCAACCTGCTGATCCCCAACCCGCGCGACATGGCGGGCTTCGTCAAGGAACTGGCGAAGTATCAGGTCAACTCGTTCCCGGCGGTGAACACGCTCTACAACGGCCTGCTCAACACGCCGGGCTTCGACAAGCTCGACTTCTCCAAGCTGAAGAGCTGCTTCGGCGGCGGCATGGCGGTGCAGAAGCCGGTCGCCGACAAGTGGATCGCCGTGACCGGCTGCACGCTGTCGGAAGGCTACGGCCTGTCGGAGACCTCGCCGACGCTGACCTGCAACCCGGCGGACACCGACAGGTTCTCCGGCTCGATCGGCATTCCGGTGCCGTCCACCTACATCTCGATCCGCGACGACGACGGCAATGAAGTGCCGCTCGGCACGCCCGGCGAAATCTGCGCCAAGGGGCCGCAGGTGATGGCCGGCTACTGGAACCGGCCGGAGGAAACCGCGAAGGTGATGACCGCCGACGGCTTCTTCCGCACCGGCGACATCGGCATCATGTCGCCCGACGGCTACACCAAGATCGTGGACCGCAAGAAGGACATGATCCTGGTCTCCGGCTTCAACGTCTATCCGAACGAGGTCGAGGAAGTGATCGCGAGCCATCCCGGCGTGCTGGAATGCGCGGTGATCGGCGTGCCGGATGCGAAGTCCACCGAAGCGGTGAAGGCCTTCATCGTGAAGAAGGACCCCAACCTCACCGCGCAGGACATCCTCAAGTTCGCCGCCACCGAACTCACCGGCTACAAGGTGCCAAAGCACATCGAGTTCAGGACCGAACTGCCGAAGACCAATGTCGGCAAGATCCTGCGCCGCGAACTGCGCGACGAGAAACCGAAGGCGGCGGCTGCGGCGGCGAGCTGAGCGAGACTGTCGTAGCGAAAAGTACCACGAGGTCGTCCCCGCGAAAGCGGGGACCCAGATCAGGATAGCATTGCGGAGAATGGATCGCCGTCATCCTGAGGTGCGGGCTCTTGCGAGCCTCGAAGGACGACGGCGACGCGTAGCCGCGCATCCTTCGAGGCTCGCCGCAAACGCGGCTCGCACCTCAGGATGACGCGAGGTTGTCATATGTCGCGAGCCTGGACGGCTCAGGAAATATCGTCCCCGCTTGCGCGGGGAGGACGCAAATGGGTCAGTCTGACCAACCGCAAATGCATGCATGACTGATACTCCCGCCACCTCCCCCTCCGACATCCTCACCTTCTGGCGCGAGGCCGGGTACGAGCGCTGGTACGGCAAGGACGACGGCTTCGACGATCTCTGCCGGCGCTTCATGCCGGCGTGGGAAGCGGCGCGCGACGGCAAGCTGACGGCGTGGCAGGACAGCGACGACGGCGCGCTGGCGCTGGTCATCGTGCTCGACCAGTTTCCCCGCAACATGTTCCGCAACGACCCGCGCGCATTCGCGACCGATGCTCTGGCGCGCGCCGTGGCCACGCGCGCCATCGACGAGGGACGCGATGCACGCCTCGATCCGGTGCTGCGCGCATTTCTTTATCTGCCGTTCGAGCATTCCGAGGCCATGGCGGATCAGGAGCGGAGCCTCGCGCTGTTCAAGCAGCTTGGCGACGACAACAACATGAAATACGCCGTGCTGCATGCGGACATCATCCGCAAGTTCGGCCGCTTCCCGCACCGGAACGCCGTGCTCGGCCGCGCGACGACGCCAGAGGAAGCCGCGTTCCTGGAGGGTGGCGGGTTCAAGGGGTGACTCTCCCTCTCCCCGTTTTACGGGGCGAGGTGACACCCAACCAAATCTTAACGAATCCTTGCTAAGCGCATCCTGCCGCCGCACGGCGAATTGGATCGATCATCGTGGCCATCATGCAAGCCGACAGCGCGCCTGAAGCGAAATCCGCAGGTCTGGCCGCGCGGCTGCGCGGGGTGCTCGGCGGCACCAGCGAGGCCTCGCTGACCAAACGCCTCGCCGGCACCGTGTTCATCATCCGCGTGCTGAGCGCCGGCCTCGCGTATTTTTCGCAAGTGCTGCTGGCGCGCTGGATGGGCGGCTCGGATTACGGCATCTACGTCTATGTCTGGACCTGGGTGCTGCTGCTCGGCAGCGTGCTCGACTTCGGCATCGCGGTGTCGGCGCAGAAGATCATTCCCGAATATCGCGCCGGCGGCGAGCTTGCCATGCTGCGCGGCTTTTTGTCGGGCAGCCGCTGGATAACATTCGCCGCTTCGACGGTGATTGCGCTGCTGCTCGCGGGCCTCGTCAAAATCCTGTCACCGTGGATCGACGCGCACACCATCGTGCCGCTTTATATCGGCTGCCTCACCCTGCCCGCCTTCGTGGTCGCCAACACCCAGGACGGCCTTGCAAGATCGCACGACTGGATGCGGCTCGGCCTGATGCCGCAGTTCATCGTGCGGCAGACTCTCATCATCGGCTTCACCGCCGGCGCGGTGGTGCTCGGCATGAACCTCGGCGCGACGGCGGCGATGATCGCCAGCGCGAGCGCGGTCTGGATCGCGATGATCGGCCAGATGATCGTGCTCAACCGCCGCCTGCGCGCGCATGTCGAGCCCGGCCCGAAGAGCTACGACATCCGCGGCTGGCTCAAGGTGTCGCTGCCGATCATGATGGTCGAGGGCTTCTACCTGCTGTTGTCCTACACCGACGTGCTGGTGTTGCAGCAGTATCGCTCATCCGAAGAGGTCGGCGTCTATTTCGCCGTGGTCAAGACGCTGGCGCTGGTG
Source organism: Afipia sp. (assembly GCA_024707075.1). Taxonomy (GTDB): domain Bacteria; phylum Pseudomonadota; class Alphaproteobacteria; order Rhizobiales; family Xanthobacteraceae; genus Afipia. The sequence continues at coordinate 656,719 of JANQAK010000001.1, forward strand.
TCGTTCATCCACTACGCGATGTCGGCGACCACCGCGCACCGTTTCAGCGAGTACCACGCCTCCGGCGACAAGGAGCGTCTCTCGGCCTACATCGCCCATGCCATCAAGTGGACGTTCTGGCCGTCGCTGGCGGCGACCGCCGTGCTGCTGGCGCTGGGCAAGCCGCTGCTGTGGCTGTTCGGCCCGCAGTTCACCGATGGTTACGGCATCATGTTCGTCGCGGCGATCGGCCTGATCGTGCGCTCGGCGATCGGCCCGGTGGAGCGGCTGCTCAACATGCTCGGCCACCAGAACCTGTGCGCGCTGGCCTATGCGCTGGCCTTCGTGATGAATCTGATCCTGTGCGTCGTACTGGTGCCGCGCTTCGGCGGCTATGGCGCAGCGGCGGCGACCTCGGTGGCGCTGACCTTCGAGACAGTGCTGCTGTTCTGGATCACCCGCACGCGGCTCGGGTTTCACGTGCTGGCGTTCGGGAAGAAGGCATCCTCAACATAACCCGTCATTCCGGGCGCGCTCTTCGCGCGGACCCGGAATCCAGACCGGATTTGCATCGCTTTCAGAACTGGATTCCGGGCTCGCTCGCTGCGCTCGCGCCCCGGAATGACGGCGGGATTATTCCGCCGTCCAGCCGCCGTCGATGGACAGGTTCGCACCGGTGATTTGGGCTGCATCATCGCCACAGAGGAACAGCGCCAGCGCCGCCACCTGCTCGGAGGTCACGAACTCCTTGGTCGGCTGCGCTTCGAGCAGCACGTCGTGGATCACCTGCTCCTTGGTCAGGCCGCGCGCCTTCATGGTGTCGGGAATCTGCTTCTCCACCAGCGGCGTCCAGACATAGCCCGGCGAAATGCAGTTCACCGTGATCTTGTGGGTGGCAAGCTCAAGCGCCGCGGTCTTGGTGAGACCCGCGATGCCGTGCTTGGCCGCCACGTAAGCCGACTTGAACGGCGAGGCCACCAATGAGTGCGCCGACGCGGTGTTGATGATGCGGCCCCAGCCGCGCTTCTTCATGCCGGGAATGGCAGCGTGCATGGCGTGAAACGCCGAGGAGAGATTGATCGCGATAATCATGTCCCATTTCTCGGTCGGGAACTCCTCGATCGGCGACACGAACTGAATGCCGGCATTGTTGACCAGAATGTCCACCGAACCGAAGGTCTTCTCGCCGAGCGCGATCATCCCCGCAATTTCCGCCGGCTTGGTCATGTCGGCCGGCGAATGCACCGCCTTGACGCCGAAGTCCTTCTCGATAGCCGCGCGCTCTTTCTCGATGTCGGCCGGCGCGCCGAACCCGTTGATCACGATGTTCGCGCCCGCGCTGGCGAAGGCCCGCGCATAGGCCAGACCGATGCCGCTGGTCGAACCCGTCACCACCGCCGTCTTGCCGGAAAGAGTACCCATCATTCGCTCCTGTTTACTGCTTGATATATTGCAACCCGTTTTCGCAAAGGTCGTAGGTCACCATGGTCTCGTCCGACTGCGGCCGGTTCAGCCACTCCGGATGACTCATGGAGGTATAGACGTCGCGCTCGCCCGCGGCCCAGTGCTCGACCATGCCGATCCGCGAGAAGTCATAATCCTTGGATGACGTTTCGTGCAATTTGCTGCGATAGATCAGATGCACGACCGTCACCGTGTTTTCCTTCGACGCCTCGTTGAGCGTCGCCACCAGCGGATCGTCCTTGAAACTCGGCGGCAGCTTGGCGATCAGCTCGCGCACCGCCTTCTTGGCGTCGTGGATCTTCTTGTTCATGTCGGTGTTCATGCGGGTGCGGCTGGAATAGCGGATGTCCTTTTCCCGCTCCGCCGCTTCCAGCACCGTGGCCGGCACCTCGCCGCGCGCGCTGAACAGATCGACCTGGAAAATCAGCAGGTCTTCGTCGCGCTCATGCTCCAGCACGTAGTCCAGCGGCGTATTGGAGACGATGCCGCCGTCCCAGTAGAATTCGCCATCGATCTCCACCGGCGGAAAGCCGGGCGGCAGCGCGCCGGACGCCATGATGTGTTCCGGGCCGATTGTCTTGCCGAGCTTCCTGAACTTGTGATTGTCGAAATACTCAAAGTTGCCGGTCTTGATGTTGACCGCGCCGATGCTGAGGCGGATGCCGTCGTTGTTGATGCGATCGAAGTCCACCAGCCGCTCCAGCGTCGCGCGCAGCGGCGTGGTGTCGTAATAGCTCTGCGACTGCGGGCTGCCCGCGGGCCACACCGGCGCGGGCGGAAAGCGCGGGGTGAAGAAGCCGGGCACGCCGAAGGTCGCGATCAGCGCGGCGCTGGTCTCGTTGAAGGCCGAGCGCACATGGTCGTTCTGCACCAGCGGCGCCCACGGCATCGGCGAGCCCGACGACACCATCTCCCAGAATTCCTTGAGCTTGCCGATCCGCTGCTCGCGCGGGTTACCGGCGATGATGGCGGCATTGATCGCGCCGATGGAAATTCCCGCGACCCATTCCGGCTCGAAGTCGTGGTGGCAGAGCGCCTGATAGGCCCCCGCCTGATAGGAGCCGAGCGCGCCGCCGCCTTGCAGCACCAGAACGCGCTGGGCCTGTGCCGGTGTCGATGCGGAATGTCTGCCGGGGGACAACGGATCCATGAGGCCATCACTGAATGCGCCGGAGGGAGAGGCCGCGGTACGGTGGCCTCACTTCGCAGCGGCGTCAATCGGGCAGAACCGGGGGAACGTCACAGAAGGTTTATCTCGAAGTCTATTTTGCGTCGGGCGCCGCGAGGATCAGCGTCCAGAACACCTTGTATTTGGTATTCGGAACATATGTCGCCGCTATGCCCATTTTTGTGACACCGGTGGCCAGCATGTTCGCTTTATGAGGCGGCGAATCCCGCCAGCCCGAGAAGGCTTCGGCCAGGGTGTGGTAGCCGGCGGAGACGTTTTCGACCGCCTTGGTGGCGTCGAAACCCGACGCCTTGATGCGCTTGTCCAAGGGACCTGCGACGTTGTGATCGAGCTTGTTGCGGCTGCCCATGGCGTTGGACTGCGCCTCGGCGGCCTTCATCAGCAAGGGATCGACCTGGACCGCGCCGAGGCCGTTGTTCTGCCGGTAGCCGGAGATCATCGACGCCGCCACATTGGGATCGAGCCTCGCGCTGGCATTGGCCATGCTGACATAGAATGCCGGCTGCTCGGTGGACGCATCGCGGTCCGCGCCGCACCCGCTCAACATCGTCAGCGCCAGAATGGCCCCCGCCACACGTTTCATCTGATTTCCCCAACCCCTCGTGTCCTGAATCCGAAGTTCGCCCCGCTTTGCAGAACGCTCCTTAGCGAACTTCGGATTCAAAAGGACACTAGAATCTATAATTCCAGTGTGGTTTTGGTTCGCAAGTCCGCAAATGGACGTGCTGAGAAAATGTCGCGGACTTGCGAACCATCACGCTGGTCGGCGTTTGTTGCACACCAACAGTGGCTGAAAGGTGAACGGGGCATTGGTTTCGGGAGGGAACCACAAATCCGGTCGTCCCCGCGAAAGCGGGGACCCAGTTCTTTCGAATTCTGAAGACTGGAGTCCCGCTTGCGCGGGAATGAGCGGAGATCACACCGGTGTCTGCTCCGCCGTCATCCTGAGGTGCGAGCTCTTGCGAGCCTCGAAAGGATGACTATCCGTGATACCGCCGTCGCCCTTCGAGGCCTTCGCTTCGCTACGGCACCTCAGGGTGACGGCTCAAAACACACACCACATTGTCATTGCCGGGCTTGACCCGGCAATCCATCCCTTTGGGAAATTTTCTCTTCTTAAAAGATGGATGGCCGGGTCAAGCCCGGCCATGACAACTCTATTTTTGAGCAACTGCTGCGGAAAAAATTCACGACTGCGCGGGAAACAGCCGGTAGCGGCGGGGTTGCAGGGAGACCACGTCGCCGGGCTTGAGATCGCGGTCGCGCGGGGCGTCGATCTCGACGGAGTCTCGTTGACGCCGTTATGCAGCACCACGTCGGCGCGCTGGGTCGGGCCGAACGCCCGCACATGCTTGACGTCGCCCTCGAACACGCCGCTGCCGTTCGGCACGATCGACACGTCATGACGGCGGATGAACAGGTTCGACGGACCCGACGCCGCGTCGCGCGGCTCAAGGTTCAGCACCTTGTCGCCGAGCCGGACCTTGCCGTCAGCCACCTGCACCGGCAGCACGATGGACTCGCCGATGAAGCCGTGCACGAAGGCGGTCGCCGGATTGTCGTAGACGTCGCCCGGCGTGCCGATCTGCTCGATCTTGCCCTTGTCCATCACCACCACGCGGTTGGCGACTTCGAGCGCTTCTTCCTGATCGTGGGTGACGAAGATCGAGGTGACGTGAATCTCGTCATGCAACTGGCGCAGCCAGCGGCGCAGTTCCTTGCGCACCTTGGCGTCAAGCGCGCCGAACGGCTCGTCGAGCAAGAGGATGCGCGGCTCGATGGCGAGCGCGCGGGCCAGCGCGATGCGCTGGCGCTGGCCGCCGGACAACTGGCTCGGATAGCGATCCGCCAGCCAGTCGAGCTGCACCAGATCGAGCAGTTCCTTCACGCGCTTTCGGATATGCGCCTCGTCCTTGCGGATGGCGCGCGGCTGCACCCGCAGGCCGAAGGCGACGTTCTCGAACACGCTCATGTGGCGGAACAGCGCGTAGTGCTGGAACACGAAGCCGACATGACGCTCGCCCGCGCCACGCTCCAGCGCGTTCTCGCCGTCGAAGATCACCGAGCCTTCGTCGGGCCAGTCGAGGCCGGCGATGATGCGCAGCAGCGAGGTCTTGCCGGACCCCGACGGGCCGAGCAGCGCCACCAGTTCTCCGGTCTCGACCTTGAGATCGACATGATCGAGCGCGGCGAACGCGCCGTACCTTTTCACGATGTTGCGGACTTCAATCGTCACTTGCAGGCTGTCCTTCTTCGAGATGGCTTTCGAGAACCGTCTTCACGATCAATGTCACCAGCGCCAGGAATGCGAGCAGCGACGCGATCGCGAACGAAGCCACGAACTGATACTCATTATAGAGGATTTCCACCAGCAGCGGCATGGTGTTGGTCTCGCCGCGAATGTGGCCCGATACCACCGACACCGCGCCGAATTCGCCCATGGCGCGGGCGTTGCAGAGCAGAACGCCGTAGAGAATGCCCCATTTGATGTTGGGAATGGTGACGCGCAGGAAGGTGCGCAGCCCCGACGCGCCGAGCGAGATCGCCGCCTCCTCCTCCTGACTGCCCTGCTCCTGCATCAGCGGGATCAGTTCGCGCGCCACGAACGGGAACGTCACGAACGTGGTCGCCAGCGCGATGCCGGGCACCGCGAACAGGATCTGCACATTATGCGCGATCAGCCAGGTGCCGAAATAGCCCTGCGCGCCGAACAGCAGCACAAACACCAGACCCGAGATCACCGGGCTCACCGAGAACGGCAGGTCGATCAGCGTGATGAGGAATACCTTGCCGGGGAATTCGAACTTGGCGATCGCCCACGCCGCGATCACGCCGAACACGAGATTGAGTCCGACCGAAATGGCGGCGACCATCAGCGTCAGCCGGATCGCGGAGAGCGCTTCCGGCTCGGCCAATGCCGCGAGATAAGTCGCAACGCCGCGTGAGAACGCTTCGGTGAACACCACCACCAGCGGCAGCACCACGAAGATGGTCAGAAACAGGATCGCGATGGTGATGAGAGTCCATCGCACCAGGAACGGCTCGGTGCGGACTTCATGCGCGGACGCGGAGCGGGGTCTGTTGATTACCATGATTGAGCGCTCAGATCGCCACGAATTCAGATGAAGGCAGCAATGGCTGAATCGTCATCCTGAGGCGCGAGCCGCCTTCGGCGAGCCTCGAAGGATGACCGGGTGAAACGCCGTCGCCCTTCGAGGCTCGCAAGAGCTCGCACCTCAGGGTGACGGCGTACATCGTAAACTTATCCAAAGTCATCATGCTCAGACCTGAACCGCGACGCCGCGCGTCTGCGCCCAGCGTTGAATGCGGTTGATGGTGAAAATAATCAGGAACGACACCACCAGCATGATGACGGCGATGGCGGTGGCGTCGGCATAACGGAACTCGGACAGCCGGATCACGATCAGCAGCGGCGCGATTTCAGAGACGTTCGGCAGGTTGCCCGCGATGAAGATCACCGAGCCGTATTCGCCGACGGCGCGGGCGAAGGCCAATGCGAAGCCGGTCAGGATCGCGGGCGTGAGGCTTGGAAGAATAACGCGCGTGATGATGTCCCAGCGGCTCGCGCCGAGACTGGCGGCGGCTTCCTCGACCTCGATTTCCAGATCGATCAGCACGGGCTGCACCGTGCGCACCACGAACGGAAATCCGATGAAGATCATCGCGATGAAAATGCCAATCGGCGTGAACGCCACTTTAATTCCCATCTCGGCCAGCGGCGCGCCGAGCCAGCCCTTCTGTGCGAACAGCGCGGTCAGCGCCACGCCCGCGACCGCGGTCGGCAGCGCGAACGGAATATCGACGATGGCGTCGAAGATGCGGCGGCCGGGAAACCGGTAACGCACCAGCACCCAGACGATCACCATGCCCATCACCAGATTGACGATGGCGGCGGCGAACGCGAGGCCGAACGAAATCTTCAGCGCGTTGAGGGTGCGGCGATTGGTGAGAATGCCCCAGAACTGATCGAGCGACAGTTCCGTGGTCTTGAGGAACAGGCCCGCGAGCGGAATCAGCACGATGATCGACAGCCACGTCAGCGTCAGCCCCATGGTGAGGCCGAAACCCGGCAATGCCCGTCGTCGTCCCCTTCCTCCGCTCACGATGCCCCCATCATTCCAAATCCTGTGCCCTCGTTCGTCATGGCCGGGCCTGTCCCGGCCATCCACGTCTTTCTATCGAACGAAGTAAAGACGTGGATGCCCGGCACAAGGCCGGGCATGACGGCAGAAAAAATTAATGGCCAACGTCTCGATCTCAGTTCTTGTAGATCTGATCGAAAACGCCGCCTTCGCCGAAGTGTTCCTTCTGCGCCTTGGTCCAGCCGCCGAACACGTCGTCGATGGTGAACAGATCGACCTTGGCGAACGATGCCTCATATTTCTTGGCGACCTCCGGATCGCGCGGACGATACGAGTTGCGCGCCGCGATGTCCTGCCCTTCCTTGGTGTACCAGTATTTCAGGTACGCCTCGGCGGCGGCGCGGGTGCCCTTCTTCTCAACCACGGTATCGACAACCGCAAGCGGCGGCTCCGCCAGGATCGAGAGCGGCGGCGCCACGATCTCGAACTTGTCCTTGCCGAATTCCTTCACCGCGAGAAACGCCTCGTTTTCCCACGCCAGCAGCACGTCGCCGACGCCGCGCTCGACGAAGGTCACGGTGGAACCGCGCGCGCCGGTATCCAGCACCGGTACGTTCTTGAACAGGTCGGCGGTGAACTTCTTGGCCTTGTCCTCGGAGCCGTACTTCTTCAGCGCGTAGCCCCATGCCGCAAGATAATTCCAGCGCGCGCCGCCGGAGGTCTTCGGGTTCGGCGTAATCACCTGCACGCCGCTCTTCACCAGATCGTCCCAGTCCTTGATGCCTTTCGGGTTGCCCTTGCGCACCAGGAACACGATGGTCGAGGTATAGGGCGCGGCATTCTGCGGCAGGCGCTTCTGCCAGTCCTTGTTGATGAGTCCCTTGTTGGCGATGGCGTCGATGTCATAGGCCAGCGCCAGCGTCACCACGTCCGCCTGCAAACCGTCGATCACCGAGCGCGCCTGCGAGCCCGAGCCGCCATGCGACTGCTTGATCTCGATGCTCTTGCCGGTTTCCTTCTGGTAGGCGGCGGAGAACGCCTTGTTGAAATCCACGTACAGCTCGCGCGTCGGATCGTAAGACACGTTGAGCAGCGACACGTCCGCGGCGAATGCGGAGGTCGCTAGAAGCAAACTTCCAATCACGAGAAGACGGCCAATAACAGGATTGGGGCGAATCATTTCTCTCTCCATTCGAACTGACGACATCATCGCCATCAGGGAAGGCGTGAAACTCTGGAACTCGCGTGGTTCTGTCAACGAAACCGGATTTCATTCTTCGCAGGATTGCAGGACGAACGTTCCAAGAAAGCGCGATTTTCAAGAACGCAAAATTTCAAGAAGTTTTCGTGACGTGAATGCCGCATTCCGTCTTGCCGCGATCACGCCAGCGGCCGGCGCGCGGGTCTTCGCCGGGCTGCGTGCGCGTGGTGCATGGCATACACCCGATCGAGGTGAAGCCGGATGCGACCAATGGATGCGGCGGAAGATTCATCGCGGCGAACAGCGCCTTCAATTCATCCTGCGCGACATTGGCCAGCGGATTGAATTTCAATCGAGCGCCGTCGGCCTCGACCACGGGAATGGCGGCGCGGTCGCCGCCCTGGAAACGCTTGCGGCCGTTGATCCAGCCGTCGAACGACGACAGCGCGCGCGCCAGCGGCTCGACCTTGCGGATGAAGCAGCACTGATCGGGATTGGAGAACCACAGGTCGCGGTCCTTGTCCTCGCGGTCGAGCGTGTCCTGCAACGGATGAATCGTGCGCACGTCGGTGAGGCCGAGCAGCGCGGTCAGCGTGTCGCGATAGGCCAACGTCTCCTCGAACAGCCAGCCGGTGTCGAGAAACACCACCGGAATGGCGGGATCGACGTCCGCCGTAATCTTCAGCAGCGCCGCAGACTCGGTGCCGAACGACGACACCACCGCGAGCTTGTCGCGGCCGACCCGACGCACGGCAGCCGCGATGATCTCGGCAGGCGATGCATTGGCCAGCGCGCGGTCAAGCTCCGCCGCCTCCGCCGCAACGTGCGAGGATGACGGCGTTGCGGGAGCCTGCGAGAGAAATGATGGCGCGGCGGTATTCATGACTTGATGCTTTCGGGAAGGTGCATCAGGCGGCGGTGAAACGCGGTGACGCGGCCGTCGCCGGTCGGCTGGTAGAACACCGAGAAACGGTGCGCCACATCGGCGAACACCTGCGCGTCCTTGTCCTTCTTCACTTCAAAGGCATCGAAGCCCGCGCGCAGCATGAACATGAACTGGTCGCGCAGCACCTGTCCTGTGGCGCGCAACTCGCCCTTGAACTTGTGGCGCTCGCGCAAGAGACGGGCCTGCGAATAGGCGCGGCCGTCGCGGAAGATCGGGAACACCAGCGCGATCACCGCCAGCCGGTCGAGATACGGCAGCAGGTCGTCGATGTCGCGGTTGTTCGGCCAGATCACGCCGGTCTTGCCGTTGTGGCCGAATGCGGCTTCCGGATCGGCGAGAAAGCGCTCGGCCGACAAAAGAACCGCGCCGTCGGCAGGCAGCGGCGCATCGTCCGTCAAATGGATGAATTCGTCGGCGACGACGGTGTTGCCCTTAACGAGTGGCATAGACCCGCTCCTTGAAAGGCTCGACGCCGAGGCGCTTCACGGCATCGACGAACAATTCCTGCGGCCGCTGGCGCAACGCCAGATAGGCCTCGACGATGTCCTCGATGACGTCCGCCACCTGATCGTGCGGCACTGCCGGCCCGACCAGATGACCGAGTTCGGCGTTCTCGTCGGCCCGGCCGCCGATGGTGATCTGGTAGAATTCCTCGCCGTTCTTCTCGACGCCGAGAATGCCGATATGGCCGACATGGTGATGGCCGCAGGCATTGATGCAGCCGGAGATGTTGATGTGCAGCCGGCCGATCAGGTTGGCGGTGTCCGGATTGGCGAAGCGGCGCGTCAGTTCCTGCGCGATCGGGATCGAGCGCGCGTTGGCGAGCGAGCAGTAGTCGAGGCCGGGACAGGCGATGATGTCCGACACCAGATTGACGTTCGGGGTGGCGACGCCGATCCTGTCGAGCGCGCGCCACAGCGCCGGCAGATCGCGCCTGGCGACATGCGGCAGCGCCAGGTTCTGTTCGTGGCCGACGCGGATTTCGCCGAACGAATATTTGTCGGCGAGGTTGGCGATTTCATCCATCTGCTCGGCGGTGGCATCGCCCGGAGGCCCGCCCACCGGCTTCAGCGACAGGGTGACGATGGCGTAACCCGGCTGCTTGTGGGGCGCGATCGAGTTCCTGTACCACGCCTCGAAATTCGGATTCTGCAACGCCTTCTTCAATTCGTCCGGCGTGTCGGAGAGCTTCTCATACTTCGGATAGAGGAAACGCGAGCGGATGTCCTCGATCTCGGCATCCTCCAGCGCCAGCGCGCCGTCGCGCATCTGGAGCCATTCCTCCTCGACCTCCTTCCTGAACTTCTCCATGCCGAGTTCGTGGACCAGGATCTTGATGCGCGCCTTGTAGATGTTGTCGCGGCGTCCGTATTGGTTGTAGACGCGCAGGATCGCCTCGACATAACTCAGGATGTCGCGGTGGCCGACGAATTCGCTGATGACCTTGCCGATGAACGGCGTGCGGCCGAGGCCGCCGCCGACCAGCACCTCGAAGCCGGTCTCGCCCTGCGCGTTCCTGTGAATGCGCAGCCCGATGTCATGCACCTTGATGGCGGCGCGGTCGTGCTCCGACGCGGTGATCGCGAACTTGAACTTGCGCGGCAGGAACGAGAATTCCGGATGCAGCGTCGAATACTGGCGCAGGATTTCCGCCCAGATGCGCGGGTCTTCCACTTCGCCGGGCGCGACGCCGGCCCACTGGTCCGCCGTGACGTTGCGGATGCAGTTGCCGCTGGTCTGCATGCCGTGGATGCCGACCTCGGCGAGGTCCGCCAGCGCGTCGGGCAGTTCGGCGAGCTTGATCCAGTTGTACTGGATGTTCTGCCGGGTGGTGAAATGGCCGTAGCCGCGGTCGTACTTGCGCGCGACATGGGCCAGCGCGCGCATCTGCTTCGACGACAGCGTGCCGTAGGGGATCGCGATCCGCAGCATGTAGGCGTGCAACTGGAGATACACGCCGTTCATCAGGCGCAGCGTCTTGAATTCGTCCTCGGTCAGTTCGCCGGAGAGCCGGCGCGCGACCTGATCGCGAAACTCGGAGACGCGTTCGTTGACGATGGTGCGGTCAAGTTCGTCGTAAGCATACATGAAACAATTACCTTGAAGTGTGCGTCATTGCGAGGAGCGCAAGCGACGAAGCAATCCAGTCCTTTTGAGCGGCGCAGCCAAGCTGGATTGCTTCGCTTCGCTCGCAATGACGGCTATTGACCTATGCCGAAACGAGCAGATCAATGGTGACGCCCTGGTTGCGGATTTTCTCGCGCAGGTTGCCGGGGGCGATGCCCTGATCCGTGACATGGACGGGCGCGATGTAAGGCCCCACCGCGCCGATGTCATCGGCGACGGACTCGGCCAGCAGCGCGCGGGCGTCATCGGCGGTCCGCACCACCGCCGCATCGGCGAGATCGACCGACCAGCCGTGGGACGCGGTGCGATAGATCACCGCGCCGTCGCGGGTGCGGTTGGCGGTGACGATGGAGGGACCGGCGATCTTGATTTTCTGTTGCAGCGGAGAGGTCATTCGGCAGCTCTTAAAAGTTCGGAGATGAGATCGTCGGGATCGGTTTGAACATTGGCGTTCCGCCACGGTGCGGAACGGGCGACGACGTCGCCGATGATGAGAATGGCCGGGCCGGACTCGACCTGTTCGGCCAGCGCAGGCAGGTCGCGCAAAACGCCGACGACGGATTTGGCGTCGCGCCGCGTCGCGCGGGCGAACACGCCGACCGGCGTCTGCGGCGAGCGGCCCGCCTTGAGAAGGCCTGCGCGGATCGTCGCCGCGGCGGTGATGCCCATGTAGACCACCACGGTCATTTTCGTATCGGTGAGCGCGGACCAGTCGACATTGCCCGCGTCCTTCGCCTTGTGGGCGGTGAGGAAGGTGATGCGCAGCGCCTCCTGTCGATAGGTCAGCGGCACTTCGGATTCCGCGGCCGCGCCCAATCCGGCGGTGATGCCGGGAATGACGGAGTAAGCCACGCCGGCTACGCGCAGTGCCGCGATCTCCTCGCCGCCGCGCCCGAAGATGAAAGGATCGCCGCCCTTGAGGCGCACCGCGCGCTTGCCGGACTGCGCGGCATCGATGAGAAGACGATGGATGGCGTCCTGTCCGATGCCGGGCTTGCCGACACGGCGGCCGACCGGCACCCGCGCCGCATCGCGCCGCGCGCGGTCGAGAATTTCGGGCGAGACCAGATCGTCGTAAAAAACAACATCGGCGTCCTGCAACGCGCGAAGCGCCTTCACGGTGAGCAGATCAGGATCGCCCGGCCCCGCGCCGACCAGCGTGACGAAGCCGCTGCCTATGTTGCGCGCGAACGAGGCAGGATTTGAAATGCTCGCCAGCGCCTGATCGGCCTGCGCGATGCGGCCCGCGAGAACATCCGCGCCGATCGGCCCGTCGATCACGCGCTCCCAGAACAGCCGCCGCAGCGGCATGTCGGGCAGCTTAGTCTTGATGGTGTCGCGCCAGCGCCCGACGAAGCCGGCGAGATCGCCGATCCGCGCCGGCAGCATCGCCTCGATGCGTTCGCGCACGCGCCGCGCCACCACCGGCGACGCGCCGCCGGTGCCGACGGCGACGACCACATCGCCGCGATCGACGATGGCGGGGAAAATGAAAGTCGAATGCGAAACCTCGTCCATCACGTTGACGGGGATGCCGAGACTGCGCGCGCGCGCCGCCATCGCATGGCCGGTGTCGCCGGCGCCCGCGCAGACAACCGCGACGACATGGGAGAGATCGGCGGTGAGCGGATCGCTTGTCGCATGTTCGATGCGCGCCACGGATGTGTCATCGAAGCCGGAGACATCATACTGGCCGTCGATGGCGAACCACCGCACGCGCGCCTCCGCCGCCAGCAGCAGGCGCAATTTTGCCCGCGCGGACTCGCCCTGCCCGACCAGAACGACCGGTCCAGCTTGCAGATCGAGGAAGACCGGCAGAAAGCGCATGCGAAACTCCGATGCCCCATTTGCGGGGTTGACTGAAATTATTTTCTATTTATGTATCTTGCAAGCCGCGTAAAGAGAAAATTATTTCTTCTACGCTGCGCCGCAAACTTGGAAATTTGTACCACAAACCGCGCGTGAAAGAGATGCATCTTCTCCCGCCCATCGGGGGCGACCTCCGCCTTCGTTCGGCGGCCGTTGCACCCCGCGCAACCAACGGCCAACGGGCGCAGCAGTTTCGTGCGCCCGGGACGGAGTGATCCCATGGCGACTGCATCCGCACCTTCCCGATCGTCCGAGTCGTTCGGGTCCGCGCCGTCCAAACCCGCGCCATCGATGGATCACCTCGACGAACTCGAGGCGCAGAGCATCTACATTTTCCGCGAGGCGTTCGCGCGGCTGAAGAAGCTGGCGCTGCTGTGGTCGCTCGGCAAAGACTCCAATGTGATGATCTGGCTGGCGCGCAAGGCATTCTTCGGCAAGGTGCCGTTCCCCGCGCTGCATGTCGACACGCAGAAGAAATTCCCCGAGATGTACGCCTTCCGCGACCGGTACGCGAAGGAATGGGGCCTCGATCTCAAGGTCGATTACTGCCCGCCGATCGAGGAAATCGATCCGACGCTGCCGCCGGCCGCGCGCTCCGCCGCGCGCAAGACCGAAGGGCTGAAACTCGCGCTCGCCAAGTACGGCTTCGACGGGCTGATCGCCGGCATCCGCCGTGACGAGGAAGCGACGCGCGCCAAGGAGCGCGTGTTCTCGCCGCGCGGGCTTGAAGGCGGATGGGACGTGCGCGACCAGCCGCCGGAATTCTGGGATCACTTCAACGCCTCGGTGCCGCAGGGTGCGCACCTGCGCGTGCATCCGATCCTCCATTGGACCGAGGAAGACATCTGGGCCTACACCCAGCGCGAGAACATCCCGATCATCCCGCTCTATCTGTCGCACAACGGCAAGCGTTACCGTTCTTTAGGTGACCAGGACATCACCAATCCTGTCGTGTCGAATGCCTCCAACATCGAAGAGATCCTGATCGAGCTGAAAGGCACGAAAGTGCCGGAGCGCGCCGGGCGTGCGCTCGACCACGAAACTGAAGATGCGTTCGAGCGGCTTCGCGTCGCCGGCTATCTCTGACACGGGATGGATGCGCTCATGAACATCGCAGTCTCCAAAACCTCGCTCGCCACACCGAACGGCACCACCCGCCCGCAGGTCCGGATCGTCATCGTCGGCCATGTCGATCACGGCAAGTCCACGCTGGTCGGCCGCCTGCTGCATGAAACCGGCAGTCTCCCCGACGGCAAGCTGGAGATGCTGAAAGCCGTCAGCGCGCGGCGCGGCATGCCGTTCGAGTGGTCGTTCCTGCTCGACGCGTTGCAAACCGAGCGCGACCAGGGCATCACCATCGACACCACCCAGATCCGCTTCCGCACGCCGTCGCGCGACGTGATCCTGATCGACGCGCCGGGCCACGCGGAATTCCTGCGCAACATGATTACCGGTGCGTCGCAAGCCGACGGCGCGGTGCTCATCATCGACGCGCTGGAAGGCGTGCGCGACCAGACCCGGCGTCACGGCTATCTGCTGCATCTGCTCGGCGTGAAGCAGGTCGCGGTCGTGGTCAACAAGATGGACCGCGTCGATTACAGCGCGACGCGCTTCCGGGAGATCAGCGACGAGATTTCGACGCATCTCACAAGTCTCGGCGTCACGCCCACCGCCATTGTGCCGATTTCCGCGCGTGACGGCGACGGCGTCGCCGAGCGCACCGCCAATATCAACTGGTACAACGGCCCGACCGTGGTCGAGGCCATCGACGCGCTGACACCGGCGCGCGCGCTCGATGAACTGGCATTACGATTGCCGGTACAGGCGATCTACAAATTCGACGACCGCCGCATTGTCGCGGGCCGCGTCGAATCCGGCAACATCGGCGCGGGCGACGAGATCGTCATCATGCCAGCGGGCAAGATCGCGAAGGTCAAGTCGGTGGAAGGATGGCCCGAAACGCCCGTGATCGGACGACAGGGCGCGGGCCGCTCGGTCGGGATCACGCTGGACCGCGAACTGTTTCTGGAGCGCGGCGACATCATCGGCCACATCAACGCCGCGCCGCGCGACACCCGCCGCCTGCGCGCCCGCATCTTCTGGCTGCACGACGCGCCGTTGAAAGCCGGGGCCTCGGTGCTGGTGCGGCTCGGCACCATGGAAACCCGCGCCACCGTCGTCGCCATCGAGAAGGCGGTCGATCCCGGCGACCTCGCCAGCGTCGAGACCTCGGCGATTGCCCGCAACCATGTCGGCGAGATCGACATCTCACTGGCGAAGCCGGTCGCCGCAGATCCCTATACCGAGAACGCGCGCACCGGACGTCTTGTCATCGAGGTCAACGGCCGCATCGCCGGCGGCGGCCTCGTGCTCAGCGTCGATGCAGGCCAGCGCGCCGTGCCCATCGACATCGTGCCGGTGGAATCCGCGCTGCGTCCTGAAGAACGTTCCGCGCGTTTCGGCCACGGCGGGGCGGTGGTCTGGCTCACGGGCCTGCCGGGCTCCGGCAAATCCACGCTGGCGCGCGCACTCGAACGCAAGCTGTTCACGCGCGGCGGCTCGCCGATCCTGCTCGATGGCGACACCGTGCGCGCCGGGCTCAACAGCGACCTCGGCTTCTCGCCGGAAAGCCGCGCCGAAAACATCCGCCGCCTCGCCGAAGTGGCGACGCATCTGGCGCGCAACGGCCATATCGCCATCGTCGCCGCGGTGTCGCCCGCCAGCGACGACCGCGCCAACGCGCGGCGGATCGCCGACGACCTGTTCCGCGAAATCTATGTCGCGACGCCCGCCGAGGTCTGCGAAAGCCGCGACCCCAAGGGCCACTATGCGAAAGCGCGCGCCGGAAATCTTCCCAGCTTCACCGGCATCGCCAACGACTACCAGCCGCCGGCCAGCGCGGACCTCACCATCGACACCTCGGCGCGTTCCGTCGCGGACGGTGCCGACGCCATCGAGCGGCTGCTGGCGAAAACCGGCATTCTTTTCAACGAACTCGACGATCTCGCCGCCAACATCTGAGCCACGAACTCACAGGAGAACGACTTTGCGCAAACTTCTCATCGCCCTCGCCGCCAGCGTCAGCCTCGTGTCCGCAGCCCACGCGCAGACGCCGAACACACTGCTCAACGTATCCTACGACATCTCGCGCGAGCTTTACGCCGCGATCAACGTCGCATTCGCCAAGCAGTGGAAGGCAAAGACCGGGCAGGACGTCACCATCAACCAGTCGCACAACGGTTCGTCGCGGCAGGCACGCTCCATTCTTGAAGGACTTGAAGCCGACGTCGTGACTTTCAACCAGGTCACCGACGTGCAGGTGCTGGCCGACAAGGGCAAGCTGATCCCGGCCGACTGGCAGACGCGGCTGCCGAACAATTCCTCGCCGTACTACTCGCTGCCGGCATTTCTGGTGCGCGCGGGCAACCCGAAGAACATCAAGGACTGGGACGATCTGGTCCGCCCTGACGTGAAGGTGGTGTTCCCGAACCCGAAGACCTCGGGCAACGCGCGCTACACTTATCTGGCAGCTTACGCCTATGCCAAGAGCAAGTACGACAGCGCCGAGAAGGCGGATGAATTCATCAAGAAGCTATTCGCCAACGTGCCAGTGTTCGACACCGGCGGACGTGCTGCGACCACGACCTTCGTCGAGCGCCAGACCGGCGACGTGCTGATCACCTTCGAGGCCGAGACCAACGGCATCCGCGACATCGCAGGCGCCGACAAGTATCAAGTGGTGGTGCCGTCGCAGAGCCTGCTGGCGGAATTCCCCGTGAGCGTCGTCGACAAGTATGCCGAGAAGCACGGCACCCAGGCGCTGGCCAAGGCCTATCTCGAATATCTCTACACGCCCGAAGGCCAGACCATTCTGGCGCAGCAGTACAACCGCGTGAACGACAAGGCCGTCGCCGAGAAGTTCAAGGACAAGTTCCCGGCGGTGAAGCTCGTCACCATCGAGAAGGAATTCGGCGGCTGGGACAAGGTCAACGCCGAGCACCTCAACCCGGGTGCGAAGCTGGATCAGCTTTTTGGCGGGGCGAACAAGTAAGACGGCGCTTCGTTCAACTTCCCTGCGAGTTGATCGAAATGAACGATTGAATTCCGCTCGTCCCCGCGAAGGCGGGGACCCAGAGGCCGGGAGAACTGGATTCCCGCTTTCGCGGGAATGAGCGGAGAGAGGTCCGAGGATTTACAACCGTCATTGCGAGGAGCACTTGCGACGAAGCAATCCAGCCTTTCCCTAGTCGCTCTGGATTGCTTCGCTTCGCTCGCAATGACAGAGAAAAGTCACCGCACTTACAACGCTTCATGCCCGGCCTTGTGCCGGGCATCCACGTCTTTATAGATGCGCTCGCTTAAGGCGTGGATGGCCGGGACGAGCCCGGCCATGACGATCGAAAACGGGGCAGCCGTAGAGTCCCAATCATTTCGTGAAGTGGACCATCTGATTTGCAACGCCGGGTCATCCCAGGTTTCGGACTGGCGCTGGGAACGACCGTCCTCTATCTCGGGGCGATCGTGCTGCTGCCGCTGTGCGCGCTGCTGCTGAAAGCCTCCGGCATCGGCATCGCGGAATTCTGGGACATCCTGTCGTCGCCGCGCACGCTGTCGGCCATTCGCGTCACCGTGTCGATGGCCTTCGCGGCCACGCTCTTCAACGCCATTTATGGTCTGCTGCTGGCCTGGGTGCTGGCGCGGTATAATTTTCCCGGCAAGCGCCTGCTCGACGCGCTGGTGGATGTGCCGTTCGCGCTGCCGACCGCCGTGGCCGGTCTCGCGCTCACCGCGCTGTTCGCCAAGAACGGCTGGTTCGGTGCGCCGCTCGATAAAATCGGCATCGCAGTCGCCTACACGCCGCTCGGCATCGCGCTCGCGATGGCCTTCACCAGCATTCCCTTCGTGGTACGCACCGTGCAGCCTGTGATCGAAGACCTCGGCTCGGAAGTCGAGGAAGCCGGACGTTCGCTCGGCGCCAATGACTTGCAGATTTTGTGGAAGATCATCTTCCCGGCGATCTTTCCGGCGTTTCTCGCCGGCTGCTCGCTGTCCTTCGCGCGCAGCCTCGGCGAATTCGGCGCGGTGATCTTCATCGCCGGCAACCAGCCGATGAAGACCGAGATCGTCGCGCTGCTGACCTATATCCGCCTCGAGGAATACAACTATCAGGCTGCCGCCGCGATCTCGACCATCATGCTGCTGATGGCGTTCATCATGCTGATCGTCACCAACGCCGTGCAGGCCTGGCACCTGCGCTATGTCGGGCGGGGAGAAGTCTGATGTCCCTTGCTTCGGAGCGCGACAGCGAACAGGCCGAATGGATGCAGGTGGGCGGCGGCAAGGTCACGCGGCGGATCGTGCTGGGAAGCGTGCTGGCGCTGACCGCGCTGTTTCTGGTGGCGCCGCTGGTGCTGATCGTCACCTCCGGATTGTCGTCGGGCGTCGGCGTTTTCATTCGTAACCTCTCCGAGCCGGCAACGCTGCACGCCATCTTTCTCACGCTGCTGACGGCGCTGGTGGTGGTGCCGATCAATATCCTGTTCGGCCTTGCCGCGGCATGGACCGTGACCAAGTTCGATTTTCGCGGCAAGACGCTGCTGATCGTGCTGATCGAACTGCCCTACTCGATCTCGCCCATCGTGGCCGGTGTCGCCTATCTGTTCGTCTACGGCTCGCAGGGCCTGTTCGGCCCGCTGCTGGATTATTTCGGTATCAAGGTGATGTTCGCGCTGCCGGCGATCTTCCTCGCCAGCCTGTTCGTCACCGCGCCGTTCGTCGCCCGCGAACTGATTCCGCTGATGCAGGTGCAGGGCACCGACGAGGAAGAGGCGGCAGTGACGCTCGGCGCGGGCGGCTTCACCACGTTCTGGCACGTCACGCTGCCGAACGTGAAATGGGCGGTGGTCTACGGCGCGATCCTCTGCAACGCGCGGGTGATGGGCGAGTTCGGCGCGGTGTCGGTCGTCTCCGGCAACATCCGCGGCCAGACCACCACGCTGCCATTGCAGATCGAACTGCTCTATCAGGACTACAACGTCGCAGGCGCCTTCGCCGCCGCCACCGTGCTGACCGCCGTGGCGCTGGTCACCATTCTCGTCAAGGTGACGCTGGAACGGTATGGCAAGGCCTCCAGTGCGGGCGCGGGGCATTGAAATCTATCCCCTGGATGCTTGCAGTTACCTCATCCTGAGGAGCGCGCTCTTGCGCGCGTCTCGAAGGATGAGGAAGAACAAAATCCGATATTCGCCTCATGGTTCGAGACGGCGCGGAAAACGCGCCTCCTCACCATGAGGCTCCCACCGCTCATTCCCGCGAAAGCGGGAATCCAGCCCTTGATATTCTGGGTCCCCGCTTTCGCGGGGACGACCGGAGATAGATCTCGGCTTGGGTCATTGCGGGGAGCCCTTGCGACGAAGCAATCCAGTCTTTGCCATGCCCAAAGAGTGGATTGCTTCGCTTCGCTCGCAATGACGGAGCAGGCTGCATCGCAACGCCTCTACCTCCTCTTCCTGCGGACGGGAGAGACCGAAAACCAGTCAATCTCCGGGACCGTGGTATTCGCCATTCTGACCGGGGAAGGGCCTTCTCTTTTGCCCGGCTTTCACGTTAAAACGGCCCCCTAGGCCGCTTCTCAGCGGCGATCACCACCTCATCCTGAAGCCCCAGAGCGGCGTGTTTTCCGCCGTTTTCCGTGAGATTTATCATGAAACGTATCGATGCAAGCGGCCTGAAGATCGCTCCCGTCCTGTTCGACTTCATCGCAAAGGAAGCGACCCCCGATACCGGAATTGCGCCCGACGCCTTCTGGTCCGGCCTCGCCGCCATCGTGGGCGATCTCGCGCCCCGCACCCGGCAACTGCTCGCCACCCGCGACACGCTTCAGACCAAGATCGACGGCTGGCACAAGGCGAACAAGGGCAAGCCGTTCGACATGAACGCCTACACCGCGTTTCTCAAGGAGATCGGCTACCTGCTGCCGGAGCCGCCGGCGAAGGACGTGCAGACCGCCAATGTCGACGAAGAACTCGCGACCATGTTCGGACCGCAGCTTGTCGTGCCGCTGACCAATGCGCGTTACGCCCTCAACGCCGCGAATGCGCGCTGGGGCAGCCTGTACGATGCATTCTACGGCACCGACGCCATCCCGCACGATCCGAGCGAGACCGGCAAGGGCTATAACAAGGCGCGCGGCGACAAGGTGATCGCCAAGGCCAAGGCGTTCCTCGATCAGGCCGTTCCGCTCGCCACCGGCAACCACAGCGACGTCACCGCCTACAGCATCGAGCACGGCCAGCTCGCCGCCAAGCTCAAGAGCGGCAACGCCACCGCGCTGAAGAACAAGGCGCAGCTTGCCGGCTATCAGGGCGACGCGGCTTCGCCGACCTCGATCCTGCTGGTCAACAACGGCATGCACATCGACGTCGTCATCAACCGCAACAACACCATCGGCAAGGACGATCCCGCCGGCGTCGCGGACATGATCCTTGAATCCGCCGTCTCCACCATTCTCGACATGGAAGACTCGGTCGCCGCCGTCGATGCCGACGACAAGGTGCTGGTCTACCGTAACGTGCTCGGTCTGATGAACAGCACGCTGGCGGCGGACTTCGAGAAGGGCGGCAAGACGCTGACCCGCGCGCTCAATGCCGACCGCGTCTACACGGCGCCGGACGGCAAGGGCAAGGTGACGCTGCACGGCCGCAGCATGATGCTGGTGCGCAACGTCGGTCATCACATGTTCACCGACGCCGTGCTCGATGCGAAGGGCGAGGAAATTCCGGAAGGCATCCTCGACGCCGCCGTCACCGGCCTGCTCGCGATCCACGACATCAAGGGCAAGACCAAGCTGAAGAACAGCCGCAAGGGCTCGGTCTACATCGTCAAGCCGAAGATGCACGGTCCGGATGAAGTCGCGCTCACGGTCGAGATTTTCGGCCGTGTCGAAAAGCTGCTCGGCCTCCCTGCCAATACGCTGAAGGTCGGTATCATGGACGAGGAACGCCGCACCACGGTTAATCTTCAGGCCTGCATCCAGAACGCCGCGCAGCGCATCTGCTTCATCAACACGGGATTCCTCGACCGCACCGGCGACGAGATCCACACGTCGATGGAAGCGGGCCCGATGATCCGCAAGAACGACATGAAGGCGCAGCCGTGGATCAAGGCCTACGAGGACTGGAACGTCGACATCGGTCTGGCCAACGGCCTGCCCGGCCACGCACAGGTCGGCAAGGGCATGTGGGCTGCGCCCGACAAGATGGCGGACATGCTGGCACAGAAGATCGCGCATCCGCAGGCCGGCGCCTCGACCGCGTGGGTGCCCTCGCCGACCGCCGCGACGCTGCACGCGCTGCATTATCATCAGGTCGATGTCGGCGCGCGGCAGAAGGAACTGAAGTCGCGCACCAAGGCGAAGCTGTCCGACATTCTCACCATTCCGGTGTCGCAGTCGAACTGGGCGCCGGACGACGTCAAGCAGGAGATCGACAACAACTGCCAGGGCATTCTCGGCTACGTGGTGCGCTGGATCGATCAGGGTGTCGGCTGCTCCAAGGTGCCGGACATTCACGATGTCGGACTGATGGAAGACCGCGCCACGCTGCGGATCTCCGCGCAGCATCTCGCCAACTGGCTGCATCAGGGCGTCGTCACCAGGGATCAGGTGATGGAATCGCTGAAGCGCATGGCCGCGATCGTCGACAAGCAGAACGCGGACGATGCGCTGTATCGGCCGATGGCGCCGAAGTTCGACGGCGTGGCCTTCAAGGCCGCCTGCGACCTGATCTTCAAGGGCCGCGAGCAGCCGAACGGCTACACCGAGTTCATCCTGCACGCCCGCCGCAAGGAAGCGAAGGCCGCAGGCTAAACTGAATTTTATCATGTGCGACGAAAACCCCGGCCATGCGCCGGGGTTTTTGATTCAAATGCAACTACTACTGAATGCATGACGCGATGCCGCAGTTCCGGGAGGAACGATCACCACAGCGCACCGTTATCAGTCTTTCCAACACTGGAGGATGACGATGGATTGGAACCGCGTTGAAGGCAACTGGAAGCAGTTCAAGGGCGCTGCGAAGGAGAAGTGGGGCAAGCTCACCGATGACGATCTCAACGTCATCGAGGGCCGCCGCGAGCAGCTCGAAGGCAAGCTCCAGCAGCGCTACGGCTTCGCCAAGGACCAGGTCAAGAAAGACGTGGACGACTGGTTCGGATCGCTGAAGTAAGCGAAGTTCGTTTTCGAAAGAAAGCCCCGGCAAATGCCGGGGCTTTTTGTTTGCCACAACCCTCATTCCGGACAGCTCGCGCAAGCTGGCTGATCCGGAATCCAGAAGAGTTCATCGGAAGCAACTGCAAGATTCCGGGTTCGCTCGCAAGCGCTCGCGCCCCGAAATGACATTTAAAGCGGGAAAGCACATGCGCTTCGTCGCAACCGCTCCTCGCAACGACGCGCCTAGAACACCGCGAGATATTTCAGGATCGAGATGATGCCGATGATGATGACGATGGCGCGGACGATCTGCTTGGCGCGGCCGTCGATGGGCAGCAGATTGACCAGATACAGAACGAGAATGACGACAAGAAATGTAATCAGAACGCTGACAAGTATGGACATGATGACCCCTCATGAAACCGGTTCGACAGGGTCACGAGAACGTCCCGCATCCCTGTACCCCAACACCCATGAAGGATTTTGGTTCCATTTCCGGAACAGCGTTATTGCGCGGCGACCACCGGCAGCCGGGCGAACTGCGCGCGCGCCGACTTCGACATCGGCGTGAAATTCACCGATGCGCCGCGGCGATCGCGGCTTTGATTGGCGACGACAAGACCGTTCGCACCGGCGACGAGATCGCCCTTGCGCAAGGTCGGATCGTTCTCGACGTTGATCTTTGCGAGGCCGCCGGGGTCCTTGCCGTTACAGGTGCACCCCGCGACAAGCTCGGTGCGATACTTGAAGGCATTCGGCAATTCCGAATAGGGCTTGCCGGTTTCCGTCGCCGCGCTGTCGATGCTGCCGCCGTAGACCACTTTGGTTTCACTTGCGGGGCAGAAACTCTTGCAGGCTTCCGCGCGGGTCTGGTCGCCGGTCGCGGTCAGCGGGAAATAACGTCCGTCACAGGTGCGCACGCAATAGGCTGCGCCGCCGCCTCTGGCCACGCGCGGCTGGGCGGGCTGAGCCGTGCCATCGCCGAATTCGGTGGCGAAGGGCAGAGGAATTGACGGAGGCGGCGCAGGCGCTCCCATCAGGCCGCCGAACAGGCTCGTGAACAGGTCGCGTGCCTCGGCCGGCGGCGCGAAGGCCAGTCCGCCCGCGGCCACAACAAGAGCGACAGCGGCCGCCTGACGGATGAACGATACCTGACGCATGACTGAACGCATGATCGACCTCATTTCGCCCGACAAACCACACAGCCGCTATTTTTCGCTCAATACAATCCGGACAATTTGACTCGTTGCATCACTGGCTGCGCGGAAGAAGCGCGCGCACGCGCGGACGTCACCGCATGGCCGTTCGACCTGCTGGCCTCAAGCCGCGCGCTCTTTGGCAGCACCACGACCCTGGTGCCGACCGACACGCGGCTGAACAGATCCTGCACGTCTTCATTGGTCAGGCGGATGCAGCCGCTGGAGACGAACTTGCCGATGGTGGACGGATCGTTGGTGCCGTGAATGCGATAGGTGCTGGAGCCGAGATACATCGCGGCTGCGCCGAGCGGATTGCCGGGACCGCCCGCGACGAAGCGCGGCAAGTAAGGCTGGCGCGCGATCATCTCGGCGGGCGGAATCCAGTCCGGCCACGCAGCCTTGCGCGACACGGTCTGCACGCCGGACCAGGTGAAGCCGTCGCGGCCGACACCAACGCCGTAACGGATGGCGCGGCCCTGCCCGAGCACATAATAGAGCGTGGTGTTGCCCGTATCGATCACGATGGTGCCGGGCGCTTCGCGGCTTTCGAACGAAACCACCTTGCGCTGAAGCCGCTCGGGCAGAACGGCTGAACCGTCGCCCTCGTCTTCGCTCACCTCCGGCGACGGCAGCGCCTGCCGGTCCGACCAGAAATTCTGCGACGGCTCGGCATAGCCGAGCGATTGCGCCAGCGCCGGTGTCGCCAGCGCGAGCGGAAGCATCATGCCCGCAACCGCCAGCGTGCGGACCGACCGAAGGGACACTGCAACAACCTGAGCCACGGACTTTCGCGATACCGTGTTCGCCTGCACCGGATAGGTCATGACTGTTACCGTTTCTGCGAGGACATCGTGGATGCCGATACCGAGCCAACGCGGGGTCACGAGCTTTGGTTCCATCGCCCGATCCACGTCAGGAATTTGTGCGGGCCGCGCGGCGGCGGGTTCACGCCGTCGCTGCGGAACATTGTGACAGCGGAACGGTTAGCGCTGCCGGAAGCCGGCGCATGGTCGCGACCCGGCGGGACTCTTGAGGGCCATAGCCATGTCACTCGGCACCATACTTGTCATCATTCTGATCCTGATCCTGCTTGGCGTCATTCCAAGCTGGGGCTACAGCGGCAACTGGGGTTACGGCCCGTCGGGGATCGTGGGCACCATCCTGGTGATCGTGGTCATCCTGCTGCTGCTCGGCAGAATCTGACGATGCCCGCTGTGCGCCGGGAGGTGCGCGGCACGCCTGGCCGGGCGATGAGCGCATCGTCCGGCGACAGCGACGACAAGCGGCCTCCACTCCTCCAACGGGCGGAGGTCGTTTCGTTTGCTGTGGTGGCCCTGCTCATCATCAGCGTGGTCGCGGTGCTGTATGTTGCGCGGGCGTTTTTCCTGCCGACGGTCACGGCCCTTGTGATCGGCACGATGCTATCTCCCGCCGCCAGGTTTTTCGAGCGCTACGGCATTCCCCGCCCGGTCTCGGCGGTCCTCATCGTCACGGCGACCTGCGCCGGACTGGTCTTCATGGTGGCGCTGATCTCCGCGCCGGTGATGGAATGGACCACCCGGCTGCCGGAGCTTGGCCCGCGGCTGAAGGACAAATTTCATGTCTTCGACCGGCCGATCGCGCTTTGGCATCAGTTGCAGGGCCTGTTCGGCGCTGCGCCCGCCGCCGGCGAGACCGGCTTTCCGCTGCCGAAGATCGAATGGGTGCAGCCGACGCTGGAATTCCTGTCGCCGACATTCACCGAGATCCTGCTGTTCTTCGCGGTGCTGGTGCTGTTCATCGCAAGCTGGCCGGACCTGCGCCGCGCCCTGATCCTGAACTTCGCCGGCCACGACTCGCGGCTGCGCGCCCTGCGCGTCCTCAACGCCATCGAGAGCAATCTCGGCGGCTACCTTCTCACGGTGACCATGATCAACATGGGTCTCGGGATCGCCACCGGTCTGATCGGCGCCGTCACCGGGATGCCGAATCCCGCCGGGCTCGGCGCACTCGCCGCCACCCTGAATTACATCCCCATTATCGGCCCCATCGTCACCTTCGTCGTGCTGGCGGCTGTCGGCATCATCACGTCCTCGACGCTGGCCGCGGGAATGGTCGCCGCCGGCGCCTTCGCCGTGGCGGCCTTCATCGAGGGACATTTCGTGACGCCGACGATCATCGGCCGCCGGCTTGAACTGAACGCACTGGCCGTTTTCATCGCACTGGCGTTCTGGACCTGGCTGTGGGGACCGATGGGCGCGTTCCTGTCGTCGCCCATTCTCATCGTCGGCCTTGTCCTCAAGGAGCACCTCATGCCGGTGAAGGACGCCTCGTTTCCCGAGTTATAGGACGCTGGAGCCAATGGAACCTTCACGACGGCCGCGCGTTTTAGCAGCACATAACGAGGAGCTTCCGATGTCGAGTACCGACGGTGAAGACGCAATGAAGACCATGAGCGACAAAGCCCCATTCGAACGCCTTCAGAAGGATGTAGACGCCGTGAAAAATGACATCTCAGCACTGGCCGACCAGATCTCGGACGTCCTCGAAGCCTTC
The DNA here is from genome assembly GCA_024707075.1 of Afipia sp. Classification (GTDB taxonomy): domain Bacteria; phylum Pseudomonadota; class Alphaproteobacteria; order Rhizobiales; family Xanthobacteraceae; genus Afipia. Next base: position 682,539 of record JANQAK010000001.1, read on the forward strand.
AAGGGCGACGCCCGCAAGCAGGCGCGGCGCACCTACAAGCAGGCCCGCGCCAATGTGGATTCCGTGATGTCCGACGTCGGCAAGCGCGGCAGCGAGGCGATGGACGCGGCGCAGGATTACGCCAGCACGCTGGAGGAATCGCTGGAAGATGCGATCACCCAGCGCCCGCTGGCCGCCGTCGGCCTCGCAGTGGGCCTCGGATTCCTGATCGGCGTGACCTGGCGCCGCTGACCGGCGCACGATGGGTCCGCTGCCGGTTTTATGCCGGCAGCGTGAATGCGCGCCTTCGTTGACGGCAATTGAATCGGATTTTCGATGTTTCAGAAATTCATGGATGATTTCCGGGAAAGCACCGGCAGCGCCTTGCGGCTGACGTCGCTCGCGATCGCGGTCGCGGTGTTGCTGTTCATCACGACGGGGTTTCTGTGCGCCGCCGCCTTCGTGTTCGTGTTGCAAAAATACGGATTGCTGCAAGCCTGCTTCGCCGGAGCGGGCGTGTTCTTCGTCGCGACCCTGCTGGCGGCGATGTCCTATTCCGTCCGCAAGCGGCAGGTCAATGAACTGGCCAGAAAGCGGCGCGCCGAAGCGGCTGAATCATCGACGATGCAAAGCGCGCTGAGCGATCCGATGGTGCTGGCCGCGGGCTTGCAGATCGTCCAGATCATCGGCGTAAAGCGCCTCGTTATTCCGCTGCTGGCTGTGGGCGGCATCGCGCTCGGCCTGATGGCCAGCCGCCGCGCGACGGCAGACGAAGAGCACGGCGAATAGTCATTCCCTCATCATCGAGGCAAAGGAAAGAGCGCCCCGACAGGCGCTCTTTTCGTTCGTTTTGACGGATCATCAGGTAACGCAGCGTCCCGGCTGGAGTTGCTTGGCCACCGCGGTGAGAACGCTCACGACCGGCTCGCAGGCGACGGGACGCTGTCCGGCGGACGATGATCCCTTGCTGGTGCCCGTGGTCAATGCCGGTGCCCGGCGCAACGCGTCGGCGGCTTCGCCTGCGGGCATGCGCATCACTACAGATGTGTCGGGCAGGCTCGGCACCTTGAAGGACAGCGTCAGTCCTCCGGCCGGCTGCATCGTCGCTTCGCGGTCGCCCTTCGCCGCACGGTCGACGTTCACGGCAATTGCTTCGCCGGCGCGCGCCAGCGCCGCCACGCTGGCGTCACCGCGCTGGGCCGTGCCAAACCTGTCGCTTGCCGCCGATACATCGAGATGCACGGCACCCAGCGCCAGAACGGCCGCCACTGCGCCGAGAGTTCCAGAAGCCATGTAAGACATCTGCTGCCTCACTCGTTACCAAGCCGCGTCATCGCGGCACCTGAACAACGTGGCGGGCCGGGCTTTCGTTCCAGCTCCTGAAACAGCGAAAGCCGAAGAAACGTTTCAGGTCAGGGAACGATTTCGTGAGTTCGGCGTCTTTCCTACAGCCGGTCAAATCCCCCTGCCCCTAATCGACCGGCTGTCGAGGGGTGTAGCCGTGGTGATGCCGGCTGCACCCCTTTTCCTTTGTCGGGCGCGGACACTGCCGCAGCAAAAAGCCGGGCCGGGATTTTCATCCGCGGTCCGGCTTTTGAGTCGGTCTTTTCAGCGTGAATGCAGCTTCAGGACACCGCCGCCTTGGACGGACGGCCGCGCGAGTTGCGCTGGAAGAACAGCGCCTGGCTCGCCACCGCCGACACCATGGCCGGCTGGAACGGCTTCGAGATCAGGAAGGCCGGCTCCGGCCGCTCGCCGGTGAGGAAACGCTCGGGGTAGGCGGTGATGAACACCACCGGCACCTCGAACGTCTTCAGCAGTTCGTTGACCGCGTCGAGGCCCGAACTGCCGTCCGCCAACTGGATGTCGGCCAGGATGAGACCGGGCCGCTTGGATTTCGCCAGCGAAATGGCGTCGGTATGGGTCCGCGCCACGCCGATGACATTGTGGCCGAGATTCTTCACGAGGCTTTCGAGATCCATCGCGATGAAGGTCTCGTCCTCGATGATGAGCACATCGGTTGCGATTTCCGCGGCAAGCTCGCGCCCCGCGCTGTCGGCAAGTTCGCGGACCTTCGCCACGTCGGTATCGAGGATGTAGGCAACCTCGTCTTCCGAGAAGCCTTCGAGCGACAGCAGCAGGAAGGCCTGACGCGCGGGCGGCGTCAGGCTCGACAGCCGCTGCTCGCTTGCAGCCTGCGCCGGCCCCTTGTCGGCCGCCTCGTTCAGGGAGACCGAATTCCAGATCTTCGTGAACAGCCGAAACAGCCCGACGCGCGGCCCGAGCTTTTCTTCGAGCAGCGAAGGGTCTTGCAGCAACGCCTCCAGCATGGCCGCCACATAGGCATCGCCCGATGCCTGATTTCCCGTGAGCGCGCGGGCATAGCGCCGCAACAGTGGCAGATGTTCAGCTACGAGCTGAGAACGAGACATACCCCCTCCAATCGGTGATCATTTCAGTTAAGACCGGAAACACCGGTTTCAGCCACCAGCTCCCCCGCTTCGAACTAATTACGTTCGAGGCCGAGAAAAGTTCCCCCAATGTCTGGAACTTTTTGCGCCATGTCCCGTTACTTGTTCGCATAGAGACGGGGCCGTGAGGCAAAAAGCGCCAGCTTCGGACAAGAAAATGCTGCGTTTCTAGGTAGTTAGCCACGGGGAAAACGGATCAGCAAATGACAGACGCAAAGCCTCCGAAACCATCGACCAAGGGGGTCTGAACACCGAGATTCAATCGCGGATCGGACACCAATTACGCGCCATGTACGACGACGTCGTGCGACAGGGAGTGCCAGACCGCTTTGCAGAATTGATCCGCCAGCTCGATTCGCAGGACGCTGCCGCTCGCGTTGCTGAAGGTTCCAAAAAAGACGGGAGGGACTAATGCCTCTCACCGATTCGCTTCGAGACGACATTCTGGCCACCGTGCCGAGTTTGCGCGCGTTCGCCATTTCGCTCAGCGGCAATGCCGACCGGGCCGACGATCTTGTGCAGGAGACGCTGTTAAGGGCGCTCGCCCATATCGACTCGTTTCAGCCGGGGTCGAATCTTCCGGCGTGGCTGTTCACAATCCTGCGCAACCTTTTCCGCTCGGATTATCGCAAGCGGCGGCGCGAGGTCGAGGACGCCGATGGCAGTTACGCCAAGACGCTGAAGACGCAGCCCGCGCAAAGCTCGCACCTCGAATTCGAGGAGTTTCGGGTGGCGCTCGACAAGCTGCCGCAGGATCAGCGCGAAGCGCTCATTCTGGTCGGCGCGTCAGGCTTCTCCTATGAGGACGCCGCCGCGATCTGCGGATGCGCGGTCGGCACCATCAAGAGCCGCGTCAACCGCGCGCGTTCGAAACTGAGCGCCCTGCTCTATGTCGACGGGGCCGAGGACTTCGGACCGGACAACACGGTGCGCGCGGTGATCGGCGGCGGAGGCGGCGGCTAGGCCGCTTCCCGATCGCCCCACAACGAAAAGCGGCCACTCGCAAGTGGCCGCTTTTTTGTTGCATCGGTTCTGGCGCATCAGTTGAGACCGCCAAAGGCCCAGATCAGGATCAGGACGGGAATCGGAATCCCGAGAAACCACAGCAGCAAGTATCGTCCCATGTCGCTTTCCTCTGCATGAATTGAGTCGTCGCGGCTCAATTCAGCGCGGGAAAGTTTGTTCCGGTATCCCGCTGAGGTTAGCGCTTTCGCACCGGCGCTCCAATGCGCTCGGTGCGGTCCATTTCGGTTTCGTCCACCACGGTCGCCATCGGCGCGGTGAGTTCATAGACGTAGCTCACATCCGTGAAGTAGCGCTTCGACGTGCCGCCCAGCGCCTCTGGCGCGACCCGGTCGAGCAGCACGAGACCGAATTCGCTGTCGGCGCGGCGGGTGGCGGCGCTGGTGTTGAACTCCTCCCAGCGGAAATGAAACATCGGCTCGACCTCGTCGGTGACGTTCCATCCGGCCACGACATGGGGATGCTTGCCGACCAGCGACAGGCCCTCGTCGGCGTGGGAGGCCAGTTCGAAGAACAGCAGCGACAGGCTCTGCGCCGCACGCGCGCTGACGATGATGTCAGGCCCGCTGAGCGCGATACGGTCCGCGTGCGGGATCGCGCGCGGCTCGAACAGGCCCTTGAGCTTGACGCCCTGCCACTGGCTTTCGCTGAGCAGCGACACGACATGCGACATCGCATGAATGCGCCCGATCAGAAGCTCGCGCGCGACGTCGATGTCGGCGCCATGCCGCAGCGTCCGGGTGACGATCGACTGGATCACGGCCAGAATATTCTTCACGCGATGATTGAGTTCGTCGATGACCGCGGTCAGCCGGCGCTCGAAGCCGATGCGGGTCTGGATCTCGCGGCTGAGCCGCACGTTGTTGTAGGACACATAGCCGAACAGGCCGCAGAGCACGACGGTCAGCGCCGTGCCGATCACCATGATGATGACGGCGAGTTCCTGCGCCCGCGTCGCCGCATTGGTCTTGGCGTAATAGATCAGTGTCCAGTCCCGCGCGCCGAACGACACCACGCGCACCAGCGGCGGATTGTCGGCATCGAGCTGAAGCGGCACCGTCGCGACATTGCCATCCGCATCGGCACTGAGATTGTTCGAGGCGTTTCGCGGATCGCGCAGCGCCACCGAGAACAGCGACAGCTCGTCGTTGGCGAGCATCAGCGGCGCCAGCCGGTAGGAAATGGTCAGGAAGCCCGCGACGCTGTTACTGCCGTCCGCCTTCACCGGAGCAGCCAGTATGATGCCCATCGGGCTGCCGTTCGAGCGCAGCAGCACGAAGGGTTCGGAGGACACCGGCTTGCCCTCGTCCGCCGCCCGCGCCAGCATCGGCCCGACCACCGGATGACCGTCCAGGATGCGGCCGACATAGGATTTGGTCTCGTCGTTCAGCGGCTCGACATCCATCAGCACGCTGGCGGGATCGCGCAGCGTCGCCACGTTCAGCGGGGTGTCATCCGCGTTGCGCAGCGTCGGATTGGGAAAGCCGGCCGCCTTGAGATCATTCTGCACCTGGCCGAGATCGGCGCGCGGAACGCGCGCGATCCAGCTCGCCACGAGAAAATCGGTCCGGAAAGCGTAGATCGACGCGCGCAGCGGCTGCAAGGCGTTGGCCGAGGCGACCGACGGAGAACGAAACAGCCCGACCGCGACCCGCGCCAGCAGTTCACGCTCGCTCAGGCGCTCCTGGACAAGACCGGCATGGGTATCCACCGCGCGGGCAAGCGCGATCCGGCCGATCGATAGTTCCTGATCGTAGACCTTCATGGCCGCAAGACCGGAGATCACCGCTCCGATGATTGCCATCAGTCCTAGGATGAGGCCGAGACGGACCACGCGCTTACTCGGAAGTCGAAGCGAGGAATGAAATGGGCGGCCGGCAGGAGATGCGGACCCGGCGGAAACGGCAATGAAATGCGGCGACCGAATTGATGATCATGAGGACTCTGGTGGTGCCGATCCGTCGTCAAAATCGGCCCGGGCCGAATGTATCGTGAATGGATTAATCGTGCCGCCGCGAAATGGTTCCGGCAGCGGGAAAAAATACCTCTCGTCCACCATGGTGAATCGCAGGTACCGCCGGATTAATGAGGGTTAACGGCCTGCCGGATCTAGCCGGCCATGGTCAGGCCGAGGACGACCACGACGATCCCAAGCAGGATGGCGGCAAGAAAAATGCCGCTATAATCCCTGCCGGAGGCTGCTGAATAGGGCTGTCTCATGGAAAGCTAACACCACCGGCGGCGGTGCGTTCCGAAACGATCCGGCGGAAAACGTCGCTGCGGCCAACCGCCACTGTTCCGTCAGCCAGGTCTTGTGCGTCAGTTCGCTTGGGTCAGCTCGCCTTGGTCAATTCGCCTTGGCCGGAACCCGTGCCTGCAAGCCGCCCTTGCTTTCGATGAAACGGATGATGCGCTCAAGGCCGTCGCTCTTTTTCAGGTTGGTCATGACGAACGGCCGCTCGCCGCGCATCCGCTTCGCGTCGGTGTCCATCTTCTCCAGCGATGCGCCGACGTAAGGCGCGAGATCGATCTTGTTGATGACAAGGAGGTCGGACCGCGTGATGCCGGGACCGCCCTTGGAGGGAATCTTGTCGCCGGCTGCGACATCGATCACGTAGATGGTGAGGTCCGCCAGTTCCGGCGAGAAGGTCGCCGCGAGATTGTCGCCGCCGGATTCGATCAGCACCAGATCGAGATCGGGAAACTTCATCCGCATGTCGGCCACCGCCGCGAGATTCATCGAGGCATCCTCGCGGATCGCGGTGTGCGGACAGCCGCCGGTTTCCACGCCCGCGATGCGATCCGGCGTCAGCGATCCCGAGCGCACCAGAAATTCCGCATCCCACTTGGTGTAGATGTCGTTGGTGATCGCCGCGATCTCATAGTGCTCGCGCATCGATTTACAAAGCAGGTCCATCAGCGCGGTCTTGCCGGAGCCGACCGGGCCGCCAATGCCAACGCGAAGCGGACCGTTCATGCTAGTGCCCATGGGATCAATCCTTCCATTCGCGGATCGCTCATGACCTGAACAATCTCGTATACTGCGTCTCGTGGCGCATACCGGCAAGATCGGCGCGGAACGTCGCACTGCCGAGATCGTCCAGCGAGCCGTTGAGCGCTTTCTCCGCCGTCGCCGCGATCTCGCTTTCAAGCGCGGCCAATGCGTGCTGGCTGTCGGTCTGCCCGAGCGGAATGAGGCGGACGCCCGCCGAAATCCAGTTCGACGTCGTGGCGTGAAGAAATGCGTGCAGTGTCAGCGGCAATGAAATGCGATGTCCGGCGGCGAGCACGCCCACCGCAATCGGATAGGCAATCGGGTTGGATACATGCGGCGCCAGCAGGTCCAGCGCATCGCAGTTCCAGGCCGAACGCGCGATCTCGACGAAGGCGCGGCCCTGCGACGTGGTTTCCAGATGCCGCTCGCGTGACGGCGCGAACGCGGCGGCGAGTTCGGCGATCTCGCCCAGCCTCAAGCCATCGCCGGCTTCCGCCGCGCGCCAGGCGTGGCAAAGGAACAGGCCGTCGCAAAAACCTGCTCCGTCCAGCAGCATAGCCGCCAGCCAGTCCTGCAACGTCTGTCTGTCGGTGATGTCGCCGGCTTCGACCGCCCACTCGATGCCGCTGGAATAAGAGAACGAGCCGACCGGAAACGACGGCGACAGCCACGTCATCAGCCGGAACAGCGCAGCCGATTCCTCAGCCTCAGACGCGAAGCTGTCCTGACCACGATCATTTGTGGTCATGAGCATGGGAATGACCGTGATGATGATCGTGCGCGTGATCGTGGTCATGCTTAGCCTGACCATGATCGTGATGCGCATGATCGTGATGCTTGTGGTCGTGATCGTGGCCGGCGTGCTTGTGACCGGCATGATCTTTGTGATCGTGACCATGATGGCCGTGATCCTCGTGCCCATGCGCCGCATGACCACCGCCGGAATAGGCGCCGCCCTCCGGATCGAACGGCGCCTCGATGGCGACGACGCGCGCGCCAAGACCGCGCACCATCTCCTCGATGACATGATCGCGCCGGATGCGCAGGCCCTTGCCGACGATCTGGGTCGGCAGATGACGATTGCCGAGATGCCACGCGACCCGCACCAGATGCTGCGGATCGGCGCCGCGGATTTCCACCAGCGGCTCGGGTGCTGCGACCACTTCGACCAGCCGGCCGTCTTCGAGCACCAGCGCATCGCCGCCGCGCAACGCGACGGCCTCTTTCAGGTCCAGCAGGAATTCCAGCCCGCGCGTGCCGGTCATCGCCATGCGCCGCCGGTGCCGGTCGTCGAAATCGAGCACCACCGTATCGGCGGCACCAGACCAGCTTCCCGGCGGGCGAACCTGCGTCGCGCGGATCATGACGGCCGTCTCATAGTTTCTGCACTTCCCCGCCGCTGATGATCTCGATCTCCGTCGGCGACGCCTTCAACGGCGCGGACAGCTCACGCCACGCCTTCAGGTGCGGCGCGCGGCTGTGAGAGGTGAGGTCATCGCGGGTCTCCCAGCGCTCGACGAAAACAAACACGTCAGGATCGTTGACGCTGGCGTGCAGTTCGTAGGACACGCAGCCCTTTTCCTTGTGGGTCTCGGTCATGCAGGCCTTCGCGCCGGCGATATAGGCGGCGCGGCCTTCCGGCTTCACCCTGGTGGTGGCGACGACGTAGATCATCGGACCTCCACATTCGCCGGCGTGATGACTTCGATCTTCGGCGGCGCGGCGAGGCAGTTCACCACCACGCGACCGAACGTCTTCATGTGCTCCGCCTTGCGGTGCGGCACCAGCGCCTCGGCATTCTCCCACTGCTCGACGAACACCAGCCTGGCAGGATCGGTCACGCTCTCGTGCAGATCGTAGGCGATGTTTCCGGCTTCCTTGCGGGTCTCGGCGATGCAGGCTTTCGCCGCTTCGATCAGTTCCGCACGCGTCTCGGGTTTGATGGTCAAGGTCGCAACAACGTAGATCAAGATGTCCTCCCGGCTTCTTATTGGAGCCGGGACCCTAGTACATGAAATAGCGCTGCGCCATGGGCAGCACCTCGGCCGGCGCGCAGGTCAGCAATTCACCGTCGGCGCGCACCTCGTAGGTCTCGGGATCGACCTCGATGTTCGGCGTCGCACCGTTGTGGATCATGCTGGCCTTCGAGATGCGGCCACGGGTGTTTGAAACAGGATACAGCGTCTTGTCGATGCCGAGCTTCTTCGCCAGCCCCGACGCGACCGCCGCTTTCGAGGAGAACACCACCGACGACGCCGTCAGCGACTTGCCGAACGCTGCGAACATCGGCTGGTAGTGCACCGGCTGCGGCGTGGGGATCGACGCGTTGGGGTCGCCCATCGGGGCCGCGACAATCGAGCCGCCCTTGACCACGAGATCGGGCTTCACGCCGAAGAACGCCGGCGACCACAGCACGAGATCGGCCAGCTTGCCCTTCTCGACCGAGCCCACCAGCTTCGACACGCCATGGGCGATGGCGGGATTGATGGTGTATTTGGCGATGTAGCGTTTGACGCGGAAGTTGTCGTTGTCCCGGCCCTTGTCCTCCGGCAGCGAACCGCGCTGCTTCTTCATCTTGTCGGCGGTCTGCCAGGTGCGGATGATGACCTCGCCGAGTCGGCCCATCGCCTGACTGTCCGACGAGATCATCGACAGCGCGCCGAGATCGTGAAGGATGTCTTCCGCCGCGATGGTTTCCTTGCGGATGCGGCTTTCGGCGAACGCCAGATCTTCGGCGATCGACGGATCGAGATGGTGGCACACCATCAGCATGTCGAGATGTTCGTCGATGGTGTTGCGGGTGAACGGCCGCGTCGGATTGGTCGACGACGGCAGCACATTCTTCAGGCCCGCAACCTTGATGATGTCCGGCGCGTGGCCGCCGCCCGCGCCTTCGGTGTGGAAGGCGTGAATGGTGCGGCCCTTGAAGGCCTTGATGGTGTCCTCGACGAAGCCCGACTCGTTCAGCGTGTCGGAGTGGATCATCACCTGGATGTCGTGATCGTCCGCCACCGAGAGACAGTTGTCGATGGCGGCGGGCGTGGTGCCCCAGTCCTCGTGCAGCTTGAGCGCGCAGGCGCCGGCCTTGACCATTTCCACCAGCGCCGCCGGCCGGGACGCATTGCCCTTGCCGGAAATGCCGAGGTTGACCGGGAACGCGTCGAACGACTGGATCATCCGCGCGATGTGCCACGGCCCCGGCGTACAGGTGGTGGCGAAGGTGCCGTGCGACGGGCCGGTGCCGCCGCCGAGCATCGAGGTGACGCCACTCATCAGCGCATGCTCGATCTGCTGTGGACAGATGAAATGGATGTGGCTGTCGAAGCCGCCGGCGGTGAGAATCTTGCCCTCGCCCGCGATGATGTCGGTGCCGGGACCGATGATGATAGTCACGCCGGGCTGGATGTCCGGATTGCCGGCCTTGCCGATGGCAGAGATGTAGCCTTCCTTGATCGCGACATCGGCTTTCACGATGCCCCAGTGATCCACGATCAGCGCGTTGGTGATGACGGTGTCCGCCGCGCCCTGCCGGTTGGTCATCTGCGACTGGCCCATGCCGTCGCGGATCACCTTGCCGCCGCCGAACTTCACCTCCTCGCCGTAGACGGTGAAATCCTTCTCGACCTCGATGATGAGATCGGTATCGGCGAGGCGGACCTTGTCGCCTGTGGTGGGGCCGAACATGTCGGCATAGACGGAGCGGGAAATTCTGGTGGCCATCAGTGCGTCCCCGTCGATTTGCGTGAGGAGATTTGAACGGAAGAAAAAGTGTGAGCGGAGGAATCAACGATGGCGACTCCATCGTCCCCTCCCCCTTGCGGGGGAGGGTCAGGGAGGGGGGTGCATGCTTTTCGGCTGCCAGCCTGATCGCAACGACAACCCCTTCGAGATTCTTCAGGACGTCGTCATTGGTGAACCGCAGCACCCGATAACCACGGGATGCAAACCATGCGTCGCGCCGGGCGTCATCGCGAACAACAGATTCGAAATTGTGGCTCTCGCCGTCCAGTTCGATGACGAGCTTGCAGGAATGCGAAACAAAGTCCGCGATATACCTGCCCATCGGGGTCTGGCGGCGAAATCCAAAGCCATTCAGTCGATGCGCTTTCAACTGACGCCACAGCAGCGTTTCGGCGCGAGTCATGATGCGCCTCAGTCGCTTGGCGCGGCTCTTCTGAATCCCGGCGACCGGAGCGTGTGGCATACCCCCTCCCCGACCCTCCCCCGCAAGGGGGAGGGAGAATTGCAGCAGCCTTCCATTCAATAATGTTCATCGCGAGAGCATTCACAGCTTGCCGCTCACGTCGCCGCGAAAACCGTAGACCACGCGCTTGCCGGCCAGTGCCACGAGATTGACGTCACGCGTCTGCCCCGGCTCGAAGCGCACCGCGGTGCCGGCTGCAATATCGAGCCGCATACCGCGCGCCTTCTTGCGGTCGAACTTCAGCGCCGGATTGGTCTCCAAGAAATGATAGTGCGAGCCGACCTGGATCGGCCGGTCGCCGGTGTTGGCCACCGTCAGCGTCACCGTCTTGCGCTTGGCGTTCAGTTCGATATCGCCGTCCTTGATGAAGAGTTCACCGGGGATCATTTTGAACTCCTCAACGGATGGGTTCGTGAACGGTGACGAGTTTCGTTCCGTCCGGAAACGTGGCCTCGACCTGAATGTCGTGAATCATCTCGGCGATGCCGTCCATGCACTGTGCGCGGGTGATGACCTCGGCCCCGGCCTTCATCAATTCGGCGACCGTGCGGCCGTCGCGCGCGCCTTCGACGATGAAGTCCGAGATGATCGCAATGGCTTCGGGATGATTGAGCTTGACGCCGCGCTCGAGGCGGCGGCGGGCAACGATCGCCGCCATGGAAATCAGCAGCTTGTCTTTTTCGCGGGGAGACAAATTCATGCGTAACGTACCCGAATTGGAATTGAGCCTAGTTCAGTCAGAGTCATTTAATTCAGCCAGAGTCGCGGCAAGCCCGACGGGCTCACACATCCCAGCACTTTCATCATATCGGCGCGGAGCCGCGCCGTATCTTGTGCGCAGAAGCGCGCCATTGCAAATCCGTTCCACGCCGAGACGCCGACCTCGGCTCCGAATGCATCAGAGACTTCGCGAATACGTTCAACGATGGACTCATCGCCCGGTACGATCAGCGCCGTGCCGATCGCGACACCGCCATTGGCGACCGCGCGGCTGGCGAGCTTGGCGGCGATGTCGCCGTCGAGCCGCACTGTCTCGGCGAATACCAGCTTGCCGCCGATCCGCATCCGCCAGCGATCGGTGAAGCTGCCCCGCGCCATGACCTCGCCCATCGCCGCGCGGCCGAACACCACGATCTCGCACAACAGCAGCGAAGCGTTCTGTGACAGATCGATGTCGATGCGCCGCGCCACGCGCGCCTGATCGAACAGGATAGTCTCCTGCGGCAGCCAGGCGAGCCGCGCATCGGCCCCGGCGCGCAGCGCGATATTCACCTGCGCCTCCGGGCCGTGGGAGCGGTAGATCTTCTCGGCGGCGGCGGTGGTGACCGTCAGATGCGCGCCCTCGCCTGCCGCGATGCCGATGTCGAAACGGTCGCCGCCCGCGATGCCGCCGGCGGTGTTGACGAAGACGGCGGAGAGGCCCCGCTGCTCCGGCGAGGGAAAGCGCACGCGCAGCGAGCCTTCCTCATGCAGTTCGCGCCGCCGGGTCGCACCGTCCTTCACATGGACGTCGAACCTCACCGCGCCCACCGCACGGTTCGCCGCGAATGTCTCCGATGTTGAGGATATGATCCCGCTCTGCATCTAATCTCGATAGCTGGTACTGTCTTGCGCCGTCACCCTGAGGTGCCGTAGCGAAGCGGAGGCCTCGAAGGGCGGCGGCGCTGCATGGCCGCATCCTTCGAGGCTCGCAAGAACTCGCACCTCAGGATGACGGCTCCAGAGCCTTTCGCCCTACTTATATTCATCATGCCTCAGAGCGCCATCTGACGGCTGATCTCGGCGGGATCGAGGTTGCTGCGGTCGCAGGTGAACTTGACTGCGCCGCGATCCATGACCGCGAAATTGTCGCCGAGCTCACAGGCAAAGTCGAGATATTGTTCGACCAGCACGATGGCCATGGTGCCGAGGCTGCGCAGGTAGGAAATCGCGCGGCCGATGTCCTTGATGATGGAAGGCTGGATGCCTTCGGTCGGCTCATCCAGCAGAAGCAGCTTCGGCCGCATCACCAGCGCGCGGCCGATGGCCAGTTGTTGTTGTTGTCCGCCGGAAAGGTCGCCGCCGCGCCGCCCGAGCATGGTCTGCAACACCGGAAACAGCGAGAACACGTCGTCGGGAATGGTGCGGTCCTCGCGCTTCAGCGGCGCGAATCCGGTCCTGAGATTTTCCTCCACCGTCAGCAGCGGAAAGATCTCGCGGCCCTGCGGCACGAACGAAATTCCCTTCCGCGCGCGTTCATAGGGCTTCAGCGGACCGATGTCCGCGCCGTCGAAGGTGATCGAGCCGTCCTTGATCGGATACTGGCCCACCATGGCGCGCAGCAGGCTGGTCTTGCCGACGCCGTTGCGGCCGAGCACGCAGGTCACCTTGCCGGGCTCGGCGGAGAGCGAGACGCCACGCAGCGCCTGCGCCGCGCCGTAGTAGAGGGTGATGTTATCGACGTTCAGCATTATCAGCGCCCCAGATACACTTCGATGACGCGTTCGTTCGACGAGACCTGATCGAGCGAACCTTCCGCGAGCACCGTGCCTTCGTGCAGGCAGGTAACGCGGACGCCGAGTTCGCGCACGAACGTCATGTCGTGCTCGACCACCACCACCGTCTTGTCCTTGTTGATCTCTTTCAGCAGTTCGGCGGTCTGGTGCGTTTCCACGTCCGTCATGCCCGCCACCGGCTCGTCCACCAGCAGCAGTTTCGGGTCCTGCGCCAGCAGCATGCCGATCTCCAGCCACTGTTTTTGTCCGTGCGACAGCGCGCCAGCGAGGCGATCACGGGAATCCTGAAGCCGGATGGTCTCCAGCACGCGGTCGATCTGTTCGGATTCGTTGCGCGTCTCACGCCAGAACAACGTGCCGCGCACGCGGTGATCGACGTTCAGCGCCAGCAGCAGGTTGTCCTCGATGGTCTGGCTTTCGAACACCGTTGGCTTCTGAAATTTGCGGCCGATGCCGAGTTCGGCGATCTGGGTTTCGTCAAGGCGCGTCAGATCGACGATGCCGTCGAACAGCACGTCGCCCTCATCCGGCTTGGTCTTGCCGGTGATGATGTCCATCATCGTGGTCTTGCCGGCGCCATTGGGGCCGATGATGGCGCGCATCTCGCCCGGCGCAATGGTCAGCGACAGGTTGTTGATGGCGTGGAAGCCGTCGAACGACACATGCACACCGTCGAGATAGAGCATGGCGGATGTGGCACGGGTATCCATGACATTCATGTGCCTACTCCGCCAAACTTGGTTTAGACAGACCTGGTTTGCTGACGCCGTCTTCAGCCGCGGCGCTTGCCGCATTGGCATCGAGCTGGTCCTGCCGCTTGCCCCACCATTCCCTGACGGTGCCGACAATGCCCTTCGGCAGCAGCAGCGTCACCAGAATGAACAGCGCGCCCAGCATGAACAGCCAGTATGGCGCCAATGGCCCGGAGGTGAACACGGTCTTCGCATAGTTGACGACGATGGCGCCCAGCGCCGCACCGGTCAGAGTGCCGCGGCCGCCGACCGCGACCCAGATCACGGCCTCGATGGAATTGCCCGGCGCGAATTCGCCCGGATTGATGATGCCCACTTGAGGCACGTACAGTGCACCGGCGACACCCGCCATGCAGGCCGACAGCGTGAACACGAACAGCTTGTAGTTCTCGACGCGGTAGCCGAGAAACCGCGTGCGCGACTCGGCATCACGGATCGCGATCAGCACCTTGCCGAGCTTCGAGGTGACGATGGCGCGGCAGATCAGGAACGCGATCGCCAGCGCCAGACAGGACAGCACGAACAGCACCGCGCGCGTGCCCTGAGCTTGAACATTGAAGCCGAGGATGTCCTTGAAATCGGTCAGGCCGTTGTTGCCGCCGAAGCCGAAGTCGTTGCGGAAGAACGCCAGCAGCAGGGCGTAGGTCATTGCCTGGGTGATGATCGACAGATACACGCCCGTGACGCGCGACCGGAACGCCAGCCAGCCGAAGCAGAAGGCGAGCAGGCCCGGCACCAGCAGCACCATCAGTGCTGCGAACCAGAACATATCGAAGCCGTACCAGTACCACGGCAGCTTCGAATAATTCAGGAACACCATGAAGTCCGGCAGCACCGGATTGCCGTAGACGCCGCGCGAGCCGATCTGCCGCATCAGGTACATGCCCATCGCGTAGCCGCCGAGCGCGAAGAACGCGCCGTGGCCGAGCGAGAGAATGCCGCAGTAGCCCCAGATCAAATCGATCGAGAGCGCGAGGATGGCGTAGCAGAGATACTTTCCGAACAGCGCCATCAGGTAGGTCGGCACCTGCAACGGCGAATTTTCCGGCAGCAGCAGGTTCGACAGCGGCACCAGAATGCCGACGGCGGCCACGATCAACAGGAAGATCGTCGCGCTTTTGTTGAGCGAGCGGGTGAGGATGTAGGGGGTCATGGGCGGACTCCACATCCGCCGCTCTTCGACATTCGCGCTTCTTCACCTCTCCCGCTTGCGGGGAGGTCGACGCGCGAAGCGCGGCGGGAGGGGGACTTTGCGCTGCCCCCTCCCCGACCCTCCCCCGCAAGCGGGAGAGGGAGGTGGAGCGCGACATGGTGCAAGCGGCGATAACCATCATCATGCTTCCACCGACCGGCCCTTGAGCGCGAACAGGCCGCGAGGCCGCTTCTGGATGAACAGGATGATGAGCACCAGAATGGCGATCTTGGCGAGCACCGCGCCGGCCACCGGCTCCAGGAACTTGTTGGCCATGCCGAGCGTCAGCGCGCCGACCAGCGTGCCCCACAGATTGCCGACGCCGCCGAACACCACGACCATGAAACTATCGATGATGTAGCTCTGGCCGAGGTTCGGACTGACATTGTCGATCTGCGACAGCGCCACGCCCGCGATGCCGGCGATACCGGAGCCGAGACCGAAGGTCAGCGCATCGACACGCGAGGTCGGGATGCCCATCGACGCTGCCATGCGGCGGTTCTGCGTGACCGCGCGCATTTCAAGGCCGAGCGCAGTGAAGCGCAGCATGGCTTGCAGGATGAAAAACACCGCGATGGTGAAGACCACGATCCAGAGGCGATTGTAGGTGATGGTGAGTTGCCCGATCTCGAAGGCGCCGCTCATCCATGACGGATTGCCGACCTCGCGGTTGGTCGGGCCGAACATGGTCCGCACCGCCTGCTGGATCACCAGCGACAGGCCCCATGTCGCCAGCAGGGTTTCCAGCGGACGGCCATAGAGAAATCGGATGATGGTGCGTTCGATCAGCACGCCGATCAGCCCGGCCATCAGGAACGCCAGCGGCAGCGCGATCAGCAGCGAGTAATCGAACAGCGCCGGATAGCTGGTGCGGATCACCTCCTGCACCACGAAGGTGACATAGGCGCCGATCATCACCATCTCGCCGTGCGCCATGTTGATGATGCCCATCACGCCGAAGGTGATCGCCAGACCGATCGCGGCGAGCAGCAGCACCGAGCCAAGCGATAATCCATACCAGGCGTTCTGCGCCACCGCCCACATCGCCAGGCTGCTGTTGATCGAGGTGATGGCGACGGCCGCGGCGCGCGCGACCGCCGGCGGCTGGTCCGCAGCCAGGCCGTTGAGCATGACCAGCGCATCCTGATCCCCACGGGCGCGGACCACGGCGATGGCGTCGATCTTCTCCGCCTCACTGGCGTCGGCCTTGGACAGGATGATCGCCGCCTTGGCCTCAGTGAAAGCGCGCTTCGTCGTCTTGTTGGTTTCCTTCTTCAGCGCCTCCTCAATGACGGGCAGGAATGCTTCGTCAGGAGATTTGATAACGGATTGCGCGGCCTGTAGGCGCGCGGCAGGATCCGGGGACAACAATGTCAGGCCGCCGAGCGCCGCAGACACGACGCCGCGCAGGCGGTTGTTGAGGCGGACGGCGCTGGCGTCCGCCGGCATCTCGGCGACCGGCTCATTGGTCGCGGCATCCACGATCTTGTCGTCCGCGGTCTTGATGAAAACCTTCTTGCTTTCGGCATCGGCGAACAGGCGGCCGTCCTGCAACGCGCTGATGATGGCGTAGGCCTGCGGATTGCCGCTGGTCGCGATCACCCCCACGGCGTCCTGCGTGTCGGAAAAATCGTCATTGGCGAACTGGGCGACCGCGTCCTCGAAAGGTCCGGCCAGCGCCGGCAAAGCCGAGGCAGCGATCAGCATGAGTGCGATGAAAAGCGCACGGCTGCGGCTAAAGATGTTTGAAAACACGTGACGACCCCGGCGGAGAAAAAAGGAAGGCGGCGGGCGCGCCGCCTTCTTTGATTTTGGGAGCCTTGAACATTCGTCATTGCGAGCAAAGCGAAGCAATCCAGTCTTGCTTCGTGTTGAGAAGGAACTGGATTGCCTCGTCGCAAACGCTCCTTGCAATGACGCTCCACTCAAAACCTCAGGACGGAATCAGGAGCCCTGACCGCCGCACTTGTTGGTCTTGGTGTTGAAGTTGCCGCACTTCTTGCCGACCCAGTCGCCGATCAGGTCCTTGGAACCATCGAGTTCCTTCGACCATGCATCGCCGGCCACAAGACCCTTGGTCTTCCACACCACGTCGAACTGGCCGTCGGGTTTGATTTCGCCGATGAACACAGGCTTGGTGATGTGGTGGTTCGGCAGCATCTTCGAGGTGCCGCCGGTCAGGTTCGGCGTCTCGATGCCGGGAAGCGCATCGATGACCTTGTCGGCATCGGTGGACTTCACCTTCTCGACCGCCTTCACCCACATGTTGAAGCCGATAACGGTCGCTTCCATCGGGTCGTTGGTGGTGCGCTTCGGGTTCTTGGTGAACGCCTGCCAATCCTTGATGAACTTGGTGTTGGCCGGGGTCTTGATCGACTCGAAGTAGTTCCACGCGGCGAGATGGCCGAGCAGCGGCTTGGTGTCGATGCCGGCGAGTTCTTCTTCACCCACCGAGAACGCCACCACCGGAATGTCGGTCGCCTTGATGCCCTGGTTGCCCAGTTCCTTGTAGAACGGAACGTTGGCGTCGCCGTTGATGGTCGAGACCACCGCGGTCTTCTTGCCGGCCGAGCCGAACTTCTTGATGTCCGACACGATCGTCTGCCAGTCGGAGTGACCGAACGGCGTGTAGTTGATCATGATGTCTTCCTGCTTGACGCCCTTCGACTTCAAGTAGGCTTCCAGAATCTTGTTGGTGGTGCGCGGATAGACGTAGTCGGTGCCCGCGAGCACCCAGCGCTTCACCGAACCGCCGTCCTTGCTCATCAGGTAGTCGACCGCAGGGATGGCCTGCTGGTTCGGCGCCGCGCCGGTGTAGAACACGTTGCGCTCGGACTCTTCGCCTTCGTACTGCACGGGATAGAACAGGATGTTGTTCAGCTCCTTGAACACCGGCAGCACCGACTTGCGGGACACCGAGGTCCAGCAGCCGAACACGACCGCAACCTTGTTCTTGGTGATCAGCTCGCGGGCCTTTTCGGCGAACAGCGGCCAGTTCGAAGCCGGGTCGACAACGACAGCCCGAGCTTCTTGCCGAGAACGCCGCCTTTCTTGTTCTGCTCGTCGATCATGAACAGAACGGTATCCTTCAGCGTGGTTTCGCTGATGGCCATGGTGCCGGAAAGAGAATGAAGAACGCCGACCTTGATGGTGTCGTCGGCGGCCTTCGCCCCGCCAAGCGTAGCGAGACCCAAGAAAAGACCCGCCGTTGCGGCCAGCCACTTTCGGCGGCTGAACGACGCAACTGGTGCGGTGTTAAAATGCGTAATCATGCGATGTCATCTCCCTGACGCAGACCGTGAAACGCTATGCGACGGCCTAACGGCCGCCGGCGTTAAGGGAATCGCAAGAACTATGCCATGGCCCTGCTTTAATTAAGCCATTGATATAAATTGATAATCCTGCTTTTTGCGCCGGTAGTCATTTTCATTGCCCGATTTGAAGGCAGCAAAACTGACATTGTTTTTTGCATTTGCATAATTAATATGCAATATATCTCGCATGTCTAAATTTGGAGCAGTCTTGGCGATGAGCCAAATGACTAACCCTACCGCCCGTCAAACCCGGTAACAGGTGCATCCGGACCGATTTCACCTTGAAAGCGCCGCGTTCCTGTTCCATATGAGCGACACGACCTTGAGAATCATCAGGTCCCTGCGAGCCGCGTGTTCTGATCCCGTTTACGGTTTCTGGCTTGCCCCTTCAGCTAACCGAAACCGACGCCCCAGACACGCGGGTGTCTCCGACACCCGCCCGCATCCGGCATCCCGCCGGGCGCGCGTTGCGACTCATAGAAAGATACCCTTTTGACCTCCTTTCAGGATTTCGGCCTCGCCGATCCAATCTCGCGTGCACTTAAAGAAGAAAACTACGTCACGCCGACCCCCATCCAGACTCAAACCATTCCCATCGCGCTGACCGGACGAGACGTCATCGGCATCGCGCAAACCGGCACCGGCAAGACCGCCTCGTTCGCGCTGCCGATCCTGCACCGCCTGCTCGAAAACCGCATCAAGCCGGCACCGAAGACCTGCCGCGTGCTGGTGCTGAGCCCGACCCGCGAACTGTCCGGCCAGATTCTCGAGAGCTTCAACGCTTACGGCCGCCACGTCCGGCTGACCTCGGCGCTGGCGATCGGCGGCGTCCCGATGGGCCGTCAGGTCCGCTCGCTCATGCAGGGCGTCGATGTCCTCGTCGCCACGCCGGGCCGCCTGCTCGACATGATCCAGGGCAACGCGCTCAAGCTCAACCAGGTCGAATTCCTCGTGCTCGATGAAGCCGACCGCATGCTCGACATGGGCTTCATCAACGACATCCGCAAAATCGTCGCCAAGCTGCCGATCAAGCGCCAGACCCTGTTTTTCTCGGCCACCATGCCGAAGGACATCGCCGATCTCGCCGAGCAGATGCTGCACAATCCGGCCCGCGTCGCCGTGACGCCGGTGGCGTCCACGGTGGAGCGCATCACGCAGAAGGTGCTCCAGGTCGATCATTCCGCGAAACCCGCCATTCTGGCGCATATCCTCAAGACCGAGCAGGTTAACCGCGCGCTGGTGTTCACCCGCACCAAGCACGGCGCCGACAAGGTCGTGAAGGGTCTGGTGAAAGCGGGCATTCCCGCCGAAGCCATCCACGGCAACAAGTCGCAGAACCACCGCGAGCGGGTGCTGGCGGCGTTCCGCACCGGCGAGATCCGCACGCTGGTGGCGACCGACATCGCCGCACGCGGCATCGACGTCGACGGCATCAGCCATGTCATCAACTTCGATCTCACCAACATTCCGGAAACCTACGTCCACCGCATCGGCCGCACCGCGCGCGCCGGGGCGGACGGCACCGCGATCTCGCTGGTGGCCGGCGGAGAGGAACTCGGCTATCTGCGCGACATCGAAAAGCTGATCCGCGTCACCCTCCCGAAGGAAGACCGACGCACGCCGGGCGGCCAGCGCCCTGCGCCTGCCGCCGCGCAGCAGCCGCGCTCGGGCCGCTCCGGTCACGGCAACGGCCACACCAACGGTCACGGCCAGTCTCCCCGCGCCAATGACGGCGCGCCGTCATCGCAGGGTCCGCGCCGCCGGCGCCGTCCGGGCGGCGGCAACGGCATGGTTCAGACCAACCGCCATGAAAGCGGGCGCCATGAAAATGCCCGCCATGAGCAGCCGCGCACTTCTCACGGCAATAGCGGCGATGGTATTCAAGGCGTCGCATTTCTTCACCGGGAAAGCCGGCCAGCGCAGCCGCAAGGCCAGAAGCGCAACCAGCGCCCGCATCGTTCGTAATCAACTCATCTCGTGATCCGGTTCTGACATTCGTACCATATCTTTTGCGGGCACTTTAGCGAATGTCAGAACCAAAGGATCACGAGAACTATAAGTGGCTAGTGTCCTTTCGTATCCGACGTTCGCTCGGAAGGCGCTGCGGGGTAAAGCGAACGTCGGATACGGGACACTAGAGGACCTGAAAACCCCTATGGCTAAAGAAGAGCTGATCCAATTCGAAGGACTGGTCACGGAAATCCTGCCGGACGCGCGCTATCGCGTCCAGCTCGATGCCGGACATGAAATCGTCGCCTACACAGCGGGCAAGATGAAGAAGAACCGCATCAAGACGCTGGCAGGCGACCGGGTGACCATCGAGATGTCGCCTTACGATCTCGAGAAGGGCCGCCTGATTTTCCGCCACAAGGACGAGCGCCCCGGCGGCGCGGGTGGCCCTCCCCGAGGCACCCCGCCGCGCGGACAGTTTCGCCGCAGGTAACGGAAGCCGGCCTGCCTGGCCACACGGATCGCGCATGGCATGTGACATGCGCGAACCCTTGTTTTCAGCGTCCGGTGGCGCGGACGTTAAAAATCCATGCGCGTCAGGATTGTTTTAGGGGCTTTTTTCGCCTATTATCGAAGGATCGATCTTCGGCCGGACGACATAGCTATCCACCGGTACAGCCGGTTTAGACGCTGACGACCTCATCCAAATTTCGATCTCACCAGCTCATTTAACGTGGGCTTTGACTATAACGATCTTGAGAAGGACTACCTGCGTGAGCATGGGAACTGTGAAGTGGTTCAACGCGACTAAGGGTTTTGGATTCATTCAGCCGGATGACGGCGGCAATGACGTGTTCGTTCACATCAGCGCCGTTGAGCGCGCTGGTCTCGGAACGCTGCGCGAAGGCCAGAAGATCAGCTACGAAATCGTTGCCGATCGCCGTTCGGGCAAGTCGTCGGCCGACAATCTCCGCGCCGCTGGCTAAGTCGCTTCCGCAAGCTCCGGCTGCGGAATGTCCGACCACCCAACCAAATACGAAAGGCCGTGCGGTTCGCACGGCCTTTTTCGTTGAAGACTTTTTGCAGACGTCTTGCGGCTTCTTCCAGACCGGCTTTCTTCAGCCGGCTACCCGCGATCAGGTTGCCGAATATGGCACCGTATCGGACTGGCGCGGCCGCGTGAAACACTCATCGGTCAGATCCTTCGATATCATGAAGAAACCCGAGACCGGCTCGTAAGTGTATTTGACTTCGCTCCAGATCAGCTGCGTGTTCGGAACGAGAAGACCGGGCGGAATAGACGTGGTGACGACTGTCCCCGGGGGATGATCCGTAGAGACGGTAGGAGTGGATGCAGCGCCGCCGCTGACCTTGCCGGAGTAGCTCCAGACCACCGTTGCCTTCTTCGATGCATCGATGCTGACTGCGGAGATTTGCTGTGTCAGCGTCGTCGGCGTGACGGGATAGGGCGTCATGATGGCGCTGCCCAGCCCGAAGAAGTTCTTGAGTTCCGCCTGCTTCACCTGGCTGCCTTGCGAGACAAGATCGGACAGTGTGCGCGCGACAAGCGTCACCTTGCGGTCGATCGCCACGGCGCTCGACACCTCGATCGTGCCGAATGTCAGCGCCAGCATCAGCGGCACGATGAACACAAATTCGACCGCAGCCACGCCGCGCTTGTCCCTGACGAAACCGGCGACAAGCCGCCGCCCGCGATGCACGATCTTTAATGCACTGGTCATTTCAGGAGCCATTCGGTTCAACACGGAACACGGCCGTGGACGCCAGCAAACGCTGGGGGCTCGCCGTGTTGCGTCCGAGATTTGCAAGGTTGTAGCCGAGCTGGGTGACGAACAGCGGCCACTTATAGAACGTGCGGATCAAGACGGTGCTGCCCGGGGTCGGCGATACGTATGACGACCCGCCGGTGAAAACGCCCGAGGTGATTGGATCCACAAGATCGGTGGAGGGAATATCAGTTCCGGCAGGGTATGATTTCACCATCACGGTAATCCCGTTGGCCCCGGATGAAGGACCGCAGTTGAACATCAACTTGACCCGATCGCACAGATCTCGTTTCGAACTCCGACTGCGACATCTTCTGGTTCTGCGCCTGGTTGGTCAGCATCAGGCGCGCCGAATCCTGCGTGCCCGATTCCAGAACCTGCGAGGCGAAAAACATCAGCGCCGTTTCCAGGATCGCGAAGAGCATGGCGAAGAAAAGCGGCGCGACGAACGCGAACTCGACGGCTGCGGAGCCGCGGCGGTTGTGGCGAAAGCGGCGCAAGGCTTTGTTGAGGGCTGTCGGGGATGTCGCAGGGATGCGCATCGTTCTATCCTTGACGTGCAGCGGAAATAACTACCGCCGACAGTAAAGGACAGAGATTGTCGAATGCTTGCGCCCGATCAGAACAACATGCGCCGCCGCATTAACCGGTTGTTAACGCAATCAGGCGGCGCGCAGGCGTGGCGTCAGGGCTTTCCCGCGGCGGAACTGGCCTGCCCGTTGAGGCTGCCGGTCTGGCCGAGTGTCTGCGCGAAATAGTCTTGTCCGTCACCCAGCGTCACGCGCCGCTGGCAGGCCGGCGTGCAGCTATAGGATTCGCGCTGGAGGCCGCGGAAGACCGTGACCAGCTTGTCATTGGGACCTTCAACCTGGATCGACCGATCCGCCAGGATGCCGCCGGCGCGATCCATCGCGATCATGTTCGTCGACCCGTAGCCCTTGCCGGTCACGACCACCATGCCGCCGGGCTGAAGCGTGACGTCTGCGATCAGCGGGTTCCCGACCACGATCGTCGCGACCTTCTCAGGCAGCTTGATGATCTTTGCCTGGTCGACAATGACCGCGACCGGCTCATCGCCGGTTCCGGCGAAGGTCACGACCGGACACATCAAGAAGCCGGCCACAAGAAGACGCAACGCCACGGGTCCGGGCGCGCGGCGACGCAAGACACTAATCGACATACTCTACTCCGGGACGTCTACAAGCCGGCAAAAACGATACGCAACGGTGCCGGCGCCCGACATGGCAAATGTGCCGTTAATTGATGAATGAACTGCAAACAGCCCGCGCCGGACGCGCCGATCGACGGCCTACCGACGGGCATATGGGCCGCAATCGGCCGCCCTAAAACAGGAAATATAGATCGTCAATATTCGAGCATCGCATTAAACCTGCATTTACCGTCCGCAAGAAGAGCCGGATACCCCGGTCTTTCGGCAATCGAATTAACTGCGCTGCAATTCCTCACTCCTAAGTTGACTCTATGGTCACGGTGGTTTCCGCCCCGCAACGACCAAAGTTCTAAGCCACGTGTACAAATGGAGTTACAGATGACCAAGCTCGTTGCTCGTTTCGTCAAGGACGAATCCGGCGCCACCGCTATCGAATACGGCCTGATCGCGTCCGGCATCGCCCTCGCCATCATCGCAGCCGTCACCGGCACCGGCACCAAGCTGTCCGGCACCTTCACGAACATTACCGCTTCGCTCAAGTAAGCGATCGCGTCTCGCGACGAACAAGGGCTTCGGGAAACCGGAGCCTTTTTTCGTGCCGGCCCCAACCGTGAAGCCCGGCAAGGCACGCATGAAACAGCCCGGTGCCAAAAAGCGCGCCCGTCCGGATACCCCCGTTTTTCGACGATCGAATTAACTGCGCCGCAATTCCTCACTCCTAGCTTCCCGGCATGGTCACGGTGGTTTCCGCCCCGCAACGACCAGAGTTCTAAGCCACGCGTACAAATGGAGTTACAGATGACCAAGCTCGTTGCTCGTTTCGTCAAGGATGAATCCGGCGCCACCGCTATCGAATACGGCCTGATCGCATCCGGCATCGCCCTCGCAATCATCGCAGCCGTCACCGGCACCGGCACCAAGCTGTCCGGCACCTTCACGAACATCACCGCTTCGCTCAACTGAGCGATTGCATCTTCGCGAACAGCAAGGCTTCGGGGAAACCGGAGCCTTTTTCGCGCCGATCCCGTCCGTCAAATCAACAGCGCACGCATGAAACAGCCTGACGCCGAAAAGCGCTTGCATTCCGTCGGCATCTTCGTCCCGCTGTCGGGCGGAGAAGCTGTCCGGACCGTGTGCGCGGCCCTTGTCCTCGCGTCGCTGGCCGCGTTGTTCCGGATCGCCAGCATCTGGTAGAATTTCGTTTTACGATTGTTCATTTCTGCCGGTTAGCCTGCCGCGTCCTTCGCCCGGACCGAGTTCCCGCGGCTCAGTTTCGTCAGTCCCCGGTAGACCCATGATCCTCGACCTCGCCCGCATCTTCCTGTTTCCCGCGTTGATGGCCTTTGCCGCGGCGAGCGACCTGTTCACGATGACGATTCCCAATCGTGTCTCCCTGCTGCTGATCGCGGGCTTCTTCGTGCTGGCCGGATTCAGCGGCATGCCGCTGTCCGAAATCGGAATGCATATGGCAGCGGGCTTGACGGTGCTCGTCGCCGCCTTCGCCTGCTTCGCCTTCGGATGGATGGGGGGCGGAGATGCCAAGGTCGCGGCCGCCGCCGGACTGTGGTTCGGATTTCCGTCGCTGGCCAGTTACCTGATCTATGCGTCCCTGTTTGGCGGCGCGTTGACGCTGCTGATGCTTCAGTTCCGGCAATGGCCGCTGCCCTACGCGCTGGGATCGCAGGAATGGCTGCAACGCCTCCACAGCAAGGACAACGGCATCCCGTATGGCATCGCTCTCGCGCTGGGCGCGCTGATAATCTATCCCGAGACCGAATGGATGAAGGCCGTCGACCTGACCCGCTTCATCGGTCAGTGAACCTTTCGGCGAGCCGGATCCGGCATGCGTTCCCGCATCATCTTTTCGTCCGCACATCTGCAACCGGATCGCGCTTCAGGAATGAGACAGGACCGCGCGGCGCAACTTTTCATTAAGGCGATTTAGATACGCCTCATTAACCATGCTTTGACCTTTAACTGGTCAAATCCCGCCACGGCGACGGCTCCGTCGCGGCGTGATGTGGAAAGTGAAGCGTATGAATACCGCGCGGATTGTCGTTCTCGCTGTTGCCATCTGTGCCGGCGGCGCTGCCGCGTATCTGGCGAGCGGCTCCGATCCGAAGCCGGTCGTGGAAGCACCGCGCCTCGAAACCACCGATGTGCTCGTCGCCCGCAGCGACATTCCGATGGGCCAGACGGTGTCCGCGGACGACATGCAGTGGCAGTCCTGGCCGTCATCCACCGCCAGTTCCAGTTTCATCCGCCGCACCGATCGCGCCGAAGCGATGAGCCAGATCGTCGGCTCGATCGCACGCTCGCCGTTTCTGGCCGGCGAACCGATCCGCGAGACCAAGCTGGTGAAAGGCGCCGGCTCCGGCTTCATGGCGGCGATCCTGCCGACCGGCATGCGCGCGATCTCGACTGAAATCTCGCCGGAAACCGGCGCGGGTGGCTTCATCCTGCCCAACGACAAGGTCGATGTCATCCTGACCAAGCGCGAGAAAGCTCCCGACCAGTCGGGCGGCACGGCCGACGTGATCAATTCCGAAATCATTCTGAGCAACATCCGCGTTCTCGCCATCGACCAGACGGTCGGAGAGAAGGACGGACAGAAGGTCGTGGTCGGCAAGACCGCGACGCTGGAATTGAAACCCGAACAGGCGGAGTCGCTGGCGCGCGCACGGCAGAGCGGAACGTTGTCCCTCGCGCTGCGCAGCCTCGTCGATGCCAATCAGCCGGATACATCCGACGAGAACCGCGGCAAGCGCGGCAGCGTCGACATCGTCCGCTACGGCGTTCCCACGACAATGACGA
Source organism: Afipia sp. (assembly GCA_024707075.1). Classification (GTDB taxonomy): domain Bacteria; phylum Pseudomonadota; class Alphaproteobacteria; order Rhizobiales; family Xanthobacteraceae; genus Afipia. The sequence goes on from JANQAK010000001.1 coordinate 708,686, forward strand.
CACGAAAGTGATCGAGAGGACTGGCAGTATGAAGCGAGAGGGACATCAGGCACCTGTGCGGACCTTCATGGTGCGTGCCCTGTCGTTTGCCGCGGTTTCCGCGCTGACGCTGAACCCCGCTTTGTCGCCGGTCATCGCGAGCGATTACCGCGCGCCTGTGGTGGCGGCTGCGCCAGGCGGCGGACAGATGAACGCGCGCTTCCTGCCGCTCGGCATCGGAAAGTCCGTCGTCATCGACCTGCCGCGCGATATCAAGGACGTTCTGGTCGCGGACCCGAAGATCGCCAACGCCGTGGTGCGTTCGGCGCAGCGCGCCTACATCATCGGCGCCGCGGTCGGCCAGACCAACATCATCTTCTTCGATGCGACCGGCCAGCAGATCGCCGCCTACGACATCGCGGTCACGCGCGACCTCAACGGCGTCCGCGCCGCGCTGAAGCAGACCTTCCCGCAGTCCGACATCCGGATCGAGGGCGTCGGCGACGGCGTCATGCTCTCCGGCTCGGTGTCCAATCCGATGGAAGCGCAGCAGGCTCAGGAAATCGCTGCGCGCCTGGCCGGCGGTCCCGACAAGGTCGTCAACAGCATCGCGGTTCGCGGCCGCGATCAGGTGATGCTGAAAGTCACCGTCGCGGAAGTGCAGCGCGACATCATCAAGCAGCTCGGCATCGACCTCAGCGCGACCATGAACTACGGCACGGCAGTCGTGAATTTCAACAACACAAATCCGTTCACCGCCTTTGGACGCCCGCTGGTCGCCAGCAACGATCTGATCGGAAAATTCGGCTCGACCGCAGGCGTACCGTCGGTGACGGCGACCATGCGGGCGATGGAAAGCGCCGGTGTCGTCCGCACCCTCGCGGAGCCGAATCTCACGGCGATCTCCGGCGAATCCGCGACCTTCGTCGCCGGCGGCGAATTCCCGCTGCCCAAGGGTTACACCTGCGATCCGATCTCGCGCGCATGTACCACCCAGATCGACTTCAAGAAGTTCGGCATCTCGCTGAACTTCACGCCGCTGGTGCTGGCGGAAGGCCGCATCAGCCTGCGCGTGATGACCGAAGTCTCCGAACTGTCGCCTGACAACTCCATTACGCTGGATCAGGCAGGGAGCACGCTGACCATTCCGTCAGTCAAGACCCGCCGCGCCGAAACCACCCTCGAAATTCCCTCTGGCGGTTCGATGGCGATGGCCGGCCTGATTCAGGAACAGACCAAGCAGGCCATCAACGGTCTGCCGGGCCTGTCGCAGGTCCCCGTGCTCGGAACGCTGTTCCGCAGCCGCGACTTCGTCAACCGCAACACCGAACTGATGGTGCTGGTGACGCCGTATATCGTCCGCGCGGTAGCGCAGAAGGATCTGTCGCGTCCTGACGACGGCTTCGCCGACGCCTCCGATCCGCAGTCGGATCTGCTGGGCAACATCAACCGTATCTATGGCGCTCCCGGGCGCCCCGAGCCGAACCGCAAGTATCGCGGCACCTACGGCTTCATCACCGACTGAGATGGGACAAGGACAGTAGCGATGACGATGCGAGTACCCAATCTCAAGCGCAGCCTGCGGGTCGCGGCCGCCCTTCTCGGGGCGTCTGCCGCGTTGGGAGCCTGCACGCACACGGACCAGGACACGGTGACCGGCAGCATTCCGATCGATTACCGCCAGCGCCATCCCATCGTGATTCAGGAAGCTAACCGCACGACGGAAGTTTTCGTCGGCCGGGCGCGAGGCGGCCTCACCGCCGCGCAGCGCTCGGACATTGCTGGCCTTGCGGAAACCTGGCTGCGTGAAGGCACCGGCGGCATCATCATCGACATGCCGGTCAACACGCCGAACGCCCGCGTCGCCACCGACTCGCTGCGCGAAATTCAGGCCATCCTCACTGCGGGCGGCGTGCCGCCGCGCGGCATCACCATCCGCAACTATACCCCGACCGACCCCCGGCTGTTCGCAACCATCCGCGTGAACTATCCGCGCATCATGGCCGACGCCGGCCCCTGCGGCACCTGGCCGGAAGACCTCGGTCCCTCGATCAAGAACAAGGGCTATCTGGAAAACCGGCCGTACTACAATCTCGGCTGCGCGTCGCAGCGCAACCTCGCCGCGATGGTCGACAATCCATCCGATCTCGTTCAGCCGCGCGCGGAAACGCCGGCACTGACCTCTCGGCGCAATATCGCATTCGACAAGTATCGCAAGGGCAACCCCACGGGGACCGTCTATCCTGAATCCGACAAGGCCAAACTCAGTGATATGGGCAAATGATTAGCTACGCGCGTCAAGATCAGGAAGACGGAACGGCCGCACCCGCCGCCGACGAGCATATCGCTCCAGCGCCGCGCGTCTCCGTCCAGGCCTTCTGCGAAACCATCGAGACCGCCGCGTCCGTGCAGGCCGCCGGCGAAGACCGGCGGCTGGACAAGGCCCATCTCAAAATCCAGATGGGCGGCATGGCGGCGGCTGTCGAAGCCTATCGCACCGCGCCGACGCCGAACGTAATCCTGCTCGAAACCGATGACCGGAGCGACATCCTGGCCGGTCTCGACCAGCTCGCGACCGTCTGCGACGCCGGCACCCGCGTCATCGTGGTCGGCCGCGTCAACGACGTCACGCTGTACCGCGAACTCGTGCGGCGCGGCATCAGCGACTACATGATCGCGCCGGTCACGCCGCTCGATGTGGTGCGTTCGATCTGCGGACTGTTTTCGGTCCCCGAAGCCAAGGCTGTCGGACGGATCATCGCCGTCGTCGGCGCCAAGGGCGGCGTCGGCGCATCCACCGTGGCGCATAACGTCGCCTGGGCGATCGCGCGCGATCTCGCGCTGGATCTCGGTCGTCGCCGATCTCGACCTCGCCTTCGGCACCGCGGGTCTTGACTACAATCAGGATCCTCCGCAGGGCATCGCCGACGCGGTTTTCTCTCCCGACCGTATCGATACCGCCTTCGTCGATCGCCTGCTGTCCAAGTGCACCGACCATCTCAGCCTGCTGGCCGCGCCCGCGACGCTGGACAGGGTTTACGATTTCGGCGCCGAGGCCTTCGATTCGATCTTCGATACCCTGCGCACCACGATGCCCTGTATCGTCCTCGACGTTCCGCATCAGTGGTCCGGCTGGACCAAGCGCGCCCTTGTCAACGCGGACGACATCCTGATCGTGGCGTGTCCCGACCTCGCCAATCTGCGCAACACCAAGAACATGTTCGATACGCTGAAGGCCGCGCGGCCCAACGACAGGTCCCCGTTGTACTGCCTCAATCAGGCGGGCGTGCCGAAGCGGCCCGAGATCAACACTAGCGAATTCGCCAAGGCCATCGAAAGCCAGCCGATCGTGACCATTCCGTTCGAGCCGCACATTTTCGGCGCGGCCGCGAACAACGGCCAGATGATCGCGGAAATCGCCGCCAACCACCGCACATCCGAGATGTTCCTGCAAATCGCGCAGCGCCTGACCGGCCGTGGCGAAGCCAAGAAGCCGCGCAGCTCATTCCTTTCGCCTTTGCTCGAGAAACTTCGAGCCAAATAGACTTTCGCGTGGGGTATCGTCGTGTTTGGTAAGCGTAGCGGAACAGAGACCGACGTCCGGGCGCCACAGCCCGTGGACCGTGGGCATGACGTCGCGCCCGCCGCCGCGAAGCCGGGCGGGCCTGCCGTCGCGAACATCGGATCGCCGCCGCTCGCCCCGGCGCGTCCGTCCACGCCAGCCCCCGCGCCCGTCGCCGATGCGCGGCGCTCGGACAGCTATTATCAGGTCAAGGCGACAATCTTCGGAGCGCTGATCGAAGCGATCGACCTCGCCCAGCTCGCGAAGCTCGATGTTGAGTCCGCGCGCGAGGAAATCCGCGATATCGTCAACGAGATCATCGCGATCAAGAACATCGTGATGTCGATCGCCGAGCAGGAAGAGCTGCTCGACGACATTTGCAACGACGTGCTGGGCTACGGGCCGCTCGAGCCGCTGCTGGCGCGCGACGACATCTCCGACATCATGGTGAACGGCGCCGGCACCGTCTACATCGAGGTCGCCGGCAAGATCCAGCGCACCGGAATCCGGTTCCGGGACAACCAGCAGCTTCTCAACATCTGCCAGCGCATCGTCAGCCAGGTCGGCCGCCGCGTCGACGAATCCTCGCCGATCTGCGACGCGCGCCTCGCCGACGGCTCGCGCGTCAACGCGATCGTGCCGCCGCTGTCGATCGACGGTCCCGCGCTCACCATCCGCAAGTTCAAGAAAGACAAGCTGACGCTGGACCAACTGGTCAAGTTCGGCGCGATCACGCCCGAGGGCGCGCAGATCCTGCAAGTCATCGGACGCTGCCGCGCCAACGTCCTGATTTCGGGCGGCACGGGTTCCGGCAAGACCACGCTGCTGAACTGCCTGACCAACTACATTGACGAAGACGAGCGCATCATTACCTGCGAGGACGCAGCGGAACTGCAACTCCAGCAGCCGCATGTGGTCCGCCTCGAAACGCGTCCGCCCAATATCGAGGGCGAGGGTCAGATCACCATGCGCGATCTGGTAAAGAACTGCCTGCGCATGCGGCCGGAACGCATCATCGTCGGTGAAGTCCGCGGCCCGGAGGCGTTCGACCTCTTGCAGGCCATGAACACCGGCCACGACGGCTCGATGGGCACGCTGCACGCCAACAATCCGCGCGAAGCCCTGTCACGCTGCGAATCCATGATCACGATGGGCGGCTATTCGCTGCCCTCACGCACCATCCGCGAAATGATCTGCGCTTCGATCGACGTCATCATTCAGGCCGCGCGCCTACGCGACGGCTCCCGCCGCATCACGCACGTCACCGAGGTGATGGGCATGGAAGGCGATACCATCATCACCCAGGACATCTTCATCTATGACCTGATGGGCGAAGACATCAACGGCAACATCATCGGACGCCACCGTTCGACGGGCATCGGTCGTCCACGGTTCTGGGAACGCGCACGTTACTACGGTGAAGAAAAGCGGCTGGCTGCGGCGCTCGACGCGGCCGAAGTCGCCGCGCCCGGCTTGTAGGGAGCGCCCATGAACATGCAGGCGCTGGCAATGGCCTTCCTCTCCGCCCTTACGGTTGGCGGCCTGGCATGGGTTTTCATCTATCCGCTGCTCTCCGGCGAGAAGCAGGCAGAGAAACGGCGCGCTTCCTTTACCGCCGCAGGACCAGCTCTGCGCGTCGGCGGCGACGACCGGATGCGCCTGCGCCGCGTGCAGGTCGAAGACTCCATGAAAGAGATGGAGCAGCGGCTCGCCGAATCGAAAAAGGTATCGCTCCAGACCCGGATCGCTCAGGCCGGACTGAGCTGGACGAAGCAGCAATTCATCATCGGCTCATGCGTACTGGGCGGGACCGTGCTCATCGCGGCGATTATCGGGGGCATGGCGCTGCTGCCAGCAATCGGATTCGCGCTCGCCACGGGCTTCGGACTGCCGCGCTGGGTGCTCGGCTTTCTCAAGAAGCGCCGCGAAAAGAAATTCCTCGACGCCCTGCCGGACGCGGTCGACATCATCGTCCGCGGCATCAAGGCCGGTCTGCCGCTGTTCGATTCGCTCAAGGTCGTCGTGGCCGACTCGCCGGAGCCGCTGCGCAGCGAGTTCGCCGCCATCGTCGAGACCCAGAGCATCGGCATGCCGCTGGGTGAAGCATGTCAGCGGCTGTACGAGAGAATGCCGCTGCCGGAAGCCAATTTCTTCGGGATCGTGATTTCGATCCAGACCAAATCCGGCGGCAACCTGTCGGAAGCACTCGGAAACCTGTCCAAGGTATTGCGCGACCGCCGCAAGATGGCAGCGAAAATTCAGGCGATGTCGATGGAAGCCAAGGCCTCCGCCGGCATCATCGGCGCACTGCCTCCGCTCGTGATGATCATGGTCTACATCATGACGCCCGAATACATCTCGTTGCTGTGGACCCATCCGACCGGACGGCTGATGCTCGCCGCCTGCGTGCTGTGGATGTCGGCCGGCATCTTCGTGATGAAAAAAATGATCAACTTCGACTTCTGACGAGGGAATATGATCGATCTTCTCATCGAAAAATTCCACGACATCCGGTTCATGACCATGCTGCTGGCGGCCATCGCGGCCAGCGCGACGGCCTATACGCTGATCACGCCGATGTTCGCGGGGGATGGCCTTGCCAAGCGGATGAAGGCAGTCGCCAGCGAACGCGAGCGACTGCGCCAGCGCGAGCGCGAGCGCTTGAACCGCAACGAGAAGGTCTCGCTGCGGCAAAGCCCGAAGCAGTTGGTGCAGAGGGTCGTCGGCAGGCTCAATCTGGGAAAATGGCTGGCGCAGGAAGAGGCCCGCGACAAGCTGGTGATGGCGGGCTATCGCGGCCAGGCGCCTTACGTGACGTTCCTGTTCTTTCGCCTCGTCATGCCGATCGTGTTCCTGATCGGCGCGATCCTTTATGTCTTCGTCATTTCCAACATGCAGCAGAGCACGCTGATGAAAATCGGCATGTGCATCGGCGCGACATGGGCCGGCATGCAGGCGCCGATGCTGTTTCTGACCAACGCCATCACGAAGCGCCAGTTGTCGATCAAGCGCGCCTTCCCCGATGCGCTCGACCTGCTGCTGATCTGCATCGAATCCGGCATGTCGATCGAAGCCGCGTTCCGCAAGGTCAGCAACGAAATCGGCAGCCAGTCGATTGCGCTCGCCGAGGAATTCTCGCTGACGACAGCGGAACTGTCCTATCTCCAGGACCGCAAGACGGCTTACGAGAATCTCGCCAAGCGGACCGGCCTCGAAGGCGTGAAGTCCGTCTGTCTGGCTCTCCAGCAGTCGGAGCGCTACGGCACGCCACTCGGACAGACGCTGCGCGTGATGGCGCAGGAAAACCGCGACATGCGCATGAACGAAGCCGAGAAGAAGGCCGCGGCATTGCCGCCGAAGCTGACGGTGCCGATGATCGTGTTCTTCCTGCCGGTGCTGTTCGTGGTCATTCTCGGACCGACCGGCATCAAGGTGTCAGAATACATGAAGTGATGTGGCAGCGGTTGGCGCCGTGCAGCCACATGCAAGAGCCCGATCAGCAATATCAAGGCGACTGAAGCCTCATGGTGAGGAGGCGCTTCTTCAGCGCCGTCTCGAACCATGAGGCGTATGCTGAGGTGATCTTTTTCACATCCTCATCCTTCGAGACGCGCGCAAGAGGCGCGCTCCTCAGGATGAGGAAGCGGACCGATCCAATTCCGGTGAAGCAACCCTAGGACCGGCTGGGCTCCGCCACGGCCGTCGTCCTCGGTCCACGGTCGTCGCGGCTGAGCATCTGCTTCAGGTAGGCGACATTGGCTTCGGCCTGATCGGGCGGCAGATCGGCCTTGACGATGGCCTCGGCCTCGGCGAAGCGGCCTTGCAGCCCGATCACCAGTCCCAGATTCTGGCGAACGCGCGCGTCGGATGCGCCGCGCTGATAGGCCCTGCGCAAAACCTGTTCGGCCTTGGGCAGATCCTTGGACAGGACATAGGACATGCCCAGATTGGAGAGCACTGACGGCTCCTCGGGGGCGATCTTCAGCGCGCTGGCGTAATAGCGCCGGGCGTCCTCATGCTTGCCCTGCTGATCCAGCGTGGTGCCCTGCACCGACAGGATGCGCCAGTCCGGATTCGCGGGGGAATGGGCGCGCGAGAGGATATCGAACGCCTGCTGGAAATTTCCATTGTCCGCCAGCGCGCGGCCATACGCCGCCAGCAGCGGCTTGTTGCCGGGATTGGCAATCGTCGCCTGCTCCAGCACCGCGACGGCCTGCTGCCGCTGTCCGTTCAAACGCAACGACTGGCCATACTGAAGGGCGGCGGCGGTGTCGCGCGGATTGGCGCGATAGCGTTCGCCAAGGGCGTCGATGTCGGCGCGCGAAAGTCCGTTTGGATCAGCCTCGGCACGCGCATTGAGCGATCCGGTGACGTCGGGCGAACGCGCGACGGTCTGGCATCCGGCAAGACCGATGGCCAGGATCGTCGCGAAGGCGGCGGACCCCATGTAGCGGGAGACAACGGACGGATGACGCATGACGCATGGACTCGCTAATCGAGGTTTGGCGAAGCCGGATGCCGCCAGCAATAGACTGTTAACCCTAATGGCTGGTTAACCGCCCCGCCGCGGCAACCGCCGCCGGGCCACGCCCGACCAAAAAAGACACGCAAAAACACTGTCTTGAAGCTGCCGCCCGGCCCTGCGGCGCTGCTATAGTGTCCGCCTCTCTCCCACCCTGTCCGGGACACCCATGCATCCAGCCTTCCAGAATTCCGCCGCCGCCATCCCCATCACCTTCGCAACCAAATCGACCTGGGAGGGGATCAGCGCCACGCTTCCCGCGCCCGCCCGGCAATTCGCCAAGGCCAACGCCTTCACCGCGAAGCCCGGCCAGTACCTCGCGTTGCCGGCGGACGACGGATCGCTTGCCCATGTGCTGTTCGGCATCGAGGATCAGACCCGCGAATGGCGCGATCCGTTCCGGCCGGGGCAGTTGCCCGGCCTGCTGCCCGCAGGCACTTACAGCTTCGCCAATGCGCCCCACGACGCGCGTCTCGCGGTGCTGGCCTTCGCGCTCGGCAGCTATCGCTTCGGCCGCTACAAGAAGAACGATGCGCCCGGCGCACGGCTCACTCCGCCCAGTGGCGTCGACATGGTGGAGATCACCCGCATGGCGGACGCCGCCACGCTGGCGCGCGACCTCATCAACACCCCCGCCAACGACATGGGGCCGGAGGAGCTTGAGCAGGCCGCGCGGGCGCTTGCGGAAAAATACGGCGCCGGTTTCATCTCCATCGTCGGCGATGAATTGCTGGCCGGCAATTTCCCGCTGATCCATGCGGTCGGCATGGCCTCGGCCCGCGCGCCGCGCCTGATCGAATTCACATGGGGCGATCCGAAGCATCCCAAGGTGACGCTGGTGGGCAAGGGTGTGTGCTTCGATTCGGGCGGCCTCGATCTGAAGCCATCAAGCGGCATGCTGATCATGAAGAAGGACATGGGTGGCGCGGCCAATGTGCTGGCGCTGGCGCAGATGATCATGGATGCGAAGCTCAAGGTGCGCCTGCGCGTGCTGATTCCGGCGGTGGAGAATTCGGTCGCCGGAAATGCGTTCCGGCCGCTCGATATTTTCAAATCGCGCAAGGGCGTGAACGTCGAGATCGGCAACACCGACGCCGAAGGACGCCTCGTGCTGGCCGATGCGCTGGCGCTGGCCGATGAGGAGAAACCCGATCTGCTGATCGATCTCGGCACACTGACCGGCGCGGCCCGCGTGGCGCTGGGGCCGGACCTGCCGCCGTTCTATACCGATGATGAGGCGCTCGCGGCGGATGTCGCGCGCCACGCCCGCACCGAGAACGATCCCTTGTGGCGGATGCCGCTGTGGATGCCCTACGACAAGTGGCTCGACTCCAAGACCGCCGATCTCAACAACGCCCCCGGCGGCGCATTCGCGGGCTCGATCACCTGCGCGCTGTTCCTGAAGCGCTTTGTCGAACATGCGAAGAGCTGGCTGCATGTGGATATTTACGGCTGGACGCCAACGGCAAAACCCGCGCGCCCCGAAGGCGGCGAGTGCCAGGCCGCGCGCGCGATCTACAAGCTGCTGAGCGAGCGCTATGGCTGATTCAAAATCAGCCCTTGATCCAAGGCTGACGCCCGCACGGCCGGACCTCGCGGCGAAACATCTCGAAGGCAAGGTGACAGCCGCGCGGTTCGTCGAAGGCCTCGCGTTCGAGGTGTTCGATCCGGTCGCGCCGGTCCGGCGCGCGCCCTCGCACGAGGCCGCGCTGGAGACCGAGGCGCTCAAGGGCGAACGCGTGACGATCTACGATCGCGATGCCGAGGGATGGGCGTGGGGTCAGTTGAAGTCGGACGGTTATGTCGGCTGGCTGCCCGACAACGCGCTGGTGCAACCGCGCAGCACGCCGACGCATAAAGTGACGGCGCTGCGAACATTCGCCTTCCCCGGACCGTCGATCAAACTGCCGCCGGCGGAAAGCCTGCCGCTCGGCGCGCGCGTCGAGATCATCAAGATCGACAACGGCTTCGCCATCACCCACCAACGGCACTATCTGCCCGCGCAGCATGTGGCACCGCTCGATACATTTGAGACGGATTTCGTCGCGGTTGCCGAACGCTTTATTGGCACGCCGTATCTCTGGGGCGGCAAGTCCGGTCTCGGCATCGACTGCTCCGGACTGGTGCAGGTGTCCCTCGCCGCAGCAGGAATCTCTGCACCGCGCGACAGCGACATGCAGGAAGCCGCGCTGGGAACAGCACTGCCGCCCGCGCAATGGCACGACCTCAAACGCGGCGACCTGATTTTCTGGAAGGGCCATGTAGCAATCGTGCGCGATGCAAACACCATCGTCCATGCCAACGCGCATCACATGGCGACGGCGATCGAGCCTGCGCAGGCGGCGATTGCGCGGATCAAGGTTGCGGGCAGCGAGGTAACGAGTGTGAGGCGGCTTCCGCTCTCTCCGTCATCCTGAGGTGCGAGCTCTTGCGAGCCTCGAAGGATGACTATCCACAATACCGCCATCGCCCTTCGAGGCCCATAGCCGTTCGAAGAACGGCGTTCTAAAGAACGCCTATTGCTTCGCTACGGCGCCAGGGTGACGGCTAAGCAATCGATCTCACATCTCCGGCACGATGTTCGGCGCGGCCTCGATGTTGAACGCCGCCGCGAACAGCGCGCGGGTGTAGTCGGTCTTCGGATTCCGAAACAACTCCGCCGCCGCGCCCTGCTCGACCACCTTGCCGTGGCGCATCACGATCAGGTTGCTCGCCAGCGAGGCGACCACGCGCAGGTCATGCGAAATGAACATATAGGTCAGGTCGCGCTTGCGTTGCAGGTCGCGCAGCAGATCGACCATCTGCGCCTGAAACAGCATATCAAGTGCGCTGGTCGGCTCGTCCAGCACCACGAAATTCGGCTCCAGCACCACGGCGCGCGCGATCGAGATGCGCTGGCGCTGGCCGCCGGAGAATTCATGCGGATAGCGGAAGCGCGTCGCCGGATCGAGGCCGACCTCCTTCAGCGCCTTGACGACCCGCGCCTCGCGCTCGTCCTCGCTCAGCGACGGCTGATGCACGCCAAGACCTTCCGCGACGATGTCGCCCACCGACATGCGCGGACTGAGCGCACCGAACGGGTCCTGAAACACGATTTGCATGTCGCGACGGACCGGGCGCATCTGCTTGAAGTTCAGCCCCTGAATGTCCTTGCCGAGAAACACGATCGGGCCGTTCGAGGAAATCAGCCGCAATAGCGCGAGGCCGAGCGTGGTCTTGCCCGAGCCGGATTCACCGACCACGCCGAGCGTTTCGCCCTGGCGCACCGACACGCTGACGCCGTCCACCGCCTTGATGTGGCCGACGGTCTTGCGCAGCAACCCGCGCTTGATCGGAAACCACACCTTGAGATCGTTCGACGACATCACCACCGGCGCATCCGGGCGCGGCGGCGCGGGATCCGGCTTCGGCTCCGCCGCCAGCAGCGCTTTCGTATAGGGATGCTGCGCGGCGGTGAACACCTGCTCGACCGGCCCCTGCTCGACGATCTTGCCATTGTTCATGACGCAGACCTTGTCGGCGATGCGCCGCACGATGCCGAGATCATGGGTGATGAACAGCATGCTCATGCCGAGCCGCGCGCGAATGTCCGCGAGCAATTTCAGGATTTGCGCCTGCACCGTCACGTCGAGCGCGGTGGTCGGCTCGTCCGCGATTAGCAAGTCCGGCTCGTTGGCCAGCGCCATGGCGATCATCACGCGCTGACGTTGGCCGCCGGAGAGCTGGTGCGGATAGCTGGCCAGACGAGTCTCCGGCTCGGGGATGCCGACCTGCGTCAGGAGTTCGAGGATCCGCGCCCGCGCCATCGCGCCGCGCACGCCGCTGTGGAGATGAATCACCTCGCCGATCTGCGCCTCAATGGTGTGCAGCGGATTGAGTGACGTCATCGGCTCCTGGAAGATGATCGAGATGTCGTTGCCGCGAATGCCGCGCATCTCGTTCTCGCTCATGCCGAGCAATTCCTGCCCCTTGAAGCGAATGCCGCCGGAGGGATGGAACGCGGTGGGATAAGGCAACAGCTTCAGCACCGACAGCGCGCTGACCGATTTGCCCGAGCCGGATTCGCCGACCAGCGCCACGCACTGCCCGCGATCGATCGAGAACGAGACATGATCGACGGCGACGCTCTCGCTGCCGCCCTGACGGAAGGCCACCGACAGATCGCGCACATCGAGCAGGGGCTGGTTGATTGCGTCCATGTTTCTCACCTGAACGTCTTGCGCGGATCGAAGGCGTCGCGCACGCCCTCGCCGATGAAGATCAGCAGCGACAGCATGATCGCCACCGAGAAGAAGCCGGTGAAGCCGAGCCACGGCGCCTGCACGTTCGATTTGCCCTGCGACAGCAATTCGCCGAGCGACGGCGAGCCCGGCGGCAGACCGAAGCCGAGGAAATCCAGCGCGGTCAGCGTCATCACCGAGGACGACACGATGAACGGCAAGAAAGTCATGGTCGCCACCATCGCGTTGGGCAACAGATGGCGGAACATAATGGTGCCATTGGAGACGCCGAGCGCGCGCGCCGCCTGGATGTATTCGAAATTGCGCCCGCGCAGGAATTCCGCGCGCACGAGGCCAACCAGCGACACCCACGAGAACAGCAGCAGGATTCCGAGCAGCACGAAGAAGCCCGGCACCAGCACCGACGACAGGATCAGCAGCAGATAAAGCGACGGGATCGCGGTCCACACCTCGATGAAACGCTGGAACAAAAGATCGACCCAGCCACCGAAATAGCCCTGGATGCCGCCGGCAGCGATGCCGACCACCGATGACACGATCGTCAGCGCGAGGCCGAACAGCACCGAGATGCGGAAGCCGTAGATCAGCCGCGCGACTACGTCGCGGCCCTGATCGTCGGTGCCGAGCCAGTTGTATTCGAGATCGCGGCAGCTCTTGAGACCCTTCTTTTCGACCACCGGCTTGCACTGCGCTTCTGTCAGCATCCAGGTCGGCTTCGACGGCGCGGGCGTCGGCAGGTCGAGATTGTGGGTGTCGTAGGAATAGCGGATCAGCGGCCAGATGATGGTGCCGTTCTTCTCGGCAATCAGCTTTTGCAAATAAGGATCGCGGTAATCGGCAGACGTCTCGAAATCGCCGCCGAATGTGGTCTCCGAGTAGTTGATGAAGGCCGGGAAATACAGCCTGCCGTCGAACTTGATCAGGAACGGGCGGTCGTTGGCGATCAGTTCCGCGAACAGCGAAATCAGGAACAGGAACGAGAAGATCCAGAACGACCAGTAGCCGCGGCGGTTGGACTTGAAGTTGCGCCAGCGCCGCTGGTTGAGCGGCGAAATGCCGAGCGGATGCCGCGACGGCAGCACGGCTTCGCCCAGCGGCGATTGCGCCGTAGCCTCGACCGGCGGGATCGGAGCCACCGTCATACCTCGCGCGCCTCGAAATCGATGCGCGGATCGATCCACATATAGGCCAAATCGGAGATCAGATTGACCACGAGACCGACCAGCGAAAAAATGAACAGCGTACCGAACACCACCGGATAATCGCGGTTGAGCACGCTTTCAAATCCAAGAAGACCGAGGCCGTCGAGCGAGAAGATCGTCTCGATCAGCAGCGAGCCGGAGAAAAATGCGTGAATGAACGCGCTTGGAAATCCGGCGATCACGATCAGCATGGCGTTGCGGAAGATGTGGCCGTACAGCACTTGCGTCTCGCTGCATCCCTTGGCGCGCGCGGTCATCACGTATTGCTTGCGGATTTCGTCGAGGAACGAGTTCTTGGTCAGCAGCGTCATGGTGGCGAAGGCGCCGAGCGCCATCGAGATCAGTGGCAGCGTGATGTGCCAGAAATAGTCGATGACTTTCCAGTACCATGGAAACGTCGACCAGCCGTCGGACGTCAGTCCCCTCAGCGGGAAGATGTCGAAGAACGATCCGCCCGCAAACAGGATGATGAGCAGGATTGCGAACAGAAATCCGGGAATCGCAAATCCGATGATGATAATGCCCGAGGTCCAGACGTCGAACGTCGAACCGTCATGCATGGCCTTGCGGATGCCGAGCGGAATCGAGATCAGGTAGGTCAGCAGCGTCATCCAGATGCCGAGCGACATCGAGACCGGCAGCTTCTCCTTGATGAGCTGGATCACGCTGACGTCGCGGAAATAGCTCTTGCCGAAATCGAACCGCGCGAAATTCCACAACATCAGCGCGAAGCGTTCGGGCGCGGGCTTGTCGAAGCCGAACTGCTTTTCGAGGCTTTTCACAAAATCCGGATCGAGACCCTGCGCACCGCGATATTTCGAACTGACGGCATCGGCCGATGCGCCGGCCTGCGGCCGCGAGGCGAAATCGCCGCCGGCCGATCCGGAGATGCGCGAGCTGGCTCCCGTGTCGGAACCGGACAATTGCGCGATCACCCGCTCCACCGGCCCGCCGGGCGCGAACTGCACCACCACGAACGACACGAACAGAATGCCCAGCAGCGTGGGAATCATCAGCAGGATGCGGCGGGCGATATACGCGCTCATGACTTATTTCGCCTGCTCGGGCTTCTTGGCCTTGGCCTCATCGCTCCACCATAGATCCGGCGCGCCGACACCGCCCGCGTAGCGCGGGATGTTCGGAGGATGGGCGAAGACATCCCAATAGGCAATGCGGTGGCTGGCCGAATACCATTGCGGCACCCAGTAGCGGCCCGCGCGGAACACCCGGTCGAAAGCCCGGCAGGCGACGCGCAATTCGTCGCGGTCGTTCGCGGCGATGATGCGCTCGATCAGCGCATCGAGCGCCGGACTCTTGATGCCGGAGAGATTCTGCGATCCCTTGACGTCCGCAACCCGCGACGAGAAGAACGTCCGCATCGCATCGCCCGGCGTGGACGACATGCTGAAACGCTGAATCGCGACATCGAAATCGAAATCGTCAAGGCGCGCGCGATACTGCACCGGATCGACCAGCCGCACGCTGGCGTCGATGCCGAGCACGCCGAGGTTCTTGATATACGGCGCGTGATGGGCCTGAAACGCCGGCTCATCGAGCAGGAATTCGATTCTGAACTGATCGCCGTTGGGCAGCCGGCGCTTGCCGTCCCTGATCGCACATCCCGCATCGAGCAGCAGTTGCGAGGCCTTGCGCAGCAGCGTGCGATCCTGTCCCGAGCCATCGGAGACCGGCGGCACGAACGGCGTGCCGAACACCTCGTCCGGCACCTGACCTCGGAACGGTTCGAGCAGCTTGAGTTCTTCCGGCGGCGGCGGCCCGTTCGCCATCAGGTCCGAGTTCTGGAACGGCGACTGGGTGCGCGCATAGGCGCCGTACATGATGGTCTTGTTGGTCCATTCGAAATCGAACGCCTGGATCAGCGCCTCGCGCACGCGCGGATCCTTGAACTGCGCGCGGCGCATGTTGAGAAACCAGCCCTGCGCGCCGGACGGCGTGTCGTCCGGCAGCGTTTCCTGCCTGACGCGGCCATCCTTGATGGCAGGGAAATCGTAGCGCGTGTTCCAGATCCGCGCCGTGAACTCCTCGCGATAGAGATAATTGCGACCGGTGAAGCCTTCGAACGCGACGTCACGGTCGCGATAGAACTCGTAGCGCACGGCGTCGAAGTTGAATGCGCCGCGCGACACCGGCAGGTCCTTCGCCCACCAGTCCTTGACGCGATCATACTCGATATAACGCCCAGCCTCGAAGCGCCCCACCTTGTAAGGCCCGGAGCCGAGCGGAATCTCGAGGGTGGATTCGTCGAACGGCTTCTTGTCGTAATAGGCCTTCGAGAAGATCGGCAGTCCCGCCGCATAGAGCGGCACATCGCGGCCTCGCTTTTCCGCGAACGCCACCGTCAGCGTCGCGTCGTCGCTGGCTTCGGCCTTCACCATGTCGCGCAGCTGCTGCTGGATGATGGGATGGCCCTTCGCTTTCAGGATATTCAGCGAGAACGCGGCATCCTGCGCGGTGAGTTTCGTGCCGTCATGGAATCTCGCCTCGGGCCGCAGCGTGAAACGATAGGCCAGCTTGTCCGGCGAGACCTTCACCGAGCGCGCCACAAGCCCGTACATCGCATCCGGCTCGTCGGCGGCGCGGACCATCAGCGACGCAAAGGTCTGGTCCATGCCGGCAGCGCCATCGCCCCGGAGGATGAAGCTGTTCAGCGAATTGAAGGTCTGGAACGAGGTGTTGTAGGCCCGCGACGACGGGATGGTCGAGAACACGCCGCCTTTCGGCGCGGCGGCATTGACATAATCGAACTGGCGAAAATCCGCCGGATATTTCAGGTCACCGAACGCCGACATGCCGTGGGAGTCCGGCGCAGTCTCCACACCCGATTGTGCGGAGCCGGGCCGTGCCCACGCTGCCGCCATCGCGCTGCCGCCGAGAACAAGAACCCGTCGCCGCGAAAGCCCGGTCAAGAACGCCTGCCGATCTTCTCGGCCTTGTCCTTGTCGAACCACCACAAGGACGGCAGACCGGACCGGCCATATTGCGGCAGCGGCGCGTGGCTGAAACGATCCCAGCGCGCGTATCGCATGAATCCATAGGTGAACTGCGGCACGACGTAATAGTGCCACAGCAGCACGCGATCGAGCGCCTTGGTCGCGGCCACCAGCGTCTCGCGATTGTCAGCGAAGATGATCTTGTCGATCAGCTTGTCCACCACTGGATTCTTGATCCCGATGCTGTTGCGCGACCCCGGCACGTCGGCGGATTGCGAGCCCCAGAAATCGCGCTGCTCGTTGCCCGGCGACAGCGACTGGCCCCAGACATCGGTGATGATATCGTAATCGAAATTGCGCAGGCGGTTCTGGTATTGCGCGTCGTCGACGGTGCGGACCGTCACGTTGATACCGAGACGTTCGAGCGATGGCTTGTAGAACAGAACGATGCGTTCCGACGGCGGGTTCGAGACGAGAAACTCCACCGAGACCTGCTTGCCGTCCTTGTCCACCAGCTTCTGGTCGCGCACCTCATAGCCCGCTTCTTTCAGCAGCCGCGTCGACTGCCGGCGGTTCTCACGCACCTTCTCGGGATCGCCGCCGACAGGGTTCTCATAGGGCTTGGCGATCACCTCCGGCGGAATCTCGCCGTAGACCTCTTTGAGAATCTCGAACTCCCGGCCCTGCGGGATGCCGGAGCTCGCCAGTTCGGTGCCTTCGAAGTAGCTGCCGATGCGCTTGTACTGGCCATAGAACAATTGCTTGTTCATTTCCTCGAAGTCGAACGCATAGTTGAAGGCGCGCCGCACGCGCTTGTCCGCGAACAACGGACGCCGGATGTTGAAGGCGAAGCCCTGCATCCGGCCGGAATCGTTGATCGGGAATTCCTCAAGCACCACGCGCTTCTCGGTCACCGCCGGAAAATCGTAGGCCGTCGCCCAGTTCTTCGCCGACGACTCGATGATCCAGTCGGCCTGATCGGCCTTGAACGCTTCGAGCGACACCGTGGTGTCGCGGAAGAATTCGTAACGCAGTTCGTCGAAATTGTTCTGGCCGATTCGCGTCGGCGATTTCTCGCCCCAGTAATTCTTCACCCGTTCCAGCGTCACCGAGCGGCCCGCGACGAATTCCTTGATGGCGTAGGGACCGGAGCCGAGCGGCTTCTCCAGCGTGGTCGCGCCGATGTCGCGCTTGCGGCCCTCGCTGTCGGCGCCTTCCCACCAGTGCTTCGGCAGCACCATCAGTTCGCCGACAATGGTCGGCAGTTCGCGATTGCCCGGTGCATCGAACGTGAACTTGACGTCCTGTGGGCCAGCCTTCTCCGCCTTCACCACATGCTTGTAGTAGGACGAATACATCGGGCTGTATTTCTTCAGCGCCTCCATCGAGAACAGCACATCTTCCGGCGTCACCGGCTTGCCGTCGTTCCAGCGCGCCTCCTTGCGCAGGCGATAGATCACCCACGAATGATCTTCGGGATGGGACACGGACTCGGCCAGCAGGCCATACTGGGTGGTCGCCTCGTCCTGCGACCGCGCCATCAAGGTCTCGTAGAGCAGTCCCACCGCTGGCGCGATGTTGCCCTTCACGCCGGCGACCGCGATGTTGAAGTTGTCGAAGGTGCCGATGGAAATCTGCCGCGCCAGTCCGCCTTTCGGCGCATCCGGATTGACGTAGTCGAACCGCTTGAAATCGGCGGGATACTTGATGTCGCCGAACAGCGACAGCGCATGACGCCACTCAGGAGCCGATTGGGCGTGTGCGGATGAAACTGCATCGAGGCCCGCTGCCTTCAGCATCGGGGCTGCTGCAACAAAAGCTCCGCTCTGGAGAAGACGGCGGCGGGAAATGCTCAAATTGAAAGTTCCTGTTGCTGGTCGAAAATCAGGTGTCGAGGCAACGTCCTGACCGATTATGTCGGTTTTTGGATGTGATGCCAGCCCGTTGCCACACCTTACTTTGCGGCCAAACGTCCCGTTCGAAAACAACAGCCATCACAATACAAAAACGGCCAGGCGAACCTGGCCGTTTGGGATTAAATTTCTGTCACGCGCGGGACGAGTTACTTGCTCGCCGTCGGCAGCGGGACCGGCGTATCGGCAAGGGTGCGCAGATAGGCGATCAGGTCGGCGCGCTCGCTGTCCTTCTGGATGCCGGCGAAGCCCATCGCGGTGCCCGGGACAGCGGCCTTCGGGTTGGTGATGAACTTGTTGAGGTCGTCATAGGTCCACTTGCCGCCCTTGGCCTTCATGGCGGCGGAGAAGTTGAACCCGTTGCGGCCGTGGCCGACCTCGTCATCGACGATGCCGTAAAGATTAGGACCGACCTTGTTCGGACCGCCCTTCTCGAACGAGTGGCAGGACGCGCACTTCTTGGAAGCCGCCATGCCCTTCTCGACGGAAGCCGTCTGGAGCAGCTTTTCGATCGGCTCGGCTGGCGCTGCGGCGGCAGCCGGACCGGCGCCGCCTTCGGTTTCCTTCACCGCGATTTCAAAGCCGGGCTTTTCCAGCTTCTTCGGCGAGAAAATCGCGTTGGCGGCCATGTTGGTTGCGAGCAGAACGAGGCAGGTGCCAAGCACCGCGCCCATGATCTTGTTGAGTTCGAAGGAGTCCATTTTCGATCGGGCCCTAGCCTGAAAGTCGAGATAATAGGCCGCTGAACGCGGTCATGGATAGCTACCGGGAACAGCCGTGCAGCGCAATACAGGCAGCCGGATCGAGATAACGGTTTGCCTGCCTTCTGGCAACCCGTATAAACGCGCGACCCTTTGAAAAGGCCCGTCATTTCCTCATCATTTTGGCTGTCCTAGTGTCCTGTATCCGACGTTCGTCTCACTTTCCGGCGCCCTCTAAACGAACGTCGGATACAGGACACTAGCAAATTATGATTCTCGTGATCCTTTGGTTCTGACATTCGTAAAGGTGCCTGCGACGCTATGATACGAATGTCAGAACCGGATCACGAGCCGCTTGCCCCGATGACAGAAACCCGCGCTCTGGTGCTGATTCCCGCCCGCATGGCCGCCACCCGCCTGCCGGGAAAGCCGCTCCTGGACATCGCCGGCCTGCCGATGATCGTCCATGTGCTGCGCCGGGCGGAAGCGGCGCGAATCGGCCGGGTGATCGTCGCCACCGATGCGCCGGAGATCGCCAGCGCCGTGACCGCCCACGGCGGCGAGGCCGTCATGACCCGCGCGGACCATCCGTCCGGCTCCGACCGGATCTTCGAGGCGCTTGAGGCACTCGACGGCGCGGGCCAGGTCGACACCATCATCAACGTGCAGGGCGACCTGCCCACTATCGAACCGGCCGATATTCGCGCGGTTTTGGCGCCGCTCAACGACACCGGCGTCGACATCGCCACGCTGGCCGCCGTGATCGCAAAGGATGAGGAACACACCAACCCGAACGTCGTGAAGATCGTCGGATCGCCGCTGAGCGCCACCCGGCTGCGGGCGCTGTATTTCACCCGGGCGACCGCCCCCCACGGCGATGGCCCGCGCTACCACCATATCGGGCTTTACGCCTATCGCAGGGAAGCGCTGGCGCGGTTCGTGGCGCTGCCGCCCTCGCCCCTGGAGATCCGCGAAAAACTCGAACAGTTGCGGGCGCTGGAGGCCGGGATGCGGATCGACGTCACGGTGGTTGACACGGTGCCGCTGGGCGTCGATACGCCTCACGATCTCGAGACCGCGCGGCAGATGCTGGCAGGCAAGGCACCATGAGCACACCGATGAAGATCGCCTTTCAGGGCGAGCCCGGAGCCAACTCGCATATCGCGATCGCGGAAGCGTTTCCCGACGCCACGCCGCTGCCATGCGCCACCTTCGAGGATGCACTGGCGGCGATCTCGTCGGGTGAAGCCGGCCTCGGCATGATCCCAATCGAGAATTCGGTGGCGGGGCGCGTCGCCGACATTCATCACCTGCTGCCACAGTCGGGACTTTTCATCGTCGGCGAATGGTTCCTGCCGATCCGGCATCAGTTGATGGCGCCGCGCGGCGCGAAGCTCGACGGCATCAAGACCGTCGAAAGCCATGTCCACGCCATCGGACAATGCCGCCGCATCATCCGCAAGCTCGGCATCAAGCCAATTGTCGCGGGCGATACCGCGGGAGCGGCGCGCATCGTCGCGGAGCGCGGCGACAAGAGCTGCGCCGCCATCGCCTCGCGTCTCGCCGCCGATATCTACGGCCTCGACATTCTCGCCGAGGACATCGAGGACGAGAGCCACAACACCACGCGCTTCGTCATTCTGGCGCGCGAGCAGCTCTGGGCCGCGCAAGGCTCCGGCCCATTGGTGACCACTTTTGTTTTCCGCGTGCGCAACCTTCCGGCTGCGCTCTACAAGGCGCTGGGCGGCTTCGCCACCAACGGCGTCAACATGACGAAGCTGGAAAGCTACATGGTGGAAGGCAATTTCTTCGCCACGCAGTTCTACGCCGATGTCGACGGCCATCCCGATGACCGCAACCTCGCCTTCGCACTGGAGGAATTGCAGTTCTTCTCGAAGGAATTGCGGATCGTCGGCGTTTATCCGGCCCACCCGTTCCGCGTCGCCTTCAGCGAGAAGGCGGAGTGAGGCAACGCAGTTTCCGTCTGCGTCTGATCCTGCCTCGCTAGACGGCGTGGCCGACAAGACGCCCAATGGCCGCGGTCGCTCCCATGGCAACGGCACCCCAGAACACGACCCTTAGCATCGGCCTGAAAATGCCCGCGCCTCCGGTCCATGCACCAATCGCGCCGAGAAGCGCCAGCGCGACAAGCGAGCCGCCGGATACGATCCACGGAATCAGGGGCGGAGGCGACAACACCGCCATGACCAGCGGCAGGGCAGCACCGGCGGCAAATGTCCCTGCCGACGTGAACGCCGCCTGCACGGGGCGGGCAACAACGTGCGCGGAAAGACCCAGTTCGTCGCGCGCATGGGTGGCAAACACATCCTTAGCGGTCAGTTGCATTGCAACCTCTCGCGCCAGTGAAGGCGTGAGCCCTCTGTCAACGTAAATATTCGTCAACTCATCAAGCTCTGACTCAGGTTGCTCCGCGAGTTCACGGCGTTCTTTTGCCAGGTCAGCGGATTCCGTGTCGGCCTGCGAACTGACCGAAACGTACTCGCCCGCCGCCATCGATGTGGCGCCGGCGACCAGGGCGGCAACGCCCGCGACCATCACTTCACTCGACGAGTTGGATGCTGCGGCGACACCAACGACCAGGCTTGCCGTTGAAATGATGCCGTCATTAGCTCCAAGCACCGCTGCGCGAAGCCAGCCGATGCGCTCGATAAGATGTGTTTCACGATGCAGCGGGTGCATTCTTGTATCCGGTACGATTGCTTATCAGTTGCAAAGATAGCGCCGCGAGAAAACTGGCGCTTGACCCACATCAAGCAACACATTCCCTGCGAAGCATAACACTACGTGAAAGGAGCAGCTCATGCCGCAGGAAAAACTGGCTTATCGATATAGCCCGACAGCACAGTTGTTGCACTGGCTGACAGTGCTTCTGGTTGCGATTGCGTGGGCGCTCGGCACATTCGATGACGTCTTGCCCAAGGGCTCCGGGCAGGCCGCTGGACTGTTCGTTCATATTTCAGTGGGGCTCGCGATCCTCATCATTTCGATTGTCCGCGTGCCTTGGCGCATGACCCATACGCCGATGCCAGAACCGACGAAGTTCAGCACATGGATGGGGCGCTGGTCCGATCCAGCGGCGAGGATTGCACACTACGCATTGTATGCGCTGCTTGTCGCCGTTCCGGTCACCGGCATCGCGCTGCAGTTTGCAAAGGGCAACAGCCTGCCATTGTTCGGCCTGGGCGAGATCGCTTCCCCCTGGATCGCGGACCGTGCATTTGCCCGTTCAGTGAAAGAGGTTCACGAGGTGATGGCGAACGC
Source organism: Afipia sp. (assembly GCA_024707075.1). Lineage (GTDB taxonomy): Bacteria > Pseudomonadota > Alphaproteobacteria > Rhizobiales > Xanthobacteraceae > Afipia. Next base: position 731,039 of record JANQAK010000001.1, read on the forward strand.
GCTGGTCATTCTGGCGTGCTTCCACGCGCTCGCGGCGCTGCTCCATCATTTCGTATTTCGTGACCGCACCTTGGTGCGCATGCTTCCGCCGCGCGATACTCCCTAGTCCAGAGCGATAACTGCAACCAAACGTGTGTCGCAGCGTCTGCTCACGCCGCCGCCTGCCGGCCGATTCCGAATGCGTCCGCGAGCAAGCTGTAGGACCGCTTGCGTGCCTCGTGATCGTAGGTCGCCGTGATCACCATCACCTCGTCGGGCCGGCTCGCCTCGATCAGCGGCGCGATCTTTTCCATCACGGTCTGCTTTGAGCCGACGAACATCCGCGAGCGGTTGCGCGCGATGGCCGCACGCTCGGCGTCCGTATAAGGATAAGCCTGTGCTTCCTCGATGCTCGGCAAGGGCTTGTACTGGCCGCGATCGCGCAGCAGGCGGTTGAGATCGGCCGACGATGCGATCCGGTCGGCTTCCTCGTCGGTCTCCGCCATGATCGCTGCAATGGCCAGAATGGCATGCGGATTTTCGCGCCAGCGCGACGGCTTGAAATGCGCGCGATAGTGGATCATCGCATCCGCCGCGTCGTGCGAGGCGAAGTGATGCGCGAACGCGAAGCCCATGCCGAGCTGCGCCGCCAACTGCGAACTGTAATCGCTCGACCCTAGCAGCCAGATCGGCGGCAACACGGTATCGTTCGGCATCGCGAAGACGTTGTGGTAGGGATGGTTCGGGGGAAATTCGCGCGTCTCCCACAGCGTCAGTTCGATCAGCCGCTCGATGAAATCGTCGCCGCCGCGCTGATCGAAACGCTGACGCAGCGCATGCATGGTGGTCTGATCGGTGCCCGGCGCGCGGCCAAGGCCGAGATCGATGCGGCCCGGAAACAGCGCCTCCAGCATCTTGAACCGTTCGGCCACCATCAGCGGCGCATGGTTCGGCAGCATCACGCCGCCGGAGCCGACGCGAATCCGCTGTGTCGCCGCCGCGATCTGGCCGATCATGATCTCGGGCGCGGGAGACGCGACCGAGGCGAGGCTGTGATGCTCGGCCAGCCAGTAGCGGGTGTAGCCGAGCTGGTCGGCATGCTTCGCCAGATCGATGCTGTTGCGCAGCGACTCAGCGGGCGGCGTGCCGGTGGTGACGACCGAAAGGTCGAGGACGGAAAGCGGGGTCATTTGGCCAAACTAATGACTCGCAGACGCCTGACAAAGCGCCGGCACGCATGCCTCCCAGCCGACGATCATAACAGTTGGTGGGCAGATAAGCGGCAGATTCAGATATGCTCCGACATTCTGCCCACGACCGGAATGCACTCTTGTCCGAAAATATCGTAGTTATTAAAGATTTTTGGGTCATTCTGGCCGATAGCCAGCTCCGCAAGCCCCCGATCAGACTATATTGCCCCTGACAATCTCGCATAATTGGGCAATTTCCCACCTGAAATCCACTGGCAATGGGCTGTCGGAAAGCCCGGCTTTCCCCTATTTTAAATGGCAATGGCCAAATGGTGACGAACTTCGCCCTGAAGGGCGAAATGAAGGCGCGTTGGCCCGCGAAGGCCGCTGCCGATCCGGCCCGCGCATCGCCGCCGACATATGGAGTTGAGACGCGTGACGAGTGAGACACCCGCCCCGGCCGGACAAAAACCTCCGGCGATTTCCTTCGAGTTCTTCCCGCCCAAGACCGAGGAGATGGAGCGCAGCCTCTGGGAGGTCATCAACCGGCTCGCGCCGCTGTCCCCTAGCTTCGTCTCGGTGACCTATGGCGCGGGCGGCTCGACCCGCGAGCGCACCCACGCGACCATCGCGCGCATTCTCGCCGAGACCAAACTGACGCCGGCCGCGCATCTCACCTGCGTCGCCGCGACGAAAGCGGACATCGACGATGTGGTCGCGCGCTATCACGAGGTCGGCGTCCGCCACATCGTGGCGCTGCGCGGCGATCCGACAAGCGGCATCGGCACGAAATACACGGCGCACCCGGACGGTTATCAGCAGTCGTCCGATCTCGTCGCCAGCATCAAGCGCAACCATCCCGACATGGAGGTCAGCGTCTCGGCCTACCCCGAGAAGCATCCCGAAAGCGCCAGTTTCGATGCGGACATCGACGCGCTGAAGGCCAAGATCGATGCCGGCGCCACGCGCGCGATCACACAGTTCTTTTTCGACAACGATCTCTACTATCGCTATCTCGACCGCGTCCGCGCGGCGGGAATCAACATTCCGATCGTGCCGGGCATCCTGCCGGTGCATAATTTCAAGCTCGCGAAAAACTTCGCCACCCGCGCCGGCGCGACGATTCCGGGCTGGCTCGAAGCCAAGTTCGAGGGGCTCGATGACGACGCCGACACGCGCCGCCTCGTGGCCGCGACCGTCGCCGCGGGACAGGTGCAGAAACTCGCCAAGCAGGGCGTCGAGAATTTCCATTTCTATACGATGAACCGGGCGGATCTCGTGTTCGCCATCAGCCACCTTCTGGGCATTCGCCCGAACGGTGCGCAGAAAGCAGCGTGATCCCATGAGTGTGAAGACATCTCCGCAAGCCAACCATTTCCGCGCGCTCATCTTCCTGCTCCCTCCCCCGCAAGGGGGAGGGAACGTAAGCAGCCAAATCGCACTGCGATTGAAGGATATGCGCAGTGACAGATACTGTGAAAAAAACATCCCCTATCGCGGAAAATTTCCGCTCGCTGGCCCGCGAACGCATCCTCGTGCTCGACGGTGCGATGGGCACCATGATCCAGGGATTGCAGTTCGACGAGGCGGCGTTTCGCGGCGAACGCTTCAAGGACTTTCACCGCGACCTGCGCGGCAACAACGACCTCCTGATCCTCACCCAGCCGCAGGCCATCGAGGACATTCACTTCGCCTATCTCGCGGCGGGCGCGGACATCGTCGCGACCAACACGTTCTCGTCGACCTCGATCGCGCAGGCCGACTACGATCTCACCACCATCGCCTACGAGATGAATCTTGAAGGCGCGAAGCTGGCGCGCAACGCCGCGAAGCGCGCCGAGGCCGCCGACGGCAAGCCGCGCTTCGTCGCCGGCGCGCTCGGACCGACCAACCGCACCGCCTCGATCTCGCCGGACGTCGCCAATCCCGGTTACCGCGCGGTGACGTTCGACGACCTGCGCATCGCCTACAGCGAGCAGATCAACGGCCTGCTCGACGGCGGCGCGGATCTGCTGTTGGTCGAAACCATCTTCGACACGCTCAACGCCAAGGCCGCGCTGTACGCCATCTCGGAAATATCCGAGGCACGCGGGATTTATGTGCCGGTGATGATCTCCGGCACCATCACGGACAAGTCCGGACGCCTTCTGTCGGGGCAACTGCCGGAAGCATTCTGGTACTCGGTGCAGCACGCCAGCCCGATCACCATCGGCTTCAATTGCGCGCTCGGCGCGGAAGACCTGCGCGCACATATCGCCGATATCGGCCGGGTCGCGGATACGCTCGTGTGCGCCTATCCGAACGCCGGCCTGCCCAATGAATTCGGCCAGTACGACGAGACGCCGGAATACATGGCCCGCCTCGTTGGCGAGTTCGCACAGGCCGGCCTCGTCAACGTGGTCGGCGGCTGCTGCGGCACCACGCCCGCGCACATCAAGGCGATTGCGGAAGCCTGCGCGCCGCACAAGCCGCGCATCGTTCCCGAGATTGCGCCGCTGCTGCGGCTGTCCGGCCTCGAGCCGTTCTCGCTGACCTCCGACATTCCGTTCGTCAATGTCGGCGAACGCACCAACGTCACCGGCTCGGCGCGCTTCCGCAAACTCATCAAGGAAGGCGACTACACCGCCGCATTGCAGGTCGCGCGCGATCAGGTGGAGAACGGCGCGCAGGTCATCGACGTCAACATGGACGAGGGCCTGCTCGATTCGAAGCAGGCGATGATCGATTTCCTCAACCTCGTCGCCTCGGAGCCGGACATCGCCCGCGTGCCGGTGATGGTCGACTCCTCGAAGTTCGACGTGATCGAGGCTGGCCTGAAATGCGTGCAGGGTAAGCCGATCGTCAACTCGATCTCGATGAAAGAGGGCGAGGAAAAATTCATCCACGAAGCAACCATCGCGCGGCGCCATGGCGCGGCCGTGGTGGTGATGGCATTCGACGAGGCCGGACAGGCCGACACCTATGAGCGCAAGATCGAGATCTGCAAGCGTGCCTACGATCTGCTGACAACCAAGCTGAACTTCCCGCCGCAGGACATCATCTTCGACCCCAACATCTTTGCCATCGCCACGGGCCTCGAAGAACACAACAATTACGGCGTCGATTTCATCGAGGCGACGCGCTGGATCCGGCAGAACCTGCCGCACGCGCATATCTCCGGCGGAGTCTCCAACCTGTCGTTCTCGTTCCGCGGCAACGAGCCGGTGCGCGAGGCGATGCACTCGGTGTTCCTGTATCACGCCATCAAGGCCGGCATGGATATGGGCATCGTCAATGCCGGGCAGATGGTGATATACGACGACATCGATCCCGAACTGCGCCAGGTCTGCGAAGACGTCATCCTCAACCGCGATCCCGGCGCGCCGGAGCGGCTGCTGGAGCTTGCGGAAAAATTCCGCGGTCAGGGCAAGCAGGTCAAGGAACAGGATCTCGCCTGGCGTGAATGGCCGGTGGAGAAGCGCCTCAGCCACGCGCTGGTCAACGGCATCACCGAATATATCGACGCCGACACCGAAGCCGCGCGTCTCACCGTGGAGCGGCCGCTCAACGTGATCGAGGGTCCGCTGATGGCGGGCATGAACATCGTCGGCGATCTCTTTGGCGACGGCAAGATGTTCCTGCCGCAGGTGGTGAAGTCCGCGCGCGTGATGAAGCAGGCGGTCGCCTACCTGATGCCGTTCATGGAAGAGGAAAAGGCGCGCAACAAGGCCAACGGCATTGTCGGCGACGGGCGTAACTCCGCCGGCAAGATCGTGCTCGCCACCGTGAAAGGCGACGTCCACGACATCGGCAAAAACATCGTGGGCATCGTGCTCCAGTGCAACAACTTCGAGGTGGTCGATCTCGGCGTCATGGTGCCCGCCGCGAAGATCATCGAGACCGCGAAGGCCGAGCAGGCCGACATCATCGGCCTGTCGGGCCTCATCACGCCGTCGCTGGACGAGATGGTGTTCCTCGCGTCCGAACTGGAGCGTCAGGGCCTCGACATTCCGCTGCTGATCGGTGGCGCGACCACCAGCCGCGTGCATACCGCGGTGAAGATCGACCCTGCCTACAGGCGCGGCCCGGTGGTACACGTCAACGACGCCAGCCGCGCGGTCGGCGTCGCCTCGTCGCTGTTGTCGGCGGAGAAGAAAGAGGAATACGCCCGCGAAGTTCGCGCCGACTACGCGAAGATTTCAAATGCGCACTTCAAGGCGCAGCAGGACAAGAAGCGGCTCAAGCTGGAAACCGCGCGCGCCAACGCACTGAAGATCGACTGGAGCAAGACCACGCCGAAGAAGCCGGCCTTCATCGGCATCAAGAGCTTCGACAGCTATTCGCTGGAAGAACTGGCGCAGTACATCGACTGGACGCCGTTCTTCCAGACCTGGGAACTGACCGGGCGCTTTCCGGCCATTCTCGACGACCCGAAGGTCGGCGAGGCCGCGCGCTCGCTCTATGACGACGCGCGCAAGATGCTCGACCGCATCATCAAGGAGAACTGGTTCAAGGCCCGCGCCACCATCGGCTTCTGGCCGGCGAATGCCGAGGGCGACGACATCGTGCTCTACAGCGACGAGGCGCGCTTGAAGCCGCTCACCACGCTGCACACATTGCGCCAGCAGCTTGAAAAGCGCGAGGGCCGCAAGAATGTCGCGCTGTCGGATTTCATTGCGCCGGTCACGAGCGGCGTGCCGGATTATATCGGGGCGTTCGTGGTCACCGCCGGCATCGGCGAAGACGCCGTCGCGGACCGCTTCAAGAACGCCAACGACGATTACTCCTCCATCCTCGTCAAGGCACTGGCAGACCGCCTCGCCGAGGCTTTCGCTGAACGCATGCATCAGCGCGTGCGCAAGGAATTCTGGGGCTACGCGCCGGACGAGACGCTGGCGCCCGACGCCTTGATCCTCGAGGAATATGCCGGCATCCGCCCCGCGCCGGGCTATCCCGCGCAGCCGGACCACACCGAGAAGGCGACGCTGTTCAAGCTGCTCGACGCCGAGCGCACCGCCGGCGTGACGCTGACCGAGAGCTTCGCCATGTGGCCGGGCTCGTCGGTCTCCGGACTCTATTTCAGCCATCCGGAGAGCTATTACTTCGGCGTCGGCAAGATCGAGCAGGATCAGGTCGAGGACTATGCCGAGCGCAAGGGCATGAGCGTTGCCGAGGTCGAGCGCTGGCTCGCGCCGATCCTCAACTACATTCCGTCGCGCGAGATGCCGCCTGAAGCGGACGACGATGTCGCGGCGCTGCCATTGGCGAAGCATCCGCCGGGCTGCGGTTGCGCCATGCACATGCGGCTCGCCATGAAGCCGCGCGCAGACGTGAGTCCGAATTAAGCTACCGTCTTATTATTCGGCGTCGTCCCGGCGAAGGCCGGGACCCATAACCACAAAAGCCGATTGGAGCGCCGTGGCCATCGCTCTTCTCCAGTCGCAAATCTAGGGAGTATGGGTCCCGGCCTTCGCCGGGACGACGCAAGTACATACGACGCCGTGCGTGAGTGTGCTGTCTCGTTACGAGACGTACGCACCATCTCTGAACCTCCCCTCACGCATGCGTGACTCTAATTGTCCCGGAACCCGGAACAGCTTCGTCCGAGGGACGTTGGTGCACCGCAACTTCCGACAATCAAAAAAGGACTCCAATATGAAACAGGTGACATTTTTCGCCGCGGCTGCGGCTGTGACCGCTCTGGTCGCAACGCCCGTGCTCGCGCAGGACACCGTGCAGCCTCGCTCCGGCATCCATGCAAAGACCTACAAGTCCAAGCACCACATGAAGCACAGCGCGCGAATGCATACCCGCGGCGCAGATTACATGCGCACCTCCGATCGCTGGAACGATCGCGACGACTGGAACAACCGCGGCACCGGCTTCTGGCCGGCGGATGTGGTGGGCGGCGCTGTCGGCACGGCCGGCGCGATTGCGGGGGCTGCGGTCGGCACCGCGGGAGCGATTGCAACCGCGCCATTCGGAGGCCCGGCCTACAATGACCGCTATTACCATGGCAGCCGTTACAGCGACGCGGGCAGCTATCCCTACGGCAACCGCCATCGCTATGGCGCGTCCTATGCCTCGATGAATGCTGGCGGATGGGACGATCCGGGCTACGTCGGCGCGTACACCTATAACGGCATCGCCATCCCGGCATCGGCGAGCTTCGACGCCCGCAACGGGTTCACCTGCCGGCCGGGTTCGATCACGCGCCTCGGCAACCAGCAGGTGATCTGCCAGTAAGCAGGCAGGCGAAAAGTCATGGCGGCCGGAGTTTCTCCGGCCGCCATTTCCGTGATTTACGCCATGAAGCTGACGCGGCGGGTCTCGAGATCATGCATCGCGCCCACGATGCGAAGCTGGCCCGCCTTGACCAGGTCCTTGAGCACGGGGCTTTTCGCCGTCAGTGCGGCGACGCCCATCTTCACATTGGTTTCGGCCACCGCCTGGACGAGCGCCGCATTTTTCGAGGTGCGTTCGCCGCTGATCTTGCTCGCCGTCACCGCCGGCTGAATGTGGGCGAGGGTCGCCGTCAGGTTACCGAGCTTGACGTGATCGATCGCGCCCTTGACGGCGCCGCAATCGCTGTGTCCCAGCACCACAATGGCCCGCGCGCCCGCGACCTTGGCCGCATATTCCAGACTGCCGAGGAAATCCGTGTTGATGAAATTGCCCGCCACCCGGGTGCAGAAGACGTCGCCGATCCGCTGATCGAAGACAAGCTCGGGCGGCACGCGCGAATCCATGCAGCCGACAATGGCCGCGAACGGGGCCTGCGACTTCGCGGTTTCCTTGGCCTGCTGGATCAGATCGCAATTGATGGTCTTGCCGTCGATGAAGCGCTCGTTGCCAGCCTTGAGGCGCGCCAGCGCTTCGTCCGGAGTGATGGCGTGCTGGCGGTCGCGGGTCATGACCGCACAGGCGGCATCCACGGCCCGGGCACTGTTCGACGTGAGCGATGAAACGAGGGCGAGTGAAGCGCAAGTGCAGAACGCACGGCGATGCAGCATGAGGACGGCTCCCTGAAAATGTCTGTCTGAACTTTCCTGGCAGACAAGGACACGCCGCGATTCGCGGCGCATGGAACTTTTGGGTCAAAGCCGTTAAAAAGACACAACCGCGATTGCGATAAATCGCTTCAACCGCTGTTGGATTTTCCGCCTAGTCCTCCCCCGGATCACTCGCCAGCACACCCTTCACCGCCTGCGCCCAGCCCTTGAGCTTTCGCGTGCGCGTGGCCTCGCTCATGTTCGGTTTGAAGCGGCGTTCCAGCCGCCATGAATCCGCAAAGCGCGCGGGCTCGGGATAGACGCCCGCGCCAAGGCCTGCGAGATAGGCCGCGCCCACCGCAGTGGTTTCCTGAATCATGGGCCGGTCCACCGGCGCGTTGAGCAGGTCGGCCAGGCGCTGCATGGTCCAGTCCGACGCCGTCATGCCGCCATCGACGCGCAGCACGGTGTTTGCGCTCGCGGCTTCCGGCCAGTCGGCGCGCATCGCCGCCCACAGGTCGTAGGTCTGGTAGCAGACGCTTTCCAGCACCGCATGTGCGATCTCCGCAGGTCCGGTGTTGCGCGTCAGCCCGAACAGCGCGCCACGCACACGCGGATTCCAGTACGGCGCGCCGAGGCCGACGAAGGCCGGCACCAGATAGACCGATTGCGTGGTGTCGTTGGCGTCCGCCAGCGGGCCTGTTTCGCTCGCGTGCTTGATGAGGCCGAGGCCGTCGCGCAGCCACTGCACTGCGGACCCGGCGACGAAGATCGAACCTTCCAGCGCATAAGTGCGCCGGCCGTTCAACTGATAGGCGATGGTCGTCAGCAGCTTGTTCTTCGAGGCCACGGCGGTGGCGCCGGTGTTGAGCAGCGCGAAGCAGCCGGTGCCGTAGGTGGATTTCATCATGCCCGGCGTGAAGCAGGCCTGACCAATGGTGGCCGCCTGCTGGTCGCCGGCGATGCCGCGAATGGTGATCACGCCGCCGAACAGCTCGGAAATGGTCTCGCCGAAATCGGCGGACGAATCGCGCACCTCCGGCAGCATTGAGCGCGGCACGCGCAGGATCTTCAGCAGATCGTCGTCCCACGCGCCCTTGTGGATGTCGAACAACAGGGTGCGCGAGGCGTTGGTGGCGTCGGTAGCGTGAACCTTGCCGCCGGTCAGCCGCCACAAGAGATAAGAGTCCACTGTGCCGAACAGCAGTTCGCCGCGCCCGGCGCGTTCGCGCGCGCCCGGAACGTGATCGAGAATCCACGCCACCTTGGTGCCGGAGAAATACGGATCGACGATCAGTCCGGTCCGCGCCGTAATAAGCGGCTCATGGCCGTCGGCTTTCAGACGCGCGCAAATCTCCGCCGTGCGCCGGTCCTGCCAGACGATGGCGCGATGCACCGCCTGGCCGGTGGCACGGTCCCACACCACGGTGGTCTCGCGCTGGTTGGTGATGCCGATGGCGGCAATGCCGGAGGGCTTGACGTCCGCCTTGCGCATCGCCTCGCGGCAGGTCGCGATGGTCGAGGTCCAGATGTCCTCCGGCTCATGCTCGACCCAGCCTGACGCCGGAAAGTGCTGCGGGAATTCCTGCTGCGCCTGCGCTGCGATGGACATATCCGAGCGGAACACGATGGCGCGCGACGAGGTCGTGCCCTGATCGATGGCAAGGATATGCGACGCCATGACGGTTCTTCCCGGATGCTGGTTTGTTCGCGGTGTTGTTGCGGCAAACCAAGCGGATCGCGGCACGCGCGTCAATATGAGCGGCAAAATGAAACGCCGTCACCCTGAGGTGCGCGCGTGCTTGCGCGCCTCGAAGGGCGACGGCGGATATATTGCGTTGTGCGTCATCCTTCGAGGCTCGCCGAAGGCGGCTCGCACCTCAGGATGACGACGATTCCCTCTCCCCACTAGCGGCGGGAGGAGAAGACAGCCTACACCGCTGCCGTCGTCACGCCGCCATCGATGACGATGGTCTGGCCGGTCATGAAGGTCGAGGCATCGGAGGCGAGATAGACCACAGCGCCCGCGATCTCGTGCGGCTCGCCGATCCGGCGCAGCGGCGTGGTCGCGGTGCGGCGCGCCAGCAATTCCTCGTTCTCCCACAGCGCGCGGGCGAAATCGGTTTTCACCAGACCCGGCGCGATGCAGTTCACCCGCACGTTCTTCGGGCCCCACTCACCGGCGAGGCTGCGGCAGAGTGAGAAATCCGCCGCCTTGGAGATGCCGTAGGCGCCGATCACGGTGGAGCCGCGCAAGCCCCCGATCGAGGACACGATGACGACCGAGCCGCCGCCGCGCTCGGCCATCTTCGGCATCGCCAGACCGCAGAGCCAGATGTTGCTCTTGACGTTGGCGCCCATGATCTTGTCGAAGGCGTCGTCCGTAATGTCGAGCAGCGGGCCGTAATAGGGATTGACCGCCGCGTTGCAGACCAGAATGTCGATCTTGCCATAATGCGCGATGGCGCCGTTGACCAGCGCCTCGACCTCGTCGCGGCGGCTGATGTTGCAGGCGATGACATGGGCGTCACCGCCGCCGTCGCGGATGCCGTCGGCGACTTCCTGACAGGCGTCCGCCTTGCGGCTGGAGACGACGACCTTCGCGCCCATCCGCGCCAGCAGTTCCGCCGAGGCGCGGCCGATGCCGCGGCTCGATCCAGTGACGACGGCGACCTTGCCGGTGAGATCGAAGGGATTGTTCGTCATGGTCTGCATCGTCCAGATCGCTAACTTGGTCGTCCCGGCGAACGTCGGGACCTATCATCCCAGATCGCTCTGTTGGAACGACATGGAAGACCGTTTTTCAAATCTCCGACAGGGGTGATGGGTCCCGGCTTGCGCTACGCTTGCCGGGACGACCAGTCACACCAGATTGCCCGCCTCGCTGACGCGGCGCAGGTGATAATCGGTATCGCCGAAGGTGCTCTCGATCATGGTCAGCCGCTTGAAGTAGTGGCCGATCTTGAGCTCCATGGTCATGCCGACGCCGCCGTGAAGCTGGATCGACTGCTGGCCAACGAACTTCAGCGACTTGCCGATCTGCACCTTCGCCGCCGCGACCGCCTTGGCGCGCTCGGCGGCGTCCTCGAAATCGGACGCCATAGTGGCGAAAATCGACATGCTGCGGGCCTGCTCCAGCGCCACGAACATATCCGCCGCGCGGTGCTGCAAGGTCTGGAAATTGCCGATCGTGACGCCGAACTGCTTGCGGGTCTTGAGATACTCCACCGTCGATTTCAGCGACTCGTCCATCGCGCCGACAGCCTCGGCGCACATCGCGATGCGCGCTTCGTCCACCACGCGCTCGACCAGCGGCAGACCGTTCTCGGCATCGCCGATCACGGCGTCCGCGCCGACCTCGACGCCCTCGAACCGGATGTCCGCCGCGCGCATGCCGTCCTGGGTCGCGTAGCCCTTGACGGTGACACCCTTGGCGTTCGCCGGCACCAGGAACACGCCGATGCCGTTGCGATCACGCTGGCCGCCCTTGGTGCGCGCGGTTACGATCAGGGTGTCCGCGGTCTCGCCGTGCAGCACCACGAACTTCTCGCCGTCGATGACCCAACCGCTGCCCTTCTTCTTGGCGATGGTGGTCACGTCCGCGAGATTGTAGCGCGAGTTCTTCTCCAACTGCGCAAACGCCAGCGTCTTGCTGCCGTCGATGATAGAGGGAACATGCGCAGCCTTCTGCGCGTCCGATCCGCCGTGACGGAGGAAGCCGCCGCCGAGGATGACGGTCGACAGATAAGGCTCGATCACCAGCGCCTTGCCCAGCGCTTCCATCACGATCGCGGTTTCCACCGCGCCCGCGCCGAAGCCGCCGTCGGCTTCCGGGAACGGCAGGCCGAGCAGGCCCTGCTCCGCCAGCTTGTTCCAGACGGTCTTGCTCCAGCCGCCCTTTTCCGCCGCGTACTTCTTGCGCTGATCGAAATCGTAGGAATCGGCCAGCAGACCGTCGACGCTGTCTTTCAGGAGACGCTGCTCCTCGGACAAATCAAAATCCATTTTACTTCCTCACTATAAAATTGTGCTGTCGCCGCAGTTCGCAGATTTCAGCTTCTCACATCTCCCCGTCCTCACGGGGAGAGGTCGGCGCGTAGCGCCGGGTGAGGGGCAATCGCTGTCCGCAGAGCCCGCGTGCAAACGCCCCTCACCCCAACCCCTCTCCCCGCAAGAGCGGGGCGAGGGAGGAGCCTCACAACCCCAGCACCGCCTTGGTGATGATGTTGCGCTGGATCTCGTTCGAGCCTCCGTAGATGGAGACCTTGCGATAGTTGAAGTAACCCGGCGCGACGGTGGTCGCCCAGCTTGCTTCCTCGTTGCTCTTGTCGTCTTCCGGCGCATAAGGCAGCGCGAACGGCCCTGTGATCTCCAGCAGCAGTTCGGTGATGGTCTGCTGGATCTCGGAGCCCTTGATCTTGAGGATCGAGGAGGCCGGGTCCGGCTTGCCCTTGCCGTTCTTGTGCTCGTTGGCGACGACGCGCATCTGGGTCAATTCGAGCGCCTTGAGTTCGATCTCGGTCGCCGCGAGCTTTTCGCGGAAACGGGAATCCTCGATCAGCGGCTTGCCGTCCTGTTCGACCTTGGAGGCAAGATCGCGGATGCGGCGGATGCGCTCCTTCGACATGCCAACGCGGGCGATGTTGGTGCGCTCGTTGCCGAGCAGGAATTTTGCGTAATCCCAGCCCTTGTTCTCCTCGCCGACGAGATTCTCCACCGGCACCTCGACGTCGTCGAAGAACACTTCGTTGACTTCGCGGCCGCCGTCGATGGTCTGGATCGGACGCACGGTGACGCCGCGCGACTTCATGTCGAACAGGATAAACGAAATGCCCGACTGCTTCTTGGCATCGGGGTCGGTGCGGCAGAGACAGAAAATCCAGTCGGCGTATTGCGCGAGCGTGGTCCATGTCTTCTGGCCGTTGATGACGTAGACGTCGCCCTTGCGCTTGGCTGTCGTCTTCAGCGAGGCGAGATCGGAGCCGGCGCCCGGCTCGGAGAAGCCCTGGCACCACCAGTCGTCGAGATTGGCGATGCGCGGCAGGTAATGCTTCTTCTGCGCTTCGTTGCCGAAGGTGTAGATCACCGGGCCGACCATGTTGACGCCGAACGGCAGCGGCGACGGCGCGGGCGCGGACTGCAACTCTTCGAGGAAGATATACTGCTGCACCGGCGACCAGCCGGTGCCGCCGTATTCCTTCGGCCAGTGCGGCACCGCCCATCCCTTCTTGTTCAGGATGCGCTGCCAGGTGACCATGTCTTCCTTGCTGGTATGGCGGCCTTCCACCAGCTTCTTGCGGATGTCGGCGGGGAGACTCTCCTTGAAGAAGGTCCGCACCTCGTCGCGAAACGCCAGTTCTTCCTTGCTGAAACTCAGATCCATGGGATCCTCCTGAAAAACGAATTCAAATTCTGTCCGCATTTACCGTCATTGCGAGGAGCACTTGCGACGAAGCAATCCAGTCCTTTTCTGTAGCTCTGGATTGCTTCGCTTCGCTCGCAATGACGGCGTGCCGGGTCTCTTACTGCAAGATCTCGAACAGGCCGGCCGCGCCCATGCCGCCGCCGACGCACATGGTCACCACGCCGTACTTCGCCTTGCGGCGGCGGCCTTCGATCAGCACATGGCCCGCGAGACGTGAGCCGGTCATGCCGTAGGGATGGCCGACCGAGATCGCGCCGCCGTTGACGTTGAGCTTTTCCGGATCGATGCCGAGCTTGTCGCGGCAGTAAAGCGCCTGCACGGCGAAGGCTTCGTTCAATTCCCACATATCGATGTCCTCGATCTTGAGGCCGTGACGCTTGAGCAGGCGCGGAATCGCGAACACGGGGCCGATGCCCATTTCATCCGGCTCGCAGCCCGCGGCGACGAAGCCGCGGAAGATGCCGAGCGGCTTGAGGCCCTTCTTGGCCGCGAGCTTGTCGCTCATGATGACCTGGGCGCTGGCGCCGTCCGACAACTGGCTGGCGTTGCCGGCGGTCACGCAGCCACCCTCGATCACGGGCTTGAGGCTCGCAAGCCCTTCCGCCGTGGTCTCGGGGCGCGGACCCTCGTCCTGCGAGATCGTGATCTCCTTGTAGGACACTTCCTTGGTGTTCTTGTCGACCACCGCCATCTTGGTGGTCATCGGCGCGATCTCGTCCTTGAAGCGCCCGCCTTGCAGGCCGGAGGCGGTGCGGCGCTGGCTTTCCAGCCCGAACTCGTCCTGCTTCTCGCGCGAGATGCCGTAGCGCTTCGCCACCACTTCGGCGGTGTTCAGCATCGACATGTAGACGTCGCCCTTGATGGCGACGAGTTCCGGATCGACGGCGTGGAACTTGTTGATGTGATCGTTCTGCACGAGGCTGATCGATTCACCGCCGCCGGCCACCGCCACTTCGACGCCGTCATACATGATCGAGCGCGCCGCGAGCGCGATCGCCTGCAAGCCGGACGAGCACTGGCGGTCGATGGTGGTGCCGGCCACCGACACCGGAAGACCGGCGCGAAGCGCGGCCTTGCGCGCGATGTTGCCGCCGGTGGTGCCCTGCTGCATGGCGGCGCCCATCACCACGTCCTCGATCTCGGCGCCGTCGATGCCGGCGCGCTTCACCGCGTGCTCGATCGCGTGGCCGAGCAGCGTCGCGCCCTCGGTGTTGTTGAAGGCGCCGCGATAGGCCTTGCCGATGGGAGTGCGGGCAGTGGAAACAATAACGGCTTCGGTCATGAGCGACCTCCTGTTGCAAGTTTGGGTTGTTGTTGTGGTTGATGGCGTTGCTGGTTGCGCAGTTCGTGGCGCGAGAGTTTTCCGACGCTGGTGCGCGGCAGTTCCTTGAGAAACTCCACCGCGACCGGCAATTCGTGTTTGCCGACCTTGCCGATGAGAAACGCGCGCAGATCCTCGATGGTGAACGGCTCGGCTCCGGCGCGCAGGGTCACGAAGGCCTTGGCCGCCTCGCCCCGATAATCATCGGGAATACCGATCACGATGACTTCCTGCACGGCGGGATGCATGTAGATCGCCTGCTCGATCATCTGCGGATAGACGTTGAAGCCGCCGGAGATGATCATGTCCTTCTTGCGGTCGACCAGATAGAAATAGCCGTCGCTGTCCATATAGCCGATGTCGCCGGTGAGGAAACGGTCGCCGACGAAGGCTTCCGCGGTTTCCTGCTCGCGGTTCCAGTAACCCCTGGTGACGTTGGGGCCGCGAATGCGGATCTCGCCGGTCTCGCCCACCGGCAGCACCTGCTTTGGATCGTCGAGCGACACCACATCCATCTCGATGCCGGGCAGCATGAGGCCGATGGAGCCGGGCTTGTCCGGTCCGTCCTTCGGATGGCCGGTGCCGGGCGAGCAGGTTTCCGTCATGCCCCAGCCGCTTTTCAGCGTGAGGCCGGTCTTGCGCTGGAAGATGTTCGCGACCTCCACCGGCAGCGGCGCGCCGCCCGAACCGGCCATCACCAGCGAGGACAGGTCGCGCTTGTCGAGATCCGGCTGATTGGCGATGGCGATCCACATGGTCGGCACGCCCGGAAACACCGTGGCGCGCTTGGTTTCGATGTCGCGCAAAACGGCCTCGGGATCGAACCGCTGGTGCAGCGAGATCAGCTCGCCGTTCTTCAGGCTGCGCAGCAGCACCACGGTGAGCGCGTAGATATGAAACAGCGGCAGCACGAGAATGATGCGCTCGATGGCGTTGCGCTCGGTCTTGTTGGTCAGATTCCATACATCGTAGATCGAAACCGCCGAGGTGAGATTGCCGTGGGTCAGCATCGCGCCCTTGGGCAATCCGGTGGTGCCGCCGGTATATTGTAGCAACGCGATGTCGTCGGCGCTGATCGCGGGCCACTTCGCCGGGGGCTGCGCGCCCTTGACGAAATTCGCGAAGGTCACGATGGCGGGGTTCGCCGGAATCGGGGCGTGCGGATTGCCGACGTCGCCCCAGACCTGGTCCTCGCAGACGATGAGCTTGTCGATCAGGCCTTTCTCGAAAAATTTCAATGCGGTCGGCAACAGCGTCGCCAGATTGCTGGTGATGAGAACGCGCGCGCCGCTGTCTTTCAGCTTGTGGGTCAGCGCGATCTCGCCGTCGAGCGGACTGAGATGCACCACCCGCGCGCCGGCTTTCAGCGCGCCGAAGAAATTCACCGGATGATCCGGCGAATTTCCAAGGAACAACGCGACCGAAGAGCCCTTGCCGTAACCGGCGTGGAGAAACGCGCTGGCCGCAACCTCGACCTTGCGCGCCAGTTCCTCATAGCTGATCGGCCGGTCGCGATATTCGATCGCCGCGCGCGATCCGAAATCCGCGGCCGCCTTCGACAATAAATCCGGCAGCGTGCCGCGCGGGATCGGTGAATCCCAGCGGACGCCTTCGGGATAGAACTGCTCGCCGGGATGAATCATGGATGACACGTCCTGAATGAAGACCCGCGCGCGATGTCTCCGTTCCCTCCCCCCTTGCGGGGGAGGGTTAGGGAGGGGGGTACACCGCAAGCACTGTGGCCGCGATACCCCCACCCCCGACCCCTCCCCGCAAGGGGAGGGGTGCAGAGAGGGATTGCAGCGCGTTGCGCGACAACATCGCGTCAGCCCTTGGCGAGCGACGCGAATGTCTTGCCTTCATCCGCCAGACAGCTTGAGCAGCGGCGCCGGCTCCAGCGACGGATCGTTGGTCTGCTTGGCGTAGAACGACAGCCGTTCCGCGACCTTCTTCAGGCCGACCTGATCGGCGTAGAACATCGGGCCGCCGCGATAGATCGGCCAGCCGTAGCCGTAGAGCCAGACCACGTCGATGTCGCTCGGGCGCGCCGCGATCTTCTCTTCAAGGATACGCGCGCCCTCGTTGATCATCGGATAGATCATGCGCTCGAGGATTTCCTGATCGTCGATCTGACGCGGCTTGAGGCCGAGCTTGGCCAGCGTCTCCTGGATCAGCTTCTCGATCTCGAGATCCGGCAGCGGCGAACGCGAACCGGCTTCATACTTGTAATAGCCTTTGCCGGTCTTCTGGCCGAAGCGGCCGGCCTCGCAGATCGCGTCGGCGATTTCCGACTTGATGCCGCGGTCCTGACGCGAACGCCAGCCGATGTCGAGGCCTGCGAGATCGCCCATGGCGAACGGTCCCATCGGGATGCCGAACTTGGTGACGACGCCGTCAACCTGCTGCGGCAACGCGCCCTCGAACAGGAACTTCTCGGCCTGCTTGCCGCGGGCAGCGAGCATGCGGTTGCCGACGAAGCCGTCGCAGACGCCAACCACCACCGGCACCTTGGCGATGCGCTTGGCGATGGCCACCGCGGTCAGCAGCGCATCCGGCGCGGTCTTCTCGGCGCGGACGATTTCGCACAGCTTCATCACGTTGGCCGGCGAGAAGAAGTGCATGCCCAGCACGTCCTGTGGACGCTTGGTCATGGCGGCAATCTGGTTGATGTCAAGATACGAGGTGTTGGAGGCGAGCACCGCGCCGGGCTTGGCGTACTGGTCGAGCTTGCCGAACACTTCCTTCTTGATTGCCATGGTCTCGAACACGGCTTCGATGATGAGGTCCGCGTCCTTGACGTTCTCGAGACCGACCACGCCCTTGATGAGGCCCATGCGCTTGGCCGGTGCGTCCGCGGGAATGCCGCCGCGCGCGGCGGTCGCGTCGTAGTTCTTCTGCATGACGCCGAGGCCGCGCTTGAGCTGCTCCTCGCCGGTCTCGATCAGGGTCACGGGAATGCCGGCATTGGCGAACGACATCGCGATGCCGCCGCCCATGGTGCCGGCGCCGATGATGGCGACCTGCTCGACCTTGCGCGGCTTGGTGCCTTCCGGAACGTCGACCTTGGCGGCTTCCCGCTCGGCGAAGAAGGCATAACGCTGCGCTTTCGACTGGTCGCCGTTCATCAGCTTGAGGAACAGCTCGCGCTCGGTCTTGAGCGCCTCGTCGAACGGCATGTCGAGCGCGTGGCTGACGGCTTCGGCGGCGGCGAGCGGCGCTTCCAGACCGCGGTTGCGCTTATTTGCCGCAGCGGCTGCATTGGTGAAGATCGACTTGTCCGCCTTGGCGGCAGCGAGCTTGGAATCATCGTCGCGCAGCTTGCGCAGCGGGCGCTTTTCCGCGAGCACCTTGCGCGCGAAAGCCTCGCCGCCGACGGCGGGCGCGCCGTCGACGATCTCCTCGATCAGTCCGTTCTTGAGCGCATCCTGCGCGCTGAGGAATTCGCCGGTGACAATCATCTTCACGGCGAGTTCAGGACCGACCGCGCGCGGCAGGCGCTGCGTGCCGCCGCCGCCGGGCAGCAGACCGAGCTTCACTTCCGGCAGACCGAGCTTGGCGTCCTTGGTGGCGACGCGGAAATGGCAGCCGAGCGCAAGCTCAAGGCCTCCGCCCAGCGCGGTTCCGTGAATCGCCGCGATCACCGGCTTCGGCGCATTCTCGATGAGAACGATCACCTCGTGCAGGCTCGGCGACTGCGGCGGCTTGCCGAATTCGGTGATGTCGGCGCCGGCGATGAAGGTGCGTCCCGCGCAGGCGATGACGATGGCCTGAACCTGCGGATCGGCCGACGCGCTTTTGACACCTTCTAAAATGCCCTTGCGCACCGCGGCGCTCAGCGCATTCACCGGAGGGCTATCGACCGTAACGATAGCAACTGCGTCATGACGTTCCACCTTGACCACTTCGCTCACGCAAATCTCCCTGGACTGCTCATTTGCAAGATATTTCGCACTGCGGAATTTAATTCCACATCTTGACAGGGAGGGATATTTTGAAGCACGTCGCTTGTCAACGAAGACCACATATGCGGTTGAACGAATGAAACGCCCGCCCAAAAAGCAAGCGACGGATCGCAGTTTCGTTATCGCGTTGTCGCGAGGTCTCGAGGTCTTGCGCGCGTTTCGCCCGAGCGACGGCCTTCTCGGAAATCAGGAAATCGCGGCGCGCACGAATTTGCCGAAGCCGACGATTTCGCGATTGACCTACACGCTGACGAAGCTCGGCTACCTGACGCCCGTTCCGCGTTTCGAAAAGTATCAGCTCGCTCCCGCCGCCATGGCGCTCGGTTATTCCGCGCTCGCCAACATGGGCATTCGGCATCTGTCCGATCCGTATCGCGATCAGTTGATGCGCGAGACCGGCGGCGCGGTTGCGATCGGCGCACGCGACCGGCTGAGCATGATCTATTTCGGACAGAGCCGCAGCGAACTCACCGTCGGCGTGCTGCTCGATGTCGGCTCCAAGGTTCCGATCGCGACCACAGCGATGGGCCGCGCCTATCTGTGGGCATTGCCGGACGAGGAACGCGCGGCGCTGATGCGCGAGATCAAGGACCATGCCGGCCCGAACTGGCCGAAGGTGCGCGACGGCATCGAGCGCTCCGGCGAGTGCATCGCCAAGCACGGGTTCGCGATGTCCGCCGGGGAATGGCACAACGACATCCACGCGGTCGGTGTCGCCCTGAAATTAAATGACGGCACGGGACCCTACGCCTTCAATTGCGGCGCCCCGGCTTTCAAATTCAGTGAAGTTCTATTAAAGAACGATATTGGACCTCGCCTCGTGGCGATGGTAAGGAATATCGAAACCGCACTGACCGGCAGCGTTGCACGCGGGCCGCAAAACAAAGAAAACCCCAAGAAACTAAGATCACCAGGAGGAAAAGTTGCACGGATTGCTGAGGGGATCAGATAGCCGCGGTCGTTGCGGATTCAGCCAGAGCTGGGTATACAAGTTCTGTAAAGGAACTGAAGTATGATGGGGGCTCAGGTGGCGCAGGGGCAGCCCCTGCTCGCGGTACGCGACGTCAGTGTCGTGTTCGGCGGCATCATTGCGTTGAATGGCGTTTCGTTCGACATGAAGCAGGGCCAGATTCTGGGCCTGATCGGTCCGAACGGCGCCGGCAAGACCACGCTCTTCAATTGTCTCAGCAGGCTTTACCAGCCCAGCAAGGGCGAAATCCTGATGGAAGGCGAGAGCATTCTCACCCGCCAGCCGTCGAAGATCGCCGAAGCCGGTATCGGCCGCACGTTCCAGAACGTCGCGCTGTTTCCGAAACTGAGCGTGCGCGACAACATCCGCATCGGCGGCCATTGCCGCACCAAGAGCGATGTCATCAGCGACGCCTTGAAGCTGCCATGGGTGCGCGAACAGGAGCGCAATCTCAACAGCAAGGTGCACGAGATCCTCGATTACCTCGACCTGCACGACGTCGCCGACCGCGAGGTCGCGGGCCTTCCCTTCGGCACCCAGAAGCGCGTCGAACTCGGCCGCGCGCTGGCCGCCGAACCCAAGATCCTGCTGCTCGATGAACCCGCCGGCGGCCTCAATCACGAGGAAGTCTATGTGCTGGGCGATCTGATCTGCCGCATCCGCGATCAACGCAACATCACGGTCCTGCTGGTCGAGCACCACATGGGCCTCGTGATGAAGATCGCCGACCACGTCGTCGCGCTGAATTTCGGCAAGAAACTCGCTGAAGGCACGCCAGCCCAGGTGCAGTCCGATCCCGACGTCATCAAGGCCTATCTCGGGAGCAAGGACCAATGAGCACGATGCTGACGATCAGGGATCTGCGCGCCTATTACGGCCAGGTGCAGGCCCTGCATGGACTGGAATTCTCGCTGAACGAGGGCAGCGTGACCACGCTGCTCGGCGCCAACGGCGCCGGCAAGACCACGACGCTGCGCGCGATCTGCAACATGATCCGCTCCACCGGCAACATCGAGTTCGACGGCAAGCCGCTCGCCGGCATGTCGACCGAAGGCGTCGTCCGTCTCGGCATCGCCCATGTTCCGCAGGGCCGCGGCACCTTCACCAACATGACGGTGGAGGAAAACCTCCAGCTCGGCGCGATCTCGCGCAGCGACACCAGGAACATCCCGGACGACATCGAGCGCATGTACGCGCACTTCCCGGTGCTCAAGCAGCGCCACACCCAGCAGGCCGGAACGCTGTCCGGCGGTGAACAGCAGATGCTCGCGGTCGCCCGCGCGCTGATGCTGCGTCCGCGGCTGATGCTGCTCGACGAGCCGTCGTTCGGCCTCGCCCCGCTGATCGTGCGCGACCTGTTCGGAATCCTCGGCAAGATCAACCGCGAGGACAAGGTGACGATCCTGGTGGTCGAGCAGAACGCCCAGCTCGCGCTCGAACTCGCGGAAAAGGCCTACGTGATCGAAACGGGCCGCATCGTGATGTCGGGAAGCGCGAAAGAAATCGCGGACAACGAAGACATCCGCAAATCCTATCTCGGTTACTAGTGCGGCCGATTTGACGTTCGCAGCAAAATTTGCCGCGAGCGCATCATGCGAACGTCAAATCGATAGCCGCACTAGCGTTATTATTAAGTTGGTGACCCTTTGATTCCGGCGTTCGTATCAAGGGATGCAGCAGGAGCTTACGAACGCCGGAATTGGGTCACCAAGGGAACATCCATGGAACTGTTTACCAACCAAGTCCTGGCTGGCATTGCCACGGGCGCGATCTATGCGTGCATGGCGCTGGCCGTCGTCATGATCTACCAGGCCATCGACCACCTCAATTTCGCCCAGGGCGAAATGGCGATGTTCTCGACCTTCATCGCCTGGCAATTGATGCAGTGGGGCCTGTCGTTCTGGCCCGCCTTCCTGCTGACGCTGGTCATCTCCTTCGTCGGCGGCATCGTCATCGAACGCGCGCTGTTCAAGCCGCTCACCAATGCGCCGGTGCTAGTGCATGTGGCCGGCTTCATCGCGCTGTTCGCCATCCTCAACAGCGTCGCGGGCCTGACCTGGGACTTCACCATCAAGCAGTTCCCGTCTCCCTTCGGATCGTCGGGTTTTCTCGGCAGCCAGCTCATCTCGACCCATCAGGCCGGCATGATCGGCGTCACGCTGCTCTTGCTGCTGCTGCTCTACGTGTTCTTCCGCTTCACGCGGGTTGGCCTCGCCATGCGCGCGGCGGCCTCGCTGCCTGAGTCCGCGCGCCTCGTGGGCATCAACACGAGTTGGATGATCGCGCTCGGCTGGGGCATGGCGAGCGCCATCGGCGCCATCGCCGGCATGCTGATCGCGCCGGTGGTGTTCCTCGAACCCAACATGATGGGCGGCATCCTGCTGTACGGCTTCGCCGCGGCGGTGCTCGGCGGCCTCACCTCGCCGTTCGGCGCGGTGGTCGGCGGCTTCCTGGTCGGCATCTTCGAGAACCTCGTCGGCACCTACATTCCCGGGGTCGGCAATGAACTGAAATTGCCGATTGCGCTGGCACTGATCATCGTCGTGCTTGTCATAAAACCGTCCGGTCTGTTCGGCCGCGCCATCGTTCAGCGAGTTTAATCATGAGCACAGTTCAGGATTCGGTTTCCCGGCCCGCAGCGGTCGCCTCGCCGTCGAAGAAGTCGATGACGGTCGGCACCGCCGCGACACTGGTGGTGTTCGCCGCGCTCGTGATCTCGCCGCTGTTCGTGAAGAACTTCATCATCTTCCAGATGACGATGGTGCTGATCTACGCGATCGCCATTCTCTCCCTCAACCTGCTCACCGGCGGCAGCGGACAGTTCTCGCTCGGCCAGAGCGCGTTCTACGCCGTCGGCGCCTATACCGCCGGCATCCTGATGGAGCATTTCGGCGTCAACTACGTGCTGACGCTGCCGGCCGCCGGCATCATCTGCTTCATCTTCGGCTTCCTGTTCGGCTTCCCGGCGCTGCGGCTCTCGGGCGTGTATCTCGCGCTCGCGACCTTCGCGCTCGCGGTAGCGATGCCGCAACTGCTCAAGCTCGGCGTGTTCGAACACTGGACCGGCGGCGTGCAGGGCCTCGTCATCACCAAGCCGGACGCGCCGTTCGGCCTGAAGATGTCGCAGGACATGTGGCTGTACTACTTCACGCTGGCCATCTCCGCCGCGATCTACATCCTGGCGGTCAACCTGCTGCGCAGCCGGTCCGGACGCGCCATGATGGCGATCCGCGACAACCAGATCGCCGCCTCCGCCATGGGCATCGACCTGCCGCTCTACAAGACGCTGGCGTTCGGCATCAGCGCGGCCTTCACCGGCATCGCAGGCGCGCTCGGCGCCATCGTGGTGCAGTTCGTGGCGCCGGACAGCTTCACCATCCAGCTCGCGATCGCGATCTTCGTCGGCATGGTGGTGGGCGGGGTCGGCTGGCTCCCGGGCTCGCTGGTCGGCGCGGCCTTCATCGTGTTCGTGCCCAACGTGGCCGAGCACATCTCGAAGGGTCTTTCCGGCGCGGTGTTCGGTGTGTTCCTGTTCGCGGTGATCTTCCTGCTGCCGCACGGTGCACGGCAGGTCGCCTACACGGTTGAAGCGCTGTTCCGTAAAAAGACCAAAAAATAGGCCCTAAGTCTGATTCAACCGCGTTGAATCGGGCTTGTCGTCTTCCGTTTGTTTGCGCATGGTCGTTTCCGGATGCCGGTTTCCACCGTTCCGGATCATGCAGGGTCTGATTCAGTTTTGCTGAATCAGACCCGTCTGCTTTCCCAGACGTGATCTCTCTCTTTCGGAAACCGGTCTTCCGCCATGCGGAATTCCGCACCTTAGGGAGAAAAGAAAAATGCTGTCTAAATTCACGGTCAACGTGGTCGCGGTCTCGATCGCCGCGCTTGCGATGACGAGCGGCAACGCACTTGCCCAAAAAAAATACGACACCGGCGCGTCCGACACCGAAATCAAGATCGGCAACATCATGCCCTACAGCGGCCCGGCTTCGGCCTACGGCGTGATCGGCAAGATGGAAGAAGCCTACTTCAAGATGATCAACGAGCAGGGCGGCATCAACGGCCGCAAGATCAACTTCATCACCTATGACGACGGCTACTCGCCGCCGAAGGCCGTCGAACAGGCCCGCAAGCTGGTCGAGAGCGACGAGGTGCTGGTGGTGTTCGGACCGCTCGGCACGCCGTCCAATTCCGCGATCCAGAAATATCTGAACGCCAAGAAGGTGCCGCAACTGTTCGTCGCCACCGGCGCCACCAAGTTCGGCGAGCCGAAGGAATTCCCCTGGACCATGGGCTGGCAGCCGGCCTACCAGAGCGAAAGCCGCGTCTATGCAAAACACCTGCTGACGGCAAAGCCGGACGCCAAGATCGCGATCCTCTACCAGAACGACGACTTCGGCAAAGACATGCTGAAGGGCCTCAAGGACGGTCTCGGCGCCAAGGCGTCGCAGATCATCGCCGAGGAAAGCTATGAAGTGTCCGAGCCGACCATCGACTCGCACATTATCAAGCTGAAAGCCTCCGGCGCCGACGTCTATTTCAGCTTCACCACGCCGAAGTTCGCGGCGCAGAGCCTGAAGAAGGTCGCGGAACTCGGCTGGAAGCCGATGTACTTCCAGAGCAACGTCGGCGCATCGGTCGGCAGCGTGCTCAAGCCTGCGGGCTTCGAGAATGCGCAGGGCATCCTGTCGGCGGCCTATGCCAAGGACGGCGCCGATCCGCAGTGGAACAACGACGAGGGCATGAAGAAGTTCTACGCCTTCCTCGCCAAGTACGCGCCGGACATGAACCGGACCGACGGCTCGGTTGTGTACGGCTACGGCCAGGCGCAGACCATGGTTCAGGTCCTGAAGCAGGCGGGCGACAACCTCACCCGCGAGAACGTGATGAAGCAGGCCGCGAGCCTGAAGGACTTCGTTCCCGACACCCTGCTGCCGGGCGTGAAGATCAACACCAGCGCGACCGACTTCTACCCGATCGACCAGTTGCAGATCATGCAATTCAAGGGCGAGAAGTATGACCTGATCGGCCCGATCATCAGCGGCGGAATGGGCGGCAGCTAAAGGTTAACCTTTCGCGCTGCGAAACTGATCGCCGCTAAAATGAGCCCCCCTGCGACCCCGTCGCAGGGGGCTTTTCGTTGAACGGAATCGGCAAAGGGTATTGAATATCCGTGAAGCCGCTAAGAGCTTTCAAACAAAAAACTAAAAAACGAGGACACAAACAAGATCAGGGAGCAGATGAATGTCTATCACGACGACTCGACTTGCTACTGCGGCCGCGGCCTTCGCTTTCGTTGCGGCGACGAGCAGCGGTGCACTGGCGCAGAAAAAATACGACACCGGCGCGACCGATACTGAAATCAAGATCGGCAGCATCATGCCCTACAGCGGACCGGCCTCCGCCTATGGCATCATCGGCAAGACCCAGGCGGCCTACTTCAACAAGATCAATGCCGAGGGCGGCATCAACGGCCGCAAGATCAATTTCATTTCCTACGATGACGGCTACTCGCCGCCGAAGGCGGTCGAGCAGGCCCGCAAGCTGGTGGAGAGCGACGAGGTGCTTTTCATCTTCAACCCGCTCGGCACGCCGTCGAACTCGGCGATCCAGAAATACATGAACGCCAAGAAGGTGCCGCAACTGTTCGTCGCCACCGGCGCGACCAAGTGGAATGATCCGAAGGAATTCCCCTGGACCATGGGCTGGCAGCCTAACTACCAGAGCGAAGGCCGCATCTACGCGAAATACCTGATGAAGGAAAAGCCGAACGGCAAGATCGGCATTCTCTATCAGAACGACGATTTCGGAAAGGACGTGCTTAAGGGATTGAAGGATGGTCTCGGCGCCAAGGGCGCGTCGATGATCATCGCGGAAGAACCCTATGAGACCTCGGTGCCCACCGTGGATTCGCAGATCGTCGCGCTGAAGTCGAAAGGCGCGGATGTCTTCGTCAGCATCACCACGCCGAAGTTCGGCGCGCAGTCGGTCAAGAAGGTGGCCGAACTCGGCTGGAAGCCGCTGTTCATTCTCAACAACGTGGCGTCATCGACGGGTTCGGTCATCAAGCCCGCCGGCTATGAGAATGCGCAGGGCGTCATCTCCGCGACCTACGGCAAGGACCCGACCGATCCGCAATGGAAGGACGACGCCGGCGTGAAGAACTTCGACGCGTTCCTCGCCAAGTACTTCCCGGAAGCCAACCGCGCCGACAGCTCGGTCGCCTACGGCTACAGTTCGGCACAGACGCTGGTGCATGTGCTCAAGGCGGCGGGTAACGACCTTACCCGCGCGAACATCATGAAGCAGGCCGCGAGCATCAAGGACCTGCAACTTGAAATGGGCCTGCCGGGCATCAAGCTGAACACCAGCGCCACCGACTTCGCACCGATCGAGCAATTGCAGATGATGCAGTTCAAGGGCGAGCGCTGG
The DNA here is from genome assembly GCA_024707075.1 of Afipia sp. Taxonomy (GTDB): domain Bacteria; phylum Pseudomonadota; class Alphaproteobacteria; order Rhizobiales; family Xanthobacteraceae; genus Afipia. The sequence goes on from JANQAK010000001.1 coordinate 757,289, forward strand.
GAATTGTTCGGCCCGATCATCAGCGGCGAAATCGGCGGCTGACGATTGACCTGTGGGGGATAAGAACGCCGGATTTCCGGTTTTGGAATCCGGTTTCCTCGCACCGCACAGGCACATCACGCGATGTTTCCGCCCTCCGCAATAACCTTGCGGAGGGCCTTTTATTGACCGGCCGATCATGCCATCTCTGTGATCCCACATGCCACGCGATGACACGATGACCGACAGACGTCCCCTGCTGCGCGCGATGTTCGATGCCGCGGTCGCCGCCGCCCACCCCGACCGGATTCTTGGCAAGTACCTGCCTTCGCCGCCGAAGGGCCGGATCATCTGTCTTGCCGCCGGCAAGGCCGCCGGCGCGCTGGCCCATGCCGCCGAGCGATATTATCTGAGCGAAGGACGGATCGATCCGTCGCTTCTGTCGGGATTGGCCACCACGCGTCACGGCCACGGCATGCCGACATCGCGCATCGAAGTGGTCGAGGCCGGACATCCCGTGCCCGACGAAGCGGGATTGAAGGCCACGAGCCGCACGCTCGATCTCGCAGCGACCGCGCGCGAAGACGATCTGGTTCTGGTGCTGCTGTCCGGCGGCGGCTCGGCCAACTGGATCGCACCGGCCGAGGGAATCACGTTCGCGCAGAAGCAGGCGATGAACAAAAGCCTGTTGCGATCCGGCGCGCCGATCGGCGAGATGAACACCGTCCGCAAGCATCTGTCGCGCATCAAGGGCGGCAGGCTCGCCCGCGCCGCTTCGCCCGCGCGGATCCTGACGCTGGCCATTTCCGATGTGCCCCATGACGATCCCGCCACCATCGCGTCGGGGCCGACCGTGCCGGACACCACAACGCTCGCCGACGCGCGCGAGATCGTGGCGCGTTACGGCATCACGGCGGATCAGGCCGTCACCGATGCGTTGAACGATCCGCGCAACGAAAGCTGCAAGCCCGGCGATGCGGCGTTCGCACGCGCGGAATTCAGGATCATTGCGCGCCCGCAGGAATCGCTCGACGCCGCCATCGCGATCGCAAAGCGCGAGGGTTACGAGGTGCTCGATCTCGGCGCCGATCTCGAAGGCGAGGCGCGCGACGTTGCTGCGGCCCATGCCAAGATTGCACTGAAGGCACGCGCGGACGGCAAGAAGCTCGCGATCCTGTCTGGCGGCGAATTGACGGTGACAGTGCGCGGCAACGGACGCGGCGGACCCAACCAGGAATATGTGCTGGCACTGGCATCGCTGTTCGCCGACACCACCCGCATCAGAGTGCTGGCCGGCGACACCGACGGCGCGGACGGCGGCGCAGGCTCGGCTGACGATCCGACCGGCGCGCTGATCGACCGGCGCACCTTCGCCAAGATGCACGAATTGAAGCTCGATCCGAAGGCCTATCTCGACAACAACGACGCCACTGCGTTCTTCGCTGCCACCGGCGATCTACTCCATACTGGCCCGACGCTGACCAACGTCAACGACATCCGCATCATTCTGGTGGATCCGTAGCTTCATCCTCCGTCATTGCGAGGAGCGCTTGCGACGAAGCAATCCAGTTCTTGTTTATGGCGCTGGATTGCTTCGCTTCGCTCGCAATGACGATGTGAGAAGCACTCCCTCGCCCCGCCCTTGCGGGGAGAGGGTTGGGGTGAGGGGCGAACGCTCAGCAAACGTAAAATCAATGATTGGGCAACGAATGCCCCGCACCCGGATCGCGTTGCGATCCGACCTCTCCCCGTAAACGGGGAGAGGTAAAAACACCTTTGCTGTCGCCACAATCTCCCGGCCGATCCCGCCTTGAGCTTGATCCCGATAGCCGTTATCAAAACGCCCAATCGCAGTGGCGGCTCTCAACCGCCTTTGGATTGCCCCGGGGAACTCGAACGCCGCGCGCCGGTGTTTGAGGGGAACGTCTTTTAAGGGGATATCTTGGACAGCACGATCCTTCTGTTCCTGTTGCAGGACGGAATCACGAGCGGCGCGATCTATGCGCTGCTCGGCCTCGCGCTCGTCCTCGTCTTCGCGGTCACGCGCGTGATCCTGATCCCGCAGGGCGAATTCATCACCTTCGGCGCGCTCACCTACGCCACACTCGCGGCAGGCAAGATACCGGGCACCGCGCTGCTCGCGCTCGGCATGGGCGTCATCGCCTTCGGCTTCGACATGGTCAGCGGACGCAATGCGATGACGGCGCGCAAGGTTGTCCGCTCGCTCGCGCTGAACATCCTGCTGCCGCTGGCGATCTATGGTATCGCCATGACGCTGGCCGGACAGCAGAACAGCGTCGCCGTCAATTTCCTGCTGTCGATCGTCATCGTCGCGCCAATCGGGCTTTATCTCTATCGCATCGCCTATCAGCCGATCGCCCACGCCTCGGTGCTGGTGCTGCTGATCGCATCGGTCGGCATTCATCTCGCCTTGCAGGGGCTGGGTCTGGTGTTCTTCGGGCCGGAAGGCCTGCGCGGGCCGGCGATCTCCGCTGCCGCCTTCACCATCGGGCCGCTGCGCTTCACCGGCCAGAGCCTCGGCATCTACGCCATCACCATCATTCTCATCGTCGGGCTGTGGCTGCTGTTCGGCTACACGCTCTACGGCAAGGCGCTGCGCGCCACCGCCGTCAACCGCCTCGGTGCGCGGATCGTCGGCATCCGCACCTCGGTGTCCGGACAGTTCGCCTTCCTGCTCGCCGCCGTGATCGGCACCATCTCGGGCATCCTGATCGTTCCCATCACCACGATCTACTACGACACCGGATTCCTGATCGGCCTGAAGGGCTTCGTCGCCGCCATCATCGGCGGCCTCGTCAGCTATCCCCTCACCGCCGTGGCCGCGCTCGTGGTCGGCATCGTCGAGGCGTTCTCCTCGTTCTACGCCAGCAACTTCAAGGAGGTCATCGTCTTCACGCTGCTGCTGCCTGTTCTCGTGCTCCGCTCGCTGGCTTCGCCAGAGGTCGATGAGGAGAACGACTAGTGTGGTGGTTCGCAAGTCCGCATCGTCGTTTTCAGCGCATTCCATTTGCGGACTTGCGAACCAAAACCACACTAGAATTATATTTGTTCAGTGTCCTTTCGAATCCGAAGTTCGCTACGGAAGGCGCTGCGAGACGAGGCGAACTTCGGATTCGGGACACTGAATGACACAGCGTCGGGCGATGATCGTGTTTGCGCTGGTGATGGCGGTGATCCCGTTCATTCCAGGCATGCCGCCGTTCTGGATCGTGCTGCTCGACAACATCGGGCTCGCGGCGCTGGTGGCGATGGGCCTCGTGCTGCTGACCGGCGTCGGCGGTCTCACCTCGTTCGGACAGGCGGCGTTCTGCGGCTTCGGCGCCTACACCACGGCGGTGCTGACCACCGGTTATGGACTGTCGCCGTGGCTGACGCTGCCGCTGGCGCTCATCGTCAGCGGCAGCGCCGCCGTGATCCTCGGCCTCATCACGGTGCGGCTGTCGGGTCATTATCTGCCGCTCGGCACCATCGCCTGGGGCATCAGTCTTTTCTATCTGTTCAGCAAGCTGGAATTCGTCGGCCGCAACGACGGCATCTCGGGCATTCTGCCGCTCGCGCTCGGATCGCTGCAACTGACCGATCCCGGAAAAATCTACTTCGCGATCTGGCTCGCGGTCATCGTCTGCGCGCTGCTCACGATCAACCTGCTGGACTCGCGCACCGGCCGCGCCATTCGAGCTTTAAGGCGCGGCCATATCGCCGCGGAAGCATTCGGCGTTGAGACCGCGCGCGCCAAGCTGCTGGTGTTTATCTACGCGGCGGTGCTGGCGGGATTGTCAGGCTGGCTCTATGCGCATTTCCAGCGCGCGGTGAATCCGACGCCGTTCGGCCTCAACGCCAGCATCGAATATCTCTTCATCGCCGTGGTCGGCGGCGCGGGCTATGTCTGGGGCGCGGTGCTGGGTGCTAGCATCGTTGTGGTGCTCAAGGAAATTTTGCAGAGCTACCTGCCGCTGGTGTTTCACGGCAATGCACAGTTAGAGACCGTGATCTTCGGCATCCTGCTGGTGGCACTGTTGCAGATCGCGCCCGGCGGCATGTGGCCGAAGCTCGCCGCGCTGCTGCCGTTCAGAGTTAAAATTCCGAAACCGCAAACAGCGGACGCGCTTCCGCCACGCGCGAAGGCAATTGCCACGTCCAATACGCTGCTCGACATTCAGGCCGCGCGCAAGCAGTTCGGCGGCGTGATCGCGGTCAACGATGTGTCGTTCGACGTGCAGGCGCGTGAGATCGTGGCGCTGATCGGGCCGAACGGCGCAGGCAAAAGCACCACGTTCAACCTGATCACCGGCGTGCTGCGCGCTTCGGGCGGCACGATTTCCGTACTCGGCAAGACTGTCGACAACGCCCCGCCGCAGGAGATCGCCAAACTCGGCGTCGCCCGCACCTTCCAGCACGTCAAGCTGGTGCCCGACATGAGCGTGCTGGAGAACGTCGCCATCGGCGCGCATCTGCGCGGCCATGCCGGTGCGATCGCCAGCATGCTGCGGCTCGACCGCAAGGACGAGGCCGGACTGCTGGCGGAAGCCGCCCGGCAGATCGTGCGCGTCGGGCTCGGCGACCAGATGCATCAGCCGGCGGGAAGCCTCTCGCTCGGCCAGCAGCGCATCGTGGAAATCGCCCGCGCGCTGTGCGTCGACCCAATCCTGTTGCTGCTCGACGAACCTGCGGCCGGGCTGCGCCACATGGAAAAGCAGAAGCTGTCGGCGCTGCTGCGCCAGTTGCGCGGCGAGGGCATGTCGGTGCTGCTTGTCGAGCACGACATGGGCTTCGTGATGGATATCGCCGACCGCATCGTGGTGCTGGAATTCGGCACCCGGATCGCGCAGGGCACGCCGGCGGAGGTGCGCGCCAATCCCGACGTCATCAAGGCGTACCTCGGGGCCGCGTCATGACCAAGCTGCTTACCGTCGATGATGTGCATGTCTCCTACGGCAAGGTCGAGGCCGTGCGCAACGCCACGCTCGATGTCGGCGCCAACGAGATCGTCACCATCATCGGCGCCAATGGCGCGGGCAAGACCACGCTGCTCAACGCGATCATGGGCATCCTGCCGCTAACCGGCAGCGTCACCTTCGACGGACAGCAGATCGCCAAGCTCGAGATCGAGGACCGCGTTGCGGCGGGCCTGTGCATCGTGCCCGAGCATCGCGAACTGTTCGGCACCATGACGGTGGAAGAGAACGTCCAGCTCGGCGGATTCCGCGTCTCGCGCGCCGACGCGGCGCGCGAACAGGAGCGGGTCTACACCCTGTTTCCGCGTCTGAAGGAGCGGCGCACACAACTCGCCGGCACATTGTCCGGCGGCGAGCAGCAGATGCTGGCGATGGGCCGCGCGCTGATGAGCCGGCCGCGCCTCCTGATGCTGGACGAGCCATCATTGGGCCTCGCGCCGCTGATCGTGGCGGATATTTTCCGCACCGTCAGTGAGTTGAAGCAGGCCGGCGTATCGGTGCTGCTGGTGGAGCAGAATGCCCGCGCCGCGCTGGAGATCGCCGACCGCGCCTATGTGATGGAGCTTGGCGAGTTCGTCATGAACGGATCGGCGAAAGACATCGGCGGCGATCCGCGCGTGGTGGCGAGCTATCTCGGATTCCAGCACACGGAAGAAAGCAGGCTCTGAGTTCAAGCAATCGCAACACATCTATCGGGGCGTCCCGGCGCGGGCCGGGACCCATATTCCCTGTCGATATGATTGATGAACGATGTCTGCTATCCGTTTTAAGCAGATAGCGTAGGGGCATGGGTCCCCGCCTTCGCGGGGACGACATCGTATTTGTTTCCGCTTCAACGATTCTCCGAAATCATTCGGCTCAGTAGCCAGAGCCATCTAACAATATGTCTCGTTCTGGCCGATACTCTCAGGGCAATATCCTTGTGCGGGGACATGTCGATTATGGATGCGCGATCTGAGCGAAAACTAAGGTTTTTTGCGGCGTTCCTCGGAATCGGGATGCTTGGCGGCGGGGCCTTCGCCATGCATGTCGGTGTTTCCGCGCAGCAGTTCGCGATCGGCACCATCTACGGTCTTCTGATCAGCGGTGCGATAGGCACCTTTGAAGTCCTTGCATCCTCGGGCCCGCTGCGCGACTGGCTGGGAAGCCTGCCGTTCAGTGCAAGCCTTGCGGTCCGCAGTGCGTTCTATGCAGCGGTGATTATTCCAGTGCTGTATTTCGATCTCGGGGTGCTGATCGCAGGCCAGACGCCCGATTCAAATCAGAATGTCTGGACTGCCATTATTTTCTCGGCGGTATTTTCAGTCGCGCTGAACCTGCTCTTCTCGATCACCAATATCATCGGCCCGCGCACGTTCCTGAATCTTGCAACCGGGCGCTATCATACCCCGATCGAGGAAAATCGTTTCGTTCTGTTTGTCGACATCGCGGGATCGACCGCTCTTGCGGAGCGTCTCGGCGGCATCGGCATCCACCGCTTTCTCGACAAGACCTTCCGCACCCTGACCGGAGCCGTGGTCGACTACCGGGGGAAATCCTGAACTACGTCGGCGACGAGATCATCGTCCCTGGCCCGAAGAAGCCGGAGCGATCGATAGCCGTCCATTGCAATGCTTTCTGTCGATGCGCGCGACGCTGGAACGGCTTCAAGGCAAATTCGAAGAAGAGTTCGGCGCGGCGCCCCGAATTCGCGGCAGCCTGCATTTTGGACCCGTTATCGTCGGCGAGATCGGCGACATCAAGCGCGCCATCGTGTTCAACGGTGACATCATGAACACCGCTGCCCGGCTCGAAGAACTCAGCCGCAATGTCGAAGGTGGCTTTCTCGCCTCACGCGCGGCCATCGACCGGTTCACCTCTGCGCCCCCGGTTCCTCTGCGCGACCTCGGAATCCGGGACATCCGCGGCAAGTCGGACGGCATCGAGGTCGTCGGACTGAGCACATAACGATTGATGCACGGCCATAACGAAAATGCCCGGCGCAAGGCCGGGCATTCCCTCAAAGCGAAATCGGTCTGATTACTTCACCACCTCATACTTGCCGTTCTTCACGGTCAGCAGGATGCGCGAGCGGTCGTCGGTGCCGAAGCGGTTCTTTTCAGTGAAGTTGTAGACGCCCTGGCTGGCCGGGATTTCCTTCTCGGTCAGAAGCGCCTGACGGATCGCCTCGCGGAATTCCGGCGTGCCCGGCTTCGCCGTCTTCAGCGCCACCGGCACAACGCGCTTGAGCACTTCGAACGCGTCATACATATGGCCCGCGAACTGGCTGCGGGTGTTGGCGCCGTACTTCTTCTCATAGGCCGCGTTCAGGGCGAGGCCCGGCTTCTTGGTCAGCGCGCTGTCGGCCTGACCTTCCGGAGCCATCACCGGACCGGCCGCCATGATGACGCCTTCGGCCGACGGACCAGCGATGCGGATGAAGTCCATCGCCGCCGCGCCATGGGTCTGGTAGATCGTGCCCTTGTAGCCGCGATCGCGCAGCGCCGACTGTGGGAGTGCCGCACCGGTGCCCGATGCGCCGATCAGGATGGCGTCGGGATTGGCCGCCACCAGCTTCAGGACCTGACCCGCCACCGAGGTGTCGGGACGCGCGTAGCGTTCTTCAGCCACGACGGTGATGCCGCCCATGGCGCCGGTCTGGGTCTTGAGGTCGTTGAGCCACAGATCGCCGTAGGAATCCGAGAAGCCGATATAGCCGACGGTCTTCACATTGTTCTTCTTCATGTGCTCGTAGAGCACCTTGCCCATGATCGGCACCGGCTGCGGCATCACCGTGGTCCACTTCTCGCGGGCCGGCGTGATCGGCAGCGGGGCGAGGCTGAACTGCGGCACGCCGACTTCATTGGCGACGGTGGAGATCGCGATCGCCGGCGGCGTGGTCGAGGAGCCGATGATGATGTCGGCGTTGGACTCGGTCACGAAGCGGCGCGCATTGGTGGTGGCGTTGGTCGGGTCGCCCGCGTCATCGAGCACAATGGTCTTGATCCTGGCGCCGCCGATTTCGGTGGGTACGAACTCCAGCGCATTCTTCTCCGGCACGCCGAGCGCGGCCGCGGGGCCGGTGGTGCTGACGCTGACGCCGATGGTGATGTCCTGCGCGGCAGCCAAAGTCACGGCGCCCGGCAATGCAACGGAAGCCGCCAATACCATGGCGGTCCAGGTTAGCTTCGTCATCAAGTCCTCCCAAAATACGCTTTTCAAGTTTCGTTCAGCAGCGGCAACGCGACGACACGTTATTTGCAGTGCACCATCGCGTCCGGATTTTCCGCCATTCAGATAGAAATTATCGGCCATTTGCAATGCCCGTGGCCTCTGCCATTGGTATGACAGTTAAGACACGCGAGGCATTGAGCCGGATCGTTCTGCGAACCGCCGTCGCGGTAGCCGCCCGGTCCACGTTCGATAGCCTTTTTCGTGCATGGTTGTCCGGTATAATCAACTTCATCCGCCCGCAAAACCCTCTTTCGCCGGCGGAGAAACGATGCCGCAGGCGGGAGAGAACCATTGCGGACACAGGTGGCCATCATCGGCGCAGGCCCCGCGGGCTTGCTGCTCGGGCAATTGCTGCACCGCTACGGCATCGACAATATCATCCTGGAGCGCAAGGACCGCGACTACGTGCTGGCGCGCATCCGCGCCGGGGTGCTCGAACAGGGCACCGTCGGCCTGCTGGAGGAGGCCGGCGTCGCCGCGCGGCTGCATCATGAAGGCCTGATCCATCACGGCATCGAACTGGCGTTCGGCGGCGCGCGCCATCGCATCGACATGACGAAAGCCACCGGCAAGACGGTCACGGTCTATGGCCAGACCGAAGTGACCCGCGACCTGATGGACGCGCGCGACAAGGCCGGGCTGGCGACGGTCTATGAGGCCGGCGATGTCAGCCTGCATGGTTTCGACAGCGACCGACCGCGCGTGCGCTATGTCAAGGACGGCGTGAGTCATGAGATCGCCTGCGATGTCATCGCGGGCTGCGACGGCTTCCACGGCGTCAGCCGCCAGAGCGTCAAAGATGCGATCACGACTTTCGAGCGCATCTATCCGTTTGGATGGCTCGGCCTTTTGTCGGAGACGCCGCCGGTCTCGCCCGAACTGATCTACAACAATCACGAACGCGGCTTCGCGCTGTGCTCGATGCGCTCGAACACCCGAAGCCGTTATTATCTACAATGTCCACTCGACGAGCATGTCGATAACTGGCCCGACGAAAAATTCTGGGACGAATTGAAGCGCCGTCTCGATCCGCAGGCCGCGGACCATCTGGTCACCGGACCGTCGATCGAAAAGAGCATTGCGCCCCTGAGGAGTTTCGTCGCGGAGCCGATGCGGTTCGGCCGGCTGTTTCTGGCAGGCGACGCGGCGCATATCGTGCCGCCGACCGGCGCCAAGGGTCTCAACCTCGCCGCCAGCGACGTGCACTACCTGTCCCAGGCGTTGCGCGAGTTCTACGCGGAGAAATCATCCGCCGGAATCGACGATTATTCGCGCCGCGCGCTCGGCCGGGTTTGGAAGGCCGAACGGTTCTCGTGGTGGATGACATCGATGATGCATCGCTTTCCCGACACCGACGCGTTCAGTTCGCGCATCCAGATTGCGGAATTGAATTATCTGGTGGAGTCCGAGGCCGCACAAATGTCGCTGTCGGAGAATTACGTCGGGCTGCCGTATTAGAGTGGGATGCTTTTAGATCGCCTGCGGTACGCCGTCATCCTGAGGTGCCGAAGCGAAGCGGAGGCCTTGAAGGGTGACGGCCTTTCATCACTCGTCATCCTTCGAGGCTCGCCGAAGATGGCTCGCACCTCAGGATGACGCACCCCAACAATTTTAATTTAAAGCCAAACTCCACAGAGCCCCTCACCGGATCGCTAAAGCGATCCGACCTCTCCCCGTCAACGGGGAGATGTGAAAAAGAGAACAACGCCGCCGCTGTTTCAAACATCCAGCATCGCGATGTTTCAAACTTGAATTCGCATGATCGCGTGACGTGTCCGCTCTATGATGATGATCATATCATCGTCCTCGCGCGACACATGACGGAGCAAATGACAGCACCAGAGATCCCCGCCGACATTCCGCTGGGCTTCGCGCCGCATCTGCGGCGCAGCCCGGTCACCGAACCGTGGGAGCCGATCTATTTCAAAAAAACACCGGACGCCGTCATTCTTGGGTTGCGCCTTGCGAAGGCGCACACCAATTCGCGCGGACTGGCCCACGGCGGACTGATTACCACGCTGGCCGACAACGCCATGGGCCTGAGTTGCGGCCTCAAGGCGAACGAGATTCAGGGACTCGTCACCGTGAATCTCTCGATTGATTTTCTGGGCTCGGCGACTGTCGGCCAATGGCTTCAGGTCGAGACGAATTTCATCAGGCCCGGCGGATCGCTTTATTTCGCGCAATGCTTCGTCACCGCCGACAGCGACCCGTGCGCGCGGGCCAATGCGACCTTCAAGGCGCTAAGGAAGAAGAGTTAATCTCCCGGCTTACCTCATCCTGAGGAGCGATCCGGAGGATCGCGTCTCGAAGGATGAGGTGAGCCTCATGGTTCGAGACGGCGCAAGAGCGCCTCCTCACCATGAGGACAACGCGCGCAGCCGTCTCTCACCTCGTCCCGAACCGCCAGTCCGCCTGCGCGACGACCAGATCGATGAACGTCCTGACCTTCGCCGACAGCAGCCGCGAGGTCGGATAGACCAGATGGATCGGCAGCGGCGGCGGCTCGTAGTCCGCCAGCACGATCTTCAGCCGCTTTGCTTTGATTGCATCCGCGGCTTGATAGGCCAGCACGCTGATCAGGCCGCCGCCCTGCTCGGCGTACAGAACCGCGGCATCGGTGCTGTTGGTGGCAAAGCGCGACGTATACGGGATGCGGATGTCGCGGCCGCTATCGGTGAAGCGCCACTCGGACAGCGAAGACATGCCGGTGAGTTGAACCACCTCGTGCCCCGCAAGATCGGACGGCTTCACAGGCGTGCCGCGCGCCCTGAGATAACGCGGCGCGCCCACCACCACGCGGCGCATGTCGCCGACCGTACGGGCGACGACGCTGGAATCCGCCAGATGCCCGATCCGCACGGCGAGATCGACGCCTTCGTCCACCAGATTGACCATCCGGTCCGAAAGCCTGAACTCGGCGCTGACGTCCGGATATTTTTTCAGGTAGGCCGACATGATCGGGCCGACATGATCGGGCCGACATGCAGCCGTCCGAACATCAGAGGCGCGGAAACCACCAGCCGGCCCGAGGGCTGGGTGCGCTCGGCCTGCACCGAGCCTTCCGCCTCCTCGACATCGCCGAGAATCCGCCGCGCGCGTTCGAGATAACGCGCGCCGACATCGGTCAGCGTCACCGAGCGCGTGGTGCGCTGGAGCAGCCGCGCGCCGAGATGCTCTTCGAGGCTTGCGACCAGCCGCGTCACCGCCGGCGCCGAAAGACCCAGCTTGCGCGCGGCGGGCGCGAACCCTTCAAGGTCCGCGACGGAAACAAAGGCGCGCATGGCATCGAGACGGTCCATGGCATTATTTCATATCCTGCAACGATCAAGTGTCAACGGCGATGATTGCTGCGGAATGACCCGCTCATTAGGTTGGGCTCATTCAAACGGCCGATCACGAGGTCCGCCATGACACAAGTACACGCCTATTCCAGCGACGTCGCCTTTACCCCCGCCGTGAAGGCGATCCAGACCCGCAAGGGATCGCGCAGCGGCTACGCCCATATGGAAGAAGGCGGCGGCTGGCGCACCGAAATCGACGACGGGCTGGCGGCCTTCATCGGCGAGCGGACCAGCTTTTTTCTCGCGACCGCCACCGCCGACGGCCAGCCCTATATCCAGCATCGCGGCGGCCCGGCCGGCTTCATCAAAATCCTCGACAAGTCGACGCTGGCCTTCGCGGACTTCCGCGGCAACCGGCAATACATCACGCAGGGCAATCTTACCGAGAACCCGAAGGCGTATATGTTCCTGATCGATTACGTGAACCGCCGCCGCGTCAAGATCTGGGGCGAAGCGCGCGTGGTCGAGGACGATCCCGCGCTGACGGCATCGCTGATGCCGAAGAATTACAAGGCCAAACCCGAGCAGGCGATCGTCTTCAAGATTACGGCTTGGGACACCAATTGCCCGCAGCATATTCCGATGAAGTTCGACGCGGCGGATGTGGCGGAGGCCATCGCCGCCCGCGACACGCGCATCGCCGAGCTTGAAGCGGAGGTGGCGCACCTGAAGCAACAGCTCTCGCCGAATTGACCCCGGCGTGCTTTACAGGCGCGATGACCACGACTGAAAACCCCTGCCAGAGCTGTGGCGCCTGCTGCTCCTATTCGAGCAACTGGCCGCGCTTCACGATCGAGGAGGACGCCGCTCTCGACTTGATCCCCGAGGCGTTCGTCAACGACCGGCTGTCGGGCATGCGCTGCGACGGCGACCGCTGCGCGGCGCTGACCGGCAAGATCGGGATTTCGACGGCTTGCGGGATTTACGACGTCCGCCCCGAGGTGTGCCGCACCTGCATGCCCGGCGATCCGGAATGCCTGATGGCGCGGCGGCGATTTGGGCTTGGGGAACTTCCGAAGACCTTGACCGCGAATTCCAGTTCCGCGGGACATTAATCCGGGAACGAAACGGCCCTCTCGGCGTCAATGCTCAAACCCCGGACAAAGGGAGCATGACGCCATGCAGGAAACCGACATCCATGGCTACGCCCGGCAATTGATGGAAACCCACGGCCCGCAGGCCATAGCCAAGGCCGCGCAACGGGCCGTCGAGTGCGCAGCCCAGGGCAAGCCCGACCAGGCCAGGGACTGGCGGCATGTGGAAGAAGCATTGAAGATGATGCGTGGGCCGCATCAAAGCTGAGCGGCTTTCAGACCCGGAAAAGCCCGGCGTAAAAGCCGCCGCCGAGAACCCTTGCGGGTTCAGGCCGGCATGGCCGCGAGGTCGCCGCCGTCCTCGTCGATCTCATCGACAATCTGGACGAATGTGCTGAGCGGTTTGGTCGACAACGTGATGGTGCGGCGGTTGCCGTAGGACGATGCGGACGGCGTCGCCGACGGTGCTTCCCGCGACATCGCAAACAAGGTCGATCCGACGATGCCGCCCTGCTCGACCAGATCGCGCTCGGTACAGGTCGCCGCGATGGCGAGGCTCATCGAATGCAGATGCGCGCGCTTGTAGCAGAACAGCGCCAGCATCGCCCTGACATCGGAAGATACCGATTCAACCAGTTGGGGAAGGCCATGTTCGCTGGCGCGATACAGGCTTCCGAGCATATCGTCGCCCACAGGGCAGACGTCGTTCTCAAAGGCTTCGCGGCTGGACCACATTGCAAATCTCCCGAAGCGCGATCCGCCAAAACGGAATTTACTTTTGCCGATCGCGCTTGAAAGGAAAGATGCAATGCAAAATCCTAACGCAGGGTTAACCACGCGCCCGGCTTGGTTCGGGTGTTCACATTTTGTAGAGGGATGACGGAACGAGTTCCGCAGCGATCTGCGCGTGATTCGCGATCCAAATCAGGCGTGATCCCACGCCACCGAGGCTGGCTGAAGCCTCATGGTGAGGAGGCGCTTCTTCAGCGCCGTCTCGAACCATGAGGCACATGCTGGATTTCTTCACCTCATCTCATCCTTCGAGACGCGCGCAAGAGCGCGCTCCTCAGGATGAGGACTGCGGCGAATGAGATACAGGCGAGCGCGTTCCTAAACGCCTTCGTCCGTATCCATCACATGCTATCCGATAAACGTCACTGTCTCGGGAATCGTTGCGCGGCTGGTGCGGTAGCTGTTGGCGAGATGCGCCTCATCCGCGTATCCGAATGAAATGCCGCAGACCACGCGGCGGTCGTCGGCGAGACCAAGATGCTTGCGCACCATGTCGGACTGTCCCGCCAGCGCCGCCTGCGGAACGGTGGCAACGCCGAGCGCCTTCGCCGCCAGCATGAAGTTGCCGACATAGCCGCCGCAATCCACCGCGCCATAGACGCCGAGCGCCTCGTCCGTGGTGATGATCGCCACATGCGGCGCACCGAAGAAGTGGTAATTCTCCAGCATCTGCTTTTGATAGCCCGCCTTGTCACCGCGCGGGATGCCGAGCGCATTATAAAGCTGGAAACCGCTCTCGCGGCGGCGGTCGAGATAGACGCTTTTATATTCGCGAGGAAAGGGGAAATCCGACGCGTGCTTGCCTTCGCTCGCGTTCTTGTACAACGCCTCGCCGAAGGCGCGCGCGGCATCGCCGCTGACGATGATGACCTGCCACGGCTGGCTGTTGCACCACGATGCGGTTTTCTGCGCGGCGCTCAGCACCCGCTCGATGACCGGGCGGGCGACGGGTTCAGGCTTGAACGCGCGGCAGGAATACCGCGCGGCCAGCAATTTCTCCACCACCTCGATGTCGTGGCTGTCGATCTTTTCAGACATCGTTTAGCGCCCCTTGGTCGGGATGGCGTTGAACGGCACATCCTTGTCGACGCGAATATCGCCCGGCAATCCGAGCACGCGTTCGGCGATGATGTTGCGCAGGATCTCGTCGGTGCCGCCCTCGACGCGAGTCGCGGGAGAGCGCAGCAGCATCGACTGGAATTGCCCGGCGGCGGCGATGGCGTCCGCGTCGGTCAGCACGCCGGCCGCACCTTGAAGATCGAGCGCGAACATCGCGATATCCTGAAGCATCGAGCCGGACACCAGCTTGCCGATGGAATTCTCCGGTCCCGGACGCTCGCCGCGCGAAAGCGCCGAGATCGAGCGGTAGCTGGTGTATTTCAGGCCGCTGGCCTTGACCGCCCAGCTTGCAAGCTTCGAGCGGACGTTCCTGTCATCGATGGCAAGACCATCCTCCAGCATGAACTTGCTGCAAAAGTCGAACATTTCCGGCACGCCGGTGACGATGCGCGCGCCGATCGACATGCGTTCGTTCATCAGCGTGGTCAACGACACATTCCAGCCGTCGTTCACCTTGCCGAGCCGCTGCGAGTCCGGAATCTTCACGTCATTGAAGAACACCTCGTTGAATTCGGCCTGGCCGTTGGCCTGCTTGATCGGCTTCACCACCACGCCGGGACTTTTCATGTCCAGGAAGAACATGGTCAGGCCCTTGTGCTTCGGCTGGTTCGGATCGGTGCGGGTGATGACGATGCCGTAATCCGAGAAATGCGCGCCGGTGGTCCAGACCTTCTGGCCGTTGATGATCCAGTCGTCGCCCTTCTTTTCCGCGCGGGTGCGCAGACCCGCGACGTCGGAACCCGCCGCAGGTTCAGAGAACAACTGGCACCAGATGTTCTCGCCGGAGGCGAGCTTCGGCAGATACTTCTTTTTATCGTCCTCGCCGGCATAGGCCATCATGGTCGGGCCGCACATGCCCTGCCCGATCAGGAACACGCTTTCGAGCTTGATGAAGACGCCTTCTTCCTGCTGCCAGATCACGCGCTCGATCGGCGATGCGCCGCGGCCGCCATAGTCCTTCGGCCAGTGCAGGCAGGCCCAGCCGGCGTCGGCCTTCTTCTTCTGCCACTTCTTCGATTTGGTCAGGATGTCGCCGCTTCGCAGCTTGATACGTCCGACCGACGGCTCGGAGAGTTCGGGTTCAAGGTGCCGCGGCGCGTTGGCCTGAATCCAGGCGCGCGCCTCGGCGCGAAATGCGGCTTCCTGCGGGGTGTCATCGAAATTCATGAGAGCGATCCTTCATTTTTCGTCATTCCGGACGATCCGCACTTCGCGGATCGATCCGGAATCTCATCCCAACTGGATTCCGGGTTCGCTCGAAGACGAGCGCCCCGGAATGACGTCATAAATCTCACCCCGCGTTGCGCAGGCGCATGCGGTCGATCAACTGGTTTTCCCAGTACGACAGGCTTCCGAGCGCCAGCGCCAGCGCGTTGGCGCGCCGGTAGTACAGGTGGCAATCGAATTCCCAGGTGAAGCCCATGCCGCCATGCACCTGGTTGTTGTTTTTGGCGCAATGCTGGAACGCCTGGGTCGCGCTGATGCGCGCGCCGGCTGCTGCTTCCGGCAGTTCGGCGGCGTCGGTGGAAAGCGCCCACGCGCCGTAGTAGCAGTTCGAGCGCGCCAGCGTCGCCGACACATACATATCGGCCAGCAGATGCTTCACCGCCTGGAACGATCCGATCTGACGGCCGAAGGCGATACGGTCGAGCGCATAGTCGCGCCCCATCTCCAGCGCGCGGTCCGCGCCGCCGACCTGCTCGAACGCCATCAGCACCGCCGCGCGATCGAGCACGCGGGTGAGAATACTCCAGCCTTCGTTGGCTGCGCCAAGCGGTTCAGCCTTGCACTTGTCGAAAACAATCTCGGCCTGGCCGTGCGCCTGATCGATATTCGCCAGCGGCCTGCGCGTCACGCCCGCGCCATTGAGATCGACGATAAACAGTCCGATATCGGTCTCGCGGCCGGTCGAGCCGGTGCGCGCCGCGACAATGGCGAAATCGGCAATCGCGCCGTCCGGCACCGGCAGCTTGGCGCCGGAGACCATGCCTTGCGAACCGGAAACATTGATTCCCTTGGGCGACGGATTGCCCGCACCTTCGAACAGCGCCAGCGTTCCGATGGCCTCGCCCGACGCGATCTTCGGCAGCCATCTGGCCTTCTGCTCATCGCTGCCTGCGAGCATGATCGCTTCGGTTGCGAGATAAATCGTGGACGAGAAAGGCACCGGCGCCAGCACGCGCCCGATTTCCTCGGCGATCACGCACAGTTCGAGATGCCCCGCGCCCGCGCCGCCGAATTCCTCGGGGATCGCGACGCCGAGAAAGCCCATCTCGGCGAGGCCTTTCCACAGTGCCTTATCATAGGGCGCCTTGCCTTCCAGCACCTCGCGCACCGCCTTTGACGGGGAATGCTCAGTGAGGTAGCGCCGCGCCTGATCGCGCAACTGCTTCTGGTCGTCGGAGAATTCGAAGTTCATGCCAATGGGCCTTTCTTGAATCGTCGGTCGCATCTTGGACCCTCATGGTGAGGAGGCGCTTCTTCAGCGCCGTCTCGAACCATGAGGTGTGTGTGGTTCATCCTTCGAGACACGCGCCATAGCAGGCGTAGCCTGCGTAAACTTGGCTACATGACGCCGCTCCTCAGGATGAGGCAAATCTTGTGGCAGTCCATCCTCATGTCAGCACGATCACATCCGGCCCCGGCTGGTCCGCATAAAGCTGCGCCACCAGCGCGGCACGGCGCTCCAGCCCCGCGCGCTGGTTGATGTAGCCCTTGTCGGTGAGTTCGTTGCCATCGATGGACGGCGGCTCGGCCATCAGCATGGCGCGCGCGATCCTCATGCTGCTCGCGCCGCCGCACGCCTTGTTGTGCGCCAGCAGGCCGTCGCGGACATGCGCGCGCACCTTGGGATGGTTCACCACGGTGTCCATCGATGCCGTCATGTCGCCGATCAGACGGCGGCAGGCGTCGAGATTGGGCCACGCCAGCAGGCCGATGAAAGGACGATCCTGCCCCGCGACCAGCGCGTCCTGAATCACCGGCGACGCAGCGGTAATCGCGTCGGTGCGCAGCGAGCCGACGAGAACGAAGGTGCCTGTGGTGAGCTTGAAGTCCTCGACCACACGGCCCGAGAAAATCAGGCCCTTCGCAGGGTCTTCCGGATCGACGAACACGCCGGCATCGCCGATGCAGTAGAAGCCCTCCTCATCGAAGGCCTTCTGCGTCAGTTCGGGCTGTCCGTAATATCCCGGCGTGACGTTGACGCCGCGCAGCCGCAACTCGTATTGCGGTCCGGTCGGCACCATCTTCAGTTCGACGCCGGGAAACGGCAGGCCGATCAGGCCGACGCGCTCGGTGTCCCAATAGGTGCCGGTGGAAGTCGGCGAGGTCTCGGTCGAGCCCCAGCCGGTGTAGAACACGATGCGCTCGCCGGTGGCGCGCACCGCCAGCGCCTGCATCCGTTCATACAGATCGTCGGGCAGTCGCGCGCCGCCATAGGCGATCAGGCCGAGATTCCTGAAAAAATTGCGGCACAGCGCGTCGTCCTTCTCCATCGCCGCCGCCAGCGCGGCATAGCCGGCGGGCACGTTGGCGTAATAGGTCGGAGAAATCTCGCGCAGGTTGCGCAGCGTCTCGTCGATCATGCCGGGCAGCGGACGGCCGTCATCGATGTAGAGCGTGCCACCCTCGGTCAGCACCGGATTGAACAGCGCGTTGCCGCCCATGGTGTGATTCCACGGCATCCAGTCGAGATAGATCGCCTCCGAGTCGCCCGGCGGACGCGGCCGCACCTGCATCATCATGCGGGCGTTGGCGCACATCATCAGTTGCGTGTTGATGACGGCCTTGGGGATGCCGGTCGAGCCCGAGGTGAATAGGAACTTGCCGACAGTATCCGGCGTGATCTTTGTGATCGACGCCTCGACCTCGGGCGTCACCGGCGTCGCGGCCAGATCGGCGTAGGATACGCTCTTGATGTCGGCCGGAGCGCGATCGACGTGGACCACCGTGATGCCGCGCAGATCGAGCGCGGCCAGCGCCTTCTCGAAGACAACGCCGTCCTGCACCATCACCACGGCAGGCTTGATGAGGTCGAACAGGTATTTCAGCTTGGCGTGATCCTGGCTCATCAGCGAATAGGCAGGTGAGACGGGCGCGGCCGGAATCCGCGCCTGCATCGCGGCCTGCGTTATCAGCGCATGTTCGATGGAATTGCCGCTGAGGATCGCGAGCGGCCTGCCTTCGGGAATGTTCATGTCGAGCAGCGCCTGCGTCAGCGCGTCGGCGGTGCGTTTGGCCTCGCCATAGGACACCTTGCGCCATTGCCGCTCGGGACCTTTGCGCTGCGCCAGCCAGATGTGATCGGGACGCAGCTTTGCCCACTTCGCCAATGATGCTGGAATGTGCGGCTCGAACGGATCGAGCGGGATTTTCGATTTCAGGACGATGACGCCGTCGGGACGACGCTCGACGGCGATGTCGCGCGCAAGCCATTCGATCTTGCGGAACGGCGGCTTCGAGAGCGCGGCCTCCGCGCCCTTCTCGGCCAGACTGGAACCAGAACCCGCGCTCATCGCAAACTTCCTCCCGGGGAAAACGGCGGGGGCATTCTTTTATGCACCCCTCGCCGGCCGACGCTTTGAACCATCAATCGTCATTGCGAGGAGCGTTAGCGACGAAGCAATCCAGTTCTTGTTTTGTCATTCTGGATTGCTTCGCTTCGCTCGCAATGACGGTGTGGCCCCTACCGCGGCGCCATGCGGATCGCGCCGTCGAGACGAATGGTTTCGCCGTTGAGCATCGGGTTCTCGACGATATGCACCGCGAGCGCGGCGTATTCGCTCGGATCGCCGAGGCGCGCCGGATGCGGCACCTGCGCCCCGAGGCTCTTGCGCGCCTCTTCCGACAGGCCCATCAGGAGCGGCGTCAGGAACAGGCCGGGCGCGATGGTCATGACGCGAATGTTGAGCGAGGCGAGATCGCGCGCCACCGGCAGCGTCATGCCGACGATGCCGCCCTTCGACGCCGAATACGCCGCCTGGCCGATCTGGCCGTCGAACGCCGCGACGCTCGCCGTGTTGATGAACACGCCGCGCTCCTCGCCGATGGTCGGCGCGGACTGCATGCGCTCGGCGACCAGCCGGATGCAGTTGAACGAGCCAATGAGATTGACCTTGATGATGCGCGAGAAGTGATCGAGCGGATAGGCGCCGTTCTTGCTCACGGTCTTCACCGCGCCGCCAATGCCGGCGCAGTTCACCAGCACGCGGATCGGGCCATGCGCCGCTTCGGCTTTCGCGATGGCGTCCTTGACCGGCGCTTCTTCCGACACGTCGCCGGTGAGCGCGAGGCCCTTGATCTCCTTGGCGACGGCTTCCGCGCCGTCCTTGTTCATGTCGATGACGGCAACCTTCGCGCCCTTCGCCGCCATGGCACGAGCCGTCGCCGCACCGAGGCCCGAGCCGCCGCCCGTCACGAGTACCGAAATGTCCTTGAGCTGCATGATCTGTTTCCTGCTTTCGTTGCGTTGAAGGTTTCTGCGAGACGTTTGTCTAGAAGGCCTGCGCGGCGGGCGTCTCCGACCACTGCGCAAGAATATCGGCGGCATCGACCGGCGTGACGGCGGGCGATCCCTGAATGGCGGACGGCGTGCGCGAGAAACGCGGCGCGGGCGCGGGCTGCACATAGCCGTCGGCGGTGACGAAGGTCTGCCGCGCAGCAAGATGCGGATGCTTCGGCGCATCGAACAGCCCGAGCACTGCCGCGGCGCAGGCGTCGGAGCCTTCGAGAATCTTCGCCCATTCGTCGCGCGTTTTGGTCTTGAACAGCGCGGCCATCTTTTCCTGCACCTTCGGCCACTCGGCGCGATTCATCTGCGCGTCGTAACATTCCTCGTCGAGACCGGCGAGCTGGCGCAGCTCCGCATAGAACTGCGGCTCCAGCGCGCCGATGGCCATGAAGCCGCCGTCCTTGCACTCGTAGGTGCGATAAAACGGCGCGCCGCCGTCGAGCAGATTGGTGCGCGGCTGTTCGGTCCAGCGGCCCGTGGCGCGCAGGCTATGGAACATGGTCAGCATGCTGGAGACGCCGTCGCACATCGCGGCATCGACCACCTGTCCCTTGCCCGACGTGCGGGCCTCGATCACCGCAGCCAGCACGCCGACGACGAGATACAGCGCGCCGCCGCCGTAGTCGCCGACCAGATTGAGCGGCGAGACGGTCTCGCCGCTGCCGGAACGGAACGAATCCAGCGCGCCGGTGATGGCGATGTAGTTGATGTCGTGGCCCGCCGCCTGCGACAGCGGCCCCTCCTGTCCCCAGCCGGTCATGCGGCCATAGACCAGACGCGGATTGCGCTTCAGCACCACGTCCGGCCCGAGACCGAGGCGCTCCATCACCTGCGGACGAAATCCTTCAATGAGAACGTCGGCGGCGGCGATCAGATCCAGCGCCTGCTCGATATGGGCCGCGCTTTTCAGATCCAGTTCGATCACGCGCCGTCCGCGATTGACGAAATCCCGCA
This sequence comes from Afipia sp., assembly GCA_024707075.1. Taxonomy (GTDB): domain Bacteria; phylum Pseudomonadota; class Alphaproteobacteria; order Rhizobiales; family Xanthobacteraceae; genus Afipia. The sequence continues at coordinate 778,212 of JANQAK010000001.1, forward strand.
CGTCGCGCTTGCCCTGTCCGGGCCGCGCGATCGACACCACGTCGGCGCCCATATCGGACAGCAGCATCGAGGCGAACGGCCCCGGTCCGATGCCGGCAAATTCGATCACGCGCACGCCGCGCAGTGGCCCCGTTGCCGCCGATTGCTCCTTCATACGCCTCTCCCGAACTCAACGTCTTCTTATTGTGTAGATCGCTTTGGTATCAGGCCTTGCCGGCCGGTTTCTCCTGAAGATCGGCCGGCATGCCCGCCTTGTCGGTCAGCAATCCGCCGAGGATCAGTTTCGTCATGTGGCTGATATATTGACGCCGCACCTCGTCGGTAATGCCGCGCGATCCGATGAAGCGCGCATTCATCTGGCGGCCGTAGAACAGGTGATCGCACGCACCGTTGAGGCTGATGTAGAACAGCGCCGGATCGACCTTGCGGAATTCGCCCGCCGCGACGCCTTCGTCGAGCAGCCGGCGCAGGAAATCGAACAGCGGATTGATGAAGAAGCGATGGACCTCTTTTGATGTCGCCTCGCTGCCCTGATGCAGCAGCAGATGAATCAGCCTGTTCAGATACGGCACACGATAATAGGCATTGATGATGCCGGCGATGTGCCGACGCATCTTCTCCGTCGGCGAGATCGGCATGTCGAGCACGAAGGCGAGGTTCGCCATTTCCGCGGCAGCGTCGCGCGCCAGCAGCGCCAGCAGCAGGCCGTCCTTGTTGCCAAAATGATATTTCACCAGCGCGGCATTGACGCCGGACTTCTGCGCGATCTCGCTCAGCGACACCTCGGTGGTGTTGCGCTCAATCATCAGGTCGCCCGCGGCCACCAGCAGTTTGGCGGCCGTCGCATTCATCGGCGCGGCCTCCTGCTCAGCCGCCTGTTTCGGCGGCGCGGCACGGCGGGGCGCTTTTTGGTTCAGGGTCGATGACATACATCTCTCATGATAGGGCGTTGATAGCTAAGCCGATGATCGGGTCCGGCTCAAGAGTTAATTGAGCGATTGACTAAATCCCGCCAGGCCATTTTAATCGGCCCCAACACATAACAATCAAATAGGGAGCACCACCATGGCCGAAGCCTATATCGTCGCCGCCGCCCGCACCGCAGGGGGACGCAAGGGAGGCCGCCTCGCAGGCTGGCACCCGGTCGATCTCGCCGCGTCCGTGCTGGACTCGCTGGTGGACCGCACCGGGGTCGATCCCGCCCAGGTCGAGGACGTCATCATGGGCTGCGTCATGCAGGCCGGCGAACAGTCCAACAACGTCGCGCGCAACGCCGTGATGGCTTCGAAACTTCCCGAAAGCGTGCCCGGCACGTCGGTCGACCGCCAGTGCGGCTCGTCGCAGCAGGCGCTGCACTTCGCGGCGCAGGCGGTGATGGCCGGCTCGATGGACATCGTGATCGCGGCGGGCGTCGAAGGCATGACCCGCGTGCCGATGGGCCTTCCCGCCTCGCTTGCCGCCAAGAACGGGTTCGGTACCTACATGAGCCCGAACATCCAGAAGCATTATCCGAACATCCAGTTCAGCCAGTTCACCGGCGCGGAAATGATGGCGGAAAAATACGGCCTTTCGAAAGACGATCTCGACCAGTACTCCTATCAGAGCCACCAGAAGGCGATCGCGGCGACGCAGGCCGGCGCTTTCAAGGACGAGATCGTTCCGCTGAAATTCACGCGCGATGACGGCTCCAGCGACATCCACAGCATCGACGAAGGCATCCGCTTCGACGCGACCATCGAGGGCATTCGCGGCGTCAAGACCATCGCGGAAGGCGGCAAGCTCACCGCCGCCAGCGCCAGCCAAATCTGCGACGGCGCCTCCGGCGTCATGGTGGTGAACGAAAAGGGCCTCAAGGCGCTCGGCATCGCGCCACTGGCGCGCATCCATCACATGACCATGATCGGCGGCGATCCCGTCATCATGCTGGAAGCGCCGCTGCCCGCGACCCATCGCGCGCTGAAAAAGGCCGGCATGAAAATCGACGACATCGATCTGTTCGAGGTCAACGAGGCCTTCGCATCGGTGCCGACCGCCTGGCTCAAGGACACCGGCGCGGACCCGGCGCGGCTCAACGTCAATGGCGGCGCGATTGCGCTCGGCCATCCGCTCGGCGGCTCCGGCACCAAGCTGATGACGACGCTGCTCAACGCGCTGAAGCAGCGCAACAAGCGCTACGGCCTCCAGACCATGTGCGAAGGCGGCGGCATGGCCAACGTCACCATCGTCGAGCGGCTGTAACAGTCTCTTTCAAAAGGGCGGGTCATTGACCCGCCCTTTTCGTTGACGGGCAACGTGCACCGTCACACCAAACATCAAATCAATCGACGAGCGGCAAAAGCCGCCAATGCATCGGGAAACGCCGAGGGAGCCCCATGTCTCATCCATCGATTCACGCACAGACGACGCCCGACAAGATCGCCTATCAAATGGCGGGAAGCGGCCAAGCCATCACCTATCGCGACCTCGACCGCCGCTCCAATCAGGGCGCGCAATTGTTCCGCGCACTCGGTTTGCAGAAAGGCGATCACATCGCGCTCTTGATGGAGAACACGCCGGTCTTCATGGAAATCTGCTGGGCGGCGCAACGCAGCGGCCTCTACTACACGGCGATCAGCCGCTATCTCACCGCCGACGAGATCGCCTACATCGTCAAGGACTGCGGCGCGCGCGTCGTCATCACGACTCCCAAATGCATGGACTCCGTTGCGCCATTGATTACCGGCTTGCCCGGCGAGCCGACGTTCTACATCGCCGGCCCGGCGCAGGGGAAATTCAAGTCGTGGGACGAAGCCATTGCCGCGCAGCCCGCGACACCGATCGCCGATGAATCTGCCGGCTACGACATGCTGTATTCGTCGGGCACGACTGGACGGCCCAAGGGCATCAAGCGCCCGCTGCTTGAGCCATCGATCCTGGTGCCGAACCCGCTGCTGAAACTACTTTGTTCGACCATGTGCGGCATGAACGAGGACAGCGTCTATCTCTCGCCCGCGCCGCTCTATCACGCGGCTCCCCTGCGCTTCAACATGATGTGCGCGGCGCTCGGCGGCACCTCGATCATCATGGAGCATTTCGACGCCGAGGAATTCCTGCGGCTGGTCGAAAAGTACAAGGTGACGCAATCGCAACTCGTCCCGACCATGTTCGTGCGAATGCTCAAGCTGCCGGACGACGTGCGCAAGAAATACGACATGTCATCGCTGAAAGGCGCGGTCCACGCCGCGGCGCCCTGTCCCGCCGACGTCAAGGCAAAGATGATCGACTGGTGGGGGCCGATCCTGATCGAATACTACGCCGGCTCCGAAGGCAACGGCGTCACCGTCTCGACGTCGAAGGACTGGCTCGCGCATCGTGGCACCGTCGGCCGCGCCGTGGTCGGCTCCCTGAAGATCCTCGACGACGACGGCAATGAACTGCCCGTCGGCGAGACCGGCACGGTGTACTTCGCCGGCGGCCCACAGTTCGCCTATCACAACGATCCCGACAAGACGCAACGCGCCTTCAACGACCGCGGCTGGTCCACGCTCGGCGACGTCGGCTATCTGGACGAGGAAGGTTTTCTCTACCTCACCGACCGCAAGGCCTACATGATTATTTCCGGCGGCGTGAATATCTACCCGCAGGAAACCGAGGACGTGCTGATCACCCATCCGGCGGTGGCGGATGTCGCGGTGTTCGGCGTTCCGAATGAGGAAATGGGCGAAGAGGTCAAGGCCGTGGTGCAGCCGCACGACATGGCACACGCCGGCAAGGAACTGGAGGCCGAGCTGATTCTGTTTTGCCGCAAACACCTGTCGCCGATCAAGTGCCCGAAGAGCGTCGACTTCGAAGCCGAGCTGCCGCGCACGCCCACCGGCAAGCTGGTGAAGCGGCACCTGCGCGACCGCTACTGGGCGAAGGTGAAGAAGACTCCGGCGCAGGCGTGAGCAAGAAAGGCGTGCATCGGGGTGAGGCCTCATGGTGAGGAGCGAGGCACTTGCCTCGCGTCTCGAACTATGGGGCGTTTAGAGAAATTGAGCCACGATACGTCCTCATCCTTCGAGACGCACGCAAGAGGCGCGCTCCTCAGGATGAGGTTACAGTGCGCTTGAACCTCTCACTCCTCCTTCAGCCACTTGTCCACGAGCATGACATCGGGCGGCTGGGCGTAGCGCGTGGTCCACATATCGACGACCCATTCCACGCGGCTGGCCTTTTCCGTCAGCACCGCCGTGTTGTGCGGTAGTTGCATCGCCAGGATGTTGCCGCGGTAGCGCGGATTGCCCACCGTGTGATGTTTCAGGAGGCCCCATTCCTGCAACACCAGCAGGAAGCTCGACACATTGCGGGTCGAATCCCAGCAGTCGTAATTGCTGGCGTCGGCGCGATTGCGGATGTCGGCCCGCGCCACGCGCGTCGTGGTGCCGATCACCGGCCCCATCCGCTTGTCGAACCAGACCACCGCTTTCTGAACCGCCGCGCGTTCGGCAATGGCGGAGGCCTTGCCGGCGGCCATGATCTGCGAAAGCTGCTTCTGGTCGGCCGAGGTGAACGTCAATTCCGCCCGGCGGCGGCAGACGAATCCATAGCAGACCGTCATTCCGTTCGGCGACGGAGGATTGATCGACACCGATGTATAGAGTTCGCTCTGCTCGGGGCTGAGCTGCATGGCGGTCGCGGGCACGGTGCCGAGTGCAATGCCAGCCAAGAATATGACGATCAGAACGGTGCGGGACATAACGCGGAACAAGGTGATTTCCTGAGAACTCGGATCGCAGGACTATGGCGGATTTTCCGCACAATCAACAGTCCGATGGTTTCATCCGCCAACATTCATGTGAACGCGCCACAGGCATCGGAACTCCCGCCGCTTCCCGCATTGCGATTTGCGTGTACCATGGCGCCATGTCCCGGCCGGATGCCAGCGTTCCGCTGTTTGCAGCGCCCTATGCGCCCGACGATGGCGAGATCGCCGCGCGGCTATCGTCCTTTCCGCCCCTCACCGCCGAACAGAACACCCGCATCGACCGCACCGCCACGCGCCTGATCGAGGCCGTCCGCGCCGGTGACGGCGGCTTCGGCGGCGTCGAGGACATGCTGCGCGAATTCGCGCTGTCCACCAGGGAAGGTCTTGCCTTGATGGTGATGGCCGAGGCGCTGTTGCGTGTGCCGGACGCCGCGACAGCCGACCGCTTCATCGAGGACAAGCTGGGCCAAGGCGATTTCGCTCACCACCAGACCCGGTCCCACGCGCTGCTGGTCAACGCGTCGGCATGGGCGCTCGGCCTGTCGGCGCGGATCATCCAGCCCGGCGAAACCCCGCAGGGCACCATCGGCCTGATCGCGAAACGCATCGGCCTTCTCGCCGTCCGCGACGCAACCCGGCAGGCAATGCGGCTGATGGGCAATCATTTCGTGCTGGGCGAGACCATCGGCGCCGCGCTCGCGCGCGCCTGCGATAACGACGGTCCTCACCATCATCATCGCTATTCGTTCGACATGCTCGGCGAAGGCGCGCGCACAGCGGTGGACGCCGCGCGTTATTTCGACTCCTATGCCTCAGCCATCGAGGCCATCGGCGCCACGGCCGGCGACAGAGCTCTCACGGACCGGCCGGGCATATCCGTGAAGCTGTCCGCGCTGCACCCGCGCTACGAGGCGCTGGGCCGCTCACGAGTCATGGCCGAACTGGTGCCGCTTGCGCTAGATCTCGCGCAACGCGCCAAAGCGCACGGCCTGAACTTCACCATCGACGCCGAGGAAGCCGACCGGCTCGAACTCTCGCTGGATGTGATCGGCGCGGTGTTCGCTGATCCGTCGCTCGACGGCTGGGCGGGTTTCGGTCTGGCGGTGCAGACCTATCAAAAACGCGCGGAGGCCGTGATCGAGCATATCGACGATCTCGCGCGAACGCACGACCGCCGGATGACCGTGCGCCTCGTCAAAGGCGCCTATTGGGACACCGAGGTGAAGCGCGCGCAGGAGCGCGGCCTCGACGGTTATCCGGTGTTCACCCGCAAGGCGATGACGGACTTGAACTACATCGCCTGCGCGAGAAAGCTGCTCGCGTTGCGCCCCCGCCTCTTTCCGCAATTCGCCACCCACAACGCGCTGTCGGTGGCAACCATCGCCGAACTTGCAGGCAATGATGACAACTTCGAGTTTCAGCGGCTGCACGGCATGGGCGACGCGCTCTATGCGCAGCTTCGTGCAGACCAGCCTGCGCTGGCGCTGCGCACTTACGCACCCGTGGGCACCCATCGCGACCTGCTCGCCTATCTGGTGCGGCGGCTCTTGGAGAACGGCGCGAACTCGTCCTTCGTGGCGCAGGCGGCGGACGATTCCATTCCGGTCGCATCATTGTTGCAGCGGCCGGAGCAGATCATTGCGTCCCCCCATCAGGCGCATCCTAAAGGCATGCCGCTGCCGCGCGATCTCTATCTGCCGCGCGTCAATTCGCGCGGCATCGAATTCGGCGACCGCGCGGCACTCGACGGGTTGCTGCAATCGGTCCGCGACGCGATTCCCCCGCCCGACAATGTGACGGACGCGACCGCGAGCGAGACCGCCATGGCGGTTGCCATGGCGCGCACCGGCTTTGCATTCTGGAGCCGGACTCCCGCGGAGACACGCGCCATAGCACTGGAGCGCGCCGCCGACCTGTTGCAGCAGCGGATGCCGCGCTTCATTGCGCTGTTGCAGGACGACGGCGGCAAGACCATCGATGACGCTGTCTCGGAGGTGCGTGAGGCCATCGACTTCTGCCGCTACTACGCGATGGAGGGCCGCAGACTGTTCGGCGACCGCGTGTCGCTGCCTGGTCCCACCGGCGAGAGCAACACGCTGCGGTTACGCGGGCGCGGCGTCATGGCGGCGATCTCGCCATGGAATTTTCCGCTCGCGATCTTTCTGGGTCAGGTCGCGGCGTGCCTGATGGCGGGCAACGCCGTCGTCGCCAAGCCCGCCGAACAGACGCCACGCATCGCGGCGGACGCCGTGGCGCTGCTGCACGAGGCGGGCATCCCCGCATCGGCGCTGCATCTGGTGCAGGGCGACGGCAGGATCGGCGCAGCGCTGGTCGCGGACGCGCATATCGCGGGCGTGGTGTTCACCGGCTCGACGGAAGTGGCGCATGCGATCAACCGTACACTTGCCGCCAAAGACGGTCCCATCGTGCCGCTGATCGCCGAGACCGGCGGCATCAACGCCATGATCATCGACGCGACCGCGCTGCCCGAGCAGGTCGCCGACGATGTCGTGACCTCGGCGTTCCGTTCCGCCGGTCAGCGCTGCTCGGCGCTGCGGCTGCTGTTCGTTCAGGAGGACGTCGCCGACCGCATAATCGAGATGATCGTGGGTGCGGCGCGCGAACTGAATGTGGGCGAGCCGCGCGATCCGGCGACGCAGGTCGGCCCGGCGATCGATGCCGAGGCGAAAGCGCGTCTCGATGCGCATATCGCGCGGATGAAAACAACCGCGCGCGTGCATTTCGCCGGTGAAGCTCCGGCGTCCGGGAATTTCGTCGCGCCGCATATCTTTGAGCTGAACAGCGCGGACGAACTGACCGAAGAAATATTCGGGCCGATCCTGCATGTGGTGCGCTACAAGGCGGCGGATTTCGAGCGCGTGCTGCAATCCATCGCGGCCAGCGGCTATGGCTTGACGCTCGGCATCCACTCGCGCATCGACGACACCGTTGATGCGGCGGTGGACCGGCTCAGCGTCGGCAACGTCTACGTTAACCGCAACATGATCGGCGCCGTGGTCGGCGTGCAGCCGTTCGGCGGCTGCGGCCTGTCGGGCACCGGGCCGAAAGCCGGCGGCCCGCATTACCTGCCGCGCCTCGCCACCGAGCAGACCGTGACGATCAACACCGCCGCTGCGGGCGGCAATGTCGGGCTGTTGACGGAGGAGTAGAATGAAAAGAAAAGGCTGTCCTTCACCTCTCCCCGTTTACGGGGAGAGGTCGGATCGCTCTTGCGCTCCGGGTGAGGGGCCGAAACATCGTACCAGAAGGCCTATGCCCCTCACCCCAACCCTCTCCCCGTAAGCACGGGGAGAGAGGGAGAGACCTCACAACACCACCGGCTTGTCCGGCAGTTCGTTCGCGTGCGTCCCCGCCGCCGGGAAATGCTTCGCCAGCAACTGTGTCGCCGCGGCGATGCCCTTCAGCACGCCGCCCTCATAATTCCTGGCGCGGAATTCCGCCTCCATCGCGCGGCAGATTTGTTCCCACTCTGCCTGCGTCACCTTCTCGCTGATGCCGCGATCCGCAACGATCTCCACATCGCGGTCGGCGAGCAGGAGATAGATCAGGATGCCGTTGCGATGCACGGTGTCCCAGAGCCGGAGCTCGGCGAACACATCGATAGCGCGGTCGCGCGCCGGCTGGTCCTTGAACAGCGGCCTGCCGTCGAGCGCACCTTCCACGGCAAAGCGGATCTGTCCGGCATGACTAGCCTCGCTGGCCTTGATCGCCTTCTCGATGTTGGCGAGCGCCTGACGCGGAAATGCCCGCCGGACCCGCCAGCGATTGAGAAGAAGATGCTTGCCGATGCGCCTGATACCCATCACCGCTACCAATTGCCCGAGGCGCCGCCGCCGCCGAAGCTGCCGCCGCCTCCGCTGAACCCGCCGCCCGAACTGCTTGAGCTGCCCGAACTGAAGCCGCCGCCGGAGCGGCCACCGCCCTCCGACGACATCAGCGCATCGCCGATCAATGTGAGCACGAACACGATGACACCGGCAATTGCCGCAAGCGGCAATGTACCGATCAGGAACCACATCACGATGCCGATGCCGCCGCCGGCAATCAGCGCGCCGAGCAGGCGCCCGAAGATCGCGCGAAATATCCCGCCGGCGAACAGCGTGCCGATGAACAGGAACGGGAAGTATTCGCCGATCGCGCTGAGGTCGGGCAGTTCGCCCTCGGGCTTCGGCGCGGGCAATGGTTCGCCGTCGATCACTTTCAGGATGCGGTCGACACCGTCGGAAATGCCGCCGGCGAAATCACCGCTTTTGAATTTCGGCGTGATGATCTCGTCGATGATGCGCTTCGAGGTCGCGTCGTTCAGCGCGCCCTCAAGCCCATAGCCAACCTCGATGCGCAGCTTGCGATCGTTCTTGGCGATAATCAGCAACGCGCCGTCGTCGACCTTCTTGCGCCCGAGCTTCCATTGCTCGACCACGCGCAGCGAATACTGCTCGATGGTCTCGGGCTGGGTGGTCGGCACGATCAGCACCGCAAGCTGGCTGCCCTTGCGATTCTCGAAATCCCTCAGCGTCTGTTCGAGGGTAGCGGCCTGATCGGAAGACAACGTCGCCGTCAGATCGACGACGCGTCCGGTCAGCGGCGGCACCGCGACGTCCGCCCACACGGCGGACGCGAGACACAGCATGAACGCGAGAATGAATGCCTTTGCGGCTTTCATCGCAAATGCCCGTTACGCACCTCTACTTGGCGGGTTCAGCCGGCGCGGGTGCAGATGTTGCGGGAGCAGGCGTGGGCGTTGCGGCTGGCGGCACGTTGAAATCGACCTTCGGCGCGGTGGAAATCGATTTCTCGTTCTCGACCGTGAAGTTGGCCTTCTCCTTGTAGCCGAACACCATCGCGGTGAGGTTGTTCGGGAAGGTGCGGATGCCGACATTATAGTCCTGCACGGCCTTGATGTAGCGGTTGCGCGCGACCGCGATGCGGTTCTCGGTGCCCTCCAACTGCGCCACCAGATCGCGGAACAGTTGATCCGACTTGAGTTGCGGATAATTTTCGGTCGTCACCAAAAGGCGCGACAGCGCGCCAGTCAGTTCGCCCTGCGCTTGCTGGAATTTCTGGAACGCGGCCGGATCGTTCAGCACTTCCGGCGTCACCTGAACCGTACCGACCTTGGCGCGCGCGTTGGTGACGCCGAGCAGCACGTCTTTCTCCTGCTGCGCGAAGCCCTTCACCGAGTTGACGATGTTCGGTACCAGATCGGCGCGGCGCTGATACTGGTTCACCACCTCGGACCAACTCGATTTCACCGATTCGTCGTTCTGCTGAATCGCGTTGTATCCGCAATTGGTGAGGCTGAGCGACGCGAGCGCTGCGAGAACCGTCAAAAACTTGCGCATGAATGATCTCCAGAAATGAACCAGCAAGCGACCATAGGGGTGCCATGTGACGATCAGCATACACGCCCGGCGCGGCCGGGTCATTGTTTCGACCACGCTCTTTTTAGCTACTTTATTCTTGAATGGTCGATGAATGCGCGCAGCGCGGCAGGAACCTGACGGCGGCTCGGATAATAGAGAAAGAATCCCGGATAGGCCGGGCACCAGTCGGCCAGCACGCGCACCAGCTTGCGCTTTGCGATCAGTTTTTCCGCCTGCGCCTCGAACACATACGCAAGGCCCGCGCCGTCGAGCGCCGCATCAAGCATCAGATCCTGATCGCCCAGGGTCAGCGGTCCATCGACCTCGATGTCGAGTTCGACGCCGCCGCGCTCGAACTCCCAGCGATACATCGCCCCGCTCGAAAAGCGATAGCGGATGCACGGCAGATTGCGCAGGTCATGCGGCGTGACCGGCTGCTTGTGAATCTTGAAGTATCCCGGTGAGCCGACCACCGCAAAGCGATGGCGCGGCCCGATTGGCACCGCGATCATATCGGCGGCGATGGTCTCGCCGAACCGCACACCGGCATCGAATCCCGCCGACACCACGTCGACCAGCGCATCGTTGGTGGCCAGATCGACGCGGATGTCCGGATAGGCTTTGAGAAATTTCGTAATCAGTGGAATCAGCACCAGCCGCGCCGACTGCCGCGCCGAGTTGATGCGCAGTGTGCCCGCCGGCTTGCCGCGAAAGCTGTTGAGGTCTTCCAGCGCGTCGTCGATGTCGCGGAATGCGGGGCTGATGCGCGCAAACAGGCGCTCGCCGGCTTCGGTCAGCGCCACGCTGCGCGTGGTCCGGTTGAGAAGCCGCAGGCCAAGCCGTTCTTCCACACCGCGCAAGGCGTGGCTGAGCGCCGACGGCGTGACGCCGAGTTCGACCGACGCCGCCTTGAAGCTGCGATGTTTGGCGATGGCCAGGAACCCGGCCAGATCGGAGGAATCGACGCGCGCCATTGATGAATTTTCCTCATTAGCTTGCGTATTTATTAGCGGATTATCTCATCAATGGCCAGCCGCTAGTGTCCTCCCATCAGCCCGGCGAACATCTCGCAGGCCAGCAACAAGGGGAAACATCATGCGTGTCTGGTTCATCACAGGAGCATCCCGCGGATTCGGCGCACGGATCACGGCGCAGGCGCTGGCACAGGGTGACGCGGTCGTCGCAACCGCCCGCGATTCGTCCACCGTCACCAAGCAGTTCGGCGAAAACGAGAGCCTGCTGGCGGTCAAGCTCGACGTCACCAACGAGGCGCAGGCCCATGAGGCCGCCCGTGCCGCGGTGAAGAAGTTCGGCCGCATCGACGTGCTGGTGAACAATGCCGGTTTCGGCCTACTCGGCGCGGTGGAGGAAGCCAGCGACGCGGAGGTGCAGCACGTGTTCGGCACCAACGTGTTCGGCCTGCTCAACGTCACCCGCGCGGTGCTGCCGCACATGCGCCGCCAGCGCTCCGGCCACGTCATCAACATCTCGTCGGTGGGCGGCTATGCCGGTTATCCAGGATGGGGCGTCTATGGTGCAACCAAGTTCGCCGTGGAAGGCCTCAGCGAGGCGATGACGGCGGAACTCGCGCCGCTCGGCATTCATGTCACGGTGGTCGAGCCCGGCTTCTTCCGCACCGACTTTCTCGACGACCAGTCGCTGTCGCGGACCCGGCAGGAGATTCCCGATTACATCGACACCGTCGGCAAGACCCGCAACGTGGCAGCCGACGTCAATCACGCCCAGCGCGGCGATCCGTCGAAGCTCGCGGCGGCCTTCATGAAACTGGCGGACGCGAAAACACCGCCGACCCGCCTGCCGCTCGGCAGCGACACGGTGGAACGCATCGAGGCCAAGAACGCGCATGTCGAGAAGGAACTGGCCGCGTGGCGCAGTGTTTCGATCTCCACCGACTGGACCGCGTGATGCTGCTCCCTGTGTTGTTCCAGTGTGGCCTGCTGCTGTTGAGGCCGCTCTGGCTCTCGCCGCGCGACAGGCGGAGGTTGCGGGAATTGAGCCGTCATTGCGAGCGGAGCGAAACAATCCAATGCACTCCGGTTAGCATTGGATTGCTTCGTCGCAAGTGCTCCTCGCAATGACGAGGAAAGCCATTCCTCAAGCCTCGCGCAACATGACTGGGTTGCGCGAGGTTTCGCTGGAAAACCGGCATCGTTGCGTCAAAAGTTCTGTTTCGAAACCCACACCGGAACAGCACCATGACCGCTACTGCAACTGCCTCCGCCCGCACCGTGATCGACACCGGCACGGACGAACTGCTCTGCGAGGTGCGCGAGCGCGTCGCCGTCATCACGCTCAACCGCCCGCAGGCCCGCAACTCGCTCTCCGACCATCTCACTCCCGCGCTGCGCCGAATGATCAAGGTGTGTGGAGAGGATCCGAATGTCGGCGCGCTTCTGATCACCGGCGCGGGCGCGGCGTTCTGCGCCGGCGGCGACGTCAAGGGCATGGGCGGCAAGCCCGGCAGCAGCAACGCGCCTGAGCTGACGTTCGATCAGAAGGTCGCGCGGTTGCAGGAACGCCAGCGCACGCTGACCGGCGCGCTCGTCAATGTCCGCAAGCCCACCATCGCGGCGCTGCCCGGTCCGGCTGCCGGCGCCGGACTCTCGCTGGCGCTGGCCTGCGACCTGCGGATCGCCGCGGAATCCGCCTTCGTCACCACGGCCTATGTGAAGATTGGTCTCAGCGGCGACTATGGCATGTCGTGGCTGCTGACGCGCCTCGTCGGCACGTCGCGCGCGCGCGAGTTGATGTTCTTCGGCGAGAAGATTGACACGAAGCGATGCGAAGCGCTCGGCCTCGTCAATCGCGTGGTGCCCGACGACAGGCTGCGCGACGAGGCTTTTGCCTGGGCGAAGACCCTTGCCGAAGGCCCCTCGAAAGCCCTGCATTTCATGAAAGACAATCTCGACGAGGCGCTGATGAACGACTTCCTCACCTCGCTCGATCACGAGGCCGAGCGCATGGTGCGCACCGCCGGAACGGCCGATCACAAGGAAGCGGTGAAGGCGTTCGTCGAAAAGCGCAAGCCGGTGTTCAGGGGCGATTAAACTGCGGCGCGTCAACATACACTGTCGTCATGCGCGGGCTTGACCCGCGCATCCATCTCAAATGAATCCATCGAGATGAATGGATTGCCGGGTCAAGCCCGGCAATGACAGCAACAACTATACCGCAAGAGCAGCGCTCCTCACCATGAGGAACTACGCCGCTTCCAGCAGCGCCACGGTGCCCTGCCCTCCGTCGGCGCAGATGCTGACGATGGCGCGGCTGCCCTTGGGCATCGCGGCCAGCGCCTTCACGCCCTGACTCAAGATGCGCGCGCCGGTGGCGCCGAACGGATGGCCGAGCGCGGTCGAGCCGCCGTTCGGATTCATCCGCTCGCGCGGAAACTTGCCGAACTCACCTGTCACGCCAGCCTTATCGCGAATAAACTCGGGGCTTTCCAGCGCCTTGATATGCGCCAGCACCTGCGCGGCGAACGCCTCGTGAATTTCCCACAGGCTGATGTCCGCGTAGGTGAGTCCCTGCCGCTTGAGCAGACGCGGAATGGCGTAGGGCGGCGCCATCAAGAGACCTTCGGTGCGGAAATCCACCGAGGCAATTTCCCAGTCGACCAGTTTCACGCGGGGCGTGTTCGCCGGCAGCCGCGCCAGCCCCGCCGCCGATGCCACCCAAATGCTCGATGCGCCGTCGGTGAGCGGCGACGAATTGCCCGCGGTCAGCGTGCCCTTGCCGCTGGTGCGATCGAACGACGGCGACAGCCGCGCCAGCTTCTCCAGCGAGGTGTCCTTGCGCGGAATGGTGTCGCGCTTCACGCCGCCGAACGGAATCACGAGATCGTCGAAGAAGCCGCGGTCCCACGCGGCCACCGCGCGCTGATGGCTCTCCAGCGCGATCTGGTCCTGCGCCTCGCGCGAGATGTTCCAGACCTTCGCGGTGATCTCGGTGTGCTCGCCCATGCTCATGCCGGTGGTGCGGTTGCTGACCGCCGGAATATAGAGGCGCACGTCGCTGAGCTTGAGATCGATGGCGTGGCTGAGCTTCTGACCCAGCGAGCGCGCGACCTGAAACTGGCGCACCCAGTTCGACAGCGACGTGCCGAGGCCAAGCTGCACCTGGCTGAGACTGTCGACGCCGCCGACCAGCGCGAGATCGCGCACCTCGCCGTCGATCATGCCGGCGGCTTCGAACACACCCATCATGCTGGTCGAGCACGCCATCACGGTGGAAGTGGCCGGCACCGTCGCATCGACACCGGCATCCATGAGAATTTCGCGGGCGATGTTGCTCCAGGTCAGATTGGGAACGACATTGCCCCAGACCGCGAAGTCCGGCTTGCCGCCGCCCAGCCGCTCGATCATGTGCTTGACCACCGGCACCGACAGCGCGATGGCGTCGACGCCGCTCAAGGGGCCGTCGACCTTGGCGAACGGCGTGCGGACGCCCGCCGCCAGCCAGATATCGGTTTTGGTGGATTGCGCCATCGGACAACTCCTGGATCGAACGCCTTACCGGGCGCTTCGAGACACTATTCGATCCAGCAGATAGCACACAAGCGAGCCGGTGTGGCGCGATCAGCCAATGGGCAGCAGCGCGCCCTTCAGGGGCCAACCCGCCGCAGCCGCCTGCTTCCAGCTTTCGCAGGGGATTTCATCGGCACGATGCAGCGGCTTCTCGAAACGTGCCAGCCGCCAGTCGCTTGGCGCCTTCGCGAATGAATAACCGAGCTTGCGCGCGAGGCCGATCATCTGGTCGTTGTTGCGCAGCGTTTCGCCGAACAGCCGTTGCGCGCCGAGCGCCGCCGAGCGGCATTCGAGGTTTGCCAGCATCGCCGCGCCGATGCCCTGCCCTTGCCAGCTATCGCCGACCGACAATCCGAATTCGTTGTCTCTCGTTTCCACGTCAAAGCTGTAGCGCGCCTCGCCGACGACGGTGTCGATACCATCGATTTTCATGTCGGCGACCACGGCGAAACGATTGCCTTCACCGACATGCAACACCTTGTCGAGCTCCGACGGCGGCAGCTCGCTCGCGGCCCCCAACAGCCGATTGTAACGCGAACGCGGCGACAACGACCTGAAGTAGGCCAACAGCACGTCCGCATCGCGCGGCTCGACGAAGCGCACGGTCAGCACCTTGCCGCCGCGCAGCCGAAGCACATCGGTGTAGCGGCCGAGATTGCTCAGGGTGAAGCGATGATCCGCAGCGGCGAGCATGGCGTGGCTCCGTCGATTCATGATGAGGGCTGAACGGAAACGCGAGCCTGATCCGGGGAGGAACGGATCGGACTCGCGCGCAGTTTTATGCCTGCCAGAACGGCTTGTTCGCCTCGTAAGCGAAGTCGCTCCAGCTCGCGCCGATGTCATGGAAGTCCTGGTCGGTAAGCCGGACCAATTCAGCCCGCCGCCGGTAGCGCAGCCGCCAAGTGTGCAGTACGTCCGCAATCGACGTAACGGGGTGGGCGATGAAATCATGATGATGATTTGTCATCACATTACTGGTGCAAACAGACATTGTCGCCTCCTGAAATCAATTCGATAAAACGAATATCTGCCTGCAAAGGTTGGTTGACAAACGACAGCTTGTCCTCTCTATTATGAGATAATCTCATGCGTTGAGGTGCCGGATGACCGCCAGATTGCCCTCCCTGAACGGTTTGCGCGCCTTCGAGGCTGCGGCGCGGCATCTGTCCTTCACCAGGGCCGCGGTGGAGCTGAACGTCACCCAGACCGCCATCAGCCATCAGATCCGCCGGCTGGAGGAAGAACTCGGCCTCCGGCTGTTCACCCGGCAAAGCCGCGCGCTGGCGCTGACCCCGCAGGCCGCCGAATATCTGCCCAGCATCCGAGCCGCATTTCAGGACCTGCGCACCGCCACCGACCGCCTGCTGCGCACCGGCAACGACCGCGTGCTCACGGTCAGCACCCTGACCTCGCTTGCGGTGAAATGGCTGCTGCCGCGGCTGTCGCCGTTTCAGGAGCAGCATCCGGAGATCGACGTCCGCATCACCACCTCGACTGAACTGGTCGACTTCCGCAGCAGCAATGTCGACGCCGCGATCCGTTATGGACGCGGACAATGGCCGGGGCTGCGCGCCGACTGGCTGATGGCGGAAGACCTGTTTCCGGTATGCAGTCCGAAGCTGGTGACGGGCGAGCGCGCGCTGCGGAAGCCGGAAGATCTGGCGCGCGTCACGTTGCTGCATACCGCCACAACGAAGGAAGATTGGCGGCTATGGCTGACGGCAGCCGGCCTGCCGGTGCAGATCGCGCAAAGTCCGGGGCTCACATTCGATCTGGCCTTCATGACCGTTCAGGCCGCGATCGACGGTCTCGGCGTTGCCATGGGCCACACGGCCTATGTGGCGGACGATATCGCAAAGGGGCGTCTCGTGGTCCCGTTCGACATCACCATGCCGTCAGCCGGGTATTACTTCGTCATGCCGCAGGACAAGGTCGTGACGCCGGCAATCGGCGCATTCCGCGACTGGCTGATCGAGACGGCGAAGATGCGGCCCGTACCGGACGAGATCGCACGCGCGCGCTGATGGCAGTGACCGCAGCCGCTATGCAGCCAGCGTGTCCTGCTGCGCGCGGCCGGTCAATCGCAGGGCAACCACGAGGCCCATTTTGGGTTGCTGGCGCACGTATTCATGCGCGGCCAGTTCCATAAGCTCGACGGTAAAGCCGGCTTCTGCCGCCGTCCGCGCCACATAGAGCTGGCCATGCCTGAAACAACCGCCCTGCCCGTAGCCGTCGAGGGTTTCCGCGGCGACTTCCTCGGGCTTTTCGTCATTGGGAAACACGGTGAAAACAAAAAAGCCCCTGCCGGCGCAGGCTTTTGGCGGCAGCCCTGAAAACCGAGTCCAGTTCCCCGAAATGGATCAGGGTCGCCGCACTCGCGATGACATCGCAACTGGACGGACGATTGTTCAGAAACTCGACCAGATCTCCCTGATGAAGCTCGTTGTATATTTTTTTCTGTTCCGCCTGTTGCAGCATCGGCGCGGACATATCGATGCCGACCAGCGTCCGGGCTTTCCCGCGCAGCAGTTCTCCGATCAATCCGGTGCCGCAGCCCGCGTCGATGACATCGCCGCCGGAAGTCCCGGCGGTGAGATTCTCGGTGGCAGTGGCGACCAGCCTGGCGCCCTGATAGCCGGTCGGTCCCGATGCGCCCTGATCCCAATGTTTGGCCCGGCTGGCATACATCCCGACAAGAAGGCCCTTCGATGCCCGCCCGGGCAGCGCGCCCGCGCCCATGCTGGCGAGCAGCAAGGCGATGTCATCCGCGTCATCCGGATATTTCGCCAGATGCCGCTCGAAGCAGATCTTCGCCTCGTCGGGCCAGCCCGCGCGGGCGAGCAACATTCCGAAAGACCTGTAGGGAAAGCCGGGATGGGAGCTTGAGCGCGATAGCAGTTCGACGTGATCCACCACCTCCGCGATCCGGCCTTGCTCGACAAGCGCCAGCCCCAGACCTATGCGCGCGTTCCAATGATTGGGATTGATCTCGAGGGCCCTGGCGCAATGGCTTTCCGCTTCGCGAAAATCGCCGAGATGGCGAAGCGCCGTCGCAAGCCCGTTGTGCGCTTCGGCGAAAAGAGGTTGCAGCGACAGCGCGCCGCGATAGATCGCCATAGCCTCGGTAAACTGGCCTTGGAGAAGAAGTATATTGGCGAGGTTGGTGTAGCTCAGCGCATCGGGCTTGTATTTGACGGCGAGGAAGAAGTGCCGTTCTGCTTCGGCGAAACGGTTCGTGTTCCGAAGAATGGCCGCCAGATTGGTGTGCGCCTCGGCGAAGCCGGGCTTCAGAGCGATTGCCTTGCGGTAATTGTCCTCCGCTTCGCCAATCCGGCCCTTCAAATTTAGAGACTCGGCGAGCAGAAAAAGCTCTTCAGCGCCGCCCCGCTTGGACGTGATCCTCCGCTGCTTCCGATTCATGCGCGCCCCCAAGATGCTGCATTAGGGGAGAAACATGCTTAATGAAACGTAAATACGCGGCAGCGCGGATCGTGGGACAAGACATCAGGCATGGAAAAGGACGCAAACGCTGCGGGCAGCAGCACGCCGCGGTCCCGGAGGCGCTCCCCATTACCTCTCGGCGCCTGCATTGCAGACCTGCGCGAAATTTTTGGGAGAAAACCGCCCCGGTTCCCGAAATTTTTAACCAGCCATCCCGATACTGCGGCCGCACGTACATCTACGGAATTCAGGGGCTAGAACAGCTATGGGTTGGAAACTTAATCTCGGAAAAAAAACGTTTCGCTTCAAGCTGCCGAGCCTGACGCTCGGTGTTCGGGGAAGCCTCTTCCTCGCCTTCGCGGTCATCGCGGGCATGGCGATCATTATCAGCGTCAGCGCCAGCGTGATGCTCAGCCAGCTTGGCGGCATGATGAATACCCTAAGCGGACACGACATTCCGCGGCTTGCGGCCAGCCTCCAGCTCTCGGCGCAAAGCACCAGCCTCTCCAATCAGGGCCAGGCCCTGCTCGGCTCCGACAGCGACGCCACGCTCAAAGAGCGCACCGCTGAAATGCAGAACACCCAGCAGAATCGTAGCGGAGAAGCTGGCCGAGATTGCGCGGCTCGGGGCCGACAAGCCCGTCATGGACGCGATGAACGAGACCAGCAAGAGCATCGGCGACATGGTCGGCAGCATCGGAGCCGCCGCCAAGGAACGACTCGAAATCGCAGCACAACGCGAAACCCAGGCCGCGGCCCTGCGCAAGGCCCACACCGATTTCCTTTCCGCCGCGACGCTGGCCATGCTCGACGCCCAGACCCAGATGAACGCCATTCTGGGATCGGCCAACTTCTCGCAGACTGACGCACTGGATGCGGCGCGGGCGATCGACCTGCTCGGCAACGTCATCACGGACAGCAACCTGATGGCGTCCGACCTGAGCGCGGCTCTGGCCGCGCCGAGCAGCGACGTCTTGTCGACGCTTCAGGAAACGTTCGAGGCGAAGAAGAAGAACGCGCTCTACAAGCTCGGCACCATGAAGAAAGACGATCCCGGCGAAACGATTCGCGAGCCGTTGCTCAAGGTCGTCGCGCTGGCGGACGGCAAGACCGGCATCTTCAAGGTTCGCCAGAAGGAGATGGATACCAACGAATACGGCCAGTTGATCGTCGACGAAACGCGCAAGCTCAATCGCGGCCTCGAAATGAGCGTCAAGAAGCTCGTCGAGGACGTGCAGGCCCACACCACCGAGGTCACCACCAAGGCCGGCAACCAGATCACGCTGGCGACGATGGTGATGCTGGCGCTCGGCGCGCTCACGCTGGTCGGGTCCGCGCTGTTCGTCTGGCTCTATGTCGGCCGCAATATCCTTGGCCGCATCCGCAACTTGCAGGACGTGATGCGGCGGCTGTCCGAGGGCGACCTCGAAGCCGAAGTCCGGCACAGCAGCCAGCGGGACGAAATCGCCGTCATGGCGGGCTCGCTGGAAGTGTTCCGCGAAAGCATGATCCGCTCGCGCACCCTGAGCAGCGAACAGGATCTCGATCGCGCCGCCAAGGCCGAACGCGCCTCGCGCATCGAAGCGCAGATCATGCACTTCGAAGACAAGGTCCGCGCAGCGCTCGACAGCCTGATGACCTCCGCCAACACCATGCAGTCGACAGCGGAAAGCATGTCTACCAGCGCCGAGCATTCCAGCGCGCTGGTGAGCACCGTGGCTTCCGCAGCCGAGGAGACCTCGGTCAACGTGCAGACGGTGTCGGCCGGCACCGAGGAATTGTCATCGTCGATTCAGGAAATCGGCCGGCAGGTCTCGAACTCGACCAAGATCGCAGCCAACGCTGTCAGCGAAGCCGGCAAAACCGATACGACCATGCAGGGCCTCGCCGAGAATGCCAACCGCATCAGCAGCGTCGTCGACCTCATTCAGGAGATCGCGTCGCAGACCAATCTGCTCGCGCTCAACGCCACCATCGAGGCGGCGCGCGCGGGTGAAGCCGGCCGCGGTTTCGCGGTCGTGGCGTCCGAAGTGAAGAGCCTCGCCGAGCAGACGGCGAAAGCGACCGACGAAATCCGCGCGCAGATCTCCAGCATGCAGAACGTCACGGCGTCCGCGGTCGGCGCGATCCGCAGCATCGGGTCCACCATCGGCGAGATCAACGAGGTCACCACCGCCATCGCCGCCGCCGTCGAGGAACAGGGTGCGGCAACGCGCGAGATCGCCCGCAACATCCAGCATGCCGCAAGCGGCACGTCGGAAGTGTCGAGCAACATCGTCGGCGTCAGCCAGGCCTCGATCCAGGCGGGTGCCGCCGCCACCGAGGTGCTCAGCGCATCGGGCGAGCTTCGCCGCGAAGCCGATACCCTGCGCGCGGAAGTGGACGCCTTCCTGCTGAATATCCGGGCGGCGTGATCTTTCACGCAGCCCGCGCCACAGCACGTATTTTCCGGCCGGGTCGAACCTGGCCGGAAAACGCCGGACAGCGAGATATCCTGATCGCAAATCGCTACCCGCTCTTGCGGTTACATGCTGCATGGCCGCTTCGCATGGCAGGGCCTGCCCATCAGATTGACTCTTTTTGGCCTCCATGCTCCCTGCTAGTTTCTCAAATGGGACCATCGGGATTGCTGTCGCGATCACGCTGTTCCCGACGGAACGGGACTTTGATGTCCCGCATGCAAGGGGTCAGCGCATGAGCATAGTGCCGGGTTCGGATGTGAAGGGTGGAATGTCGGTCGGACGCGATGCGTTGATCGAGCCGCGCAACGACTGGACGCGCGCCGAGGCGCAGGCGCTCTATGATCTTCCCTTCGCGGACCTGATCTTCCAGGCGCAGAGCATTCATCGCCGCAACTTCGATCCCAATCACGTCGAGACTGCGAGTCTCCTGAGCATCAAGACCGGCGGCTGCCCGGAAGATTGCGGCTACTGCTCGCAAAGCGCCAAGTACGACACCGGCCTCAAGGCCACCAAGCTGATGGATCACGAGGACGTCGTCGAGACCGCGAAGCGCGCCAAAGAAGCCGGCGCGGAACGCTTCTGCATGGCGGCGGCGTGGCGCAATCCGAAGGACAAGGATCTCGACAAGGTCTGCGACATGGTCAGCGCCGTGAAGAATCTCGGCATGGAGACCTGCGTGACGCTCGGCATGCTGACCGACCAGCAGGCGAAGCGGCTGCACGACGCCGGCCTCGATTTCTACAACCACAACGTCGATACCTCGCCGGAGTTCTACGGCAACATCATCACCACGCGCACGATGCAGGACCGCATCGACACGCTGGCGCACGCGCGGGAAGCTGGCCTCAAGGTCTGCTGCGGCGGCATCATCGGCATGGGCGAGCAGGTCGACGACCGGCTCGGCATGCTGGCGCTGCTGGCGAACCTGCCCGAGCATCCGGAGAGCGTTCCAATCAACATGTGGAACGAGGTCAAGGGCGTGCCGGTCAACGACACCGCCGAGCGACCCGACCCGATCGCACTGGTGCGGATGATCGCGGTGGCGCGCATCATGATGCCGCGCAGCGTCGTTCGCCTGTCGGCTGGCCGTCAGTACATGACCGACGAGTTGCAGGCATTGTGTTTCGTCGCCGGCGCGAATTCGATCTTCATCGGCGACGTGCTGCTGACCACGAAGAATCCGCAGACGGAACGCGACGCCAACCTGCTGGATCGTCTCGGCATCAATTCGAAGCTCGACGATGCGAAACACGACGGCCATGCCCACGCCGCCGCGAAGCCGGCCGCCGCCCCTGTATCGATGAGCGGCGCAGCAGCGTCCTGACGCCGTTTCAAACGCGGGAATTCAAACACCGGAACGGGTTGCCTGCATGGCAACCATGCCGCCGTAACTTGCAATTCGCCAATTTCAGCTAGCGTGGCGGGTTTGGCCGCGTTAAGCCGGAACGGAAAAACACGATTGCGAGACGATGGATACCAAAACCACCACATTGACCGCAGCCTCCGATGGCCTGCGCTATCCGATTGAAACGCCGCCCCGGCCGGACGAAGCGATCGAGGTCGCGCCCGGTTTGATCTGGGTCCGGATGACGCTGCCGTTCCGCCTTAACCATGTGAACATCTACCTGCTCGCCGACGGCGACGGCTGGACCATGGTCGACACCGGCATCGGCAACGACGCCACCATCGCCGCATGGACGACGCTGTTCGAAGGTCCGCTCAAGGGCTTCAAGATCACGCGGCTGATCGTCACCCACGCTCACCCCGACCATGTCGGACTGGCCGGATGGATCGTCGAGCGTTTCGGCTGTGCGCTCCACATGTCGCAGGTCGAATATTTGCAGGCCGCCTATCATCAGCATCGCGGTTCGCCGGAGCGCAAGCTGGCGCAGCGGATGTTCTTCCGCCGTCACGGCATGGACGAGGAAATCACCGAGGCGCTGCTCGGCCGCGGCATGGACTATCTGGCGCGCGTGTCGATCCTCCCCGCGTCCTATCGTCGCCTGTCCAAGGGCGACGACATCACAATCGGTTCGCGACGCTTCAAGGTCATCACCGGCGGCGGCCACGCGCTCGATCAGGTGATGCTGTATTGCGAGGCGGACAACATCTTCCTCTCAGCCGATCAGGTGCTGAGCAAGATCTCTCCGAACGTCAGCGTGTGGGCGGTCGAGCCGGACGCAAATTCGCTGGGCGAGTATCTCGCCTCACTGGCGGAACTCGAACAATGGCTGCCGGACGATGTGCTGGTGCTGCCGGGACACGGCGTTCCGTTCTACGGCGTGAAAACGCGCATCCGGCAGTTGGCCGATCACCATGAAGAGCGCTGCCAGCTCATCGCCGATGCCTGCCGCGCGTCGCCAAAGACATCGGCCGAACTGGTGCCGGTCGTCTTCCACAAGCATGTGCTCGACGCCCACCAGACCGGCTTCGCCGCCGGCGAGCTGATCGCCCACGTCAATCACATGCTGGCGCACCACCGGCTGAAATCCAGTCTCAGCACGGACGGCGTGCTGCGCTTCAGCGCTGCCTGACTGGGACAAATATACTGATTGACTGGAATTGATCGCACGTTGATCTAGATCAGCATTTTATCGCATACGCGCCCGGCGAAATCGGCCTCGACAGCAAACCTGGAAAGGCTCTAAAAAGGCCCCGTCGCGCGACAGAAGACCGCTTGGAAACTCCTTGGGCCGACTGCCGTAATCCGGTCCCCCATCCAGGGTTTTCATGATGGATTACAATAAGTTCTTCGGTGACGCCCTCGAACGCCTTCACGATGAGCGTCGCTACCGCGTCTTCGCCGATCTGGAACGAATCGCAGGCCGTTTCCCGCACGCCGTGTGGCACTCGCCGAAGGGCCAGAGCAACATCGTGATGTGGTGCTCCAATGACTACCTCGGCATGGGCCAGCACCCGAAGGTCGTGGGCGCCATGGTGGAGACCGCGACCCGCACCGGCACCGGCGCCGGCGGCACCCGCAACATCGCCGGCAACAATCATTCGCTGATTCAACTCGAGCAGGAGCTTGCCGATCTGCACGGCAAGGAAGCCGCGCTGGTTTTCACCTCGGGCTACGTTTCCAACCAGACCGGCATCGCCACGTTGGCAAAACTCATTCCGGACTGCCTGATCCTGTCCGATGCGCTGAACCACAACTCGATGATCGAAGGCATCCGCCAGTCGGGCGTGCAGTACATCGTGTTCCGCCACAACGACGTCGCGCACCTTGAAGAACTGCTGCGCGCCAATCCGGGACGCCCGACGCTGATCGTGTGCGAAAGCCTCTACTCGATGGACGGCGACGTCGCGCCGCTGGCAAAGATCTGCGATCTCGCGGAACGCTACGGTGCGATGACCTATGTCGACGAGGTTCATGCGGTGGGCATGTACGGCCCGCGTGGCGGCGGCATCGCCGAGCGCGACGGCGTGATGCACCGGATCGATATTCTCGAAGGCACGCTGGCGAAGGCGTTCGGTTGCCTCGGCGGCTATATCGCCGGCAGCGCCAGGATGGTCGATGCGGTGCGCTCCTATGCGCCGGGCTTCATCTTCACCACCGCGCTGCCGCCCGCGATCTGTTCGGCGGCGACTGCTGCGATCAAGCACCTGAAATCATCGTCATGGGAGCGTGAGCGCCATCAGGACCGCGCGGCGCGCCTCAAGGCCATTCTCACCGCGGCCGGCCTGCCGGTGATGTCGAGCGACACGCATATCGTGCCGCTGTTTGTCGGCGATCCCGATCGCTGCAAGAAAGCGTGCGATCTCCTGCTGGAACAGCACGGTATCTATATTCAGCCGATCAACTATCCCACCGTGCCGAAGGGTTCAGAACGCCTGCGCATCACGCCGTCGCCGTATCATGACGATGGGCTGATCGACCAGCTTGCCGAAGCGCTGGTGCAGGTCTGGGAGCAGCTCGACCTGCCGCTGCACGCCAAGTCCCTCGCTGCCGAATAAGCAAGACAGCGCACTCCGCCGTCAGACGGCGCGAGCATTCTCGGCGCGGGCGTTCTCGCGCAAGGGAACGTTGGACAGCACGATCCGCATCAGGTCCGCTGCATTCCTGGCGCCGAGCTTGTCCATGATGCGCGCGCGGTGAACCTCGATGGTGCGCGGACTGATCCCCAGCCGCCGCCCCGCTTCCTTGTTCGACGCGCCACGCGCGACCTGCGCCAGCACATCACGCTCGCGCCGGGTGAGGAGATCGCGGCCGGGGAAATCAGCAAGGCCATCGATGTGTCCCAACGTCGACCGGTGATAGACCGCGACAGCCTCGCGCACGCGATCGATCAGGAGGCTCGCGGAAAAAGGCTTCTCGAGAAAATCCCGCGCACCGAGCTTCATGGCTTCCACTGCCATCGTGATGTCGGACTGGCCCGACATCACGAAGACCGGCGGTGCGAACCGCGCATCGGCGAGCCGTCTCAGGACGGCGAGGCCCGAGCACCCCGGCAGATGAAGATCGAGGATCACACAGGACGGCTTGGCGCTTTGCAGGGCCTCAAGAAAAGATTCCGCGTCCCCGAATGTCTGCGAGGAAAAACCCTCGATCTTCAGCAGCAATGTCAGGGCATCGCGAACCGAGGGATCGTCGTCGACAATGATAACAGGAGAATCGCGAGTAATAATGAAAGGCCGCATCAGACCCGCTTCTTGAACCTTAAGTGCAAAATTTATTTTACGCAACTTATACGTGTATAATATGATTCGTCGAATTCAGCAAATTCCCGGCACCGCATCGGTTATCCGGCACGCGGTTCCGTTGCATGTGGTTCCGTTGCGCATGGATGCCCGCAGCGGACCGGGCTAAGGTCGCGGACAAGGGCGCTGGCCCGCGAGGGAACAATCGATGCTGCATGACTGGGGCGTGATCGCAGCCGCGTTCGGCTACATCGGGCTTCTGTTCGTCGTCGCCAGTTACGGCGAGCGGCTGACGCAGATTCAGCGCGGCCGCCTCGGCACATTCATCTATCCGCTGTCGCTCGCGATCTACTGCACGTCCTGGACATTCTTCGGCTCGGTGGGCCTGGCGACGCGGACCAGCGTCGAATTTCTCGCGATCTATGCCGGCCCGATCCTGATGATCGCATTCTGCACGCCGCTGCTGATGCGCGTCATCCAACTGGCGAAATCGCAGAACATCACATCGATCGCCGACTTCATCGCAGCGCGCTACGGCAAGAGCCAGGCCGTCGCCGCGACCGCCGCCGGCATCGCCATCATCGGTTCGGTGCCCTACATCGCGCTTCAGTTGAAAGCCGTCGCCTCGTCGCTGGAAACCATCCTCAATCAGGATCAGGATGTCTCCAGTATTCCCTATATCGGTGACATCGCCTTCATCGTCACCATCACGCTCGCCGCCTTCGCGGTGCTGTTCGGCACGCGCCAGACCGACGCCACCGAACACCAGCATGGACTGATGCTGGCGGTGGCGACGGAATCGCTGGTCAAGCTGGTGGCTTTCATCGCGGCGGGCGTCTTCGTGACCTTCATCATGTTCGGTCCCACCGATTTGTGGGAACGCGCCATGAAGACGCCAGAAGCGGTGCGCGCCATCGAAGCCACGCCTTCGGTCGGCAACTTCCTTGCCATGACACTGCTGTCGTTTCTGGCGATCATGCTGCTGCCCCGGCAGTTCCACGTCAGCGTCGTCGAGAACTCGACCGAGGCCGAGGTGCGCCGCGCACGCTGGCTGTTCCCGCTCTATCTGGTCGCGATCAACCTGTTCGTGATTCCCATCGCCATCGCCGGCCTCGTCAGTTTTCCGTTCGGCGCGTCCGACAGCGACATGTATGTGCTGGCGCTGCCGATCTCGGCGGGGGCGACGACGCTCAGCGTGATCGTGTTCGTCGGCGGCCTGTCCGCCGCCACCGCGATGGTGATCGTGGAGTGCGTCGCGCTGGCCATCATGGTATCGAACGACATCATCGTTCCGCTGGTACTGAAGCGGCGGCCCGCCGCGCAGGGCAGCCGGGCCAACTTCGGCGGCTTCCTGCTCAAGGTCCGCCGCGTCGCGATCTTCGCCATCATGGCGATGGCGTATCTTTACTATCACGCGCTGGGCAACGCGCAGCTCGCCGCCATCGGCCTGCTGTCATTCGCCGCCGTCGCGCAACTGGCTCCGGCATTTTTCGGCGGCCTGTTCTGGCGGCGCGCCACCGCGCGCGGCGCGATGGGCGGCATGCTGATCGGCTTTGCGGTGTGGGCTTACACGTTGTTCCTGCCGAGCTTCGCCGACGTCGATCCGCTCGGCGCGATCTGGCTGAAGCAAGGGCTGTTCGGCATCACCGCGCTGCGGCCGCAGGCGCTGTTCGGCACCGAAATGGCACCGCTGATTCACGGCGTGCTGTGGAGCCTGTCGCTCAACATGCTGACCTATGTCGTGCTGTCGCTGTGGCGCCAACCGACATCGATCGAGCGGGTTCAGGCCGACCTGTTCGTGCCCAACGAACTGGCGCCGATCGCGCCCAACTTCAGGCGCTGGCGCACGACGGTGACGGTGCAGGATCTGCTCAGCACGGTGGCTCAGTATCTCGGACCCGAGCGCGCGCTGCTATCGTTCGAGACCTTCGCGACGACCCATCACATCGACATCGATCGCGCAGCACCCGCAGACTTCCGCCTGCTGCGCCATGCCGAGCATCTGATCGCCTCGTCGATCGGCGCCGCGTCGTCGCGGCTGGTGCTGTCGCTGTTGCTGCGCAAGCGCGCGGTGTCCGCCAAGGCCGCGCTGAAACTGCTCGACGACGCCCACACCGCGCTGCATTTCAACCGCGAGATGTTGCAGACGGCGCTCAATCACGTCCGTCAGGGCATCGCGGTCTTCAACCCCCGAACTCCAGCTCATCACCTCGAACCAGCAATTCGGCGAAATTCTCGACCTTCCCGCGCAATATGCGCAGATCGGCATTCCGCTGATCGAGATCATCGAGTTCATCGGCAGCAACGGACAGGCAATTCCCGATGCGGACCGCAGTATGCTGCAACGGCGGCTCGCTGCCTACACCACGGAAGGCGAGCCTTATCTGGAACGATTGAGTGACCGCAACATGGTGGTCGAGGTCCGCGCCAACCGGATGCCGGGCGGCGCGCTGGTCATCACCTTCTCCGACATCACGCCGAGCTTCGAAGCGGCGGAGGCGCTGGAGCGCGCCAACGCGACGCTGGAAAAGCGCGTCCGCGAGCGCACCGAGGAACTGACGCGACTCAACAGCGAACTGGCGCTGGCCAAGAGCACCGCCGAGGAAGCCAACATTTCCAAGACCCGCTTCCTCGCCGCGGCCAGTCACGACATTCTGCAACCGCTCAACGCGGCACGGCTTTATGTCACCAGCCTGGTCGAGCGGCAGGACGGCGGCGAGGACGCCCGGCTTGTCGGCAACATCGACGACTCATTGGAAGCCATCGAGGAAATTCTCGGCGCGCTGCTCGACATCTCGCGGCTGGATTCCGGCGCCATGACGCCGTCGATCTCCAGCTTCCGCATGAGCGACCTGATGCGCTCGCTCGAAGTGGAATTCGCGCCGATCGCGAAGGCAAGGAAACTGAAGCTCACGTTCGTGCCCTGCTCGCTGCCCGTCACGTCGGATCGCGTGTTGCTGCGGCGGCTGCTGCAAAACCTGATCTCCAACGCCATCAAATACACCCCCAAGGGCCGTGTCCTTATCGGCTGCCGCCGCAAGGGCAAAGCCCTGCAAATCAGCATCTACGATACCGGCCTCGGGATTCCGGTGCTGAAGCGCACGGAAATCTTCAAGGAATTTCACCGTCTCGATCAGGGCGCGCGGATCGCCCGCGGGCTCGGGCTCGGGCTGTCGATCGTGGAGCGGCTGGCCCGCGTGCTCAACCACGGCATCGTGGTGGACTCAAATCGCGGCGGCGGATCGCGCTTCTCCGTGACAATGCCGATCGCCAAGACCGTGACCCATACGGCGGCGCTATCGGGCGCGAATATCTCCGCCAAGGCGCCGATGAGCGGCACGCTGATTGTCTGCATCGAGAACGACCGTGCCATCCTCGACGGCATGAAGACGCTATTGACCGGCTGGGACGCCAAGGTGATCGCCGAGGTCGATCCGACCTCGGCGGCGGAAGCCATCGCCGCCACCGACGAACGCATCACCGGCCTACTGGTCGATTATCATCTCGACCGCGGTAACGGCATCGCCGCGATCCGCGACATCCGCCAGCGTTTCGGTGAAAACATTCCGGCCATTCTGATCACCGCGGATCGCAGCCCGCATGTCCGCGATGCGGCGCGCGAGGACGGCATCGTCGTGCTCAACAAGCCGGTGAAGCCGGCGGCCTTGCGCGCGCTGCTAGGCCAATGGCGAGCGCAGCAGATGGTGGCTGCGGAGTAATCTCACCACCGTCATTGCGAGCGAAGCGAAGCAATCCAGAGCTACGTAAAGAACTGGATTGCTTCGTCGCAAGCGCTCCTCGCAATGATGAAGCGGATCTTTGCGGGCCGCGGTTGCACTTCTGGCTAAACTTTTCAGGTGATAGCGCAAGAGCGCCTCCTCACCATCACTGTGGCGTGTCGGCCTGATTCCACTGCCCGCCGGATATCTTGGCGGCGGCGATCACGGCCTGCGTCCGGCTCTCAACGCCGAGCTTTTGCAGTATCGCGGAGACATGCGCCTTGATGGTCGCCTCCGACACGCCAAGCTCATAGGCGATCTGCTTATTGAGCAGGCCTTCCGACAACATCATCAGCACCCGGACCTGCTGCGGCGTCAGCGTCACCAGGCGGTCGCGCAGCCGCGTCATGTCGGGATCGGCGGCGGCGGACAGATCGACATCGTCCGGAACCCAGACGTCGCCCTTCATCACCTTGCCGATGGCTTCACGCAGCGTCTCGACGCCGAAGCGCTTGGGGATGAAGCCCGACGCGCCGAACTCCATCGAACGGCGGATGGTGCCGACATCGTCGCTGGCCGAGACGATGACCACCGGAATCGCGGGGAATTGCGCACGCAGGTAGATCAATCCCGAGAAACCGCTGATGCCCGGCATCGACAGGTCGAGCAGGATCAGGTCGACGTCGGATTCGCGATCGAGCAGCGCCGTCAACTCCTCGAACGATCCGGCCTCATCGATGCGCGCGGACGCGACAACGCTCGCGACAGCTTGTCGCAGAGCGTCGCGAAAGAGAGGATGATCGTCGGCGACGACAAGATGCGTGCTGGAAACGATGCTCATCTATCCTGCTGGCAATAACCGATTGCGCCCGAAGGCCGTGTTGAGACTGAGTGTTTACCGTCGCGGTAAGTCTTGCAACCCCGGGACGAAAACGACAAGCGGCGACATCCGGCGCGGGGCGATTGTGCACTGCAAGGTGAGGGCAACAACCATGTGCGCTGGCCGAAAGTCTTATAGGGCGATGTTTCACGCCGATGTTACCGTATTCGTGAACTTCTCGCGCTTTGGAACCGGCGAAAGAACGGCGCGCAGAAGCGAATTTTTTCAACAACAGTTTGGGGAGCATTGAAATGGCCACTGTGACTACGACCGCGCCACGCGCGGGAGGCATGACGAAGGACGAACGTTTCGTCATCTTCGCCTCATCGCTCGGCACCGTTTTCGAATGGTACGACTTTTATCTTTACGGCTCGCTGGCCGCGATCATCGGCGCGCAGTTCTTCAGCGCCTATCCGCCGGCCACCCGCGATATCTTCGCATTGCTTGCGTTCGCCGCCGGCTTCCTGGTTCGTCCGTTCGGCGCCATCGTGTTCGGCCGCATCGGCGACATCGTCGGCCGCAAGTACACCTTCCTCGTCACCATCCTCATCATGGGCCTGTCGACCTTCATCGTCGGCCTGCTCCCGAACGCAGCCACCATCGGCATCGCGGCCCCGATCATCCTGATCGGCCTGCGCCTGCTGCAAGGCCTCGCGCTCGGCGGCGAATACGGCGGCGCTGCGACTTACGTCGCCGAGCACTCGCCTCCCGGCAAGCGCGGCTACTACACGTCGTTCATTCAGACGACCGCAACGCTCGGCCTGTTCCTGTCGCTGCTGGTCATTCTCTTCACCCGCACGATCCTCGGCGAGCCTGAGTTCGCGGCCTGGGGCTGGCGTGTTCCGTTCCTGCTCTCGGTGGTGCTGCTCGGCGTGTCCGTCGTCATCCGCCTGAGACTGAACGAATCCCCAATCTTCCAGAAGATGAAGGACGAAGGCAAAGGCTCGAAAGCGCCTCTGACCGAAGCCTTCGCCAACTGGAGCAACGCCAAGATCGTCATCATCGCGCTGATCGGCGCCACGATGGGTCAGGGCGTGGTCTGGTACACCGGCCAGTTCTACGCGCTGTTCTTCCTGCAATCGATCCTCAAGGTCGACGGCTACACCGCCAACCTCCTGATCGCATGGTCGCTGCTGTTCGGCACCGGCTTCTTCATCGTGTTCGGCGCGCTGTCGGACAAGATTGGCCGCAAGCCGATCATCCTCGCGGGTTGTCTGATTGCGGCTCTCACCTTCTTCCCGATCTTCCGCATGATCACGACCAACGCCAACCCGGCGCTGGAAAAGGCCATCGAGACGACGAAGGTGGAGGTCGTGGCCGATCCGAAGGGCTGCGGCGACTTGTTCAACCCGGTCGGCACCCGCGTGTTCAGCGCACCTTGCGACACCGCACGCGCGTTCCTGTCGCTGTCGTCGGTCAAGTACTCGACGGTTCCGGGTGCGGCAGGCTCGGGCGTCAAGGTCACTGTGAACGGCAAGGAAGTGCCTTACACCGACGCCAAGACCTCGAACCCGCTTGTCGCGGCTGCGGTTGCGGACGCCGGTTATCCGAAGGCGGGCAATCCGGGGATCGTGAAGATGTCGCATCCGTTCGACATCTTCCGTCCGCAGGTTGCGGCCATCATCGGGCTGCTGTTCATCCTGGTGATCTTCGTCACCATGGTGTACGGCCCGATCGCGGCCCTGCTGGTCGAACTGTTCCCGACCAAGATCCGCTACACCTCGATGTCGTTGCCCTACCATATCGGCAACGGCTGGTTCGGCGGTCTCTTGCCCGCGACATCGTTCGCGATCGTGGCATCGACCGGCGATATCTACGCCGGCCTCTGGTATCCGATCATCTTCGCCTTGATTACGGCGGTGGTCGGCTTCTTCTTCCTGCCGGAAACCAAGAACGTCGACATCAGCAAGTAAGACAAGACGATCAGGCGGTAACGCGCCGCCTGATCGTCCATCCCAGATCAAATCGGCCGCGGAACAATCCGCGGCCGATTTTTTTGGGCTCTCAGTGCTGTGGTGGAGTGCGACTCGACGGCCTGGAAACAGCCCGGCCTCATGGTGTGGAGGCGCTTCTTCAGCGCCGTCTCGAACCATGAGGCGAACATATCCTCATCCTTCGAGACGCGCGCGAAAAGCGCGCTCCTCAGGATGAGGAGCCGGAGCGCTTCAAACGCAACAGACTGTCAGATTTTTTCGGATAACCGTTTCTGGAGACGAACCGCCATGTCGATCAGGTGGTCCCACACACGGTCAAGCAGCGCCAGGAGTTTTTCATGCTCCGGCGGCAGTTGCAGTTCGATCTTCCCGTCTGGCGGCACTTTACTGTCCGGCGACGCCTGTGCGCTTTTCTTCGAATCGTCCTTCGCCAGCGGCGCATCGGTCTTGCCGCTAACCGTATCGCGCTGCGCCAATTCATCCTTCAACCGCTTATTGTCGGCCTGAAGCCGGCCGATCTCGGTATCGAGCGCGGCCCGCTCGTCCGGCACCAGACGGCATGTCCAGCCGTTTTTGTTGGCGCAGGTGGACACGGCACCGGTCCGGGTATCGAGCCGCAGGAATCCCTCCGCCACGGGCGACAGCGTGAAGCGGCCGTTGTCGGTGTCGGGTGCCGCCTGTGCCCGCGCCTCGGAGCCGACCATCAGCGGGCCGAACACCATCGCCGCCGTCAATGCCGCCGTCGCCACGACTTGAACGATCATCCCCTTTGGATGCATGGCCTTTGAATACATGGCTTTTGGGTACATGGCTCCCTCACTACGACAAAGCCGCCCCGTTCCCCGCCTAAACGTCAGATGTGTAGGCCTTGCGTCCGGATTTCAACGCATCGGCGAGCAATTCGATCCGGTCCTGTCCCCAGAAAACCTCGCCGTCGAGCACCCAAGCGGGCGAGCCGAACACATCGGCGGCGATCGCGTCCTGACGGTTCTGATCGTAGAGCTTTTCGATCTCATCGGACGCCGAATGCGCCACCAGTTTCGCGCCGGGCAGACCTGCCTCGTCCGCCACGCGCATAATGGTCGCCGCATCCGCCAGATCGAGCTGCTGTTCCCATATCCCGATGAAAGCGCGGCGCACGAATGGCTCGGGGTCCAGCCCCGCCCCGAGGGCGGCGATCACCACGCCGTCGGCAAGCCGCGCGTTGAGCGGCCAATATTGCGGCCTGATGTGAAAGTTCAGGCCTCGCTTGTCGCGCCAGCGCTGCAATTCCATCAGCCGGTAGCGCTGCCGCGCCGGATGGCGCTTGGCCAGCGGCAGCCCGCCGGTTTCGGAAAACAGATCGACCAGAACGACGGGCTTGTAGTTGACCTTCAACCGGTGCGCCGCCGCAAGGTCATGAAACAGTGCGTGTCCGATGTAAGCCCATGGCGACTGAAGCGAAAAATAGTAGTCAATCTGGCGCGCCATCGGCCCTCCGGCTGTAAAAATTCAGGCATTTGAGAAACCAGCATAACGGAGCAAAATCGCGGCTGCGAGCGCGGCATTGCACATCGCATCTATCGCAGTGCGGCGAGTGCGCACAGCGGGCCGAATTTTTCCCGAATTTCTCAAATCATTTCAATCCGATACATGGTAATCAGGCAATCTTGACTTGACCACAGGCCGTCAGTATGGTCCGCGCGGTTTCCGTGGGTGGCGGGGCGTTTTTCTCTGAAATCGCGCGACGGGGCATGGGTGTCGACAGCAATGGCGAACGGCACACGTGAGAATGGTCGCGGCGAGGGGGAACGAGACGAACCGCCAGCCGACGAAGCTGCGCTCTCCGCAAGGCTCGACCGTCTGAATCATCGGCTTTCCGAAGTCCGGAAAGATCGCAAGAACCAGACCGATCAGTCAGGAAGCGGGGCAGCCTCCTCCAACGCATCCGCGATGGCACGGGGGTTTCGCCTCTCTTCCGAATTGATTGCAGGCGTCCTTGTCGGAGCGGTCATCGGCTGGGGCATCGACCGTCTGCTGTCGACTTCCCCTTGGGGTCTGATCGTGTTTTTTCTGCTCGGCTTCACCGCCGGCGTGATCAACGTGATGCGGGCAGCCGGCGTCGCCAATCGCGACGTGTCCGATCGCTCCTGACAGGATCCGACGTTCGAACCGGGAATCGCTGTTGAATTTCAGCCAGCCCTGCTGGCGGATACGAATGGCCGGCCTTGCCGGTAACGATGCAAAGCCGGCGAGCCGGCAAACGATGAAAGACGAACGTGGATGGCCGATCCGATCCATCAATTTGAGATCCACAAGATCTTCTCCCTTGGCCATATCGGCAACCAGGAGATCGCGTTCACCAATTCATCGGCCTACATGCTGGGCGCGGTCGCCATCGTTTCGCTGCTGATGCTGGGAGGCAGCGCAGGCCGCCGCCTCGTTCCGAACCGCTTCCAGTCCCTCGCCGAACTGTCCTACGAGTTCGTGGGCAATACGCTGAAAGAAAGCGTCGGCAAGGAAGGCATGAAGTTCTTCCCCTTCGTGTTCTCGCTGTTCATGTTCATCCTGACCGCGAACCTGATCGGCATCGTTCCCTACACCTTCACCGTGACCAGCCATCTGATCGTAACGCTGGCGCTGGCGCTGATGGTGTTCCTCACGGTCCTGATTTACGGGCTTTACAAGAACGGCTTCAAGTTCTTCAAGCTGTTCGTCCCGTCGGGCATCCCGCTTTATATCCTGCCGCTGATCATGGTGATCGAGGTGATCTCGTTCCTGTCGCGGCCGGTGTCCCATTCCGTGCGTCTGTTTGCGAACATGCTGGCGGGTCACATCACCCTCAAGGTGTTCGCGGGCTTCGTCACGTCGCTGAGCGCGCTCGGCGCACTCGGCATCTTCGGTTCGGTGTTGCCGCTGGCGATGACGACCGCGCTCACCGGCCTCGAACTTCTCGTGGCTTTCTTGCAGGCCTACGTCTTCACCATCCTGACCTGCATCTACCTCAACGACGCACTTCATCCGGGCCACTGAAACCAACGCATTGACCGGATTTCACTTCATCCACTGACACCAACATCCCAAGAAGGAGTTTTACTATGGATCCAGTTGCAGCAAAGTACATCGGCGCCGGCATTGCATGTCTCGGCATGGGCGGCGCGGGCGTCGGCGTCGGCATGATCTTCAGCCAGTTCCTCAACGGCGCGCTGCGCAACCCGTCAGCCTCGCAAGGCCAGTTCGCAAACCTGATCTTCGGCTTCGCCGTGACGGAAGCGCTCGGCATCTTCTCGCTGCTGATCGCGCTGCTGCTGCTGTTCGCCGTCTGATCGAAGCCGGATGATGCGTTGCCGCGGTCTCATATGAGCCGCGGCTAGCGCCAACAGGAGACGCTCATGGCGACGGGTCAGGGCACTGCAAAGGGCACGACCGCCCACACCGAGGCAGACGGTCATGGCAAGGGGGGCTTCCCTCCTTTCCAGAAGGAAACGTTTGCCTCGCAGTTGGTGTCGTTCGCAATCGCCTTTGCGCTGCTTTACTTCATCGTGTCGAAGTTCGCGCTTCCGCGCGTCGGCGGCATCATCGCTAACCGCGAGGGTGTGATCGAGAACGATCTGGCCCAGGCGCAGAAGCTGAAGGACGAGTCGGATGAGGCTCTGAAGGCTTATGAAACCGAGC
Source organism: Afipia sp. (assembly GCA_024707075.1). Classification (GTDB taxonomy): domain Bacteria; phylum Pseudomonadota; class Alphaproteobacteria; order Rhizobiales; family Xanthobacteraceae; genus Afipia. The sequence goes on from JANQAK010000001.1 coordinate 813,600, forward strand.
TCGCCAGCGCGCGCGCACGGGCTCAGGCCATCGGCTCCGAGACCCGTGACAAGCTCAATGCGCAGGCCGAAAGCGACCGCAAGGCGCTGGAAGCCAGCCTCGCCACCAAGCTGGCCGACGCGGAAAAGACCATCGCGGCAACCCGCACCACGGCGATGGGCAACGTCCGCTCGATCGCATCCGACGCGGCTGCGGCCATCGTTCAGCGCCTCACCGGCGTTGCGCCCGACAGCAAGACCGTCGATAGCGCGGTCGAAGCGTCCTTGAAGGGATAACGACGATGTTCGAAGCAGAATTCTGGGTCGCCATCGCCTTCCTCATCCTGATGGGCGTATTCGGCTATTTCGGCGTTCACCGCACCATCCTGACCGCGCTCGACCATCGCCGCGACCGCATTCAGAAGGAACTCGACGACGCCCGCCGCCTCAAAGACGAGGCTGCGAAGCTGGTCGAAGAATATCGCGCACGCCGCGCCAGCGCCGAACGCGAAGCGCAGGACATCATCACCAGCGCCAAGGCCGAAGCGGAACGCATCGCGGCCGAAGCCAAGGTCAAGATGGAAGATTTCGTCGCCCGCCGCACCAAGACGGCGGAGAGCAAGATCGCCCAGGCCGAAACCCAGGCCATCGCCGACGTCCGCGCCGCGGCTGCTGAAGCCGCAGTCACCGCCGCGTCCTCGATCATGGCGCAGTCGGTCAAGGGTTCGGTCGCCGACGACCTGATCGCCAAGGGCATCCAGGACGTTCGCAGCAAGCTGAACTGACGAATTCCAGCTCACAAAAAGCCGGCCGCGACGATCTCGCGGCCGGCTTTTTTGTTTTGGATTTGGCGGATCGGCACCATCAACGCGTCAAGGCCGGGCACAGGGCCAGGCATGACGAGAAATCACAATGCCGAATGTAACCGGCTCATCTCTTCTTCCTGCCGCGCGCCACAGGCTCCGGCTTCAGCGCCGCCGGATCGAAGCCGACGTAGAATATGTATTTGTCGTTCGCTGCCTCGGTGGGCGTCGGATAGGTGACGTCCTCGGCGACGAGGCTGAATTCGGTGTTTTCGCCTTCCATCGTCACCGTGGTCCGGAACGCCTTGGTGATGATCACCTTCTCCGGCGCGCCTTCCTGCACGACGGCCACGCGCATCGGCACATCGACGGTCGGGGGCGCCCCCGCAGGCCCGGCGATAATGCGGCCCATGATGCCGATCCGCGCGGTGATCTGACCGCCCTGCAAATTGCAGTCGCGCGCCGTGCGCGTGATGGTCCCTTGATAGCGCAGATCGCTGCCGGACGCGGGCTTGCCCGGCAGTCCGACGGAGAGGGTCGATGCGCCGAAACGGATCGCGACGCTGGGACAGGTCAGATCGCTGTTCTCGGTCGCCTGGGTGGAGGGTGCCGATGCGGTGCTGGCTTCCTGCGATTTCGAGCCGAACAACTGGCTGAACCTGCTGCCGAACGACGACCCCGACGACGAGCCGCCGGACGAGCCGAACATGCTGCCCCCACCGCAACCCGACAGCGCGGCGCTCGCCGCCACCGCCAGCGCAGCCACCGCTGCGCGCTTCAAACGCCTACCCGCCATCGTTGTTTCCACTTGGTCCCCACCGATCCGTGACGGCCTTATAGCAGGCCAAAGACGGCGAACCAAAGGCGCCGCGCCATCGGGAGACCGGGCTGGTTAACCGCGAAAGTCCTCGTCCAGCAGGCCATAAAGATAGTGATCCTGCCAGACCCCGTTGATGCAGAGATAGCGCCGCGCCAGCCCTTCGCGGGCGAAGCCGCATTTCTCCAGCACCCGGATCGAAGACGCGTTGGTGGGGATACAGGCAGCCTCGATGCGGTGCAGGTTGAGTTCGCCGAACAGGGTCGGCAGCAGCACGCGCAGCGCCGCGGTCATGTAGCCCTTGCCGGCATGGGGCTGGCCGATCCAGTAGCCGACGGTGCCGGCCTGCACGATGCCGCGCCGCACATTCGCGAGGGTCACGCCGCCGATCAGCGTGCCGTCATCCTCGCGAAATACCACGAAGGGATAGGCCCGATCCTCGGCGACATCTTCCGCATAACGGCGCAGCCTGCGGCGGAATCCCGAGCGGGTCAGATCGTCGGACGGCCAGATCGGCTCCCACGGCGTCAGGAACGACCGGCTGATCTCGCGCAACTCGCTCCACTGCCCGTAGTCGGCCATCTGCGGCGCGCGCAGCAGAAGTCCATGTCCGCGAGGAGCGAGCGCGGGCACCGTCGTCGAGGGCAAGCGAAACAGGGCCATGCCGGACCCTCCTTCCCGTATCCGGACGCAGATGACGCGCCCGTGTGATGTCTTCTAGCACAATTCGCCGCCCATTCCGATCCGTCCGGCGGACCGATTGCGCTCTACGACGGCCTTGAGAACACATAGACGAGGCCCGTCAGCATCAGCGCGGCGACGGCAAGGGTCAGCGGCAGTCCGGGACTGGCGGTGATCTGGAACAAGGTGAAGCCGAACACCGTTCCGGCCAGCGCGGCCAGCTTCGCCTTGCGCGGGATGGCGCCGCGCGAACGCCATGCCAGCAGGGTCGGCCCGAAGCGGCGATGCTCCAGCAGCCAGTTCTCGAAGCGGTCGGAGGACCGCGCGAAGCACGCCGCCGCCAGGATCAGGAATGGCGTGGTCGGCAACACCGGCAGAAACGCGCCAACAAAGCCGAGCGCGACAAAGAAAAACCCGAGACCGAGGAAGAGCGCCCGCACAAGACGCGGAGAGCGAGAACCGTTGCCTGCGGGATCGCCGGTCACGTCGTTACATGCCGGTGCCGGGCGGCATCAGTGCAGCAGCGCCTTGGCCTTCGGCCGCGCCAGCCCTTCGGCGACGCTCACCGCAGTGCCGAGCCCGCGGCCACTGCCCAGCGCCACCACCGCCGGACGGCTGCGGCTCAGCAGGCCGCGCGCCGCGTTGCGCGTCGATTCAACCGTGACCGCATCGATCCGCGCCACCAGTTCTTCCGACGTCAGCGGACGCCCATAGGCCAGAATGTGCCGCGCCATCTGCTCGGCGCGCGTGCTGCAACTTTCCAGCCCCATCAGCAGGCCGGCCTTCATCTGTGCCTTGGAGCGGGCGATTTCCGCTTCGGTCAGCGTCTCCACCGCGTTATTCATTTCGTCGACAATCACATCCACCATCTCGGGCGCGTCGGAAGGATCGGTGCCGGTGTACAACCCGAAGAATCCGGTGTCGGAATAAGCCGCATGGAAGGTGTAGATCGAATAGCAAAGCCCGCGCTTCTCGCGCACTTCCTGAAACAGCCGCGATGACATGCCGCCGCCCAGAATATTCGTGAACACCTGAAGGCTGAACAGCGAGAGGTCCGACTGTGGCACACCTTCGAGCGCCAGCGTCAGATGCGCCTGCTCGAGATCGCGGTGAATGACGCGGGTGCCGCCCTTGCCGAACATCGCAGGCGCGGGCTTCGGCGCAGGCGTGCTGTCGAAACTCTCAAAGCGCCGTTCGGCTTCGGCGACCACCTGCTGATGATCGACAGCGCCGGCGGCGGCGACCACCATGTCGGGGCCGCGATAGTGCCGCGACAGATAGCCGTGCAGGTTGTCGCGATTGAATGCGGCGAGCGTCTGCGCCGTGCCCAGCAGCGATCGGCCCATCGGCTGATCCGGATAGCACATCTCGCTGAGGTGCTCGAAGATCACGTCATCCGGCGTGTCCTGCGCCGCGCCGATCTCCTGCTCGATCACGCTCTTCTCGCGCTCCAGTTCCTCGGCATCGAACGACGGATTGGCGAGAATGTCGGAGAGGACATCAAGCGCCAGCGGCACATCGTCCTTGAGCACGCGCGCGTAATACGCCGTCGTCTCGGTCGAGGTCGCGGCATTGAGATCGCCGCCCACGGCCTCGATCTCCTCGGCGATCTCGCGCGAGGTGCGCGTCATCGTGCCCTTGAACGCCATGTGTTCGAGCAGATGCGACATGCCATGCTCGTCCGGCTTCTCGTCGCGGCCGCCGACGCCGGTCCACACGCCCAGCGCCGCGGTCTCGAGATGCGGCATGGTGTCGGTGACCACCGTCAGACCGGAAGGAAGTTTGGTGACGTTGACGCTCATCCGGCTATTCCCTGCTTCGCGGCGCGGCTCACCGAGAGAATGAACCGCTCGACCTCGGTCTGATCGTTCTTCATGACCTTGATGTGTTCGGACTTTGTCATCAAGCCGTCGAGCCACACCGGCAGCGCGGGGCGCACGCCGCACGCCGCCTCGACGGCGTCCGGGAACTTGGCGGCATGGGCGGTCGAGAGCACGATGTTCGGCACGGTGGACACCGGCTTGTCCTGATCGGCTACCGCAAGCGCAACCGCGGTGTGCGGATCGACGAGTTCGCCGGCCTCGCGCCACGCGGCGCGGATCGCCGCACTGGTCTCTTCTTCGTCGGCGCGGCCCGCGTCGAAATCCTCGCGCACCTGTTTCAGAACAGCGTCGCTCAGCACGAAGCGTCCGGACTGCGCGAGCGATCCCATCAGCGCGCGCACGGTGGCACTGTCGCGTCCGGTCGCTTCAAACAGCAGCCGCTCGAAATTCGACGAGATCTGAATGTCCATCGACGGCGACGTGGTGGCGTGAACCTGCTTCACCTCGTAGATGCCGGTCTTCAGCGTCCGCACCAGAATGTCGTTGACGTTGGCGGCGATCCGCAGACGCCTCACAGGAAGACCCATGCGCTTGGCGACATAGCCCGCGAAGATATCGCCGAAATTCCCCGTCGGTACGGTGAAGTCGACGTCGCGCGCGGGCGCGCCGAGCGCCACGGCCGAGGTGAAGTAGTAGACCACCTGCGCGACGATGCGCGCCCAGTTGATCGAATTCACGCCGGACAGCGACACGGAATCGCGGAACGCGTGATGATTGAACAGGCCCTTCACGATGCCCTGGCAATCATCGAAGGTGCCTTCGATGGCCAGCGCATGCACATTGGCCGCGCCGCTGGTGGTCATCATCCGCCGCTGCACGTCGGAAATGCGCCCATCCGGAAAAAGCACGATGAGATCGGCGTTGTCGCGCCCGGCGAACGCATCGACCGCGGCGCCGCCGGTGTCACCCGAGGTCGCAACCACGATGGTGGTACGCTGGCCGCGCTTCGCCAGCACATGATCCATCAGCCGCGACAGCAACTGCATCGCCACGTCCTTAAACGCGAGCGTCGGGCCGTGAAACAGCTCCAGGACAAAACGATCCGGCGCGATCTGGCTGAGCGGCACCACCGCCGGATGGCGGAACGTGGCGTAGGCTTCAAGCGCCATGCGGCCGAGATCGGCTTCGGAAATCTCATCCGCGACAAACGGGCGGATCACCTCGACGGCGACTTCCCAATAAGGACGGCCGAAGAATCCGGCGATGGTCTCGCGGCCAAGCTGCGGCCATGACTCGGGCACATAGAGGCCGCCATCGCGGGCAAGCCCGGTCAGCATCACGTCGCAAAAGCCAAGCCGGGGAGCCTCGCCCCGGGTCGAAATATAGCTGGTCAAGCGATCCTCCAAAGGCTCAAGCCTCGCTTAAACCTTTGACAATAATGGATTAATAACTTCACCCAAGGTGAAATCGAGCCGCACCATATCGGCTGTTTTCGGCCTTCACAAGGAAACCCGGACGGCCGGGATCAGGCCCGACGCTGACTCCTGACCCAGAAGGCGAACGCAATGGCGACCACCAGCGCCAACCCGAACCATGTGATCGCATATTGCAGGTGATCGTCCTTGAGATGAACCTGCAACGGTCCCGGCTTCGGGGTGCGGGAGGCGGGCACCGGTGATTCGAGGTCGATATAGAACGGCGCGACTTCATCCCAGCCGAGCGCTTGCGCCATGGCGAGATGATCGCGCGAGAACCACAGCCGCTTGGCGACGTCCGCGTTCGGCGTGAACCAGCCGGGCCGCTCCGGAAAGCGGAGGTAACCCGTCAGTTCAACCGGGGTGCCGGTCACCAGCCGCGTCACCGCGCGGTCCTGCCGCGCGCGGTCCTGCATCGTGTTCTGGACGAAGCCCGCATTGATGACGACCGTGCGGCCATCGGCCAGCCGGGCCGGCATGAAGGCCCAAGTGACCGGTCCGGGGATGTCGTCGCGCACTGCGGAGCCGGAACTGTAGACCATGACGTCCGGCTTCCGCTCGAAGGTCGCGCTGAAACGGACGCGCTGAAACTCATCGTGCGCGGGATTGAGCGCAGGCCACTGCGTCGCTGGCGGCAAGGCGACCGGCGCGCCAGCCAACCGCTCGGTCAGGGCCGCGATCAGCGCGCGCTTCTCGTCCTTGCGGCGGAGCTGCCAGACGCCGAGGCTCGCCAGCACCGACACCATGACCAGCGCAATCACGGCAAGACCGAAGATGCCGCGCGGGCGGGCGGGCGCGGCTGCGTGTTGCTGAATCATTTTGGTTTTCGTTCGATCAACTGACCTTCGGCAGCCTTGTGGTGATACTGCAACGCGATCAGCAGCGCCTTCATCGACCGCAGCGGCAACAGCGTCGTGATCAGAATCAGCGGTCCCCACAGCGCCGCATGGACCCAGAACGGCGGCTGGTACTTGATCTCCACCACCAGCGCGGAGCCCACGACGATGAAGCCCGCGATCATGATGATGAAGATGGCCGGGCCGTCGCCGGCATCGATGAACGCGTAATCAAGGCCGCAAACTTCGCAGTTCGGCCGCAGCGTCAGAAATCCGGAATACAGCTTACCCTTGCCGCAGCGCGGGCATTTGCAGGCAAGACCACGCATCGCCGTCTGCGATAATGTTGCGGGAACGTGCTCTGTCATACGCGTCACTCTCTATCCCAAGAAAAAGGGCGGCACGGTGGCCGCCCTTCCGAACTTTATCGGCAGGATGCGCGCACGTCAGTGTGCGCCGTGCGCGATGGTCGATGCGCCATGTCCCCAGACATAGATGCAGATGAACAGGAACAGCCAGACCACGTCGACGAAATGCCAGTACCAGGCGGCGAACTCGAAGCCGAGATGCTGCTGCGGCGTGAAATGGCCCGCATAGACACGGAACAGGCACACCAGCAGGAAGATGGTGCCGACCAGCACATGGAAACCGTGGAAGCCGGTCGCCATGAAAAAGACGGAGCCGTAGACGTTGCCGGCGAAGCTGAAGGCCGCGTGGCTGTACTCATAGGCCTGCACGCAGGTGAACAGTGCGCCCAACGCGACGGTGATGATCAGGCCCCACTTCAGGCCCTTGCGATCGTTCTCAAGCAACGCGTGATGCGCCCAGGTCACCGTGGTGCCCGAGGTCAGCAGGATCAGCGTGTTGAGCAGCGGCAGGTGCCACGGATCGAAGGTCTCGATGCCCTTTGGCGGCCAGACACCGCCGAACAATGCTTCGCGGGTGGCATGAACCGGATCGGCCGGGAATAGCGCAGCGTTGAAATAAGCCCAGAACCACGCCACGAAGAACATCACTTCGGAGGCGATGAACAGGATCATGCCATAGCGGTGGCTGAGCTGGACCACGCGGGTATGGTCGCCCTTGTACTGGGCCTCGCGGATGACGTCGCCCCACCAGCCCGCAAAAAGTGTAAAGAACGCCGACGGTGCCGATGCCGAACACGATCGGCGCGCCGGCGAACATGTGATGCATCCACGTCACCGCGCCCACCGCCATGACGAAGGCCGCGAGCGAGCCGATGACCGGCCACGGGCTCGGGTCGACGAGGTGATAGTCGTGATGTTTGGCTTGGCCCGTTGCCATGTGGTCTCTCCGTGATGCCGGTGCGATCCGGCGCGTGTCGCAGTTATAGCCGAAAACTCAGATCAAAGATTGCCCTTGCGCTTGTCCGCCTCCGTCGCCGCGAGCGGCTTCGGCGCAGGATCTTTCGCAGGGTAGAATGTATAGGACAAGGTGATGGTGTTGAGATCGTCATACTCGTGATCGGCGACCAGCGCCGGATCGACATAGAACACAACGGCCATCTCGCGCTTCTCGCCGGGAGCAAACGACTGCTCGGTGAAGCAGAAGCAATTGATCTTCTGGAAAAACGCGCCAACCGTCAGCGGCGCGACGTTATAGGCGGCAAGCCCTGTGGTCGCGCGCGCGGCCTGGTTGGTCACGGTGTAATAGGCAGTGACCACCTCGCCGATCTTGACGCTGATCTCGGTCTGCTCAGGCTCGAACTTCCAGGGCAGGCCGCCGCTGACGTTGGAATCGAAACGCACGGCGATCCGGCGCTCCAGCGACGCTGCGGGTGCCGAGGTCGCGACTTGCGTGGTGCCGTTGAAGCCGGTGGTGCGGCAGAACCAGTTGTAGAACGGCACAGCGGCGTAGGACGCGCCAACCATCAGCGCGACGACAAAGCCGCAAATCGACGCAATCATGACGTCGCGGCCGACACGCGGCGTCTTGCGGGGGTGGCGGGTTGCTGTGTCATCTGTCGGCGCTCCCGTTCAGATCGGCCGTTGAAGGACCGCGGGGCCCTTCACCAGGGTGACGGCGAAAAACAGGATCACCAGCACGCCCAATGCAAGCGCAATGGCGATGGACCGTTCGCGCTGGCGCTTTTTCTGCTCCGGCGTGAGAACGATGCCTTGCTGCGGCTTCTTGTTGTCCATGACAATCCCCGCGCTCATGACCAGATCATCCGCACGGCTGCGGACACCATGACTTCACACAGCAGCACGGCAAACAGCGCGAACAGGTAAAGGATCGAGAATTTGAACAGTCCGCGCGTGGCGCGCAGCGCCGCGCTGCCGGTGCGGTCGCGATAGACGCGGATCGCGTACCACATCATGCCCGCGCCAAGGACAACCGACGTCACGCCATACACAGCGCTGAAATATCCCAGCGGCCACGGCGCAATCGCAACCGCCACCAGCACAATAGTATAGAGCAGGATCTGTAGCCGCGTCGCATCGGGACCGGCGACATTCGGCAGCATGGGAATCTTGGCGCGCGCATAGTCGTCGGTGCGGAACAGCGCCAGCGCCCAGAAGTGCGGCGGCGTCCACAGGAAGATGATGAGAAACAGCAGGATCGGCTCCGGCGCCAGCGAGCCGGTGGCGGCAGCCCACGCTACCACCGGCGGCAGCGCGCCTGCGGCGCCGCCGATCACGATGTTCTGCGCGGTATAGCGCTTCAGCCACATCGTATAGACCACGGCGTAAAAGAAGATGGTGAAAGCGAGCAGTGCGCCGGCAAGCCAGTTCACCAGAATCCCGAGCGTCATCACCGAGAAGAACGCCAGTGTCAGGCCGAAGGCCAGCGCTTCGCCCGGCAGAATCCGCCCGCGCGGAATCGGCCGGTTCGCGGTGCGCGACATCAGCGCATCGAGGTCGCCCTCGTACCACATGTTCAATGCGCCGGCCGCACCGCCGCCAACGGCGATGCAGAGGATCGCAGTAATTGCCAGCACCGGATGAAAATGACCCGGCGCGATCACGAGGCCGACCAGCGCGGTGAACACCACCAGCGACATCACCCGCGGCTTCAGCAGCGCGATATAGTCAGCGACGCTGGCCTCGGAAATCCGCGGCGACAGATCGATGGCGTGATGGTCGACAATCGACAAGGTCTGACTCACTTCCTGAACGTTTCACCCGCCACAGCCATTCGGGCCGTGGCGGATGTCTAACTGACCTGCCGCGTTACTGCACGCGCGGCAGCACCTCGAACTGGTGGAACGGCGGCGGCGACGACAGCGTCCATTCCAGGGTGGTCGCACCCGGACCCCACGGATTGTTCGGAGCCGGCACCTTGCGCGTAAACGCCTGGATCACGCCATAGAGGAAGATCAGCACGCCGAACGCGGAGATGTAGGAGCCGATTGACGAGACGAGATTCCAGCCGGCGAAGGCGTCGGGATAGTCGATGTAGCGGCGGGGCATGCCCGACAAACCGAGGAAATGCTGCGGGAAGAAGATCAGGTTGACGCCGACGAAAGTCACCCAGAAGTGCAGCTTGGCGATGGTTTCCGAATACATGTAGCCGAACATCTTCGGGAACCAGTAGTACCAGCCTGCGAAGATCGCGAACACCGCGCCCAGCGACAACACGTAGTGGAAGTGGGCGACGACGTAATACGTATCCTGCAACACGCGATCGACGCCGGCGTTGGCCAGCACCACGCCGGTCACACCGCCGAGCGTGAACAGGAAGATGAAGCCCATCGCCCACAGCATTGGCGCGCGGAATTCGATCGAGCCGCCCCACATGGTCGCGATCCACGAGAATATCTTCACGCCGGTCGGCACCGCGATGACCATGGTTGCCGCGACGAAGTAGGCCTGCGTCGCCGACGACATGCCCACCGTGTACATGTGATGCGCCCAGACCACGAAGCCGATACCGCCGATGGCGACCATGGCGTAGGCCATGCCGAGATAGCCGAACACGGGCTTGCGCGAGAAGGTCGAGACGATCTGCGAGATCATGCCGAAGCCCGGCAGAATCAGGATGTACACTTCGGGATGGCCGAAGAACCAGAACAGATGCTGGAACAGCACCGGATCGCCGCCGCCCTCGGCCGCGAAGAACGTGGTGCCGAAGTTGCGGTCGGTCAGTAGCATGGTGATCGCGCCCGCCAGCACCGGAAGCGACAGCAGCAGCAGGAACACAGTGACCAGCACCGACCACACGAACAGCGGCATCTTGTGCATGGTCATGCCCGGCGCACGCATGTTGAAGATGGTAGTGATGAAGTTGATCGAGCCGAGGATCGACGAGGCGCCGGCGATATGCAGCGACAGGATCGCGAAATCGACTGCGGGACCGGGATGGCCCGAGGTTGAGAGCGGCGCGTACATCGTCCAGCCCGCGCCGACGCCATTGGAACCAGGCTCGCCCTCGACGAAACAGGAGATGAGCAGGAGCGCGAAGGAGGCCGGCAGCAGCCAGAACGAAATGTTGTTCATGCGCGGGAACGCCATGTCCGGCGCGCCTATCATCAGCGGCACCATCCAGTTGCCGAAACCGCCGATCATCGCCGGCATGACCATGAAGAAGATCATGATCAGGCCGTGGGACGTCACGAACACGTTGTAGGTGTGGGCTTCGTGGAAGAGCTGGATGCCAGGATACATCAGCTCGATGCGGATCGCGACCGACATTGCCGCGCCGATGATGCCCGCCACAATCGCGAAAACAAGATACATCGTGCCGATGTCCTTGTGGTTCGTCGAATAGACGTAACGCCGCCACCCGGTCGGGTGATCGTGCGCATGGTCGTCATGAGCGTGATCATGTGTTGCAGCGGAGGTGGCCATTTTCAAATCCTTTGAGCCTCGTAGTGCCGTCAGCTAGTCCCGTCAGCCTCGCGGCCGTGAGCGTCATGCGCCCGGCCGCTTTTGTCCGTCGATGCGCTTATTGCGCAGCAGCCCCGATCGATGCGTAGGAGTTCGCCGGAGTGCTTGCATACTTCTTTTTCGCCGCCTCGACCCACGCCGTGAAGTCGGTATCGCTCACGACCTTGATCGCAATCGGCATGTAGGCGTGGTCCTTCCCGCACAGTTCGGAGCATTGACCGTAATACATGCCTTCCTTGGTCGCCTTGAACCATGTTTCGTTAAGGCGGCCCGGAATGGCGTCGATCTTGATGCCGAACGACGGAATGGCGAAGGAATGAATGACGTCGGCGCCGGTGGTCTGCACGCGGATCACCTTGTTCACCGGAACGACCACTTCGTTATCCACCGCCAGCAGCCGGGGCTGCTTGTCGGCGACCATCAGCGAATCGAACTCGAACTTGCCGTTGTCGGGATAGGAATAGCTCCAATACCACTGCTTGCCGGTGGCCTTGATGGTCAGATCGGCCTTCGGAATGTCGAGCTGCTGGAACAGCAGCCGGAACGACGGCACCGCGATGCCGACCAGAATCAGCACTGGCACGATGGTCCACACCACTTCGATCAGCGTGTTGTGGGTGGTCTTGGACGGGACTGGGTTGGTCCGGGCGTTGAACTTGAAGGCCACGATCGCCAGAAGGATCGCAACGAAAATTGTGATCGCCGATATGATCCAGAGCAAGAAATTGTGGAACCAGATGATGTTATCCATCACCGGCGATGCAGATGGCTGAAGCGTATATTCCCATGGAGAGGGCTGACCCGGTGTCCCCGCAGCGAAAACGGCCCCGGTCGCAACCAGCGCGGTGGCCGCCACCGCAAAACCCAGAATTCGGCGGCCTTTTTGGCCCTTCGACATCTTCATGCCGCTCTCGCTCCTGCTCTTGTCACCCCAGCGATCCCGCCGGGCGGCAAGATCTGCTTTGTAAGCCCGCTCTCGAAGCCGCGCTCGGGATTCCGGCCTCGGCCGGAAGTTAGAACGCGTCGAATTTCCCGTTCCTCAAACCATAATTCCATGCATATCGCAATGCACGTAATAAGGCGCATGCAGAGGCTGAATCCCTTTGCCAAATGCGCCAAAACTCCCCATCCAAAGTCCGAGAATGCTTGACACTTGGATTGCCCGTTGTACCCACGGGCTGGATTGGCGGCGAAAGCCCGATTCGCGGCTGTGAGGCGGTGCATCCGGCGGCAGGTTTTGCCCTCAATCAAGGCTTGCCCTCAAGACGCCGTCATTGCCCTGTCAATCCAGCGGTCAGGCAGGCGATGCCGGGGAAGCTGCGGGGAATCATCGGAAATTGCCGAGATCAATGCCGAGGAATTGAGCCTGATGGGCCAGCGAAACCAGTTTCTTTTAGTCCGAGGCCGGGCGATTGCGCCGTTCTGGCTGGCGATCGTCACGGCGGTGACCGTTCTGGCGATCTCCGTCCCGGCCAGGGCGCAAGGCGCCGTCAAGTCCGTCCACGGCGACTGGCAAATCCGCTGCGACACCCCTGCCGGTGCGCAAGCTGAGCAATGCGCCCTGATTCAGAGCGTGGTGGCCGAAGACCGCTCCAATGCAGGGCTGACCGTCATTATTCTCAAGACCGCCGACCAGAAGAGCAAGCTGATGCGGGTGGTCGCGCCGCTGGGCGTACTGCTGCCATCGGGTCTGGGGCTCAAGCTCGACGACAAGGATGTCGGACGGGCCGGCTTCGTGCGCTGCCTGCCCAACGGCTGCGTTGCCGAAGTCGTGATGGAAGACACCCTGCTCAATCAGTTGAAAACCGCCAAGACCGCGACCTTCATTATTTTCGAGACGCCGGAAGAAGGCATCGGCTTCCCCCTCAGCCTGAAGGGGCTTGGCGAGGGCTACGACAAGCTGCCGTAGCCTCCCCTCGCCCTCCAGCGCGATCGTCCCTATCTTGTGGGTCTGATCCGGGCTGCGATTGCCCGCGAGGCCGGAATTCGAGGAGTTTTCATGAGTCAGCCGTCCGACGCCATATCCGCCACCACCTCCCTGCTCGACCGCGCGGGGCTCGACCGCGACGAGGTCCGCACCCAGATCGTGCGCGGGTTGAGCGGTGCCGACGACGGCGAACTGTTTCTCGAATACCGGCAGTCCGAGGGGCTCGGCTTCGACAATGGCCGCCTCAAGCAGGCGACCTACGACACGGCGCAGGGTTTCGGCCTGCGTGCAGTCAAGAACGACGCGGTCGGCTATGCCCATTCCTCCGACGTGTCGCTGCCAGCGCTGATCCGCGCGGCGGATGCCGTGCATGCCGTGCGCGGCGGCTATTCCGGCACGTTCGCGTCGGCGCCCGGCCATACCAACACGCGCCTCTACGGCGACGAAAATCCGCTCGACGGCCAGAGCTTCGAATCCAAGGTGAAGCTGCTGGCCGAGATCGACGCCTATGTGCGCGACAAGGATCCGCGCGTGCGGCAGGTCTCCGTGTCGCTCGGCGCGACCTGGCAGGTGGTGGAAATCCTGCGCCCTGACGGCGAGAGCTATCGCGACATCCGCCCATTGGTGCGGGTGAACATTTCCGTCGTAGCCGGCAGCGGCGACCGGCAGGAAACCGGCAGCCATGGCTACGGTGGGCGCGAAGGCTATGCGCGCTTCATCGAAACGAAAGCGTGGCGCTCGGCCGCCGATGGCGCGATCCGTCAGGCGATGGTCAATCTGGAATCGGTGCCCGCCCCCGCCGGAGAAATGGATGTGGTGCTCGGTCCCGGCTGGCCCGGCGTGATGCTGCATGAAGCCGTCGGCCACGGGCTTGAAGGTGATTTCAACCGCAAGCAGACCTCGGCCTTTTCCGGCCTGATGGGCCAGCAGGTTGCGGCGAAGGGCGTCACCGTTGTGGATGACGGCACCATTTCCTCAAGACGCGGATCGTTGTCGATCGACGACGAGGGCACGCCGACCAACCGCACCGTCTTGATCGAGGACGGTATCCTCGTCGGCTACATGCAGGACCGCCAGAACGCGCGGCTGATGAACATGAAGCCGACCGGCAACGGCCGTCGCGAGAGTTACGCCCACGTCCCGATGCCGCGCATGACCAATACCTACATGCTGGCTGGCGGCCGCGACCCCGCGGAAATTCTCGCCTCGGTGAAGAACGGAATCTTCGCCGCGAACTTCGGCGGCGGACAGGTCGACATCGTGTCCGGCAAATACGTCTTCCAGTGCACGGAAGCCTACAGGATCGAGAACGGCAAGCTCGGCGCGCCGGTGAAGGGGGCGATGCTGATCGGCAACGGCCCGACCGACCTGCATCGCATCTCGATGGTCGGCAACGACCTGCAACTCGATGACGGCATCGGCACCTGCGGCAAGCAGGGCCAGGGCGTGCCGGTGGGCGTCGGCCAGCCGACGCTGCGCATGGACCGCATTACTGTCGGCGGCACCGGATCATGAGCGAAATTCCGCAGACCGTGAAACAGTCGCGAAGCTGGACCCGCTCGCTGGTCGAGATCGCGGCGGCGTTCCTGGTGGTGATGGCGGCCAAGGGCGCGCTGGCGGAGCCGTTTTACGTGCCGTCAGGCTCGATGGAGCCGACACTGCTGATCGGCGACGCGCTGCTGGCCTCGAAATATCCCTACGGTTACAGCGCGGCGTCGCTGCCGGTGAATATCGCATTGCCTGCAACGGGGCGCGTGTTCGGCGCGCTGCCCGATCGCGGCGACGTCGTGGTGTTCCGCTGGCCCGGCGACACATCGCAGGTCTGGGTCAAGCGCGTGGTGGGGCTTCCGGGCGACCGCGTGCAGATGCGCGACGGCCATCTGTGGATCAACGGACAGCCGGTCGGGCTGCGGCCGGACGGCCTTGGTCAGGCCGAAGACGAAGACGGACGCAACACGCCCGCAGCGCGCTTCGTTGAAACACTTCCCGGCGGCCATGAGCACACCTTGTTCAAGCTGCGCGAGCACGGCTTTCTCGACAACACGCCGGACGTGACCGTGCCACCGGGACATCTGTTCGTGATGGGCGACAATCGCGATAACTCCGCCGACAGCCGCGTGCGCGTCTCCGACGGCGGTGTCGGCTTGCTGCCGGTGGAGAACCTCGTGGGCCGCGTCGACGCCATCGTCGGGTCGTGGGATCTCGGTATGAAGAGCCAGCCGATCTGGACCTGGCTGTCGGGATTCCGGGTCGCGCGATCCTTCACCGCGGTGCATTGACCGGCACCGCGCTCAAGAAACCACAGGGATGATTACCGCACCACGCCGGAAATGAATCCCGGCTTGCGGCGCGGCGGCTTGACGTGGTCCTTGAGGAAACAGCGCGCCGATTTGCCGAGATAGCCCGGCCGCGCATAGGTCCATGCCCGGCATTTGTTGTCGGCATCGCACGCCGCCTTGCAGGTCTCTCCCCGGGGATCGGCGCCGACCTCGAGATTGCGGTAGTCGCCGCCCTGCCTGTCGGTCTCGACTTCAAAGGCGCTGTTGCGCGGCTCGACCACGCCTGCGCCACGCACGCCGGAGACGCAGCAGGTGCTCTCGACGCGAGGCGGCACCGCATTCTTGAGCCAGCAGACTGCGCTTTCATCGCTCACGGCCGGATAGTTGAAGCTCCACGCACGGCAGCGGCGGTCACGTTCGCATTGCAATGCGCATACTGCGGGATCGCCGGAGGGCATCGGCGTGCGCAGATAATCGTTGCCGGGCCGATCGAAATTGGCCTGCGCGAAAGCCGGCTGGATGGTCACGAGCGCCATCAGGGCAAGCGCCGCCGCGAACGCAAGACATGCGCTCAAGCATGATCTGAAATTGCAGATTCGAGGCATGCTATCGCTTTCAGCGGGAGACGGGCCTTCAGGCCCGGTGTCCGGTCGGATCATGTCCATTCAATCGCCGTACTGATGTATGGCAGATGAACGGCAGATAAATGCCGGAACAACATTCCCGTGATCTGATTTAAGAGCCTGACCTAAAACGCGTATTCGGTATAGGCCGGATCGACGGAATGCCCCCAGGGGCCGTTGAACTTCTCAAGCAGCCGTTCCGCCGGGGTCTGCCCTGTCGCCATGATGTGATCGAGCGGCTCCAGATACCGCGTCTCGTCGCGGCCGAGATGATCGATCCTGCCGCGCCGCGCCAGACCCTTGTGGGCCAGAAGCATGCAATCCTTGGCGACCTCGAACAGATAGCGGTTGCCGATTTTCGCCTTGAAGCCGAATCGCGGCACGTCGTCGCGCAGCGCCTGCCGTTCATGCGCGGTCCACCGCTTGGCGAGATCCCACGCTGCATCCAGACTCTCATCGTCGTAAAGCAACCCGACCCAGAACGCCGGCAGCGACGGCAGTTGCTGCCACGGCACGTTGTCGGAGCCGCGCATTTCGAGATAGCGCTTCAGGCGCACCTCGGGAAAAATCGTCGAAAGGTGATTGGCCCAGTCGGACAGCGTGGGTTTTTCGCCGGGCATCATCTTGTTGTTGCCGTCGAAGAAATCGCGGAACGACGATCCCGATACGTCGATGTAGTCATCGCCGCGCTTGACGAAATACATTGGCACATCGAGCGCGTAATCGACCCAGCGTTCGAAGCCCATGCCGTCCTCGAACGCCCAGGGTATCATGCCCGCGCGCGCGTTATCGGTATCGCGCCAGATCTCGGAGCGGAATGACAGAAATCCGTTCGGCTTGCCTTCGGTGAACGGCGAATTCGCGAACAGCGCGGTCGCCACCGGCTGCAACGCCACCGACACCCGCAGCTTCTTGACCATGTCGGCCTCGGAGCAGAAGTCGAGATTGGTCTGCACCGTGCAGGTCCGGTACATCATGTCGAGGCCATATTGGCCGACCTTCGGCATGTAGCCGGTCATGATCTTGTAGCGGCCCTTCGGCATCACCGGGATCTGCTCGCGCGACCATGACGGCGTCATGCCGAGCCCGAGGAAACCCACGCCGAGCGGCGTCGCGATTTCACGCACCTGCGCCAGATGCGCCATCAATTCAGACGTCGTCTGGTGCACGGTTTCCACCGGCGCGCCGGACAATTCGAACTGGCCGCCCGGCTCCAGCGAGATCGCGCCGCCCCCGGTCACATCATACAAGCCGATGATGTTGCCGTTCTCCATGATCGGCTCCCAGCCGAGCAGGAGCTGCATGCCTTCGAGAAGGGCGCGGATGCCGCGCGCGCCTTCATAGGGAACGGGATTGTGGCCTTCCAGCGTGAACGGCGTCTTCTCGTGCTCGGTGCCGATGCGGAATTCGGATTTCGGTTTCACACCCGCTTCCAGCCACGCGACCAGTTCGTCACGCGACTGCAACGGCGTCATATCGATCTGATCACGCGCCATGAAAAATCCGGATAAGAGGTCTTGCTTGACGTGTCAGGGCACGATGCAGGGGGACGGTACGGATGCAGGCATCCGTAGCCACGAGGGGTAAAGAAAGGATCATCGCGACGACGCGGTTTCTTTGGCAGTCTCTTTGGCGGAAACAGCGGTCGCCTGCGTTGCGCCGGCGCAACAACCGAGACGATCGAGCAAGCCGCTCAACTTGACCGCGTCGGCATCCGCGAGTTTCGAGCCGATATGGCGCTCGATGGCGGCAGAGTACGAATTCCACATCCGCTTCTGCAACTCGCGTCCCGCATCGGTGATCTCGACGAACAGGCCGCGCTTGTCCATCTTGCACTCGCGGCGAGCCGCGAGACCTTCCTCGACCAGACGATCGATCAAGCGCGAGGTCGAGTATTGCGGCAACAGCATCTGCTTCTCGAGTTCGACCGGACGCAGTTCGCCGCCCGGTGCGCGCGACAGTTCGAGCAGCGCGTCGTACCAGGCCAGTGGCGGAAATCCGGCCTTCTTCAGGTCGTGCTCGACGGCGCCGAGCACCTTGCTCTGGACCCGCATCAGGCGAATCCAGACTTCCGTCGCCTCAGTCGAGGGTTTGCGTTTCATGGCATCGTCCGTATCGTTCGGCCCACCCGAGAATAGCTCAATAAATGCAGTTGCATCAATCTTGACATATCGCAGCATTTAGTGGACCGCCATGGGTGTTGCCAATGCCCCCGCGGCCAAAATCCAACAAGGGATACCTCCCATGAAACTGTATTACTCGCCCGGCGCCTGTTCGCTCTCGCCCCATATCGCCCTGAAGGAGGCCGGTATCCCGTTCGACCTGGTCAAGGTCGACCTGAAGGCGAAGAAGCTCGAGGACGGCAGCGACTTCCACAAGATCAATCCGAAGGGCCAGGTTCCGGCGCTCGGCCTCGCCAACGGCGACCTGCTGACGGAGGGCGCGGTGATCGTCCAGATGATCGCCGACAGTGCGCCGCAAAAGAACCTCGCGCCCGCCCACGGCTCCAGCGAGCGCTACAAGCTGCAAGAATGGCTGAATTTCATCGCCAGCGAGTTGCACAAAAACTTCAGCCCGATGTTTCAGCCGGTGCTTTCGGATGACACCAAGGCGTTCTTCAAGACCCGCCTTGAGGGCAAGTTCAAATACATCGATCAGGCGCTTGCCGGCCGGGATTACCTGATGGGCAGCCAGTTCACCGTGCCCGACGCCTATCTATTCACGATGCTCAACTGGGCGGGCCGCATGGGTCTCGACCTGTCCGGCCTGCCGAATCTCGCCGCCTACAAGGCGCGTGTTGCAGCGCGGCCGAAAGTGCAGGAAGCGCTGGCCGCCGAAGGGCTGTTGAAGGCGTCGTGACGCGATCACGTTTTCGGGAATGAGAAAGGCGGGATCATCGATCCCGCCTTTTTCGATTTCATGTTGGGAAGGCTTACGCCGCGAGTTTCTTCGGCGGGAACCGGCCGTAGAAGGTCTCACCCTTGGCGGCCATGTCGATCAGAAGTTTCGGCGGGGCGAAGCGCGAGCCGTACTTCTTCTCCAGCTTGTGGCACAACTCGACGAAGTTCTTCGTGCCCATGAAGTCGATGTAGGACAGCGTGCCGCCGGTGAACGGCGCGAAACCGAAGCCGAGAATCGAGCCGACATCCGCCTCGCGCGGATCGGTGATGACGTGATCCTCCACCGTGCGCGCGGCTTCCACCGCCTGCACCACAAGGAAGCGCTGCTTCAGTTCCTCGATGTCCAGCGTGTCCGGATCGAGGTGCTTCGGCTGCAACGTGCTCAGTTCCGGCCACAGCTTCTTCTGGCCCTTGCCCTTCTCGGGGTAATCGTAGAAACCCTTGCCGTTCTTGCGGCCGAGGCGTCCGCGCTTCTCGACCATCTCGACCAGGAGCTTCTTCTGATCCTGGTCGACCGCCTGGGTGCCGATATCGGCCTCGGTGGCTTTCAGAGATCTTCAGCGCGAGGTCGATGGCAATTTCATCGTTGAGCGACAGCGGCCCGACCGGCATGCCGGCCATCTTGCCGACGTTCTCGATCATCGCCGGCGGCACGCCTTCCAGCAGCATCTCGTAGCCCTCGCCGATGTAGCGCAGCACGCAACGGTTGGCGAAGAAGCCGCGCGAGTCGTTGACGACGATCGGCGTCTTCTTGATCTGGCGGACGTAATCGAGCGCCGTGGCCAGCGCGACCTCGCCGGTGTTCTTCCCGACGATGATTTCCACCAGCATCATCTTCTCGACCGGCGAGAAGAAGTGAATGCCGATGAACTTCGACTGGTCCTTCCATTCCTCGGCCAGCGAGTTGATCGGCAGCGTCGAGGTGTTGGTGGCGAAGATCGTATCGGAGCGCAGCAGCGGCTGCGCCTTGGCGTAGGTCTCCGCCTTCACGCCGCGATCCTCGAACACGGCCTCGATGACGAGGTCGCAATCCTTGATCGCGTTGTAGTCGGGAGTCGCCGTGATGCGCGACAGGATCGCATCGCCGTCGGCCTGCTTCATGCGGCCCTTGGACACCGCGGCGTCGACCGCAGCCTTGGCGTGGCCCTTGCCCTTGTCGGCGCTGTCCTGATCGCGGTCGATCAGCACAACGTCAATGCCGGCCTGCGCGGAGACGAAACCGACGCTGGCGCCCATGAAGCCCGCCCCGATGACGGCGAGCTTCTTGACCTTGGTGGCGGGCACGTTCTGCGGGCGGCGCGCGCCCTTGTTCAGTTCGCCCATCGAGACGAACAGCGAGCGGATCATCGCCGCCGCTTCCTTCGAGCGCAGGATCTTGGAGAACCAGCGGGACTCGACACGCAGCGCCGCATCCATCGGCAGTTGCAGGCCCTCATAGACGGATTGCAGGATCGCGCGCGCGGCCGGATAGTTGTCGTAGGTCTCGCGGCGCAGAATCGCGTTCGCCGGCGGGAAGAACTGCATGCCGGCCTTGGAATAGACCGGGCCGCCGGGCAGCTTGAAGCCCTTCTCGTCCCACGGTGCCACGGCCTTGCCGCCAGCCTTGATCCAGTCCTTCGCGGTCTTGATCAGATCGGCCGCCGGCACCACCGCGCCAACGATGCCCCAGGCCTGCGCCTTCTTGAGATCAATGGCGTCGCCCTTGAGCAGCATCTGCAAGGCGTCCATCGGCTGGATCATGCGCGGCAGCCGCTGCGTGCCGCCGCCGCCGGGGAAAAGGCCGATCTTGACTTCGGGCAGACCGAGCTTCGTCTTCGGACTATCGGAAGCGATCCGGTAGTGGCAGGACAGGATCAGTTCGAACGCGCCGCCAAGGGCAAGACCGTTAATGGCGGCGACCCATGGTTTGCCGCTGGTCTCGATCTTGCGGAAATTCTGCGACAGCTTGACCACCTCGTCGAACACATGCTTGTTCGCGGCTTCCTCGCCCTTGCTCTTCAGCATCTCGCCATAGGCGCGGTTCATGCCTTCCAGCATGGTGAGATCCGCACCGCCGGAAAACGCTTCCTTGCCCGAGGTGATGACGACGCCCTTGACCGCAGCGTCATTGGTGGTCGCATCGACGATGGCGGCGAGTTCGGTGACGGTGGTCTCGTCCAGCACGTTCATCGACTTGCCGGGAATATCCCACGTCACCAGCGCAATGCCGTCGGCGTCGGTCTCAACCTTGAAATTCTTGTAGGCCATGTGATCGCTCCCAACTCTCTGTCGTCATCCTGAGGTGGCCTCGCCGCTTGCGAGGCCCTCGAAGGATGGTGTGATAAGATTTTCCGTCATCCTTCGAGGCTCGGGCTTCGCCCTCGCACCTCAGGATGACGTTTCCTTCCGCTCCCCTCCCCTTGTGGGGAGGGTAAAAACATCAAACCCGCTCGATGATGGTCGCGGTGCCCATGCCGCCGCCGATGCACAGCGTGACCAGAGCGGTGGATTTGTTGGTGCGCTCGAGTTCGTCGAGCACGGTACCGAGGATCATCGCGCCGGTTGCGCCGAGCGGATGGCCCATGGCGATCGCGCCGCCGTTGACGTTGATCTTGTCGTTATCGATCTCAAATGCCTGGATGTAGCGCAGCACCACCGAGGCAAACGCCTCGTTGAGTTCGAACAGATCGATGTCCTTGAGCTTCATGCCGGAGCGCTCCAGCACCTTCCTGGTCACATCGACCGGGCCGGTCAGCATCATCGCGGGTTCGGAGCCGATATTGGCGAAAGCGCAGATCTTCGCACGTGGCTTGAGGCCGCGCTTCTTGCCGGCGTCTGCGCTGCCGAGCAGGACGGCGCCCGCACCATCAACGATGCCGGACGAGTTGCCGGCGTGATGCACATAGTTCACCGCCTCGATTTCAGGATGCGACTGGATCGCTACCGCATCGAAACCGCCCATCGCACCCATCGCAGCGAACGACGCCTGCAATTGTCCGAGCGACTGCATGGTGGTCGACGGACGCATGTGCTCGTCCTTGTCGAGAATGGTGAGACCGTTGATGTCCTTCACCGGAATCACGGAATTCTTGAAACGGCCTTCGTCCCAGGCCTTCGCGGCGCGCTGCTGGCTCTGCACGGCATAGGCGTCGACGTTATCGCGAGAGAAGCCATATTTGGTGGCGATCAGATCCGCCGACACGCCCTGCGGCATGAAGTAGGACGGCACCGCGATGGACGGGTCCATCGGCCACGATGCGCCCGAGGAGAGAATGCCGACGCGGCTCATGGATTCCGCACCGCCGCCGATGGTCATTTCGTGCTGGCCGGACATGATCTGCGCCGCGGCGAAATTCACCGCGTCGAGACCCGAAGCGCAGAAGCGGCTGATCTGGATGCCCGGCACGGATTCGCCGAGGCCGGCATTCATCGCCGCGAAACGCGCGATGTCGCCGCCGGCTTCGCCGATCGGATCGACCACGCCGAGAATCACGTCGTCGATGGTGTCGACCTCGATGTTGTTGCGCTCCTTGAGCGCCTTGAGCGGCGCTGTCGCCAGCGCCAGCGCCGTGACCTCGTGCAGGGAGCCGTCAGACTTGCCCTTGCCGCGCGGCGTGCGGACATGATCGTAGATAAATGCCTCAGGCATGACGCCCTCCTTCAAATCCCGGTTGTTGCGTATTTGCGCAGGAGACCCGCGCCGGAGTTCGGCGCGGGGAAACTGAAATCTCAGAACGCTTCGGCAGGCAGTTCCATCATCGCGCCCGCACCCGACTGGATGCGTGACAGGCGCAACGCCGTTTCCGGCAGCATCCGCTCCATGAAGAACCTGCCGGTGACGAGCTTCGACTTCAGGTAGGGCTGCTCGCCGGATTCCGCCAGCTTGTCCTGCGCGACTTTTGCCATCCGCGCCCACATGTAAGCAAGCGTCACCAGACCGAAAAAGATGCAGGTAGTCGGTGGAAGCAGCGCCCGCGTTGTCCGGTTTCGCCATCGCATTTTGCATCAGCCACATGGTCGCCTGCTGCAAATGCTGCAACGACGTGGAAAGCGGCCCGAGGTAAGGCTTCAGCGCCTCGTTCGCGCCGTTCTCCTTGGCGAAAGCGGAGACTTCATTGAAGAACGCGGTGATGGCGCGGCCGCCGTCGCGGCCGAGCTTGCGGCCGACCAGATCCAGCGCCTGAATGCCGTTGGCGCCTTCATAGATCATGGCGATGCGCGCATCGCGCACGAACTGCTCGACGCCGGTTTCCTGAATGTAGCCGTGGCCGCCATAGACCTGCTGCGCGGCGACCGTATTGGCGAAGCCGACATCGGTGAGCATGCCTTTGACCACCGGCGTCAGCAAACCCATGTGATCGTCGGCGGCCTGACGCTCCTTCGGATCGTCGGAGCGATGCGCGAGATCGCTTTTCAGCGAGGTCCACACCACCAGCGCGCGCGCGGCTTCGTTGAAGGCGCGGATCGACATCAGCGTGCGGCGAATGTCGGGATGCACGATGATCGGATCGGCCGGCTTGTCCTTGGCCTGCGCGCCGGTCAATGCGCGGCCCTGCAAGCGATCCTTGGCGTAGGCGGCGGCATTCTGATAGGCGACTTCGGATTGCGCGAGGCCCTGAACGCCGACGCCGAGCCGCGCCTCGTTCATCATGACGAACATCGCCGCCATGCCCTTGTTCTCTTCACCGACAAGAGTGCCGACCGCGTTGTCGAAATTCAACACGCAGGTCGAGTTGCCGTGAATGCCCATCTTGTGCTCGATGGAGCCGCACGACACGCCGTTCGGCTCGCTGCTGATGGATCCATCGGCTTTCAGTTTGATCTTCGGCACGACGAACAGCGAGACGCCCTTGATGCCGGCAGGCGCGCCTTCGATCCGCGCCAGCACCAGATGCACGATGTTCTCGGTGAGGTCCTGCTCGCCGCCAGAGATGAAAATCTTGGTGCCGGTGATCTTGTAGGTGCCGTCGGCCTGCTTCACCGCCTTGGTGCGCATCAGGCCAAGGTCGGTGCCGCATTGCGGTTCGGTGAGGTTCATGGTGCCGGCCCACTTGCCGGTCATCATGTTCGGCACGAACGTCTTCTTCTGCTCGTCCGAGCCATGAACCAGCAGCGCCGCCATCGCGCCCATGGTCAGCCCGCCATACATGGAGAACGCCATGTTGGCCGAGATCAGGAATTCGTTGACGGTCTGCGACAGCGTCACCGGCAGGCCCTGGCCGCCATATTCCGCGGGTCCCGACAGGCCGAGCCAGCCGCCGTCCGCCAGTTGCTTGAACGCATCCTTGAAGCCGGCCGGCGTGGTGACGCGGCCGTCATCATGGCGCGTGCAGCCTTCGAGATCGCCGGAATGATTGAGCGGCTGGAGAACCTTTTCGGAAAACTTCGCAGCCTCGTCGAGAATTGCCGCGCGGACATCGGCCGTAGCGTCGCTGAAGCCGGGAAGGTTGTTGTACTTGTCGATCTGAAAGACGTCGTTGAGAAGGAAGGTCACGTCTTCGACGGGTGCTTTGTAGATCGTCATGGAATGTCTCTCAGTTCACAATGGACGTGGTTTGCACGAATTGTTTGGCGATGAGTCGCCTCAGCACATGGACTGCCTTCAATGACCTCACCATGACATTGAAACGCACGATGCGCGCCGTCGTGGGTCAGCGCGAGAATGTCGGCGCCATTCAGACTGACGCCTTCGCTCTCTTTGTTGAAGTCAACCACCGCAGAATTGCGTTGCCCATTCGCCGACAAGACCTGCCAGTTCAAGAGCCGTATTCTGCCAAGGCATCCATACACCTCTGTACGGAAACTAGCGTGCGGCGTCTTTTTGTGTCAATACACTTGTGTATGGTTGAAACTGCCGAATCTTCCATCTCAAAAGACCGCCTCACCCGCGAGCAATGGATTGCCCACGGGCTGCGAACGCTTGCCCGGCAGGGCGCCGCCGCTCTGAAAACCGGCATGCTGGCTGAAGGGTTGCAGGTCTCAAGAGGCAGCTTCTACTGGCACTTTGAAAGCATTGCCGATTTTCGCACTCAGCTTCTGGCGACTTGGCAGGAGCGCGCGACAGATGGAGTAATCCGCGAGATCGATTCGGCGATTGTAGGGCCCGCGCGGCTAACTCATTTGATGAAGCTGGCTTTTAATGAAGACAGAAGCCTTGATCGCGCCTTCCGTTCATGGGCGGCCTCAGATGCCGATGCAGCCAAAGTCGTCGCAACCGTCGATGCCAGGCGGGTCGCCTATATCGCCAAACTTCTTCGCGAATCCGGCGTCGATGCCCGAGCGTCGATGCCCCGCGCAGAGTTCATTTACTGGGCCTATATCGGGCAATCGTCCGTGATGAATTCCGCTCACGGAACAATCACAGAAGCGGATCTCGGTGATCTCAGCGGCCTGTTCACGCGGCCGGTCTCGAGCTGACGTTTCAGACCTGAAAATCAATAATCGTAGGGCCGCCGACGTTTATTAACCGGGTATTTACCGTAACGCGAAAAAGTCGGCACCGGAAACAGACGTCTCGCGTCGAAATTTGATTGTCTCTTCAAGGGGACGCGGGGGTCTGAAACGCGCTGGCAGGAGCCCGCGCCGTGACCGGACCAAGGCATGACAGCGCGCGTATCGTGGAGTGTTGACGGAATCGAGCCTTCGGTCCGCGAAAGGGCTGAGGCTTCCGCGCGACGTGCCGGTATGTCCTTGGGAGACTGGCTGAATTCCGCGGTCGGCAGCCCCGACCCGGCAGCCCGCGAAGCCCATGACGTCGCCGAAATCCACAAGCGGCTGGATTCCATCGCCCGTCAGGTCGACCATATCTCGCAGACGCCCGGCGGCTCGAAGGGTGATCCTGCCGTCGCGCGACAGTTGAACGACGCCATTTCCCGGCTGGATGCCCGGCTGTCGCAGATTTCTGACGCCCCTCCGCCTTACAGGCCCGCACCGGCCGCCCGCACGGCGCCCGCCACGCCGCCCGCCATGTCTCCAATGGATTTCTCGATCGCGGAAATCGTTGCGCGGCAGGGCGAACTCGACGGCCTGCCGCTGCGCACGCGGCCTGCCGCTGCGCGGATGCCGCCGCCCTCTTTCGTCAATCACGCGCCGCCGATCCAGCCGCAGGCCGATTATTCCGGCCTTGAGCGGCAGCTCTCGCACATCACCAGCCAGATCGAGACGCTGCGCCGGCCCGACGGCATCGAGCAGTCGATTGCCGCGTTCCGCAGCGAACTGGCCGAAATCCGCCACGCCATCACAGAGGCGCTGCCCCGCCGCGCGATCGAATCGCTGGAAGGCGAAATTCGCTCGCTGGGACAGCGCATCGACCAGACCCGCTCTAGCGGAACCGACTCGACGGCCCTCTCCGGCATCGAACGCGCGCTGTCCGACATCTACAGCGAGTTGCGCACGCTCAAGCCCGCCGAGCAGCTCGCGGGTTTCGACGAGGCCATCCGCAATCTCGGCAGCAAGATCGACAGCATCGTGCGCTCCAGCACTGATCCTGCCACGGTCCGTCAGCTTGAGGACGCCATCGCGGCGCTCAGGGGGATCGTATCCAACGTCGCGTCAAACGACGCGCTGAACGAACTTGCCGGCCACGTCCAGACATTGTCGATCAAGGTCGACCAGCTCGGGCGCGCCGGCGGCAACGGCGATATTCTCTCGGCGCTCGAACAGCGCATCGCCGTGCTGACCACGGCGCTGGAGCAGCGCGACCGTCCGCCCGCGGGCGATACCGTATACTTCGACAACGCTGTCCGTACGATTTCGGACCGGCTCGACAATCTTCAGGTCGGCCATGACAGCGCATCGTCGCTGAGCCATGTCGAGCAGCGCGTCCAGCATCTGCTCGAGCGGCTGGAGATGTCGGAGCCTCGCGGCGGAAATCTGGCGCGGGTCGAGGAAGGCCTGTCGGACATTCTGCGCCATCTCGAACAGCAGCGCGTCAACGCGATGGCGGCCGATCAGAGCCCGCGCCCGCCTGCGCAGATGGATGGCGATCTGGTCGACACCATCAAGCGCGAATTGTCTGATCTGCGCTTCAGCCAGTCGGAAACCACCCGGAACACGCAGAGTTCGCTGGAAGCCGTTCACAACACGCTCGGTCATGTGGTCGATCGGCTGGCATTGATCGAAGGCGATCTGCGCAGCGCGCGGGCTGCTCCCGCGACACGCGAGACGCCGCGCGACATGCCGCCGTCCGAGCCACGCGCCCGTGAGACCTACGCACCGGAGCCGCCGCGTCCGGCGACGTCCTTCGCGCCGGTGCCACGTCCTGAAATGCCGAATCCTGCTGCGGCGCAGGCCCCGATTGCACGTCCGCCGGTTGCGCAGCCCATGTCCGAGTCGTCGGCCGCACGCATGCTCGACATTGCGCAGCCCTCGACCCGTGCGGAAGTGCCCGCCGTCCCGCCATCGCCCTCATCGGTACGGCCGCCGTCGTTGCCGCGCAGCCCGATCGATCCCAGCCTGCCGCCGGATCATCCGCTCGAGCCGGGCACCCGCGTGCAATCGGCCCGCAGCGGATCGACGCCATCCGAACGCATCGCCGCGTCGGAAGTGGTCCTGAACGAGATTTCCGGAAGCGCACCGTCGCCCGTCAGTTCGACCAACTTCATCCAGGCCGCCCGCCGCGCCGCGCAGGCCGCCGCCGCAGCGCCTCCCGTGACGCCGGGCCCGAAGGCAAATCGCGTCACCGCGCTGAACGAAGCCGCCCGCAACGCAGCCAAGGTCGCGACCAGCGGCGATTCCGGAATCTCCTCAAAAATCCGCGCCCTCCTTGTGGGCGCGAGCGTGGTCGTGATCGTGCTCGGCACGGTCAAGATGGGCATGAACCTGCTCAGCGGCCACGACAGCGCGAACCCGTCGCTTCCTGCGGAATCAAGCGTCACGCCGCCCGCGCCACCGCCTGCCGGCGAAAGCGGACCGCGATCCGATCTCGCACCCGCGATGCCGTCGATCACATCCCCGACACCGCTCAATCGCCAGTCGATGACGGCCCAGCCGCCGATCCCCGCAGCAGCGTCGGGGCTTCCTGCCGCCGCGCCGTTTGAGCCGGCTGCCGCGCCTGAGGCGGCACCTGCTTCTCCCGACGTGACCGGCTCCATCGCCACACCGAGCGAGCGAATCTCTGCCGCGATCCCGTCGGCCGCGAAGCCGAAGACCAAAACCGTGCTGATCCCGGTTGCGGACAAACTGCCCGAGAGCATTGGTAGCGCCGCGCTTCGCGCCGCCGCCAACAAGGGCGAGCCGGGCGCGGCTTTCGAGATCGGCGTCCGCTATGCCGAAGGCAAAGGCGTCGCACCGGACTATGCAACCGCGGCGAAATGGTATGAGCGTGCCGCGCAGGGCGGCATCGTGCCGGCGACGTTCCGGCTCGGGACGCTGTATGAAAAGGGCCTCGGCACCAAGAAAGATCTTGACGCCGCGCGCGGCTATTATTTGCAGGCGGCGGAGAAAGGCAGCGCCAAGGCGATGCATAATCTCGCCGTGCTGGATGCGGATGGCGGCGGCCTCGGGCCGAACTACAAGAGCGCGTCGCAATGGTTCCGCAAGGCTGCCGAACGCGGCGTCGCCGACAGCCAGTTCAATCTCGGAATTCTCTACGCGCGCGGCATTGGCGTGGAACAAAACCTCGCCGAGTCCTACAAGTGGTTCAGCCTCGCAGCCGCGCAGGGCGACACGGATTCCGCCCGCAAGCGCGACGACGTCGCCAAGCGGCTCGATCCCCAGTCGCTCGCGGCCGCGAAACTCGCGACCCAGACCTTCACGGCCGAGCCGCAGCCCGAGGAAGCCAACGCGATCGGCGCGCCCGCCGGCGGATGGGACGTCGCCACAGCCGCCAAACCAGCGGCGAAACCTGCCGCCAAGCCGGCGCCCGCCAGGAACGCAGCGGCCCGCTGATCCAGGCCATTCCTCGCACTGAAAACCAAGGCCCGTGGCCTTTCAGGCCCGACGCTGCGCGTTAAGATTAACGCGTGGCGCTATTCCGAAAACCACGTCTCACATTTTTCAGCGCGGCTCTCCGATTCCTTAGCGCAACTGCGAACGATTTCAGCTAAGCAGAGACGCGGCGCATGACCCGCGTCGCGGCATATTCACTGCTGCGAGGAGCTTGATTGCGGCCTCGCGCCGAAACTCAAGCGAACGCGCGTGCAACTGTTCCTTCCCATCGCCGACATTCCGGTCAATGTCTTTCTCATCCTGGCGATGGGCGCCGCGGTTGGATTCGTGTCGGGCATGTTCGGCGTCGGCGGCGGCTTCCTGATGACGCCGCTCCTGATCTTCATCGGAATTTCACCTGCGGTCGCCGTTGCCTCGGTGTCCGGCCACATGGCCGCGTCGTCGTTTTCCGGCGCGCTGTCCTACTGGCGCCGGCGCGCCATCGACCCGATGCTGTCGCTGGTCCTGGTCAGCGGCGGCATCATCGGCACGGCGCTGGGCGTTTGGATCTTCGCCCTGTTGCGATCGGTCGGACAACTCGATCTTTTCATCGCGCTGTCCTACGTGGCGCTGCTGACCACCGTCGGCACGCTGATGGTCATAGAAGGCATTCGCGCCATCCTGCGCACGCGGCGCGACGGCGCGCCGATCGCGCGCCGGGCGCGAGCGCAGGGCTGGATTCTCGGCCTGCCGCTCAAGATGCGTTTCAAGCGCTCCAAGATCTATCTTTCGGTTATTCCGGTGATCGGTATCGGCCTGTTTGTCGGCTTCCTCGGCGCCATCATGGGCATCGGCGGCGGCTTCCTGCTGGTCCCGATGATGATCTACATCCTGCGTGTCCCGACCTCGACGGGGATCGGCACCTCGATGGTCCTGACGCTGGCGACGATGGTGATCGCGACGATCCTGCACGCCACCACCAACCATCTCGTCGATGCGGTGCTGGCGCTGGTGCTGATGGTGGGCGGCGTGATCGGCGCACAGTTCGGGGCACGAGCCGGACAAAGCATCCGGGGTGAGCATCTGCGTTTGCTGCTCGGGCTCTTGATCCTGTCGGTCGGCGTCCGCTTTGCGGTCGAACTGGTGATCCAGCCGAACGAACTTTATTCGATCCGCGAACTCGGGGGCGGCGGATGAGGACCCGAACCGCACTCGTCCCCGCCTGTCTGCTGGCCGCGCTCGCATCGGCCAGCATGGCGCGCGCCGAAAACCTGATCGTCTCGGTGTCCAACCACCGCATCACCGTGACGCCGAACTATTCCGGCGAGGAGCTTGTGCTGTTCGGCTCGATCGAGCGTGACCGCAAGTCGCTGCCGCCGGGAACAGGCTACGACATCGTCGTGACCGTAAGCGGGCCGCGCGCCGACATGGTGACGCGGCGCAAGGAGCGCAAGCTCGGGATCTGGGTCAATGTCGATTCACGCCAGTTCATTCAGGTGCCGAGCTATCTCGGCATCTTCGCCAACCGGCCCATCGACAATATCGCCTCGCCGGACACGCAGCGGCGGCAACAGATCGGGCTGGCCGGCTTCCCGTTGCCGCAACGCCTCGGACCGGACGTCGCCAACGTGGTCGCGAGCGATCCGTTTCGCTCGGCCTTCGTGCGACTGCGCACGGAGCACGGCCTTTACCGCGAGCAGACCAGCGCCGTGACGTTTCTGACGCCGACGCTGTTCCGCACCGGGATTCCGCTCCCGGCCGAAGTGCCGATCGGCACCTATGACATCGACATCAAGCTGTTCACGAACGGTGCCTTCGTGGCCAAAACGGAGACCGCGTTCGACATCGTCAAGGTCGGGTTCGAGCAGTTCGTTGCCAATTCCGCGCGCCAGCACGGATTGCTCTATGGCCTCGCGACCGCATTAATGGCGATCATGACCGGATGGCTGGCGTCGGTGATTTTCCGCAAGGACTAGACGAAAAATCCCACGCCCATCGCCACCACGCAGACCGCCATCGCCGCCGTCGACAGCCACCCCAGCCAGTATAGCGGACCGGTAATCACGAACTTATTCATCACGTCACGGCGGCGCACGATGAACATCAAGAGCACCATCACCGGGACGGCAAGCACGCCATTGATCACCGCGCTCCAGTACAGCGCCGAAATCGGACTGATCGGCGTGAAATTCAGCAGGATGCCGATGCCCGCCGACAGCGCCAGCACGCCGTAGAATGCCGCAGCCTCGCGCGGCTTGCGGGCGAGACCGACGGTCCATTGACGACCTTCACCGATAGCATAGGCGGCAGAGCCTGCCAGCACCGGAACAGCAAGCAGGCCGGTGCCGATGATGCCGAGAGCGAAGATAAATTCTGCAAAGACGCCCGCAATCGGCCTCAGCGCTTCCGCCGCCTGCGCGGAAGTCTCGATGTCGGTTTTGCCCGTTGCGTTCAGCGTCGCCGCCGCCGTAATGATGATCGAAATCGCGATCAGGTTGGAGAACGCCATGCCCACGATGGTGTCGGCACGAATGCGGTGAAACTCCTTCTTCGCACCGTAATGGTTTTCGGCGAGCGGTTGCTTTCTGGCATCGACGCGCTGGTCTTCGGCTTCCTGCGACGCCTGCCAGAAGAACAGGTAGGGCGAGATGGTGGTGCCGAGGATCGCTACCAGTGTCGTGAGGAACGCCGACGTCCACTGAATCTGCGGAATGACGATGCCGCGCAGCGCATCGCCCCATGAGACCTTCGCGAAGATCAGCGCCGCGACGTAAGCGAACAGGCTCAGCGTCAGCCATTTCAGCACGGCGCTGTAGCGCTTGTAGTCGAGGAAAATCTGCGCCAGCACCGAGGTCACACCGAACACCAGCACATAGAGAAAGCCCGGCCCACCAATCAGGAGCCTGAGCGCGTCGCCCATCGCCGCGAGATCCGCCGCGATGTTGATCGTGTTGGCGATGAACAACAGCGCAACGATGATATTGAGCACCCAGGCCGGGTAATGCCGGCAGACATTGCCGGCGATACCCCGCCCGGTGACGCGTCCGACCCGGCCCGAGATTTCCTGAATGGCCGCCATCAGCGGGAACGTCAGCAGCATGGTCCAGCCGATGCCATAGCCGAGCTGTGCCCCGGCCTGGCTGTAGGTTCCGATGCCCGATGGATCGTCATCCGACGCGCCGGTGACGAGTCCGGGGCCGAGCGTCTTCAGGAAGCCGCGCAGGCTGAAGGGATCCGGCGCCTTTTTCGGCGCGGAATGATTCAACTCCGGCGTCTTTCGATGATCGACCTTGTTATGTGTCATGCCCGCGTCCAGCCGCGACAGACAACAGCGCGTGCGCGGTTCGGTTCCATAGCTGACTCTCAGGTGCAGCGCGACGCTGCGATGGAGTGAACGCGGCGGTCGCCGAGCACATGGGCGGTGAAAGCCAAGGTCTGGAAGATCGCGGCAAAGGCCACATCGCGGATACTCAAACCGCCGGTATAGGCGCCGAACGCCGGCATCACCGCGCGCATCCCGTCGCTGGCGAAACACCGCCGCTCCACCGAACGGCCGCGGGTCGCGACCCGCGCCTTTGGATGCAGATGGCCGGCGATTTCCCCGACGGCCCCGGTCGGCTCATGACGAAACACGATCGGTCCGATGGCGACTTCATCGGCCACCACGCCGCCGAGATCACGCGGCAGCGCGGGATCATGATTGCCGGAGATCCAGATCCAGTCACGCCCCGCCTGCAAGGCCGACAGCGCGCCGCGATCATCCGGCGAGAGGCGTTCATGAGCATCGCGGTCGTGGAAACTGTCGCCGAGCGCAATCACGGTGCGCGGATCGTGGCGCGCGATCACCGCGCTCAGGCGCGCGAGCGTCGCCGCCGTATCGAACGGCGGCAGCAGCACGCCGCGCTGCGCGAAGCTGGACCCTTTCTCGAGATGCAGGTCGGAGACGATGAAAAGGCGCTCGTCCTCCCAGACCAATGCGCCCGCGAGGTCGGCGGCGAAGGTGACGCCTGCGATGGTGACGGCCGGAATTCGATCTGTCGCCTGCGCCGCTTGCATTTCACGTCAATCCTGATGAGGCGGCATCGCCTCCTTCACGAGTTCCTCGGCGGCCTCCGCCAGCAACTCGTCCGATGCCTCGCCATAAACCGCTTCGCGGCCGATTTCCAGCATCACCGGCACCGCCAGCGGCGAAACGTGATCGAGTTCCTTGTATGTGATTCGGCCCTTGATCCGGGTCAGCATATCGCTCAGGCGGCGAATATCCAGCAATCCCGTGGCGGCATCGGCCCGCGCCGCGCGCAGCAGAACATGATCGGGCTGGTGCTTGCGCAGCACGTCGTAGACGAGATCGGTCGAGAACAGCACCTGTCTCCGCGACTTCTCTTCACCGGTGAAGCGCCGCGGGATCAGGCCGGAGATCACGGCGCAGGTCCGGAACGTGCGTTTCATCAGCGCGGATTCCGCGAGCCAGGCTTCGAGATCGTCGCCCAGCATGTCGGCATCGAACAGCGCATCAAGATCGAGGCGTCCATTGCGGATCATCGACGACATGTCGCCGAGCGACCATACCGCCAGCGCATATTCATTGGCAACGAAGCCGAGCGGCTTGGCGCGCCCGCGCTCCAGCCGCCGCGTCAACAGCATGCCCAGCGTCTGGTGCGCGAGACGGCCCTCGAACGGATAGCAGACGAGATAGTGCTTGTCGGCGCGGGGGAATGTCTCGACCACAAGCTCGCGCGGACCCGGAATGCGGGAGAACGCCGCCTGCAACGACAGCCATTCCCGCACCTGGTCGGGCAGACCCTTCCATGCCCGCTGGTCCGCCAGCAGCAGCCGCACGCGTTCCGCGAGATAAGTAGAGAGCGGGAACTTGCCGCCCATGTAGGAAGGGACTTTCGCGTTGGCGTCGTTGCTGCGCGAAACGTAGACCTCGTCCTCCATCAGCGCCTCGTAGCGCACCACCTCGCCTCCGAACACGAAGGTGTCGCCGGGCACCAGACCTTCGATGAAATACTCCTCGATCTGGCCGAGCATGCGCCCGCCCCGCGCGATGGCGCCGGTCGATCCCGATCCTTTGGTGCGGCCGCGCACCAGTTTCACCTTCAGCATCGGCTCTTCGACGATGGTGCCGACATTGAGGCGATAACTTTGCCGCACCTTGGGATTGGTGACGCGCCAGCGCCCGTCTTTATCCTGCCTGATGCGCGCGAAACGCTCGTAACTTTTCAGCGCATAGCCGCCGGTGGCAACGAAATCGATCACATCATCGAAACCCGTGCGCGGCAGCTCCGCATAGGGTGCGGCGCTGCGCACTTCATCGTACAGCTCATCGGCCAAAAACGGCGCACCGCAGGCGCAGCCGAGCACATGCTGCGCCAGCACGTCGAGCGAGCCGGTGCGCTGCGGCGGCGTGTCCTGTGCATTCTCTGCCACGGCATCAATGGCCGCGCGGCACTCCAGCACTTCGAAACGATTGGCCGGCACCATGACGGCGCGCGACGGCTCGTCGAGACGGTGATTGGCGCGGCCGATCCGCTGCATCAGCCGCGACGCGCCTTTCGGCGCGCCGACATTGATGACGAGATCGATGTCGCCCCAGTCGATCCCGAGATCGAGCGACGAGGTGCAGACCACGCCGCGCAGCTTGCCCGCCGCCATCGCGTCCTCGACCTTGCGGCGCTGTGCGACATCGAGCGAGCCGTGATGCAACGCGATGGCAAGACCGTCGTCGTTGATGCGCCACAGATCCTGAAACAGCATCTCGGCCTGCGCGCGGGTGTTGACGAACATCAGCGAGGTCTTGTTGGCCTTGACGAGATCGTAAATCTCGCCGAGCGCATGACGCGCCATGTGGCCCGCCCACGGCAAGCGCTCCCTGGTATCGAGCATTTCGACGATGGGGGCCGCGCCGGCGTCGGCGATCACGAGATCAGCCATGTTCTGCGCACCGCTCGCCTGCGGCATCAGATAGCGGCGCAGGTCGTCAGGCTCGGCAACAGTCGCTGACAGGCCCACCGTGGTCGCCTGCGGTGCAAGACGCCACAGCCGCGCGAGGCCAAGCGACAGCAGGTCGCCTCGCTTTGACGTCACCAGCGCGTGCAGTTCATCGAGCACAATACGTTTGAGCGACGAGAACAGATACGGCGCGTCGTCCGACGACAGCAACAGCGCGAGTTGCTCGGGCGTGGTGAGCAGAATGTCCGGCGGATATTTGCGCTGGCGCTGCCGCCGCGACACCGGCGTATCGCCGGTGCGGGTCTCGACCCGGACCGGCAGCTTCATGTCGGCGATAGGACGTTCGAGATTGCGGGCGATATCGACCGCCAGCGCCTTCAGCGGCGAAATATAGAGCGTGTGCAGCCCGCCGCTGCGGGTCACGCCGCGCCCGGTCGATGTGAGCGTTGCCCGCGTAATGGCTGGCTTTGGCCCCCCTCCCCAACCCTCCGCCGCAAGGGGGGAGGGGAGAAGACAATTCCACCAGCGTCGGCAGAAATCCGGCGAGCGTCTTGCCCGCGCCGGTCGGCGCAATCAGTAATGCCGAGCGCCCGTCGCGCGCCTTGGCCAGCAGATCGACCTGATGCGCACGCGGCGACCACCCCCGCGCCGCGAACCAGTGCAGGAAAATCTCGGGCAGCAAATCGGGCGAAGGGCTCTTGGTGTCCACGCCTCCACAGGTAAGACGTCACACCGCCGGGGTCGAGAGTGGAGACGAAATAACCGCTTCCACCCTTATCGATGATTCGCCCGCAATCACTGGCTGACCGGCGTCGTGTCGAGGTCCCAGTCCTTGCCGTTGAAGGTTCCGATGAACAGCGTCTTGATCGGCGAATAATCGTCCGGCGATGTTGCGTAGGTGATGCCCGGCAGAAAGATCGGCGCCTTGTAACCGGCGAGCGAGGTGGCCTGCTTCAGCACGTTGTCATGGGTGAGCTGATCGCCGCATTTTTCCAGAATGCGCGCCATGGTCACCGCCTGCGAATAGCCCTGGAACGCGATGGTGTTGTCCTGATCGACATTCGGCAGGTACTTGGTGCGCAGTTCCTGGAATCCCTTCACATCGGGATCATTGGCCCATTTCGCGCTGCCGACCTCCTTGGTGTAGCTCGCAGCCACGATGCCGATGGCGTTCTCCGCGCCCGCTGCGTTGAGAATCGACCGGCCGCTCGACGTGCTGACCAGAAGATGCAGCGGCTTCCAGCCAAGCTCCGCGACCTTGCGGATCGACTGCGACGTCGCCTTGCCGGTGGAGATATTGTAGAAAACGTCCGCGCCGGATTTCGACAGGTTGATCATCTGCGAATCGATGGTCGGATCGGTGAGATCGTAGGAGGCTTCCGCAACGACCTTCGCCTTGCCGCGCGCGCTGGCCAGAACCTCCTTGAACGAATTCATGTAGTCGCGGCCGAACTCGTCGTTCTGGAACAGGATGGCGACCTTGGCCTCCGGCTTTTTCTGCAACAGATAGCGCGCGAGGATGCGCCCCTCGGTCGGATAGAGCGGCAGACCCGGCGTGGTCCACTTGAAATTCTTCGGATCGTTCCAGCGTCCTGCGCCGGTATTGAGAAGAAGCTGCGGAATGTTCTTGCCGTTGAGATATTTCTGCACGGCGGTCTGCGGGCCGGTGCCGAGCGAGCCGAACAGCGCCAGCACTTCCTCCTGCTCGACCAGACGACGCGTCGCCTCGACGGTCTTCGGTGCGCTATAAGAATCATCCAGCGTCAGAAACGTGATCTTGCGCCCGTTGATGCCGCCCTTTTCATTCAGCATCTGGAAATACGCCGCCTGCGTGCGGCCGATCACGCCATACAACGAACCTGGCCCCGAATGCGGAACGGTCTGGCCGAGCTTGATCTCGGTGTCGCTGGCACCGGGATCGTACTTCTTTTGGGCGTGAGCCGCGCTGGCGGTCAGAATTGCCGCCGCGAACGCAGCTCCCGTCGCGAACCATGACATTCTTGGCTTCATTTTCTTGTTGTCTCCCTGGGTGGTTTCATCGGCATTCTGCGATGCCCTTGAATCGGAATCGGCGATCACTCCGGATCGCGGCGCGACACAGACCGGCATGCTGGCAGGCCCGAAATGCCTGTCTTGCGTTTAGGCGTCGCGCCCGGAGTTTTGGGAGCGTCTAAACAGCGCAAGAGCGCTTCCTCGCCATGAATTCAGGTCTTGCCGGCGGTTACCACGAGGCCCGGCACGGGCTCTGCCGCCTCGATGCGGGTGGACGCCGGGGTTATCGTGCAGAGCTTCAATCCCGCACCGGCGATAGCATCGCGCAGATAGTCCGCCGCGTGCGCGTAGCGCAGCCCCTGCCCCAAAATGACGCCTTTGCCGGCATGCGTCTCCACCGTGAAAGCGAGCAAGCCTTGCGGCTTCAAGACGCGTGTAACTTCGCGCAGCAGCGGATCAAGCTCGGGCACATAGACAAAGGCGTCGGCAGCCATCACGAGATTGGCGCTGGCCTCATCCTCGGTCCGCAGGCCTTGCAGCATATCCGTCACCTCCAGCCGCGCATAAAGCCCGGTGGCGCGGGCGCGCTCGATCATGCCCGGTGACAGATCGATGCCCATGAACTCATCAACCAGCGAGGCGAACTCGCGCGCGGCGAGGCCCGTGCCGCATCCGAGATCGATCGCGCGCTTGAAAAGCGCCGGCAGCTTTGCGGCATGACGCGCCGCGAGCACCGCTTTCAGCAAGACTTGCGGACCGCAATAATCCAGATCCTGCACCAGTGTCTTGTCGAACCGTGGCGCGTATTGATCGAACAGCGCGCGCACATAACCCGGCGGCATGGTGGAGAGGTCTTCCGCGCCGAGCCGCATCAGCCGCAGCTTCGCACCGTGCCGATCGTCCGGATCGGCATCGCGCGCGCGCAGGTAAGCCGCGACGGCGTCGTCACGCTGGCCCATTTGCTCGCGCAGGTCGCCGAGCGCGAACCATGCCGAGGCGAAACCGGGTTCGAGTTCCGCCGCCTGCGCCATCAGGTCTGCTGCGGCGGCAAGATCACCGCGCAATTGCAGGTCGCGTCCAAAATCATAGCGCCGGTCGGCAAGGAGGTTTCCCGATGACAGGAACAAGGACGCGGGCATGGACTTGATCTGAACCTCGATGAGACAGCCGCGCAGGATTTACCGGACTCCAACAGGCTTACCGAGCGACTATATATCGCAGATGCGCCCGCAAGACATCCTGATGCCCGTCGCCGCCGGCCTGTGCTGCAAGCCAGGCGGCTTTCATATCGATCCGGTGCGACCGGTCGAACGGGCGCTAATCACGCACGGCCATTCCGATCATGCGCGCCCCGGCCATGGCACGGTGCTGGCGACCCAGGAAACCCTCGACTTGATGCGGCTGCGCTATGGCGACAACTTCGCCGGAAGCACGCAGGCGATTGCGTACGGCGAGACCATCAAGCTGGGCGGGGTCAGCGTCACGTTTCATCCGGCTGGCCATGTGCTGGGTTCGGCGCAGATCGCTGTGACGAGCGGCAAGACCAGAATCGTCGCATCGGGTGACTACAAGGATGCACCCGATCCGACCTGCGCACCCTTCGAGGTCGTGCCGTGCGATGTGTTCATTACCGAGGCCACATTCGGGCTCCCCGTTTTCCGCCATGGCGATGCGGCAGGCGAGATCGGAAAACTGCTGTCCTCCGTGGCGCTGTTTCCCGAACGCGCGCATCTGGTCGGAGCCTACTCGCTCGGCAAGGCGCAGCGGGTCATCGCGCTGATCCGCGCCGCCGGCTACGGCGCACCGATCTACCTGCATGGCGCGATGGAGAAGATCACCCGCTACTACGAGAGTCGCGGTATCGGCCTCGGCGACCTCCGGATGGCCAGGGGTATGAAGAAAGCCGACCTCGCCGGCACCATTACACTGGCGCCGCCCACCGCCATCACCGACATCTGGACGCGGCGGTTTCCCGACCCTGTCGCAGCCTTTGCGTCGGGCTGGATGCGGGTGCGTGCCCGCGCGCGACAGAAGGGCATCGAACTGCCGCTGGTGATTTCCGATCATGCCGACTGGGACGGACTCACTGCGACCATCGCTGCGACGGGCGCGGGCGAAATCTGGGTCACCCACGGGCAGGAAGACGCACTGGTGCACTGGTGCCAGTCGAAGGGGCTGAAAGCGCGGCCGCTCGATCTGATCGGCTATGGCGATGAGGACGAAGACACGGCGCCTGCGAGCGAGACGGCATCGCCATGAACCGCTTCGCGCACCTGCTCGATCGCCTCGCCTATGAGCCCGGCCGCAACAACAAGCTGCGGCTGATTACCGGTTACTTTCGCGAGGTACCCGACCCCGATCGCGGCTGGGCGCTGGCGGCGCTCACCGGCGCATTGTCGTTCCGCCACGCCAAGGCAGGATTGATCCGCGACCTGATCGCGAAACGCACCGATCCGGTGCTGTTCGCGCTGTCCTATGATTACGTCGGCGATCTGTCGGAAACCGTCGCGCTGATGTGGCCGAGGACGACGCAGCATGCACGATCTGCCCCCTCTCCCGCTCCCGGGGGAGGGTTGGGGAGGGGGTCCTCGGCATCGGCGATCATGAACGAGCCCCCACCCGGATCGCTTCGCGATCCGACCTCCCCCGCAATCGGGAGAGGTGAAAAATTCGTGCCCGATGTATCAAGCACACACAACAATCCGCCTCCGCCAACGTTGACCGACGTCGTCACGACCTTCAACACACTGGGCAAGACCGAAATCCCGGCGCAGCTTATGCGCTGGCTCGATGAACTCGACGAGACCGGTCGCTGGGCACTTCTCAAGCTCGTCACCGGCGGCCTGCGCATCGGCGTCTCGGCGCGGCTGGCGAAGACCGCTGCGGCGGCGCTCGGCGAGAAAGACGCGCATGACGTCGAACTGATCTGGCCGGGACTCTCGCCACCTTATCTCGATCTGTTCGCCTGGCTGGACGGCCGCGCCGACAAGCCGGTCAATCGCGATCCCGCACCGTTCCGCCCAGTGATGCTGGCGCACGCCATCGAGGGCGCGGACTTCGCCAGTCTTGCGCCCGACGACTTCACCGCCGAATGGAAATGGGACGGCATCCGCGTGCAGGCGGTGAGCGGCCGGGATGAACACGGCAACATTCTCACGCGGCTCTATTCGCGCACCGGCGAGGACATCACCAAGAGCTTTCCTGATCTGGTGCCATCACTGCGGCAGCCCGGCGCACTCGACGGCGAATTGCTGGTGCTGCGCGACGGACGCGTGCAGACCTTCAACGTGCTGCAGCAGCGACTGAACCGAAAATCCGTGACACCGAAGTTGATGAAGGACTATCCGATTCATCTGCGCGCGTACGACCTGCTCAGCGACGGGGAGAACGATCTGCGCATGCTGACCTTCACCGAGCGTCGCGCGAAACTCGAAACCTTCGTCGCACAGCTTAACGATCCGCGCATCGATCTCTCGCCGCAAGTGCCATTCGCCACATGGGACGATCTCGCAGCGGCGCGCACCGATCCGGCGAGCGCCGGCGCAGGCGGCGATTCCGATGCCGTCGAGGGCGTGATGCTGAAACGCAACGACACGCCGTATCTGCCGGGCCGTCCGAAAGGCCCATGGTGGAAGTGGAAACGCGATCCGCACATCATCGACGCGGTGCTGATGTACGCGCAGCGTGGCCACGGCAAGCGCTCGTCGTATTATTCCGACTACACGTTCGGCGTCTGGACAAAGGGCGGCGACGGCGACCAGCTCGTGCCGGTCGGCAAGGCCTATTTCGGCTTCACCGACGAGGAACTGATTCAGATCGACCGCTTCGTGCGCCGCCATACCACCGAGAAGTTCGGTCCGGTGCGTCATGTGGTGCACGAGCCGGATCAGGGACTGGTGTTCGAGGTGGCTTTCGAAGGACTGGCGCGGTCGGCGCGGCATAAGTCCGGTGTCGCGATGCGCTTTCCCCGCATCAGCCGTCTGCGCTGGGACAAACCGCCGCGCGACGCCGACCGGCTGGAGACACTTGAACGGATGTTAATCTCCGAGGAGAAGATTCCGTCTCCCGCCTTTGCCAAAAACCATTGACGCAGACCGCGCGCTTTCCCATGTGGCATGCTATTGTGCGCTATGCACATCATTCAGGAGACGACGATGCCGGACGACGTGAAGGAATTGCCAGCCAGGAACGACGACGCACTGTCGCGCTTTCTCGGTGGCTCGCCGCTGGCGGTGCTGCTGCGGCTGGTGCTGCTGTCGCTGCTCGTCGGCGTGGTGCTCGCCGCGATCGGCTTCGATCCGTGGAACATCGTCTACAGCATCCGCCGCCTGATCGACTGGATCTGGAATCTCGGCTTCGACGCCATCAACGGCCTGTGGCGCTACTTCCTGCTGGGCGCGGTGATCGTGATCCCGGTCTGGCTGATCTCGCGACTATTCAACACGCGCAAGCCGTAAGCAGCTTCAACAGCCCAAATCGTCATGCGCGGGCTCGACCCGCGCATCCATCTTAAAAATCTCTGAAAAGATGGATTGCCGGGTCAAGCCCGGCAATGACATTTTTTGTCGTGGATAGCGCGTGCTCGCCCGCGTCTGCGACAAACACTTACTCCGGCCACGGTTCGGCGGTGATCGTCGCCGCATCCGCGCCAACGATTTCGGACAGGCTGTCGCGTCCGGTCCGCCGCAGCGTGGACAGCAAATCAGCCTTGATATCCTCGACGAGGCCAAGCCCCTTGTAGATCAGCGACGAATAGATCTGGATCAGGCTGGCACCGGCGCGGATCTTCATCAGCGCCGCGCCGCCGGAATCGATGCCGCCGACGCCGATCAGTGGGAACGCGCCCTCGGCGCGCACATAGGTTTCCGCCACCATGCGCGTGGAAAGCCTGAGCAGCGGCCGTCCCGACAATCCGCCCTGCTCCTTCGCGCGCACCTGATCGCGCAACGACGCAGGCCGCGACAATGTGGTGTTGGCGACGATCATGCCGTCAACGCGGCGCGAGCGCGCGATGTGAACCACGTCGTCGAGTTCCTGCAACGTCAGATCGGGAGCAATCTTCAACAGCAGCGGCGAGTCGCCCGCGCTCTTGCGCACACGCTCGCGCGCATCGACCACCCGCGCCAGCAGATCGTCCAGCGCCGCCGCCTGCTGCAAGTTGCGCAGGCCCGGCGTGTTGGGCGACGATATGTTGATGGTGAAGTAGCTCGCCACCGGCGCGAACAGTTCGATCAACCGGACGTAATCCGCCGTGCGATCCACGGAGTCCTTGTTGGCTCCGACATTGACGCCCACGATGCCGCCGAAACGCGCGCGCGCGGCCAGCCTGCGCAGCACGGCTTCCGCGCCGTCATTGTTGAACCCCATGCGGTTGATGACGCCTGAATCCAGCTCAAGACGAAACAGCCGCGGCCGCGGATTGCCCTCCTGCGGCTTCGGCGTCACCGAGCCGATCTCGACAAATCCGAAGCCCAGCCGCAGCAACGCATCCGGCACCTCGGCATTCTTGTCGAAGCCCGCCGCCATGCCGACCGGATTGGGGAAATTCAGGCCGAAGGCGCGCGTCGCGAGCTTGGGATCGTCCACGCGCGGCTTCATTGCCGGCAGCAGCCGCAACCCACCGATCGCCAGCCGATGCGCGTCCTCGGGATCGAGCCGGCGCAGCAGTGGCAACGTGAACGTATCGAAAGCGCGGATCACGAGGCCAACTCCGGAATGTCGTGCGAGCCATCGGAGCGGGCGCGCAGGTCGAGAATCTTCGTCACGGCGCCGATGTCGAGTTCGCCATACAAATGCGGAAACAACTCACCGCCGCGCGAGGGTTCCCATTTCAGCGCATCGCCCAGCGCCTCTGCGTCGATAGCGATCAGGAACAGGCCGGTCTGCCCGGCAAAATGCTTCGCCACTGTGCCGGCAACCTGGGATGCCGCCGAGAAGTGGATAAACCCGTCACGCCGGTCGTCGGCGCTGCCGCGAAAGACGCCCTGCCGCTCGGCCTCGCGCCAAGCGGACGCGGGGCAAATCTTGTAGATCGTGGACACGGCTGGCAGATTCTCGCTTGTTATTGAATTCTTTCGGGATTTTTCAGCGCTTGGCCGAATGCCCGCCCGACCGTATCGGCGCGAACCGGTCACTTCAAGGGCGGCATTTGGAATAGCAGCCCGATTGCAGACGCGCGCGATTCGAGGTAATAATTCCTAGATTTCCGATAAAATTCACTGCCCGGTCCCGTCGGCCGGGCCCTTGATCCGGCCAGCGCCCATGCTCACTCACGATCAAATCTGGAATGCGCTCGATCGCCTCGCCGAACGCGCAGGACTCTCCGCGTCCGCGCTTGCCAAGCGCGCGGGGCTCGACCCGACAACGTTCAACAAATCGAAACGCATTACGCCGGACGGGCGCGAGCGCTGGCCTTCAACCGAATCTGTGGCCAAGGCGCTGGCCGCAACCGGCACCACCGTCGATACGTTCGTGCAACTCATCGAGGATACAGCGCGCGCGGTGCAGGCCGTGCCGCTGCTGGGCTTCGCCGAGGCCGGCTCCGGCGGCTATTTCGACGACGGTGGCTTTCCTGTCGGCAAGGGCTGGGACGAGGTCGGGCTTCCGTCGGTCAACGACGAGCACGCCTATGCGCTGGAGATTTCCGGCGATTCGATGAAGCCGGCCTATCGCGACGGCGACGTCATCATCGTCTCGCCCGGATCACCGATCCGGCGCGGCGACCGCGTCGTCGTCAAGACCAAGGACGGCGAGGTCATGGTCAAGGAACTGAAACGCCGGACCGCGAAAGTCATCGAACTGCAATCGCTCAATCCGGCGCACAAGGACCGCGTCATCGACGCCAAGAACGTGGAGTGGATCGCCCGCATCGTGTGGGCGAGCCAGTAAGTTATAAATGGCGCGCATTGCGCCGTTTCAGGTGCGTCATTGCCGGGTCCGACCCGGCCATCCATTTTTATCAAGCAGGTTCCAAGACAAATAATGGATACGCGGATCAAGCCCGCGCATGACGTCATAATGCCTATGAGCCGCTCCGCGCCAGCGCGCCATCGATCATCGCAATTGCATTGGTGATGCCATAGACCGCGACAAACGATCCGAAACGCGGGCCTTTCTCCTGCCCCAGCAGCACCTGATAGAGCATATTGAACCAGTCGAGCGACACGCCCGGACGGCCATCCTTGCCTTTCTTCACGGGATCGAGGAACGGCTCGCGGCGGCCGATTTCATAGACCACATTCTGGATGTCTTCGGCGGAAGCATCCAGAGGAAGTTGCGACAGCGCATCGCGCAGATCCTGAAGCGCCGCGCGTTCGCTCTCGGTCGGCTCGCGGAATTTTTTTCGTCGGCGCGACGAAGTCGCGATAGTAGTTGATGGCGTAGCCGACCATAGCGTCGAGCTTCGGATGCGTCTTCGGCGTCACACCGGGACGATAGCGGCCGATGAAGCCCCACAGCGTCTCAGCGTTCTCGGCATTCGACGACGACACCAGCGTCAACAGCAACTGGAACGTCACAGGCATATCGGCCAGCGGCGGATGGCCCGCATGGATGTGCCAGACCGGATTGCTCAGACGCTGCTTGGCGTCCTGGCGCGGGTAGCCATCGATGAACTGTTGATAGTCATCGACGTTGCGCGGGATGACGTCGAAATACAGCCGCTTCGCCGCCTTCGGCTCGCGGTACATGAACAGCGACAGCGACTCCGGCGAGGCATAGCGCAGCCACTCGTCGATGGTGAGACCGTTGCCCTTCGACTTGGAAATCTTCTGGCCCCTGTCATCCAGAAACAATTCGTAGTTGAAGCCTTCCGGTGGCGTGCCGCCCAGTGCCGAGCAGATCTTCGCTGACAGCTTCACCGAGTCGATCAGATCCTTGCCGGCCATTTCATAGTCGACGCCAAGCGCAACCCAGCGCATCGCCCAGTCCGGCTTCCACTGCAACTTGCAATGCCCGCCGGTGACCGGAACGGTGACGCGCTCCTTGGTGTCGGGATCGTCGTAAGAGACAGTGCCCGCCTTGGCGTCGTGCGCCACGATCGGCACCTGCAACACGACCCCGGTGCGCGGCGAGATCGGCAGGAACGGCGAATAGCTCGCCGCGCGCTCCTCGCGCAGCGACGGCAGCATGATCGCCATCACTTTCTCAATGTTTTCCAGCACTTTCAGCAGCGTCGCGTCGAAGCGGC
Organism: Afipia sp.; assembly: GCA_024707075.1. GTDB lineage: Bacteria > Pseudomonadota > Alphaproteobacteria > Rhizobiales > Xanthobacteraceae > Afipia. The sequence goes on from JANQAK010000001.1 coordinate 858,573, forward strand.
CCGACTTGTAATACTGCGTCGAACTGGCGAACTCGTATTCGAATCCGAAGGTATCGAGGAAGGCGCGCAGCCGCGCGTTGTTGTGCTCGCCGAAACTCGGATGCGTGCCGAACGGATCGCGGACCTGGGTCAGCGGCTTGCCGAGATCCTGTTCCAGCATCTCCTTGTTGGGCACGTTGTCCGGCACCTTGCGCAGGCCATCCATGTCGTCGGAGAACGCCAGCAACCGCGTCTTGATCTTGTCCTCGGTGAGCACACGAAACGCATGGCGCACCATCGTGGTGCGCGCGACTTCGCCGAAGGTGCCGATGTGCGGCAGGCCCGACGGACCGTAGCCAGTCTCGAACAGCACTTCGTCCTTGGGCTTTTTCTTCAACCGCGCCACAATCTGTTTCGCCTGCTCGAACGGCCAGGCGTTGGATTGTTCGGCAAGAGCGCGCAGGTCGCTCGCGGTTGCAGGCATTTCACTCGACATCAAGGATCTCCGCGCAAAGGCACATTCAGGCCGGCTGATGGCGCGCGAGCCGCCAGCCGATCACCACAAGACAACCGCCGAGCGCAGCGCAGACGATCAGCAATCCGGCTGTATTAGCCGCAACGCCTGCATAACCCAAGGTCTTGGCGTCGATAAAGGGGTACGGATAGAAGCCGGACATCTTTCCGCGCACCAGCACGAAGCCGAGATAGAACAGCGGATAGATCAGCCACAGCAGCGGATCGTACCAGCGCAGCCCCGACTTGCGGACACAAGTCAGCCAGAACACCAGATAACCCGCCGGCATCAGATAATGCAGCGTCACGTCCGCGATCCATTGCGCGCCCTGGGGCATCCAGAGATGGCGCAGCAAGGCGAGATAGACCAGACCGACCATGGCGATGTAGACCGCCACCGCCGAACGCACGAAGGGATGAACCAGCCATTCATCTGGACTGCTCTTGATGGAGAAGGCCGTCAGCACCAGCGCCACGAGGATGTTGGACTGAATGGTGAAGTAGGAGAAGAAGCGGATCGTGCCCTCCACCTGCGACAATCCCATCACGCCAGCGGCCCGCATCGACAGACAATACTGAAGCACGAGCGTCGCCCAGCCGACGAGCGCGAGAAGCGCCGCGGCGGTTCGCTTGAATTTCGCCGTTCGCGTGACCGTCATGTGCCTGACCGCAAACTACAAGCTAGAAGGGACTGACCGAAAAATAGCGCAGCCACAAATCGGTGTAGCGGCCTTTTTCCCAGAGCCGGAACATCGCCCAGTTCAGCGCCTGCCGCAGCAGGTCGTTGCCGCGCTTCACGCCGATGCCGACGCCTTCGCCGAAATACCGGCTCTCGGTAAAGGGACCACCGCTGAACGCGCAGCAATCGGCGGAATCGGTACCGTTGATCCAGAACGCCAGCGAAATCGCATCGCCGAAAATGAAATCAACTTCGCCCCGGCGGAGCGCAAGGCGAAGCGCATCGTCATTGGGGAAGCTGACCAGTTGCGCGTCGGTGAACAGCGTCTTCAGATAAGCCTCGTGGGATGAGCCGGCGATGGCGCCGACCTTCTTGCCCTCGAGATATTCCGGACGAACCTCCGCCATCACCGCGTCGCGCCGCGACACGAACCGCGCCGGCGCGCGGTAATACGGATCGCTGAAATCGAGCTTTGCGCGAAGCTGCGGCGTGACGGCCAGTGAGGCGATGATCGCGTCGCCGCGGTTGCCGTTGATCGCATCCACCAGCGTCTCGAACCGGCGCATCTGGATGGTGCACGCGACCTTGATTTCCTCGCAGATCATCCGGGCGAGATCGACATTGAAGCCGGCCGGATTGCCGTCGGGGCCGGTGAAATTGAACGGCGGGTAATCCGTCTCGGTCAGAAACCGGATCACCGTCAAACGCGCCAGATCGGGCCGGTCGGGGCGCCGCCGCGGATCCCAGAAGCCCGGCACCGCCTGCGGCGCGGCAGGCTGCGGAATGACGGCCGGCGACGGAGCTGGTTGCGGCGTCGCCGCCGGTGCGCCTTGTGCCCAGGCCAGGGACATCGGGAACGCAGCCCACATCGCGGCAAGCCAAAAAACCGATACAACGGTTGCAATGGCCGCGTCGCGCAATCGGATATTGAAGGAAAATGCCATCTGTGGTTGCATCGGCTGGGGGGTCCGCGTGTCGGGTCTTATAGACCATCCGCGGGCGGATTCGAGTGCCGTTTGTAGCGTGGGGTGGCGGTCAAATGACCGTGGCTGGGCGGGCGAACGAGTCAGACGGAAGCGCCGGACCGCAGCGTTTTGCGGGTCTGGCGACGTCTGCGCGAAACCTCACCTCGGCCCTTGCGGGCTTTCTCGGATTCCCGCGGTCGCAAAACGACAACCGGCCCCGGCATCGCGAGCCCGGCCCCGCCGTGGAACTTGATTGCCTGCGCGACGTGCTCGCTCCCTCGGTGCTGGCGGCGGCGGAACAACGCAGCGACGAAGTCGGCGTCGGAGCCGATCAGGTTCTGATCCAGTGGGGCGTGATCGGCGAAGACGCATATCTCGATCGTCTCTGCGCTGACAGCGGTTTGGAGATCGAGGCCCTGGCCGGCATCAGCCGCGCCGATTGCCTGCTGCCTGACGACCAGGTTCATGTGATCGCGCGCCATGGAATACTGCCAATCCGGGGACAGCGCGGTCTTATTCTTGTATCGGCTCCACGCGGATACACCGTGCGCCGGACCTTAAGGCGGATCGCGCAGTCTCCATCCTTACGCGAACGACTGCGACTCACATCCTCCCGACATCTCGCTGAATTCCTCGAAGTTCAATCCGGCGACGCGCTGGCGCACGTCGCCGCCGATAGCCTCGCCGCACGTTTTCCCGATCTGTCCGCTGCGCCGATGCGGGTTTCGCGTGGCCGCCTGATGTCGGCCGCGCGCTATTTCGCTCGGCTCGCAGCTCCGGTCGCGCTGCTGACACTGGCACCGCTAACCGTCATCGACATGTGCAGCGTCATTCTCGCGATCTGGTTTCTGCTGTTCACCAGCCTGCGGCTCGCGGGATGCTTTTCGCCCCGCAAACGGCGGCCACGGCCGCCCCGGCTGCATGACAGTCAGCTTCCCATCTATACGGTGATCGCGGCGCTCTATCGCGAAGCGGCTTCCGTCGCGCCGCTGATGCGGTACATCGACGAACTCGACTACCCCCGCGAGAAACTCGACATCAAGCTCGTCATCGAACTGGACGATCTCGGCACCCGCGCGGCTATCGCAAGGCTAGGGCTGATGCCGCACGTCCAGGTCATCGTCGCGCCCGATGCCGGGCCGCGCACCAAGCCCAAGGCCCTCAACTGCGCGCTGACCTTCGCGCGTGGCACCTTCATCACGGTGTTCGACGCCGAGGACCGGCCCGAGCCCGGCCAGTTGCGCGCGGCGCTCGACGTCTTCCGCACCCACGATCCGGACGTCGTCTGCGCGCAGGCGAGCCTTTGCATCGACAACACTGCCGACGGCTGGCTGCCGCGCATGTTCACGGCGGAATATGCCGGGCAGTTCGACGTCTTCCTGCAAGGCTTTTCCAATTTCGAGATGCCGTTGCCGCTGGGCGGATCGTCCAATCATTTTCGCACCAGCGTGCTTCGCGAGGTCGGCGGCTGGGACCCGTACAATGTCACGGAGGATGCCGATCTTGGATTCCGGCTCGCGCGTTTCAGGTATCGCTGCGTGATGTTTCCCTCGACGACCTTTGAGGAGGCCCCGGCGCGGTTCGGAGCGTGGCTGCGGCAGCGTTCGCGCTGGATGAAAGGGTGGATGCAAACCTGGAGCGTCCACATGCGTTCGCCGCGGCAACTCTGGCGCGATGCCGGGGCCGGCGGCTTTTTTTTACCCTCAACATCATCGTCGGCGGAAACGTCCTGACCGCGCTGGCGCATCCGTTGCTACTCGGCGAGATTCTGGCGCGGGGCGTGCTCAGCGCGTTCGACAGCAACGTGTCACCGTTCTTCTCAAAGCCGTTTATCGAGCTCTATCTGGCGACGATCGCCGCAGGTTATCTCACCACTGTCGTGATCGGATTGATCGGGCTGGCCAGGCGAGGCCTGCTGCATGAAGCGTGGGTTCTGGTGCTGACGCCAGTCTACTGGCTATGTCTGTCGATCGCCGCGTGGCGAGCACTCTATCAATTGCTTACCGAGCCCTATCACTGGGAGAAGACCGAACACGGTCTTGCGCGAACGTCGCGCATGACGTCACGGCGTCCCCGGCCGGACCGGTCGCGCGGCGCGAAGAGCGGGATCAGAGATAACGCTTGAGATCGGCGGCGGCTTCTTCGGGCTTTCGCTTTAAATCAAACGGACGCACGAAGGTGCCTTTGCGATCCATCAGATAGATCAACGCGGTGTGATCCATCGTGTAGTCGCCGTCTTTCAGCGGAATTTTCTTGGCATAGACGCGGTAGGCCTTGATCACGCGCTCGACCTCTTCCGGGCTTCCGGTGAGGCCCTTAAGATTCGGATCGAAACTCGAAATATATTCCTTCATCGCGGCAGGCGTGTCGCGCTCCGGGTCGACCGACACGAAATACGCATTCACCTTGCTCGCATCCGGACCCATGGCGCGCAGCACTTCCGAGATTTCAAACAGCGACGTCGGACAAACATCGGGACAGTGGGTGAAACCGAAGAAAATGAGAGTCGGACGGCCAATCAGGCTTTTTTCGGTGACCGTCTGCCCGGCCTGGTCGGTCAGCCGAAACGGCCCGCCGATTGCGGCCGGCGCAGTGACGCTGCCAAAGCCGCCCAGCAGCCACAGTGTCACCAGCAACCCGATCGCGAGACTGCCCGCAAACGCCGCGATGATCACGAGCGGCCGTGTGGTCTTTTCCATCGCAATCCGATCCTTGATCGTTGGTGTCGCGGGTGTGCGGCGGAAAAGCCAGCGGCTTCATCCTTGGCAAGCATGAGATAGAGCGGGACGCCCATGCGGGCAAGCACGGCACGCCCATGCAGGATCACATGACAGCGAGCAAAATTAAGAGAAGCTGGGCCGGTCGAATTTTACCGGTGTGCCGACGGGGTGTGGGCGGAGGCCTGCGCGTCCATGTAGCAGGGGCGATACATATTTGCCAGTTCACGTCCGCGCAGGAAGATCATGCGCTGTTTCAGGCCGCCACGGCGTGAAATCCAGCTCCGGATCGACGTCGGATACATCTCGTACAGCATCCGCGTCGCTTCCAGATTCGTCACCGGCCGGCCGGTGGCTCCGAAATCCCATGCGGCATGAAATCCGAGACTGGCGCGCGAGGTCACGCAGATCTTGTCGTGGGGAACGGCGCCGAGCACGATAGTGCAGGCCGATGCGCACAGGCCGTCGATCATGACGGTCTCGCCGGCCCCCCTTGAGGCCCTGATACTTGTCCACATAGGTGCCGATGCGGCCGCCCCGATCCTCGGAAATCCTGACAACGGCGTGGCTTGCGCCCATTCCGCCAAGGAAAAACACCGCCGCGAGAATCCCCGTCACAATCTTCATTGCCGGCCCCGTCGCCCCCTGCCTGTGGATCGTCGGGGCGCAGTCAGCGTGTTGCGACTCAGTGATTTTGTCCAGATCGGCCAACAGCATGAAGATGGATTCTGCCGCAGTGTTGCTGGCTTGCTGCACCTGCTCGGCGCGATCCCGATTTAGAACATGGCGGCATGGTCCATTGAACGACCTAAGGTGCACGAGGCGAGCATCGGCCCGCAATTTTCGTTGACCGCACTCCGCGCACCGCGTTTCAATCCGGGAACTGGGGGAGAAACAAAAAATGGCGAACGATGCGGACGTAATTATCGTCGGCGCTGGACTGGCGGGTCTCGTGGCAGCCACCGAACTGGCCGATGCAGGCAAACGCGTGATCGTCGTCGATCAGGAAGGCGAGCAGAACCTCGGCGGGCAGGCCTTCTGGTCGCTCGGCGGACTGTTTCTGGTGGATTCGCCCGAGCAGCGGCGGCTGGGCATCAAGGATTCTTACGATCTGGCGTTGCAGGACTGGCTGGGGACCGCAGGTTTCGACCGCGATGAGGACCACTGGCCGCAAAAATGGGCCGAAGCCTATGTCGCATTCGCCGCCGGCGAGAAACGCGACTGGCTACGGGCGATGGGACACCGGATCTTCCCCGTGGTGGGCTGGGCCGAGCGCGGCGGCTACGACGCCATGGGTCACGGCAATTCCGTACCGAGATTCCATATCACCTGGGGCACCGGCCCCGGCATTGTGGAGCCGTTCGAGCGGCGCGCCCGCGACCATGCCAAGACCGGACGTATCGCGTTCAAGTTCCGCCACCGCGTCGATGCGCTCGACATGGCGGGCGGGGCCGCGACCGGCGTGCGCGGAAAAATTCTCGAACCGTCATCCGAATCGCGTGGCATGAAAACCTCGCGCGTCGAGACCGGCGACTTCGCCCTCAAGGCACAGGCCGTGATCGTCGCCTCCGGCGGCATCGGCGGCAATCATGACCTGGTTCGCGAGAACTGGCCGAAACGGCTCGGCACGCCGCCGAAGCACATGGTGAGCGGCGTGCCCGCCCATGTCGATGGCCGCATGATCGGCATTACCGAAGCCGCGGGCGCACGCCTCATCAATCGCGACCGTATGTGGCACTATGTCGAAGGCGTTCACAACTGGAGCCCGATCTGGCCCGGCCACGGCATTCGTATTTTGCCGGGACCATCATCGATGTGGTTCGATGCCACCGGCAAGCGGCTGCCCTCGCCGCTCTATCCCGGCTACGACACGCTCGGCCAGCTCGAATACATCATAAAGACGGGCCACGAGTACTCGTGGTTCATCCTGACGCAAGCCATCATCAAGAAGGAATTCGCACTGTCTGGCTCGGAGCAAAATCCGGACCTCACCGGCAAGAGCTGGCGCATGACCCTCCGCCGCGCCTTCAACAAGGGAGCGCCCGATCCGGTCGAGGCTTTCAAGGCGAAAGGCGCCGATTTCATCGTGCGCGACAACCTCGATGAGCTCGTCGCGGCCATGAACAAGCTCGGCAGCGCGAACCTACTCGACGTCGCCTCGATCCGGCAACAGATCGAAGCGCGCGACCGCGAGATCGACAACCCTTACGTCAAGGATACCCAGGTCATGGGCATCCACAATGCCCGCCGCTATATCGGCGACAAGCTGATCCGTACCGCCAGGCCGCACAAGATCCTCGATCCCGCCTACGGGCCGCTGATCGCGGTGAAGCTCAACATCCTGACGCGCAAGACACTCGGCGGCTTCGAGACCGATCTTGACTCGCGCGTGTTCGGCAATGACGGCCAGATCATTCCCGGCCTCTATGCCGCCGGCGAAGCCGCCGGATTCGGTGGCGGCGGGGTGCACGGCTATCGTGCGCTGGAGGGAACGTTCCTCGGCGGCTGCCTGTTCTCGGGACGCAACGCCGGCCGCGCAGCAGCAAAGGCGGTGTTGTAGCGCACCGCCACGTCGGCAAAAACCTTCAAGCCGCGCGCGTCAGAAGCCGATCCAGTAGGCATCGACCTCGCGAACGCGATTGCCCCAGTCGAACTCCTTCTCGGTGCCGAAGGACGGCGCTTTCGCCAGTTCCTCGTCGGTCATCAAGGTCAGGAGTTCGTAGGCTTCGATGGCGGGGTTGTATTTCATGCTCGCCCACGGAAGCGGGCGATAGTCCTCGCCGACCCCGAGAAAGCCGCCGAAGCACAGCACGGCGTATGCGACGTTGCCGCTGGTCTTGTCGATCATCAGCCGCTTGATGGTGCCGATCTTCCTGCCATCGGCGTTGAAGACCCGCGTTCCCTCCACCCGGTCGCTGGCGACAAGACGATGTGGCTTCAGGTTGATTGTGTCGGCATGCATGTGAGCCTCCTGTCGTTGAGGCCTTCATCCCGCAACACGGTCCGCCACACCGCACAACATGCCCGGACCGCTCCGGAACAAGGGCCTGTGAGCCGGGCTGCGCGAATATCCGAAAGCGTCGAACGCCGCCCGACGATAACATCAGCACTGCAAGAATATAGTACGGAACGGAGGCTTCAAACAGTCCCTCCGTCAATCCACCGCGCGGATTTGTTCCGGCGTCAGCCTGGGAGAATCCTTGCCCGCCTGTTCGGCGTTTCGGATCAACGCAACGATGCGCGTGGAGAGCGACGCGCTCAGCCCGTGACGTTTGGCGAGTTCGACGATCACGCCCTGAAGGTGGTCGATCTCGGTGCGGCGGCCGCGCTGCAAATCCTCCCACATCGAGGAGCGAGCCTTCGGATCGATCTTCACCATCGACGCCGCGATCCGCTGGAACAGAAAGTCCGGCAGCTTCAGGATCAACGGTGTGAATGACGCGGGCAATGGCGTTGTCGAGACCGGCTCAATGCCTTCCGCCTTGATGACACGCAGCGCTTCCCGCCACTGATCCGCGAACAGGACGCGCCAGGAGCGCTGCGACAATTGCTCGCGCAGCGGCAGACCGGACAGCGCAACCAGCGCATTGTTCAGATTGACCAGCAGCTTGCCCCATTGCACGCCGCTGATGTCATCCACCGCGCGAAAAGCAAGTTCCGGCTGCGAAAGCCGCTTCGCGGTGTTGGCATCATCCTTCTCCAACAGAATGTCGCCGGAGGTGGCGCGATGAAAGTGACCATCGCCCATCGACACCACATTGAACGGCACCATGCCCGCGAGCACATCGTGATCGGGCAGCGCCTCACGCAGCACCGCCACATTGCCAATACCGTTCTGCAAGCTGATGATGACGGTGTCTTTCGCAGCGTATCGTGCGATGAGATCCGCCATTTCAGCGGTATCACCGCTCTTGACGGTAACCAGAATGATCCCCGCATCGGCGAGAACCGCTGGATCGCCGGACAGCCTGATCTCTGCCGAAGTCAGGCGGTGCTCGACGCCCTCGAAGCTGGTGACTTTCAGCCCGTTCCGGTTGATATCGTCGATCACCCGCGGCCGCGCCAACAGCGACACCTGATGTCCACCGGCGCGCAACATGCCGCCAATGAGGCAGCCGATGCTGCCTGCGCCCGCCACGCAAATGGTTTTCGATGACGCCATGCCGGTTTTACCCGCTCCGCGATGAACCGGAGCGTCGCCTAAACCTTGCGAAATGGCAACGCGGGACCATCGAGCTTGCGCAGACCCGGCTCGCGCCGTTCCAGCCACCAGCCATATTGCTTGGGCCAGGAGTCGAACGTGCCGTCACCGATCTCGCCGTTGGTGTCGCTCAGGGCCAGTTCGGCATGCAGCGGCCAGTTCGGATCGAACAGCGCTTCGCGCCCAACCGCCACAAGATCGGTCTTGCCTTCGGCGACGATATCCTCCGCCTGCTGCGGATGCAGGATGAGGCCGACGGCCATGGTGGTGACTTTGGTTTCGTTGCGAATCTGCTCGGCGAACGGCACCTGAAAACCATAGCCGCGCGGAATCCGCGCCGCGGTGGCCGACCCCATCAATCCGCCGGACGAACAATCGATCACATCCGCGCCTTTTGTCTTGGCTTCATTCACGAAGGCAACCGAGTCAGACATATCGATGCCGCCGTCGATACCATCGACAGATGAAATACGGACAAACAGCGGCCGATCCTTCGGCCATGCGGCGCGCACGGTCTTGATGATCTCCAATGGGAACTTCATCCGGCCGGCGCGATCGCCGCCGTAGGCATCATTACGCTTGTTGGACAGCGGCGACAGGAATTCGTGCAGCAGATAGCCGTGGGCGCAATGCAGTTCGAGCACGTCGAACTGCGCTTCCACCGCGCGCAACACCGCGAGACGGAAATCCTCGCGCAATTGCTTGAGTTCCGGCTCGGTCAGTTCGTGCGGCATCAGCCAGCCGTCGTCCATCGGAATGGCGCTCGGCGCAACGATGGTCCACGGCTTGTCGCCGCGCGCCACATCGTCCGCGGTCAGCGCGGCATTGCCGTACCACGGCCGCTGCATGCTGGCCTTGCGGCCGGCATGAGCCAACTGGATCGCCGGCAGCGAACCATTGGCGCGCAGGAAACTCGCGATGCGCTTCAGCGACGCGATCTGGGCGTCATTCCACAGGCCGAGATCGCCATGGGTGATGCGCCCCTCTGGATTGACCGCGGTGGCCTCCGTCATGACGATTCCGGCACCGCCCTGCGCGAACTTACCGAGATGAACCAGATGCCAGTCGTTCGCCACGCCCTCGTCGGCCGAATACTGGCACATCGGCGAAATCACAATCCGGTTCCTGGCGGAGACGCCGCGCAGTGCAATCGGCGTGAACAATTGGGGCTGTGACATCAGACCTCTTTGATTGATGGGGGATGATCCGGGAAAAAGCTGGAGCGGGCGAAGGGAATCGAACCCTCGTATGCAGCTTGGGAAGCTGCCGTTCTACCATTGAACTACGCCCGCGCAGGCCTGACCTTAGCCATACCCGGCGCGCAGCCGCAAGGTGGTTCCGGCCGCAGAATTCGGGTGGCGGGCGACGCCGAAAAGAGCAAGATTCTCCAAGTTCGGCTTATGACGCTGTGGGAGCTTGAGGCGCAGGATGACAACCGGTCTTGCATTGTTCGACACCGACATCGGGCGCTGCGGCATCGCGTGGGGCGACCGCGGCCTTCTGGGCGTGCAATTGCCCGAGGCCACCGACGCCCGGACATTGTCGCGTCTCGCGCAGAAGGCTCCCGCCGCACGAGAAGCTGCCATGCCAGATCATGTCCGGCGGGCCTGCGACGCCATGACGGAATTGCTGCGCGGCGAGGCCAACGATCTGGCTTTCATCACAGTCGACATGGAGCAGGTGCCGGCGTTCAACCGCCGCGTCTATGACATCGCCCGCACCATTGCTCCCGGCGAAACGTTGACCTATGGCGACATCGCCACGCGGCTCGGCGACAAGTTGCTGTCCCGCGCCGTCGGCAAGGCGCTGGGCGAAAACCCGTTCCCCATCGTGATCCCCTGCCACCGGGTGCTGGCGGCAAACGGCAAGACCGGCGGCTTCTCCGCCAATGGCGGTGTCGCCACTAAATTCAGGATGCTCGCCATCGAGCGGGCCAGGATCGCAGGCCATGCATCTGAGGACGCTCCGATGCTGTTCGATCCCGGCCTGTCGATTGCTCCACAACGCCGCCACCGATAGCCTTCAATCATGCAGATCAATCCGCTGCCGGAGCACATCGCTTCGAATAAAATGTGATGCGGACAAATCGCTCGCATTTGTCGATCAAATTTGAATCTTTCTCGCGCTTTTAACCTTACCAAACCCAACAAGTGGATGGTTCAACAATTCCACATTTGCGACCGCGCCATGACGCTATGACTTTCGCCTCTGGGGAAACGGAGGTGACGCATGCGGAGTTCGACAACTGTGGAAATGGACACGATTGCGACGTTCGGTCAGCGCAAGGTGGCGCCGCGCGTCTGCATCGTTGATGAGAAACGGCATATCCGCACGTTTCTGGGTGAAGCCCTTGAGGAACTCGGCTTCATCGCCTGCGAATGCGCGGCTGCCGGCGAGCTTCCGATGCTGCTGGACCTGCAATTGCCGGATCTCGTGGTGCTCGGAATGCCGCGTGACGGCACCGAGGCGGGGCATATTCTGAAAATTCTCGTCGGGCGGCAGTTCCACGGCAAGGTTCTGCTGATCGGCCCCCGGGATCTGATCATCGTGAATGCCGTGCGGCAGCTCGGAGAAGAATTCGGAATCCAGATGCTGCCACCCCCTCGCCACGCCGTTCAGTGCGGATGGCCTGCGCGCCAGCGTCGCCATGCTGCTTCCGGTGAAGGCCCCGCCAAGCCCACCCGTCGATGTGGCGGAGGCGCTCAAGGCCGGCTGGCTGGAGCTGTGGTATCAGCAGAAGATCGACGCCCACACGCTCGCGCCGCGTGGCGCGGAGGCGCTGATCCGCCTGCGCCATCCGGCGTGGGGCGTCGTACCTCCCGCATCCTTCATCCCGGATGACAAGGATCCGCAGTTCAAGGGACTGTCGGAGTTCGTGATCGGCCGCGCGCTCGAAGACTGGCATTATTTCGTGGGCCAGTACGGTCCCGTCGACATCTCCATCAACCTGCCGATCAGCTTCCTCAAAAACCCGGCGTCTGTCAGCGGGCTATGCCGCCAGATTCCGGATCATCCGGCGTTCGGAGGATTGATCGTCGAGATCAAGAGCAGCGATATCATCCACAATCTCGATCTCGCCATCGACGTCGCCAAGCGCATGCGGTTTCACAATATCGCCATCTCGATCGATAACGTCGGTGTCGACTGGCCGTCATTCGCGGAACTGTCGAGCTTTCCGTTCACCGAAATCAAGGTCGACCGCGAGTACATCACCGGCTGCGCCGATAACCGGCTGAAGCAGACGGTCTGCCGCAGCATTCTCGAACTTGCGGATCGATATGGCGCGCGCACCGTCGCCAAGGGCGTGGAGACCCGATCCGATCTCGTCGCCACCCATGAAATGGGATTCGATCTGGCGCAGGGCTACCTGTTCGGGAAACCGGCCAACGCGAAAAAATTCGCCCGCGCCACGCTGTCGCGCCCGGTCACGGCGCTGGCGTGACGGCTTCGCTCACTCAGCGGGGACAGGTGCGATTCTCTGTCCCCAGTTGGTGAAGCGCACCGCTGCGGCAGCAAGACCGCCAAGCAGGATCATCGAGGCGGCTGCCAGCCAGAAGAAATGCGTGCCGGTCGCGCCTTGCGCGATCAGCCACCAGCCACCCACGACGACGAAGGCCAGCCTTGCCGTCTGCGCCAGCACGGGCCCCAGAACTTTCGCCGCGCCCTGTGAGGAGAAGTAGAGCGAGATCGAAAGGCCGACAAACGCAAAGAAGGGCGCGGCGGTCGACAGGTATTGCCGGCTCGCCGCGCGGACGGCCGCGTTGTCGGTAAAGAGATTGACCCAGATGTCGGGGAAAATAGCGAAGAACCCGCCGAACAGGCCAACCATCGCGAACGAAACGCCACCGGCGGTCCATGCAATGCGCCGCGCCCGCGCGATGCGGCCGGCGCCGATCGCCATTCCGATCATCGGCACCGACGCAATGCCGACAGCGAACGCCAGCGACGTCAGCATGAACTCAAGCCGCGCGCCGATGCCGTATCCCGCCAGCACTTCGGTGCCGAAATTCGCCAACAGGTGCGTGAAGATCGTCACCGTCAGAACGACTTGCAGCGGCGAGAAGCAAGCGACCGCCCCGACTTTCAGGATGTCGTAGAACATGGCGCGCTGAAACCGGAAGCCCCTGAATTTCAGTTTCACGCGGCTGCGACCGGACAGCAGATACCACGCCATGATGACAACGCCGATCGAGAACGCGATCAGCGTCCCGGCGGCGACACCGCGCATGCCGAATTGCGGCACCGGCCCAAAGCCCAGGCCGAGAATGCCGCCGAGTAAAATCTGGAACAGCGCGGAATTGAGAATGATCGCCGACGGCAGCCGCATGTTGCCGGTGCCGCGGATCAGCGCCGCCAGCGTGTTCATGATCCAGGGGATGACCGCGCCGGCAAAGAATATCTGCGAATAGCCGATGGCCTCGCTCAGCACGCGGCCCTGTCCGCCGAGCGTCGCCAGCAGCAATGACCCGAACACCAGCATCGTGGTCATGAACACCAGCCCGAAGCACAGGCCGATCATCAGCGCGTGGATGGCGAGTGTGGATGCGCGCGCGGTATCGTTGGCCCCCAAGGCTCGCGCAATCGCCGATGCGACGCCGCCGCCCATCGCGCCGCCGGACATGGTCATCATCAGGATCACCAGCGGAAACACCAGCGCCATCGCCGCCAGCGGCTCAACGCCGAGACGGCCGATGTAGGAAGTCTCCGCAATGGCGACACAGGTGCCGGCACTCAGCGCAACGACGTTCGGCGCCGCCAGCTTCAGGAGCGTCGACAGGATTGGCCCGTCAAGCAGCGGATTCCTGATCGGCTCTTTGACAGGCGGCTGCGGTGGCTTTTCCTCCGCCTGCACCACAGGAATTTCGGCAGCTCCCAGTTCGGACATGCGCTCCCCCGGGCGGCCGTTTTCTTTTTATGAGCGCGCCCCGCCCCGTCAAAAATCCATAACATCAAACCTGCGCGCCACAAGGCATTCACTACGCATAGCGCCTATCTAGCCTAGAAATGCTGCGGGTTACGCAGAAGCCAACAAATCCGCAACCTCAGCCATTGCCAGCGGCCGGCTGCCCAGCAGCCGATCAGCGATCGCATCGTCGCGCCCCTCCGACAGGACAGCAAACGGATCCTGCGCGGTGAGACGATGATCGACCACGAGCCGCGACAACAGCAGGCGGCGGGCATCGCCGCGCATGGCATGGATGCGGCTGCCTTCCCACGCAAAGGTGACGGCGCTGGCGACATGATAGAGCGCACTGGTGGCGCGGCGGGCCTCGGCTTCGTTTGCGGACTTGCCAGCGACCTCGCGCGCAAAGCCGATCGCCTTGTCGGTCAGGCCGTGAAGACGATCGCGCCAGCCTTGCGGAACGCCTGCGGCTTCATCGATCCGCGCATGCAGATCGGCGCCCAACGCCGCCTCCGCGCCGTGGCGGCCGACCGCGCGCTTCAACGTGTCGAGCGCGACGATGTTGCCGGTTCCTTCCCATATCGAACCGAGATGCGCGTCGCGCAGCAATCGCGGCGTCGCAAACTCCTCGACATAGCCGATGCCACCGCGCATCTCGAGCGCGTCGCCGCAGACCTTCCGCGCATCGCGCGTGGCGCGATATTTCAGCGTCGGCGTCAGCACACGCAGCAACGCCGCCGCATCCTGGCTCCCGGCCTCGGCGCGATCCAGCGCGTCCGCCGTGATGAAACTCATCGACACCGCCTGCTCTGTGGCCAGCATGATCTTCATCAACTGACGGCGCGCCAGCGGCATGTCGACAATGCGGCGGCCGAACACCACACGGTTGTTCGCCACCGTGTTCGCATCGTGATGCGCGCGGCGCATCAGCGCCGCCGACTTGACGCCGTTGGAGAGGCGCGACCAGTTGACCATCTCGGCCATCTGCACGAAACCGCGATCGAGCCGCCCGACTGCGTAAGCGATCGCGCCTTCAAGTTTGATTTCACCCGATGCCATCGAGCGGGTGCCGAGTTTGTCCTTGAGACGCACGATGCGGTAGTGATTGGGCGATCCGTCGTCGAGCCGCCGTGGCATCAGGAACAGGCCGACGCCCCGCGTACCGCCGACCGCGCCTTCCGGTCGCGCCAGCAGCATCACGACTTCCGCATCCGCATTGGAGCAGAACCATTTCTCGCCGTGCAGTCGCCAGTGATCGCCTTCCTGCACGGCGGTGGTGGTCAGCTTGCCGACATCGGAGCCGCCCTCCTTTTCCGTCATGAACTGCCCGCCCTGGGTGAGCTTCGTCATGTCGGTCTGCGTCAGACCGTCGAGATACTTTGCCTTCAGCGCCTCGTCGCCGAACCGCGACAGCAACCGCGCTGCACCGTCGGTGACATTGATCGGACAGCCAAGGCCGAACTCCGCCTGATTGAAGAGAAACGTGAAGGCGTGCTTGGCAACGGCGGGATAGGTGCCGGCCCAGCCGAGAATGCCCTTGCGATGCGACATCGCGTGGATGCCGAATTCGCCGTAGGCGGCGCGTTCGAGTTCGCGATAGGCCGGATGATATTCGATCCACTGCCGATCGTTGCCGAAGCGATCGCGCTGATGCAGCACCGGGCCGTGCCTGTCGGCAAGACGCGCACAGTCGTCGAGGTGACCACCGGCCAGTGCGCCGAGCCGATCGAGATGCGGCTCGATATGTTGAAACAGCGCAGCAGGAAGATGGATGCGCAGCAGATCAGCGAGGATCGGATCGGCGCGATAGAAATTCATGCCCGACGTGTCAGGCGCGATCAGGCCGAACTCGGATGTCGGCGCGGAAGCAGGCGCACTCAGAGGCGTCACTGCGGCGGTCATGGCGTTCTCCCGAACGGTCGCTGTTTTCAGGAATGATCCGGCATTTGGCGCGCAACGGCAAGCGGACCGGAGAACGAGAGCGGCATGGGAGACCAGTGCCACGTGAAGACATGATCCGCAGGGCGGAATGAATTCCGAAATCCAGGCGCGGAGATGCTCAGGTCCGAAAGTGTTTGGACAGTTTCAGGCCCTGGCCCTGATAGTTCGACGCGATCTTCTGGCCGTACAGCGCGTCAGGACGCGACAGCATCTTCTCGTAGACAAGCCGTCCGACAATCTGGCCGTGTTCGAGAATGAACGGCACTTCGCGCGAGCGCACTTCCAGCACCGCACGCGAGCCCTGGCCGCCCGCACCGGCGTAGCCGAAGCCGGGATCGAAGAAGCCTGCGTAATGAACGCGGAATTCGCCGACCAGCGGATCGAACGGCACCATTTCCGCCGCGAAATCCGGCGGCACCTGCACGGCTTCCTTCGACGCCAGAATGTAGAACTCGCCGGGATCGAGAATCAGGCTACGATCCGGCCGCGCGCGGATCGGCTCCCAGAACTCGCCGACCGTATATCCGGCACGGCGGTCGACATCGACCACGCCGGTATGACGCTTGGCGCGGTAACCGACAAATCCGTCGGAGCCTTCGCCGCTGAGGTCCACGCTGAGCGCAACGCCACCCGCGAGATCGGCCTCATCGCTATCGACCAGCCGTTCGGCCGCATGCAGCGCTTGCAGTTCATCGGCATTGAGCAGCGGGTGACCGGTGCGAAAACGGATCTGCGACAACCGCGATCCTTCGCGCAGCAGCACCGGAAATGTCTTGGGACTGATCTCGGCATAGAGCGGGCCGTGATAGCCGGGCGCGATCATATCGAAGCGGCGCGTGCCATCGGCGATCACACGCGTGAACACGTCGAGCCGTCCGGTGGAGCTTTTCGGATTTGCCGCGGCCTGAATGGTTGGCGGCAGCGCGAGGCTTTCCAGCAGCGGCACGATGTAGACGCAGTTGGTTTCCAGCACCGCACCGTCGGACAGATCGATCTCGTGCAGTTTCAATTCATCGATGCGCTGCGCCACCGTGATGTCCGGTCCGGGCAGGAAGCTGGCGCGGACCCGGAACGCGACCTCGCCGAGACGCAGATCGAGACTGGCCGGCTGGATCTGGCTCTCGACGAACGGATATTCCGGCAGGATCAGGCCGGCATCGGCCATCGCCGCGATCATGCGGTCGGGTAGAATTCCTGTGGCGTCAGGTGGCAGGGTGAAAGGCACGTGTGTGTCCTCGGTCGCCGGTTAATCCAGCAAAATGTGCATGTTACCGGTTATCCGATGGGATGCTTGACGGAAAGACCATGCGGGATTAAGCGTATGACTTATCCCGTGGTCATTTGAGCCGGCCGGCTTGCAGCCACGTTAAATAACTCGCTAAACAGGCCGGGGACAGTGTGATCCCGGCTTGTGGAAGTATTTTCCAGGCCGGTTTTTTTGTGCCCATCGCAAGGTGGTCACGATGGAGTGCACATGTCCGAGACCAAAACACCCGCGGCCAATACGTCCTCAAGCAAGCCGCAGTCCCCCACCCGCAACTATCGTCCCGAAACCCGCCTCGTGCATTCCGGCACGCTGCGCTCGCAATATGGCGAGACCTCCGAAGCCTTGTTCCTGACGCAGGGCTTCGTCTACGACACCGCCGAGCAATGCGAAGCGCGCTTCACCGGCAAAGACCCCGGCTTTCTCTATTCGCGCTTCTCGAATCCGACGGTCGCGATGTTCGAACAGCGCATGGTCGAACTTGAAGGCGCGGAAGCCGCCCGCGCCACCGCGACCGGCATGGCCGCGGTCACCACCGCAATCCTTGCGCCGCTCAAGTCCGGCGATCACGTCGTCGCGGCGAAGGCGCTGTTCGGATCATGCCGCTACGTCGTGGAGGATCTGCTGCCGCGCTACGGCATCGAGTCCACGCTGGTCGACGGCCACGATCTCGACCAGTGGCAGAAGGCGATGCGGCCGAACACCAAATCCTGCTTTCTCGAAAGCCCGACCAACCCGACCCTCGACGTGGTCGACATCGCAGCCGTCGCCGAGATCGCGCATCGCGGCGGCGCGCGGCTGATCGTCGACAACGTCTTCGCGACGCCGATCTGGCAGAGCCCGCTCGTGCTCGGCGCGGATGTGGTGGTCTATTCGGCGACCAAGCACATCGACGGTCAGGGCCGCTGTCTTGGCGGAGTCATCCTGTCGTCGGAGGCTTTCATCCAGGAACACATCCATACCTTCCTGCGCCAGACTGGTCCGGCGATGTCGCCGTTCAACGCCTGGGTGCTGCTGAAGGGGCTTGAGACGCTGAGCATCCGTGTCAAGGCGCAGACCGAAACCGCCGGCGCGATCGCCGATGTGCTGGCGAAGCACCCGAAGATTTCACGGCTGATCTATCCGGGCCGCGCCGATCATCCTCAGGCCGCCATTGTGAAGAAGCAGATGCGTGCCGGTTCGACGCTGGTCGGGTTTGAGGTCAAGGGCGGCAAGCCGGCAGCATTCCGCACGCTGAATGCATTGAAGCTCGCGCGGATTTCCAACAACCTTGGCGATTCCAAGAGCATCGTCACCCATCCCGCGACGACGACCCACCAGCGCCTCACGCCGGAGGCGCGCGCCGAACTCGGCATCAGCGAAGGCTTCATCCGCTTCTCGGCGGGGCTGGAACATCAGGACGATCTCATCGAGGACCTGACGGCGGCGCTGGAGAAGGCGTAACGTCATTGCGAAGAGCGCTTGCGACGAAGCAATCCAGCATACTGTATTTTTTAAGTTCTGGATTGGATTGCTTCGCTTCGCTCGCAATGACGACGAGCGGCAGCGCTCACATCGGCCGGTAAGTCATGACGTTGCCCGGAACCTCGACACCGGCCTTCACCTGACCGACCGACGCGATGATGGTGTCGCCGAGCAATTGGGCGAAACAGGCGTAGCCCCAGTCGTTCATGTGCAGGCCGTCGCCGATCACGAATTTGTCGAACGGCATTTTCTCGTCCTCATGCCATTGCCGCATGACTTCAAAGCGCGGGAACAACGCCACGTTCTTGAGCCTGGCGACCTCGCCGATCAGCTTCACCATCTTGCTCGCATTCTCGGTCTTCGAGGCAACGGCGGGAACGTATTGCGGATCGATCAGCACGACATCGATGCCGCGCGCCTGAAGACGCGCGATGCCGTCCTCCACCAGCGCAGCCGTCGCCGCGACATCGCTGGCGCTGCCCTTGACCACCGTGTTGGTGCCGAGCTGCCAGATCACGAGATCCGGATTGGCATCAAGAACGGCGGCGTCGAACCGCTTCATCATTTCGGGCGCATCCTGCCCGCCCATGCCGCGATTGATGATGCTGATGTCGGCGGTCGGAAACTTGCGGCGCAACTGGTCCGCCAGGCGGTTCGGATAGGTGTAGGCCGGCGACGACGTGCCGAAGCCGACCGTGGTCGACGATCCGAAAGCGACGATGGTCACCGGCTCACCCGCCGCGATCCGGTGCGCGACGCGCGGCAGCGAACCCGGAACATCCTTGATTCCCTTGGCGGGCAAACACGGCACGCGGGTAAGGATGTCTCCTGCGGCACTGGCCGCGCTCTTGGCCGCTTCGATGGCCTTGGTGGCAAGACCCTTCTGCGGCACCGGCGCATCGGATTTTGCCGTTGCAGCGGGCGGCGCGGCCTGCGCAAGCACCGGGCGCACAGATGGCAATCCAGACATCATTGCCGCCGCCATGACGGCAACCGCAAAACGACAATCAAAATTCATCAACGTTGAATCCTGAGCTCCGCCGGATTGAGGCGAGAGGCCTCCACAACCAGCGCCGAGAGCGACCGGCCGATACAATCGTGCACCCGCTTCGCCATTCCATATCCATGCGCCGAGCCGAACAGGTCGAAATCGCCGACATCGTTCCAGTGCCGCATGATCGAAAAACGGTCGAACATCGGAATCTGGTGGTCCTGCGCGACGACACGGATCGTGTCGTTATAGGGCGAGACGGCGAGCATCGTCTCCATACGTGGGTTGTATTGGAGATTCATCAAGAGCACGTCGGCGCCGGCTTTCTGCAATGCACCCAAGCCGCTGTCGAGTGCGGCCCGGAAATCATCCGGATCGACCGAGCGTATCGCATCGACCGTCCCGGTCTGCCAGATGACCAGATCAGGCTTCTGGTCCTGCGGCAGCTTCTCGATCAATCCGCCGAAATTCGCCGCTGCCTCGACGGCTGTTTTCTTGCTCCGCAGGTCGGTCCTCACGTTGATGGTCACACCCGGGAATGTCTCCCGCAGCGCCGCCTCGAGTCGCGCCGGATAGGACGTGCTCGCGCCGTCGGGACCGGCGAGCGCCGAAGACCCGCTGCCGATGACAAGAATATCGAGCCGCTTCTTTGTTTTGATCGCCTCGGCCACTTTGGGAAGCGCGTTCTCCGTCGCCAGAAGGTAGGCCGGCACGGCGCAACCCGGACCATCCTCCGCGCGCGCGAAAGACCCGATCAGCAACCCCGCAACAATTGACGCAACCAGCAGCACTCTCATGACCCGCCTCCGGCGAGGTCGGCATCGGCGTCAGCACTTTTCGCGCGTTTATCGCCCTTGCCCACTTCGGTCTTGTACCATGAAAACACCCATGCAGCGGCGGACATAATAACGATCCCGGCGACGCTGACGAAGAAATGCATCCATGCGCCGCCGGACACCTCGGCCAGAACGAAATGGCCTGCAAACGCCAGAAACACGCCAAGACAGAATATCTCCAGCGAGTGCTGGCCGCAGCGGATCACCGGACGCAGCCACGGCGATTTCAGGCCCGGCCAGTCCTTGGGAAGGACGCGCACCGTGATCGCCGCCAACGCCAGGAAATGCGCGAAGCGAAGCACGTCGAGATCGGTCTTGTTGATCGGATACATCCAGCTTTCCAGCCAGCGCGGCATGAACACATTGAGCTGCGGCACATGCCAGGTCAGCGTGACGCCGAACGCAAACACGAGATAGGCAATGCAAAGCCAAAGCGTAATGGGCGATGCGAGGATGCGGGCCATGCGCCTCGCGCCGCCGAGCGCACACCATGCACCGAACACGAACAGCAACTGCCAGGCGAATGGATTGAAAAACCATGTGCCGCTCGGATACGCCGGCAGGTAGAAATCGAATTCCCATGTCAGCGCATAGAGCAGAACCGACAACGCCAGTGCGACATCGGCCTTGCGCTGCATCAGCCAGATGATCACCGGCAGAAATATCATCAGCACGATGTAGAGCGGCAGCACGTCCATGTTCACGGGACGGAATTTCAGCAGCAGCGCCTGCACGATCGTGACGTCGGGCTGCTTGAGAAAATCGAGGATACCCATTTCCTCCGCGTAGAGCGGATTGTCGAACTTCGTCGCGATATAGGAAATTTCCGCAAGATAGATCGTGAACAGAAAAACGTGCGCCACATAGATCTGCCACACGCGCTTGAAGATGCGCGCGCTCGCGACCACGAAGCCACGATCCAGCATCGCGCGGCTGTAGACGAACGCCGCCGTATAGCCGGAGATGAAAATGAAAATCTCGGTGGCGTCGCTGAAGCCGTAGTTGCGGATAGTGAACCAGGTCAGGATGTTCGGCGGCAGATGGTCGATGAAGATCAGCCACAGCGCCATGCCGCGAAACAGATCAAGACGCAGTTCGCGCTCGCCCAAAGCGACGGGAAGCGCGGCCGCCTTCACGGCAGGCACGTCCCCCGTCGCCTGATCCGTCATCTGGGTCGTCACAAGTGTCATTCCAGTCCGGGCCGGTTCGAAGCGAGGGGCGCACCATGTTTGTTTTAAGGAAGATCGAGGCGGCCCGCAAATTGCAAGCATTCAAGTGGACAGCCGCTCCGGATGCTCGATAAAACAATGTTGAAACGATGGTCGTCCCGGTGTGTATCCTGCGCCGTACAGTGCCCTGAATGAACCGCTCGAAACCCCGATAAGAGTGCCTATTTGATGGAAAGGTTCGTTATCATGCGACCCGAACCGGACGGATCTCCCATGTATCGCGCCGTGACTCGCCAGATTGAAGTCGTCGTCGAGCCGAGTTTCCTCCCGGAACGCTCGTCTCCGGAAGACGGCCGGTTTTTCTGGGCCTACACCGTCGCCATCGTCAACGCCGGAACCGAAACCGTCCAGCTCAAGGCCCGGCACTGGATCATCACCGACGGAACCGGCCGGAACCAGGAGGTGCACGGCGAAGGCGTGGTCGGAGAACAGCCCGTGCTGGAGCCCGGCGAGCGGTTCGAATATACCAGCGGCGTGCCGCTTCAAACGCCTTCCGGCTTCATGTCCGGCAGCTATCAGATGGAAACGGAGGACGGCGAGCCGTTCGACATCGACATCCCCCCGTTCTCGCTCGACAGTCCCGACCACAAGCGGACGCTGAATTAATCGTTAGACGTTCCCTGCTCCGTTGCCGGAACGACACCGGCCTCGTCGGGGGTGAATTCATAGACCGAGCTACAGAACTCGCAGGTCACCACCACCTTGCCGTTCTCGACCATGTCGGCGCGATCTTTCGGATCGAAACTGGCGAGCATGCCCGCCACCGCATCGCGCGAACACGAACACTGCGCATGCATCGCCTGCGTCGGAAACACCCGCACGCCGCGTTCGTGAAACAGCCGGAACAGCAGCCGCTCACCGGACAGATCGGGATCGATCAGTTCGACATCCTCAATGGTGCCGAACAACGCGCGGCTTTCGGCCCAGGCGTCGTCGTCCGGAATCTCATGCACGACAGCGCCTTCCGGCGCATCGCCGGGATGCAGGTCGGGCTGGCGCGCGCGCTCCGGCGCCTTGGGCAAGAACTGCATCAGCATGCCGCCGCCGCGCCACCGATGCTTCGGACCGGCACCCCCGCCGCGAAATTCCTCGCCGACCGCGAGCCGCACCCGCGTCGGAATTTGCTCCGAGCGCAGGAAGTATTCGTGCGCGGCATCTTCCAGATTGCCGCCCTCAAGCGCGACGAGGCCCTGATAGCGGCTCATGTCGGCGCCCTGATCAATGGTCATCGCCAGATGGCCGTGACCGAGCAGCGCCGCGGAATCCTGGCCCGCCTCGAGCTGGCTTGCGTCGAAGCGCGCGTAGGCGCGCAGCCGGTTGGGCGCGTGGAAATCGACCACGATCAGCGACACCGGCCCATCGGTCTGGGTTTGCAGGATGAAGCGGCCATCGAATTTCAGCGTCGAGCCGAGCAGCGTCGTCAGCACGATGGCTTCGCCGAGCAGCTTGCCGACGGGGGCGGGATAATCATGCTTGGTCAGAATCTCGTCGAGCGCCGGACCCATCTTGGTCAGCCGGCCGCGCACGTCGAGCGCACTGACCTCGAAGGGCAGCACGGCATCGTCCACCGGCGTTGCGGACGGGGCGCGGATTTGGCTTTCAAGCGTCATGTCGGAAGCAATCTCGGATCGGGAGGACGTGAATTGAACGGCGAAATGCTCAAACCGTTTCCGGCTTGATTGTCATCCGCAGGGCAATGGTGGGTCTAGGACGGCGCCCGCCCAATATAGGCCGTTTGATCCCGCAGAAAAGGGACCGGATTGGGGAACAAGGCTTGCCGGAAAGCTATCCGATGGCGTTCAGGCACCAGGCCAGAATGCCCTTTTGTGCATGCAGGCGATTTTCCGCCTCGTCGAACACCACCGACTGCGGGCCGTCGATCACCTCGTCGGTGACCTCCTCGCCGCGATGCGCCGGCAGGCAATGCATGAAGATGGCGTCGGGATTGGCCAGCGACATCAGCTTGCCATTGACCTGATAGGGCTTCAGCAGGTTGTGGCGATGCTCGCCGTCCTTGTCGCCCATCGAGACCCAGGTGTCGGTGACGACGCAGTCTGCACCGCGCACCGCCTCGTCCGGCCTGGTGCCGAGCACGATCGGTGCGCCCGTGGCCTTGATCCAGTCTTTCAGCAGCTTGTTAGGCGCAAGTTCCGGCGGCGTCGCGACTCGAAGATTGAAACTAAATCGCTCCGCCGCATGGGCCCACGACGCCAGCACGTTGTTATCGTCGCCGGTCCACGCCACTGTGCGTCCCTTGATCGGGCCGCGATGTTCCTCGAAGGTCATGACATCCGCCATCACCTGACAGGGATGCGAACGCCGGGTCAGGCCGTTGATGACCGGCACTGTCGCATAGGCTGCGAGTTCGGCCAGCGCCTCATGGTTGAGAATCCGGATCATGATGGCGTCGACGAAGCGCGACAGCACGCGCGCGGTATCGGCGATGGTCTCGCCGCGCCCGAGCTGCATTTCCGCGCCGGTCAGCATGATGGCTTCGCCGCCAAGCTGGCGCATGCCGACATCGAACGACACGCGGGTGCGGGTCGAGGGCTTGTCGAAAATCATCGCCAGCGTCTTGCCGTCGAGCGGCTTATCGGACACATCGCCGGCCTTGCGCTTCTTCTTCATCGCCACGCTGGCGTCGAGGATGGCGCGCAACTCCTTGGTCGGCACATCGAACAGGTCGAGGAAGTGACGCGGGGACTTGCTCATCGCGCTGCCTCGCGCCGCGCGGGGATGCGCGTCAGTTTCGCGCAAACGCGCTCAAGCCGCGACACAGCGTCCTCGATTTCGGCCTCGGTCACGATCAGCGGCGGCAACAGCCGCACCACGTTCTCGCCCGCGCCGACGGTGAGCAACTTTTCGTTGCGAAGCGCGGCGACCAGATCGCCGGCCGGCACCACCGCTTTCAGGCCGATCAGCAGACCGTCGCCACGAACCTCTTCCACGACGTCGGAATAACGATCGACGATCGATGCGAGCTTCTGCTTCAACAGCAGCGACGCGCGCTGCACGTGCTCGAAGAACTTCGGCGCCAGCATCACATCGAGCGTGGCGTTGCCGGCTGCGGCGGCCAGCAGGTTGCCGCCGAAAGTCGAACCATGGGTACCCGGCGTCATGCCGGCTGCGGCGGCAACTGTTGCAAGGCATGCGCCCATCGGAAAACCACCGCCAAGCGCCTTCGCCAGCGCCATGATGTCCGGCTCGACGCCGGTCTTCTCATAAGCGAACAGCGTGCCAGTGCGGCCCATGCCGGTCTGCACCTCGTCAAACACCAGAACGAGCTTGTTGTCGTCGCACAACTGCCGCAGCGCGCGGAAGAACGCAGGCTCCGCCGCGCGCACGCCGCCTTCGCCCTGCCACGGCTCGATGATGATGCCCGCCGTATGCGGACCGATCGCTTTCTTCACGGCTTCAAGATCACCGAGCGGCACCTGATCGAAACCTTCGACCCGCGGCCCGAACCCTTCGAGATATTTCTGCTGTCCGCCAGCCGCGAGCGTGGCCAGCGTGCGGCCGTGGAACGCGCCCTCGAACGTGATCAGCCGATAACGTTCCGGCTTGCCGTTCACCGCCTGAAACTTACGCGCCATCTTGATGGCGGCTTCCATCGCTTCCGCGCCGGAATTGCAGAAGAAAACCACATCGGCAAAGCTCGCATCGCACAGCCGCGTCGCCAGCCGCTCGCCTTCCGGAATCGTGAACAGATTGGAGACATGCCACAGCTTGCCGGCCTGCTCCTGAATCGCCGCGACCAGATGCGGATGCGCATGGCCGAGCGCGTTCACCGCCACGCCGCTGGTGAAATCGAGATAGCGGTCGCCGTTGGTCGCGATCAGCCACGGACCCTCGCCGCGCTCGAAAGCGACATCGGCGCGGGCGAAAACCGGCAACATGTGAGAATCGAGATGCGGTTTGGCAGTGTGGCTCATGGCGACCTGATCGGTGGTATGGGGTCAACAGCCTTGCGAGCGCATCCGCGCTTGTTGCTCTGTTGCCTGCCCCGGAAACGAAACGTGCCGCCCGATAAGGCGGCACGTGGAAGTTATTCTATTGGCGGGTCCTGTGGTGTCAATCCACGCAGGCCCCTGTTTGGATCATCCCTGGACACGGTAATCCCTGCGGCAAAGGCATAATCCGGCATTTTCAGACCTATTCCAGCATCCGACCCGCCTCCGGGACCGGAAAAAACGTCATTTGCAGCGCCGCACAAGGATCGAATTTATTTGCTTTTTAATCGGAACATGTGGACGCGCAAATGCCGACTCTTGCGCGTGAGTCACGCCATATTGTAGCATCCTTGGCGTTAGGTACGACATCTCGTGCGGCAGTTCTGATCCTCGATTGTCTTCGGTGCGGCGTAAACGCCCGGTCGCTTTTCATGCAACCGGCGAGGGCTAAGGGATTCTGCCGGCAGGGATTTTAGGAAGTTCGCAATCGCGACGCCAGGCCGGGAACGGCCGGTGCGAGATCAAAAGGAAGAGTGCGATGACGGTAATGAGCTGGACCGACGATCGCGTTGAACAGTTGAAGAAGCTCTGGGAAGCCGGACTGTCGGCAAGCCAGATCGCCGCCGAACTCGGAAATATCACCCGGAACGCCGTGATCGGAAAGGTTCACCGGCTCGGCCTGTCCGGCCGCGCCAAGAGCCCGTCCTCTGCGGCCCCGCGGCAGCGCAAGGTGCGCCCCGCGCAGCACATGATGCGGATCAGCCGTCCGGTGTCGCGCGGCAACACCGCGCTAGCCCATGCCTTTGAAGTCGAGGCTGAGCCGGATCCGATCGCCTACGACAACGTTGTGCCGATGAGCCAGCGGCTGAGCCTGCTGGAACTGAACGAGAGCACCTGCCACTGGCCGGTTGGCGATCCGGGCAGTGCGGACTTCTTCTTCTGCGGCGGCAAGGCGCTCAACGCGCTTCCCTATTGCGCGCATCATTCGCGCATCGCTTATCAGCCGGCGAGCGATCGCCGCCGTGCCGCACGGCCCAATACGAAATAGGCGAAACGCCAGAGCCGGAATGACGAAAAAGCCTCATCCAAGCGATGAGGCTTTTTTGTTACGAACTTCGGCGCAAAAGGCGGCTTTGTGATCGTACGGCGAAAATGCGGCCGCAACGCTTCACGGGATTATTCCTTCGCCGCAACCTTCTCGCCGGCGGACGGTTTTTCCGCCGCCTTCGCCGCCGGGAAGCACGCCGTGAATGTTGCGCCCTGACCGGGAACGCTTTCGATCAGAAGGCGTCCGCGATGACGGTTGAGGATGTGCTTGACCAGCGAAAGGCCAAGACCCGTGCCGCCTTGCGCGCGGCTGTCGCCGACATCGACGCGGTAGAAACGTTCGGTGAGGCGCGGCAGATGCTCGGGCGCGATACCGGGACCGAAGTCGCGCACCGCGAGACGAACCTCACCCGCCGCATCGCCCGGCGCGGGTTCGCTCAGCGTCACCACCACGCGTCCGCCGGACGCGCCGTACTTGAGTCCGTTCTCGATCAGGTTTTCCAGCAGCCGCAACAACTCCTCGCTGTCGCCGGCGACATTGACCGGCGCGTCCGGCAACTCGACCTCGATAGCGACCTGACGCTCGCTCGCCAGCGGCTCAAGCCCGTCGACCACCTGACGCACCAGCGGCACGACGTCGACCATCTTTTCCGGACGGACATGGGCGCTGAGCTCGACCCGCGACAGCGACAGCAGATCGTCGATCAGCCGCGCCATGCGGGTGGCCTGCGCGTGCATGATGCCGAGAAAGCGCTCGCGCGCCTTGGCGTCGTCGCGCGCCGGTCCCTGCAACGTGTCGATGAAACCGGACAGCGCCGCCAGCGGCGTGCGCAGCTCGTGGCTGGCATTGGCGACGAAGTCCGCGCGCATTTCCTCGACCCGGCGCAGCGGCGTCTGGTCGTGGAACGTCATCAAGATGCAGTATTCGCTGCCGCCGAACGCGGTCGGCAGCGACAGCGGCGTCACGATCAATTCCATCCAGCGGTCGATGGGCACGCGGTCCACGTAACTGGCGCGCTGCGGCTGGCGGGTCGCGATGGCGTCGCGCAGCGCCGCGATGATTTCGGGAGAGCGCAACGCGAACAGCGCCAGTTCATTCTTGCGCAAGGCCGGCGCCAGTTGGGACGCGGCGACATTGAAATGCAGCACGCGCCCGGCGCGGTCGAGCAGCACGGCGGCGTCCGGCATGCCGCCAACCAGCGCCTGCACCACCGGCGTTTCCGCAGGGCGCGCTCCGATCATGTCGTCGTTTGCCGGAACGGACTGATGCAGATTCCACGGCACCAGCGCCGCGCCCGCGATCGCGAGAAAGATCATTCCGGCCTGCGGCAGTGTCAGGCCGCCGAACACCACCGACGCCGCGAGGCCGAGCGCCGTCGCAATCAGGATGATCGCCGACCGCCGCAGCCGGTCTGACCACGGCGTAAAACCTGGATTCGGAGATGCCATCGTCATGCGTCGTACCTGTTTCGCGCCCGTACCCTCTTTCCGAGTTTCATGATCCGCTTCGGCGTTTCACGAACTTCGGAAAGTCACGGGCACGAGCAGATTATCATTCTCGTACCGCTTTCTGTTGGAAGTTCCTGAATCGGACTCGCCGCCTGCGCGACAGGAGCTTCCAACAAACTGTACGAGCTGACGCAAGCCCACGCTACGAGACCGGAGACTGCGATCCCTGAGCAGATCCCGGCGACCCATTGGGTTTCGCGGCATCGTCGAGCCGTTGCAACGCCGCTGCCACCCGTTTCGCCCGGAGACCGACAATAAGCTCCCGAAGCGAGAGCAAGATGACAGAAATAATGAACGGCACGAGATAATAAAGCACGCGGAACAGCAGCATGCCGGCCAGCAGTTCTTCCCGGTCGAACTGGAACAGGCCCACCAGCATCGCGGCATCGAACACACCGAGGCCGCCGGGCGAATGGCTGGCGAAGCCGAGCAGCGTCGCCGACACGAAGATCACCGCCACGACGACGAACCCGACATGGGGTTCGTCGGGAACCAGGATGTACATCGCCAGCGCGCAGAAACCGAGATCGACGATGCCGATCACGATCTGCAACAGCGTCAGCGGGCCGCTGGGCAGCGTGACGGTCCAGCTTCCGCGGCCGACTTCACGCGGCTTGGCCCAGACCCACATGAC
Source organism: Afipia sp. (assembly GCA_024707075.1). Lineage (GTDB taxonomy): Bacteria > Pseudomonadota > Alphaproteobacteria > Rhizobiales > Xanthobacteraceae > Afipia. The sequence continues at coordinate 887,395 of JANQAK010000001.1, forward strand.
ATAGGCCACAAGCCCGGCGAGAATGCAGAGCGCGGCGGCACGATTGAGCCAGATCGGCATCTTGTCGATGGAGGCTGCCGCCTCGGGATGATAGGCGACGCCGAGACCGAGCACGGCGGCATTGCCGAGCCAGAACGTCAGGCCCGCGAGGAAGCAGACCTTCGCGACATCGACCGCCGTCAGATTCCATGCCGAATAGATGCGATAGCGCACCACGCCGCCGGTGAAAACGCTGGCGCCGACGTTGTGGCCGATCGAATAGCTGGTGAACCCGGCGAACGCGGCGATGCGGTAAGGCACCTGGTCGCGACCGATGGCGCGCAATGCGAACAGGTCATAGAACGTCAGCGTGAAGTAGCCGGCAGCGACGCAAAGTCCGGCAAGGAGGACGGTGCGGACTTCTGTCTCGCGCAACGCCTCATACAGGTCGTCAGTGTCGAGACCTTTCAGCATCTCGTAGAGGATGAAACAAGCGGTGCCGATGATCGCGATGCTGATCAAAACACCTAGCTTGTGCAGGATTTGCTTCTCGCGCATGTACGCGATGGCCCCGCGTAGTGTCTCCAGCATCCAGACCTCAAAATCCGATCAAGCATGTCCCCGGCATTTGCTGTCCTAGCAGACCGCCGTGGCGACCGCGAGACCGGCTTGACCGATTTGATCCCCTTTATAGGGCGGAAGTCACGTTAAGAATGAGGTCCGCCGCACCGCACACGCGTCATATCGGTGTCACGCCGCAGCGGCCTGCTCCCGCTGAAAAAACAACAGATCCAGTTCGGTGGATGGCTGGCCGAGGCCGGTCAAAAGCACATGCGCCTGACCGCGATGGTGAGTCTGGTGATTGAACCAGTGCGCCAGCGCAGGGGCCAGTTGCTGCACGAATTGCTCGGGGCTGGATACACGCCGGTAGGAAATGGCGCCCGCAATACGGGCATCGTCGAGCCCGTCGACATAGGCCACGATCCGGGCGTCCTCCACGACACGCGCGGCCCGCAGTGAACCGAGCGTCTCGAACAGGATCGCGTCGAGCCGGGCCGGCGCCTCGCCTTCGCCCGTAAAGCGCTGCATCCAGACGCGATCGGTGACCAGCAGGTGATTCAGCGTGCCATGGACCGACTTGAAGAAAGCGCCCCGATCGGCCTTGTATTGGGTTTCATCGAGACGCGCAGCGGCATCATAAAGCCGGGCGTTCGCCCACGCGTTGTAGTGGCCCAACATCCGGAAATGCGACGTCAGACCGCATGTCATTACGCTTCGCCCGCCGACGCAGGCCGCGAGACCACCAGATGGCGCAGCCATGACCCGACCGCACAGCCGGCAACATAGACGGCAAACATGACAAGACCGAGATCGAGCCAGTAACCCACGCGGCCCGGCGCCAGATGAAACGCCGAGACGAGGATCAGCGCCACCACGAATACCGCAACCTTGCGCATCGTGACGGCGGACCAGCCCTGCCCGCGCTGAACCACGGCGATCCAGCCCATCGCAAAGCCGATCAGGGCCGCGCCCAGCAGCCAGCCCCAGTTGAATGTCGCGAGATAGATCATGAAGTCCCGTCCCTAATGATCTGATGCCGTCGCCCTGAGGTGCCGTAGCGAAGCGGAGGCCTCGAAGGGCGACGGCATGACCATGCGCCATCCTTCGAGGCTCGCAAGAGCTCGCACCTCAGGATGACGCTTCCACCGACCAGATATCATCTTCACTTCACCACGAAATCGATGCGCCGGTTCTTGGCCTTGCCGTCGTCGGTGTCGTTGGCGGCAACAGGCTGCTGGCTGCCGTAACCCACTGCCTTCAACCGCTCCGTCGGCAAGCCGGCCTTGATGAGATAATCCGCCACCGCCTGCGCTCGCTTCTCCGACAGCGCCATGTTGGCGTTGCTGTCGCCGTCGCTGTCGGTGTGACCGGCGACCTCGATATTGGCGGTCGGACAGCGCAACGCGGTTTCGATCAGCCGGTCGAGCAGCCCCATGGAATCCTGATCGATGGTCGCCTTGCCGGATTCGAACCTGATCCGCGCCTTGCCCAGCAACTCGTAAAACAACTGCTGGCAGACGGTGGGATCGACGCTGCTGGCGACCGGCTTCACCGACACTTCGGCCTTGTTGGTCCAGCCCTGCGGCAACTGGCCACCGAGACTGTCGCGAATCTGGTCCGCCGCAACCGTGTAAAGCGCGTCGCCCGACAGTTTGACCTCGCGGTCCGAAATCACCAGCGACCCGGTCGACACCCGCGACAGCGCGCCGAGCGCGGCTACGGCGGCATTGGAAAATCCCTGCGGCGCGCCGACGCTGGCCTTGAGATTGTCCACCAGCTTCTCGGAAAAAAATTTCCGGCCGACCGCCGCGACGATGGCCGCATGCACGGCGTTGTCCGGCACGTAGCCCGCCAGCGTCACCGTATTGGCCACCGGATCCTTGGTGGCCTGGAAGATATAGGGCGGCGCCTTGATGGCGTTTTCCTTCACCGAATAGCCTTCGGGAAGGTTTCGCAGCGCGGCGACGATCGCTTCGCGGCTGCCGATTTCCCGCGCCATGCCGGCCATGCTGACGCTGGTGTCGCTCAGGGTGATCTTGCCGTCCTTGAGCTTGCCGATCTGATCCACCAGCAGCAGCGCGGCGACGTCGAAACGCGGCGGCGCGCCCCGCGCCATGCCCATGCGGTCCGACACTTCGGTGCCGCCGGCGATCGCGCGCGTGGCTTCCGCCAGCCGCGCCTTGCTGGCGGGCAGCGGCGCGTTGCCGCCGAGCGTGATTCTGACCACGTCGCGCTCCACCGACCAGACGAAGGGTTTGGCCTCGGGGATCAGGCGGGTGTCGTCGTTCAGCAGCCGCACGCCGGAGACGGCCTCGACCTGCGCGGTGGCGCTACGCCGGCCTTCTTCCGAGAAAGCCTCCGCCGACAGGGCGACATCGCGGCCGGCCGCGGAGATGCGGGTCTTGTCGAGGACGGTGTCCTTGAGGGCCGCGACCGATCGCGCGGCCAGATCGGCCTCGAGCGGGGCGGTGCCGGTCCAGATCGCAGCGATCCAAAGAGCGCCCAGGGGAATCAACCCCGGCCACCATTTACGTGCCCAACCTGATATTCGGCTCATCCCGGACCTTCACCTGACGGAATGCAGACAAAACAAACCCTTGCACGGGTGTCAAACGCGAAATGACCAGGGACGGCGCGCCGGAACACAGGGCCGGAGGAAGCTGTTTCGCGCTTCCGGATAACCGTTTGTTCAACGGTTCCGGCCCAATCTGACAGTTCCGGACAGCATGATCGGCCCCCGACCCATCGTCATGAAACACCTTCGCAACAACGTCATTCGCGCCGGCCTCGACGCGCTGTATTTCACCGGCGCGCACCATGTGCTGCGGCCGTGGCTTGCGGGCGTCGGCACCATCTTCATGCTGCATCACGCTCGTCCGGCCCGCGACGATATGTTCCAGCCCAACCGGCACCTCGAAATCACGCCGGACTTCCTGCGCGCCGTGCTGGCGCATGTGCGCGCTCTCGATGTCGACATTGTTTCACTGGACGAAGCGCAACGCCGGATGCGCGAAGGCGATTTTGCGCGCCGCTTCGCCTGCTTCACCTTCGACGACGGCTATCGCGACAACCGCGACCACGCCCTGCCGGTGATGCGCGAACAGAACGCGCCGTTCACGGTCTATGTCGCCAGCGATTTCGCCGAGGGAACGGGAAGATTATGGTGGGTGGCGCTGGAGCGCGTGATCGCCCGCACTGATGCGATCGAGATCGTGCGCGATGGCGCAACCGTGCGGATCGACGCGCACAACGACGCCGCCAAACAAGACGCCTTCAACCAGATCCACGCGTGGCTGCGGACGCTGCCGGACGATACCGGCGTGCAGCGCGAAGTCGGCGTCCTCTGCGCACGGCATGGCGTCGACGATGCCGCCATCGCGCGCGAGCTGTGCATGTCGTGGGACGAGTTGCGCGGCTTCGCCGCCGATCCGCTGGTGACCATCGGCGCGCACACCGTCAGCCACTGCAATCTGGCGCGGGAGAGCGAAGCCGAGGCGAGGCGGCAGATGCGCGACAGCCGGTCGCGAATCGAAAGCCAGTTGCAAAAGCCCGCGCTGCATTTCGCCTATCCCTATGGCGACAAGGCCGCCGCCGCCGCGCGTGAGTTTGCACTGGCCTGCGACCTCGGTTTCAGGACCGCGGTGACCACGCGCCCCGGCATGATCTTCCCGGAAAACGCCGCGCACATGATGGCGCTGCCGCGCATCTCGCTGAACGGCAACTACCAGACCGCACGCTTCCTCTCGGTGCTGACCTCGGGCGCGGCGACGGCGATGTGGAACGGCTTCCGCCGGGTGGATGCGGCTTAGAGGCGAAGCGCGAACTCCTCCGCAAGTAATAGTGCTGAAATCGTCATCCTGAGGTGCGAGCCCTTGCGAGCCTCGAAGGATGACTTTCCGCGATGCCGCCGTCGCCCTTCGAGGCCTTCGCTTCGCTACGGCACCTCAGGGTGACGGCAATCGCGTTTCAAACAGACGTCCGCAATCCCGCCATTCCTTGACTTGGGCTTTGCCACGAGGGCTATATCGCCGCCAATCAACATTGGAGGCACCATGTTCAAGGATCTGTTTTCACTGAAAGGCCGCGTCGCGCTCGTCACCGGCGGCTCGCGCGGCATCGGCAAGATGATCGCGGCGGGATTTCTCGCGCAGGGCGCGGCGAAGGTCTACATCACCGCGCGCAAGGCCGGCCCCGCCGAAGACACCGCCAAGGAACTGACCGCTGCCTATGACGGCGAATGCATCGCGCTTCCCATCGATATGTCCACGGTGGAAGGCTGCAACAAGCTCGCCGCCGAGATCATCAGGCTGGAGCCGAAGCTCGACATCCTCGTCAACAACGCGGGCGCGGCGTGGGGCGCTCCGTTCGATGAATTCCCGGAAGCCGGCTGGGACAAGGTGATGAATCTCAACGTCAAGTCGCTGTTCTTCCTGACCAAGGCGCTGGCGAAGCCGCTGCGCGCGGCGGCCACGAAAGAACGCCCGGCCAAGGTTATCAACATTGCGTCGATCGACGGCATCTTCGTCAATCCGCTGGAGACCTATTCCTATCAGGCCAGCAAGGCCGCGGTGATTCACCTGACGCGCCGGATGGCGGCGAAACTGATCAAGGACAATGTCGTCGTCACCGCGATTGCGCCGGGCGCGTTCGAGTCCGACATGAACACGGCGGCGCGCGACCACGGCGACGTCGTCGCCAAGGCCGTTCCCGCCAAGCGCATCGGAACCCCGGAAGACATGGCGGGCATCGCGATCTATCTCGCCTCGCGCGCGGGCGACTATGTGGTGGGCAACACCATCGCGGTGGATGGCGGCATCGCCTATGCGAGCCCGGGACTTCCGGTCGCCGGCGAGTGATAACGCAACGCCTGATGCTCAAGCGGTCGATGCAAAACATCCCGCTTGAGCCTTTGCCTATCGCACAGCCATGATGAATTATTCATCATTCTGGATTCGGAATTGGCGACATGAGGTTGCAAAAAACATCGGCTGAAAACGCTTAATTTATTGAATAGAAAAGATAAAACGAAGGCTCCAACCTCGCGTCCGGCATTGTACACAATGGCATAGGCTTTGCACCGATCTCCCTGCGTAACGGGGGACACATCGATGCAGATCGCAAGCCTGCTTTCAGCCGAACCGGCGCCGGTCGAGGTGACATGGTCGAAGACCGCCCTCGTCATCATCGACATGCAGCGCGATTTCCTGGAACCCGGCGGCTTCGGCGAGACCCTCGGCAACGACGTCTCGCAACTGGCGGGCGCGGTGAAACCCTGCGGCGACGTGCTGGCGGCGTTTCGCAAGGCCGGACTGCTGGTGGTTCACACCCGCGAAGGCCATCTTCCGGATCTGTCCGACGCGCCGCCCGCCAAAATCGAACGCGGCGCGCCGTCGCTGCGTATCGGCGATCCCGGTCCGATGGGACGGATTCTTATTCGCGGCGAAGCGGGCCATGACATCGTGCCGTCGCTGTACCCGGTCAAGGGCGAGATCGTCATCGACAAGCCGGGCAAGGGCGCTTTCTACGCCACCGAACTCGGCGACATCCTCAAGCAGCGCGGCATCGAAAATCTTCTGGTGTGCGGCGTCACCACGGAAGTCTGCGTCAACACCACCGTGCGCGAGGCCAACGATCGCGGCTACCGCTGCGTCGTGCTGGCCGACTGCTGCGCCTCCTACTTTCCCGAATTCCACGAGATGGGCCTGCGCATGATCAAGGCGCAGGGGGGCATCTTCGGCTGGGTCAGCGATTCCAAATCCATTTTAGCAGCGATGAATTCCGAACCTTCAAAAATGATCGCATAAGGGGCGCAAGATGAGCACAGCAGCGACAACGACAACCAGCAAACCCGTTCTGTGGTCGCCGGGCGACTGGAATGCCTTTTTCGGCTTCGGCACCAATATCCTCGTCAATATGCTGACGCTGACCGCGCTGCTGCGGTTCGTGCTCAAGATGCCGGACTCGCTGGTGTTCGGCCGCATCCTGCCCGCGCTCGGGCTGATGATGTTCCTCTCGACGATGTACTACGCCTGGCTGGCCTATCGCCTCGCGCAAAAGACCGGACGCACAGACGTCTGCGCGCTGCCGTCCGGCGTCAGCGTGCCGCATATGTTCATCGTCACCTTCGTCATCATGCTGCCGATCCTGCTCAAGACCAGCGATCCGATCAAGGCATGGGAAGCGGGCCTCACCTGGGTGTTCATCCAGAGCTTCATCCTGATGCTGGGCGGCTTCATCGCGCCCATCATCCAGCGCATCACGCCGCGCGCGGCGCTGCTCGGCACCCTGGCCGGCGTCTCGGTCGCCTTCATCTCGATGCGTCCCGCCTTCGAGATGTTCATGACGCCGGTGATCGGCCTCACCTGCTTCGCCATCATCCTCGCAAGCTGGTTCGGCGGCGTGAAATATCCGAAAGGCATTCCAGCGGGCCTGATCGCCATCGCGGTCGGCGCCGTCATCGCATGGGGATCGACCCTGTTCGGTTTCAGCATCGGCGGCATGAGCCTCGCCAAACTGACCGGCTCGTTCAGCAATATCGGTTTCTCGCTGCCGATCCCGGCGATCGGCCACGTGTTCTCCGGCTTCGAGTTCATCGGCATCATCCTCGTCACCGCCATTCCGTTCGGCGTCTACGATCTGGTCGAGGCGATGGACAACGTGGAAAGCGCGGAAGCGGCCGGCGATCACTATCCGACCAACCGCGTGCTGACCGCCGACGGCGTCGTCAGCCTGATCGGCGCGCTGATGGGCAACCCCTTCATCAACGCGGTCTATATCGGCCATCCCGGCTGGAAGGCGATGGGCGGACGGATCGGCTATTCGGCGGCGACCGGCTTCATGGTGATCGTGCTGGCGTGGTTCGGCGTGATTTCGCTGCTGCTGAACCTCATTCCCGTCGTGGCGATCCTGCCGATCCTGCTCTACATCGGCATGCTGGTGGGCGCGCAGGCGTTCCAGACCACGCCGGCAAGCCACGCTCCCGCCATCGTGCTGGCGCTGACGCCGCATCTCGCGGCCTGGGGCAAGACGCTGGTGGACGGCGCGCTGACGGCGGCAGGCACCAGCGCCGCCGCGGTCGGCATGGACAAGCTCGGCGCCACCGGCGTGCTGTATCAGGGCCTCGCCGTGCTGGGCGAAGGATCGATCCTTTCCGGCCTCGTGCTGGCCGCGATGGCTGTGTTCGTGATCGAGCGCGATTTCGTCAAGGCGGCGGCGTTCGCGGCAGCGGGCGCGGTATTGACCTTCTTCGGCTTCATGCATGGCCCGGCAGTCGGGATCGGGGTGACGCCGGGCGTTGCGCTGGCCTATGCTCTGGTGGCCGTGGGCTTCTTCGCCTATGCACGGTCGGGCGCGATGGTGGCCGTATCAAAGCCAACCGCGGTGCCGGCTGAATAAGCCGGGTAAATCGATTATACATCAGGGCGCGCGCTGCCAGTTAAGGCACCGCGCGCCTTTATCGACTGGAGAGACCGTGACCGAGACCGTTGCCGAGATCGTCGCCGCGCACCGCGCAGGGACCGCTTCACCTGCCAGCACCGTTGCCCGCAGCTTCCGGCGCATCCGCGATCACGGCGACAACGCGATCTTCATCAGCCTGCGCGATGAGGCCGAGGTGATTGCGGAGGCCGAAGCGCTGACGGCAAAGGGCGATACCGCGCTGCCGCTCTATGGCGTGCCGGTGGCGGTGAAGGACAATATCGACGTCGCGGGCCTCGCAACCACCGCCGCCTGCCCGGCCTATTCCTACATGGCGAAGCAGGATGCCAACGCGGTAGCGCGGCTGCGCACCGCCGGCGCCATCATGATCGGCAAGACCAATCTCGACCAGTTCGCCACCGGCCTCGTCGGTGTGCGCTCGCCCTACGGCATTCCGAAAAATCCGGTGCGCGGCGACCTTGTCCCCGGCGGATCGAGTTCGGGCTCGGCGGTCGCGGTCTCCGCAGGCCTCGTTCCGCTGTCGCTCGGCACCGACACGGCGGGCTCCGGCCGCGTGCCGGCGATGCTCAACAACATTGTCGGCCTGAAACCTTCGCTGGGCCTGATGTCCACCTTCGGCGTGGTGCCGGCTTGCCGCACCCTCGACTGTGTCTCGATCTTCTCGCTCAACGTCGACGACGCCGTCACCGCGCTGAATGTCATGGCCGGGCTCGACGCCGCCGATCCGTTCTCGCGCGACCGCACTGTCGGTCACCTGACGGATTTCCCTGCTGGCGTTAGGATCGGTATTCCACGCAAGGGCCAACTGGTTTTCTTCGGCGACCGTGACTCGGAAAAAGCCTATGGCGACGCCGTGACCCGCCTCATTGCGCTGGGCGCCACCATCGTCGAAATCAATCTCGAGCCGTTCTACGAGACCGCGCGGCTGCTCTATGAAGGACCTTGGGTGGCGGAGCGTTATCTGGTCATCCGCGACCTGCTGGCCTCCAATCCCGACGCGATCCATCCGGTGACGCGCGAGATCACCATTGCCGGAGCGCGGCTGAGCGCCGCCGATACTTTTGCCGCGCTGTACCGGCTCGAAGGCCTGCGCTACATTGCGCGACGCACTTTCGAGTCCATCGACGCGATGGTGCTGCCGACCGCGCCGACCGCCTACACCGTCGAACAGGTGCTGGCGAACCCGATCGAACTCAACAGCCGCAACGGCACCTACACCAATTTCGTCAACCTGCTGGATCTGTGCGGCCTCGCCGTGCCCGCAGCGATGCGCGCCGACGGCATTCCGTTCGGCATCACGCTGCTGGCGCCCGCGGGACATGACGCGCAGCTCGCCAGCATCGGGCGCGTGTTCCACGCCCATACAAAACTCCCTGTCGGCGCAACCCGCTTGAAGCAACCACCGCTCGCGCCGGTCTCGAAAGCGCTCGCCGCCGACGAGGTCCCCGTCGCCGCGGTCGGCGCGCACCTGTCCGGCATGGCGCTGAATCATGAGTTGCTGGCGCTCGGCGGCCGGCTGATCGAGGCGACAGTCACGTCGCCCGATTACAGGCTCTACGCGCTGCACGGCACCGTGCCGCCGAAGCCGGGGATGCTGCGCGTCGATGCCGGCGGCGCTGTGGTCGCGGTGGAAGTGTGGGCACTGCCGACAAAAGCGTTCGGCGCATTCGTGGCCGCGATTCCGGAGCCGCTGTCGATCGGCACCGTGCACCTCGCCGACGGCTCCGGCGTCAAGGGCTTCCTGGTCGAGGCCGCGGCAATCGACGGCGCGCGCGACATCACGCATTTCGGCGGCTGGCGCGCCTTCATTGCGGCGCAGGCGAAATCGGCTTGATGCACTTCCTCACCCTGAGGAACACGTTCTTGCGTGCGTCTCGAAGGATGAGGCATGAGGCAAAGACCTGCCAGTAAAAACCTCATGGTTCGAGACGTGCCGCAAGAGCGGCGCTCCTCACCATGAGGGATCCCCGCCTTCGCGGGGACGACCGGACGAAAGATCACGCCCAGCCCGCTGGAGTTAGAACCTACAGCTCCGCCCACTGGCGCAGCAGGTTGTGATAAAGGCCGGTCAGCGAATCCAGCGATGGATGATCGGGCACGTCCCGGGTCAGGCGAATGATGGACATGTCCAGATCGAACAGCATGGCGCGATGGCTGACATCGCGGATCATGCTCTGGGTCCAGAAGAACGATGCGATGCGTGAACCGCGGGTGATCGGCGTCACGCGATGCAGGCTGGTCGCGGGATAAATGATGGCGTCGCCCGCCGGTAGCTTGACGCTGTGGCTGCCATAGGTGTCTTCCACCACCAGATCGCCGCCGTCGTAATCCTCGGGCGACGAGATGAACAGCGTGGTCGACACGTCGGTGCGGATGCGCACGGGCTGGCTGGCATGGGTGCGGATCGCGTTGTCGATATGCGAACCGAACGTCATGCCGGCATCGTAGCGATTGAACATCGGTGGAAAGATCTGCAACGGCAATACCGCGGACATGAACATCGGATTTCGCGACAGCGCGCCGCGCACCATGTCGCCAAGCTCGCGCGCCCCTCGGCAGACTCTTCCGGCAGTTGCAGGTTGTACTTGACCTTGGCCGACTGGTGACCGGCGGTGACATTGCCATCGACCCACCCGGCCCTTGTCATGACGTCCTTGCAGCGCGCGACCTGCTCGGGCGTCAGCACATTGGGGATGTGCAGCATCATGGCAATGGCTTCCTTCGCTGAGCTTCATCGGCAAACGACACGGCCGCCCGGAACACGGGCGGCCGCCTTTGGAGGTATATAGCGTTACTTGACGTACTTCGCGGGCACCACTGCGGGCTCCGGTTCAAAGCGGATCCGATACGACAGCGCGGCGTAGCGACCCGAGGCCGGTACCGCGTGACCCGCGTAGTACTGCGCGTAATACATCGCGTCGCCGATGTTGTAGACGTTGAGCTGTAGCGTCGAATTGCGCGTAACCTTGTAGGCCGCCATCGCATCGAACTTCCAGAACGCCGGCACATAAGCCGTATTGGTAGTATTGGCGAAGGCGTCGTCCTGGTATTGCGCGCCGCCACCGATGGTCAGGTCCGGCGTGATCGCGTAGCTCGTCCACAGGTTGAAGTTGTTGTGCGGCGTGCTGGGCAGCGCGCGGCCCAATTCGGCGAGGTTACTGGTCTTGACGATCTCGGACTGTAGATAGCTGTAGCCCGCATAGATCTGCCACTTGTCGGTCAGCGCACCGGCAACGCCGAGTTCGACGCCATCCACCCGCGCAAGACCGTCGAGCACCAAAGCCGCGGTGGTATTGGCGGGATCGGACGGGATTCGCAGATTTGTCTTCTCGATCCGGAAAATTGCGCCGGTGACGCTGAGCTTGTTGTTGAGGAAGTCGGCCTTGGCGCCGACCTCGATGGTCGTGTTTTTCTCAGGATCCAGTAGCGGGCTCGCGGCATTGTTCAATGCACTTGAGAGCACGCCGAACTCTGCGGATGGATTGAACGACACACCGTAAGCCGCATAGACGCTTGAATTCTTGGTCGGATGGAACACACCGCCCACGCGCCAGCTCGTCATATCGTCTGTGCGGGACAGATTGCGATTGGCGGGCGTGGCATTGCCCGGGTCGCCGAACTCGGCGACGTAATGATCCTGCCGGATCGACCCAAGCACCTCGAAGTATTCGTTGAGTTTGATCTGATCGAATGCGTAAGCCGCAATCGTTGTTGCCTCGGTCGACAGCGACGTATTATAGCCGCCAAAAGATCCACCGAATGACGTATCGACGGGATAGTAGGCGCTCGTCCGGCAAAGCGCATTGGTGGGTGCGCAAAGATTGCTCGCATCCATGCCGCGGGCGCGCTGCTGGTAACGCGTTTCGCGCGTCGCCTCGAAACCGGCTGAAAATGTGTGCAGCAACGAGCCGGTATAAAACTTGCCGCCGATATCGGTCTGGTTCGTCAGCAGCGTGTTGTTGGTCTCGATCTGGAAGTGCTGCCTTCCGATGGTCATCTGATCCACCGGATAATTGTACTGACCCGCCGGCAACGGCGCGGCGAACGGAGTATTCGTATTATCGCCGAGCGAGCGCGGCGCGGTGTTGATTGCAAAACGATCGTTGCTGACGTAACGCGTTGCGTTGCTGATTTTGAGGTCGGGCGCGAGATCGCGCTCAATCTTGATCGTACCGATGTGGGTATCGGTCTGCACGACATCCGCGAGCGGGCCGTTCTTGACGCCGTACCAGTTGCTGCGCGGCACCGGGATCGGCGTCGTGGCCTGGCCGTTACCGTAATAGCCCTGGCTTGTCAGCAAGCCCGTTGTGGGGCTGCGAACCGGCGCGGGAAGATATGGAACGCCGTAGTCGGGAACGCTCTCTTCACCCTGATAGATATAGCTAATGGTCGCCCGCGTTTCCGGATTCAGATCGATCTTGATCGACGGCGCGACGCCCCAGCGCTTGACGCCAACATTGTCGCGATCCGGCGTCGGCATGTCCTGATACATCGCCGCGATGCGCGCCGAGATGTTGTCCTTCTTGCCACTGGCGTCGAGTTCGGTGCGATAGCCGCCCGCGGTGGTGCCGGTCACGAAGCCTTCGACATAAGGCACGCCGGTCGGCAGCTTGCTCACGAGATTGATCGCGCCGCCGGTGGAACCGCGACCGAAGGCGAAGGCGGACGGCCCCTTGTAGACTTCGACGCGATCGACGTTGAACAGATCGCGCGTGTACCAGCCCGGATCGCGGATGCCGTCGCGGAAAATGTCGCCGCGCGCCGCGAAGCCGCGGATAATCGGCGTATCACCCTGGTTGCCGCCTTCGCCCGCCGAGAAGGTGATACCCGGCACCGTGCGCAACGCATCTTCCATGCTGGTGAGGCGCTGTTCCTGAAGCACTTGCTGGGTCACGACGTTGACCGTCTGCGGCGTGTCGAGCAGCGGGGTCGGAATGCGTGAGACCTGCGGCGCCGTCGCCTGGTAGCCCGTGCCGTTGCCAGCGTTGTCCTGTACATCGATCGTTGGGAGAGCTTCCTGCGCCGTCGCGGTTGTCGCCAGCATCACCGACGCCAGGCTGAGCATCGCCGTATGCGGTTTACCCATCGAAGAACGGATGAAGGATGATTCCGCCTCCAGCGCAGCGGTGGCCATCACACCGTCCGTCTTGTTCCTGCTCGACCGCATTCCGTTGACCGCATTCCGACTCATCGCTTAGCCCCCAAGCACTTCTTGCCGCATTCATCTGAACGGCGAATTCAAGGCAGCGTTTTGGAAACTATGAGCCTGCAGGGCAACCCTTCGAACTTAGAATTGCTTCAGACTGCAGCGTCTCGAAGCATTCGCGATTGCGCGGATATGCGCTGTTTGACTAAACAACTTGAAGATGCGCGCCATGGCGTTGCGTTTTAGAATCGGTCGAAATCAACCTGTTTAGAACGAGTCCAAATGTCCGCAGCAATTTCCACACCTCGTCGCGGATCGCTGAAACGGCTGTGGCGCAACATCCATTTGTGGCTTGGCGTCGGACTGTTCGTTCTGCTCGTACCGATCGCGCTGTCGGGCGCGATCCTCGTCTATCACGACGCCATCGAAGAATTCACGCGGACGCCGGCAGGCGCTGTCACGCCCGCAACGCCGACCAACCTCACCAAAGCCGTGGCGAATGCAAAGACCGCCGCCGGTTCCGGCTTTCAGCCGGTGAACATCCGCATCCCCGACGACGCGCGCGTGCCGCTGGGAATTCTGCTGCGCGGCCAGGCGCGCCAGCAAGGCGAGCGTCCCCCGTTTCTCATGGCGCTGATCGACCGCCACGACAGCCGCGTGCTGAAAATTTCCGACTTCCGGAACACGTTCTTCGGCTTCATGCATTCGTTTCACGAAAACCTTACGATCCCGTTTTACTACGGCCGCGACATCGTCGGCTGGGGCGGCGTCGGCATGCTGATCCTCGCATTGACGGGCCTCTATCTCTGGTGGCCTCGGCGAGGTCAGTGGTCGCGCGCCTTCGCGTGGCGGCGCAGTCCCGCGACCTCATCCAACCTGCATTACCTCACCGGCTTCTGGATCTGCTTTCCGCTGGCGCTGGTGTCCCTCACCGGCATCTATCTCGCATGGCCGCAGCAGGGCCGCTCGGTGTTGTCGTCGATGGCGTCGATGACACCGCAGCCGGCGCGCGGCGCCGGTCCCGGCGGCGGACCTCTGATCGCAGAGCCTGCACGCTCACCGTCCGACGTCTACACGATGGCTTCAGGACTCGGCCGCGGACAGGTCGACATGATCGGGTTTCCGAACATGCAGGGCGCGCTGTGGCGTGTGCGCCTGAACGCGGAAAATCGCACCGAGCCGGTCACAATCATGGTCAATGACCGCAGCGGGTCGATCACAACCGTCGAACCGCTCACCGGCGACCGTGTCGCCTTCTGGATCTGCTGGCTGCATGAAGGCAGCCACTCCGGTGAGATATGGCGTTTCATCGTGTTCCTCAGCGGCGTGATTCCCGCTGTCCTCGGTGTCACCGGCATCCTGATCTGGCTGCGCCAGCGCCGTCAGCGCAAGCTGGTGAAGACCGGGACGCCTTCCGTCGCGGCGAAGACGCCGGCGCAACCGGTCGGCAGCGCCAGCCCGGCGGAATAACCACCTTCGCATCAGACAAGTCTGGCGACCGGCGCCGCGTCGCGCGGCGGCGCGGCTGATTGCGCGCGCCCGCAAACTTCCTTGCCGGATTGAATCGGCGCGCGCCCTCTGCCCTTCCCTGTTTCGTTTCCGCAATCCTCCTGCCTTTGATCCAATCTCATCCTACCCAATCGCAAGACTCTTATTGCGAATAGTTCGCATTTGCATTATCAACAAGACAGATTGGTTTGGGTTGAGGGGAAAATGCGTTTGAGATCATGGGTTTCTGCGACGGGCATGGCATGTCTGGCGGCGGGTCTGGTCGGAACCGCCGAGCTTGAAGCACAGGAGGCGCTTCCGGAAATCGCGGTCTCCGCGCCAGCGGCATCGGGCGACAACCTTCAGCCTGGGCCGGTCAACATCACCGACACCACCTTTCAGTCGACCACCGCCATCACTGGGCGCGAAATTCAGCGCAGCAGCGCCGCCTCCCTTGCGGACTTGCTGTCCGGGCTGCCGGGTGTCTCGTCATCGACCTTCGCGCCGGGCGCGAGCCGTCCGAACATCCGCGGCCTCGACGACTATCGCGTGCGCGTTCAGGAGAACGGCATCGGCTCGCAGGACGCATCGGATTTCAGCCAGGACCATCAAGTACCGATCGATCCGCTCAGCGCCGACAAGATCGAGGTTATCCGCGGTCCGGCGACGCTGCGTTATGGATCGCAGGCGATCGGCGGCGTGGTGAGCGCCACCAACAACCGCATTCCCGACGCGCTGACGCCGGGCGGATTCACCGCGCGCTTCAAGGGCGGAGCGTCATCGGTCGACAACGGCCTCGACGGCGCGGTCAGTCTCGATGCCAGCGGCCGCAATGTCGCGTTCCATACCGACGCCTATGGGCGGCGCGCCGGCGACTATCGCATTCCCGGCGGCGTGCAGACCAACACACGGCTGCAATCGGAAGGACAGTCCGTCGGCGGCTCATACATTTTCGACGGCGGCTATATCGGCACCGCGATCCAGCACATTACCAGCCTGTATCACATCCCCGGCGTCATCGACACGCGCGAGAATACGCGCATCGATCTCGAACAAACCAAGTGGACCAGCAAGGGCGAATGGCGCGCGCCCACCGACGGCATCGACGCGGTGCGCTTCACGTTCGGCGCGAGCGACTACAGGCACAACGAACTCGGCATTGGCAGCAACGGCATCGATGGCGTGCAGAACGTCATCAAGAACCGCGAACTGGAAGGCCGGTTCGAGCTTGACCATGCGGCGGTCGCCACCGCGTTCGGCGCGCTGACGGGAACGTGGGGCGCGCAAATCGGCCATCGGGAGCTCGGAACAGCGGGAAGTCTCGGAGGCCTGCTCGCGCCCACGAAAACCGATACCGCCGCAATCTTCGGCTTCGAGCAGATCAAATTCACCGACACCTTGAAGCTACAAGTGGCGGGGCGCATCGAGAACCATCTCGTCAAGGGGCTGGCGCCGTCGTTCCCGGCGGACTTCCTGCCGCCGCCGAACACATTCACCGAGGAGGCAGGCCGCCGCTCCTTCGCACCGAAGAGCGTCAGCGTCGGCGTTCTGAAGGATCTGCCGTGGGACATGGTGGCGACGCTCACGGCGCAGCGCGTGCAGCGCGCGCCGGCGGCTCCCGAACTTTACTCACGCGGCTCCGACGATGCCTCCGGCACCTTCGTGATCGGTAATCCGAACCTCAAGATCGAGACCGCGCAGACCGCGGAAATCGGCCTCAAGCGCGCCAGGGGCCAGCTTCGTTTCGAGACCAGCCTCTACTACACGTACTACAAGGATTTCATCTTCAAGCAGGTGACCGGCAACTATTGTACCGACGCCTTTGCTACCTGCGGCGCGGCCGGTCCGCTGATCCAGGTCGCCTATGGCCAGCGCGACGCGATCTTCAGAGGCGCGGAACTGGCGGCACAGTTTGATGTGACCCCGCTCGGCGACGGCGTGTTCGGCATCGACGGCCAGTATGATATCGTGCGCGCGACCTTCACCGATGGAACCAGCGTGCCGCGCATCGCGCCAATGCGGCTCGGCGGCGGCGTGTGGTGGCGCAGCGCCGAATGGTACGCGCGCGTCGGGCTGCTGCATGCGTTCACGCAGAACGACGTGTCTCTCAACGAGACGCCGACCGACGGTTACAATTTGCTCAGGGCAGAACTGAGCTACACGCATGCGTTCAGCCGGACCGATAACGGGCCGCGCGAGATCACGGTCGGCCTTGCCGGCGACAACCTGCTGAACGAGGCCATTCGCAATCATATCTCGTTCAAGAAGAACGAGGTTCTTCAGCCGGGTCTCGGCGTGAGGCTGTTCACGAATGTGAGATTCTGAAGGCCATGCAATCTGGAATCGTTCCATTTTCGGCCAAATCCAAGGTCACCGGTGGCGACAAGAACATCGCAGTGCACTATTCTGAAAATGAAAATTGCCTCTCGACGGAACGGGCAAATGCCGCGGTGGCTCATCGCGGATTTTTCATCGAGAGTCTGGACGCAACTGCTGGATCACACCTGCAAGACGGCAAACTATCCGACGTTGAACCTCCGACGTTGAAGTGATGTCGGCTGCGAATGCGATTTAAAGAAGTGGAGAGCACATGACCATCACCAAGAAGGCTGCCGGATCCCTGGTCTTGCTCGCCGCGGCAACGTTGCTGATAGCGCAGGCCTCTGCGCAAACCCCGGCTGCGCAAATGCCGACCCCGTCCAGCCCTCAAACTCCGGCCGTGCAGACTCCCGCCACCCCCGCAACGATGGCTCCGTCTCCGGCCGCGCAAGCGACGGTTGCCCAGACGCCTGCGGCTCAAACACCTGTCGCTCAGACCCCAAACGCTCCAGCGCCGGATACTCCGGTATCGGGTGTTCAGGCAACCACCGCGCCGGGCAAAAATCCTGCGCTGCCGCACAACCTGTCCCCGTGGGGCATGTTCATGGGCGCCGACATCGTCGTCAAAATCGTGATGATCGGACTGGCTTTCGCCTCGCTGCTGACATGGACGATCTGCGTCGCCAAGATGCTCGAACTGCGCAGCGAAACGTCGCATGCCAAGCGGCGCATCGAAGTGCTCGGCAACGACATCTCGCTGGCGGACGCCGAACGCGACGCGCGTGATGGCAAGGACGCGGTCTCGCTGCTGGTGCAATCGGCCGCGACGGAAGCGGCGCTGTCCGATACAGTCAATGACGAAGGTTTCAAGGAGCGCGTCGAACTGCGACTCAGCCGCGTCGAGGCGGCGATGTCGCGCCGGATCGCGCGCGGCACCGGCATGCTCGCCACGATCGGCGCCACCGCGCCGTTCGTCGGCCTGTTCGGCACGGTGTGGGGGATCATGAATTCCTTCATCGGCATTTCCGAAGCGCACACCACCAATCTCGCAGTTGTCGCTCCGGGCATCGCCGAGGCGCTGCTCGCCACCGCGATGGGGCTGATCGCGGCGATTCCGGCGGTCGTGATCTACAACCATCTCGTCCGCATGATCTCGGCCTATCGCGCGCTGCTCGGCGATGCGACCGCGCAGGTGATGCTGCTGATCAGCCGCGATCAGGGCCGCCGCTCACTGCGCATCGCGCGCGCCGCGGAGTAACGTCATGGGCGCGAAGCTGGGCGGAAAAGTCGCCGGTGCAGACGACGATCTGACCGAAGCGCACGAAATCAACGTCACGCCGTTCATCGACGTGATGCTGGTGCTTCTCATCATCTTCATGGTGGCGGCGCCGCTGGCCACCGTCGATCTCGGCGTCGAGCTTCCGGCCTCGACCGCGACGCCGCCGCCGCGGCCGGACAAGCCGGTCTTCGTCACCGTGAAGCCGGATCTGTCGATTGCAGTCGGTGAGGACATCATTCCACGCGCGTCGCTGGCGACCACGCTCGACACCGCAACCAGCGGCAAGAAGAGCGATCCTGTCTATCTGCGCGCCGACAAGAGCGTGCCTTACGGCGACCTGATGGACGTGATGAACACGCTGCGCAACGCGGGCTATCTCAAGATCGCGCTCGTCGGGCTCGACGCAAGAAACTGAACAGAAACTGACCAGAGACTGACGGCAAAGAACCTGTTGCAATGAACACCCTTGTCCTGCACGGCCCGCCCGATCAAGCCGACGTTCGCCGCTGGGCCCTGTCGGCTGCGCTCGTCGTGGCCGTTCACGCCGGAGCGATCGCTGCGGGACTGAACTGGTACACGCCGCCCGACGTCCTCGGCACCGCATCCGAACCGATCATGCTCGATCTGGAATCCGCACCGCAGACGCCGGACCCCCAGCAACTCGATCTCGCGCCCGGCCCGCAGATGCAGGAGGCCGAACCGCCGCCGCCCGAACCCGAGACACCGCAGGAAGTTGTCGAGGAGCAGGTTCCGCCGACGCCCATGCAGGAAAAGGCGGAAGTCGTCGCTCCTCCGGAGAAGCCGAAGCCGCTGCCGAAGCCGATCGTCAAGCCGAAACCGAAGCCGGTCGAACGGCCGAAGAAGCCGACGGAAGCACCCGCGCCACGCACCACGGCGACACCGCAGGCCGCCCAGGCCGCGCGCATGAGCTACAACGGCCTGCTGTCGGCGCATCTGCAACGCTACAAGCAGTATCCGTCCGGCGCGAAGGCCGCGGGTGAGCAGGGCGTGGCGATGCTGAGCTTCACGGTCAGCCGCAACGGTCAGGTGCTTGGCGCACGGCTGTCGCGATCGTCGGGATCGTCGGCGCTGGACGGCGAGACCATGTCGATGATCCGCCGCGCGCAGCCACTGCCATCGTTCCCGCCGGAAATGACGCAAAGCTCCGCGAGCTTCACGGTGCCGGTGCGCTTCTTCCTGCGCTGACATCCATCCGCGTGCTTCAACCGTCATGGCCGGGCCTGTCCCGGCCATTGTCGTCTTCGGCATTCAGCGAATCTCGCCGGCAAAATTCATGAGGCAAGAATTGACCGCATGATTGATCGTTGACCGCACGATTGACCGGCTGATTCAGGCACAAGAATAGCTTTTATACTTGGGCATGATCTTTTCCGAAAACCGGTGCCCACTTTTCGGGATCATGCCCGTTTGCCGCAGGCGCGATCGCCTTCGAGCCATGCAACATTGCAAGCCGCGACGATTATCAATCGCCGCGGTTTGCGTGCTATAGCATTCGCGGATTGGACATACCGGAGGTCCGCGATGTTCGACAGTTTCGACGCAATCACGCTGGCGCGCCTGCAATTCTCGTTCACGATGAGTTTTCACATCGTGTTTCCGGCCTTCTCCATCGGCCTTGCAAGTTATCTCGCCGTCCTCGAAGCGCTGTGGCTATGGACCGGCCGCGAGGTCTTCATCAATCTCTTCAATTACTGGCTGAAGATCTTCGCCGTCGCCTTCGGCATGGGCGTCGTCTCGGGCATTGTGATGTCGTACCAGTTCGGCACCAACTGGTCGGTGTTCTCCGACAAGACCGGGCCGATCATCGGCCCGCTGATGGCCTATGAGGTGCTGACCGCATTCTTTCTCGAAGCGGGATTTCTCGGCGTCATGCTGTTCGGCCTCGAACGCGTCGGCCACCGGCTGCATTTCCTCGCCACGCTGATGGTGGCCATCGGCACGCTGATTTCCGCGTTCTGGATTCTCTCCGCGAATTCCTGGATGCAGACACCCACAGGCTTCGCGATGAATCCGGCGGGACAGTTCGTCGCCGCAGACTGGTGGAAAGTGGTCTTCAATCCGTCCTTCCCCTACCGCCTCGTGCACATGGTGCTGGCGGCGTTTCTCACCACCGCCTTCGTGGTCGGCGGCGTCGGCGCTTATCACCTGCTGCGCAATACGCGGCTGGAGGGCGCGCGCGTGATGTTCTCGATGGCGATGTGGATGGCGGCGCTGGTGGCGCCGATCCAGATTTTCGCCGGCGACCAGCACGGCCTCAACACGCTGGAGCATCAGCCGGTCAAGGTGATGGCGATGGAAGGCCATTTCCAGAGCCATCCCAACGGCGCGCCGCTGATCCTGTTCGGCATCCCGGATCAGGACGAGGCCAAGGTGAAGTATGCGATCGAGATTCCGAAGGCGTCGTCGCTGATCCTGAAACATTCATGGGATGCGCCGCTGAACGGCCTCGATACCGTGCCGCGCGAGAACTGGCCCAAGGTCGGCATCGTGTTCTGGTCGTTCCGCGTCATGGTCGGCATCGGCTTCCTGATGCTCGGCATCGGCCTCTTCAGCCTGTGGGCGCGCTGGCGCGGCACGCTTTATCAATCGCGGCTGCTGCATCGCTTCGCGCTGGCGATGGGACCGGCGGGCTTCATCGCGGTGCTGGCGGGCTGGGTGACAACCGAGGCCGGACGGCAGCCGTTCACGGTCTACGGCCTGCTGCGCACGGCGGACTCCGCATCGCCGCTCGCAGCACCCGCCGTGGCGTCCTCGCTGCTCGCTTTCATCATCGTCTATTTCATCGTGTTCGGCATGGGTGTGTTCTACATCCTGCGGCTGATGCACCAGCCACCGCATCATGGCGAAACCGGCCCGCGCGACGATGCGCCGGCCCGCGCCGCCGGCATCACACCCGCGGCTGCGCTTGCCTCGCGCGGACACCGGTAAGGAGACGGCCATGCCCATTCCTTTCGACATCGCAACGCTCTGGGCCTTCATCATCGCCTTCGCGGTGTTCATGTACATCGTGATGGACGGCTTCGATCTGGGACTCGGCATGCTGTTTCCGATGTTTCCGAAGAAGGAAGACCGCGACGTGATGATGAACACCGTCGCGCCGGTATGGGACGGCAACGAAACCTGGCTGGTGCTGGGCGGCGGCGGGCTGATGGCGGCATTTCCGCTGGCCTATGCGATCCTGATGCCCGCGATCTACACGCCGATCATCGCCATGCTGATCGGCCTTGTGTTTCGCGGCGTCGCCTTCGAATTCCGCTGGCGCAGCCAGGCGGAACGCAACCACTGGGACATCGCCTTCGCCGGCGGCTCGCTGGTCGCGGCGATGGCGCAGGGCATCGCGCTCGGCGCTATCCTGCAAGGCGTTCACGTCGAGGGCCGGCACTATGCCGGCGGCTGGTGGGACTGGCTGACGCCTTTTAGCATTTTAACGGGCTTCGCCGTGGTCGCAGGTTACGGGCTGCTCGGCGCAACCTGGCTGGTGATGAAGACCACCGGCGAGTTGCGCACGCATGCCTATCGCCTGAGCCTGTGGCTCTTGATCGCCACACTGATCGCCATCGTTGCCGTCAGCCTCGCGACACCGTTCCTGCAAGCCGACTACTGGCGGCGCTGGTTCGAATGGCCGAACATTCTCTTCACCGCGCCGATTCCCATCGCAGTGACCGCTGTCGCGCTGCTGCTGCTCAAAAGCATCGCCGACAAGAAGGACTACCGGCCGTTCGTGCTGTCGCTCACGCTCTTCGCGCTGACTTATGCGGGGCTGGGCGTCAGCATGTATCCCTACATCGTGCCGCAAAGCGTCACCATCTGGCAGGCTGCGGCCCCCGCCAACAGCCTCAGTTTCATGATGTTCGGCGTCGCGGTGCTGGTGCCGATCATTCTTTGTTATACCGCGTGGGCCTACTGGGTGTTCCGCGGCAAGGTGCATGCAGACAGTGGCGGCTATCACTCATGACGGCGTCACACGACACCCCGCGGCCGTTTGCTCAAAAGCTGTTGTGGTTCGTGGCGCTATGGCTGCTCGGCACCGGCAGTGTCGCCGTGCTGGCCTATCTGCTGCGGCTGTGGATCGCGCCGCACTGAACGCGCGATCAGCACGCCGCGCATGGACCTTGCTATCGCCGCGCGATTGCAGGGCATAAAGCCATCGCGTCCGTTCTATCAACGCAAAACAAATACAGGCGCTCTGCGCTATAGCTGCCTCCGATGAGCCGCCATACGGCCGGCCAACACGCGGGGGCGATCTTGGACAATCCGACACGGCGAGATTTTCTGATGAAGACCACGGCGCTTGCGGGCGCGGCGGTTCTTGGCGGCACCGGCGGCGCGCTCGGTCAGGGCCCTGCGCCATTCGATCTGGTGATCCGCGGCGGCGAGGTGATCGACCCGAGCCAGAAGCTGCGCGGCGTGCGCGATGTCGGCATCCGTTTCGGACAGATCGCGGCGATTGAGCCGTCTATCGCTCCGGAACAGGCCAAGCAGACCATCGACGCCAAGGGCAAGCTGGTCACGCCGGGCCTCGTCGATCTGCACACGCACATTTATCCTTATGGCTCCGCCATCGGCATTCCGCCGGACGAACTGGTGCCGTATTCCGGCACGACCACGTACGTCAGCGCGGGCGACGCAGGCGCGAACAATTTCGCCGGCTTCAAGCGGCTGGTGGCGGCTCAGTCGCGCAGCCGCTTGTTCGCCTTCGTTCACATCTCGACCATCGGTCTCGCCGGCTTCCCGATCGGCGAATTGCTGAACATCGACTACGCCAATGTCGATGCCGCCGCGCGCACCATCGCGGAAAATCCCGACATCGTGCTCGGCGCCAAGGTGCGCGAGACGCTGGCCTTTGTCGGCAACAACGGTATCGAGCCGCTCAAGCGCGCCATCCTCGCGGTGGAGCGCTCCGGCACCAAGGGCCGCGTGATGTGCCATATCGGCAATGCGCCCGGCGATCTCTCGGTGCTGGTGGATACGCTACGTCCCGGCGACATTCTCACTCATCCCTACTCCAGCCTCGGCAACAACACGGTGCAGAACGGCAAGGTGCTGCCCGCGCTGCTCGAGGCGAAGAAGCGCGGTGTCATCATCGATGTCGGCCACGGCGCGGGAAGTTTCAACTACGACATTGCCGAGGCGGCGATCCAGCAGGGCCTGCTGCCCGACACGATTTCCAGCGACGTGCATGTCGCCGCCGCCAACACGCCGAGCAAGCCTTACCTGCCCTGGGTGCTGAGCAAATTCCTCGCACTCGGATTCTCGCTCGAAGACGTGATCACCGCTGCAACGAACAGGCCGGCCGCCATCATCGATCGCGTGCCGAAGCTCGGCACCTTGCAGGTCGGCGCGCCCGCCGATATCTCGATCCTGGAATTGATCGAAGGCCCGGTCGAACTGCTCGACACCTCGAACAAGCCGCGGACCGGAAAAGCCTATCTCCAGGCGGTGCAGACCGTGCGCGGCGGTGTGCCCTTCGGCCGGCCCTATACGCTGCCGTTCTCGGCGAACTGACGGCTCACATATCGCAGATGGACGTGACAGACCCGACTCTGACCGCCAGAGCCGGGTTTTTCCGTTTGGCCCGCGCCCGGTCCCCGCGGACATTTAAGCCGCTGTGTTCAGATGAATTTTAAGGATTTGTGTCACGACACGGTCGTCCGGCCCACTCCCCGACGCCTTGCCTGCGGGACACGGCTGGGGTTTTATGGCGCGGGGCTTATTACGGGATTTTCGACATGAGCATCATCCGATCTCTCGGTCTGGCGACATTGGTCTGCGTTGGCCTGCTGGGCGGCGCGACCCATGCCTCCGCGCAGGGGCGCGAGATGAACATCGGCGACCAGCCGGGCTACATTCCCGACGATGAAGAGCTTGCGCCGGAATACAAGCGCACCGCGGTTTTCTACCGGACCAGCGAAGCGCCGGGCACCATCGTCATCAGCACCTCCGAACGTTTCCTTTACCTGATCCAGGGAGGCGGCCGCGCGCTGCGCTACGGCATCGGCGTCGGCCGCGAAGGTTTCCAGTGGCAGGGGCTGCAGAAGATTTCCCGCAAGCAGGAATGGCCGGACTGGACTCCGCCGCCGGAAATGATTGCGCGCCAGCCGTATTTGCCGCGCTTCATGGCGGGCGGCCCAGGCAACCCGATGGGCGCGCGCGCGCTGTATCTTGGCGGCACCGTGTACCGCATTCACGGCACCAACCAGCCGCAGACCATCGGCAGCGCCGTATCGTCCGGATGTTTCCGCCTCGTCAACGCCGACGTGACCGATCTCTACGAGCGCGTTCCGGTCGGCACCAAGGTCATCATCCGGCAGCGGCCCGAAATCTGATCTCGGACGGCGCTTCCTTTTTCCTTTTGCACGCATTCGTCACAAGCGAGACTCATTCATGGCTCTTTTTCCGCGCAGCTTCGCCTCCGGCCTCACGCTCGGGGTTATCATTGCGGTTGTGGTCGCAGCAGGTGCGATCACCTATGAGCGATACGACACGCGGACCCTGAAGCGCACGGTGAAACGCGACGCCGTATTGTGCGGCGTCAACACCGGCCTGCCCGGCTTCTCGATGCCCGACGACAAGGGCAACTGGTCCGGCTTCGACGTGGACATCTGCCGCGCGGTCGCCGCCGCGATCTTCAACGATCCCACCAAGGTGAAGTTCATTCCGCTCGACGCCAACGAACGCTTCAAGGAACTGCGCAACCGCAAGGTCGACATCCTGTCGCGCAACTCGACATGGAGCATGTCGCGCGAAACCGAATACGGCCTGAACTTCGCGGCGGTCGCCTATTACGACGGCGAGGGCTTCATGGTGCGCCAGTCGCGCAACATCTCTTCCGGCCTCGAACTCGACGGCAGCAAGGTCTGCGTGCAGGCCAACACCACCACGCAGCTCAACCTCGCGGATTACTTCCGCGCCAACAACATCAAATATCAGGAACTGAACTTCCCGAAGCTCGACGATGTGCTCAAGGCTTATGACACAGGCGAATGCGATGTGCTGACCACCGACGTGTCACAGCTTTACGCGCTGCGCCTGCGGCTGACCAAGCCGGGCGAGCACACCATTCTGCCGGACGTGATCTCGAAGGAGCCGCTGGCCCCGGTGGTGCGGCAGCGCGACGACGAATGGCTGCTGATCGTGAAGTGGACGCTCTACGCCATGCTCAACGCGGAAGAACTCGGCGTCACCTCAAAGAACATCGACGAGGCGCTGAAATCGAAGAAACCCGATGTGATGCGCCTCGTCGGCACCGAAGGCGCCTACGGCGAGGAAATGGACCTGACGAAGGATTGGGCGGCCCGCATCATCCGGCATGTCGGCAACTACGGCGAGGTCTACGACCGCAATGTCGGCGAAGGATCGAAGCTGAAAATTCCGCGCGGCCTCAACCAGCTCTGGAGCGCCGGCGGCATCCAGTACGCGCCGCCGATCAGATAATTTTTTACGAGAGACAGATCTCTCTACCGGTCATCCCCGCGAAAGCGGGGATCCATAACCACCGGCTTCACGGCTTGGCTGCTCGGCCACCATCCCGCTCTTAAACACTGACAGGGAGTATGGGTCCCCGCCTTCGCGGGGACGACATCTGTTGCGTTGAGAGTTTCCGACTTACTGCAACGGCCCCTCAATACCCCTTCAGCCGCGCCAGTTGCTCCGCATGGAACGCGCTGTCACCGAACAACTCCTGACACACCCGCGCGCGCTTCATGAAGAACCCGATGTCAAACGCGTCGGTCATGCCGACGCCGCCATGCATTTGCACCGCTTCCTGCACCGCCAGCGTCGCGGTCGATCCGGCCTTTGCTTTCGCCACGGCCACCGCGGCACCTGCGTTATCAAAATCCGTATCGAGCATCTGCAACGCCTTCATCACGGCGGCCTTGGTGATCTCGATCTCGGTATAGAGATGCGCGGCGCGGTGCTGCAACGCCTGGAATTCACCGATCAGCTTGCCGAACTGTTTGCGTTCCTTGAGGTAGGTCACCGTGCGGCTGAAGGCCTCGTCGCTGAGACCGACCATTTCCGACGCCACCGCCGCACGGCCAACATTGAGAATACCGTCCAGCAGCACCCCACCCTGATCGACTTCACCGAGCACACTGTCCGCCGTCACCTCGACGTCGTCGAACACAATGCGCGCGGCGTTGTGTGCATCGACCATCGCGGTGCGCTCGATGGCGATGCCTTTCGTCTTCGGATCGACCAGAAACAGCGTCAGCCCGTCGCGCTCGCCGGGCTTGCCCGCGCTGCGCGCCACGACAATCAGCAGGTCCGCAACGTGACCGTCGACGACAAACGCCTTCGCACCCTTGAGCTTGAAGCCATTGCCGGAGCGCGTCGCCTGCATCGCGGTCTTAACCGGGCGATGCTTGGCGCCCTCGTCCACCGCGAGCGACGCGATCAGGTCGCCCTTGGCGAGCTTCGTCAGATATTCCGACTTCTGCGCGGCGCTGCCGCCACGCGTCAGCGCGGTTGCCGCCACGACGCCGGTGGACAGAAACGGCGACGGCATCAGCGTGCGGCCGATTTCCTCCATCACCACGCCGGCCTCGACCGCGCCCAATCCGCTGCCGCCGAAGTCCTCCGGGACCAGCAGGCCAGCGAAACCCATCTCGGCGAAGGTTTTCCAGAGATCACGCGAAAAACCGGTCGCGTCTTTCGTATCACGCAGCTTGCGCAGGTGCGCCACCGGCGCCTTGTCGCTGACGAGGCCGCGCGCACTGTCGCGCAGCATGGACTGTTCTTCGTTGAGGACGAGGGCCATTTTTGATTCCAGATCAAGAGTAATGCGGGTTATTTGGTTTCGTCATTCCGGGACGCGCCGCTTGGCGCGACCCGGAATCCAGAAGTTTGAGATTCCGGGTTCGCTCGCTTGCGCTCGCGCCCCGGAATGACGTGTTGAGCTACGCCCCCGGCAGATCGAGAATCCGCTTGGCGACGATGCCGAGCATCACCTCGCTGGTGCCGCCCTCGATCGAGTTGGCCTTGGTGCGCAGCCACGTCCGCGCCGTGAGACCCTCACGGGAACGCGGGCTTTCCCACTCCAGCGCATCGATGCCACCGGCCGACATGAGGATTTCATAGCGGCGCTTGTTCAGTTCAGTGCCGTAGTATTTCAGCGCCGACGAATAGGCCGGATGACCCTGCCCCGCTTTCGCCAGATCGACCGCGCGCTCGGCAGCGCAGGCCATCGCGGCTTCATCGATATCGAAGGCCGCGATCTGTCCGCGCAGCATCGGATCGTCCAGCCGTCCCTGTTCGTCGGTGCCGACCGAATTCGCCGCTACCTGACCGAGCGGACGGCCTGCGCTGCGATCGCCCAGACCGCTGATCATCGAGCGTTCGTGCTGCAACAGATATTTCGCGACATCCCAGCCGCGATTGACGGTGCCGACCACATGGGAGCGCGGCACGCGGACATTGTCGAAGAAGGTTTCGCAGAACGGCGACTTGCCGGAGATCAGCAGGATCGGCTTGGTCGAGACCCCCTTCGACGCCATGTCGAACAGGATGAAGCTGATGCCGTCGTGCTTCTTGGCGCTGAAGTCGGTGCGCACCAGACAGAAAATCCAGTCGGCGAAATTTGCCATCGAGGTCCAGATCTTCTGGCCGTTGATGATGTAGTCGTCGCCGTCGATGTCAGCACGCTGTCTGCAACGAGGCGAGATCGGAGCCAGCGTTGGGCTCGGAATAGCCCTGGCACCAGCGGATCAGGCCAGCCGCGATCTTCGGCAGGTGCTCGCGCTTCTGCGCGTCGGTGCCGTATTTCAGCAGCGCCGGTCCCAGCATCCAGATGCCGAAGCTCGACAGCGGCAGCCGCGCCGAGATCGCCGACATTTCCTGACGCAGGATTTTCGTCTCTTCGGGATCAAGGCCCCCGCCGCCATACTCTTTCGGCCAGTCCGGCACGGTCCAGCCCTTGTCGCGCATGCGCTCGAACCAGACCCGCTGCGGCGCCGACGAGAAGGTGGTGTTGCGCCCGCCCCAAAATACGTCTGCCTCGCTCGTCACCGGCTTGCGCATCTCGGGCGGACAGTTGGCTTCCAGCCACGCGCGCGTCTCGGCGCGGAATGTTTGGGAATCGGCCATGCGGATGTTCCTCGCTCTGGTGGCCGCGGCGTGTCGCGCACGCGCGGCCTTGTTCATTTTCTGGGCCGGACTGTACTGCCCGCTTGGCGGATTTCAATATCTCCCGCGGGCACGACTTGCGCGATATGGTAGCCATGCAAACCGGCAAACGCCGCAACGATGAGAAAAGCAGAGGAAACCCCATGCGCCTGAAAGACCTTTCGCCTGGCGAAATGAGCGACGACCAGAAAGGCATCTACGCGGAATCCGTCGCAGGCAAGCGCGGCACCGTGGTGCCGCCACTGCGCGCATGGATTCACGCGCCCGAGATGGCGCGGCACGCCAGCCGGCTCGGCGCGTTCCTGCGCTACGACACCACGCTCGGGCCGCGCCTGTCGGAACTTGCGATTCTCGTCACCGCGCGGCACTGGAGCGCGCAGTTCGAATGGTACGCGCACAAGAAGATGGCTCTCGCCGCTGGCCTCGATCCGAAGATCATCGACGCCATCAATCATCGTCACGTGCCGGACTTCGACGACGAGAAGGCGCAGGTGGTCTACGAGTTCAGCGAGTCGCTGCATGAGAACCACAATGTGCCGAAGCTGCTTTACGACAGGGCCATCCAACTGCTGGGCGAGACCGGCACCGTCGAGTTGGTCGGATTGCTCGGCTACTATTCGCTGGTATCGATGACGCTCAATACATTCGAGGTCGGGCTGCCTGACGGCGAAGTCTCCGACCTTGTGCCGTGAGTGCCGCGCTCATACATCCACGAGAGCAACGCATCGGTACAATCGGAGTAACTTGGTATGGCCGCAGAAACCAGCACAGCGGCGGCAGCGTCCTTCAGGCCCGTGATTGGAGGCACCCGCATCGGCCATGTCCACCTGAAGGTGGCGGATCTCGACCGCGCGCTGGGCTTTTATCAGGGCGTGCTCGGCTTCGAGCTGATGCAGCGCTATGGCGATCAGGCCGCGTTCCTTTCGGCGGGCGGCTATCACCATCACATCGGCCTCAACACATGGGAGAGCAAGGGCGGCAAGCCACCAGCTCCCGGCACCACCGGACTTTTTCACACCGCGATCCTGTATCCAACACGGGCAGCGCTGGCGGATGCGTTGCATCGTGTGCTGGAAGCCGGTATCGCACTCGACGGCGCAAGCGACCACGGCGTCAGCGAGGCGTTGTACCTGCGCGATCCCGACGAGAACGGTGTCGAGCTTTATCGCGACCGGCCCGAAGCCGACTGGCCGCGCCATCCCGACGGGTCGCTCGCGATGTTCACCCACCGGCTTGATGTCGAGGCGCTGCTGCGGGAACGCGAGGGTTGACTGCTTTCCTCTGTCGGAAGCCCTCATCCTGAGGAGCGGCGTCTTCGCCGCGTCTCGAAGGATGAGCGTGTACGTATCCTCATGGTTCGAGACGCGCGCAAAGAGTGCGCGCTCCTCACCATGAGGCACAACGCATCGCCATTCACCTCTAAATCATCTTCGCCGTCTTCGCCCGCACCAGCACGATGCCGGCGGCGATCAGCTCAAGCGCGGCGCAGACATAGAACGGCACGGTGTAGCCGCCGAAGGCATCGCGCAGCAGGCCGACAATTCCCGGACCGAATGCATAGGTGAATTGGCAGATCGCCGACACCAGACTGACCAGCACGCCGAAAGCCGCCGCGCTGAACTCCCGCTGCACGATCAGCGTCGGCAGCGTGATGACGTTGCCGACGGAAAACCCGAACAGCGCGCTGGCCGCAAACAGCGCGACCTCGTTTCTGGTGTTAATGATGACGATCAGCGCAATGGCCTGGCTGATTGCCGAGACGCTCGATGCGATGCGCTGATCCATGCGGTCGACGACAAGGCCGAACAGGACACGCCCGATGATCGCCATCGCCGTCATCAGCGCCACCGCGATGCTGGCGCGCTCACGCCCCATGATCGGATCGAGAAACGAGATCTGGTGCACGATGAAGCCGACCTGCGCCAGCAGGAGCAGCGCAAATGGCACGGTGATGGTCCAGAATGGCAGGCTGCCGAACGCTGCGCGGCGGATTTGTGCGATCGACTGAGCGACAGGCGGCTCTGCGCTGCCAACCGCGTGCGGCACCCGCTTCGGCGGGCTGCCGACCCAGATCAGAATGGCCGGGATCGCCAGCGCGATCATCACCAGCGCCGCACCGATCAATGTCGCGGAGAAGCCGAACCTGCCGATGGCGCCGACCAGCAGCGGCACGCCGACCACGCCGCCGCAACTGGCGCCGTTCAGCGCAAGGCTGATGGCCATGCCGCGCTTCCTGTCGAACCACAGCCCCAGCGTGCTGTTGATCGCGGCGATGCTGGTGCCGGCCCATCCGGCGGCAAGCAGCACATAGACAATGTAGAGCTGCCACGGCGACGTCACCTGCCCGACCAGCGCGGTGCCGGCAGCCATGCAGATGATGCCAGCGATGAGGAGGCGGCGCGGCCCCAGCACGCGGATCGCCTCGCTGACGAACACGACCAGCACCGAACTGAACAGATAATAACAGGTGGTCGCGGTCGAGATCAGCGACGCCGGCCAGCCGTGCAGACGTTGCAGCTCGGCGAGATAGACGCCCTGGCCATAGAACCCTGCGCCCCATGCAAACGTCGCGATCAGAAAGCAGACCGCGACGATGGGCCAGCCTTCATAGCGGATCGAGGTCTCGTCGATGGCTTTCTCATCCGCGGCAGGTTCCGCGTGAGGCGCATTCATGGTCCGGCGTTTCCCTCAAGGCGCTCAACGCTCTTCTTTCTGCCGATTCCACAGGCAGTACGCCATCTGTCAGGACGCGGATCGCGGCGTCAAGCGAGACATGGTCACGCGACGCATGAGGGAACCTCATGTGGGAGGAATCGCACCGCAAAAAATCCGAGGAAGAAGCATCGCGAGGGATTCACAGATTCAGGTCGTCCCCACGTTCGCGGGGACGACGCAGCGTTGTTGCTAACAAAAACAAACCGCGGCAGAGCCGAACTGGATTGCTTCGTCGCGACGCTTCTTGCGATGACGACCGCCGTCATCAGGCCAACGGCTTACTCGTACAAATACCCGACCGGCTTGCCGTCGGTCCGCAGCGGACGAATGTCCTTCCGCGTGATGATCTGGCCGGCCAGGCCGTCAATCTCGTCACGCTGCGTCGGCGTCCATTTGCGAAGATTATCCATGCCCTTCAGGAGGCCGAGCCGAAGGACCTGGGTATTTTCGCCCACGCCGACGAGATCGATCGTGTTCTTGCTCGCGGTCACCACATCGCCGGTCGCAAGTTCAAAAACCTTCCCCGCACTGTCCTTGAATTCGGCCGTGCCGCGAATGACCCGATAAATAACGACCTCGCCTTTCGCAAACGAGTCGGCGGCTACTGCTGCCGCAGTGCTCTTCGGCAACAGCGACTGGCCGCGCGGGTCGGTTGCGATGATGTGGCCGGTGACGAGATGGCCACTCGGAACCTCGATTCCAATATCGCGCACGTAAACGGGCGTGGCTGACTTGATGACACTATCAGTCAGTGGCTTGAAGAGCGCCTCCAGCGCCAGCGGATCCTGAAGCCAGAAGCCTGCATCGGCCGGGCGATCGTGCAGGGGATGGGTCCAGGCGATACGCGGCGTTTCAGCCTCAACGATCTGATCCGGACCCACAATCGTCGGGTTCGGGAATGTCGTCGGATCGGTGATGAAGGCTTCGAGAAACTTTCCGGAGTAGCCCATGGACATCGCGTCCGGCACCACCGTCTGCGGCGTCGCCAGATTTTCTTCGGTCGACAATCCTGACCAGGTGTAAAAGAGCTGGCGATGCACGATCGCGCTTTGCAGCATCACCGCGCCGGGGCCGACGTAATACAGCCGGCCATCGTAATCGAAAGTGAACATGCCCGACGTGACCAGCACGAGCTGGAACCCCCCCGGCGGAAGATGGAGATGAAAATCGGTGGGGCCTGTATCCTCACGGTAGATCGGCAGATTTGTCGCGACCTCATGGAGGAGGAAGGCTTCGTTATTCGCATGAAAGCCTTCATTCGCGCGGTTGTAGAGCGCCTGCGGGCGATAGGTCGCCTCGTATTTCGCATCTCGGTAGCGATCGATGGCGATGAAACTCTGATCATTCAGGCGGATGGGATCGCCGTTCGGGCGCGTGAGACCAGACGATTTGGGATCGACCGCAGCATGTACGTTCATGGCATCCTCCAATCCGGGCGGAGCGCCAGCCCCATCATTTCTGCCCGGCTGCTTCTGCAATGGTTCATGCGAATTCCGCGCCAGCGTAGCCGTTGGACGCAGACGGCGCGTGACGAAGTTTTACGCAGGGAAAGATGTGGCTGAGTCCGTGGGGGATTCGCCGGTGTGGCGCGCCACGCCGCCATCGCCGCCCGCCTCACATGCGATGCGTCATCTCTGGCATCCCAGGAATGCATGGTTCCAGGCAAGCGTCCGCAGCCGCAACCGGCCCAGCAAGCAGGCAGTTGCGCGCGGCCGTTGCCTAATATTCCACCTCAAGCTCTTCGATTTCAGCCGGTTCGAGCTTGGCGGCTTCGATCCATTCCTGCATTTCGGGGAGCGCGATGACCCGTTTTGCATAGCTCGCCAGCGCCGGACCAAGCTGCACATCATAGGTCATGAAGCGCGTCACCACCGGCGCATACATCGCATCCGCCATCGTGCGGTGCCCGAACAGGAACGGCCCGCCGGATTTTTCCAGGCAGTCGCTCCAGATCGCGCAGATCCGGTCGATGTCGGCCTGCGCCCGCGACCAGACCTTGAAGCCGGGAAAATGTCCCTTGATGTTGACCGGCAGCGACGCGCGCAGCGTCGTGAAGCCGGAGTGAATCTCGCCGCAGATCGAGCGGCAATGCGCTCGCGGAATACGCTCGGAAGGCAATAAACCCGCATCCGGCAACAGGTCGTTGAGGTATTCGCCGATCGCCAGCGTATCCCACACCGTTGCACCCTCATGGCGCAGGCACGGCACCAGGATCGAGGACGACAGCAGCAGGATTTCCGCCCGCGCCGAGGCGTCGTCCGCCGCCGTGACGATTTCGTCGAACTCAAGTCCAGAGAACTTGGTCAGCAGCCAGCCGCGCAGCGACCATGACGAGTAATTCTTGCTGCTGATGGTCAAAGTGGCCTTGGCCATGGTCGCGCTCCCTACGCCTGCACATCAAAGAGGCGGACTGGCTGTCCGCCCGGTCCTGCCGAGCCTGCCTGTTGTTTAAGCGCCTGCTCCTTTTACACACAGCAAACGACATGCCAATTCCCAAGGCCGATTGACGGCGCTCTGGCTTCAAGTTTGCATGGAGCAAATGGGAGACCGCCTGGATGTCGCCGATGATGTATCAAACGTACCAGAACACCATGGACTTCATGGCGCCGTGGCGCAGTGGAGCGTCCTCGGCGCTGGCCTACCTCAAGATGCTGCCCGACGGCTGGTCGGACAAGGTGTTCGGCCGCGTCGCCGCTGCGCTCGAACTGGTGTCGCGCAGCTCGCTGACCTACAAGCGACCACCCTACGACATCAAGCCCGTCGCGGTCGGCAACAACGAATGGCCGGTGATCGAGGAAGTCCCGTTCGCGACGCCGTTCGGCTCGCTGCTGCATTTCAAGAAGGAAGGCGCGCCGGCGCAGCCGAAAGTCCTGCTGGTTGCGCCGATGTCAGGCCACTTCGCGACGCTGCTGCGCGGCACCGTGCAGACGCTGTTGCAGGACCACGACGTCTACATCACCGACTGGCACAACCCGCGCGATATTCCGCTCAACCAGGGCAAGTTCGGTCTCGACGAATACACCGAGCACCTCATCACCTTCATGGACCAGCTCGGTCCGAAGTCGCACATGATCGCGGTCTGCCAGCCGTCGGTATCAGCGCTCGCCGCCTGCGCCATCATGTCGGAGGACAGTCATCGCGCGCGGCCAGCGAGCCTCACCCTGATGGCGGGGCCGATCGATACGCGCATTCAGCCGACCAAAGTCAACGAGTTCGCCACATCGAAGCCGCTGAAGTGGTTTGAGGACAATCTGATCAACTACGTGCCGATGCAGTGCAAGGGCGCGTTCCGCAAGGTCTATCCCGGCTTCATTCAGGTCACGGCGTTCGTCTCAATGAATCTCGAACGCCACGTCAAGTCGCACAAGGACCTGCTCGAACATCTGGCGAAAGGCGAAGTGGAAAAGGCCGACACCATCAAGACCTTCTACGACGAGTATTTCGCGGTGATGGACCTGCCGGCGGAGTTCTACATCGACACCATCCGCGACGTGTTTCAGGAACACCTGCTGCCGCAGGGCAAGCTGACCTATAAGGGCCGCACCGTGGATCCCGGCTCGATCAAGAAGATGGGCCTGATGACGGTGGAAGGCGAGAAGGACGACATCTGCTCGATCGGCCAGACCCTCGCGGCGCAGGATCTCTGCACCGGCGTGCGCGCCTATCGCAAGGTGCACCACATGCAGGCCGGCGTCGGCCACTACGGCGTGTTCAGCGGCCGCAAGTGGAACAACGAAATCTATCCGCTGCTGCGGGATTTCATCCACGTCAATTCGTGACGGTCTTCGCCGACGCGCCACATAAAAAAGATGGCCGCCTGTGAGCAGACGGCCATCAGTTTGAGGAAGAATGGCCGCCCGCGGGCTTGCGGACGGACCACTCTCAGACGACGTCAACCTCTCTCGATCTGTACTCCTGCGGCGGGCTTCCGGCCGGACGCACGCCGTTCATTCATGCGCCAGCCGGATTGCCGCTGCGCGCAGCGATCGCCGCAATGGCGACGGCGCGATGTTGCGGCTTCATCGACGCAAGCGCGCTCAAAATGCGGTGCGCGATCCACGCCACCAGTGACGGCAGGAACGGGGCGTGCGCCTGTTTCAGGGTCTGCATGGATCTGATCCTTGGGTTCGTCAGAACGGCCCGGGTGGAACGCCTGACGCTTCCCGGGCAAGAGCCGGCCGGGGATCGGTATGCTTTCAGCTTCCGAAATCTAGGCCGCACCATGATTTTAGCAAACGAGTAGTTCTGCATATTTAAATCGATATTATAGATATGAAATCCGGCCGGGCGGATGATGCCTCTCCCCGGCGCCGAACGCTTACGGACCGGACGCGCCAGCCGAAATCATCAAATCAGTGTGTGTTGCCACGGATCGTCCGGCGGGATTACGCTATGACGCTCAACCGCAAATTGATCGCATCGTCGTCGTGCCGCCCGGCATGAGTTTTTCTGATCGCTCACATCATCTGCCATTCGAACGTCTTCGTGCATCCGGCACACCGAGCCGTCGCCGCGCCGCGCTCCGAAAACAGGGAATCCTTGTCATGAAGTATCGCCAGCTTGGCCGCACCGGCCTGTACGTCTCCGAAATCTGTCTCGGCACCATGACGTTTTCCGGTCAGGGCGCTCAATGGCAGCAGATCGGCCACGTCGACCAGACCGGCGTCAACGCGCTGCTCGATTGCGCGCTGAAGACCGGCGTCAACTTCATCGACACCGCCGATGTCTATTCCGAAGGCCAGTCCGAAGTGCTGCTCGGCCAGGCGCTACGCGACCTCAAGGTGAAGCGCGACGACGTCATCGTCGCCACCAAGGTCCGCAGCCGCGTGGGACCGGGACCGAACGCGGTGGGCCTGTCGCGGGGCCATATCATGGACGCGGTGGACGCCAGCCTGAAGCGGATGGAGCTCGACCATATCGACCTCTATCAGGTCCACGGCGCCGATCTCGCGACCCCGATCGACGAGACGCTGCGCGCGCTCGACGATCTCGTCACTCAGGGCAAGGTCCGCTACATCGGCTGCTCCAACATGGCGGCGTGGCAGATCATGAAGGCGCTCGGCGTCTCAGCGAAGCATGACTACGCCCGCTTCGAGACGGTGCAGTCCTACTACACCATCGCCGGACGCGATCTGGAGCGCGAGATCGTGCCGCTGATCGACGACCAGAACCTCGGGCTGATGGTGTGGTCGCCGCTGGCCGGCGGCCTGCTGTCCGGAAAGTTCGGCCGCGATGTCGCAACACCGAACGACGCGCGGCGCATCACTTTCGACTTCCCGCCGGTGAACAAGGACCATGCCTTCGACGTGGTCGATGCCATGCGGCCCATTGCCAATGCGCACGGCGTCTCGGTGGCCCGCATCGCGCTGGCGTGGCTGCTGCACCAGAAGGCCGTGATGAGCGTCATCGTCGGCGCCAAGACCGTCGAGCAGCTCAAGGACAATCTCGCCGCCACCGAAATCAAGTTGTCAGCAGACGAGTTGACGGCACTCGACAAGGCGAGCGCGCTGCCGATCGAATATCCGCAATGGATGCTGAATCGTCAGCACACCGGCCGCGTGCCGGCGTAACACCTGGATCGCAAGCGCCGCCGCCTGCGTCATGGCAGAGGCCCCCGCGCCGCGATGGGAGTCAGCCCGAAGCGGCGGCGGAAGCAGCGGTTGAAGTAGGACAGGTCGTTGAAGCCGCAGGCGAAGGCGATGTCGCCGATGCGGTGATGGCCCGGCTGCGCCAGCAGATCGATGGCCTTCCGCAATCGCAATTCCAGCAGTCGCGCGCTGAAACTTGCGCCCGCCTCATACAGCAGTTCGTTGATGTAGCGCTCGGACAGGCCCGCCTCCGCCGCCAGCGCATGCGCGGAAAAGTCCGCTTCGGTAAAGCGCCGTTGCAGGATGTTCAGGACGTGAGTCAGCCGCACAGCACGCAACCCGCGTTTGCCGGCCATCTCGCCGGCATCACGGCGCGCGCCGAGACCGATCGCCACCAGATCCAGGATATGCGACGCGATCTGGGTGCCAGCCTCGTCAGCGACCCGATCGTTCGCAAGAACGAGATCGCTGTAGTCCATCGCCAGCGTCAGCGCCCCGCCGGGCGCGAACTCGACACCCACCATGTCATCGACGTTCGCGACCATCGCCTGCAATGCGCCGGACGGCAGATGCACGTTGGTGAAGCGCTTGTAGCTGGTGCCGTCGGCGCCCGAGAACGTCTCGTCGAGCTTCAGGATCGCCATGCTGTCCGGACGCAACCGGAACTTCTTGCCGCGATGAACCACATAGGCATCGTGGGCTTCCGCATTCCGCGCGAAGCAATAGCGGTCGTCGTTGGTCGCGAGAACCTGTCGCTTCTCGCGCCGCACTGTCCTGAACGTGCCCCTGCATCGCCCCAGCAGCGTGGTGCCGACGGCAATGGAATTCATCGACGCCTTGAACAGCGCATCTTCCGCGGGATCGAATTCGCCGGTGTTGGAAAAATGTTCGAACAGTTCCGAAAACTGCATGAAGCGCTGCCTGTTGCCCAGGCGCTTGTCGAAACTCTCGGTCGAAAGAGATTTGCGAACAATCGTCATCGCGACCACAGGCCGCAACAGGATGAACAAAAGCGGCGAAGTATCGGAACGGCGCAAGTTTATCCCAACCTTCGGCGGATTGTCTGCACGTCGGCGTGAATATCAGCAATTTCGTCCGCAGCGCCGGTCAGTCCGTGCCGGCACCCGTGAGTCCAAGACGCGGGCGGCTTTCCCGTTTACGGGAAGCCGGGCGGCGAATGATTCGATCCCTAGGAGAATGCACGATGCCGAAATTCTCATCCGTTCATGTGACACTGCTCAGCGGCGTCGCCATCACCGCCGCCGGAATAGGCTACGCCCTCGGCGCGCAGCCCCACATGGCCGAAACCATTGCCCTGCTGCAAAACGCCCGCGCCGAGCTTGCGGCCGCCACGCCGAACAAGGGCGGCCATCGTGAGAAGGCTCTCGGACTGATCGACGCCGCCATTACTGAAGTCCGCGCCGGCATCGTTTTTGCGCAATGATCCATTCGGCAACGAACCCGCGGGTCACGTCATGAAGAAGATTCTTGCCACAGTTTCGCTTCTCGCCGCCCTCGCAGCTCCTGCCCTGTCGCAGGCCGCGCCGTTCGCGCGCCTCACACAAGGCTCATCTCCCGATGTCATTCGGGTCGCCGGCGGATGCGGCCCCGGCTGGCACTGCGGCCCCTACGGCGGGTGCCGCAGGAACTGGGCGAACCCGGCGGCGCACGCCTGTCCGCGCGGCTATCACATCGGACCGGGTGGGCGCTGCCGCGGTAACGGCAGATAATTATTTCAGCACGCAGCCATACTGGAAAAGCCCGGCCTCGCGGCCGGGCTTCATTATTGGGCCAACATTTTGGCGCGGCGTCTTACGCCGCCAGCGCCCTCATCTCGGCATAGAGGTCGGATTTTCCCTCGAAGCCGATGCCCGGCAGATCCGGCATGGTGATATGGCCGCTCTCGACGCGCACGCCGTCGGGGAAACCGCCGTAAGGCTGGAACAGGTCGGGATAGCTTTCATTGCCGCCGAGGCCGAGACCCGCCGCGATGTTCAGCGACATCTGATGCCCGCCGTGCGGAATGCAGCGCGAGGGCGACCAGCCATGGGTTCTCAAAACATCGAGCGTGCGCAGATATTCGCAAAGCCCATAGGACAGCGCGCAGTCGAATTGCAGCCAGTCGCGATCCGGCCGCATGCCGCCATAACGGATCAGATTGCGTGCATCCTGATGGCTGAACAGGTTTTCGCCGGTGGCCATCGGGCCGGGATAGAATTCCGCGAGCGCCGCCTGCAACGCAAAATCAAGCGGATCGCCGACTTCCTCGTACCAGAATAGCGGATAGTCGCGCAGCATCTTGGCGTAGGCGATGCCGGTTTCCAGATCGAAGCGTCCGTTGGCGTCCACCGCAAGCTGAGCCTGAGTACCGATCTCCTTCAGCACGGCCTCGATGCGCTCCTGATCTTCTGCGATCGTCGCGCCGCCGATCTTCATCTTCACGACGTTGTAGCCGCGGTCGAGATAGCCGCGCATCTCGCCGCGCAGCGCCGACAGATCCTTGCCGGGATAATAGTAACCGCCCGCTGCGTAGACGAACACGCGGGGATCGGCGGTGCGGTTATGGCGCTCCGCCAGCAGGCGAAACAGCGGCTTACCTGCGATCTTCGCCACCGCATCCCAGATCGCCATGTCGATGGTACCGACCGCAACAGAGCGTTCGCCGTGACCGCCGGGCTTCTCATTCGACATCAGCGCGGCCCACGCCTTGTCGGGATCGATGTTGTCACCGGTCGCATCCAGCAGCGTCTTCGGATCTGCCTCCAGCAGCCGCGGCGCGAAGCGTTCGCGGATCAGGCCGCCCTGTCCGTAACGGCCGTTGGAATTGAAGCCATAGCCGACCACGCGCTTGCCGTCGCGCACCACGTCGGTGACCACCGCGACGAGGCTGGTCGTCATCTTCGTGAAGTCGATATAGGCGTTGCGGATCGGGGACGAGATCGGCTTGGTGACCTCGCGGACGTCGACGATGCGGACGGACATGAAAGACTGTTTCCTGGGCAGGGGAGAGCTGACATTCCCTTACCAGAAAAAGCCCGCCGTGATCGCCCGATTCCGCCTTTGAGGTATGTCCGCCTGCAATATCGTCTGCCGCCGGAACCGGAATCCGCGCGTCAGTTGGGCGGCATGATTTCCCGGGCGATGTTCTGGCGATTCCAGCGCGCGCGCTGCTGGTAGATAGTTCCGCGCGGGGTGGGCGCCCGGCATTTATCGCCGAGATCCCTGTCGGCGACTACACTCCATGACGCCCTGGCGTCGTCCACAGTGCATTTCAGCATCAGCGATTTCTCTACGCAGACGAACGCGCCGTCGCCATAGGTTCTGCTGTTGTATGTGCAGGTGGGAGCCGCGGCGGGCTTCGGCTGCGCCGCAGGCGGCTGTGCAGCCGGCGTTTGCGCGGAGGCTGACGCGGACAAGGCCGCCGAGACAACCAGCGGCACAAGCAGAGTTGGCACGGGATAGCGGATCATCTGAATCTCCTGAGCGCGCCGGACTGGCAGCCCAGCCGAACGCCGCGAGAATACTATCAGCGCTTCGCGGCAAAGATCGAGAAAAGAAGAATGCACAAAAATCCGGCCCGGCGGATCAGCGCCGGGCCGGATCTGTGTCATAGATTATTTCGTCAGCGGGCAGCCTGACTCCTTGGCGGTCGGAAACGCCTTGTCGCCGGGCACAACCGCGAGCTGCTTGTAATAGTCCCAGGGCTTCTTCGATTCCGACGGCTTCTTGACCTCGAACAGATAGAGGTCGTGAACCATGCGGCCGTTTTCGAGCACCTTGCCGCCCTGCGCGAAGTCGTCATCGACCGGCAGTTCCTTCAGCTTTTTCGCCACCGCCTCGGTGTCCTTGGTGCCTGCGGCCTTAACGGCCTTGAGGTACGACAAGGTGGCCGAATAGGTGCCGGCCTGGATCATGTTCGGCATGCGGCCGGTGCGCTTGAAGAATTTCTCGCCGAAATTGCGCGACTTGTCGTCGCGATCCCAGTAGTAGCCCTCGGTCAGCACAAGGCCCTGTGCGGCCTGCAATCCGAGGCCGTGGACTTCAGCCAGTGTCAGCAGAAGACCGGCGAGTTTCTGGCCGCCGGCAACGATGCCGAATTCGGACGCCTGCTTGATCGAGTTGGTGGTGTCGAGGCCGGCATTGGCGAGCCCGATGATCTTCGCCTTCGAGCTTTGCGCCTGCAGCAGGAACGACGAGAAGTCCGAAGTGTTGAGCGGGATGCGGACCGCGCCCAGCACCTTGCCGCCCTGCTGCGTGACGAAGTCGCCGGTGTCTTTTTCAAGCGCATGGCCGAACGCGTAATCGGCAGTCATGAAGAACCATGTATCGCCGCCGGCCTTCACC
Organism: Afipia sp.; assembly: GCA_024707075.1. Lineage (GTDB taxonomy): Bacteria > Pseudomonadota > Alphaproteobacteria > Rhizobiales > Xanthobacteraceae > Afipia. The sequence continues at coordinate 928,397 of JANQAK010000001.1, forward strand.
AGTGCGCCGCCGGTGCCGTAGGCCAGCGCGCGGGTGTCATAGGCCCAGTGGAAGCCGTAAGGCTGGCAGGCATCGCCGCTCAGGCGCGAAGTTGCAGCGCCGACCACGATGTCGATCTTCTTCATCTGCTTGGACAGGTCGTGGATCGCAAGCGCGACCGACGACGTGGTCAGCTCGGTGATCATATCGACGCCTTCGACCTCATACCAGCGCCGCGCGATGCTGACGCCGAGGTCCGGCTTGTTCTGATGGTCGGCGGAGACCACCTCGATCTTCTGGCCGAGCACCGTGCCGCCGAAATCCTCGACCGCCATCTTGGCCGCCTCGAAAGACCACTTGCCGCCGTAGTCGGCATAGACGCCGGACTGATCGTTGAGAATGCCGATCTTGACGCCTTGCGCGGCAGCCGGCAGCGCCGTCGTCAGGCTGAAGGCCGCGACGGCGGCTGCCAGAAATTTCGATGTCATGTCTCGCTCCCAGTTATTTTTGTTGAGATGCCTTTATAGCTGCATCCCGCTGGAGCGGGGCATTGAACTTTCGCATCGGCAATGTGCGGCCCGCGCAAAAAATTTTGCGGCGCACAAGGAATATCCGGGACGGCGCGATTTTAGCGGCCCGGCCTGTATCGTCCCATGGACAGCTTCCGGAACCGCACACCCTTGCCGTCGGCCAGACGTGTCGCCTCGTAGCCGCCGTCGCGGATCGCGTCGCGCTGCGGACGCGCGTTCTCGGGATTGCGCTCCTTCTCCCACCATGATGCCCGCTGCGACGCGCGCGGCAGCGCAAAGCCCAGCAGTTCCTCAATCTGATCGAAACTCAGGACAAGTTCAGGCAGGGTCTGACGCGAGAGATAGTCGCGAAGCGGATCATAGTCGCCCAATCCGGCGCTCCGTTGTGTTGAAAGTCGTTCTGTGAGCCACTAGTGCCCAGAATCCGAAGTTCGCCTCGTTTCGCGGCACGCTCCGTGGCGAACTTCGGATTCAAAAAGGGCAATAGAAACCTATAATTCTAGTGTGGTTTTGGTTCGCAAGTCCGCAAATGGACGCGCTGAGAAAATGTTGCGGACTTGCGAACCACCATACTAGGTACGTTGCATCGCTCCTCTTGAACAGGGTCTTTCGTGAACCTCTTTGTTTTCGGCCTCGGTTTCAGCGGCAGGACTTTCGCCGAACGCCGCATCGCGCGCGGCGATCATATGAGCGGGACCGTGCGGTCACGCGACAAGGCACAGGCCCTGTCCGCCGCAGGGATAGCCGCCCATGTCTTCGGACCTGATGGAGGTGACAGCACCATCGACGCCGATCTGGCGGCCAGCGACGCGCTGCTGATCTCGGTGCCGCCCGGCATGAGTAGCGATCCGGTCCTCAAGAGCTATGCGGCCCAGATCGCCGCCGCGCCAAACCTGCGCTGGATCGGCTATCTCTCCACCATCGGTGTCTATGGCGATCATGGCGGCGCGTGGATTGACGAACAGACCCCGACAACTCCGACCCATGTGCGGTCGATCGAGCGCGCCGACGCCGAGCAGGCATGGCTCGCCTTTGGTAACACGAACAACATCCCGGTCCATGTTTTCAGGCTCGCCGGCATCTACGGCCCCGGTCAGAGCCAGCTTGTGCAACTGGCGCGCGGAACGGGGCGGCGCATCATCAAGCCGGGACAGGTGTTCAACCGCATCCATGTCGAGGACATCGCGCGCGTGCTCGATGCGTCGCTCGAACGGCCCCGCGCCGGCGCGATCTACAACGTCACCGACAACGAACCCGCGCCGCCGCAGGACGTGGTGACGTTCGCAGCGTCCCTCTGCGGCGTCGAACCGCCGCCGGAAATCAGCCTCGACGACGCCGGCCTCACCGAGATGGGACGCTCGTTCTACGCGGAAAGCAAACGCGTGCGGAACGACCTGTTGCGCACTGAACTCGGCGTGATACTGGCCTATCCGACTTATCGCGAAGGTCTGACAGCACTGCGCGCGGCAGGTGAAGGCCCGCGCTAGAATTCATCGATGCAAATTTCTCGTATTGATGCCGGCAAAAGCGAATGACCCTCTCCCCGCCCACGCGGGAAAGGTTGGCGTGAGGGGCAACCTGCTTTCAGGTTGAAACATTTGCCCCTCACCCGACGCCATGGCGCGTCGCGGGCGCATAGACGCGCTTTTGGCGATCCGACCTCTCTCCCCGTAAACGCGGAGAGGTGGAAAGGACGCTCGGATTGTCACACCGCGCGCCCTAAGCCGCTTCGGCAAGCGCGGGCGTTACGCCGGTGAGTTGTTCGGAGACATCCCACAGCCTGCGCCAGACGGTCTGATCGAATGCGGACGGCACGATCTTCGATTTACGCGGCGATCCCTTCATTTCGTAGAAGCCATCCGGTCCGTACAGCGTGCCGCCTTTCGCGTCGGGTGACGTCGCGGCACAGAGCGTCGGCAATGCGCCGGCCGCTGCCGACTGGGCGACAAACGGTCCGATCAGATTTGAAAGCCGGTCGAACAGGCTCGGACGATCCAACCCCATGTTCGGACCCGCGCTCTGTAGTCCGGTCCTCGAAAAACCCGGATGCGCCGCCGTGCTCATCAGCCGCCAGTTGTTCGCCCGCGCGCGGCGCTCCAGCTCCATGCTGAACAGCAATGTCGCCAGCTTCGACTGGCAGTAAGCCGCCCACGGCTTGTAGCTGCGCTGGAATTGCAGATCGTCGAAATGAATCCGGCCCGAGCGATGGGCAAGGCTGCTCAGCGTTACCACGCGCGGCGATTGTCCCGCGCGGATCAGCGGCAGCAGCCGCAGTGTCAGCGCGAAGTGGCCGAAATAGTTCGCGCCGAGCTGCATCTCGAAGCCATCCTCTGTGACATGCCGCGCCGGGATCGCCATCACGCCAGCGTTGTTGATGAGCAGGTCGAGGCGCGGCAGCGTTCGCGACAGCCGGTCCGCGCAATCCGCCACCGACTTGAGGCTCGCAAGATCGAGTGGTTCGAAACTGACCTCCGCGCCGGGATGAGCGCTGCGAATGCGCGCCAGCATCTCCGCGCCCTTCGCCTCGTTGCGTGACGCCAGAATCACGCGCGCACCGGCGCCGGCCAGCGCCAATGCCGCCTCATAGCCGATGCCGCTGGTGGCGCCGGTGACCACGGCGATGCGCCCGGCCTGCGGCACGATATCTTCGAGAGTCCAGTCCGTCATGACGATTGTCCTTTCTGCAAAATCCATCGGGAGCAAATTCCTCGCGCGGCAATCTGACGCGCGGGCAGCCTTGATTGCGGCGCAAGCCGGGGATATATCTGCATTAGGTGCAAATTTGCAATAGATACAAAAAAGCAACAGATGCACATATTTCCGGCGTCCATCAGGGCGTCGGCTGATCCCACGTCATGACCGGAGCCACCGATGACGAACGCGACCACGAATGAATGCGCCGATTTATTTCGATTCTTCTGGTCATGGACCAGCGACCCGCTGCGGGTTGCGGCCATTGCGCCTTCGAGCGAATCGCTCGCGCGCGTCATCACCCGCGAGATCGGCCCCGCCGACGGTCCGGTGATCGAGCTTGGCGCGGGCACCGGCGTGTTCACCTGGGCGCTGCTGGCGCAGGGCGTGCGCGAACAAGACCTGACGCTGATCGAATACGGCTCGGATTTCATGCGCGTGTTGCAGCTTCGCTTTCCGCAGGCCCGCGTGCTGTGGATGGATGCGTCGCAACTCGCGCAATACAAATTGTTTCCCGAGGCCAATGTCGGGGCCGTGGTCAGCGGCCTTCCCTTGCTGTCGATGTCGCCGCGCAAGATCATGTCGATCCTCAACGGCGCGTTCAGCTACCTGCGCCCCACAGGGGCGTTCTATCAGTTCACCTATGGGCCGCGATGCCCGGTGCCGCGGCCGATTCTCGACCGACTCGGACTCAAGGCGACCCGCGTCGGCGGAACCGTCCGCAATCTTCCGCCCGCAGCAGTTTACCGCATCACCCGGCGGCAGCCGCTCGGCGGTGCACGCCGCACATCCGATCCATCATCCGCCGAACCATCATGAGTGGAGCGACTGCCGGGACGCAAAAGCCCTTGCCTCGACATGCCGCGGATGATGTATCTGAGCTGGGCATCTTCGGCAGTTGAGACACATGCGCGGTTCGACGAAGGAAACCAGGAAAACCACAGAGGGGCTGCGCGAGCGCAAGCGCCGCCAGACCCGCGAGCGCATCGCGCGGGCGGCGATGACCTTGTTTCTCGAACAGGGTTTCGAGGCCACCACCGTCGATCAGATCGCCGAGGCGGCGGAGGTCTCCAAGCGCGGCTTCTTCGATTATTTCCCGGCCAAGGAAGATGTCGTCGCCGCATGGCAGGACGAGTTCGCCGACTCGCTGCTGGCGGCGGTCACGGCCCGTCCGGCCAAGGAGCCGATGACCAAAGTGGTCGAGGAGGCGCTGCTCTCCACCATCGTCGCCGCAGTCAATCCGCAATCGCTGGCCATCGGCAAGCTGATCAAGAGCACGCCAGCGTTGCGCGCCCGTGACCACCTGAAATACGCCAAGCTCGAACAGAAACTGGTGGAGGCTTTGACCGCGCGCGCCAAGGGGAAAGGTGACGAGTTACGGATCCGGCTGCTCGCCATGAGCACCATCGGCGCACTCCGCATCGCGGGGCAAACCTGGAATCCGGATCAGCTTCTCAACAAGTCGCCGGCGCATCTGCGCAAGATCGCCAAGGCCCTGTGGTCGACGCTGGGGGAGCTGGGTGCGGAAGGCAAAGACAAATAGAGCATGAGTCAATCACGCTCTCTGCGCTCATTCCCGCGTAAGCGGGAATCCAGAGATTCAAATCCAATTTCTTAAAAAGAGTGGGTCCCCGCTTTCGCCGGGACGACCGGAGATAGATCTGACCCCATCGGCAAGCTATGTCACACCGCCTTGCTCGCCTTGGCGGCGCGGATCGCATCCCAGATCTTCACCGGCGTCAGCGGCGTTTGCAGCGACGTGATACCGAGTTCGCTCAGCGCGTCCATCACGCCGTTGACGACGCAGGGCGGGCCGCCGATCGCGCCGGATTCACCACAGCCTTTTGCGCCCAGCGGATTGGTGACGCACGGCGCGGAATCATCGAGCGTCACATTGATGGTCTGCGGCATGTCGCTGGCGCGCGGGATGCAATAGTCCTGATAGCTCGCCGTAAGCAATTGCCCTGACGAATCGTAGACCACGCCTTCATACAGCACCTGCCCAATGCCCTGCGCGACGCCGCCTTGAACCTGGCCCGTCACCAGCATCGGATTGATGGCGATGCCGACATCGTCCACCGTGGTGTAACGGACCACACGCGTCACGCCGGTTTCCGGATCAATCTCGACTTCGCAGATATGCGTGCCGTTGGGCCAGGTCGGCCCGTCCACATCGCCCTGGCTGTCGACGGTGAGGCGCGCATCCTTCTCATCCTTCGCCAGATCAAACAGGCTGACGCGGCGGTCGGTGCCAACCACCGTGAGAAAGCCGTCGCCATACTCGATGTCGCCGACCGAAGCCTCAAGCACATGGGAAGCCTTCTCGCGCGCTTTCTGGATCAGGTCGCCAGCCGACACCACGGCCGCGGTGCCGCCGACGAACAGCGAACGCGACCCGACGCTGCCGCCGCCGGTGGCCTTGTCGGTGTCGCCTTGAATGACATCAATGCGGTCAACCGGGATGCCGAGCGCGCCGGCCACCATCTGCGAGTAGCTGGTCTGAAGTCCCTGCCCCATCGCCTGCGTGCCTGATTGCAGCACCACGCGGCCTTCCGCCGTGGCGTGCAGCGTCACCTTCTCGGTGTGAACGCGGCCGCCGGTCCATTCGATATAGCTGGTGAGGCCGCGGCCGTAGAGCAGACCCTTTTTCCTCGCGGCTTTCTTGCGCGCGGCAAAGCCGTCCCAGTCCGCCAGCTTCGAGGCGCGCTCCAGCATGTGGGCAAACGCGCCGCTGTCGTAAACCTGACCGACGGCGTTGGTGTAGGGAATCTGCGCAGGCTTGATGTAGTTGACCTTGCGGATCTGGCGCGGGTCCATCCCGATTTGGCGCGCCGCGGCATCCATCAGCCGCTCGACGATGAAGACCGCCTCGGGTCGCCCCGCGCCGCGATAAGGCCCGGTCGGCGCGGTGTGAGTCAGCACCGCCTTGATGTCGAAATGAATCAGCGGCAGATCATAGACGCCGGTCGCCACGAAAGGCCCGAGCACCAGCGGAATGATGACGCCCGCACCGGTGAGATAAGCGCCGACGCCGCCGAGCGAACGCACGCGGAAAGCAAGCACGCGGCCTTTCTCGTCGAGCGCGAATTCGCCGGTCGATGTCAGGTCGCGGCCATGGGAGCCGCCAACGAAATCATCGATGCGGTCCCCGCGCCAGCGCACCGTGCGCTTCAACTTGGTCGCGGCATAGGCCACGAGACCGTCTTCCGGATAGAGATTGACCTTGTGGCCGAAGCCGCCGCCGATGTCGCCGACCAGCACATGCACGCTGTCCTTCGGACGCTTGAGCACCGCGTCCGCGAGAATGTCACGCGTCGCCGTCGGCGTCTGGCTCTGGACATGGAGCGTGAGGCGGCCGGTCTTCTTGTCGACCTCCGCCATGGTGCTGCGCGGCTCCATCGCAGATGGCACCAGCCGCTGGCTGGTGAGGTCGAGCGAGACGACGTGTTTCGCCTTCGCGAATGCCGCTTCGGTCGCCGCCGCGTCGCCGTAACTCGTTGCCGCAGCGATGTTGTCCGGCGCATCGGGCCACACCACCGGCGCGCCGGGCGCCAGCGCGTCTACCGGACTGATGACAGCGGGCAGGATGTCATAGTCGATGGAAATCGCTTCCGCGGCAGTCTGCGCATCGGCGCGTGACGAAGCCAGCACAGCGGCGACCGGCTCACCGGCAAAGCGAACAATATCGTGCGCCAGCAGCCGCCGTGGCGGCGCGGCCATCGGCGAGCCGTCGGGTCGTTTGAAGATCGGCAGGGTCGGAATCGTGCCGATATTGTCCGCGATCAGATCGGCACCCGTATAAACAGCCGCAACGCCCGGCACAGCCAGCGCGTCGCTGGTATCGATGGCCGTGATTTTCGCATGGGCGTGCGGCGAGCGCAGCACATAGAGCCACAGCGCGCCGTCCTGCGGCTTGTCGTCGATGAAATGTCCCTGCCCAGTGAGAAGCCGCTGATCCTCGAGGCGCTTGACGGACTGACCCGCGCCAAAGCGCAGATTTGAGGGCAGGATGTTCATCGATATTCCTTCAAACCAGATGTGACGCACGATGCCGCCGGTCAGGCGTCATCCCGGTCCGGATGCGGGTTCCGCATAGCACATCTCTCCACGCCGGGTTGAGTCCGTGGGATGGTTTCCGGCCATGCGCTGGAGACGGGCCTTATGGCGTCCGAAGGCCTGCCATGCCTTGACTATCATGCCTTGCATGTCCGGCCGCCCTGACTAAGGTCTTGGCAATGAACGAGATGCCCCGCCCCAAATCGATGGCCCGCCGGGTCGTCGCGACAGTATGTCCGCACGATTGCCCCTCGACCTGCGCGCTGGAAGTGGACGTGCTCGACGAACGCACCATTGGCCGGGTGCGCGGCGCGCGGGACAACGGCTACACTGCCGGCGTGATCTGCGCCAAGGTCGCACGCTACGCCGAGCGCATCCATCATCCGGATCGGCTGACGAAGCCCCTGATCCGCACCGGCGCCAAAGGCTCCGGCACCTTCGTGCCGATTTCTTGGGACGACGCGCTCGATCTGGTCGCCGAAAAATTCCAAGAGGCCGAGGCGCGCTACGGCTCCGAATCCGTGTGGCCCTATCAGTATGCCGGCACCATGGGCCTCGTGATGCGCGACGGCATCAACCGCCTGCGCCACGCCAAGAAATATTCCGGCTTTCATTCCACCATCTGCGTCAATCCGGCATGGACCGGATTCGTCGCCGGCACCGGCAGGCTCGCCGGCCCCGATCCGCGCGAGATGGCAAAATCCGACTGCGTAGTGATCTGGGGCACCAACGCGGTGAGCACGCAGGTCAACGTCATGACCCACGCGACCCGCGCGCGCAAGGAACGCGGCGCGAAGATTGTCGCGGTCGACGTCTACATGAACGGCACCATGGAGCAGGCTGATCTGGCGGTGTTGCTGCGCCCCGGCACCGACGGCGCGCTCGCCTGCGCCGTGATGCATTGCCTGTTTCGCGACGGCAAGGCCGACCGGGATTTCCTCGCCCAATACACGGACGCGCCGCAGCAGCTTGAAGGCCATCTGCGTAGCCGCGATCCGGCATGGGCCTCGCCGATCACCGGCTGTCCGGTGGAGACCATCGAGGAATTCGCGCGGCTGGTGGGCGATACACCGCGCACCTATTTCCGGCTCGGCTACGGCTTCTCGCGTTCACGCAATGGTGCGGCCAACATGCACGCGGCAAGTTGCATCGCGGCGGTGACCGGCGCTTGGCGTCATGAAGGCGGCGGCGCGTTTCACAACAACGGCGCGATCTATCACTGGGACCGTACGCTGATCGAAGGGCTCGACGTCGCCGATCCGTCGGCGCGCGCGCTCGACCAGTCGCGCATCGGGGCGATTCTCTGCGGCGATGCTGACGCCCTGTTCAACGGACCGCCGGTGACGGCGATGCTGATCCAGAACACCAATCCGGTGTCGGTCGCGCCAGACCAGACCCGCGTCAAGCAGGGCTTCGCGCGCGACGACCTGTTCGTGTGCGTGCACGAGCAGTTCATGACCGAGACCGCGAAGGCCGCCGATCTCGTGCTGCCGGCCACCATGTTCATGGAGCATGACGACGTCTATCAGGGCGGCGGGCATCAATACATTCTCGCCGGCCCGAAGCTGATCGAGCCGCTGGGCGAGTGCCGCTCCAACCATGACGTGATCGCGGCGCTTGCGAGGCGGCTGGGCGCCGAACATCGCGGCTTCGCAATGACGTCACGCGAAATCATCGACGAGACGCTGCAAAAATCCGGCTGGGGCACGCTGGAAAATCTGGAACGCGAGCGCTGGATCGACTGCCAGCCGGATTTCGACACCGCGCACTATACGAACGGCTTTGCGTGGCCCGACGGCAAATTCCGTTTCAAGCCAGACTGGCCGACGGTGCCATTCCGCAGCCCGGGACTTTCCGGACCGGTCGACGGCCTGCCGCAACTGCCCGACCACTGGACCGTGATCGAGGACATCGATGACGCCCATCAATTCCGTCTTGCGACTTCACCGGCGCGCAACTTCCTCAACTCGACCTTCAATGAGACGCCGACTTCGCTTGGCCGCGAGCAGCAGCCCACGGTGATGATCCATCCCGATGACGCGGCGGCGTTGTCGATTGCGGACGGCGGCAAGGTGGTCCTCGGCAATCCGCGCGGCGAGGTGCGGCTCCACGCCAAACTGTTCGACGGCGTGCGGCGCGGCGTGCTGATCGCGGAATCGATCTGGCCGAACCACGCCTACGAGGACGGGCGCGGCATCAATACCCTGACCGGTGCCGACCCGGTGGCGCCCTATGGCGGCGCGGCGTTCCACGACAACCGCGTCTGGATCCGGCCCGCGAACTAGAGCGGTGCCATAAGTTTTGACCGACAGCGTCATCCTGAGGTGCGAGCGCGTCTTCGCGCGAGCCTCGAAGGATGACGTGTCAAACACGCCGTCGCCCTTCGAGGCCTCCACTTCGCTACGGCACCTCAGGGTGATGGCTTCGATTCGATTTCAATCAACCAGTCCACGCCCGCACCAGCATGTAGACCGCCACGCAGATGATGACGCCGACGAAAATATCGTTGAGCAAGGTTCGCCGGCTCGCGAACAGATGCGCCGACCTGACGCCGATCCATCCTCCGACGAGGCCACCGGCGATGAAAATGGCCGCAAGCGGCCAGTCGATGAGGCCGGAGAACGCATAGTTTCCGGCCGTCGTCAGCCCGAACGCCAGCACCGCCACCAGCGACGAACTCACCGCATAGACCAGCGGCATGTCGGTGGCGAAAACCAGCGCGGGAACGATCAGGAAGCCGCCGCCGATCCCGAAGAAGCCGGAGAGCAAGCCGGTTGCAAGCCCAAGACCGGCCAGTTTCGGCGCATTCGCCCTGTTCAGTTGCACCGTGTGATCGCCGGCATATTCGCGGCGCGACCGCATCAGCGCGGCAATCACCAGCATCAGCAGTGCGAACAGCACGAGCAGGCGCTGTCCGTCCACCATCTTGCCCATCGTGGAGCCGATCAATGCGCCGACAATTCCGGCTCCGGCGAGCACGAATGCACAGGCCCACTTCACCGTTCCGGCGCGCGCATGAATCGAAAGACCGAACGCCGCGCTCACTGCGACGCCGATCGAACTGGTCCCGATCGCAATATGCGGATTCGGCACGGCAACCAGATACACCATCAGCGGCACTGCGAGAACGGAGCCGCCGCCGCCGATCAGCCCAAGGGTAAAGCCAACCAGCGTCCCGGATGCCCCTCCGAGAAGACCCTGCGCCAACGACATCATGTTTAAGTTTCCCGCCCTGCCGGCGGTTCGCTCCGCCGGGCTGTTCAATCGAGTTCAGGACAACATGACATGATTTCAGGCCGGGAACATCAGCAACCGTGCAATCCGACGACTTTCAACAGGTCCGCGCGGCGGGCTTGAGAGTTGGACTCGAAATGCAGTCCATGAAATCAGCGCGCCAGTCAGAGTTCGTCATGGCCGGGCTTTGTTCCGGGCATCCACGTCTTTTCTGTTGCTTCGGCCGAAGACGTGGATGCCCGGAACAAGTCCGAGCATGACGGCGGATAGAACACGCTCAAGTCATCAAACGGACTCGTCACTGCTTTGATCAGGCTCTGTGATAACACGAGCCAGCGAGGCGTCTACGCCGACACGCGATTCTCCCAATAGGGATCGCGCAGCTTGCGTTTGAAGATCTTGCCGCTGGCTTCGCGCGGCAATTCGTCGAGGAACTGGATGTCCTTCGGCACCTTGAAGTTCGCCAGCCGCTTGCGCAGATAATCCTGTACCGCGTGCGGCGTCAGCGCCGCGCCCGTTTCCGATTCGATGCAGGCCATCAGCCGCTCGCCGAACTCCTCGTCCGGAATGCCGAACACCGCGCAGTCGCGCACGCCGTCCATGCCGATCAGCGTGTTCTCGATTTCGGCCGGATAGATGTTGACGCCGCCGGAAATCACCATGTCGCGCTTGCGGTCGCACAGGAACAGATAGCCGTCTTCATCGAGATAGCCGACGTCGCCGACGCTGACCAGGCCGTCACGGCCGGCTTCCTCGCGCGCGCCTGCCTTGCGGTGATAGTCGAAATCCGCCATCGCGGTCTGCCGCATGTAGATCTCGCCGATCTCGTTGACGCCGCGTGGCTCGCCATTGGGGCCGAAGATCTTCACGATGCCACCCTCGATAGCGCGGCCGACGGTGCCGGGCTTCGCCAGCGCCTCCTGCGACGAATGCCAGATCGGAATGCCGGTCTCGGTCGAGCCGAAATATTCGTTGATGACCGGCCCCCACCAGTCGATCATCGCCTGCTTCACCGGCACCGGACAGGGCGCGGCCCCATGCACGACGTCGCGCAGGAACGAGAGATCGTATTTCGTCTTCACCTCATCAGGCAGCCGCAGCAGGCGCACAAACATGGTCGGCACCATATGCATGTGGGTGACCTTGTGCCGCTCGATCAATTGCAACAGGTCTTCCGGATCGAAACGCGGCTCCAGCACGATGGTGCAGCCGTGGCGGAACGCCAGGTTGCCATAGGAATTCGGCGCCGAGTGATACATCGGGCCATTCATGAGAATGACCTGATTCTCGTTCGGCTTCACGCCGTAGGTTATCGCGCCGACACGCTCGGCGGCGGCCATCTGTTCCGGCTGCATCGGATGACGGCGGACGCCTTTCGGCCGGCCTGTCGTGCCGGAGGTGTAGAACATCACGGAAGCCCGGCCCGACCCGGTCTGCGACGGCGCATGGCCATCGCGCCACAGGTCCCAGTTCGTCAGGCCGTCAGGCACGCGCGCGAGTTCGGGCGGCACGCCGAACGCAGCGGCGATTTCCGGCGGCGTGGTCACCACCAGCAGCGGCAGCCGCTTCGGCAGGCCATCTTTAATTTGCGGCAGGAGATCGGCGTGGCAGACCAGTGCATGCGCCCCGCTGTCGGCCAGAATGTAGGCGACTTCTTCCGCCTTCAGATGCCAGTTGATCGGCACCACCGGCGATCCCAGCATCGCCGCCGCGTATGACGCCTCGAAGAATGCGAAATCGTTGCGCAGCATCAGGCCAACCGGCGCGCCGTCGCGAACGCCGAGCGTCTTGAAACCGTTCGCCGCCCGCGCGATGCGCTGGTGAATGTCGGGATAGCCAATCCGGCGGTCGCCGCTGATGATCATGATCGTATTCCAGTTAAGGAGGGAATAGCCGTGCGCCGCCGGATCAGACCCGGCGGCGCATCCTCACTGCCTATTGATCGTCGAGAACCTTGCCGAAGCCGACCCAGCTTTTGCCGTCGAAGCGGCGCAGCAGCAGTTGCTGGAACGGCAGGTAGTCGTCAGGCCCCGTGGTCACCGTGATACCGGGCAACAACAGCGGCAACTGAACATCCTTGAGCGATGCAGCCTGACGCCGGATGTTCTCGCTGCTGAAATCGTCCTTGCATGCCCTCAGAACGGTCGCCAGCAACGTGGCGTAATGATAGCCGGCGGAATAGTTGGAGTTATTCAGGTCAGCACTGGGCATGTACTGCTTCATGAACGCGAAGAACCCCTTCACGCCGGGATCGTCAGCCCACTGAACGTCGTTGACGTCCTTCTGGTTGCTGGACGAAATCATGCCGACGGCATTCTCGAGACCGGCCGGCGCCAGGAATGAAATCGACGCCGACGACGTCGGCAGGAATGTCAGATCGGGCTTCCATCCCAGTTCGGCGATGCCCTTGATCAACTGGGACGTAAATTTCCCCAACGTCACCCCGAACAGCACATTGGCACCCGAGGCTTTCAGGTTTGCGAGCTGGGAACTGATGGTCGGCGCGCTGGTTTCATAGTTTGCCTCGGCCACGATCATCGTCGCCGCCTTGGCGCCGAGCGCGCGCTTGAAGCCGGCCACATAGTCCCGTCCGAAATCGTCGTTCTGCGACAATATCGCGATCCTGGCGTCAGGCTTGGTCTGGAGGATGTACTTGGCGTAGATCACACCCTCGGACTCGTAGGCCGCCATGCCCGGCATGGTGTAGGGAAAATTCTTCGGATCGGCCCATTTGGTCGCGCCGCTCAGCACGAACAGTTGCGGGATTTTCTTGCCGTTGAGGTAACGATGCACGGCATTGTTGGTCGCCGTGCCAAGTGAGCCGAACAGCACGGTGACCTCGTCCTGCTCCACCAGTTTGCGGGTCTGCTCCACCGTTTTTGGCGGCGAATAGGCGTCGTCGATGCTGATGAACTTCACCTTGCGCCCGTTGATCCCGCCTTCGGCGTTGATCTTCTCGAAATACGCTTCCTGAACCCGGCCGATGGCGCCGAAGCCCGACAGCGGGCCGCTGTAGGGCAGCGTTTGTCCGATGCGGATGTCGCCCTTGGTGTCAGCTTGCGCAACGCCGCAGGCGGCCAGCGTTAGCAATGCCATCGCACGCAATGATATGGCTCTCATGGTTTTCTCCCTTGGGTTTATTAATATGTCCGGGCGTTGCGCCTCTTGTTGAACACGACTGTCCCGAAACGGTATTCCGCTTTTCGGGATCGCGTTCCTACGCGCTTGCGCGCGTCAGGAAATCTCCTCTCGCCTCATCGAATTCGCGCTTCAGCCGCTCGACCAGTTCAGCGACCGGCGGCACGTCCTTGATCTGGCCGATGCCCTGCCCCGAACCCCAGATGTCGCGCCAGGCCTTGACCTTCATGTTGCCGCCGGACCCGAAGTTCATCTTCGATTTGTCGGCGACCGGAAGATTTTCCGGATCGAGACCGGCCGCGGCGATCGAGGGACCGAGATAGTTGCCGTGCACGCCGGTGAACAAGTTTGTGTAAACGGTGTCGTGCGCGGCGTATTCGGTTAGCGCTGTCTTGTAGGCCGGCTCGGCATTGGCCTCGACGGTGGCGATGAAGCGCGTGCCCATGTAGGCCATGTCCGCGCCGAGCGCGAGCGCCGACGCGATGCCCCAGCCATCGGAGATCGCACCCGACAGCAGGATCGTACCCTTGAACCACTGCTTCACTTCGCGCACCAGCGCAAACGGCGACAGCGTTCCGGCGTGACCGCCGGCGCCGGCGCAGACCAGGATCAATCCATCGACGCCCTGCTCCACCGCCTTGCGCGCGTGCTTGACGTTGATGACGTCATGAAACACCACGCCGCCATAGGAATGCGCCGCATCGACAATCTCCGACGGTGGGCGCAGCGATGTGATGATGATCGGCACCTTGTGCCGGGTACAGGTTTCCATGTCCTGCATCAGCCGATCGTTCGAGGCGTGGCAGATCTGGTTGACCGCGAAGGGTGCGACCTTCTTGTCCGGATTCTTCGCCTTGTACTCGCCGAGTTCGTCCTCGATCCGCGTCAGCCATTCGCCGAGTTTTGCGGCAGGCCGCGCATTCAGCGCCGGGAACGAGCCGACGATGCCGGCTTTGCATTGGGCAATCACAAGTTCAGGGCCTGATACGATAAAGAGCGGCGAGCCCAGAACGGGCAGTTCGAGTGTGCCGGTAAGCGAGGCTGGAAGCGGCATTGACCAATGTTCCTGTGCTGAATGTGAGCAACGATAACATCTTGACCCGGCACTCCGAATGTCCAATCTTGAACAGTCGCAATATCAGGATTGAACAGATGGACTGGGACCTGTGCCGGACTTTCATCGCGGTCACCGAGACCGGCAGCTATCTCGGCGCGGCGCGCCGCCTGCGCTCGAGCCACCCCACCGTGGGCCGCGAGATCGCCGCGCTGGAAGCCCAGCTCGGGACCAAACTGTTCGTCCGTTCCAATGACGGGCTGGTGCTGACCGCGCAGGGCCGCCGTTTCCGCGAACATACCGCCGCGATGGAAGCCGCGGCATTGCGCGCGGAGGCCGCGGTCTCGGCGAAAGGCGAGAAAGCGCGCGGGATCGTCAAGTTCTCGATCGGCCCGACATTGGCGGCCTACTGGCTGATGCCGCACATGGCGTCATTCATCGCCACCCATCCCGATGTCCAGATCGAATTCGTCACGCATCCGTTTCCGGTCAGCGTGCGCAAGCGCGAGGCCGACATCGTGCTGCGCATCTATCAAAGCGGCGACGAGAACCTGGTGGGGCGCAAGATCGCGCGGCTTGGCGTTGGCTTCTATGCCTCGCGCGACTACGCCGCCCGCCATCCGCTGCCCCAGCATCGCGACGACTGGAAACATCACAGCGTCATCGGCTTCGCGGACAGGGCCTCCAACGCGGAACTGGGCCGCTGGAGCGATCATGTCGCGCGGCATGCCTCCGTGGTGATGCGATGTTCGTCACAGTCCGACATGCTGGCGGCGGTCCGCGCCGGGATCGGCATCTGCGCCATGTCCTGCATCGTCGGCGACGCGCATGACGATCTCGTTCGCGTGTCGCCGCAGAAGCTCGCCGGCATCTCCGACATCTGGCTGCTGGCGCACCCGGACCTGATCGGTCTGCCGCCAGTCCGTGCGGTGATCGATTTCATCACCCGGCGCTCGCGCGAGGATCGCGATATTCTGAGCGGCGGGACAAAAGTGTAACGCAACAAAAAAGGCCCCGGAAAACCGGGGCCTCAAGTTTGTCTGGAGAGAATTCTTAGTATGAATTCTTAGTATTTCGCCATAACCGGACCACCCCAGTTGAAGTGATAGTTCACGCCGACCTTCACGGTATGGAGGTCGTCCTTGTAGGAGAGCGCGCCAGCAGGAGTGGACGCCACAGTGGTCGTGTCGAAGTTGTAGTACTGGTACTCAACCTTCGCCGACCAGGCGGGAGCGAACATGTATTCAAAGCCGCCGCCGACGGTATAGCCGGTCGAGTTGCGGTCGGTCACAGCCGGCAGGAAGCCCGCCGTGGCAGCAAGGCCGTTGTCGTCACGGAATGCGACACCGCCCTTGGCATAGACCAGACCCGGGCCCCAAGTGTAGCCGAGACGGCCGGTGACCGACGCGAGCCAGTCAGTGCGGTCGCGGAAGGTCCCAACTGCGTTGGAGAATGAGCGGTCGCTGTTCGACAGGCCGCTGATCTGGCCTTCGACACCGATCAGCCAGTTCGGAGCGAACTGATAGTCCGCGCCGACCTGACCGCCGCCGAGGAACGCGGCGTCGCGGTTGCTGCCGGTGAGGCCAGCAATGGTGGTCGCATAGCCGTTGTCACCGCCGAAGGCTGCGCCGATGTGCGCGCCGACGTAGATGCCGGTCCAGTTGTAGATCGGCGCGGCATAAATCGGCGCCTTGGTGTAGGTGCGCGCAGGCAGGTCAGCGGCGAAAGAGGCCGTCGAAGCCAGCAGGGCGGCGGAAAGTGCCAGGAGTGCAGAACGGATACGCATTGTTTTTTCCCCGTGTTGAAGTTGGACGAACCCTATTGGTCCCCCAGTTAATGAAAAATGGACAACGGGGCCGATGGTTTCAGGTCGAGCGGATCGTCCGCAGCTTTCTCCTCAAGCGTGATAAAATAGACACGCTAACGGTCAAAATCGAAAGGCGCTGTTAAACATAATGCGTCCCGCGCGTTCGCGCTTCAGCGGCGCGGCCTCAGAGGCTCGCGTGCATGTGCCGGTGGTGTGGACGGTGAAGATGAGAAAGCGGCAAAAACTCGCTGGCGGTGGATGTAGTCACACCCGAACCATGCTTTGCCCAGAAAAAAATAAAACCGGGTCAAAAACGCATAAAGATATGAAAAATGTCAATAATTCAGTGACTTAAGCCGAATTCGATCCTGAGCTATTCCGAAAATAGCAGGACTGGAACAGGTCCTGATCAGGACTCGAACAGGCAGACAATTCATCAAAACACGCGTGCTTGGATGTAGCGGCTAGGTCGCGTCGGAATTCTCGTCGATATGAGAGCGGTGCTGGGACAACAGGTCGATCAACCGCTCTTCGAGATGAGCAATCTCGCTTTCCTGTAGCAGGCCATCTCGTCCTGCCAGGGCAAGGAACACCTCCAACACTTTGTTGGAATGACGCGCGAGTAACACGAGGTAGGATCCGCTCGGACCGTACGCCCCGCTGAACCAGTTCTTGACGGTTCGCTCGTTCGCCCCGGTCAATTTCGCGACCGTTTTGATCTTCGAGCTTCCCGCGAAGTCCCGGTTCAAGGCTTTGCTCATTGCTCCCGCAAAATTTGTCAAAGCTGCGGCACCCGCGCTGGCTTGCTGGTTTTCGGCCTGATGCGGAAAGATCTTACCCCCATTCGGAAACGACATTCCACGCTCCCATCAATTAGCTGTCATGGGGAAACTCGACCGCTGAATTGGGGAAGCAGCGAGACTCGTATGTGTTGGAATGAGGGTAGCCTTGAACAGGCAAACCGGTGGGGCCCACGCAAAAACTGATCCGAACAAGGCGCAGTCGGCCGTTGCTTACGTCCGCATGTCGACGGATCACCAGAAGTACTCGACTGAAAATCAGCTAGATCGCATCCGGCGCTTTGCCGAGGAACGCGGCTTCGACATTTTACGGATTTATGAGGACTCCGGAAGAAGCGGCCTTCGGCTCGATGGACGTGAAGCACTCCAGGCCCTGATGGCGGAGGTCCATTCGGGACAAGCTCAGTTTGTCGCCATCCTGGTCTACGATGTGAGCCGCTGGGGCCGTTTTCAGGATGCAGATGAAGGCGCGTACCACGAGCACATCTGCTCCCGAGCGGGGATCCGGGTCCATTACTGCGGCGAGCAGTTCGAGAACGACGGCAGCATCGGCTCCAATCTTCTCAAGACCGTCAAACGGGTCATGGCCGGCGAGTACAGCCGCGAGCTATCCGTGAAGGTTTTCGCGGGCCAGTGCCGGCTTGCGGAACTTGGCTATCGGCAGGGCGGTGCTGCTGGATACGGTCTTAGACGCACCCTCATCGACGAAAATCATATGCCAAAAAGTGAGCTGTCGTCCGGTCAACGCAAGAGCCTGCAGACCGACCGCGTGGTTCTGACCTTGGGGCCGTCGAACGAAATCGAGAATGTCCAAAGGATTTATCGGATGTTTGTCGATGATGGAAAATCGGAGAAGGAGATCGCGGCTATCTTTAACGCGGAAGGCCACACTGATCTGCCCCCTTTGAAGTGGTCCTCCCTGAAGTATGATTTTCGGATGGAGGATGAGATCGATGGCAAGGAAGAGGCATACGGCTGAAGAGATTGTTGCGAAGCTGCGGCAGGTTGATGTGCTGATGGCACAGGGCCGGCAGGTGGTAGACGCGGTCCGAGCGATAGGCGTGACGGAAGTAACGTACTATCGATGGCGGAATGAGTACGGCGGCCTGAAGGGCGATCAGGTGAAGCGGCTGAAGGAGCTGGAGACCGAGAACAATCGTCTCCGGCGGGCGGTGTCGGACCTGACGCTGGACAAGCTGATCCTGGCGGAGGCCGCAAAGGGAAACTTCTAAGCCCCTCCCGACGCCGTGCGTGCGTCGATCATGTAACAGTTGAGCTTGGCATCTCCGAAAGACGGGCGTGCCGGGCTTTGGGTCAACATCGATCGACGCAGCGCAAGACCCCAACGACCCCCGATGACGAGGCAGCATTGACTGCCGACATCATCGCGCTTGCCCGCCAGTATGGACGCTACGGATATCGCCGGATTACGGCGTTGCTTCGCAGAGCCGGCTGGACGGTGAACAAGAAGCGTGTCGAGCGGATCTGGCGATGTGAGGGGCTGAAGGTGCCTGCCAAACAGCCTAAACGCGGGCGTCTGTGGCTCAACGACGGTTCATGCATCCGTCTGCGGCCCGAGCGGCCCAACCACGTCTGGTCCTATGACTTCGTTGCTGATCGCACCCACGACGGAAAGGCGTTCCGGATTTTGTGCATCATCGACGAGTTCACCCGTGAGAGCCTGGCCATAAGGGTCGCACGGAAGCTCAAGGCCACCGACGTCATCGAAGCCCTGTGCGAGTTGTTTGTCGCGCGCGGCATTCCGACCCACATCCGCTCCGACAACGGACCTGAGTTCGTTGCCGAAGCACTCCGAGATTGGATCGCCGCTGTTGGAGCCAAGACCGCCTACATCGAACCGGGCAGCCCGTGGGAGAATGGCTATTGCGAGAGCTTCAACGGCAAGCTGCGCGATGAACTGCTCAACGGCGAGATCTTCTACACACTCAAGGAGGCCCAGATCGTGATCGAAAATTGGCGACGCCACTACAACACCGTGCGTCCACACTCATCGCTTGGATATCGACCGCCGGCACCCGAAGCCATCGTCTGGCCAACACCTAGGGAGGTAGTCAAAATGCAATCTCTAAACTAACATTCCAATCGGACCACTCAGTGGGGGGCCGGTCACCAGCATCGAGCGGTAGATTTGTTAAAAGACGTCGGCACACTCCGCAAGCGGGGCTATAGCGACGGCCAGATCGCCGAGAAAATCGGGGTGACACCGGAATACGTCTACACGATCGGTCAGTTGCTCGAAAATGGTGAGGAGCGACTGTTGACTGCCGTTGAAGCTGGTCTGATCCCCCTCACCCTCGCAATGGAGATTTCGAAGTCTGACGACGAGTCCATTCAGCATGCTCTTGCTCAAGCTTACACCGAGAAAAAACTGCGAGGCAAAAAGCTTGTCGCCGTGCGCAGGCTTATCGAGCAGCGGCGCCGCCGAGGCCGGCAGATTCAAGGAAGTAGCTATGGCCGTCGTGACCAGTCCAAACGACCCTTGACCACTGAAGCCCTAATGCGTGCATATCGACAGGAAGCTGATCGGCAGAAGGTCATGATCAAGAAGGCCGAGGTGACCCAAAACCGTCTGCTGTTCGTGGTCGAAGCACTGCGGTCACTAAAGAACGACGAAGGCTTTGCAACGCTGCTTCGTGCTGAGAAACTCGAATTGATGCCGGCCTATATAGAGCAGCAACTGGGCGGGAGGGCTGAAGTATGACAGACCCCTCCGACAGAGTTGAGTTCAACAAAATCACCCAAGCATTCGAGGGAAAATGCGCGAAAATCCCGATCTCCTCGATCTTGCCGGTTCACGCGATTCACAAGAACGTCAAGGCGAGCAAGAAATATCGGCAGATTGTGACGTCGATTCGTGAGGTCGGGTTGGTTGAATCGCCAGTCGTAGTTCAGGCGCCAAGAAAACCGGGTGTTTATCTCTTATTGGACGGTCACTTAAGAATAGAGGCCTTAAAGGACATCGGGATCGAAGAGGTCGAGTGCATCATCTCAACCGACGACGAGGCATTCACCTACAACAAGCGTGTGAGCCGTCTATCCCCGGTGCAAGAGCAGCGAATGATAGCAAAAGCTATCGAGCACAACGTGCCGAAAGAGCGGATAGCAAAGGCACTCGACATCAATATTCGAAGCGTCGTGCGCAAGGCAAAGCTACTCGAGGGCATCTGCAGTGAAGCGGTCGGTCTACTAAAGGATAAGTCGTGTCCGATGGCAATTTTCGACGTACTGCGAAAAATGAACCCGATACGCCAAATCGAGGCCGCTGAACTTCTCGTCAATGCGAACAACTACACGGTGAGCTACATCTCTGCGATCCTCGCGGGAACGCCGCAATCGCAGTTGGCAGACACTGAAACGCCAAAGCGCATGAAAGGCATGACTGCTGAGGCGATGCAGCGCATGGAGCGAGAACTGTCCCGGCTCCAGGAATCTATGACCGGCATCCAGGACTCTTACGGAAGAGACCATCTCAACTTGACCGTCGTGAAGGGGTATGTAGCAAAGCTGCTCGGCAATACCCGCATCTCGCGTTATCTGAGACAGCACCGGCCGGAGTTTGTGATGGAATTCCAGAGCATAGCTGAAATGACAACAACACTTCCCGCGGAGGCAGCGGAGTAGCCCGTGTTGATACCCGGACGCGGCGCGTCAGAGCTAAGCGATGCGCGCTGAGGGCCAAATACACCCTCAGCGCTGCTGACTCAAAGGCTACACAGGAAAATCCTCACGCAACACCATCCGCATGAGCTTCAATGTGTCCAAAATATCATCTGTAACGTCTTCTGGAAAATTCTTTGCAAGCTTCTCTGACTTTAAGAATTGCTCAAGTTGCGCTGTCTTTTCGTTCCAAAGTTCGGACGTTAACGAGCGCTCCAACTTCTTATATTCAACGATCGCTCGCATATTTCCCGACACGGCGTGCTTCACGAGCTGCCTGTTAATTGCAACAAACGCTGGAATCGTCTTACGCTTTCCATTTTCGATGATCGGAACGGGCATTTCAGTCGCAGCGAAGAAGTCCTCGCGATTCTGCTGCGCAGAAATCTGGCGGGCCTGCTTGCGCGGCCGACCCTTAAAATTACCGCAGCCGATATATCGGCCTCGTTCGTCTCGTGTCATTTGTGAACTCGCAATGGGAGGAATGGAGCAAGGCCACAAACGGAAAAGCGTGACCCTGCAGGTTTTCCAAATCTTTGCCATGCAAAGATTCAGGCCCATCAGGCGTCACGCCATCAACTACACGCTACTTTCCGGATCGAGACATCACGTAGGGTTCACAGAACCCCCACCCAGACCTCGCGTGAGGCAAGTTCTTCCTAGCACACAATGCGCTTGCGATCAAATTTTGGGTCGCACAATTGTCTGTTTGAAGGCTCTTACCCTAGCGGATCGCCGCGCGCCTCAATCTCAGCAAACGTCTCGCCAGTCGCCGAGAGGATCGCAGGCTCCTTTGTGAAATCCTGCCAACGCCTGATAGCCACATCGACATAGAGCGGGTCAATTTCGATCGCGCGGGCCTTACGCTTGGACTTTTCAGCGGCCATAATGGTCGTGCCAGACCCCACAAAGGGGTCAAGCACAATGTCGCCGCGCCGCGAGCAATCCTTGATGGCGTCGATGACGAGAGCCGTTGGCTTCACCGTAGGATGCATTTCGAGATCATCGTCCCGACCTGCCCGCCAGGTGTTCACGCCCGCATAGTCCCAGACGTTCGTCCGATACCGACCGTTCTTCCCGAGCTCCACAGTGTTGACGTGGGGCTCGTTGCCGACCTTGTAGACAAATACGAGTTCGTGCTTGGACCTATAGAAGGATCCCATGCCGCCATTGTTCTTGTTCCACACGCAGAGATTCTTCAGACCTGAATAGATCCCGGACGAAGCTTTCATGACCTCCCCCAAATGGCGCCAATCCATGCAGATGAAGTGGATAGCGCCGTTTACGCTGACGCTGGCCATGTTGGAGAACGTCGATTGCAAGAACTGTTCGAACTCGGCAGGCGTCATTTCGCCAGATGCCATCTTGAATTCGCGGTGCTTGATAGATCCCAACCCGCCGACGTGGCCGTCGATGGGAACATTGTAAGGGGGGTCGGTAAAAACCATCCGGGCCCGCTCATCGTTCATCAGTGCCGAATATGTCGACGCCTTACAGGCATCCCCGCACATAAGCTTGTGATCGCCAAGGAGCCAGATGTCTCCAGTTTCGGAGACGGCCGTCGATTCCTTGCGCGGGACAGCGTCCGCCCGATCAGCCTTGACTGCGATTGCGGGTCCGTCAATCAAGCCGTCGATCTCGGCAGTCTCAAAACCCATGACTTCGAGATCGAAACCCAGATCGAGAGCTGACAACTCCTGAAAATCGAGTTTCATCTGCTCGACGTCCCACCCGGCGTTCAAGGCGATCTTGTTGTCGGCGTACATGAACGCCCGCTTTTGTTCGGCTGTAAGATGGTCGATCCTTAGGGTTGGGACGACGTCGAGGCCGACAAGCCGCGCTGCTTCCAGGCGCCCATGACCCGCCAGAATCACATTGTCGGCGTCGATCAAAACCGGGTTGTTGAACCCAAATTCCCGGATCGAGGCTGCGATCTGATGGATCTGCTTCTTGGAATGAAGCCTCGCATTGCGGGGATTGGGCTTAAGCTGAGAGATTGAACACTGTTCGACCTGATAATTACGCATACGCACCTCCTGTGTGAGGCGAGTATATGACCAAGTATGACTGACTTCAATGAGACATTTGAGGGCGAGCGAGCTTTAGCCTCTTATGGTTATTTCGATGTCGTCCGGGCTGACCCCAAAGGTCAAAGCAAGCCCCTTTTTAGCGTCCTGAATGGTCATGGCACCGCTGGAATTGCCTTTCGTGTTTGGCGCTGCGGCGGCCTGCGGCATCGGCTTGAACTTAAGCGCCCGCGCATCAATGCCAAGGTCCTTAAGGGTGCTATAGGAAACCGGATTACGGCGCTCTTTAACCCAGACGTTGGCATGATCAATTTTTGCATAATCCGACATCTGGATCAGATAACGCGATTGGCCGCGCTCGTTGGCGACGTCGGAGTGTTCGATCAAGCCGGCGATTTTGCCGATCACGAATGCAGAGCGATCTTGAATACCGTCACTGCGATTGCTCCAGCTGCGTTTCCGGCAGCAGACAATGTACTGGCATTTATCTGCCACCTTCGGACTGATCACCCAATTTCCTGAGCCGCCCTCGGCGCATATCTTGTCCCAGGAATCGCCCGTGAATACGACGATTGCGCGATCGTTTTCCATCCCAATCTCCACAGGCAAGCAGCCTTAACTCAGCGGCGATCCCATCAACTTGCGCTCGCGATGCGCCGCGATAAGGTCTTTTGCTCCTTCAACGAGGCGCAAGCGCGGTCCGTCGTAATCGAAAGTCATTCGTTCGTTTCGGGCGCCTTCCACAAGTAGCCAGATTTTGTCCGCAAGCCTGTCGGGCTCGTCAAACTCAACGCTCTTGCAGAGCGCGCGAATGCGAAATCTTTCTTTGAGGCGCCACGCCTTCAGCGGCTCCTGCATGGGGGTCATCTTGTGGTAATAAAGACTCGCGGAAGCACGGGATAACTGCATAGGCGCAGAAAACGGATCCTGGGCATGCAGTTCCACCGAATGGAGCCAAGCCAGCAACTCCGCTTCGGCGCTGTTGGCGTGCTTGCGCTTGGCCTCGGTCGACAACGCTTCGTCTTCCTTGATCATTGCAAGAAGATGAGCATGTGCCATGGCCTGTGCAGATCCAAAATACTTAATCAAAGTTCCCACGTTCGAGTCGGCTAGTTTCGCGATAAGCGCTGCGGAAAAATCCTTTCCGTCGTGGACACCGTATTGTTGAAAAACACGTCCAGCAGCTGCCTTCAGCCGTTCCTTTGCTGGAATGACAGCATGCTCAGGGATCATTCTTCCTTCAATCACCTGCTTAGTTGCCCGCATCGGGTCCTCCATGTCAACTTGACTTCACACTATATGCCAAGCTGACTTCGGCGCAGCATTTTAAGCTCCTATGGTGAATTTTCGCGACTAGGGCTGATCACAGGATATTGGGCAGGGACTATTTCATCCGACATCTTGCTCCTCCGACCCTCGCCGGCGCTCGGCCTCCAAAAACCAAGTTTTATCAAAATGTTAGATAAAGTATTTTTGATCACAATCGCATTCCGTCCGATTCTCTCGCATTTTTCGTCGACGTCGGGGCTACCCACCTACCGGTCCTGCCAAAATAACGAATGCTGAGGCTTCCTACGATGTGCAGATTTTCTGGTCTGGAAGTGCTATAAACAGACCTTAAAGAGCTTTGAAGCCGTATTTATGGATCAACCCGGTTGATTATTCTGAATTGTTCTATAAATAGGATTAGATTGCCCATAACGACCTATTAATGGAACAAATGACGAAACCAGCGTCCCGTTCATACTCTCGCTACAGCCGCGATGCAGCAGTCCTTCTGGGCCAGTTGATCAGGAGGGCCCGCGTTGAGCGCCGCATCACAATTGAGGAACTTGCAGAGCGGTCAGGGCTATCCCGCGGACTCGTGCACCGCATCGAACGAGGGGATCTTGGTTGTGCGATTGGCGCTGTTTTTGAAGCAGCCGCCGTGGTTGGCGTGCGTCTCTTCGATTCAGATCAGTCGACTCTTGCTAGTCAGATTTCTGCCAACGCATCCACCCTGGCATTGATGCCACAAGCAGTTCGAACATCTACAGCTGCGGTGAAAGATGACTTCTGAACCCATTCAAGAAGCCTTTGTCTGGATATGGCTCCCGGGATCAATCGGTCCGGTCGTTGCAGGGCGCCTTGCACGCTCCGGCCAACAACTCATCTTCAACTACGGCCGCAGCTATCTGGCACGTAAAGAAGCCATTTCGATTTATGAACCGGAGCTACCGCTCAAGGCCGGCGTTTTACCCCTTCTGACTGGGCTATCCATGCCGAGCAGCATTCGCGATGCCGCTCCCGATGCCTGGGGGCGGCGCGTTATCATCAACAAAATGCTCGGGCGGAAGGGAAGAGATGTTGATCGAGCGGAGTTAGATGAGCTCACGTATTTACTCGAGTCCGGTTCAGACCGAATTGGAGCGCTGGATTTCCAGAGATCCGCAACAGATTATGTGGCGAGACAACCTCGGGCAGCGTCACTTGATGAACTTCAAAATGCGGCAGTGAATGTCGAGAAGGGCGTCCCGCTAACATCCGAGCTCGATCAAGCTCTTTTGCATGGCAGCTCGATCGGCGGCGCTCGTCCCAAAGCCATGATTGCGGATGGTGAGACGAAGTACATCGCCAAGTTTTCGGCTCAGAACGATGTCTACAGTGTCGTGAAAGCCGAGTTTATCGCGATGCGTCTGGCTAGCCTTGTCGGGCTCAATGTCGCGCCCGTGAAACTCACGCATGCAGCCGGCAAAGACATCCTGCTCATCGGCCGTTTCGACCGGCAAAAGGCAGAGAGTGGTTGGCAGCGGAAGGCCATGGTTTCCGCACTTACTTTACTTGGGCTCGACGAGATGATGGCACGCTATGCCAGCTACGAAGAGTTGGCCTCGATCATTCGTCACCGTTTTGACGCCCCCAGGAAAACTCTCAAAGAACTCTTCAGCCGCATCGTGTTCAATATCCTGTGCGGCAACAACGACGACCATGCTCGCAATCATGCTGCGTTCTGGGATGGCCACAATCTAAAGCTGACGCCCGCCTATGATATCTGCCCCCAGCCACGTGCCGGCAACGAGGCAACACAGGCGATGCTGATCCTAGGAGACAAACGCTCCAGCCAAATCGCTGTCTGCCTTGAGGCCGCCCCGGCATTTCTCGTTTCAAAGACAGATGCGACATCAATTATTTCAAACCAAATCAAGACCATCGTTCAACAATGGGATAGCGTCTGTGACGAAGCCAAACTCAGCGCAGTCGATCGAAGTTTTTTTTTGGCGCAGGCAGTTTCTAAATCCGTTTGCCTTCGAGGGTGCCCCGGCACAGCTAATCAAGGCTGTGGATCAATAACTCTTCGAAGAAGACCGCCCTCAGGCGCGTCGCGACGTTTCTGCTCGCTACGCCGCACCTGCATTTCTCATCTGAAACGTTTTTCCCAGTCGAAGAATGTTGCATCCTCCAACGAGGTAATTTCCGCTTTCACAGCAGCTTTCTGAGTCCAGCGTCTCGTCTTATCAACCTGCCGCGCTGGTACGAAGAACCACAGACCGCATTTCCATTGAGAATGTTCTTCCCTGATTACACGGTGTCTCTTAAGTTGCGACAGAATGCGCGGAACATACTCTCGCTCAAACTCCATAATCTTCGATTCTAGTTTTTCCCAGCCGATGCGGTGACCTCAACGACCCAGATCTCGTTGTTGGGAAAATTGATTGCAAGAAAATCCGGCTCTGCCTTCCAACCGTTTGGCTCTCCAATCAAATACTGTCCGTTCAAAAACATGCCTCTGTCTGCTTTCAAATAATTCTCTACCGCCTGCTCCCAGAATCCCTCAGCCATTGCTACCTCCAAGTTCGCTATTTGACGTAAGCAATCACTGTTAATAATAATCCGATTGAATGCTGTACGTTTCAGGAATTTTGACTTGATGAGCGGCGCCGTTCAGCGGTGGCTGCAACACCCTCAGTGTAAATAACGCTCGCGTACAGATCAGTCCAAATCGAAAATGTCAGCGTGACTTAGCCTCCGGCGGGGGCAATATTCTCTCGCAATAATCTTCAGTTATTTTAGAGAAGTCCGGATCACAAAGAATTTGCGGGTCTTTGTTGGTGTCATCATCGACAATTCCTTCTCCGACCGCGTAGAAACTTATTATCGCGCCTCCATACTGTCTGGCAGGTACAAAAGTTTTGGTTCCGCAAAGAGCGATGCCGGGTGCCGTAGGCTCGCGGTATTGAGCTTTGCAATACCAAGTGCACCAATACGCGTTCTGGCTTGTATTCTTTAAATTAACCCGAAGGGATTTGTACCTTTGTGAGTAACATCCAATTTCAACTTCGCCAGCCGAAGCTTGAAAACACATCAGAGCGAATCCTATTGCTAACGGGCCGCGCATTGTAGGCATCCTCCCAACTAAATTACGTCGCCAGGGAAATTGTAGGATTTAAATTTGTCCGGCTGGGCTCGGCGGTCAATGTATCGCCACTGTTTTTTGTCTTTGCCGCTGCAATTGGCGTGCTCGGATAACTTCGTCATTCAACGCCAGCATTCCGCGGGCCCGCCCGACCGGCACTTGCAATCTTACCTGCAGAGGGGAATTCATCTGGCAAGAACGCTACGCCGATCAACGCGCCAACAAGAATGGCACCGATTTGTCCCGACGCCAAGGTATCGCCAGCGCGATGACCGCAGGCTGCACGGCTAGAGTGGCGCGTTCGAGGCGGATAAGCGATGTTATGGAATGTGCCGGTTCGAGTCCTTCAGTCGCCGCAACTTTCTCAGGCGCGCCTCAGGCAGCTCAAAACCGCTAGCTCGCGATTCTCGCGATCATCGCAAACATTAAGAGCTTGTTTTTTCGCTGGCGGCAAACATTTCCTGCGTATAGGTCTCCATAGCATTTAGCCATGCCTCCTCGTGCTTAGGCAGAAATCTGAAAGTCGGGGCCCGCTGCCGTTCTTACGACAGAGTCCGATTCACTACGGAGTAAGTCCGCGTGCGACACGCCAGCGGCTAAACTCCATTTCAAACTCAATGATATAGGCAGCCGCCATCCCGGCGTAAGGTTGGTCGGGCTCAGCGAATTCTTTGAGGGTGGTGACTTCGGCCAAGATGTCGCTTAATTCATCGGCGTTCCCGTTCCAGCGGTTCAAACGATTCAGGATGTGGGTCCGTAGCGCCCTCATAGGTCGAAGCGCAGGGATGCGATCCAGCACGATTTCGGCGCGATTGAGTGCACAAGTTCGAATAGTATACGCTCCAAACGGGCTGAAGCCGGCAGCAGTTCTCCTTGGTTCAATAAGCGTAAGCTCTGCCGAAAAGTCCCATGACAACTCATTGGCCGGATTCCGCTCGCACGGATTTATCAGCAAAGGATCTTCATCATCCAGATTGCAGTTGGCACCGAGTGCTCGGGTGCCTTGAATGTCGAACTGGTTTGCTTTTCCATGGCTATTAGAAGGACGCTTGCCAAGGAGAGCTTCGACCTCCGCACGGCTCATGCCCGGGGTAACGATGTGCTGTCTTAGGCTCTTGTTGCAATCTCGGCAGGTCGGCAGCAGATTATTCCAGCTATGGGCGAGCCACCAATATCCCGGATGTTGGGCTTCGCCTCTGATACCTCCTTTCGGTCGATAATGCTCAACTTCCCGCGCGCCAACAGCCCCGATTTTGCTTTCGCAATAGGCGCAGTTTCCACCGGATAACTGACGCAATGCAGCCTTAACATCGGCCGAGCGGTACTTTTCGAACACATATGCAATGTGACTAGCTTGCCATGGCGTCCGTGCGGAATAGTAAGCTGCGGCATTGTTTATTTCAGTAACAACGGCTGCGCTCGGTCCACTTAAAGAGGGCGGCACAGCGACGCTCGCTCGATCAAGCTTCCGCATTGCTAGCCTGCTTCAGATTTTCGAAGAGCTTGTAAGACAGCTTCAACGGCCTCGGCCCGCGCGCCCGGCAATAAGCTATCTATAGGACGCTCGCGCTCGCGAAGGTATCTCAGCAATGCTTCATGGATAACTTGCGCCGTCGCGCTGTCGCCCACTGTTAGCCTAGAAACTAGTTCCTCCGCCTCGATGCCAATAGCGTGAGTTGGATCTGTTGCAACGCTTTGCGCTAGCTGCGCAATATCAAGCTGAACATCTGGGTCTACCGTGCTCGATAAGCCAAAATATTCCGACGTAAGCAACTGCTCGGCGCGCATTCCAGAAATGCTTGGGAGATCGCTTAAGATGCTGACGCCCCCGCCAAGAACGCGCGTCAACACGACAACCTCTTCGTCCTCCATGCCACGAAGGCACAATGGATCATGTGTCGTTGCTATGAACTGAATATTTGGAAATGCTCGCCGAAGCGAAGAAATAACACGCATCTTCCATTGAGGATGCAAATGGGTCTCGATCTCATCTATTAATACTACCCCTTGAGCTGTTTCCATGTTGGACCAATGCTCAAGAAGTGATCGACAGATGTCAGCGACCATTGCGAACACCGATCGATAACCCTCGCTGAGCCGACCGACCGGTGTAAGTTGGCCCTGAGCCCAAACGCAAATACCCGCACGCTGGTCGTTGACTAGGTGATCGTCATCTCCGATGGGTAGGATCGTGCAGATCGTTCGAGCAACTTCGTCGAACATAAAACCGCGAAGGCTGATCAGCCAATCCGAAGGATCGGGCAAAGGCTGACTGGGATCAAAAAGGCTACGCACCCTTTGCGCCGCGCTCGTTCCGCGGCGTCCCCGTGACTTGGCGAAATAGCGGTGAGGTCCATAACCGAGAACAACGGCGGACTGCTCTTCCGTGCCCTCGATTCGATTTCGTACCGGGTCGTAAAAGAATTCTGCGGGCGACTTGCGATCATCAAAGTAAACGCGTGCTTGAATCGGTTGTTTTTCCCAAACGTCCCAAGAGTCTCTTGCCGCGCTGCGAGCAAGATCCCCGTACGGAATTCTCAACCGGCGAGACTCACGAGTGCCGAGGAGGGCCAGCGCGACCGCAGACAAGCATGTCGATTTTCCAACCGAATTCTCGCCTAACAGCAGCAGACAGGCTACCCCCGATTTCTCTGACCTCTTGATCGGGATAGGAATTACGATGTCATCAATCGCCCTAAAATTCGTGACGTGCAGCGACGCCACCTGACTATTTGGTGAAACTGGCCGGGCTTGCTGTTGAGTGCTGGATTGCACAGCAACTAGCCTATCGAACTGCACAGAGGTTCGGCGATCCAGCTCCGCCCGTCTGGACCGGTCTGAGTTTCGAAGAAGCTCAATCACACCAGACAGCCGCTCCCGATCATCACTCTCGCTCTGTTGAAGCAACGATTGAAGCTCTCGAAGGAAAGCCCGGCCTGAATTGATCGAAGGATTCGCAATGCCGAATTCGTTCAGACTTCTCCTCAATATGTCGCGGCAGGCGCCACGAAAGGAACCTGCTAAGAGAAAGTCTCCTGGCAATTCGTTGGGTCTCTCGATCGCATTCCTCCACACTCGAATCGCATCTTCAATTGCTCTTCGGCGTTCATCAATCAACTCCGGCTCATTGAGGGCGAGGACCTCAACCGTGATGCTCCCCTTGGATGAGTTTTTCCTAGGAAAGCACTCACCCGACACAAGATAATTGAGATGGTTTTCGGGATTGTCGGATGTCGGATCTATGAGTAGGGGCTTCTCCTCGGCCTTAACCTCGTCGAACGTTGCGAGAAATTGAGCGCGACTATCCGTGACAGGAAAGTGGACTCCTTTAGCCTTCTGACAGCGGCGGCAAATCAAGAAGAGGTTGCGCCATTCAAATGCGAGCCACGAGTAATGGTCTGCGAACGCTTCACCGTCTTGTTCGTAAGGCAAGCTAAGTGGACGAAAATGCCCGATTCCATCAGATGTATCTATTGCCCTCTCGCAGTAAGCGCAGTGCCCATCAAAATCGTCAGACACCATCCTGACGACCTGACTGGAGTGAAACAGGTCATGATTAATAGGAGCGCGACGTTGACGTCGTTCAATTGAACTCCGGTGAGCCCATCGCAGCAATTGATCCCGTGAATCGTCGACCAAAGAATAAAATAGAGAAGGAGGCGTCGTTCTCTTGATTTTAAGCATCTGGAAGGACCCGCTCAACCGGCACAGTGCTGTCCGGCTTGCCTGTAATGCGATGCGCGAAAGCAGCTTTCGCAGGCCAAAAGCACAATCATTTATGCAATTTTGGTGACATGATCTTCGCTCATATCTGCTTCTGGTCAATAGCGCCATCAGGCAAAAACACCTGGCCTGTGCGAGTACCCGCGACTGGGTATGGTTCAGGATCCTGATTATCGCTCAGGAGCAAACAGCGTCACTTGGAAAACTAGCCAAACATCTCTCAAAAGCCAGATCGTGGCCATCCTAGGCTATCTCGTCAGACCGGCCATCCCCCTCCGCAACCGGCTGATATCTTTCTGTTCGCAAAAGCTGGTCTCAGGGCTCGTGAGATCGCGCTATCAACGCGGAATAGGTCACCGACGCCCAAGGGAAGATCGGCAGGCCATTGTCTTGCAGAAGAGAGCAAGGGTCAGTCCGGCAGGATCATCCCAATGAACCGGGAGCTTCATCAGGCATTCATCGAGTGCCGACGAGGTATTCAGATCACTCCTGATGCTCGCGTGATTCATCCGCGCCGGTGATTCAGCGACGCCACTAGCTCGTTGCGTCGGTCATCGCCGCCCGATGCCGTCTCCACGGAAATGCGAGAATATCCAACCGAATTCAGAGCACCTATTTGGGAGTCAGGCGCCTAATCTAAAGTCGGGACGCGGGCGCAACCGGGTTGGTGATCTGCGAACAAGTGCTTATCGATTACGTCCGTACAAACTTTGCTCCCAACAAGCACCACCATAACCAGGCCCAATAGTGGGACGTTAGCTGCTGAACGCCAAGCTATTGAATATGCCCCTCCGGACCGGGTGACGAGATGTAAAGTTGTGCGACGCCAAGGATCGGTCGCATGATGTTCAAATCGGCGGCCCAAAATAATAGCCATATTGCCAATTTCTGATGGTATTATTGCCAAATTTTTTGCCAAAATGGGTCGTGATTACCTGAGACCTCACAGCTAGCGTGTTCACGTAAACCAAGGAGCATGAACATGCAGCCACCAATTATCACGACCCATGCCCGCCAACGGCTCCAGCAGCGGGGGAGCAGATTTCGGGAGCTCGTTATTGTGATTGCTCACGGCGATATCGAGATTCCGGCCAGAAACGGGTGCAGATACATCCAGCTGTCCAACCGCGAGGCCTCACGCCTTTGCCGCGACGAACAATTGAATGTCTCTGATGTGGATCGTGCGCAGAGAATCATCGCGCTGCTGGATCAGGAAGGTCGTGTCGTGACTATTTTGAAGGGAAACCGGACTAGGCGCGCCTCCGCCATTCGACCGGGTGGTCGGCGATGAATAAGCGCAACGTGATCCCATTCACCAAAAATCGAGGCTTCCACAAGCCATCAAGAACTGATGGCTCGCCAGAAGACCCAAATGAATTGCTGAGAGTGCTCCGCAACAAAAAGAGGCTGTCAAAGACCGATCAGGCTGCCCTTGTCGATAATCTCGGACAACTGGTCGTCGAATTTGACGCAGATAACGCTAAAACGGTCGCTCAAAATCTCCTTGAGAGGAATGAGCGCGATAAGCGTAAGCGGTATATCAGACTGCCAGATGATCGCGTAAGCGAGCGAGCACGACATGCCGCATCGGGTGGAAGCTTCGCACGCATTATCGAACAGTTGATAAAGCTGCACTCACGCAAGAATGTAGATCAAGAAACGGCCAAGATTGCCGTTGTTCGTCAGGCGCTTCGAAATACATCATTTCGCCCTTCGCCGCCTTTTCACATGCCCGCGGGAAGCGACAAGGCGGATGTTATCCAGCTCGCTACAGACATGCAGGCGATGTCGGACAGATTATCCGACGAAACAAACTTCGCCGAGTTCTTAGCGTTGCTCGCGAAACATCCCATTTTTCCGAACGAGGCTTGGTATCAATGGACGAATCAGCTCGAGCTAAAAGCTAATCTCCAGGCGAATTCTTTGTACGAATGGGGCTCGGAGCTGGACGACTATGAACTGAATGAATGGATACCTTGGTGGGCGCCGCGATGCCTGATCGGGCACTTATACGTTCCATTTTCATGCCGTGCGGTGCATGTGGCTCGAAAACTGATTCCGGAAATTCTCACTCAGCAGAAGATGACGGACGTATATCCAAGTCTCGATTACTATTCGCTAATTGAGCCCTTTATTGACGAGCAGCAACTAAAGACTTCGCAGCTTTTTCATCGTCTTCCCGTGTGGCTTGTTGTGCTAACTCTGCCTAATAAATTAGTTCCATGCCTATACGCCGCAACCCACCATCCAGGCGGCTTCTACCCTGGTCAGCAGTATCCGTGCACCAACAGCTCGCTGCACCCATTCTTTGTGTCGACCATCGGCGCTGATATCAGCAATGATGCAATCCTGCTTCCAGACGTGGATAATGACGATCTCAACACCTGCTACGTGGGAGTAACAGCCTCTGAGGTTATCGCGACAGGCTCACGGATCGATGAGAAGGTCAGAAACTTTAACTGTGAATGTCAGTTTGCCTCGATGCCAAGCGATCTCCCCGAATGGCTTGAGGAGCGACCGGTTCAGCGTTTCCTTAAGCTGACCGAGGATGATCGTGGGTCCATGTCATACGCGCTAGCTCCTCGACTGATCACCAATAGGACGGGAAAAACGGAAGACGGAACGATATTTCGGCCAACCTTTCCCGATGCGGGTTCACCGTATACCGGCCTACGTCATAACTCGATCGCAGCCTACCTTCTCAGAAACTTAATAAGCAATGATACCCCATCGATTTACAGCTCACTGAGGGATGACATTGTTGCGAAACGCAATGCCGCGCAATTGCTGCTGCGGGAAAGCACCAAAGAATATCGTGAAAAGTTCAAACAGCGCTATGAGACGTAAAGTACTAAATCATAGTCACCAGTCGATCATAACTGCGCAACGACATGTTACGGATCTTATCCGTAAAACCGTCTCTTACGATTATTTTATTTTTCAAGTTGACGTGTAACTAATGCAATCGGGGTAATTGTGTTTCATCTGGACAAGACCTCCGAAGGAATCAATCTCCTAAACTGGAATAAAGAGCTTCCGTTCGCGAGCGCTGCCGACCCATTGGGTCTAAACCTACGTGTGTCCGCAAGGATTTCTGACGAACTTCTTTACTGCATCACGTCGATCACGCCTCGCGCCCGTTACTACGCATTCTTTCCGTGGGCCTTCCAGGACTACAACGCTCACGAGCAAGGCACGAAGAATGACCGCGGACGTGTCAAAGCCGTTCTGACGAGGGAACGAGCTATGGTTCTTGGTGCCGTGCTTCATCACGATGGCAACCCATGTGACGGCGGGGGACTCGGTGGATCAGATAAAGCGACAAAGATCGACCGAAACAAACGCCGCATGTTTGACTTAGCCATCTGGGAACATCTCGGCGCTCCAGAAGGTCAGTTCGGTGCTGCCTATAAAGGATCGCTCATTAATCTCGGCGTTTTCAAAACAGACGAAGTGCACCTCAAGGAGGAGAAGCGTGGCGATACGTCGGAACACAATGAGGAAACCGAGACAATCGATGTTCGAGAATTAAGCGAGTTGGGCAAGCGATTAGCATCGTCTTTCGCCCGATCCGTACGGGCCACGGAATATGTTAAAGCGAGTTGCAACTTACGCGACGCAGTTGATACCTCGATCCTCTCCGAATTCGGATCGCGAGCAGGCTTATGTGAGATAAACGGCAAGCACGCCTTCGACCGAGAGGTATTACGCGACGTTTTCTTTGCTAAGCACAAAGAAAAGTACAAAGAGATGGCAACGCCCGGTCAGCACAGACGTCGCATGTCTCTACTTTTGCTTCTTGAATGCGTCGGGCAAACAAACGCCGCGGGGATCTCGTTCGATAACAGTAGTTTTAGCGACATTTGCTATTTCGGAACATTCTTTTCGGATGGCGAAACGCCGAGGATCGCAGCCATCACAGTACCTTCGGAGCTCGCAGATATTTATGAGAGATGGAGGGTCTTCTACTCCCAGAATTATTTGGCGGTGGCGTTGCAATCGATGCTCGCAGCTTGTGTTCGACTGTTGCGAGACAAGCCAGCAGGCTTGTCCCAAAATCAACTGATGCAAGCACTGAACCCGCCTGGCCTCAAAGCGCGATTTGAGGAACTATTTGATAGAAAAATTCCCGCTGACTTTTTCACAATGTCAGCCCGCGAAACGCTTTCAACCTGCGGCATAACCATAAATCACAACACAACCAGCGCACTACCTATCGATGCACCGTTCTCGGAACGCAGTCTTGAAGAGTCGCTTGTCGGTGGCGAGGCAAACGAAGCGTCAGGAATTGTCCTTGCTGCGATACTTCTATATCAGACCGTACTTCGTTATCAGACGCGCACTCTGGCGGCTTACAAGAATTGGTATGCCCAACAGGTTTTCAATCCGTCTGCTGACATAGCGCTTCCGGAGATCGCAAAATATCTCATCGAGGAGTTTGGGAATGATTGGCTCGATTGCAGCAACGAGCGACTCCTTCACCGAGTTGTTTGGCGTTTTGTAATCCAACAACATCAAACAATGAGCTACGAGCGAGGTTTTGGCGGTAGTGCTCCGCTGTTCCATGTTGATGGAACGACTATCATCGGTACAAATTCAGATTTTACCGATCCAAGGGCGCTTAATCCCCGCCTTGGTAGCGCGTTGCAAATCCTTACTGATATCGGACTCATCATTTACGATGACGAAAGTGGTTATAGGCGGATGCCCGACGGCGACGATTGGCTCGCTTCGGAGCTCAAGCACGAGAATGCGCCATGAAACCCTTGGATTTGCTTGAGCACTTTGACAAAGGTGCTGGAGCTTTTGGATTTATAGCTACCTACGAATTCGAACCTCAATTTTTTGAACGCCGTATGCTTGCCAAGCGTACATTTGGTAATGCCGAGCGTCTTGTTGTCTTCATGGACCGCGGTCGTTACCAAGAGCTGCTGAATCGCGGCTTACAGGTGTCTGGATTCAACCGGCGCTATTTGGTTGTTCCGATGGATCGCGCTCCAGCGGTATTCCACCCTAAGCTATACTTGGCAGTGGGCGAGAAGAGAACTGATGGTATGATCGGTAGCAACAACTGCACGAATGCCGGTATTGCTTACAACACCGAGCTTAGTTCTACGTTTTCGCTCATTGCTGATACAAAGATGCAGAATGATACTGAATCCCGATCTGTTCTGCGTCAAATCTATGAAGCAATGAAAGAATTCGCAGCCGAAGCTGGCAAGCTGAGGGACATTATCGAAGACCAGTTTTTTGGTCCCGCCGAAGCACGCTTTCCATGGTTGCACTCCAAGGTGGTTATTCCAAAAGGGTCGATAGACCTGATCCACTCACATGCGAAACCTTTGTGGGGCGAACTTATAAAGCGCTTGGAAGAACAAACCGTTCGAAAGATTACTGTCCTATCCCCATTCTATGACAAAGAGCTTGGGTTTTTAACTCAGCTGCATAAACAGTGGCCCTCCGCTGTTTTAACGGTCATCGCGCAACCGGAGTACGCAACCCTTGCTGGCAAAAGGCTCGGAAAGTTGTTCGGTAACGGCAAGCATCGATTATTTGCCGCTAACCTAAAGCCAGGACGACGCTTGCACGCCAAAGCCTTTGCATTCGAGACTAATGCGGGGACATTTTGGTTGAGCGGGAGCCCTAACGCGACACGCGCGGCATTCGATGGGCGCAATACCGAGGCTGCGTTCTGGGTCCAGACCAGAGGACGGCCCGACGATTTATTCAAGAGCAGCGGGCTTGGCCTGGAGAGAATTAGTCCAGCGGATTTTAAATCAGGAGCGGACCAAGAGCCAAAAAACGAAAGCAAGCCGAAAAGTGAACTGATTCTGGGTTCAGCGGTATTGGTCGAAAGCGGAATGTTACTGTGCGAGATTGAGGCGCCAAAATCAGCTCGAGACCTCGCTCTCAGAATACGAAATGTCAACGAGCTCCTTCCAGTATTGTCCGTGCCTATACGGCGGAGCGCCGAAAGCAACTTTTCCGTCGAGCTCGATGAAAATCAGATTGCACAGATCCGGAGCACCGCTATCTGCGAAATCAAATGTATTGCGAGTAGTGGCTCAGAGCTTGTCAGCAATCCCGTAGCGCTTGTACAGCTCTATCAACTGCTAAGGGAAAGGCAGGCTCACCATGGCGGCCGCGATCTTCGGCGCACGATCGAAGAAACAGGAGAAAATCTCGTTTCTTATGTAGACAGCCTTTCAAGCGTCCGCGACGCCGTTGATTTTTTCAGTAACTGCAGCATTCGCTTCTTCGATGGAGAGTCTGCCTCTCGCAGCATGGGCTTTGACATTTGGAAACCGCGTGACCCATTCAAACCAGATACGCCGCCCAACTGGCTGAACTTGCCAAAAGGTGGAACACCGGAAGAGTTGCGAGAAGCCATTAGAGAGTTTGTTGAGCGACACCAAACGCAGAAGCTTTATAAGCATGTACGGCGCGGAAATTTGAATGGGCTGCCGAACTTCCTGGATATCTTTCGGACGCTCAACAGTCTCCTGCTTGCGTATCACGCTCGGTCGATGGGGGAGTTGGCTTCGTCATTCCCTTTGGTTATGTCTCAAATTTCTTTATGCATAATCTAGAATTGCTCATTGGACCGTTCGATCATCGCGAAGATCAGTACGATGGCAACGGATTCATCTCAGCAATCCGGGCTAATTTTCGGGGTGATAAAGCGATTGTTCGGGATAGGTTGCGCGAGGAGCGTGTGCCTCAGATGATGCTAGCAGCCGTCGAAGCGATGATCGACGTACGTGCAAGAGCTTTAAAAAAGGCAGGACCTGACGCTTGGGCAGCCAACAGGATTCGATGGGTTTCGCAATGGATAGAGGAACAGGGTCTGGGTCAGCCTACGGAAGCGGACATTCACACGGCTCGGCTAGAATATACGCCAGAGCAGCAAGCCGCCTAGATGGATCTGAGGTTGTCAACACGCAGCGCTAAGAGCAGTACAACGGCTATTCCGGTCGTCCGAGAGCAAAAAATGCTCTCTCCACATCCACAGCACGCCAGCGATGTATCGCCCCATCCCAGTCACGCCACGTTATATTCGAGGTATTAAGACGCTGGCGCTCTCGGAACACCAATTACACCACCTCTCATAAGCTGACGCCTGCTCATCTGCGATAGATTGAGATGCTGTATGGGCTGTACTGACGTGCAGTCTTCTGAGATCGTGATCTTCTTGAACTTTCAGCCGCTGACTAATTACGTCATCGTAAACTGACGCTATATCGG
The DNA here is from genome assembly GCA_024707075.1 of Afipia sp. Classification (GTDB taxonomy): domain Bacteria; phylum Pseudomonadota; class Alphaproteobacteria; order Rhizobiales; family Xanthobacteraceae; genus Afipia. The sequence continues at coordinate 966,752 of JANQAK010000001.1, forward strand.
GTGCCATGAACATCAAGACTTTTGAAGCAAAGGACATTCCAAGGAAGCGGATGCGGCGTACTTCAATAAGTGCTCTGGCTAGCTGGCGCTTGAGAACTAGTTCACGTGCGCTTCGCAGATGAGAAATAACCTCGTCCGGATCCTGAGCAACGATTGAACCCCTCCCATTAAGCAGCATTCTGCTCTTTGATAGGGCTCGGTTTACAGTTATCCGTCCATTAGTTCCGGATACATACCCCCAAAATACCGTTGAAAGCAGGCCGTGCATAATGTCTGTGTCGTGCGAGCTGTTCAGCAGATCACTATGAAACTCATCCAGCTTTTTGGAGGAATGATGTCGCCGCGATCTTGCCCAATCTGCAGGAACATCCGGCAGAAAGTGCGCACCGGACCATGTCAAGCCGACATCATTTTCGATGGAGGTTTTCACGAGACATGCGGGCACATAAGCATAATTCTGTCGCGCCGTCTGAAAATTAGCTGACAACATCTATTCTATCGAGCCTGTTCTGCTAGCTGTCTATTGCGCGAATTCCATCCAGCAATACGCGAGTCGCTCGACAATCATCCTCGTTGTAATCGAGAATGCGCTGCCGAACTTGCCGATCGCCGCTTCTGCACCATCGATCGAACCACTCGATCGACGCTGCGCCAGATGGATGGACGTCTCGCCAGCCAAACCCAAGATATTTGGCCAAGGTCTTGATTGAATGATCGCGCGTTGGCCATTCCGTTGCTCGGAACACTACATCAAAGTACAGATCGATGGACTTAAGAGGATTGAATAGCTCTTCGATCTCGGCCTCAGAGCAAACGTCCGGAAATTTGCGCTGGAGCTTTCTGTAGATCGTGCGCTCGTATTTTGAATAGTAGTAGATGGCCACGCCTGCCCTGCTGGTGAGGTAGGTATACGCATCTGCAAACGCCTGACGTTCTGCCTCCGGCGTCACTTTTTCAGCGAAGAAATAAACGAACTTCTCCGCCGAGTTATCTCCATGGTTTCGCTCAACGATGCCATGGAGATAGCAAAAGTCCCTCAACGGATCGACTTCAATGTCGAAGAATAGCTCTGTCTCGGCGCTTGGTAACATCACCGCACTGCGCAGAAACGGTGTCGGCGCTGGGTCTTTCAGGAGTACCGCCCTAGAATGAAAAACCCTCATCCGGTCAGCACCAAGACCTTTAAAAGCCGTTTTTGACTTTGTGATGTAAGCCTCAGGATTGCATGCGGCAAAAGCAGCGATTGTCGGAATCGTATCCTGCATCGTATCGCGCAGATTCCGGCCGAGAAACGGGATCAAAGTCAGATCGTCGGCTATCGTCAGCTCATTTATGCAGTGCGTGTACCAATGGCAAAGTTTGCAACCACTCGCGTAGGCACCCTTCGGGACGATCTGCTTCGATAGGATACCTCGAGCTAGAGCCAGGGCAGATTGATAATCATCCCAGAGAGTTCCAGGCTTCTTCGGGCCCTGCGGCTTCGTAAAATCGTAGGTAACTTCATCGCCAGATACATCCCAGATGAATCCCCGACGACCGGCGGAAAATCCGATTTGCTCGAGAAGATCGACATAAATAGCCAATTGAACCGCGTAGTGCAGCTTGGGCTTGCCATCGCTATCATCGTCACCACCGCCCTCCTCACCGCGCCCTGACTTGATATCCCCCGGAACGTATCCACCCAATTCCTTGCGCAAAATGTCCGGTACGCCAACCAAATCGCCTGCGCGGATGCTCCCTCCGTAAATCAATGGCTCGTCGCGCTTCATGGCATCAAGGGTCTGGCGTTCCTTTTCCTCGCCTTCAAGGGCGGAAAGATCGAGGTAAGGAGTCTTGAGATTTCCGATTGTTTCTTTCTCGAAGACAGAGCCCCTCTCCCAGAGAAGCTTGACGAAGGCATTGGACGGATCCCGGGTTGCCTTGTCGCCAAAAGCATCGAGGGCGACGCGTTGGGGGCAATTCACGAGGTCATAAAGAACAGATGCCGTAACAGTCATGCGAAAACAGTCCAATAAGTATGCGCCGCGAAGACTGATATCTCCCGCGAAAGAGTCAAGCGAGATCAGCTAGCAGAGCGGCCGTCATGAGGGAGCAACTTGGATTAGGACGCCCGCCAAACAGCGCGGTAATCAGCTCGTCCATAGTCTGCAGCACCTTGAAACGCCCCTTGGTGACCACCCTCTGGTGGGGGCGCTCGCTCTTATAGCCCGACTGATTACCTCGAGAATGCCTGGAGATGCGGTCGCCGAGAGCTGGCAGTGGTCGTCCGGCATCATCGCCAAACCAGTAGTATTTATCGATCACCATCTGATCCGGATCGAACTCGTACCAAATCACGCATCCTCCCGGCTTGGTCAGCAGTTTGATATGGACATCGACCTGCGCCACGCGGGAGCCGCGGAATCGAGACTTCAGCTGAACGTGGCGCACGACGCCATTTGATTCGAGGACGAGATCGTAGCCGTCCCGGTCGACCCCCGGTTTGAGGACTTCAACATCTGTGATGCCCTGACACCACAATCGTCGAAGGAGATCGCCCAGAAACAAACACTCCAGTGCCTTTTCCCGAAGACTGGAATCTCGCATGTGGCTTTCAAAGCGGGCAGTCGGATTAGGCCGCAATTCCTCGTTCATATTGAGCTCTCCAAAGATAGTTCCCGGACTGCCAACATGCTTGCCATGGGCGCTAAGTCCAGCTGAACAGCAGGCTAATCGTCCAATGTCGCAAAGGAGAGTTAATTCAATCCTATTTTGGGATAATCCGATTCTGGGATCAGATTGTGCGGCGCCAATTCACACCGCTTGCGGCGCATGCAAAAGACCCTTCGATCGCAGGATTATGCCCGTCTGATCGCCTTGCTCGTGACCGAGCGGGGCCGCATCGCCATGAGCCAGCAGGTTCTGGCGACAAAGCTCGATGTGCCGCAGTCTTTCGTCGCCAAAGTTGAAGCCGGCGAGCGCCGGGTCGATGTGGTCGAATTTGTCGCCATCGCGCGGGCGCTGGGCGTTGACCCTTTGAAGCTGTTTCGGGATTTCGTTTCCGGCAAGTCACCCGCGCTTAAGCCACGGAAGCGCGTGGCAAACTAGCCCTTTCATAAGCTATAGGCGCGTTCTGATCGCCGATTACAGGCTGATCCGAAAGGCATCAACAAACGGATTGATCCCATATGAGATGTTATGGAATGGCGGGTTCGAATCCCAAGGCATTCTCATGCCGTTAAAAATAAGAGCCGATATAAACGTGCTGTCGGGAGCGCCAGGAGGGGTACCAAATGCTGGAATCTCATGAAAAATGGATCGGTCCCTTTCAAATTCGAGACCTCCTCGAATTTAGCCTCAAAGGGTCTCACATTCCGCAGCCGCCGGACTCCGGCAGCACTTACCTTGTGAGCAAGCATTCTTGGCAAACACATCCCTCAGGCGACAGTGAAGCGCTCTACATCGGCGGCAATACAGGGCGATCCGCTCGGTTTCGCACCAGGATGGGCGATCTCCTTGCGATGCGCTCGGCTTCTTTACCAGCGAGACGGGACATCATTCAGGTGGCCAGAGCATCCACCGCTGGTGTTTGGCAAACGACATCAATCCTCTCGACTTGTACATCGCGTGGGTTGACGGTTCTGAATGTCACCGCTGCCTCGAAAATCGGACTTATCGCGATCTTAATCCAGCGCTGAACAGGGTCGTTCCGGCGAAATGCACCGCACACGGTTAGCCGATCGCTGATACGGGAATATTGGCCGGGCGGGTCCTTATGGTAGAGTTCCTGAAAGCCACGCTCGTCTCCTGATCGATTGGGAGACTGCGTTCACGGACTAGGACGAAACGAAACCTAAGGTGCTTTCTTGAGCAGCGACGCTGATAGATTTGCTGAAATGGCGTCCGCCCTTGAGCAGCACCCCGATTATCGGGTTTTGCGGAAACTAAGCTTCCGCGACCAATTCATTGAAGCTGATATCCAGGCCTGTAAAACCGGAATCCTCTTCGACGTCGAGACGACTGGCCTAGATACGTCTTCAGACGAAATCATTGAACTCGGAATGGTGAAGTTCACATATTTGCCGACCGGTGAAGTAGTCCGCGTTATCGACACTTTTAGCTCGCTGAATGAGCCGAACAAACTCATCCCGAAGGAAGTGACGAATTTAACCCGCATCACCGATGAGATGGTTGCCGGACACAAGATCGATGAAGCCGCCGTCGAAACTTTCGCATCTGATGCTTCTCTGGTCATCGCGCACAATGCGGGCTTCGATCGAAGGTTTGCCGAAAGATATTGGCCCACGTTTGTTGAGAAACCTTGGGCATGTTCTGTCAACAATATTGAATGGCGCAGCTATGGTTTTGAAGGATCGCGGCTAAGCTATCTATTGGCCGGCGTCGGAATGTTTCATGAAGCCCACCGCGCAGTAGACGATTGCCACGCCCTCCTGGAAATTCTGGCGTTCGTCGTGCCATCTGCGCAAAGATCGGTGCTGGCGATAATTTTAGAAAATGCACGAAGAAATACCGTCAGGATCTGGGCGGAGCGCTCGCCGTTCGATTTGAAGGATGAACTTAAAAAGCGCGGCTATCGTTGGAGCCCTGGTGACGACGGTCGTCCAAAGTCCTGGTACATTGATATTGACGAGGACAAGCACGCCGATGAGGTTTCCTATCTCCATCAGCACATCTACCGCCGGGAGGTAGACCTCCGCATGCAAAACATCACAGCTGTGGAGCGATTTTCTGTTCGCGCTTAGCCGCTTATCTGCGGCACCGAAGGTCTTGTTGTTTACGCCCTCACATTTTGCAAGGTCGCGCCGATCACGCGCGCCGGAAACACTCGACAATATTGATCCCGCCTGTCTCGTCGATGAGTCGCTCAACGCAGTTTGCCCGATATGGTCCAAGCACTGGCTTTAGGACGGCTTTCCGCACAGGGGGAACTGCCAACGTCACAACAATCGCGAATTGAACCGCGGCGATTGTCCAGAGCGTGCTACGAAACGGCTCTTTGTAAGACTTGTGACGCAGAAGCTGTTGAGCCGCAATCGCGCCTGCGGACCCGCCTATTAACGCGACGAATAGCAGATTTACCTCGGGAATACGCCGACGACGATTTTGGGCGCACCACTTGTCCCAGTAGAACATCAAGAAAGCGATGCCGTTGACGACAATCAGCACGATTGAGATCGCAACAATTGCCCAAACTAACATGACGATACTTCTGGCCCACTCAAGTCGATTGACGTTAGTTCACGCTAAGGCCCGATGAAACGCAATCACAGGCCAAAGCGCAAGATTGCTTGCATGGAATGGCCTATACTGGGCCAACAAAGCAACAAGATTGCTGCAGATTCGCTCGACTTCCCCGCCACCGCAAGCGTGTGTGGCTGAGAATTTTGAAGTGGAGAGGATCGATGGACCGCATCGCAACAGAACAAAGCATCAGGATCTGCCTGACCGAGACTCACAAATTGCTCAAAGAAGCGGAGCGCATTTCGAGGGCTGCCGTTGCATGCGCCGACGCCGGAAGCGTCAGCGAGGCCACGATCCTATCTGAAGATCTCGGTCAATTACTGCATGATGCAGGGCATCTTCATGACGCGGCATCGCTCCTGAACAGACTGGTAGGCGAGTCAGGAAGCGATCGATGAAGAAGCGGCTCGCCGTTGATCAAGCTGCTTTGCAAGTAGCGATCCATACTCATGTCGTTGAAATCCGAAAACGCCTTGATGATGCGGCAACCATCGCGCGCGCAGCCGAAGCGTGTGCGACATTGGGAGACATTGATGAAGCCATTCGCGTCGTATTGCGCTTTGAGCCTTTCACCTATGAGGCCGATCGTCTTCTTTCTGCAGCCACTGTGTTAAGGAGATTATCGAAAGAGTAGCTACGTCCCCTCCGCAAGTATCAGCATCGCGCTCCTCCACAATTGCCCCGTCGCTTAGACGGGGTCGGGCTCGTGGCAGCAGTCCCTGCTGTCGTAACCTGAGGAGGCTTCCTTGAAACTGTCCGATAAACGATTGATCATCCTGTCTGCGGCTTCGCGGCACGCTCATCAACTGGTCTCACCAACCGACCTCAAAGGTGTACCCGCAAAAACTGCGGCCACCCAATTGCTAAAGAGCAAACTTCTTGAGGAGATTCCCACCACCGACACTAAAGTGATTTGGCGCCAGGGCAAGGACAATCAGCGACTGGCACTTCGTATCACGAGCCTCGGTCTCAAGACGATTCAGATGGAGAAGAAGCCAGTCACCGCGCCTTCGAAAGTAACCCCGCCAAGCGCGGCGCCGCAAAAAATCAGAGACAAAACATCTAAGACGGTCCGAAAGAAGGCAGCGGTCAGCAAAACCCGAGCCCGCAAACCCCGCGAAGGTTCGGTGCGGGAGAATGTGCTGGGTCTCCTACGGCGGCGCGAAGGCGCAACCCTTGATGCCCTTGTCAAAGCCACCGGGTGGCAAAGACATTCAGTACGCGGATTTCTAGCCGGCGTCGTACGCGGCCAGCTCAAACTCTCGCTTGTCTCAGAACAGATTGATGGTGCGCGCACTTACCGCATCAGTGGCAAGCCGCTGGCAGCCAAAGCCAAACCTGCACGTCGGACGGCCTGATCATGCCGCAGCAGCCAAAAGATCCAAAAGTCGAGGCGGAAATCCAGCGATTGCCTGAGTTCGACATTGCAGAGTTGCGCCGCCGTTGGAAATCTCTTTATGGCAGACCCGCGCCACCGTCGTTTCGGCGCAACCTTCTGATCAGCGGCCTCGCCTACAAGATCCGCATCAACGCGTACGGCGACCTTTCACCAGCGATGAAGCGGCGCCTGCGCGACATCGCTCAGGCTATCCGCAACGGAACCGCTAACGCTGTCATTGGTACCCCGATCCTGAAGCCAGGCACACAGCTGATCCGTCGCTGGAAGGGCGAGACACTATCAGTGACAGTGCTCGAGGGCGGATTCGCCTGGGAAGGACGCACCTATCGATCCTTGTCGGCCACAGCGAAGGCCATCACCGGCACGAGCTGGAATGGTCATAAGTTCTTCGGAATCAGGCCGGCAAACCAATCAAACAAGCATGCCGCCGGTCCTCGTCGAAGCAACGCTGCTGCAGCGCGCCACGCAAAACCGCCCGCTTCCGAAGATTACCATGGCTGATCGTTCAACGCAGGTCAGAACGTTCCGCTGCGCGATTTACACCCGCAAGTCGTCCGAAGAAGGGCTGGAACAGGACTTCAACTCGCTGCACGCGCAACGAGAGTCCTGTGACGCATATATAAAGAGTCAGAAGCACGAAGGCTGGACCGCCCTGCCCCGACACTATGATGACGGAGGATACTCGGGCGGTTCCATCGAGCGCCCCGCCTTGCGTGCGCTGCTCGCTGATATCGAAGCCCACAAAATCGACGTGGTCATTGTTTACAAAGTCGACCGGTTGACGCGCTCCTTGGCGGACTTCGCGAAGATCGTGGAAGTCTTCGATGCCGCAGGTGTGTCGTTTGTGTCTGTGACCCAGCAGTTCAATACGACCACGTCGATGGGACGGCTCACCCTCAACGTCCTTTTGTCCTTTGCGCAATTCGAGCGTGAAGTCACTGGTGAACGCATCCGAGACAAAATTGCAGCCTCGAAGCAAAAGGGCATGTGGATGGGCGGTTGGGTGCCCATCGGATACGACCGCAAGGACCGGACACTCACGATCAATGAATCTGAGGCAACGACCGTCCGAGCCATTTTTGACCTTTACCTGAAACTAGGCTCCGTGATGTCGGTTAAAGCCGAACTCGATCGCCTCAAACTGACGACGAAGCGCTACGTCGCCGAAACCGGCCGTCAAATGGGGGGCCTCACGTTTGCGCGCGGACATCTTTATAAAATGCTGTCGAACCCCCTCTACATTGGGGTGATCGAACACAAAGGAAAGCGCCATCCCGGACTGCATCCCCCGCTCATTGATCGTGAACAGTGGGACGAGGTCCAAGCGTTACTCCAGCGAAAACGGCAATCCAACCAGACTAGAGAATACGCCAAAAGCGCCAGTCTTTTGGCCGGCCTGATATTCGACGAGAACGGCCGGCGCATGATTTCGACGCACACGCAGAAAAACGGAAAGCGGTACCGTTACTATATCACGACGGACGGTAACGGCCGGGCAGAAGCCGATCAGAAAAAGGTACGGCTCCCTGCTTCGGCCATCGATAAACTGATCCGAACCAAACTATCTGCGTATCTTCTGGACGCGAACCACCTCGTCAGACTTTTACGTCGCTGTCGACTTGGACCTGATGCGATCGAACGCGGAATCGAAGGCGCCGCGAAGTTGGCTTCTGCCCTGACAGATGCCGAGAAAACCTCGCTGGGTATCGTTCATGATTTAGTCAGTCGCATCGACGCGCGATCCGATAGGGCGGATATTTCTCTGAATCTCGACAAACTGATTCAGCGACTCGTGGGCCCGATGGAAACCGCTGGCACAAACAGAATAGCGAACGAAATTATCTCAGTTTCAATCTCCGATATCGTCATTTCCGGCGCCGCAGAAAAACTCATCGTGCACACCAGCTTGTCGGAGCCAAAGAATGAGCGGGGCCTAAAAGCCTACGCGCGTGGGTACTCTTGGTTTGAGGAGCTTACTTCAGGGCAAGTATCTTCCATTGTGGAAATTGCTCGTCGGGAAAAATTAACAGAACGGTACGTTAGTAGAACAATTCACCTTGCTATCTCCTTCTGACCTTCCGCGATCAGAAGCGGGTGCAAAAACGAAATGCTTACTTGGAAAAGACTACCGCCGCTCACACCCTAGCCATTCGGGAACATTATCCCCATGAGCTGGTCTACGGCGTCAGGGCCACGCAGCCGACGAGGTGGAATTTGACCGGGAAAAACCGTGTCGGGCCGTATTCCATTGAAAACAAATTCTCCAAGACCGTTCTTGATTAACCTCTCCATGAACGCTCGATCTTCTCCTGTCGTCGCAGGGCTGAATTGCCGCGCGGCAAGGCCTGCGAGAATATCGCAAAATTGCACCCCAAGGCTTGTCCGCGAATCAACCGCGATCGTCGATATTACGCGTAGAGGATATTCCACCATCGTACCGTCGCCCATGGGATGCAATTGACGCGGCACATTATTGTTGGTGATACGTTCCCACATTTCGCGATGGCGTAAGAAATTGGATGAATCGTCATGAATGACCTCGAAATCTTCGGAATGGCGTTGCCGCCAGTGTCCTATCGACGCGTGCATTGTCGTTAGCTGCAATTCGTCAGAACCGCGAAACGTTTCGAGGTCGTGATATTGATCGAAGAGTTCGGCACCCGTCGCCATCTGATCTAGAAAAAGTTGCACAGGCTCATCTGTGCTTTGCTTCATGACGTTTAGCCGCCATTGCAAAAGTCGAAGAGAGTCTCCGCTCGGATTTCGGCTAAAGGCCTGATAGGCCGCGACGATGGCATTAAAGAGCGAAGGATCGGCGAATTCAGTAAGTCCATAATTGATGTAGTTGCTATATTTCCAAGCAAACCCGTCGCTGTAGAAATCATAACCGGCACGGGTCATCATCGGTTCGATCAGAAAGTCGATAATCTTGGTGAGGACAGCGAACCGCTTGCAGATGATGTAGACAAACGCCCGGCTTCCAAGAGTACTGAACCGCTCTGCAAATGCCAGCAGGCCAGCGCGATTTCCGGATCCCCAGATATTCGTGAACTTGTATTCATTGCCTTGGTAGCGCGGAAAGCTCGCGTTCAGGATTTCGCGCGCTTCGTCATCACCAACATCGCTGCTGGCGACCGTAAAAATCGGCTGTTGCGGGTCTAAGAGGTTGTACCCCGTGAAGCCCGCTTCATCGAAGTACAAGGTCTTGGTTCGCATAGGCCAAGGATAGCCACTGCGCTGGCATTCACCAATTTCAAACACATGCGCGACCGAATTCAAATTTCTGACGCAAAATCAGTAGTTTAATTCAGACTCCCGGGGTACAATACTCTTAAAAGTTCCGAAAAGAAAACAGAACGGGAACAATTTGTTCGAGTCATCGGCTAAAAAGCCTATGATTGCGGCATGCAAAAGAGAATCACAGACAATCAGGTTCTTGGGGAACTTGGAGAGACGGCGGTCAAGAAAATTGTTCTTGAAAGCGGATTTCTCTATGACCCGCGCGGAAGGCTGGAAGCCGGAACCGACGGCCTCATTGAGCTACGCGACCGTAAAAGCGGCGCACCCTTGGGGAAGTTACTCGGCGTGCAGGTTAAGAGCACAGCAGCCGGTAAATATACTAACGAAACGGACGCAAGCTTCGAATATCTGGTCAAGCCCGACGACCTGACTTACTGGCGCCAGTATAACATTCCGGTCATCATCGTTTTATGGCGTCAGTCAGACGGAACGGCTTATTGGCAAGATGTGACGAGCGGCCTGCGTGGCGATGAACGACGCTTGAAGTTCGACAAAACGGCAGATGTGTTTGATCCACGCTGTGTCGATCGTTTGGCAGCACTCACAATAGATAGGCGAACTCCGGGCGTTCATATTCCGCCACTGAATTTCGGCGAAACTGCCATAATCAACATGATGCGTCTTAAGCTGCCTGACGAGATCTTTATCGCGACATCGCCTTTTGGATCCATCAAGGATGCGGTGCCTAACCTGCTCAAACAAGGAGACACGCGTTTCGATTGGGTCATTCGCAAGCGGCGTTATGTTTCCTTTTTTGATCCGCGGGAGTTTGGAACTCGCGCCCTTGTCGATCTGGATCAGGTTGAAGCCATTGATGCAAAGCTTTTTACTTTGAACGATGATCTTGACGACCTGAACAGCACCATTGAGCTTGTCCGCCGCACGGTCGCGCGACAAGTGCGCAATCAGCTTAGCTACCTCAAGGATGATCGACTATTTCACTTTCACGCGATCAGTCAGAACAAATCACGCAATTTCAAGTACGCATCAAGCGTCAAGGACACATCGGCCCGCGTTGTCAGCTACTATCCAAACAAAAAATTTCCAGACAAGCCGGGTTATGTTCGTCACCACGCGTCAAGTCTGCGGTTTGAACGGCTTGGCGATGAATGGTTCGTCGTAATTGATCCTACATTCTATTTCACTCGCAATGGCTTCACTCCGCATCCGTTTCCCGGAGCGCTGCTAGCCGGCAAAAAACGGTTAGAGCGCAACGCCGCCGTCCGGGGACAGGTCATTATGTGGCAGAGCTTACTCGTGCAGAGTTGCAAGCCAAAAGGCGATTTGTTCGAAAAAGACGGAAGCTGGCGACGTTCTGATTGGCTTTGAGCCTCTACCACTAATCGAACTGGAGAAAGCCGTTCCAGAGGACACATGGGAGCGCACCGATCCCCGCGCCGGAGACATGAAGCCAGCCGACTTATTTGACGAGGGGTTTCCGGCATGAGTTTCAAAGCCCGCGTCTTCGACGAACCCATTCTGGAATTCGGCGACGGAGGCCATCACATTGATCCCCGGCAAGGATTGCGTGAGTTCGGCCCGCTCCAGCCTCGATCGGGCGATGTGGTGAATGTCGGCGTTATTGGTACCGACGATACCGTGTCTGGATTTACTGATTTTCTTGGCGAGACGGGACGCGGCATCGAGAGCGAAAACAAAGCGCTTATCAACCTCAATCCGGATTTTCCCGGTCTGGGTAACCAAAATCCGTTCCGATGCAAATTCGAGGTGCCAGACGGCGCTACACTCAAAATGTCGCGTAGTCAGGTGAACGAAATTCGCGCCATCGGCAGGCATGACGAAGCGGTACGGCAGGCGGTCGCTATGGTTGCCGAACAACTTACAGCCTTAGTAGAGAGCAGCGTGAAGCCCGACGTAATTGTGCTTGCGTTGCCGATCCCGCTGATCGAAAAACTCGTTAATGCAAAAAGTGAAGCCGCCGAAACTATGGAAGGAGAAGAAAAAGGAAGAAGAAGAGGAGGATGAGAAAGACGTGCTTCTCGATTTCCGCGATTTGCTGAAAGCCGCAACACTTCACTTAGACGTCCCCACGCAGATTGTGTGGCCCGATACATGGGATGACACGGCAAAGATTCCTCGCAAGGTGAAACGCGAGAGTAATCGCCAAGTTCAGACCAAGGCTACACGCGCTTGGAATTTGCTAAACGCATTGTTCTATAAAGCGGGGAAGGTGCCGTGGCGACTTTTGCCTGACGCGGCGGGTTTGCGGACGAGTTATCTCGGCATTGGCTTCTATCGAGACATAGACGGGCAGCAACTATGGACCAGCACGGCGCAGATGTTCGACGAGCGCGGGCGCGGACTTATACTGCGCGGTGCTCGGGCCCAGACCGAGTCAAAAGGCCGGCACCCGTATCTCACGGCGCAGGATGCCAATGATTTGGTGACCCAGTCCATTGCCACCTATAAAACGCATCATCGCCATGTGCCTGCGCGTCTTGTGGTCCTAAAAACTTCAAGGTTTAGACCCGAGGAAGCTGAAGGTATTGATGCGGCGCTCCGCGCAGCGGGCATAGATTTAAGCGATTTGGTTTGGGTACAGGAAAGCTCTCCCGTCGCGATTTTCCGAGACGGAAACTATCCGGTCTTACGTGGTACGTTCGTTGATTTGCGAGGAAAGGGATTGCTCTACACGCGCGGTAGCGTGCCATATTACGGGACGTTTCCAGGTCTTCGGGTGCCACGTCCTCTGATGCTCGTGCCGCATGAAAACTGCGATACAGCGATTGTTAAACTCGCTCAAGAGGTCTTGGCTCTAACGAAAGTCAACTGGAACACGACCCAGTTTGACCTGAAGCTGCCCGCGCCAATCATGGCAGCCAGAGAAGTCGGGCGCATATTGAAACACATCGAATTCGGAATGCCGGTGTCGCCGGATTTTCGAAAGTATACCTGAGGTCGAACGGACCGAAGGCAATTTACATATTGCATTTCACGCAACCGAGACGGTTGCGTGCCAGCCACACGCCGCCATCATTGAGCAGGAATCCCGCAACTTGGACAGGCAAAACTGGGCCGCGAGTGCCCAAAGCAGCAGGAATGAACGCAGCAGAAATTGAAATCGGAGCAGCCCCGGACCCCAAGATCCGCAATTTTGCTGGAGGACGCTCCCGTACCGGGAGACGCAAGACCGTTGGCGGCACCGGTCGCCACCTATTCCGGACGAGATATACGGGGGAGGCGGAGACGGTCTGCGTGCCATCGATTCTTGCTACTTTCACGCCTTGATCGAGGCGCGGAACGCCATTGCGCGCACCAGTTCGTCCGGAGCAGAGCGCAAGTGATTACCCTGCGAAAACGGCGCGGGTAACAAATCCTTGGGGCCAAGTGGGCTTTCGGGCTGACCTTCATTAGGGAAATACTGTATTCGTCGCACGATGGATAATCTCAAAAACGATCTGTTCGATGGTCGGGTTCGGCCATTGAGGGGGGAGGCTATTTGTCTGATTCTGCGTTGTTCATTTCCGGGGCGTTGTTCACCACCGACTATCTTGTCGAAGCGATCAAGGCCACGTCAGCCTACCGCGCCGTCGATGTGGTAGGGTTGCGTGCGCGACTTGATGAGATCGCCGCTGGGTTTCCACAGAATCACAAGACGAACGAAAGCCAGACGGAGGATGATTTCATCTGGCCGGTGCTGGCCTCACTCGGTTGGGCAGACTCCCTTCGTCAACAGAACCTCACGGTGACCGGGCGCGATGACGTGCCCGATGGTCTGCTTTTCGCGGACGCGGCAGCAAAGGCCGCAGCCAACGCCCAGGCCGATCAGTGGCGACGCTACGCCCAAGGGCTTGCGGTCATCGAGAGCAAGCGCTGGGCGCGCCCGCTGGATCGCGCGTCGGGCCGTGACGAGACCACCGCACCTTCCACCCAGATGTTGCGCTATCTTCGCCGAATTGATGACTTGACCGGCGGCGCGCTGCGTTGGGGTATTCTCACTAACGGCCCGCGCTGGCGGCTCTATTGGGCCGGCGCGCGGTCTATTTCCGAGGAATTTCTGGAAATCGACCTCAGCCGCGTGCTGGGGCTGGACGGCGACGATCTATTCGCCAACGCGGCTACCCGCGACCACTGGCTGCGGGTCTTCGCGGTCATGTTCGGGCGCGAAGGATTTCTGAGGGATGGCGCGGATCAACGCTCGTTTCATGATCGTGCCCGTGCGGAAGCCGCTTTCTACGAAGAGCGCGTTGCCGCCAGCCTATCGAAACTGGTGTTCGAGTCGGTCTTCCCTAGCCTTGCCATGGCCATCGCCGACACCGCGCCGGATGCACCCTTGACGGACGTTCGTGACGCTGCCCTGGTGCTACTCTATCGTCTGCTCTTTCTGCTCTATGCCGAAGATCGCGACCTCCTTCCCGTCAGCGATCCTCGATATGACGACTATGCGCTGCGTCCTTTGCGTCTGGATGTCGGTACGCGGGTGACGAACGGCGACGCATTTTCCACCTCGGCCGCGCGCATTTGGTCGCACGTATCCGATCTGTCGAGGATCATCGATAGAGGCGACAGTTCGGTCGGCATTCCACCCTACAATGGTGGTCTTTTTGCAACGAGCGGCGCGCCCCTGCTCAACAACGCCCGCGTCCCCGACAGCGTGATGGCTTCGGCGCTCGATGCCCTGTCATACGAACGATCATCCGGAGAGCGGCGCTATATCAATTACCGTGACCTCTCGGTTCAGCAACTCGGCTCAATCTATGAGCGCCTGCTCGAATTCGAAATCGTTCGGAATGCTGCCGGTGCACTCACTGTGCGGCCCAACCTCTTCGCCCGCAAGAATACAGGCAGCTACTACACCCCCGACGAACTGGTCGGACTGATCCTCGACGAGACACTCGAACCTCTGATCGCCGAACGGCGGGATGCGTTCCGGACGGCACTCGCCACGCTTTCCTCGAAGGATTCGGAGGATTTTCGGCGGCGAACGCTACGCGATGTCGATCCGGCCAACGCGATTCTGTCACTCCGGATTTGTGACCCGGCGATGGGGTCGGGCCACTTTCTTGTCAGTCTGGTCGATATGCTGGCCGACCAGGTGCTGGACGCGATGGCGGAAGCCGCCGCACTCGGCGTCGAACTGCACTACACCTCGCCACTGGCCGACAAGATCGAGGATATCCGCGCCACCATTCTCAAGAACGCGCGGACGGCAAAATGGACAATCGACGAGGAACAACTCGACGACCGCCACATCGTCCGCCGTATGGTCCTCAAACGCTGCGTCTATGGCGTGGATAAGAATCCAATGGCGGTCGAACTCGCCAAGGTTGCACTGTGGCTGCACACCTTCACCGTCGGCGCTCCGCTGTCCTTCATCGATCACCATCTCCATGCCGGCGACAGTCTGTTCGGTCTGTGGGTGCGTGACGCCATCGACAAGGCCGCATCCGGTGGCGAGCTTTTCTACAACGAGGCACTTCGCAACGCGCAGCGCTCCGCCGAAGCGATGAAGACAATCGAGGCGCTAACCGATGTGGAAATCGCCGAAGCGCATCGTTCAGCGGCGATGTACGCCGACGTGGAGTTGATGACCGGCGAGCTGGATGGGTTCGTCAGCTTCATTCATGCGCTCGACTGGATTGACCTGAAATCCAGAGAAGACAGGGCGCTGGTCCGCCTCTGGCTCGACGGGCGGTTCGGCGATCCCATTCCCATTGCCCGCGGCCGGAAACCCCCAGAAGGCGGAATGGCAAAGCCGGAGGAGGTCGCGGCGTTCACCTCAATCTGGCAACGCGCTCGCGCGCTGATCGCTGAGGAGCGCTTCCTGAACTGGCAGATCGCCTTTCCCGGCGTCTGGAGCAACTGGTCCGACAAAGCTCGCGACGGCGGCTTCGATGCCGTCGTCGGCAATCCACCATGGGACCGGATCAAGCTACAACAAGTGGAATGGTTCGAGGTACGTCTGCCTGAGATCGCGGCTGAGCCCCGTGCCGCCGATCGAAAGGCGCGTGTAGAGGAATTGGTCGAGTCTGGTCATCCGCTTGCTGAGGATTTCAAGATGGCAGAGCGCCGCGCCAACGACGCATTGCGCATGGCGCGTTACAGCACCGGCAAATCAACAAAAGATCCAGTTTCGGGAAGGAAGATAACAGCTCCATCAGACCACTACCCCATGCTTAGTGGAGGCGACATTAATCTCTACAGCTTGTTTGTGGAGCGTGCGCATACGCTCGTCAAACCGGCTGGCATGGTGGGATTGCTAGTCCCAATAGGGATAGGTGCGGATAAGACAAGCGCCGAATATATTTCGACCATAACCAAGAATGGGCAGCTCAAGGCTTTTATTGCTTTCGAGAACAAACGTCGGTGGCTGTTTAAGGATGTTCACGCGGAAGACCAACCGACCATTTTGATCGCCACAAATCCAGGCCGACGTTATTCAAAATTTCGATATGCCGTTAAATTGCACAACCTACCGAATGAACAATCCGATCCAACGGTACTGATGGACGCTTCTACCCTGCTGGCGGTGAATCCTAATACGGGGACTGTCCCAATCTTCCGATCGGCGGAAGATGCGAGGATTGTCACAGGTGCATATTCGCGTGTTCCAGTGTTCGTCAGAAAGTCCGGAAAGGAGATGACCAGCGATTGGCACGCGCGTTATCTTACAATGTTCCACATGACCAACGACAGCAAACTGTTCCGCAACAAGCATGAGCTTGAAGAACAAGAGGGGGCGTGGCCTATTGGTCAGGAACACTATCACTCGACAGCAGGAAAATGGCTTCCATTGTACGAAGGAAAGACCGTCCAGATTTACAATCATCGCTACGCATCGATAGTCACGCCAGCAGGATCGATCAGTGGCCAAGGACAAAATATCTACACGACGCCAGAAGAACTGAAATCGCCTGATTTTGTGCCCACACCGCGCTATTGGGTCAACGTGAAAGAAGTCGATGGCATTGAGCGAGGATACGCTATTGGCTTCAATGATGTTTGCAACACAAACAACGAGCGATCATTGATCGCTGCCGTTATTCCACGGGTCGGCGCTGGCAACACGCTGCCGCTCTTAGACGAATTGAGCGCTCCTGATTGCGCCCTATTGGTCGCCAATCTGAATTCGATACTATGCGACTATCTTGCAAGGAATAAGATTCAAAGTCGGCACCTTAACAAGTACATCCTCGAACAACTTCCCATCATCCCACCCGCCACCTACGACCGCAAATTTGGTCCGAAATCCTCTGCCGAGATCATCCGCGAAGCGGTGCTGGAACTAAGCTACACCGCCCACGATCTTGCTTCGTTCGCGCGCGACCTTGGCTATCTTGATGCGGCAGGCAATGTGCTGCCGCCGTTTGTCTGGAATGAAGACCGACGCTTAGTGCTGCGCACCAAACTCGACGCACTCTACTTCATCCTGTACGGGGTGTTCGATCCGGCTGACCCGATGCGAAGCCGCGACGATATTCGTTACATCTATTCGACCTTCCCCATCGTCGAACGTGAAGAAAACGAGAAATGGGGCAGCTATCGCAGCCGCGACTTGTGCCTTGCATGGATCAACGCTCTGACTGCCGGGCAGCCTGACGCCAATGTGACGGGCTGAATCGGCCGAGAGATCGATCAACCTCCAGGCGATTTCCGATTTGCCGGGCAGCTGGCATATAACCAGGATGGCCAGCAACTTGCACTCCTGTCCAATCTTTCACCTTGGCTGATAAATCAGGAAAATCAACCACGACCGGTTCAGAGCTTCGATACCCGCCAATCAGCAGCGCCTTAAACGCGTCGGCTTTGGAGGCGGAATTCCCTTGCGCGTAGCCCGGCGGCAAGACGCCCGGTCGCCATGCCTTAACTACACGATAGCAGCGACTTGCCGTATTCTTGGCCGAGCACCGCACCGCCTTCAGACCAATTAGAGAATTTAACCACTTCCAGGCCATTTTTCAGCTGTTGGCCCAAGCGCAGAACGATACCGCCTTTTGCGGGCGCTAAAAGGTAACCATTTATGGGCATTTGTCGGCTCAAGCGACTGTTCAGAACCGAACCACGAGAAATACCTTGACTAGCTGGCGGAGAGAGCGGGATTCGAACCCGCGATACGGTTTCCCGTATACACACTTTCCAGGCGTGCGCCTTCAACCACTCGGCCACCTCTCCAGCGCGCCTGTCATGAAGGGGCGCGCGGCGATTTGCAAGAGAGCGTGGGCGCCAGCCGCAAATATTCCCTAAATATCTGAAGTTCCGGCATTATTTGACGGTAATGAGGGCGGGCAACCCGATCCGAGGGACCAGCCTGACAGGCAGAGCCTAGCTATCACGGTTTCTAGTTATAAAGCCTTGCGCCGACCGCCCGCAGCGGCCGGACAGTGGCGGACGGCAGGACCGGCCCCGCCGTACTGCGGGCATTCTCCAGCGCATCTATAAAGTCAGCGAACCAGCTATGGATGGTCCCGGCGCGGAGCTTCGCCATCATCGCTTCCCAGCGCATCCGCCGCTCAGGCGCCGGCATCGACAACGCCGTCGCAATGGTGCGCGCCATGCCGTCGATGTCGTGCGGATTGACCAGCAGCGCGGTGTCGAGTTCGTTCGCGGCACCGGCGAATTTCGACAGCACCAGCACGCCGGGATCGATCGGATTCTGCGCAGCGACATATTCCTTGGCGACGAGATTCATGCCGTCATGCAGCGGCGTCACCACGCCGACCTGCGCCGCGCGGTAAAACCCCGCAAGCACGGTCTGGCTGAAGCCCTTGCTGAGGTAACGGATCGGCGTCCAGTCCACTTCGCCGTGACGGCCGTTGACCTCGGTCACCTGCTTCGACAACTCATCCTGCAAGTTGCTGTAAGCCTCGATACCGCCGCGCGACGGTGTCGCAATCTGCAAGAGCGAGACCGACCGTTTCAGGGAAGGCTGCATCTCGAACAGCCGGTCGAAGGCGCTGATACGGTTGACGAGGCCTTTGGAATAATCGACGCGATCGACGCCGATGGCGAGGCGCTCGCCGTGCAGGCTCTTGCGCAGGCGCGACACATCCGGATGCGACGCCGCGCGCTGGGCCTGCGCCGAAAATCCATCGACATCGATGCCGATCGGGAAGGTCGCGATGCGCGACGTGCCGAAGCGGGAGGTGACGATGCCTGCGTCAACCTCAAGACCGAGATCCGTGCGCAGATAGGTCGCGAAATTCTCACAATCGTCGTCGGTCTGAAAGCCGATGAGATCATAGGCGAGCATCGCCTCGATCAGTTCGCGATGATGCGGCACGCCCGCGATGACCCGGCGCGCCGGCCACGGCGTATGCAGGAAGAAGCCGAGCGGATTGCGGACCCCGAGATCGCGCATCTCCGCGCCGAGCGCGAGAAAATGATAGTCCTGAATCCAGAACATGGTGCCGGGCTTGCGAAAACGCATCAGCGCGCGCGCCATGAAGGCGTTCACCTCGCGATAGGACTGATAGTCGTCCTGCGAGACGCGAATAAGATCGGTTCGGGAATGCAGCGCAGGCCACAGCGCGGAATTGGCGAAGCCCTCGTAATAGCCGCCGTAATGCGCGGCCGGAAGATCGAGCAGCGCCAGCGCACCGGCGCCGAGCGATTCGATTTCAGCAAAGGAATCCTTGGTTGCGTTGTCGCGCACGCGGCCCGATGAACCGACCCAGATCGCACCTGATTTCTCCACGACAGGCAGCAGCGCTGCTGCGAGTCCGCCGGTCATGGGTTCATTTGCTTTGGCGCGCGCGACGCGATTGGAAACAACGACGAGATCCACAGGGGCCCTCCCTAGTTTCGCGATCGCAAAACCAACACCTGTTCATCAATATGGTTCCTTGCCACGCTTCAGACTGATTGATGTCGAATTTTGGCGAGCGATGGAACCAGGTTCCGAGTTGCAAAGGGTGGCCGATTAAAACTGCCTTGCATAGTCTTGACACATTCGGAATCTCGCGGTGCGGTTCGAAAGAAAATACCGCTGCACCATGTAGACACGTTCTATTCAGGCCACACATGCGGATTGCATTGCGGCCTGATTCGTCATCACCGAACGAATCGCGTTACGCATTGCGTGCTTGAAGATCATTTTTCAAGAGCGCGGAGGTCTTCGGCGCCGAAGCGGTCATGCAGAAAAAGAACCACGCTTTAACTGCGCCAGTAGCGATCTTCCCAGTTCCGCGACAATTTCATGCCGGTGAGAATCAATCCCGCCATCGAATAGGTCTGCGGAAAATTTCCGAACAGCGCTCCGGTCTTCGGATCGACGTCTTCCGACAGCAGGCCGTAGCGATTGCGATGCGCCAGCGCATCCTCGAACAGATCGCGCGCTTCGTCCCGACGTCCAAGCTGCCACCATGCATCGATCAGCCAGAACCGGCAGATCATGAATGCCGTCACCGGCAATCCGAAATCGTCTTCCGCCGCGTAGCGCATGACATGCTTCTCACGCAGCAACTCGCGCTCCATGACCTTGACGGTCTTGACGAAGCGCGGATCGTCGACCTCGCAGACGCCAAGATCAGGCAACAACAGCACGCTGGCGTCGAGATCGTCAGATCCGAACGCAGCGGTGAAGGCTTCGCGTTTTGGATTCCACGCCTTCTCAAGAAGCTCCTTGTGAATGGGATCAGCCAGCGAATTCCAGTAAGAGGCGCGCTCATGCAGGCCGAGACGCGCGGCTATCGCGCCGAGCCGGTTGACGCCCGCCCAGCACATCGCAGCGGAATGGGTGTGGACGCGCTGCCGCCCGCGATATTCCCAGATGCCGGCATCCGGCTGCAACGCAACGGCGGCGGCTTTCTCGCCAAGATGTTCAAGCAGGCGGAACAGCTTTTCGCCCGCAGGCGTCGGCAGGCGACGGTCGAAGAACAGCGGAAGCGCCGCGAGGATCACGCTGCCATAGGTATCGTGCTGAATCTGATCGACGGCGGCGTTGCCGACGCGAACGGGACCATCACCGCGATAGCCCTTGAGATCGGTAGCGATCCATTCGTCAAGCGGCAGATTCGGCACCACGCTGTAAACCGGCTTCAACGGCCCATCCGCGTTGGTGGCGATCGACAGCGTGAAGCCGATGAAATCCTCCATCGTCTGCGTCGCACCCACGCGATTCAGCGCCTTCACCACGAAATACGCATCGCGCAGCCAGCAGAAGCGGTAATCCCAGTTGCGGCCCGAACCCGGTGCTTCCGGAATCGACGTAGTATGCGCGGCGATGATGCCGCCGGTCTCCTCGAAGTTCGACAGCTTCAGCGTAATGGCGGCGCGGATGATCGCTTCCTGCCAGTCGTAGGAGATATAAAGACGGCGCACCCAGTGCAGCCAGTATGATTTTGTCTGCTCGGCAAACGAGGTGGCGGTCGCGGCAAGATCGCCGGGATATGGCTCGTCGTGACCGAACACCATGTGGATGGGCCGCGTCAGCACAAACGGCGTTTCATGCTCGATCATGGCAATGGGCGCGTCCGTCGTCACGCGGACGGTCGCCTCGTCCTCGAAGTAGCGGATGTGGTTGCTGCCCAGCGCCCGCCGCTTCAGCGGCTTGCCGTAGGCGTGCGTAGGACGGACACGAATCGTGACACGGGGCAGGCCTGCAATCGGCTCGATGATTCGAAATAGCTGCGGGGGCCGAAACATACGGCCGTACTGCCGGAAGCGCGGCGCGAAATCCGTGATTCGAACAGCGCCGCCGTTCTTGTCAGTCAGGATAGTTTCAACAATCGCCGTGTTCCGGACATAACTCGATTGGTATTCGACCATCCCGTCCAGCACGACGTCGCTGAACCCTTTCTCCTCGTCGCCCGCCAGCAAACGGGAGAACACCGGATCGGCGTCGAACCGCGGGAAACACCACCACACCAGCCGCGACGTTGGATCGACCAGCGCCGCCGTCTTGCAGTTGCCGATCACCGCGAGATCGAGGCCGTGATCGATCCTCGCGCCCGCCTCAATTTGCGACTTCGTTATTGCCTTCGGAATATTCATCGGGCCGCCATTGTTTCGTCATCGAGCAAATGCGTGAGCCAGGCGCGGACATCCTTCGGGGCCTTGAAAAACCCGTCGACACCATGCGCGCGGCGGCTCACCGAAAAAGAAACGCCGCTGAACGACGGCATGATGGCGAACACGGACTCGTCCGTGACGTCGTCGCCAATGAAGATGGGATTGCGCCCGGCAAATGGCGCATGGATCATCAGCTCGCGGACGCCGGTCGCCTTGGTAAATCCGGCATGCTTGATCTCGCACACGAACTTTCCGGGCAGAACATCAATCGGCGCCTGCGGCAGATCGGCCCGGATTAAGGACACCGCTTCATAGATCGCACGCTCGAACTCCGGCGCGAGCCGGTAATGCAGCGCGACCGAATAGCCCTTGTCCTCGTAGATGATGCCCGGGCTGAGTTTCGAGATCGCAATGAAGCGACGCTTCAGATCATTGTCCATCGGCGGCGCGTGCGCGGCGACGGCTTCGTTCTCCGTCGAAAGCCGCATTTCCGCGCCGTGGCCGCCGACGGCGGGAAACTGCAATGGCGCAAAGATCACGTCGATATCGGTCAGTGAACGACCGCTCACCAGCGCGAGCGCGCCATCGAGGCGATCGTGCAAAGCCTGCAAGATCGGACCCAGCTTCGGCGGCACCACGATATCGCGCGGCGTCGGCGCAAGATCGATCAGCGTGCCGTCGATATCGAGCAGCAGTGCGGTCCGGTCGAGGTCCGGCATGATCCCGGCGGGAGCGGGCAATATATCTCCGGCAGCCTTTGCTGCGGGTATGTCAACAACACCATGATCCATCAGCTACTCTTGCGCGGCCAGCGGCCGCGCAACCTCCTCAAGTGACTTGCACTCGGCATCGATGCAATAGCGCCACGCGATCAACGCGGCTGCGATCATCAGGAACGATCCGAGCAGATAGCCGGCGAACACGCTGTCGCGCGAGCCGGTGTCGATCAGTATTCCAAACAGGGCCGGCCCCGCGATCCCGCCAATGGCGGTGCCGATCGCGTAAAACAGCGCGATCGCAAGGGCGCGAACCTCAAGCGGAAAGGTTTCGCTCACCGTGAGATACGCGGCACTGGCCGCCGGCGACGCAAAGAAGAAGATCACCATCCAGGCGATCGTCTGGGTCTGCGCGCTGAGCACGCCGATCGAGAACAGATAGCCCGACACAGCGAGCAGAACGCCCGACACACTGTAAGTCAGCGCAATCATGGAGCGCCGTCCAAGCGTATCGAACAGGTGACCGAGCAACACGGGTCCGAGAAAATTTCCGGCCGCGAACGGCAGGATGTACCAACCGACATGGCTCGATGAGATACCGAAGAAATCTGTCAAAACCAAAGCATAGGTGAAGAAAATCGCATTGTAGAAGAACGCCTGTGCCACCATCAGCGACAGCCCCACCAACGAGCGGCTGCGATAGGTCCGGAACAAAGTACCAGCGACCTCGCGCAGCGGCGTATGGGTTCGCATTTTCAGTCTGATTTTAGGCAATGATGAATCAGGCTTACGACCGCCGGGAATCACTACGCGTTCGATGTCTGTGACGATCTTCAGGGCCCGCTCGGGTTGACCGTGAATCATCAGCCAGCGCGGGCTTTCGGGAATCCATAACCGCATCACGAATACGACCAGACCAAGGCCCGCGCCGATCAGGAACGCGAGCCGCCAGCCAAGCTCCGGATCGATTATGCCGGGATCGAGCAGCACGATGGCGCTTACAGCGCCAATGGCCGCCCCGATCCAGAAGCTGCCGTTGACAATCAGGTCGGTGCGGCCGCGATAGCGCGCAGGCACCAGTTCCTGGATGGTCGAATTGATCGCGGTGTATTCGCCGCCGATGCCTGCGCCGGTGAGAAAGCGAAACAGCGCGAAACTCGCGAGATTCCACGAGAACGCCGTTGCGGCGGTGGCGGTGAGATAGACCGCAAGTGTTACGAAGAACAGTTTCTTTCGTCCAATCCGGTCCGTCAGCCAGCCGAAGCCGATAGCGCCAAGCACCGCGCCGGCGATGTAGGCGCTGGTGACAAGGCCGATGTCGGTGTTGCTGAACTTGAGAACCGGGCTGTCCTTCAACGCACCCGACAGCGCGCCTGCCAGCGTGACCTCAAGCCCGTCGAGAATCCAGGTGATCCCAAGCGCCGCGATGACGCGGGTGTGAAAACCGCCCCACGGCAGAGAATCCAGCCGCGCGGGAATATCGGTCTTGATGGCACCGCACGCCCATGCAGCAGAGGCGGCGAGGCTTGCCGGCGAGGCGGTCTGCGCTTGGGACATCCGGATGGTGGTCAAAACTGACATCCCGCCGTCCCTTTCACCGGTTTCACTCTCAACCCTTCGATGGACGCCGTGACCGGCGGAACGATGGCGGGACAGTCAGTGCACCACAATCGAGGCGGGCGTTGCATCCGCACATCGGGAATTGCGTGCTCTACACCCCAAAATAATCCCGATTTCAGCGAAAAGGCCTTGAATTGCCGGTTCCATGCCGTTTCACCGAACGGCGGACACACCCGCTGCCGTTCGCGGAGACAACCCAAACATCGGGCAGAGGTTCCATCAGGAACCGGAATCACGCTGCACTGCGGGAGCCGTGGCCTGACGCAGGATCTGGCCGCGCAAGGCCGGCAACATCAGGATTGCAGCCCTCCATATTATGATGGGTAGAATGATGAATGACTGGCACGAGACGAGAGGCTTACCAGTGCCCCTCATCTCCCGCGCGGCAGCCCGGACTCATCCCGGCATCAACTCGGCGATCAAGCGCTTCGCCTGCATTGATGGATTGCGGAAAGCCGGTTTCTTTCGCAACTGCGAGATCAGTACCGCGTCTCAAACCCCTCTTCTGCACATCAGCGACACACCGCGGATGTAGCCTCACACGCAGATGATCGCCCGATGACAGCTTCGACGAAAATCGGCGTTGCAAAGTTTTGCGCGCCGGTTGTTAATTAGAACAATTACAAAAAGCGTTCTGGAAGTAACTCGGGAGGTCCATGTGTCTACAGTCAAGTTAACAGTCAACGGCAAGGCGGTGTCCGCCGATGTCGAGGACCGCACACTTCTTGTCCATCTGCTCCGCGATCATCTCGGCCTCACCGGCACCCATGTCGGATGCGACACCAGCCAGTGCGGGGCCTGCATCGTCCACATCGACGGACGCGCAGTGAAGTCCTGCACCACCCTGGTCGGCCAGGCCAACGGCGCCAACGTCACCACCATCGAGGGCATCTCGAAGGGCGACACGTTGCATCCGATGCAGGCCGCATTCCGCGACAATCACGGTCTCCAATGCGGCTACTGCACGCCGGGCATGATCATGTCGGCCATCGACATCGTGCATCGCCATCAGGGTGATCTCGACGAGGCCACCGTGCGCCACGAGCTGGAAGGCAACATCTGCCGCTGCACGGGATACCACAACATCGTCAAGTCGGTGCTGGACGCCGCCGGACGCATGAAGGTTGCCGCCGCCGCGGAGTAAGTCCGCGACGACCATTCATCGACCAAGTGTTGCCCGCACTGTCCGTGCGACCAAGGCGACCATTATGAAAAAGGGTCACGATTATGAGTGAAGGTATCGGCGCGCGCGTTGTGCGCAAGGAAGACAAGCGTTTCATCACCGGCAAGGGCAAATACACCGACGACGTCCGCCTTCATGGCATGACCTATGCGTCATTCGTCCGCAGCCCGCACGCCCACGCAAGAATCAAAAGCATCGATGTCACCGCCGCCAAGGCCATGCCGGGCGTGGTGGATGTGCTGACCGGCCAGCAGATCGTCGACGACAAGATCGGCAACCTGATCTGCGGCTGGATGATCCATTCCAAGGACGGCACACCGATGAAAATGGGCGCATGGCCGGCGATGGCGCCGGAGATCGTGCGCTTTGTCGGGAACGCCGTGGCGGTCGTCATCGCGGAAACCCGTAATCAGGCGCGTGACGCAGCAGAAGCCGTCGATGTGGTTTACGAGGAACTGCCGGTTGCCGCGGATATCCGCGCCGCGATTGCGCCCGGCGCGCCGCAGCTTCATCCCGAAGCGCCCGGCAACGTGATCTACGACTGGACCATCGGCGACGAGGCTGCCACCAACGAGGCCTTCAAGAAGGCCGCGAACGTCGTGGCGATGGATATCGTCAACAATCGCCTGTCGCCGAATGCGATGGAGCCGCGCGCTGCGGTTGCCGAATACGACAGCGCCGAGGAACACTTCACGCTCTACACCACGTCGCAGAACCCGCATGTCGCGCGCCTGGTGCTGTCGGCGTTCTACAATGTCGCGCAGGAGCACAAGCTGCGGGTGATCGCGCCGGATGTCGGCGGCGGCTTCGGCTCCAAGATCTTCATCTATCCGGAAGAAATGGTGGCGCTGTGGGCTTCCAAACGGACAGGCCGCCCGGTGAAATGGACGAGCGACCGCACCGAGGCATTCCTCGCCGACGCCCACGGCCGCGACCATCTCACCAAGGCGGAGATGGCGTTCGACAAGGACAATAAGATCATCGGCTTGCGGGTCAAGACCCACGCCAATCTCGGCGCCTACATGTCGCTGTTCTCCTCGTCGGTGCCGACCTATCTCTATGCGACGCTGCTGTCGGGCCAGTACAACATTCCCAACATCTTCGCCGAGGTCATCAGTGTCTACACCAATACCGCGCCGGTGGACGCCTATCGCGGCGCGGGCCGCCCCGAGGCCTCATTCGTGATGGAGCGGCTGATGGAAACCGCCGCGCGGCAACTCAAGGTCGATCCGGCCGAACTGCGGCGCAAGAATTTCATCACGCAGTTCCCGCACCAGACGCCGGTCATCATGGCCTATGACATCGGTGACTTCGGCGCTTCGCTCGATGCCGCGCTGAAAGCCGCCGACTATGCCGGCTTCCCGGCCCGCAAGGCGAAAGCAAAGGCGGAAGGCAAGCTGCGCGGCATCGGCTTCTCCTGCTACATTGAGGCCTGCGGCATCGCACCGTCGAAGGCGGTCGGCAGCCTCGGCGCCGGCGTCGGCCTGTGGGAATCCTGCGAGGTGCGGGTCAATCCCGTCGGCACCATCGAAATCCTCACCGGCTCGCACAGCCACGGTCAGGGCCACGAGACGACGTTCGCGCAGGTGGTTGCCGATCGGCTCGGCATCCCGACCAGCCAGGTGTCGATCATCCACGGCGACACCGACAAGGTGCAGTTCGGCATGGGCACCTACGGTTCGCGCTCCGGCGCGGTTGGCATGTCCGCCATTGTGAAGGCGATGGAGAAGGTCGAAGCCAAGGCGAAGAAGATCGTCGCGCATCAACTGGAGGCGTCGGAGAACGACATCGTCATCGAGAATGGCGAGTTCAAGGTGACCGGCACCGACAAGTCGATCGCGCTGCCGATGGTGGCGCTCGCCGCCTACACCGCGCACAACCTGCCGGACGGCATGGAGCCGGGCCTGAAGGAAACGGCGTTCTACGATCCGACCAACTTCACCTTCCCGGCCGGCACCTACATCTGCGAGGTGGAAATCGACCCGGGCACCGGCAAGACGGAGTTCGTCAGCTTTGTCGCAGCGGACGACTTCGGACGTCTCATCAATCCGATGATCGTCGAAGGCCAGGTTCATGGCGGCCTCGCGCAAGGCATCGGTCAGGCGCTGCTCGAACACGCGGTCTACGACAAGAGCGGTCAGCTCGTGACGGCGTCGTTCATGGATTACGCCATGCCCCGCGCTGACGACTTGCCGTCGTTCAAGCTCTCGCACACCACGACGCTCTGCCCCGGCAATCCGCTCGGCATCAAGGGATGCGGCGAAGCCGGCGCCATCGGCTCGACGCCCGCGGTGATTAACGCCATCACCGACGCCATCGGACACGACCGGATCGCGATGCCAGCCTCGCCCAATGAGGTGTGGCACGCGATTCATCAGCAACAAGCTGCCGAATAAGAACGGGGAGCAGAATCATGTACGAGACAACCTATCATCGCCCCGCATCCGTCGACGACGCCGTCGCGCTGTTCAAGAAGGGTTCGGATTCTGAAATATCTCGCCGGCGGCCACACGCTGCTGCCGGTGATGAAGCAACGCCTTGCCGGACCATCCGACGTGATCGACCTCGCGCGGATTCCCGCGCTGGTTGGCGTGTCGGCCACCGCCGATGCGCTCGTCATCAAGGCGGCGACGACCTACTACGACATCATGACCAGCGCCGCCGCGCAAAAGGCAATCCCCGCCATCGTGCATCTGACGACGGTGCTGGGCGATCCCGCAGTTCGTTACAGAGGGACCATCGGCGGCTCCATCGCCAACAACGATCCCGCTGCGGATTATCCCGCCGCGGTGGTCGCGCTCGATGCCACGGTGAAGACCAACAAGCGCAGCATCAAGGCCGACGATTTCTTCCAGGGCTTGTTTTCGACTGCGCTGGAAGACGGCGAGATCATCACTGAGATCTCGTTCCCGATTCCGGCGAAGGCCGCCTACGCGAAGATGCGGCACCCGGCATCACGCTTCGCCCTCACCGGCGTGTTCGTCGCCAAGACGAAATCGGGCGACATTCGCGTCGCCGCCACCGGCGCGTCGCAGAACGGGGTGATGCGCGTTCCGGCCATCGAGGCGGCGCTGAAAGCCAACTGGTCGGCAGGCGCGCTCGACGGGGTGAAAATCTCCGCCGACGGCCTGATGGAGGACATCCACGGCTCGGCGGCATACCGAGCCAACCTCATCAAGGTGATGGCGCAACGCGCGGTCACCGAGGCAGGCTGATTCTTCAGGCAAAATAAAAATGGAAAGGCCGCCCTTGAAGGGCGGCCTTTTTTAGTTTGCGGGCAAAAGAGATTTACTCGACGATCTGAACCACCCGACGGGTCCGCGGATCGACCAGAACCGTGCGATCGTTTACGACGGTGTAGCGATAATCGCGAACGCCATATTCTTCCGGAACGTCATAGTAAGTCACGCCGTCCTCTGGAAGAACCACGCCAACCGCGAGATCGTTCTGATAGCGATAAGACGGACGGCGCTGTTCAACAACGTAGCTACGAAAGCGCGGACGCTGATCCACTCCGAGAACACCCGCCACCCCGCCGACAACGCCACCAACGGTGCCGCCGACGATAGCTCCCACAGGACCCGCTGCGCGCTCGCCCTCACGCGCACCCCGTTCGATTCCACCCGGTACGCCTTGAGCCGACGCGACAACTGGAATGAGCGCGCCCGTCGAAATCATCGCCAAAGCGATTAAAGTCCGTTTCATATTCAAAACTCCCGATTGATGACTGTCGGGAAGCACAAGTACCCTGTGGCCAGATGGTTCCTGCAAGGACCGTCGCAGTGGTGAAAGTAGTCTTTTGTGAGGCATCTCCGACAGTATTCATTGGCTCTTTCGGCCAAAGTGGCCTAAAGCACCCATAAATCACCGATCCCGTGAAGCTGCCGAAGCGTCCGCATATCGAGCGCGCTTATCCAATCCATTTTGATTGCACTCCGACGGCCGCGCCAACCAAGGTCTGAAACTTCGTGAAAACCCTGTCCGCAAGTCCGCCGCTCGCCCGCGCCCTGGCCGAGCGCAACTATCATGACGCAACCCCCGTCCAGACGGCGGTTCTTGCCCGCGATGCCGCCGGCCGCGACCTGCTGGTGTCGGCGCAGACCGGCT
This sequence comes from Afipia sp., assembly GCA_024707075.1. GTDB lineage: Bacteria > Pseudomonadota > Alphaproteobacteria > Rhizobiales > Xanthobacteraceae > Afipia. Next base: position 996,288 of record JANQAK010000001.1, read on the forward strand.
CGGGCAAGACCGTCGCATACGGACTGGCGATTGCCAACGACCTGCTCGGCGATGCCGAGCGCCTGCCGCGGGCAAGCGCGCCGCTGGCGCTGATCGTCGCGCCGACGCGCGAACTTGCCTTGCAGGTTCATCGCGAACTCGAATGGCTTTACGAATACGCCGGCGCACGCGTGGTCTCCTGCGTCGGCGGCATGGACCCGCAGCGTGAAAAGCGCGAACTCGAAGCCGGCGCGCATATCGTCGTCGGCACGCCCGGACGGCTGTGCGATCACATCCGCCGCAAGCGCCTCGATGTCTCCGAATTGAAGGCCGTCGTGCTCGACGAAGCCGACGAGATGCTCGACCTCGGCTTTCGCGAGGACATGGAATTCATCCTCAAGACCACGCCGGACACGCGGCGCACATTGCTGTTCTCGGCGACCCTGCCGCGAACCATCATCAATATGGCGAAGCAATATCAGCAGGATGCGTTTCGCATCGAAGTGACCGCCGGCGAAGGCGGCCATGCCGACATCGAGTACCGCGCGATTCGCATCGCGCCGGGCGACATCGAACATGCCGTCGTCAATGTGTTGCGGTTTTTTGAATCTCCCACCGCCATCGTGTTCTGCAATACCCGCAACGCGGTGAACCACTTGCAGGCGGCGCTGCTTGAACGCGGGTTCTCCGTGGTCGCGCTGTCCGGCGAACTGACCCAGAACGAACGCACCAAGGCGCTGCAATCCCTGCGTGATGGGCGCGCCCGGGTCTGCGTCGCCACCGACGTTGCGGCGCGCGGCATCGACCTGCCGAATCTGGGTCTCGTGGTTCACGCCGACCTGCCCAACGATCCCGAAGTGCTGCAACATCGCTCCGGCCGCACAGGCCGCGCCGGCAAGAAGGGCGTCAGCGTCATGCTGGTGATTCCCGCGCGCAAGCGCCGCGCCGAATTGCTGCTGAATCTCGCAGGCATCGACGCGGTGTGGGGCACTTCTCCAACCGTGGAGGAAATCCGCGCACTCGACCAGCAGCGCATGTTGCAGGACGCGCTGTTCGGCGAAGCGACCACCGAGGACGATCTGGTGCTGGCGCGCGCATTGCTCGCGGAGCGATCGGCCGAGGACATCGCTGCCGCACTGGCGCGGCTCTATCGTTCGCGGTTGCCCGCGCCGGAAGACATTCTCGACCCCGGCCAGGGCGGGCGGTCGCGCGACGATCGCGGCACGCGGGAAGATCGCGGCTCACGGCGCGATAGCCGCGATTCGCGTGGAGAAGAACGCGCACCAAGACCGAAACCGGCACGCGGCGGCATGACGGAAGGCAGCGTTTGGTTCCGCGCCGCCATCGGCCGCAACAAGAATGCAGAGGCGCGCTGGCTGCTGCCGATGATCTGCCGCCGCGGCGGCATCGGCAAAGGCGACATCGGCGCCATCCGCATCTTCGATGCCAGCACCGAGTTCGAGATTTCCGCGAGTGCCGCCGACGAGTTCGCACAGAAGATCAAGCGGCCGGACAAGGAAGACAACATCCGGATCGAGGCGCTGCCGGACGGACCGCAGGGCGACGCGCAGCCCGCGAAGCGCGCAAAACCGGACTACAAAGGCAAGAACAACGGCAAGCCTGCGTATCTGAGCAAGCCATCCCGTGACGACGGGCCTGCTCGCGACAGCAAGCCCCGCTACGAAGGCAAGCCGCGTTACGAGGGCAAAGCACCTTACGAAGGCAAATCGTCTTACGACAACAAGCCTCGACATCCCGCAGAGCAGAAGCGCGAGGACACATTTCGATCCGAGAACGCACCGGCACGCAGCAAGAAGCCCAAACACGGCAAAGAGCCGGACCAGCGAAGCTGGCCGGAGGTCGGCGAGCGCGGCAGTTTCAAGAAACCCGAATTCGCCAAGAAGCCCAAGAAGAAGAAAAATCGAAGCTGACGCAATGTGCGCCGGCTGATTTCTATCCGGTCATAGCCGCGTAAAGATCCGATACACTTTTCGCCTGCCGCAAACGATCGAGCATTCCGGGCACCTTTAATGTTCGCGCGACCAGCGCCAGCGCCGTTAACTGATCTGCATCGGGCGGTGCAGGCAATAGCAGCAAAAAGATCAAATCGACCGGCTGGCCATCGATCGCATCGAAATTGATCGGCGGCTTCAGCCGCGCCAGCACACCATGCGGCCGCTTCACCATGGGCAACCGCGCATGCGGAATAGCGACGCCGTTTCCCATGCCGGTGGAGCCGAGGGCTTCGCGCTTCAGAAGCTCGGACGCAACGTAATCCGCCTGCAAGCCGAGACTTGTTGCCGCCTTCCCCGCCAGCTCCTGCAACACCTGCTGCTTCTGCGAGGTCCGCATGTCGATGACGACGTCGGCGGGTGTGAGAAAATCGGAAATTTTCATGGAGACTCCGGAACGCAGCGGCACGCGGATTTTGGACAGGAAACAACGGCTGTTCTAATCCGGCGCGCGCAGCCGATAGCCGATACCTGTTTCAGTCAGAACATACTGCGGCCGCTCCGCGTCGCCTTCGATCTTCTGCCTGAGCTGCCGGACATAGACGCGCAGATACTGCGCATCGGTCAGATCGTCCCACAATTCATGCAGCAGAAACTTGTGGGTCAGCACCTTGCCGGCGTGCTGCACCAGCACGCGCAACAGGTCGTATTCCTTTGGCGACAATTTGATGTCCTTGTCGCCGACCTTGACGAGACGTCGCACGAGATCGACCGACAGATCGCCAGTGCGAAATACCGGCCGCTCGCCATGAACCTGCAACTGGTGCCGCAACGCCGCCCTGATGCGCGCCAGCAGTTCGTCCATGCCGAACGGCTTGGTGACATAATCATCGGCGCCGAGATCGAGTGCCTGAACCTTTCCCGCTTCGTCGCCGCGACTGGACAGCACCACAATCGGAACGCTGTCGTTACGCGCACGGATCATGCGCAGAAGGTCGTGCCCCTGAATATCGGGAAGCCCGAGATCGAGAATCACCAGGTCCGGCTTGTCCTCAAGTAGCGTCAGCGCCGTCTTGCCGTTGGGCGCATCGAGAATGTCATAGCCCTGCGTGCTCAGGCCCATCCGCAACAGCTTGCGGATCGGCGGCTCGTCGTCGATGACCAGGATCTTGAGCGGTGCGGCGCTCATGCGGCGGTATCCAGCGTTTCGATGTGTTTCGGAATCGGCAGCCGGATCGTGAGAATCGCGCCGGTCCGATCCGTCCGGTTAGCGGCGGAAATCGTCCCATGCATGGCCTCGACGAATCCGCGCGAAATGGCAAGCCCGAGCCCGGTACCGGGGCGGACATGATCGCCTTTCTGCACGCGATAGAACTTGTCGAAGATCGTCTCCAGCTCGTCCGCGGGAATGCCGTCACCTTCGTCCAGAATTTGAAGACAAACCGAATTGGCTTCGCGCCAGCTTTGAATGCGGATCAGGCTGCCGGGGGGCGCATACTTTGCCGCGTTGTCCAAAAGGTTGAACAGCACCTGCTCGAACAAGACCGCATCGAGCTCCAGCATCGGCATATCGGCCTGCAATTCCAGTTGGACACGGTGCTGCATCAGGATCTTGCTCGCCCGCCGCAGCGCACTACCGACCACTTCGCCGAGATCGTGCGGCGCGGAGTTTGGCACGATAGCCCCGGATTCGAGTTTAGTCATGTCAAGCAGGTTGGCGATGAACCGGTTGAGGCGTTCGGACTCATCGATGATCGTCGCCAGCAAATCGCTCTTCTCTGCATCGGTCAGCCGGCTCGACAAATCGCGCAGGGTGCTGGCGGACCCGAGCACCGACGACAGCGGCGTCTTCAGATCGTGCGAAATCGATGTCAGCAGCGCGGAGCGCAAGCGATCCGTTTCCACCACGCGCTTGACATGGTCGATGTCCTCCACCAGCCGAACGCGCTCGATCGCCAGCGCACCCTGATCCATCAGGGCATCGAGCAACCGCGTCTGATCCGGCGTCAGGATCGGACCGGATCGATCGTCGTCGATGCCCATGACGCCGATCGGCCCGCGCCCGGTGCGCATCGGAAGAAACAGCCGCTTCGCGCCCGGTAAGGTATCGGAGCCGCGTCCCGCAGGCCGGTCATTGCTCCAGGCCCAGTTGGCGGCGGCGAGATCGGCCTGATCGAGTTGGTCTTCCGGCGGATAGCCCGCCTTGACCGCAATCGTGCCGTGTTCGGGCAACAACAGCACAACCCGCACCTTCAGCATCAATGCGATCTGGTACGCCGTCGCCCACAGCACATCGTCGAGTGTCGCCGTCCCGGCGAGCTTGCGGCTGAACGAATAGAGATACTCGGTGGTCCGCACGCGCTCTGTCGCGCTCATCGCCTGGGTGCGAACGCGTGCAGCGACATTCGAGACGATGATCGCGATGAGCATGAAGAAGAAGAATGCCGCAACATTGGTCGGCTCGGTGATCGTGAATGTATAAGTCGGCGGCAGGAAGAAGAAGTTGTAGCACAGCGATGCCGTGACGCTGGCCAGCAATGACGGCAGCAGGCCGAAGCGAGCCGCCACACCGACAACGGCGGTCAGGAACACAAGATCGACGTTCTCGATCCCGAACAGCGGACGGATCAGCAGGCCGAAACCGAGCGCGACGCCAACGAGCACAAGCGCCATGACATACGGCAGCGGATCGAACGCCACGGACGGCTCGGCGGTCCGTACACCCTTGGCGGAAGCGGCTTCAGAAGCGAGCTTGTCGCCCGCAATGACATGCACGCTGATATTGCCGGCGCGCCGCACCAGATCGTGCACCACCGAACCGCGTACAATTTCGAACCACCAGGACCGGCTCGCCTTCCCGATGACGATCTGCGTAACGTTATTTCCTCGCGCGAAGGTCAGCACATCGTCCGCGATCCGCCGCTCGACGGCGGGAATCGTCAGCACCTCGCCCCCCAGCGCCTCGGCGAGCCGCAACGTGGCGGCAAGACGATCGCGCTCCTCCTCCGTCAACCGCAAGCTGCGAGCGGTTTCGATACAGATTGCGGTCCACGGCGCATGCAGCCGGTCAGCCAGGCGTTTTGTGTAACGCACCAGACCCGCCGCGCGAGGATCTTCGCTGACGCAAACGAGAATACGCTCGCCAGCCGCCCACGGTCCCGCGATGGCGTTCGCCTGCATGTGGTTGAGCAACTGCTCGTCGACCCGCTCCGCGGTCCGGCGCAACGCAAGCTCGCGCAGCGCGGTCAGATTGCCCGGAGAGAAATAGTGTTCGAGCGCCCGCTCGGCTTGCCTCGGTATATAGACCTTGCCTTCCTTCAGGCGCTGGATCAGATCGCCCGGCGTCAGATCCACAAGCTCGATATCGTCGGCACGGTCGATTACGGAGTCCGGAACGGTCTCGCGAACGCGCACGTGGGTAATCTGCGCGACGACGTCGTTCAGGCTTTCGATGTGCTGGATGTTGACGGCGGTATAAACATCGATGCCGTTGTTGAGCAGTTCCTGAACATCGAGATATCGCTTCGGATGACGGCTGCCGGGCGCATTGGTGTGCGCGAGTTCATCGACAATGGCGATTTTCGGTCGCCGCGCCAGCAGCGCGTCGAGATCCATCTCCTCGACGACTTGCCCCTTGTATTCAAGGCGCTTGCGGGGGAGAACTTCAAGGCCATGCAGCAGCGCCTGCGTTTCGAGCCGTCCGTGGGTTTCGACCACGCCGACCACCACATCCACGCCGGACTTCAGTTTGGCGTGCGCGCTTTGCAGCATTTCATAGGTCTTGCCGACGCCGGGAGCAGCGCCGAGAAAAATCTTGAGGCGGCCGCCGCCGTCCTCACGGCGGGCCGCCTCAAGCAGCGCCTCCGGTGATGGCCGCTGGTCACTGTCGCGGATGATTGCCATCAGGCATTCAGATCCTCACGCCGTTGGACTCCCATGCTACTTCGCCGCGCGATCCAGCGCCAGATTGAGCGCCAGCACATTCACGCGCGGCTCGCCCAGCAGCCCCGCAAAACGGCCCTCCACATTATCGTTAACCAGTTTCCGGACGCTGTCTTCCGGCAGATTGCGCGCTTTCGCCACCCGCGGAATCTGGAACAGCGCGGCGTCCGGCGAGATGTGAGGATCGAGGCCGCTGCCCGTGCTGGTCACCAGATCGGCGGGCACCGGCATCGAGGGATTCTCGGCCTTCAATTTCGCGACATCCTCCGTCATGCGATCACTCAGCGCCTTGCTGGTGGGTCCCAGATTTGAGCCGCTCGAGTTCGCAGCATTGTACGGCGCGGGCACGGTCTTCGTTGCATCGTTAGGGTCCGCCGCCGTAGTAACAGACGGACGGCCGTGGAAGTATTTATCTTCCTTGAACTCCTGCCCGATCAGGCTGGAGCCGACCACCTTGCCGTCCCGCTCGATCAGGCTGCCCTGCGCCTGCGTTGGAAACAGCGCACCGGCGATGCCCGTCATGGTCAGCGGGTAAGCGAGACCGGTGAGAAGCGTCAGCCCGATAAGAATGACAAGCGCGGGGCGGATTTCTTTCAACATGACTAATCTCCTCAAACGAGATGCAAGGCGGTGACCACAAGGTCGATCGCCTTGATGCCGATAAACGGAATGATGATGCCGCCAACGCCGTAGATCAGCAGGTTGCGGCTCAGAAGCGCACCGGCACCGATGGGCCTATAAGCAACACCCTTCAGCGCTAGCGGGATCAGCGCGATGATGATGAGGGCATTGAAGATGATCGCCGACAGGATCGCGCTCTGCGGGCTTGCAAGGTTCATGACGTTGAGCGCCTGCAACTGCGGATAGAACGCGAGGAAGATCGCCGGGATGATGGCGAAATATTTCGCCACGTCGTTCGCAATCGAGAACGTGGTGAGTGCGCCGCGCGTCATGAGCAACTGTTTGCCGATCTCGACCACCTCGATCAGCTTGGTCGGATTGGAGTCGAGGTCCACCATGTTGCCCGCCTCGCGGGCCGCCTGTGTTCCGGTGTTCATCGCCACGCCGACATCGGCCTGTGCCAGTGCGGGCGCGTCGTTGGTGCCGTCACCGCACATGGCGACCAGCTTGCCCTTGGCCTGCTCGTCGCGGATGAGCCTCAGCTTGTCCTCGGGCGTCGCCTGGGCAAGGAAGTCATCAACGCCCGCCTCCGCCGCGATGGCAGCAGCGGTCATCGGATTGTCGCCGGTGATCATCACGGTGCGGATGCCCATGCGGCGCAGCTCGGCGAAACGTTCGCGAATACCGCCCTTGACGATGTCCTTGAGATGAACCACGCCGAGCAGCCTGCCGTCGCGCGCAACCGCCAGCGGTGTGCCGCCGGATGTCGAAATATCGTCCGCGATCACGCGGATCTCCCGCGCGACCTCACTGTCGATGGAAGGGATCACGCGGACCGCACTGCCTGCCGTCGCCAGCGAGCGCGATTCCGGTCCGGTGAGATAGTTCAGCATGGCGTCGATCGCGCCCTTGCGGACCGACGATCCGCTGGCATCCACGCCACTCATGCGGGTCTGCGCGGTGAACGGAATGAAGGTCGCGCCAAGCTCGGCCATGTCGCGGCCGCGGATGCCGTACTTCTCCTTGGCGAGCACAACGATGGAGCGGCCTTCCGGCGTCTCGTCCGCCAGCGAGGCCAACTGCGCCGCATCGGCGAGCTCTTGCTCCGTGACGCCGCTCACCGGACGAAACGCCGTGGCCTGACGATTGCCGAGTGTGATGGTGCCGGTCTTGTCGAGCAACAGCGTATCGACGTCGCCCGCAGCCTCCACAGCGCGGCCCGACATGGCGAGCACGTTGAAGCGCACCAAGCGGTCCATGCCGGCGATGCCGATGGCCGACAACAGCGCGCCGATGGTGGTCGGAATCAGCGTCACGAACAGGGCCACCAACACGATCACCGAGACCGAACCGCCGGCATAGGCCGCGTAGCTCGGAATCGTCACCGTCGCGAAGACGAAAATGATGGTGAGGCCCGCGAGCAGGATGTTGAGGGCGATTTCGTTCGGCGTCTTCTGACGTTCCGCGCCCTCCACCAGCTTGATCATGCGATCGATGAAGGTCGAGCCCTGCGCCGCAGTGATGCGCACGCGAATCCAGTCGGACAGCACCTGTGTGCCGCCGGTCACCGCCGAACGATCGCCGCCCGACTCGCGGATCACCGGAGCCGATTCACCGGTGATCGCCGCCTCATTGACGGAGGCAACGCCTTCGATGACCTCGCCGTCGGACGGGATGTTGTCGCCCGCCTCCACCAGAACGATGTCGCCGACTTTCAGGGCGGTGCCGGGCACCATGCGGTAAGTCCTGTCCGATCCGGAACCCGTCAGCAGCTTGGCCTGGCTCTCGGTGCGGGTCTTTTTAAGCGACTCGGCCTGGGCCTTGCCACGGCCTTCCGCCACCGCTTCGGCGAAGTTCGCGAACAGCACGGTGAACCAGAGCCAAAGGATGATCTGGAAAGTGAAGCCGATATCCGGACCACCTGTGACCAGCGCACGCAGGAAGATGACTGTCGTCAGCGCGGCGACGACTTCGACCACGAACATGACCGGGTTCTTGATCATCGCTCTCGGATCGAGCTTGACGAAAGCAGAGCCGATGGCGGGAATAACGATCCCGGGATCGAGCATGGCCGAGATCGGCGCCTGCTTCTGCAATTTCAACGTTTCCATGACTATCACTCCGAATGAGGCCGATCAGAACAAGGTGTTCGCATTCATCGCAAGGTGCTCGACGATCGGCCCCAGTGCGAGCGCGGGGAAGAAGGTGAGACCGCCGACGATGAGAATCACGCCGACGACGAGGCCGACGAAGAGGCCACCCGTGGTCGGCAGCGTGCCTGCGGACGGCGGGATCGATTTCTTGGCCGCGAGCGATCCCGCCAGCGCCATCGCCGGCACGATCATGAAGAAGCGGCCGACGAACATGGAGGTGGCGAGCGTGATGTTGTAGAATAGTGTGTTGCCGGTGAGACCGCCGAAGGCCGAGCCATTGTTTCCAGTAGCCGACGTGAAGGCGTACAGCACCTCGGTGAAGCCATGCGGCCCGGCATTCGCCATCGATGCCACCGCGGATGGCAGCACTACGGCCACCGCCGTCCAGCCAAGATACATCAAGGGCAGGATCAGGATGGCGAGCATCGCCATCTTGACCTCGCGCGCTTCGATCTTCTTGCCGACATACTCCGGCGTGCGGCCGACCATCAGGCCCGCCACGAAGATCGCAAGCACGACGAACAGCAGCATGCCATAGAGGCCCGCGCCGACGCCGCCGATGATTAATTCACCGAGCTGCATATTGATGAGCGGGATCATGCCGCCGAGCGCTGTAAATGAATCGTGCATAGCGTTGACCGCGCCGCACGACGCAGCCGTCGTGATCACGGCGAACAGCGCGGAGGCGACGATGCCGAAGCGGACTTCCTTGCCTTCCATATTGCCGCCGCTGAGGCCGAGAGCATGCATGGCCGAAGTGCCGTTCGCCTCCGCCCAATAGGTGACCGCGACGCCGGCGATGAAGAGAACACCCATCACAGCGAGGATCGCCCAGCCTTGGCGCTGGTTGCCGACCATGCGGCCGAACACATTGGTGAGCGCGGCGCCGATGGCGAAGATCGAGATCATTTGGACGAAATTCGACAGCGCGGTCGGATTTTCGAACGGATGGGCTGCATTGGTGTTGAAGAAGCCGCCGCCGTTGGTGCCGAGCATCTTGATCGCGATTTGCGAAGCAACCGGACCCACCGCGATGGTCTGCTTCGCGCCTTCCAGCGTCGTCGCATCGACATAGGCACCGAGCGTCTGCGGAATCCCCTGCCAGACCAGGAACAGCGTGTAGACCACGCAGATCGGCAGCAGCACATAAAGCGTGGTGCGCGTGACGTCGACCCAGAAGTTGCCGATGGTCCGGACCGACGAGCGGGCAAAGCCGCGGATCAGCGCCACCGCGAGCGCGATGCCCGTCGCGGCCGACAGGAAATTCTGGTGCGTCAGCCCCAGCATCTGCGTCAGGTACGACAGCGTGCTCTCGCCACCGTAGTTCTGCCAGTTGGTATTGGTGATGAAACTGATCGCCGTATTGAACGACAGATCGGGCGCAACCGCCGATTGTTCCATTGGATTGAAAGGCAGACCGGCCTGAAGGCGCAACAGTGCATAGAGAATGAGAAAGCCGCCGACATGGAAGAGCAGCATGGAAACCGTATAGGTCAGCCAATGCTGCTCGCGCTTCTCATCGACACCAGCGATCCGGTAAAGACCAGCCTCCACCGGGTGCAGCAGGAACGACAGGAATGTGCGCTCGCCATTAAAGACGCGCGTCATGTAACCACCGAGCGGCTTCACCAGCGCGACGACGATCACGCAGAACAGCAAAATTTGGATCCAGCCAATGAATGTCATGGTCATGCGCCTTTAGATTTTGTGAGATGCCGTCCAAAAAGCCGATTTCGGCGCTTCGAACTCACGGGTCAGAACCGCTCGGGCCGCAGCAGAGCGTAGGTCAGGTAAAACAGCAGCCCCGCGGAAACGATGCCGGCGAGTGCGTAATCGAAGATCATGATCGTTCTCCTCAGAGCCAGTCACAGGCATAGGCGTAGGCCACGGACGACACGAAAAAGCCCAGACCAAGGGCCAGCATGACGAAATCCAACATTTGAATGCTCCTTGGCTGCGCGACGGCAATCACGGGCGGCCGGCGCTCTCTCGGACGTGTCTCATTTCCGAAGCGTGGGGGAACCCGCGCTTCTGTGCTGGGATGGAATGGCACCCGCGCCATAGGTTTTCGAGATAGGAAGCAGAGCGACGTTATAGGAATTCTATAAAGATCCGCGATTTCGAGCGCCTTGATAGAAGCAGCAGATGCGCCTGCGCAGATTGATCTGGCGCAACATACCTCCTTTCACGATGGCCGCCGGCACTTATGGAATCACTACATTTTCGGGATTTCTTCCGTCTGGCATTCAAATGCCATCTTGCTCACCTTGGGCCGGTCCACGCGTTCGCGCGCTCTATCGTGTCACAGGAGCAAGTCATGTTATTTCGCCCCGACCGCCCGGAACATCTGGCCTGGCTCGCAGAGCAAGTGCGCGCCGCCCATCGCGCGTCAACGGACCTCGTGTCCGCGATCGCTTCAGAGGTCTCTCACGACGGTGCGAACGGTTCAGCGCCGGTGTCCATAAACATCGAAAGGCTGATCGCAGCCGGCGCATGGACCGATACGGCGCTCGCTCTCATCACCCGCGAACTACCGCAATGGAAGCTACGCCGTCTCGCCTATGACGATGGCGAATGGCACTGCGTGCTGTCGCCCCAGCGGGAGCTTCCCGAGTGGCTCGACGACGGGACTGAAACCCGTCACGAGAATCTTTCGCTGGCCCTGTTCCTCGGGCTCGTCGAAGCTGCGCGGCGACAGCCGGTGAGAACATCCACACCGACCACGCCGCGCATCCGAATCACGCAACTCGATGCGATCTGCTGCGATAATTTTTCTTAAGTCACCGAATACGCCAGGCACAGGAACGATCGATATCACCTGAACGAAAGCCCGCGGACTAACGATCCGTCGATAGCGGACCGATTCGCACCTGAACATCGCGCGGTCGTGCCAGATACGGCGATGACGTCACCACAACATCGGCTCCGGCCTGCGCGAAAACAGCGACGTTGCCGGCATTGATGCCGCCGGCAGCCGCGATGATCGGCCGCTGGGGCATGGATGCCAGTTGCGCGGCAAGCGAGGCAATTTCAGTCGGCGCGAATTTCTCTGCCTGGATCACATCGAACCCCGCGCCGGCTGCGGCGAGCGCCGCCTCCACCGTCGTCACTTCTATGACGAGCCGCTTTTCCGGCGCGGCATGGCGGAGCCGTTCGGCCAGCGCAACGAGCGATTCATCGCCAAGAAACGCGCGATGCTCCGGGAACACCAGCACTGTTTCCGACAAACCGAGCCGATGCATCACCGCACCGCCAGCCTTCACCGCGGCAACCGCAAAGCGCTTGGTGCCCGGCGTGTTCTTGCGCGTACAGGCCACCACGATCCGAGGCGCCACGGCTGTCGCCGCATCGACGATCGCCCGGGCGTCAGTTGCGACGCCGGACCAGATCTCAATCAATGTCTGCGCCACCTTCCAGCTCCGCAGCAAGGAAGCAGCCGGGCCGTGCGCGGTCAGGATCGGCGAGCCTCGATCCAGCGCGCTTCCCGAACCGGCATGAAGTTCCACCCGGCCTCCGGCGCATTCGATGATCGCCGCGGCATCCTCGGCGAGCGCAAGCACCATCGAGTCACGCGCTGTAAACTGCATCGAGCCGGGCACCGCGCCGATGCCAAGCGCATCAGTCGTCAGATCGCCATAAGGAACGTCGTCAAGGAGGAGCGCCTCGAGTTCGGCACGGGATGCAATCGTCGGCATAAGACCTGTCCGCTTCGGTTAGGTATGTCTGTTTAGGAACATCGATGTCGGAATTGCAACGTGCCAAGCGAATCTGATCAGGCTATCGATGAAAATACCCCGTTATCTGGACTAAAAAGCAATCCCTGGGCCAACGGGGCTCCGGCACGCAGATTGCTGGGACAAGCCAACGGAAGATCATTGAAGAGCCATCCATGAGAGGCGCCATGACAGCAGACTTTCAAGACATCAACCCAAATCATCTGGCCGCAATTCTCTATCGTCCCGAAGACGACGTTGACGGGCTGCTTGCCGACTTCGCCGGCGCCCTGTTGCGCGACGGCGAGCGCATCGGCGGCATTGTGCAGCGGAACCTCAAGGATGAAACCGGCCGTTCAAACGGCATGCATGTCATCGATCTCATGACCGGCGGCGAGATCTCGATCTGCCAGCCGCTCGGCAGCGGCGCCACGGCGTGCAAACTCGACCCCGCAGGTCTTGCCGAGGCATCCCTCGCCGTCTCGCGCGCCATCGCCGGGGATGTTGCGCTCATCATCGTCAACAAGTTCTCGAAGCAGGAAGCGGCCGGACATGGCCTGCGTGATGAACTCGCCGAAGCGATCATCGCCGGCGGGCCAGTGCTGACGGCGGTGCCCGAAAAGTGCCTGGACGCATGGAAGGATTTTACCGGCGATCGCGGCACAACGCTGCTCTGCGCGCCGCGCGTCGTCGAAGAGTGGTGGCGCGAGGTGTCCTTGCGAAGGGCCGGTGCGCAAGCTGCCATGCAAGCGGCCGCACCGGACCCTTCATCGACTACTTTCCGATCATCACATCCGACGACTTGATCACCGCCGAGACGCTGTCGCCGACCTTGAGAGCAAGCTCATCGACCGCCTCGTTGGTGATCGACGATGTGACCGTCAACCCCGAAGCAAGCTCGACCTTCACATGCGCGGTGGTCGATCCCTTGGTCACCGCAACGACGTTGCCCGGAAGAATGTTACGTGCGCTCAGCTTCATATCTACCGTCCTGTTTTCTTCCATCGCGATTCATCAATCGATGGAGCAATTGTATTATTGCCAACGGCCAGGCGGACCAAGCCGCTTTAAACGCCAATATCGTAGCATGAATGAGGCATTGTCGCATTTCCGACAATGCTGAAATTCCCAATCATATCGATGGCATATCGCTTGCATCCTCATGGGTGAAACCCCGCCACGCGCATATCCCATGGAGTTCAGGATGCTCGGAATTGGAGACAAGCTGCCATCGTTCACCATCGTCGGCGTCAAGCCCGGCTTTCACCAGCAGGAGGAAAAGGGACAGAGCGCCTTTGAGACGCTGACCGAAGACAGCTTTCCCGGAAAGTGGAAGATCATTTTCTTCTATCCGAAAGATTTTACCTTCGTGTGCCCGACCGAGATCGCCGAGTTCGCGCGGTTGTCGAAGGATTTTGCCGACCGCGACGGCGTCGTGCTCGGCGGTTCGACCGACAACGAGTTCTGCAAGCTCGCCTGGCGGCGCGAGCACAAGGATCTGCATCATTTGCCGATCTGGCAGTTTGCCGACAGCAAGGGTTCGCTGGTCGACGGACTCGGCGTCCGCTCGCCCGATGGCGTCGCCTATCGCTACACGTTCATTGTCGATCCCGACAACGTGATCCAGCATGTCTACGCGACCAACCTGAACGTGGGACGCAGTCCGAAGGACACGTTGCGGGTGCTCGACGCGCTGCAAACCGACGAACTGTGCCCTTGCAACCGCGAAGTCGGCGGCGAAACCCTCAAGGTCGCGTGAGGCTTGCATGTCGATTGAGGCACTCAAGGACAGGATTGCGGATTTCGCCAAGGACGTCAGGCTCAACCTGACGTCCATGGCAGCCGATGAAACGCTGTCTGCGCAGGCCAAGTATGGACTTTTCCTGTCCTGCGCCATCACGACACGCAACCCCGACGTGATTGCCGCGATGGAAGCCGCGGCCGTGGACAAGCTCACGCCGGCGGCAATCTCGGCAGCGAGATCGGCCGCATCGATCATGGCGATGAACAATATCTACTACCGATTCGTGCATCTCGCGTCGAACAAGGAGTATGCGACGATGCCGGCACGATTGCGGATGAACGTGATTGCCAATCCCGGCGTCGACAAAGCCGATTTTGAACTCTGGTCGCTGGCGGTCTCGGCGATCAACGGCTGCGGTGCCTGCATCGATGCCCACGAAAAGGTTTTGCAGGAGGCCGGAGTAACGTCCACAGCGATCCAGACGGCTGTCCGCTTCGCCGCCATTATCCAGTCGGTCGCTATCGCGATCGAAGCCAACCCTGCTGAACTGGCCATCGCGGCGGAGTGATCGCGAATACTCTCGTACTCCCGGCGTCCCGACGCCGGGAGTGCTGAACGATCATCAGCCGAACTTGAACAGCACGCCGTAGCCGCCGCGCGGATAGCTCCATTCGATATCGCCGCTCGGCTCGCCGATAACCCGGCAGGTGCCGCATTCCACGCAGCCATCGACCGTGACTTCCACCTGCCCCTTGTCGTTGAGCTCGTAGCACCGCGCCGGACAGACTTTAAGCAAGGTAAGAAGCGCCGGCGACGGCGCCGTATGCGGCCGCACCTTGATGTGAGCGCGGCCCGCATCGACGAGATAACGGTTGTAGAACAACTTGTCCTCGACGCGTACAGAGGCTTCGGTCGTCATGTTCGATCTCCTTCGCTAGGAACCCGATCAGAAGTTCGCGTTGCCGTTTATCGCCATGCCCGGGCGAAGCGGAATGCGTCGCCGAACAGGCCCGTCCATGACCGCGCTTTGACGAACGAGCGCAGCGTGTTCTTTTCCTTTTCCACCTTGGGCGTGCCATCGACCCGCACGAAATTCTGCATCGCCTTGGAGACGAGCTGCGGATAGGTGAGGAAGAAGTTCTGGGACTGGATATGCATCAACTGCGGCATATCCTTGTACTTCTTGAGATCCTTGATGACGAAGGAATCGTCCAGCATCTTCTTGTAGAGCGAGAGGTTTTGCGCCGTCATCGGATCCCGCCGTGACTTGACCTGGAAGATGGCTTCCGCGGCAATACGGCCGGAGGTCATGGCAAGGTTCGATCCCTCGCGATGAATGGCATTGTTGAGCTGGGCCGCATCGCCGACAACAACCCAGCCTTCGCCGTAGAGCTGCGGGATCGCGTTGTAGCCGCCTTCCGGGATGAGGTGGGCGGAATATTCCTTCACCTCGGAGCCTTCGATCAGCGGTGCCACGGAGGGATGACGCTTGAATCTCTCTAGCAACCCATAAGGCGTCTCGCCGGTGCTCTGGAAATCGGCCACGAGGCATCCGATGCCGAGCGACACACATTCCTTGTTCGCGTAAATGAAGCCCATGCCGGTCATGCCGCGCGAAATGGTGCCGGCCGCCTCGATGACCGTGCCTTCATCCCCCTTGAGGTTGAAACGCGCTTCAATGGTCTCACGCGGCAGGAAGTGCATTTCCTTGACCGCGAGCGCGACATTGTCGGGCTTCGGGATGTCCCGCAAATTTGCCCGCGTGCCGAGCAATCCGTTCACACCTTCGGCCAGCACGACGACATCGGCATGCACCTCGCCGTCATGCCGGTCGGTGCGCACGCCGATCACCCGGCCGTAAGCGTCCCGCGCAAGCTCTGTCACGGTGGTTTCGCACAGCACGATCGCGCCCGCTTCTCTCACCTTGGACGAGAACCATTTGTCGAACTGCGCACGAATGATGGTGTAGCGGTTGGGGCGCTCCTCGTTGAAATCCTCCGACCGATAATGCAGCCCGACATGGGCGCGATCGTCCATCATCCAGAACCGCTGCTCGACCAGGTGACGTTCGAGTGGCGCATCCTCGCGGAAATCCGGAATCAGCTTCTCCAGCATATCGGCATAGAGGATCGCACCCTGGACGTTCTTCGATCCGGAATATTCCCCGCGCTCAAGTTGCAGCACCTTCAGGCCGCGTTGGGCAAGCGTCAACGCGGCGGCATTTCCGGCCATCCCGGCGCCGACGACGATCGCATCGAATCTTTCTTCGATCATGGCACGCTCCTCTAGCTGGCGATCCGGTCGCGCGAATGCGGTGACAGACGCGCGCGGAATGCCTCGGTCAGCGCCGGCAGCAGCCGGATCGCGTCGGTGATGATCCCGACATGAGCGAAGTCAAAGATCGGCGCGTTCTTGTCGGTATTGACGGCGACGATGAGATCGGCGCCTTCCACTCCGACCCGGTGCTGGATCGCTCCCGAGATTCCTGCGGCAATGTACAATTTCGGCCGGATGGTCTTGCCAGTCTGCCCGATCTGCCTGTCGGATGTGACCCAGCCCTTCTGCACCAGCGGGCGCGAACAGCCATATTCAGCGCCGAGGACGAACGCGAGCTGGCGCACCAACTGGAAATTCTCCGGCGATCCAAGTCCAAGCCCGCCTGCGACCACGACGTCGGCATAGGCAAGATTGGAATTGGTGGATTCACGGTCCGGCAGGAACGACAGCACCTTGGTGACGATGTCAGCCTCGACGAGGCCAAGCGGATGACTGATGATTCGTCCAGGCTCGCGCTCGACGCGCTCCGGCATCTGCATCACGCGCGGACGCACCGTCGCCATCTGCGGCCGATAGTTCAGCGTGTAGATCGTGCACATCAGCGATCCACCGAAGGTCGGGCGGGTCGCGGCAAGCGAACCATCGGCATCGACGTCAAGCGCCGTGCAATCGGCCGTCAATCCGGTGAGAAGCGTAGTCGCCACCGATCCGGCAAGATCGCGGCCGAGCGTGGTGGCGCCGAGCAGCAGGATCTCCGGCTTATAGGTGTTGACGACGTCGGTCAGCGCCTTGGTGTAGGATTCATTGCGGTAGTCGGCGAGCAGATTGTCGGCAACGACATACGTGAGATCGGCGCCGTAACAGAAGGCTTCAGCCGCGGCCTGTCGGGTCGCCTCTCCCTCGGGCCCGATCACCACGGCCGCGAGTTCGACCTTGAGCTTGTCGGCAAGCTGCCGACCCGCGCCCATCAGCTCCCACGAGACCGGGTGAACCTGTCCGCGCTCCTGCTCGATGAACACCCAGACATGCTTGTAGCCCTTGAAGTGCTCTGGCAGTTCCTTCTTGGTGGCCGCTCGGCCCGCAGGTGCTGCCGCCTTGGTTGGTTCGCTCATCTTCGTTTTCCTTCAGAAACCACGTGCCAACGCTGCAAGTTCCGCTTCGAGCTTGGGCTGCCGCTTGAAGATGTCGTCGATTAGCGCCTCGGCCGGCGGCCGGTTGCCAATGTCGATCATGAACGCCTTCTCGGCGCGCGGCGGCGGAGCGAAGACACGCTTCACGATGGTCGGCGAACCTCGCAGTCCGCATTTCGAAATGTCTTCGACACCCGCGTCCTGCGCGCTCCATTTGACGACCTCGGAGCGTGCGGCACGCAAAGCATCGACCATTGCGCCACGCCGAATCTCGTTGGTTGCTTCCAACATGCTGATCAGGCAAGGCAGCTTGGTCCGCAGCAACTGCACGCCGCCTTCCGAACGCCGTTCGGCCTCGATGGTGCGGCCTTCGAGATCGAGCGCGCCGATCTTGGCGACGTAGGTGAGTTGCAGCAGACCCAGGCGCTTGGCGATGCCAGGACCAACCTGGGCGGTATCGCCGTCGATCGTCTGCTTTCCGGTGAAGATGATATCCGCCGTGCCATAGGTCTCGGAGATTTTCCGGATGGCCGTAGCCAGCGCGTAGGTCGTCGCCAAGGTGTCGGCGCCGGCGAAGAAGCGATCCGTCAGCAGGACGGCGCGGTCAGCCCCATAGGTCAGCGCCTTGCGCAGGCTGTCCTCGGCCGAGGGCGGTCCCATGGTCAGCACAGTCACTTCACCGCCGAACTTGTCGCGGAGTTCAAGCGCCGCTTCGAGCGCGAACAGATCATACGGATTGATGATCGTCGGCACGCCCTGACGCATAATCGTATTGGTGACCGGATGAACGCGGATCTGTGCCGAATCCGGAACTTGCTTGATGCAGACGACGATGTGCATTCGATGCCTCCGAGCCTGCCTGATGGCCCCGCGAGGAGATTAGCAAGTGTCGTACCAATCCCGTTCGTGGTGAAATATCGAAGCTCAGACAACGGCTTGGAGGAGCGGAGCGACTGCACTGGCTAGTGACTGACAGAACAAGTGCGACACGCGTCGGAAATGCGACAGATGCGCATCGTGTGACGACAACGACAGTCGCCACATGTCGTTTGATGTAGATCAAACGCCACAGCACCGGCAGCGGTGCCGTGAAAGCTGCGCGCTTATTTCAACCGCGCACTTATTTCAATGTTGTGAGCGGAACGAAGGTGCGAGGCTTCGGCGGCGCGACTGCGTCCTTCAACACCTTGAACACCCGCTGGTCGAGAGGCGACGATGCCAGGAAGTCGGCATAGGCCTGCTCAAGCACCGCCTTGCATCGCTCGGCCACCTCCACGTCAGACAGTCCCGCAAAATCCTCGCTGACGAGATACTGGCCCATGCGGCGCAGAATGTGCAGCCGCACCACGTTGACGTGCTTGGGATCATAGTCCACGCCGAGGATCGCGAAGAAATCCTCGGCAGAGGACGCCTTATTCAACTGTTCAAGCGTGCTGACAGACGCCGGAGAGTCATTCATCTCCAATCTCCTTCATCAAACTCGTTCGACGGCCCGGAGGCCGGGGCTGGTCGCATTCTTGTCGTCCCGCAACGGAGCACCGCCGTCGCGCAAGCGCTTCTGCAAATGCGCGAGCCGCGCCTCTAGGAACTCGACCCTGTCCAGCACAACGGAGATCGCTTCGCCAACCGGATCAGGCATCAGGTGGTGGTCGAGATCGATATGTCCCACGACACGGCGATGGCTCAGTTGCGGCCGCACCACCTTGGCGGGAATGCCGACCACGGTCACTTCAGGCGGCGTACTCTCGATCACAACCGAATTCGCTCCGACCCGGGTGCCCTGTCCGACGGTGATCGGTCCGAGAATTTTCGCGCCGGCGCCCACCACGACACGGTCCTCCAAGGTGGGATGGCGCTTGCCCGGGAACCACGATGTCCCGCCCAGCGTGACACCATGGTACAGCGTAACGTCATCGCCGATTTCAGCGGTCTCGCCGATAACGACGCAAGCTCCGTGGTCGATAAAAAACCGGCGCCCGATCTTTGCCGCCGGATGAATGTCGACATTGCTCAGGAAGCGGCCAAACCACGACAGCAGCCGCGCTGAAAATCGCCAATCGGCCTTCCAGAAACGATGAGCGATGCGATGCCAGATCAAGGCGTGGACACCGGGATAGGTCAGCAGGGTTTCCAGCTCACTGCGAGCGGCAGGATCCCGCTGGCGAACGCAGCCGATATCTTCCTTGATTAACTGCATCAGCGAAGAAGTGCGCGACGGGATGTCCGCTGTCGAACTATTCACCTGGAAATCCACGGCATCTGACATGTTCGCCTCACGCGCAGTTTGGAAGGTGCCGGCCGCACACTTCACGCCAGATTTGCGCAACGGTTTCGCGCGCAACCGGACCCTTGTGGGAGACGGCATACTCGCGCACGCGCGCAAGAATGCCCCTCATTTCGTCCGTGTTCGCAGGCAAATGCAGATCCGAGAGCAGCGATGTGATCGCGGACAGGCCGGAGTGCTTGCCGATGACAATGCGATTGGATCGGCCGAACAGCAGCGGATCGAGCGCCTGATAGGTGCGCTGGTCCTTGATCAAGCCATCGACATGGATACCCGACTCGTGGGTGAAGACATGGTCGCCGACGATGGCCTTGTTGGGCGGAATGGTGCGCGCTGCTGCGGCGGCGACGATGGCGGCGA
Source organism: Afipia sp. (assembly GCA_024707075.1). Taxonomy (GTDB): domain Bacteria; phylum Pseudomonadota; class Alphaproteobacteria; order Rhizobiales; family Xanthobacteraceae; genus Afipia. The sequence continues at coordinate 1,016,443 of JANQAK010000001.1, forward strand.
CGTTGCCAAGTTCGGACAACACGACGCCGGTGTCTCGCCCATACAATTGCCTGAGAGCGACCGCCACTTCTTCAAGCGGCGCATTTCCAGCTCGCTCGCCGAGCCCGATCACAGTGACCGAGGCATGCGTGGCACCGGCCTTGATAGCCGCAAGGGTATTGGCCGTGGCCAGCCCGAGATCGTCATGGCCGTGGAACTCAAGTTCGAGATCGCTCGTTGCGCGCAACGCGGCCATCAGCGCATAACTCGAATCCGGATCGAGCACGCTGAGCGTATCGGCGACACGAAACCGCTGCGCCCCGGCGACTTTCGCGACGGCGACGATCTGGATGAGGAAATCGAGATCGGCACGGACGACAATCCTCGCCGCCGACCGCAACGGCCAGACCCTTGCTGCGCGCATATCCGACGACGCGTTCGATCATCTCGATCACGCTCGCGCGCTTGCCGCCGAATTTCGCTGCGATCTGCACATCGGAAACGGGAACGGAGACGTTGACCATGGACACGCCCGCTTCGATTGCGGCATCCACGTCCTCCGTCCGCATCCGGCACCAGGCGATCGTGGTGAGCGGCAATTCGGCTTCGACGATGGCCCGGATCGCGGCGATTTCATCGCGTCCCATCGCAGGCGTACCTGCCTCGACTTCCGGGACGCCCGCGCGAGCCAGCGCCCGCGCGATAGCTACCTTTTCAGCGGTCGTGAACGCAACGCCGGGAGCCTGTTCGCCATCGCGGAGCGTCGTATCGTTGAGGACGACCGGCGCGGACCCCGCCGCGCCGACGGGGCGGCCGAAGACCATGTCATCAGATGGCGACTGCACGATCATTCAACCCTCGCCACGGTTGTGGCTTTACCGAAGACAATCACGGAAGACATTCCGCGATACAGGCTCCCGTGCCTCATGCAGAGCAACCCGCGTGCCATCCTCCCCGGTCCACACTAAACCAATGATAAATCTTGATAATTCTGGAGTATCGCCAATTGTCGGACTCACGACAGCGTCGCAAAGACGACGCCCTGGCCGCGGATTCCCAAACCATATTGCGGGCCGGCGCGGCACTATTGACCGGACAACTCGTGATTGCCTTCACGTGGCGTGAACAAGCCGCGCATTGCAGGCGCGCACGAATTAGCCCTGCTTGCGGCGCAGATGGACCACGATGTCGATCCGCGAGATTTCGTGGCCAGGCAGAGGCTCCGGCAGATTTGCGATGACGGCACCGGGCCCCGGAATGTCGAGCAGCCTGTCTTCCTGATCGACAAAGAAATGGTGGTGCGCGGTGGGGTTCGTATCGAAAAACGATTTCGATCCGTCGACGCCCACCCGGCGCAGCAAGCCGGCACAGGTGAACTGGTTCAGCGTGTTGTAAACGGTCGCCAGCGAAATCTGCATATTGGCTTCTGTCGCCTCGGCATGGAGCATCTCCGCGGTGATGTGGCGTCCGCCTTGGGAAAACAGAATCTCACCCAGCATCAGGCGCTGGCGCGTCGGCCTCAGACCGGCCTGGCGCAGCACGTTCTTGCAGTCATACTTGGAACAATTCTCACACGTCTCAAAGACGAGATCGGATGCTATCTTCGCTCCCACCCCGGCCGCGGGCGCCGAAGGCGCATCAACACGAGGCATTGTCATCGTCATATCCATCACTCCGCACGCGAGAATTGCGCAGCGCCGGAAGCAGTGGAGGCAGGCGCCTGCAAGGAAATCTCCCGGCGACGCTCCGCCATCCGGCTCTCGCCGCTTTCGTCGCCGAAACAAAGATTGAAGTCGTTGCAATTGGTGCAAACCGGTGTGCTGCACATGACCAGGCCGTCGTCCTCGCAGAGCATGCGATAGAAGAACCGCTTCCATCGCATATTCTTCGTGTTACGAGCGGCAATCGGGCCGAAATGACGCGCAAGCAGCCGTGTCAGTTCGGAGCGATCGCGCAAGCCGAGGTCTTCCCAAAGATGATTCGGTTCTATCGCTCGCCGGGCAATCATCGGTGCAAGCCAACGTCCTGCATCACCCTCACTTGAACGCTGGGACAGCAAAAGATCGCGCACCATGGCGACCTCGTCATCATCGGTCTGGCTGACCTGCGAAGACCACGAGGCGGCGACATCATGCGCCAAGGGGAACCATCGTGCGATCAATGCTCCGAGATCGCCGGCGGCAACGCCCGCACGCTCGGCGACGGCTCCTCCTTCCATCGCAGCGATCGAAAGGATCGATGCGAAAACATGCCGGTCGAAATTTTCGTCGTCCTCGATAGCGGCATCGGCGGCTTCATATCCGGTCAGCATGCGGTAGGTTGCAAGCCCGCTGCGCTCAAGACAGCCGCCACGTCCATCCGGCTGCACCATCGGCACCAGCGAGGCCGATAGCGGATTGATTGATTGTTCGCGCGGTGCCGGACTGATCACGATGCGCTCCAAACACTTTTGGGCCTGCCACCTGACGCCGGCCCTGAGGGCCGGCGTCGCTGGCAGGTTCCGATCACGCCGACATTGCGGCGAGTTTGTCGGCGGCGAGCTCGGCGGCGGTTTTGCCGACGACGGATTCGTCCACCGGCTTCATGATGCCGTGCTCCATCAGCATGTCCTCAAGCTCGTCCATGGTGATCGGCGTCGGGATGATGCCCTTGCCCTGGTTGGCATGGATCCGCGTGGCCAGCGTCCGGTAGTGCTGGGCCTGAACCGACTCCGGCGCATACTCCAAGACCGTCATGCGGCGCAGCTCGGCATGCTGCACGATGTTGTCGCGCGGCACGAAGTAGATCAGGTGCGTGCCGAGCTTCTTGGCCATCGCCTCGGCCAGCTCCAGCTCCTTGTCGGTCTGGCGCTCGTTGCACACCAGTCCGCCCAGGCGCACACCGCCCGAATTGGCGTACTTCAGAATGCCCTTCGAGATGTTGTTGGCGGCATACATCGCCATCATCTCGCCGGACATCACGATGTAGATCTCCTGCGCCTTGTTCTCGCGGATCGGCATTGCGAAGCCGCCGCACACCACGTCGCCCAGCACGTCGTAGGACACGTAGTCGATGTCCTCATAGGCGCCGTTCTCCTCGAGGAAGTTGATCGAGGTGATGACGCCACGGCCGGCGCAGCCGACGCCGGGCTCAGGACCGCCGGACTCGACGCAGCGGATGTCGCGGTAGCCGACCTTCATGACCTCTTCGATCTCGAGATCCTCGACGCTGCCGGCCGCCGCCGCCAGGCTGAGAATCGTGTCCTGCGCCTTGGCGTGCAGGATCAGGCGGGTCGAATCCGCCTTCGGGTCGCAGCCGACGATCAGGATCCGGTGACCCATCTCCGCCAGCGCCGCCAGCGTGTTCTGGGACGTCGTCGACTTGCCGATGCCCCCTTTGCCGTAAAACGCGATTTGTCGTAGTGCAGCCATTTTGCTCTCCATGAACCGATTGCCAATGAGTCCGCGTGTCTGCGCGAGACTGTTTCTGTTACAGAACCGGGCACATGGGTTACGGGAAGGAGCGCATCACTCGTCAAAAGCGTCTGCGTGCACTCAGCCCTCACTCCTTGTTCCGCTGACGTATTAGCAACCCCCGTGCCACTCCACTAAGCGTATGATTCAGCTTCTGAAACGCCCCCCTTCCCAAACCTGCAATATGTTTCAAATCTGACAGCCGCGGTTCGGCTGTCTGATGCCTGTTGGAAATCAGACAAGAATTGAACGCGGCCAGCGCGTTCAGACTCCTCGCCCCAGCACCGCATATCGCGGCGCTTTCGGCGCAAGCGCGCATCCACAGCATACGGAATGGAAATTGCTAGCAGCCCTATGGGCCGCACGACGAAACATGGCCCGCAAACGCGAGGAGGCTGAAATGCAGATCGGGGTTGAAACATCGAAGGCTGTCGACCAGCGACGTGTGTTCGTGATCGACGATGATGAAATCACCCGCGCCGCATTGCAGTTCATGCTGCACGACGAGATCGAAACACATGAACTGGAAAATCCCGAGGAAGCCTATGAGAAGGGAGTCGACTGGCTCAAGCCCCACGTCGTGCTGCTTAGCATTTCGTTCCTGAAGCAGAGGGGCAACGCGCTGATCGGTGAAATCGCAGCGAAGTTTCCGGGCGTCCGCATCCTCATTGTCTGCGAGAAATCCGACGAGATCGATCGCCGTGGATGGCTTGAAGGCCGGCGCACACGGCGCCATGGTCAAACCGCTCACGCTCGAAGCCGTTCGCAAGAAGGTCGATACGATTCTGGGCCGTGGCGGTGCATCCCCGCTGGTCCAGCTCAGCCTTCTCAAATAGGACGCACTCTCTTGGCGACGATCGTGTTCTATCAAAAGCCCGGCTGCCAGACGAACGGGCGTCAAAAACAAATGCTCGAAGCGGCTGGACATACCGTCATTGCGAAAAACCTGCTTGCAGAGCCATGGACCGCTGATGGCTTGCGCGGCTTTTTCGGCGCCACGCCGGTGGCCACATGGTTCAATCCCGCGGCCCCTCGCGTGAAGTCCGGCGACGTTACTCCTGCAACCATCGATGCCGCCGCGGCGCTCGCGCTCATGCTCGATGATCCGCTGCTGATCCGGCGGCCGCTGGTGGAAATGGAGGGGCAAAGATGCGCAGGCTTCGACCGCGAACCTGTCACGTCCCTCCTTGGTAACGTCGCAGATCAGGATGCCGAGGCTTGCAGCCGCCCGGCCGGACCGCTCTGCGCGACCGGGGATTCGTGATCCAGCGGCATCGAATTCCGGCGGAAGAAGATCTCCAGACCGCTGAAGCCCATCATCCGTTCCAGGGGCCGGGATCGTTCGCGAAATCTTCGCGACGCGCCGCCGCTCAACGCCGCGTCAGCACCATGACGAGACGGTCGACCCGCTTGCCATGCTTGAAATGGGACTCGACGATTTCGTCGATGTCCTCCGGCGCGGTCGGCCGATACCAGACGCCTTCCGGGTAAACCACCATCAGCGGACCGACACTACAGAAACCGAGACAGCCGGACGCGGTGAAGCCAATATCGGTGAGCCTCTGCGCTTCCAGCGCCTTGCTCATGCGATCCCACAACGGCTGCGCACCGGAAGCACCGCAACTGCCGCGCGGATGACCCGGCGGACGCTGCGTGTGGCACGCGAACACATGATGCTTGTAAACTTGCGGGAGATCGAACTCCGCATCCACTGAAGTGTCGCTCATGTCGCCGCCGTCATAATGCCTTTATCGCTCAACAGCGCTGTCAGCTCTCCGGCCTGAAACATTTCCCGGACAATGTCCGCGCCGCCGAGAAACTCGCCCCTGACGTAGAGCTGCGGGATTGTCGGCCAGTTTGAAAACGATTTGATCCCCTCGCGGACCTGAGGATCGGACAGGACGTCCACGCCCTTGAACGGAACCTTGAGCCCGGACAGGATCTGCACGACGGATGCGGAAAAGCCGCATTGCGGCGCCGCCGGTATACCCTTCATGAAAAGCACCACATCGCTGCTGGCAACAATGCCCTTGATGCGCTCATCCGTTGAATTCGACATTGGTTGTCCTTCTGGAGATCAAAATGGGTTTGCATCTCGTGATGCAAAAGCGAGTCCATTCACTTTAGGGTCACTTGGGCACCGAGGTTTCGAGAGCGAGCGCATGGAGAGCTCCGCCCATCTGTCCCTGAAGGGCGTCGTAAACCATCTTGTGCTGCTGCACCCGGCTCTTGCCGAGGAACGCCCCGGAGGTGACGCGAGCGCCAAAGTGATCGCCATCGCCTTTCAGATCCACGATGATGACTTGCGCATCCGGAAAAGCCTGTTTGATAAGGCGCTCGATTTCAGACCCGACCATTGCCATTGCGCTCGCTCCTTGCTGCCGTGGTCGCCTCCATGCAAGGTCCAAACCAACTTGCAAAAGAGCCGCGAAAGCATCCGGGTCCGCGTTCCGGCGGCCAGGATATCGTCATTCAATGTCGGGTTTCCGACATGCCGGACACAGTCTGTTTCGGAAACCACCTGGCTTGCGGCTGAGTTCAGTGGCGGCTTGATATCCTTGGCATTTCTCGCCTGTTCCGCGCGGCCCGGCTCTTGCTTTACTGGATCGAGCCTCAGACAGGAGAAGCGCAGAATATGCGGACCGACCGTCCTTTTCGATTCGCCGTGATCCTGGGCACGAATGAAATCGCTTCCGCTGTCGCTGTACGGCTTCACCGTGCCGGCTTCAGGGTCGTGCTGTCGCATGATCCGTTGCCTCCGGTGATCAGGCGAAAGATGGCCTTCCATGACGCCCTCTTCGACGACGCCGTCACCGTCGAGGGCGTCCCGGCGGAGCGCGCCGACTCGGGCCTGCAAATTCGCACGAGTCTCGCGCAGGCGCCCGGCGTCATCATCACAGAGCTCGGACTTTTGGATCTGATCGTCATCCAGACCATCGACATTCTGGTGGATGCGAGGATGCAGAAATATCTCGCGACACCCGATCTGCGCCGGCTCGCTCGTTTGGCGATAGGACTCGGCCCCGGCTTCGCCGGGGAGGTCAATTGCGACGTCGCCATCGAAACACGACCCGGCAAGGCGGGACAAATCATCCGGCAGGGTTACGCGGATCCGCCCGATGGCATATCGCGCCGCCTCGGAAGCCACTGGGGCGAACGCTTCGTCCGCTCGGAGTTCGCCGGCAGGTGGAATACAGCCATCGAGATCGGCACACGCATCTTCAAGGATTTCGTTGTCGGCCATCTGGGAAATACGCCCATTCGCGCCCCATTTGACGGAATATTGAGAGGTGTCGTTCGCGATGGCATCGAGGTGCCTGCGGGCGTGAAACTTCTTGAAGTCGATTCCCGGGGGCGAAGAGCGATCTGGACCGGAATCGACGGCCGAGGACAGGTTATCGCGAGCGCCGTGACAAACGCGATTTCACGTCACAAGACAGGCGCTCCGGAAAAGACCGGACACTCGCTTCATCTTGTCAAATGAACACGCCCGTCCAGCAGCACGTGACCGACCTGCTCTCGGAACGCGACCCTATCAATTTTGGAGACCTGCCCGACGATATCAACACTCTGCTCCAGCAGGGCGTTGCAGCCTATAATCAGGATTGGTCACACGCCGACCAATTGTTCCGGCAGGCACTCGCGGCGGCCCCGCAACAGCTTCCAATCTATTTTTGTCTCTATAAAATCCACACCTATCAGGGCAATCTCGACGAAGCACAGGCGGCAGCCGAGAACGGCTTGAGGGAAGCGGCGATCCAGGCGGGATGGCCGACCGATTGGCGGGAATGGCGGCCTCAAGCCGTGTTGCCCGATGGCCCCGGCCGCTTCGCTCTCTACACCTTGAAGGCGCTCGCCTTCATCCACCTTCGGCAAAACGCGCCACATCAAGCCCACGAAATAATCGACGCGTTGCGCGAGCTGGATCCCACAGGCGCCGTCGGATGGCCGGTTGTCGCAGCGCTCGCCGACGGCGTTGGCTGAACACACCGCTCATGGCATCGGACTTGCAGAAACTCTCCATGAAGCAGGCCGGGAAGCTGTCGGTTTAACGCCCTGTTCTGTCGAACTCGACGTCGGACATCTGACATGAGCAAAGACAATACAATGCAAGAGACAGGGACTGTGGGAGACCTCGCCGCGCTGACTGATGTCATCATCGCTGCGTTACGCACCGTGCACGATCCCGAGATACCGGTAAACATCTACGATCTCGGGCTGATTTATCGGATCGAGCCGAAGGCTCAGGGCTTCGTCGAGATCGACATGACGTTGACCGCTCCCGGCTGTCCCGTCGCCGGCGAAATGCTGAGCTGGGTGCAGAAGGCGGTGCAGGATGTCGAGGGCATCGACAGCGTGAAAGTCAATCTTGTCTTCGATCCGCCCTGGGACAAATCAAGGATGTCGGAAGATGTCCAGCTTGAGCTTGGCTTGGTGTAACTCGCGTGTTGGCTTCGAAACAATGTCCTGCTCGGCCCTTCACCAGGCCGTTCATCGAATGCTCTCTTGCGAATGCTGCTCTGGACTTTGTTGTACAAAATCGGCGTCTTATCTGTGGCTGCGCGTGATGTGAGACTGGCACCTTATCTGCATAAGTCTCTTCGACCGAAGGCAGAGCAATCCGCGGCTGCCAAAGTTGAAAGTCGAGGACGTGATGATAGAGCTGACAGCCGGCGATGGACACAAGTTCTCGGCATATCGTGCCGATCCTCCTGACGCTCCCAAAGGGAGCAATTGTCGTTCTTCAAGAAGGACTCGGCGTCAACCAGCACATCCGCGCAGTCACCGATGCCTTCGCGGCGCAAGGCTATCTTGCCATCGCACCATCTCTTTTGGATTCGGTGAAGACAGGCGTCGAGCTTGGCTACGACGCCGCCGGCCTGTCTGAAGGTTCGAGCCTCATTCAGCAGGTTGACCGCGCCCGCGTGCTTGACGAGATTCAAGCGACGGTCGAAGTCGCCAAGAGCGCAGGCAAGGTCGCCGTCGTCGGATATGGCTGGGGCGGCTATCTGGCTTACGCTGCCGGCAACCGGGTCAATGGGCTAGCCTGCGCCATCGGATACTACGGTGGAGGGGTCATCGATGATTACGTCGAGAAGCGCAAGATTCCGACCTTGCTTCATTTTGGCGAGAACGATCCCCTGATTCCATTTGAACAGATGACTCAGTTCCGCGCCCATCGGCCGGATGTCAGCGTGTTCTCGTACCCGGGCGCGGCAAGTGGATTCAACTGCGACGCATGCGGCAGCTATCAGGTAGACGCGGCGCAAGCGGCACTTAAGCGGACCCAGGCCTGGATTTTCCAATATGTCGAGGGGCAGCCTCCCATCGCACTGAAGAATTCCGGAGCCTACGCCCAGGCAAAGGTCGACAAGAAGAAAAAAGAAGAAGGAAGCGGCGGATGATCTCGGACCGTCGATGGATTAACAGCTTCGGTGCGGTGTAAGCGCCACGGTTCGATTGCGGCGCGGCAGGTCACCGCTCGAAAGCAGCGGGTCCACACCGTGCAGAGAAGGCCATGAGCGTCATCAGGCACAACTTTGGGATCGAGAGCCGCAAGATTGCGCGGCGCTTCAGATCGCTTCTGAGGCTGAACGCATTGCACGAGGCGAATGTCCGCACCAATCCTGTCCCGTATCTCGAACGTGCCAGCGAACAAATCTATCAGCTCGAAAAAGTCCTGTTCGAGGCGGTCGAGGCCGCAACATCCCAGCCTTCGCTAACTGCCTCGCCGGAAACAATCGAAGTCAATAAAGCGGAATACCAGCGCCTTCTGGCATGCCGCGCCATCGTCGAAAATGGCTTCGAGAAGCTGGTCACCGGCGATGAAGAGACTTAGCCCGCGCAAGGTAGCACGTTGAGTCCCGTCTCCGACCAGAACGCGTCACACGCTGTCGATATTCCGAGGCAAACGGCAACGGCACCATCATCAAGCAAGGCAACAACCCGCATTCTCTGCGTCAAGCAGCTCTCAGGCGACCGGCGACGGCTGCCACTTGTAGAGATCGCCAGAGTCATTTGCCGCGGCGGCGTCGAGAGTGAAGCCAAGTTCCTTGAAACCGTCAGCGAGACCAAACTGGTTGCTGCTTCTCACCCGAACGAAGACCGGTACCTTTCGTTTCTGGACAGCGTCCACGAACGCGCGCAGAACACCCTGATCGCGATAGGCTGGCGCAATCTCCGCGTAGGACATCTGCACTGCGGCGCCATTGCGGAAGCCCCACTGGAAATCATCGCGCCTGACGAGCGCCGCGCCGACGATTTCCTTGTCCTCGCCAATCACGACCGGCGACAACCCGGATGTGCAGCACACCATGAGTTCACTCAGCACGCTCTCCTGCGCGGCCTCGCTCTCAAGCTCAAACGGGATATCGGCCGCGACCTGCTTCAGCAAACCCCAGACCCCCTTCAGATCGCCGAGCGATGCCGTGCGTTGTGTCAATTCAACCATGACTAAAATCTCCTGCGGGAAAACGCTACCAGACAAGACATGGATGTACTCACAAATGATTCAATTCGCCTCGTCGAATTTTTCGAAGCGAAGGCGATGTTGCACAATTCACAATTCCAGAATGAATTGTACGATACACGACAATCCGAATGCGAAATGCCCCGATTTCATCCGGCAAGAACTTTGCTCTGCAAGATTTCGCGGCCCATTCTGAGCCAATTGGGCGGCATGACTTCATCGGAGACTTTCCATGTCGAAGACAGCAGGATTCTTTGTTGACTGGGACGGCAACGCGCGCAGCACGCTCGATCCGGGCGGCGGCTATCTCTGCGAAGCCGACCCGGCGGCGCGTTACGTCGCGGTCATCACCGGCAACGGCACGCTGGTGCATGAAGGCACACTCTACAAGAGCGTGGCCGACATCGAGAAGGCCGGCATCAAGGCGCCGCTCGTCCCCGGCTCGCATCCGTGGGGCCGACGGGAAGACGGGCTCTGAGATCGGGAACAGGAAGGAGAGGAGAGCAACAATGCTTCCGACCACCATTCTTATCGACGAAGCGCCGCGATGCGTCGTGCGTCCGACGGACACCAAGGACCTCAATCGCTTCATCCGAAATGGAAAGACTTACCTGCTCGCCGACAATCCCGACGGCAAGATTACCCATCGCAATGCCGACGACATCGAAGCGGTGAGATGGCGTAATGCGCTGGCGCTGCACAAGGCATGGGGCGGCGCGGAAGAGGATTTTTTCGGTACGCCGCTTTGACGAGCGACGATCGCAATTTCGCTCGCCGGCTTTTCGATCATCGGCCGTTCACGTAGCGCGTCAAGGACGGCCCGCTCCGGCGTCGTGGGGATTGCCGGCCTGGTTGCGCATCCAGTCCGCCAGCTTGGTCAGCGCGGCGTCGATTTCCTGCCGCGCGCCGGCATCCGCGATCGTCTCCTCGAGCGCGCCACGCATGCAAAGCAACCATGCGTCACGTTCCGCATTCCCAATCGGAAATCCCATATGCCGCTGGCGCAAACGCGGATGACCTTTTTCAGGAGAATAGAGTTTTGGGCCGCCCGTCCACTCGCTCAGGTAACGCTTGAGGACATTTTTGACTGGCCCAAGATCAGGCGCATGCATGGCCCGGATCGTCGCTGCTTCGGGCAGAGAATCCATCCTCTTGTAAAACGCCTCCACCAGCCGATCGATGGCGACCGCTCCACCGATCCGCTCGAACATCGACAATTGCGCCGCGACCTCAGACATCATTTTTCTCCAGATTATCCGAAATCCAGGCACGTCGCCCGGAGAGGACGCCGCGCAGGAGTTGCGGATCGGGAACCGGCGACGAACAGGCCGGCAATCTAATACGGGCCACCGCCGCACCGGGTGTATTGACAAGCGCCTACTCATCCATGCTCGGCAGTAAAATCACTTCGGCGGGCGCTCCCGGCCCTTGGTCTTCCACGAAATCAAGCGCATCGACACGCGACAATCCACCGCCGGCTTCGATCAGGACCACGGCCTCCTTCGGCATTTTCGACAACGCTTCGAGCAATTGAGCAACTGTCATGGCCTGTCATATCCCGCGGCTTGCGATAGTCATGTGCCCGAAATCTGCGAACCGGTTTCGTCGAAGCTCAACGCTGCGGGCTCCTCGTCCAGCATGACGATCTCGGCGCGCCTCAACAGGCCATTGTCGTGATATTCGTAACGATGCGAGAGTTCAACCTCACCGTAGACCACCTTGTCGAAACCACTCAGCATTCCCGCCTTATCAAAATAGGCGCGGATGAAGGTGTTCCGATTCGACAATGCCTCCGCGGCAATCGCGTTCACAAGATTGAACGGCAACTTGACGCCGCTGTATGACACGAAGAACCGGCACTCCAGATTCGTTTCGTTCGCCATTCACACGCTCGCTCTTACGACCTTATTATGTTCCTGCAACCGGATTACGGCACGTCCTCATCATTCCGGATGAATCATGATTTCCATGGTGTCGTCGCCATCATCGAATGGATCTACAAATCCGCTTTCCTCGAGTTTGACGCCGCAGATGCAGACATCCCCATCGACGACGGCAAGCGCGATCGGCTCCAGACTCTTGCCCTTGCACGGCCCTTCGATGCAAAGTCCGGTGTCGATCTCGAAAATCGAGCCGTGCCGGCCGCATTTGAGGAATGCGCGATCCTTCGTGAAAAAGCTGCCTTCCCCGAAATTAAGCCAGATGCGCTCATGCGGACAGGAATTCACATAGCCGAAATAATCATTCGCATGGGTCCGGATGACGACGATCGAAAATGGCCGGCTTTCGCCAGCCTCATTGATGCGCGACAGACGGAAGGCCTTGGCGTTACTTTGCTCGAGACTATCGGCCGCGCAGATGACGAAGACTTCCACTTTTTCTGACGACATCTTTCAGCCTCTGCATTCCAGCGGGCCGCATGACAGGACCGGCGCGCCGGCGGATCCGGAAAGTTGATCAATCCATTTTGGCGCCCACTCAGAGAGCCGAAAGCGTCCGCGCGCCCTTGAGTGCTGGATAGTTATCTCGCAGGAGTCCCTCGATTTTCTTGCGCAAATTCTTGTCGCTTGCCGCTCCCGGACCGACGAATTCAGTTCCCTGGTCCCATATCTCAAAGAAGCAGTGCAAGGCTTCTTCATGGGCAGCGCTCGGCACCACACTCAAATCGTTCAGCATGGCAATTCCGTCAGCGGAGACTTCGAGACGCCAGTTCCGATCGTCCTCGACCGAAGCAAGCAGCGCGCTGACATCCGCAGCAGGCCAGTCCGTCTTGAGATCGATTGCCATATTTGCCCTTGTCGTGAACACGACATTGCTGTCGGACTCACCTCATTGGTGAGCCCACAAAACCCTTTGACAAGATGTTGCATGAAGTGTGCCGGGCCGGACACGCGCGATTCAGCAGAATGCAAAGCCCGCGCAGCGGGCATCCACGATTCGTATGGCTGCACCAGGAAGGCTGATGCCAACTGCCCTTTCGTACGCATGATTCTTGCATCGTCGACGCAGGATGGGCCACAGAAGCACGTAGGAAGACCGATGACCGCAATGATCGTGGTGGAAGACCGCAATCAGGACGACATGTCACGCAAGGCCGGCTGCTATCTCTATACCGATACGAAGCTCTGGCTTGAAGACAACCTCGTGCATCGCGGTGACGGACCGGCGGTGATATCCCCGGACGGCGCTGAACGCTGGTATATCCGGGGAAAAGAGGTGACGCGAGACGTCAATACATTCTTCTTCCAGAACAAATGGCCGACGCAGCAGGGGCTCGATACGGCGGAAAAAGTGGCCCTGTTCCAGGCTCAGTTCATCACATGAAGCCTTCGGCAGGCTCGGCGCCAATTCCGGCGGCGTAACCGGCAACTGCATCAGGGGCAGGCGTTGCAAACTCACCTTGTATCCGACCGGCATCAGAGACGGTGAGAATCATGTCAATGAAATTGACCGCGATATGCGCGACCATCAAGAGACGTCCACAGAAAACAGCCGCAGTTCTCCTCAGGCTGCCGGCGGCTTCGTGCAAGGCCAACAACGATGAGCAACGAGGCTGCGGCCGGGTGATGCACTATCCGGCATTCCCGCCGCAGCCGGCATTTCCCGTCCTCACGCCGCAGTCGGCGCACTCTCGACCTTGAACGACTCGACGTCGCCTCTCGTCAGCCGAAATACACCTCGGCCGCCCGAAAGGGGTTGATACGCGTTGCCGGCCTTGTCGCTCAGATAATAGTACCACTCTTGAGGGCTTAGCGCCTTGGGCCGCTCGCCGATCTCGACCACTGAGCCGTTCGGTGCGAAGCGTACGTGAATGATGACGTCCTGGGTTTCCATCGATCTCTCCTCGAATGCTAGACGCCGGAGCCGAAGCTCAACAATTCGATCTTAATATTCTCGGTGCCCAGCACCTTTGCCTGGCAAGCGAGGCGCGATTTGGAGCCGATGCCGACGATGGTATCAAGCCGTTCGTTCTCTTCACGCGCGATCTTGGACAGGCCCTTCCGTCCTTCCTGCACGTAGATATGGCAAGATCCACATTTCGCATTTCCCTCGCACTTGTGCGGAATAGCTATCTCCGCGCCAAGAAGCGCGGCCAGCAGGGTCGTCCCCTCGGCCACATCGAAAGATTGGCCTGACGGCATCACGGTAAGTGTCGACATTTATCCATTCCTCGTCTTGTTGTACGTCCTAATAGATCGCCGCGCCGGCTCCGACATTGATGGAAGCCTCCTTCATCGTTTCGACGATGAAGGAAATCTGATCTTCGGTGAGATGGGTGTGAAACGGCAGCGCCACCGTGCGATCCGCTACCTTCTCGGTGACGAGATAGTCGCCCCGCCGATAGCCGAGGTCGAAGTAATGCCGTTGCAGATGAAGCGGATTGCAATAGGCCGCAGCTTCCACCTGTTCGACCCGCAGATCATCCACGATGGCGTCGCGGCTGGATCGCGAGAAGCGCGTCCCGAGATGAACCAGGTACAGAAACCAATTCATCTCGGTGACGTCCGGCCCCACGTAAGGGTCCTTGATCCCCTCAAACGATTGCACGTACTTGTAGTAGAGATGCTCGGTCAGCCTGCGCCGCTCGAGAATTTCTTCCAGCCGCTGTAATTGGGCCAGACCTAGCGCCGCCGCCATGTTGCTCATGCCCGCCTGATAGGGCGGAGTGGCGCTGACAACGACAGACGCACGCTCGTCGAGACGATGAGAACGATGACGCCGCAACGCCACGGCAACATCGACATCATCCGTCACAACCATGCCGCCCTCGCCGCAGGTCAACGGCGAGGGCTGGGAGAAATCGAACACCGCAACGTCGCCGAAAGATCCAACCAGCGCGCCCTTGTATCTTGAGCCGATCGCTTCGGTGGAATCCTCAAGCAGCAGAAGACCGTGCTGCTTCGCCAACGCGCGCAATTCCGACCACGGCGCCGGATGTCCGTTATTATTGCAGGCGACAATCGCCCGCGTGTTCGCTGTGATGCGGGTTTCGATTTTCGCCGGCAACAGCGTCCCGGCCCAGTAATCGATGTCCGCAAAAACCGGCTTTGCACCTGCAATGCTGATGGCGTGGGCCGTCTCTCGAAACGAATAAGGCGATGCGATCACCTCTTGGCCCGGACCGATCCCGTAGGACTTGAGAGCGATCAGGAGCCCGATTGTGCCGCTTGGAACAGCGACTGCATAAGCGCGGCCGACATATTCGGCGAAGGCAGCTTCGAATGCCTCCACCGCCGACCCGCTCGAGAGCCTTGGCGACCGCATGATCGAATCGACAGCCTCGATCTCGACCAGAGTGATATCGGGATCTGAAAGCGGAATAAAACTTTCGTTCACGTCGCCAGCAACGACGCCGTCGTCTGCGTTGTCAACATCCTGCATAAGGGCGAGCTCGGTCATGAATTTACTTCCTGGCCGCCAGCACGATGCCGGTCGCACACGCAGGATCCACGGTGATCTGCACACAATGATCGGCGCTATCGAGAAGATGGATGTCGAAGCGCGAAAAGCTGCGGAACGGGGTCTTGGTCACGTCCGAGGCATCGCATCGGGTCCATGACAAATGCGGAAACCGGCTGCGCAACTTCGCGAAAACGCCGGCGTCGGCGTCCGGCGAGGAAAGCACCTCCTCAATTTCCATCAACACGTCCGGACCTAACGCCATGGGCAATGACTCTGTGCTTGAGGACGATGAACGATCACCACGCATACCTTTATGCAAATTCATTGCCAGAACGTCCGCTCCGGATCGGCATTCAACCGATCCAGAACAGCGATCAGTCGATCGTAGGTGCTGTGAAGCTCCCATGTCCCTTTCGTGTGATCCTTGCGAAACAACTGCCACGTCGCCTTGCCGGAATCGTGAAGCAGGAGAGCCACATCGATGATTCCACCATCGGGATCGATGTTCCGTGAACAGCATGGGCTCTCGATGCGATAGCCATTCGTGACGACCATCACATGCGGAGAAACATACCGATATCGCTTGCGCCGCTTGAGCGAGCGCTCGATCCTTTTGCGATCGAGATCGTTTGGATGCGCCGAAAAGCCGATGATCGTCTGGTCCAGAGCTGCCGAATGCATGACGACTGCCCTCCTTTAAAGCGGCAAGATCTCTTCTTCGAAACAACCGACCACAAGGCGCTCGCCGAACTCAACGAGGTAAATCGGCATGTTCGCCTCGGTATGCGTTCCCACTTGAACGATCTCTCCGGTATCACCCACACTGACGAGCAGGGCTTCGAGCGGCGTATCCGGAAACGTTCCATCATTGCGAAGGTCAATCACGGCCTTCACACGCTGTCCCCATTGATAAAGTGGAAGCCGGGGCTCGATCACAACGGCTTTCCTTCCGGAAGCGGCAGGTCCTCCATCTCGTCTCGCGCGACCACAGCATCCAGTTCCTTCCGCTTCATGCCGACGCGATTGCCGCTCTCCAGGAACTCGACTCCGTAGATGTAGAACTGCTGCAAGAACGTGCCGATGCTGACGACGTAGCCCTCCTCGCCCTTTTTTGCGAGGATCTCCCCGATCTCCTTGCCAGCGTAAGTGCCGTCGTTGCGGATGACCCGCTTCGCCTTCACTTTTTCGCCGAAGCTGAAATAGGGCGGCGCAGAAATCTCCACCACATCGCTGTCACGAACAATGTTACTCATCTCGGGCTCTCCCCTGATCGCTCCAGTCTGCCGCTGACGCGCGAGCGCGCCATGTCTTGCACGAAATCGTCGCTGTCTTCGGTCAGGCCGGCAATTTCACCGGCCCTGATCCGGCTCGCGACTTCGTAACGCAGGCGCCAGTCCGGATCGTACCGGAATTGGGACAACTGGTCGGGGCCCAGACGCTGTGCGATCTCCAGCCTCACGGAGGCGTCCGGATCGCTCGCCATTCGAAGCAGCCAGTCCCGCGGAATGCGGCGCGCAACGACACGCCGGACCTCGGCTTCCGGATCGTCAATCATGCGGACCAGCAAGGATGGAGTGACCCGCCGCGCGATCACAAGCCGCACGTAATAATCAGAATCCGCCATCATCGGCATCAGCTCGGCATCGTCGAGAAGCGAGGCGATGCGGATTCTCACCTCGCGGTGAGCATCGGTTCGCAATCGTAACACCAGCCGCTTGGGCAGGCGCCGAGCAGCGTTCCAGCGCACCGTTTCCTCCGGATCGTCGAGAAGCCGCGGCAACAGGAATACGCTGGCGTGCTTGGCTGCGATCGCACGCACCTCGAAATGCGGATGCCCGATGTAAGAATTCGCAAGCTCCGGATTCCAGTTGAAGAAACGATCGATGCGCCTGGCGTAGCGATCGTTGACGCAGGCATGCTGAAGGCGGCACCGTTCAACCGTCTTGAGCGCCTGATGCGGGCAGGAGCTGCAATCGATCTCTTGCCCCAGCCAATCGCGGGCCTCGTCGATGTCATCCTTCATCGTCCAGCCCCACTCGTTCAAGAACATCGAGCAGTACGCGCGCACCGACCTTGTCGCTCGGATCCAGTTCCAGAAGCTTCGTTACGGCCGCGCGACCCTCTGCGAGGTCACCGAGCCGCATCTGCAAATAGGCGTATCCCTTCAAGGTGAAAAGATAGAAGCGCGGCAGGACATTCTCGTAGTCACCGAAAGCCGCATCGCCGGCGGTGACATCCTGCCAGTCAGGAGCGAGCCGGTTCTCGCGCGCTGCCTTATCGAGGCATAGCCTTGCAATCAAGAGCGCGTCAGCCAGCCGACCCTTGTAAAAATAAAACCGATAGAAACCAATCAAGACAGCCGCGTGTCCCGGAGCGAGCGCCTGCGCTTTTCGCAGATGATGCTCCGCGACATCGTCCAGATGGTATGAAAGTCCGGCTTCCCATAGATGGAATTCCGCTTCGGGCGGAAGTCCGCCGCCCAAAAGCGCATTCGCAAGCACTGCCGCGTCCATGACGGATTGCGGCTCGCCTCGATCCGCAGACTCCATCATCGGATGCCTCCTCCCTAGTGAGCATGGCTCGAGCAGGACGCCTGCTTCGGATCATGGAAGACAAGGCCGGTCTGGGAAGCGGTCTCAGCGAAGTCGATAGTGACCCCCGCGAGCAGGATGCGGCTTTCCGCAGGCAGGAATAGCTTGATGCCGTTCTGCTCGACCACCGCCTCACCCGCCGCCGGTTCGCGTTTGATGCTGATGTCGGCCGCCAGACCGGAGCAGCCGCCGGGGCTGACCGCAAGCCGGAAGCCGCTGGAGGCATCGCCATCCGCGCGGATCATGAGACGGATGAATTTCTCCGCTGCCGGTGTGATGGTGAAGTTCATCGAAGTCTCCTTATGCCGGCGGCTGGTATCGTGGATAGGACGTGTCGATGACGCAGGTGTCATCGACCGGACAGACAGCCGTGCATTGCGGCGAATCGAAATGGCCGATGCATTCGGTGCATTTCTTCGGATCGATCACGAACGTTCCGTTCTTTTCCGTGATCGCGACATTCGGACATTCCGGCTCACAAGCCGAACAGCTCGTGCATTGCGAGGCTATGATCTTCAGCGCCATCGGTTACTCCCAAGCGGCTTTGCAGTTTCGTAAGCTCAGGCCGCCGTAATCAGCGCGCCCTGGCGGATTTCCGCGTCGCCACGTTCGACGTGCTCGATCTCGCCGCTCTTGACCTTGTCCAGATAGGATTTGAACCAGGCAATCGCCGACTTCTCGATAAACTCGTGGGCAAACTGATCGACGGGTTCGATCCCCGCCTTGAGCAGATCCGCCTTGGGGCACCCGCCGATCTTGGCGACGAACACCGCATGGCAATCGTTGATCGCGCGGATCACCGTCTCGAGGCTGTCTTCGTCGCCGTATCCACCCTGACAGTAGAGGTCGACGCGGCGATGGCCGACGAATTTCGCGCCCGCCGTGGACAGCTCATAGACCTGGAATTCCTTGGCGTGGCCGAAGTGCTCGTTGATCAGTCCCGAGCCCTTGGTGGCAACCGAGACCAGCAGCTTGATATCGCTCATTTCGCCTGCGAGCGTCTCAAGCTCTTCCTGTTTTGCCGCCACCTTGGCGACGCGCTCGTCTTCCACCTTGGCCTGATAGGCCTTGCGGCTATCGAGGTCGTAATTGACTTCCATCGCCATGATCTTGTCGGTGGTGAACTCGGCGCTGCGATCCTCGCCCAGCAGCCCCACCGCGTCCGCGCGGCACTGGCGACAGTGGCGCATCATGTTCATCTCGCCTTCGCAACTGTCTTGCAGCGCCTTGAGCTCCTGCGCGGTAGGACCGCGCTGGCCGGTGAGACCGAACACCGTGCCGTGTTCCGGAGCGGAGATGAGCGGCATGATGTTGTGCAGGAAGGCGCCGCGCGATTTCACCGCCTTGTTGACCTCGACAAGATGCCTGTCGTTGACCCCTGGGATCATCACCGAATTGACCTTGCAGAGAATGCCGCGCTCGGTGAGCATTTCGAGGCCCTGCAACTGGCGGTCGGTCAGCAGCTTGGCGGCCTCGACGCCAGTGTAGCGCTTGTGCTTCCAGAACACCCACGGGTAGATCTTCGCGCCGATCTCGGGATCGACCATGTTGATCGTGATGGTGACGTGATCGACATTGAATCCTGCAATGGTGTCGACGTGGTCGGGCAGCGCCAGGCCGTTGGTTGACAGACAGAGCTTGATATCAGGCGCGGTCTTCGCAATCAGCTCGAACGTCTTGAACGTCTTCTCGGGATTGGCGAGCGGATCGCCCGGGCCCGCGATTCCAAGCACGGTCATCTGCGGAATTGTGGATGCAACCGCCAGCACCTTCTTGGCCGCCTGCTCCGGGGTCAGCTTCTCGCTCACCACGCCGGGGCGCGATTCGTTGGCGCAGTCGTACTTGCGATTGCAGTAGTTACACTGGATGTTGCAGGCTGGCGCCACCGCCACATGCATGCGCGCATAGTGATGATGCGCTTCCTCGCTGTAGCATGGATGGTTCTTGACCTTCTCCCAGATCTCGGTCGGAAGATCGCCCTGCCCTGCCGCTGAACCGCAACTCGCCTTGCCGCTGCCGCCAGTAGTTCCGCAGCCCTTGTGATCGGCGATCTCCTGCATCACGCCTTCGAGTTTGGCGATGTTGATGGGCGCGGTACCTTCCTGCTGTGCTGACGCTTGCATGTCCGTTCCTCGTTTCTAACCGATCCAAGAATCCAAAAGTTCTTGAAAAGAGGGATAGCAACTCGCGTGCCATCGAAAACGGGACTACATTCTCACGCCTTATCAAGGAGTTATAAAGCGACCGCCGGCTGTCGCTTTGCTAACACCACCTGACGACACCTGGGGCCGTATGTTAGAAACGTTACAGATGTCGGAATTCCCGACGGCTGTAGGGCCCTCACTGCGGTGCAGTGGGGGCCCGCAATGCAGGATGCCCCTGCAACGCCGCAGGGCGTCAGGAAACGCTCGATCCAACAGGACGAATTCAGGCGGCCGCGAGCAGGATCTCGATGGCTCGATCGAGCGGAATCGCGATCGGCGTCAAGCCCTGGCCGATGAAGAACCGGATTTCGTTCTTCGAGAGCGTTTCAGGCTGAATGATCACGTAGTGCATCGCCGCTGAGCGCTTCGTGATTTGCCGCGCATAGGTTCTCAGGAGCTGGTCATTGAAGCGGCACCCGATGAAAACAAAGCTTCGCTCGGTGCGTCGATCCTTCACGGCGTCGGGGATCGGAGTCTGGATGTCGATCTCCGTCAGGACTTCGACATAGTCTGCGTCGGAAATCAGGAAATTCTTGGCGGGCACGACACTGCCATGCGGCTTGTAAAGGATGGTGGCCCAGGTGCCGGCTGCCACGCGATCCGCTTCAGCTCCCGCAGCATCGTAAAAGCGATACCAGCGGTCTTCACCGATCCCTGCGCGGGTGATGCCCTGGATTTCGCCCCAGTCGTTCCGCTGCCCCAGCGCAGAGCGCATCGCACCATCATACCAGGTGTCGACGATCATCGGCAGGCGCAGCGACGCGAGATAATGATGAAGCGGCGTCGGCGCGACCGGCGCCGCGAACGCTTCCGTCATCAAGGCCGTGACCGTGGAGCGGTGCTTCATGCTTTCGATGTGTTGCGCGGCAGCCCAGGCATTGCCCTTGGCGCGACGCGGCAGCGCGACCTTCGTTCCGAAGAAAGCTGCGAGCGCTTCCGGATTCATCGGCGCGTCAGGTTTCGACAGTTCCGCCAGACCCGGTCCGAGATAAGGCACGATCGTGCCGGCGCGCAGCCGCGCGGCAATATCGGCCAGCGATGCCTCGACATCGACGTGTTTCATGAAATCGATTTGCGGAATGAGGGCGTTCATCAGTCTTCACTCTCTTGGCCGCGCTTGCGGGCGTTGACCGTGATGGGAAGCGATGTCCCCGCCGCCATTTCCGGCAAATCGAGCACCCAGCCGTTCGCGATGCGAATCCAGCCGCCCCATAGCGACTCGTGTTCGGATTCAACGATCGGTTCTTCAAGATCCTTCTTCGGCACGTAAATCGAAAGTCCCGTCTCCGGGGAGCGTCGAATCATAACTTTCATAGGGTCAGCTCCGCAGATCGGGTTGGACTTGCCGTGATATGAGCGTGCTCCTGCCACGACGGTGACGACACCCGCAGCTTGGCGATAATTTCTGGCAGCAATTGCAAAACCCGGTCGATATCGTCGGCCGTGTTTTCGCGCGACAATGAAAAGCGGAGAGCGCCGCGCAAGGCTTTCATCGGGACATTCATCGCCAGCAGGACATGGGACGGCTCCATTGATCCGGAGGCGCAGGCCGAGCCCAGCGAGGCGGCAATGCCTGCCCGGTTCATGTGATGAAGGATGGCTTCGCCTTCGAGATGCTCGAAAGCGATGTTTGACGTATTCGGCAGCCTGTTCTGCTCGTCACCAAGCACCGCGCAATGTCCGATCTGAAGGATGCTCCGCTCAAGACGATCACGCAGGGCACGAACGCGGGTCTGCTCCTCATCCATCAGCGAGACCGACAATTCAGCCGCCTTTCCCAATCCGACGATCCCCGGCACATTCTCGGTGCCGCCGCGACGCCGTCGCTCCTGAGGACCGCCACGGATCAGCGGACTGAAACGCGTTCCCTTGCGGACATAGAGCGCGCCGATACCTTTGGGCCCGTGCAACTTGTGTCCTGACAGCGACAGCATGTCGATTTTGGTCGCTTTCAAGTCGAGTGGAATCTTGCCGACGGCCTGCACCGCATCGGTGTGGAACAATGCGCCGGCGCCGTGCGCCAACTCGGCGAGTTGCTCAACGGGAAACAGCGTTCCGGTCTCGTTGTTGGCCCACATAACCGAAGCGACGGCTGTGCGCGGGCCAAGCGCGCGCCGATAGGATTCGATATCCAGCCGGCCGCTCGCATCAACGCCAACGAGATGCGTTCTTATCCCTCGCGACGCGCGGAGATAGTCCACCAGCGCGAGAATGGCAGGATGCTCGACGGCCGTCGTGACGATTTCATTGCGACCATCCTGGTGGTCGAGAGCCGAGAGAATGGCTGTGTTGTCGGATTCGGTGCCGCCAGACGTGAATACGATCTCATGATCGAAGGCGGCGCCGAGCAGCGTCTGCAAGCTCTTGCGCGCCTGCTTCACCGCCCCCGCCACTTCACTGCCGAAAGCATGGGCCGACGAGGCGTTTCCGAACTGCTCCAAAAAATATGGCAACATCGCAGCAACAACGGCCGGATCCGCGCGCGTCGTCGCATTGTTGTCGAGATAAATCGGCCGCACGGAATGCCTCTTTCAATGCCGCGCTTTTGCCGCTCCAGCGACCGGGATGATGCGGACGAGTTCACCGAGCCGCTCCACGACGCGCGCCTGGATGCCCTCAAGCGTGGCGCTGGCCAGCTTGCAGAAAACGCACGCGCCGGTGAGCTTGACCATGACCTTGTTGCCATCGACCTCGATCAGCTCGCAATCGCCGCCATCACGTTGCAGCGCCGGCCGGATCTCCTCGATAGCCGCCTTGATGATCTCGACGCGGTCCGTGTCCGCAGTGGGCAATTGCTTGAGATGTTCAGCTTCAGTCAGCATGACTTAACTTCTTTCCATAACGGGATTTGACCTTGGCGAAACATGCGAAGCCTGATTCGCGGAAGACGGCACAGCCTCAGGAAAACGACTTTCCGCACCCGCAGCTTGCTTTCGCGTTGGGATTCTCGAAGGTGAAGCCCGAGCCTTCGAGCGCCACGACGAAGTCGATGGTGGTGCCGGCGAGATGTTCGTGGCTTTGCATATCGATGAAGACACGGACGCCATCGCGCTCGATGATGGTGTCGTCGGGATCGATTTGATCGACGAGCCCCAGATTGTACTTGAAGCCGGCGCAACCGCCCGCCTCGACCATGATCCGGAGGCCATCCACGGGCTTGTCCGATGCGGAAATCGCGTTGCGTACTGCGTTAAGCGCGCTATCGGTCAGATTGATCATTGCTCGACCTTCGTTTCAAAGAACCGTTGAGCAATGAACTGGCAAGACTTATGCCACGCCACAATACATTGATAAGATTGATCTTTAGATCACCGGCTGTTGTCTTTGCGACGCATGTCGGGTTTGCGACAGGGAGGCTTGGCGCCGCAAGGCCCGCTTAGGCGCGGACCGAAAGCTCCAGATCGATCCCGCGAAATATCGCGCAACGCTCGAACACGTCCAGCGTCGGCGGCACCTTCCTGTGGCGGCAATATTTGGCGACGAGCTTCGCCAGTCCCTTGATATCGCGGCCCGACGTCTCCGGGAAGGTTCCGACCAAGGTATCCAGAAGAGCCGGACCGACCGCGAGGCCGAACTGCTCGGTCATGACCGCCCATATCTTCCGCCGCGCCTCGTCATTCGGCGGATGGAATTTGATCAAGGCGATGCAACGCGAGACGATCGCCTCATCGATGTCGTCGATACGGTTCGTGGTCAGGAACAGCAGGCCGTTGAAATATTCCAGCACGCGCAGGAAAACGCCGACCACGGCGTTCATCGCGATGTCATCGTCACGGCGCTTGATATAGATGTCGGCCTCGTCGATCAGCATCACCGCGCCCCAGCGCTGGGCGCGCATCAGCGCGTCCTTGAGCGCGCTTTCCATGGCGGCGACATTCAACCCGAGCTGGCCGGAATGCACGCGGTAAAGCGGCCGCTGGATAATTTCGGCGTAGACCTCGGCTGTCAGCGTCTTGCCGACGCCCGGAGGCCCCGCGCAGAGAACTGTCGTTCCTCCGGATTTCCCGGCAACGATGTCATCCATCAGAACATCCATCTCGGCCGTCAGGATGTCGATGAGATCGGTCTGCTCCTCCGGCAGAATCAGCTTTTGTTTCAGATCGGGTTGATAGACATAAGGTGTCATGTCGTCGGCATGAACCCAGAGGTGGTGATGCAGTTCGAGATGAAACATCAACATGTAGGGATGCACCGGGATGCGACAGAACAGGCCGCTCGGAATCGAAGCCTTGGCTCCCTCCATCTCGGTTTCAGCGTCATAGAGATTGCTCTTGGCGGCTTTTCTCAAGTATTGGCCGAGAATATCGCCAGTCACCTCAAGCGTCAGTGCGCGCGTGGTCAGAATGCCTTCATCATTGACGAGACGCGCCGGACCGCCGCCCGAGGACAGCACCACCACGTCCTTGCGGGACCAGTCCGTGTCCCGGTGAGATGAATTCGGGTCTTCGGTATAGAAGCCGGTGCCCTTGCCGGAAAACTGGAGACCGTACCGACCCCGCCACGCGAAGTAACGCTCCTCGGTATCGTCGTAAGCGGCAATGAATTCGGGCGTTTCCTTCAGAAATCCCTTTGCCGCGAGAATTTCGGCCACCGTCTTTCCAACGATGTCGCCCGCGGAAATCCTGAGCGTTGTCGATGTGATCGCGCCCTTGGCGTTGGCCTTCAGTTCGATAAAGGCCCGGCCGGTCTCGTCGTTGGAAGGCGGCGTATAGTCGAGCCGGGTGACGACGTAAGGCAGGGGCCGGCTGGCGGCGCTCGCCGTGAACATCCAGCCCCGGATTGCATCCGTCACCAGATAGCGCGCGACGGCCGGCAGCAGAGACTCCAAATCAGTTGCTGTGAACCTGACGCTGTCTTCGCGAAAGGCGCGCTGAAGGGTGACGATCTGAGCCAAACGGACCTGCATGTCAGGTCCGGCCTCGCGATAGAGCTCTTGCAGAAAGCCGAGTTCAGCATCCGAAAGCTGACTGAACGCGACCTCCACCTTTTCGCCAAAGCGCAATTGCTCCTTGAGCGACGTCAGCCCTGGGAAATTCGCGATCAGCGCCTCGAAATCAGGCCGTTCGATCTGAAGCATCATGCTCGTGCGCCGTATGACATAGATCAATTGTTCCGCCCAACCGGGTATGCACGGTTCGCGCCACACGCAAACCGGCAGACAATTTGCATGGCAGGCTCAAGCGGCGTCACCGCGCCGGAATTTGTCGGGAATCGGAGAAAATTACATGACGACGCTTGAGAAGACTGCTCTGACAGGGATTGAGACGACCGCCCTTGGCCGACTCGATCAGGAGGGACGCCTGCTCAACGCAGTCTTCAAGGGACCGACCACGAAGCCCGGCCGATTTGGATTCCGGGGCGATATCGCCCTCAAGTTCCAGGCCCAGCTCGCAGACGAAAAGCGGCCGCCGGATTTCTCGATCGAACAGGTGCTGACCATCGTTCAGGAGAGCGAAAGAACGATCCCAATCCTGGTGGGATACATCCATTCCTTCGCCTATCTGGACGTGGTGTCCGAAGTTCTGGATGGCCTTCTCACTCCGGGCGGCACCTACTTTATCTTCTGCAATAATATCGATTTGCTTGCGAAATACCGCGTAGCCCCTCCGGGGCATCACGTATTTTGTCCTGCCTTGCGATGAATCGACGGTGTGGAAGGAAATGATGGACCTGATGAGCATCGACAAGAATGACGTCAAGAAGCTCAACACCGCCGGCAAGCTCGATCATCTTCTCGACGCGGCGACGGGCTTCAATGAGAAATACGACATCATCACCTTCGAGGAAGGCCTGGCCCGCATGGAGCCCGTGAAGAACCGGAACGAAAATCGCCCGGTTTGAACGCGCGGCCCGGCTTTTTTCTGACGGGCTGCTTTACCTTCGCGCCGGCGTCAGGCTTCTTCGTCGCCGGCAACTTCGTCCTCGACGAGTCTCACGCCCACAACGCAAATATCGTCGTCAAGGACGGCGAGCGCCACCGGCGTGAGACTGCGACCTTTGCAAGGCCCTTCGACGCAGTTGCCGGTGCCGAGTTCGAACAATGCGCCGTGCTTGCCGCACATCAGGCGAATTCCGTTGGGATCCAGAAACTGATTGCGCTCCCAATCGAGATTGACCCCGTCATGGGGACATTTGTTGACATAGCCGAACACCTGTCTGCCCCATCGGACCACAATGATAGGCCAGGGCCGCGGATTTCCGTCATCTCCGACGATCATCAAATGGAAGCCCCTCGCCTTCTGGCTCGGGATTTCGTTCATCCTGCAAATTGCATAGGCTACATCGGCTTCCATCTTGTCCTCATTCATGACGAAACGCTTATCAGCGTACCTTCGTGCGAGTGGCGACCGCCTGCGTCCGCCTTGGCCAAAAGCAGCCGATTGGCGGACAGCGAGAACTCCTGCCACGCGGCCGCGATGTCACGTAAAATCACCTGGGTATATTCCGCGGACAGGCGATGCTCGTCGAGGAAATTCGATAGTGCGCACGACGTCCGGTTGAAAGCGATGACGTCATCCATAAGGGACTGCATGAGCTCGCCGAACGGCTGCTGGACATCCGGGGTGAGCGACGAACGGCCGCGCTCGACCGTCACCGCGCTCATATCGAAGACAAGGCCGTCGAGCACTGCGAGCGCGCTGTCGAAAATCTCTTCCATCGATTCGAGAATCGCCCGCTGCGTGAGTTGATCTCTTTGCTGAACCGCAAGGCTGCGGTTGAGACGATGGCGGTAATCATCAAATGCCGCATCGCCCTGAGCGACGACCCATGCCCTGAACCGGGCGAGGCTCACGGCATTGATCGAAACCGCGCCGTTGCCCGATCTGGAGGGAATCCGATGCGTCCGCCTCTATCGGAGGGCGGACACGGTTCAGCGCGCGCTCAATTCGATGCGCCGCCTCGAGCGCACCTTCGAGATAGCCGGCGCTGCGGGGCGCGGTCTCGGAACCGCCAAGGTACAGCTTTCCATCCCACTGGGTCCGGCGCAGCATCGGATTGGCGGCGCCCGCATGCCCAGCGCGGGAAGGGTTGCGATCGAGTAGGCTGCACGTCAACGGCTCTGTTGCCCAATCCTGATAATACTGCTCGCCTTGTTCGAGCGCCGAACCAAAGACCTGCGCCATCTGATTGTCCATGAGCATCGGCAAGCCGGCGCTGAAACTTTCGCGCAGTTCAGGCGACAATGCGAGAAATCCTCCCAGGGCCGCCTTTGCCGGATCCGCATCGCACGCATCGAATATTTCGCCGATCACCGCCTGTTCGTGAGTCACGAATGCGTTGCCGGACTGGCCGGCCTCACGCCAGAAGGGGCGATCGTAGCCGATGATCACCTTGGCCTGCGCCGCCATCCATGTTTCGGCATCACGCATGGCTTCCCGCGTCGCGTCGTCAAGCTCGGGTTCAAAGCGAACCTGCTCCGTCAACAACCGGGGCGGAACCGCAAGCACGACGCGACGTGCTTCAACATCGACAATGTCGTCTTCCGCAGCAAATGTCAGGACGATGTGATCGGCGCGGTCGCTGACACGGGTGAGCACATGACCGAGATGCGCGAAGCCCGGCGGCAATTCGGCGGCAAGCGCATCGATGAGCCGTCCCATTCCGCCATGGAGACGATGCGCTCCTTCGTGAATATTTTTTCCCTCGATGCGCTCGGGCATTTTTTCCGGATCGTTCAGGTGGAGCATTGAACCGTCGTCATGCTGCGGGATATCGACAAGTCCCAGCTCAGCAATCAAACTCTTCAGAAGCGGTTGGGTGTCCGGCCAGAACCAGGTGGGACCGAGATCCATCGCCAGGCCGGATCCCGCGCTCGCAACTGACAGGATGCGTCCGCCCAGCCGTTCACGCCCCTCGAACAGCGCAACAGTGCGGCCTTGCCGGTACAGGCTCCTCGCCAGAACCAGGCCGCACAATCCACCGCCAATGATCGCCGTATCCAGCATCGGCCAACCTTCACATCGCACCAACCCGACAGGGCTCTGCAAGATCCGCGCAAAGTTCGATCCGCGCCGGCAGTGTCAGTAAAGCGCCCGGCCCAGTTTGATACAGCCAGTCACGCGGGCAGTTATCGCGCCAAAATCCGCTTTTCCGGCGTTTACTGGCCGCTTTCCGGTCTCGCGCTGAACTGGCACAGAACTTGATATTCCGTACGCAACGCACTGGCGTATGGAGATTGACATGAATGTCACACTGGATTTCACCTCTTGTTCCGTGGATGAACTGAAAGCGCTGCTGGATGGCGGAAAGCTGACCATTTATTCGGTCGCGCGTCCCATCACCGCGGATCAGCCCGTCGACCGCAGCGCGCCGCTGGCGACGTTTACCTTCGCTTCTCCCGCATTTGGACCAGCGGCAGATGGTGTGGAAAATCCCATTTTCACCGCTAATCCTGTAAATGCGAGCAGCGTGGGCACGCCGGGCTTCGCCCGCGCGCAAAAGATGGACGGGACCGTCATTGCAGATTTTTCCGCCGGTCCCGGCAATCGGGAAATCAAGTTCAGCGAAGTTTCATTCTCTCAGGGAGCGCCGGTGAAGATCACGGCCTTCCGTTTCATGGCCGACGGATGGCCCGAGCGGCCCGAATACTACGATACACGGCCACGCACGGGCTACCCGATGCCAGCGACGTAACACCAACCCGACCAGCAGCTATCGCAGCGACCGATGTCCCGTTGGCGACAGTTGTCGGGTTTCCGACATGGAGAAAAGCGCATATGACCTTTGCAAATCCAGAAGCGCTGGTGAGCACCGAATGGCTGGCGGAGCATCTTTTAGACCCCGACGTCAGGATCCTTGATTGCACCTGGCATCACGCCAGCACAAATCTCGACGGACGCACGCAGTATCGTGGACGTCATCTTCCCGGCTCGGTGCATTTTGACATCGATCATGTCGCGGACAAGTCCAATCCGCTACCACACATGCTTCCCAACGCCGCTGACTTTGCAAAGAAAGTCGGGCTGCTTGGAATCGGAGACGGAGATCGCGTCATCGTTTATGACCGGCTATGCGGAGGAGCTGCCGCTGCGCGCGTATGGTGGATGTTCCGGGTCTTCGGCCACGACAACGTCGTCTTGCTCGATGGCGGCTATGGAAAATGGATCAAGGAAAAGCTGCCCGCCGACATGTCGATGGTGCGCCCGGAACCAAGATCATTCTCAGCAACCTACAACTCCGCGCTGGTCCGCACCCTCGGCGAAATGCGAGACAATCTTGCGACCGGCGCAGCGCAGGTGATCGACGGGCGCGGTCCCGGCAAATTTAACGGGACTCAGGAAGATGTATTCCCGTTCAAGAAGCTCGGCCATATCCCGAACGCGATAAACATTCCGTGGGCCGATCTGATTCATCCGGACACGGGCGAATTCCTCACGCCGGACGCGCTTGCCGCACGATTTGCGGCGGCAACGATCGATCTTGAGCGCCCGATCGTGACGACATGCGCCTCCGGCATTACCTCGTGTGTGGTGGCGCTCGCGCTCTATCTGCTCGGACACAAGACCGCCGCCGTCTATGACGGATCCTGGGCGGAATGGGGACTCGCTGAGGATACGCCGGCAGTCGCTGCGTGAGAGAGACCTGATGGAGAGGTGTGGTCATGAGCGAAGCGCGAACATCGGACGGCCTGATCTCTGAAGGTGAAGACTACCAACTTCTGGCTGGTGAAGACGGCGTCTCATTCGTATTGCGATCGAAAGCCGAGCACCTCGTTGCACATCTGCGGGGCGATGATGCAATGCGCTTTCGTGCCGACTATGATGCAATCAGAGTACAGTATCCGGCATGGAAGCCGGATCAGACTCTCGCCCAGCTCTGGGATCAGGGCGGCTATAGCTGGCTCGCCGCACAAGAGGGAGAATGACAATGGCGACGACGCTGGTAAAGACCACGCAGGATGGGCGAAAGCTGGAAGTGATCGGGCTGGCGATCTGCCTCGAGGGACAACTCGAGGCCTTTGAACTCATCGAAGTCAAACTGCACCCCAACAGGCGCGCCATCTGGCAAGTGATGCCGGAAGCGACCCACATGGCTGGACGGGTCGCGCTGACGCAAGAGGAGGCGGACATCGTCACGAGCGCCTTCAAGGAAGCCGAAGCTCAGATTCTGGCCAGCCCGGCCGCCATCAACGAACGATTCCGGATCGCCGCCATGTGGAAGGCACGCGAACAAGGAATCGAGTAGTTCCGGGCATCATCGGCGCGCAGGCGGCTCCAGAACGCTGCGAAGCCATGTCTAAGTCATCAACTTAATTCATCGTCATGTTACGCCGCCGATAGCAACCGTTCGCATCGCGCTCGAAGATATCGTCGATTTGCGGGTGAGTGACAGGTTCGTCGGACATGTCGGCCAGCAAGTTCTGCTCGGAGACGTAGGCAACATAGGGCGTCTGGTCGTTTCCGGCAAACAGGTAATAGAACGGCTGGTCCTTGCGCTGCCGCCCCCGATCAGATGAATCGTCTCATGAGTCGTCTCGTGCGAGACTTCGCTATCGGTAAATTCCGGATCGACGTCAAACACCACGCCGCGAAACGCATACAATTTGTGGCAGGCGACCTGGCCGATCTTGAATTTGGCGATGGAGATCTTGCTCATGATGATACAGATCGGATTCCGGCGGCCCGCTCCGCACTCATCGCTCCCCTTGCATCATTCCGCGGCGGCATGGGTCTGACAGTTTGTCGGGCAAACGCGGGCGCAGGCACCGCAACCGATGCAGGCCCCCTGATCGTTCATCACCATGATCTTTTTCTCGACCTCGTCGTCCTCGTCGTCATCCAGATCGACGAACAGGCCTTCGTCGGTGAGACCCTTGAGGGTCATCACATCGCGGCCGCAAACCTTGAAGCAACGGCCGCACCCAATGCACTTCTTCTCGTCGATTGCGAGCAGATATTCGGGTTTCCAGTCGCGGCCGTCTCGAGTGGCACTGGTCATGATTGCAAACGCCTCTAAGTTAGGCCGATTCGAGACTCTTCAGGACCGCACGCTTCTCCTCGAGTTGTGAGAAGGCATCATGGGCCTTCTGCGCGACGCTCAGGATCGACTGCCAGTTGATGGGCAGTTCCTCCGACAGGTCGTGCAGATTCATCTTGGCGTCCATCGCCCTTGCGGACAGTTTCTTGATCTCGGCCTTCAGGGTTTCCAGGTCATTCATCGCTCACCTCAGTATTCCGCAACGGCTTTGAATTTCTCGATCATCTCGATGCCGGCGTTGACGTGCTTTTCACCTTCCTCCGCCAGCTTGCCGAGATTATCGAACCCGAACCGGTGAACGTCACGAAGCTGCTTGTTGACGACAATCAGCCGCCCCCCGATCAGGACCATGCGGCCAAAACCCTCGTGGCTCATCTTCATCATCGGCGAGACCATGACACCGGTCGCGCGCTCGATGGACAGAGCCACCGCATTAAAGAACAGCTCAAGCCGCCAGATGGTCTCCGGATCCGGATCGCCGACGATCGGCAGCGCGCGGCGGGCCTCCTTGTCCAGGATATAAGGCTCAAGAAGAACGAGATCGCTCTTGCTCTCCCACGCGCCATGGCTGTCCTGGGCGCGCCAAACCTTGATGAGCTCCTTGATGAAAGGCGCTTCCGCCGCGGGATTTGATTCGATCACTGTAGCGAGGTCGGCCATGTTCTTCCCTATTCTTCGAAATCGAGAGTGCGTTCCTGGCTCTTCGACAGCGCTTTGCGCAACCAAGGGGGCGGGGTGCCCTTCAAAACGCCCTCCAGCTTGAGAAGAAGATCCGTGATCTCTTCCGGCTGGTTCACCTTCATGGGATGGATGTTGCTCGCGACCACCCGCGCCGCGCCCGAGCCGCCAATGGCGGCAACATATAGAATGGCGCAATCCTTGATCGCCTCGATCTTGGGCGCGAGCTTGTCCTCGTTGCCGTCTTCCTTGAGATCGCCATCGAACTGAATGGCTTCGAGAAAGCGGTGCCCTTGCGGGCCGATTTCATAAATCGCGATGTTCTTCGCCCAACCGAAATGAGCGTCGACGCGCTTCAGGTCCTGGGTCGCGAATGCGATTTTCATGGAAGTATCTTCCTTTCTTGCCGCGTCAATGCATCGTCGCCGCGTCGGCTGTGTCGGGCGCATCTGCTTCACCGGCCCGCCATGTGTCGGGGGTCGGTTCGTGGTTGTCCTCGTGGTCCGCGATTAGGAGATTGCTGATGCTGAAGATCAGCTCCCGCGTCCCTCGATAGCCAACCGAGAGCTGGTGTCCCGCGCCGAGCCGATCGAACATCGGAAAGCCCGCGCGATGGAATGGAATCTTCAGGCGCTCCGCCGCCTGGCGGCCGTGCGAATGCGTGATGAGCAGATCGCAATCCCTGGCCTTTGCAAGGTTCTCGAGATCTTCCAGATCGCCGATCAGCACGTCATCGGTCAGGACACGCTCCAGCACGGGAGACTGGGTCGTCGTCACCGCCGCCATCACCTTCGCGCCCATCTCGTGCAGCATGCTCGAAAGATCAAACAGGAGATCCGGCTCGGCACCGATCGCAAGTTTGCGGCCGCCGATATGAAAATGCGTATCCAGCATCGCATCGGCCAACTGGCCGCGCTGGCGCCGGTATTTCAGCGGCACCGGCCGTCCGCTGATCTCGCTCAGGAACGATATAAATTCGTCATTGGGGGCGAGGCCGCACAGGCGCTCAAACAGCCGGTACGGAACACCTGCCTTTTTTTCCAGCGCCTCCGCGGCGCGGCGCATCTGCGCGCCGATGACAATGGTCCAGGCGGCCTGTCCCATCGCCGCGACCTCGTCCACGCTGATACCGCCGATCGTGGTCGGCACGAACTCATCGGGGATGTGTCCATCGAGCGACCCGGCAAGATCGGGGAGGAACGATGGTTCAAGTCCGAAATCTTCCAGGATGGTCCGCAGTTCGTCGAGATCGCCGGGGGTGAGGTGACATCCGGGAAGGATATTGACCCGCGCGGGATCGCGGCGGGCAGCATTCTTCGGCGTCTCGACCAGCACCTCGACCATGCGTGCGACAGTCTTCTCCCAGCCGTCCTGGAAGGCATCCTTGAAGTCAGGTGTCGACACATAAACCATCGGGAAATTCGCGAGCTGTGCGTGCTTTTCCCTGATCAGCTTGAGATAGCCCTCGACATCGTCGCCCTTGGTTTCGGTGACACCGGTCGAGCAGATGCCGATGATTTCCGGCTTGGTCCGGTTATGGATATTGAGAATCGCCTGCTCTACATTTTCATAACCGCCGAGCACCGTCGCGACTTCGCTCATCGCCGTGGTCTGGAGCGGCACCGCTTCCTTGAAGTGGCGCACGAAAAGCGTCAGCCCAAAAGACGTGCATCCCTGCGAGCCGTGCAGGAGTGGCATCGATCCCCGCAATCCCATGAAGGCGAATGCGCCACCGATCGGCTGGCTCATTTTCAGAGGGTTGATGGCGCAGGCTTTCTTCCCGATCGTGACTGTCGCCATGACGCGGCCCTACTCCGCCGCCTGGAGTTGAAGAACCGGCGCCGGACCCACCGCTGCCCGTGTCGCCAGAATCTCTTCAAGCCGTATGGCGCATCCGCCGCAACCGCCCGATGCATTCGTGCTCTGCTTGATGCCCTCGACGGTCGTCAGTGCATTCGCGCGGATCGCATCCTCGATGGTTCCGAGATCCACCGCTTTGCAATGACAGATCTTCTTTGCGCGGCGGGCCTTCTCAGCCGCCACCGGATCCGCCGCCAGCAAAGCGGCTTCGGCATCCATTTGCGCGATCGCCTTGGCCTGCCAGTTCTTCGCGGAATTCTCCCAGGGAGCCGGCTGGCGGAGCTGCTCCCATACCGGATTGAAAAGAGCCTTGTCGATTTCCTCGACGAGTTTCACCATGCCGACATAGCCCATATAGGCGTGGCTGCGCTCCTGATTGATGTCGAGCCAAGGCATCGCCGCCTTCAGGGCGACGAATTGCGACTTGCCGCCGGAGAGCATGATGTCGGCCTTCGCGTCTTTCAGCATCTTGTACATTTCGCGCGGCGTCATATCGTCGATCATGTGGGCATCCTGGCCCATCAACTCCTTGATGCGCTCCTTGTCTTCCTTGGTGGACTTCTTCACGCTGGTTCCGACCAGTTCGAGACCGGCTTCCTGAAGAGCTGCAACGACCGACCACGACTTGACGCCGCCGGTAATGAGCAGAACCTTCTTGCCCTTGAAACGCGGCTTGTAAGGTTCGATCGCGGCCCACGCCCGCGCCTCTTCGCGCGCGATCACCGCCTCGGTCCTGGCCATGAGTTCGTCAGGAGCCCCGCGCTCGATCAGAAGCCGCGCGATTTCCCGCAGCGAATCGCTGGAATCCTCGATGCCGTAAAACGACCCTTCGAAAAACGGGATGCCGTAGCGCTCTTCCATCTTGCGCGCCACGTTGATCATGGCCTTCGAACACACCATCATCGCCGCGCGGGCGCGATGCGAATACGCCACCTCGCGATATTTCCCGTCGCCCGAAATGCATGAGAAAATGCGAATGCCGAGTTCGTCGAGCAGCGGCTTCACCTGCCACAATTCACCCGAGAGATTGTATTCCCCGATAATGTTGAGGTCGTAAGGCGTGGTGTAATCCGGCTCTTCCGTTCCGATCACATGCTCAAGCAGTGCTTCGCCCGCGAGCTTGTTGCCGAGATTCTTGGGGCCAACGAAACCGGGAGAGTTGACCGGAATGACGGGCTTGCCGAATTTCGCCGACGCTGCCTTGCAGACGGCATTGATATCGTCGCCGATCATGGCGGGAACGCAGGTCTGATAGACAAAAACCGCCGGCGGATTGTACTTCTCGATGATTTCCTTGACCGCCTTGTACAAGCGCTTCTCGCCGCCGAACACGACATCGGTCTCATTGATGTCGGTGGTGAAGCCGGTGCGCCAGATATTCGATCCGGAGGATTTGGCTCCGCGATTGTCCCAGGAATTGCCTTCGCAGGCGATCGGCCCATGGACGAGGTGAGCAACGTCGGTCAGCGGCTGAAGCGCGATCTTGGCGCCGTCAAAGGCGCAGCCGCCCGCCGCACCGCCCGGCTGAAGCTGCTTGGTGCAGCCCTTCTTGCGTTCGGCTTCCGATTTGTTCGCATTCTTGCCGCAGCCCGGCTCGTTGAAAACATCCTGAATGGTGGCCGACAGCGAGCTCATGCGTCTCTCCTACGGAACGGGGTGGCCGGGCATACGAAACGAATTCTTCTCTGGTCAATCGCCCTACCGCCGCTCCTGGCAACCCTGGTCTGGAGCGGCGGTAACGCAGTTATCAAGCGTGACCTCAGCGAATAATGTCGAAGCTGAAGTCGGTCTTTGCCGGAACGTTGGTGTTCTTGTCGATCTCGTCGAAGATCTTGTCGAGAATCTTGATCAGAACATTCATGCTGCCCTGATAGCCCCAGACCGGATAACGATGATGGTGATGGCGATCGAAGATCGGGAAGCCGATCCGGATCAGCGGCGTGCCGGTGTCGCGCTCCAGATACTTGCCGTAGGTGTTGCCGATCAGGAAATCCACCGGTTCGGTGAACAGCAACGAGCGCATATGCCAGAGATCCTTGCCGGGATAGACGTGGCAGTTCTGACCGAACGGCGAGCTGTCGAACACGGCCTGAACCTGTTCCGCCCAAGCCTTGTTGCCGTTTGTCGCCAGCACATGCGTGGGTTCGGCGCCGAGTTCGAGAAGGAACGCCGCCAGACCGAGGCAGAGGTCGGGATCGCCGTAGATCGCGAATTTCTTGCCGTGGATATGCGCGCTGGAGTCCGCCATCGCATCGACCAGGCGACCACGCTCGACGGACAGAGCTTCCGGGATCTCCTTGCCGCTGATCCGCGAGAGCGCCATGATGAACTCATCGGTCGCCGAAACTCCGACCGGATGATTGAAAGCCACCACTTCCTGACCATGTCCGGCAATGAACGGCAGCGTCTTTTCCGTCGAATATTGCTGCATGGAGATCGTTGCCTTGGCGTGGATCGCGTTCGCCGCGTCCTCCAGGGTCGTGCCGCCGTCGTACATGCGGAACTCGCCGTCCGTCGGCGTGTCGAACACGTCGCTGTTGTCGGCAAGGATGGTGTATTCAATGCCCATCAGATTGAAGATGCGCTTGATCTCACGGGTATTGCCGACGGTATAGCCATCGAAGCCGCCGATGAAGTTGATCTTCTCGTTTGGCTGACGCTCCAGCTTGGGCGCCGTTCCGGCCTTGCCATCCCAGAAGTGCTCGATAATGCCCTTCAATGCATTATCGTATCCGGTGACATGGCTGCCGACGAAGGCGGGTGTATGCGCGAACGGGACGTCGTATGCTTCAGGCACTGAACCCTTCTCCTTCGCCGTTTTGATGAACGCATTGAGGTCGTCACCGATCACTTCCGCCATGCAGGTCGTGGAAACGGCGATCATCTTCGGCTTGTACATCGCATGGGTGTTGGCGAGGCCGTCGATCATATTGTTGAGACCGCCGAACACCGCAGCGTCCTCCGTCATTGATGACGAAACGCAGGAACTCGGTTCCTTGAAATGCCGCGACAAATGGCTGCGATAATACGCAACACAACCCTGCGACCCGTGAACGAAAGGAATGGTTCCCTCGAAGCCCACGGCGGCGAAGACCGCACCCAGAGGCTGGCAGGCCTTCGCCGGGTTCACCGTCAGCGCCTCGCGCGCGAAATTCTTCTCGCGGTATTCCGGCGTCTTGGCCCATTCGCGGATGCGTTCGACTTCAGCGGGATCGCGGGGATTCTCGAACAGCTTCTTTTTGTTCGCCAGCATCTGCTGGTATTCCGGGCCGCGGAAGAGCTCGAAGTGATCGAGCACGTGTTCTGCATTCTGCGTCATGGTGACACCCTTTTCAAAAATCGTATGTAATCGTGAGGCCCTGGCTCCTCCCCTCGGAGGAGCTAGGGAGCGCAGTTTATTCCGCGGCTATCAGTGTTGCCTTCGGCGCCGCCTTCCATGGCGCCTTGGTTTTTTTCCAGATCGGCGAATTGATGGCCATGTCCATGTCGCGAGCAAAGATCGCGAAACCGTCATAGCCATGATAGGGGCCGGAGTAGTCCCAGGAGTGCATCTGCCGGAACGGCACGCCCATTTTCTGGAAGACGTACTTCTCCTTGATGCCGGAGCCGACCAGATCGGGCTGGACCTTCTCGACGAACTTCTCGAACTCGTATCCCGTCACGTCGTCATAGATCAGCGTGCCGTCCTTGACGTAGTGCTGGGCCGTTCTCTGATAGTCGTCGTTATGGCCGAACTCGTAGCCGGTGCCGACCACCTCCATTCCGAGATCTTCATAGGCGCCGATCACGTGGCGCGGACGAAGACCGCCGACGAACAGCATCACGGTCTTGCCTTCCAGACGCGGCCGATATTTTGCGATGACCGCGTCCATCAGAGGCTGGTACTTCGCGATGACGCGCTCGGCGCCTTCCTTGATCTTGTCGTCGAAGAAGCTCGCGATCTTGCGGAGCGACTCGGCGATCTTGCTCGGCCCGAAGAAGTTGTACTCGCACCACGGAATACCGTACTTCTCTTCCATGTGACGCGAGATGTAGTTCATCGAGCGATAGCAGTGCAGAACGTTGAGCTTCGCCTTCGGCGTCGCTTCCAGCTCGGCGAGGCTGCCGTCACCCGACCACTGGGCGATCACCCGAAGTCCCATTTCCTCAAGCAGAATGCGGGACGACCATGCGTCGCCGCCGATGTTGTAGTCGCCGATGATCGCCACATCGTAAGGCGACTGCTCGAACCGAGCCGGCGCATCCGGTGAAATCTTGTCGAACACCCAATCGCGGATCGAGTCGTTTGCGATGTGATGGCCGAGGGACTGCGACACGCCACGGAAGCCTTCGCAGCGAACAGGAACGATGGTCTTGCCATCATATTCCTTCGACTTCTGCTTGGAGACCGCCTCGATGTCGTCGCCGATCAAACCGATCGGGCATTCCGACTGAACCGAGATGCCGTTGTTGAGCGGGAACAGCTCCTGGATTTCGTCCATGATCTTGGCGAGCTTCTTGTCGCCGCCGAAGACGATGTCCTTCTCCTGGAAATCGGAGGTGAATTGCATGGTCACGAAGGTGTCGATGCCCGTCGTGCCGATGTAATAGTTACGCCGGGCCGCCCAGGAGTACTGGCCGCAACCCACCGGACCATGACTGATGTGGATCATGTCCTTGATCGGACCCCACACCACGCCCTTCGAGCCGGCATAGGCGCAACCACGGATCGTCATCACGCCCGGAACCGACTTGAGGTTCGACTTGACGCCGCAATCGGACTTTCCGGCTTCATGCACGTTCAAGTGCTTGGCGCGGCGCTTCGCGGTCTTTTCCGGATAGACCTTCAAGACTTCTTCGATCAGTTCCTTGTTGCGAGCCTTGATCTCCGCAACGCTCTGCGTTTTCGCTAAACTCATTTTGATTTTCCTCGCTATCCCATTTGCGGTGGCGGAGCCCGGCCCCTCGTGCGAGGGGCCGGGGCCTTATCGAATGAAAAGTGTCACGCCGACATTGCGGCGAGTTTGTCGGCGGCGAGCTCGGCGGCGGTTTTGCCGACGACGGATTCGTCCACCGGCTTCATGATGCCGTGCTCCATCAGCATGTCCTCAAGCTCGTCCATGGTGATCGGCGTCGGGATGATGCCCTTGCCCTGGTTGGCATGGATCCGCGTGGCCAGCGTCCGGTAGTGCTGGGCCTGAACCGACTCCGGCGCATATTCCAAGACCGTCATGCGGCGCAGCTCGGCGTGCTGCACGATGTTGTCGCGCGGCACGAAGTAGATCAGGTGCGTGCCGAGCTTCTTGGCCATCGCCTCGGCCAGCTCCAGCTCCTTGTCGGTCTGGCGCTCGTTGCACACCAGTCCGCCCAGGCGCACACCGCCCGAATTGGCGTACTTCAGAATGCCCTTCGAGATGTTGTTGGCGGCATACATCGCCATCATCTCGCCGGACATCACGATGTAGATCTCCTGCGCCTTGTTCTCGCGGATCGGCATTGCGAAGCCGCCGCACACCACGTCGCCCAGCACGTCGTAGGACACGTAGTCGATATCCTCATAGGCGCCGTTCTCCTCGAGGAAGTTGATCGAGGTGATAACGCCACGGCCGGCGCAGCCGACGCCGGAGCTCAGGACCGCCGGACTCGACGCAGCGGATGTCGCGGTAGCCGACCTTCATGACCTCTTCGATCTCGAGATCCTCGACGCTGCCGGCCGCCGCCGCCAGGCTGAGAATCGTGTCCTGCGCCTTGGCGTGCAGGATCAGGCGGGTCGAATCCGCCTTCGGGTCGCAGCCGACGATCAGGATCCGGTGACCCATCTCCGCCAGCGCCGCCAGGGTGTTCTGGGACGTCGTCGACTTGCCGATGCCCCCTTTGCCGTAAAACGCGATTTGTCGTAGTGTAGCCATTTTGCTCTCCATGAACCGATGCAATTTCGCCCATAACCGCGCAGCTTGATCCCGATGGATCCTCGTTGCGCGGCGCGGTTACGGACTTTGCTCTTCCGCTTTCGAGGGCATGCAGCCAGCAACCA
Source organism: Afipia sp. (assembly GCA_024707075.1). Lineage (GTDB taxonomy): Bacteria > Pseudomonadota > Alphaproteobacteria > Rhizobiales > Xanthobacteraceae > Afipia. The sequence continues at coordinate 1,056,069 of JANQAK010000001.1, forward strand.
TCGCCTTGCACAGACTAGGTTTGCAACGACTGTGCCAGTGCGCGCGGCCGACGGAATTTCCATTGATTCTAAAGAGATAGCTAAATCGGACGGACGTGAGGCGCTTGTTGCAAACCCGACATCGCTGCATGTCACCCGACGTCCGGGTGTGGCGCTGTCTTAAACAAAACAACCTGACGACCCGTGGACCATCCATCGACTCTTGCGGGGAGCAAGCCGCAGCAATGACGGCGGCTCTTCGCGGTACGGTGTTTGCTTGATGGAGCGGAGCAGACCAACGAGGACGACATGCGCATCCATCTCGAACCCTCCCGCCCGGAAGAGAGCCATCGGATTTTCGTGGTTGAAGGCGACGAGGTTATCCGATCGGCCCTTCAGTTCATTCTGGATGACCACAATGAGACCTACGCGTTCAGAAACCTCGATCTGGCATTCGCCAAAGCCGTGGACGTGAGGCCAAATATAGTTCTGGTCGGGATCGGCTTTCTGATGGGCAATGGCGAGCAGGTTCTGGCCGAGATCGGCGCCCGGCTGCCGGATGCGAAAATCCTGATCGTGGCAAATTCCGTCAGGGATCCGCTTGCACTGACGAGCCTGACATGGGGAGCTCACGATGTGCTCGGCAAGCCGATCACCTTTGATTCTGTTTACCACAAGGTCGACGCCCTGCTTCAACGAAGCACAATGTCCCTGGTCTCGCTTGGGTAGCTGTCACATGCGGCGGCCAAGGACCTGCGAAACGACGACCAGCAATGTCGGCACCAAAACAGCGACAGCAAACAGGATTACAATCGGCAATGGACTCCTTACCCTCGACAGACATTCCGACAATCGATGACATTATCGATAACTTCTCGTTGCTGGACGAATGGGACGACCGATATCGCTATGTGATCGAACTCGGCCGCAGCATGAATCCGCTGTCCGAGGGCCAACGCACCGAGGCGAACAAGGTCCAGGGCTGCGCCAGTCAGGTCTGGCTCGCAACAATGGCGAGCTTCGAGAACAATCAGCCTGTGCTCGCTTTCCGTGGCGACAGCGACGCCCACATTGTTCGAGGCCTTGTCGCCATTCTGCTCTCGGCTGTCTCCGGCAAGCAGGCCAGCGAGATTCTGGCCGCAGACCCGATCGCACTGTTCGATCGCCTCGGTCTGCGCGAACATCTTACACCGCAACGTTCAAACGGATTCCGCTCCATGGTCGAACGCATTCGAACCGACGCCCGGAAGGCGTTGGCGAACAATCCGTGAAGCTGCCAATTTCAGGCGATTAGATTAATAGAGCGGCCGGCCGCTCCAGAGCTCCGGGGCGCCTGTCATTTCCGGGCCGCGCATGATGACCACAGCCGCACAGTCGACAAAATCGACCGTGTAGTAGACCTCCCCAGGAAGCTCCATCGTTCGCGAATGATCCCAGCATCTCCAGCATGCACCAGGGTCTCGCCAATATCCTTGTGAGGATAGATTCCGTCATTCTTGACCTGGGTCAGCGAGCGCACCGCATCACCCGACTTGAACTCACGCCGGCATGGAAGGCCTGCGCCCCGTGCGATGTGCCGCCGCCGTGCGTCATGGGCGACACGGGCGATCGTTACAGGCCTTGCGCCGGCGGTCTGGTAGCTCATGCGAAGAACTCCTGCGCCTTCGTGAGGGCTCGTGCCAGCACATCAACCTCCTCGTGGGTGTTGTAGAGACCAAACGATGCCCGGCAGGTGGCCGTCACGCCGAATCGCTCCAGCAATGGCATGGCACAATGCGTTCCCGCCCGGACCGCGACACCGGCGCGATCGAGGACCGTTGCGAAATCATGCGCATGAGCGCTTTTCATTTCGAACGACAGGATGGCGCCTTTCTCGGCCGCGGTCCCGATGATGCGCAACGAATTGATCTCACGCAGTTGCTCCTGGGCATATGCGAGCAGCGCATTTTCATGCGCCCTGATCCGGCTCTTGCCGATCGAGTTGATATAGTCGATGGCGGCGCCAAGTCCGATCGCCTGGACGATCGGAGGTGTCCCGGCCTCAAACCTATGCGGCGGCTGACCGTATGTAATGTGATCCCGGTGGACCTCACGAATCATCTCGCCGCCGCCATTGAATGGCGGCATCGTGGAGAGGTGCTCGTGCTTGCCATAAAGCGCACCAATGCCGGTCGGTCCGTATAACTTGTGTCCGGTGATGACATAGAAATCGCAATCGATATCGCGGACGTCCACATCCATGTGAACGGAAGACTGCGCACCGTCGACAAGCACCGGAATTCCCCGCGCATGCGCGATCCGGACCACGTCCTTCACCGGGACCACAGTGCCCAATACGTTGGACATTTGCGTGATGGCGACCATTTTCGTCCGGTCGGTCAACAACTTTTCGAACTCGTCGATCAGGAAGTTTCCGCCTTCATCCACCGGCGCCCATTTGATGACGGCGCCCTGGCGCTCCCGCAAGAAATGCCAGGGAACGATATTGGCATGATGCTCCATGATGGAGAGCACAATCTCGTCGCCGGGCCCGATCCGCTCGCGGCCGAAGGTCTGCGCGACCAGATTGATCGCCTCGGTCGCGCCCCGGGTAAAAATAATTTCATCGCTGCGCCCGGCATTCAGAAAGCCGGCGACCTTTTCGCGGGCGCCCTCATAGCCTTCGGTCGCGGCATTGGCGAGATAATGCAGTCCCCGATGAACGTTGCTGTATTCTGATGTGTAGGCCTGCGTCAGGCGATTCAGAACCGCCTTGGGTTTCTGGGCAGAAGCAGCATTGTCCAGATAGACCAGTGGCTTGCCGTGAACCTGCATCGCGAGGATCGGAAAATCCTCACGGACCCGGCGGACGTCATAGTTGCCGTTGCTCACTGCCGGGTGCATGGCTTCATCCTCGTCGTCCCAGCCAAGCCACCGTGGCGTCCATCAGCGCATCGCGAAGGCCGTCATGCTCGATGGTCTCGAGCACTTCGGCGGCGAATGCCTGAATCAACAATGCCTCCGCCTCCTTTTCCGGGATGCCGCGAGCCATGAGGTAGAACTTGAGCTGGTCGTCGAGGGTGCCCGTTGTGGCGCCATGGCCGCACTGGACGTCGTCGGCAAAGATTTCAAGCTCCGGCTTGCTATCGGCTTCCGCATTGTCTGACAGGAGCAGCGCACGGGACATCATCTTCGCGTCCGTCTTCTGCGCCTGCGGCCGAACCGTAATCTTGCCCTGAAATACGGCGCGGGCCTCATCGTCGACGACCATCTTGAAGACTTCGCGGCTCTGACAATTGGCTGCGGAGTGGTCAACGGTCAACGTGGCATCCGCATGCTGCCGGTCAGCCAGAAGGCTCAGGCCGCGCAGGTTCGTCTCGGTGCCTTCACCCGCAAGCAGCACGAACATCTGATTGCGGACAACGGAGCCGCCGATCGTGAAGCCCAGATCATTGAACTTTGCCCGCGCGCCGATATTGACCAGAAGCGTCGCGATGTGGATGGCCGCGCTTCCCTCGCGCGTGATCTTGACATGATCGACCCGCGCTTCATCGCCGACCACCACTTGAAGCGCGGTGTTGACCTGATAGTCCGATTGATCGGGACCTTCATGGGTCTCGATGAGAGTCGCTCGGGCGCCGCCCCCAGCCACCACCAGCGATCTGGTCACCATCGCTGCCGGCGTCGCACTCGTATTGACGAAGGCAAGATGGATGGGCCTCTCGATGGTGACACCCGGTGAAATCGTGATGACGACACCGTCGCCTGCCAGCGCGGTGTTGAGGGAAAGCGCCGGATCGTCAGCGGGAACCGTTGGGCCGAGACCCTGCGACAGCAACGGCTCGTCCAGAGCCAGCGCTTCCGCCATCGGCCGAACAATGAGGCCGGTTTCGAGGTCCGCAAGATCGGACAACTCCGCCGCGAATGAACCATCGACGATAACCAGCCGCCGGAGGCCGAGCCCCGCCAGCACCTCCCCGGCATCGCGCGCACGGCTCTTTGCCGCGGCATCGGGCAGAGCAGCAAGCGGCTTGGCATCCCGCATCAGCCGCCGCAGGTCCGTATATCTCCAGGCTTCGACGCGGGAATGCGGCAGCCCCGCGAGGACAAAGTGATTGAAAGCGGCGGCACGCACCGCCGCAATGTCGCTGCCTCCCGGCAGGGCTTGCCGCGACGTCGCGTAAACATCGACCAGGCCGAGTTCGGCTTCTGTCCTCACTGGGCGGATTCCGGCGTTCATGATCGTCAAGCCGCCTGGTTCTGATACTGGGCGTATCCAGTCGCTTCGAGTTCCAGAGCAAGCTCCTTGCCGCCGGTTCTCACGATCCGGCCAGCCGAGAGCACATGGACGATGTCCGGCACGATGTAGTCCAGCAGGCGCTGGTAGTGCGTGATCACAATCATGCCGCGCTCGCTTGAGCGCAACTGGTTGACGCCGTTGGCGACAACCTTCAGGGCGTCGATGTCGAGACCGGAGTCGGTCTCGTCGAGCACACAGAGAAGCGGTTCGAGCAGCGCCATTTGCAACGTCTCGTTGCGCTTCTTCTCGCCGCCGGAGAATCCGACATTGAGCGGCCGGCGCAGCATCTCGGCGTCAATGTTGAGTTTCTTGGCGATCTCGCGGACGCGCTTGAGCAGATCCGGAGACGACAGTTCCTCCTCGCCGCGCTTCCGGCGCTGGGCGTTATAGGCGGTGCGCAGGAACGTGATGGTGGCGACGCCGGGAATTTCCAGCGGGTACTGGAATGCGAGGAAGACGCCCTTGGCGGCGCGCTCGTCCGGTGCCATCGCCAGCAGGTCTTCGCCCCTGAACAGCACCTCGCCGCCGGTGATCTCGTAGCCCGGCTTTCCAGCCAGCACATAGGACAGCGTCGACTTGCCTGCTCCGTTCGGACCCATGATGGCGTGGATCTCGCCGGCGTTCACCGTCAGATCCAGACCATTGAGAATCTTTCGCCCGGCGATTTCAGCCTGAAGGTTGCGGATTTCCAGGAGCGGCGTCATCGCGAATTCCCTCCGTTGCGTGTCTGGTCCAGCACAGTCATCCGACACTTCCTTCCAGCGAGATCGAGATCAGCTTCTGGGCCTCGACCGCAAATTCCATCGGCAGTTGTTGCAACACGTCCTTGACGAAGCCGTTGACGACGAGGGCAACGGCTTCCTCCTGCGACAGTCCGCGTTGCACGCAGTAGAACAGCATGTCCTCGGAGATCTTCGAGGTGGTCGCCTCGTGCTCGAACAGCGCCGACGAGTTCTTGGCCTCGATATACGGCACGGTATGCGCGCCGCACTTGTCGCCGATCAGAAGCGAGTCACACGCGGTGAAGTTGCGCGCGCCGGTTGCCTTCCTGTGCGCGGTGACGAGGCCGCGATAGGTGTTTTGCGACTTGCCCGCGGCAATGCCCTTGGAGATGATCCGACTGGTGGTGTTCTTGCCCAAATGAATCATCTTGGTGCCGGAATCGACCTGCTGGTAGCCGTTCGAGATCGCGATCGAGTAGAACTCGCCGCGCGAGTTGTCGCCGCGCAGGATGCAGCTCGGATACTTCCAGGTGATCGCCGAACCCGTCTCGACCTGGGTCCACGAGATCTTCGAGTTCGCGCCGCGGCAGTCGCCGCGCTTGGTGACGAAGTTGTAGATACCGCCCACGCCTTCGGCGTTGCCCGGATACCAGTTCTGCACCGTGGAATATTTGATCTCGGCGTCGTCATGGGTGACGAGCTCGACCACCGCGGCATGCAACTGGTTCTCGTCGCGCTGCGGCGCGGTGCAGCCTTCGAGATAGGAGACGTAGGCGCCCTTGTCGGCGATGATCAGCGTGCGCTCGAACTGCCCGGTGTTGCGCTCGTTGATGCGAAAGTAGGTCGACAGCTCCATCGGGCATTTCACGCCCGGCGGCACGTAGACGAACGAGCCATCGGAGAACACCGCCGAGTTCAGCGTCGCGAAATAGTTGTCCGAGGTCGGCACCACCGTGCCGAGATATTTCTTCACGAGGTCAGGATGCTCGCGGATCGCTTCCGAGATCGGCATGAAGATCACGCCGGCCGCCTTCAGCTCGGCCTGGAACGTGGTCGCCACCGACACCGAATCGAACACGGCATCGACAGCAACGCGACGCTCGGCCAGATCGTTTCCGTCGGCATCCTTACGCACGACGCCGGCCAGCATCTCCTGCTCGCGCAACGGAATGCCGAGCTTCTCATAGGTCCTGAGAATCTCCGGATCGACCTCGTCGAGCGAGGCGAGCTCTTTACGCTTCGGCGCGGAATAGTAATGCAGATCCTGATAGTCGATCTTCGGATAATCGACCCGCGCCCAGGTCGGCTCTTCCATGGTCAGCCAGCGGCGATACGCCTCCAGCCGCCACGCCAGCATCCACTCCGGCTCGTTCTTCTTCGCCGAAATGAATCGGACCGTATCCTCCGAAAGACCCTTCGGGGCCTTCTCGGTCTCGATGATGGTTTCGAATCCGTATTTGTATTGCTCAACATCAATACTTCGGACACGCTCGACGGTTTCCTGTACGGCTGCCATTCGTCACTCCGCTCGCGTATTCGTTGCTTGGTTGTGACGCGCACGCCAGCGCGCTTCCATTTCCAGATTATGATTTGAGCGCGCCAGCGTCACCGCGCCTGCAATCACGCGGCGGACCCGCAAATCTTCGCCGGAGACCAGCGCCGCGAACAGCCCACCCAGCCACGCGATCAACCCGCTTGGCGCTCCAGTGTTGCTGCCATCGTGTGCCATCGCAGCGATTCCTTATGCAGGTACGCAGGTATTTTCGACCGGGCACACCACCGCGCATTGCGGCGTATCGGAATGCCCGACGCACTCGGTGCATTTTTTCGGATCGATAATGTACATGTCATTCTTGAGACGGATGGCGGCGTTGGGACACTCGAACTCGCAAGCGCCGCATACCGTGCATTGTGAAGCGATGATTTTGTAGGCCATCTCGTGACTCCCGACCGCGCATGCGATGCCGAACGCCATCTCCCTTTCAAGGGGCGTGCCAAAAACCAGACCTTTGATTTGTATTAGTTATTTGCAGCGATTGTGGGTGAACGCGCTGTCGCGCCCACGACAGGCTGTCGCAAGTGCGACAGTCGGGATCAGGAGGTGCTTGACCTCGATGCCGTGCTTTTTCAGCGCATAGCCGATCTGGCGCGGCGTCAATCCGAGGATACGGGCGGCCTTGGCCTGGACCCAGCCCGACTTCTCCATCGCCGCGATGAAACGATCGCGATCAAGCATCTGTCCGCGGCTCCCAGCTCCCGAGCCAACCGGCGCATGAGCGGAGTCGGCGGCAGGTTGACTCGGCAATGTGCCCGGACTTATCCCATCGGCAGCAGCGGATGGCACCGGCAGCACCGGAAGCGAGACCACAGGCCGCAAACGCGGCGGCGCCACCTCCGAATGGCCCTTCCACAGCATCGCGGACAAGCATTCGTTCCGGCGGCAGGCAAAATCATCCATTACGATCGACGGACCATGCGCCAGGGTCGCGGTGCGCTGTACGCAATTCTCAAGTTCGCGGACATTGCCGGGGAAGCCGCAGCCCATCAGCACTTCCAGCGCACTCGCATCGAGCGACATGGTGCGGCCGTTCTCTTCATTGAACCGCTTGAGAAACTCGCCCGCCAGCGGCGGGATGTCGCCGCGCCGCTCACGCAGCGGCGGCAGCAGCATCGGCACCACACTGATACGATAGTACAGATCGGCGCGGAATTCATTGCGCGCCACGGCTTCTTCGAGATTCCTGTTGGTCGCGGTCACAAGACGTACATCGACCTTGATGGTATGATTGCCGCCGACGCGCTCGAACTCCTGCTCTTGCAACACGCGCAGGAGCTTGGCCTGGAAGGCCGGAGAAATTTCCCCGATCTCGTCGAGAAACAGCGTGCCTTTGTCGGCGAGTTCGAAGCGCCCCTTGCGCGTATTAATGGCGCCCGTAAACGCTCCCTTCTCATGGCCGAACAATTCGGACTCAAGAACGGATTCCGGCAACGCTGCACAGTTGATCTTGATGAAAGGGCCCTTGGCGCGGGGCGATAGCTCGTGAAGGGCCTTGGCGATCAATTCCTTGCCGGTGCCGGATTCGCCACGCAGGAGCACGGTGGAATTGGATTTCGCGACGATCATGATCTTGTCGAGCAACGAGCGGAGCGCAGGGCTGTCTCCGATGATGCCCTTGACATGAACCTTCTTGCGCTCCCTTGCCGGCTTGAGTTCCGACAATTCCTTCTGGAGACGATGGCTCTCGGCCATGAGCCGGTCGCGATCGCGCGAGACGACGCGATAGAGCTGAACGGTCTGGCCGATCAAATTGGCGATCATCGTGAGAAAGCGAACGTCATTGTCGAGACGGAAAACCGATCGGCCGTCCCAGACACGATCAATGGTCAGCGTTCCGACAACCTTTGCGCCAATGCGGATCGGCACACCGATGAACGAAACCCTGACGTCATCCGCCGCTCCGAGCAATGCTGCGTCGGTCGCGAACAAGGGATGTGTCGCGATGTTTTCTGCGACCAATGGCACAGCGGTCGCGACGATCTGCCCGATCGCCGTTTCCGGCAGGCGCGCCCGGTAGCGCTCGTCGGTTCCCTCGTTCCAGCCGATGCCGACGGTAATGTCCGGAATGTCGTCATCCGCCAACAGCGAAATCACGCCATGCCGCATTTGCAGGAACGACGACAGAACATTGAGGACGTTTGAAAGCGTGGCCTCAAGCCTGTTTGGCGCGTTGAGGATCTTGGAAATCTCGTAGATACCGGTGAGCGCGATCTCACTCAGCGGAATCAGCGGAGCGCCCGGTCGCGTTTCCAGTCTTTCGGCTTCAGATACATCAGCAGCGTGGGCCATACCGATTTCTCCATCGTCCTGGACTTTCCCCGCCGACTTTTCTGAGTAATTCTTATTATCCTGTCTCATCTTCTCACGAATGTCGTGCCCAACTTGACTGCATCACAGCAGAACATGAGGGCGTGAATTGCACATTTACTGTTCGCGGACCGGATCGTGAAACCCAGCAATTGCCGGCAAATAGGTCGTCCCAACCATTGTTTCAATCTCCACATTGATCTGGATCAAACGACCGCGGCTAAATTGACGGCACCCCGGTACTTTGCCGTTTCACGTCCGGTTTCTTCATCCGCCTCTTGAAAGGCGGACCGCTCAAACATGCTGTCCGCCATTGATCTTGATTTCCTCGCCGGTCACGTAGCTTGCCGCATCGGAACATAAAAAAGAATATCACCTTGGCGACTTCGTCCGGCGTGCCGATCCGGCGCATCGGGATAACGGGTGCCAGAAGCGCTTCGGCATCCGGCGACAGGATGTCGGTCTTGATCTCGCCCGGCGCTATCGCGTTCACGCGGATGCCATGGGGCGCGAAGTCGTGCGCCATTTCTCGCGTCAGACAGGCTAAAGCGGCTTTCGACGTCGCATACGCCGTGCCGGCAAAGGGGTGCACCCGTGAGCCGACGATTGAGGTGACGTTGACGACCGTCCCGCTGCCATCCTTCAACTCTTCGAACAGGCCGCGCGCGAGAAGGATCGGCGCCAGGAAATTAACATGAAAGACGTTCATCCACGTATCGACCGGCGTCGTCAGCGACGTGAGACGCCCTCCCTCGCAATTCTTCGGCGAAAATCCGGCGTTGTTGATGAGCGCATGGAGCGGCATGCCGGCGAGGCGCGCCTTGATATCCTCAAGTGCGCGAGGCATTGCCCGGTGATCGCCGAGATCGACCTGAACATGATCGATTGCTCCCGCATCCCAAGGGCAAAGCTCGCCATCGAAGGGCTGGCGCGAGCATGTGATGATCCGCCAGCCCGCTTCGGAGAACAGCTTGACGGTCGCGTGCCCGATGCCGCGCGAGGCGCCGGTCAACACCATGGTCTTTTGCTCGGCCGAGGGCCGCTCAATTCCGGAGGGCGCACCAGGGAACGGACAGAGCACAATATTCTCCAGCGCCGATCCCCTACGCGGATCGCCGTTCGGGCTCGGCATTGAGCGTATCAACGGTGACAGCGGCTACGCGTTCTTCAAAACGCGTCGCATCGGAGATTTTCCGACGCTCAATGCGTTTGCATGATCCGGGCCAACCTAGCGAAATCCGGTTTTCGAGGGCGAAGTGATCCGATCGGCTGAGGCGCGAACCGAATTTGAAGCACCGCACCAATGGAATGTCGATTTCCCGACACATCCCGTCATGTTCGATACAAAGCGCGCCGTTTGGGGTCCATCGCGAAGTGGTCCGGACTTGGTCCGGTTCCTGCACGACCGGCTGTGCTGGAATTTCCAAACGAACCGAACGGAAGGCGCGGGTTATGCCGCTTTATAGTTTCCATTGCACGAAGTGCGACAAGGATGTCGAGTTGCTGATCAGCTCTTCCGACACGCCCATTTGTCCGGCGTGCGGCAGTAAAAAGCTGGAGCGCCTGGTGTCCCGCACAGCGCCGCCAGGCAAGAGTAAAGGCATCATAAAATCCGCGAGGGCGCAGGCGGCCCGCGAGGGGCATCTCAGCAATTACAGCCGCTCCGAACGCCGACGCTGACCGTTTCAGCTTTTTGGTTCGTGCCGAACGCACTCCACTCGCTTAATTAGTCTTCAGGGAGGTTACGAGCGGACGCCTTTCCCGGCATCCGCGTGTGTGAAAAATCCTGATTTTACGGGGGATAGCTTGGGAAATTCAGACGCTTCTGAAATTGGCGGGCCGAAGCCGACAAAACGGAGAACGACGTTTACGCTATAGCCCTCCAAATTAAAGACTGAAAATCAACCGTAGTATCTTGAAATTTAAATCAATCTTTCGGCTTCCGCTATCAGCCTCCGTTATGTCGGAGCTTGGCAGTCCCAGCCCTTGTCGAAAAAGGAGCAGTCATCTCGTTGCCTTTCAGCCATCACACCAGATACCCTCTTCGTGATCGGTAAGGCTATGGGGGTCACGGCGGTATCGCGAACACGATGAGATTGCCGTCTGGACCGCATGATTCAGCGTACAATATTTGCCGAGGAAGATTCGGAATATGTCGAGAACGAATCGTCTATTTGAGCTGATCAACATGCTGCGCGCACGCAGGACGCCCGTTACGGCCCTATATCTAGCGCATGAACTGGGTGTCTCGCAGCGGAGCATATACCGAGACATTGAAACGTTGCGTTCGCTCGGAGCGCCTCTCGATGGACAAGCGGGTATCGGCTATTGTTTGAGAGAAGGCTTTTTCTTCCGGAATTCGCATTTTCACCCGACGAACTGGACGCGTTGATCCTTGGTCTGGGCTGGGTGCGCCAGCGGGCCGATCCTGCCTTGGCACAATGCAGTGAAAGCGCTTTGGCAAAAATACTTTCCGCGAGAAACAACGGTTCCTCGATGAGCGATGAGGCACCTGCTCTCGTAACGGCGGCCTCGGCGTCTGAGCGCGTGGACCCTCCGCAGGCCGCTTTGTTGCGAGATGCCATTCGTCGGCAGCGTAAAGTCGCGATCAGCTATGAAGACGCTCAAGGCTCGTTGTCGGATCGCACCATCTGGCCGATCGCCATCGTCTATTTCGACGACGTGCGTGTATTGGCGGCCTGGTGCGAACACAGATCGGCCTTCCGTCACTTCCGCGTCGATCGTTTGCATGTGAAGACGATTTCGGAGGAACGCTACCCCGGGCGACGCCAATCGATCATAACGCAGTGGCGGCGGCAGGATCGTGACTGGCGTTCGATCCTGACAGTTTCTGACACATCGACGCGCTACCAATGACGGGCGCACTCACTCCCGGTGCCATGTCAAAGGAGCGATAAATGGTTTCATTTTCACCTGCCGCGTTCGACGCCTTCCTGAGCGAAGATGAGGATTCAGCCGTTGTAATGTTGAATCTCCTGCGGTTCGAGCCCGATGGCGGCCGAGAAAAATATTTGGAATATCTACAAATGGCTAAGCCAATCCTGGCTCGATTTGGTGCGAAAATCCTATTCGGCGGCGATGGTCTGCCGGTGCTCACGACAGGGCAAGCACAGGAATGGGATGCCGCTGTGCTGGTCCAGTATCCGCGCCGATCCGCATTCAAGAATATGATTGATGATCCGGAATACCATGTTGCATTTAAAGTTGGAGTAGCAGCAATTGCTGATATTGTGCTTCAACCTCTGAAGCGTAGCGACAGTCTGATGTGACGCGAGGATTTTGATTGCCGCGCCCATCGAAAATAAACGGTCGCGCGGCACTTCAAATGCCGCACTTCAAATATAGAATTCATAGACGGCGTTCGGTCAGTTGGGTGTTTCGGGAAAAGCCGCTGCGGCATGCGAGGCTCAATTGGTCAGGACAACACGTACCTTGAATGAAGGTCACAATCGTCTGAGCCCGGCGAGCCTCCGCTAGGCCCAGGCATTTGCTGCAAGACTTGCAAATCTGGCGGAGAGGGAGGGATTCGAACCCCCGATAGGCTTGCACCTATGCCGCATTTCGAGTGCGGTGCATTCGACCACTCTGCCACCTCTCCGGGTACCAAAACGGCGGTTTCCCGCCGGGTCGCGGGCGAGTTCTAAGCGAGGATGCCGATCCAGACAAGGCGCTGGGCATATTTTCAGGCCTTGAGAGTGAACGGATTCGGGCCAGGCCGGTAGCTCGCATTTCCCGCCGCGGGCCTTTGCCTCGTCCTTGCCCGCGCTTGCGGCTATCCTGAGGCCGGTGACAAAGGCGGAAATCTCCCGCACCCACGCAAGGCAAGGCTTGTCCTGAAGAAGAAGAAGCATTTACCACCGCCGTCCGGCTCTTTCCGCTGTCCGCTTGCCCTTCGGCCTCGGAATCTCCCGTCCGGGGCCCGACCACGCCGCCACATCTTCGCCCGGACCGTCTCTTGACGACCTGCCGCAAACCATTGGGCGGGACGGCCTCACCCTTTCTTCTTCTCTTTCGGATTGCGCATGGTGAAGCGCGCGTTGCCGAGGCCGGTTCCGATGGTGAGGATTCCCCAGCGCTTGTAGTCCTGCATGAATGGAATTTCGCTCAGGCCCTGCACCACGCCGTCATTGTGCATCAGCACCGCGGTGTCGTGATCGCGGATGGTCGGGATGGCTTCGATCAGACCCGCGGGCAGGTTGAACTTGCTGCTTTCCCAGTTGCCCGGCAGGTTCTGCGCGCCTTTTTCAATGGAGCCGTCGGGATCGATCGCGCCGGGGCACGAGACGCCGATGAAGGGCGCCAGCCTGAAGCCCTCATCTTCCGCCTGCTTCAGCAGCCCTTTCAGCATGCCGGCGAGCTTTTTCACCGCACCCTCGCGGGTCGGCTCGTCGTCGGCATGACGCCACAGTTCGGACTTCCAGACCGCGGCTTTCGATAGATCGGGGGTCTTCTTCTGCCGGGTTTCCACCACGCCGCAGCGGATGTTGGTGCCGCCGATGTCGACCGCGAGGATGCTGTCATGGCCCTCGAAGATCCACGAGGGCGCGAGATGCGCGCAGCCGATCAGCGCCGCTTCATCGGGATGAAATCGGATCGGAATGAGGCTCGCCTTCTCGCCGTCGGCAGCGAGAATGATGCTGGCGCGCGCGATCGCCAGTTCGCCGATCCGGCTCTGTCGGAAGCCGCCGCCGACGATGATCGCCTCGGTCTTGTCCCATGCCTTGGTCTTGAGAAAACGTTGCGTGACGTAGGCCAGTTCCTGAGCGAACTCTTCGATGGCGCTGTGCACCAGCGCCGCCGCCTCGGCGTCGTCGCCGCCGAGAATGTCGTCGAGTTTCTTCTTGCTGATGTCTTCCGACGCCTTGCCGCCGAACGGATCGTCGCCGTTCTTTTTCAGCGGCTTGCGCCACCTGTCGAGAATATCCTGAAATGCGCCCTTGCTGGCGCGGTCGCCCAGAAAGCCATCGTCGTCCTTGAGTTCGATATTGTAGCTGTCGATATCCACGGATGGCAGCCGTGCCGCCCCGTGATTGCCGATTCCGGCGGTCGTCAGCGTGTCTTCGGCCATCGTGGTCGCCCCTCGCCTGTTGCCGGGTATAACGGCCAGGGAACCGGATGGTTTCGGGGCGGGTAACCGGCAGCACCTGAGGCCCTAAACACGAGAAAATCGACCCAAATGGCTTACAAATGGCCCATTTTCGGGCCACTTTTTCTTGACTCGCGGCCTTCTGCGGCTATAACACCCGCAACCCGGCGCGGGATTTCTCGCGCCGTTTGTTTTTGTGCGACCGGCAGGACCGCTCCGATACGAGAGCAGCCCCGATCACGCAGAGATTTCGCGATGATCGCATGATGATCGCGGCAAACCCATCGAGCGCGGCCAGCAAAAGTGGAAACCGGTTTTGCATCCGGTCGCGCTCAAAATGTAACGACTGAACAAGAAGCCGGGCCGGATTCATCCGAGCGTCGGAATCGAACACAAGGAAAAAAACGATGTTCGCAGTCATCAAAACCGGCGGCCGGCAGTTCCGCGTCGTTCCGGATGATGTGCTCGAGATTGGCAAGATCGCCGGCGATGTCGGAACGATCGTGCAGCTTGGCGAAGTGATGGTGGTCGGCGGCGACACGCCGGTGCTCGGAGTCCCGTTCGTTCCGGGTGCGTCCGTGGCGGCCGAAGTGCTGGACCACAAGCGCGGCCCGAAGGTGATTTCCTTCAAGAAGCGCCGCCGCAAGAATTCGAAGCGCAAGCGCGGCTATCGCGACGAGATCACGGTGATCCGCGTCACCGAGATTCTCACCGACGGCAAGGCCCCGACCGTGGGTCCGCGCCCGAAGCGCGAAAAGAAGATCGAAACCGCGCCGGTTGAGGGCGAGGACGCCCCGGCCAAGGTCGCGAAAAAGGCTCCGGCCAAGAAGGCGGCTCCAAAGGCCGCCGCCAAGAAGCCCGCGGCAAAGAGCGACAAAAAGTGAAATGATTCCGTCAAGGAATCGGTCTATAGCTTAAAGCGAATTTTGGAGACGGAGCCATGGCTCACAAAAAAGCAGGCGGTTCATCGCGCAACGGACGCGACTCGGCAGGCAAGCGCCTCGGGGTCAAGGCGTACGGCGGCGAGCATGTAATTCCTGGCAACATCATTGCGCGTCAGCGCGGCACGACCTGGCATCCCGGCCTCAACGTCGGCATGGGCACGGATCACACCCTGTTCGCCAAGGTCGAAGGAAAAGTCGAATTCCGCGCCAAAGCCAACGGCCGCACCTTCGTCTCGGTTATTCCGACGGCGGAAGCGGCTGAATAGACGGTAGACATATCGCGTCTGCCGGGTCTCGTTGAACCGGCAGAGCACTGGAAGGCTCGAAGGGGAGACGGGAAACCGGCCTCCCCTTTCGTTTTGCGCGCTCGTTGCCCTCAGCGGCGAGCGCAACAAGGAGCCTACCATGTTGCAGCCAACGCCAACCTCCAGCTTGCGGGAATCAAGAGCCGTCGTCCTCGAGACCGATCGGCTGGTGTTGCGTCAGCCGACGCTCGCGGACGTAAAAGCCATCGCGCAGGTCGTGGGCGACAAGCGCGTGTCGATCAATCTGCGACGCGTGCCGCATCCGTACACGACGGACGATGCGATCAGCTTCGTGACCACCATCGCGGCCACCATCGATACCGTTTTCCTGGTCGAGCGCGAACGCGTTGCCGTCGGCCTTGTCGGCGTGAGCTGGGAAAACGAGACCGCGCCTGAACTCGGCTACTGCTTTGGCGTCGAGCACTGGGGCAAGGGCTATGCGACCGAGGCCGCACGCGCGGTGATCGACTATGCGTTCGAGGAATTCGCCATCGACCAGCTTCTGGCCGGCGCGCGGGTGCTCAACCCGGCCTCGCGTCATGTGCTGGAGAAGTGCGGCTTCCAGTGGACCGGAGTCGAGCTGCACCGGTTCCTGGCGCTCGGATCGTCGACGCCGGTCGACCGCTTCAAGCTGGAACGCGGCGTCTGGTCGTCGATCAAGAGCTGGAGCAACTCGACGCGGCGTTGAGGCTCAGACTCGTCCTCCTGAGGTGCGAGCACGTGCCAGCCTCGAAGGATGACGAGCATCGCCTCCGCGGAGTTTATCATCGGTCCGCGCTTTGCGCGGACCCGTTGGCTCCGGCACATCAGGGTGACGGCGCTCAACGAAAACGGTCATGGTGCTCTACACCACGGTCGGCGGATTGGGCTGCGGTTCGCGGTGCATGACCCTGCGCTCACGCAGGAAGATGTAGATTCCCGCGCAGGCCACAATCCCGCCCCGGTCATGGTGTTCAATGACGGCACGTCACCGAACACCAGAAACCCGAGCATGATCGCCCAGACGATCATCGTGTACTGAAACGGCGCCACCACGCTGGCAGGCGCGAGGATCAGCGAGCGGTTGAGGCAAAGCACGGCGGCGACATTGACGACTCCGCTGACCAGCAGCAGCACGACGAGAATCCACGTCGGCGGCACAAACAGAAACGCCGATACCATTCCGCCGAACACAAACGATCCGACCACCTGGGTCGTCGCCAGGAAGATGTTCGATGTCCCGCGCACGTAACGCGTCACGATCATGAAGATCGACTGGCACAGACATCCGGCCAGCGCGATCAGCGCTGGCCACGACACCGTCGCACCGGTAGGCCGAAGTGCGATCAGCACACCAATGAAGCCCGCAACGACCGCGGCCCAGCGCCGCCAGCCGACATGCTCGCCCAGGAAAATCGCTGAGAACGCGGTGACGAAGATCGGCGCTGCGAGATAGCAGGTCGTGGCGTCCGCCAGCGGGATGTATTTAATCGCGGTGAAGAACAGCATGCCGTCCGAAACCGACAACGCCATCCGCAATACCTGCAAACCGGGCCGCGGCACATTGCGGGCGGCGGCGAAATTGTCGCGCGCCAGAAACGGCAGCAGCGTTGCAATCGCACCGAAGCCGCGGATGAAGAACAACTGCGCCGGCGGATAGGCCACCACCATCATCTTGCTGAAGACATTGACCAGCGAGAAGATCGTCATCGCCGCCAGCATGAACAGGATGCCGCCGAGCGCTGCCGACAACGGCGGCTTGCGGCGCATCGATTTGAACGAAAGATTCATCGGCAACGGGCTGGCGCGGAAATCGCGGAAGGGAAGTTTGTTTTAAACGGGAATGGCAGCGCGCCGAATCCTGACCGACGCGACGCACCCAACCCTGCTTAGAAAGCAACCGATCCCCGCACAACCGCCAGAAATGCAGGCCGTTTTGCGCGGCCATGCTTCACCCCGGTGGCGGCACCACCACCGGCTCGGCGCGCACAAGCTCGCGCTCACGCAGGAAGATGTAGAGGCCGGCGAGGATAATCACCGCCGCGCCTGCGAGCATGGCAATCGACGGCACATCACCGAACACCACGTAACCGAAGATCACCGCCCAGATGATCATGGTGTACTGATACGGCACCACCACTCTGGCCGGCGCCAGCTTCAGCGAGCGGTTGACGCACATGGCAGCCGCAATGGAAATGCAGCCCGCCACCGCGAAAAAACCGAGGTCCGGCAGGCTCGGGGTTATCCAGCCGAACGGCGCCACAATCAGGCCGAACAAGAGAGTTCCCGCAAACTGCGCTGATGTCAGCACGATGTCCGGCGTGCCGCGCAGCGAGCGCGTGATGATCATGAGGGCTGCGAACGACGCGCTGCCTGCCAGCGCGATCATCGCCGGCCAACTCATGGCCTGCGTCGATGGCCGCAGCGCGATCATGACACCGATAAAGCCGACGACGATGGCGCTCCAGCGCCGCCAGCCGACATGCTCGCCCAGGAAGATCGCGGAAGCGGCTGTGACGAAGATTGGCGCAGCGAGATAATAGGTGATGACATCCGCCAGCGGCAGATAGACCGAGGCCGCGAAGAACGCCGCGACCTCAAGGGTGGACAGCACGACGCGGATGATTTGTAGACCCGGCCTTTGAATGCTGCGGAGTGCTGCGCGCTGACGCCAGATCGCCGGAGACAGCAGGACGAGGCTTGAGGCTGCGCGCAGCAGCAGCAACTGCCCGACCGAGTAAGTCGCCACGATGTACTTGCCCAGTGCGTCGCCGAACGAGAACATCCAGACCGCCAGCAGCATCAGCGCGATGCCCGCGAGCGCCGCCGAGCGGTTGCCGGTATCGGCCGAGATTTTCGCCAACAGGGTCATGCGCCGTCGCCGGGGTGAATGGGTCCAAAATGCGGCCGCGAGACATTCCGAGTGAAGCAGCACCGGCTCGCGACGATTCTGCCGCTGTTTAAGAGACCCAGACGTTTACCGCAACCGCCGGAAATACGGCCTTTTCGGCGTTATTTGGCATGAATGGGTTGCCGCTCAGGCACCCATAGCGCATATATCCCAAGCGCGACCGGAGGCAAAAAGCCGGCTTTCTTGCCCCTCGCGACACAATGGAAAACCGATGAAATTTCTCGACGAGGCCAAGGTCTATATCCGCTCCGGCGATGGCGGCAACGGCTGCGTGGCATTTCGCCGCGAGAAGTTCATCGAGTTCGGCGGACCAAGCGGAGGCAACGGCGGACGCGGCGGTGACGTCATCGTTGAAGTCGCCGACGGTCTCAACACGCTGATCGACTATCGCTACCAGCAGCACTTCAAGGCACCGAAGGGCGTGAATGGCATGGGCTCGGATCGCCACGGTGCCAACGGCAAGGACGTCGTCCTCAAGGTGCCGCTCGGCACGCAGATTTTTGACGAAGACCGCGAGACCCTGATTCACGACTTCACCGAAGTCGGCGAGAAATTCGTGCTGGCGACCGGCGGCAACGGCGGCTTCGGCAACGCGCATTTCAAGACCTCGACCAATCGCGCGCCGCGCAACGCCAATCCCGGCCAGCCCGGCGAGGAGCGCTGGATCTGGCTGCGGCTGAAACTCATTGCCGATGCCGGTCTGGTCGGATTGCCCAATGCCGGCAAGTCCACATTCCTGTCGGTGGTCAGCGCGGCAAAACCGAAGATCGCGGATTATCCGTTCACGACCCTGCATCCGCAACTCGGCGTCGTCAGCATCGACGGCCGTGAATTCGTGCTGGCGGATATTCCGGGACTGATCGAGGGCGCGCATGAAGGCGCGGGGCTCGGCGACCGCTTTCTCGGCCACGTCGAGCGCTGCCGTGTGCTGCTGCATCTGGTGGACGCGACATGCGAACACGCCGGCAAGGCCTACAAGACCGTGCGCGCCGAACTCGAAGCCTATGACGAACATCTCGCCGACAAGATCGAGATCGTGGCGCTCAACAAGATCGACGCGGTGACACCCGAACATCTGAAAGACCAGAAGGCGCGATTGAAGCGCGCGGCGAAGAAGACCCCGCTGTTGCTGTCAGGCGTCTCGCGCGAAGGCGTGCCGGAAGCGCTGCGCGCGCTGGTGAAGCTGATCGATGAAGCGCCGGTCTCCGCGAAAGCCAAGCGGGCAAGCGAAAGCGCCACAGAGGCGGACCCGGAGCCAGCCGGCTGGACGCCGTTGGGCCACTGACGACCCCTTCCGCCTTTCAAGTTACCCCTGATAAACACTGATTTCTCATGTCGCACCCCAAGCTGAAGAAGTTTCGCCGCATCGTCGTCAAGGTCGGATCATCGCTGCTGATCGATTCCGCAGCAGGTGAAGTGCGCGCGAGCTGGCTGGCCGCGCTCGCCGCAGACATCGCGAAGCTGCATCATGACGGCAAGGACGTGCTCGTGGTCTCGTCCGGTTCGATCGCGCTCGGGCGCAGCCGTCTCAAATTGCCGAGCGGTGCGCTCAAGCTCGAAGAGAGCCAGGCGGCAGCGGCCGTCGGCCAGATCGAACTGGCGCGCATCTGGTCGGAGGTGCTTGGCGCCCACGGCATCGGCGCCGGGCAAATCCTGGTGACGTTGCAAGACACCGAAGAACGGCGGCGCTATCTCAACGCGCGCTCAACCATCACCAAGCTGCTGGAATGGCGCGCGGTGCCGGTCATCAACGAGAACGACACCGTCGCCACCAACGAAATCCGTTACGGCGACAACGATCGTCTCGCCGCGCGCGTCGCCACCATGACCAGCGCGGACCTGCTCGTTCTGCTCTCGGACATTGACGGCCTCTACACCGCGCCGCCGTCCGCGAATCCGAACGCGAAACTCATTCCTATCGTCGAATCCGTCACCGCCGACATCGAGGCGATGGCGGGTGCCGCCGAATCCGAGCTCTCGCGCGGCGGCATGCGCACCAAGATCGAGGCCGCGAAGATCGCAACCTCCGCCGGCACGCACATGCTGATCGCGTCGGGCAAGATCGAGCATCCGTTGCAGGCCATCGCCGACGGCGGGCCGTGCACCTGGTTTCTCACACCGGCCAATCCCGTCACCGCCCGCAAGCGCTGGATCGCCGGATCGCTGGAGCCGAAAGGCACCCTCACCATCGACGCGGGCGCAGTCGCGGCATTGCGAGCCGGCAAGAGCCTGCTGCCGGCCGGCGTGATCCGGGTCGACGGGCAGTTCGCGCGCGGCGACGCCGTCGTGGTACGCGGTCCGGACACCCATGAGATCGGGCGCGGCCTCGTGGCCTATGACGCGGAGAACGCCGACCTGATCAAGGGCCGTTCGTCGTCAGACGCGGCGCAGATCCTCGGTATCAGCGGGCGGGCGGAGATGATCCATCGCGACGACCTCGTGGTCGGCGGCCCACGCGGCACCGACAGCGCGAAGTAGCAGCGCCGGGTAAACCGCAAGCCCGGCCAATGGCCTAGGGGCAAGCCCGGTCGGCTATTGGCTCACCCACCGGCCTGCCATGTTGCCGGCGGCTCGCCGGATCAGAATTTCTGTGCTACGGCATAGCCTTACAAGCGATCCGCACTAGATAGACCTCATGTCCGCACCGCTCAAAGCACTGGATAGCGCCAAAGATCTGGATGGCGCGCCCGACCTGACCGCGCTGATGACCGACCTTGGTGCCGGCGCGCGCCGTGCCGCGCGGCTGCTGGCGCTCGCGCCGAGCGCGCAGAAGGACGCGGCGCTCGCCGCCATGGCCGCCGCCATTCGCGCCAATGCGCCCGCGATTCTTGCCGCCAATGCCGAGGACGTTGCCGAAGCAAGGGCGAACGGATCGAGCAACGCCTTTGTCGATCGTCTCGCGCTCAATGACGCGCGCATCGCCGCCATGGCCGACGGCATCGACGTGGTGCGGGCGATCCCCGATCCCGTCGGCATCGTCACCGAAACATGGACGCGTCCCAACGGGATGACCATCGAGCGCGTGCGCGTGCCGCTCGGCGTGGTCGGTGTGATCTTCGAGAGCCGCCCCAATGTCGCGGCCGATGCCGGCGCGCTGTGCCTGAAATCCGGCAATGCGGTGATCCTGCGCGGCGGCTCGGACAGTTTCCGCTCCTGCCGCGCGATCCATCAGTGCCTCGTCGACGGTCTCCGCAAGGCCGGGCTGCCCGACGAATCCATTTCGCTGGTGCCGACCCGCGACCGTGCCGCGGTCGGCCTGATGCTCGCTGGCCTCAACGGTGCAATTGATGTCATCGTGCCGCGCGGCGGCAAGAACCTCGTCGCCCGCGTGCAGCTTGAGGCGCGCGTGCCGGTGTTCGCGCATCTCGAAGGCGTCAATCATGTTTATGTCGACAAGGCGGCGTCGCTCGACATGGCGAAGACGATTGTCCTCAACGCCAAGATGCGCCGCCCCGGCGTCTGCGGCGCGGCCGAAACGCTGCTGATCGACAAGGCCGCCGCTGACAAGCAGCTCAAGCCGCTGGTGACGATGCTGCTCGATGCCGGCTGCGAAGTGCGCGGCGGCGACGACATCCGCCGCGCCGATGCGCGAGTGAAACCCGTCTCGGACGAAGACTGGGCCACCGAATACGAAGACGCGATCATTTCCGCGAAGCTGGTAGACGGCATCGACGGCGCGCTGGCGCATATCGCGCGCTACGGCTCGCATCACACCGACGCCATCGTGACCGAGGATGCGAAAGTCGCACAGAAATTTCTCAACGAGGTGGATTCCGCCATCGTGCTGCATAACGCCTCGACGCAGTTCGCCGACGGTGGCGAGTTCGGCTTCGGCGCGGAAATCGGGATCGCCACCGGCAAGTTCCACGCGCGCGGCCCCGTCGGCGCGGAACAGCTCACCAGCTTCAAGTATCGCGTTCACGGCACGGGACAGACACGTCCGTGAATCGCGCGCCCGGGAACGACGCGCCCTCGCATGACGCGACGTGCCTGTCTCACGGCATTCCGCTTCATACCGACGGCATGCGCATCGGCCTGCTCGGCGGATCGTTCAACCCGCCGCACGAAGCGCATCGCGCCATCAGCCTGTTCGCGCTGAAACGGTTGCAGCTCGATCGCATCTGGTGGCTGGTGTCGCCGGGCAATCCGCTCAAGGACAACGGCTCGCTGCACGCCTTGCGCGAGCGCATGGCGGCAGCCGAGAAGGTCGCGCATCACCCGCGCATCGATGTCAGTTGTCTCGAAACCGTCATTGGCACCCGCTACACTGCGGATACGATTTCTTACTTGCGGCGCCGCTGTTCCGGTGTGCGCTTTGTCTGGATCATGGGCGCTGACAATCTCGCGCAATTCAATCGCTGGGAAAGCTGGCGGCATATCGCCGACATGGTGCCGATCGCCGTGATCGATCGCCCGCCCGACAGTTTCCGCGCCCTGTCATCTGCCGCCGCGCAGGCGCTGATGCCCTACCGCATCGACGAACAGAATGCCGGAGCGCTCGCGAACCGCCGTGCGCCGGCCTGGACATTCCTCACCGGTCTGAAATCAAGCCTGTCCTCGACACGATTACGGAACCCGGACGGAAGCTGGAAGGACGCCGATCCGCGATGACGCTTTCCGGCAACAGACCTCCGCAAATCATCGCGCCGGCATCTGGAACATTGAAACCGTTAACCCCACATGCCTATTATCATGGTGGGCGTCAGGATTCGGCGCTCGCGATACAGTGAAAGGAATGGTCCCTGACCACATCTGTATTGTCCAAAACTGCCTCGACAAAGGCTGCTTTGTCCAAGCCTCGTGTTAAAGCGACGCCTGTCTCCGCCGACATCGCTCCCGCCTCAAAGGCGCGACCTGACGCCGACGAGACGCTGAGCCTGATCCTCTCCCGCCTTGACGACATGAAGGCGGAAGAAACGGTCACCATCGACCTCCGCGGCAAATCCTCCATCTCCGATTACATGATCGTCACCTCCGGGCGGGCCAACCGCCACGTCGGCGCGATCGCGGAGAACGTCGCGAAGGGTCTCAAGGAAAGCGGCATCCCGGCCCCTCACGTCGAGGGACTGCCCAACTGCGACTGGGTGCTGATCGATTCCGGCGATGTGATCGTGCACGTGTTCAGGCCGGAAGTCCGCGAGTTCTACAATCTCGAAAAGATGTGGACCTCCGACAAACCGGCGGCGAAGGCGCGCTGAGGCGGCGCGTGTATTCACGTGCGTGCGCGCATGGTAGTTTGGCGCCATGCGTATCCTTGTCATCGCCATCGGCCGACTGAAACAAGGTCCGGAACGGGATCTCGCCGAGCGCTATCGCGAACGGTTCGACGACATCGGCCGCAAGCTGGGATTTCGCGGCATCGAGATTCATGAAATTCCGGAAAGCCGTGCGCGCGATGCTGCCACCCGGATCAACGAGGAAGCGGCTGCGATCGCGGCACTGATTCCTGACAAATCGTCCATCATCGCGCTCGACGAGCGCGGCGAGACCATCGACAGCGCAACCTTCGCGCGGCATCTTGGCCGGTGGCGGGACGAATCGGTCCCAAACGCCGTTTTTTTGATCGGCGGCGCGGACGGACTTTCGCCCGATTTAAGGCGCAAGGCAAAGCTCAGCGTTGCGTTTGGCAAAGCGACCTGGCCGCACCAGATGGTGCGTGTCATGCTGCTGGAACAGGTTTACCGGGCCGCGACCATTTTGTCCGGCCACCCGTACCATCGCGCGTAAGGCATGATCCGGTTCGAAAGATCACGCCACTCAGAAGATCCGAAAGATCGACCGTACGTGACCGACACAGCAACCCCGCTGACCATACGCAGGCTGACGCGCGGCGCAGCCCTGCCCTTGTCGCTGGTATTGTCGTCCCTGCATGTTGCGGGAGTAACCTTGCCGGCACAGGCGCAAAGCGCCGTCAAGCAAGTCAGCGCGCCAGATCCGGAAACGATCAGGCAGCGCACACAGGAACTTGAAGCCGCGCGCGAGCAGCAGAAGAAAGCCGCCGAGCTCGAGCAAAAGCTGAAGGCCGACATCGCGGCCATCGGGCAGGATCGCACCAAGCTCAACCAGCAACTGATCGATATCGCCGCACAGGTGCGCGACGTCGAAGGCAAGATGGCTGATACCGAGGGCCGCTTGCGTCCGCTCGATGCGCGCGAGCTTCAGATTCGCGCCTCGCTCGAATCGCGCCGCGACGAAATTTCCGAAGTGCTCGCGGCCTTGCAGCGCGCCGGACGCCGCGCACCGCCCGCGCTCTTCGTGCGGCCCGAGGATGCATTGCAGTCGCTGCGCACCGCGATGTTGCTGGGCGCCGTGGTGCCGGAGATGCGCGCACGCGCCGCCAAGCTCGCCAGCGATCTTGGCGAGCTGGTCAGTCTGCGCAAGAACATCGCCGAAGAACGCGACCGGCTGGCGATCGACCGCGACAAGCTGAATGACGACCGCGCGCGCCTCGCGGCCCTGGTGCAGGAACGCCAGAAGCAGCAGTCCGACACCGAAAAGAACATGGAAGCGGAGCGGCAGCGCGCCATTGCGCTGTCCAAACAGACCGAGACCCTTCAGGACCTGATCGCCAGGATGGAGCAGGACGTGAAGGCGGCGGCGAAGGCCGCCGCGGCGGCCGAACTGCAAGGCACGCCCGCCTCCCTGAACGGCAAACCGAACCTCGGGGCACTGAAGGACCCCGCGAGGTTGAGTCCGGCAATCGCCTTCGCCTCCGCCAAGGGACTTTTGCCAATCCCGGTTAACGGCACCCGGATCCGCAGTTTTGGCGGTTCCGATGGCAGCGGCGGTCAGGAAAAGGGTATTTCCATCGCCACCAGACCGGGGGCGCAAGTCACAACACCTTGTGATGGCTGGGTTGTTTACTCAGGCCCGTTCCGGAGCTACGGACAACTCTTGATCCTCAACGCTGGCGGCGGGTATCATGTCCTTATCGCCGGGATGGAACGTATTTCGGTCACGATCGGGCAGTTTGTTCTAACGGGAGAACCGGTCGCGACCATGGGGACCACGTCTCAGGTCGCGTCAATTCTGGCGGCAGCGTCCAGCCAGCCTGTACTCTACATCGAGTTCCGTAAGGACGGCACTCCAATCGATTCTGGTCCATGGTGGGCCGCAAGTGAAGGCCAAAAGGTTCGCGGATGATGCGCAAGACTTCCCTGGTTCTCCTCAGCGTCGCGGCAGGCGCGGCGGCCACACTTTTCCTCACTCAGCCACGCGCGGCACTGGTCGGATCGACGGCGCGCGCCGCATCGTCCGACACCTACCGCCAGCTCAACCTGTTCGGCGACGTGTTCGAGCGCGTGCGCAGCGACTATGTCGAGAAGCCTGACGACAGCAAGCTGGTGGAGACCGCCATCAGCGGCATGCTCACCGGCCTCGATCCGCATTCCAGCTACATGGACGCCAAGAGCTTCCGCGACATGCAGGTGCAGACCCGCGGCGAGTTCGGCGGCCTCGGCATCGAAGTCACGATGGAAGACGGCCTCATCAAGGTGGTCTCGCCGATCGACGAGACACCGGCGTCGAAGGCCGGCATCATGGCCAACGACATCATTTCGCATCTCGACGATGAGCCGGTGCAGGGTCTGACCCTCAACCAGGCCGTCGAGAAGATGCGCGGCCCGGTCAACACCAAGATCAGGCTCAAAATCATCCGCAAGGGCCAGGACAAGCCGATCGAAGTCACGCTGACGCGTGACAATATCCGCGTGCGTTCGGTGCGCGCGCGCGTCGAGAGCGACGACATCGCCTATATCCGCATCACCACCTTCAACGAACAGACCACCGAAGGCCTGAAGCGCGAGATGGCGAACCTGACCACGCAGATTGGTCCGGACAAGATCAAGGGCTACATCATCGACCTGCGCAACAATCCGGGCGGACTGCTTGAGGAAGCCGTGTCGGTCTCCGATGCGTTCCTCGACCGCGGCGAGATCGTCTCCACCCGCGGCCGCAACGCCGAGGAAACCCAGCGCCGCACCGCCAAGCCCGGCGACCTCGCCAAGGGCAAGCCGGTGATCGTGCTGATCAACGGCGGCTCCGCATCGGCGTCCGAAATCGTCGCCGGCGCCTTGCAGGATCACAAGCGTGCCACGCTGCTCGGCACCCGCTCGTTCGGCAAGGGCTCGGTGCAGACCATCATCCCGCTCGGCTCCGGCAACGGCGCGCTGCGGCTCACCACCGCGCGCTACTTCACGCCGTCGGGCAAATCGATTCAGGCCAAGGGCATCATCCCGGATATCGAAGTCCAGCAGGATGTGCCGGACGACCTGAAGTCGAAGACCGACACCAAGGGCGAAGCCTCCCTGCGCGGCCACCTCAAGGCCGAAGGCCAGGAAGAAACCGGCTCGCAGTCCTACGTGCCGCCGGACGCCAAGGACGACAAGGCGCTGAAGATGGCCGCAGACCTTTTGCACGGCATCAAGCAGACCACGTCGGCACCGGCTCCCACCGACAAGGCCTCGAACAAGGCCGCGAACTGAGCCTCAGTCCCGCAACCTCGTTTCCATCGATTCGGGCGGCCTCCGGGCCGCCCTTTTTGTTAGGGTCCAGTGGCCTTCTCAATCACTCTTGAATCCACGCCTTGCGGCCACGAGTCAGGTGCCGTGGTAGGATTCGGCGATTGATTCGCGAGGTTGACGGCAGTGACCACCGACGATCTGAGCGCCCCGCTCGGACAGGACCGGCCGCGCAAGCGGCGATACCGGCTTCCGTTCACGGCACCGCAGGCGATTGCGGCGCTGTTCGGGCTGTTTCTGGCCGTCTTTCTCGGCTTCGCGATCTTCAACCACAACCCGATGGGTGGTGAACCGCTGGCAAAGGTCGCCTACGATCCCGCCACTCTGCCCGGTGAGAAGACCACACAGCAGCCGGTCGGCGCCGCCCCGGTAACGCCCAAGGACGCCTCGGCAAGCGCCAGGGAGCCCGCTGGCGGGCAACAGACCGTCACCATCATCGACGGCTCCAGCGGAGCCCGGCAAAGCGTGATCGTCGGCACCGGCGCAGACACTCCGGTAAAAGCGGATGGCCCGCCTGCCGTGACGGCGAACATCAATCCGAAGCTGCTGGAGAGTTCGCGCTATGGCATGATCCCGGTGACGGCCGACGGATTGAAGCCATTCCGCGCCTATGCCGCCGGCAGCGACGCCGAGCGCGCGGCCGCCAGCAAGACCCCCATCATCGCCATTGTCGTGTCCGGCCTCGGCGTCGGCGCGGCGAAAACCGCCGATGCGATCACCAAACTGCCCGGCGCGGTGACACTGGCTTTCACGCCTTACGGCTCGGACCCCGGCAAGCTGGTCGAACGGGCGCGGGCACAGAAACACGAAGTCTTGCTCCAGGTGCCGATGGAGCCGTTCGACTATCCGGACAACGATCCCGGCCCGCAAACGCTGCTGACCACGCTGGCCGCCGACCAGAACGCCGATCGGCTGGCATGGCACATGAGCCGGTTTCAGGGCTACGTCGGCATCGCCAATTTCATGGGATCACGCTTTGTCGCGACAGACGCGGCGATGCAGCCGATCGTCAAGGAAGCGGCCCGGCGCGGACTCGCCTGGCTCGACGACGGCAGCGCGCCGCGCAGCGTTGCAAGGGTGATCGCGGAGGGCCAGGCGATGCCGTTTGCGCAGGCCGACGCGACCATCGACTCGGTGCCGACGGTGGCCGAAATCGACCGGACACTGGCGCGGCTGGAAACCTTGGCCAAGGAACGCGGGTCGGCGGTGGGCATCGCCTCGGCGCTGCCGATTTCCATCGAACGGATCGGAATTTGGGCGCGGCAACTCGAAGGCCGGGGTTTCATGCTGGTACCGTTGACAACGGCGATGCTGAAACCAAAATCTAACTAGGCGCGATCGGGGACGGCGGGAACGGTTTCCCGCTCAACCGCGCAGACGAGAGCAATGAGCGCGATTGGCGCGTTCGGCGGACCGGTCAAGGGACCAAAGGCTTTATCAGTATGGCGCGTTACGACGATCTGCCCTACCGAACCTGCGTCGGGATCACCTTGATCAATGCGGACGGACTGGTTTTCATCGGACGCCGGGTCGGCGGCCCGGAGCATGTCGATCAGACCCATGTCTGGCAGATGCCGCAGGGTGGCGTCGATGCCGGCGAAGACACTTGGGCCGCGGCCAAGCGCGAGCTTTATGAGGAAACCAACGTCAAGTCGGTCGAGAAGCTCGGCGAGGTGAAAGACTGGCTCACCTACGACATCCCGCGCACGGTGGCCGGGAGGGCCTGGAAAGGCCGGTTTCGCGGCCAGAAGCAGAAGTGGTACGCGCTTCGCTTTACCGGCAAGGACAGTGAAATCAACGTCGCTTCGCCGGCCGGGCACAAGCCCGAATTCATCGACTGGCGCTGGGAGCCGATGAAGAATCTTCCCGACCTGATCGTGCCGTTCAAGCGCCCGGTCTATGAGCGTGTGGTCGAGGAGTTTCTGTCGCTGACCTGAATGCGGACGGCGGCGCGGTGCTTTCGCCTGCCCCGCCGGCTTGGTCATTGTGCAGGTCTTGTTGATCGAAATGCGCTGGCCGGTGTCCGGCTGATGGCGCGCGCGACAAGCGCACGCGCCTCAGTGCATAGCGGTCGAGATGATCTGCTGCTGGATGGCCTTGAAGTGATCGAGGCGGGTAATGGCGCGGTCGAGCGCGTCGCCCTCTTCTTCCTTCAGCCCCTCTTCCATCTCGGCGATCTGCTGCGCCAGCAGTTCGCGATCCAGCTCGGCAACCGATGTCGCGGTATCGGCGAGCACGGTGAGGCCCTTGTCGGAAATTTCCGCAAGACCGCCGAGCACGATGATCTTCTCGTGCTTGCCGCCGACCGTGACAGTCATGATGCCGGGGCGAACGGTCGCCACCAGCGGCGCATGACCGGCCATCACGCCGAAGTCGCCTTCGACGCCGGGAATATCGACCTGCTCGACTTCGCCGGAGAAGGCGATCTTTTCAGGCGATACGAGATCGAAATGAAAGGTGGCCATTGATTCTCTGCCTGCTTCACCTCTCCCGCTTGCGGGGAGGTCGACCGGCAAAGCCGGTCGGGTGGGGGTCACACGTCGGAGGAAGCGAACGCCCCCTCCCCAGCCCTCCCCCGTAAACGGGAGAGGGAGTCGAACTTACGCCGCTTCCGCCGCCAGCTTCTTACCCTTCTCGACGGCTTCTTCGATGGTTCCGACCATGTAGAAGGCCGCTTCCGGCAGGTGATCGTACTTGCCGTTGCAGAGATCCTTGAAGCCCTTGATGGTGTCGGCGAGGTCGACGAACTTGCCCGGCGAGCCGGTGAAGATTTCAGCGACGTGGAACGGCTGCGACAGGAAGCGCTCGACCTTGCGGGCGCGGGCCACCGTCAACTTGTCCTCTTCCGACAGTTCGTCCATGCCAAGAATGGCGATGATGTCCTGCAACGACTTGTAGCGCTGGAGCACCTGCTGCACGAGACGCGCGGTCTGGTAGTGCTCCTCGCCGACGATCAGCGGCGAGAGCATGCGCGAGGTGGAGTCGAGCGGATCCACTGCCGGATAAATGCCCTTTTCCGAGATCGCGCGGTTTAGCACTGTGGTCGCGTCCAAGTGGGCGAACGAGGTGGCGGGCGCCGGGTCGGTCAAGTCGTCGGCCGGCACGTAGATCGCCTGCACCGAGGTGATCGACCCCTTGTTGGTGGTGGTGATGCGCTCCTGCAACGCGCCCATGTCGGTCGCGAGCGTCGGCTGATAGCCCACCGCCGAAGGAATGCGGCCGAGCAGCGCCGACACTTCGGAGCCGGCCTGCGTGAAGCGGAAGATGTTGTCGACGAAGAACAGCACGTCCTGGCCCTGGTCGCGGAAGTGTTCGGCAACGGTCAGGCCCGTGAGGCCGACGCGGGCGCGCGCGCCCGGCGGCTCGTTCATCTGGCCGTAGACGAGGGCGCACTTCGAGCCTTCGCCGCCGCCCTTCTTGTTGACGCCCGACTCGATGAACTCGTGATAGAGGTCGTTGCCTTCGCGGGTCCGCTCGCCGACGCCCGCGAACACCGAATAGCCGCCGTGCGCCTTCGCGACGTTGTTGATCAATTCCTGGATCAGCACGGTCTTGCCGACGCCGGCGCCGCCGAACAGGCCGATCTTGCCGCCCTTGGCGTAGGGCGCGAGCAGGTCGACGACCTTGATGCCGGTGACGAGAATTTCAGCCTCGGTGGACTGATCGGTGTAGCTCGGCGCTTCCTGATGGATGGCGCGGGTGCCTTCGGCCTTGACCGGGCCCTGCTCGTCCACCGGCTCGCCGATGACGTTCATGATGCGGCCGAGCGTTCCGGCGCCCACCGGCACCATGATCGGCGCGCCGGTGTCGGTGACCTCCTGGCCGCGCACCAGACCCTCGGTGGTGTCCATCGCGATGGCGCGCACAGTGGATTCACCGAGATGCTGCGCGACTTCGAGCACCAGACGGTTGTTGCCGTTCTTGGTCTCGATGGCGTTGAGAATGGCCGGCAGATAGCCGTCGAACTTCACGTCGACGACGGCGCCGATAACCTGCGAAATGCGTCCGGTCTGGTTGGCGGGTGATGCCATGGGATAGTCTCCTTAAAACTCGGTCTATACGGCGGTCGGCGTCAGATGGCCTCGGCGCCGGAGATGATTTCGATCAGTTCCTTGGTAATCATCGCCTGGCGGGTGCGGTTGTAGATCAGCGTCTGCTTGCGGATCATGTCGCCGGCGTTGCGGGTCGCGTTGTCCATCGCGCTCATCTGTGCGCCGTAGAACGACGCATTATTTTCGAGCAGAGCGCGGAAAATCTGCACCGCGAGATTGCGCGGCAGCAGGGTCGACAGAATTTCGTCTTCGGCCGGCTCGTAATCGTAAACCGCCGCGGCGCCGGTCGCGGCTTCCTTGGCCTCGATCACCAGCGGAATGATCTGCTGCGCGGTCGGGACCTGCGCGATCACCGACTTGAAGCGCGAATAGAACAGCGTGCAGACGTCGAAGTCGCCCGCATTGAACATCGCGACGATTTTCTTGGCGATGTCTTCGGCATTCTTGAAGCCGAGCACCTTCACCGAGCGAAGCTCGGTGTTGCCGACGATCTGCCTCTCGAACTGGCGGCGGAGCTGCTCGTAACCCTTGCGGCCGACGCAGAAGATTTTGACTTCCTTGCCCTGATTCATCAGCGACAGGGCGCGCTCGCGCGCAAGCCGGACGATGGAGGAGTTGAACGCGCCGGAAAGACCACGCTCGCCGGTGCAGACCAGCAGCAGGTGAACCTTGTCGCTGCCGGTACCGGCCAGCAGCGCCGGAGCGGTGCCGGACCCGGCTGCCGCGCCCGCGATGTTCGTGATCACCGCATCCATGCGCTCGGCATAGGGGCGCGCGGCTTCGGCCGCAGTCTGCGCTCGGCGCAACTTCGACGCCGCGACCATCTGCATGGCCTTGGTAATCTTCTGCGTCGCCTTGGTCGAGGCGATGCGGACACGCATGTCCTTGAGAGACGCCATTCTTTATCTCACCCTGACGATCCAGCTTCGCGCCGGATCGCAACCCCAGTTTCGCCGCGCGCGAATTGATCGGCGCGGCGACGATCTTTAAGCGAACGTCTTGGTGTAGCCTTCGACCACGCCCTTGAGCTTGCCGGCAACGTCGTCCGACAGATCGCGGCTGTCGCGCACGGCATTGAGAATATCGACATGCTTGCCGCGCAGCAGCGACAGCAGGCCGTCCTCGAACGCGCGCACCTTGTTGACCGGAATGCCGTCGAGATAGCCGTTGACGCCGGCGTAGATCACCGCGACCTGCTCTTCCATCTTCAGCGGCGAGAACTGCGGCTGCTTCAGGAGTTCGGTGAGGCGCGAGCCGCGCGCCAGGAGGCGCTGCGTCGAAGCGTCGAGATCGGAACCGAACTGCGCGAACGCCGCCATTTCGCGGTACTGCGCCAGCTCGCCCTTGATCTTGCCCGCGACCTTCTTCATCGCCTTGGTCTGCGCGGCGGAGCCGACGCGCGACACGGAAAGACCGACGTTCACCGCAGGACGGATGCCCTGGAAGAACAGGTCGGTTTCGAGGAAGATCTGGCCGTCGGTGATCGAGATCACGTTGGTCGGAATGTAGGCCGACACGTCGTTGGCCTGGGTTTCGATCACCGGCAGCGCGGTGAGCGACCCGTTGCCCTGCTCGTCGTTGAGCTTCGCGGCGCGCTCGAGCAGACGCGAATGCAGGTAGAACACGTCGCCGGGATAGGCTTCGCGGCCTGGCGGGCGGCGCAGCAGCAGCGACATCTGCCGATAAGCGACGGCCTGCTTGGACAAGTCGTCATAGATGATGACGGCGTGCATGCCGTTGTCGCGGAAATACTCGCCCATGGTGCAGCCGGTGAACGGCGCGAGGTACTGCATCGGCGCGGGGTCCGACGCGGTGGCGGCGACGACGATGGAATATTCCAGCGCGCCCTGCTCTTCGAGCACCTTCACGAACTGCGCGACGGTGGAGCGCTTCTGGCCGATCGCGACGTAAACGCAATACAGCTTCTGGCCTTCCGGCGCGCCCGCGACGTTGAGCGGCTTCTGGTTGAGAATGGTGTCGAGCGCGATCGCGGTCTTGCCGGTCTGGCGGTCGCCGATGATCAGCTCGCGCTGTCCGCGGCCGACGGGAATCAGCGCGTCGATGGCCTTGAGGCCGGTCGCCATCGGCTCGTTCACCGACTTGCGCGGAATGATGCCGGGGGCCTTGACGTCGACGCGCTTGCGTTCGGTCGCCTGGATCGGGCCCTTGCCGTCGATCGGATTGCCGAGCGCATCGACGACGCGGCCCAGAAGACCCTTGCCGACCGGCGTATCCACGATGGCGCGGGTGCGCTTGACGGTCTGGCCTTCCTTGATCTCGCGGTCGGCGCCGAAGATCACGATGCCGACATTGTCGCTTTCGAGGTTGAGCGCCATGCCGCGCGTACCGTTCTCGAACTCGACCATCTCACCGGCCTGGACGTTGTCCAGACCGTAGACGCGGGCAATGCCGTCGCCGACCGAGAGAACCTGACCGACTTCCGAGACTTCGGCTTCCTGGCCGAAATTCTTGATCTGGTCCTTGAGGATTGCGGAAATTTCCGCGGCGCGGATGTCCATCAGCCTGCCTCTTTCATCGCGTGCTTGATCGAATTGAGTTTGGTGCGAAGCGAGCTGTCGACCATGCGGCTGCCGAGCTTGACGACAAGCCCGCCGATGATCGACGGATCGACCTTCACGTTGAGATCGACGTCCTTGCCCGACACTGTTTTCAGCGCGGCCTTGAGAGCGTCGAGATTCTTGTCGCTGAGCGGCTCTGCGACGGTGACTTCCGCGGTGGCCTCGCCCTTGAACTTGGCGACCAGCGCACGGAACGCCCTGATGACATCGGCCACGGCGAACAGCCGGCGATTGGCGGTCAGGACCTTGAGGAAATTCGCGGCAATGCCGCTGATGCCGGCCTTGGTCAGCACGGCTGAAAGAGCCTTGGTCTGCGCGTCGGCGGTGAACACCGGGCTACGCACCAGTCTCAGAAGATCGGGGCTATCCGCCAGCATGGCGGAAAACTTGTCGAGGTCCGCCTTGACGGCGTCGACGGATTTCTGGTCGCGCGCCAGTTCGAAAAGGGCCGTTGCATAACGGCCAGACACGCCAGATACGGAGGGATCTTCAGCTGCCACAAATAAGCTCTTCTAGCTGTCGAATGCCCAAGAAAAAGACCATCGCTGCCAGTGTGGCGCCATAAGGACGCCAAGCGATCCAAGTCCTTGGAATTCAAGCGGGACTTCGATTTCTGGCCGGAGTGATTTACCCAGCAGCCCAAAATCGCGGTTTTGCTAACATAGCGCGAGCGCAGGTGCAACATGACCGCGATTGCCAATATGTTTTTCGTGGCGCCGGTTTGTCGCAGCCACAGCACGCGGCGAGCGTCGTATCCGGCGGCTCAACATTCCGGACCGGCACATCCGGATCGCAACCGCCCGGTCCGCAGTGCTCAGGTGCGCGCCAACAGACCCGCCGCTCCCTTTTATGCCTCCGCTGATCAGCCCCTCCGGCTGACCGGGGCTGATTCGGGCCTGCACCTCACCTGGAGCAGGGATTTGATGGCAAACGGCTGAATCGACCGCCGAGCTGCCCGCTCAGCGCATGTACCATTGCACCCACCGCATCACAGGAACGATTTCGGCCGTTTCGCATTTACTTGGCGAAGCCAATAATCACAAAATCTATATAGTATTTCAATGTATAAATATGCCGATACATGATCGAAAAAAAATATTATGGAAGAAATACAGCTTAGTTTTTATTATTTCCTCAAATCATGATGATATTGGAACGAATCTCCCTGCCGCGCTTATGCCTCATTATTGGCTGAACCGTCCCCCCACGTAAATGCTGGTTTAATTTAGCCAGCCATTGGATGGATATACCAAGAAGAGGGACAACTATATGAACGCTGCTATCAAGCGCGTGCCGGGGCAACCCGTGATGAATCGGAATGCCTCGATCGCGTTGGTCGCTGCTGGAATCCTGGCGCTCAGCGCGTCCGCCAGCGAAGCAGGCCGCAGGTCTTCGAGCGAAAAGCCCTGGCGCGACGCCAATGCCTCGGTCGGCTCCAGCCGCAGCTTCTCGGGCATGGCTTCCTATTACGGCAACGAATCCGGCAGCCGGACCGCCTCGGGCCAGCGCTTCAACCAGAACGCCATGACCGCCGCCCACCGCAGCCTGCCGTTCGGCACCCGCCTGAAGGTCACTCATGGCGGCCGCAGCGTGGTCGTCACCGTCAATGATCGCGGCCCCTTCATTCGTGGCCGCGTGCTCGATCTATCGACCGGTGCCGCCCGCGCCATCGGCCTGACCGGCCGCGGCGTCGGCCGCGTGGTTGCTGAAGTTCAGTAAATGTTGCGTACGCGTTAAGTTGCGTAACGTCGCGTTGAAAAGGCCGGTGCCTGTTGCATCGGCCTTTTTCATTGGTGAACCCGCCGACTGACTTCGAGATGCGGGATTGGTTTCCGTTCGATCCCGCGAAAGCGGGGACCCAGAGCAAAGAACTGAATTCCCGCTTTCGCGGGAATGAGCGGAAGAAGCACCTCAATGGGCTGCGCTCCTCGCAATGACGGCCTACAAAAAACTCTGCGGATCGATGTCGACTTCGAGTTTGAGATTGCCCTTGGTTTTCGGTCCCGCCGCGAGCCAGTCGCGCATATAGGCCGAGAGATCGATGGTGCGCGCGGCCTTCACCAGAATGCGAAACCGATAGCGGCCCTTGATGACCGCGAGCGGCGCTTCCGCCGGACCGAGCACCTGAACGCGCTCGTCGAACGGCGCAGCGGACGCGAGCTTGCGCGCGAACCCTTCCGCCGTCGGACGATCCCCCGCCGAGATAACCAAGGACGCCAGCCGGCCGAACGGCGGATACATCGCGCGCTCGCGCGCCTCGATCTCGCTGGCGTAGAACGCCTCGCGGTCGCAGGCCACCAGCGCTTTCATCACCGGATGTTCGGGCTGATGGGTTTGCAGATAGCCGACGCCGCGGCCCTGCTCGCGCCCGGCGCGGCCGATCACCTGATTGAGCAACTGGAACGTGCGCTCGGCGGCGCGCGGATCGCCGTTGCCGAGTCCCAGGTCCGCATCCACCACGCCGACCAGATTGAGGCGCGGAAAGTTATGTCCCTTCGCCACAAGTTGCGTGCCGATGATGATGTCGACGCGACCCTCTGCGATTTCGTTCAGTTCCGAGCGCATGGTTTCTATGTCGGTGATGAGGTCGCTCGACAGCACCATGGTGCGCGCCTCCGGAAACAGCGCGGCGGCTTCTTCCTGCAAGCGCTCGACACCGGGGCCGATGGCGGCCAGCGATTCCTCCGCGCCGCAATGCGGGCACTGATGCGGACGCGGCATCGAGAAGCCGCAATGGTGACACACGAGTCTTTGCCTGAAACGATGATCCACCAGCCACGCATCGCAGATGGTGCAGGCGAAGCGGTGCCCGCAGGCACGGCACAGCGTCAGCGGCGCATAACCGCGACGGTTGAGGAACAGCAGCGCCTGCTCCTTGCGCTCCACCGCGATCTTGATTTCTTCCGCCAGCCGCGGCGAGATGAACCGGCCGCGCGCGGGGCCTTCGCGTTTGAGATCGATCGCCTCGATATGCGGCATGTGCTGGCCGCCGAACCGCGACGGCAGCACGACGCGCCTGTAGCGGCCCTTGCGCGCATTGACTTCGGTTTCCACCGATGGCGTCGCCGAACACAGCATCACGGGAATCTTCGCGATGCTCCCGCGCACCACGGCCATGTCGCGCGCGTGATAATGCACGCCCTCGTCCTGCTTGTAGGCCTGATCGTGCTCTTCATCGACGATGATGAGTCCGAGATTGGCGTAAGGCAGAAACAGCGCCGAGCGTGCGCCGACGATCACCTGCGCATCACCCGATGCCACCGCCGCCCAGTTGCGTGCACGGGTGCGCGGCGTCAGTTCGGAATGCCATTCGATCGGACGCACGCCGAAGCGAGCCGCGAACCGATCGAGGAATTGCCCGGTCAGCGCGATCTCCGGCATCAGGATCATCGCCTGCCTGCCGCGCCGGATGATTTCGGCGACCGCCTCGAAATAAACCTCGGTCTTGCCGGAGCCGGTGACGCCATCGAGTAACGCGACCTGAAACTCGTCTTTCGAGGCGAGTTCTTTCATGATGTCGGCGGCGGTGCGCTGCTCCGGCGAAAAGTCCGGTTCGGCGAAGGAAGGATCGGGCGCGGGCGGCGCGAGATCACGCGGCATCGCCTCCGTGACCAGCGTGCCTTCATCGACAAGACCGTCGATCACGCCGGCGCTGACACCGGCTTCCTTGGCCGCTTCGGACTTCGCGTGCAGCAAGCCGTCCGACAGGATTTCGATCAGGCGATGCCGTGCACTCGTCATGCGCTGCGGCGGCGCGCCCACCAGCCGCACGCCCATGCGCACGCGCTCGGGTCCGAGATGTTCGCCCATGCGCAGCGTCATGCGCAGCACCATGCCGCGCGCCGACAACGTGTAGTTCGCGACCCAGTCCACGAAGCTGCGCAGCTCGGGCTTCAGCGGCGGCACATCGAGTTTGTCGCCGGTGTCCTTCAGCCGATTATGCAGCCGGGGATCGGGATTCGGGTTGTCGGCCCAGACCACCGCGATGACCTCGCGCGGCCCGAGCGGCACGCTGACCACGTCGCCGGGGTTCAGGTCGGCATCGTCGGGAACGCGATAGGAGTAGGTCTGGTTCAGGGCCACCGGGACAAGAACGTCGACAACTCGTCTTGCCATGGTGAGAGGGGTCCAGATTAAGGGGTGTATAAGGAAAAGGGTGCGATAAACCGGGTCCTGTCAAGGACAGGCGCATTGCTGGACATATGATGGCCAAAGCCACCGCTTCAACTGAAAACGACGCGCCGGACGCGCAGTTGACCTGCGCGGCGCCAGACCTTGTGGCCGAGATCACCCACTGGCTGTCGCATCTGCGCGCCGAGCGAAGATTATCCCCCAAGACGCTGGAAGCCTATGCGCGCGACCTGCGCCAGTGCCTCGTGTTCCTGAGCGGGCATTGGGGCGGCCTCGTCACGCTCGAGCAATTCGCCGCCATCGAAACGACCGACGTGCGCGCCTTCATGTCGGCGCGGCGCAGCGACGACATCGGCGGGCGATCCCTGATGCGGGCGCTGGCGGGACTGCGTTCGTTCGGACGATTCCTGGAGCGCGAAGGCAAGGGCAAGGTCGGCGCGCTGTCGGCGATCCGCGCGCCGAAGATCGGCAAGAGCCTGCCGAAGCCGATTCAAATGACCTCGGCAAAACAGATGACCGACGCGGACATCCGCGCCGGCGAGAATCGCGAGCCGTGGATCTGGGCGCGCGACGCCGCCGTGATGGCGCTGCTGTACGGATCGGGCCTGCGCATCTCCGAAGCGCTCGGTCTGATCCGGCGCGACGTGCCGCTGCCGGGCAAGGGCGACGTGATCGTGGTCACCGGCAAGGGCAACAAGACGCGAATGGTGCCGGTGCTGCAAAACGTGCTGACCCTGATCCAGGATTATGTCGCGATGTGTCCGCACGCCATCGCGCCGGACGGTCCGATTTTTGTCGGCGCACGCGGCGGCCCGCTCTCGCCGCGCATCATCCAGTTGACCATGGAGCGGCTGCGCGGCGCGCTCGGACTGCCCGACAGCGCGACGCCGCATGCGCTGCGCCATTCCTTCGCCACGCACTTGCTGACGCGCGGCGGCGACCTTCGCGCCATCCAGGAATTGCTCGGCCACTCGTCGCTCTCGACCACGCAGATCTATACCGGCGTCGATGCCGACCGTCTGCTGGACGTTTATAAGACGGCCCATCCAAGAGCGTGACATAAATAAGTCGTGTCTTGTGACGCGTTGGCCCCTTGCGCGCGAAGCGCAGTTCGGTCAATCGTTGCCCGGTTTTGACCGGGAGGACGATCCGTTATGGGCGCACACGAGAGCATGGAGCACGCCGAGCATGCCGAACACGCATCCGGCTCCAACAAGAAGATCGCGCTGCTGATCGCGGTGATCGCGCTGTTCCTCGCCTTGTCGGAGACGCTGGGCAAGGGCGCCCAGACCGAATCCATCAGCAAGAACGTCGAGGCCTCGAACCTGTGGGCCTTCTTCCAGGCGAAAAGCATCCGCCGCACCGTGGTGCAGTCGGTCTCCGAACACGCCAAGCTCAGCCTCGGATTGTCCGGCGACGACGCGCAAAAGGCGGCGCTGGCCAAGCAGATCGACGACTGGACCAAGACGGCGGCGCGTTATCGCTCCGAGCCGGAGACCGGCGAGGGCTCCGAGCAACTGGCCGCGCGCGCCAAGGACGCAGAGCACGCGCGTGATCTCTCCATGGCGCGCTATCATCACTATGAGGTCGCTTCGGCGGCATTCCAGATCGGCATCGTGCTGGCTTCGGCGACCATCATCACCGGCATGATCGCGCTGGCCTGGGTCTCCGGCCTGCTGGCGCTGGCGGGGATCGCGTTCACCGCGATCGGCCTGTTCGCGCCGCATGCCGTGCATCTGATGTAGAAACGGCGAAATCTTTCTCGTTTTCAAACTGTTATGCAAAAAAGTCCTGAACGCCCGCCGCATAAGGCGAAATGGCGGAAAACTCCGCCGCAAAAGGCGGAAATGCGGCCGGATTGCTATGCGCGTTTCTCGGCCGATGCGCCGGCCGGACGGCAAAGGCCTCGCGCATCTTTCGCCTCATGACGGCGTGCGCGACGCCTGCATCCGCCGGCGCAACCGGCGAATGAAACCGGGCGACGCGCGGCGGCGGAAACGCGCCACCCATTGCGCAATCGCAAGCCTGAACGGCGCGACGATCTCCGATGCTTTGGCGCGAAGATCGATGACGAATTCATAGAGCCTGCGGAACCAGTTCATCCGCAGCAGCTTGTCGCGCGTCACATCGAACACGAAGGCGATGATGCCGACGCCCACGACTTTCTGAAGCACGATCAGGATCGTGGCGCTGATGAAATACTTTTTCGCCAGCAGCCACGCCTCGACCAGATTCAGCGGCGTCAAAACAATAAACGGGACAGCGAACACCAGCAGCGTCGCGCCCGGCGAGAAGATGCTCGACGCGCGCGGCGAACCATTTTTTCAAACGCGGCAGCGGGATCAGCGCAACGATGCGCGCGATGATCGGCTCGACGCGATCCCACAGCCACGCCTCGATCAAGAAGATCAGCGCGAGCAGAACCCAGAGGGGACGGAGCAGCCGGCGCATTCGCCCTCATACGTGTCTTGCCCGGCGGCAGCGCCGGACGGAGCGCGATCAGCAAAAGTGGAAACCGGTTTTGCGTCCGATCGCGCGACCAATTATAAACTGGCGCATGATCTTTTCGCCAAACCGCTCACACTTTGGCGGATCATGCGCTTCTCACATATGGATAGCGCGTTTTGCCACCGCAAGCGCGGCTTCCTTGACGGCTTCCGAGCGCGTCGGATGCGCGTGGCAGGTGCGCGCGAGATCTTCCGCGGAGCCGCCGAACTCCATCAGCACGCAGGCCTCGTGGATCATTTCGCCGGCTTCCGCGCCGATGATGTGCACGCCATAGACGCGATCCGTCTTCGCATCCGCGAGAATCTTCACGAAGCCGTCGGTGGTCTGGTTGACCTTGGTGCGCGCATTCGCGGTGAACGGAAACTTTCCGACATTGTAGGCGATGCCTGCTTCCTTCAATTCTTCCTCGGTCTTGCCGACGGAGGCGATTTCCGGGAACGTGTAGACCACGCCAGGAATCACGTCGTAATTGGTGTGGCCCGCTTGTCCGGCGAGAATCTCCGCAACCGCGATGCCTTCGTCCTCGGCCTTGTGCGCCAGCATCGGCCCGGCGATCACATCGCCGATGGCGTAGATGCCCTTCACGCTGGTGCCGAAGTGTCCGTCGGTCTGCACGCGGCCACGCGGATCGAGTTCGACACCGATTTCCTTCAGCCCGAGGCCTTCGGTGTAAGGCACGCGCCCGATGGCGACCAGCACCACATCGGCCTCGATGGTTTCAGCAGCGCCGCCCGCAGCCGGCTCGATGGTCGCTTTCAGCTTCTTGCCGGACGTATCGACGCCGGTGACCTTGGCGCCGAGCTTGAACGCGATGCCCTGCTTTTCCTGAATGCGCTGGAAGGATTTCGCGACCTCGCCGTCCATGCCGGGAAGGATGCGGTCCAGAAACTCCACCACGGTGACCTGCGCGCCCAGACGCCGCCACACCGAGCCGAGTTCGAGACCGATCACGCCCGCGCCGATCACCAGCAGCTTCTCCGGCACTTTCTCCAGCGTCAGCGCGCCGGTGGAAGAGACGATGCGCTTCTCGTCGATCTCGACGCCCTTGAGCTTCGCCACATCGGAGCCGGTGGCGATGACAATGTTCTTGGCTTCGAGAATCTGCGTCTTGCCGTCGTTGCCCGTCACCTCGACCTTGCCGGCGGAGACGATGCGGCCGGCGCCTTCGTAAGGCTCGATCTTGTTCTTCTTGAACAGGAAGGCGACGCCCTTGGTGTTGCCGTCGACGCCGTCGGTCTTGAATTTCATCATGGTCGGCAGATCGAGCTTCGGCTTGCCGACGCCGATGCCCATCTTGGGCAGCATGTGGGTGACTTCCTCGTAACGCTCCGAGGCCTGCAACAGCGCCTTGGACGGGATGCAGCCGATGTTCAGGCAGGTGCCGCCGAAGGTGGAGCGTTTCTCGATCACGGCCACCTTCATGCCGAGCTGGGCCGCGCGGATCGCGCAGACGTAGCCGCCGGGGCCGGTGCCGATAATGACGAGATCATAAGAAGCCATGATGAGAATCCTGCATTCTGGAGGGACGGCGAAAGTTAACGTCCGCCCGACACATCGAAAATCGTACCCGTGACATAGGACGCCTCGTCCGACATCAGCCAGACGACGGCATTGGCGATTTCATCCGCGGTGCCGACGCGCTTCATCGGCACCATGTGCGCCAGCCGGTGCGCGCGATCGGGCTCGCCGCCGCTGGCGTGAATATCGGTATCGATCAGGCCGGGGCGGATCGCATTGACGCGAATGCCCTCGGTGCTGACTTCGCGCGCGAGACCGACGGTGAACGTATCGATAGCGCCTTTCGAGGCGGCGTAATCGACGTACAGTCCCGGCGAGCCGAGCGTCGCCGCGACGGACGAGATATTGACGATGACGCCACCGGCGCCGCCGTGAGTGGTCGACATGCGTTTCACCGCCTCACGTGCGCACAGAATGCTGCCGACGACATTGATATTCATCATACGGACGAGCCGCTCGGCGGACATTTCGTCGACGCGGGCGGTCTTGTCGACCACGCCGGCATTGTTGACCAGCGCGCCGAGCTTGCCAAATTTGTCGGCTTCCTTGAACAGGTGGAGAATGTCGGCCTCGACGCCGACATCGCATTTCACGGCGATGGCCTTGCCGTTGCTGGCTTCGATCGTTGCCACCACCTCATCGGCCGCGGCCTTGTTGCTGGCATAGCCGACGACGACCTTGTAGCCGCGTTTGGCGGCCGCAAGCGCCGTGGCGCGGCCGATGCCGCGGCTTCCTCCGGTGACGATGGCGACGCTGTCCATGCCCGCCTCCGCGATCAGAGGTCGAGAACCAGCCGTGCCGGATCTTCGAGGCATTCCTTGACGCGGACGAGGAAGGTGACCGCTTCCTTGCCGTCGATGACGCGGTGGTCGTAGGACAGCGCCAGATACATCATCGGGCGAACCTCGACCTTGCCGCCGATGGCCACCGGCCGTTCCTGAATCTTGTGCATGCCGAGAATGCCGGCCTGCGGCGCGTTCAGGATCGGCGTCGACATCAGCGAGCCATAGACGCCGCCGTTCGAGATGGTGAAGGTGCCGCCCTGCATGTCCTCGATCTTGAGCTGGCCGTCGCGCGCCTTCTTGCCGAACTCGGCGATGTTCTTCTCGATGTCGGCCAGCGACTTGTGATCGCATTCGCGCACCACCGGCACGACCAGGCCCTTGTCGGTGCCGACCGCGACGCCGATGTGGTAGTAGTTCTTGTAGATCAGGTCGGTGCCGTCGATCTCGGCGTTGACGGCGGGCACTTCCTTCAGCGCCTGCACGCAGGCCTTCACAAAGAAGCCCATGAAGCCCAGCTTGGTGGCGTGCTTCTTCTCGAACAGATCCTTGTAGTGGGCGCGCAGCGCCATCAGGTTGGTCATGTCGACCTCGTTGAAGGTCGTCAGCATGGCCGCGGTGTTCTGCACGTCCTTGAGGCGGCGCGCGATGGTCTGGCGCAGGCGCGTCATCTTCACGCGCTCTTCGCGGGCGGCATCGTCGGCCGGCGAGGAGGCGCGCACCTGGATGGCGGCGGCGGGCTGGTTGACGGCAGTCGGGGCCGAAGCGGCCTTCTCGATGGCCGCCAGCATATCGCCCTTGGTGACGCGGCCGTCCTTGCCCGAGCCGGGCACGGTGGTGGCGTCGACGCCGGATTCGGCGGAGAGCTTGCGCACCGAAGGAGCCTGCGGCGCATCGGCCGGCGGCGATTTCTGCACTGGCGCGGGAGCCGCGGCGGCAGGGGCCGCAGCCGGAGCGGCCGGCTTGGCCGGAGCGGGTTCAGCGGCTTTCGCAG
This sequence comes from Afipia sp., assembly GCA_024707075.1. Classification (GTDB taxonomy): domain Bacteria; phylum Pseudomonadota; class Alphaproteobacteria; order Rhizobiales; family Xanthobacteraceae; genus Afipia. The sequence continues at coordinate 1,099,243 of JANQAK010000001.1, forward strand.
GAGCCGCCTTGGCGCCGCCCGCGCCTTCGGTGATCTGGCCGAGCAGCGCGCCGACCGCGACGGTCTCGCCGTCCTTGGCGACGATCTCGCCCAGGGTGCCCGCGAACGGCGCCGGCACTTCGATGGTCACCTTGTCGGTTTCGAGTTCAACCAAGGGCTCGTCGACGGCGACGGCGTCACCGGCCTTCTTGAACCAGCGGCCGATGGTGGCTTCGGTGACGGACTCACCCAATGTCGGAACGCGAATTTCAGCCATTATCTTTTTCCCTTTGCGTCGTGAGCGGCTCGTTCGCCGTCAGCGCCTTCATCAAATCCAAACAACAGGACGGAAGGCCCGCGACACGCGCGAGCCATCGGTGTCGTCAGCCGAGAGCTTCGTCGAGGAATGCCTTCAACTGCGCGAGATGCTTCGACATCAGGCCGGTGGCCGTCGCCGCCGCCGCCGCGCGTCCGGCATAGCGCGGACGCTTGTGGGTCGCGCCGATCTGGTTGAGCACCCATTCGAGGTAGGGCTCGATGAAGTGCCAGCCGCCCATGTTGCGCGGCTCTTCCTGACACCACACCACTTCGGCCTTCTTGAAGCGTTCGAGCACCTGCACCAGCGTCTTCAGCGGCACCGGATAGAGCTGCTCGATGCGCAGCAGGTAGATGTCGTCGACGCCGCGCTTTTCGCGATCCTCGTACAGGTCGTAATAGACCTTGCCCGAGCAGATCACGACGCGGCGAATCTTGGCGTCCGCAGCGAGTTTGGTCTCTCCGCCCTTCTCCGCGTCGTCGAGCAGCACGCGATGGAACGAGGTCTCCGGCCCGAATTCCTCGAGCTTCGAGACCGCGCGCTTGTGGCGCAGCAGCGACTTCGGCGTCATCAGGATCAGCGGCTTGCGGATTTCGCGCTTCAACTGGCGGCGCAGGGCGTGGAAGTAGTTCGCGGGCGTCGTCAGATTGGCGACCTGCATGTTGTCCTCGGCGCACATTTGCAGGAAGCGCTCAAGGCGCGCGGAGGAATGCTCCGGTCCCTGGCCTTCGTAGCCGTGCGGCAGCAGGCAGACGAGGCCCGACATGCGCAGCCACTTGCGCTCGCCCGACGAGATGAACTGGTCGAACAACACCTGCGCGCCGTTGGCGAAATCGCCGAACTGCGCTTCCCAGATCGACAGCGCGTTCGGCTCCGCCAGCGAGTAGCCGTATTCGAAACCGAGCACGGCTTCTTCCGACAGCAGCGAGTTGATGACCTCGTAGTGGCCCTGATTCTCGCCGATGTGGTTGAAAGGCGTGTAGCGGCTTTCGTCTTCCTGATCGAACAGCACCGAATGACGCTGCGAGAAGGTGCCGCGTTCGGAGTCCTGACCGGACAGGCGGACGTGGTGGCCTTCCTTCATCAGGGTGCAGAACGCCAGCGCCTCGCCGGTGGCCCAGTCGATGCCCTCGCCGTTCTCGATCGCCTTCATGCGGGCGTCGAGATAGCGCTGGACCGTGCGGTGAAGACGGAAGCCATCCGGCACCTTGGTGATCTTGCGGCCGATATCCAGCAACTCGTTGATCGCGACGCCGGTATTGCCGCGCCGCGGATCCTCGCCAAGGTCCGCCGACTTGAAGCCCGCCCACTTGCCGTCGAGCCAGTCGGCCTTGTTCGGCTTGTAGCCCGAGCCCGCTTCGAGTTCGGCATCGAGGCGCGCGCGCCAGTCGGCCTTGGCCTTCTCGACCTCGCCCTCGGTCATGACGCCGTCGCCGACCAGCCGCTTGGCGTAGATGTCGAGCGTCGAGGGATGGGTCGCGATCTTCTTGTACATCACCGGGTTGGTGAACGCCGGTTCGTCGCCCTCGTTGTGACCATGGCGGCGGTAGCAGAACATGTCGATGACGACAGGCTTATGGAATTTCTGCCGGAACTCGACCGCGATCTTGGCGGCGAACACCACCGCTTCCGGATCGTCGCCGTTCACATGGAAGATCGGCGCGTCGATCATCTTGGCGACGTCGGACGGATAGGGCGACGAGCGCGAGTAGCGCGGATAGGTCGTGAAGCCGATCTGGTTGTTGACGATGAAGTGGATCGAGCCGCCGGTGCGGTAACCCTTCAGGTCGGACAGCGCGAAGCATTCCGCCACCACGCCCTGGCCCGCGAACGCCGCGTCGCCATGCATCAGGAGCGGCAGCACCGAAATGCGCTGGTCCGGCGGATCGCCGTTCTGGTCCTGCTTGGCGCGCACCTTGCCGAGCACGATCGGATCGACGATCTCGAGATGCGACGGGTTGGCGGTCAGCGACAGATGGATCTTGTTGCCGTCGAACTCACGATCCGACGACGCGCCGAGGTGATACTTGACGTCGCCCGAGCCTTCCACTTCGTCGGGATTGGCCGAGCCGCCCTTGAATTCATGGAACAGCGCGCGGTGCGGCTTGCCCATCACCTGCGTCAGCACGTTGAGGCGTCCGCGATGCGGCATGCCGAGCACAATGTCCTGCACACCGAGATTGCCGCCGCGCTTGATGATCTGTTCGAGCGCGGGGATCAGCGCTTCCGCGCCGTCGAGACCGAAGCGCTTGGTGCCGGTGAATTTCAGGTCGCAGAATTTCTCGAAGCCTTCGGATTCGACCAGCTTCATCAGGATGGCGCGGCGGCCTTCGCGGGTGAAGCTGATTTCCTTGTCCGGGCCTTCGATGCGTTCCTGAATCCACGACTTCTGCGCCGGATTCGAGATGTGCATGAACTCGACGCCGAGGGTCTGACAGTAGGTGCGCTGGCAGAGCGCGACGATTTCGCGCAGCGTCGCGGTCTCAAGACCAAGCACGTGATCGAGGAAAATCTTGCGGTCGAGATCGGCGTCGGTGAATCCATACGAGCGCGGATCGAGTTCCTCGTGATCCTTCTGGCCCTCGATGCCGAGCGGATCGAGATTGGCGTGGAAGTGACCGCGCATGCGGTAGGCGCGGATCAGCATCAGCGCGCGGACCGAATCGCGGGTCGCCTGCTGCACGTCGGCGGATGTCAGGTTGCTGCCGGTGGCCTGCGCCTTGGCGGCGATCTTGCCGCCGACCGCCTTCTCGACCTGCGCCCAGTTGCCGTCGAGCGCGGAGGTCAGATCGTCGTTCGGCGTGGCCGGCCAGTTTGCCTTTTCCCAGGACGGGCCCTGCGCGTTCTTCGCAACGTCCGCGGGCTGGTCCTTCAGGCTTTTGAAAAAATCCACCCAGTCCGGATCGACCGACGACGGGTCCTTTTCGTAGCGCGCGTACAACTCGTCGATGTAGGTGGCGTTGGCGCCGTCGAGAAACGAAGTGAGAGCGAAATTGGCATTCGCGTCCTGGCGAGACATGATTGCGTCCTGATGATTGAAATCGCGCGGAAAATCGGGAGGAAATCGCCCGATTTGGTATCGGCATCGTGTTTGGGCCGCACCTTTTACCCTATTTGGGGCAAAACTTCGCGCTGAAAAGAACCAAGGACTGAATTAGCCTTTCAACTTTTCGACAAGCGTCGTTCCGAGCCGCGCAGGCGACGGCGAAACGGTGATGCCGGCCGCTTCCATCGCCGCGATCTTGGATTCGGCGTCGCCCTTGCCGCCGGAGACGATCGCGCCGGCATGACCCATGCGACGGCCGGGAGGCGCGGTGCGTCCGGCGATGAAGCCGACCATCGGCTTCTTGCGGCCGCGCTTGGCTTCGTCCTTGAGGAACTGGGCCGCGTCTTCCTCGGCGGAGCCGCCGATTTCGCCGATCATGATGATCGACTTGGTCTTCTCGTCGGCCAGGAACAGTTCGAGAATGTCGATGAATTCGGTGCCCTTGACCGGGTCGCCGCCGATGCCGACCGCCGAGGTCTGGCCGAGGCCGACCTGGGTGGTCTGAAACACCGCCTCATAGGTCAGCGTGCCGGAGCGCGAGACGATGCCGACATTGCCCGGCTTGAAGATGTTGGCCGGCATGATGCCGATCTTGCATTCGCCCGCCGTCACGACGCCGGGGCAGTTAGGTCCGATCAGCCGCGACTTCGATCCGGACAGCGAACGCTTCACGCGCACCATGTCCAGCACCGGAATGCCTTCGGTGATGCAGATGATGAGCGGCACTTCCGCGTCGATGGCTTCGCAGATCGCGTCGGCCGCGCCCGGCGGCGGCACATAGATCACCGACGCGTCGGCGCCGGTCTTGTCGCGCGCCTCCTGCACGGTGTCGAACACCGGCAGGCCGAGATGCGTGGTGCCGCCTTTGCCCGGCGAGGTGCCGCCGACCATCTTGGTGCCGTAGGCGATCGCGCCTTCGGAATGGAAGGTGCCGTTCTTGCCGGTGAAGCCCTGGCAGATGACCTTGGTGTTTTTATCGATCAGGACGGACATCGGCTTACTTTCCCTTCACGGCGTTGACGATCTTCTGCGCGGCGTCGTCGAGATCGTTCGCCGACAGAACATTGAGGCCGGATTCGTTGATGATCTTCTTGCCCTCTTCGACATTGGTGCCTTCGAGGCGCACCACCAGAGGAACCTTGAGGCCGACGGTCTTCACCGCGGCGATGACGCCGCGCGCGATCACGTCGCACTTCATGATGCCGCCGAAGATGTTGACGAGGATGCCCTTCACGTTCGGATCGGCGGTGATGATCTTGAACGCCGCCGTGACCTTTTCTTCCGACGCGCCGCCGCCGACGTCGAGGAAGTTCGCCGGGCTTTCGCCGTAGAGCTTGATGATGTCGAGGGTCGCCATCGCGAGGCCCGCGCCGTTCACCATGCAGCCGATGGTGCCGTCGAGCGCGATATAGGCGAGGTCATACTTCGACGCTTCGATTTCCTTGGCGTCTTCCTCGGTGGTGTCGCGCAGCGCGACGACTTCCGGATGGCGGTAGAGCGCATTGGAATCGAACGACATCTTGGCGTCGAGGCACTTCAGTTCGCCCTGCTTGGAGACGATCAGCGGATTGATCTCCAGCATCTCCATGTCCTTGGCGAGGAACGCGGTATAGAGCTGCGCCACAAGTTTCTCGGCCTGCTTGGCGAGATCGCCCTTGAGGCCGAGCGCCTGCGCCACCGTGCGGCCGTGATGGCCCATGATGCCGGTAGCTGGGTCCACGGAAAACGTCACGATCTTCTCGGGCGTGTCGTGCGCCACCTTCTCGATGTCCATGCCGCCTTCGGTGGAGACCACGAAGGAGACCCAGGAGGATTCACGATCGACCAGCAGCGAGAGATAGAATTCCTTCTCGATGTCGGAGCCGTCTTCGAGATAGAGCCGGTTGACCTGCTTGCCGGCCGGGCCGGTCTGCACCGTCACCAGCGTCGCGCCGAGCATCTGGTTGACGAATTCCTTGACCTCGTCGATCGACTTGGCGAGGCGCACGCCGCCCTTGTCGCCGGCGGAGGCTTCCTTGAACTTGCCCTTGCCGCGTCCGCCGGCATGGATCTGGCTCTTCACCACCCAGAGCGGGCCGCCGAGTTCTTTCGCGGCGGCTTCCGCTTCCGATGCCTTGAGGATGGGTACGCCGCGCGAGACCGGCACGCCGAATTCCTTCAGCACGGCCTTGGCCTGATATTCATGGATGTTCATGGATTGCCCCGAAGAACGAAGAAGGGAACGAAAGCGGAGAAAACGAAGGAAGCTGTTTCAGAGCGCAATCCGGCAAGCCTCTTGCCGGAACGCCCAATGATGGAAGCGGCGACGCCGCCTTACTTGCCGAGCAGGTCGGGCGCGATCTTCTTGCAGGCGTCGACCAGACCCAGCACCGCGCCGACCGACTTGTCGAAGCCTTCGCGGTCCTTGCCGGCCAGCTCGATCTCGACGATGCGCTCGACACCCTTCGATCCGATGACGACCGGCACGCCAACATACATATCCTTCACGCCGTATTCGCCGTTGAGATAGGCGGCGCAGGGCAGCACGCGCTTCTTGTCGCGCAGATAGCTTTCAGCCATCGCGATCGCCGACGCGGCGGGCGCGTAGAACGCCGAGCCGGTCTTCAGCAGGTTGACGATCTCGGCGCCGCCGTTGCGGGTGCGGTCGACGATCTCGTCGATGCGCGCCTGCGAGGTCCAGCCCATCTTGACGAGGTCCGGCAGCGGAATGCCGGCCACCGTCGAATACTTCACCAGCGGCACCATGGTGTCGCCGTGGCCGCCGAGCACGAAGGCGGTGACGTCTTCCACCGAGACGTTGAACTCATCGGCAAGGAAATAGCGGAAGCGCGACGAATCCAGCACGCCGGCCATGCCGACGACCTTCTTGTGCGGCAGGCCGCAGGCCTTCTGCAACGCCCAGACCATGGCGTCGAGCGGGTTGGTGATGCAGATCACGAAGGCGTCGGGGGCGTATTTCTTGATGCCCGCGCCGACCTGCTCCATGACCTTGAGATTGATGCTGAGAAGATCGTCGCGGCTCATGCCGGGCTTGCGCGGCACGCCGGCGGTGACGATCACGACGCTGGCGCCCTCGATCGCCTCGTAAGAATTGGCGCCGGTGAAGTTGGCGTCGAAGCCATCGACCGGGGACGACTGCGCAATGTCGAGCGACTTGCCCTGCGGCACGCCTTCGGCGATGTCGAACATCACCACATCGCCCAGTTCTTTCAGCCCGACGAGGTGGGCCAGTGTGCCACCGATCTGACCTGAACCAATCAAAGCAATCTTGTCACGCGCCATGGGAAATCTGTCCTTTGATGTCGACGGAAGCGGGTGGGAAACTCTGGACGGCTGGTTAGACCTTTCGCGGCACGCGTTCAAGTCGCCGTTCGCCTAAACGGCTGGCTTGCTGAGTTGTCTGGAATCCGACGTTCGCCTCATTGTTTGCGATTGTCGTCCTCTCCCCCGCCTGCGGGGGAGAGACAGAGAGGGGGCTTTTTGCTGGATGAATGGCATGTCTCGAAGCGCCCCCTCCCGAACCCTCCCCCGCAAGCGGGAGAGGGAATGCCGCACGGCCTCGGAGCAGGCATTGCATCACGTTTCGACCAGACCTGTCGTCGAACCGCTGGCGGAGGAGTCGCTGCGGCCGTGGGGCAGCGCCAGGTAGGATTCCGACCCCATCTCGATCAGCCGCGACGAGGTGCGCTTGAACTCGTTGACCTCGATGCCTTCGTTCGCGGTGTAGAGCGACAGCGGATCGGTCTCGGCGGAGGCCATCAGCTTCACGGCGTTGTCGTAAAGCGTGTCGATCAGCGTGATGAAGCGCTTGGCGTAGTTGCGCTGCTCGTATTTCATCGCCGGAATATGATCGATCATCAGCGTGTGATAATCGTGCGCCAGCCGCAGATAGTCCGACGCACCAAGGGGTTTCTCGCACAGGTCGGCGAACGAGAACCGCGCGACGCCGTGCGCGGAATGCGGCACGTGCAGCACGCGTCCCTTGATCTTGATGTCACGCGGATGATCCGGCACGCCGCCCGTGAGCGCGCCCCATGCCTTGTCGAGCGCGGCATCGGCGGCGGCATCGGCCGGCACCATCCACATCTTGATGCCCGCGAGCTTCTCCAGCCGGAAATCGGTGCGCGCGTCGAGGCGCAGCACATCCATGCGGTCCTTGAGCTGCGCGATGAACGGCAGGAACAGCGCGCGATTCAATCCGCCCTTGTAGAGATCGTCAGGCGCCACGTTGGACGTCGCGACCACCACCGTGCCGAGTTCGAACAGACGGCTGAACAGCCGGCCGAGGATCATCGCGTCGGCGATGTCGGTGACATGGAATTCGTCGAAGCACAGCAGCCATGCTTCCTCGAAGATCGACGCCGCGGTCAGCCGCACCGGATCGCTGTCGGCGATGTCGCCGCGGGCGATCTTCTGGCGGAAGCCGTGGATGCGCTCGTGAACATCGGCCATGAATTCGTGAAAATGCGCGCGGCGCTTGTGCGCGACGGGACTGTCGTTGAAGAACAGATCCATCAGCATGGTCTTGCCGCGCCCGACCTCGCCGTAAATGTAGAGGCCGCGCAGCGGGACGGCCTCCTTCTTGTCCTTGAACAGGCGTTGCAGCAGACCGCCGCCGCGTCCCGGCCGGTATCCGGCGAGCCGCGCCTCAAGACCGGAATAGGCTTCGACGGCCCCGGCCTGCGCCGGATCGGCCTCGATGGTGCCGGCGGCGACCAATGCCTGATAGTGCCCTCGGAACGAGGTGCGGGAGAGAGCGTTCATGGTCCGCTAACGGCCAGAACGACGGGGAAAATGCAAGAGCGGGAGAGGACGGTTGGTCAGGCGCTCAGCGCATAGGCGTCCTCGACCACATAGGGACCGCCGCCGACCGAGGCGCGCGACGAGAACAGCACGAAGCGCGAGGCCATGAAGCTGCGGGTCGGGAAATAGCCGCGCACCGACAGATAATCCGCCACGTCCTGATTGGACGCATCCCGCAGCCGCGCCAGCGTGACATGCGGGATGAACTTGCGGCCTTCGGGATCGAATCCGAACCGTTGCATCAGCCGCTCGAGTTCCGCCTGCAACTCCATTAGGGGACGGCTCGGCACGACGGATGCAACCACCGCGCGCGGTTTCTTGCCGCCAAAACTGGACAGGCCCTGAAGCGCCACTTCAAACGGCTTGCGATTGATCCGCTCCAGCGTCGAGGCGATCTCGTTGGCCGCGACGCCGTCGATGTCGCCGATGAAGCGCAACGTGACGTGATAATTTTCGGGATCGATCCAGCGAGCGCCCGGCAGGCCCCCGCGCAGATTCGAGAGCGTCTGGCCGATGTCCGGGGGAATTTCCAGCCCGGTAAACAAGCGAGGCATCACGAAGCTCCTCGATGCTAGAGAGGATCACGAATCACCTGATGTCTTTTTTAGCGCAGCACCGTGACAGTGCGAAGCGGCGAATGCGGCGAGGCTCATGCGGCCGCCATCCAATTCCTTCAGGGCTTGCTCAATTGCGCCGCACGATCCTTCAGAAACGCCTCAACGGTGGGCAAAATCCGCTCCACCACCACATCGACTCCGGCTGCGGTCGGATGCAGCCCGTCGGGCTGCGTGAGCTTCGCATCGGTCGCCACGCCATCGAGAAAGAACGGATACAGCGGCACTTTGTGCGCCTTCGCGAGATCGGGATAAATGCTGTTGAATTGCGCCGTGTACTCCGCGCCGTAGTTCGGCGGCGCGTACATGCCGCACAATAAAACAGCGATGTTCTTCGCCTTCAACTTGTTGAGAATGCCGTCGAGCGCGCCCCGCGCCACCTTCGGATCGACGCCGCGCAGCGCGTCGTTGGCGCCGAGTTCGACGATCACGGCTTCGGTGTCCGGCGGGATCGACCAGTCGAGCCGCGCCAGTCCGCCGCTGGCGGTGTCGCCCGACACGCCCGCATTGTGGATGTCGGCAGCAATCCCCCTGTCGCGCAGGGCTTTCTGCAATCGCACCGGAAACGCGGATGAGGCCGGAAGGCCAAAACCGGCGGTCAGGGAATCGCCCAGCACGGCGAGCCTGATCGGCTTCACATCTCCGACATTTGCCGTTTGAGCCCATGCCGGCCCCGACATCGCCATCATTACCCCTGCTGCTGCGACGATAAACGCGTTCAAGAGCCCCTCGACCGCCGCACCAAAGCCCCCATATGAAAGATCCATGGACAGTCTCATTGCACCCTCGAAGCGCGCCGGTCTCGAACCGGACACCATTTCCATCTCGAACGTCAATCTCTCGCTGGGCTCAGGCGCCGCGCGCGTTCACATCCTCAAGGATGTGTCCTTGCGCGTCGCGCCCGGTGAAGCGGTCGGCCTGATCGGGCCATCGGGCTCGGGCAAGTCCACGCTGCTGATGGTGATGGCGGGGCTCGAACGTCCTGACAGCGGAGAGGTGGTGGTCAATGGCGTCTCCTTCAATGCCCTCGACGAGGACGGCCTCGCACGATTCCGTGGCCGCCATGTCGGCATCGTGTTCCAGTCGTTTCACCTGATCCCGACCATGACCGCGCTGGAGAATGTCGCGGTGCCGCTCGAACTCGCAGGCCGCGCGGACGCCACCGCGCGCGCGGCGAAAGAACTCGAAGGCGTGGGTCTCGGAGAAAGACTGCATCACTATCCCTCGCAACTGTCGGGCGGCGAACAGCAGCGCGTCGCGCTGGCGCGCGCGATGGCGCCCGATCCCGCGATCCTCGTCGCCGACGAGCCGACCGGAAATCTCGACGAGACCACCGGCAAGCAGATCGTCGATCTGCTGTTCGCCAAACATCTCGAACGCGGCATGACGCTGGTGCTGGTCACGCACGACACCGCGCTGGCGCAGCGTTGCGACCGCGTGGTGCGGCTGCGTTCCGGCCGTATCGATGGCCCGGCCACCGACCGGCACTGGATCGAGACGGCTTCACAATGAGCGCGATCACGGACACGGCACCGCGCGGCGGCGCGCTGTCGCTGGCGGTCCGCTATGCCTTGCGCGAGTTGCGCAGCGGACTTCGCGGCTTTTACGTTTTCATCGCCTGCATCGCGCTCGGCGTGATGGCGATCGCAGGGGTCGGCTCGGTCGCCGGAAGCCTGAACGAGGGCCTCGATCATCAGGGCCGCACGCTGCTCGGCGGCGACGCATCGTTCGCGCTGATCCAGCGCGAGGCCACCAGGAACGAACGCGCCTTTCTCGATTCATCCGGCAAGGTCTCGGTCGCGGCGCTGATGCGCGCCATGGCGCGCTCGCCAAGCGGCGAGTTCGCGCTGGTCGACCTGAAAGCCGTCGACGGCAACTACCCGATGCTCGGCGAGATCAGGCTCGCGCCGCAAATCCCGATGGCCGACCTGCTGGCGCAGCGCGACGGCGCGTTCGGCGCGGGCGCCGACGCCGTGCTGCTGGCGCGGCTCGGCCTCAAGATCGGCGATCGCGTGACTGTCGGCAGCACCGCGTTCGAAATCCGCAGCGTCGTCGATTCCGAACCGGACAAGCTCGCGGGCGGCGTCGGTCTCGGCCCGCGGCTACTCGTCAGCGAGACCGCATTGCGCGCCACGGGTCTCCTGCAACCGGGCACGCTGGTGCGCTGGGTCTACCGCCTGCAATTGCCGGACGCGGCCCTTGACGAACGCACGACGCAAACGCTCGTCGCGCGCGCGGAGAAAGCGCTGCCGGAAGCCGGCTGGGAAGTCCGCACCCGCAGCAACGCCTCACCGCAGCTCGAGCGCAACATCACGCGCTTCACGCAATTCCTCACGCTGGTCGGCCTTGCCGCGCTGCTGGTCGGCGGCGTCGGCGTCGCCAACGCGATCAAGAGCCATCTCGACGAGCGCCGTGACGTGATCGCGACCTTCAAGGCGCTGGGCGCCACCGGCCGCGAGGTGTTCACGATCTACCTCGTGCAGGTGCTGATGCTGGCGATCCTTGGATCGCTGATCGGGCTCGCCATCGGCGCGGCGCTCCCCTTCATCATCGTCGGCCTGTTCGGAAAAATCCTGCCGCTTCCGATCGAGGCGACGTTCCATGCCGGCGAACTGGCGCTGTCGTTTCTCTATGGCCTGCTGACCGCGCTCGCCTTCGGCCTGTGGCCGCTCGGCCGCGTCCATGACGTGCCGGTGGCGGCCCTGTTTCGCGAAGGCGTGACGGCGGAGTTTCACTGGCCGCGCCGCCGCTATCTCGCGCTGATGGCCGCCGTGATCGCCCTGCTGATCGCCGTGGCGATCGGTCTTGCCTACGACAAGCGCGTCGCCGCCGTCTTCGTCATTTCATCAATCGGGGTATTCGCCCTGCTGCGCGGCATTGCCTCCGCGCTGATGCTGCTGGCGCGGAGCCTGCCGCGCCCGCGCTTCACCATGCTGCGGCTGGCGATCGCCAACATCCATCGCCCCGGCGCGCTGACGCCGTCGGTGGTGATGTCGCTCGGTCTCGGCCTCGCCGTGCTGGTGACGATCACGCAGATCGACGGCAACCTGCGCCGGCAGTTCATGGCGGCGCTGCCGGAGCGCGCGCCGTCGTTCTATTTCATCGACATTCCTGCCGCGGAAGCCACGCGGTTCAGCGACTTCCTGAAACAGACCGCCCCGGCCGCCGTCGTGGAAACCGTGCCGATGCTGCGCGGACGCATCGTCGCCGTGAAGGGCGTCAGGGCCGAAGACCTCAAGCCCTCCTCCGACGCCGCATGGGTGCTGCAAAGCGACCGCGGCCTGACCTACACCGGCGAGGTGCCGCGCGGCTCGAAGGTCGTCGAAGGCACATGGTGGGACGCCAGTTACGACGGCCCGCCACTGGTGTCGCTGGAGAAGAAGATCGCCGACGGCATTGGCGTGACCGTCGGCGATGACATCACCGTGAACGTGCTGGGCCGCGACATCGCGGCGAAGATCAGCAACCTGCGCACGGTGGACTGGCAGAGCCTCGGCATCAACTTCGTGCTGGTGTTCTCGCCGAAGACCTTCGCCGGCGCGCCGCACACCGACATCGCAACCCTCACCGAAGCCAATTCCAGCGTGACCACCGACGCGAAGCTGGTCAAGGACGTCGCGGGCGCGTTCCCGATGGTGACCAGCGTGCGGGTGCGCGAGGCGCTCGATTCCATCGGCAAGGTCGTGACCAACCTCGTGCTGGCGATCCGCGGCGCGAGCTCCGTCACGCTGATTTCCGCCATTCTGGTGCTGGGCGGCGCGCTGGCCGCCGGGCACCGCCACCGGGTCTACGACGCGGTGATTCTCAAGACCCTCGGCGCCACGCGGGCGCGGCTCTTGGGCGCCTATGCGCTGGAATATCTGCTGATCGGGCTTGCGACGGCGCTGTTCGGGGTGGCCGCCGGATCGATCGCGGCCTGGCAGATCGTGACCCGGCTGATGACCCTGAGCTTCGCCTGGCAGGCCGGCAGCGCCGCCATCGTCGTGGGCGCGGCGCTGGCCGTCACGGTCGGGCTGGGGCTGGTGGGAACATTACTGGCCCTTAACCAAAAACCCGCGACCGTGCTCCGCGACTTATGACAATTTGTAGCAGCAAATAGCGGGTTTTGCGACATTCAGCCGCGCGCCCGCCGTTGCATCCAGTGTGTTAGTTTCCCACATACCGAGCGGGTTCAGAATCCGGCTTGATGCCATCGCAGGATGGTCTATCAATCCGGTCATCTGGGACAAACTTATAGCTGGCGGCGCAGACCCTTCGCTATCGCCAGTCAAACACGAGGTTTCGACAATGTCGGACTTGGACCGCAACTACGCTTCTCCGTTCGGCCGGGCCGCCGGGCGCGCTGACGCCGCGACCGTCGATGCCGGTCTGCGCTCGTACATGCTCAAGATCTACAACTACATGGCGATCGGCCTCGCCATCACCGGTCTGGCCGCGCTCGGCGTCTACATGGGCGCCGTGACGCCCGACCAGACCGCCGCGGCTGGCCGGATCGGCAACCAGTACCTGACGTCGTTCGGCGTCGCGATGTTCGTGAGCCCCTTGAAGTGGGTCTTCATTCTCGCGCCGCTGGCGATGGTGTTCGCGATTTCGTTCGGCATCAACCGCCTCAAGCCCGCAACCGCGCAGCTCCTGTTCTGGGCGTTCGCGGCGCTGATGGGCATCTCGCTGTCGTCGATCTTCCTGGTCTACACGCACACCTCGATCGTGCGGGTGTTCTTCATCACGGCGGCCTCGTTCGGCGCGCTGAGCCTGTACGGCTACAGCACCAAGCGTGACCTGACCGGGATGGGATCGTTCCTGATGATGGGCCTGTTCGGCATCATCCTCGCCAGCCTGGTGAACCTGATCATCGGCAGCTCCATGTTGCAGTTCGTGGTCTCGGTGATCGGCGTGCTGGTGTTCGCGGGCCTCACCGCGTGGGATACCCAGCGGCTGAAGAACGACTACATCTACGGCTACGCTGCCCAGGGCGGCGACGTGGCAGAGAAAGCCGCCATCACCGGCGCGCTCTCGCTCTACCTGAACTTCATCAACCTGTTCACGCTGCTGTTGCAGTTGCTCGGACAGCGCGACTAAGAGTTCTGCCTGACGGATACGAAGCCCCGGCCAAAAGCCGGGGCTTTTGTTTTGTCCAAAGAACAAACGGGGCCGCGCCGATCCGGGTGCGACGAAGCAATCCAGTCTTGCTTTATCCTCTCTGGATTGCTTCGCTTCGCTCGCAATGACGACCGCGAAAAGACGACCAGCATGCCCGATTTCAAAATCCGGCCCGCCGCCCCGGCGGACATTCCCGCCATCACCGAAATCTATGCCGAGGCCGTCAGGCACGGCACCGCGACGTTCGAACTGACGCCGCCGGATGCCGGCGAGATGCGGCGGCGATTCGAGTCGCTGCGTGACGGCAATTTTCCCTATCTCGTCGCCGAAGCGGATGGCCATATCGCGGGCTACGCCTATGCGGGGCCTTACCGTCCCCGGCCCGCCTATCGGTTCACCGTGGAGAATTCGGTCTATCTCTCACCAGCCAGCCACCGGCGCGGCATCGGCCTCGCCCTGCTCACCGAACTGATCGCGCAATGCGCGGCGCGCGGCTACCGCCAGATGATCGCGGTGATCGGCGATTCCGCCAATGCCGGTTCAATCGGCGTCCACGCCCGCGCCGGATTCGACATGATCGGCACGCATCCGAAGGTCGGCTTCAAGTTCGGACGCTGGCTCGACACGGTCATGATGCAGCGTGCCCTTGGCGAGGGCGGCCGCACCACTCCCGAGTGACGATCAATTCTCCTTGCAGAAATGGCTGTAGAGAATGGCCATCACATCGCGCGCGGCCGCATTGCCAATGAAGTAGAACAGGCTGCGGTGCTCGCGCCTGACATCGATGATGCCCGCAGCCTTCAGCTTGGCGAGATGCTGCGACATGGAAGTCTGCGCGATGCCGGTCGCCGCAATCAGATCGCTCACGTTGCGCTCGCCATCGGCAAGTTCGCAGAGAATCAGCAGCCGGTGCGGACTGGCCAGTCCCTTCAGGAAATCAGCCGCCGCATCGACCCTCGCCGGCATCTCATCCGTCAGTCCCATGATGGCTTTCTTTATATTTCATATTTTTCTAATATCATATATATGTGAAATATAAATCGGGCAAGGAATGACAGCAATGGCGAAGGACTATCAGCAGATCACCCGGGATATCTCCGAATTTACGCGGGAACTGGGGAAGCTCGCTCCGGACGCCATGAAGGGCTTCTATGGGCTGGCGAAAAGCGCCAGCGCGGACGGACAGATCGACAAGAAGACCAAGGAAATGATTGCGCTGGCAATCGGCGTGACCCAGCGCTGCGACGGCTGCATCGGTTTTCACGTCAAGGCGCTGAAGGATCTCGGAGCAACGCGCGAGGAAATCGCCGAGGTGATGGCGATGTGCGTCTACATGGGAGGCGGACCTGCGCTGATGTACGCCGCCGATGCGTTGCGCGCCTACGACCAGTTCAGCAACGCATAAAAAGCGGACCGGCTACACCAGCGCGAGCTTGCGGTCGATCACCAGCAGCACCCGGTCGAGGTCGTGGCCGCGCCGCAGGATCTGGCCGCTGGCGGCGATCACGCTGTAGACGCCCTGCTTGCGGGCCAGCCGCGGGTCTTTCTCAATGCGGTAGATCGGAACTTCCGACGCGCGGCGGAAAATCGAAAACACCGCGCGGTCCTTCAGGAAGTCGATGGCGTAATCGCGCCATTCGCCGTCGGCGACCATGCGCCCGTACAGATTGAGAATGCGATTGAGTTCGGCACGGTTGAAGGTGACGCTTTGGGGCGGGAGCGGCGCCGTGCTGCGCTCCGGCCCCCGGCTCTCGCTTGGATCTCTATCGCCCGATACGGAACTCATCGGCGCCTCCTGTCACTTGGGTGACATGATCCACCCGTCCGGCGATGGCTGCAAGCAGGATTTGCAGCGCTTTTTGATGCCCGACCGTGGGCCAGCCCCGCATCACGCGGACGTTAGGCAAATCATAATGCCGCCCGAATTCGGTCAATCCACCGCCGTGCTGAACAGCGATAAGAATGAAACTGCGTTGACCCGGTCCTTTCGGCACCGGATTCCTCAGCCCCCAGCCCCCCGGGGTCGTCAGGATCGGGTCTAGTTCTTCGCAGTGAATATAGATCCCCAATCCTTCCGGTCAGCGCGAGCTGGCCGTTTTTGTTTGTGAACCTGGTTTGTGGCACAAGCGCGCGCGATGCCGCCGCCTCACATTTATAGTTCGTCATGCGCGGGCTTGACCCGGCGATGACAATCGCAGGTGTTGAGCCAGCGGCCCTTCAAAACCACCATTCCGGGGCGCAGGATCGAGCGTAGCCCCGCAATGACGATTCGTGGCCGCGCTCGCGCGTCAGTTCAGCGAAGTGAAGGTTGCGCCCAGCATCGGGCCCGGCTTGTCGCGGTTGCCGTCCTGCACATAGACCACCGCCGCATCGACGCCGTCGCGGCTGATGTTTTCCAGCGGCACGGTCCAGCTTCCGGCCTTGCCGTTCCAGTCGCCAACCTTCAGCATGTTGCGCACCACGTTGTGATACGTGATCTGCTGTCCGCGATTCTCGCCGCGCGCGATGGTGATCGGCACCGACTTCGACACCGCGCAGATCCAGACCTCGCCGCTCTTGCCGCCGGCTTCCGCCACCGACACTTTGATCTGGCGGCCGGACTGCGTCATCGTCACCGGCACCGACATCACGCCGTCGACCTTCTGCGTGCGGTTCGCCGCATTCTCGATACCCGCGCGATCGCTGCCGAGAACATTGGTGGTGCCGTTGACGACGGCCTGCGGCGTGTAGACGCCGCGATCGCCGCGCATGTGCGAGTAAGCCTTCTGGCGCGCGCTGAAACGCGAATCCGCCAGCGTGTCCTTCCAGCCGAGATAATCCCAGTAATCGATCGGCAGGCTCAGCGCGATCATCGACGGGTCCTGCGCGAGTTCGCCGAGAACCTTGTCCGCCGGCGGACACGACGAGCAGCCCTGCGAGGTGAAGAGTTCGACCACGGCGCGCGGATCGGCGCACACCGGCGTGACGACGGTGAAGATCGCGCAAACGCCAAGCGTACGGGACAGCCGCGACGCAAACGCGCCGGCCACCGTCATTTTCAAACCCGGCAAGTCAGACATTCCGTCTGTCCCCACGATGCATGCCCTCATCAGCGAGAAGGCGGCCCCTTGATAGGCCGCCCCCTGAGTCCCCGCCATTCACGTCGCAGTGAGCCTGTTCACGGATACGTTTTTGACCGCAATCCTCAAGCCGCCAGCTTGCGCAGCACGTAATGGAGGATGCCGCCGTTGCGGTAATATTCAAGCTCGTCGAGCGTGTCGATGCGGCAAAGCAACGA
Source organism: Afipia sp. (assembly GCA_024707075.1). Classification (GTDB taxonomy): domain Bacteria; phylum Pseudomonadota; class Alphaproteobacteria; order Rhizobiales; family Xanthobacteraceae; genus Afipia. The sequence continues at coordinate 1,116,378 of JANQAK010000001.1, forward strand.
AACGTCCTTGCGCGAGCCGTCCGCCGAGACGATTTCCGCCGTTAACTTTTGGCGCGGCTTCAGATCGCCTTGCAGGCCGCGAATGGTGACCTTTTCGTCGCCCTTCAGGCCGAGCGACGCCCACGATGCGCCGTCCTCGAAGGTCAGCGGCAGCACGCCCATGCCGACGAGATTGGAGCGGTGAATGCGCTCGAAGCTCTGGGTGATCACCGCGCGCACGCCGAGCAGGCGTGTGCCCTTGGCCGCCCAGTCGCGCGAGGAACCGTTGCCGTATTCCGCGCCGGCGAACACCACCAGCGGAACCTGCTCGGCCTGATACTTCATCGCGGCGTCGTAGATCGACATCTGCTCGCCGTCGGGCCAGTGCCTGGTGAGGCCGCCTTCGGGAACGTTGCCGTCGGCGCCCTTCAGCATGAAGTTCTTGATGCGGATGTTGGCGAAGGTGCCGCGCATCATCACTTCATGGTTGCCGCGGCGCGTGCCGTACTGGTTGAAGTCGGCGGGCCGCACCTGATGCTCGGAGAGATATTTGCCCGCGGGCGAGGTCAGCTTGATCGAACCGGCCGGCGAGATGTGGTCGGTGGTGATCTTGTCGCCGAACAGCGCGAGGATGCGTGCGTCGAGAACATCGACGATCGGCTCCGGCTCCATCTTCATGCCTTCGAAGTACGGCGGATTCTGCACGTAGGTCGAACTCATGTTCCAGGCGTAGGTGTCGCTCGATACGGTCTTGATCTTGCGCCAGTTGGTATCGCCCTTGAACACGTCGGCGTACTTCTTCTTGAAGATCGCCGAGGTCACGTATTTCTTGATGAAGGCGTTGATCTCGGTCGATGTCGGCCAGATGTCCCTGAGGTAAACCGGCTTGCCGTCCTTGCCGATGCCGATCGGTTCGACATCGAGATTCTTCGTCACCGTACCGGCGAGGGCATGAGCGACGACGAGCGGCGGCGAGGCGAGATAGTTCGCCTGCACATCCGGCGAGACGCGGCCTTCGAAGTTGCGGTTGCCCGAGAGCACAGCCGCGGCGACGATGCCGTTGTCGTTGATCGACTTGGAAATCTCTTCGGGCAGCGGACCGGAATTGCCGATGCAGGTGGTGCAGCCGAAACCGACGAGGTTGAAGCCCACCGCGTCGAGATCCTTTTTGCAGGCCGGAATCCGAAAGATACCCGGCAACCACCTGGCTGCCCGGCGCGAGCGAGGTCTTCACCCAGGGCTTCGCCTTGAGGCCTTTCGCAGCGGCCTTGCGCGCCAGCAGACCGGCAGCGATCAGCACGCTCGGGTTCGATGTGTTGGTGCATGATGTGATGGCAGCGATCACCACATCGCCATGGCCGAGATCATCGGGACGGCCATCCACCGGGAAGCGCTGCTTGTGGCCTTCCGGCTTCTTGTATTCACCGGTCAGCGCGGCATCGAAACCGCTCGCGACCAGTTCCAGCGGCACGCGGCCTTCGGGACGCTTCGGGCCTGCGAGCGAAGGCACCACGTCCTTGAGATCGAGCACAAGCGTTTCAGTGAAGACCGGGTCCTTGCTGAGCGACGTGCGGAACAGGCCCTGCGCCTTGGCGTACTTCTCAACCAGCGCGACGCGCGCCGACGCGCGGCCCGAGGTCTTGAGATAATCGAGCGCCGATTTATCGACCGGGAAGAAGCCGCAGGTCGCGCCGTATTCCGGCGCCATGTTGGCGATGGTGGCCTTGTCGGCAACCGACAGGTGGTCGAGTCCGGGGCCATAGAATTCCACGAACTTGCCGACCACACCGAGCTTGCGCAGCATCTGCGTGACGGTCAGCACGAGGTCGGTGGCGGTGACGCCTTCGCGCATCTTGCCCTTGAGCTTGAAGCCGACCACGTCCGGCAGCAGCATCGACAACGGCTGGCCGAGCATCGCGGCTTCCGCCTCGATGCCGCCGACGCCCCAGCCGAGAACCGCGAGGCCGTTGACCATGGTGGTGTGCGAGTCGGTGCCGACCAGCGAGTCCGGATAGGCGACGTCGAACGTGCCCTTCTTCTTGCCGACGGTGAGCTTCTCTTTCTTGGTCCAGACCGTCTGCGCGAGATATTCGAGATTGACCTGATGGCAGATGCCGGTGCCGGGCGGCACCACGGAGAAGTTCGAGAATGCCTTCTGGCCCCACTTCAGGAATTCGTAGCGTTCCTGGTTCTGCTTGTACTCTTCCGCGACGTTCTTGCCGAAGGCCTTGTTGTCGCCGAAGAAGTTCACGATCACCGAGTGATCGATGACGAGATCGACCGGCACCAGCGGGTTGATCTTTTCGGCGTCGCCGCCGAGCGCCTTCATCGCGTTGCGCATGGCGGCGAGATCGACCACCGCCGGCACGCCGGTGAAATCCTGCATCAGCACGCGCGCGGGGCGGAATGCGATTTCGTGTTCGAGGGTTTTCTTTTTCGCCCATTGCGAGAACGCGACGATGTCGGCTTTCTTCACCGTGCGATCGTCCTCGTTGCGCAGCATGTTTTCGAGCAGCACCTTCATCGAGTAAGGCAGCTTCGAAATGCCCTTGAGGCCGTTCTTTTCAGCGGCAGGCAGGCTGTAATAGACGTAGGTCTTGCTGCCGACCTTGAGGGTTTTCTGGCATTTGAAACTATCGAGTGAAGGCATATGAACGGTCCCAGTTCAGAGGTTGAAGATACCGGCAAAAAGGTATCGAAACACCGTCGGACGCGGGGAGAATCAGGACTGACCGTGCTGCTTCCGGCGGCTGATTGTGTGCTGCACCAAGTTCCGGTTTTATAGAATCTTTCCAGTCTGTCCACCACACCCGCTATGGATTGTCTGCCAGCCATGCCCCCGACAACTGGAACAACGGCTCCCCGTTCAAGGCCACCGGTCAATTCATGATGAGGCTTACGGGTCAGGGTCTGGAATGCGTGAGGGGCGGCAGAAAGATTTTTTCAGGGCTCGATGTCGAGGTTCCGGCGGGCCAGGCGCTGGCGGTGACCGGCGCCAACGGAGCGGGCAAATCCTCGCTGCTGCGGATGATTGCGGGCCTTCTTCCCATTGCCGATGGCGCCGTGACGCTTGAGGGCGGCGGGGACGACCTCACCCTTGCCGAACAGGCGCACTATCTCGGCCATCGCGACGCGCTGAAGCCGGCGCTCACTGTGCTGGAAAATCTGGAGTTCTGGCGCGCGTTCCTCGGCGGCGAAGCCACTGACGGAACAGCCAGCCTTGAGGCGGTGGGACTTGCTCACGCGCTCCACCTGCCCGCGGGCTTTCTGTCGGCCGGCCAGCGCAGGCGGCTGTCGATCGCACGGCTGCTGGCGGTCAAACGGCCGGTCTGGCTGCTCGACGAGCCGACCTCCGCGCTCGACACCAGGGGACAGGCCATGGTCGCCGGCGTGATGGCGGACCATCTGCGGGGCGGCGGCATCATCCTCGCCGCGACCCACGGCCCGCTCGGAATTTCCGCATCGGAATTGCGGATCGGGGGTGCGGCGTGAGCGTTTTCCAACGCAACATTTTCGATCCGGCTTACCCCCCTCCCCACCCCTCCCCCGCAAGGGGGGAGGGAGCCGTTTTGTGCACGCGGCGCGGTCGCAGGCTTGTACTTGTACCTGCCGGGCAACTGAAATCTGGATGCGCACAACCAGCGCCGGCAATTGAGAAATTGTCATCAAGCCCGCTCCAAGTGTCCCCTCCCCCGTTGCGGGGGAGGGACAGGGAGGGGGTGACGCACGCATGATCGCACACGACCGCTTCCTCGCAAATGAGAAGTCGCGATGACCGCGCTGGCCGCACTCATTCGCCGCGATGTCAGGATCGCGCTGCGCGCCGGCGGCGGCGCGCTGATCGGCGTACTGTTTTTCCTTTCGGTGATCGTGGTGATGCCGTTCGCGCTTGGCCCCGATCTGGCGCTGCTGAAACGCATCGGCCCCGCCATTCTCTGGCTCGGCGCGATGCTCGCGAGCCTGCTGACGCTCGACCGGCTGTTCACCGCCGATCTCGACGACGGCTCGCTCGACCTGATCGCCATGAGCCGCACACCGCTGGAACTGACCTGCGCGGCGAAGGCGCTGGCGCACTGGCTGGCGGCGGGCGTGCCGCTGATCGTGGCGACGCCCATTCTTGGCATCCTGCTCAATCTCGACGGCGAGGCGACATTCGCGGTGGCGCTGACGCTATTGGCCGGCACGCCCGCGCTGACCTTCACCGGCATGATCGGCGCGGCGCTCGCGGTCACGCTGCGGCGGGGCGGATTGCTGCTCGCGGTGGTGGTGCTGCCGCTGTCGATCCCGATGCTGATTTTCGGCGTCGCCGCCTCGAACGCGGCTATCGCGGGGCCGGGCGCATTCGGCACGCCGTTCTCGATCCTGTGCGCGCTGTCGCTGGTCAGCCTGGTGGTCGGGCCGTTCGCCGCCGCCGCCAGCCTGCGGCAGGGGCTCGACTGATGCAGAACTCCGCCCGATCAACTCTCGCGGAAACGCGCCGCCGCGCCATTCCCGCGCATTGCCTGTCGCCCCTGTCACCATTATCAGGAACGCCATGAGCCTTATCGACCTCGCCAATCCTACAAAGTTCCTCGCGCTCACCGCGCGCGTGCTGCCCTGGCTTGCTGTAACGACGGCGATCCTGCTCGTGGCCGGGCTTTATCTGTCGGCGATGGCGCCCGACGATTACCAGCAGGGCGCGACGGTGAAGATCATGTTCATCCACGTTCCCAACGCGTGGCTGTCGATGTTCGTGTGGGGCGTGATGAGCGTGGCCGCGCTCGGCACGCTGGTGTGGCGGCATCCGCTGGCGGACGTGGCGGCGAAGGCCGCCGCTCCGATCGGCGCGGCGTTCACGTTTCTCGCGCTGGTGACGGGTTCGCTGTGGGGCCGTCCGATGTGGGGCACCTATTGGGAATGGGACGCGCGGCTGACGTCGGTGCTGATCCTGTTCCTGATGTATCTCGGCATCATGGCGCTGTGGCGCGCGGTGGAAGATCCCTCTCGCGCGGCGCGGGCCGCCGCGATCCTGACCCTGGTCGGCGCGATCAATATTCCGATCATCAAGTTCTCGGTGGAGTGGTGGAACACGCTGCACCAGGGCGCATCGGTGTTCCGCGCCGGCGGGCCGACCATGGACCGCGCATTCCTGATTCCGCTGCTCATCATGGCGGTGGCGTTCTCGCTGCTGTTCGTGACGCTGCATCTGGCGGCGATGCGCAACGAGATCCTGCGCCGCCGGGTGCGCACCTTGCAGATCATGCAAGCCAGCCGGCAGGCGGCGTGATGTCCTTCGGTCCCTACGCCTCCTTCATCGTCACGTCGTACCTGCTGGCCGCCTTCGTGGTCGCGGCGCTGATCGTCTGGATCGCGCTCGACTACCGCCGCCAGCAGCGCACGCTGCGCGATCTCGAAGCCAGCGGCGTCACCCGCCGTTCGGCGCAGACCTCCGGCAAACCGTCATGAGCGGGAACACCACGGCAAAGCCGCAACGGCGCTCGTGGCTTGTGGCATTGCCGCTGATCGCTTTCGCCGTGCTGGCCGGACTGTTCTGGTTCCGGCTGGGCTCAGGCGATCCGGCGCGGATTCCCTCCGCGCTGATCGGCCGCCCCGCGCCGCAGACCCAACTGCCACCGCTGGACGGACTCGTTGCCGACGGCGCGCAGGTGCCGGGCCTCGACCCGGCGCAGTTCAAGGGCCATGTCAGCGTCGTGAATGTGTGGGCGTCGTGGTGCGTGCCGTGTCACGACGAAGCGCCGTTATTGTTGCAGCTTTCGCAGGACAAGCGCATCCGCATCATCGGCATCAACTACAAGGACACCCAGGACAACGCGCGGCGTTTCCTCGGCCGCCACGGCAATCCGTTCTCGGCCGTCGGCGTCGACGCCAAGGGCCGCGCCTCGATCGAGTGGGGCGTCTATGGCGTGCCCGAGACCTTCGTGATCGGCCGCGACGGCACCATCGCCTACAAGCTGATCGGGGCGATCACGCCCGACAACTTCGACAGCGTGCTGAAAGCCGAGATCGAAAAGGCGCTGCGGGCGAACTAGTTCGCCGCGATGCATCAAAAATAATTTTGCGCTTTTATCTGCCGTTCATTTGGCGGCCATGGCGCGGCCACGAATTCCGCCATAGCTTCGACGCGTTGCAATCACTGTCCTGGAGGGACACCATGCGTTATTCGAAACTTGTTTCATTGACCGCCGCGACCCTTGCTCTCGGTCTGCTCGCCTCGTCGCCCTCGTTCTCCCAGGCGACGCAGCCCGCCACCGGCGGCAAGATGGCGCCTCCGCCCGCCGCGACGACTGCGCCGAAGGCTGACTCGAAGATGGCGCCGGCGGCAAAGACCGAGACCAAGGCCGCGCCGAAGGCCGAACTGCTCGACATCAATTCGGCGAGCGCCGACGAACTGAAGGCGCTGAAGGGCATCGGCGATGCCTATTCCGCCGCGATCATCAAGGGCCGCCCCTACAAGGGCAAGGACGAACTGGTGCAGAAGAAGATCGTCCCCGAGAAGACCTACGCCGAGATCAAGGACAAGATCATCGCGAAGCAGAAGTAATCTGCTTCACTGAATGATCGACGGACTGGAACGCACCGGCAGCAATGCCGGTGCGTTTTTCTTCGTCATTGCGAGGAGCACTTGCGACTGTGGTCCTCTCCCCCGCTTGCGGGGGAGAGACAGAGAGGGGGCACCGTACCGGAAATGGCATCGGCCCCCTCCCCAACCCTCCCCCGCAAGCGGGGAGGGAGCAGTTCACCCCTTGGTAATATCGCCGCGCTCGATGTCGCTCGCCTGGTCGGTGGCGGGCGCGATGCTATGGCGCTTGATCAGCGACGTTTGCAGCATCGCGAACACCGCCGTGATCGGGATCACGCCGAACGCCTTGAACGACACCCAGAAGTCCGTGGTCTGGGTGCGCCAGATGATTTCGTTCAGCACCGCCATGCCCGCGAAGAAGATCGCCCAGCGGATCGTCAGCAACCGCCAGCCTTCCGGCGTGAGATTGAACATCTGGTCGAACATGATGGCGATGAACGAGCGACCGAGCAGCAGGCCGATGCCGAGCGTTAAGGCGAACAGCGCGTAGATGATGGTCGGCTTGAGCTTGATGAAGGTCTCGTCGTGGAAGAACAGCGTCAGTCCGCCGAACACCAGCACGATCACCGCAGTGACAATGGCCATCAGCGGGACGTGGCGCGTCACCACATAGGACGCGGCGATCGCAACCACGATGGCGACCATGAACGCGCCGGTGGCGACGAACAGCCCGAACTTCGCGTTGGCCGCGAAGAAGATCACCAGCGGACCGAGTTCGGTCGCGAGCTTGAACAGCGGATGCGGAGCGGGCTTTTCCGAAGCGGCCATTAGTCGTCCTGTCCTGCGATCGCACGCGCGAAATCACGCGCGGTGAATGGCGCGAGATCGTCGATCCCCTCGCCGACGCCGATGAAATGCACCGGCAGCTTGTACTTCTCCGACAGAGCGACGAGGATGCCGCCGCGCGCGGTGCCGTCGAGCTTGGTCATCACCAGGCCGGTGACGCCCGCGGTTTTCTGAAACACCTCGACCTGCGACAGCGCGTTCTGCCCCACTGTCGCATCGAGCACCAGCAGCACCGCATGCGGCGCGCTCGCATCGACCTTGCCGATCACGCGGCGGACTTTCTCAAGCTCGACCATCAGTTCGGTCTTGTTCTGCAATCGCCCGGCGGTGTCGATCAGCAGCACGTCCATGTTCGCAGCCTTGGCGGCTTCCACCGCCTCGTAGGCGAGGCTCGCGGAGTCCGATCCCTGCGCGCGCGCCACCACCGGCACCTTGTTGCGCTCGCCCCACACCTTCAACTGTTCGATGGCGGCGGCGCGGAAGGTGTCGCCCGCAGCCAGCATCACCTTGCGGCCCTCGGCGGACAATTTCGCGGCGAGCTTGCCGATGGTGGTGGTCTTGCCGGAGCCGTTGACGCCGACCACAAGAATGACGAACGGCTTCTGCGCGGCGTCGATCACAAGCGGCTGCGCGACGGGGGCGAGCACCTTCTCGACTTCAGCGGCGACAATGGTGGTCACATCGTCCGCCGACACCGACTTGTCGTAACGGCCCTTGCCGACGGCCTCGGCGATGCGTGCCGCGACCTCGGTTCCGAGATCGGCGCGCAGCAGCACATCCTCGATGTCGTCGAGCATGGCGCGGTCGAGCTTGCGCTTGGTGACGAGATCGGCCACCGCCGTGCCCAGCGAACTCGACGTGCGCTTGAGGCCGGCGGAAAGCCTGCGCCACCAGCTTTGCTTGGGTTGTTCCTGCGGACTGTCACTCATGCGGAGGGTGTGTTACCCGGTTCGGGCTTCAAACGAAAGTCGTTCAGGATCAATGGATACGCCGCAGCCGACACCGGAAGAAATGCAGGCCCGCGTGCTTCACCGCGACGGGCTGATGCTGGTGATCGACAAGCCGGCCGGTATCGCCGTGCATAAGGGGCCAAAGGGCGGCCCCAATCTGGAAGCCTCGTTCGACGCGCTGCGCTACGGACTGCCGCGCCCGCCCGTGCTCGCCCACCGGCTCGACCGCGATACCTCTGGCTGTCTCGTGCTGGGACGCCACCGCAAGGCGACGGCCTCGCTCGGCCTGCTGTTCAAGCACGGCAAGATCTCGAAAACCTATTGGGCGGTGGTCGAAGGTGGGCCTGTCGAGGACGAAGGCGAGATCGACATTCCGCTGGGACGTTTGGACGCGGAGCGCGGCTGGTGGCAGAAGCCGGACCCGAACGGGTTCCCGTCGCAGACAAAATGGAAAGTGCTCGGACGTTCTTCTCCCGCCTCCCCCCTTGCGGGGGAGGTCGAACGCGAAGCGTTCGGGAGGGGGGCGATGCCCGCCAATACGGCATCAGCAGATCACCCCCTCCCCAACCCTCCCCCGCAAGGGGGAGGGAGCAGATCGTGCATGCGGCAACGAAGCTGCACTCGCTGCTTCTTCAAAATCAAATCGGTCGACTCAACTGACCTGGCTGGCGATGGAGCCGATCACCGGCCGCACCCATCAGTTGCGCGTGCATAGCGCGGCGAGCGGCTGGCCGATCGTCGGCGACAACATCTACGGCAACGGCCCGCGCTTCGGAGAGCCGTCGCTGCATCTTCATGCGCGCGAGATCGTGATCCCGCTATCGAAGAACAAGCCGCCGGTGCGCGTGGTCGCGCCGGTGCCGCTCCACTTGCAGGAGCGGCTCAGGGCATGCGGATGGAAGGGCGAGGAGGCGGTGGTTCCGGCAATCGCAACAGCCGCTGTCTGAAACACAAATGTGACAACGATGTCGTCCCCGCGAAGGCGGGGACCCATAACCACCGCACACTGCGATGACGATCGCTCCAGCATCGCTCTCGACCCCACAACTCAGGGAGTATGGGTCCCCGCCTTCGCGGGGACGACCGGTGAGAGATGACACTCCTCGCGATGACGAACGGCCAAACAAAAAGGGCCCCGGAAATTCCGGAGCCCTTCGTTGTTTCGGCAGCCGCGTGACGCGGCGGCGATCTTACTTGTCGCGCTTCTTGAGCGCGTTGCCGAGAATGTCGCCCAGCGTCGCACCCGAGTCCGAAGACCCGTACTGCGCGATGGCTTCCTTCTCTTCGGCGACTTCGAGCGCCTTGATCGAGACCTGCACCTTGCGCGCCTTCTTGTCGAACTGGATGACGCGGGCGTCAACCTTTTCGCCGACGGCGAAACGCTCGGCACGCTGGTCGCCGCGATCGCGGGCGAGTTCAGAACGCTTGATGAAGGTGGTGAAGTCGGTGCCGGTGATCTGAACCTCGATCCCGGCTTCCTTCACCTCGATGATCTCGCAGGTCACGACGGCGCCCTTCTTGACGTCGCCCGGCTCCGCGAACGGATCGCCCTCGAGCTGCTTGACGCCGAGCGAGATGCGCTCCTTCTCGACATCGACGTCGAGCACCACGGCCTTGACCATGTCGCCCTTCTTGAAGTTGTCGATGACCTGTTCGCCCGGCTGCTTCCAGTCGAGGTCGGACAAATGGACCATGCCGTCGACGTCGCCTTCGAGGCCGAGGAACAGACCGAACTCGGTCTTGTTCTTGACTTCGCCTTCGACGACCGAACCCACCGGGAACTTCTCGACGAACACTTCCCACGGATTGCGCATGGTCTGCTTGAGACCGAGCGAGATGCGGCGCTTGGCCGAATCCACTTCGAGAACCTGCACTTCGACTTCCTGCGAGGTCGAAACGATCTTGCCGGGGTGCATGTTCTTCTTGGTCCACGACATTTCCGAGACGTGGATCAGGCCTTCGATGCCCGGCTCCAGTTCGACGAACGCGCCGTAGTCGGTGATGTTGGTGACGCGTCCGGTGAAGCGCGAGTTCAGCGGATACTTCGCCTCGATGCCCTGCCACGGATCGTCCAGCAGCTGCTTCATGCCGAGCGAAATGCGGTGGGTCTCGTGGTTGATCTTAATGATCTTGACCTTCACCGTCTGGCCGATGGCGAGCACCTCGGTCGGATGGTTGACGCGGCGCCATGCGATGTCGGTGACGTGCAGCAGGCCGTCGATGCCGCCGAGATCAACGAACGCACCGTAGTCGGTGATGTTCTTGACCACGCCGTCGATGACCTGACCCTCTTCGAGGTTCTGCACCAGTTCCTGACGCTGTTCGGCGCGGGTCTCTTCGAGAACCGTGCGGCGCGACACCACGATGTTGCCGCGGCGGCGGTCCATCTTGAGGATCTGGAACGGCTGCGAGTTGTTCATCAGCGGCGCGACGTCGCGGATCGGACGAATGTCCACCTGCGAGCGCGGCAGGAAGGCGACAGCGCCGTCGAGATCGACGGTGAAGCCACCCTTGACCTGATTGAAGATGACGCCGTGAACCTTCTCGTTGTTGTTGAAGGCCTTCTCGAGCTTGCCCCAGCTTTCCTCGCGGCGCGCCTTGTCGCGCGACAGCACGGCTTCGCCGAGTGCGTTCTCGATCCGGTCGAGGAACACCTCGACTTCGTCACCGACCTTGAGGTCGTTCTCACGGCCGGGGCCGTTGAATTCGCGGAGAGCCACGCGGCCCTCGGTCTTCAGGCCGACGTCGATGACGGCCATGTCTTTCTCGATCGCAACAACAATGCCCTTGATGACGGAGCTCTCTTGCAGGTTGCCGCCTGCGAAGGACTCATCAAGCATCGCGGCGAAATCGTCGCGGGAAGGATTATAGGAAGTAGCAGTCGAAGCCATTTGTTCTCCAAATGCGGAATGCCGGCAGCGGGGTTAAGGGCGTATCGCGCATCCAGTGCCAAAGGTCCGCTGCCTTTGACGACCGCCTTCACAAACAATGTTTGCGAAAACGGGCCGGCCTGTGCCTGCACGAGCGATACGGTGCGTAAATTCGGATTGTCGCGTTATCCGCGCGACGCGGTATCCGGGGCCAGAAGCAAGATCGACTGCTCAAAAACCGGGAGCGGGCATTCCTCCAATGACGGCAGGGAGATCGGTTAGTCCCTAGGCCGGCCCGCTCGGACGGCTTCGACAATGTCGATGGCAGCCCGGACGCCGCTCTCTATATCCAACTGAGAGTTATCCAGCAAGTATGCATCCGGGGCCGCTTTTAAAGGCGCCGCGGCCCTGTTCCGGTCGCGTTCGTCGCGCTTGAGGATGTCCGCCAGCACGGCGGCCTCGTCGGCCTGCTCGCCCCGCGCCCGCATCTCCAGCGCGCGGCGGTGGGCCCGGACCGTCGGGTCGGCCACCACGAAAATCTTCACCTCGGCATCCGGGCAGATCACGGTTCCGATGTCGCGGCCGTCGAGCACCGCGCCGGGAGGGCCGGCGGCGAAATTCCGCTGGAATGTCAGCAGCGCCGCCCTCACCTTATGGTGCGCGGATACCATAGAGGCCGCTTCCCCGACCCGCTGGGTCTTCAGCACGGGGTCGCCGAACGCCGCCGGATCGAGCTCCGCCGCCAGCGTCGCGGCGCGGGCCTCATCGGCCAGGTCCGCCCCGGCATCCAGCATGGCCTTGGCCACGGCGCGGTAGATCAGCCCGGTATCGAGGTGGCGGAAGTGATAATGCGCGGCAAGCCGCTTGCCGAGCGTGCCCTTGCCCGACGCCGCGGGTCCGTCGATGGCGATAATCATGTGAAGTCCGCCCCCAGACCGCGCATCATCGGAATGAAATCCGGGAAGCTGGTCGCAATAAATCCGGTGTCGTCGATCCTGACCGGCGCGTCCGACGCCGTGCCCATCACCAGCGCCGACATGGCGATACGATGATCCATGTGGGTGGCGACGAGGCCGCCGCCCGGCACATGGCCCTTGCCGGTCACGATCATGTCGTCGCCGGAAATCTCGACCTCGACGCCGTTGACGCGCAGCATGGCGGCGGTGGCTTCCAGCCGGTCGGATTCCTTGACGCGCAATTCCTGCAAGCCGCGCATGGTGGTGACGCCCTCGGCAAACGCCGCCGCCACCGCGAGCACGAGATACTCATCGATCATCGACGGCGCGCGCTCCGGCGGCACGGTGACACCGCGCAACTGCGACGCGCGGACGCGGAATTGCGCCATCGGCTCGCCCGCATCGTTGCGCTGATGGCTCTCCTCGATCGACGCGCCCATTTCGCGCAGCGTCGTGAAAAGCCCTGTCCGCAAGGGGTTTGTCATGATGTCGGTCAGCGTGACGTCCGACTCCGGCACGATCAGCGCGGCGACAATGGGAAACGCCGCCGAGGAGGGATCGGCCGGCACGATCACTTTGGCGCCGTGCAGTTCGGGCTGGCCGGTGAGCGAGATTTTCCGGCCGTGCGCGCCCTCCTTCATCGTGACGATATGCGCGCCGAAATGAGCGAGCATCAGTTCGGTGTGGTCGCGGCTGGCTTCCTGCTCGATCACCGTGGTGACGCCGGGCGCGGACAATCCCGCCAGCAGCACCGCCGACTTGATCTGCGCCGACGCCACCGGCGTGCGGTAGACGATCGGCAGCGGATCGCGCGCGCCTTGCAGCGTCATCGGCAGCCGCCCGCCGTCGCCGCTTGAGATCACCCGCGCGCCCATCAATTCGAGAGGATCGAGAATGCGGCGCATCGGCCGCCCGCGCAGCGACGCATCGCCATCGAACGTCGCCGCGATCGGGCATCCCGCCACCGCGCCCATGGCGAGCCGGCAACCGGTGCCGCTGTTGCCGAAATCGAGCGGTGCCTTCGGGGCGGCGAAACCGCCAACCCCGACGCCGTGGACCGACCAGGCCCCCCTCGCCGGTGCGCTCGACCCGCGCCCCAAGCGCGGCCATGGCCTTGGCAGTGTTGAGAACGTCTTCGCCTTCCAAAAGCCCCGAAATACGGGTTTCACCGACCGCCAGGGCGCCCAGAATCAGGGCCCGGTGCGAGATCGACTTGTCGCCTGGAACACGGACGCGGCCGCTGAGAGCGCCTGCGGCACGCGATTCCAGCGGGGTGGGGTGGTCGGAATGGGTCAAAACGGGATTTCCTTGAATGCAGGCGGGCTCCTACCACGGGCTTACCGGCGCGTCACGGCCCGGTCATTTATCGTTCAAACCGCTATTGACAGCGGCGGCGCAACTAGCCAAGTGAAGCACCGCTTTTTCAAGACATTCTCAGGACTATAAGCCGTGGCCAAAGCCGATCTCGGAACCAAGCGCATTTGCCCGACCACGGGCAAGAAGTTCTATGACCTCAACAAGACCCCGGTGATTTCGCCGTACACCGGCGAGGTTGTGCCGATTGCGCCGATTCCTCCGCCGCGCACGCGCGCCGACGCCGCCGCACGGGCTGCCGCGGCCAGCGCCGCCAGCATCGTGCCGGAGCCGGCCGAGGCGGAAGAGTTGGTTTCGCTGGAAGAGGCCGACGCCGAAGAGAACACCGGCAAGGTCAAGGCCGTGGTGCCGGAATCGGAAGACGACATCGAAGTCGATGAGACCCTCACCGACGACGATGACGATGATTCGACCTTCATCGCCGAGGACGAGGAAGACGACGAAGACGTCACCGACATCATCGGCGACGTGACGGGCGACGAAGAGACTTGAGATAAACTCTCAAGTGTGATTTTTGACGCGTATTCCGCGAAGCGGATATTGATTTGCCGAATACGCGCAAATTCTAAGAGACGAACACCGCGTTGTCCCACCGCGCGGTGAGGTGTTCGGGGCCATAGCTCAGCTGGGAGAGCGCTTGCATGGCATGCAAGAGGTCGGCGGTTCGATCCCGCCTGGCTCCACCACGCTTCGCCTTCGGCTACGCGTGGCGCAGCCACGCAGCCGAAGGCGAAGCGTGCCCGGCAAAGCCCGAAGGGCGACGACGGGCCTAGTTCACACCCTCAAAATCCCGATCGCTCCCGCAGCCAGGCTACGCGTGGCGCAGCCACTACTATTGTGCAATCCAAAGCGTTTGACGCCGCACAGTCATACGACGGAAGATGCGCGCCATGTGGTACGTCTACATCCTCCGCAGCATGAGTTCTCCGGATCAAGAATACACCGGCGCCACGGCCGATTTGAAGCAGCGGTTGGCCGATCATAACGCCTGCAAATCAGCACATACCTCGAAATTCACGCCATGGCAGCTTGCCTGGTACCGCGCCTTTCCCGACAAGCTCCAAGCGCTCTCATTCGAGACTTATTTGAAGTCGCACTCGGGACGCGCGTTTGCAAAGAAGCGTTTGTTGAAGCCAGCAGAGTGAAGCCCTGGAATGCCAATAATCACCGGCCTGATCGCCGGAATGACTTTCGAGCCAGCGCCATGCGCAACGTTCGCTTGCTGAACCAACGCAGCGCAGCATGCGCGCGCGCATGGATGCCAGTCCGTGACGATATTGACGCGGCTCGCCGAATTCTTTCAATGTGCCGGCGGCCGCGCCCGCGGCATCGTCTTCTGTTTTCCGCTGATCGAAGGTTGACCCGATGACATCCCAACCCGGAGCGATGGCCGGACTGCGCGTGATCGATCTCACGCGCGTGCTCGGCGGTCCCTACTGCACGCAGATTCTCGCCGACCACGGCGCGGATGTCGTGAAGGTCGAGCCTCCCGCCGGCGACGAGACCCGCGACTGGGGCCCTCCATTCCACGACGACGACGCGGCCTATTTCATCGGCACCAACCGCAACAAGCGCTCCATCGGTCTCGACCTTGCGTCCGAAGGTGGCCGCGCCGTGCTGATGAAGATGCTCGAGACCGCCGACGTGCTGATCGAGAACTTCAAGCCCGGCACCCTCGACAAGTGGGGCATCGGCAACGATTTCCTGCGCGCGAAATTTCCCACGTTGATCCACTGCCGCATTTCCGGATTCGGCGCGGACGGCCCGCATGGCGGACATCCCGGCTACGACGCGATCATCCAGTCGATGGTCGGCCTGATGGCCTCGACCGGCTCGCCGCAAAGCGGTCCGACCCGGATCGGCGTCGCGCTGGTCGATATGTCGACGGGGCTTTATGCCGCCACCGGCATCCTGATGGCGCTGGCGGAGCGGCAGAAATCCGGCAAGGGACAGTTTCTCGAGACGACGCTTTACGAAGTCGGCCTTGCGATCATGCACCCGCACACGGCCAACTATTTCATGCACGGCAAGCCGCCGGCGCTGACCGGCAACGAGCATCCGAATCTGGTGCCCTATGCCGTGTTCCCCGCCCGCGACGGCAACATCTTCATGGGGGTCGGCAACGACGGCACTTTCCGCAAGCTGATGAAGGAACTCGGGCGGCCCGAACTCGGCACCGACCCGCGCTTCGCGCGCAACCGCGATCGCATCGCGAACCGTGACGAACTCACCGCCGTCCTCGTCGACATCCTCAAGGATCTCGATGCCGAGCCGCTGTGCCGCCGCCTGCTTGCGGCGGGTCTGCCCGCGGGCCCAGTGCAGTCCATCGACAAGGCATTGTCCAACGAGCACACCAAGTATCGCGGCGATGTCATCGAGAAGGACTGGTACAAGGGCGTCGCCTCGCCGATCCGCTTCGACCGGACCAAGGCCAGCCTGCGCCGCGTGCCGCCGAAATACAGCCAGCATACTGATGAGGTTCTCGGCGAGTTCGGCTACTCGGCGAAAGAGATCGCCGATCTTCGCGCCTCGGGCGTGGTGGTCGGGGAGCGGAAGCGTTAAGGCATGATTCCAATACGTTGAATCAGCCTCTTTTCCGCTCGTCCCCGCGAAAGGGGGACCCAGGTTTTTGAAGGACTGGATTCCCGCTTCCGCGGAAATGAGCGGAGCGATGATGCTTCATTGCTTTATGGCGGCCATCAAGCCGTCTGCGCCCAAGGTCGAAGCCATTTAGGGCTTCCCTCGGGCAACCCTCCCCGACTACCATTCGGCGTCACGCGCACGTCATCCGGCGCTGTTACCGCGCAAACGATGATGACGGCTTCAGGGAGATACGATCGATGACAATTCGCCACGCCGGCCTCAAGGCCATTCTGGGCCTCGCCGCTTCAACGATCATTGCTTTCGCAACGCCGGCGCAGGCCGTCACCGAGATCCAGTGGTGGCACGCCATGACCGGCGGCAACAACGATATCGTCAACAAGCTCGCGGCGGATTTCAACGCCTCGCAGAGCGACTACAAGGTGGTGCCCACCTTCAAGGGCAGCTATCCGGACACCATGAACGCCGGCATCGCCGCGTTCCGCGCCGGCAACGCGCCACACATCATCCAGGTGTTCGAGGTCGGCACCGCGACCATGATGAGCGCCACCGGCGCGATCAAGCCGGTCTACCAGCTCATGAAGGACGCCAACGAGCCGTTCGACCCGAAGGCCTACCTGCCCGCGATCACCGGCTACTATTCGACCGCGAAGGGCGACATGCTGTCGTTCCCCTTCAATTCCTCGTCGATGGTGATGTGGGTCAACCTCGACGCGCTGAAGAAGGCGAACATCGCGGAGATTCCGAAAACCTGGCCGCAGGTGTTCGACGCCGCCAAGAAGCTGAAGGCCGCCGGATACGCCACCTGCGGTTTCTCCAACGCATGGGCGACCTGGGCCAACATCGAGCAGTTTTCCGCCTGGCACAACGTGCCGATCGGCACCAAGGCGAACGGCCTCGACGGCTTCGACACCGTGCTGAAATTCAACTCCCCGCTGCACATCAAGCATTTGCAGAACCTGATCGACCTGCAAAAGGACAAGACCTACGACTATTCCGGCCGCGCCAATGCGGGCGAGGCCCGTTTCGGCTCCGGCGAGTGCCCGCTGTTCCTGACCTCGTCGGGCTATTACGCCACCGCCAAGGGCACCGCAAAGTTCGCCTTCACCTCCGCGCCGATGCCGTACTATCCGGATGTCGCGGGCGCGCCGCAGAACTCGATCATCGGCGGCGCATCGCTCTGGGTGATGGGCGGCAAGAAGCCGGATGAATACAAGGGCGTCGCCAAGTTCTTCACTTTCCTGTCCGACACCAACCGGCAGGCCAAGCTGCATCAGGAATCCGGCTATCTGCCGATCACCAAGGCCGCCTATGAAAAGACCAAGGCGGACGGCTTCTATGAAAAGAACCCGACACTGCAAACGCCGCTGAAGGAACTCACCAACAAGGAGCCGACGGAAAATTCGCGCGGACTTCGTTTCGGCAACATGGTGCAGATGCGCGACATCTGGGCGGAAGAACTCGAAGCCGCGCTCGCCGGCCAGAAGACCGCCAAGGACGCGCTCGATTCGGCGGTCTCACGCGGCAATGCCATGCTGCGGACCTTCGAGAAAACCGTGAAGTGAGTGAGATAAGTTTAAAGCAGGTGCGATCACGTTGACGCAATCGAGGGCCGCGCATACTCCCCCTCCCCCTTGCGGGGAGGGGTCGGGGGTGGGGGTATCGCGTGCATAGAGCTTGTGGCCACCCCCTCCCCCAACCCCTCCCCCGCAAGGGGGAGGGAGCGCTTAGCGTTTCCATCGAAACACCTCGCACCCCCCAACCTCTCCTCACTGCGATGGTGGAGGGAGGGGAGGCATTGCTGAATGGAAAAGTCCGCCGTCTTCAACAACAAGCTGCTGCCGTACCTGCTGCTGACGCCGCAGCTCATCATCACGTTCGTGTTCTTCTACTGGCCCGCCAGCCAGGCCGTCTGGCAATCGTTTTTGCGCGAAGATGCTTTCGGCCTGTCCTCGGAATTCATCGGTCTGGAGAATTACCAGGCGCTGTTCGCGCAGCCCGAATACTACAAGGCGATGCTGACGACGGCGGTGTTCTCGACCCTCGTCGCGTTGCTGTCGCTGAGCATCGCGCTGCTGTTTGCGACCCAGGCCGACAAGGACCTCAAAGCAGCCCCGGCCTTCAAGACCTTGATGATCTGGCCCTATGCGGTTGCACCCGCGATTGCCGGCGTGCTGTGGATCTTCATGTTCCATCCTTCGCTCGGCACGCTGGCGCGTCCGTTGCGCGTGCTGGGTTTTGACTGGAATCCGCTGCTGAACGGCAATCACGCCATGACGCTGGTGGTGATGGCCGCCGTGTGGAAGCAGATCGCGTATAATTTCCTGTTCTTTCTCGCGGGCCTTCAGGCGATTCCGAAAAGCGTGCTGGAAGCCGCAGCGATCGATGGCTCCGGCCCGCTGCGCCGGTTCTGGACCATCGTGTTTCCGCTGCTGTCGCCGACCCTGTTCTTCCTGCTGGTGGTGAATGTCGTCTACGTGTTCTTCGACACGTTCGGCATCATCGACGCCGTCACCGGCGGCGGCCCGGCGGGCGCGACCACGACCATGGTCTACAAGGTCTACGCGGACGGACGGCTCGGCGGCGACCTCGGCGGCTCCGCCGCGCAATCCGTGGTGCTGATGGTGATCGTCATCGCGCTCACCGCGATCCAGTTTCGCTACGTCGAGCGCAAGGTGCAGTACTGATGGTCGAGCACCGCCCGCTGCGCGATGTCGTCGCCTATGCCATTCTCACCTTCGGCGTGCTCCTCGTCGCGTTTCCGGTCTATCTCGCGGTGATCGCCTCGACCCATGACGCCGCCACAGTGGTCACCGGCAACATGCCGCTCTCTCCCGGCGGTCACACCCTGGAGAACTATTATCGCGCGATCTTCGTCGGCGGGTCGCGCGCCAGCCGCGAGCCGGTCGGTCACATGCTGATGAATTCGCTGATCTCCGCCACCGGCATCGCGGTCGGCAAGATCCTCATCTCGATCCTGTCGGCCTTCGCCGTGGTCTATTTCCGCTTTCCGTTCCGCAAGACCGCATTCTGGATCATCTTCATCACGCTGATGCTGCCGGTCGAGGTCCGCATCTATCCCACCTACAAGGTGGTCGCCGATCTGCACATGCTCGACACCTATGCGGGATTGATCCTGCCGCTGATCGCGTCCGCCACCGGCACGCTGCTGTTCCGGCAATTCTTCATGACCGTTCCCGAAGAACTGCTGGAAGCCTCGAAGATCGACGGCGCGGGACCGTTCCGTTTTTCAAGGACACGCTGCTGCCGCTGTCGATCACGACCATCGCCGCGCTGTTCGTGATCCAGTTCATCTACGGCTGGAATCAATATCTGTGGCCGCTGCTGATCACCACGCAGGACTCGATGCAGACCATCGTGACCGGCATCAAGAAAATGCTGACCACCACGGACGAACTGGCGGAATGGCAGTTGGCGATGGCCACCGCCGTGCTGGCGATGCTGCCGCCGGTGGCGGTGGTGATCCTGATGCAGCGGCTGTTCGTGCGCGGCCTGGTGGAGACGGAAAAGTGAAGATGACGAACAGAAAATGGCGCGTAGCGAATGGCCTGTTGATCTCGGCGGAGGAGACATCCCTCCCCCGCTCTCGCGGTGGGGAGGGTGGTCCGAGCGAAGCGGAGGACCGGGTGGGGGGAGCCGCACGGCAATAGCCCCCCACCCCGACCCCTCCCCACCGCTACGCGGGGGAGGGGAGATTCCACCATGGCTAACGTCATCCTTCACAATGTCCGCAAGACCTACGCCGGCGGCGTCGACGCGATCAAAGGCATCGACTTCGAAGTGGGCGACGGACAGTTCTGCGTCCTCGTAGGTCCAAGCGGCTGCGGCAAGTCCACGCTGCTGCGCATGGTGGCGGGACTGGAAACCATCACCAGCGGCACCATCGACATCGGCGGCCGCGTGGTCAACGAGATCGAACCCGCCGACCGCGACATCGCCATGGTATTCCAGAACTACGCGCTCTATCCGCACATGAGCGTCTACAACAACATGGCTTACGGCCTGCGCAATCGCGGCATGCCGAAGCCGGAGATCGATACCCGCGTGCGCGAGGCGGCGCAGATTCTCGAAATCACGCCGATGCTGGATCGCAAGCCGCGCCAACTCTCGGGCGGCCAGCGCCAGCGCGTCGCCATGGGCCGCGCCATCGTGCGGCAGCCGAAGGTGTTCCTGTTCGACGAGCCGCTGTCGAATCTCGACGCCAAGCTGCGCATCGCCATGCGCGTCGAAATCCGCAAACTGCAACGCCGCCTCAAGACCACGGCGATCTATGTCACCCACGATCAGCTCGAGGCGATGACGCTCGCCGATATTCTGGTGGTGATGAACGGCGGCGTGGTGGAACAGATCGGCAAGCCGCTCGATATCTACCGCAAGCCCGCCACCACCTTCGTCGCCTCCTTCATCGGCGCGCCGCCGATGAATCTCCTGCCGGTGCAGGCCAACGATCTCGGCGCACTGCTCGAAGGTCTCGGGATCAAGGTGCCCGGTGACGCCATCCTCGGCGTGCGGCCGGAAGATTTCGTGCTGACCGACGGATCCTCACCCGCCGGTCTCGCGCTCGAACTCGTCGTCGATGCCATCGAGCGGGTCGGCGCGGAAACCTTCGTCTATGGCACCCGGGCGCGCGACGGCGCGGGCCCGACCGTCAGCACGAAGCCCGGTGAACTGCCGCCGGGCGAGATCATCGTCCGCCTGCCGGGCGAGGCGGAGCCTGTGATCGGCGGGCGAATCAGGGTCACGGCCGGGCGCGACAAGCTGCATCTGTTCAGCCCCGACGGCCGCGGCCGGCTCGGCGATCACGCCTGAAAACGCTCGCGTTTTTCCTGTTTGAAGGCCGACAGGGGTTCTTGAACGGCACCCGGAAATCGCCATATTCAATTCAACTGGCTGGCCATCCGGCAGCCGGGAACCAGGAAAGAGCGCCGCAAGGGCTCCAACCATCAAAGTCGCTTCGAGAGGACTTTGTGAAAATGTCTCGTGTTCCTTCGCTATCGAGTCCGTTCCTTTTGGGATTCGACGAAATCGAGCGTGCGCTCGATCGCGTCGTGAAAGGCGCAGACGGTTATCCTCCTTACAACATCGAGCGGTGCGGCCGTGATGACGGCCAGCCCGAGCGCCTGCGGATCACGCTGGCGGTCGCAGGCTTTACCCGCGACCAACTCGATGTAACCACTGAGGAAAACCAGCTCGTGATCCGGGGCCGCCAGCAGGACGACAAGACCCGGCAATACATCCACCGCGGCATCGCCGCGCGTCATTTCCAGCGCACCTTCGTGCTGGCGGACGGGATGTATGTCATCGGCGCAGACCTGAAGAACGGCCTGCTGTCGATCGATCTGGCTCGTCCCGAGCCTGAACGGGTCGTTAAGACGATAGCCATCAATGAACACGAATAATGGAACGGGTAGCGGACTCGACCGCTTAACAACTGCAAGGAGTCGAGACCATGACTGAAGGTAACATCATCTTTGAACCCGCCGTCTCGCTGGAGGCGCTGGCGACATTGGGCGAAGGCCACATTGCCTACGTCAAACAGATTCGCTCGGAAGACGTGCCGGGGCTTTTCCCGCAGGCGCCGCAGATCGCGCCCGGCCTGAAGCTGTTCGCGCTTCATGCCGCTGACGGCACTCCGATCATGCTGACCGACAGCCGCGAAGCGGCGATCGCGAATGCATGGAGCAACGAGCTGGAAACCGTCAGCGTCCACTGACGCACGGTTCACGGCGCGACGAGCAACGGAAGGAACGGCGGCGCGCTGAGCGTCGCCGTTTTTATTTTGCGCGGCGGCGTTCAACCCGCGGATGACTGATACCAAGTCTCGCTGATCAGAACCCGTGCGCCCATTGGCGCAGTCCGATGGACATGATCTTCCAGGGGCGGTCGACAAGGGTATTCCAAGCGTAGCAGCAGTGATCGACGATATCGTCGTAGGATTTGAAGACGCGGTTCGAGAGCCAGTTGTCACGCATATACTGCCAGATGTTTTCAACGGGATTAAGTTCAGGGCATTTCGGCGGCAGGGCGAGGATGGTGATGTTGGCGGGAATGAGCAATCTTGCTGACAGATGCCATCCGGCCTGATCGACGAGGAGGACGGCATGGGCTCCTGGTGCGACCGCTTTGGCGATTTCCGCGAGGTGCAGGTTCATCGCTTCGATATTGCAGGAGGGCAGGATCAGAGCCGCGCCCTTGCCCTGTTTCGGGCAGATGGCACCAAAGATATAGGTCGATGCGGTTCGCTGATCTTGCGGAGCGCTCGGGCGAGTCCCGCGTTTGGCCCACCTGCGGGTGATCTTGTTCTTCTGGCCGATACGAGCCTCGTCCTGGAACCAAATTTCTATCTTGCCGACATCGATTGCGTTTTCGCGCGCGACTTCATCCAGGCGCGCTGGGAACTTTTTTTAAAATCCTCGATGGCTCCCTCGGCCTGCGCATGATGGCGCGGTCGGGCTGAGAGCTTTCGGTAACCCATCGCGCGAAGCTCCCGGCTCAGCGTCTGCTTGGCGACCGTGATGCGGAACTCCTCGTATATCCATTGCGAAAGATCAATCAGCCGCCAGCGCACGACACCGTGGATCGCCGGGATCGGGCCGCTCTCGATCATCCGCACAATCGCCTGGCGTTGCACATCATTGAGCCTCGAGGGTTGACCGGGCGATTTGCCGTCAAGCAGGCCGGCAGCACCCCGCGCATTGAACCGCATCACCCAGTCCCGGATGATCTGTAGCGTCACGCCGCCAATCCTCGCCGCCTCGGTGCGGGTCGCCCCATCGTAAATCGCCGCCAGCGCCAAAAGCCGCCGAGCCTGCGGGCCATCCTTCGTCTTCCTCGCAAGTGCGCGCAGTTGAGATGCCGTGAAATCCCCGCGCAACGATACTGGAATGGACATGACGAACCTCCATCGTTCGCCACCAATGAATCAGAGCGAAACTGATTTGGGAATCGTCAACGAGTCACAATTTCTGAGATTTGGTATGAGGCGTCGATGGACGAACGACAGCCGATTGGCAATGGCCCACAGCGCGCGAGCGCCCTGCAACAGGGTGCGCGCAAGCAAATATCCTTCGAACAGGCTGGCCAGCAGCAGTATCGGCGCCGCGACATGGACGGCGACCGGAACGCCGGCGAGCGCGAGCTTGACGGCGATCACCGCGGTGCTTGAAACGCCGAACGTGTAAGACCAGTACGCGACCGAGAACGGCTGTTCGCGAAGCCAGCCGATCAGACGGCAGCCCAGCGCCAGTTGAAACAGGGCGTAGCCCCAGAGCATCAGGACCCAATGATCGGGCGCGGCACCGAGTGTCAGCCACGAGGCCCCGGCGACCGCGGGCGGCGCAAGATGAATGCCGATGCTCGAACGCTGCGCGGCCGGGAAGATGGCCGGGTCCCAGAGACGCTGCAAAATGAGCGATTCAAGCGCCAGCCAGGAAAACAGCCCCGCGCCCATGAAGCACCAGCCAATATCCGGCCATCCCATCACACCGAACGCGGCGCTGCTGGTGAAATTGCCTGCCACCGTCGGCAGGTAAACCGTGGGACTGAGGCTGCGAGGATCGCGGCCGGTGCGCCAGCCGAGACCCGAGTGCCACATCGCGAAGAGCAAATGCCAGGACACGCCGGCCACGAGGACAATGCCCGCAGCTATTTCCGAATAAGGCCGGACCGCAGGCACCATTAGCAATGTCGCGATGCCGAGAAGCGCGGGCGTCGCGCCCTGCACGGGATGCCCGAACTCCGCGCGCACGGCGGCCGGCGCGCGAAGGGCGCTGGCGGCATAGGCGATCAGGAAACCCGCCCAGATCGCAACAGCGAGGAACACAACGGCCTCGCCGATCAGCCACGGGATTCCAAATAGCACCGCGGCAGCACGCCATGCCTGACCCAGCCCGGCCAGTCCAAGGACCATGCCGAAATTTGCCGCCGCGAACGACCGCGGAGGATTCGTCGCAGGGCAGGATATGTCCGACATGCACGCCGTTCTTCCAGCATCTCAAGATGCCTTCCAAATCTCGGCGGGGGCGGCCATAATGTCCAAGACCGATACCTGATCAAATTGATAAGAAAAATCTTATGCTGCGTCCCGCGCGATATCTGCTGGCGGTTGTCGATCACGGCAGCTTCACCCGCGCGGCGGAAGCGCTGAACGTTTCACAGCCCGCGCTGTCGCAGCAGATTCGATACCTCGAAGACAGACTCGGTACCAAACTGCTCGACCGCTCCGGCCGGACCGTCAGGCCCACCGATGCGGGACAGGCCTACATCCGGCATTTGAAATTTGCGTTCCAGAATCTCGATGCCGCGCAACGCGCCGCGCGTGACGTCGAGAATCTGGCAAGTGGGATTCTTCGCGTTGCGTTTCTTCCGCTTTTTACGACCTACCTCGTCGGCCCCGTGGTCGGCGCGTTTCGGCGGCGGCATCCGGGCATCGACCTGACCGTCGATATTCTGGCCCAGGCCGCCATGGAAAGAGCCCTGCTGGACGATCGCTATGACATCGGCGTTGGCCTGGGAGATCTTGCGTCGCTCGATGTGGTGACGGAGCCCCTGCACGACGCGCAGCTCTGCGTCGTCGTCGGCAAGGATCATCCGTTGGCCGGGCGGCGGAAACTTGCGGCCGCCCGGCTTGCCGGCCTCGACCTGGCTCTCTTGGACGGGGCTTTCGTGACGCGCGCGCCGATCAATCAGTATCTGAAGACGAACGGGGTGCAGCCGCGGATCGCTCTCGAATCCAATTCGGTCGATGCCCTTGTTGCGGTCGTGCAAAGCACATCGCTCGCCACCATTCTGCCCGCGGCAACAGCGCGGAATCTTCCCGGCTTCAGCGCGATCAAACTCGACCCGCCATTCGCAACGCGAACGACGTCGGCCCTGCTCCGCAAGGGCGGGTATCGAAGCGCCGGCACGAGGGCGTTTCTGGCCCTGCTCAAGGAAAGGAACTGGGCAGCGCAGCCGCGCTGAACGAGACCGGGATGCCAGAGAAAACGCCGTCAGGCCGCCGTCGCCGGCGGCAGCGCCAGCACCGAATACAGCGCCTGTGCATCCTTTGAGGCGCGCAGCTTCTTGGCGATGTCCTGATCGCGCAGCAGCCGCGCGACGCGCGCCAGCGCCTTGAGATGGTCCGCGCCGGCACCTTCCGGCGCCAGCAACAGGAACACCAGATCGACCGGCTGGCCGTCCATGGCCTCGAAATCGATGGGGCGATCGAGCCGCGCGAAAAGTCCCACCAGCTTGTCGAGCTTCGGCAGTTTGCCGTGAGGAATCGCCACGCCGTAACCAACGGCGGTGGTTCCCAGCTTCTCACGCTGCAAAAGCACCTCGAAAATCGACCGTTCGTTCTGTCCGGTCAGGACGGCGGCCCGCGCGGCGAGTTCCTGAAGCGCCTGCTTCTTGCTGTTGACCTTCAAGGCAGGAAGAATCGCCTCGGGTGCGACCAGATCGGTAATCGTCATGGAACGTTCCGAGGATGAGGTTTAAGTGGTTGTTGAACTTGGTAAATCGGTCGGAGACCGGGCGGCGTCAAGGGCCATTCGAACCAGACTCTGGCCCGCAAACCTGAAAGGTCGCGGACCATAGTTAGGCTCTGACGGGGCGTCAATGGCGAACCGGCTCGGGAATCGCCGGAGGATCGATCCAGCCGACATTGCCGTCCGGCCGCCGGTAGATGACATTCACCCGGCCGCTGGACCCGTGCTGGAAAACCAGCACCGCAGCCCCGGTCAGGTCGAGCTCCATGACCGCTTCGCTCACCGAAAACCGCTTCAGCGACGTGACCGCCTCCGCGATGATGACGGGATTGAATTCGGTGACGTCTTCCTCGTCATGCGAAGGGGCCTCGATCACATAACTCGGCGCATCGAGTCCCGCTCCGTTCAGATCGGCGAGCGCGGCCGACGCCGCATGCGACTTGCGCGCGGAACGATCCTTGAGGCGGCTCTTGTAACGGCGCAGACGCTTCTCAATTAGCAGCAGCGCCTGGTCGGCGCTGGCATAGGCATCGGCGGCCATCGAATCCGCCTCGAGCGTGATTCCCGAATCCAGATGAAGCGCGCAATCGGTACGGAAGCCGAATCCATCCTTGCTGAGCGTGATGTGACCCGAATAGTTGCCGTCGAAATATTTTCGAAGCACTTCTTCCGTGCGTTCGCTGACGCGATCGCGCAGGGCTTCACCGACGCTGATGCTTTTTCCAGAGACCCGGAGTGTCATGTCGTTCCTCACTTACTTCTTCGGACATATAATTCGGGCAGGCAGTTCGGATGTGTTCAGGAGCGTTCCGCTTCTTGACGATGCAGTCAAGCGGTAGCTGTGTCGCGGGACCTGTCCACGGCGGGAGCCGCAGAGGTCAGCGCCGTGCCAAGCATGCTCTGCTTGTCGCGGCGGCGCTGCACGGACGATGGAATACGCATGGCTTCACGATACTTCGCAACGGTGCGCCGTGCGATATCAATACCGTCGCCGTGCAATCGTTCCACGATGGTATCATCCGACAAAATGGCGGTCGGGCTTTCGGCGTCGATCAGTTGTTTGATGCGGTGCCGCACGGCTTCGGCGGAATGCGCATCGCCGCCGTCCGCCGAGGCAATGGAGGCGGTGAAGAAATACTTCAATTCAAACGTGCCGCGATTTGTCGCCATGTACTTGTTCGCGGTAACGCGCGACACGGTCGATTCGTGCATCTGAATGGCGTCGGCGACCGCCTTCAGGTTGAGCGGCCGCAGGTGCGCCACCCCTTGCGTGAAAAAGCCGTCCTGCTGGCGAACGATTTCGGTGGCGACCTTCAGGATGGTCCGGGCGCGCTGGTCGAGCGCGCGCACCAGCCACGTCGCATTCTGCAAGCAATCGGTGAAATAGGTTTTGTCGCCGTCCTTGCGAATGGTCTTGGACAGTTGCGAATAGTAGACCTGATTGACCAGTACCTTCGGCAAGGTGTCGCTGTTGAGTTCGACATGCCAGCCGCCGTCCGGTCCCGGACGGACATAGACATCCGGCACCACGCTCTGCGTCTTGGCCGATCCGAACTTCAGGCCGGGCTTGGGATTGAGGTGGCGAATTTCACCGATCATGTCGGCGATGTCTTCGTCATCGACGCCGCAGATTTTGCGCAGGGACGCGATGTCGCGCTTCGCCAGCAGGTCGAGATTTTCGACAAGGGCCTGCATCGCGGGATCGTAGCGGTCGCGTTCACGCAACTGAATCGCAAGGCATTCGCTTAAGTTGCGCGCGCAGACGCCGGGCGGATCGAATTTCTGCAAGACCGCGAGCACCGCCTCGACCTCTTCGCGCGAGGTGCCGAGCTTCTCGTGCGCGTCGCCGAGATCGGCGGGTACGTAGCCGGCGTCGTCCACGAGGTCGATCAGGTATTGCCCGATCATGCGGCGCATCGGGTCCGGAAACGCCACCGCCAACTGTTCGGCGAGATGGCTGCCCAGTGTCGTCTCGGCCGCGACAAAGGCCTCGAGATTGTAGTCGTCGTCGTTCGATGCTCCGCCGCCCCATTCGGTGTAGGCGGTCGGAGCGGCGTCCTGCGCCGAGCGCGCGGCGACATCCGCCGGCTCCTCGGGAAAAACGTTCTCCATGCCGGTGTCGAAGGTCTGCTCGATTTCGGTACGGGTGCCGAGATCGGGCGCCATCCACTCCTCGGCGCCGGGCTCGAAGGCGTCCGCCGCGCGTTCGCCGTCGCCCGCATGGTCACTGCCGAGGGAAAATCCGGTGTCCTCGCCCTCGGAAAATTCGGTCTGGGCGGCAGGCTCCTGGCCCCGGTCCGGGGGCGCCATCCTGATCGGCCCGCTCAAGCAGCGGATTGCGCTCAAGCTCGTCCTCGACAAAGGCCACCAGGTCGAGATTGGACAGTTGCAGCAGCTTGATCGCCTGCATGAGCTGCGGCGTCATTACCAGCGACTGCGACTGGCGGAACTCTAATCTCTGCGTCAGTGCCATAAAAGCCAGTTCCGGTCCAAAAATTGGTCCGTTTCTTGCTTAATCCTTTCTGGAACGGTTGTACACGTCTTGACGTTTTGAAAATTTGGAGTAGAGCGCGCTGCGCTGCAATATCTCTGGTCAGGGTAAACAGCGCGACCGCGCCATCCCCGCCAAATAACGAACATCTCCGCTGCCTAAGGCCTGGGATTTCCTGCCCGGCTTAGGATTTAAAGCCGGAATTCCTCACCGAGATAGAGGCGGCGCACGTCGGGATCGTTGACGATCTCGTCCGGACTGCCCTCGGTCAGAACCTCACCCGCATAGACGATGTAGGCGCGATCGGTGAGGCCGAGCGTTTCGCGCACATTGTGATCGGTGATCAGGACGCCGATGCCGCGTTGCGTGAGATGCCGCACCAGTTGCTGAATGTCGCCGACCGCGATCGGATCGATGCCCGCGAAAGGTTCGTCGAGCAGCATGTAGCTCGGACGCGACGCCAGCGCGCGGGCGATTTCAACGCGCCGCCGCTCGCCGCCGGACAGCGCAATCGACGGCGATTTCCGCAAGCGCGTGATATTGAATTCCTCAAGCAGCGAATCCAGTTCACGTTCGCGCTTGCGCTTGTCGGGCTCGACCACTTCGAGCACCGCGCGAATGTTGTCTTCGACGGACAGCCCGCGAAAGATCGACGCTTCCTGCGGCAGATAACCGATACCGAGACGCGCGCGCTGATACATCGGCAGTTGCGTCACATCATGGCCGTCGAGTTCGACGCGGCCGCGATCCGGCTTGATGAGGCCGGTAATCATGTAGAACACGGTGGTCTTGCCGGCGCCGTTCGGGCCGAGAATGCCGACGGCTTCGCCGCGCCGGACGTAAATGCTGACGCCGTGCACGATCTTGCGCGTGCCGAAACTTTTCTCGACGCCGTGAATGGCGAGATAGCCCGAATGCTGCGTGCGTGGCGGCGCTGCGCCGTTGGTTGAAGCGCGCGGGCGCGGCACGCTCTCACGCGGCTGTCCTTTTGAAGACTCCCGCGGCAGGCTGCGCGGGATCGGCGGCGCGTCATGGATGAACGCTGACGACTCCTGCGGCGCAAGCGTCGCGGGCTCGCGGGGAATTCCCGCCACAACCGCCTCGCGCCGGACCGGCGCGGTCTCGCGGGACGCGTCCCGCGCCGGCAGGGGGCTTCTCGCCCGCGGCAGGCTTGAAGATGTCGCCCATGCGCGCGGCCAGCGAGGTGATGTCCTGACGCAGGCCGTCCTGCTGCGAACGCGCAAACCCCTGCCGTCCACGCGCCGGGCCTCGACGACGAAAGATGCGCAGGAGATCCACCATGCAGCTTCAAATCAGCCTTGGTTGGTTGCCCGAGCATGATGGAGCGAAGGCGGATTGCCTATCCCAAAATGTCCAGGGCGGAATATTCAAGGGCCGGGTGATACAGGCTCGGCGCATCCGGTTCAACCATTGCGCTTCGGCGTGGCCGGCAAACTATTGAGTTTAAGGGGCTTTCCCGGCGCACCCGGCGCCGGTGACGGCGAGGAGCCGCCTCCCTTTTCGCCCTGCTGGGGGGCTGCCTGGAACACGCCCTGCACACGCCCGCTGTCGGATTCGACCCGGGACACGCCGGTGGTCAGATCGACAACGAGCCGGTCGCCGCGCAACACGTTCTTGTCTTTCGTGAGCAGCACATTGCCGAACATCGTGACCGTGTTGGCGCGCATGTCGAAGATGCCGCGATCTCCCGTCACCGTCGAGTCCTTCTGGGTGACGACGACTCCGCCCTTCGCTTCGAGCTTGCGGATCGACGAACTGCCGCTCGGTCCGGGTGTCGCGGATTTCATCGCGGGTTTCTTGGCGTCGGCGGATTGGTCGTTGTCGTAAAACACCACAAGCGTCTTGCAGAGCATCGTCGTGTCGCCCTGCACGACTTTCACATTGCCGCTGAACGTCGCCGCCTTGTCCTTGTCGCGCATCTCCAGCGACGCCGCGTCGATCTGGATCGGCTTGTCGCGATTCTGCGAGAACCCCTGCATCGCGTTGGGCACGCCCGTCGCAGAACTCTGCGCGCGCGCCCCGGTTACGGCACACAGCGAAGCAGCGAGCATTGCGATGGACAGCGCGCGTGTCATCGTGCGCGCCGGCGCGCCAGCCTCATGACCATTATCAGCCTTCATCATGGAGCGGATCATCTTGCGGCAGCATCCTGCGCAGGCGCCGCCGGGTCTTTCGGCTGCTCCGGAATCAGGATCATCGAGACACCGCCTTCAAAGCGCACCACCGCGCCGTTTTCCAGAATCCTGAGCCGGTTGGCGTCGAGCGTGCCGTTCAGCAGCTTCACCGCCACGGGTTCATCCGACGACACCGTGCCGCCCGCCATGTCGACCGCCGCCTGCGTCAGCCGCGCTTCATAACCCGTGGTGGACTGGAGGAAGATACTGTCCTTCAGATCGAGCAACTGGGTTTTGGTGTCGAACAAACCGGTGCGCGCATCCATGGTGATGCCTGTCCTGTCTTCCATCTGAACCTTCGCGCGCAACTCGTGCAGTTCGACATTGTTCGGCCGTGTCACGTCCTGCACCGCCGACTTGGCCCAGAGTTCATAGGGCCGCTGATCCGGCGTAAAACCCGCAAGATGCGGCGAGTCCATCGTGATCCTGGTCCCGGACACACCGAGCTTGCCAATATCGATCGGCAGCTTTGAAAGAATCCTGAACGGATTGAAAAGCGAGATTCCGACGATGGTCAGCATCGCAGCAGCCACCATCACCGGCACGGCCAGGCGCAACTGGCGCACACGGCGGCTGTGACGCTTCGCCTTCGCGTAGCGCGCATCCGCAGCAGCCTGATAGCTCTGGCCCTGAATTGAAGACAAAGTCTGCTCCGAAGCGCCGGTCTGGTCCCATCATTCTACGCAATGACGCCCCATTTTGCAGCCCGGCATTTTTGCGCTCCATCAAGCACTTGATGGGATGCGCAATAGGACCCTTGGCAAACAGCGGAAAAGTGACCGAAACCGGGCAACATTGGCGGCAAATGGCCGAATGTTCCGGCAAATGGTAAAATCAGGAATGGGCGAAGATGTCGTCGTTTTCCCAGCCCTGCAAATCCAGCTTCGCGCGCGTGGGCAGAAACTGGAAGCAGGCCGCGGCCAGCGCCTCGCGGCTCTCGCGCGCCAGCATGGCGTCGAGCTTGTCGCGCAGCGCGTGGAGATGCAGCACATCGGACGCGGCGTAGGTCAGTTGCGCATCGGTGAGCGTCGCCGCGCCCCAGTCGCTCGACTGCTGCTGCTTCGACAGATCGACGCCGAGCACCTCGCGCACCAGATCCTTCAAGCCATGACGATCGGTGTAGGTGCGCACCAGCCGCGACACGATCTTGGTGCAGTACACCGGCTGCGGCATCACGCCGAAGGCGTTGAACAGCACGGCGAGATCGAACCGCGCGTAATGAAAGATCTTGGTGATCTTCGGATCGCCGAACAGCTTTTTCAAATTCGGCGCATCGGTGTGACCCGCCGGAATCTGCACGACGTCCGCGGTGCCGTCGCCGCTCGACAGTTGAATGACGCAAAGCCGGTCGCGGTGCGGGTTGAGCCCCAGCGTCTCGGTGTCGATCGCCACCGACTGCGTGTAGCGCGAAAGATCCGGCAGGTCGCCGCGATGCAGGCGGATGGTCATGGTCGGCAAAACTTTCAGTTTCAGGATCGGTCGAATCGAGGGCTTAAACTATCGCTCAAATCCGCCGGAGACGAGGGGAAGAGACCCCCAATTTACCCCGAAAAGCCGGGAAATCATTAACCCTTGTTATGGCTATGCCGGCCGCCGAAGTGCGGCAACGTATGCCGTCATTTGAAGTTTGTCCGGAAAGGCTCAAGATCGGCCGAATCACCGATCATGAAAGGCTCAAGGATGAGTATCGAGCACCGTTTGCCCCGCTTCGCGGTTCTCATCGATGCGGACAATACCTCGCCGCAGATCGCGGAAGGGCTTTTTGCCGAAATTGCCAGCTTCGGCGAGGCCAGCGTGCGACGCATCTATGGAGATTTCTCCAGTTCAAGGCTGAAATCGTGGACCAGCATTCTCCAAAAGCACGCCATCGATCCGTATCAGCAATTCGCGTACACCACGGGCAAGAATGCATCCGACATTGCGCTGGTGATCGACGCCATGGATTTACTGCACAGCGGACGATTCCAGGGCTTCTGCCTCGTATCGTCCGACAGTGATTTCACGCGTCTCGCGTCGAGAATCCGCGAACAAGGCGCGGATGTCTACGGCTTCGGCGCACAGAAGACACCGGAAAGTTTCCGTCAGGCCTGCCGCAGATTCATCTATACTGAGAACTTGGTGAGCCGCGCTTCGGCGACGGAAACGAAAACGCCTTCACAATCGCAGTCGCTCGAACCGCCGAGCGCCGCCGTACCCTTTCTTCTCAAGGCAATTTCGCCCGCCGAGGAAGACGGATGGGCCAACCTTGGTTCGGTCGGACGGCGGATTGCAAATCTGTTTCCGGATTTTGACGTCCGCACTTACGGCTGTTCCAAACTGAGCGATCTGGTTCGCAAAACCGGCGCTTTCGATCTTGAGAAAGCGAAAAGCGGACAGGAGCGAATCAAGGCCAAGGCCGCCGGCGCGACAAAATCAAAGAAGGCAAGATCGCCGAAGTCGTGACGCGTGAAAGCGGGACGCCTCAGCGCCACAGGCCCAGCGCCGCCCATTTCGATTCCGGAATCAGTTCGCCGATCTTGTAGCTGAACGACAGAACTTTCATGTGGTCGGGCGAACCCTTGCACACGAAGGAAAACGAATACCAGCGGCCCTTGCTGCGAAAGGCGCCACCCTTGCCCGTGACAGTGTCGCCCGCATGGACCGGATGGGAGATCACGTCGGTCTTGGCGCGGTCGGGATGATAGGGGTTGGTGTCGCGGTCGATCCGGCTCATGGCCTCGAGATCGCAGACTTGTTCAAGCCGGGTCTCGGGATCGAGCTTCTTGAGGCTTGCCGCGAACCGCGCGTCCATCGCCAAACCCGGCGCGGTGGAAAACAGGGCGGCGATCAGGACGATGGAAACATTTTTCACAAAAGCACCATGCCGGAACGCTGGATTTCTGGATTTAAGGTGCATCGTCCGGAAAACCCGGCCTCCGGGGAGGAGGCTGTCTTCGAATCGCTGGTGCCCAGGAAAGGACTCGAACCTTCACGGCCGTTAAGCCACTGGCACCTGAAGCCAGCGCGTCTACCAATTCCGCCACCTGGGCATTGAGGCGGTTACTAAGGACAGGGCGTGCGCTTGTCAAATTGCGTCGGAATGGCCTGTACAGCGCCGGAATGATGGCGTATCGCGGAAATCGGCGGGACCGCCGTCCCGCATCGTTCAACTGTGCAGGAAACCACCCATGTCAGCCCCCATCGATACGCTCGTCACGGTCTTCGGAGGATCGGGTTTTCTGGGCCGGCATGTGATCCGGGCGCTGGCCAAGCGGGATTATCGCATCCGGGTCGGCGTCCGCCGTCCGGACCTCGCCGGCCATCTCCAGCCGCTTGGAAAAGTCGGCCAGATTCACGCGGTGCAGGCCAACCTGCGCTATCCGGCCTCGGTGCAGGCCGCAGCGCGCGGGGCCAGCGTGATCGTCAACCTCGTGGGCATTCTGGCCGAGGGTGGCGCGCAGACCTTCGATGCGGTTCAGGCCAAGGGCGCGGAAACCGTCGCCAGGGCGGCGAGCGAGATCGGCGCGCGCGTGGTGCATGTTTCGGCCATCGGCGCGGATGCGAATTCGACCTCGCGCTATGCCCGCGCCAAGGCGGCGGGCGAAGCCGCCGTGCTGGCAGCGGCGCCTTCGGCGACCATCATGCGTCCCTCGGTGGTGTTCGGCCCGGAAGACCATTTCACCAATCGCTTCGCGGGACTGGCGCGCCTGTCGCCGGTGCTGCCGCTGATCGGCGGCGGGCTGACGAAATTGCAGCCGGTCTATGCCGGCGACGTCGCCACTGCCATCGCCGACGCCGTGGACGGCAAGACCAAGGCCGGCGCGACGTATGAGCTCGGCGGGCCGGAAGTGATGACGATGCGGGAGATTCTCGAAGTGATCCTGCGCGTCACCGAGCGCAACTGCCTGCTGGCGCCGCTGCCGTTCGCACTGGCGAAATTCAAGGCGGCGTTCCTGCAATTCGCGCCGGGCGATTTCAAGCTGACGCCGGATCAGGTCGAGCTGCTGCGCCACGACAACGTGGTGTCGGACGCCGCGAAGGCCGCGGGACTGACGCTGGAAGGCCTCGGCATCACGCCGGATTCGCTGGAAGCCGTCACGCCGTCCTATCTCTGGCGCTATCGCAAGACCGGACAGTTCGCGCACAAGGGGGCGTGAGAACTTCAGCCGCACACAAAATATTCGGGTCGTCCCGGCGCAGGCCGGGACCCATAACCACCGAACAATCTGTTGAAGACGCGTTGCTAGCTTATCGAAACAACTACCCTACTCAGGGGTGATGGGTCCCGGCCTGCGCCGGGACGACATCTAATTTTTACTTCCCCAGCGCCAGCGCGATCAGTCCGAGCGAGCCGACGATGACGCGCCACCATGCGAACAGCGCGAAGCCGCGGCGCGTGACGTAATCCAGAAACGTCTTCACCACGATGATCGCGGTGATGAACGACATCACGAAGCCGACGGCGATCACGAGGCCATGATCCATCGTCATGTCGGCGCGGTTCTTGTAAAAATCATAGGCGAACGCGCCGACCATGGTCGGGATCGCGAGAAAGAATGAAAACTCGGCTGCGGCGCGCTTGTCGGCGCCGAACAGCATTGCCGCCACGATCGATGCACCGGAGCGCGACACGCCGGGAATCATCGCCGCGCATTGCGCGATGCCGATGCCGAGATACATCGGAAGGGAAAATGTCGTGGCGTCGTGATAGCGCGGATTGAGGTCCTGCTGATCGACCCAGAGCAGCACCGCGCCGCCGGCAATCAGCGAAAAACAAACCACCCACGGATTGAACAGCACATTCTTGATGAAGCTGCCGAACAGCAACCCCAGAATGACCGCGGGGAGAAACGCCAGCAGCACGCCGATGACGAACCGCCGCGCCGCCGGATCGGAAAACATCCCGACAGCAATGCGCCACAATCGTCCGAAATAAATCACCAGGATGGCGAGAATCGCGCCGAGCTGGATCATCACGGCAAAGGTCTTCCAGAAATTATCCTGATCGAGGTCCATGAACCGTTCCACCAGCAGCAAGTGTCCTGTGGATGAAACGGGCAGGAATTCGGTCACGCCCTCGACGATGCCGAGAACGAGAGCCTTCAAAATATCAGCTAACATCGGGAGATTTCCGCAATGTTGGAGGGCGTCGCAAACCGCGCCCTTGTCGCCCATTCGCCGTGTTGCCGCAACGCCAAATCCGTGAAATTGAGTATCGGCGATCGGCGATACTGCGGCGGCGCGGGTTCCCTCCGCCGGCCGCGTTAACCGCCCTTCGAGACCCTTTGTTAAACCTAAACCCTCTACCAAGGGCCGCATGTTCACGCTTTTTCATCACCCGTTTTGTCCGCGATCGCGCTTCGTGCGCCTGGCGCTCGGTGAGCACGGGCTCGACACGCGACTCGTGGAGGAGCTGGTCTGGGACCGTCGCGAGGCCTTCCTCGCACTCAATCCAGCCGGCGAGACACCGGTGCTGGTGGCCGAGGGCACGCCGCCGATGCCGGGAGCCGGCCTCATCGCCGAGTTTCTCGACGAGATTCACGGCGCGCCGCTGGGCGAGCACCGGCTGCTGCCGCGGCCGATGAACGACCGTATCGAGGTGCGCCGCCTGATGTCGTGGTTCAACGACAAGTTCTTCGAGGAGGCCAGCGGGCCGCTGGTCAACGAGAAGGTCTACAAGCGGTTCATGAAACCGGAGCAAGGCGGCGGCGCGCCCTCGACCGATGTTCTGCGCGCGGCGAGGGCAAATGTGCGCTATCATCTGGCCTATATCGGCTGGCTGGCGCGGACGCGGAATTTTCTCGCCGGCGACCAGCTCACGTTTGCCGACCTTGCTGCCGCAGCGCATCTGTCGGCGCTGGACTATCTGGGCGATGTGCCATGGAACGAGGACGACGCAGCGAAGGCGTGGTACGTGCGGATCAAATCCCGCCCGTCGTTCCGTCCGCTGCTGGCGGAATGGATGGCGGGCGTGCCGGCGTCGGCGCATTACGTGGATCTCGACTTCTGACGCAGGGCCATCCTGCCGACGCGATTGCGTTGAAGGCCGCGCTGACCGTCGAGGCGCGCTCTGTCGGATTCAGCACTATCGGAATCGCCGATCCCGACTCCATTCCCGGCGCGCGCGCGCGGCTGCAAGCCTTTTCTCGATAACGGGTCGCATGGCGACATGGACTGGCTCGCGAGCGAGCCCGCGCGCCGCGCCAGTCCGCGCGTGCTGTGGAGCGACGTGCGTTCGGTCGTCATGCTCGGGATGAATTACGGGCCGGACGAAAATCCGCTGGCCCTGCTCGAACAAAAAACGCGCGGCAACATTTCGGTCTACGCGCGCGGCGACGACTATCACGATCTCATCAAGAAGCGGCTGAAGACGCTGGCGCGCTGGCTACTGGCGAAAGCCGGCGGCGACGTGAAGGTGTTTGTCGACACCGCCGCCGTGATGGAAAAGCCGCTGGCGCAGGCGGCCGGTCTCGGCTGGCAGGGCAAGCACACCAACCTGGTATCGCGCGACTACGGCTCGTGGCTGTTTCTCGGCGCGATCTTCACCACGCTCGACCTGCCGCGCGACGCGGCGGACGACAATCACTGCGGATCGTGTCAGGCCTGTCTCGACATCTGCCCGACCGATGCGTTTCCCGCGCCTTATAAACTCGATGCGCGCAAGTGCATCTCGTACCTCACCATCGAACACAAAGGGCCGATCCCGGGCGAATTCCGCGCCGCCATCGGCAACCGCATCTACGGCTGCGACGATTGCCTTGCCGCCTGTCCCTGGAACAAGTTCGCGCAGGCGGGCTTCGAGGCGAAGCTCGCGGCACGCGACGAGTTGCGCGCGCCCTCGCTGGCCAATCTGGCGCGGCTCGACGACGCCTCGTTCCGCGCGATGTTCACCAAGTCGCCGGTCAAGCAAATCGGCCGCGACCGGTTTTTGCGCAACGTGCTGATCGCGATCGGCAACAGCAGGGATGTGTCGCTGGCCGCCGAGGCCCGCCGCCTGCTCGATGACGACAGCGCGCTGGTGCGGGGCGCGGCGGTGTGGGCGCTGTCGCGGCTGTTGCCGCGGGAGGAATTTGCCCGGCTCGCGAATGTGTCGGGCGATAGCGACGAGAGCGTGCGGGTAGAATGGGCGGCGGCGCTCATGTGATGCGTCATTCCGGGGCGCGAGCGCTTGCGAGCGAACCCGGAATCCAGACATGACCGGATGAACTCTTCGAGATTCCGGATCAGCCCGCCTGCGGCGGTCTGTCCGGAATGACGTTTCTCAAACTCTCACTCCGCCAGATGCCGCGCCATCTCCGGCCGCGCCTTGAGTTCGGCATTCTGCCTGGCGAAAATCTTCGCCATACGTTCCGGCGCAAAATTCAGATCGACGAAGGCTGGCGCGGTATTGGCGACCTCGCCATACTCGGCGATCAGACCGTCGCGCAGCTTCATGATGCCCACGCCCTCGAACATGGCGCGGCCGCCGGTCGCTTCCGGCAGCAGCGACTTGTAGCTGAACGTATAGCGCGCATAGAGCGTGCGGCCGTCGCTGACCGGATCGTGCATATCCCAGCGGAAGTCCGTCGCCGTGCGGTAGAACCAGTCGTCGATCATCTGCGCGATCCTTTCGCGGCCCGTGAACGCGCCGTAGAACACGTCGTGATAGACGCCGTCTTCCGTGAACAGCGCGGCGAAGGCCTTGCCGTTATGCTGTTCGACGGCGCAGCAGAAATCATGAAGAAGTTTTCCGGTCTGCATGATGTTCGCCCTCTTCCGAATTTTTTAGTTTGCCAGTTCGCTCACCGCACCCAGCATCCGCGCGATGTCCTGCGGGCGAGACAGCCGGTGATCGCCATCCTGCACCAGCGTCAGCACCACATCGTCGCTCGGCAGGCAGTGCGTCAGCGCGAAGGCGTGCCGCCACGGCACGTCAGGGTCCTGCGCGCCCTGGAGAATGCGAACCGGGCATCCGACGTCGATGGTGCCGCCAAGCAGCAGATGGTTGCGGCCTTCCTCGATCAGGTTGCGGGTGATGGGATAGGCCTGATCGCCATACTCCGAGGGGCGATGCCACACGCCCCTGGTCATGATCTCGTCGCGGATCTCCGGCGAAAAATTTTTCCACATCAGGTCTTCGGTGAAATCAGGCGCGGGCGCGATCAGCACCAGCCCCGCGAGCGTCGCACGAGAGTCAGTCCCGCGCCGCTTCGCCAGCGCGCGCGCCAGCAGCAGCGCCATCCAGCCGCCCATCGACGAGCCGACCACGACCTGAGGGCCGTCGCAGAAGGCATCGAACACCGCGACGCTTTCCTCGTGCCATTGCCCGATGGTGCCGTCGGCGAAGCTGCCTGAGGATTCGCCGTGTCCGGAATAGTCGAAGCGCACGCAGGCGCGTCCCTGCTCGGCAGCCCATTCATCGAGCGCCTGCGCCTTGGTTCCCTTCATGTCGGAATTGAAACCGCCGAGCCAGAACACGCCCGGCACCGCACCGGGACGCTTGCGAACCGCGATGCGCCGCGAGGCTCCGGCATCGCCGACGTCGAGAAAGCTGAGCTCCGGCACGGCGGAACTGTCCGATGATTGCGTCATGAAAGATGCCCCAAACCCGGCTGTTATGGAGGCCGTCAGCACAGTCCGTCAACGCGGGAGGCGGCGCGCGCTCAAATCGCTGCCTTTTCCGGCCGCAGCAAGCGCGAACCTCGATCCGGCGGCCGGACCGCGCTTGCGGAGGGGGCTGTGTGCCTTTATGTGGAGCGGGCTGAGGATAACGCCGGGGCTGACATTTGTCGGGTATTTTACAGTTTTATGGCTGATCCCGTTTTTCCCTCGCGCCGGAAAATGCCTGTTGCTGCCTTGTTGCGCTTGCCCGGCAGGCCTTAATCCTTCAAACTCACCGCTTCGTTCACAACATCGGAGATTTACCCATTCGCCGTCCCAACAGAGCCCCGCCCGTTGCCTCAAAAGACGGGCCGCGCACCAACGATGAAATCCGCAATGCTCAAATCCAGTTGATCGACCAGAACGGCACCAACGTCGGTGTCGTCGAAACGGTCGCCGCTGTGAAAATGGCGATGGACGCAGGCATGGACCTCGTCGAGATTTCGCCGAACACGACTCCTCCCGTTTGCAAAATCATGGACTACGGGAAGTTCAAGTATTCGGCGCAGAAGAAAGCCGCCGAAGCCCGCAAGAAGCAGAAGATCGTCGAAATCAAGGAGATCAAGCTCCGCCCGATGATCGACGATCACGACTACGACGTGAAGATGCGGGCGATGCTGCGCTTCTTCGAAGAGGGCGACAAGGTCAAGATCACGCTGCGTTATCGCGGCCGTGAAATGGCGCATCAGGAAATCGGCACCAAGCTGCTCGACAAGGTGAAGGCCGCCGTCGCCGATGTCGCCAAGGTCGAACAGGACGCGCGCTTCGAAGGCCGCCAGGTGGTCATGGTTCTCGCGCCGCGCTAAGAGCGCGTGGCGGCGACCTCGTCATTGCAAGCCAACGGGTCCGGCTTCGCCGGCCCGATGACAGGCTCCGCGAAGCAATCCAGAGGCGAACATAAGGAACTGGATTGCTTCGTCGTTAACGCTCCTCGCAATGACGAGTGAGAGAACAAAAACGGCGCCGCTTCCGCGGCGTCTTTTTTATTTCGCCCAGCCGGCGAGCCGCATTACGAATTGCGGGTGGCTTCCCAGCGTCCCGAGCACGCCGTGCTCGACGACTTGCCGCTCCACTGGCCCGAACCGGAATTGGCCGAGAGCCTGCCGCTGGCGCTGGCCTTCTGGTCGCCGCGCGCGATCGCGACGCTGACCGCGCCGGCATCGCCGACGTGGCCGGAAATATCGAAATCGCCGTCACCCGAATAGCTGACGCGACCGCCTTCGACCTTCACGGGATAGCTGTAGGCCGGATCGCAATTGCCGGACTGCGTGATGATGGTGACCCGCCATGCGCCGTCGAACGACGCGGCGGCCTTGGTTGAATCTGGCTGTACAATGCCCGCCAGGGCAGCGGCGACGATGACCAAAGCCATGGGATTTGAAAATAAAGCGGTCGTTCCAGCGCGCATGGTGATCGGGCATCCCTTCGGGTTTGTGGTTCGGCGCGGGTATAGGGATGTTGCAACGGTTTTCCCAGTGCGTTGCAGCATAGCTCCGCCGCCGGCTACCCGCTTTACCGCAGCCGGCCTGTCCGCCTCAGCGCCTCCAGCTTCCCGAAACTCCTGTTAATCGTTGCCAATTCGCACTTCGTCTGCCATAAGCCCAACCTTCGTCGCCCGGCTGATCAAGGGCTGCCGTGGCGACGCCAGTGCTGACTTTCTCCACACGGGATTAAGTTGAGCATTATCAACGCTCTAACGAGCATTTTAGCCGCCAGATCGCCTTTCGGGGCGGATTTTTGTTGCGGCCACAGGAGAGCCAAATGCCCAAGCTGAAGACCAAATCGGGCGCCAAAAAGCGCTTCAAAGTGACCGGCACCGGAAAAGTGGTGTCCGCCCATGCAGGCAAGCGCCACGGCATGATCAAGCGGACCAAGAAGCAGATTCGCCAGCTCCGTGGCACGCGAATCCTGTTCAAGACCGACGGCGACAACGTCAAGAAGTACTTCTTGCCGAACGCCTGAGCGGTTCAGCGCAGCCGCGTTCGCGCGGCCGTCTGTTTTCACTTTTCCAGATCCACCTCTTTCCAGATCAAGGAGATCGGTCATGTCTCGCGTCAAACGCGGTGTGACGGCTCACGCCAAGCACAAGAAAGTCTACAAGGCCGCCAAGGGTTTCCGTGGCCGCCGCAAGAACACCATCCGCGCCGCCAAGGCTGCCGTCGACAAGGCGGGCCAGTATGCCTTCCGCGCGCGCAAGCTGAAGAAGCGCACCTTCCGCGCGCTCTGGATCCAGCGCCTCAACGCGGCCGTGCGCCCGTTCGGCATGACCTACAGCGTGTTTATCAACGGCCTCGCCAAGTCGGGCGTCGTTGTGGATCGCAAGGTGCTGTCGGATCTCGCGATCCACGAGCCCGCGGCGTTCCAGGCGATCGCTGAAAAGGCCAAAGCCGCACTTGCGGCATAAGCCTGCCGATAGCCGCGCGCGCGGCTTAGGCTTGCCCCTCTTGCACGAGGCCGACACGACCGGAGCGTAACAACGCTCCGCTGCGTTCGGCTGGGTGACATCATCCCCGCCGGACGGTTCAACCGAAACCGTTCCGCTGGGGCTTGCAATGTCCGACCTCGTTCAACTTGAAACCGAAATTCTCGGCGCCATCGCCGCCGCTTCCGATGAGGCCGCGCTAGAGGCCGTGCGCGTCGGCGCGCTCGGCAAGAAGGGCTCGATCTCCGCGCTGCTCTCAACCCTCGGCAAGATGTCGCCGGACGAGCGCAAGACGCAAGGTGCGGCGATCAATCTCGCCAAGGACAAGGTGACCGAGGCGCTGGCCGCGCGCCGCGACATTCTGAAGAACGCCGCGCTCGACGCCCGCCTTGCGTCGGAAGTCATCGACGTCACGTTGCCCACGCGCGAAACACCCGCCGAGCAGGGCCGCATCCATCCGCTGTCTCAGGTGATGGACGAACTCACCGCGATCTTCGCCGACATGGGTTTCTCCATCGCCGAAGGTCCGGACATCGAGACCGACGACTACAATTTCACGAAGCTGAATTTCCCCGAGGGCCATCCGGCGCGGGAAATGCACGACACGTTCTTCTTCAACGCCAAGGAAGACGGATCGCGACCGTTGCTACGCACGCATACGTCGCCGGTGCAGGTGCGCACCATGCTCACCCAGAAGCCGCCGATCCGCGTGATCTGTCCGGGCCGCACCTACCGCATCGACAGCGACGCGACCCACACCCCGCAATTCCATCAGGTCGAGGGCCTCGTCATCGACAAGGGCTCGCATCTCGGCCACCTGAAATGGATTCTCGCGGAATTCTGCAAGGCGTTCTTCGAGGTCGACACCATCAACATGAAATTCCGTCCGTCGTTCTTCCCCTTCACCGAGCCGTCGCTGGAAGTCGACATCCAGTGCCGCCGCGACAAGGGCGAGATCCGCTTCGGCGAAGGCGAGGACTGGCTGGAGATTCTCGGCTGCGGCATGGTGCATCCGAATGTGCTGCGCGCCTGCGGCATCGATCCCGACGTCTATCAGGGATTTGCCTGGGGCATGGGCATCGACCGCATCGCGATGCTGAAATACGGCATCAACGACCTGCGCCAGATGTTCGAGAGCGACACGCGCTGGATCAATCACTACGGCTTCAAGCCGCTCGATGTCCCGACGCTGGCGGGAGGGCTGTCGTCGTGAACGGCATCAGTCCGTCCCCACTGCTTGAAATCGCTCCCCCTCCCCAGCCCTCCCCGCAAGCGGGAGAGGGAGCACGTACGCGGCACGTTGCGAATACCCCGCGCGATATTGGACTAAGAAAGAACTCGTGGTGGAATTGGCCTCTCAATTCGGCATGGTCCACCCCCCTCTCCCGCTTGCGGGGGAGGGCTGGGAAGGGGGCAATGGTTGATGAACCGAAGCGACCCATATGGAAGACGACGCGCGTCATACGCGACAACGCACGTCGCCTGCGCCGCACGTTGACTGATGCCGAACGCGCGATCTGGAAGGAGTTGCGCGC
This sequence comes from Afipia sp., assembly GCA_024707075.1. Taxonomy (GTDB): domain Bacteria; phylum Pseudomonadota; class Alphaproteobacteria; order Rhizobiales; family Xanthobacteraceae; genus Afipia. The sequence goes on from JANQAK010000001.1 coordinate 1,159,224, forward strand.
TCACCGGCTAAATGGTGCGAGCTTCCGGCGACAAAAGCCGATCGGACCATACATCGTCGATTTTGTTTGCGACGCTACGCGCCTCATCATCGAGATTGATGGCGGGCGGCACTATGAGCCGATAGGGCTGAAATCCGATGCTCGCCGCGATTCATATTTAAAATCCGAAGGATTCGAGATTTTGCGCTTCAGCAATCACGACGTCCTTACCAATAGATCCGGTGTCCTCGAAACCATCGCAACCGCATTGCAAGCAAGAGCCCCCCCCTACCCTCCCCCGCAAGCGGGGGAGGAGAAGAGATCGAGGGTGGAGAACCAACATGAAATTCACCTTCTCCTGGCTGAAAGAGCATCTCGACACCGACGAACCGATCGAGACAATCGCCGATAAGCTCACCATGATCGGCCTCGAGGTCGAGCATCTCGAGGACAAGGCGAAGGCGCTCGCGCCGTTCGTCATCGCCAAGGTCATTTCCGCCGAGCAGCATCCCAACGCCGACAGGTTGCGCGTCTGCATGGTCGATGCCGGTGATGGCAAGCCGCTGCAAGTGGTGTGCGGGGCGCCGAATGCGCGCGCGGGAATCGTCAGCGTGTTCTCGCCGCCGGGCACCTACATTCCCGGCAAGAACATCACCCTCAGCGTCGGCACGATCCGCGGCGTCGAAAGCCACGGCATGCTGTGCTCGGCCGCCGAGCTTGAACTCTCCGAGGATCACGACGGCATCATCGAACTACCGGCCGACGCGCCCATCGGCAAGTCTTACGCCGAGTGGGCCGGACTCGGCGATCCGGTGATCGAAATCAATCTCACGCCGAACCGGCAGGACTGCACCGGCGTGCACGGCATCGCGCGCGATCTCGCAGCCGCCGACATGGGCAAGTTCAAGGATCAGGCCCCGAAGCAGATCAAGGGCGAATTCCCCTCGCCGGTTCAGGTGAAGATCGAGGACCCGTCGCTGTGTCCCGGCTTTGCCCTGCGCCTGGTGCGCGGCGTGAAGAACGGCCCCTCTCCCGAATGGCTGCAAAAGCGCCTCACCTCCATCGGTCTGCGCCCGATCAACGCGCTGGTGGACGTCACCAACTTCTTGACCTTCGACCGCGCGCGGCCGCTGCATGTGTTCGACGCCGCCAAGGTGAAGGGCAACCTCACCGTGCGCCGCGCTAAAAATGGCGAAACGCTGCTGGCGCTCGACGGCAAGACCTACACCCTCGACGACAGCATGTGCGTGATCGCCGACGACAACGGTGTCGAGTCGCTGGCGGGCATTATGGGCGGCGAAGCCTCCGGCTGTGACGAAAACACCACCGACGTGCTGATCGAATCGGCGCTGTGGAACGAAATCAACATCGCCCAGACCGGCCGCAAGCTCGGCGTCAATTCCGACGCGCGCTACCGTTTCGAGCGCGGCGTCGATCCGGCCTTCATGGTGCCGGGCCTTGAGATGGCGACCAAGCTGGTGCTCGATCTCTGCGGCGGCACGCCGTCGGAGATCGTCGTCGCAGGCGAAACCCACGGCGACGACCGCGTGATCGATTTCCCGCTCGCGGAAGTGAAGCGCCTCGCCGGCATCGACGTGCCGCTGCCGGAAATGAAGCTGATCCTGAACCGGCTCGGATTCATGGTGGCCGGTGCAGGTCCGGTGGTGAAGGTCGCGGTGCCGTCGTGGCGCAGCGACGTCCACGGCAAGGCCGACATCGTCGAAGAGATCGTGCGCATCGTCGGCGTCGACAGCGTGCCGCTGACGCCGTTCGAGCGCGGCGACGCGCCGCGCAAGCCGGTGCTGACCCAGCTTCAGGTCCGCACCCGCCGCGCCAAGCGCGCGCTCGCCGCGCGCGGCATGCTTGAGGCGGTGACATGGTCGTTCGTCTCGAAACCGCAGGCCGAACTGTTCGGCGGTGGCCAGCCTGAGCTTGCACTCGCCAATCCGATCGCTTCGGATCTTTCCGATATGCGGCCCTCGCTGATCTCGGGTCTCGTCGCGGCGGCGCAGGCGAACGCGGATCGCGGCTTCTCCGATGTGGCGCTGTTCGAGGTCGGGCAGATTTTCAAGGGCACGCGGCCGGAAGATCAGTTCATGGCGGCAAGCGGCGTGCGCCGCGCGCTGGCGTCCTCAAAAGGTATCGGCCGCCACTGGTCAGGTTCGGCGACTGTCGACGCGCTCGACGCCAAGGCCGATGCGCTGGCCGTGCTGGCTGCCGCCGGCGCGCCGATGCAGGCCTTGCAGATCGGGGATAGCAAGGGATCGAAAAACTTCCCGGCGTGGCTGCATCCCGGCCGCTCCGGCGCGATCCAGATCGGGCCGCAGAACGTGCTGGGATATTTCGGCGAGTTGCACCCGCGCGCGCTGGAAACCCTGAAGGCCGACGGCCCCCTAGTGGCTTTCGAGGTGATCCTCGAGCGCATTCCCGACGCCAAGGCGAAGCCGACCCGCGCCAAGCCGCTGCTTGAACTCTCGCCGTTCCAGCCGGTGTCGCGCGACTTCGCCTTCATCGTCGATCGCGGCGTCAAGGCAGGCGACATTGCTCGCGCCGCGCAGGGCGTCGACAAGAAGCTGATCACCGGCGTCACGGTGTTCGACGTCTACGAGGGCAAGGGCATCGACGACGGCAAAAAATCCATCGCCATCGCAGTGACATTGCAGCCGCGCGAGAAGACACTGACCGATCAGGAGATCGACGCGGTGGCGGCAAAGATCGTCGGCGAGGTCACGAAGAAAACCGGCGGCGTGCTACGGGGATAATCGCATCGGGTCGTCCCGGCGAAGGCCGGGACCCATAACCATCAGCCTCTGCCATTGAGGCGCAATGGTTGAACATGTCTTCGCAATAAAACCGACAGGGCTGATGGATCCCGGCCTTAGCCGGGACGACGAGAGCCTCCTTACCCCGGCTTGCGCGACAGGAAGTCGCTCCTCAGGATGAGGTCCTCGTTCCCGACGCAGCATCGGCTTCAGGCAGCAGATCGCAATAAGCATAACCGTCGCGGGTGACGACCTCTCCGGGCGCCACCGGCAACGAACGGGCGAACATCGGGCCTGCCGTGACGCAGGTGTGAAACTCGCCGTTCTCGCCGCACGGATCGACGCCGTCAGGCAGATCCGCCAGTAACGCGTCATCGAACCTGCGGCCCGCAAACGACGCCGGCAGTTTCGCCAGATCGACGGTTGCGAGAAACGCCTCCATTCCGCTGGCGATCATGTCGCGCGCCAGTTGCGCGGTCGGCCGCTGCCAGAGCGGGAATACCGGCGTAATGCCGGTGCCGGCGAGTTTTTCTTCCCGGTAGGCGCGGATGTCTTCCAGAAACAGGTCGCCGAAGATCATGTGCGTGACGCCATCGGCGCTGGCCTGCGCCAGCGCCTCCGTCATGCGCTGCTCGTAGACGTCGTTGGGACAGGGATAGGGAATCGGCACGATCAGCGGCGGCAATCCCGCGGCATCGAGTTGCGCGCGGAGGATTTCCTCGCGCACACCGTGAATCGAAACCCGGCCGAATGTGTCGGTGACGGTCGTCAGCGCCCCGACCACGTCGAACATTCCAGCCTTGCGCACCTCGTGAAGCGCGAATGCGCTGTCCTTGCCGCTCGACCACGAGATCAGTGCTTTCATCAGTTGCGCGGCCAGTTCATGCTGCGTCCACCGGGAACCGCAGGCTCCGCCGTGGCGCGGGACTGGCTGCGCCGCGACTTCCGGGTCTGCTCCGCCACCGGCGCGTCCTTCAACGCGCCGATCTTGCGCAACGCCGCATCCGCGGCGCGCTCGCCGGACTCCCATGCGCCGCCGACGGTGCCCCATTGGGTTTCATGCACGGCGTCGCCGGCAAAAAACACGCTGCCCATCGGCTCCATTAGAATTTTGCGTGCCGGCTGCCCGCCGGGAGAGGGCGCCGACATCGCGCCATAGATGTGCGGCATGTCGTTCCATCGCGTCGCTGTGGTGCGCTTGACGATGTTCTTGATGTCCGCGCCGAACAATTTCGTCAGCCACTCGATCGCGAACGCCACCATCGCCGCTTCGCCCCGCGCGGATATTTCAGCGCCGAACGAGCCCGCGACATCGACCTGACAGAGCGACGAGCCGCCGAGATTCGCCAGCAACAGCCCGGTGCTGCGGTCGCTGCTCTGCTCGATCACGATGTCGTCGCGCGACAGTCCGAGCGGATTGCCGGGCAGCTCGAGCGCGATGTGATCGTAACTGCCGAGGCTGAGCTTCGCCGCCGCATCCTGCTGGCGCTTGGGCAGATCGGGCGCGAACTTGATCTTGCCCGACAGCAGCGCGTTGGTAGACGCGGTCATGATGACGGCTTTCGCGGCAAGCGTTCCCGCCGGTGTCTCGACCTGCGCGTCACGGCCGCTCCAGACGATACGCGTCACCGGCGTCGACAGGATCAGCGGGAACCCTTCGCCGAGCTTTGCGACCAGCGCACCCAATCCCTGACGGCAGGCGGAGGGGCCGTCACGCTGCGCCATCGTCACCAGATCGAGCGCGGACAAATCCTTCAGGTCCTTGCCGGTGGCCGTGGCGCCGAGCAGGAAATCCGTCGTCCCCGCCCATACGCCGAGATCCTTCGGCAGCCCGGCGGCGGCGGGCATGTCGGCCTTGCCGCGCACGGCGTCGCCCATGGCGCGATTGGCGCGCACCAGCGTGGCGAGAAAATCCTCGCTCTCGCCCGCGCGCGCGTTGCGGCGGCCGATCCGGATGCGCTGGCCGCGCGGGGCCGGATACATTTCCATGCCGACGCCACGCGCCAGCTTCGCGACCGGGCTGTTTTCCGCGTTGTAGAGCCAGCGCGCACCGCGATCGAACGGCGTATCGAACGAGGTCGCGTCGGTGACGCAACGTCCGCCGATATGGGGCGCGGCCTCGATCACGACGACCTTGCGGCCGGCACTCGCAATGCGTCGCGCCGCAGCGATGCCGGCGGCGCCCGCGCCGATCACGGCGATCTCGGCGTCGCGCGGCAACGGTGCGGCCACCGCGCGCATGGCCAACGGCGACAGCGCCAGTGCAGCCGAACCGGCCAGAAGATCGCGCCGGGTAATTGTCATGTCATGGTTTCCGGAATTCGAACAAAAGCGAGAACATCATGCGAACTTGATCCATTGTATGCCTCACCGCAACGGTCATGGTGAATGTTTGATGAGCGATGGACTTGACGCATGAACTAAATTGAAATTGCTTTCGACAACAATAAGCCAACAAGAAAGCGGCCGGAACATGCCGCTCGGGGAGACCGCCATGGGCTTGGTGCTCGATACCGTCGGCAAGGTCATTGCCGGCTACCTCCAGAAGGAGGTGCCGGGCTACGAACCCTTTACGCCGAGCGATCCGGATCGGCTGCGCGGCCTGATCGAAGCCGGCGACGTGCTGCTGGTCGAAGGCAACAACCGCGTTTCCGGCATTATCAAATATCTCACACAATCGACCTGGTCCCATGCCGCGCTCTATGTTGGCCCGATCGATGGCGCGACGGAGCCCGATGGCGAGCCGCATGTCCTGATCGAGGCCAATATCGGCGAAGGCGTCGCCTCCGCGCCGCTCTCGAAATATTATCCCTACCATACCCGCCTCTGCCGCCCGGTCGGGCTGTCCTACGAAGACCGCCACACGGTCTGCCGCTACGCCATCAATCGCATCGGTTTCGGCTACGACACCAAGAACATTCTCGACCTGATGCGCTATCTCATTCCGCTGCCGATCCCGCAGCGCTGGCGGCGACGGATGATTTCGCTGGGCTCGGGCGATCCGACCAAGATCATCTGTTCGGCCCTGATCGCGCAAGCGTTCGGCGCGGTGCGCTATCCGATCCTGCCGAAGATCACCCGGGCCGCAAGCCGTCAGGCGCGCCAGGAAATCCTGCACATCCGCGATCCGTCGCTCTACATGCCGCGCGACTTCGACATCTCGCCTTACTTCGAGATCGTCAAACCGACCATCGTGCTCGGCTTCGATTACACGGCGCTGCACTGGGCCGACACGACCAAGCCGTCCCCGGAGGTGGCGGACGAAACCGATCCCTTTCCAGAGGGAATCTTCGAAGCGCCAGAAGCAACGCTCGCGCCGTCCGACGAAACGCCAGCAGAAACGTCAACGCAAGGCGATCGGACCCGCGAGCTAGCGGCATAACGCGTCGGCAATCGGAACGAAGAAGGGTGTGGTCGTCCCGGCGCAGGCCGGGACCCATAACCACCAGATTCACGTTGGCAATAGCTGTTGCAACGTTCTTTTCTCACACGTCGCGCAGGGGCGATGGGTCCCGGCCTGCGCCGGGACGACCCGCTGAGAGATCTGTGCAGGTCATGAGATCCGTCATTGCGACGAGCACTTGCGACGAAGCAATCCAGTTCTTGCTTGTTGCTCTGGATTGCCACTTGCCGGACACCTTCCCGATATTTAACTCATGCTGAGTTTTTTGGAGGAAGGCCCATGCTTGACGCCGTCACCAAGGCGTTGTCCCAGATCCTGTCGCCGCCGATGCGCTCCATCCTGTGGAAGTCGGTCGGCCTCGCGCTGGTGCTGATTGTCGCGGCAGCCGTCGCCCTGCAACGGCTGCTGGTCTGGCTCGCCGGCTCGGGCGCGGTCTGGACCGAAGGCATGGTGGGCTCCGACTATCATACCTTCATCAACATCCTGTTATGGTTCGTGTCGATCGCGGCCGGCCTCGGCATCGTCGTGGGCGCGGTGTTCCTGATGCCCGCGATCACGTCGCTTGTCGCCAGCGTGTTCGTCGACGACGTCGCCGACATCGTCGAGCGCGAGCACTATCCCGCGGAAAAGCCCGGCGTCGCGCTGCCGGTCGGCCGCGCGCTCGTCGAAGGCTCCAAGACCGCGCTGCTGACGGTGCTGGTCTACCTGATCGCCTTGCCGTTCGTGTTCATCGCCGGCGCAGGCTTCATCGTGTTCTTCGTCGCCACCGCATGGCTGCTCGGCCGCGAGTATTTCGAACTCGCCGCCATGCGTTTCCGCACGCCGGAAGAAGCCAAGCTGATGCGCAAGCAGAACGGCGCGGTCGTTTTCACCGCAGGCCTGTTCATCGCGGCCTTCGTGTCGATCCCGATCGTCAATCTCGCCACGCCGTTGTTCGGCATGGCCTTCATGGTCCACATGCACAAGCGGCTGTCGGGTCCGCGGCCCGAACTGATCGAGCCGGCGCGGCGAACCAGCGTGCCGACGGTGTAGACCAGTGAGGTCGTCATTCCGGGGCGCGAGCAATTGCGAGCGAACCCGGAATCTCGCGGTTGCTTCCGATGAACTCTTCGGGATTCCGGATCGGTCCGCTTCGCGGACACGTCCGGAATGACAACGCGTCGTGTCAGACGACCGTCTTTTCCGGCCACCTGCACAGATCGTTGATCAGGCACACCTCGCAGCGCGGCTTGCGCGCGACGCAGGTGTAGCGCCCGTGCAGGATCAGCCAGTGATGGGCGTGGCGCTTGAACTCAGCGGGAATGATCTTTTCCAGACCCAACTCCACCTCCAGCGGAGTCTTGCCCGGCGCAAGCCCCGTGCGGTTGCCGACGCGAAACAGGTGAGTATCGACCGCGATGGTCGGCTCACCGAATGCGATGTTGAGCACCACGTTGGCGGTCTTACGGCCGACACCCGGCAGCGATTCGAGCGCCTCGCGGCTGCGCGGCACCTGGCTGTGATGCCGCTCGATCAACTGCTCCGATAGCGCGATGACGTTCTTCGCCTTGTTGCGATAGAGACCGATGGTCTTGATGTACTCGCGAAGTTTTTCCTCGCCGAGCGCCACCATTTTTTCCGGCGTGTCGGCCACCGGGAACAGGTTCCGCGTGGCCTTGTTGACGCCGACGTCGGTGGCCTGCGCCGACAGCGCCACCGCCACCAGCAGCGTATAGGGATTGAGATGTTCGAGTTCACCCTTCGGCTCGGGATTGGCCTTGCGGAAGCGGCTGAAGGCTTCGACCACCTCGGCGTGAGTCCAGGGTTTGATCTTCGCTGATTTCGCCGGCTTCAGCGCCTTGACGACGCGGGTCTTCGGCTGGGACTTTGAACGGGACGTGATCACCTTTTTCGCCATGATTTTGGTATAGGCATGATCCCGAAAAGTGGAAACCGGTTTTCGGAAGAGATCATGCCGAAAAACCGATAAAGTGAACCATCATGGACGACCGCAACGACTTCGAGCCCGCGCGAGAGACGGACACACTGTTCTGCGCGCGCCTGACGCCGCACCGTTCGCTCAGCCGCGGCGGATTTCTGGCGCTGATAGGATTCATCACAGTCGTCAGTTTCGTGGCGGGGCTTGCGTTCCTGCTGATGGGCGCGTGGCCCGTGTTCGGATTCTTCGGGCTCGATGTCCTGATCATCTACTGGGCGTTCCGGCAGAATTTCCGCAGCGCCGCCGCCACCGAAGACATTCTCGTCACGCCTTATGAAATCCGCGTCCGGCGCGTCAGCCATCGCGGCCATGCCGTCGAATGGACGCTGAATCCGCTGTGGGTCCGACTGGAACGGATAGAAGACGACGAATTCGGCATCCAGAAACTCTATCTGGTTTCAAGAGGCCGGCGACTGTCGATCGGCGGCTTTCTCGGACCCGACGAAAAAGCCAGTTTTGCCAAGGCGTTGCTGGCTGCGCTGCACGCCGCGAAGCGCGGGCCGACCTATCATCACATCGCCTGAACCGGATTGGACATCAGAAGCGGAAATCGGGTGGTTGCAGCAAGACAAGCGGCCTACATCCGGATCATGATGGACTCCGCCGCAACCGATCTCGCCATGATCAACACCGCCAAGACAAACAGCGCCATGACGAAATCCGTCCTGACCGACTTGCAGCTCGCCAAGCCGTCGAAACAAGGCGCGGCGTTGCGCGACTACGATTCCGTTCGCCGCGCCATCGGATTCATATCGGAGAAATGGCGCACGCAGCCAACCATCGAGGCGATGGCGGACGCCGCGCATCTCACACCCGACGAACTGCACCATCTGTTCCGGCGCTGGGCGGGATTGACGCCGAAAGACTTCATGCAGGCGCTGACTCTCGACAACGCCAAACGCCTGCTGCGCGATTCAGCGAGCGTGCTCGATGCGGCGTATGACTCCGGCCTCTCCGGTCCGGGACGGCTGCACGATCTGTTCGTGACGCACGAGGCGATGTCGCCGGGCGAATGGAAGAAGGGCGGCGCGGGCATGGTGCTGCGCTATGGCTTTCATCCCTCGCCGTTCGGCATGGCCGTGGTCATCGCCAGCGAGCGTGGACTTGCGGGCCTCGCCTTTGCCGACGAGGGCGAGGAGATGCCGGCGCTGGCCGACATGCAGCGGCGCTGGCCGCTGGCGACCTATATCGAATCCTTCGCTGAAACCGCGCCATTCGCCAAGCGCATCTTCGATTCCTCGCAGTGGCGCGAAGACCAGCCGCTGCGCGTGGTGCTGATCGGCACCGATTTCGAGGTGCGGGTGTGGGAGACGCTGTTGAAGATTCCGATGGGCCGCGCCACCACTTATTCGGACGTCGCGTGCAAAATCGAATCACCGAAAGCGTCACGCGCGGTCGGCGCTGCCGTCGGACGGAATCCAATCTCGTTCGTGGTGCCGTGCCACCGCGTGCTCGGCAAGAGCGGCGCGCTCACGGGCTATCACTGGGGCATCACCCGCAAGCGCGCGATGCTTGGCTGGGAAAGCGGACAGGCGGCGGGGAATTAACCCGCCAGATCCTTTACCGACGCCACGGTGGAATCCGCATTGAGCCGGTAGACCACCGGCGCGCCGGTGCCAAGCTCGCGCTTGAGAATCTGCTCGGGCGTCAGCTTTTCCAGCACCATGATCAGCGCGCGCAGCGAATTGCCATGCGCCGCCACCAGCGTGCGCTGGCCGCGCAACACGCAGGGGAGAATCTCCTGCACATAGTAGGGCAGCGTGCGCGCCAGCGTGTCCTTCAGGCTTTCGCCGGCGGGCGGCGGCACGTCGTAGGACCGCCGCCAGATCAGCACCTGCTCCTCGCCCCACTTGGCCCGGGCGTCATCCTTGTTGAGGCCCGACAGATCGCCATAGTCGCGCTCGTTCAACGCGAGATTCTTCGTCACCGGGATGCCGCTCTGGCCCATTTCCTTCAACGCGAGATCAAGCGTGTGCTGGGCGCGGGTCAGCGCGGACGTGAATGCCACATCGAACGACAGGCCCTCGTCCTTCAGCTTGCGCCCGGCGGCGATGGCCTCCTTGACGCCGAGTTCGGTGAGGTCGGGGTCTTTCCAGCCGGTGAAAAGATTCTTCAGATTCCATTCGCTCTGGCCGTGACGCACGAGCACAAGAAGACGGTCGCTCATTCTTTCAATTCCAACTCTCAGGATGTTATTTGCTGCCGATGCCAAGCACATCGGCCATGGTGTAGAAGCCCGGCGTCTTTCCCTGTGCCCACATCGCCGCCTTCAGCGCGCCGCGTGCGAAGATCATGCGATCCTCCGACTTGTGCGCAAGCTCGATGCGTTCATAGGGACCGGCGAAAATCACCGTGTGGTCGCCAGTAGCGGTGCCGCCGCGCAGCGTCGCGAAGCCGATGTCGCCCGGATTGCGCGGGCCGGTGTGACCGTCGCGCGCGCGCACGGAGCGCTGTTCGAGATTGACGCCGCGGCCGTCCGCGGCCGCTTGCCCGAGCAGATAGGCCGTTCCCGAGGGCGCGTCGATCTTCTGGCGGTGATGCATTTCGAGAATCTCGATGTCGAAATCCTCGTCGAGCGATTTCGCCACCTGCTTCACCAGCGCCGCCAGCAGATTGACGCCGAGGCTCATGTTGCCGGACTGCACGACGACGGCCTGCGAGGTCACGCTCTTGATGACCGCGTTGTCCGATGCCGAGAGACCAGTGGTGCCGATGACGTGAACGATGCCGCGCTGCGCCGCGATGGCGACATTGGCGATGGTCGCCGCCGGAACAGTGAAATCGAGGATGCCGTGAGCCTCTTTCGACAGCGTCCAGAGGTCGCCGGAAATTTCGATGCCATTGGCGGGGAGCCCTGCCAGCAGGCCGGAATCCTTCCCCAGCAGTTCGGAACCCGGCGCTTCCAGCGCCCCGGCCAGCACCGTGCCCGGCGTCTCGGCGATGGCGCGGATCAGGGTCCGCCCCATCTTGCCGCCGGCTCCAGCAACGATCAGGCGCATATCGGCCATGTCCAGCCCTCAAATCCGTTCAAAAGTCGTGGTGGCGGTATAGCGGCGCAGGGCCACGGCGGCAACCTGACCCGGAGGTGCTTGCCGGAAACCCTTAACGCCAGGCCGTTCCGCGTCTGGCCACCCCATGCAGGGTCATGCAGGGGTCACGCAGCCGTCCTACTGCTGTCAGCCAATGACACCCCCAAGGGACACCGCCATGCGCCTGCTGCCCGTCATCACCGCCGCGATGCTCGCGATCGCGGTCTCGTTCACGTCCGCCCCGGCGGCGGAAAGCATCGGCGGCGACAACGCGTTCTCGTTCGTGGCGCTGGGTGACATGCCCTACAACCTTCCCGACGACTACGCCAAGTTCGACCGTCTGATCGCAGCCGTCAACGCGCTGAAGCCCGCCTTCACCCTGCACATGGGCGACATCAAGTCCGGCGCGCTTCCCTGTACCGACGATGTTCTCAGGAAGGCCTACGACCAGATCCAGACCTTCGAGGGCGCGCTGGTCTACACCATCGGCGACAACGAATGGCTCGACTGCCATCGCAAGGCCGCAGGCGGCTACAATCCGCGCGAACGATTGGCAAAGCTGCGCGAGATGTTTTTCGCGACACCGTCAAGATCGCTCGGCAAGACCCCGCTCGACGTGGAAAGCCAGGCGCTGCTGATGCCGGAGTTCTCGACCTATGTGGAGAACACGCGCTTTGCCAAGAACGGCGTGATGTTCCTCACCGCGCATGTGCCGGGCTCGAACAACGGCTTCGAGGCGCTGGACCCGGATGCGGCGCCGGAATTCTTCGCGCGCGACAAGGCCAACGTGGCATGGATCGAGGCAGGCTTTGCGAAAGCGAAAGCCGATAACGCCAGGGCCGTGGTGATGTTTGTGCAGGCGGAATTCGACGAGGCGCGGTTTCCGAACGGCGCGATGCCGCGCCAGTCGGGCTTTACGCGAACGCTCGACGCGATCGAGGCCGGCGCGACAAATTTCGGCAAGCCCGTGCTGCTGATCCACGGCGACGAGCATTATTTTTCGATCGCGCCGCTGCGCAACAGCAAGGGCAAGCCGATTCCCGGCGTCAACAAGCTGATGGTCTATGGCGACACGCTGGTCCACGCCGTGCGTGTGGTGGTCGATCCCGACAGCAGCAACGTGTTCGGATTCATCCCGCTGATCGTTCCGGAAAACGGCATGGGGAAGTAACAATCCGGCCTGGATGTCCGTTCGTCCCCGCGAAAGCGGGGACCCAGTTCTTCGAGCCGCTGGATTCCCGCTTGCGCGGGAATGAGCGGAGAGAGATCGCGTCAATTCGCTGAGATTAATTCGATCACGGCTGCTCGCCGTCATAGCCCTCGATGATGACGATCTCGCCGCTGGAATGCGGCGTGCGCGCTTTGACCAGCGCCTGATATTCCGGCGAGTGATAGCAGGCGAGCGCGGTCGCGTAGTCCTTGAACTCGATCACCACGTTGCGCGAACGCGCCGGACCTTCGTGGCCCTCGTGGGTGCCGCCGCGCACCAGGAATTTCGCGCCGTATTTCCTGAACACCGCACCGTTATGCGCGACATAGTCCCGCTTGTACGCATCGAGGTCATGCACATCGATGCGCGCGATCCAGTAACCCTTGGCCATTTTCGTCTCCCTTTTTATTCTTAGCCGCCTGCCTGAACGATTTCGGCGACGATCGCCTCCGCCGCCGCTTTCGGATCCGGCGCTTCCACGACGGGCCGGCCGACCACGAGATAATCGGAGCCTGCGGAAATCGCGCGGCCCGGCGTCATGACACGCTTCTGGTCGCCCACCGCGCTGCCCGCGGGGCGAATGCCCGGCGTCACCAGCGCCATCTGCGGGCCGACGATGCCGCGCACGGTAGCCGCTTCTTCGCCGGAACAGACCAGTCCGTCGATACCGAGCGCCTGCGCCTGCAATGCGCGCGCTTCCACCAGATCGGACACACCGAAGCGATAGCCCGCCGCATGGAGGTCGTCGTCGTCATAGGAGGTCAGCACCGTGACCGCGAGGATCCTCAGGGATGGCCCGCGCGCTTCCACCGCCGCCTTCATGGTCTGCGGATAGGCGTGGACGGTGAGGAATGTTGCACCAAGTTTCACGATGCTCTCGACGCCCTTCGCCACCGTGTTGCCGATGTCGTGCAGCTTGAGATCGACAAAGACCTTCTTGCCACACTCCGCCAGCTTCGGGACCAGCGACAGGCCGCCGGCATAGGCGAGCTGATAGCCGATCTTGTAGAACGTCACGCTGTCGCCGAGCCGCGCGATCAGCGCTTCGGCGGCCTCAATGCTGGAGAGATCGAGGGCGACGATCAGCCGGTCGCGGGGATCAATAGGAGTGGGCTTCATGCGGTCTCACATCATCTGCTGGGCGGCGTCGATCAACTGGCGCAGGGTTCCGCGCAACAACTCGGCATCGCCGGAGTCTTTCAGCCGATCCATTTCGTCGAAGGCCTGATCGGCGAAGGACAGCACCATCTGTTTTGGAATGACGTTCGCGCCGCAGCCGAGCGCCAGAATCTGCCGCAGCGCCATCAGCCCGCGAAGCCCGCCGAATTTTTTCCTCGGATGCCGCGCCGATGGCGAACGCGCGATCGCGAAACACCTGACCGAACGTCTCGTTGCGGTCGCGCGCCCGCGTCGCCCAGTCGATGGCGTTCTTCAGGAGCGGCGGCACTGACGCATTGTATTCCGGGGTGATGATCAACACGCCGTGGTGCGAACCGATCATGCGCTTGAGGTTGGCGGCATTGGCCGGCATGCCGGATTTCGCTTCGAGGTCGCCGTCGTAGATCGGAAGCGGATAGTCGGCGAGCGAGATCAGCGTGACATTCACATCGAGCAGCGCCAATTCCTTGGCCGCCACGGCCGCCAGCCTCGCATTGAACGAGCCGGTCCGCAGCGAGCCGGGAATGACGAGGATTTTCAGCGCGGCCATGATGTCCTTATCGCCCTCGAAAGGCGCGGACAGTTTATAGCTTGGCGGATTTGGAGACGCAAAAGGCGGGACGCAGGCCGAGGGTCAGCCCTTGCGATAGACCCAGACCCGCGCGGGCGGCAGGTTCATCCAGACCCGCTCGGACGCCTGTGTCCGAATCCCCGGCAGCGATTTCGGAATCGGCGGGGCCACCGAATAGGTGAACTGGATGAAGGGCGCGCCCGGCTCCATTTTCAGGAACGCATCGCGCATCAGCTTCATGCGGATCATCATCGGCTTGGTGACGAGCGGCAGGCCGGACACCATCGCGGCCGCGGGCTCTTTCATCTCCGACAGCGTCTGGTCGAGGCTGTAGGCATCGCCCTGAATCACGGTCGCCTGCGGATAGCGCTCACGCAGCAGCGCGCAGAAGCCCGGATCGAATTCCACCAGCACCAGACGCTTCTCGGCGACGCCACGTGCGATCAGCGCGTCGGTAATGGCGCCGGTGCCGGGTCCGAGTTCGATGACGGGTCCGTCGGAATGCGGATCGACGTAACGCGCGACCGTGCGCGCCAACACTTTGCTGGATGGCATCACCGCGCCCATGTGCAGCGGCTTTTCAATCCATGAGCGGAGAAAACGCACCTCGTCATCGAGACGAAGCGGCTTTTTCAACGCACGCACAGAGGATTGGGGAGCCATTGTACTTCCAGTGAAGTGACGTACTTCCGATGAAGCCGTTTCCAGCGGTGCCCGGGGACGGGCGAGACGTCAAATTTCCTTCACAAATGGGTACAGGCGCAAGCAAAAAGCGTCAAGGACGGCCGTTTACGGCGTATTGGCGCGGGTTCCGAAGAAGTCCTTGACCATCTTGAAGAATCCGGCAGCTTCGGGCTGGGTTTCGCCCGACGACAGCTTCTCGAACTCCGCCAGCAGCTCTTTCTGCTTCTTGGTCAGGTTCTGCGGCGTCTCGACCACGACCTGCACGTACATATCGCCCATCTGCCGGGAACGCAGCACAGGCATGCCCTTGCCGGCGACGCGGAAGCGGCGGCCGGACTGGGTGCCGGATGGCACCTTCACCTTGGTCTTGGTCTTGTCGATGCTCGGCACTTCGAACTCGCCGCCCATCGCCGCCGTCACCATCGACACCGGAACGCGGCAGTGCAGGTCGGCGGCGTCGCGCTGGAAGAACTGGTGCGAGGCCAGCGACAGGAAAATGTAGAGATCGCCCGCAGGACCGCCCTGCACGCCCGCCTCGCCCTCACCGGCAAGACGAATGCGGGTGCCGTCCTCGACCCCCGGCGGAATGTTGACCGACAGCGAGCGGTCCTTGGTGACCCGGCCCGAGCCGGAGCAGGACGCGCACGGAGTGTCGATCATCTGGCCACGGCCCTGACAGCCCGGGCAGGTGCGCTCCAGCGTGAAGAAGCCCTGCGCCTGACGGACGCGGCCGGCGCCGCCGCACATCGAACAGGTCTTCGGCTTGGTGCCGGCCTTGGCGCCGGTGCCGGAACAGGTCTCGCAGGTCACCGCGACCGGAATATCGATCTGCGCGGTCTTGCCGGAGAAGGCTTCCTCCAGCGTGATTTCCATATTGTAGCGCAGGTCCGCGCCGCGCTCGCGGCCGCCCCGGCCGCCGCGCTGTCCGGCCATGCCGAACAGGTCTTCGAAAATATCGGAGAACGAGGATGCAAAGCCCGCGCCAAAGCCGGGGCCCTGACCGCCGCCGTTGCCCTGCTCGAACGCGGCATGGCCATAGCGGTCATAGGCGGCGCGCTTGTTGCCGTCCTTGAGGATCTCGTAGGCCTCGGAGATTTCCTTGAATTTGTGCTCGCAGGAGGGATCGCCCGGATTCTTGTCCGGATGCCATTTCATCGCGAGCTTGCGGAAGGCCGATTTCAGTCCGGCTTCGTCGACAGTGCGCTCGACTTCCAGGGTTTCGTAGTAGCAAGTCTTCGTAGACATGAGTCGGCTTCTCAATTGTCATGGCCGGGCTTGACCCGGCCATCCATCAATTTTCGAAGATGGACCCCCGGGACAAGCCCGGGGGTGACGATCTCCTGAGGATCAACAGTCATGGCCACCAAACCGTCCGCCGTTACGCGGACTTCTTGTTGGTCTTATCGTCGTCGACTTCGGTAAACTCGGCATCAACGACATCGTCCTTCGCGGCATCCTTGGCGGCGTCCGCCTCGGCCTGCTGCGTGTACATCGCCTCGCCGAGCTTCATCGAAGCCTGGGCCAGGGTGTTGCTCTTGGCCTTGATGGCTTCGGAGTCCTCACCCTTCAAGGCTTCCTTGAGATCCGCCAGCGCATCTTCGATAGCCTTGCGCTCGGGTTCGCCGACCTTCGCACCATGCTCGGCCAGCGCCTTCTCGGTGGAATGCACCAGCGCGTCGGCATGGTTCTTGGCGTCGACGGCCTCGCGGCGCTTCTTGTCCTCGGCCGCGTTGGCCTCGGCGTCCTTGACCATCTTTTCGATGTCGCTTTCGGACAATCCACCGGACGCCTGAATGCGAATCTGCTGTTCCTTGTTGGTCGCCTTGTCCTTCGCCGAGACGTTGACGATGCCGTTGGCGTCGATGTCGAACGTGACCTCGATCTGCGGCATGCCGCGCGGCGCGGGCGGAATACCCATCAGGTCGAACTGACCGAGCGCCTTGTTGTCGGCCGCCATCTCGCGTTCGCCCTGGAACACGCGAATGGTGACCGCGCCCTGATTGTCCTCGGCGGTCGAGAACACCTGGCTCTTCTTGGTCGGGATCGTTGTGTTGCGCTCGATGATGCGCGTGAACACACCACCCAGCGTTTCAATGCCGAGCGACAGCGGCGTCACGTCGAGCAGCAGCACGTCCTTGACGTCGCCTTGCAGCACGCCGGCCTGAATGGCGGCGCCGATGGCAACCACTTCGTCCGGGTTGACGCCCTTGTGCGGCTCTTTTCCGAAGAGCTGCTTCACCACTTCCTGAACCTTCGGCATGCGCGTCATGCCGCCGACCAGAACAACTTCGTTGATCTCGGCTGCGGACAGGCCGGCATCCTTGAGCGCCTTGCGGCAAGGCTCGATCGTCTTCTGCACCAGATCGTCGACCAGCGCTTCGAACTTGGCGCGGGTCAGCTTCATCGTCAGATGCTTCGGACCGGTCGCATCCGCCGTGATGAACGGCAGGTTGATTTCGGTCTGGGTCGTCGACGACAATTCGATCTTGGCCTTTTCAGCGGCCTCTTTCAGGCGCTGCAAGGCGAGCTTGTCGTTGCGCAGGTTGATGCCCTGCTCCTTCTGGAATTCGTCGGCCAGATAGCTGACGAGCCGCATGTCGAAGTCTTCACCGCCGAGGAAGGTGTCGCCGTTGGTGGACTTCACTTCGAACACGCCGTCGCCGATCTCGAGGATCGACACGTCGAACGTGCCGCCGCCGAGATCGTACACCGCGATGGTGCCCTGCTTGGTCTTGTCGAGACCGTAGGCGAGCGCTGCCGCCGTCGGCTCGTTGATGATGCGCAGCACTTCGAGACCGGCGATCTTGCCGGCGTCCTTGGTGGCCTGACGCTGGGCGTCGTTGAAATAGGCAGGAACGGTGATGACCGCCTGATCGACCTTCTGGCCGAGATGGGCTTCCGCGGTCTCTTTCATCTTTTGCAGGATGAAAGCGGAGACCTGCGAAGGCGAATAGGGCGTGCCGTCGGCTTCGACCCAAGCGTCGCCGTTGCCGGCCTTCACGATCTTGTAGGGGACGAGCTTCTTGTCCTTTTCGACCGTCGGATCGTCGTAACGGCGGCCGATGAGGCGCTTCACGGCGAAGATGGTCTTTTCCGGATTTGTCACGGCCTGGCGCTTGGCCGGCTGGCCGACGAGACGTTCACCGTCGTCGGTGAGGGCGACAATGGACGGGGTCGTCCGCATGCCCTCGGCATTCTCGATCACTTTCGGCGTTTTGCCGTCCATCACGGCGACGCACGAATTCGTGGTGCCGAGATCGATCCCAATGACCTTTCCCATGGTCCTCTAGTCCTTCTTTTTGCGGCAGGTTGGCTGGGCCCTGAC
This sequence comes from Afipia sp., assembly GCA_024707075.1. Lineage (GTDB taxonomy): Bacteria > Pseudomonadota > Alphaproteobacteria > Rhizobiales > Xanthobacteraceae > Afipia. Next base: position 1,177,323 of record JANQAK010000001.1, read on the forward strand.
GGCGCACCAATCCAAACCCCCAATATCAAATGTTCGCGACGTCGCGACGCTCCGCCTCATATAGGAGGGGGGCCTAGGCCTGCAAGGACCGGCCCTTGTAAACAGCAGGGAAAATGAATTTTCACGCAGGCGGCCCGGACGCCGTCGCAGGGGTACGGCGGAGGGACAATGCGTCAATTTGCAACGATTCAGGGGTTGATCTCGTGGGGTAGTGTCCGAATCCGAAGTTCGCCTTACTTTGCGGCACGCTCCATAGCGAACTTCGGATTCACAAGGACACCAGAAACCTATAATTCTAGTGTGGTTTTGGTTCGCAAGCCCGCAAATGGATGTGCCGAGAAAATGTTGCGGACGTGCGAACCACCACACTAGGCGCAGAAACAGTTCGACCCGCCGCCGCACGCGGCGAAACTTCCGCCCTGCTTCACCAAACCGCCTCAATGCGGCATCAGTCAGGTCTCATGAAAACGATCGCCCGCACCCTCGCCCTTGTCGTCCTCGCAGCCGCGGGCCACCCCGCCCTCGCCGCCGATGCGGTCTTCCCGCCGGGAGCGCGCGTGGGCCTCGTACCCGCCGAAGGGCTCGCCGTGGCCAAGGAATTTCTCGGCTTCGAATCGGCAGACCAGAAGATCAAGGTCGGGGTCGCCGAGATTCCCCCGCCGCCTTCGAGGCCGTCGAGACCGCGGTGAAGGAAGGCAAAACCACCGGCCCCGGACCCAAGCCGGAAACCTTTGAGACCACGGCCGGCAAAGCCTACATCACGTCCGATGCCGGCAAGGACGGCGCCACCGCGATCCGGATGTATTCGCTGATCGTCTCCGGCAGCGACAAGTTCACCGGCTATGTCATCGCGCAGGTCCGTGACGATGCCGCCAAGCCGTTGTCTGACGAGGCCATGCGCAAGATGCTGGCATCGGCCGCGCTACGCAAGGAAGTCCCGGTCGAGGAACAGCTCAGCCTGCTGCCTTTCAAGATCGGCGATCTCGGCCAATTCAAAACGGTGCGCACGCTGGCGCCGCGCTCATCGATCCTGCTGACCGACGGCACCGAGGACACCACGCTCGACGGCGCGCCCTACATGGTGATAGGGCTGGTCGGAGCAGGCCCGGAAAAACCGGACGACCGCGGACGCTTCGCGCAGCAGACCGCGGCAACTATTCCCGGCCTGCGCAACGCGCGAATCACATCGAACGAGCCTTTGCAAATCGAAGGCACGCCCGGATACGAAACGCGGATCGACGCCGTCGCCGGCAAGGACGATACGCCGGTGACCGTGGTGCAGTGGCTGAGATTCGGCGGCGGCAGTTCGCTGCGGATCATCGCCAGCGCGACACGCGAGGAATGGCCGAAAGCCTTTCCGCGATTCCGCGCCGTCCGCGACGGCATCGATCCGCGATAATTTGAAAGTCATCATTCCAGGGCGCGAGCGCTTGCGAGCGAACCCGGAATCCCGAAGTTGTATCCGATGAACTCTGCGGGATTCCGGATCGGTCCGCTTCGCGGACACGTCCGGAACGACACGCCGGGCAAGTTACGCTTCGCGGATCAGTCCTTCGCGGAATCCTGCGCAGCCGGTGCACTCTTCGCACCGCCCTTGGCCACCGCCACCAGCGCCGGCCGCAGCACGCGCTCACCAATGGTGTAGCCGCCCTGCACCACCTGCACGACAGTGCCGGCCGGCACCGATGAATCCGGTACCTCGTACATCGCCTGATGGAAATTCGGGTTGAACTTCTCGCCGAGCGGATCGAGCTTTTGCACGCCGTTTTTCTCGAGCGTCTTGTGCAGCGACTTCTCGGTCAGCTCGACGCCTTCGATCAGCGCCTTGAGACCGGCATCGGCGGCCTCGCGCGCTTCGACCGGCACGGCGTCGAGCGCACGTTGCAGATTGTCCGCGATGTCGAGCACGTCGCGCGCGAACGCCGTGATGCCGTAGGTGCGCGCATCGGTAACTTCGCGCTGGGTACGCTTGCGGAGATTTTCCATCTCGGCCAGCGTGCGCAGCATGCGGTCCTTGGCCTCGGCGACTTCCTTCGTGAGCGCTTCGACAGAGCCTTGCTCGGGATCGTCAGGCATCACGTAAGGCTTTGAGACCACAGGCTCCTTGTCGCTCGCCGGCTCCGGCGCGGACGCGTCCTGCGGTTCCTTCTGCCCATTGGAATTGGCCATCACTTACCCTTTTCAGCAAATCGTCATCAAGAATGGGGATTGTTAGCCCGCATATCGTGGTTTAGGCGCGGAAAATCAAGCTCAAACGCGCTATTTGCCGATTAGCTGGCTGACGATCCGGGCGGCATAATCCACCATCGGAATGACCCGCGCATAGTTCAGCCGGGTCGGGCCGATCACACCCAGCACGCCGACGATCTGGCCCGCGCCGTCGCGATAGGGCGCGATGATGGTCGAGGAGCCGGACAGCGAGAACAGCTTGTTTTCGGAGCCGATGAAAATGCGCACGCCGTCGGCACGCTCGGCACGGCCGAGCAGATCGATCACGCCTTTCTTGGCTTCGAGATCGTCGAACAACAGCCGCACCCGTTCGAGGTCTTCCAGCGCGTGCAGATCTTCCAGCAGGTTGGCGTGACCGCGAACGATGAGCTGGCGCTCGTCGCTGGCGCCGCCGGACCAGCTCGCGATACCCGCAGTGATGACCTTCTGCGTCAGTTGATCGAGTTCGTTGCGGCTCTGTGTCAGCGCGACTTCAAGCTCGCTGCGCGCCTCGGCCAGCGTGCGGCCGCGAATCCGCGCGTTGAGAAAATTCGAGGCTTCGGTCAGCGCCGAGGTCGGCACGCCCGGCGGCAGCGGCAGCACGCGGTTCTCGACCTGTCCGTCCTCCGCGACCAGCACCACCAGCGCCTGTTCCGGCTCCAGCCGCACGAACTCGATATGCTTCAGGCGCACGTTCGACTTCTGCGTCAGCACCACGGCCGCCGCGCGCGTGAGACCGGAGAGCCGCGTCAACGCTTCGCTCAATGCAGCTTCAACGGACGTCGCACCGCCGACGGACTTGAGCTGGGTCTCGATCGACTGCCGCTCCGGTTCGGTCAGATCGCCGACCTGCATCAGCGCATCGACGAAAAATCTCAATCCGAGTTCGGTGGGCAGCCGGCCGGCCGAGGTATGCGGCGCGTAGATCAGTCCCAACTGTTCGAGGTCCGACATCACATTGCGCACCGAGGCCGGCGACAGCGGCAGCGTGATCAGGCGCGAGATGTTGCGCGAGCCGACCGGTTCGCCGGTGGCAAGATAGCTCTCGACGATCTGCCGGAAAATATCCCGCGACCGTTCGTTGAGCTGCGCCAGCCCTGCGTTCGGCGTAATCAGGTGACTGATCGGATCGTGGTGGGCCAAATCGGGCTCCAAAAAGTGACGTTCTGACTACAATTGTCTATCGCCCGGCACCATGACAAGCGGCATTCTCCGGACAACCTCGCCGATCCTCTATCTTCCCTTGCCGCTGCGGCTCCAACCCCCTAAAAGCACCGCCAAATCGACATTTCCCAAGTTTCAGGAGGATTTACCATGCGGCCAAGCCGTCGCGCGCCCGACGAACTGCGCCCCGTCACGCTGGAACGCGGCGTGGTCAAATACGCAGAAGGTTCCTGCATGGTGAAATTCGGCGACACCCATGTGCTGGTCACCGCCACGCTGGAAGACCGGCTGCCGCCGTGGCTCAAGGGTCAGGGCCGCGGCTGGGTGACCGCCGAGTACGGCATGCTGCCGCGCGCCACCCATGAGCGCATGCGCCGCGAATCCGCCGCCGGAAAACAGAGCGGACGCACCGTCGAGATCCAGCGTCTGATCGGGCGCTCGCTGCGCACCACCGTCGATCTCATCGCGCTCGGTGAACGCCAGATCACCGTGGACTGTGACGTGATCCAGGCCGACGGCGGCACCCGCACGGCGTCGATCACCGGCGCATGGGTCGCGCTGGCGGATTGCCTGCAATGGATGAAGGCGCGCAACATGCTGAAGAACGATAACGTGCTGCGCGACAACGTCGCCGCGATCTCGTGCGGCATCTACAACGGAACGCCGGTGCTCGATCTCGACTACGCGGAAGACTCCGAGGCCGAGACCGACGCCAATTTCGTCATGACCGGCGACGGCCGCATCATCGAAGTGCAGGGCACAGCCGAGAAGACGCCGTTCTCGCAGGACGAATTCCTCAGCCTGATGGCGCTGGCGAAGAAGGGCATCGCCCGGCTGGTGGACCTGCAAAAACTGGCGGCGGCGTAGGAGAAGTTGTCATTCCGGGGCGCAGGCGGCCCTTGCCGCATGCCAACCCGGAATCTGTCCGAGATGAACATGACGAGAATCCGGGTTCGCGTCCGCCAAAAGGGCGACCGCGCCCCGGAATGACAGATCGGTTATAAGTATTCATGATTCAACATCGCCGAATCACCGGCCGCCTCGTGATCGCGACTCACAATTCCGGCAAGCTCGCCGAGATGCGCGAACTGCTGGCGCCCTACGGCGTGGAAGCGGTGTCGGCGGCGGACCTCAACCTCGGCGAACCCGACGAGACCGGTGCGACGTTTCAGGCCAACGCCCGCATCAAGGCCGCGGCGGCGGCAAACGCAACGCATCTTCCCGCCTTTGCCGACGATTCAGGTCTCGCGGTCGATGCGCTCGATGGCCAGCCCGGCATCTACTCGGCGCGCTGGGCCGGCAAGGACAAGAATTTTCTCGTCGCCATGACCCATATCGAGCGGCTGTTGCAGGAGCGCGGCGCGAAGGAGCCTGCGCAGCGCAAGGCGCATTTCGTCTCAGCGCTGTGCGTGGCGTGGCCTGACGGTCATCTGGAAGAAGTCGAGGCGCGCGTCGACGGCACGCTGGTCTGGCCGCCGCGCGGCGATGCAGGCTTCGGTTACGATCCGGCATTCCTGCCGGACGGCCATGCGCGCACCTTCGGCGAGATGACCAGCATCGAGAAGCACGGCCTGCCGCCGCATGGCATGGGGCTGTCTCACCGCGCCAGGGCGTTCGTGAAACTCGCGGAGATGTGCCTCGCATGAGCGCCGCAAACCAACGCATTGCTTTCTTCAACCTCTCCCGCTTGCGGGGGAGGTCGGCGCGTCTCTTGCGCCGGGAGGGGGCACTTTGACCACATTGCAAACAGGCCCCCTCCCCAACCCTCCCCCGCAAGCGGGGGAGGGAGAAAAGAAAGACACGCCCGCGCGCAAGAGTTCGTCCTCACGCGATGCACAGACAGCTTTCGGCGTTTACGTGCACTGGCCGTTCTGCCTGTCGAAGTGTCCGTATTGCGACTTCAACAGCCACGTACGTCATGCGCCGATCGACGAGTTTCGTTTCGCCCGCGCTTTCGAGCGCGAGATCGAAACCACCGCCGCGCGCGCCCCCGGACGCGAGGTCACATCGATCTTTCTCGGCGGCGGCACGCCGTCGCTGATGCAGCCGCAAACGGTTGGCGCGATTCTCAATGCCATCGCGCGACACTGGACTGTTGCGAAGGATGTGGAAGTCACGCTGGAAGCCAACCCCACCAGCGTCGAGGCCACGCGCTTTCGCGGCTATCGCGACGCCGGCGTGAACCGGGTGTCGCTCGGCGTGCAGGCGCTGGACGACGCGTCACTGAAATCGCTCGGACGGCTGCACACCGCACGCGAGGCGCTCGATGCTGTCGCCATCGCGCGCTCGGCGTTCGACCGCTACTCGTTCGATCTGATCTATGCGCGGCCGGACCAAACGCCGAAGATGTGGGAAGACGAACTGAAGTTCGCGATCTCCGAGGCCGCCGAGCATCTGTCGCTGTATCAGCTCACCATCGAGCCGGAGACCCCGTTCTTCGGCCTGCACGCCGCGGGCAAACTGAAAATTCCCGATGAGGCGGTTGCGCGCGCGCTTTACGACGTGACGCAGGAGGTGTGCGCGACACATGGCCTGCCGTCCTACGAGATTTCCAATCACGCCCGGCCGGGCGCGGAGTGCAAGCACAATCTGGTTTACTGGCGCGGACAGGAATATGCCGGCATCGGACCCGGCGCCCATGGCCGCCTCGACATCGGCGGCATCCGTCACGCCATCGCCACCGAGAAGCGCCCGGAAACCTGGCTGATGCGCGTCGAGGCGCAGGGGCATGGCGTGATAACGGATGACATCCTCAACAGCGAGGAACGCGCCGACGAATATCTGCTGATGGGATTGCGCCTTGTGGAAGGCATCGATCCGGTTCGCTACCGCACGCTGTCGGGGCGCTCGCTCGACCCGCGGCGAATCGAGATTCTGCGCGACGAAGGCGCGATCGTCGTCGATCCCGACGGCCGCGTGCGCGTGACGATGGAAGGTTTCCCGGTGCTCGACGCGGTGGTCGCGGATCTCGCGGCTTGACCAAGTCCTCATGGTGAGGAGGCGCTCTCGCGCCGTCTCGAACCACGGGGGCTAAACACGCGCCTCGTCCTTCGAGACGCGACCCTTCGGATCGCTCCTCAGGATGAGGCTCTATTTCGTAATTGCGAAACCTACGCCCCAAAACTCTTCGGTGAGTTGGCCGCGATCTGGCCGCCGCTCGGCGTGGCGCGCATCACGGCAAGGCCGCGCTCATTGGTGCCGTCGGCGCGGAATCGAAATAGCCCGTCGATGCCCGCGAAACCCGACGGATTGGTCAACACGTCGGGCGAAAAACGCTGGCCGCCCTGCGTGCGCGCGAGTGCGGCCACCAGCGCGACGCCGTCATAGGCCAGCGTCGCGGTGCGCACCGGATCGCCGCCATACTTGGCGCGATAGCGTCCCGAAAAACTCCGGAAGCCCGACGGGTCCGGCGCGGCATAAAGCCCGCCGCGCAGGTTGGCATTCGCGAACACCCGCGGATTGTCCCACAGGCCGGTGCCCAGCAGTTGCAGGCGCTTGAGATCGGCGCCGTTCGCCGCAAGCGCATCGGCAACGCCCACCAGCGCATCGCCATCGTCGGCAAGCAGCAGCGAATCGGCGCCCGCGAGCGACTGACCGAAGGTGCGCGCAGACGCCGACGGATCGCTGTATTTCTCGAACGCGACGATGCGGCCGCCCTTGCGCGCAACGGCCTGCTTGAAAGCAGCTTCCACCACATTGCCGTAGGCGTTCTCCGGCAGGAACGCGGCGAAGGACCGCTTGCCCGTGCCGGCGGCATAATCGACGATGCGGTTGACATCGGACTCCGGCAGGAAGCTCAACAGATAGACGCCGCGGCCGGCGACACTCGAGTCAGTTGAAAACGCGATCATGGGGACGCCACGAGTCCGCGCGAGCTGCGCCGCGGCCGGAACCGACAACGCGAACAGCGGCCCGAGAATGATTTCAGCGCCTTCGTCGAGCGCCTGCTGCGCTCCTTGCTGCGCGCCCTGCGCGGTGCCGGCATCATCCTTCACAAGAAGCTGGATGTTCGGATTCTGGAATTCGGCGAGCGCCAGTTCAGCGGCGTTGCGCATCGACTGCGCGGCGACGCCCGCATTGCCCGACGCCGACAACGGCAGCAGCAGGCCAACCTTGACCTGGCCCGATCCCAGTGCCGACGGCTGCTGCTGCGGACCGGCGGGCTGATCGCCGCCACCGAACGGAGTGCTGCCGCCAAACGGAGAGCCGGCACAGCCGGCGACGAGTGGCGCGCCCAGAATCAGCCCGACAGCGCTCCGGCGGGTCGCACCGGCACGGCGGGGCTTTGAATTGAACGGCGCAACCATCGCATCTCTTCCGTAAAGTCCGAACCGGAGGAGCCCGGGTGTTCGTCCTCAGGATCATCTGGAAGGGGATTTGGGCATATTGTCGGCTATAAGTTAACCAAAACAAAAGCATTTCGGCAGCGCCGGCCGTTTGCAGCTGCGAACAAGACGAAGCGATCCATCGGAGCTAGATTATCCGGATGCGTACCAACAACATCCCCGTCCCATCGCCCGACCGGTCTTCCGAGGGTTCCACCCGCACCTTCACGGTCGCCGGGCAACTCGTAACCGCACCCAAGGCGGCTCCGGGGCTTTATCTCGTCGCCACGCCCATCGGCAATCTCGGCGACATCACGCTGCGCGCGCTGGAGACGCTGGCGGGCGTCGACATTGTGGCCTGCGAGGACACCCGTATCACCCGGCGGCTGATGGAGCGGTTCTCCATTTCAGCGTCGCTGATGCAGTATCACGAACACAACGCCACTGTGGCACGGCCGAAGATTCTGGAGAAGCTCGCGCAGGGCGCATCGATCGCGCTGGTATCCGATGCCGGCACGCCGCTGATTTCCGATCCGGGCTTCAAGCTGGTACGCGAGGTTTCTGCGGCGGGGTTCAATGTGATCGCGCTGCCGGGGCCATCGTCGGTGCTGGCGGCGCTGTCGGTCGCGGCGCTTCCGACCGACCGGTTTTTCTTCGAAGGCTTTCTGCCATCGAAGCAGACCGCGCGCCGCGCGCGCCTCACTGAGCTGGCGCGCATCGATGCGACGCTGGTGATGTTCGAAAGCGGCGCGCGGGTGCAGGATTGCCTGCACGATCTCGCAAGCATCATGGGCGACCGCGACGCCGCGATCTGCCGCGAGATGACCAAGCTGCATGAGGAGGTTCGCCGCGCGACGGTTTCCGAACTCGCGGCGGTAGCGGACGATCTTGAGACCCGCGGCGAGTTCGTGCTGGTGATCGGACCGCCTGCGGCGGATGCGGGCATGAGCGAAGACGCACTCGACGACTTGCTGCGAACATCGCTGGCGCGCGGCAGCGTCAAGGATGCCGTTGCACACGCTGTTGAGGTCTCCGGCCGGCCGCGCCGTGAAATCTATGCCCGCGCGCTTGAGCTGGCGAAAGTCAATCCCGCGCGGAGCGGCGATGACGCAGGATGACGATCCGCCCCCGAGATCCATAAAGTCGCGCGAAAAAATCGCATCGCCCGCGCGCGTCGCGGCGTTTCAGACCGGACTCTCCGCCGAAAGCAAGGCCAGCGCCTATCTGATCGCCAAGGGCTATCGCATTCTGGCGCGGCGTTTCCGCACGCCTTACGGCGAGATCGACATCGTGGCGCGGCGGCGCAACTTGCTGGCTTTTGTCGAGGTCAAGGCCCGTGCGACGCTGGACGACGCCGCCTATTCGGTGACGTCGCAGCAGCAGCAACGCATCGTCGCGGCGGCCCAAGCATGGCTGATGGCACACCCCGAGCATGCCAATTTCGACATGCGGTTCGATGCCGTCCTGATCGCGCCGAAACACCTTCCTAAACATCTAATGGCGGCGTTCGACGCCAGCGCATGAGCAGCAGGATTGCGCGGAATTGCACTGGAAAGATCGCGCCAAATCGACCAGATTGCCGCCGCACAATTCAACAACCGGATTTAGAGCATGAAGCTGAAAGTCGCCGTCCAGATGGACCCCATCGCGCGGATCAATATTCGCGGCGACTCGACCTTCGCTCTCTTGCTGGAAGCGCAGAAGCGTGGTCACGCGCTGTCCTACTACACGCCCGAAAGGCTGTCGCAACGCGGCACCAACCTGATCGCGACCGTGCAGCCGCTCACCGTGCGCGACCAGGAAGGCGACCACTTCACGCTGGGCGAGACGGCGCGGGTCAATCTCGAGACATTCGACGTCATCCTGCTGCGGCAGGACCCGCCGTTCGATCTCGCCTACATCACCACCACGCATTTCCTCGAGCGCATTCATCCGCGCACGCTCGTGGTCAACAACCCGGCCAGCGTGCGCAATGCGCCGGAAAAGATTTTCGTGATGCAGTTCGCGGACCTGATGCCGCCGACGCTGATCTCGCGCGACAAGGACGAGATCAACGCGTTCCGCGCCGAGCAGGGCGACGTGGTGATGAAGCCGCTGTACGGTCACGGCGGCGCGGCGGTGTTCCGCATCACACCGAACGACATAAATTTCGGCTCGCTTTACGATATGTTCTCGGTGACGTTCCGCGAGCCGTGGGTGATCCAGCGCTTCCTTCCCGAGGTCAAGCATGGCGACAAGCGCATCATTCTCGTCGACGGTGAATTCGCCGGCGCGGTCAACCGCGTCCCGGCGCCGGACGACCTGCGCTCCAACATGGTGCGCGGCGGCGCGGCGCAATCCACCGACCTGTCCCCGCGTGAACGCGAGATTTGCGAACGGCTGAAGCCCGCCCTGCGCGAACGCGGCCTGCTGTTCGTCGGCATCGACGTGATCGACGGCCATCTGACCGAGATCAACGTCACTTCGCCGACCGGCATCCGCGCCATCGCGCGGCTTGGCGGGCCCGACGTCGCAGCGAAGATCTGGGACGCCATCGCGGCCAAACGCGCGTAACGGCGCGGGCCTGCCTTTCCCTTAATCAATTACTGACCACCTTCTGCCAATCTGGCTGCTGGCGTGTGACGCAGATGTATACACGGCATGCGTGCACCGGAGCTGCTAGCCCATGGCAATTGAAGTTTTCAATGGCACATCGATTCCGCGCGAGCTGGCGACAGCGGCGATGGAATTTCTATGGGCAAAATGGAAAGCTCTCAATGATACCAATGATTTGAATATCCAGCGCCTGACCGAGGAATGCAGCTACGAGCTGCGGGCCAACTCCATTCACATGGTCAGCGTGGGCGACGACTTTGCCTACGTCTATGTCGGGGAAGCCATTCGGGCGGCGGCCCGCGAGAGACTCGCAGGCTCCCTGCTTTCGCAACTGACCAACCCCCTCAAGAGCGAATTCGCGGACGTGTACCGCCAGGTCGCCAGGCGCATGGCGCCAGCCTTCATCCGCTACACCGGCGGGCGCTCCCAGAGCGGCCAGGTCTGGCAGCGCCTGATTCTTCCGATCAGGATCACCGACAGCACCGTCATGCTGGTGATCTATTCGGAGCTGATCAGCTATCAGCTCGAAGTCTATGAGCATCTGTTCCGCACGGCGCCGGACGCCATGATCATTGCATCGCCGATTTCCAACGATGTCGGCCACACCGTCGACGGCTGGATCGTGATGATGAACGATCGCGCGCGGCAGCTTCTGGGCTTCGATGGCAGCATCGGGAACCTGCGCCTGACCCAGCTTCCGCAATTTGCCGGCGTTGATATTTGGGGTCGCCTTTACGCGCCGAAGTCCGCCGCAGCAGCGACGCCGGTAACCACCGCCGACTTCGACGTCGAGATCCTGCGCTTTCCGCATGTGTTCGGGCTTCGCATTTCGCCCAAGTCCGGCAAACTCGATGCAAAGGAAGCGACCCTGGTTCCGGACAGCAACGCGAATACGGCCATCCAGCCCGCCTGATTTTTCATAGCATTCCGATGTTTACCGTCACCCGTCAGGCCGGGGACATCGTTTCGCACCCGCGTCATGTCTGCCGCGCCATCCTCCCGATCGGACTGAAGCTCTAGCGCGACAGCACGCGCGCGCCGGCGGGCCACAGGCGATCGCCATCCACCGGACTTGCACCAATCTCCCACCCCGCGCCTCCCCAGACCGCATCGACGGCGCCGAGTTTGCCGGACCCATCGCGCACGTAGAAAATATTCGGGACGGCATTGATAAGGAGGGTTCCGGCTTCGCCATTGGACTGGCGTTTCAGCAGACACCACACATCGCCGAGCCGGGTCTCATGCCGGCCGTCGAGCTCATCGATAATGTGCTGATCACGGGACGGCCTGAGCAATGTATGGAATTGAATCGTTGTTGCGCCGGCGGCGTCTTCGATCTTGATGGCAAAGCGGCGCATGAACGTTGCACCGAGCCACGCGATCCTGACCTCCGCCCCCGGCGTGATGTTTTCCCTGAAATGCTCGCCCGCGCTAAACTTGCTCGCAGCGGTCAATGCGGATGTCGTCGGCGGATCGAGCAGCTCTGCGACGGGCGCTGGCCGCGAACAGGTCGCCCTCTCTCCATGGATCAGCCTGAGAGGATCGCGCGCCCGGCCGCTTTTCTCGGATTGGGCGACCTCGATATCGTTCCCGTCAGCGCCCATTGCCGGCGTTGAAAAAGGCCGATCCGGCCACGCGGCCATCATCAGTAACGATAGCAACGCGGGACAGCGAAATGGGCGAGGGGGACGGCGCATTTTCTTCTTCCTTGATTTCCGAGCGACGAAAACAAGGTAAATGGAAAATGACCTAAGTAAACGAATGTATTCATATTTGGTTAAGGATAAAATATCAAATAAATTACGGTAAAGTTTTCCATATAATATAATTAATACTATATATTATTTGGATTATTAGTTGAACTATACTTTGAGGGTTATCCGACTCTTTGGCCGCGATACCGCCTTGGGAAATCGCCCTCTCAACGTAGATGTTCCCTTAATGTTCTTGCGCCGGCGCCAGTTCCTGCTAGGCTTCCTGTCGGGGCGAGAGAGTCATGGTTCAGCGCGTTTCCACGGTGGCGTTTGAAGGCATCGAAGCCCGCGCGGTGGATGTGCAGGTTCAGGTCGCGCCAGGACTGCCTGCATTCTCCATCGTCGGCCTTCCCGACAAGGCTGTCTCCGAAGCGCGCGAGCGGGTGCGTTCGGCATTGATCGCATCCGGGCTCGCGCTGCCTGCCCGGCGAATCACCGTCAATCTCGCGCCCGCCGATCTGCCTAAGGAAGGCAGCCATTACGATCTTCCCATCGCGCTCGGATTGATGGCCGCCATCGGCGCGATTCCGCCCGACGCGCTGTCCGGCTTCACCGTACTCGGCGAGCTCGGTCTCGACGGTTCGATCGCGCCGGTCGCGGGCGTGCTGCCCGCAGCCATCGGCGCCAATGCGCGCGACGAGGGATTGATTTGTCCCGCCGCCTGCGGCGCCGAAGCGGCATGGGCCAGCCCCGAGATCCAGATCGTCGCGGCATCCTCGCTGATCCAGATCGCCAATCACTTCAAGGGCACCCAGGTTCTGTCGCGCCCCGAACCGAAAATCACCGAGCGTCAGATCGCGTCGCTCGACCTTCGCGACATCAAGGGCCAGGAAAGCGCCAAGCGCGCGCTCGAGATCGCCGCCGCCGGCGGCCATCATCTGCTCATGATCGGCTCGCCGGGTGCGGGCAAATCCATGCTGGCGGCGCGGCTGCCCTCGATCCTGCCGCCGCTGTCGCCGTCGGAACTGCTCGAGATTTCGATGATCGCGTCCGTTGCCGGCGAGATCGAAGGCGGCGCGCTCACATCCCGGCGTCCGTTCCGCGCACCGCATCACTCCGCGAGCATGGCCGCGCTCACCGGCGGCGGCATGCGCGCGAGGCCCGGCGAAATTTCGCTGGCGCATAACGGCGTCCTGTTCCTCGACGAGTTGCCGGAGTTCGATGCGCGGGTGCTGGATTCGCTGCGCCAGCCGCTGGAGAACGGCGAGGTCGCGGTGTCGCGTGCCAATCATCGCGTGACCTATCCGGCGCGCTTCATGCTGGTGGCGGCGATGAATCCGTGCCGCTGCGGCAACGCTTACGAGCCCGGCTATTCCTGCAAGCGCGGCCGGATCGACCGCTGCACAGCAGATTATCAGGCGCGCATTTCGGGACCGCTGATGGACCGCATCGACCTGCGGATCGAAGTGCCCGCCGTCGCCGCGTCCGACCTGATCCTGCCCGCACCGGCGGAAGGCTCGGCCGAAGTCGCCGCCCGTGTCGCCGCGGCCCGCGCCATCCAGATCGCGCGCTACGTCTCAGTCGGTCTGCCGCACATCCGCACCAACGCGGAAGCGCCGGCCTCGGTGTTGGAAGATATCGCGCGTCCCGACCCGCAGGGTCAGAAGCTGTTGCGTGACGCCGCCGAAACCATGCGGCTGTCGGCACGCGGCTATCACCGCGTGCTGCGGGTGGCGCGAACCCTCGCCGACCTCGATGGCGCGGACACCATCGGACGGCTGCATCTCGCCGAAGCCTTGTCATATCGTGCGCTGGCGGAAGACCTGCGGCGCGCGGCCTGAGACCGGCTCCGGACATCGCTTCACTCCGGCCGGCGCTCCCGTGGCGTGTGAGATCAAGGACGATATCGGCGTATTTTGACAACGGCACCATCCTCGTGCGTGCGCGCAGGGATGGCAAAAACATGGGCGTCGAGCGTGCGCCGCATCCGGCAAGAGGCGATGCAAGTTCCATCGATGGCACAGGGATTGCTTAAATCTTGGCAAACAAGGACGCACCCGTGGACGCCATCCCAGCCCGCTCAACCATAATCGACAGCCGCGCAAGACAGAGAGGCTATGGCACGCAGCCGCCGCTGCAACGATTTCTCCAAAGCTGTCATGACGAGTTCAGCGCGGACAACTCGGGTGCGCTTGCCGACTATATTCCCGAATTGACGCGTGCGAACCCTTCGCATTTCGGCATCAGCGTCGCCACCATTGACGGCCACGTCTACGAGATCGGCGACAGCAATGTGCCCTTCACGATCCAGTCGGTCTCGAAAGCCTTTGTGTTCGCACTCGCACTTGACCTGCTCGGACCGGAGCGCGTCGAAGCGGCCATTGGCGTCGAGCCGAGCGGCGAAGCCTTCAACTCGATCCGGCTCACGCCGGACAACAAGCCGTTCAATCCGATGGTGAACGCGGGCGCGATCGCCTGCTCCGGCCTGATCTATCAGGTCGAGGGCGCTAACGCCTTCGAGCGCATCCGGCAGACGCTGGGCCGCTTCGCGGGCCGCGATCTCGACGTCGACGAGTCCGTCTATCTGTCCGAGCGCGCCACCGGCAATCGCAATCGCGCCATCGCCTGGCTGCTGCATAACTACGCCGTCGTGCAGAGCGACGTCGATGCCGTTCTGGATACCTATTTCAAACAATGCGCCGTGCTGGTCACCGCGCGCGATCTTGCGATCATGGCGGCGACCCTCGCAAACAGGGGTGTCAACCCGGTGACCGGCGACCATGTGATCGCGCCGCATACGGTGGCGAGCGTGCTGTCCGTGATGACCAGCTCAGGCATGTACGATTACGCCGGCGAGTGGATCTACCGCGTGGGAATTCCCGCCAAGAGCGGCGTTGGCGGCGGCATCGTCGCGGCGCTGCCGTCCCAGATCGGGCTCGGCACTTTTTCTCCGTGTCTCGACAGCCACGGCAACAGCGTGCGCGGCCTCAAGGTCTGCGAAGCGCTGTCGGCACGCTTCAACCTGCACATGCTCAATCGCAGCGCCGACGTCCGCACCTGCATCATCGCCGATTACGACATCTCCAGCGTATCGTCCCGCCGCAGCCGCCAGCCGCACGAGCAGCAGATTCTCGAAGAGCGGCACGACGACATCCGCGTCATCGAAATGGTCGGCGCCCTCAACTTCGCGGCGATCGATTACATCACCCGCAGGCTTGCCGATACGCAGCCAAACGCCCCGCTCCTCATTCTCGATTTCCGGCGTGTGCCGAATGTGTCCGCCGCGGGCGCGCGCCTGTTCGGAGAGAACCTGACAATCCTGGGCAACATCGGCGTCACCGCGATCCTCACCGGGTTCGATTCCGGATCGGAGGTGCTGAAATCGCTTTACGCATTCATCGAGAAGACATCCAGGGTCCGGCAGTTTCAGTTGCTGGACGACGCGATCGAATGGGCCGAGGATCAGGTCATCTACAGGTACGGCGGATTCAGCAACACGGTCGAGACCACGCATCTCAGCGAGCAGGCGCTGCTGTCCAACCTGACGGAAGACGAGATTGCGACCCTGACCAGGTTCTCGACGACGCGGCATTACCAGGCGGGCGCGAAAATCATCGGTGCAGGCGAGCCGGCCAATTCCATCTTTTTCATTCAGCGCGGCATGGTCAGCGTCAAGCTGCCGAGCGGGGTGCGACTGGCATCGCTTGGGCCGGGAATGGAATTCGGCGAGATGGCGATGATCAACCGCGAACGGACGGCGGATGTCTGGGCGGATACGCCGGTTCAGTGCCTTGAAGTGCCGCTCGATGAGCTGGTCGACTACGGCATGCTTTTTCCGACCATCAGCCTGCATATCGCGCGGAATCTTGCGGCGCTGCTGGCCCGGCGTCTCGTCCTTGCGAACGCCAAGGTCGATCTTCTCAGCTCCTATTGATCTCAGGGGAGGCCGCCTCCGCGGCGGATTTTGCGGACGCGATTTCGGCCGGCCGCAAACGCTTCCGTAACGATCTCTCTTTACACTTCAGGAACCATAAGCGGCCTGGCCGCGATTGTTGTGAGTGCGTTCCATGTTGCGTGTAAAGATTCTGGCTTCGGCCGTTCCGTTGCTGCTTGCCGGCGTGGTCGCTGGCGGCGAACTCGTCCCGGAGGCAAGACCCTGCATCGCCCTTGGCCGGGCCTCGATGCAGATCGCGACGGCCCCCTGGCAAAACCCGCTTCATGTCTCCTTCACCGACGACCCGGAAACCGCGACCGTGCGCGTGCAGATCGTCGACAGAGCCGAACTTGCGGACTTTGCGGTGATCGACGACATGCGGACCGCGGACACCGACGACAGTTGCAGCGTCAATCCCGAGACATCGTTCGTCAGCATTTCCGATCATGTCTCCGGATCGGAACCGGTGATCTATCTGTCGCAAAGCGCCGGCGCGGATTACCGGATCTTCGTACAATCCCGCACATTCAGCGTGCGTGACGCAGCGGCTCTCGTGGTCGGCGCGGGGCGCGGCGTTCGCCTCGCCGATCGCGCGACATGACACCGACACCGCGCCGACAAGACCGGCATTAACCTCTCGTTAGCCACGTTTGTATCGGTGCAAACGATCCTCCGGCGCTTCAAACACTTCGAAACATCCCCCCCTCACATTGTTGCGAACATTTTCCGGACGCATGGTCCAATGGCGGAGCGAACACTCATGTTGCGGGCTTTACGCATCAGATCGCGTCTCCGTCGCCTTGCGCGCCGGTACCCCCGGCTGACTTTCATTTTCCGCTCGGTGATGGTCTTCTCTGCTGCTTTCGGCGGGGCCTATGGCTTCATTTCGGGAAGCCGGAGCGAGTCGTCCGGCTACGATCCCCAGGCTTTTGCGATCGGCGCGAGCTTCCTGTTCGCGCTGGCCTGTCTCGCGCTTGCAACGCTCAGCATGCGGATGCGCTGGCTGAAGAAAAAGATGCGCAAGATCGAGCTGCACAACGAGGCGCTGGCGGATCGCAACTGGGAGCTGAAAGGTGCGGAGGAGCATGCGCGCAGCCTGTTCGAATCCCAGGGCGACCTGATTGTCCTGCGCGACAGCGACGGCCTCATCACCTCGGTCAACGACGCCTATTGCATGCTGGCCCACAAGCCGCGCGAAGCGCTGATCGGCACACGCTTCACGCTGCCGGTGCTGACGCAGGGCGCCATGGCCCTCGAGCCGAGCGGCGCGCGCGTCCACGACCAGCAGATCGACAGTCCGCTGGGTCCGCGCTGGATCGCCTGGCGCGAAGGCCTGATCCGCGGCGATGCGCATCAGCCCGCCGACCTGCAATGCGTCGGCCGCGACGTCACCGATCGCGTCGAGACCGAGCGCGCGCTCGCCGAGGCGCGCGATCTCGCCAACACCGCGAACCGGGCGAAGTCGAAATTCCTCGCCATGGCGTCGCATGAAATCCGCACGCCGCTGAACGGCATCATCGGCATGAGCAACCTGCTGCTCGACACCGCGCTCACCGCCGAGCAGGCCACCTATGCGAAAGCCGTGAAGACATCCGGCGACGCCCTGATGGCGCTGATCGACGAGTTGCTCGATTTTTCCAAGATCGAAGCCGGCAAGATCGATCTCGAACAACGTCCGTTCGCGCTGGCCGCCATGATCGAGGACATCACCGAACTGCTCGCGCCGCGCGCGCAGGCGCGCAAGCTCGAGATCGCCTCCTACGTCGACGAACGCCTGCCGCCGGACGTGATCGGTGACGCCGCGCGGCTGCGGCAGGTGCTGCTCAATCTGGCGGGCAACGCCATCAAGTTCACGCCGTCAGGCGGCGTTGCGCTGATCGCCGAGCCGGGAATCTGGCCCGGTGAGATCAGCTTCATCGTGCGCGATACCGGCATCGGCATCGCGCCGGAAGCCCAGCAGCGGATTTTCCGGGAGTTCGAGCAGGCGTCGGAAGGCACCGCGCGCAACTACGGCGGCACGGGTCTCGGTCTCAGCATCAGTGATCGCATCGTGCGGCGCATGGGCGGACGCATTACGCTGGAAAGCGCCGAGAGCGATGGCGCGACGTTCGCGTTTTCGATTCCGTTGCCCGCCGCCGATCGCAGCGACAGCGCCATTCCGACCTTCATCGCGCCCGACCTGACCGACAAATCCGTCATGCTGGTCGGGCCGCAGACCATCGAGGCATCACTGATCGCGCGGCGTCTGGAACGCTGGGGCGCCCAGACCTGCACCGTGGCGGATGCGTCCATCGCGCTGGCGTTGCTACCTGAACGTTCATGGCACGCCATTCTCGTCGACAGCATGAGCGGCGAGACGCAGATGCGCGAGCTTGGCGAGGCGGCGCTGCGCCACGCAACGCACCGCATCGCGATGTTTACGCCGGCGATGCGCCGCGAGATCACGCCCGCTATGATGACGCTGTTCACCGGCTATCTGGTGAAACCGCTGCGCGTGGCTTCGTTGGCCGAGCGTCTGGTGGCCTCGGGTGCGGCACTGGTGCCGGACCTGCCCCACGGTGACGAGATCAAAATCGAAGCGCCGGGCATTTCGGCGCCGCTCACGGCGCCGTCGCGCACGCTTTCGATTCTCGTCGCCGAAGACAACGAGATCAACGCGCTGCTGATCCGCTCGTTGCTGGTGCGCATGGGTCATCGTCCCGTCATCACCACTGACGGCGAGCAGGCGCTGGAGTCATGGCTCGCCGCCGACAGCGCCGGAACGCCTTACGATATAATTCTGATGGACATCCAGATGCCGAAGCTCGACGGAATCGCCGCGACCCGGCGGATTCGCGCGCATGAAGCAGGCCGCAGTTCGCAGCGAACCACGATCCTCGCGCTGACGGCCAACACGCTGGTGGACGATCGCTACGCCTGTTTCGAGGCGGGGATGGACGGCTTCCTCGTCAAGCCGCTCGATCGCGACAAGCTCACCGAAGCGCTGGCAGCCCTTCCTTCGTCACGAACGGTCGCCGCATAATCGCCGCTCCGCGGCAGCGTCGCCATGTCATAAATCCGTATCACGACCGTGATTATTGATGCCTCAGGGTTGCGCCTGACGAATCAATTCGCGCGGCCGTGAGGACGCCATGGACGGCAACGAACCGGCTGGCATGAAGCCGGATGTCATTCTCAAGTCGCTTCGGCGCCAGCCGCCTGAACGTATCGGCGTCCGGAGTCCGTTCGAAGCGTTTCGCCGCAATGCGCTGGTGCAGATGTTCCGGCCCGAGAACGCGAAGTCGGCAGCCTCCGCCGCCGCGACATGGCTGATGCCAAACCTTCTGCATCCAAGCCTGCGCGGCGAGGCCATCCCGAACATGCTGCATGGATTGCAGCCGGTTTCCCCGACGCTCGGCCGGATCGGTTCGCTGGAAGTCCGTCTTGCGCGCACCAAGGGTGACGTGAAGCGCGCGCAGAAGCTGCGCTACAAAGTTTTTTACAAAGACGGCTCCGCCATTGCCGACGCCGCGACGATGATCGCGCAGCGCGACAAAGACGCCTTCGACAGGATCTGCGATCACCTGCTGGTCATCGATCACGCCGCGAAGCCCACCATCAGCGGCAAGCAGCCGGTGGTCGGCACCTATCGCCTGCTGCGTCAGGACATCGCCGAAAGGCACGGCGGCTTCTACACCGGCGACGAGTTCGACATTTCCGGCCTGATGGCGCGGCAGTCCGACCTGAAGTTTCTCGAACTCGGCCGCTCCTGCGTGCTGCCGCCCTATCGCACCAAGCGCACCGTCGAACTGTTGTGGCACGGCGTGTGGAGCTACGTGCGCCGGCACAATCTCGATGTGATGATCGGCTGCGCCAGCTTCGAGGGCACCGATCCGGATCATCTCGCGCTGCCGCTGTCGTTCCTGCATCACTTCGCGGCGGCGCCGGAAGGCTGGCGCGCGGGCGCGCATCCGTCGCGCCGCGTCGAGATGAACCGGATCGCGAAAGACAGCATCGACACCAAGGCGGCGCTGCGGATGCTGCCGCCGCTGATCAAGGGCTATCTGCGGGTCGGTGCCTTCGTGGGCGACGGCGCGGTGATCGACCATCAGTTCGGCACCACCGATGTCCTGATCGTCATGCCGGTGTCGGCGATCAGCGGACGTTACCTCGACCACTTCGGCGCGGATGCCACGCGCCACGCGGCGTAATCTCTAAAAAGCCCTCCGTCGCCCTTCGAGGCTCGCGCAAGCGCGCGCGTCGCACCTCAGGGTGACGGGAACAGAACAGTCACATAAGCAAGAACGTCATCCTGAGGTGCGAGCCGGCCTTTCCGGCGAGCCTCGAAGGATGACTGCAATACTCCCTACAGCCGCCGCAGCGAAACCGTCTCGATGACATGGTCGCTGCCCTTTTTCAGGATCAGCGTCGCGCGCGGCCGCGTCGGCAGGATATTCTCTTCGAGGTTGACGAGGTTGATGGTCGTCCAGAGCGACAGCGCCTTCTCGGTCGCTTCCTTGTCGGACAGCTTCGCATAGCGATTGAAGTAGGACCGTTCATCGCGGAACGCCGTGTCGCGCAGCGTCAGGAAGCGCTCGACATACCACTCGCGCAGGATCGGTTCTTCCGCGTCGATATAGACCGAGAAGTCGAAGAAGTCGGACACATAAGGAACGGCCTTGCCGTCGCGCGGCAGCCGTCCGGTCTGCAAGACGTTGACGCCTTCGACGATCAGGATGTCGGGCCGGTCGATCTCGACGCCCTCGTTCGGAATGATGTCGTAGGTCAAATGCGAATAGACCGGCGCGCGCACCGGCCGCCGTCCGGCCTTGATGTCGGACAGAAAACTGAGCAGCGCCGGAAGATCGTAGCTTTCCGGAAAGCCCTTCTTCTGCATCAGGCCTTCGCGTTCCAGAACCTCGTTCGGATACAGAAAGCCGTCGGTGGTGACGAGATCGACCTTGGGCCGCGGCGACCAACGGGCCAGCAGCGCCTGCAACACGCGCGCCGTGGTGGATTTTCCGACCGCCACCGATCCCGCGACGCCGATGATGTAGGGCATCTTGCGGTCCTCGATGCCCAGGAAGTGCCGCTGCGCCACGAACAGCCGCTGCGCAGCCGCGACATAGAACGACAACAGCCGCGACAGCGGCAAGTAGATTTCCTCCACCTCCTTGATGTCGAGACGATCGTGCATGGAATGCATCCGCGCGATTTCCTCGGCGGTCAGCGTCATTGGCGTGTCATCGCGCAGGGCGGCCCATTCCGCGCGGGTGAAAACGCGATACGGATTGTACTGAACCTGGTCGGCTCTCACATCCATGAGCCATTCCCTCCTGTCCGGCCTGCGCGCGTCCCCGCCCCTGCCGGAATTAAAATTACTCGCGCTTGCGCGCAGCTTTCTCTTCGAGCCCGGACATTTGCGTCCGCTGCGCCAGCGCATCCTCGACTTCCGCCAAGCTGATGCCGCGCGACTTCAGCAGCACCAGCAGATGGAAGATCAGGTCGGCGCTCTCCGCGATCAGATGATCGCGATTGTTCTCAACCGCAGCGATGACGGTTTCAACCGCCTCCTCGCCCAGCTTCTTGGCGCAATGATCGGTGCCCTTGTCCAGCAGCTTCCTGGTGTAGGACGCGTCGCCGCCCGACGCCGCGCGGGCGTCGATGGTGGCTGCCAGATCGTGGATCGTGAAACGGGTCATTCTCGGCTTCTAGCACTTCCCACCCGAGGGAGGGAGTCAAACTGCTGACAAGGTTGAGTATTTGAGCATGTCACTGGCATGATCTGATCCGAAAATCGGTTTCCACTTTTCGGGATCATGCCTACGGATCCAGCCGCATCGGCAATCCGGCGCGGACCATATGATCCTTCGCCTGGCGGATGGTGAATTCGCCGAAATGGAAGATGGAGGCGGCCAGCACCGCTGTGGCGTGCCCCTCGCGGATGCCCGCGACCAGATGATCGAGATTGCCGACGCCACCCGAGGCGATAACGGGAACCGTCACGCTGTCGGCGATGGCGCGGGTCAGCGGAATATCGAAGCCCTGCCGCGTGCCGTCGCGATCCATCGAGGTGAGGAGGATTTCTCCCGCGCCCAGCGAGACCACTTCCTGCGCGTATTCGATGGCGTCGATGCCGGTCGATTTACGCCCGCCGTGGGTGAAGATTTCCCAGCGCGTCGCCCCGCCGGCGCGCTGAACGCTCTTGGCGTCGATCGCCACCACGATGCACTGGTCTCCGAATTTCTCGGCGGCTTCCTTGACGAATTCGCGGCGAGAGACCGCCGCCGAATTGATCGATACCTTGTCCGCGCCGTAGTTCAGCAGCGTGCGGATGTCGTCCACCGTGCGCACACCGCCGCCGACCGTCAGCGGCATGAAGCAGGCTTCCGCTGTGCGACGAACGACATCCAGGATGGTGCCACGGTTCTCGTGAGTCGCCGTGATGTCGAGAAAACAGAGCTCGTCCGCGCCCGCCGCGTCATAGGCAATCGCTGCCTCGACCGGATCGCCTGCGTCGCGCAGATCGACGAAGTTGACGCCCTTGACGACACGGCCATCCTTGACGTCGAGACAGGGAATAACACGGACTTTGAACATCGTTGCCGTCCTTCAGGCCGCCGTGCGCGCGTTGCGGATCAGCGCCAATGCTTCAGCCGGATCGATGCGGCCGTCATAGAGCGCGCGGCCGGAAATCGCACCTTCGAGCTTTTTCGCGCGCGGCTTCAGCAGCGCCTTGACGTCGTCGATGGAGGCGAATCCGCCGGACGCGATCACCGGAATTGAAATGGCTTCCGCCAGCGCAATGGTGGCGTCGAGGTTGAGACCTTTCAGCAAACCGTCGCGCGCGATGTCGGTGAAAATGATCGCGGCGACACCCGCGTCCTCAAAGCGTTTTGCGATGTCGAGCGCGGTCACGGTGGAGGTTTCCGCCCAGCCCTCGACCGCGACCTTGCCGTCGCGCGCGTCGAGGCCGACCGCGACCTGGCTCGGAAATTTTGTCGCAGCCTCCTTCACCAGCGCCGGATCGCGCACTGCCGCCGTGCCGATGATGACGCGCCGGATGCCCTTATCCAGCCAGGCCTCAACGGTGGCGAGGTCGCGGATACCGCCGCCGAGCTGCACCGGAAACTTCACCACCTTGAGCATCGCCTCGACCGCCTGCGCATTCATCGGCTTGCCGGCGAATGCGCCGTCAAGATCGACCACATGCAGATATTCGAAGCCTTGCATTTCGAACGTTTTCGCCTGCGCGGCGGGGTCGAGGTTGAACACGGTCGCGCGCGCCATGTCGCCTTGTTCAAGGCGCACGCATTGGCCGTTCTTCAGATCGATGGCGGGAAAGAGGATCATTGGAATTTTCTGAAAACGGGAAAGACGATATGCGCAGAGAGTCCCCCCTCCCCCCGCCTTGCGGTGGGGAGGGGTCGGGGGTGGGGGGCGCTTATTGAAATTGAAAGTTGCCCCCCACCCCGACGCCTTTGGCGTCGACCCTCCCCACCACTCGCAAGAGCTCGCGGGGGAGGGAGAACTCAGCAATCTGCGAGGACGCCATCACGGCTTCCACTTCAGAAAGTTCGAGATCAGCGCCAATCCGAAGCGCTGGCTTTTCTCGGGATGAAACTGCGTGCCGATGGCAGTGTCCTTGGCGACGATCGCGGTCACCGGCCCGCCGTAGTCGGCGCGCGCGACGACGTCGGCCTCGTTGACCGCATTCAGGTGATACGAGTGCACGAAATAGGCGTGACGGCCCTTGTCGCCGAGCGGAAGACGCTCCAGCACCGGATGCTCACGCACCAGATCGAGGGTGTTCCAGCCCATGTGCGGAATTTTCAGGTTTTCCTCGCGTGGCGAAATCTTCACGACATCACCCGCGATCCAGTTAAGGCCCGGCGTGGTGACGTATTCCTTGCCCTGCGTCGCCATCAACTGCATGCCGACACAGATGCCAAAAAAAGGTCTGGCCTTGTCGCGCACCGCCTCCGTCATGGCCTCGACCATGCCGTCCAGAGAATCAGGCCCTTGCGGCAATCCGCGAACGCGCCGACACCGGGCAGGACAATCCGGTCGGCGCGGAAGACCGCTTCGGGATCACGCGTCACCATGATTTTCTGCGGCTGGTCCATGCTGCGCGCGGCGCGTTCGAAAGCCTTCGCCGCCGAGTGCAGGTTGCCGGATCCATAATCGATGATGGCAACGCTCAACGCGGCGCTCCGGGTTCGGGAAACAGGCCGATGATGCCTTGCGGCTGCGCGATGGACGCGCGCGGCAGCGGCGGCGGCGAAGCCGTGGTGCCGCGGTCATTGCTTTGCGCGGTCTTTGCATTCCAGCGCTCGAAGAAGCGCCGCTCCGCGGCTTCTTCCGAATCCGCCACCACAATATCGAGCTGCCGCCATTTGCGCCGCGACAGCTTCCAGCGGCGCAGCGATCCAGCCTCGAGCCCGACCAAGAACGCAAACACCACCATAACCACAAGCCGCGGTCCGGCTCCAACGCCGAGCGACCACATCGCGATTTCAGCGGCCAGCGAGATCGCGAGATAACCGAGCAGCGCCAGCCACAGCCGGTGCCAGATCAGCCAGATGATCGCGGCGGCGAACGCCCAGAAATAAAATCCATCGCGCACGAACACCAGCTTGTCCGGCGTGGTGCGAACGTCGGTGGCGTAGTAGCTCGCCGGGGCGTGGACCGTGTAAACCGCCATGATCGTTCTCCGGAACCTCGTTCGAACCAGCTATAAATCGAACTGCGACCGCTGGTTGAAAAGCGAACGACAGCGCATGACCGGCATGCGCTGCGTCCAAATCAGCCGCCGAGCTGGCCCTTGGTGGACGGCACTTCGCCCGCGGTTCGCGGGTCGATCGCCACCGCCGCGCGCAACGCACGCGCCAGTCCCTTGAAGCAGGACTCGGCGATGTGATGGCTGTTCTCGCCATACAGCGTCTCGACGTGCAGCGTCACGCCCGCGTTCATCGAAAAGGCATGAAACCACTCGCGCACCAGTTCGGTGTCGAACTCGCCGATCTTGTGTCGCGGAAACGCGACCTTGAACACGAGCACGGAACGGCCGGAAATATCGATCACGACGCGCGACAGCGTTTCGTCCATCGGCATGTGGACGCCCGCGTAACGAGTGATGCCCTTCATGTCCCCGAGCGCCTGCTTCACGGCCTGGCCGAGCGCGATGCCGACATCCTCCGTGGTGTGGTGATGATCGACATGGAGATCGCCCACGGCCTTGACGGTGATATCAATACGCGAATGCCGCGCCAGCAGATCCAGCATGTGGTCGAAGAATCCGATGCCGGTCGCGACATCGGACACGCCGGTTCCGTCCAGATTGACCGACACCTGGACGTCGGTTTCCTTGGTCTTGCGCTTGATGGTGGCCGTGCGCATGAAAAGTGCTCGCTCGCTGGAAAATGCTCTGGAATGAGCGCCCTTTTAACAGGCGCATGACACCTTCGCTACTGCGGGATGAAGCGAAATTCGCCAGAGTTTTCAGATATGGTGACCGGAAATTGCCAGGACGGAGGCCGATTGCATCCGGGAACGCCAGTGCCTAGATCAGGGCCTCAACGAGGTATTCATGCACTCATCACAGCCTGAGGTCTGGCACGGGACCACCATTCTCACGGTCCGCAAGGGCGGCAAGGTGGTCATCGGCGGCGACGGCCAAGTCTCCATCGGCCAGACGGTCATCAAATCCAACGCCAAAAAGGTCCGAAAACTCGGCAAGGGCCAAGGAGGCTATGACGTCATCGGCGGCTTCGCCGGGGCCACCGCCGACGCCTTCACCCTGTTCGAACGGCTGGAAGCCAAGCTCGAGCAGTATCCCGGCCAGTTGACCCGCGCTGCTGTCGAACTCGCAAAGGACTGGCGCACGGATCGCTATCTGCGCCGTCTCGAAGCCATGATGATCGTGGCCGACAAGGATGTCTCGCTGGTGCTCACCGGAACCGGCGACGTGCTGGAACCCGAGCAGGGCGTGATGGCGATCGGCTCCGGCGGCAATTATGCCCTTGCCGCTGCGCGGGCACTTGTAGACACCGACAAGGACGCCGAAACCATCGTGCGCCGCGCGCTCGACATCGCCGCCGACATCTGTGTCTACACCAATCGCAACATCACGATCGAAACGCTGACGAGCGGCTGATTCTTACTTCCCCTCTCCCCTTGTGGGAGAGGGGGCTGAGCCACGAAGTGGCGAAGCGGGTGAGGGGTCGCATCCTTGCCTATACCCCTCACCCGGCGCGTTGCTCACTGCGTTCGCAACACGTCACCCTCTCCGACAAGGGGAGAGGGGAAAAGCAGAAGACCATGACCGACTTTTCTCCCCGCGAAATCGTTTCCGAACTCGACCGCTTCATCGTCGGACAAAGCGACGCCAAGCGCGCGGTCTCCATCGCGCTGCGCAACCGCTGGCGGCGTCAGCAACTGACCGGCTCGCTGCGCGAAGAAGTGCTGCCGAAAAATATCCTGATGATCGGCCCCACCGGCGTCGGCAAGACCGAGATCGCGCGGCGGCTGGCCCGGCTGGCGGGGGCACCCTTCATCAAGGTCGAAGCCACCAAGTTCACCGAGGTCGGCTATGTCGGCCGCGACGTCGAGCAGATTATCCGCGATCTGGTGGAAGTCGCCATTCTTCAGACCCGCGAACGCAAGCGCAAGGACGTGCAGGCCAAGGCCCAGTTGGCAGCGGAAGAGCGCGTGCTCGATGCGCTGGTCGGTCCCAACTCAAGTGCCGCGACGCGCGACTCGTTTCGCAGGAAACTCCGCGCTGGCGAATTGAACGACAAGGAGATCGAGATCGAGACCCAATCGTCCGGCGGAGCGCCGATGTTCGAGATTCCGGGAATGCCCGGTGCGCAGATTGGCGCCATCAACATCGGTGACATTTTTGGCAAGATGGGCGGACGGACCAGGACGCGGCGGCTCAGCGTGGTTGATTCCCACGAGATCCTCGTCAACGAGGAAAGCGACAAACTGCTCGACAGCGAGCAACTGACCCAGGAAGCCATTCAGGCGGTGGAAAACAACGGCATCGTCTTTCTCGACGAGATCGACAAGATCTGCGTGCGCGATGGCGCGCGGACCGGCGACGTCTCGCGCGAGGGCGTGCAGCGCGATTTGCTGCCGCTGATCGAGGGCACCACCGTCTCCACCAAGCACGGCGCGGTGAAAACCGACCACATCCTGTTCATCGCGTCGGGCGCATTCCATATCGCCAAGCCCTCCGACCTGCTGCCGGAATTGCAGGGCCGCCTGCCGATCCGCGTCGAATTGCAAGCGCTGACCCGCGACGACATGCGCCGCATCCTCACCGAACCCGAGGCCTCGCTCATCAAGCAATATGTGGCACTGATGCAGACCGAGGGCGTGACCCTCGACATCACCGACGACGCCATCGATGCACTGGCCGACGTGGCCGTAGCGGTGAACTCGACCATCGAGAACATCGGCGCGCGGCGCTTGCAAACCGTGATGGAGCGGGTGCTGGATGAAATTTCATTCGTCGCCCCCGACCGCAACGGCGAGACCATCCGCATCGACGCCGACTATGTGAAGAAGCACGTCGGGGATCTCGCGAAGAACGCGGATTTGAGCCGGTTTATTTTGTAGGCTTTGAAACTCAGTTCGCCCCATACAACGAGCCGTCATACGCGGGCTTGACCCGCGTATCCATCATTCTCCATGAGAATGTTTGCGAAGCAGATGGATTGCCGGGTCAAGTTCGGCAATGACAGCTCCGTGCTACCTCGCCCGTCGCACCCGTACGTAAAGCGCGCCCTCGCCGCCGTGTCCGATATGCGCTTCCTCAAAGCCGACCACAAAGCTGCGGAATTCCGGCAGGCCGAGCCAGTGCGGGACCTGACGCCGCAAGATGCCGCGCTCGGACTCCGGTCCCACTGTGCGCCCCTTGCCGGTGATGACGAGAACGAACGTCATCCCGTTCTCATGGGCATGATACAGAAAGTTCAGCAGCACGCGATGCGCCTTGGTCTGTGTCATGCCGTGCAGATCGAGCCGCGCGTCGATGTCCTTGCGTCCGCGCGACAACTGCGAACGCTCGCGACGGCCTAGCGGCGCAAGCGGTGGCGGCGCCGGAGGTGCTGCCGGAATTTTCCGGGTGATGGCAGGAGATTTCAACGCCGACACCGGCTTTGCTGCAACCGTCGGTTCCTCCATCGCTTCCATGGACGCCTTTGGTGCGCGAGGCCTCTTGCGCAGCGGCTTCGCCTGCTTCGTGACGTTTTCCCATAGCTCAAGCTCTTCACGGCTGAGCGCGCGCTTGCGCCGCGTCACATGAGGCGGATCGAGAACCGGCGGACGCTTCATCGGCGATAACGCATGCGGCGCTGATGCCGCGAACGGCGCGGCGTCTCGGGTTTCATAGTCGCTGTTGCAGTCGTATCCGGCGCGGCTTTTGGGCGAGCTTCCGGCAATGGCACCACCGGGGCGATCGGGACTTGAGCGGATGCTGCGGCAACCGGAGTTGTCGATGGCGCGGCTTGCTTTTGCGCAGAAGCCGGCTGATCCTTTTGCTGATCCTTGGATTGATCTTTAGGCGCGTCCCTGGACTGCTCCTTCGGAACGTCCTTTGTGTTTTCCTTGGGCGCTTCCTTTGCGGCCTCCCTGGCAGCCTCCTTCACCAGTTCCTTCTGCGGAAACAGCTTTGCAATGGTGGCCGACGGCCGGTCTTCCGGCAGCGGCATGGTCTTGCCGCGCTCAAGGGGATCGAGACTTTTCGGCAGTAGCATCACAAAGCGCGCGGGATTTTTCAGGCGGCCCGCGACGCGACCGGCATCCGCGCCGGCGCCGAAGTAAATATCCGCGCGCGCGGGGCCGATGATCGCGGAGCCTGTGTCCTGCGCGACCATCAGGCGGCGGAACGGCGTGTTGGATGCATCCGACTCGATCGGCAGATTGCCTTCGATGAAAAACGGCGTGCCGTAGACATGCAATGATTTGTCGACCGCGATGGAACGGCCCGCCGTCAACGGCACGCCCTGCGCGCCGACGGCTTCGTCGGTCGCGGACAGCAAGACCTCGCGAAAGAAAACATAGGAGCGGTTCTGGCGGCGCAGTTCTTTCGCGGCGTCCGGACTTTGCTCCATGTACTCGCGGATCTTCTGCATCGACATCTGGTCTTTGGGAATGATGTTGCGCTCGATCAGGACGCGGCCGACCGGCGTATAGGGATAGCCGTTATGCGCGTCGTAATTGATGCGCACCATGGATCCGTCCTCGAGACGAATCCGCGCCGAACCCTGAATCTGGATGAACAGCAGGTCCGTCTGGCTTTTCAGCCAGACCACCTCAAGCCCCCGCCCCGCAATCGCACCATCCTCGATCTGGGCGCGATCGTAATACGGCACCAGCTTGCGCCGGCCGATCTTGCGGAACACCTGCCCCTTGTTGGGCATGCTGGCATTGGCCTGCGAATAGCCGCGCACGAACAGGTTCGACGGCCGCCGATACACCGGCACGGTGTAGACATCGGTCTGCACCCGCGAGCCATCGACAATCGGCTCGTAGTAGCCGGTGACAAAACCCGCCTCTTCACCGACGCGCGATATTTGCAATGGAATGAAATTCTTTTCGAAGAATTCGCGCGCTTTCGCGCTGTCCGAAATATCTTCGGCGCGCGCCGCGATGCAGGGTTCGCGCAGCGAGGTGCCGAGCGCCTTGCTGTCCGCGAGCGGGCCTTTCTGCGCGGCAATCGGCTTGCAGCTTGCGCGAAAGGTTTTGAAGGCCGGCAGCGCATCATCGTCGGCCCAGCCCGTGACGGCGCTCCAGTTCAGCGGCGCGTACTGGCTCTCGGGAAATTGCAGCGGCCAGAGAACCGGCCCGCGCTTGTGAACTTCGTGAGGATGATGGGCGTGGTGATGGCCCGCAGATCGGGTGTGGGCGCTCCGGGCACTGGCATCGGTGATGGCAAGGGCGGCGGTTGCGAGCAGTCCGGCCGCTCCGGCGCCAAGCCAGGCACCGAAACGCGGCGCATGCGTGCCGGTCTTATTGCCCGCTTTCCGTCCCAACCAGCTTCCAGTTCGGATCGCGCGAAGCGATGTCACGGGCGAAGGTCCAGACATCTGTGACATCGGTGAGCTTTTCCGGGTTGCCATCGACGACGGTGCCAGTCTTGTCGCGTGTCACCGAGATCATCTGCGACACGAAGCGGACGGTGATCTGCGCGGCGCGGTCCCGCGTTTCGGCGTTGACGATTTCTGCCTTGTCGATCGACGCGAAACGGGTCTCGACCTTTTCTCCGCGCTGTTCGCGTTCCTTGATCGCCGTCTCGAATCCCTCATAGACCTCGGACGACAACAGATCCTTCAGCGCACGACGTTCGCCATTGGCGAAAGCCAGCACGATCATCTCATAAGCGCTCTTCGCGCCCGTGATGAAATGCTGCGCATCGAACGAGGGATCGGTGGCCGCGATCTGGTCCAGCCCGCGCGCCAGCGTGGAACCGGGTTCCGCGATGCCCTTCCAGCGGTCAGGTGCAACGACCGGTTCCGCCGATGGTGCCAGCGGCACCTGGTCGATGGTCTTGCCGGGCATCGGCACAACATTGTCGGGCGCGCCTCGCAAGACGTCGCGCGCGGCGCGATCGAACGGCGGACGCTCATCGCCGGTGCGTTGTCCCAGCACATTGCGCAGCCGCAAGAAAATGAAGACGGCCAGCGCCAGAAAAATGATCGTATAAATATCCACGTCGCATTCACTTTCTGATCGGCGCCGCCCGAGAGATATCCCGGCTCGAAGGGATCACCCGGGCGCTTGCCAATACCATGTAGGCACGAAACCCATTCCAGCCAACACGGCTTTATGTCGCTATGAGTCGCGTCAATCCCCGCGCTCCTGAAACGCCCAAAAAGCGGCGTTTCCGGGCATCCACGACCGCCGTTTAGGCCGATTCTACCCGATCCGGCGGTTGCGGCCAACCGAAACGCAGCGGAATAAGGCCATCGTCCTTGTCGAATGAGGCAAGGCTATGATAGCCACTCGCCCCGACAAGGGCGCGCGCCCATTCCGGGGGCAACCTTAACGGCCGCCGGCGCGTTTTTGGCAGGCCAATCCCGACCGGGACGCTCGATTTGCGATCCCACATCCACATTCTCGGAGAGATCAATTCATGACCAACGGCAATGGCGCTCCTCTCGAGAATAACGCTCCGCCCCAGCTCAATATCATGGCGCAGTACATCAAGGATTTCTCGTTCGAGAATCCGAATTCGCCGAACTCACTGGCGGCCCAGGAGCAGCAGCCGGCGATCAGCATCCAGATCAATGTGACCGCCACCGCTATCGCCGAAAACGACTTCGAAGTGGCGCTCACCATCGAAGGCAAGGCTGAAAACGAGAGCCTGCTGCTGTTCGGCTTCGAGCTGGTCTATGGCGGCATCTTCCGCATCGTGAATGTGCCGCAGGAGAGCCTGCATCCGTTCATCATGATCGAATGCCCGCGGCTGCTGTTTCCGTTCGCCCGCGAAATCGTGGCGTCGGCCGTGCGCAATGGCGGTTTCCCGCCGCTGATGCTCGATCCGGTGGATTTCGTCGGCCTCTACCGCCAGAACATGGCGCGTCAGGCCGAGCAGCAGATCAACCCGAACTAAGCTCGCTTCAAGAGTCTTTTGAAAATTCGTTCCAGATCGGCGCGCCGCCGAGCGTCGCGACGAAAGCCGCATGGGCTGCGGCGTCGGCTTCGCTGATTCGCGGCGCGAGCGGCGTCTCGCGCTGCCGACGAGGCGCATCGGTCTGCCCGATGCTGAACGAGGCGCGGGTCTCCGACAGGATAAGCTGCGACTGCCGCGCGCCAATCAGGTCGATGTAAACTTCCGCGAGCAACTCTGCGTCAAGCAATGCGCCGTGCTTGGTGCGGCGGGAGTTGTCGATGGCGTAACGCGAGCACAGATCGTCGAGCCGGTTCGACACGCCGGGATGCTTGCGGCGCGCCAGCGTTAGCGTGTCGACCAAGCGATCACGCGGAATCGCTCCGCGCTTGATCCGGTCAAGTTCGGCATTGATGAAGCCGATGTCGAACGAAGCATTGTGGATGACCAGCGGCGCATCGCCGATGAAGGTCAGAAACTCTTCCGCCACGGCCACGAACAGCGGCTTGTCCGCCAGAAATTCGGACGACAGCCCATGAACCGCGAACGCCTCCTGCGGCATGTCGCGTTCGGGATTGAGATAGACGTGGAACGTCTGCCCGGTCGGCATGCGATTGACCATCTCGACGCAACCGATCTCGACCAGGCGATCGCCGCGCAACGGATCAAGGCCTGTGGTTTCGGTATCGAGAACGATTTCACGCATGGCTTGATGGAACCAGGTTACGAATCAGCTTCGTCGTTTCGGCATCTTAACGACTTCCCGCAGGATTTCACCGATCCGCTGCCGCACCGGCTCCAGCCCGTGGGAGGTGTCCACCACAAAATCCGCGCGCTTGCGCTTTTCCTCATCGGGAATCTGCCGCGCCAGGATCGCATCCAGCTTGTCAGGCGTCATGTTGTCCCGCGCCAGAATACGCTCGCGCTGAACGTCGGGCGCCGTCGTCACCACCACCACCGCATCGACGCGCTTTTCGCCGCCGGTTTCATACAACAATGGCACATCGAGCACCGCCACCGGCGCGCCGGACTTTTCCGCGTCGCTGAGGAATTTCAACTGATGGCTGCGCAGCATCGGATGCACGATGGTCTCGAGCCGCTTCATCGCTTCGGGATTGTTGACGACCATCGCCGACAGCTTTTGCCGGTCGACTTTGCCATCGACGGTGCTGCCGGGAAACGCCGCCTCGACAGCCGGCACCGCCTCGCCCTCATAGACCTTGTGAACGGTGGCATCCGCGTCATAGACCGGCACGCCCGCTTCCTCGAACAGCTTGGCGGTGGTGGATTTGCCCATCCCGATCGAACCCGTCAGACCCAGCAGCAACATCGGCACGTCTCTCGTCGTCATACAGCCAGCAAGTTGCGGCTGCGCAGGAAATCAAGCAACGGCAGCAGCGGCAATCCCAGAATCGTGAAGTGGTCGCCGTCGATCCGCTCGAACAGATGCACGCCGGTCTTTTCCAACTGGTACGCGCCGACGCTGGCGGTGACGGCGTCGCCGGCTTCATCGATATAGGCGGCGATCTCGTTGCTGGTCAGACGCCGCATGGTCATGCGGGCCACGCTGACGTGGGAAAAGAGTGGGACGCTATCCTTTGCCACGCTGACCGCGCTGTGCAATTCATGAGTCTGTCCGGCCAACTGACCGATCTGTACTGCTGCCGCAGCGCGATCCGCAGGTTTGCTGAACAGCCGCGCGCCGAGCGCAAGGGTCTGGTCGGCGCCGACAACATATCGACCTGGATGTTTCGCGGAGGCGAATTTCGCTTTTTCCGTCGCGAGAAGAGCAGCGATCTCGCCGGGCTGCGTCAGGCCGGAGCTTTGCTGGATGGCACGTTCGTCAATGTCCGCCGGAATGGTCTCGACGGCGATACCCGCATTCGCAAGCAGGCTGCGGCGCACGGCGCTTTGCGACGCTAGGATCAACGGTTGCCGCTCACGCCACAGCGTCATCGCAATCAGGCCTTCTGACGCTGACGGTCGCCGTAGAGCTTCATGATCGCCGCCGCGGTCTCCTCGATCGAGCGGCGCGTCACATCGAGCAGAGGCCAATCGTATTTCGCGCTCAGCTTGCGCGCGAAAGCGACCTCGTCGGCCACAGCCTGACGGTCGATATAGGAATCGTCGCCGGTCTTTGCACCGATGCCAAGCAAGCGGTTTTGCCTGACCTGGATCAGCCGTTCCGGCGTTGCATGAAGGCTGACCACCAATGGCTTCTTCAGTGTTTCGAGCTGATGCGGGATCGGAATTCCCGGCACCAGCGGCACATTGGCGGTGCGCACGCCGCGGTTGGCAAGATAGATCGATGTCGGTGTCTTCGAAGTCCGCGAGACACCGACGAGAACAACGTCGGCTTCCTCGAGCCCTTCAACGTGCTGCCCGTCATCGTGCATCATCGAGTAATTCAACGCATCGATGCGCTTGAAATACTCGGCGTTGAGGGTGTGCTGCGCGCCGACGCGGCGCGAGGTTTCGGTGCCGAGATAGGCTTGAAACAACTGCATCACCGGACCGATGATCGACAGGCTCGGAATGTTGATTTCCTGGCATTTCGCCTCCAGCCGCTCCACCAGATCCTTTTCCAGCAGCGTGAACAGCACGATTCCGGGCGCTTCCTCGATCTCGGCCAGCACGCGATCGAGCTGCTTCTGGCTACGCACCAGCGGATAGACATGCTCCACCGGCGATACGTTGGAATACTGTGCAGCCACCGCCCGCGCGACGGTGATCAGCGTCTCACCCGTCGAATCGGAAATCATGTGAAGATGAAAATAGCTGCGGGAGGTCGGCATTCTGTGGTTTCGAGTCCCGTTCTTATCAGCTTGGCTGCTGTGGATCGGTGTGAGTTGCTGTGGGCATTTCAGCCTAAATTGTGCTCCGGACGGCCGCGTCCGGGATAACTCACCTATCAATTCACAGGGCTGATTTCGGGATGAAATCTGGCCCCTCATTTAATGGTAGCGGGCTTGTGTGGATTTGTCTTGGGATAATGCCGGACAAGATTCAGCCAAATGCTTGATACCATCGATCTATTTCGCTGCGCAGCTGTCGGCTTCAACAGCGGGTATAAACCGCGAGCATGTGGACAGGCACTGGACAAACACGGGAGGATCATGCGCCGGCGCTAATCACCGCTACACTTAAACTAACCTAAGAATCTAAAAAGGATTCTTTAAGAAAGTCGTGCTTGCGGACAGGCTCCGTCTCGCATCATCTATCGATGCTGCTCAACAGGATGAGTAACGAAAAGTTCCTGCATCTGAGCCGTACAAACTGTTTTGCAACATCGATCGGCTCGGCAAAAAGAAATACGCGATGTACGAATGGATCAAAGCACTGCATGTGATTGCCGTCATTTCATGGATGGCGGGTATGCTCTATCTGCCGCGGCTGTTCGTCTATCATTGCGACGCTGAAGTCGGCTCGAAGCAATCCGAGACCTTCAAGGTGATGGAGCGGCGGTTGCTGAAAGCGATCATCAATCCCGCCATGATTGTCACTTGGCTGGCTGGATTATGGCTGGCATGGCAGGGCGGATGGTATGTTTCGGGCTGGTTTCATGCGAAATTCACGCTGGTTCTCATTTTGTCGGGGGTTCACGGCTTTTTCACAGGCCGGGTGCGGGATTTCGCCCTGGACCGAAACACTCGAAGCCAGAAATTCTACCGTATTCTCAATGAGGTACCGACGGTTTTGATGATCGGGATCGTTGTTCTGGTGATCGTCAAGCCATTCTAACCGGGCAGAACGGTGTTCCGCAGGACAATCACCTTCTTGCGCCGAGCCACCTGATTTTCTATATTCCTGTCATCCCACCGAACGCAGGCGGATGTGGTTGAGTCCCGGTCTCACTGTTGGACCGGCCGCCACATCAGGTTCGAAGCCTCCCGGCACCTTCCTCGCTCAAGACTTCTCGACTTGAGACCTGCGGACTTCTGATCGCTCTAGTCGTCCGTATGTCGTCAGCAGGCTGAACCTCTCGCTCCCCTCCCCTCCTTTTTCTTCACATTCTCCACAGGATAACCCCAATGCGGGAAATTAAACTCCAAGACCTCAAGACCAAAACTCCGGCGGAGCTTGTCTCGTTCGCCGAAGAACTCGGGGTCGAAAACGCCAGCACCATGCGTAAGCAGGAGCTGATGTTCGCCATTCTCAAGCAGCTTGCGATCCAGGAAACCGACATTATCGGTGAAGGCGTTGTCGAGGTTCTCTCCGACGGCTTCGGCTTTCTGCGCTCGTGGGACGCCAATTATCTGCCTGGTCCCGACGACATCTATGTCTCGCCGTCGCAGATCCGGCGTTTCGGACTTCGCACCGGCGACACCATCGAAGGCCATATCCGCAGCCCGAAGGAAGGCGAACGCTACTTCGCGCTGCTGAAGGTCAACACGCTGAATTTCGAGGATCCTGAAAAATCCAAGCACAAGGTCAACTTCGACAATTTGACGCCGCTGTTTCCGGACGAGCGTTTCCGTCTCGAGCTCGACGATCCGACCCGCAAAGATTTGTCGGCGCGGGTCATCGACATCGTCGCGCCGATCGGCAAGGGCCAGCGCGCGCTGATCGTGGCGCCTCCCCGCACTGGCAAGACCGTGCTGATGCAGAACATCGCGCACTCGATCACCGCAAATCATCCGGAATGCTATCTGATCGTTCTCCTGATCGATGAGCGCCCGGAAGAAGTCACCGACATGCAGCGCTCGGTGAAGGGCGAGGTTGTGTCCTCGACCTTCGACGAACCTGCGGTCCGCCACGTTCAGGTCGCGGAAATGGTGATCGAGAAGGCCAAGCGCCTGGTCGAACACGGCCGCGACGTGGTGATCCTGCTCGATTCGATCACGCGCCTGGGACGGGCCTACAACACCGTGGTCCCAAGTTCCGGCAAGGTGCTGACGGGCGGTGTCGATGCCAACGCGTTGCAGCGCCCCAAGCGTTTCTTCGGTGCCGCACGTAACATCGAGGAAGGTGGTTCGCTCACCATCATCGCGACCGCGCTGGTGGATACCGGCAGCCGCATGGACGAAGTGATTTTCGAAGAGTTCAAGGGCACCGGCAATTCCGAACTCATTCTCGATCGCAAGGTTTCGGACAAGCGCACATTCCCGGCGATCGACATCTCACGCTCCGGCACGCGCAAGGAAGAGCTCATCACCGATCCGCAACTGCTCAAGAAGATGTATGTGCTACGCCGGATTCTCAATCCGATGGGCACCATGGACGCCATCGACTTCCTGCTCGACAAGCTCCGCAACACCAAGAACAATGCAGAGTTCTTCGAGTCGATGAATACCTGATATGATCGTCTGACCGTCGCGACGGTCAGTTTGTTTGCTATGCCCGGCCATCAATGCGAAGCAGGTCTTCGTGTCGGTGCCGGGCATTTGCATTTTTGACATATCGCGTCAGGATGGCGGGCATGATCCCGAAAAGAGCGTACCGGTTTTCGGAAAAGATGATACGCGAATAAAAAAGCGCTTGGACAAAAGCGCGGTTGTTAATTGAGGGAGATTATTTCTTGTCGTCCGATACCCGGCTTCCATTGGGTGCGCCCCTGCCCGGCTGGACGCGGCGCGCCGCGCCGCAACCCGTCACCATCGATGGCCGGTATTGCCGCATCGAGCCGCTGAACATCGAGGATCACGGCGATGATCTTGTCACCGCGTTCAGGACGACCGATGAGTCGTCATGGACATATCTGTTCATCGGTCCGTTCGCGGATGACGCAGGGATTCTGAACTGGCTGACGGAATCCGCGAACAGCAAGGATTTCATCTACAGCGCCATCATCGATCGCAAGACCGGACGCGCCGCCGGCCTGTGTGCCTATATGCGGCCCGATCTCGCCAACGGCGTCATTGAGATCGGCAGCATCCATTATTCGGACGCATTGAAGCGCACACCTGCCACCACCGAGGCGATGTATCTGCTGATGCGCCATGTGTTCGACGATCTCGGCTATCGGCGCTACGAGTGGAAGTGCAATTCGTTCAACGCGCCGTCGCGCCGCGCGGCGCTGCGCCTCGGATTTCGCTTCGAGGGAATCTTCCGCAATCACATGGTGGTCAAGGGCCACAACCGGGACACCGCCTGGTTCTCGATCCTCGACAGCGAGTGGCCGGCGCTGAAGTCGGCTTACGAGAAATGGCTGGCGCCGGAGAATTTCGACCGGGCCGGCAAGCAGCGGGTGTCGCTGACGGACATGATCGCAGCTTCCCGTGGATAATCTCTGATTGTGCGTCGCACAATGGATTGCTGCGGGCTTTGTTGCAGTATATTGCAATGCAGCAATTCGATCTTGGATGCTGGCCCGGAATTTTGGTTGCCTGCCGGATATGTGTCCGACAAATAGCCATGCACCTTCCCGACCAGACCATCTTCGCCCTGTCGTCCGGCCGCGCGCCCTCGGCAATTGCCATCATCCGCGTCTCTGGCCCCCAAGCCCATGCGGCGGTTCAGCGGTTTTGCGGGAAGCTGCCCGCACCACGGCTGGCTCATGTGGCCACGCTGCGCGATCTCGATGGCAGCGCGCTCGACGAATCGGTGACGCTGTGGTTTCCGGCGCCGCAGAGCGCCACCGGCGAGGACGTCGCGGAATTTCATGTTCATGGCGGCCGCGCCGTGATCGCGGCGATGTTCGATGCGCTCGGCTCCATCGATGGCTTGCGGCCGGCGGAGCCCGGCGAGTTCACGCGCCGCGCGTTCGAGAACGGCAAGCTCGATCTCACCGAAGCCGAAGGCCTTGACGATCTCATTCACGCCGACACCGACCGCCAGCGCCGTCAGGCCTTGCGTCACCTCAAAGGATTGCTCGGCGAAAAAGCCGAGAGCTGGCGGCAGCAGATCATCGAGGCCTCGGCGCTGGTCGAAGCGGGAATCGATTTCTCCGATGAGGGCGATGTGTCGTCGGAACTGATTGCGCCGACGCTGAAAAAGATTGCCGCGCTGAAATCCGAAATTGAAGAAGTCCTTGCGGCATCGGCACAAAGTGAACGCCTGCGCGAAGGCCTTAACGTTGCGATTGCCGGGCCGCCGAACGCGGGAAAATCGACACTGCTCAATCGTCTGGCGCGGCGAGAGGCGGCGATCGTCTCACCGCATGCCGGCACCACGCGTGACATCATCGAAGTGCATCTCGATCTCGACGGCTATCCAGTGACGCTGATCGATACAGCCGGCGTGCGCGACACCCTCGATCCCGTCGAGCAGGAAGGCGTGCGCCGCGCGCGCGATCGGGCGCGGACATCCGATCTGGTGCTGTGGCTGGTCGATGCCAACGACGAGATCGCGCCGACACTCGCGGGTACTGACGATCACGCACCGGTCTGGATCGTGCGCAACAAGGTCGATCTGGCGCCAGCGAAAGGCGGAGAGGGCGATACGTCGTCGCGGTTCGATATTTCCGCCGCGCGCGGCGACGGCGTGCCGGCGTTGATCGCAGCGCTGGTGTCCTACGCGCAGGATTTTTTTCGGCTCCGGCGAAATGGCGCTGGTCAGCCGTGCCCGGCATCGCAATTTGCTGCTGGAAACCATTTCCGCATTGGGGCGGGCGGAGCAGGCCTCAGAACGCGGCGACGAACTTCTGGCGGAAGAGCTACACGAATCGCGATTCATTCATTGGGTCGTTTGACCGGGCGCGTTGATGTCGAGGACATTCTCGACATCATTTTCCGCGAATTCTGTATCGGTAAATAGGTCCCCGAGTAGGCCAATGGCTGACCGCTGGGCTATTGGCTATGTTTCACGTGAAACAAGTTCCATCCGCCTCATTGTTCCACGTGAAACAGGTCTAATTGATTTCCGTCTTTCAGCTTTTGCACCAAAGCGATAGAAGTCTGCCGATGCAGACCACATTCGATGTCATTGTGATCGGGGGAGGCCACGCCGGCTGTGAAGCTGCGGCGGCGTGCGCGCGCGCAGGGGCAAAAACCGCGCTGGTGACCCATCAGTTTGCGACCATTGGTGCAATGTCCTGCAATCCCGCCATTGGCGGTCTTGGAAAGGGCCATCTGGTCCGGGAAATCGATGCTTTGGACGGCCTTATGGGCCGGATCGCCGACCAGGGCGGCATTCAGTTCCGGGTCTTGAATCGCCGCAAGGGGCCGGCTGTGCGCGGTCCCCGCGCCCAGATCGATCGCAAGCTCTATGCGGCGGCGATGCAGGCCGCGATCCGGGACGCCACCAATCTGACCGTGATCGAGGGTGAGGCGGACGAACTGCTGCTTTCGGATGGCCGGGTCAACGGGATTCGTCTCGGCGATGGCCGGGAATTTGCCGTCGGCGCGGTGGTCGTAACCACCGGGACATTCCTGCGGGGCCTGATCCATCTCGGTGAAAAGAACTGGCCGGCAGGACGGGTCGGAGAGGCTCCCGCGATGGGGCTTTCGAGGTCTTTCGAGCGCGCGGGCTTTACGCTCGGCCGCCTCAAGACCGGAACGCCGCCGCGGCTGGATGGCGCGACCATCGACTGGGCTTCAGTGGAAATGCAGCCCGGGGACGATCCGATCGAGCCGTTTTCGGTGCTGACGGAGCGGATTTCGACCCCGCAGATCGAATGTGGCATTACCCGGACGACAAACGCGACCCACGACATCATCCGGGCCAATGTTCATCGCTCGCCGATGTACTCCGGCCAGATCAAGAGCACCGGGCCGCGTTATTGCCCCTCCATCGAGGACAAGATCGTCCGTTTCGGCGATCGGGACGGGCATCAGATTTTTCTGGAGCCGGAAGGCCTCGACGACACCACGGTTTACCCCAACGGCATCTCCACTTCGCTGCCGGAAGAGGTCCAGCAGGCGATTCTGGCGACCATTCCGGGTCTCGAGCGGGTGAAAATGGTTCGCCCGGGCTATGCTATCGAATACGACCATGTCGATCCGCGCGAATTGGAGCCGACCCTCCAGACCAGGCGTGTGCCGGGCCTTTTCCTGGCCGGACAGATCAACGGCACCACCGGCTATGAAGAAGCCGGCGCGCAGGGGCTGGTGGCTGGACTGAATGCGGCGTTGCTGGCCGGTGGCGGGCAGCCGGTCGTGTTCGACCGCGCCGAGGGCTATCTCGGCGTGATGATCGACGATCTGACCTCGCGCGGGATCACCGAGCCGTATCGCATGTTCACTTCCCGGGCCGAGTATCGCCTGACGCTGCGGGCCGACAATGCCGACCAGCGTCTGACCGATAGAGGGATTGCGCTCGGCATTGTTGGAGCAGAGCGGGCAGGGCGCCACGCGGCCAAGATGGAAGCTCTCAAGGCCGCAAAATCATTGGCAAAGTCGCTCTCCGTGACCCCCAATGAAGCCGCCAGGCACGGCATCGCGCTCAATCACGACGGTCAGCGCCGGACTGCGTTCGAGATGCTGGCCTATCCCGAAGTGGAATGGGCGAATGTCACGTCGATCTGGCCGCAGCTCGATGAGATCGATCCGAAGATCGCGGTTCATCTGGAAATCGACGCCAAATATGACGTCTATCTCGCCCGCCAGGCTGCCGACGTGCAGGCCTTCCGGCGCGACGAGGGGCTGGTTCTGACCGATGTCGATTACGGCGCTGTGCCGGGGCTTTCCAATGAAGCGCGACAAAAGCTCGAAAAGGCCCGGCCCCGGACCATCGGGCAGGCTGGCCGGATCGAGGCCATGACCCCCGCTGCGCTGGCGATCCTCGCGGCCTATCTGCGCCGCGAGTCCCGCCGGCCCTCCGCCGCATTGGCCTGACCTCATGGCCAAAGTGGCCCCAGCCCCCATCCCGGCCTCGGACAAGGCATCGGCCCTGGCGCTCACTCCTGTTTCACGTGAAACAGAAGCGCGGCTCGATCGCTACGTCGATCTGCTGGTGGAATGGCAGGCCAAGACCAATCTGATTTCGCCCTCTACGCTTCCGCAGCTTTGGAC
Organism: Afipia sp.; assembly: GCA_024707075.1. Lineage (GTDB taxonomy): Bacteria > Pseudomonadota > Alphaproteobacteria > Rhizobiales > Xanthobacteraceae > Afipia. The sequence goes on from JANQAK010000001.1 coordinate 1,218,728, forward strand.
CCGGCACATCGCCGACTCGTTGCAGCTTCTAGATCTCGCACCGTCGGCCAAGCACTGGCTCGACTTCGGCAGCGGCGGCGGCTTCCCCGGCGTGGTGCTGGCCTGTGCATTGGCGGACCGCGAAGGCGCGTCCGTCCAGCTCGTCGAGCGCAATGCCAAGAAGGCGGCGTTTCTGCGCGAAGCGCTGCGGGTCACAGGCGCTGCCGGTTCGGTTATCCTCGCCGACATCGGGGATTATGTGGATAGCTTGCAGGCACCGATAGATTGCGTCACCGCCCGCGCCGTTGCTCCACTACATATACTGGTGGGCTATGCGGAACCTTTGATGAAACGAGGCGCCAAGGCGCTGTTTCTCAAAGGACAAGATGTAGAGTCTGAATTGACGGAAGCTACTAAATACTGGAATATTGAGTATCTTCTTCATCGAAGCCGCACGGGCGGCAACGGCTGGATCGTCGAGATAATAACGGCGCACCGCCTGTAAAATACGAGTAAAAACAGGGTGTTATCATCATGGTCGACATGAGCGGAATTTTTCAGTCTGACGAGGCGACAGTCCAGCCGGGCCATCCCCGCATCCTGGCGCTGGCCAATCAGAAGGGCGGCGTCGGCAAGACCACCACCGCGATCAATCTCGGCACGGCGCTGGCCGCCATCGGCGAACGGGTGCTGATCGTCGATCTCGATCCGCAGGGCAACGCCTCCACTGGGCTCGGCATCGACCGCCGCAACCGCAACTGTTCCACCTATGACGTACTGATCGGCGAGGCCAAGCTGCGCGAGGCGATCATTCCGACCGCGGTGCCGCGCCTCCACATCGCAGCATCGACGATGGATCTTTCGGGCCTCGAACTGGAGCTTGGCCATACCCGCGACCGCGCGTTTCGTCTGCGCGACGCCATCGCCGAGCTGAACGTCAACGTCGCGCCGGATGCCGACTACACCTATGTGCTGGTCGATTGCCCGCCGTCGCTCAACCTTATTACCGTCAACGCCATGGCGGCATCGCACGCGATTCTCGTTCCGTTGCAATGTGAGTTCTTCGCGCTCGAAGGCCTGTCGCAATTGCTGCAAACGGTGGAGCAGGTGCGCACGACGCTCAATCCGACGCTGTCGATTCACGGCATCGTGCTGACGATGTTCGACTCGCGCAACAACCTGTCGAACCAGGTCGTTGCCGATGTGCGTCAGTTCATGGGCAAGAAAGTTTACGACACCATGATCCCGCGCAACGTGCGCATCTCCGAAGCGCCGTCCTATGGCAAGCCGGTGCTGGTCTACGATCTCAAATGCGTCGGCAGCGAAGCCTATCTGAAACTCGCCACCGAAGTGATCCAGCGCGAGCGCGAGTTGCGCGCGCACTGAAATAGGTCGTCACCCTGAGGTGCCGCAGCGAAGCGAAGGCCTCGAAGGGTGACGGAGATCGAAGGCGGACAGTCATCCTTCGAGGCTCGCCGAAGACGGCTCGCACCTCAGGATGACGAGAAACCGCCGCAGCGAATTAAGTTTGTGAATCCGGAGTGGTGCGAGTGAGTGCGAGGGAAGCGGCAATGGCCGAGGAGCGTTCGCGACTGGGTCGCGGTCTTGCAAGTCTGATTGGCGATGTCGGCGGCGAGGCGGCACATGTCGATCGTCCCGCGCGCGCGCCGCGCCGTGTTCCGATCGAATTCCTGAAAGCCAATCCGCGTAATCCGCGCCGGACATTCTCGGATGCCGAACTCGACGAACTGTCGGTCTCGATCAAGCAGCACGGCGTGATTCAGCCGATCGTGGTGCGGCCGGTGAAAGGCGCGCAGGATCGTTTCGAGATTATCGCCGGCGAACGTCGCTGGCGCGCATCGCAGCGCGCGGGCCTGCATGACGTGCCGATCGTCACCGTCGATGTGAACGACAGCGATGCACTCGAGATCGCGATCATCGAGAACGTGCAGCGCTCCGACCTGAATGCGATGGAAGAAGCGCAGGGCTATCACGCGCTCGCCGCCGAATTCAAACGCAGCCAGGACGACATCGCGAAGATCGTCGGCAAGAGCCGCAGCCATGTCGCCAACATGATGCGCCTGACGAAATTGCCGGAGCAGGTTCAGGCCTATATCGCCGAAGGCAAGTTATCCGCGGGACACGCGCGTGCGCTGATCGGTGTGCCCGATGCGGCCGCGGCGGCGAAGCGCATCGTCGAGGAAGGTCTGAACGTGCGTCAGACCGAAGCGCTTGCGCACGACGAAGGGGTGCCGGAACGCAAGCCGCAGAAAGCGCGCGCCGGTGCTGTTGCAAAAGACCCCGACACCATCGCGCTGGAAAAGCGCGTCAGCGACGTGCTCGGCCTCAAGGTCAGCGTCGATCACCGCAATCCCGGCGGCACCGTACAGATCAAGTACAAGGACCTCGATCAACTCGACGAGATTTTGCGGCGGCTCGAGGCGGGACGAAGCTAGCCCCTTCGCCGCGCGTTCACCGCAATCGCGAGCAGCGCGCGCTGCGCGATCACTTCAGCCAGCGTTGACTGCCTGCGCATGTCGAATGCAGCGTCGGCCAGTTGCGCCATGACGCGGGCCATGCGCTCCGTGCTGGTGTTGCGTAGCGCCGTCTCCACCAGAGTCTTCCGCGAAAAATGCAGCCGGGGAAATCCGCTGTCGAGCGCTTCGAGTTCGCTGCGGCCTTCCTCGATCGACAGCCGCGCCTTGTGCAGCGCTGCGGCTTGTCGCTGGGCGGTCATGATGATGAAGCCGGCATTCGTGCCGGCGGCCATCGCCTTGGCGAACGCGCTCTCGACATCGGCCGCGCGGCCGGCGAACGCGCTGTCAACGATCGGATCGAGCGTAAGGCCCGATGCATCGGTGACAATGGCGGCCACATCGTCGAGCGTGACTTCGCCTTTACCGTGGGCGTAGAGCGCGACTTTTCGGATTTCGTTGCGCGACGCCTGGCGGTCGCCGCCGAGCAGCGAGGTCAGCGCTGCGCGCGCATCGGGCGCGATCTTCAAATTGGAAGCGCGCAGCTCATCGTCGATCAGCTTGGCAAGGTCGCGCTCGGAGTCGGCGTAGCACGCGATGGCGACGGCGGACTTCGCCTTCTCGCAGGCCTTGCGCAACGGCGCGTCCGGGCGCAACTCGCCGGCCTCGATTACGATGCGGCAATCGCTCAGTTGCATCTCGCTAAGCGTATCGATGCCGCTGGCGAAACTGCGTGAGCCGGCGCGAATCCGGATCGCACGACGTCCGCCGAACAGCGGCACCGTCATGGCCTCATCGACAAGACGCGACGGCTCGGCGGCGAGTTCGTCGCCGTCCATCTTGACCAGTGAAAACGGATCGTTGGGATCGTCAACGGCGGATGCCATCAGGGCGTCGGCGCGCTCGCGCACCAGGCCGGCGTCGGGACCATACAGCAGGATGATCGGCCGCGATGGATCGGGCCGGGCCAGAAACGCGTCGATTTCCTTCCCGCGAAGCGCGACCACGACTATTCCGATGTTCGATCAGGTGCCGGCGATGAAGAATGATGCGAGGCGCTGGCTGATATTGTCGGCGATCACCTTGGCGGCGCGGTCTTCCGCGTCACGCAATCCGCGCGAGCGGGCGAAACGCTGTGCCTGTCCCGGAATGTCGTAGGACACGCGCGAGAAGGTCGTGCCGGTCAGCACCGTCTTGTCGGTGGCGTTGTCTTTCAGTTCGTAGATGGCATCGATGCCGTAATTCTCGATGTCCGGCCGCGCGGTGGTGGGATCGACGATGACCGACAGCCGGGTGGTGCTGATGCGCATCAGCAGGCGGTGGGTCGGCGGTCCGCCGACGGCGCTGCCGTACATGCTGAACATCAGGGCATTGCGAATTTCGACGCCAAGCCGAGCCTCACGCGATCCGTTCGGCAGGTTGAGCGGAGGAACCTCGACGCCCTGAAGTTTGTCGCGCAGCGCCGAACCGCCGTCCAGACTCCGTTCGGCATACATCGGCTGGAAACATCCCGCCGTCAGGGCCGCAAGGACGGCCACGGCCAGAAGCCGGGCAGCGATGCGCGTATCAAACCACGACATTCACGATCCTCTGCGGAACGATGATGACTTTTCGGGGAGATTTCCCGTCCAAGGCTGATTTTACTGCATCGAGTGCCAAAACGGCAGCCTCAATTTCCGCATTCTGAGCATTTTGGGCGACCGTGACATCCGCGCGTTTCTTGCCATTAACCTGCACGGGCAGCGTAATTGTGTCATCGACCAGCAATTTCGGCTCGATTTCGGGCCATTGCGCCTCGGAAACCAGTCCCTGATGCCCGAGCACCTGCCAGCACTGTTCGGCCAGATGCGGCATCATCGGCGAAATCACCCGCACCAGAATGTCGAAGGCCTCCCGGGCGGCGGCGGCAACGGCGGCATCGGTCTCCAGAACTTTCTTCGGGCTATCCACGATCTCGGCCAGCGCGCCGACGAATGTATAGAGCTTGGCGATCGCGGTGTTGAAGCGCAGCCGCTCGATCGCGGTTGAGATATCCGCCAGCGTGCGGTGGGACACCCGCCGCAACGCCAGCGCGGCTTCGGGACCGTCGGTGCTTGGCGCTGTTCCCGATTTGGGCAAATGCGGAACGGCGGCATTCACCAATCGCCAGATGCGCTGCACAAAGCGGCCGGCGCCCTGCACGCCTTCCTCGCTCCAGATCACGTCGCGGTCGGGCGGCGAGTCGGACAGCATGAACCAGCGTGCGGTATCCGCGCCGTAGGTGCCGATGATGTCGTCGGGGTCGACGGTGTTGCGCTTCGACTTCGACATCTTTTCGATGGCGCCGATCTCCACGGCCTCCCCCGATCCGAGCAGTGTCGCCTGACGTTTATCGCCAACGGTCGTGATGTTGATCTCGGCAGGTGATGCGTAGGTGCCGTCTTTCTTCCGGTAGATCTCGTGCACCACCATACCTTGCGTGAACATGCCGGCGAACGGCTCGTCCATGCCGATATGTCCCGTCGCCTTCATCGCGCGGGTGAAGAAGCGTGAGTACAACAGATGCAGGATCGCGTGCTCGACGCCGCCGATATATTGATCGACCGGCATCATATGGTTCGCGACCTTTGGTGTGGTCGGCGCGGTCTCGTTCCATGGATCGGTGAAGCGTGCGAAGTACCACGACGAATCGACGAACGTGTCCATCGTGTCGGTCTCGCGCTGGGCCTTGCCGCCGCATTGCGGGCAGGTCACGTGCTTCCAGGTCGGATGATGGTCGAGGGCGTTGCCCGGCTTGTCGAAGGTCACATCCTCCGGCAGCACAACCGGCAGGTCCTTGTCCGGCACCGGCACCACATCGCACTTCGGGCAATGAATCACCGGAATTGGGCAGCCCCAGTAGCGCTGGCGTGAAATACCCCAGTCCCGCAGGCGGAAGTTCACCTGCCGCTCGGCGACAGGCCTATTGCCGCGCACCGTGCCCTCCAGCCGTTTCGCGACCTCTTCCTTCGCTTGCTCGATGGTCATGCCGTCGAGGAAGCGAGAGTTGATCATCCGTCCTTCGCCATCATAGGCGGTGTCGGTGATGACGAAGCTCGCGGGGTCCTGACCTTCAGGACAAACCACCGGCGTGTTGCCGAGGTTGTACTTGTTGACGAAGTCGAGGTCGCGCTGGTCATGGGCGGGACAGCCGAAGATCGCGCCGGTGCCGTATTCCATCAGCACGAAGTTGGCGACATAGACCGGCAGCTTCCAGTCGGGATCGAACGGATGCACCGCCTTGATGCCGGTGTCGAAGCCCTGCTTCTCGGCGGTGTCGATAATCTCCTGCGCGGTGCCCTGGCGTTTGGTTTCCGCAATGAATTCGGCGAGCTTCGGATTTTTCAGGGCCGCTGCCTGCGCGAGCGGATGATCCGCCGCGATCGCCATGAACTTCGCGCCGAACAGCGTATCCGGGCGCGTGGTGAAAATCCGCAGTTCGCGTTCGCCGTTCGGCGCGGTGGCTTCATCGAGCGCGAAACGAACCAGCAGGCCTTCGGAGCGCCCGATCCAGTTGCGCTGCATGAGGCGCACCTTGTCGGGCCAGCGATCGAGCGTATCCAGCGCGTCGAGCAGGTCCTGCGAGTACTTCGTGATCTTGAAGACCCACTGGTTCATCTCGCGCTGTTCGACCAGCGCGCCGGAGCGCCAGCCGCGGCCGTCGATCACCTGCTCGTTGGCGAGCACGGTCATGTCGACCGGATCCCAGTTGATCTTGCGCTTCTCGCGCTCGGCGAGCCCGGCCTTCATGAAATCCAGAAACATCTTCTGCTGATGCTTGTAGTAGCTGGGATCGCAGGTCGCGAATTCGCGCGACCAGTCGAGCGACAGCCCCATGGTCTGGAGCTGCTTCTTCATTGCGGCGATGTTGTCGTAGGTCCAGGCCTTGGGTGCGACCTTGCGCTCGATGGCGGCATTTTCAGCCGGCAAGCCGAAGGCGTCCCATCCCATCGGATGCAGCACGTTGTAGCCCTTGGCGCGCATGTAGCGCGCGACCACATCGCCCATGGTGTAGTTGCGGACGTGACCCATGTGGATGCGCCCCGACGGGTACGGGAACATCTCGAGCACATAGTATTTCGGCCGTGGGTCGTCGTTGCGCGTGGCGAAAATCGCCCGCTCGTCCCAGAGCTTCTGCCAGCGCGGTTCGGATTCGCGGGCGTTATAGCGTTCAGTGCTCATCGGATCGGTGGTCTGCCAAAGGGAAAAAGGTGCGGCAGACTAGTGTGGTGGTTCGCAAGGCTGCAACATTTTCTCAGCACATTCATTTGCGGCCTTGCGAACCAAAACCACACTAGAATGATGGTTACTAGTGTCCTTGAGAATTCGAAGGACGCTAAGAGCCTGCCGCAAAACAAGGCGTCCTTCGGATTCAGGACACTAGCCACAAAAGACCGCGAGGGGTCAACGCCTTAGGCGCATATCAGGGGGGCCGGCCGGGATTTTGCGCTAGCCGGCCAGCGAGACCTGCTGGTCGGAAGCCCGGATCAGGCCGTGTTCGACCACGGCGTTCCTGCCCCGGCGCTTGGCCGCGTATAGCGCGGCGTCCGCCGCCTCGATCAGGTCGTCCTGCGGCTGGGTGTCGCCCGGCGTAATCGTAGCCACGCCGACGCTGACCGTGACGGTGCTGCTGGTGCCGATGACATGCGGAATCGCGAGTCCCTCGACGCACGCACGCACCTCTTCGGCCACCTGCGCGGCATAGGCCGGGTTGCTGCTCGGCAGCAGCAGACAGAATTCCTCGCCGCCATAACGGGCGGCGAAGCCGGCGCAGGAGTCCGCGATGGAGGCGAGCACCTCGCCGACGCGGCTGAGGCAGGCGTCGCCCTCCGGATGACCATAAGTATCGTTGAAAAGTTTGAAATGATCGACGTCGATCATCAGGATGGAAAGCTGCGTGTTGGTTTGCAGCGCTTTCATCCATTCGAATTCGAGGCGGCTCTGGAAGCCGCGGCGGTTGGCCAGACCGGATACAAGATCGAGGGACGCAATCACAGTGAGCCTGTCATTGGCCGCGGCCATTTCCCGCTCGCGTTCGGACAGTTGCGACGCCATCGCGTCGAAGGCTTTGGCGAGCGGAATGAATTCGCGCGGCAATGCGGCGCTCATCGCCCGGGTGGCAAATTCGCCGCGGCCCAGCCGGTTTGCCATGTCCGTCATCATACGGACAGGCCGCATGATGAGACGTTCTCCGGCGACCCATGCGCCAAGCAGCGTAAATAATCCGACGAGGGCGAGTTGCACATATGCGGTGCGGATGTCGTGATTGATGTCACCCAGCATGGCGGACTGGTTGATGCTGACGATCATGCGCGCGCGTGTGCCGGCGACGCGGGCGAACGACACGGCCTTCTTCTCGCCGTCGGCGGATTCGAATGAGATCGAGCCGAAGTCGCGATCGAGATTGATCTCGCGAAGCGTGACGGCTTCGAGCAGGGACGTGTCCTTCAATTGCTGCCCGATCAGGCCCGCGCTCTCGGGCGGAGACGCCAGGATCGTTCCCTTGCCGTCGACCAGAACGACCGATACGCCGTCGCGCTCGCCGCGGTTGCTCAGCATCTGCGACATCCATTTCAGGTCGATCGCCGCGATGATGACGGCTTCCTGTCCTCCGTCGATGGCGGACACCGGATAGGCGGCCATGATGGTCGGAAGATTGGCGGCGCGGCTGAAGATATAATCGCTCACGACGAACTCATGAAACTCCCGCGCGCGCTGGAAGTAATCGCGGTCCTTCAGATCGATGCCGACGACATTCTGCTGGGTCGAGCATCTGACGACCCCATCATGCTCGATGACGGACAGGCTCCTGATCCATGGGAGATCGACCCGCAGGCTCGCGCGCATGATGGCGCAGCCCCGGCCCTGCTGGGATGCGGTGGCAAAGATGTAGGCGGAGGATTTCAGGACAGCCTGCACCGTCGAGATGATTTCGCGCTGGGCATCGGCGGTATGCCGCGCAAGTTCGGACAGTTGATTCGCGGCCTGCGCCACCTGTTTGGAGCGGGTATCTTCCAGCAGACGCACGCGATCGAGCATCAGCGGCAGAACGAGGATTAACGCCAACAGAACGAGCCGCGCACGAATCCCCAATAGCGCCCTGAGCTTTGACGTGTTGCGGCCGAATCTGGCGATTGACATCGGTATTCCCTTGCCCCACGCCAACATTTACAAAAAAGGCTTCAAAGACCCTTTCCTGAATTCCCTAAAATTCGAATGATCACTGATTTGAAGGCAACCTTAGATCGATGGCTGTGGATAACGTGCCGCCGGTAATATCCGATTCACCAAGCGGGCTTGCCGTCGTGGAGCGCGAGATCGCACGCGCTTGCAGGGATGCGCGGCGCGCTCGCGCGTCGGTCACGCTGATTGCCGTGTCGAAAACATTCGATGCCGATGCCATCGTGCCGGTGATTCAGGCCGGTCAGCGCGTTTTCGGCGAAAACCGCGTGCAGGAAGCAAAGGCCAAGTGGCCCGCCTTGATGAACGGCTATCCGGATTTGTCGCTTCATCTGATCGGGCCCTTGCAATCCAACAAGGCCAGGGAAGCGGTGGCTTTGTTCGACGCCATTCATTCGCTGGATCGCGCCAGCCTGTGCGAAGCGCTGGCGAAAGAAATCGTTAAGCAGGATAAGCGCCCCCAACTGTTCGTTCAGCTCAACACCGGCGAAGAGCCGCAGAAGGCGGGCATCGCGCCCGCCGACGCCGATGCGTTCATTGCAAGCTGCCGCGATGTTTACGGTTTGCAGATCGCGGGGCTGATGTGCATCCCGCCGGTGGACGATCCGCCCGCGCCGCACTTTGCGCTCACCGCGAAGATCGCGGCGCGCAATGGTTTGAAATTCTTGTCGATGGGCATGAGCGCGGATTTCGAGACCGCTATTCAACTGGGCGCGACGCATATCAGGGTCGGGTCCGCGATTTTCGGGAAGCGATAGCTTTCATCCTGAGGAGCATGCTCTGGCGTGCGTCTCGAAGGATGAGGGCTGTCTCAGCCTCATGGTTCGAGACGGCGCAAGAGCGCCTCCTCACCATGAGGATCTTGTTCGCCTTGCTCTCACCCGATCACGATCTTGGTCTGCGGCCCGAGCCGCTCCAGCAGCCGCAGCATCGCGTTGCGTGTCAGCCCGACACAGCCGGCGGTCGGTGAAAAATTTTCACGGGCGAGATGCAGGAAAACCGCGCTGCCCCGGCCGGCGACGCGGGGCCGGGTGTTGTGATCGATCTCGACAATGAAGTCGTACAGATGATCGTCGCGCATCAGCCGGTCGCCATCATCGCCCGGCGCGCGTTCGACGGCCCGGTTGTAGTGCCGGTCGGCGGGGTCTTCCGACCAGGCATCGGCGGGCCGGATCGCCCGGACAGGCAAATAGGTCTGCGGCCGGGGGTGCCGGTCCGCCCGCCACCACAGCCGGACCGGATGAAACGTCCCGCGCGGCGTGCCGCCGTCGCCCTCGAACTTGTTGGCCTTGATTCCGCCGCGTCCAAGAGCGACCGGTAGGACCTGCGCGGCGGCCACCAGCCAGCCTTGGTTCGGACGGCCGGCAGCAGCGTGGATCAGCACCACAGACAACGGCCGATCACGCAACGGTGTTTGGTAAGCCTTTGGAAAGCCTATATTTCCCATGACTGCGTAGAACTCCAGCTTGCGCTTTCTTCCGCACATGCTCTATTTCGCCAAGGTTCTTTGAGATCCGCCGGTTCGAGATCGCTCTCAAAGTCCTCTTTTACAAGACGAATTCTAAAGGACTGGACACTATGGCCAACGCCCGCAAGATCCTGATCGTGGACGACGATACCGATCTGCGCGATGCCCTGGTGGAGCAGTTGTCGCTTCATGAGGAATTCGAGGCATCTGCCGTCGATACCGGTGCAAAAGGCGCACTGGCCGCCAAAAGCAGTTCGCCCGATATCGTGCTGATGGACGTGGGACTTCCCGATACCGATGGCCGTGAAGTGGTTCGCAGCCTGCGCAAGGGCGGCTTCAAGTCGCCGATCATCATGCTGACCGGGCACGACACCGATTCGGACACCATCCTCGGACTCGAATCCGGCGCGAACGATTATGTCGCAAAGCCCTTCCGCTTTGCCGTGCTGCTGGCCCGCATCCGCGCCCAGTTGCGCCAGCATGAAGCCAGCGAGGACGCGGTGTTCTCGGTCGGTCCCTACAGCTTCCGTCCGGGTTCCAAGATGCTGACCGGCGCCAACGCCAAGAAGGTGCGGCTCACCGAGAAGGAAACCGCGATCCTGCGTTTTCTCTATCGCGCCGGGCAATTGCCGGTGTCACGCGAGACGCTGTTGCAGGAGGTCTGGGGCTACAATTCGGGCGTCACCACCCACACGCTGGAAACGCATATCTACCGCCTGCGCCAGAAGGTGGAGAAGGATGCCGCGAACCCCGAAATTCTTGTGACTGAGTCCGGGGGCTATAAGCTGGTGCCATGAGTCGAATCAATCGACCAACCGGCACCTCGCTCTATGGCTATTGAAGACGACATTGCCCTGTTTTCGCGCGTCCCGACATTGAACCTGTTGGGCGCTGCGGCCATGCAGGTGCTTGCCATCGGCGCGGAGCAGCGCGACTACGGCTTTGGCGATAAACTGTTCGTTCAAGGTGAACCGGCGGACGCCGGCTTCATCGTCCGGCGCGGAGCGTTTCGCGTTGCGTCCGACGATGGCAGCGAAGCCGTGGCGGGTCAGAACGCCTTGATTGGCGAACTTGCACTTGTTGTGGCGATGGCGCGGCCGGCGACCGCGACGGCGCTGGAGCCCTCGTCGGTGTTGCGTATTTCACGCAGCCTGTTTCAGCGCGTGCTTGAAAGTCATCCGGATGCGGCGCTGCGTCTGCGCGACGAACTCGCTGCGCGCTCCAATGCCGCGGCCGGTGCGATGTCCCGCGTCTCCGCGACACTAAGATAATTCACACCACATGAGACCCCTCATGGTGAGGAGCGCGAAGCGCGTCTCGAACCATGAGCTTCATCCTTCGAGACGCGGCGAAGACGCCGCTCCTCAGGATGAGGAATTCCTGCCTCGCTCAAACGTCCAGCACAGCCGTCACCGGCACATGGTCCGACGGACGCTCCCAGCCGCGCGCGTCCCTGGTGATCCTGAAATCGGAGACGCGGTCGCCGAGCGCCTTCGAGACCCAGATGTGGTCGAGACGCCGGCCCTTGTTCGCGGCGGCCCAGTCCGCGGCGCGATAACTCCACCATGTATAGATCTTTTCCGGTTCGGGAATTCGCTGCCGCGCCACGTCAATCCACTTGCCATGCGCCTGCACGCCGAGCAGCTTCTCGCATTCGACCGGCGTATGCGACACGATCTTCAGGAGTTGTTTGTGCGACCACACGTCATGTTCGTGCGGCGCGACGTTGAGATCGCCGACCAGGATGTGCCGGTCGTTGTCTTTCGGATGCAGCGGCGCGCAATCGCGCATCTCGTCGAGGAACGACAGCTTGTGTTCGAACTTCGGATTGAGCGCGGGATCGGGAATGTCGCCGCCGGCCGGCACGTAGAAATTATGAACGGTCAGCGGCTCGGACATCTTCGCGCTGGCGCCGAACGCCACCGAGATGTGCCGCGAATCGACCTTGCCGCAGAACGTCCGCACGTCGCTGCTCTCGAATGGAAGTTTCGAGACGATGGCGACGCCGTGATAGCCTTTCTGGCCGTTGAGCGCGACGTGTTCGTAGCCGAGGCGCTTGAAACGCTTGAGCGGAAACGCGTCGTCGACGCATTTCGTTTCCTGAAGGCAGAGCACATCGGGCCGCACCGCCTTGATGAACTTGGCGACGAGGTCGATGCGCAGGCGCACCGAATTGATATTCCAAGTGGTGAGGGTAAGGCGCATGAAAACAGAAGGTAAGAGTTACTGCAAAACCGTTAGCCGGTTTTGACCGCCTGCTCCAGTGCGTCGCTTGCAAGATCGTCAGTTATTACCGGTCGAATAGTTCGTGTAGTCGATCCTGAACATGCCGGGATCGAGCTTCTTGGTGGTGTCGAGGTTATAGACCGCGACGGTGGTGTCGTAGCCCTGCGGATCGGTCACGGTCCACTGCTTGAGCTGATTGTCCTTGGCGCCGATCATCAGCATCAGCCGGCTGGTCCCGACCAGCGTCTGCTTTTCCTCGATGGTCACGCTGATGAACATGTCGTCGGCCGCCACGCCGACCACGTTGGTGTCGCGCATCAGGTCGATGCGGTCCGACAACAGATAACGCAGCGGCGTTTGCGACAGCGGATAGACATCCTGCGTCGCCAGCCTACGATCGCGCACGATCACGGAAGATCCGTCGGCCACCAGAGCGATCGGGCTTGGATCGTCGTATTCGAACCGGATCTTGCCGGGCTTCTGGATATAGAAATCGCCGGTGGTGCGTTTGCCGTCGGGGCCGACCTGCACGAAGTTGCCGGACACATTGACCAGCGACGAGAGATAGGCGCTGACCTTGCTGGCCAGAGCCTTCTGGTTGGCATCGAAGGTCGGCGACGCGCCGCCGAACAGGCTGCGCAAATCCGGAATGATCGGCGTCGGTGGCGCGGATGCGGAGGGTTCGGGAATCACGGGCGTCGGCGGCGTCTGGCGTGGCGGCGCATCGGTGCGGGTTTTCGGCGCGGGTTTCGGGATCGGCACCGCCTGGGCAAACGCCGGTGAAAGCATGAGCGAGGCGACGATCGTTGCGGCCAGGGCCGCTACAGGCATTTTGACGCCGGACGATGCGCGCGAGCAGTTTCGGCAGAACGGCTGATGGCTGGGGAAATGTCTCAACGGTCCGTCCTGTCCGGGATGTCTTTCAATCTTCCGTTGGGGCTAGCCCCAAGCTATGGCGATTTCGCGGCTGCGAATAGGGATTGAGAACACAAAGACTACCCGAAGCGCTCTTCGTCCTCGGGTACGAGAATTTCGCGTTTACCGGCATGATTGGCCTGCCCAACGATGCCTTCCAGTTCCATCCGCTCCATCAGGGTGGCGGCGCGGTTGTAGCCGATCTGGAGCCGGCGCTGGATGTAACTGGTTGAGGCCTTGCGGTCGCGCTTGACGATAGCCACCGCCTGCGAAAACAGATCGCCTTCGCCGCCATTGGCGCCCATGCTGGTGCCGTCGAATACCGCGTTGCCTTCCTCGTCGGTTTCTTCTTCCGCCGTGACTGCCTCGAGATATTCCGGCTGACCCTGCGCCTTGAGATGGCGGACGATCTTCTCGACTTCCTCGTCCGACACGAACGGGCCGTGGACGCGGCTTATGCGCCCGCCGCCCGCCATGTAGAGCATGTCGCCCTGGCCGAGCAGTTGCTCGGCGCCCATTTCACCGAGGATGGTGCGGCTGTCGATTTTCGACGTGACCTGGAAGGAAATGCGGGTCGGGAAGTTCGCCTTGATGGTGCCGGTGATGACGTCCACCGACGGGCGCTGCGTCGCGAGGATCACATGCAGTCCCGCCGCGCGCGCCATTTGCGCAAGACGCTGCACCGCGCCTTCGATGTCCTTGCCGGCCACCATCATCAGGTCGGCCATTTCGTCGACGATGATGACGATATAGGGCAGTGGCTCTAGTTCGAGCTTCTCTTCCTCGTAGATCGCCTTGCCGGTCTCCTTGTCGAAGCCGGTATGCACCGTGCGCGTCAGTTCCTCGCCCTTGGCTTTCGCCTCGGCGACGCGCGCGTTGTAGCCGTCGATGTTGCGCACGCCGAGCTTGGACATGCTCTTGTAGCGCTGCTCCATTTCGCGCACCGCCCACTTCAGCGCGACCACGGCCTTCTTCGGATCGGTGACGACCGGTGTCAGCAGGTGCGGGATGCCGTCATAGACCGACAGTTCGAGCATCTTTGGATCGACCATGATGAGACGGCACTGGTCCGGACGCAGCCGGTAAACCAGCGACAGGATCATGGTGTTGATGGCGACGGATTTGCCCGAACCGGTGGTGCCGGCGATGAGCAGATGCGGCATGCGCGCGAGATCGACGATCACCGAGACGCCGCCGATGGTCTTGCCGAGGCACAGCGGCAGCTTGGCGGAGGATTTGTTGCCCTCCTTGGCGACCAGCAGTTCGCGCAGATAGACCTTCTCACGATGATGGTTCGGCAGTTCGATGCCGATGGCGTTGCGGCCGGGGACGACGGCGACGCGGGCCGACACCGCGCTCATGGAGCGGGCGATGTCGTCGGCGAGGCCGATCACGCGCGACGACTTGATGCCGGGCGCGGGCTCCAGTTCGTACAGCGTGACGACGGGGCCGGGATGCGCGTTGGTGATCTCGCCGCGCACGCCGAAGTCTTGCAGCACGCCTTCCAGTGCGCGCGAATTGGCTTCGAGTTCATCCTTGCTCAGCGTCATGCGGTCCGACGACTTGGGAGCCGCCAGCACCGAGATCGGCGGCAGCACGAAGACGCCCTTGCGGCTGGTGGGGCGCTGCTCGGCGCGCTTGCGCGGCGCGCGGGCCACGGGTTCCTCCTCTTCCTCGTCGTCCTCTTCCTCGTCTTCTTCCTCTTCGTATTCTTCCTGCGGCACCAGCGACGGCGCCCGGCGCCCATTGCCGAGGTTCGGCTCCATCCGCTCGAAGGACGCGGTGCGCCGGGATTCCGTGCGTCCCACCAGCATGGCGAAGACAGCCGAAAGCGCGCGCATCACGCGCACCTTTGCGCTCATGGCGGTGTGAACGATCCATCCCAGCGAGATCGAGCTGCGGTCGTCCTCTTCTTCGACGTCGTCATCGATCATCGGCGGCCGCGTGCGTTCGACGATCTTTTTCCTTGCGCCTGCGCCGCAGGCAAAAACGAGGCTGATGATCATGGCCGCAAACAGGATCAGTCCCAGCACGCTGCGATAGATGACGCCGGGAGGCCCGAATACCACCGCCGGAAAACGGACCAGCGCATCGCCCACGACGCCGCCGAGGCCCGTCGGCAGTGGCCATGCGCCGCTGCGCGGCAGGCAGCTTGCAAAACCCGCCGCGATCACGGCGCAGAGAATCCAGCACGCGATCCGCAAGGCTTCGCGGTCGAAATGACGATGCGTCACCAGCCGCCATCCCCATACCGCCACCGGCAGGATCAGCATGATCGAACCCAGACCCAGAATCTGCATCAGCATGTCGGCGCCGATCGCGCCCGGCTTGCCCATCAGGTTGCGGATCGGACCGGAGGTGGCGTGGCTGAGGCTCGGATCCTGCACCGACCATGTCATGAGGGCCGCGGCAGCGACGCAGGACAGCGCAATGACGCCAAGGCCCGTGAGTTCGCGCAAACGCCGGCCGAGCATTTCTCGGATCGGATCGGAGATCTGGCCGACGATGGGAATGACGCGTTCGATCGCTGGCATGTTTCCTACTCGCCCCGCGCTTCGTTCAAGACTTCGACCATGCGATGCAATGCTTCGGCTGTTGTTTCACTGTCCTGCACCATGGCGACGCGGATGTAGCCTGCGCCGGGATTGCTGCCGTCGGCCTGCGGCCTTGCAAGATAACTTCCCGGCACCACACGCACGCCGCCGTTCCTGAAGAGTTTCACCGTGGCCGCTTCGTCGCCGCCATGCGCGGAGACATCGAGCCAGATGCAGAAACCGCCGGCAGGCCGCCGGTAGCCGAAACGATTGCCGAGAATCTGGTCGGCGAGATCGAACTTGATCCGGTAGAGCCTGCGGTTCTCATCAACATGGGTTTCGTCGCTGTAGGCGGCCACCGCAACATGCTGCAACGGCACCGGCACCTGCGGAGCGGCGACGTTGCGCAGCTCGTGGAAGCGCGCCAGAAAATTCCTGTCGCCGGCGACGAAGCCGACGCGCATGCCCGGCAGGTTCGAGCGCTTGGAGAGCGATTGGAATGCGGCCACGTTGGCGAAATCATCTCCGGCCGAGGCCAGCATGCTGCCGGGCGCGTCCTGGGTGTAGATCTCGGAATAGCATTCGTCGCTGAGCACCATGAACCCGTGACGGTCGGCGAGCTGCTTGACGCGATCGAAATAGGCGCGCGAGGCCACCGAGCCTTGCGGGTTGGCCGGCGAGGCGAGGTAGAAAGCGACCGTGCGCTCAAGGGTCTCGGTGCTCAGCGAATCGAGATCGGGCAGGAAGCCGTTGTCGCGTGTGGTCGGCAGAAACACCGCTTCGCATCCCCCGCCCGCGCGCCGGCCGCATAGGCCGGATAAAACGGATTGGGCATCAGGATCGCAGGCGTGCCCTTGCGCGGGCTGACGTAACGCGCCGCCGCGATGCCCGCGAAGAACAGACCCTCGCGGCTGCCGTTGAGCACCAGGATTTCGGTCTCCGGATCGAGCGCCCTTGTCAGGCCGAATCGCTTCGTGGCCCATGCCGCGGCGGCCTGCCGAAAGGGTTCGATCCCGCGCGCGATGGGGTAGCGGCCGAAATCGTTGATGTGCTTGGCCAGGATCGGCCCGACAAAGCCCGGCACGGGGTGCTGCGGCTCCCCAAGGGACAGGTTTATCAATGGCTTACCCGGCTTATACGGGCTCAGCAGCTCGGTCAGCCGGGCAAAGGGCGACCGCTCGCCGGCCTGAGCACCATCTTGGGCGCCGGCAGGGGAAGCCGTGCGGGAAGAAGCGGTCGTGGCCATATCAGAGCGCCAGCACTTTAAGGTCCGTCATTGCGCCGGGGTTGGTCACGCAATCACGCGGGATTTGATCACACCACCATAGGTGCGGCGAGGTTAAGACGCGATTAACCATCGCAGATCGGGTGTGCGCCCAGCGCGTCCTTGAGGCGGGACGACCCCTTCGGCCTTCTTGGGCCGGGACAAAACCGGCGCGCAAAAAAAGTAAGGGCCCCAGCTTGCGCTGGGGCCCTCCGACGGAAAGGGCATTGCCGGGTTTGTGCCCTGACCGTTGTTCGTTCCCGCGACCCGTGAGGTTCGCGGCGAGTCGCTTACATGTTGTAGGCGCGCTCCGTGTGGTCGGTGATGTCGAGGCCTTCGCGCTCCGCATCGACCGAAGCACGCAGACCGACGATCACATCGACGACCTTGAACAGGATCGCCGAGCCGATGCCGGACCACAGCAGCGTGGTGCCGACGCCCCAGAGCTGCGAGGTCATCTGTGCCGCGAAGTCGTAATCGGCGACCTTGCCGGTGACGTAGTCCATGACGCCCGTGCCGCCGAGGGCCGGGTTCACCAGGATGCCGGTGCCGAGAGCGCCGACGATGCCGCCGATGCCGTGGACGCCGAACACGTCGAGGGAGTCGTCATAGCCGAGCGCGTTCTTCACGACGGTGCAGAAGAACAGGCAGACGACGCCAACCACAAGGCCGAGCACGATCGCGCCCATCGGACCGGCGAAGCCGGCCGCAGGGGTGACCGCGACGAGACCCGCGACTGCGCCCGACAATGCGCCGAGCAGTGACGGATGGCCCTTGATGATCCATTCCGCGAACATCCAAGACATTGCTGCCGCGGCGGTTGCGAGGAAGGTGTTCACCATGGCAAGAGCCGCGCCGCCATTGGCTTCGAGGTTCGATCCGGCGTTGAAGCCGAACCAGCCCACCCAGAGAAGAGCAGCGCCGATCATGGTCATGGTCAGCGAGTGCGGAGCCATCAGCTCCTTGCCGTAACCGGTGCGCTTGCCGATGATGAGAGCACCGACGAGACCGGCGATACCGGCGTTGATGTGCACCACCGTGCCGCCCGCGAAGTCGAGAGCGCCCTTCTTGAAGATGAAGCCGCCATCGGCCAGCACTTCGTCGAGTTTCGCCTGCGCCGCAGTCTTTGCGGCGCCGTCAGCCGCAGCGGCGAGAGCCTTCACCGCATCGCTGATGGCGTCCGGACCTGCCCAGTACCAGACCATGTGCGCCATCGGGAAATAGATGAGCGTCACCCAGAGCGGAACGAACAGCGCAACCGCTGCGAACTTCGTGCGTTCGGCGAATGCACCGATGAACAGCGCAGGCGTGATCGCGGCGAAGGTCAACTGGAAGCAGAAATACACCAGTTCGTTGATGTTGGCATCGACGCTGAAAGTGCCTGCCGCCGAGTCCGTGGTGATGCCGGCCATGAAGGCTTTCGAGAAGCCGCCGATGAACTCGGAGCCGCCGGTGAAGGCGAGGCTGTAGCCGTAGATCGCCCAGATGAGGGTGACGATGCAGACGGTGTAGAACACCTGAGCCAGCACCGAGAGCATGTTCTTGGAGCGGACAAGGCCGCCGTAGAACAGCGCGAGGCCGGGGATGGTCATCAGCAGCACGAGAACGGCCGATGTCATGACCCAGGCGTTGTCGCCCTTGTTGATCGTGGGCGCGGCGTAGGCGGCCGTCGTGGCGAAGAGGCCGACTGCGAGAGCTGCCAATCCCGCGCTGGTGGGACGCTTGAACGTCATTTGGTTATACTCCTGATGAAGATGAGGTTTGCGCGAAATCAAAGCGCCGCGGCATCGGCCTCACCCGTGCGGATGCGGACCGCATGGTCGAGGTTGATGACGAAGATTTTGCCGTCGCCGATCTGGCCGGTCTTTGCAGCACCGGTGATAGCTTCGATGGTCTTGTCGACTTGGGTCGAGGCAACAGCAACCTCGATCTTGATCTTGGGCAGGAAACTCACAGCGTATTCAGCGCCGCGGTAGATTTCCGTATGGCCTTTCTGACGACCATATCCCTTGACTTCCGTTACCGTGAGACCGTGAACGCCAATGGCGGTCAGGGCATCGCGGACCTCTTCCAGCTTGAATGGCTTGATGATGGCCATAACAATTTTCATGGGTTCTTCCCCGCTTGGGCCCGGTCGTACGGACCGGGCGTTCTCGACTGAGGGTCACCACGCGAAGAAAGATCACTACGCGGGCACAGCCGGCTCCCATAGAATCAAATGCCGTGCCAGAACCGCCAAATTCCCTAACGGTTTATGAATCCGAGGCTTTTCGGCACGCAGGGGGGTGCTGAAGGATTGGGCGCTTTTATCCCGCCTAAAAGATCAACAGCAATGCCAAAAACATAGGCATGGCAGACTGCCGACACATTCCTGCCCACCAGACAAGCAAAAGGTATCGGTGACCGGTAAAATCGGTCCTTCAGCGCCCTCAATTGCGGCGATTTATGGGAGCGCCTCGACGTGCGGGATGATGTCGAGGCCTTCGATCCGTACTCGTAGGACACCCGCAGGTCCGCGAGCAGGTCTGCGATCTTCAGCAAGATGAACCCATTCCGCCGGTCCAGATGAACACCGCGGCGGCTCTGTAAGCCTAGGTCAGCCGCAGCAAGGGGTTGCCTTCGACCAGTCCGGCGGTTCCGCCGATTGCGCCATTGTCGCCAGCACGTTCTTCTTGCGCGCCATGCCGGCATAAAACAGTGCGAGACCCGGGATCGTCCTCATGAGAATGAATGCCATCGCCGCGATCATCCATGCGGTGTCGGCAGTGTCGATCTTTGAAGTGTCGGCGAACGCAGGCGTTGCGAAGACAAAGCACGTAACGCAGATCGCCGCCGCGAACCGTGCGGCGGCGCGCGGCAATCTCAGCATGGTCCCCGCGGCGCAGAAGACCTTGCTGCGTCTTGCGTGCGCCGCTGCGGTCACTTGGTGATGCTTATTTGTTTAAGCGCGATCTTATCCGAAAACCGGCTTCCACCCACGGATCATGCCCGAGGGCATGCTTTTCGGAATCATGCTTCGAAAATTCTAGAGCGCGTCGTTATCGGTCTCGCCGGTCCGGATGCGGACGGCATTCTCGATCGGCGTGACAAAAACCTTGCCGTCGCCGATCTGTCCGGTGCGCGCACCGGCGGTGATGACCTGCACCGCCTTGTCGGCGATGTCGGATCCGACCGCGATTTCGATCCGCAGCTTGGGCAGAAAATTCACGATGTATTCCGCGCCCCGGTAAATTTCGGTGTGGCCCTTCTGGCGGCCAAAGCCCTTCACCTCGGTCACAGTCATGCCGTGCACCCCGATCGCAGTCAGGGCCAGACGGACCTCTTCAAGTTTGAAGGGTTTGATGATTGCGGTGATTAGCTTCATGATCGCGCTTCATCCCTTGAATTCAATGCGACGGCTTCACGCGTCTTTACTCGGACCTATGCAAATTCGCTACCTTTTTGGGCAAAAAGGCAGAAAAATATGCAGGTTGGATCGAAAAGGATTGCGGCGGCGCGCGGTCAGTTTGTAGCATTCGGTTGACTTGGGGGCCGAGACTGATCGCATCCGCTTCGATGCTGCAAAATGTCTTGCTGCTGGCCCCGTCGCATAAATTTCCGGACAATGAGGACATGGCATGTCGGGGCGATCTTGGTTTGTTGCCGTCGGAGATAAGCAGGAAGGCCCCTATTCCGAGGGTGAGTTTCGCGACCTGATCGCGCGGGGCTCCGTCAGGCCGGATACATATGTATGGGCGGAGGGAATGCCGGCGTGGCAGTTTGCCGGCGACGTTCCAGGTCTGCTGTCGTCCGGCCGCACGACGCCTGTAACTCCGCGTCCTGCGGGTCCGGGGCAGGCGGCTTCATACGATTCCGCCAACAGCGGTACGCCGGGCGCTTTGGATTCCGATTTTCCGCTCTGGGAGTTTGTGTGGCGGAGTCTCGTGTTCGGCATCGGCTCGCTCTTCGTCATTCCGGTGCCATGGCTTCTGGTCTGGTATCTCAAGTGGCTCGTCCCGTGTGTGCGGGTGCCGGGGCGGCCGAACCTCAGCTTCGAGGGGACTGCGATGACGGTCGTTCCGTGGTATTTCGGGGCCGTCCTGCTTGCGATCGTCGTCTCTTTGATTGGAAGCCAGTTGCTCAGCAATCTGACGATCATTGTCCAAGTGGCGCTCTATTGGCTTTTCATCAAGTGGCTGGTTGCAAATCTCGCTTCCGATGGACGACCGCTTGGACTGAGCTTTTCCGGAACGATCTGGACTTATCTCGGCTGGAACGTGCTGGTGTTTCTTTCGGTCTTCACCATCATTGGCTGGGCATGGGTCTATTCGGCGTGGACGCGGTGGCTTTGCCAGAACATCCAGGGCACACGCCGCGCGGTGATCTTCAATGGCTCCGGATTGGAAATTCTCTGGCGCGGAATCGTAACGATCATCGGCTGTGTATTGATCATTCCGATTCCGTGGGTCATCCGCTGGTATTGGCAGTGGTTCATCTCGCAGCTCGCGGTGGTGCCGCGCGGCACGTTATCCGGACGGGCGATCGAAGCAGCGAGTGTTTGACGGCGCGTTTCAGTCCTTCGGCTTTTCCTTGCGCTCGCGGACCGAGCCTTCCTGCGCGACCGACGACACCAGCGTGCCGTCCTGCTTGAAGATCAGGCCACGCGTCAGGCCGCGGCCATCCTGCGCGCTCGGGGAGTCCTGGCTGTAGAGCAGCCATTCGTCGGCGCGGAACGGCCGGTGAAACCACATCGCATGATCGAGGCTCGCGGGCATCATGCGCTTGTCGAACAGCGTGCGTCCGTAGCGCGCCATCACCGCGTCGAGCAGCGAGAAGTCCGACGCATAGGCCAGCGCGCACATGTGCAGCGCCGGATCGTCCGGCAGTTTCGCCACCGTGCGAGATCCAGACATGGATGCGGCCATCCTCGATCTTCTGGCCGAAGTAACGGCCGAGCTCGACCGGGCGCAGTTCGATCGGCCGGTCGGACTCGTAGTAGCGGCGGATGAATTCCGGCATCTCCTTGAAGATCGGCTGCTTCGACACTTCCTCCGCAGTGAGCTTCTCGGGTGGAGGGACGTCCGGCATTTTCTCCTGATGATTGAATGATCCTTCTTCCTCGGCGTGGAACGACACCATGATGGAGAAGATCGCGTTGCCGTGCTGGATCGCCGTCACGCGCCGCGTCGAATAGCTCTTGCCGTCGCGCAGCCGCTCGACCTCGTAAACGATCGGGATCTGCGGATCGCCGGGCAGGATGAAATAGCAGTGCAGCGAATGCGGCAGGCGGCCCTCGACCGTGCGGCATGCCGCCACCATCGCCTGGCCGATCACCTGTCCGCCGAACACGCGTTGCCAGCGTGTCTTGGGGCTGACACCGCGAAACAGGTTCACTTCGAGCTGTTCGATATCGAGGATCGAGAGCAGGTCAATCAGGCTTTTCGACATTCACGATGTTCCGATCTTGGCGCACAGGCAGACGGGATGATTTCCGGCGGCCGCAAAACCCTGATAAACAATGGCTGGTGTCCCGCTTCCGGACCCATTCATAGGGCATATTTCCCTTATGGCCGGGCCTGAGGCAAGGGCGGTCGCTGAATACAGGTTAGACAAAAGTCCGGGGTCTCATGTCATCGCAACGAAGCATTGTCATCGGAGGAGGCGCCTTCGCCGGTCTGGGACTGGCGCTGGCGCTGCGGCAGGGCCTTGGCCCGGATATTCCGATCATCGTCGGGGATCCGGCGTTTGCCATGCGGCCGAGCCGCGATCCGCGCGCGTCCGCTATCGTCGCCGCCTGCCGTCGGCTGTTTACCGCGATCGGCGTGTGGGATGCCGTCGCGGAAACGGCGCAACCCATTCTCGACATGGTGGTGACCGATTCGCGGCTTGAGGATGTGGTGCGTCCGACATTCCTGACCTTCTCGGGCGAGGTCGAGCCCGGCGAGCCGTTTGCCCACATGGTCGAAAACCGTCTTCTGATCGATGCGCTGACGGCGCGCGCGGAAGCCGAAGGCATCGAGCTCAATGCAGTGGCGGTGTCCACTTACGACTCCAATCCGGACGGCACGCGTGTGACGCTGAGCGATGGCCGCGTGATTGACGCAAGCCTGCTGATCGCGGCTGACGGTGCAAAGTCGAGGCTGCGCGAGCGCGCCGGCATCGCAACCCACGGCTGGGACTACGACCAATCGGGCATCGTCGTCACCGTCGGTCATGAGCGCGATCATCAGGGCCGCGCCGAGGAACATTTCCTGCCCGCGGGACCGTTCGCGATTCTGCCGCTGAAAGGCAACCGTTCGTCGCTGGTCTGGACCGAGAGCCGGCGCGAAGCCGCGCGCATCGTCGATCTTCCCGCCGATGAATTCCAGGCCGAACTGGAAACCCGATTCGGGCTTCACCTCGGCGAGGTGAAGGCGCTCGACAAGCCGCGCGCGTTTCCGCTCGGCTATTTCGTCGCGCGTTCGTTTATCGCCGAACGCCTCGCGCTGATCGGTGACGCTGCGCATGTGATTCATCCGATTGCCGGGCAGGGGCTCAACATGGGCCTTAAGGACGCGGCGGCGCTGGCGGAAGTGATCGTCGATGCGGCGCGGCTCGGTATCGATCTGGGACAGGCCGATGTGCTGGAGCGCTATCAGCGCTGGCGGCGGTTCGACACGGTGGCGATGGGCGTCGCCACCAATTCGCTGAACATGCTGTTCTCGAACAAGTCGACGCTGCTGCGCACGGTGCGCGACATTGGTCTCGGTCTGGTCGATCGCGTGCCGCCGCTGAAAAGTGCGTTCATCCGTCAGGCGGCAGGGTTATCCGGCGAGGTGCCGCGGCTGCTCAAGGGCGAGGTGCTGTAGGTTCGCAGTAGCTTTTCTGCGTTCGCAGTAGTTTTTCTGCAATGTCAGCGGGCGTCTCGAACATCAATGAGGGTGATGTCGCGCCAAGTGCTTCGCGCGTGGCATAGCCCCAGGCCACGGCACCAAAGTGCGCGCCGGCTTTCGCGGTGGCCTCCGCATCGCGAATTTCATCACCGATACACAGCGTGTCTTCCGGCTTGACGTTCAGTTTCCGCATCACGCGGGTGAACAGGGCAGATTTGCCGAACAGCGATGCGCCGCAGCCGAACGCCGCGAACAATCGTTCCGCCTCGCCGAGCGATCTGCGCACATTCGATTCGGAATCGGAGGTCACGATCGCCAAAAGAATTTTTGCATCATGGAGCCGCTCAAGCATCTCGATTGATCTCGGAAACAATGGAATATCGCCGAGGTTCTCTGACTTGAGCTTGCGCATGTCGCGCGAGATCCATGGCAGCCGCCACATCGGGACTTCAAGATGCTTGATGATCTCCCGTGACGTTTTCCCCCGCAGCATTTCGGCATCGGCGCCTTCGATGTGTTTGAAGCGGTGCTTCTCGGCGATCGAATTCACCACGCCGCGAAACCACGGAAGGCTGTCGGACAACGTGCCGTCGAAGTCGAAGATCACGAGCTTGTAGGGGTGCATGGCGGATTGATCGGGCACGTGCGGAGCGCGGCCAGGTTTCAATCGATCCGGCGGGCTTCTTCCGGCAGCATGATAGGAATGCCGTCGCGGATCGGATAGGCGAGCTTGGCCGAACGGGAGATCAGTTCCTGCCGGGCGCTGTCGAACTCCAGCGGCCCCTTGGTCTGCGGGCAAACCAGAATCTCCAGAAGTTTCGGATCGACGCTGCTTTCGGGCCGGTCATTCGGCGAGGTCATGTCACTTAAGCTCCGCTTGGTCGGGTGTCGCGATTGCATAGCACGATGCGGGCAAAACAAAAAAACCGCGAGGGCTCCGCCGCTATTGCAGCGGCGGATCGCCGCTGGTGCGCTTCTTGGCGAGATCCATTTCGGTCACCGCGATCAGGATTTCAGCGCGGGTCTTGAGGTTCGGCGCTTCCAGCAGCGCCTGCTTTTCCGCCGGTCCATAGGGCGACATCATCGCCAGCGCGTTGACGAGGGCTTCATTGGGCGCGCTCTCGATGCCGTCCCAGTCGACCTTGAGCTGGTTGATCTTGAGAAACTGCGTGAGCGCCTTGAGCAGCGCCGGGCGATCGACATCTTCCTCGCCCTTGCGTGCGGTGAAGTCGTCGACGAATGCGGAGTAGTCGACGCGGCACTGGCGGTAGGGCGTCAGAACTGTCTGCTCCTCGACCACCTTGAATCGCGCGACGCCGGTCAGTTCGAGGATGTAGCGGCCGTCGCCGGATTCGGCGAGCTGGGTGATGCGGCCGACGCAGCCGACCTTGAACAACGTGGGTCGTTCGCTGCTATGGGAATGGGTCACGTCAGGCTGGATCATGCCGATCAGGCGATGGCCGTCGCGCAGCGCGTCGTCGACCATCTGGAGATAGCGCGGCTCGAAGATATTGAGCGGCATCTGGCCGCGCGGCAGCAGCAACGCGCCAGGCAGCGGAAACACCGGGATCACTTTCGGCAGATCGGCCGGACCTTTGTACTCGGCGTTGATCGGCATCAGCTTCCCTCGTTTCCGGTGAGCAGGCTTCGAAACCTTCAGGAGAAAAGGATCGTGGACAGGCGCTTGCGTCCCTCAAGGGTCGCGTCGTCGTTCGGTCCCCAGGCCTCGAAGAACTGTATGAGCTTCTTGCGCGCGCCGTCGTCGTCCCACTTGCGGTCGCGCTTGACGATTTCCATCAAATGGCCGGCCGCCTCGGTGCGCTTGCCGCTGGCGTTAAGCGCAACGGCGAGGTCGAAGCGCGCCTGATGATCGAGCGGATTGGCCGCCACCTTCTGTTCGAGTTCGGTGACCGGGCCGACGTCTTTCGCCTGCTCGGCGAGATCGAGCATGGTCTGCACTGCGGACACCGCAGCGTCGGTGCGCTTGGACTCCGGCACCATGGCCAGCGTCTGCTTCGCCTGCTCCAGCGCGCCGGTGGCGACATAGCATCGCGCGAGGCCGGCCAGCGCCGCGAGATTGGTGGCGTCGACGGCAAGCACCTCGGCATAGATCGACGCGGCCGTCGCGGGATCGCCCGCCGCCATCGCGGCCTCGGCCTCGTTGAGAATTTCGGCGATGTCGCCTTCCGGCGACGGCATGCCCTGGGTGAGCTTGTCGATGAAGGCGGTGACCTGACTTTCCGGCACCGCGCCCATGAAGCCGTCGGCGGGCTGGCCGTTGACGAAGGCGATCACGGCGGGAATCGACTGGATGCCCATCTGGCCCGGAATCGCCGGATGTTCGTCGATGTTCATCTTGACCAGCTTGACCTTGCCCTTCGCGGCCCGGACCGCCTTTTCGAGGCTGGGCGTGAGCTGTTTGCAGGGGCCGCACCACGGCGCCCAAAAGTCGATCAGCACTGGCTGGTGCTTCGATTCCTCGATGACATCCTTCACGAACGTCTGGGTGGTGGTGTCCTTGATGAGGTCGGGCGGCGTCATCGCCGCGGGTCCGCTTCCTTGCTCGACTATGGTCACGTGATCCTCGCCTGCCGCGTTATTTGGTGGAGTTGAGCCGCTTTTAGCATGGCCGGAACTATAAATGGCGGTCCTGTGGCCGATTTTCAATCGGCAGGGGACGGCAATAACCTTTGGAAACATCGCTTGGGGCGGGATTCGGGGGAACTGGCCGCCGAATTGAAGGATTCCCCCTGTTGCATTGCATGCCCGCTTTTGGCATAGGAAGGCCCGGCGGCGCGCTTGCGCCCCGCCCATTCTCTGTGATGCGGGTGTAGCTCAGGGGTAGAGCACGACCTTGCCAAGGTCGGGGTCGAGGGTTCGAATCCCTTCGCCCGCTCCAGAAAATTCTTGGCCATTGCACGGTCCCCGGATTGTTGCGATCGAACGACAAGCCGCCGCGAGGCGGCTTTGTCGTTTTGCCCTGCGGCACACAAAAATCTGAATGCCAGCCTCACGCAGCCGTGCCTGTTCAGGGGCGCGGAAGCTGCCTAGCATCGCCGCGACTCAGGCTGAACGGACGATCCGGTCTGGGAATAAAAAATCAAACGTCCGTAGGAGAGAAACCAGATGACAACCAGGCTTTCTTGGCTGGCTTTGACGTGTCTTGCCGGTGCGATGTTCGCCGGCGTGAGCGCGCAGGCAAAGGCCCTCAAGCTGACAACCACCGACACGATGATTCCGACCGGCGACGCCGGCATTCAATTGTTCGTGCGCAACAAGCATCCGGCGGGCCAGACGAAATTCGCCGCCGACAAGATTCTTCTCTACGTCCACGGCGCGACCTATCCGTCGGAGACGGCGTTCGACCTCCCGATCGAAGGCAAGTCGATGATGGATTTGATCGCGGCGCGGGGCTACGACGTCTATCTGGTGGATGTGCGTGGTTATGGCCGCTCATCCCGTCCGCCTGAAATGAGCCAGCCCGCGTCGGCCAACAAGCCGATCGTGCAGACCCGCGTCGCCGCGAAGGATTTCGGCACGGCGGTGGATTACATCCTCAAGAAGCGCGGCGTCTCGAAGATCAACGTGATGGGCTGGTCGTGGGGCACCTCGACCGTCGGTCTCTACACCAGCGAGAACAATGCCAAGGTCAACCGGCTCGTGCTTTACGCGCCGCAGTGGATTCGCACCGAGCCGCCGCCGACCAATCCGCCGCAGCTTGGCGCCTATCGTCTGGTCTCGAAGGATTCCGCCAAGGAGCGCTGGCTGAAAGGCGTGCCGGAGAACAAGAAGGCGGATCTCATTCCGCCCGGCGTGTTCGATGCCTGGGCCAATACGACTTGGGCCACCGATCCCGACGCCGCAACGAAGAATCCCGGCATGCTGCGTGCGCCGAATGGTGTCGTCGAGGACACCCAGCTTTACTGGGGTGCGGGCAAGGCGTTATACGATCCGGGCAAGATCACGGTGCCGACATTCATCCTTCACGCCGAATGGGATGCCGACCTGCCGAGCTACTTGGCGCAGAACTATGTTAAGCAACTGAAGAACGCGCCCTATTGGCGGATGGTCGAGATCAGCGAAGGCACCCATACGGTGATGATGGAAAAGAACCGCATGCAGTTCTTCCGCGAGCTGATTGGATTTCTGTCGGAAGAAAAGCCGCTGGCTCTGAACGACTGAGGACATATACGCTTCAACATTGTCATGGCCGGGCTCGTCCCGGCCATCCACGTCTTTCCGTTGCTGCTGTTGCTTGAAGACGTGGATGCCCGGCACAAGGTCGGACATGACGACAAATTATTGTTTTCACGCCAATTGCGACTCGTAGGCCTTCAGGTGCGTGTAGACGATGCGCAGCAGCGGCACGCTGAGCGCGCCTTTCTTGTTGGTCTCGGCGCGGTGGATCAGGTCGCCGATGATCTGGTCCGCCTCGATCCGCGCATTGACCCGGATGTCGCGCAGCATCGACGCCGTGATCTGCGATCCCGGCGCGAACAGCATGCTTCCCGTCCGCTCAAGGAATTCCGCGCGTGGCGCGTGGCCCGCGGCTTCGGCGACTGAGGCGATCTCGGCGCGAAGCCCGCGAATGAAATCCGCTCCGCCCGGCGCTGCGGTGATATGTCCGGCTGCGGCGCGCATCAGGGAGGTTGCGCCCGCCAGCGTGGCGAGGAACACCCACTTCTCGTACATTTCCTGGATGATGACGTCGCTGGCCTTGACGTCGAACATCGCGCCCTGCAAGGCCGCCTCGATGCGCTTGGCGCGGTCGCCCTTGGGCTTGCCGCGCTCGCCGAACGACATCGCCTGCAACGGCGTGAGATGCTGGATGACGCCCTGCGCATCGAGCGTCGACGCGATCTGGCACTGTCCGCCCATCACGCAATCGATGCCGAACTTCGCATCGAGCACGTCGAGATGCTTCATGCCGTTGAGGAAGGGGATGATCGCGGTGTCCGGCCCCACGGCTGCTGCGAAAGACTTGATGGCGTCGTCCAGATCGTAGGCCTTGCAGCTCAGGACGATGACGTCATACGGCGACTTGATTTTGTCCGCCAATACGGTGGGCGGGTTCGGCAGCGTGACATCGCCGACCGGACTCTTGATGACAAGGCCGTTCTTCGCCAGCAGTTCGGCGCGCTTCGGGCGCACCAGGAACGTCATGTCGCGCCCGGCCTGCAACAGCCTGCCGCCGAAATATCCCCCCGTGGCTCCGGCGCCGATAACGAGAATCCGCATGTTCACATCCACTTCTTTTTGAGTGTTAGGACATGATCCCGAAAAAACAGGTTTTCGGATTGCCTCACGCCCCGTCGATAAGCGCGCGATCCTTGCTTGAATGACAGCGCTGGCGCAAGCAGGGCTCACGCCGGCGTGGTGCTCGGCAGCTATGCGCGAGGCCTTACCACTTCTCGCCGAACGGGCGGATTTCCATTTCGAACGTCCAGGCGCTGCGCGGCTGCTGGTAGAGCAGCCAGTAGGATTCCGCGACCGAGGACGGCGGCATCAGCAGGTCCGGATTGTCGAGCGCATTCGGACCATTGGCCTCGATCCGGAGCTGGCGCACCCATTCGGTGTCGACGCCGGAGTCGATAATCAGATGCGCAACGTGGATGTTCTTCGGCCCGAGTTCGCGCGCGATCGACTGCGCCACGGCGCGCAGGCCGAACTTGGCGCTGGCGAAAGCTGCATATCCGGGGCCGCCGCGCAGGCTGGCAGTGGCGCCGGTGAAGAAGATGTTGCCTTTGCCGCGCGGGAGCATCAGGCGCGCCGCCTCGCGACCGGCGAGAAAGCCTGAATAGCAGGCCATTTCCCAAACCTTGCGGAACACCCGCTCGGTGGTGTCGAGAATCGGAAAATTGACGTTGGCGCCGATGTTGAAGATGCAGACTTCCAGCGGCGCATGCTTGTCGGCGTCGCCGAGGAAGGAAATGATCTCGTCTTCCTTGCGCGCATCGAGCGAGCGGGCGTGGATTTCGCCGCCCGCCGCCTCGATCTCCTTGACCAGCGGCGCGAGCTTGTCGCCGTTGCGGCGTCCGGCAAACACCGTGAAACCCTCGGAGGCGAATTTCTTGGCGATCTCGCCGCCGATGTAGTCGCCGGCGCCGATCACCGCCACGGTTGCATTTCTCGTCGCGTTTTTCTTGGCCAAGGCCGCCTCCTGATGAAACCGGTTGACGCGCGGCGGATTGTTTCCGCCGCGCCGGATGTGAGTCAATTCACGTCACGCCGCCTTATTTGGCGTCGTCGCTGATCAGTCCGCCCACCAGATCCCAGGCCTTGCCGTTCCATCGCTGGAGGTTGAGCTGCGTATACATCTTGTTGTTGGCCGGGCCGGTGTTGACGAGGATGCCGGGCAGCGACATCGGCAGCGCGAGGTTCTTGATGTTGCGGGTCTGCTTAAGAATGTTCTCGCGCGAAAGGTCGTTGCCGCACTGCTTGAGCACGGTTTCGAGCACGACGCCCTGATGGATGCCGGTGAAATAATTGCTGTCGGCGAGATCGGCGCCCGGCATGTATTTCTCCATGAAGGAGCGATACATCTTCACGCCGGCGTCGTTGGCCCACTTTGGATCGTCGGGGTCTTTCCGATAGGTCGCGGTCATCACGCCCGTCGAAATATCGAGTCCCGCCGGAGCAAGAACGGCCGAGATCGAGCTTGAGATCAGGTTGGTGATGAACAGCGGCTTCCAGCCGGATTCATGGGTCTTGCGGATCGCCTGCGCGGCGAATTTCGGCGTGCCAGCGAACAGCATCACGGTCGCGCCCGAGCTTTTCAGCGAGACGATCTGCGAGATCGATGGTGGGCTGGCTCACCTCGTAGCTGCTGGTCATCACTTTTGTGTCGAAGGCTTCCTTCAACTCGGACTTGAATCCCACGATGAAGTCCTTACCCAGATCGTCGTTCTGATAGAGGATCGCGATCTTGGCGTTGGGCATTTCCCTGGCGAGGTAACGCGCATAGGCGCGCGACTCGGTATCGTAGCTTGGCAAGCCGGTGGTGATCATCGGATATTCGTTGAAATCCGTGAAGCGCGTCGCGCCGGTGACGATGAAAGCCTGCGGAATTTTCTTGGCCGAGAGATACTTCGCGATGGCGAGGTTGCTCGGGGTGCCGAGCGTCGAGAACATGAAGGCAACTTCGTCGGATTCGATCAGCTTGCGCGTCTGCTCCACCGCCTTTGGCGGGCTGTAGGCGTCGTCGAGGGCGATCAGGTTGATCTTGCGCCCGTTCACGCCGCCTCGGTCGTTGACGGAGTTGACATAGGCGATCAGCGATTTTCCGACCGCGCCCAGCGCCGAGGCCGGGCCGCTGAACGGAAACACGGCGCCGACCTTGATTTCAGTGGCGGTGACGCCGGGCATGTCGGCCAGCGCCGGTGTGGGCATTTTGGCCATCAGCAGAGCCGCTGCCGCCGCCAGTAACGCAGTTCTCCTGAGCATCGCTCATCTCCCTCGAGTTTATTTATGGGTTCGGCCGCCGGATTTGCCGGCGGCCCCTGGCAACGAGCAGTATGGTTCTGATATAGAACTGTCAATGTCAATGGGACAGTAGCGCTGTGCGCTGCTGTGCAACATACGGGGCTTCACGATCGGCCTCGTTCGAGGTATTGTGGATGCCAAATCAGAACGAGACCTTCGCGGCTCGACGCGCCGCGAGGCGGCACGGAGATGCGAGATGAAATGGGATCGTCTTGAAGAAGAAGCGTGTTCGATGGCGCGGACGGTGTCGGTCATCGGTGATCGCTGGACACTTCTCATCCTGCGCGATTGTTTCCGCCGCATCCGGCGCTTTGACGAGTTTCAGTCGCGCCTTGGAATCACGCGGCACCTCCTGGCCGAGCGTTTGAGGAAACTGGTGCGGCAGGGCGTGCTGCGCCGCGTGGCCTATCAGGAAAGGCCGAAGCGCTACGAATATATCCTGACCCAGAAGGGCCTCGATCTGCACCCCGTCATGATGTCGATCGTCCATTGGGGCGACGTGCATATGGCGGACGAGCGCGGGCGGCCCGTGATTCATCAGCACAAGAGCTGCGGTCACAATTTCGATCCGGTGATGACCTGCTCGGTGTGCAACGAGCCTCTTACCGCGAAGGAGGTCCACGTCCATCCGGGGCCGGGCGCGGACCCGTCAAAGGTGGCGCTGCCCTCGCTTGAGCAGCAGGCCATGGATTAGGCCGTGCCTAAGGCAAGTGGCCCTGGCTGTTCCGGTGTGCTTCCAATAGGCTGCCGTCTCCTTTGACGACTGGCTTTGGAAGCATCCATGCTCACGGTCCATCACCTCAACAATTCCCGCTCGCAGCGCGTGCTCTGGCTGCTGGAAGAACTCGGCGTGCCCTATGAGATCGTGCGCTATCAGCGCCAGCCGTCGATGCTGGCGCCGAAGGAATTGCGTGCGATTCATCCGCTCGGGAAATCGCCGGTCATCACCGATGGCGGCAACACCATCGCGGAGTCTGGCGCCATCGTCGAATATATCGTCGACACCTATGGCAACGGCCGCCTGATCCCGCAGCCGAAAACGCCGGAGCGGCTGCGCTACACTTACTGGCTGCACTACGCGGAAGGTTCGGCGATGCCGCTTCTGTTGCAGAAACTGCTGTTCACGCTGGCGCCGAAGCGCGTGCCGGGATTGCTGCGTCCCTTCGTCAAGCCGGTGTTCGACCGGATGCTCGCCACGCTGGTCGATCCGCAATTGAAGCAGCATATCGCGTTCTGGGAAGGCGAACTGTCCAGAAGCGAATGGTTCGCAGGCAACGATTTCACCGCGGCCGACATCCAGATGAGCTTTCCGCTGGAGGCGGCCTCCGCGCGCGCGGGGCTGGATGAAAGTTCTCCGAAGGCGTGGGCGTGGCTACAGCGTATTCACGCGCGCCCGGCCTACCAGCGCGCGCTGGACAGGGGCGGACCGTATCGGGTCGGGCGCTAGATCCAGTTCCGCCGGTTAGTGCGGAACCGCGCCGAGCGACGGCAGCGGCATCACCTTGACGCCTGGCGGCGGCACGTCGTCGTCCGGCACGAAGAAATCCGACAGCAGCGGCACCGACGGATCGACGCGATAAGGCTCGAAGTCGCGCACGCCCGCGTCGTACAAAATCCTGTCGTCGATGCAGAACTGTCCGGTGAATTCGCGCGCCGGCTTGGTGAAGATCACATGCGCGGCGTCCGCCAGGATGTCCGGCTTGCGGCTGGCGCGCATCATGGCGTCGCCGCCGAGCAGGTTGCCGACGGCGGCGGTGGCGATCGGCGTGCGCGGCCACAGCGCATTCACCGCCACGCCCGCACGGCGCAATTCGCCCGAAAGGCCGAGCACGCACATGCTCATGCCGAATTTCGCCATCGTATAGGCCGTCGAGTGCTCGAACCATTTCGTTTTCATGTCGAGCGGCGGTGACAGCATCATGATGTGCGGATTTTCCGCCTTCCTGAGATGCGGGATGCAGTATTTCGACACCATGAACGTGCCGCGGGTGTTGATCCCCATCATCAGGTCGAAGCGCTTCATCTCGGTGCGCTGGGAATCGGTCAGGCTGATGGCGCTGGCATTGTTGACGCAGATGTCGATGCCGCCGAATTCCGCCACCGTCATCTCGATGGCGGACAGCACCTGCGCTTCGTCGCGGATATCGCAAATCAGCGGCAGCGCCCTGCCGCCGGCGGCCTTGATTGCCTCCGCCGCGGTATAGATGGTGCCTTCGAGTTTCGGCTGCGGCGTCGTGGTTTTCGCGGCGATGGCGATGTTGGCGCCGTCGCGCGCGGCGCGCAGCGCAATCGCAAGCCCGATGCCGCGGCTGCCGCCGGTGATGAACAGCGTCTTGCCCTTCAGCGTGGTCATGCGCTCGCTCCTTCAGGTGACGGCGGGAAATCCGAACAGCCGTTGCGGATTGTCCACCAGAATTCGGTTGCGGAGTTTTTCATCCGGCACCCAGTCGGCCAGCAGATCGAGCAGATCGGCGACGCCCATCATCACGCCCCAGTTGGCCACATGCGGCCAGTCCGATCCCCACACGCAACGGTTGGGCGCCGCCTCGACCACCTTGCGCGCGAATGGAATCGTGTCGCGATAGGGCGGGCCTTCCACGGTGTTGCGATAGGCCCCGGACAGCCGCACCCATGCGCCGTCGCGCACCAGCGAGACCAGCGTCTGGAAGCCTTCGTTGTCGATGCC
This sequence comes from Afipia sp., assembly GCA_024707075.1. Classification (GTDB taxonomy): domain Bacteria; phylum Pseudomonadota; class Alphaproteobacteria; order Rhizobiales; family Xanthobacteraceae; genus Afipia. Next base: position 1,252,805 of record JANQAK010000001.1, read on the forward strand.
GGCCGAGGTCGGAAAGTGCCCGATATGATCGACCAGAAACGGCACCGGCAGCTTTGACAGGCGCGGCGCGAGCGACGGTAGATCGCGCGCATCGAGCAGGAATTGCAGATGCCAGCCCATGTCGCGGCACAGCGCGCCGTAGTTTTCGATCTGGGTGAAATCGACGCCGCCGCCGCCATACAGAACGTTCATGCGCAGGCCGACGACGCCCGCATCTTTCAGTGCGGCTTTTTCCCGCTCGGGACAATCGAGCGGGATCACGGCGATGCCGCGCAGCCGCTGGCGATGGGCGCGCAGCGTTTCCACCATCAGCCGGTTGTCGGTGCCATGCACGCTGACCTGCGTCAGCACGCCGTAGGTCATGCCGGTGGCATCGAGCATGGCGAGATAATCGCGCGCGCTCGCCGCCGGCGGCGTATAGGCACGGCCGGCCACGAACGGATACTCCGGCGGCAGCCCGATGACATGGCAATGGGTGTCCACCGCGCCGCGCGGCACCTTGAACCGCGTCGGCAGATGCTGCTGGATTTCCAGAGGCCCCGGACACGCCGGAGCCTCATTTGGGTTTGCGCGTGAATCATGCATCGGCGTGAAGAATCCTGCCGCGGGTTTCGGGAAGCGCGTAGGCCGCAATGAAGAACAGGCCGTAGGCTGCGACCGCGAAGATGCAGATCGCGTTGCCGAGCGACGTCGATGTGGACAGCCAGCCGACGAGGAACGGAAACAGCGCGCCGATGCCGCGTCCGAAATTGTAGCAGAAGCCCTGTCCCGAGCCGCGAAGCCGTGTCGGATAAAGCTCGGTCAGGAACGCGCCCATGCCGGAGAAATAACCCGAGGCGAAGAAGCCGAGGGGGAAGCCGAGCAGCCACAGCACGTCATTGGTCAGCGTCACCTGGGTGTAGATCAGGATGAGCACGATGGCGCCGATCGAGAAGATCAGGAACAGGTTGCGCCGTCCGATGCGGTCGGCGAGCCACGCGCCGACCAGATAGCCGATGAATGATCCGATGATCAGCGTGGCGAGATAGCCGGTGGAGCCGACGATCGAGAGCTTGCGTTCGGTGGTGAGGAAGCGCGGCACCCAGAAGGTGATGGCGTAATAGCCGCCCTGGCATCCGGTTGCCGCCAGCGCGGCAAGGACGGTGGTCTTCAGGACCCCAGGCGAGAAGATTTCCCACAGCGACGGCCGGTCGCCGGACGCCTTTTGCTTGGCCAGCGTTTCAGCGGCGATCTTCGGCTCTTCCACATAGCGGCGCAGGAAGAACACGAGCAACGCAGGCAGCGCGCCGATGGCGAACATCCAGCGCCATGCTTCTTCCGCCGGCAAGATCGTGAACATCACCGCCTGCGACAGCACGGCGAGACCCCAGCCGACCGCCCATCCGGATTGCACCGAGCCCACGGCGCGGCCGCGATACTGCGGACGAATGACTTCGCCCATCAGCACGGCGCCCGCCGCCCATTCGCCGCCGAAACCGAGGCCGAGCAGCGCGCGCGCCACCAGAAGCTGGTCGAAATTCTGCGCGAAGGCGCAGACCAGCGAGAAGAACGAGAACCAGACAATGGTGATCTGCAAGGTGCGGACACGGCCGATGCGGTCGCAGAGATAGCCGGCGAGCCAGCCGCCGATGGCGGAGGCCAGCAGCGTCACGGTGCCGGCGAGGCCTGCGGTGCCGGGATCGACCTTCCACAGCGCGATGATGGTGCCGATCACCAGCGGATAGATCATGAAGTCCATGCCGTCGAGCGTCCAGCCCGCGGCGCAGGCCCAGAACGTGCGCCGTTCGGGTGTGTTCATGTCGCGATAGAAGGCAAGAAGGCTGGTGTCTTCAATCGGCGCGACTTCGATCGCGTCTGGCGACGGCTGAACCGTGCTCATGGATGGTTGCTCCCCATATTTGCGGCCTGTTGGGACCCCGTGCGTGCCGCTTATCACGGGGCTTTATCGACGTTCAAATCGCGCGGCAATCTACGCCAATCGGCTGGCGTGTCACCAGACAAATGCAATCACATCGCCAGGATCGCAGCAGGATTGCTAGTATCCGGCGGCTTCGGTGCCGCGCGTGCGCGGATCGGGAGCGCCGGACAAGCCATTAGGCGTCACCGCGATGGAATTGGCCGAGGTCTGCCCGAGCGGTTCGATCACGCGATGGCCCTTGGCACGCAGCGCAGCAAGCGTCGCTTCGGGAAATCCGTGCTCGACGCGGACTTCGTCGGGCAGCCATTGGTGATGCAGTCGCGGCGCGGACACCGCGGCGGCGACGTTCATGTCGAAGTCGATGGTGTTGACGATGACCTGAAGCACCGCCGAGATGATCCGGCTGCCGCCGGGCGAGCCCGTCACCAGCACCGGCTTGTCATCCTTCAGCACGATGGTGGGCGACATCGATGACAGTGGCCGCTTGCCGGGGCTGGGCAGGTTGGCCTCGAAGCCGACCAGGCCATAGGCGTTCGATGCGCCCGGTGCTGCGGTGAAATCGTCGAGTTCGTTGTTGAGCAGCACGCCGGTGCCGTCCGCGACCATGCCGAGGCCGTAGCTGAAGTTCAGGGTGTAGGTGTTGCTGACCGCGTTGCCGTCCTTGTCGACCACGGAGAAATGCGTGGTGTTGCTGCCTTCACGCGGCGGCGTGGCCGATAGCGCGTCGGTCCAGGGCGTCGCCTTCTCCATATCGATGGAGGCGCGTTGTCTCGCGGCATAGTCTTTCGAGATCAGTTGTCGCATCGGCGCACTGACGAAGGCGGGATCGCCGAGATAGCGCGCGCGGTCGGCGTAGGCGCGCTTCATGGCTTCAATCGAGACGTGCAGCGCATCCACCGAACCCGAGCCCATCTCGCGCAGCTTGTAGCCTTCGAGAATGTTCAGCGTTTCGATCAGAACCGCGCCGCCCGAGGACGGCAGCGGCATCGAGACGATGTCGTAGCCTCGATAGCTGCCGCGCACCGGCGCGCGCAAGATCGGCTGATAGGCTTTCAGATCCTCGCGCGTGATAATGCCGCCCGCGTCGCGGATGCCGGCCACGAGTTTGTCCGCCACCGGACCCTCGTAGAATCCGCTGACGCCGCGTGCAGCGATGGCTTCCAGCGTGGCGGCGAGATCGGTCTGGATCAGACGGTCGCCTGCTTGCAGCGATGTGCCGTCGGCGCGAGAAAATATCCTCACGCTCGATGGCCATTTCGCCAGCCGCCGGTGCCAGTCCGGCAATGTGTCGGCCGTATCGTCGGCGATCACGACACCATCGCGCGCCAAAGCGATGGCGGGCGCGAGCAGGTCGGCAAGTCTGAACTTGCCGGAGCCGTATTTTTCCAGCGCAAGTGCAAGCCCTGCGACGGTGCCGGGTACGCCGATGCCGAGCGCCTGATCGCGGGATTTCTTGGTGTCCGGCTTGCCGTCGTCACCGAGAAACATATCGCGCGTGGCGGCAGCCGGTGCGCTCTCGCGATAGTCGATGGCGACGTCCTCTTTGCCGTTCGCCAGATGAACCAGCATGAAGCCGCCGCCGCCGATATTTCCCGCGCGCGGATAGGTGACGGCCAGTGCGAATCCGGTGGCGACCGCGGCATCGACGGCGTTGCCGCCGCGCGCCAGCACATCGCGGCCGATGCCCGCCGCGATCCGTTCCTGCGCGACAACCATGCCGTTCTTCGCAGCGACCGGATTGATCGTATCGAGCGCGGGCGGCGCGTAATATCCGTGTCGCGAATCCTGTGCGAAGACTGGCGCAATCAGCAGAAAGATTACGCTGAACGAGAAGGCAATCGCGCGGCGCTTGGTAAACAAGGCCATAAACCTCTCCCGAAAACAGCGCCTACGGTAAAACGCGATGGCAAATGGATTGCCGCAGGATATGGTTTCGCGGCAATGACGGGTATCGTCCGCCCCAATTCGGCAGGAATTTCGATCATGGCTCAAGAGATTCCGGCGCATGACAGTTACCCGCGTGGCGGTCACGCAGATGTGTCGCCGCAGACCTATCCGCCGCGCAAGGCCGTTTTCGGCTGGATTCTGTTCGACTGGGCGGCGCAGCCTTATTTCAGCCTGATCACCACATTCGTGTTCGCGCCTTATTTCGCCACTCATGTCGCGGCGACGCCCGCCAGCGGGCAGGCGATGTGGGGATTCGCGACCGCTGCCGCCGGACTGGTGATCGCGCTGATGTCGCCGGTGCTTGGCGCGATTGCCGACGCGGGCGGCCGCCGCAAGCCGTGGATCGCCGCGTTCGGCGCGCTGTTCGTGATTGGCGCGTCGATCCTTTGGATCGGCAAACCCGGCGATCCGTCCATTATCCTGCCGCTCCTGGTGGCGTTCGGTATCGCCACCATTGGCGTCGAATTCGCCACCGTGTTCAATAACGCGATGATGCCGACGCTCGTGCCGCCGGAGCGCATCGGCCGCCTCTCGGGCACCGGCTGGGCCACCGGCTATGTCGGCGGCATTCTCAGTCTTATCCTCGTGCTCGGTTTTCTGGCGGCCAGCGGCGACACCGGCCGCACGCTGTTCGGATTGAAGCCGCTGTTCGGCCTCGATCCTGTGGCGCACGAGGGCGACCGCATCACCGGGCCGTTGAGCGGCCTGTGGTTCATCATTTTCGTGCTGCCGATGTTTCTGTTCACGCCGGATCGCGCGTCGAAGAAGCCGGCGCTCGGCGCGGTGCGCGAAGGCCTGCGCGAGTTGCGCGAGACGCTGTCCACCTTGCCGAAGCGGCCGGTGATGATGACGTTCCTGATCGCCAACATGGTCTATACCGATGCGCTGGTGGCGCTGTTCGCGTTCGGCGGCATTTACGCGGCCGGCACGTTCGGCTGGCAGACCATCCAGATCGGCACCTTCGGAATCCTTGCGGCCTTTTCCGGCACGCTGGGCGCGTGGATCGGTGGCAAGCTCGATGACAAGCTCGGCCCGAAGACCGTGATCGCCGGCAGCATGACCATCCTGCTGCTCGCCTGCGCGGTAATCCTGTCGATCGATCGCGACACGCTGTTCTTCGTGGTCAAGGTCGAGCCGCCGGTGCCGGGCAAATTGTTCGGCGCGCCGGCCGAGCAGGTCTATCTGGTGCTGGGATTCCTGATCGGCATGGCGGCGGGCCCGATGCAGGCGGCGTCGCGCACGCTGCTCATCCGTCTTGCGCCGGCCGATCGCATCACGCAGCACTTCGGCCTGTTCGCGCTGTCCGGCAAGGTGACGTCGTTCATGGCGCCGCTGGTGGTCAGCATCGTGACGGCGGTCACCGCCAGTCAGAAGGCGGGCATGGCGGTGCTGGTGGTGTTCTTCGCCGCGGGGCTTGTGCTGCTGTCCCGTGTGAGGGCGTAAGGCCACTTGCGTCATTCCGGACGGCGCGCGTAGCGCGTCGATCCGGAATCTCACAGAGCTCATCGAGATTCCGGGTTTGCTCGTTTCACTCGCGCCCCGGAATGACGTGCATGGCTCAATGCTTGAAGTGCCGGACGCCGGTCAGTACCATGGCGATGCCGTGGGCGTCCGCCGCCTCGATCACTTCGTTGTCGCGCATCGAGCCGCCGGGCTGCACCACGGCGGTGGCACCGGCCTCGATCGCCACCAGCAATCCGTCGGCGAACGGGAAGAATGCGTCGGACGCGACCACAGAGCCTTTGGTCATCGGCGTGGCTAGTCCCAGTTCCTTCGCGGCGTCCTCGGCCTTGCGCGCGGCGATGCGCGCGGAATCCACCCGGCTCATCTGGCCCGCGCCGATGCCGACGGTGGCGAGATCCTTCGCATAGATGATGGTGTTGGACTTCACATGCTTGGCGACGCGGAACGCGAAGCGCAGATCGCGCAATTCAGCCTCGGTCGGCGCGCGCTTGGTGACGGCCTTGAAGGTCATGTCATCGACCACGGCGTTGTCGCGCGACTGCACCAGCAAGCCGCCGGCGACCGTCTTCGCCGTCAGTCCCACCGCGCGCGGATCGGGCAGGCCGCCCGCCAGAAGCAGGCGCAGGTTTTTGCGCTTGCCGATGATGGCGATGGCCTCATCGGTGGCGTCAGGTGCGATGATGACCTCGGTGAAGATTCCGGCGACCGCGTTGGCCGCATCGGCATCGAGGGTGCGGTTGAACGCGATAATACCGCCATAGGCCGATGTCGAATCGCAAGCCAGCGCCTTGCGATAGGCGCTGGCGAGATCGGCGCCCTCGGCGACGCCGCACGGATTGGCGTGCTTGACGATGACGCAGGCGGCGGTGCGTTTGGCATCGAACTCCGCGATGCATTCATAGGCCGCGTCGGTGTCGTTGATGTTATTGTAGGACAGTTCCTTGCCCTGAAGCTGACGCGCGGTGGCGACGCCGGGGCGGCGATCCGGCGTCTTGTAGAACGACGCATGCTGATGCGGATTCTCGCCGTAGCGCAGCGCCTGAATCAGCTTGCCGCCGAAGGCGCGGAAGTCCGGCGCATCGATCTTCAACTGGCCGGCGAACCAGTTCGAGATCGCCGCGTCATAGGCCGCGGTTCGCGCATAGGCTTTCTGCGCGAGTTTCTTGCGCAGCGTCAGCGTGGTCGCGCCGTTGTTGGCGGCGAGTTCGTCGAGCACGGACTGGTAGTCCGACGGCTCGACCACGACGGCGACATCGTAATGATTCTTCGCCGCGCCGCGGATCATCGCCGGTCCGCCGATGTCGATGTTCTCGATGCAGTCGTCCTCGGACGCGCCTTTGTCCACGGTGGCTTCGAACGGATAGAGATTGACCACCAGAAGATCGATCGGGACGATGCCGTGGTCCTTCATGCTGCGGGCGTGATCGGCATTGTCCCGGATCGCGAGCAGTCCGCCATGCACGTTCGGGTGCAGCGTCTTGACGCGGCCGTCCATCATTTCCGGAAATCCGGTGAGGTCCGAAACGTCCCTGACCTTCAGCCCGGCATCGGCGATGGCCCGTGCGGTGCCGCCGGTGGAGACCAGCTCGACACCGAGGTTCGTGAGCGCGCGGGCGAATTCGATCAGGCCGGACTTGTCGGAAACGGAAAGCAGGGCGCGCGCAATGCGGCGCGAGTTGTCAGTCATTATGGGGGTCCTGGTTCGGATAGATGTTGTTTGCCGGGTAGCATGGTTTTCTCCCCGGCAAAACCTCCAATTGGGGGAGTTTTCGTGCTGAACTTGCCGTCATCCTTCGAGGCTCGCGCCCGAGAGCGCTCGCACCTCAGGATGACGATACCGCTCCAGTTTAAAGCGGCAGCTCCGGCTCGCGGCGGGCGTCACGCCGGGCGCTGGTCACGGCGGCCGAGGCCGAGGAGCGGGTAAAGCTCCAGCGGATGCTGGGCGCATCCTTGCGGTTCTGGCGGATCACGATCTGGGCGGTGCGGCGCGGTCCGTCGGAGCCCGCCAGGAACACGCTGTCCTCGAGGTCCACCTTATCGTTGAGCGCCTCGAACGTCCACACGTCGCGGTTCGGCAGCACCAGCATCACGCCGCGGGCGTCGGTGAGGCGGCTGGCCTTCACCGACGGATGCAGATGAAACCGCAACACGTAATCGTCGGGCTTGTTGCGTGTCGAGGATGAGGATGCGTTCAGCAGCGTGTCTTCGCCTTCGAGCCGGCCGCCGTCGCCGGACAGCATCAGGGTGCGCTGGTGCACGACGCCGAACTGGCGCGCATAGGCATCGTGGGATGTCGTCAGCAGGATTCCGTCATTCGCGGCCTCGCGAAATGCGCCGACATTGGAAGGCCCGCTGACGATGGGAGCGCCTTGCAGCATCCGCTTCATCGCCGGAAGCTCGACGAACTGGCACGACGAGGTGTCGTGACAGATCAGCGTCGAATGCGCGGCGGTGCTGCGTGCGAAGGCGCGCCAGTTGTCGCGCCCGGTGGAGGGAATGCCGCAATTGACGACGATGCGGGCGTTGCCCGACGACAGTTCGAACGACAGGCAGCCCGCATGGGCGTCACGGCTGACCGAGGGCGGCGGCGGCGCACCGGTGTCGATGATAACGGCGGTGGCGCCGGCATCGAGGCGCTGGAAGCCCGAATGCGGCATGTTGGACATCGGAATGCCGTGGGTGTCGTCATAGGCGAGCAATGTCGCGAGCAGGCCCGACGGCGCGCTGCTCATGCCGTTGAATAGCGCGAAGGAGCCGTCGCCGTGACGGAAGAAACGCAGCATCGGCATCATGCGGTCGATGGCGTTGAGCAAGGCGGGCGGCGGCGCGATGTTGCGCGCGGCATAGGTCTGGCGCAGCGGCAGCAGGTCGGGCAGCAGTTCGATCAGCGCGCCGGGATTGCGCGAAATATGTCCGCCGTCGGGAAGGATCTGCCGCGCCAGTTCGTCGGAGAGTTTGCGCGACGAGGTGCGGATATGCTTGGCCTGATTGGCAAGGCACAATGAGGCGTAACACAGCGCAATCAGCACTTGCAGGCGTGGCACGCCGTCCGGAATATCCACCATCGTATAGCGCAGATAGCGAATCTCGCGGGTGAGGCTGCGCAGGAAGCGGCGATAGAATTTTCCGTCGGCGTCGTTCAGCACCAGCGGCGCCTGCGACAGCAGCGAGATCACGCGGCGCGCCAGCACGTCGGCGCGCCAGCCGATGCCGCGCTTGCGGATCGGCTTGGAGATCCAGTCGTCGATCAGCGAGCGCGCGTTGGCGCGGGTGATGGCCGAATCCGCGGCGCGCAGATGGCGCAGCCAGCCGAAGCCGAGCAGGTTCGCTTCCCAGTCTTCCGACGGCGGATCGAGTTCGAAGATCGATCGCCCGTGCGAGGTCACGATCTTGCCCGCGAACACAAAACGGCCGGCATAGATCTCGGACGCGCGGGTGGCGTCGACGGTGCGCAGATCGTTCGGCGCGATCAGTAGCCGGTCGGTGCGGCCGGGCCAGAATCGCGACAACGCAACCGAGTTGCCGCTGGCGCGCGCGAGGACGGACCGCGCAGCGCGGCCGAGCAGCAAGGACGAGATGCCTCTTCGATGAGCGACCGCCACGCGCGCCTTTGCCCTCACATCACGCCGGGCGGCTCAGTCGGAGCTCCGCCGCCAAACATGATCGCTTCCCACAAATCGGAGTCTTCCTCACCCGGAAAGCCGTGCGTCAAGGAATCCCCGGCACTCTTGTAGTCCGGAAATGCCGATAAAACACCCCATTGACGCGGGCGCGCGGACGGCAAAGGCAGAGCCGCCTGCCGCGAATCACCTGTGCGCGGTTCATGAAAGAATCGCGCGCGAATCAGGGTTTGAAAGGATCAGGACTTGATGAGGCGCGCCGCGTAGAAGCCGTCGAGCCCGCCCATATGCGGATCGTCGTGCGCCAGATGAGAAGGCAGCGTGCGGATATCACCCTCCTGGGTGAGAATTTCGTCGAGCCCTGCCACCTCGTCGCGGCCGACCGGCGCGCGGCGAAGCCCCGATTCGGCGGCAAGGAGTTCCCCTACAGCCTGTTCGCCTTCCTCTGGTTCCAGCGAGCAGGTGCAGTAGACCAGGGTTCCGCCGGGCTTCAGCAGTGTGACGGCTTTTTGCAGCAGACGCTTTTGCAGCGCCGCCAGCGCGCCGATGTCGGCTTCCTGTTTCAGCCATGCGACGTCGGGGTGACGCCGGATAGTGCCCGTCGCGGCACACGGCGCGTCCACCAGAATGCCGTCGAACAGCTCGTTGCTCGCGGGCTGCCACTCGGCGGCGTCGGCCACCGCGGTCTCCGCCGTGAGCGCGAGGCGTGAGAGATTGTCCTTGAGCCGCGCGATGCGATTGGGCGAACGGTCCACCGCCGTCACCCGCGCGCCGGCATGAACCAGTTGCGCGGTCTTGCCGCCGGGCGCGGCGCAGAGATCGGCGATCGACTTGTCTTTAACGTCACCGAACAGCCGGGCCGGGAGCGCGGCGGCGGCGTCCTGCACCCACCACTGGCCGTCGTTGAAACCGGGCAGCATAGTGACGGAGCCGTGCAGCAGCGTGCGCACCGTGCCGGTCGGCAGCGCCTCGCCGTGCAGGCGCGTCGCCCAGCCTTCGGGATCGGACTTCACCGTGAGATCGAGCGCCGGCTCAACGCTGATGGCGGCGGCCATGGCGCGCGTGGCGTCTTCGCCATAGGCCGCGATCCAGCGTGTCACCAGCCACGGCGGCAGATCGAGCATCTGCGATTTGACTTCGTCGATCAGCGGCTGGCCCTCGCGCGCGCAGCGCCGCAGCACGGCGTTGACGAGGCCGGCATATTTCGCCGCGCGGCGGTCCGCCTGCACGAGCCGCACCGAGAGATCGACGGCGGCATGATCCGGCACGTCCATCCACAAGATCTGCGCGGCGCCGATCAGCAACGCGCTCTGCGCGCGCGGCGCGTCGGTGGGAATCCCGCGATCGAGCAGCTTCGAGAGCACATGACCGAGGGTGCCGAGCCGGCGCAGAATCGTTGCAACCAGCCGGCGCATCAGCGCGCGGTCGCGGTCGGACAATGTTTTCAATCCCGGATGCGCGCCCGCGCCGTCGAGCTGATCGTCCAGCATGCGGTGCTTGTGCAGCACGCCGTCAAGAATGTCGGCTGCGATGCGGCGCGCGGCGAGGCCGGGCACCTCGGTCGGCGGGGCAAATCTCGTAGAAGGCATGCAAAAAACTTCGCTGGCGGGACAACACGCAACACGAGCAACGTCACCGCCGCGCCGCGTGCCGGAGAGAGATGGCACGCGAATATGCCAAATGTAAGAATCTTGCCGGATTTTCAATCGGGTCATGATGGCGGGCGCATGAGCGGTGCTGGATATTTTCGTGTACCGTCATTGCCGGGCTTGACCCGGCAATCCATCTGTCCTTTGACGACGTCAAAAAGGGGTCACCGGCTAAAGTTGGCAATGACAGCAAGACGGAACGAGCATCTGCGATGAGCGACGATCCGATCAAAAATTCTTCTCCAGCGCCGGACGTCGTGCGTAAGCCGCTGTCGCCGCAGGCGCAACGCGCCCTGGCGGAAGCCGAGGAGCGGCGGCTGAAGGCGGCGCAGGAGAAAGCCCCGGCCGGCCCGAAGGAAATTCAGGGTCCGAAGGGGCCGGAACCGACCCGTTATGGCGACTGGGAGGTCAAGGGAATCGCGTCGGATTTCTGAGGTGTCGCCGGGCGGGTAGGTAGAAATACCGGCATCTCATGTTGTGGCTTGCGGGATCAGGATAATTTGCCTTAATTTAGGCTTATGTTCCTAGATCGGCAACGTCCTTATCCCATTCGGCGTTCGGCTGCGGGCGCGCCGCCATGGCTGTTCGGGCTGGTCTTCGTCCTCGGCCTCGCGATCGGCACCCTGATCCCGCTGCGCGATCATCTGCCTTGGAAACTCCCTTCGGCCACCGCAGCCGCGTCAGCGCATTCGCCCATTCCGGATTCTGCTCTGCTTGCCGCGCCGGTGATCTGGAGCCGCGACGGCCATCCGGGCGTGCGGCATTTTGTCGAAGTCTTGCGCGTGATCGATGGCGACACGTTCGAGGCGCGGGTGCATTTGTGGCCGGGGCTGGACATGACGACGCGAGTACGCTTGCGCGGCATCGATGCGCCGGAGTTGAAAGCTGCCTGCGCCGAGGAGACGCGCATGGCGGAAGCCGCGAGCGAGGCGTTGCGCGCGCAACTCGCCGGCGGCGATGTCGCGATCTTCAATATCGGTCCCGACAAATACAACGGCCGCGTGGTGGCCGACGCCGCGACACGGAGTACGCCGAGCGTAGCGAACGCGCTGCTCGCGGCAGGTCATGCGCGCCAATATCAGGGCGGTCGTCGCGGCGGTTGGTGCGGGACAGCCTTGAGAGCGGGATAACTCCCGAGACGTCATTGCGAGCCAACGGGTCCGGCTTCGCCGGCCCGATGACAGGCTCCGCGAAGCAATCCAGAGCGACGAGCAGGAAACTGGATTGTTGCAAGGGCTGCTCGCGATGACGGCTTATTGTATCGTCGCTCAATAAAAAAGCCGCGTAAACACGCGGCTTTTTGCATTCTCACAACAAGATGTCAGCGCGCTGTGACCACCACCTGGGTGCCGACCTCGACGCGATCGAACAGGTCGGTGATGTCCTGATTGTACATCCGCACGCAGCCGTAGGAGACATAGCCGCCGACCGAGTTCGGCCGGTTGGTGCCGTGAATGGCGTATTCGCCTCCGGCCAGCGTCATCGCGGCGACGCCCATCGGATTTGACGGCGAGCCGCCGGGAATGACATCGGGAATGCTCGGGTTGTCGCGCTTCACCTCTGCGGGCGGTGCCCATGCGGGCTGGCGATATTTGCCGTCGATGCGGGTGGTGCCGGCCCACTGCTTGCCGGCCTTGCCGACGCCGACCGGATAGCGCAGCGCGCGGCCTTCGCCGAGCACGAGATAGAGTTTGCGCTCGTTGGTCTTCACCACGATGGTGCCCGGCGCATAGCCGTCGGGAGAGGCGACCACCGATGGCGCGGCCTGCGCTGCCGTGCCGGCCAATCCCAGTGCCGAAAATCCGATGGCCGTGACTGCCAAGGTCATCGCGAGTTTACGCAACATCATTGTCTCCAGTCTTTTTATTTCATCGCAGGCGCAGGGCTGCGCAACCGGTCGCCACCCTACGGCAAGGCCTTCAACACCCCCTTATCGCCGGATGCAAAAGGCCGTTGTGCGGGCCTTAAAAAGAAAATTCCGGCGGCAAAGTAAATGCCCGGAAAACAACACACCCGCCCAAACGATGTTTGGGCGGGTGACATTTTTGTGAGGCACGGGATTTCCGCCGGAACCGATCGCACGCAGATGCCGCGCTTTCGCAAAAACCCGGTGCGCCTCAGGCGCTGGCCTTCTTGTTCTGGCGGTTATCGACCAGATCGTTGACGACGTTGGGGTCGGCCAGCGTCGAGGTGTCGCCGAGCGATCCGGATTCATCCTCCGCGATCTTGCGCAGGATGCGGCGCATGATCTTGCCCGAGCGCGTCTTCGGCAGGCCGGGTGCGAACTGGATCAGGTCCGGCGAGGCGATCGGCCCGATGTCCTTGCGCACCCACGCCACCAGATCCTTGCGCAGTGCTTCGGTCGGCTCGACGCCCTGCATCAGCGTGACATAGGCGTAGATGCCCTGGCCCTTGATGTCGTGCGGATAGCCGACCACCGCTGCCTCCGACACGCATGAGTGGGCCACCAGCGAGCTTTCGACTTCCGCCGTGCCCATGCGATGACCGGAGACGTTGATGACGTCATCGACGCGGCCGGTGATCCAGTAATAGCCATCGGCGTCGCGGCGGCAGCCGTCGCCGGTGAAGTACTTGCCCTTGTAGGTGGAGAAGTAGGTCTGCTCGAAGCGCGCATGATCGCCATAGACCGTGCGCATCTGGCCCGGCCATGATTTCGCGATGCAGAGGTTGCCCTGCGCCTCGCCTTCCAGCACCTTGCCGTCGGCATCGACGATTTCCGGCACCACGCCGAAGAACGGCTTGGTTGCCGAACCCGGCTTCTGCGCGATCGCGCCCGGCAGCGGCGTAATCAGGATGCCGCCGGTCTCGGTCTGCCACCAAGTATCGACGATGGGACAGCGCGAGTCGCCGACCACGCGGTAATACCATTCCCACGCTTCGGGATTGATCGGCTCGCCGACGGAGCCGAGCAAACGAAGACTCTTGCGCGAGGTCTTCTTCACCGGCTCGTCGCCGCCCTGCATCAGCGCGCGGATCGCGGTCGGTGCGGTGTAGAAGATGTTGACCTTGTGCTTGTCGATCACGTTCCAGAATCGCGAATTGTCCGGATAGTTCGGAACGCCCTCGAACATCAGCGTGGTCGCGCCGTTGGCGAGCGGCCCGTAAAGAATGTAGCTGTGGCCGGTGACCCAGCCGACGTCGGCGGTGCACCAGTAGATGTCGCCGTCGTGATAGTCGAAAACGTATTGATGCGTCATCGACGCGAAGGTGAGATAGCCGCCGGTGGTGTGCAGCACGCCCTTGGGCTGGCCGGTCGAGCCTGACGTGTAGAGAATGAACAGCGGGTCTTCCGCGTTCATCGGCTCCACCGGACAATCGGCATCGACAACCGCCGCAGCCTCGTGGAACCAGACGTCGCGGACCGGGTCCATCTCGATCTTGCCGCCGGTGCGCTTGACCACGACCACCCAGTCGACGCCGCCGGTCTTGGCGATGGCCGCGTCCACGTTGGCCTTCAGCGGCACTTTCTTGCCACCGCGCAGGCCTTCGTCCGCGGTGATGACCACCTTCGACTTGCAGTCGGTGATGCGCTGCGCCAGCGAGTCCGGCGAGAAACCGCCGAACACCACCGAGTGAATCGCGCCGATCCGGGCGCAGGCCAGCATCGCATAGGCCGCTTCCGGAATCATCGGAAGATAAATGGTGACGCGGTCGCCTTTCTCGACGTTGCGCAGCCGCAGGATGTTCGCCATCTTGCAGACTTCGTCGTGCAGCTCGCGATAGGTGATTTTTTTTGATTCCGACGGATCGTCGCCTTCCCAGATGATCGCGACCTGATCGCCGCGCGTCTCCAGATGGCGGTCGATGCAGTTGTAGGCGGCGTTCAGAACGCCATCCTCGAACCATTTGATTGAGATGTTGCCGGGCGCGAACGAGACGTTCTCGACCTTGGTGAACGGTTCGATCCAGTCGAGCCGCTTGCGCGCCTCATCACCCCAGAATCCGTTCGGGTCGTTGACCGAGCGCGCATACATCTCGCGATACTTGGCTTCATCGATAAAGGCGCGCTTCGCCCATTCGGCGGATACGTCATAAATCTTGTCGGACATAGCTTCTCATTCCCTCCACGCCGCAATCCCGCGTCACAGCATGCGCGCGGGCGTGTTCTTGGTTGAGACCATTATGCGCTTTCGCATATAGGGACGACAAGCCGCAGCGGATAGGACTTTTGTCTGGCTTCAAACCGCCGGACCACCAGATACGGGGCCGGGTTGGTCTCAAGCCGGCAAAACAAGCTCCCATACGGCGGTCTGCTTGATCTCGGTGTCCTCGAGGTCGCGGGTCACCGGCACGCTGTAATCGGCGATCCGGCGCAATTTGTCGCGGGGCAGGTAGCTGCGGCCGGGGTCGCCGATCAGCACGGTTGCGCCGCGTGCCGCATGGGCGTGAAGAAAGTCGAAAGCCCGCTGCGCGGTGTCGCGCTCATAGAAAATATCGCCGGCGAGGATGACATCCCAGCGTCCGGCATCCGGCGCGGCAAGCAGATCCTCCTGACATGTCGTCAGCGCGACGCCGTTTTGTGCCGCGTTCAGCGTGGCCGCGGCACAGGCGAAGGCGTCGATGTCGGCGACGGTCACCGTTGTGGCACCGGCCTTCAGGGCCGCGATGCCCACAAGGCCCGATCCGCTGGCGAGATCGAGCACCGTCCTGCCGCGCACGATTTCCGGATGATCGAGAACGTGTCGCGCCAGCGCCTGACCGCCGGCCCATGCAAAGGCCCAGAATGGCGGCGGCAGTCCGGCTTCGCCGAGTTCCTCTTCGGTCTTGTGCCACAGAGGCACAGCTTCGTCGGCGACGAAGATCGCAATCTCGGGGGCGAGTGGCACCGCGCGCAACCGCGTGTTGGCGCGGATGAAGGCGTCCTTGTCGGCGATGGGTGGTGCCTCGGGTTTCATGCGCGAACGGCCAATCCTTGATGTCGTCCCGGCGAAGGCCGGGACCCATAACCACCACATCCGGAAATTGCGCGGGATCGAAGTTTGATTGTTTCGTCTATCCATAAATGAAGAGCTATCGGGAGTATGGGTCCCGGCCTTCGCCGGGACGACGATAGATCAACCTTACACGCCGCCCATCTTGCAGATCAGCTTCCACGCATCCGCCGTCACGCTCTGCACCGACAGCCGCGACTGCTTGAGCAGGTCCATCTCCGCCAATTTCGGTTCGGCTTTCACCGCAACGAGCGTCACCGGCGTCTTCAGCGGCTTGTCGGCCTTGAGATCGACGCAGACGAATTTTTCCGTCTTGTCGGTGGGGTCGGGATAGTGCTCACGGATGATCTCGGCGATGCCGACGATCTCCTTGCCCTCGTTGGAGTGATAGAAGAAGGCGCGGTCGCCCTTTTTCATCTTCATCATGTTGAGCTTGGCGGTGTGGTTGCGCACGCCGGTCCAGGCTTCGCCCTTGGCGCCTTTCGCCACCTGCTGGTCCCACGACCATACCGAGGGTTCGGATTTCACCAGCCAGTAGGCCATCGTCGTTTCCCCTTTATCCTTCCGACCGGAACGGCCGGGTCAGCAGCGCCTCGATCGCGGCGTCGACACTCAGCCTGCCGCCCAGCACCGCCGCCACCGCGCTCGCCACCGGCATTTCGACGTTTTTCGCGTTGGCGAGTTCGATCAGCACCGGTGCGGTGAATTCGCCTTCGACCAGCCTGTCGCGCGGCGGCGTCTCGCCCCTTCCAAGTGCGAGGCCGTGG
This sequence comes from Afipia sp., assembly GCA_024707075.1. Classification (GTDB taxonomy): domain Bacteria; phylum Pseudomonadota; class Alphaproteobacteria; order Rhizobiales; family Xanthobacteraceae; genus Afipia. Next base: position 1,269,122 of record JANQAK010000001.1, read on the forward strand.
GAAAAATTGCGCGACTGAGGGCTCGAACAGGACAGTAGCAGGTCGCCGAGGCCCGACAGGCCCGCAATGGTTTCCGGCTTCGCGCCGCAGGCGACGCCGAGCCGCATCAGTTCGGCGAAGCCGCGCGTGGTCAGCGCCGCCAGCGCCGATGCGCCGAGCTGCTTTCCGGCGACGATGCCCGCCGCGATCGCCAGCACGTTCTTGGCCGCGCCGCCGATCTCGACGCCGCGCACGTCGGTGGAATGATAGGGTCGGAATGTCGCCGAGCCGAGCGCCTGCACCAGCGCCTTCGCCAGCGTCTCGTCGCGCGTCGCCAGCGTGACGGCTGTCGGCAATCCGCGCGCGACGTCGATGTCGAAGCTCGGCCCCGACAGGATCGCGGGCACGGCGCGCGGCGCGACGTCCGTGACGATCTCCGTCATGAATTTGTGCGTGCCGCGCTCGATGCCTTTCGCGCAGACGATGACAGGCGTGCCGGGCGCAAGATATGGCGCCAGCGCGATGGCCGCTTGCCGCAGGCTTTGCGCGGGCGTCACCAGCAGCACGGCGCTGGCTTTGCCTGCTCGAGCGAGATCGCTGCCGACCGTGATCGTCGCCGCAAGCTGGATGCCGGGCAGCTTCGGGTTCTCGCGGGTCTGCGACATTCTTTGCGCTGCGGCGGAATCGCGTGCGTAAAGAATCACGTCACGTCCGGCGCGCGACGCCGCGTTCGCAAGTGCCGTGCCCCACGCACCGGCGCCGATAATGGAGATGGTTTGATGTGAAATCATATGACGGTCCCGTCTTCACCTCTCCCCGATGGGGAGAGGTCGCGCCGCAGGCGCGGGTGAGGGGGACCGTTGCCTCATTGGTGTATCGAACCCCCTCACCCCGGCCCTCTCCCCCACGGGGAGAGGGAGACATCACGGCGAGCGCGCGTTTCATGTCTCGTGACATCTCAGTGCCGCGCGCGGGTGTTGGCGAATTTCGCCGGCGTCGAGGCGGTCTCGTCGAGACGCCATCGCGCGCGCGGCGCGGTTTCCATGTCGTCCACCATCTTGAGCGCGAGCCGTTCCGCGCCGGCCCAGGCGATCATCGCGCCGTTATCGGTGCAGAGCGCGGGCGGCGGAATAATGAGCATGGTTTGCGCGCGGGCCGCGATGTCATGCAGCGCGTTGCGGATCGCGAGATTGGAGGCGACGCCGCCGGCCGCCACCAGCGCGCGCGGCGGGCCGAACTGTTCGTGAAACAATCGCAGGCCGACGCTGATCCGGTCGGCGGTGAGATCGAGCACGGCGGCCTGAAAGCCCGCGCACAGATCGTTCACGTCCTGCGGCTCGAGCGGCGCGAGACGCGCGACCTCGTTGCGCACGGCGGTCTTCAATCCGGACAGCGAGAAATTCGCATCGGGCCGCCCGACCATCGGGCGCGGAAACTGAAACCGCGCCGGATTGCCATGCGCCGCCGCCTGCTCCACCTGCGGCCCGCCGGGATAGGGCAGGTCCAACATCTTGGCGACCTTGTCGAACGCCTCGCCCATCGCGTCGTCCACCGTGGTGCCGAGCCGGACATATTTTCCGACGCCGAGCACGGCGACGATCTGGGTGTGGCCGCCTGAGGCGAGAAACAGGCAATAGGGAAATGCCAGCGCCACAGTGAGGCGCGGCGTCAGCGCATGCGCCTCCAGATGATTGACCGCGATCAATGGCGTGTTGTGCACGAGTGCGATTGCCTTCGCCGTGGTCAGGCCGACAATGACGCCGCCGATCAGGCCGGGGCCAGCGGCAGCAGCCACGGCGCTGAGATCGCCGAAGCCGACATTCGCTTCCTTCATCGCCGCGCGGATGATGCCGTCGAGCATGTCGACATGGGCGCGCGCGGCGATCTCCGGCACCACGCCGCCGAACGGCGCGTGCTCATTGATCTGCGAGCGCACGATGTTGGACAGAATCCGCCCGGAGCCGTCGCGCTGCCGTTCGACGACGGCGGCCGCGGTCTCGTCGCAGGTGGTCTCGATGCCCAGCACCAGTGTCGGCTTGCCGCTCGCCAATTTCAGTCCTTGCTTTGGTCGCCGATCCGGCGTTTCCCTTTAACGTTTCTTAGCCTTCCGCAGGCCACAACGTCATTCGCCAACCGGGTGTCATTCGAGGGGTTCATAACGTGAAATTGCGAGATGGGCTATCCTTAGCTGTTGCCCCGGGAGCGTCGTAAATGGCCATTCTTGTGACGCGGCCGGAGCCGGACAACGAGAAGACGGCGGCGGCCCTGCGCGCGCGCGGATATGACGCGCTGCTGTCGCCCATGCTGCGCTATGAGGCGATCCCCTTTCACGGCGAGGACGATGCCGCCTATGACGGCGTCGTCATCACCAGCGCCAACGCGATCCGCGCCATCGAAAGCCATCCGTCCCGGCAGCATCTGTTCGGACTGCGCGCCTTCGCGGTCGGCGAACACACCGCGGAGGCCGCCCGCAGCGCCGGGTTCGGCGATGTGGTGAGCGCGACGGGCGGTGCGCGCGCCTTGAGCGACCTCATCGTCAGGACCGTTGCGACGAGGCAACTGAAGAAGGGCGCGACGCTGTGCTATCTTGCAGGCGCGGACCTTGCGCATGATCTCGCCGCCGATCTCGGCGCGCGCGGTTTCACGGTGGTGACGCATACGACCTACCGGATGGTGCCGGTGGCGGGGTTCCCCGCCGGAATCGGCGACGCCTTTCGTGCCGGCGGCATCGAGGCGGTGCTGCATTATTCCCGGCGCAGCGCGCGCGCCTTTCTCGATGCGGCGCGGGCCGACGGGATCGAGATTTCGGCCTTGGCTTTGCCGCAATGCTGCATCTCCGATGCGGTGGCGGGCATTCTCCGCGAGGCCGGCGCGATGCAGGTGGTGGCGGCGCGCACGCCGGACGAGGCGGCTATGTTCGATGCGCTGGACAGGACGATCAAACCGTCGTCCAAGTGAAGGGCTTTCGCAGAATCTCTTGTCAGAATCTGCTACTGTGGCGCGACAGGAGTGAGTTCCGATGGACGATGATAAAGATAAAAGCGGTGCGTTGCCGGGCGGCGATGCCGGCAAGCGGACGCCGCCGACCATCGATCTTGCCGCATCGGAGGTGACCGAGAGTCCTCGCGTGGCGGATTCTTCCGATGCGCAGGACACAGCTTCGGATCATTCCGGGCCACATGCTGAATCGTCATCTGAATCCCGTGCCGAATCTCCCTCCGCATCACCGCCCTCCCCATCGCGAGCGTCATCGCTGCTCATCTCGGCCATCACAGGTGTCGTGGCCGCATTGCTTGTGATCGGCGCGGCCACGCTCGCCGGCTGGCCAAAACTCCCCGCGCCGGTTTCGATCGCGCCGCTTGCGGATAATATTGCGTCGAACAAAGCAGAGATCGCCGCGCTCGGCGCGCGGGTCGCGAAAGTGGAATCGGACGCGGCGAAGCCCGCGCCGCGTCCAGTGGCCGATCCCGCACTCGCCGCACGCATCGATGCGGTGGAAAAATCCTTGACGTCGCTGCGCGGCGATCTCGCCGCCGTGCGCGGACAAAGCGAAAAAGATGGCCGCCGCACTGAGCGAAATCAAATCTGGTTTGCCGCAAGGCGTAACTGGTGCGTCGCAGGCCGCGCCGTCCGTTGATGTGTCTGCCATCGAGGAGCGCATCGGCAGGATCGAGCGCGCCACCGCGGCACTGACTGCGGCTGCTGCCGCGCCCGCTCCGGCGCCACCGCCGGCTGAAGATGCGAACGCGCGCAAGGTCGGTGCACTAATTGATCTCGATAAGGCCATGCGCCACGGCGCGCCTTATGCGCCCGCACTTGCTGCCGCGCGTGCTGTTGTCGGTGATTCCGATGCGCTTAAGGCCCTCGATCCTTTCGCGTATACCGGCATTCCCGGCGTCGATGCGCTGTGCAAGGAATTGCTTGGGCTGCTGCCGCAACTCGCGCCGAAGCCCCAATCGCAGCCTGCGCCATCCGGTATCGTCGAGCGCCTTCAGCAAAGTTTCGCGAAGCTCGTGCGCGTTCAGCGCACCGACGCGCTGGCCGGCGGTGCTGCCGGCATTATAGCGCGCGCGACGGCCGCCGCGCAGCGCTAGCGATCTCACCGAGGCAAAGCGGGAGCTTCTGCAATTGCCGCCATCAGATCGCACCCTGGTGCAGCCCTGGATCGCGAAGGTCGATGCGCGCGACAAGGCGCTGGCGGCATCCGAGCAGTTTACGATGGACACACTGACCGCGATCTCGAAATCGGCGCGATAGGCAGTCTCATGATCCGCATCATTCTCTTTCTGTTTCTGGTCGGCATCGTCGCGCTCGGCGCCGCCGTGATTGCGGATCAGACCGGCGACGTCACGCTGTCGTGGAGCATTTGGCGCGTCGAGACCTCGCTGCCGGTGCTCGTGCTGGCGCTGGCGCTGATCGTGCTCGCCGCGATGCTGGTCTGGGCCGTCATCCGCAGTTTCCTGAATGCGCCGGCGCGCGTCCGCAAGCTGCGCCGCGACCGCCGCCATGCCAAGGGCCGCCACGCCATCACGCAGGGGCTGATCGCGATCGGCACCGGCGATCATTTCGCCGCGCGCCGCCATGCCGATGTGGCAAAGCGGCTCGCGCATCAGGACCCGCTGGCGCTGCTGCTGCATGCGCAGACCGCGCAGCTTCATGGCGACAGCGACGGCGCACAGCGCGCGTTCCACGCCATGGCGGAACGCAAGGACACCCGGCTGCTCGGCTTGCGCGGATTGTTCGTCGAGGCGCAGCGCCGCGACGATCCGTATGCCGCCGTGGCCCTGGCGGAAGAAGCCTTGAAGACCGCGCCCGCCGCCGCATGGGCGTCGCAGGCGGTGCTTGGCTTCCGATGCAGCCAGGGTGACTGGGACGGCGCGCTGAAAATTCTCGAAAACAATCTGGCGGCGGGGCTGATCGATCCCGCGCCCTACAAGCGCCAGCGCGGCGTGCTGCTGACGGCGCGCGCGCTCGATCTTGAGGCGCGCGACCGCGACAAGGCGCGCGCCAGCGCGATGGAGGCGGTGAAGTTCGCGCCGACGCTGGTGCCCGCCGCGACGCTCGCCGCCAAGTTCCTCAGCGAGAACAACCAGACCCGCCGCGCGATGCAGGTGATCGAGGCCGCATGGATCGCGCAGCCGCATCCCGATCTCGCGGATGCCTACGCGCATGTGCGCCTCGGCGATTCCGCGCTGAATCGTCTCGGACGCGTCGAGAAGCTCGCGGCGAAGGTGCCGGGTCATATCGAAGGCGCGCTTGCGGTGGCGCGGGCCGCCATCGACGCCGGTGAATTTCCCCGCGCGCGTGAAGCGCTTGCGCCTTTCATCGATGCGCCGACGCAGCGGGTCGCGATCCTGATGGCCGAACTTGAGCGCGCCGAACATGGCGATGGCGGCAATGCGCGCGGCTGGATGCTGCGCGCGGTGCGCGCCGCGCTCGATCCGGCATGGACGGCGGACGGTTATGTCTCGGATCGCTGGCGGCCGGTGTCGCCGGTGACCGGACGCCTCGATGCGTTCCAGTGGCTGACGCCGGTGGCGTCGCTGCCGTCGGACAAGGCGCCGGTGCTTGAGGCTGATATTGCGGGAGATGAACCCGCGCTGCCCGCGCCGCGGGAAACGAATTCCGCTTCGAAGCCTGCCGAGACGTTATCGGTCGCGCCGGTGCTGCCTGCGCCCGCGCCATCGCAGGACAATGAGCCCGTTGTGGCCCCGGTTACGTTGCCTTCGCCGTCCACGGCCGCGTCCGTTGTCGCCGATGCGCCGCCGGTGTTCCGCCCTCGCCGCGACATCGAGAAGCCCGATGCGGGCCGGATTCCGCCGGTGATTCCCATCGTCCGGGCACCGGACGATCCGGGCGTCGCGGACGAGGTTCTGGATGTCGAATTTGACGATCCGATGAAACCGGAACAGGCCCAGGCGGGCGGCTGGAAGGGCTTTTTGTCCCGTCTTGTCAGTTGATTAGGAGTTGATGGGTAGTCTGCCGCGTGGCCTGATCGCAGCCCAGAAAAGCGCCCCGCGGACGCAGCCGATGTTGCAAAGCGAGGCTCTGGCCAGTATCAGGTGCGGATATTGATTTCCCGCGTTTCGCCGCCTTAGCTCAGCTGGTAGAGCACCTCATTCGTAATGAGGGGGTCGTAGGTTCGAATCCTATAGGCGGCACCACGGTCTTCCGGTTTGTCAGCGGCGAGAGCGTTGTTCAGGCAGCAGTGTCAGCCCCTCAAATCGCCTCGCGGCTGATCGCCGTTTTCCTCCTCCGACCATTTCCATCGTCCGCCGCCGGCGCGTTTTGCGGCGTAGAGCGCGCGGTCGACGCGTTCGAGCAGCCGGGATGCGGCATGCGCGGAGGGAGGCAATGTGTTTTCGGTCACGAGGATTCCAGCGCTCGCGCCGATCCGCACCGGCAGATCCGCCACGAGGAAAGGCATCGACAGCGCCATCACCGCTTCTTTCGTCAAGGCAAGCGCCGCGTCGTGTCCGGCCTGTCCGGCCTCGACGCGCCTCACCAGCATGAATTCGTCGCCGCCGAAGCGGGCCGCCAGACCGTCGGAGCCGATGCATTCGGTCAGGCGCCTAGCGACCTGCTGAAGCAGGTTGTCGCCCATGTGATGCCCGAAGCGGTCGTTCACCGGTTTGAAATCATCGAGATCGATGGCGATGATCGCAACGTGTCCTCTTGCGTTCAGCAATGCCGACAGGAACGCGGCGCGGTTGGGCAATCCGGTCAGGAAGTCCTGGCGGGCCTGACGCGCCAGCGCATGTTTCGCCTCCAGCCGGTCGATGAAGGCGGTGCTGAGATGATGCGAGGCTTCCCGCAGCGTGATCCAGAACAGGACCAGCATGACGGCTCCCAGCTTGTAGGGAAATTCGGGTCGCAGAAGTCCTGCGATGACGGTCGGAGCGAGCAGCAGGGCCGCCGCCAGCAACACGATCCACGGACGAACCGCCGCGCGCGACACCATGCCGACGCAGAACGACATCGACAATCCGAACGCGATCCATGCGCCGGGCGCATCGCCCAGCCGCAGCGCGCGGAACGAGAGCAGGCCCAGCGCGATCGAGAATGCTGCCGCGCAGATTCCGTAAATCCGTTCCCAGATGATGACATCCCTGTCGGACAGGTCGGGAGCGTGCGTTTTGTAGCGATACAGGCTGCTCAGCCTCACCGCGGCGGTGACGAAAATCAGGCACGCGATGATCGCATATCCGGCATCGCCATCCAGGATGGCGAGCGCCACGGCACCGCAGACCGAGGTCACGCTGATCGCCATGACTTGCGGCAACGAGGTGTAAAGCAGCTCGACGAGTTCCCGGCGGATGCCCGGATTCGGGTGCGGAAAACTGAAAAAGGCGGCCGGTTTCATCGGCGCAAAATGACGCTGAATTCCTAACAAGTTGTGGTTGCGCGGCGTCAATTTGCGGGGTTCCACCGGCAGCCTTAAGCGCCCGTCAACAGCCTCGGGGACAATCGCGAACTGACCGGGTTCCAGCTCATCGAAGAGTTCACGGGGTTATCGCGAGGAGCGATTGCAGCGAAGCAAGCCAGCGTTTCTCGCCTGCAAACCGCAATGGCCGGATTGCTCCCGCTTCGCTTGGAATGATGCGGATCGTCGATCGCGCCAATGACGCGTTTGAACATTCCAATGGACTGTCCCAAACGACGAGGCCGCGCGCGTGCATCGGCGCGCAGTTCGCGCTCACCGAAGCCACGCGGATGCTGGTGAAGCTGATCGCTCGCTGATGTTCAGGATTTTGCGGCGCGATGCGTGAGTGCGTTGCAAGCATTGCAATGCGGCGAAGTACGCGCGAGCTCAACACCGCGCACGCGGGCTTATTCCAAAGTCTCATGACACATCGCGCAGCGCCGCGTCGAAGCGTCGCAGCGCCGCGATCATTGTTGCAAAACGCACCTGCAAGCCTTTGTCTTGCGCTCAATCAATAAGAGCCAATTCAAAAAGAATGGCTCAGGCAGGGGAGAACGCCATGACGAAACGACACAAAGACACTTCCAAGAATACACCTACGACTCGCCGCCGCTTCCTGAAAGTGGCGGCCGCGGGCGCTGCCGCCACGGCGGTCGCAGCACCGGCCGCGCTTGCGCAGTCGGGTCCGGTCAACATGCGCTTCCAGAGCACATGGCCGGCGAAGGACATCTTCCACGAATACGCGCTCGACTACGCCAAGAAGGTCAACGACATGACCGGCGGCGATCTCAAGATCGAAGTGCTGCCGGCGGGCGCGGTGGTGCCGGCCTTCCAGTTGCTCGAAGCGGTGTCCAAGGGCACGCTCGACGGCGGCCACGGCGTGCTCGCCTATCACTACGGCAAGAGCAATGCGCTGGCGCTGTGGGGCTCCGGCCCGGCCTACGCGATGGACGCCAACATGCTGCTGGCCTGGCACAAGTACGGCGGCGGCAAGCAGCTTCTGGAGAAGCTCTACAAGTCGATCGGCGCCAACGTCGTCTCGTTCCCGTACGGGCCGATGCCGTCGCAGCCGCTCGGCTGGTTCAAGAAGCCGGTGCAGAAGGCCGACGATCTCAAGGGCATCAAGTTCCGCACCGTCGGCATCTCCATTGACGTGTTCAGCGGCATGGGTGCCGCGGTCAACGCGCTGCCCGGCGGCGAAATCGTCTCGGCGATGGACCGCGGCCTGCTCGACGCCGCGGAATTCAACAACGCCTCGTCGGATCGCGTGCTCGGCTTCCCGGATGTGTCCAAGGTCTGCATGTTGCAGAGCTTCCACCAGAACGCCGAACAGTTCGAGATCATGTTCAACAAGACCAAGTATGACGCGCTGCCCGAGAAGATGCGCGCCATTCTCGACAATGCGGCCGAAGCGGCCGGTCAGGACATGGCCTGGAAGGCGATCGACCGCTATTCCAAGGACTACGAGGAAATGCAGTCCAAGGACAAGGTGAAGTTCTACAAGACGCCGGATTCGGTGCTGCAAAAGCAGCTCGAGATCTACGACGAGGTTGTCACCAAGAAGTCCTCCGATCCGCTGTTCAAGGAGATCGTCGACTCGCAGATGGCTTTCGCCAAGCGCGCGACCCAGTGGGAGCAGGACACGATCACCAACCGGCGCATGGCGTACAACCACTACTTCGGGCCGAACGCCAAGAAGAAGACCTGACGCAATCATCAGCACGAGCGAGGCATCATCCGGGATGACAATCCCGGATGATGCTTTGTATCGTTTCTGGAATTGCCGGACCTCTTCATAACAAGACCTACTTCATCACAAGCGGCGGCTCCCATGAACGCGCAACGTGTTCTGCACACCATCGACGGCATCAGTACGTGGACCGGCAAGGCCGCGGCGTGGCTGATCATCGGACTGATGACCTTGGTCTGCGCGGAAGTGTTCAAGCGCTACATTCTCAACATGCCGACGGCGTGGATCTTCGACGCCTCCAACATGATGTACGGCACGCTGTTCATGATTGCGGGCGCTTACACGCTGGCGCAGAACGGCCATGTGCGCGGCGACTTTCTCTACAGTTCGATGAAGCCGCGCCGGCAGGCGTCGCTCGATCTGGTGCTCTACATCGTGTTCTTCCTGCCCGGCATCGCCGCGCTGGTTTACGCGGGCTGGGAATATGCCTCCGACTCATGGCGCATCAACGAGCATTCCAACGTCACCGCCGACGGGCCGCCGGTGTGGCAATTCAAGTTCATGATTCCGCTGGCGGGCGGGCTGCTGCTGTTGCAGGGCGCGGCTGAAATCATGCGCTGTATCATTTGTCTGCGGACCGGCGCGTGGCCGAGCCGCCTCAAGGATGTGTCCGAGATCGATGTGGTCGAGGAGCAACTCGCCAACAGCGAATATGTCGACGAGGAATCGCGCAAGATCGCCATCGCGCATGCGCAGGACATCGAGGAAAGCGCGCGTCAGCGCGGCATGGGCGGAGACCTGTTGAAATGAGCGATCCCGCACTCGGCCTCCTGATGCTCGGCCTGATCGTGGTCGTCATCATCATGGGTTTCCCCACGGCCTTCACGCTGATGGGGCTTGGCATGTTCTTCGGCCTGTTCGCCTATCACAGGACCGGAGAGTCGTGGGCCGACAACCACATCTTCGACCTGATGGTCCAGCGCACCTACGGCGCGATGACCAACGACGTTCTGATCTCCATCCCGCTGTTCGTCCTGATGGGTTACGTGATGGAACGCGGCGCGCTGGTGGACAAGATGTTCTACTCGATCCAGCTCGCGTTCCGCCGTGTGCCGGCGTCGCTGGCGGTGGCGACGCTGATCGTCTGCACCTTCTGGGGCATTGCCTCGGGTCTGGTCGGCGCGGTCGTGGTGCTGATGGGCGTGATCGCGTTCAACCCGATGCTGAAAGCGGGCTACGACGTCAAGCTCGCGGCCGGCGTCATCACCGCCGGCGGCACGCTGGGCATCCTGATTCCGCCGTCGGTCATGATCATCGTCTATGCGGCGGTGGCCGGTCAGTCGGTGGTGAAGCTCTATGCCGCGGCGATGTTCCCCGGTTTCTTCCTGGCGTTCCTGTATCTGGTCTACATCATCGGCTGGGCGCTGCTGAATCCGAAGATCGCGCCGAAACTTCCAGAGAGCGAAACGCGCGTGCCGGTGCGGCCGTGGATCGCCGAGTTGCAGCAGGCCTATTCAAGCCGGATGCTGCCGGCGCTGCTGACCGCGGCGGTCTCGCCCGCGCGGGCCATGGCGATCACCGCCGACGACGTGCGCGTCAGTTACAGCATGCTGCTCAAGAATCTCGGCTACGTGCTGGTGCCGCTGGTGCTGACAGTGGCCACGTTGTGGGCGGCGTGGTGGTACGTGGTGATTCACCAGCAGCCGGATGCGCCTGCGCCATCGGCGGCGATATCCCAGCAGCTCGGCGCGGCATCGCAGTCGGCGGAGCCTGCGGAGGAAAAGGTGCAGGAACTCGGCAGCGTCACCGCTGACGAGACAAAGAGCGAGCCGGAAACCTTGCAGGAAATGGGCAACGCCGAACTGCGCGGGCAGGGCTCGGCCGCGCCTGCGGAGGCCGGACCGCCGCCGGCGTTCTATACCTACTTCGCCTTCACCTGCGGAATCTTCGGACTGATCCTGCTCTATTACTACTGGACCATGGGCGCGGAGCAGTTCGAAGTCTTGCGTCTGCTGATCTCGTCGGTGATGCCGCTCGGCATTCTCACCGCCGTGGTGCTGGCGGTGATCCTGCTCGGCATCACGACCGCGACGGAATCCGCCGCGGTCGGTGCGGCGGGCGCGTTCCTTCTCGCGTTTCAGGCGCGGACTCTCGACTGGAAGCGCACCAAGGAAGCGGTATTCCTGACGGCGAAGACCACCTCGATGGTGTGCTGGCTGTTCGTCGGCTCGGCGCTGTTCTCGGCGGTGTTCGCGATCCTCGGCGGTCAGGCCTTGCTGGAAAGCTGGGTGCTGTCGCTGAATCTGACGCCGGTGCAGTTCATGATCCTGTCGCAGGCGATCATCTTCGTGCTCGGCTGGCCGCTGGAATGGACCGAGATCATCGTGATCTTCGTGCCGATCTTCCTGCCGATGCTGAAACATTTCGGCATCGACCCCATCCTGTGGGGCGTGCTGGTGTTCGTCAACTTGCAGGCGGCGTTCCTGTCGCCGCCGGTGGCAATGTCGGCGTTCTATCTGAAAGGCGTGGCGCCTGCGCATGTCACGCTCAACCAGATTTTCGGCGGCATGATGCCCTACATGCTGATCGTCATCGTCTGCATGGTGCTGATGTATATCTGGCCCGGCATGACGCTGTGGCTGCCGAACTATCTGTATGGCAATTGAGGCACGAGAGACCGGGCCTCATGGTGAGGAGGCGCTTCTTCAGCGCCGTCTCGAACCATGAGGCGGACAAGGGATGATCGGTTTCACCTTCATCCTTCGAGACGCGCGCCATAGCGGGGGCGCTCCTCAGGATGAGGGCCGGGTGGGCGCTGCTGCCTTTTAATGCTCCTGCCTCCCTTGGACGCAGGAGCATTCTCCCTAAGTAGGGGACATGAGCGATTTTCATTCTCTCTATTCGGTGCTGAAGCAGACCGCCGACCCGCTGGTGGCCGATGCGATCCAGAACCTTGTGGAGACCGGCGCCGATCATGAGCTAAATCGCATCAACCTCGTGGACTTCTCGGCCCAGCGCGGCCTCGACGAGGAGCGCGTGATCTCGGGATTCCTGCACGCTTCGCGGCTTGGCATCTTCGATCTGACGTGGAACGTGCTGTGCCCCGGATGCAGTGGCGTTCTCGGCGCGCATGACACGCTCAAGCAGCTCAAGCCGGAAGACTATCATTGCGGCCTCTGCGCCGCCGGATACGAGCCGTCGATCGACGATCAGGTCGAGGTCGCCTTCACCGTCAGCCCGCGGGTGCGGCGGATCGCGGCGCACGATCCCAATACGCTGCCGAGCTGGGATTACTGGCGGCAGATTTTCTGGAGTTCGGGAATCGACATCAATGAGGGGTCGTTCTCGCGGCTTGTGAACGAGGCGACGCTTGAGGCCATCGAACTCGCGCCGGGAGAGAAAGCTGTCGTGTCGTTGCAGCTTCCGGCCGAATTCGTGATCGTGTTCGAGCCGGTGACGCACTCCGCATTGTTCCTCGACGTTAAGGGCGAGCCGACCAAGGAAAAGCAAAACGCCTCGATGACCCTCGACGGCGTCCATGCGCCGACCGGCACGCTCGAAATGCGGCCCGGTCCGCTACGGCTTGCGCTGGACAACCAGACCGGTGCGCGTGTGCTGCCGTCGGTGTGGATCGCCGGCGACGCGCTCCACGATCTGCTCGGCAAGCGCAAGCCGATCGTCACTGCGAAACGCATCCTCGCCAACCAGACCTTCCGCGACGTCTACAAGGCGGACAATCTCAACATCGATCAGCGCCTCAAGATCACGTCGCTGACCTTCCTGTTCACCGATCTCAAGGGATCGACCGCGCTCTATGAACGGGTCGGCGATCTCGCCGCGTTCGATCTGGTCCGCGCGCATTTCCGTGCGCTGCTGGAGATCATCGCGTCGGAAGCGGGCGCGGTGGTGAAGACCATCGGCGACGCGGTGATGGCGACATTCGTGCGGCCGGAGCAGGCGGTCGCGGCGGGCCTTCGCATGCGCAAGGCGATGGATGCGCTGAACGACCAGCGCGGCACGCAGGATCTGCTGGTCAAGATCGGCATCCACGAAGGCGCATGTCTCGCGGTGATGCTGAACGAGCGTCAGGACTATTTCGGCCAGACCGTGAATATTGCGGCGCGGGTGCAGGGCCAGGCCACCGAGCGGGCGATCAATGCCACCGAGCCGGTGGTCCGGTCCCCCGCCGTGATGGACCTTTTGAACAAGGCCGGGCTGCGGCCGGAGGAAAAGAGCGTCCAGTTGCGCGGGATTTCCGACAAGGTCGTGATCTACGAGATTCCGTGACAGGGTTGTGTCAAAGGCGGTTCAGGCCGGCAGCAGAGGGGTCTTTTGCCGAAGGCGGTAGGCCGGAACCGGGCCAAGATTGCCAGAGTTTCATTTTCAGGCCATAGAACGGGAAGATTTTGTGCCTTAGGTTTTATCCGGGCATGATCTGATCCGAAAGCCGGTTCCCATCCGGGTCAAGCCCGAGGGCATGCGCTTCGGGATCATGCCTTCGTTCCAGGTCCTGTTTCCGATTGCAGAGATTGATGCTCGATAAACTGCGCCACTTCATTTCGGACGTTGTTTCCCCCCTCCGGGTCTGAGAATCGCACCTTTGCCGACGGCGACTACCGGCTGGCGGCGACGGCCCTGCTCATTCACGTCATTTCTCTCGATGGCGAGCCGTCGGAGACCGAGAAGCGCAAGCTCCATGCGCTGCTCGAATACCGCTTTGAACTTGACCCGGGTACCGCCGACAAACTGATTGCGGACGCCACGCTGGTGGAAGGCGAGGCGGTCGATCTGTATCATTTCACCAGCGTCATCATGCGCTCCGTCAACGAGGAAGGCCGGCTTCGCATTATCGAAATGATGTGGGAGCTTGTGTTCGCCGACGGCCACGTCACCGAGTTCGAGGACAACATTGTCTGGCGCGCGGCGGATCTGCTCGGCATCTCGTCGCGCGACCGCATCAATCTCAAGCACCGCGTTGCCGATGGACGGCTTGCGCCCGACACGGCATCGTAGTTTTTTGCATCTGTTTTCTGTGTCTTCCGATCCTCAGAACCAATGCCCACAACTGAAATGCAGTCATGACTGAACGCGTCACGGTGATCACGGGTGCCTCGTCGGGCATCGGCGCGGAGCTGGCGCGGATTTTCGCGGCGCACGGCCACAACACGGTGCTGATCGCGCGTCGCGCCGATCGTCTGAACCAGCTTGCCGACGAGATCGCGGCCACCGGCAAATCGCGACCGGCCGTGATGGTCTGCGATCTCAGCGAGCCGGGCGCCTGCGACCGCATCGACGCGGCGCTGAGGGCGATGAATGCCGAGGTCGAGACCGTGGTGAACAATGCCGGCTATGGCCTGTTCGGCGAAGCCGCGGAACTCGATCGCGCGCAGCAGCTTGCGATGGTCGATCTCAATGTCCGCGTGCTGACCGATCTTACGCTGCGTTTCGCGGATAGCCTGATCCGCCATCGCGGCGGCATTCTCAACGTCGCCTCGATCGCGTCGTTCCTGCCCGGTCCGCGGATGGCGGTCTATTACGCCACCAAGGCCTATGTGCTGTCCTTCACCGAGGCGATGCGCGGCGAACTGGGACCGAAGGGCGTTCGGGTCACGGCGCTGTGTCCGGGCACGGTGCCGACCGAATTTCAGGGCGTGGCCGGATTCAAGCCGGGGCTGGATTCTGCCGTGCTGAACCTGTCGGCGGCGGCGGTGGCGCGGGCCGGTTACCGGGGCCTGATGTCGAACAAGCGGCTGGTGCTGCCCGGCGTCGGCGTCCGGATGATCCCGTTCATGCTGCGTTTCGCCCCCCGCAGCCTGGTGCTGGCCTCGGTCGCCCGGGTGCAGCAGAAGCGATAGAGCTGCGGTCACAAAATACGCGTTCCTGGAGCGTCATCCTGAGGTGCGAGCCGTTTTCGGCGAGCCTCGAAGGATGGCGATCCCGCCGTCACCCTTCGAGGCCCATAGCCGTTCGAAGAACGGCGTTCTTTCGAACGCCTATTGCTACGCTACGGCACCTCAGGGTGACGGCGGTCGGTAAGCGCCTGCATCCGACCGGCGCAGATCACATCCGCGAAATTCCGGCTCGACGCCGCCCCCGCAACACAATATTTTCAGTTTCGGCGTTCAATGGAGACGTTTATCCTCTGCCGGGGATTGAGAAGACGGTTTTATGTTACGGCGTGACGGCGATCGAGCGACGGATTCCGGCCTGAGCAGTTTCGGCCCGACCACCTGCGGCCGGTTCACGGCGCTTCCGGTGCTGATTATCCTGCACGGGCCGATGTCCACCCCCGGACGGGTCGGGAATGCGCTGCGGGCGATGAATCACCCTCTCGACATCCGCCGCCCGGTGTTCGGCGATCCGCTGCCCGACACGCTCGAACATCATGCCGGCGCGATCATGTTCGGCGGCCCGATGAGCGCCAACGACACCGAAGATTTCATCCGGCGCGAGATCGACTGGCTGGCCGTGCCGCTTCAGGAGAAGCGGCCCTATCTCGGCATCTGTCTCGGCGCGCAGATGCTCGCCAAACATCTCGGGGCCACCGTCGCCCCGCATCCCGAAGGCCGCGCCGAGATCGGCTATTACCCGATCCGCCCGACCGAAGCCGGCCGCAGCATCTGCTCGCGCTGGCCCGATCATGTCTATCACTGGCACCGCGAAGGCTTCGATCTTCCCGCCGGCACCGAGCTGCTGGCCGAAGGCGACGATTTTCCGGTGCAGGCGTTCCACACCGAACGCTGTTTCGGCATCCAGTTTCATCCCGATGTCACCCACGCGATGATGCACCGCTGGACCACGCGCGGGCATGAGCGCATGTCGCTGCCCGGCGCGCGCGAACGCGCCGAGCATTTTGCCGGCCGCATGGTGCACGATCATTCCGAGCGGGTGTGGCTGTCGGCATTTCTCGACGGCTGGCTGCACCGGCCGCCGCGCGTGCAGACACCGGCGAATGGCTCCGGCGGATCGATCGCTTCGCTCGCGGCGGAGTAGTTCTTCTCAAACAATATTCGATGTCGATTTAATACTCGGAGTCGTCCCGGCGCAGGCCGGGACCCATAACCACTAGTTTATCCAGTGAAGCGCGATAGTTGAACATTTCTTTGCTACGCAGTTCTGACAGGGAGTATGGGTCCCGGCCTGCGCCGGGACGACCCGCAGGAAGATCGTTATCGAACGCTATGGATCGGTCGCCTTCGTCACAATGTCGATCTCCGATGTCAGCGTGCGATGCACCGGGCACTTGTCCGCGATCTCCATCAGCTTCCTGCGCTGCTCGGCATCGAGAGCGCCGTCCATCGTGATGGTGCGCTCGATGCGGCTGATCATGCCTTCCTGCGTTTCGCAGGTTTCGCAGTCCTTCGCGTAGATGCGTCCATGCTTCAGCGTCACCGTGACGCGATCCAGCGGAATCGATTTGCGCTCGGCATAGAGCCGCATGGTCATCGACGTGCAGGCGCCAAGCGCCCCGAGCAGGAAATCATAAGGTCCGGGTCCGGTGTCGTGGCCGCCGACCTCGACAGGTTCGTCGGCGAGAATCCGGTGCCTGCCTGCCGCGATCACGTTCTGGAGTTTGCTGGCGCGGGTTTCGCCGACGGTGACGAAGCCTGCGGGCGGATCGGCCACGACAGCGGTCGCCGCCGCCGGAACGTCGAGATAGCGCATCGCCCAGGCGGCGATCATGTCGGCGACATAGACCGCGTCGCGCTTCTGCGTCAGCAGATGGTCTGCGCCCGTCAGCGAGATGAAGCTCTTGGGATGTTTCGCCGCGACGAAAATGCGGGTGGCGTTGTCGATGCCGACATGGTCGTCGGTGGGCGAATGGAAGATCAGCAGCGGCTTGTGAAGTTTCGCGACGGTGTCGGTCAGCCTGTGTTCGGCGATGTCGTCGAGAAATTCGCGCTTGATGCGGAACGGCCGTCCGGCGAGCGAGACTTCAAGCTCGCCCTGTTCGCGGATCGCGGGGATGTGATCCTTGAACAGGTGCGTGACATGCGCGGGATCGGAGGGTGCCGCGATGGTCGCAATGCATCTGGCTTCCGGAATCTGTGAAGCCGCCGCGAGGATCGCGGCGCCGCCGAGACTGTGGCCGATCAGGATCGCGGGCGCGCGTTGTGTGTTGCGCAGGTGATCCGCCGCCAGCACCAGATCGGCGATGTTCGACGAGAAGGTGGTGTTGGCGAATTCGCCCTCGCTGGCCCCGATGCCGGTGAAATCGAACCGCAGCGTGGCGATGCCGTGTTTCGCGAGGCCCTCGGCGATCCGCTTGGCGGCGAGCACGTCCTTGCCGCAGGTGAAGCAGTGCGCCAGCAGCGCATAGGCGGTGGGCGTGCCGTCCGGCAGATCCAGCGAGGCGGCCAGCATCTGTCCGTCGGACCCGGGAAACTGGAATTTTTCGGTCGGCATGGTCGGCCCTCGTCGCGGCTGGAATTGCACGGTTGGATGCGCGGCTTCCGGCCTCGACAGTAGCATCGTCATGGCCGGGCTCGCAGCCAACTTTAGGCAGGCTGCGTAGACTTGCCTGCCCGGCCATCCACGTCGGGGTCATTTTCGGCTGTCATTCCGGGGCGCGAGCACTTGCGAGCGAGCCCGGAATCCAGCGGTTGTTTCCGATGAACTCTTCGGGATTCCGGATCAGCCCGCAACGGCATCGAGCCGGCCTTCGTTGGCGGGCTGTCCGGAATGACGTGTCGGAAAATTCAAGGAGTGTTGGTGGAGCCAGGCGGGATCGAACCGCCGACCTCGTCATTGCGAACGACGCGCTCTCCCAGCTGAGCTATGGCCCCTTGATCGGCCGGGCCGAAAACGGCGGCGGCGGACAAGCGGGGCCATTTACAATCCCGATCATGGCCAAGTCAAGAACGCCGGAAATCGCCGTTTTTGGGCGCGTATTCCGCAAAAGGGGAGCACCGGTTTTGCGGCCGGAATACGCGCAAAACATCAAAACTGGCCCGGAAACCTCCCTTGTTTGCAGCGCCGCGAACCGGTATTGAGGCGGAGGTCCCCGGAAGCGAGCCAGCACCCTCATGCGCGCCATTCTCGACATCATCCTCATTATCCTGGATCTGTACGTCTGGCTGCTGATCGCCTCGGCGATCCTGTCCTGGCTGATAGCGTTCAACGTCGTGAACACCCGCAACGGGTTCGTCGCGGCGGTGGCCGAGTTCCTCTACAAGATCACCGAGCCGGTGCTGCGGCCGATCCGCAACATCATGCCGAACTTCGGCGGCCTCGACATCTCGCCGATTATCGTCATCCTCATCATCATGTTCATCCAGCGCGTGATTACCTATTACATCTATCCGAACGTGATCTGATCGCACGAGGCCGCTGATTTCTTGACTGTTCCGTGGCGTTATTCCGCTCAAGGTGTCGCCATCGCGTTGCGCGTCACCCCGCGCGGCGGTTCCGACGCCATCGACGGCATTGAAACGCTGTCCGACGGACGCAGCGTCGTGAAGGTCCGCGTCCGCGCCATCGCCGATGGCGGCGCGGCCAACCGCGCGGTGACCGAACTGCTCGCCAAGGCGCTGCGCGTGCCGAAAAGCCATGTGCGGGTTCTGTCCGGCACGACCTCGCGCCACAAGCAGGTGGCGGTGGACGGCGACCCGAAACAACTGGGCGAGGCCCTGAGCGTCCTGATGGCGGCCAAAGAGACCTGACGAGAAAAGCTGATGCCGGCAAGAATCATCGATGGAAAAATCATTGCCGCCGACCTGCGCACCCGCGTCGCGGCTGAGGTGGCGCGGGTGAAGCGCGATCACGGTCTGGTGCCGGGGCTGGCGGTGGTTCTTGTGGGGAATGATCCCGCCTCCGAGGTCTATGTCCGCAACAAGGCCAAGCAGACCGAGGCCGCCGGCATGGCATCGTTCGAGCACAAGCTCGCCGCCGACACGCCGCAGAAAGACTTGCTGGCGCTAATCGCGAAGCTCAACGCCGATGCCAGCGTACACGGCATTCTGGTGCAACTGCCGCTTCCCGCCGGTCTCGACACCCAGACGGTCATCAACGCGATCGATCCGGCGAAGGATGTCGATGGCCTGCATCCGATCAATGCCGGGCGGCTCGCCACCGGCCTGCCGGCGCTGACGCCGTGCACGCCGCTCGGCTGCATCATCCTCGCGAAGACCGTTCACGCCTCGCTGGAAGCGATGAACGCCGTTATCATCGGCCGCTCCAATCTGGTGGGCCGACCGCTGGTGCAATTGCTGCTCAACGAGAACGCCACCGTCACCATCGCGCATTCGCGCACGCGCGATCTCGCTGACATCTGCAAGCGCGCCGACCTGCTGCTGGCTGCGGTAGGCAAGCCGGAGATGGTGAAGGGATCTTGGATCAAGCCCGGCGCGACGGTGATCGACGTCGGCATCAACCGGATTCCCGGCGCGGACGGGAAAAACAGACTGGTCGGCGATGTCGCCTATCAGGAGGCGCTCGGCGTTGCCGGCGCGATCACGCCGGTGCCGGGCGGTGTCGGCCAGATGACGGTGGCGTGCCTCTTGGTCAACACGCTGCGCGCGGCCTGCGCGATCAAGGGCATTGCCGCGCCGGCGGTGTGAGCGAAGCGTCGCTCCATTTCCGATGTCGTCCCCGCGAAGGCGGGGACCCATACTCCCTGTCATCGTTTCTTGAAAAATGTCTGGCTCGCGTCCTCACCGGATAAGCCGGTGGTGATGGGTCCCGGCCTGCGCCGGGACGACGCAAATATTTGCCTCGCACCGCTTACTGGGGACCCGCCGTATTCTGCACCAGCCGGCGGTAGAAGCGGATCATGTCGGCGTAGTTCGCCACGCTCAGCCGCTCGTTGGTGCCGTGAAAGCGATTGAGGTCTTCGGCCGTCGCGCGCACCGGCGAGAAGCGGAAGATGCTGTCGGTCACGTCGAGATAGTTGCGCGAGTCCGTCGCCGCGATCATCAGTCCGGGCACCACCATCGCGTCCGGAAAAATCTCGCGGATCGTCCGGTTCACCGCCTGATAGTCCGGCCCGGCGGTGGATGTCACCGGCGGCGGATTGGTGTTGCCGGGAAGCGGCGTCACCCTGACGCCGTCGTCCGCGATCACGGATCTGACGCGGGCGATCACGCTGTCCTCGGTTTCGCCCGGTAGCAGGCGGAAATTCACCGTGGCCTCGGCGCGGCCGGGCAGCACGTTCTCCTTGTTGCCGGCGTTGAAGATCGTCAGCGCCGTCGTGGTGCGGATGGTGGCCGCAGTCTGTGCTCCCTTTTCCATCTGGCTGCGGACGAGGGGTTCGAGCAGCCAGAGATCTCGACAGCGCAACGCGGGCGCCGAAATTCATTTCGGGCGCGGCGGCTTCCAGTGTGTCGCGCATCACGCCCTTGACCGCCGCCGGGAATGGATTGCTTTCCAGCCGCGCCAGCGCCGCGCTGAGCCTGCCGATGGCGGTGTCGCGCGGCGGCATCGACGAATGGCCCGGCGTCGCGGTGGTGGACAGATTGAGCGTGACGTAACCCTTCTCTGCGATGCCGATCAGCGCCACCGGCCTGTCGGCGCCCTTGATGATGCCGTCGGTGATCAGAAGTCCTTCGTCGAACGCGAAGCCGAGGCGCACGCCGCGGGACTGCAACAGCTTCGCCATCGCGGTCGCGCCGCGCTTGCCGGAAACTTCCTCGTCATGCCCGAAGGCGAGATAGACCGTGCGCTTCGGGCGGAAATTTTCCTTTGCAAGCTGCTCGGCCGCTTCGAGCATGGCGAACAGGTTGCCCTTGTCGTCCCACGAGCCGCGGCCCCAGATGAAACCGTCCTTGATCGATCCCTCGAACGGGGGCACCTGCCAGTCGCCTTCGGTGCCGGGCGCGATCGGTACCACGTCCTGATGCGCGAGCAGCGCGATCGGCGCGGCGTTCGGATCGGTGCCTTCCCAGGTGTAGAGCAGGCTGTAATTGGCGACGATCTCGCGCTTCGCTGCGGCATGAAGCGCCGGGAAACTTCTGGCAATGTGGTCATGCAGCGCGCGAAAGGCGTCGGCGCCCTGATCGGCGTCGGTGGCGCTCGCGATGGTCTGGAGCCGGACCGCCGCGCCGAGCCGCTCTGCGGCAGCCTGCACGTCAACGGGCGCGGGTGCGACCGGCGCGGCCGCGATCTGCTGCGAGGGCTTGCGCCATGCATTCGCGACCAGCACGGCGGCAAGCACAACGGCGACGGCGATCAGGACGAGGGCCATGTTGCGAAGGAATCTGAGCAAACGGCGCATCGCATGTCCTGTATGATCGGGGCCGGGGTTCAAGACCCACGTTCGTCATTGCGAGGAGCGTTGGCGACGAAGCAATCCAGCTCTTCCTTATAGCCCTGGATTGCTTCGCTTCGCTCGCAATGACGGGTAACCTGGATCGCGGCCTGAATAAGACATCATCTCTTTTGCTTCGCCTTTTCGATGCCGTCGAGGATCAGCTTGCGGGCGTCTTCCGCGCTGCCCCAGCGCAGCACCTTGACCCATTTGTTGGGCTCGAGATCCTTGTAGTGCTCGAAGAAGTGCTGGATCTGCTGCAACGTGATCTCGGGCAGGTCGCTGTAGTTCTGCACCTTGTCGTAACGCTGCGTCAGCTTCGACGTCGGCACCGCGATGATCTTTTCGTCGCCGCCGGCCTCGTCCTCCATGAACAGCACGCCGACCGGGCGCACAGCAATCACCGCGCCCGGCACGATGGCGCGGGTGTTGGCGACCAGCACGTCGCATGGATCGCCATCGTCCGACAGGGTGTGCGGAATGAAGCCGTAGTTCCCCGGATAGCGCATCGCAGTATAGAGGAAGCGGTCGACCACCAGCGTGCCGGCCTCCTTGTCCATCTCGTACTTGATCGGCTCGCCGCCGACCGGCACTTCGATGATGACGTTCACCTCAAAGGGTGGATTTTTTCCGATCGAGATCGCGTCGATGCGCATGACGTGCCTTGTGTCCTGAACGTTGAACGTGGATGAGCCGGATAGCTATTCAGCGTGCAGGAAAGGCCTGCGAAGCACGGCGTCAATAAGGCATTCGGATAAGAGGCCGATTATGCCGTCCAGGCGAACGCGACCTTGTCGAGCGACTTGCCGCCGAATCGCTCCGAGGAGCGCGCGACCATGCGACCGCCGAGGGCGCGGTAGAACTCGACCGCCGGCTCGTTGTCGGACAGCGCCCAGATCACCATGCTTTTCAGCCCGCTCTGGATCAGGTCGCGCTTGGCGGACGCGAACAGGCGGCGGCCGAAGCCGAGGCCCTGGAATTCCGGACGCAGGTAAAGTTCGTAGATTTCGCCTTCGAAATGCAGGCTGCGGGCGCGGTTGCGGCCGTAATTGGCGTAGCCGGCGACCCTGTCGCCGAACGACAACACGCTGACGCGGCTGCCCTTTCGGATCGCTGAGTCCCACCATTGCGGGCCGCGGCGATTGATCAGCTTTTCGAGCTCGGCGCCCGGGATAATGCCCTGATAGGCAGAGCGCCACGCTTCATCATGCGTCGAAGCGACGGCTGACGCATCGGAGGCCTTGGCTGGCCGGACTTCGATAAGGGTTGTGCTCATGGTGCAATCAAAGCAAGTCGGCGCGCCGCCTTCAAGGTCCATCGTTAATTATCGGTTAATATGTGGACTTTTTGCATCAGGTGAAGGGCCGGCTGTGCCGAAAGAGGACAGGCGAGCCGCCAAACCGCTTGGCTTGGCCATCCGGCGCGGGCAATGATTCTGTCGCATGACAAGATTTGAACGGTTTGGGGCGGTTGCCCTGCTGCTTGCGGTTGGCCTGATGCTGAATGCAACCGCGTGGGGCGAGAGCAGGCTGGGCGCGCAGGGCGGCGAAGGCTCGCCGAATCGGCGTCAGGACTGGCTGGTGCCGACCCAGGACCAGATCACACCTTCGCGAGCGATCCTGTTCCGGCCGCCGGGCAAGGGGCCGTTCCGGCTCGCTGTCATCGCCCACGCCTCGACCCAGAACCGGCTGGCGCGGGCGCAGATGCCGCAGCCGGACTATCCCGCACTTGCGGCGGCGCTGGTGGCGCGCGGTTTCGCGGTTTTGATTCCGCAGCGGCTCGGCCACGGCAAGACCGGCGGGCCTTATCTCGAAGATCAGGAAGGCTGCGACAATGCGGAATATGCGATGTCGGCGCGCACCACCGCCGAGGCGATCACCACCGCGCTGACCTTCATGCGCGCGCAGGCCTTCGTGCGGAAGGATGCGTCGGTGATCATCGGGCACTCGGCCGGCGGCTGGGGCGCGCTGGCGCTGGCCGACCACAACCCGAGGGACATTTCCGCGATCATTGTGTTCGCGCCGGGGCGCGGCGGTCGCGCCAACGACCGCGCGGGCAACATCTGCGCGGCGGATAAACTCATTGCCGCCGCCGCCGAGTTCGGCGACGGCGCAAAAATTCCGGTGACATGGCTGGTGGCGGAGAACGATCCGTATTTCCCGCCGGAGTTCTCGAAGAAGATGGCCGACGCCTTCACCGAGGCCGGCGACGGCAAGGTCGATTTCCGCGTGCTGCCGGCATTCGGCAGCGAAGGGCACTGGCTGGCGGAGGCGGGGGATGAGGCGACGCTCGGCACGTTGCTGCCGGTTCAATTGAATCCTCCGGCTGCGGGTGCGGCTGCCAAACGATGACACTCTATTTCATCCTCAAGTATCTGCATGTGCTTGGCGCAGTCGTCATCCTCGGCACCGGTGCGGGCATCGCGTTCTTCATGCTGATGGCCCATCGCACCGGAGACGCCGCTTTCATTGCCGGAACTGCAGCAACCGTGGTGATTGCTGATGTGATATTTACGACAACCGCAATCGTGTTACAGCCGATCACGGGAGCCTTTCTGCTTGGTGCTACTCTGACGGCGCAGAGCGAATTCTGGATCGTTGCGTCGCTGGTTCTCTACGTGATCGCAGGCCTGTTCTGGGTTCCGGTGGTGTTCATGCAGATTGAGATCCGCAATTTGGCCCGTGCGGCGGCTGCCAACGGCGGCGTGCTGCCGCCGCGATATTTCACGCTCTTCCGCCGGTGGTTCCTTTTCGGCATTCCAGGATTTGGTTCGGTCATGACCATTCTCTGGCTGATGATCGCAAAGCCTGCGTGACGGAAGGAGATTCATGACGGCCACAGCGAAACGCATTCTCGTGCTGGCGCATCCGGTTTGATCGGGCGCTTTATCACCGACGATCTGCGGGCGCGTGGACTCGATGTAACCGGCGTGGCGCTCGACAGCCGATAGGATTCTTGCATAACCAGAACCGCCGCTGCTGGAGGAGGTTAGGCGAGGAGGCCGCCCACCACTTCCTTTGCCGCCCTGACGCCGCTCTCCTGCGCGCCGTGTGCTGTCGTGAAGAAGTCCGGCGACGTCGCTTCGCCCGCGAAAAACAAGCGCCCGTCGATGGGCGCGGCCAGCACTGCGCGCTTGTCAGCGTGGCCCGGCAGAGCGTGGGAATAGGAGCCGCGCGCGAATGGATCGCGCGACCAGCGAGATTCCCCGAGCGGCGTCAGCTTGCTGCGATACTCTGAGCCGAGCAGGCCGACGATCTCGTCGATGGCCGCCGCCGCCATCGCGCCGTCGCCCGCGTCCTCCACCTCGCGCGCATAGCGGCCGCCGAAGAAACCTTCGATGCAATTCCGGCCGAACGGACGCAGATGATAGGTGCCCATGGCTGTGCGCATGGTCGCGCCGCGCAGGTTGCCGTCCTTCGGCAGATCGTTGTTGCCGTCGAGCGCCAGCATCACCTTGTCGTCGGCGCCGAGCGGCAGCATGGCCGCGGCATGCACCTTGTCCGGCAGGACGGGATGAAAGCGGATCGCTTCCGCGGCCATCAGGTCGGTCGGGACGCAGACGATCACCTTGCCCGCGGTCAGCGTGCCGCGCGAGGTCTCGATGCGAATCCGCGCGCCGGAATGATCCATCAATGAGACATTGCAGTTCAGGGCGACATTGCAGGGCGCGCCATAGGCCGCGATCAATGCGCCATAGCCGCGCGGCACGCGCCAGTTGATTTCGGTGTCTTCGTATTCCTCGAAATCCTTCACCGAGACCTGATCGAGCTCGCAGCCATTGATGTAGGTCGAGACGGCGTCGATCATCGGATTCCAGCGATTGCCGGGCTCGAGATAGTCGGCGGCGGCGCTGTCCTGCGCGGCTTGCGAAGCGGCATGGGTGCGCATGAAGAACGCATCGAGTGCGGCGAAGAAATCGTCGCGCTCTGCCTGCGGAAACACGTCCTTGTAGCTGCGTTGCCGCCAGGGCGGCAGCGACCGGTCGATCTCGAAGCCGAGGCCTTCCGCGATGGCAACGAACGGATTCCTGTCGGCGGAATGCAGCCAGCCGCAGCCGAGATCGAACGGAATGCCTGCGCGGGTCATGATCGTGTGAGCCCGTCCGCCGATGCGGTCGCGTGCCTCAAGCACGAGGGACGAGAGGCCCGAGCCTTCCAGCGTGCGCGCAGCGGCGAGGCCGGCGGCGCCCGCGCCGATGATGGCGACATCAATGTCGGAGGGGAGGGTCATGCGAACAAATAGTAAGTAGCGAACGGCGAAGTGAGAAGAGCCGGATAGCAAAATAGCGAGAGCTTTTCAGCATCTCGCTATTTGCCATTCGCTATTCTTTTGTTCTCAGCTGTTCTCAGCCGACCAGCGCGACCTTGCTCTTCTCGGCGCGCTTGCGCTCGTTCGGATCGAGGTGGCGCTTGCGCAGGCGGATCGACTTCGGCGTAATCTCCACCAGCTCGTCGTCCTCGATATAGGCCAGCGCCTTTTCCAGCGTCATGCGGATCGGCGGCGTCAGGCGCACCGCTTCGTCCTTCGAGGTGGTGCGGATGTTGGTGAGCTGCTTGCCCTTCAAGACGTTGATCTCGAGATCGTTCTCGCGGGTATGCTCGCCGACGATCATGCCCTTGTAGACCTTCCAGCCCGGCTCGATCATCATCGGGCCGCGGTCTTCCAGCTTGAACATCGCGTAGGCCACCGCCTCGCCCTGCTCGTTGGAAATCAGCACGCCGTTGCGGCGACCCTGGATTTCGCCCTTGTACGGCAGGTAGTCGTGGAACAGGCGGTTCATGATCGCCGTGCCGCGCGTGTCGGTCATCAGTTCGCCCTGATAGCCGATCAGGCCGCGGGTCGGCGCGTAGAACACCAGACGCAGGCGGTTGCCGCCGGAGGGACGCATCTCGATCATCTCGGCCTTGCGCTCGCTCATTTTCTGCACGACCACGCCGGAGAATTCCTCGTCGACGTCGATCACGACTTCCTCGACCGGCTCCAGAATCTTGCCGTCGTCATCCTTGGTCAGAACGACGCGCGGACGCGACACGGAAAGCTCGAAGCCCTCGCGGCGCATGTTCTCGATCAGGATCGCGAGCTGCAATTCACCGCGGCCGGAGACTTCCATCGAATCCTTGTCGGCGGCTTCGACCACGCGCAGCGCAACGTTGCCTTCTGCTTCACGAAGCAAACGGTCGCGGATCAGGCGGCTGGTAACCTTGTCGCCTTCGGTGCCGGCGAGCGGCGAGTTGTTGACGATGAAGGACATCGACACGGTCGGCGGATCGATCGGCTGCGCCTGGATCGGGGTTTCCACGGTGGGATCGCAGAAGGTGTCGGCGACGGTGCCCTTGGTCAGGCCCGCAATCGCGACGATGTCGCCGGCCTCGGCCAGTTCGACCGGCTGGCGCTCAAGACCGCGGAATGCGAGAATTTTGGTGATGCGGCCGGTTTCGACCACCTTGCCGTCGCGCGACAGCACCTTGACCGCCTGGTTCGGCTTCACCGAACCGGATGCGATGCGGCCGGTGATGATGCGGCCGAGATAGGGGTTGGCTTCGAGAATGGTGCCGAGCAGGCGGAACGGGCCTTCTTCCACCACGGGCGGCGCGACATGCTTGATAACGAGATCGAACAGCGGCTTCATGCCCTTGTCGTTCTCGCTCTCGCTGTTGCCCATCCAGCCGTTCTTGCCGGAACCGTAGAGAATCGGGAAGTCGAGCTGCTCGTCGGTGGCGTCGAGCGCCGCGAACAGGTCGAACACCTCGTTGACCACTTCGGTGACGCGCGCGTCGGGGCGGTCCACCTTGTTGATGGCGACGATGGGCTTGAGGCCGAGCTTGAGCGCCTTGCCGACCACGAACTTGGTCTGCGGCATCGGGCCTTCTGCGGCATCGACCAGAACGATCACGCCATCGACCATCGACAGGATGCGCTCGACCTCGCCGCCGAAATCGGCGTGGCCCGGCGTGTCGACGATGTTGATTCGGGTGTCCTCCCACTCCACCGAGGTGCACTTGGCCAGAATGGTGATGCCGCGCTCGCGCTCGATGTCGTTGGAGTCCATCGCGCGCTCGACCTGCCGCTGGTTGTCGCGATAGGTGCCGGATTGCTGGAGCAGCTTGTCGACCAGAGTCGTCTTGCCGTGGTCGACGTGGGCGATGATGGCGATATTTCGCAGTTTCATGTTCGTTTCGTTCTGGCCGCAGTCAGCGCGGTCCGCAAAAGGGGCCTTCAAAAAGACTGGCCCAAAAAAGAGGTTGCCCGGTCCATGATGAACCGGGCAACTCGATACCGTTGCGGCGCAATATAGTCAGGATTTCGCGAAAAACAATGGATTTCCGGGGGTCCGGAGCCTCAATTTCGGCCTGCCGAAGCGCCTTCAGGCCCCGTTTTCGTCGGTCGGATAGACCCCGCGCAGCACTTCCTCGAAGTGGTTTTTGACGGCTTCGTTACAGAGGCATGACCGGATCGCCAGCGCATCCGGATTGCGGATCAGGATCGCCCCGCGCCGGGTCTCCAGAATGCCCTCGGCCTTCAGGGTCTGGATGACGCGACTGGTGTAGCTTCGGCCGACGCCCAGCATGGTGGAGAGCTGCTCGTGGGTCAGCGGAACGAGGTCGCTGTCGATCCGCTCCCGCGCCGACATGATCCATTTCGCGGTCCGCTGCTCGATGGAATGGATCGCGTTGCAGGCGGTGGACTGGAAAATCTGCGCCAGCATGCAGTCGGCGTAGCGCGCAAACAGATGGCGCAGCGTCGGCGATTTCTCCTTCGCGGCATCGAGTTTCGAGACGCGCAGGCGCGCGCAGCGTCCGCCGACCTTGACGATGATGCGCGTGTAGGCGGGCAGGTAGCCCTGACTGACGATGCCGCCCACCGCGCCTTCGCGGCCGACCAGAATGGTCTCGACATCGCGGCCGTCCTCATTCGGCACGACGAAGGACATGAGGCTGGGGCCGCAGGGAAAATGCACGGTCTCGACATCATCGCCGGGGTTGTAAAGCAGGTCGTCCGCCTGCGCCTCGGCCATCTCGATAAACGGCTCGATCAGGGCGAAATCGGCGGCGCTGAAACGGCGCAGCAGATTGTTGAACGGACGGTCTCCGTTGGTGGTCACCGTAGCCTGTGGTTTTGCCATTGTGTTCCCGCTCGCACCTTAGCGTCTTGCGTCGTCAGCTTGTGTCCACAACTGCACAGACTACGCCCGGAATATGTGGTCGGTTCCGCGTGGGAACCGGCATCGCGGCTTTTCAGCGTGATGTGCGGGGTTCCAGCGGGCTTGTTCGCGATTCACCGGGACCTGATCCATGACATCCATCGACCCTGAGGGGCCGGCGGCCGCAAGCCCTGCTCAACTGCCCCACGACGTGCTGGTGGTGGAGGACGATCCGCTGATCGCCCTCGATGTCAGCGAGACGATCCTCGGCTTCGGGGTGGCAACGGTGCGAACGGCAGGCACCGTCGCGGCAGCGCTGCAGCTGATCGCCGATCGCGCGCCGGATTTTGTGCTGCTGGATGTCGGGCTGATCCGCGAAAAGAGCTTTGCCGTCGCCGAACAACTCGCTGTCCTGAAAATCCCGTTCGTATTCATCACCGGTTATTCCGGCGACGGAGGGATTCCGGCTGCATTCGCGCGCATTCCGGTGCTGACCAAGCCCTATATGCGCGACGCATTGCGGAATGTGCTGCGCGCCTGGCGCGCGCAGGCGTAAGCGTCAGGCGACGTGGCTTCGCGCCGGCCGCGCGCCGCTCGACGTCATGTCGAGCAGGAAGGTCTTCCGGTCGGCCACGGCGTTGTGGAACTGCTCCAGCGCGATGCTGAAAGCTGTCAGCGAGCCTTCCTCGATGGCGCCGTCTTCGAAGCAATGCAGCGTGTCGCGCATGATCTCGTCGGCTTCCGCCTGCATGGCGTCCAGTTCGTCGATCAAGGTGGATTTGCGCGCGGCGCTCAGCATCTCCAGCAGGCGCTCGCGCAGGCCGGAGTTGGTGACACGCTCATCCTTGCGCAGGTAGCTCGCGAACCACGCGCCCGCCGAGCCCAGTGCGGACAGCGCCATCAGGCTGCCCCAGATGTAATCGCTGTACTTGTCGAGGAAGGATTTCTCCTCGCCGTCGACATAGGCGGCGGCGCCCGGATGCGCCGGAATGGCGGCGTCCTTGTCGGTGTCGGGCGTCTCCAGCTTGGCGGTCTGCGGGAATTCGCTCTGCACCGCCTGCCGGATGGAAAACAGTTCGCGGGTCAGCGCGCCGACGGTGGCCTCCGACAGGGATTTCCGCGCCACGATGTGATGCGCGAAGGCGATGGTGTCGATCTTGTCAGCGGGGCGGACCGGCTTCGCGCCGAAGGCGCCTGCGGGAATCTCGCCGGATTCGTACACCGGATATTTTTGCACGATGGCATCGGCGGTATCGAGGGTCAGGAACGTGGCTTCCTTGCCGTCGCGCGTGGTCGCGGCGATGGCGTCCGCGGTGATCTTGCTGTTGAGCGGGCCAACCGCGAGGAAGGCGTCGAGCTTCTCGCTCTTCACCGCCTCAGCAAAGCCGGTGGTGGTGAACTGGACCACCTGGACGCTGTCGGGCTTCACGCCGGACTGGGTGAGGATCACCTTCAGCAGATTGACGTTGGCCTGGGTGCGGCCGATCACGCCGATGCGCTTTCCGCCGAGCTGTTCGATCCTGGTGATGCCGCCCTTCTTCTTGCCGGGGCTGATGGCCCACAGCACGGCGAAATTTTTCCGGATGCTGGCGACCGCCATCGCGTCCTTCGGCAGTTCGGTGTCGCCGCGGATGACGGCGAGATCGGTGGTGCCGGCGTTGAAGCTGGCCGCGCTCGCGCTGGTGCCCTCGGTGACGATCGGACGAAGCCGCACATACTTGCGCTCGCGCGAGAAGGTCTGCGCGATCGACTGGATGACCTTGACGTCATCGCTGTAGGGAGGCCCGACCGCGATCCGCAGATGAACCGGGCGGTTCAGGTAATAGATCGTGCCACCGACGGCCGCGACGGTCGCCAGCACCGCGGCGATCACCACCAGCATGGCTTTCATTTTGTGAGGCCGCAGTGTGCCGGCCGGCTTCACCCCGTCGGCCGTCATCGATCTGGAAAACATGTCGCTGAAGCTCATGGTCCACCGCGCCTCCCGGCGTTAGCTTCATTATACCAGATGTGCGGCCTGTTCGCAGGTTCCATGTGGTCATGGTTAGCGGCCCGAGAGCGGCTTTTCCGTGGCCGGACCTATTGTCGTTCATATTTGTTTGGGAATGGCTGGGACGGCGCCTGTACAGTCCGGGATGAAATTGAAGGAGGCGGCGATGGTTGGACGGCTTACTGCTGATGCGCGCAGCGCGGCGCTTTCGAAGCTGATCGGCTGGTCGGAGGTGCCGGGCCGCGATGCCATCACGCGGACGTTCACGTTCAGGGACTTCAACGAGGCGTTCGGTTTCATGACCCGCGCGGCATTGGTGGCCGAGAAGAACGACCATCATCCGGAGTGGCGCAACGTCTACAAGACCGTCGAGGTGGTGCTCTCCACCCACGACGCCGGCGGCGTCACCAGCCGCGACATCGCGCTGGCCGCGGCGATGAACAGGATTGCGGGGTAGGATTTTCGTCATCCTGAGGTGCGAGCCGCCTTCGGCGAGCCTCGAAGGATGATGGGTTTGCCGCGTGTCATCCTTCGAGGCGCGCAATAAAGAGCGCGCACCTCAGGATGACGGCGCTCCTCGCCGTGACGTCTTGTGGTGAAGGCCGCGGTTCCTAAATAGTGGTTGCGGCGTGCGTGCATGCGCCCGAGGGAACTTGACCATGACATCCGACCACACGGCGCATTTCGGCCCGGCCGATGAGTTCGCGAAAGATCCGGAGCGCGTGCGCAAGAGTTTCTGGATCAAGCTGAAGCGCGTCGCGGTGAAACTTCCGTTCGCGGAGGATTTGCTCGCCGCTTACTATTGCGCGTTCGACCGCGAGACGCCGCGCCATGTGCAGGCGGCGCTGCTGGGAGCGATCGCCTATTTCGTGCTGCCGTTCGATTTCCTGCCCGACATGCTGCCGGTGCTCGGCTTCACCGACGACGCCGCGGTGCTCGCCACCGCGATCCGCATGGTGTCGAGCCACATCACGCCCGATCATCGCAAGGCCGCGCACGCGGCGATGAGGCGGGGGCTGGACGAGGCGGAAGGCTAAAGAAAAAGTACCCGTCATCCTGAGGTGCGAGCCGTCTTCGGCGAGCCTCGAAGGATGGCGGGCTTTTTTATTTGTCATCCTTCGAGGCGCGCAAAAAAACGCGCACCTCAGGATGACGACAGCAGATGCTGTGGAGTGCTTTCTTCCGCTCATTCCCGCGTAAGCGGGGACGAACGGAGATAAATCACGGATGCAAAATCACCTTGCCCATGGCCTGACGCGCGGCGAGCACCTTGAGCGCGTCGGCGGTTTGCGCCAGCGGGAAGGTGCGGTCGACGTGGGATGAAATCTTGCCCTCCGCCGCCCACTTCATCAGCTTCTCGAGGGCGGCGCGGCCCAGCTTCGGCTCGCGCTTCATGTGCGCCCCCCAGAACACACCGCGGATGTCGCAGCCCTTGAGCAGCGCGAGGTTGAGCGGAATCTTCGGAATGTCGCCTGCGGCGAAACCGATCACGAGGAAGCGTCCCTTCCATCCGAGCGAGCGCACGCCGATCTCGGCGTAAGCACCGCCGACCGGATCGAACACGATGTCGATGCCTTTCTCGCCGCCGATTGTCTTCAGCGCTTCCTTCAGGTCTTCCTTGGCGTAGTTGATCGTCAGGTCCGCGCCGTGCTTCTTTGCGAATTCGAGCTTCTCGTCGCTTGAGGCGCAGGCGATCACCTTCAGCCCCAGCACCTTGCCGAGTTCGCAGGCCGCAAGACCGACGCCGCCGGCAGCACCAAACACCGCCAGCGTCTCGCCGGGCTTCGGGTCGGCGCGGTCTTCCAGCGCATGCAGCGCGGTGCCGTAGATCACGATGACGCCGGCGGCGCGGTCGAAGTCGAGCGCGTCGGGAATCTTCACGATGGACGCGGCGGGTGCCGCGACCTTCTCGCGCGCGCCGTTGTAGCCGATTGATGCGGCGACACGATCGCCGGGCTTGAGATCGGTCACGCCCGCGCCGACGCTCTCGATCACGCCCGCGATCTCGGCGGCCGGCGAAAACGGAAACGGCGGCTTGATCTGGTACTTGCCCTGAATCATCAAGAGGTCGAAGAAATTCAGCGCCGCCGCCTTGATGGCGATGACGGCCTCGCCGGGACCCGCGACGGGATCGGGAAGTTCGCTCAGCACGAGATCGTCGGGACCGCAGTACTGCGAGCAGAGAACGGCTTTCATCGAGACACCTGACGTTCAAGGAAGCTAGTAACACTGGCCGGACTTCATGCCGGATTTGGCGCGGCCCGACAATCGGCTTGCGGCATCGAACTATGTTTGAAAAACTGCGGTCTTGAACTGAGATGGTTCGGTCCGCGCGGGCGGTTGCGACAAAGCGCGGCGGCGGAGGTTAACTTTCCAACAAGCGGTTTGGGGTCTATTGCACATCCCCGCGCAATGGCGAGCCATCTTCCAGTCACAATATTGAAGGAACGAGTTCCGGTGATGTCCTTGCAGCGAACGATGGTCATTCTGACGGCGGCCCTGCCGGTTTTCGGCTTTGCATATGCAGCCTCGGCGCAGACGCCGCAGAGCAAATCCGCCAAACCCGCGCCGAAGGCTGCGGCGCCTGCCAAGCCTGCGCCGAAGAGCGCCGCGCCTGCGAAACCTGCGGCGGCTCCTGCCGTGGCCGGCAATTCCGAGCCGTCGCTGATTGGACAATTCGGCACATGGGGCGCGTACACCGCGACGCCGAACGGCAAGAAGGTCTGCTTCGCGCTGGCCAAGCCGGCCTCGTCGAAAACCAATCCGCCGAACCGGCCGCGCGATCCGTCCTACGCGTTCATCTCGTCGCGTCCCGGCGAGAAGGTGTCGAACGAAGTCTCGATCATGATCGGCTACACCTTGAAGCCCGGCTCGGAAGGCTCGGTGGAAGTCGGCGGCGCGCGCTATGCGATGTACACTCAGGGCGACGGGCTCTGGATCAAGAACGCCGCCGAGGAAGACCGTTTGGTGGACGCGCTGCGCAAGGGCGCGGATGCCGTGGTGAAAGGCACCTCCGCCAAGGGCACCGAGACCATCGACACCTTCCCGCTCAAGGGCCTTTCGCAGGCGCTGGACAAGCTGGCGCAGGAGTGCCGGCGGTAAATTTTCTTTCCCTCTCCCCTTGTAGGAGAGGACGCCGCCATTATTCACGATGTCGTCCCCGCGAAGGCGGGGACCCATATTCCAGATGCCTCAATCCTGATGAGGATCTCGTCACGAGATCCCGCTTGAACTTGCGAATCCAGGGAGAATGGGTCCCCGCCTTCGCGGGGACGACGTGTCGAGAGACCCGGGACAAACAACCCATTTCAGGCTAGACAGGCCGCCATGAACTTACAGACCGCGATCCCGCTGGAGAAAACCGCCCTAGAAACCTACGTGCCGCCGGCCAAGCCGTCGCTGGTCGGGCTGTCGCGCGAGGAACTCAGCGATCGTCTTGGCGACATCGGCATCGCGCCAAAGCAGCGCAAGATGCGCGTTCAGCAGCTCTGGCACTGGATGTATGTGCGCGGCGCGCAGAGCTTCGCCGACATGACCAACGTGTCGAAGGACATGCGCGCGCAGCTCGAACAGCATTTCACCGTGGACCGCCCCGAAGTCGTCGCCGAGCAGATCTCCAACGACGGCACCCGCAAGTGGCTGCTGCGCCTGCCGGGTGATGCGGCCGGGCGCGCGCACGAGGTCGAGTGCGTCTACATTCCGGAAACCGACCGCGGCACGCTTTGCGTGTCCTCGCAGGTCGGCTGCACGCTGAACTGCTCGTTCTGCCACACCGGCACGCAGCGCCTTGTGCGCAATCTCACCGCCGGCGAAATTCTCGGCCAGGTGATGGTGGCGCGGGATCGTTTGGGCGACTGGATCGACCGCGAGACGCCGAACGGCAATCGTCTCGTTACTAATGTCGTCATGATGGGCATGGGTGAGCCGCTGTACAATTTCGACGCGGTGCGCGACGCGTTGCTGATCGTCTCCGACAACGAAGGCATCGGCATTTCCCGCCGCCGCATCACGCTCTCGACGTCGGGCGTGGTGCCGAACATCGCGCGCACCGGCGACGAGATCGGCGTCATGCTGGCGATCTCGCTGCATGCGGTGCGCGACGAACTGCGCAACGAACTGGTGCCGCTGAACAAGAAGTATCCGCTCGCCGAATTGCTCGACGCCTGCCGCGCCTATCCCGGCGCGTCGAACTCGCGCCGCATCACCTTCGAGTATGTGATGCTGAAAGGCGTCAACGACTCGCTCGACGACGCGAAGCTCTTGGTGAAGCTGCTCAAGGGCATTCCGGCCAAGATCAACCTCATTCCGTTCAATCCGTGGCCGGGCACGAAATACGAGTGCTCGGACTGGGACCAGATCGAGAAATTCTCCGAATATGTTTTCAACGCGGGCTATTCGTCGCCGGTGCGCACCCCGCGCGGCCGCGACATTCTCGCCGCCTGCGGACAGTTGAAATCCGAAACGGAGAAGCTCTCCGCGCGCGAGCGTCAGGCCCTGCGTGCCATGGCGATGACGGATTGAAGTGGATGGGCCTTGCTCGCAACTTGCTCCGTCGTCATGGCCGGGCTTGTCCCGGCCATCCGCGTCTTGGGCTACGGACGCAAGAAAGGCGTGGATGCCCGGCATAAAGCCGGGCATGACGAACGAGAGAATTGTGCTCGTTGTTGAGATGCTAAAGTGACGGACTGACTCATGGCCATCATCGGACGGATATTCGCGGTGTTTTTTGGTTTTCTCGCCGCCTGTATCGTGGCGAGCATCGTGGTGCTGTGGGCACTGTTCTTTCCGGAAGTGAGCGACATGTCGCTCGACGTCGATCAGGGCGCCATCAACATGGTGCTTGGATTCGGCTTCATTCTCATCAGCGGCTTCGCGCTGCTGCCGGCGGCGATCATCGCGCTGATCACCGAGGTGTTTTCGATCCGCCATATTCTGGCTTACGCCGTCGGAGGCGCTCTCGCCGGGCTGTTCTGCTATCTCGGCTTCATTCCGTTCGACACCGTGAACATGACGTTCAACGGCATCGTGCGGCGCCATCTGGAGGTGATGGTCGGCGCGGGCATTCTCGGCGGCGTGGTGTACTGGCTGATCGCCGGGCGCAATGCCGGCGGCTGGCGTGCTGTCTCGCCGGAGCCGCCGCCATTGCCGCCGCTGCCGCGCTGATTCATCATTCTGCGTCATTGCGAGGAGCACTTGCGACGAAGCAATCCAGCCTTGGTTTGCGGGGCATTCCGTCTGGATTGCTTCGCTTGCGCTCGCAATGACGTTGAGGGCTTTTCAGCCTGTCAGGCCTCGGCTAAACACCGGCCATGAACCGCACCGGCCTCATCATCGCGCTCGCGATCTCGCTCGTGTTTGGATTGCTGTTCGGGCTCTATCCCGAACTCGATCTGAAAGTCGCGGCGCTGTTCTACGACGCGACGACGAAAACCTTTCCGCTGAAATCCGAGACGTGGGCGATGATCGCGCGCGACGGCGCGATGTGGATCGCATGGGGTCTCGTGCTGCCCGCGCTCGTGTCGCTGGTCGTCAAGCTGATCCGTCCGGTGAAGCCGCTGATGATGTCCGGCCGCGCCATGGTGTTCCTGCTGGTGACGATGCTGCTCACGGCCATCGTGCTTTCCAACATCGTGTTCAAGGGCTACTGGGGTCGCCCGCGCCCCGTCGTGGTGACGGAGTTCAACGGCAAGCTCGACTTCAAGCCGTGGTGGGATCCGCGCGGCGACTGCCCGAAGAACTGCTCGTTCTTCTCCGGCGAAGGCGCCACCGCGTTCTGGACCTATGCGCCCGCAGCACTTGCGCCGCCGGCGTGGCGTCCGCTGGCCTATGTCGCCGCCACCGCTTTCGGCCTGTTCACGGGCGGACTGCGGATGTCGTTCGGCGGACATTTCCTGACCGACGTTTTGTTCTCCGGCACGGTATCGTTCGTGGTGATCTGGCTGTGCTACGCGCTGATCTACCGCTGGCCGTCGACGCGGCTCACCGACTACGGCATCGACGCGGGACTGACGCGCTTCGCCTGGCCGGGCTATCGCTGGCGGCAGAAGCGGCTCGGGCGTGATGTGGGAGATTCGCCGAGGATAAGGCCGGGGGCTGAATCCGAAGCGCAGCTTTTGTCCTGATTGCTTCATGGTCCCGTCGGGACCGCCATCGCCGGATAACGCAGGTGTCATTGCCGGGCTTGACCCGGCGATCCATCTTCTTCCGGCCATTCTTTTGGATGGATCACCGGGTCAAGCCCGATGATGACAATCGAGTTTGCTGAGCCGCCAGTGGCCTTCCCATCGCCCGCCAATCTTTCTATAGAAAGCCGAATTGCACGAATGGACGCCTGATGACTACGATTCTGAAGAGCCTTCCCAAAGGAGAAAATGTCGGCATCGCTTTCTCGGGCGGGCTCGACACCAGCGCGGCGCTGCTTTGGATGAAGCAGAAGGGCGCGCGCGTCTTTGCCTATACCGCCAATCTGGGCCAGCCCGACGAGGCCGATTACGACGAGATTCCGCGTAAAGCGCGCGAGTTCGGCGCCGAGAAAGCCCGCCTCGTGGATTGCCGCACGCAACTGGTTCACGAAGGCATCGCCGCGATTCAATCGGGCGCGTTCCACGTCTCCACCGGCGGCATCGCCTACTTCAACACCACGCCGCTCGGCCGCGCCGTGACCGGCACGATGCTGGTCTCGGCCATGAAGGAAGACGGCGTCAACATCTGGGGCGACGGCTCGACCTACAAGGGCAACGACATCGAGCGGTTCTACCGCTACGGGCTGCTGACCAATCCCGATCTGAAGATCTACAAGCCCTGGCTCGACCAGCAGTTCATTGATGAGTTAGGCGGCCGCGCGGAAATGTCGGCGTTCATGACCGCGCACGGTTTCGCCTACAAGATGAGCGCCGAGAAGGCGTATTCGACCGACAGCAATATCCTCGGCGCCACCCATGAAGCCAAGGATCTCGAACATCTCGACAGCGGCATCACAATCGTCAATCCGATCATGGGCGTTCCGTTCTGGCGTGACGACTGCGCTGTCAAGGCCGAGAAGGTCTCGGTGCGATTTGAGGAAGGTCAGCCGGTTGCGCTGAACGGCAAGACCTTCACGGATCCCGTCGCGCTGTTCCTCGAAGCCAATGCCATTGGCGGGCGGCATGGTCTCGGCATGAGCGACCAGATCGAAAACCGGATCATCGAGGCGAAGAGCCGCGGCATCTACGAGGCGCCGGCCATGGCGCTGCTCCACATCGCCTATGAGCGTCTCGTCACCGGCATCCACAACGAAGACACCATCGAGCAATACCGGATCAGCGGCATGCGGCTTGGCCGCCTGCTCTATCAGGGGCGATGGTTCGATTCCCAGGCCTTGATGCTGCGCGAGACCGCGCAGCGCTGGGTGGCGCGCGCGATCACCGGCGAGGTGACGCTCGAGCTGCGCCGGGGCAATGACTACTCGATCCTCAACACCGAGAGCCCCAATCTGACCTATGCGCCGGAGCGGCTGAGCATGGAGAAGGTCGAGGATGCGCCGTTCACGCCCGCCGACCGCATCGGCCAGTTGACCATGCGCAACCTCGATATTTCCGATACGCGCGGCAAGCTCAATCTCTACACAAAGACCGGCTTGCTGTCGGCCGGCGAGGGCTCTCACATCCCGAAGCTGGATAACGACAAGAGCTGAAACGCACCGGGTTACAGCAACCGGAAGCGGGAGTGCACATGGGCTGGGAGCATATCGGACCGGACGGTGAGATCTTCACGCCGCATCGCTACCCGAATGGACTTTACCGCGTGGCCGATCCTGCCTTGGGCGATGTGAAGCATCACGCCAAGAATCAGCTTTCGATCCGGGAGGATCAGATCGAAGGCTATTTGCAGAAGGGTTTCATGCTGCGCATGAAAGGCGATGTTGCGGGCAAGGTGGTTCTCATCGCGCCGTCGGAGATTAAGCGCGTTTGAATAATCCTCTGCGCGGGGACGACATCGCGGCTGAAGGCCCGGCGATGGATTGCTTCGTCGCAAGTGCTCCTCGCAATGACGATATTGAAACTTCGTTGCAAAACAAAAAAACGGCCGGGATTTCTCCCGGCCGTTTTCGTTTTCACATGACGCCCCGCCTCAGCGCGGTGCGGCGCTGGCCTCGCCGCCGTTGAGCAGCGGCGTGATGTTGCGCACGGTAACGCGGCGGTTGAGCCGCTCCGGTCCGTCCGTCGGCACCTTCAGGTACTGCTCGCCGTAGCCCTGCGACGTGAGGTTTTCAGCCGGCACGCCGAACTGCTGCGTCAACAGCGTCGCCGCCGATTCGGCGCGGCGGTCCGACAGCGACAGGTTGTCGACGTCGCTGCCGACCGCGTCGGTGTGGCCTTCGATCAGGAACACCGTCTGCGGATTGCTCTGGATGACGCGGTTGATGCCGTCGGCGATCACTTGCAGCTTCGCGGCCTGATCCTGCGGGATTTCCCACGATCCGGTTTCGAAGGTGATGGTGTCGAGATCGACGCTCGGCATGCGCTGGCGCACCGACGGGCTGTAGCGGATTTCATCGAGCGTATAGGGCCGCTTGATGCGCTCCACCGGCGGCGCCATCATGGTGTCGTAGATCAGTTCGGGCGATGCATCCTCCGCCTCGACGATGTAGCGGTTCTGCGGAATGCGCAGCACCGGCGGCGGCAGCGAGACGAAGTAACCGCCGATCGCACCGGCCACCACGCCGGCGGCAAGGCCGGCGCCGAAGCCCGGCCCGCGCCGGTTGTCGATGATGACCACCTCGCGTCCGTCCGGTCCGCGGCGGCTGCGGCGCAGGAGACCGCCGCGGTCGTCGGTGAGGGTGATGATCTGCGAGCCGTCGGGGCGCACCACGATGGTGCGGTTGTCGTTGCCCTGACGATCGACCCGGACATCGCGCGCGCCGTAGCGGAAGCGATCGACGTCGTTGTGGCGCACGAAGGATTGTCCGTTCGGATCGCGCACGATGACGCGGCCCGGTTCGGTGATGATGGTGCGGCCGCCTTCGGTGCGCTCCTGACGCTGGCCGCGGAAATCATCCATCCGTCCGACCGGACGCGTGCCGGGCTGCTGGAGCGGAATCGGCGTTGCCTGAACGGCAGGAGCCGGCGGCAGCGGTGCCGCGAGAGGTGCAACGGCCGGCGCTGCGGGCGTGCCGGCAGGCATTCCCGGCGGCGGACCCTGACGTTGGCCGCGGCGCTCGCCGAATCCCGGCTGTCCCGGTGCGGGCGGCTGCCCCGGCGCGGGAGGTGTTGCGCCCGGCGTTGCAGGCGCGGCCGATGGTGCTGCGCCATTCGGTGCGGGCGGACGTGCGGCGGGATCGCCCGAACGTTGCGGCGTCACGTCGCGAACGCCTGGCGCGACCGGAGGCGCATTCGGTGCACGCGGCGCTGCGGGCGCGGTGGATGGCGCACCGGCAGGCGGCGTCGCCGTTGCAGGCGCTGCGCCCGGCGCGGGAGCTGGGGGAGGCGGAGCCGTACGTACCGCCGGCGGCGGAGGTGCCACAGGAGCAGCCGTTGGGGCCGGCGGTGCTTTCGGAGCCGCGGCCGGAGGTGGCGGCGGAGGGGGAGCGGCCCGCGGCGCAGCGGGAGGCGGCGGGGGTGCTGCCTTCGGTGCAGCCGGCGGCGGTGGCGGAACGGGACGCGCCACCGGGGGAGCGGGCGGTGCAGGGCGCGCAGCAGGCGGTGGAGGCGGAGCGGGTCGCGCCGCTGGCGGCGGTGGCGGAGCAGGACGCGCGGCAGGCGGCGGAGGCGCCGGACGTGCTGCGGGTGGAGGAGGAGGTGCGGGGCGCGCGGCAGGTGGCGGCGGTGCGGGGCGCGCAGCGGGAGGTGCGGGCGCAGCCTTGGGAGGCGCGGGCGGAGCCGCCTTAGGCGGAGCCTTGGGCGCGTTCGGATCGGCCGGCGCCGGTGCGGCTTGCGCGACGATGAATGACGATGCTTCTGCATGCGCGGGCAACTGCGGCAGTTGAACGGCGGCGATCGCAGTCGTCGTCAGCAGAATGAGTCGAATGTTCTTCATGGGGACCTTGTGGTGAGAAGAAAACGGAGCAGCCGTTGCAGCTGCCGTCACGCGAATGCGTCCGTCGATCAGCCGATAGTGATTAGGCGGCAGCAATGTGGCGAAGCGCATCGATGCGCAAACTATTTTGAATCCGCGCGCGAATCAGCGCGCGGGAATGAATGCACGTTAATCGAAGCGGATGAAAACCGACATCGTTCCGGGCGGCGGTTGCAGCGCACCCGTTCCGGGCACTTCATCCGGCGTGTCGGGAGGAAGCTCGCGCGGCGGATTCGGTTCAGCCGGATCGTCGATGACGGGAGGAATCTCCGGCCGCGGATGGCCCGGCGGAATTTCTTCGGGAGGCTCCGCCGGTATGCCCGGTGTCGGCGGCGGAATTTCTTCGGGATCGCCCACACCTGGATTTACGCCGGGAATCTGCATCGCTTGATGGCCTCGCATCTGTCCGTCTGAGACAACGGATGGCGGACGGCAATGTTCCGCTGTGCTGTGCCTTCGTATTGACAGCATGACGGAAAGCCACGGAGAGTGACGGAACAAGATCCGAGGCGAATATCCGGAGAGGGTCCGATGCCGCTGGCCTACTGGTGCGTGCTGATCGCGGCGCTGCTGCCTTACCCGCTGGCGAAATACGCCAAGAGCGGGACCGCCAGCGACAACCGCTATCCGCGCGAGGACTACGACAACCTGCCGTCCAGGCACCGGCGCGCCTACGCCGCGCATCAGAACGCGCTGGAGACTTTTCCGTTCTTCGCGGCGGCCGTGGTGATCGCGGTCACGATGGGCGCTCCGGCTGTGGTGGTGAACCTGCTCGCCGCGCTCTACATTCTGCTGCGGATCGCCCACGCGCTGTTTTATATCTTCAACAAGCCGCCGCTGCGCTCGGCGGCATTCGCCGCGGCGATGGCGGTCAATGTCGCGATCTTCGTGCTGCCGGCGTTCAGGTAGATTCGAAGCGCTTCATTTAGCCATGTGTCGTCCCGGCATTCGCCGGGACGACATCTATCCGGACAATGGTGAGCTAGCTGCGAAGCACCAGCAGCGTGTTGCTGCGGGTCTTGCCGGCGATGGCGTAGCCGCGCGCGATCATGTCCTTGATGCAGTCGCTCTGCCACGCGTTGCGTTCCAGATGTTCGATGGCGACGGCTTTCGGCCACAGCGATTGCGGCGCGTCGCGGAAGAACGGTACCAGCACGCGATCCTCATAGCCCTCGACATCGATC
The DNA here is from genome assembly GCA_024707075.1 of Afipia sp. Lineage (GTDB taxonomy): Bacteria > Pseudomonadota > Alphaproteobacteria > Rhizobiales > Xanthobacteraceae > Afipia. Next base: position 1,310,826 of record JANQAK010000001.1, read on the forward strand.
TTCAGCGCATCGATGCGCGTGATGCCGTTGTCATTCAAAACGGTGAGCAGCCTGTACGATGGCACCTCGACGTCGCCGGTGGCGGAAACGTGACTCGCGCCGAGATTGCCGCCGTCGGTCTCGATCTTCAGCATGCCGTCGCTGTCGCCCGCCGCTGCCTTCACCAGAGCGAGATTGGTGAGCTTCGAGGCCGATGCGTTGAACGCAAGCCGCGTCCCCGCGCTCGGCAGCGGCTCGATGGCGATGACGCGGCCGCCCGCGCCGACATGCTTTGCCAGCGCCACCGCATAGGTGCCGACGTTGGCGCCGACATCGACGAACACGCCGCCTTGCGGCGCGTGCTCGCGCAGGAAATCCAGCTCGGGCAGATTGTAGTCGGGATTGAATAGCGCGCCGCGCTCGGTGCCGCTGGCCAGATGATGCAGCCGGAACGATGCGCCCTGATAGGTGGCGTCGATCGGCCCCGCGCCGAGCAGGTGGACAATGCGCGACAGCCACGGCCGGAACGCGCCGCGTTTCAGCCCGGAGCCGTGGGCGGCGGCGATCACCGCGCGTTGCAGCGCGTTGGGGGCATAGGCGCCGAACGGCTTCTGGTCGTCGGGGCTTTGGGCGGGCGGATGGCTCATGCGCCAGTCATCGCGCGGGAGCGGTATTGTTTCAAGACGTATCAATTACGGCAGATGAACTGAATTCAGGCGTCGTCCCGGCCTGCGCCGGGACGACCAGTGAGGGCAGCGATTACACCTGCCGCTCGACCATCTTCAGCTTGAGGTCGGCGATGGCCTCAGCCGGGTTCAGCCCCTTCGGGCAGGCCTTGGTGCAGTTCATGATGGTGTGGCAGCGGTAGAGCCGGAACGGATCTTCCAGATTGTCGAGCCGCTCGCCGGTGGCCTCGTCGCGGGAGTCCTTGACCCAGCGATCGGCGGCCAAGAGCGCGGCCGGGCCGAGATAGCGGTCGCTGTTCCACCAGTAGCTCGGGCACGAGGTCGAGCAGCAGGCGCACAGGATGCACTCGTAAAGACCGTCGAGCTTGCTGCGGTCTTCCGGCGACTGCTTCCATTCCTTCTGCGGGGTCGCCGTGGTGGTGTGCAGCCACGGCTCGATGGAGGCGTACTGCGCGTAGAAATTCGTCAGATCCGGCACGAGGTCCTTCACCACCGGCTGATGCGGCAGCGGATTGACCTTGATCGCGCCGGCCTCGACCTCGTCCATGGCGCGGGTGCAGGCCAGCGTGTTCTGGCCGTCGATGTTCATGGCGCAGGAGCCGCAGACGCCTTCGCGGCAGGAGCGGCGGAAGGTCAGGGTCGGATCGACGTTGTTCTTGATCCAGATGAGGGCGTCGAGAATCATCGGCCCGCAATCGTGGGTGTTCACATGATAGGTGTCGACGCTCGGGTTCTTGCCGTCGTCCGGATTCCAGCGATAGACCCTGAACTCGCGCAGTTCGGTCGCGCCTTCCGGCTTCGGCCATTCCTTGCCGCCGCTGATGGTGGAGTTCTTCGGCAGTGTGAATTGAACCATATGGGTCTTCCTGCGGCTGTTCCTGCATTCTAGTCCCGGGCAGAACCGGGACCGTTACGGCCCCGGATCAGCGGAGCGGCACGTCGTGCCGCACCGCGTCCGGGGAAAGTCTCATCAATACACGCGCGGCTTCGGCACGATGTACTGAACGTCGTTGGTCATCGTGTAGTCGTGCACCGGGCGGTAAGCGAGGGTCGTGCCGCCCTTGCCGTCGATCCACGACAGCGTGTGCTTCATCCAGTTCTTGTCGTCGCGGTCGGCGAAATCCTCGCGGGCGTGCGCGCCGCGGCTTTCGGTGCGGTTGGAGGCGGAGTCCATCGTCACCACGGCCTGAACGATCAGGTTGTCGTATTCCAGCGTTTCGACGAGATCGGAATTCCACACCAGCGAACGGTCGGTGACGGCGATGTCGCCGATGCCGCCGTGCACCTTGTGGATCAGCTCGGAGCCTTCCTTCAGCACGTCGCCGGTGCGGAACACCGCGCAGTTGTTCTGCATCACGCGCTGCATGTTGTCGCGCAGCTTCGCGGTGGGCGTGCCGCCCGAAGCATGACGGAAACGATCGAGCCGGCCGAGCGCAAGCTCGGACGAGTTGGCCGGCAGTTCCGGCTGGCGCGCATTCGGCGTCAGCTTCTCGGCGCAGCGCAGCGCCGCGGCGCGGCCGAACACCACGAGATCGATCAGTGAGTTGGAGCCGAGGCGGTTCGCGCCATGCACCGACACGCAGGCGGCTTCGCCCACCGCCATCAGGCCGGGCACCACCGCGTTGTCGTCGCCGTCCTTCTTGGTGACGACCTCGGCGTGGAAGTTGGTCGGGATGCCGCCCATGTTGTAGTGCACCGTCGGCAGCACCGGGATCGGCGCGCGCGTGACATCGACGCCGGCGAAAATCTTGGCCGATTCCGAAATGCCCGGCAGGCGCTGGTGCAGGATCGCGGGATCGAGGTGGTCCAGATGCAGGAACAGGTGGTCCTTGTTCTTGCCGACGCCGCGGCCTTCGCGGATTTCGATGGTCATCGCGCGGGAGACCACGTCGCGCGAGGCGAGGTCCTTCGCGGACGGCGCATAGCGCTCCATGAAGCGCTCGCCTTCGGAGTTCGACAGGTAGCCGCCTTCGCCGCGCGCGCCCTCGGTGATGAGGCAGCCCGCCGGGAAGATGCCGGTGGGGTGGAACTGGACGAACTCCATGTCCTGCAACGGCAGGCCGGCGCGCAGCACCATGCCGCCGCCGTCGCCGGTGCAGGTATGCGCCGAGGTGCAGGACAGGTAGGCGCGGCCGTAGCCGCCGGTGGCGAGAATGGTGGTCTGGGCGCGGAAGCGATGCAGTGTGCCGTCGTCGAGCTTCAGCGCGATCACGCCGCGGCAGACGCCCTGATCGTCCATGATGAGATCGATGGCGAAGAACTCGATGAAGAATTCCGCCGAATGGCGCAGCGCTTGGCCGTACATGGTGTGCAGCATGGCGTGGCCGGTGCGGTCGGACGCCGCGCAGGTGCGCTGCGCCTGGCCCTTGCCGTAGTCCAGCGTCATGCCGCCGAACGGGCGCTGATAGATTTTGCCGTCTTCGGTGCGCGAGAACGGCACGCCCCAGTGCTCGAGTTCGTAGACCGCCTGCGGCGCGTGACGCACCATGTATTCGATGGAGTCCTGATCGCCGAGCCAGTCCGACCCCTTCACGGTGTCGTACATATGCCAGCGCCAGTCGTCGGGATGCATGTTGCCGAGCGAGGCGGAGATGCCGCCTTGCGCCGCCACCGTGTGCGACCGGGTCGGGAAAACCTTGGTGATGCAGGCGGTGCGCAGGCCGGCTTCGGAGCAGCCGACCACGGCGCGCAGGCCGGCGCCGCCGGCGCCCACGACGATCACGTCATAGGTATGGTCTTCGATGGGATAGGCTTGACCGTTTGCGCCGGGCGCGCTCTTGCCGTTCGCGGCCATGCGCTAGACTCCTGAAGACAGTTTGATGATGGCGTAGATCGATGCCAGACCGACCGCGGCCGAGAAGAAATTGTTGGCGATGATCGCCGCAAGTTTGGTTTTCTCGTCGGTGACGTAATCTTCCAGCACCACCTGCATGCCGATCTTCATGTGCCAGACGCTGGCGATGATGAAGAGGATCATGATGATCGCGATCAGCGGCGAGCCGAGGATCTGCGCCGCGCCCGCCTGGTTGCGGCCGAGCAGCGACAGGATGACGATGATGACCGGCACGAACAGCAGCACCATGGCGATCGCCGTGATGCGCTGGCGGAAGAAGTCCGAGGTGCCGTGGTGCGCGGAGCCGAGGCCGCGGACGCGGCTGAGCGGGGTGCGGACCGATGACGATTTCGAGGTCTCAACGCTCATCGTCCGCCTCCGACAATATAGGCGACGATCCACACCACGATCGTCAGGGTGATGGAACCGATCAGGGCGGCGCGGGTGAGCCATTCGCGCTCGCTGGGGCCGAAGCCGTAACCGAGATCCCAGATCAGGTGGCGGATGCCGCCGAGCATGTGATGCAGCAGCGCCCATGTGTATCCGAACACGATGACGCGGCCGATCCAGCTTGAGGTGAAACCCTGGATGTTGGCGTAGGCGCCGGGGCCGGAGGCGGTGGCGATCAGCCACCAGGCCAGCAGCAGCGTTCCTGCGTAGAGCGCGATACCGGTGATGCGGTGAACGATGGACATCGCCATCGTCAGCGTCCAGCGGTAATTCATGAAAGGCGAAAGCGGTCGGTCGATCCTTGGAGCCATGGGCGACTTTTAATGGTTTGCGGCAGGAAGAGTTGCCGACTTTTTATGCGGGATCGTTTGTTAGAGGATTTCTATTTACGGAGTCGGCCGAATGAGCGCAACGCAGAACTGAACAACAAATGAACTTTCAGTCACTACTTTCATTGTCTCCGGTGGCGCTCTGGTATACTTACGTTTTGTATGCCACGGATGCGAGGTTCCGCTTCAGCCTCTGAAGCTAGATTCATTTTATCGCACGGCTCCCGCGATCCCGACATGATATTGGATTTGCGCCATGATCGCCGGACTGAATCTCTCCGAACTGATTGAACTGGCGGCGCTGCTGGTGATGACCGGCGCGTTGGCCGGCTTTCTCGCGGGTATCTTCGGCATCGGCGGCGGCGCGGTGCTGGTCCCGGTGCTGTACGAATGTTTCCGCCTCGCGGGCGTGCCGCTGGAGGTGCGGATGCCGCTCTGCATCGGCACCTCGCTCGCCATCATCATCCCGACCTCGATCCGCTCATGGCAGGCGCACCACAAGCGCGGCAGCGTCGACATGGAGATCCTGCTGAAATGGGCGGTGCCGGTGCTGATCGGCGTGATCGCCGGCAGCGTGATCGCGCGCTACGCGCCGGAGAAGCTGTTCAAATACGTCTTCGTCGGCGTGGCCTGGTCGGCGGCGGCGCGGCTGCTGCTCGGCAAGGAGAACTGGCGGCTCGGCGATGAAATGCCGAAGGGTCTTTTCATGAAGGCCTATGGCTTCTTCATCGGCCTGCTCTCGACGCTGATGGGGATCGGCGGCGGGCTGTTCTCGAATCTCTTGATGACCTTCTACGGCCGCCCGATCCATCAGGCCATCGGCACCTCGGCGGGCCTCGCGGTGCTGATCTCGATCCCCGGCGCGATCGGCTACATCTATGCGGGCTGGCCGGCGGCGGCGCGCTTTCCCGAGGTGGCCGCGCTGCAACTGCCGTTCGCCATCGGCTACATCTCGATCATCGGCGCGTTGCTGGTGATGCCGACCAGTCTTTTGATCGCGCCGCTCGGCGTGCGCGTCGCGCATCTGCTGACCAAGCGCAAACTCGAAATGGCGTTCGGGATTTATCTGCTGGTGGTGAGTTCGCGTTTCGTCGTCAGTCTGGCGACGGGGTATTGACGCTCATCACCTCTCCCCCACCCACGGAAACTTGTATGCTTGACAGCCGGAGCGGACGAAAAGCATTCGGCCGCCGATAAACGGGTGGTGCTGCTGGCAAGGACGCCGCCGCCAAAGCAAGGACGCCGTAGCGATGACCAGATGGATATTGTCGGCGTGCTTTTTTGCGCTTACGGCGGCTCCCGTTGCTGCTTCCGATGTGCGGCTGGATGCCTATCGCAATCCGAAGAATGAGTCGTTTCGCAACATCAACCAGTTGTATCTCGATGGCGTGAAGAGCGGCCTGATGGCCTATAATGCGCGGATCAAAAGCCAAGGCGGCCAGCCGGCGTTCTGCATGCCCGACAACCTCGCAATGAGCATCGAACAGGCCGAAGAGATCATGCTTCGGCGGGCCGACAAGTCGTCTGCGAAAGGCGATATGCCGGTTTCCATCCTGCTCCTGTCAGGCCTGCGCGATACTTTCCCGTGCGAAAAATCGGACAGTCGCTAGACAATCCATCTTTGCCGTACTTTTAAAATACATCGCCCACCTCCCGCAGGCGGGGGAGAGGGAGAGATCACTTCCTGTAAATATCCTTGTAGCTCTCCCGCAGCACGTTCTTCTGCACCTTGCCCATGGTGTTGCGCGGCAGGTCGTCGACGAAGATCACGCGCTTCGGCATCTTGAATTTCGCCAGCCGCCCGTCGAGCGCATCAACCACCGCGGCTTCATCCACCGCAGCCGCCTTGTCCTTCACCACCACGGCGGTGACGCCCTCGCCGAAATCCGCATGCGGCACGCCGATCACCGCGCTCTCGACCACGCCGGGGATGGCGTCGATCTCGTTCTCGACTTCCTTCGGATAGACGTTGAAGCCGCCGGAAATCACCAGATCCTTGCCGCGGCCGATGATGTGGACATAGCCGCGCGGGTCGATCTTGCCGAGATCGCCGGTGATGAAGAAACCGTCGTTGCGGAATTCCGCCTCGGTCTTCTCCGGCATCCGCCAGTAGCCCTTGAACACGTTGGGGCCTTTCACCTCGATCATGCCAATCGAGTCGCGCGCCATCTCCTCGCCGGTCTCCGGATCGGTCACGCGTACCGACACGCCCGGCAGCGGGAAGCCCACCGCGCCCGGCACGCGATCGCCGTCATAGGGGTTCGACGTGTTCATGTTGGTTTCGGTCATGCCGTAGCGTTCCAGCACCGCATGTCCGGTGCGCGCCGACCATTCGCGATGAGTTTCCGCGAGCAGCGGCGCGGAGCCGGAAATGAACAGCCGCATGTGCGACGTCGAGTCCTTCGACAGGTTCGGCGATTGCAGCAGGCGTGTGTAGAACGTCGGCACGCCCATCAGCACGGTGGCGCGCTGCATTAATTTGATAATGAGCTCCGGGTCGAGCTTCGGCAGGAAGATCATCGACGCGCGGGCGAACAGCGTGACGTTGCTCGCCACGAACAATCCGTGGGTGTGATAGATCGGCAGCGCGTGGATCAGCACGTCGTCCTTGGTGAAGCGCCAGTACTCCACAAGGCTCAGCGAGTTCGACGCGAGATTGTCGTGGGTCAGCATCGCGCCCTTGGAGCGGCCGGTGGTGCCCGAGGTGTAGAGGATGGCGGCGAGATCGTCGCCCGCGCGCGCGACAGTGACGAAATCCGGCGAAGCCTTCGCCGCGGCCTCCGTCAGCGATCCCTTGCCGTCGGCATCCAGCGTCTCGACCTTCGCGTTCACTTTCCCCGCGAGCTTGCCGATGCCCTCCGCCTTCGACGGATCGCACACGATCAATGACGGCTCGGCGTCGCCGATGAAGTAGTCGAGTTCGGCCAGCGTGTAGGCGGTGTTGAGCGGCAGATACACCGCGCCCGCGCGCACGGTGGCGAGATACAGCACCAGCGCCTCGACGGATTTTTCGGTTTGCGCTGCAACACGGTCGCTCGGCTTGACGCCGCGCGCGACGAGAACATTCGCCACCCGGCCCGCCTGCGCGATCAGGTCGGCATAGCTGATCCGCGCGCCGTCGGTTGTCTCGATGGCCAGTCGACCAGTGTCGGTCAGCCCGTCGAACAGGCGGGAAAACAGGTTGGCGTTCGCGCTCGCGTTCATGCAACATTCCGATGTAGGTGGGATCGATAGCATCGTCATTGCGAGCGCAGCGAAGCAATCCAGTTTTGGGAATAGCAAGAACTGGATTGCTTCGTCGCAAGGGCTCCTCGCAATGACGAAATGGAAACTCTCACGTTCATTGGCTGTATTCTCGACCTACTCGTAGCAAAATCATACGTCACAAAGCAACGGAGACAACCGGCATGAGCAACAACAAGAAACGTGTGGCCTGGATCACGGGCGGAGGAAGCGGCATCGGTCTTGCGGGCGCGCAGGCGCTGGCGAAAGAAGGCTGGACCGTGGTGATTTCGGGCCGCCGCAAGGATGTGCTCGACGAGGCCGTTGCGGGCATCGCGAAGGACGGCGGCCAGGCCGAGGCGATGGTACTCGATGTGTCCAGCGCGGCGGACGCGGAGAAGGTCGCGAAGGCGATTGTCGCGAAACACGGCCGCATTGATCTCTTGGTCAACAGCGCCGGCGTCAACGTGCCGAAGCGGAGCTGGGAGGACATCACTACCGAGGGCTGGGACAAGCTGGTCGATATCAATCTCAACGGCGTGATGTACTGCATGCGCGCGGTGCTGCCGGCGATGCGCGCGCAGAAGGACGGCGTCATCATCAACGTGGCGTCATGGGCGGGGCGTCATGTCTCGAAGATGACCGGACCGGCCTACACCACCACCAAGCACGCGGTGCTGGCGCTGACGCATTCGTTCAACATGGATGAATACAAGAACGGGCTGCGCGCGACCTGTCTGTCGCCGGGCGAAGTCGCGACCCCGATCCTCAAGCTGCGCCCGGTGCCGCCCAGCGCGGAGGAGATGGCGAAGATGTTGCAGCCGGAAGATCTCGGCCGCACCATCGCCTTCGTGGCCAGCATGCCGCCGCGTGCCTGCGTGAATGAGATTCTCATTGCGCCGACGTGGAACCGGAGCTTTGTCACCGCGACGTTGTGAAAACTTATTCTCCGTCCCGCCTCCGCTCATCCCCGCGAAAGCGGGGATCCAGTCCTTCGCTCTGGGTCCCCGCTTTCGCGGGGACGAACGGACACGACATCGGCGCACTCCGGATTGCTTCGTCGCTGCGCTCCTCGCAATGACGTTAAGGGATGTTTCCGACGCAATTCCGCTGTGACACGTCCCACATCCGATAAAGTTTCAAATTCCCGAAAATTTATATTCTGAAACGCGCGGCGCGCGCCGCCGTAGCTCGGGCAGCGACGGCGCGATGATCCGCAATGTGTGAGGATCGGTGCCGTCGCCCGTTCCGGCGGATGTCCGCCGGAACTTTTCAATTCATCGGGAGACGACACATGCTCAAGATCAACTCAAGCCGCCTTGCCCTGCTGTCCGCCGCCGCCATCGGCGCGCTGGCGCTGACCGCTGCCGTGACTGTGCCCGTTCAGGCGCAGGACAAGATGATGAAGAGCGAAATGTCCGGCGAGAAGACCGTGATGGTCGGCGGCGCCGCGATGTTCCCCTCGAAGAACATTGTCGAGAACGCCGTCAATTCGAAGGATCACACCACGCTGGTCGCCGCGGTGAAGGCCGCGGGTCTGGTCGAAACGCTGTCGAGCAAGGGGCCGTTCACCGTGTTTGCGCCGACCAACGCCGCGTTCGGCAAGCTGCCGGCCGGCACTGTCGACAATCTGGTGAAGCCGGAGAACAAGGCGACGCTGACCAAGATCCTCACCTATCACGTCGTGCCGGGCAAGCTGAGCGCGGCTGATCTGACCGACGGCAAGAAGCTGACCACCGTCGAGGGCGAGACGCTCACCGTGAAGCTCGACGGCGGCAAGGTCTGGATCGTCGATGCCAAGGGCGGCAAGTCGTCCGTCACCATCGCCGACGTCAACCAGTCCAACGGCGTGATCCATGTCGTCGACACCGTGCTGATGCCGGCGTCGTAAGACACAACATCATATCTCTCGTCGTCCCGGCGAACGCCGGGACCCATAACCACCGAGCCATCTGTTAAGCCGGTTGCAGATATCCTGCTTCAACGACTCTGACAGGGGTGATGGACCCCGGCGTTCGCCGGGGCGACAAAACGTAGCGAGTCGTCCCGGCCTGCGCCGGGACGATCTGTTCTGGAGGTGCCTCGCTCTCATTTTCGTGAAGTCGCATTGCGGCGTTTCATCACTCTTTCCTGGCCGGTTCCCGGCGCGAATTTTAATACGGCGCATCGTAACAGGGACTAGATTAGGCGCGTATGGTGTTGATGACATCGTGAAAACGGAAACGCTCATGTCCAACGTCATGTCCGGCATCTCTGCCACCGACCGTCCGGCCGAGGCCGCCGCCGTCCGCAAGGTGATCCAGCCCGCTTGGGTCCGCATCGTCCACTGGATCAATGCGGTCGCGATCGTTTTGATGATCATGTCCGGCTGGCAGATCTACAACGCCTCGCCGCTGTTCGAATCCCTGACGTTTTCCCGTTCGATCACGCTGGGCGGCTGGCTTGGCGGCGCGATTCAATGGCATCTGGCGGCGATGTGGCTCCTGATGGTCAACGGCCTCGTCTATCTGACGCTCGGTCTCGTCACCGGACGCTTCCGCAAAAAACTGCTGCCGATCACCGCGAGCGGCGTCCTCAGTGACACCAGGGCCGCGCTCACCGGACACCTCTCCCACGCCGATCTCACCGTGTACAATCAGGTGCAGAGGCTTCTCTACGCCGGCATCATCGTGGTCGGCATCCTGATCGTGCTGTCGGGCCTGTCGATCTGGAAGCCGGTGCAATTGCAGTGGCTGACCGCCGTATTCGGCGGTTACGACGCGGCGCGCTACGTCCATTTTGCCTGCATGGCGGCGATCGTCGGATTTCTGGTGATCCACGTCGCGCTGGCGCTGCTGGTGCCGAAGAGCCTGCGCGCGATGATTATTGGACGCTAGGAGCAAGCAGATGGGCCGCATGCGCAAACTCCTGATCCCCGGCGTCGACAAGCAGTTGCTGGTCAAGGATGCATTGAAAATCATGCCCGACCTGTCGCGCCGCCGCTTCATCGCCGGCGGTGCCAGCCTCGGCGCGCTGACGCTGCTGACCGGCTGTGATGTCACCGACAGTTTCTCGGCTGAATCGATGCTGGTGCGGATCTCCAAATTCAACGACGCGGTGCAGGCGAAGCTGTTCAATCCGAACACGCTGGCGCCGACGTTTCCGGAAAGCGCGATCACGCGGCCGTTTCCGTTCAATGCCTATTATGCACTCGACGACGCGCCCGATGTCGATGGTTCGACGTGGAAGCTCGAGGTGCGCGGGCTGGTCGAGAACAAGAAGCCGTGGACGCTGGACGAGCTTTATAAACTGCCGATGGAAAAGCAGATCACGCGCCACATCTGCGTCGAGGGCTGGAGCGCGATCGGAAGCTGGACCGGCGTGCGGCTCAGCCGCTTCCTGCAACTGATCGGCGCGGACACACGCGCGAAATATGTCTGGTTCAACTGCGCCGACATGGACGGCTATAACTCGCCATTGGATATGGCGACCGCGCTGCATCCGCAGACCCAGATGACGTTCAGGTTCGGCGACGAGATTTTGCCGCGCGCCTACGGCTATCCGATGAAAATTCGCGTGCCGACCAAGCTCGGCTTCAAGAACCCGAAATACGTGGTCGCGATGGAAGTCACCAACGACTACAAGGGCGGCTACTGGGAAGATCAGGGCTACAACTCGTTCAGCGGCAGTTGATGGCCGCTACATTGCATCGATGCAGCTTGTTCTGTCACGCGATGCCGTCGTGCCCTTGCAGGCGAATGGCCGCTGGACGGCCTCGCTATCGCGTCATCACCAAAACGTCAGCGCGCCGCCGGCCATCCGGGCTTGAATAGCTACCTACTAGAAGGTAGAAGATCGCATGGCCCATGCCCAGACCACGTCTGACGAGATCCTGAATTGCGCGCGCTCGCTGATTATCGAGGGCGGTTACAACGGCTTCAGCTATGCCGACATCGCCAAGGTCGTCGGCATTCGCAACGCCAGCATTCACCACCACTTTCCCAGCAAGGCCGATCTCGTCCGCACGCTGGTGGCCCAATATCGCAAAGAGGCTGAAGCGGGCCTTGCCGAACTGGATCGGCGGGTCTCCGATCCACTGGCGCGGCTTCGCGCCTATGCGGGCTATTGGGAAGCCTGCATCACTGATGCGACGGCTCCGTTCTGTGTCTGCGCCCTGCTTGCAACACAGATTCCGGTTCTTCCCGAAGAGATCGCCGTGGAGGTGCGCGGGCATTTTCGCGCGCTGTCGGCGTGGCTGGCGTCGGTTCTGGAGCGCGGCGCAAAGCAGGGCAGCCTGCGGCTGACCGGGACAGCGAAAGCCGAGGCTGAAGTCTTCATGGCCGCCGTTCACGGCGGGATGCTGTCGGCCCGCGCCTATGGCGACCCCAAGATATTCGCTGTCGTGACCCGTCCGCTGCTGAAGCGCCTCGCCCCCTGAAAACAAAAGCGCGATGGAAAACAGGCCTCGGACGGCTCTGAATGCCTACCAACTAGTAGATAGAAAACCCTCCAAAGAAGGATCGTCTCTGATGTTTGGAATTTCTCCGCTCGGCTGGATACACACCCTCGGCAGCCTGCCGGCGATTCCGGTGGCCGTGTTCATGTTCGCCCGCTACGGCCGGATCGTTCCGCGATCGCTTCCGGGCCTGATCTATTTCATCGCGATGCTGATCGGCGCGGTCACCGTCTTTCTCGTCGCCCATGAGCCGGCCGGCTATGTCATCGGCGCGGTCACGCTTGTGCTGCTGCTGGCGGGTTATGGTGTCGGACACCTTCGCGGCCTGGGGCGTGCAGCCAGATATATCGAAACGGTCTGCCTGAGCCTGACGGCATTTTTGCTGATGCTGCCGACGGTGACCGAGGTTCTGCGGCGCGTTCCGGACGGCCACCCGCTGGTGACCGACCTGAAGTCGCCGCTCCTGCTTGGGTCGCAGGGCAGCCTTCTCATCATTCTGATCGTCGGCCTGACGGCCCAGATCGTCCATCTGCGCAGGCAAGGCAGGATCGCCGCGGGATAATAATTCGGCGTGGCGATCAGCCGCCGCAGGCAGGACAGGCCACCGGCGGGATTGCATGCCAAACCCCTTGCCGGCATGCGTTTTTCGCGGTCCTCGGCGCTTTTATTGCAACCTATGCGCGAGATGCGGGATCGTTGCGCCAAATGCTGAAAAACAAGGCACTTGCCGCAGTTGCACACTTTTGCCTCTCAGGAGGCAGATACCTTCACTGGATCTGACGCAATCGTGAGCAATCTTAACGCGCGTTAATTCCATATATAACAAACACTTAACAAAACCGCGACAACGCGTCACCCCGCCGCCGTGTTGCGATGCACACCGGCACGATTCATGCTGAGGACTGTCAGCAAGGATCGTGAATCAGTCGCGCCAAGGCGGGTTAATGGCGAATTGGTCCCGGTCGTTCTGATTTTCGATATGCGAAAATAAGAAGGATACGAAATGCAAGCGCGTCCCCACGCGATCAGGTCCGGGATCACTTCCGGGATAACTTCAATGGCCCTGCTTTTTGGGGCCGCGGTTCTGCTCTCCGGCTGCAACGACGCCAGCGTCGCCTCGTCGGCCCCGCCCGAGCCCCCCGAAGTCAGCGTCGTGACCCTGAAGGCGCAGCCCCGCGCGATCATCAAGGAACTGCCGGGCCGCATCGCGCCGCTGCGGGTCGCCGACGTTCGCCCGCGCGTGTCGGGCATCATCGTCGAGCGCTCCTTCGAGCAGGGCCGCGAGGTCAAGGCCGGCGAGCCCCTGTACCAGATCGATCCGAAGCCGTTTGAAGTCGAATTGCAGGCCGCGGAAGCCGCCCTCGCCAAGGCCGAGGCGGCGTTGCAGCAGGCCTCGCAGCATGCCGTGCGCATCGAAACCCTGGCCAGGAGCAACGCCGCCTCGCAGGCGTCCAACGAAGTCGCGATCGCCAATCTGGCGCAGGCCAAGGCCGAACTCGCCGCGCGCAACGCCGACGTGTCGCGCGCGCGCCTGAACCTCAGCTACGCCACGCTCAAGGCGCCGATCAGCGGCATCATCGGCGCGGCGCTGCTCAGCGAGGGCGTGCTTGTGGTGCAGAACGAGACCCATGCGCTGGCCACCATCCAGCAGCTCGATTCGGTCTATGCCGACTTCACCCAGTCGGTGAACGAACTCAACCGGCTGCGCCGCGACTTCGACCGCGGCGATCTCGATGCCGTGGCGCCCGACGCCGCCAAGGTGCGCCTCGTGCTCGACGACGGCTCGATCTATCCGCTCGACGGCAAGCTGTTGTTCTCCGACGCCAAGGTCGATGCCGGCACCGGACAGGTGACGCTGCGCGGCGAGTTCAAGAATCCGAAGCGCGAACTCTTGCCCGGCATGTTCGTTCGCGTGCTGATCGAGCAGGGCCGCGATCCCGACGCCATCACCGTGCCGCCGCAGGCGGTCCAGCGCAGCGCCTCCGGCGCCAGCGAGGTCTATCTGGTGAAGGACGACAACCGCATCGTGTCGCAGCCGGTGCGCACCGGCGGCCTCGTCGACGGCCAGTGGCTGATCACCGAAGGCTTGCAGCCCGGCCAGCGCGTGGTGGTCGAAGGCTTCCAGAAGTTCGCCGTCGGCGATGCGGTCAAGACCAGCGCGTGGACGGAGGCGCAGGCGTCCGACCTGACCGGCAGCCTCCAGCAGGCCGCGGCGGCGAATTCGTCCGGCCAGTCGCAGGTGCGCTGAGCCGATCAAGTGAGTTCGGCGCAAGGTTACGCCGTCATTGCAGCGAAGCAGTCCGGCGTTACGGATGCCCCCGGGCCGGATTGCTTCGCGAGACGTGTCGCCGGGGCCGCCGCGCGCCTTTTACGCCGGTCCGGTGATCGCAATGAGTCCGGGTGAGATGTTCCGCCCGGGTCTAGTCCGTTTCAGGGAGTCATGATGCCGAGTTTCTTTATCGACCGCCCAATCTTCGCTTGGGTGGTGGCGCTGTTCATTTGCTTGCTCGGCATCATCGCGATTCCGTTTCTGGCGATCGCGCAATATCCGATCATCGCGCCGCCTTCGATCTCGATCTCGACCAGCTATCCCGGCTCCTCGCCGGAGGAGCTTTACAACTCCACCACGCGGCTGATCGAGGAAGAGCTCAACGGCGCCTCGGGCATCCTCAACTTTGAATCCACCTCCGACTCGCTGGGCCAGGTGGAAATCACCGCCAACTTCGTGCCGGGCACCGATTCCAATCTCGCCTCCGTGGAAGTGCAGAACCGCATCAAGCGCGTCGAGGCGCGGCTGCCGCGTCCGGTGATCCAGCAGGGCATCCTGGTCGAGGAAGCCTCCAGCGCGGTGTTGCAGATCATCACGCTGAATTCCACCGACGGCAGCCTCGATGAAGTCGGCCTCGGCGACTTCATGATCCGCAACGTGCTCGGCGAAATCCGCCGCATCCCCGGCGTCGGCCGCGCCACGCTGTATTCCACCGAGCGCTCGCTGCGCATCTGGATCGATCCGGTCAAGCTGGTCGCCTACAACCTCACCGCCGACGATGTCACCAAGGCGATCACCGCCCAGAACGCGCAGGTCGCGTCGGGCAGCGTCGGCTCCGAGCCGAGCCGCAAGGACCAGACCATTTCCGCGCTGATTCTCGTGAAGGGACAGCTCGGCTCCGCCGACGAGTTCGGCGCCATCGTGCTGCGCGCCAATCCCGACGGCTCGACCGTTCGCCTGCGCGACGTGTCGCGCATCGAGATCGGCGGCATGGGCTATCAGTTCACCACGCGGCTGAACGGCAAGCCGAGCGCCGGCCTCTCGGTGCTGCTCTCGCCGACCGGCAATGCGCTGGCGACCGCCAGCGCCGTCGAAGAGAAGATGAAGGAACTGTCGAAATATTTCCCCGGCAACATCACCTACGACATTCCCTACAACATCACGCCGGTGGTCGAAGCCTCGATCACCAAGGTGATCCAGACGCTGGTCGAGGCCATCGTCCTCGTCTTCATCGTGATGTTCTTATTTCTTCAAAACTTCCGCTACACGCTGATCCCCACCATCGTGGTGCCGATCGCGCTGCTCGGCACCTGCACGGTGCTTTACCTGTTCGGCTATTCCATCAACATGCTGACCATGTTCGGCATGGTGCTGGCGATCGGCATCCTGGTCGACGACGCCATCGTGGTGGTGGAAAACGTCGAGCGCATCATGTCGGAGGAGGGGCTGTCTCCGAAGGAAGCCACCCGCAAGGCGATGTCGCAGATCACCAGCGCCATCGTCGGCATCACGCTGGTGCTGATCGCGGTGTTCGTGCCGATGGCGTTCTTCCCCGGCTCCGTCGGCATCATCTACCGCCAGTTTTCGGTGACGATGGTGGCGGCGATCTCGTTCTCGGCGCTGATGGCGCTGTCGTTGACGCCGGCGCTGTGCGCGACGCTGCTCAAGCCGGTGGAAGCGGGACACGCCCACGGCAAGACCGGCCTGTTCGGCTGGTTCAACAACCAGCTTGAATCGGTGAAGGGCCGCTATGGCCGTGTGGTCGGCTGGTCGGTGAAGCGCACCGGCCGGCTGATGCTGGTCTATGTCGCGCTGCTGGCCGGCCTCGTCTTCGCCTTCACCCGGCTGCCCGGCGGCTTCCTGCCGGTGGACGATCAGGGCTTCATCACCGTCGACGTGCAGACGCCGTCGGACTCCTCGTTCAACCGCACCCAGGCCGCGGTGGAGAAGGTGGAGAAATTCCTGAAGGAGCGTTCGGGCGTCGACGAAGTGACGTTCCTCACCGGCTTCAGCTTCTTGGGCCAGGGCCAGAACACGGCGCAGGCCTTCGTCACGCTGAAGGACTGGTCGGAGCGCGGGCCGAACGATTCCGCCGCCGCCATTGTCGACGACATCAACCGCTCGCTGCGCTCGATCAAGGACGCCAAGGTGTCCGCGTTGCAGCCGCCGCCGATCGACAATCTCGGCAACTCATCGGGCTTCTCGTTCCGTCTTCAGGATCGCGGCCAGAAGGGCTACGCCGCGCTGATGAAGGCGAAGGACGATCTGCTGGCGTCGGCCCGGCAGAGTCCCGTGCTTCAGAACGTCTATGCGGAGGGCCTGCCGGAAGCGCCGCAGGTGCAGCTCATCATCGACCGCGAGCAGGCCGCCGCGCAGGGCGTCACCTTCGCCGACATCAACAGCACGATCTCGACCAATCTCGGCTCCGCCTATGTCAACGACTTCCCGAACCGCGGCCGCATGCAGCGCGTCATCGTGCAGGCCGACAGCGTCGGGCGCATGAACGCGTCGGACATCCTGTCCTACAACGTCAAGAACAGCCGCGGCGATCTGGTGCCGCTGTCGTCGTTCGCGACCATCAAATGGGCGGTGGGACCGACGCAGATCGTCGGCTTCAATTATTATCCGTCGGTGCGCATCTCCGGCGAGGCCAGGCCCGGCTTCACCTCCGGCGACGCCATCGCCGAGATGGAGCGGCTGACCGCGAAGCTGCCGCGCGGCTTTGGTTACGAGTGGACCGGGCAATCGTTGCAGGAAAAGCTGTCCGGCTCGCAGGCGCCGTTCCTGCTCGCGCTTTCGGCGCTGGTGGTGTTCCTGTGTCTCGCCGCGCTCTACGAAAGCTGGACGATTCCGCTGGCGGTGCTGATGACGGTGCCGCTTGGTATCTGCGGCGCGGTGCTGGCGGCGACCTCGCGCGGCCTCGCCAACGACGTCTATTTCACCGTGGGCCTCATCACCATCATCGGGCTCGCCGCGAAGGACGCCATTCTCATCATCGAGTTTGCCAAGGACCTGCGCGCGAAGGGCACGCCACTGTTGCAGGCGACCATGGAGGCCTGCCACCTGCGCTTCCGCCCGATCCTGATGACCGGCCTCGCTTTCGTCTGCGGCGTGCTGCCGATGGTGATCGCCTCCGGCGCCGGCGGCAAGAGCCAGCAGGCATTGGGCACCAGCGTGATGGGCGGCATGATCGCCGTCGTCGTTCTGGCGCTGCTGATGGTGCCGGTGTTCTTCGTCGCGGTGACGCGGTTCTTCTCGAAGAGCGAACGCGACGGCGAGGTCACGTCGGAAAAGGACTCCAGGTTGGCGCGCGCGATGAAGCTCTTGCGCCGCTCGCGCGCGGCGCAGACCCCGGCGGGGTAGCGGCAGACGCTTCTTTCGTCATTGCGAGCGAAGCGAAGCAATCCAGACGGAAGGCTACAAAGACTGGATTGCTTCGTCGCAAGTGCTCCTCGCAATGACGGATGATATGATATTATGTCTCGCAACGATCTTTCCGCACGTCGTCCCGGCGCAGGCCGGGACCCATCACCACCGGACTCACGTTGATGATGGTTGTTGCAATGTCGTCTTCTCACACACAGCGCAGGGGTTATGGGTCCCGGCCTGCGCCGGGACGACCATCTCTTAAATTTTGCAATGACGGCGCTACACCTTCACCGGCCGTCGCCTGACCTGTGTTGGCGATCTGCGGTAGACCTCAACGAAAACGGCGTTGAATCGGCGCAGGCTGCGAAAGCCCGCTCGCGCGGCGACTTCGATCATGGGGAGTTCGGTGGAGTCGAGCAGGCGTTTGGCGCGCTGAACGCGCGCTGTCTTCGCGACCTGAATCGGAGTCGCATTCAGATGGCGGGCGAACAGCCGCGACAGTTGGCGTGCTCCAATTCCCAGCTTCGCCGCCAGGTCTTCAACGCAGGCATGCTCCGCATCAAGCGCGCCCTCATCCACGATCAGCCGCAGCGCCCGGTCGACTGTCGCGCGGGTGCCTTTCCACGCCGGACTGAAAGGCGCGGTTTCAGGCCGGCAACGAAGGCAAGGCCGGAAGCCCGCCAGTTCGGCTGCGGCGGCGGATGGAAAGTAGCAGACGTTTGCGGATCGGGGCTGGGCCGGGCACACGGGCCGGCAATAGATTTTCGTCGTGCGGACCGCGGTGAAGAACCGCCCGTCATATCTCGGGTCGCGGGCGACGCGCGCCCGGTCACACTCGGCAAATTGCAGCGTCATGGCACAATGGAATCTAGCAGCTTGCGTTGCTTCGGGCGAGATCGCCCGGACGATGATGTCCGAATCCGGCGAGCGCGATCCGGGCGCGAATTTTATGGTGACGCCCCACACGCGCAGTTCAACCGGGAGAAGACGATGACGGGCCGTGCCGCCACCAAGACGTATGGAACCGTCGCCGCCGACAGACAAAGGGAGTTGAGCGGTCTTGAGTTCGTTCAGGGCCTCGTCGAGGGGACGCTGCCGCTCAATACGATCGCGCAGACCCTGGGTTACGATGTCACGGAGGCCGAGAACGGGCGCGTTGTCGTGACGGCGGAGCCGAAAGACATCCATCTCAATCCGGCGGGTACCGTGCATGGGGGCCTCGCCGCCACCATGCTCGACAGTTGCATGGGGCTCGCGATCCAGTCGACGCTGGACAAGGGAATCGGCTCCACGACACTTGAGTTCAAGATATCGTTCGTCCGCCCGATCACGCCGGAGACAGGCCTGATCAGGGCAGAAGGCACGGTGATCAACCGGGGCCGCCGGATCGGGATCGCGGAAGGGCGGGTTACGGACAGCAAGGGGCGCTTGCTTGTGCACGGCACGACCACCTGTCTGATTTTTGAAAGCTGATTGTGCTGCGGCTGCTCGCGGCGCAGACCCCCGGCGGGGTAGATACTGGCGTCGTTGCGCACCGATCTCTCGGCACGTCGTCCCGGCGCAGGCCGGGACCCATAACCCCTGCGCTATGTGTTTGAAGAACGATGTTGCGACAGCCATCATCAACGTGAATCCGGTGGTGATGGGTCCCGGCCTGCGCCGGGACGACCGCGAGAGAGCGATTACCCCTTCACCGGCCGCTGGAACGCGCACAGCACCGCGCTGAGCGCCAGTGCCGCCGTCGAGACGGTGAGTGCGTAGGACAGCCCCATCACGTCGGTGATCGCGCCGGTGACGAACGGGCCGAGCGTCTGGCCGAGGCCGAAGGTGATGGTCAGGATGCCGATCACTTTCGGCCACGCCTCCGGCGGATAGTTGAGGCGCGCAAACACCGTGGTGGCGGCGACCACCGGAAAGAACGACAGGCCGAACACGAACGCCGATGCCACCAGCAGCATCGGCGATGTGCCGAGCAGCGCGATGAAGGTGCCGAGACAGGTCACCGCGATCATGATCGCGATGGTGGTTCCGCTGTTGCCGCGCGCCATCAGCCCGCGCCACAGCCACGATCCCGCGAACGACATCAAGCCGATCAGACACCAGAACGCGCTCTGCGCGGCTGCGCCGCCGCCGCCGTCGCGCACATAGGCGATCATGAAGGTCATGTAGGCGATGTAGCCCGCGCCGAACAGGAAATAGCCAGCGAGATAGAAGGCGATCGGGCGCAGCGGGATGGACGATGCCGCGGCCGATGTCTCGCCTGCGGGCACGTCGATCGGATTCAGCAACAGCGGAATCATCATCAGGGCGGTGAGGATCGTCAGCGCCGTCCAGACGATCCACCACGAGCCGGGGCCGAAATACTGCAACAGGAACGGCGCGGCCAGTCCCGACACGATCAGCCCCGTGCCGGGCCCGGTGTAGAACAGGCTGAGCAGCAGCGCCGATTTCGCCGGCCGCGATTGCGCGATGGTCGCCGCCAGCGTACCGCCGCCGACGAATGTCGCCGCCGCGCCGAGGCCCGACAGCAGGCGTCCGAAACCGAAAATGAAAACATTGCCCGACAGCGCGCAGATCGCCAGCGACACGACACACGCTATTGCGCCGATCCATGTCGCGCGGAACAGGCCGACGCGGCGGATGAAGGACGCGGCGCCCAGCGCGCCGCCGAGATAACCGATGGCGTTGATGGTGTTCATGAAGCCCGCGGTGGAATACGACCAGCCAAGGCTGTCGCGCATGTCGGGCAGCACCAGCGAATAGGCGAAGCGCCCGATGCCGAGCCCGATGGCCGGCGCCAGCGCGAGGATCAGGATCATGCGCATCGGACGCGCGAACGGGGTTGAGGCCGATGATGTCGCGAGGTCGGAGGATGTCACGGCAAAGGCTCCGGAAGTGTGCGCCACCATGTGACAGCTTCCGCCGGACTTGGCCAACCGGATCGGGGCAATGCTGTCTTGCAGATTGCGCAAGAACCCTCGCGCGCTACGTGACCGGGGGATCGAGCGGCCGCTGCAACGCACAGAGCGCGCATCCGATCACCGAAGCGGCTGCCGACAGGTAAAGCGCGTAGGTCAGGCTTCCTGTTGCGTCGGTGATTGCGCCGGTGGCGAACGGTCCCAGCGCCTGACCGAGACTGAACATGATCGTGATGAGGCCGATGACCTTTGGCCACGCGGCCGGCGGATAGTTGAGGCGCGCGAAGGCCGTCGTCGCGGTCGTCACCGAGAAGAAGGCGCTGCCGAACACAAATGCCGATGCCGCGAGAACCGGCGTCGTTGTTCCGAGCAGTGCGATCACCGTGCCGGTGGTGGCGACGCCGATCAGGATCGCGGTGGTGATCCCGCCGTTGCGCCGCGCGATCAGGCTGCGCCAGAGCCACGGCGCGATGCATCCCGCTGTACCGATCAGGCACCAGACCAGGCTTTGCGCCGCCGCGTTGCCGCCGTGGTCGCGCACATAGGCGATCAGGAAGGTCATGTAGGCGATGTAGCCCGCGCCGAACAGAAAATATCCGGTCAGGTAAATCAGAATCGATCTCACCGCGACCGGCGCCGCGCTCTCCGACGCCGCGCTCATCGGCGTATGAATCGGATTGAGCAGGAAAGGAATCAGCATCAGCAGCGAGATCGCCGCCAGCGCGATCCAGACGATCCACCATGATCCGGGGCCGAATCCTTGCAGCAGGAACGGCGAGACCAGACCCGAAATGATCAGACCCATGGCGGGGCCGGTGTAGAACAGGCCGATAAGATAGGCCGAGCGGGAGCTGCTGCTTTGCGCGATGGTCACCGCCAGCGCGCCGCCTCCCACGACAATGAGCGCCGCGCCGAGGCCGGACAGCAGCCGTGCAAAACTGAAAATCAGCACGCTTGTCGACAGTGCGCAGATCGCCAGAGACGCCAGGCAGGCGATGGCGCCGATCATGACCGATCTGTAGAGGCCGAAGCGCCGCACGAAGGGCGAGGCGCCGAGCGCGCCGGCGAGATATCCGATGGCGTTGACGGTGTTCATGAAGCCTGCGGTCGAATACGACCATCCGAGGCTGTCGCGCATGTCGGGCAGCACCAGTGAATAGCCGAAGCGGCCGATGCCGAGGCCGACGGCGGGCGCCAGCGCGAGAATCAGGATCATGCGCGCAGGATGCGCGGAGATGGCAGGGCTGGCGGGTTTCACGGGGTGCTCCGGCGGGACCGTCACCTTGGCAGTTTCCGCCGGACTTGACCAACCGCGCGAGGGCAATGGTGTCTTGCCAATTGCGCAGGGGCGTTTTAGCAAGTCGGCGCGAGTTGACAGTCAACTTATCCGCCGACAGTCAACGCGCCCCGCGAACAGTTAACACTTCCAAAGGCATTCGATCATGGCATCGCATAAACTTCTCCTTCTCCCTGGCGACGGTATCGGCACCGAAGTGATGGCGGAGGTGAAGCGCATCATCGACTGGCTCGGCAAGCGCGGCATCGCGTCGTTCGAGACCGAGACCGGTCTGGTCGGCGGGTGCAGCTACGATGCCGACAAGGTCGCGATTACCGACGCCACCATGGCGCGGGCGCAGGCGGCGGATGCGGTGATCTTCGGCGCGGTCGGCGGACCGAAGTGGGCGGACGTTCCCTATGAAGCGCGGCCGGAAGCGGGCCTGCTGCGGTTGCGCAAGGACATGGCGCTGTTCGCCAACCTGCGTCCGGCGATCTGCTATCCGGCGCTGGCGGAGTCGTCGAGCCTCAAGAAAGAGGTCGTCGAAGGCCTCGACATCATGATCGTGCGCGAACTCACCGGCGGCGTCTATTTCGGCGAGCCGAAGACAATTACTGATTTAGGCAACGGCCAGAAGCGCGCCATCGACACGCAGGTCTACGACACCTACGAGATCGAGCGCATCGCGCGGGTCGCGTTCGATCTCGCGCGCAAGCGCCGCAACAAGATGACGTCGATGGAAAAGCACAACGTCATGAAGAGCGGCGTGTTGTGGAAGGAAGTCGTCACGCAGGTGCATGCGCGCGAATACAAGGACGTCGAACTTGAGCATCAGCTCGCGGATTCCGGCGGCATGCAGCTCGTGCGCTGGCCGAAGCAGTTCGACGTCATCGTCACCGACAATCTGTTCGGCGACATGCTGTCCGACATCGCGGCGATGCTGACCGGTTCGCTCGGCATGCTGCCGTCGGCGTCACTCGGCGAGACCGATCCGAAGACCGGTAAGCGCAAGGCACTGTACGAGCCGGTGCACGGCTCCGCGCCGGACATTGCCGGACAGGGCAAGGCCAATCCCGTGGCGATGATCGCGTCGTTCGTGATGGCGCTGCGCTACTCGTTCGATTTGCAGAAAGAAGCCGACCTGATCGATCAGGCGGTCGCTGCCGTGCTGGCAAAGGGCCTGCGCACCGCCGACATCAAGTCCGACGGCGCGACGATCATCTCCACGTCGCAGATGGGCGAGGCGATCGTCGCGGAGCTGGATGCGTTGACCGGATAGTTTGCTATCCGTGCGAGACCTCATGGAGTGGTCGTCCCGGCCAACGGGGCCGGCGAAGCCGGACCCGTTGGCCGGGACGACGTGCTGAGAGTTCCGTTTGTCCGGAAAATGCCCGGACACCATTTCGCCTTTTGCGGCGAAGTTCGTCACCATTCCGCCATATGCAAAATGCCATAAAAATGCCCGGCGCGAGCCGGGCATTTTCGTCTTCAGCACGTGCTGAGAAACTCAATAGAGCGGGAACGGAAACGGCGTGCCGGTATCCCACTGGTCGCCGAGCGGACGGCGGCTGGTATACAGGCGGTCGATCTGCTGGCCGTAGGAATAGCCGGGTGGGAAGGCGTAGTCGGTGAACTTGCGTTCGCCGGGGCGCACTTCGGTGCCGGCATCGAGCCACGAGCGGCGCGTCACGTAGACGCGGGTGCGGCCCCGTTGATAGGAATAATTCTGCGGCTTGCGCGGCGCGCCGTCATAGGTCGGATCTTGCTGGACATAGCGCTTCCGGGGCGCGGCATCGGCGGCTGTCGCCCCGAATCCGACGGTTGCAATCGCAGCCGTCGCCAGCAAGATCGCCAGTGTTTTCGCGCCTAAGTGCTTCAAAGCCATCATATCCTCGTCGAATTCGATCTCAAGTCACCATACCCGTTCCGGGGAGGCCGCCACAAGGACCAATGGGCCACACTTGGCGCGTATCGCAACTCCGCGTCTTCACGGATATGGGGCGTCAAAGCTGCGGTTCCAGAGCGGAGCGGCGGCTGGCGGATTGACCTCGCTCAATCCTGCGTCAGCCGTCCGCGAAGCGGTGGCGTGTCCGCCGCGGCGATCCAGTTCGTCGCTGCCGCGGTCGTCGTGTTGCAGGTGTCGCGCTTGAGTTCGGCGCGGGCGAACAGCTCGGCCATTTTCGGATCGTTGCCCGCCGACAGCAGGGTCAGCCGGTTCAGCGTGCAGCCGAGAAACGCCCTCTGGGCGGCGAGCGAACTGGCCTGGCAGGACCATCCGCTGAGGGTGACATTCGGAGCCGTGAAGGTCTTTGCGAAGCCCAGACAGGCCTGCTTGCCCGGCAGGGCAGCCCCGCTCAAACGCAGCAGGGCGACGCGGCCGAACTTGCTGTCGATGATGCCCGCGGGTTCGACCTCGCGAGCCGCGTCACCGGCTCCCTGGCTGGCCATCCGGGCTGCCAGGTCAGCGTCAGCCGCGGCGAACGCGTCCAGCTCGCCGCCGGGTCGATAAATCTCGATTTCGGCTGTAGGGGCTTCGCCGGCCGTGGCGGCCCAGCGCAGGATGTCCCTGCGGCCGCCTTCCGGGTGCCGGAGGATTTCATAAGCATCTGGTCTGTCGGACAAATCCAGCTTGCTGATGGCGAAGGCCGGGTGTGGGCGACTGGCCGGCGTCCAGCCGGGAAGGGCGGGCGTCCCGGTGTTGGCTGCGACCGGCACCGCCGAGAACAGGTCCACGGCGATCACCGCCAGCACCGCGAGACCGCAGACATAGGCCATGATACGCACCGCGACCGCGCTGCATTCGTCCGCAAAATTGCGGAGCGCGGGATGGATACCGGAGGTATTCAGGGCGGGCTGATCAAGGATGATCGGGCTCATGGCTCACTCTTGGCGGACGTTCTGTTCCGGTCGTGACAACGGGAACGAGCCACCGCCGCGGCCTCGGATGGAGAACTCCCGCCGCCAGACGCCAGACCTGCCCCCGCAGTTGCTTCTGCGTTGTATTTGGGCCGTTTTTCGCATAGAAGCGCTGCCTCTTCCCTTTCCGCGAGGCGTGAGGGCGAGACATTTTTCTTCGGAGAGTCAACGATGGGTTACAAGGTTGCGCTGGTTGGAGCGACCGGCAACGTAGGCCGGGAAATGCTCAACATCCTGGACGAACGCGCATTTCCTGCCGACGAGGTGGTCGCGCTCGCGTCGCGCCGCAGCATGGGCGTCGAAGTGTCGTATGGCGACCGCACCCTGAAAGTGAAAGCTCTCGAACACTATGATTTCAGCGACGTCGACATCTGCCTGATGTCGGCGGGCGGAGCGGTGTCCAAGGAATGGTCGCCCAAGATCGCGGCGGCAGGCGCCGTGGTGATCGATAACTCGTCGGCGTGGCGCTACGATTCCGACGTGCCGCTGATCGTGCCGGAAGTGAACGCCGACGCCGTGGCGGGCTTCACCAAGCGCAACATCATCGCCAATCCGAACTGCTCCACCGCGCAGCTCGTGGTCGCGCTGAAGCCGCTGCACGATTTCGCGACGATCAAGCGCGTCGTGGTCTCGACCTATCAGTCGGTGTCCGGCGCGGGCAAGGATGCGATGGACGAACTGTTCTCGCAGACCAAGGCCGTCTACACCAACAGCGAAATCGAGAACAAGAAGTTCCCGAAGCGCATCGCCTTCAATGTCATCCCCCAGATCGACGTGTTCATGGAGGATGGCTACACGAAGGAAGAGTGGAAGATGATGGCCGAGACCAAGAAAATTCTCGACCCGAAGATCGCGCTCGTCGCCACCTGCGTGCGCGTGCCGGTGTTCGTCGGCCATTCGGAATCCGTCAACGTCGAGTTCGAAAAGCCGATATCGGTGGATGAGGCGCGCAACGTCCTGCGCAATGCGCCGGGCTGTCTCGTGATCGACAAGCATGAGCCGGGCGGCTACGTCACGCCATACGAGTGCGCCGGCGAGGACGCCACCTACATCAGCCGTATCCGCGAGGATGCGACGGTGGAGAACGGCCTGGCGTTCTGGTGCGTGTCGGACAACCTGCGCAAGGGCGCCGCGCTGAACGCGGTCCAGATCGCGGAATGCCTGATCAACCGCAAGCTCATCAGCGCGAAGAAGAAAGCGGCCTGAGCCGGCGGCCTCATCTGATTTTGTTTTGAAGCAGGACGGTGCGCACTTTGTGCGCGCCGTCTTTCATTTTTATCGGCAGTTGACGGATTTACTCGTCTGTCCGCGTTCGAGAGCTAGAGCATGATGGCTTTAAGTCGGCTCACAGCGCGCCGTTCATGACCCGCCATCCCTCGAGGCTCGCAAGGGCTCGCACCTCAGGATGACGGCTCTGCGCATCTATCGCACCGGATTAAACTCACCCCGCTCTAGGTTGCCAGCGAACCCTGATAGATGCGGCTGAATTCTTTCGTCGCCTGATCGACGATGGACAGTGAGCCTTCGGCCACGCCGAAATAGGCGCCGTGCAGCCGCAGCTTGCCGTCGTCGACAAGGTTTTTCACGAACGGAAATGTCATCAGGTTCTCAAGGCTGCGCAGAACCGCCGCCTTCTCGATCCGCGTGACGAACTGCTGCATGGTTTCGTGGTCGCGCTGCTCGACCTTTTCGCCCGGCTTGATGAACATCGACATCCACCGGCCGATAAAGTCGCCCGGCGACAGCGGCTCGATGTTGTCGCAGAAAGCGCGAATGCCGCCGCATTGGGCGTGGCCGAGCACGACGATGTGCTTCACCCGCAGCACCTGAATGGCATATTCCAGCGCCGCCGACACGCCGTGCGCGCCGCCATCGGGCTGGTAGACCGGCACCAGATTGGCGACGTTGCGCGCCACGAACAATTCGCCCGGTCCGGCGTCGAAAATCACTTCCGGCGAGACGCGGGAATCGCAACAGCCGACCACCATAACTTCTGGCGACTGGCCGATCTGCGACAGTTCGCGGTAACGCGACTGTTCGGTGGGCAGGCGCTGGGTGACGAAGCTCTGATAGCCGGAGAGCAGGCGTTCAGGAAACGGTGACATGATAGGCCTCGCAAAATTATTCCGGTTGGCTAACCTAGCCTGACGCGGCGAACAAGCCTTTCGGGCGGCCATCTGAAATGCTAACGCAGGCCGCCTTGTAACCGGGAACCGAGCCATGATCCGTCCGCGCCGCAGTGTCTTGTTCATGCCGGGCTCCAACGCGCGGGCGCTCGACAAGGCGCGCAACCTTCCTTCCGATGGCGTCATTCTGGATCTTGAGGATTCCGTCGCTCCCGAGGCGAAGCCGATGGCGCGCGACCAGATCGCGGCGGCGGTCGCCGCCCGGGGTTTCGGGCGGCGCGAGATCATCATCCGCATCAACAATCTCGAGTCGCCGTGGTGGCAGGACGATCTGGCAATGGCCGCAGCCGCGCGGCCGGACGGCATTCTGGTGCCGAAGGTCTCAAGCCCCTCCGACGTGAAGACGCTGGAAGAGCGTTTGCGCGCGCTCAAGGCCGATCCGGCCATTGGCCTGTGGGCGATGATCGAGACGCCGCTCGGCGTGCTGTCCGCGCAGCAGATCGCGGCCACGGCGTGCGACGGCGACAGGCGTCTCACCGGCTTCATCATGGGGCCGAACGATATTGCACGCGAGACGCGGATGCGGATGCTGCCGGGCCGCGCGGCGATGCTGCCGCTGTTCTCGCATTGCATCCTGGCCGCGCGTGCCTACGGCATCGAGATTCTCGACGGGCCTTACAACGACATCAGCGACATCGCGGGCTTTGCGAAGGAATGCGCGCAGGGCCGCGACATGGGCTTCGACGGCAAGACGCTGATTCATCCGGGCCAGATCGACGCGGCCAACGCGGCCTATACGCCGCCGGCGGACGACGTGGCCCGCGCGCGCAAGATCATGGGCGTATTCGATTTGCCGGAGAACGTCAGCAAGGGCGTGGTGCAGCTCGATGGACAGATGGTCGAACGGCTGCATGTCGAGATGGCGAAGCGCACCATTGCGATTGCCGATGCGATTACGGCGTTGAAGGTGAGTTGAGATCGGCTTTGGTGCCAGCAGTTATTTGCTGCCTCGTCCCCGCGAAGGCGGGGATCCATACTCCCTGAATCCCGCTTTATAAAATTACGTCTCGCGACCTTGTTCAAATGCAAGGCCGGGGGCAACATTCCGGATGTCATTGCCGGGCTTGATCCGGCAATCCATCTTAAAAGCTTTTTAAGTGATGGATACGCGGGTCAAGCCCGCGTATGACGCGTCATTGTTTGGCTAGATCACGATCTACACTCTGATCTCACAGCCATGGACGCTCGGTTTTTTCCTTCGTCTCGAACGCGTCGATCGACTTGCCCTTCTCCATCGTGAGACCGATGTCGTCGAGGCCGTTGAAGAGGCAGTGCTTGCGGAACGGATCGATCTCGAACTTGATCGCGCCGCCGTCCGGACCGCGGATTTCCTGCTTTTCCAGATCGACGGTCAGCGTCGCGTTGGCGCCGCGATCGGCGTCGTCGAACAGCTTGTCGAGTTCCTCGTGCGAGACGCGGATCGGCAGGATGCCGTTCTTGAAGCAGTTGTTGTAGAAAATATCGCCGAACGAGGTCGAGATGACGCAGCGGATGCCGAAATCGGCCAGCGCCCACGGCGCGTGTTCGCGGCTCGATCCGCAGCCGAAATTGTCCCCGGCCACCAGAATCTTGGCCTTGCGGTAGGACGGTTTGTTGAGGACGAAATCCGGATTCTCGCTGCCATCGTCCTTGTAGCGCTGTTCGGAAAACAGGCCCTTGCCGAGACCGGTGCGCTTGATGGTCTTGAGGTACTGCTTCGGGATGATCATGTCGGTATCGACATTGATGATCTTCAAGGGGGCCGCGACGCCTTCGAGTGTCGTAAACTTGTCCATGATGTTCCCGTGAACCGGATGCAATTTGAGCTGTTCTAAGTATATCATCATGGCCGTCAAGGCCATGCGCTAAGGGGAGGACACATCATGAACGCCATGCACGTTCGATCCTTGCGGACAGGGCTCTTTCTGGCGGTTGGCGTTGCCCTGCTGATGTCGTCCGGCAGCGCTCACGCCGAGATATGGTGCCGGCGGGATGTCGACCGCGATAACCCGATCTGCGTGTTCAGCAGCGCGCGGGACTGCGTCAGGGCCGCAGGCGTCATGGGCGGTATCTGCGAGCGTGAGCCGTTGGGACGCACCAGTGTGGCGAAACCCTGCAAGCCTTCGCGGGAGGCGGGTGCAGCCGAGAAGCGCCGCGTTGCGGATCCCGGCTGCGACGCGAGCTAGCTCACGCTGGCTTCGATCGCTTCCATGTCGTCATCGGACAGGCCGAAATGGTGGCCGATCTCGTGCACCAGAACATGCGTAATGACATGGCCCAGCGTCTCGTCGTGTTCGGCCCAGTAGTCGAGGATCGGTCGGCGATAGAGCCAGACCATGTTCGGCATCGGCGCGATGTCGCCGCTCGATTGGAACGGCAGGCCGACGCCCTGAAACAGTCCGAGCAGATCGAACTCGCTCTCCGCCTTCATCTCTTCCAGAACTTCGTCTGAGGGGAAATCATCGACATGGATGATCAGCCCCTCGCACAGGTCGCGAAAATGTTTCGGCAGCCGCGCGAACGCGTCATGCGCGATGGCTTCCATCTCGGCGAGGGTGGGAGATTTTGCGGTTGGCCACATCGGCCTTGTTTAGAGGGCCTGACCGCCGGGGCCAAGGGCCTTCAAAGCGTCTTCAAAGGCGCATGCAAGCATGGGCCTGACGATTTCTTGGTGTTGACCTGCGCGCCTCAATCGGAGACGTTGCCGCGGGACAAGTGTACGGGACGGCGATCCATGATGCGGACTTCGGCAATTCTCCTTGGCCTTTTCGCGGGCCTGATCGTTCTGGCGGCGCCGGGCGTATCGCGCGCCGAGCCTGCGCTGGTCGCCGTGTCCGCCCACGGACTGACCGCCGAGGAATTTTCCGCGCAGAGCCGCAGGATCATTCGCCGCGCGCCGCGGCGCGTTCCCATCTATCGCGGCTCGAACTATCCCGGTCCGAATTCCGTGCGGGTCTGTAATGCTCACTACGAGCAGGAATATCGCCCGAGCGGAACGGTGATCGTGCCGCGCATGCGCTGCTATTGGCGCGGCTAGCGCGTCGTCCGCGCGCGGTATTTGCTTTCCGTTTTCAGTCCTTGCATCACGGCCGCGTTCATCAATGCGGCACGAACATTCACGACGCATTCACCTCGCTCTTCCTAGCCTGACATCGGTGTGATCCGGCGCTACGCGCCGGAGCTCGTTTCCAGATTCGCTGATCAAGGGAGAGCATTCATGAAGATGAACATCAGGACGATCTTTGGACTCGCAGCCGTCGCCGGGCTTCTTGCAGTCGCAGCACCGGTGGATCGCGCGCAGGCGGTATCGCTGATCAACCCGGTTGCGTCGACGCCGGCGAAGCATGCCTCGGAGAATATCACGACGGAGGTGCGCTGGCGCCATCACCGCTGGCATCGGCACCACGGCTGGCACCGCCGCCACCACTGGCATCATCGCCGTCACTGGCACCGCCGTCATCACTGGTACTGATTTACGCTTTGGCGGAGGGGCGCCTTTACCAAGAATCGGTAAAATGCCCGTGTCATGATCTTGCTGCAAACCCAAAGTCATCTTAATGCGGATAGCATTGCCAGACGCATTGTCTGGGTCGCGCGGTCAACGATGTCCCGTGGCTTGACGGGATGAACTGAAATCGGTGGTCGGCGTTGTTGTTAACGTGTCGAGCAACGATTGAAGGAGGATTGCAATGAGAAAGTTCGTGGGCGGCGCAGTGGTTGCTGCCGCTCTTTCGTTTGCCGGCTGGATGTCGCTCGCACCCGCAAGCGCCGCTCCCCCGGCCAGAATAGCGTCGCCGGGCTATGACGCGCGGCTGGCCGAGGCCAAGCCGACCGATGTCAGCGCGCGCCGCCGCCACTATCGCCGTTACCGCTATTACCGGCCGTACTATTATCGGCCGTATTATCGGCCGTACTACCGGCCCTATTACGGATATGGATACCGGCCTTACTATTACCGGCCTTATGGATATGGCTACGGTCCATATTATCGGCCTGCGTATTATCGGCCGTATGGTTATCCATACGGATATGGACCCGGTTTCGGAATCGGCTTCGGACCGCGCTTTGGTTTCGGCTTCGGCTGGTAAGACCCACAGCAAGCGATCAACAAAAAAACAGGCGCTCGAAAGAGCGCCTGTTTTCTTTTGTGCTCGCGTTGAACGAAGCGCGTTATGCGGATCGCCACTCGCGGATGTCGACGAAGTGTCCGGCGATCGCGGCGGCCGCGGCCATCGCGGGCGACACCAGATGGGTGCGGCCCTTGAAGCCCTGACGGCCTTCGAAGTTGCGGTTCGAGGTCGAGGCGCAGCGTTCTTCCGGCGACAGCTTGTCGGGATTCATCGCAAGGCACATCGAGCAGCCCGGCTCGCGCCATTCGAAACCGGCCTTGATGAAGATCTTGTCGAGGCCTTCGGCTTCCGCCTGTTCCTTCACGAGACCCGAGCCCGGCACGATCATCGCATTGAGATTGCCGTTGACGGTGTGACCGGCGATGACTTTCGCGGCGGCGCGCAGATCCTCGATACGTCCGTTGGTGCAGGAGCCGATGAAGACGCGGTCGAGCCTGATGTCGGTGATCTTCGTGCCGGCCTTGAGGCCCATGTACTCGAGCGCACGCTGCTTCGACAGGCGCTTGGCTTCGTCCTCGATCTTCGCAGGGTCGGGTACCATACCTGAAATCGACACCACGTCTTCCGGCGAGGTGCCCCACGTCACGATCGGCGGCAGCTTGGCCGCATCGAGCCTGATCTCGGCATCGAAATGCGCGCCGTCATCGGTGCGCAGCGTGTCCCAGTAACGCACGGCGGCATCCCAGTTGGCGCCGTTCGGCGCCATCGGGCGGCCTTTCAGGAATTCATAGGCCTTCTCGTCAGGCGCGATCAGGCCGGCGCGCGCGCCGCCTTCGATCGACATGTTGCAAACCGTCATGCGGCCTTCCACCGACAGCGAGCGGATCGCTTCGCCGGCGTATTCCAGCACGTAGCCGGTGCCGCCTGCGGTGCCGATCTCGCCGATGATCGCGAGGATGATGTCCTTCGCGGTGACGCCGTCCGGCAATTTGCCGTCGACGGTGGCGCGCATGTTTTTCGCCTTCTTCTGGATCAGGGTCTGCGTGGCGAGCACATGCTCGACCTCCGACGTGCCGATGCCGTGCGCAAGCGCGCCGAACGCCCCGTGCGTCGAGGTGTGGCTGTCGCCGCAGACGATGGTCGTGCCGGGCAGGGTGAACCCTTGCTCCGGGCCGATGACGTGGACGATGCCCTGACGCTTGTCGAATTCGTTGAAGTATTCGACGCCGAACTCGCGCGCATTCTCCGCGAGCGCTGCGATCTGCTCGGCGCTTTCCGGGTCGGGATTGGGCTTCGAACGGTCGGTGGTAGGAACGTTGTGATCGACCACGGCGAGGGTCTTCTTCGGCGCGCGAACCTTGCGGCCGGTGGTGCGCAGCCCTTCGAACGCCTGCGGCGAAGTGACCTCATGGACAAGATGGCGGTCGATGTAGAGCAGGCAGGTGCCGTCATCGGCCTCATGAACCAGATGATCGTTCCATATCTTGTCGTACAGCGTGGTCGCTTTGGCCATTTTCGTCGTCCGGATTGGTGTTTGCGGCCCCCTGAGGCCGCCGGGTAGCTTGGGGCGGCCTTTTTACTCGCTTAAGGCGGAAGGGGAAAGTATCCTAGTGTCCTGAATCCGAAGTTCGCCTCATTTTGCAGCGCGTTCCATAGCGAACTTCGGATTCAAAAGGACACTAGAAATTATAGGTTCTGGTGTGGCTTTGGTTCGCAAGTCCGCAAATGGACGTGCTGAGAAGATGTTGCGGACTTGCGAACCACCACACCAGCCACATAATAGCTTACGCAGGATCGCACAATGTCCGCACGTCCGCCGGTTGCGCCCTATCTGACCGTCTCGCCGGCCGCCGGTGCGATCGCCTTCTATACCGCCGCCTTCGACGCCAAGCAGAAGGCGCTGATGCCCGCGCTGGACGGGCTGCGCATCCTGCACTGCGAGCTTGAGATCAACGGCGGCCCGCTGTTCCTGTCCGACGCGTTCCCCGAATTCGGCACGGCGCGCACGCCTCTGCCCGGCGAGCCGGTGACGATGTCGGTCAGCCTTGAATTTCCGACCGGCGAGAAGGTGGATGAGGTCTTCGAGCGGGCCACGAAACTGGGCGCGAAAGGTGAGGTGAGCCCGACTTATTCGTTCTGGGGTACGCGCACCGCGATCATCCGCGATCCGTTCGGCCATCGCTGGATCATGAACGGGCCGCTGTCGCAAAAGTAATTGCTGCAAACAGCGATAATAGAAATCGTGGCAAAAGAAAAAGCGCGGTGAGGACACCGCGCTTTCTGAATTCAAGCACCTGAGCGCAGCGCGATTACGCGCCGGAAGCTGCCTTCGGCGCTTCCTTTTCGCGATTGTCCTGCTTCTCGACGATACGCGCCGACTTGCCGCGCAGACCGCGCAGATAATACAGCTTGGCGCGACGCACCTTGCCGCGGCGCACGAGCTTGATCGAGTCGATCATCGGTGAATAGACCGGAAACACGCGCTCCACGCCTTCGCCGTAGGAAATCTTGCGGACGGTGAAGCTCTCGTGGATGCCGCCGCCGTGACGGCCGATGCAGACGCCTTCATAGGCCTGCACGCGCGAACGCTCGCCTTCGACGACCTTGACGTTGACGATCACGGTGTCGCCCGGTCCGAAATCGGGAACGGTCTTCCCGGCGGAAAGTTTTTCGAGCTGCTCTTTGTCGAGCTCTTGAATGATGTCCATCGCAAAACTCCATCGGCGGCGCGCCCGGAAGGGGCTGCGCGGAAATTCGTATCCAGCACGTGCACGGATTGGGCGGTCGTATACGACATCACCGGCGGGTTGTCACCCTTTCGTCGTGTTTTTTGGCGGCTTCGCGGTCGTGTTTTGGGCGTTTTTGGCCGCCCAGAGGTCTGGCCTGCGGGATTGTGTCAGCGCCTCGGCCTCGGCCTGCCGCCAGGCCTCGATCCGGGCGTGGTCGCCGGAGACCAGAATGTCGGGAATCGGCCGGTCCTCGAAGATCTGGGGCCGGGTGTACTGGGGGTATTCCAGGAGGCCGTCCGAGAAACTCTCGTCGGTTCCGGAGCTTAGCTTGCCCATCACCCCCGGCAGAAGCCGCACGCAGGCGTCTATCAGGGCCATGGCGGCGATTTCGCCGCCCGAGAGCACATAGTCCCCCACCGAGATTTCCTCGAGCTGGCGGGCCTCGATGACCCGCTGGTCGATGCCCTCGAACCGGCCGCAGACGATCAGCGGACCCGGTCCGGCGGCGAGTTCCACGACCCGCTGCTGGGTCAATGGCCGACCGCGGGGACTCATCAGCAGGCGCGGGCGATCCGGGCCGATATTCGCGGCGTCGATGGCGGCTGCCAGCACATCGGCGCGCAGCACCATGCCGGGTCCACCACCGGCCGGCGTGTCATCGACGCTGCGGTGTTTGTCGGTGGCGGCGTCGCGGATGTCGCGCGCCTCCAGGGCCCACACGCCCGACGCCAGCGCCTTGCCTGCGAGGCTGATGCCGAGCGGGCCGGGAAACATCTCCGGAAACAGCGTGAGCACAGTGGCGCGCCACATGGTTTGGTCCTGTTTCAACCAGCTTTATTTAGATGTCCGCGTCCTGCGGTGAATCACCGTCGATTTCCGGCGGCATCACGATCACCACATGGCCTTCGGCCAGATCGACGGTGGGCACCACTGCGTCGGTGAACGGCAGCAGCAATGTTGGACCGGACGGCGGCGCGATCTCGATAATGTCGCCCGCGCCGAAATTATGGAGCGCGAGAACTTTTCCGATCGCTGCGCCCGCGTCATCGATGGCGCGCAACCCGATCAGGTCGGCATGGTAATATTCGCCCGCTTCCGCGGGCGGCAGCTTGTCACGGGCGATGTAAAGTTCGATGCCGTTGACGCGTTCGGCATCCTCGCGCGTCGCGATGCCCTTGAGCACCGCGACCAGATGATCCTTGGCGATGCGGGCGCGCACCACTTCAAACTGGCGCGCGCCGTCCTTGCTCGACAGCGGCCCGTAGTCGATGACCGCCATCGGATCTTCGGTGAAGGGCCACAACTTCACTTCGCCGCGCACGCCATGCGCGGCGCCGATTCGTGCAACGCAGATGCGCGTGTCGCGCGTCACTTAAGGTCAGGCAGCAGGCTTCGCGGCGGCTTCGGCGTTGGCCTTGCGCTCCTTGCGCGGCACGGCCTTCTCCGGGTTCTTGCGCGGCTCGCGCTTCTTGACGCCGGCGGCATCGAGGAAGCGCAACACGCGGTCCGACGGCTGCGCGCCCTTGGCAAGCCATGCCTTGACCTTGTCGAGGTCGAGCTTGAGGCGGGCTTCGTTGTCTTTCGGTAGCAGCGGGTTGAAGTGGCCGAGACGCTCGATGAAGCGGCCGTCGCGCGGAAAGCGCGAGTCGGCGACGACGACGTGATAGACCGGACGCTTCTTGGTGCCTGCGCGGGCGAGGCGGATAACGACTGACATTCTTTTCTCCGTTGATGTGTTCGAATGATGTGAAACTGGTTGCGTTATTTCTTCTTGCCGATGCCCGGAAATCCGCCGAGGCCCGGCAATGTCGGTTTTCCAAGACTTGGAAGGCCCGGAAAATCTTTCGGCAGCGAAGGTGCTCCTTGCGGAATTCCGCCCGGCATCTTCGCCGCAAGTTCTTTCATGGCATCGGCTGACGGCATGCCGCCTCCGCCGAAGCCCATCGCCTGCGCCATGCCCGCCAGCGGGCCGCGCTTGCCCTGACCCATGGCCTTCATCATGTCGGCCATGTTCCGGTGCATCTTGAGCAGCTTGTTGACTTCCTCGACCTTGAGGCCAGCGCCGGCGGCGATCCTCTTTTTACGGCTGGCCTTGAGGATGTCGGGATTCTTGCGCTCCTCGCGCGTCATGGAATCGATCACGGCCATCTGCCGCTTGACGACCCTGTCGTCGAGATTCGCAGCGGCGATCTGATTTTTCATCTTGGCGATGCCGGGCATCATGCCCATCAGCCCGCCGAGGCCGCCCATGGTTTGCATCTGCGCGAGCTGATCGCGCAGGTCGGCAAGATCGAACTTGCCCTTGCGCATTTTCTCCGCGACGCGCGCGGCTTTCTCGGCGTCGATATGCGCGGCGGCTTTTTCGACCAGCGACACCACGTCGCCCATGCCGAGGATACGGCCGGCGATACGCGAGGGATGAAAATCCTCCAGTGCGTCGGTCTTCTCACCCGTGCCGATCAGCTTGATCGGCTTGCCGGTGACCGCGCGCATCGAGAGTGCGGCGCCGCCGCGTCCGTCACCGTCGACGCGCGTCAGCACGATGCCGGTGAGACCGACGCGCTGATCGAACGCGCGGGCGAGATTAACGGCGTCCTGACCGGTCAGCGAGTCGGCGACCAGCAGCACTTCATGCGGGTTCGCAGCGGTTTTCACCTCCGCCGCTTCCGTCATCATCTCTTCGTCGAGCGTGGTGCGGCCCGCGGTATCGAGCAGCACGATGTCGTAGCCGCCGAGCTTCGCCGCTTGAAGCGCGCGCTGCGCAATCTGCACCGGCTTCTGTCCCGCGACGATGGGCAGCGTCTCGACAGAAAGGTCGCGGCCGAGCACGGCGAGCTGTTCCTGAGCCGCCGGCCGATAGACGTCGAGCGACGCCATCAGGACTTTTTTCTTGTCGCGCTGGGTGAGGCGGCGCGCCAGCTTCGCGGTGGTGGTGGTTTTGCCGGAGCCTTGCAAGCCGACCATCATGATCGCGACGGGCGCGGGCGCGTTGAGATCAATCTGCTGGCCGTCGGAGCCGAGCGTTGCAACAAGCTCGTCATGGACGATCTTCACGACCATCTGGCCGGGCGTCACCGACTTGACGACGGTGGCGCCGATGGCCTGCTCGCGAACCTTGTCGATGAAGGAGCGGACCACGTCGAGGGCGACGTCGGCTTCCAGCAGCGCGCGGCGCACCTCGCGCATGGCGGCATCGACGTCTGCTTCCGACAGCGCACCGCGCCGCGTCAGCCGATCGAGTATGCCTCCGAGCTTTTCCGACAGATTGTCGAACATCGCCGCAGTGTATCCCGTTGCTCATGTCCCGGTGGGGACGTGAAATTCCAAACACGTTTACGCCCGAGGGCGCACAGCGCTGTCGGGCGTTGGCCTCCGGCATCCTGTGCCGGGCGGCGGGTCGAAAAGAACGTCTTTTCGAGAAGTTGGGCGGTTAAACCCCCGGAAGCCCGGAAAGTCAACAAAAGTCGGCAAAAACAGCAGTTATGAGGCGATTGTGAAGGCCGGTTCCGGGCCTTCCTCTTGCCGAAACACGCCGTTTCAGGTCATTCCGGGCCATGAAGGTTACCCGCCGCCGTGTTTTTGGCCTGCTCGCAGCCGCTGTCGCCGTCATCGGCCTGCCGCCCGTCTGGATCTCCCGCATGAAAACCTATGTCGGCCCAAAGTCCGATCATTTCGACGGCACCACCTTCTTCGATCCCGACGGCGCGCCGCCGAAAAAGCTCTGGGAGGTGCTGCGCTGGCAGTTTGGGGGCGACCGGAAGCGGCAGGTGTGGCCCGAGCGCGCGCCGAGCGGGCATTCGGATACACCACCGCCGCAGGTGAATGGCGGCAAGGTGCGGCTGTCCTATGTCGGCCATGTGAGCTGGCTGATCCAGACCGCCGGGCTGAATATCCTGATCGATCCGGTCTGGTCGGAGCGCGCGTCGCCGGTGAGCTTCGCAGGACCGAAGCGGGTCAACGATCCCGGCATCGCGTTCGAACATCTGCCGCCGATCGACGTGGTGCTGGTCTCGCACGGCCACTACGACCATCTCGACATGCGCACCCTGTCGAAGCTCGCGGCAAAATTCTCGCCGCGAGTCATTACCCCGCTCGGCAACGACACCACGATAGCATCGAACGACGCTTCCATTCGCGCCGAAGCGTTCGACTGGAACGATCGCGTCGAAATCGGCAACGGCGTCGCGGTGTCGCTGGTCGCAACAAGGCACTGGACCGCGCGCGGGCTGTTCGACCGCAACAAGGCGCTGTGGGCGAGCTTCGTGCTGGAGACGCCGGCGGGAAAAATCTATGTCGTCTGCGATTCGGGCTACGGCACCGGCGCGCATTTCCGCCGCGTGGGCGAGGCGCATGGGCCGTTGCGCGCGGCGATCCTGCCGATCGGCGCCTACGAGCCGCGCTGGTTCATGCACGACCAGCACATGAATCCCGAGGATGCCGTAAAGGCGCTGGCCGATTGCGGGGCCGAGATGGCGCTGGCGCATCATCACGGCACGTTTCAATTGACGGACGAAGCGATCGACGCGCCGGTCAACGATCTGGCTGCGGCTCTCGACGCCGCCGCCGTCGCGCGGGAAAAGTTTATCGTGCTGAAACCCGGCCAGGTGTTCGAGATTTGAAGGCGGCGACGTAATACATTTGTCATTGCCGGGCATAGCCGTTCAAATAACGGCGTCGCTTCCGCTCGCCTATGCCCGGCAATCCATCTATTAAAATAGAAATTTTTCAGATGGATGCCCGGGTCAAGCCCGGGCATGACGATTGAGTGTGTTGAAACCGTTCGTGGTTGCGAGCTTACTTACTGCGCTTTCGGCTTCAACTCGTAGGACACGCTCACCGTCACCCGCAGCGTTTCTTCGCCCTGCGCGACTGGCGCGGAGGCCGCGATGCCCGCCGCCATTTTGCGGTAGGGGATCGGACCCGGCGCGGTTTCTTCCGAAATGCTGATCGGTGCGCCGACCGCGACGTTCGCCGCCTGCGCGTAAATATCCGCCTTGCGCCTGGCGTCGGCGATCGCCTCGGAGCGTGCCTCGTCTAGCAGCTTCGACGCCTTTGAGACCATGAAGCTGATGCCGCTGATCTCGTTGGCGCCGGAGCCCACCAGAATGTCGATGGTGTCGGCGACCTTGGTGATGTCGCGGATGGTGACGGTGACGCGGTTGCTGGCGCGGTAGCCGACGATCTGGAACGGCGCGTTGGCGTTGCGGCCCGGCGCGCTTTGCGGCGACAGCGACAGCCGCGAGGTCTGGAAATCCTTTTCCGCGATGCCGGCGTTTTTCAACGCCAGCAGCACGATACCCATCGCCTTGTTGTTGGCTTCGGACGCTTCGCGCGCTGTCTTCGCTTCCGTGGTGACGCCGCTGTCGATCTGCGCCAGATCAGGCGGTACCGAAATCGTCGCCTCGCCGTTCACTGAGATCGTCGGCGTCGTTGTCTGCCCGAACGCGGATGAGGCCGTGATGGCAAGAGCGATGGCAGCGATGAGAGTGCGGACGCGCATTCTGGAACTCCGGATTTACTTGAGCGGCAATCTACTTGAGCGGAACGAACACGTTGATGACGAGCTTGTCCTCGGTCGTCGTCAGCGGATCGGTGATGTATTCCTCGATGAAGGTGTCCTTCGCCTCGAGTTTCTTGTCGTCGAGGTGATTGGTGATCGCCTCATAGGTGTTGTCCATATTGTCATACGAGCCGCGATGGATGAATTTCAGCGTGGCGCCTTCCGGTGATGTGCCGATGCTCATGCCCTTGGCCAGATTTTTTCGGCTCCTGATCGACCGGAATCTCGGCCTGATAGGTGAATCCAGCGTCGTCGGTCGAGGTGTAGACGATCAGCGACGGACCGGCGGGCTTAATGCCTTGCTTGGCGACGAAATCAGATAGCGTCTTCAATGAGGCCACCAGCGTCTCGAATGCGGAATCCCAGTTCGCCGAGCCTTTCAGGATCACGACCTTCTTCGCGGTCAGGGTCTGCTCCTCGCCGAACGGGTCGGCGGTTTGCACGTTCGGAGGGGCTGGCGCGGCGGCAGGTGCTTCGGCGGCCGGTGGAGTGGCCGGCGTTGCAGGCGGCGTCGCCGGTGTTTGCGCGGCAGCTGGGGGCGCGGACGTCTCGCCGGCGGGTGCGGCGGGAACCACAGGAGATGCTGTCGGCGCCGGCGGAGCCGGCGTTGCGTCGGTCGAGGTGGCCGGGGCAGGCGAGGGCGCAGCGGAGGGGCGGGCGGTGGTGGCGTCGCGGTGGTTGGACTGGACGGAGGCTGGACCGGTCCCTTGGAGGACATGTTCGTCCAGACCGCGGCCACGACGACCAGCGCCAGGGCGACCAGGACGGCAACACGGGTATTACTCATGCGATGGTCTCCGAAGGCGTCAGCGGGTCAATTGGTCCGGCGGCGAAGCAGAAACAGATTATCACGAACCGCAGCAGGCTGGCATGCGTTCCAAACTGGGCAATCGCGAGGCACTCTGGTCAAGGCGCAAAGGATTCGCCATATAGGCCGGTAGCATGAGCACGCTGGCCAACCATAGCTTCGCCAAGATGAACGGTATCGGCAACGAGATCGTCGTTGTTGATCTGCGCGATTCGGCGGCGACCGTCACGCCTGACGAGGCGCGCGCCATCGCGTCGCCCGCCGGCGTGCCCTACGATCAGTTGATGGTGTTGCAGGCGCCGCGCGTGCAGGGCACCGCCGCCTTCATCCGGATTTTCAACAATGACGGCTCGGAAGCCGCGGCCTGTGGCAACGGCATGCGGTGCGTGGCGCGGCAGGTGTTCGAGGAAACCGGCAAGAACGCGCTGACCTTCGAGACCCGGGCCGGGCTACTGAACTGCTGGCAGGGGCCGTCACCCGGTCTTTATACCGTCGACATGGGCGTGCCGAAGTTCGGCTGGAAGGACATTCCGCTCGCCGAGGAATTTCGCGATACGCGATCGATCGAATTGCAGATCGGGCCGATCGATGCGCCGGTGCTGCACACGCCGTCGGTGGTCAGCATGGGCAATCCGCACGCGATCTTCTGGGTCGACGACATCGACGCCTACGATCTCGGACGTTTCGGTCCGCTGCTGGAAAACCATCCGATTTTTCCGGATCGCGCCAACATCACGCTGGCGCATATCGTGGACCGCGAGCACATCGCCATGCGCACATGGGAGCGCGGCGCGGGCCTGACCAAGGCCTGCGGCTCGGCGGCCTGTGCCACGGCAGTGGCGGCGGCGCGGCTGCGGCGCACGGAACGCAAGGTCCATATGACCCTGCCCGGGGGCGAACTCACTATCGAATGGCGCGCGCAGGACGACCATGTGCTGATGACGGGGCCGGCGGCGTTCGAGTTCGAGGGCCATTTCGATCCGGCGTTATTCGCTGACGTGGCATGACTATCGATGTCGTCACCTTCGGCTGCCGGCTGAACACGTTCGAATCGGAGGTGATCCGGCGCGAGGCGGAAATCGCGGGGCTTCGCAACACCATCGTTGTCAACACCTGTGCCGTCACCAACGAGGCGGTGGCCCAGGCGCGCCAGACCATCCGCAAGCTGCGGCGCGACAAGCCCGATGCGCGTATCGTCGTCACCGGCTGCGCGGCGCAGACCCAGACGCGGATGTTTGCCGATATGAGCGAAGTCGATCGCGTGCTCGGCAATGACGATAAAATGCGCGGCAGCGCATGGCGCGACACGCAAGCGGCGTTCGGAGCAGCTTTCGATGTGCCGCACGACAAGATCGCCGTCTCGGACATCATGGCGGTCACCGAGATGGCGCCGCATCTGGCCGCGGGCTTCCAGAGCGGCATGCCGCGCGTGTTCGTGCAGGTGCAGAACGGCTGCGACCATCGCTGCACGTTCTGCATCATCCCCTATGGCCGCGGCAATTCCCGTTCTGTGGCGATGGGCGCGGTGGTCGATCAGGTCCGCGCGCTGGTGGAAGCGGGTCACGCCGAGATCGTGCTGACCGGGGTCGATCTCACCAGTTATGGCGCGGACCTGCCGGGCGCGCCAAAACTCGGAACGCTGACGAAACAGCTTCTCAGGCATGTGCCGGACTTGAAGCGGCTGCGCATCTCGTCGATCGATTCCATCGAGGCGGATCGCGATCTGCTCGATGTGATCGCGACGGACGAGCGGCTGATGCCGCATCTGCATCTGTCGTTGCAGGCGGGCGACGATCTCGTTCTCAAGCGCATGAAGCGGCGGCATACCCGCGCCGATGCCATCGACTTCTGCCGCCAGATACGGCGCTTGCGGCCGGACATGGCCTTCGGCGCCGACATCATCGCGGGCTTTCCGACTGAAACCGACGACATGTTCGTGCGCTCGCAAGACCTCGTGGAGGAGTGCGGCTTGACCTTTCTGCATGTGTTTCCCTATTCGCCGCGTCCCGGCACGCCGGCGGCGCGAATGCCGCAGGTCGATGGCCGTGTCATCCGGGAGCGTGCCAAACGGTTGCGCACCCATGGCGAGGCCGCGTTGCGCCGCCGGCTTGCGTCCGAGATCGGAGCCACCCGCCAGGTGCTGATCGAAAGTGCGACGCAAGGGCGAACGGAACACTTTGTTCCGGTGGCAATCGCAGGCGACATTCAAGGCGCGGTGCGCACGCTGAGGATCGCCGGTCACGATGGTGAGCGATTGCTCACATAGAGATGATCTGCGTTTGCACCGGTGTTGTTATCTTCAATTTGCATCGCAATTGATGTAATGAAGTTACCATGCATCAAGGCTGCATTCGCAAAACCGCGAGACGCCTTTCAGACCGGCGGCCTTCGTGGTCTTTGCAAAATACCTGACGCCCGAGGAGAGAATTCATGTCACTCGATTCCGATGTGATCGTTGACCGCCGCCGCATTCGTCGCAAGCTGACGTTCTGGCGCGCGGTGGCGGCGCTGGGGGTCATCGCCGCGGTGGTCGCCGTTGCGGTCGTGGTCTCGCCGTCAGGGCGCGGTGCGATCTCGGGATCGAATGCGATCGCGCGGGTCAAGATCGACGGCCTGATTCGCAGCGACCAGACCCGCGTCGAGGCGCTGGAGCGTCTCGAGAAGTCGTCGGCTGCCGCCGTCATCGTGCATATCAACTCGCCGGGCGGCACCACCGCCGGCTCGAACAGCTTTACGACGCGCTGATGCGCCTGAAGGCGAAGAAGCCGCTGGTCGTGGTGGTGGAAGGCCTCGCGGCATCGGGCGGATATATCGCGGCGCTTGCGTCGGACCAGATCATTGCCCAGCAGACCTCGCTGGTGGGCTCGATCGGCGTCCTGTTCCAGATTCCGAATGTGTCGGATCTGCTCAAGACCGTCGGCGTCAAGGTCGAGGAAGTGAAGTCGTCGCCGCTGAAGGCTGCGCCCAACGGCTACGAGCCGACAAGTCCGGAGGCGCGGGCGGCGCTCGATTCACTGGTAAAGGATTCCTACGCCTGGTTTCGCGGTCTGGTGAAGGATCGCCGCAACATGGATGACGCGACGTTGCAGACCGTGGCGGATGGCCGTGTGTTCACCGGCCGTCAGGCGGTCGGCTTCAAGCTGATCGATCAGCTCGGCGACGAAAAAACCGCCGTCGCATGGCTGGTTGCGCAAAAGAAGGTCGGTTCGGACGTTCCTGTGAAAGATTTCAGACTCTCTCCGCGCTTCGGCGACATGACTTTTCTGCGGGTGACCGCGTCCATGGCGCTGGATGCCATCGGGCTGGGGGCGATCTCACGTCAACTTGAACAGGCCGGCGTCGTGCAGGCGGTCGATCGCTTCGGCCTCGATGGCATGCTTGCGCTGTGGCAGCCGTCGCCCGCCAATTGATCCGGATCAGTCGTCATGAATCCGGCTTCAGCCGATCTTCATTGCGTTGCGGTCGAAGGTGCAACAACGAAACGCAACGTTTGTCACGCGATTTAGCCGCGCTTCATTTCGAATTAGCGACTTGACAGTCCACGGCTTTTTCACGGAAATGTCTATCCGCACGCTACGGGTCCAACATTCAATGATCAAATCCGAACTCGTTCAACGCATCGCCGAGCATAACCCGCATCTGTATCAGCGGGATGTCGAGAACATCGTGAACGCCATCCTCGATGAAATCGTTGCCGCACTGGCGCGTGGCGATCGTGTCGAGCTGCGCGGTTTTGGAGCCTTTTCGGTCAAGCATCGGCCCGCCCGCGCCGGTCGCAATCCACGCACCGGCGAGCATGTTCCGGTCGAGCAAAAGAGCGTGCCGTTCTTCAAGACCGGCAAGGAAATGCGTGAGCGGCTGAACCGCGACGAAGCGGTGGATTCGGCTCCGGCGACCTGATCCGGCGGGCCGCAAAATAATTCCGAGGTGCGGCCGCGCAGATCTCGCGGGTCGGATAGCCGGTTGCGAGGACGCACGATGCTCCGCAAGATTTTCAATGCCCTGGTGATCCTGCCGCTTGCGATCCTGTTCGTGGTGTTCGCTGTCGCCAACCGTCATGTCGTGACGCTGTCGTTCGATCCTTTCAACTCCAGCGATCCCGGCCTCGGCGTCACGCTGCCGCTGTTCGTCGTCATCATCGCGGTGGCGATCTTCGGCGTGATCGCGGGCGGCATCGCCACCTGGTTCGGCCAGCGCCATTGGCGGCGGGCCGCCCGGCAGTACGAGGCCGAGGCGCGCCATGCCCGCGCCGAATTGGCCGATTTGCGCGAACGCTCGCTGGCCGCGTCGCGAGCGACGGAAAATCAGGTTCCGGTGCGCGGCTCCAGCCCCGGCCTGACCCCGTCTTATCCGGCCATCGGGCGAGACAAGCGCGGCGCGGCGTTGTAGAACCCGCCCCTGTTCCAAAGCCTGTTTTTCGGCCGCTTGCCTGCGGCCCAACCATGCGCCTGAGAGACCATGTCATTTGTGGTGAAAATTTGCGGCCTGTCCACGCGCGAGACCCTTGAGGTCGCGCTGGATGCTGGCGCCGACATGGTGGGCTTCGTGTTCTTCGAGGCATCGCCCCGCCACATCGGTCTTGGCACCGCGCGCGACCTGGGCCGTCAGGTGAAGGGCCGCGCCGTCAAGGTGGCGCTCACGGTGGACGCCGATGACACCGCGCTGGAGAATTGTATCGAGGCCTTGCAGCCCGGACTGTTGCAGCTTCACGGCAGCGAGAGCGTGGCGCGCGTGCGTGACATCAAGCAGAAGTTCGGCCTGCCGGTGATGAAGGTGCTGTCCG
The DNA here is from genome assembly GCA_024707075.1 of Afipia sp. Classification (GTDB taxonomy): domain Bacteria; phylum Pseudomonadota; class Alphaproteobacteria; order Rhizobiales; family Xanthobacteraceae; genus Afipia. The sequence goes on from JANQAK010000001.1 coordinate 1,355,623, forward strand.
TCGCGAGCGCCGGCGATCTCGCGAGCCTTCCCGGTTACGCCGCAGTGGCCGATCGCATTTTGTTCGACACACGCGCGCCGAAGGATGCCACACGTCCCGGCGGACTTGGCGTGCCGTTCGACTGGCACCTGCTGGAAAACATCAGGTTGACGATTCCGTTCATGGTGGGTGGCGGCCTTAACGTTGCCAATGTCGCCGAAGCCATCCGCGTCACCTGTGCGAACGGCGTCGACGTGTCGTCCGGCGTCGAAAGCGCGCCCGGCGTGAAAGATCCAGATATGATCCGTGCCTTCATTCGCGCCGCGCGCGCCGCGGAGAGCGTGGCAACATCTTCGAAGATTGCGAGCAGCGTATGAACTTGCCTCTCCCCAACTCCTTCCGCTCCGGTCCCGACGAGCGCGGCCACTTCGGCATTTTCGGCGGACGCTTCGTCGCCGAGACGCTGATGCCGCTGATCCTCGATCTGGAAAAGGCCTATGCCGACGCCAAGGCCGATCCGTCGTTTCAGAAAGAGATGAATGGCTATTTGAAGGACTATGTCGGCCGGCCGTCGCCGCTGTATTTCGCGGAGCGCCTCACCGAGCATCTCGGCGGTGCGAAGATCTACTTCAAGCGCGAGGAGCTGAATCACACCGGCTCGCACAAGGTCAACAACGTGCTCGGCCAGATCATGGTCGCGCGCCGCATGGGCAAGAAGCGCATCATCGCGGAGACCGGCGCGGGCCAGCATGGCGTTGCCACCGCGACGCTGTGCGCGCGGTTCGGCCTTGAATGCATCGTTTACATGGGCGCGGTCGATGTCGAGCGGCAGCAACCCAACGTCATCCGCATGGAAATGCTGGGCGCCACGGTTGTGCCGGTGCAGTCCGGTTCGCGCACCTTGAAGGACGCCATGAACGAAGCGTTGCGCGACTGGGTCACCAACGTTGCCGACACGTTCTATTGCATCGGCACCGTGGCCGGGCCGCATCCCTATCCGATGATGGTGCGCGATTTCCAGTCGATCATTGGCATCGAGACGCGCGCGCAGATGCAGGAGGCCGAAGGCCGCCTGCCGGATTCGCTGATCGCCTGCATCGGTGGCGGCTCCAACGCGATGGGCCTGTTTCATCCGTTTCTCGACGATCCGGGTGTGGAGATTTTCGGTGTCGAGGCCGCGGGGCATGGCCTGACCAATCTGCACGCAGCATCGATCGCGGGCGGACGTCCCGGCGTGCTGCACGGCAATCGCACCTATCTGCTTATGGATGACGACGGTCAGATTCTGGAAGGCCACTCGATCTCGGCAGGTCTCGATTATCCCGGTATCGGCCCGGAACACTCATGGCTGTACGAAACCGGCCGCGTGACCTATCTGTCGGCCACCGATGACGAGGCGCTGGCGGCGTTTCAAATGCTGTCCCGGCTCGAAGGAATCATTCCGGCGCTGGAGCCCGCGCATGCGATCGCGAAGGTGATGGAGCTCGCGCCGAAGCGGCCGAAGGATCATCTGATGGTGGTCAATCTCTCGGGACGCGGCGACAAGGACGTGCCGCAGGTCGGCGACATTCTGAAGGGCAAAAGAAGTGACCACCCGCATCGACACACGTTTCGCCGAACTGAAAAAGGAAGGCCGCGCGGCGTTCGTCACCTTCGTGATGTGCGGCGATCCGGATCTGGCGACCTCGCTCGAGATCATCAAGGCGCTGCCGAAGGCGGGCGCGGACATCATCGAGATCGGCATGCCGTTCACCGATCCGATGGCTGACGGTCCCGCGATCCAGGCGGCGGGCCTGCGCGCGCTGAAGGCCGGCACCACGCTGAAGAAGACGCTTCAGGTCGTGCGTGACTTCCGCAAGGATGACGCGACGACACCGATCGTGCTGATGGGGTATTACAACCCGATCTACATTTACGGCGTCGACAAGTTTCTGGTCGATGCGAAATCCGCCGGTGTCGATGGCCTGATCGTCGTCGATCTTCCCCCGGAAGAAGACACCGAACTCTGTCTTCCGGCGCTGAAGGCTGGATTGAATTTCATTCGTCTCGCCACGCCGACCACCGACGACAAGCGTCTTCCTGCCGTGCTCGCGAATACCTCGGGCTTTGTCTATTACGTCTCCATCACCGGTATCACCGGTTCGGCCAGCGCCGACACCGCGCAGGTGTCCGCTGCCGTGGCGCGCATCAAGCGCCACACGCAACTGCCGGTCTGCGTCGGCTTCGGCATCCGCACGCCGGAGGCGGCGCGGGGGATCGCGCAGGCGGCCAACGGCGCGGTGGTCGGATCGGCCTTGATAGATGCCTTGCGGGCGACGCTGGATTCCGAGGATCGCGCCACGGCGAAAACGGTTCCTGCGGTGGCCGATCTGGCAGCGGCGCTGGCGCAGGGCGTGCACGGCGCCAAACAGGCGGCGGAATAGCTTTCCCCTCTCCCCTTGTGGGAGAGGGTGCCTCACCGCATTTATGCGGTGAGGTGGGTGAGGGGTCGTTTTGGCCGCTCATCTCAGTTAAAACCCCTCACCCGGCTCGCACCTTGCTTCGCGCGGTGCTTGCCACCCTCTCCCACAAGGGGAGAGGGTTCGGATCGTCGCTATTGAAGTCGCGACGCTACGGAGTTTGACAGATGAACTGGTTGACCAACGTTGTCCGGCCGAAGATCCGCAGCATCCTCAAGCGCGAGACGCCGGAAAATCTCTGGATCAAGTGCCCGGATTCCGGGCAGCTCGTGTTTTACAAGGATGTCGAACAGAACCAGTTCGTCATTCCGGGGTCGAACTATCACATGCGCATGGGCGCGGTGGCGCGGCTGAAGTCGATCTTCGACAACGAGACTTGGTATGACGTGGCGCTGCCGGAAGTGACCGCCGATCCGCTGAAGTTCCGCGACGAGCGCAAGTATGTCGACCGCATCAAGGATGCGCGCACCAAGACCAATCTCCACGACGCGGTGAAGGTCGGCTACGGCAAGCTCGAAGGCAATGCCGTCGTGGTCGCGGTGCAGGATTTCGATTTCATGGGCGGTTCGCTCGGCATGGCGGCTGGCGAAGCGGTCGTGAAGGGCCTTGAACTCGCTATCGAGAAGAAATCGCCGTTCATCATCTTCGCGGCCTCGGGCGGCGCGCGGATGCAGGAAGGCATTCTCTCGCTGATGCAGATGCCGCGCACCACCGTTGGCATCCAGATGCTGCGTGAAGCCAAGCAACCCTACATCGTAGTGCTGACCAATCCGACCACTGGTGGCGTCACGGCGTCCTATGCAATGCTGGGCGATGTGCAGATCGCCGAACCCGGCGCGCTGATCGGTTTTGCCGGTGCGCGCGTGATCGAGCAGACCATTCGTGAAAAGCTGCCCGAGGGTTTCCAGCGCGCCGAGTACCTGAAAGAGCACGGCATGGTGGACATGGTGGTGCATCGCCATGATCTGCGCGCGACGCTGGCGCGGCTGTGCCGTTTGCTGACCAAGGCGCCCGCCGCCGAGGGCTTCGCATCGCCGGCCCGGCCGCCGATCGATCTGCCGGCAATTGCGTCGCCGGCGTGACGTTTCCCGCCGCCAAAAGGCCGTCGCCATCCTACGACGACATCCTTGCGCGTCTCGCGTCGCTGCATCCCAAGCGCATCGATCTCACGCTCGACCGGATGTGGCGCATCCTCGGCCGTCTCGGTCATCCCGAGAGACGCATTCCGCCCGTCATCCATGTCGCCGGCACCAACGGCAAGGGATCGACCGTGGCGTTCCTGCGCGCGATTCTCGAAGCTGCTGGCCTGCGCGTGCATGTCTATACCTCGCCGCATCTGGTGCGCTTCAATGAGCGCTTCCGGCTCGGTAAAGCCGGCGGCGGCGTGCTCGTCACCGACGATCAGTTGCGTGTGGCGCTGGATCATTGCGAGCGCGTCAATGCCGGCGAGCCGATCACGATCTTCGAGATCGAGACCGCGGCTGCGTTTCATCTGTTCGCCGAATATCCAGCCGATATTACGTTGCTGGAGGTCGGTCTCGGCGGGCGGTTGGACGCCACCAATGTGATCGATGCGCCGCTCGCCAGCGTTCTCACGTCCATCGGCATGGATCACATCGAATTCCTCGGCGACACGCTAACGAAGATCGCGGCCGAGAAGGCCGGTATTATCAAGACAAACGTTCCGGTGATCTGCGCGGAGCAGCCGCCTGAGGCGGAAGCCGCGATCGAGCAGGCGGCGAAGCGCGCCCACGCGCCGCTGCATGCAGCGACGCAAGACTGGCACGTCAACGTCGAGCGCGGGCGGCTGGTCTATTCGGACGAGCGCGGCCTGCTGGACCTGTCCGCGCCGCGGCTGTTCGGGCGGCACCAGTTCGACAACGCAGGTCTGGCCATCGCCACGCTGCGCGCCATCGAGTCGTTGAAGATCGAGCCCGCGGATTTCGAGCAGGGCATCGCAAAGGCCGAGTGGCCGGCGCGGATGCAGCGGCTGACGTCGGGCGCGCTGGTCGCAGCCGCGCCGCACGACTCCGAGGTCTGGCTGGACGGCGGGCACAATCCCGACGGAGGACGCGTGATCGCCGCGGCGCTCGGCGATCTCGAGGAGCGCGTGTCGCGCCCGCTGGTGGTGATCGCCGGCATGATGAGCAACAAGGATGCTGGCGGCTTCCTCGCCAATTTCGCCGGACAGACCCGCCACATCATCGCGGTGACAATTCCTGATCAGGACAACGCGATGGCCCCGGACGTGTTGGCGGATGCCGCGCGGCATCTCGGCATGCGGGTCGAGACGGCAGCGAGTGTCGAAGCGGCGCTGCGGGCGATTGCGAAACTCGCCTATGAAGTGCCGCCGCGCATTCTGATCACCGGCTCGCTTTATCTCGCGGGGCATGTGCTGAGCGAGAACGGCACGCTGCCGGGGTGACACTGCAATTTGTGAAACATCCCAAACAAAAACGGCCAGCTTGCGCCAGCCGTTTGAAAAACCTCAAAATCGAAGGACGATCAAACCGCAGCGGTGATCCACTGCTGCAACTTGGCTTTCGGCGCAGCACCGACCTGACGCGAGGCCATCTCGCCGCCCTTGAAGATCATCAGCGTCGGGATCGACATCACACCGTACTTCGACGCGGTCTTCGGGCTCTCGTCGACGTTCAGCTTCACGATCTTGACCTTGTCGCCCATAGCGCCGGCGATTTCGTCCAGCGCAGGCGCGATCATGCGGCACGGGCCGCACCATTCCGCCCAGAAATCGACGACCACCGGGCCGTCCGCGTTGAGAACTTCCTTCTCGAAATCGGAGTCCGAAACCTTACCCACACTCATGTCGATCTGCCTCGTTGGATGAAAGGCGCGTGAATTTTTGGAGAATCGCGCACAAGAAACGTGGGTTCAACCTATGAACGCGCCTCTCCGGGGTCAAGGCTGGTCACCCGGACGTGTTCCCGGCGGCTGGCCCACGTTCGGAACAGGAATCCATCGTGATTCAAGGGGTTAAGGCCGAGTCGCTGCGCGGTCCCGGCCGAAGGTTTGCTCAGGAGACGATCGATTGCAGCTCTGCGTCCAGCGCGGAGGCCGGAATCTCCATCCACTGGACAGTTTCGGTCCACAACAGCGCGCAGCGCACCGGACGCCCCGGATAGAGCCGCTGCAACACGTCGCGGTAGAGCGCGAGCTGCCGCACATAGGCGTCTGGAGCCTCTGCGGCGGAGCGCGGCGGCGCATGGTTGGTCTTGTAATCCACGATCAGCACGTCTTGCGCCGTCACCACCAGCCGGTCGATCTGGCCCGATACCAGCGCAGGCGGCTTGCGTTGTCGTTCCACGCGTCCCGCAATGGATACCTCGGCACGGCTGCCGTCCGCGAACAGCGGCGCGAAGGCCGGCGTTGCGATCAGCGCAAGAACCTGTCGGACGAGTCCATCGCGTTCTTCATCGGTGAACCAGTCCTGTCCATTGCGGCGAAGATAATCCCGCGCGGCACTTTCGCGCCGCTCGGGCGCGACATCTGGCAATGATTGCAGCAGCCGATGGGTCAACGTGCCGCGCTTCAACGCGCGTTCCCGCGCGGTGCGCGATCTCGTCGCTGACCACCGTGTGGCCGTCGCTCTCGTTCTCCGCCGGATCGGAGGGGCGCAGCAACGTATCCGCAGGCTCTTCGCGCGGCGCGGGTGTTCTCAGCCACGCGGGCAATTCCGTGATGACCGGATCCGGCCGCGTGACGGCAGTGGGTGCGGCGGGTTCGACATCCTCAGCGCGTGAATAGCGCTTCACGGGACCGTGCGCGCTCTCAAGCTCTTTCAGTTGCAGGTCCGATGCATCGAGCCCTTTCCTGATCAGGTCGTACCATGACAGGTCGCGCACGGCGTTTCGGTTGCCCGGCAGCACACCACCGACGATCAGGCGATCCGCCGCGCGCGTCATCGCCACGTAAAGCAGCCGGCGATACTCGTCCTCGGTCTCCTCCTTCATCGCGGCGCGGGCGGCCGCGACCGGCGCGAGATCGTCGGCTTTCCTGCCGGCCCACAGCACCACGCCCGGTGCGTCGGGGGCGGCGTTGCCCTGTGGCATGCGGATCAGGTTGACGCGCTGCGTATCGGATGGCGATGTCGTGGTGTCGACGAGAAAGACAACGGAAGCCTCAAGCCCCTTCGCGCCGTGCACGGTCATGACGCGAACCTCGTCGCGTTGAATCTCCATGTCGCGCTTCACTTCGGTATCGGCGGCGCGCAGCCACGCCATGAAACCCTGCAAGGATGCAGGCGCTTTCTGCTCATAGATCAGCGCCAGTTCGAGAAATTCGTCGAGCGCATCGTTGGCCTCGAGGCCGAGGCGCGCGAGGATGCGCGCGCGGCCGCCATCGCCGCCGAGCAGCCACGCGTAGAAGGTGAAAGGCGTGACGCTGGTGAATTTTTCTTCGCAGTCTTTGAGACGATTCAGCGATGTCCTGAACCTGTCATTCGTTGCGGCGTGGTCCGCCAGCGCCTGACGCAGCGTGCCTCTGCGCTCCGGCGCAAGCACGAGCAGGTCGTCATCATCGAGGCCGAACAGCGGGCTTTTCAGCGCCACCGCCAGCGCCAGATCGTCGCGCGGCAGCAGCAGCGCGTCCGCAAGGTTCATCAGGTCGATGACCGCGATGTGTTCGGTCAGTTTCAATCGGTCCGCGCCGGCGACGGGAATGCCGGCATGCTTCAGGGCCTGGATGATGGCGTCGAACGCCTTGCCGCGCCGTCGCACCAGAATGAGAACGTCGCCGTAGCTCATCGGCTTTCGGTCGCCCAGAGGGCCGGTCATGGTTCGCGCGCCGATCAGCGCGCCGATCTCGTCGCGCACCCGCTGCGCCAGCCGCACTTCAGGATCGGTTTCGGACACCGCGTCGAGCGCGGCAGTCCAGCCCTTGGTGTCCTTCTTCTCGGCGGGTTTCTCCAGTTCCCAGAGATCGACCAGCGCCGGCGCGGCATCGCCGAGCGCGTCGTGAACCGGATAGGCATTCTCGACCGCATGAATGCTCTTGTAGATCGAAGCATCTCGGAACACCTGGTCGACCGATTTGAGAATGGCCCAGCCGGAGCGGAACGAGTGCTTGAATTCGACCGACTCGAACTGGAGTTTTGCGTTCTTGTGCCGCGTTTCCATATCGCGGCGGCGGCTGTGGAATTCGCGTGGCGCGGCCCCTTGAAACGAAAAGATCGACTGCTTCTCGTCGCCGACCGCGAAGATGGTGCGCTTGACGCCGTCGCGCGCGCCTGCGCCTGAGGTGAACTCCGAGGTGAGCCGCTCGATGATGTCCCACTGCCGGGGGCTGGTGTCCTGCGCCTCGTCGATCAGCACATGGTCGATACCGCGGTCGAGCTTGAAATGCACCCAGCCCGCCGAGACGTTGTTGAGCAGGTCATAGGTTCTGGCGATCAGGTCGTCGTAATCCAGAAGTCCGCGTTCCTGCTTCTCGCGGCGATAGTTAGCGGCCACCGCACTCGCGATCACCAGCAGCGCCTGGGTGCGGTCGCGCTGGAGAACGGCGCGGCGTTTCACGTCCAGTTGGGCAACGCGCGCCTGCTCCGCGTCGAGACGCGCCGCGAGCGCCGGATGAGTTTTGCCGAGCGGCTTGGTCATCAGCACCTTGCGCAGGCCGATGACGCCTTTCGATTCGGTGAGAAAAATATCGAGATAGCTATCCACCTGCGCCGCGCCGGTCAGCATCCCGGCGGCACGGAAGCGTTCCGCCTGGGCGATGTCCGCCGGACTGCCGCCGTCGAGGGCGGCAGCTACCGCTTGCCACTCCGTGCGCGGCAGGTGGGGGCCGTCGACGATGTCGCGTTCGACATCCTCGATCCGTTCATTGAGGCCGATGCCGAGCGTGAGCGCGACTTGCGCTATGGCCGCGTCGATGCTGCCCGCGCCGTCGGACCACGCCATGAAATGATCGCGGCTGAGACACGCCTCGCGCACCACGTCCTTGAATGTCATGTCGGCGGCTGTCGCCATCGCGATCTCGAGCGCGCGTCCGGCGCGGCTCGCGGGATTGGCGGAGGCTTCGAGGAGCACAGCGAGATTGGCGCGCTCCATCATCTCGTTCTGGTCGCGGTCGTCCAGCACGGAGAAGCGCGCCGGCACATTGGCCTCAAACGGAAATTGCTGGAGCAGCCGCGTGCAGAGCGCGTGAATGGTCTGCACCTTCAATCCGCCCGGCGTCTCCAGCGCAGCGGCGAACAGTTTTCGCGCCCGCATGCGGGTTTCGGCATTGGGCTTTGGCGCGCCGACCGCGCGGATCGCATCGTCGAGGTCGTCGTCGGGCAACCGCACCCAGCGGCCGAGCGTGGCGAATACACGCTGCGCCATGTTGGCCGCCGCCGCCTTGGTGAAGGTGATGCAGAGTATCTTTTCCGGCTTCACGTCGTTGAGCAGCAGCCGGATGACGCGGCTGACCAGCACATGCGTCTTGCCCGAACCGGCATTGGCGGCGACGAAGGCCGAGACCTCCGGGTTCGAGGCCTTTGCCTGCAACGCAGTGACCGCCCCGGGAATGTCCTTGCGCGGCGCGCTCATTCGTCGCCTCCACCAACGCCCGCAGCGGACCATTCCTTGACGCGGGCGAGATCGTCATAGGTGCCGTAGCGGTTGGCCCACATGGTCAGCACGACGGAGTGGTAAGGCTGAGCCTCGTTGTCGTACCGATGGATCAGCGCGGTCAGTTCGCGCAGCGCGTCGTCGGCGGCATCGTCCGGAAACTGTGCGTCGTCGCCGCGATTGGCTTTGAGCTCCAGCACGCGCTCATCGCCGGCCGGATTGTTGCCGCTGAGTTTCACATAAACCAGCTCGCTCACCGACGCGCCCGCCGGAATATCGCCGAAGCCGCCGCCACGCAGGATTGCGGCTTCAAGGGTTAGCTGCGGCGACAGCCCGAGATAGACCTGCTTGCTGCTCGGCGGATTGCCGGTCTTGTAGTCGAGCAGCGCGAACGTGCGGTCCTTGCGATGCTCGATGCGGTCGGCGCGCGCGGAAAGTGTGAACATGCGGCCACCGTCGAGCGGGATTTTGATCGCGCCGCGGATTTCCGCCTCGATGCGTGCGATGTTGAGCCGCCGGTTCCGTTCCCATCCGGCGAACCAGGACGCGATGCGGAGAAACCGCGGCCACCACAGCGCACGCGCTTCGGGGCGGTCCATCAGCGGCGCGAAATGCGCTTCGCCAATTCTGCGCAGGGCCTGCGCCGGATCGTCCGGCAGCGTGGTGGCAAATTCGGCGGTGAATTCGCCGAGCGCCTCGTGGATCGCCGAACCGCGATCCGCCGCGGTCAGCGGCATGTCCACCGGATCGAGCGGCGTCAGTTTGAGAATACGCTTGGCGTAGATCGTGTAGGGATCGCGCAGCCAGTCTTCGATTTCGGTGACCGACATTTTCAGCGGCCGCAGGGCGACAGCAGGCATCGGCATCGGCTGCGGCGCGGGGATGACCGTGACGGGACGGTCGAGTTCATCGGCCCAGCGGGTGTAGTTTTCGCCGCGCTGTTTTGCCTGCTTCCAGAGTTTTTCGCCGGCCACGGCTTCCAGCCGGTGCAGGAAGCGCGAGGCCACCGCCGGCGCGCCGCCGACCTTCGCCGCGCGCGACAGGATGACGTCCTTCGCGCCGAGCAATTGCGCGAAGTCATGGGCCGACAGGCCGATGCGCCGTTCGGGCAGATCGAGGCCGAGCTGATGCCGCATCGGGCGGCTCAGCCATGGATCGACGCGCGGCGCGGGCGGCCACACGCCCTCCACAAGTCCGCCGAGAATGACGCGGTCGCTTTCGGTGAGACGCGCTTCCAGCGGACCATAGATGCGAAGACGTGGCGCGCCGTTCGGTAGCCGCCGCACGATTCGGTCGCTGAAAGCAGTCTGGAACACATCCGGATAATCGGCGAGAGCGAGCACAAGGCCGCTCGGCGGCGGAGGCTTGTCGTCGCCTTTCGGGGCGCCGGTGGATTGAAATAACTCGTCGAAGGCTTTCGACAGCGCATTGCCATCGTTGTTTTCAAACGAAACGACTCTCGTCGCGTCATCCGTCGACAGTGCGATAATGACATCGCGGTGGCAGGCTGCCAATTCGATAAAATCATGAGGCTTGCCGCGCTTGATGGCTTCAAGCGCCTTGAGCGCGAGTGTCAGCTCGTCAATCAACATCTGCACGGCATCGAGAGCAACATCGTCAAGCTGCGCGCGCGGTTCGGAGCCATGGATGGCGGATGTTTCCCGCCGCCTGAGCTTGCCAAGTTCGTCGCGGAATCGCGCGAAGTCCCGCGCCAGTCCGTCACTTCCCGCCGCTGGACGTGTGCCGCGCAGCAGCGCCAGTTCAAGATCGGAAATCGCCGCCGTCCAGAAACCCTGCGCCTTGCCGAGGCGGAACAGCGGATGCTTGAGCAATGCCAGCAATGTCGGCGGCGCAAGCTGGTCCGCGACGGCCTCCGCCGCAAGCCGCGCGAACAATCCGGCCGGGGTGTCCATCAGCGCATCGCCGCCGGAGTCGTCGTAGTCGAGAGACCAGCGATCGAGCGAGGCCATCACCCGGCGCGCCAGCGCGCGGTCCGGCGTCACCAGAGCCGCGGTCAGATTCTTGTCGCGCGCTTCGCGCATCGCAACGGCAATGGCCAGCGCCTCCATCTCGGGATTGGCGGCCTCGACCACCGCGAGGTTCGTCATGCCGCCCGCGATCTTCGGGGCAACCTCCGGCTTCTCAAGTTGGGTGTACCATTCGGCGCTGACGCCGGCCGGGCGCATCGCTTCCGACGCCAGCACCTCGCGGCCATGGGCCGCTGGTTCGGCAAGCGCGATCACGTCGCGGCGTTCGATTTTGAAAACCCGCGACAGCAGATGGTGCAACGCAAATTGCGGGTGGCTCCATGTCGGCGGCGGCGTGGATGTGTCCCCCGCATCTTCAATGTCGCCGATGGAATTCCACGCGTCGTCGTCGAGGTGGGTGTCGAGGCCGGGCAGCACCACTGCGCCTTGCGGCAGTGTGGCGATGGCATGCAGCAGCCGTGCGGTTGTCGGCATCGAGCCGGTAGAGCCTGCCGCGATTACAGGGCCTTTTGGCTTCGCGGTCAGGCGCGCGATTTCTGCATCAATCAGGCGAATCTCTCGTAGGGCAGGTTCGATTTTATTGGCCGCATTGAGAACATCGGGCCATGCCTCTGTCGCTATTCTTAGAAACTTGAGAGTGAGCTGCCAGTATTCGTCGAGTTCATCTGGGACAATGTTGTTAAGTGCGTCCCATCCGGGGCCTCGTCTTGTCATGTCGTCCATCAGCCGCGCGAGATCGCCGGCCAGCGCCAGCGTCGAGGCAGGGCCGCCGACCACAAGAGACTCTGGCTGACGTTTTGCCCATGCGGCCACCAGTCTCGCCAGCGTCAGCTTCCGTTCGAGATCGTCCAGTTTCGGCGGCAGGTTCGACGCTTCCGCACCACCGAGTTGTGCCGCGTCGGAAAATTCCAGTTCGCCTTCGTCGACGCTGCCGAGCGCGACGATGCGTGGCAGCACCACCGCGTCGGTCTTCAGCACATCGAGAAATATCTCGCGCGCCAGACGGCCGGCGCGCCGTGTCGGCAGATAAAGCGCGGCATCGGCCAGAAGTTCGGGATTGGCGCGCGCGTCAAATCCCGCGACCAGACGGCCATCGACGAGGGCTTCGATCACCGTATGGAGAAACGGCGCCGATGAGGGAACATTGAAGACACGCATGAAAAATCCGATTCGCGATCGGCGGCATCATGGCATGGGCAGCAGATTGGAGGGAGCGGTGAATCTTGTTTGACGTCATCCTTCGAGGCTCGCCAAGAGCGGCTCGCACCTCAGAATGACATTTCCTGACGCCGTCACTCTGAGGTGCCGGAGCGAAGCAATAGGCGTTCGAAGAACGCCGTTCTTCGAACGCCTATGGGCCTCGAAGGGTGGCGGATTCGGCGTCCTAACAGCGCGTTCACGCCACGCTGGCGAGCAGGGCTTCCTCTGCTGCGGCGACCGCGTCCGGGGTGCCGACATGCATCCAGAGGCCTTCGAGCCGCAGGCCGAACAGCCGTTCCTGTTCGTTGGCGGCGTCGAACATTTTCGTCAGCGAGAATTCGCCGGAGGGGGCATCCTTGAAGACCGTGGGCGAAATGATCGCCGCGCCGGCGTAGGCGAACGGCACCACCTGATGCTCCTTGCGCTTGCGCAGCGCGCCGTCGGTCAGCATCGCGTAATCGCCGCTTCCGGCATAGCCGATGCTGTTTGCGGTCGGCGCCATTAGCAGCAGGATGTCCATTCGCGCGGGATCGAACGCTTCCGCGAGGCGAAGCAGGTTGGGCTGCACGCCGTCGATCCACATGGTGTCGGCGTTGAGATGATAGAACGGCGCATCGCCCAGCAAGGGCAGCGCCTTGACCACGCCGCCGCCGGTGCCGAGCACCATGTCGCGTTCGTCGGAAATGATCACGCGCGGCTTTGTGCGGCTCTTGACGTGCTGCACGATCTGGTCCGGCAGGTAATGTACATTGACCACGGCCGTGGCGACGCCGGCTTCCACCAGCCGGTCGAGCACATGGTCGAGCAGCGGCTTTCCGGCGACGGAAACTAGCGGCTTGGGCATCTTGTCCGTCAGTGGCCGCATCCGCGTGCCGAGACCGGCGGCAAGAACCATGGCTGAGGCGGGCTTGGTTGGCATCGTGACACGTATCTCAAATGGTTCGCGGACAACGCCGGCAATGCCGTTCGCGAACGCCAGGGGACACCGAGCATAGCATCCGATTCGATGAGATGCGCCGGCGGCTCAGGCTGTAGTCGCACTTTGTGACAGCGGTGCGACTCAGGGTCGCCCCGGATGCCCAGCCGACGAACGATCAGACTTCGATGATCTGGTCACCGGTGTTGCGGCGAGCCGGTCTTTTCTTGGCATCGGACGGCTTCAGGAAGGTGGCGCCGATCTGTCCACCATTAACCCAGGCCAGTTCGCAGCGGCGGTAGGCGAGTCCTGTGGACGACAGCAGCAGGAAGAATTCCTTGAGATTCAGGCCCTCGACCGAGCCCTCGACGGTCAGCTTCGCCCCGGTCTCGGAAACATCCTCGACCAGGCAATTGCGCCGCCATGTTCCATCGATGCCCATCAGGTGAGCCGCAAAACCGCGTTCGAAAACCACGCGGTCTCCTCGTTGCCGTTCCGCCATAAGCCGATCCTCACTTACACCAAAGCCATATGTTGCAGCCCTCCGGCCGCGCCACGGTCATCAGCGGCTAAATTACCGGCTGGCTGGCTAACAGGCGGTAAAGGCGGGGCCTGCGAATGGGCCGCTCAGGCCCCGGGCGCAGGAACGTGGGCAATGCACCATTCGCGGAAGGTCTCCAGCGAGGGGTGGGCCAAGGCGCGGTTGAGGTAAGTCCACACCCGCGGCTGATGCTTCAGATATTGCGGCTTGCCGTCCCGCCGGTTGAGGCGGGCAAAGGTGCCCAGCAGCCGGGTATTCCGTTGCACCGACATGATGGCGTATTGCTGCACGAAGGCAGCAGGGTCGAAGGCGGTGTCGGCGGTTTTTCGTTCCTTCGCATAGCGGGCCAGCATCGCGATCTCGACGCTTTCCGGCACGTCGATCCGGGCATCTTGCAGCAGCGAGACCAGATCGTAGGCGGCCGGTCCCATCACCGCATCCTGAAAATCCAGCAGGCCGACGCGGCCGGTGTCCTTGCGGTGCGCGAGCCAGATCAGGTTGGGCGAATGGAAATCGCGCAGCATCCAGGTCCGAGGCGCACCGGCGAGCTTGGCGAACAGGTCCTGCCAGATCAGCAGGAAGTCCGCCTGCATGTTGCTGGTCAGCGTCACGCCCTTGTCGGGCAGATACCATTCCGGCATCAGGCCGACCTCGATCATCATCGCATTGTCGTCGAACGGCGGCACGGTGTAATCGAGATGCGGCGCGAGCGGCAGCACATCCGGCAACGGCTCCTGATGCAGCGCCGCCAGCATGTCCACCGCGGTCTGGTAGCGCTCGACGATCGGCCTCGGCGGATCGCCTTGGATGAAGAGGTCGCGGCCGAAATCCTCGGTGATGAGGAAGCCGTCCTCCAGATCGGCATGATGGATCGCGGGTGCCGAATAGCCGCGCTCGCGCAATCCGTTGGCGATGGCGACGAACGGCTTGACGTCTTCGGCAAGGTGCACCGCTTCGCTATAGGATTTTCCGTCGTACAGCGCCGGACCATCGGGGCGGCGCGGCGAGTTCATCAGGATGGTGGATTGATCGCCCTTGACCAGCCGGGCGTAGGAGCGCGTCGAGGCGTCGCCCGGCATGCGCTGACGTTTTGCATCAAGGCTGCCCGCGAGTTCGAGAAAGCGGCGCAGCGCGGCAAGGCGCTCGACTTTTGCAGCCAGCTTGCCGAAACCGGTGATCTCGGCGGCGCGCGCGCCGGAGCCGAGCGAGGGCCGATGGCTCAGCGCGATGTCGATACGGTCGGGCGGCAACAGGTTCGGCGCGCGCTCCGGCCATTCGATCAGCGCCACCGTGCCCTCCGGCAGCGGCGACAGTCCGATTTCTTCCAGCTCGTCCGGGTCGTTGACGCGATAGAGATCGGCGTGCAGCACCGGAAAGGGCGACAGGTCGTAGGTTTGCGCCAGCGTGAAAGTAGGGCTGGGCACCTCGAGGTCGTCGACCTGCGCCAGATAGCGGATCAGCGCGCGGGCGGCGGCGGTCTTGCCCGCGCCGAGATCACCGGTCAGCGTGATGACGTCGCCGGCGCTCAACAGCAGCGCGAGATCGGCCATCAGGTTCGCGGTCGCGGCCTCATTCGCCAGCGCTGCCTGGAATGTCGAGGGTTCGTTCATTCAGCGGCATTGCGATAGGACTGGTCGACGGGAAATTCGCAGATCACCGTGGTGCCCTTGCCGACAACCGAATCGACATGGACCTTGCCGCCGTGCAGTTCGACGAACGACCGGACCAGCGAGAGGCCCAGCCCGGCGCCGCGATGGCGCGAGCCGTTGGCGTGGCTCTCGAACCAGTCGAACACCTTGTCCTTGACCTCTTCGGGAATGCCGGGGCCGCTGTCCGATACGGAAAACACAACATTTCCGGCGTTGCGCCGGGCGCGCAGCATCACCGCGCTGTTCGGTGGCGAGAAGCCGACCGCATTGGCAAGCAGGTTATAGAGCACCTGTACGATACGGCGCTCGTCGGCGACGAAATCGCCGATCGCAGGATCGATCTCGACGTCGAGCCGGATGTTTTCCTGGGCAAGGCGATCCTTGATGCCGGCAGTCGCCTCCTCGACGGTCTTGCGCAGATCCACCGGCCCGAGATTGAGCTTCATCGCGCCGGCATCGATGGTGGCGAGATCGAGGATGTTGTTGCTGATGGCGAGCAGTGCATCGGTCGACGTCGTGATGTAGCCCAGATACTCGCTTTGCTTCGGCGTCATCGGCCCGGTCGATGGATCGCTGAGGAAATGCGCGAAGCCGATGATCGACGTCAGCGGCGCGCGCAGTTCGTATGACATGTGATGGACGAAATCGATCTTCATCTGGTCGGCAGCTTCCAGCGCCTCGTTGCGCTCGCGCAGCGCGCGCTCGACATTCACGGTGTCGGTAACATCCTGGAAGGTCAGCATGGTCGCACCGTCGGGCAGCGGGATGGTGGTGCAGTCCAGCACGCTGCCGTCCTTGCGCTCGAGCTTGAGCGGAACCGACATGCGGTCGTCGATGCCGGTGATGGCGGTGCGCAGTGTCTGCCATGTCGCGTCGTCGTCGAACAGTGGCCGGCACCATTGCTCGATGGTCTCGATATGCGGCTGCTGCGCCAGTGCTTCGGGTGACAGTTTCCACATCCGCGCAAACGGCGGGTTGAACAATTGCGCGCGGCCGTTGCTGCCGAACACGGCGACGGCTTCCGCCAGATTGTCTAGCGTCTCGCGCTGGACCCGGATCAGGCCGTCGTTCTGCCGCGCCAGCTTCAGGCCTTCGGTGACGTCGTCGAACAGATAGGTGACGCCGCCTTCCGGATTGGGCGTGGTGACGACGCTGAGCGCGCGGCCGTCCGGCAAATACCAGGTGTCCTTGGCCGGCTCGATGGCGCGATAGGCCTCGAACAGTTTGTTCTTCCAGGCGCGGAAATCGGGCTGTTCGGGAATCTTGCGCGCGACGCGGAGCTTGTCGAGCACGCTGGAATCGTCGGGATTGTCGTCGAGGAAAGCGCGGTCGAAGTCCCAGAGCCGACGATAGGAATCGTTGTAGAAGGTCAGCCGCCGCGACGCGTCGAACACCGCCACGCCGGACGAGAGCTGGTCGAGCATGCGGCGATGCGCTTCGGCCATCCGCTCCAGCGCGGCGCGCAGGTTCGCGGCCTCGGTCACATCGACTGCGATCCCGGCGCTGCCGCCCGCCACATTGAGCGCGTGAATGTCGAAGATGCGGCGCTGGCCGCCAGTGACCACGGGAACGCGGGCCTGGAAGACAGTCCCGCCGGCCAGCGCATGGGCCATGTGGCCGCGGTCGTCGCTGTCGAGCAGTTCGAGATTGCGGTCGATGGCGTCCGCTGCCGAGCCTGCGTCGGTGGCCTGCGCGTAGGCCGCGTTGGCGAAACTCAGCGTGCCGTTGCCGCGCCGCGCCCACACCGGCAGCGGCACGGCGGCGGCAAACGCGCTGAGCGCGCCGGTTTCTTCCATCAGGCGATGGTGGCGGATGCCGAGTTCGGCGAGCTCCATCCGGACGCCGGAGAGCTCGCGAATCCGGACGATCGCCTGTCCGCCGATGGCGCGGCCCATCGCCTCGATGGAACGCCCCGTCGCCGTGGAGAGATTGAGCAGGAAGCCCTCGCCGGCCTCGCGCAATTTGTCGACGGCGTGATCCATGGCGAGCGCCTGCTCGGGCAGCAGCCAGCTTCCGAAGGCGATCACGCGCTGCGGACTGTACTGGTCCGAACCGTGCGGCATCAGCAGCGAGACGTCGCCGCTGATGTCGGGACGGTCTTCGCCCGCCGCCCATGAGATCAGGACCTGCGGCTCGGCGAACAGCAGCGCGCGAAAACGGTCGGCTTCGAGCTGGAGTGCCTGATTGTCCGACAGCAGCCGGGACTCGATGCGCGCGGCGCGCAGGCGTGTCCGCATCAGCAGGATGGCGGCGACCACCGAGAATCCGAGCACGGCCGCCGCGACGCTGAGCGCCGCAATCTCCTGCCGGTCGAAACCGGCGGCAATGGACAAGGCCTCGCTGAGGAAATCATCACGCGCGAAAGCGGGCGTGACGGCGAAGAAGGCGGCCGCGCCAAGAGACGCGCCAAGGCCGGCCGCGCCTCCGCGCACAATCGAAGTGCACGACAGCAAGGTCCGCCGCATCCCCTCGATCACGCCTGACATGATCTATCCCAACCGCCGCTCACACGAATCGAACGACAATATCCTCAAGAGGAGTCGCCGGGTAAGAGTCCAGACCGTGAACGTGAATCGCGCTGCAAAATAATGGCTGCGTGAGCGATTGTGCGGTGCGATTCGATCCTGGTCAGATCGATCTACCGCCCGGTGGAACCGAACCCGCCGCTGCCGCGATCCGTAGACGACAGCGACGCGACCGACACCAGATTTGCCTGCGTCACGGTGGCGATGACAAGCTGGGCGATGCGTTCGCCGCGCCGGATCGTGAACGGCGCGTCGCCATGATTGATCAAAAGCACTGAAACTTCGCCGCGATAGTCGGCATCCACCGTGCCCGGTGCGTTGAGAACGGTGACGCCGTGCTTCAGCGCCAGCCCGGAGCGCGGCCGGACCTGCGCCTCATGGCCCGGCGGCACGGCGATCATCAGCCCGGTCGGCACCAGCACGCGTTGTCCCGGCGTCATTGTCAGCGGCTTGTCGTCGGGAACCGCCGCCAGCAGGTCGAGCCCGGCAGCATGGGTGCTCTGATAGGCCGGCAGCGCGAGGCCCTCGGCGTGAGGCAGGCGCTGGATTTCGACGGTGATGCTCGAAGTCATGCGGGCTGTTGTCCTATCGTGCTGACGATCTTCGCCACCAGTGCGTCGGCGACTTCCTCTTTGGTCATCACCGGCCATGAGTCGACATGCGTTTGCTTGCCCATCCGTGTGATCAGGTGGACGGTGTTGCGGTCGCCACCCATCACGCCGGTGGCGGGCGAAACATCGTTGGCGACGATCCAGTCGCACCCCTTGCGCGCGAGTTTCAGTGTGGCGTTGACGATCAGGTTTTCGGTCTCCGCGGCGAACCCAATCACCAGTTTTGGCCTGTCGTGCCTGCGTTTGGCGACGGTCGCCAGAATGTCCGGATTCTCGATGAGTGCGAGAGGAGGGATGCCGGTCGCGGTCTTCTTGATCTTCTGGTCGCCAGCATGGGCGACGCGCCAGTCGGCCACGGCGGCGGCGAAGATTGCGATGTCCGCCGGCAGCGCGGCCTCCACCTGCGCCAGCATGTCGCGCGCGGATTCCACGTGGATCATCTGGACCCCGGGAGGATCGTCGAGATCCACCGGCCCTGAAATGAGCGTTACGTCAGCACCGGCCTCCGCAGCGGACGCCGCGATGGCAAAGCCCTGCTTGCCGGAGGAGCGGTTGGCGATGTAGCGCACCGGGTCGATCGGCTCGTGGGTGGGACCGGCGGTGATCAGGATTTTCTTGCCGGTCAGAGGTCTCGCCTGCGGCGGGCGGAGCAGGGCGTCAGCCGCCGCAGCGATTTCCAGCGGTTCGGACATGCGGCCGATTCCGGCCTCGTTGGCCTCCGCCATCTCGCCGGAATTCGGGCCGATGAAGCGGATGCCATCGCGCGCGAGCTGTGCGACGTTGCGTTTGGTGGCGGCATTGGCCCACATCAGCGGGTTCATCGCGGGCGCCATCAGCACCGGTCGGTTGGTGGCGAGCAGGATCGCGGTAGCAAGATCGTCGGCGTGACCCTGCGCCATCTTCGCCATCAGGTCGGCGGTGGCGGGGGCGACGACGATCAGGTCAGTGTCGCGCGCGAGGCGAATGTGTCCGGCATCGAATTCGCTCTGGGCATCGAACAGGTCCGTGTAGCAGCGCTCATCGGCCAGCGCGCCGGCGGTCAGCGGCGTCACGAACTGCTGCGCGGCGCGGGTCATGACGCAGCGGACATGGATGCCGCGATCCTTGAGGCGGCGAATCAGGTCGAGCGACTTGTAGGCCGCAATGCCGCCGCCGATGATCAGTGTCACCTTAGGCAGGCTGTTTGCGGCATTGGGGCGGCTGCGATGCGGCTGGGCGGCGGCCTTTACCTCGGGAGCCCTCGGCGCGGGGGGGCTGTCCGTCCTTCGGCGGCTTCGCGCAGAATCACCCGGACCTCATCCTCGACCGAGCGGCCATTCTGGGCGGCGCGCAACCGGAGACTGGCTTTGAGGGCTTCGTCGAGCTTTCGGACGGTCAGGCTGGCCATAACATGCTCCTGCGTGAGCTATCCATAGCAAATGATGGCATTGCAATCAAATCATGACTGCAATGCCATCAATTTAGCGGATGCTCCAGAGGATCGCGATAAACGTCAGCGCGATCACCCAAAGCGCCGCGGTCTGCCAGCGATTGCGCTTCGCCTCGGCGTTGCCGATGGCGGCGACGGTTTCCGGCGCCAGCACCAGCCCGTGCCGGGTCATGTCCTCGAACTGGTTGAGCACGGCGACCGAACGGGCCGCAATCGCCGGCAGTCCGGACAGCACGCGGCCGAGTTCGCCCGCGCCCGTCACCGCGCCCTCGATCTTGCCGAGCGGACCGAGATTGCGCTCGATCCATTCGCGCACCACCGGATCGGCAGTGGTCCAGATGTCGAGCTTGGGATCGAAGCCGCGCGCCACGCCCTCCACGACTACCATCGTCTTCTGCAACAGGATCAGCTCCGGCCGCGTGCGCATGTCGAACAGGCCGGTCACCTCAAGCAGCAGCGATAGCAGCTTCGCCATCGAGATTTCGTCGGCGGCGCGGTTGTGGATCGGCTCGCCGATGGCGCGGATGGCCTGCGCGAAATTTTCCACCGAGTGATGCGCGGGCACATAGCCCGCCTCGAAATGCACTTCCGCCACGCGGCGATAATCACGCGTGATGAAGCCCAGCAGGATTTCCGCGAGGAAGCGGCGTTCCTTGAGACCGAGCCGTCCCATGATGCCGAAGTCGACCGCGACCAGCCGTCCGGTATCGTCGACGAACAGGTTGCCAGGATGCATGTCGGCGTGAAAGAAGCCGTCGCGCAAGGCATGGCGCAGGAAATTCTGGATCACCTTGCGGCCGAGGTCTTTCAGGTCGATCCGCGCGGCTTCCAACTTGGCGCGATCGTTCAGCGCGATGCCGTCGATCCACTCCATCGTCAGCACATGATGGCTGGTGCGGTCCCAGTCCACCGTGGGCACGCGAAAGTCGTGATCGTCGCGGGTGTTCTCCGCCATCTCGGACAGCGCGGCTGCTTCCAGCCGCAAGTCCATTTCCATCGCCACCGAGCGCGCCAGTGTGTCGACGATCTCCACGGGGCGCAGCCGGCGCGCTTCGGCGGAGACCGCCTCCATCTTGCGCGCGGCGAACATGAAGGAGCCGAGATCCTTGCGAAAACGTCCGCCGACATTGGGCCGCAACACTTTCACCGCGACGGTGGTGCGGACGCCGTCCTTCTCGACCTCGGCGCGGTGCACCTGCGCGATCGAGGCAGCGGCGACGGATTCACCAAAGCTCGCAAACACCTGCGATACAGGCTTGTCAAACGCGGTGACGATCACGGCCTCGGCTTCTGCTTGCGGAAACGGGGGCAGGCGGTCCTGAAGATTTTCCAGATCGCGCGCCATGGTGACGCCGACCACATCGGGCCGCGTGGCGAGAAACTGGCCGAGCTTGACATAAGTGGGGCCAAGCCGCGTCAGTGCACGCGACAGCCGCCCGCTGGTGGCCGCGCCGCGTCGTTCGATCAGTCGCGCAATCTTGATCGGCAGTACGGCCTGCGGCGGCAGCGTCGACGGATCGGCGAAGCCGAACACGCCTTCGCGCGCGAACACGTAAGCCGCGCGCGCCAGTCTTGCGGTATGAGTGAGAGCTGCGATCACAATCGCCAGCCTGAATGCAATGCCACGATGCCGCCGGACATCACGTCGTATTTGACGCGCGAGAAGCCAGCTTCGCGGATCATGTCGGCGAAGGCGTTGGGCTTGGGAAACTGCCGGATCGATTCGACGAGATAACGATAGGACTCGGCGTCGCCGGTCACGGCCTTGCCGAGTTGCGGGATGACATTGAACGAGAACAGGTCATAGATCTTATCGAGGCCCGGCACATCGACGGAGGAGAATTCCAGGCACAGGAAGCGCGAGCCGGGTTTCAGCACGCGATACGCCTCGCTGAGCGCCAGCGGAATGCGCGGCACGTTGCGGATGCCGAACGCGATGGTGTAGGCGTCGAAACTCCTGTCGGGGAAGGCGAGGGATTCGGCATTGCCTTCGACGAACGACACGCGGTCATCGAGATGCTGTGCCTCGGCGCGCTCGCGGCCGACGCTGAGCATCTCGCCGTTGATGTCGCAGACGGTGGCGTGAAATCCGCTGCCGGACGCCTTGGCCGCGCGGAAGGAAATATCGCCGGTGCCGCCCGCCACGTCGAGCAGCGCGAACGGGGCATCGCCGCGCGGCGGGTTCAGCGCGGTAATCATCGCCTCTTTCCAGAGCCGGTGCATGCCCCCCGACATCAGGTCGTTCATCAGGTCGTAGCGTTTCGCCACGCTGTGAAACACCTCGTTCACCAGCGTCTGCTTGTCGCCGAGCTCCACGTCGCGGAAGCCGAAATGCGTCGTTCCGTCAGGCCGTTCCATACTCATCCAATCCAGGCGGCTTTTTGCGGCGGGACCATAGCCTGCCGCCGCCATTGGCGCTATCACGTTGGCAACTCAAGGTGAATGCCCTCCATGCCTGAATTACCCGAGGTCGAAACTGTCCGCCGCGGCCTGCAACCGGTGATGGAGGGCCAGCGCATCGCGCGGGTCGAGACCCGCCGTGACGGTTTGCGGTTTCCGTTTCAGACCGATTTCGCGACGCGGCTGGAAGGTCATGTGGTGACCGGGCTGGGTCGGCGCGCCAAATATCTGATGGCCGATCTCGACAGCGGCGACGTACTTTTGATGCATCTCGGCATGTCGGGATCGTTCCGGGTGCTGCTGCCCGAGGGCGAAAGCAAGCCGGGCGCGTTTCACTATCCGCGCAGCGAGAACCGCACCCACGATCATGTGGTGTTTCACATGGCGTCGGGCGCCGTGATCTCGTTCAACGATCCGCGCCGGTTTGGTTACATGAAGATCGTTGCGCGTGAGCATCTTGATGCAGAACCGTTGCTGCGCGGCCTCGGCCCTGAACCGCTCGGCAACGCATTCGATGCGGCGATGCTGGCACATTCGTGTGCCGGCAAGAAGACCTCGCTAAAGGCAGCGCTGCTCGACCAGCGCGTGGTGGCGGGGCTCGGCAACATCTATGTCTGCGAGGCGCTGTTTCGCGCGCATCTATCGCCGAAGCGGCAGGCGTCCACGCTGGCTGATCGCAAGGGCGGGCCAACAGACCGCGCGAAGCATCTGGTCGCGGCGATCCACACCGTGCTGAATGCCGCCATTAAAGCCGGCGGCTCGTCGCTGCGCGATCATCGCCAGACCAACGGCGAGCTTGGCTATTTCCAGCACTCGTTTCTGGTCTATGACCGCGAAGGCGAACCGTGCAAGACGCCGAAGTGCGGCGGCACGGTGAAGCGCTTCACGCAGAACGGGCGGTCGACGTTCTGGTGTCCGAGTTGCCAGAAGTGAAATTTCTGAACGTGGTCGAACGCGTTCGAACGCCGTGGATCGCGAGATATTTCCACCGGTCATCCCCGCGAAAGCGGGGATCCAGACTCCTGTTTAGCTCTCGATGTCAGACGCTTTCGCTCAAACGAGGGCTCAGGGGTTATGGGTCCCCGCTTTCGCGGGGGCGACCGGAAAATTTTGATGACTTCTTCACACACCAGCCACAGCACCGAGGTGGCGTACCCGCAGGTCTCGCGCCGGCTGGAATCGCCACACAAACGTAATGTCAAAATGGTGACGGACTCCGGCGCATAAGGCGGGATGGTGACGAACCTGTGCGCGCTTCTTTGCTGGCTGTGCGGGCGATTGATTGCAATGCCATCACACCAGTTCCGCTGCCGGCGGCCGAATTACTTCCTCACGCACACCAGCCGCAGCACCGACGCCTTGGCGTCGGACGCGCTCGACGTAACTGCGACACCCTTTGCCTTCAAAAATTCGCGCACGGAGTCTGCCGGGACCAGCAGCGCCTGCGACGGCAGCGGCGCACCTGCCGGTCCCGCCACGACGGCGGGCTTCAGCCGCGCGAGGCCGGCAAACTTTCCATCACCGTCAATGACCGCCGCGCCGGAGAAGCCAATGGCTGGTTCGGGCGAGAGAACGATGTCGCTACCCGCGGGTGTGGCAACGGAAGAGGTGCTGGTCACGGCATTGCGGCCGCCCTGGTTCTGCGGATCGGAAATGCCGGTGATGCTGACATTGGATTTTGTCGCGCCGTTGCCGGCTATCGCCAGTGGCTTCAAGCCGCTCGCGCCGTAGATGCGCAGCAGTGCCAGTTCGCGCGCCTCGTCATCGGCGATGCGGGTCGCGTTGCCATAGCCCGGCACGGCGATGGTCATGCAGCCATCGGTGGCCTGACGGTCCGCGACGATCGCGCCGTCGGCGCTGGCGACGATGCCGGTGGAATACTCCACCTTCTTGCGCGGCGGCGGCAGGTTCTGCGCAACGGCGTTGCCGGGGAACGGATTGTAGGCGCTCGACATCGCCACCGAGACCGGGATCATGGTGCCTTCGGTGGCCTGGTCGTACATGATGGTGAGGATACGGACTTCGTTGTCGCGGGTCTGGCCGCGCACGTAGAATTTCTTCAGGCCCTGCGATCCGGACAGCACGAAGAAATCCGGCTTCACCACGCTGTAATCGATCTTGCGCGCGTTGAGCTTCTTCTCCTTGTCGGCGACGGTCGCCGTGGTCGCGCCGGCTTCCTTGCGGCGGGCGAATTCGATCTGGATGGTGCCGGTGGCGGACGACCATTTGGTGCCGGTGATGTCGCTGACGATCAGCGGCACCAGCTTGGTCGGCAGGCCGACGCGCGCGCCGCTGGTGGCGTCGCTGACGATTTTCCAGCCGACATTGTCTTGCAGCTTTTTCGCCTCGGCGCTGAGCACGCTGCGCTCCTGCGGGTTCAGCACGCCGGTTGGCTTAGCCCCGTGATCTTTCTGGAACGCCTTGATGGCGTTGACCATCCGTTCGCTGACCTCGCCGTTGATCGCGCCATTGTAGAGGCTGACCCAGGCGAGGTCCGACTGGATCGCAAGCCGTTCCGCCTGCGCCATGGCATTCGCCGTGTCGGCCGGGGTCTGGGTCGCGGGCCGGATCGGCGTGGTCGTCACGGGCTTCGGCTTGATTGCCGACGGCGCGGGCCTTTGCCTGCGGCGCCTGTTTGGGTGCGGGCGTCTGGGCGGACGCGGAGCCGAACGTTGCGGCCACGATCAGCACGGCGGCGAACGGCAATTTCATGATCGGTCTCATGGCTGGTAACTGAGCGTACTTAAGCATAGATGGTTTGTCCGCGACAGCGGTGTGATGGTTCGATGGGCGTGCCAAAATTAATGAAAACAGTGGATGAAAGTGCTGCTGCAAAGCGATTTTGAACGATGAGCGATAACAGCCCGATGCTGACATCCGAGGAACTGGAGCGCTACGCGCGCCATATCGTGCTGCGCGAGGTTGGCGGACCCGGTCAGGCCGCGCTGAAGGCCGCGCGGGTGCTGGTGATCGGCGCAGGCGGGCTTGGCGCGCCGGGACTGATGTATCTGGCGGCGGCCGGGATCGGCACGCTGGGCGTGGTCGATGACGATGAGGTGTCATTGTCCAACCTGCAACGCCAGATCATCCACGCCACGCCGGATGTCGGCCGATTGAAGGTCGACAGCGCCGCCGACCGGATTCTTGCGCTCAACCCGCACGTTGTGTTGCGCACCCATGCGGTGCGGCTGAATGCGGTGAACGCATTGGATGTGATCGGCGGCTATGATGTGATTGTCGATGGCTCCGACAATTTCGCCACGCGCTATCTGGTGTCGGATGCGTGCTATCTGGCGAAGAAGACCCTGATCGCGGGCGCGCTCGGCGTGTTCGACGCGTCGCTCACCACCATCCGCGCGCACGCGACTGATGCGAACGGCAATCTGAACCCGACCTATCGCTGCCTGTTTCCGGAAGCGCCACCGCCCGGCACCACGCCGACCTGCGAGGAGGCCGGCGTGCTCGGCGCGCTGGCCGGCGTGCTCGGCTCGATGATGGCGCTGGAGGCAATCCGCGAGATTGTCGGCTTCGGCGAAAGCCTCGTGGGGCGCTTGGTGATGATCGACGCCCGCGCGATGCGTTTCGAGACGCTGCGTTACGCCCGCGATCCGTCAAATCCGCTGAACGGGGATGCGCCGACGATCACGGATCTAAGCGGGCATAGGTAAGCGAACGCTGCTCAGTCGCCGCATCCGCAACTCGGCCACGATGTCGTCCCGGCGAAGGCCGGGACCCATACTCCCTGTCGAACTGTTTGCAAGAGACTGTTCCACCATCCTGCTTAATTGAACAGCCGGTGGTTATGGGTCCCGGCCTTCGCCGGGACGACCAGAAATATCGAACGGTATAAGAGCCTGATAGCAGGTTGCAGAACTAAAAAGTATTACGCCACGCCCGGCAGCACGCGGTCCGGCGGCCGGTGGCCGTCGAGGAAGGTGCGGATGTTGATCATCACCTTCTCGCCCATCTCGACACGGCCTTCGATGGTGGCCGAGCCCATATGCGGCAGCAGCACGACCTTGCCGGCCTTGGCCAGCCGCACCAGCTTGGGATTCACCGCGGGCTCGTTCTCGAACACGTCGAGCGCCGCACCGGCGATCTCGCCGTCCTCGAGCATCCTGGTCAGCGTTGCCTCGTCGATGATCTCGCCGCGCGCAGTGTTGATGATGTAGGCGTCCTTGCGGATGAGCTTGAGCCGCCGCGCCGAGAGCAGATGGAATGTCGCCGGGGTGTGCGGACAGTTCACCGAGATGAAGTCCATGCGCGCCAGCATCTGGTCGAGGCTGTCCCAGTAGGTCGCGCCCAACTCTTCCTCGATCTGCGGCGCGACCGGACGGCGGTTGTGATAATGGATTTGCAGCCCGAAGGCATGGGCGCGGCGCGCCAGCGCCTGTCCGATGCGGCCCATGCCGATGATGCCGAGGCGCTTGCCGCCGATGCGGTGGCCCAGCATCCAGGTCGGCGACCAGCCGGGCCAGTCCTTGCCTTCGGTGAGAATGGCTGCGCCCTCGATCAGGCGGCGCGGCACGGCCAGAAGCAGCGCCATGGTCATGTCGGCGGTGTCTTCGGTCAGGACCTTCGGCGTGTTGGTGACCATGATGCCGCGCGCAATCGCCGCCGCCACGTCGATGTTGTCGACGCCGTTGCCGAAATTCGCGATCAGCTTCAGACGCGCGTCGGGCTGGTTCAGAAGTTCGGCGGTGATCTCGTCGGAGACGGTCGGAACCAGAATATCGGCGGTGCGGACGGCCTCGGCCAGTTGAGCCGGCGTCATCGGGGTGTCGTCGAGATTGAGCCGGGTATCGAAAAGCTCGCGCATGCGCGTTTCGGTGCTGTCGGGCAGCTTTCGCGTGACCACCACCAGAGGCTTTTTCTTACCCGGAATCATTCTCGCAGAGGCCCCCTTATCATGTTCTCCCGGACGCTTTTGTCCGGCCGTTCAGCCCACATTAACCGGCCTGTTCGAAGGTAGGAATTCGCTGCCGGTCCGGTGAGCTTTCCGCAGCTTTTCAGGCGCTTGGCCCGTGGTCCCTCTCTAGCAGAAGGCCGCGCCAAGACAAGAACCCCAAGGTAACCCCGGGAGAACCCAAAGGGTCTTTACGGGCGGTCAGGGTTCCGGGAGAGCGGCGTCCGGACCGCAGGCGGGAGCGGCGTCGGGGACCGCACGAAGGACGATGGTATGGGGTTTGTCAGGAATTTTGCTTCGCTTGCGGCGGCCTGCGCGGTCTGGATCGCATCGTGTGCCGCGGGTCTTGCCGCCAAGGACATGGTGGTGACCGCCAGCGGCTTGCCGGTGCCGCGCTACGTCAGCCTGAAATCCGACCACGTCAATGTCCGCGCCGGTCCGACCAAGGATCAGGACGTGACCTGGATTTATACCCGCTCGGGGCTGCCGGTTGAAATTACCGCCGAGTTCGAAAATTGGCGGCGCGTGCGCGATTCCGAAGGCGCGGAAGGCTGGGTTTATCACTCGCTGCTGTCGGGCAAGCGCACCGCGGTCGTCACCATGAAGAAGAAGGATGATCTTGCGCCGATCTACGACAATCCGGATTCGGCCAGCGCGATCGCGGCCAAACTTCAGGCCGGCGTCGTCGCCACCGTCAAGCGCTGCAACGACGGCTGGTGCCGCGTCACCGGCAACGGTTTCGACGGCTGGATCGAGCAGCAGCGCCTGTGGGGCGTCTATGCCGACGAGAAGGTGAACTGATTTTCCTTCCCTCTCCCCTTGTGGGAGAGGGTGCCTGAGCGAAGCGAAGGCGGGTGAGGGGTTTTCGCAGACAGATGGCGTGAGGGTTTACCCCTCACCCGGCGCGATGCTCACTACGTTCGCATCTTGCCACCCTCTCCCACAAGGGGAGAGGGAAGGCGCCATCAGGCGCATTCCGTGCGAGGCACTCAGTTTTCGTGATAAGGTAAAGAGCTGTCTTCAGCGCTTCTTGCGCAGGCGCACGACCATGTCGATGCGGCTGATCTCGTAGCCTTCCGGCACTTCGGGCATCGTCTGCAACACGAGGTTCGGGTCGGGAATATCGACCAGCTCGTGATTGCCTTCCATGTAGAAGTGATGATGCGCGCTGGTGTTGGTGTCGAAGTAGGTCTTGGTGCCGTCGACGCTGACCTGACGCAGCAGGCCCGCTTCGGTGAGCTGATTGAGCGTGTTGTAGACGGTCGCGAGCGACACCGGCACCTTGGCGTGGGTCGCTTCCTCGTAGAGCATTTCCGCAGTCAGGTGGCGTCCGCCCTTGCCGAACAGCAGCCAGCCCAGCGCCATGCGCTGACGGGTCGGGCGCAGGCCGACCGATTGCAACATTTCGTTGACGTCATGCCACGGACATCCGGTGAGCGCCGGTGCATGGCCGGGGTGGCCATGGGGCTCATCGTGCTTGGTCTCAACGGTCACAGCGTTATTCATCAGATCACTCATACTCGTCGGACAGGACGTCTCTGCCCTCAATTAAGGTCTGTTGCAGGGCACTATAGGAAACGATGCAGTTACATGCAAGTTTTTCGCAACTGGCGGCAGGCGCTTTTGGTTAAAAACAGCCCCGAATCGGACCTTTGCCGGCCGCTTTGACCCTTGGTGGGCCTATGTTAGAGGACCGCGGGGCTGCCGCAGGACCGGCATGTCAAAATAAGGGATCCAGATGAAAGACCGCCGGAACAGCTATTCCTACGAAGAGCTCCTGGCCTGTGGCCGGGGCGAGCTGTTCGGAGCGGGCAATGCCCAGCTCCCGCTGCCGCCCATGTTGATGTTCGACCGAATCACCGAGATCACCGAGGCCGGCGGCGAGCATGGCAGGGGCCTGATCCGCGCCGAACTCGATGTGAAGCCGGACCTCTGGTTTTTCGGCTGCCATTTCAAGGGCGATCCGGTGATGCCGGGCTGTCTTGGCCTTGACGCATTGTGGCAGATGGTCGGTTTTTTTCTGGGCTGGAGCGGCGGCCCCGGCCGCGGCCGCGCGCTGGGATTGAGCGAACTCAAATTCGCCGGTCAGGTTCTGCCGCATGTCACCAAGGTCGTGTACACTATCGACATCAAGCGTGTGATGCGCTCGAAGCTCTGGCTCGGCATTGCCGACGGCACGCTTGCGGCGGACGGCGAGATTTTCTATCGCGCCAAGGATTTGAAAGTTGGGTTGCTCCCGCGAGATGCCGCATTGCAGCCGGGAACGTGATGCAGGATTGTTGAGCCCGCGAGGAATCGGGCTTCGGAGCTGCCGGCATTCACGACCGGCATTGGGGCAATCAAAGGCGCGGACTTCCACGCGCAACAATAGCAAGGGCGAGAAATCATGAGGCGGGTTGTCATCACGGGGATGGGCATTGTCTCGTCCATCGGTAACAACACTCAGGAGGTGCTTGCGAGTCTCTACGAGGCCAAGCCGGGAATTTCACGGGCGGAAGATTACGCCAAGCTCGGTTTCCGTTCGCAGGTTCACGGCGCGCCGAGTCTCGATCCATCGGAAGTGATCGATCGCCGCGCGATGCGCTTCCTTGCCGGGGGTGCGGCCTGGAATCATGTTGCGATGGAGCAGGCCATCCAGGATTCCGGACTTGAACCGTCGGATGTGTCCAACATCCGCACCGGCATCATCATGGGGTCGGGCGGCCCGTCCGCGCGCACCATCGTGGAGGCCGCCGACATCACGCGCACCAAGGGGCCGAAGCGCGTCGGCCCGTTCGCCGTGCCCAAGGCCATGTCGTCGACGGCGTCCGCGACGCTCGCGACCTGGTTCAAGATCAAGGGCGTGAACTATTCGATCTCGTCGGCCTGTGCGACGTCGAACCACTGCATCGGCAACGCCTACGAGACCATCCAGATCGGCAAGCAGGACATCATCTTCGCCGGCGGGTGCGAGGAGCTGGATTGGTCGCTGTCGGTGCTGTTCGACGCCATGGGCGCGATGTCCTCGAAATACAACGCGACGCCGTCCACCGCCTCGCGCGCCTATGACGTCAACCGCGACGGCTTCGTCATCGCCGGTGGCGCGGGCGTCGTCGTGCTGGAAGAACTCGAACACGCCAAGGCGCGCGGCGCGCGGATTTACGGCGAGATCGTCGGCTATGGCGCGACGTCGGACGGCTACGACATGGTCGCGCCGTCGGGCGAAGGCGCGGAACGCTGCATGCGCATGGCGCTCGCCACCGTCGACACCAAGATCGACTACATCAATCCGCATGCCACCTCGACGCCGGCGGGCGATCCGCCGGAAATCAACGCCATTCGCGCCGTGTTCGGCGCGGGCGACAAGTGCCCGCCGATTTCCGCGACCAAATCGCTGACCGGCCATTCTCTGGGGGCAACGGGCGTGCAGGAAGCGATCTATTCGCTGCTGATGATGAACAACGGCTTCATCTGCGAGAGCGCCAACATCCAGGAACTCGATCCGGTGTTCGCCGACATGCCGATCGTGCGCAAGCGCATCGACAATGTGAAGGTCGGCACGGTGCTGTCCAATTCCTTCGGCTTCGGCGGCACCAACGCCACGCTGGTGTTCAAGCGGATGGATGCGTGATTTCTTGTCCCGCCGGTTCGCGCGGATGCGAGAGCATGTCGCGGAGTGGGTGCTGAAAACTTCTGTGTCGTCCCCGCGCAGGCGGGGACCCATCGTGCAAAAAATGATGGTGTTGGCCGGATTACCGATGAAGAAAAGACTGGGTCCCCGCCTGCGCGGGGACGACATCGTGGGGGATCAATGCAAGGACTGATGCAAGGCAAGCGCGGGCTCATCATGGGCGTCGCCAACGATCATTCGATCGCATGGGGCATCGCGAAAGCGCTGCACGCGCAGGGCGCCGAACTTGCCTTCACCTATCAGGGCGACGCGCTCGGCAAGCGCGTCAAGCCGCTGGCGGAATCGTTGAACGCCGCGCTGATCCTGCCATGCGATGTCGAGGACATCGCCAGCGTCGATGCGACCTTCGCGGCGATGAAGGAGAAATGGGGCTCGATCGATTTCCTGGTCCACGCCATTGGTTTTTCGGACAAGAACGAATTGAAGGGCCGCTACGCCGACACCACCCGCGCGAATTTCTCGCGCACCATGGTGATCTCGGTTTTCTCCTTCACGGAAGTCGCCAAGCGCGCCTCCGAGATGATGCCGAACGGCGGCTCGATCGTGACGCTGACCTTCGGCGGCTCGACCCGCGTGATGCCGAATTATAACGTCATGGGTGTGGCGAAAGCGGCGCTGGAAGCCTCGACGCGGTATCTCGCGGCGGATTTCGGCCGCCAGGGCATTCGCGTCAATGCGATTTCCGCAGGCCCCGTTCGCACGCTGGCCGGCTCGGGCATCGGCGATCTGCGCGCGATGTTCGCGTTCCAGCAGAAGCACTCGCCGCTGGGCCGTGGCGTCACGCTCGAGGAGCTGGGCGGCACCGCGCTTTATCTGTTGTCCGATATGTCCGGCGGCGTGACCGGCGAAATCCATTTCGTCGATTCGGGCTACAACATCATCTCGATGCCGCATCCGGATGCGCTGAAGGCGGACAGCCCGGAGAGCGGAAGCTAGAACGAGCCGGATATGCGATTTCTTCCCTCTCCCCTTGTGGGAGAGGGTGGCAAGATGCCACCGCAGTGAGCATCGCGCCGGGTGAGGGGTAAACCCTCACACCATCTGTCTGCGAAAACCCTCACCCGCCTTCGCTTCGCTCAGGCACCCTCTCCCACAAGGGGAGAGGGAAGAGAGAGCCGCGCCCGTTTCTCACCCTGCTGCGAGCCGATCACATCATGATCGCAAAAGGGCGGCTACAAGGCCGCCCTTTCGTTTGAGGTTTTCTCACTGCGACATTTATACGCCGAGCGTGCCGGCCTTTGCCGCCGCATAGCGTTCGGAGATCGCTTTCCAGTTCACCGTGTTCCACCATGCCTTGAGATAATCGGCGCGGCGGTTCTGGTAGTTCAGATAATAGGCGTGCTCCCAGACGTCGTTGCCCATCAGCGCACGCTTGCCGTCCATGAGGGGTGAATCCTGATTGGGGCGCGTTTCGATGGCGAGCTTGCCGCTCCTGTCGACGACGACGAACACCCAGCCCGAGCCGAACTGGCGTCCGCCTGCCGCATTGAAGCCGGCCTGGAATTTCTCCATGCCGCCGAGATCGCGGTCGATGGCGGCGAGCACGTCGCCTTCCGGCTTGCCGCCGTCCGGGCCCATGATCTGCCAGAACATGGTGTGGTTGGCATGGCCGCCGAGATTGTTGCGCACGGTCGTCCTGATGTCGTCGCCGAGCGCATTGAGATTGCCGAGAACCGTTGCAATGGGCTGCGATCCGAGCTGCGGATTGTCCTTGGCGACGGTGTTCATGTTCGCGACATAGGTCGAGTGATGCTTGCCGTGGTGGATTTCCATCGTCCTGGCATCGATGTGCGGCTCGAGCGCGTTGGTTGGGTATGTGAGCGGCGGCAGGACGAACGGGCCCGTGGCGGCGGCAGGCGCCGGGGCCGGCGCGGCCTGTGCGAATACAACGCGGGGCGCTGCGGCGGAGGCCGCCATTCCGGCGGCCGCAGTCATGAGAGTGCGTCGGGACAGTGGGGACATGGTGGTCTCCTGAGATGGCTGCGATGAGATCCGGGTGCGGATGCAGCCCGTATTCAGGGCTACGCGGCCGGGCCGGATCGGGTTTCGGATGAGACAAACGAAAAGGGGCGGCAAAATGCCGCCCCCTCGCAATTCTCTAAGTCACACGGTGTTTTGAAGCGATTACTCCGCGGCGGAGACGCCTTCGGTCTTCTGCTTGGCTTCGAGATCTTCGCCGGTTTCCTGATCGACGGCTTTCATCGACAGGCGAACCTTGCCGCGATCGTCGAGCCCGAGCAGCTTGACCTTGACCTTGTCGCCTTCCTTGACGACGTCGGAGGTCTTCTGCACGCGGCTGGCGGCGAGCTGGCTGATGTGAACCAGGCCGTCCTTCGGTCCGGAAGAAGTTCACGAACGCGCCGAACTCCATCACCTTGACGATGGTGCCGTCGTAGATCTGGCCGACTTCCGGATCGGAGGTGATCGACTTGATCCACTTGATCGCGGCGCGGATGGACTCGCCGTTGGCGGACGCCACCTTCACGGTGCCGTCGTCCTCGATGTTGATCTTGGCGCCGGTCTTTTCCACGATTTCGCGGATCACCTTGCCGCCGGTGCCGATCACGTCGCGGATCTTGTCGGTCGGGATCTGGAGTACCTCGATGCGCGGCGCGTGTTCGCCGAGCTCGGCGCGGGCGTTGGTCAGCGCCTTCGCCATTTCGCCGAGGATGTGAATGCGTCCGTCCTTCGCCTGGGCGAGCGCCTGCTTCATGATCCCTTCGGTGATGCCGGCGATCTTGATGTCCATCTGCAACGACGTGATGCCGGTCTCGGTGCCCGCCACCTTGAAGTCCATGTCGCCGAGATGATCCTCGTCGCCGAGAATGTCGGACAGAACCGCGAAGCGTTCACCCTCGAGGATGAGACCCATTGCGATGCCTGCGGTCGGCCGCTTCAACGGCACGCCCGCATCCATCAGCGACAGCGACGCGCCGCAGACGGAGGCCATCGACGACGAACCGTTCGACTCGGTGATCTCCGAGACGACGCGCAGCGTGTACGGGAATTCATGCGGCGCCGGGAGCACCGGATGCAGCGCGCGCCAGGCGAGCTTGCCGTGGCCGATTTCGCGGCGCTTGGTGCCGCCGAGGCGGCCGGTCTCGCCGACCGAGTAGGGAGGGAAGTTGTAATGGAGCAGGAAGCGCTCCTTGTAGGTTCCCGACAGCGAGTCGATGTACTGCTCGTCCTCGCCGGTGCCGAGGGTGGTGACCACCAGCGCCTGGGTTTCGCCGCGGGTGAACAGCGCCGAGCCGTGGGCACGGGGCAGCACGCCGACTTCGGCGATGATCGGACGGACCGTCTTCAGGTCGCGGCCGTCGATGCGCTTGCCGGTGTCGAGAATGTTCCAGCGCACGATCTTGGCTTCGACCTCCTTGAAGACGTCGAGCACGCGCAGCTTCTCGTAACGCTCTTCGACGCCGTCCTTGAAGAAATGCTCAAGCAGCTTCTGCTTGACTGCGCCGACCGCGGCGTAGCGGTCCTGCTTGATCGCGATGCTGTAGGCCTTGCGCAGGTCCTGCTCGACGATGCCGAGAATTTCCTTCTCAAGGTCTGCATTGACGGTGGTGACGAGCTCGCGGGGCTCCTTGGCGGCCTTTTCAGCCAGTTCGATGATCGCCTTGATCACCGGCTGGAAGTGCTTGTGGCCGAACATCACCGCGCCGAGCATGATGTCTTCGTTCAGTTCCTTGGCTTCCGATTCCACCATCAGCACGGCGGTGGCGGTGCCGGCGACGACGAGGTCGAGATTGGTGTCGGCCATCTCGTCGAGGGTCGGATTGAGGACGTATTCGTCATTGATGAAACCGACGCGGGCGGCGCCGATCGGACCCATGAACGGCACGCCGGAGATCGTCAGCGCGGCGGAGGAGGCCACCAGCGCCAGAATGTCCGGATCGTTTTCCATGTCGTGGGACAGCACGGTGACGATGACCTGGGTCTCGTTGCGCCAGCCGTCGGCGAACAGCGGACGGATCGGGCGGTCGATCAGGCGGGAAACCAGCGTTTCCTTTTCGGTCGGACGGCCTTCGCGCTTGAAGTAGCCGCCGGGAATGCGGCCGGCCGCGTAGGTCTTTTCCTGATAGTCGACGGTGAGCGGCAGGAAGTCGACGCCTTCACGCGGCGTTTTCGCGGCGACGACGGTGGCGAGCACGATGGTCTCGCCATAGGTCGCGATGACGGCGCCATCGGCCTGACGTGCGATCTTGCCGGTCTCCAACTTGAGCGGACGCCCGCCCCAGTCGATTTCGACTGAATGAGATTTAAACATTGGATAGATCTTTCATGGGTTCACGAAAGCACGGACCCACGAAACACAAAAACCATGCGCAAGATTGCGAGACGCTGACTGCAATGCATTTGCATCAGCGTCCGGCGATCCTGCCATGGTCTTTATGTTTCGAATGGCGTCCATCCTTCCGATGGTACGGGCGATTTCGAAAATATCGGCCCGTGCGACGGGCCGTTGCCCGTCTTCGCCCAGCCGCCGGATTGCTGCTGGACACGCCGCGCGGACTTTTCGATGGTCCGCGCGTTGGTCGACGCATGATCTGTCTGGATCATGCAAAAACGCGCGCAGGGATGCGCGCGTGGTCCCGTCAGCGACGGATGTTGTGCTTTTCGAGAAGCGACTTGTAGCGCGCCTCGTCCTTCCGCTTCACATAGTCGAGAAGCGAACGGCGCGTGGACACCAGCTTCAACAGGCCGCGGCGGGAATGGTTGTCCTTGCCGTGGGTCTTGAAGTGCTCGGTGAGGTTGGCGATGCGTTCCGACAGGATCGCGACCTGAACCTCGGGCGAACCGGTGTCACCGGTCTTGGTTGCATTCTTCTTGATGACTTCCGCTTTGCGTTCTGCGGCAATCGACATCGTCAAACACCTTCTTTGCGGCCGGAACTGGCAGTCAGTCCGGTCAGGTTGAACACGCGCTTGGGGATGAGTTCGCCATTGCCAAGTTCGGCGAGGGCCAGAAGCCTTCCTCCGACGGTGACATAGACTGTGCCGTTTGAAATTGGCGCATCCCGTCCGCGCAACAAAACCGCCTGGCCCCTGTGGAGCCTTGCGGCATCAGCCCGTGTGACGGCCAGTGCCGGGATGTCGTCCAGCGCGGTCTCAACGGGCAAAAGCGCGTCGGCGAGGCTGCCCTCGCCAGACGCGGCTCTATCGCACAAAGCCTCCAAATCTACCAGCGGAATCATGTCCGCTTCGGTGAAAGGCCCGCACAGCGTGCGTCGGAGCGCGCAGATATGGCCGAAACACCCCAGAATCCGGCCCATATCACGGGCCAGCGCCCGCACATAGGTGCCCTTGCCGCACTCGGCCTCGAACACCGAACGATCGTTATCCAGTTGTTCCACAAGGGTTAATTCGTGAATCTCGACCGGGCGGGGGGCCAGTGCTACGGTCTCGCCGTCGCGGGCGAGGTCATAGGCCCGCTCGCCCTGGATCTTGATGGCGGAATACTGCGGCGGGGTCTGTTCGATGGTTCCCGTGAACTGCGGCAGCAGCGCCCGGATCGCCTCCGGCGTCGGCCGGTCGGGGCTGGACTGGGTGACGCGGCCCTCGGTGTCGTCGGTGTCGCGTTCCTCGCCCCAGCACACGGTGAATCGATAGCGCTTGCGGCCATCCATCACGAAGGGAACCGTCTTGGTGGCTTCGCCGAGGGCGATCGGCAGTCCGCCTGACGCGAGCGGATCGAGGGTGCCGGCATGGCCCGCGCGCTTGGCGTTGAACAGCCGCTTGAGCACGGCGACCGCATGGGTGGAGGTCATGCCGACCGGCTTGTCGAGACACACCCAGCCGTGGACGTCGCGGCGGTCGCGTTTCTGCTGGCCGCCCTGGCGCGATTGCTTGTTGCCGCTTCCCTGCTCCCTCCCCCCTTGCGGGGGAGGGTTGGGGAGGGGGTGGTAACCGAAACATGAGCGCCGCCTGCGTCGCGATGCGCATCGGAAAATTTATTTTCGGCAGGCGCATTCGAATCGGCGATTTGCGGTTCGATCACGCTGTCTGGAGTGGTCACATTCATCAGTCTTGGTCCGAATCTGTCTTGAGGTCTTTTTGAACCGCGGGTGTTCTCAGTAATTTCTCGATCCGTTCCGCTTCGTCGAATCGTTCGTCAACGCGGAAGCGAAGATCAGGCGCAAATTTTAAGTTAACGCGATGCGCGACCTCGCCGCGGAGGAACTTCTTGTTGCGCTCGAGCGCCGCGATCACGTCGGTGACGCCGCGTCCGCCGAGCGGCATCACATAGATGGTCGCGAGTTTCAGGTCGGGCGACATCCGCACTTCCGGCACCGTGATGATGTGGCCTTCGAGCGCGGGATCGTGCACGCCGCCCTGCGTGAGAATATCCGCGATGGCGTGGCGGATGATTTCGCCGACGCGCAACTGGCGCTGCGAGGCGCTGGTGCCGCCGCCGCGCGGGTCGCTGTCCTTCTTGCGAGTTGCCATGATGGTCCTTGCCGAAAATTAATTCGTCATGGCCGGGCTTGTCCCGGCCATTCACGTTCTTGCTGTGAAACTTAGAGAAGACGTGGATGCCCGCGACAAGCGCGGGCATGACGTCCCGTATTATTCAGCGCGCCTGTAAGACTTGGACTTACAAGGAGCGCTGAATGGTCTCCACGCGATAACACTCGATGACGTCGCCGACGCGCATGTCCTGATAGTTCTCGAATGCCATGCCGCATTCCTGGCCGGACTGCACTTCCTTCACTTCATCCTTGAAGCGCTTCAGCGTCGAGAGCTTGCCTTCGTGCACGACGACGTTGTCGCGGATCAGGCGCACATTCGCGCCGCGTTCCACGCTTCCGTCGGTGACGCGGCAGCCCGCGATCTTGCCGACCTTCGAGATGTTGAACACTTCGAGGATCTGCGCGTTGCCGAGCATGGTTTCGCGCAGCGTCGGCGCGAGCAGGCCGGACATCGCCTTTTTCACGTCATCCACGAGATCGTAGATGATGTTGTAGTAACGGATTTCGATGCCGTTGCGCTTGGCCAGCGCCGCCGCTTCCTTGTTGGCGCGCACGCTGAAGCCGATGATCGCGGCGTTGAAACCTTCCGCCAGCGTCACGTCGGACTCCGAGATGCCGCCGACGCCCGCATGAAGGATGCGCGCCGCGACTTCATCGGTGCCGAGCTTCTCCAGCGAGCCCAGAATGGCTTCGAGCGAACCCTGCACGTCGGCCTTGATGATCAGCGGGAAGTCCTTGCGGCCCGTGGTCTTGAGCTGGCTCATCATCTGCTCAAGCGAACCGCGCATGCCGGAGGAGGCTGCGGTCTTCTCGCGCTTCTGGTGGGCGCGATAATCCGTGACCTGACGGGCGCGGGCTTCGTTCTCGACCACGGCGAGACGATCGCCGGCTTCCGGCGGACCGTTGAAACCGAGCACTTCGACCGGCACCGAGGGACCGGCTTCCTGCACGGTCTCGCCCTGGTCGTTGATCAGCGCGCGGACGCGGCCCATTTCCGCGCCGGCCACGATGATGTCGCCGACCCGGAGCGTGCCGCGCTGAACCAGCACGGTGGCCACCGGACCGCGGCCGCGATCGAGCTTGGCTTCGATCACGGTGCCTTCGGCCGGACGGTTCGGATTGGTCTTGAGGTCGAGCAGGTCGGCCTGCAACGCAATCATTTCCAGCAGTTTGTCGAGGTTGGTCTTGTTCTTGGCTGACACTTCCACGTCGACCACGTCGCCGCCGAAGGATTCGACCTGCACTTCATGCTGCAACAGTTCGGTGCGCACGCGCTCCGGCTTGGCGTCGGGCTTGTCGATCTTGTTGATCGCCACGATCATCGGAACCTTCGCCGCCTTGGCGTGATTGATGGCTTCGATGGTCTGCGGCATGACGCCGTCATCCGCCGCGACCACCAGGATCACGATGTCGGTGACCTTGGCGCCGCGGGCGCGCATCGCGGTGAACGCGGCGTGGCCGGGGGTGTCGATGAAGGTGATCTTCTTGCCGCTCTCGGGCGATGTGACCTGATACGCGCCGATATGCTGGGTGATGCCGCCGGCTTCGCCCGAGACGACATTAGCATGGCGCAGCGCATCGAGCAGCGAGGTCTTGCCGTGGTCGACATGGCCCATCACGGTGACGACCGGCGGGCGCGGCGTGGTGTCCGAAGCATGATCCTCGGCGACGTCGAACAGGCCTTCTTCCACGTCGCTGGCCGCGACGCGCTTGACGGTGTGGCCCATTTCCTCGGCGATCAGCTGCGCGGTGTCGGCGTCGATCACGTCGGTGATTTTCACCATCTGGCCCTGCTTCATCAGCAGGCGGATCACGTCCACGGCGCGCTCGGCCATACGGTTGGCGAGTTCCTGAATCGTGATCGCTTCCGGAATGGTGACTTCGCGGATCAGCTTTTCCTTCGGCTCGTTGGACGCATGGCCCTTGAGGCGCTGGGTGCGGCGGCGGAACGAGGCGATCGAACGCTCGCGCACTTCGTCGGCGTTCAGCGCGGTGGAGATGGTCAGGCGGCCGCGCTGCTTGGCGGGCGCTGGCTTCGCGGTGGGTTTCGCAGCGACCACGGGCCGCGCGACGCCGCCACCGGGACGGCGCACCATGCGCGGCGCTTCATCGTCGTCGGAGCCGTCGGCGGCCACGGCCGCTGGCCGGGCAGGCGTGCTCGGCGTTTTCGCAGCGGCGGGGGAGGTTGCCTTGGCGGCGGCTTCGTTGCGCTTGTTGGCTTCGCGCTCGGCGCGGGCCTTGGCTTCTTCCTCGGCGCGGTGGCGTTCTTCCTCGGCCTTCTTGCGGGCTTCGGCGGCTTCGCGTTCCTGCTGTTCCTTGAATTCCTTGGTGTTGCGGCGCGCGGCCTCCGCTTCGGCGGCGCGGCGCTCTTCTTCCTCGCGCACGCGCGCGTCGGCAAGCGCGCTGGCGCGCGCGCTCTGTTCGTCTTCGGTCAGCGTGCGCAGCACGACGCCGGATGTGCGCGAGGCCGGACGCGCGGGCTCTGCGGGCCGCGGCGCGACCTTCACAGGCGCTGCGACAGCGGCCGGCGCGGGAGTCGGCGTTTCAATCGCGGGTGCGGGATCGCCCGCAAGACGGCGCTTGGTCTTCTTCTCGACGACCACCTGCTTGGTGCGGCCGTGACTGAAACTCTGGCGCACGACGCCGGTCTCTGTGCGCGGTTTCAGCGACAGAGTTTTCGTACCGACGCTCAGCGGCTTATCGCCAGGATTTTTCGTATCAGCCATTCAACAGTCCCAATCTCGTTCGTTGCTCGCATGCCGGCCGTGCCGGCGATGCTCTAAATCGTCTTGTCCGTCCCGCCGCTGTTGCCGCCGCCGGTCATCCGGAATCGGGTGAGCGTCTGGCAACGCGCGAGGAAGGTCTTGGCCGCCGAGCCCGCGAGCAGGGCAGCATGTACCACATTTGCCCGCCCGAGTGCCAAATCCAATTCATCGCTGGTCAGGACGCTGACAACGGGCAAATCCGTTGATTCCGCGCCGTTTTCCCGCATCACGGCGGCCAGTCTGGCATTCAGCTTGCGAATTCCGTCCGGCGCGCCGTCGGTGGCGTGGATCAGGGCTGTGGCCTGCCGCCCCTCGATCGCGCCCTCGACCTTGGAGAAGCCTGACACCACCTGGCCCGCTTTCGCGGCCATGGCGAGGGCCTCGGCCACGCTCCGGATCATCATGCGCTCGACATCGTCGGCCAGCGTCTTGGACACGCGGACGTCGCGCTTGAAACTTTTTGCGAAAACATTGCGCCGGGCGGCTTCCGCGACCGCGGCATGGGACAGCGCGACCCACAATCCGCGCCCCGGCAGCTTGCGTTTGAGATCCGGGACCGGCTCGCCATCGGGCGAGACGACGAAGCGGATCAGATCGTCGATCCTTGCTACTTGCCGCGTGACCGCGCACATCCGCTCGGTCCCGGACTTGGTCCGGGGCCCGTGGTCGAGATCTGCTGGATCAGCAATGGCAAGCATGCGCGCGGCATTTCCTTCAACTCTTGAGAAGCATGGTGCTGTCCGAAAACCGCATCATCATGCGCCAGTGTCCCGAATCCGAAGTTCGCTTCATTTTGCTGTAGCCTCGATAGCGAACTTCGGATTCTGAAAGGACACTGGGAAACTATAATTCTAGTGTGGTTTTGGTTCGCCAGTCCGCAAACAGAGCGTGCCGCGAAAATGACGCGGACTTGCGAACCACCACACTAGGCCGGATTTTCTTCGGAAGCGGGAGCTTCCTCGGAGGCGGCGTCGGATTTCTTGGCGAGATCGGCCTCGGTGATCCAGCCAGCGGCGACGCGCGCCTGCATGATCAGGGCCTCGGCGTCCTCGCGCGAGATTTCATTCGGGTCGAGAATGCCCGGATACTTGGTGGTCTCGCCGTCCTTGCGCTCCACCCAGCCCACGAGGTCATCGGTGGCGCAGCCGGCGAGATCCTCGACGGTCTTGATGTCGTTCTCGCCGAACTTGACCAGCATCTTCGAGGTCACGCCCGGTACGGTTGTCAAAGCGTCTTCCACGCCCAGTTCCTTTCGCTTTGCTTCAAGCTCGGATTCGAGCTGTTCAAGATATTCGCGGGCACGGCTTTGCAGCTCGCTGGCGGTTTCCTCGTCGAAGCCTTCGATGCTGGTGAGTTCCCGCGGGTCCACCAGAGCCAGATCCTCGACCGAACCGAAACCTTCCGACGCCAGCAACTGGCCGACGACTTCGTCGACGTTGAGGGCTTCCATGAAGACGCGGGTGGAGTTCTCGAAGTCGGCCTGACGGCGCTCCGATTCTTCCTGCTCGGTCAGAATGTCGATGTCCCAGCCGGTGAGTTGCGAGGCCAGACGCACGTTCTGGCCGCGGCGGCCGATCGCAAGGGATAGCTGGGTATCGGGCACCACGACTTCAATGCGTTCGCGGTCTTCGTCGATAACAACTTTGGCGACTTCGGCGGGCGCCAGCGCGTTGACGACGAAGGTCGCGATGTCCGGCGACCACGGAATGATGTCGATCTTCTCGCCCTGCAACTCGTTCACCACGGCCTGCACGCGCGAGCCGCGCATGCCGACGCAGGCGCCGACTGGATCGACCGAGGAATCGCGCGAGATCACGCCGATCTTGGCGCGCGAACCCGGATCGCGGGCCACCGCCTTGATTTCGACGATGCCGTCATAGATTTCCGGCACTTCCTGCGCGAACAGTTTCGCCATGAACTGCGGATGGGTGCGCGAGAGAAAGATCTGCGGCCCGCGGGTTTCGCGGCGGACGTCGAAGATGTAGGAGCGCACGCGGTCGCCGTTGCGGAACACTTCGCGGGGCAGCATTTCGTCACGCCGCACGATGGCCTCGCCGCGTCCCAGATCGACGATCACGCTGCCGTATTCGACGCGCTTGACGACGCCGTTGACGATCTCGCCGATGCGGTCCTTGAATTCCTGATACTGCCGGTCGCGCTCGGCCTCGCGCACCTTCTGCACGATCACCTGCTTGGCGCTTTGCGCGGCGATGCGGCCGTATTCCAGCGGCGGCAGCGTGTCGGCGATGGTGTCGCCGATCTGCGCGCCGGGATTGGCGCGCTGCGCGTCCTTCAGCGAAATCTGGTTGGCGGAGTTCTCGACCTGGTCGACCACGAGCATGTGGCGCGACAGCCGCAATTCGCCCTTCTTGGCGTCGATCTCGGCATGCACGTCGGTCTCGCTGCCGTAGCGGGCGCGGGCGGCCTTCGCGATGGCGTCTTCCATCGCCGCGATCACGATTCCGCGGTCGATCGATTTCTCGCGCGCGACGGCGTCGGCGATTTGCAGCAGTTCGAGCTTATTGGCGCTGACAGC
Organism: Afipia sp.; assembly: GCA_024707075.1. GTDB lineage: Bacteria > Pseudomonadota > Alphaproteobacteria > Rhizobiales > Xanthobacteraceae > Afipia. The sequence continues at coordinate 1,398,235 of JANQAK010000001.1, forward strand.
GGCCATGGCTTACTCTCCTTCGTGGTGGTCCGATGTGCCTGCGCGCTTTTTCTTTTCGGCGGCGAGGCGGTGTTCCTTGGTATTGGTCGGCTTCGGCTTCAATTTCGATTTTGGCTTGAAGCTCTTGGAGATCGGCAGTTCGGCGCGCGCCTTCTTGGCATGCTCCGGCGGCGGCGGCGCAAGGCCGAGTTCTTCCTTGATCTCGCGTGCGGCCGATTTGCCGCGGCGCATCGACTCCGCGATCAGTTCGTCGGTCAGGACCAGATTTGCGCTGGCAATGTCTTCCATCACCAGCGTGACATGAGGGTCCTGATCGGCGCGCACATCGTCGCGAATGATCTTGATGCCGTTGCCGTCGACGCCGTCGAGCTTGCCGCGGAAACGCTTGCGGCCCTCATGCGGCACGGCCATCTCGATTTTCACCAGATGTCCCGCATAGCGTTCGAAATCGGTGCGGCGGACCAGCGGCCGGTCGATGCCGGGCGATGAAATTTCGAGGCGGTAGGCGCGCTGGATCGGATCGGCGATATCCATCACGGGCGAAAGAGCTTTCGAGATCGCCTCGCAATCCTCGATCTGCATGGTGCCGTCCGGCCGTTCCGCCATGATCTGCACGGTGCAGCCGGCTTCGCCCGAGACCTTGATCCGCACCAGCCGGTAGCCCATGCCTTGCAGCACCGGCGCCGCCACCACCGCCACGCGTGCAGCCACCCCCGGCTCGACCACAAGGCGCGGTTCGGCAAGCAGCTCTGCATCAACGGCGACGTCGGTCGGATCGGTCATGTCCAGGATCGGAAGCACTCTTGCGGTTGGCGGCCCGGCCGCAACATGCGGCGCGTGTCATGAGGTAATAAAAAAGAGCGGGTCCCGCGGGGCCCACTCTCCTACATGCGCGTATGAGAATTTATCAGTTGCGGCGGATATAGACGTTTCTGGCCTGTGCGGCAAGGCCTTCCCGGCGCCCCGGCAGCGTCACGCAGCCGGTTCTCCGAGGCCTGATACCATACTAATCAATTGAAATAACTTATGAAATTCAGCCGCGCGTCGGCGTTTTAGCGGTTGATGGCATCTTTTTGACTGCCGGGCTTCAAAGCGAGCTTTTCGGCTAACCGTTCATTCACCCGGCAGGCCTAGGGTTCCCAGGCTCCGGGAGGAGCATGGTGCACGGTAGACCGCCGCGCCGGCGATGATCTGAGAAGCGAATGGCAACGGCCTTTTCCCTGATTCGGAGCTTGACGACATCGTCAAGAACGGCACCGCCGAGAGGCGGGCGGAGGCGATCGAGCGGATTTCGGACCTGTTCCTGCAAGGGGCGGCGCATTTCGAGACTCAGCATGTCGCGCTGTTCGACGATATTCTGGTCGGCCTGGTGCCGGCGACGGAGGTCGAGACCCGCGCCGATCTGGCGGAGCGGCTGGCGAAGATGGACAACGCGCCGCCGACGCTGGTGAAGCAACTGGCGCGCGAAAATGAAATCAAGATCGCCGGTCCGGTCCTGAGCAACTCGCCGCTGCTGGATGATCCGACCTTGGTCGACATCGCGCGGGGCAAGGGCCAGGAACATCTGGCGGCGATTTCCGGACGTCCCACCCTCTCGCCATCCGTGACCGATGTGATCGTCCGCCGCGGCGACCGCAACGTGGTGCGCAGCGTGGCCGCCAATGCCGGCGCGCGATTCTCCGATGACGGCTATTCGGGACTGGTCAGCCGCGCCGCCGACGATGGCATGCTGGCGGTCACTGTCGGCCAGCGTGAGGATCTTCCGGCCGCGTCGCTGAAACAACTGCTGTCGAAGTCGGTCGACATCGTGCGCCGCCGCCTGTTCGACACGGCGAAGCCGAAACAGAAAGCCGCCATCAATCAGGCGATGAACGAGATTTCCGGCGCGGCGAAGGCGCAGCCGCAGGTGCGCGATTTCGCCGCCGCCCAGCGCGCCATCCTGGCCTTGCACAATGACGGCGGACTCAACGAAACGGCGCTGCTTGAATTCGCCAGGCAGCATAAATACGAGGAAGCGATCGCGGCGTTCGCGGCGCTGACCAGCATGCGGCTGTCGGTGGTTCACCAACTGGTACAGGGCGACCGTTACGATCCTGTTCTGCTGCTCGCAAAATCGATCGGGCTGGCCTGGGCCACCGTGCGCGCGCTGGTCGTGCTGCGGCTCGGGCCGGGGCGGGTTCCCGGCGGTCCGGACATTGAAGACGCGCGACTCAATTACGAGCGGCTGTCCCCGGCGACGGCGCAGCGCGTTCTGGCCTTCTGGCGCACGCGCGACAAGCACCTGCCGGAATAGAATACGCGCCGGAAAATCCTCTAGGACTCCAGCCGCCTGAAAATCAGGTAGGCGGCCTTGCGCCCTTCGCGGCTGGCCTTTCTGCCATACCGCGTCATGGTGTAGTGCGGCCACGGCAGTCGCCAGTCGTCGGCCCGCTCCGCTGTCCACACGAAGTCCGCCGCGCGCTGCATGTGCATCAGCGTCCACGCGCAGTAATCGTCGATGTCGCAGACGAAACGGAACTCGCCGTTCCGTTTGAGGATGCGCGACATCTCGGCAATCGTCGCGTCCTGCACGAAGCGGCGCTTCCAGTGCCGCCGCTTCGGCCACGGATCGGGATGGATCAGGTCGATGCGTGCGAAGCTCGACGGCTTCGCCCATGCCAGAAGTTCGGCGGCGTCGCCCGCGAACAGACGGATGTTCGTGATGTTGTGCGCCTCGATCTGCGCCAGAATTTTCGCCATGCCGTTGACGTAAGGCTCGCAGCCGATGAATCCGGTCCGCGGATATGCGAGCGCTTCGGCGACCAGATGTTCGCCGCCGCCGAATCCGATTTCGAGACGCATCTCGTCGATGGGTGAATCGAACAGCGATCCCGGATCGGATGCGTTCGCGTATTCGAGATCGAGCGCAAGATGCGGCAGCAGGTTGTCGATCAGGTCGGCCTGATGGTTGCGGAGCTTGTGGCCCTTGCGCCGTCCGAAAAACGATCCGTGCCCGTGCTCGGTCGTCTTGTGCGATGGCGTGGAGTCATTGTCTGACATGGGTCTTTAACTCTTGCCGGACTCTATGTCCGTTGCAGCCGCGCGGTGTGATGGCTTTGTCGATTGCGCGGCTTTGCCGATCGCGCAGTACGCGCGTTTCAGTGCGCGTCGGATTCGCGTGACGCCATCTGCTCGACGAGTTCCACGATGCTGCGGCGAAGTTTGGCGTCGGTGATGCGCGTGAAAGCCCGGGTCAGCGCCAGCCCCTCGGAGGTCGCGAGAAAATCCGAAACGTAAGCAGGCGATTGCGCCTCGCTGAAACCCGCGAGTGCATTGGGGCCGGCCGGTCCGCCTTCGAACAGAAACGAGACGGGAACCTGAAGGATTTCGGAAATCTGCTGGAGACGGCTCGCGCCGATCCGGTTGGTGCCCTTTTCGTATTTCTGCACTTGTTGAAATGTCAGACCGAGCGACTCGCCAAGTTTTTCCTGACTCATCCCGAGCATGATCCGCCGCATACGCACGCGGCTGCCGACATACTTGTCAACGGGATTGGGCGCTTTGGTCGTCATCTGCTGGAGCCGCCTATTCCTGTATATCGGATACCATTACGAACGCGGATGCTAAATCAAGGCTTCGGAATACGCTGCTGGCGATAACATCGTCAAATGCTTGTCCGGCGAATGCGGAAGAATCTGCATTAAACCTTGTGGCGGCATTCGGGCAGTACCCCCTAGTACTTGCACCATGGACCCGGCCGACGATTGTTCGCTGAAATCGCTTAATAGTGCAATACTGCAAGTCACTACAAAATCAGATGCGCTAGAAAACTTTTGATTTTGCGCGCCGCCTGATCATGAAGATGAACGAAATCGCGACCGCGATCGCCGCGGGAACATCCTGAACGCGCGAGAAAGCCGTATTTTGCAGGGGTTTCGGCAATGCGGAGTCGAGCACGCCTTCGCTGCCGAGATCGAGCCGCGCAATGATCCGGCCGAGCGGATCGATCACAGCCGAGATGCCGGTGTTCGCAGCGCGTACAATCGGCAATCCTTCTTCGATGGCTCTGACCCGCGCTTGCTGCAAATGCTGGTAGGGACCGGTTGAAATGCCGAACCAGCCATCGTTGGTGAGATTGACGATCCAGCCGGGACGATCGTCGCGCGACACGATGTCGCCCGGAAAAATCGCCTCGTAGCAAATCAGCGGCAACATGCGCGGCGCATTCGGCAGCGCCATGGTTCGCCGCCGGTCGCCCGGAATAAATCCGCCGTGAACCTTGGTGAGTTGAACGAACCCCAGTTTTTCCATCACGGATTGAAACGGAAGATACTCGCCGAATGGAACCAGATGCAGCTTGTCGTAGATCGACAGGATCGTTCCGTCGTGATCGATGACGTAGATCGAATTGTAGGCGCGCGTCACCCGGGTGCCGGCGGGCTGATCGGGCGGACGGACCGCGCCGGTGACGAGCACCGTTCCCTGCGGCAGGAGATTCGCGATCTGCGCCATGGCATCGGCTTCGCGCGCGAGGAAAAACGGGAAAGCCGATTCCGGCCAGATCAGGATGGTCGCGTCGCGCACGCCGCTTGATTGCGGGCCGGTGGCGCGGTCCGACAGCGACAGGTATTTGTCCATCACCGCCTGCTTTGCGGCGTAATTGAACTTCACGTCCTGTTGCAGGTTCGGCTGCATCAGCCGCAGCTTCACCTTGTCGACGAACTGCGTCGGTTCATTCGCCAGCCGGATTGCTCCGTAGACGCCCATCGCGGCGAGAACGAGAAGGGAGAATGCAAGCGCGAGCCACGGCCGTCGCGTGGTCTGGCGATCGTCGATCAAGACGGCGGGACTTGCGAATACGCAGACCGCGATGAACGTCAGGCCCCACAGGCCGATCAGCGAAGCGGTTTGCGCAAGCGCCAGCGGTTCGGTCAGCGCGTAGCCGAGCGTGTTCCATGGAAAGCCGGTGAGGATATGTCCGCGCAGCCATTCGCTGACCGTGAGCGCGCCGGCGAGAGCGAGGATGCGGGACGCGTCGGCGGTCCAGATCAGGCGCGCCAGCGCGAAGCCGAACGCCATGAACAGCGCGAGCAGCGCGGGCAGTCCCATCACCGCGAACGGCAGCAGCCACGCGAACGTGTTCGCATCGACGAGGAATGCGTATCCCACCCAGTAAAGTCCCGCGACGAAATAGCCGAAGCCGAACCACCAGCCGCTTAGGGCCGCGGCGGGAATGCCGCCGAGGCGTCCCGCGCCACTGCCGTCGATCAGCCAGACCGCGACCGGAATTGTCAGGAACAGGATCGGCCATGCATTGAATGGCGCCATCGCCAGCGCGGACAGCGCTCCCGCGATCAGCGCGAGCAATGCGCGCTTCCATCCCCACGACAGGATGATGCCGGCGGCGAGGGCGCGGAGTGTCGTCATCCTCTGGCGGCACCGTCGCTGGAAGCCGGACCGCCCGCATCGGTCACCGGAGCTTGCCCGGCGTCGTTCGCAGCCTCGCGCCGCCGCGTTTCACGATGGCGCAGGTTGGAGCGGTCCTTGTGCGTGCCGATGCGCACGCGCTTGACGCGGCGCGGATCGGCGTCGAGCACTTCGATTTCGAAATCGCCCGGCCCGGAAATGATCTCGCCGCGCACCGGCAGGCGGCCGACCTGCGTGACCAGATAGCCGCCGAGCGTATCGACATCCTCGCCCGCTTCGCCGGTATCGAAGGCTTCACCCACCACGGACGTGACGTCCTCGAGACTCGCGCGCGCGTCGGCGATGAACGATCCGTCGGGCTGCTTGACGACGGAAGGTGCTTCGTCGCCGTCGTGCTCGTCGTCGATCTCGCCGACCACCTGTTCGACGATGTCCTCGATCGACACCAGGCCGTCGGTGCCGCCGTATTCGTCCACCACCAGCGCGAGATGAATCCGCGTCGCTTGCATCTGCGCCAGAAGATCGATCGCAGGCATCGACGGCGGAACATAGATCAGCTTGCGCATGATGTCGGCGTCGGAGAGCTTCATCCGCAGGTCCACCGCGCGCAGATCGATCCCGGCGGGGAAGGGCTTCTTGCGCTTGGCGTTGACCTCGTCGGGGACCTTCGCCTTTGCCGTCACGAACGCGAGCAGGTCGCGGATATGGACGAAGCCTTCGGGGTCATCGAGCGTATCGTTGTAAACCACGAGGCGGGAATGGGCCGCGCTCTCGAACAGGCTCATCAACTCGCCGAGTGATATGTCCCGCTTGACCGCGACGATGTCGCCGCGCGGCACCATGACGTCGGCGATGCGCCGCTCGTGCAGGCCGAGGATATTGCGCAGCATGGTGCGCTCGACGGTGGTGAAGCTGGTCTCGTCGGGCGCGGTGGCGTCGAGCACAACCTGCAAATCGGCGCGGGCTGAACCGGCCTTCCATCCGAACAGCGAGCGCAACGCGCGCATCAGCCAGAGTTCGGACGACGGGCGCAGCACCTCGCCGTGGTGCACCGGCACCGGCAGGTTGCCGCCGGATCGCGGCGCGTCGGGCTTGTCTGTGTCGGAGTCGGGCACTTAAGTCACCTGATCGTCGTGCGCATAGGGATCGGGGATTCCGAGCTGCGCAAGAATATCGCGTTCGAGGCCTTCCATGATCTCGGCGTCGGCGTCGTTCTCGTGATCGTAGCCGACCAGATGCAGGAAGCCATGGACCGCCAGATGGCTGAGATGATGATCGAACGGCTTGTGTTCGGTGTCGGCCTCAGAGCGCGTGGTCTCATAGGCGATCGCGATGTCGCCCAGCATGCGCGGCGCGTCGTCGTCGTCCTTCGCGCCCTCCGGTTGCAGGGCGGGGAACGACAGCACGTTGGTCGGCTTGTCGATGCCGCGCCAGTTCTTGTTCAGCGTGCGGATGCCGGCGTCGTCGGTCAGCATGATTGCCAGTTCGGCGCCGGCGGTGTCGGCATCGACCACAGCGGCGGCGGCTTCGATGGCGCGATGGATCGCGCTCTCCGCGCCGCTCTCGCGGTGCCAGCAGTCAGCCGTGACAAGAATCTCGGTCGCGGGAATGTCGGCGGGCGTCATGTTGAAAAGTCTTGGTTCGTTCAAGGAGGCTTGGTTGTTGTCTGTCGGCTCGGTTGTTGTCATCGATGGCTAGACATCAGGACTTGCCGGCGCCGTTCTGCTTCGGCGTACCTTCGTAGGCCGCGACGATCCGCGCCACCAGTTCGTGACGGATCACGTCCTGCGCGGTGAACTTCACCTGCGCGATGCCTTCGACGCCGTCGAGCAATTTGGCGGCTTCCGCCAGACCCGACGGCTGGCCGTTGGGCAGATCGACCTGGCTCGGATCGCCGGTGATAATCATGCGGCTGTTCTCGCCCAATCGTGTCAGAAACATCTTCATCTGCATCGATGTGGTGTTCTGCGCTTCGTCGAGGATGATCGCCGCATTGGCGAGCGTGCGGCCGCGCATGAAGGCCAGCGGCGCGATTTCGATTTCGCCGCTTTGCAGGCCGCGCTCCACGACGCGGGAATCCATCAGGTCGTAGAGCGCGTCGTAGATCGGCCGGAGGTAAGGATCAACTTTCTCGCGCATGTCGCCGGGCAGGAATCCGAGCCGCTCGCCGGCTTCGACCGCCGGACGCGACAGGATGATGCGATCGACTTCCTTGCGCTCGAACAGTTGGCAGGCCTGCGCCACCGCGAGCCAGGTCTTGCCGGTGCCGGCGGGACCGATGCCGAACACCAGTTCGTGGCGCTTCAGCGCGCGGATGTAGGAATCCTGCGCGGCGGTGCGGGCGCGCACCGGACGCTTGCGCAGGTTGATTTCCTCGAACTGCGATTTCGCCACCTTCGGATCGAACTCGAACAGCGAGCCTTGCGCGATCACGGCGCGGATCGCGCCTTCAACATCGCCCTGCGCGATGTCCTGACTGCGCATGGCCTGTTCGTAGAGCATTTCGAGCACGCGCCGCGCGGCGTCGCAGCCGTCGCGCGATCCCGCCACCGTGATGTGATTGCCGCGCGAGTCCGCGACGACGCCGAGGCGGCGCTCGATCAAGGCGAGGTTCTGTCCGTAGGGACCGACCAGAGCCGATGCGGCTCCGTTGTCATCGAAGGCGACAACGATCTGGGCTTCGTGCGGGGGCTGAACGTCTCGGTCGTGCTTGCGGCCTGGGGCGAGGGTCGGCGAATCCGCTGCGCTTTTTGGCAAGGGTTCAGGCTCCGGTGGTCATGATGGGCAAGGACGCGTTGGGAGACGGGGCGAGGGACGAGACGTGAGATTGCGCGGGTGCGGCGAGGGCGCCGATCAGGCTGTAGCGCTCGAGGCTGTCGATGGCGACGGGCAGCACCTGGCCGATGATGTCGGGCGAGGCCATGACGTGGGCTGGTTGCAGATAAGCCGTGCGGCCGACGATCTGGCCGGGATTGCGCGCCGCGCGTTCAAACAGCACATCGACCGTCTTGCCGATCGCCGCCGCATTGAAAGCGGCCTGCTGGCTGTCGATCAACTCCTGGAGCCGCGCCAATCGCTCGTCCATCACTTCGGTCGTGACCGTCTCCTGCATGTCCGCGGCGGGTGTCCCCGGCCGGGGCGAATACTTGAACGAATAGGCGCCAGCGTAACTGATTTGTGTGACCAGCGCGAGTGTTGCCGAAAAGTCTTCCTCGGTCTCGCCGGGGAAGCCGACGATAAAATCCGATGAAAATGCAATGTCTTCACGCGCCTTGCGGAACCGCTCGATGGTCCGGACATAATCCGCGGCGGTGTGCTTGCGGTTCATCGCCTCCAGAATGCGGTCGGAGCCGGACTGCACCGGCAGATGCACGAACGGCATCACCGCGGGAATGTCGCGATGCGCCTCGATCAGCGCGTCGTCGACATCGCGCGGATGGCTGGTCGAGTAGCGCAGGCGGACGATGCCGGAAATGGCCGCGAGGCGATGCAGCAGCCGGCCGAGCGACCACGGCTTGCCGTCGCCGCCGTCGCCGTGAAACGCGTTGACGTTCTGGCCGATCAGCGTGATCTCGCGCACGCCGTTGTCCGCGAGGCGCTGCACGTCGTCGATGATGCGCGCAACCGGACGCGACACTTCCATGCCGCGCGTATAGGGCACCACGCAGAAGGTGCAGAACTTGTCGCAGCCTTCCTGCACGGTGACGAACGATGAAATGCCGCGCGCGCGGATCATCGCCGGTTTGGGATCGGGCAAGAGCGCAAACTTGTCCTCGACGGGAAATTCCGTCTCGATGGCGCGGCCGTCGGCCTTCGCTTTCGCCAGCAACTGCGGCAGATGATGATAGCTCTGCGGGCCGACCACGACATCGACCACCGGCGCGCGGCGGATGATCTCGCTGCCCTCGGCCTGCGCGACGCAGCCGGCAACGGCAATCCGCATCTCGCGGCCGTTGCGCGCGGCTTCATCCTTGGCGGTGCGCAGCCGTCCGAGTTCCGAATAGACTTTCTCGGACGCCTTCTCCCGGATGTGGCAGGTGTTGAGGATCACGAGATCGGCGTCGTCGACGCTGGCGGTCTCGACGAATCCCTCGGGCGCCAGCGTGTCCACCATGCGCTGCGCATCGTAGACGTTCATCTGGCAACCATATGACTTGATGTGCAGCTTGCGCGGCGCGGTCATCGAAACCTTGAGTTCGGCGGCGCCGGGTCCCGGCCGCCTTCTGGCGCTTCAGATATAGATAAAGGGCGCCGAAATCCAGCGACCGGGCCGCCTCCGGGACGCTCAAAAACGGTCTAAATGACTGTTATTTCATCGCGATTGCGGCTTTGCGCGATCAGGGCGGGCAACGCCCGCATATCGTTGAACGTCGCATTTGCGCCTGCGGCGCGCAGCGCGGCGGATGTGGCGGGCCGGCAATGACTGCCGCCGTGGAAGCCAAGCACGGTCATTCCGGCGGCGCGGGCGGCCGTCACGCCGGGCACGCTGTCCTCGATGACGAGGCATCGCGCCGGCGGCGTGTTCATCTGCGCGGCGGCGAACAGAAACAGATCGGGCGCAGGCTTGCCGCGCTCGACCTGCATCGCGGAGAACAGATGCGGCGCAAAGCGGTCGAGCAACCCGGCGGTGCCGAGGCTTCTGCGAATCCGTGTCGGCGTGCCGGACGACGCCACGCAGACGCGCGGGGGCAATCCGGCCAGCGCATCGGCGATATAAGGAATAGGTTGCAGGGACTCATCGAACACGCGGTCGATCGTCGCCTTCAATTGCGCGGTATAGGCGTCGGGCAAGGCGCGGCCGAGTTCGCGCTCGACTTCCAGCCGCGCCTCGCGCGCCGAGCGCCCGAGAAAAGCGGTCATGCACCTGTTCGGCGGAGATCGGGTAGCCGTGCTGCGTCAGCACCTCGGCATGAACCACGCAGGCCAGTGCTTCGCTATCGACGAGCACGCCGTCGCAGTCGAAGATCACGAGATCGCAAGGAAGGGACGCGTTCAAGTCTTGTCGTCGTCCAGCGGCACGCAATACAGCTCCAGCCGGTGATCCACCAGCTTGAAGCCGAGCTTGCGCGCAATCTCGGTCTGGAGCTTTTCGATTTCCTCGGAGGTGAACTCGATCACCGTGCCGTCGCGCAGGTTGATGAGATGATCGTGATGACTCTCCGGGCACCTGCTCGTAGCGGGCGCGGCCTTCGCGGAAATCGTGGCGCTCGATGATGCCGGCGTCCTCGAACAGCTTGACGGTGCGGTAGACCGTCGAGATCGAGATCTTGTCATCGACCGCGACGCAGCGCCGGTAGAGTTCCTCGACGTCGGGATGATCCGCGGCTTCCGCCAGCACGCGCGCGATGACGCGGCGCTGCTCGGTCATCCGCATTCCCGCCGCGGCGCAGCGCTTTTCGATGTCCGTATGCTTGCCAGCAGGCATGGATTTGAGAGCGGTCATAATCGGTTCCGGTGAATGCTAGTGTCCTGAATCCGAAGTTCGCCCGCTTTTGCGGCGCACTCCATAGTGAACTTCGGATTCAAAACGACACTCGAATCTATAAATTCCAGTGTGGTTTTGGTTCGGAAGTCCGCAAATGGACGGTCCGAGAAATGTTGCGGACTTCCGAACCACCACACTGGTGTCTTTTGCCACCGGAGCGAGCTTACAACAAGTCTCGCCGCATCACTATGGCGTTCAATTCCTGGCCGCTTGAATCCTTGTAATAACGCTCGCGGCGGCCAACCGTGCGAAATCCGGCGCGTTCATAAAGCGCGCGGGCGGGCCGGTTGTTCTCCTCGACCTCGAGGAACACGGTTTTCAGGCCGCGCCCGGCAAGATGCCCCAGATGCGTCCGCAGCAGGTCGCGGGAGAAGCCGCGTCCGCGATATTTCGGCGCAACGGCGACGGAGAGGATTTCCGCCTCGTCCGCCGCGGTCCGCGACACGATGAAGCCGATGATCGATCCGCCGAGCCGCAGCCGGTGGGCGAGCGCGTTCCGCTCGATCAGGATTTGCTCGAATTCGTCCACGCCCCAGCCGCGATGAAACGACGCCTGATGCAGCCGCGCGAGATGTGGCGCGTCGCGCAGGCCGGCGGGTTCGACCACGGCATGGCCATGTGAGAAAAATTTCGGAAACAGGCTGGCGAGAAACGCAGGGCAGCGCATGGCTATGAACGTGCGGCCGGTTGCGCGTAACCGGCTTTCGGCTTGGCGTCCGGCGGGCGCAGATAGAACGGCTTCGCCGGCGCCGTGCCGGGTTCGGTCGCGGCTCCCAGCCATGCGACCCAGCCGATATCAGGACCGGGCTTTGGATCGACGAGCGCAGGCGCGGGAGCATGCTTCGGCCAGCGATCCGCCAGCAACTGCGCGGCGTTGCCGACCATGCGCAGCGCGCCGAAGCGCGCCGCCGCGAAGGTGTCCTCGATCGGCGCGACCGCCGGCCGCATCAGCGCCGCGCCATTGCCTGCGACGACCTGGAAATACACATGGTCGTGCCGCGCATCGATCGCGGCGATGATCGGCTGCTCCTGCTTCTCGGCCACCAGCGGCGTGACGTAGGCCGACAAGGTGGTGAGCCCGACGACCGGCTTGTCGGCGGCAAGGCCGATGCCGCGCGCCGCCGAAATGCCGACGCGCAATCCGGTGAAGCTGCCGGGCCCCGTGGTGACCGCGATGCGGTCGAGGCCGAGATAGGGCAGACCCGATGCCTTCATGACGCGGTCGATCAGCGGCATCAGCGCTTCGGCGTGGCCGCGTTTCATCTCCAGGGTTTCCTGCGCAATCATGGTCATCGCGCCGGCGTCCAGCACGGCGGCGGCGCAATAATCCAGCGCGGTATCGATGGCGAGAACGATCATGGAGATAGCTTTAGCAGTGATGGATACGGAAATCTTGCTTCTTCCCCTCTCCCACAAGGGGAGAGGGGAAGAAAGCAGTATTCACAGGACGCTTTAATTCACAGCACGTCGCAAATGAAAATGGCCGGGACAAGCCCGGCCATGACAATCTGAAAAATGTGAGAACGAACTGAGATAAACTCAGCCGTTCATCGGCCGGACTTCGACCACGTCCGGAATGAAGTGCTTCAAGAGGTTCTGAATGCCGTGCTTCAGCGTCGCCGTCGAGGACGGGCAGCCGGCGCAGGAGCCCTTCATGTCGAGATAGACGATGCCGTCCTTGAAGCCGCGGAAGGTGATGTCGCCGCCGTCGCTGGCGACCGCCGGGCGAATCCGCGTTTCCAGCAGATCCTTGATGATCGCGACCGTCTCGGTGTCGGCCTCGTTGAAGAACTCGTCGGCATGGGGTGCATCGCCGTCCGCCACCTGACCGTCGGCCAAGAGCGGCGCGCCCGACATATAGTGCTCCATGATGACGCCGAGGATCGCGGGCTTGAGATGCTGCCAGTCGCTGTCGTCCTTGGTGACGGTCACGAAATCGGAGCCGTAGAAAACGCCGGTGACGCCCGGCACGCCGAACAGCCGCTCGGCCAGCGGCGAGCGGGTGGCGGCGTCGCGGTCGGCGAATTCCATGGTGCCGCTGTCGAGCACGGCGCGGCCGGGAATGAACTTCAGGGTGGCGGGATTGGGGGTCGCTTCGGTCTGGATAAACATTTGATTCTCCGGCGCATCGCCGGTTCAAGGCCGGCGCGAACGGGGTTAAGTGTGCAGTTCCTATAACACAGATAACGCCTGAAAAAGCACCATCAAGGGACGCAGGGCAGGTGTTTTGGCCCGCATGGCAGGGTCAGGACATGGAAATCAGGACAGCGCGTCGATGTCGATGTCGCTGAGGTTGCCCGGCACGATGGTCATGGGAATCGGGAATGTCCCTGCGGTCTTCGCCAGCATGGCGATGATCGGCCCCGGACCTTCCGCTCCGGCGCTGGCCGCCAGCACGATCATGGCGATGTCGACATCCTTGTCGATGACGTCGAGGATCTGCTCGCCCGGATCGCCCTCGCGGATGACGCGCTCGGGCGTGATGGCGGCAATGCCGTTGGCGCGGCCCGACGCGCGGTCGAGGGCGGCGTTGGCGGTTTCCTCGGCTTCGGCCTGCATGATCTCGGCGACGCCGAGCCATTGCTGGTTGCGGTCGCCGGTGTCGATGACGCGCAGCATCACCACGCCGCCGCCGACGCGCACCGCCCAGCGGCTCGCGTAATAGACGGCGCGATCGCCTTCGGCGGTGTCGTCAACGACGACAAGACATTTCGGCTTGTGGCCCTGCTCGTAGCTTCGCCGCTGGCTGCTCATGCATGTCCCGGATGATGAACCGGCGGCATGCTGCCACGCGCGAGGGCGCGCCGACAAGACGAGAAGAGGCTTGACGGAACCCGATTCGCGACGCTCGCGATTACGGCTTGCGAATAAAGCCGACGATGTCCTTCACCGCGTTCATGGTCTCGGACGCGATGACACGCGCGCGCGATCGGCGCCGTCGGTCAGAACCGAATCCACATAAGCCGCGTCCTGCGTCAGCTTCTTCATTTCCGCGCCGATGGGGCCGAGTTTCGCCACCGCGAGATCCACCAGCGTCGACTTGAAGCTGGAGAACTGTCCGCCGCCGAATTCGCGCAGCACGTCGGGCTTGGATCGTCCCGACAACGCAGCATAGATTCCGACGAGGTTGTCCGCTTCGGGGCGCGTCTTGAGGCCATCTTCCTCGCTCGGCAGCGGCTCCGGATCGGTCTTGGCCTTGCGCACCTTCTGCGCGATCGCGTCGGCGTCGTCGGACAGATTGATGCGCGAATAATCCGACGCGTCCGACTTCGACATTTTCTTGGAGCCGTCGCGCAGCGACATCACCCGCGTCGCCGGGCCGGTAATCAGCGGCTCCGGCAGCGGAAAGAACTTTTCGTCGAAGTTGTGCGCGCAGATCGAGTCCGAAAAATCGTTGTTGAATTTCTGCGCGATGTCGCGCGCCAGCTCCAGATGCTGCTTCTGGTCTTCACCCACCGGCACATGGGTGGCGCGATAGACCAGAATGTCGGCGGCCATCAGGTTCGGGTAGGCATAGAGACCCACGGATGCGTTCTCGCGGTCCTTGCCGGCTTTCTCCTTGAACTGGGTCATGCGGTTCAGCCAGCCGAGCCGCGCCACGCAGTTGAACACCCACGCCAGTTCGGCGTGTTCGGAGACCTGGCTCTGGTTGAAGACGATGTGTTTCTTCGGATCGATGCCGGCGGCGATAAAGGCGGCGGTGACCTCGCGGATATTGCGGGTCAGTTCAGCAGGGTCTTGCCAGACGGTAATGGCATGCAGGTCCACCACGCAGTAGATGCAGTTGTGGGTGTCCTGAAGTTTGACGAAGTTGACGATGGCGCCGAGATAGTTGCCGAGGTGCAGATTGCCCGTCGGCTGGACGCCTGAAAACACCAGTTCTTTTGCAGCCATTTTGATCGTTCCCGTGCCGCCGTCTAGTGGAGTGGATTTGACATTCGCAAACGCTTAACAGCGAGTCCGTAAAGCGAATGTCAAATCCTAAACTCCACTAGAAGCCTATATTTTGCTAGTGGTCCTTTGATTCTAACATTCGCAATAAAGCCTGCTGAAACGGGATGCGAATGTTAGAATCGGACCACTAGCAGCCGCGCTTTTGATGCGCGTCTTTACCCACGGCAGCGCTATTCGCGCAAGCGGCCATCGCGCAAATTGCTGATGGCTTCGCCCCAACTGACCACGCCGAACAGGTCCAGCAGTAGGCCGTAGAACGAGACGCCCGCCGCCACCAGCCCGCCGAGGATGGTGATTCCTGCGGCGAAGCCGGCCGTGGCCGTCACCGGGGCCACGAAGGATTCGGCGAGAAACAGCATGGCCCCCATCGCGGCGGCGCAGGCCGCGATGCGTGGCAGGCGCTTTTGCGCGATGGCGTCGATAGAGAAACCGAAGGTCGAGGCTCCGCGCCAGCCGAGGATGCCCGCGCAGAACCATGCGCCAAGCGAGATGCTGGCGGCGACGCCGCTCGCGCCATAGGCGTGTCCGAACACCAATCCGCAGATCACCGCGACGACGACGCCCAGCACCGTCGCCACCAGCGGGGTCTTGGTATCCTCGCGCGCGAAGAAGGCGGGCGACAGCACCTTCACCAGGACATGCGCGGGCAGGCCGAGTGCGAGAATCGAGAGCGCCTGCGCGGTGGCGACGGTGTCCGCCGCGGTGAACGCGCCATGCTCGAACAGCACGCGGATGATCGGCTGGCTGAGGATGAAGAGGCCGAGCGTCGCCGGCAGCACGAGGCCGGTGGCGAGTTCGAGGCCGCGGGATTCCGCCTGCATCAATGCGGACTTGTCGCCGCTGCGGATGGCGCGGGTCAGTTCCGGCACCAGCACCGTGCCCATTGCCACGCCGACCATGCCGAGCGGCAATTCGATCAGGCGGTTGGCGAAATAAAGCCAGGACACCGCGGCGGGTGAACGCGAAGCGATGATCGCGCCGCCGACGATCAGGAATTGCGGTCCGGCGTTGGCGATCATGCCGGGAATGCCCTTGCGGAAGAATCCGCAGATCTGCGGATCGAACGAAATCCTGATCGGCGTCGCGACGCCGTCGCGCCACGGCCTGCGCTGCACGAGGATCAGCATTTGCAGGCATCCGGCAACGCCCACCGCGCCGGCGATCACGGTGGCCGAAAACAGCGGGTCGTGCCGCCACACCAGCAGCACGACGAGCACCGTGATCATGGTGAGGTTGAACAGCACCGGCGAAATCGCGGTCAGCATGAAGCGGTGTTCGGCATTCAGCACGCCCATCATCACGATGGACGGTCCGACGAAGGCGAAATACGGCATCATCAGCCGGGCGTCGGTGACGGCGAGTTGCAGCGTCTCCTGCCCGATGAAACCCGGCGCGAGCGCTGCGATCACCAGTGGCATCAGCAGGCTGAGCAGAAGCGCGATGCCGATCAGAATGAGACTGACGCTGCCGAGCACGCGCCCGGCGAAAGCGGCTGCGGCGACCGCGCCTTCTGTTTCGCGCACCCGCAGATAGTCCGGCACCAGCGCGGCGTTGAGCGCGCCCTCGGTGAACGAGCGGCGCGTGACGTTGATGAACTGGAATGCGACCAGAAACGCGTCCGCGATCGGGCCGGCGCCGAGCAATGCCGCGACCAGTGCGTCGCGGGTGAATCCCAGCGCGCGCGACGTCAGCGTTCCGGTCGATACGGTCAGGATATGACGGATCATCGAAGGTTTCTGCGGATCACATGCTTGCTGGCGGACGTGGTGTCGTGATAGGTCGCCGGTTGTTCCAATGACCTTTGGAACCGGCCATATCCTCCCTGAAATACCAGCTTTTGCCGGTTTTGCTCCTTTCCTACAGGAATATCATTAATGACCGCAGCGACATACGACGTTCTCGGCATCGGCAACGCCATCGTCGACATTCTGGCGAAAGCCGAGGACGGCTTCCTTAGCGAGCAGGGCATGACCAAGGGCGCGATGGCGCTGATCGACGAGGCGCGGGCCGCGGCGATCTATCAGGCGATGGGGCCGGCCATCGAGATTTCCGGCGGCTCGGCGGCGAATACCATTGCCGGCCTTGCCGATCTCGGCGCCCGCGCGGCGTTCGTCGGCAAGGTCCGCAACGACCAGCTTGGCCATGTGTTCAGCCATGACATCCGCGCCGCGCAGGTCGCGTTCGAGACGCACGCGGCATCGATCGGCCCCGCGACGGCGCGCTGCTATGTGCTGGTGTCGCCGGACGGCGAGCGCACCATGAACACCTATCTCGGCGCGGCGCAGGACCTGTCGCCCGCCGACATCGACCCGGCGCAGATCGCGGCGTCCTCGATCGTCTATCTCGAAGGCTATCTGTGGGACCCGGCCAATGCGAAGGAAGCCTTCCTGAAAGCCTCGCAGATCGCCCATGACAACAAGCGTAGCGTGGCGCTGACATTGTCCGATGCGTTCTGCGTCGGCCGCTACCGCGACGAGTTCCTCGATCTCATCCGCAGCAGGACCGTCGATCTGGTGTTCGCCAACGAGGCCGAACTGGCCTCGCTCTATCAGACCGACGATTTCGACAAGGCGCTGGCGCAACTGCGCAACGAGGCATCTCTCGCCGTCGTTACCCGCAGCGAGAAGGGCTGCGTGGTTGTCTCCAAGGATAAGGTGACAGCGGTTCCGGCATTTCCGGTGCAGCAGGTGGTGGACACCACCGGCGCGGGCGATCTGTTCGCGGCGGGATTTTTGTTCGGCACCGTGCGCGGCCTCAGCCATGAACAGTGCGGACGTCTCGGCGCACTCGCTGCCGCGGAGGTGATCCAGCACATCGGTGCGCGGCCGCAGACCTCGCTGAAGGCATTGGCGAAGGACGCCGGATTGCCGGTGTGAGCCGCCGCGCCCGGCACCGTTCACCATGCCACTTGTTCACCATCTGGTGACCGCCGGTTAACCGCGATTGCGCTTGAAGGCCCCGGTGCCGGCATCCATATGGCGGACAGGGCATTTCGGCTGGAACCTTTGCCGGCCGGGTTGGTTCAGATGTTCATCGCCCCATGCGGGCATGGACGAATGTCAATATTCAAGAGAAGGCCCGCAGCTAGCGGGGTGGAAGGACGCTATGACCTCGACCTGGAGCGAATGGAAACGGTATCCGAAAGTTGCGCGCGGCGAGAAGCTGGAAGCGCCGATCGGGCCGGGGGTTTTCGAGGTCAGGCACACGTCGTCCGGCGCGCTGTTCGCTTTCGAGGCCGTCGATAATCTTGCGCTGGCGCTGTCGTCGATCACGTCAACGCCGAAATCATTCGCCTCCTGGTTCGGCAAGCGCGATCCGGTGGCGTCGCCCGATCTGGAATATCGCACCTACGCCACATCCACGCGCGAAGAGGCGAAGGTCGCGGCGGAGCGCATGATCGGCCGCCGCGAAACGTTCATGAGCCACGTCGCCTGATTTTCCGCGGAAGCTATCGCCGCAACACGCCGATCATGCGGCTGGCGAAAGTCAGCCGCTCGGCCATCACCGACATGAAGTAGGTCAGCAGCTTCTGGCCCAGCGCCGGATTATCGGTGGTGATGGCGTTGAACGCATCGGCGCGCAGCATGTAAAGCACGCTGTCGATCTCCGCCTGGATGGTGGCGCTGCGCGGCTGGCGCGAGACAAGGCCCATCTCGCCGACGGTGGTATGGCGTCCAAGGCTGCGCACCCGCGTGGTGCGGCCTTCGCCGGCGTCCACCATGATGCCGACCCGGCCATTCAGGATAAACAGCATGGAGTCCGCCGGCTCGCCTGCGCGGGCGATGATCTCCAGCGCGCCGACCTCGATGCGCTTGCAGCGCCGCGCCAGTTCGGCGGCATCGCGGTCGTTGCCGAGGATGCTTGCGAACCAGCTTTGCAGATCGCCTTCTTCCTGCTCCAGCCCGCGATGCCGGGCAATGATCTCGTTCTCGCACCACTCCAGGGCATGATCGAGTTCCGGCATCACCAGGACATCGCCCGACAGAAACTCTCCGGACCGCAGCATCTTTTCGGTGGCGGGCGGCAGGTTGACGAGAATGATTTTCACGCCGCTCTCGATCGCCGAGCGCCTGATCTGGGCGAAGCTGTAGGCGGCCGAGGAGTCGATGCCGGTCACCAGCCTGAAATCGAACACCAGATAGCGGCACTCCGGATGATGCAGCAGCAGCGCCTTGACGTGCTGATAGAGGCGGTTGGCCGAACCGAAGAACAGGTAGCTTTGCAGGTTCAGCCCGTGGATTTCCCTGCCGTGGGTGGCCAGCAGCGCGAGATCCTGCCGCGAGCGATCGAGCGAACTGCGATACTCGGCGCCGTCGAAGGCGAACTTGATCGAACTGATGCGCGACACACTCAACGCGAATGTCGCGCAGCCGATCACGGTGCCGATCAGGACGCCGGCGATGAAGCCCCACTTCACGATGATGAAGATAATCGCGAGCAGCGACAGATATTCGATGGTGGACAGCCGTCGCCGCGATTCCACAATCCAGCGATTGAGCTGATCAAGCCCGAGATAGATCAGCAGTCCGCCGAGAATGAACTTCGGCATGTAGCCGAGCAGCGCCGGATCGGCCACCAGCATCAGCACGGCGATCGCGGACACCGACAGCCCGGAGAGGCGGCCGGTGGCGCCGCTGTTGGCATTGAGCAGCGAGCGGCTGAGCGAGATGCATCCCGCGTAGCCGCCGAAAAGTCCCGACAGGATATTGGCCGCTCCGGCCACGTTCAGTTCGCGTTCGAGATTGGCTTCGCGGTTGGTCGCGACCTCGATGCCGGTGGTGTTGAACAGCGTGCTGATCGCGGTGACGAAGATGACCGCGATGAGATTGCCGACAAGTCCGGGGAGCGCCTGCCACGGATAGTTTCCGATCGCGCTCAGGTGCCAGGGCAGCACCATGCTGGCGTGCGGCATGGTTTTAAATGTCCAGCCGAGCGCCTGCGCCTGTTCCAGCGAGACCCCGGCGAAACGAAAGACGATATGGGCCACCACGACGCCGGCGATCAGGATGGCCGGCAGTGCGAGCGGATTGCGGGAGCGGTGCCACGTCAGATAGATCGTGAACGCCAGCGCGCCGCCCGCAAGAAGTTCGTACACCGTCATGGGATTTGCGAACGAGGCGAGGGTATCGAACCGCAACGGACGATCCGTGATGACCCGGATTCCGCCAAGCGCGATCAGGAGGGCGGTTGCGCCGAGAAAGCCGCCGATCACGGGATAGGGCACATAGCGGATCGCGTGGCCGATCCGGGTGAGGCCGAGGCTGCACAGCGCGAGGCCGGTGATGATGGTTGCGGCGGACAGCGTCAGCAGCACCGGGCCAAGCAGCGGAGCGGACGGGTCGGTCGCGGCGATATGCTCGACCAGCGACGCGGCCAGAATGCCGGTCACGGCCGCCGTGGAGGTTTCCGGGGCTCCGATGGCGAAGGGAAAGGTACTGCCCAGCGCGATCACCGCCGCGATGATGGCGGTGGCGGTGAACGTCGCCGCGATGCCATAGGGCAGATATTCAGCCAGCGGCCCGGAGAAGATCAGCACCGAGTAGGACAGGCCGAAGGATATGGTCAGAACAGCGGGCGCGGCACTCGCGAATATGTCGTTCAGCCGCGCGCGCAATTTCGCGTCCAGGCTCGAGACGGGATTGGTGGAGGGGAAAGCCACGCGGGACGTCCATGAAGGAAGGCTGGCCTGTCCTAGACGACGGCAACGCGGACGTAAAAGAGATTTTTATGACAGTCGCTTTTCTCGACGGTGCTTGCGCGCAGTGAGAATGCGGGGCGCGCTTCAAGGCAAAAGGCCGCGCCGTTGCCGGCGCGGCCCTTGCCGTTGTCGTGAATGCCTGTGTCGTGAACGCCCGCCGGTGCGGCTCAGCGTCCCTTGAACTGCGCCGGGCGCTTTGCGAGGAACGCGCCGACGCCTTCCTTGAAATCCTCGCTCTTGCCCGCTTTGAGCTGCGAGCGCATTTCGAGATCGAGCTGATCCTCGAACGAATTGTGCTCGCTCTCCCAGTAGAGCTGGCGGATCAGTGACAGCGCCACGGTCGGGCCGTTGGCGAGATCGTGCGCGAGCTTCTTTGTCTCCTCGGCCAGCGCGGCGTCATCGACCACGCGGTTGACCAGGCCCCATTCCAGCGCCTTTTCGGCGGGAAGCCGTTCGCCCAGCAGCGACAACTCAACCGCCCGCGCTTTGCCGATCAGCCGCGGCAGGATCCAGGTCGAGCCGCAATCCGGCACCAGGCCGATGCGGCGGAAGGCTTGCAGGAAGTACGACGAGCGCGCGCAGACAATGATGTCGCCCATCAGCGCGAAGCTCATGCCGGCGCCGGCTGCCGGTCCGTTGACCGACGTGACCAGCGGACAATGCAGGTTGCGCAGGCGGCGCAGGAACGGATGAAACACGGTTTCCAGTGTCGATCCGGCGGTCTTGCGGCCGGGGCTTTTGTCGTCGTTGCGGCCCTGGAGATTGGCGCCGGTGCAGAACGCCTTGCCCGCACCTGTCAGGACAACACAACGGACGTCGTCGCGCTTGTCCTCGATGACGTCCAGTGCTTCGGTTAGGCCGCCATGCATGTCCGGCGAGAACGCGTTCATGACCTCCTGATGGTCGAACATCAGCGTCGCCACCGGGCCGTCGAATTCCAGTCTGCAATGTTTGAACTGCATGCGTTCCCCGTCTGATTGGTTTTGATGTGATTGAACGTGACGACCGGCAGTCATGCCGTGTTCGTTTCGACGCGAACTATTCCGGAAACCGGATGGGGTGTAAACGGCGCGTCTGATCGCAGAGGGATTGTCGGACCAGCCATGCACTGCGAACTTTAGTTTCGCATGGCGGAAATGGCAGGCGCGTAGGTCCTTGCGGGTTTGATTTTGCAAAGCCGATTGGCCAATGTCGCCGCGAACGCGGCGCGGCAACATGCGCGACGCAAGGCATAGAACCGGAGTGAAACGATCATGGGCATTTTCGATCTGAGCGGCCGCGTGGCGGTGGTAACCGGCGGCAATGGCGGCATCGGGCTTGGAATCGCGCAGGCGCTTGGCGAGGCCGGTTGCACCGTGTCGATCTGGGGCCGCAATGCCGAGAAGAACGCGCGGGCCGCGGCAACGATCAAGGGCGGCAAGGTCGATACGTGCGTCTGCGACGTGACCGACGTGGCATCCGTGAAAGCCGCGATGACGGCGACGCTGGAGACGTTCGGCCGCGTCGACGGCTGTTTCGCCAATGCCGGCATCGGCGGCGGCGGACGGCACGCCTTCATCGACCGAACCGAAGAGGATTGGCACAAGATGTTCGCCACCAATCTCGACGGCGTGTTTCATGTGTTTCAGGCGGCGGCGCGGCACATGACCGAGCGCGCGGAGAAGGGCGATGCGTTCGGGCGGCTGGTCGCGACATCCAGCATGGCGTCGCTGTTCGGCACCGCGCGCAACGAGCATTACGCGGCGACCAAGGCCGCGATCAACGCGCTGGTGCGGGCACTCGCGGTCGAACTGGCGCGCTACGGCGTCACTGCCAACGCGATCTTGCCCGGCTGGATCAAGAGCGACATGACGGAGGGGCTGATGGCCAACGACAAGTTCGTCGGCAATGTAATGCCGCGCATTCCGATGCGCCGGTTCGGCGAGCCGTCGGATTTCGGCGGCATCGCGGTGTACCTAATGAGCAAGGCGTCGTCGTACCATACCGCCGACATGATCGTGATCGACGGCGGCTACACGGTGTTCTGAAGATCAGGGAAGCCGGATGTGCTCCTCGCAATGACGCGGAGACGAAGCCGCTATCTGCCCTGACCTCGTTCCGGATGGCCATACTTCTTGCGGAATGTCTCGGCATCGCCGAAATCGGCGAAGCCGATGTAGTGCTGATGCGCCGAAATCGCCTTTCGCGCGTGCTTGATCGGGCACCAGTATAGCTCGGTGCGAGCCGCGATCTCGCCCGCATAGGCCATCAGGCCGTTGCCGTAGGAGCAATAAGCGCAGTTGAGCGCTTCCAGAATGTTCAGATAGGCGAGGTGAGCGCGGTCGAAGATGAAATAGTCGCTACGTTTCACCTTCTCGAGGCCGTAAACCGGAAAGCAGATCCACTGGTAGAGCGTAATTGTGATGTCGAGGATCACGAACGGGACGATCATTGCGTAGATCACCGGCGCGGTAACAACCGTCATCAGGTTCGCGTTGAAGACATATCTCGCCAGGCCGACGCGCAGTTCACGATGGGCGCGCAGGATTTCTTCCTCGAACACCGCCCGCTTGCCTTGCAGGGTGTAACGCAGCTTGGCGCGGCGGATGGCGAATTCCGCCTCAAGCTCGCCTTGCAGCAGCTTGATCTGGGTAGTGAGGCGATCGATGTTGTCGCTCATTGAAAATTCGCTCATGACAAGATTTGCTTTCGGAGAAGAAGCTCAGGGACATCTGTTCGGGGAATTGCCGGTGCGAAGTGTGCTCGCGCCAGTCACTCCGGCAGCGGAATGAATTCGTGCTCGTCGGGCACATGGGCGAAACGCCCGGCCTTCCAGTCGGCCTTGGCCTGCTCGATGCGCTCCTTGCTGGACGAGACGAAATTCCACCAGATATGGCGCGGCCCTTCCAGCGCCGCGCCGCCGAGGAACATCATCCGCGCCGGGCGCGTCGCTGTCACCGTGATGCGGTCGCCGGGACGGAAGATCAGCAGCCGCGGACCTTCGAATCGTTCGTTGGCGATTTCGATTTCGCCGTCGACCACATAGATCGCGCGCTCCTCGTGATCGGCGTCGAGCGGCACACGCATGCCCTCGTCGAGTGCCACTTCGGTGTAGAACCATTCCGACACCATATCGACCGGCGATGTGACGCCGAACGAGGAACCTGCGATGACGCACGCCCTGAAGCCGGTGTCCTGCACGGTGGGCAGTGTTGTGGCGGCGAAATGCTGGAACGACGGCGCGATCTCTTCCTTAGCCGCAGGCAGCGCGATCCAGCTTTGCAGGCCCAGCATCTGCTGGCCGTTGGCGCGCTGCACGTCCGGCGTGCGCTCGGAATGGGCGATGCCGCGGCCCGCCGTCATCAGGTTCATCGCGCCGGGCTGAATCTCCTGAATGTTGCCCTCGCTGTCGCGATGCATGATGCTGCCGTCGAACAGATAGGTGACGGTGGCAAGCCCGATATGCGGATGCGGCCGCACGTCCATGCCCTTGCCGGCGACGAACTGCACCGGGCCGAAGTGATCGAAGAAGATGAAGGGGCCGACCATCTGCCGCTTGCCGTGCGGCAAGGCGCGGCGCACCGCGAAGCCGTCGCCGAGATCGCGGGTGCGCGGCACAATGATGAGTTCAAGCGCGTCGCAGGTCTGCGGGTCGCCGAGGATCGGATCGTTCGAGGGCATCCAGCTCATGGCGCGTCTCCTGCAAGACTAACTGACGTTACGCGCTGGCCGAGGTCTCCGCAGCCGCGCGCACTGGCAGCATCTTACGAACCACCGGGGACGATGCAACCTGACCCTTCTCGGCATAGGCTTCGTGGTTCGCCTCGATTTTGTCGAGCGCGTAGAGGTAATTGACCATCAGCCCGTGCGACTGCTGCATGCCCTTTTCGGAGCGGTCGCCGAGAAAGTTCAATCGCTCCAGTTGTGCGCCGTTGCCGAGATGGAACCGCGCCACCGGATCGACAGGATGTCCGCGCGGGCCTTTGACTTCGAGGAAGTAATACGCCGCCAGCGGCAGCAGCGCGGCCTTGACCTGTTCAGCAACGGTTGCGTCATCGGCCCAGTCCGGCCGGTCGAGCGCATCGAGCGTGGCGCGCGTCGTTGCATCGAGCAGCGCAGAATTTTCCGACGCGCGCTCGCGTTTCAGCCAGGCCGCGAAGCCGGGCACCGGCGAGAGCGTCACGAAGGTCTGCACGTTGGGCAACTCGCGCTTGATGTCCTCGACCACCTGCTTGATCAGGAAGTTGCCGAAGGAAATGCCGCCAAGGCCCCGCTGCGTGTTGGAGATCGAATAGAACACCGCCGTGGTGGCTTCGGATGCCGCGATCGGCGTGCGCGTCAGATCGAGCAGCGGCGCGATGGCTGCCGGACTTTCGCGGGTCAGTGCGACTTCGACGAAGATCAGCGGCTCATCGACCAGTTGCGGATGGAAGAAGCCGTAGCAGCGGCGATCCGATGGGGCGAGGCGGCTGCGCAGGTCATCCCAGTTCGAGATCGCATGCACCTGCTCGTAGCGGATGATCTTTTCCAGGATGTTGGCGGGCGTGGTCCAGTCGATCCGTTGCAGCACGAGAAAACCCCTGTTGAACCACGACGAGAACAGATGCACGAAATCGCCGTCGACATGCTTGAGCGCGGGATGATCGGCGATATGCGCCAGCAGCGCCTCGCGCATCCGCACCAGCGACGCGGTGCCGCCGGGCGCCAGATTGAGCCGGCGGATCAGTTCCTGGCGGCGCGGCTCGGCGGCCTTCAATAACTGACTGATGGCATCGGGAGACGCGCCCTTGTCGCGCACCGCGGCCAGCGCCGCATTGAGCTGCGTCATATCGGGACCGAACAGATCGGCAAGCGCATTGAGGAACGCGAGTTGATCGTCATCGCTCGCCGCCGCATAGCCCGCGAGCAGGGTGTTGGCGAGCGCGACGCCTGAGGCTTCGCCGCGCCGCGACAGCAGCGTCTCGCCGAGCGTGACCAGTTCGGCCTTCGACATCGCGTCCGAACCGCTCGACAGCCCGAGCAGGCTGCGGCCGCGCGTGGTCAGCGTGTTGAGAAGATTGCCCAGAAAGGCGCGGTCCAGTCCCAGTGTCGCCATCGCGTCAGTCAGCTCCCGTGCGATCCGGCCTCATCGGCGAATGATACGCAGGGAATGCGACTGAATTCCAGACGGCATGTCACCGACTTTCGTCCGGAATGCCTGATGTGCAGGCGTTTTTTGGCGGTGCGGCTCAAAGCCGCGTGAGAGGAGCATCGCTGTTCTTTCTCCCCTCTCTCCCTTTGTTTTTCTTCCCTCTCCCCTTGTGGGAGAGGGTGCCCGAACGAAGTGAGGGGCGGGTGAGGGGTATGGACGCTTATGTGAGACGTTGACCCCTCACCCGGCTCGATCTCGTTTCACTCGATCTCGCCACCCTCTCCCACAAGGGGAGAGGGGAAGAAGAGGAGCATGTTGTCGCGATTTCGGCGTGTGGATAATTTGCCTAATTTGCGGCGTATTGAACTCAAAGCCGCGCGAGAGACGTGACGCGGTCGATGCGGTCGAACTTTTCCAAGGACAACACCGCGTCGGCAAAGCGGTCCGCGCGTTCGTGCAAAACGGGACGCGCGAGCTGGAGGAACTTCTGCTGCATCGCCGCCGCGTCGGGGAACAGCGACGGCTCGCCGGATGGATCGGGAATGATGCGCTCCAGCGTGCCTTCACCGCTTTCGATTGAGACGCGTGCGCCGAACGGGTGGCTCTTGCCCTCAAGGCGGGCGTCCTGCACCACCTCGATCCTGTCGGCAAGCGCCTCGATGGCGGGATCGCCGAGCCGCTTGTAGTCGTCCCAGCCGAACGAGCCCTGATCCAGCGCCAGCGCGCCGGTGAAGAACATCGAGAACTGTCCGCCGACCACGCTGCGGGCGTGGCGCTTGGTCGCGGCGTCGCCGGTCAGTGTGATGCCGTTGCGGTGCAGGCCGATCTCGACGCGCTTGATGTTTTCCGGCGTCAGGTTGTGCTCGCGGCGCATGGCGATCAGCGCATCGATGGCGGCGTGGGTGTAGCGGCAGCTCGGATACGGCTTCACGCCGATCTTCATGGTTTCAAAAATCTTGCCGAGATCGGCCACCGCTTTTTCCGGATGCGCATTGTCGGTGTAGCCGACAAGCAGGCCGTGCTTGCCTTCGACCGATTCGGTGGAGCCGATAAAACCTTCGCGCGCCAGCGAAGCTGCGACCACGCCGTTCATCGCGGCGGCGCCGACCTGATAGCGCTTGTTCCACGCGCCGTTGACGAGGAATTGCAGCGAGCCGGCGGCCTGACTTCCCGAAACGCCGAACGCTGAAATAATCTGGTCTACGGAGAGATTGTAGAGCTTCGCCGCCGCCGCCGCCGCGCCGTAGGTGCCGGCGGTGGCGGTCGGATGAAAGCCCTTTGCGTAATGCGAGGTCGGGTCGAGCGCGTTGCCGAGGCGGCAGCAGACTTCATAGCCTGCGACGATGGCGGTCAGTACATCGCGGCCGCTCGATCCCAGAATTTCACCAACCGCGAGCGCGGCGGGCACCACCGGCGCGCTGGGATGCAGCGAGGAATCGGCGTGGGTGTCGTCGAAATCGAGCGAATGGCCGAGCGCGCCATTCAGCAGCGCCGCGATGGCCGGTGTGTAAGTCTTGGCGTCGCCGCACACGGTGGCATTGCCCTTGCCGTCGAGACCGAGTGTGGCGAGCATCGCCAGCAGCGACGGCGTCGACTCCGCCTCGCTGCGCGCGCGCACGGCGCTGCCGAGGAAATCCAGCGTCAGCGCCTTGGCGCGTTCCAGCACTTCCGGCGGAATATCCTCATACTTCAGGTTTGCGACGTAAGCGGCCAGCGTTGCGGTTTCATTCGCCATTGTTCATTCGTCTCCCGGAACTGGCCGGGAGGCTATGCGGCCCGGGCGCCGCATTCAAGCCGGGCTGCTGCATGGCGCGGCTGTGCAACACGGATGATCGGCGTCCCGGACTGAGCCGGGCCGTCATCGGTAAGTCCGGATCGCTCAATCGTGGGGAACGATGGCGTAGGGCGTGGCATAGGGTTCGACGCGGAGCGACGTGTTGGCGATCAGCCCGATCTTCGCGGTCGGCGCTTGCTGCATCTCGCCGTTCGCGCCGCGCTTGACGTTGTATTGCCAGACGGTGATGTCGCCTTTCTGCGTCAGCGCATGGGCGACCGCGCCGGCATCGGTGCCGCCGAGCGCCTTGAGTTCGGCCTCGGTGAGGCCGATGACGATTTCGTCCTTGATGGTGACGATCTTGAACAGGTTCATCTTGGTCTCCTGGGCCCATGCGCCGGTCCAAGTACCGTTTGCGGCGGCGAGCGCCAGGGCGGCCAGGGCGATGCGGGTCGCAGTCTTGCGCGGAGAAAACATGGGGCCGGTCCTTTGTTTGTGCGGTGTGACGT
Organism: Afipia sp.; assembly: GCA_024707075.1. GTDB lineage: Bacteria > Pseudomonadota > Alphaproteobacteria > Rhizobiales > Xanthobacteraceae > Afipia. Next base: position 1,426,171 of record JANQAK010000001.1, read on the forward strand.
GAACGCAGATGCGGGGTTGCGTTCGAGGCCGAAAGCCTCCCCCTTTGTCGCGTCAGCCTGCGCAAAGGTTCATCGCGGACACGCAGGTGGGAATTGAGTTTGGCGCCGGCGGCCGTTACCGATACAGGCGCACGGTGTGAACATGATGAGGGCAGGAGAGATTCCATGAGCGGTTTACCGGGTATCCGAAGGTTGCTGGCCGCCTCGTTGCTGTCCGGCCTGGCTTTCATGTCCACGGCCCGGGCGGCCGATTATGCCCCGCTCGATTGCAGGAAGGCGGATTCGGCGACGGAGCGGACGATCTGTTCGGATTACGGGCTGGGCCAAAGCGAGGCGCGGGTCGCGACCCTGTACCAGATCACCACGTCGCTGGTAGCGATGGGGCAACGTGGGCAGATTCAGGACGATCAGCGCGCTTTCCTCAAGCAGCGCGACGCCTGCGGTGCGAATGCCGGCTGCATCCGGAGTGCCTATGCAGACCGCGCAGCGCAACTGGAAGCGGTCATGGCGCGCATCCAGCAGCGCGGGCCTTTCTGACCGGCGCGAACTGGCCCGATTAAATCTGCCGCAGCATGGCTGGAACGATCATGCGGTGGAACGGCATGATGGCGGCGAGATAGGCGCGGCCGAGCAGGTTATGGGTCTTGACCAGCGTCGTGGCAGTTACCTGCCGGTCGGGCGTGGAGCCTGACACCTCCACAATGACGCGGAAGTCGAGATGCCTGTCGCCAAAGCCGGCGACAAGGCGCTGCGGCGTCTCCGCGATCACGGGAAAGGGGCCGATGGAATTCGCCGCGATGGCTTTCCTGTGCGAAGGTGTCTTGAGGCCCAGCGGCGCGACAATGGCATCGCGCAGCCGCATCAGACGGTCGATCCATGGTGGTGGATCGAGAAACATCCGCTCCGCCGCCTGCCGCGCGGTGAGGCCGGCGTTGCCGGTCGCGATGCGAAAGGTATCGGCGAATTGCGCGCCGGGAAGCAGGTGTCCCAGCGAGGTATCGGTTGCGATGGCGTGAACCGTCATGGCGCGATCTCCAGACGCCGAGCCGGCTCGCGACAACGCCGCCGGGTGTGCGCTTACACGTCGACGTTGGCGTCGAGCGAGTTGTCCTGGATGAACTCGCGGCGCGGCTCGACGATGTCGCCCATCAGCTTGGTGAAGATGTCGTCGGCGGCGTCGACTTCCTTGACCTTCACTTGCAGCAGCGAGCGGGCGTTGACGTCCAGCGTGGTCTCCCACAATTGCTGCGGGTTCATTTCGCCGAGGCCTTTATAGCGCTGGTAGGCGACGCCCTTGCGGCCTGCGTCGGTCACCGCCTCGAACAGGCTGACCGGACCGTGGATCGGGGTCTCGGTGTCCTTGCGGCGGAGCACGGCGCTGCGCGGATAGGCTTCCTGCAAGGCGGCGGCATATTCGTCGAGCTTGCGCGCCTCGGCGGAGCCGAGCAGCGCGTCGTCGATGATCGCGACGTCCTTGACGCCGCGCACGGTGCGCTCGAAGAAATAGCCTTCGCCCTCGGTGAACTTTCCGATCCAGCCGCGCTCGACCTCGTCGGCCAGCGCGTCGAGGCGCTTGGCGATGTAGTCGGCGGCGGCATTGGCTTTCTCGATGTCGCCGATCACATGCGGCGCGAGCACGCCCGCGATCGCCGCCTGCTCGACGACGCTGCGGTTGTAGCGGCTGTGCAGGCTGTTGAGGATGCCGCGAATGACGCGGGCGTCTTCCAGCAGCGCCTGAAGGTCGCGGCCCTTGCGGTCCTCGCCGGTCGCCAGCTTCAGGATGCAGTCATCGAGGCCGGTCTCGATCAGATAGTCCTCCATCGCGCGCTCGTCCTTGAGGTACTGCTCGGACTTGCCGCGCGTCACCTTGAACAGCGGTGGTTGCGCAATATAGAGGTAGCCGCCTTCGATCAGCGCCGGCATTTGCCGGAAGAAGAACGTCAAGAGCAGCGTGCGGATATGCGCGCCGTCGACGTCGGCGTCGGTCATCACGATGATCTTGTGATAGCGCAGCTTGGAAATGTCGAAGTCGTCGCGGCCGATGCCGGTGCCGAGCGCCGTGATCAGCGTGCCGATCTGCTCGCTTGAGAGCATCTTGTCGAACCGCGCGCGCTCGACGTTGAGGATTTTGCCGCGCAACGGCAGCACCGCCTGGAATTCGCGGTTGCGGCCCTGCTTGGCGGAGCCGCCTGCGGAATCGCCCTCGACGATGAAGAGTTCGGACTTCGCCGGATCGCGTTCCTGACAGTCGGCGAGCTTGCCGGGCAAGGAGGCGATGTCGAGCGCGCCCTTGCGGCGGGTGAGATCGCGCGCCTTGCGCGCGGCTTCGCGCGCGGCGGCTGCTTCCATCACCTTGCCGACGATGGTCTTGGCCTCGGCGGGATGTTCCTCGAACCAGGCGGAGAGCGCCGCATTCAGCACGTTCTCGACCACGGGCCGCACTTCCGAGGACACCAGCTTGTCCTTGGTCTGCGACGAGAATTTCGGGTCCGGCACCTTCACCGAAAGCACCGCCGTGAGGCCTTCGCGGCAATCGTCGCCGGTCAGCGCGATCTTTTCCTTCTTCGCCATGGCCTCGGCATAGCCGGTGACCTGACGCGTCAGCGCGCCGCGGAAGCCCGCCAGATGGGTGCCGCCGTCGCGCTGCGGGATGTTGTTGGTGAAGCAGAGCACGTTCTCGTGGTAGCTGTCGTTCCACCACATCGCGACCTCGACGCTGATGCCGTTCTGCTCGGCGCGCATCACGATCGGGGTCGGCACCACCGGCTTCTTGTTGCGGTCGAGATACTTGACGAATTCCTCGACCCCGCCCTCGTAGAACAGCTCGACGCGCTGCTCGACGGCATGGCGCATGTCGGACAGCAAGATGTTGACGCCGGAATTCAGGAACGCGAGCTCGCGCAGGCGATGCTCCAGCGTCGCGAAATCGTATTCGACATTGGTGAAGGTTTCGGTCGAGGCGAGAAAAGTGACCTCGGTGCCGCGCTTGCCGTTGGCGTCGCCGACCACAACGAGCGGGGCGACCGCGTCGCCGTGCTGGAACGCGATGTAGTGCTCCTTGCCGGCGCGCCAGACCCGCAGTTCGAGCTTGCTGGAAAGCGCGTTGACCACGGAGACGCCGACGCCGTGCAGGCCGCCGGAGACCTTGTAGGAATTCTGGTCGAATTTTCCGCCGGCATGAAGCTGGGTCATGATGACCTCGGCCGCCGAGATGCCTTCGCCCTTGTGGATGTCGGTCGGAATGCCGCGGCCGTCGTCGCGCACGGTGACCGAATTGTCGGGATTGAGGATGACGTCCACGCGGGTGGCATGACCGGCCAGCGCCTCGTCGATGGCGTTATCGACGACTTCGTAGACCATGTGGTGCAGGCCGGAGCCGTCATCGGTGTCGCCGATATACATGCCCGGACGCTTGCGGACCGCGTCGAGACCCTTCAGCACCCTGATCGATTCCGCGCCGTATTCCGCGCCCGGATTGGAGACAGGTTCGGCGCTGGTTTGCCGGGCTGGTTCGGTCATGAGTTGCCTTCAGAGATGGATCGAATCAGGTCGCGAAAAATGCGCCCTTGAACCCTAATTTGTGCCATGAAAACGAGTGTGCGCCTAGGACAAAGTAGGGTCCATCAAGTTGTTGAATAAATGGGATTTTTCGGCTGTTTTTCAAGGCCCGGAAAGGGCTTTTTCGGGGCCGCTGAAAAGCGCGATTCGCGGCAGTTCGTTAGGCAGGAATCGCGGCGATTTCGATCTCGATTTGGAGCCGTCATGCCCGGCCTTGTGCCGGGCATCCACGTCTTCCTTCGCCCACGGCAAGGCGTGGATGGCCGGGACAGGCCCGGCCATGACGAACGAAAGATCGCGTTACGAGGTCACCCCCGCCGCTTCACCGTTCCCGCCTCGACATCGAAAATGTCCGCGCGCGCGGCGACGTCGGTAAATGCCACCGGGTCCGCGCCGGTCATCCAGACCTGGGCGCCAAGGGTGGCGAGTTCATCGAACAGCGCCGCGCGGCGATTGGGATCGAGATGGGCGACGATTTCGTCGAGCAACAATAATGGCGTGATGCCGGTCATCTCCGCCACGAGGTTGGCATGGGCCAGCACGAGGCCGATCAGCAGCGCCTTCTGCTCGCCGGTGGAGGCATCGCGCGCCGGCATGTTCTTCGGGGCGTAGATCACCATCAGATCGGTGAGGTGTGGTCCGTTCAGGGTGCGTCCGGCGGCGGCGTCCTTGGGGCGGCTCTCCCGCAGCATGTCGCGGTAACGGTCCTCGACGGCGGTGGCGGTCTCGGTGAGCAGCGCGTTCTCCATCCAGCCGTCGAGCGCGATCAGCGCCGACGGGAAGGCGGACTTGCTGCCGCGCGCGGCGAGCATGGCGGAGAGTCTTTGCAGCGTCTGGCCGCGCTGGGCGGCGACCGCGACCGCGAGTTCGGCGGTCTCGCGCTCGATGGCGTCGCACCAGTGGGCGTCGAAGTTGCGGTCTTCCAGCAGGCGGTTGCGTGAACGCAGCGAGCGGTCCAGCGCCGAGACCCGGCTGGAATGCTCGCTGTCGATGGCGAGCACGAGGCGATCGAAGAACCGTCTTCGTTCGGATGCCGCGCCCATGAACAGGCCGTCCATCGCCGGCGTCAGCCACACCATGCGCAGATGATCGCCGAACGCCGCGGCGGATGTCACCGGCTCGCGATCGATGCGCACGCGGCGCGGCGAGGATGTGCCGTCGTCGCGCGGCGGGTCGATGCCGGTGCCCAGCGTGGCGAGGCCGAGTTCGCCTTCGATTTCGGCGGAGACCGCCCACGAGCCGTCGCCCTGAATGTCGGCGACGTCATCGAGCGTGGCGCGGCGCAGCCCGCGTCCGGGCGACAGAAACGAGATCGCCTCCAGGCAGTTGGTTTTTCCCGCGCCGTTGGGACCGACCAGCACCACCACATCGCCGCGCGTCTCCACGCTCGCCGCGCGGTAGTTGCGGAAATGCGTGAGGCTGAGGCGCAGGATGCGGGAGACGGTCATCCGGTATCTGTTAGCAGGCCCCGGAACGTTGCAACAGGTTCTGGTCGTCATTGCCGGGATTGCAGTGTCGGCGGGTTTTCTTCCCTCTCCCCTTGTGGGAGAGGGTGCTGAGCGGCGGAGCCGCGAAGCGGGTGAGGGGCTATTTGCCGTCGATGATAAGTTTGGTGAGCATGTCTTCGAGAACCGAAGATGGCTTTTGCAGCACGTCTTTATTCCAATAGCGCAATGTTTGGAACCCTTCAGCGGTCAGCGCCGCATCTCTCGCTTCGTCGCGATTGGACGATGCGTGTTGACCGGCGTCGATCTCGATGACGAGACGCTCTTCGAAACAGAGAAAATCAAAGATGTAATTTTGAAACGGAACCTGTCGCCGAAATTAGAGGTGAGCGAGTTGCCGATGGCGCAACAGCCGCCACATCGCGGCTTCCGCATCTGTCGGGATGCGCCGCATGCGCTTCGCAAAGTTGCGGATCGGCTTTGTTATCGGCCGATGGTGCGGTTCTTGTGTCATCGAACCCCTCACCCGCCCTCGCTTTGCGAGGGCACCCTCTCCCACAAGGGGAGAGGGAAGTATCACACCCGCATCGGCATCAGGACGTAGAGCGCGCCCTTGGAGTCTTTGTCCTGCACCAGCGTCGGCGAGCCGGGATCGGCCAGACGCAACACCGCGACCTCGCCCTCGATCTGGGCGGCGATGTCGAGCAGGTAGCGCGAGTTGAATCCGATATCGAGCGGATCGGAGGCGTACTCGACCTCGAGTTCTTCCGTCGCGCTGCCTGAGTCCGGGTTGGTGACCGACAGCACCAGTTTGCCGGGCGAGAGCGCCAGTTTCACGGCGCGGCCGCGTTCGGAGGAAATGGTCGAGACGCGATCGACAGCGGCCTCGAAATCCTTCTTGTCGACGACCAGTTCCTTGTCGTTGTTCTGCGGAATGACGCGGCCGTAATCGGGGAAGGTGCCGTCGATCAGCTTCGAGGTCAGCACCACGTCGCCGATGGTGAAGCGGATCTTGCCCTGCGACAGTTCGATCTTGATTTCCGCCTCGTTGTCCTCGATCAGGCGCTGCACTTCGCCCACCGTCTTGCGCGGCACGATAACGCCGGGCATGCCCGCCGCACTCTTCGGCAAGGGAAGATCGACCTGCGCGAGCCGGTGGCCGTCGGTGGCGACCGCGCGCAGCGTCGCGTCCTTGGCGCTGCCCGCCGCATGCAGATAGATGCCGTTGAGATAGTAGCGCGTCTCTTCGGTGGAGATCGCAAACTGCGTGCGGTCGATCAGCCGCTTCATGTCGGCGGCGGCCAGAGTGAACGAATGCGTCATGTCGCCGGCGGCGAGATCGGGGAAATCGCTTTCCGGCAAGGTCTGCAACGTGAAGCGCGAACGTCCGGCGCGGATCGCCAGCACCGATCTGTCGCCGTCGCCTTCCAGCACGATCTGCGAGCCATCGGGCAGCTTGCGCACAATGTCGTAGAACATGTGCGCCGGCACGGTGGTGGAGCCGCCGGTGCCGGTTTCGGCCGCCAGCGTTTCGGTGACTTCGAGATCGAGGTCGGTGGCCTTCAGGCTGAGGCGCGACTTTTCGGCGCGGATCAGTACATTGCCCAGGATCGGAATCGTATTGCGGCGTTCCACCACGCGGTGAACGTGGCTGAGCGATTTCAGGAGTTGCGCGCGTTCGACGGTAACCTTCATGACACTTCCGCCCGATCCCAAGTTCTGGAACTCCACGGCCGGAGTTCCAAGTCTGGAGCAAGTCCGCAAATCCCGGACAGGTCCACATCGTTATTGGAGGTGCCGGGCGGCTGGACAGCGCCACGGCGACTGAACCCGCAGACCGGCAAAACAGGGGCTTCGCCGGGGTCCGCGGGGGACCGTAAGGTGACGTGGTTGGGCGCGAAGCGCAAGGGTGCGGACCGCTGGAAGGCGGCTTTCCCCCTTTGTTATGTCAGGCCATTTTCCGGACGAGTGAAGTGGATTTGACATTCGCTACCCTGCGGGCGGCGGGTTCGCGAAGCGAATGTTGGAATCGGACGGCCAGCCGGGGAAGGATTTACTCCTGAAGCTGGCGCTTCAGGAGTTCGACCTCGTCGGACAGCGAGATGTCCTTGGCGACCAGTGCCTCGATCTTGCGAACGGCATGCAGAACCGTGGTGTGATCGCGGCCGCCGAACCGGCGTCCGATCTCGGGCAGCGAACGCAGCGTCAGCGTCTTGGCCAGATACATCGCGACCTGGCGCGGGCGCACCACGTTGGCGGTGCGGCGGGACGAGAGCAGGTCCGAGCGGCTGACATTGTACTGCCGCGCCACCACGCGCTGGATGTCCTCGATCTTGACCCGCTTCGGCTCCATCGGCCGCACCAGATCGCGCACCTCGCGCTCGGCCATTTCCAGCGTCACGGTGGTGGCGTTGAGCTTGCTATGGGCCAGCAGGCGGTTGATCGCGCCTTCGAGATCGCGGCCGTTATGGGTGATGGTCCTGGCGAGATATTCCAGCACCGGCATCGGCACGTCGAAGGTGGCGTGATGCGCCTTTGCGGCGGAGACGCGCGATTTCAGGATTTCGAGCCGCAGTTCCTCGCCGAGCGAGCCCATCTCGACCACGAGGCCGCCGGCGAGACGCGAGCGCACCCGGTCGTCGAGGCTTTCCAGATCGGACGGCGGGCGATCGGCGGCGATCACGACCTGGCGGCCGGCGTCGATCAGCGCGTTCAGCGTGTGGCAGAATTCCGACTGCGTCGATTTGCCTTGCAGGAATTGCAGGTCGTCGATCACCAGCACGTCGATGCCGCGAAGCGCTTCCTTGAAGGCAAGCGCGGTCTGCGATTTCAGCGCGGCGACGAAGCCGTACATGAACTTCTCGGCGGTGAGATACAGCACCTTGCGCTCGGGATTGGAATTCCCGGCCCAGGTCACCGCCTGCAACAGGTGGGTTTTGCCAAGGCCGACGCCGGCGTGGATATAGAGCGGGTTGAACATCACGCTGTCGCCGCGGCGGCCTTCGGCGACCTGACGGGCGGCGGCGTGGGCCAGCGTGTTGGAGCGGCCCATGACGAAGGTCGCGAAGGTCAGGCGCGGATCGAGCGGCGAGCCGCCGAGCGCGTCATGGCTGGCCGAGACCGGCGCGGTGGCAGTGTTGCGCAGTTCGGGCGCGGGGCGATTGCTGGTCTGCTCCGGACGGCGCAGGTCCTGCGGCGCTTTCGCATCCTTCATTGGCGGTGCGCATCGCATCGCGGTGCGCACCGTCAGTTCGACGCGCTTGACGCCGGGCGCTTCCGCCTGCCAGCAGGCCAGGACGCGGTCCGTATAATGCGTTTGAATCCAGCTCTTGAGGAACTTGGTCGGCACCGTCATGTGCACGCAGTCGTCATGGATGCGCTCGAGGTCCATGCGCGCGAACCAGCTCGTGTAGAAGTCCTCGCCGACGTTGGCGCGAAGGCGATCCTTGAATCGCGCCCACTGGTCGCGTTCGGTGTCTGCCAGTTCGATGCTTGCCGGGATGGTTTGTGCCGAGATGGTCATTTGCGTTGTGATCTTCTGACTGAGTTCTGGTCCGGCGATGGAATCGCCACGAAATGATTTTGCCGGCGCCGGCATGCGCTTCTCCCGGTTTCCGCGGACGCTCCGCCGTTCGGTGCCTTTGCGCCGTTCGGCCTTGCCGGGATTTGGAGAGGAAGCCGCGTGCGGCGTTAGCGCGTACTGGACTGAGGGGGCGGACCGCAGGGCGCAGCCGAGGCGTAGACCGAAATCACATCGCGGAAAGATGCTGTGAGGTTGCTGTGCCGACGCTGGTTGCTGGACATAAAAATTCCCCCTCCCGCCGCGGGAAAGCCGCGGCAAGTTACCGTCATTGTGGTCTGTTCAAATGCTTCCGCGTCGCCCGATCAGATGATCGTTCAGACTTTAACCGCCGCTTCGTCTTGCCCGTCCAACCCTGGAGCTGGATTCCGCTTCGCTGAATCCAACCCGTCGCCTCATCGTCCTGCCTGGACATGACCGGTCCGAAAACCGGTTCCCGCTGTTCGGGATCATGTCCTCGACCTCAAGCCTTCAACTTCAGGCCTTCAAAGCGCCGGATGTGTCCGTCCGTGCCGCTCTCACTTTGTTACGCGGATCCCGGATTGACCCGGTGCCGCGGCGGAGAGATTTTGACACAGCAGGCCGCTCTCACAAACCGCGTGAGTTCGAACCCGACCATCGCTTGGAAAGCGTCGCTGACTTGCAGACCCGTATCCGACTTGCATGCCCGCCCAAGGTTCTCAAACCGCGCTGATCAGAAGAGCCGTGGGCGACGCGACAACTAAGAAATACACGAGGTGCAGCGCCTCGCAATGAAATTGATTCCAGAAGGCGTGCCCTGAATCCGACTTGCGGCGAATGCAAAACAGGCAGCGCTTCATGACGAAACGACAAGGTTTTGAATCTGCGCGCGGATTCTGAAATGTCGGACAATTGTCACAAATCGACCAAGCGCCAAAACTTCGTTCATAAAAAATATACGTTTGATCCGGTCGCGACCGCGTTTTCCAACTGCTGTGCGGCGCTATGCCGATAAGGTCTTCGTCACGCGTGGATTTTTGTGATCGACGGGAGAGGGTAACCCCGCGCGCGGTTTCGGCGTGCGTGCATCGCGGCACTTGCAATTTCAAAATATCGCGCGCGCGGCGATTATCGTTTCACGGTCGGCGCAGTTAACCTTGAATGGTGTTCGTTTGCCGCTGATCGGATCGCGTTGCAGTTCAAGTTGGCAGTGCAACCGCAAAAGAAAAAGCCCGGCGTTGGCCGGGCTTTTGTTGGTCAGCTTTTTCGGATCGGTTCATTTGATGAGTGAGAACTCACTTGCAATCACATGTCCGGTTGCCCGAACGATCCGCTGCCGGAATTACTTGGCGAGCTTCGCGATCTGATGCGTGAGGCGCGACACCTTCCGGCTCGCGTTGTTCTTGTGAATGATGTTGCGCTGCGCGGCCTGCATCAGTTCCGGTTCCGCCTGCTTCATCGCCTCGATGGCGGCGGCGCGGTCGCCGTTCTTGATCGCGTCCTCGACGGTGCGAACCGAGCCGCGCATCTGGGTGCGGCGCGACTTGTTGATCAGGGTGCGGCGGGCAATCTTGCGCGTCGCTTTCTTGGCAGAGGTGGTGTTGGCCATGGTCTCTCGGTTTCTCTCGGTCCGTCAGGCTGCGGCTGCCGTTGTGAGCCGCCGGTCTGATCGATATCGACCGTTCGGCCGATGCTGGGTGAAATAATGATGTTCTCTGCAATGTTCTTCGCTAAGGACATGTCGAACAGAACATGCTCTTAAAGAACATCGGCGGCAGGATTGCGCCCGCCGCCAGTCGGGGTTCTTATAGGGACACTGGCTGGGACCGTCAACGATTTCCGGGCCTCTTTTGGGGCCTCCGGGCGGGGTCCGGGGTCCCGCCGGCGCCGGCGAAGTGATTGAAAGTGTGGGGGTGAACGATGATCCGCGGGTTTTTTCGTCTGATCGGGCTGTTTCTGCTGGTCATCGGTTTCCTGTCGCTGGTGTACGACGGAGCCCGGACCATCGCCGACCAGACGCTGCGGATCACGCGCCTCGGCGAGCTCTGGAACGACATCAACCAGGCCAGCCAGCAGTCGTTTCAGGCCATGGTTGAGGGGGTCTCTCCGCTGCTCTGGAACAGCGTGATGAAGCTGCTGCTCAACCAGCCGGCCTGGGCCGTGATGGGGATCCTGGGCATCCTGCTGATGCTGGTGTTCCGGCCGAGCAAGCCGCTGATCGGCTATTCGCGGAATTGAGCTTGTCTTTTCCGCCACTGAGCCGGCCCTGAGAGCCCGCAAGGGCGATGCCGGACAGATGATGGAACGGGCCCAAACGTAACGTTGTGACGGCTGTTGCGTAGACACACATATAGAGTGTCGCCAGGATCAGACACGCCAACAATCAGGAGCAAGCCATGTTCTTCTCCCGCAAATCCCTTGAAGTGCCGAGCGCCGCCGATGCCCTGCCGGGCCGCGCGACCGAGCTTCCCACCGCAAAGACCCATTTCGTCAACGGCCATGCGCTGAAAGGCCCTTATCCCGCAGGTCTTGAGACCGCGATCTTCGGTCTCGGCTGTTTCTGGGGCGCCGAGCGCAAGTTCTGGGAAATGGACGGCGTTTACGTCACGGCGGTCGGCTATGCCGGCGGCGCGACGCCGAACCCCACGTATGAAGAAACCTGCTCGGGCCGCACCGGCCACACCGAAGCGGTGCTGGTGGTGTTCGATCCGGGCAAGGTGTCCTACGACGCGCTGCTCAAGACGTTCTGGGAAAGCCACGATCCGACGCAAGGCATGCGTCAGGGCAACGATATCGGCACGCAGTATCGCTCGGCGATCTACACCCAGAGCGACGCGCAGTTGAAGGCCGCGCTGGCGTCGAAGGCGGCCTACAACAAGGCGCTGAAGGACAAGCGTTACGGATCGATCACCACGGAGATCGCGCCGGCCGGTCCGTTCTATTTCGCCGAGGACTATCACCAGCAGTATCTGGCGAAGAATCCCGCCGGCTATTGCGGCCTCGGCGGCACCGGCGTGTCGTGTCCGATCGGCGTGGGCGTGAGCGCGTAAGGATCAGGTAGTCGTCCCGGCGCAGGCCGGGACCCATACTCCCTGAGTTCACGTTTCAGGGATATGTCCAGCCGTCCCGCCTAAACATTGTCGACTGTGGTTATGGGTCCCGGCCTTCGCCGGGACGACCAGTTGAAGGTTCTGTCACCGCCGCCCGCTTACCCTTTATTAACCATAAATGCCGCAAACCGGGCCTGTCTCTCATGTGAGGACAGGCTAGGGGCGTTTCATGCGTGCGTCGCGGTTATCGCTGATCGCTGTCGTTATCACTGCACTGGCGGTGTCGGGCTGCATGCAGACGTCCGCGTCGGTGACGACCGGCTATGCCCCCGTCGACGAGCCTTACCGGCTCGATGCCGGAGACAGGCTGCGCGTCGTGGTCTACGGCCAGGAAGGTCTCACCAACACCTATGCGGTCGGCGCCAGCGGCGCGATCACCATGCCGCTGATCGGCTCGGTGCCGGCGCGGGGTCTCACGCCCGCCGAACTGGCCGCGTCCGTCACCGCGCGGCTGAAGAAGGGCTATCTGCGCGAGCCTTATGTCGCGGCGGAGATCGACACCTACCGTCCGTTTTTCATTCTCGGTGAGGTGGCCGCGCCCGGACAGTATCCCTACGTGCCGAAGCTGACGGTGGAAACCGCCGTGGCCATCGCCGGCGGCTTCACCCCGCGCGCGGAGCGCAAGGCCATCAAGCTCACGCGGGTGGGCGAGGGCGGTGCCGCGCAGGCCGTCGTGCCGCCCGGCACCTTCCTCAGGCCCGGCGATACGATTGTTGTCGCCGAGCGGTGGTTCTAACGCGAGATATTTCCGCACGTCGTCCCGGCGAAGGCCGGGACCCATACTCCCTGAGTTCACGTTTCAGGGATATGTCCAGCTATCCTGCCAAAACATTATCGGTTGTGGTTATGGGTCCCGGCCTTCGCCGGGACGACGTCCCTTTTGGACGAGCGTCTCTTTATCACTTCAAATTCTTCCCGAAGAACGCGAGGCTACGCTGCCAGGCCAGATCCGAACTCGCCTTGTCGTAGCTGGCGCGCTCGTCGCAGCCGAAACCGTGCTGCGCGCCGGGATAGACGAACACCTCCACCTCCGGTCGCTTCGCCCTGATGGTCTCGACGTCGCTGAGAGGAATGCCGCCGTCCTTCTCGCCGAAGTGCAGTTGCGTCGGCACCGTGGGCCTGTCGTCGGCGAAGCGCACCACCGCGCCGCCGTAGTAGCCGACCGCCGTGCTTAGTCCCGAGAGCTTGGTCGCCGCCGCATAGGCGATGCTGCCGCCGAGACAGAAGCCGATGATGCCGACCGGCCCGACGTCTTTCACCGCGTCGATCGCGGCCTGCGTGTCGCGCAGCATCGCCGGCCAATCGGGTGCTGCGACAAATTTCCGCGCCACGGCCACTTCCTCCGGCGTGTAGCCGGACTGGAAGTCGGGCTGAATGCGGTCGAAGATCGCGGGCGCGAGGGCGACGTAACCTTCCTTCGCCAGTCGGTCGCAGATGTTGCGGATGTGGGAATTGACCCCGAAGATTTCCTGGATCACGACCACCGCCCCTTTGGGTTGAACGGCCGGATCGGCGCGATAACCGCCGAGCCTGAATCCGTCCGAGGCAGTCAGGATCACAGCCTGTCCCATGCGGACGTCCTCCATGGTGGTCTGGAATGAGGAAGGATGAGAGAAGGTGGCGCTTACTGCCACATCCAGTTGCGGCTCCAGTCGGCCTTCCAGCCGGTGAGGCGGCCGCCGCGGAACTGGAGATAGAGCGGATCGTCGCGGAACGACCACCGGCTGCCGCCGACATTGCGGATCACGAGATAGATTTCGTTGCCCGGCCGTCCGCTCACATAGGCCAGCGGCTGGCCGAGTGCCGCGGCGGCATCCTCCGCGCTCATGCCGAACACCAGCGGCGTGTGATTGGACAGCGTGGTGGTGAACGGCGAGGGCGGCACCTGCCCCGCATGCACAGGGGTATGCGCAACGGCGAGGGCGACAAGGGCTGTGAAGGCAAGTAGTTTCATGGCTAAAGTGTTCTTCGATTTGCCATCCAAGGCAAGCCGAAAGGCCAATGAAAATTCCGGGGAAGGATCAATTTTTTGTCGACATTGCGGATAGGTGCGGGATCGGCGTGGTGGGGTGACCGCATCGAGCCGGCGAAGCTCAACGCCGAGCGTGGCGACCTCGATTATCTCTGCTTTGAGACCATGGCGGAAGCCACCGTTTCGGCGGCGCAGGTGCGCAAGCGTCGCGATCCATCTTTTCCGGGCTACGACACCTATCTCGACGACCGCATGACAGCGGTGCTGCCGGGGTGCCTTGCGCGCGGCACGAAGATCATCAGCAATCAGGGCTGGATCAATCCCGACGGCGCGGCGCAACGCATCGTCGAACTGCTGCGCGAGCATGGCGGGAAAGGAAAAAAGTCGCCGCCGTCTCCGGCAGCCTCATCACCGACCGCATTGCCGCGCTCGGCGGCACCATTCTGGAAAACGGTGCGCCGGTCTCCTCGATTGTCTCCGAGATCATTTCAGCCGAAGCCTATCTCGGCGCGGAGCCGATCGTCGAGGCCTTGCGTCAGGGCGCTGATATTGTCGTCACCGGACGCGTTGCGGACCCGTCGCTGTTCCTCGCGCCGATGATGCATGAATTCGGCTGGCGCGCGGACGACTTTGTAAAGCTCGGTGCGGGCAGCGGCCTCGGCCATCTGCTGGAATGCGGCGCGCAGGTCACTGGCGGCTATTTCGCCGATCCCGGCTTCAAGGACGTGCCGAATCCGTGGGATCTGGCGTTTCCCATCGCCGAGGTCGAAGCTGACGGCAGCGCGGTCATCGCGAAAGTCGCCGGCACCGGCGGCGCGATCAACGCCATGACCGTGAAGGAGCAGATGCTGTACGAGGTGCACGATCCGCGAAACTACATCACGCCGGACGTGGTGGTGGATTTCACCAGCGCGGCGATCGAGGAGGCCGGGCCGGACCGCATGCGTGTGAGCAACATCGGCGGCAAGCCGCGCACGCCGACGCTGAAAGTGTCGATGGGCTGCATGGAAGGTTTCATCGGCGAGGACATGTTCTTTTACGCCGGTCCCGGCGCGCTGCGCCGCGCGAAACTGGCCAGGCAAATTCTCGAAGAGCGTTTCCGCATCGTCGGGCTCAAGGCTGACGACCTGCGGATCGATTTTCTCGGCCTCAACGCCATCCACGGCGAGGCGACGCCGGCGGATGCGCCGGAGCCTTATGAAGTGGCGGTGCGGGTCGCGGCGCGCTGCAAGACGCGCGAGGAAGCCATGAAGGTCGGCCGCGAGATCGACGGCATGGCGGTGTCGGGCGTCGCCATGACCGGCAAGCGCGTGCCGCATCAGGACCGCACCCGCGAGATCATCGGCGTATGGTCGACATTGGTGCCGCGCGAGCAGCTCACGCCCGTCATCACCTGGTACGAGAGTTAAAGAGATGCAGGTCAAACTGGAACGGTTGGCGCATGTGCGCTCCGGCGACAAGGGCAACACATCGAACATCGCGGTGATCGCCTATCGCGACGAGTTCTATCCGCTGCTGAAACAGCAACTGACCGCCGCGCGCTTCAAGGCGTTCTATGGCGGCGCGATCAAGGGCGCGGTGACGCGCCATGAGGCCGACAATCTCGCGGCGCTGAATTTCGTCGCGGAAGGCGCGCTCGGCGGCGGGGTGTCGCGCAGCCTCAGCCTCGACAATTACGGCAAGGCGCTGTCGGCGGCGATCCTCGGTTTCGAGATCGAGGTGCCGGAGCAGTACGGCAACCTCTTGCGCGGCGGATAAGTGGCTTCGGTATCGAAGCAGGGCCCGTTCCGCGTGCGTCAATCCTCCCGATGGCCTCATAAATTTCGGATGTCGAATGCGAAAGGGATGTGCTCCCTCTCCCCGCAGGCGGGGAGAGGTAAAAGACAAGCCGGCATTCCGCATGAAACTCAAAGGACAAGCAGCGACATGACAATTGCGAGCGATGTGCCAAGGCCCGGCTATGCGGCCAATCTCGCGCTGCTGCTGGCGCTGGCGACGCTGTGGGGCGCGTCCTACGTCTTTATCAAGATCGGCGTCACCACCATTCCGCCGGTAACGCTGATCGCCGCGCGCACCCTGATCGCGGGCGGCCTGCTGCTGGCGGTGATGCAATGGCGCGGCATCGCCATGCCCCGCGATCCTGTGGTGTGGCGCAGGTTTCTGATCCAGGCTTGCCTCAACAGCGTGGTCCCGTTCACGCTGATCGCGTGGGCGGAACGCCATGTCGATGCAGGACTGGCGACCATCCTCGGCTCCAATGCGCCGATCTTCGCGTTCCTGCTGACGCTGCTGTTCGCACGTCACGAGCGTCCGACGCTGCGCCAGTCGTTCGGCGTCGGGATGGGCCTGATCGGTATCTGTCTTGTGGTTGGCATCAACGCGCTGTCCGGTCTCGGGCAGGAGGTCGTGGCGCAACTCGCGCTCGTGCTTGCCGCCATGACGTTCGGCGCGGCGGCGATCTTCGGCCGCAACTTCTCCGGCCTCGATTCCATCGTGCCCGCCGCCGGATCGATGATCTGCGGCGCGATTCTTCTTGCGCCGCTCAGCCTGATCGTCGACCGGCCGTGGACGTTGTCGCCGTCGATGGACTCCGTTCTCGCGCTGCTGGGTTTGTCAGTGTTCTCCACGGCGCTGGCCTTCGTGATCTATTTCCGGCTGATCCAGACGCTCGGTCCGGTGGGTGCCACGGCGCAGGCCTATCTGCGCGTGCCGATCGGCGTCGCGCTCAGTGCGGTCCTGCTCGGCGAAACCCTGTCGCCATCGGCATGGGCCGGACTGGTCTGTGTGATTGTCGGCATCGCCGCGATGACCGTCCCGAAGCGCGCCGCGTCCGGCGATTGATCTTTCGGTCCGCGTCGCGCAATCATGGCCGATGAACGGAAAATTGCAGGACAACAATACCCCCGGTGCGCGGCGGGGCGCTGCGCGGCAGGGCCTCGAAAAGGTGCTGCTACCGATCCTGATCTTCGCGCCGCTGGTGACCCTGCTGTGCTGGACGGCAGCCTGGGTTTTCCGCGACGATTTTGTCTTCAAGGCGACGCTGATCAGTCTGGGCTGTTTTACCATCGTGGTCGGCGCGGTGGCCTGCCTGCTGGTGCTTGTGAAGCGGATCGACCGTGGCTGAAGGCGGCCGTTAATCCTTTTTCACCGGAATTCTTCTCCGCGTCATGAAGTCCACCACGCGGTCCGGCGTCAGGGCGCGGCCGATGGGACCGAGATGCGCGATGAAGCCGACGCTGTAGCGCGTGCGCGGGTGTTTTGCCGTGGCGGCCTTGACCACGACGCGCGCCACGGTTTCGGCGCTCATCACGCCGAGGCCATTTGGATCGAGAAAGTCCTGCATGTATGCCGCAAGCCGCTGCTTGAAATAGGTGTAGGGACTTTGCGGGCCAGTGTCGGGGATGGTCTTCAAAAGCGTCGCTTCGAACCGCGTTGCGATGGGGCCGGGCAGCACGTTCACAACGTCGATCCCGAACGGTTCGACCTCGGGGCGCAGCGCGTCGGTCAAGGCTTCGATGGCGAATTTGGACGCGTGATAGGCGCCGCCGCCGATCGAAGAGACGCGTCCCGCCACCGAACTGACATTGACGATCCGGCCGCGTCCCGCGCTGCGCATGGCCGGCAGCACGAGTTGCGACAGGCGAAAGCCGCCGAACACGTTGGTCTCGAATTGCCGCCGCAGCGCGTCGAGTGGGATTTCCTCGAGCGGGCCGTACTGGCCGTAGCCCGCATTGTTGACCAGACTGCCGACCGCGCCGTGGTCGCGCTCGATGACACCGACCACCGCACGCCGCGCATTCTCGTCGGTGACGTCGAGGGCGAGGACGCGGCAGCCCAGCGCCCGCAAGTCCTCCAGCGCCGCCGGATCGCGTGCGGTCGCAAACGTTTCATAGCCCGCCGCGCGAAACAGTTTTGCCGCGGCGAAGCCGACGCCGCTGGAGCATCCGGTGATGAGGACGGGGCCGTTCTTCGGGTTGTTCAGCGGCATGAATTGCGGATCATGAGAAACGGCAGCCTCGCCAGTTGGAGGCGGGGGGCATAACGTTTGCTGTGTGGCTTCCCCGCACGATGGGCGACATATCGCTTAAATACTTTCTTGGTTTGTTATGGATTGCAAACCTCGCAATCATGCGGTTGATTCAGGTCAATATCGGTCACTTCGCCACATCCTCAATCGCCTCGCATCTCTTCACCTCACGATGTCTTCAATCAGGAGATTCTGATGTTCCGCATTGTTCTTGTCGCCGTGACGCTCTCTGTCCCGACGCTCGCTTCCGCGCAGCAATTTACCGCTGCGCAACGCGATGCCTGCAAGGGCGATTATGAGAAGTATTGCAGCAATGTCATGCCGGGTGGCGGCCGTGTTCTCGCGTGTCTGTCCAAAGAAAGTGCAAAACTGACCGACGCCTGCAAGGCGGCGTTGAGCACCGCCGCAGCCAAATGATCTGACGTCAAGGAACAGTCATTTCCCGACGGCCGGTCCGGGCCGTCGGATGTGCGGCTGTTTTCAGCCGGGGCGAGGTCATTCGGTGCCGCAGCAGCCCCGGCGGAGCGCGAATAGTCCGCGCGCCACCATCGCCGGATATCTGCTTTGCGCGCGGGCTCACTCATTCGTTGCTTGACGTGTTGCGCGCGCCGGAGGAACGCTTGGCCCGGACAAGCGCGTGATCGCCGCAATGGAGAGCACCATGACCATGCGAAAACTTCTTTTGATCGCTGTGGCCGCTGCAATCGTCCCGGTTTTGGGCGCAGGCCCGTCAGCGGCGCAGCAATATCCGTTCTGCCGCAAGGGCGAGGCGGGTCCGGGCGACTGCCGGTATTCCACGCTGGAGCAGTGCGAGGCGGCGGTGTCCGGCACCTCCGGCTATTGCCAGCCGAACTACTGGCTCCCGCAGGCGCCGCAGGCCGGTCCGCATCGCCGCGCCCGCCGCTCCTGACCGGAATAAAACAGCCTGCCCCGGTAGGGCCGGTATCGCGGAACCAAGCGCGGCGCGCGATGAACGGCCGTCTTCCGATTTTAACATCCGGCGCTGAATCAGGCTGAATTTTCCCTTAACGCGCGCGAACGCCACTCGCGGAGATGTTTGTATCGTCGGGCTTTACGTGAAGCGCGAGCAGAATTGCGGCTGCAACCACCGCTGGTTCTGTATGCAATCTTAACTGTGTCATTTTACGCAAACGCAATTCCCGCATGCGCATATGGCGGCGAACACGGGCCCTGTGCGGTGAAGGAAAAAGAAGAGCGATGACCTCGGGGTCGATCAATCATATCGGGGCAGCTCTCCAGCGGGTTAAACACCAGGTTGCGAAACACGCATCGTGCGGCGGTGATCACAGCCTGCGCCGCAAGCTCCTGGTCGGCGCGGGGATCGCGTTCATCTGCACATCGATTCTTGCTATTGGCGTGATCGGCCGTTCTTTTGACGACTACCGCCGCGCCCGGCAGAATCTGCGCGGGCTTGAAAGCTACCGGATCATTCTCAGCGCGGCCAATCTTCTGTCGGCCGAACGCGGGCCATCAAACAGCGTGCTCGGCGATGCCGATGTGACGCACGGCGCGTTGCGCGAACGCCTGGCTGCATTCCGCGCCCGCAGCGACGCCATTCTCGATCAGTTGTCCGCGCCGTCCGGCGCAGGCGTGCCCGCGGACCTGCTCAAGCCGGTGCGGGCGCAGCTTCTGGAGGCCCGGCAAGAGGTGGACCGCGTCGCGGCCATCCCGCGCGAGCGCCGTGGTCTTGACGACGTGCAGTCGGTGATCGAGGGCATGTTCAAGGTCGTCGATATCTTTCAGTCCGTCGTCGCCTGGAAGGCGGGGATGTTGATGGCGTCGAATCCCGAGCTGGCCGAACCGATCATGACCGGCCGAATCTTCAGCGATCTGCGGGAATACGGCGGAAGGATAGGGTCTCAGATCATGGCCCCGATCGCTATCGGCCAGCCGATGCCATTGAAGAATCTCATCGACAGCAACCGGACGCGCGGCCGCCTTCTCGAACTGTGGAGTCTGGTTGGAGATCAGGCCGTCGCCAGCCGCGGCGATCCGCGCCTGGCGCTTCCGCTTCGCGACGCCGAACGGATGTTCTTCGGCGAAGGCCTGGGGATCGTCGACATGCTGATCGCGGAAGGCCGGAAGTCCGGTAATTACGCGATGACGGCCGATCAATTCACCGTCCGTTTCGTCGAGACTTTGAAGCCGCTGGAACGGCTGCGCGGCGTGTTTCTCGATGTCGCGATCGAGCGTCTCACTGAGACCCGCACTGGCGCGCTCGTGATCCTGACGGTGACGATCGCCATTGCGATGATCATTCTTGCGGTCCTGGTCTGTCTGGTCTTTGCGGCGCAACGATTCATATTCGGCCCGCTGATGCGGGCGCGCGAGGCCGTGATCGTGCTGGCCGAGGATCGTCCCACGGTTTTCCATCACGAGCGGCCCCACGCCATCGAGATGCGCCGCCTGTTCGATGCCATCGGCATCCTGCGCGAGAGTCTGGCGGAGCGCGCGTCGCTGACGCGGCAGCTCAAGCAGCAGGCGGAGACCGACGGCCTGACCGGACTGATGAATCGCCGCGCGCTCGACATGATCGGCGAGAGCCAAACCAGCAGCCGGGTGATGGCGGACGGCGTCTGCCTCATTCTCATGGACGTCGATCATTTCAAGTCCATCAACGACCGGCACGGTCATCTCGAAGGCGACCGCGTGCTGAAGGAAACCATCGAGTCGATACGTCCGATGCTTGGCGTGAACGATCTGTTCGCCCGGTTCGGCGGCGAGGAGTTCGTCATCCTGATTCCGGGCCGCGACGTCGGCGAGGCGCTGGCGCTGGCGGAGCGAATCCGGCGCGTGCTGGAAACAAAACGGATCATGCTGTCCGATGGCGCGATGGTGAAAGTCACGGCGAGCTTCGGCGTCGCCCGTGGAAGCCTCGGACAGTTCGCGTGGCGGAGGCTGATCGAAGCCGCCGACGCTGCACTCTACCGCGCCAAATCCGACGGCCGCAATTGTGTGCGCCATTCGCAGCCGGCTCCGTCGCTGGTGCCGGATATCCCGGATGAGCCGGACTTGAAAAAGCCGCCGCACAAGTTCATTGCCGCGCAGTAGGCGTCTTGCGACGTGGCCGGGGCGCGCCGGAATTGACGCCGCCGCGATCGGGCCGGCGCCGGATGAGGCGCATGGCCGCGCTTGTGAAAAGATCGCCTCCGTTGTTCACTTCAAACGGCTGGCATAGAGTTTATTCCCGAGAATGGTGGGGGCCGGGGTCCGGCCAAAAAAAGCGAGCGAGACCGCGTGCGCAGCATTGAAGACCAGAGCTTGCTGATATTGGTCGTAGCGGTATCGCTGGCGTTCGCCTGGATTCTCCAGCCGTTTTACGGAGCCATTTTATGGGGGATCATCGCTGCGATCATTTTCGCTCCGCTTTGCCGATGGCTGGCGAAATCCATGCGATGGCCCGTGCTCGCTGCTCCGATCACGATCCTGGTCATTATCGCCATCGTCATCCTGCCGCTGACGATGATTGCCGCTTCCCTCGGACGGGAAGCGTCGAATCTCTACGGCAAGGTTCAGTCGGGAGACGTCGATTTCATCAAGAACGCGCAGGAGGTTCTCGATGCCTTGCCGGCATGGGCCAAGGACTGGCTGGGCCGGTTCGGTCTGGCGGACCTGAGCTCGATGCGGGAAGGTCTGACGTCGGGCCTCGTTAAAGGCAGCCAGTTCATCGCGACACAGGCGCTCAACATCGGTTCGAGCACGTTCGATTTCATCATCGGCCTCGGCGTGATGCTGTATCTGCTGTTCTTCCTCTTGCAGGACGGTGACGCGTTGCTTGGGCGTATCAGGACCGCCGTTCCGCTGCGGGAGGAACAAAAGCGCGCGCTGTTCTCCAGATTTGCACTCGTCGTTCGCGCGACGGTGCGAGGCGGCATACTGGTGGCCATCGCGCAGGGCGCGCTCGGCGGTCTGGCTTTCTGGTTTCTCGGGATTCACGCGCCGTTGTTATGGGCGGTGATCATGGCCTTCCTGTCGCTGCTGCCGGCGATCGGAGCCGGCCTGGTGTGGGTGCCGGTGGCGATCTATCTGTTGGCGACCGGAGCCATATGGCAGGGCATCGTCCTGATCGCCTACGGGATATTCGTCATCGGGCTGGTGGATAACGTCTTGCGGCCGTTCCTCGTCGGCAAGGACACCAAGCTGCCCGACTATGTCGTGCTCATCTCCACGCTCGGCGGCATCGAGGTCTTCGGCCTGCATGGATTCGTCATCGGGCCGGTCATCGCAGCGATGTTCATGGTCACATGGGAAATCTTTTCCGTGTCGAGACTAACGCCGCAGGCCGGCGTCTGACCATTTGCGTGAATTCCAGGACTGCGGTCAGGAAGGCTTTCGGACATCTCGGGAGGAAGATGTCCTGGCCCTTTCGATGACGGTCCCGGGCCGATCGAGCCGATATTTTAACTATGTTCCTCACGGTTTCGTCAGCCGGGGAGACTATCAATTTGCAGTCTTCTGTGAGATTTTAGCGGCATGAACCGGCAAACGACCATGCGTATGCTGCTCGCGATCTTCATGATCGCGGGATTGGTCATGGCGCCGCTGTCCCGCCCCGTGATGGCGCAAGCATCTTCCGACGTCTCGATGCACGCGATGATGGATGATATGTCCGCTTCGGGTATGGCGGACGAGATGGCGAACGACATGCCGTGCTGCCCGTCGAAGGCTCCGGCGCCGATTACTTGCGACAAATGCATCTTCATGGCGGGCTGCAACGCCCAATGCTTCACTGGCCTGTCGGGGGCTATTGTTCAGCCGCCTTTCACCGCCGCCGGAACCGTCATGTCCCTGCGGGATGAGTCCTGGCCCGATAGCTTGGGTCATCCGCCTCCCGACCAGCCTCCCCGAATCCTGATCTGATCGGCGCTTCGCCGCCGTGCTGCCGCGCGCTGAATTCGCGCGGATCGACGCATGCCGTTTTGCGGCAATCATGATCATTCGAGGAATTTTTGAAATGAAGAAGCTCAATTCACTGCGCATCCTTCGGACCGCGCTCATCGCTGTTGCCGTTGCCGGTTCGATCGGCGTCGCACGCGCCGACATCAAGGACTATGAATTCCAGCTTGTGGATCAGACCGTCAAGGCTGGTCCGGACAAGACCGTCACGGTTCGGCTTGTCAACAAGACCACCGGCAAGGCGGTGCCGGACGCCATCATCATCGCAACCCGTCTCGACATGGCTCCGGACGGCATGAAGGAGATGGCGACAAAAGTCGTGCCGGTGCCGGGCGGCGAACCGGGGACGTACAGGTTCAAGGCGACTTTCGGGATGGAAGGCCGCTGGCAGCTCTCGCTCGGAGCCAAGGTGCAGGGCGAGGTCGGGACTGTCGAAAACAAGTTCGTCATCACGGCGCAGAAATGAGAACCGTCAGCACGGTTATCGCCGCCGCCGCCGCGTTGATCGCGGCGGCCGGCGGCGGATTCATCATGGTTCACGGGCAACATCGGGGAGCTGAGGTTCCGCGCCTCGCTCTCGTGACGGCGGCGCGGGCAAATGACGCGCCAATCTATTACCAGGATCCGGACGGCAAATCGCTATATTCGCCGACGCCGAAGAAGACTCCGGACGGCCGCGATTACATCGCCGTGTATGCCGAGACGGAGGAAGCGTCCGCTCCCAAGGCCGTGCCGACGGATCGAAAGATCAAGTACTACCGCAATCCGATGGGACTGCCGGATACATCGCGGGTGCCGAAAAAGGATTCGATGGGGATGGACTACATCCCCGTTTATGAAGGCGAAGACAGGGATGACGGCTCGGTCAAACTTTCCGCCGGAAAGATCCAGCGCACCGGCGTGAAGTCGGAACCCGCGGCACCTCGCGTCATTCGCACCTTGATCCGCGCGCCGGGCACGATCCAGCTCGACGAGCGCCGCATCTCCGTCATTTCAATGCGGGCGGAAAGCTGGGTTCAGAAAGTCGCGAACGTCACCACCGGCAGCAAGGTCAGCAAGGGCCAGCCGCTGATGGAGATCTACAGTCCGTCCGTGGCCTCGGCGGCGGCGGAATATATCGCCACCATCACGTCGAAAGGAACGAGCGGCGTGGCCGCATATGGCCGCGGCTCGCGGCAACGGCTGATGAACCTCGACGTCCCCGACGCGGCGATTGCCGCCATGGAGAAGAGCGGCACCGTTCCCATCACCATCGATTGGTCGGCGCCGCGCGATGGCGTGGTGCTGGAGCGCAACGCGATCGAGGGAATGCGGGCGCAGCCCGGCGACGTCTTGTTCCGGGTTGCGGATACCTCCGTGGTGTGGGCCATGATCGACGTCGCGGAGCGCAATCTTGGCGCGTTGGCGGTGGGCCAGCCGGTGACTGTGCGTGCGCGTGGCTTTCCGGGACGGGAGTTCACCGGAACAGTCAGCGTTGTCTATCCGCAGGTCAATCGTGAAACGCGAACCGCGCGGGTCCGGATCGAACTGACAAATCCGGATCTCGCACTGCTTCCCGACATGTATGTCGATGCGGACATCGATATCGGCAGTCCGCGGCCCGTGCTCGCCGTTCCCGAGAGTGCCGTGCTCGATACCGGCAGCCGCCAGGCGGTGTTTGTCGAAAGGGGGCAGGGACGTTTCGAGCCGCGCGACGTGAAACTCGGTCATCGCGGCGATGGCCATGTTGAAATCCGCGAGGGCCTCGTGGAGGGCGATCCCGTCGTCGTGTCGGCAAACTTTCTGATCGACGCGGAAAGCAATCTGAAGGCTGCGCTCAAGGGCTTCTCGGAAGCGGGAGCTCAGCCATGATCGCCCGCATCATCGACTGGTCGGCGCGCAACCTGCTGCTGGTCCTGTTCGGCGCGGGCTTTGCCGCCGCCGCCGGCATCTATGCGCTGGTCCATCTGCCGCTCGACGCGATCCCCGATCTCTCCGACACGCAGGTCATCGTCTATACCGAGTATCCCGGGCAAGCGCCGCAGGTGATCGAGGATCAGGTCACCTATCCACTGACTACCGCGATGCTGACCGTGCCGCGATCGAAAGTCGTGCGCGGCTTCTCGTTCTTCGGGGTCTCGTTCGTCTACGTCATTTTCGAAGATGGCACCGACATTTATTGGGCGCGCTCGCGCGTGCTCGAATTCCTCAACGGCGCGGCCTCGCGGCTGCCGGCCGGTGTAACGCCGACAATCGGTCCCGACGCCACCGGCGTGGGATGGGTCTATCAGTACGCGGTGATGTCGAAGGAGTTGAATCTCGCCGAGACACGCACCATCCAGGACTGGAACCTGAAGTTCGCGCTGGCGAAGGCCGAAGGCGTCGCGGAAGTGGCCAGCGTCGGCGGCTTCGTCAAGCAATACAATGTCATTCTCGACCCGCAGCGCATGCGCGACCGCGGCATCACCATGCAGAAAATGCGCGATGCGATCCGCGCCAGCAATGCCGATGTCGGCGGCCGGACGGTGGAGTTGTCCGAGTTCGAATACCTCATTCGCGGCAAGGGCTATCTGAAAAACATCAACGACCTCGGCAACATCGTATTGAAGACCGATAACGGCACGCCGGTGTTGCTGCGCGATGTCGCCCGCGTCGAACTCGGTCCCGATGAGCGGCGCGGCATCACCGAGCTTGATGGTGAGGGAGAGGTCGCCAGCGGCATCGTGCTGCAAAGGTTTGGCGTCAATGCGCTCGACGTGATCGACAACGTCAAGAAACGCTTCAAGGAGATCGCGAGCAGCCTGCCGAAATCCGTCGAGATTGTTCCGGTCTATGACCGCTCCAACCTGATCAACGCGGCAATCGCCACCCTCAAGCACACGTTGCTGGAGGAAAGCATCGTCGTCGCGCTGGTCTGCATCGTCTTCCTGCTGCATGTCCGAAGTGCGCTGGTGGCGATCCTGATGCTGCCGGTCGGGGTGCTGATGGCGTTCGGTGCGATGAAGCTGCTCGGGCTCGGCTCCAACATCATGAGTCTCGGCGGCATCGCGATTGCGATCGGCGCCATGGTCGATGCGGCGATCGTCATGATCGAGAACGCGCACAAGCATCTGGAACGGGCCGAACCCGGACGGTCAAGAGTCGACATTCTGATCGAGGCGGCGTCGGAGGTCGGCCCCGCGCTGTTCTTCAGCCTGCTGATTATCACCGTGTCGTTCATGCCGATCTTCACGCTGGAGTCGCAGGAAGGACGTTTGTTCAGTCCGCTCGCCTTCACCAAGACATTTTCAATGGCGGCCGCGGCCTTGCTGTCGGTGACGCTTGTCCCGGCATTGATGATTATCTTTGTGCGCGGCAGAATTGTCCCCGAGCACAGGAATCCGATCAACCGCTTCCTGATCTGGATCTACCGGCCGGTGATCAAGGCTGTGATGCGCGCCAAGGTGCTGGTGATCGCGCTGTCGCTCGTTGTTCTTGCAGTGACGATCTGGCCGGCTCGTCAGCTCGGCACCGAATTCATGCCGAATCTCAACGAAGGCACGCTGCTCTTCATGCCGACGACGCTGCCGGGCATTTCGGTGACCAAGGCGGGTGAACTGTTGCAGATGCAGAACAGGATCATCCGGTCGTTTCCCGAGGTGGCGTCCGTCTACGGCAAGGCCGGCCGCGCCTTGACGGCCACCGATCCGGCGCCGTCGGAAATGTTCGAGACCATCATCAACCTGAAGCCGAAGGAGGAATGGCGCACCGGCGTCACGGTCGACAGCCTGATTGCGGAGATGGACAAGGCGCTGCAATTCCCCGGCGTCTCGAACGCATGGACCATGCCGATCAAGGCGCGCATCGACATGCTGTCGACCGGCATCCGGACGCCGGTCGGGGTCAAGGTGATCGGCACCGATCTGGTCGAGATCGACAAGGTCGCCAAGCAGATCGAACAGGTGCTCAAAGCCGTGCCCGGCACCTCATCAGCCTATGCCGAACGCGGCATCGGCGGCTATTATCTCGACGTCACGCCGGACCGCGCGGCGCTGGCGCGCTACGGCATCATGGTCCAGGATGTTCAGGACGTGATCGGAACCGCGCTCGGCGGCCAGACCGTCACGACGACGGTGGAAGGACGGCAGCGCTTCAGCGTCAACATGCGTTATCCGCGCGACATGCGGGACAGTCCGCAAGCCATCGCGAACGATGTCCTTGTTCCGATGCCGGCGGGTGGCGCGGTACCGCTCGGCGAGATCGCCAGGATCGAACCGGCGCGGGGACCGACATCGATCCGCACCGAGAACGGCCAACTGGCGACCTATATCTATGTCGACATCCGCGACCGCGATCTCGGCGGTTACGTTGCCGACGCGCAGCAGGCGGTGCAGGCCAGCATCCAGTTTCCGCCAGGTTATTATGTGGTCTGGAGCGGACAGTACGAATATCTCGAACGCGCCACCGCGCGCCTGAAGATCGTGGTGCCGGTGACGCTGCTCATCATCTTCCTGCTGCTGTATCTCAACTTCCGCTCCATCGCCGAGACCTTGATCGTCATGCTGTCGCTGCCGTTCGCGCTCGTCGGCGGACTCTGGCTGATGTGGTGGCTCGGCTTCAACATGTCGGTCGCGGTCGCCGTCGGTTTCATCGCTCTTGCGGGCGTTGCAGCCGAAACCGGCGTCGTGATGCTGATCTATCTCGATCATGCATTGGCGGAGATCAAGGCAAGGCGTGACGCCGAAGGCCGGGCATTGACGCGCGCCGATCTTTACGACGCCGTCATGGTCGGCGCGGTTGAGCGCGTGCGCCCTAAAATGATGACCGTGGTGGCGATCATGGCGGGGTTGCTGCCGATCATGTGGAGCACGGGCACGGGTTCGGAGATCATGCAGCGCATCGCGGTGCCGATGATCGGCGGCATGATCTCGTCCACGCTGCTGACGCTGATCGTGATTCCGGCGATCTTCGGGCTGGTCAAGGGCTTCCGGTTGCCATCGAGCGTGTCCGGAGCTCCTCTGCCTCCGGCCCGGCAGGTCGGAGCAGAGGAACCCGCGCGCATTCCTGAGCCTGTCGAATGAGGTGAGTCCACAGCGCCGGACCAGCGAACCAAGACAAGTCAGGTCACGCATGACGCCCGCCGAACTCAAGGTCCTTCGAGTCCGCTGATGTGATACGCGCGCAGAACGGAAGGATGATCATTGGAGTGCTGGAAATTTTTTCACGCTATGGCGTAGCCCGGCGTCGTTCGCCTATATACAGAGACGCAAGATCGCATCCATCGACCGGAATGTTGGCCGCTGACCTTCGCGTCAGGCGCCCGGAGTTAAGCACATGACCGAGCCTTCGACCTATACGCCACCCAAAGTCTGGACCTGGAACAAGGAGAGCGGCGGCAAGTTCGCCAGCATCAACCGCCCGATCTCCGGGCCGACGCACGACAAGGAATTGCCGGTCGGCCGTCATCCACTACAGCTTTATTCGCTGGCGACGCCGAACGGCCAGAAGGTCACGATCATGCTGGAAGAGCTGCTGGCACTCGGCCACAGCGGCGCGGAATATGATGCATGGCTGATCAGGATCGACGGCAACCAGTTCGGCAGCGGCTTCGTGGCCGTGAATCCGAACTCCAAGATACCGGCGCTGATGGACCGCAGCGGGCCGAAGCCGATCCGGGTGTTCGAATCCGGCTCGATCCTGCTGCATCTCGCGGAAAAATTCGGCGCCTTGCTGCCGACGGATCCTGCCGTCCGCACCGAAGCCCTGTCGTGGCTGTTCTGGCAGATGGGCAGCGCACCTTATCTCGGCGGCGGCTTCGGCCACTTCTATGCCTATGCGCCGACCAAGATCGAATACGCGATCGACCGCTTCGCGATGGAGACCAAGCGTCAGCTCGATGTGCTCGACCGGCGTCTCGCCGACAACGAATATCTGGCGGGCAGCGAGTATTCGATCGCGGACATCGCGGTGTTTCCTTGGTACGGCGGCCTGGCGCAGGGCCTGCTATACGATGCCGGAGAGTTCCTGTCCGTGCAGGATTACAAGAACCTGCAACGCTGGACCGCTGCCATCGCCAACCGCCCCGCCGTGCAGCGCGGCCGCATGGTCAACCGCACTTGGGGCGAGCCGTCGGGTCAGTTGCACGAACGTCACGATGCCGGCGACTTCGAGACCATGACGCAAGACAAGATTGCCGCACCCGCCTGACATCCACGCAAGTGTCTCCAATGTGCGCCGTATTGCCCCGCTGGCCGGCACCCGCTGACATAGATCAACATGGGGGCGCCCGCCGCGAATAAAACTTTTTGCGGTGCAAAAACCCCCGAGATGATGGGCGGCGTGAGGTTCGTTGATGAGGATGGTTGGGAAGCGCTGGCTAATCGCCGTTCTCGTCGCGGTCCTCGCCGGGGGCGGCTATTATGCGTGGCAGAAATTCGGGAAAAGCAGTCTTCCTGAAGGGATCGCCAGCGGAAACGGCCGCATCGAAGCGATCGAAATCGACATTTCGACCAAGATACCCGGGCGGATCCGGGAGATCTTGGCCAACGAGGGTGATTTCGTCACGGCAGGTCAGGTGCTTGCGCGCATGGACACCGAGCAACTGGAGGCCCAGCGCCGTCAGGCCGAGGCGCAACTGCATCGCGCGACGATCGGCGTCGATACGGCCAAGAGTTTTGTGACCCAGCGGGAGGCCGAAAGAACAGCGGCCGTCGCCGTCATCGCGCAGCGCGAAGCGCAACTCGATGCGCTGGATAGAAAGCTCGTCCGGTCAGAGCAACTGATAAAGACCAATGCCGTTTCCCAGCAGGTTTTCGACGACGATCGGGCGAACGTTCAGGGAGCGAAGGCTGCTGTCGCTGCGGCCCAGGCTCAACTCGCCGCTTCGGAGGCTGCGATCAGCGCCGCCAAGGCGCAGGTCATCGACGCAGGGGCTGCCGTTGCCGCGGCGCAGGCCGCCATTGAAAGCATCACCGCCGACATCAACGACAGCACGCTGAAATCGCCGCGCGATGGCCGCGTGCAATACCGCGTCGCGCAGCCCGGCGAGGTGCTGTCCGCCGGGGGACGGGTTCTCAACCTTGTCGATCTTGGTGACGTCTACATGACCTTCTTCCTGCCGACCGCGCAGGCGGGGCGCGTGGCGATCGGGACCGAGGTTCGTCTCGTGCTCGATGCCGCACCCCAGTTCGTGATTCCCGCCAAGGCCAGCTTTGTCGCCGACGTCGCGCAGTTCACGCCCAAGACCGTCGAAACCCAGGAAGAACGCCTCAAGCTGATGTTCCGGATCAAGGCGCAGATCGCGCCGGAGCTGCTGCGGAAATATATCCGGCAGGTCAAGACCGGACTTCCCGGTATGGCCTACGTCCAGCTTGATCCGAAAGCTGAATGGCCGGCGAGTCTCAAGGGACCGCTGGCGCAATGAACGATGGGCTGACCAGCGATCAGCCTTCAGCCGCGGCGTTCGTTGTGCGAGTGGAAGGGGTCGGACTCTCGTATGGCAAGACCCGCGCGCTCGAAGCCGTCACCCTCGATGTGCCGGCGGGCTGCATGGTCGGAGTGATCGGGCCGGATGGCGTCGGCAAATCTACCCTGCTGTCCCTGATCGCCGGCGCGCATGTCATTCGGGAAGGCCGGATCGATGTTCTCGGCGGCAACATGGCGGACGCCCGGCACAGGAGGCTGACGTGTCCGCGGATCGCCTACATGCCGCAGGGTCTTGGCAAGAATCTCTACCCAACACTTTCCGTTCGCGAGAATGTCGATTTCTTCGGACGTCTGTTCGGTCATGACAAACACGAACGCGAACGCCGAATCGATGAGCTTCTGCAAAGGACGGGCCTTGCGCCGTTCGCGGACCGGCCCGCCGGCAAACTTTCCGGCGGCATGAAGCAGAAGCTCGGCCTCTGCTGCGCCCTGATCCACGACCCCGATCTTTTGATCCTCGACGAGCCGACGACCGGCGTCGATCCGCTGTCGCGACGTCAGTTCTGGGAACTGATCGACACGATCCGCCGCAACCGCGCCGGCATGAGCGTCATTGTCGCCACGGCCTATATGGAAGAGGCGATCCGGTTCGATTGGCTGATTGCCATGGACGCCGGCCGGGTTCTCGCCACGGGCGCGCCTGCGGATCTTCTGCGGCAGACGGGTGCGGCCACGCTGGATGCTGCCTTCATTGCGCTGCTTCCGGAAAAGGAACGCCGAGGCTATTCGGAAGTGGTCATTCCGCCCCGCTCCGCGAGTCTCGATGGCGATGTTGCCATCGAAGCCGAACATCTGACGATGCGCTTCGATGATTTTGTCGCGGTGGATGATGTCAGCTTTCGCATCGAGCGCGGCGAGATCTTCGGCTTCCTCGGCTCGAACGGCTGCGGCAAGACCACGACAATGAAGATGCTGACCGGGCTGCTGCCGGCCAGCGAAGGCAAGGCGAAGCTGTTCGGACACGAAGTGGACCCGAACGACGTGGCCGTCCGGCGCCGCGTCGGCTACATGTCGCAATCCTTCTCTCTCTATACCGAACTGACGGTGCGGCAGAATCTCGATCTGCATGCGCGTTTGTTCGACATGCCGGCGGATGCCATTCCCGCCCGGATCGAGGAGATGGCGCGGCGCTTCGATCTCGCCGATGTCATGGATGCCTTGCCGGACGCCCTGCCGCTCGGCATCCGCCAGCGCCTGTCGCTCGCGGTGGCCATGATCCACGCCCCCGACGTCCTGATTCTCGACGAGCCGACATCCGGCGTCGACCCGGTCGCCCGCGACGGCTTCTGGCGGATTTTGTCGGATCTGTCCCGCAACGACAATGTGACGATCTTCGTCTCCACCCATTTCATGAACGAAGCGGAGCGCTGCGACCGCATCTCGCTGATGCATGCCGGCAAGGTGCTGGTCAGCGACACGCCAGCCGCGATCGTCGCGCGCCGCTCCGCCGCCAGCCTCGAGGAAGCGTTCATCGACTATCTGCAGCACGCGATCAATGCCGCCGGAAACCCGCCGGCACCGGACACAATGGCCGCGACCGCATCGGCGCCCGTGCAAGCGCGGGACGGCGGCAGCGCCCGGCGCGCGCGGCGCTGGTTCGACCCGCGGCGGATGTTTGCCTACACGCAGCGCGAATCACTTGAACTGCGCCGCGACCCGATCCGCGCCACCCTCGCCACCATCGGCAGCGTTCTTCTGCTGTTTGTGATGGGCTACGGCATCAGCATGGACCTTGAGAACCTGTCCTTTGCCGTTCTCGACCGCGACGACACCACCATCAGCCGCGATTATATTCTCCAGATTGCCGGCTCGCGTTACTTCACGGAAAAAGCGCCGATTACGGACGACGCGGATTTCGACAAGCGGATGCGCGACGGCGAATTGAGCCTGGCGATCGAAATTCCGCCGGGGTTCGGGCGCGACGTCGCGCATGGCCGCAACGTCCAGGTCGGCGCATGGATCGACGGCGCCATGCCGTCGCGGGCGGAGACCGCGCGCGGCTATGTGCAGGCGATGCATGCGAGCTGGCTCTCGCAGAAGGCGCGCGAACTCTACGGTACCACCGCAACCGCCGGCTCATTCCGGCTTGAGGTCCGCTACCGCTACAACCCCGACGTCAAGAGTCTGGTTGCCATGACGCCGGGCGTGATTCCTCTCCTGCTCATGATGATCCCTTCGATGCTGGCGGCGCTCAGCGTTGTCCGCGAAAAGGAACTCGGATCGATCGTCAATTTCTACGTAACGCCGGTGACACGGCTGGAATTCCTGGTCGGCAAACAGATTCCCTATGTGGTGCTGGCGATGCTGAATTTCATTCTGCTGACGGCATTTGCGATCCTCGTCTTCCGCGTTCCGTTCACAGGCAGCGCCGTCGCATACACCTGCGGTGCTTTCCTCTATGTGACGGTCGCGACCGCGATGGGGCTTCTCATCTCAACCTTCATGAAGAGCCAGATCGCCGCCATCTTTGGAACGTCGCTCATCACGCTGATACCCGCTATGCAGTTTTTCGGGCCTGATCGATCCGGTCTCGTCGCTCCAGGGCGCCGGTGCCCTGATCGGGCGCATCTATCCGACAACTTATTTTGTCACCATTTCTCGTGGCGCGTTTTCCAAGGCACTCGACTTCCGCGATCTGGCGGGAGATTTCCTGCCACTGCTCCTTGCCCTTCCGGTGCTGCTCGGCCTCGGCGCGCTACTCCTCAAAAAACAGGCGAGCTAGCCATGCGCATCGCCAATATCGTCCAGCTCGGCATCAAGGAATTGCGCGGCCTCGCCCGCGATCCGATGCTGCTTGTGCTGATCGTCTACGCCTTCACGATCTCGATCTATACTGGGTCGAAAGCGATGCCCGAGACGCTCAACATGGCGGCCATCGCGGTGGTCGACGAGGACCAGTCGCCGGTGTCGTCGCGCATCATTGCGGCGTTCAATCCGCCCTATTTCTCGATACCCCGCCTGATCACCCAGCGCGAGATGGACAGCCGCATGGATGCCGGACTCGACACCTTCGCGCTCGATATCCCCCCGAACTTCCAGCGCGATCTGCTGGCGGGCAAGTCGCCGGCGATTCAGCTCAACATCGACGCCACCCGCATGTCGCAAGCGTTCACCGGCGGCGGCTATATCCAGTCCATCGTCAGCGGCGAGATCGACGAGTTTCTCAGCCGTCACCGCAGTACAGCCGCCGTGCCGGTCGACCTGGCCTTGCGCGCGCGTTTCAATCCCGAGCTCAACAAGGGCTGGTTCGGTGCCATTCATGAAGTCATCGATGCCATCACCATGTTGTCGATCATCCTGACCGGCGCGGCGTTGATCCGCGAACGCGAGCACGGGACGATTGAGCATCTCCTTGTCATGCCGGTCACCCCGTTTGAACTCATGGCGAGCAAAATCTGGTCGATGGGTCTGGTCGTGCTCGTTGCTTCCAGTGTGTCGCTCATATTCGTCGTCGAGGGATTACTGTCGGTTCCCATACAGGGGTCGATGGCGCTGTTCCTGTTCGGCGCGGCCCTGCATTTGTTCGCGACGACCTGCATGGGCATTTTTCTGGCGACGATGGCCGGCACCATGCCGCAGTTTGGGCTGCTGCTGATGCTCTTTCTGATGCCGCTTCAGGTGTTGTCGGGAGGCATGACTCCGCGCGAGAGCATGCCGGATGTGATTCAGTACATCATGCTCGCTGCGCCAAATACGCACTTCGTCATTCTGGCGCAGTCAATCCTGTTCCGCGGCGCCGGACTAGCTGTGGTGTGGCCGCAGTTCGTCGCTCTTCTGGGCATTGGAGCAGTTCTTTTTCTCTTTGCCCTGCGGCGTTTCAGGCAGTTCCTGAGATAGCCGCGAACGCATGCGCGCCGGCGGTTGCGGATGCCCTCGTTGATCAACCGAGCGGACTTGAGTCGTGGGCCTGCAAGCCGCGGCGGACCAGTGAAGCCCATCCGTCCTCTGCGGTCTCGGCAAACTCGAACAGCTTGAGATCGGCTGTGGCGATCATGCCTTCCTCGACGAGGGCGTCGAAATTGACAATCCTGCGCCAGTAGCTTTCACCGAACATCACGATGGGGGCGGGCGGCGCCTTCCGCGTCTGTTGCAGGGTCAGCAACTCGAACAACTCGTCCATGGTTCCGAAGCCACCGGGAAATATCGCCAGGGCGTTCGCGCGCATGGCCAGGTGCATCTTGCGCATCGCGAAATAGTGGAAGCGGAAGCTGAGCTCCGGGGTGATATAGGAATTGGGCACCTGCTCGTGCGGCAGCGTAATGTTGAAGCCGATGCTCGGCGCGCCGACGTCGGCCGCGCCGCGATTGGCCGCCTCCATGATTCCGGGCCCACCGCCGGTGGCGATGACGTTGTCACGCCATCGGTTCTTGGGCGCGAAGGCGCCGCCTCGCTGCGAGGCAATTTGGCTGAACTCGCGCGCGATCCGATAGAATTCGGAACGCCGCTGCCCGTCCTCGGCCAGCTTCTTCTCGGCCTCGGTCTGTGCAGCCGCGACCGCCGCCTCGGCCTGCTCCGGTGACGGCACGCGCGCGCCGCCGAACACGATGATGGTCGAGCGGATACCCCAGTCCCGCAGCGAAAGCTCCGCCTTGCCATACTCGAGCGCAAAACGGATCGCCCGCATCTCGTCGCGAAGCAGGAATTCGGTGTCTTCGACGGCAAGCAGCATGCTCCGCGAGCCGTTCTTAGTCGTCGTTTCGGTCATGTGGATATCCGTCCATCCTTTGCGCGCGGCAAGTCATGTTGATATCTGCTGCGAAAAGAATGGCAAGCTCATGAGATTGCGGGGACGATTGTCAATCCCGGTACGGCATTCCGCGCGGGACATGAGCGAAATGGAAACGGGCCTGTGGACAGGAAAAGTCATACCAGCCCGGATTTGACCGGCCGCGTTGATCCACGTCAACTGGCGTTGACGGATCGGAAACTCGGCGCAGGGGCGCGCGATTTCGCCTATGCCTGCGCCGGCCGCGGGCACAGCGGAATTCAACGGCATGAACTGCGATATCCGGGCCGCGCGTATCTCGCCGCTGCTGGTCTGGTGCCGCAGGCATTTTCCGGAGATGAGCACGCGTGAGTCCGTTCCATGGGCGGGCTTGCGTCCGATGATGCCAGACATGCTGCCGCGGGTGATGCGCGGCAAGCATCCGCGCGTCTTCTACAACACCGGCCACGGCCATCTCGGATGGACATTGTCGGCGGCAACGGCAGACGCGGTTGCAGCACTCGTCACGTCAGGATCGCGCGCGGCGTAGCGCAGCTTCTTCCGGTTGTGATCTGGTGGCCATTTTCCGTCGTCGACCGGATCGATGCGCCGCTGCAAGCGGACCCGAAATCCCGTTTGGGCGCGGCGATGCGGAAATAGCTGGCGCACCCGACACGATCTGAACGTGTGACCTTTGCCTTCGGAGGGCAACGCTCTATCCAGCTGAGCTACGGGTGCGGCGTCATCCATTTAGCCGATTGGCTCCTTCGGGGCAACGGCTGCAAGGGGTTTTGTAGGCTCCAGTGGAGGCCGCGTGGGCCTCTTTCAGGCGGCGGTCACCCGTTCGAATCGCACCATCTGGAGTCGATTGTCGGCAGGGCGCGCCTGATCCATTCCGCTACCTCACCTGAAGTCCGAGAATGAAGGCAATGACGTCCGCCCGCTCTTGCGAAGTCAGTATCAGATTCGGCATTTGGTGGTGAGGCGTTAGCAAAGCGACATTCAGCGCCGTCGCCGACATGCCCTTGATGCTTCCGATATGGTTGAAGTTCGGAGCCGCCGGATTCGGCGAGGCCTCACCGCGGGCCACGCCGTGACACGTCGAGCAGATTTTCTGGGTCAGGATCGCGCCCTGAACCGGATCGCCGAACTCTTGGGTTTTTCCGGATGTCTGCAGGGCTGCCAGGCCCGCAATGATGCCAGCCGCGAAGATCAGGGCTCTCACAGAAGGTGTCTGAGGCTTGCTCATAGCTTCGACCGCTGTGGGACGGAAGATGCCGGATCGTCCTTGCGATGTTTGCCTGCAAGGGACGCGATATACTCGGCGATGTCGTCGATCTCTTGCCGGCTGAGCGAGAAATTCGGCATCTTGGGATGCTGGTCGAGCAGAAATGCCGCAACCTTCTCCGACTTGAAATTCGGCTGCTGGGCGATTGACAGGAATGACGGAACGTCTGCATTTGCCTGAGACTGATCTGCCGCCACGAGATGACAACTTGCGCACCACCGGCGTCCGAGCTGTTCGCCTTTCTTCAGGTCCGCAGGCAACGCGATCGACGACGATCCCGCTAAGACTGCAAGCGCTATTCCAAATCGTCTCGCGTCGCTCCGGCTCTTCATTTTTCTGATGATCATGGGTCCATGCTCGGCACGCGCGCGCTCGCAAAGGCTGAGTTGCATCCCAAGCTCTGCTCTCGCGAGAAGAGCCAGCGGTGGATATGGATCAATGCGCACTGCCCGAGCAACTTGCATGCTGCGAGGCTTTTCGGAGAAAGTCTATATAAAAGGGATCAGCACGAACACCATTTGGCCTGCAAGCGGCCGGGGAGATCACTCTCGCGCACGGCGATTCTCCGGCGAGATCGCCGTCAGGATTTTTCGATCCACGGCCTCACCGGAGAGCCGTTACGCCGGCACGATGATCTTGCCGATCGGCCACAGCGCGATGCCGGCCAGTTTCAGGTGCGCCCATGCGAACGGAATGCCGACGATCGTGACCGCCAGCAGCAGCGCAGTGACGACATGCCCGAGCGCGAGCCACCAGCCCGCCAGCACCAGCCAGATCAGGTTGCCGAGGAAACCGAGCGGTCCGGTGCCGATGTCGGACTGCCCGGTGACCAGGTCGCGCGACACGGCCTTCTGGCCGAACGGAAACAGCGTGTAGGCCGCGATGTTGAACGCGGCCCGCGCCCACGGCAGGCCGATGATCGTGATCGCCATGATGATGGCCGCGACAACCCAGCCGGCGGCCATCCAGATGCCGCCAAGCAGGATCCAGAGAATGTTCAGGAACAGGGAGACAGGGGACATCGTGGCTTCCGGTTGTCGATGAGCGTTGCCGCCCGACACCACCAATATCGGATGCCGCGCGGCATTTGCCAATGCCGCATCAGAGGGCGACTTTCCTTGGGAGGAGCGCCTTGACGCCGCGAGCCACGTCCCATTGTCACAAAGCGCCGCCGCCGTTCATTCACGCCAGCAGTTTCCTCAGCTCCGCCTTCGCCACTTTCTCCAGCGTCGAGCGCGGCATGTCGTCGACGAGGCGCACCTCGCGCGGCACCTTGAAATCCGCCAGCGATTTCTTGCAAGCCGCCAGAATATCGCCCTGAAGCGTCGGCGGCGCGCCGCTGACGCCCCGCTGCGGAATGACGAACACCACCGGCACTTCATCGAGCATCGGGTGCTTTTGGGCGACCACGGCGGCTTCGCGCACGCCCGCTACGGTGATGACGACCTGCTCGATCTCGGAGGCGGCGACGTTCTCGCCGCCGACCTTCAGCATGTCCTTGGCGCGGTCGCCGAACCGGAGGAAACCGTTCTCCAGCAGCTTCACGCGGTCGCCGGTGATGAAATAGCCGCGCTCGTCGAAGCTGTCGCGCGTGGCCGTTTCATTGTGCAGGTATTCCTTGAACAGCGAGAGACCGGGGATGCCGTGGATCAGAAGATCGCCGGTCTCGCCGGGCAGCGTCGCTGCGCCGTTCTCGTCGACGACGCGGATTTGATATTCCGGCGCGGCGCGGCCGATGGCGAGCGGAATGTTCGGCTGCGTGACTTCCCCGACGATGCCATGGGTGATGGTTTCCGTCATGCCCCACCAGCCGATGGTCTTGACGCCGAAATGCGCGTCGGTGGGCGGCTCGCAGATCGCGCTGCCCCAGAGGCGGAAATGATGCGCCTTCGGGCGCTCCTGCTCCATCAGCGCCTTGACGCAGAACGGCACCAGCGACGTCCATGTGCAGCGATGCGCCAGCGCCGTGCTCCAGAACCGGCTGGCGGAAAAGCGCGGCATGATCGCCGCGGTGCCGCCGACCCACAGCGTCGCCAGCATCGAATAGGCCAGCGCGTTGGTGTGAAACAGCGGCAGGTAGACGAGATGAATGTCCTCGGCGCGCAGGTCCTGATGCGCCGCGTTGACCTTCGCGCCCCACAGCGCGTTGGCGTGGGTCCACAACACCGCCTTGGGCCGCGACGTGGTGCCGGATGTATATTGCACGCTGCACGAGGCGTAAGGGTCAGCGGGGCGGCGCGGCCGGTCGGCGCTATCGGCGAACAGGCTTTCGAACGCTTCGCTTTTCGGCGGCTTATATCCTGATGCCGGCGCTGCGCCCGCATCGTGAGAGGTCACCGCGAGCCAGCGCAGGTTCTTGCACTGTGCAGCGATCGTCTCGGCGTAGGCCGGCTGGGTGATGGCGGCCACCGCGCCGCAGTGGCCGGCGAAATATTCCATCTCCGCCGGTGCGGAGCGGGTGTTGGTGGTCACCGCGATGGCGCCGAGTTCGACGCAGGCGAACCATGTCAGCAGCGCCTCGATGCAGTTGTCGAGATGGATCAGCACGCACTCGCCCGGCCTGATGCCGCGTGCCTTGAGGCCTGCGGCGAGTGCGCCGACGCGGTCGTAAAACTCCCCATAGGTCCAGGGCCGCGCCGGCGCATCGAACGGCGCCCATATCAGAAAGGTGTGATCGCGCCGTGTTTCGGCGCGCAGCCGCAACAGCCACGGCACGTCGAGTCCGGCGAAGGGGCCGACATGGCCCGGCGCGAGATTGTCCCTTGGTGCATTCTTGCCTGACATGTTTTCTCCCGGTCCCGCTTTTTCGATGCAGGTTCATGAATGCTTTTATGGCAGGCGGCGCGGCCGCGAACAATCCGGCTTCACGGGCGTTGAGAGCAGCAGTTGCGCCGCCCGGCAAACTCATTTAACCGGACAGCGGAAGCCGCCCCCGTCGGACGGGTCATCAAGGAGCATCGCATGCAAGGATTCACGTTTCGCGCTCAGGCGATCACGCTGGTGGCGGCGGCGACCCTTCTGGCCATGGGCGGCACGGCTTCGGCGTGGGACGATGCGCCGTTCTGTTCGGAAAACTACAGCCGCACCGGCATGGGTCGCGTTTGCGCCTATTACACCTACGAACAGTGCCGGGAGGCGACCAGCGGCGTCGGCGGGTCGTGCAGCGCCAACGCCTGGTATCAGCCTTATGCGCCCGCGCCGCGCCGTCATCGCGCCCGCAAACACCGGCACTGATCCCGCCTGACTTGACCTCTACGACGACAGCATCGGCGCGGGCTTCCGCGCCGATTTTGTTTGGCGCTGGGGTTGAACCCGTCTTGCTGAACGCCCGTATTTTTGGAACGCTCCTGTCCATCGCCGAAAGGCTCGCGAAAGCGGCAAAGCACTGCTCATGAGCGTGTCAGACGACAGCAGCACGGAAGAACGAGGCGGGGACACGTTCTACAGCGCCATGCCGCCTTTTCGCGGCTTCGCCAACCTGATGGACCCGTCGCTGTACCGGCCGGTGCCGGACGGCTGGCTGATCGGCGTCGCCGACATCGTGCAGTCCACCAGGGCGATTGCGGACAACCGCTACAAGGCGGTGAACATGGCCGGCGCGGCGGTGATTGCGTCGGTGACCAACGCGCTCGACAATCGCGATTTCCCGTTCGCGTTTGGCGGTGACGGCGCGAGCTTCGCGGTCTCGCCGCAGGACGCGGAGCGTGCGCGCGAGGCGCTGGCCGCCACCGCGACATGGGTGAAGGAGGATCTCGATCTCACATTGCGCGTGGCGCTGGTGCCGATCGGGAAAATCCGCGCGCAGGGCCTCGACGTGCGCATCGCGCGCTACGCGGCGTCGCCGCATGTGTCCTACGCGATGTTCTCCGGCGGCGGACTGGCATGGGCGGAAGCCGCGATGAAGCGCGGCGAATTCACCGTGGCGGTGGCGCCGCCCGGCGCGCATCCCGATCTCACCGGACTGTCGTGCCGGTTTTCGGAGATGCCGGCGGAGCGCGGTCTCATTCTGTCGGTGCTGATCGTGCCCGCGTCAAACGACGGCGCGGCGTTCCGCCGCCTGATCGAGGACATCGTGGCGCTGGTGGAAAAGAGTCCCGGCGCTGGGCGGCCGGTGCCTGCCGCCGGGCCGCCGTTTCGCTGGCCGGCGCAGGGCGTGACCTATGAAGCGCTGGCACAGCGCGGCGGGCCGCTGGTCGTGCGCCGCCTGCGCGTTCATGCCATGACGCTGTTTGTCTACCTCCTGTTTCGCTTCGGCATCTCCGCCGGCGGCTTCGTGCCCAAAGTCTACATGCAGCAGGTGGTGGAGAATTCCGACTTCCGGAAATACGACGACGGGTTGCGCATGGTGCTCGACTGCAAACCCGAACTGGCCGATGCGCTGGAGCGCCGTCTGGCCACGGCGGCGGCAGGCGGCATCGCGCGGTACGGCCTGCACCGGCAGGACGCGGCGATGATGACGTGCTTCACGTTGTCCGCCTCGCGGCCGGACCACTTCCATTTCGTCGACGGCGCCCGGGGCGGCTATGCCTCCGCCGCCACCGCGCTCAAGGCGGCGTTGCATTAGGCCTTGAAAATGGGGCCTTTTGAACAAGACTGGGGGACCGGCTGGAACCTTTCCGGGCCGCCGGCGTTTGGCTCTGTTGACGCGAAAAGGCATACCGGATGGCCGTCGAGGACATGGCTTTGCAGACATTTGGACGGCCCGGCGGCGGGCAGACTGAAGAGGAGCGCTACAAGCTCCTGATCGAAGCCGTCATCGACTATGCCATTTACATGCTCGATCCGAACGGCGTCGTCGTGAGCTGGAATCCGGGGGCGCAGCGCTTCAAGGGCTACACGGCGGCCGAGATCATCGGCAGTCATTTTTCCAGATTTTACGTCGAGAAGGATCGCGAGGCCGGGGTTCCCGCGCGGGCGCTTGAGACCTCCGCGCGCGAAGGCAAGTTCGAGAGCGAAGGCTGGCGCGTGCGCAAGGACGGCAGCCGGTTCTGGGCCCATGTGGTGATCGATCCCGTGCGGTCCCCGGACGGCGAACTGATCGGCTTCGCCAAGATCACGCGCGACCTGAGCGAGCGCAGGGCGGCGGAACGGAAGCTCAGGCAAAAGGAAGAGCAGTTCCGGCTGCTGGTGCAGAGCGTGACCGACTACGCGCTCTACATGCTCGATCCGGAAGGGCGGGTGACAAGCTGGAATCTGGGCGCGGAACGCATCAAGCAGTATCACGCCGAGGAGATCATCGGCGAACATTTCTCGCGCTTCTATACAGCGACCGATTTGCAGAAGGGCGAGCCGCAACAGGCGCTCGAGATCGCGCGCCGCGAGGGGCGGTTCGAGAAGGAAGGCTGGCGCGTGCGCAAGGATGGCACGCAATTCTGGGCCAGCGTCGTGATCGATCCGATCCGCGACGAAACCGGCACG
Source organism: Afipia sp. (assembly GCA_024707075.1). Taxonomy (GTDB): domain Bacteria; phylum Pseudomonadota; class Alphaproteobacteria; order Rhizobiales; family Xanthobacteraceae; genus Afipia. The sequence goes on from JANQAK010000001.1 coordinate 1,467,595, forward strand.
ATCATCGGCTTCGCCAAGGTGACGCGCGACATCACCGAGCGGAAGGACACGCAGAAGGCGCTCGAACAGGCCCGCGAGGCGCTGGCGCATGCGCAGAAGATGGACGCCATCGGACAGCTCACCGGCGGCATCGCGCACGATTTCAACAATCTGCTGACGGTGATTCTCGGCAGTCTCGAACTCGCCAGCAAGCGGCTGCCCGAGGACGCCAGGATCGTGCCGCTGATTGCCAACGCGACGCAGGCCGCGCAGCGTGGCGCGGCGCTGACCCAGCGGATGCTGGCGTTCGCGCGGCGTCAGGACCTCGATCTGCGGCCCGTCGATCTGCCCGATCTGGTGCGCGGCATGACCGACCTGTTGCAGAGTTCGCTGGGGCCGTCGATGCCGATCGAGACGCGGTTTCCGCTCAAGCTCAACCTGGTCCATGCCGATGCCAACCAGCTCGAAATGGCGCTGCTCAATCTTGCGGTGAACGCGCGCGATGCGATGCCGGGCGGCGGCAGCATCGTGATCGCGGCGCGCGAGGAAACCGTCACCGCCGGCTCGGCGGGAAAGCTGAAAGCCGGGCGCTATGTCTGCCTCTCGATGCAGGACACCGGCGAGGGAATGGACAAGGCGACGCTGGCGCGCGCCATGGAGCCGTTCTTCACCACGAAAGGCGTCGGCCGCGGCACCGGGCTGGGACTGTCGATGATCCACGGCATGACCGAACAGTCCGGCGGACGGTTCGTGCTGAAAAGCCGCAAAGGCGCCGGCACCACCGCGGAGATCTGGCTGCCTGCCGCGAAGCCGGCGAAAGCCGCTGACGATGCCGAGCGTTCCGCGAAGGATAATGCCCCTCGCACCCGTCCTCTGGTGGTGCTGGCCGTCGATGACGACGGCCTCGTGCTGATGAACACCACGGTGATGTTGCAGGACATGGGGCATACGGTGTTCGAGGCCACGTCGGGCAATCAGGCGCTCGACATCCTGCGGCGCGAGCGATCCGTCGATCTGGTGATTACCGACCACGCCATGCCGAAAATGACCGGCGTTCAGCTCGCCTCCGCGATCAAGGCCGAGCGGCCGGGCATTCCGATCATTCTTGCGACAGGTTACGCGGAGTTGCCGCCGGGCGTGGACACCGAACTGCCCAAGCTCGGCAAGCCGTTTCGTCAGCAGGAATTGATGCAGGCCGTCGCCGCGGCGATTCCGGTGTGACGTGTCGTGACGCGGGGATGTCCCGCTTATGACACGACTCGGATATTGAAATGCCGGCCGGAACACCGCACCATCGGGGTCTAATCCGGATGGGCGGGGCGTTGTGTTGGACAGGATTTGCAGCAGCAGGGGCGATCGTCATCGCAGGCTTCGCGCGCGGCTGTTTCGGTTGGCGGGGCCGGTTGCCGCCGTGATGCTGGCTGGTCTGGCAGTTCTGAATCCCGGACATGCGCGCGCCGAGGAAGAAGAGGACGAAGGCGGCCCCAAGCGGCCCAACATCTATCTGGACTTCAGCACTGCCTATACGACCCTGCCGCCCAACACGCTGGCCATCGGCTTCCGCAATTTCGTCTCGCCGATTCCGGCCGCCGCCCAGGTGCTGACACTGAACGCGCCGCTGACGGTGGACCTCACCGACCGGATCTCGGTCTATGGCGGCGTCAGCTCCAGCGTCTCACGCACCGACCTGACATCGTGGAGTTCGATGACCCTCGATAGCTGGAATGTCGGCTTCAATGCCGATGTCATCCAGCAGGACGGCGCGATTCCGACCGTGACGGTGATCTCGACCCTGACCCGATCGATCACCAGCGCGCCGGGGCTGGGATCGACATCGAACCAGACCGTTGTCGAACTCGACTATGCGCTCGACGACGATGCCACGCGCGGCCTGCTGGCCGGCGGACGGCTGACCAGCGTTTGGGTGGATTCGGATTTCGTGAAGGTCGAGCCGACCTTCGTCGGCTATCTCGGCGGCTATTATCAGTGGCCGAGCAACTGGAAACTGTCCGGCCGTCTTGGCGTCCAGACATTCGGCGGCGCCGAATTCGGCCGCGGCCTGATCACGGCGCGGGCATTCACCCAGCCGACCGTGCGGTTCGACCTCGACCGCATGGACGACAATGACAATCGTCTCTATGGCGCCGCGCTGGAAGTCGCATGGACACCTGCGCCCATCGTGCAACTGACCTTGCGTACGCCGCTCTATGCGGTGCGCAACTAGATCTAGCCCAACTCGCCGTCGAGAAACGGATTGGTGCGGCGTTCGTGGCCGAAGTTCGAGCCGGGGCCGTGGCCGCAGATGAAGCTGATGTCGTCGCCGAGCGGCAGCAGCTTGTCCTTGATCGAGCGAATCAGCGCGGCATGGTCGCCGCCGGGCAGGTCGGTGCGGCCGACCGAGCCGTTGAACAACACGTCGCCGACGATGGCGAAGCGCATGTCCGTGTTGACGAACACCACGCTGCCCGGCGAATGGCCGGGGCAATGATAGATGTCGAACGTGAGTTCGCCGACCTTGACCTGCTCGCCCTCGTCGAGCCAGCGGTCCGGCGCGAAGTTGCGCACGCCGCTCATGCCGAAATTCGCGCCGCTCTCGACCACATGATCGAGCAGGTATTTGTCCGCGGGGTGCGGGCCTTCGATCGGCACCTTCAGCGTGTCGCGCAGTTCCGCCGCGCCGCCGACATGGTCGATGTGGCCGTGCGTGATCCAGATCCGGTCGACGGTCACCTTGGCCTGCTCGATCGCCGCAAGGATATTCGGCACATCGCCGCCGGGATCGATCACCGTGGCGCGCCTGGTGGCCTCGCACCACAGCAGCGTGCAGTTCTGCTGGAAAGGAGAGACCGGGATAATCAGCGCGCCCGCCTGTGGGGGTTTTTCGGCGGCTTTGCTCTGGGTTTCATCTGTCATGCGGCCACAATGCTGATTTTTCGCGCCGCGCCAAGCGGTTTCCGTGACATCTTTCGATGACCTACCGTGCGCGCCCGGGTTCCTGCTCAATGGACTTGAGCCGGCTGGAGGACATTTCTCTCGAGTAACTATGGTGCGTATGACGATCGCGCAACCGGCGACCGGTTCTGCGGACTGCGCGCTGTGCGGTCACGCCACGCGCAGGCGGGGCTTGCCGCCGGCCTTGACGATCTCGAACGGTTCCGGCCTGCCGACGCCGTAGCCTTGCGCGTAGTCCACGCCGATTTCGCGCACCGCTTCGAGGATGGCGTCGTTCTCGACGAATTCGGCGATGGTCTGCTTGCCCATCACCTTGCCGATCCGGCAGAACATCTCGACCATGGCGCGGTCGATCGGATCATCGATCATGTCCTTGACGAAGCTGCCGTCGATCTTGAGGTAGTTCACCGGCAGATGCTTGAGATAGCCGAACGACGACATGCCGCTGCCGAAATCGTCGAGCGAGAAGCGGCAGCCCAGCGCCTGCAACACCTCGATGAAGCGGGTGGCGTTCTCGATGTTGCCGATCGCGCTGGTCTCGGTGATCTCGAAGCAGATCATCGTCGGCGGAATGCCGTGACGGGCGAGCCGTTCGCGGACGTAATCGATGAAGCCTTCGTCGCCGAAGGTCGCGCCTGACAGGTTGATGGCGCAGGTCGCGATCGCCGCCGACGGCCCGCCGCCCAGCCGGCTCTCCAGGATCGTGAAGGCGTGCTCAACGACCCAGCGGTCGATCAGCGGCATCAGGCCGTAGCGCTCAGCGGCGGGAATGAAATCTCCCGGCGGCACCAGATTGCCGTCGCGGTCGCGCAACCGCAGCAGCAGTTCGATATGCGAGCCGGTCTGCTTCGTGGTTTGCAGCGGGACGATCTTCTGCGCGAACAGGCAGAAGCGCTCTTCATCCAGCGCGTCGTGGATGCGCTGGACCCAGGCCATCTCGCCGAACCGGTGCAGCAGTTCGGTGTCGCTTGGATTGTGAATCTGGATGCGGTTGCGGCCCTTTTCCTTTGCCAGATAGCAGGCGAGATCGGCCGTGCGCAGGGTTTCGTCCTTGGTAGCGCGGCCCTGCGACATCTGCACGAGGCCGATGCTCGCGGTGACCGTGAACGCACGGTCGTTCCAGACGAAGTTCATGTCCTGCACGGCCTGCCGCAGGCGCTCCGCGACGATCGCGGCCCGCTCCATGTCGCCGTTTCTCAGCAGGATGGCGAATTCGTCGCCGCCCAGCCGCGCCAGCAGATCCTCGCTGCGCAGATGTTTCTCAAGCGAGCCCGCGACTTCGCACAGCAGTTTGTCGCCGGCGGCGTGGCCGCAGGTGTCGTTGATGATCTTGAACTGATCGAGATCGAGATACATCAGCGCGTAGGGGGCTTCCTGATTCTGGTCGAGCCGCTCCAGCGCCTTTTCCAGCCGGTGTTCGAACTCGCGGCGATTGGCCAGCTTGGTCAGGCTGTCGTGCGACGCCTGCCACGAGAGGCGGGCGATGTATTTCTTCTCGCTGGTCATGTCGTGTAGCACCAGCACGGCGCCTGCAAGCGCGCCCTCCTTGTAGAGCGGCGTTCCCACCATGGAGATCGGCACCGACGTGGCGTCGTGCCGCTGGAGCAGTTGCGGGCGCGTGTTGGCGGCGAGATTGTAGCCATCGAGGATTCGCGAAATCTGGCCTTCGACCTGTAGTCCACTTTCTTCTTCCAGAATCCGGAACAGCGACGTCAGCGGCTGGCCTCTGGCGTCCTGCATCCGGCGGGCGATCAATCGCTCGGCCGCCGGATTCATATAGTCCACCTGCCCCTGCGCATTGGTGCTGATGACTGCATCGCCGATCGACGCCAGGGTGATCTGCGCGCGCTCCTTCTCGGCGCGCAGGGCGCGCACGATCTTCCGGCGCTGCATCAGGAAATAGCGCGTCATCAGCAGCAGCGCGGCCACCAGCAGTCCGGCGGTGAACAGGTTGGCGAGTGTGAGCACCAGCTTGATCTGTCGCGATCCGTTGCCGAGGCTTTCGGCAAAGGCCATCGCTTCGGGCGCGAAGCGCGCGTTGAACTGGTCGATCCGGTCGCGCAGCGAGGCGAGCTGCTGGGGTGAAACCGGCGTGCCGTTCTGTTCGATCTGGATTGTCTTCGCAAGATCGGTGAGTTCGTCGAGCAGCGGATCGGTATTGATCCAGTGCGCGATAGCCGTCTTGAAAGGCGGCAGTTCGCGGAAATAGCGATACAGCCAGATGATGCCGTCGATGTCTTCGGCGTGAATTCCGCCTTGCAGGAAGCCGGCGCGGGCGGCTGCGAGGTCCGGCGGATTCTGTTCCAGCGCGATGCGCGCCGCACGGTCGCTGAGCGGTCCGGCAATGGCGATCTGGTAGTGCTCATGGTGCCGGTCGTCGCCGGTCTCGCCATACAGATAAAGGTGATGGACGGCGTCCTTCTGCGCCTTCGACCACAGGCTTTCGCCGCCGACATAGGCGCGCACCGAGGACAGGATGTTCAGGCTCGTTCCGGCGAGAAAGGCTTGCACCAGAACAATGGCAATGAGGGGCGAGACCAGCCGCAGCAATCGCAGATTCGCAGGTTTAAAAATCAGCTTCATTGGACGTCGTGCGCGCCCAAACTCTGCCGCGATGTCATTAAGAGCAGCCGAATTTTGCCCTCATGAGTTGCACAACCCGCCAGATGCGTGAATCCGGCGTAAATTTTCAGGCGCGCATTGTGTGAAATGGCCGTCTGCACGGGTGTGCGGGCCGAAACCGGGCCGTTTCATGCGTGATACGGCCGTATTTTCGGAAAGATGAAGGGAGACGGGGGCGGACGATCGGCGCCGAAAGTGCGTGCCGATGCGCCGAATCGGCTGGCTCCGGTCAGGTCCGGGCCAGCCGTCGCGAGGTCTGCGAAGGCGGGGGTTCCCGCTTTCGCGTCTTAAGATTGACGAAGCGTTACCGTTTGGTTTGCGCCCTCAGCGTGTCTTCCACCGCGCGGTCGAAGGACGATGTTCGGGTGGGCGCGGTGCTGCGCTTTTTGTCGGCGACGAACGCGTCGCGCTTCTGCACCAGAGCCGCGAGCTTTTCGTTGAGGCTCCTGCGCGTCTGCGTCTGCTTGTCGATCTCGGCCTTGAGCTGCTCGGGCGTGAGCTTGCGCAACGTGTCCGGCAGTTCGTCGTCCCTGACGCTTGCGACCGTGGTGCGGCCCGACGCCACGGCGCTGACCAGATCGCCGTCGCCGGTCACGGCTTCGGATGAAACCTTCGCGCGCTTGTTGAGATAGCTCGCCATGTCGGAGGCGGACGATGGCGCGGCGGCTGCGACCTGCGAGAGCTGCCGGGTTTTTTCCTCGACGCGCTTCTGGAGTTTCTGCGGCCCGTACGGAATCACGGTGCCGTTGATTTCTTTTTGCAGGATGATGATGTCGTCGTCGTAAGGCGTCTCGATCACGACAAGCTCGCCGCCGTCCTGCGGGATCGGAATGAAGCGGCCGTCGCCGAGTTGTGCGATGTCCTGCCAGACCCGTTCGGTGTCGCGGGCGCTGCCGGCCAGCACCGCGTTGACCACGATGTCGCGCTGCTTCGCCACCGCGAGCGTCTTCTGATATTTGGTGTCCTGCGCGTAGTCCATGTGCGGCGGCGCATCGCCGACCAGGAACACGATGCGCCGTGCATCGCCGCCTCTGGTCCATTGCAGCTTGTTGACCGCCACATCGAGCGCCTCGTTGACGCTTTCCGGCCAGTCGCCGCCGCCGCGCGCTTTCAGCTCAAGCAGATTCGCGTAGATGTCCTGAATGTCGGTGGTGAGATCGAACGTCCGGGTGACATACTCATCGCCGACGTCGCGATAGGCCACGAGGCCGATGCGGATATCGGCGTCGGGATTGGTGTCGACCACGCTGGTGGCGATCGACCAGATTTTTCGTTTCGCGCCTTCCAGCAACCCGCCCATCGACCCGGTGGTGTCGAGCACGAAGGCGACCTCGACGGTCGGTCGTGCTGCGGCTTGCGACAGCGCCGCGGTGACGGGCAGCGCGAGGACGGCGAGCGCGAAGGCGCGGACGCCGGATTTGAATTGACTGGTGATGCGTGATTTCATTTTCCCTCCGGTGATGCGTCGCGACGGTTCACGACAGCGTGATGGTTCCGTTGCTTCGCGTCGCCTCGGGGTCCGAATTGTGTCGGGGCGCGTACAGTTTTGGGGCTGAGGGGCTTCGGCTTTTCTGCTACCCTGCCGGAATCATGAATTCACCATTTCGCCATATCGGCCAGAGTTTGCCGCCAGATCGCCGCCAGTCCGACACAGCGCTCGCGATTGCGCGCGGCACGTCCAGGTTCATGAGATCGCTGGGTTTTTCCTGTGTCAGCGAATTGACCCTGCCGTCGGGCCGCCGCGCCGATCTGGTGGCCATGAACGCGCGCGGCGACATCTGGATCGTCGAGATCAAATCGTCAGTGGAGGATTTGCGCGCCGATCAAAAATGGCAGGACTACCGGATGCATTGCGACCGGCTGTTCTTCGCCTTCACGCAGGACGTGCCGTGCGAGATCTTTCCGTCCGACACCGGACTGATCGTCGCCGACGCCTATGGCGCGCATCTGCATTGCGACGCGCCCGAACACCGGTTGCCGGCCGCGACGCGCAAGTCGATGATCGTGAGTTTCGGATTGCTGGCGGCGCAGCGGATCAGCCGCGTGATCGATCCGCAGGGCCACGCGAGTCTGGACGAAGGCTAGAGCGGATAGTGTTTAGAGATTCGCCTGCGGGAATTGAGTTGCGGCGACGCGCGTGACCGGAATCAAAGCATCCTCGAACATCGCGAATGCGATCTCTGCGCCATGCACGATGCCCGCCGGATTCGACTGCGCGGCCGGATGATTTTCCAAGAGCGTCAGGAAACTCGGCCAGAACCGCTTGCCGAAACCGTGACGCAGATAGGCGGTGGCGTTCATCGCCTCGGAGTCGGGATGCTCCGCCAGGCGCGCGAGCATCACGCGCTCGCCCATCCGCGATGCTTCAAGCACGTAGACCGCGCCGAGCATTTCCGCGATGGATTTGAAATCCGGCATCGGCATCGGATTGCAGACGATGCCTAACGTTTCGAGGTCGTGCGTGAGGGCGGGGGTGCGCACGCGCTGCTGCCAGTCGGGAATGTGCTGCTCGATTCCACCGGCTTCGAGCGCGGCCTCGATCGGAAACAGCGCTTCGGCCTGGCTGCGCAGAAAACCCTCGTAGTAGACCGGGATGGCGAGATCGAGCCGCGACAACGCAACGTCAAGACGGCCGTGCGACCTCCGCGTCGCCTCGCTGATGATCTCCCGGATCGCCATATCTGCCGCCCTGGATGGCTTCGCCTTCGATCGCTGAGCCGGCTCCGGCCGATATGACCAAAGCCGGGCAATCACATGCGATCAACGCCATCCCGGTCGAAAAGTTCCAGCGCCGCTTAGCGCGGCGCGCGCTTGGCCAGAATGCGCTGCAACGTCCGGCGGTGCATGTTCAGGCGGCGCGCCGTCTCTGAGACGTTGCGGTTGCACATTTCATAGATGCGCTGGATGTGCTCCCAGCGGACTCGGTCGGCGGACATCGGATTTTGCGGAAGCTGCGACTTGTCGGTTGAACTCGCCAGCAGGGCGGCCACCACGTCGTCCGCATCGGCGGGCTTCGACAGATAATCGACCGCGCCCATCTTCACCGCGGTGACGGCGGTGGCGATGTTGCCGTAGCCGGTCAGCACGATAGCGCGCGCGTCAGGCCGTTGCCGCTTCAGCGCGGACACCACGTCGAGGCCGTTGCCGTCGCCGAGCCGCAAGTCGACCACCGCGAAAGCAGGAGGGGTCTTGTCGATGTGATGAAGGCCGTCGGACACATTGTCGCAGGTGCTCACTGCGAAGCCGCGCGTCTCCATGGCGCGCGCCAGCCGGTCGAGAAACGCCTTGTCATCCTCGACAATCAGCAAGGAACGGTCGGCAATTTCGGTCAAATCGGCAGTTGCGGTCACGTTTCAAGCCTCCTGATATGATCCTCACTGATATGGCGTGGCAATCGGGCGCTGCCAAGGCCGACAATCGTTAAGCCCTCTAAATCGGCACGGGCCGTGCGCGTTATTGCAGTGCGGCTGATGGAACTTCAGCGGTCTCGAAAGCGCTGCGTGGCCAGATAATCGTCACGACGGCGCCGTGGTCGGGAAACGTCCTGTTGGTGAAGGACACCTTCGCGCCGGTGCGCTCCAGTAGGGTGCGCGCGATGAAGACGCCGAGGCCGAGACCGCTGCGTTCGCCCTGCGCGTCTGCGGTGCGCCGCCGTGTCAGATACGGCTCGCCGATGCGCTTGAGAATATCCGGCGCGATTCCCGGCCCGTCATCGGAGATGACGATCTCGACCATGTTCGCATTCCACCATGCGTTGACCTCGACGCGCCCGCGCGCGAAATCGACGGCGTTCTCCAGAATGTTGCCGACGCCGTAGAGAATGGCCGGATTGCGCATGCCGACCGGCTCGGCATCCTGTGAAAGCGCGATGCGAACCTTGATGGCGATGCCGAAGTCGCGATGCGGCGCGACGGTTTCCTCGATCAATGTCGACAGCGGCATCTGGTCGAATGGCGCGCCCTGCGATGAGAGCTGGGTGATCTTCGCCAGAATTTCCCGGCAGCGCTGCGCCTGCTCGCGCAGCGTTTTCAGATCGCCGCGGGCATGTTCGTCGAAGCCGTTGGCTTCAATGGCTTGCTCGAGTTCGCGCGAAATCAAGAAGATGGTGGACAGCGGCGTCCCCAGTTCGTGCGCGGCAGCGGCAGCGAGACCGTCGATCTGGGTCAGATGCTGTTCCCGCGTCAGCACGAGTTCGGTGGCGGCGAGCGCGTCGGACAGCTTGCGCGCTTCCTCGGTGACCTGAAACGCGTAAAGGCTGGTGACGCTCAGCGCCAGCATGATCGAGATCCAGACCGCGATCATGTAGGTGCGTGGCAGCACAAGCGGTTCTTCACCGTTCCAGGGCAGCGGCAGATGGAAAAATCCCAGCGCCGTGGCGCAGGCGGCGGCGAAGATGCCGAGCGCCAGCGTGATCCGTGTCGGCAGTGCGGTCGCGGAGATCAGCACCGGCGCCAGGAAAAGAAATGAAAACGGATTCTGCAATCCGCCGGTGAGAAACAGCAGCGCGGCCAATTCGGCGATGTTCATCGCAAGCAGGGCTGCCGCATAGCGCGGCTCCAGGCGATGCACCGGGTCGAACGCAGTCTGGAGAGCGAGGTTGAGGGCGGACGACAGGGCGATGATGACCATGCAGGGGATCACCGGGACTTCGAAATCAAGCCCTTCGGAGACGATGAAAATCGTCGCCATCTGTCCCAGCGCGGCGAGCCATCGCAGCCGCAGGATGGTGTCGAGGCGCACGTAGCGCCGCGGCTGGCGAAAATCGGTGTCGGCAAGTTCGCTCATGCCGTATCCTTAACCTCCGGCTGCGCCGATCACAAATCGGCTCTGCGTAAGCGGCCTCTTGCAGACGACGCCTTGTTGGCTCAATGAACGCAGATCATGACCGCCCCGCTGACACCTCCGCGCGTCGCATCCCCCTCCGTTCCGGCCTCTTCCGACGCGGCGATCCATGTCGACCGGCTGGTCAAGACCTACAAGACCACCCGCGCCGTGGACGACATCTCGTTTACGATTCCGCGCGGTTCTGTGACCGGTCTGCTTGGCGGCAATGGCGCCGGCAAGACCACCACCATTTCCATGATCATGGGGTTGGTATCGCCGACGTCGGGCCATGTCAGCGTGCTCGGATATGCGATGCCGGAGCGGCGATCCGAAGTTCTGGGGCGCATGAATTTCGAAAGTCCCTATGTCGATATGCCGGGTCGCCTGACGGTGCGGCAGAACCTCAATGTGTTTGGCCGGCTTTACGGCGTGCCGGACCTCAAGGAGCGGATCGCTTCGCTCGCGGCCGACCTTGATCTGAACGAGTTTCTCGACCGGCCGAGCGGCAAGCTGTCGGCGGGGCAGAAAACGCGCGTAGCGCTTGCCAAGGCGCTGATCAACGAGCCGGAACTGCTGCTGCTGGATGAGCCGACCGCGTCGCTCGATCCGGATACCGCGGACTGGATCCGAAGCCATCTCGAGAATTATCGTAAGGCCCGCGGGGCGACGATCCTGCTGGCATCGCACAACATGCTTGAAGTCGAGCGGCTGTGCGATCGCGTCATCATCATGAAGCGCGGGCGCATCGAGGATGATGATAGTCCCGCGGCCATTCTGGCGCGCTACAACCGCACCACGCTGGAAGAGGTGTTTCTCGATGTAGCCCGCGGCCGCGTGCAGCAGGTGGCGTCATGAGCCAGATGCAGCTTCAACGAAGCAGCTTCTGGCCGGCGCCTCATCGCATCGGCGCAATGATCCTGCGCCACTGGTATCTGCTCACGTCGTCATGGCCGCGGCTGCTTGAACTGATCTACTGGCCGGTGCTGCAATTGATTACGTGGGGTTTTTCCCAGGCCTACATTTCGCAGAACGCGGGGTTCTTCGCCAAGGCCGGCGGCACGTTTATCGGCGCGGTGATCCTGTGGGACATCCTGTTTCGCGGCCAGCTGGGTTTCTCGATGTCGTTCCTCGAAGAGATGTGGTCGAAAAATCTCGGCAACCTGCTGATGAGCCCGCTCAAGGTCAGCGAGTACCTGATTTCGCTGATGGTGATGAGCGTGGTCCGGTTGGCCGTCGGCGTCGTTCCGATGACGATACTCGCCATCATGTTCTTCGGCTTCAATCTGTTCGGGTTCGGCTTCGCGCTGGTCGCGTTCTTCTGCAACCTGATCTTCACAAGCTGGTCGTTCGGGCTGATCTCATCCGGGCTGGTGCTTCGCAACGGCATGGGCGCCGAGGGACTGGCCTGGACGCTGATGTTCGCGCTGCTGCCGCTGACCTGCGTCTATTATCCGGTCTCGGTGCTGCCGGGCTGGCTTCAGGTGATCGCCTGGATGCTGCCGCCGACCTACGTCTTTGAGGGCATGCGGGCGCTGCTGATCGATCGCGTCTTTCGGGCCGATTTGATGCTGGAGGCGCTGGCCATCAATGCGGTGCTGTTTGCCATGTCCACCGTGGCATTCCTGCTGCTCCTCAAGAGCGCCCGGAAGCATGGATCGCTGGTCCAGAGCGGGGAGTAGCGGCTCTGGGCGCGGGTTCCATCCCCCTTGTTAACTGTCTGCCCTGTATTCTGGGCAATTGACGCTTTGTCGCAGGCTCGACAGTATGCCGCGCCGCACAACTAGTGATCCGGTTCTGACATTCGTATCACTTCTCGGCGGATACCTTTTACGAATGTCAGAACCACAGGATCACTAGAATCATAATTTGCTAGTGTCCTTTCGTATCCGACGTTCGCTCGGAAGGCGCTACAGAGTGGGGCGAACGTCGGATACGGGACACTAGGGAGCGAGGAATCACGATGCCTATTGGTGAATTTGGCAGGCCGCCTGAATTGCCGTCCGAGGTCAGTCCTGCGCTGACCACGCCGATGTACTGGATGTACGAGATGGGCCATGCCTCTCTGAATCCGGCGCGGGCAATGGCGGACATGACGAAGCTCATGTTCGAGAATCCCTTCAATCCGTTCGCCAGCACGGATGTCGGAAAGTCGATCGCCGCCGGTTGCGAACTGTTCGAGCGCACCACGCGCCGCTACGGCAAACCTGAATGGGGTCTCGACGACACCGAAGTCAACGGTGTGCGGGTGCCGGTCGAGGTGAAGACGGTCTGGGAAAAGCCGTTCTGCCGTCTGCTGCATTTCGAACGCCAGCTTACCCAGCCGCTCCGCACGCCGCAGCCGCGCGTGCTGATCGTGGCGCCGATGTCGGGGCATTATGCAACACTTCTGCGCGGCACGGTGGAAGCCTTCCTGCCGGGGCATGACGTCTACATCACCGACTGGGCCGATGCCCGCATGGTGCCGCTGGCGCAGGGCCGCTTCGATCTCGACGACTATGTCGACTACGTTATTGACATGATCCACACGCTCAAGGGCGATGTGCATGTTGTGGCTGTGTGCCAGCCCTCGGTGCCGGTTCTCGCCGCGGTCTCCGTCATGGAAGCCAACAAGGATCCTTACTTCCCGACATCGATGACCTTGATGGGCGGGCCAGTCGATACCCGCCGCAACCCGACCGGCGTCAACGATCTCGCCGAAAAGAAGGGCATCGACTGGTTCCGCAACAACGTCATCACCAAGGTGCCGTTCCCGCATCCGGGATTCATGCGCGACGTCTATCCGGGCTTCCTTCAGCTCACCGGTTTCGTGAGCATGAACCTCGACCGCCATGTCGATGCGCACAAGCGGCTGTTCGCCAACCTCGTGAAAGGCGACGGCGATCTCGTCGACAAGCACGTCGAGTTCTACGATGAGTATCTGGCAGTGATGGATCTCACCGCGGAATTCTATCTCCAGACCGTCGATCTGGTGTTCGTGAAGCACGCCTTGCCGAAAGGCCAGATGAAGCATCGCGGCAAACCGGTCGATCCGTCGAAAGTTCAACGTGTTGCGCTGATGACGGTGGAAGGCGAGAACGACGACATCTCGGGTCTCGGCCAGACGGAAGCCACGCATGGCCTGTGCAGTTCGATTCCTGATGCGCGGCGCGTGCATTATGTTCAGAAGGGCGTCGGCCATTACGGTGTGTTCAACGGTTCCCGCTTTAAGTCGGAAATCGTGCCGCGAATCTCCGATTTCATGCGTTCTTCGGCCCACACCAAGCTGGCCTTGGTCGCCGCGGAATAGGGCTTTTCGCGCCGGATTTGCGCGAAAATGCCCATTTTACGGGGGATTCCGGCGTTTTGCGCGGCGGAGTCCTCCCGCGCTCCACATAAGCTATTGATTCTGAATGTATTTTACAGATTCATAATTGAGGCGCAGAAGTGAATTTTCCTGCTCGTTTCCGAAGGCGGATTCAACCTAGAAATGAATCGATAGTTCAGGTTTCATCCCCCCGGATGTAGGAGGCTAAGCCTTTAAAACTACGATATATTGGGCAAATGATTTGTTTTTGCGCCGATGAATTCCACTGGCGGCGGATATGGCAAAATCCCGGCGAATTCCTGCTGTCCGGGTCCGCTGACATGGCTTTTCGCGCACTTCTTTACCGCCGGCCGACCGAACCGCGCACGCTCGCGGTGAAAATCGGCTCCTCCACCTACACGATTCAGTTGCGTCGTCATCGCCGCGCGCGCCGATACACGCTGCGCATTCATCCGAGCAGGCGTGAAGCCATTCTCACCATGCCTCCGCGCGGAAATCTGTATGAAGCCAAGGACTTCGCGCAGCGTCACGGTGCCTGGATCGCGGCGCGCCTCGGTGGTTTGCCGAAAGCGGCGCCGTTTTCACCCGGCGCATCGATCCCGTTGCGCGGTATTCCGCACCGGATCGTGCATCGCGCCGGCGAACGTGGAACCGTCTGGCCGGATACGCGTGATAACGGCGACAAAATTCTCTGCGTTGCAGGCGACGTTGAGTTCATTGATCGCCGCGTTCACGACTTCCTCAAGCGCGAAGCGCGCCGCGAACTGACCGAGGCCTCGCACCGGTATGCGGAGGTGCTCGGGGTCAAGGTGAAGCGCATCACCATCCGCGATCAGTCGAGCCGATGGGGGTCATGCACCTCGGCGGGGGCGCTGTCGTTCTCGTGGCGGCTCATTCTCGCGCCGCATTACGTGCTGGATTATCTTGCCGCGCATGAAGTCGCGCATCTGGTCGAGATGAATCACTCGGCGCGATTCTGGAAGGTCGTGGCCAAGATTTGTCCTGCGACGGAGCGCGCCAAGCGGTGGCTCGACACCCACGGCAACGATCTGCATCGCTACGGGATTGAAGATTAGGTGAATCTCGTCGTTCCGGCCAAGCGAAGCGCGAGCCGGGACCCATAACCACCGGCTTATCCAATAAAGCGCGATGGTTGGACGTTCCTCGAACAAGATACCCTGACAGGGATGATGGGTCCCGGCGAACGCCGGGACGATCTTGGAATGCGGTGCGCGTTCAGAAATGCGCCGTCACCGCCGGCCGCCGAACAGGCGATCCACCAGCCAGCCATCAAGACCGGCCGCCGCTTCGGGACGTCCCGATGTCTGCGTGACGGGCGGTCTGCCTTGCGGATAGGGCGCTGATCCGTTTGGCGGCGGCAGATAGCCGCTGTTGCTGGATTGCTGCGGATACGGCTGCTGGCCGGATGTGGTTCCGCGCGAACTTCCGGGGAACAGATTCGAGAGCAAGCCGCCCTGCGGCTGCATCGAGCCGGGCAGCGGCGCGGGCAGCACGTTCTGATGCGCGGCCTTCATGAAGCGGGTCCACACCTCGACCGGCAATCCGCCGCCTGTTGCCTTCTTGGTCGGCGAATTGTCGTCGTTGCCGAGCCACACGCCGGTGATGAGGTTGGCGGTGTAGCCGATGAACCAGGCGTCGCGGAAATCCTGGCTGGTGCCGGTCTTGCCCGCTGCCGACCAGCCAGGAATATCGGCCTTCTTCGCCGTGCCGGTGACCAGCGTCTCGTGCATCATGAAATTCATGGCACCGACGGCATTGGAATCGATCACCTGCGACGGCGGATCGTTGCGGCGCGCATAGAGCACCTTGCCTTCCGGCGTGCGGATCTTGTTCACGACATGAGGCGACGCGGCGAACCCGCCGTTGGCGAACGGAGCATAGGCGCCGACCAGTTCGTTGAGCGAGACTTCCGAGGTGCCCAGCGAAATCGTCGCATTGGGTTCGAGTTTCGAGGCGATGCCAAGACGATGCGCGGTGCGCACCACATTGGCGGGACCGACTTCGAGGCCGAGCCTGACGGCGACGGTATTCAGCGACATCGACAATGCCTGCGTCAGCGTCACCGGGCCGAAATATTCGCGGCTGTAGTTCTCGGGCTTCCAGCCCTTGACATCGAGCGGCGCGTCCTGCCGCACGGTATCGGGCGTGAGACCCGCCTCGACGGCGGTGAGATAGACGAACGGCTTGAAGGCCGAACCCGGCTGGCGCTTTGCGGTCACCGCGCGGTTGAACTGGCTTTCGGCGTAGTTGCGTCCGCCCACCATGGCGCGCACCGCTCCGCTCGGCGTCATCGCCACCAGCGCGCCCTGCGTGACGTTGAACTTCACGCTCTTGGTGGCCAGTTCATCAATGATCGCGGCTTCAGCGACGCTCTGGAGTTTGGGATCGATCGAGGTTTCCACCACGATGTTCTGGTCGATCTGGCCGACCAGATCGTCGAGCACTTCGCCGATCCAGTCGGCGACGTAGTTGATGGTGCCGGCGCCGACCGGCTTCACGGCATAGGACGGATGGCCGATGGCGGCCTGGGCCTGCGCGTCGGTGATGAACTTCACATCCGCCATCGCGGTCAGCACGATCTGCGCGCGCTTCTCCGCGCCTTCCGGATTGCGGTTGGGTGCGAGCCGCGACGGCGATTTGACGAGGCCGGCCAGCATCGCCGCTTCGGACAGCGAGACATTGCGTGCCGATTTGCCGAAATACCTTTGTGCCGCCGCCTCGACGCCGTATGCGCCGGAGCCGAAATAGACGCGGTTGAGATACAGCTCCAGGATTTCGTTCTTGGAGTATTTGCGCTCCAGCCACAGTGCCAGTTCGACTTCCTGCAATTTGCGCTGGAAGGTGCGCTCCTGCGTCAGGAACAGGTTCTTGGCGAGCTGCTGGCTCAGCGTCGAGCCGCCCTGCGACACGCCCCGATGCAGCAGGTTGGTGACGGCGGCACGCAGGATGCCGGTCGGGTCAATGCCGAAGTGCGAATAGAAGCGCCGGTCTTCGATGGCGATGAACGCCTTCGGCAGGTAGGGCGGCAGGTCCTGCAGCGAGACGTTCGCGCCGGGCATTTCGCCGCGGGTGGCGATCACGCTGCCGTCCATCCCGGTGATCTGGATGGTCGGGGGGCGCTTGGGAATCTCAAGGGACTGGATCGGCGGCAGATGCGCGCTGACCCAGACGATCACGCCGGCACAGGCGATGATCGCCCACAGGCCGAGCACCGCGCCCCAGTAGACCACACGGGCCCAGCCGGACCGGGAGCGGTCCTGCGATTTCTTCTTGGTGTCCTTGCGGGAGGAGGCGCGCACCTTGCGTGAACGCCTTGCGCGCGGCGCCTCGTCGTCATCCTCATCATCGACCGGCCGGCTTTTCGCCGTGCGGCGCTTGGGCTTTTCGTCCTCGTCATCCTCGGGGCCGCCGACGCGGTCCCACGGATTGAGGCGAACGCCGTCGAGGGACGCGGCGCCGTCGAACTTCGGCTCCGTGCGGCCGCTCTTCTTTTTTCCGCCCCAACGCCATCCCGAATGCGCCTACGCCGAACCATGCATGATGAAGGCGTGCAGGCTAGCGATGGCGGTTTAAAGGCGCGTTACGCAAAGGTTAACGAGGATTTAGACTTCGCGGCCGTAGCCAGCGAAATGGCCCACGGATCCCGGATCTTTTGGATTCGATCGCAAGTTTGGATTGCCTTGACGAGGAGTCCGCGGTTCGCGACAGCCTGCCGCCCGATCTTCGCAAGGGGCAAGAGCAATGATCGGACATATCGATCCCACGAAAGAGGTTTTCACCGCATTCCGCGATAACAATCGTCCGGGTCCGATCCATATGCTGAACCTGGTACGGTTGCACGCACAGGCGAAATATCCCGATGGGCGCAAGGCGACCGGCGCGGAAGCCTATGCGAGCTATGGGCGCGAAAGCGGACCGGTGTTTACGCGTCTTGGCGGGCGGATCGTCTGGCAGGGCAAGTTCGAACTGATGCTGATCGGTCCATTGGAGGAACGGTGGGATCACTGCTTTATCGCCGAATATCCGAGTGTTGCGGCATTCGTCGAGATGATCCGCGATCCGGTCTATCGCGAAGCGGTCAAGCATCGGCAGGCCGCGGTTGAGGATTCGCGGTTGATCCGCACCGCGCCGATGCAGGTCGGAACGACGTTCGGGGAAATTCCGCAGTAGCTCAGGTCGCGGCGCGCGCGAGCCAGAGCAGGATCAGCGCAATCGCCGCGGGCAGCGCCTGAACGATGATGATCCGCTTGCTGACCGAATAGCCGCCATAAAGTCCGGCCGCGATCACGCACAGCAGAAAGAACACCTTGATCTGGAAGCCGAATGCCGGATTCGGATGAAGGAGTCCCCAGATCAGTCCGGCGGCGAGGAAGCCGTTATAGAGTCCCTGGTTCGCAGCCAGCACGGCGGAGGCCTGCGCCTTCTCGAGCGTGTTACCGAAGATTTTCAGGCCCTTTGGCTTGGTCCAAAGAAACATCTCCAGCACCAGAAAATAGATGTGCAGCGCCGCCACCAGCGCGACGAGAACGTTGGCAATGTACGTCATGTTTGGCTCCCCCGACCGACCGATCCCGGAACCTACCATGCCCCGGACGGGAAATGCGATGGTCTCGAATATCGCCAGAATCGGAGCAGCTCAAACTTGTCGGAAAACGGCAAGACATCTGCCTTCGCTGCGGCGATGTTGGGCGCGGCACGCGATCAGGAACATGCGACCAAGGGCATTCGACATGGCGACGAGGCAACCCGAACATTTTCATCTCAGCCGGTTCGAGACGCCGATCGGCACGGCCTTGCTGGTGACTGACGGCGAGGGCGTCCTGCGCGCGCTGGACTGGTCCGACTATGAAGCGCGGCTGCACCGTCTGCTGCGGCGGCACTACGGCGACGTCAGTCTGGAGCCTGCTCCCGCTCCCAATGACATCACGCGCGCGTTGACGGGCTATTTTTTCGGCGATCTCGGCCAACTGAAAAAGATCAAGTGGCGGACCAATGGAACGGCATTTCAGCGCAAGGTCTGGACGGCGTTACGGACGATTCCGGCGGGCAAAACATCGAGCTATGGGATCATGGCGGCCCGGCTGAATATCCCCAACGCCGCGCGTGCAGTCGGTCTGGCCAACGGCGCAAATCCGGTCGGTGTGGTCGTGCCGTGTCACCGGCTGATCGGCGCCGATGGATCGCTCACCGGCTATGGCGGCGGGCTGGAGCGCAAGCGATGGTTGCTGGCGCACGAGGGCGCGGCGTTCAAACGGGCATAATCCCGAAAATCAAGCCGCCGGCTTCTCGGCTGAGTCGCCATTGGCGAGCAGATGGATCAACGCCCGCTTGATCGCAGCCTGTCGCGTCGGCGCGGTGATCTGCGCGCCGAGCAGGTCGGTGACATAGAACACGTCGCGGGCGCGCTCGCCGAAGGTCGCGACATGCGCGGAGGCGATGTTGAGATTGAGCTTCGAGATCGCAGTGGTGAGCTGAAACAGCAATCCCGGA
The DNA here is from genome assembly GCA_024707075.1 of Afipia sp. Lineage (GTDB taxonomy): Bacteria > Pseudomonadota > Alphaproteobacteria > Rhizobiales > Xanthobacteraceae > Afipia. Next base: position 1,486,787 of record JANQAK010000001.1, read on the forward strand.
CGGTCGAGGCCGGAGACCTCGATTACCGTGTAGAGGTCCGACCACTGGTTGTTGATGGTGACTTCCGGCTCGACCACGAACGGCTTGAACTTCGCTTTTGCCGCCGTGCGCCGCGCCATCATGTCCGGCAGCCGCAGCTTGCCTTCCAGCACCTGCTCGATGGTGTCGCCGATCCGTGTCGCGCGCCGTCCCTCGTCGTCGTCGCGATCGTATTCGCGGGTGATCGCAATCGTATCGAGCGCGATGCCGTCGGTGGTGGTGTAGATCTGGGCGTCGACGATGTTGGCGCCGGCCGACGCACAGGCCCCGGCAATGATCGACAGCAGCCAGGGATGATCCGGCGCCATGATCGTCAGTTCGGTGACGCCGCGCCCCTCGTCGAAGCCGACATTGACCGCGAGCTTGTGGCCGCCGGATTTGCTCGCCTTGACGAAGCGCGCATGGCGAATCTTGCGGGGTAACTCGACCTTGAGCCAGTAAGCCGGATAGTGCCGCGCGATATAGGCTTCGAGTTCCTTTTCCGGCCATTCGGTGAAGTTGGCGCGGAATTCGGCCTGCGCCGACTGGATGCGCTGGGCGCGGTTGACCTCGGAGAAGCCGCCGGTCAGCACCGGCTCCGTTTCGTAATAGAGCGTGCGGATGAGCTGCGCCTTCCAGCCGTTCCAGACGCCGGGGCCGACGCCGCGGATGTCGGCGGTGGTCAGGATCGTCAGCAGCTTCATCTGCTCCACCGACTGCACGACCGCGGCGAAATTCTCGATGGTTTTGCGGTCGGACAGATCGCGCGACTGCGCGACCGTGGACATGGTGAGATGCTCTTCGATCAGCCACGCGATCAATTCGGTGTCGGCCGCGTTGAACCCGAATCGTGGGCACAACCGCCGCGCTACTTTCGCGCCCGCGATGGAATGATCCTCGGGGCGGCCCTTGGCGATGTCGTGCAGCAGCACGGTCATGTAGATGACGGCGCGATGTTCGGGGCGGATCTTGCGCATCAGATCGCTGGCGACCACGAACTCGTCATTGCCGCCGCGCTCGATGTCCTGAAGGATGCCGATGCAGCGCAGGAGATGCTCGTCCACCGTGTAGTGATGATACATGTTGAACTGCATCATCGACACGATCTGGCCGAATGCGCGGATGAAGCGGCCGAGCACGCCGACCTCGTTCATCCGCCGCAGCACGGTTTCCGCGTCGTTCGACGTCAGAATCTCCATGAACAGCTTGTTGGCTTCGGGGTTCTCGCGGAGCTTCTGGGTGATGAGATTGAGCGAGCGCGTCGCCGCGCGCATGGCGTCGGGGTGGAATGCCAGATTGTTCTTCTGCGCGAGGCGGAAGATGCGGATCAGGTTGACCGGATCGCGCTTGAAGACATCGGGCGCCGCAAGATTGATGCGGTTGTTGTCGATGATGAAATCTTCGCCGCCGGGAACGCGGCCGCGTTTGCGGCCGGGCCGCAGCCGCGCCATCATCCGGCTCAGCACTGGCGCCGGCTTGGTTTCCTGATCTTCAAGTTTGGCGCACAGGATCGCGGTGAGGTCGCCGACTTCCTTGGCGATCAGGAAGTAGTGCTTCATGAAGCGTTCGACATCCTGCATGCCCGGATGCGAGGTATAGCCGAGCCGCTGCGCGATCTCGCGTTGCATTTCGAACGACAGCCGCTCCTCGGGACGGCCGGTGAAGAAATGCATGTTGCAGCGGACCGACCACAGGAAATCCTCGCAGCGGCGGAACGTGCGGTATTCCTGCGCGTCGAAGACCCCGTGTTGAACGAGGTCTGCCGCGTCGTGGACCCGGTAGACGTACTTCGCGATCCAGAACAGCGTGTGCAGATCGCGCAGGCCGCCCTTGCCGTCCTTCACGTTCGGTTCGACCAGATAACGCGACTGGCCTGCGCGCCGATGCCGCTCCTCGCGTTCCGCGAGTTTGGCCGCGACGAATTCGGCGGCGGTGCCGACCACGACCTCCCGATCGAAGCGCGTGACCAGTTCGTCGTAGAGCGCCTTGTCGCCGGTGAGGAATCGGGTTTCCAGCACCGAGGTGCGGATCGTCATGTCGGCGCGCGCCTGACGGATCGACTCATCGATCGAGCGGGTGGCGTGGCCGACCTTCAGGCCCATGTCCCACAGACAATAGAGAATCGCCTCCGCGACCTGCTCGCCCCACGCGGTCTGCTTGTAGGGCAGGATGAACAGGAGATCGATGTCGGATTCCGGCGCCATCAGGCCGCGGCCGTAGCCGCCGGTGGCGATCACCGCCATGCGTTCGGAATCCGACGGCGTCGGCGAATGATAGAGATGCATGGTCGCGGCGTTGAACAGGATACGGATGATTTCGTCCTGCACGAAACACAGGCGCTCGGCACAGCGCCGCCCGTGACGGTCCTTCAGCAGTTGCGCCTGTGCCGCTTCGCGCGCCTGCGCCAGTTCGCCCTTCAGCAACTGCGTAATTGCGTTGCGGAAGACATCGTCCTTGCCGGCATGTTTCTGCGCGAGCGCGCCGATCGCCGCGACGATACGCGCGGTGTCGAAAACCGGTTCGGCGTCTGTCGGAGGGGTAACCGTCACACTGTCCATTCTATCCGGATAACGGACGGCGGCAGCGGTGTCATCAGCGGATTGCAGCGACAGGAGCCGTCCCTTCTGTTTTTCATCGCGTTGAAGAAAAGGCGTTCTCCCGCGGGCTTCATCCACGGGGATATTTTCTCGTTGACCGGATCAAATAACTCATTGAAAAACATAATGATTTTTTGCGTTCGGGATGAGTGAAAATGCATCAATCCCGATCGCATTCCGATCCACTCACCCCAGATGGAGACGACGATGTTCAAACTGTCACGACGCGCTTTTGCCACCCTTGTCGCCGGTGCGGCGCTGGCGCCCGTTGCGGCATTCGCCGCCGACGCGCCGAAGCAGATCGCCATCGACTGGGCGACCTACAATCCGGTCTCCATCATTCTGAAAGAGAAGGGCCTGCTCGAAAAGGAATTCGAGAAGGATGGCATCAAGATCGTCTGGGTGCAGTCCGCCGGCTCCAACAAGGCGCTCGAATTCCTCAACGCCGGCTCGATCGATTTCGGCTCGACCGCCGGCTCGGCCGCGCTGGTCGCCAGGATCAACGGCAATCCGATCAAGTCGATCTATGTCTATTCGCGCCCCGAATGGACCGCGCTGGTCACGGGCAGGGATTCCAAGATCGCGAAGGTCGCCGATCTGAAAGGCAAGCGCGTGGCCGTGACGCGCGGCACCGATCCGCACATTTTTCTGGTGCGCGCGCTGCTCGATGCGGGTCTGACCGACAAGGACATCACACCGGTGCTATTGCAGCATGCCGACGGCAAGGCCGCGCTGATCCGCGGCGACGTCGATGCATGGGCGGGGCTCGATCCGATGATGGCACAGGCCGAAGTCGAGGACGGCGCGAAACTGTTCTTCCGCAAGCCCGAAGCCAACACCTGGGGCATCCTCAACGTCCGCGAACAGTTCCTGAAGGACAATCCGAAAATCGTCCAGCGCGTGCTCGCGGTCTATGAGGAGGCGCGCAAGTATTCGCTCGCCAACTATGACGAACTCAAGCGCGGCTTCATCGCGGTGACCAAGTTGCCGGAGGCTGTGGTTGACAAGCAGCTCAAGGAACGCACCGAGCTGACGCACAACCGCATCGGCGCGCCGCAGCGCGAGTCGATTTTGGCTGCGGGCCTTGCGCTTCAGCAGGCCGGCGTGATCCAGCCGTCCGTCGACGTGAAGGCGACGGTGGACGCGCTGATCGACGATCAGGTGCCGCTGCCGACAAACTGAGATCGCGTGCAATCTATCCGCGTCATGCCCGGCACTCGGGTCCGGCTTCGCCGGCCTGAGCGCAGGCCTTGTTCCGGGCATCCACGTCTTCCTTGTAGCAAAGTATTCAAGACACGGATGGCCGGGACAAGGCCCGGCCATGACGATGTTGAAAGTGCGGCGGCTGACAAGTCATCTTGAAATTCTTCTCGATAACCGGTTCTTGCTATGGCCATGACACTCGATACGCCAGCACCTGAAGCCCTTGGGGAGGACGCGGCATCGCGTCACGCCGGATGCCTGCGCCGGTATGCGCGGCCCGCGCTCGGCCTGCTCTTGCCGATCGGACTTGCGCTGGTGTGGGAGCTTGCGGTGCGGTTTGGCTACTCCAACGGACGACTTGTGCCGCCGCCGAGCCGCATCTGGCAGACGCTGGTTGAACTGTCTGCGAGCGGAGAACTGAGCCGTCATATTCTTGCGACGCTGAGCCGTGTCGGAGCCGGCTTCGGGCTGGGCGTTCTGGCGGGAACGATCTTCGGCGCGATCTGCGGCTACTGGACGCTGGCGCGTCGGTTGCTTGATCCGACATTGCAGGCGCTGCGCGCGATTCCGTCGATCGCCTGGGTGCCGCTGTTCATCCTGTGGCTCGGCATTTTCGAGACGTCGAAAGTCGCGCTGATTGCGGTCGGCGTGTTCTTCCCGATCTATCTCGGCGTCACCGGCGCCATCCTGAGTGTGGACCGCAAGATCGTGGAGGTCGGCCGCATCTTCCGTCTCAATGGTTTGGCGATGATCCGGCGCATTCTTCTGCCTGCGGTGTTGCCGGCCTATGTAATCTCGCTGCGCTCGGGGCTGGGACTGGGCTGGATGTTCGTGGTCGCCGCCGAATTCATGGGCGCGTCCGAAGGGCTCGGCTATCTGCTGACCGACGGCCAGCAACTCGGCAAGCCGGCGCAGATCGTGGCCGCGATCATCGTGTTCGCGATCCTCGGCAAGATCACTGACTGGCTGATCCAGTTGATCGCGGCACCGTTCCTGCGCTGGCAGGATTCCTTCAGCGCGCACGCGGGAGGCGCCTGATGCTCGTTCTCGATCATGTCGGCAAGACCTATCCGAACAGCGTGCATGCGCTGGAGAATTTTTCCGCGCGCATCCGGCCTGGCGAGATCGTCGCCATCATTGGCGGCTCGGGCTGCGGAAAATCCACGCTGCTGCGTGCGATCGCCGGCCTCGATCGCGCGACGACCGGCTCCGTCACGCTCGACACCATCGGCATCACTGCGCCGCATGAAAAGATCGGTATCATCTTTCAGGAGCCGCGCCTGCTGCCGTGGCTGAGCGTTGCCGACAATATCGGTTTCGGACTTGGCGATTTGCCATCCGCGGAGCGGCAACAGCGGGTCGCCCGTGCCTTGGCGCGGGTGGGTCTCGCCGACAAGGCCAATGCATGGCCGCGCGAACTGTCAGGCGGGCAGGCGCAGCGCGTCGCCATTGCGCGGGCCTTGGTGCCCTCGCCGGAAGTGCTGCTGCTGGATGAGCCGTTCTCCGCGCTGGACGCATTCACGCGCGCGGATTTGCAGGACCATCTGCTTGATCTGTGGGCTGATACAAGGCCGACTCTGATTCTTGTGACCCACGATGTCGATGAAGCCGTGGTGCTGGCGGATCGCATCGTGGTGATGCGTCCGCGGCCCGGACGGCTGTTCGAGGAAATCAAGGTCGATCTGACGCGACCGCGCGACCGGGCCTCGACTGCTTTCGAGATCGTCAAGCATCAGGTGCTGGCATCACTGGACCGCTCCCTCAATCGCGCCGTGCGCCCGGCTGACGATTTGCTGACGGTCGGGGAGGGGATATAAGGCGGAATAATCTGCCCCCGGCACTGTTGGTGCTGAAGGAATGGAGACCAGGAAAATGGATTCGACCGAACTCCGCGCGATGCAGGCGCCCATCAAGGACCGCTACAAGGCCGACCCCAAGGCGGCCTTCATTACATTGAAGGCGAAGGGATCGCTCGACAGTGAAGGACTGTCTTGCAAGGTCGAGACCGGCAAGGCGGTCGCCGCGATTGCGGGATTGCATCCCGCCACCGGTGGCTCGGGACTCGAACTGTGTTCGGGAGATATGTTGCTCGAGGCGCTGGTGGCCTGCGCCGGCGTGACCCTGAAGTCGGTCGCGACCGCCATCGACGCGCCTCTGAAATCCGGCAATGTCATTGCCGAAGGCGATCTCGATTTTCGCGGCACGCTCGGCGTCGACAAGGAAGCCCCGGTGGGATTTGCGGAAATCCGCCTGCGTTTCGATGTCGATACCGATGCGCCGCAGGAGAAGCTCGACCAGCTCCTGAAACTGACCGAGCGCTACTGCGTGGTCTACCAGACCATCAAGAACGGTCCGAAGACGAGCGTGTCGCTCAATCGGGTATGATCGCGTTCCTCATGGTGAGGAGGCGCTCTTGCGCCGTCTCGAACCATGAGGGCTTCAATCCTCATCCTTCGAGATGCGCGCAAAAAGCGCGCTCCTCAGGATGAGGATTTCATTTCTCGCTACTTCGGCAGTTTCGCCTTCAGCGCATAGAGCGCGTCAAGCGCCTCGCGCGGCGACATTTCGTCGGGATGCAGGGCGCTGAGCGCGTCGGCAATCTGGTCCGCTGCGCTTGGAGGCTGCGGTTCGGCAGCCGCGCGCGATGGCACCGCGAACAGCGGCAGATCGTCGGCCAGCGCGCGCGCCGTGGTGCCGCGATCCTGCGCTTCGAGTTTCGCCAGCACCGACTTTGCCCGCGCGACAACGGCCGCCGGAAGTCCCGCAAGTTTCGCGACCTGGATGCCGTAGGAGCGGTCCGCCGAACCGGGCAGCACTTCATGCAGGAACACTACGTCGCCCTGCCACTCCTTGACCCGCACGGTCGCGTTGAACAGGCGCGGCAGATTGGCCGAGAGCGCGGTCAGTTCGTGATAGTGCGTCGCGAACAGCGCACGACACCTGTTCGACTCGTGCAAGTGTTCGATCGAGGCCCACGCGATCGACAAGCCATCGAAGGTCGATGTGCCGCGGCCGATCTCGTCGAGGATCACCAGCGCGCGCTCGGTGGCCTGATTGAGGATCGCCGCCGTTTCCACCATCTCGACCATGAAGGTCGAGCGGCCGCGCGCCAGATCGTCCGCAGCACCAACGCGGGAGAACAGCCGGTCGACGATACCGATATGCGCGAGCTTCGCCGGCACGAAGCTGCCGATCTGCGCCATCAGCGCGATCAAGGCGTTCTGCCGCAGGAAGGTTGATTTGCCGGCCATGTTCGGGCCGGTCAGCAGCCAGATCTGTCCGGAGGATTGCGCCGGTCCGGGCGACAGGTCGCAGGCGTTGGCAATGAACGGCTGGCCATCGCGCTTCAGCGCCTGCTCGACCACCGGATGCCGCCCACCCTCGATGGAGAACTTCAGCGAGTTGTCGACCACCGGCCGCGTATAGTTTTCATCGACCGCTAGCTTGGCCAGCGATGCGGTGACGTCGAGCAGCGCAAACGCATGCGCGGCGGCGCGCAGATCATCGCCCGCGGCCACGGCCTGCGCGCACAGCCGGTCGAAAATCTCCAGCTCAAGGCCGAGCGCGCGGTCGCCGGCATTGGCGATCTTGGCTTCGATCTCGCCAAGCTCGGTGGTGGTGAAGCGGATCTGTCCGGCCAGCGTCTGCCGGTGGATGAAGGTCGCGTTCAGCGGCGCGGCCATCAGCTTGTCGCCGTGCTGCGCGGTGACCTCGACGAAATAGCCGAGCACGTTGTTGTGCCGGATCTTGAGGCCCTTGACGCCGGTGTCGTCGGCATAGCGCGCCTGCATGGCAGCGACCACCAGCCGCGAGGCGTCGCGCAGGTTGCGGGTTTCGTCGAGCGACGAGTCATAGCCCGCGCGCACGAAGCCGCCGTCGCGTTTGAACAGCGGCAGTTCGTCCGCAAGGCCGCGGGCAAATTCCCGCGCGAGGTCGCGGGAGGGACGGCGCAGGGCGTCGATTGCGAACGCGATATCGCGCGGTAGTTTATCGATCCGCGACAGCCGTTCCACGACTTTGTCGGCGGCGAGAATGCCGTCGCGCAGGGCCGCGAGATCGCGCGGCCCGCCACGTCCCACCGACAGCCGCGCCAGCGCGCGCGACATGTCCGGCGCGGCGCGCAGGATATCCCGAAGATCGTCCCGCACGGCGCTGTCGTTTGCGAACATTGCCACCGCATCAAGACGATGGGAGATGGTGGCGCTGTCGGTCAGCGGCGCGGCGAGACGTTGCGCCAGAAGCCGCGATCCTGCGGCGGTCACCGTGCAGTCGATGGCGTCGAGCAGCGAGCCGCGCCGCTCGCCCGCCAGCGTCCGCGTCAGTTCGAGATTGGCGCGGGTGGCGGGATCGATCGCCATGGTGGTGCCGGCAGCTTCGCGCGACGGCGGTGACAGCGGCAGGTGCTTGCCAACCTGGGTGCGGTCGACATAGGTCACGGCGGCTGCGGCCGCCGTTGCCTCAAGCCGCGACATCGCACCGAACCCGTCCATGGTCGCGACGGCGAAATAATCGCAAAGTCTTCGTTCAGCGGTGGCACCGTCGAAAATGTCGCGCGTCACCGGCGTGACGGCGGCCATCGTGCGGAACAGCGCGGACAATTCCGGATCGGAATACAGTGCGTCGGTGACGATCACTTCATTGGGATTGATGCGCGCCAGCGTTGCGCCAAGCTCACCCGCGCCGCATTCGGTGACGCTGAACTCTGCCGTCGAGATATCGATCCACGCCAGCCCGATCCGGTCTCCCGCATTGGAAGACGCGCGCGCCCGCGCAATCGCCAGCAGATAGTTGTTGGCCTTGGCGTCGAGCAGATTGTCTTCGGTCAGCGTGCCCGGCGTCACCAGCCGCACCACATCGCGCCGCACCACGCTCTTGTTGCCGCGCTTGCGTGCCTCGGCGGGATTTTCTGTCTGCTCGCAGACCGCGACGCGATGGCCGAGCGCGATCAGCTTGTGCAGATAGTCGTCGGAGCGCTCCACCGGAACGCCGCACATCGGGATGTCTTCGCCCGCGTGCTTGCCCCGCTTGGTCAGCGTGATGCCGAGCGCGCGCGAGGCGGTTTCCGCATCCTCGAAGAACAGTTCGTAGAAATCGCCCATCCGGTAGAACAACAGCAGCCCAGGATTGGCCGCCTTGATCTCGAGGTATTGCTCCATCATCGGCGTGACGCGGCCCGCGCCCTCTGGGGAGGCGGACTCGGTGTTCGGCGGTGCGGGCGGCGTGGAATGAATGGTCATGGCAATCAACACTAGCAAAGTTCTTTCGCCTGGTGGAATTGCGTGGGGCGTTTTCCACGCCTTGCGGCAGGATGCGCATGGCCGCCCTGCCAGCCGGAATGGCCGTTCCGGTCATCCACCATTTGACCTTCCCTGCCGTGCTTTCTAAAAGCCGGGCCAGCGGAAGCGGACGCGTCAACGCCCGCAAGATTTTCAGGGAGAGTGACTATGCGTGATGTTTTCATCTGTGATGCGGTGCGTACGCCTATCGGACGTTTCGGCGGATCGCTGGCCAAGGTGCGCGCGGACGATCTGGCGGCGGCGCCGATCAAGGCGCTGATGGAGCGTAACCCAAAAGCCGACTGGGCCGCACTCGATGAAGTCGCCTATGGCTGCGCCAATCAGGCCGGCGAGGACAACCGCAATGTCGCGCGCATGGCGCTGCTGCTGGCGGGACTGCCGGAAACCGTGCCAGGCATGACAGTGAACCGGCTCTGCGCATCGGGTCTCGATGCGGTCGGCGGCATGGCGCGAGCGATCCGCGCCGGTGAGATCGACTTCGCCATCGCGGGCGGCGTGGAATCCATGACGCGCGCGCCGTTCGTGACCGGCAAGGCGACCGAGGCATTCCAGCGTTCGATGGAGACGTTTGATACCACCATCGGCTGGCGCTTCATCAATCCGCTGATGAAAAAGAAATATGGCGTCGATTCCATGCCGGAGACCGGTGAAAACGTCGCCACCGACTATCAGATCTCACGCGCCGATCAGGACGCCTTCGCGATCCGCTCGCAGCAGCGCGCCGGTCAGGCGATTGCCGCCGGTTACTTCGCGGAAGAAATCACACCCATCACGATTCCCGGCGGCAAGGCCGGTCCGATCACGGTAGACAAGGACGAACATCCGCGCCCCGAAACGACCCTCGAAGGGCTCGCCAAGCTGAAGCCGATCGTGCGCCCGGACGGCACAGTGACTGCGGGCAATGCCTCGGGTGTCAATGATGGCGCGGCGGCGATCATTCTCGCGTCTGAAGAGGCCGTGAAGAAGCACGGTCTGACGCCGCGTGCGAAACTGCTCGGTCACGCGTCGGCCGGTGTCGCTCCCCGCGTCATGGGCATGGGGCCGGTGCCGGCGGTGCGCAAGCTGCTGGAGCGCCTCGGTCTCAAGATCGGTGATATCGATCTCATCGAACTCAACGAGGCCTTCGCGTCGCAGGGCATCGCCGTGCTGCGCCAGCTCGGCGTCACGGAAGATGCGGATTTCGTCAATCCGCATGGCGGTGCCATTGCGCTCGGTCATCCGCTCGGCATGAGCGGTGCGCGGCTGGTGCTGACGGCGGTGCACGGTCTGGAGAAGCGCGGCGGCAAGTATGCGCTGGCCACCATGTGCGTCGGCGTCGGGCAGGGCGCCGCGGCGGCGATCGAGAAGCTGAACTGATCGTCGCATGTGTCCTCATCCTGAGGAGCGACCGCTTGGTCGCGTCTCGAAGGATGAGGCGTTAACAATCCTCATGGTTCGAGACGGCGCAAGTGCGCCCCTCACCATGAGGTTTCAGGGCTTGGTTATTCCATCACCGCGGCATGGTCCGGCGCTTGCGATTGCTGGCGCAGCACTGCCTTGGTCGATCCGATCATCACCGCCAGCGGCGCGGCGAGCAGGGTGATGATCATCACCATCTGATAATCCCATGAGAACGCGATGATCTGCGCCTGCACGCTGATCAGGGCATCCATGATCGCGCGCCCGGCGTCAGTGCCCATGTTGATGATGCCTGCGACATCCGGCATCTGCATCGGCTTGTTGAACGGAGTCACGTTCTCATTGATGATGGCGTAGGCTTCGCGCCCGCCTTCGGTCAGCTTGGCGGTCACCACCGAAATGCCGACCGAACTTGCGACGTTGCGGACCAGCGTCAGCATCGACGTGCCGTCGGTGCGGAGATGACCGGGCAGCGTCATGAATGCGACGGTGCTCAGCGGCACGAACACCAGCCCAAGCCCGAAGCCCTGCGCGATGCTGACGACGACGATGGTCGGAACGCCGGTCTGGTCGGTCCATCCAGTCATGAAGTACAGCGATGCCGACATCAGCAGCATGCCGCTTGCGATCAGCGTGCGCGCCTCGATAAACTTCATGAACCGCCCGACCAGCATCATTGCGACGAAGGTGCCGAGGCCACGCGTGGCGAGCAGCAGGCCGGCGGTCAGGATCGGATAGCCGATGACATTTTGAAGATATGGCGAGGCCAGCGCCATGGTGCTGTAGAGCACGAGGCCCATCACCGACATGAAGACGCAGCCGCCGATGAAATTGCGGTCCTTGAAGATCGCGAACTGGATGAACGGCCGTTTGCTGGTGAAGGAGTGTGCGAAGAAATAATAGAATCCGACAATCGACAGGATCGTCTCGGCAACGATCTCCGGCGATTCCAGCCAGCCCAGTTGCTCGCCGCGGTCGAGCGCGACCTGCATCGCACCGATGCCGATCGCCAGCGCCCCGAAACCGAACCAGTCGAATTTCAGTTCGCTGTCGGTCCTGGTCTCGTCCATGAAAATGATAAGTCCGGCGACCGTGACGATGCCGAACGGGATGTTGACGAAGAACACCCAGTGCCAGGAATAGGTTTCGGTCAACCAGGCGCCGAGCGACGGCCCCATGATCGGCCCCAGCATCACGCCCATGCCCCAGATCGACATCGCCTTGGCGCGCTCGTGCAGGGCGTAGGAGTCGAGCATCACCGCCTGCGACAGCGGAACGAGAGCCGCGCCGAACACGCCCTGCAACAGGCGGAACAGCACCATCTGCGTGATGTCCTGCGACAGGCCGCACATCACCGAGGCGACGGTAAAGCCAGCGGAGCAGAACACGAAGACTTTCTTGCGGCCGAAGCGATTGGCGATCCATCCCACCGGTGCGGTCATGATCGCGGCCGCCACGATGTAGGACGTCAGCACCCAGTTGATCTGGTCCTGCGATGCGGAGAGCGTGCCCTGCATATATGGCAATGCGACGTTGGCGATCGTGGTGTCGAGCGCCTGCATGATCGTCGCGGTCATGGCGCAGATCGTCACCATGTTGCGGCGAAGTCCCGGGACCGCCGCCGTGGAGGCGGGGGCGGCGGCGGTCACCGGGCGTCCTCCTGCGCCGAAGCGGAGGAGAATCCGAGAAGGCCTGCGAGGGAGCGCTGATGTCCGGTATCAACCCAGACGTAGGTGCTCATGCCGGCCTTGAGCTTCTGAACGGCCTTGTCGTTGTTGTCGAAATAGATGCGCACCGGCACGCGCTGCACCACCTTGACGAAGTTGCCGGTGGAATTCTGCGGCGGCAGGATCGCGAACTGCGCGCCGGTGCCGGGGCTGAGCGAGCCGACCTTGCCCATGAAGGTGTGATCGGGGAACGCGTCGATCGACATGGTGACGGGTTGTCCCTTCGCCACATAGGTGAGATCGGATTCTTTCAAATTGGCATCGACCCAGGGATTGGCGTCGTCGATGATGCTGAACACGGGTGCTCCCGCCGCGACGAAGCGGCCGAGCTGGATGCTGTCGACTTGCGTGGCGGTGCCGTCGATCGGCGCGCGCAGCACGGTGTGATCGAGATTGCGCTGCGCCTGGTCGAGCGCGGCCTTGGCCTGGAAATAGGGTGGAAACTGTTCGAGCGGCAGATCGGGATTGCCGAGCAACTGGTTTTTCGAATTGGCAAGCTGCTGTTGCAGAAGTTCGAGCTGTGCGCGCGCGAGAACGAGGTTTGTCGCGCTGGTATCGAGGTCGAGCTGAGATCCGGACTGCGACTTCACCAGCGAGGACTTGCGTTCGACATCGCGCTGCTTCAGGTCGACGCCCTGCTTCGCCAGTTCCAGCATTTGTGTGTAGGATGATATGTTGGAACGCAGATTATCGTAGTTCGTTTTCGCGGTTTCGAGCGTCGCCTGCGCCTGCTGAAGCGCGAAGCGGAACGGGACCGGATCAATCTCGAACAGTTCGTCGCCGGCTTTGACGCGCTGGCCTTCCCTGACCAGCACCTTCTCGATCTTGCCGGAGATGTCCGGCGTGATGAGAACCTTCTGCGCACCGACATAGGCGTCGTCGGTGGTCGCGTAGCGCCCGCCGGACAGATAGAACGCGATGCCGCCGATCAGCACCGCGAGCGGGAGCACCACGAGCAACAGCGTGCGCCGCCTGTCACGCAATGTCTGGCCCCAGTTTCTGCGCGGCGTATCCGCGGCCCGCGGCTCCGGCTTTTCCGTGAGCTTCTGTTCGGCCGGGAATTTGACGACGGGATCAGCCATAGCGCGGCTCCTTTGTCTTCTTGTCGGCGCTCAGCAGGGCGTCGCGGATGTTGTCCTTGATGGATTCGAGTTGCCGGACCAGTTCGTCGGCTTCGCCGGCGTTCAGATGACCCAACGCCGCTTGCGTGATTTCGGCGCGCAGGTGTCCGAGCTTTTTCAGCAGCGGCAGCGCGGCGGGACGCAGATAGAGTCGGTTGGCGCGGCGATCTTTCGCGTCGTCGCGGCGCTCGATGAGATCGTTGGCGCAGAGCCGGTCGATCAGCCGCGTCAGTGTGATCGGCTGCATTTCCATCATCTCGGCGAGTTCGGACTGCTTGAGGCCTTCGGTGCGTTCCAGTTTCGCCAGCACCGCCCATTGCGCGCGGGTAATGCCGTGGCGCACCGCCAGCTTGTCGGCATAGAGACGCAGCATCCGCTGGGTTTCGAACAGCGCGAACAGAAAATCGGGATTGCCCTTGGGCATCGGCGGTTCCCTCGATAAGCAAAGGCTATAATAAGCTAGCTTATTAATTGAGGAAGCCGACGAATTCCGATACGAGCCATGCGATCCCGGCATGAACACGGATTTGTGTAGTCTCACCAGCCTATTAGGCGATCACGCCCATTCGACGCCGGATTCGGCGGCGAGGTCGATGGTGCTCTTGCGGCCGATATCGTCGAAGTGGGTATCGAGAAATTTCTTCGCGGCGCGCATGCCCGCGCGATGCAGCAGCTCGAAGAATTCGAAATCGGTCTTCATCTTGGTGGACGCAGCGAGACGGTTGCCGAGGGCGCCAAGATCGATGCGGTGGATATTGAGCCGGCGGTACTGATCGCTGCCGGTGCCGCGCGGCAGCCGGCCGTCGTCGATCAACTGGTTGACGAAATCCATCGTGCGCAGTTCGGAGATCAGCGCCGAGTTGAAGGTGATTTCGTTCAGCCGGTTGATGATCTCGCCGGAGGTTTTCGGTGTGGTGGCGCGCGACACCGGATTGATCTGGACCACCAGCACGTCTTCGGCTTCCGTCGCATGCAGGAACGGAAAGATCGCGGGATTGCCCATGTAGCCGCCATCCCAGTAAGGGACGCCATCGATTTCGACCGCACGGAACAGGAACGGCAGCGCCGCCGACGCCATCACCACATCCGCGGTGATCTTTTCGTTCGCGAAGATCCGCAGCCGCCCGGTGTGCACATTGGTCGCCGAGATATAGAGCGCGAGATCGGTGTTGCTGCGGATGGCGTCGAAATCGACGAAGCGACCGATCAGGTCGCTCAGCGGATTGATGTTGAGCGGATTTAGTTCGTAGGGCGAGAAGTAGTGCGCCATCGCCTCGAACCAGTTCTGGATCGGTGTGGATGCGAACGGCATCAGCGAAAACATCCGATCGGTCATGGCGCGCTGGATCGGCGGCAGATCGCCGCCGGTGCTTGTCGCGCGCCAGAAAGCAGCCAGCCGTTTGCGTGCTTCCTCCGGCCCGCCGCGCGCAAGACCGTCCGCGACCATGACAGCGTTCAGAGCGCCGGCCGATGCGCCGGAAATCCCGGTGATCTCCAGCCGCCCATCGGACAGAATGTGATCCAATACGCCCCAGGTGAACGCGCCGTGCGATCCGCCCCCCCTGAAGCGCCAGATTGACCTTTTTCGCGGTGCTCGCCTTGCGCGCGCCGGAAAAATTCCACGGCGACAGGGTGTCCAGGTAGGTTTTGAGAGTGGTCGCCATCAGCTTTTTTCTCTGGATTGGTGGGGGCTATTGGAGCTTCCGCCTGCCAAACTCGTTGTAGGCCGATGATTTGGGGCTTTTATGATGCGATGCAATAGAAAATGGTGCGCTGCGAAATATTCATGCAAATCATGCCGATGAAATTATGAGCGGAATCACACTAACCGCACTACATATTGAACCAATGAAACACGCGAAGCCTGTCTTCCCCGACCCGGATCACGACCACGGCCGTTGCGCCGAGGACGCGTTCTCGCACGCTGAAAAAGTCTGCGCGGGACGCGGTCAGAAATTCACGCCGATCCGGCGGCAGGTGCTGGGCGCGTTGCTGTCGAGCCACCGGCCGCTCGGCGCCTATGAGGTGATCGATGAACTTGCCAAGACCATGCCGCGTCCTGCACCGATCACGGTTTATCGCGCCCTGGATTTCCTGATGGAGAACGGTTTCGTTCACCGCATCGAAAGCCGCAACGCGTTTCTGGCGTGCGCGCATAATCATGACGAGACGTCGGTGGTGGCGTTCCTGATTTGCGAGACTTGCGGATCGGTCGGTGAAATTCCGGCAGCACCGCTGGCGCAGAGTTTCAACGCCGCCGCGCGCGGCACCGGCTTCGCGCCGAAATTGTCGGTGGTGGAAATCACCGGCACCTGCGCGCATTGCCAGCAGGTGGCGTAGTCTCCGGCGCATGATGGTGTCCGAAAGCCGCTTCGCATCTTTCCGCATTATGCTTTGAAAACAACAACACGGCGCAAAGCCGGACACGGGGTGGCATGTCATCAGATCGTTTGAATACTACGGCATCGGGGCGTCCCCTGAGTGCGACGGCTGTCGCCTTGATGGTGATGCTGTGCCTGAGCTGGGGCTTCAATCAGATTGCGATCAAGTTCGCGCTTCCTGATATTCCGCCGCTGTTGCAGGCCACCATCAGGTCGATGGGTGGCTTGCTGGTCATCCTGCTGGTGGCGCGGGTGCGCGGCGTACCGATGTTCAGTCGCGACGGCACGCTCAAGGCGGGGCTGCTCGCCGGGCTGCTCTTCGGCCTCGAATTCATCCTGATCTATCGCGGCTTGCTCTACACCACGGCGTCGCGGGCCGTGGTGTTTCTCTATGTCGCGCCGTTCGTGGTGGCACTCGGGGCAAGGCGGTTTCTCGGCGAGCAGTTGAGCGGCTTGCAGTGGGGCGGGCTGGCGTTGTCTTTCGCCGGCGTGGCACTGGCCATCGGCGTGCCGCAGCCGTCCGTCGACGCCAATGTCATTCTGGGAGACATCATGGTGGTGGGCGGCGGCATCCTGTGGGCTGCGACCACGCTGACGGTGAAGGCGTCGCGGCTGTTGCAGGCTCCGCCTGAGAAAACGCTGGCCTACCAGGTTGCCGTCTCGGTTCCGATTCTGGCTCTGGCGGCGGCGGTCTCCGGCGAGAGCATCACTCATATGCCCGGCCCGGCAGCCCTCATATCCATGGCCTACCAGACCTTCTGGGTTGTCGGGACGACATTCCTGATCTGGTTCTTTCTCATAAAGTCCTATTCGGCGAGCAAACTGTCGTCATTTACCTTTATGACGCCCTTGTTCGGGGTCATTGGCGGCTATTTCGTGATGCATGACCACCTGACTCCGGCCTTTGCGGGGGCTGCCCTTCTGGTCATGGCGGGCCTATATCTGGTAAACTGCCGTGGCGAGGCAGGTGGCGATCCCCTGCTCCCCGTCACAAAAAACTGATATTTGAGCCCCGAAAGGGATTTCGAAGTGAGCGATCTGAAAGAACGAACCAGAGCCATCGAGGCCGGCCCCAAGGGGCGCCACCGCACGGTTCAGGTTGTGGTCGGCAACGTCAAGGTTGGCGGTGGCGCACCGATCGTGGTGCAGTCGATGACCAACACCGACACCGCCGACATCGAAGGCACCGTCACGCAGGTCGCAGCCCTTGCGCGCGCCGGTTCCGAAATGGTTCGTATCACGGTGGACCGTGACGAGGCCGCTGCTGCCGTTCCGCATATCCGCGAGAAACTCGACAAGCTCGGCGTCGACGTGCCGCTGATCGGCGACTTTCACTACATCGGCCACAAGCTGCTCGCCGATCATCCGGCATGCGCGGCGGCATTGTCCAAGTACCGCATCAATCCGGGCAATGTCGGTTTCAAGAACAAGCGCGACACGCAGTTCACCGACATTGTCGAGATGGCGCTCAAGCACGGCAAGACTATCCGCATCGGCGCCAACTGGGGTTCGCTGGATCAGGAATTGCTAACCAAGCTGATGGAAGAGAATGCGGCGTCGCCGAATCCGATCGATGCCCGCGCGGTGACGCGCGAGGCGATGGTGCAGTCAGCGCTGCTGTCGGCGGCGCGTGCCGAGGAAATCGGCCTGCCGAAGAACCGCATGATCCTGTCGGCGAAAGTTTCCAACGTCCAGGATCTGATCGCGGTGTATCGCGAACTCGCGGCGCGGTCCGACTACGCGATCCATCTTGGCCTCACCGAAGCCGGTATGGGATCGAAGGGCATCGTCGCATCGTCCGCCGCGCTCGGCATCCTGCTTCAGGACGGCATCGGCGATACCATCCGCGTCTCATTGACGCCGGAGCCGGGTGGCGATCGCACCATCGAAGTAAAGGTCGGTCAGGAAATTCTCCAGACCATGGGCTTCCGCACCTTCGTGCCGCTGGTCGCGGCATGCCCCGGTTGCGGCCGCACCACATCGACGGTGTTCCAGGAACTGGCGCGCGACATTCAGGCGTTCATCCGCGACGAAATGCCGAACTGGAAAACGCGCTATCCCGGCGTCGAGGAACTCAATGTCGCGGTGATGGGCTGTATCGTCAACGGCCCCGGCGAATCCAAGCACGCCAACATCGGCATCTCGCTGCCGGGTACCGGCGAAACGCCGGCCGCGCCGGTGTTCGTGGACGGCCAGAAATTCCGCACGCTGCGCGGCCCGAGCATCGCCACCGATTTCAAGGCGCTGGTGATCGACTATATCGAGCAGCGGTATGGCGCGGGCGCGAAGACTCCGGCTGTGACGGCGGCGGAATAATTCCTGCGTTAAGAAAACCTCATCCTGAGGAGCAGCGCAAAGCGTTGCGTCTCGAAGGATGAGGTTTGTGTGTCGTCTCATGGTTCGAGACGCGAGGCTTTGCCTCGCTCCTCACCATGAGGATCGCGCCCGCCTGTTAGACCGGCAGGTTTTTTTCACGATTGTCGACGACCGCTTCCTCAAGATCGAGATCGCGCTCAATCCGCCGCCGGGTTTCGTCGGTGATCTTGCCGTCGCGCAGCAGCTTGTGCAGATAGGTGCGCTCGATGGTGATGATCTCGCGCACCAGCGACGCGCCCTGCGTCGCCGGCGTGAACTGGCCTTCTTCCCTTGGAGGCTCGGGAAGCGCGCGCATCCGCGTTTCGTGACGGGCCTCGAGAAACCGGGCGAGGCTTTCGGGCAGGTTGCGCTCCCTGATGATCGTGTCGAGCGAGCCGCGCGCGGCTTCGAGGATCTCTCGCCGCGCGGCGATCTCGGCTTCGCGCTCGTGAATGGCTTCGAGTTGTCCGTGCTTCGACAGGCCGAGCAGCTTCACCACCAGCGGCAGCGTCAGTCCGATCCCGACCAGCGTGACGAAGATCACCCCGAAGGTCACGAACAGGATCAGATCGCGATGGGGGAATTCCTCGCCGTTGGGCAGCGTCAGCGGCACCGCGAGCGCAACCGCCAGCGAGACAACACCGCGGATGCCGGTAAACCCAATCACCACAATGGCGCGCCATGACGGCAACGGGTCGCGGGTGGCGAGGCGTTTGCTGAACACCCGCGTCAGATAGGTGCCGGGGAAGACCCACAGGAATCGTGCGACGACGACGATCGCGGAGACGATGGCGATCGCCGCAAGAATTTCTCCGACAGGCAGGTCCCTGGATTTCTCCATCAGCAGTCGCGTCTCGAAGCCGATCATCAGGAACAGCACGCCTTCGATCAGCCAGATCACGACGTCCCAGAAGAAGATGCCTTGCAGACGGGTGCTTGAGGGAATCAGCAGCGGGCCGTTCCAGCTTACATAGAGGCCGGTTACCACGGTCGCGATCACGCCCGAGCCGCCGAGATGTTCCGGAACCCAGAAGGCGAGGTACGGTGTCAGCAGCGAGAGGGCAATCTCGACACGCGGGTCGTGCGCCCATTGCCGCAGCCGCAGGCTGAGCCATCCGACTGCGATGCCGAAGATGATTTCCCCCACGATGATCGCGATGAATGTGCCGGCGGCGGGCGCGAGCGAGAACGTCCCGGTCGAGACGGCGAGGACCGCGAAGCGATACAGGATCAGCGCGGTGGCGTCGTTCGCCAGCCCTTCGCCTTCGAGAATGACAAGGATGCGATGCGGCAGTTTCAACCGCCTGGCGATGGCCAGCGGCGCAACCACATCCGGCGGCGATACGATCGCGCCCAGCACGAAGCCGACGCCCCACGGCAGACCGAGGACCAAGTGTGCGGCGGCCGCCACCGCGCAGGTCGTGAAGATCACGCAGCCGATGGCGAGCAGGGTGATCGGCCGCAGGTTGGACTTGAACTCCCGCCAGCTCATCGAAACGCCGGCCGAATAGATCAGCGGCGGCAGCACCAGCAGCAGTACGCCCTCCGGGTGAATCTCGATGCGCGGAAACCATGGCGTGAAGGCCAGCACGATACCGACGATCAGGAATACGATGGCGGGTGCGACGCTGAGTTTCTTTGCCAGCGTGGCGGACGCTCCAAGCACGGTCAGGACCAGCAGGAAGGTCAGGAACGTCGTTACCATGAGAGATCAGATCGCACTGGCCGCGATGTTGACCATCAGGGCCACCAGCGCGGTATTGAAGATAAAAGAAGCGACGCCGTGCGCGGTGGCGGTGCGGCGGATGATCCTGTCGGTGATGCCGACGTCCGACACTTGTGCCGTCATGCCGATCACGAATGAAAAGTAGACGAAGTCCCAGTAGTCAGGCTTTTGCTCGCCGCCGGGGAAGGCGAGCCCGCCGGTATTCCGGCTGCGGTAGTATTCGTGCGCGTAGTGAAGCGCGAAGGTGGTATGGATCGCGCTCCAGGACAGCACGATGGTCATCACAGCAAGGATGAGTTGCGGCGCGCGCTGCGGCTTGATGCCGAGCTCCATCACAATGGCGGCGATGCTCGCGAAGGCTGCGACTGCCGTCAGAGTCAGAATCAGGAAACGTCCATCATCCTGAAGCGCGGCGAGTTTGCGGATACGCTCGCTGTCGCACGACAGGAACAGGACGAAGGCGAGCGTGATGTAGAACGCGATGGAAATGTCCCAGGCGATCAAAAGCCGAGTCGCAATGCGCAGCGATTCCGGCAACACCAGAAGGGACGCGAGGCCGATGGCGATCGAGATGAACAGACGGGGCCGGGCGAGAACGATGCGGACCGGCTTCGGCATCGCCCGGAGGCGGTGCAGATAGGGGTCTTCGTCGTTCTTGCCTGCCATTCCCTCTCCTAGTTCTGTCGCTCGGCGACGAAGCGCG
The DNA here is from genome assembly GCA_024707075.1 of Afipia sp. Classification (GTDB taxonomy): domain Bacteria; phylum Pseudomonadota; class Alphaproteobacteria; order Rhizobiales; family Xanthobacteraceae; genus Afipia. The sequence goes on from JANQAK010000001.1 coordinate 1,507,313, forward strand.
ACGCTGCGCGCAGGACATCGCCCTTTGCGCCGAACGGCGCGAGCGCCGCGTCGGCCTGTTTCAGGAGATCGCGCACGCGGGCCTTCGCGCCGTCGATGCCGAGCAGCGTGACGAAGGTGGTCTTGCCGGCGGCGGCATCCTGTCCCGCCGGCTTGCCGAGCGCCGCCGCATCGCCTTCGACATCGAGAAGATCGTCGGCGATCTGGAACGCTTCGCCCAACGCATGACCGTAGGTGTCGAGCGCGTCGTACTGTTCCTTCGGCGCCTGGCCGAGCAGGGCGCCTGCGATGCAGCCGTACTTGAGCAGGGCGCCGGTTTTCATCTGCTGCAACTTCGCGACATCCGGCGGCTCGCGGTCGCCGAAGCGGCCTTCGCCGGCAAGATCCATGATCTGTCCGCCGACCATGCCGCCGACGCCGGCCGCGCGCGCCAGCGCGCGGGTCAGCAACAGGCGCACCGTCGGATCCTTGTGAACCTCGTCTCGGGTGATGATGTCGAAGGCGATGGTGAGAAGCCCATCACCGGCGAGGATCGCGGTGGCGTCGTCGTATTTCTTGTGCGCTGTGGGGCGGCCGCGCCGCAGGTCGCTGTTGTCCATCGACGGCAGATCGTCGTGGATCAGCGAATAGCAGTGAATGCATTCGAGCGCCGCGCCCGCCATCAGCGCTGCGTCACGGGCCACGCCGAACATTGCGGCGCTTTCCACCACCAGAAAAGGGCGAAGCCGCTTGCCGCCATTGAGGCTCGAATAGCGCATCGATTCCATCAGCCGGCTCGGACGCTCGATCTCGCCGGACAGCGGCGTGTCCGACAAGAGACGCGTCAGCAGCGTCTCGGTGTCCGCCGCGGTGGCGTCGAGCCGTTTCATGAAATCCTGTGGTGAAGTGCCGGTGGTCATCAAAAACTCCAAAGAGACGCAAATTTCGGCGGACAATCGGTCATGGCATCGCCCGCGTCAATTCCGCAAAGCCTTATCCCGTGCGGGATTTGGCTAGGGCAGGGCCGCGGGTTTCTGCTAGCTAGGACAGTCATCAGGGCATGAGGCGTAATGCGACGATTGATCCGTATGATTGTGCTGTTTGTGCTGGGACTGGTGCTTTTGCCCTATGTCCTGACGCCGATCTACAGTGCGGGTCACCCTATCTCGATGCTGATGATCGGGCGGTTTCTTTCCGGCGAGCCGGTAGCGCGGACATGGATCGATATCGACGCCATCGCGCCGGCCCTGCCGCGCTCCGTCGTTGCGGCCGAGGATGCCAAGTTCTGCTTCCACCACGGCATCGACTGGGATTCGGTGCAGGACATTCTCGAGGAGGCGCAGGACGGCGAGGTCTCCCGCGGCGGTTCGACCATCACGCAGCAGGTCGCGAAGAACCTGTTCCTGTGGCCGGGCCGTAGCGTGGTCCGCAAGGTGCTGGAATTTCCGCTGGCGCTGTGGATCGACCTGATACTGCCGAAAAAGCGTATTCTTGAGCTTTATCTGAACGTGGCGGAGCTTGGGCCGAGCGGCCAGTTCGGGGCTGAGGCGGGCGCGAACTATGCGTTCGGCCGCTCTGCCTCGGCACTGTCGGCGCAGGAGGCGGCCCTGTTGGCCTCGATCCTCCCCAATCCGGTGACCCGGAGCGCCCGCACGCCGGGTCCGGGGTCAGGCGGCTGGCCGGAACCTATGTGCAGCGGGCGCAGTCGGCGGAAATCTCCAACTGCTGGGGGCGGAATCGCTGATTTTGGGCCATTTTGGCGTATTTTCCGCAGGCCCATGGTCTAGCTTTCCCGTCCGCCTTCCTCTATATACGCGGCCTCAATCCGAATTCTGGAGAGCCCCCGCCCGGCGGGTGAGCCTTGATTTAGAGGACGACGATCCCATGGCCGTTCCACGCAGGAAAACCTCGCCGTCGCGCCGCGGCATGCGCCGCTCGGCGGACGCACTCAAGAAGCCGACGTATGTCGAGGACAAGGATTCGGGCGAATTGCGCCGTCCGCATCACCTCGATCTCAAGACCGGCATGTACAAGGGCCGCCAGGTCCTGAAGGTCAAGAAGGACTGATTGTCCTTCTCGGTTCGCGCTGCCTCGCGCAGCGCGAACGCGGTGATGTCGGCGGAAGGGCTGTGCCAACGCCTTCCACAAGAACGCCACACACCCATGTGACGACAAGCGCCCACAGGACGTCGTTCTGAGAAAGCTGCCGGCGATGATCGGTTTCCCGCTGCTTCTGATTCCGTTCGCGATCTACAACATCTTCGTATTCCTGATGCCGGGCGTGGCGTTCACCGCGCCGATCGTGGACGTGCCGTTGATGTCGGGCGCGACGTGGGCTCCCACATTCGGCGATGCGCTGCTGGCGCTCGGCGTGCTGTTGCTGTTGCTCGAAGTCATCAAGGCGTCGCGGCCCGGCGCGCGGTATCTCACGGATCATTTGCTGTCGCTGATCGTGTTCGGGGCGGCAGCGGCGGAGTTTTCTGCTGCTGGTGCCGTTCGGCACCTCGACCTTCTTCCTGTTGACCGTGCTGATGGCCGTGGAGTTTCTCGCCGGCGTGTCCATGAGCGTCCGCAACCGGCATCGCCATGTGCCCGCCGCGGCCCCCGCGGCTCCCCCTGTGGACGTCACGCGCGATGCGGTGCCGATCCCGGCCAGCCGCGAACCGTCCTTCGATCCGGCGCCTCAGGCCCCCAAGCCGGTCGAGCCGGTGTTCGCGCCTGAGCCACGTCTTGAGCCGCAGCATGTTTCAGAGCCGCAGCCTGAAGCAGCGCCAAAGCCGGTGCCGACACTCGCCGTGATCCGGAGTCCCGAGAATCCTGCTCCTGCTCCGGTTGCTGCGCCTCCCGCGACCGAGCGCAAGATCGCGGACTGGAGCGTCGCCGACCTGGTGTCCGATCACGAGCCGGAACGCGGACCCCAGCCAAAGCCCTGATCGCGCCTCACGCGATCTGCGATAGCACCCTGCCGGAACCGCCTGCGTCCTTCGCGGTTGCACGATCATACGTCGCGCGCGCGGCGGCCGGTGTCGCTCGCCGTAACGTGCGTGTCTGCGGGGTATGTTCCGCCATCGCAATCAGGTGTGCGACGAACGAGGCGTCCGGGCGCCCCGTGCGGGACAGCGGAATCCACTCCACGCGTCCAACCGGGACCAGCGCGTGTGTGGCAACGGGTTCAGGCGCGGGGTCGCCGTGCGCCGTTTCCCTTTTGGGCGTCGTCCGTCCGGCCGCCGGTGTGATGCTGGAAACGGTCATTGCCTGTCTGCCGCCTGTTTCATTTCGAGACGCAATGCGTCTTCCAAGGGCAGCATCGCAAGGGTTGTGCCGGACGTGGTTGGCAGCGGGTTACCTCCTTCCGGACATTCAGAAACACCCGGTTTGTCGGATTATTCAGGAAGTTGAGCTAGACTGACGCGCACCGGAGACTTCAACTTCCGTCGCCGAATCACCCGCATGCGTCCCGGAACGAGGCACCTTTGACAGTCAGCCGGATTCAAACCTCGTCTCCTTCTACCCCTGCAACGGCGCCCGCAGACGCCCCTGCCGTCCGCCGCTCCCTTCCGGCCGCCGCGAATCTTCTTGCGACTCTCGGTCAGGCCAGCCTGACCTGGGACATCGCGAGCGACACCTTGCAGTGGAGCGATAACGTCGCCGATGTGCTGACTGGCATTCCGCAGGCGGCCTTGTCCAAAGCCGCCGAATTTTCGAAACTGATCGAGCCGATGCGCGGCATCCGCAACGATGCCGTGCTGAATTCCACGGCGGTCGATACCGGGAACGGCGTGCCGTACCAGATCGAATACGGTTTGCGCGCGGGCATATCCGAGCCTGTGCTGTGGATCGATGAATGCGGCCGCTGGTTTGCCGGCCCCGATGGAAAGCCGTCCCGTGCGCAAGCCATCGTTCGCATCAACAACGAGCGCCATGCCCGGGATGAGCAGCTTCTGAAATTATCGCAGGACGATCCGCTGACCGGCGAATTCAACCGCACGCGTCTGACCGCGGCGCTGGCTGAAGCCATCGAAGAGGCTGGCCGATTCCGCTCCTCCTTCGCCTTCATGCTGGTCGGCATCGATCATCTTGCCGCGATCAACGATGCGTTTGGATACGAAGTCGCCGACGAGGTGATCTGCGAGGTTGCGAAGCGCATTCGCGCGCGGCTGCGCGGCGGCGATGTACTCGGACGATTTTCCGGCAATAAATTCGGACTGATCCTGAAGAACTGTTCTGTCGACGATATGAACATCGCCGCCGAGCGGTTCCTGTCCGGAATCCGCGATGAAGTGGTGCCGACCCGGTCCGGACCGGTGGCGTTGACCGCATCGATCGGCGCCATCAACGCGCTCAGGCATGCGCGCACGCTCGAGGAGGCGATGAGCCGAACCCAGGAGGCGCTCGATCTCGCCAAGGCGCGGCGGCGCGGCTCGCTGATGGTCTGGCAACCGAATATCGAGCGCGACGCCCAGCGCCGGGTCAACATCCGTGTCACTGATGAAATCGTCACCGCGCTGAACGAACGCCGTATCGTGATGGCCTATGAGCCGGTGGTGACCGCCGGCTCGCGGCAGCCTGCGTTTCATGAATGTCTGGTGCGGATGCGCCAGGAGGATGGCGAGTATTCGCTGTCGCCGGACATCGTTCCGGTCGCAGAGAAACTCGGCCTGATCCGGCTGGTCGATCACCGGGTGCTGGAGCTGGTGGTGGCGGAACTGGCGGCGGCGCCTCAGGTTCAGCTCAGCCTGAACATTTCACCCGGCACGACGATGGATCCCGACTGGTGGACCAGCATCGAATCCTTGATGCAGGCCCATCCCGGCGCAGCCGAGCGGCTGATCGTGGAGATCACCGAAACCGTGGCGATCCAGAATCTGGACGATGTTCGCGGCTTCGTCACGCGGCTGAAGAAACTCGGCAGCCGTATTGCGATCGACGATTTCGGCGCCGGCTATACATCGTTCCGCAATCTGCGGAAACTCGGCGTCGATATTGTGAAGATCGACGGCGCATTCGTGCAGAACATCGCACGGTCGGCCGATGACCGCGCGTTCGTGCAAACCCTGATCGATCTTGCGCACCGGCTCGGCATCGAGACCGTAGCCGAGTGGGTGCAGGACGAGGAATCCGCCAAACTGTTGCAGGGCTGGGGCTGCGACTACATCCAAGGCCGGCTGACGGGGCTGGCTTCCCTGACGAAGCCGTGGGCTTTCGATGCGATGGCGGAGCCATCCCACGCAGCGCGCGCAGCAAACTGATACCGGGCCCATTCGCGAAAGAGTCCGTCACCGCGTTGAACGCGGTGACATTGGTGACTCAGCCCTTGTTCTCGGATTCCTTCGACATCCGCTCGAGGCGATCCTGCATCTCTTTCATCTGACGCTTGAGATCGTCGATGTCCGCCTCCGGCGGCTCGTTCGCGGTCGGCGGCGATTCGGCTGACGGCGTGTCCTTCCGCAGCGGCGCACCGAACGGCTTGAACATCGAGAATGTGCGCTCGAACATTTCCATGTTGCGGCGGACGTGCTCCTCCAGCGGCGCGAATGGCGTCAGGCTGAAGGTGTTGGTCATCTGCTTGCGGAATTTTTCCTGTTCGCGCGTCAGCGTGTCGATGGATTGCTCCAGATATTTCGGAACGATCATCTGCATGCTGTCGCCGTAGAAACGGATCAACTGGCGCAGGAACGTGGTCGGCAGCAGGTTCTGGCCGGCCTTGTTTTCCTGCTCGAAGATGATCTGCGCCAGAACCGAGCGGGTAATGTCATCGCCGGTCTTCGCATCGTAGACGAGGAAATCCTCGCCCTCCTTCACCATGGCCGCGAGGTCTTCGAGGGTCACATAGGTGCTGGTGCCCGTATTGTAGAGGCGCCGATTGGCGTACTTTTTAATCGTAATTGGCTGATCGGATTTTGCCATGGACTCACACATACCTACCTAGCGAGGGATGGAACCGGCGAGCATTGCCGGGGGCAGTGCAAACAATGCATCGCAATAAACTAAGCACTTTCAGAATGGTACGGCTACCGTTTTGTGCAGGACGGTTAATGTCCGGGCATGGCAAGGACGCAAATGCAGCAAACGTCCAGAATGCCTTTGGCCGATTGACACGAAACGGCTAGTGTGGTGGCTCGCAAGTCCGCATCGTTTTGCAGTGCATTCTTTTGCGGAGTTGCGAGCTAAAACCGCACTGGAATTATAATTTCTGGTGTCCCGAATCGAAGTTCGCAACGCAAGATGCTGCAACACGGAGTGAACTTCGGATTCGGGACACTAGTTAACAGGATACAGCCAAAGCCCGCCGATCCATCCGGCGGCTTCCCCGCGACCCCCAGGTCCTTCGACTTCAAAAGCAGGAGATGTCCATGTCCGACGATGTCGTCATCGTCAGCGCTGCCCGCACCCCGGTCGGCACATTCAACGGCGCATTCGCCAATACCCCGGCCCATGAACTGGGTGCGGTTGCCATCAAGGCCGCTCTCGAGCGGGCCGGCATCGAGCCAGCCCGCGTCTCCGAAATTATCATGGGCCAGATTCTGACCGCGGCTCAGGGGCAGAACCCCGCACGGCAGGCGGCCATGAAGGCCGGCATTCCGGTGGAGAGCCCGGCTTGGGGCGTCAACATGCTTTGCGGTTCAGGGCTGCGCACGGTGGCGTTGGGTTATCAGGCGCTGATGAACGGTGATTCCGAGATCGTGGTCGCTGGTGGTCAGGAATCCATGAGCATGTCGCCCCATGCCCAGCATTTGCGCGCTGGCGTGAAAATGGGCGCGCTCGATTTCGTCGACACCATGATCAAGGACGGTCTGTGGGATGCCTTCAACGGCTATCACATGGGCAACACCGCCGAGAATGTCGCGCGGCAGTTCCAGATCACCCGCCAGCAGCAGGACGAGTTTGCCGTCGGTTCGCAGAACAAGGCCGAAGCGGCGCAGAAGGCCGGCAAGTTCAAGGACGAGATCGTGCCGTTCACCGTCAAGACACGCAAGGGCGATATCGTGGTGGAGGCCGACGAAGGTCCGCGCCACGGTGCGTCAATGGACGGGATGGCCAAGCTCAAGCCCGCGTTTGAAAAGGACGGCACCGTGACCGCCGGCAACGCCTCGGGCATCAATGATGGCGCCGCGGCGCTGGTGCTGATGACCGCCAAGCAGGCGGCCAAGGAAGGCAAGACGCCGCTTGCGCGGATCGTGTCGTGGGCGCAGGCGGGCGTCGATCCGTCAATCATGGGCACGGGGCCGATCCCGGCATCGCGCGCGGCCCTCAAGAAGGCCGGCTGGAAGCCCGGTGATCTCGACCTGATCGAGGCGAACGAAGCATTTGCCGCTCAGGCTTCCGCCGTGAACAAGGAAATCGGCTGGGATCCTGCGAAGGTCAACGTCAACGGCGGCGCGATTGCCATCGGTCATCCGATCGGCGCATCGGGCGCGCGCGTGCTGGTGACCCTGCTGCACGAAATGCAGAAGCGGGATGCCAAGAAGGGCCTGGCCACGTTGTGCATCGGCGGCGGCATGGGCATCGCACTGTGCGTGGAGCGATAAAAATCTTCCGAGCGCACTGCACAATATAAAATCAAAATGCCCGGCTCGCTGCCGGGCATTTTTTCTTGCGTTATCTCAATTGACTTGAATACTTGCCGTCTAAAAGAGTGCGAACTGTGGAGGGGATACTCAAGATGGCACGCGTGGCATTGGTAACAGGCGGAACGCGCGGCATCGGCGCTGCGATCAGCAAGGCGTTGAAGGCTGCGGGCTACAAGGTTGCGGCGACTTATGCCGGCAACGATGCGGCCGCCGCGAAATTCAAGGCCGAAACGGGAATCCCGGTTTACAAGTGGGATGTCGGCGCGTTCGATGCATGCACGGACGGCGTGAAGAAAGTCGAAGCCGATCTCGGGCCGATCGACGTGCTGGTCAACAATGCCGGCATCACCCGCGACGTGCCGTTCCACAAGATGACGCTCGATCAGTGGAACGCGGTGATGAACACCAATCTCGGCTCGCTGTTCAACATGACGCGGCAGGTCATCGAGGGCATGCGCGCGCGCAAATTCGGGCGCATCATCAACATTTCCTCCATCAACGGCCAGAAGGGCCAGTTCGGGCAGGTCAACTATTCGGCGGCGAAAGCCGGTGACATCGGATTCACCAAGGCACTCGCGCTTGAAAATGCGCGCGGCGGGGTGACCGTCAACGCCATCTGCCCCGGCTATATCAACACCGAAATGGTTCAGGCGGTGCCGAAGGACGTGCTGGAGAAGAACGTGATCCCGCAGATTCCGGTGAACCGTCTCGGCGAGCCGGAGGAAATCGCGCGGGGCGTCGTCTTCCTTGCCTCCGACGAGTCCGGTTTCATCACCGGTTCGACGATGACCATCAACGGCGGACAATATCTGACTTGACCGTCTGGCGTCGTTGCGGATTGAGTGCCATTGATCCGCGATGACGTCCTCCTCTGCCACCCTCATCGGCCTGACCGCCATCGTTATGTGGTCGCTGCTTGCTGCGCTCACCGTAGCGACGGGACGCGTTCCGCCATTTCAGTTATTGGCGATGACGTTCGCCATCGGCGCATGCGCCGGTCCGGTGACATGGCTGCGGCGGCCCACGGCGATCCATGCGCTGCGCCAGCCGCTCGCGGTGTGGCTGGTCGGCATCGGCGGGCTGTTCGGCTATCACGCGCTTTATTTCCTGGCGTTGCGGCTGGCACCGCCCGCTGAAGCCGGTCTGCTGAATTATCTGTGGCCGCTATTGATCGTCGTGCTCTCGTCGCTGTTGCCGGGCGAGCGCCTTGCGCCGCACCACATCGTGGGCGCGGCACTTGGTTTTGCCGGAACCGTCATGCTGTTCGCGGGCAATGGCGGATCGCAATTCAATCCGGCTCATATTCCGGGCTTCCTTGCGGCCTTCATCGCGGCATTCGTCTGGGCCGGTTACTCGGTGATGTCGCGTCGGTTCGCGGCGGTGCCGACCGACGCGGTGGCGGGATTCTGTCTGGCGACTGCGCTGCTGGCTGCGGTGTGTCACTTCATTCTGGAAGTCACGATCTGGCCTGAGACGATCGCGCAATGGCTCGCCATTGTGGCGCTCGGCATCGGCCCGGTCGGCATCGCCTTTTTCGCGTGGGACATCGGCATGAAGCGTGGCGACATCCGCGTACTGGGGGCGGCGTCCTATGCCACGCCTCTGTTGTCGACGGCGTTTCTGATCCTCGCGGGATTTGCCAAGCCCACACCGACGCTGGCCGCAGCCGCAGCGCTGATCGCGGTTGGCGGGTTGATCGCCGCGAAGGACATGGTGTTCGGCAGGCGCGCTTCTTAAGCGGGCGACCAGCCCGGCGGCGCAAGCTCGAACGTCGCGAAGTCAAAGCCGGGCGCCACGGTGCAGCCCACCAGCGTCCAGTCGCCACGGCTCTCCGCCGCTTGCCACGCATGGGCCGGCACGACCGCTTGCGGCTGTTCGCCCGCCGTCACATCGGGACCGAGCATAATCTTGCGTTCGCCAGTGTCATCGGCGATCCGGAGCGTCAGCGGGCTGCCGGCATGGTAATGCCAAAGCTCTACTGCATCGATGCGATGCCAATGCGATGTCTCGCCGCACGCCAGCAGGAAATAGATCGCGGTGGATGCCGCACGGCCGCCATCGACGGCATGGGAATCGCGAAACGTCTCGCGATAGTGGCCGCCTTCGGGATGCGGTCTCAGATCGAGACGCGTGATGATCTCTTCGGCTGTCAGCCCAACCGTTGTCCCGCCGGTCATGCCTTGTTCTTGCGTTCGCGCAGTTCGCCGAACACTTCGGCCGGGCTCTTGCCGGCAAGCCCGACGGCGGCAGCGACGGATGGAACGTCGGCGCGCAGGAAAGTGTTGGCTTCCTTCTCGTCGCGGATCAGCGTCGGGATTGTCGGTTGGTTCGCGGCGCGCAGCTTCGTCACTTCCTCGGCACGCGCTTTCAGCGCCGGATTGTTCGGCTCGATGCCGAGCGCGAACTTCACGTTCGATGCGGTGTACTCGTGGCCGCAATAGACCCGCATGTCGTTGGGCAGCGCGCGCAGCTTCAGCAGCGAGTCCCACATCATCGGATAGGTGCCCTCGAACACGCGGCCGCAGCCGATCGAGAACAGCGTATCGGCGCAGAACAGCGCGCGGTCGGCATCGAATACGTAGCTGACATGGTCGAGGGTATGGCCTGGGGTTTCCAGCACGCGTGCGGCGAGATTGCCGATCTTCACCGTGTCGCCGTCCTTGACGCGCTCATCGGCCAGCGGGATCGCCGTTCCCTTGTCGAAAGGTGCGACCACGCGGCAATTGTATTTTGTCTTGAGTTCGGCGATGCCGCCGACATGGTCCGCATGATGATGCGTGACCAGAATGTCGGTCAGTGTCCAGCCCTCGCGCTGCAACGCCTTGATGATCGGTCCGGCCTCCGGCGCATCGATCGAGGCGGTGGCTTTGGTGACCGGATCATGAATGAGATAGCCGAAATTGTCGGACAGGCAGGGAAACAGGCGAATCTCGGCAGTCATGACATCTCCATTCGGCGAGGATGCGCTAAGTTAACACGGCTGCCTAGCCGAGTGAAATACGTTAACGCCGTTCCATGGACGGCCTTGTGGCCGCTGCATCTCACGATATGCCATGATAGGCTGATAGCATGACAATCGACGTGATCGATCTTCGCAATTTCTATTCGCAGCGTCTCGGCATCGTGGCGCGGCGGCTGATCAATCGCGGCATCCAGCGGCACTGGCCGCATGCGGATGGCCTGCGCGTGGCGGGGCTTGGTTATCCGACGCCCTATCTCGGCCTGTTCCGCGAGGACGCCGAGCGATGCATCGCATTGATGCCGGCCGCGCAGGGCGTACTCAAGTGGCCCACCGCGCGTCCGACGCTGTCGACGCTGGTGGATGAATTTGCGCTGCCGCTGGCGGATGCCGCGGTCGACCGCATCCTGGTCGTGCATGCGCTGGAAATCTGCGACGATCCGGAAGGGCTGCTGCGGGAGGTGTGGCGTGTACTCGCGCCTTCGGGCCGGATGATGGCGATCATTCCCAACCGCCGCGGCGTCTGGACCCGAACCGACAACACGCCGTTCGGCCACGGCCGTCCTTACTCGCGCTCGCAGATCACGCAACTGCTGCGGCAGACATGGTTCACCCCGACGGCGTGGGGCGAGGCGCTGTTTGTGCCGCCGTTCGAAGGCGGATGGGTGCTGCGGTCAGCGATGGCCTGGGAGCGCATGAGCGCTGCGGTGTCGTCGCCGTTCGCGGGTGTTCATATCGTCGAGGCATCGAAGCAGGTCTATCGCGCGATCCCGGCGCATCGCGAGCGCACGCGCCTCATTCCGTCGATGCCGCCGGTCCTCGTGCCGACGCCGACGCGCTACAACGACAAGTCATTAGCCGGCTGAACAAAAAATGCCCGCCGGAGCAACGCTCGGGCGGGCAATTCAATCAGCAATATCGAACCGGGCTTATTCGCCGGCCGAGAAATCTTCCGCCGGAGGCTGTGCGCTCTGGCCTTCCGGACGGGGTCCCGGTGGACGCCGGCGGCGACGATGACCGAAGCGCTCGCCGCTCGGGTTGCCGCTCGCCTCTGCGCCATTTCCGTTCGCCTGCGGCTGCGCGCCGCCGGTAATGAATGACGGAAGACGATCGACCGGTTCGCTCTCGGCGGGCTGCACGGACGGTTGCGGCTGCGGACGATGATCGCGATCCCGGAAATGTTGCTCGCGCGGCTGTTGCTGTTCGCGCGGGAACGGCTGCTGTTCGCGCGGCTGAAACTGCGGCTGTTGCTGCTGGTGTCCCGGCGCAAAGCCGGGCTCCGCGCCGAAGTTGGAATAGCTGTCGCCATCGTCGCCGTTATCGTCGAGCGCATCGCTGTCGTTGCGCGGCATCATCGGCTGCTGCTGTTGCGGCTGGTTCTGCCGGAACTGTTCCTGCGCCGCCGCGATCAGCCGGAAATAATGTTCGGCGTGCTGATAGTAGTTCTCGGCTGCAACAGGATCGCCGGACGAGCGCGCGTCACGCGCGAGCTGGACGTATTTCTCTGCAACATGAGAGGCGGTGCCGCGAATCTTGATGTCCGGTCCGTTGGACTCGAAAACCCGGGTCATCGGGTTCTGGCCGCGCCGGTTGTTGTTATTGCTATTATTGTTGTTGTTATTCCGGCTGCGCATACGCTTGTTGTTATTCGGGCCGTTTCTCATGTGGTGCCTTTTACCGATTCTGGATCGTGGTGGTTGGTGTGCAGGACACGGCGCAATGCATTCGCGCAAGCGGCGATGCCGTCAGGTTCAGACCGTAGTTGCCGTCGTTCGCGTTCAACAAGGACGCGTTCTCCAAATGCCCGAAGGCAATGAGCCATCTGGGCCGGATCAGCCTGAGCTAGCAGGCGTGACGTTTTGCAGATGAGTGTTCAAGCGCAATATCAGGCTTTCGTTCGCTTTGCGGTCCCAAGCAGCGCAGCTCTTTCAGCCTTCGCGCTCGTCATGACCAGCCTTTTTTAGGAACCTTTCATCCGGCGGGGCGCCTCTTGCGAGGCTTCTGGCTTCGACCCGTTATTCTTTAACGGGGCCACGACCCTGAACCGATGGTGTGGCCGGAACGTAGTCGCTCCGGAGCGATATTCCAAGAGGTTTTTTCTGGTCCAAACGCTCTTTAAAACGCCGTCTTTCGCCCTATGACGGCTCGGTGAATGCCGCCCAAATCGGCCTTGGGCGGGTGTGGAAGGGTTAATCCCGCCGCCCGCATGATTTCACCTACGGGAGCGCTCTGGTCGTACCCGACCTCAAGGATCAGGATTCCGTCAGGAGCGAGCAATCCCGCCGCCTGCGGGATGATGATGCGATAGGCTGTGAGCCCGTCCGCGCCGCCATCCAGCGCGAGATGCGGATCGTGGTTGCGCACGTCGGGATCGAGCGCGGCGATGTCCGCAGAGCGAATATATGGCGGATTCGAAACAATCAGGTCGAATGGGCCGGACAGCGAGGCTGCATAATCGCACTGGATGAACGAGGTCCGGCCGGCGAGGCCGAGCCGGTGAGCGTTCATCTCCGCGGTCGCCAGTGCACCGACCCTGATGTCGGTACCGATGCCACTCGCTGCGGCAAGCTCGGACAACAGCGCGAGCAAAATGGCGCCGGAGCCGGTGCCGATGTCGGCGATACGGATAGTCTGGTTGGCGCGGGACTCGCTCCGCAGAATGTCCAGCGCCGCCTCGACCACCGTCTCGGTGTCGGGGCGGGGCACGAGCGTGTCATTGGAGAGGCACAGATCGAGGCCCCAGAATTCCTTCCGGCCAAGGATGCGCGCGACCGGCTCGTGCGAGATCCGGCGTTGTGTGTAGGTCGCGATCACTGTCGCTTCGTCACTGGTGATCTTGCGCGCAGCCTGGGTGGCCAGGCCGGTGTGATCGAGATCGAGCGCCGCGCCGAGCAGCAGCCGCGCATCAAGGTCGGGCGATTCGATGCCGTTGTCCTTGAGATGGGCCGCCAGCGCGCGACGGGCGGCCTCGACCGTCAATCCTGCGAACGGGATGTTCGCGCTCACGCCGCGCTGCCCTGTGCCGCCAACTGCGCGGCCTGATGTTCCGTGGTCAGTGCGTCGATCAATTCACCCAGGGCATCGCCCGCGATCACCTGCGGCAACTTGTAGAGCGTGAGATTGATGCGGTGGTCGGTGACGCGGCCCTGCGGAAAGTTGTAGGTCCGGATGCGTTCGGAGCGGTCGCCGGAGCCGACCTGCCCCTTGCGGTCGGCCGAACGTGTCGCATCGATGCGTTGACGTTCGGCGTCGTAGATGCGCGAGCGCAGGATGTTCATCGCGCTGGCCCGGTTTTTATGCTGCGAGCGGCTGTCCTGCATCATGACGACGATGCCGGTCGGAATATGCGTGATGCGGATCGCGGACTCGGTCTTGTTGACGTGCTGGCCGCCGGCGCCCTGCGCGCGCATGGTCTCGATCCGCAGATCGGTGTCCTTGATCGCCACATCAACTTCCTCGGCCTCCGGCAGCACCGCCACCGTCGCCGCGGACGTGTGGATGCGGCCCTGCGTCTCTGTATCTGGCACGCGCTGCACGCGATGCACGCCGGATTCGAATTTCAGCTTGGCGAATGCGCCGCGGCCCTGCACCTCTGCGATGATTTCCTTGTAGCCGCCCATGGTGCCCTCGGAGGCGGAGATCACTTCGACCTTCCAGCCTTGCAGGGACGCGAAGCGCTCGTACATGCGGAACAGGTCGCCGGCAAACAGCGAGGCTTCGTCGCCGCCGGTGCCTGCGCGGATTTCCAGCACCACGCTGCGCTCGTCCATCGCATCCTTGGGCAGCAGAGCGACGCGAATGTTCTGGGCCAGCTCGTCGCGCCGCGCTTCAAGCTGCGGCCGTTCGCCCTCCGCCATCGCGCGCATGTCGGGTTCGGTGGCGGGGTCGGCAATCAGCGCGTCGATGCCGGCAATCTCAGCGGATGCCGTGCGATAGGCTTTCACGGCATCGACCACCGGCGCGAGTTCGCTCAACTCGCGGGTGATGCGGACATAGGTTTCCGAATTCACTTGGCCGAGCAGTTCGGCTTCAAGCGAGGCATGACGCGCCAGCAGGGTATCGAGTTTGGCTTCGGTCAGCGTGGTCATGGGCTTCGATCGATCAAGGGTGAATTCAACGGCGGGCTTCGGAGGCGTCCGGAAGCGTCGCTACAACGAAAGCCCTTCGGCTTCGGCGAATTCGATCAGCTTGTTGCGGATCGAGACGCTTCCGGCCGGCGCATCCAGCAGCGGCCCGATCAGGGCTTCGGCCTTCTTGGCGTCGAGATCGAGAATCAGCGCTTTCACCGGGCCGTGCGCGGTGGCCGACAGTGACAGCGAGCGGTAGCCGAGCGCGATCAGCGCCAGTGCGCCCAGCGGCTGGGAGGCCATCTCGCCGCACAGTGAAAGGGACTTGCCGGCGGCGTGGGTCTTCTGCGCGATGTCGCGCAGCGCGCGCAGGATCGGCGCCGACAGCGTATCGAAGCGGTCGGTGACGCGCGAGTTGCCGCGATCCACGGCAAACAGGAACTGGAACAGGTCGTTCGATCCCACCGAAATGAAATCGACGCGCTTGAGCAATTCGTCCATCTGGTAGAGCAGGGCGGGGACTTCGACCATGGTGCCGACGTCGACGCGCTCCGGCAGCGTGTGGCCATGCTGGCGAAGATAGGTCAGTTCGCGCTCGATCACGAGCTTGGCCTGATCGAATTCATCGACCTGCGAGATCATCGGAAACATCACGCGCAGATAACGTCCCGACGCCGCACGCAGCAGCGCGCGGATTTGTCCGCGCAGCAGGCCGGGCCGGTCCAGACCGAGCCTGATCGCGCGCCAGCCCAGCGCCGGGTTTTCCTCGACGATGGTGTCCATATACGGCAGCGCCTTGTCGCCGCCGATGTCGAGGGTGCGGAAGGTCACGGGCTTGTCGCCGGCGGCATCGAGCACTGCGCGATAGAGTGCAAGCTGTTCGCTGCTGCGCGGCAGGCTCTGCCCGACCATGAACTGCAATTCGGTGCGGAACAGCCCGATGCCGGATGAGCCGGTATCGTCGATGTGCGGCAGGTCGATCACCAGACCGGCGTTGATCATCAGATCGATGGACTGGCCGTCCTTGGTAACGCACGGCTTGTCGCGCAGTTCACGGTACTGCTCCTGCCGCCGCGCCCGGAAGCGCACGCGTTCGGCATAGGCCGACTGGATCTCCTGCGACGGGCGGATGTAAATCGATCCCGAGGTGCCGTCGACGATGATGGCGTCGCCGGGATCGGCGATGCCGGCCGCGTTCGGCACCTCGCCGACCGCCGGAATGCCGAGCGCGCGCGCCACGATCGAGACATGCGAATTGGCGGTGCCTTCTTCCAGCACCAGGCCGCGCAGCCGCTTGCGGTCGTAGTCGAGCAGCGCCGCCGGACCCATCGAACGGGCGATCAGGATGGCGTTGTCGGGCAACTGCTCCCGCGATGGCGCGTGATCCTGTCCGACAAGCTGGCGCATCAGCCGATGGCCGAGATCTTCGAGGTCGTGCAGGCGGTCGCGCAGATAAGGATCGGTCGAACGCAGCATGCGCGCGCGGGTGTCGGACTGCACGCGCTCCACCGCTGCTTCCGCAGTGAGGCCGGTGGCGACCGCCTCGTGCAGCTTGTGCTGCCAGCCCTGGTCGTTGGCGAACATGCGGTAGGCTTCAAGCACGTCGCGATGCTCGCCGCCGTCGGCGACGTCGCCGCGTTCCAGCATGCGGTCAAGATCGGCGCGCAGCTTCAGGATCGCACTGTCGAGCCGTTTGACTTCCTTCGGCAGATCTTCGGCGATGTAGTTGGTGATGACGACGCGGGGCTCGTGCAGCACCACATGGCCGAGCGCGATGCCGTCCGAAAGGACGGCGCCGGTCTTGTGCAGCGAGTGGCGCGCGGCGGGTTCGGCGCCGGGCTTGGCGATGGACGACAGTTCGCCCGACGCGATCATTTCCGCGAGCACCATCGCGGTGGTTTGCAGCGCCTCGACCTCTTCCTCGACATAGGTGCGGTGGGCACGGTTCTGCACCACCAGCACGCCGAGGGTGTTGCCCGAGCGCAGGATCGGCACGCCGAGGAACGAGTGGTAAATTTCTTCGCCGGTTTCCGGGCGATACGAGAAGGCCGGGTGCGACTGGGCGTTCGATAGGTTCAGCGGCGTCGCCTCGGAGGCGACGAGGCCGACGAGGCCCTCATGCGCGGTCAGCACCGTCCGGTGGACGGCGTCGCGGTTCAGACCTTCGGTGGCATAGAGTTCAAGGGTGTTGTCGACGCGCAGCACATAGGTCGAGCAGACCTCCGCCACCATGTTGGCGGCGATCAGCACCACGATCTTGTCGAGCCGTTCCTGAGCGCTGACCTGTTCGGCCATCACTTCGCGGAGCCGTCTCAACAAGACGCGGGGGCCTCCCAGCGCGCTCCGCATCCGTTGACATCCTTAAACCTGCAACTCCAGCGCGGCTCGCAGGCAGCCGCGATAGCGTTAACCAGAAGTAAAATAACGACTTTTCAGGATCGTGCCAGAACCTCCCATTTTGTCCCGGACGTATCCGACGGTCCGGAATCAGAGGCGCGGGCGCGCGTGCCTTATCCTGAGGCTATATCGAATTGAGGCGCGTTTTGCCAAGCAAAACACCTGCCAAATATCAGACCCGCTCTAGCAAAAGCGGCGTCATCACGATGCCGCAACTGCTCACTGGTGAAATGGGCGATTTACGCCTGATCCAGCCCGTAAAGCGTGTGCAGCGTCCGGACCGCCAGTTCGGTGTAGGCGGCATCGATCAGCAGCGAGAACTTGATCTCGGATGTGGTGATGGCGCGGATGTTGATGTTGCGTTCCGACAGCGCCTTGAAGGCCTGCGCGGCGACGCCGGCGTGGCTGCGCATCCCGATGCCGATCACCGAGACCTTGGCGACGTCGGTGGCCGAGTCCATCGCCTTGTAGCCGATCTTGTCCTTGGCCTTGGTGATGGTGTCCTTGGCGCGGGCGTATTCGGAGGCTGGTACGGTGAAGGTGAGGTCGGTGGTCTTGCCGTCCTCGGAGACGTTCTGCACGATCATGTCGACGTTGATGCTGGCATCCGCCAGCGGCACAAAGATCGAGGCCGCGACGCCCGGCTTGTCCTCGATCTGGCGCACGGAGATCTGGGCTTCGTCCCTCGAAAAGGCGATCCCGGTGACGACCTGATTCTCCATGATTTCCTCCTCGCTGCAAATCAGCGTTCCCGGCGGCGTGCCGTGGGGGTCGATGTCTTCCGGCTTGTCGAAGCTCGAGCGCACGAACACCGGCACGTTGTGAACCATGCCCAGTTCCACGGAGCGGACCTGTAGCACCTTGGCGCCCTGCGACGCCATTTCCAGCATTTCCTCGAACGCCACCTTCTCGAGCCGCCGCGCCTTCGGCACCACGCGCGGATCGGTGGTGTAGACGCCATCGACGTCGGTGTAGATGTCGCAGCGGTCGGCGTGGATCGCCGCCGCGATGGCGACCGCCGATGTATCGGAGCCGCCGCGCCCGAGCGTGGTCACGCGCCCGGTCGGCTGATGGATGCCCTGGAAGCCGGCGATCACCGCGACCTCCTTGCGCTCCTTGAAACGCTTGATGAGTTCGGTGCCGTCGATCCCGGTGATGCGCGCGGAGGCGTGCGCGTCGTCGGTCAGGATCGGGATCTGCCAGCCCTGCCAGGACCGCGCCTGGATGCCGAGCGATTGCAGCACGATGGCGAGCAGGCCGGCGGTGATCAGTTCGCCGGAGGCCACGATGGCATCGTATTCGCGCGCGTCATGCAGCGGAGACGCCTCGGTGGCCCAGCCGACGAGTTCGTTGGTCTTGCCCGACATCGCCGACACCACCACGGCCACGTCATGGCCGGCATCGACCTCGCGCTTCACATGCTGCGCGACGTTGCGAATGCGCTCGATATTGGCGACGGACGTGCCGCCGAATTTCATGACAAGGCGGCCCATAGCGAATGGTGCTGTCCCGGTTAGGCTGATTGTTCAGTAAGGAGCCAGTTCCGTTCAAAACGGAAGCACGACCCCGAAAAGGCGGCTATACATACCCATCAGGTCGCGGGCAAGCAACTGGTGATCCGGTTCTGCCGTTCGTACTACTGTTCAGCAGGCACTTTTACGAACGTCAGAGCCAAAGGATCACCAGGATCATAATTTGCCAGTGTCCTTTCGCATCCGACGTTTGCTTGCGGGGGACCGCAGAATGAAGCAAACGTCGGATGCGGGACACTGATTGCCCGCTGTAGCGACGGTTAGGACGGGAATGGGCCGCTATATCGACGATATTTTGCAGCCGGGGGAAAAGATTCTGTATTCCACCACGATTCACGGCATCGTCTATGTGCCGGGGCTGCTGTGTCTTGCCGTCGCGGCCCTTTGTCTGGTCGCCTCGGGCGGTGGAGTTATTTTTCCGCTGCTGGCGGCGAGCGCCTTGTTGACGCTTGTCGGCGGCTTTCTGCTGTTCCGGGCGTGGTTTCAGCGCTGGACCACCGAGACCGATGTGACCACCCTGCGGGTTGTTCACAAGGAAGGGTTTATCAAGCGGCAAACCTTTGAGATGAGTTTGGATAAAATCGAAAGCGTTGACGTCACCCAGAGTATCGCCGGCCGGATATTTGGGTGGGGAGATGTCCGGGTGAATGGTGTCGGAGAAGGCACGAAGACGATAAAAATGATCGGCGCGCCGATCGAATTCCGCAACCACATCACGGCACGCTAACCGGATAGATTTCTCGGCATGATCCAGAATTCAACATCAGCGTCCACTGTCGATCCCGGCGAAATCGCACGGTTCTCGCAATTGTCCGAGGAATGGTGGGATCCCAAGGGCAAGATGGCGCCGCTGCACAAGATCAATCCGCTGCGGCTGACTTATATCCGCGACGCGGCGTGCCGCAAGTTCGATCGCAATCCGAAGAGCCTGAACTGCCTGTCGGGCTTGCGCATTCTCGACATCGGTTGTGGTGCGGGATTGCTGTGCGAGCCCCTGACGCGTCTTGGCGCGCAGGTGATTGGCGTCGATCCATCGGCGACCAATATTGCAGTGGCCAAGCTGCACGCGGACCGCTCCCATCTGCTGATCGATTATCGCTGCACCACCATCGAGGAGATGGACCCGCGCGAGCGTTTCGACATCGTGCTGGCGATGGAAGTGGTCGAGCATGTCGCCAATGTCGGGATGTTTCTCGACCGTTGTGCCGCGCTGCTGAAGCCTTCGAGCATGATGGTGGCGTCGACCATCAACCGGAACTGGAAGAGCTTCGCGCTCGCCATCGTCGGCGCCGAATATGTGCTGCGCTGGCTGCCGCGCGGCACCCATCAGTGGGACAAGTTCGTCACGCCGGCTGAACTGACGCATCATCTCGAGCGCAACAAGCTCGCCATCAGCGATCAGGCAGGCGTGGTCTATAATCCGCTGGCCGACAAATGGAGCCTCTCGTCCGACATGGACGTGAACTACATGGTGATCGCGGAAGCGGCGACGTGACCGGCGCGCAGCACTGACATGAGGCGGCGCCGGTTGACCGCGTGCGCCGGATATAGGTCTCTCCGAACCCGGCATTCCCGCCGCCTTGGCTTTTATTTTTCATTATGACCCAGCTTATCTGGCTCTGGATTCCCTTCACGCTGCTGGCGGCGGCAGGGCAGGTCGTGCGCAACGCGATGCAGCGCGGTCTCACTGCGCAACTCGGCACGCTCGGCGCGACCCATATCCGCTTTCTGTTTGGCTTTCCGTTTTCGCTGGTTTTTCTCGGACTGATCCTCGTTGCCAATGGCGACCGGCTGTCGTGGCCGGAGGCCGGATTCTGGGCCTGGCTGGTGGTCGGCGGCATGGCGCAGATTCTCGCCACCGCCCTGATGCTGATGGCCATGAACGAGCGGTCGTTCGTGGTGACGACGGCCTATCTCAAAACGGAAGCGATCCAGGCCGCGATCTTCGGCTTCGTCTTTCTGTCGGATCATCTCACCATGCTGAAGGTCGCAGCCATCATGATCGCCACCATCGGCGTCGTCATTACGGCTGTGCGCCCGGGCGGCACGAAAGGCTTCGGCGATCTGAAGCCGACGATTCTTGGTCTTGTCGCAGCATCGTTCTTCGCGCTGTCGGCGGTCGGCTATCGCGGCGCGATTCTCAATGTCACCGGCGTGAGCTTCGTCACCGCCGCCAGCGTGACGCTGGCGGCGACGCTGCTGATGCAGACCGTCGTGCTGTCCGGCTGGCTGATCGCGCGCTCGCCGGGGACGATGACCGCGATTTTCCGGCTCTGGAAGCCCTCGATGTTCGCGGGCTTCATGGGGTCGTTCGCGTCGTTGTTCTGGTTTCTCGCCTTCGCGCTCACCGCCGCGGCCAATGTGCGGACGTTGGCACTGGTCGAGGTGCTGTTCGCGCAGGGCGTCGCCTATTATTCGATGAAACAACCCATATCGCTGCGCGAGCTTGGCGGCATCGTACTCATTCTCGTCGGTGTCGCGATGCTGGTGGCGGGCTGATTTACTTTTTCACGGCGAGCAGGACTGCGCCCGCCGCGATCAGCGCAATGCCGAGCCAGCCGCTCACGGAGGGCCGCTCGCCGAGAAACACGAACGCGAACAGGGCGACCAGAACGACGCTCAGCTTGTCGATCGGCGCCACAAGGGTCGCGGGACCGAGTTTGAGCGCGCGAAAATAGCATAGCCACGATGCGCCGGTCGCAAGCCCGGATAATGCGAGGAATGTCCACGTCCTGCCGGAAATCGGTCCTGGCGCGGTGAATTGGCCGGTGGCGAACAGGATTACCGCGAAGCTCATCAGAACAATGACGGTGCGGATGAAGGTCGCGAGATCGGGATTGATGTCCTCGACGCCGACCTTTGCGAAGATCGCCGTCAGCGCGGCGAACACCGCCGAGAGCACGGCCCACATCTGCCACGAGCCGGACCATGACGGGATCGTCTCGGGGCTCATGGCGAGGCCATCATGTGCGGCTGCTAGTTCCGGTCGCCCGGCAGCACCGGCAGCGGAGCGACCTCGACGCCTTCGTCGATCAGTGCGCTGGCTTCCTCGGGCGTTGCCTCGCCATAGATCGCGCGATGCTCGATGTCGCCGTAGTGCATCTTGCGGGCTTCGTCGGGAAATTTCTTGCCGACATTGTCCGCATTCTTGAGAACGTGGTCGCGCAGCTCCCGCAGCTTGGCGACAAGCTCGCGTTCCTGCGGCGCCATCACCAGCGATGCCGGCGATGCGTCCTCTGCGGGCGCGGACACAGGTTCGGGCGCAGGCCTGGATTTTCCCTTGCGCGCGATGCGGGGTGCCATGATGGCCTTGTCCACCCTGGTGGACTCGCACACCGGACAGGTGACGAGCCCGCGCTTGTGCTGGCTGTCGTAGGCACTCGAACTCTGAAACCAGCTCTCGAACTCGTGGCCGCGCTCACAGCGCAGCGCGTAGCGGATCATGCCGATCCCCGCACGAGATGCAGATGTTCCGGTCCGGCTTTCGGATCGGCAAGGCCGAAGCGGCGGCCATGCTGCAACGATGGAATGTTCTTGCGGACCGACTGCACTTTTGCCGGATCGATCTTCGCCAGCACCACGCCCGGTTCGGTGCCGCCTTCCGCGAGGATTTCGCCCCACGGATCGATAATCAGCGAATGGCCGAAGGTCTCGCGCTTGTTCTCGTGGGTGCCGCCCTGGGCCGCGGCGAAGATGAAGCAGCCGTTTTCGATGGCGCGGGCGCGCAGCAGCGTGTGCCAATGCGCCTCGCCGGTCTTTTTCGTAAATGCGGAGGGCACCGTGATGAACGACGCGCCGGCTTCGGCCAGCGCGCGGTACAGCGCGGGGAAGCGCACGTCGTAGCAGATGGTGAGACCGAGGCGGCCCCACGGCAGATCGGAAATGACAGCGGTCTCGCCGGCCTGATAGTTGGCGGATTCGCGATAGCTCTCGCCGCCGCCAAGATCGATGTCGAACATGTGGATCTTGTCGTAGCTCGCAAGCACATTGCCGTCCGGCGCGATTAGGAACGAACGGTTGACCGCGCGTTCCGGCGTAGCGCGCAGCGCGAGCGATCCGATGTGCAGGTAAATTTTCAGTTCGCGTGCCAGTTCGCGATAGGCCTTCAGTGAGAGATCGTCTTCCTCGGACGCCAGATGCTCGAACAGCGCCTTGCGGTTCTCCTGCATCATGTTGCTGACTTCCGGCGTCAGCACATAGTCGGCGCCCTTGTCCTTCGCCTCGCGGATCAGCGCGATGCCTTGCGCCAGGCTGTGTTCCGGCAGCAAGGCGGTGCGCATCTGCACCATTGCCGCAGTGAAGGGAGCGCCGGTTTCAGTGCTGGTTGTCATGAGGTAACTTTCTGTCCGCCCAGCAGGGTATCGAGCTTGTGCTCCCGGTCGAGCGCGTAGAGATCGTCGCAGCCGCCGATATAGACCTTGTCGATGAAGATTTGCGGAAATGTCGTGCCGCCCTCGGAGCGCTCGACCATTTCGGCGCGCCAGTTCGGATCGATTGCGACATCGTATTCGGAGAACGCGACGTTCTTGCGCGTCAGCAGTGACTTGGCGGCGCTGCAATAGCCGCATCCGGGCCGCGTATAAATCTCGATGAGTGCCGCCATGACTCGCCTTTACGAAACGGGAAACAACCCAAATTATATGGGGGTCTGGAGCGTGTCCACAACCCGCGCGAAAACCAGCACGTCCACCGACGCAGCCCTGGCCCGCAGCAGGGCACGTGCGCAGGCGTCTACTGTCGCGCCGGAGGTCAAAACGTCGTCAATCAGCACGATCCGGCGGCCCTGCACGGCAGATTTCTTCTCCAGCGGCACCTTGAATGCACCCTGAACGTTGAGCGCGCGATCGGCCCGGGACAGTCCGACCTGCTGCAATGTCGGGCGCACCCGGCGCAAGGCGTCGCCGATCACGGGCAAATGGGCGGATTTTCCGATCACGCCCGCCAGCGCGCCGGACTGGTTGTAGCGACGGCTCCATCCGCGCCGCCAGTGCAGCGGCACCGGGATCAGCGCGTCCGCGTCGGCCAGAAGCTCCTGACCAGCCCGTGCCATCCAGCGCCCCATGGTGGGGGCAAGATCTGTCCGGTCCTGATATTTCAGCGCGTGGACCAGCGTTCGCGCCACGTCGTCGTAGCGCACGGCCGCCCGCGCGCGCTGATAGGCGGGCGGATCGGCGATGGCCTGCATCGACAGCAGGCCGGGTCCCGGATCGTAGACAAAGGGAATGCCGAGCCGCGCGCAGAACGGCGGCGCGATGAACGACAATTTCGACCAGCACGCCGCGCAGACGCCTTCGCCCGCGACCGGTTCGCGGCAGGAGACGCAGAGTGTCGGCAGGGCGATGTCGAGGGCAAGGCGCGGAAGCGAGACGAGGGCGGAGCGACCTGCCACGAGCGCGCTGGTCAGGCGGCTGCGCAGCCGCGTGTTGAAAGGATGCGGTGATGCTTGCAGCCCCGACATATCTCCCTCGCGTTCGCGAGGTTAGTTCCGTCGTCCACCGGACTCAAGCGGGTGCGCTTAAGGAATTGCCAGGTTCGCCCCGGACAGCGTACCAACGGCTCATGACCTCGCCGCCGAACAATATTCCGCCTCGCCTGTTCGATCGCGCGCTGTTGCGCGCGCGGCAGGATCGGGCGGCCCGTCTCGGACCGGCGGCGTTCCTGCTCGACCGTGTCGCGGAGGATATGGCGGAACGTCAGCACGCCGTATTGCGGGAATTCTCCGACGGCATCGACGTGGGGACGCCCGGCGATCAGGTGCGTGCGGCGCTGAGCGGACGCGTCCAGCGATTGCGCGCCATGGCGTTGCCGGTCTCTGATACCGAACCACTGGCGCTCGAACCCGGCTCTGTCGATCTCGCGGTGTCGGCGCTGGCGTTGCATCTTGTGAACGACCTGCCGGGTGTGATGGCGCAGATCCGACGCGCGCTGAAACCGGACGGATTGTTTCTGGCGGCGATGATCGGCGGTGAGACGCTGACCGAACTGCGGCAGTCGTTCGCAGCCGCCGAGTCCGAGATCGAGGGCGGCGTGTCGCCGCGCGTGGCGCCGTTCGCCGATCTGCGCGACATTGGCGCGCTGTTGCAGCGTGCGGGTTTCGCATTGCCGGTGACGGACGTGGACCGCATCGTCGTGCGCTACGACAACGCGTTCGCGCTGATGCAGGATCTGCGGCGCATGGGCACGACCAACATCCTTCATGAGCGCCGCCGCACGCCGTCCCGCCGCGCGACGTTTGTCAGGATGGCGCAAATCTATGCCGAACGCTTTTCCGATCCGGACGGGCGCATCCGCGCCACCTTCGACGTCGTCTGGCTATCGGGCTGGGCGCCGCATGAGAGTCAGCAGAAGCCGCTGAAGCCGGGTTCGGCGAAGATGTCGCTGGCGGAGGCGGTGAACAAGGTGCGCGATCCGAAGACGTGATGCGGGTTGGGGCGCAATATGGAGTTGAAGCGTCGTGTGATCTCTCTCCCCGGTCGTCCCCGCGCAGGCTTGGCCGGCGAAACCGGACCCGTTGGCGGGGACGACATCGTGCATACAACTCGCCCAACCATGGTTCGTCATGGCCGGGCTTGACCCGGCCATCCACCTCCACCGTCATTCCGGGGCGCGAGCAGCTTTGCGAGCGAACCCGGAATCCATCTTCGCGGTCGCGGCCCCGAATTTCTGTCGTATGGATTCCGGGCCCGCGTCCAAGGGGACGCGTCCCGGAATGACGTGGTGTAAGCACTTGCGATGCGCCGGTTCTGATTCAATTATCAAACAGCCACTTTCATTCACGCACGCGCAATCGTTCTCGCGCCATGCGCGAGCTGCGCTTTTTTAGTTCCACCCCTCGAAAACAATGAGGGGCATAGAGCGCCGCGAGGCGCAAATGTGTTGTTTCGCTGCCGGCATCCGCTTGCGAGGCGAATGGTGATCCGGAAGCGCATCGCCTTGCGGCGCTCCATTGCGGCGATTTTGGGCGTGAGGACCGTACTTCCGGGTCAGGACAGGCGCGGCGCGCCTTGATCCGGCGGGATTTCTCCGCCTTCATCCTGTCCTCGTCCAGCCGCTGACGGCAGAGCCACGTAGTTGGCCCGGACGGTGACCCCAGCCTCCCGGGCGTGGTGTTTGCGAAACACACGCGCAGGCGCCGCATCCTGCTCCGCTTAACGAACGCCCTCGAGAAGCGCCCCTCACGAGCAGGACATGCCGAACCTAAGCGCGGTTTTGGAAGCGGGGATTTGTATCCCCATCACGAAATGTTGCAGGAGTCGTCTCCCCGTCATTCCGGGGCGCGAGCGCCTTCGCGAGCGAACCCGGAATCCATCTTCGCGGGCGCAGCCCCGAATTTCTGTCGGATGGATTCCGGGCCCGCGCCCAAGAGGGCGCGTCCCTGAATGACGAACTCCCGGGATGACGAAACGGGAAATCACCCGGAGCGCGGTGAAATCCGGGATGAACACGACCGGACGTGCCCCGGATTGCGCTGCGCTCCATCCGGGCTACGGCTTGCTCCCTACAGCAGCAAATCCGTCAGATGTGCGATCAGCGGAACGTCCGCCGGCGGCATCGGATAGTCGCGCAGCTTGTTGGCGCGCACCCATGCGAGTTGCTGGCCTTCGCGCGGCGTGACCATGCCGTCCCATTTCCGGCAGATGTAGAGCGGCATCAGCAGATGAAAGCTGTCATAGCTGTGGCTGGCGAATGTCAGCGGCGCGAGACATGACTCCTGCACCGTGATGCCGAGTTCCTCGGCAAGTTCGCGGATCAGCGCCGGCTCAGGCCGCTCACCGGGCTCCAGCTTGCCGCCGGGAAATTCCCACAGTCCCGCAAGCGTCTTGCCCTCGGGACGCTGCGCGATCAGGACGCGGTTGTCCGCATCGATCAGCGCGCAGGCGACAACGAGGGTGAGCTTGATCACGAGCGATAGTCGCCGTTGATCGCGACATATTCCTTGGTGAGATCGCAGGTCAGTACGCGGTCGCGGCCCTTGCCGAGGCCGAGTCCGACCTTGATCTGGATTTTCGGCTGCTGCATCAGCGCCGAGACTTCCTTCTCGTCGTAGGACGGATCGCGCGCGCCCCTGGTGGCGACGCGGATGCCGTTGAAGGAGATCGAGAGCTTGTCGCGGTTGGCCGGTTCGCCCGCCTTGCCGACCGCCATCACGACGCGGCCCCAGTTGGCGTCCTCGCCGGCGATGGCGGTTTTCACCAGCGGTGAGTTGGCGATCGACATGGCGATCTTTCGCGCGGATGTTTTGGTGGTAGCGCCTTCGACCACGACCTCGACCAGCTTGCGCGCGCCTTCGCCGTCGCGCGCGACCTGTTCGGCGAGATCGGCCAGCACGGCATGGAACGCCTTGGTGAAGGCCTTCAGGCGCGGATCGGACGCGCGGCTGATTTTCGGTGCACCGTCGGCCGCCGCCGCGCCGGTGGCAAACGCCAGCAGCGTGTCGGACGTGGACGTGTCGCCGTCGATGGTCACCGCGTTGAACGTATCGTCGACGCCGGTCTTGAGCAGCGATTGCAGCACGGCGGCCGACAGCGGCGCATCGGTGAACACGAAGGCGAGCATGGTCGCCATATCTGGGGCGATCATGCCGGCGCCCTTGGCCATGCCGTTGATGGTGACCCTGGCCTTGCCGAGTTTCACCGTGGCGGTCGCGACCTTCGGAAACGTGTCCGTGGTCATGATGGCGCGGGCGGCGTTCATCCATCCATCGGGCCCGGCCGTCTGCGCGAGATCGTCGAGCACGCCGTTGAATTTGGTGGCGTCGAGCGGTTCGCCGATCACGCCGGTGGAGGCGAGGAAGATCTTGTTCGCGCTGGTGTCTGCCGCTTTCGCGGCGATTGATGCGGTGAGCGTCGCCGCCTGTTTGCCGGTCTTGCCGGTGAAGGCATTGGCGTTGCCGGAATTGACCACCAGCGCGCGCGCTTCGCCGCCCTTCAGTTTGGCGCGGCACCAGTCCACCGCGGCGCTCGGGCACTTCGACCTGGTGAAGACGCCCGCCACCGTGGTGCCCTTGTCGAACAGCGCCAGCAGCACGTCGGTGCGGTTCTTGTAGCGGATGCCGGCAGCCGCCGTCGCAAGGCGCACGCCGGCGATGCGCGGCATGTCGGGAACGTGGGTGGGTGCGAGGGGGAGACGGCGGTGGACATGGAGAGCTCAATTCCTTGATGAGGAGGAGCGCTCTGTATCACCTCTCCCCGCCTGCGGGGAGAGGTCGGCTTTCGAGCGAAGCGAGAAAGTCGGGTGAGGGGCAAATCGGTAACATCTGGCCCCTCATCCGGCTCGTAAAAGCTCGCCACCTTCTCCCCGCAAGCAGGGAGAAGGAAACAGGTCGATTTACTTCTTCGCGGGAGCCGCCTTGGCGTCCGGCTTCGCCGGTTCGGCCTTGGCGGGCTCGTCCTTCTTGTCGAGGCGCTCGACCTTGGCTTCCGTGCGCAGCTTGGTGACGTAATCGGCCTGCGCCTTGCGCACCACGAAGCTCTCGATCTGGCCCTTCACCTGATCGAAGGCAGGCGGCTTGCGGTCGCGCGCTTCCTCGACCTTGATGACGTGCCAGCCGAACTGCGACTTCACGGGGTCCGAGATCTTGCCGGGTTCGAGGGCGAAGGCGACGGCCGAGAATTCCGGCACCATCTGTTCCTTGGTGAAGAAGCCGAGATCGCCGCCGTCCGCGGCGCCCGGGTCCTTGGATTTTTCCTTGGCGAGCTTGGCGAAGTCCGCGCCCTTGTCGAGTTCGGCCTTGATCGCCTTGGCCTCTTCCTCGGTCGGAACCAGGATGTGCCGGGCATGCACTTCCTTCTCGCCTGACACCTGCTTGGTGGCGTCCTCGTAGACCTTCTTCATGGCCGCGTCGGTGACGGCGGCCTTGCCTTCGGTGGCCAGCAGGCTGTCCATCAGCAGGCGGTCGCGGGCGAAGGCGAGCTTCTGCTTGAAGTCCGCCGCATCGCCGACCTTCTTGGCTTCGGCAGCCTTGGCGACGATCTTCATGTCGATCAGGAATGCGATCAGGTTTTCGCGGCGGCTCGCCGGGTCCATCTGTTGCAGGCTCGGTCCCAGTTCTTCCTCGGCAACCGCCAGATCGCTCTGGCGGATCTCCGCGCCGTTCACTTTTGCGATCACGGCATTAGCGTCCTGCGCGTAAACCGGCTGGCCAGTTCCGAAAGCGACCGTGAGACAAATTGCAGCGGCCGATGCGAGCAGTCCGAGTTTCGATTCAAGTCTCAATCCAGGTCGCGCGGCCAGTCCGCTGTGGGTGGCAGTGCGGTTCGGAGAAACGGTCATGGAAAATCCTTATAGGTCAAAGGCGGGGGCGGTTCGGGGTGCGGGACACTCGCCCAACCCTTGCCCGGAAGCAACGCGAAAAAGCCGTCAAAATCATGAAATCCCTGACAGGTTCGCGCGTTGACAAGGCTTTGGACGGCCCATATCTCTGCCCGCAGGCGCTCCTGCCTGCCGCGGGGCTTTGCCGCGGTCGAGCGGGTGAACCTCGGAATTCGCTTCCCGCACTCATTCTCAAGAATTCGTGCAAGGGTTTGTCCCCGCAAGCAATTCTGGGATACGCCTGACACGGGTCCTAAGGGCTGCGCCGATTGCGGCTATAATGCCAAACTGCAAGACAGGAATTTTTCATGCTCGGCGCGCTTGCCCGCAAGTTTTTCGGCTCCGCCAATGACCGGCGGATCAAGGGGTATCAATCCCGCGTCGACGCCATCAACGCGCTGGAGCCCGAGATCGCGGCGCTGTCCGACGAGGCTCTGAAGGCGCGGACGGCCGAGTTCCGCAAACAGCTCGCGGACGGCAAGACCCTCGACGATCTGCTGGTGCCAGCCTTCGCGACCGTTCGCGAAGCGGCCAAGCGCACCCTCGGCCAGCGCCATTTCGACGTGCAGCTGATCGGCGGCATGGTGTTGCACGAGGGCGACATCGCCGAGATGAAGACCGGCGAAGGCAAGACGCTGGTCGCCACCCTTGCGGTCTATCTCAACGCGCTCGCCGGCAAGGGCGTCCATGTCGTCACCGTCAACGATTATCTCGCCAAGCGCGATTCCGAATGGATGGGTCAGGTTTACGGCTTCCTCGGCATGACCACGGGCGTCATCGTCCACGGTCTCGACGATGCCGAGCGTCAGGCGGCCTATGCCAAGGACATCACCTACGGCACCAACAACGAATACGGCTTCGACTATCTGCGCGACAACATGAAGTACCGGCTCGAGGACATGGTCCAGCGCGGCCATGCCTACGCCATCGTCGACGAAGTCGACTCGATCCTGATCGACGAGGCGCGCACGCCGCTGATTATCTCCGGCCCGCTCGACGACCGTTCGGAATTCTACAACACTATCGACACCTACATTCCGAAGCTGGAAAAGGTGACCGACTTCGAGGTCGACGAGAAGCAGCGCACCGTGACGCTGACCGAAGCCGGCATGGAGAAGATCGAAAATCTCTTGCAGGAAGCCGGTCAGCTCAAGGGCGATTCGCTTTACGACGTCGAGAACGTCTCCGTCGTCCATCACATCAATCAGGCGTTGCGCGCCCATTCTCTGTTCCAGCGCGACAAGGACTACATCGTCCGCGACGGCGAAGTCATCATCATCGACGAATTCACCGGCCGCATGATGCCGGGCCGCCGTTATTCGGAAGGCCTGCATCAGGCGCTGGAAGCCAAGGAACATCAGCCGGTCCAGCCGGAAAACCAGACGCTGGCCTCGATCACCTTCCAGAACTATTTCCGCATGTACGACAAGCTCGCCGGCATGACCGGCACGGCGGCGACCGAAGCGGACGAACTGTTCGACATCTACAAGCTCGAAGTGATCGAAGTCCCGACCAACGTGCCGATCGCGCTGTCTGGATGAAGACGACGAGGTCTATCGCACGGCGGACGAGAAGCACCGCGCCATTCTGGCCGAGATCGAGCGCGCCAATGCACGGATGCAGCCGGTGCTGGTCGGCACCGCGTCGATCGAGAAGTCCGAGGTGCTTGGCGAATATCTGGCGAAGAACGGCTACAAGCAGATCGACTTCAACAGTCCGAAGTCGATGGAGAAACTTTACGCCGCCGCGCGCGCGGGCAAACCGGCCAAGCTGTTCGCTGTGCTGAACGCGCGCTTCCACGAGCAGGAAGCCTACATCGTCGCCGAAGCCGGCGTGCCGGGCGCGATCACCATCGCCACCAACATGGCGGGCCGCGGCACCGACATCAAACTCGGCGGTTCGCTGGAGATGCGCGCTGCCGCTGCCACCGCAGGCATCGAGGATGAGGCCGAGAAGCAGAAGATCGTCGACCAGATCAAGGCCGACATCGAGCGCTTTCGCGAGGTGGTGCTGAAGGCCGAGGAAGTCATCGAGATCGAGCCCGCCAAGGGCAGCAAGCCGGCCAAGACCATCACCAAGCCGGGCGGTCTCTACATCATCGGTTCGGAACGCCACGAGTCACGCCGCATCGACAACCAGTTGCGCGGCCGCGCCGGCCGCCAGGGCGATCCGGGCCGCACCAAGTTCTATCTCTCGCTGGAAGACGATCTGATGCGCATCTTCGGGTCGGACCGGCTCGACACCATGCTGACGCGTCTCGGCCTCAAGGAAGGCGAGGCGATCATTCATCCGTGGATCAACAAGGCGCTGGAGAAGGCGCAGCAGAAGGTCGAAGCCCGCAACTTCGACATCCGCAAGAACCTGCTCAAGTTCGACGACGTGCAGAACGACCAGCGCAAGGCGATCTTCGATCAGCGCATCGACCTGATGCGCGACCAGAACGTCGCCGAGACCGTAGCCGACATGCGCCACGCGCTGGTCGATGAGCTGGTCAGCAAGCATGTTCCCGAGCATGCCTATGCGGAGCAATGGGACGTTGCCGGCCTCAAGGAAGAACTCACGCGCGTTCTCGATATGGATCTGCCGGTCGAGGATTGGGCCAAGGAAGAAGGCATCGCCGACGAGGAAATGCTGGCGCGCATCGAGCAGCGCGTGGATGAGCGGATGGCGGCGAAGTCGGCCCAGTTCGGCCCCGACGTGATGCGCTATGTCGAGAAGTCGATCCTGTTGCAGACGCTGGATCATCTGTGGCGCGAGCATCTGGTGATGCTGGATCATCTGCGTCAGGTGATTGGCCTGCGCGGCTACGGTCAGCGCGATCCTTTGCAGGAATACAAGTCCGAAGCCTACAACCTGTTCGAGGGCCTGATCGCGCATCTGCGCGAAGCGGTGACCGCGCAATTGGTGCGGGTCGAAATCGTGCCGCCGGAGGAGCAGCCGCAACTGCCGCAGATGGAAGCGCACAAGCTCGACCCAAACACCGGCGAAGACGAGATGGCGTTCGCGCAGGCGTCGCTCGCGCCGGTGGCGGCCACCCAGCGCGATCCGCAGAATCCGGCAACGTGGGGCAAGGTCGGCCGCAACGAGGATTGCCCGTGCGGCTCCGGCAAGAAGTTCAAGCATTGCCACGGCAAGTACGCCTGAGCGGCATCGCTCGGCGAAGCCGGTTCAAACAAAAACGCCGCTCGTTCGAGCGGCGTTTTTCATGACATGATGGAAAAAATCAGCGGACCGTCGACCAGCGGCTGTCGAACGAATTCGCAGGCACGGCGGGCTGGGCACCGGCCAGCGACTGCTGCGGCGCCGGCGGGGCAGGAGCCGGCGCTGCTGCGACGGGAGCAGGGACCGCAACGGCGGGCCTGAGCTGCGGCTGGCTCTGTGCCTGTTGCGGACGGTCGAGCGGGATCACGCGCGGCGGTGCGCTCCTGGCGGCCTCCTTCGAAGGTCCGGCCGATTTCGCCTTGGGCGCGGTTGTGACTGCGGCGGGTTTCGCGGGGGCTGCGGCAGGCTCAGGGTCCGAACCGCGCAGGCCGACGGTGCGCGACAGCTTGGTCAGGAAGCCTTCCGACGGACTCGCGTTGGCATTGGCATTGGACGGCGCGCTACGCGATGCCGCAACGGGCGCGGAGACGGCAACCATCGGCTCGCTGTTGGACGACGACGTGAAGCTGAACGACGACGCTGTCTCCGGCGCCTTTGGAATGGTCGCATGCGAGGGCACCGTGCCCGGAGCAGGCAGATAGGAAGCTACCGCATAGTCGGTGACATCCTTGTCGATCGCGGCGTCGCCTTCCGGCAGCTTGGACGCGAACACCGGATGCATGCCGCCATCGATGCCGGCGCGCGACCGCGCGGTCGGCGTGCCGCGTGTGATCAACTGAGCGGTCTTCAGTTCGTCCTCGCGCTGCTTGTCCTGCACGGCGTCGGCGATCTCGGGGGAAACCTGATAGTCCGGGCACTTTGCGGATGCATTAAATGTCAGCGGGCGCGTCGCATTCGCCGGCTTCTCGGCATCGAAGACGTATTTTCTTTCGCAGAAATCGACCTTCGGCTCCTGCCTGGTGACCTCGAAGTGATCGTTGCCTTCCTTGATCATCTTCCAGAACGGCATATTCGGATTGTTGCGATGCCGCGCCATGTTCTGCGGATTCATGCGGAACGGATAGGCCTGCACCTGAAACGCGTTCTGGCCGCCGAAGAAGGACTCACGGCCGAGCGCGTAGATCTCCGAAATCTGCTCGTCGGTCATGGCGTAGCAGCCGCGCGACGAGCAATCGCCGTGCACCATCAATTGCGAGCCGCTGCGTCCCCACGCTTTGTCGTAGGCATTGGGATAGCCCATGTTGAACGACAGGTAATATGCCGATGTCGGATTCATCTGCGCCGGCGTGATCGAGTAGAAGCCTTCCGGAGCCTGCCGGTCGCCTTCCCGGACCTTTGGTCCGAGGTCGCCGGACCAGCGGCAGATCGGATAGGTCTTGAGCAGCGCGAACTTGCCCGTACGGTCCTGTTTCCAGACCTCGAGCTCGGCTTCCTGCTTGAACAGGCGGACAAGCATCGGCGAGCCCTTGTCCATGTTCTTGGATTCGATCTCGGCGAGCAGTTTTTCGGGGATCGGGCGGTTGGCCTTGGCGCCGGTCGACAGGCTGTCGCCGTTGCACGCCGACAGCAGAAGGCCGGCCGCGAGCGCAGCCGACGTCACCAGCGCGCGAAGGTGCGTGCGGTCGATCAATGCAAGGCTCCGCGGCAGATCGGCAATCCCCATACTCCGGCTGGACCAGTGACCGGTGGCAGCATCGTTTCCCGGCAAAGTGGCGCGCAATGGGCAGCCGGAAAACTCCGCTCGTCTCAACAGGTCGCACGTGTTTTCGTCGTAAAAGCGGCGTTCGCCTTTTGGCTAAAAACGTGCGTGAGCAATTGAGCAATTATTAGCCTTAAATACCCCTCTGTCGCAAGCTGAAGGGGGGACCGCGCAGCAGCCCGAGCGCTTTATGGTCAACGCTAAGTAAATCAAAATACAGGTGAAAATGGCCTCGTCGGGATCAGGCCTGTCCCGAAAAAGCCACGATGCGGCGTCGCCCCTCGGATCGCCCGGTCCGGTCTGCGGGATGCGCTAGCCGAGGCGGCGGCCGATATCGAGGAATTTCTGCCGGCGCTGGTCTCGGACCGCCTTGGAATCGAGGCTCCGCATGTCGTTAAAGGCCTGGGCGATGGCGTCGCCGGTGCGGGCGATCATGGCCTCCGGATCGCGGTGCGCGCCGCCCGGTGGCTCCTTCAGGATGGTGTCGATCACGCCGAAACGGGCGAGATCCTGCGCGGTGATCTTGAGATTGGTGGCGGCTTCCTGGGCCTTGGTGGGATCGCGCCACAGGATCGACGCCGCGCCTTCCGGAGAGATCACGCTGTAGACCGCGTGTTCGAGCATCAGCACGCGGTTCGCGGTGGCAATCGCAATCGCGCCGCCCGAGCCGCCTTCGCCGATGATGACCGCGACGTTGGGCACGCCGAGGTTGAGACAGGCATCGGTGGAGCGCGCGATCGCTTCCGCCTGCCCGCGCTCTTCAGCGCCGATGCCGGGATAGGCGCCCGCAGTGTCCACCAGCGACAGCACCGGAATGCCGAAACGATCCGCCATTTCCATCAGTCGCACGGCCTTGCGATAGCCTTCGGGCTTGGCCATGCCGAAATTGTGCTTGAGCCGGGTTTCGGTGGTTGAGCCTTTTTCCTGGCCGATCACGCAGATGCTCTCGCCGCGGAAACGGCCGAAGCCGCCGATCAGCGCCTCATCGTCGCCGAACTTGCGGTCGCCCGCGAGCGGCGTGAATTCGGTGATCAGCGTCCTGACGTAATCCACGCAATGCGGCCGCATCGGATGGCGCGCCACCTGGGTCTTCTGCCACGGCGTCAGATTGGCATAGAGCTCGTTGAGCGCCTGCGACGCCTTGTCTTCAATGCGCGACACCTCTTCGCTGATGTCGCTGCCGCTCGCGGCAAGCGCGCGCAACTCGTCCACTTTCGAGTCGAGTTCGGCGACGGGCTTTTCAAAATCGAGATAGCTGCGCATTGGGTCCGGCATGTCGCAAATATAGGGATTGGGGCGCTCAGGCGAAGGGCGTCCAAAACGGTTATTTCAGGTGTGGGGTAACGTCTGAGGCGTCTTTCAAGTCAAGAAGCGGTCCCAAGTCAAGCACCGTGGGGAAAAGCGCTGATATTGTTGGGTTTTGGCGAGGCTATTTGTCGGCCAGCGGATGCAGGTCGCGCACCAGGCTCTTCAACCGCTCCTCGACGATGTGGGTATAGATCTGGGTCGTGGAAATGTCGGTGTGGCCGAGCAGCGTCTGGACGATCTGCAGATCGGCTCCGTTATGCAGCAGATGAGACGCGAAGGCATGGCGCAGCACATGCGGGCTGACGAGACGCGGCGCGATGCCCGCGGCCTGCGCGAGTTCCTTGAGGTCGCGCGCGAAATGCTGCCGCGTCAGGTGACCGCTCTCTCCCGATGATGGAAACAGCCACTTGGACGCTGCCGCGTTTTTTCTTCTGTTCGCGATGAACAGCCTCGCGCGCCGCGAGATAATCCGTCATCGCCTGCTTTGAGGTTTCGTTGAGCGGCACCAGACGCTCCTTGTTGCCCTTGCCGCGCACGACGATCATGCGGGCGTCGCGCCGCGCCGCCGACAGCGGCAGCGCCACCAGTTCCGAGACGCGCAGTCCTGTCGCGTAAAGAATCTCCAGCAGGCAGGAAAGCCGCAGCGCGCGCAGCTTTTGCAGCGGCGATTGCTCCGGCGTCTCTGCCATGTTCTTCGCCTGCGTGAGAAGACGATCGACATCGGCGATGGACAGCACCTTCGGCAGCGCGCGGCCGCGTTTCGGGCCGGACAGGATCGCGGCGGGATCGTCGCTGCGCACATGCTCGCTCAGAAGAAAGCGAAACAGATGCCGCGTCGACGACAGCTTGCGCGCCACGCTCGACGATTTGAAGCCACGGGTGTCGAGATCGGCGAGATAGTCGCGCAATATCTGGGTATCGGCATCGTGCAACGTCGATTTCCGCCGCGCGAGAAATTCGGAGAGATCCTCGAGATCGCCGCGATAGGCATCGAGCGTGTTGTCGCCGGCGCCCTGTTCGGCCGCGAGCATGTCGAGAAACAGGCTGGTCAACCGGACATCGGAGGATTTATCGCGCGGCATGATCCTCCCGCCGCCTATTTCTTGAGGAATTTGTCGGGCGGGACGCTGACCGTCATTTCGCGGGGCTTCGGATTGACGAAATTGGCGAGCGCGAAAATACCGCCATAGATCAGCCCGCCGATCACCGCGACGACAGTCAGGAAGCGAAACAGGCTGGGCATCTCACTGGTGTCCCGTATCCGACGTTTGGCTCATTTTGCAGCGCGTCCCGGGCAAACGTCGGATACGAAAGGACACCAGCAAGCTATGATCCCAGTGATCCTTTGGTTCTGACATTCGTAAAGTGCCTGCGAAGGATATGGTACGAATGTCAGAATCGGATCACTAGCCTCGACGTTAACCTTTTGCGTACCGCTCCGAAGCCGCGTTAACCAGCGGAACATGGCGGTTCGGCCGCCTGAACTACCAACATGTTCGTGCTGTTTCGGCAAGAGTCTCCAGGCCAGCCAGCCGCCACACTAGCGGCGGCCTCGGCAGGAGTAGTATAGGTGGCATATCAGCCGCATCCGCGGCCAACCGAGCCACGAGATGACGGAGAGCGCGGCCAGACATCAGGACGGAATGACCCGTGAGGCCGAGATTGTCGCGGCTCTGGGCCATCGCTCCGTCGTGCTTGTCGGCATGATGGGATCGGGCAAATCGACCATCGGGCGCAGGCTCGGCGCGCGGCTGCATATCCCGTTTCTCGATGCCGATCATGAAATCGAGATCGCCCATGCGGGCCTGACGATCTCCGAAATCTTCGCCCAGCATGGCGAACCGTATTTTCGCGACGGCGAGGCGCGGGTGATCGCGCGCCTGCTGGAGGGCGGTCCCAGCGTGATCGCAACCGGCGGCGGCGCGTATATGCGCGAGGAAACGCGCAACCGGATTCGCGACAAGGCGATCTCGATGTGGCTTCAGGCGGACGGCGATGTGATCCTGAAGCGGGTCAAACGCCGCGCCGACCGGCCGCTGCTGCAAACTGCTGATCCGGCTGCAACCATCGAGCGCCTCATCATCGAGCGCAGTCCGTTCTATCAGCTCGCCGATCTCGCGATTGCCTCGCGGGACGTGCCGCACGAGAAAATCGTCGAGGAATGCATCGACTCGCTGTATGCGCGTCTGGTGTCCGGCACAGCCTCACCTTCCGTAAGCGAAATGAAATGACTGCTCCCATCAAGACGACAAATCCGGTGACCGTCGGCGTCGCCCTCGGCGATCGCGCCTATGAGATCGTGATCGGCCGCGATGTCCTGCCGTCGCTCGGTCATCGCATCGCCAGGCTGCGTCCCGGCGCCCGCACCGCCATCGTGACCGATCACACCGTGGCGAAGCACTGGCTCGGCAGGACGGAAGCCGCATTGGCGGACGCGGGCATCGCATCGTCGCGGATCGTGGTGGGCGAGGGCGAGGCGTCCAAGAGCTATGCCGTCTTGCAGGATGTTTCCGAAGCGCTGATCGCCGCGAAGATCGAGCGCAACGATCTGGTCATCGCGCTCGGCGGCGGCGTGATCGGAGACCTTGCCGGGTTTGCGGCGTCGATCGTCCGGCGCGGTATCGATTTCGTGCAGGTGCCGACGTCCTTGCTGGCGCAGGTCGATTCGTCGGTGGGCGGCAAGACCGGAATCAATTCACCGCACGGCAAGAATCTCGTCGGCGCATTCCATCAGCCGGTGCTGGTGGTCGCCGATACTGCGGTGCTCGACACGCTGTCGCCACGGCAATTTCGCGCCGGTTACGCGGAGGTCGCCAAGTATGGCGTGCTGGGCGATTCGGAATTCTTCGATTGGCTGGAAGCCAATCATGAGGAGATTTTCTCAGGGGGAGCCGCGCGCGAGCGCGCCATCGCGGACAGTTGCCGCGCCAAGGCGGCGATCGTGGCGCGCGACGAGCGCGAGACCGGTGACCGCGCCCTGCTCAATCTCGGACATACCTTCGGCCACGCGCTTGAGGCGGTGACCGGCTTCTCCGACCGGCTGTTCCACGGCGAAGGTGTTTCTGTCGGCATGGTGCTCGCCGCCGAGTTCTCGGCGCGTCTCAACATGATCCCGGCGTCGGATGCGGCGCGCGTGCAGCATCATCTTGCGTCGGTTGGCCTGCCCACCCGGTTGCAGGACATTGCGGGCTTCCGGCAGGAAGGCCTCGCGGATGCCGACACGCTGATGGCGCTGATGGCGCAGGACAAGAAGGTGAAGCGCGGGCGTCTCACCTTCATCCTGCTGGAAAGGATCGGCAAGGCGGTGATCGCCAACGACGTCGATCCATCGGCGGTTCACGGTTTCCTTCAAGAGAAGTTGTCGGGATGAAAACACTGATCGCCGGGCGCGTGCGGCTGAAACCGGCCGCCGGAAGGGCATCGAACGACACCGCAGTGGCGGGACAAGCATGACCTCAGCCGCTTTCAATTTGTTCATTGCCGTCCTTCTGCTCGCCGCCAACGCGTTCTACGTGGCGGCTGAATTCGCGCTGGTGAAGAGTCGCGGCTTTCGCGTCAAAGCCATGGCCGAGCAGAATCGCTTCGGCGCCGGCCTGCTGCAAAAGATGATGGGCAATATCGAAGCCTATCTCGCCTGCTGCCAGCTCGGCATCACCATGGCTTCGCTCGGCCTCGGCTGGGTCGGTGAGCCCACCGTTTCCGCGCTGCTCAAGCCTGTTCTCGAACCGTTCGGCATGCCGGATTCCGCGCTGCATTTTACCTCGTTCCTGACCGGCTTTCTGGTGTTCTCCTCGCTGCATATCGTTATCGGCGAGCAGGTGCCGAAAACACTCGCGATCCGGCAGCCGATGCCGGTCTCGCAATGGATCGCGTATCCGCTCTACCTGTCCTATCTCGTTTTCTATCCGCTCAACTGGCTGCTCAATACCGCGTCGCGGGCGATTTTGCGGATGCTCGGCGTGCAGGAATCCTCGCAGAACGAAATTCTCACCGATTCCGAAATCGAAGGGCTGGTGGGAGAATCGGCCGAGCACGGCAAGATGGAGAGCGGCGAGGCCGAGTATATCCAGAATGTTTTCCGGTTCGGCGATCTGGCCGTGTCCGATGTGATGGTCCATCGCACCAAGATGGTTAGCGTCAATGCCGACGGACCACCCGATGCGGTCGTCCAGGGAATCCTCGAGGCCGAATACACCCGCATTCCGCTGTGGCGCGAGAAGCCCGAGAACATCATCGGCGTTCTGCACGCCAAGGATCTGCTGCGCGCCATCCGCGCGGCCGATGGCGATATTTCCAAGGTTGACGTCAGCGCCATCGCCCTGCCGCCGTGGTTCGTGCCGGAAATGCGTCCGCTATCCGAACAGCTCAAGGCGTTCCGCCGCCGCAAGACGCACTTCGCCCTCGTGGTCGACGAATATGGCGAAGTCGAAGGCCTCGTGACGCTGGAAGACATTCTGGAAGAGATCGTCGGCGATATTTCCGACGAACACGACGTGGTTGTCGCGGGCGTGCGTGCGCAACCGGACGGTTCGGTCGTGGTCGATGGCTCGGTGCCGATCCGCGATCTCAACCGCGCGATGGACTGGCATCTGCCGGATGAGGAGGCGACCACCATCGCCGGTCTGGTCATCCACGAGGCGCGCTCGATTCCCGATCGCGGCCAGAGCTTCACGTTCCACGGTTTTCGCTTCAGGGTGCTCCGGCGCGAGCGAAACCGCATCACGGCTTTGCGGATCGTGCCGCTGCCGCGCGAGAGCGATACGCCGGAGAAGAAGCCGAGGGCAGGAACGGCGTTCTAGCGA
The DNA here is from genome assembly GCA_024707075.1 of Afipia sp. Taxonomy (GTDB): domain Bacteria; phylum Pseudomonadota; class Alphaproteobacteria; order Rhizobiales; family Xanthobacteraceae; genus Afipia. The sequence goes on from JANQAK010000001.1 coordinate 1,547,039, forward strand.
ATAGGTATCCGCTAGTGCCTGTGAGCTTCCGCAGGCGCTGGGCGGCGGGCATCTTCTCCCGGCGCGTAGGCATGGATCGCCAGCGCGTGGACCGAGCCGGACAGTTCCGCAGCCAGCATGGAATTTACCATGCGGTGGCGGTCGATCCGGCTCTTCCCTTCGAACGCTTTCGATACAATATAGACTCGAAAATGTGTCTCGCCATCCGGCCTGTGGCCCCCGTGGCCTTCATGCAGATGTGATTCGTCCGCGACATCGAGGCTTTCGGGAGTGAAAGCCTCGCTCAACTTTTGGTGATACGATCTTTTGCGGTCATGATCTGCGCACTATCGCGCGTTATTCGTTCGGGTCAATGGCTGTTTCAATTGCGGTTCACCATCGCGGCGATGTATAGTCCGCGACCGCGAAAATTCGCGTCAAGATCTACAGCTTCTCACAAGGCGTCGTCTATTCATCATGGCTATCGACTCATCCAAATTCTTCGACAGCATCCGCATCAAGCCCAACAAGCTGAGCGCGAAGCAGCAGGCTGCTGCGCGCGAGGAAGCCGTGATGTGCGAGGCGCCCGGTTGCAAGAACAAGGGCGGACATCGCGCCCCCAAGGGCCGCGGCCATGAGAAGGAATACTGGCATTTCTGTCTCAACCACGTTCGCGAATACAATCAGGGCTACAACTTCTTTCAGGGCATGGCGCCGGATGCGGTCGCCAGCTACCAGAAGGATGCGCTGACCGGCCATCGTCCGACATGGAAGATGGGCGCGAACGGCGGCAACAAGAAAAAGGGCAAGGCCGACCTCGATCTTGATGGCGCGTCCGATCCGTTCAGCATGTTCAGCGAATTGAACGGCCGCGGCAAATGGCGTCCCGGTCCGGGCTCCGGCGCTGAGGAGCCAAAGGTCGAGACCCGCAAGATCTTCAACGCCGAGCGCAAGGCGCTGGTGGTGATGGGGCTTGGTCCCGATGCGACGCTTGAAACCGTCAAGGCGAAATACAAGCTGCTGGTGAAGCAGCATCATCCCGACGCTAATGGCGGCGATCGTTCGACCGAGGATCGCCTGATCGAGATCATCAAGGCCTACAACTATCTCAAGACGGTGGTGCGCGGCGCCTGAGCGCGTTCCGCGTTCGGCTTCAACGACAGTTCTTTCTTCGTCAGGTTGGTCGGTGGGTGTGTTCGCCGCGCCAGCGATAGATCGCCCAGCCGACGCATCCGATGGCAATGATGCCCGCGACCAGCGGCAACCCGTAGTGTTCGATCCTCATGCCCCATTGTTCGGCGGCGGAGCCGGCCAGCACCCCCGGCAGGATATGAGCGGGCGCCCATAGCAGAATGGCAGCGGCATTGACGGGATAGAAGCGCTGCGGCGGCATCCCAAGGGCGCCCGCCGTGATCGGCACCACCGCGCGAACCGGCGGCACGAAACGCGCGAACAGCACCGCAAGCGTCCCATAGCGATGGAAGAAGGCTTCGCTTTGCGCCACGAGCCGCGGGTACTTCGACATCGGCCATGAGGTCAACACCTCGCGCTGGCTCCTGCGGCCGATGAAATAAGCCAGCCCGTCGCCGATCAGGGCTCCGGCGATCGCCGCCGCCAGCACTGGCGCCAGCCTGAGAGTGCCGCCCGGCACCAGCGCGCTGAGAGCCACAATGATGGTCGATCCCGGGATCAGCGAGCCGAGAATGGGGATGGCTTCGAGAAACGCCGCCAGGAAAACCGCGGCATAGGCCCATTCGGCGTGACGCGAGACGAGGCCGATCAGTTCATGAAGATGGGAATTCACCCGATGTCCGATGTTGGCGTGATTTGAGCGTCCCGAATCCGAGGGCGGACAACATACACCGGAGAACCTGCCGGCGAAGCATGGGGGAGGGGCTTTGGGCAGCCGTTTCGGCGCCGGGCGAATCCCCTGAGCCCCAACAATCGCAGGGCAGACCTACCAAACCTGCGGAAATGGACTATCTAGGTGATAATACAGCAGAACTTTCATCGTTCGGCGGGCTTCTGCCATCCGCATCTGTCTGCTAGGTTGCGAGACGCACCCCACCCGCAGCAAGTACGTCTGGTTTCGGGAGCATCCGGGACCACGGAGGATTGATGAGCGCCGCCACGACTCTATCGCAGGAACCCGCGAACCTCCCCGACATGAAAGTGTCGGTTCGCCAGGTCTTCGGCATCGACAGCGATCTCGAAGTTCCTGCCTATTCCAACAGCGATCCGCATGTGCCGGATGTCGATTCGGATTACCGTTTCGACCGCGCCACCACGCTCGCCATCCTCGCCGGGTTTTCCAGAAATCGCCGCGTGATGGTCACCGGCTATCACGGCACCGGCAAATCGACCCATATCGAGCAGGTTGCGGCGCGGCTGAACTGGCCCTGCGTGCGCGTCAATCTCGACAGCCACATCAGCCGTATCGATCTCGTCGGCAAGGATTCGATTGTGGTCCGCGATGGCAAGCAGGTCACGGAATTCCGTGACGGCATCCTGCCGTGGGCGCTTCAGCACAACATCGCGCTGGTGTTCGACGAATACGATGCCGGCCGTCCGGATGTGATGTTCGTGATCCAGCGCGTGCTCGAAGTCTCCGGTCGCCTCACGCTGCTCGACCAGAACAAGGTCATCAAGCCGCATCCGGCGTTCCGCCTGTTCGCGACAGCCAATACCATTGGCTTGGGCGATACGTCGGGCCTCTATCACGGCACCCAGCAGATCAACCAGGGCCAGATGGACCGCTGGTCGATCGTCACCACGCTGAATTATCTGCCGCACGACGAGGAAGTCGAGATCGTGCTGGCGAAGGCCAAGCACTATCGCACCGACGCAGGCCGCGACATCGTCAACAAGATGGTCCGCCTCGCCGATCTGACGCGCAACGCCTTCGCCAACGGCGATCTCTCCACGGTGATGAGCCCGCGCACGGTCATCACCTGGGCGGAAAACGCCGAGATCTTCGGCGACATCGGCTTTGCGTTCCGCGTCACCTTCCTCAACAAGTGCGACGAACTCGAGCGTCCGCTGGTGGCGGAATTCTATCAGCGCTGCTTCAATGCAGAGCTGCCGGAGAGCGCGGTCAACGTGGCGTTGAGCTGAGTGACTTCCCTCTCCCCTTGTGGGAGAGGGTGCCGACATGATTTCACCTCTCCCCGCTTGCGGGGAGAGGTCGGCGAGCGAAGCGAGCCGGGTGAGGGGCTTCGCAATCCGCAACGGTTCTCAAATCCCCCCTCACCCCAACCCTCTCCCGCATAAGGGCGTTTACGCCCGTCTTGACGGGCTATGCGGGGAGAGGGAGCAGGCCGCGATGAGCACATCCAACATCAAGTTCAGAACCGGATCGAAGGAATCGCCGACGGAGCCGTTCAAGCGCGCGGTGACGTCGGCCTTGCGGGCCATCGCCAAGCAGCCCGAACTTGAAGTGACATTCGCCGCCGAGCGTCCGGGCCTGTCGCCCGGCAAGGCGCGGCTGCCGGAACCGGCGCGCAAGCTGACCCGCAAGGACGCCGCCATCGTGCGCGGCCACGCGGATTCCATTGCATTGCGGATCGCCTGTCACGATCCGAAAATCCATCGCAAGCTGGTCCCGGGCAATCCGCAGGCACGCGGCGTATTCGATGCCGTCGAGCAGGCCCGCGTCGAGGCCATTGGTTCGAAGCGCATGAGCGGCGTCGCCAAAAATCTGACGGCGATGCTCGACGATCATTTTCACCGCGGCAAGTTCGACGAGATCACCGATCGCGCCGATGCGCCGCTGGCCGATGCGTTGGCGATGATGGTGCGCGAACGCCTGACCGGCCTGGCGCCGCCAGCGGCCGCGCGCAAGATGGTCGATCTCTGGCGGCCTGTGCTCGAAGACAAGATCGGTGCGCGGCTCGATCTGTTGAAGAATTTTACCGAGGACCAGTCCCGCTTCGGCGATGCGATCCACGATCTGTTGCAGGCGCTGGAACTCAGCGACGACAGAAACGCGGATCAGGAAGAAGACGACAATCAGGACGACAACCGCGACGGCGAGAAGGACCAGTCCGGCGCGGATGGATCGCCCGATACCGAGTCCGCGGAGGAGATGAGCGCGGACCAGTCGCAATCCTCCACCGAGGAAATGTCGGAAAATACCATGGAGAGCGCGCAGGCCTCCGCCAGCGACGCTTTCGACGACAACGACATGGGCGAGGACGAGACCCCCGGCGAGGCGCAGCGGCCGCCCAATCGCGGCGGCAACGAGCCGCGCGGGCCAGAGTACCATGCCTTCGCGCCGAAGTTCGACGAAGTGGTTTCGGCCGAAGACCTCTGCGAACACGACGAACTGGAGCGGCTGCGCAGCTATCTCGACAAGCAACTCGCGCATTTGCAGCACATCGTGGCGCGGCTGGCCAATCGCCTGCAACGAAAGCTGATGGCGCAGCAGAACCGCGCCTGGGAATTCGACCTCGAGGAAGGCATTCTCGATCCGGCACGGCTGTCGCGCGTGGTCACCGATCCCTATCATCCGCTGTCGTTCATGCACGAGAAGGAAGCGACCTTCCGCGACACGGTGGTGACGCTGCTGCTCGACAATTCCGGCTCGATGCGTGGCCGTCCCATCACAGTGGCCGCGACCTGCGCCGATATTCTGGCGCGGACGCTGGAGCGTTGCGGCGTCAAGGTCGAGATTCTCGGCTTCACCACGCGGGCGTGGAAGGGCGGGCAGTCGCGCGAGGCGTGGCTGGCGGCGGGCAAGCCCGCCAATCCGGGCCGCCTCAATGATCTGCGGCACATCATCTACAAGTCGGCGGACGCGCCGTGGCGTCGCGCGCGCAAGAACCTTGGCCTGATGATGCGCGAGGGCCTGCTCAAGGAAAACATCGACGGGGAGGCGCTCGACTGGGCGCACAAGCGCCTGCTTGGGCGATCCGAGCAGCGCAAGATCCTGATGATGATTTCGGACGGCGCGCCGGTCGACGACTCCACGCTCTCGGTCAATCCCGGCAATTATCTCGAGCGGCATCTGCGCCATATCATCGAAGAGATCGAGACCCGCTCCCCGGTCGAACTGATCGCCATCGGCATCGGCCATGATGTTACGCGCTACTATCGCCGCGCGGTGACCATCGTGGATGCGGAAGAACTCGGCGGCGCCATCACCGAGAAGCTGGCTGAACTGTTCAGCGAGACCCATGTCGAGACGCCATCGCCGTCGCGCCGGCGCAAGCTGCACTCGTGAGACATGACGACTGAAGTCAGCCGGCGGCGATTTCTGAAAAGCGCCGCGGCGGTGCTTCCTGCCAGCGTAATTGCTCTGAGAACTGCACCTGCCTTCGCGCAGGCGGCCCCGGCGCCCCTTGAGGTCAAGGCGCGCCCGATCGAGGCCTTCGACCCGCGTGATCCGACCCATGTGCGTTATGGCGCGCTGGAATTTCGCAGCGGACTTATCCTGACGTCTCCGTTTCGCGGCTTCGGCGGATTGTCGGGGTTGCGGCTCGACAGGAAGGGCGAACAGTTCGTCGCCATCAGCGACAAGGCCAACTGGTTTACCGGACGGCTTGTCTACAAGGGCAAACGCCTCGCCGGGCTGGCTGACATGAAGTCCGCGCCGATGCTGGACTCTGGCGGCAGGAAGATCACGTCGCGCGGCTGGTTCGACAGCGAGTCGCTCGCCTTCGACGGCACCACCGCCTATGTGGGCCTTGAGCGCGTCAACCAGATTCTGCGCTTCGATTTCGGCAAGGGCGGCATTCTCTCGCGCGGTCAGGCCGTGCCGCCGCCGCCCGGCGTCAGCGATCTGCCGTTCAACAAGGGACTTGAGGCGCTGGTGTTCGTGCCGAAAGGCCAGCCGCTCGGCGGAACGCTGATCGCGATTTCAGAGCGCGGGCTGGATGCGGCAGGCAACATCCAGGGCTTCCTGATCGGCGGCCCGTCGCCGGGCCAGTTCACGGTGGCGCGGACAAACAAATACGACATCAGCGATGCCGTCCTGTTGCCCTCAGGCGATCTGCTGTTGCTGGAGCGAAAGTTTTCGCTGCTGGAGGGTGTCGGGATCCGCATCCGCCGCGTACCGATCAAGTCCGTCGTGCCGGATGCGGTGATCGACGGGCCGACCATTTTCGAGGTCGATCTGGGATACGAGGTCGACAACATGGAAGGCATCGACACCCATGTCACGGATGGCGGCGAGACCGTCGTGACCATGGTGTCGGACGATAATTTCTCGATGATCCAGCGCACGCTGTTGCTGCAATTCACGCTGGTGGAGGAGTGAACGCCGTCATCCTGAGGTGCGAACTCTTGTGAGCCTCGAAGGATGAGGGCGGCTAGCAGATGATTTTTGCGGCGCATCCTTCGAGGCTTGCCGCAAGCGCGGCTCGCACCTCAGGATGACGCCGACGAAGGCGCAACAAAAAAGGCCGGGCAAAAACCCGGCCTTTCAAAATCCGATGTGCAGGATCGAATAATCAGCTCGCTGCGGCGAGCTTCTTCTTTTCGATCTGGCGCTTCAGTTCGACCGCCTTCGGCGACAGGTCATCGGCGTTCGCCTTGAGCAGGAACGCGTCGAGGCCGCCGCGATGATCGACCGACTTCAGCGCGTTGGTCGAGACGCGCAGGCGCACCGAGCGTCCGAGCGCGTCCGAGATCAGCGTGACGTTGCACAAGTTCGGCAGGAACCGGCGCTTGGTCTTGTGGTTCGAGTGGCTGACCTTGTGGCCAACCTGGGGGCCCTTGGCCGTCAATTCGCAGCGCCGAGACATCGTGTAATCCTTTGGCGAAATCTTGTGTCTCCCCGGGACCCACCCTCATCGAAAGGGGGCTCCGCGCGGGGCGGGTTGAAACCGTCCATTTCAGGAACGCCGGACCTATAAGGGTCCAGCCGCTCAGCGTCAAGGTTGGGTGGCGATTTCAGGGGCTTACCGGAAGCGCCCCGGAGGCCGGCCGCCAGTGGGCCAGAACGGCGATTTTCCCCATCAAACCAGTGGTTTCCTAACATATAATCGACGTAATCCGCTACCAGACAGGGTACTGACAGGCTTTCCATAAGGGCTTTTGCCGCCCATCAGGATTTTCGTCGTTGGACATGTCCCGGTTGCCAAAATTCGCGCGGATTGTCGGACCGGGGCTTCGCCTGTTGAGCATTCTGGCCGCCTGCGCCTCTGTCGCCATGATGGCCGGGCCGGTCAGCGCCCAGGGCCGGCTTGACGCCAAGTACGAAGCCTCGCTCGCCGGCCTTCCCATCGGCAAGGGCGCGTGGGTGGTGGATATTGCCGAGGACCAGTATTCGGCGGCGGTCAGCGGAGCCACCACGGGACTCATGAAATCCATCGGCGGCGGCAACGGCACCGGCACATCGCAGGGGCGCATCGTCGCCGGACAGTTCGCGCCGCTGAATTACATCTCGACGATCAATTATGGAAAGAAGGCCGAGGTTATTCGCATCGCGCTGACCGGCGGTAATGTGAAGGATTCGGCCATCGAACCGGCGCCACCGGAAAATCCGGACCGGATTCCGGTCACCGATGTCCATCGCCGCAACGTCCTCGATCCGATGACGGGTTCACTGCTGCGCGTCGGAGGGACGGGCGATCCGGTTGGTCCCGAGGCCTGCCGCAAGACGCTGTCGGTATTCGACGGCCGGATGCGCTACGACCTGCGTCTCGATTACAAGCGCATGGAAACGGTCAAGGCGGAGAAGGGCTATCAGGGCCCGGTGGTGGTCTGTGCCGTCTATTTCACGCCGATCGCGGGTTACGTTCCGGATCGCATTTCCATCAAGTATGTCGCGGCTCAACGCGACATGGAAATCTGGTTTGCTCCGATTGCCGGGACTCGAGTGCTGGCTCCTTTCAGGATCACGATTCCGACCCCGCTCGGCACCGGCATGATCGAGGCGACGGAATTCATCTCGGTGCAGAAGACCGCCAAGACGAACTGATAAGACGAATTGAAGCCACTGAGCCGGCAGTGGCGATGGCCGACGGGCGACGATCTCATCGTGAATCATGTTGACTCTTCGGCCAATCCGATTCGACTCCGATCTTAACGAATTCAACGCAATCCCGGCTTGCACGGAGCGCTCTTAAACTTCATCTAGTGTCGCCAGCGGAGCATTTGTGCGACATGTTGCGGTGAACATTGCTGCCGCACCGCGAGTCAGCGATTCGGGCTTCTTTCGTTCCGTACCCGTTCCAAACATTAAGTTACGGCGCGAAAAGCGTCGCATTGTGAGACACTTCCAGAATCCTGCTGCGGCGTCCGCGTCGTGTGCGTCATGCGGACCCTTTGAAAATGCCCTTGTCGTCTTCCGCGCCGCTGTTCCCGAATGATCGTGCTCCGGGGGCCGGTGTCACTGCGGTGCTTGGCCCCACCAACACCGGCAAAACCCATCTCGCCATTGAGCGGATGCTCGCGCACTCCTCGGGAATCATCGGCCTGCCGCTGCGGCTGCTGGCGCGGGAGGTCTACAACAAGATCGCGGCGCGGGCGGGTGCCGATGCCGTCGCGCTGATCACCGGCGAAGAGAAGATCAAGCCGCCGCGTGCGCGGTTCTGGGTATCCACCGTCGAGGCGATGCCGCGCGATCTCGATGTGTCGTTTCTGGCGGTGGACGAAATCCAGATCGCGGCTGATCTGGAGCGCGGTCACGTCTTCACCGACAAGATCCTGAACCGGCGTGGGCGCGACGAGACGCTGCTGCTGGGCGCCGCGACCATGCGGCCGATCATCGAACGGCTGCTGCCCGGCGCCAATATCGTGACGCGGCCGAGGCTGTCGCAGCTCGAATTCGCCGGCGACCGCAAGATTACGCGGCAGCCGAGGCGTACCGCGATCGTCGCGTTTTCCGCCGACGAGGTCTACGCCATCGCCGAACTGATCCGGCGTCAGCATGGCGGTGCCGCGGTCGTGCTTGGATCGCTTTCGCCGCGCACCCGCAACGCGCAGGTGGAAATGTTCCAGTCCGGCGATGTCGATTATCTCGTCGCCACCGACGCTGTCGGCATGGGCCTCAATCTCGATGTCGATCATGTGGCCTTCGCTTCGGACCGCAAATACGATGGCTATCAGTTCCGCCGGCTGACCCCTTCGGAATTTGCCCAGATCGCGGGCCGTGCCGGCCGGGCAACGCGCGACGGCACGTTCGGAACGACCGGCCGCTGCGCGCCGTTCGAGCCGGAACTGGTCAATGCGTTGCAGAACCACACCTTCGACAGCGTGAAGGTGCTCCAATGGCGCAATACGCGGCTGGATTTCTCGTCGCTGGCGGCGCTCCAGGTCTCGCTGGCGCTGACGCCGAACCACGAGGCCCTGACCCGCGCACCGGTCGCCGAGGACATCCGTGTGCTCGATCATGCCGCGCGGGATGAGGAGGTCCGGGACATGGCCAAGGGCGCGAGCGCCGTCGAACGGCTCTGGGAATCCTGCCAGATTCCGGATTATCGCAAGCTGTCGCCTGCCGCCCACGCCGAACTCGTCACCACGCTGTTCGGATTCCTGATGCGGAAGGGGCGAATTCCGGGCGACTGGTTCGCCGCGCAGATCGCGCAAACCGACCGCACCGACGGCGATATCGACACATTATCGGCCCGGATTGCCCAGATCCGGACCTGGACATTTGCGGCAAATCGCCCCGATTGGCTGGCAGATCCCGAGCACTGGCAGGGAATTGCCCGCGGCGTCGAGGATAAATTGTCGGATGCGCTGCATGAAAGGCTAACTGAGCGTTTCGTTGATCGCCGGACCAGTGTATTGATGCGGCGCTTACGGGAAAACACGATGCTGAATACCGAGATTGGGAAGACGGGCGAAGTGATCGTAGAGGGCCATATGATTGGCCGTCTCGATGGATTCATGTTTGCGCCGGAGTCTGCCGAAGCGGGCTCCGATGCGAAGGCCCTGCAAGCTGCCGCACTGAAGGCGCTGGCCGGCGAGATCGACGCGCGCGCCGAAAAGCTGTCGAATGCGCCGGACGATCAGTTCGTGCTGGCGTCCGACGGCACGTTGCGCTGGACCGGCGATGCAGTCGCCAAGCTCGTCGCCGCCGACAACGTCCTGCATCCCCGTATTCGGATTATCGCCGATGAACGGCTGACCGGCGCGCCGCGCGATGCGGTGCAGACGCGGCTCGATCTGTGGCTGAAGACGCATATCGAAAAGATTCTTGGGCCGCTGTTCGATCTGTCGAAGGCTGAGGATGTCACGGGTATCGCGCGCGGCATCGCCTTCCAGTTGATCGAGGCAATGGGCGTGCTGGAGCGCGCGAAGATCGCCACCGAGATGAAGGATCTCGATCAGCCGTCGCGCGCGTCCCTGCGCAAATACGGCGTGCGTTTCGGCGCCTATCATATTTTCCTGCCCGCGCTGCTGAAGCCTGCCGCGCGCGGACTGGCGTCGCTGCTGATGGCGCTGAAGAACGACAATACCGACTGGTCGGCGCTAACCGGCGCGCAACATCTGGCGGCGAGCGGACGGACATCGTTTCCGGCGGACAAGGCGCTCAATCAGGAGACCTACCGCACGCTCGGCTACAAGCTCGCCGGCGACCGCGCGGTGCGTGTCGATATTCTCGAACGCCTCGCGGATCTCATCCGGCCGGCACTGTCGTGGCGTCCCGGCTCTCCAGGCACCAAGCCTGCCGGCGCGTTCGATGGACGTTCGTTCACTGCGACGCAGGCCATGACCTCGCTGACCGGATCGGCCGGTGAGGATTTCGCCTCGATCCTGAAGGCACTCGGCTATCGTATGGAAAAGCGGCCGCCGCTGCCGGTCGAGGTTGCGCCGCCTGTCGAGGTGAGCGTTGAAGCCCCTTCCGTGGATGCCGTGATCGAGATCCGATCCGGCCGGAACCGAGGCTGCGGTATCGTCTGAAGCGGCTGTTGAACCCGAGGCCGCAGCGGCAACGGATGACATCGCCGACATCACCAATGAGACAGCGATTCCTGCCGAAACGGTGGCTGCCGAATCCTCCGCATCACGCTTGCCGGAAGTTGACTTTGCGCCGGCGCCGGAAGTTGTTGAGCCTGCGCCCGAAGCTGCCGCAGCCGATGTTTCGGCCGAATCGGCCGAGGCCACTGAGATTGCAACGACCGAAGCTGCGCCAGCGGATCAGGCTGCTGCCGGGCTCCGGTCGCGGCGACGCCCGAACTGGTCGAAGTCTGGCGGCCCGGTGGGCGGTCCGACGACCGCCGCCCGCGACATGACCGTAGCCGCTACAAGGGGCCGGAAAAATCCGCGGCTCCCGCAGCGGAAGGCGAAACCCCTGCAACCGAAGGCGACAAGCGCGAGCGTCATGGCCGCAACCGGCGCGATCGCAACAACGACCATCGCCGGCCGCGCGTTGACACTCCGGCCGTTGCAGCAGAAGGCGCGGATGCCGCGCAGGCGCGTCCGCCGCGTCCGGATCATCGCGACGCCCGCAACGACAAGGGCGGCCGTCCGCCACGCGATAACACCTTCAAGGGCAAGGACCGCAACCAGGAGCGGGGCAAGGGCAAGTTCGACAATCGCGGCCGCGACGGGCGCAAGGACGATCGTGATCGCGGGGCTGCGCTGCGAACCTATGCGACCAGCGCCGCGCCGCGTGAACGGGATCGCCCGGCCGATCCGAACTCGCCTTTCGCGAAACTGGCCGCGCTCAAGGAACAGCTCGCGGGCAACCGCAAGGAATAATCTGGACATCAGGTTTGGATCGCCAGCGCCTCGACAAGTGGTTGTGGCACGCGCGGGTCGTCAAGACCCGGACTGACGCGGCTGCTCTGGTCGCCAAGGGCCGCGTCCGCATCAATGGCGCGCGGCAGACATCCCCGGGACACGCCGTGAAAGATGGCGATGTGCTCACCATCGCGCTCGATGCCTGGGTGCGCGTCCTGAAGGTCGCCGGATTTTCCGACCGGCGGGGCGACGCCAGCGCCGCGCAGGCGATTTACCTCGATTTGCAATCGCCTCCGGAATGATTATTTGCCAATAATCCCAAGCACAACTTCCCTTGCGGCGCTCCACGTCCTGCGCTACGCCACACTTGAAATTTAGACCCTCCGGAGCCTTGGATGACCTACGTCGTCACTGAAAACTGCATCAAGTGCAAGTACATGGACTGCGTGGAAGTATGCCCCGTGGATTGCTTCTACGAGGGCGAGAACATGCTCGTGATCCATCCGGACGAGTGCATCGACTGCGGCGTATGCGAACCCGAATGTCCTGCGGACGCGATCAAGCCCGACACCGAACCCAGCCTCGAAAAATGGCTGGAGGTGAACGCCGAATACGCCAAGTCATGGCCAAACATCACCCAGAAAAAAGGATGCGCCGGACGACGCCAAGGAATTTGATGGCGTCGAAGGCAAATTCGACAAATATTTTTCCGGCAATCCGGGTTCCGGCGACTGATCTGGCCTCCGGCGGTGGTCCCGCTGATTTTAACTGCGGATAACTTTTAACCCTACCGTCGATGAATGCCGCGGCTTGGGCCGGCAGACGCTCGCCGTGGGCCATAAATCATTGATTTTTGCGGGAAATGTGCTATTTTAAGCACATTAAGCGAGCCGGACCCCTTTTGCCCCCGCTTAGGGCCCCAACGGGTTCCCGACAAACATCGAACAGGGGCGTGGCGGTTCCACGCAGAGGCGCTGTGTCAGACAAATCGCGTCATAAAAAGAACTCCAAAATAAAAGACAAGGGTTCCAAGGATAAGGGCACCAAGAAGGCGTCTGCGGCTGGCCGTAGCGCGTCGAAAAAGGATGCTCGCGCATCCGCCCCAACCTCAAAAAACAAAAGAAGCACAATGCCCAACAAAAAGCCTGCCAAGCCGTCCGCGAAGGCCCCGGCAAAATCCGCCGTGAAGCCTGCGAAGACGGTGTCCAAGACTGCCGCCAAGACGCCTGCCGCAAAAGCCCCCGTGAAGACCGCCGCCAATAAGCCCGCTGCGAAGCCGGTTGCCGCTGCGCCGCGCGTGGAGGAGCCGAAGAAGGTTCTGACCCAGCGTCAGGGATTCAAGACCAACGAATTCGTGGTCTATCCGGCGCACGGCGTCGGCCAGATTCTTGCGATCGAAGAGCAGGAAATCGCGGGCGCGCGGCTTGAACTGTTCGTCATCACCTTCGTCAAGGACAAGATGACGCTGCGGGTGCCGACCGCGAAGGTCGCCAACGTGGGCATGCGCAAGCTCTCGGACCCTTCGTTGGTGAAGCGGGCGCTGGAAACCCTCAAGGGCCGCGCGCGTATCAAGCGCACGATGTGGTCGCGCCGCGCGCAGGAATACGAAGCGAAGATCAATTCCGGCGACATCGTCGCCATCGCGGAGGTGGTGCGCGATCTGTTCCGTTCGGAATCGCAGCCCGAGCAGTCCTACAGCGAGCGTCAGCTTTATGAAGCCGCCCTCGACCGCCTGTCGCGTGAGATCGCCGTGGTTCAGCATGTGACCGAGACCGAAGCGGTCAAGGAAATCGAGGCGAACCTCGCCAAGAGCCCGCGCCGCGGCGCCAAGGCGGAAGTTGAGGCCGATGCCGACGCGTCGGCGGACGACGCAGATGATGGCGACGGAGATGACTCGGTCTCCGCTGACGAGGCGGCGTAATCAGCGTTCCGCAACAGCCAGATTAAAAAAGCCCGGCTTCACAGCCGGGCTTTTTGTTTGGCTTGATGAAAGACGGGCGGGCGTCCTATCAGTCGACGACGATCTTCACGCGTTCGCGCGGCTTCAAGGTGGAGCGGGCGTCGAGGCCGTTCAGCACACGGAAGCGGTCCGCCGGGCGATCGACACCCTGCATCCGGGACGCCATCGATTCCACCGTATCGCCGGGCTGCACGGTGACGACCTTGATCTCGCAACGGCCGCGCGGCCTGTATCTCGGCCAGCGTCAGGCGCCGGAACGAATTCACGGTGTCGCGGAAACTGCGGTCAGTCTCGGTGGTTTTTGTCTTGGCCGCGAAGATGAAACGGTAGACGTCGCTGCCGAAACGCAGCGCATAGATCCTGAACTGCCATTGATCGCCGCTGGCGGTCGCGGTCGCAGACGGAAAGCCGTTGATGGTCAGATCCTGCGTGGATGTCTTGTCGACGTTTTCCATCCAGCCGGAATTGAGATAATCGCCGAGCGTCTGTTCCGACGGAACGCGCACGACGTCGAAGCGCATCGCCTGCGTGCCGCCTTCGCGAACGCCGACCACGGCCTGCGCGGTGTTTTCGAGCACGAAACTCTCCGGAACCTGGAAAGTGAAGCCCAGCTTCGGGTGCAGGAAGCGGCGGCCACGCACGAAGCCCTCGCTGGGGTCTTCGCCGTAGACGAGGTTGTCGATGGCGGAGAGATAGGAATCGCGGTCGCGCTCGACAGATTCTGGTGACGCATACTGGCGTGCATTGGCCTGCGCGTTCTGCACCCGCTCGGGCGTTGCGGGATGCGACGACAGGAAGTCCAGCGAGCGCGGATCGGCGGGCGCACGGCCAGCCTTCAACGCGGCGTTGCGCTCCATCGCTGTGAGGAAGCGGGATGCGCCGAACGGATCGAACTTGGCGCGTGACGCGATGCCGACGCCGATGCCGTCCGCCTCGAATTCCTGAGCGCGGGAGAAGCTCGCCATCGTCAGCTTGGTTTTGGCCAGCGCCAGCGCCGTCATGTCGGCGTCATTGCTCATGTCGGCAACGACGCGGGTGACGACCGCCGCCTGCTTGGCCTGGTCCTCGCGGATCGCCGCATGCTTGGCGAGCACATGCGCCATTTCGTGCGCGAGCACGGATGACAGTTCCGACGTGTCGCTGGCAAGCGCGATCAACCCGCGCGTGACATAGAGTTGTCCGGTGGGCAGCGCGAAAGCGTTGACCGCGCCGGAATTCAGGATCGTCACCTTGTAGGCGAGGTCCGGCCGCTCGGACGCCGCGACGAGGCGATCGACCGTCTTGGTGATCAGGGCTTCGAGCCGCGGATCGTCGTAGGCGCCGCCATAGGACGACAGGATACGCTCGTGCTCGCGTTCGGTGGCCGGGGTTTGCGCGGCGGGCCTGTTCGGCTTGACCGGAGCGAGACCCGGATTCGACGCGGTCTGGAAACGGCCGAGATCGCCGCAGCCGCCGAGCGCCAGCGAAGCGCACAGTGCCGCCGCCGCAAAAATGCGGCTGGAGAACCTGAGATCGTGCTGGCTCGCTGGTGCTGCCACGCCGCTACTTGCCTTCTACCCTTGGCATCATGTCTCTGGCGGCCGTAGTGCCTGTTGACCTTGTAGAGGCCGCAATCAATTCGATCTGCCCCGGATGCCATGCCTCGATCCGGGGGCCGCCACGCCACTCGACCCAACCCCGGACCCGAACCCTCTTGCCCTTCAGGGACTTAAGGTCGATCCCGGCGGTTTCGAAAGATGGCATCATGCGCCTTGAAATAGTCACGGCAAAGTCCCGTGTCCATTGCCGGCCGAAATTCACGTAAAATGTCGCTCCGGCCAGCCGGGCAGATGAAATTGTTCCCTCCACCACGGCAAACCGTCCCTTCCCGGCCAAAATATCGTCGGGCCTTTCCGCGTTTTTTAAGGCGGTGGAACCGGTCCAGATGCCGCGCCTTGCCGCCCGCGCGGCGGCCTCGGCGGCGAGCAGCGCGCCGGAGCATGCGGGGTCGGTGACGGTCGGCGACACCAGCGCCTCGCCACGGGTGAGCAGTTCCGACTGGATCGAAGTCCCGGAGCCTTTTGCAAAGACGAAGGCGGGCTGGCGGCCATAGCGGTCCGGCCTGTCGTCGGGACCATGCAGCGTGACCTCGCCGCCGATCAGCGCAGTCAAAATTTCGCTGCTCCGTGCCGAGGTCTCCTGCATCAGTTCGAGGCCGGCGAGACGCACCTCGCGTCCGTCGTCGAGACGAAACGTTCGCGCGTCAAGAATGGCGGCGACGCGGCCCTCGCCCTGAAGTGAAAATTCGCAAGCGGCGTGAAGCGCGCTGCCGCTACATGCCATCAGCAGCGCTGCGCAACCAAACGTCATCGCGATGCGGCGGTCGATCGTCACATTGCCTGACCTTGCGGGAGCCAAAACGGATACGACGCGAAATCAATTCCGACCTGCGAAATGTGTTGCCGCTTGATGACGTGAGTCAAGCGCGCTCGCATGAAGACCGGCGGCATTTGCATGACCTGTTGCTTGCTGCGACGCCGCCGTTACGCCATGATGAGCGCAATGAAAGATGCCGCCGATCAAGGCGGACCATCGATTCGGGAGGCAATATGAAGACAATTCTCGCCGGCGTGATTTCATCCGTTCTGGTGCTCGGCTCCGGCGCGGCAACAGCACAAGGCAATCCGCCGCTGAAACTCGGCGCGATCCTCGATATGTCGGGGCTTTACGCGGATATCACCGGCGTCGGCAGCGAGACCGCAGCAAAAATGGCGGCGGAAGATTTCGGCGGCACGGTGCTGGGCCGCAAGATCGAGATCATCGCGGCGGACCATCTCAACAAGGCGGATCTCGCGTCGAGCATCGCCCGCGACATGTTCGACAATCAGGGTGTCGAAGCCATCATGGATGTGGCGGCTTCCGCCACCGCGCTTGCCGCCAACGAGATCGCCAAGGCGCGCAACAAGATCATCATGTTCAGCGGTCCCGGCTCGGTTCGTCTCACCAATGAGGCGTGCGGGCCTTACAGCGTTCACTACGCTTATGACACGTTCGCGCAGGCCAACTCGACCGGCCTTGCCACGGTGAAGAACGGTCTCGACACATGGTTCTTCCTTCAGGCCGATTACGCATTCGGACAGGATCTCGAGAAGGACACCGCCAATGTCGTGACCAAGATGGGCGGCAAGGTGCTGGGCACGGTCAAGCATCCGCTGAACACCTCGGACTTCTCGTCGTTCCTGTTGCAGGCGCAAGGATCGAAAGCGAAGGTTGTCGGCCTCGCCAACGCAGGCGGCGACACCATCAATGCGATCAAGCAGGGTGCCGAGTTCGGCCTGATGAGAGGCGGACAGAAAATGTCGCCGCTGCTGGCCTTCATCACCGATATCGACAGCATCGGACTCGATACCGCGCAGGGCATCGTTCTGGCCGAGGCCTGGTACTGGGATTTGAACGACGACACGCGGGCCTTCACCAAGCGCTTCATGGAAAAGGTCAAGCATGCGCCGACGTCCGCACAGGCCGGCATCTATTCATCCGTTCTGCATTACCTGAAGGCGGTGAAGGCGGCGGGCTCCACCGATCCGGCCGCAGTCATGAAAGCAATGAAGGCGGCGCCGATCAACGACATGTTCGCCAGGAACGGCAAGATCCGCGAGGATGGCCGCATGATCCACGATATGTATTTGTTCGAGGTGAAGAAGCCATCGGAATCGAAGGGGCGGTGGGACGACTACAAGCTGCTGGCGACCATCCCCGGCGACCAGGCGTTCCAGCCGCTGGAGGCTTCGCGCTGTCCGCTGCTCAAGAAATAGCAAGCGGTAGCTTCTGCACGTCGTCTCGATTTCAGGGAATCCAAAATGACCGATACCGTTCTGCAAAGCCTCGACCGCGGCCTGCTGACCATCACCATGAATCGGCCCGACCGGCGGAATGCCATCAACGCGGAAATGTCGGCGGGCCTGATCGAGGCGGCGCGGCGGGCGGCGGATGATTCCGACGTCCGCGCAATCCTGTTGCGCGGCGCCAACGGCACGTTCTGTGTTGGTGGCGATGTCAAGTCGATGGCCGAAAACAAGACGACGCTGTCGTTCGAGGCGAAGCGCGCCAACCTGCGGCGCGGCATGGAGATTTCGCGGCTTCTCCACGAGATGCCGAAGCCGGTGGTGGCGCAGATCGATGGCGCTGCGGCGGGAGCGGGGTTGTCGATCGCGTTGTCCTGCGACCTGCGCGTGGCCGGGGCATCCGCCAAGATCACCACGGCCTTCGCCAAGGTCGGCTTCTCCGGCGATTACGGCGGAACGTATTTCCTGACCCAGATGCTCGGCAGCGCCAAGGCGCGCGAGCTTTATCTGATGTCGCCGGTTCTCACCGCGCAGGAGGCGCTCGCGCTCGGCATGGTCACGAAAGTTGTGCCGGACGTAGAGGTTGGTAACGCCGCGACGGAACTTGCGATGTCGCTGGCACAGGGGCCGACGGTGACGCTCGGCTACATCAAGCGCAACATCAACAATGCCGAGACGCTGTCGCTCGAAGCCTGCTTCGATGCCGAGTCGGCGCATCACACCCGCTGTTCGGAAACGGACGATCACCGCGAGGCCGCAAAAGCGTTCATGGAAAAGCGCGCAGCGGTGTTCAAGGGCCACTGACAAGGCACGGAAAAAGGGAGCGCGTGCCGATGTCTGATTCCCTGAGGCTGCGGCAAATCTGTCTTGTCGCGCCGCGTATCGAGCCGGTGGCCAGCGACATCGCCGCCATCATGGGATTGAATATCTGCTACCGCGATTCCAATGTCGCGCAGTACGGCCTCGAAAACGCGCTGCTGCCGGTCGACAGCATCTTGCTGGAGGTGGTTGCGCCGTTCCGCGACGGCACCGCCGCCGGGCGGTTCATCGACAAGACCAAAGGCCGCGGCGGTTACATGGCGATCTTTTCCTGCGCCGATCCGCGCGAGCGCCAGAAGAATGCTGACAGCATCGGCGTGCGGACCACTCATGTGATCGACCGTCCGCCCTATCTCGGCGTCCAGCTTCATCCGCGCGATTGCCGCGCCGCCTTCATCGAATTCAATCACACGGCGGACAGCGACAACATCCGCGGGCCTTATCCGCCGGCGGGCCCCGACTGGCACAAGGCCATCCGCGACGACGTCACCTCCGCCTTGACCGAAGTGGTGCTGACGAGTCCCGATCCGCAAGGGCTGGCGGATCACTGGGGCCGCATCATCGGCATCCCTCCTGTCAGTACGCGGGCCGGACCGGAGATCGCGCTGGTCAATTGCAGAATCCGCTTTGACAAGGGTAACAACGAGATCATGAGCGCGCTCGCATTCAAGGTTCGCGATCCCGCAGCCATGCTCGACGCCGCCAAAGCCAGGGGCTATTCGGTCACCGGAAATTCGTTCTTCCTTGGTGGCGTGGACTTTCATCTGACCGCGTGAGCAATCCCGTTTTCGCGCAGTCGCGATACATCGCGCATCAGCCATTCACTCGCTGTGTCGGGCGTAAAAGCGCTATTCCGGGCCAAGATTGACCGCTAGATTTCGCCTGCAACAACAATCTCGCAACAGGGACGACAGATGGCCAAGGATGGATTGACGGTGATCGTGACGGGTTCGGCGTCGGGACTGGGTGCTGCGTCCGCAGCCATGCTGGCGAAACAAGGCGCGCGCCTCGTGGTCAATTATTCGTCCAGCCAGAAGGAAGCCGAGCAGACTGCGGATGTCTGCCGAAGTGCCGGTGCGGAAGTTGTTGTCGTGCAGGGCGATGTCTCGCGCGATGAAGACTGCAAGAAGATCGTGGCCGCCGCAGCGCCATGGGGGCGGCTCGATGCCTTGATCAACAACGCCGGCATCACCAAGCACATGGACCACGGCAATCTCGACGGTCTGTCTGCCGAGGAATTCCAGCGTATCTTTGCCGTCAACGCCATCGGGCCGTATCAGATGATCCGGGCCGCGCGTGCGTTGCTCGAAGCCGGCGCGGAAAAATCGGGCCGCGCGTCGTCCGTGGTGAATGTCTCGTCGGTGGCGGGCGTTGCCGGAATTGGATCGTCGCACGCCTATGTCGCGAGCAAGGGCGCGCTGAACAGCATGACGTTTTCGCTGGCCCGCGCGCTGGCGCCGGCGATCCGCGTCAACGCCGTCTGCCCGGGCTATATCGATACGCCGTGGTTCACCAAGGGGCGCGGCGCGGAAGCCGCCAAGATGGTTCGCGATATGGTGACGGAGAAATCGCCGCTCAAGATCGCGGCGTCAGCCGACGACATTGCGGAGCTTGTCTGCTTTCTCGCAAGCCCTGCATCCCGCACCCTCACTGGCGAGGTCATGCGCATCGATGCGGGCGCGCACCTTATCTGGTAATGGCCGGTTCGATTTTATCGAACCGGTTCCGTTGTGGTTCTCAGATCTTGTTGCCTGGATCGGACACGACGCCGCGCGCCACCAGCCGGTTCCAGATGAACAGGACGACAAGCGCGCCGATGGTTGCGGTGATGAACCCCGCACCCTGGTTCGCATCATAGTGACCGATGGCCTGACCGATGAAGGTCGCGAGAAAAGCACCGGCAATTCCGAGGACGATGGTCAGGATGAAACCTGTCGGATTATTCGGACCGGGCGACAGCAGCCGGGCAATGAAGCCTGCGACCAATCCGACAAAGAGTACGTAAAGCATTGCCAATATCCTTCATGCATGAAACCACGGATGGCCGCTCGCGCAAGGCGGAGCGGAAAATCTCGCTCCACGTTTGCTCGTAACTCGATCAAAGCCAGCGCGAGGCTTCGTGCTCGGTCGGCAGCCGGCCGTTAGGCGTGAGCTGATTGATCACGTCGGGCAATTGCTTGGCGAGAGCCGAAAGCAGTTCATCACGCGACAGGCCCGTTTGCGACGTCAGGGCATGGATGTCGTCAGAGCCGAGAGCGCCTGCGAGATCGTTTGGTGAAATAGGCTTGTTGGGGCCGGTGCCGACCCACGAATTGGCGGTCTCGGTGTGGCCCTGTTCCTGAAACTGCTTGAGCAGATCGTTGAGCCCGCCGCTGAGCGCGCCGCCGGCTGCACCGCCTGCAAGCAATCCGCCGAGCGTGCCGCCAAGCGGACCTTTCATCAGATCACCGAGGCTGCCGCCGAGCAGACCACCCAGGCCGCCGCCGTCAGCGTTCGCTGTTGTCGTATCGGGTAATTGCTGCGGGGGAGGAGCGGAGGGTGAATTGCCTGCTGGACTTGTCCCGGCGTGATTGCCGCTGAGATGCTTGACTGCCTTGTAGGCAAGGAGGGCGAGGATCGCCATGGTCATCGGCGACATGCCGCCGCTGTCCTTGCTTGGCTCGCTCGGTCCGCGCGGGCCGTTCTGCATACCGTTGAGAATGTCGAGCAAACCCATAGTTGTCTCCTGTCGTCGCTTCAGCCCCTGGCGAAGACTAGTGTGTGGCTATGACGGTTACAAGGCAGGGTGGGTTCAAGCGGAGCCGCTTGTCCCGCGAGAGCGGGCGGGAACCGCAACAGCGTGCTGCGCTACGCGTATGATGAGATTTCGATCAGGCTTCCGTCCGGATCGCGGCAATAGACAGACAGAATTGTCCCTCTCGCGCCCTGCCGTTCACAGGGACCTTCCTCGATGGCAACGCCGCAATTTTTCAGGTGATCGACAATCTGCTGCGGCGATGCTTTGGTCAGAAAACAAAGATCGTCGCTGCCCGCGGCCTCGTGGTCCGCCGTGAACCATTTGTCCTTGCTGGTCGAGACCGGCCGCAGGTTGATTTTCTGATCGCCGAACAGCATGGCGATGCGCTTCGGCTCACCCTGGCCGGGATCGAAGTCGCTTCGTTTCATGCCGAGCACGCGCGCGTACCAGACTGCGGATTTTTCAGCATCCGTGACGTTCACCACGAGATGATCGAGGGCATTGATTTCGACGGGCATGGGAAGTCCTGCGCAATTTAGAAAATTGAGAGCAATCACCCATCGCATAAAAAGAAGGAGGGCGATTGCCCTCCTTTGCTAGCCTACCAGTGCCGTCCGCGCCAGCCGCCGCGATAGCCCCAGCCGCGTCCATAGTAACGTGGTCCGCCGTAGAAACGCGGCCCTCCATAATAGCCATAGGCTCCGTAATAGTTCGGGCGCCACCAGCACCGTCCCCAAGGATTGCAGACCCAGCGGATGTGTTCCACATTTTTGACGGTGTCAGCAGCTACTGGCAAACCATTCGGCATCGCCGATGCATTGCCGGACGCCAGCGCAGCGCTTCCAGCGCGGCCAGGCCGATGACTGCAAGTTTGAGCTTCATGTTTTCCTCCTTTGATCGGATGCGAAACGCCATTGAGAGGAAAAAGTTGCTCGAAAATGTGGCCTCGCGAAACCGGTCTGCAAGTTTAATGTCGATGAATGGCTATTCATCGAATTCTGCGTGCTTTCGATCTTTAATGAAGGAGCAAAGATGAAAATCCTTCCCGTCGTCGCGGTCTTCGCGTGGAGCCTGCTGACGCCCGTGATCGCGGCCGACTATGCCGGTCAGATCAGCGCCTATCGGCGCGCCCACGGGCTCTCATCGGTTCAGAGCGACAGCCGGCTGAATGCCGTCGCTCTCCGGCAGGCGCGCGCGATGGCGTCCAGCGGAACGGTAAGTCATACGGCGGGCGGCAGCTTTACGTCGCGCGTGGCGGGGTTGCGTAAATCGAGAGCAGCCGAAAATATCGCGGCTGGATTCACGAACTTTACGGAGACGCTGAAGCAATGGGAAAACAGCGCGGGCCATCGCGAGAATCTTCTGATGCCCGGCGCGCGCAAGGTTGGCGTCGCATCCGTATCCAATCCGGCGTCGCCCTATCGGATGTTCTGGGCGATGGTGATCACGGACTAGTGGTGGTTCGCAAGTTCGCATTATTTCTACAGCGCGTTCGTTTGCGGACTTGCGAACCAAAACCACATGAGAATATTAATTTCTAGTGTCATTCTGAATCCGAAGTTCGCTGTGGCGCTCGCTTTAAAACGAGGCGAACTTCGGATTGAGGACACTAGCTGCGCGCGCCTGCGCGATGGCGCCGATCTCCCGAAGTCGCGGTTCAGGATGCTGCATCAGTGCAGCCGCGATGTCGCCGCACATCTCAACCGGTGTGGTGTCGACGGCAAGACGAAGCAGCGGAACCGCTTCGTCCAGCAGGCCGCGATCGAGCAGCAACTGGCCGTAACGATATTGGCCGCGGAAGTCGCCTTCGTCGGCAGAGCGGCGATACCACCGGACAGCTTCCACCATATCCTGCTTGCATCCCCAACCGTTTTCGTAGCAGCGCCCGAGCATGTTCAGCGATTTCATGTGGCCCTGCGCCACTGCCTTGGTAAAAAGCTCGAACGCTGTGCCCGGATCGCGCCCGACGTCTTTGCCGTCGAGCAGGCGGCATCCGAGATTGTACTGCGCCCAGTCGTATGATTTTTCCGCGGCGGCGCGATAACAGTCGACGGCCTTTGCGTAATCGATCGGCGTGCCCCATCCGAGTTCGTGGCAGCGGCCGAGCATGTTGACGGCGTCGGCGCGCTTGCTCAGTGCGGCGATGCCGAACCATCGGAATGCCGCTTCGGGATCGCGCTTGGTGCCATAGCCATCGAGTTGCATTTGAGCCCAGTGAAGTTGGGCGTCGATGTTGCCGTAGGTGGCTGCTGCATGAACAAAGCGCGCGGCCTCGGCGGGGCTTTTTGTGAGCGCCGCCTGCCATTCTTCATCGCTGAGATTCTGAAGCTGGCTGAGATAAACAGGTTCGCGGTGTGATTGCTTCTGCCGTCGTCTGCCGAGAAGACGGAAAGGAATCAACCGCCGCAGCGAAAGTCTTGACACAATATGATACCTGTTGATGGCGTCGATTTCGATGCCGACAGCGACACTATAGCGCGGGCGAACGCGCCGCGGCAATAAACTGGCACGATGGGGCCGGCAAGACTTGGTCACATCGCCGCGCAGACCCCTGACGATCCGGCAGTGGCGCGATTAACCGGACTTTATCATAATCTGCTACGTGACTGGGCAGTGACGTGACGAAAGAACCCGTTGATGAATGTGCCTCTCGCCAAGCTACAGCAGATCCCCGCATTCGTCGCGGCGGTGGCTGATTACGAATCCCTTGCACACGACAGGGTGACCGAACAGGCCTGGGCCTATGTAGCGAGCGGCGCTGCGGATGAATGGACCATGCACGAGAACTGCGCGGCATTTCAGCGCCTGTCGTTGCACGCCAGCGTTCTGTGCGATCTGAGTGGCGGAAACACCCGGCTGACGCTGTTTGGCCAGACGTTCGCTTCGCCGATCTTTCTCGCACCCATCGCATACCAGAAACTGGTTCATCCCGATGGCGAACTGGCAACGGCGCTTGCTTCGGCGGCAGCGGAGACCTGCATGATCGTAAGCACGCTGGCGAGCTCGTCGCTCGAGGAGATCGCGCAGCAGGCCGCTGCGCCGCTCTGGTTTCAGCTCTACTTCCAGCCAGACCGCGAATTCACCCGCGATCTCGTGCAGCGCGCGGAAGCAGCCGGCTATCGTGCGCTCGTGGTGACGGTGGATGCGCCGGTCAACGGCATCCGCAATCGCGAACAGCGCGCCGGGTTCAGCTTGCCGGCTGGCGTGGACGCGGTCAATCTGCGCGGCATGCGTATTCCGCCTCCGCACGGCGGCAAGGCCGGCGAGGGAATATTGCTTGGCGGATCGCTGCTGGCGTCGGCGCCGACTTGGAAAGACATCGCATGGTTGAGGTCGCTGACTAGCCTGCCGATCCTGATCAAGGGCATCATGACAGCGGAGGATGCGCGGCGCGCGGTCGCCGAGACGGTCGACGGCATTGTCGTTTCCAACCACGGTGGCCGCACCCTCGATACACAACCATCTACGATCGACATGCTGCCCGAAATCGTGGGCGCGGTCGCAGGGCGAGTTCCCGTGCTGCTCGATAGCGGCATCCGCCGTGGCAGCGATATGTTCAAGGCCCTGGCCTTGGGTGCCGCAGCCGTGCTGGTCGGCAGGCCTTATATTTACGGTCTTGCGGCAGCGGGCGCCGTGGGTGTCGCCCATGTCCTGCATATCCTGCGGGCCGAACTGGAAGTCACCATGGCGCTGACGGGTTGCCGCGATCTGGCGGCCATTGATTCCTCACGCCTCCGTCTGGTGCCGCGCCGTTCCTGATGTGGGGGACCTCTTTAGTTATGAAACGGAGGCCTCTGGCCGTTTGCGCGGCTCGCCCGGATGGCTCTGCGTCGGGGTGGCAGCGGCGGGCGCACTCTGATATGTAGAGGCGGAATCTCTCATCGCCTTGCGGATGTTCGCTGCAAGGCATGCGACCGGTCCCGTAGCTCAGCCGGATAGAGCGGCGGTTTCCTAAACCGCAGGTCGGAAGTTCGAGTCTTCCCGGGATCGCCAACTTATCGCGCCGTCACCATCCTGTAGCGGTCTTGTTATGACCGGGCTGGTTGTCGGGCATTCAAGTCCGAAGCGGGAACTGGCTGCATGAAAGGCAAAAGCAAACCCCGGGGACGTCGTCCCCGAGGTTTGCAGCCGCATGGTGCGGGATGATCAGAAGTTGAAGTTGATGCCTCCGAAGCCGACGACGATGTCGCGCTTTGCGTCGGCAAAGGTCGCGGCGACGCCGGTGTTGACCTGACCCTGTAACAGGTAGTCGTTGATCAGGTGATAGTACTGGAAGCCGCCGCGCACCGACCAGTTTCCGTAGTTCTTCGGAATCCAGGTGATTGGAACGGTGGCGGTCAGACCCGTGGACACCACACCGGCGTTGTTGGTGCCGCATGGCGTGGCGATCGTTCCACAGACCGTCGTGGCATCGGCAGTCCAGAAGTCCTTCGGACCGACCGAGATCCATGTCGGTGCCGTGAAGACGACGCCATATCCTTTCTTGACGAGATCGAGAGTCAGAATCGAACCGAATTCGGTATAGCCGCTGCCGACCTTACCGGTCGTCACGTTCGACGAGCCGGAGAACTGGTACCAGCCGCGGATGTAGGGCTTGAACTGAACCGGCAGTCCCCACGATGTGTCGTCGTAAGACAGCGTGACGGACATGTTGCGCTCTGTGCGGAAGCCGTTCACCGGTGGGCTCAGGAATTCGATATACTGAGTGTCGATAGCCCAGTTGTTCAGGAACGTGACCTTGCCGCCGACCCACCAGTCGAACTCATTCCATGAACCGACGCGCGGATCGTTCTGCTTGCTCCAGAGATCGTTCCAGATGCCGGCATACACGGTGATCAAGTTGATCGGGCCGGTTTTGTTTTTATAGAGATCGGCGGACAGGCCCATCGCGAGTTGCGAGGTCAGGCCGGTATTGGTCACATGCAGGCCGCGCGGGGTGATGTAGTCGCCGCCGAAACTTGCATCGAAGAAGCCGTGGATATCGAGAGCCGGCGGTGGAGGTGGCGGCGCCTTGGTATAGAGCGGCAAGTCAGCCGCCGTTGCAGCCGTCGTCAAAAAAGCCGCCGTAACAAAAGACGCTGCCAAAGCAAGGCCGCGCTGCATCGATCTTGTAGTCGTAGTCATCTGACACCCCTAATCTGCTCAGAGCGAAGGCATTAAGCTCGCTCTGCCTGCGTTTCGGACTCACTCGGTTTGCGAGTGAGCCATCACGTCCGACTTGCAGACCGGTTGCCTGCTGTCATTCGCGTCGCGCCCTATCTCGCAATTCGTGTGCCAGGGGTGTGGCAGGAATGTCTCTATCGTTGTCGCGATTAAACAAATGAAAGAAATGCCTGCGGCGCAGTCCTATCCTGCATGTCGAAGGAAATGGATTGTAAATTTTCGGCGGTGTCAGCGCGCGGACATACGCGATTCAGCGTAGGCATCGTGTGTCAATTTGATGAATGGAAACGCAATCGCTGCCGCTGCTTTTTGCAAAGCCTCTCGGCTTCCAGGAAAGAGGCAGGCCTTTGCGCATCAACGAAGAACAACAACGATGAGCGCGAAGCGAAATGCATAGGCAGTTTGCAAAAAACATTGCCACCGTCCGTATGCCAATCGTCTTCTTAATTTTCGGGTTCATCACCTGTGTTCGCGCGATGGTAGCGGCGCTGTCTCCGCCGCTACCTCGCACGTGTTCTTTGCTTTGGAGTGCGCCGTTCAGTCCAGCTTCACGCCGGCTTCGGTGACGACCTTTTGCCAGCGCACGGTTTCCGCCGACACCATGGTCGCGAAGGCTTTGCCCGTGACGTCCGGAACGTCGGAGCCGTTGCGCTCCCATGCCTCCTTGATCGCCGCCGTCTGCATGGCCTTCTGCAATTCCCTGGTCATGCGCTCCACGATGGCCGGCGGCGTATTCTTCGGTGCGAACACCCCGTACCAGGTTGAGACTTCGTACCCGGGCACGCCGGCTTCAGCGGCCGTAGGAACGTCAGGGAAAGCCGGCACACGTTTCGGAGCCGCGACCGCGAGCGCACGCAACTTTCCGTCCCTGATCTGCGCCGCTGAAGAGCCGAGCCCGTCGAACACCAGCGGCACATGGCCCGCGACGAGATCCTGCATGGCAGGTCCGGCTCCGCGATAGGGCACATGAACGATGCGGGTCTTGGTCAGGATCTTGAACAGTTCGCCGGCGAGATGATGCGTCGTGCCGCCGCCGGCGGAGCCATAGTTCAGTTTATCCGGATTGGCTTTGAGATAGGCGATGAATTCCGCAAGTGTCTTCGCCGTGACCTTGTCGGGATTGACGACGATCACCTGCGGCGGCCGCGCAATCAGCGCCACCGGGATGAAGTCCCGCTCCAGATTGTAATCGAGATTGGGATAGAGCGCGGGCGCGATGGCGTGGTGTGCGGCGCCGACGAAGAAGGTGTAGCCGTCCGGCGCGGCCTTGGACGCTTGCGATGCGCCCACCGTGCCGCCTGCGCCGGCACGGTTTTCGATCAGCACGCGCGTTTTGAGTTGTGTATCGAGCTGTGCGGCGAGAGGCCGCGCGAAGGCATCGGTGCCGCCGCCGGCCGCGAATGGCACGACGAATGTGATCGGCTTCTCCGGCCATGACTGGGCCTCGGCGTGGCTGGCGACGGCAGAACCCGCCAGAAGCATGAACAGGGCGAACCAACTGGATTTTGAGTTCACGGCTTTTCCTCCCGGGAGATTAGGCTGCGCCGCTTGTGCGGACGCTTTTGCCGGATGATTCCGGATCGATGGACGAGAACAGGCAGATGCTGATGGATGTACGAAACGGTCTGGATGATCCGGTAACCCGGTCATCGCGGCAACGGGTCGTATCGTCGCTGCCATCCATCGGCTTCGCAGACCGGGCCGGACGGCTCATTACACCGCGTTGGTGTTCTCGCTCCGCCGCGTTGTATGATGAATTATTGACAATATCATACTCTGCGTGCGAGCGTGTGCTGCCGGTGCAGATGGGAAAAGTGCGGGAGCGTCCCAATTCCACGATTCAGTTTGAGGCGTCACGAAGCGTCGGCGCTTTGCCGCCGCACGCGACATCATACAACCGCACGTATCGGCATTTCGCTCCTGATCGGTGTTGCTGCGGCAGGAGTGTTTGCCGCTGCATCGGATGCATCCGCTCAAAGCAGCACGCCTGCGGAGGCTGCGACGCTCCCTAACGTCGATGTGGTCGCGCCACGCGCGCGCCCGGCTCGCCGGGAGACGCAGCGCGCAGCGCCTGCAACAGACGGGACTGCTGCGAACACAGATCCGGACCAGGCACCGGTCGCGTCCGCCAGCGAAAAGAATGTGTCGGGCGAAGAGGTCAACGCGCGGCCGTTTTCGCGGCCAGCCGAGGCGCTGGAAGTCGTGCCGGGTCTCATTATCACGCAGCACAGCGGCGACGGCAAAGCCAACCAGTATTTTCTGCGCGGCTTCAATCTCGATCACGGCACGGATCTGGCGATCTCGGTCGATGGCATGCCGGTCAACATGCGCACCCACGGCCACGGCCAGGGCTATGCCGATCTGAACTTCCTGATTCCGGAACTGATCGGATCGGTCAATGTCCGAAAGGGACCGTACTTCGCCGACGAGGGTGATTTCTCGTCGGTCGGCGCGGTGCATATCGGGCTGATCGACACCATTCAGAAATCGATGGCGCTGGCGACGGTCGGCAGCTTCGGTTACAGGCGCGCACTCGGCATCACGTCGACAAAGGTGGGCAATGGAAACCTGCTGATTGCCGGCGAAGCCAACACCTATAATGGTCCGTGGGACAATCCCGACAAGCTGCGCAAGTTAAATGCGGTTGTGCGCTATACCGAAGGCACCGCTGCCAACGGCTTTTCGCTGACCGGCATGGCCTATTCCAATCGCTGGAATTCAACCGACCAGATTCCGCTGCGTGCGATCACGTCCGGGCAGGTCGGTTTGTACGGCGCGCTCGATCCGACCGACGGCGGCAACTCCGACCGGTTCTCCATTTCAGGAAAATGGGCACAGACCGACAAGGACGGCGCCTCGACGATCAATTTCTACGCGATCAAGAGTTCGCTCGATCTCTACAACAACTTCACCTTCTTTCTGGACAATCCAAACGAGGGCGACCAGTTTCATCAGCGCGACGATCGCGTTCTGGCCGGCGTGAATGCCTCGCACACCTTCAACACCATGTTCGCCGGTCTGCCGATGCAGACCGAAGTCGGCATCCAGGGCCGTTACGACGACATCAAGGTCGCGCTGTCGAATACCTATCAGCGGCAATACCTGTCGGGCACGCGCGACGACAAGGTGAAAGAGGGCAGCGTCGGCCTGTTCATCCAGAATACTGTTCACTGGACGGATTGGATGCGCACCATCGTCGGCTATCGCGGCGATTTTTACACGGCGAACGTCAATTCGCTGATCACGCCCGCCAATTCCGGCAACGCTGCGGCGTCGATCGGCAGTCCGAAATTCGGCATCGTGTTCGGGCCGTTCGCCAAGACCGAGTTCTTCTTCAACGCGGGTGAAGGATTCCACAGCAACGACGCGCGCGGCGTCACCATCAGGGAATCGCCTTCGAACGATGGGACGCCGGTGGATTCGTCGCCCTTTCTGGTCAAGACGCGCGGCGCCGAAGTCGGCATCCGCACGCGGCTCATCCCCGGTCTCGACAGTTCGGTCAGCCTGTTCGTGCTCGATTCCGCGTCCGAGATCCTGTTCGTCGGAGATGCGGGCGACACCGAGCCGAGCCGGCCGAGCCGCCGCTACGGCATCGAGTGGACCAACCATTACAAGCCGGTCTCATGGCTGAGCTTCGACGGCGATCTTGCTATCACTCATGCGCGGTTTCACGGCGACAATTCGGACCAGGCTGCGGCCTACGCGGAATTGGCCGGATACCCGCAATCGCAGATCGGCAACGCGCCGGGCAATTTCATTCCGGGCGCACCCAACATGATCGCTTCGGCGGGGATCAGGCTCGGCGAGGCAACCGGATGGTTCGGTGCGCTGCGCTATCGCTATTTCGGGCCACGTCCGCTGACCGAAGACGGAGCTTTCATGTCGCCCGCCACCGGTCTCCTGAACGGGCAGGTCGGCTACCGGTTCGAGAACGGCTGGCGTATCCAGCTTGACGCGTACAATCTGACCGACAGCAAATCCGATCAGATCACCTACGCCTACGGATCGCTGCTGAAGACCGATGCACTGTTTGCACAGTGTCATCCGGCGCAGATCGCGCCACCTGCGGTATGCCAGACCGGTGGGATGGACCGGGTCTTGCATCCTGTCGAACCACTCGCCGTTCGTCTCACAGTGGCGGGGCAGTTCCAATAAAGGGCTTTGCAGGTCGTCGATATTGTTTATGGTCGACCGTCACATGAGATCGTAGCGCGGATGTTTGGAATTCTGGGGTTTGGCTTTCTGCTCGGAATGCAGCACGCGCTCGAGGCGGATCACATCGCGGCGGTCTCCAGCATCGCCGCGCGCCGCTCCAATGTCGGCGATATCGTCAAGCACGGGCTGACCTGGGGACTGGGCCATACCCTGACCCTTTTTATCTTCGCCGGTGCGGCGATCTTGCTCGGCCACGCCATTCCCGAACACCTATCGCGGCCGCTGGAAACCGCGGTCGGTGTCATGCTGGTCGGGCTCGGCGCGCATGTGCTGTGGCGGCTGTGGCGCGACCGCGTCCACTTCCATCAGCACCGGCACGGCGACGGCACCGATCACTTCCATCTCCATAGCCATGCCGCCGATCCGGTTCCGCACCAGCGCAGCGCTCATGCGCACCGGCACGGGTTCCGATGGCGGACCTTGCTGGTGGGCCTGATGCACGGCATGGCCGGTTCGGCTGCGTTGCTGGTGCTGGCCGTCACGCAGGCCGCAAGCTCGGCGTATGGCCTCTTGTACGTCCTGCTGTTCGGAATTGGATCGATGCTGGGGATGGGGGCATTGTCGATTGTTATTGCTGTGCCGCTTGTCGTCTCCGCGCGCTGGCTGACCTGGGCCAACCGCACGCTCCAGGGTGTGGTCAGCATCGTCACCATCGGAATCGGAGCCATCACGATCTATGCGACGGCGTTGAGCTGAGGTTTGTCATGGCCTCCCCGCAGAGGCCGAACAAGCAATCTTGATTGCGCCGTGTCGGCGCCCGTTGATATAGACTCGGCATCTTCGCGGCAAACCGGCCGCGGATAGATAATGCAGAGGCGCTTGTCGCACGCGATGCACGGAAGAGACGGACATTCCGGGAAAAAGACAGCTTTCGTTTTCGCGGGTGGCGGAAGTTTTGGCGCGATTCAGGTCGGCATGATGGAGGCGCTCGCAGCCCACGGGTTGCAAGCCGATCTTGTGGTCGGGTCCAGCGTCGGCGCGATGAACGGCGCCTACTACGCCGGCGCGCCGACACTGGATGGCGTCAGGAAGCTGGCGGACATCTGGCGGGGCCTGACGCGGCAGGACGTCTTTCCGGTATCGCTTCATTCGTTCCTGAATTTTTTGTGGCGCCGGGATTTCCTGATTTCGCACGAGGGTATTCGCAAGCTGATCGATGATCATCTTCCGTACAAGAAACTCGAAGACGCCCTGGTTCCGGTTCACATCGTGACCACCGACATCGTGACCGGCGAGACGGTCGTTCTGTCGGAAGGTTCCGCTGCCGAGGCCATTGTGGCCAGCACGGCCATTCCCGGCGCATTCGCTCCGGTCAAACACAACGGTCGCTTCCTCGCTGACGGGGCAATCTCCAGCAACACGCCGATCCGTGTCGCCATCCAGAAGGGTGCGCAGCGTCTCATCATCATTCCGACCGGCTTCGCCTGTGCGGAGAATGTGCCTCCGGTCGGCGCGGTCGCTACGGCGCTGCATGCGCTGACGCTGCTGATTTCGCGGCAGATGACCACTGAGCTGGAATATCTGGAGTCCACGATTGAATACTGCGTGGTGCCGCCGCTGTGCCCGTTGGTCGGCTCGCCCTACGATTTCACCCGCAGTGACGCGCACATCGCGCGGGCCATCAAGAGCACGGAGGCGTGGCTCGCGGATGGTGGACTCGAGAAAGGCGGCATCCCCGGCGAGATGCGTCCGCATAGCCACTGACCGTTCGCGGGGAAGTGAATGGAATAAACACCGGCAGAATTATTGCTTTGCAATAAATTCAAAGGCCGCCCAAAGCTCTACCTGCACGATATGACACAATGACGTCGGATCCCGGGCCGGCATTCAGTCCGGTGATGTTGAACCCTCCCGGTTTCGTGTATGGTTTTCATCTATCGTCGCCGTTCTGATTGAGCTATCGACCCGCGCGAGGAAACACGCCAACATGCCAATGTTGGGGCAGTTGTGCCGAACCCGTTATCGAGGCCTTTCATGCAAATTTTCTCGCTGCTCTTCTCCCCTCGATTCATCGTTCTGACACTCTGCATTTTCATCACCGCACTGCTGGTTTGCGGTGCGGTCTACGATTTCGACGACATCGTCCTGTTCGCGATTCCGATCGTGATCTTCGGTTCGCTGTCGGTGCTCGGCATTTATGATCTGCTGCAAAAGAATCACGCCGTCCTGCGCAATTATCCGATCTCCGCGCATATCCGGTTTCTGCTGGAAGAAATCCGGCCGGAGATGCGGCAGTATTTTTTCGAGAGCGAGAAGGACGGCAAGCCGTTCAGCCGCGACACCCGCGCAGTGGTCTATCAGCGCGCCAAGATGGTGCTCGACAAGCGCCCGTTCGGCACGCAGGAAGATGTTTATGCCGAGGGCTACGAATGGATGAACCATTCGGTGTCGCCGAAGCCGCTGGCCGACGAGCACTTTCGCATCACCATCGGCGGCCCCGACTGCACGAAGCCCTATTCGGCATCGGTGTTCAATATTTCCGCCATGAGTTTCGGCGCGCTCAGTCCCAACGCGGTGCGTGCGCTCAACGCCGGCGCCAAGAAAGGAAACTTCGCCCATGACACCGGCGAGGGCGGGGTCAGCCCTTATCACCGCGAGAACGGCGGCGACCTGATCTGGGAAATCGGATCTGGATATTTCGGCTGCCGCAATCCCGATGGAACGTTCAACCCCGAACTCTTCGCCAAGGTTGCGAGCGACGACCAGATCAAGATGGTCGAGCTGAAAATCAGCCAGGGCGCGAAGCCCGGCCACGGCGGCGTGCTGCCGGCTGCGAAGGTATCCGAGGAAATTTCACGCATTCGCGGCGTTCCGATGGGCGAGGATTGCATTTCGCCGGCCTATCACCGCGCGTTCTCGACTCCCATCGAGATGATGCAATTCATCGGCGAGATGCGGCGCTTGTCGGGCGGCAAGCCTACGGGCTTCAAGCTCTGCATCGGACATCGCTGGGAGTTTCTTGCGATCTGCAAGGCGATGGTGAAAACGGGAATCTATCCCGACTTCATCGTGGTCGACGGCAAGGAAGGCGGCACCGGCGCCGCGCCGGCCGAGTTCATGGATCACCTCGGAATGCCGATGCGCGAGGGCGTCAGCTTCGTTCACAATGCCCTGATCGGCATCAACGCGCGCGATCGCATCCGGATTGGGGCCGCCGGCAAGATCGCCACGAGCTTCGATGTCGCACGCGCCATGGCGCTCGGCGCGGACTGGTGCAATTCCGCGCGCGGTTTCATGTTCGCTCTCGGCTGCATCCAGTCGCTGAGCTGCCACACCGATCGTTGCCCGACCGGCGTGACGACGCAGGATCCGACGCGCAACCGTGCGCTGGTGGTGCCGGACAAGACCACGCGGGTCTACAACTATCACCGCGCAACACTACATGCGCTGGCGGAGTTGATCGCGGCATCGGGACTCAGCCATCCGCAGGAGATTCGTCCGATCCATTTCTCGCATCGCATCTCGGGAACCGACGTGCTGTCGTTCGCGCGGCTCTATCCGGAGCTTCATCCTGGCGAATTGCTGGAAGGCAAGGTCGAAAACCCGCGCTTCCATGCATGGGCCTTCGCGCAGGCGGAGTCGTTTGCGCCTCTTCCGGCCGCGTCGGTTTCCGTTTTTTCGCCGGTTGCCGTGCGGGGCTGATGTCAGAACTCGCCGTGCAACCGGCCTGAGAAGATCGACACCGGTCCGCGGTCCGCATTGTAGGCGGGGTTTGCGATCAACTGGTAATCAGCGGTGAAGGTGAAGGCCTTGCTCAGAGCGACAGCGTAATAGGTTTCAAGAATACGCTCGTTGTCGTAATTCAACCGGCCGTCGCCGATCAAAAGACCCTTGCCGCCCCCGGCCAGGAAATCGCGATGCGCGCTCGACAGGCCGTTAATGGCTCCGCCCAATGCGAACGTGTCGTTAGGCCGCCCCCAATAGCTGCCCTTGACTGAAACGCCTCCCGACACGCTGCGGTCGATGTCCGTGAACGACAGGATTTCGTTCTGGCCGTCGTTCCAGCTCGCGCGCGCAAAGATGCCGATGTCGTTTGCGACCTGCTGTTCCGCATTGATATAGAATCCATACTTCGACCGTTCGCGGCGGTCGCCCACCATGATGTCGTTGATATCGATCCCCGGATTGACGGTGCTGACGGCGAGGGCCTCACGATAGTTGCCGGTGTTGCCTCTGTTGGCGAACACACCCAGGCGCAGTTTGCCGGGCTGGCTGAAGATCGTATGGCGTTCTTCAAACTCGATCACCGCACCGCCGGTCTTGAAGGTGAGGACGTCGCTGTTGGGTTGCGATGGCACCTGGAACAGGCCGGCCCTGATCGCCCAGTCCTTGCGATTAAGCTCAACGACGGCACCGCGTGTGAAGCCCGGTAAATCGGCGGGGAAATCGTAGGCCGCAGACGACCACATCGCCCAGTTCATGAAATCGGTGCGCGGGTCTTTCGCATAGGCGTTGCCGTCGAAGTAATCGCCCACGGCAAATCGCCCGACCGTGACCGTGACGCGGTCGATGTCGCGCTTGCCCGGCAATTGATTGGCGGCGTCGGCAACGTCTTCCTGTTCGCCGCCAAGTCCGAAGGTCTGGCGAAAGAAATAGCGCTGTGCGCGAAACTTTGAATATTCCGCGCCGCCCTTCTGCGCTTCGCCGTTCGAGAAGCCCGCAAGGCCCAGCGTGCCGCCGACGCCGAAACCCTGCGCCAGTTCGGGATTGAAGTAAAACTCTCCGCCGTCCCACAATCGCCATCCGAGAAACGCGCCGACCGTCCATGTCTCCCGCGTGCGACCGGCGCCGGGCAGACTGTTCACGCCCTGATACGGCGCGCGGAAGGACGGATAGCCCTGCGTGATGAGAGTCGTCTGGCCGTGGACATTCCAGTCGGTCGATTCCGGAAGCGAAGGCGGCTTGATCGCGGAATTAGCCGAAGCCCAAGGCGGCGTATCCCACAGCCGGTAGTTCAGCCCGAGCTTCACCGCGTGAACCTGCGGACCGACCCGTACGTCGGGAAGCGGCACGTCGCCAAGTCCATAAGTGCGCGCGCCGAGATCGATGTAGTTGTACTCGACCTTGCCGCTCCAGTTGCCGCTCATTGCGAATTCTAGACCGGCTCCGGCGACCCAGCCTAGATGCATGCGGGCTTTCGTATCCACGACGTTGCCCGCCGCGTCATTAACGTCGATGTGCGTCCGGCCCCACGCGACGCCGCCGGTTACATAAGGCAGCCAGGTTCCGAAGGCATATCCGGCACGGCCCCGGGCCGTCGCGAAATAGTCGAATGTTGTGTTGAAGGGCGCCGCCGCCAGCTTCGGGCGATCCAGCGGGCTTGTGAACGAGATGTCGGCTTCAACGCCGAGCACCCAATTGTTCGGGAGTTGCAGATTGTAGCCCGCTTGATAGCCGCCAATCAGGCCTGTGATGCTGTGTGGAAAGAAGATGCCCTGCTGCGGCAGCGGGTTTGTACCGGGTCCAAGGCTGCCACCACCGTAACCGGCGTGTCCGCCAATATAGAGTCCGCTCCAGTTGAAAGTGCGATCGATGCGCGGCGCCTTGACCGGCAATGTGGCGGGGACATCGGCCGCAAATGCCGACCCGCCCAGTACTGTCCCAAGCATGAGCCCGGTGACGACGCCTGTAAGAAGAGCCGGGTGATGTGGCGGTCGGGTCATGACGGGCCGAATCAGAGAAAGCCATTGATGGGAGCAGGCCACCAGAAACGGCCCTTGCTTCCAAGCATTTAGCTATAATTGCAAATGCTTCGCAAGTGCAATCAAGAGCCTGTGCAATGTGAGGTGATGGGCGAGCGGGCAACGTGTGCCCTTCGGTGAGCCATGACACCGCCCTATGACAACTGCACGACAGGGGCGGACCTAATGGACGCACCTGTCTTGAAGCGATGCTTGTTATGCGACGGCACAAAAATGACCCACCCGGGGGGACAACCGGGTGGGTCCTTGGGTCGACGCGGCGTGGATGAGGCGCCGCGCCGAACTCAACCTTGAATGCGATCAGTAGCAGCTACGAACGCGGCCGATGTAGTTGCCATAGGCGTCGAACTGGCGGACCCAGCCGCAGCGACGATAGCCGTAATCGTAGGAATTGCTGGCGGCGGCTGCGAACAGCGCGCCAGCAGCGAGGCCGACACCGATCCCGACACCATGGCCGTGATGATGATGGAATTTGCCGGCCTGCGCTTCCTGGGTGGTGGCGGCGATGCCGCCGGTCAGCGCAACAGCGGCAACAGCGAGGGCGGCAATCCTGGTCTTGATCGACATGAAACTCTCCATCCTTGTTTGGGGCGGGCCTTGTGGACCGCATGCCACTTGGTGGAGCGCTGATGGATTTTGGTTCGAACGCCTGCACGAAAAATCGATGCCAGCGATAAAGATAATAATATCAGATATTTAAATGGCTATAACAAACCCTGGGGCCGGTTCGCGAGCCTTGCCAGATCGAATGTCTGCACATCCGCCAGCAACTCGACGAACGCACGCGCGCCGTGCTCGATCAGCGCACGGCCTTTCTCCGCGGTGGCCATGGTCGCGTCGCCGACTGCGCCTGCGGGATTGAGATCCTGCATCGCCCACGCGAATGGCGCGGGACGTCCCGCCGACAGCCAGCGAAATTCCGTTGTCATTTTCCTTTCAGTGGATTCGAAATTCGCGATCCGCTCCCTGCGAACCGAATCCGGAAACGCCGCGAGCATGATCGATGTTTCGACCGCGCCGCCATGAATGCCGAAGCGCAACTCATCCGCGGAGAACAGTCCGTCCGGCGCGCCGAACCGGCTCCAGCTTGTGTTCACCGCCAGCATCTCGTGCTTCGCACGCAGATCCTGCGCGATCAGCGCCATCGCAGCACTGTTGCCGCCATGGCTGGTGATGATGATGAGCTTTCTTACGCCCACACGCGCAACAGTATCGCCGAGCGCCATCCACTTGTTTAGCGCGGCATCCGTCGCAAGCGTCTGCGTGCCCGGATAGGCAATGTGCTCGGTTGAAATGCCCACCGGTTCGATCGGCAGGAAGGTCACGGGCAAGTTTTTCGGCACGATCTCGCGGACGCGCGCGAGATAGGCCTGCGCGATCATCGTATCGGTCTCGAACGGCAGGTGCGGGCCGTGCTGCTCCGTGGCCGCGAGCGGCAGCACCGCAATCCAGTCGCGCGCCGCCGCTCTGTCCACACCGGACAGGCGAATCTCGGACCAGTCATGCGGGGGTATCGTGGTCATCGCGCGGGGGTTTCTTCGAACAGACGTTGATTTGACAATTTGCAGGATAGCCTTTGCAGAGTACCTTGGCAGCCTTGCGCCGCAAGGGCGCCGGCCGGATAGCCGGTCCGATCGCCCGAGTTCAAACGCCCTCGTCACCCATCATGGGCAAAACGATCCACGGAGTCCAATGATGCCACCCAGCCATTTGCTGCGAGCGTTAATCGTCGGGCTGGCGCTGTGGCCTGTCACCGATGCGCCGTCCCGCGCGCAAACGGCGGCCGATCTGGACAAGGTCTCGTTCGGCACCAACTGGGTCGCGCAGGCCGAGCATGGCGGATTTTATCAGGCGGTCGCGGACGGCACCTACAAGAGTTACGGCCTCGATGTCACGATCGTGCCCGGCGGCCCCAACGTCAATAACCGGATTCAACTGATTGCCGGCAAGCTAGACTTCTTCATGAGCGCCAACACGCTGCAATCGTTTGATGCGGTAGCGAACAATGTGCCGGTCGTGGCGGTCGCGGCGATCTTCCAGAAAGACCCGCAGGTGTTTCTGGCGCATCCCGAATCCAAGGTGACGAAGCTGGAAGACCTCAAGCCGCTGACGCTGTTCGTCTCCAAGGAAGGAATGCCGACTTATTTCCAGTGGCTGAAATCGGAATACGGCTTCAGTGAAGAGAACGTGAAGCCCTACACCTTCAACGCCCAGCCTTTCCTCGCCAACAAATCGAGCGCGATGCAGGGTTATGTCACGTCCGAACCGTTTGCCGTCGAGAAGCGGGCGAAGTTCAAGCCGACCGTGATCCTGCTGGCAGATTACGGCTTCAACAGCTATTCGACCCTGATCGAAACGCGCACCGCATTCGCGGAAAAGAAAGCCGATCTGGTGCAACGCTTCGTCGATGCCTCGGTGACCGGCTGGTACAATTATCTCTATGGCGACAATCGCGCTGCGAACGCGCTGATCAAGAAAGCCAATCCCGACATGACCGACGATCTTCTCGCCTATTCGGTCGACAGGATGAAGCAATATGGCATCGTCGACTCGGGAGATGCGCTGGACAACGGCATTGGAGCCATGAACGATGAGCGCATGGCGGCTTTCTTCGCCAAGATGGTTCGCGCAGGAGTCACGCGGCGCGACATCGACTACCGCAAGTCCTACACCTTGCGCTTCGTCAACAAGGCTGTCGGCGTCAACCTGCGGCCGAGAAACTGACGGCTGCCGATATGTCCATTCTCGAGGCGGGCGATACAAGCGGCGGGCTGCCGGGCGGAATGGCGGTCTCGCTGCGCGATGTCACCAAGGTCTACGGCAATGGCGTTTCCGCGCTTGGGCCGCTCGATCTGAATGTCCGCGCCGGTGAATTCGTCTCGTTGCTCGGTCCGTCCGGCTGCGGCAAGTCCACCGCGTTGCGCATCATCGCCGGATTGAATGAACAGACTGCCGGCAGCGTTCACGTCCCAGCGCGTGGCGTGGATGATCGTGCGCGGCACGGAATTGGTTTTGTATTTCAGGAACCGACGCTGATGCCGTGGGCGACCGTGCGGGCCAACGTCCAGCTTCCGCTCGATCTGGCGCATGTGGCGCACAGCGATGCAACGGCGCGTGTCAATCAGGCGCTGGCGCAGGTGGGTCTTGCGGAGTTCGCCGACGTCTATCCGCGCGAACTGTCCGGTGGCATGAAGATGCGCGTTTCGCTGGCGCGAGCGCTGGTGACCGACCCGGACATTCTCCTGATGGACGAGCCGTTCGCGGCACTCGACGAAATCACGCGTTTCCGGCTGAACAACGATCTGCTGGCGCTGTGGCGTAAGCTGCGCAAGACGGTGGTCTTTGTGACGCACTCGGTGTTCGAGTCGGTTTATCTGTCGCAGCGCGTGGTGATCATGACCTCGCGGCCGGGCCGCATCGCCCGTGAATTTCGTATCGATGCCGCCGAGCCGCGCGACGAGGATTTCCGCACCTCGCCGGAATACGCGCGCTATTGCCGTGATGTGTCGGCAGCATTGGCCAAGGGTAGCAGCGCTGAGGCGATCCGATGACCGAGCGTGAGACATCGGCCGCACAGGCGCTGAAATTCCTCCTGCCGCTGCTGGCGCTCGCGGCCGGTGTGGGGATCTGGGAAGCGGTGGTCCGCGTCAACGATCTTCCGGCATATGTGCTGCCCGCGCCGAGCGTGGTGTTTGCAACCCTCGTTCAGGATTGGCCGATCCTGCTCGGATCGCTGCTGACCACGCTCCTGACCACGGTTCAGGGCTTCGTCGCGGCGGCCGTCGGCGGCATTGCGCTCGCAGTGCTGTTCAGCCGCTCCAAATGGCTGGAATATGCGCTGCTGCCTTACGCGGTGATCCTGCAAGTCACGCCGGTGATCGCGATTGCGCCGCTGCTGCTGATCTACCTTCCGCAGCATGTCGCCGTCGTGGTCTGCGCCTGGATCGTGGCGTTCTTCCCGGTGCTGTCCAACACCACGCTCGGCCTCAACTCGGTCGACCGCAATCTGCTCGGCCTGTTCGATCTGTACGGCGCCTCGCGCACACAGACACTGCGCTACCTGAAACTGCCTTCGGCACTGCCGCATATTCTCGGCGGTTTGCGGATCGCGGGTGGGCTGTCGCTGATCGGCGCGGTGGTCGCCGAGATTGCTGCTGGCTCTGCCGGGGCCGGTTCCGGACTGGCCTACCGGATCGCGGAGGCCGGTTACCGGCTCAATATTCCCCGGATGTTCGCGGCGCTGTTGTTGCTGTCCCTTGCCGGAATTGTCATCTATTTGGGCCTCTCGCTGGCCTCGTATCTTGTGCTACGACGCTGGCATGAAAGCGCGCTTGGAAAGGAACAATAATGGCCGCGAATGCTGCTCAGGACAAAGTCGATGTGCTTATCTACGGTCCGTCAAAGCCGGTCATCGACGGAGGATTTCCCGCGAATTTCGTGCTGCACAAATTCGAGAACCAGCGCGATCTGGGGCGGCTGGCGTCGGACGTGGCGGCCCGCATTCGCGGCATCGCGGTCACCGGTCTGGTGCAGGCCGATGCGGCGATGCTTGCGCGTTTCCCTAAAACCGAGATCGTCTCGAGCTTCGGTGTCGGCTACGATCATATCGATTCCAAGTATGCCGCCGGCCACAATATCGTCGTCACCAACACGCCGGACGTGCTGACGGAAGAAGTCGCCGACACCGCGCTGGGTCTTTTGATCGCGACGGTTCGCGAATTCATCAAGGCGGATCGCTATCTGCGCGCCGGACACTGGACCACGCAGAGTTTTCCGCTGAGCCCCGGCTCGCTGCGTGACCGCAAGGTCGGCATGGTGGGTATGGGCCGCATCGGCCAGGCCATCGCGCGCCGCCTCGATGCCTCGCTGGTGCCGGTGGTCTATCACTCGCGCAACCCGGCCGAGGGCGTGAGCCACAAGCACTATCCGAACCTGATCGAGATGGCGAAAGACGTCGATACGCTGATCGCCATCACGCCGGGCGGCCCGTCGACGTTGAAACTGATCAACGCCGATGTGCTCAAGGCGCTGGGACCGCGCGGCGTTCTGATCAACGTCGCACGCGGGTCAGTGGTTGATGAGGAGGCGCTGATCGCCGCGCTCAAGGACGGCACCATCATGGCGGCCGGCCTCGATGTGTTCGCCAACGAGCCGCAGGTGCCCGATGCGTTGAAGGTGATGCAGAACGTCGTGCTGCTGCCGCACATCGCATCCGCCTCGGTGACGACGCGAAACGCCATGGATCAGCTGGTGGTGGACAATCTCAAGGAATGGTTTGCCGGCAAGCCGCCGATCACGCCGATTCCTGAGACGCCGGTGAAAGGCCGCTGATCGTGTCGCGCGCCTCGCTGTCCGGTTTCATTCGACGTCGGCTGGGCAAGCAGGTTTGCCTGCTTGCCTTGACTGTCATCGTTTTGGGTTCGCAGAACGCCGCGGCGCAAGACACGCGGTCGCTGACCTCCGATATGGTCGGGCAATGGGAATTGTCCACGGCGGGCCGTGACAAGACCTGCGTCGTCACGTTGAAGAACGAGACGTCACCGCAGGGCCTGAAGCTCGAACTGGAGAAAGGTTGCAGCGACGCGCTGCCTTTCACCAAGGCTATCGCGGCCTGGAGCGTGAAGGGTCTCGACATCGTTCGCCTGCAGGATGTCAGGGGCGAATCGGTCATCGACGTGACCGAGGTCGAAAGCGGCATCTTCGAGGGCCGGCGGGAAGGTGAAGGCATCTACCTTCTCCAGAACCTCGCCGCCGCCCGCGCCCTGTCGAAATCGACCGACCAGTTGATCGGCGACTGGGCGATGATGCGCGAAAGCGGCAAGTCGATCTGCGGGCTGACCCTGACCAACACCGAAACCTCGCCGGAAAATTTTGCCGTCTTCCTGAAACCGCGTTGCGATCCGCTGGTGGCGAGTTTCGCGCCGACCGTGTGGCGCCTCGAACGGGGTGAATTGCTGCTGCGGTCAGCCAAGGGCGAGACCTGGCGCTTCGAGGCCGACGACAACGCACAATGGCGGCGCGTTCCCGACAGCGCCGATCCGCTGATCCTGATGCGGCAATAGCGCCATTGGGTCGTTGCCGATCCAATGAGCAGACCGGCATTTGAATAGATGTTGCAAGAACAGATACCGCCGTATGTACAATTAAACATGACGGAAAGCTGCCGGTGTCGCCTCATTGGTCCAGGCGACGCGAATCCTGAAAGACCGAGATGTCATCACAGGCTACAGAGCCCGCTGCCTTCTTCAGGATCATGCATGACGGTTTCGGGCGGATTCTCGCGGCAGGCCGTGGCCGCGCCGATTTGATCG
The DNA here is from genome assembly GCA_024707075.1 of Afipia sp. Lineage (GTDB taxonomy): Bacteria > Pseudomonadota > Alphaproteobacteria > Rhizobiales > Xanthobacteraceae > Afipia. The sequence continues at coordinate 1,589,383 of JANQAK010000001.1, forward strand.
ATGCGGTGACGGCGCAGGCCTTCGATTTGTTCGAGCGCAATGTCGCCATCCAGACCGAAGGGCTGCCGGTTCTCGCGTGCCACAAAGGCTGCCCGGCCTGCTGTTGCATCCGGGTCGTGGCGAGTGCGCCGGAGATTTTCCTGCTCGCCACCTATGTCCAGCGCGTTCACGCAAGTCCGGGTGGCGCGGCGCTCGATCTTCCAGGCCGTATCGCCAGGGCCGATCGGGTCGTGCGTGGTCTTGGCGAGCAGCAGCGGATGGCGGCGCAATGCGTCTGCCCCTTTATTCTGAAGGGCATCTGTATCATCCATCCGGTGCGTCCGCTGGCCTGTCGCGGTCTCGCCTCGTTCGACAAGAGCGCCTGCGAGGATGCCGCGGCCGGGCGCCCGGTCGAGGTGCCGCTTTCCGAACCTCATGCGTTCATGCGCAGCATGGTGCAGAATGCACTGCAATCGGCCTTGCGTGCACAGGGCTACGCCTGGCGCGGATATGAACTCAACCATGCCCTGCTTTTGGCGCTGACGAAGGAAGAAGGTCAGGCGGAGTGGTGCGGAGGAGGCGATCCGCTTGCCGCTGCGCTGGTGGCTGATACCGATTGGCAGGCCGTGGCGGTGACATTCGATGATGTGCTTGGCGCGCCCCGTCCGTCGTGACAGTCACGGCGTTTCGCCAAACCCCGTGTGGCTGTTCCAGACGTCAACGCAGTTTCTGTCAGCCATGCCGGCGATACTCCTCGTGATCGCATCAACGCGATCGGGACCGGCATCATAGCCAGTCCCGACCGTTGGCAAACCCGGCAATGCGTCTGCGAACGAGGATGTCCGTCTGATCCCGAAACTGTTCGGGAAATGTCCGGCCGTTATTCCGCGGCTTGGGCCGAAGCCACTGGCGGCGAAATCACGTCGAAAATTTTGCGCGGAATACGGAAGAAGCCGCGGCCCCCCGCGAGAACCTGATAGTAATCCGATGCCCCGGCGAGCAGGCGGTCCAGCCATTCCCTTGGCGTCAGATGAGCGGGCAATGCATCGATGAAGAAAATCTCCGCACTCGGCGTGTAACGCACATGGATCAACACATCGCTTGCTTTTGTTTCAGCCTTCTTTGGATGGAACGGCAAGCCTTGCAAGTGCGGTCATCAATAGTCTCCTTTGATCGATTCCAAACGGATCGGTGCGCGGCGCTACAATCCAAAAAGAATTTCCGAATGCCGGAGAAGCTTCATTGATCTATCTCAATTGGGTGACGCCTAACAGTGCAACGTCTTGCATTGCCCAATTTTACATCAGCCGCAATCCCTTCAGGCTGGCGTGGCCGTTCTTGCCGACGATGATGTGGTCGTGCACCGAGATGCCGAGCGGGCTTGAGATCGACATGATCGATTTCGTCATCTGCACATCGGCGGTCGACGGCGTTGGATCGCCGGATGGATGATTGTGGACCATGCCTTTCAGTATTCTAAGACATTGATTATTATGGAATAAATGGCGATCTGGCGAGGACTGGTGCCGGAGACTGGGAGCGGTTGATCATGCCCGAACGTGACCATCACGCCTGATCACCACCGTGCGCGCCGACTCTCCCTGGATGCACGGCACTGCACCTTATTCTTTTCATCCCATGCATCAAGCTCGTCGAGCGGGTAGAGCACGGCCTTGCCAATTTTGACGAAGGATGGGCCGAGACGCATCGCGCGCCAGTTTCGAAGTGTCCCGACCGAAATGCCGCCCCTATAACGTTCAGCCACCTCGTCAGGCGTAAGGAATTTGCTATCTGGCACTACCGCCTCCTTCGGCAGCACAACCAGGGCCGTGTTACCGCGTCTTGAGTTTGATCATCGCGGTAGCCTGTCGAGGGTCGCTTCGGGTTTTTGTTCATGCGCCCGGGACTGGAGCCTCACGCTTCCGCACTGACATACATGCTGCGACATTCACCGCCGCGAAAGACGTTCCAGGCAGGTATCGGAGAAACGGATACCATAGAGGCCACATAGGCGGGGTTGGCCGCGCTGCGTTCATCGACGGCGCTAGGTGCCGAGCAGGTGCTGCGCCACGGATATGTGGACGATCTCTGCGATTGGGCGAGGATATGCGGCTGTTCCGTGGTTCGCATCACCGGGAGTTGCCGTTGAGGTCAGAATTGACCTCTTCCTCCCTGATCTTCGCGAACGATGTGACTGCTGCCGCCATGGCGAGGGCACATCCGACCCACGAGGCGTGGACGAGTCCGTTTAGAAGCGCGGACTTATCGGTGTTTGCGCTCGGGAGGACCAAACCCAGAAGTGACGTAGCGATCAGACCAGCGGTTCGCGAGATCGCGTTGTTCAGTCCGGAAGCGACACCAACGAACCTGTTCTCCACCGCGTTCATCACGGCGGTGGTGAGGGGCGCGACCGTGAGCGCCATCCCGAGGGATATCGTCACGAGACCGGGAAAGATATCCAGCCAATAGCTGACCCGTTCCTCGCGGAGGGTTGCGATGAGCGCGAATCCGATCGCGACTGCCACAGGTCCCAGCGACAAGGTTCGCCGGACTCCCCATTTCGTTGCAAGCCCTCCCAGAGGTCGCGACAGCGTCCCCATAACGAGCGGTAACGGCAGAAGGGCGAAACCAGCCTGCGTCGCGGAATAGCCAAGTCCGTTCATGAAAAAGAGGGGAAGCAAGACCATGAATCCGCCAAGGGCGCAGTAAAGGAGCAGGGTCAGGATCGAGATTCCCGAGAAGCTCCCGGAAGAGAAGATGCCGAGCGGCATGATCGCATCCGTCTGCTTTCGCCGTTCGACGTGTACAAACGCCGCGAGGGCCAGAAAGGCCGCCCCAGATGTGCCAAACACGACCGGGTTCGACGCACCTGCTTGAGGAAGGTAGGTGAGCGAGATAATCAAATTCCCTAGCGCGATTACGGCGAGTGTGGCTCCGGTCAGGTCGAGCGGAGCGCGTGGTAGTGGCGACGCGCTGGTTGGGATGCTCCGAATTCCCATCAAAAGAGCCGCCGCTGCAGGAGGTATGACAATCGCGAAGGACCAGCGCCAATCGGCGTGATCGACCACGACGCCTCCTAGCAGCGGAGCCGCCGCTCCGGCGATTGTGCTCGCGGCCGCCCATGTGCCGACCGCGCGCCCGCGCCTCTTCCCGGAGTAGGCGTCGGCAAGGAGCGCCAAGCTATTGGGGACGATAAGGGCGGCGCCGACGCCTTGAACGAAGCGTGCGGCGAGCATCAGCGCCAGGTTGGGCGCACATGCGCAGCCCAGGGTCGCAAGCGCGAAGATCACCAGGCCGAGGATGAAAAAGCGCTTGCGCCCGAGACGGTCGCCGAGCGCGCCCCCGAGCAAGACCAACGCCGACATCGGCAGGAGATAGGCGTTGATGATCCATTGCAGACCGGCGGAGTCCGCGCCAAGATCGCGCTGCATCGAAGGCAGTGCGACTGTGATGATCGATGCGACGGTCACAGCCAAGCTCGAGGCTAGGATTGTCGCGACCATGGTTCCCGATCCCGGATCCGCGGCAGCGCCTGACACACCGCGCGCAGTCAACTCGTCACAAGGGGGCGGGAGGACCATGGTCAAAAAGCTGGCTCCAGATATGGCCCCAGCGATATGAGATCCCGCCAAAGCACCCGTTGCATTTCGGTGAGGTCCCTGCCGATCGTCTCCACATCAACTCCCAGTCATTGTCGCCAAGGCATCAGCCGTGAAGACGCACGCAACCTCGACACAACCGTGTCCTGTCAGGTCCTGTGGTGCGAAGCGCCGATCCGCGACTCTCGTGGCCCGAACCATCGCCGGATGTCGCAAGCCGCGCCGTTCGAGCAGCGCTACGGCGATATGCTGCGCAGGATTTCCTCCAGACGCCTTTCTCCGTCCACCGTTTGGGCACCTCGCGCCAGTCCGCCTCGGATCAGCGCCTCAGCCGCTGGCTCGGCGAAGAGCCTGCTCCATTCCGCTTGCTCGCGCACGAAGCCCGCCCCGAGATCGGGAGGCGGCAGCACACGCTTGGCTGCCTGCGCCACGCCAGCCGGCAAGGCGGCGATATGGCGGGCCAGCGTATCGACGAAATCGTCGAGCTCGGTTGCGGGCAGCGCCCGGTTGATCCAACCATAGGCGGCGGCCTCCTCCGCGCTGAAGACGCCGCCTCCCAGGATGATCTCCAGGATGCGACCGCGGCTCATGCGCGTGGAAAGATATTGCATCGCGCCTCCGCTCGGCACGATGCCCATGAGTGCCTCGACCTGGCCGAGACCGGCTCGTCCGATCGCTCCGAAGGCCATGTCACAGGCGGCGATGAACTCGGCGCCGCCACCCCGCGCAAGGCCAGCGAGCTTCACGATGGTTACTTGCGGAAGCTCGCGAACCCGTTCCCCGAGCGCCTGGAAGACGTTTAGGCCGGCGGGCACATCACGCGCGATCTCGTCGAACGCATGCGGATCGTCGATCAACGCCATATCCACATGAGCGATGAAGAAGTCGGGAGAACCGCTCTCGAAGACGACCACGCGCGTTGCGTCATCGTCGCGAACCTTGATCAGAAAATTCCGCAGGTCCGTCATGAGCGCGGCGTCGAGGATGTTGACCGGTGGATTTTCGATCGTGACGGTCACGACGCCCGACCGGTGCGCGACGCGAAGTTTCTGATAGTGATCCGACATTCAAGCCTCCTGATCTTTGGCGGCGGCCGCATTTGTCGAATCCATATCGTCTCGAGAAGGGGATCAGTAGCTCCGGAACCGGGGTAACTGTGTCACGCAAGCAGGAACGCCCGCGATGCCGGCGTCGCCGTGGCTTGCGACGCTGAGGCACGGTTGGAATGTCTCTCGGCATCAAGCGGGACCTTGGCCCAAGTCAGTCGCTCCATCTCGCAGTCGCCGCAGTCGCCGGAGTGACCGACTATGTGGCTCCGCGACCTGATGCCCTTGACCGATGGGGCAACGATGATTCGCAGCAATCGCGGCGCTGCTTGACTGGTAAGCGCGATGGCGTTCCGCATTACGCGACACAGCAAGTCATTTTGTGGAGCTACTGGCGCGTCCGCAGGATTGCTAACCCGACTAGGAGGCCAGTGCGACAAGCCGACCACGAAGTTGCTCGCATCGCGGACGAACCGCAGCGCCTCGTCCGAGCAGTACCAGGAGTCCCCATGCTACGCCTTGTCGCCAGTAAACGCGCCGCTCTTGTATCCGTTGGCATCGTTACGATGCTCTGCATGGGTTTCGTGGGAGACGAGGCGAGCGCCCAAGGCTGGAACCGGAAGCAACGCGAGGACGCGCGCACCTGCGAAAGCTTCGGCAACAGGTACGGCACACCCGCCTTCAGCGATTGCATGTTGGCGCAACAGCACAGGCGCGACACCAAGCAACTCCGCTCGATTGAGGAGACCGAAAGGCTCTCACAGATCGCCAAGGACGGCCAGATCATGGCCGAACGGGCGCGCCAGCAGCGTTGCGAACGCAACCCGGACCGCCGCGAATGCCGACGGCGATAGCTGCGCGGGTACTCAGAGCCATTTCGAATATCTTAGGGGCGATAGTAAAATGATCAGGAAAGTATTGATCGGGTTCGTAGCGATTGCGTGGTTCTCCGCAGTTCAGGCGCAGCCGGCGCCGGAGAACTCCGGCGCTGATCTGATCGTTTTCAACGCGAAGATCTTCACTGGCAAACGTGCTCAGCCCGAGGCGACGGCATTGGCCGTCAAGGACGGCCGGATCTATTCGGTCGGCCCCGATGCGGCCATCCTGGCCTTGAAGAACCCTACGACCAGGATGATCGATGCCCACAGCCGTAGGGTCGTGCCTGGCATTGTCGATGCCCATATCCACGTCCTCAATGACCTGGCCTTCAACTACAATGTGCGCTGGGATGGCGTGCCGACGCTGCGCCAGGCATTGACGATGCTTCGCGAGCAGGCCGGACGCACCCCGGAAGGTCAGTGGGTCAAGGTAATCGGAGGCTGGTCTCCTTATCAGTTCAAGGAGAACCGCTTTCCGACGCTGGACGAGCTGCACGAGGCGGTGCCCGATCACCCCGCGATCGTGCAATATGCCTACAACCAGGCCTTCTTGAACAAGCAGGCGATGGCGGCGCTCGGCGTAGGGACCGATCGGTTTCCGAAGCTCGACGGCGTCGAAATCGAGAAAGACGGCCGCGGTAATCCCACCGGCGTGGTCCACGGCTACACGTGGCTGTTTCTCGCCTTGGAAGCCATGGTGCCGCAGCCCACTTTCGACGAACAGGTGAGTTCGCTGGCTTACAGCGTTCACGGTCTGAACCGGTTCGGCGTGACCTCGATTATCGATAACGGCGGCAGATGGCCGTACCCTGAGGCGCAGGCAAGGGTAAACGTGCTTGCTCGCGACAACCGTCTCAATGTGCGCATGCCCTTTGTGGATCTGCAACTTGGCAACGGCGGGCCGGTGAACATGGTGGATCTGGAGCTCGATGCGATCACGAAGACAGCGCCGATCAGCCCCGGACAGAACCTGTACCCCGCATTGGCGCACGGGCATGAGTATCGCGGAGCCGGCGAGGTCTTGAGCGGGGAGGTGCACGACCACGAGAATTTCGACCGCCCGGCGGTCGTCATCGAGCCTGAGAAGATGCGGCGCTTCGTCGAGGAGGACGTGAAGAAGCTGGTCGAGCGTCGCATCCCGTTCCGCATGCACATCAGCTACAACGAGAACATCTCTCCCTTCCTCGATGCTCTAGAGAAGGTGAACGAAACGGTGCCGCTCGATGGCCTGCGGTGGAGTCTCGAACACGCCGAGACCATCAGTCCGCAGAATATCGCTCGGGTGAAGAAGCTGGGGGGCGGGATCGCCCTGGATGGCAAGATGGCGCTCCACGCTGATGGCTTCATCAAGACATATGGTCGGGAGAAAGCCTTGGAGACACCGCGTCTTCGCATGCTCGTCGACAGCGGCATTCCGCTGGCTATGACTACCGACGCCTTCCGGGCAGCGACGTACAATCCGTGGATTGGCATAAGCTGGATGGTGACCGGCAAGTCCGTGTCCGGATCCGAAGCGCTCGCCGAGGATAACCGGCTTACCCGAGCCGAGGCGCTGAAACTGTTCACCATCGGAGGGGCATGGTTCATGAACGCAGAAGCGGAAATCGGCGCTATCGCTCCCGGATATTTGGCGGACTTCGCGGTGCTCGACAGGGATTATTTCGCCGTGCCGGAGGATGAGATCAAGTCGGTCTCCTCTGTCTTGACGGTCATGAACGGCAAGGTCGTCTTCGGCGCGCAGGATTATGGCAATCTTTCGCCAGAGCTGCCCGCGATCCTTCCGGCATGGTCGCCCGTGAAATACTTCGGGACCTACTACGGAGAGAAGTGAATCCAAACGACAGACCCAGTGGCGGGCACCGATGCATGGTGCTCGCCGCGGGCACCGATCCCAGCCGCGAAATGCGGCATGCTCTCTGGGGCGCTCAGCGCTGACCCACGCCGCTGCGGGAGGAGAGAGGCAGAGGCGTCGTGCTTCAGTTCTGCGGACGCCAAACGACGTCGAGGGCGCGCTACAGATGGAGTGAAGGCATTTTATGGTCGCTGGCGAACACAGAGGCGGACCTGGATGGCCGGAGATTATAGTCGGACTTGCGGCGTACGCATTGCTGTTGCTCTGCTTCGCATTGGTTCTGAGCCTTCTTCCCCAGAACGATCCGGTTCTACTTGGTGTTGTCGGCTCGACTGCGGGAGGCTTTGTCGGACTCGGCGCTTTTTCCGCGGCATTCGGTCTACGCATTCGGGCGCTACCCGCGTTCGGGTTCACATCAGTGCCGCGACGGTGGCTTGTCGCCGCGACCGGGCTAGGAATCGTCGGCTATGGCCTCAACCTCGTAATTCAATTCACCTACCTGAAATGGTTCGGAGGTAACGATCCCCAAGGCATCCTACACGCTGCTGCCCGTGGCGGGCCGATACCGTTTTTCCTGTCCCTGCTTGGGGGAGCCGTGTTTACGCCCTTCGGCGAGGAAATCCTGTTCAGGGGTGTTATCGCGAACGCGCTCAACCGCTACGGTGCCTTCGCCGGCATCGTGCTCAGCTCGATTATCTTCGGACTCACACATGGCGTCAGCGTGATCTTTCCGATCGCGATCATGATCGGGATCCTGTCGGCATCGCTCTTCCGGGCGACCGGGTCGGTCTGGCCCAGCATCCTACTACACTGCGTGTACAACGGCGCTAATAGCGTTGCATCCGCTCTTGGATATTCGCCAATGCAATAGGTGCCCAGACGCGGCTTCTGGTGGATCGGATTGTTCGAGCGTTGCCGCAGAGGATGCGACATCGTCATTGACGATAGCGCTTTGCCATTCTGATAGGCGCTTCGTGCTGACATCGCGATAACTGCCAACATGATCGTATGAAGGTCGGCCTTGCACATTTGTTCGACCGCGACAGCCGCAGTCTTTATGTCGAGAGCGCTTCCGTACCCTCGGTCGAGCGCCCGAAACACTCGATCAGCATCTCGGTGAGGACCCGAACCTTGCGCGACGGGTGCTGCCCCGGGGGCCGGACGACGTAGATGCCGTGCTCTGGAATGGGATGACGCGGCATCACCGGCACCAGCGCGCCCGAGTCCAGATGCTCCTGGATCAGCCCGTTAGGGAGAGCTGCGATCCCGATCCCTGCGACCGCAGCGGCAACGAGGGCAACGCCGTTATCGGCCTTGAATCGACCCTGCGGCCGCATCGTGATGACCTTGTCACCGACCGTAGCGAGCCATGTCTCGGTTCCCTGCATCAGCGCCTGATGGGTCACGAGCTCCTCAGGCGTTTCGGGTGATCCGTATTTCTCAATATAGGCCGGCGACGCGACATACTTACCGATAAGCGGGCCAATTCTTCTTGCGATCAGGTTGGAATCGGGCAGCATGCCGACGCGAATCGCGCAATCGTATCCCTCTGCGATCAGGTCGACGAACCGATCCGTATAGGTCGCGTGAATGTGCAGCTCCGGATAGCGCCGCGCCATGTCGGCGAGGACGGGCGCAAAGTGCGTCGGTCCGAATGACAGCGGCGCCGCGACTCGCAGGCGTCCTCTCAATTCGCCCGCCGGCAGAACAGTCTCCTTGGCGAGGTCGATCTCGGCAACCACCCGCGCGGCGTATTCCCGGAACGTCGCTCCCGCTTCGGTGAGCGCGGCACCCCGCGTGGTGCGAGCGAGGAGCTGGACACTCAACTCCGCCTCGAGCCGCACGAGCCGCCGGCTGACCATCGATTTGGATATGCCAAGCCGGCGCGATGCAGGCGTTACGCCACCCGCATCCGCGACTTCGACGAACGTTCGTAAATCCTCAATTTCCATTAAGCGTTCCCCTTCATGCGACACAGCATATCGTCCGGCGATGCTACCGCACCGGAAAGGGGAATGGCAACATTCGAACCGGGGGCGTCGTCTCGTTCGATGCCTCGGCGATCCACGGAACCAATTTAGGAAGGAAGACCCGCCATGACATTCCGCAACGGCCTAGACTCGCTTCTTCGCCCCGAAGATTCAGTGCTCGTTCTGATCGACCACCAGCCCTATCAGCTCGCAAACCTGAACAGCCACGATCCGCAGGCGGTGGTCAACCTCACGACGGCGCTGGCGAAGCTGGCAAAAGCCTTCAATGTTCCGACCGTTCTCACCAGCGTGATCGCGGGTCGCGGTGGCCTCCTCTTCAAACAGATCACCGACGTCTTCCCGGGCCAAGAGGTGATCGACCGGACCTGGGTCAACACCTGGCAGGACGAGAAGGTCGTGGACGCGGTCAAGGCGACCGGTCGCAAACAACTCATTATCGCGGGCCTGTGGACCGAAGTCTGCGTCGCGATGCCTGTGATCCAGGCCGCCGGCGAAGGTTGGGACGTGACGGTGATCACCGACGCGTCGGGCGGCATTTCGAAGGAGTCTCACGAGGTTGCCGTCCAGCGGATGATCGCGGCTGGCGCGAACCCGATGACCGTGATGGCGCTTGCTGGCGAATGGCAGCGCGACTGGGCGCGTACCGAGCATGTCGAAGAACTGACCGAGATTCTCATCCAGCACTTCGGCGGCAGCGGCATTGCGTATCTGTGGGAGCAGCAGCTCCTCAAGACCCCTGTCGAGACCGACGCGGGCTGATCGCGATGGTTGGCGAGTATCGGCCAGGCGCGCTGTTGAAGACCGTTGTCATGTCGATGCTCGCCATCTCCATGCTACGGCTCAGACGTGCAAGACGTCTTCCATCCAGCGATGGCGGTCGAAGCAACCGTTCGCCGGCGAATGCCGGATGGCGCCTGATCTTCGTCGCGGCCGCCGCGGCGATACCTTTGCGGCAAGCGCGCAGGTTTCGACCAACGTGGAGCGAGCCCCGACGCTGACCATCGAGCGCTATTCGGAAGATTGGTCCTGGCTCGCCGATCCCGCGAAACGGAAGGGGGACTGGGCGGAGCCTCTCAAATATATTCCGCTGAACGACGACGGCTCGATTTATCTTACGACTGGCCTCGAGGCGCGTTCACGCTTCGAAGGCTACGACAATGTGAACTGGGGGGCGTCGCCGAACGACAGTTACGTCTGGAATCGTCTGATGCCTTACGCCGATCTCCACGTCGGCAACGTCCGGTTTTTTGCGATGCCCATCCTTTCGGGGATTTCAGGAACAGACCGGCCGAAAGGGCCGGCGGACGCGACGGGCGTCGACATGCTGCAGGCTTTTGTCGACGTGGACTTCGCAGTGGCGGGCGATGACTCGCTCCGGCTATCGGCCGGGCGGAAGCTGGTGTCATTCGGTTCTGGACGGTTCATCGACAGGCGCTATGGAACCGGCGTTCCGCTGCCGTTCGACGGATTCGAAGCGATCTACACCGGCCAGACACGCCAAGTGACCGGCTTCTACCTTCAGCCGGTCGACACAAGGCTGGGGGACTTCAATGACCGACGTTCGCGCAGCAAGGAGGTATGGGGCGTCTACGCCACACAGTGGCTCGACGCGACGCATCTGAACGGCTTCGATGTGTATTACATCGGCTTGGAAGATCAGAACGCTGTCTTCGATCAGGGATCCGGCAGGCAACTGGCGCACACCTTTGGTTCGAGGATCTTCGGAGACAATGGCACCTGGTATTGGAACGTCGAGGCCGCGTACCAGCGCGGCACGTTTGCGGGCCACCAATCGGAGGCGTGGGGCGCAGGGTTCGAGACGCGATATCGCTTCCGGGACACGTACCTGCGGCCCGAGATCGGTCTCACGGCCGACGTTGTGTCCGGCGACGGTGACCCAAACGATCCGAAGCTTGGAACGCTGAATCCGCTTTTCCCCAACGGCAAGTATTTCGGAGCGTTGTCGCCGATCGGTCCAAGAAACCTCATCCACGTCCGACCATCGATTACGGTTTATCCGCACGAGAATGTCGCGGTGTCGCTGACTGGGGTGGCTTATTGGCGTCAGAGCACTCACGACGGAATCTACTCGATCCCCGGATTTCTGGTGCGCAGCGGCAAGGATAGCGACGCGCGGTTCGTCGGAAAGCAGATTGAGCTTGGCGTAAGCTGGCAGGCGACGCCGAACTTAAACGTGACCGGATCGCTCAGTGCTTTCCAACCCGGTGACTTCATCCGTGACACAGGCTCGGCGCAGACCATCAAGATGATCGGCCTACAGACGACTTTCAGGTTTTGATGTGCTGCCGCTCGCATTCAATGCGGTGCTCGCGCGGTGCGCAATTGCATGAGCCGTCTGTGCCACTCTGCTGACAAGCGATTTCAAGGCGATGCCAGTCGTCGCCGACTAACACCCGCGAACGTAAGAGGTATCATCAATGGCAGACTTCATACCGCCGGCACCAAACGTCAATTCTCCATTCGCTGACATGCGCGGTCACCACGTGGCAGTCCGCACCCCTGATCTGGAAGCCTTCAAGCGTTGGTATGTCGAGGTGCTCGATTTCCGCGTGGTGGCCGAGTGGCAGGTCGACCAGTTGACGCTCGCCTTTATCGCTCCCCCGACAGACGATGATTTCTACATCGAGATACTCGGTGGATCAGCACCCGCACCACAGGACGCGCATCCATTCACGGACCTTGAGAGTAGCTTGGCCTATGCCGGCTATCACCACTTCTGTCTGAATGTGGCCAGCATCGAGACGACCGTGGAGGAGCTTCGTAGGCGCGACGTAAAAATTGTCGTCGAACCGATCTTGGTCGAGGCTATCAGCCGCCGAATCGCTTTCTTCGCCGACCCCTTTGGAAACCTGGTCGAGTTGGCGGAGGTGCTCGCGTGATCCCTGCGGGACCGACCATTTGCCTGGGGCGCGGTCAGTTAGCCTTGTTGGGTGGGGAAGACCGGCCAGTCGATCAATGCCCGATCGGCATAGCCAGGAAGCTGCTCGACATGAAACGGAAGGAGTATCTCCCATGGAAATAGGCATCGACAGCTTTGCGGCGATCCTGCCCGATCCCGCGACCGGCGCGCTTCCGTCGGCGACAGATCGTATGGCGGACCTGCTTGACGAGGTCGAGGTCGCCGACCGTGTCGGGCTCGACGTGTTCGGCATCGGGGAACACCATCGCGCGGAATTCCTGGATTCCGCGCCGTCGATCATTCTCGCCGCGGCCGCTACCCGCACCAGCCGTATCCGCCTGACCAGCGCTGTGACGGTGCTGAGCGCTGCGGACCCCGTGCGCGTCTTCCAAGAATTCGCGACGATCGACCTGATCTCCAAGGGTCGCGCCGAGCTCGTCGTCGGGCGGGGGTCGTTCGGCGAGGCCTTCCCGCTGTTCGGTCTCGATACGCGTGCCTATGACGAGCTGTTTGCGGAGAATCTCGAACTCTTCCTGAAGCTCGGCGAAACGAGCCACCCGACCTGGCAAGGTCGGTTTCGGCCGGCGCTCAACGGTCAGGGTGTCTTCCCGCGGCCTCATCAGCCGCGCCTCCCGGTTTGGGTCGGCGTTGGTGGCTCGCCGCAATCGTTCGCGCGTGCCGGCACGCTTGGCCTTCCGCTGATGGTGGCCATTATCGGCGGGACATTCGATCGCTTCAGGCCCGCGGTCGATTACTACCGCGAGGCAGGCGCCGAGGCCGGACATGATCCTGCCAAACTCAAGGTTGGCATTCACGCGATGGGTTTCGTCGGTGAAACCGACGCCGCGGCGCGCGATGCCTTCTTTCCCGGCTGGGCGCACCTGACCGGCAAGGTCGGCCGCGAGCGCGGCTGGTCGCCGCCGACACGCGCGCAGTTCGACGACATGGCCGGCCCGGAAGGCGCGTTCCTGGTCGGCAGCCCGGAAACGGTGGCGGCGAAGATGCTGCGCGCCAGCGAGACGCTCGGCGGCGTCTCCCGCATCACCTTCCAAATGAGTACCGCGTCGCTCGAGACGGCTGGGATGAAAAGGTCGATCGAGCTCCTCGGCGCTGAAGTCGCTCCCATCGTGCGGGAACGCCTTCGAACAGGATGAGGCTTCCCACCTTCGAGCAAAGGGCGCACGACATGCCGACGCAGATTAGGCAGACTAGAAGGCCCGGTCGATCCGTCGTGGTAACGGGTGCAGGGCGGGGGCTCGGACGCGAGATCGCGCTTGGACTCGCCGCTAAGCGCTACATCGTCTTCGGCACCGCCAATTCTTCACAGGAGGCGGAGGATCTGCGGCGTGCATCCAACGGGCGTGTCAGTCTGGCGGTATGCGATTTGAAGAATGCGGAGCCGGTAAGTGCCTGGGCTGCCGGCGTGTCCGAGGCGATCGGCGCTTCCGGGCTCAATATTCTCATCAACAACACGACGCACCTGTCGCCAGGTCCGCTCGAACTTCTCCCGCTGGAGGAGGTCCGGCAGGGATTTGAAGTGAATGTGTTCGGCGGGCTGGCGGTGATCAACGCCTTCCTCCCGGCATTGCGAATGGCACACGGACGCATCGTCCAGATCAGCTCATGGACGGCGGACACGCCTCGCCACTTTGACGGCCTGTCGGGCGCGTCGCAGGCGGCGATGGAGGCCTTCTCGGCTGCCTACCGGGCAGAGCTGAAGCCCTTCGGGATCGACGTCATCGTCGCGTCGATGAGCGATCTCGAAGCGGCCGGTTCGCGTGCAACCGCGGCATTGGCGCAGATCGACCACAGCATGACGGCGGCTCAGCGCAAGCTCTATGGCAAGCGCCTACGCGTCTGTATGGAGAAGCTCGCCGGCTCCGCAGCGCAGGGCGAACCAACCACGGTTGCGGCGCGTGTGGTCGAGCTATCGATCCAACGGCACGTGCCGGCCAGGTCGTCAATCGATCGTGATGCGGAACACATGATGCGCACTATCCGCGAACAAACGGACGCAGAACTGGATGCCCTTCGGATCCGGCTCGCCGGACCCACCTGATTTTACCCCGGGGTAGGATGGATCGGCCCCTGAGCAATACCCGTTCAGGCTCCGGTGGCGCTGACGCAGGCGGTGCCCTCGCGCCACGCGTGCGGCCTTTGCGAGGGCCGAGCGCCATGTCTTTCCGGGAGAGAGCCTGTTCAAGCGGGCAAGCACGCGCTGGACTCCCGCGGGTCTGCGCAACTCCGGTGCCTGTTTTGGACGCTGAGCGCGGCAGCTTGGGCATCGAGCCGAAGTTTCCTACCCGCGCCAACGGCCAGGATCGTCAGTAGCGTTCCGCGTTCCGCGACACAGCTTGTCGCCAGGCGATGCTACTGAGCTGCTTGGGGGAATGGTACGCTGCACTTCAGAGATAGAAATGGAGCGCTGTATGGACCGAATTCTCGCAATTAACAGCAGCACCTCGGGCGAAGGATCGGTTTCGCGTGCCCTGGTGGAGGACACCGTGCAGTTCCTGCTGGCGGCGAACCCCGATGTCGTCGTCACCCGTCGCGACCTGGGCGGCGACCCGATACCGCACTTGACGCCGAAAACCGTCGCCGGCATTCGCGCCGTCGCGGCGACTGAGGATGAGCTCGTTACCAAGTCGCTATCGGACGATCTGATCGCTGAGCTGCAGCACGCGACGGTCCTCGTGATCGGCGCGCCCATGTATAACTTCAGCATTCCGTCGTCACTACGCACCTGGTTCGACCATGTGCTGCGTCCGCGTGTCACGTTCGCCTACAGCGAGTCTGGACCGGAGGGATTGCTTAAGGGCATTCGCGCCATCGTGATTCAGTCGCGCGGCGGTCTCTATACCGAGGGGCCTGCCAAGGTGATCGACTTCCAGGAGCCCTACCTCAAGCAACTGCTCGGCTTTATCGGGATCACCGACGTCGCCTTTGTCCACGCCGAGAAGATCGGTTTTGGTCCCGAAGCGCGTGACGCGGGGATCGCGCATGCCAGGTCGCAGATCGCTGCGGCCGTTGCGCGGATCGCTGCCGGCGGAGCCGCCGTGCCCGATCAGGCGGAGGGCTGAGCGGTTTCGCGGGAAGCGGAGCTGATTGTTGATTTCCACTGAGAGTTGACCCGGCAGGCACGGATTTTTCCATCGAGAAGTGACCCATGTTTTCACCACGTCTCACGCGGCATCGCGGGGGACAGCGGAGTGATCGACATGGAGTTATTGAGCGTCATCCGACGCTGGCATTACCGGGATCACCTCTCGATCCGGGATATCTCCCGCCGCACCGGCCTTTCGAGGAACACCGTGCGCAAGTACCTGCGGGCGGACAGCGTCGAACCCCGGTTTCATCTTCCCGAGCGGTCGAGCAAACTCGATCCCTATGCCGATAAGCTCGCAGCGATGCTGCGGGTCGAGAGCGGCAAGTCGCGCAAGCACAAGCGTACGATCAAACAGCTGCACGCTGATCTGGTGACCCTCGGCTATGAGGGGTCGTACAATCGGGTCGCGGCCTTTGCCCGGGACTGGAAGGCTGCCCGGTTGCGTGAGCAACAGACCAGCGGCCGCGGTACTTTCGTGCCGCTGGCCTTTGTGCCGGGCGAGGCGTTCCAATTCGACTGGTCGGAGGATTGGGCGATCATTGCCGGCGAGCGCACCAAGCTCCAGGTCGCCCATGTCAAGCTGTCCTACAGTCGGGCCTTCACGCTTCGAGCCTACCTGCTCCAGACCCACGAGATGCTGTTTGATGCCCATAACCACGCCTTCCGGGTGTTGGGCGGCGTGCCACGGCGGGGCATCTACGACAACATGAAGACGGCCGTCGACAAGGTCGGCCGCGGCAAGGAACGCCAGGTCAACATCCGCTTCTCGGCCATGGTGAGCCACTTCCTGTTCGAGGCGGAGTTCTGCAACCCCGCTTCCGGCTGGGAGAAAGGGCAGATTGAGAAGAACGTACAGGATGCCCGTCATCGGCTCTGGCAACCCCTGCCGAACGTTCCCTCCCTGGAAGCTCTGAACGACTGGTTGGAGACCCGGTGCCGGGAGTTGTGGTCACAGACCGGGCACGGCTCGCAGCCCGGCTCGATCGCCGATGTCTGGAGCGAGGAGATCCGGCACCTGATGGCGGTGCCGCGGCCGTTCGACGGCTTCGTCGAGCACGCCAAACGCGTTTCCCCGACCTGCCTCGTTCATCTGGAGCGCAATCGCTACAGCGTGCCGGCCTCCTTCGCCAACCGTCCGGTGAGCCTGCGGGTCTATCCCGACCGGATCGTCCTCGTCGCTGAAGGGCAAGCAATCTGCGAGCATCGCCGAGTGTTCGCTCGCTCTCATGATCGTCTGAGCCGGACCGTCTATGACTGGCGGCATTATCTGGCCGTCGTCCAGCGCAAGCCCGGTGCCCTGCGCAACGGCGCGCCGTTCGCTGAGATGCCGCCCGCGTTTCGATCCCTGCAGCAGCACTTGCTCAAGCGGCCAGGCGGTGACCGCGAGATGGTCGAGATTCTGTCCTTGGTCCTCCAGCACGATGAGCAGGTCGTGCTCACGGCCGTAGAGCTCGCCCTTCAGGCCGGCGTGCCGACCAAGACCCACATCATCAACCTGCTGCACCGGCTGATCGACGGTACGCCGCTGAGCACGCCAACGATCCCGGCTCCCCCCGCCCTCACGCTGACCACTGAGCCTCAGGCCAACGTCGAGCGCTATGACGCCCTGCGCCGAGCCAGGGAGGCGCGCCATGCGTCATAATCCAGCCAGTGGAGCCATCGTCATCATGCTGCGCAGCCTCAAGATGCATGGCATGGCCCAGGCCATCACGGAGCTAACGGAACAGGGATCACCGGCCTTCGAGACCGCCATGCCGATCCTCGCACAACTCTTGAAGGCCGAGACCGCCGAACGGGAGGTGCGATCGACCACCTACCAGCTCAAGACCGCGCGCTTCCCGGCCTATCGCGACCTCGCCGGCTTCGACTTCGCCAGTAGCGAGGTCAACGAGGCGCTCGTCCGCCAGCTCCATCGCTGCGAGTTCCTCGACGACGCACACAACGTCGTCCTGATCGGCGGTCCGGGTACCGGCAAAACCCACATCGCCACGGCTCTCGGAGTCCACGCCATCGAGCATCATCACAAGCGGGTCCGCTTCTTCTCCACCGTCGAGCTCGTCAACGCCCTCGAACAGGAAAAGGCCCAGGGCAAAGCTGGACAGATCGCCGGCCGCCTCGTCCACACCGATCTCGTCATCCTCGATGAACTCGGCTATCTGCCGTTCAGCGCCTCCGGCGGCGCCTTGCTCTTCCACCTGCTGAGCAAGCTCTATGAGCGCACCAGCGTCATCATCACCACCAATCTCAGCTTCTCCGAATGGGCCACGGTCTTCGGCGATGCCAAGATGACCACGGCCTTGCTCGACCGGCTCACGCACCACTGCCATATCCTGGAGACCGGAAACGACAGCTTCCGCTTCAGAGCCAGCTCGACCAAACCACCCAAACCCTCAAAGGAGAAGCCCCGAAACTTGACCGCAACCTGACCCAAGACCACCATCACCCCGGGTCACTTCTCAGTGGAAATCCAGGGTCACTTCTCGCCGGAAATCAACATCCGCGGGTTTCTCACCATCGCGCGGCCGAGGGCGACCCGCTGGCGCTGACCGCCCGACAATTGCGAAGGAAGGCGGTTCAGCAGGTTGCCGATCTGGAGGCTGTCGGCCACCCGCCCGACGTCGGCGCCGATTTGCCTTCGCACCTCTCTCGCAGTCCTGCTGATGCCGAAGCGTCCGGCCATCCGCTGCAACCGCGTGAGCCGCCGCATCGTTAGCGGCAGGCCGATATTCTGAGCGACAGTCAAATGCGGATAGAGCGCGTAGTTCTGGAAAACCATGGCAAGATTTCGGTCCTTGGCGTCCGTACCAAGGATCGAAATGTCATCCGCCAGCACATCGCCCTGATCGGGCGTTTCCAGCCCGGCGATAATGCGTAACAGCGTTGTCTTGCCACAGCCGGAGGGGCCGAGGAGGGTGATAAATTCCCCGCGCTCCACTCTCAAATCGACCGCATGCAGAACCTGTGTTGCGCCGAACGATTTCGTGAGTTGAACGATGTTGAGTTGCGACACGCCGTCACCTGATTGAGTTTTGGCGATGTTAGTCCGATGCGGTGACAGGCATGTGTATTGCTTGTTGCAGATATGCGACAATCGCGCCACCGTCACAAAAAACAGGTCAAATAGAATTGTGACGACACGATTGGCTTAGACCAGTTGCGTTTTCTTGCTAGCGTAATGAATGGGTCAGGCGCAAGCTGCGCCGATGGAGGCAAACTCCAAAGTGCTCGCAGGTAATTTCGATCCTTACCTGCGCGACGGGGCTAACCGACGGACGGGCTCAAACGCCATCGGAAACCAAGACCGGATCTGGATCCCCCAAACGAAGGGCCGCCCTGCGGTCTTTTTCCACGGTCGAATGGTGGTCCGGCATCCCGGAGTGCCCGGTCGTAGCAGTGTTCGATCGCAGGTCCGCGGAACCGTAAAGCGCGTCATACGCAGCCTCGTCCAAGCTCTGCGTCGGCGCATCGACGACAACGCGGCCACGCGCAAGACCGATGACGCGATCGGTGAATGTGCGAGCATAGCCGACCTGATGCAGGCTGCAGATCACGGCAACGCCTTCGTCCCGCGCGATGTCCTTGAGAAGTTGCATGACCCCGGCGGCCGAACTGGGGTCGAGACTTGCAACCGGCTCGTCGGCGACGATCAACCGTGGCTCCTGGGCGAGCGCGCGCGCGATCGCGACCCGCTGCTGCTGCCCGCCGGAGAGCGTGTCGGCGCGCTGGAGCGCGTGATCGAGCATGCCGACACGCTCCAGGCATTCGAACGCCCTGAGCTTGTCCGCGCGCTCGAAGCGGCGGAATACGCCGCGCCAGGTCGGTAAATAACCGAGCCGCCCGGCCAGCACGTTGTCGAGAGCCGTGAGCCGGCGCACCAGATTGAATTGCTGGAAGACGACCGCGATTTGTCGCAGCTCGCGGGGCGTCAGCCGCTCGATCTCGGTGCCGCCGAAGCGAATGCGCCCCGCGTCCGATTTGGCCGAACCGGTGATACAGCGAAACAGCGTGGTTTTACCGGCGCCGCTCGGTCCCAGAACCGCAACGAATTCATGCTCCATCAACGAAAAGCTCACATTCTCCACCGCCGACCGCGCCCCGAAGCTCTTCGAGAAGTCCTCGACGGTGAGCACCGGCGGCTTGCCGACAATGTCCGGCTGCGAGCCTAACGTGCGCCCATTGGCAGATGTCGTGTCCACGGCGTCACCCATTGGTCAAACAAGCCTCTTGCGCAGCCACCCCGACAGCCAGTCCAGCGCTGTCACGACAATGAGGATGACGGCTATGATTGTGAAAAGCCGGGAGAAGTCGAGAAGGTCCATGCTGTTCTTCAGCTCCTGGCCGATGCCGCCTGCGCCGACGACGCCCAACACAGTGGAGGCGCGGACGTTGAACTCCAGCCAGAACAGCGAGGTTGAGAGTAGAAGCGGCAGAATATCCGGCAGGAGCCCGTATGTGAGTGCGGTAAGTCGCCCCGCACCGGTTGCGCGGATCGCATTGTGAGGACCGAGGTCCGCGCTTTCGATCTGATCGGCGAAGAACTTGGCGGCCGTGCCGGCCGTGTGGAGGGTTATGCCGAGCACACCTGCGAACGGCCCGAGCCCGACCGCGGCCACGAACAACAGCGCAAACACGAAGGAATCGATTCCACGCAGCGCGTTCAGAAACCACCTCGTCGGGAAATACAGCAACGGAAAGGGCGTGATATTGCGGCTTGCCAGGATCGCAAAAGGCAACCCGATCAGCGTGGCGAGCGTTGTGCCAATCGCGGCCATGGCGACCGTTTCCGCCGTTCGCCAAAGGAACACCGGCAGTTCCTCGAACTTCGGCGGCCAGGCTCGCGACAGCCAATCCCAAAGTCTTGGGAGACCCGTGGCGAGCTTGCCGAGGTCCAGCTGCGCGAGTTCGGCGGCGACCAGATAGAAAGCAACGATAATCGCTACGAGCAACCAGCCTTTTACTCGCGCAACGCTGAATGTGCGTTGCGCAGCTTCGAGCTTGGCAAGGGCTTCTGCAGCGGATTTCATCCCGCCGTGACCAGCGATCGAGCCCTCGAGGAGACGTCTCGCTCCCGTAGCGTTCATCTCACACCTTTGCCTTGATCTTGCCGACGGAGATGCCGGCATTCTCGATCGACCTGTAGGAGGCATGGGTCGCCGCGACAAAGCCGGTGTACCGGTTCGGCAGCAGCAACTTTGCCTGCTCGACCGTGATCGCGGTCAGGATGGCCTGCACCTTGCTCGACATCTCGGCGGAAGCGTTGGCGGGTACCGCGATGGCATCGTTGGGCAGCGGGTCCGATGTCCAGATGATCTTGTTTGAGTCCTCC
This sequence comes from Afipia sp., assembly GCA_024707075.1. GTDB lineage: Bacteria > Pseudomonadota > Alphaproteobacteria > Rhizobiales > Xanthobacteraceae > Afipia. The sequence continues at coordinate 1,610,080 of JANQAK010000001.1, forward strand.
TTGACCCGGCCGGATGCGATCATGGCATTGCGGTTGCGGTCGAAGTCGGTAGCCATGTCCACCTGGCCAGACGAGACAGCGATCTCGTTGGCCCCGTGTGTGGCCCCGTCGCTGTACTTCCAGAAGGCCTTGGGATCGATTTTCCAGACTTCCTTTGCGTAGAAGGTCGGGATCAACCAGCCGGATGTGGAGCCGACGTCGGCAAAGGAAATCGATTTGTCCTTCGTATCGTCGGGGAATTTCGTCACCTTGAGATCGGGCCGCGCAATGATGATGGCCTGATAAGTCGGCTTTTCATCATATTTGGCGGTGGCGACCGCCTGACAACCGGTCGCGTTGTTGGCAATGATGTAGCCCCACGGCCCCATCCATGCCAGATCGAGCTGACCGCCGCCCATGGCAACTGCCATCCCGGCCCAATCGGTGGTCGCCGAGAGCTCGAAATCTGCACCGAGCTCTTTTGCAATATGGGCAAATACCGGCCCGAACGCCTTCTTCGTGTCCTCGGGGTTGGGCAGAAGCGGTCCCACCGCGAATCGAAGTTTCTTGGTCTGCGCGATGGCTGGCCGAAAAACTGAAGTGGCCGCCGCCGCCGCCGCGGTGGTCGCCAGGAACTTGCGTCTGTTAATGCTCATAACGTCTCCACACATTGCTAGATCGAACAGGGACTGACTTAAGGGTCAGTAGATTGATGCCTTCGCTCGCGAACCCGATGTACAGCGCTCCGCCGCCGACCAGCGCCGCACGGACCGGGTTTCGTTCATCGATGCCGTTTCTGGAAACGGGGCGGACGCACACAGATCGGCCAGAATCAAACGTGCGCCGTCGCACCCAATGATCGCGAGCTCAATTCACCTCGGCGGGACGATCGTAAAGCAAGCGCCGCGCCCGCTTCTGGTTGTCGAACAGGCTGAACCGTTCTTGCGCTTCGGGCGGCATCGGAAAGGGCACGGGGCACGGCAGTGCGACCATCCTCGGGTTGCGGGTAGATCGTCCGCAAACCATGTCCGCTTCATACTGGTCCCAGTTCCTCACGCCCAACAGCGGCCACGCGTCAGCAGCGGCATATCCAATCAACAACAACCGGCGGGCCTGGGCGGACATGTTCGGTCCGGAGGCGTGCATGGTGCGGACATGGTGGAACGACACGGTCCCTGCGGGACCAACGCATTCCTCGGCGCCGGTGGCGTTCACGGGATCGGCATCCAGGTCGACCGCGCTGCAGAAGTACCCGGTATCGGGGTTGTGGTGATCGTAGATCTTGCCCTGGTGCGAGCCTGGCAGGCACAGCAGGGGCCCGTTAACACTGGTGATATCGTCCAGGAACACGCCTACCGTCAGGAACGCGTCGTTGGTGTGCGGATAAAAGCACCAATCCTGGTGCCACTCGACGGGCGAACCGATCCGGCCCGGCTTCAGGTTGATTTTGGAGTTGTGCACTCGAACGTCCGGGCCGATCAGCTTCTGCAGACTATCGATAAGGGCGGGATGTCGTACGAACTCCCTGAAGAAGTCGAAGTGCCTGTGTGGCATCTCGATGCGGCGAACGGCGGGTTGTTCCGGAGCGTGGGACGGCTCGAGCTCGAAGGTCGGCGTCGGGCTTGTCAGCGCTGACGCTTCGACGATCAACTCGTCAGTGACACGCCGCAGCTCGCCGATCTCCTGTTCGGTAAAGAGCCCCTCGGCGACGGCAAAACCTTTGGTCTGATATTCGGCGACGTGACGATCCGTCAGCATGCTCTGCTCTTTCCTGGTGACGGGCGCCGCAATCAGGGACGCCGCGCCGTTCGAAATCCCCTCCAGCGCTCGCTTGTCCACTCAAGCCGGCTGGCAACCCGCGCTGTTCTGATAGCTCTCCGCGGTGACAGGGGCGTGTATCGCGTGTGTCAGCGGTACGACATTCTGTTGATTTCCACTGAGAGTTGACCCGGCAGGCACGGATTTTTCCATCGAGAAGTGACCCATGTTTTCACCACGTCTCACGCGGCATCGCGGGGGACAGCGGAGTGATCGACATGGAGTTATTGAGCGTCATCCGACGCTGGCATTACCGGGATCACCTCTCGATCCGGGATATCTCCCGCCGCACCGGCCTTTCGAGGAACACCGTGCGCAAGTACCTGCGGGCGGACAGCGTCGAACCCCGGTTTCATCTTCCCGAGCGGTCGAGCAAACTCGATCCCTATGCCGATAAGCTCGCAGCGATGCTGCGGGTCGAGAGCGGCAAGTCGCGCAAGCACAAGCGTACGATCAAACAGCTGCACGCTGATCTGGTGAGGCGCTCGTCCGCCAGCTCCATCGCTGCGAGTTCCTCGACGACGCACACAACGTCGTCCTGATCGGCGGTCCGGGTACCGGCAAAACCCACATCGCCACGGCTCTCGGAGTCCACGCCATCGAGCATCATCACAAGCGGGTCCGCTTCTTCTCCACCGTCGAGCTCGTCAACGCCCTCGAACAGGAAAAGGCCCAGGGCAAAGCTGGACAGATCGCCGGCCGCCTCGTCCACACCGATCTCGTCATCCTCGATGAACTCGGCTATCTGCCGTTCAGCGCCTCCGGCGGCGCCTTGCTCTTCCACCTGCTGAGCAAGCTCTATGAGCGCACCAGCGTCATCATCACCACCAATCTCAGCTTCTCCGAATGGGCCACGGTCTTCGGCGATGCCAAGATGACCACGGCCTTGCTCGACCGGCTCACGCACCACTGCCATATCCTGGAGACCGGAAACGACAGCTTCCGCTTCAGAGCCAGCTCGACCAAACCACCCAAACCCTCAAAGGAGAAGCCCCGAAACTTGACCGCAACCTGACCCAAGACCACCATCACCCCGGGTCACTTCTCAGTGGAAATCCAGGGTCACTTCTCGCCGGAAATCAACAGGTTGCGGTTGCCGCGCTGTTCGCACTGCTCGGCATCTCGCGTTGGGCGCTCAATCCGTTCTTCGCGCTCCTCGCCCGTGCGCGGACCCGCGAGGTTCTGACGGCAGGAGCACTGCTCGTTGTGCTCGGGGCAGCGTTGCTGATGGACGTCGCGGGCCTCTCGATGGCCATGGGCGCATTCCTCGCTGGCGTCATGCTGTCGAACTCGAGCTATCGTCATCAGATAGAAAGCGACATCGAGCCCTTTCGCGGCCTACTGATGGGGCTTTTCTTTCTAGCTGTTGGCATGTCCCTCGATCTCGCGATCGTTGCTGCCGAATGGCGGCTTCTGCTTTCCATGCTGGCCGCCTTCACGGTCGCCAAGGCCGTGGTCGTCTATGCAGTCGCGCGGCTTTTCGGGAGTTCCAATCACCAGGCCCTCCATCGCACCTCCATGTTCCTCCAGGGCGGGGAGTTTGCCTTCGTCCTGTACACGGCTGCAACGGCGGGTGGCGTCATCGACTCACGACAGAATGCCGTCTTCGCCACTGTCGTCATTCTTTCGATGGCGTTGACCCCGCTGCTGATGATCGCTGCCGAGCGGGTCTTGCGCACCGAGGCGTCGATGGACGGCGTCGATGATGCCCGGGACCTGAAAGGACGCGTGCTGATAATAGGCTTTGGACGGTTCGGGCAAATCGCTTCCCAACTGCTTCTGGCCCAGGGCGTTGACCTTTCCGTCATCGACAACGACCCAGATCGAATCCGTGACGCGGAGCGATATGGGTTCAAGGTCTTCTTTGGAGACGGCGCGCGGCTCGATGTGCTGCATCATTCCGGTGCAGGCGGTGCCGATGTAGTCATGGTCTGCATCGATGATCTCGACCGGCGAACGTGTCCTGGCGCGCTCACTGGCGCGACAGGTCGTCGAAGCGCTCATCCTGGCGACTCAGGCCGGGCCGATCGCCTCACGAGAGGATTTCCTCGATGACCTGCTCGATAAGGGCGCTCCCATGATCCAGGTAGTTACAGGGTCATCGAACTAAGCATCGTCACCGAACCGGTCATGAAAGGCAGCGGGATAGCCCCGCCCAAGGGTCGCGAAGTCTGGCTCGCCGCCGCTATGTACGCGTAACAGTGCTTCGGGGCCGAGGTGCGAAGAAGCGTATAGGTCGAACCCGCCCCAATCGGCGTGACAGTTGAGCGAGCGCGCATAGAGCGCGATCACCGCCTTGGCCGCTGAATAGGCGTCGGGCGTGACGCTGAGGGGGACAGCGATTTCGAGGACGCGCGGGGTGCCGAGATTCGAGAGCCTGTCGAGGATCTCGCCCTCGTCGTGATTGAAGTAGGCGGATTCACCGCCCCAATGGGCGAGTAGAGAGGTCACGCCGCTATCGTCGATGCGGTGCGGGTGAGATGTCATCCAGAACTTGCCGCCCCGCGAACCGAGTTGGTCGTTGTGAAAGGGGCTGGCCTCGAAGATCACGCGGGCCTCATCGGCGCTGAAGTCACCGTCGGCCACCCGGTCGGCCAGGCGCGCGCGCAAGGTTTCGACCGTCGCCGGATAAAGCCCGTTGCTCGTGGCGGTCTCGACCTCGCGGTCGGTCATCCGCGTATGATGCCAGGCCCGGATCGTTCGGGTCTGCGTGACTGCCATCAAGTCCTCGGCGAAGCGATAATAGGCGCTGGCATGAGGGTTGGACGGTATCGGACCCCTATGGTCCGAGGCTTCACGCTCCAGGTAGTTTGTCCGATCTGTCGCGAAATAGTCGATGAGGAGCTGCTGCTGATCGCGCAACTCGCCCATCAAGGCTGCGTCGAAGGTGTCGAGGTTCCAGACGTCGATCAGCGTCGTCATTGCTCGGCCGACGCTTCCGCCAATGGCTCGGGCGCGAGAATGTCGGTCGACTCCCATGCCTCTCCCTGGGGCGTGGTGACAAACTCGCGATCCCAGACGCCCCAGTTCGTCGGAAGCGGGACCTGTGCGAGGGGATTGTGGACGTAGGTGAGTGGTCTGCCTTGGCGCGAAAGGTTGCCGAGCCCGACGCGCGACCAGAGAACGCCGGAGATGTCGGCGAACCGTTCGTCAAGAAATGCGGTCCGCGGTATGGGCTCGCGTTCGCGGTCGATGAAGGGCGCTGAATGGAATCCTTCCTCGACAACATTACCGGTCTCTCGATCGATCGTGATGAAGGCATCGCCGATCGGGAACAGCGAGGTCATGATGAGCGGCAGGGGCCTTTCGGCGACATACACACCGAAGCGGCTTGCGCTGATGGCGATGATCCGCACGTCATCAGGGCCGATAACGCCCTGAGCAAGGTAGCGTGCGATCTGCTGCGCCTTCGTCCAGAACGCGCTCGTCGTGCGCAATTGCGCCTGTCGGATCGGCGCGGCGGAAAGACCACCACCTTCATTCATTGGGACAGGTCGCACAATCTGATCGGGACCGGGGTCGCCCTCGTCGGGCGTGATCGCTTCGATCCAGATGCGCCGTCCCTCTTCGACGACGCACAGATCCGGCTGACCGCCGGCGCGCTGACGCTCAACGACAGGCAGCAGCGCTCGGCCCGCTTCGAGCAGCGTGCAGCCAAGATACATTTCCCAGAACCGGCCATCGACGTCGCGCGCGAAGCCTTGGCGGAAGTCCGGATCAGCATAAGGCTCATAGGTCGCCCACAGCGATTCGATCAGCTCGTGAAGCTGCTGCTCGTGGCGGGATTCCGCCGCCCTGAGGTTCACGAAGCCGCGGTCGAGATTCTCTCCATTGACATCAAACAAGCGCGTCATCGGAGCTTCTACCGCAAGCCAACGACCTTGCGCCGAGCGACGGTGGGCTTGCCGGCTGGCGCGGCGACATCACCGAGATGGTGGATCGTGAATGCCGGACGAGCCGGCAGCTTCACGGTTAGTTCCAGCTTTCCGCCTATCGCCTCGACATAACTGCGAAGCGTCGAGAGATACATGTCCGCCTGCTTCTCAATCTTCGAGACCGAGGGCTGCTTGATGTTCAGCGCCGTCGCGATGTCGGCCTGAGCTTTGCCGGCGATCTGCCGCAGCTCGCGGAGGCCCTCGACCTCCTGCTTCATCTCTTCGTAGCGCGCCTCGATCTGCTCCTGCTGGTCGCGGGGTAGGGAAGCGATGATTTCGTCCAGGCTCCGGCCCATCGGATCAGTCCTTCTTTGCGGATTTCAGGTTTTCCAGATGTGCGGAAAACCGGCTGTCCGCCTTTGCAATAAGCTGCTTATAGAAGCGCTTCTGGCTGCCGCCCGATTTGTCGCCCGCGACGAGAAGGATGGCCTTCCGTTCGGGATCAAAGGCGAAGGCAGCACGCCATTCGCCATCGGCGGCCGAGAAACGCATCTCCTTCATGTTGGCGTGTTTCGAGCCTTTGAGCGTGTCAGCATACGGCCGACTGAGCTGCGGGCCGTATTCGCCTAGCAGCTTCGCGACCGCCAGCAATTCGGTCTGGACCTCGCGCTCGAAAGCCAGAAACTCCGCCTCGAAGGCATCATGCAGTCTGACGTTCCAAGTCATATAGCCTCCAAGCTATGTGGAGTCAATGGCGAGTTGGATCGCATCACTTGCCGCCCTCAGCTACGCCGGCCTGGCGCAGCAGGTCGCCAAGACTGGCTGCACCGATGCGGCATCGCGCGATAACGCGATCAAAGGAGCGGACATGACCGCCGCGACCGCGCTCGGAGGTGCATACGACCTCACGTTGGAGAACCAGGCGTTCGAGCACCGCCTTCGCTGTGGGACCGCCGGGAGCGTGCAGCTCCGGGGCGTTGAAATCGGCGAGGCGGACTTCAATCCACTCATTGGGATCCGCCGTTCGCCCGACACAGAGGCCGTCGCCGTCCCCCACGTATCGGACGAGTCCCGAAAACTGGACGCCGGCCCGCGACGGGAGAGGGCCTTCGCACGGATCTGCGTGGGCGGGCGCGGCGTAGCAGAACGTCGCGGTCGCGGCGGCCAACACGAAAAGCCGACCGCTCACGCTGCCTTCTTCAAGGCGCCGGTGCCTTTCTTCTTCGCCAGCATCGCGCGAACGAACTTGTCCCACTTCGCCATGCCGGCGCGCTTCTCGGGCATGTAGTTCCAGCGGTCGTAGTTCTTGGAGCTGACGTCCTGAAGCGCGTGGTTCTGGAGACGGTCGCGGATTTCCTTGGAGACACCGGCCTTGCCGGCGAGCGTCTTGAAGGTGCGACGGAGATCGCGGTTCGTCACGTAGGGGATCACACCGCGATCGCGCTGGCGCCACATGAACGAGTAAAGCGTGCCATGGCTGACCGGCTTCGACGGGTCCGTCGCTGAGGGGAAGAACCAGCCATATTCGTTCACGTTGATGGATTGGAGCAACTCGGCGGCTAGCGACGGCACGGGGACGGCATGCGGCTGAAGGTTCTTGGTCTTCGACCAGTCAATGATCCGCTCCTTGGCATCCCATTGGTCGATATGGAGGCGAGCGATTTCCTGGACCCGCTGGCCGGTCAGCATGAGAAGTCGGACGGCGCGGGTGTAGGGCGGGTGGATGGGCGTGTCGGGGCTTTCCAGCCAGCGATAGAGCCGGACGAACTCGTCCTCGTCGAGCCAGCGCGTGCCCTGGACCTTAGGTTCGGTCGGAATGCCCGTGGCCGGATTGAAGGGAATTCGAAAGCGGCGCGGCGAAGTGTTCCGATAGTCGTTGTCGGACTTCATGCCCCAGCCATAGGCCGCGTGGAGATAGCCACGGACATGGTCGGCCATCGCCCGCGCGCCTCGGTCGTAGATTGGTCGGATGACTTCGACGATCTCTTCGGGATCGATCTCGCGGGCGAGACGATTGCGGCCAAGCGTGTCGGCGATCTTGTTCAGGCCCTTCTCCGTCTCCTTCCATGACGGCTTGCCTGCGGCTTTGAGCGACGCGACATAGCCTTCGAAAAGGTCGGCGACGGTGCCGGGACGGGTGTCCGTCGCGATCCTGATGCTTCGGCCCTTCTGGATAACGTCGGCATAGTCGCGCTTGTAGATTTCGCGCGCCTCGGCGAGGGACATGGAAGGGTAGGCGCCGATCTTCTTCTTGGAGCGCTTGCCGTCACGCCATTGCTGCGCCATCCAGTCGGCGGTCACGCGTTTGGGCATCGGCTTCAGGACGAGGACGAGCCGCCCGGTCCCGCGCCCTTCGCCATCGGCGAGGTTTTCTTGTTTCTGGCTCGCTTCGACACGCTTCAACGCATGTCGGATCGCGGTATCGGTCAGGCTTGGCATCACGTTTCTCCTGTCCCGCAACTGGGATCGGTCAAGGAGAAACGGGGATCGCTTGCTGGGAGCGGAATGCCGTTTCCTACCCCTTAAACCGCCCCCAATTTGACAAAACCGCCCCCACTACGCAAGGCTAAAAATTCGCGAATTTCCTAGTGATTCAGCGTGCTTGTGCGTGATCCAACGTGATCGATTTGAGCGAGTGGGATGGTTGTGCACCAGGATGATCGCGGTGGCCGACAACTCCAGCGCGCGCTTCACAACCTCGCGCGGATAGACCGGCGTGTGGTCGATGGTGCCGACCTGCTGCAATTCGTCGGCGATCAACTGGTTGCGCTTGTCGAGAAACAGGATGCGGAATTGCTCCTTGTCGGCAAAGGCCATCGCGGCGCGGCAATACTCGATCACATTCGACCATGACGACAGCACGGTCTTCTGTTTGCTGATCTGGCCTTTTGCGACGCGGCTCGCTGTCGCCGCGATCAGCTTGATTTCGGTGATGGCCGCGTCGCCCAGCCCGCTGACTTCCTTGAGTCGCAGCTCTGGCGCGTGGACCACCTCGGCGAACGATCCGAATTTGGTAATCAGCGATTTCGCCAGCGGCTTGACGTCGCGGCGCGGCAGCGCGCGGAACAGCACCATCTCGAGCAGTTCGTAGTCGCTCAGTGCGTCCGCTCCGGCGTCGCGGAAGCGCTCGCGCAGCCGTTCGCGATGGCCGTGGTAATGCGGCGCTTCGGAAAATCCGGACGGATCGTCAGATTTGGCGGACATGGCGCAATGCGTGCTCAGTATGCTGCGAGCATCGCCGTGCGCCACGGCATTTGCAACCGGCATTTATGCCGCTGCAAGCATGCCGCCCTCGAGAGACCGCCGCGGAGGTTGCGCTTCGGTCTTACGCTGTCTTGTAAGGCGGCTTGTCCAGCTTGCCGGGCGACAGCGTGAAGATTTCCACGCCGTCCTGGGTCACGCCGACCGAATGTTCGAACTGCGCCGACAGCGAGCGGTCCCGGGTCACCGCGGTCCAGCCGTCGGACAGAACCTTCACATGCGGCTTGCCGAGATTGATCATCGGCTCGATGGTGAAGAACATGCCCGGCCGCAGCACGACGCCTTCGCCCGGACGGCCGATGTGGATGATGTTCGGTTCGTCGTGAAACATCCGCCCCAAGCCGTGGCCGCAGAAGTCGCGCACCACGCTCATCTGCTGTGGCTCGACAAAACTCTGGATGGCGTGGCCGATGTCGCCCGTGGTGGCGCCGGGCTTGACGGCGGCGATGCCGCGCATCATTGCCTCATAGGTGACGTCGATCAGCCGCTCGGCGCGGCGGGAAATTTCGCCGACGGCATACATCCGGCTGGAATCGCCATACCAGCCATCGACGATGTAGGTCACGTCCACGTTGACGATGTCGCCTTCCTTGAGCTGGCGGTCGCCGGGCATGCCGTGGCACACAACATGGTTGATCGAGGTGCAGGTCGAATAGCGGTAGCCGCGGTACATCAGGGTCGCGGGATAGGAGTTGTTGTCGAAGGCAAACTTGCGGACGAAATCGTCGATCTGCGAGGTGAAGATGCCCGGCCTGACGATGGCAGCCAGTTCGTCCAGGCATCGCGCCACCAGCGCTCCGGCCTTGCGCATGCCGGCAAACGCGCCGGGACCGTGCAGCTTGATCTGTCCAGTCTTGCGCAGCGAGGTGTCGGTGGCTTCGATATAGGTCATGGGTGAGTCTGGCTTCAAATCGAGGAAATTGCTGAATTCTTGTTCAATTTAATGGATGCAGCCCCCAGCGCAAGCGTCGCTGGATGCCGGGCTGCCAAGCCTTGTTTTCAGGGCTTATTTTGTCGTTTCAGGGCTCGATCGGAACGGGACGCCCCAGCCTGATCTCGTGGCGGGTGAGATCGCAGGTCCAGGCCAGGGCTTCGACGCCGGCCGCCCGGGCCTTGTCGAAGGCGCGGGCATAGGCAGGATCGATATCGCGGGCCAGCGTGAATGCGCTGGCCGAGCCGATCTGGATCACGAACAGCATTACCGCGCGGGCGCCGGACGCCACCATTTCCGCCAGTTCGTCGAGATGCTTTGCGCCGCGGGCGGTCACCAGAATCGGGGAATTCGGCGATCCCTGCGCGGCGCATCAAATGCACGTTCTTGACCTCGACGTAGCAGGGCGGCCTGCCGGAATCTTCCAGCAGGAAATCGACCCGCGAACCCTTGCCGTTGAGGATGCGGCCGTATTTCACCTCGCGGCGGATGTTCGCATATCCCGCGAGTTCAGGAATTGTGCCGGCGGCCAGCGCCTCACCGACGATCGGGTTCGGATGCATGGTGTTGACGCCGGTCAATTCGCTGCCGCCGCCGAAGTCCACCTCGATCAGTTCCCACGAATAAGGCAGCTTGCGCGCAAGGCTTGGAGACTTCGAGAGCCAGACCCGTGCGCCCTCGGCCTGCAGGCCGGTCATGGCGCCGGGATTGGCGACATGCGCGGTGATGAGCGTGCCGTCGGCAAGCGCGACGTCGGCGAGAAAGCGCTTGTAGCGGCGGATCAGGGTCGCCGGGACCAGTTCGCTGGCAAAGCGCATGTCGCGTCAGTTCTGCACGTCGATCACGGTCTCGACCGGCAGCGCACCTCCGCGCACGCGGATTTCACGCACCGGGTATGGCACGCGAATATTTTCGCGCTTGAAGGCGTCCCACAATTTCAGCATCACTTCGCTGCGGACGTTGTCGGCGCCGACATCGAGGTCGGCGACCCAGAATGTCAGCGTGAACCGCATGCAGGTTTCCGCGAACTCCACCAGCAGGCAGTTCGGCGGCTTGAAACTGGCGACGCTTGAAGTCTGCCGGGCAATATCGACGGCGAGCTTGCAGACGACGTTCGGATCGGCCTCGTAGTTGGTTGCGAAGTTGACCTTCACCAGCATGTTCTTGTCGGTATAGGTCCAGTTGACGACCTTCTGCGTGACGAGATCCTCATTGGGAATGAGGATTTCGCGGCCGTCGCCGGCTGCCACCGAAATATAGCGGGTGTTCATCGCGCTGATGCGGCCCGAACTGTCGCCGATGGTGACAAGATCGCCGGGCTTGACCGACTTGTCCGCCAGCAGGATCACGCCGCTGATGAAATTGGCCACGATCTTCTGCAAGCCGAAACCAAGGCCGACGCCGATGGCGCCGGAGAAAATCGCGAAGACAGAAAGGTCGATCCCTGCCGCACTCATCACGACGGCGAATGCCGCCACCATCAGGGCCAGCCGCATCATCTTGATCAGCAGCACCTGAACCGACGGGGTGAGGTCGCGCGACCGCGAAATCCGCGATTCGAGGAAATTGCCGAGAATGCCGACCAGCCACAGCGCGATGCCCAGGGACACCGCGACTTTCAGGACCAGCAGCGGTGTCACCCGCAGCGCGCCAAGGGGGATGGATATCGAATCCAGCGCCGCCGCCACATCGTCCAGCTTGCCGATGATGCTCAGCGCCGCCACGATCCAGGCCGTTACCGAGACCGCGCGTACCACGAACTCATTGCGGATCAATCCGGTCGCCAGCCGGATGATGACCCAGGCAGTCGCGAGGCTGGCGGCGGTAGAAAGCAGGTAGCCGTGCCGCAGGATCTCTGTCTTCACAATGACGCCGCGGGCAATACTGGTCAGCAGAGCGAAAATGATCGTGCCGGCACGGCTCATCAGAACCCGGACCAGGATTCGCAGCGGAGCTGGCAGGCCCATCGCCAGCGAGGTGGGATCGACCCGCGCGCGCAGAAAGCTCGCGGACGCCAGCGAGATCCCGGCGGCGACGAGAATGATGCCGACCTGCACATAGAACCAGGGCGATCCGAGATAGGCCTCGGCGGACCGGATGGTGGCCTGCAACGCCTGCCGGATGTCATCCCATTCCATGGCAACTCACCTTACAAGGAGGCAGGCCGGTTCGGCCGCCCCGGCTTCGATTTTGTTCGATCTTGGCTTCAATCTTGAATTCGATTCGGTCACTTCGCCAGATTCCCACATTCCATGGCTATAAGTGTGCGGGAATCTCGGGCGCGGGCGACTTAACACCAGCAAATCCGGCACAATCGTGATCGCGGCGACAAATGGGTTGGCGTGGGGCCGCCGCGACGATATTCATGCAAGTGCAAGTATTTGAGACCGCAGCCTACGGAGACAGACACAGGTAATGGCATCCCTCGACTCGGTCAGCATTGCCATTCTGCTTGGCTCCGTTCTCGTGATGGCAGGCATTCTTTCCAGCCTGCTCGCGTTGCGCTTCGGTGCGCCCCTGCTGCTGGTCTTCCTGTTCGTCGGCATGGCCGCCGGTGAAAACGGGCCGGGCGGTCTGCGGTTCGACGACGTGCGGACGACCTATCTGGTCGGTTCGCTGGCTTTGGCGCTGATCCTGTTCGACGGCGGCCTGAAAACACGTTTCCAGTCCATCCGCACGGTGCTGGCGCCGTCCATCGTGCTGGCGACGGTCGGCGTGCTGCTGACCGCGCTCATTACTGCGCCCGTCGCCAAATACGGACTGAACATCGGCTGGCCTGAGGCTTTGCTGGTCGGTGCCGTGGTGGCGTCCACCGACGCCGCGGCCGTCTTTCTGCTGGTCCACACCCAGGGTCTTCGGCTGCGGCCGCGCGTCGGCGCGACGCTCGAGGTTGAATCCGGCACCAACGATCCGTTCGCGATCTTCCTGACGCTGGTGCTGGTGGAATTGCTCTCGATCGGCCACAGCAGTTCGCTTCACGTCGCCGTGCAATTCGCGCGCGAGGTTTTTCTCGGAGGTCTGATTGGCGTCACCGGCGCATGGCTCGTGGTGCTGGCGCTGAACCGCCTCTCTTTGCCACAGGGATTGCACGCGCCGTTCGTCACCACAGCGGCGCTGGTGATCTTCGGCGTCGCGCAGATCTGCCATTCCTCGGGGTTTCTCGCGGTCTATATCGCCGGCATGCTGATCGGCAACCGGCCGACGCGGGCGCATAATTCCGTTGTCGCCTTCCTCGATGCCGCGACGTGGCTCGCCCAGATCGTGATGTTCGTGATGCTCGGCCTGCTGGTGTCGCCCGGCCGGATGCTCGAGACGGTGGTCCCTGCGATCGGCGTGGCGCTCGTGCTGATGCTGGTGGCGCGACCCGTCGCGGTTTTCCTTTGCCTAGCGCCGTTCCGGTTCAACTGGCGGGAACGAACATTCATCGCGTGGGTCGGACTGCGCGGCGCGGTCGCGATCTTCCTCGCCTCCATCCCGATGCTGGTCGGGTTGCCGAACGCGCAGGTCTATTTCGACGTCGCCTTCGTCGTCGTCCTCATCTCGCTGTTGCTTCAGGGTTGGACGCTGGCCTCGGCCGCGCGTTGGCTCCATGTGGCGCTGCCAAGAGCGGATCGCGGTCCGCGGCGTGTCGAGTTGGACCTGCCGGGACAGCTTGAGCAGCAACTGGTGGGCTATCCGGTCCGCGCCAACAGCCTGTTCCTGAAACGCGGGCTGATCCCGTCATGGTCGAAGCCGACGCTGGTGATCCGCGACGAAAAAATTCTCTCTCCGGTCGAGGCCGAGCCGGTGGTGAAGGGCGATTATCTTTATCTGCTGGCGCCGCCGGAGAAGGCCGGAGCGCTGGACCGCTTCTTCGTGGACATGCATGCGGTGCCCGCGCCCGACCCGCATCTGCTCGGCGATTTCATGATGACGGGCGACGTCACATTGCGGGATGTCGCCGATATCTACGGTATCAATGTCGCCGTCGGCGACGCGCATCTGACCCTTGCGGATTACTTCGATATCCATCTCGATCACGCGCCGCGCGTGGGCGCTACCTTGCCACTGGATTCCATCGTGCTGGTGGCGCGCCATATCGGCGGCGCGCGCGTGAACGTCGTCGGCCTTCGTCTGCCCGAAGACGAAGAGGTGTCTGCTCCCCCTCCGTCACGGAGCGTGGTTGCCAAGCGCAAGCTGGCGCGGGCCTGGAGCTGGCTGATCGGAGCCTAGGAATTACAGCGCGCGGGACGGCAGCAGCAGCGGCCCGTCCGGCGTCTCGACGCGATTGACCGAAATGCCGAACACGTCCGCGATGCGGTCGGGCGTCAGCGCCAGGGACGGCGCGTCGTTGGCGACGATGCGGCCTTCGTTCATGACGACGACACGATCTGCGAACCGCATCGCCAGCGCGAGATCGTGGATGATGGCGAGCACCGCCGTTCCCTGATGTGCAATCCGCTGCAACAGGTCCATGACGATGAGTTGATGCCGCTCGTCGAGAGAGGTTGTGGGCTCATCCGCGATCAGCACGGAGGCTTCTGTGGCGAGCGCTCGCGCGATGGCGACACGCGCCCGCTCGCCGCCCGACAGCGTCGTGATCAGCCGCGATGAGAATTCACCGACGGCGGTCGCCTCCATGGCGCGCTCGATGGCGATGCGGTCTTTCGCCGATGTCTGCGAAAACGGATCGGCATGCGGCTCGCGCCCCAGCGCGACGATGCTGTCCACACGCATCGGCCAGTGGAATTCGTGCCCCTGCGGCAGATAGGAAATGGCGCGGGCGCGGGCGCGGGGCGCCAGTTCGCGCAGGCTGGTGCTGTCGAATGTCACTGAGCCTTCAGCCGCGATCAGCCCGGCCATGGCGCGCGCCAGCGTGGTTTTGCCGGCGCCATTGGGACCCGCGAGGATCGTCAGTTCACCGGCATTCAGCGTCAGATCGGCATTGTCCACGATCCGGCGCGCTCCGCGGGTGACAGTGATGGCGCTGGAGACAAGGCGCGGTGCATTGTTCGGCTTCATTGCGGGCTGTCCTCCAGCGCGCGGCGCTCATGGAAGATCATCGCCAGGAAGAACGGTACGCCGATCAGGGCTGTCACCACGCCGATCTTGATCTCGATCACGGCTGGGATCAGACGCACCGCGATGTCGGCGGCCATCAAGAGTGCCGCGCCCGCGAGCGAGGCCGGCAGCAGAACGCGGGCGGGATCTGAGCCGTAGAAGCGGCGCACCAGATGCGGCGCGACCAGTCCCACGAATGAAATCGCGCCCGCGACCGAGACGGCTGCACCAACGCCGAGGGCGACGCCGATCACCACCAGCACGCGGGTGCGCTCGACATTGACGCCGAGCGAGGCCGCGGCGTCCTCGCCAAGCGTCAGCGCGCGAAATGCGCTGGCGTTGACCGCCAGCACGAACCAGCTTGCGATCATGAAGGGCGCGGCGAGCCAGACATGCTCCATGCTGCGGTCCCGCAGCGAGCCGAGCAGCCAGAACGCGATCTCCAGCGCGATATAGGGATTGGGCGCAAGATTGAGAATGAGCGCGATGGCCGCGCCCGCAAGGCTTGCGAGCGCGAGGCCGGCCAAGAGAGTCACTGTCAGCGACGCACGGCGTCCGGCGATGGCGACCAGCGCGCCGACCGACAGCAATGCGCCCGCGATGCCGCCGAGCGGCACCGCCAGCGACAGCGCATTGGCGAGACCGAAGGCCATGATCGCCGCTGCCGCTGCGGCGGCGGCCTGTGGCGCGCCGAACAGCGATGGCTCGGCGAGCGGATTGCGCAGCAGGCCTTGCAACGACGCGCCGGCCAAACCAAATGTCGCGCCGATCAGCAGCGCCAGCAGTGTCCGCGGCAGACGAATATCGCGCACGATGATCGAGGCCACGCCCTGATCGGAAAACAGGGCCGCGATGACCGTGCGCGGCGAGAACTGCGCAGGACCGGTCATCAGCGACAGCACGAACAGCACCGCCACCAGAGTGGTGAGCATCGCGGTCAGCAGAGTGCCCTGAAGATGTCCTTGGCGGTCGCTGGTCATTCCGTTCCGAGTGTTCCGGCGTGTTCTCCGCAGCCGAACAGCCGCTGACGCAACACAATGGACGTGGCATAACAGGCCGTCATGATCAAGAAAACCATCTTCGCGGCCATGCTCGTTTTGGCCATGTTTGCGGTGTTTTGCGGCTCCGCGCAGGTCGCGCAAGCGAACGGTCCGCCCAGGCGCATCGTATCCTTCAACCTCTGCGCCGATCAGTTGCTGCTCGCGCTGGCCGATCCCGGCCAGATCGCAGGGCTGTCGCCCTATGCAGTCAATCCGGTTCTGTCCGTCATGACCGGCAAGGCCGCGTCGTTTCCCCGTCTGGACTGGGACGCAGAATCGGTCGTGAACCTCGCGCCCGATCTGGTGCTCGGCGGTCCCAGCCATCGTCCGATCCATGCCATGCTGAGCGCGATGGGCATCCGTGTCGTGGATGTCGATCTCATTCGCAATCTTGCGGACGCGCGCCGGCAGGCGCGTGAGCTCGGAGCGTTGATCGGTCATCCCGACCGCGGCGAGGCGCTGGCCCGTCAGCTTGAAGAGGCCGAGGCAAGACTGGCCGCTGTGGCGATGAAGCCGCCGCTGACGGCGCTGGTCATTCAGCGCGAAGGCTACCGCGAAGGTCCGGCCAGTCTGGCATCGGGCATGTTGTCGATTGCCGGACTGCGTGCGCCGGACCGTGGATCGTCAGGCGCCGGCGGTTTCATGTCGGCGGAGCAGGGTGGCTTCGTGTCGCTCGAACATTTGCTGACCGACGGACCGGACGTGCTGGTGTTGCAGGACCCTCCATCCGAGGCGCGCGATCAGGGCGCGCTGTTCATCACGCATCCGGCGCTGCTGGCGCGCTATGGCGCGAACCGGCGGATCGACCTTCCCGAACGCTATACGCTGTGCGGCGGCCCGCCGTTGGTGCAGGGGCTGGATTATCTGGCGACGGCGATCAAGGCGCTGAAGTAGCGCGTGATCCCGAAAAGTGTGAAGCGATTTTCGGGTCAGATCAGGCTTACTTTTAAAGAGCAGTCGGCAGGACTTCGACGCCGCCGAAAGCGGCGACCTTGCCGCCTTTCAGCATCACCACATTCGTCGCCAGTTTCCGCACCTCATCGGCGTCGTGGCTGACGAGAACCATCGGCACGCTGGCCTCGTCGCGCAGCCGCACGAAGTACGGCATGATCTCCGCCTTGCGTTCATCATCGAGCGCCCCGAGCGGCTCGTCGAGCAGCAGCAGCTTCGGCTGCGCCAGCAGCGCGCGGCCGAGTGCCACGCGCTGGCGCTCGCCACCGGAGAGTTGCGCGGGGCGGCGATCGAGCAGGTGCCCGATGTCGAGCAGATCGACGGTGCGTTTCTCGGCGGCGGCATCGGAATCGAGTCCGTTCATGCGCCGTCCGTAATCGAGATTCTGCCGGACGCTGAGATGCGGAAAGAGCCGGGCGTCCTGAAACACATAACCTATGCGCCGCTTGTGCGGAGGAACGTGCACGCCCGACGCAGTGTCGTCGAGAACTTCGCCGTTGAGCAAAATCCGGCCGCGATCGGGCGTCAGCAGTCCAGCGATCAGGTTGACGATCGAGGTCTTGCCGGTGCCGGAATTGCCGAACAGGCCGGTCACCAGCCCGTTGCTCGTGAACGACACGCTGAGCCGGAATTCGCCAAGCTGCTTTTCGATGTCGACAAGCAGCATCTTAATAGCCGTGCAGGCGTTGCGTTGCGCGGCGCGCCAGGACTTCGGAGGCGATCAGCGCGATCATGGCGATCGCAATCGATACCATCACGAGGCGCAGCGCAGCGACGTCGCCATTGGGCGTCTGGGTTAGCGAATAGATCGCCGCCGAAATCGTCTGGGTCTCGCCGGGAATGTTGGAGACGAAGGTGATGGTGGCG
The DNA here is from genome assembly GCA_024707075.1 of Afipia sp. Classification (GTDB taxonomy): domain Bacteria; phylum Pseudomonadota; class Alphaproteobacteria; order Rhizobiales; family Xanthobacteraceae; genus Afipia. The sequence continues at coordinate 1,627,842 of JANQAK010000001.1, forward strand.
CCGAATTCGCCGATGGCTTTGGCGAAGCCGAGCACCATGCCGGCGACGATTCCCGGCAGCGCCAGCGGCAGCGTGACGGTGAGGAACACGCGCCAGGGCGCGGCACCCAGCGTGCTGGCGGCCTGCTCCAGCTTGCTGTCCACCGCTTCGATGGAGAGCCGGATGGGCCGCACCAGCAGCGGAAACGACATCACGCCGCAGGCCAGCGCGGCGCCGGTCCAGCGGAACGCGAACACGATGCCGAGGTGATCGGCAAGCCAGCCGCCGACCAGGCCCTTGCGGCCGAAGGTCAGCAGCAGCAGGTAGCCGGTCACGACCGGCGGCAGCACCAGCGGCAGATAGATCAGTGCGTCCAGCGCCGCCTTGCCCCAGAAATTGTGCCGCGCCAGCAGCCACGCCACGGCGATGCCGAGCGGCGTGGCGACCAGCGTGGCGATGGAGGCGACCCGCAACGAGAGCAGGATCGCCGTCCATTCTTCGGCGGAAATTGCGGACACGTTTGCTGCGCGGTCAGGACGTCGGCTTGATCAGGAACGTGAAGCCGTACTTCTCGAAGATCGACTTCGCCACCGCCGAGCGCAGGAACGCGAGATAAGGCGTTGCGTCCGGCTTCGCGGCCGCCGTCGCCGCCACCGGATAGATGATCGCCGGATGCGAATCCGCCGGGAAGGCGCCGATGATCTTCACGCCGGGTTCGACCTTGGCGTCGGTTTCGTACACGATGCCGAGATTGGCTTCGCCGCGCGCCACCAGCGCAAGTGCTGCGCGCACGCTCTCGGCCATGGCGAATTTGGACTCGGCGGCTTGCCAGGAGCCGAGCTTTTCCAGCGCGGCCTTGGCGTATTTTCCGACCGGAACAGCCTTCACGTCACCGGTTGCGATCCTGCCGTCGCCTGCGAGCTTGGCGAGATCGAAGCCCTGTCCGATCGTGACGTTCGCGATCTTGGAATCCTTGGGCGCGATCAGCACGATCTTGTTGCCGAGCAGGTTGACGCGGGTCGGATCGTTGATCGTCTTCTTGCCGGCGGAGTAGTCCATCCAGTCGATGTCGGCGGAGATGAAGATGTCCGCCGGCGCGCCCTGTTCGAGCTGCTTGGCCAGCGCCGAACTTGCGGCATAGCTTACCACCACCTTGGTGCCGGTTTTTGCGGTGTAGGCGGCGTTGGCTTCGTCGAGCGCGTTCTTCATGGACGCGGCGGCGAAAACGGTGAGGGTCTTGTCCTGGACCGCAGCAGGAGGCGTGCCGGCCGGCTTGGCGTCCTGTGCATGGGCAATCGAAAAAAGTGGCGCGCAGACAAGCGCGGTCACAACAAGAAGACGGGACATAAAGGTCATTTGGCGCTCCATTGCGGCTCGCGCGCAGGAGGCGCGCGTCGACCGGCTTCGATCATTTCATCTGACGACAAGCGGAAGCGCCGTTCCGGCAACCCCGGCAGCGCGCAGCGTGCCGGAGTATCGTTCGCGGTGACAATATCAGCCGTGGGTTCTGCGTAAAGTCCTCGATCGTTACTCAAATACAGGCATGATGGCGATTTTAATGGCAGGCTCGGACACGCCGCTGATCTGGATGATTGCCGGACCGGCAACAAGATCGAATTTGACGGTCTTGCGGATGCCGTCGCAGCCGGTGACGCCGCTGAATGCCTTCGGCTTGAGGAGGCTGCCGTTCTGAAGAACATCGATCCAGGCGGCTGCGGACAGGCTGACTGAATAGACGCCGTTCGCAGGGATATTTTTCACCGTGCCGAAGCCCGCGAAGGTGTCCGGCTTCGGCGCGCGCTCGGGTGGTGAGGGCAGTTTGGCCTCCGCCGGCAGCTTGAGATCGAGAATGACGGTCTGCGGCAACGCCCCGGTCAAATCGCTGCCGGAGGCGAGCTTTGGAACGCTTGCCTGCGCGAGTGCGGCGCGTTCGCGCGTCACGTCCCATTTGAATTTGTCGCAGCCGACAGGCTCCTGAGCCCATGCGTATGACGGTCCCAGCAGGGCCGAGACGGCGGTCAGAATAATGATGATGTGCCGCGTCATGATCAGTTCACCGCGATCATGACGTCGGAGGACTTGATGACGACAGTCACCGCACCGCCGGTCTTGAGCCCGAGTTCGTCGACGGCTTCGTTGGTGATGGCCGAGGTCACGATCTGGCCGGCTCCGATGTCGACGCGCACATGCGCGGTGGTGGCGCCTTTCTTGACGTCGATGATTTTGCCCATGATCTGGTTTCTGGCGCTGATGCGCATGGCGGTCCTTTCAGCATCGAACCCCGCCACGGCATGGTGACGTGAGCGATGCGGTGTTGGAATGATGTTTGGAATAAAGTGCAGAGACCGCCGTCTCTTGAGTCCCGGTCACGCGTGCGGCGCGCCGGTTCTTCACTCTAGCAACGCCGGAACAGGTTTGAAATAGGAACGATCTTTCCGGCAGGCGGTCTCGCCTGCCGGGATCAGAGTTATGGCGCAAGCAGAACCTGCCGGCATTCGGCGGGCAAATCCGCCAGCGTTATCGGCGGCTTCGGCTTCGGCGGCGTCACCGGCGGCTTTGGATGCAGCACCGCGTCGCTGAACCAGTAGGCGAGATCGCCCGCGCTGCACCCCTCGCTCTCGGTCGGTGGTGGTTGAGCCTCGCAATTCGTGCTGCCGGGCGGACATTTCATGCGGACATGGAAATGATAATCGTGTCCGTACATCGGACGTACTTTCGACAGCCAGTTCCGGTCGCCCTTCGCTTCCCGGCACAGCGCCTTCTTGATGGCGGCGTTGACGAAGATGCGCTCCACCTGCGGCTCCTGCGCCGCGGCGCGGATGACGGGCAGATGCGACGGCGTCCAGCTCTGGAGATCGATGTCGAGGCGATCCTTCCGCACCATCATCACCGCGGATGTTTCCTCGCGTTCCTCGCGCGAGAGCTGCCGGTTCGGCATCGGCGTCAGCCAGATGTCGGCGTCCAATCCCACTTGATGACTGGCGTGGCCGGTGAGCATCGGTCCGCCGCGCGGCTGCGACATGTCGCCGACCAGTAGCCCCGGCCAGCCGGCCACTTTCTGGGCCTTCACCGCCAACCGCTCCAGCAGCGCGATCAGGTCGGGATGTCCCCAGTTGCGGTTGCGCGACAGCCGCATCACCTGCCACGCCGATCCGTTGATCGGCAGCGCGACCGCGCCGGCGATGCAACCCTTGGCATAGAAGCCGATCGACCTCACCGCAAGCGAGGCGGGCAACGGTTTGCGGCCGAACAATTCCTTGGCGGCGAGATGAGGGTCGTTGGGATTGGCGAGCGGCGGAAGCGGCTTCGGATTGACGCTGCCCTTGTCCTGGGCCCGCGCCGGATGTGCCGCCAGCGTCACGGCCGCCAGCGCGAGGGTCGTCGTCAAGGCGGTCGCGAGAATCGGACGGCACAGCATCATGACGCGCATTATAGCGTAACGCCGGACTGGCGACGAGACAGCCGCGTTTCTTAACCCTCCATTAGCCATGGCAAGGACTGCTGCAAATTGGTGCGAAGCGCCGTTCGCCATATATCCAGGGCTGTTTGCGGCACATTTGTTGTGCAAGCAGCGCATCACTGTCGCTTGACCGTGGTTACCATCCCGGAAATACGACAGCAGTATGTTGCATCTTCTGTCTCAAACGCGGGGCGCGACTCCATTTATAGCCCGTCAATTGAGCAAAAGTGATTCACGCTTTGCATACCTTCCGCGCCGGCGCGCCCCTGCCGCCCGCGAAAGGAACCATTTTTTCAGACACTTGTACGAAGACTACGCCGCGCAGAATGCGGAAATGGCGGGACTATGCCGACACATCGGCCAAAAGCAAAAAACAGGATCAGAAAAGCGAAGCTGGCGCGGGGGAAGTTGTCGGTTCGCCGGCCGAAGGCCGTGCCGAAATTGCTGGTCAGAAACCGCCAGGTTTCCGAAATCAGCGAGATCGTGCGCAAGCGCGCCGAAGCCGAGGCGGCCATCGCGGACGCCCAGAAGTCGGACGCGCGGCTGCGCGAAGCCATCGATATTCTTCCGCAGGGCATTGTGTTCCTCGATGCCGAAGGCCGTTACATCCTCTGGAACAAGAAATACGCCGAGATCTATTCCAAGAGCGCGGACCTGTTCGAGCATGGCGCGAAGCTGCGCGACACGCTGAAGGTCGGCGTCGCCCGCGGCGACTATCCGGAAGCCGTTGGCCACGAGGAAGCATGGATCAACGAGCGTCTGGAAAAGCTCTATCATCCGGGCCCGGCCCACGAACAGGTTCTGGCCGACGGCCGCTGCATCCTGATCGAAGAGCGCCTGACCAGCGACGGCGGCGTGATCGGACTGCGCGTCGACATCACCGAACTGAAACAGCGCGAGGCCTCGTTCCGCCTGCTGTTCGAGGGCAATCCGGTCCCCATGATCGTCTGCGCCCAGGACGGCGAGCGCATCATCGGCGTCAACGACGCCGCGGTCGCGCATTACGGCTATGCGCGCGAGGACTTCGAGAAGCTGAAGATTTCGGACGTGCAGGCCTTCGATCAGGAAACGCCCTGGACCGGCGACCAGAGCACCGAGGAGCGCGCCGCGCGGACCTGGAAGCACGTCAAGGCCGACGGCTCGCTGATCGACGTTGCGATCTATTCGCGCCTGCTGGTGTTCGAAGGCAAGCCCGCGGTCTTGCTGGCGCTGATGGACATTACCGAGCGCAAGCGCGCCGAGGCGCGGCTCGCCTTCATGGCGCAGCATGACGGTCTCACCGGATTGCCGAACCGCATCCTGCTGCGGCAGCGGCTCGACGAACTGCTGGCGCACACGCGCCGCAGCGGCGACAAGGTCGCGGTGCTGTTCCTCGATCTCGACAACTTCAAGGCCATCAACGACACGCTGGGCCATGCGATCGGCGACAAGCTGCTGAAGGGCGTGACCAAGCGCCTGCGCTCATCGCTGCGCGAGGAGGACGCGATCGCGCGCCTCGGCTCCGATGAATTCGCGGTGGTGCAGGCGGGCGTCACGCGGCCGGAAGAGGTCGCCATGCTGGCGCGGCGGCTGATCGCGGCGATCAGCGAGCCTTACCTGTTCGACGGCCATACCATTGTCAGCGGCGCCAGCATCGGGATTGCGATTGCGCCCGGCGACGGCGACGACGCCGAGAAGCTGCTCAAGAACGCCGACATGGCGCTGTCACGCGCCAAGAGCGAAGGTCTCGGCTCGTTCAGCTTCTTCGAATCGGAAATGGATGCCCGCGCCCAGGCGCGCCGGCGGATTGAAATCGATTTGCGCGATGCCATCGAGAACAGCGTGCTTCAGCCCTATTACCAGCCGCTGGTCGATCTCAAGAGCGGGCAGATCACGGGCTTCGAGGCGCTGGTGCGCTGGCCGCACGGCGAACGCGGCATGATCTCGCCGGCGGAGTTCATTCCGGTCGCGGAAGAAACCGGCCTTATCAACGCGGTCGGCGGCCTGATGCTGCGGCGCGCCTGCATGGACGCTGCGCAATGGCCGGACGACGTGCGCGTCGCGGTTAATCTCTCGCCGCTGCAATTCCGCGTCGGCAACCTGTTGTCGGTGGTGATGGACGCGCTGAAGGCATCCGGCCTGTCGCCGAAGCGGCTTGAACTGGAGATCACCGAAACCCTGCTGCTTGACAAGAGCGATCAGGTGCTGGCGACGCTGCACGCGCTGCGCGCGCTTGGCGTGCGGATTTCGATGGACGATTTCGGCACCGGCTATTCGTCGCTGAGCTACCTGCGCAGCTTCCCGTTCGACAAGATCAAGATCGACCAGTCGTTCGTGCGCGACCTCGGCTCCAATCACGATGCGCAGGCCATCGTCCGCTCGATCATCAGCCTCGGCATGGGTCTCGGCGTGACGATCACGGCGGAAGGCGTCGAGACCGAAGCCGAACTGAGCTGCCTGCGCGCGGAAGGCTGTCACGAAGGCCAGGGTTTTCTGTTCAGCCGCGCGCGGCCGAATGCCGAGATCACCCAGCTTTTGCTGGCCCAGCGCAACGCGCGCGGAGCGCAGTCGACGCTGGTGGCCTAACAGGATCACCGGCGCGCACATCGCTTCACCACCAACGGAAAACCCCGGCTCGCGCCGGGGTTTTGTTGTTCGCCGAGGTTGACTGCCGCGATGGATCGATCCGATCGCACACGCGGTTCAAGCCTGCGAGGCGCGATGCCGGATTGTCGGCCTCACTTCCTGGATTTCTTCTTCTTCGCCTTCTTGGCTTTGGGAGCCTTCACGGCCTTCGAGATGTCGTCGATCTCGGCCTTGGCGACGTGCTTCACGATCGACTTGATCGTGCTCTTGGCGGACGCCTTGCTCTTGTACCCTTCCGAAGCGAACACTTTCTCGCCGTTCGAGGCCTTGAAGCGGAAACGGAATTCTCCAGCCTTGTCTTTGTAGATTTCAAACTTGTAGGCCATCACTCTCTCCGATGGTTGAAAATTTTGCAGGCGAACCAGACTCGGAGGATGCGCCCGAAGAGTCAAGCAACGCGCGCACTTTTCCCTCACTCGCGCATCGAGCAGATTCGGCTTGAACGGACGATGAACGGCGCAGGAAGCCGCGCGGCAGCGACGATGCGTTGTTATAAACGAGCTTCCTCTGAACAATCATTTTCTCAGGAGTTGCAAGAGCCTGAAGCAATCCGGGAGATTGCTGTCTCGTCATGGCGAGGAGCGCTTGCGACGACGCAATCCAGTTTGTCTTCGCGCGCGCCTTGACGTGATTTTGAGACCGGAAAAATCTGGATTGCTTCGCTTGCGCTCGCAATGACAAGCAGAAGCATTGTGCACTTGTTCTGGATACGCGCATGCGAACACCTCCGCTTCAACGAGGGTGCGGACGACCCGGTCCCGTTTTCCGTCTCTCGTTGCAGAGAGAATGGAGCGCCGGGAGGCGCCAGAGTGCTTGCGAGGCACTCTTCGACGAACCCTTGCGAGAGGTTCGTCCGCGAGCCTGACGAGAGCGGGTTGCGAGTCCGTCTCGCGAGGCGCGCGCGTTCCGCAGCGAGAAGGTTTGCGAGGCCTTCCGCCCGAACGCTGCGCCTCCCGGCGCTCCACCTGACCGCGCCCGTCATGAGCGGGTGGCGGTCTCCGTTTGTCGCCGACGTCATGATCGCGGCGGCAAGCAGATGGAAATAGGAAAATAATCATATTACATGATCTGCGTCAAGAGCGCTCGGGAGAATCCTGCCGACACATGCGATTTGCGAAAAGCCTTTACGCAATCTTCAAGCGATACCCGCTATCGCAGACAGGAATCAGAAGAGGAATGGGCTGAATGCGTATCGCGCGTCGGATCATCATTGCGACTGCAAGCATCGCTCTTTTTCATCTGACGGCGGGTGCCGCGACGGCGGCGTCCATCCCGGCCGGTCCCGCGGGCGACGCGTTCTACACGCCGCCATCGCCGCTGCCGAAGGGGCCGCGCGGTTCGGTGATCTGGACGCGTCCGCTCGACGGCACCATGGCGCTGCCGAGTGCAAAGACGAACGCGCTGGTTCTCTATCGCTCGACCGGCGCGAAGGGTGGCAGTGTCGCCGTGTCCGGCACCTTGTCGATTCCGCAGGGAGAGGCGCCGCGCGGCGGCTGGCCGGTGATCGTCTGGACCCACGGGACGATCGGTCTTGCGCCGATCTGCGCGCCGTCACGCGATACCGACAGCGGCCTGGAACACCACTATGTCGCCGTCATGCGCACACTGCTCGATGGCTTCGTGAAGAAGGGCTATGCCGTCGTCGCCACCGACTACGAAGGCCTCGGCACGCAGGGTGACCAGCCGTATCTGCAGGGCGTGCCGACCGCCCGCAACGCCCTCGACATGCTGGACGCCGCGCACGCGATCGAGCCGAAGATCGGCAAGCGCTATGCGGTGGCGGGCCACTCGCAGGGCGGGCAGGTCGATCTGTTCGCGGCGGCCATCGGACCGTCCTATGTTCCGAAATTCAAACTGGTCGGCAATGTCGCCTTCGCGCCCGGCTCGCATATCGCGGACCGTGTGAAGCTGGTGATGTCCTCGGCGAAGACCGAGCTGTCGCTGCCTTACGTTCTCTACGTGCTCCGGTCCTATGCGCAAGCCGATCCGAAGATCGATCTCAAGCGCATTCTCACGCCCGAGGCGCTGTCGCATCTGCCGGACCTGTTCCAGGGCTGCATGACGCAATCGCTGACGAAGGGATATTGGTCGACCGCCATCGCGAAGGACCAGTTCGTCGCCAAGCCGGATCTGCGCGCGTTTCTCAAGATGACGCGGCAGAACGAGCCGGGCCATCTGCGCATCAAGGCGCCGACCATCATCATGCAGGGGACGGCCGACATCACCGTGCCGCCGACGGATACCGACAGTCTGGCGCGCCAGCTCTGCGCGGGCGGCAACAGGCTCGAGTACCGGCCGGTCGCCGGCGTAGACCACGACGGTTCGATGGTGAAGGGCGGAGCCGACGCGGTGGCTTATGTCGATGCCCGGTTCAGGGGCGAGAGGGCGGCGAGCAATTGCCGCGCGCTGCCAAAGGCGGGGAAGTAGGGCGGATGCTGGCCGGAGACGCTCAACTATCCACCTTCAGCGCGGCGATGAAGGCTTCCTGCGGGATGTCGACCTTGCCGAACTGTCGCATCTTCTTCTTGCCTTCCTTCTGCTTCTCCAGAAGTTTGCGCTTGCGGCTGATGTCGCCGCCGTAACACTTCGCGGTGACGTCCTTGCGCAGCGCGCGCACCGTCTCGCGGGCGATGATCTTGCCGCCGATCGCCGCCTGGATCGGAATCACGAACATATGCGGCGGGATCAGTTCCTTCATCTTCTCGACCATGGCGCGGCCGCGGCCTTCGGCGCGGGTGCGATGGACCAGCATCGACAGCGCATCCACCGGCTCGTTGTTGACGAGGATCTGCATCTTCACCAGATCGGCCGGCTTGTAGTCGGTGAGGTGATAGTCGAACGAGGCGTAGCCCTTCGAGACGGACTTGAGGCGGTCGTAGAAATCGAACACCACCTCGTTGAGCGGCAGCGCGTATTTCACCATGGCGCGGGCGCCGACATAGGTCAGCTCGATCTGGTTGCCGCGCCGCTCCTGACACAGCTTCAAGACGCTGCCGAGATAGTCGTCGGGCGTCAGGATCGTGGCCTCGATCCATGGCTCGTGAATCTCGGCGATCTTCACCACGTCCGGCATGTCGATCGGATTGTGGATCTCGATCTCGCTGCCGTCGGTGAGGTGCATCTTGTAAATGACCGACGGCGCGGTGGCGATCAGGTTGAGATTGAATTCGCGGGAGAGCCGCTCCTGGATGATTTCCAGATGCAAGAGGCCGAGGAAGCCACAGCGGAAACCGAAGCCGAGCGCGGCGCTGGTCTCCATCTCGAACGAGAAGCTCGCATCGTTGAGGCGCAGCTTGCCCATCGCCGCGCGCAGCGTCTCGAAGTCGTCGGCGTCTACCGGGAACAGGCCGCAGAACACCACCGGCACCGCGGGCTTGAAGCCCGGCAGCATCTCGGTGACCGGTTTGCGGTCGTCGGTGATGGTGTCACCGACGCGGGTGTCGGCGACCTCCTTGATCGCGGCGGTGATGAAGCCGATCTCACCGGGGCCGAGTTCGTCGACCTGCGTCATCTTCGGCGTGAAGTATCCGACGCGCTCGACATCGTAGGCGGCGCCGGTGCCCATCATGCGGATGCGCGAGTTCTTCTTCATCACGCCGTCGACGACGCGAATGAGCACGACGACGCCGAGATAAACGTCGTACCAGCTATCGACCAGCAGCGCCTTCAGCGTGGCATCGCGGTCGCCCTTCGGCGGCGGCAGGCGGGTGACGATGGCTTCCAGCACGTCGGGAATGCCCAAGCCTGTCTTCGCGGAGATCATCACCGCGTCGGAGGCGTCGATGCCGATCACATCCTCGATCTGCTGCTTGACCTGATCGGGTTCGGCGGCGGGCAGATCGATCTTGTTGAGCACCGGCACGATCTCGTGGCCGGCATCGAGCGCGTGATAGACGTTGGCAAGCGTCTGGGCTTCCACGCCCTGCGAGGCGTCCACCACCAGCAGCGAGCCTTCGCAGGCCGCCAGCGAGCGCGAGACCTCGTAGGCGAAGTCGACGTGGCCCGGCGTGTCCATCAGGTTGAAGATGTAGCTCTTGCCGTCCTTCGCCTTGTAATTGAGACGGACGGTCTGCGCCTTGATGGTGATGCCGCGCTCGCGCTCGATGTCCATCGAATCGAGCACCTGCTCCTTCATCTCGCGCGCCTCCAGCCCGCCCGTGGTCTGGATCAGGCGGTCGGCCAGCGTCGATTTGCCATGGTCGATATGGGCGACGATGGAGAAGTTGCGGATGTTGGAAATAGGGGTGGTTGTCATGGGCGCGGGATAGCATTGACGCTTCCAAGCGGCAACAAAATTGGGCTGTTCCGGGGCTGACTTCCGCAGAAATCGCAATGATTTGCTGTTGCCGTCAGCGGCGCTGCGCTGCTAGCAACCATCAGCGATCACAGCCGACACGGGTCACTGGAATGTCAGAGGTTTCATCGACGCAGACCGGGCGCAGAACCGGAAAAAATCCCGGCCCGCGCACCGGACTGCGATCCCGGCAGAAGGCGCGGCTGCGCCATGTGCCCGTCACCCGCCGCGTGGCGGCGTGGATCGCGGCGGTGGCGCACGATCCGGCAACTTCGCTCAAGTTCGTCATCGGCTTCGCCGTCGCCCACACGCTGCTCTGGACCATCATCCTCACGGCGCTGAAGGGCGCGCAGGACATCCACATGGATGTTGCGGAGGCCTATGCCTGGGGCCAGAAATTCCTGCTCGGCTACGGCAAGCATCCGCCGCTGGCGGGCTGGGTCGCCGGCGTCTGGTTCAGGATCTTCCCCGTCACCGACTGGGCGACCTATGCGCTGGCGATGACGGTGACGGGCATCGGGCTGGTGATCTGCTGGCTGATCGCGGTGCGCGTGGTCGATCACCGCCGCGCCATGTTCACGGTGGCGATGCTGGCGCTCTATCCGGTCTTTACCTTCAAGGGCTTCAAGTACAATCCCGACCTGTTGCAACTCGTGACCCTGCCGCTGGTCGTGCTGGCTTATCTGAACGCGTTCGAGAAACGCGACGTGCGCTCCGGCATCTGGCTCGGCCTCGCGGCGGCGCTGGCGCTGATGACGAAATACTGGGTGCTGACCATGATCGGCGCGGTCGGTCTCGCAGCACTGATTCATCCGGACCGGATGCGATTCCTGCGTTCGCCCGCGCCATGGGTGGCGTTCGTCGCGTGCTTCGCCGGGATGCTGCCGCATCTGTGGTGGCTGAAGCAGGCGGATTTCCTGCCGCTGATCTATGCCGACGATGTCTATGGTGGGCGGACCTTCGGCACCACGCTGCGGCTGGCGTCGGTCTATCTGGCGCACAACATCGGGCTGCTGCTGATCCCTGTCGCCTTCGCGGCCATCGCGCTGGCGTGGAAGCTGCAATGGTGGAAATCCATCCGCCGCAAGGGCGTTATCCGCGAGGTTGCCGACTCGGTGCAGCGGCCGTGGATGCGCGGCTCCAATCCCGGCGTGTATCTGACGCAGGCGCGCCACATCTGGATCATCCAGATCATCGTCGGCCTGGTGCCGCCGCTCGCGGGATTGGCGTTCGGCATCTACATGAAGACCGATTGGGGAATTTCGCTGTTCTTCCTGGTGCCGCTGGCGCTGGTCGCGATTCCTGCACTGCGCGTGACGCAGATGGCGCTGATCCGGCTGATGGTCATGTGGCTGGCGTTCACGCTGGTGATGCTGCTGATCTCGCCGATCATCGCAGCGCAGACGGTGCGGCGCGACGGCGAGGCGGGCGTGCCGTTCACGCCGAAGTCGGAATTCGCGTTGCAACTGACTGAAGCATGGCGTGCGCGGTTCAACACCCGCTGGGCCGTGATCGCGGGCACCACCGAAGTCGGCGAGCCGCTGACGTTCTACAGCCCCGATCATCCTGCGCCGTTCACGCCGCGCGAGATCTGGGCCTCGGGCCTGACCAGCCTGGAAGCAGCGATGCGGCTCGGCTTCATCGGCATCTGCGATCCGAGGGACAATCAGATCCAGATTTGCGAAAAGTGGATGAACGACACCGTGCCGAACGCGGAGCGCTTCGATCTCACCTCGCGGCGCTATTTCCACGGCAAGGCCGGTCCGGCGGTGAAGTGGAAAATCTGGATCAAGGGTCCGGAAAAGGCGGACGAGGACGAGAAGTGAGCGGCTAGCCCGCTTCTTCTTCACCAAACTTGTTGGCGAGCAGTTCGGTGATGGCGTCCATCGCCGCCTGCGCTTCGCGGCCGCTTGCCGTCACGGTGATCGACGTGCCGATTCCGGCCGAGAGCATCATCAGCCCCATGATCGAGGTGCCGCCGACGGTTTCGCCGTTGCGGGTCACGGTCAGTTCGGCGTCGAACTTTTCCGCCATCTGCACGAACTTCGCGGAGGCGCGCGCATGAAGGCCGCGCTTATTGATGATGGGAAGTTCACGGACGATAACGCCGGGCCGCGCTGTCTGCTCGTCCGGCGCAGGGCTCATTTTCCGGCGAGCACCCGGCTGGCGATCGTCACGTACTTGCGGCCGGCTTCCTGCGCGGCGGCGATCGCGTCCGGCAGCGGCTTGTCGTCGCGCACCTTGGCGAGCTTGACCAGCATCGGCAGGTTGATGCCGGCGAGAACTTCGACCTTGGGCCGGCTCATGCAGGAGATCGCAAGGTTCGACGGCGTGCCGCCGAACATGTCGGTGAGGATCGCAACGCCGTCGCCGCTGTCCACGCGCTTGACGGCTTCAATGATATCGCTTCGACACAAATCGGCATCGTCTTCGGCGCCAATCGTGATCGATTCGATTTGTTTTTGCGGACCCATGACATGCTCGAGCGCCGCCTTGAATTCGTCGGCGAGACGCCCGTGGGTCACCAGTACTAGACCAATCATTCAAAACTCCTCGCGGGCGCTTTTGATGCACCGCACGAAAGGGCCACATGTTGACCATCCAGAGCCCCGGCGCAAGAGGGGATGTTGCCACGCACCCCCTTAAAAAGGGTGTCCGCGCTGGCTGTCGTCAGTGGCGAAGGTCCGGCTTATATGGCGAGTGGCCACCGTTCAGCAATCATCCGATGGTCACAAGTTCAGTTTTGAAACCTTAAGTTGTCGTAAGGAATGCCAGGACCAGCGGGAGGGGGCATGGCCTGCGGCCACCGGGATGCGCGGCAATTCCATCCCGGAGAGGCTGGTTTTCAAGGCTTTCGGCGGCGGCAGCCGTTCGGCGTCCGTGGCGTTCAAATCGACCACCAGTGCCACGGCACCCTCCGCAGCGAAGTCGAGGTCGCGGATTCCAAGGCCGCGAATCTCGATCTTTCCGGCCAGTTCCTTGACGCCCTGGACAAACAGCCTGCCGCCGCGCTCCGCCAGGCGAACACGGTCGTCACCGATCAGGGTGGCGGCGGGAAGCTGCCCGGCGCGCCCGGCCAGAATGAGATCGAACGCCAGCCGCGATTTGCCCGAGCCCGAAGGCCCGCGAATCAGCACGGCCTGATGCCCCACCAGCACCGCCGAGGCGTGGATGCTTGCGCTGTCGGTGGCCGTCACGCGCGGCGTCTCATATCGCGGGCAGCCGGACCACGAAGCGCGCGCCGGCGATGCGGGCGTCGCCTTCGGCGTCGACCGGGCCGGGACGGTTCTCGGCCCAGATGCGCCCGCCGTGGGCTTCGATGATCTGCTTGGAGATCGACAGTCCGAGACCGGAGTTCTGTCCGAAACCCTGCGCCGGACGGTCGGTGTAGAAACGCTCGAAGATCTTTTCCAGCGCGCCGGGACGGATTCCGGCGCCGTCGTCGTCTACCGTGATCTCGATTTCGGATTTGAGGCGGCGGCAGGTGATGCGCACCTTGCTGCCGGGGTGCGAGAACGACTGCGCGTTGCTGAGCAGATTGGCGATCACCTGACCGAGACGCGAGTCATGTCCCGGCACCGAGAACGTATCGCCGGGGCGGCCCTCGAAGCGGGCTTCCACGGTGACTTCGGTGCCGTGCTGGGTCTCGTTGGCGACCGTGGTCAGCGTGTTGAGCAGGCGGCGGATGTCCACCGGCTCGACATCCTGCCGCTGCAATTCCGCATCGAGGCGGCTGGCGTCGGAAATATCGGAAATCAGCCGGTCGAGTCGGCGCACGTCGTGTTCGATAACGGCGAGCAACCGCGAGCGGCTGTCGTCGGACTTCGCCAGCGGCAGGGTTTCGACCGCCGAGCGCATCGAGGTCAGCGGGTTCTTCAGTTCATGCGCGACGTCGGCGGCGAACCGCTCGATGCCCTCGATGCGGTTGTAGAGTGCATCGGTCATGGCGCGCAGCGCGCGCGACAGATGGCCGATTTCGTCGCCGCGCGAGGAGAAGTCCGGGATTTCCACGCGGGTCTGGATGCGGCGGCGGACGCGCTCGGCACTGTCGGCGAGACGGCGCATCGGGCCAGCAATGGTGCTGGCGAGCAGCAGCGACAGCACGATCATGACCACGGCGGCGATGCCGAACACTTTCAGGATCGCGAGTCGCTCGGCGGTGACCATCTGATCGATGTCGTCGCCCTGTGTGGACAGCATCAGCGCGCCGTGGACGGCGCGAAAGCGCTGCACCGGCACCGACACCGAGACGATCACCTCGCCGCGGTCGTTGATGCGCACCATGCTGGCTTTCTGGCCGTCGAGCGCCTGCTGCACTTCCTGATAGCCGTTGCCGTTCTCCGGTCCCAGTTCGCGATAGCGCGGCAGGTCGCCGCGATTGAGCCAGGTGCGGATCGCGATCATGGTCTTCTCGGCGAAGCCCGGCTTCTCGGCCGTCGGCGGCGGCAGTTCGAAACGCAGCACGTCGCCGCGGCCGTAGAGATTGCGGCTGTCGAGCACCAGCACGCCGTCGCGGTCGTAGATGCGCGCACGGGTCTTGGTGGGCGAGATCAGCCGCCGCAGCACCGGCGCGACGCGCTCCGGATTGATGGGGAAGTCGATGCTGGTGAGGGTTTCGTCGTTCGGGCCGTAGGTCTCGCCGGGCTTGAGATCGAGCAGCCGCTCCGGATCGACGGTGATGGCGTTGGTTTCGACGGTGGCGGAGGCGGCGATCGCGCCCGAGATGATTTCGGCCTGCACCAGCAGACTTTGCGCGCGGGCGTCGATCAGTCCGGCGCGGAACTGCGACAGATACAGGATGCCCGCGAGCATCGCGATCAGGCCGATCAGGTTCAACGACACGATGCGGCGGGTGAGGCTTGAGAACGTCAGTGCGACGAAGTAGCGGCCCGCGCGCCGGATCAGGTCGCGCGGACTGCGCCAGCCCCGGACCGTTTCCTCGTCCGGCACAGCGTGTTCGTCCGACACCGGCGCAAGCGGCGGCGCGCCGAGTTCGGCATCGTCGTCGCGATCGTGCTGCGTTCGATCAAGCAATGGCTGAACCGCCCGATTGTCTGGTTCGAGATCGGCGCATTATAGCACTAACCCATATGCGAGCGACCCGTCATGCCGCCTCGCGGGCCGCGCCTGCCGGCGCGATCAGGTTTCCTTGAAGCGGTAACCGACGCCGTACAGCGTTTCGATCATTTCGAAGTCGTCGTCGGCCGCCTTGAACTTCTTGCGCAGGCGCTTGATGTGGCTGTCGATGGTGCGGTCGTCGACATAGACCTGATCGTCATAGGCCGCATCCATCAGCGCGTTGCGGCTTTTCACCACACCGGGCCGGGTCGCGAGCGCCTGAAGGATCAGGAACTCGGTGACGGTGAGGGTTACCGGCTCGTTCTTCCAGGTGCAGGTGTGACGCTCCGGGTCCATGCGCAGCAAGCCACGCTCCAGCGCCTTGGCGTCCAGTTCCTTCTGCGTGGCGGTGGGGTCCTTCGGCACCGCGCGGCGGAGCACCGCCTTGACGCGCTCCACCAGCAGCCGCTGCGAGAACGGTTTGCGGATGAAATCGTCGGCACCCATCTTGAGGCCGAACAACTCATCGATTTCCTCGTCCTTGGAGGTGAGGAAGATCACTGGCAGGTCGGACTTCTGGCGCAGGCGGCGCAGCGTCTCCATGCCGTCCATGCGCGGCATCTTGATGTCGAGGATGGCGAGGTCCGGCGGCGACGTCTTGAAACCGTCGAGGGCCGACGCGCCATCCGTATAGGTCATGATGCGGTAGCCTTCGGCTTCCAGCGCGATCGAGACCGATGTGAGAATGTTGCGGTCGTCATCGACCAAGGCGATTGTGGGCATGAGCCTGCTTTCCAAATCGATAGTTTCGGGCGTGGCGACTGTGTACTGACCGGGTGAACCGGGATGCCGTGAAATAAGGCGTTCGCTTATCTTCAACGAGCAATGCAAGCTGGGCTGAAATGTGACCGAGTTCCTGAACCCTGCGAATACGGGAACTTGACGCTTATATAAGACCATTGTTCCGGGATATAACCCCTTTTGGCCGCAAAAAAGCCCGTTAACCTTTGAATTCAGGCCCATAAATGGACCCTTCCACACACGTCAAACCGGCCTGCCTGACCCGCTCGCTGCTCGCGCGCTCCCGTCAGGGCGCGCTCGCGACCCTGATGCCGGGGTCCGGCGATCCCTACTGCTCGCTGGTCAATGTCGCCTCGCTACCGGACGGCTCGCCGATCCTGCTGATCTCGCGGCTCGCGGTTCATACCAGGAATATTCTGAACGATCCGCGCATGTCGCTGATGCTGGACGAACGTGGGCCGGGCGATCCGCTGGAAGGTGCGCGCATCATGCTGGCGGGCACGGCGGAAGAGGCGCGGGGCGACGACGTTGCACTGCTGCGGCGGCGCTATCTCGCGGCTCATCCCGCGGCGGAGGAATTCGCGGGCTTTCGCGATTTCTCATTTTTCCGGATCAGGCCGAACGGCGTTCATCTGGTCGCAGGGTTCGCCCGCATTGTTGATCTCGCGCCGAAAGATTTTCTGACCGATCTTACCGGCGCGGAAGCATTGCTCGAAGCCGAGCCGGACATTGTCGCGCACATGAATGCCGATCATGCGGACGCCATGAATCTGTATGCGACAAAACTTCTCAATGCTTCGGACGGCGCGTGGCGCTGCGTCGGGTGCGATCCGGAAGGGCTCGATATGCAAGCCGACTCGCGCACGCTCCGGCTCGAATTCCCGCAGCGGATCGCCGCACCTGCCGCACTGCGGCAAACGCTCAAAACTCTGGCAGGGCAGGCCCGCAGCGCACAAATCTGATGACAAATCAGACGTTGGTGATGTGTGAAACATAAATGGGCAGGTTGCGTTGGAACGATTCCGCGACCTCGTCAACCAAAACGCCGGGACCCGCTTGGCAATCTGCGCGTTGGCCACTAATAACTCGCTGGATCGAGGCCCGGGATCTATCATCCCCGGCATCCGCGACGGGGCGTTTGGCGACAGGCGCGCGAAACGATACGCGGTCTTTGTGGGAGATTCTGAAAGTGCAAGAGACGGGTGTACGCAACGGTGCCTTCGGCGCCGACAAATTCGGCTTAGAAAAACTTGGATCGGTTTACTGGAATCTCGGCACCGCGCCGCTCTATGAGCATGCGTTGCGCGCCGGCGAGGCCCAACTGACCGCGGAAGGCGCGCTGTGCGCCGAGACCGGCGTGTTCACCGGCCGTAGCCCGAAGGACAAGTTCACGGTCCGCGACGCCACCACCGACACGACCATGTGGTGGGGCGGCAACCAGTCGATCACCCCCGAACAGTTCCAGGCGTTGCACGACGACGTCATCAAGCATTGCGAAGGCAAGACGCTCTTTGCGCAGGACCTCTACGGCGGCGCCGATCCGAAGTTCAGCATCAAGACCCGCGTCTACACCGAACTCGCGTGGCACTCGCTGTTCATCCGCACCCTGCTGATCCGTCCCGAAGCCGCCGCGCTCGCGAGCTTCGTCCCCGAACTGACCATGATCGATCTGCCGAGCTTCCGCTGCGATCCGAAGCGGCACGGCGGCAAGTCGGAGAACATGGTCGCCATCGATTTCACCCGCAAGATCGTCATCATCTGCGGCAGCCAGTACGCCGGCGAGATGAAGAAGTCGGTGTTCACCACGCTGAACTTCTTCCTGCCCGCACAGGGCGTGATGCCGATGCACTGCTCGGCCAATGTCGGACCGGACGGCGACGCCGCCGTGTTCTTCGGCCTCTCCGGCACCGGCAAGACCACGCTCTCCGCCGATCCCAACCGCACGCTGATCGGCGACGACGAGCACGGCTGGGGTCCGGACGGCGTCTTCAATTTCGAGGGCGGCTGCTACGCCAAGTGCATCAAGCTGTCGCGCGAGGCGGAGCCCGCGATCTACGACGCCAGCATGCGTTTCGGCGCGGTGCTGGAGAACGTGGTGTTCGATCCGCTGACGCGGGTGGTCGATTTCGACGATGGCTCGAAGACCGAGAACACCCGCTCGGCGTATCCGCTGGAGTCGATCCCGAATGCGTCGCGCACCGGCCGCGCCGGGCATCCGAAAAATCTGGTGATGCTGGCCGCCGACGCGTTCGGCGTGATACCGCCGATCGCCAAGCTGACGCCGGCGCAGGCGATGTATCACTTCCTCTCTGGTTATACCGCGAAGGTCGCGGGCACCGAGCGCGGTCTGGGCTCTGAGCCGCAGCCGGAATTCTCGGCGTGCTTCGGTTCGCCGTTCCTGCCGCGCGATCCGTCCGAATACGGCCAGCTGCTGAAGGAACTGATCGCCAGGCACAATGTCGATTGCTGGGTGGTCAATACCGGCTGGACCGGCGGCAAGTACGGCACCGGCACGCGCATGCCGATCAAGGTCACGCGCGCGCTGCTGACCGCGGCGCTGAACGGTTCGCTGCGCAACGCCACGTTCCGCACTGACAAGTATTTCGGCTTCGCGGTTCCGACCGCGCTGGAAGGCGTGCCGAGCGAGATCCTCGATCCGGTCAACACCTGGAAGGACAAGGCCGAGTTCGACAAGACCGCGCGCGCGCTGGTCGGCATGTTCCAGAAGAACTTCGAGAAGTTCGAGAAGCATGTCGACGCGGACGTCCGCGCCGCCGCTCCCGAGGTCAAGCTCGCCGCGGAGTGATTGTTTCGCGACAGGTTCTGAATGCGAAAGGGCGGCTCGGTGAGCCGCCCTTTTTATTGCCCGGAATGTTGCGACGCCTGACCTCAGCGCGCCGTGGCCGTCGTGGTGCCGGTGGTCTTGCCGGTGGCGACGTTCAGGATCGAACCGTTCTGAAGATCGATCCGGTACACTTCGCGCAGCACGTTTCCGGCGAAGCCAAGCTCGACGATGGAGATGGTCTTGAACGAGACCGGGATGCCGTCGGGCAGGATCTGGTTGAACTCGGTTGCGGCTTGATTCAAGTCCTTCTGCAATTCCGGCGTGAACTTCGCGTTGCTGTAGACCAGCGTGTTGTGCGGGTTGTACGAACGCAGTTCCTTGCCGTCCTTGACGACGTTGACACCGCTGACGCCGACGGTTTTCACCAGGTCCTTCGCGGCATCGCTCATCTTGTCGTAGACGGGCCCCGTGCAGCGCGGCAGCGGACCGTCGCGCAGCGGCGTGAGCGCGGCGGTGGCGGCGGTGTTGAACGCCATCATGGTCTCGAAGCCCTGGCCTTCCTTGACGATTCCGAGATCGAGCCACCATGGCTGTCCCGCGCCCTTGGCGGCTTCGGTGGTGTAGAAGTTCTTCAGGGTGACGTCGAGAACGCCCGGCAGCTTCGGCAGCGCCTTCAGCATCTTGTCCGGCGTGGTTGGGTCCGCGCTGTGGATGTGGACCACGGTCACATGCGGAATGTTGTACATCTGCGCTTCGGTGTCGAGCTTGGCGTTGAGCAGCTTCTCCCGAAGCAGGCCCCTGACCGTGACATCAAGAGTGTCGTTCACGTCCTTCGGAAGCGGGTAGACCAGTCCGAAGGTGCGGGCGTGCTGCCGGAATCCGGGGGCGGAGAGCGAACTGTTGTCGATCTCGGCATGCGCGCTGAATGCGAACACGGATGCTGCGGCGGCGACGGCAACGGTCGCGACGCGATGGGATAATTTCTGAATCATGGAGAACTCCAGGTTGGCTGTTGGCCACACTCGTCAACCCGGAAATGGCGGCGGGAGCCGCGGTAACAGATGCCGGATCATGAGCAGGTCGGCGGACCATGGACCGCGAATATGACAGCTGGATTGGGCGTCGGCGCGGCGCGCTGCGACAATTCGCCCTCATCGATGGGGCATCGCACGCCGGCGGTTCAGGCCTTGAAATACACGACCTGCGATGTGGTCGCGAGCAGGCGGCCGCCAGGTGACCACAGTTCGCCGGTCTGGTCGCTGAAACTCTTGTGAAAGCTGTTTGCGTCAGCGGTGCCGAGTACTGCCGTGATGTCCTCAGTGGCGAGGTCGGCGGCGTCGGCATGAAACACCGTGGTCAGCGATACCGTTCCGATCGGAACGATGGTGCCGCGGGCGTGAAAGATGCGCGCGAAGAACGTGTCGGACATCGATAGCAGCGACAGGAAATCGATGCGCCGGGGCGTGGCATCGCTGAGCCACATTTTCGAATAGGCGCTGGCGGGAACGTCGTGAGGCGCGGCGTTGTAGCGCGGTGTACCTTCCACGAAACGGAACTGATACTGCCGTACCCAGTTGGCGATGCCACTGTCCGGAATCGGCTCGACCTGATCGAACGGCGGCGCGCCGGGAAACGTCGCCGGCTGATGCGACCATGAGGGGCGGCGCACTGCGAACACCGCGGTGGCGAACGCCGCGACCTCCTTGTTCTGGGAAAGCTCAACCATCCAGTGCTGCGTCGAGCGGGTCGCCTTGATGAGGCGCACATCAAGTGCGAACGATCCCTTCGCGACCGGCGCGCAAAGATTGACGGTGATCGACAGCGGATCGCCGATGCGGTCCGGCTGCTCCATGATCGCACGCAGCAGGGTCGCGGCGGTGGCGCCGCCGAATGGACCGACGAAGGCGAAGTAATCTTCGCTGGCCGTGCCGCGCAGCTTGCCGTCCACGGTCATGACCTGCGTGGCGCGGTCGAACGGATGGAGAGCGGCTGTCTCGGCTGTCTTCTCAAGCATCGGGGCCTCCGGTTTCCGGCCGCGAGTTTTTACGGGATCGCCGCCGAATTCAATGACGGGGGAGGTCATGCCGGTCATGCGGAGCGTCGCGAAGCCGGTTTTGAACCCGGACGTGCGCTGTTGCGACATAGTGAAGCAATCCCGCATATTTCGCCGGGGCAATCGAGGGGATCATTGTGACTGTTCCACTATTTGTCAGGCTTGGCGCACTCGCGCTCGTTCTGTGTTCGGCGGCATGCAGTCCGGACAACAGCAATTCGAATACGAGCAAAGCGTCTCCACGGGCGGAGGCCGCCGGTCAGCCCGTCTCGACGGCCCGCCAGATTCAGCCCTGGGGACAGCTCCCCTTGTCGGCGGAGACCGAGACGACGCTGAAGGCGCGGGACAGTTTCAAGGAATGTCCCGAGTGTCCCGAGATGGTGGTGGTGCCGGCGGGCAGCTTCATGATGGGCACGCCGGCGGATGAGCCGGTTCGTCACAACGGCGAAGACCCGGTGCATCGGGTCACCATCGCCAAGCCATTCGCGGTCGGCCGCTTTGCCGTCACTTTCGACGAATGGGATGCGTGCCTCGCCGACGGCGGCTGCAACGGCATCACCGGCAAGGACGGCGGCTTCGGCCGCGGCCGCATGCCGGCGCAGGGCCTCAGCTACGACGACGTGCAGACCTATCTCGTGTGGATCTCGAAAAAGGCCGGGCGAACCTATCGGCTTCCCAGCGAATCCGAGCGGGAGTATTTCACGCGCGCGGGCACCACCACGCCGTTCTGGTTCGGCAAGATCGCGACGCAGCAGGACGCCAACTACGACGCCTGGATGCCCTATGCGGAATCCCCGCGCGGCGAAACCAGCAAGGGGCCGAAGCCGGTGGATTCCTATGCGCCGAATCCGTTCGGGCTCTATCAGGTTTCCGGCAATATTTTCGAGTGGACGCAGGACTGTTTCAACAAGCGCTACAACGAGGACAAGCCGTCCGACGGCCGGCCGTGGCTGGACGGCGATTGCAGCAAGCGCATGACGCGCGGCGGGCGGTGGAGCTTTGCGGCGAACATGCTCCGCTCCGGCTACCGGAACGCGGAAAGCGCGGACTTCGCCGGCACGGTCTATGGCTTCCGCGTGGTGCGGGATCTGACAGCGGCGCAGTGAGAGAGTTGCGCTCTGGCGTCATTGCGAGCGAAGCGAAGCAATCCAGGGGCAGAAAATCTGGATTGCTTCGTCGCAAGTGCTCCTCGCAATGACAGCTTTGCGGGTGCTGAAAACACCTCAGCCTTCCAGCGTCGCATCCAGCGTGATGGTCGCCTTCAGCAGTTTCGACACCGGGCAGCCGGCCTTCGCCATGCCGGTGAGCTTTTCGAATTGCTCCTGCGTCGCGCCCGGAATCTTCGCTTTCAGCGTCAGATGCACGGCGGTGATGGAAAAGCCGTCGCCATCCTTGTCGAGCGAGACTTCGGCTGTGGTTTCCATCTTCTCGGCGGTCAGCTTCGCTTCGCCGAGGATGAGCGAAAGCGCCATGGTGAAGCAGCCGGCATGGGCCGCGCCGATCAGTTCTTCGGGATTGGTGCCGGGCTTGCCCTCGAAGCGCGAGGCGAAGCCATAAGGATAATTTGTCAGCGCACCGCTCTTGGTCGAGATCGCGCCCTTGCCGTCCTTGATGCCGCCGCTCCAGACGGCCGATCCTTGAGTCTTCATGGTGTCGCGCTCCGTTTTCTGGTGGGGAGATTTGCTGGCTGACAGACGCCCCGAGAGGCGCGCGGTCAGGCTATCAGACATCAGGCGACGGCCCTGTGCACAGAATATTGATCTTAGAACAAATTAAGAACACTTTAGTAAGTCATTGATATATCATTATGATTCGGCCCCTTCGACCACCATATCTTGGGTCTGTCAATGATCTCGGGGACTACATGTCCACTATCGCCTTCGACAACACCGCGCTGACGCGCATCGCGGACTTCGCCCGCACGCTGTCCCGCCTCCATGCCGCCGCCCGCACCAGGCTGGTGGAGGACGACCACATCGACCGCGAGTTCAACGCGGTCTGCATGTCGGTGTGGGGCTACACCACCGACGACTTCAGCGACGACCTGTTCTCGCTGAAGGACCACGAATTTCTCGACACGCTGGACGAGGCGCGGGCGCGCATCTTCGCCGCCGAGCACGGCTACGATCTGGTCGACGACGCCGGCATCCTCGCCGACTGGTGGGGCTATTGCTGGATGATCCTCGCCGAACATTGCGGCCTGCTGACGCCGGAGATCAGGGCCAAGGCACGCATGGCGATGGAGGAGAAATATCTCGCCGCGCCCAACGTGATCGGCGTCATCGTCGGGCGGTGAATTGGTGAGTCATTCCGGACGGTTCGCGAAAGCGCACCGATCCGGAATCCGGATGCATTGAAGGATGATTCCGGGTTCGCTCGTTTTACGCGCGCCCCGGAATGACAGCGGGTGAGGGCCGGCGGTCATGGGTCCCCCGCTGGAGCCTGTCATCGGCCGGCGAAGCCGGACCCGTTGGCGGCGACGACGTGGAGGGATTCACAGCGCGCGTCTGGCTTTCGGCGCGGCGATCCTGGGCATGGACGCGTCGGGCGCCATCGGCTGGGCGAATTTCGGCTCCGGCAGCGAACTCGTGATGTCCTGCGACGAATAGGTGTCTTCGGAGATTTCGGCCGCGACCGGCGCGACCTTCATTTCGCCGAGCCGTGCGCGCAATTCCTGCGTCAGGCCGGGATAGTTGTTCACGGGGGTGAATTCCGCGGTCTGGCCGTTCGCTGTCCTGGTGCCGGAATAGGCGACCAGCCCATTCGAGGTGGCGACGATGTCGCCGGGGCGCAGCGTGGTGTCGAGCGACAGGTCGACCGGCGCGAGGCCCGCGGGGTCGCGGCCGTTGCAGGTGCAGTCCGCCTTCAACGCCTTGCGATAGGCAAACGCATTCGGCGTATCGACATAGCGCTCGCCCATGTTGCCGACGGCGTAGTCGATGCTGTTGCCGGAAAACACCTTGGTCGCGCTCGCCGGACAGAACGACTGGCACATCTGCGCCGGCGTGCCGCCGCCGCGCGCGGTGAGCGGGAAATAGCGGCCGTCGCAGGTTCGCACGCAATAGGTGGTGAAGCGTCCGCTTGCCGCCGCCGGAGCCGGCGCGGGTGCGGGATTGGACAGGCCGAACGGATCGGCAAAGGCGTTGCTTTGCGGCTGCGACGCCGGCGTGCGCTCCGGCTTCTCGTTGCCGAACAGGAAATCGAAAATGCCGGCGGAGGCCGCGCGCGGCGCAAGCGCCACCGGTATCGCCAGCAGGACGGCGAGAACAAGCGTCATGCGGCGCCGCACGCGCGAAATACGCAACTGACTACGCAACACCGACACCACCCACGCAACGCTGACGCCCGCGGCAGCGATTGCCGCAGCGTCAACGACCTTAATGCGTGATGGTAAACGCGAGGTTAGGGAGTAATGGCTTGGACATCGATGCGAGCAAAGACTCGATCCGTCATCCTGAGGTGCGAGCTCTTGCGAGCCTCGAAGGATGACGAGTTATGCCGCCACCCTTCGAGGCCTCCGCTTCGCTCCGGCACCTCAGGGTGACGGCGCTTTGTGCGCCTCGCGCAATTTGACCATGACTTGCAGCGCCAGATTCACCGGCGTTGGAATGCCGAGTTCAGCGCCTTTTCTCACCACATAGCCGTTCAGATAATCGATCTCGGTGGGCTTGCCGCGCGCCAGATCCTGCGCGGTCGAGGAATACTGGTTCGGCATGGTGTTGGGCAGCGCGAGAATGGTCTCGCTGATATCGGCGGAATCGGAATGCCCGACGCCTGCGCGACGGCAAGGCATTCTTCGATGACGCTTTCGACCACATCGGTCACGCCGCTCACTGCGAGCAACGGCCCATAAGGCATCTCCGCCACCGCCGACAGTGCGTTGTAAGCGCAGTTGGTGATGAGCTTGACCCAGAGCGCGCTGATGACGTTGTCAGACACCGTCGTGGGGATCGCGGCATCGCTGAATTGCCGCGCAATGTTCACGCTCGCCGGTGACGGGCCGATGATCAGTTCACCCCGGCCGTGGTGCTTGACGTGTCCCGGGCCTGCCATTTCCGTGGCAACGTAAACGACGGCTGGAATCGCCACCTGCCTGATGGTGGTTTGCAGGCGCTCGGCATTGTCCACGCCGTTCTGAAGACACAGTACCGTGGCGTCAGGTGTCAGAAATGGCGCGATCGACCGTCCGGCGGTTTCCGTGTCCGCCGATTTGACGCAGAACAGGACGACATCGGCGCCCTCGACGCCTGATGCTTCCGTCGTTGCCTGCATCGGGACTGCGCCGGTGAAGGCGCGGCTTTCGAGCAGGAGGCCGCGCTGCTTCACGGTGTCGGCATGCTGGGGCCGCGCGATCAGGGTTACATCATGGCCGGCGCGCGCCAGCATGGCTCCGAAATAGCCGCCGACCGCGCCGGCTCCCATCACTGCGATCTTCATTGCATTCCATCCCCGCTTCACGAGCCTTGCGGGCCACGCAAACGATATTGTACGCGGGTCGCGGCGCGCCGTCTTCGCTACGGACGGAAGAACACGTATGTCGCCAGCACGAAGGTGGGAATCAGCACCAGCGCCGACCAGACCATGTAGCCGAAGAAGCTCGGCATCTTCACACCGGCCTGCCGCGCGATGGCGTAGACCATGAAGTTCGGCGCGTTGCCGATATAGGTGTTGGCGCCCATGTAGACGGCGCCGGACGAGATCGCAGCCAGCGTCGCGGCCTTCGCCGCCATCAGCACCTGCGGATCGCCGCCCGCGAGCTGGAAGAACACCAGATAGGTCGGCGCATTGTCGAGGAACGACGACAGGCCGCCGGCGAGCCAGAAATAGGCGGCGGCGTTGTTGCCGCCGTCGGCATTGGTAACGAGGCCGATCAGCGCGGCGAACGGCCCCTGCGCGCCCGCCTGCAACATCGCCATCACCGGCACGATGCAGATGAAGATGCCGGCAAAGAGAATGGCGACTTCCCTGATCGGTCCCCATGAGAATCCATTGGCTTCGCGATCTTCCTTGCGCGTCATCGCCAGCGACCAGATCGTCACCAGCACGAAGATCACGTCGCGCGCCAGATCCTGAAGCTGGAGTTCGGCTCCCGCGACGGTGAAGGCGATGCCGGGCTTCCACTGCGCGCTCATCAGGATGGCGGCGATGATGACGGCGATCAGCAGCAGGTTGATCTTGCCGTGCAGCTTGAGCGGCGAGTCCGGCGTCGGGTCCTTCGGATGACCGTGAATGCGGTCGAGCCGGTGACAGTAGAGATCGACCGCCATGAAGACCGCCAGCACGATGCCGCCGACGAATAGCGTCTCCTGCCACAGATGCACCGTAGTCCAGAAGAAATCGACGCCTTTCAGGAAGCCGATGAACAGCGGCGGATCGCCCAGCGGCGACAGCGCGCCGCCGATATTGGCGACGAGGAAGATGAAGAACACCACGACATGCGCGTTGTGCCGGCGGTCGTCGTTGGCGCGGATCAGCGGCCGGATCAGGATCATCGCAGCACCGGTGGTGCCGACGATGCTGGCCATCACCGCGCCGACGGCGAGCAGCACGGTGTTGGTGAACACGCTGTCATGCATGTTGCCTTCGAGATAGATTCCGCCGGCGACGGTGAACAGCGCCAGCAGCAGCAGGATGAACGGCATGTATTCAAGGAACGCGGTGTGCGCGAGCGTCATCGTGACGGTGTGGACATCCGTCGTCAGCAACAGCGGGATGACCACCAGTGCGGCGAGGACCGCGGTGAACTTGGCATAGTGATGCTCCCAGACGTGCGGATAGAACACCGGCCCGGTGGCGATGCACAGTAAAATGCCGACGAACGGCAGCGCCCACAGCACAGACAGTTTTGCGCCGTCCAGTCCCTCGGCGGCGAAGGCGGGTGCGGGCGTGATAACGGCGAGCAGCGCGAGAGTAAAAGTGACGATGGCCAGTGTCATGCGCGATCGGCTCTCTCCCCCTTGCGGGGGAGAGGTGGAGAGGGGGGTAACTTCAAGAGCGATGCTGGCTGCTCACCCCCCTCTCTGACCCTCCCCCGCAAGGGGGAAGGGAACAGAGAGTCGGCACATGTGAGCATATATCTCGTGGTCGTCCCGGCGAAAGCCGGGACCCATAATCCCCGGGTCCGGCGCGTGTGTGTAGATATCTGCATCCTCATCCGCATTCCGTGGTTATGGACTCCGGCTCGCGTTCGCTGCGTTCGCTTGGCCGGAACGACCGGAAAACTCCCTGTCAGCGGGACAGAGCTCGCATCACCCCTTCAGAAACTCGCCGGCCTTGTAGAGCGCGCGGAACGGAATGCCGGCTTCGGTGAACGCTTCGGTGGCGCCCTCGTCGCGGTCGACCATGGTGAACACCAGCACGACCTCACCGCCGGCATCCTTCACGGCATCCACCGCCTTGATCGCCGAGCCGCCGGTGGTGGTGACGTCCTCGACGATGACGATGCGCTTGCCTGCGAGGCTCTCGCCCTTGGCGAGGCCTTCGACCGCGAGCCGCGCGCCGTGCTCTTTCGGCTTCTTGCGCACGAAGAAGGCCGCGATGGGATGGCCCTTCAGCCACGACAGTTGCGCGATGGCGCCGGCGATCGGCACCGCGCCCATTTCCAGTCCGCCGATGTAATCGACCTTGTCGTCCTTCAGCGCATCGAGCGACAGCTCCGCGAGCAGCGCCGCGCCTTCGGGGTCGAGCATGGTCGGCTTGAGGTTGAAATAGAAATCGCTCTTGCGGCCGGAGGCCAGCGTGATTTCGCCGCGCCCGAACGAACGTTTGCGGATGATGTCGGCGAGGCGGGCGCGGGAGGCTGATTTGGACAAGGCAATCTCTTCAGGATGCGGGGAATTTCGCGAATTTTACTGCATGATCCCGAAAAGTGGAAACCGGTTTTCGGAAAAGATCATGCCTCGGCATAAACCGGCGTGGACATTCCACAGCGGATCGCTCACCGTCAACAGTGCAAGACCAATAAAGGGGAGCAAATGACCATCGATCTCTACACCTGGAATACGCCCAATGGCCGCAAGATCAGCGTCGCGCTGGAGGAAATGGGCCTGCCCTACAAGGTGCATCCCATCAACATCTCGAAGGACGAGCAGTTCGCGCCGGAATTTCTCAAGATCAGCCCGAACAACAAGATTCCCGCCATCGTCGATCCCGACGGGCCGGGCGGCAAGCCGGTCAGCGTTTTCGAATCCGGCGCCATTCTTTTGTACCTCGGCGAGAAGACCGGCAAGTTCCTGCCGAAGGATCTCGGCGAGCGGATTCCGGTGCTCGAATGGCTGATGTGGCAGATGGGCGGCTTCGGGCCGATGCCGGGCCAGGTGCATCACTTCGTCGCGCTGGAGAACGAGCAGGACCGCCGCTACGGCCTTGATCGGTTCTCGAAGGAAACGCGCAGGCTTTATGGTGTGCTCGACCGGCGTCTCGCGAAGCATGAGTTTGTCGCAGACAAAATCTCGGTCGCCGACTTCGCTATTCTCGGCTGGGCGTGGCGGCATGAGCGCCACAAGGTCGCGCTTAGTGAATTTCCCAACGTTGAACGCTGGTACAAGACGATGATGGCGCGGCCCGGCGTGAAGCGCGGGTTTGAGGTGAGCCTGGACTAGCCGCGCTGCGTGCTGAACGCGAACCAGACGGTGATGGCCGCAAGCAGCACCGCCATCGTGCGACGAATATTGCGGCGTTTGTCCGGCGATTCGATCATGCCCTGCATGTGGGAAGCAAGCAGGACAAACGTCAAATGGATTGTGGTGGCGATCGCGACATAGATCGCCGATAGAGTCAGCGTTTGCACGGCCACCGGGCCGTGTCCGATCCGGATGAAGTCCGGCAGCACGGCCACATAGAAGACGGCCGCCTTGGGGTTGAGCAGGTTGGTGATCAGTCCGCGCCGGAAGGCAGTCCGCGGCGAGGTGGCGGGCTGGCCGTCAGCCGCCGCTGATGGTCCCCGTTCCGCGGCCCATGCGTCCCATGCCAGCCAGAGCAGATAGATGACGCCGGCCCAGCGTAGCGTTTCATAGAAGAATCTTGAACTGTCGATGACGGCGCTGAGGCCAAGGGTCGCCGCCAAACCGTAGATCGACAGGCCGAGCGCGACGCCCGCGACCGCCGCCAGACCCACACGAATGCCCTGCGAAAGCGAGAGAGCCCCGAGATAGGCCATGTTCGGCCCCGGCGTGATCTCGATAACGAATGACGTCAAGGCAAACGCAAGCAGGGAATGTGCGATCGCGTCACTCATGCGAACAAACGCTCCGCCGGCTCAATGCGCCTCGTCCCAGTTGCTGGCGGCGCGGGCATCGACATGCAGCGGCACTGTCATGTCAACGGCGGGGAACGGCGCGTTCTCCATCACCTTCCGCACCACGGGCAGCGTCTTTTCCACCTCATGGTCCGGCACCTCGAAGATCAGTTCGTCGTGGACCTGCAACAGCATCTGCGCCGACAGCTTCTCCGCGGCGAGCGCATCTTCCATCCGGATCATGGCGCGGCGGATGATGTCGGCGGCGGTGCCTTGCAGCCGCGCGTTGATCGCGGCGCGCTCGTTGAAGGCGCGGATCGACGGGTTCGAGGCCTTGATGTCGGGATAGTGGCACTTCCGGCCGAACAGCGTTTCGACGTAGCCGTGCTCGCGGCAGAAATCGCGGGTGGAATCCATGTAGGCCCGGATGCCGGGGAAGCGTTCGAAATACTTCTTGATATAGGCACCGGCCTCCTCGCGCGGGATGCCGAGCTGGTTGGCGAGGCCGAACGCCGAGATGCCGTAGATGATGCCGAAGTTGATCGCCTTGGCGCGGCGGCGCACCTCGCCCGGCATGTCCTTGATCGGCACGCCGAACATCTCCGACGCCGTCATGGCGTGAATGTCGAGGCCGTCCTTGAATGCCTGCTTCAGTGACGGAATGTCGGCGATCTCGGCGAGCAGCCGCAATTCGATCTGCGAGTAATCCGCCGACACCAGCTTGTGGCCGGGCGCCGCAATGAAGGCCTTGCGGATCTTGCGGCCTTCCTCGTTGCGCACCGGAATGTTTTGCAGGTTCGGCTCGTTCGACGACAGCCGGCCCGTGGTGGTCGAGGCCAGCGAGTAAGTGGTATGGACGCGGCCGGTCTTCGGATCGATGTGGGTCGGCAGCGCGTCGGTATAGGTCGACTTGAGTTTCGAGACCTGACGCCAGTCGAGAATCTTGCGCGGAAATTCGTGGCCTTCTTCCGCGAGGTCTTCGAGAATCGAGGCGGAGGTCGACCACGCGCCGGTCTTGGTTTTGCTGCCGCCGGGCAGACCCATCTTGCCGAACATGATGTCGCCGAGTTGCTTCGGGCTGCCGGGATTAACCGGTTCGCCGGCCATCTCGCGAATCTCGGCCTCGACCCGCGCCGCGGTCTGCGCGAATTCACCGGACAGCCGCGACAGCACCTGACGGTCGATCATGATGCCGCGCTGTTCCATGCGCGCCAGCACGCCGACCATCGGCCGCTCCAGCGTCTCGTAGACCGTGTTCATGCGCTCGGAGACGAGGCGTGGCTTCAGCGCGCTCCATAGCCGCAGCGTGACGTCGGCATCCTCGGCGGCGTATTCGGTGGCCTTCTCGATCGAGACCTGATCGAAACAGACCTTGTTCTTGCCGGTGCCCGCGACCTCGCCGTAGCTGATCGGCTTGTGGCCCAGCCATTTCTCCGAGAGCGAATCCATGCCGTGCGAGCCGCGCCCGGCGTCGAGCACGTAGGAGATCAGCATGGTGTCGTCGATGCCGCGCATCTCGATGCCGGCGATGGGCGCTTTCCCCGCATCGGGGCGTTCCTGCGCGAACACCAGCGCGTCGAATTTCAGGTTCTGTCCGATCTTGAGAACGCTCTCGTCTTCAAGGAGAGGCCTGAGCGCATCCAGCGCTTCCTTGAGTGAAACTTGATCCGGCGCGATTCCACCCGCGAACAGGCCGGAGCCGTCGCCGCCCTGCTTGTGCGTGAGCGGCACGTAACAGGCCTGATCGGGCGGCAGCGCGAGGGAGAAGCCGCACATCTCCGCCTGCATCGGATCGAGGCTGGTGGTCTCGGTGTCGATGGCGACGTAGCCGATGTCCTGCGCGCGCGCGATCCATGCGTTGAGCCGATCCAGCGTGCGGACGGTTTCGTATGTGCCGCGGTCGATTTTCGTGGTGCGCGCGGTCTCAATGCGCGAGGCGGCGAGGGCCTGGGGACTGCTCCCTCCCCCGCTTGCGGGGGAGGGCGGGGAGGGGGCTTTCGTCGTTTGACCGCCCTCACCCGCCGCGCTTCGCGCGTCGACCTCCCCCGCAAGCGGGAGCGGTGAAGAAGTCCCCTTGGCATGTGCATCCGGTTCGCCGCCGAGTGGTGGCGTTTCCGGCGAATCCGCCGGTACGGCGGGCGGCGCGAACGCGCTTTTCATGCTGGCGTCGGCTTCGATGTCCGACGGATCGATCTGCGAGTACTCCGCGACCCGCCGCGTCAGCGTCGAGAATTCCATCGCCTTCAGGAATGCGATCAGCTTGCGCGAATCCGGCTCGTGCACCGCCAGATCGTCCAGCGGCACGTCGAGCGGCACATCGTTCTTGAGCAACACGAGTTCGCGCGACGTCTGGGCCAAGTCCTTGCTGAGAACGATCTTGGCGACGGTGCCCCCGATCACGCGCGACAAGTTGCGGGCGCGCAGGATCAAGGTGCAGAATTCGTTTCCCGCGCCCGCCAGGCGTTCGATCGTCTCGGTATCGGCTGTTGGATTCCCCTTTTTGTCCTTGGCCAGACTGTTTTCGCCGAACTTCTGTTCCAGGACCTTGCCGACCTGAGCGGCGGAACTGGCCTTTATGGGCTCGCCGGCAATCGCCGTAATTTTCTTCTCGAGTTCGCTCAGCTTAGCCTTGAGCTCGTCCTCGATCTGTTCTGGATTCTGCTCCGCGGAAAGGATCTCGATCCAGCGACCCCAGTTCACTGATCAGCGTACCGGCAGCCTTCGGACCAACTCCGGGAACGCCGGGCACATTGTCTACAGAGTCCCCAATCAGCGCCTGCACCTCGACGACCTTGTCCGGCGGCACGCCGAATTTCTCGATCACCTCGGCAATGCCGATGCGCTTGTCCTTCATGGTGTCGTACATGGTGACGCAGTCGGTCACGAGCTGCATCAGATCCTTGTCCGATGAGACGATGGTTGCGGTCGCGCCGCGCTCGCAGGCTTCGCGCACATAGGTGGCGATCAGGTCGTCGGCCTCGTAGCCGATTTGTTCGAGGCACGGCAGGTCGAACGCGCGCACCGCCTCGCGGATCAGCGCGAATTGCGGAATGAGGTCGTCCGGCGCGGGCGGCCGGTGCGCCTTGTATTCGGCATAGAACTCGTTGCGGAAGGTCTTCTCGGACTTGTCGAAGATGATGGCGAGATGCGTGGGCCGGTTCTCCGGCGGCATATCGCGCATCAGCTTCCACAGCATGTTGCAGAAACCGAGCACGGCGTTGACCTGCAAGCCGTCGGACTTGCGGTTCAGCGGCGGCAGCGCGTGATAGGCGCGGAAGATGTAGCCCGAGCCATCCACCAGAAAGACGTGATCGCCGGTGGCAGGAACCTTCGCGGCGGGCGCTTTGGTAGCGGCGGGTTTTGCGGCAGCAGGCTTTTCAGCCTTGGCAGCGGCGGACGATGTCGCGGGGGATACTGGCTTTTTCGGCATGGCGGCAACTTAAGGATTTTGGCCGCGATTAACACCCCTCCGGGGGGCAGATGCGCACTGGATTTTTGCTCCCTCTCCCCGTTTACGGGGAGAGGGTTGGGGTGAGGGGCGAGTGTTCCGTACTTGATAAGAGATAAGAGGTAGCCTCTCACCCGGCGCTACGCGCCGACCTCTCCCCGCAAGCGGGGCGAGGTGAAGAAAGGCAGATACTTTATTCCGCCGCCTGCAACGCCGGACGCGGCCGCTTCGGCGCAATCCAGAACATGGCCGGCCGTTCGAACAGGAAATTCAGCCCGACCCGCTTGGCACCCCACCAGATCACCAGCGCGCCGAGCACGCCCGCCGTGGTGACGATCAATGAGACAAGCCCGATGTCGGGAATGATGCCGGTCTTGAGCAGGATCACGCGCGTGATCACCATCGGCAGGAAGAAGGCGAGATAGATGACGATGGAATGCTCGCCGCAATAACGCAGGACGCCGAGCCAGTTCATGCGGGCGAGCAGCGTTCCGGTGACGATGACAGCGCAGGCCCCAGCGAATCCCAGCGCAAGCGACAGGCCGGGCCGTTCCGCGAAGCCCGCGAACACCAGCACGCCGTTGGCGACGGCCCATGCCGCAAGTCCGATCAGTGCGCCGCCCGGATGCGCGCGCGCGCGTTCGGCCAGCACGAAGATATAGGTCGCGAACAGGTAGCCGGAATAGAAGTAGACGAAGCGCGCGGTGAATTCGTCGATCACAGTCCAGCCGGTGGCGATATGCGCCATCTCGAGAGCGGCGGCGGCGAGCCAGATCACGGGGGCCGGCACGCGCAGCGTCGCCTTGGTCACCACGAAGAAGATCGGGAGCAGGTAGATGAACCACAGCGTGCCGAACGGCTCGATGAAAGATTGCAGATACATGACGCCGACGTGACCCCAGCCCTGTTCGGCGGCGAAGGCGGGCGCCTTGAAGCCGAACTGGATCGTCACCCACAGCACATAGAAGTAGGCGAAATGGACCACCTTGCGGTCCAGATAGGTGCGCCAGTCGCGGCCGATCACGCGGCTCAGGAACAATCCCGAGATCAGGAAGAAATCCGGCATCCGGAACGGCTTTGCGAACTCGACGAACAGGTGCATGAAGCCCTGCTTGCCGGCGGCCAGTTCGACGCCCAGCGTCGAGTGCATCATCACCACCATGATGATGCAGATGCCCTTGGCATAGTCGACCCAGTCGATCCGC
This sequence comes from Afipia sp., assembly GCA_024707075.1. Taxonomy (GTDB): domain Bacteria; phylum Pseudomonadota; class Alphaproteobacteria; order Rhizobiales; family Xanthobacteraceae; genus Afipia. Next base: position 1,661,786 of record JANQAK010000001.1, read on the forward strand.
TCGGACGCGGACGGCAGATACGCGCCAGTTGTGCTGTTATTGCTCATGGTGTCCCGTTTCGGTCCAATCGGGCGCCATCATGGGGCGCATGGGTTTCATTCTCCTTTATTCATACAAATGTTGTGCCCAATTCTCGTGGAATTGCGCTAAAAGGCCCGCGAAAACAACGTCGTTAATCTGTATCCAGACGGGTGAGTTATGCGGATTGCCATGATCGGCACGGGATATGTGGGGCTGGTATCCGGGGCCTGTTTCGCGGATTTCGGCCATCGCGTGACCTGCGTCGATACCGATGCCGGCAAGATCGACGCCCTCAATAGCGGCGAGATTCCGATTTTCGAGCCCGATCTGGACCGGCTGGTGGCCGACTCCGTGAAGGCCGGGCGGCTCGATTTCACCACCGATCTGGCGGGTCCCGTCAGCAAGGCGGATGCAGTATTCATCGCGGTCGGCACGCCGTCGCGGCGCGGCGATGGTCATGCCGACCTGACCTATGTCCACGCGGCGGCGCGCGACATCGCGAAAGCCTTGCAGGGCTTCACCGTCGTTGTGACCAAGTCCACCGTGCCGGTCGGCACCGGCGACGAGGTCGAGCGCATCATCCGCGAAACCAATCCGCAGGCGGATGTCGCGGTTGCCTCCAATCCGGAATTCCTGCGCGAGGGCGCGGCGATCCGCGACTTCAAGCATCCCGATCGCATCGTGGTCGGCACCGGCGACGAGCGCGCGCGCAAGGTTTTGGGCGAGGTCTATCGGCCGCTGTATCTCAACCAGGCGCCGATCATGTACACCGAGCGGCGCACAGCGGAACTGATTAAGTACGCCGCCAATGCGTTTCTCGCCACCAAGATCACCTTCATCAACGAGATGGCGGACTTGTCCGAGAAAGTCGGTGCCGACGTGCAGGAGGTCGCGCGCGGCATCGGCCTCGACAACCGCATCGGATCGAAGTTTCTCAATGCTGGTCCGGGCTTCGGCGGCTCGTGCTTTCCGAAGGACACCCGCGCGCTGGTGAAGACTGCGCTGGATCATGACGTGCCGCTACGCATCGTCGAGGCGGTGCTGGCGGTGAACGACAACCGCAAGCGCGCCATGGCCCGCAAGGTGGCGGCGGCGCTTGGCGGCAACCTGCGCGGCAAGACCATCGGCCTGCTGGGCCTGACCTTCAAGCCGGACACCGACGACATGCGTGAAGCGCCGTCGATCCCGCTGGTGACCGGGCTGCTCGATCTCGGTGCGAAGGTGCGCGCCTACGATCCCGAGGGCATGGAGCAGGCGAAGCACGAACTGCCTGACATCACCTATTGCGAAGATTCGTATGCGGTGGCGAAGGGCGCGGACGCGCTGGTGATCGTGACCGAATGGCGGCAGTTCCGCGCGCTCGATCTGAAGCGGCTGAAGCGCGAGATGGCCAATCCGGTGATGGTCGACCTGCGCAACATCTATCGCCGCGATGAGATGGAAGCGCTCGGCTTCATCTACGAGAGCGTGGGGCGCGGGAGAGTGTGAACTTAACCTCTCCCCATTTACGGGGAGAGGTCGGAGGCGGAGCCTCCGGGTGAGGGGCGGCTTTCGAGACTTGTGTTAGCCGTTGAGTTTCCCTTTATGTTTATGGCCCTCACCCCAACCCTCTCACCGCAAACGGGGAGAGGGAGCAGATTGCATCATGAACTTCACCACCCCCCTCCCCATCGATGCGGTGCTCGGCGATCTCGCCGCGACTTTCGCGCGCAGCAGCACCGCCGTGCTGGTCGCACCGCCAGGCGCGGGCAAGACCACGCGCGTGCCGCTCGCATTGCTGGACGCGGCATGGACGAAGGACAAGAAGATCATCGTGCTGGAGCCGCGCCGCATTGCCGCGCGCGCCGCCGCCGAGCGCATGGCGCAGACACTGGGCGAGAAAGTCGGCGAGACCGTTGGTTATCGCGTGCGGTTCGGATCGAAAATCTCGCGCGCGACGCGGATCGAAGTCGTCACCGAGGGCATCTTCACCCGGCAGATTCTCGACGATCCGGAATTGTCCGGGGTCGCCGCCGTGCTGTTCGATGAATTTCACGAGCGCTCGCTCGACGCGGACTTGGGGTTGGCGCTGGCGCGGGACGCGCAGCAGGGTTTGCGCGAGAATCTGCGCATTCTGGTGATGTCCGCGACGCTCGACGGCGCGCGGGTGGCGAAGCTCTTGGGCGACGCGCCGGTGATCGCCAGCGAAGGCCGCGCTTTTCCCGTGGACACGCGCTATCTCGGCCGCAAGCCGGATGTGCAGATCGAGCGCCAGATGGCGGATGCCATTGCCACGGCATTGCGCGCCGATGCCGGTTCGGTGCTGGCGTTCCTGCCGGGTGCAGCCGAAATCCGCCGCACGCAGACGTTTCTTGCCGAGCGCGTCAGCGATCCCAACACCGAGATCGTGCCGCTGTTCGGCGCGCTCGAGGCGACTGTGCAGGACCGTGCCATTTCGCCTGCGCCGAAGGGCCAGCGCAAGGTGGTGCTAGCGACGTCCATTGCCGAAACATCGCTGACCATCGAGGGCGTCCGCATCGTGGTCGATTCCGGCATGGCGCGCGTGCCGCGTTATGAACCTGATATAGGTCTCACACGGCTTGAAACCATCCGCGCCTCGCGCGCTGCCGTCGATCAGCGCCGCGGCCGCGCCGGTCGTACCGAGCCCGGCATCTGCTACCGGCTGTGGGACGAGCCGCAGACCGTCGCTCTCGAAGCCTATACGCGCTCTGAAATTCTCTCCGCCGATCTGTCGTCGCTGGTGCTCGATCTCGCGCATTGGGGCACGACCGATCCATCCACGCTGGCGTTTCTCGATCCGCCACCAGTCCCGGCGTTGACCGAAGCGCGCGCTGCTGCGTGAACTGAACGCGATCGATGACTCCGGTCGCATCACGCCGGAAGGCAACAGCCTGCGCGCGCTGGCGCTGCCGCCGCGGCTGGCGCGTATGATCGTGGATTCGCATCGTCTGGGTTCGGGCGAGGAGGCCGCGTCGATCGCCGCCATTCTCACCGAGCGCGGCCTCGGCGGCGACAGCGCCGATCTCGATGCGCGGCTGGATCACTTCCGCCGCGACCGTTCGCAGCGCGCGCAAAGCGCGCGGCAGCTCGCGGAGCGCTGGGCGAAACAGGTGGCGGCGGGCGAGCCGTTCGGCATCGAGGATCACTCGCCGTCCACAGGCATCATGCTGGCGCTGGCGTTCCCGGACCGCGTGGCGAGGAATCGCGGCAACGGCTCGTTCGTACTGGCCAACGGACGCGGCGCATCCGTCGAGCAGACGTCCGCGCTGGCGAAATCACCCTACATCGCTGTCGCTGAACTCACAGGCACGGCGGCGAACGGGCGCATCCTGCTGGCCGCGCCGATCACGCAAACCCAGATCGAACAGCAGTTCGCCGATCATATCCAGACCGACGACGAGGTCACGTTCGACAGATCGGCCATGGCGTTGCGCGCGCGCCGCAGGAAGAAGCTGCACGCGATCACGCTGTCTGAACAGCCGCTGTCGATTGTGCCGTCGGCGGAGACCGCGCGTGTGCTGGCGGATGGTCTTGTCGCGGCGGGCATCGATCGCCTGCCGTGGTCGAAACCCCTCAAGCAATGGCGTGACCGCGTGATGTTTCTGCGCGCGGCGTCTCCGGATGAATGGCCTGATCTCTCAGACAATGCGCTGGCGGAATCGCGGGATGACTGGCTCGTGCCCGCCCTGTTCCATAAAATTTCGCTCGCGAGCTTTTCCGCAGGCGATCTGTCCGATGCGCTGATGGCCTTGCTGCCGTGGGACATGCGCACGCGTCTCGACCGCGAAGCGCCGACGCATTTCGAGGCACCGACGGGGACCTCGCTGCCGATCGATTACGAGGCCGAACAGGGACCGACCATCGCCGTGCGCTTGCAGGAACTGTTCGGGCTGACGATTCATCCGTCGATTGCGAAGGGGAAGATTCCGCTGGTGCTGGAATTGCTGTCTCCCGCGCACCGGCCGGTGCAGGTGACGCGCGATCTGCCGGGTTTCTGGCGCGGCTCTTACGCCGCCGTGCGCACCGATCTGCGCGGGCGCTATCCGCGCCATCCCTGGCCGGAAGATCCTGCCTCCGCGCCGCCGACCCGCCGCGTCAAGCCGCGCGGAACCTGATGTCAGAATCGCTTGCGTCTGGGAGCCGGGATTCCATGAAGTTTCTCGCGCTGAATCTCAAGTCTGGCCAGCGCTTGCATCGCGGATTTATGCAGAGAGGCTGACAGCTTCAACGACATCGCGCGAAGCTCCAACTGAGAAATATACTTATTTAATTCGCTGATACTAAGGGCTGCGATATCATCATCTGTCTCTGGAAAACCGGATCGCTTTCCCATGTATCGCCTGCCAAGGTTATTTCATATTTCCCGCTATTCTACCTCTTGGGGGCCATGGTTGTCTAAGTGTCTGTCTCAGCGTAAGATAATGAAACACGTCTAGCCGTTCGTCTTCATTAACCTTTCGCTCACCCTTATCGCCGAAAACGCTCTCTTGGCTGGACCGGTTAGGTTCAAGTTTCGGCCAGTATGGTCAGGTCCGCGTGGACCGGTTGAGTGCAGGTGTGCGTCATGCGTGGCATCATGATTCTGGCAGCCATTCTCGTCGTGCTCGGCACGTCGATGGCGCAGTTCGCCGACAAGATCTCCACCGATAAGGCGCAGGCCAGGGCTGTCGACAAGGCCAGGGCCATGAACGCCTTCGCGTCGATGCAGCCGCAAACCACGGGACAGGCTGGCGCGCGCAGCGTCACCGTCCCGCGCGACAGCAGCGGGCATTTCCAGACCGAGGGCCGCGTCGATGGCCGCCGCCTCGGATTCATGGTCGATACCGGCGCATCGGTGATCGCGCTCAACGAAACCTCCGCGGCGCAGATCGGCGTGCGCCCGCTGCGCAGCGATTACACGGCCAATGTCTCCACCGCCAACGGCTCGGTGAAGGCCGCGCGCACGCGGCTTGCGATGGTCGATGTGGGCGGACTTGTGGTGCGCGATGTGGATGCGCTGGTGCTGCCGGACTCGGCGTTGTCGGAAAATCTGCTCGGCCTGTCGTTCCTGTCGAAGCTCAAGCGCTTCGAATTCGCCGGCGGCAAGCTGGTGATGGAGCAGTAATCTTCGTTTCAAACTTCACGGTCTATCGTTCGTCATGCCCGGACTTGTTCCGGGCATCCACGTCTTTCTTCCATGGACAATATCTGAGGCGTGGATGGCCGGGTCAAGCCCGGCCATGACGTTCAATATGTAATCGCTATCACACCCGCCGGAACACCACGCTCAGGTTGTTCGCGGGCATTTCCGTGATCGCCGGCGCTGAAAATCCCTCGGAGCGCGCCAGCGCCGCGACGCTCTCCAGATCGCGCAGCCCCCATTCCGGATTTCGCGTCTTCAAGCTCTCGTCGAACGCCTCGTTGCTTGGCGTGGTGACGACGCCCGCCTGCCGATAGGGGCCATAAAGGTAAAGCGGCGCGCCTTGGGGCAGCAGCGCAGCGGCCCCGCGCAGCAAGCCCTCTGTCGCGCGCCACGGCGCAATGTGGATCATGTTGATGCACAGGATGGCATCGGCTTTCGCGACCGGCCAGCGATCCGATGCCGCATCCAGCATCACCGGCGGCAACACGTTCGCGGCGCCGGTGTCCTGCGTCCACGCCGCGATGCTGTGCAGGGCGGCGTCTTCGGGGTCGGACGGCTGGAAGGTGAGGCCGGAAAAAGCCCGCGCGAAATGCACGACATGCTCGCCCGATCCACTGGCGATCTCGAGAACGAGGCCTGTCGCGGGAAGCGTGCCGCGCAGAACATCGAGAATAGCGTCGCGGTTGCGTTCGGTCGCGGGATACTGAAGGCGGCGGTCGGTCATGGTGTGTCCGATGTGAATGCTGGCTAAACGAACTCGCTGCCAATATGCCGCAATTCGTTCGTAAATGCGTGGCTCCCGCCTTTCCTCGGCTTGAGGCATTCGCTAAAGCTGCTGGACTTTATTCGCCATTTTTCCCCGTGAGGCCATTTGATGTTTCCGAAGCCGAAGCCCGAACTCGTTCCCAATACCTACGCCTATGAATCCGAGCCGATGGTGAAGGCGACCGGGTTCCGCGAATACGACGCGCGGTGGCTGTTCGGCAAGGAAATCAACCTGATGGGCATTCAGGCGCTGGGCATGGGTCTTGGCACCCTGATCGGCGAGATGGGCCAAAAGCAGGAGATCGTCACCGCGCATGATTTCCGCAGTTACTCGGCCTCGATCAAGTACGCGCTGATCTCGGGCCTTCTGGCGTCGGGCTGCAAGGTGCACGACATCGGACTTGCGGTGACGCCGATGGCGTATTTCGCGCAGTTCGAACTCGACGTGCCGTGCGTGGCGATGGTCACTGCCTCGCACAACGACAACGGCTGGACCGGCGTGAAGATGGGCGCGAACCGTCCGCTCACCTTCGGCCCGGACGAGATGACCCGGCTGAAGGAGATCGTGCTCAACGCCGCGTTCAAGCTGAAGCCCGCGGGCGGCTATCAGTTCCACGAGAATTTCCCGGCGTGCTACATCGCCGACCTCACCAAGCGGCCGAAACTCAAGCGCAAGCTGAAGGTCGTCGTGGCCTGCGGCAACGGCACGGCAGGCGCATTCGCGCCGAAGGTGATGGAAGCGATTGGCTGCGAGGTGATCCCGCTTGATGTTGAGCTCGATCATACCTTCCCGAAATACAACCCGAATCCCGAAGACATGGAAATGCTGCACGCGATCCGCGACGCGGTGCTTGAGCACAAGGCTGACGTTGGTCTCGGGTTCGACGGCGACGGCGACCGCTGTGGTGTGGTCGACAACACCGGCGAGGAAATCTTCGCCGACAAGGTCGGCGTCATGCTGGCGCGCGACATGTCCGCGATCCACAAGAACGCGCAGTTCGTGGTCGACGTGAAATCGACCGGACTTTTTGTCACAGACCCGGTGCTGCAAAAGCAGGGCGCGCAGACGACCTACTGGAAAACCGGCCATTCCTACATGAAGCGGCGCACTCATGAACTGAAGGCACTGGCGGGCTTCGAGAAGTCCGGTCACTTCTTCTTCAACGCCCCGGTGGGCCGCGGCTATGACGATGGTCTCGTCTCGGCGATTGCGATCTGCGAGATGCTCGACCGCGCGTCCGGCAAGACCATGTCGGACCTGAAGAACGCGCTGCCGAAAACGTGGTCGTCGCCGACCATGTCGCCGCACTGCCCGGACGAGACCAAGTATGGAATCGTTACGCAGGTGGTGAAGCACTTCGAGGATTTGAAAGCCAAGGGTGCCAAGGTCGCCGGTCAGCCGATCCGCGATCTGGTGACGGTCAACGGCGTCCGCGTCACCTGTGAGGACGGAAGCTGGGGACTGGTGCGCGCATCATCCAACAAGCCTGAACTGGTTGTGGTGGTCGAAAGCCCGGTGTCGGAGCAGCGGATGCGCGACATGTTCGAGGCGATGGACTCGGTGCTGCGCACTCATCCGGAAGTCGGCGCGTACAACCAGAAGATCTGAGGCGGGCGTCAGTCGATACCAGAGGAGGTCGGTGTGAGATCATGGATCGTGATTCTTGCGGTCTTCCTCTCAACCGTGATCGCACAGGCGCAAACTTCAAAGGTAAGGCAGACCGTCGAAGCCTGCCTTGCTGCGTCGAAGGCCCGGCCTAACAGCGACACGTGCATCGGTGTGACATCGAATACCTGCATCGGGCCGGATGAGGGCGCGAAGCGGGACTCGGAAGTGATCGCGTGTCTCAACAGCGAACAACAGCAGTGGGACAAGGTCCTTAATGCGTCGTTCCAGGCGCTCGCAAAAGGTCTTGAGCCGGAACAGCAAAAGAAGCTGCGCGAGATGCAGCGCATCTGGTTGATGTCGCGTGCCTCGACCTGCGATTTCTACCAGGATTATTTCGACGGCACGATGGCCAATCCGATGATCGCCAATTGCATGAACCGCGAAACGGCGCGTCGCGCGATTTTCCTCAAAGGCTTTGCCGACGATATGGCCCAGCGGAAATAGCTAAGCCGCCGTCAGGGCCGGCACCGGCAGCGCCGTCACCGACTTGATTTTCTCCATGGCGAAGCGCGACGTGACGTTCTTCAGCGCCACCGCGCTGATGAGCTTCTTGTAGAAAATATCGTAGCTCTGCATGTCGGCGACGACCACGCGCAGCATGTAATCGACGTCGCCCGCCATGCGGTAGAACTCCATCACTTCCGGCATGGCGCTGACGGCATCGGCGAATTTCTTCAGCCAGACGTCGGAGTGGTCGCCGCTTTCGACCGAGACGAACACCGTGATGCCGAGGCCGATCTTGTTCTGATCGACCAGCGCCACGCGGCGCAGGATGATGCCTTCGGCTTCCATGCGCTGGATGCGCTTCCAGCATGGCGTCGAGGACAGGCCGACGCGATCGCCGATTTCGGCAACCGACAGGGAAGCATCGTCCTGAAGCACCGTCAGAATCTTGCGATCTATCGCGTCAAGGCGGCGCGGAGCATCAAGAATTGCTACAGCAGGGTCAGACATTAGCAGAACTTTCTTCCATAATTGAGGGCTGATACCCTCATATATAGAAAAATCTTCTCTGACAAGTCCCAACCTGTGACCTTAGAGCAGCTCTATGTCGTCGCGGCGATCGCGCCGGAGGCCAGAAGGGCATCAACTTCAGTACGTTGCGGGGAGGCAAAGGCTCCTCCGAACCGGGTGCATTTCAGCGCGGCCGTGGCGGAGGCGAACCGCATGGCCTCTTCGATCGGCTGACCTTCAGCGATGGCCAACGTGAACGCACCGTGGAAGGCGTCGCCCGCTCCCAACGTGTCTACGGTGTGGACCGGGAACGCCGGCATGTGTTTCGGCTCGCCGTTGTCGTCCAGCCACTCCACCCCCTTCGCACCCGACGTGACGCCGAGAAAGGCGGGAGTCACCTGTGCCAGTTTGTGCAGCGCGGTTACATCGTCGCTCTCGCCCGCGGTGGCGTGCAGCGCTTCCGCCGAAAAGATGATATGGGAAGCAACCTGCAAAAGCCCTTCGCGCATCGACATCATCCGGTCGCCGTCGATGACGACGGGAATCCCGCGGCGCTTCGCTTCCGCGCACACATCGGTTCCGAACTCGGCGCAGCGGCTTTCGATCAGAACAGCGTCGCAGTCTGCGAGCAGAGTGTCGGATGGCGGCAGGACCACGGTCCACAGCTTCGGATCGCGGAAAGTGGCGATGGTGCGCTCACCGCTCGGGTCGATCAGCACGCTGGAGATCGGCGTGACCACATCGTCGACAACAACAAGGCCGCTGGTGTCGATGCCTTCACTTTTGAACTGGTCGATGATGGCCGCATTGCTCGCCGCCAATGCGCCGCCGATCGGGCCTGTGAGCAGAACACGTCCACCGAGTCGTGAAATCGAAATGGCGGCGTTGGGCGAGTTACCGCCCGCGACTTCAACGAACTCGCTGGCATATTCCTTATGTCCGCGTGCAGGAACCTCCGGCACGCGAAAGATCAGGTCACGCACCGGCATGCCGATGCAGAGAATTCGCGGCGCGGTTTTCTTAAGGTTGCGGATGTTCATTGACGCTGCGCCTCGCCCCAGTAGTCATTCGCGGTGACCGGAACAATCGATGAAACGCGATGCGGTTCCCGGCTCACGGAACCGCGTGGAATCTCACGCTTTTTGCGCAATCCAGTTGGCCAGAAGGTGATGCGCGATTGCGACTGGATGAGGGCCTGTCAGGCCCTGCGGGTGCTGCCTCGCCAGCATCGCCACGGCTTCGTCACGGCTGAACCAGCGCGCGTCTTCGAGTTCGTTCTTGTCGACGGTGATGTCGGTGGTGGTGGCGCGCGCGATGCAGCCGATCATCAGCGATGACGGATAGGGCCACGGCTGCGTCATGTAATACTGCACGTCGGTGCACTGGATGCCGGCCTCTTCGAGAATTTCGCGCTGGACGGCCTGTTCGATGGTCTCGGCTGCTTCGACGAATCCCGCGAGGCATGACCACATGGTCGGCGGAAACTGCGCTTGACGTCCCATCAGGCATTTGTCGCCCGCCGTTACCAGCATGATGACCACCGGATCGGTGCGCGGAAAATGCTCGGTCTTGCAGCTCGGGCACACACGCTTCCAGCCGCCGTCCGCCATAGCAGTGCGGACGCCGCAATTGGCGCAGAAGCCGTGGCGCTGATGCCAGCTCACCAGCGATTTCGCCATGGCGATGGTGGACAGCTCGCGCGCCGGCACGGCTCCGCTGGCGGCGACCGCGCGGAGGTTTTCCACGCCGACATCCTTGCGGCCCATCAGGTCTTCGGCGGCGGAGGCGCTGATGCCCATGCCGAAGATCGCCGCACCCTCATGCAGGCCGAGGAAGATGGTGCCGGGATTGGCGCCGAATTTCCGCGCCTCGTCCAGCGTCAGCAGTGCGCGTGGACCGTCCGCGCCCTGCGTCACCAGCAACGAATCGCGGTGGATGACATAGGCCCGCGCGTTGCGATCGCTTTCCAGCGCGAACAGTTTATCGGCGTCGGTGCGGATATGCGCAGCGCGGTCGATGGGATGGGATACGAAGCCCGGTTGTCCGAGCGGAAATGGATTTTCTGTTGTCATTGATTTTCAGCTCTGTGGGAAATCAGCCTAGTGTGGTGGTTCGCAAGCCCGCATCATTTCTACAGCATATCCATTTGCGGGCTTGCGAACCAAAACCACACTAGAGTTATAATTTTCTAGTGTCCTTTTGAATCCGAAGTTCGCTGTGGAGCGTGCTACGAAACGAGGCGAACTTCGGATTCAGGACACTAGCCAGATCTTGCGGCGCAGGGCGCCGATGAATGCCTCGACCTCCTGCGGGTCGTGAGGGAGGGCGGGCACCACGCCCCAGACCGGCCGCGGCCATGCCGCGTCGGTCGTCCGGCGCGCGATGATATGGATGTGCAACTGGGACACGACATTGCCCAAGGCCGCGATGTTCAGCTTGTCGGGCTTGGCGATCTCTTTCAGCACACGCGCGACGCGGTTGATTTCGGCCGTAAGCTGCGCCTGCTCGACCTCACCGAGGTCGATGATCTCGACGGCGTCCGGGCGGCGCGGCACCAGCAGCAGCCACGGGTAATTCGCGTCCTTGATGACCAGTACACGCGACAGCGGGAGATCGCCGATGTTGATGGTGTCTTTTTCAAGCTGTGGATTCAGCGACCAGGCGGACATGAGGGTTCTCGGATACTTTGGGCAGCTTCGCAGGGAGCGGGGCTGCGAACAACGCCCGTCACGCCCGGAATAAGCCCTGTGGCGACCGTAGCCAAGGGTTTCCCCGGAAGGCAATAACGGGCGGAACATGCCTGCGCCGCGCGCTTGCTTTCCGGCGCTTTTGGCCCCAAATAGGGATCGGGAGATTGGCGGTGGACGAGCCACTCGCCAACCGGGTCAGGTCCGGAAGGAAGCAGCCCTAACGAGGTCCGGATCGGGTCGCTCGTCAGTCTCCTACTTCGCCTTTTCGTGCGCTCGAAAAGGCGCAATGCGTGCGCCGCGCGCTCTCCGCAATACGCTAGATGAGACAATCGCGGATCGCTTGATGACCGATGCTGACATTCACGGCACGACCCCGAGCGACGAGCCCGGTCTCGCTCTCGGCGGGGCGCCTGCCGCTTCGGCATCCGGTTCCGGCTATCGCGTGCTCGCGCGCAAATACCGTCCCTCGACCTTCGACGATCTGATCGGCCAGGAAGCGATGGTCCGCACCATCTCGAATTCGTTCGAGACGGGGCGTGTGCCGCAGGCATGGATTCTCACCGGCGTGCGCGGCGTCGGCAAGACCACCACCGCGCGCATTCTCGCCCGGGCCCTGAACTACGAACTGCCGGACGGATCGGTGAAGGGACCGACCATCCACATGCCGATGATGGGCGTGCACTGCCAGGCGATCATGGAAAGCCGGCACATCGACATTCTGGAAATGGACGCGGCGTCGCATACCGGCATCGACGACGTGCGCCAGATCACCGACGGCGTGCGCTACGCGCCTTCGAGTGCAAGGTACAAGGTCTATATCATCGACGAGGTTCACATGCTCTCGGAGAAGGCGTTCAACGCCTTCCTGAAGACGCTGGAAGAACCGCCCGAGCACGCCAAGTTCGTGTTCGCCACCACTGAAATCCGCAAGGTTCCAGTCACGGTGCTGTCGCGCTGCCAGCGTTTCGATCTCAAGCGCGTCGATGCCGACGTGCTGATGGCGCATCTGGCGAATATCTCCGGCAAGGAAGGCGTGAACGCCGAACCCGAAGCGCTGGGATTGATCGCACGCGCCGCCGAAGGCTCGGTGCGCGACTCGCTCTCCCTGCTCGATCAGGCGATTGCCCATGCGGCGGGCACGATCCGCGCCGAGGACGTGCGGCAGATGCTGGGCCTCGCCGACCGCAGCCGCGTCATCGACCTGTTCGCCTCGCTCGCCAGCGGCGACATCGGAGCGGCGTTCAAGGAGTTTCGCGACCAGTATGACACCGGCGCCGATCCGGTGGTGGTGCTCAGCGATCTCGCCGAATTCGTGAACTTCGTCACCCGTGTGAAAGTCGTGCCGGCGATGGCGGACAATCTGGCGCTGGGCGAGACCGAGCGCACGCGCGGACGCGATTTCGCGGCCAAGCTGTCGATGCGGGTGCTGTCGCGGATGTGGCAGATGCTGCTCAAGGGCATCGCCGAAGTGCAGTCCGCGACGCGGCCGCAGGCGGCTGCCGAAATGGTGCTGGTGCGGATTGCCTATGTGGCTGACCTGCCGACGCCGGATGAAGCCATCAGGATGATCGATCAGGGCGGCGGTGCGTCGCCTGCGCTTGGCGGCAACGGCGGCGGCAATGGCGTGCCGCGCGGTACCTCCGCGATGCTGTCGTCCGGTGGCGATGACGGTTCGCAGTTGCGCGCGGTGGCGTCGACGCGAGCCGGTGGTGAGTCCGCGATGCGCCCGCAGATGAGCGTGCCTGCGCCGGCGCCGGTCGAAGCCACGCCCGCACGGCGGCTGAACACGTTTGCCGAACTCGTGGCGCTGGCCGGCGAGAAGCGCGATCTGCAAATCAAGGCCGCGCTGGAAGCGGATGTGCGCCTTGTGCGCATCGAAGACGGCAAGCTCGAGGTGTCGCTGGAGCGCAGCGCCGCGCGCTCGATGATCAACGATCTGTCGCGCAAGCTCGAACAGTGGACCGGCCGGCGCTGGACCGTGATCGTCTCCAACGAAGCCGGCGAGCCGACGCTGCGCGCGCAGGCGCAGGCGGCGAAGGAAAAGCTGACCGACGGCGTGCACGCCGATCCTCGCGTCCAGGCGGTGATGTCGCGCTTTCCCGGCGCTCAGGTGGTGGACGTGCGGCGCATCGCCCCGGATACGGCATCCGGCGCGGACGATGCTGGACCGGTTGCCGCGGCTGAAGAAGACGACGATCTTTAACTCAATTCGACAAGGGACCGTTCATGGCTGACTTTCTCGGCATGATGAAAAAGGCGGCGGAGCTTCAGTCCAAAATGAAGGCGTTGCAGGACGAACTCGACACCGTCGAGGTCGAGGGCCTGTCCGGCGGCGGCCTCGTCACCGTACGCATGACCGCCAAGGGCGAGGTCAAGGCGGTGAAGATCGATCCGTCCCTGATCAAGGCCGACGAGGGCGGAATTCTCGAAGACCTGCTGGTGACCGCGCATAACGACGCGCGCCGCAAGGCCGAAGCCGCGATGCAGGAAAAGATGCAGGCGCTGACCGGCGGCCTCGGCCTGCCGCCGGGACTGGGTTTCGGCTAGAGACTTGATGCGTCTTCTCAAGATGAAAATGCCCTGAATGGTCTCGTCCGTCGCCGGTCCCGAAATCGAACGTCTGATCCAGTTGCTGGCGCGGCTGCCCGGCCTCGGTCCGCGCTCGGCGCGCCGTGCCGCGCTGCACCTGATCAAGAAGCGTGAAGCGCTGATGACGCCGCTGTCGTCGGCGTTACAGGTGGCGATCGAGAAGATCCAGGTGTGCAACACCTGCGGCAATATCGACACGCAGAATCCCTGCACCGTGTGCACCGACACGCGGCGCGATCCGTCGATCATCGTGGTGGTGGCGGACGTGGCCGATCTGTGGGCGCTGGAGCGCGCCCATGCCACCAACGGTTTCTACCATGTGCTCGGCGCGACGCTATCGCCGCTCGATGGGGTCGGTCCGCAGGATCTCACCATCGATGCGCTGGTCCAGCGCGCACACGATCCGCGCGTCACCGAAATCATCCTGGCGCTGAATGCGACGGTCGATGGCCAGACCACCGCGCATTACATCACCGACTTGTTACAGGATGCCAACGTCAAGGTCACACGGCTGGCACACGGCGTGCCGGTGGGTGGGGAGCTTGACTATCTCGACGAAGGAACGCTATCGGCTGCCATGCGGCAGCGGACGCTGTTCTGACATTCACTGAAATGGAAACCGCATGATCTCGCGTCGATTGAAGTCCGCGCTGACGAAGTCCGCCGTGATTTTCGTTACCGGATGTTGTCTCGCGTCCCTGCTGCCGTTCGGCGCGGTCGCGCAGCAGAAGAAGGCGAAGCCGATCACAAATGGCGGGGTGTTATCGGGAGAACTGACCGCACTGCGGTCCGGGCCGAAGAAGAAGCGCGTCATCACCTACCAACTGACCAGCGAGCCGCGCCAGCTTCCGCCGCCGTCGGGTCTGTGCAATCTCGAAACCGGGCCGGAGACGTTCCAGATCGTCGCCAACAGCGATGCGGAGGCGGCGGCCTTGAAGCCCTATATCGGCAAGAGCGTGGCGCTGAAGGCCGATGAACTGTCCTGCGCGCAGGCGGCTGGACAGTTCAGCGATGCCATCGTCACGAAGTGGAGCGTGGTGACGAAGCATTGAGGCGTCGGTGCACAATGTCTGCGCCAATGTTATGAGTGTCATTGTCGGGCTTGACCCGGTAATCCATCTTCTGAAAAGATTCTTTGTAGATGGATGCGCGGATCAAGTCCGCGCATGACGATCCCTAAAGTTGCATACTTCCGCAGTCACTCGGCCTTCCTCAGCGTTTCAAAATGTCCGCGTCGTTGCAGCCACGCCAGCAGGATCAGGCTCGGCACCGCGACCAGCACGCTGAGCGCAAAGAACAATGGCCAGCCGGTGGCCTGCGCGACATAGCCTGCGCCTGCCGACAGATATGTTCGACCCACGGCGGAGAGCGCGGCCAGCAGCGCATACTGGGTTGCGGTATGCAGCGGGCTCTGGCACAGCGACGAGAGATAGGCGACGAAGATTACCGTGCCGATCGCGCTGGTGAAATTCTCCACCGTGATCGCCAGCGCCAGCGCCCATTGATTCAGCCCGACGAAGGCGAGCCACGCGAAGGAGAGATTCGAGACGGCCTGCAAGATGCCGCCGACCCACAGACAGGCTTCGAGCGACCACGCGCGCGCCAGAAATCCGCCGGCAAATCCGCCGACCAGAGTCGCGGCCAGGCCGACGCCCTTGACGATCGCCGCATAGTCGTTGCGCGTGAATCCGAGATCGATCACGAACGGCGCAGTCATGGTCCCGGAAAACGAGTCGGTGAACTTGAACAGCACCACGAAGGCGAGCACCGCCCAGACGTCCTTGCGGGTGAGAAACTCGGTGAAGGCGCCGACCGCGGCGGTCGTGACGCGCGTCATTGCGCTGTCGCCGCTGGTGGCTTCCTCGGCGCGGCGCGATTGCTCCGGCTCGGTGGCGGCAAGCGCCGCGATCATGCCGGTCAGCACCATGCCCGCCATGGCGGCATAGCCCCACATCCATGCGGATGATTTTGCGAAACCGGTCGCCTCGAAGCCGCTGACCAGAAACAGCGCGCCCGCCGTCGAGATCAGCATGCCGACGCGATAGGCGGCGACATAGGACGCCATGCCGGCGGCCTGTTCGCTTTCCGGCAGGCTCTCGACGCGGAAGGCATCGACCACAGTGTCCTGCGTCGCCGAGGCGGACGCCACCAGCAACGCGCCGAGCGCCACATAGAACGGCGACTTCGCCGGATCGGTCAGCGCCAGCAACAGGATTGCGGCGATCAGCAGCAGTTGCGCGAACACCAGCCAGCCGCGCCGCCGGCCGAGCAGTTTCGACAGCAATGGCACATGCAGCGCATCGATCAGCGGCGCCCAGAGAAATTTCAGCGTGTAAGGCGTTCCAACCAGTGCGAACAGGCCGATGGTGCCGAGGTCGACGCCGGACTCGCGCATCCACACCAGCAGTGTCGAGCCGGACAACGCGAGCGGCAGCCCCGAGGAGAAGCCGAGGAACAGCACGATCAGCACGCGCGGTTGCAGGTACACCGCCATCGCTTCGCGCCATGTGACGCGAGGGCTAGCTTCAGATGACTTGACGATCTCGGGCGCTGTCATGAACAGGTGTTAGCAGATTCGTGTGACTTCTCCCTCTCCCCGTTCTTACGGGGAGAGGGTTGGGGTGAGGGCCAGTCAGCGAGCTGCCCCTCACCCGAAGTCTTCGCGATACTCAGACTTCGACCTCTCCCCGTTTACGGGGAGAGGTAAAAAGCACCAAGCGCAGCGGAAGATTGCGGACGAAATTACTCCCCTGCCTGCAACTTGCGGGACAATTGCGCCGGAAACAGGTCGCTGCCGGTGGGGGCGATGACGCGTGGCGCGTCGGCCGGTTCGCCCGATGTGCTGAAATCCAGCTCTTCGATCCGCCCCGCGCGCTTCTCGATCTTGTCGGCGGAAATCAGGATCTGCCGCACGTCCTCGTTCACATTGCCGAAATCCTTTTGCAGCTTCAGCACGCGCTCGCGCAGCCGGGCGAGATCGTCCGACATGCTGATGACCTCGGTGCGGATCTGGTCGGCGGCGTCGCGCATCCGCGCGTCCTTCAGGATCTGCTGCATCACCTGGATCGCGAGCATCAAGAGCGACGGCGAGACCAGCACCACGCGGGCGCGATAGGCCTTCTGAATCACGTCGTCGAAGCCGTCGTGGATTTCCGCATAGACCGACTCCGACGGCACGAACATCAGAGCAGTGTCCTGCGTCTCGCCGGGGATCAGGTATTTGTCGGCAATGTCGGTGACGTGCTTCATCACGTCCTGCCGCAGCCGCTGGGTGGCGTACTTCTTCTCTTCGTCGCTGCGCGCGTCGCGCAGCGCGGTGACGGCCTCCAGCGGGAATTTCGCGTCGATGCACAGCGGCCGCTGGTCGGGCAGGAACACCACGCAGTCCGGCCGCTTGCCGGTGGAAAGCGTATGCTGGAATGCGTAGGAGCCCTTCGGCATGCCGTCCTGCACGATGGCTTCCATCCGCGCCTGGCCGAACGCGCCGCGCGACTGCTTGTTGGCGAGCACGTCGCGCAGTGTCGTCACCTGCGACGTCAGGTCGGTGAGATTCTTGTGGGCGTTGTCGATGATGCCGAGGCGCTCGTGCAGCGCGCTCAGGCTCGCCACCGTGCTGCGGGTGGTGTGCTCCATCGATTGCCCGACTTTTTGACTGACGGAATCGAGCCGCTCGTTGACGGCGCGCGACATCTCCGCCTGCCGGCCGACAAGCGCCTGGCCCATTTCGTGGACGCGGCCAGCCGCTTCGTTCTGGATGCGCAGCACTTCGCTGAGACGTTCTTCAAGTTCGTCGGCCCGCAACGCCTGCGCCATCGCGGCCTCGGCGCCCTTGCGGCCGGAGCGGGCAATTACAATGGCGATGGTCAACAGCAGCAGCAGCGCCAGCGCGCCGAAGGCGATGAGGGCGGCGCCGGCACGAACCGGCACATCGCCGACCATGAAAAGAATCTCGTTCATGCCGCCCTTGTAACCCGATTCGCTGCCAAACGCGAACGAATGGGGAACGTTTATGGTTAACAAACCCTTGATTTTAGGGGTTAATCGCGGGTTAACGGCGCTGGAAGGCGACCCAAGCGTTTGGCGCGACAAGAGGTTTGACCCCGGCGGGCGCGCCCATTACATCGCGCAGCATGGCCATTCGCGACATCATCATCCTGCCGGACAAGCAGCTCCGGCTGATCTCCAAACCCGTTGAGACGATCACGTCGGACATCCGCGCGCTCGTGGACGATATGCTGGAGACCATGTACAAGGCGCCGGGCATCGGCCTCGCCGCGATCCAGGTCGCCCAGCCGGTGCGGCTGATCACCATGGATCTGTCGAAGAAGGAAGGCGAGACCAATCCGCGGGTCTTCATCAATCCTGAGATTCTGTCGGTCTCGGAAGAGTTGTCGGTCTACGAGGAAGGCTGCCTGTCGATCCCGGAATACTATGAGGAGGTCGAGCGGCCGGCGCAGGTGCGCGTGCGCTTCATGGACATTCATGGAAAAGTGCATGAGGAGGAGGCCGAGGGGCTTTACGCCACCTGCATCCAGCACGAAATCGATCATCTCAATGGTGTGCTGTTCGTGGATTACCTGTCCAAGCTCAAGCGCGACCGCGTGATGAAGAAATTCACCAAGGCCGCCAAGCTCGCGGCGAAATAATTTCGGGCGCTTGTGAGTATATTCTCGCCACGTCATGCCCGCGCTTGTCGCGGGCATCCACGTCTCGTTTTGGAAAATGCCATGGTGACAGCAACAAGGCACGATCTGCTCTCTCACCCCTTGCGGGGGAGAGGTGGAGAGGGGGGTATTTTCAACTCCCGTGCGTGTGGTTCACCCTCCTCCCGGACCCCTCCCGCAAGGGGGAGGGGACGTTGGTGAGCCTGCGGAATTTATGTCGCAGGACTACATGCGAAATGAGCAGAGCCTTCCATGCCGCTTCGTCTGATCTTCATGGGCACGCCGGAGTTCGCGGTGCCGACGCTGCTGGCGCTCGCGGACCACGGCCATGAGATCGTGGCGGTGTACACGCGCGAACCCAAACCTGCGAAGCGAGGTATGAAATTGCAGCCGACGCCGGTGGAGCAGGCAGCGCGGCAACTCGGCATTCCGGTGCTGACGCCAAAGACGTTGAGGACGCCGGAAGCAGAAGCGGAGTTCCGGTCGCAAAACGCCGATGCCGCTGTGATCGTCGCCTATGGCATGATCCTGCCGCAGAATATTCTCGACGCCGTGCCGCTCGGCTGTTTCAACCTTCATGCGTCGCTGCTGCCGCGCTGGCGCGGCGCGGCCCCGATCAACCGCGCCATCATGGCGGGAGACGCCGAGAGCGGCGTCATGGTGATGAAGATGGATGCCGGCCTCGACACCGGCGATGTGGCGATGGCGGAGCGGCTGCCGATCACAGACACGATGACCGCGAGCGACTTGCACGATGCCCTGGCGCCGCTCGGCGCCGACCTGATGGTACGGGCGATGGGCGCGCTGGCACGCCGCGGTTTGCAATTCACGAAGCAGAGCGAGCAGGGCGTCACCTACGCCGCAAAGATCGACAAGGCCGAGGCGCGGATCCACTGGACGAAATCCGCGCGGGAGGTGCTGCGCCATATCCATGGCCTGTCGCCGTTTCCCGGCGCGTGGTTCGAAGTCGTCCTCGACGGCGAGCCAGTGCGGATCAAGGCGTTGCGATGTGAGTTGGCAAAAGGCGCTGGCGCGGCAGGAGATTTGCTGGACAACAAACTCACGATTGCCTGCGGCGACGGCGCGATCCGCATTCTCGAATTGCAGCGCGCGGGCAAGCCGCCGATGAAGGCCGATGCTTTCCTCAACGGTACGCCGCTCAAGCCGCCGCTGCGGGTAAGTTGATGTTGATGTCGCAACATCCCCGATCGTCATGCGTGGACGTGATCCGCGCATCCATCGAAAGAAGAATTTCCTCAAAGAGATGGATTGCCGGGTCAAGCCCGGCAATGACAGACCAGTGCAGGTGGCTGCTCTGATGCCCCGCTACAAGCTCATCATCGAATATGACGGCGCGCCGTTCTGCGGCTGGCAATATCAGGATAACGGCCCCTCGGTGCAGGGCGCGCTGGAAGCTGCCGTGAAGGCGATGACCGGCGATAATGTGCGGGTCAACGGCGCAGGGCGCACCGATGCCGGCGTGCACGCGCTCGGACAAGTCGCGCATATCGATCTTGCGAAGGACTACAAAGCCGACCGAGTGCGCGATGCGCTGAACGCGCATATGCGGCCGCATCCGATCGGCGTGCTGTCGGCGGAGATCGTGCCGGAGACGTTCGACGCGCGCTTCTCCGCAACCAAACGGCACTACATCTATCGCATCACCAATCGCCGCGCCAACCTGGCGTTGAATGCTGGCCACGTCTGGCGCGTCGCCCGCCCACTCGATGTGGCGGCCATGAACGAAGCCGCGCAGGTGCTGATTGGCAAGCACGATTTCACGACGTTCCGCGACACCGAATGCCAGGCGAAATCGCCGGAGAAGACGCTCGATACGCTCAACGTCGCGCGCGACGGTGAAGACGTGAATATCACCACCTCGGCACGCTCGTTCCTGCACAGCCAGGTGCGCTCGATGGTCGGCTCGCTGGTGTGGGTGGGTCACGGCCGTTGGAATGCAGACGACATGCGCCGCGCGCTGGACGCCCGCGACCGCACCGCCTGCGGCCCGGTCGCGCCGCCGGACGGGCTTTATTTGGTGCGGGTGGAGTATTGATCTTTCTTACCTCTCCCCGTTTCACGGGGAGAGGTCGCGAGCAAAGCGAGCGGGTGAGGGGCAGAGGCAAGACACAGGGGATAAGCGCCCCTCACCCCGACCCTCTCCCCGCAAGGGCGGGGAGAGGGAGCACTATCGCGAAATGTCCTTCAACACATCCCAGAACAGATCCTCGCCATTGGCGACGTTCTCGTTCCAGTGATCGGCCGCGTTGTCGTCCGCTGCGTCGGTGATGAACTTGAATGCGCGCCACGGCACGCCATGGCGCTGGCAAACATGCGCAATGGCGAACAATTCCATGTCGACGATATCGACGGCGTTTTCGACAAGCCACGGATCGGTCGCGGTGACGAAACTGTCGCCGGTGCCGCAGACCACGTGGCCGAAGCCGGATGACAGCCGGTCCAGTTCCGGCGAGAACGGCGTACGCCCGCGCGGCGCCAGCGGCATCGCCGCCATGTCGCGCTGGACCACGTCGGCGACTTCCACAAGACCGTTGTGAATGTGCGCGATCTTGCCTGCGGTGCCGTAGTTGACGATCAGCTTCGGTTGCAGCGCCATGACAGCCAGCGTCGCGATGCTTGCCGCATTCACCTTGCCGACGCCGGTATAGATCACCTCGACGCCGTCGGGCGCGCGCTCTTTCGTCAGTTCACTGTCGATGGCAGTGAGGACGATGATCTTTCCGCTCATAACGGGAAACTCATGCGAAGTAGCGCTCCAGCACCCCGCGATAGATGCGGGCCAGCTTTTCGAGATCGGACACCGGCGTGCGCTCGTCGATCTGATGCATGGTCTGGCCGACGAGGCCGAATTCCAGCACCGGGCAATAATGGGTGATGAAGCGCGCATCGGATGTGCCGCCGCCGGTGTTCAATTCGGGCCTGCGCCCCGTCACGTCCTCGATGGCTGCAACGACAAGATCGGTGAACGGCCCGGGCTGGGTACGGAACACGTCGGCGTTCGAGGGCTCCCAGACGACATGCGCCTTGATGCGGTTGCCGCTCGCCTTCACGATGCGTTCCTCGATCAGCGCGCGCAGCGACTCGCGGGTGTGGCAGTCGTTGTAGCGAATGTTGAAGCGCGCGCGCGCCTGCCCGGGAATCACATTCCATGCCGGGTTGCCGACATCCACCGAGGTGAATTCGAGATTCGACGGCTGGAAATATTCGGTGCCCATGTCGAGCGGATCACCGCTCAGTGCCGCGATCAGCGCCGCGATGTCCGGCACCGGGTTGGAGGCGCGGTGCGGATAGGCGACATGCCCCTGCACACCGTCCACAATCAGCGTGCCGGACTGCGAGCCGCGCCGCCCGGTCTTGATGGTGTCGCCGAGTTCGTTGACGTTGCTCGGCTCGCCGAGCACGCAGTGATCGAACTTCTCGCCGCGCTTGGCCGCCCATTCCAGCAGCTTGACGGTGCCATTGACAGCAACGTCTTCCTCGTCGCCGGTGATGAGGAACGAGATCGAGCCTTGCCCATTTTTTTGCGGCTTGCCGCCGTTCGCCGCGAGATAGTCCAGCGTGGCGGCGACCGCGCAGGCGATGCCGCCCTTCATGTCCACCGCGCCCCGGCCGTAAAGCACGCCGTCCTTCACCTCGCCGGCGAATGCGCCATGGCTCCATGCGGCCTCGTCGCCGGCGGGCACGACATCGGTGTGACCCGCGAAGGTGATGTGCGGTGAACCGGTGCCGATGCGCGCATAGAGATTGTCGATGTCGGCCGCGCCGGGCTCGGAGAAGGTGACGCGGTGGACATCAAAGCCGGCGGCGCTCAGCAGTTTCTCCAGCACACCCAACGCGCCCGCATCCGCCGGCGTCACCGACGGGCAGCGCAGAAGATCGCGGGCGATGGAGAGGGCGTCGGACATCGGCTTCACTCTAAGATGAGCATGATCTTATCGGAAAACCGGTGCCCACTTTTCCGGATCATGCTCAATCCCGTAGCAGTTCGTTGATGCTGGTCTTGGAGCGGGTGCGCTCGTCGACGCGCTTGACGATGACGGCGCAGGCTGTGTTCGGGCCGGGCTGGCCGTTCTTCAATGGCTTGCCGGGCAGGGCGCCGGGCACCACCACGGAATATTCCGGCACTTCGCCGATAAACGTCTCGCCGGTTTCGCGATCCACGATCTTGGTGGACGCGCCGAGGAACACGCCCATCGACAGCACCGCTCCTTTGCGCACCACAACGCCTTCGGCGACCTCGGAGCGCGCGCCGATGAAGCAGTCGTCCTCGATGATGACGGGGCCGGCCTGCAGCGGCTCCAGCACACCGCCGATGCCGACGCCGCCCGAAATATGCACGCGCTTGCCGATCTGGGCGCAGGAGCCGACCGTGGACCATGTATCCACCATGGTCGATTCATCCACATAGGCGCCGAGGTTGACGAAGGACGGCATCAGCACGACGTTCTTCGCAATGAACGCGGAGCGGCGCACGATGGCGCCGGGCACAGCGCGGAAGCCCGCCTCGCGGAAACGGTTCTCGCCCCAGTCCTCGAATTTCGACGGCACCTTGTCCCACCAGTTTGCACCGCCGGGACCGCCGGTGATCGGCGCCATGTCATTCAGGCGGAAGGACAGCAGCACGGCCTTCTTGAGCCACTGGTTGACGTGCCACTTGCCGTCGGCCTGCCGCTCCGCGACGCGGGCCTCGCCCTTGTCGAGCAGGTCAAGCGCCAGTTCCACGGCGTCGCGCACCTCGCCCTTGGTATTGGCGTTGACGGTGTCGCGGGCGTCAAAGGCGGCATTCAGCGTGGTTTCAAGAGCGGCAAGAGACATTGGTGTTCCTTGGGGAGGGGAGTGCGAGAACTTTTGTTATGCCGCTTTTGTCGGGATTTGGCGGCTTTGAGTCAAGCTGACGCAGTCAGTTTGATGCCCTGATGGCGGCCAAAAACCGGGTCAGATCGTCGGTGATGTGATCGACATAGGCGGCGTCGCGGCCTTCCAGCTCCCAGTCCTCGCGCACCACATTTTTGGTGCCGTCGGGCACCACCAGAACGGTCGTCATGCCGAGATCGTGAGGGGTCACGAGGTTGCGGGCGAGATCCTCGAACATTGCGGCCTTCGACGGGTCGACGCCGTGCAGCTTGAGAAAGCGCAGATAGGTTTGCCGCGCGGGCTTCGGTTCGAGGTTTGCCGCGACGATATCGAAAACGTCCTCGAAGTGGCTGTCGATGCCGAGCCGCTCCAGCACCTTGCCGGCATGGGCGCGCGAGCCGTTGGTCAGGATCAGCTTGCGGCCGGGAAGCGTTTCGATCGCAGCGCCCATCGCCGGATTGGGCTCCAGCGGGGAGTGATCGATCTGATGGACATAGTCGAGAAAATCATCGGCGTTGAGACCGTGCTCGGTCATCATGCCGCGCATGGTGGTGCCGTAGCGGCGATAGTAGTCCTTCTGGATTTTGAAGGCTTCGTCCTTCGAGACTTTCAGATATTGCGCGACGAAATCGCGAATCCGCACGTCCACCTGTTGCCAGAGATTGACGTGATGCGGGTACAGCGTGTTGTCGAGATCGAATACCCACGTCTCGATGTGGCCGAAACTGCGCTGTTGTTTCCTTGTCATGGTATTCCAAATCGCAACGTCTTGCCCGCGCCCGCGGCCATGTCGACCAGTGCGTAGCCGCTGGCATTCAGCCCACGCCCACCGCAGTCGCCCTGTTCGGTGAATTCGAACTGCGTCTCGCGGGTGCAGAGCGTGGTGCCGCCGCCCCAGTTCAGCGGCCGGCTGTTGATCTTGATGGTGCGGCCATCGGCATCGACGGCTTCGGCAAAGCTGAAAATCCTGCGCGGCTGTCCCGTCACATCTGGATGCAGGCATTTGCCGGGCTCGATGCGGTACCAGCCGCGGCTGGTCACGGTCTTGCCGTCGTCGGTGGCGATGGAGGCCATGACGCGATGCGGCGTCTCGTTGCACCAGGTCAGGCCGGTGGCGGAAGGTGTTTCCACCGCAGCGATCATGGCGTCGAAGAAATTCGGCGCCTGCGCCGCGTCCGCGCCGAGGCCGCGCGCTTTCAGGAATGCGGCGAGGGCGTTTTGCGTTTTCGGTCCATCGACACCGTCGATAGGCGCGGCGTCATAGCCCGCGATCACCAATAGCCGCTGGATTGCGGCGAGCCGCGCTTGTTCGTCGTCATACTCCGCGCCTTCTGCGAGATAGGCCACCTGATGGCCGTCCTCGCCGGTGCTCGGCTTGATTTCCGTGAACGGCACCGCGGTCTGGCCGCCACGGCACTGGCGTCCCGCAATGACGAAGTCTTTCTGAGCGATACAGAGGTTGTCGGTGCTGTTCTGCGGCGCGGGCGACGCGCCATACACGGGCAGAGATCGCGCATGCAGCAGAATGCGTTCCGCGGCGATGTTGCCCTGCGCCACCACGCGGCAGGTGGCCGGATCGATCCGGAACCAGCCGCGCGTGGCGGTCGCGGTCCGCTCGTCGATGCCGATGGCGGCCTCGACCACGTAGCTCATGCGGTTGCAGATTTTCAGGTCGGCGTGGGCGGGGATGGAAAGCAGCGTTGAGATCGCAGAGAGAAGAAGCGCGACGACGGCAGTGGTTCTGCGGTCGTCCCCGCGAAGGCGGGGACCCATGATGCGCCACAGACTTCGTGTTATGCCCATCGATGCTGTGTTTCCCTGGCCGCTCGCTGGAAGAAGATGGGTCCCCGCCTTCGCGGGGACGACATCGAACATTGTACCTGCGGCCGCATCACTTGTGGATCAGCGTTCCCGTGCCCTGATTGGTGAACAGTTCGAGCAGCACGGCGTGCGGTGTCTTGCCGTCGATGATGACCACGCCCTCGACACCGGCTTCCAGCGAATAGATGCAGGTCTCGACCTTCGGGATCATGCCGCCGGAAATGGTGCCGTCGGCGATCAGTTTGCGCGCGTCCTTGATCGACAGTTCGGGAATGAGCTTCTTCGATTTGTCGAGCACGCCGGGGACGTCGGTCAGCAGCAACAGGCGCTTGGCCTTCAGCGCGCCGGCCACCGCGCCGGCGAAGGTATCGGCATTGACGTTGAAGGTCTGGCCGTTGGCGGACGCGGCCAGCGGCGCCAGCACCGGAATCAGCTCATGGCCGATCAACTGGTTGAGCAATGTGAGATCGACCTTGTCGGGCTCGCCGACGAAGCCGAGATCGACCACCTTCTCGATGTTGGAGCCGGGATCGACCATGGTGCGCGTCGCCTTGACGGCGGTGACCATGTTGCCGTCCTTGCCGCACAGGCCCACGGCCTTGCCGCCGGCCTCGTTGATGTGGCTGACGATGGATTTGTTGATCGATCCGGCCAGCACCATCTCGACGATTTCCATGGTCGGCGCGTCGGTCACGCGCAATCCGGCGGCGAATTCCGACTTGATGCCGAGCCGCGTCAGCATGGACGCGATCTGCGGGCCGCCGCCATGCACGACCACGGGATTGATCGCGGTCTGCTCCAGGAGAACGATGTCGCGGGCGAACTGCTTGGCGAGGGCTTCCTCGCCCATGGCGTGACCGCCGTATTTAATGACGATGGTTTCGTCGTCATACTGCTGCATATGCGGCAGTGCTTCGGACAGAATGCGGGCCTGATCCTGCGGGCTGATATTGGGCAAATCGATCATGGGGGATTCTCGTTGACGCGGGCTGGCAGGGTTTAGCCGATTGCGTCAACGGCGCAAAGCGCTTGCGTCGCGGATCAGGCGACCCGGCGCGGCCACGCGGCGGCAAGGGCCAGCATTACCCAGCTCAGCATCATGGTCGTGCCGCCGGTCGGCGCGGCCATCGTGAACAATCCGTGACCGGCATACTCGCGCGCCACGAGATCGCCCGCGAACAGCGCCGCGCCGGCAACGAAGCCGAAGGTCGCGATGAGGCCGGGCGCTTGCCGGGCAATGCCGTGCCCGGTCAGCAGCGCGGCGCCGGCCACTGCGCTGGCGTGGAACAGCAGCATCGACGATGCGGAGCCGAGCCGGGTCGCATCGGGCTGGTGGGCGGCTGTGGCCGCCAGTGCGACACCGGCCGCGCCCATCAGTCCGGCGAGGACAACGGCGAGGCGTAGAGCACCATTCTGGGTCATCAAATTCTCTCCCTCAAAAGGCGGATCATGGCAGCGCGCAGCTCGGGCATGCCGGCGCCGGTCCGCGACGACGTCACCAGCACCTCCGGAAACGCCGCCGGATGTTTCGACAGCGCCGCAGTGGTGGCGGCGATGGTTTCCTGAAGCTCGGACGCCTTCACCTGATCGGCCTTGGTCAGCACCACCTGATAACTCATGGCGGATTTGTCGAGCGTTTTGAGAATGTCGTTGTCGACATCCTTCAGGCCATGACGTGAATCAATCAGCACATAGACGCGGGCGAGATTGGCGCGGCCTTGCAGGAATTTATGGATCAGCGTGGTCCACGACGCGACCTTGGTTTTCGGGGCGGAGGCGTAGCCGTAGCCCGGCATGTCCACCAGCCGAAGGCCGGCGTCCTTGCCGTCCGCGGGCGTCGGGCCTTCGAAGAAAATCAGCTCCTGGGTGCGGCCCGGCGTGTGCGAGGTGCGGGCCAGCGCGTTGCGGCCGGTGAGCGCGTTGATGAGGCTCGACTTGCCGACATTGGAGCGGCCGGCGAAAGCGACCTCGACGCCTTTCATCGGCGGCAGCGTTTCGATCGACGGCGAGGCCCAGAAGAACTGCCAGTCGCCGGCGAAGATCTTTCGTCCGGCCTCGATCAGCTCCGCATCGGTTTTATCGGTCATGCGAAGGGTCCCAATCGGACAACGTCTGAAAAATTTCGTCATGGCCGGGCTTGTCCCGGCCATCTACGTCTTGCTTTTCGACATAAAAGACGTGGATGCCCGGCACAAGGCCGGGCATGACGATGAGAGATGGCGGCTCGGTGCCTGAGAGGGCGCGCGTCGCTACGTCGTTTTCTTGCTGCCGGCGAAGACCGCCTTCAGATTGTCGAACAACTCCACCTTCGCGCCGTTCTTGCGCATGATGTAGCTCTGTTGCAGCACCGAGAGCAGGTTGTTCCAAGCCCAGTAGATCACGAGGCCGGCCGGGAACGAGGCCAGCATGAAGGTGAAGATCAGCGGCATCCAGTCGAAGATCATCTTCTGCGTCGGATCTGGCGGCGTCGGGTTCAGCTTCATCTGGAACCACATCGTGATGCCCATGATGATCGGCCAGATGCCGAGCGCGAGGTAATGTCCGATCACCGGAATCTGGGTCGGATCGAACGCGAGCAGGCCGAACAGGTTGAACAGGTTGGTCGGATCGTGCGCCGACAGATCCTTGATCCAGCCGAAGAACGGCGCGTGGCGCATTTCGATGGTGACGAACAGCACCTTGTAGAGCGAGAAGAACACCGGGATCTG
Source organism: Afipia sp. (assembly GCA_024707075.1). Lineage (GTDB taxonomy): Bacteria > Pseudomonadota > Alphaproteobacteria > Rhizobiales > Xanthobacteraceae > Afipia. The sequence continues at coordinate 1,689,664 of JANQAK010000001.1, forward strand.
GATCAGAATCGGAAGACAGCCCGCGATCGGGTTGATCTTCTCCTTCTTGTAGATCTCCATCATCTCCTGCTGCTGCTTCATCTTGTCGTCGGGATACTTGTCCTTCAGCGCGGCCAGTTGCGGCTGCACAGCCTTCATCTTGGCCATCGACGCATAGGACTTGCTGGCGAGCGGGAAGAAGATCAGCTTGACCAGCACCGTCACCAGCAGGATGGCGACGCCGAAGTTGCCGACGATATGGAAGAACCAGTCGATGGCCCAGAACATCGGCTTGGTGATGAAGTAGAACCAGCCCCAGTCGATCAGGCGGTCGAACTTGTTGAGGCCGAGCTGCTTGTCATAGGCGTCGACGGTGGCGCTTTCCTTGGCGCCGGCGAACAGATTGGTCGTTGTCGTGGCGCTGCCGCCGATGGCGACCGTCATCGGGTCGAGCAGATAGTCCGTCTGATAGGTGCGCAACGTGCCGACGAGGTTCGACGAGTAGCGCGCCTGCAATGACGCCTTCGGGCTCGGCAGCAGCGTCGCAGCCCAGTATTTGTCGGTGATGCCGAGCCACGCATTGGTGACCTTGAATTCGACAGCCTTGGCGTCATCGATCTTCTTGTAGCCGTACTCCTGCAAGCCCTGGTCGCCGAGAACGCCGATCAGGCCTTCATGCAGAATGTAATAACCGGACACCTGCGGCGTGCCGTGACGCGAGATCAGGCCGAACGGATATAGCGTGACCGGCGCATCGCCGACGTTGGAGACATCGTCCTTGATCGTGAAGAGATACTTGTCGTCGATGGAAATGGTGCGCTTGAAGGTGAGGCCCTGGCCGTTGGTCCAGCTCAGCGTGACCGGCGTCGCCACCGTCAGCGCGTTCGCGCCTTCCTGCTTCCAGACGGTGTCCTTGTCCGGCATCTTGATGGTCGAGCCTGCCGCCGGCACGAAACCGAACTCGGCGTAGAACGGCTCCTTGGTGCCCGAGGGCGAGAACAGCTCGATCGCCGGCGATTTCGGATCGACGGTCTCGCGATACTTCACCAGCGCCACGTCGTCGATGCGTGCGCCGGTCAGCGCGATGCTGCCGCTGATGCTTGGGGTGTCGATCTTCACGCGGGGGCCGGCTGCGATGGCGGCGGCACGGTTCTGGATCGGCGCGTTGGTCGTCGGTCCGCCGGGGATCGGGGCCTGCGAGGGCGCTCCCGCCGCCGACGGCGTGGCCGAGGGATTGGCCGGGGTCGGCGAAGCCGGGTTCACCGCCTGCTTCTGCGCCAGTTCAGCCTGCTGCGCGGCGCGCTGCTTTTCCATGGTCGGGATGTTGTAGAAATATTGCCATGCGATCAGTACAAGGCCCGACAGGATGACGGCGAGGATGGTGTTGCGATTTTCGATCATCGTTCAGGTCTCGTCATTCACTCGGGCGTGCGGGAAGGAACTGCGTTTGGCTTCAGGTCGCTGGACTGTTTCGGCGTCTGCCGCTCGAGGCGGCTGAGCGCCGAGCGCAGATCGTTGAACATGGTTTCAAAGCCGCGGTCCAGCGCGGCCCGACGGCCCACTATCACATAATCATGGTGGGGTCGCATGGATATGACGTCGAGCCGCTTCACCAATTCGCGAAGCCTGCGCCGGACCCGGTTGCGTTCCGTGGCGGTTCCGACCTTCTTGGTGACGGTAAAACCGACGCGTACCGGGCCACCGTCGTCGCGCGCGCGGGTCTGTACCACAAAGGCAGGGCTGGCCATGCGCGGGCCTTTGGCCGCGGCGACGAAATCCGCGCGCTGCTTCAACCGGTCCATGATTCCAACCGGCGCATAGGGAAGGGTCCCGGATGAGGTCGGTTCAGGCGCTCAGACGCTTGCGGCCACGGGCGCGGCGGGCGGCGAGAACCTTGCGGCCGCCGACGGTCGCGAGACGGGCACGGAAGCCGTGACGGCGCTTGCGCACCAGTTTGCTGGGTTGATAAGTCCGCTTCACGGGTCGTTCTCCGCTGCCGAAGAGCTCGTCCGACTGGCTCGTCGGAGGCAATTCGCCGATAAATGGTGTGAAATCCAGCGATGTCGGCCCTGAAGAGGACCAATTTCGATCCAAAATGAACCGGCCCGGTCAAGCCGGGCCATCGAGGACAGTTGGCGCGGCTTATACGGGAGCGGCCAGTTTTCGTCAATCTTGGGGTTTTAATGCACGGGCCGGCCGGGACAGCGTCCGGACTGGTTAAACCATAGGTGTTCCAGGGGTTTGACCCCGGTGGCGGCGAGGCGCATCCTAAGGCGGTAAATCCTCTCAACAGGCGGGCATTCAATTCATGGCGGCATCCGGCGATGAGCCAGATCTGATGACGGCCAGACGGCCTCCGCCGGGGCTGCGCTTTGGGCTGTCCGGCAAGCTGCTGCTGTTGACGATCCCGCTGATCCTGATCGCGGAAATCCTGATTTACGTCCCGTCCATCGCCAATTTCCGGATGAACCGGCTCAACGACCGGCTGGCGGCTGCGAATACCGCGGCGCTGGTGCTGGACGCGGCGCCGAGCGGCATGGTGCCCGACGCGCTGGCCCGGCAGATTCTCGCCAGCATCGGGGCGCGCGCGGTGGCGATCAAGACCGGCCAGCAGCGCCGGCTTCTTGCGGCTGCCGACATGCCGGCAAAGATCGATCACGATGTCGACATGCGCGACATGAACGCGTGGTCGGCCATCGTCGATGCCTTTCAGGTGATGCTCGACAGCGGCGACGAAGTCATGCGCGTGCTGGGGCCGGCGCCCGGCAGCGGGCAGTTCATCGAAGTGGTGGTCGACGAGAAACCGCTGCGCGACGCGATGTTCCGCTTCTCCAGAAATCTCCTGCTGCTGTCGCTGGTGATGGCGATCATTACCGCGGGGCTGATCTACTTCGCCCTGCATCATCTGTTCGTGCGGCCGATGCGGCGGGTCACCGCCAATCTCGTCGCGTTTCACGAGAACCCGGAAAGCACGGCGCGCATTATCGAGCCCTCCAAGCGTACCGACGAGATCGGTCTGGCGGAGCGCGAGCTGTCCGACATGCAGCGCGATCTGGTGTCGATGCTGCATCAGAAAAACCATCTCGCGGCGCTCGGGCTCGCGGTATCGAAGATCAATCACGATCTGCGCAACCTGCTGGCGTCGTCGCAACTGCTGTCCGATCAGCTTGCCAGTGTGCCCGATCCGCGCGTGCAGCGCTTTGCGCCGAAGCTGATGCGCTCGCTGGAGCGCGCCATCGCGTTCTGCCAGTCTACGCTGTCCTATGGCAAGGCGCAGGAAGCGCCGCCCGACCGCCGCATGGTTCTGGTCGAAGCCGTCGTCAACGAGGTGCGCGAGATCGGCAGGCCTCGCCGCCGACACGTCGATCGAATGGATCAACGCCATCGAGCGCGGGCTGGCTGTCGACGCCGATCCGGATCAGTTGTTCCGGGTATTGCTGAATCTGGTGCGCAACGCGGCGCAGGCGCTGGAGAGCGACAAGTCGAAGGTCGCGATCGCCAAGCAGATCCGCGTCACCGGCCGCCGCGAGGGCAGCGTGACCATTCTGGAAATTTCGGACACCGGCCCCGGCATCCCGGCGAAGGCCCGCGAACACCTGTTCGAGGCGTTTCAGGGCTCGTCGCGGGACGGCGGCACGGGACTTGGGCTCGCCATCGCTGCGGAACTGGTCCGAGCCCATGGCGGGGAGCTCAATCTGGTGGAAGGCACCATCGGGGCGACGTTCCGAATCATGATTCCGGATCGCGCCGTGGAGCTGCACAGCCATCGGGATGTGCAGATCCGGGCCTGAAAACCTGCATTTTGGCCCAAAATCCTTTATCTATCGATCTTGCAAAGCCGTTCCGGAGCCGGTAGCTATGGCGCTCTTTCGCGGAGCGGCCTCCGGCCCTTAAAGTCTGCGAAATGCGCGCCCGTAGCTCAGCTGGATAGAGCACTAGACTACAGATCTAGGGGTCAGGAGTTCAGATCTCTTCGGGCGCGCCATTTGCGAACAAAACCACTAACATTTCTGTTCTCGATCTGTTTGCCTGCGATGGCGGCCTGCAGGATATCTCTGCAGCCGATGATCCGGATGGCCTTATCATCGACTTCGATCGCGTCGATGATCGAGCGGATATAGCCCTTGCGGGCATTGGTGTCCGCGTTCTCGAGTCTTTCGTTCATCAGACGTGCAAACGCGTCGATCTTCGAAACATCAATTGAGGCTGCGGTACCGCATTGGGCGCGGGCGCGGTCAAGGGCCGTTTTGGCGCGCTCTCGCTCGGATTTCAGGGTAGCGGTGCGTTCGCGCAGGATGTCGTCGAGTTCCACGATGCCATCCTCGATCGAGCGGTAGAGCCGCTTCAGGCGGTCTTCGGCGTCACTTACCTCTCGCTGAAGCGTGAGAAGCCGTCGATCGGCGGATTCGCTCTTCGTAGCCTGGCGTTCCATCAGTGATTTCATGAGATCAGCAATCCGGTCAGGCGCCAGGACACGCTGCTTCAGATTGGTCAGGACGATTTCGTCTAAAGTCGCCGCCGGAATATGTCGGCCTTTACAGACGGTTTTGCCCTTCTGTTGGCATCCCGCGCAAGAGTAGTACGAATACGACCTTCCCTGCCGGTTGGTCGTTCCCGTTCGCGTCATTCCGGAACCGCAGGATGCGCAGACGGCAAGCCCCGTCAGCAGCGAGGGACCGTTGACGACGCGCGGCGGGGTCGTCTTCGGATTGCTCCGCGCCAGCTTCGCCTGCACTTGGTCGAAGGTGGCTTGTTCGATCAAGACTGGGACAGGAATGTAGATCACATTCGACAGGTCATGCTGACCGCCGTCACGGAGTTGCGCTTGCCGTACGGCCAATCTCCGCTCGCGTAGCAAGTATTCGTCAGAATCTTGTGTACAGGTCCAACCCCGAAGGTGGACCCACGTCGCGTGCGATAGCCGTGGCTGTTCAGCCACTTCGTGGTTTCCTTGACGCCGAGCGGACCAGTCGTGCCGTCGCCCTCAAGGTAGAGTTTGTACATCAGCCGGACGGTCTCAGCTTCGACCGGATCGATGGCGAGCTTCTTTTTGATCTTCTGACCGCGGTGCTCTGCCTCGACTATCTTATAGCCGAGCGGCGGCGTGGCGCCGTTCCAAAAACCCTGCTTTGCCGACTCTCGCATCGCTCTGATTGTATTTTTAGAAATTTCCCGCGAAGTATGCTCGTCAAAGGCCCCGATGATCTGACGAACCAAGATCTGGCTGGGGTCGTCACCCGTTGGCTGGGTAACTGAGACAACTTCGACGCCATGCTTGCGCAACTTGCGGATCGTCAGTTCCATCTCGGCTACGTTCCGGAAGAACCGGTTGAAGGCATAGAAGACGATCGCGTCGTAAGGACGATTCGATGCGCAGGCGCGGTCGATCATCTCCTGCAGCACGGGCCTGCGATCATCTGTCGCCGTCGCGGCTTCGACGAACTCGTCAACGATGACGTAATTATTCTGCTCGCAGAAGCCGGATGTGATCTTGCGTTGCGACGGGATCGACGCGTCGTTCGCATACTGACGGCCTGTGCTAACGCGGTAATAGGTAGCTGCGCGCTTGGCGCCATCGACCGGCTGCTGATGAGTTCTGGGAAACTGGTGTTTATTCATCGGAATATCTGCCTGCAGGAAACGCAAACCAATCTTCTCAAGCTGGAATTTGCGCAGCTAAGAAGGTGCTTTGTCAACGGGTTTTTCTCGCGAAATTGGCGGCGTGGCTGTATCATTGGCAAGCAAATCCCGGAGCTCGTTACCAAGCAAAATCTCGATTGCTCGCAACTCTCGATCCAGGATGGGCAACGACGTAGGCAAGCTAAGCGTCACTTCAAAAATGTCCGGTTGAGACTGTTTGCGTCCTCGCTTGGTCTTGGCGTAACAAGCCGACTTCCTGGCTTGTTCGTCACAGATCCGATCGTCTGCCCTTACGTTCCGCTGCGGGGGACCGGGAAGACCGGTAAGAGGTTGGGCGGCTAGATCTCATAGCTGAGCTCCCGCCGCTGCTGGCGAGCCCGTTCCGCCGACCGATCGAGCTCCCGTGTTTCAATCACGTCGAGCGTCGAAACTTTCGGCGAAGCCCGCGAGAGGCGCTCGGCGAGCCAAGCCCTGCGCTGCGCTGCAGAAAAGGCGAGATCGTCCTGTTGCTGATCGAACGGAAGCTCGGCCGTAAGGCGCCGGTCGATGCTTTTTGCATCCACGACCAACGTCGTTGCTTCACGCGCGCGGCTTGCGCCGGTATAAATGTCGTGCAAGTTGTAGGTCTGATCGAGGTGTACTACTGCGTAGTCCACTGTCAGACCCTGGGCGCCATGGATCGTGGATGCGTAAGCCCATCCGAGCCGGGCGCGGCCACCGGCATCTGCGAGCACGACTGGGTCGAACGCCAACCGTCGGCCAGCAATCTCCGCTTCTATACGGACGCTCCTTGTCCCTGATACGAGGCCGCGCTGCTCGCGGACTTTTGTGATCGTCCCAATCGTGCCGTTGAAAACGCCGAGATCGTCGTTTCGAGCGAGAAACCTGATCTGGTCGCCGCGCGCGAGCTGGATTTCGCTGGCATGGCCAGAGGGCGTGCTGACCGCCAGAGAGATTTCCTTGCCGGCGATGATGCCAGCGGCCTTCCGCGCTTTGCGGATCTCTTTTGAGATCGCCGCGACAGCTGCATTTGATTTGGCCAGAATAAGGGTGGACGCGCCCGGCTTGGCCGCATGAGCGCGGTCCGCCGCCTCAATGATCGCGGAAATCGCAGCTTTCGCGCCGTTCGCCTCAAGCAGGAGTTTGCGTTCGGCAAATGCCTGGAGAGCAACTGAAGCACGGCCCCGGCCGAAGTCTGTGATCGCCTCCCGCGCCCACGGCTTGGTTTGGCGGACGATGGTATCGACCCGCACGGCTTCAACCGCCCGCGAGACGAGATCAAGGCCGGGTCCGGCTCCAATGGCTTGCAACTGACGTCGGTCGCCGACTAGGATCAGCTTGGCTTTGGCATCAGCGACCGCACCAAGCAGCACGTGCATTTCGCGCGATGAGAGAAGTCCGGCCTCGTCCGCGATCAGAACAGATTGATTGTCCAGAATCTTCTCGCCGGCCTTTAGCCGCTCTATCCAAGAAGCCGTCGCGCGTGCCTCGATGCCGAGATCGTCGCGAAGCACGTTGGCGATGCGCCAAGCCGTAGCTGTCCCGACAACCCTGCATCCAGCTTTGGAGTATGCGTCCACAACGGGCGCCAATATCGTGGTCTTACCTGATCCAGGAGCTCCTTCGATGACAGCGATGGCCGAGGGGGTGGTTGCGGCGAGCACCGCGTCAGTCTGTTCCGCAGTGAGCCCCGCAGTCTTGCACTGGCGGGACAGCCGGTCACGATCGACGGCGCGCCAGGTTGCCTCGGCAAGACGCTGCGCGCGCTTCACGACGTCGCGCTCGATTCTTAGCATTTCCGGGGTGGAGTAACGCGGCAGGCCGAGCGGATCGCGTCCGATCTCGATCACGGCGCCCTTGCTCAAGAGGCAATTGACTTCCGCTTCTGCGCGCTCTGGCGGCAGGCCAGTGCCGACGAGAGCTGCGGCGACGGAACGCAACAGCTCCCGCCTGTCAACTACGCTTTCCTGTTCGGTAAGCATAGCCGGCAGCGCCGCCAATCGTTCGGCGAGGAGCCGTTCCGCGGCATCACGATCAAACGTCCTCGCTTGATCCCGCAGGCTCTCCGTGAACGTCTCGACCTCAATGCCGATCGACCGCGCGGCTTCGGCCCAGATTTCCTCGCGCGCAACGGCCTTACTCTGATGCTTGGCACTTCGGGTCGCTTTGCTGATTGCGGCCGCAAGTGCCGGCGCCTCGCTGCTTGCAACCCCGTGTACAGCGAGCTCCTCTTCGATCTCCTGACGACGTGCGCTGAAGTAACGGATGGTCTCGTCATTAACTCCGGCGATTTCGAAAATTCCGTTCTTGCCGACGCGGTCGATCGCGAAGCCGATTTTTTGCAGCTCATGCGCCAACGCGGCATGATACGTGGCGCCGGCCGCCATCTTGAAATCGCGGATGATCTTGGAATGCAGACCGCCAACAGTGTGATCGCTTGGACGAGTCGAAATGTTCATGCAAACGCAGTGCGTGTGCAAATTCGGATCGCCAAATACCCGGCCGTCAATGTGCTGGGTTGACCGGCTTTCGCAGTGCTGCCAGGTCGCAGAAGTTAGGGCAACTTTCTCAATGAAAGCACCATCACGACCGCGCCGCGCCCAAACCGCTTCGCGCTCCAGCACCGCAAGCATAGCCCTGGAGGCTCGATGCTGTGCTGCTTCAATCAGGCATTTTGTATCGTACGGCGCAAATGCCCACACCAGCGCAACCGAGCGCGGCGCGCTCACCGTGATGTCGAAAGCCGGTGTACGTTCTTTGTGTTTGCGAACTTTTTCGAGAAGCGACTGTCCGTCATTGCCGATAGCGTGATACAGCCGCTCAAAAGTCTCGCGTTCGACCGGCGCGCCATCCGCGATACCAAAATCGCCGGCCGGAGCGTACCAAACGCCCGCCGGTTCGCTGCTTCCGGCGTAATACTCCGTCTCACGCTGACGCGTGTAGTACGTGCTCGCTGCTGCCGGATTCCATGTCGCGACCACGAAGAAAGCCCCCGTTTGGAGGCCTCTTCAATATGCACATTTGCGGCGAATGCGATTGGATGAATGAAGCTAGAATTCTCGTTTTATTACAGTGCTTAAGAGGGCTACCGCGAACCACAAAATCTCTGTTACCTGCGGTTCAAACGCGCCGGCGCAGCCCCCAAATTCGCATCGGCCACTCGACTTCCAGCACATCCCCGAGCCCGACGACCAGAGCTTTGATCTTGCGATTGGCAACCCCCAGCCGGTAGGCGAGATGTTCGGGGCGGACGATCGGAACCTCGCGGGGCCGCTTCGTGATCGAGCTGCGTTCGGTCCGACCCGTCGGGCCGCGCTCAACGGCAACTGTCGGTTCATCCTCCATGATCCATCGCTTGCCGATCATGTCGTCGGCCAGGGCCGTTGTCTCAGGTCCCTGGGTCTGGGCGCAGATGATCTTGGTCAGGAAGCGCTGAAAGATGCTCGCCGCCGCATCGCCGTAAATTCGTTTGAATTGAGCGACGTCCTGGATGGCCGCGATGGTCGATACTCCTTTATTTCGCGCGGTGTCCAGGAGGTCGGGCCAGCGGCGCAGGCGGCCAAGAGCCGGGGCCTCGTCAAGAACGAACGTTCTAATCCGCGTCTGGCTCACCGAGAGCCTGATGTCGCCAACCGCAGCGGTAATAAAGTCAACCGCCATCCCGATCCACGCTGCACTCATTTCGGGGTGCCTGCCGGAACGCTGCACGATGACGACCTTCGGCTGTTGCGGATTGGCGCCATTTACCCAATCGCCGAATGAGAATTGCCGCTCGGGTGGGACTTTGGCCCAGGCTCGCGCCAGTGGTCGCAGGACTCTCAAGACACTCCCCCGAAACGTCAGCAAGAGCGAGATCGTGGTCTTGCTGAGTTCGCCCGAAGCATCGAATTCGATCAAGCCTGCAGCCGGTCGATAGTACTGTTCGAAGTCCTTTTTCATCTGGACGGGATCGCTCAGGCACGCCATGTACAATCGCGGTAGGCCCCAATCGCTTCCGTGTTTGGCCTTACATAAGATCATGCAGCCGGCGAATAGCGTCGTTGCACCTTTACCCCAAAACGCATCGCTGGTTTGTCCGATGATCTGCTCGGCTGCGCTCTCGCAGTCGCTGTCGTCCCGGAAATCCCGTCCCATCGCCCACGCAAAACAACCGGGACGGTCGGGGTTTATGACAGCGAACTGACCGTCCTCCATCGGAAACCCTTCAAGAATTTCGCCGGTCGTATCGTGCACGAACAAGCCATAATCCTCCGCTGGATTTTGCAATAGGCGGCGAACCAGCTGTTCGAGCAAATAAAGGATCAGCCGCGTTTTGCCGGAGCCGATGGCGCCAAGTATCAAAAGATTCTGAACCTCGCGCGCACGGGGAATGGGCACGCTCGGAAGCCATTGTATCGTACGATCAAGAGGACGGGCTTGTGCCGCGAGAGCTCGGTTGGCACTGGCAATGGCCGCCGCGCCTCTGAGCAGCTGCAGGCCTTCGTGATGTTGACGCCCATCAACAATGGGTTGAATGCGCCGCTTTATCCGAAACGCCAGAATTCCAGATAGTATAGCAGCAAGAGCTATACTGATCAGCCGCGGCGCCGTTTCGCGGAACAGATCGTCCGCCGATATTGCTTCGGCCAATCCGCGATTCTCTATAGCAGACAATAACTCTGTTGCGGTCACGGCGACCGCGGCGTCGGCACGCCATGCGGTCGGCGTTATGAGCATGAAAGAAATTACAATGCCAAGAAAACACGCCATTAGACCCATGCCGAGCGCAGAGAAGGCGGCCGGCGCCGCCGGCCGGTATTCATATTTTGCGAGCCGATCCATGTTTAGTCCTCCAGATGACCTTGATGACGCCAAATCGCCAGCGGCGCGCGCGCAGGGACGAATTGTGGTGGAAGGTGCGGGTTCACGTCGTGGAGCTCCTGCGGCGACATCTGGAGTTGCTCCGCTGCCGTGGCCCAGTCCAGGTCCTGAACGGGGTAGTAGACGCAGCCATCGGTAAAACGGCTCAGCCGAGCGCAGGCGGGCCATGTCGCGGTCGATCGCGGGCGGACGATTTCCACGCGACTCATCGTCCACTTCCACGCCCAGGGAGTTCCGATCGCCGCGAAGAGGAAAATCGTCGTTACCGCAGCGGTGACAAGAATCATCTGTGCGATCGTCGGGCACGCGCGCCACCAGTCGCGTAAGGTCGTTGCTTCCTTGCGCACGCGCTCGGGCGGCGGTGGGTCCGGCAGGCTGACCTCCGGCGCGATCGTCGCGACGACCTCGCGATATTGTGCGGCAGTCAATAGCGCATGCGTCTTCGCGGGCAGGCGCAGGAATTCCGCGGCCGTCATTTGCTTGAGCTCCCGCACCAGCTGCTCGGCATCGTTCTTGGCGTCGGCTTTCACCTTCGCGACATTGTTGAGAAAATTTGAACGCCGGTCAGGCATCGCGACCGCCCGCGAGGAAAGGGAGAAGGCGGCTGATCTCGTCCTGCATGATAGCCGACCACGCTGCGATATCCTTGACCAGGATCTTGGCGTCGTCGCGACGACCGCCGACGCGGCGGAGCGCCTCAGCGTAGTTGTCGAGGTGCCAGGAAACGACCGTGGAAGGCAGCACCTGCAGGCGCTCGTAGATCGCCATGCTGCGGTCGTGGACCTTCGGCATGTTGATCACGGGGTAACGATCGATCGCGCTCGCGAAAGCCTTGCGCGTATCCTTCTCGCAGTACTCGATTGCTTTATAAGGATCGTTTGGATAGTGGTTAAGAACCAATACCGTCTTGGCGTTGGGCAAATTCCGCTCGACACGCTTCAGCTCGCGGATCATCTGCGAGGCGGAATCTTCACCGGCCTTGCAGACAATAATCACGAGAACCTGCAGATTTAGCAGCGTGATATCCTCGTCGAGATCGAAATCGGTGATCGCGCTGTGAAACAACGGCGCAAGCGCGCCGCCGACCTCCAGCAAGCTGGAGCGCCGCGTCTGCGGCATGTCGGTGACGGCACGATACCAGGGTGCAATAATATCTGAGGGGACCAGATCGTCCCCGCGATTTTCACGGCGGTCGGGTACCAGCAGGCTCTGCACGGGCAGGCTCGATTTCATTGCCAGCTTGCGCTTAGTGTCCATCTGGAAAAGGTCGAGCGGCAGGGCGGCGAGCTCGAAGGCCGCGACGAGTTGCAGGGCGGTCGTGGTCTTACCTGCGGCGCCTTCGTCCGAGCTCAAGATCATGCTGACAGGTCCGACCTCGGCGAAGCCGGGGAATTTGTTATTCTTGGTGCTGTCGGTTTTCATTCGTTTTGCCTCTTTGATCGTAAAAGACTGCATGAGAAACATCGGACGATCGCCCAGTCGCGGTCACATCCAGGTTGAGATCTCTAAATGACTAGGATTTTGCGGAGGGGCGCCACGTCGGTTTGACGTAGCGCCCTGTCATCCTAAACTCCGGACTTTGCCCCGCCGCGCAAGGCGGCCAGGATCTGGTCGCGACCGGAGCCATCCTTGGTGCGCTGGTGAGCCTTCCAGTAATCGACGTCCGGCAAATTCAGCGAAAGATTGTGGAAGGCATCGATCGGAACGACCTGCGCGCCGTTCACGACGTGCTGGCCACTCTCGATTGCGCTCACGAGCTTGGCATAGGTCGGTCGGATCGCCTCAACGGCGTCGGGCGGGAGAACCGGCTGGTAGATCCACCGCGCGCGCAGCGCGATCTCCTTCATCCAGATCTCGGGATCCTGCGTCGTGCAAACGCCGAGGCGCGCCGCCAGCGTGGCGAGATCGTCGCTCGAGATCGACAGTTCCGCAGCCCCGAACGTCGCCATTTCGGCCATAAAGCCGGCGGCGAGAATGCGGCCATTGAGAGCCGTATCGCGTTCGAGCCGAAGGCGGTAGGCGACGTCAATGTAGGTCGCGTGGCGGCCTTCATCGAGGTCGATGACGACGTAATCGATAGGGATGCCGGCTGCGGCGGCCGCAACGACGTGGCCCACTTCCTGGACGAGGAGCCGCGTCATCACCGGAATCTCATCGTTGGCGGCGATGGCTCCGTTCGGCAGCGGGTAGGCATCAAGATTCTTCAACATCAATTTTTCCCTTCCGTTGGCAGACGGGATTGTCCGCCGCCCCCGATCATTGCCGGCGTCGGACACGGATAGCGATTGAATGAATGCAGACGAAACTACGCAGGTTGATCAGTTGTTTACCGGGGGTCGATCATCGAGAGCGACGACCATCAATGCTAAATCTTGCTTCTCAACGATCGCATATCGAGTTCCATTTCGCTCTTCGATCGTAAGCTGATGGTTCCTTTGCTCGCGCGTTTCTCGGGTGACATGAATGGTACCATCGACCATTTCCGCAATGCGCAGTGCGAAGTCGAATTTGGCTGTAGACAAGTTCCGATTCAGGAGCTGCCGCAGACTGACCCACAACACCGACAGGTCGGTCTCTTGAGACTCGGCAGCGAGCACTTCCTTGGTAAGCTCGAACAAATCGGGACTGAGCATCGCCGCAACGCCGGCGTTCACGCGTCCGACGAAACGGGCGAGTTCGAACGTCCTTCCAAAAAATGCTGCATATTGGATCCAGAGTTCGGCTGAGTTGATGTCAGCGAGGTAGGCCACCTGGAACGCTTCGGTTGCCGACAAATGCGAACTGGTATGCGTATACGCCCGTTCCTGTTGCGCTGCGGAATCATCCGCGCTCTTACCAACGCCTTTCCTCTCAGCATCCAGCACACCCTGTGCGCGTTGATAGGCACGAAAGACGAGCCGCACCGATTCCGTCGTGGCGAGGATCTTTTCTCGCACATCGGTCGCCGCTTCGCCGTCCGCCTGCAGCGCGGCATATTTGCGAAAGGCAGCTCGCTCAAGCTCATCCTCCGATTCGAAAGCGGTTCGGTTGGTCAGGTGCTCGCGTCCGTTCCCCAGTCGATAATCGATATCGCCGATTCCGACTTCCAGCGCACGAAGCTCATCTTTGGCGCGAGCACCACTCCCGACCAGCGCCACGAGACCGTGGTAGGCCAACAGGGTATGAACGCCGAGCGCGATGTTGAGGTGGTGCACGGTCCCGTCCTGCCCATATTGCCCTTCGAAGTTCTTGGTTCGGGGAGTCTTCCGCACGGACATCATCACGTTGTTGCTCGTGCCGGTGTGCAGCACCTTCGGAAGGATTTCGAAAGTCGCCAATGGCGCAGGGATCCCGGGATATTCCAGCGCCTCCTTTGCGCTCTGCCGATTGGCTGCGTTCTCACGCCGGATCCGGCCCCGACGACGCTTCTTCGCGGGTTCCGGTCCTTTTGGCTTTTTTGGTCTTCTAGCCATTGTTCGATGCCTCAGATTTGGTTTCGCAAGCGGCCCATCACGCGCGGCTCTTTGGGTTTAAGCGTGACCCCGGAACTCGAGCCTGCGATCGAAGGCACCGATCCGGACAAAGAGAGTTTCGATCTCGCGCGCCGCGGTTATCGTCATGACCGGCCTCCCGTTGTGCGTTCCCTGAATTCCGCTAGTCACGAAGCCGTTCTCCTCCCACAACTGCACCAATCCGGCTTGCAGGGCTCCATTACGCACCATGCGCTCCACGGCTGTGACGAAAGCCCAATCGCCGATCTGAAAGCGGACCGGAACCGTCGCGGTCGGCAGGTAAGGGGGAAGGCCGAGTTCGGCAGGGCACTCGACGACGCCGGGACGCTTTTCGCCGACCGTCTGCAGCAACTTCTGCGTAATGCGATGCATCAGCGTCCGCTGAAAATGCGGTCCCTCCGGCGTTTTTCCGACAGCCTCGACGGCGCAAACAAAATTCCAGGCGGCAGTCATGTTCGATTCTCCTTCCTTAGATTGTTGAAGTTAGATGGACTGGGGCACCAGCCGCTGACGGCAGGTGCCGCAAATGAGATTCGTGCCGGGCTTGGCCCAGGCGTTCAAATCGCAGCTTTCGCAGCTGTAGCGCGTCTTGCTCTGACGCTTTTTCAACGCGATCTTGCGTTCGGCCTTCGTGGTGCGCTCGACGAAGGCCAGTGCGAAACCGTTAGCGATCAGCTTGTCGGCAGCGCGGTCGAATGCGCCGCCGTGCTGAATATAATGGGTCATTCTCGGGCCCGTCTTCATGCCACCGGGGCGTCCGGTGTCTGACGGCAACAAGCCGATCTCCGCCATCTTGGCGGCCCACTCGGCATTGTGATAACCATGTGAAGAGGGCTTGCCGAAATGCTGCTGCCACTGATGGCAAAGTTCATGCGCGAGCGTCGACAACACCTTCTTGGCGCCACGCTGGGCAAAGTGTGCGGGGTTGAGCGCGATCTCGTCGGAGATGATCGTGCCGTCGGCGGAACGGAATTTCCGTCCCCAAAAGTAGCCCAGCGCCCGGCTCTTCCGCTGCAGCGTGACCAGGCAGGGCGGCAGCTTGTCGCTGAATAACTTCTTGTTGAGAGTCATGCACGCGCGGTGTAGCGGCCCATACGATTGCGGTGTGGGATCGAACTTGCGCTTCGTCCTTGAGCGGCGACGAGATTGTTTCGTACGACCAAGTCGCGCGCTCTTCGCGCGCGACTTGGTCTGCGCTTTCCTTTTCGGGGACGCCATCACGCAGATCCCCGCCTAGCAGGAACATGAACCTTGATGGTAGGAATCTCCCGCGCGGTTGGTGATGAGCCAGCCGAGGAGGTCGCGCGCCCAAACCCTGCGCACCGACCGCGTCAGTTGTACAAGGCCTTCTCCGGTCGCCTCGTACAGCGCTGCCTCGACCTCCAACGGCTTGATGTACTGCCCGGCATACCATTTCGCCTTGGCCCAGCTCAGGTCGCAGGCAACAACGATTGAAGAAGCCGGAAGCACGGCTTGTGCACCCGGTTGCAATTCGAGGCCGGAAAAGGACCAGCCATTTTCGTGCGCCGGATCGATAGATTTGAGCAACCGGCGCCAGCTGCGCAGATTCGTATCAGCACCGTAACGTCGTGAAGGCGACATCGCCTCGATCGCGACATTGGCGCCATCGTGGTGACCCGCCACACCGGGGTAGGTGGTGGGCAGGGTCACGGTAATCAGATTTTTATCGGCTTCTTCGCCCATCGTCTCAACTTAGCTCCCAGATTGCCTTGCGCCCGCTTTGGCGCAACGAATTCGGGAAGCCTGCCAGGTTAGTTTCTGGTGTAAAAACGGGGGTTACGCCAGAACGGCAAACTCGATCGGCGGTTGCTGAATATCAGGCATGATGCGCGTCAAAGGGCGATCCTCATCTACCCTTATGTCCGAACGGTTGAGATCAGTGCAATTGCGAGAAACGCTCCATTTTGGCCCAGTGCTGTGAGCTGCAGAACGATTTGCATCATGGCATTTGAAGGGGTTACGTTAAGACACCAATCATCAGAGACGGCGCCGCTTTGAATGGCAGCCTTGCGTACACCGCAAAGCATCTGGTGGTTGAAGGGCATACCAGCAGCGGCGCTCACCTGAGTATCAAGCCTCAGAGCGGTCGCTACCCTTGAGTTTAATTCCGTAGAAGCCTTTCGTATTGATCGCTCGAATCTGTTGCGGGCCTGAAAGGCCCGCTCCGCGGAGGAGTTCGTTGAACGCACGCTGCGATCCCGCTTCCTCACCTCGGCGCTGCGCGTAGCTTGACCAACATTTGTAAAGCGACGACGATGCCTCGCAAATCCGACGATCTGAAGATCGTACGATACAGTGCTCCTTTAACCAGTTGCCGACGACGTCTTGCTCGCCAAGATAAGCAGAGGTGGCTTCCGCCAATGCCTTCGGTCGAGGTAGGCCATGCTGCCGCCACTGCAACGTGCCTTCAATAGCCCAACGGAGGATGCCCGGCCATTCCCGTTCGAGTTTCTGTTCAAGATCCCGATCCGGTGTTTTCGGCTTGAACGCAAACGGCACAATCAAAAATCTGCGCCGTATCGCCTCCGTCACATTGGACAGCGAAGGCAAATGGTTACCCTCGATCATCAATTTAAATTCAGGACGAAACGTCCAGCTGTTTTGTCGCATTCCGCGCGTCCGGATCTCATTTCCACCGGTCAACAGTTTTATCCGCGCCTCGTCCCACCGTCTGCCTGCATCGGTTTCCGACGCGACCACCAAGCGCGCATCGGCCAAACACGCGATTTCTTCAGGGTGCCGATCGTACTTTGACGCCATCAGCGCTTGCATCGATGCGACTGTCGCGTAGTCTCCGAGGAGGCGCGAAAGCGTGTTAATCAAAACGGTCTTTCCATTTCCGCCCGGCCCGTAAAGAAAAATAAGGACCTCCTCCTTGGTGTCGCCGGTCAGGAGGTATCCCGCCCACAATTGCAAGAGTCGAACGAGCTGCCTATCGCCACCGGTAATTTGCCGCAGGAATTCCAGCCACCGCGGGCACCCCGCTCGTTCGCCGGGGCCTGCCGCTGTCAATTTGGTGATAAAATCAGATCGTCCGGCCGGGTTGAGCCGCCCAGTGGTGAGATCAACAACGCCGGACGGAGTACCGAGCAGATTCCGATCCTGGTCCCACCGGTCTGAGGTCACGACCAGATCGCGGTCACATTTTGCATGCGCCTCCACGCCTCGCACAAAAGCCGCGCGTCCAAAATTCTTTCGCGCGCTGTCATCCATCCCCTTAGAAAGGTCTCGCGCGAGGTCGCGCAAAGAAGCGTGGACTGCCCGCGTGTAATCTGGCACCCAAACCGATCCGTTCCAGATGTACCACTGTTTGGCAGTATGATCGTAGCGAACATCAGCGCCATAGAGCTCAACGAACGTCGAGGCCGCGCTATCCTCGGTCAAGACCGTCGAATGCCCGCGCTTCTGCAATAGCTGCTCGATGTCGACTTGACGCCGCAGCAGCAGAGAAGGCGAGCTCTTTTTCGTCGTATTGCGCATCTAGCTTCATCCGTACCAACCATTCGTAGGCAGGACGGTAGAAGCTCTTCTTCTGGTGTAACATGGGGGGTTACGCTAGATGCAGCCCCCAACATGCCCGAACAGGTCAAGCTCAGTCGGCCGTGATCTCCCGGTCTACCGAAGAAAGAACCTGTTCTTTCGTAATAGGCTTGATTTTTGCCGTCACGCTCAAATGTCGCAATGCGAAACGCTCGTAGTCCTTTGGGGATAGGCGCTTGCTGTCTTCTGTTTCCTTTAAGGCACCCATCAGAGAGTCGTACATCTCCACGGCTTCAGAATTGTCGCACGTCCTATAATGAAATTTGTCATGCCAGGTCAGAATTGATTTCGCCAACGAATCCCGCGCACCTTTTCCCAGCAGCGATCTCAAGCCACGAAATTTGGTCGCCACACGTTGCGCCGCTTCGGCCCTCTCTATATTGGC
This sequence comes from Afipia sp., assembly GCA_024707075.1. Lineage (GTDB taxonomy): Bacteria > Pseudomonadota > Alphaproteobacteria > Rhizobiales > Xanthobacteraceae > Afipia. The sequence goes on from JANQAK010000001.1 coordinate 1,707,580, forward strand.
CCGCGTCAGCACTGTGATGGCGAAGGCAACCCCTCCCACGGGCGCACCATAAATCCGTCGGTTTCGGAGCTGCGCCACCTCTTCGCTTCGGGGCTAAAAGAGGGTGGACCGTTCCATGGTCGAGATCGCTAAGAATCGAAGCGAGTTCGTTGAACTGGAAGTTATAGATGGACAATTCATCCACCTCGTTTAGAAACCAGGCAACTGCGATGAGGGCCTCAATCAAGCCGGCTCGATCTACTAGCGAAAGTGCTTGCCCGTTCATTTCCATTCTTGCGTCAAGCGCAAGACTGAGGTTCTGTTGTAATCCTTGAACTGCGTTTGACGGTTCCATGACTGCTACCTGTTGTTTGGCTCAGCTCTCATACTGGGAAGGGTATTGCGGATGCCTTCATGCATTGTTATTCGCCCTGGACGGAGAGCGATTTGGAGTCCCCCCATAGGGGATCCGTAAACCCCCCGCCTTTAGGCGGCACGGGATCGAGCACAAACGGGATTCGTCGAGACTGCTTTAGCATTCAAATCAAAACTTCGGGCCGGTTCACCATGCGGTTTTCGCGAGAAAGCCCCGAGCGCGAGTGTCTCGGGATGTGCACCAGTCGGCCCACGGGGCCGACCAATCCGGCTTTCAGCCGTAACCTGAAGCCACCGCCTTTAGGCGGTGGAGTGTTCACTGTGAGGAAATCCGAAATGTCCTTTCCGGCTCCAGCGTCGCAAATGTAAATTTCGGAAACAATCAGAAACCGGAAACCGGAAGATCACTCGACCAAGTGTCCCTGCGCGCTATAATCCCTCTGCCGGGCGTTAGCCTATTTGTGAGCGGATACATATGGAGAGCCGCACCGACCAATTCGTCGCAATCGCGCCGGCAATCTAACGCCAGGCAACAGCATTGGCTGCCTCCAAACTGTCCGCTTTCTATTTCTGAAAATCAAATCGAGCGGTAAGTCTGATTCACTACATCTCCATCCCCCCCCAAAGCGACGGCATCTCAGTTTGCCTCAACGCCGATCATCTGCGGCGATCCCTTCAGAATCAGGCGGTTGTTCAACCAGTCGATTGTTTTATCCATGAGGCCCTGTTCGTTCTTCTCGAACATTGCAAGACCCTTGACTGGAAACTTGATCCAATCTCCTGCACGCTCGGCTGAAATTGTGTAGCGTGTTCTCGCAATTTGAATGACGATGGAAGCGACAAGTCCGGTCCGGTCTTTCGGCGCTTCGATCAGATCTCCGATAAGCTGCTTCAGGGCAGCATCGAAAATTGGAGTAACGATTTCATCGAAACATGGATGCCCGACTCCATGCCCGCAGGCGATGGCGTCGAGTGTGATGCCATCGCGACCTAGTGTCTTGCGGCTCGCGGGAACATATCGAACGTCCTTATGTGCGGTTTGGCCGCACGCCGCGTCGCGATCCTTCTCGCTCGCGAAAGCTTCCACGCGGTAATAATCGAGCGCCAAGGCCAAACTGATGCCGGGAGTATCGAGTGTCCAGTCGGAAGCAGCCTTTAGCTTTGCAAAATCTGGACTAGATGCGCGAAATTGTGGCTCGGCGTAGAAAAAAACTGGCAACGACATTTTGTCTCCTCGGTCTGCACTTGTATTAATTGGCACAAGGGGCCCCAAGCAGAATTGGCGCCGACGGCGGGGTGTCGATCTGGCCGAACGTGAAACCGATCCCAGACCCTTCACGGCCATGACATATGCCACAAATATCTTGATTTATTGTGCCATCGATCTGTCTGTTCTTAAGTCAAATCTCATCGACAGCATTAGTGATTTCTTTGTTGCGTCGTTCGGTCTTGATAGCGCGCGTCCGCTTCGCTCCTGCAAACCGCCTTGAGGCTCCGACCTGCTCAGCGCGCTTGGGGTACCTTCCGCCCAGGTTCGGTCGCGCTACAGACCCAATCTGTAGGATCTGCCATGCTTTATCGAGGATGGCCGACCGGCCGCCGCCGACCGGAGGGTTGGCTTCCAGAAAGTCGGGAGGATATAAAATCGGCGGAGCCGCCGTGAAGCAAGGTGCGAGGCCTACAACAACACCGGTTTCTCCGCCTGTGAGCAGCCGAAAAAATCCAGCGGCGGGATCGATCTGCACCCTGCGGGAAATGGAACAAGGACGGTTAACGAAATTTGAGTGGAGCAGCAGAGCCGACGCGCATCACACATATGGTGTGAAAAACCGGACTCTTGAGACTTTGGAAATGAGAAAACAGACTCGGTCGTTTTTCTTCTTGGCTGGCGGAATCCTGGTGGACAACGAGAATCGTTGATCAAGTCGATCTCGATCCTAGCCGACAAGCATCACGCCCTCTGGCTTTGTTATTGTATCGAAGTACTTAGCATTGTTTAAACGTGGACTCTATCGAGTCACTCGCCGGAGGCACTCGGTCCCGGGTCCCGCCAGGAGGCGGCGCTATGCTGACCCTCCTGCGGGTGCCGTTTCAACCGGTCTCGCGACTGCCGACTGGCCTTCACTTCCCTGCCGGCCCAGACGCCCTTTTTTGTTTGGGACCTAATGGCTCCGCCCTCGCGCGGGTAAGGGTGAAGTCCCGGAAGATCCGGGACCGGCCGGAGCGGTCTCCCCGACCTTCCGCGCGGACGTCAAGACCGGACAACTGCCACCATCGCAATCCGATTCTTTTATTTCGAAAAATGAGGGGATGAATGAGATAGCGCGGGGGTGAGTATAGGCGACCGCGCGCATACGACAAGCCGCTTTGATCCGCGCGTCATCGCGACATAAAGATTTCTGCCGTCGAGAGCGCTGGCATTCAAGATAACGGCGACATCCGCTTCGAGTCCCTTCAGAAGGAGCGTGCTTCCCACCGCGCGGCGCGGCAAGGACGGCCCACCAGCCGGTTTTGTTCCCGCATATGGATAGCAGCTTCGTGAAACGTCTTGCCGGCAGCGCCCTGGCACATATCCAGAGCGCGCAGGCATGCATAAAGCACGGAAGGGCGGTAAACCCGGACTCCGGCTTCCTTGTTCATTTCGATCAACAACTCGGCGACCCGCCTATGGGTCCGGTCACCAAGGAAAGCCACTGCGGCAGTTTCTGTCGCGGAGGCTTCCCTTCGTGCGGTGCCGCGCGTGATGATGCCGGTACGGTTTATGAGGTCGGCCGCGCCAACATTCGTCATGAGTTCTTCGGCGAACGATGCGATTCTATGCAGGGCGTCACCTGCGTTGAGATCGAACCGCGAGGCAAAGTTGACGAGGTCGCGCAGATCCACCGCTTCGACCGTGACCGCGCCGGGGGTCTGGCTCGCGAAACGGCGCTGACTTCCCGGATTCGTGCTGTCACCGATGATCAAAACGGAACCTCGTCCATCTGGCGGCGTGACCCTGCAGGCGTCGAGCAGCTTAGGATGATCGTTGGATGATCCGTCGAGAGGCACCCAGGTTACGTGTTCCGGCGCGGCGCGGAGATCGATAGCGACACCTGCCAGAAGGTTGCGGCGGACTTCGAGGAGCCATTGGCCAAGGGGCTCAGCGCCTGCGTTGATCCAGCGCCACGGCCGGTCGAGCGATCCGGCAGCCTCGAAATGGCTACACACATGTTCGCCCCAACCCGCAAGCGGGTCGTCGCCGAAGCCGAAGATCGCCTGCATGTCGTCGCCCATGACGCAGACGGGCAAAATGAGAGAGGCGTAATAGACAATCGCATGCTGCCTTATTGAACAATCCTGGTATTCATCGACAAGCAGGCGCGCGTAACTTGCGGCGATCACGTCATTGATGTGTCTGCTTTCTAGCAATTTTGTCGCGGCAACGCGAATTTCCGGATAGTTCGGCCGTGGCCCGGTGACGATAGCGGGATTGTGCCCGGCCCGTTCCGGGAACGTGGTAATAAGGCGAATCGCCCAACCATCGATCGTTGAAAGGCGGTAAGCCGAAGGCTTCACGCCCGCCTTATCAAGCCGGGCGCGAAGCGCAACCACGCCCGCGTTGGTGTGCGTCAGAATCAAGACCGGTTTCGGCCCCTTATGACGAATAAGCGCATCCGCGATGAGCTGCGTCTTGCCGCACCCCGCAGGCGCGACTACCAATCCGCGCGCTATGGTCAGGAGATCGATCTCAGCGGCTGCCATCCGCAATCCACTTGAACACCATGTCGATGAACTGACCGATCGCGGGATCAGCCTGCGGGAGTTCAGGAGCAATGACGTCGCGGGCGGCTTCCTCCATAGTTCCGACGGATTTGAACCAACCCTTCGTTCCTTTGAACCGTGCCGCCCTGCCAAGCAAAGCGCGACTTTCGAGGGACAGTCCCGCCGCGCATTCCGCGCGCATGGTTGCGAGGTCCTTCGCGTTCAATGAAGCAGATTTGATGTGGTCGTTGACGAGAGATTCGTCTTTCGCGGCAATCGCCAGGGCCAGTAGCCTCGCCACGGTAGCCGGTCCGACGCTGAGGAATAGTTCGTCTTCAAGAGCGCGGCCGGCGCGCCACCGGTAGACCTGGCCACCCGCCTGCATGAATTCGGCTTCCAGATCAGGTGTCGGATGCACGTCGCTGTCGCGCAAGGCGGCGACCCGGTAGCCAAGCGACTGGAAGGCAAGTGCGCGCTTGAAAAGCTCATGGCCGCCGCCATCTACCAGCGTGCAGCCGCACGCTGCCATCGGCGGAGCGCCTGGTCCTGTCCGAAATTGATCAAGGCCACGCATCAAACCGACTTCACTCGCGCCTTCGCAGACAAACACCGAATTTGCGAGGAGGGCGTCAGGGTATTTCCTGATCGTTCCCTGAACATTGCCAGCACCTGCTACAAGAATCGCCTCGTGATGCGTTCCACGCGATCTCAGCACCAAGAGCTGATCGATGGAAAGCTCGCGTACGGCAACCGGCGAGTGCGTAGTCACGAAGACCTGCAGCGGCGGGGGTTTGTCCTTCGCCCCGAGGGCGCCGAGCAGCATGATGATCCTGTGCGGCTCCAGTCCGTGTTCAAGCTCATCGATAAGGATGATCGAGGCATGCGCCGCCGCTTGTCGCTGTAGCCCGGCAATCAGCAACCTTGTCGAGCCGAGCCCCAGTCCCTTCAAAGGTATGCCCGCCTCGTCGTGAAGCGAAATGGTGCCGCTGCTGAAAGATACCGATGCGGCGTCCAGCAGCGCCTTTACTTCCGCACCAACCGGAATGCCGAGAAATTTGGCGACACTTGTGATGGCGGCCAGCGCTTCCGACAGCTGCGCATTACCCTGCGTTCCGAAGGAGGCGCGCACTTCGCGAGCGGCCTTTGCCAACTCTTTCGAGGCATCCGCGCGCTCCTCAGATAGCCGGTTTAGAATAGAGCCACGGCGCCAGGTCAGATTATTGTCGTTTATAGCACCGAGGCGGGTCGGCGACAGTTTGACCCGGTCGGCCCAGTTCAGCGACCGCGATTGGCCTTGCGCAGCGGCTCGCTCAGAAACGAGCGACCATTGGGGTTCAAGGTCGCTTTCGACGAGTAGCTGAACGGTTAGCACCGTTTCCTGGGCAGCATCGGGCTCAGGCGCTATTTCGCCGGTAACCGCGTTGAAACTGCGCAGATACAGGCCATAACTGTCGATACTCTTCAGTTCGTCCGGCAAGCCGCCAATCGTCACGGAGATGCGGATTGGCCGTTCGACATCCAGGGCGCAGAAGTCTGCGTCGGTCAGCTGAAGCGACCGGCGGGCGCCAATGCAATAGTCGATGGCATCGAGGACCGTCGATTTACCGCTGTCGCCCGGACCAATGAGGCAATTGATTCCTCCGCATGGCAGCCATTTCAAGGCCTTCACGCTGCGAAAATTCTCGATCTCGATAGCCCTGATAAGCGTCATCTCCCCCGCCGTCGTTCTTTCTGCCCGCTATTCACTGTGAGCGCAGGCAGTAGACAATGAAGGATAAGATCATGCCAACAGATAAAGCTTATTTGCATAATCTGATCCGCCGATGCCCTGCCGCCCGCATTTCGTCGATTGTGCGTCATGATGCGCCCTCCCGCGTTGCCCGTGGCAGGCTGGTGCACAACGCAGCTCGTTCAGGTCCGATCATAGAGCGAACCCTGTCGAGATGTTCAGGTGGGACTCGCATGCGGGCTCCATTCAAAGCGTTTGCTATTGCGTCGGCCTGCGCCCGGACGCCGAGCGCTGCGGCGACGGCGTCGTGCATCAAGAGTTCGACTGTGCAAGCGACTACGAGTCCAGGAAAGGAGCTGGCGCAAATCGTTCTCGCCTTGCGTTCGTCAATGAGGGCAATCCCGCTAATTTCTTTGGCATGAGCAATTGTAGCTGCCTCGCCGTCGTCCAGCGTTCGCACCGTGGAGCCGGCGATGAGCAATTCATAAATCGGCATGCTTGCCACGCCCAGATACGCCCGCTGCACATTTCCGGCGTCGATCAGTTCAAGAAGGTGCGCATAATCGCGGTGCCCGTTCCGGACACCGGCCTCAAGTTCAGCGCAGGCGTTTTCTGTTACGATGAATGGGTTTGGCACGGCCCTGATGATGTCGGCAGCGCGAGCCGTCGCGTTCAGATTAATCACGACACTTGCATCGGCAATGAGACTTGCGCGCCGATTAGTGAGGAATCTTGACAAGCTCATTCGCTTCGCTTTCCTCTTTCTCAGCGCCGTCAAGAATTTCCCGGATTTCCCGGCGGTTCAGTTGAAGCAAGCGGGCGAGTTGTCCCTCGCTATAGATTTCCTTCTTCCACGCTTCGCGCGCAAGCAGGGCAAGGCGCGGAGGCACAAGGCCCTGGGCGCGGGCCGCGTTGATTTTCCGGTCCGGCAGATCGCCCAGCACCTGCCGCACCTGATCGTCAGTAATGCCGCCGTTCGCAAGAAACCAATCCCAGGTGCCGTCGCGGGCAAGCTTTAGTTCTTCAAGGCGGCGCACCATGGCCTCGCGAGAAACGCCAAACGCCTGAGCGAGAAGAATGATGTGGCGGCGCGTCAGATGCGACTGGCCGGCGGTGATTGCCGCGAACCGCTGGCGCACGGCCCGCGCAGGCGTGATGAAGCAACGCTGGAAGGCGTTGGCGTAGCGCTCTTCGCGCGACGTGAACCGCTCATCTTCCGTCAGCACTTCAGGCTGGCGTCGGGTTGAGATAAAATGTGCGGTCTCATGCACTCCGGACTGCGTGAGACGTTCAGGAGGATGATTTGCATTCAACAAAATGCAGGCACCGGCCATGTCATCATAGGCGAACAGGCCCGATACCTTGCCGTCAAGGGGCCGCACATAGACGCGAATGCCGAGCTGTAGATCGAGAATCGAGACAATATCGGTGACGGGACCAGGACCAAGACCGAGCCAGTCGCGCAGTTCCTGTGCGTCCTGTTCCGCTTGAGCGCGGATATCGCCCGGGAGAATCGGTCGTTCGGGCGGATAGTTTCGGGCACGGCTGACGCCAAGAGTGTTTTCCAGTTCGACTTCAGCGCGGACGAGATCATTTAGCAGGCGCGTCGCGCGCTCGACCGCGTCGTCGCTGCTCTCCTCCAATTTCCGGAAGCGAGGCACCATGTCGAGCTGCACCGCCTCCCGGCGCAGCAGGGCATTCGCCGAAGTGCGGTAGGCCGTAGCAAGCTTCTGCAGTTCATCCATGTGGACGCGACGCTTGCCCTGTTCGATGGCTACGAGGGTCGTACGCACGACACCGGCTATTGCCGCCGCATCGGCCTGGGTCAGTTTCACGTTTTCGCGCGCCAGCCGCAGGCGCTCGCCGATCTCCGTATCCGTTAATCTCTCACTGCTCATTGACTTGCCCGCGTCCATTTTCTGACGAAGGAGCGCACTCCCAGGTCTTTCACAAAACCATTCCATTCCGCCGCATGCCGTTCAAACATGCGGACGAGCTTCTCTTCGGCTACCGGTGCCGATATTCCAAGCGCCATTCCTGTCAGGAGTGCATGCCGTTGAACGGCGGAACGGGCATCGTCCGTCGCCATGTCGGCCATGTGATCCAGATGAAGGGTTCCCGCAATCGCATATCGCTCGAATGCGGGACTCTTCCGGGTGAAATCCGGATGGATCGCGTCGGCAAACGAGGGAGCACTCAGGTTGGTGCAGATATAAGTGCCAGCCTTTTCATCCAGACCGGCGGCGTGGACACTCATGCGACGTAGCATGCAGGCAGCGCAGACGCCGCACTGCAGGAGCTTACCGTTTAGCGAGCTCCAGCGGCTGTCTCTCCAGCATGATTTGGTGTCTCTCCAGGAACCGGCCTCCGTCAGGGCCGCGAATTCCTTTAAAGTTTCACCCTTGGTGTGCCAAAGACGCGGGAAGGTGAAACGAAAGGTCTTTCCAAGCAAGGCTTTGAGGAAGCGCGTCATCCTCGCCGTAAAGAGCGGATGATTGCGGTAGTCAGGATAAGCGTGGCTTACCGTCACCAACGCCGGACCGAAAGCGCCCTGGCCGCTTTCCGGAATGAGAATTTCTCCGGCATCAGCCAGGTAAGCGGCAAGCCCACCGATGAGAGCGAACTTAAAGCCCCGACTCCGGGCCGTCGTCTCGCCGTTGCCCATCGAGGCTTTGAATTCATAGGGCACCTTTGTGAACGGCAGAAGCTGGCCATCGACGACAGGCTTGCCGGCAGCTTTCGGTCCGACGCGGACCCGTACTAACTTCTCGCCCAGCGTTTTGCCCATAAGTCCTGCGACGGCCCGCGAGTCCATTCCGTCGCTGTACGCAATCACGGCTTCAGTCGGCCTAGGAAACGGCAGGCATTCCTGCATCGGGGCAGGAAAAGCCTTCAGACGCTTTACGAATTCAAGGGTCCAGAAATCGCCGGTCAAAAATCCCAATGCATCATGTAAAGAGTTGGAAACGGCCGGATAGCTCCAACGAGCCGGATCATGCACCGGAAGTCGCACAGCGATGCGCCGCGCCCAGCCGCGGGAGGGGCGCTTGATCACGCGGTCGGAGAATTCGACCGCGGCGGCGAGCACCATCGCGTCATAAATTACCGGTTCCCACGAAGCGAACGCATAGGATCGCAGCGCGTCGGTGCTGAATTCGAGATCGTGCGCCAGATCGAAGGCGATGCGGCCCTTGCGGGGCCGGCGTCCGGGTTCGACAACGTCGATTGCGTTCTCGCTGATCGTTACTTTGTAAGCCGTGACGGTCATAGCGAGGGCCCCTCATCAACACCCGTATGACGGGGTAAGGTGACGGAGCGTCGAGACGGCGGCTTCTCAGAAGATAGAAGGTCGCGGGTGAGAGCGTCGCTATCGAGCTGCTGGCGAGCGGCATCCAGCCGGGTACGGACATATCCGGAGCTGCGCGGGCTGGCTTCGCGCTGGTAGTGTTCTTCGATTCCGCGAAGGGCATCGCGCGTGGTGTCCTCAATTGCGTTTTTCACGGCTGCATGGGTGCCGGCCTCGCCGGTCAGGCCGCGGGCGGCAGCTTCGACGGCGCAATCGATGACGTGGGTTGCGGCTGCCGAGCCGCGATGAGCTTGCCGCAAGGCGTCGAGCCGCTCGATGCGCATCTCAGGGAATAGCGAGTCGCCGCCCATGATGTCGCGGATTTCTTTGATCGGCGCTTCGAGGATTTCTTTCTTCAGGGCATGAGGCAGCGCTTCGGAGACCTGGTCCGGCGAGAAGGCCGCCTTCGCAGACCGTCCTGCGAAGTCCTTCCAATGCCGCCTCATGGGCAGGCTTCTATGGGGTCCGTCACTCATGGCGAGTCTCCAATGTCAAAAATATATCAAAAATTTTATGACAATGTCAAAAATGGTAGGAAATTGAATGGATCATTTGCGTAGGGTATCTAAAAATGATACTTTACGCGTATGAATTCAGAAAATCGCCTCCATGCCCGGGACTATCTGGCGCGACTCGCCGCCAGCGGGCGCTATCATTTTGGGTCCGCCGACGCCCAAAAGGCGCTTGGCGTCTCACCGGCTGCCGCGAAGCTCGCGCTACACCGCCTTGCCAAGCAAGGCCTCATCGCATCTCCGGCACGAGGCTTTTACATCATCGTCCCGCCGGAATACCGATCCCTCGGGTCTTTGCCGGCAGACCAATTCATCCCCGCACTCATGCAGAGACTCGGTCTAGCCTACTATGCGGGGTTGCTGAGCGCCGCACAGTATCACGGCGCAGCTCACCATCGTCCTCAGGAATTTCAGGTGATGCTGGCAAAAAGTCGCCGTGCATTGATTAGCGGAGCCGTCCGCGTCGCCTTTATCGTCCGCAAGGACATCTCGGCGATCCCGGTTCAGAGCTTCAACACCCCGCGCGGCACCGTGCTGGTTTCTACACCGGAGGCCACCGCCGTCGATCTTGTCGGCTACCCTCGCCATATCGGGGGTCTCGATCAGGCCGCGACCGTTCTTGGAGAACTGGCCGAGAGCCTTGACGCCGAAAAGCTCGTTGCGGCGGCTCAGACCGCGCCCGTGCCCTGGGCGCAACGGCTCGGCTACCTTCTTGTGAAGGCCGGAGCGGGCGACCGTGCCGAACCGCTCAAATCATATGTTCGGCAGCATGCCCGGCAGACCGCCGTACTTCTTCCGACCGCGCCTCACAACGATGCAATTCGCGATGATGACTGGAAGCTCTTGGTCAATGCGGAGGTGGAGCCCGAATTATGATCCCGCGCGACTACATCACCGAGTGGCGGTCACAGGCTCCCTGGGTGCAGGATATTCAGGTCGAGCAAGACCTCGTCATCTGCCGGGCGCTCGTCGAAATATTCACCCATCCGGTGCTTTCAAAGGCTCTAGCCTTCCGCGGCGGCACGGCGCTCTACAAACTCTACATCACACCCGCCGCCCGCTATTCGGAAGACATCGATCTTGTGCAGGTGAGTGCGGAGCCCGCCGGCGCGGTCATGCAAGCGCTACGCTCTGTCCTTGATCCGTGGTTGGGCGCGCCACGTTGGAAGCAGACCGAGGGACGCGTAACTTTCGTCTATCGGTTTGCGTCCGAGGACACGCCTCCGATCAATATGAGGCTAAAAGTCGAGATTAATTCGCGCGAGCATTTTGCCGTCCACGGTTTCAAGCAGGTGCCGTTCAACATCACCTCGCGTTGGTTCAAAGGTCAGTGTCAAATCGCGACTTATGAACTTGATGAGCTGCTTGGCACGAAGCTGCGCGCCCTCTACCAGCGCAAGAAGGGTCGTGACCTCTTCGATCTAGCGACTGCCCTGCAGCAAGATGGGGTCGATCCGGGCCGCATCATCACGACATTTTCCAAATACATGGAGCACGGCGGCCACAACGTTACGCGCGCTATGTTCGAACAGAACATGCACCTGAAGCTCAGTGACCCTCAGTTCACCGCCGACATCAGCCCGCTTCTAGCGACCGGGCATTCGTGGGACATAAACAGCGCCGCCGATGTGGTCAGCGCTGAGTTGATTGAGCGCCTCTCTGGCGAACCATGGAAAGGCGCTTCGCAGGCGACAGAATAAGCGGTCGATGACAATGTCGCCCGGCGCCCGTCACGATCTCTCCGATCGGTCTTTGTAGTGCACTTCGCCGACCCTTGGTCTATGCAGCCGATTCCAGATAAAGAATTGAATCCCGCCGTGGACGATCTCTTATTCTTCGTCGATGAAACCGGCCATGAGACTCTTGCTGGAAATCAGGGCCGTTACGGCCACGGCGGCTGCATCGTACTCGGTGCCGGTTACCCACATCTGACAAAGAAGTGGCGCGAGGTCCGATCTGTTATCGCTTTGGATTCCTTTCTCCCATTGCATGTACCGCAATACGCCCGTCAGCCTGAAGCCCTACGCCCTGTTGTTGAAATTCCGATTGATTTGTAGGTCTTGTGAATTGGCTTAATCGCTGAGGTCCGCTCCTTCGGCGAGGCCGGCCTCCGGCGCACTATAGCCCTGCGGCGTAAATGGCATGCGCGGTGGCGCCGTCCGCCACATCAGCTCTACTTCGTCGGCAGTCAGGCCGTAGGCGTCATTCACCAGATCAGACAAGCGGCGCTCCGACGCAAGCACCTCCGAACGCATGTTTCTCGCCGGCTCAACCGTTGTGGCATATTCGCGCTTCAGTTCCGCAAGTTGCGCGACAGACAGCTTCCGCTTTTTCGGTATAAAGTCCCGAACAGCGCCCAAGAACCGATCCGTATCGAGCAACGAAGCCGACAGCAGCGCTGGCTTCAACCCTTTCAGCTCAAATTCGAGCCTAAGCCATTCAGCTAGGTTGTGGTCCGCGACTTGATATTGCTCCACCAGAGTGGATGCGCGCGCGACAAGGGTGCCGACCTCTTCCCGCGAAGCCTCATTCAGTGGCGCGACGGGATACGTCTCCATGAAAGACGTAAAAAACCGCAAGGCTTCATCTTTGCCATGCTGGGCTTTTCTCCAAGCGTACCACCAGCCGATCGGCGCGTTCAGAGATGCTGCGACATCGGGCGCGGCGGAAGGCAGAAAATAACACGTGTTGTTCGTAAAGCGTCCGCGCGTGTCCACGAGGAACGACGGTGTCCACGCTATGTCAACGTACAGAGTCTTCGGCGCATCGAACGAAGCGTAGTACGCGCATGGCCGCAATTCCCACCAATACCGGCCTTGATCTTCCCGGTAGCGCAGCCCTTTGGGACGCCCGCCTCGGGGATCGGGAATCTCTTCGAAAGTCTTGAAATGACGGTACAGCGCGGGATGTGTTGCCTCAAAAATCCGTTCCGCTGATTGTTCGTCAGGCGCGCTTGCCCAGGGCCACGGGTGATCACTGCTCGATTTCATTACGATCATGAACAGGCCGGTATCAGGGCAAGACCAACGCGAGATGTCCTGCCCGCGCAGGTACGGCCGGAAAAGGCTGGCTGACTCTGGGTCTTCGCTGATAAGTCGTTCACGCGTGGGCGCATCGACAATGAAAGCTTCGTTGTAACCGGTCTTGATTCCGTAGAGAGGATCGGCGCCGATGACCGACTTCAGCGATTGCCCGCGCTCCCGGATTTTGTTCAGCAGGGAAATACCTTCGGGCCGGTCGAGAACCCACGTATCACGGGTGAAGTGAAGCCGCGGCAGGAGGAAATTGTAAGCAGGGTTTGAAACGGCTTGCTCAAGATCTTTGTCCGGGACTTCGTCGCGCGGCATCGAGCACACGACCGTGTTTTCCGGCGGCGGAGCTTCGGTCGGCTTTTGAATAACGAGCACTGAAGGAAAGACGTCTGCATCAGGAAAGAATTTTTTGGCGTGGCCAAAATCCGCAACAAATTCTACCCAAGCCTTCGTTTCAAACATCGCGCGAAGGCGTTCCGCATAATCGGCGCGCATCCACTTATTCGTCACGACATAAGAGAGCCTCCCGCCGGGCTTAAGAAGCTTCAGTCCCTGCTCGTAGAAGTAGACGTAAAGGTCAGCTTGGCCAGCGAATGTCTCGTAAAATTCTTCTAGCGCGGCCTTATATGGACGAATTAGCTCCTGCCTTACATACGGCGGGTTACCGATCACTGCGTGAAAGCCGCCCCTGAGATCCAGGCTCTCCCATTGTGTCCATACGCCGGGAAAGGCGACCTGCCAGTTATGAAAGGCTTCCTTCCGCACCAGTTCGCGCGCGCGCGACAAAATCGCGGCAAACCGGGTCGCGTTCCCTTTCACGGGGCCGGGAATCTGGTCGAGAACGTCTTTTGACTGAAGCGTTCCACCATTCTCCAGCGGCGGGCCCAACGTGAGACGCCCGCGCGCAATGTCAAAGGGGTCTCCATACTGGCCATCCAGCCAGCTCTTTACCGATGTCTCGTCGGCCTTGTCGAGCTTCAGCCAATCCAGTGCATAGAGCAGCTTAACGAAGCTGTTGAACGGCCGCGTCTCGCTTTCGATGCCGTCGAACAGAGTCCTGGACTGATGCACTTCGGCGATATCAATGTCGTTCACGCGCTCCAGCTTCTGCATCGCGAGCGCCTGCGCCATGGCTTTTTGGATAGGCTCATTTATCAGAAGCTGGCCACCCCAGCCGCTAAGGCGATCCATCGCCTCCCTTATCCAGAATCCGAACAGGGAGTTGCCGCAACGCAGATGATGGTCGAGGAAAGAGAGCGGCGCACCGACCGTGAAGGTATGGAGCCACAACGCCACCTTGGCCAGCTCGACCGCCATGGGGTTTTTGTCTACCCCATAAATGCAGCGCTTGAGAATTGTTCTTCTGACGATATGCCGGTCATCAAGATGCTCAACAACAAACGGCCATTTATGGATGGTCGCTTGCCGAATGATATCGACGCGCGTCTGTTCGATGCTTGCGACGACCGGTGATCGATAAGGTTTGTCGCTCCAATCGACGGTCAACTCTGCTTCGGCGATTGCAGCGAGCACCTTATCGGCAAGCCAATCGACGAGGTTGACGAGAAAGTGACCCGAGCCCATTGCGGGATCACAAATGCGCAGTTCCAAAATTTGAAGGGCCGGATCAAAACCCTGGAGAAGTGCAAGCCGACTGTCGATTGGCCGCTTATCCTTTGCGAGCTTGCCCGCTTCCGCTCTGAAGATCGCAAGACGTTCCTCGACAAATGGTCCGACTGACTTCTCGATGATGAGAGAAACGAGACTATCGGGCGTATAGTAGCTGCCCGATTCATGACGGGCAGTGTCGTCAGCATCGACGACCACCGTGTCATCCGCCGGATCGTATCTAAGTCCATATTCGAGGGTGCGTTCGTAGATAGTGCCGAGCTGTTGAACGCCGAGGTCACGATAATTGATATAGCGAAATGCTCCGGGTGTTTCCTCCCGATGCGAGAGCTTGAAGATCAGATGCGCAATAACGGCGTCGGGGAGTTCAATCCGGGCAAGAAGAGAAGCACTGTCCCGGGCAAACAGCCCGCCGTTATAGGGCGGTATGCCAAGCGCATCGTCACCTTCCGAGATTGCCCTGAACACAGCCGTTAGCTTGGGCCAGAACGTGGCGATGGTGGAGGAGAAGGTCAGCCCTCTGGCCAAACGATCAGCAATTTCCCCACGCATAGTTGTTAGCGAGTAGGATTTATAGGGCTCTTGCCTATCAGGAAGAAGCTCGCGGTCCTCCGCGTACACGACGAAAAGAAGCCGATAAAGAAGTATGAGGGAGCTCTGGCGCACGCTCTCAAGGTAGGCCGCGTCGATTTCCGCCGGGCGATTAGGGTCATGACGATGGATAGCCGCGACGAGACCCGGATACAGGTCGTGAAAGACGAGGTGGGACAGGTCACGAGTGACCCTTGCTTCCCAAATCTTTCCTTCGTCCCGCGCCAGGTCATGAAAGGTTCGTGCTCCGTCAACCGGCAGGAACGCTTGCTTACGGAACATCAACGCAAATAGCCGCAGACAATGGAGTGGTGTCAGCAGCGGATTGGCGCGTTCAACGAGATCCAGCTCGTGGCCGGGTAGTTCGAGCGCCTTCCCTAGGTCGACTTCGAAGAAGTCCTCGGAAACCGAAAGCGCTCCTTGGAAATAGAGGCGCCATTTGACGCCATTTGTAAGAATCCCGAGCCGCACCTTGCCGGAGGTCTGAATATCTACCCGGCTCAGGTATTGCAGCATCTGGTTGGAAGGAACACCTTCTTCGTGCGCTTCGCTTTTGTCGGATCGGTCAAGGGCGCGCGCCCAGCGCTTTGCTTCTACGACGGCCAAGCCGTGCTGGTAGCGCTTCCAATGATCCCGCTCTGCCACCGCGCTATTCCGGGCTTGCTCGTCTGCAAAGAGCAAAGCGTCCGGGACTTGCTTGCGGCCTTTCGACGATAGGATTTGTTGAACCTCAATGTCGTTCCATCCAAGAAGCACCAGAACCGGATAGATCAGCGTTTTTTCAGTTTGTGCTTCATTCGGGCGATGGACCGCCAGCAAGCTTTGCACGCTTCTGAGCAGATTTGCCTTCAAGTCAATGACGTCGGTATCAGCGAGTGCCAGCCATTCTTGGCTCCGCGTGATGCCTTCGAGGAGGTAATCCCGTGTGAAGAGGTTGCCTGTGATCAAGGATGAAGCCTTTGGACGTGTCGGTGAGTGCCGGGTGCGAACCTGAAAAGCCGAGGGACTGGTCCAGGGCATCGGTACGATGGCGCGTGCGGCGCCTCGGCACCAAGGTCGCCCGCCTCAGGCTAACGCAACGCTACCCCTGAACCGACACTTCGGCGACCGGCGGGAAAGTCAGTTCATAGTGCCGTCACCGCTTTGATTTCTCAAGCGATTTCTACAGCGAGCGGCCGCTTTCCACTGTGATCCGCACCTCTCACCCCGGTCCGGCATGGGATGATCTCGGAGGGTGTTGGCCCCCGGTGGCACCCGCCCTGCGATGCAAGCGAAACATCAACTATTCGAAATTCTGGGCCTTCACCTTTAGCGTATCAATGTGCAGGTCAGCACATATTGCGCAGCTTGTGAATTGTTGGCCTTGGGTCGCGGCTGTCAGCCTCCGCCCTGCAACGGCTGTTGCCCGCTAACGCATTGCAGACCGTCGCTCCCTGCTTAGATAAAGATGAGGCAGCGACCTGATCCGGTGATCCCTTCCTATGATGAACGTCCGCACCAAAGATTATTTCGATGATTTGCTGGTACGTGCCGTCTGTGCCCACGTGGTACCGCGTGAACCTTGGACGGACGCGGCTGCCAATCGATGCCATGCCAATTGCGAAGCCTTTGTCCTGAATAATCCGGAATATGAAGTCGTACGCGGCTGGCTGGTCAGCAGCGGTCACTATTTCGTGCCACACAGCGTTATACGCAATGTATCGACTGGCACGCTAACGGACATCACGCCCGAACCAAGCGGTAGCAAACTTCCGTTCGTCGAACATCGCGGAAGCGACACAGATTTTTTCGATATTGCGTCAGGGGCGCGACGGCGGATGGCTTTATCCCCCGCTCACAGGGACGCCCAGTTCAATTGCAATCGACTAGGTTTCACAGAGTTCAGGCCCTGCGTTCCAATTTCTGCCGGAAGGAACGGCCTGCTGGTTTTGAGCATATATTTCCGCGTGCCATGGGCGGGACCATCACCGCAGACCGTGTTTGTGCGCAATGTAATTCAAAACTTGGCGGTCGATGCTGGCGAAGTGAGAATAAGCGTGACATTTCGCGTCCGGGCTCGCCGGCCGGGCTCTCGTAAACCGAGCCGCGACGCGTCTCGGCCTTCGGCTTCGATCACCTCACGCGAATACGCTGATGTGTCGCTCGCCGGAGGCGCTCGGTCTCGGGTCCCGCCGAGAGGCGGCGCTATGCTGACCCTCCTGCGGGCGCCTTTTTAACCGGTCTCGCGACTGTCGACTGGCCTTCGCTTCGCTGCGGCGCAGACGCCCTTTTTCTGTTTGGTCCTAATGGCTCCGCCCTCGCGCGGGCAAGGGTGAAGTCCCGGTAGAACCGGGACCGGCCGGGGCGGTCTCCCCGACCTTCCGCGCGAACCCGGGTCCGAGCGCTCTCACCACCGCAATCCGCTTGTGCAGGCCGGGTGATCCCCCTCCGCCCCAGCAGCCCTGGCCCTTGCTACCCCGGTCTCGCCGACGGGCAGGGGTGCAGGCGCAGGTGCGCTCTGCACCCAAGCCCTAAAAGGAGAATGATCATGTCTGCCAAGCATGTTGAAGCAATTGTCGAAAGCGGAACCGAGCGGTTCATTCCGTTGAACAAGCTCAAGAAATCCCCGAATAACGCCCGCAAGACGCCGCACAGCGAGGTGTCGATTGAAGCCTATGCCGCGAGCATCGCCGCGAAGGGTATCCTGCAAAATCTGGTTGTTGAGCCGGAACTGGATGCGGATGGCGCGGCAACCGGGTTCTATTTCGTCACCATCGGCGAAGGCCGTAGGCTGGCGCAGCTTTTGCGCGTAAAGCGCAAGGAGATCAAAAAGACCGAGCCGGTCCGCTGTGTCATCGACACCACGAACGACGCCTTCGAAATCAGCCTCGACGAGAACGTCACGCGGGAAAACATGAAACCCGCCGACCAGTTCGAGGCTTTCAAGAAGCTGGCGGAGGAACGCGGGTATGGCGCGGAGGAAATTGCCGCCCGGTTCGGGGTGACGCCGCATGTGGTTCGGCAGCGCCTGCGCTTGGGCGCGGTCTCGCCCAAGCTGATGCAAATCTACCGCGATGGCGATCTGGCGTTGGACCAGTTGATGGCGTTTGCCATCACCGATGACCATGCGCGGCAGGAGGCCGCCTATGAGCGGCTGTCCTATAACCGCGATGCCAGCACGATCCGCCGCATGCTCACCGAGACCCATGTCGCCGCCACGGATCGCCGCGCGATCTTTGTCGGAGCGGAAAAGTATACCGAGGTGGGCGGTACGATCCTGCGCGACCTCTTCACCGAGGATCGCGGCGGCTATTTCGAGGACGTGGCGCTGCTCGATATGCTGGTCATGGCCAAGCTTGGCCGCGAGGCCGATTCCGTGATGGAGGCCGAGGGGTGGAAATGGGCGCAGGTCTTCCTCGACTACCCCCACAGCCATGGTCTGCGCCGAATTTATCCGCAAGCCGTAGAATTGTCGGCGGAAGATCAGGCCGCCCTGGATGCCGTGCAAGCTGAGTTCACCAGCCTGACGGAGCAACATGAGAGCGACGAGGAACTGCCCGACGAAGTTGATGCGCGTTTCGGTGAGCTTGAAGCCGAAATCGAGCGGCTGGAGGCCAAGCGTAGGGCTTACGACCCCGCCGACATCGCCCGTTGCGGGGCCCTCGTCATCCTGAACCACGACGGCACCGTGCGCATCGAGCGCGGCTTTGTAAGAGCCGAGGACGAGAAGCAGGAGCCGGAAACGCATGATGTGAGCGGCGAAGGCGAGGGCGGTGACGCCGTCAAAGACGACGGCGGAACCGGCCCGGATGGTGCCGGGGACGAGCGGTTGGATGGGGAGAACGAGGACGCTGACGATGGCAAGCCACTGTCGGACATCCTGATCCGCGATCTCACCGCGCATCGCACCCTCGGGCTTCGCCTCGCCTTAAGCGAGCAGCCGGAGGTCGCCATCGTCGCCGTCACCCACGCGCTATCGGCGCAAATCTTCTATCGCGGCGCGGACGTCCACGTTCTCGATATCCGTCCGACCGCCACGTATCTGGCGTCTCATGCGGATGGGATCGAGGATACCAAGGCGGGGAAGGCATGGGCGGATCGTCACGCGCGTTGGGCGGCGCAGATGCCGCGCGACGTGTCCGGCCTGTGGACCTTTATCATGGAGTTGGACCATGACAGCCGCATGGCGCTGTTCGCGCATTGCGTCGCACTCACAGTCAACGCCCTAAAACTGCCGACGGAGCGCAAGCCTCGGGCGATGGCAACGGCGGACAGGCTGGCGGAAGCCGTCTCGCTCGACATGACCGCGCATTGGGTGCCGACCGCCCGGACCTATTTCGGTCGGGTCACCAAGCCGCACATTCTTGCAGCGGTGCGGGAAGCCGTCAGCATCGAGGCCGCTGACCGGATGGCTGACATGAAGAAGCAGGACATGGCCGAAGCTGCCGAGCAGTTGCTGGTCGCAACCGGCTGGCTGCCCGCGCTGATGCGGACGCCGGGAGCCGCGCAGGAGCGCGCCGAACCACCGCAGGCGGGTGCCGTCACAAGGACGAGCTCTGACGCCTATTCCGTCGCCGCCGAGTAATCGGCATCGCCGGGACCGCTCACGCGGTCCCGGCTGTTCATCTAGCGACTTTCGGAAATTTTTGGCCGCGCGCCTGATGGCGCGCGGCCAATCTCATGATGCTCACACCCTCGACCCTGCCCATTTAAAAAAAGCGAGCCACTTTCTGCTAAAGGCTGGAGGGGAAAGGCGCGTTGTGGCCGGCGTGCGCCCGTAAACCCACCCCAAGGGCAGCAAAGTCGCCGCGGATCATGCCTTGGCCTAACCGCGATATTGGCTATGGCAATTCGACGCCCTCATCCTTCACCAGCGAGGTAGATCGTGGCAGGTGTATCGATCATTCCTGACATCGAGATTGCGAGCCGGATTTTGCGGATCTTTGGTGGCACGCCCGGAAGGGGCACCGCAATGCGAATTCATGCGCCGTCGTTTGCCAGGTCGCGCTTTCGCTTTCCGTGGAGCGGAAGCAAGTCTTTTTGCGACCGGCGTTGCCATATCCTTGTACGGTGACGATGGCGATAGTCATGGTGGTCCCTGCCGTTTTGTTTGATGGGCGCGCAACCCACGCGACCTCGAATGGACGGATCAGGCCCGAGGGCCGGCTACGCCTCGATCGCCTTCCCGCAACGGCTAAGCCTGCTTTTTTTTCCCCTGCCGCGAAGGGGCGGCATTCCTCGCGAGGCAAAAAAGCCGTCTGCCGCCGTCCTCCGCTTTGCTGCGGGCCTGACGGCTGCGGGCCGATCGCTCCCCGGGCCAAGGACCGCCATCGAGGCTGCGATGGTCGCGGCCCGACAACAGACGGAGACCACCATGGCTACCATCGGAACCTTCACCGCTGCGGACAACGGCTACACCGGATCGGTCAAGACGCTCACGCTCAACGTCAAGGCGAAGTTTGTCGCGACCGAGAAGGAGAACGACAAGGCGCCCGATTTTCGCATCTTCGCCGGCTCCACCGAATTCGGTGCCGCCTGGAAGAAGACCGCGCGCGAGACCGAACGCGAATATCTCTCGGTCAAGCTCGACGATCCGAGCTTCCCGGCCCCGATCTACGCCTCGCTGGTGAAGGGTGAGGGCGACGACAGCTTTACGCTGATTTGGTCCCGCCGCAACGGCGACTGATCCGAAAGCATCGACTGGCCCCGCCTCTTCGGAGGCGGGGTTTTTCCTGTGCTCATGGCCATAATCGGAAAAGGAAGGGCGAGAAGACCTTCGGTCGCATTTTTCGGAAGGTGATCGCTATGGGCTCCGCCCTCGCGCGGGCAAGGGTAAAGCACCGTCCCGGTGCCGGCCGGAGCGGTCTCCCCGGTCTTCCGCGCCAAGGCAAGAATCTCACGACGACATGAATGCCAGGCGCGTGCAGACAGCGCGCGTGCCACGCGCCCCTTCGGGCGGGTGATCCCCCTCCGCGTCCTGCCGCCCTTGCCCTTGCTACCCCGGTCTCGCCGACGGGCAGGGTTGCAGCGCAGCGCTGCGCTTTAACCCAGCCACATAAGGAGAATGATCCATGACCATGATGACCCTGACCCAGAACGAGCAGCATGTTTCCAGCGGATTCCGCGTTGACGTATCGCGCGGCGCGCGCGTTGGCCGCGTGTCCTCGGAATGGTTTTCCCGGCCCGATGACGAGCGTTATCTCAGTCTGACCGATCTGCATGACGCCGTACGCCGCCGCGCTGACCGGGCGCAGGCCCGTACCGTGGAAAGCCGGTTTGTCAGGGTGCAGGCTGCCCGCGACAACGCCGAGCGGTTGGCTCTCTTGGTACCGGGACGTGACGAACCCGTTGCCCCCACCCATTGGAGTTTTGGGCAATTGTGCGGGCTTGTCGGCGCGCCGTCATCCTATCTGCGGCAGCTTCCCGCTTCATTGGCCGGGATCAACCTGCAACACGGCTTGCTGTCACATCGCGCCGAGCTTGTGAAAACCTTGGAAGCCGATGACGGCCGCATTGAGCTCCGTGCCGTGACGGGGCCGGACTATGGCCGCATCTGGGATCACGAGCTTGTCTCAGCCGTCAAAAAGATTGCGGGCAACGGCACCGGCGATACTCGTTGGAAGGTTCCGGGCGTGCTCGACTGGAACACGATGACGCATAACCCCTTTGTGGACGTCACCAAGGACACCACGACGCTTTACGCCAGCGACCGCGACGTGTTCTTGTTTTTGGTAGACGATACCCATCCTATTGAGGCCGGACGTTTGCCGGACGGTTCGCCGGATTTGTATTTTCGTGGCTTCTATTGCTGGAACAGTGAAGTCGGATCGAAGACACTCGGCATCGCCTCGTTTTATCTGCGGGCCGTCTGCATGAACCGCAACCTGTGGGGCGTCGAGAATTTTGAGGAAATCACCATCCGGCATTCCAAATTCGCGGCGCAGCGCTTTGCGCACGAGGCGGCCCCCGCGCTGACGCGGTTCGCCGACTCCTCGCCCGCGCCGTTCATCGCCGGTATCAAGGCAGCGCGGGAACGGATCGTCGCTCGCAACGACGAGGACCGCGACAGCTTCTTGCGCAAGCGGGGGTTCTCCAAGTCCGAGACCACAAAGATCATCGAAACCGTATTGCACGAGGAAGGCCGCCCGCCGGAGAGCGTGTTTGATTTCGTGCAGGGGATATCAGCGCTGGCGCGCGGAAAGCCGCATCAGGACGCGCGTCTGGAGCTTGAGGGTAAAGCAAAGCGGTTGCTGGAACGCGCCGCCTGAATGTCAGGCCGCGCAGCCGAAATCCGGTTGCGCGGCCTTTCAGGAAGTTAAGCGATTTTCCGCCGATCCGGCCTCCGGATCGGCGGCGGACGCGTATCCGCGTCCGTGGCTCGCCGGGCCTGCGGCCCGGCTCGCGAGAGTCACGAAGCTTACGGTTCGCAATAATTCAATGAATTGATAGGTTGAACGTCTTTGATCTGGATTTTAGGGCGCCATCTTCACGACCGCGCCCAATGCAATTCACCGCGGCGATGCACGTCCGGCGGGCCCATGTTCCTCAGCATGATGTCAGAGTTACCGCACAGACACTACTTCACTTGATCGCCTCCGACCAAATGCGATCAGTCGATCATCCCCGACTCGCGACTCCGTTTGCGATCTGGGTCATGCCGGGACTGTCGGGCAGCCCACCGGAGGCTACCGGCATCGAGGGATGATCTACTCCCCCGATTTGAATCCGCGAACTGCGGCGGAGCGTTGCATGAATGCCAGCAGGTCCTTCTTAGAAGAGGCTTTCGGCAGAATTGCCCCAGACTTCGTCGGCGATAGCCGACGTTCCGTTGAAGCCTCCACTTGTTTTCTTTCCTCTTTCTTCGAGCGACGTTCAGGCTTCTCGGATGTCGATCGTCGAACTTGACTTGGTTCGCGCGGCAGTTCGACATTCCCGCTTCGTATTGGGGCGAGGTCCAATCGCCCTTTTCGCGGGGGCAATTTCTGCTTCGAGCCTTGAATTCCCGTGGTCGATTTTGAGGACGAACCGGCGCCCTCACCTATAAGCTTGGCATCTTCGCGTTCGCGCCGAACCGTCAGGTACAACGTGCTCACGGAAAACGCACTGCCATTTTGGCGCTTGGCCCCCGCGGCGAAAAGCAGCCGGGTCATGTCCGCCCAGGTGAAGCCGCGGCCCTCCGCCATTTCGAACCAATCGAGGTGATTTCTCACCACTCTTGCCAGCTTCTGCTGGCCGCCTCCCCGGAAGACGCAAGTCTTCCGCAATTGCCCTCGCGCCCGCCTCGATTTCATCGCCCTTTGCCATTGATGAGTTCCTTTCCCAAGCTACTCAAATAGGAAGCACCTTGGAATTATACAAATTTATACAAATTCGCACAAAAAAGTTGTATAAAAATGAAGAAATTTGTAGTTCTCACACCTGTGCATCGGTGGATGGCGTCCGCATGGCAAGAACTTTTTCGACGTAGCAGCAACGTTTGGTCGGGGTGCGGTCATCGGTCCGGCCTCATCGAAGCGGATCCCATGTCCGCGGGCCTTAATGGTAGTCCGCGGATCAGATCCCAGCCACTATGTCGCGCTTGATGCGCATGCACAGGTACGGGTTGTCCCCATCATCAGGTCTCGACCGGTTGCCATTACATCGCGTTCGCTCTCACCAATTCAAAAAAGTCTATTCCGGCAGCTTTTGCAAGTATTGTGTCAGGCGATTGCCGAGGAGGCTTGACGGAACGTTTCGCCCCGGCTCATCACCGCCCAGGCGATCGGCGCCAGCTTATTTGCGACCGCGACCGTCACGACGCGTGCGGGCCGTCGTTCAAGCAATGCGTTGATCCACGCTGCCAGTTCGGGCTTGTTTTTCGCATAGCGAATAACGGCCGTTGCGCCCAGAACGAGCAGCTTGCGCAAATAGGGATCGCCTTTCTTGGAGATCGGGCCCAAATGGATCCTCCCGCCGGTTCCGGTCTGTCGAGGAACGAGACCGATCCAGGCTGCGAAGTGGCGTCCGGATTTGAACACATTGGCGTTAGCAACGGTTGCGGCAATTGCCGTGGCCGTGATCACCCCGATGCCGGGAATGGTCTGCAGCCGCTGGCTCATCTCGCTGGCACGATGACAGGCGAGGATCGCCTTTCCGATCGTGCCGATGCGCATTTGCAAATCCTCGATCTGACCCATGATCAGTTCAACGCAGGCTCGCATCGCATCGGGCAGTACGGAGGAGGTCGCGCCCTGGGCGAGAGCATGCAGTTGAGGAATGCGCCAGACGCCCTGCGGCGCGATCAGTCCAAACTCGGCGAGCTGGCCACGCAGGGAGTTGATTAGCGCGGTACGTTGACGGACCAATAGTTCACGGGTCCGATGCAACATCAGAACCGATTGCTGTTCAGCGCTTTTTATCTCAACGAATCTCATCGTCGGGCGCGTAACCGCCTCGCAGATCGCTTCCGCATCTACCGCGTCGTTCTTTCCTCGTTTCACATACGGTTTGACATAACCGGCTGGCATCAGCCGGACGTCATGGCCGAGCGCCGTTAATTCTCGTCCCCAGTGATGCGCGGTTCCGCAGGCTTCCATGCCGACCAGGCTGGGCGGCAGCTCCTTGAAGAATTCGAGTACCTCCGATCGCCGGAGCTTCTTGCGGATGATGACTTGGGCCGTGGCGTCCACGCCGTGAACCTGAAAAACGTGCTTTGCGAGATCAAGACCAATGATAATAGTGCTCATGTGGATGGCTCCCTTCAGTGAATCAGATAGCGACTCACTTTGGCACATCAGATGCCGGGAGCGGACGCCATCCACACCATCACTGTGGATGACACCCACATGGCAAGAACTATTTCGACGTTACGGCAGTTGGTCGTCGCGGTCATCTGTCCGGCCTCATAGTGCGGATCATATGAGCCGCGGGCCTTAATGGCTGTCCGCTGACCTGGTCCCAATCACCGTTAGCGGATTCGAAATCCGTGCACAGGTACGGGTTGTCCCGATCATCGGTTTGTCGACCGGATGCCATTACGTCGTCGTCGCTCTCGCCGGTAATCACTGCAGCTACGATTCCCAGAAGGTACTTTCCGGATCCGATCGCCATACCGACCGCGCCTACCGCCCAAATGCCAGCCGCGGTGGTCAAACCATAAACTCGTATATCACTGCCCTTAAGGATCGTTCCTGCTCCCAGGAAACCCAATCCAGTGACTACGCCTGCGGCTACCCTCGACATGTCGGAGCCTGCGAAAGCCGTGATGGACAGAAGAGTGAATGCGGCGCTTCCACGATGCAGATTGGTGCCGCCGCTGACGGTCGGAGGACGGCAAGAACGGCAGCGCGGCAACGTGTGGCCCATTCGCCCTTCCTCGATCACGTTGGCATGGTAGAGCGCGTCAAGATCATGATCAGCACCAGCTTGCTTGCTCGCCGCCGGGTGTCCGCAATAATTCTTGAATGTTAGCTTCGATGATCCGGAAGCCAACATTCCCGTAGAGCTTTTGGCGTCCCTCATTCAATACGAAGCTTGGGCTGCCTTCGATGTGCATCTTGTCGGCGTCTTGGTAGTCTGTAGCTAGTCTGGCAAATGCAGTCCCATTGTGAAGGCGTTTT
Organism: Afipia sp.; assembly: GCA_024707075.1. Lineage (GTDB taxonomy): Bacteria > Pseudomonadota > Alphaproteobacteria > Rhizobiales > Xanthobacteraceae > Afipia. The sequence continues at coordinate 1,733,091 of JANQAK010000001.1, forward strand.
TCAATCGCTTTTATATCAACGCCGAGAGCTTCGGCCAGTTCGCATTGAACATCCCAACGGGCGATGTCGCGGCAATCTCGAAAAAAACGCGCAACGGAATGCCCACATCACCTTCTCGAAGATTGACGTCGCTGTTCCACTTTCCCCTTGTTCTTCCCGGTCATGGTGCCATTGCTGGATAGCTGTCAAAAACAAATGCGCGCTTGCCGACGTTGGCGAGCGTGTCTTTAGCCAAATGTTCGGATGGACTTCGATATGCGGGAACTGTTGCGCCACATTTCGCAAATGCGCGTTGAACCCGGCATATTCACCCTTGTCTCGCCAAGTCGAAGTGATCTTGTGGGCCGTATTGCCAAAGACAGAGCAGAACCGATAGTCCAATCGAATCGTGTCGCCGAATTTCTCTTTGACCGCATCGATACGAGCCTGCGTGGCATATGCCCAAATGCACAATACATCTGAGAAGTAAGTAACCTGGACGACGCTCATCTGATCGGCCTCTCAAACCACCACGAACTGACCCATCATCCCGGCATCCTCATGTTCAAGGATGTGGCAGTGGTACATGTATGGATGCTGGGGGTCGGCGAAGTCGCCAAATTCAGCGATAACACGAACTGCTGAATCCGGATCAACAAGTACCGTGTCCTTGAGACCGCGCTCGTTCGGCCGCGGTGGATCGCCGTCACGATCAAGTACGCGAAATTGTATGTCGTGGATGTGAAATGGGTGCGTTAGTGGGGTCGCGTTCCTAATCTCCCAGATTTCGATGCTGCCCAGCGGAACCTGTACATCAATGCGGCTCTTGTTCATCGAACGGCCATTGATACCCATCAGGCCTTCCATTGTGCGGCGGCCCATCATTCCCCCCATGCCCATGCCCATGCCCATCATGGGCATGTCCAGAGTAAATGTACGGGTACGTGTGGCTTGTGCCGGGGTCCAACTCGGCACCCGGATCAGCCGCCCGGGGAGCGATAGATCTGTCGTCTCCAACCGTGCCGCGCGCAGTTCGATGATTGGAAACGTCTCGGTATTGCCCGCCATGCCGCCCATCATCATGCCCGGGCCCATCCCACCGGCCGTGACGCGATCGGGATAGCTCATCAATTTGACCGTTTGATTGGTCTGCATATCGACGAGCATCTCAACACGCTCTCCTGGACCAAGCCGAACACGGCGCAGGCGCGCTGGCTGCTCCAGTAGGCCGCCGTCTGAGCCAATCACGAAGAGGTCTTCTTCATCATCCCGGCCGAGCGTATAGATACGGGAGTTTGAGCCATTGAGGACCCGCAGGCGCGTGCGCTGTCGACGCAAGACGACGTGAGGATCGGCCGTACCGTTTACAAGGATAACATTGCCCTTGTAGCCCATCATGGCGTCAGGCATGGCCGACAAATAATCGAAGCTGCCGTCGGCATTGAAACGGCGATCCTGGAGGATAAGCGGGATATCGTCCACGCCATATTCCGATGGAAGGCGGAGCGATAGACTCTCCTCGTCCTCAATCAGGAACAAACCGGCGAGTCCCCTCAACACCTGCTCTCCTGTGCGCCCCATCAAATGCGAGTGATACCAACATAGCGATGCTCTTTGTTTGATTTCAAAAGACGGCTCCCAAACCGCCCCGGGCTCGACAATCTGATGCGGGCCTCCATCGGCGCTGGCGGGCACATGCAAGCCATGCCAGTGCAGAGTTGTTTGCTCGGTGAGATCATTTCTGACACGGAACGTTACACGATCGCCAGCCCGGCACCGAATTGTGGGGCCTAAATACGCGCCATTTATTCCAAGTGTTGGTGTTGGAATACCCGGCAGGAATTCAGATTTTCCCGCTGCTATGCTGAGTTCGTAGAGCTTCCCGCCGGCTCCAGGTGCGCCTTCAAGAAGGGCTGGAATCTTGAGTGCATTTACAAAACGTCTAGTCTCGGAGGCGCGGATCTGCGGCTGACCTAGAAAGGTAGCAGCCGCAGCCGTCGCTCCCCTCAAAAAGCTACGACGGGAAACCGACATTGTCTCACCTCAACATTTTATCATACTAGACTTCAATTCAGCGTTCAGCTGTTGAGGTAGATCAATTCCCGATCCGCCAACGATTTAATGAATCTCCGCAATAACCTGTTTGAGCAACTCGCTGACTTGTCCGGCGATCCCGGACAGCTTCGGATTTTCGATCGCGGTCATCGACGCAACCGGATCGACCGCAGAAACCTCTACCGTTCCGTCGTCTCTTTGTTGAACGACCACGTTGCAGGGAAGCATCGTGCCGATCTTGTCTTCGGCGGTAAGCGCCTGATATGCCATTTTTGGGTTGCAAGCGCCGAGTATCAGATAGGGACGGAAGTCAACGTCAAGTTTCTTGTGCAAGGTGTCCTTGACATCGATTTGCGTCAGGACGCCGAAACCGTGTTTTTTCAGAGCCTCGGTTGTCGCTGTAACGGCTTTGTCAAACGGCATGTCGACGATCTTCGAAAAATGATAGGTCATTGGTTCTTCCTTTGCTTGTGCAGGGCCGAGCGCGGCATGGACCGCCGCAGTGGGTGGTATCGATTTATGAAAAGGCGCAGCCGCTACGCACGCCCAGTTTATTGAAGACGATTGCGGCGGGACAAAAGCCGGTGATCGACGCCTGGAACATATTCAGCCCGGCGAAAGCCGTCAGCAGGTACCAGTAGGGACTGACCATATAGCCGAGCGCGAGGCCGAGCAGCACAACAAATCCCGCGAACATCAGCACTGCTTTATCTACATTCATGACGTACTCCTTTGCTTGTTTCTTCACTTGGGTTTGAAAGTCATCAGGACCGGGCGAGCCCGGCCATCGTCCATGCGACGACTTTCTGCGTGTCCATCGCGCCTGACGTCCGCGAAATCTCGCGGCCGCCCTGCATCAACAGAAGGGTAGGGATGCCGCTGATCCCCAGGCGCGAAGAGACGGAGGGAGCGGTATCGGCGTTGAGTTTCAGCAGGCGAACCTTCGGCTCGAGCTCCTGGGCGGCCCGCTCGAACATCGGCGCCATCGAGCGGCAGGGACCGCACCACGGCGCCCAGACATCGACCAGCACGGGGACATCGCTGTGCGCCACGTGGCGACCGAAACCCGCTTCGTCGACCTCGACAGGATGGCCGCTAAAAATGGGCTCGTGGCAAGATCCGCAGCGCGCGGCGCTTGGCGCGCGTTCGACGGGTAGGCGGTTGATCTGCCCGCAATGTCCACAGACGATCTGTCGGCCTGTAGTCATGTTCCTGTCTTGACCTCTTTAATTCCAGCGATGGGCGGCGCCAATGCGAGAGCGTCTCCTTGCCGCGCTTGACTATATATGCGTATTATCGTATATACGCAAGTATGAAAATAGATATCGCAATGATGGAATCGGCTGCCGATCAGGCGAGCGACCTGTTGAAGGCGCTCTCCAACCGCCATCGGTTGCTCATCATTTGCCAGTTGATCGACGGCGAGCGCTCGGTCGGCGACCTCGCTGAATTCCTGAGCGTTCGCGATTCCACGGTGTCCCAGCATCTCGCGCTCCTTCGCAAGGATGGTCTGGTTTCTGCCCGGCGCGATGCGCAGACGATCTACTATTCAATCGCCAGCGATCCCGCGCGTGAAATTCTGACCGCGCTCTATCGCGTCTATTGCGCACCGTCGCATGGCGAGGCGCCGCACAGGAAAGCTATGCGGGCCTGAGTTGCCATGCCTTGAGGCAGGTCAAGGACCGCGCAGCAAACACCGAAGAGATAGATCTTGATGATCGTGAGGACACTGATGTGTGGAATGATAGGAATAGCGGTTCTGGCGGCGCTTGCGGTAAGTACCCCGTTCGCCCGCGCGGAAACGCTCACGGTTGCCGCGCGGCTCGAGGATTTGCAACATGAAGGACTACACTTACGCGCGCGCCCTCCGGGCCGCGTTGATAGGCATTGCCATGACGGGGTCGGCCACGACCGCGCGCGCCGACATCAAGGACTATGAGTTTCAACTCGTCGACAAGACGGTCAAGAAGGGCGACGCGATCATCTCGGTCCGCCTCGTCCATAAGCCCGCACGGGTTAGACGAGGTCGTATTTTTGGTTCGGCTTGCGAAACGAGACTGCCGGACGTTCCAACTACCCAATTCGAGGGGCTGCAATGAAGAAGATCATCACATCTGCGGTAATCGCATTCGTCGCCGTTACCGCTGCAAACGCCGGGGATATGCCTCTGAAGGCTGTCAAAGCGCCGCCGCCCATGCCCTCCTGGTGGGATACATTGACGATAAATGGCCATGTGGAAGTGGGTGCTTCGGGCAATGCGAATAATCCCGCCGTCACGAATTTTGGCCAGCTCTTTACGGATAAAGCCAATTCTGCGTTTTTAAACCAAGCATCGCTGACCGTGCAGCGCCCTCTTGATCCGAAAGCAACCGGATACGATTTTGGCTTCAAGTTCCAGGCGATGTAGGGTTCGGACGCGCGCTATACGCACTTCCTGGGTGAGTTCGACCAATCGATCAGCGGTCGCAATCAGTTCGACATCGTCGAAGCGATGGCCCTGTTTCATCTGCCGTGGCTCACCGTGGCGCTCACCGGCGCCAGCATCCTGTCGCTGACCTTCGTGCCGGCTGCCGTGGCCCTCCTGGTGACCGGCAAGGTGTCCGAGCATGAGAACTGGTTCATGCGCGGCGCGCGTCATGTCTATACGCCGTTGCTTTCGGCTTCCATTCGAAACAGGTACGGCGTCGCCGTGATCGCAGCACTGTTGATCGTCGTCTGCGGGATAGCTGCCTCCCGCATGGGTGGAGAATTAATCCACAGCCTCGACGAAGGCGATGTCTCCCTGCAGGCGATCCGGATTCCTGGTACCAGCCTTACCCAGTCGCTGGAGATGCAGGCGATGGTCGAGACGCGGATGTTGAAGATACCTGAGGTCAAGGAAGTCTTTGCGCGCACCGGCACCGCGGAGGTCGCAACCGACCTGATGCCGCCGTCGACTTCGGACGGTTACGTCATGCTGAAGCCGCGAAAAGAATGGCCCGATCCGGAGAAGTCGAAGGCCGCCGTCGTGTCCGAGATCCAGGAAGCCGCCGAAGAGATTCCGGGCAACGTCTATGAACTCTCGCAACCGATTCAGCAACGCTTCAACGAACTGATCTCGGGTGTCCGCAGCGATGTCGGCGTAAAGATATTCGGTGACGACCTCGATGTACTCGTCCAAACCGCTGCTCGAGTTCAGGCGGTCCTTCAGAACGTCCAGGGAGCGACCGACGTCAAGACCGAGCAGGCTTCCGGACTCCCGGTCCTTACCGTGAAACTCAATCGTCAGGCCTTGTCGCGATATGGAATAAATGTCGGCGACGTCCAGAACCTTGTTGAAATTGCCGTTGGCGGCAAGAACTCCGGGATGGTCTTCGAGGGTGACCGCCGTTTCAACATCGTCGTCCGCCTTCCGGAGCATCTGCGCTCCGATATCTCCGCGCTGAAGGCGCTTCCGGTGCCTTTGCCCCCGCTTGAGACCCCGGCAAAGGCCGTTCCTGCAGTGCTCGGTAATACTCCGTTGTCCCAGATCCGATACGTCCCGCTGTCCGAGCTTGCCCAGATTGACGTGGCGCCGGGTCCCAACCAGATCAGTCGGGAAGACGGGAAGCGGCGAATAGTCGTGACGGCGAACATAAGGAGCCGCGATCTCGGGTCCTTCGTCACCGATGCCCAGAGCCAAGTAGAGCAAAAAGTGAAGCTGCCGGCGGGTTACTGGATCGGGTGGGGCGGTCAGTTCGAACAACTGGTTTCCGCCACACAGCGCTTGACCATCGTCGTGCCGATCGCCCTGCTTCTGATCTTCCTGCTGCTCTTCATGAGCCTGGGATCGATGCCTGACGCGCTCCTGGTGTTCAGCGGCGTCCCGCTTGCCTTAACGGGCGGGATCATCGCGCTTCTGCTCCGCGGAATCCCCCTGTCGATCAGCGCCGGTATCGGCTTCATTGCATTGTCGGGCGTTGCGGTGCTCAACGGGCTCGTCATCATCACTTTCATCGAAAAGCTGCGCAACGAGGGTCATCCGCTCGTCGAAGCGGTCAGGGAAGGCGCGCTCACTCGGCTAAGGCCGGTCCTGATGACCGCACTGGTCGCGTCTCTTGGCTTCATTCCGATGGCGATAGCAACCGGTGCCGGTGCGGAAGTGCAGCGGCCGTTGGCGACCGTCGTCATCGGCGGAATCATCTCGTCGACCATCCTCACGCTGCTGGTGTTGCCCGCTCTCTACGTCCTGTTCCGGCGCGAGGACATCGAGAACGGTGAATTGAAAACGTCGGAACCGAACGGAGTGAAATCATGAAATACGTTCTCCTGCTTATCGCCGCTTTGACGTTCGCCGCCCCGGCTTCGGCCGAAGAATACGAAAAAGGACCAAACGGCGGCCTCATGCTCGACGTCGCCGGCATCGACGCTGAGCTTCTTACCGCCGGTACCACCGTCACCATCAACGTCTTCGTCCCAAACAGCACAAAGCCGGTATCTACAAAGGGCTTTACTGCAGCGGTGCTCATCGCGGGCGGCAGCGGACGGGAGACGGTCACGCTCGCTCCCCAGGGCGAGAATTCGCTGAAGGGAGACGCGAAGAGTCCGATAGCTGCAGGCGCGACTATCACGTTGACCATCAAGACCGCGGACGGAAAATCCGGCCAGGCCAAATTCAAGAAGTAGAGCGGACGCAGGCGGGAATATCAGAGGATGGGGCACATGAGTGGGAAACGCAAGCTTGCGAAGCCTGAATCGTCTGGTTTGATATCGATCAAAACATCTGAAGGAAGTTGGGCCAAATACCAAATTTGTTTCGCCCCAGGAGGAAAGCCAATGATGTGGAGAGCGCTCCGATGAGAATACCTTCAGTTGGTGGCGGGTGGCCAATAAAGTGCCCCAGCGTTCAGCGAATAGTGACTACGGTGCGGCTTGGCTTATGCGCGGCCGTACTCGCGGCTGCGGGTTCGGTCGCGGGGTTCGCACAAACTCCGGGCGAAGACCCGGGACCGGGACGGTCGAGCGGCCTGCAGGCCCAGCGGATAGTGGAGGCGAAATGTGCGACCTGTCACGGAACCGACGGGAACAGCTCCGATCCGCAGTTTCCAAAACTGGCTGGACAAAACGGGACCTACCTCTATTCCCAGCTCTGGGCCTTCAAGGAAGGCACGCGCAAATCCGACGTCATGTCGGCAATCGTCACCACACTCTCCGACGCCGACATGGCAGATGCCGCGCGCTTCTACAGCCGCCAGCAGCTAAAGCCGGACACCATAAGAAACCAGCGGTTGGCGACAATCGGTGAACGTATCTTCTTCGCAGGCATGCCAGCGTGCGCCATGTGCCACGGCCCGGGCAGGCAGCGAGGTATGCCCATGATGGGGCACATGCCGATGATGGGTATGATGGGCTCCGGGAGCGCGCCGAAGCTGAATGGCCAGCATGCCGCCTATATCGTCGATCAGTTGGACCGTTTCACCGCAGGCGAGCGGCAGGGCACGGTGATGAACGAGATTGCGGCGTCACTCAGTGAACAGGAAAAGAAGGCCGTAGCCGAATTTCTATCCGGACTTCGGTGAAAATGTTCTCTCATTCGTGCTGGCCCGTGAGCCGGCGGAGGCGGTCGATGGACAGGAACCCTCTCGTTCTCGCTGGATTTCCGATCGTCAACCCTGGGCTTGCGAACCGTCCCATGTGCGCCGTCGGGTGGAAGCGTATGTTTCGATGTTTGATCTTGTCGTCGATCGTCTTGATGACTACTGGCGTATTCGATCTGCGAGCGGAAACGCGAAAGGCGGTAATTGTCGGCCTGGGCGCCGCCACGTGCCGGCAATTCAACGAAGACATCAAATCAAATCCGCTGGTACGCAGGGACTATCTGGCTTGGGCCCAAGGTTTCATGAGCGGCATCCTGTTGGGCAGGCCGGCCGGTGTTGATGAAGGTCTCGACCTCAATCCGGGGAGCTTCGGCCTGATCGATCAGTTGCACTTCCTGGAAGATCATTGCGCGCGAAACGTTTCGACGGATTTCGCCGACGCAGTCGAGGCGCTTTACAAGCGCCTGCGAAAGGAAGGGAAGACGTGACCCCACGTCAAAGCTGCGCACATGTGTTGATATTGATATTGCAAATGCCGCAAGGAGAAGGCTGAAAAGCGATGCCCTCGACCGAAACCCTGGAACTGCGTGTGAACAATCTCGACTGTGAGAACGAGGCCGCCGCTATCCGCCGCGGCCTTGCGAATGTACCTGGTCTCCACTCCCTTGATGTCTTTCCCAAATCGGCCAGGGTGAAGCTCGCGTTCGACCCCGAGGTCACCTCCGCCGACGCTGTGACCGAATCGCTCCGCGCGCTGGGGTTCCCGCCGGTACGCAATATTGCCGAAATGGGCCCGCCGCCGCCATGGCGGAACGCGAAGGTCCTCGCCGCGGTTGGGTCGGGCGTTCTACTCGCAATCGGCTGGTTGGCGGGCATGGCCGGCGCGCCCGAACTGGCTCCGATCGTCCTCTACTGGATCGCGATGATTGTGGGCGGCTGGTTCTTCGGCCGCGAGGCTCTAAAGGAACTGGTCTACGAACGTGAAATCGGGATTGAGCTTCTTATGACGGTAGCCGCGTTGACGGCGGCTGCGATGGGGCTTCCCGGCGAGGGAGCAACGCTCGCCTTCCTATATTCGATCTCGGAGGCGGCCGAGGGTTATACCGAGGAGCGAACGCGTTCGGCTGTCCGGGCGCTTATGAAGCTCACGCCCAAGGTGGCTATGGTGCGCCGGGACGGGCGCGAGACGGAGATGCCCGTCGAGGAACTGCAGCGCGGCGACGTCTTCATTGTTCGCCCAGGCGAGGCAATGGCGACCGATGGGACGGTCCGCGCCGGAGAGTCCAGCGTCAACCAGGCTCCGGTCACCGGCGAAAGCGTGCCCGTCGAGAAGCGATCGGGTGACACGGTTTTTGCGGGCACGATCAACGGAGAGGCTACGCTCGAGGTCGAAGTCACTAAGGTGTTCGCCGAGAACACGATCTCCCGGATCGTCAGGCTGGTCGAGGAGGCACAGGAACGCAAAGGAGTGGCTCAGCGGTTCATCGAGCGCTTTGGCCACTGGTATAGCCCTGCCGTATTGGCCGTCGGTATCATGCTCGCGGTTCTCGCCCCCTTGATCCTGGGCGGAGAATGGCGCGATTGGGTCACACGCGCCACCGTCTTCATCGTCGCCGCTGCGCCTTGTGCCCTCGTGATCTCGATCCCGATCACGATGGTCGCCGCGCTCGGCACCGCAGCCCGCCGTGGCGTGCTGGTGAAGGGGGGCATCTATATGGAAGAGCTCTCCAGGATCCGCGTCATCGCCTTCGACAAGACAGGGACGATTACGCGGGGCGAGCCGGATGTCACTGACATCGTCCTCTCACCTCAATGTCCATCCGCTATAGCGCCAGACGAGGCAGCATTCCTCGCGCTCGCCGCGGGCCTTGAGACGCGCAGCGAGCACCCGATTGCCCGCGCGATCGTTCGCGCGGCTCAGGCGCGCGAATTGCGACCTGTCCCGGTCGAGAACTTCAAAAGCATTGCCAGGGGCCGGCGCAACCGCGCAGCTTGCAGATGCCTCTGGTCAAGCCATTTATTTAGGCAATCCGGCCCTGTTTGAATCGCGGCTTCACGTCAGCCTCGCGCCTTTGACGACGGAGATTAGTCGGTGTCAGGCGGAGGGAAAGACGGTGGTTATTGTCGGAACGGCCGATGGCCCTTTTGGTCTGATCGCAGTGCAAGACACGATCCGGCCCAATGCCGCGGAAGCGATCAAGCAGCTCCGGCGGGCCGGCATCGACCGCACCGTGATGCTCACCGGCGACACGCCGGAAGTCGCCCGAATAGTGGCCGCGCGTGCCGGGATCGACGAGTTCTTCGCGAACCTCTCGCCCGAGGACAAGGTCGCCAAGGTGCGCGAGCTTGTAGCGCGGCATCATCATGTGGCCATGGTCGGCGACGGCATCAACGATGCGCCGGCGCTCGCCGAAGCCCAGGTCGGAATGGCGATGGGGACCGCCGGCACCGACGTGGCGCTCGAGACCGCCGACGTGGCGCTCATGGCGGACAACCTCGAAAAGATCGCCGAGGCGCTCCGTCTCGCCAATCGGGCGAACTTGCTCGTGCGGCAGAATCTCGTTCTCTCGAGCGTGATCATTGGGGGGCTCGTCGTCGGTGCGCTTGCCGGCCTGCTGTCGCTTCCGGTCGCTGTCCTGGCACACGAGATCAGTGAATTTATCGTAATCGCAAACGGCCTCCGGATGCTGCGCGCGTGAGAACGATCTGCCCCGTGAGCAGGTCTAGCAGGAGCGGGCAGTAAGGACGGAAAGGCAGGTGGCTGTTAAACAGCCGGGCGAGGGCAATGCAGAAAATCGAACTGTCTGCGCGCAAATTGAGCCAGATCAAGCTACAGCGCAGGGCCTGTGGCCAGATATGACGCATTGGCCGATCCTGAAGAAGGAGGAATTAAATGCGCAAAATGGCTCTGAGCGGACTTTGCGCTGTTGTGGCACTGGCTCTGATTGCAGTTGCGAGCACAGCCCATGCTCAACAGTACTATGGCGATTATGGTGGCTGGCATGGCCCGGGGATGATGGGGTACGGCATGATGGGACCCGGTATGATGCACGGCTATGATTACGGCTACGGCCCCGACATGATGTATGGACCGGGCTACCGCGACTACGTCCCGCGACGTGGCTGGCATGGTCGCTATTACCGGCACCACCAATACGATCATCGATACGGTTACCATTGCTGCGGTTGGTAGATGGAGTAGGCCTCACGAAGGATCCCTAGTTGCCCAGTCTCGGCTCGCATGCATCTCGCGGTCAGTTCATTTGTCTCGAAGCGCTAGACTGAAAGCGACGAGTTCATCCAGGAATTTGGGTAATGTTGCGGTGGTAGTGATGGAAGTACACCTCAAGTCGACGCGGCTCCTGGACTTCGAGTCTCAGGCCATTCGCAGCTTGGTCCAGGCTCGATCTTGGATGCGGATTCCGGAGCAGGAACGCATTGGCGCAGTTTATGATTTCGTCCGGGATTGCATCGCCTTGGGTTACAACGAGTCCGACGACCTGCCGGCGTCGCGCGTGCTGGCCGATGGCTACGGGCAGTGCAATACCAAGGCCACGTTGTTGATGGCGTTGCTGCGCGCATGTGGAATCCCGTGCCGCCTTCACGGCGCCACGATTCACAAACGATTGCAGAAGGGTGTCGTCAGCGGACTATTCTATCGTCTGGCCCCGACCGATATCGTGCACAGCTGGGCCGAGGTGTTCCACCAGGGCCAGTGGATTGCCTTGGAAGGTGTGATCCTCGATCTCGATTATCTGTCAGGATTACGGGCCATGCTGCCTCCCGCGACTCGCGCGTTCGTTGGATTCGCCGTCGGGACCGACGATCTCAGGGACCCGCCCGTCGCCTGGAATGGAGCCGACACCTTCATCCAGATAAAAGGGGTGAATCGCGACTTCGGTGTTTATGATGACCCGGACAGCTTCTACGCCAAGCGGGGGACCAACTTGCGCGGCATTCGACGCCTGCTCTTCAAATTCGTCGTCCGACACGTGATGAATGCCAAAGTCCGCTCGATCCGGGCCTCTTCGAGTTCACACGTTACAGCCGCGTCGGCTAACAAGGGCGTGACGACCAGCCCCGGCGGGTCGCCGCAATTGCAATGAGAGCATCCGTGACTGAACTGCTCAAAATCGTCGGCGACGCGACGAAGGTCACCATCAGCACCCCGGCTGGCCCCGTTGAGATCGTCCGGACGAAGAACGACATGCAGCTCATCAAGGGTGTGCTGCAGGCGATCATTCCCGTCGCGGGGGTTCGGCCGATCGGCGAGCTTGAAGTCCTTGACGCGCTCAAAGGCCGTGATTTCCGTGTCGTCGATATGCGAGAACCCAAGTGGCGTCTCAAGTCGCCCATTCCGGGCAGCATTTCGATCCCCTATAACGAAATCACGCAACGACTGGACGAGTTGGGCTGCACGAGAAAAGGGGCCGGGTGGGACTGTGCGGGAGCGACGAACATGGTCGCTTTCTGCAACGGGCCGGCCTGTCCGCAGAGCCCCACCGCCATCCGTGCCATGGTGCATGAAGGATTTTCGGCTGAGCGGATTCATTACTATCGCGGCGGCATGCAGGACTGGCTGGTTCTCGGATTGACCGCGACGGCCGTGCCGGCGGCTGAAGCGTAGAAATGCGATGATATCCCGCTGTTATTGCGGCAGTCCTACCGACCGGGGCGCGTGAAAAGGTCGAACTTCTCATCGCCTTACGAGCCTGATGCCGTTCCGGCGGCATTCTCCTACTTCGTCGACCGTGAAGAACTCTTAACCGCTTGAGCGGGAATCGATTTTCCCTGGCTGCAAGTATTCGTTTTTGCCAGTTTTGGCGGGATGGGCACAGGTTTTCTTGCAAATTGATTTGGCGTTGGTGTCGTGATTCTATCGACGTTGCGAAGCAGCAGCGGAGGTCGGGATGCGACCGAAAGAGCGTCGGGAGAGCGGGCAGAAAGATCTGTTCAAGGCCAGGCTGGATCAGATTGTGGATCTCGACCATGCGTTAGTGAAACCGGCACGCGCGGTGGATTGGCGGTTTCTCGAAGATCGGTTTGGCGCTGTTTATGACGACGATCCCGGCCGGCCGCCGTTGCCGACACGGCTGATGGCGGGGCTGGCCATCTTGAAACACATGCGCAATCTTTCTGACGAGGTGCTGTGCGAGCGCTGGGTGGAGAACCCGTATTATCAGCTGTTCTGCGGCGAAGAGTTTTTCCAGCACCGGCTGGTGTTCGATCGGTCATCGCTGACGCGCTGGCGGCAGCGCATGGGCGAAGAGGAAGTTGGCGGCGCTGGTGCAGGAAAGCCTCGCATCCGCCATCCGCATGGGTGCAGCCAGGCCGGCCGACTTCACCGAGGTCATTGTGGATACCACCGTGCAGGAGAAGGCGATCAGCTTCCCGACAGATGCCAGGCTGATGCATCGGGCCCGCGAGCGGCTGGTGCGTTTGGCGCGGGCGAGAGGCATCAAGCTTCGCCAGTCCTATGCGCGGGTTGGCAAGTTCGCCCTGATCAAGCACCAGCGCTACGCTCATGCGAAACAGTTCAAACGCGCGAACAAGGCGTTGCGCCGGATCAGAACCCTGCTGGGCCGCGTTATACGTGATATCAGGCGCAAGATCGCCGATAACCCCTCCCTCGATGATACCTTCGCCTTGCCGCTGTCGCTGGCCCATCAGGTTCGCGATCAGCGTCAACGGCAGCGCGGCAAGAAGATCTACTCGTTGCATGCGCCAGAGGTCGAATGCATTGGCAAGGGAAAAGCCCACAAGCCTTACGAGTTTGGGGTCAAGGTGAGCGTCGCGACGCCGGTCAACCGCTGCAAGGGCGGCCAGTTCGTGCTGCACGCCAAGGCGCTGCCGGGCAATCCCTATGATGGCCACACCCTGGCAGTCGTCATTCCCGAGATCGAGGCGAGCGTCGGCGCAAGCCTGACGAAGATCGTCACCGACGCCGGATATCGCGGGCACAACGCGTCGAAGGAAAAGGCGTTCAAAGTTTACGTTGCGGGCCAGAAACGCGGTCTGTCCTCCGCCATCAAGCGCGCATTCCGGCGCCGGTCCGCCGTCGAACCCGTAATAGGCCACCTCAAGAACGAGCACCGCATGGGTCGCAACCATCTCGCCGGAAGCCGCGGTGATGCCGCAAACGCTGTCCTCGCCGCTGCGGGCTACAACTTCAGGCTCCTGTTCCTATGGATCAGCATTTTGTGCGCCTGGTTCAGCGCAACCATCTACCGAAACCGACAACTGTCAGAAATCCCTCAGCCCGGATGAACGGCGTTCTTCACGGACGACTACTTCAGTTTCGCGGTCAGCGTAATCCTGCCGCTGGCAGCCAGCCGATTGAGAAGATATAGTGTGCTGTCTTCGGTGATCTTGAGTGCCGCTGCCAACTCCGCCGTATCCGCACCGTTTGCAAGGATGCCGAGAGCCTTGACCTCGAGTTCTGTCAGCCATTCGCGGAAGGCCTGCTGCAGTTCGGATGTCGCATACACGGCGAGCGCATTTGTTTGCCGAACGGAGCTTATCATCTCGGCGCACATGCCCATCATCTTCAGCATCGGCGGTTTGTCTTCCCCATCGGGCATCTGACCCATCATTTTCTGCATCATGGCCATCGGGCCGCCGGGGTGATCCGCCTGGCTACCCATTTTTTCGGTCATTTCCTTCATTCCCTTGGGCATGGGTTTCTTAGCGGATCGGCTCTTGCTTCCGCGGGACCCCGTCGCTTTTTGCCTTTTCATCGTGCGCTCCTGTGCGAATAGAAGGTTCGTGCCAATATCGCTCCGCTTCGGTAACGCGGATTGCGCTGGATCAATCTGGCGCTGCGTGGCTAAGCGACATGCTCGATGCCCCTTGATGCACGTCAAATCGAGCGGAATGGCTTAGTCCATTATGGCCGAGTAACCGAAATTCGTAATGGTAGCAATCAATGGGTCTCATCGAACTGGAGCCGATCGTACGACTGCTGATAGCGGCAGCGATCGGCTTCGTCATTGGCTTGGAACGCGAGACAGCTGGCCAGCCGGCAGGAGAGCGCACCCACGCATTGGTCGCGCTTGGCAGCGCAACGTTTGCCGTGCTCTCGCTCAAGGCGTTTCCTGATGCCGATACGGCGAGGGTGGCAGCGGGTGTCGTGAGTGGGCTCGGCTTCTTGGGAGCAGGGATGATCCTGCGCGATGTTGATAACCGGATCCACGGACTGACAACGGCTGCCGGTCTTTGGAGCGTTGGCGCGATCGGGCTGGCGATCGGTGCTGGCATGTATCTCGTCGGCATAGCGTGCGCGGCTATCGCGGGCCTTATCCTTGTCAGTGAGCGCGTGCTGCGCTTGGGGGAGCGGCTCGGACGTAAACGATTAGGGAGGGTGAGCCCGGACGGGGCGACTAAAGGCCTGGCGAAGTACCAGCATGACAAATCGAAGATTAAGGTAGCGGCGAAATTTCTCGTGACGATTGAGCGTATGATAGCACAATGCGCCGCATCAGATGCGGGCAATTTGACTGAGAAAACTGGAGCTACAATGCGCGCTTCAACTCTATCGGCCCTTGCGGCGATTGCGGTGCTTGCTGTCGGGGGATATTTTTACTGACAGTCGCAATTGGCACAGCGAATGCCCGCTGGGCTGGCGCGGGCGAACGGTCGCATTGAGGTCGAACACGTCGAGATCGCGGCGAAGCTTCCTGGCCGCGTTGCCGAAATCAACATGAGGGAGGGTGATTTCGTCACCAAAGGCGCGGTGATCGCCCGGCTCGACACCTCCGAGCTGGTGGCGCGGTTCGCGGCTGCCGAAGCATCGGTGCAGCGCGCGATTGCGAGCATCGGCGGCGCCGAAGCTGAGATTACGATCCGGGAGGCCGAACACAACCTGACGGAGGTCGAGTTGCGCCGCGCGAGCGACCTCCAGCAGCGCGAATCCGGCACGCGAGCCGAGCTTGAGCGCCGCACCGCGCAGCACCTTGTTGCCGGGCCAGGATCGAAGGCGCTCGCGCTGCCGTAGCCCAAGCGCACGCCGCGAAACAAACCGCCGACGCTGAGGTAGCGCAGATCAAGGCCACCCTGGATGACATGGTGCTGCGGACACCGGTCAGCGGCAGAGTTGAGTACAAGCTGGTCCAACCCGGCGAGGTCGTGGCCGCGGGTGGGCGGCTCGCGACCATCCTCGACCTCAACGACGCATTTATGACAATTTTCCTGCCAACGGGCGACGCCGGCCGCGTTGCGCTTGCGTCGGAGGCGCGGATCGTTCTTGACGCTGCTCCGGAATACGTCTTCTCCGCCAAGGTTTCCTTCGTTGCCGCAGAGGCCCAGTTTACGCCCAAGACCGTGGAGACGGCGACCGAGCGGGAGAAACTCATGTATCGCGTCAAGCTTGCGATCGATCCCAAGCTGCTCGAGACCTACCGCGACTACGCCAAGGCCGGTCTTACCGGCAATGCTTATGTCAAGCTGACCCGGGATGCTGTGTGGCCCGACTATCTCGCTCCGCGATTGCCCAATGTCTCCAACTGAGGACAACGCGATCGAGGTGAGCAGCGTAACACACCGCTATGGCGGCGTCGCCGCCCTTGCGGATGTGTCACTTGTCGTCCCCTGCGGGACCGCGACCGCATTCGTCGGCCCCGACGGTGTCGGCAAATCGACGCTCCTTGCGCTTATTGCAGGCGTCAAACGCCTGCAATCGGGAACGATCCGGACACTCGACGGCGACATCGCGTCGCGCACGCATCGCGATCGCATTATTCCTCGCATTGCCTACATGCCGCAGGGGCTGGGCCGCAACCTCTATCCGAGCCTGTCGGTGGAAGAAAATATCGACTATTTCGGCCGCCTGTTTGGGCAACCGCTAGTCGAGCGGCAGGCCCGTATCGCCCGCCTCTTGGATGCAACCGGCCTCAGCCCGTTTCTCGATAGGCCGGCCGGGAAGCTGTCGGGCGGGATGAAGCAGAAGCTGTCCCTGTGCTGCTCGCTCATCCACGATCCCGATCTCCTCGTTCTCGACGAGCCGACCACTGGGCTCGACCCGCTGTCCAGACGCCAATTCTGGACACTGATCGACGAGATAAAGGCCGAGCGGCCCGGCGTCACCGTCCTGGTCGCGACCGCGTACATGGAGGAAGCACAACGCTTCGATCGTCTCGTTGCCGTCGATGCCGGGCGCGTGCTCGCTGCAGGACGGATGGCCGACATCCTCGCGCAGGCGGGCGCGGCCACGCTCGAGGCTGCCTACGTCGCCCTGCGCGGACACAGCGCCGCGAAATCGGCCCCCGTCATATCCCCGCGCGTGGAAACGGAAGAACCCCCTGTAATCGAGGCGCACGGACTGACGCGACGGTTCGGCGACTTCACTGCCGTCGACCACGTCAGTTTCAGCATCAAGCGCGGCGAGATTTTCGGTTTTCTCGGCTCGAACGGCTGCGGCAAGACCGTAACGATCAAGATGCTCACCGGCCTGATCGACATCACCGAAGGAAGCGCCGAGTTGCTCGGGCGGCCGGTCGAAGCGAGCGACCTCAAGACCCGCATGCGGGTCGGCTACGTTTCGCAATCCTTCTCGCTCTATGAAGAATTGACGGTTCGAGCAGATCTGGATCTGCATGCCCGACTGTATCGGGTGCCTGCAGGAGAGATCGAACAACGCATCGACAACGCGCTCCAGCAGTTCGACCTTCGCGGAGCGGTCGACCAGAAGCCGTCGGCGCTGCCGCTCGGCATTCGGCAGCGGCTTCAGCTCGCAGCCGCCTGCCTGCATCGCCCTGAACTACTGATCCTCGACGAGCCTACGTCCGGCGTCGATCCCGAAGCGCGCGACATGTTTTGGCGGCTGCTCTACGACCTGTCGCGCCGGGATGGCGTGACAGTCTTCATTTCGACCCATTTCATGAACGAAGCCGAGCGCTGCGACCGCATCTCGCTGATGCATGCCGGTAAGGTTCTGGCGATGGGAAGACCCGAGGAGTTGCGTGCGGCCAGGGCGGCTGCCACGCTTGAGGATGCTTTCGTGTCCTATCTTGAGGAGGCCGCCGGCGCTGCGAGCGCGGTCTCAGGTACCCGAATTCTGACGAACGTCATACCGGTCGCCGCCGACACGGTCACCGCCCGCCGAAACGACGATCTTCGAACATCTGCGGCGCGAATCTGGTCTGTCGCCCGGCGCGAAATGCTCGAACTGATGCGCGACCCCGTCCGCCTTGCCGTCGCGCTGCTTGCACCGCTGATCCTCATGATGATTTTCAGCTACGGAATCACTTTCGACGTTGAGAAGCTGTCCTTTGCGGTATTCGATCGCGATCAGAGCCGTCAGAGCGGCGAGCTGATCGAAAGTTTCTCCGGCTCGCGCTATTTCCAGCAGCAGGCGGCGCTCTGGAGCGAGGCCGAGATAGATCAACGGTTGCGAACCGATGTGCGTATGGTGATCAGCATTCCGCCCGGTTTCGGTCGCGCTCTGCTCGACGAGCGCAAGCCCGAAGTCGCATTCTTCCTCGATGGCGCCATGCCATTTCGGGCTGAGACGATACGCGGCTATGTGCAGGGGATCGTTTTGTCCCATGTGACGGATCTCGCACGCAGAACCTCTGGCGGCGTTCCGCGACCGGCGTTGCTGAAGGTCGAGCCACGCTTCCGTTACAATCAGGATTTCCGCAGCGTGTTCGCGCTGACGCCCGGCGTCGTGATGATTCTCCTGCTCGTATTTCCGGCGATGCTCACAGCGCTCGGTGTCGTGCGTGAGCGGGAGATAGGGTCGATCAGCAACCTCTACGCATCGCCTGCCACGATCGGCGAGTTTCTGCTCGGAAAGCAAGCTCCCTATGTCGTCCTCGGATTTACGAGTTTTCTCACTTTCGTAATAGTGGCCGGCCTGCTGTTTGGCGTGCAGGTGAAGGGGTCGGCCGCAGCGTTGGCACTCGCCGCGCTGCTCTACGTGTTCGCCGCGACAGCGCTCGGCATCCTGGTTTCGACCTTCGTCCGCACCCAGGTCGCAGCCATCATCGGGACCACAATTTTCACGGTCGTCCCCGGGTCCATTTTCTCGGGGTTCATCTACCCTGCGGCAGCGCTGGAGGGGCCGGGGCGCGTCTTGGGCATGGGCTTTCCATCCCTCTGGTTTCAGAACGTCAGTCTCGGCACCTTCGCCAAAGCACGCGATTTCGCGGATTTTTATCCGGAATATCTGATACTGTTCGCGTTCGGGCTTGGCTTCCTCCTTGCCGCGAGCCTGCTGTTGCGCAAGCAGGAGACCTGAGCATGGGACGCTGGCTTTCCAACGCGTTCCGGCTCGGCCTCAAGGAGCTTGCAAGCCTTGCGAGCGACAAGATTCTTGCCATTTTTCTCGTCTATTCGTTCTCTTTTGCGATCTACAACCAAGCGACTGGCGTTAACACGGAAATCACCAATGCGCCGATCGCGGTTGTCGATTCCGACCGGTCAGCGCTGTCTGCCCGCATTCGAGACGGCTTGCTCAAGCCGCATTTCCGTCGACCGGATCTCATCGATCGTGGCGACGTCGACCGCATAATGGATCGCGGCATCTATTCGTTCGTGCTCGATCTGCCGCCGCATCTCGAGGCAGATGTGGTGAAGGGGCGCGTCCCTGCTGTGCAGCTCAACATCGATGCAACCGCGATGACATATGCCGGGATCGGCGGAACTTATATCGAGTCGATCGTGCAACAGGAAACAAAGAACTATTTCAAGGCGCGCGGCATAGAGGCGCAATTCCCGATAACGCCCGTTATTCGCGCACTCTTCAATCCGAATCTTGAAGGCCTTTGGTTCCATGCGGTAATGGAGCTCTTGGAGGCCGTGACCATGCTGTCCATTCTGCTGGTGGGGGCCGCTGTGCTCCGGGAGCGCGAACGCGGCACCATCGAGCACTTGCTGGTGATGCCGGTACGGGCAAGCGAAATCGTGGCGGCGAAGATTTGGGCGAACGGCCTGGTGATCCTTGCGGCGACCGGCCTCTCTTTGGTTCTGGTCGTCGGCGCCGTGCTGAACGTGCCGATCCAGGGTTCCATTACGTTATTCCTCGCTGGAACGGCGATTTATCTCTTCGCCGTTGCGTCGCTCGGCATTCTGCTGGCAACTATCGCGAACAACATGCCGCAATTCTCATTGCTGGCACTTCCTGTGTTCATGATACTTTTTATGCTTTCCGGCGGCTTCTCCCCGCTGGAAAGTATGCCCGAACCGCTTCAGATAGCGATTCAGGTTTCGCCGGCCGTTCACTACGTCAAATTTGCTCAGTCCGTCCTGTACCGCGCTGCCGGCATCGACATCGTGTGGAGGGACCTCGCCGTCCTGGCCGGCTTGGGCACGGTCTTCCTCGGCTTCGCGCTGTTGCGGTTCCGAAAAATGCTGGCCAGCGCAGGTTGATCGTCGCCAATGGAGGGGGTCCGCTATGGCCAAGCCGAAGCTGAGCGAGATCGATCTCGATCACGCGCTTTCGAGCCCCATGAGCATGTTTCGCGGGCCCGAAGATGTCGTGGAGCATCCGGCCCTGACCTGCGGGCAAAAGATCGAGATCCTCCGCCGCTGGGTCTACGATGCCAATCAGTTGGAGGTCGCCGAAAATGAAGGGATGCGCGGAGACAACGCCGATGAAGTCGATGCCGTCCTCGCCGCAATTGATCGCGTTAGATCTGAACGCGGCGACCGGTGCGCAGCACGAGAGGATTGCGTTGCTGGCCATGGCCACGCACATCCGCTGCGCCGCCAGAGCGATCGGCACAATTGACGGATACCGAAGCAAGGGTCGAATGATCACGTGCGAGGGCGCCAGGTTCTTGGCGAAACCGTGCCGAGACGGCGGCGCAGCTTCCGCCGAACGCGATATTTTCATTCAGCTGAGGCGGAAGTGATGGTCAATACGCGCCCATTGGACGTGGTTTCGCGTGGTCTCACCGAATCGGAAGCGCAGTCCCGATTGCGGGTCGATGGTTACAATGAGCTGCCTCGGCCAGACCGGCGTACACCATTCCGGATTGTTCTGGAGGTGCTGCATGAGCCGATGCTGGCCTTATTGCTCGGCGGCGGCATGATTTATGCGATACTGGGGGGATTTGAAGGAGGCGCTCATCCTGCTTACCTTCGCGATGATGTCGGTGGTCATCACCGTCGTCCAGGAAACGCGGACGGAGCGAGTCCTGGAGGCGCTCCGCGATCTCACGAGCCCCCGAGCGCTTGTCATCCGCGACGGGGAACGCAAGCGGATCGCGGGCCGGGACGTCGCGCGTGGCGATGTCGTGGTCCTTGCGGAGGGTGATCGTGTACCAGCCGACGCCGTGCTCATCCAGAGCGAGGACCTACAGACTGACGAGTCGTTACTGACCGGAGAATCAGTGCCGGTGCGCAAGATCGCCGGACGCGACGCCGCGCTGTCCGAGCCGAGGCGACCTGGCGGCGATGATCTGCCATATGTATTCTCCGGTTCACTCGTGGTGCGCGGGCGCGGCGTCGCTGAAGTGGTGGCGACCGGGGCCTTGAGCGAAATCGGCAAGATCGGCCAGGCCTTGCGCGACCTCGAAACCGAGCCACCGCGTCTTCAGGCGCAGACGCGTCGCCTCGTCCAACTCTTCGCCGCGGCAGGCGGCACGGTCAGCGTCCTCGTCGTCGTGTCTTACGGCTTGCTGCGCGGTGGCTGGCTCGAGGCGCTACTCGCGGGGATTGCACTCGGCATGTCGATGCTGCCGGAGGAACTTCCGGTCGTGCTTACCGTGTTCATGGCGATGGGCGCATGGCGAATTTCGCGCGCGCGTGTCCTGACCCGTCGAGCCGCCGCAATCGAGACCCTGGGCTCTGCGACGATTCTCTGCACGGACAAGACCGGCACACTGACCGAGAACCGAATGTCGATCGCCGAACTGCGGCTCAGGGACGACAAGATTTTCAGACCCGGCAAACCGACCGGTACAAAATTACCGGAGAAATTTCACGATCTGATCGAGTTCGGAATTCTGGCCAGCGCACCGGACCCCTTCGATCCGATGGAGAAGGCGTTTCACGACCTCGGCCGCGAGCAATTGGCCGATACCGAACATCTGAATGGTTCTCTGTGGACACTCGCACATGCCTATGGGCTTCGGCCTGATCTGCTGGCGATGTCGCAAGTCTGGCGCGTGGCCGATGGCCGGCAGGAGTTCGTCGTGGCGGCCAAGGGCGCACCTGAGACCATCGCAGACCTCTGCCACCTCGGCGCCGCTGATCGGGCCGCGCAGGCACAATCCGTGGACGTCATGGCCGGGGCCGGCTTGCGCGTGCTCGGTGTTGCCCGTGCGTCCTTCGTGGGGTCGGCCTGGCCCGAATCGCAACACGATTTTGCCTTCGAGTTCCTGGGGTTGGTCGGGCTTGCCGATCCGCTGCGGGCCAGCGTGCCGGATGCAATGAGCGAGTGTCGCTCGGCCGGCATCAAAGTGGTCATGATCACCGGGGACTACCCGGCCACGGCCAAGGCGATCGTCGGTCAGGCGGGGCTCGCCGCTGGTGACATAGTGACCGGCAATGAGCTCGGGAGCCTGAATGAAGCGGAACTCGGCCGGCGCGTGCAAACAGCGACCGTGTTCGCCAGGATCATGCCCGAGCAGAAGCTCCGTATCATCAATGCCCTCAAGGCGAATGGCCAGATCGTGGCCATGACCGGCGACGGCGTCAACGATGCACCGTCGCTCAAGGCGGCGCATATCGGCATCGCCATGGGCGGACGCGGTACGGACGTAGCGCGCGAGGCGTCGTCGATCGTCCTTCTCGACGACGATTTCGGATCGATCGTCAGAGCCGTTCGCCTCGGACGCCGCATTTATGACAACCTTCGCAAGGCGATCGGATTTATCTTTGCCGTGCACGTTCCGATCGCAGGCTTGGCGTTACTGCCGTTGTTGTTCGGATTGCCAATCCTGTTCGGACCCATGCATATTGCCTTCCTGGAAATGGTGATCGATCCGGTGTGCACGTTGGTGTTCGAAGCCGAGTCCGAGGAAGACGATGTGATGCGCCGGCCACCCCGCAATCCCGAAGAACCGTTGTTCTCTGGTTCTTTGATCGGCTGGAGCGTTCTTCAGGGCATCTTTGCATTTGGGCTCGTTGCCGCCATCTTCATTGTCGCGCTTCGGCGAGGAATGCCTGAAGACGAAGTGCGCGCTCTCGTATTCTTTTCGTTGGTTATGACGATCGTCGGCTTGATCTTTGTGAACCGCTCATTCAGCGCTTCATTGCTCTCGGCACTCGGCCGGCCAAACTCGGCGCTTCTGTGGGTTCTTGTTGCGGTGGCGATGATGCTGGGCTTGACGCTGATCTGGCCTTTCGCGAGCGGTCTGTTCCGCTTTGGACCTCTGCACCTGGACGATCTAGCGATGACATTGGCTGCGGGAATTTTGGTGCTAATTGTCCTTGAAGCCTTCAAACCCTTTTGGCGCGAGCGCCTTCGATCTTGATTCTACGGAATTCGGGATTTCCGATATTATGAGAGCTACATGTATCAGAGGGGACCCTTGGGGAAGTAAACAATCCCCGTGAGTCGGATCCAGAGGAGCAACGATATGAGCAGAGATTTCGCGCAGGTCGCCAATGACGTCATAACCGGCGTAGGCGCAATCAGGGAGGTTGCACCGGGCGCTATGAAGGCGTTTGCCGCCCTTTCTGCGGCAGCCACAGCCACCAACGCTATCGACACAAAAACGAAGGAGCTTATGGCGCTGGCCATCAGCATCGCGGTCCACTGCGACGGTTGCGTCGCTTATCACACCGAGATGGCGCGCCAGCGCGGAGCCAGCCGCGAGGAAGTCGCTGAGACCGTTACGCTTGCCGTCTATATGGGCGGAGGACCGGCTGCCGTGTACGGGGCTGATGCACTTCGCGCATACGATCAGTTTGCCGACGCCAAAGAGTAATCTAGGTTGATGGCCATGTCGCGCGGCTCGGCCGCCTGCGTACCAGGATAATTGGTCGTGACTTATGTCGTTACTGAAAACTGCATCAAGTGCAAGTATATGGACTGCGTCGAAGTGTGTCCGGTGGACTGCTTTTACGCCGGCGAGAACATGCTGGTCATTCATCCAGACGAATGCATCGATTGTGGTGTGTGCGAACCCGAGTGCCCTGCCGAGGCAATCAAGCCCGACACGGAACCGGGGTTGGACAACTGGCTCCATCTCAACCGCGAATATTCGGCGAAGTGGCCGAATATCGCCGCGAAGGGAACGCCTCCTGCCGATGCAAAGCAATGGGATGGCGTACCGGGAAAACTCGCCTATTTTAGTTCAAAACCGGACGAGGCATTGTCGTAACCACAACTTCTTGGGGGTGCATTTCCGACGCGCCCACCGCCCGTCATAGTGCATCGGTTTGTGCTTCCGGCGGCGTCGCCGGGTAAGGTCTGAGATCCACAGTTGCCTTCGAAAGCCGGCGATACAAATCTCGCCGTCGCGAGATTGGCCACCAGTCGTAGAGAAAAATTTCAAGAGGGCGCCAGTTTGCGACCCAACCAAGAATCAGAAAACTTTCCTCGACCAAGCGTTTAATTGGGATCTCAATCAAATATCCGCCTGCGAGATGAGCCAATAGCAGGCACAGGGTAAGAACCAGAGCGCCGATGCTGAGTGAGCGTCGACCAACTCGAAAAAGCTCATTTAGTTCGCCCTGCGTGATGGTTGCTTTATAGGAAAAGAATCGACTGAAAGCAGCGTCCAACTCCCGTGCTGCACTTAACTGAGCAATGCTCTCGGGAAGGTGGACGATGATTTTGATCGGTCGATTAATAGACAACTCGCGCGCCCAATCGACTATGAATTCCTCAGCCGCGCGATCAAGATCGCGTTCTCGAAACGGGAACGGATCAAGGGTATGGAAGAGCTGAGCGATGTCGTCGACGCGGAGCTCGATAAGCTCCTCTGTGTTTTCAGTTGTCATTGTGTCGCAAGGTCTAGCTAGACGAAGTTCAAATATCTGAAGCTTTTCTTCGCTTCCGATTTGACGCAGATCAAGATCGGCGCGGGACTGCCTTAGTCCGGTCACGTCGGCCAAATTGGTGGCCGATATCTTGTGCAGCCAACGGGCATGACAGGCGATGGTGACGGATACTAATCTCAAGTCGACGCGGCTCCTGGACTTCGAGAGCCCACTCCTTCGCAAACTGGCTAGGTTACGGTAGTCTCTTGAAAGACTCTGCAACTGAGAGATATGGTATAGAGCAATATTGTCCGGGGAGACACCTACTGTGCGCGCGCATCAAATCATGACACGCAAGGTCATTACCGTCGGGACCGAAACGTCGATCCTCGAAGCTGCAAACTTGATGCTGCGCCACCACATAAGCGGGCTTCCGGTCGCGGGCGAGGCGGGCAAGCTGATAGGCATCATTTCAGAAGGCGATTTCATCCGTCGGCGGGAGATTGGAACGCAGAGAAAGCGAGGCCGCTGGCTTGGGATGCTATTGGGCCCGGGTGGATCTGCGTCCGACTTCGTGCATGAACAGGGGCGGAAAGTGGGAGAGATCATGACGCAGGATCTCCACACTGCGACAGAGGACATGCCCCTTGAGGATGTCGTTGAATTGATGGAACGCCGAAATGTCAAGCGTTTGCCCGTTATGCGCGGTGATGCGCTTGTCGGGATTGTGACGCGCTCGGACCTGCTTCGGGCTATCGCAAGTCTAGCTCGAGACGTTCCCGATCCGACAGCCGACGACGATCACATACGCGAACGCGTGATCAGGACCCTTGAGGCGAAGGAGTGGCGGCCGCTGCATCTCGGCGTCACCGTGCGCGATGGGATTGTGCACCTCAATGGTTTCATCATGGATGAGCGTTTCCGGAAGGCGGCGATCGTCGCGACGGAGAATGTTTCAGGCGTGAGACTGGTTCACGACCATCTCTATCTATTTGACGCTGCATCTGGACTGTCGTTCAAATCACCCGAAGATGAGGGAGCAACAAAGGCCAATTAGCGCGGTGTGGCAGTTCGATCGCGCGATGGAAGAACGGACTGTCGGCATGATGACGCATGGGCACTAGGACCAGGACGTCGAATAAGCAGCCTCGCACCGGAGAATGTGTGGGCGGCCGAGCACATCAACGCCCTTCCGCCCGATATGCTCCGAGCTGCAATCGGGCGCGCGCGTGCCTGCGGGAACGCGGCAGCCGCGACCCACTATTTCTCGACATCGATAACGGTCCGTGGCCGGGTTTTCAGGTCGCTGCACTTCGAGGACTTCGCCTGCGACAACCGTGCCGCCGTGTGCAACGCAAGCGGATGCCTTCACGAAATCTATCTGGAGTCGCACGGCCACTATCGCCTGGTCTTCGGAACCTTCGTCCGCGATCTAACAATGAGTTCCGATCGGGGCGCGGTCATGCTGGAGGTGTCGGGCGGGCCGTCAAGGGGGTACTATTGATGGAACGGCCTGAGATTCCTGCCAGCCGGAAGAGACTTGCCGTGAGGAATACAATGCCGGATCGTGGCGATCGAGATCATCTGATCGTCATTAGCACGATCACTGCAAAGGTGGTGGCAATGGTGACGCCACATACCCATGACTTTAGTGAAGGCATGTCCATCTGCTGGCGACAGAAAAGCGCTCCCCCGTTTGTGGCCTATTTGACATGAATCAAAACGACCGGTGAGCGCACCGATAATGTTCTTGTTCGGGACAATCTCGAAAAGGAGCTTGGCAATGCGCAAGTTGGCTTACTTTATTAGTGCGACCGCAGTCGCGACGGCGCTCGTCGTGTCTGCCGCTCCCGTGGCCGCCCAGTCTTATGGACCCGGAATGATGGGCGGATATGGGCAATGCGGAATGATGGGCCAGGGCATGATGGGCGGCCAAGGCATGATGGGCGGCTACGGACAGAGCCCGATGATGGGCGGCTGTGGAATGATGGGGCCGGGCATGATGGGTCAACAGGGCATGATGAGCGGCGGCCAGGGCATGACGGGTGGCCAAGGCATGATGGGCCATAACATGATGGGTTACGGGCCGGGCTACTACTACGGCGGCCAGGCCAACCTGAACCTGACAGCCGACACTGTGAAGAGCTATCTCGGTCGAATGATCGCCATTCAGGGCAACCCGCGTCTCAAGGTCGGTGACGTGAACGAAAAGGATGCTGACACGATCGTCGCTGATATCGTTACAAAGGAAAACTCCTTGGTCCAGCGGTTCAATGTTGATCGCCGCACCGGCTTCTATCGCCCGGAGGAAAGCCAGTGATGTGGGGTTACGGCCCAGACGTAGGTATGATGGGCTGGGGCTACGGCGCATTTGGGCTTCTTCACATGATCTTCTGGATCATCATCTTGGCCGTAATCATCGCGGCTGTGGTCTGGTTTGCGCGGACGATCGCGCCGTCCGGCATGCATCAGTCATATCCGCAGCGATCTCCCCGGCCTCGACGTCCTGGAGGAGCGCTACGCGCGCGGCGAAATCAACCGCGAAGAATATCTGCAAAAGAAGCAGGACATTACTCCCTGACGGCAGGCGGAATGGCCGCTGCTGCAGGCTAGTTGTCTATGTCGCGAAGGGAGACGCTGGTGAGCTACTATTTCAGCAAGACATTGCCCGTTAGCTTCGATGAGGCCGTGCAACGCAGTATCGAAGGTCTCAAGCATGAAGGTTTCGGAATCATCACGGAGATCGACGTGAAGGAGACGTTCAAGAAGAAGATCAACGTCGATTTTCGAAGCTACCGCATCCTGGGTGCGTGCAATCCGACGCTTGCCCATGAGGCGCTGCAGTTGGAAGATAAAGTTGGAACGATGCTTCCCTGCAATGTCGTGGTGCAGGACGTCGGCGGCGGAAAAACGGAGGTGGCCGCGCTCGATCCGGTGGCGTCCATGCAGGCGATAGAAAATCCGGATCTGAAGCATGCGGCGGAGCAGGTTCAGGCGAAGCTCAAGAAGTTCATTGAAGCGCTCTGAGCCCAGAGAGGGAGCTTTGGCGTGGTGCCGTTGGTGAGCTTAGCTAGACGGATAGCCACCTATTGAGATGACTAAATTGCACGGCTGCCCGCATATTCCTAAGGGAGCGCGGCCATGTCTGGATTTCTCGGCAAACTTGGCTGAAGAGAAGTGCCCTTGTTTGTCGTGCGGCCGGACCCGCGTCCTTCGTCCTACCCTCAGCGAGTAGCGCGGCAGGGAAGGCAAGCAAACGCGCAGGGCGGCGCGCTCTATTTGCTTCCGAATTGCCGCCGACCGTGGCGCCCGCAACGCAGGTTCTCCATGCCGGTTCGCGAATGGCGAGGCTTGTTAGCCTCAACCCTGTCCTGAATACTAGATGAACTACTGCGGCATCTTGTCGACCTGATCTTTCGACGCTGTCGGCTCCGACATGACGTAGCAAGATTGCCATTCGTCCCAAGCCGCCTTCGTGCCGCCAATAGCCGCAGTGAGGGTTTGTACGAGATCATCACTGAGGCGACGTTGAGCCAGATCAAGTCCATGCGCTTGGGCTCGCTCTATTCTAGCAGTGCCGTTGTTGAGCGGTTGGACCGAACGCCTGAACAATCCAGAAATGCAGCGTGATTCACAGGACGGGAGCGGGCGGATTTATGACAGTATCAACTTCTGCTGCCGCGCTAAGGTGAGGTGCGGGGTCGTCGGCTGCCATCTCTTGCCAGCCGCATCCATCTCTATCACTCTGGCTCAGCATATGGAACCGTAGGGAAAGGGAACGAATGCCAGAGATCAGCTCGCAGATCCCACCCGATCCGCTGGAAGGCTTGGCGGAAATTCTGGATCGCGCGGCGACGGCTGCGCTTGCGCAAACGACCTTCGGGCTTTCTCCGGCGACGTTAGCCCAAGCTTTCTCCGATTGGGGCCTGCATCTCGCGGTCGCGCCAGGCAAGCAGTTGCAACTCGGCGCGAAGGCAATGCGCAAATCTCTCCGGTTGGCCGACTATGCAGCTCGGAGCGCGGTGAAGAAGAACGCTGAGCGTGCGATCGAGCCGCTGCCGCAAGACCGCCGCTTTGCCGACGCAGCCTGGGCCACGCCGCCGTTCAATCTGATTTCGCAGGCCTTTTTGCTGAACCAGCAATGGTGGCACGCGGCAATGACCGGCATCGCGGGCGTCACCAAACATCATGAGAACATGGTGGCGTTCACTGTCCGGCAATGGCTGGACATCGCTGCCCCCACCAATTTCCTCGCCACCAATCCGGTTCTCCAGCAGCGCATCCTCGACACCAGCGGGCGATGCCTCGTCGATGGAATACGCAACCTCATGGACGACATGGGGCGGCTAGTCCGCGGTCAGCCGCCGGCCGGCGCCGAAGCGTTTCGAGTTGGTGAGACCGTCGCCACGGCTAGGGGCAAAGTCGTCTGCCGCAACAGGCTGATGGAGCTGATCCAGTATGCGCCGACGACCGATATCGTGCGGCCGGAACCGGTCCTGATGGTCCCGGCCTGGATCATGAAATATTATATTCTCGACCTTTCGCCCGAGAACTCGCTGGTCAAATGGTTGACCGGACAGGGTTTCACGGTCTTTATGATCTCGTGGCGCAATCCGGGCAGCGCAGACCGCGATCTCGACATGGAGGACTATCGCCGGCTCGGACCGATGGCCGCGCTCGACGCCATCTGCGCGATCACCGGCGCCGCTTCTGTCCATTCGGTGGGCTACTGCCTGGGCGGGACGCTGCTGTCGATCGCCGCCGCGGCGATGGCGCGCGACGGCGACGAGCGGCTTGCGAGCGTGACCCTGCTCGCGGCCCAGACCGAATTCTGCGAACCTGGCGAACTGGGCCTGTTCATCGACCAGGGGCAGCTGAACCTCCTGGAAAGCATGATGTGGAGCCGAGGGTATCTCGACAGCAGCCAGATGGGCGGCGCGTTCCAGATCCTGCGCTCCAACGATCTCGTCTGGTCGCGCGTGCTCACCACGTATCTGATGGGCGAGCGCGAGCCGATGACCGATCTGATGGCCTGGAACGCCGACGGCACACGCATGCCCTATGCGATGCACAGCCAGTATCTGCGCCAGCTGTTTCTCCAGGACGATCTGTCCGAGGGCCGTTACAAGGTCGATGGACGCACGGTCAGCCTCTCCGCCATGCGCAAGCCGATGTTCGTCGTGGGCACAGAACGCGATCACGTCGCGCCGTGGCGATCGGTCCACAAGATCCATCGCCAGACCGGCGCCGCGATCGACTTCGTGCTGACCAGCGGCGGCCACAACGCCGGCATCGTGTCGGAACCAGGGCGACCACGTCGTTCCTATCGACTGCTCCGCCGCGAGGCGGACGGGCCGGCTCTCGATCCCGATGAGTGGCTGACCAGGACCCAGCTCTTTGAAGGAAGCTGGTGGCCAGCCTGGAGCGACTGGCTCAAGCGGCATTCTGGCGAAACCGTTACGGCGCCGCCGATGGGCGCCCCCGACAAAAGCTATCCGGTCATCGCCGACGCGCCCGGCCACTATGTGCTGGAGCGTTGAGCGATGGCCGATGAGGCGATGATCGAAAACCGGACATTCGCTGAAATCAGGGTCGGCGACACAGCCAGCATGACCCGGACGCTTCGCGACGAGGACATCAAGCTGTTCGCTCTCGTCTCCGGCGACGTCAACCCGACCCATCTCGACGCCGACTTCGCGGCGACCGACATGTTCCGCCGCGTGATCGCGCATGGCATGTGGGGCGGCGGCCTGATATCCGCGGTGCTCGGCACTGAACTGCCGGGGCCTGGCACCGTCTATCTCAGCCAGACACTACGCTTTATCCGGCCCGTGGGCTTGGGGGACACGATCACCGCGAGCGTGACCGTCGCCGAGAAACGGCCCGAGCTCGAGGTGGTCGTATTCAACTGCCGCTGCGTCAACCAGCTAGGCGACGAGGTGATCTCCGGACGCGCGGAGGTCAGGGCGCCGAAGGACAAAGTGCGGCGCCCCCGCATCGTACTGCCTGATGTGCATCTGGCCGAGCATCGGGGCTATCGCCGCCTCATGGAGAAGACGACGGGCGGCCAACCGGTGGCGACCGCCGTCGCGCATCCCTGCAGCGCCGCGGCCATCACGGCGGCGGTGGAGGCTGCTGAGGCCGGCCTGATCACGCCGATTCTGGTCGGGCCTGAAGCGAAGATCAGGAAGGCCGCGGAGGAGGCCGGCAAGGACATCGGCGCGCTGCGCGTCGTGCCGGCCGCCCACAGCCACGACGCGGCGGAGAAAGCGGTCGCGCTGGTGCGCGCCGGCGAAGTGCGGTTGCTGATGAAGGGATCGCTCCATACCGACGAACTGATGGGTGCGGTGGTCGCCTCCACCACAGGTCTTCGCACCGAACGCAGGATCAGCCATGCCTATGTCATGGACGTGCCGGACCATCCGGTGCCGCTCATCATCACCGACGCCGCGATCAACATCGCGCCGACGCTAGAGGAAAAGGCGGACATTGTCCGCAACGCAATCGATCTTGCCCATGTGCTCGGGATCGAGGAGCCGAAGGTCGCCATCCTCTCCGCGGTGGAGACGGTCAATCCGGCCATGGCCTCCACGCTGGACGCGGCCGCGCTCTGCAAGATGGCGGATCGCGGGCAGATTACTGGCGGCATTCTTGATGGCCCGCTGGCCTTCGACAATGCGATCAGTGCGGCGGCAGCGAAGGAGAAGGGCATCGTCTCTCCCGTCGCCGGCCAGGCCGACATTCTTGTCGTGCCCAATCTTGAGGCCGGGAACATGCTCGCGAAGCAACTGACCTTTCTTGGCGATGCGGATGCCGCCGGTATCGTCCTGGGCGCGCGCGTCCCCATCATCCTCACCAGCCGCGCCGACAGCCTGCGCACGCGCCTTGCCTCCTGTGCGGTCGCCGTGCTGATGGCGCGTACGGCGACCAAGGCGGCTCCAGGACTGCCGGCCAGCGCATGAAAGCCATCGTCAGCCTCAACGCAGGCTCATCGAGCATCAAGTTTGCGCTCTTCACGCTCGAAGCGGCCGACAACCCCGCGCTGTCAGCTGGCGGCAAGATCGAGCGGATCGGCATCGCGCCCAGCCTGAGGGTCCGTTCAGCTGACGGCGAGATCGTGCTGGAGCGTGACTGGCCGGACGGCGCATCGCTCACCCACGCCGAACTGCTAAAGGACATCTTCGCCTGGGCGGCGGAACGTCTGGGCGATCGCCAGGTGATCGCAATTGGCCACCGTGTCGTCCACGGCGGGACAGAGTTCGCCGCACCGCGTCTCGTCGACGACGCACTCCTTAATGCATTGGAAAAGCTCAGCCCGCTCGCCCCGCTGCACCAGCCGCACAATCTCGCCGCCATCCGTGCGATCGCGCAGCTCCGCCTGGACCTTCCGCAGGTGGCCTGCTTCGACACGGCGTTTCACCACGACAAGCCGCCAGTCGCCACGCGCCTGCCCCTCCCGCGCGCCTTCCATGAGCAGGGCATCCGACGCTACGGATTCCACGGTTCTTCTTACGAATATATCGCCCGGCGCCTGCGCGACATCGATCCCGTGCTTGCGGCCGGTCGGGTAATCGCGGCGCATCTCGGCAATGGCGCCAGCCTGTGCGCGATGCGCGACGGCAAAAGCATCGACACCACCATGGGCTTCACCGCGCTCGACGGACTGATGATGGGAACCCGCTGCGGCGCCATCGATCCCGGCGTTGCGCTTCATCTCCAGACACAGCTCGGCATGTCCGCGGCGAATGTCGAGGACCTGCTCTACCGCAAGTCGGGACTGCTGGGCGTGTCTGGAATCTCCAGTGACATGCGCACGCTGTCGGACAACGGCGGCCCGGAGGCCGAAGAAGCGATCGAGCTTTTCTGCTGGAGGGTCGCGCGCGAGGCGGGCGGCCTCATCGCCTCGCTCAGCGGGCTCGACGCGTTCGTGTTCACCGCCGGCATCGGAGAGAACCACGCTGATGTGCGCCGCCGGATCTGCGAGCGGCTCGCCTGGTTCGGCCTCCGGATCGACGAACTGGCCAATCGCCGCAGCGCTCTGCGCATATCCATGCCCAACAGCCCCGTGGCCGTCTTCGTCATCCCCACCGATGAAGAGCGCATGATCGCGCTTCATACACTCCATGTCATAGGGAAAGATCCTTCATGACGCCGTTCATCGACCAGGCCGGGAAGAAATAGCTGAAATGATCAAGGTCTTCTTTGGAAAGCCGTGGCTCTGGACCGCTATTACCGTCGCAGCAGGCGTCGGCAGATGGTATCTGACGCAGCAGCTGACGAAGAGCTAATTGCCGCGCTTCCGCTCAAGGCCCAGTAGCGGGAGGGGTTCGACGTAGTCTGGCCTCAATTCTTCAGCTGGCCTCAGGATCAGACGCAGAGAACTCACCGTTGCGCATCCCATCTGAGATGATTTCCGTGAGGGCGGGGACGAACAGCTTGGCCATTGCAGCATTCACGGGTTCCGCGAGAACCAGAATCTCCGGCGGGAAACGCGCCCGAGGGATCCGCGTACACTGCGCTGGTGCGAGGCAACATCGAGCTTGTACCGCCGCGCCCGCGCTAAAAAGCCGTTCAGACGTTCCAAGGTGCTTTCGTCGGTGCGCCCGTTCTTTTCTTCCGCAGTGGTGAGTATCTGACGAGCAGGTCGGTCGACGAGAGCCTCCAGCATGCCTCCTTCGACGGAAACAAATGATAAAAGGCGCGAGGCTAAGACGTCATCCAAGCGAACGCTGTCATAGCCGTTGCTGAAAAAGAGTGCCTGGGTGTGGTCGAGAAATTCAGCGCCACGCACTTCAGGATGCTTGATCAAACCGGGCATGGCCTAAAGAATCAACGGCTTCGTATTTTCCAGATTGAGGGTTGGTGCAGCAGGCCATCGGTCTGCGATCAAACCGCCTTTCCGCGGCCACGCCACGGTATCCGGGGTGGCGTCGGCATGCTGGCAATGGTCAATTTCGATGCCCTGATATTCGCTCGACGAGTTCAAACCAGCAGACAGTACGGGGCAGTCTGTTGGCGATGAGGGTGGCAGGTCGACGAAATTCGCCCCGCCAAATCCGCGCAATTGCGCTATCGCGCAAACAACACTGGACGAGTATCGGAGGCGAGGAGAGCCTTGGTAACACCTCCAAATATCGCCTCGCGCCATGGCGCGTGTCCATACGCTCCTGCCGACATCCAGACCGCATCCTCATCGCGTGCAGCATTTAGAAGTGTCGCGGTGACATCCTCGCCCGCCTCACGTCGAAGGACTGCCTTGATGTCATGGTGGTGCAAATACGCGCACAGCCTTTCGCCGGACGCCGCCATGGATTCATCTCCCACAACGATGACGACAATCCGGGCGGCGAGATGCAGCAGCGGGAGCGCTGCGCGGCACGCGCGCGCTGCTTCCTGACTTCCGTTCCACGCCACGACCGCCGTTCCTTCAAGATGAAATGCACGAAGCGCCGGAGGAATCGCCAAAATGGGAATGCTGGATGAGAGGATCAGTTCCTCGAGGATCGGAAGAGGTTCGGACGATGATCGGGCTTGCGTGGAAAGACTAACAATTGCGCAGTCATGGAATGTCGACGTTTCTGCGATGGCTGTTGTCGTATCACTTTCGTAATCGAGCCACTCGAAAGGAATGCCCTCAGTTGCCAGAAATGATTCTAGGTGCTGTCGATTGTCGGCCTCTCTC
>JANQAK010000003.1 GCA_024707075.1 Afipia sp.
GCATGGATATCTCCGCGCGGCAATCTCGCGGCCACCGTCGTCGAAACCATCGACGTGCAGCCCTCCGTCGCAGCGACGCTGGGCTT
Source organism: Afipia sp. (assembly GCA_024707075.1). Lineage (GTDB taxonomy): Bacteria > Pseudomonadota > Alphaproteobacteria > Rhizobiales > Xanthobacteraceae > Afipia. The sequence goes on from JANQAK010000003.1 coordinate 87, forward strand.
TGCAGCGGGGCTCGCACTCGAAGCGGCCTTGCAGGCCATCAGTCTGGAATATCGAATGCGATCTGGCGGCACAGCCAACAGCACGTTTCTCTTGAAGTGGCCGAACGACGTTCTGGCGGGCGGCGAGAAGCTGTCCGGCATTTTGCTTGAGGCGGAAACTATCGGCGGCAGTCTCGCGGTTGCCGTCGGCATGGGAACCAACGTGGTTTCCGCGCCGGAAGGCACGCCTTATCCCGCGACGTCGCTGGCGGCGCTGGGGATCACGGCCGGCGCTGAAGACCTGTTCATGGCGCTGTCGGATTCGTGGGCCGAATATCGCGGCATCTGGGGCAACGGCAGAGGTTTTCCCGAAATCCGCCGCCTCTGGCTGGAGCGCGCCGCCGGTGTTGGTGAACCGGTCTCGGTTCAGTCGGGCGGATCGAGCGTCGAAGGGGTTTTCGAGACCATCGACGATACCGGTTGTCTCATCATCGCGGGCCGTGACGGCAAGCGCATACCAATTGCCGCCGGCGACGTGCATTTCGGATCGGCCAAATCGTCTGGAGCTGCGTGATGTCTCGTCCGGATGAGTTGACGTTTGCGCCGCTCGGCGGTGTCGGCGAGATCGGCATGAACCTGTCGATCTACGGTCTCGGCAACCGCCACCAGCGAAGCTGGCTCGCGGTCGATCTCGGCGTGTCGTTCGGCAACGAGGAGCATCTGCCGGGCATCGACGTCATCATGCCGGACATCCGCTTCCTGGTGAAGGAGCGCAAGAATCTCATGGGTCTGGTTCTGACCCACGCGCACGAGGATCATTTCGGCGCGATCATCGATCTGTGGCCGCAGTTGAAGTGTCCGATTTACGCCACGCAATTCAGCGCTTCGCTGTTCGAAGCGAAATGCGCCAGCGAACGCAATCCGCCGAAGATCCCGGTCACCGTGGTGCCGTCCGGCGGCACGGTGAACATCGGTCCCTTCAACGTCGAGTTCATTCCGGTCGCGCATTCGATCCCCGAATCCCATGCGCTCGCGATCAAAACGCCGGTCGGCACGGTGCTGCATACCGGCGACTGGAAGATCGACCCGACGCCGATCATCGGCAAGCCGACCGACGAGAAGCGGCTGCGCGAACTTGGCGATGAAGGCGTGCTGGCGCTGGTGGGTGATTCCACCAATGCGGTGCGTGAAGGCCGCTCGCCGTCCGAGCAGGAAGTCGCGAAGAACATCACCGAACTGGTGAAGGCCGCACGCGGCCGCGTCGCGGTGACGACGTTCGCATCCAACGTGGCGCGGCTGCGCGCCGTGGCCGATGCCGCGAAAGCCGCTGACCGCGAAGTCGTGGTTGTGGGGCGCGCGATGGAGCGCGTGGTACAGGTTGCGCGTGAAACCGGCTACCTCGACGGCGTGCAGCCGTTCCGCGGCGCGGATCTCTATGGGCATTTCCCGCCGGACAAGGTGCTGGCGCTATGCACTGGCAGCCAGGGCGAGCCGCGCGCGGCGCTGGCGAGGATTGCCAATGACGATCATCCGATGGTGACGCTGAACAAGGGCGATACCGTCATCTTCTCGTCGCGCACCATTCCGGGCAACGAAAAAGCCGTCGGCGCGATCATCAACGGCCTTGTCACGCAGGGCATCGAGATCATCACCGACCGCACCCACATGGTGCATGTTTCGGGTCATCCGCGCCGGGACGAATTGCGCGACATGATCTCCTGGGTTCGTCCGCAATTGCTGATCCCGGTTCATGGCGAGGCGCTGCACTTGTCGGAACACGCCAAGCTGGCGCGGGCCTGCGGCGTGCCCAAGGTGCTGATCTGCAAGAACGGCGATCTGGTGCGGCTGGGGCCCGGCGATCCCGCGATCATCGAGGAACTGCCGAACGGACGGCTCTACAAGGACGGCAACATTCTTGAGCCCGACAAGGCGCGCGCCGTTATCGAGCGGCGGCGGCTGGCATTTGCCGGCTGCGCCTTCGTCGCCCTCGCGCTGACGGACAAGGGCGAACTGGCCGACGATCCCGAGGTTGATCTGGTCGGCATCCCGGAGAAGAATAAGGAAGGCGTGGTGATCGCGGACGACGTGTTCGATGTGGTGGTCTCCACCGTGGAGAGCCTGCCGCGTGCGAAGCGTCGCGATCCCGACGCGGTTGCCGAATCCGTGCGGCGCGCGGTGCGTGCCGAGATCAACGATCAGTGGGGCAAGAAGACGCTTTGCGTCGTTCATGTGCTCATGGTTTGACTCTCGTTATTGTTTTTGTGCGGAGAGAGAGATGCTGGGCAGGCTCAATCATGTGGCGATCGCGGTGAAGGATGCCGAGAAGGCCGCGAAGATTTACGGCACGGCGTTCGGCGCCGAGATCTCCGGCGCGGTGCCGCTGCCGGAGCATGGCGTGATCACGGTGTTCGCGACGCTGCCGAACACCAAGATCGAGTTCATCCAGCCGTTCGGCGAGGATTCGCCGATCGCGAAGTTCGTCGAGCGCAATCCCGACGGCGGCATTCATCACATCTGCTACGAGGTGCCGGAGATCATCGCGGCCCGCGATAAACTGATCGCGGAGGGCGCGCGGGTGCTCGGCGACGGCAATCCGAAGATCGGCGCGCATGGAAAGCCGGTGCTGTTCCTGCATCCGAAAGACTTTTCCGGCGCCCTTGTCGAGATCGAGCAGTCGTAGGGTAAAGTGAATGCTCCACGCCGTCATTGCGAGGAGCGCTTGCGACGAAGCAATCCAGTTTTTTGCAGCTCTGGATTGCTTCGCTTCGCTCGCAATGACGGAATAAACACCACGCTCGATGCGTGCATTTTGGTCTGACGCGAGGATAAATGGCCTATTCGATTTCAACCGCGCTCGCGATCTACTTCGTACTCTGGTGGGTGGTGCTGTTCGCGGTGCTGCCGTTCGGCGTGCGCAGCCAGATGGAGAGCGGCGAAGAGATCGCGGGCACTGATCCCGGCGCGCCGAGCGTGCCGCGCATGGCGTGGAAGCTGCTCTGGACCACGGCGATTTCCGCGGTGATCTTCGCCATCGGCATGGCGGCCTTCAAGGCCGGTTATCTCAACGTCGAACGCTTGACGAAGCTGATGGGCATTCCGCTCTGATCGGGCGGGACCGTGCCGACCCGATCACCATCGCTCGATACATCAATGGGTTGCCATATCTTCGGCGGCGTGTTCGGACAGATGTTTCGAACACCGTGGCCAAAATAAAAAAAGAGCAGGGCCAAAGCCCTGCTCTAAAAATTGTGTCGACCCTATTGTCCCCGAAAAGGTTGGATTTATCCTTGATTGAACGGGGCGACGCTGCTTGTGCGCGCCAGGGGCTCCTCCCGAGACTTGGACCACCAGAATGTGCAAGCTGATTGCCACACTTCTGACCCGGAATTTGTAGCCGAAGGATTCTGTGTTGTCACGTTTTTCAGCATTAAATGTCTATTTATGTGGCGACGCACAAAATCCTCGATTCCACCGCGATATTCGCTGTTTTCGCGCCGTTGAACTTGCCTGCGGCTGAGCGGATCATATGGGTGGTGCCAAATTACCATTTGACACGCATCCCGGCGTAGACCGCGCGGCCGGTGCCGGGTTCAAATAGCGGCGACGCCGCGTTCGCCGTCTGCGCAATGCTCGAACTGGCGATGTAAGCGGTGTTGGCGATGTTTCTTGCTTCGAGATACATCGAATACGTGCCGTCATCGACGCCGGCCTTGAGTCCCCATATAGCGTAAGCGTCGGACGTCAGCGTGTTGGCGTTGTCGACGTAATAGGCCTGCGGCACCCATTCGATATTCGGGCCGATGTAGAATCCGTTCGCATGCTTGTAGAGCACTTCCGCGCGCAGGAAGTGACGCGGCGCTCCGGGAAGCTGGTTGTTGCCGAACGCAGGATCGTTGTCGAAGCGGAAGTCGTTCAGCGTGTAGGCGAGGTTGAGCCAGATCTTGTCCGCGTCGGGGATGTTCGTGAAGATGTTCTTGAACACCGCGACGCCGAGACCGGCCTCGATGCCCTGATGGATGGTGCGGTCGGCGTTCACCACGTTGCATTGTCCCGGTGCTCCGTACATGCATTGCAGTTCGTTCCGGATGTTGGCGCGATAGCCGGTCAGTTCCCATGTCAGGTCGGAACGGCGGCCGCGCGTGCCGATCTCGTAGGTGGTCGCCGTCTGCGGCCGGATCAGCCAGAACGGGATGGCGGGCGCGCTGGAGCTTTCGCCGAAGCTCGGCACCTCGGCGCTGCGCGAGATATTCGCGAAGGCCTGCCAGGTGGGATCGATGTCCCACAGCAGGCCGCCTTTCGGACTCCACAGATTGAACTCGGTCGATCCGCTGGCGGTGGCGCCGAACCGCGCCGTGCGGTCGCGCGTCGCATAGAGGAATTGCGTGCCGCCGATCGCCGCAACATTCGGCAGGAAGTAAAACGAATCTTCCACAAAGGCCGAGGTGTTTTTGGACTTGTCGAGCGACGACGATAGCAACGCGCCCTTGTAGCCGCCGACATTGGCGTACTGCTTGTTGTCGATGTTGCCATTGATCACGTTCACGCCCGCGATCAGGCGATTGCGGAAGCCGCCAATCAGGCGGTCATCGGTCGCTTTCGCAAAGCCGCCATAGTCCCGGTACTGATAGTCGAGCCACTGGAAGATCGGATGCATCAGATGGCGGTCCACCGCGAACGCCCCGAATTCCACCGTGGTCGCGTCGAACCGGATCGTCGTCTTGTTGCCAATGCGGACCGTATCGATATTGCGCTGCTGATCGTTGATGACGTTGCCCGCCGCCGCTGTTTCGGGCGAGTTGAGCGCGGATGATTTCGTCACCGAGCCGGGAATGCGCTGCCGCACGTCATTGGCGTTGATGTAGAAGCGCGTCTCGAAGTCCGGCGAGAACTGATAGCCGATGTTGCCGCTGGCGCGCGTCGAGTGGCCGTAGCTGTGATCGCGGAAACCTTCAGCGCTCTGGTTCGACGCCGTGAAGAATGCATCCCACGGCCCGCTGGCCCCGCCGACGCTGCCCTGAAAGCGGCGATAGCCGAATGCGCCCATGTCGATGGCGGCGCTGTTGACCTTGGCGTCGCGGCCGGTCGGCGTGACGAAGTTGATCGCGCCGCCGAGCGAGTTGGCTCCGAACTGCAACGCGTTCGCGCCCTTGAAGACCTCGACATACTTGTAGGCGGTGGGGTCGATCTCCTGGAAATCGCCGTAGCCGTCGGAGGTGTTGATCGGGACGCCGTCCATGTAGAGCTGGATGCCGCGCAGATGGAAATTGCGCGACAGGCTCGATCCACGAATGGAGAGGCGGGTGTCGTCGCCCCATTTCGGCTGTGCGAAAACGCCGGGCACGTAGCCCAACACGTCCTTGATTGTGTTCGCGACGGAGCTGCTCTTGTAGTCCTCCGCCGCGACGACGGCGACGCCGCCCGGTGTTTGCTGAATCTCGCTGCGGGCCTGATCGGCGCTCTTGGTGCCGAGCGGTCCCTGCGGACCTGCCGCCGAGATTGCCGGTGCATTGGAATTGGCGGCCGGGCGCGCGCTTGATGGTTCGGCGCGGCGATTTCTCACAGGCCGGTCTTGCTTGTCGGCCTCGACAACAACGGGAGGCAGCGTTTGAGGGGCGGTTTGCGCGCGCGCGAACGAGACTGTCGCGACAGCAGCGGCGGACGCCAGCAGGATGCTGCGCGTCCGTATGGAAACGGAAAACATGGTTGAATGTCCACCAAATGAGAATGACGACTGAACGGGTGATCAGGAGCGCAGGTCTTGAGCGCCGGCTGAAAGCCAGCCGGCGCATTTGTTCGTTAGAACGTTACCGTAAGTCTGCCGTTGAACGAGCGGCCGGGTCCAAGGACGCTGTAGCCGTACAGCGCGCCCATCATTCCCGGATAGGTAAGGTCAGCGCCTCCCAGCGGCAGGGCGTAATACTGATTGAACAGGTTATCGACCCCGACATCGGCACGTACGTTGCGCCACTGATAACCGGTACGGAGATTCACCAACGCATAGGCGCCGGTCGTAAGCTCGTTATGTACCTGGCTCACCTCGTCCTTCGAGCCTACCAATTGCAGTTCGACACTGTTCGTCCAACTGCCCAAGGTGTGGTCGATCGCCAATTTTCCGTTGATCGGCATAATGTGGTAGAGGTTTATGCCATCAGTGCGTTGTCCCCGGACATAGTTGAGATTGCCGCGCAAGACGCCCAAGCCGTATTCGGCATTATCCCACAGCGCCACCTTACCGGCGAGATTGACGCCGTAGAGTTCGGCATCGTGATTGGCGAAACGAAGATTCACGAAGCTGTTCTGTGCCGTGAGATTCATCGTCCCGCACGTCATGGACATCGCGCCGGTGAAGCAGCGATCCACGTCGATATAGTCCTGGACATACGAGTAGTACGGCGTGACCTTCAGTTCCCAAACCTTCTGGGCCGGATCGTGCCATCCGGCCGTGAAGCTGAGCGTATGGGCCTTTTCCGGCTTAAGATCGACATTGCCCACATAGCCATTGCCGTCGCCGAGCCACCCGATCATGTTCATGGCCATCATGCCGGTCGACCATGCGTAGCGCTCGTACAGGTTCGGCGAACGGGTCTTGCGCGCAAAGCCCAGTTCATAAGTGCTGAACGGATTTGCGTCGTACCGGACAAGCGCGGAGCCGTCGATATTCACGTCCGTTTTCGCGCGATTGAGAGCGTTGAAGGCCGCGGCATCAGCGCCGTAGTCCATTGCATTGTAGCCGTGGACGTTGCCGGTATTCATCCACACCACATCGTTACGCAATCCGAACAGTGTGGTCCATTGACTGTCCCACCTGTGCTCCCATTCCGCGAACGTGCCGAGACGGCTGCGCGTGCCGTTGTTGATGTTGATGAACGTGTTCGGACCCATCATCATCGATCCATCGACAGGCTTCCACCAGTCGTCAAGCTGGTTGTGATAAAATTCGTTGCCGATGCGAACGATGTCCTGCTGTGTTGCGGCGATGGTCGCCTTGATCGAGTAGCCGGCATCCGAAGCCCTGGTATCCATCGGCATGTCGCCGGTCTTGTCCGGCGCGATGAAACCCATCGTGTGGCGGACCTTGTGCATGAACGCGCTGGCTTCGAGCTTTCCCCAGTCGAACGCGCCCTCATATCGCCCATTCATGAACAGGCTGCGGTTGTAGGTCATGTCCATGTACTGGTTGACGTAGCCCTGGTAGGGAATGAACTGGCCGCCCACCTGGAAGGTGAAAAGGTTGCCGAAGGTCTGTTTCGAAATGCTCAGCGCGTGGTTTTGCATTTCGTACAGCGTCGATTTGACCTTCGTGCCGTCTGCTGCGCGGTAGTCTTCGGCACGCACCCAGCCGCCCGTGTAGGTCACGCTCGTGTCCTTGTTGGCGGAGAGTCGCGGCGGCGTCGATGCCGTAGCTGTTGTTGATGCTCCGGTAGAATCCGGACAGCAAGACGCTGCTTTGCCAACCCTCGGCAGTCGGCGCGAATTTAGGTGGAGCGACCTCGACGATGATCTTGCCGCCTGTGTAGTCACCTCCCGCGCTTACCGGCGCTACGCCGAGATAAGCCTGCATCTTGGCGATCATGGCCGGATTGACGAAGGAGAGCGGCGGATTCATCTCGTTCGGGCAGGCCGGGCTGATCAACATGCTGTTGATAGCGACCTGTACGCGGTCGGCTCCTTGTCCGTTCAGGGCGGGCAGACTCGAAACTCCGCCCGCGCCCCACGTTGCGCCGCCGGGAATATCATTGATGAGAGAGGCGCTGTCGCTGGTGCCCGCAGCGCGCGTGAATATGTCGTTACCTGTCAGCGCGGCGGGGGCCGCTGCGAGGCTTGCGGTCGCGGGCGAAGCTGCCGTACCAGCCGCGCCGCCAGGGCTTGAGTTGCGTGGAGTATCTCGCAAATCCTCGACGTTGACGGTCGGAAGACTTTGCGACGCAGTCTGGGCGTGAGCGAGGGACGTGACGGTAAGGATAGATGCGGACGCCAGCATGATGCCGCGCGCCCGTTGTGAAACGGAAAACATGGTTGGATTCCACCATAGAGAATGACGATTGAACGGATGCGCCGGAGCGCGGGTCGTCAGCTCAGGTGGGGAGGGCCGCGGGGCTGGTGGTCCGTGGCCGCAAAGAGCGCGACGCCGTCGTCGTGCCGCGCCGGTTCGAACAGAACCTGCAACGCGATGCGGATGGCGAGCGCGGGGGATTGCGGCGGCAGGTCGACCGCCGCCACGCCGGAGATGCAGAGCGGGCAGCGGATGACCGGTTTGGCGTCGTCGTTACTGCCGTCCGTGCCGGGAGACGCCGTACTGGCGTTGAGGCAGAGTTCATGGAGGGCATTGAACTTGAGTGGAGAGACCGTCGCCAGCAGGGCGCTGGTCAACATCACGTTGAAGACGAGCGCATAGACTGCCGCCCAGGCGGCAAAACGTCCAATTCTCTTGATGCGCGACGTGAAGATCACAGCTCAAACCCCACGCCCTGTTAACACGGTCGTGGGAGGTCGAAAAGCCCCTCGATTTCAGTGCGGTCTGCGCTGCTATCTAGCCTCTTTTGCTTGTATTTTGGCATCCGATCCGCTTTCACTAGCGCCTTCAGGCCTCATTCGATTCCTGACGTTCCCGGCAAACTCCGAGTGTTCCCATGCGACTGTCGCGTTTCTTTCTGCCCATCCTCAAGGAGACGCCGAAGGAGGCCGAGATCGTCTCGCATCGCCTGATGCTGCGTGCCGGCATGATGCGGCAGGAGGCGGCCGGCATCTATGCGTGGCTGCCGCTCGGTTTCCGGGTGCTGAAGAAGATCGAGCAGATCGTGCGCGAGGAGCAGGACCGCGCGGGCGCCATCGAACTCCTGATGCCGACGCTCCAGCTTGCGGACCTGTGGCGCGAGAGTGGTCGCTACGATGCCTACGGCCCGGAGATGTTGCGCATTGCCGATCGCCACAATCGCGAATTGCTGTACGGCCCCACCAACGAGGAAATGATCACCGAGATCTTCCGCGCTTACGTGAAGTCTTACCGGAGCCTGCCGCTCAATCTCTATCATATTCAATGGAAATTCCGCGACGAGCAGCGTCCGCGTTTCGGCGTGATGCGCGGCCGAGAATTCCTGATGAAGGACGCCTATTCGTTCGATATCGACGAGGCGGCGGCGCGGCTGTCCTACAACCGGATGTTCGTGGCCTACCTGCGCACCTTCGCGCGGATGGGCCTCAAGGCGATCCCGATGCGCGCCGAGACCGGCCCGATCGGCGGCGATCTCAGCCACGAGTTCATCGTGCTGGCGGAGACCGGCGAGTCCGGCGTGTTTTGTAACAAGGATGTGCTCGACCTGCCGGTGCCCGGTGCGGATGTCGATTACAACGGCGACCTCACCCCGATCATCAGGCAGTGGACGGATCTCTATGCCGCCACCGAGGACGTCCACGACGCCGCGCGCTATGAGAGCGAAGTGCCGGAAGACAAGCGGGTGCAGACCCGCGGCATCGAGGTCGGACAGATTTTCTATTTCGGCACCAAGTATTCCGACAGCATGAAAGCGCTGGTGTCCGGGCCGGACGGCGCGGAGAAGCCGATCCACGGCGGCTCCTACGGCGTCGGCGTGTCGCGTCTCGTCGGCGCGATCATCGAGGCCTGCCATGATGAAAACGGCATCAAGTGGCCGGAAGAGGTGGCACCTTTCCGCATCGCCATCCTCAACCTCAAGCAGGGCGATGATTTGACCGGCGCGGCGTGCGAGAAACTCTATGCCGCGCTGACGGCGAAGGGCGTCGATGTGCTCTACGACGACAGCGATCAGCGCCCGGGCGGCAAATTCGCGACCGCCGACCTGATCGGTATTCCCTGGCAGGTGCTGATCGGCCCGAAGGGGCTCGCCGAAGGCAAGGTCGAAATCAAGCGCCGCAGCGACGGGTCGCGCGAGTTCATGAGCCTGGATGAGGCGATTAACCGCTTCACGCAATCATGATCGTCCACTGAATAATCTCCAGTGTGGTCGCGGTCGCTGCGGGTCGCGACTAGAATTAGCCCGATTCGTGTGAAAATCCGGACCATGGAACAGACATGAGCGAGCCAGTTCGGACCCCACCTTTCGCGCCATTTGAATGGATGTTGTCGACCCGCTATCTGCGGGCGCGGCGCAAGGAAGGGTTCATTTCGGTCATCGCCGGCTTCTCGTTCCTCGGCATCATGCTCGGGGTGGCGACGCTCATCATCGTGATGGCGGTGATGAACGGCTTCCGCAAGGAATTGCTCGACAAGATTCTCGGCTTGAATGGCCATATCGTTGTGCAGCCGCTGGAATCGCCGCTGACCGACTGGAAAGAAGTGGCCGAGCGCATCAGCAAGGTTCAGGAATCCGCCTCGCGGCTCCCGTGGTGGACGGGCAGGCGCTGGCGTCGTCGCCGTTCAACGCCGCCGGCGTGTTCGTGCGCGGCATCCGGGCGCAGGATCTCAACGGCGTCACGTCGATCACCAAGAACATCAAGCAGGGCACGCTGGAGGGCTTCGACGAAGGGCAAGGGGTTGCCATCGGCCGCCGGCTTGCGGATCAACTGTCGCTGCGCGCCGGCGACAGCATTACGCTGGTGGCGCCGCGCGGCGCGGTGACGCCGATGGGCACGACGCCGCGCATCAAGCCGTACAAGGTCGCTGCTGTGTTCGAGATCGGGATGTCCGAATACGATTCCTCGTTCGTGTTCATGCCGCTGGTCGAGGCGCAGGCCTATTTCAACCGCGCCAATGATGTCACCGCCATCGAGATCTACACGACCAACCCGGACAGGATCGACACCTTCCGCAAGTCGGTGACCGAGGCGGCGCAGCGACCGATCTTCCTGGTCGACTGGCGACAGCGCAATTCCACGTTCTTCAATGCGCTTCAGGTCGAGCGCAACGTGATGTTCCTGATCCTGACCCTGATCGTGCTGGTGGCGGCGCTGAATATCGTCTCCGGACTCATCATGCTGGTGAAGGACAAGGGCAGCGACATCGCGATCCTGCGCACCATGGGCGCGTCGCAGGGCTCCGTCATGCGAGTGTTCCTGATCACCGGCGCTGCCATCGGCGTGGTCGGGACGCTGGTAGGGTTCCTGCTGGGACTGATCGTCTGTCTCAACATCGAGTCGATCCGGCAGTTCATCTCATGGATGACCAACACCGAACTGTTCTCGCCCGAGCTTTACTTCCTGTCCAAGCTCCCGGCTGAGGTCGATGTTGGCGAAACCGCCGCCGTCGTCATCATGGCGCTGACGCTGTCGTTTTTGGCGACGCTGTATCCCTCGTGGCGCGCCGCGCGTCTCGATCCCATCGAAGCACTCAGGTACGAATGAGCGCACAGATGGAGCAGGGGGAAAATGGCGTTCCGGTCGTCTATCTGCACGACGTTCGCAGGCGTTACAAACAGGGTGAAGCGACGCTGACCATTCTCGACGGCGCCAGTCTGGCGCTGTGGGAAGGGCAGTCTGTTGCGCTGGTCGCGCCGTCGGGCACCGGCAAATCGACGCTGCTGCATATCGCGGGCCTGCTGGAGCAGGCCGACGAGGGCGAGGTCTATGTCGGCGGCACCGCGACGTCGGGACTGTCCGATTCGGAGCGCACGCAGATCAGGCGCACCGACATCGGCTTCGTCTATCAGTCGCACCGGCTGCTGCCGGAGTTCACGGCGCTCGAGAACGTGATGATGCCGCAGATGATTCGCGGCCTGCCGAAGAAAGAGACCGTGAAGCGGTCGCAGGAAATCTTGGCCTATCTCGGATTGGCGGACCGGGTCACGCATCGCCCGGCGGAATTATCCGGCGGCGAGCAGCAGCGGGTCGCGATTGCCCGCGCGGTCGCGAATGCGCCGCGCGTTCTATTGGCCGACGAGCCGACGGGAAATCTCGATCCGCATACCGCGGATCACGTTTTCAACGCGCTCACCCAGCTTGTGCGGGCGACGCGCGTCGCGATGCTGATCGCGACGCATAACATGGACCTCGCGGCACGGATGGACCGCCGCGTTTCGCTCCAGAACGGTCACGTTGTCGAACTCGACTGAGCCGTTAGACGTCAACGGAGCGCGAACTCGGCTCGCTTAGCGCAAGCGCCGGCGGGGCGCGTATCCCTGATCGTACCCGTCGTCGTCGGAACCGCCGCTGTAAAAGTAGTTGCGATCACAGTAGGCACGGGTGCCGGAGGCTGTGGTCTGGCACTGGGCATAGGACCAGTAACGGCAGTCGCCGCGCGAGTTGCCGGAAAATTCCGCTCCGATCAGGCACCAAGGGCCTTCGCGCGCCTCGGCCGGAGCGCTGCGGATCGTTGTCAGCGCCGTGAAGGCGGCGAGGGCCAAAAGCAAACTGCGCATTCTGTTCTCCTGTCGGGTTGTCGCCCGCTTTGCCTGAAGTGTTGATGTAGCCACAGACCGTTGTTCGCGCCGTTCGTCAACTCACGTTCCCGCGTAGCTGTTGATGGATTTGCGAGCCGTTCCGGCTGTTTACGCTTTGTTAGCAACACTGGTTTGTCGAAATAGGGACTGTAGCTCTCGCCCTTGACTTTGAGAACAAATAAGGAACAATGTTCTTATTATGTTCTCTTGGAGTGAATGGGAGTGACGATCATGTTGAAGACATTCGTGGAAGAAGCCGCCGCGCTGACCTCGCTCGTGCTTTTCGTTGGAATGGTCGCGATCTGGGCGCAGGTCATTCCTCAGATGTGAGGCCCGGCGTCGGGCAACTCGAGGCTGGGGATAATGATGAGGGACCCGGCATAGACCCATGGGTCTGCGTCTTCTGCGTGGACACCTCCTGCGCAAGGCACCACCATCGACTTCTGTGAGTCGCTCTGTCGCCGCAGATGGTTCGTTCCGCCGACGAGCCGCTTCTGCGAAGGTTGCCAAGGTCAGCATGTCTAAAACCGCACCGAAATCGGCCGGGTCCGACCCCGGATTCGTTCATCTGCACGTTCATTCGGCCTATTCGCTGCTGCAAGGCTCGATCACCATCAGCAAGCTGGTGGACCTCGCCAAGGCCGATCATCAGCCCGCGCTGGCGCTGACCGATAACGACAACATGTTCGGCGCGCTGGAGTTTTCCGACAAGCTGGCCGGCTATGGCATCCAGCCCATCACCGGCTGCGCGATGTCGATCGACTTCGGCGATCAGGACCCCACCGCGCGCAATGCGCTGGCGCCCGCGCGAATCGTTCTGCTTGCCACGAACGAGGCGGGCTACCGCAGCCTGATGAAGCTGAACTCCCGCGCGTTTCAGGACACGCCGACCCATCAGGCGCCGCACATCAAGGTCGAATGGCTGGACGGCGAAACCTCCGGCCTCATTGCATTGACCGGCGGCCCGGAGGGGCCGATCGCGCAGGCCATCGCCGCCGATCAGCCGGCGCTTGCGCAGGCGCGTTGCGATACGCTGGCGGAACTGTTCGGGGATCGTCTCTACATCGAATTGCAGCGCCACGGGCTGGACAGCGAGCGGCGCTGCGAATCCACGCTGATCGACATGGCCTATGCCATGGATCTGCCGTTGGTCGCGACCAACCAGCCATACTTCGCCAGCGCCGATGACTACGAAGCGCATGACGCGCTGCTCTGCATCGCGGGTGGACGGCTGGTCTCGGAAACCGACCGCCATCAGTTGACGCCGGATCATCGCTTCAAGACCCGCGCGGAAATGGCCGTGCTGTTCGCCGATCTGCCGGAGGCGCTGGCCTCCACCGTCGAGATCGCGCGGCGCTGCGCGTTCCGCCCGAGGACGCGCAAGCCGATCCTGCCGCGCTTTGCGGTGGTGGGCAGCGCGAACGCCGCGGATGCGGAAAGCGAGGAATCGGAGGAGTTGCGGCGGCAGGCCGAGGAGGGGCTGGCGCGGCGGCTGGCAACGCACGGTCTGTCGCAAGGTGTGTCCGAGGAGGACTACCGCGCGCGGCTGGCATTCGAGATCGATGTCATCATCCGGATGAAATATCCGGGCTACTTCCTGATCGTGTCGGACTTCATCAAATGGGCGAAGGCCCAGGGCATTCCGGTCGGGCCGGGCCGCGGTTCGGGCGCGGGATCGCTGGTCGCCTATGCGCTCACCATCACCGATCTCGATCCCATCCGGTTCGGCCTGCTGTTCGAGCGCTTTCTCAATCCCGAGCGCGTCTCGATGCCGGACTTCGATATCGATTTTTGTCAGGACCGGCGCGGCGAAGTGATCCGCTACGTTCAGGAACGCTACGGCCGCGATCAGGTCGGCCAGATCATCACCTTCGGTACGTTGCAGGCGCGCGGCGTGCTGCGCGACGTCGGCCGCGTGCTGCAAATGCCTTATGGCCAGGTGGACCGGCTCACCAAGCTGGTGCCGCAGAATCCCGCAGCCCCCGTGACGCTGTCGGCCGCGATCGCCAGCGAACCGAAACTGCAAGCCTTCCGTGATGAAGATCCGGTGGTCGCGCGCGCCTTCGACATCGCGCAGCGCCTTGAAGGACTGACCCGCCACGCCTCGACCCACGCGGCGGGCATCGTGATCGGCGACAGGCCGCTCTCCGAACTCGTGCCGATGTACCGCGATCCGAAATCGGACATGCCGGTCACCCAGTTCAACATGAAGTGGGTTGAGCCTGCGGGCCTCGTGAAGTTCGACTTCCTCGGCCTCAAGACGCTGACGGTGCTCGATGTCGCGGTGAAGCTGCTCAAGCAGCGCAACATCGATGTCGATCTCGCCACCCTGCCGCTCGACGACAAGCCAAGTTACGAGATGCTGGCGCGTGGCGAAGTGGTCGGCGTGTTCCAGGTTGAAAGTCAGGGCATGCGGCGCGCGCTGGTCGATATGCGCCCCGACCGCTTCGAGGACATCATCGCGCTGGTCGCGCTCTATCGTCCCGGTCCGATGGCGAACATCCCGACCTACTGCGCGCGCAAGCACGGCGACGAGGAGCCGGAATACCTGCATCCGATGCTGGAGCCGATTCTCAAGGAAACCTTCGGCGTCATCATCTATCAGGAACAGGTGATGCAGATCGCGCAGGTCATGGCCGGCTATTCGCTCGGCGACGCCGACCTGCTGCGTCGCGCGATGGGCAAGAAGATTCGCGCGGAGATGGACAAGCAGCGCGCCGGCTTCGTCGCCGGCGCCGTCAAGAACGGCGTGCCGAAGGGGCAAGCGGAAACCATCTTCGAACTGCTGGCGAAATTCGCCGACTACGGCTTCAACAAGAGCCACGCCGCGGCCTACGCGCTGGTGTCGTACCAGACCGCCTACATGAAGGCGCACTATCCGGTCGAATTCATCGCCGCGTCGATGACGCTCGACATGAACAACACCGACAAGCTCTCGGAATTCCGTGCCGAGGCGCAGCGGCTCGGCATCAAGGTCGAAGCACCGTCGGTCAATCGCTCCGGCGCGACGTTCGAGGTCAACGACAATACGATCTATTATGCGCTGGCGGCGCTGAAAGGTGTCGGCGCGCAGGCGGTCGAACTGATCGTGGAAGCGCGCGGAGACCGCGCCTTCACGTCGCTGGCCGATTTTGCCTCGCGCGTGAACCCGCGCGCCATCAACAAGCGCGTGGTGGAAAGCCTCGCGGCGGCGGGCGCGTTCGATACCATCGACGCCAACCGCGCGCGCGTGTTCGCGGGCGCGGAGGCCATCGTTGCTGCATGCCAGCGCGGTCACGAAGCTGCCACCAGCGGGCAGAACGATATGTTCGGTGGCATGGCTGATGCACCGAGCATCGTGCTTCCCAATATCGAGCCGTGGCTTCCGGCGGACCGGCTGCGGCGCGAATACGACGCCATCGGCTTCTTCCTGTCCGGACATCCGCTGGACGATTATGCGACGGCGCTGAAGCGCCTGCGCGTGCAGTCGTGGAGCGAGTTCTCCCGCGCGGTGAAAACCGGCGCGACGGCGGGACGTGTGGCCGCGACGGTGGTGTCGCGCATGGAGCGCCGCACCAAGACCGGTAACAAGATGGGCATCATGGGCCTGTCCGATCCCACCGGCCATTTCGAGGCTGTGCTGTTCTCCGAAGGGCTGGCGCAGTATCGCGATGTGCTCGAACCCGGATCGGCGGTTTTGCTGCAACTCGGCGCGGAGCTTCAGGGCGAGGACGTGCGCGCGCGGATTCTGCATGCCGAACCGCTCGACGATGCGGCAGCCAAGACGCAGAAGGGGCTGCGCATCTTCGTGCGGGACGACAAGCCGCTGGAGTCAATCGCCAAGCGGCTGGAAGGCCAGCAGGCCCCGGCCGGAAACGTCAGCCGGTTCCAGCCGGCAAAGCCCGTCACCCCGACGCCCGGCGGAAGCGACGGCGAAGTCACCTTGGTGATGATGCTCGATCTCGAAACAGAAGTGGAGATCAAGCTACAGGGCAAGTTCCGCGTGTCGCCGCAGATTGCCGGCGCGATCAAGGCGGTCTCCGGCGTGGTGGACGTGCAGACGGTGTGACGCTTGCACGCAGGCATGCATGCCTGCTGCCTTATTCCGACTACCTTTCGTTCAAACAATGTTCATGCGGCGCAGGATTGACTGCGCGTGATGGGCTGAACGGGGACACGTTTCATGCGCGGAATTGCCAGACTCCTGAATGTCGCGGCGGTATTGCTTGCCGCCGCGTCGATGTCGCCGCTTCACGCGCAGACGCAAACACAGCAACCGCAGGCCCAGCAGAACCGCATCGCGCTGGTGATCGGCAACGGCAACTATCCGGCAGCACCCCTGGCGACCGCCGCAAACGACGCCGGTCTCATCGCGCAGACATTGCAGGCGGCGGGATTCGATGTGGTCGGCGCACGCGATCTCGATGGCGAAACGCTGCGCCAGACCTTCCGCGATTTCATTCAGAAGGCGAAGACGGCGGGGCCGGATACCGTCGCGGTGGTTTATCTCGCGGGCTACGGCTTGCAGCTTGCGGGCGAGAACTATTTCGCGCCGGTCGATGCCGCCATGGCGCGCGACACCGACGTTCCGGTCGAGGGCCTGCGGATCGGCGACTATATCCGGCAACTGTCGGCCTTGCCGCTGAAGGCCAATGTCGTGGTGCTCGACACCGCCTACACTCATCCGTTCGCGAAGGAGGGGCAGCCGCTCGCGGGCGGCCTCGCGCTGATGGAGCCGGAGCCGAAAGGCCTGATTGCATTCAACGCCGCGCCCGGCACCATTGCTCCGTCGCCGACAGGTAACTATGGACCGTATGCGCAGGCGCTGGCGGAGATGATCCGCACCGGCGGCATTTCGCTTCCCGAGATTTTCAATCGCACGCGGCTGCGCGTGAACGACGTCACCAAGGGCGCTGAGGTGCCGTGGGATGCACAGAAGCTCGAAGGCGATTTCGTGTTCTTCGAGCGCGCCCCGGACGCACCGCAGATCCCGGCAAGTCAGGATGCGGCCGCACGGTCCAAACCCATTCGCGATATGAGCGCGCAGGAGGCGTACACCGCCGCGCTCGACCGCGACACGATCGCGGATTACGAGAGTTTCCTTGCCGCCTATCCCGACGATCCGATGGCGAAGCGGGTGAGGGCGATCGTCGCCGCACGCCGCGAGGCGATCACATGGCGGCAGACCTATCGCGCCAACACGCAGCAGGCTTACTGGTCCTATCTCAAGCGCTATCCGAAGGGACCGCATGCGGCGGACGCACGCCGCCGCCTTGCCAATATTGCCGCAGCACTCGAGCCGCCTCCATCGTTCGATGCGTATGCTTACGACGTGCCCCCGCCGCCGGAATACGAGTACGAATATGTCGATCGGCCGTATTTGATGTTCGACGATCCGGTGTTCGCGTTTGCTCCGCCGCCACCGCCGCCGATTTTCTTCCTGCAACCGCCGCCGGACGATTTCGTCGTGCTCGAGCCGCCGATGTACTACGATGATGCCTATTATCTGCCGCAGCCGGTGTTCATTCCGATCCCGGTCTTTATCCGGCCGCCGATCTACGTGCGTCCGCCGAGGAACCGTTTCCTGTTCACGAACATCCATAACAGGGATGTCATCAACACCATCATCAACCGGCGTCCGCCGTCTGCCGATGCTCGTACTGCTCCCGGCGGTCAATTCCGGCCCGGCCGGGCCGGCAGGTTGGATAGTGCAGCGACGGTCCGTCCCGCTTTCGCTCCGGGCTTGCCGCCATCGGCTGAACGCAGGGGCAATCTGATCCGCCAGGGCAAAGTGACCGCGCCTGCGGGTGTGTTGCCGGGCGCCGCCGGTCGCGGCCGCCCCGGACTGGGCCAGACGCCGCAAGGCGTGTCACGGCCGGGCAATCTTCCTGCACCCAATCTGCTGCCGGGGCAGGCCCCGGGAGGTGGACCCGCTGCCCGTCCGGGCGCTCGTCCGCTGCCCAATGCCTTGCCGGCACCCAGTGCGTCCGGCCCGCAGCCCGGTCAGGATAGCCGTCCCGGACGATTCGACCGGAGTCCCGGCGGCAGACCCGGCCTTGCGCGGCCATCGGCGCAGCCGGAGACCGCTGCACCGTCTGGACCGGCGGCAAGGCCCGGCCGTCCGGAACGGCCTGCTGCCCAGTCCCGGCCGCAATTCCAGAGGCCGACGGCTGCGCCGCGGCCCCAGATGGCTCCCCGTCCACAGGTCCAGCGGCCTCAGTTCCAGCGCCCTGCGGCTGCTCCGCGTCCGCAGATGGCGCCACGGCCACAGCCGCAATTCCAGCGGCCGGCCATGGCTCCTCGGCCTCAAATGGCTCCCAGACCCCAGATGGCTCCGCGACCGCAAATGGCTCCGAGGCCCCAGATGGTGCCGAGGCCGCAGATGGCCCCGCGTCCGGCTCCGCCGCCGCGCGCGGCTCCGGCGCCCCGGCCTGCACCGGCGGCGAGACCGGCCAAGCCGCCGCCGGGTTAGAGGATCGCGCCAGTGCGCGGTCCTCACCGAGATCGGCAGCATCCGGCCGTCAAATCGGCCGGATTTGCTTGCTTAGTCATGGTCGCGTGGGTATAAGCCGCGCATCTCACACGGAAGCATGGCTCTTAAAGGCCGTCCGGTGGCAACCGGGCCGCAATCCTTTTGGTTTGTAGGCTCGTATTGCTCACACGCTTCCGGAGGAACCAACCGGAGAATAGAACTATGGCGCTACCCGAATTTTCGATGCGTCAGCTTTTGGAAGCTGGCGTTCACTTTGGTCACCAGTCCCATCGATGGAATCCGAAGATGGCGGATTACATCTTCGGTGCCCGCAATAACATTCACATCATCGACCTCGCGCAGACCGTGCCGCTGCTTCATCGCGCGTTGCAGGCTGTCAGCGACACCGTCGCCAAGGGCGGCCGCGTGCTGTTCGTCGGCACCAAGCGTCAGGCACAGGACGGTGTCGCCGAGGCGGCCAAGCGCTCCGCGCAGTACTTCGTCAATTCGCGCTGGCTCGGCGGCACGCTGACCAACTGGAAAACCATTTCCGGTTCGATCAAGCGCCTTCGCCATCTCGACGAGATGCTCGGCGCGGGCGAAGCCTCCCAGTACACGAAGAAGGAACGCCTCACGCTTCAGCGCGAGCGCGACAAGCTCGACCGTTCGCTCGGCGGCATCAAGGACATGGGCGGCTTGCCCGACCTGATCTTCGTGATCGACACCAACAAGGAAGACATCGCGATCCAGGAAGCCAACCGCCTCAACATCCCGGTGGCTGCGATCGTCGATACCAATTGCGATCCGAAGGGCATCTCCTACGTGGTCCCCGGCAACGACGACGCCGGCCGCGCGATCTCGCTGTATTGCGATCTCATCGCGCGCGCGGTGATCGACGGCATTTCGCGGGCGCAGGGCGGTGCGGGCGTCGATATCGGCGCGATGGCCAACCCGATTCCCGAGGCGATCGCGCCTGCGAAGTCGGAAGGCTTCCAGGGTCTTGCGGGTCCGCGCGGCGTTGCCGACGACCTCAAGAAGCTCACCGGCGTGTCCGGCGCGATCGAGAAGAAGTTCAACGATCTCGGCATCTTCCACTACTGGCAGCTCGCCGAACTCGATCACGACACCGCCCACAAGATCGGCGAAGAAGTCGGTCTTCCGGCCCGTGCCGATGGCTGGGTCGCCCAGTCGAAGGCGCTGACCGCGGAAGCGGAATAAGCCTCGCACCTTTCTCGCGGCCGGTTCATCCGGCCGCGACATTCTCCGGCTAACGAAAATCCTGCGCGTCGAATCCGGCTTGCCAGCACACGCTGCGCCGCGCGGCCCGCACAGGCAAAGGACATTTCACGATGGCAACGATCACAGCAGCAATGGTCAAGGATCTGCGCGAGAAGACCGGCGTAGGCATGATGGATTGCAAGCAGGCGCTCAACGAGACCAATGGCGACATGGAATCCGCCATCGACTGGCTGCGCAAGAAGGGTCTCTCCAAGGCCGCCAAGAAGGCCGGACGCGTCGCGGCGGAAGGCCTGATCGCGGCCATCACGGAGGGCACCAAGGGGGGCTCGTCGAGGTCAACTCCGAGACCGATTTCGTCGCGCGCAATGAGCAGTTCCAGGGTCTGGTCAAGATGATCGGACAGGTCGCGCTCAAGGCCGGCACCGATGTTGAGAAGATCAAGGTCGCCAAGGTCGGCGACATCACCGTCGAGCGCGCCATCGCCGACGCGATCGCCACCATCGGCGAGAACATGACGCTGCGCCGCGCCGCCGAGCTTTCGGTCGGCGATGGCGTTGTCGCGAGCTACATCCACAACGCGGTGTTCGACGGTCTCGGCAAGATGGGCGTGCTGGTCGCACTGGAATCGACCGGCAAGAAGGACGAACTGGCTGCCCTCGGCCGCCAGATCGCGATGCATGTTGCGTCGTCGAACCCGCAGGCGCTCGATGCCGCCGGTCTCGATCCGACCGTGATCCAGCGCGAGAAGGACGTGATGGCGGACAAGTACCGCCAGCAGGGCAAGCCGGCTGCGATGATCGAAAAGATCCTCGATTCGGGCATCAAGACCTTCTTCAAGGAAGTCACCCTGCTGGAACAGCCCTTCATCTTCGACGACAAGAAGAGCGTCGCTCAGGCTGTGAAGGAAGCTGAGGGCAAGGTCGGCGCGCCTATCAAGGTTGCCGGGTTTGTGCGCTATGCTCTGGGCGAGGGAATCGAGAAGCAGGAATCCGATTTCGCCGCTGAAGTCGCCGCCGCTGCCGGGCAGGGGTAACGAGCATCTGCGCGCGCCGGTCGAGGTTCTGAGCGCATTCAGCAAAGCCGTTTTGCTCGGGAATGCGCTCAATTCGAAAGAGTGAGCGATCGCATGGCTGAACCGGCTTATCGACGTGTCGTCATCAAGGTCTCCGGCGAGTATCTCGCCGGCGACCAGCCGTTCGGCATTCACCAGCCCACCATCGACCGCATCGCCGGCGATCTCATCGAGGCCCGCAAGCTCGGCGTTGAAATTGCCGTCGTCGTCGGCGGCGGCAATATCTTTCGCGGCGTCGAGGTCTCCTCGCGCGGCGTGTCCCGCACCACCGGCGACACCATGGGCATGCTCGCCACCATCATGAACTGCCTTGCGCTCGAATCGGCGCTGGAGCGCAAGGGCCAGCCGGCGCGGGCGCTGACCGCCTTCGTCATGCCGCAGGTCTGCGAATTGTTCACCCGCGGCGCGGCCCACAAATATCTCGCCGAAGGGCGCATCGTGCTGCTCGCCGGCGGCACCGGCAATCCGTACTTCACCACCGACACCACGGCGGTGCTGCGCGCCGCCGAAATCGGGGCTCAGGCGGTGCTCAAGGCCACCAATGTGGATGGCGTCTACAGCGCCGACCCGAAGAAGGACAAATCCGCCAAGCGATTTGAGCGGCTGACCCATTCGCAGGCCGTCGAAGGCGGCTATAAGGTGATGGACGCGACGGCCTTCGCGCTTGCCCGCGAAACTTCGTTGCCTATCATTGTGTTCTCGATCGCCGAGGCGGGTTCGATCGGCGCCATTCTGAGCGGCAAGGGCAAGGGAACGATTGTCTCCGGCTGACGGGATGCTGAATTCCGCCGGGTGAAGACTAAAATTCGTTTCCGGACAATAAGATATGTGATGCAGCCGATGGATTTGGCCGTGTCGGACTTGAAGGGAGTAGCATCGTATGGCTGACGGGAATTTCGATATCAACGACCTCAAGCGCCGGATGGAAGGCGCGATCAGTGCGCTCAAGCACGAACTGGGCGGATTGCGCACCGGCCGTGCTGCGATCTCGATGGTCGAGCCCGTTCAGGTCGAAGCCTATGGCAGCCACATGCCGCTGAATCAGGTCGCAACCGTGAGCGTGCCCGAGCCGCGCCTGTTGTCGGTGCAGGTCTGGGACAAGTCGATGGTCAAGGCGGTTGAGACCGCGATCGTCAATTCGAACCTTGGCCTCAGCCCGGCGACGGAAGGCCAGGTCATCCGGCTGCGGATTCCCGAACTCAACGAGGAACGTCGCAAGGAACTCGTCAAGGTCGCGCACAAATACGCGGAAGCCGCGCGTGTCGCCGTCCGTCATGTGCGCCGCGATGGACTGGACGTGCTGAAGAAGGCCGAAAAGGACCACAAGATTTCCGAGGACGAGCAGGAGCGTTTTTCCAACGACGTTCAGAAGGCGACCGACGCGGCGATTGCCGATGTCGACAAGCTGCTTGGGACCAAGGAAAAAGAAATTCTCACCGTCTAAGAGATCGCACGATGTCGAACGGCGCCATGCCAAAGCCAGAGGTCTCGGATCGTGCCGACGCGCCGCGGCATGTCGCGATCATCATGGACGGCAATGGGCGCTGGGCGGCGGCGAGGGGACTGCCTCGCGCCGAGGGACATCGCCGCGGCGTCGAGGCGCTGCGCAAGGTGGTGCGTGCCTCGCATGAACTCGGGATTTCCTATCTCACGATCTTCTCCTTCAGTTCGGAGAACTGGTCGCGCCCGGCGAGCGAGATCGGCGATCTGTTCGGGCTGCTGCGCCGCTTCATCCGCAACGACCTTGCCACATTGCATGCCGATGGCGTGCGGGTCCGCGTGATCGGCGAGCGCGGAGGACTCGAATCCGATATCTGCGCGTTGCTGACCGAAGCCGAGGAACTGACGCGGAATAACACGCGGCTGACCCTCGTCGTCGCGTTCAATTACGGCTCGCGGCAGGAAATCGCCAACGCGGCCCAGCGGCTGGCGCGCGAAGTGGCCGAGGGCAGGCGCGATCCCGCGACCATCACGCCCGAGGTGCTCGGCAGCTATCTCGATGCGCCGGATATTCCGGACCCCGATCTGATTATCCGTACCAGCGGCGAGCAGCGCCTGTCGAACTTCCTGATGTGGCAGGCGGCGTACAGCGAACTGGTGTTTGTCCCGATCCATTGGCCGGACTTCGACAAGGCCGCGCTGGAAAGCGCCATTGCCGAATACGCGACCCGCGAACGACGCTTCGGCGGTCTGGTCGCGAAAAACGCATCGTGAGCGGCGTGCCGCCGGAGAACTCCCCAGCGATACCCGAAACCGGCAAAGGCGCGAGCAATCTGTTCATGCGCGTCGCCGCGGCGCTGGTGCTGGCGCCGCTGACTATTGCCATCGCGTGGATCGGCGGCTGGCCGTGGATTTGTCTCGTGACGGCGGCGGGCGCGCTGCTTTACGCCGAGTGGCTGATGATCGTCGGCGCCTCGCGCAATCGGCTCATCATTGCGGCGGGTCTTTCGGCGCTGGTGATTGCCGGAATACTGATGATGACGGGGCGGACGGATTTTGCCGTCGCAGTCTTGGCTGTGGGAACGGTATTGGCCGCGATCCTGGCCTCGGGGCAGCGGCTGTGGGTTGCGGGTGGCATGGTCTATGCGGCGGCGGCCGTCGTCGCCTCTATTCTCGTGCGGCTCGACGCGAACGCGGGATTTCTCGCGCTGATGTTCGTGCTGCTGATCGTCTGGGTGACCGACATCGGCGGCTATTTCGCCGGACGCGGCATCGGCGGACCGAAACTCTGGCCGCGCGTCAGCCCGAAAAAGACATGGGCGGGCGCGATCGGGGGACTGGTGCTCAGTCTTGCGGTCGCGGCAGTGTTCGCTCTGCTCGGTTTCGGCAGGATGCTGCCGCTGCTGCTGCTCGGCACGGTGTTGTCGGTGGTGTCGCAACTCGGCGATCTGTTCGAGTCGGCGGTGAAGCGCCGGTTCGGCGTCAAGGATTCGAGCCACATCATTCCCGGCCACGGCGGGCTGATGGACCGGCTCGACGGTTTCGTTGCGGCGATTGTTTTCGCCGCGTTTATCGGGTTTATGCGCGGCGGCCTCGATGGCGTCGGCCGCGGTTTCATGGTTTGGTGATGCGATGAGTGCAGTTCCGTTGCGTAACAACAAGGCTGCGGCGACCGCTGTCCGCGGCATCAGCGTTCTCGGTGCGACCGGATCGATCGGCGACAGCACGATGGATCTGCTGCGCGCCTCGCCGGAGCGCTATCGCGTCGAGTCGCTGACCGCCAACACCAACGTCGCCGGGCTGGCGAAGCTCGCCAAGGAATTCAACGCGCGGTTCGCGGCGGTGGCCGACGCCTCGCTGCTCGGCGAATTGCGCTCCGCGCTGGCAGGCACCGGTATCGCCTGCGGCGCAGGCGAAAGCGCGATCATCGAAGCCGCCGAGCGCCCCGCGGACTGGCTGATGGCCGCCGTCAGCGGCGCGGCTGGATTGAAGCCCGCGCTTGCGGCGGTCGATCGCGGCACCACCATCGCGCTGGCCAACAAGGAATGTCTGGTTTGTGCCGGCGATTTCTTCATGCAGCGCGCCGCGAAGGCCGGGGCCTGCATCCTGCCGGCGGATTCGGAGCATAACGCGCTGTTTCAGGCGCTGGGGTCCGGCAACCGCGAGGAACTGACCCGTGTCATCATCACCGCGTCCGGCGGCCCGTTTCGCACCTGGGCCGCCGCTGACATCGAACAGGCGACACTGGCGCAGGCGCTGAAGCATCCGAACTGGAGCATGGGGCAGAAGATCACCATCGATTCCGCGTCGATGATGAACAAGGGCCTCGAAGTCATCGAAGCCTCATACCTGTTTGCACTGTCGCCCGACGAAATCGACGTGCTGGTGCATCCGCAGTCCATCGTTCACGGCATGGTCGAATTTACCGACCGCTCGGTGATGGCGCAGTTGGGGTCCCCCGACATGCGCACGCCGATCGCCCATTGCCTTGGGTGGCCGGATCGCATTGCCGGCCCGGCCGCGAAGCTCGATCTTGCGAAAATCGGCCAGTTGACGTTCGAGGCTCCGGACTACGAGCGGTTCCCGGGGCTGAAACTCGCATACGACGCGCTGCGCACCGGCGACGGCGCGACCACCGTCTACAATGCGGCGAATGAGATCGCGGTCGCGGCCTTCATCGGACAGAAAATCAAATTCGGCGCGATCGCGCGTCTGGTCGAGGCGACCATGAACGCGTGGGTGCGGGGCGGCAACCTCGCGCCGCTAAGCTCGGCGGATGACGCGCTCGCCGTTGACTATAACGCGCGAAAAATAGCTGCCGCCCTCTTGCCTCAAATTGCCTTAAAGGCATCCTAGAGCGTTGGGGACCGGGCCGGGCGGCCCAGTGGTGAGGGATTGGCTTGTGGACTTTTTTCTGAATGGTTTCAATACGTTGAGTCATGGCCTGATCGGCTACATCATTCCCTTTTTGTTTGTTCTCACCATCGTCGTTTTCTTCCATGAGCTTGGCCACTTCCTCGTCGCCCGCTGGGCCGGGGTGAAGGTCCTGACGTTCTCCCTCGGCTTCGGACCGGAGCTGTTCGGATTCAACGACCGTCACGGCACGCGCTGGAAGGTGTCGGCGATTCCGCTCGGCGGTTACGTCAAGTTCTTCGGCGACGAGTCCGAGGCCAGCACGCCGTCATCGGAGGCGCTTCATGCGATGACGGAAGAGGAGCGCAAGGTCTCCTTCCACGGCAAGAAGGTCGGTCCGCGCGCGGCCATCGTGGCGGCCGGTCCGATCGCCAACTTCCTGCTCGCGATCGTCATCTTCGCGACCCTGTTCACGTTCTTCGGCAAGCCGAGCCAGACCGCGCGGGTCGATTCCGTTCAGGAGAACAGCGCCGCTGCCACCGCCGGGTTCAAGCCCGGGGACATCGTGACCGCCATCGACGGCAGCGCGATCGAGAGTTTCACCGAGATGCAGCGGATCGTGAGCACCAAGGCGGGAACGCCGCTGGTCTTCACGGTGAAGCGCGGCGATGCGGTCGTTACCCTGAACGGCACGCCTCAACTGCGTGAGATCAAGGACAGCTTCGGCAACGCGCACCGGGTCGGCGTGCTCGGGATTACCCGGGCCACCGGGCCGGGGGATACCGTCACCCAACCAGTGAATCCGGCAACCGCTGTTTGGCTGGGCGTGAAGGAAACCTGGTTCGTCGTTGACCGCACCATCGCCTATATCGGTGGAATCTTCACTGGCCGCGAGAATGCCGATCAGGTCGGCGGTCCGATTCGGATCGCCCAGATTTCCGGCCAGGTCGCCACCATCGGCCTTTCGGCTTTGATTCACCTCGCCGCGGTACTCTCGGTGTCGATCGGACTGCTCAACCTGTTTCCGGTGCCGCTTCTCGATGGCGGACACCTTTTGTTCTACGCCGTGGAAGCGATCCGCGGAAAGCCGTTGTCCGAACGTTCGCAGGAACTCGGCTTCCGAGTCGGGCTGGCTTTGGTGCTGATGTTGATGCTGTTTGCGACCTACAACGACATCCTCCATCTGGCTGCGTCCTGATTGAGGTTTTTTACAGGCGTTGCCTATCAGCAACGTCTTGTTGGGAAATTGGAATTGCGCGGCGAAAGGACGTTTGCCCACTGGGTAAAATTGGCTACAAGCAGTGCAATATTTGGGGAATCTCCCGGCCCGGAAACGGATCGGCTTTGGAATGACAAGGGCGCTTGGCGCATGATGGTTCGAATGCGAGTGCTACGGGGCGGCTTGACCGCTGCCCTGATCATGGTTGCTTTGCCGGTCGCCGCCGTGGCGACGGTGTCGCTCGTGTCGTCTCAAGCCATTGCCCAGACTGCGGCTTCCATTGGCGTTGAAGGTAACCGCCGGATCGAGGCCGACACCATCCGTTCGTATTTCAAGCCCGGCCCCGACGGCCGTCTGGACAGCGGCCGCATCGATGACGGCCTGAAGGCCCTGATCGAGACCGGACTGTTCCAGGACGTGAAGATCAACAACGCCGGCGGCCGTCTGGTCGTGGTCGTGGTTGAAAACCCCGTCATTGGACGCGTGGCTTTCGAAGGCAACAAGAAGGTTAAGGACGAGCAGCTTCAGGCTGAAGTTCAATCGAAGGCGCGCGGAACCCTGTCGCGCGCGATGGTTCAGTCTGATACCGCGCGCATTACCGAGATCTATCGCCGCAACGGCCGTTACGACGTGAAGGTCGAGCCGAAGATCATCGAGCAGCCGAACAATCGTGTCGATCTGGTCTTCGAAGTCACCGAGGGATCGAAGACCGTCGTCAAATCCATTGAGTTCGTCGGCAATCAGGCCTTCTCGGCCTATCGCCTCAGGGATCAGATCAAAACCCGCGAGAGCAACTTCCTCAGCTTCCTCGCCTCCAATGATACGTACGATCCGGATCGCATCGAAGCCGACCGCGATATCCTGCGCCGTTACTATCTGAAGAACGGCTATGCCGACGTTCAGATCGTTGCGGCACTCACGGAATACGATCCGGCGCGTGGCGGCTTTCTCGTGACCTTCAAGATCGAGGAAGGCCAGCAGTATCGCGTGGGTTCCGTCGAATTCCAGTCGAGCATCGCGACGCTCGACGCTAACTCGTTCCGTCCGCTTTCCCGCGTCGGCGTCGGCTCGGTCTATAACGCCGAGGCGGTGGAAAAATCCGTCGAGGAAATGTCGATCGAGGCCTCGCGCCGCGGTTACGCTTTCGCGACCGTGAAGCCGCGCGGCGACCGCAACTTCGAGGCGCATACTGTTTCGATCGTGTTCGCCATCGACGAGGGGCCGCGCACCTATATCGAGCAGATCAATGTTCGCGGAAATACGCGAACCCGCGATTATGTCATTCGCCGCGAGTTCGATATTTCCGAAGGCGATGCTTACAACCGCGCGCTGGTCGATCGCGCCGAACGCCGCCTCAAGAATCTGGACTACTTCAAGTCCGTGAAGATCGTACCCGAGCCGGGATCGTCGTCCGATCGCGTGATTCTGAACGTCGATCTCGAAGAGAAATCGACCGGCGACTTCTCGGTATCCGGCGGTTATTCGACGGCCGACGGCCTCCTCGGCGAGGTCAGCGTCTCGGAGCGAAACCTTCTGGGTCGCGGTCTGTATGCGAAGGCGTCGGTTCAGTATGGACAGCGCACGCAGGGCTATTCGCTGTCGTTCGTCGAGCCGTATCTACTCGGTTACCGTGTTGCCCTGGGTCTCGATTTTTATCAGCGCAAGCAACTCGCTTCGAGCTACGTGTCCTACGATTCAAAGACGATGGGATTCAGCCCGCGCCTCGGCTTCCAGTTGCGCGAGGACTTGAACCTGCAAGTGCGCTACTCGATCTCGCAGCAGGAAATCACGCTGCCATCGTATCTGACGAACTGTAATAACAACATCAGCAATACTAGCTTGCCGTTCAATCCAACGCCGGCATATGTTGCTGCCAACCCGGCTGATCCTAATGTGATTGCTGGAGGTTTTAGCCCACTAATTGGCGGTGTGAATTGCTACAGCGATGGCGAAGCTTCGGTTGCTGTGAAGGAAGGGCTTGCCAGTGGCCCGGTCATCACGTCCGCAGTGGGATATTCGTTGGCTTACAACACGCTCGACAACAACAAGGACCCAACCAGCGGTATTCTCGCGACCCTTAACCAGGATTTCGCTGGCGTCGGCGGTGACGTGAGCTACCTCAAGACAACCGGCGACGTGAAGCTCTATACGCCGGTCGTGTCCGACATCATCGGTGTCCTTCGGTTGCAGGGCGGCGTACTGACCGACACCGGCAAGGGCATCCGCATGATGGATCATTTCCAGATGGGCCCGAACCTCGTCCGAGGCTTCGCACCGGTCGGTATCGGTCCACGCGATATTACCTACGGCACGTACAATGACGCTCTCGGCGGCACCAAGTACTGGGGCGCATCGGCTGAGTTGCAGATGCCGTTCTGGTTCCTGCCGAAGGAGGTTGGCCTGAAGGGAGCGGTCTATGCCGACGCGGGCTCACTGTTCGACTATCAAGGTATAACTTGTCGGACAACGACGCTGGAATGTTTGGCTGTCGGCGCCGACAACGGTCTGATCCGTACCTCGGTTGGTGTGGGCCTGATCTGGCAGTCGCCGTTTGGACCGCTGCGCTTCGACTACGCGATCCCGCTGACCAAGAGCGTGTATGATCGCACGCAGGAATTCCGGTTCGGCGGCGGTACTTCATTCTGAGTTCGGGCCGGACTCGCATTTCGCAAAGGCGGATACCGGACACACGTTCGGTATCCGCTCGTTCTTTTAGTTGCAGGCATTTTCCCTCAGCGCGCCGGTGTTCGAGTCGCGGGAAAGTGCATTTCCCTGACCGCGGCGGGTGGCATGGCGCAGCCGACATTCTTTAAGCGGCCGTCGCCGGTGACGCTGGCGGATCTGGCCACCCTGACCGGGGCGCAGCTTGCCGACGCGTCCTGCGCGGACCGGGTTGTCGCGGGCACCGCGTCGCTCGACCGGGCGGGGCCGGGTCACCTGACATTCTGCGAAAGCAAGAAATACGCGACCCAGCTCGAACAGACCCACGCCGGCGCGTGCCTGGTGAACGAGCGGCTCGAAGGCAGCGTTCCCCCCCATGTTGCGGTTCTGCGCGTCGCGGAGCCTTACCGTGCGTTCGTTGCGGCGATGCGCACCCTTTACCCCGACACGTTGCGGCCGACCTCGTGGTTCGCCAACAGCGGTGTCGCAGCCGGTGCCGTCGTGCACCCGTCCGCGCATCTTGAGGATGGCGTCGTGGTCGATCCGCTCGCGGTGGTCGGACCGGACGTCGAAATCGGATCCGGAACCGTGATCGGGTCTGGCGCGGTGATCGGGGCAGGGGTCCGGATCGGCCGGGACTGCACTATCGGCGCGAATGCGTCGGTGCTTTGCGCGCTGATCGGCAACGATGTCATCATCCATCCGGGCTGCCGGATCGGCCAGGACGGGTTCGGCTATATGATGGGGGCAAAGGGCCACCTGAAGGTGCCGCAGGCCGGGCGGGTCATCATCCAGAACGGGGTGGAGATCGGCGCCGGCACGACGGTCGACCGGGGCGCTCTCAACGACACAGTGATCGGCGAGGGCACCAAGATCGACAACCTCGTCCAGATCGGCCACAACGTCACCATCGGGCGCAACTGCATCGTGGTCAGCCAGAGCGGGATCGCGGGCAGTTCGACGCTCGGCGACGGCGTCATCCTCGGCGCGCGGATTGGCGTCAGCGATCATGCGACGATCGGTGACGGCGCCCAGATCGCGGCGCGAAGCAGCGTCGTCGGCGAGGTGCCGGCGGGTGCGCGCTGGGGTGGTTCGCCGGCCAAGCCGATCAAGCAGTTCTTTCGCGAGCTGTTTGAGGTCGAACGTCTGGGCCGGGAAGGCAGCGCGAAATCGAAATCGAAGCCGTCCGGTTCGGGCGGCGAGGAACAGGCATAATGGACGAGCAGGCGCCAATCACCATCGAGGCCGTGGACATCGGGCAGATCCTGAAGACGCTGCCGCATCGCTATCCCATGCTCCTGATCGATCGGGTGATCGACATCCGCAAGGATTTCAGCGGGATCGGCATCAAGAATGTCTCGGCCAACGAGCCGCAGTTTCAGGGACACTTTCCCAACCGTCCGATTTACCCGGGCGTGCTGATGATCGAGGGGATGGCGCAGACCGCGGGCGTGATCGGCATGCTGTCGACCGAAACCGACCGGCCGACGGCGGTGTATTTCCTGACCATCGACAAATGCAAGTTCCGCAAGCCGACGGGGCCGGGCGACATCATCCATTATCATATGAAGCTGGTCACGCGGCGGCGGGACATGTGGTGGTTTCACGGTGACGCCAAGGTCAACGGCGAAATCGTCGCCCAGGCCGACGTCGGCGCAATGCTGGCCGACTGAGTCCGTTTTTGACGATGCGCACGTCATCATGCGTAACAATTCATGACCACATTTGTGCCGCCAATCGCCTAAGCGGTGGGTGGGGTTGAGTTATAAAATTGTCATGTCATTCGCGGGAGCAGGTTTCCTGCCGCGTGAAGGGAGCTGACACGAGGGGCTGAATGAGCAAGATTGATCCAACCGCGCGGATAGAGGACGGAGCCGTCATCGGCGAGGACGTCTCGATCGGACCCTACTGCATCGTCGGAGCGAACGTGACGATCGGCCCGGGCTGTACGCTGCATGCTCATGTCAACGTCACGGGTCATACCACGCTTGGCGGCGGCTGCACGGTGTTTCCGTTCGCCTCGCTCGGGACCGCGCCACAGGATATCAGTTACCGCGGCGAGCCGACAACGCTCGAGATCGGCGAAGGCTGTACTATTCGCGAAAGCGTGACCATGAACGTCGGCACCGTCAAGGGCGGCGGCAAGACCCGCGTCGGCAAGCGCGGTTTCTTCATGGCCTACTCGCATATCGGCCACGACTGCATCGTCGGCAACGACGTGATCTTCGTAAACAACGCGACCCTCGGCGGTCACTGCGAGATCGGGGATTTTGTCTATGTCGGCGGGCTGTCGGCGGCTCATCAGTTCGTTCGCATCGGACACCAGGCGATGATCGGCGGAGTCTCCGGTCTGCGGCATGACGTTATTCCGTATGGCCTTGCGAGCGGTCAGTTCGCGCATCTGGAAGGCCTGAACGTCGTTGGCATGCGCCGGCGCGGGTTTACTCACAAGCGCTTGCAGGTGGTGCGTGACTTCTACCAGCAGCTCTTTCACGGCGGCGGTATCTTCGCCGAGCGGCTCGAGGCGTTGCGGCCGATGGCGAGTGAGGATCCCGCAATCTCTGAAATTCTCACCTTCATCGACGGCGGCGACAAACGTCCGATTTGCATGGCGCATAACAATCCCAACAAGTCGACCGAGCGCGCCCACCTCGAACACCGATGACGACACCTCTCGCAATATCCTCGACGGTCGGCATCATTGCGGGAAGCGGTGTGCTGCCGTTTTCGGTTGCGGAACTGCTGAGAGCGCGAGGGATCGCGCCATTTCTGTTTGCCGTCCGTGGCTTCTGCGATCCGGTCCGCGTGGCGCAGTTCCCGCACCACTGGGTGGCGCTGGGCCAAGTTGGCCGGCTGACGCGCCTGATGCGATCCGAAGGCTGCCGCGACATCGTCTTCATCGGCGGGGCGGTGAGGCCTGCGCTGTCCGACATTCGCCTGGACTGGGGCACGGTGCGCGCCCTGCCTGCGATTGCCGCGGCACTGCGCGGCGGCGACGATCATCTGCTATTGGGCGTTAGCCGCATTTTCGAGCGGCACGGCTTTCGCGTTGTCGGCATCCAGGATGTCGCTCCGGAGTTGCTGATGCCGGAAGGCAGCATCACGCGCCTGACGCCTGATGCCGATGCTCTGGCCGACATCGCGAGAGGGCGTGACCTGATGCGCGCCCTCAGTCCCTTCGACGTCGGCCAGGCGGTGGTCGTCATCGACGGCCATGTGGTCGCGGTCGAGGACATCGAGGGCACCGACGGGCTTCTGGCGCGGGTCGCGCGGCTGCGTCAGGAGA
This sequence comes from Afipia sp., assembly GCA_024707075.1. Lineage (GTDB taxonomy): Bacteria > Pseudomonadota > Alphaproteobacteria > Rhizobiales > Xanthobacteraceae > Afipia. The sequence continues at coordinate 32,637 of JANQAK010000003.1, forward strand.
AGCGAATTCGCGCCAAGCCGGGGCGCGGCGTGCTGGTGAAGATGCCGAAGACCACTCAGGATCTGCGGTTCGATCTTCCGACGCTCGGCCCGAAGACCATCGAAGGTCTCGTCGCAGCCGGGCTTGCGGGTATCGCCATCGTCGCCGGACATACGCTCGTCGCCGAGGCGGATGTGATGACCGCGAAGGCCAATCAGGCCGGGCTGTTCGTCACGGGACTGCCGCAGTGAGCGCGCGCGCCGCCGATGCGCCCCGGACGATATTCTTGATTGCTGCGGAAGAATCCGGCGACCGGCTCGGCGCGGGGCTGATGATCGCCTTGCGCGAACGGCTCGGACCGTCCGTGAAACTGGTCGGCATCGGCGGCCGTCACATGGCGGAGCAGGGACTCGTGTCGCTGGTTTCGATCGACGAGTTGTCGATCATCGGCTTCATGGCGATCCCAAAGAAATTGCCGTTGATCCTGCGGCGCATCCGCGAGGCAACCGGCGCGGTGCTGAACGAGCGCCCCGACGTTCTGGTCATTATCGACAGCCCTGATTTCACCCATCGCGTGGCGCGGCGCGTGCGTGCCCGTGATCCATCGATTCCTGTCGTCAACTATGTGTCTCCGACGGTGTGGGTCTGGCGCGGGGGCCGCGCGAAGAAAATGCGCGCCTATGTCGACCGGGTTCTCGCGGTATTGCCGTTCGAGCCCGAGGTTCACCGCCGGCTCCGCGGACCACCGTGTACCTATGTCGGTCATCCTCTGCTGGAAGATATCGATGCGCTGCGGCCGAATGCGCAGGAACTGGCGCGCAGGACCGCCCCGCCGCCGCTGCTTCTGGTGCTGCCCGGAAGCCGCCGCAGCGAGATCAAGCGCAACATGGCGATCTTCGGCGAAACGCTGCGTCTGTTGCGCGATCAGGGCGTGACGTTCGAGCCGGTGCTGCCGACCGTGCCAGATTTGCTGGAGAGCGTCCGCGCCGCCGCGGAAGGCTGGCCCGTACAGCCGAGGATCGTCGTCAGCGACAGCGACAAGAAGGCCGCGTTCCGGACCGCCCGCGCGGCTCTGGCGAAATCCGGGACGGTGACGCTTGAACTGGCGCTCGCCGGCGTGCCGATGGTGACGGCCTATCGCGTCACCGGGATCGAGGCGTTTATTGCGCGGCGCGTGATCCAGACCTCGTCGATCATCCTTGCCAATCTCATTCTCGGCGAGAACGTGGTGCCGGAATTCCTGCAACAGGATTTCACGGCGGAGAAACTTGCGCCGGCCTTGCGCGATATTCTCGGCGACACGCCGGCGCGGCAACGGCAGGTGGACGCCTTCGCCCGTCTGGAAGGGATCATGTCCACTCGCGGTAAACGGCCGAGCGAACTTGCCGCGGATGGTGTGATCGCGACATTGCGCTGACGCGTGATGGTTTAGATTGCGCGAGAAGCTCCGCCCATCATCCTGAGGTGCGAGCTCTTGCGAGCCGCGAAGGATGACGCGTCATATGCCGTCGCCCTTCGAGGCCTCCGCTTCGCTTCGGCACCTCAGGGTGACGGCGCGTTGCGCTTGCCATGCCCAAACAAAAAAGGCCGGTGCATTGCACCGGCCTCTCTGTTTCTGCGAGCGAAGCGCGCTTACTTGCGCTTGTCGATCCCGACGTAATCGCGCGTCGTGGCGCCTGAGTAAAGCTGGCGTGGACGGCCGATCTTCTGCTGCGGGTCCTGGATCATCTCGCTCCACTGGCTGATCCAGCCCACGGTGCGCGCGACCGCGAACAGCACGGTGAACATCGATGTCGGGAAGCCCATCGCCTTGAGCGTAATGCCCGAATAGAAATCGACGTTCGGGTAGAGCTTGCGCTGGATGAAATACTCGTCGCTCAGCGCGATCTTCTCAAGCTCAAGCGCGATCGGGAGCAGCGGATCGTTGGCGTGGCCGGTCTCCTTCAGCACCTTGTGGCACATCTGCTGCATGATCTTGGCGCGCGGATCGTAGTTTTTGTAGACGCGGTGGCCGAATCCCATCAGGCGGACGGTGCTGTTCTTGTCCTTCACCTTGGCGATAAATTCCGGAATCTTGTCGACGCTGCCGATCTCGGCCAGCATCTGCAACGCGGCTTCGTTGGCGCCGCCGTGCGCCGGTCCCCACAGGCAGGCGATGCCGGCGGCGATACAGGCGAACGGATTGGCGCCCGACGATCCGGCGATGCGCACCGTCGAAGTCGATGCGTTCTGCTCGTGGTCGGCATGCAGGATAAAGATCTTGTCCAGCGCTTCGGCGAGCACCGGGTTGATCTTGTAATCCTCGCACGGCACGGCGAAGCACATGTTGAGGAAGTTCGCAGCAAAGCTGAGCGAGTTCTTCGGATACACGAACGGCTGGCCGACGTTGTATTTATAGGCCATCGCGGCCAGCGTCGGAATCTTCGCGATCATGCGCATGGAAGCGATCATGCGCTGCGTCGGATCGGAGATGTCGGTAGAGTCGTTATAGAAAGCGGCCAGCGCGCCGACCGATGCGACCATGACCGCCATCGGATGCGCGTCGCGCCGGAAGCCCTGGAAGAAGCGGGCCATCTGTTCGTGAACCATCGTGTGACGGGTCACGCGATCGTCGAAGTCTTGCTTCTGGGCCTTTGTGGGAAGCTCACCGTAGAGAAGCAGATAGCAGGTTTCGAGGAAGTCGCCTTTCTCGGCGAGCTGTTCGATCGGATAGCCGCGATAAAGAAGAATGCCGGCGTCGCCGTCGATGTAGGTGATCTTGGAGTCGCAACTGCCGGTGGAGGTGAAGCCCGGATCGTAAGTGAACATCCCGGTCTGGGCATAGAGCTTGCTGATGTCGATGACATCGGGCCCGACGGAGCCGCTCAGGACCGGGAAATCGACGGTCTTCCCTTCGACCGTCAGCGTGGCTTTTTTGGTGTTGGTCTTTGCATCCATCGTGAAGTCCCCGGTGAGTGTTGCGCAGGGCAAGAAGCGATGCTTACGGGCGTCATATAGCGACGTAAGCGTTTTGTTCCAGAAGCGTGGCTCAAATGGGTAGCTTATTGCTGTGTGCGCTGCAAGATAGGCCGTCTCAACCCAAAGTTGGGGCAGCCTTGCGCTGGCGATTACGCTCCGGACGCCTGATCTTGCAGGCGTTCCAGGCAGGTTTGCCGCCCCAGCACGGCCAGAACGTCGAAGATGCCGGGCGAGGTGGTCCGGCCGGTCAAAGCGACACGTAACGGCTGCGCGATCGCCCCGAGCTTGAGGTTATTTTGCTCCGCGAAACTGCGCATCGCGGCTTCGGTGGTGGCAGCGGCCCAGGGCGTGACCGGCTCCAGCGCGGCCCGGAGTTTCCCGATCAGTTGCCGCGTCTCAGGCGTCAGCACCGCCGCCGCTTTCGGTTCGAGCGCGAGCGGACGCTCGGCAAAAATGAACTGCGCGCTGTCGATCAGTTCGATCAGCGTTTTGGCGCGTTCTTTCAGGCCCGGCATGGCGGCCAGCAGTTGCGCGCGGTTGGTATCATTTAGCTTGCTGCGGATATCGGCCCCGCCGGGAACGAATTGCAGCACATCCTCGAAGCTCGCCAGCAGCGCCTTGTCGTCGGCATTGCGGATATAGTGGCCGTTGAGGTTTTCGAGCTTGGCGAAATCGAACCGCGCCGCCGAGCGGCCGATGGCCGGCAGGTCGAATTCCTTAATCATCTCCTCGGTGGAGAAAATCTCCTGATCGCCGTGGCTCCAGCCGAGCCTCACGAGATAGTTACGCAGCGCCTCGGGCAGGTAGCCCATGGCGCGATAAGCATCGACGCCAAGGGCGCCGTGGCGCTTCGACAGCTTCGATCCGTCCGGGCCGTGGATCAAAGGAATGTGAGACATCACCGGCACGTCCCAGCCGAGCGCATCGTAAATATGTTTCTGGCGCGCGGCGTTGATGAGGTGGTCGTCGCCGCGAATGACATGGGTGATCTCCATGTCGTGATCGTCGACCACCACCGCCAGCATGTAGGTCGGGTTGCCGTCCGAGCGCAGCAGCACGAGGTCGTCGAAGTTCTCGTTTTGCCAGACCACGCGGCCCTGCACCTGATCCTCGATCACGGTCTCGCCGGTCTGCGGGGCGCGCAGCCGGATCACTGGCTTGACGCCGGGCGGGGCTTCGGACGGATCGCGGTCGCGCCAGCGTCCGTCATAGCGCATGGCGCGGCCTTCGGCCTTGGCAGCCTCACGCATTTGCGTCAGTTCCTCGGCCGATGCGTAGCAGTAGTAGGCCTTGCCGGCGGCGAGAAGCTGCTCGGCAACCTCCCGGTGCCGGGCGGCGCGGGTGAACTGATAGACCGTCTCGCCGTCCCATTCGATGCCGAGCCATTTCAGGCCGTCGAGAATGGCGTCGATGGCGGCGTCGGTGGAGCGCTCGCGATCGGTATCCTCGATCCGCAGCAGCATCTTCCCGCCGCGCCCGCGCGCATAGAGCCAGTTGAACAGGGCGGTGCGCGCCCCGCCGATATGCAGGAAGCCGGTGGGCGAGGGCGCGAAGCGGGTGACGACGGGTTTGGTCATGGTGGCGGTCAATGGTCCCGGGATTGTTACCGGCGGGCGTGTATCACAACGCTATCGGACTGTCTCAGAACGAATTGAGCAGGGTTATCGCCAGCCTTACGAGCCGGTGGGGGAACCTGCGTTGTCCGGCGGAGGGCGCGGAAGGCTGTTTTGACCCGGAAGGCGCGCGGCCGGAAAGCGCGCGGTACCCTCGCACAGGTCTTGGCGCGGCCTCTTGGATTTGGCACATAGGCCCAGTGTCCTGAATCCGAAGTTCGCCTCATTTTCCAGCACGTTCGTAGCGAACTTCGGATTCTAAAGGACACTGGAAGTTGTGATTCCAGTGTGGCGTCAGTTCGCAAGTCCGCAAAGGAACGTGCTGCCAAATGGCGCGGACTTGCGAACTGCCACACTGGCTTGAAAGGGTGAAAATGACTGACAGAATCGGTATCGGACGCAGGCGGCGACTTCATCCGCGATATTGTCGCCGCGGATCTCGCGTCCGGAAAGCACACGGGCGTCGTGACGCGCTTTCCGCCGGAGCCCAACGGATACCTGCATCTCGGCCACGCCAAGTCGATCTGCCTGAACTTCGGGATCGCGGAGGAATTCGGCGGCCATTGCAGCCTGCGTTTCGACGACACCAACCCGACCAAGGAAGAGCAGGAATATATCGACGCGATCGAGCGCGACGTGCGCTGGCTCGGCTTCGACTGGGGGCCGCATCTTCACTTCGCCTCGGATTATTTCGAGCAGCTTTACGCCTGGGCGCAGGATCTGATCCGCGCCGGCAAGGCCTACATCGACGATCAGTCGCAGGAGGAGATTCGCCTCACGCGCGGCACGCTGACAGAGCCCGGACAGAACAGCCCGTTCCGCGACCGCACGGTTGAGGAAAATCTCGACCTGTTCACGCGGATGCGCGCCGGCGAATTCCCGAACGGCGCGCGCGTGCTGCGCGCCAAGATCGACATGACCTCGGGCAACATCAACCTGCGCGATCCCGTGCTGTACCGCATTCTCCATGCGCATCATCCGCGCACGGGCGACGCGTGGTGCATCTATCCGAGCTACGATTTCGCGCACGGCCAGTCCGACGCCATCGAACACGTCACCCATTCGATCTGCACGCTGGAATTCGCCGATCACCGTCCGCTCTACGACTGGTGCATCGAGAACCTGCCGGTGCCGTCCCGTCCGCATCAGTATGAGTTCGCGCGGCTCAACGTCACCCACACGCTGCTCTCCAAGCGCGTGCTCACCGAACTGGTGCGCGGCGGACACGTTTCCGGCTGGGACGACCCGCGGATGCCGACGCTTGCGGGCTTGCAGCGGCGCGGCGTGCCCGCCGAGGCGCTGCGCGAATTCGTCAAGCGCATCGGCGTTGCCAAGTCGAACAGCACCGTGGACATCGGCATGTTCGATTTCGTGGTCCGCGAGACGCTCAACAAGACCGCGCCGCGCCGCATGGCCGTGCTGCGTCCGCTCAAGGTCGTGATCGAGAATTATCCGGAAGGGCAGGTCGAGCAGCTCGAAGCGGTCAACCATCCCGAGGTGCCGTCATTGGGCACGCGGCAGATTCCATTCGGCCGCGAACTCTACATCGAGCATGACGACTTCATGGAAGCGCCGCCGAAGAAATTCTTCCGTCTCGCGCCGGGGCGCGAGGTACGGCTGCGCTACGGCTATTTCATCACCTGCCGCGACGTCATCAAAAATGCGGCTGGCGAGGTCGTCGAACTGCGCTGCACCTACGATCCCGAAACGCGCGGCGGCAACGCGCCCGACGGACGCAAGGTGAAGGGGACGATCCACTGGGTGAGTGCGGCCCATGCAGTGCCTGCCGAAGTGAGACTCTACAATCTGCTGTTCACGGCGCCGCAGCCGGACGCCGCCGATTTCGCCGCGCAGATCAATCCGGACTCGCTGGAAGTGGTCACAGCAATGGTCGAGCCTGCGCTGGCGGACGCGAATGAAACCGGGGCGATGCAGTTCGAGCGACAGGGATACTTCTGCCGCGACCGTGACTCCGCGCCTGGCAAGCTGGTGTTCAACCGCACGGTGGGCCTGCGCGATACCTGGGCAAAGGTTGCATCCGAAGCCTGAAGATATAGCCACGCATTCTGCATCCGTTCTGCTGTTCCTCCCGCTGTGCCCTCAGTAGCATTCAAGCACTGGGACGCGCGGGTGGGGCGGCGCGATGGCCAATCGGGACAGCAACCGGCGGCGGACAAGCGGTAAGGTCAGCACCTGGCCGCCGCGCGATGCGGTGCGCGCCGGGTCTTCCGCCGACACCGGCGTAAGTGTCTGGTCGTCGTGGGTCGAAACTCTCACAAGCTGGCTGCGCGCCGAAGCCGGGCCGGGCCGATTGCTGCCCTGGGTGCCGGTCGCATTCGGCACCGGCATCGCGTTGTATTTCGCGGCGGAGCGCGAGCCGGTGGCGTCCGTTGCAGCAGGAACAGCGGCTGTGCTCTGCATCACCGCCTTTCTGGCGCGGCGGCATCCGGCCTTTCCAGTGGTGGTGATGCTGGCTGCGTTGTCTGCTGGCTTCGCGACGGCTGCGCTCAAGACTGCACGCGTCGCCCACGGCGTGCTGGCGCGGCCGATGTTCTCCGTTGCCATGAAGGGGTTTGTCGAAACCCATGAGGAGCGCGAGCGCACCGACCGCTTTGTGTTGCGCGTGGAGGAGATGGACACGCCGCAGGGCCTCGCCAAACTCGACCGCGTTCGGCTCTCGGTCAGGAAAGGCACCGCGCCCACGGTCGGCAGTTTTGTCGAGTTGAAAGCGCGATTGCAGCCGCCGCTGTCGCCGCTGCGTCCAGGAAGTTACGACTTCGGCCGCGACATGTACTTTCAGGGCATCGGCGCGTCGGGCTTCGCGATGGGCGCGATCAGGACGATCGACGCGCCGCGACCCGGCGGCGCGTATCTGCGTTACGTCGCGACGATGCAGGCCATGCGCGACGCCATCGATGCGCGCATCCGCACCGTGCTCAGCGGAGATTCCCGCGCCATCGCAACCGCATTATTGACGGGACGTCGCGACGCGATCTCGGCGCCGGTCAACGACGCTATGTTCATCTCGGGGCTTGGCCATGTGCTGTCGATCTCCGGCTATCACATGGCGGTGGTGGCGGGCGTGGTGTTCTTCGCGGTGCGGGCATTGCTGGCGCTGTTTCCCGCGCTGACGGTGACGTTCCCGATCAAGAAATGGTCGGCGGCGGCGGCTTTCGTCGCAGCCGCCTTCTATCTGCTGCTGTCGGGCGCGGAGGTCGCGACCCAGCGCTCGTTCTTCATGACGGCAGTGGTGTTGATCGCGGTGATGGCGGACCGCCGCGCCATCACGTTCCGCACCCTCGCGGTGGCCGCGATGATCGTGCTGCTGATTGCGCCGGAGGCGCTGGTGCACCCGAGTTTCCAGATGTCGTTCGCGGCCACGCTCGGGCTTGTCGCGCTGGTGCAACTCGGGATGCCGAACCTGTTTGCATCCCCGGACAATTCGCAGGTGGCGCGCGCCGCGCTGTGGGGCGGGCGGGAAGTCGTCATGCTGGCGCTGGCCTCGCTGGTCGCGGGCCTCGCGACCATGCCTTACGCGGCGTTTCATTTTCATCGCGTGACGCCCTACGGCGTGCTGGCGAACCTTGCGGCGATGCCGGTGGTCTCGGTGCTGGTGATGCCCGCAGGCTTGCTCGGGCTGCTCGCCATGCCGTTCGGTTTCGACGGCGTGTTCTGGCGGCTGATGGACCTTGGCATCGGCTGGATGGTCGCGGTGTCGCAATGGGTCGCGGCGCTACCCGGCGCCATCGGGCGGCTGGCGGCGTTCGGCGCCGGGCCGCTGACGGCGATGAGCCTCGGCATCATCGCGCTCGGTCTGCTACGGACGCCGCTGCGCTGGGCCGGAGCAGGGCTGATCGCGCTCGCCACGCTGTGGGCGCTCACGACGCCGCAGCCGGACATTCTGGTGGCGGGTGACGGACACACGGTTGGTGTTCGCGGCAGGGATGGCAAGCTCCGCCTGATGCGCACCGCGAAAGATGCGTTCCTGTCGCGGGAATGGCTCGCGGCGGATGCCGACACGCGCATCGCGACCGATCCGTCGCTGACCGATGGCGTCTCATGCGACGATTCAGGTTGCGTGGTACAGGCCTCCGACGGTGCGACGATTGCTCTCACGCTGAAACCCGAAGCCTTCGCGGACGATTGCGCGCGGGCCGCCGTGATCGTGACGTCGCGGCAGCCGCCGTCCGATTGCGCGGCGCTGGTGCTGGATCAGGACACACTGAGCAGGCGAGGGACGCTCGCCTTGCGCAAGACGGCGGAGGGTTACGCCATTACGGCGATCCGGCCGCGCGGCGCCGATCGCCCGTGGTCACCGGCGATTGCAGAGGATGAACCGCAGACGCCTGTGGCCAGGCCGAATGTCCCGGCGCCCCCCGTCGATGTCACGCCCACTGAGAGCGATCTTCAGTTGGACGATTAATTCATTGCCCTATGGCTGAGGAGTCCACGGGAACGTCATTCCGGACATCGCGCCCTTCGCGCGATGATCCGGAATCCCGAAGAGTTCATCGGAAGCAACCGCGAGATTCCGGGTTCGCTCGCAACCACTCGCGCCCCGGAATGACGGTGCTTTTTCAATCGCAGGTTAGATCGGGTTTTCAACGTCCAGGGCAGTCCGATCAATACTTCCGCACCAGCCCGACCAGCTTGCCCTGAATCCGCACGCGGTTGGGCGGCAGGATGCGAACTTCATAGGCTGAGTTGGCAGGCTCCAGCGCGATGGACGCGCCGCGCCGCCGGAAGCGTTTCAGGGTGGCCTCTTCCTCGTCGATCAGCGCCACCACGATGTCGCCGGTGTCGGCGCTGTCGTTGCGCTGGATCAGCACGGTGTCGCCGTCGAGGATGCCCGCTTCCATCATGGAGTCGCCGCGCACTTCGAGAGCATAATGCTCGCCGGAGCCGAGCATGTCGGGCGGCACGCTGATGGTGTGGCTGCGGGTTTGCAGGGCCTCGATCGGCGTACCTGCCGCAATCCGGCCCATCATCGGCACCGAGACCGGGAAGCTCGCATCCTCATCGGGACCGGCAGACGGGTTCGAGCGGACCTTGCCGAGATTGCCCTCGATGACGCTCGGCGTGAAGCCGCGGCGTGCGCCGCCGGGATTGACGCCCAGTTCGGGGAGCTTGATGACCTCGATGGCGCGGGCGCGGTTGGCGAGCCTGCGGATGAAGCCGCGCTCCTCGAGCGCGGTAATCAGCCGGTGGATGCCGGACTTGGAGCGCAGGTCCAGCGCGTCCTTCATCTCGTCGAACGAGGGCGGAACGCCAGCTTCCTTCAGCCGCTCGTTGATGAAGCGAAGAAGCTCGTACTGTTTGCGTGTCAGCATCTGAATGGGTCCCCGGTCTTTCGTTGATCCGGTGCTGTCGCTTTCTGAACGTGCCTGTTGAGCGGGCAATCAGAAGGAACGAGTCACTCGAAACAAATCATGAACGAACACTATCTGTTCCATATGTGTTCCGCAACCCCTTAATTTCGCGTCAACGGCGGAGAGGTTCTGCTGACGCGCGCATACCGGCTCGGAGGCTGGCCCACGTACCGGCTGAATGCGGTGCTGAAGGTGCTCGCCGAGCCGTAACCGACGCGTTCGGCGACCTCGCCGAGCCCATAGTCGTGGCGGCGGAGGAGATCCTTGGCGACGGCCATACGCCAAGCGAGCAGGTATTCCATCGGCGGGAGGCCCACGGTGCGTGTGAAGCGCTCGAAGAACGCCGAGCGCGACAGTGCGGCCTTCTTCGCGAGTTGGGCCATCGTCCACGAGCGTGCGAGCTGGCCGTGCATCTGCTGCATCGCTGGCGCCAGTCGCGCATCGGCGAGCCCGCGCAGAAGCCCGGGCGGCGCGTCTTCACCCGACGTCGACCGGAGGGCCTCGATGAGCAGGATCTCCACCAGGCGCTTGAGCACGAGGTCGCGGCCTGGCTTCCGTTCGCTCGATTCCGCTCCGACGAGTTGCACCAGCACCGAGAGCCGCTCGGCGCCGCGCACGTGAATCAGCCCCGGCAGCAGCGAGACAGGCAACGCCGCATCGGGCGAGTCGAAAACGAAATAGCCGCCGAGCAACCGGACATCGGGCTTTCCGCCGCGCGTGCCGTGGCGGACTTCACCCGTGGGCGCGGGCGTCACCTTCGGATCGATGCGCTCGGGCCTCACCGGCTCGAACCCCGAGATGGTGAAGCCCGGCGTCGCCGGAAGGAGCACGAAGTCGCCCGCTTCGAGCGTAAGGGCCGGGTGGCCGTCGACGGCGAGACGGCAGCGGCCTTCGAGCACGGCGCAGAAGCTCGGCTGACCGAAGTCCGAATAGCGGACACCCCAGCGCCCGGCGCCGCTGATGCGCTTCGCGAACACGGTCCGCGGCTGAAGCAGCGCGATGATTTCCGAGAGGGGGTCGCTCACAACTGGACGATCACAAATGAATTATGGACTTTACATTATAGATCGTCCGGCAAGTGACGGCCATAACAATCGGCATCAAAACCACCGGGAAGATCATCATGAAAACTGTCCTCATTACGGGTTGCTCCTCCGGCTATGGCCTTCAGACCGCCCGACACTTCCATGCGCAGGGCTGGAACGTGGTCGCCACCATGCGCGCGCCGCGCGAAGACGTGTTGCCGCGATCGGACCGGGTCCGTGTGCTGGCGCTCGACGTGACCAGCCCCCAGAGCATCGCGGCTGCACTGGCGGCGAGCGGGCCGATCGACGTGCTGGTCAACAACGCCGGCATTGGGCTTTTCGGCGCGGTCGAGGCCACGCCGATGGCCACGGTGCGCGAGGTATTCGAGACCAACACCTTTGGCGTGATGGCGATGACGCAGGCGGTGCTGCCGCAGTTCCGTGCGCGTAAGTCGGGCGTGGTGGTGAACGTGACCTCGAGCGCCACGCTGGCGCCGATGCCATTGGTTGCCGTGTATACCGCGAGCAAGATGGCCATCGAAGGGTTCACCGCATCGCTTGCGCACGAGCTTGAGGGGTTCGGCGTGCGTGTGAAACTGGTTGAGCCGGGCTACGGCCCGACGACGAGTTTTACCAGCAACTCGGGGACGCGCATGGACGGGCTGATCCCCGAGGCCTACGCGCCCTTCGCCCAGCAGGTTTTCGCATCATTCAGCGAGCCGGCCGCGGTGACGACCGAGGCCGACGTGGCCGAAGGCGTGTGGCGGGCTGCAAACGATATCTCCGGGCAGCTTCGGTTTCCAGCGGGGGCTGACGCCGTGGCATTGGCTCAGGCGGAATAACCGGCGGGATCGCTGCTGCGCTCGGTTACGCCGGCAGCCGCAGGATCGTGCAGGGCGAGCCGGCGGCGGCGGCGGGTGCGAAGGGCGGCCGGACGATCAGGGCGTTCGCCGCCGCCAGATTAGCCACCAGGGAACTGTCCTGCGCGCCCACCGAGGCCGCGACGGGCATGCCATCGGAGCCAACCTCGACCCGCGCGCGCAGGTAGTCCTGCCGCTTGTCGTTGGCGGGCAGGTCGTGCCCGAGCACGGCATGTTCGAACACATGATCGACGGCGGTGCGCCCGGACAGCGCGCGGATCAGCGGCACCAGAAACAGGAAGGCGCAGATGTAGGACGACACCGGATTGCCCGGCAGGCCGAGCACGCGCATCGAATTGAGCCGTCCGTGCATCATCGGCTTGCCGGGGCGCAGCGCGATCTTCCAGAACGCCATGTCGACGCCTTCGGCCTTCAACGCCTCCTGAACGAAATCATGATCGCCGACCGACGCGCCGCCGGTGGTGATAAGGACATCGACGCCGAGATCGCGCGCGCGCCGGATGCTGCTGGACGTTGCCTCGAGCGTATCGCGCGCGACGCCAAGGTCGATCGCTTCCCCGCCCTCGCTGCGGACCAGCGCGGCCAGCGCGAAGACGTTGCTGAAAATGATCTGGCCGGGGGCGGGCGCAGCACCCGGCGCAACCAGTTCGTCGCCGGTGGCGAGGATTGCCACGCGCGGACGGCGATGCACCGGAAGCTGCGGATGGTTCATTCCGGCCGCCAGCGCAACGGAACGGTCGGACAGCAGCGTGCCGCGTGGCAGCAGCACATCGCCCTCGCGGAAGTCGATGCCGGCCGCGCGGATATTCTTTCCCGCCTTGATGGCTTCGTTGACGATCACGGTGTCGCCGTCGCGCGTGGCGTCTTCCTGGATGACGATGGCATCGGCGCCATCGGGGACGACACCGCCGGTGAAAATGCGCGCGGCCTGCCCGGCGTGAACGGTTTCATTGAACGGGCGGCCGGCAGCGACTTCGCCGATCACCTTCAACCGTGCGCCCGGCACGGCGTCGGCGGCGCGCACCGCGTAACCGTCCATCGCCGACATCGCGGCGGGCGGCTGGGTGCGCAGTGCTGCGATGTCGCGCGATAGCGTGCGATGATAGGCGTCGTTGAGCGCGACCGTCTCTTCGGGCAGCGCTTCGGCGTCCTTGAGAACGGCGGCATAGGCCTCGGCGACCGGCATCAGCGCCATGGTGCGATCCTTAGAGTCTGATCGAAAAAGGAGCGAGTGAACACAGGGATTTTACTTCGTCATTGCGAGGAGCACTTGCGACGAAGCAATCCAGTGCTGCTTTTTTAAGAGTGGATTGCTTCGCTTCGCTCGCAATGACGGTTTGCACCCTATTGTTCCGATAACCCGCATTTTCGATCTTAATAATCGGCGAGATAATGGCCGGACTTTCCGCCCTTCTTCTCGACCAGACGGACGCCTTCGATGTGAATGCCGCGCTCGACGGCTTTCACCATGTCGTAGATGGTGAGGCACGCCATCGACACGGCGGTCAGCGCCTCCATCTCGACGCCGGTTGGGCCTTTCACCTTCACCGTGGCGCGGACACGGCAGCCGGGCAGCTTGGCGTCAGGAGTAATGTCGATCGTGACTTTCGACAGCGCCAGTGGATGACAGAGCGGAATGAGATCGGAGGTGCGCTTCGCCGCCATGATCCCGGCGACGCGCGCGGTGCCGAGCACATCGCCCTTGGCGGCGTTGCCCTTCACAATCAGATCAAGAGTCTTGCGGGTCATGACGACATGACCTTCGGCCACGGCCACCCGCTCGGTATCCGGCTTGGCGGAGACGTCCACCATGCGCGCCTCGCCCTTGGCGTCGATGTGGGTGAGGGCAACGCCCGCTTTCTTTTTGATTTCTGTTTGGCCACGGCTCAGCGTGTCCCAGCGGCGCGTTGCGCGTCTTTGTGCGCGAGCAGTGTGCGGGTGGCCGCTGTCACATCGGCCTGCCGCATCAGGCTTTCGCCGACGAGGAAGGTGTTCATGCCGACCTTGGCGAGGCGCGCAAGATCGGCCGAGGCGAAGATGCCGCTTTCCCCGACGCTGATGCGATCCTTCGGAATCAGCGGCGCAAGTTCCTCGCTGGTGGCGAGCGTGGTCTCGAAGGTGCGCAGGTTGCGGTTGTTCACGCCGAGCAGGGGCGAGCGCAGCTTCAGGGCGCGATCGAGTTCCTCACGGTTATGAACTTCGAGCAGCACGTCCATGCCATGCGCGAAGGCGGCATCCTCGATGTCCTTGGCCGCGGCGTCGTCGAGCGCCGCCATGATGATGAGGACGCAGTCGGCGCCGTGCGCGCGGGCTTCCGCCACCTGATAGGTGTCGTACATGAAATCCTTGCGCAGCACCGGCAGCGACACCGCCGCGCGCGCAGCCACCATGAATGCGAGCGAGCCCTGGAACGATGGCGTATCCGTCAGCACCGAAAGACACGCCGCGCCGCCGGCCTCATAGGCTTTCGCCAGCGCGGGCGGATCGAAGTCGGCGCGGATCAGTCCCTTGGACGGCGACGCCTTCTTGATCTCGGCGATCAGCGCGTAGTCACCACGCGCGTGCTTCGCCCGGATGGCGTTGACGAAACCGCGCGGGGCAGGCGCGGCCTTGGCGCGCGCCTCGATCTCGCTGAGCGGATGCGCGCGCTTGGCGGCGGCGATTTCCTCGCGCTTGTAGGTTTCGATCTTGGTGAGGATGTCCGACAAGGGAAGCTGCTCCTCAAGCATTGGAGACGGCGACGAGGCGCGTCAGCCGGTCGGTCGCAGCGCCAGTGTCCAGCGCCCTGGTGCCGAGCGCAACGCCTTCCTTGAGGTCTTTCGCCTGACCTGCAACCACCAGCGCAGCGGCGGCATTGATCAGCGCGACGTTGCGATACGCGCCCGGCTTGCCGTCCAGCACGTCGCGCAGCGCGCCGGCGTTGGCCTCGGCATCGCCGCCCTTGAGGTCCGCGCTGGTGGCACGCGGCAGCCCGGCATCCTCGGGCGTGACCTCGAAGGTGCGGATGTTGCCCTTTTCGAGCGCCGCGACATAGGTCGGGCCGGTGAGGGTGATCTCGTCGAGGCCGTCGGAGCCATGCACGACCCAGATCGATTCCGCGCCGAGGTTCTTCAGTACCTGCGCCAGCGGCTCGACCCAGTGCTTGGAGAACACGCCGACCATCTGCCGCTTGACGCCGGCGGGATTGGACAGCGGCCCGAGTAGGTTGAAGATGGTGCGGGTGGCGAGTTCGACGCGGGTGGGGCCGACGTTCTTCATCGCCGGATGATGTGTCGGCGCGAACATGAAGCCGATGCCGGCTTCCGCGATGCAGCGGCCGACGTCGTCGGGCGTGATGTTGATGTTGACACCGAGCGCGGCCAGCGCGTCGGCGGCGCCGGATTTCGACGACAGGGCGCGGTTGCCGTGCTTGGCGACCGGCACGCCGGTGCCTGCGAGAATGAACGACGCGCAGGTCGAGACGTTGACCGAGCCGGAGCCGTCGCCGCCGGTGCCGACGATGTCGACCGCATCGGGCGGGGCTTTTACGGTCAGCATCTTGGCGCGCATGGCGGAGACCGCGCCGGTGATTTCATCGACCGTTTCGCCGCGCACGCGCAGCGCCATCAAGAGGCCGCCCATCTGTGACGGCGTCGCTTCGCCGGACATCATGCGATCGAATGCGGCGGCGGCCTCGTGGCGCGACAACACCGCGCCGGTGGCGACTTTTCCGATGATGGCTTTCAGATCGTCCATGATTTTGCTTTGCGTGAGGTCACTGGGCGGAGGCCGCGCCGGTCGCCACGGCAAATGCATTCTGGTTGATGGTGACGCCGATCTCGGTTTCGAGCCTGGTCACGTAAGCGGCGATCTGCTCTTCGGTCTCCGCCTGGCGAAGATTGTCCTTCAGTTTCTTAACGTCGTCGGAGGCGAGATCGACCGGCGGCACCACGATGTCCGTGACCTTGAACACGAGCCAGTCGCTTCCGCCTGGGCCTTCAACCTGACCGTTGCCGTCCTTCGGCGCGCGAAATGCCGCCGCCACCAGCCGCTCGGGTAGGCCCTTGGGGTCCGCGTCGCGCTTGAACAGTGCGGCGGTTTCAACCTTGACGCCGGCCGCTGCGGCCTCGGCGTCGAACTTGGCGCCCTTGTTCAGCTTCTCGACGATCTCGGCGGACTTGGAGCGAAGCCGGGTCGAGACCTGTTCGTCTCGCCAGCGCGCCTCGACCTGCGCCTTCACTTCGTCGAGCGGACGTTCACGCGAAGGGGTGATGCCGAGCACGTCGAACCAGACCTCGCCGCCATTGACCTGCGCGGGTTCGTTCTCGACGCCGATGTTGCTGGCGAAGGCGGGGGCCACGATGTCGATGCCCTGCGGCAGCCCCGCCACCGGCTGGCCGTCGGGGCCGCGGCCGGACCGGTCGACAGCTTCGATCGTGACGGCGTTGAGGCCGAGCTTCTGCGCGGCTTCGGCGATGTTCGATCCGCCGCCGCGCTCGTCCTCGATCTTGTTGTGCAGGTCCTGCAACTGCGCCCGCGCGCGCTCGACCGCGATCTCGCGCTTGATCTGCGGGGCGAGGCTTTCATAGGTGGGGTTGGTGCCCGGCTCGACCTTGGTGACCTTGAGCAGCGCCGTGACCAGAGCGCCCTTGACCGGCGGACTGACGCTGCCTGGCGCCAGCGCGAAGGCGGCATCCCCAAGCGCGGTATCCATGGCGTTCTTCGTGATGTTGCCGAGATCGATGTCGCTCGGAGTGAGGTTGCGCTCCTTGGCGATGTCCTCGAACGAGGTCCCGGCAGCGATGCGGTCGCTGGCGGCTTTCGCTTCGTCGGGATTCTGGAACGGGATCTGGAAGACCTGACGGCGCTCCGGCGTCGCGTAGCGCTCGCGGCGCTGCTCGAACACCTTCTTTGCGTCGTCGTCGGAGACGTCGATCTTCTTGGCGAGTTCGTCGGGCGTCAGCGCCAGCACCGCGATCTTGCGGTATTCCGGCGCGCGGAACAGTTGCTTGCGGTCCTCGAAATAGGTCGCCAGCGCTTCGGGCGAGGGCGCGTCGATGGTCCCTGCCTGTGCGGCGGTCAGCCGGAGGTATTCGGCCGAGCGCTGTTCGTTCTGGAAGCGGACCAGCGCTTCGAGCTGGGTCTTCGGCGGCTCGAGTCCGGCGATGATCGTCCCGGTGATCTGGGCGCGCAGCGACCGGCGGCGCTGCTCGGCGATGTAGCGCTGCTCGGTGTAGCCGAACTGGCGGATCGTCTGCACGAACCGGTCGTGATCGAACCGGCCGTCGAGGCCCTTGAAGTTCGGATCGTTGGAAATCACCCGCACCACGTCGGCGTCCGATTGTCCGAGACCGAGGCGGCGCGCGTTCTCGTCGAGGGCGGCGTCCGCGATGACTTCCTGAAGTACCTGGCGGTCGAGACCGAACTGGCGCGCCTGCTCCATCGTCAGCGGCCGGCCGAAACGGCGGCCGATCTGCTGGAGCTTGTCGGTGAACAGGTTGCGGAACTGCTCGGTGGAAATTTCGGTGTTGCCGATCTTGGCGAGCGACGACTGTCCGAATCCCTTGAAGATGTCGGCGATGCCCCACACGCCGAAACTGACGATCAGAACGCCGAACAGGACGGACATCACCGTCTTGCCGAGCCAGTTCGATGAGGCTTTGCGCATTCCTCGGAGCATGGGTCCAACTTGATGTTTAAGGAGGAGGGGCGGTTCGCCGCAGTGGCGTTACCGCGTTGTTTCGCCGACATATAAAGGGGTGCCGGTTCCCTAGCAACCTTGCTGAGGGCGACGCTTCAGCGCGGTTAACAACCAACCTATGGAACTGGCGTCCGCTGATGCCCTCTGCTAGCGCAAATCCATCAATTTGCATGTGAGATCGATGATGACCGACAAGCGCCGCCCCTTGATCGCCGGGAACTGGAAAATGAACGGCCTGAAAGCCGCGATGACCGAGCTGGCGTCGATCTGGCAGGGCGCCGGGGAGTTGAAGGACAAGGCCGATCTTCTGATCTGCCCGCCCGCGACGCTGCTGTTCACCGCCGTCTCATTGGTCTCCGGGTCTAAGGTCGCGATCGGCGCGCAGGACTGCCACCCCGCACCCTCCGGCGCTCACACGGGCGATATTTCGGCGGAAATGGTCGCCGATACGGGTGCCACGGCGATCATCGTCGGCCATTCCGAACGCCGCGCCGATCACGGCGAAACCGATGCGGTGGTGCGGGCCAAGGCCGAGGCGGCGTGGCGGGCCAAACTGGTTGCGATCGTCTGCGTCGGCGAGACGCAGGCCGAACGCGACGCCGGACAGACGCTCGATGTCGTCGGACGCCAGTTGGCCGGATCGGTGCCCGACGGTGCGACTGCCGCCAATCTGGTGGTCGCCTATGAGCCGGTCTGGGCGATTGGAACCGGACGCACCCCGACGATCAAGGATGTCGAGGAAGTTCATGGGTTTATCAGGGGCAAGCTCACCGAGCGCTTGAGCAAGGAGGGGGCCGGTGTGCAGATCCTCTATGGCGGCTCGGTCAAGCCGTCGAATGCAGCCGAACTGATGGCTGTGCCGAATGTCGACGGCGCGCTGGTCGGCGGGGCCAGCCTGAAAGCGGCTGATTTCCTTGCGATTGCGGCTGCGTGTCCCTAAATCCCCCGCGAGACAATGCGGTCTGCCGGGGGTGACAATGACCCCTGCAATCGTGTACAGACCGCGCAACTTCAACCCCCGCAGGCATCAGTGCGGCCGGCTGCCCGGCGCTAGAGGCTTGTGACGGAAGGTCACGATGCAGACTGTCATTATCGTCATCCACCTCATGATCGTCGCGACCCTGATCGGGGTCGTGCTGCTGCAACGGTCCGAAGGCGGCGGCCTGGGTGTCGGCGGCGGCGGAGGTGGCGGTTTCATGTCCAGCCGCGGCACCACCAACCTGCTGACGCGCACCACGGCCATTCTGGCGGCGGGCTTCTTCATCACCAGCCTGTTCCTGTCGTGGCTCGCGAGCTACGAGCGCAAGCCGGCATCGATCATCAACACCAGCCCGGCACCGATCTCGCAGCCCGGCGCTCCGGCGGCCCCTGCGGGCGGCCTGCTGGATTCGCTTCCGAAGGCTCCGGCAGCGCCGTCGGCTCCGCAAGCACCGCAGTCGAAGTAGCGCCGGTGTCGCGTCAAGTCTTGCAGTCATGCGTGAGTTGCTTGCCTGCACGTCTCAGAATTGCCTTTCAAGTACCTGACTGAACTTACATATCCAAGTCACCCACAGCGCAACGATTTATCGGCATGCGCGTGGGTTTCGTTTTGCGAATCGCAGCGGCGGAGTTAAAGGTTGAATCCCATGACGCGGTATATTTTCATCACCGGCGGCGTGGTCTCCTCGCTCGGCAAGGGTCTGGCTTCAGCGGCGCTCGGCGCCGTATTGCAGTCACGAGGCTACAAGGTCCGCCTTCGCAAACTCGATCCCTATCTCAATCTCGATCCCGGAACGATGTCGCCGTATCAGCACGGCGAAGTGTTCGTGACCGATGACGGTGCCGAGACCGATCTCGATCTCGGTCACTACGAGCGCTTCACCGGCCGTCCGGCGACCAAGGCCGACAACATCACCACCGGCCGCATCTATCAGGACATCCTGAACAAGGAACGCCGCGGCGATTATCTCGGCGCGACCGTTCAAGTGATTCCTCACGTCACAAACGCCATCAAGGAGTTCATCCTCGGTGGCAACGACGGCTTCGATTTCGTGCTGTGCGAGATCGGCGGCACGGTGGGCGATATCGAGGGCCTGCCGTTCTTCGAGGCGATCCGCCAGATCAAGAACGACCTGCCGCGCGGCGAGGTGATCTACATTCACCTGACGCTGCTGCCTTACATTCCAAGCGCCGGAGAACTCAAGACAAAGCCGACGCAGCATTCGGTGAAGGAGTTGCGCTCCATCGGCATCCAGCCGGATATTCTCCTGTGCCGGACCGACCGCGAGATTCCGAAGGAAGAGCGGCGCAAGCTCGCGTTGTTCTGCAACGTGCGCGAATCCGCCGTCATCGAGGCGCGGGACGTCGACAACATCTACGCCGTGCCGGAGGCCTATCACGTCGCGGGTCTGGACGACGAGGTGCTCGCGGCATTCGGCATCGAGCCGAAGACCAGGCCGTCGCTCGAGAGCTGGCACGTCATCAACGAGCGCATCCGCCATCCGGAAGGCGAGGTGACCATCGCCATCGTCGGCAAGTACACCGGCATGAAGGACGCCTACAAATCGCTGATCGAGGCGCTGTCGCACGGCGGCATCGCCAACAAGGTGAAGGTCAATCTCGACTGGATCGAATCCGAGGTCTTCGAGAATGAGGATCCCGCGCCGTTCCTCGAACACGTCAACGGCATTCTGGTGCCGGGCGGCTTCGGCCAGCGCGGCGCGGAAGGCAAGATCAAGGCGGCGCAGTTCGCGCGGGTGCGCGATGTTCCTTATTTTGGAATCTGCTTCGGCATGCAGATGGCGGTGATCGAGGCGGCGCGCAATCTGGTCGGAATCGAGGACGCCAATTCCACCGAGTTCGGCCCGACGAAGGAGCCGCTGGTCGGCCTGATGACGGAATGGCTGCGCGGCAACGAGCTTGAGAAGCGCTCCCGCGCGGGCGATCTCGGCGGCACCATGCGCCTCGGCGCGTACCCCGCCGCGCTCAAGAAGGGCAGCCGCGTCTCGGACGTGTACGGCGGCGCGCTGGAGATTTCCGAGCGCCATCGCCACCGCTACGAGGTCAACACCGCCTACAAGGACCGGCTCGAACAGCACGGCCTGCGCTTCTCGGGTATGTCGCCGGACGGCGTGCTGCCGGAGATCGTCGAGTACGAGGACCATCCGTGGTTCATCGGGGTGCAGTATCATCCCGAACTGAAATCGCGCCCATTCGAACCGCATCCGCTGTTCGCATCGTTCGTGCAGGCGGCGATGGTGCAGAGCCGGCTGGTCTGACCGTTCGAACTTTCATTGAATGAATGTCATCGCTGGTTAAGCTGCCGCCGGGCGTATCCTGGCTACCGGACTGACCATGACTCCTAAAATAAAACCGCCATCGCTTCGGACGGCAAACGATCCGGCGCGGCCATGGGGGGAGCCTCCGGCTGAGCGGCAGCCGGATGTGCCGAACGATCAACCGCCCCGCATGGCTGGACATCGTTGGCTTGGCCGCAATTCGTTGCTGTCTATCCTGTTCGCGGTCATGATCGTTGGCCTGTGGGGCGGCCGCGCCTATCAGGATCTGTCGTCGCCGTCGGCCTGGGCCTACTGGAAGGACCTGTATTTTTCGCCCGCTCTGAAGTCGTCGGTCGTCCAGATCGAAATGAAGGGACGATCAATTCGCGCGCTCGCCATCAAGGGCGAGATTGGTGCCGCCGCCGCGAGCTGGTTTCGCGATCGGCTCGACGAAGCCAAGTTTGTTTCAGGCGACATCGTCCTGATGTCTTCGCCGGGCGGGCGTCTCGATCAGGCTCTCATCATGGGCGAGGTCATTCGATCGCGCGGGCTGACGACAATGGTCGGGACGGCCGACGCGGACGGACGCGTGCGCCCGTCCTATTGCGCCAGCGCCTGCGTGTTCGCCTATGCCGGCGGAAAAGTTCGCGAAGCCTTTCCCGGTTCGGCTTTGGGCGTTCACCAGTTCACCACCGAAGCACCAAAGAGCGCAGATGCGGGCCGCGATGTTGTCGCCGACACGCAAAGGACGACGGGAATCATTCTGGAATACATGACGCGAATGGGCATTTCGTCGTCCGTCTTGCAGGCGATGTCCGCCACCAGAGACATTCGCTGGCTGAATGAGAAGGAAGCCTTCGATCTCAAGCTCGCAACGGATCGCTACGCCGGAAGTTAAGCGCAGGGAGTTGCCCTTATTTCGGACATCCCGAGGTCTGGTCGCCGCTGCGGGCGGCCGGCTTGCCATTGATGGTGATGCCGCCAGCGCCGCCGACGACCACTCCGCCGCAGCCGGTTCTGCCGCTGAGCACAGCCGCCGGCTTGCCGTTGATAAAGACGTTGGGTGAGCCCTCGACAATCGCACTGCCGTCGCTGGTTGCGTCGCCCTGACGTGCCGCGGGCTTTCCGTTGAAGGTCACGCCATCCGCGCCGCCGGTGATGACGCCGGGCGCGCCCGGCGATTGCGCGACCACGGACGTCGAGAGAACCGCCGTGACAGCGATCTGGCAAAACAACATGGTTCGCATGACAAGCCTCTGCTCAGCGGGGAAGCGCTTGATAACCGTTCGCGCAGGCCACTATATGCCGGACCGGGAGAGCCTGCATAACAACAGTCGGTGCCGCCCATGCGCCGGTTCAAACAAGAAGAGGTCAAATGAGCAAGATCTACGAGATGCGCGTGTATCGCTGCCTTCCGGGGCGTCTTCCCAATCTGCTGAAGCGGTTCGAGACCACCACGCTGGAGCTTTGGAAGAAGCACGGCATTCGTCAGGCCGGTTTTTTCACCACGGCGGTCGGCGAGTCCAATATGGAGCTGACCTATTTCCTCGAATGGGACTCGATGGCGGATCGTGAAACGAAATGGACCGCATTCATGTCCGATCCGGCATGGATTTCCGCCCGCGCTGAATCTGAAAAGGACGGACCGATCGTCGGCAACATCGTCAACCAGTTCCTGGTGCCGACGGCCTTCTCGTCGGTGAAGTGAAGGGCGCTCATCGCGCAAACGTCATGCCCCGCGGTCTCGATCACATCGTCCACGCCGTTGCCGATCTGGATGCGGCGGCGGATGTCTACCGGCGCGCCGGCTTCAAGGTCGGCGCGCGCAACCGGCATCCGTGGGGCACGCACAACCACGTCGTTCAGTTTCCCGGCTTCTTCATTGAAATTCTGACGGTGGCCGAACCGGACAAGCTCGGCGACGATGGCCTGTCGAAGCACTTCGGCAGTCCCAATCGCGAGGCGATCGCGCGCGGCGACGAAGGCTTCTCGATGCTGGTGCTGGAAAGCACGGACAGCGATGCCGACGTGGCCGATTTCGCGCAAAGCGGGATCGGCATCTCGGACGCATTGCCGTTTTCCCGCGAGGCGAAACTGCCGGATGGCAGTTCAACGACCGTCGGCTTTTCGCTCGTCTTCGCGCGTGACGCGCTGTCGCCGCACACCGGCTTTTTCACCTGCCGCCAGCACAATCCGGCGGCGTTCTGGAAGCCGGACTATCAGCAACATGCCAACGGCGCGCGCGGTGTCCTCGGCGTGGTTCTCGCCGCTGAAAATCCCGCCGACCACCACATTTTCCTCAAAGCCTTCACTGGCGTCAGCGATCTGCACGTAAGCTCCATCGGTGTCGCGGCGCATGCGCCGCGCGGCGACGTCGAGATCATGGAGCCGGTGGCGTTCCGCGATCAGTTCGGTGTGACGCCGAAACTGGACGGCGAGGGCGCATTGCTGAAAGGGTTGCGGCTGTCGGTGCCGGACATCGAGGCCGCCGAACGCGTGCTCAAGAGCGGCGGGATTGCTGCCTACCGTCATCCGGGACGGCTCGTTGTCCCGCCGGAGGCCGCCTTCGGCGCAACCCTGATATTCGAGGCTCCCGGCAGGATTTGACCGGCCGCCCTTGATCGATTCATCCCGGGTCGGCATGGTCAATCCGGTTTTCTGAAAAGGATATGCCTTGAACGCCAAGATCTCCGCGGCCCCGGTGGTGTCCGCAGGCAACGTCAAGTTCGGCAACGGGCTGCCTCTGGCGGTGATCGCTGGCCCCTGCCAGTTGGAAAGCCGTGCCCATGCGCTCGAAACCGCATCGGCGCTGAAGGAGATCGCGGCGCGTCTCGGCATCGGCCTCGTCTACAAGACCTCGTTCGACAAGGCCAACCGCACCAGCGCGTCCGCCGCGCGCGGTATCGGCCTTGAGACTGCGCTGCCGATCTTTGCTGAAATTCGTTCCTCGCTCGGACTTCCGGTGCTGACCGACGTGCACGAGATCGATCAATGCGCTCGCGTCGCGGAAGCGGTGGACGTGTTGCAGATTCCGGCGTTCCTCTGCCGCCAGACCGACCTGCTGCTGGCGGCAGCGGCCACCGGCAAGGTCGTCAACGTCAAGAAGGGGCAGTTCCTGGCACCTTGGGACATGGCCAATGTCGTCGCCAAGATCACCGGCGCGGGCAACGCCAATGTGCTGGTCACCGAGCGCGGCGCGTCGTTCGGCTACAACACGCTCGTCTCCGACATGCGGGCGCTGCCGATTCTCGCGCGCACCACCGGCGCGCCGGTGATCTTCGATGCGACCCATTCGGTGCAGCAGCCGGGCGGCAAGGGCACCTCATCGGGCGGCGAGCGCGAATTCGTGCCGGTGCTGGCGCGGGCGGCAGTCGCCGTCGGCGTTGCGGGCGTGTTCATCGAAACCCATCCAGATCCGGACAACGCGCCCTCCGACGGCCCCAACATGGTGCCGCTGAAGGATTTCGAGGCACTGGTGAAGACTCTCATGGCATTTGACACGCTTGCAAAGAGCGGGACGCGCTAAAGCCAACCGGCCGGCGCGGCGTTAAAGGAACGAATGAAGTCCTGATGCTGCCGATCCTCAACGTCATCGCCGCGACAACGTTCGCGGCTGCCCTGTCATCGCGCTCGATGGAACCGGTGTTGCCGCTGGTGGCGGGCGACTTCGGCGTCACCGTCGCGACCGCAGCCAGCCTGTCGGCCATCGTCGCCCTCACGTTCGCCGTCGTGCAGCCGATCATCGGCGCCGCCGCCGATATGTTCGGCAAGCCGCGGTTGATGATCGGCTGCCTCGCGCTGCTGGGCGCCGCCAACATCGTTGGCGCGCTCGCGACCTCGTTCGAGATGCTGTTTCTCTCCCGCGTGCTGTGCGGCATCGCTGCCGGCGGCACCTTTCCCCTCGCCATGGGGCTGACCAGCGATTTGGTTCCGACTGCGCAGCGGCAGATCGCGCTCAGCCGTGTGCTGGCCGGCGCGATGACGGGCAATCTGCTGGGCTCGTCCGCCGCCGGCGTGATCGGCGATCTTCTCGGATGGCGCGGCGTTCTCTCCGTGCTCGGCGTTTTGATGATTATCGCCTCGATCGTGGTGCTGACCGGATTTCGCCGCGGCGGCATCGTCAGTTCGCGCAGCGGCGTGAGCTTTGCCACGCTGCGTCACGGCTATCGCACGATCATGGCCAACCCGAATGCGCGTGTCTGCTTCACGGCGGTGTTCATCGAGGGACTTTGCGTTCTCGGGCTGTTTCCGTTCGTCGCCGCGTTCCTGTTCGAGCTTGGCGAGACCCGCGCGTCGATCCCGGGCGTGGTGATCGCGGCCTTCGCGGTCGGCGGACTGTTCTACACCATGAGCGTGTCGCGGCTGTTGCCGCGCTTCGGCGTCAACGGACTGATGATCGGCGGTGCTGCGATGGTGGCGGTGCAGTTCATCGCCGTCGCACTCGGCCCGCGCTGGGAAATCCAGGCGCTTTGCTTTCTGCTGATGGGCTGGGGCTTCTACAGCCTGCACGGATCGTTGCAGGTGTTTTCGAGCGACCTCGCGCCCGAGGCGCGCGCGTCCGCGCTGTCGCTTCACTCGTTCTTCTTTTTCATGGGGCAGGCGGTCGGGCCCATCGTCTATGGCTTCGCGCTGCCACATTTCGGCAAGCTCGCGACATTGATGCTCAGCGCCACCGCCATTCTGGTGCTGGGAATTGTCGCCGCGCGGCTGCTCAATCAGAAGCCGGCGGAAATGACGGATATCTAGCGTCATCCTTCGAGGCTCGCCGCAAACGCGGCTCGCACCTCAGGATGACGGTCTTTCAGCCCCGCCCGCGATACGGCGCGACGCCCTGATCGGGCACCCAGACGCCGCCAGGCAGTTTTCCGGTCTGCCAGAACACATCGATGGGAATGCCGCCGCGCGGATACCAGTAGCCGCCGATCCGCAGCCAGCGCGGCTTGATCTCCTTCACCAGCCGCTTGCCGATCGAGATGGTGCAATCCTCATGAAAGCCGCCATGGTTGCGGAAACTGGTCAGATACAGTTTCAGCGCCTTGGACTCCACCAGCCACTGGCCGGGCACGTAATCCATCACGAGATGCGCGAAGTCGGGCTGGCCGGTGATCGGGCACAGCGTCGTGAATTCGGGCGCCACGAAGCGCACCAGATAGTCCGTGCCGGGATGCGGATTGGGCACGCGGTCGAGCTGCGCCTTGTCGGGCGAGGCGGGCGTCTTCACCTGATGGCCGAGTTGCAGTTTGGCCGACTTCGAGGGACTGCGAGGGGTCTTTGACATTGGGATCTCCGTTGCGCCCTCTTAGCCAAACCCGGAGCACAGGTCACGTGGGCCGGAGCCGCCTGTTGCGCGGGCTGCCACGTTCGCCGGTTCTGGCTCAGGAGTTGATGGGAGGACTGAGTTTCTGCAACTGTCGCTCGGCGGCGCGGAGGCGGATTTGATCGGAGGCGATTTCCGCCAGCGCAGACAGCGCGGTGCGCTCGTCGTCCTTCAGGACACGCGGCTTGTAGTCGATCACGCACATTGCGCCCAGCGCATATCCTTCGGGATCGATGACGGGTGCGCCGGCGTAAAACCGGAAATAGGGAGCGCCAACCACGGCAGGGTTTTCCGCGAACTCCTGGTCGAGCATCAGGTCTTCGATGGTGAACACGTCGCGCTGAAGAATGGTGCGATTGCAGAACGACCAGTCGCGCGGGGTCTCGGTCATCTCAAGGCCCTGACGGGACTTGAACCATTGACGGGTCGAGGTGAGGAGCGTGACCAGTGAGACGGGCATATGCAGCGTGTTGCTTGCGAGCCAGGTCAGACGGTCAAACGATCGCTCGGGCGCGCTGTCCACAAGTCCGGAGCGTTCGAGAGCAAGCAGGCGCTGCGTCTCGTCGGTGGCGGTGAGGGTCTGTGCCCCGGGGCGAGCGGCAAATTCCGGAAGGGCGGCCGATGCTGGCGGCGCAGGGTGTGACCGGTTGATCAGCGCCATGACGTCAGAGCGATAAACGCGACGGTGGCCACCCGGCGTTTTCCACGACCGGAGCGAACCGCTTTCGATCCAAAGCTGCGCTGTGCGGACGGAAATACCCAGCAGTTTGGCGGCCTGCGATGTGGTCAGGACGTCCGCGCTTGCGTCTTCTTTCATCGTTTGATTGCGCACCGGACTGGGTGCTCCTTGATTTTTTTCGTTGTTTCAAGGCGATAGCACATAGCGAGTGCCGACCGTTGCACAATACCTTTACGCCAAAGTTCGTTCGGCATCAAGATTAAGTGATGTAATTGCTAAATTTGATAGATTTGATAATGAGGACGATATCAACCGGAGGTCGTCCCATGTCCCATTCCAATAGCTCGATTCCTCACTCCACGCGCAACGCCAATGCCGACGGCGAATATGACATCATTGTTTGCGGGGCCGGACCCGCAGGCTCGGTCGTTGCCGCGCGGCTGGCGGAAAATCCCGACCTGCGCGTGCTGCTGATCGAAGCTGGCGGGACGGACGACGTTCCCGAGGTGATGGAGCCGGCCCAATGGCCGCTGAACCTCGGGTCCGAACGCGACTGGGCGTTTCTGGCGGAGCCCAATCCAAATCTGAACGGAAGGTCGATCCCTTTCAGTATGGGGAAGTGCCTGGGCGGCAGTTCCAGCATCAACGTCATGGTCTGGGCCAGAGGCCACAAGAATGACTGGGAGGACTTTGCCCTCGCGGCCGGAGATGCGGCGTGGGGCTACGAGTCGGTTCTCGATATCTATCGGCGGATCGAAGGCTGGCAAGGAGTGGGCGACCCGCGCCGCCGCGGCACCGGCGGTCCTGTGCATGTGCAGCCGGCGGATAATCCGCAGCCCGTTGCGCTGGCCATGCTCGACGCGGCACGCTCGATCGGACTTCCCGTGTTCGATTCTCCCAATGGAGAGATGATGGAGGGGCGCGGCGGCGCGGCGCTCGCCGAGCTGATCATCCGGGACGGACGGCGATCGTCGATCTTCCGGTCCTATGTCACGCCACGCCTTGGCCAGAGCAACCTGACGGTCCTCACGCATGCACTCGTCAGCAGGCTGCTTTTCAAGGACAGTTCGGTCATTGGCGTCGAAGTGATCGAAGGAAGCGAGCGGCGGCGCTACCAGGCGCGGCTGGAAGTCGTGCTGTCGCTTGGCGCCGTCAACACGCCGAAACTCTTGATGCAATCGGGGATCGGGCCGGAGGACGAACTTTGCCAGCACGATATCCGCATCATCCAGGATTTGCCCGGCGTCGGTCAAAATCACCAGGATCACGTGTCATTCGGTTGCATCTATGAGTTCCGCGAACCGCAGACGGTGGGCGACGGCGGATCGCAAGCCACGCTGTACTGGACGAGCGACGCCGGTCTGAGGTTGCCGGACATTCTGCATTGTCAGGTGGAGTTTCCCGTTCCGAGCGCCGAGACCGCAGGGCCTGACGTCCCCGCCCACGGCTGGACCATGTTCGCCGGATTGGCCCATCCGAAAAGCCGTGGAGCGGTAA
This sequence comes from Afipia sp., assembly GCA_024707075.1. Taxonomy (GTDB): domain Bacteria; phylum Pseudomonadota; class Alphaproteobacteria; order Rhizobiales; family Xanthobacteraceae; genus Afipia. The sequence continues at coordinate 60,892 of JANQAK010000003.1, forward strand.
GGCTGTCGGGTCTCGACGCACGCGATCCGGCCCGTATCGAGGCCAATACGCTCTCACATCCCGACGATCTCAAGGATGCCTTGAAGAGCATCGAGATGTGCCGCGCGCTCGCCAGCGACCCGGCCTTCGCGGGCCTTGTGACGCGCGAGGCGTTGCCGGGCAGGCGTTCTGCGCAGGACATGAAGGAGTTCGCGCGCAACGCTGCCGTAACCTTCTGGCATCAATGCGGCACGGCAAAGATGGGGCGCGATTCCATGTCCGTCGTCGATCATCGCTTGAAGGTCTATGGCATCGAGCGGCTGCGCATAGCCGATGCGTCGATCATGCCTCACGTCACCAGCGGCAACACCATGGCGCCCTGCGTGGTAATCGGCGAGCGAGCCGCCGACATGATCAAGGCTGCGCACGATGGCTAGCCTGGCGACTGCAATTCCGTACCTCATAATGGTGCTGCAATGGTTCGCCATCACGGCGCAGCGATTCAGCAGCGATAGCCGCGGAGGCGGCCGTCGAGGCCGGCCGGCATTCAGGGATCCTGGGGATCGGCGGGGTTTTCCCGCCGGAAACCATGCTGTAGAAGCTCCGGCAACCAATCCTCCCAGCATCAAGAGGCTTTCTATGACCGCAATCGTCGACATCATTAGCCGCGAAATCCTCGACAGCCGTGGCAACCCGACCGTCGAAGTCGATGTAATCCTTGAGGATGGTTCGCTGGGTCGCGCCGCCGTGCCGTCGGGGGCGTCCACCGGCGCGCACGAAGCCGTCGAACTGCGTGACGGCGACAAGGGCCGCTATCTCGGCAAGGGCGTGCTGAAGGCGGTGGAAGCGGTCAACGGCGAGATCTTCGACGCCATCGGCGGCATGGAGGCCGAGCAGCAGGTCCAGATCGACGAGACCATGATTGGCCTCGATGGTACGCCCAACAAGAGCCGCCTCGGCGCCAACGCCATCCTCGGCGTCTCGCTGGCGGTGGCGAAGGCCGCTGCGGAATCCCTCGGGATGCCGCTGTATCGTTATGTCGGCGGCACCTCTGCGCGAACCCTTCCGGTGCCGATGATGAACATCGTCAACGGCGGCGTCCACGCCGACAATCCGATCGACTTCCAGGAAATCATGGTGATGCCGGTCGGAGCCAAGACCTTCTCTGAAGGACTTCGCGCAGGCGCGGAGATTTTCCACACGCTCAAGTCCGAACTGAAGAAGGCCGGCCACAACACCAATGTCGGCGACGAGGGCGGCTTCGCGCCGAACCTGCCGTCGGCGGACGCGGCGCTGGATTTCGTCATGGCCGCGATCGGCAAAGCCGGCTATTCGGCGGGCAAGGACGTGATGCTGGCGCTCGATTGCGCCTCCACCGAATTCTTCAAGAACGGCGCTTACGTCTATGAAGGCGAAAAAGAAAACCCGCTCGCGCTCGGAGCAGGCGAAATATCTTGCCGATCTCGCGTCCCGTTATCCGATCGTCTCGATTGAAGACGGCATGGCGGAAGACGACATGGACGGCTGGAAGGAACTCACCGACCTGATCGGGTCGAAGTGCCAGCTTGTCGGCGACGACCTGTTCGTCACCAACGTCACGCGCCTTGCGGACGGCATCAAGAAGGGCCTCGGCAACTCCATCCTGGTCAAGGTCAACCAGATCGGTTCGCTGACCGAGACGCTGGCGGCCGTCGAGATGGCGCACAAGGCGGCCTACACCGCTGTGATGTCGCATCGCTCCGGCGAGACCGAGGATTCGACCATTGCCGATCTCGCGGTGGCGACCAACTGCGGGCAGATCAAGACCGGCTCGCTGGCGCGCGCGGACCGCACGGCGAAGTACAACCAGTTGCTGCGCATCGAGCAGGAACTCGGCAATCAGGCAATCTACGCGGGCAAGGCCGCGCTCAAGGCGCTGGCGTAATCTTTCCCTCTCCCCTTGTGGGAGAGGGTGCCTGAGCGAAGCGAAGGCGGGTGAGGGGTCCGCAGGTTAACGTGAGACCGTAACCCCTCACCCGGTTTCTCGCTGACGCTCGAAACCACCCTCTTCCACAAGGGGAGAGGGTTGCAATCGCGCGCTTCAGTTTCTTGGAGTGAAAGAAGCATAGCCGCGGGATGTCCTTCTCGTATTCCATTCGCGCAGAGGCTTATGCAGCGGTGCGCATCCGGCTTGCCATTCGGTGTCAACAACGTGACAGTTCCCGGCAACCCGGCGGATGATCGGGAAGACCGAAGACTAAGGAGATTGCCCATGCAGGGTCCGCTCGCCGGAATTAAAGTCATCGAGATCGGACAGGCGCTCGCCGGGCCGCTGGCCGGCGCAATCATGGCGGACATGGGCGCCGACGTGATCAAGATCGAGAAGCCCGACGGCGGCGACGATGCGCGCGGCTGGGGGCCTCCGTTTATCGAGGAGGCCTCGATCATGTTCCACATCACCAACCGCAACAAGCGCTCGGTGACCATCGACATGAAGGATGCCGCCGGCATCGAGAAGCTCAAGACCCTGGTGCGGGGCGCCGACATCCTGATCCAGAATCTGCGCTCCGGCGTGGTCAACGATCTCGGCATCGGCCCCGACGACATGCGCGCGCTCAATCCGCGGCTGATCTATTGCTCGATCTGGGCGTTCGGGCCGAAGGGGCCGTTGTCGAAAGCGCCGGGCTTCGATCCGCTGTTGCAGGCGTTCGGCGGCGTGATGATGCAGACCGGCCGTCACGAAGACCCGCCGACCTTCTGCGCGCCCGCCATCAACGACAAGGCCACTGCGCAGTGGTGCGTGATCGGCGCGCTTGCGGCGCTTCAGCAGCGCCACGTCACCGGCCAAGGATGCGTGATCGATACCTCGCTGCTTGATAGCGCCGCGTCATGGGTGGATTCGTCGCTGGCGACCTATCATGTCACCGGCGAACTCTCCCAGCGGACGGGAGCGGCGACGCCGACCATCGTGCCGTATCAGGTGTTCGATACCGCCGACCATCCGCTGGTCATCGCCGCCGGCTATGATCGCTTGTTCCACAAGCTGGCGGCGGCGCTCGGATGTCCGGAATGGGCCACCGATCCAAGGTTCGCGCGGGGCAGGGACCGCTTCGTGCATCGCGAGGCTCTGCTCGGACTGATGAAGCCGGTGCTGCTCACGAAGGTACGGGCCGAATGGCTGGCCGCTTTCGCCGCGGTTGGTGTGCCGAGCACGCCCGTCAACACCATCGTCGAGTTGATGGAAACCGAGCAGTTCAAGGCTTCGGATATTCTCCGCATTCTGCCAGGCAGCGACTTGCCGGTGGTCGGACTGCCGATTTCGTTCGACGGAAAGCGCCCGCATCCGCATTCCGGCGCGCCGCAACTGGGACAACATAACGACGACGTGCTTGGATGACGTGAACCGCAAGAGCACGCTGTCAATTTAATGCACTTGCATCCTTTTCGAGGTGGCGCTAATCCCGGCGTCTCGCGCGTTCAATTTGCAGCCGTTGAAAGGATCGTCTCATGGCCCATACCGTCGCCGTCATTGTCGGCAGCCTCCGCAAGGAGTCGTTTTCCCTCAAGATCGCCAAGGCGTTCGCTAAGATTGCTCCGCCATCGCTGAAACTCGAGATCGTGACCCTGCACGGCCTGTCGTTCTTCAATCAGGATCTGGAAGCGACCCCGCCCGCGGACTGGGTGACGTTTCGTGAGACGATCCAGAAATCCGACGCGGTGCTGTTCGTGACGCCGGAATACAACCGCTCCATTTCCGGCGTCTTGAAGAATGCCATCGACGTCGGATCGCGTCCCTATGGCAAAAGCTCGTTCAACGGCAAGCCGTGCGGCATCGTCAGCAATTCGCCGGGCGCGATCGGCGGCATGGGCGCGGCCATGCACCTGAAATCCATTCTTCCGGGTATTTCCGGCCCGATCATGCAGCAGCCCGAAATCTACCTCAACGGGGTGGGCGATGCGTTCGACGACAAGGGCAACCTGACCAAGGAAGCGCTTGAGAAGGTCCTGAAGGATTACATCGCGGCTTTCGCGGCCTGGATCGAACGCCTGAAGACATGACGATGCCGTGACGGCCAGTGACGGCGTAGCCCGGTTATTAGCATTCGATTAACCGCGCTGCCGCATCGTGCAGTATGGTTTCACGCTCACGACTCAAAGCCGTCATGACCGGCCTCGCGCTCTATGCGATCGCGGCGGCGCTGATCGCCTATTTTGGCGTCAACGCCTACACCGGCAAATACGGGCTGAATGCGCGACAGGAACTCGATCAAGAGATCGTGCAACTGACGGCGGAGTTGGCCCGGCTCAAGACCGAGCGCGTTGCGGCCGAACAGCGCGTTTCGCTGCTTCGCTCGGACCGGGTCGATCCCGACATGCTCGACGAACGCGCCCGTTATCAGCTCGACTACGTGCATCCGCGCGATCTGGTGGTCCGATTCTGACGTTCGCCGCATCATCAGGCCGAACCCAGTTTCAAATTTCAAAAACCGTTCGCTTTCGATTGTAAAATTACGTTCGCTGCATTGCGATATGAGCGCGCGAATTTGCAGCACAGGCAATGCTTTCATGGCGATGTGAGTTGGAGTAGAGAGGATCGTATCCGCTCTCTCATCCGGACACCTCATGCCTCCCCAAAAAGAAACGGCCTCATCGAAGAAAAAGCGCCGCCGCGAAAGACGCGGGCCAGGCGACCGGAAACGGCTCCCGCCATCCCAACACGCTGACGTTCACCAAGGATCAGGAGCTTCACGCTTTTCGCGAGATGATGCTGATCCGCCGCTTCGAGGAGAAAGCGGGCCAGCTTTACGGCATGGGCGCGATCGGTGGTTTCTGCCATCTCTATATCGGTCAGGAAGCGGTCGTGGTGGGCATGCAGATGTCCCTCGAGCAGGGCGACCAGATCATCACCAGCTACCGCGATCACGGACACATGCTGGCTTGCGGCATGGACCCCAAGGGCGTGATGGCGGAACTGACGGGGCGTGAAGCCGGCTATTCCAAGGGCAAGGGCGGCTCCATGCACATGTTCAGCAAGGAGAAGAACTTCTTCGGCGGACATGGCATCGTCGGTGCGCAGGTGCCGCTCGGCACCGGTCTGGCTTTCGCCAACCGTTATCGCGGCAACAAGAATGTCAGCATCGCCTATTTCGGCGACGGCGCGGCCAATCAGGGCCAGGTCTACGAGAGCTTCAACATGGCGGAGCTGTGGAAGCTCCCCGTGATCTACGTCATCGAGAACAACCGCTACGCAATGGGCACCTCGGTGACGCGCTCGTCGGCACAGACCGATTTCTCCAAGCGCGGCGCGTCGTTCAACATTCCGGGCGAGCAGGTCGACGGCATGGACGTTCGCGCCGTGAAGGCTGCGGGCGATAAGGCCGTGCAGTGGTGCCGCGAAGGCAACGGGCCTTACATCCTCGAGATGCAGACCTACCGTTATCGCGGCCATTCGATGTCCGATCCCGCGAAGTACCGGACCCGCGAGGAAGTGGACAAGGTGCGCCACGACAGCGATCCGATCGAGCAGGTGCGGCAGCGGTTGCTCGACATCAAGGTGAGCGAGCAGGATTTGAAGTCGGTCGACGCGGAAGTCCGCGAGATCGTCAACGCGGCGGCGGATTTCGCGCAGCACACGCCGGAGCCGGATGCGTCCGAGCTTTACACCGACATTTACCGATAGGTGCGCGTACCGATAAGCGCGCGCAGCCCGCGCAATTGAGAAGAATACGTCCGGAGCGACCATGCCGATTCAAGTTCTGATGCCCGCGCTTTCGCCCACCATGGAGAAAGGCAATCTCTCCAAATGGCTGAAGAAAGAGGGTGAAGCCATCAAGTCCGGCGACGTCATCGCCGAGATTGAAACCGACAAGGCCACCATGGAAGTCGAGGCGACCGACGAGGGCACGCTCGGCAAGATCCTGGTTGCGGAAGGTACCAACGACGTCGCGGTCAACACGCCGATCGCCACCATCCTGAGCGACGGCGAAAGCGCGGCCGATCTGGGCAAGGCCCCGGCGGCTCCCGCTGCCAAAGCCGCAGAACCCAGCGTTGAAGTTAAGCAGGAAGTTGAAGAGTCCCGCTCACCCGTCGGGGAAGGCAAGCCGCAGATCAGCGCTCCGCCTGTTGTTGCCGCTCCCGCGGCCCCGGTCGAGCCGGACCCCGAAGTGCCGCCCGGCACCGAGATGGTGAAGATGACCGTGCGCGAAGCGCTGCGCGACGCGATGGCCGAGGAAATGCGCCGCGACGGCGACGTGTTCGTGATGGGCGAAGAGGTCGCGGAATATCAGGGCGCCTACAAAATCACGCAGGGCCTGTTGCAGGAATTCGGCGAGCGCCGCGTGATCGACACGCCGATCACCGAGCACGGATTCGCCGGCGTGGGAGTCGGCGCGGCGATGGCCGGACTGAAACCCATCGTCGAATTCATGACCTTCAACTTCGCCATGCAGGCGATCGACCAGATCATCAACTCCGCCGCCAAGACGCTGTACATGTCCGGCGGCCAGATGGGCTGCTCCATCGTGTTCCGCGGTCCGAACGGTGCGGCGGCGCGCGTTGCCGCCCAGCACAGCCAGGATTATTCGGCGTGGTATTCGCAGATTCCCGGCCTCAAGGTGGTGACGCCCTATTCGGCGGCGGACGCCAAGGGCTTGCTGAAGGCCGCGATCCGCGATCCCAATCCGGTGATCTTCCTCGAAAACGAAATTCTCTACGGCCACTCCGGCGACGTGCCGAAGCTCGACGACTATGTCGTCCCGATCGGCAAGGCGCGTATCGCGCGCGCGGGCAAGGACGTCACACTGATCGCGTGGTCGAACGGCATGACCTACGCGCTCGGCGCCGCCGATGAACTCGCGAAGGAAGGCATCGAGGCCGAAGTCATTGATCTTCGCACGCTGCGTCCGATGGACACCGAGACGATCATCAATTCGGTGAAGAAGACCTCGCGCGCTGTCGTTGTCGAGGAAGGCTGGCAGCAGTCCGGTGTCGGCGCGGAAATCGCGGCGCGGATCATGGAGAACGCGTTCGACTACCTCGACGCGCCTGTCGCGCGCGTCTCGGGCAAGGACGTGCCGATGCCTTACGCCGCCAACCTTGAAAAGCTCGCGCTGCCGACGGTGGCCGAAGTCGTCGCCGCCGCCAAGGCCGTTAGTTATCGCTGAGAGAGCAGGACCAGGATCATGCCGATCAACATTCTGATGCCTGCGCTGTCTCCCACGATGGAGAAGGGCAACCTTTCGAAGTGGCTCAAGAAGGAAGGCGACAAGGTCAAGTCCGGCGACGTGATTGCCGAGATCGAGACTGACAAGGCCACGATGGAAGTCGAGGCCGTCGACGAAGGCACCATTGCGAAAATCCTCGTGCCGGAAGGCACGCAGGATGTTCCGGTCAACAACATCATCGCGGTGCTCGCGAGTGACGGCGAGGACGTGAAGGCTGCGGGAGCGGGGGCTGAATCGGCGCCTGCTGCGAAGTCCGAAGCGCCCAAATCCGAACCTGCGCCCGCGCCGAAGGCTGCTGCGCCTGCCGCAGCACCGGGTCCTGCGCCGGTCGCCGCCGCGCCGGCACCAGCGAAGGCCGCTTCACAACCAGCACCCGCTGCCGCCAGCAACGGCGCGCGCGTGTTCTCGTCGCCGCTTGCGCGACGTCTCGCCAAGGACGCCGGCATCGATCTGTCCCGTGTCAACGGTTCCGGTCCGTATGGCCGCGTGGTCGCGCGCGACATCGATCAGGCCAAATCCGGGCAGGGCCTCAAGCCTGCCGCCGCAAGCGCTCCGGCGGCCGCGCCGGTGGCGGTCGGTCCATCCGACAAGCAGATCCGCGCGCTGTTCAAGGACGGCGAGTACGACGTCGTTCCGCATGACGGTATCCGCAAGGTCATCGCGCAGCGCCTGACGGCGGCGGATCGCGACGTTCCGCAATACTATCTCACCGCCGACTGCGACATCGGCAAGCTGGTCGCCGCGCGCGAGGAGATCAACGCATCCGCGCCGAAGGACAAGGACGGCAAGCCGGCCTACAAACTGTCGGTCAACGACTTCGTCATCAAGGCGCTGGCGCTGGCGTTGCAGCGCGTGCCCGACGCCAACGTGACATGGACCGAAGAGGCCATGCTGCATCACAAGGTGTCGGACGTTTCGGTCGCGGTCTCGATCCCGACGGGACTCATCACGCCGATCATCCGCAATGCGCATATCAAGTCGGTGTCGCAGATTTCCGCCGACATGAAGGACCTCGCGGCGCGCGCGCGCGCGCGCAAGCTGAAGCCGGAGGAATATCAGGGCGGCTCCACGGCGGTCTCCAACCTCGGCATGTACGGCATGAAGCAGTTCACGGCGGTCATCAATCCGCCGCAGACCAGCATCCTGGCCGTCGGCATGAGCGAGGAGCGTCCGGTCGTGCGCGGCGGCAAGATCGAGATCGCCAACATCATGACGGTGACGCTGACCTGCGATCACCGCGCGATGGACGGCGCGCTCGGCGCGCAACTGCTCGGCGCGTTCAAGCTCATGATCGAAAATCCCGTGATGATGGTGGTGTGACGTCGAGAGCAACGATGCCGTCATTGCGAGCGCAGCGAAGCAATCCAGAAATGGCGAGGCGAAGCTGGATTGCTTCGTCGCAAAGTGCTCCTCGCAATGACGGGGCAAAAATTCGCGGCGGCAGCCGCAAACCCGGCGAGCTTCGCTCGTCACCCTCTCCCACGAGGGGAGAGGGGAACAAGAAAAGCATCTAGCAATGGCTGATACTTCCTTCGACGTCGTCGTGATCGGATCGGGGCCGGGCGGTTATGTCACCGCGATCCGCGCAGCTCAGCTCGGCTTCAAGACCGCCATTGTCGAGAAGTCGTATCTCGGCGGCATCTGCAACAACTGGGGCTGCATCCCGACCAAGGCGCTGCTGCGCTCCGCGGAAATCTATCACTACATGCAGCACGCCAAGGAGTACGGCCTGTCCGCCGATAACGTCTCGTTCGATCCGAAGGCGGTGATCGCGCGCTCGCGCGCCGTGGTGAAGCGCCTCAACGGCGGCGTCGAATTCCTGATGAAGAAAAACAAGATCAGCATCATCTGGGGCAAGGCGACGCTCGACGGCGGCGGCAAGTTCACGGTGACGAAATCGGAGGCCGAAGCGCCGAAGGGATCGCTGGGTGAGGGCGCGTACACCGCCAGGCACATCATCGTCGCCACCGGTGCGCGTCCCCGCGTGCTGCCGGGCCTTGAGCCCGACAAGAAGCTGGTCTGGACTTATTTCGAGGCGATGAACCCGGACAAGTTTCCGAAGTCGCTGCTGGTGGTCGGCTCCGGCGCTATCGGCATCGAGTTCGCCTCGTTCTACAAGACGATGGGCGCGGAGGTGACGGTGGTGGAAGTGCTGCCGCAGATCCTGCCCGTGGAAGACGCCGAGATCGCCGCCTTCGCCCGCAAGCAGTTCGAGAAGCAGGGCATCAAGGTCCTGGCCAACACCAAGGTCACCAAGCTCGACAAGAAGGCCGACAGCGTCGTCGCCACCATCGATGACGGCAAGAAGCCGGTGACCGCCGAATTCGACCGCGTCATCTCGGCGGTCGGCGTGGTCGGCAATATCGAGAACATCGGCCTCGAAAAGCTCGGCGTGAAGACCGAGCGCGGCTGCATCGTGATCGACGGCTATGGCAAGACCAATGTGCCGGGCATCTACGCCATCGGCGATGTCGCCGGTCCGCCGATGCTGGCGCACAAGGCCGAGCACGAAGGTGTCGTCTGCGTCGAGGCGATCAAGGGCTTGCATCCGCACCCGATGGACAAGCTGCTGATCCCCGGCTGTACCTATTGTCATCCTCAAATTGCATCCGTCGGTCTCACCGAAGCCAAGGCGAAGGAAGCAGGCAAGGACGTTCGCGTCGGGCGCTTCCCGTTCGTCGGCAACGGCAAGGCCATTGCGCAGGGCGAAGACCAGGGCATGGTGAAGGTGATCTTCGACAAGAAGACCGGGCAACTGCTCGGCGCGCATATGGTCGGCGCGGAAGTCACCGAACTGATTCAGGGCTTCGTCGTCGCGATGAATCTGGAGACGACGGAAGAAGAACTGTTCCACACCATCTTCCCGCATCCGACCATTTCAGAGACCATGAAGGAAGCCGTGCTCGATGCCTACGGGCGCGTGCTGAACATGTGACTCGATCGGGACGCGCCGATGATCTCCAAGTCTGATGTCTGCGCTTCTTGTTATGACTGCCGTGTTGGGTACGGGATATTGCTTACGAGAGCGTCAATGCGCTGAGAGATATCGTCGACCTGTCGTCCTGCATAATGAAAGTCGGTCCCGGATTTCTGTCTTGAACGCTGAGAACGAACCGGGATGACTTCAAGGCCTGGGCCTTCTGGTTTTTGATGGCTTTGATGGCTTCATCGAGTAGCTCGCTGCGGTACCGGCTTGAAAATTGCGCGTCAGCGTTTCGCGCAGCCATTTATGGCCTGGATCATCGTTGTTCTTTTCGTGCCAGATCATGTGGTAGGACTGATCCGAAATCGGTACTGGCGAATCGTAGATCGTGAGCCCAAACAAAGGTGCCATCAGCTCCGCAAACCGGCGTGGCAACACGCAGACGAGGTCGGTGCTGCCCACGATGGCGGGCATCGACCAGACCTTGTTAACTTCATAGACAATGTTGCGTATGCCGCCGCGCGAGGTGATGTCGCGGTCGATATTGGCGTGGCCACGCAATTCGCCGATCAGCGCGAGATGGCCGAGCGACATGAAAGTCTTGGCGTCGAGAATCTTGCCGATGCGCGGATGATCACGGCGGGCGACAACGATGTGATCGCAGTCGCAGATCGTGGAGATCATCAATCCCGGCGCGCTGATCGGAAACGTATGGCAGGCAAGGTCGAGTGTGCCGGCGACGATCTCCTCCGACACTCTGGAATTCCACGCCGGACGCGACTCGATCGAAACGTGCGGCGCATGTTCGGATATATCGCGCAGCAGCGGCGGCATCAGCACCGGCTCCAGCGTATCGACCATCACGATACGAAATTTGCGCTGATAGGTGGCCAGGTCGATACTTTGCCCGCCGTCGAGCTGGCGCCGGATCAGTTGCAGCGCTTCGCGTACCGGCGCGATCATCTGTAGCGAGCGGTTGGTCGGCTTTACGCCGCGTCCGGACCGTACGAACAGCGGATCGTCGAAATGCTCGCGCAGCCGCGTCAGCGCGTTGGAGACCGCAGGCTGACTAAGCGCGAGCTGTTTGGCGGCGTGGCTGATATTTCCGGTGGAGAATACGGCTTCAAAAACGATCAGCAGATTGAGATCGATATTGCGCAAATTGGCGGACACTGTTGCGATTTTCTGTGTGCAGGACAGACATATTCATGAACTTGATACATAAACCTGAAACCGCCGCATTTTCCAAGCGTCTCGTTTCCGCTCGTGCAGGTAACGTCATGAATGCAGAGCCGTATTCGTGGTTCGCGACCCTGCTGCGAATCATTCATCAGAACTATGGTTGCTATTCGTACTGATGATTTTTCACCGCCGAGTGCTTTGCCTATTTTGCCCCCGGAGTCGGGTTGCGTGCGTGCAGCCGTGCGAAGGGCCGGGGTGTTGAAATGGGCAAAAGATTGAAAAGCGGCGGCGATATCAACCGCCGACGGGCGCGGGTCGCTGCGCCTTATGTGATACGGCTTCGGGACAAGTTCGGATTGCGGCGCGCGATGCTGGGCACCGCGCTACTTGCGGTGCTCGGCGCTCCCGCATTTGCGCAGTCCATCGACACTCGTCCCTCATGGAACGGCACTCAAGCACTCTCATTTTGGGGCTCCGGAGGAGGTCAGACAGCGTTTGGCCAGAGCATTACCGCCGGAAGCGCGCCTTCGCGCCTGTCGAGTTTCTCATTTGAAGTAATTCAAGACTCGGGAGTACCCCAGCAATATCGGGCGTATGTTTATCAATGGGATCCGGTCACAAGCCGTATGGTCGGCAGCGCCCTGTTTACGTCGGGGGTGATGACGGCTCCGTCGACCGGCGGAGCATTTGCGCAGATGACGATCAATACCGGCGGCGGCGTGGTTCTTTCGCCGGGCCAGCAATATGCTCTGTTCGTGACCACGAGTTCGGTCGGCGCTCAGGCTGCCGGACTTTATCGATTTGGATATATGGCCGGCACGGCCTATTCGGGAGGAAATTTTGTCTCGCAATCGAGCCCCACCCTGGCTGGATTGCTCGGCCAGAGCTGGGGGTCGCCCAATCTCGATCTTGCCTTTTCGGCAACGATCATCCCCGGTCTTCCCGTCGCGGGCCAGAACGGCATCGAGGCGCAGCAGGGCGTCGTCCAGCTCATGAACCAGTACATGAATGTGCTGACCGATCCGTTTGTCACCGATCGCGGCGGCGCTTCAGCCATCGGCTTCGCACCGGAGCGCCCTTCGAACGTGCCCGCGGGCGTCGCGTCTGCCTTCGCCAAGTTCAACAAAGCGCCGAGCGCATATGAGCCACGCTACAGCATGTGGGGCGCGGCTTTCGGCGGCGGCAACAAGAGCAGCGGTGTGTCCACACTCGGCATTTCCGATACGTCAACGACGGTTGGAGGTTTTGCCGCCGGTGTCGACTACAAATTCTCGCCGAACTCGATGATCGGCTTTTCGCTTGCGGGTGGTGGAACATCGTGGTCGGTGTCGGATAACAACGGCGGCGGCCGCAGCGATGCACTCCTCGTCGGTGTCTATGGTGCGCATAGTTTCAACACGTCGTATTATCTCTCCGGCGCTTTGAGTTTCGGCAATTATTGGACGACAACCAATCGGGCGGTCGGCGCGGATCAGTTCGATGCGAAGTTCAACGTGCAGAATTTCGGCGGGCGGTTCGAACTCGGGCGGCACTTTCAGGTTCCCGAAGGCGTGCGTCTGACGCCTTATGTCGCGATCCAGTCGCAGTTCTACACCACGCCGGCCTACACCGAGACCGCATCGGCCGGTGCAGGCGCATTCGCGCTGGCGTTCTCATCGCGCGATGCGTGGGTCGTCCGCTCGGAAGCCGGCAGCCGCCTGGACAAGACATGGCGTCTCGCAAGTGGCGGCAGCCTGCGCGCGTTCGGCAAACTCGCCTACGGCCACGATGAATATAGCGATCCGACGATTGCAGCTTCGTTTTCCGGTTTTGCTATCCCGGCGTTTGCGGTCGGCGGCGTGACGCCCGCCCGCGACCTGGCGCTGGTCGCTGCCGGATCAGAATGGGTGATGGTCAAGGGCTGGTCGCTGATGGCCAAGTTTGACGGTGAGTTCTCCGAGCGGACGCAGACTTACGCGGGCACCGGGCGTGTGCGGTATGTTTGGTAGGCGCTCATGCGCTGATGGCTGCTCTCAATCAGATTTGCACGTCATTCGCCTACGAAAGCCTAACTGTCCTGTGCGAGGTCCGGTATAACGCGATGTGACCCGACACTTTGTGCAAGGAATATCAATGAACGAAGCTCAGGCCTTTTTCAGCCAACCGGGCGTTGGCTTCTTCACCCTGCTGCTGATCGGCGCTATCGCCGGCTGGATCGCCGAGCGGGTGACGGAATCCGACCACGGCATCTTCACCAACATCCTGGTCGGCATCGCCGGATCGTTCGTCGGCGCCAAGCTCGCGGAGATCGCGCAGGTGCCGGTGTTCGGCTTCTGGCGCACGCTCATTTCCGCGTCGGTCGGCGCGGTCCTTCTGCTGTTTGCCTGGCGCATGATCCGCGGACGATAGCCGCGATATTCATTTCCGATCCGGAAAGGGCACTGCGGCATCGTTGCCGCAGTGCAACGAATGTTGCTTGCCCGCAACACTTGGTGAACATTTAACCCTCGCCTCAGCAAGCACTTGCGTGTGCCGCGATTTGGCCACACGCCTCCGTGAGATCATTCCTTCGTAGGCTAACCGCCACAGCCTTCGTGAAGGTGTTGGAAAATCCTGCCTTTTAAGGATTTCCGGATGTCACGCGGTGCTGGGGGTCAAAGGTTCACGATGGACGCGAAAACCAGCATCAAGGCGAGGCTTCCGAGCCGTCATGTGACGGAAGGACCCGCGCGCGCGCCCCATCGGTCCTATCTCTATGCCATGGGCCTGACCACCGAGCAGATCCACCAGCCGTTCGTCGGCGTGGCGTCGTGCTGGAACGAGGCGGCTCCCTGCAACATTTCGCTGATGCGTCAGGCGCAGGCCGCCAAGAAGGGCGTCGCCGCCGCCAACGGCACCCCGCGCGAATTCTGCACCATTACAGTCACCGACGGCATCGCCATGGGCCACGAGGGGATGCGGTCGTCGCTCCCGTCGCGCGAAACCATTGCCGATTCCGTGGAATTGACCGTCCGCGGCCACGCTTATGATGCCCTGATCGGGCTCGCCGGCTGCGACAAGTCCTTGCCCGGCATGATGATGGCGATGCTGCGCCTCAACGTGCCGTCGATCTTCATCTATGGCGGGTCGATCCTGCCCGGCAATTTCCGCGGCCAGCAGGTCACCGTTCAGGACATGTTCGAGGCGGTCGGCAAGCATTCGGTCGGCGAGATGTCCGATGAGGATCTCGACGAAATCGAGCGCGTGGCGTGCCCGTCGGCGGGCGCCTGCGGCGCGCAGTTCACCGCCAACACCATGGCGACCGTGTCGGAGGCCATCGGCCTCGCGCTGCCGTACTCGGCCGGCGCGCCGGCCCCTTACGAAATCCGCGACGCCTTCTGCATGGCGGCCGGCGAGAAGATCATGGAACTGATCGCGCTGAATATCCGTCCGCGCGACATCGTCACCCGCAAGGCGCTGGAAAACGCCGCAGCCGTCGTTGCGGCTTCGGGCGGCTCGACCAATGCTGCGCTGCATCTGCCGGCCATGGCGCACGAATGCGGCATCGACTTCGATCTTTTCGACGTCGCCGAAATCTTCAAAAAGACACCGTATATCGCGGATTTGAAGCCGGGCGGTCGTTATGTCGCCAAAGATATGTTCGAAGCAGGTGGCATACCGCTTCTGATGAAGACGCTGCTGGACAACGGTTACTTGCACGGCGACTGCATGACGGTCACCGGACGCACGATCGCCGAAAATCTCAAGGGCGTGAAATGGAATCCTCATCAGGACGTGGTGCGTTCTGCCGATAACCCGATCACCGTCACCGGTGGCGTGGTCGGCATGAAAGGAATCTCGCGCCGGACGGTGCGATCGTGAAAGTCGCTGGAATGTCGGTGTTGAAGTTCACAGGGCCTGCGCGTTGCTTCGATTCCGAAGAAGCCGCGTTCGAATGCGTGAACAGGAAGACCTACAAGGAAGGCGACGTCATCGTGATCCGCTACGAGGGCCCCAGGGGCGGCCCCGGCATGCGCGAGATGTTGCAGACCACCGCGGCGCTCACCGGGCAGGGCATGGGCGGCAAGGTCGCGCTCATCACCGACGGACGTTTCTCGGGAGCCACCCGTGGCTTCTGCGTCGGCCATGTCGGACCAGAGGCGGCTGTCGGCGGCCCGATCGGACTGATCCGCGACGGCGATATCATCGAACTGGATGCCGTCGACAACACCCTCAATGTCCGGCTGACGGATGCCGAACTGGCCGAGCGCCGGAAGGCCTGGAAGCCGCGCGAGACGTCGGTCGGTTCCGGCGTGCTCTGGAAATACGCCCAGCAGGTCGGACCTGCGGTGAAAGGGGCCGTGACCCATCCCGGCGGGGCCGGTGAGAAAGTGTGTTATGCGGACATCTGAACGCATTGGCATGGCTGCTGTCCTGACCGTCGCGATGCTCGCGGCGGCGCCGGCCTTTGCCTTTGAAGGCACGTTGCCGGGCAACAAGGAGGCCGCGCTGCCGGTCGTTGCTGCGCCCAGCGGTGTTGCCGTTCTGAAGAAGCCGGTTCCGCCGGCCGATATTCCGCAGGTGGCTTCGTCGCTGACGGCCCTGCAATATGCCGCCGAAGGCGGTCATCCGGTGGCACAGTGGAAGCTCGGGCGCATGTACGCCAAGGGCGACGGCGTCGCGCAGGACGACCTGCGCGCCTACGACTATTTCAGCAAGATCGCGAATGCCCATGCCGAAGACAGCCCGTCGGCGCCGCAGGCGACCATCGTCGCCAATGCCTTCGTGGCGCTCGGCCGTTATTATGCCTCCGGCATTCCGAACACCCGCGTGAAGGCCGATCCGGAGCGCGCGCGCGAGATGTTCTCTTACGCCGCATCCTATTTCGGCAATGCCGAGGCGCAGTACAATCTGGCGCGGATGTATCTCGACGGCGTTGGCATGCCGCGCGACGTGAAGTACGGCGTTCGCTGGCTCGCCCTTTCGGCGCAGAAGGGCCAGCATCAGGCGCAGGCGCTGCTCGGCCAGATGCTGTTCAACGGCGATAAGCTCCAGCGGCAGGCCGCGCGCGGCCTGATGTGGCTGACCCTGGCGCAGGACAGCGCGACGCCGGACGAGACCTGGATCAAGGACAGCTACAAGACCGCGCTCGCCAAGGCGTCCGAGGACGACCGGGCCATGGCCTTGCAGATGCTCGAGCGCTGGGTTCAGGGCAGGCGGGACTAACGGTCGCGTGCATTTTCCTCGTCATTGCGAGGAGCACTTGCGACGAAGCAATCCAGCTTAATCTTCGTTTTTGCTCATGGATTGCTTCGCGGAGCCTGTCATCGGGCGGCGCGTCGGGCCGACCCGCTGGCTCGCAACGACAGGCAGGGCGGTGTCACTTCAATCCAAATCCAGGTCGATCCACACTGGAACGTGGTCCGACGCCTTTTCCCATCCCCGGACATGACGGTCGATGCCGGCATCGCGCAGCCGGTCGCTGGCCTGCGGCGACAGCAGCAGGTGGTCGATCCGGATGCCGTTGTTCTTCGGCCATGCGCCGGCCTGATAATCCCAGAACGTGTACTGGCCGGGCTGGTCCGAGACCGCGCGGATCGCGTCGGTCAGGCCGAGGTTGAGCAGGGCGCGGAATTCCCGCCGCGTTTCCGGCAGGAACAGCGCGTCGCCGGCCCATGCCGCAGGATTATGAACATCGTCGGCCGTCGGGATGACGTTGAAATCGCCTGCCAGTACCAACGGCTGCTCGTGCTTCAGATTCTCTTTTGAGTATTTAAGAAGCCGCTTCATCCAGTTGATTTTGTATTGATATTTGTCTGTTCCGGGCGGGTTGCCGTTGGGCAGGTAAAGACAGGCGACCCGCAGCGGGGTCTTGCCGTGCATCACAAGGCCCTCAAGGAAACGGGCATGGAGATCGTCATCGTCGCCCCTGAGGCGCGGTCGGGTCTCCTCGAACGGAAAGCGCGACAGCAGCGCCACGCCGTTGAACGTCTTCTGGCCGTGGGTGACGACGTGATAGCCGAGATCCTCGATCGGCTCGCGGGGAAGGCCTCGTCCTGACACTTGATTTCCTGAAGGCAGACGATGTCCGGCGAGCGTTCCTTCAGCCAGACCAGCAGGTGTTCGAGCCGCTGGCGGACAGAGTTAACGTTCCATGTGGCGATCCGCATGACCGATTCCGTTAGTGACAAAGGGGAATTTCAAAGAAATTCATGGATATGGCGTACCATGAGACACACGGCTGTGATAAGCCGGTTGCAAATAACGCTGGAAAACCAGCACAAAAAGGGGCGGGGAAATACAACGGCTAGCCGGTTCGGCGAGCCTGCGCCTGCGAGACGATATGGCATCAGGACTTTTGAAACGACGCGGACTGCTCATTCTGGGGGTCTGCGTGATTGCGATTGCTGCCTATGCGACCCGGTCGATGTGGACCGGCGGCGCGACCACGGCGCAGGCCCCGCCGCGGCCTCAGGCGGTTTCCGTTGAAGTTGCGAAAGCCGAGAAAAAGCCGGTTCCGCTGGATGTCGATTCCATCGGTGCGGTCACGCCGATTTCGAGCGTGGCGCTGAAGTCCCGGCTCGAAACCACCATCATGGAAGTGCATTTCGAGGACGGCGCCCGCGTCAAGGAAGGCGACCTGCTGTTCACGCTGGATGCGCGCCAGATCGATGCGCAGATCGCGCAGGCGGAAGGCAACCTCGCGCGGTCCAAATCGCAGCTCGTGGCCGCCGAGCGCGATCTGAAACGCTACAGCGATCTGATCGGCAAGGGCGCGACGACGCAGGTCAGTGTCGACAACGCCAGGACCGCATCGGATACGGCGACGGCGACGATCCAGGCGGATCAGGCCATACTGGACAACCTGAAGGTCCAGAAAAGCTATACCAGGATCACCGCGCCGATCAGCGGGCGGATCAGCGCCGCAACCGTCAAGGTCGGGAACTTCGTTCGTCCCGCCGACACGTCGGCGCTCGCGACCATCAACCAGATGGCTCCGGTCTACGTGACCTTCGCCATTCCCCAGCGCGTGCTGAGCGATCTGCGCGACGCGATGAAAGTGGGGCAGGCGTCGGTGACGGCGACGATCCCGGGCAATGGCAAATCGGAAACCGGCACCGTTGCGATGGTGGAGAACACCGTCGATGCGACCACCGGCATGGTGACGGTGCGCGGCATCATGGGCAACGAGAGCGAACTCTTGTGGCCGGGCATTCTGGTCAACACCCGCCTCACGGTCCGGACCGAGGAAGCGGTCGTGGTGCCGTCGGTCGGCGTCCAGCGCAGCCAGACCGGGAACTTCGTGTTCGTCATCAGGGACGGCAAGGCGCAGATCCAGCCCGTTACCATCAGCCGCACGTTCCAGGGTATTTCCGTGGTCGACAGCGGTCTGGAAGGCGGGGAGGATATCGTCGTCGATGGTCAATTGCTGCTGTCCAACGGCACGCCGGTCGCGCCGCGCAGCCGCAAGGCCGGAGCTTAATTTATGAATCTATCCGAACTCTGCATCCGCAGACCGGTGATGACGACGCTGATGACGGCGTCGATCATTGCATTCGGCGTGTTCGGATTCCGGTTGCTGCCGGTCTCGGCGCTGCCCAAGGTGGACTTCCCGACCATTCAGGTCACGGCAACCCTGCCGGGCGCGAGCGCCGACACGATGGCGGCGTCCGTCGCGGGCCCGATCGAGCGCCAGCTCTCGACCGTCGCCGGCATCTCGTCGATGTCGTCGAGTTCGTCGCAGGGCACGACCTCGATCACCATCCAGTTCGATCTCAACCGCAATATCGACGGCGCGGCCCTCGATGTGCAGACCGCGCTGACCATCGCGCAGCGCCGCCTGCCGGTCGAGATGCTGATTCCGCCGAGCTTCCGCAAGGTGAACCCGGCCGATTTCCCGGTGCTGTTCATCTCGCTCAGTTCGGAGACGCTGCCGCTGTCGACGGTCAACGAATACGGCGACATCACCATTGGCCAGACGCTGTCGCAGATTCCGGGCGTGGCGCAGGTCCTGATCTACGGCACGCAGAAATTCGCCATTCGCGTGCAGGCCGATCCCGAGGCGGCGGCGGCGCGCGGACTGTCGCTGGAAGACATCCGCGCGGCGGTGTCGCGCGCCAACTCGTCGACCCCGGTCGGCACCCTGAACGGGCCGAAGCAGGACATCGCGCTTCAGGCGTCCGGCCAGCTCAACAAGGCCATCGATTATCGTCAGGTCGTGGTGGCGTGGCGCAACGGCTCGCCGGTCAAGCTCGATGAAGTGGCGCGCATCTACGACAGCGTCGAGAACGACAAGATCGCGACTTGGTTCAACGGCACGCGCTCGATCGTGCTGGCGATCCAGAAGCAGCCCGACGCCAACACCGTCGCCGTCGTCGATGCGGTGCGCGCCAAGCTGCCGTCGCTGCGGGCGCAGATCCCGCCGTCGGTGGTGATGGACGTTACGCTCGACCGCTCGGTCTCGGTGCGTGAATCCGTCGCCGACGTGGAGGAGACACTGCTGATCGCGGTCGGCCTCGTCATCGTCGTGATCTTCCTGTTCCTGCGCTCGGCGTCCGCGACGCTCATTCCCGCGCTGGCGGTTCCGATTTCGCTGTTCGGCACCTGCGCCGTGATGTACGCGCTGGATTATTCGATCAACAACATGACGCTGCTGGCGCTGACGCTGTCGGTGGGCTTCGTGGTGGATGACGCCATCGTCATGCTCGAAAATATCGTACGTTATATCGAGCAGGGCATGAAGCCTTATGAGGCGGCGTTGAAAGGCGCGCGCGAGATCGGCTTCACGATTCTGTCGATCACGTTCTCGCTGATCGCGGTGTTCATCCCGGTGCTGCTGATGGGCGGCATCGTCGGCCGCGTGTTCCGTGAGTTCGCGGTGACCATCTCGGTCGCCATCATCGTGTCGGGCTTCGTATCCCTGACGCTGACGCCGATGCTGTGCGCGCGGGTGCTGAAAGCCCACGATCCGCATCACAAGCCCAACTTCGTGCTGCGATGGTTCGAGGCGATGTTCAACGGGTGGCTGCGCGGCTACGAATGGGCGCTCGATCGCGTGCTGGCCTATAAGTCCGTCATGCTGGTGGTGACGCTGGCGACGCTCGGCGCCACCGTCTGGCTCTACATGGTCGTGCCGAAGGGGTTCTTCCCGCAGGAAGACACCGGCTTTCTCAGTGGCACCACGGAAGCGGCGACCGATACCTCGTTCGAGGCGATGAGCGCGCGGCAGAAGGTGCTTGCCGATCTGTTGCGGGCCGATCCCGCGGTCGAGTTTGTCAACAGCACGGTCGGCTCCGGCGGTCCCAATCCGACGGCGAACTACGGGCGGCTGTTCATCGGCCTCAAGCCGAAGAACGAGCGCGACTCCGCGCCGGTGGTGATGGCGCGGCTGCGGCAAAAGGCGTTGCAGGTGCCGGGCTTGCAGGCGTTCTTCCAGGGCATCCAGAACCTCAACATCGGCGGACGTCCGTCCAAGAGCCAGTACCAGTACACGCTGCAAAGCGGCGATACGGAGTCGCTGTATCGCGTCGCGCCGGAGATGCGCGAGAAGATCGCGAAGGTGCCGGGATTGCAGGACGTCACCACCGATCTCTACATCAAGAATCCGCAGCTCACCGTCGACATCGACCGCGAAAAGGCCGCCGTCTATGGCGTGACCGCCGACCAGATCCGCAACCAGTTGTTCAACGCCTACGGCGCGCGGCAGGTGGGCACGATCTACATGCCTTCCAATGACTATCAGATCATTCTGGAAGTGCAGCCGAAGTTCCGCGTCGATCCCACCGACCTGTCGAAGCTGTACGTCAAGACGGCGAACAATCAGGCGATCCCGCTCGACGCCGTGGCCAGGATGGTGCCGACGGTCGGGCCGTTGCAGATCAATCACCAGGGCCAGCAGCCAGCGGTGACGATTTCGTTCAACCTCGCGCCGGGCACGTCGCTCGGCTACGCCGTCGATCAGATCACGCGGATCGAGCAGGAATCGAACCTGCCGGCGACCATCGCCACCGGATTCTCCGGCACGGCGCAGGTGTTCCAGGATTCGCTGCGCGGGCAGGGCGTGCTGATCCTCGCCGCCGTGTTCGCCGCATTCGTGATCCTCGGCATTCTCTACGAGAGTTTCATCCATCCGATCACGATCATTTCGGGTCTGCCGTCGGCGGGCATCGGCGCGATCCTGACCCTGATGCTGTTCAAGATGGAATTGTCGGTGATCGCCATGATCGGCATCGTCATGCTGGTCGGCATCGTCAAGAAGAACGCCATCATGATGGTGGACTTCGCCATCGGGCGACGCGCCGTCGGCCTCAGCGCCGAGCATGCCATTCGCGAGGCGGCGCTGCTGCGTTTCCGCCCGATCATGATGACGACGTTCGCGGCGATCTTCGGCACGCTGCCGATCGCATTGGGTACGGGGGCCGGCGCGGAGTTGCGCCAGCCGCTCGGCGTGTCCGTGGTCGGCGGTCTTCTGGTGTCGCAACTGCTGACGCTGTTCATCACGCCGGTGATCTACATCTATCTCGACCGCATCGATCGTCGTCTCAAGCGCCGTCTCGATCCGACCTTGCGAGACACGCCGGATGTCGAGCCGCCGCGTGTCGCCGCGGCCGAGTAGGGCGTCGATGTCCATCAGGTTCGCGAGAGCATGGGCGCGCGCCGCAATGGCCGTTGTCGTCGTTCTGATCGCCGCCGCGCCGGTCCGCGCGGCGGAAGAGCCGATCGAAATCTTCGACGCGCATCTGCATTACAACTGGGAGCCGAAGCCGTTCTACGACGTCGATCAGGTGCTCGCGCTGTTCAAAAAACATCGCGTTACCGGCATTCTGGCGACTAGCCGCCCGAACGACGGCACCCACGCGCTGATGGATGCCAGAGCGAGCGGCAAGGCCGGCGGGCTGTGGGTGGTGCCGTTTCTGCGGCCCTATCGTGTCCGGCCCGATATCCAGACCTGGTTCAATGATCCGACGATCTTCGACCTCATTCAGGACGAGTACAAACGCGGCTACTATCGCGGCCTCGGCGAATTCCACCTGTCGGGAAAAGCCGCTGACACCGAATGGGTGAAGAAGGCGGTCAATTTCGCCGTGGCGCACGATCTCTATCTTCATGCCCATGCGGATGACGAAGCGGTCGAGATCCTGATGCGCCACAATCCGCGCGCGCGGATCATCTGGGCGCATACCGGATTCGGTCTCTCGTCGGTGCGTGTCGCAACGATGCTCGCGACCTATCCGCAGTTGTGGGGCGAACTGTCCTACCGCAGCGGGATCACGGGCGAGGGCGGCAGGCTCACGCTGGAATGGCGGGGGCTGTTCGAGAAATATCCGGACCGTTTCCTGCTCGGATCGGACACCTGGATCAGCGAGCGCTGGGCGAGCTACGGCGCGATCATGGCTGAGTATCGCGGCTGGCTGAAGCAGTTGCCGCCGGATGTCGCCAAGCAGATTGCCCACGGCAACGCGCGGCGGCTGTTTGCAGAGAAGAAGTAGCTCTTTTTGATTCGCGCGCGTTCTGATTGGCGCGGTCTATTCCTGCGGCGCTGGGTCCCCGCTTTCGCGGGGACGAGCGGAGACATTGCGATCTTTCGCCACGGCATGACATCGTGTGGAGAGGCAGGCGCACTCCACACGCTCATCCCCGCGAAAGCGGGGATCTAGAGCAACATGGCAGGAGTTCTGGCTATGCGGCCGGAAGATCCGAAAACTAAATCGAAAAACTGGTGCCGCAGCCGCATGAGGCGGTGGCATTAGGATTGACCACGCGGAACGACGCGCCGATCAGGTCGTCGACGAAATCGACTTCCGACCCCGCCAGAAACGGCACGGAGGCCGGATCCACCAGCACCACGGCGCTGTCACGTTCGATCACGAGATCGTCGTCGGTCTTCGCGCGTTCGACGTCGAACTTGTACTGGAAACCCGAACAGCCGCCGCCTTCGACGCTGATGCGCAGCATCGCGCCGTCGCCTTCCGACTTGAGGATGGCGCCGATTCGCTGCGCCGCCCGCTCCGAGATTGTGACGTTGGCTGCTGGGGCGAGGTCGGTTGCGGTCATAAAAGCCTCTCCGGACGTCCGGGGTGTTTGCGAAGGGTGTTTGAATGTCCCCGCACAGAGTAGTTAAGTGTCTGGCAAGCCAGAATCAAACACTGAAAGAAAAATATTTCGTATGTCCGTTGGAATGGCTGCTCCCCGCGTCGCCTATGGCTGCGATCCCGACCAGAGCCGCGGCAGGAGGTTTAATGAGCCGCCGAGCCTGCGGCGCAGCGCGTTCCGGCGCGATTGCGACCGGGTAATCCATTCCACGGCGTTCCGCCGCCTGAAGCACAAAACCCAGGTGTTTGTGTTCCATGAGGGCGATCATTACCGCACCCGCCTGACCCATACCCTCGAAGTGGCCCAGATCGCCCGGGCGCTGGCGCGGCAGCTTGGCCTCGACGAGGACCTGACCGAGACGCTGGCGCTGGCCCACGACCTCGGCCATCCGCCGTTCGGCCATGCCGGGGAGCGGGCGCTGGATGCGTGCCTCAAGGAGCATGGCGGTTTCGACCACAATGCCCAGAGCCTGCGGGTGGTGACGCTGCTGGAGCGGCGCTATCCGGCGTTCGACGGCCTGAATCTCACGTGGGAAGCGCTGGAAGGCATCGTCAAGCACAACGGCCCGATGATCGATCGTAACGGCGAGGCGGTCGGACGCTACCGCGAGCATGGCGTGCCGGTGGGCATCTCCGATTATGTCGCGTTTCACGATCTCGAATTGTGGAGCCACGCCTCGCTGGAGGCGCAGGTCGCCGCCGTCGCCGACGACATCGCCTATGACGCCCACGACATCGACGATGGATTGCGGGCGGGGCTGTTCACGGTCGATGACCTTGGCGAAATCCCGCTGATCGCCGACATCAACGCCGTCATCATCGCGCGTTATCCGGTGCTCGACGAGCCGAGGCGCGGCGCCGAACTGGTGCGCGAACTGATTTCGTATCTGATCGAGGACGTGTTCTCCGAGACGCGCAAGCGGCTCGCAGCCGCGCATCCGAAAAACGTCACCGACGTGCGCAATCATGCGGGCACCATCGTCGGCTTCTCCACCGAGGCGGAGATCACCGAGGCCGCGATCAAGCGTTTCCTGAAAGCACGTATGTATCGCCACGAGCGCGTCATGCATGTGATGCGCGACGCCGAAACCGTGGTGCGCGATCTGTTCGCGCGCTACCGGGCCGAGCCCGCCGATCTGCCGGCGGAGTGGCTGCCCGACGAGGGCGAGCACGACGAGGCCGGCCGGGCGCGGCGGATCGGCGATTTCATCGCCGGAATGACCGACAGATACGCCATTATCGAGCACCGGCGGCTTTTTGACTCGACCCCGGATTTGCGTTAGGCGGCGGCCTCAGCCAGCCTATTTGCTGCCCCAACAGGATAGTCTCGAATGAGGTCGCTTAAGCCATCCCCGCATCTGTTCGCAGACGTGCTCGCGCGCGTTCATGCCGTGTGCGTGGCGCTCGGCGGCGAGGGCGTGCTGCCGGCGGGCCTCGACCTGTCGCGCGTGGTGGTCGAGCCGCCGCGCGATCCGACCCATGGCGACATGGCGACCAACGCGGCGATGGTTCTGGCCAAGGACGCGAAGGCGAAGCCGCGCGATCTGGCCGACAAAATCGCGGACAAGCTCCGCGCCGACCCGATTGTTGAGAAAGTCGACGTCGCCGGTCCCGGCTTCATCAACCTGACGCTGAAGACCTCCGCATGGTTCGGCGCGCTGCGCTCCGTGCTGGAGCAGGGCAAGGGCTATGGCCGCAGCAACGCAGGCGCAGCCGAGAAGGTCAACGTCGAATACGTCTCCGCCAATCCGACCGGGCCGATGCATGTCGGCCATTGCCGCGGCGCGGTGTTCGGTGACGCGCTGGCGAGCCTGCTGTCGTTTGCCGGCTTCGACGTCACCAAGGAATACTACATCAACGACGCCGGCGCGCAGGTCGATGTGCTCGCGCGCTCCGCGTTCCTGCGTTATCGCGAGGCGCTCGGCGAAAACATCGGCGAGATTCCGGAAGGACTTTATCCGGGCGACTATCTGAAGCCGGTCGGTGAAGCGCTCGCGCTCGAACACGGCGACAAGCTGCTGAAGCAGTCTGAATCGGAATGGCTTCCGGTCGTGCGCGCCAAAGCCATCGCCATGATGATGGACATGATCAAGGGCGATCTCGCCGCGCTCAACATCCGGCACGATGTGTTCTTCTCCGAGCGCTCGCTGATCGAGGGCGGTACGGACCGCGTCGGCGCGACCATTGCGGGGCTGCGCGCGAAGGGTGACGTCTACGAAGGCCGTCTGCCGCCGCCGAAGGGTGCGCCGGTCGAGGACTACGAGGATCGCGAGCAGACGTTGTTCCGCGCCACCGCATTCGGCGACGACGTCGATCGCCCGCTGAAGAAATCCGACGGCTCCTACACCTACTTCGCCTCCGACATCGCCTACCACAAGACCAAGGTCGATCGCGGCTTCCTCAACATGGTCGACGTGTGGGGCGCGGACCACGGCGGCTATATCAAGCGCGTGCAGGCGGCGATCAAGGCCGTCACCGGCGGCAAGGCCGCGCTCGACGTCAAGATCGTGCAGCTCGTGAAGCTGTTGCGCAACGGCGAGCCGGTGAAGATGTCGAAGCGTTCCGGCGATTTCGTCACGTTGCGCGAGGTCGTCGATGAAGTCGGCTCCGACGCCGTGCGCTTCATGATGCTGTTCCGCAAGAACGACGCGGTGCTCGACTTCGATCTCGCCAAGGTGATCGAGCAGTCGAAGGACAACGCGGTGTTCTATGTGCAGTACGGCCACGCGCGCGGGCATTCGATCTTCAAGAATGCGCGCGAGACGGTTCCGTCACTGCCGGAGGATGAGGCTGCGCGCGTCGCGTTCCTGCGCGATGCGAAGATCGAGCGCCTGAGCGACCCGGTGGAGCTGAGCCTGATCCGGCAGATCGCGATCTTCCCGCG
Organism: Afipia sp.; assembly: GCA_024707075.1. Lineage (GTDB taxonomy): Bacteria > Pseudomonadota > Alphaproteobacteria > Rhizobiales > Xanthobacteraceae > Afipia. Next base: position 87,112 of record JANQAK010000003.1, read on the forward strand.
GATCGTAGAGGCGGCGGCGGTCGCACACGAGCCGCACCGAATCGCTTTTTATCTCTATGATCTCGCCAGCGAATTCCACGCCCTCTGGACCAAGGGGCGCGATATGCCTCATTTACGCTTCATTATCCAGAATGATGCAGAAGTAACAATCGCGCGATTGGCCTTGGTGCAAGGCGTCGTCTCGGTTCTGGCTTCAGGCCTCGCCGTTCTCGGCGTTCATGCTCCAGACGAGATGCGATAGTGGGGGATATGACCGCCGCGGGGAACGGGTGGCGGCAGTGTGAACAGCGGCCGCTTCGTTTGAATGACGGGCGGGCAGCTTTCCCGAAGGGGATGCAACATCGCAATGGCGGATCGATATCGCGACACACCGTTTCCGGCGGATGATGACTACGGCCGGGATCACTCACGCATGGCCCCACAGCCGCAAGGCGAGAGCGATCCTCTGGCCGAACTGGCACGCCTGATCGGGCAGGCCGATCCATTCTCGAGTTTCGCCGGCGATGCGCAGGCGCGCCAGGCTCAGCGCGAGCCGGTGCCGCGCGAGCACTACGCCGAGCCCGAGCCTTATGCTCCCGAACCCCTTGCGCCTGAGCCTTACGCCGACGAGCCGGAGGAGCCGCCTGCCAGCCGTCCGTCATGGATTCAGGAATCTGACCGCCGGGCGGCAGTCCCGCGAGCCGGCCTATCGCGAGGAGGATCACTACGATCCGCGCTACGCGGGCGGCGTGCACACTCCCGTTCACGGCCATCACGATCCGCAATTCGATCACACCGGCTACGATCCGTTGCCGCAGGATCGCGCGCGCGGCCAGCAGATGCCCGGCGACCGCTACGACGATGTGCTGTACGGCCGCGGCGATCACGATGCAGGCCCGGGCTATGCCCAGGAGGCTGCTTACGGCGAGAGCTATGACCGGCCGCCTTACGATGACGGCTTCGAGCAGGACGAACAGAAGCCGCGCCGTGGCGGGACGATGACCGTTGTGGTCGTGCTGCTGCTGGCCGTTGTCGGCACCGGCGCTGCATTTGCCTACCGGACGTTCGTCGGGTCTCCGCGCAGCGGCGAGCCGCCGATCATCAAGGCCGATACCGGTCCGAACAAGGTCATCCCGCCGGGCGCGGGCGATGGTTCAGGCAAGCAGATCACCGATCGCGTCGGCGACAAGACCGCGGAGCGTATGGTATCCCGCGAGGAGCAGCCGGTCGACGTCAACGCCAAGACCGGTCCGCGCGTGGTGTTTCCGCCGCTGACCCAGAATGCCAATCCGCCGACGGTGGCCAGTGCCTCCACGGCCACCCGGCCGACCGGGGCGGGCGTCGGCAACGGCACGCTGACCGGCGAGGAGCCGCGCAAGATCCGCACCCTCAGCATCCGGCCGGATCAGGCCGATGCGTCCGCCGCCGCTGCGCCAGCCCCGGCGGCACCGGCTCCGCGCGCTCCGTCTCCGGTTCAGCGCACCGCTGCCGCTCCGGCCAGCACCGCATCCACGGGAGCGCCGCAGGCCAATGCGCCGGTGTCGCTGTCGCCACAAGCGGCTCCGGTTGAAGCGCGCCCGAAGGTTGCCGCGGTCAATCCGTCGGTCGGGACCGGCGGTGCCTATGTGCAGGTCTCGTCGCAGAAGTCCGAGGCTGACGCGAGGGCGTCGTTCAAGGCCCTGCAAGGCAAGTATTCGGGGATTCTCGGCTCGCGGACCGCCTCGATCCACAAGGCCGACATCGCCGGCAAAGGCACCTTCTACCGCGCCATGGTGGGTCCGTTCGCCTCCGGCGACGAAGCCACCCAGTTCTGCGTCAACCTGAAATCCGCTGGCGGCCAGTGCATCGTCCAGCGGAACTGAGACGACGGCACTTAACCCGTTACGATGCTGGACGACACGACGGTGGGCGCATAAATGTGAGAGCCGTACGGAGTTGCTGGATGCAAATCGAACTTGAGCGCGAGGAGGACGGTCGCTGGATCGGCGAAGTGCCGGCTTTGCCCGGCGTTGTCGCCTATGGCGCGACTGAAGAGGAAGCGCGCATCAAGGTTGAAGCACTGGCATTTCGCGTCATCGCCGACCGGATCGAGCACGGTGAACCGGTGCCGCCTGAGGCGCATCGGGTCTTTGCGGCGTGAGTAACTGGCCTTCGGCCAAGGCCTCCCGCGTGTTACGGGCACTCCTCCATATCGGGTGGATGATTGAGCGGCAAACCGGTTCTCACCGCACGTTGTCGCGGAAGGGATGGCCGAACTACGTCTTTGCTTTCCACGACGGAGATGAAATTGGACCTCGCATGCTGGCCCGGATCGCCAAGCACACGGGATTGACGCCAACCGATCTGTGACAGCCAACCGTCGCGGAAATGGGGTGCTCACCGTCATTGCGAGGGCATCTTGCGACGAAGCAACCCACGCTTTTACAGTCTAAAACTGGATCGCTTCGCTTTGCTCGCAATGACGAAGAGCAGGTGAGAGTGCGTAGCCCGGATAAAGTGCGTAGCCCGGATGGAGCGTAGCGAAATCCGGGTCCGTCCCAGATTGCCCCGTATTCCGCTACGCTTCATCCGGGCTACGGCTGTCCCACGCGCAGCGGCGGCCCGCGCCAAATCCCCGCGCCAAATCATTGAGGCCAATGCATTTGCGGCTGTGGATGACGCCGCCAATCAAACCTAAACCCGGCGGCTTTCCTTGACCCTGGAGGCAGGCGCGGGCTAATCGCCGACCTATGGCCGCGCGCGCATTCATCACGGGTGTCTCCGGGACCGCTCTGACCGACGGCGAGCGGGCGTTTCTGCGCGACCGGCAGCCGTGGGGCTTCATCCTTTTCAAGCGCAACGTTGAGACCCCTGGCCAAGTCATTCGGCTGGTTCAGGATCTGCGGTCGGCCGTGGGGCGGCCCGAGGCCCCGGTGCTGATCGACCAGGAGGGGGACGGGTGCAGCGGCTCCAGCCGCCGCAATGGCCGGCGTACCCTCCCGGCGCGGTCTTCAGCGCGCTTTACGACATCGACCGGCAGGCCGGGCTCGAAGCCGCCCGCCTGACCGCACGGCTGATTGCCGCCGATCTGGCCGATCTCGGGATCACGGTGGACTGCCTGCCGCTGGCGGACGTGCCGGTTCCCGGCGCGGATGCGGTGATCGGCGACCGGGCCTACGGCACCGCGCCGGACAAGGTCGCGGCCATCGCCCGGGCGGTGACCACCGGGCTGGAGCAGGGCGGCATCCTGCCGGTCCTGAAACACATTCCCGGCCACGGAAGGGCCACAGCCGACAGCCATTTTCGGCTGCCGACGGTGGATGTTCCGCTGGCGGAACTGGCCGGAACCGACTTCGCCGCCTTCAAGCCGCTGGCGGATTTGCCGATGGCGATGACGGCACATGTTGTGTTTAGCGCCCTCGACCCCGCCCAACCGGCGACGACATCTGCGACAATCATTGCTCAGGTGATTCGCGGGACGATTGGATTCCAAGGCTTGCTGATGAGTGATGACGTTTCGATGAATGCCTTGCAGGGATCGATTGCGGAGCGGACCCGCGCCAGTCTGGCGGCGGGCTGCGACGTGGTCCTGCATTGCAACGGCAAGCTCGACGAGATGATTCAGGTCGCCGATGTGACGCCGCTGCTGGCGGGCAAGGCGCTGGTCCGCGCCGATCGCGCGCTGGCGTCGCGCAAGCCGCCGCAGCCGTTCGACCGTGTCGCGGCGCGTGCCGAACTTGACCGGCTGATCGGCCGGGCAGGAGGGCTGACCTCATGAGCGCGGAAATCCTGTCCTTCGAAACCGGCTTGCCGGCAGCGGAACTCGCCGAAGACGAACCGTCGCTCGTTGTCGATGTCGAAGGCTACGAAGGCCCGCTCGATCTGTTGCTGGCGCTCGCGCGTCAGCAGAAGGTGGACCTGCACAAGATTTCCATTCTGGCGCTGGCCGACCAGTATCTCATTTTCATCGAGGCGGCGCGCAAGCTGCGCCTCGAACTCGCCGCCGACTATCTCGTCATGGCGGCGTGGCTGGCCTACCTCAAGTCGCGCCTGCTGCTGCCCGAGCCGCCGGAGGCCGAAGGTCCGAGCGCCGAGGACCTTGCGACCGCGCTCGCCAATCGCCTGCGCAGGCTCGAGCAAATCCGCGAGGCGTCGAACCGCCTGATGACGCGGCCGCAGCTTCGCCGCGATATTTTCCCGCGCGGGCAGTCGGAATCCATTGCGCAGGTCAAGCACGCCCGCTGGACCGCGACGCTGTACGATCTGTTGTCGGCTTACGCCACGCAGCGCCAGCAGCGCGTGCTGGCAACGGTGCATTTGGCCAAGCGCACGGTGTGGTCGCTGTCGGAAGCGCGTGCCTCGCTGGAGCGGCTGGTGGGCTCCGCCGAGTCCGAGGACTGGGCGAGCCTCGACGACTATCTGATGCGTTACGTGGTCGATCCCACGCAGAAGGCAACCGTGTTCGCATCGAGCTTTGCCGCGGCACTCGAACTCGTGCGCGAAGGCACGCTGGATCTGCATCAGAAAGAAGCGTTCGCACCTTTGTATTTCCGTAAGCATGTGGCGCATGTGCCTCCCGACGCTCAGGCAGCGCCGGAAATGCCGGTCGAGTAAGTGGAAGAAGGAGACAACGCCATGGCAAGTCCGGCGAGAACGAACGCGGTGGCGAAACATATCGTCCCGGTCGAGCAGGAATCCGCGCAGGAGTCTTCACAGGAGTCGTCGCACGAGTCCGTGCAGGACTCGTCCGGCGATGCCGTTGCGCGTCCCGAGGAACTGCGCCTGCTCGAAGCGCTGCTGTTCGCATCGACCGAGCCGCTGGACGAAGCCTCGCTCGCCAAGCGCATGCCGGACGGCGTCGATGTGAAGGTCGCGCTGGCGCAGTTGCAGGCCGACTACGCCATGCGCGGTGTCAATCTGGTCCGCGTCGCCAGCAAGTGGACCTTCCGCACCGCGGGCGATCTGGCGTGGCTGATGACCCGCGAGAGCACCGAGACCCGCCGCCTGTCGCGCGCCGCCATCGAGATGCTGGCGATCATCGCCTATCACCAGCCGGTGACGCGCGCCGAGATCGAGGAAATCCGCGGCGTGGTCACGTCCAAGGGAACCCTCGACGTGCTGCTGGAGACCGGCTGGATTCGTCCGCGCGGACGGCGCAAGACGCCGGGCCGGCCGCTGACCTTCGGCACCACCGAAGCGTTCCTGTCGCAGTTCAGCCTGGAAGCGCTGGGCGATCTGCCGGGCCTGGATGAACTGAAAGGGGCCGGTTTGCTGGATACCCGCCTGCCGTCCGGCTTCAATGTTCCGTCGCCGTCGGACGATCCGGCGCTGCGCGAGGACGAGGAGCCGCTGGAGCCCGGCGATCTCGAACTGGCGCTGGCACCCGCCGTGGAGCCGGAAAAGGGCGATGAAGGCTGATTTTCCGCATCCGGTGCGCGGGACCGGGCCGATCCGCACCAACATTAACGCTCGCGTCAATGCGTTAATCTGCGCAGCCGCTAGCAAGGCTTAAGTCCTTGTTTTTGACACCTCTGCGGCCTACTTTCTAGTGGTCCGGTTCTGACATTCGCTCCCCGTTTCAGCGGGCACGTTTGCGAATGTCAGAACCAAAGGACCACTAGCAATTATATGTTTCTAGTGGAATTTTGGATTTGGCATTCGCGTTGCCGTCCCGCTGCTTGCGTGACGCGAATGCCAAATCCATTCCACTAGTCAGAAATGGCTGGAAATCCCGGTCGCGTGTTTGGAGGACGGCAGTATGGGTTCGTTTAGCATCTGGCACTGGATCGTCGTGATCGGCGTTGTCCTGCTGCTGTTCGGCCGCGGCAAGATCTCGGACCTGATGGGCGACGTCGCGCAGGGCATCAAGGCCTTCAAGAAGGGCATGGCGGACGACGAGGTGAAGCCCGCCGAGAAGACCGATCCGGTCAAGACCATCGACAGCGCGCCGTCGGCCACCACGTCCCAGCGGAGCGATGTCGGCAGCAAGGCGGTCTGACGTTCCGGAACGTCGCGTTTCCTGAGTGAGTGCGGGGCACGGCCCCGCGGGCGGAATTTTCCATGTTCGACATCGGGTGGAGTGAACTGGTCGTCATCGGCGTGGTCGCGCTGATCGCCATCGGCCCGAAAGAGCTTCCCGGCGTGTTGCGCATGGTCGGGCAGTGGATCGGCAAGGCGCGCCGCATGGCCTCGGAATTCCAGGGCCAGTTCAACGAGGCGATGCGCGAAGCGGAAATGGCCGACATCAAGAAGACCTTCGACGACGCGTCCGCCGCCGCGAAGGATCTGTCGCCGGTCAATCTTCTGACCTCGATCGAGAAATACGGCGAGGACGCGCTGAAAACCGATCCGCCGGTGACGCCGACCACACCCGAGCCGCCGACGCCGGCGACGTTCGTGGAAGCCGAGGCACATGCGCCGGCACCGCAAATTCCCGAGCCTGCGCCCGTGCCGGTCTCTGACGCCCAAATCTCTGACACTCAAGTGCCGGACGCCAAAGCGTCATGAGCGCCGAAGACATCGAAGCCACCAAGGCCCCTTTGATGGAGCACCTGATCGAGCTGCGCTCGCGGCTCATCAAGGCGCTGCTGGCCTTCGCGCTCGCTTTCATCTTCTGCTTCTTCTTCGCCAAGCAGATCTACAACGTGCTGGTGTGGCCGTTCGTCTGGGTCGCGGGGCCGGAGAATTCCAAGTTCATCTACACCGCGCTGCTGGAATACTTTCTCACGCAATTGAAGCTCGCCATGTTCGGCGCGGGCTTCATCTCGTTCCCGGTGATCGCCGCGCAGATCTACATGTTCGTCGCGCCCGGTCTCTACAAGCACGAGCGCGGCGCGTTCCTGCCATACCTGATAGCGACGCCGATTTTCTTCGCGCTGGGGTCATTGCTGGTCTATTTCCTCGTGCTGCCGATGCTGATCCGCTTCTCGCTCGGCATGCAGCAGGTCGGCGGCGCGGACACCGCGCAGATCGCGCTCTTGCCCAAGGTCGGCGAATATCTCTCGCTGATGATGTCGCTGATCTTCGCCTTCGGCATCGCGTTCCAGTTGCCGGTGGTGCTGACGCTGCTGGGGCGGATCGGAATCATCACGTCGAAGCAGTTGCGCGAGAAGCGGCGCTATTTCATCGTCGTGGCGTTCATCATCGCCGCGGTGCTGACGCCGCCGGATGTCATCAGCCAGGCCTCGCTGGCGATCCCGCTCTTGATCCTCTACGAAGGCTCGATCATCGCGGTCGGTATCGTGGAGAAGAAGGCCGCCAAGCCTGCGACCGGCGCCACCCCGCCGGCCGACGCGCCGCCGACGCCTCCCGCCACGACGCCTGCGGAGTAGGGCTGATCCCTCTGCTCCTTTGGTAAGCCCGTCACCCTGAGGTGCGCGCTCTTGCGCGCCTCGAAGGGCGACGGCGTCACGCGCGGGTCTGCCATCCTTCGAGGCTCGCCGCCATAGCAGGCGTAGCCTGCGTAAACTTGGCTACGGTGACGGCTCGCACCTCAGGATGACGGCTTCAGCGGGCGATTTTGCGGTGTTCGTTCAGTTATCATTGCTGCCACACACCCGATTCGTCATGCTCGGGCTTGACCCGGGCATCCACCACTTGTTCTAACCCTCGCAGAAACAGCACTGATGGCCGGGAAAGCCCGGCCATGACTGGAAATTGCCATGCACGATATTCGATGGATTCGCGACAACCCGGACGCGTTCGACGCGGCCTTGAAGCGGCGCGGGCTGGAGCCGTTGTCAGCTTTCCTGATCGCGCTGGATGAAAAGCGCCGCGCGGCCATTCAGGCGTCGGAGCAGGCGCTGGCACGGCGCAACGCAGCCTCGAAGGAAATCGGCGAGGCCAAGAAGGCCAAGGACAACGCCCGCGCCGACGCGCTGATGGCCGAGGTCGGCGAACTCAAGACAAAGTTGCCGGAGCTTGAAGCGGCGGCGAAGCAATACGAAGACGAGTTGAAAAAAGAACTCGCGCAGATTCCGAACCTGCCGCTCGCAGAAGTGCCGAACGGCGCCGACGAGCATGGCAATGTCGAGCATCATCGCTATGGCGCCAAGCGCGACTACGCCTTCAGGCCGAAGGAGCATGTCGAGCTTGGCGAAGCGCTGAGGTTCATGGACTTCGAGACCGCTGCCAAAATGTCCGGCGCGCGGTTTGTCGTGCTCAAGAAAGGCCTCGCGCGTCTCGAACGCGCCATCGGCCAGTTCATGCTCGATCTGCACACCGGCGAACATGGCTACGCCGAAATCAATCCGCCGCTGCTCGTGCGCGACGATGCGATGTTCGGCACGGCGCAGTTGCCGAAGTTTCGCGAGGATCAGTTTGCGGCCACTACGGTCGAAGCGACAAGCAGCTTTAGAACTCGTTTTATAGAAGAATCGCTCAAGTCGATTGCCGAGTTGAGGTCGGATGGAACGCTCAACGAGGCGATGGCTTCCAAGATTTTAGCGCATGCGACTAGGGTTTCTGAAACCGAGCCTCAGAGCATGAATCTCTGGCTCATCCCCACCGCCGAAGTCCCGCTAACCAACCTCGTCCGCGAGTCCATCCTCGACGAAAAAGAACTGCCGATGCGGCTGACGGCGCTGACGCAATGTTTCCGCGCGGAGGCGGGGGCTGCGGGACGCGACACCCGCGGCATGATCCGCCAGCACCAGTTCACCAAGGTCGAACTGGTCTCGATCACCACGCCGGAAGAATCGAAGAACGAACATGAGCGCATGCTGTCCTGCGCCGAGGAAGTTCTGAAACGCCTCGGCCTGCATTACCGCGTGATGACGCTGTGCACCGGAGACATGGGCTTCGCCTCGCAGAAGACCTATGACATCGAAGTGTGGATGCCGGGGCAGGGTGAGGGCGGCATGTACCGCGAAATCTCGTCCTGCTCGGTGTGCGGCGATTTCCAGGCGCGGCGCATGGACGCGCGCTCGCGCGGGCCGGACGGCAAGCCGCGCTTCGTGCATACGCTGAACGGCTCGGGCACGGCGGTGGGCCGCGCGCTGATCGCCGTGATGGAAACCTATCAGCAGGAGGACGGCTCGATCGCCGTGCCGGACGTGTTGCAGCCCTACATGGGCGGCCTCAAAGTGATCGCGAAGGATAGTTGAACCTCAGCCCGTCATCCTGAGGTGCGAGCCGCACTTGCGGCGAGCCTCGAAGGATGCGGGCAAACGACGTCGCCCTTCGAGGGCCGCGCTTCGCGCAGCCACCTCAGGGTGACGTCGGCCTCGGGAGAAAAGGATATAGAATGCGCATTCTCTGCACCAACGACGACGGCATCCACGCGCCGGGTCTTCAGATCATCGAGCAGATTGCGAAGCAACTGTCCGACGACGTCTGGATCGTCGCGCCCGAACTCGACCAGTCCGGCGTCTCGCACTCGCTGTCGCTGAACGACCCGCTGCGCCTGCGCGAAATCGACGAGCGCCGCTTCGCGGTGCGCGGCACGCCGACCGATTGCGTCATCATGGGATCGCGCCACCTCGTCGGCGACAAGCAGCCGGACCTCGTGCTGTCGGGCGTCAACAAGGGCCGCAACGTCGCGGAGGACGTGGTCTATTCCGGCACCATCGCCGGCGCGCTGGAAGGCACCATTCTCGGTCTGCCGTCGTTCGCGCTGTCGCAGGAATTCTCACTGGAGACGCGCAACAAGCCGCTGTGGGACACCGCGCTGAAATACGGCGCGGACGTGATCCGCAACGTGATGAAGCTCGGCGTGCCGCGCGATACCGTCATCAACGTCAACTTTCCGGCGTGCGGACCCGACGAGGTCAAGGGCGTCATCGTCACCCGGCAGGGCAAGCGCAATCTGGGCTTCCTCAAGATCGACAGCCGCCGCGACGGCCGCGGCAATCCGTATTACTGGATCGGCTTCGAGAAGCTGGCGGTGATCGACGTTCCGGCGGAAGGCACCGACTTGGCCGCGCTCCGCGACAACTTCGTCTCGGTCACGCCGTTGCGGCTCGACCGCACCGATATGGTGTTTTCGGAAAAGCTCAGGGACGTGTTGAAGTAATCGTTGCGGCTTCGCCACGCACGTCATTCCGGACATCGCGCCTTTGCGCGATGATCCGGAATCCCGAAAGAGTTCATCGGAAACAACCATGGGATTCCGGGTTCGCTCGCAAGCGTTCGCGCCCCGGAATGACGGAGCCAAGAGGCGATAGCCCGGATGGAGCAAGGCGAAATCCAGCGGCGAGAATGACCTACGCCGCGACGCCCTTCAGCACGCTCTCGATGGTGCGCGCCAGCGTTTCGATCTGGAAGGGTTTCTGAATCGTCGGGCGGTCGCGGAATTTTTCCGGCAGGCCCTGCGCGCCGTAGCCGGTGGCGAACACGAAGGGCAGCCCGCGCAACTGCACGGCCTCGGCCACCGGGGTGATGACCTTGCCGTTGACGTTCACGTCGAGGATGGCGATGTCGAAATCGGTGACCTGCACCAGTCTGACGGCCTCGTCGATGTCGCCGGCTTCGGCGGCAATGGTGTAACCGATCTCTTCAAGCATGTCGGCGACCATCATGCGGATCATGACTTCGTCTTCGACCAGCAGAACCGATCGCCGTACCGCTGCTTTCAATACGCCCGGCATCTGTGCCCCAAACGATTAATCCTGAAGTATCCACTGCTGGAATAACATAATTATCCAGCGCATAACTTACATCCGAAAGATAGGTTCCGGCAAAGGGAACCTGTTTTAGGGAGGACGGTCCCGGCCGCCGCGTCAAATACATACCAGCAATCGGATACTCGCCTGTCGTCCTCCAGCCATTGATCGCCATGCCGTCGCCCCAGCCCACGCCACACGAAAAGATGATGTTTCAGCTCAACCTGCGGCAGCGCGGGATCAGCGATCAGGCCGTGCTGAAGGCGATGGAAGACGTGCCGCGCGAGCTGTTCGTCCCCGCCGCCGACCGTGCTTATGCCTATCGCGACACGGCGCTGGGGATCGCCTGCGGCCAGACCATCAGCCAGCCGTTCGTCGTGGCCTACATGACCGAACAGCTCGACCTGCGCCCCGAGCACCGGGTGCTGGAGATCGGGACGGGGTCCGGCTACCAGGCGGCGATCCTGTCGAGGCTCGCCCGGGAAGTGGTGACGCTGGAGCGGTTTCGCACGCTGGCCGACCGCGCCCGGCTGGTCCTCAAGGAGCTTGGCTATCGCAATGTGGACGTGATCATCGGCGACGGCTTCGACGTGCCGGAGACGCTGGGCACCTTCGACCGCATCATCGTGACCGCGGCGATGGAGGAGATCCCGGAGGCGCTGCTTGCGCGGCTGGAGCCGGGCGGCGTCCTGATCGCGCCGGTTGGGCCAATGGACGACCGGCAGGTTCTCACCCGTGTGGTCCGGTCGGGCGACAGGTTCGACCGGCAGGAACTCATGGCCGTGCGCTTCGTGCCCGCGCTGCAAGGCGTCGCGCGCGAGCTGTGAATTGCATTCGGCCTTGTGAAAGCAGGCGGATTTGGAGCCTTAAAGAGTTATTTACTCGGCGTGTGTTTACTCAAATTTGTATTAGTTGCGTACAAGTGAGTAACCATGTCCCGCTTCGTCGAGTTGATAAGCTCGCGCCATGCGCCGCATTTCGTGGTTCTGGCGCTCGTCTCGGTCGGGTTTGGCGGATGCAGCGCCGACACCTCGACGCGGTTCTCGGACAGCTCATTCTCGAACCCATTCGCGTCGCGCAACGACGCGCCGCAATCCACGGGTTCGGTTCCGCAGCAAAATTATCAGCAGCCGCCCCGCGAGCTTCCGCAATACAGCCGGCCGCGCTCCGCGCCGATCGTTTCCGCTCCGTTGTCCTATCCCTCGGGTCCCGTTGCGACCTCGGGCGGGGGCAGGGGCATGGCGTCCTACACGCCGCCGCCGTCCCCCATCGAGACCACGGGAAGCGTCGCGCCGCGTTCGGTCGCGGCGACCTCCGGATGGAATCGCGAGGGCGGCACCACGATCATCGTCGGCACCGCCGACACGCTCGATGTCATTTCCAAGCGCTACAATGTTCCGTCGGCTGAAATCCTGAAAGCCAACGGCTACGGCGGACCGCGCGTTCTGCAACCGGGGCAGCAGCTCATCATTCCGCGCCGCACGGCAAGCGCCGCGCCGCCGGCCCTGTCGCCTGCGCCGGGCACGAAAGTCGCCGCCGGACTTCCGTCTGCCGTGCACGTCGTCAAGCCCGGCGACACGCTGATGAATCTCTCGCGCCGTCATAACATTCCGCCGGCGCAACTCGCCGCCGCCAACCATATCCCGGTGACGACGCAGCTCAAGATCGGCAGCAAGATCAACATTCCCGGCGGCAAGACCGCTGCGGCCGCACCCGCGCTGCAGGTGGTTGCGGAAGCGCCGAAGCCGGTCATCGCCGCCGCACCTGCGGCGAAGCCTGTCGCGGTTGCGCAGGCCGAGCCGCAGCAGAAGGCGCGCGTCGCCACCGAAGCCAACGATTTGCCGGAAGCCCAGTCGCCCGTGAAGGCGGCGGACGCCACCAACGCATTGCCGACGTTCCGCTGGCCGGTGCGCGGCCGCGTCATCACGGCTTACGGCGCGAAGACCAATGGCAAGCAGAACGACGGCATCAATGTCGCCGTTCCTGAAGGCACGCCGGTGAAGGCCGCGGAAGACGGCGTGGTCGCCTATTCGGGCAACGAACTCAAAGGTTATGGCAATCTGATCCTGGTGCGGCACTCCAACGGTTATGTCACCGCGTATGCCCACGCGAGTGAACTGATGGTGAAGCGCGGTGATACGATCAAGCGCGGCCAGGTGATTGCCAAATCGGGTCAGACGGGAGAGGTGGGGTCGCCGCAGCTTCACTTCGAGATCCGCAAAGGATCTTCAGCCGTCGACCCGCTTCAATTCCTGAACGGGGCATAAGGCAGAGTTCGGTCTCTCTCCGCGTCGTCCCGGCGAACGCCGGGACCCATAATCCCTGAGCCATTGATTTATCGCGATGGCCGGGCAATCTCCTCCATCATCATCGCCACATTCGGGGTGATGGGTCCCGGCGTTCGCCGGGACGACAAGGGGGAATTTTGCTCGCGGGTAAGGACAATTCCGGGTGACCGACGAAACGGGATGGCTGACGGTTATTTTCCTGCTCGTCGCCTTGCTGTACGCGTCGGTCGGCCAGGCCGGTGCGACCGGATATCTTGCGGCAATGGGGCTGTTCCAGCTCGCGCCATCCACCATGAAGACCACGGCGCTGTCTCTCAATCTTCTCGTGGCGGCGATCGGGACGTACCAGTTCTGGCGCAACGGTCTGTTGTCGTGGCGCACCTTCTATCCCTTCGGCGTGCTTGGAATTCCGTTCTCGCTGGCGGGCGGCGCGGTGCAGATGCCGGCGCACGCCTACTATCCGGTGGTGGGCGTCATTCTGTTGCTTTCCGCCGCGCAGGTGGTTCGTTCGGCCATCACGACCAATAAGGACACGGACCTGACGCCTGCGGAGCCTCCGTTTATTCCTGCGCTGCTCACCGGCGCTGTGATCGGATTTATCTCAGGCACCACCGGGACGGGAGGCGGGGTTTTTCTGGCGCCGGCGATCCTCGCCATGAACTGGGTCAGCGTCCGCCGGACAGCGGCGGTGACGGCGGCCTACAACCTGCTGAACTCGGCGGCCGCGCTGATCGGCGCCTACGGCATTCTCGGCTCGCTGCCGCCCGCGCTGCCGGTCTGGCTCGTTGCCGTCGGCGTCGGCGGCACGATCGGGTCTTTCATCGGCAGCCGTTATCTTCCCGAAAGCGCGCTGCGCTACATTTTGGCAGTCATCCTCTTCGGATCCGGCATCAAGCTGGTGCTGAGTTGACGGTGGCTGTCACGTCATTGCGGGCCGCACACCCATCCGGCTTGCCAATTCCCGCATCATCCGCTGCGTCTTTTCACCAGCCTTGCTGCACCGGAGGAAAGAACTGGCGGCCGCCCCGCCGCGCATTGCTCGGTTGGGGATTCGGATTGCGCTGGAAAAGGAAGCCGAAGCCGTCGTCCTGTTGGTTGCCGTTGCCCCAGCCGTTGTCATCCGCCATGAGGACCTCGCTCGGCCTGCGTGTGATGAAGCCGCCCTGGGGCTGGTCGCTCAGCACCGCGACAAACTCGGTGCGATAGTTGGTCTCCTCGCTCAGGGGCTCGTCGGAGACCACGATCGAGGATCGCGGCAATGCGGTTGGCGCGATGCGATCGAGGACTTCCTTCGGGATGGTGATGCGGTCGAGTGCACTTTTGGCGTCATCCCCGTTCTCGATGGTGACGGCGGTCCAGCGCAGGCCCGCGTCGCTGCGCGCCACCGCCGTGAACACATGCGTGCCGAGGGGTTTGCCGGGATCGCGGATCGTGACCGGAACGTCGATGGTCGCATCGAACACCTCGCCGCCGCCGTCCGGCGCCGGCTTGTGCGTGTTGCGCCGGACGTAAAGCGTCCGCGTCGCACGGCTGACGTAGATCGAGACCGGCTCGAGCGCGAGCTTTGCGTCGAGCGCCGCCTTTGCGATGTCGGCCTTTTTTGTCTGAGCCGCCTTGGCCGCGTCCTTTGCCGCGGCGGCGGCGTCGAGCTTCGACGATGCGTCCGCCTTGGCGGTGCCGAACTGGGTGCCCAGCTCCGCTGCTTTGGCGGCGGCCTTTTGCTTGCGGTCCTCAGCCTTTGCCCTGGCCTGGTCGGTCTTGGCCGCAGCCAACGCCTTGTCGGCGGCGGCGAGTTCGGCGTCGGCCCGCGCCTTGAGCCGCTCCAGCTTGCGCAGAGACGCTGCGAGCGGCGCGGAGTCGCGGGCCGCTGTCGCAGCCGTCTTCCTGGCCGCGTCTGCCGCCGTGGCAGCGTCCGCGGCCTCGCGTGACAGCGTCTCGGCCTTTGCCGGAGCAGCCGCGACGGCCTCCGCGTTCGGCATGAAAAGGGACAGCGTGGGGTGAGAAAAGTCGACCGGGGCAGCATCGTCCGGCGAGATGATGACGCGCATTCCGATCCGGGTCTTGTCGAACAGTTTCTCCGCAAAGCCGTAAGGCATTCGCACACAGCCGTGCGAGGCCGCATAGCCGGGCAACGGCCCGCCGTGCAGCGCGAGGCCGTTCCAGGTGATGCGCTGCATGTTCGGCATCCAGGCATCGTCATACATGGTCGAGCGGTGGTCCTTGTCCTTCTCGACGATGGCGAAGACGCCGGCTGGCGTCTCGCGCTCCTTGACGCCGGTCGACACCGGCGCACGCAGGATCCAGCCCTCGGCGTCATAGAGCGTGACCTGCTGGCTCTTGATCGACACGATCGCCATGATCGGTTCGCCTGCCTCGCGCGGCGCCGTTGTTTCGACGGGTTGCGCGCGGCGCGCCGGTTTCGCTGCGGCGTCGGCGGTTGGTGCGACCAGCGCGGCCATGGCCGTGAACGCTACAACGGCTGAATATCCCCAATGGCGTATTGCCCCCGAGGATTTCCCCGACGTCCATCGATTCAGCATTCCATTCCCCGTTGCAGTGCCTGTCCGCCGCCGTGGCCAACCTCACATATCCGACTCGTGAGAAACAAGCATGCTAGCAACGGAAATGGGCGCTTTGCGGGCCTCACGCGATGGACGTTGGCCACCGACAGCGAATCGACGGGCAGGCGCGCTAGTTGGCGAGCCGGACGCCCATCCGGCCCGCGATCTCCTGCGTGAACTGCCAGGCCACGCGCCCGGAGCGCGATCCGCGCGTGGTCGACCATTCCAGCGCCTCGCGTTCGAGCTGGTCGTCGGGAATGTTGACGCCGAAGTGCTTGCAGTAGCCGCGGACCATTTCGAGATATTCGTCCTGGCTGCATTTGTGAAAGCCGAGCCACAGGCCGAAGCGGTCCGACAGCGAGACCTTCTCTTCGACGGCTTCGCCGGGATTGATCGAGGTCGAGCGCTCGTTCTCGATCATGTCGCGCGCGAGCAGGTGGCGGCGGTTCGACGTCGCATAGAGAATGACGTTCTCGGGACGGCCCTCGATGCCGCCTTCGAGCACCGCCTTGAGCGACTTGTAGGACGCGTCGTTGCCGTCGAACGACAGGTCGTCGCAGAACACGATGAAATGGAATTTGGACTCGCGCAGCAGCGCCATCAGCAGCGGCAGGCTCTCGATGTCCTCGCGGTGAATTTCGATCAGCTTGAGCCGGCCGTTGACCTCGGGCAGGGCGTTCACGCTGGCGTGGGCCGCCTTCACCAGCGACGACTTGCCCATGCCGCGCGCGCCCCACAACAGCGCGTTGTTGGCGGGCAGGCCCTTCGCGAAACGCTCGGTGTTCTCGATCAGGATGTCGCGCATCCGGTCGATGCCCCGCAGCAGGCCGAGGTCGACGCGGCTGACCCTGGGAACCGGCACCAGATGGCCGTTGGGCTGCCAGACGAAGGCGTCGGCGGCTTTCAGGGAATCGGCATTTGACGGCCTGACCGCCGACGCGTTCAGGCTGGCCGCGATGCTCTCCAGCGCAAGGGCGATCCGGGCCGTGGTGGCGGCGTCGGCCTTTGCCGCAGGGCGTTTTGTCGCGGCCGGGGCGGTTTTGCGGGAGGCGTGCTTTGTTGCGGTTTGTTTAGTTGTTTTGCGGGCTTTTTTGGCCATGATTTCCTCTTGCGGTGGCACCCTTAGCGAGGCCGGCGGGCGCCCGCAAGCGCCACAAATGCATGGCAAAATCGGCCTAGTGGAGTGGATTTGACATTCGCGCTCGCGCGCCACAAGTCAGCAAAGCGAATGTCAAATCCAAACTCCACTAGAAACCCATATTTCTAGTGGTCCTTTGATTGCAGCATTCGCAAGAATGCCTGCCGAAACAGGGTGCGAATGCTGGAATCGGACCACTAGCCGGTGCCGTTGCTTTTGGGACGCCCATCGCTATAGTCCGCGCAAATTCGGCCAAAACGGCCCAACGCCAACGCGTTTCGCCCCTTGGCGTGCGCCTTCCCGAGGACTTTCCGAATGTTCATTACCCCTGCCTTTGCCCAGGCCGCCGGCGCCGGTGACACCAACAGCATGCTGATGTCGCTGCTGCCGTTCGCGCTGATCTTCGTCATCATGTACTTCCTGATCCTGAAGCCGCAGCAGAAGAAGCTGAAGGACCATGCCGAGCTGGTGAAGAACATCCGCCGCGGCGACACCGTGGTGACCAATGGCGGCCTCGTCGGCAAGGTGACCAAGGTGGTGGATGACGACCAGATCGAGGTGGAAATCGCCGACGGCGTCCGCATTCGTCAGATGCGCCAGATGATCTCCGGCGTCCGGACCAAGGGCGAGCCGGCCAAGGACAAGGACTCCAAGGAAGAAACCGCCGCGAGCTGACGTTTCGGTCGCGGCGCGCTTTACCAATCTGACGGGTCATCTCGATGCTATATTTCACGCGGTGGAAAGCGCTGGCGGTCATCCTGACCGCCTTGCTCGTCTGCCTTTGTGCGGTTCCGAACTTCTTTCCTGAATCCACCGTCAAGACCTGGCCGAAATGGGCGCAGCGTCATGTGGTGCTGGGCCTCGACTTGCAGGGCGGCTCGCACATCCTGCTCGAAGTCGACTCCAACTCGGTCAAGAAGGACAAGCTCGATCAGGTGCGCGACGACGTGCGCCGCGTGCTGCGTGACGCCAAGATCGGCTACACCGGCCTCGCGGTTCGTGGCGACAACGTCGAGGTGCGCGTCAAGGATACCGATCTCGCCAACGCGCTTCCCAAGCTGCGCGAACTCTCGCAGCCGCTCGGCGGATTGCTCGGCTCCAGCGGCCAGCGCAGCGTCGAGGTGTCCGACGCCGGCGGCGGCCTGATCCGGCTGACCGTTCCGCCCGCCGCCATCACCGAGCGCATCCGGCAATCGGTCGAACAGTCGATCCAGATCGTCGAGCGCCGCATCAACGAACTCGGCACCGTCGAACCGCTCATCCAGCGCCAGGGCATCGACCGCATTCTGGTGCAGGTGCCGGGTTTGCAGGATCCGACCCGCCTCAAGGAGCTGCTCGGCAAGACCGCCAAGCTCGATTTCCGCATGGTGGATTCCACCGTGCCGCCGGATCAGGCCACGCAGGGCCGGGTGCCTCCTGATTCCGATCTCCTGATGAGCGCGTCGTCGCCGAAGGTGCCCTACGTCATCAAGAAGCAGGTGCTGGTGTCGGGCGGCGACCTGACCGACGCGCAGCCCGGTTTCGACCAGCGCTCGGGCGAGCCGATCGTCTCTTTCCGTTTCAACACGTCCGGCGCGCGCAAGTTCGCGCAGGCCACGCTTGAGAATGTCGGCCAGCCGTTCGCCATCGTGCTCGACAACGAGGTGATTTCCGCGCCGGTCATCCGCGAGCCGATCACCGGCGGCTCCGGACAGATTTCCGGCAGCTTCACCGTGCAGGGCGCCAACGATCTCGCCATCCTGCTGCGCGCGGGCGCATTGCCTGCGCCGCTGACCATTATCGAGGAACGCACCGTCGGCCCCGGCCTCGGACAGGACTCCATCGCCGCCGGCGAACTCGCGTCCTATGTCGGCTCGGTGCTGGTCATCGTCTTCATGCTCTTGACCTACCGGCTGTTCGGCTTCTTCGCCAACGTCGCGGTGGCCATCAACGTCGCGATGATCTTCGGCATCCTGTCGCTGCTCAACGCCACGCTGACGCTGCCCGGCATCGCGGGCATCGTGCTGACGGTCGGCATCGCGGTGGACTCCAACGTGCTGATCTACGAGCGCATCCGCGAGGAGCTGCGCGCCGGCCGCACCGCGATCTCGGCCATCGACGCCGGATTCACCCGCGCGCTCGCGACCATTCTGGATTCCAACATCACCACCTTTATCGCGGCGGCCGTGCTGTTCTACATCGGCACCGGCCCGGTACGCGGCTTCGCCGTCACGCTCGGCATCGGCATCGTCACCACGGTGTTCACGGCTTTCACCGTGACCCGGCTGATCGTCGCGGCGTGGGTGGCATGGAAGCGGCCCAAAACCGTGCCGATTTGAAGATAGCGAGTAGACCGTGACTCATACCATCATCATCGCGCTCGCCGTTTTCATCGTCATCCTGACGGTGCTCAGCATCTATGGCGTGATCCCCGCGCTTCGCCTCGTTCCCGACGAGACCAAGTTCGATTTCATGCAGTTTCGCCGGATCAGCTTCCCGATCTCGGCGTTGTTGTCGCTGCTCGCGATCGGCCTGTATTTCGTGCACGGGCTGAACTTCGGCATCGATTTCAAGGGCGGCACGCTGCTGGAAATCCAGACCAAGTCCGGCCCGGCGGACATCGCCGCGCTACGCGCGCAGCTCACGACGCTGAATTTCGGCGACGTCCAGCTTCAGCAGTTCGGCGGCCCCTCCGACGTCCTGATCCGCATCGCGGAACAGCCCGGCGGCGATCAGGCGCAGCAGGCAGCGGTGCAGAAGGTTCGCCAGTTGTTCGGCGACAGCGTCGAATATCGCCGCGTCGAGGTGGTCGGACCGCGCGTGTCGAGCGAGTTGCTCGCCTACGGCACCGTCGGCCTGATGCTCGCGATCATGGGCATCTTCATCTATCTCTGGTTCCGCTTCGAGTGGCAGTTCTCGCTCGGCGCGATGATCGCCAACGTCCACGACATCGTGCTGACGCTCGGCTTCATGTCGGTGACGCAGATCGAGTTCGACCTGACCAGCATCGCGGCGCTGCTCACCATTCTCGGCTATTCGCTCAACGACACGGTCGTGATCTACGACCGCATCCGCGAAATGCTGCGACGCTACAAGAAAATGCCGATGCCGGACCTGCTCAACACGTCGATCAACTCGACGCTGTCGCGCTCGATCATCACCCACGTCACGGTGACGCTGGCGCTGCTGGCGCTGCTGCTGTTCGGCGGCAAGGCGATCCACTCCTTCGCGGCGACAATGACCTTCGGCGTGGTGCTGGTCGGCACCTACACCTCGATCTTCATCGCCGCGCCGATCCTGATCTATCTCGGCGTCGGCCAGAACCGGGGCGGCGAGGACAAGCCGCCGAAGTCGTAATGGGCCGCACTGCTGTTGGAAGTTCCCGCGGCGCAAGCAGTTCCATTGTCATTGCGAGCGAAGCGAAGCAATCCAGCGGCCACACAAAGGACTGGATTGCTTCGTCGCAAGTGCTCCTCGCAATGACGGCGATTCAACCTTATTTGATTATGCTCGAGTACCCGCGACTTTCCGCAGTTCGTGACAGGTGGTGCTGAGATGGATCACGAACTTCGGAATGCGGGTACTGGCGAGCCGGACGCGCTGCATCTTCCGCGATCCGCGCCGATCGAGGCCTACGGCAACGGCGGTTTCCGTTTCGCCGAGATGTCGCATCGCGGCTCGCTGCTGTGCCTGCCCGATGCGATCTGGGCATGGCCGGTCAGCGATCCTTCTCAGATCGACCGTTATTCTTTGGCGCGGGTGTTCGAGAAGGCGAACGCCATCGATACGCTGCTGATCGGCACGGGAAGTGGAATCTGGATCGCGCCCGCGCCGCTGCGGAACGCGTTGCGGTCCGCGGGCGTTGTGCTCGACACCATGCAGACAGGTCCCGCGATCCGCACCTACAATGTGATGATCGGCGAGCGGCGTCGCGTTGCGGCGGCGCTGATCGCGGTGCCATGAATCACACCACCAGCAACACCCCCGGCCACGACGCCGAGGCGTTCTGCGCCGACCTCGTGCGCGCGCAGGATTTCAGAACTTACGCAGCCAGCCTGTTCGTCCCTTCGGATGCGCGCCGTTCGTGGCTGGCGCTGGCGGCGTTCAATGCCGAGGCCGCCCACGTCCGCGATCACGTCAGCCAGCCACTGCCGGGCGAAATCCGCCTGCAATGGTGGCGCGACGTGTTGACGGGCGAAGGGCAGGGCACGGATCGCGGTGAGGTCGAGGGCAATCCCGTGGCCGCGGAACTGTTGCGCACGATTGCATTGCACGATCTTCCCGTCGAGATGCTGATCCGCCTGATCGATGCGCACGTGTTCGATGTCTACGACGACCCGATGCCAGACATGGCGGCGCTGGAAGCGCACTGCCGTGATACGGCTGCGACGTTGTATCTGCTGCGTGCGAAAGTGCTCGGCGCAAATTCAGCCGAGATCGCGCGCGTGGCCGATCACGCAGGCATTGCCGAAGGTCTGGTTGATGTCATGCTGGCGCTGCCGCGCCACGCCGCGCGGCGGCAGCTTTATCTGCCGGGCGACCTGATGACTCTCCACGGCGTCGGCGTCGAAGAGATTTTCCTGCATCAGGCGAACGCGCCGCTGAAGGACGCGCTGGCGCATCTGCGCCGCGAGGCGCGGTCGCAACTCGATCAGGCGCTGGCGCTGCTGGCCGATGCGCCGCCCGCCGCGCACCGGGCTTTCCTGCCGCTTGCGGTTGTCGGAAAGATTTTAACACGGCTTGAGACGTCGGAGCCGTTCGCGCCGCCGTCGTTGTCGCGGCTCGGCGTGCTCTGGACGACGTGGCGTGCTGCGAGTGCGAGGCCGTTTAGAGGGTGATCCAATCGCGTGCGATGCGGGGAACATCGCTCTGTGGATTGTGGTGAGAAGTACTGCCCCCTTTAGACATTGTACATAACACCACCGATGGTTGCTTCCGTGTGATTTTACATGGAGGCAATTTTGAAAAATTCATACCTTATCGTCATTAGCTGTCTTCTTTCCGGGTGTGCCGGCTTGGAATTTCACCAAGCCCCACAGGAAGGTGCGCTGACTTTTCGGGACTCCGTCCCGTTCATGTTTGTGAGCACGACGCCGGACTGCGTGACGACGACAACGATCGTGTCGGTGCCGGGCGCTGAAAGGTCAGTCGGCTTCAAGTCAGGTTATGGCACGGCCGACCTATCCGTCGCCATGAGCAACGGCATGATTACATCCGTGGGGCAGAAGACCGACACGAAAATCCCTGAGACGATAACGGCGGTGGCGGGATTGGCAAAAGATGTTGGATCGATTGCCCTCGTCAAGGCTGTGGCAGACGATGGAAAGCCAAAGGCGACGCAATGTGTTCCTCAGGCGCGCCTCTATGGCGTGCGGGATGGAAACATAGGGTCGAAGCCCTTGGAATTTCCGGTTCAAGTTGCAAGGTAGCCCGGCTGCAAACCAGGCCATTCAGCCAGCGTAGCCCGGATGAAGCGCAGCGAAATCCGGGAATGCGCGATCTGCCTGCGCGGTCTTCCCCGCATTGCGCTTCGCTTCATGCGGGCTACGGCTGTGCTTTTGAATCAATTACCGTTTAACCCCAGCGGCCTTGCGCAGAGCCTCGTCGATTTTACCCTGCCACCCCGGGCCTTTCGATTTGAAGTGCTCGAGCACGTCGGGACTGAGGCGAAGCGAGACAAGTTTCTTGGTTGGATTTTTGTTAGGCCCGCGGCCCTTGCGGATCGACGCAGCAAGATCCGGAAAAGCCTCAGCGAACGGCTTTGCCTTCTTGAAGGTTGCGGCTGTCCATTCCGGACTGTCGCTCACCTCACGCATATCCTTGGCTGTGTAGCCCTTTTTCTTAGCCGCCATAGAACATCTTCCTTTCAGGTTTGCTCGCGGGCCGCATGCTGATGATGCTGACTCCCTCACGTCCGAGACGGGCAAAAACCACCACGATGACGCCGCGAACATTCACACCAATGCCCATCCAGCGCTTGTGGCGGGTTGGAACGACCAAGGCGGTATCGAAAAAGGTCTCATCGAGATCGGCAAAATCCAACCCGTGCTTATCAAGGTTGGCGAGACGCTTCGGTTCGTCCCATACGATTTTCATGAAGTAATTTGTAGCTACAATTTATCTTGAAATCAAGGGGATGACGCGGCTTGAGACGTCGGAGCCGTGCGCGCCGCCGTCGTTGTCGCGGCTCGGCCTTGCTCTGGACGACGTGGCGGGCGGCGAGTGCGGAGCCGTTCAGGGGGTAAAACCTATCGGTGATTTGCTGGAGACTGATGCGCAGACGACGCCGGCAGGTTACCCGGAGTGATCGTGAAAGCTACGCATATCCCACCCAGCCTCTGAAACTCAGGCCCGCGTAAAACAGGCTGATGTTCGAAAATCCAGCTTGGCGCAGCAGCGCTTCGTCGTCCTCGGGCGACAGGATGGATAGTCGGGTGGCGATGGCCTGTCTGGCGCTCTCCGCGTGCGCGGGATCGGCTCCGCTGAACGCGACATGACGGGCGATCCACATCGACCGCTCCGGCTCCGTCTGTGGAAAGCTGATGTGAGCGACGACGAACGGTGCGCCCGGCGCAAGACGACGATGAATCTGGCGAAGCGTTTCAAGGCGTTGATCGCGAGGAACGAAATGCAGCGTCAGCAGACAGATCGCGCCGTCGAACGGCCCCGCAGGCGCGGCGTCGATATAACCTTCGTGAAGGCGGATTCGCGCCGCATGCGGTCCCACGATCTGTTCCGCCACCCGCAGCATATCAGCCGACGGGTCAACGCCAGTAAACGTCCAGCCGGGATGATCGTCGGCGAGAGCCTTCAACTCCAGGCCGCCACCCGCGCCGAGCACAAGAACCTGCCCCTGCGAGGAAACGCGCTCCGCCAGCAGCAGCGAGGTCATGCGATGCAGGCCGGCGAAGCCGGGCACCTGCCGGGGCGGCCCCTCGGCGTAAGCACGCGCATGGGCTGCGTCAAAGGCGGTCGTGTGGTTGTCCGGAGCGTCAGTCAATTCGTCGTCTCTTGTTATGTAATCTTGCTGTTGGAGAAACGTCTCGATTACAGGTTTTGAGCCGATGTCCCGGGGGCGATGGTCTGAACGCTGGTTCAAACGAAACCAGTCAAGTTAATTCCGGCCCGAATCTGTCCCTGAATCCCGATCCATTCGTGCGCCGCCATCCCGTCGCCATTCCGCCTTTTGCAGCGAAGTCCGTCACCATTTTGCCGTTGTGATTTCGGCGCGATATTTCGTCTGCTTTGGATGCCAAATTTACGCCGCGTCGGACACGCGCAGCGTCTCCGCGATCCAGCGGTCGAGATCGGTAAGCGCCCGCGCGCTGATGGCCTGCTTTTTCGCAACGGTCTTCTCGTTGCCGCGCAGCCGCGTGCCGTCCGGCTTCTTCGTCGGCGGCGAGGCCAGCGGCGGAAACAATCCGAAGTTGATGTTCATCGGCTGAAACGAGCGCGGTCCGGCGTCGATGGTTTCGATATGGCCGCCGGTGATGTGCCCGAGCAGCGCGCCGAGCGCGGTCGTCGGCGGCGGCGGTGTGATTTCATTTCGCGTCGCTTCGGCAGCCGCAAACAGGCCGGCGAGCAGGCCGACGCCGGCGGATTCGACGTAGCCTTCGCATCCCGTCATCTGCCCCGCGAAGCGCAGGCGCGGCTGCGCGTGCAATCGCAGTTGCGGATCGAGCAGCTTCGGTGAATTCAGAAAGGTGTTGCGGTGAAGTCCGCCGAGCCGCGCGAACTCCGCGTTCTCAAGACCCGGAATGGTGCGGAACACCTGTGTTTGCGCGCCGTGCTTCAGCTTGGTCTGGAAGCCGACCATATTGTAGAGCGTGCCGAGCTTGTTGTCCTGACGAAGCTGCACGATGGCATAGGCTTTCACGGTCGGATCGCGCGGATTGGTCAGGCCGACCGGCTTCATCGGGCCGTGACGCAGCGTCTCGCGGCCGCGCGCGGCCATCACCTCGATCGGCAGGCAGCCGTCGAAGTAGGGCGTATTCTCTTCCCATTCCTTGAAGTCGGTCTTTTCGCCTGCGATCAGTGCATCGACGAAGGCGTCGTATTGCTCGCGCGTCATCGGGCAGTTGATGTAGTCGGCGCCGGTGCCGCCGGGGCCGACCTTGTCGTAGCGCGACTGAAACCATGCGATCTCCATGTTGATGGAGTCGCGATGCACGATGGGCGCGATGGCGTCGAAGAAGGCGAGGGCGTCTTCACCGGACAGGCCGCGGATCGCATCGGCCAGCGCCGGCGATGTCAGTGGTCCGGTCGCGACGACGACGTTCTGCCATTCGGCCGGAGGGAGGCCCGCGATTTCCTCGCGGCAGAATCGCAATCTTCGGATGCGCTGCCAGCGCCGCGCTGACCGCTGCCGAAAAGCCGTCGCGATCAACCGCGAGCGCGCCGCCGGCCGGCACCTGATTGGCGTCGGCGCTGCGCATGATGAGGGAGTTGAGCTTGCGGAGTTCGGCATGCAGCAAACCGACGGCGTTGTTGGCCGCGTCGTCCGAGCGGAATGAATTGGAGCAGACCAGTTCGGCGAGGCTGTCGGTGCGGTGAGCCTCGGTCGTTCGCATCGGCCGCATCTCGTGCAGCACGACATTGACGCCGGCATTGGCGATCTGCCACGCGGCTTCCGAACCGGCGAGGCCGCCGCCGATAACGTGGACGGTATCGGTCGCGGTGGTCTTGGGATGATCTGTCATGGCCCTGAAGTAGAGCCAGCCGGGTGACGACGCAACCGCAGTTCGTGTTCAGCGGACGATGCGCCGCAGAGTTCGATACGACAACGCCCGCAAGTCGCGGGCGTAATCCGTTCGTGATGCAGTTGCGGCCTTAGCCGTTGTAGGCGCCGGCTGCGACGCGCTGGATGTCGGAGCGGTCAAGCCCGATATCAGCCAATTCCCGATCGCTCAACTGGGACAGCTCAGCAACATTGCGCTGATAGTCACGGAACGCCTGGATAGCGCGGATAAATGAGAGCAGCATTGTTAGTCTCCTTCGTAATCCCGATTCAGCCCTTGGAGGGAGCGTCCTCGTTAGAATGGAATATAGGTCAGGATTCTGCGGTGCAACACCGCAAATGTTGCGATGCAGCTAAGCTAATAACGCATGCCTACATCAAGAAGTGATTAATCTTTCACCTTGAATTCAACGCACCACGGTAACGAGAGATAACGTTTTCTCGTTCGCCACCATTTCTTAGGACGATATATCATGGGCTTGACGCAAAATAGATCAAGGCCAGGCTCTAGTCCTCTCAGCGGTAGTTGAGCAGGGTGGGCGCTAAGCTATGCTTTTTTGGCACCGAGCGTTGGATAGAAGGCCTTCCGGCCTGTTTTTGGCCTCGTGTGATGTTTAATACCGAACAATAGTTCATTTTATCGACTGGACGGCATCTTTGGTTCGCACCTAATGCGTGTTGTCCTCGTAGACGTTACAGCCGGGCCGTGGCATAGCCGCTGGATGTCCGCCCGCTATTCCATCCGCAGGCTCCTCGTTGCCCTCGCGCTGTCGCAGGTGCTAGCGCTTCAGGCCTTGCTCCTGAACTGGGGCGGGGCGCTGGCGGTCTCTGGCGAGTTTGCGGGCGGCCTTGGGTTCATTTGCTCCGGCCTGTCGGAGAACCGGGGAGCTGGCGGCAACGAACCACCGGCCCGGCCGGACACCCACAAGAACTGCTTCGACGCCTGCCTGACAGCGCAAGCCGTCGCAAAGCTGCCTGATCCCGCTTCGCTCTTCGTGCGGCCGGCGGTTTACGCGCAGGTTTTGGTCCCGGCTGAAACACCGCTTCTCGAGATATCGGGAACGCGGGCCTTTCTGGCCCGGGCGCCGCCGATGCTGACCTGAGACGTTCGTTCCGGAATTCTCTCTCAGCATCATTCGAGGACAACATGATCATCAACTCTTGCAGCCCTCAGCGGCTGGTGGCCGGCGCTGGTTTCGCCGCAATGGCCGTCATCGCTTCGCACTCGTCCGCATTCGCGCACATCACGCTCGCGACCGGCGAGACCCGTCCTGGTACGTACTACAAGGCGGTGTTCCAGGTGCCGCATGGCTGCGATGGCGCGGCCACCCAAACCATCCGCATCCAGATTCCGGAAGGCGTCATCGGCGTGAAGCCGATGCCCAAGGCAGGCTGGACACTCAATGTCACGCGCGGCGCTTACGCCAAGTCCTATCAGAGCCATGGCAAGGCCGTGACCGAGGGCCCGAAGGAAGTGGCGTGGTCGGGCGGATCGCTGCCGGACGACAATTACGATGAGTTCGTCTTCACCAGCTTCATCACCGATTTTCCGCCGGGGCAGGCGATCGCCTTTCCGACGGTTCAGCAGTGCGCGAAGGGCGAAGTCCGTTGGGATCAGATCGCGTCGGCCGGAGAAAATCCGCACAGCCTGAAATCGCCTGCGCCAGCGCTGCGGATCGTCTCCGATACAACGGTCGCGCAGGCTCAGATGGACCATACGAAGATGGGTGCAGCGCCCCAGACCGGCGCCGACACGTTCAAGATCGGTGATCTCGTTGTGGCATCGCCGTGGACGCGCGCGACGCCGGGCGGTGCCAAGATTGCAGGCGGCTATCTCAAGGTCACCAACAGCGGCAAGTCGCCCGATCGTCTGGTTAGTGCGACATCGGTCGGCGCCGATCGCGTGGAGATCCACGAAATGTCGATGACCGACGGTGTCATGAAGATGCGGCCGCTGGCCGATGGATTGACTATCAAGCCCGGCGAGACGGTCGAATTGAAGCCGGGTGGTTTCCACATCATGTTCATGGACATCAAACAGCCGCTGAAGCAGGGCGACACGCTGAAGGCCTCTCTGAAGTTCGAGAAGGCCGGCACACTCGATGTCAGCTTTAATGTCAGTGCGATGGGGGCGACCAGCGAACCGGCGCACAAGCACTGACGGTTGCGAAAAAATGACGCGGCGGCAATGCTGCCGCGTCATCGACTTCAGCGTTCTTGCCCTGCAAAACGATTCAGGGCGCGCGATCGAGCTGACTTGCGAAATAGGCGATCGTCCTGGAATAGACCTCGCTCTTATTCCACTGTTGAAGCACCGCGAAATTGTCGCTGCCGGAATCCCATGGCTGGCCGCGCTTCCAGCCGTAGCTGGCAAGGAAGTTCGCGGTCGACGCCAGCACGTCGGGCGCGCTGCGCAAGAGGTCGCGCCGTCCGTTGTTGTCGAAATCGACGGCGAACTTGATGTAGGACGACGGCATGAACTGAGTCTGGCCGATTTCGCCGGCCCACGCGCCGCGCATCTCCGACGGCGCGAGATCGCCACGATCGACGATGCGCAGCGCGTCCATCAATTCAGCGCGAAACATTTCGGACCGGCGGCAATCGTAGGCGAGTGTTGCGACAGAACGGATGGTCGGGAATTTTCCGATGTTGGCGCCGTAGTCGGTTTCAAGTCCCCAGATCGCGACCAGGATGGAGCCCGGCACACCATAGCGTTCCTCAATGCGGGACAGCACCGATCCGTACTGCTTCATCTTGTTGGTGCCGGCCGCCAGCCGTGGCGGAACCATCCGGCCGGAGAATTGCTCGAAACTCTGTCGGAAGACCTGTTGTGACTTGTCGTGTGAGAGCACGCTGTTGTCGAGTGTCACCCCGTTCAGGGCTTGCGCGATTGTTTGCGGTGAAATTCCCTTCGACGCGGCCTCGCCCTTAACGTCTGTCAGCCAGCTCTCGAAATTTCCGGTGCCGCATGTTGCGGCGAGCGAGGAGGAAGAGGCCGTGAGTAACAGGAGCGCGGCGAAAGCCGCGCGGATAGTGGAGCCATCGGTCATCAGGCAAGCCCGCCGCGTCATGCAATATATCCCGGTTGCGAATCTCGTTCGCAACCGCGGCCAAAACATGTCCTAAGGCCGGTCGGGATCGCTCGCCATTTCGACGAGGTGGCGAGCGTATCGCCGCCGCCTCTCATCCGCCCATGCTCGCCGTGCGATGGTGATTATCTGTCTTTGCGTCCCCATGAGAACAGGTTGACCGGGAAGTCTGCCGCATAGCGCCGCGCTTTCGGCTGCGGCGACGGTTCATACGGCATCGCCACCGGCTCGATCACCTTGCGGTAGAGATGCCAGGTCGCATGGCCGAGCACCGGAATGACCACGGTCAGACCGAGGAAGAACGGGATCGTCCCAGCAATTAGCAACGCGGCGACGATCAATCCCCATGCCGCCATCGGGATTGGGTTCTGCGCGACCGCGCGCACCGACGTGATCATCGCATCCGTCGCGCTGGCATGGCGATCGAGCATCAGCGGAAATGAGACAACGCTGATGCAAAGCGCGACGAAAGCGAACAGGAAACCGACGCCGCAGCCAACCACGATCAACTGCTGTCCTTCCGCTGTGGTCAGCACGCGGTGAAAGAAATCAGGGAAACTGGCCGCGGGCGCATATCCGAATGTCGCGTTGTAAATGGAGTTTGCAGCGGTAAGCCACACCAGGAACAGCACGAGAAGAAGTCCGCCGAAAAACACCATCGCGCCGATGGACGGCGAACGCAGCACGCTTAAGGCATGCGAGGCAGTGGAGGACTCTCCCTGTTCGCGACGCCTGGAAAGATCGTAGAACCCAAGGGCCGCGAACGGTCCAAGCAGCGCAAAACCCGCAGCAAGCGGAAACAGCAGCGGGAGGATCGAATAGCCGAGGATGGTCCGCGCCAGCAGGATTCCGAGCACGGGATAGATCAGCGCCAGCAGAATGGCGTGAGTGGGAGCGGCCTTGAAATCCTCCCATCCCATGCGGAGCGCGTCTTTGAGGTCTTCCAGAGTGATTGTCCGAACGGTGTACTTCGCGGGGTCGGATGCAAGCGGGAACGACTTGATGTCAGCCGAAACGGGATTGCTCATGGTGACTGTCTCCTTGTCACACAGCGTTCCAGGACGCTGAGATTTCTCATAGGGCTCCGTGCGAACCCAAACGCTATCACGACCGCCGAAATCCAGTTGAGAAAATATCGCGATAGGCAGTCGCACTTGCGTGAGCAGTCGCAATAGATTTTTGAAATGCGGTGTGGAACCTATCGCGCATCATTGTGTTTTATGATGCTGGAGACGTCGGTCATTGTGGCGTCATTTTGGCACAATTGATTCAATCCACCGCGCGCTTGCGCAACTGCTGCATTGGCAAGCGATGACCGGACGTCTACACTCTTTCGTGACCGGCGAGGCGCACGCCGGGGCAGCGGGGGAATCGGCGTCAACTTCATCCACCATCCAATGACGGGTTATCGGGAGTTTACAGATGAGCATTTTTGGAAAGATCATGAGCGCGATTTTCGGCACCAAGGCCGACGCTGCTGAGCCTGTCGGCGGAGTTGGTTCTGCCGCAGGAGGCACCAGTGCGAGCGTGCCGATGGTCGACGTCGCGCCGATTCTCGACAAGGCCGTTGCTGCCAAGGGCGAAAAACTCGAGTGGCGGACTTCGATCGTCGACCTGATGAAAGCTCTCAATATTGATTCAAGCCTCGGCGCCCGCAAGGAACTCGCGAAGGAATTGAAGTACGACGGCGATACCAATGATTCGGCCAAGATGAATATCTGGCTGCACAAGCAGGTCATGACCAAGCTCGCGGCTAACGGCGGCAAACTGCCGGATGATCTGAAGCACTGATCGCCTTCGGCGCTTCACCAATATCCAGAAAGGCCCGCCAATGGCGGGTCTTTTTCGCTGCACCGCAACCAAAGCGCGTTCGCGAACTCACTGTTCAAATCACAGCATCGGGAATACAAAATGCCAGCGCCGGTATAATCGTCCGCGGACAGCTAACACCAACAACAATGCCCGCGCAGTTCAGCAGAAGAGGGAGGAAACATGACCGAACTCAATCGTAGAAACATTCTCGCTGGAGGCGCGGCTGCTCTTGCCGGCACGGCTGCTCTTGGTGAAAGCGCCGAGGCGAAAGTCGGCCTGACGCCGATTTTTCCCGTCGCCCAGGTGACGGTTCCCGTCGTCGGTTTGAAGGAAGTCTTTCCGGTTCGGCGCATCTACTGCATCGGCCGCAACTACGCGGCCCATGCGATCGAGCGTGGTTCCGATCCCACGCGCGAGCCGCCGTTCTTCTTCCAGAAGCCGACTGACGCCATTCAGGTTGTCGCCATCGGCTCGGTCGGCGATCATCCGTATCCGACGCTGACGAAAAACTATCACCACGAAGTCGAACTTGTGGCGGCGCTGAAATCCGGCGGCAAGAACATTCCCGCCGACAAGGCGCTCGACCATGTCTACGGCTACGCACTCGGTCTCGACATGACACGGCGCGATTTGCAGAATGCCATGGGCGCCGAGAAGAAGCCTTGGGAAATCGGCAAGAGCTTCGATCATTCGGCCGTTCTTGGGCCGATCCATCCGGTGACCAAGACGGGGCATTTCACCAAGGGCGCGATTTCGCTCGCCGTGAACGGGACGGTCAAGCAGAACTCCGATCTCAACAAGATGATCTGGAGCGTGGCCGAGCAGATTTCGAAATTGTCGGAGGCTTTCGAACTGAAGGCAGGCGACATCATTTATTCAGGCACGCCGGAGAATGTCGGCCCGGTTGTGAAGGGCGACGTCTTGCTCTGCAAGTTGGAAGGTCTGCCGGATATGTCGATCAAGATCGTCTGAGTGGCGCTCGGATGAACAAAGGAAGCCCGCCGTATCGGCGGGCTTTTATTTGGATCAGGGCGAGCCAGACTCAGCAGCGATATCGGCAAACTCCGGATGCTTGTCCAGATAATCCACGACGAAGCCGCAACCGGCCACGACTTTCATTCCGTCGGCACGGATTTGCTCCAGTGCGCCCTGCACCAGTTTTGATGCGATGCCGCGTCCGCGCAGGGCAGGCGGCGTCTCGGTGTGGGTGATGATCACGGTGCCGGGTGCGAGCCGGTAGTTGGCAAACGCGGTCGCGCCGTTGACGTCGAGTTCGTAACGGCTCAGCGCAGTGTTGTTGCGGACAGCGGTCTGGCTCATGGGCTTTAGCCTCTTTGTCGTCGAAGGTGAGGATCGGCCTATTTGAGCAGGTCGGCGTATTCGGCGTGTTTGCCGATGTAAGCCTTCACGAACGGGCATTGGGGGATGACCTTGAGCCCCGCAGCGCGCACCTGATCCAGTGCGCCCTTGATGAGCTTCGATCCGATGCCCTTGCCTTCGAGTTCCTTCGGCACCTCCGTATGGATGAAGGTGATGACGCCGTCCAAAAGCGAGTAATATGTCGCCGCGAGATGGTCTTCGACGGCCAGTTCGTAGCGTTTCCTGGCCGGATTGTTTTGGACTGTCTCGGTCATGGTCTGCTCTCTTGATCCAGGGAAACAACAAAGTCGTCATGGCGCACCTTGTAAAGACCCGCCGGATTCATACGTTCGTTACAGACATACCCCGATGCGGCCAAGTGGTCGTTTTCAGTCGGAATGTGAGGCCTAAGGGCCGCCGGCGTATGCCTCTTTACAGGAGGTTTTACAATGTCTGGCATCCGGTTTTTCGAAACTCACCGCACATGGGAAGATTGGTCCGGCATGCTGTTGGGCCTGCTGATCGTGGTCTCGCCTTGGATCAGGGGCGGAGCGAACCACGGGTTCGGCCAACTCTATGAGCCGGGCCTCGCAATTTTGAATGCGGTTCTGGTTGGCGTCCTCGTCTTTGGCCTTGCCCAGATGGAATATATTGCGCTCCAGCGCTGGGAAGAGGCGGGCGAGATGGCGCTTGGTCTGTGGCTTGTCGCCTCACCGTATGTCTTCGGTTATTCAGGCGACGGCGCGCTCAGATTCTGGCACGCCAGCCTTGGCGGCTTCGTCATCCTGTTGGCGGCCTTGAAACTCTGGCAGGATTGGGATCTGACGGATCAGGATCTCGCCCGGCACGGGCAATGAGGTGTCTTGCAAGGCGCGGTCAATTGGTCGCGCCAGACTGAACCGTAATCTGGCTTTGCGGCTCGTGATCGAGCCGTCAGGTCACATCCATCCGCGCGGCATCATTTCTTAGCGTCTTTAGCGCTCGGTGAATAGCGTCTGCTTATGAGCCGCGCATGCTATGGTCGTCGCCATATGCAACGCACGCTGTAACCTGGAGAGATTCATGGCGAATGAAAAAGGCCCCAACATCAAGAAGAAGCAGAAGTGCAAGAATTGCGAAGGCAAGGGCTTGCTGAAGAAGGGCGACAAGGTCGTCACTTGCCAGCGGTGCAAGGGCACGGGAGTGAGGTGATCATCTTCGCGGTCAGGAGAAAGATTCTCTTACCAGCGTTCTATTGAAGCGGCGTTACTCCGCCGCCTCATCCGTATCGCGGATTTTTCCCGCGCGGCCTTTTTTCAGGACCGGCGCCAAAAACTTTCCGGTGTAGCTGCGCGGCGCCTTGACGATGTCTTCCGGCGGACCCCATGCGACGATTTCGCCGCCGCCGTCGCCGCCTTCCGGCCCGAGATCGATCACCCAGTCGGCAGTCTTGATGACTTCGAGATTGTGCTCGATGACGACCACCGTGTTGCCTTGGGCGACCAGTTCGTGGAGCACTTCGAGCAGCTTGGCGACGTCGTGGAAATGCAGGCCCGTGGTCGGCTCGTCGAGAATATAGAGCGTGCGGCCCGTTGCGCGCTTGCTCAGTTCCTTCGCCAGCTTGACGCGCTGCGCTTCGCCACCTGACAGCGTGGTCGCCTGCTGACCGACGTGGATGTAGCCGAGACCCACACGCTGCAACGTCTTGAAGGTTTCGCGCACGCGCGGCACCGCCTTGAAGAAGTCAGCCGCCTCGTCCACCGTCATGTCGAGCACGTCGGCGATCGACTTGCCCTTGAACAGCACGTCGAGCGTCTCGCGGTTGTAGCGCTTGCCCTTGCAGGTGTCGCAGGTGACGTAGACGTCCGGCAGGAAATGCATCTCGATCTTGATCAGACCGTCGCCCTGGCACGCTTCGCAGCGGCCACCCTTGACGTTGAACGAGAAACGGCCCGGTTCATAGCCGCGCGCCTTGGATTCCGGCAGGCCGGCGAACCATTCGCGGATCGGCGTGAATGCGCCGGTATAGGTCGCGGGGTTGGAACGCGGCGTGCGCCCGATCGGTGACTGGTCAATGTCGATGATCTTGTCGATATGCTCCAGCCCTTCGATGCGGTCATGCGGAGCGGGGCCTTCCGACGCGTTGTTGAGCTTGCGCGCGATCGCCTTGTACAGCGTGTCGATCAGCAGCGTAGACTTGCCGCCGCCGGACACGCCGGTGACACAAGTGAACAGCCCAAGCGGGATTTCCGCGGACACGTTCTTGAGATTGTTGCCCCTCGCGTTGATCACCTTGATGGTGCGGCGATGATTGGGCGGTCGCCGCTCGGGAATCGGCACATACAGTTCGCCGGTGAGATATTGTCCCGTCAGCGATTTCGGATTCGCCTTGATCTGTTGCGGCGTCCCTTGTGCGACGATGTTTCCGCCATGCACGCCCGCGCCGGGGCCGACGTCCACGACGTAGTCCGCGGTTTCGATGGCGTCTTCGTCGTGTTCGACAACGATCACGGTGTTGCCGAGATCGCGCAGCCGCCGCAGCGTATCGAGCAGCCGTGCATTGTCGCGCTGATGCAGGCCGATCGAGGGCTCATCCAGCACATAGAGAACGCCTGTCAGGCCGGAGCCGATCTGCGAGGCCAAGCGGATGCGCTGGCTTTCGCCGCCGGACAGGGTGCCGGATGCGCGCGCCAGGGTCAGGTAATTCAGGCCGACGTCGAGCAGGAACGACAACCGCTCGCAGATCTCTTTCAGGATCCGAACCGCGATTTCGTTCTGCTGCTTGTTCAGCTGCTTGGGAACGGTCTCGAACCATTCACCGGCGCGCAGAACCGACAACTCGGATATCTCGCCGATGTGCTTGCCGCCGATCTTGACGCAGAGCGCTTCCGGCTTCAGGCGATAACCGTGACACGCTTCGCAAGGCACGTCGGTGAAATACTTGCCGAGTTCCTCGCGCGCCCATTCGCTTTCGGTCTCGTGGAATCGGCGCTCGATGTTGGTGACCACGCCCTCGAACGGCTTCTTGGTGTCGTATGACCTCACGCCGTCTTCATAGGAAAACTTGATCTCGTCGTCGCCGGAGCCGAACAGGATCGCGTCCTTCGTCTTCTTCGGCAGGTCTTTCCACTTGGTGTCGAGCGTGAACTTGTAGAACTTGCCGAGCGCTTGCAGCGTCTGGACATAATAAGGCGACGACGATTTCGCCCAAGGCGCGATTGCACCCTTGCGCAGGGTCAGTTCCTTGTCGGGAATCACCAGTTCGGCGTCGATGTGCTGCTCGACGCCAAGGCCGCCGCATTTCGGACACGCGCCGTAAGGGTTGTTGAACGAGAACAGCCGGGGTTCGACTTCGGGAATCGTGAAGCCGGACACCGGGCACGCGAACTTCTCCGAGAACAGGATTCGCTCCGGGCCGCTCTTGTCGTGGATCTTGGCTGTTTTCTTGTCCGCCTTTCTTTCTGATTTTTCTGGTGAAGATCCGCTTCCGGCCGGCGCGTCGGCAAACTCGACGACCGCCAGGCCTTCCGCCAGCTTCAACGCGGTCTCGAACGATTCCGCGAGTCGCTGTGCTATATCGGCGCGCACGACAATGCGATCCACCACCACGTCGATGTCATGGGGAAATTTCTTGTCCAGCGTCGGCGCTTCGGCCAGTTCGTAGAATTTGCCGTCGACCTTGACCCGCTGGAATCCCTTCTTGAGGAACTCCGCGAACTCCTTGCGATACTCGCCCTTGCGACCCTGGACGACAGGCGCCAGCAGATACAGTCGCGTGCCTTCGGGCAGGGCGAGCACGCGGTCCACCATCTGCGAGACGGTCTGGCTTTCGATGGGAAGCCCCGTCGCCGGCGAATAGGGGATACCGACACGCGCCCACAACAGGCGCATGTAGTCGTAGATCTCGGTGACGGTTCCGACAGTCGATCGCGGATTCTTGGACGTGGTCTTCTGCTCGATGGAGATGGCTGGCGACAGGCCGTCGATCTGATCGACGTCGGGCTTCTGCATCATTTCCAGGAACTGGCGGGCGTAGGCCGACAGCGATCTGACATAGCGGCGCTGACCCTCGGCGTAGATCGTGTCGAAGGCGAGGGACGATTTGCCGGAACCGGAGAGGCCGGTGAATACCACCAGCTTGTCGCGCGGGATTTCGAGATCGACATTCTTGAGATTGTGCTCGCGCGCGCCACGAATCGTGATCGCCCGCATGCTCGATCCAGCGGTCGATTTGCGGTTCGCCTTGATGACTTCATCCATTGGGGAGTTCCGGGCACGTTGTGCGCAAAATCAGCGCGGTCTCCGGAAAACACGAAGATCGTTCGCCGGTTGCTTGTTGTCGGTCATATTCCTACTTTTGGAACATAGGAAGAACGGGGCTGTATTTCCAGTCCTGTTCACGCGCCATCAACGGTTTGCTGCGCGAAGGAAGGTTGAGTCCCTAAAAACGCATGGCATACAAAAAGGCCGGCTCTGAGAGCCGGCCTTTCCGCAACCTGAGAATCTCAGGCAGAGTTAGTCAGGTCTGCGAAGATCAGTACTTCGCGACGACCGGGCCACCCCAGTTGAAGTGATAGTTCACGCCAACCTTCACAGTGTGGAGATCATCCTTGTAGCTGAGAGACTGCGGAAGACCGCCACCGGTGTAAGCAACGTTGGTGGTGTCGAAGTTATAGTACTGGTACTCGACCTTCGCCGACCAGGCGGGGGCGAACATGTATTCCAGACCACCGCCGACAGTGTAGCCGGTCGACTGGCGATCAGTAACCGCCGGCAGGAAGCCAGCGGTTGCAGCGAGGCCAGCGTCGTCACGGAACGCGACACCGCCCTTGGCGTAAATCAGGCCAGGGCCCCAAGTGTAGCCGAGACGGCCGGTGACCGAAGCGAGCCAATCGGACTTGTCACGCAGGACATCGAAGCCATCGGTGAAGCTACGATCGTTGTTCGACAGGCCGCTGATCTGGCCTTCGATACCAACCAGCCAGTTCGGAGCGAACTGGTAGTCAGCGCCGATCTGACCGCCGCCGAGGAACGCTGCGTCCCGGTTGCGGCCGGAAAGCAGCGGATCGGTGGTCGCGAACCCATCATCGCCACCGAAGGCGGCGCCGATGTGCGCACCGACGTAGATGCCGGTCCAGTTGTAGACAGGCGCGGCATAAACCGGCGCCTTGGTGTAGGTACGTGCCGGCAGGTCAGCAGCGACCGCCGAAGCAGTACCAAGGGCAACGAGTGCCACGGTGCCGAGCAAAAATTTCTTCATCTTCATCTTCTCCAGTTTTAGGCCTGCTTCGATTTTTCGAAGCAGTTTGTCCAACGCGCGAACGCAATGGGATTCTCGATTTCGTGGTCGGAATATACGCGGTCCTGCGGAAAAAGCCGTCTCCGAAATGCAACAGTCGGAAGCGAAGTGAAATCCTCTAATGCAAGGAATTGTTTGAGATATTTGACCTTTTGGTTCCACGATTTCATCACGGTTTGGACACATTTTCGGGAACCCGATTCAACAATGTTTTATGCATCAAAGGGTTCCCTCTCAGGTTCCGCTTGCGTGAGAACAAAAAGAGTACGTATTATGTCTCGGATTTAGATGGGTTGCGTGTGGATAACCGGCGGGCTGGCGTCATTCGCACGGGGGAAAGTATAGGGTCATTTTGGAAGCGGGCGAATTCCTGGTTGGGATCGCGCTATCGCGAACATAAATCCTCACAGATTCGGGCGCGCCGGATTCGGAGCGCGAAAGTGGAGAACGGCAATGGCGGGAAGCGTCAATAAAGTCATCCTGGTTGGAAATCTTGGTGCCGACCCTGAGATCAAGCGCACGCAGGACGGTCGTCCGATCGCTAACCTGAGCGTCGCGACGTCGGATACGTGGCGGGACAAGAACACCGGCGAGCGCAAGGAAAAGACCGAGTGGCATCGCGTCGTGATCTTCAGCGAAGGTCTGTGCAAGATTGCCGAGCAGTACCTGAAGAAGGGCTCCAAGGTTTATCTCGAGGGCCAGTTGCAGACGCGCAAGTGGCAGGACAAGGATGGCAAGGATCGCTATTCGACCGAAGTCGTTCTTCAGAATTTCAATTCCACTCTGACGATGCTTGACGGCAAGAGCGGCGGTGGTAGTTCGTTCGGCGCTGAAGAAGGTGGCGGCGATTTCGGTTCGTCAGGTCCTTCGCGCTCGGCGCCTCCGCGCCGTGTGGCAGCGGGAGGTGGCGGTCGCGACGATATGAACGACGATATTCCGTTCTAATAAATCATCCCGTTTTCCATCCTGTAGGTGCATGCTGTAGGTGCATGAGCCGGTGAGATTCTCACCGGCTTTTGCGTGACTGCGCAAACGGTAACGCGCGGCGTGCTGCACCGACATTTCGGCCTTGAAAACGCAGCGTTTGAATCGATGCAAGGATGCGCCATAAATATTTGAAAATGCGGGTATTTTTACCCCGTTTTCGGCGCTTAAAGCGGTTGGCGTTGGCGCGCGAAATAGCCTATATAACAACAGTATTTCGCACCTAGGATTCTGCACGTTGGCTGACCAAGAAGATCCGCCGTCCGGCCCGCCCGAGACGGCCGATATCCGTCCCGTTTCGATCACGGATGAGATGAAGCGCTCCTACCTCGATTACGCGATGAGCGTGATCGTGGCGCGTGCGTTGCCGGACGCGCGCGACGGTTTGAAGCCGGTTCATCGCCGCATCCTCTATGCGATGTATGAGAACGGTTTTGAGTGGAACAAGCCGTATCGCAAATCGGCGCGCACCGTCGGCGACGTCATCGGTAAGTATCATCCGCATGGCGACCAGTCGGTCTACGACGCGATGGTCCGGATGGCGCAGGACTTTTCCATGCGCGTGCCGCTGATCGACGGGCAGGGCAACTTCGGCTCGGTCGATGGCGATATGGCCGCCGCGATGCGATATACCGAGTCACGCCTTGAGAAGGTCGCCCACTCGCTGCTCGACGACATCGACAAGGACACTGTCGATTATCAGCCGAACTACGACAGTTCGGAGCGCGAGCCGAAGGTTCTGCCGGCAAAGTTTCCGAACCTGCTGGTCAACGGCGCGGGCGGCATCGCGGTCGGCATGGCAACCAACATCCCGCCGCACAATCTCGGCGAAGTCATCGACGCCTGTGTTGCGCTGATTAACGATCCGGCGCTCGGAATCGACGATCTCATCGGCATCATCCCAGGACCGGATTTCCCGACCGGCGGCATTATACTTGGCCGCCAGGGCATTCGCGCGGCCTATCACCTCGGCCGCGGTTCCATTGTGATGCGCGGCAAGGTGAGCATCGAAACGATCCGCAAGGATCGCGAAGCGATCATCGTCTCGGAAATCCCGTATCAGGTGAACAAGGCGAGCATGGTCGAACGCATCGCCGAGCTGGTGCGCGAAAAGAAGATCGAGGGCATTTCAGATTTGCGCGACGAATCCGACCGCGACGGCTACCGCGTGGTTGTCGAGCTGAAGCGCGATGTCGTGCCCGAAGTGGTGCTGAACCAGCTCTACAAGTTCACGCCGCTCCAGACCAATTTCGGCGCCAATGTCGTGGCGCTCGATGGCGGCCGTCCGCAGGTGATGAACCTCAAGGACCTGCTGACGCTTTTCATCGCGTTTCGCGAAACCGTGGTCTCGCGGCGCACGAAGTTCCTGCTCAACAAGGCGCGCGACCGCGCCCACATCCTGGTCGGTCTCGCGATCGCCGTCGCCAATATCGACGAAGTCATTCGCGTCATCCGTACATCGCCCGATCCGAACACCGCGCGCGAAACCCTGATGGCGCGCGACTGGCCGGCCAAGGACGTGGCGACGATGATTCTGCTGATCGACGATCCGCGCCATCGCGTCGCCGAAGACGGCACGGCGCGGCTGTCGCTGGAACAGGCCAAGGCCATTCTCGACCTGCGCTTGCAGCGCCTGACAGCCCTCGGCCGCGAGGAAATTTCCGACGAACTCGACAAACTCGCCGTGGAGATCGCGGATTATCTCGACATTCTGCGCTCGCGCGCCAGAATCCAGGCAATCATCAAGGACGAATTGCAGGCCGTGAAGGCCGAGTTCGCAACGCCGCGCCGCACCCTCATCATCGATCAGGAAGGCGAGGTCGAGGACGAAGACCTTATCCAGCGCGAGGATATGGTCGTCACCGTTTCGCATGCGGGTTACGTCAAGCGCGTGCCGTTGTCGGCTTACCGGGCGCAGAAACGCGGCGGCAAGGGCCGCTCCGGAATGCAGACCCGTGATGAGGATTTCGTCAGCCGGTTGTTCATCGCCTCGACGCATACACCGGTGCTGTTCTTCTCGTCCCACGGTCAGGTCTACAAGGAAAAGGTCTGGCGCCTGCCGATGGCCGCGCCGAACTCGCGCGGCAAGGCGCTGATCAACATCCTGCCGCTGGAGCAGGGCGAGCGCATCACCACCATCATGCCGCTGCCGGAGGATGAATCGTCGTGGGGCAACCTCGACGTGCTATTCGCCACCACCGGCGGCAACGTCCGGCGCAACAAACTGTCGGATTTCGTCGACGTGCGCCGGTCGGGTATCATCGCCATGAAACTCGACGAAGGTGAAGCCATCGTCGATGTGCAGATCGCCACCGAAAATGACGACGTGCTGCTGACCGCCGCCGGCGGGCAGTGCATCCGCTTCCCGGTCACCGACGTGCGCGTGTTCCAGGGGCGCACCTCTATGGGCGTACGCGGTATTGCGCTCGGCGACGGCGACAAGCTGATCTCTCTGACGATCTTGCGTCATCTCGATGCGTCCTCGGACGAGCGGGCCGCGTATCTCAAAATGCGCCGTGCGGTTGCGGGCGAGGTGGCGGCTGAAGAAACGACGGAGGCGGATGTGGAAGAAACATCAGCGTCCGTGCAACTCAGCCAGAATCGGTATGCCGAGATGTCCGCCGCCGAGCAGTTTGTTCTCACGATCAGCGAGAACGGCTACGGCAAGCGCAGTTCGTCGTTCGAGTATCGTACCACCGGCCGCGGCGGAAAGGGCATCGTCGCGATGTCCGTCAACAACCGCAACGGCAAGCTGGTGGCGTCGTTCCCTGTCGAGGACAGCGACCAGATCATGCTGGTCACCGACAAGGGACAGCTCATCCGCTGTCCGGTCGAAGACATTCGCGTCGCCGGACGCTCGACCCAGGGCGTGATCGTGTTCGATACGGCGGAGGACGAGCATGTCGTTTCGGTCGAGCACATCACCGACGAGACGGAAAACGGCAACGGCGGCTGAGAGCCGCCGTTCGTACATCTCTGGACTACAATCCGCTTCAGGATTGTTAGCTGCGGTCGGTGGTCACCACACGTACCGGCTGGATCGTCGCTTTTGAATTGCTGCGGCGCAGGCAGGAGACGTCGATATTCGGCCAGTTCTGACCGGCGCAGGGGGCGCTGACTGCGCGGATCGGCAACCGGTCGGTCTTGGTCAGTGCCTGAGGCACGCTTGCCTCCACCGGAGGCGCGAAGCTGGGCAGAATTGTCATGGCGGCCGCAGCGAAGGCCGCAATCGTCACTGCTGAGAGAGCTTTGATCATGGTCCGTCCACTGTGCGGCCGGCCTTTGCAGCCTGCTTGAGGGGAAGACGCGCAGCGGCCGGGAAAGGTTCACCGGACGTTAAAATATAATCCACCCGAAACCGGGCCGGTGCATGGAACCGTCTGCGCTTGCGGCGGTCGCCGGGCCGGGGTAGGAGGGGTCCATGTCTCGTGTCGCGCTTTACCCGGGGTCGTTCGACCCTGTTACCAACGGCCATCTGGATGTGGTGCGGCAGGCTTGCAGCCTGGTCGACCGGCTGATCGTGGCGATCGGCATCCATCCCGGCAAGGCCCCCTGTTTTCCGTTGAAGATCGGCTGGCGATGGTCCGCGAGGTCTTCGCGCCGATCGCCGCCCATGTGGGCTGCGAAATCGACTGCGTGACCTTCAATGACCTGACCGTGACGGCGGCACAGCGGGCAGGGGCCACGATCCTGATCCGCGGCCTGCGCGACGGCACCGATCTCGACTATGAGATGCAAATCGCCGGCATGAACCAGACGCTGATGCCGGAAGTTTACACCGTTTTCCTGCCTGCGTCCGCCACTGTCCGCCCGATCACCGCCACACTGGTGCGTCAGATCGCAGGCATGGGCGGTGATGTTTCGCACTTCGTGCCCAAGGCGGTCGCCGCGCGCCTGAAGACAAAGTTCGCCGGCTAATAGCTTTCCCTCTGATCCGGAGTTGTCATGATCCGCATCCTCGCCGTTCTCGCGGCTTTCGTCCTTGCAACACCCGCTTTTTCCCAAGCTCTTCCGGCCGGTCTCGACAAGGCCAATGCCATTGTCATCGACACCACCAAGGGCCGCGTGATCGTCAAGCTGCGCCCGGACCTCGCGCCGCAGCATGCCGAGCGGATCAAGCTGCTTGCGCGCGATGGTTACTATAACAACGTGCCGTTCCATCGCGTGATCGACGGCTTCATGGCGCAGACCGGCGACGGCCAGCGCTTCAACGGCACTGGCGGATCGAAATATCCGAATCTCCCGGCGGAATTCTCCAGCGTGCCGTTCAAGCGCGGCATCGTCGGCATGGCGCGTTCCAGCGAACCGAACTCGGCCAATTCGCAGTTCTTCATCATGTTTGCTGACGGCAGCTTCCTGAACAACAAGTACACCGTCATCGGTGAAGTCGTGTCCGGCATGGATGTGGTGGACAAGATCAAGCGCGGCGAGCCGGTGCAGGATCCCGACAAGATGGTCAAAGTGCAGGTCGCCTCCGACATCAAGTAACGGATTGCATTCGACAGCGAGGGCGCGATGCCGCGGCTGCCAGGCGTGGTTGTTTTCGGGGCATCGCTCGCCATATTGTTGTTGGCGCAGTCTCCGCGTGCGCGCGCGGAGGAAAAGCCTGCCAACACCGTTCAGGAGATGCTTGCGAAATTAAAACGATGCTGGAGGCCGCCGGCATTGCCGCGTTCGAATCCAGGAATGGAACTCACGGTGCTGGTGAGCTTTACACGGCATGGCGAGATTTTCGGTCATCCGAAGATCGTCCATGAGTCCCCGGATGCAAGCGACGACGATCGGCTGCAATACCGGCTCGCTTTAATGAAGACCTTGGAATCATGCACGCCAATGTCGTTGACCGAAGGCCTTGGCGATGCGGTCGCCGGACGCCCCTTCAGGATACGATTTGACGGGCGCAAACGAACTCCCAAACCGACAGAGAGAACAACATGGCTGATACCGAAAATACTTTGATCCTCGAAACCACGCAGGGGCCGGTGACCATCGAGATGCGTCCCGATTTGGCTCCCGGCCATGTCGCTCGCATCAAGGAACTGGTTCGTGAGGGCTTCTACGATGGCATCGTGTTCCACCGCGTGATCGAAGGCTTCATGGCGCAGACCGGCTGCCCGCAGGGCACCGGCACCGGCGGCTCGGGCAAGAAGCTGAAGGCCGAATTCAACAAGGAGCCGCATGTGCGCGGCACCGCGTCGATGGCTCGCGCGGCCAATCCGGATTCTGGCGACAGCCAGTTCTTCATCTGCTTCGACGACGCCGCTTTCCTCAACGGCCAGTACACCGTGTGGGGCAAGGTGACCTCCGGCATGGAGAACGTCGACAAGATCAAGCGCGGCGAGCCGGTGCAGAACCCGGACAAGATCGTCAAGGCGCATATGGCTGCTGACGCGGCCTAGTTTTTTTCTATCCTCTCCGCGGACGAAATGCGGTGGAGGAGTCTCAGGTTCACACTCTGCGTCGTCCCCGCGAAAGCGGGGACCCAGTTTGTTTGCGCTGTGACTATTCTGAAGGCTCCACTCTTTTTGAGCCAATGGGTCCCCGCTTTCGCGGGGACGACATCGGATTTGCGGCGGCATGCGCACTGACCTGTTCGACTTTGTGCTTCCCGAAAACAACATCGCGCTGCGGCCCGTCAGCCCGCGCGATGCAGCGCGCATGCTTGTGGTGATGCCGGATGAACCGCTGGCGGACGCGGCGGTTCGCGATCTGCCGCGATTCCTCAAGGCGGGCGACCAACTCGTGGTGAATGATACCAAGGTCATCCCGGCTCAATTGTCGGGCCGTCGCATCGGCCGCGAGACCGAACCAAAGATCGAAGCCACCTTGATCAAGCGTCTCGACGGCTCGCGCTGGCAAGCGCTGGTGA
The DNA here is from genome assembly GCA_024707075.1 of Afipia sp. Taxonomy (GTDB): domain Bacteria; phylum Pseudomonadota; class Alphaproteobacteria; order Rhizobiales; family Xanthobacteraceae; genus Afipia. The sequence goes on from JANQAK010000003.1 coordinate 130,765, forward strand.
AGCCGGCGAAGAAACTCGCGGTGGGTGACGCCATTCGTTTCGGCAATGAAGGCCGGGTCTGTCTGCTTGGCAATCTGGATGCGCAGGTTGAACATAAAGGCGACAATGGCGAAGTGACGCTGGCGTTTTCCTTTCACGGCCCGGTGCTGGATCAGGCCATCGCCGATGTCGGCGCCCCACCGCTGCCGCCCTACATCGCCTCGCGCCGCACGCCGGATGAACGCGACACGGCGGATTACCAGACCATGTTCGCGGTCAGCGAAGGCGCGGTCGCAGCACCCACGGCGGGGCTGCATTTCACGCCGGCGCTCGAAGCCGCGTTGCGCGAGCGCGGTGTCGGACTGCATCGCGTGACCCTGCATGTCGGGGCGGGGACGTTCCTGCCGGTGAAGGCCGACGATACGTCCAGCCACAAGATGCACGCCGAGTGGGGCACAATCTCCGATGCGACGGCGGATGCCCTGAACGATGCGCGCGCCAGGGGCGGGCGGGTCGTCGCCGTCGGAACCACATCCCTGCGCTTGCTGGAAAGTGCCGCGGCGGACGACGGCACGATCCAGCCGTTCACCGCCGAGACCGCCATCTTCATCACCCCCGGCTACAGGTTCAAAGCCGTCGATGTGCTGATGACGAACTTCCATCTGCCGCGCTCGACCCTGTTCATGTTGGTCTCCGCCTTTAGCGGGCTGGAGACCATGCAGCGGGCCTATGCCCACGCCATTGCAACGGGCTATCGCTTTTACTCCTATGGCGATGCGTGTCTGTTGTTTCGCAAGCCGACCTGACCCATAAACGTCGCGTTATGACCCTTCCGAACCATTTCAAACTTCATGGCCGCGACGGCGAGGCGCGGACCGGCGAGTTGACGACGCCGCATGGCGTGGTGCGCACGCCGGCCTTCATGCCGGTGGGCACGGCGGGCGCGATGAAGGGCATCCACTGGCGCGATATTCGCGAAGCGGGCGCCGACATCGTGCTTGGCAATACCTACCACCTGATGCTGCGGCCGGGTGCCGAGCGCATCGCAGCACTTGGCGGGTTGCAGAAATTCACCACATGGAACGGTCCGATGCTGACCGACTCCGGCGGCTTCCAGGTCATGTCGCTCGCGAAAATTCGCAAGGTGACCGAGCATGCGGTGACTTTCAGTTCGCACATCGACGGCGCCAAGGTCGAGTTGTCGCCTGAACGTGCCATCGAGGTGCAGCGGTTGCTCGGCTCCGACATCGCCATGCAGCTCGACGAATGCGTGCGGCTGCCCGCTGACCATGCCGAGATCGAGCGGGCGATGCAGTTATCGATCCGCTGGGCGGAGCGCAGCAAGCGCGCGTTCGAGACGGCGCCCGACGGCTACATGCTCTTCGGCATCGCGCAGGGCGGAGATAGTCCTGAACTGCGCCGTGAAAGCGCTCGCGCCCTGATCGACATCGGTTTTCACGGCTATGCGATCGGCGGACTTGCCGTCGGCGAGCCGCAGGCCGTGATGCTGGCGATGATCGAGGAGGTCGCGCCGATCCTCCCGCAGGATCGCCCGCGCTATCTGATGGGCGTTGGCACGCCGGACGATATGCTGGAAGCAATCGCGCGCGGGATCGACATGTTCGACTGCGTGATGCCGACGCGCAACGGTCGCCACGGCCATGTTTTCACGCGTTTCGGGGTGATCAACCTGCGCAACGCCCGCCACGCCGATGACCCGCGTCCGCTGGACGAGGACAGCGGATGGCGCTCCACGAGCGGCTATTCACGGGCCTATCTGCATCATCTGGTGAAGTCCGACGAGGCGCTTGGCGCGATGCTGTTGTCGGAAATCAATATTGCGTACTATCAGCGCCTGATGCACGGTGCCCGCGCCGCCATCGCGGCCGGGACTTTCGATGATTTTCGCGCGATGACGCGTGAAGGATGGACCTGCGGCGACATCGCGCCGCGTTAGGGCGATCCCGCGCTCAGTTGCAGGTGATGATCCGCGTCGAATGTTTCGTGACGAAACCGTACCCGCAATTGTCGCAGGTCCAGAGATAGCTGATCACATCGTCCGAAAGAAAGGCTGACGCTTCGGCGGCAACCATAGAGTCCGCGCAGATTGCGCAAATCGGCCGATCGGCCATGCGCGGGGGTAATCGTGACGGTCTGGTCGACAGAATTTCAGCAAGTGCTGGCATCGTGACCTCCCTTCCATACTGGAGCGTGCGCCCAATATAGACTCGGGAGTTTGAAAATGTCGCAACACAAATACGTTCCTTTTGCGAAATCCCGTTTTGCGATGCAATGCATCTCGTGGGCGATTGCCTCTTGCGCACGCGGTTGCAGCCACTCTTAATGGCGGAAGCCGCTCGATTTGCACTATTTTTCTCGATGTCGCGCATTTGACTGAATTCGGAGAACGATCATGGACACCAAGACAACTTCCGCAACGCAGACGCATCGGCCCGGACGCGGACGGGTCTACGACAGCATCGTCGATGCATTCGGCGACACGCCGATCGTCAAGCTGCGTCGTTTGCCGGAGCAGAATGGGGTGAAGGCGACAATTCTCGCCAAACTCGAATATTTCAATCCCGCCGCAAGCGTGAAGGATCGTATCGGCGCAGCGATGATCATCGCGATGGAAAAGGCCGGTGTGATCAATCAGGACACCGTCCTGATCGAACCGACGTCGGGCAATACCGGCATTGCACTGGCGTTCGTTGCTGCTTCCCGTGGCTATCGATTGAAACTTGTGATGCCGGAATCGATGTCGATCGAGCGGCGCAAGATGCTGGCGTTCCTCGGTGCTGAGATCGTTCTGACGCCGGCGGCCCAGGGCATGAAGGGCGCGATAGCCACGGCCGAAGAATTGATCCGCAGCACGCCCAATTCTGTGATGCCGCAGCAGTTCAAGAACCTCGCCAATCCGGAGGTCCACCGCCGCACCACCGCCGAGGAAATCTGGAACGACACCAACGGCAACATCGACATCTTTGTGGCCGGTGTCGGCACCGGTGGCACCATCACCGGCGTGGGCCAGGTTCTGAAGCCGCGCAAGCCGTCGCTGCGCGTTGTGGCCGTCGAGCCGGTTGAAAGCCCGGTGCTATCGGGTGGCCAACATTCTCCGCACAAGATTCAGGGCATCGGTGCGGGCTTTGTACCGGATATTCTCGATCGGTCCGTGATCGACGAGATCGTCAAGATCGACAGCGCCACCGCCATCGCGACATCGCGGGCGCTGGCACGCACGGAGGGTATTCCGGCCGGTATCTCATCCGGCGCAGCGATCGCGGCGGCGCTGGAACTCGGCAAGCGGCCGGAGAATGCAGGCAAGACCATTCTGGCGATCATTCCATCCTTCGCGGAACGCTATCTGTCCACGGCACTGTTCGAGGGAATTTGAGCATGGCTTCGCCTCCGAGACGGCCACGCACGCTGAGCGACGCCAAGACCGAAGCCGAGGCGGCGTTCAAGGCCGCGACCAAAAAGGAGCCGGAGGCCGTTCCAAAGAAGACCGCGATTCCGGGCGTGAAGGAACTGGTGTCGCTCCGGATCGACCAGGATGTTCTCGAACATTTTCAGGAGGACGGTCCCGGCTGGCAGGATCGCATCAACGCTGCGCTGCGCAAGGCGGCCGGGATGGCCGATTAGGATCAGGCCACGCGATTGACGCGCGCGGCTTCCTTCTGGGCGTCGAAATCGCGGCGGCGGCGGGCGAGGTCTTCCGGCGACATGCGCTCGACGTTGTTATAGTCGAGCTTCCACGACGCGTCAGCGCTCCAGCGCAGCGGCGACTGCACGGTCGTCTGCGGGCCGGGCGCGCTTTCCAGCACCTTCAGCGCCAGTTCCAGCGTCAAGGCCTGCGACGGAACATCGTGCGGCTTGCCGGCGGAATTACCCAACGGGAAATCGCTGAACAGGAATCGAGGCACGGCGGCGTGTTCGATGATATCCTTGGCGCAGCCCATAACGACCGTTGCTATGCCGTTGGCTTCAAGGTGCCGCGCCACAAGCGCCGTGGTCTGATGGCAGACGGGGCAGTTCGGCACCAGGACCGCAACATCGACGTTGTCGGCCTTGCATCGCACCAGAATATCCGGCGCATCGGTCTCGATGGTGACGCGATGGCTACGGTTTGTCGGAGCGCCAAAGAAGCGCGGCGCAATTGAGCCGATGCGGCCTTCAGCGGCCAGCCGATGAAGCTGCGCTAGCGGAAACCATGTGTTCATGTCGGTCGCGGACGTATGCGCGCGGTCGTAGGCGATGTGGGAGATGCGCAGGTCGTGCTGCTGTGAGGTGTCGCCGTCGTAGACCTGATAGAATTTCGCGCTGCCGTTGTAGGCCGCGCCCGGCCCCTGATCGCCCTTTGCCGGATCGAACCGAGCGGCGGTTGTGATGATCGCGACGCGCGAATTCGCCAGTGGTTTTGTCAGCGGCTGGAACGGTGCGGCGACGTTGTGCGCCCAGCGATAAGGTGTGTCGTAGCCGATCGCGAGATAATAATCGCGGGTCCGTTGCATGTAGGGAATGAACACGTCAAATTCGCTGAGGGTCTCCTGTAGTGCTGGCGAATCCGTCATGGTGTACGTCCCTGAAATCCAACGAGCCAGATGTAGCAGATGCGTCCCGCATCAGCCATATTCAAGGGAACGATGCCGGTTCTTCCGGCTGTGCTGGTAAGGAACAAACCTGATGACAGGCCCGAAGAAGAAGGACAAGACCAAGAGCAGCGGCAAGCGGAAGCCGCCCGTGGATCCGACCAAGGATGCGCCGTTCAAGGTTGACCCTGAGAGCAATGATTTTGCGACGCCGCGGATCGATCTCAGCGAGGACGAACTGAAGGAACAGGAAGACCGCCGATCCTGACGCCCGGCGAAGGGCGCCCGCGTACCATTGCCCGACCACGCGGGAATGTCAGAGCGTGGCGAGGTCCGCAGGAACGCTGCCGAAGGCCTTCAGCAGCGTTGCATCCTTGAAATCTCCTGTCATCGGGTCGCCGGAGCGGGTGAACGCCAAGGCTCCGATGACGCCCTCGATCCTCGAAAGCGTTTCGGCCCGCCGGATCGCGGTGGAGGCGCTCTGAAACTCTTCGGCGGTTCCCGCGACGATGGACCCTTCATCGTCCGCACTGAAGGGGAGAGCTACGTAGTAGGCGATGTCGGCCATTGGGCTGATTCCGGTGATGACGAGGTAACAATGTTCTCTTTTTGTTCTGTTGTCAATTCGTGCGGGACGATGAAAGCATGGACTGCTGCGTCCTGCGATCTCATACGCCAAGGAGCTGGATTACTTGAGATGGTCTAAGCGCCGCTGGACAAATTCCACAGCCGGAACAGATCGGAAGGCCTGCACTTGACCCACACCGACCTGCCACCTACACACCGCGACACGTGAGCGCGTAGCTCAGGCGGTAGAGCACGTGACTTTTAATCATGGGGTCGAGGGTTCGAGTCCCTCCGCGCTCACCATATCAATACATTTCATTTCGGCGGGATGGCATTCATGCGTCTTGTGCTGATGGCCTTATTAGCCGCTGGGATGATCAGTCTTTCGCAGGTCCGCGCCGATGAGGACACTGACGCCGCCGTTGAGACGGCGGTCAGCGCTATCGGCGAAGTTCTGGCGATGGGCGATCTGTGCGAATGGAATTTCTCTGCCAAGGTCGAGAGGCTGCTTCAGGAAGGCGCCAGGGCGTGGCGGCTCAGCACTGCGCAACAGAAGGATGTTCGCGCCAGGATCACCGCGACCCGTCAGGAGACCTTTGGGCGCTTCTCGCCGACAGGGCAGGCGCGCTTGCGAACCGACGTCTGCAAGCCGGACGAACGCGCGAGGCTCGAGACGATGCTCGGGCGTATTTCTTTCGAGTGATCACTCGCTGCCGCTCTCAAAGAGCGGTCTGCGCGCGCCCCACGATGGTCAATTCACGTCGGGGCGCGCGTCCGGAGGTGGCTGGCTGCTGCACCGTGATCGCAGGAGTTGTCTCGCGGCGGAGCCCGATCAGTTCCGCCGCGCGGATCGAGGAGTTACGCCAGAAGCTGAAGTCGTTGATCCGCGAGTTCTCGAGGATCGCGATGGCGACAGCCGACAGGAAGGGCAGACTCTGAAGCACCAGCACGCCCGCAAAGATGTTGATCTCGCGGACTTCCTTCACGTTGAACGCGACCAGTACGATGGCCCCGATGATCAGGAGGATGCCGATCACAGCCTCCCAGAACGCCTGAAACTCCACCGACATGCGGGAAAGACCGCCCTTCGAGGTTCGCGCGAACGGCAGATGATCGGTAATCAGGCCGTTGGCGACGGCCCGCGACACAGTCCATTGCACCGACATGGCGGTGACCATCGCGCCCAGCATCTGACCGACCTTCACCGGTACGCGCAGCCGGTAGAGGATGAGGAAATGCGACAGCGACACCACGAAGGCGGCGATGATCGGCAGGGTGAGAATCTTGTCGGGGATGGCGATGTCGGCGAACGAGACGATCGGCACCCAGATCAGGTTGAGAATCGCAACGACCACGCCGAGGCTTTCCGCGCCGAGCCAGTTCAGCCAGCCGAGCGCGAATTCGCGCTTCTGATCCGGGGAAAGCCTGCTGGCATCGGGCAGGAAGCGCCGCCAGTGCTTCTTGACGATCTGGAAGCCGCCATAGGCCCAGCGATGGCGCTGCTTCTTGAACGCCTCGTAGGTGTCCGGCAGCAGGCCAAAGCCGTAGCGCTTGTTGGTGTAGTGCGTCAGCCAGCCATTTTCGATGATGGCGAGGCCGAGATCGGTGTCTTCGCAGATCGTATCGCCGGCCCAGCCGCCCGCCATGTCCATCGCGGCGCGGCGGATCAGGCACATGGTGCCGTGGACGATGATGGCGTTGGCTTCATTCCGCTGCACCATGCCGATGTCGAAAAAGCCAGCATATTCGCCGTTCATGGCATAGTGCATCAGCGAGCGGTCGCCGTCGCGATGATCCTGCGGTGCCTGCACGAGACCCACATACGGATCGGCAAAGACGGGGACCAGATCCTTGAGCCAGTCCGGCGTCACCATGTAGTCGGCGTCGATGATGCCGATGATTTCCGCGTCGACCGCGGTCCGCGCCATGGCGATCTTCAGCGCGCCGGCCTTGAAGCCCTGGACCTTCTCGGCGTTGATGAAAATGAAACGCTCACCGAGCGCGCGGCAATGGTCCTGGATCGGCTGCCAGAAGGTCGGATCGGGCGTGTTGTTGATGATCACGACGCATTCGAAGTTCGGATAGTCCAGTCGCGACACCGCATCGAGCGTCAGCTTCAGCATCTCCGGCGGCTCGAAATAGGCCGGGATGTGGATCGAGACTTTCGGAAAGAAGCCCTCGTTGGCCGGCTTCGGCGCGTTGCCGATCAGCCGCGTGGGCTTGTGTCCGAATGCGATGGTGGCGATTTCCTCGATCCGCGCCATCGCGATCAGCACGAGTGGCACGAGCAGGATGAGACCCAGCGTGAGCGCGAAGGCGGACCCAAAGACGAAGTAGTGTGTGTTCCAATAGGCAAATATTGTTGCGAACCAGGTGCCGACGCCACACGCGGCGGTCGCCAGGACGATCGATTGCAGAACCGTGGGACGCGCGAGGCGCAAGATGGGAAGCGACAGCAGAACCCCGACCAGCAGGGCGATGCCCGCGATCTTCCAGTAATCCTGATCCACGATCGGACCGGTCCAAGCGAATTTCGGTTCGCGTGAGGCGTTAAGAATGCCCCAGTAAGGGCCTACACCGCCTTCAAAAAATTTCCATGGCTGATCGATTGCTTCGACGATATTGTAATCCATTCCCACAGCTTCGGCGCGGGTCACGAAGTTCCGCAGCACGGAGGCCTGTTCGAAGGGGCCGGGGAAGGCGTTCTTCAGATTGTAGCCGGCGCTCGGCCAGCCGAATTCGGCGATCACTACCCGCTTGCCCGGAAAGCCGGTGCGAAGAAGCTGGTAGATGTACATGGCCTGATCGACAGCCTGCTTGTCGGTGAAGTTTTCCCAGTACGGCAGGATATGCGCGGCGATGAAATCGACGGCCGAGGCGAGTTGCGGGTTGTCGCGCCAGATGTTCCAGATTTCACCCGTGGTGACGGGAACATTGGCCTGCTTCTTGACGCGCTGGATCAGCTCGATGAGGTCATCGACCTTCTGCTCGCCACGGTAGATGGTTTCGTTGCCGACGACGATGCCGATGACGTTGCTGTTGTGCTTGGCCAGATCGAGAGCGGCGGCGATCTCGCGTTCGTTGCGCTCGGCATTCTTGTCGATCCATGCGCCGACGGTGACCTTGAGGCCGAATTCATTGGCGATGGCGGGAACCAGTTCGACGCCGCCCGTCGAGGAGTACAGGCGGATGGCCTTGGTCAGCGGAACCAGCTTTTTCAGGTCGGCGCGAATCTTCTCGGCATTCGGGATGTTGTCGACGTCAGGGTGCCCCGTTCCCTCGAACGGAGCGTAGGACACGCTGGGCAGCATTCCGTTGAAGTCGGGGGCTTTCTGCTCATCCCGCAGAACGCCCCATAGGGCGGCGTGAGCAGCAGTAACGCACAGCAGGACAGCGACGATGGCGCGCATCAAGAAAAACCATACGGGGCCAAACGTGGCAGATCGCGAACCTGTCCCCTCGGTTCGGCAGCGCTAGAGGCTCGGGCAGCTTATCTATGCTGCGCAGCTTAACAACTCATATGGCGACATGGCCTTTTGAGGGCGTAGTCGAAAACCAATGGCAATTAAGCCAATTCGTTCCCCGGTCGGGTAAACCCCGCGACCGGCCTATTTCGCGGGTGCAGCCGGTGCCGGCGCGGCGGCCGGAGCAGACGGGGTCGCGGCCGCAGGCGCGGGTGGCGGGGGCGCCGCGGCTTGCGGCTGGGCCGCAGGATTGATCCAGCAGGCGTGGACGCGGCCATTGAGGGTTTCTGCGACCTTGGGGTCGATGGTGGCGCCAAACCGCACCACGCAGCGGAACGTCGCCTGGATATGGCCGCCGGGGCATCCGAACCGCTCGTAGAGGTCGAGATGGCGGAAGGCCGTATCGAGGTCGTCGCGCCACATCAGTCCGACCACCCGCCGGCCGAGCCAGACGCATTCCGGGTTTCCGGCAGGGCCGTTGATTGCCTGCGCCGCTTCGACGAACTCATCGGCCTTGCGCTGGCTGTCCTTGGCGGCGTCCGCCGGAGCCGGCTTGGGAGCGTTATCCTGAGCGCGGCTATCGCCGCTCTGGGCGATAGCGGCCCCGATCCCGATGAACAGCGCCAGAGCCGGGACGGCGACGCGCTGAAAAACTGCAACTCGAAACCCGGTACGAACCCGACGCATGAAATCCCCAATTGATTGCGTGCCGCCCAGCAACGCGGCGCCACACAGATGCCTTCCTATTGCGGCGGAAGATAGCCTTACCGCAACTGCCTGATTCCCATGAAGGACATTTATGTTTTTGTCCAGCGCGTGTCCTGAATCCGAAGTTCGCTTCATTTTGCAGCACCTTCCGTACCGAACTTGGGATTCCAAAGGACACTAGAAACTAATGATTCTAGTGTGGTTTTGATTCGCAAGTCCGCAAAAAGAACGCTCCGCAGAAATGATGCGGACTTGCGAACCTCCACACCAGGCAGAAGTTTGTCGCTGTTTTTGTAAAGGCATGCGACGAGAAGACCGGGGTTCGCCGCCCGCAGGGTCTTGGCAGACCGGCGGCGACCGGTTATCGACGTGCCTCCCTGGAGGACCGACCCCATTTCCCTTCGTACGCCGCTGGCCCTTCTCATCTTGTCCCTGAGCGCGATTGCCGCAGTGTGGTGGTGGTTGGCCACGCCGATCACGCTGGCGCGCGCGCCGATCGACCCTGCCGCGAAGCTCGAATGCGTCTCCTATGCGCCGTTCCGGGACGCACAGAACCCCCTCGAACCGGGGCTGGTGATCGCGCCGGAACAGATGGCGCAGGACTTCGCCCAGCTCGCCAAGGTCACCGGCTGTATCCGCACCTATTCGGTCGGCAACGGCCTCGACAGGGTCCCTGAGCTTGCCCAGAAGTCCGGGCTCAAGGTGATGCTCGGCATCTGGATCGGCACCAACCGCGTCGACAACCGCGATCAGATGGAAACCGGCATTGCGCTGGCCAAGAAATATCCCGGCGTGGTCAGCGCGGTGATCGTCGGCAACGAGGTGCTGCTGCGGGGCGAGATGACCGCCGCCGATCTGGTGGCCAACATTCGATACGTGAAATCCAAGGCCGGCCTGCCGGTCACCTATGCGGACGTCTGGGAATTCTGGCTCAAGAACCGCGACGTCTACGACGCGGTGGATTTCGTCACCATCCACATCCTGCCGTACTGGGAGGATTTCCCGATCCGGGCGCGTTATGCGGCGAACCATGTGGATTCGATTCGCAAGCGGATGGCGGTCGCATTCCCGAACAAGGAAATCCTGATCGGCGAAACCGGCTGGCCGAGCGCGGGCCGCATGCGCGAAGGGGCGCTGCCGTCGCGCGCCAATCAGGCGCGGGTGGTTTCCGAAATCCTTCAACTCGCGCGCGAGCAGAAATTTCGCGTCAATCTGATCGAGGCCTACGATCAGCCATGGAAGCGGATGTGGGAAGGCACCGTCGGCGGCCACTGGGGCTTGTTCGATGCGGCCGGCGAGCGGGCGCTGAAATATCCGGCGGGCGAGCCGATCACCAACTTCCCGCTCGCAAAAGTATATGCGGTCGCTGGCATGATCTTCTCGGCACTGGTCTTCGGGGTGGCGCTGCTGACGCTGCGCCGCCGGCCATGGTCGCCGCGCCTGAGTTCATGGCTGACGGTTGCGATCTGCGCCACGGCGGGCGGCGCGTTGCTCGGCGTGGCATACGACAAGATGGTCGTCGAAAGCCTTGGCGTCGGCGGCTGGACCGTCGGCATTTTGCTGTTCGGCGCCGCGATCCTGTCGCCGCTGGTTGTCGCCAATACGGTGATGTACGGCCGCGGGCTTCCGACATTCCTTGAGCTTCTCGGGCCGAGCGGCTATCGCACCGGCTCCCGCATGCAGACCATTCTCGGGATCGTGCTGCTGGTCACGACGGCGCTGGCCACCCAGACTGCGCTCGGCTTCGTGTTCGATCCGCGCTATCGCGATTTCCAGTTCGCGGCGCTGACCATGGCCATCGTGCCGTTCCTGCTGCTGACGGCGCTCAACCGGCCGGCGACCGGCACCCGTCCGATTACCGAATCCGTGTTCGCGGCGACGCTCGCGTTCTCCGCGATCTATGTCGGCTTCAATGAAGGACCGGCCAACTGGCAGTCGCTTTGGACCTGCGGATTGTATCTGCTGCTGGCGCTTACGCTGTCGCGGGCGCGGGTCGCGCGAACCCCAGAATAAGCAGCGCGATCGCAACGCCCGACAAGCCGATGTTGTAGAGCACGATCCCGAAACAGGCTGCGATCAGCCCGGCGGTAAGGGTCACGATCGATGGCCGGATCACATGCAACAGCGCGATCACGAGCGCGGCAATTCCGAACACATAGTGCTTGAACAGATAGGTCATCAGCAGCCGTGTCTTGCACAGCATGGTCTGCAATCCCGCTTCGCATTCGAGCCGGACCTGCGCAAATTCGATGGCCATGTAACGCAGATAGATGGCGTATCCGATGGTGAGAAACCCCACGATCAGAATCCATTGAACCTGATAGGGCGTCAGTCTGAACGGCTCTTTTTTCATGTGCCGAATATGGTTCGGATCGAACGGCGATACAACCCAAACCTCATAGCCAAATCTGAGCTCGCCGCGCGGCTATCTGACGCCGAAAAATGAACTGAATGAGGACGTTTTGGGTTTTTCTTGAGCGGACTCGCCCCGCGATCGGCTCCGCCGTTTCGGACGTTGGATCGGATGGTCCTCGGCCTCGGTCTTTTCCTTTTCAGTCACCGTCTTTTCGCCGGTCAGGTTCAGGCGCTGGCCCTCATAAACCGATGTCTCGCAGGCGCGGTTACTCTCGGTCAGCAGACCCGCGCAGATCTTCGCGGCCTCGGCGGCATCCGCCAGCGGACCGGCAACCAGCCGAAGCTGCATTCCCAGACCATCGGTGCGTTCCTTCACGACGATGATGGGTTGCAGCGATGCGAGATGCTGCGCGTTGGTCTTGATTGCACCGCGCCACACCGCGCGAAGGCCTTCGACGGACTTGGCGGCGCCGAGATCGACCCCGAATTCGGTGCGCCGCACGATGCCGGCCGAGGGGAGGTCGCTCGTTGCCGGATCTGGCGGTGGTATGGCGGCCGTCACCGCGGGCGGGGGCGACTGATCGGCGGCAGGCGTCTCCGCTTTCTGTTCGGCCGGTTTGGCTGGGGCGGGCGGTGTTGCTGGAGTGACAGTGGCAACCGGCGCAATCTTGGGAAGCGGCGCGGGTGTCTCGGCGGGACGAGTCTCGGTAGGCCGGAAGGGACCGATCGGATCGGCCTCCGCCGATGAAGGGGACGATGAAGGCGAAGGAGCAGGCGGCGGCGCGGCTGCTGACAGTGCCGCCGGCTGCGCGGTTGTCGCCGTCGCGGGCTCAGGCTGCCGGGCCAATGCGCCGGTCACCGAATCGAGTCCCTGTTCGAGAACGGTCACGCGCGTATACAGGCGGTCGCGGTCGGCATTGAGCGTCTCGACCGCTGCCGCAAGTTCACGCGCCTTGTTCTGGCTTTCCTTTGCGATCCACTGCACTTGCTGGGACTGTCGTGCGAGTTCGGCAGAGGCCAATTGATCCCGGTTGATCGCAGCCGGCGAACGTGTTGCGAGGATCGCGATCACCAGGGCCGCAACCGAACCCGCGCCCCAGGACGCCAGACGCCACATCGTGCGCCCGTCGAATTCATCCTCTTCCGCAAGGAAACGATTGATCCATCCGGCTCCGTCATCGTCCGGCAGATCGTCACGGAATTGGTTGCGATCCTTGGTCATGGTGCGTCGGGCCCTCCCGTGGCCCTGCGAATCATTATGTAAAGATTAACAGAAGCAAGGCCCTGTGCGTGCAGGCGCGGACGCCCAAAACACTTTTGTCGTCCGGCTCTCTCGGGTAAGACCACGCCACAGGAAAAGGTATGAGCAGCAAATCAACTCTCACCATCGTGCTCGCGGCCGGCGAAGGCACGCGGATGCGCTCCAGCCTGCCCAAGGTGCTGCATCCCGTGGCGGGCCGGCCGTTGATCGCCCACGTGCTGGCGGCGGCGCCCGGCGGCAGGAACGATGCGATTGCGGTGGTGGTCGGTCCGGATCATCAGGCGGTGATCGACGAGATCAACCGCACACGTTCCGAGGCGAAGACTTACGTGCAGCGCGAGCGGCTCGGCACGGCGCATGCGGTACTGGCGGCGCGCGAAGCCATCGCGGCGGGCGCGGACGACATTCTGATCGCGTTCGGCGATACGCCTCTGATCGACGGGCAGACCTTCGAGCGATTGCGAAAGGCGCTGAAAGACGGTGCCGCATTGGCTGTGCTGGGATTCCGCGCGGCCGATCCGACCGGCTATGGCCGGCTGCTGGTGGATGGCGATCAGCTTGTGGCGATCCGCGAGCAGGCCGATGCCAATGAGGCCGAGCGGGCCGTGACCCTCTGCAATGCGGGCGTGATGGCTTTCGCCGGCAGGACCGCGCTGAAAATTCTCGACAAGATCGGCAATGGCAATAGCAGGGGCGAGTACTATCTGACCGATGCGGTCGCGATCGTACGCGAGCTTGGCTTGCGCGCGGCGGTGATCGAAACCGATGAGGACGAAGTGCGCGGAATCAACACCAAGGCCCAGTTGGCCGAAGCCGAGCAGGTGATGCAGCGCAGGCTGCGTCAGGTGGCGCTCGACGCGGGCGTCACGCTGATCGCGCCGGAAACGGTTTTTCTCGCCGCCGATACGACCTTCGGCAAGGACGTGACCATCGAGCCATTCGTGGTGATCGGTCCCGGTGTGGCGATCGACGACGGCGCGGTGATCCATTCGTTCTCGAACATCGTCGGCGCGCGCATCGGCAAGAACGCATCCATCGGGCCTTACGCGCGGCTGCGGCCCGGCACCGTGCTGGGCGAAGGCGTCCGCATCGGCAACTTCGTCGAGACCAAAGCCGCCGATCTGGACGCGGGCGTGAAGGTCAATCACCTGACTTACATCGGCGACACGCATATCGGCGAGAACGCCAACATCGGCGCGGGAACCATTACCTGCAACTACGACGGCTTCGACAAGCACCGCACCGAAATCGGTGCCGGCGCGTTCGTCGGCTCGAATTCGTCGCTGGTGGCACCGGTCAGGATCGGCACGGGAGCGTATATCGGCTCGGGTTCGGTCATCAGCAAGGATGTGCCGGACGATGCGCTGGCCGTCGAACGCGCCGAACAGGCCCTCCGGCCGGGCTGGGCAAAACGCTTTCGTGCCATGAAAATGCTCAATCGGAAGCCTAAAAGTCCGAAGTAAGGCACTCCCGCTTACCACGCTGATTTCGTTAACGGTTTACCCTGTCTCAATCCGCAACAATTGTTGAGGCGGGATTGTGTTATTCCTCGCTACACAAGGCCGCATTCGGGCGGGCTGGAGACATCGAACCGCATGTGCGGAATTGTAGGAATTCTCGGGCGCGGGCCGGTTGCGGAGCAACTGGTCGACTCCCTCAAGCGTCTCGAATATCGCGGCTACGACTCCGCGGGCGTCGCCACGCTTGAAGGTATGCAGCTCGATCGCCGCCGCGCCAAGGGCAAGCTGAAAAATCTCGAAGCCGTGCTGAAGACCTCGCCGCTGGCGGGACACACCGGGATCGGCCACACGCGCTGGGCGACCCATGGCAAGCCGACCGAGAACAATGCACATCCCCATGCGACCGACAGGGTCGCTGTCGTTCACAACGGCATCATCGAGAATTTCCGCGAGCTGCGCGCGAAACTGGAATCCGAAGGCGCGAAGTTTTCCAGCGAGACCGATACCGAGGTCGTCGCGCATCTCGTCAGTTCGTATCTCGCCAAGGGCATGACGCCCGCCGACGCGGTGAAGGCGACGCTGCCGCTGCTGCATGGCGCCTTCGCGCTGGCCTTCATCTTCAAGGGCGAAGAGAACCTGATGATCGGCGCGCGCAAGGGCTCGCCGCTCGCGGTTGGCTATGGCGAGGGCGAGATGTATCTCGGCTCCGACGCCATTGCGCTGGGGCCGTTCACCGACACCATCAGCTATCTCGACGACGGCGACTGGGTTGTGCTGTCGCGCAACGACGCCACCGTCTACGACGACAAGAACGCCGTGGTCGAACGCGAGATCATCCGGCACAACACCGCAAGCGCGCTGGTCGACAAGGCCAACTACCGCCACTTCATGGCGAAGGAAATTCACGAGCAGCCCGAAGTCGTCGGTCACACGCTGGCGCATTACATCGACATGGCCACCGAGCGCGTGGCGCTGCCGGTGAAACTGCCGTTCGACTTCTCCACCATTCAGCGCGTGTCGATCACGGCGTGCGGCACCGCGAGCTATGCGGGCTTCGTCTCGAAATATTGGTTCGAACGCCTCGCGCGGCTGCCGGTCGAACTCGATGTCGCCTCGGAGTTTCGTTATCGCGAAGCGCCGCTGCGCAAGGGCGATCTTGCGATCTTCATCTCGCAGTCCGGCGAAACCGCCGACACGCTGGCGGCGTTGCGCTACGCCAAGTCGCAAGGATTGCACACGGTCTCCATCGTCAACGTGCCGACCTCCACCATCGCGCGTGAAAGCGAGACGGTGCTGCCGACATTGGCTGGACCGGAGATCGGCGTCGCCTCGACCAAGGCGTTCACTTGTCAGTTGGCGGCGCTCGCGGCGTTGGCGATCGCGGCGGGCAGGGCGCGTGGCGAACTCTCGGAAAGCGATGAAACGAAACTGGTGCATGGCCTGATCGAAGTGCCGCGCCTGATGACGGAAGCGCTCGCGCTCGAACCGCAGATTGAGAAGCTCGCGCGCGACATCGCCAAGAGCCAGGACGTGCTCTATCTCGGTCGCGGCACCAACTATCCGCTCGCGCTGGAAGGCGCGCTGAAGCTCAAGGAAATTTCCTACATCCACGCCGAAGGCTATGCGGCGGGCGAACTCAAGCACGGCCCCATCGCGCTGATCGATGAGAAGATGCCGGTGGTGGTGATCGCGCCTTATGATCGCGTGTTCGAGAAGACGGTTTCGAACATGCAGGAGGTCGCGGCGCGCGGCGGCCGGATTATCCTGATGACCGACGCACGGGGCGCGAAGGAAGCCACCGTCGACTCGCTGGTGACGATTATCCTGCCCGACATGCCGGCCACCGTAACGCCGCTGGTCTACGCGATCCCGGTGCAGTTGCTGGCCTATCACACAGCCGTCGTGATGGGCACCGACGTCGACCAGCCGCGGAACCTCGCGAAGTCGGTAACGGTCGAGTAGGTTTTCCGCGAACAGACAAACGGTCGCAGCCGGCGCGGTTTACGCCGGAAAAAGTCTGATACAGTGGTGTCGCAATGATTTGCGATGGTGTTCCAATATCTTGACTGAGGATGGTTCGGTTCGACGATGAACGAGACTCTGCCGCCCATGATTTCTGACGAGCCGCCGCCTGAAACGCCGCGCGGCGTGATGGCGCGGCTGCGCGCCTACTTCCTGACCGGGCTGATCGTCGCCGGACCCATCGCGATTACGTTCTACCTGACGTGGTGGTTCGTGACGTGGGTGGACGGCATCGTTCGGCCGTTCGTTCCGCTGGTGTACCGGCCCGAAACCTATCTGCCCTTCGGTCTGCCGGGATCGGGACTGGTCGTCGCCGTCGTCGGCCTGACGCTGCTCGGATTTCTCACCGCCAACCTGATCGGGCGTACTCTCGTCGATCTGGGAGAGGCGCTGCTCGGCCGCATGCCGGTGGTGCGCGCGATCTATCGCGGTCTCAAGCAGGTGTTCGAGACGCTGTTCTCGGGCAAGGGCTCGAGCTTCCGCCGCGTCGGCCTGGTGGAGTTTCCGTCGCCGGGGATGTGGTCGATCGTGCTGATCTCGCAGCCGCCGAGCGTCGAGGTGGCGTCGAGTCTGCCGGGCGAGGACGAATTCATCTCGGTGTTCCTGCCGTGCGCGCCGAACCCCACCACGGGTTTCTTCTTCTATGTGCCGAAGAGCAAGATCATCGATGTCGATATGAGCGCCGAGGATGCCGCGACGCTGATCATGTCGGCGGGCGTGGTGCAGCCCGGCGGCGATGCGCAGAAGAAGGTCAATGCCCTGGCCGAGATGGCCAACGCCGCGCGCGTCGCGACGGCGCCGCAGTCGCCCACTGCCGCGAAGGTGGAGTAATTTTTTTGCAAAAGGGATGCTCCCCGTCACCTTGAGGTGCGCGGCTCTTGCCGCGCCTCGAAGGGCGACGGGGTGTTAGGGCCGCGCATCCTTCGAGGCTCGCCGAAGGCGGCTCGCACCTCAGGATGACGCGGCCTTTGCACGCTTTTCGTCGCAACCGGCCAGTTACCCCGCCCCAATCAGCGGCAACGCCTCGTCGCGCTCGTACAGATACAGCAGACATCGCAGCGCTTCGCCGCGCTCGCCCTTGAGCTTCGGGTCGGTTTGCATGATGCGCAGCGTCTCATCGCGGGCCTGCGCGATCAGTTGCGCATGGACCTCGGGCCGCGCGATGCGGTAGCCGGGCAGGCCGCTCTGGCGGGTGCCGAGCACTTCGCCTTCGCCGCGCAAACGTAAATCCTCCTCGGCGATGCGAAAGCCGTCGGTGGTTTCGCGGATGACTTTCAGCCGTGCGGCGGACATCTCTGTGAGCGGTTCGTGATAGAGCAGCAGGCAGGTCGAGGCCTCCGAGCCGCGCCCGATGCGGCCGCGCAACTGGTGGAGTTGCGCGAGGCCAAAGCGTTCGGCATTCTCGATCACCATGATGGTCGCCTGCGGAATATCGACGCCGACTTCCACGACGGTTGTGGCGACCAGCACCTGAATCTCGCCGGCGGCGAACTGCGCCATGACGCGATCCTTCTCCGTGCCCTTCATCTGGCCGTGAACCAGGCCGACGCGGTCGCCGAAACGCTTCTGCAAAATCTCGAAACGCTTGGTCGCGTTGGTCAGGTGCTCGATGCCCTCGGCCTCGGACTCCTCGACCAGTGGACAGATCCAGTAGACCAGCTTGCCGCCGTCGATGGCGCGGCCCACCGCATCGATGATCTCGCTCGTTCGGCTGTCAGCCACCGCGCGGGTGTCGATCGGCTGACGTCCTGCGGGCTTCTCGCGCAGCTCGGAAATATCCATGTCGCCGAAGTATGTCAGCACCAGCGTGCGCGGGATCGGCGTCGCGCTCAGCACCAGCACATCGACGGCGTCCCCCTTCTCGGTGAGCGCTAGCCGCTCGCGCACCCCGAAGCGGTGCTGTTCGTCCACAATCGCAAGGGCGAGGCCCTTGAAGATCACGTCGTCCTGGATCAGCGCGTGGGTGCCGACCAGCAGATCGATCTCGCCATCCGCCAGCCGTTCAATGATGTCGCGGCGCTCCTTGCCTTTCTCGCGTCCGGTGAGAATGGCGACGCGCAGTCCGGCGCGCTCCGCCAGTGGCGCGATGGTCTTGATGTGCTGGCGGGCAAGAATTTCGGTCGGCGCCATCAGCGCGGCCTGCTTGCCGGTTTCCGCGACGGCGGCAGCGGCGAGCAACGCAACCACGGTCTTGCCGGAGCCGACGTCGCCTTGCAGCAGCCGCAGCATGCGGATCGGCTGGTTGAGATCGTCGGCGATGGCTTTTGCGGCCTCCTGCTGCGAATTGGTGAGCGCGTAGGGCAGTGCGTCGATGATCCTGTGGCGCAGGTGCCCGTCGCCGGCGTTGCGCACGCCCGCGGGACGGCGTAACTGCGCGCGCACCAGCGCCAGCGCGAGCTGCCCCGCCAGCAGTTCATCGAATGCGAGCCGCGACCAGAACGGATTTTGCGGCAGGATATCGGTGAGTTCCGCCGGCTCGTGGACGCGATGCAGCGCCTCGCTGAGCGACGGGAACGAACAGCGCCGCAGCACCTCGGGGCTGATCCATTCCGGCAATGCTGGCAGCTTTTGCAGCGCCTGGGTCATGGCGCGGCGGATTGAGCCGACGGCGAGGCCCTCGGTGAGCGGATAGACCGCGTCGATCTGCGGCAGCTTGGCGAGGCCTTCCTCATCCACCACGCGGTCGGGATGCACGATCTGCAAGGTGCCGTCGAACATCTGCGCGGTGCCGGAGACGTAGCGCTTCTCGCCTTTCGGCAGCAACTTCTCGATGTAGTCGGGCTTGGCGCGGAAATAGGTGAGGACCACGTCGCCGGTCTCGTCGCTGGCGTAAACCAGATGCGGCGCTTTGGAACGGCCGGGCGGCGCGTGGCGGTGACGGTCGATGGTCACTTCCAGCGTGACGACAGTGCCCGGAACCGCGTCGCGGATTTTCGGCCGCGCGCGGCGGTCGATCACGTTGGTCGGCAGATGCAGCAGCAGGTCCACCAGCCGCGGCGTCTCGGCACGGTCGAGCAGATAGCGAAACAGCTTGTCCTGTTTCGGCCCGACGCCCGTGAGGCTCGTCACGGGCGCGAACAGCGGATTGAGCAGTGCGGGGCGCATTGGCGACTCGTTAGAGGGCTGCTTTTGCATATCCCGAATGCAAGACGAGAGAAATGCTGACACGGCCATCCCTGATGGCTATATCAACCTCGCCCGGCATGTCCGGGCTTTCGGCGTTGGAGAATTCAGGACATGACGGGAACGACACGATCAAGCGAAGGCCTCGATGACCGGCGCAAGCGCCTGCTGTTTCGCTGCTGGCACCGCGGCACGCGCGAAATGGACATGATTCTCGGCGGCTTCGCCGACGTGCATATCGCCGCGCTGTCGGACGCCGACATGACCGACCTCGAAAGCCTGATGGAATTGCCGGACCCTGATCTTTACGCGGCGTTCAGCGGCGCCCAGCCGTTGGTGTCCCCCTATGAGGACGGCATCTTCATTCGCATCAAGCAATTTCTGGATGCGAGCCGGCCTTCATGAAGGCTCCGGTTAAATCTCCGGCGCAGGCGCTGCGGCCCGGCCATGCCCTGACGCTGGCCAATGTTGCCGAAGGCGCGGAGGGCTTGGTCGTCTCGGACCTGGCCCGCGCGGTGGCGGCGAAGAAGGATGCGCCGGCGGTCAGTCTTGCGGTCGTGTGCCGGGACGGCCCGCGCATGGCGCAACTGGCGCGCGCGCTGGAATTCTTCGCGCCGGATCTCGCCGTGATGCAGTTTCCGGCATGGGACTGCCAGCCTTATGACCGCGTCTCGCCGCACGGCGGCATTCTCGCGCAGCGGCTGACGACGCTTGCAAGGCTTTCGCGGCTTCAAGGCAGCGAGAAGCCGCTAATCGTGCTGACCACGGTGAACGCCATCGTGCAGCGCGTGCCTGAGCGCGATGTGGTGGCGGCGCAGGCGCTGTCGGTCGCGCCCGGACATCGCGTGGCGATGGACAACATCGCCGCATGGCTCGAGCACAACGGCTACAACCGCACCTCGACGGTGCGCGAGCCCGGCGAATACGCCGTGCGCGGCGGTATCCTCGATCTGTTCCCGGCGGGACTCGATCAGCCGGTCAGGTTCGACTTCTTCGGCGATACGCTGGAATCGATCCGCACCTTCGATGCGGAATCGCAGCGCACGCTGCTCGACATGCGCGCGCTCGATCTCGTGCCGGTGTCGGAATTCCAGTTGGTGACGGAGACCATCAAGCGCTTCCGCATGGGATACGTCGCGCAGTTCGGCGCGCCGGAGCGCGACGACATGCTGTACGAGGCGGTGAGCGAAGGCCGCCGTCATCCCGGCATGGAGCACTGGCTGCCGCTGTTTCAGGAGCGGATGGATACGCTGTTCGATTACCTCGGCGGCGCGCCCATCGTGCTGGAACATCAGGCCGACGACGCCGCGCGCGAGCGCTTCACCCAGATCAGCGACTATTACGAGGCGCGGCGCGAGGTGATGGATACGCCCGGCAGCGGCGCGATCTATAAGCCGTTGCCGCCGGACAGGCTGTATCTCACCGATGCCGAGTGGACATCGCTGTTGGGCGACAGTGCGCTGGCGCGGCTGACGCCGTTCGCGTTGCCCGATGGCGAAGGCGTGATCGACATCGACGCGCGGCAGGGCCGCGACTTCGCGCCGGAGCGCGCGGACACCAAGGTCAACGTGTTCGAGAGCGTGGTGGCGCATGTCAACGGCTTGCAGGCCGCGCGCAAGAAGGTGGTGGTCGCGCTGTGGAGCGAAGGCTCGCGCGACCGCATGTCCTCGATGCTGAAGGACCACAAGCTGCTCAACATCACCAGTGTCAATTCGTGGCGCGCGGTGCAGGCGACGCCGCGCAACGAGACCATGCTGGCGGTGATCGGCCTCGAATCCGGCTTCGAGACGGAAACTACAGCGCTCATCACAGAGCAGGACATCCTCGGCGACCGACTGGTGCGGCCGCGCAAGGCCAGCCGCAAGCTCGAGAACTTCATTTCCGAAGTCACCAGTCTGGCGACCGGCGATCTGGTGGTGCATGTCGAGCACGGCATCGGCCGTTTCGTCGGCTTGCAGACGCTTCAGGTTGGCGGCGCGCCGCACGACTGTCTCGAGCTGCACTACGCCAACGAGACCAAACTGTTTCTGCCGGTCGAGAACATCGAACTCTTGTCGCGTTACGGCTCCGACCAGACCAATGTCGAACTGGACCGGCTCGGCGGCGGCGGATGGCAAGCGCGCAAGGCCAAACTCAAGAACCGCATCCGCGAGATCGCGGGCGACCTGATCAAGATCGCCGCCGAGCGGCATGTCCATGTCGCGCCGAAATTCCCGGTTCACCAAGGGACGTATGACGAATTCTGCGCGCGGTTCCCCTATGAGGAGACCGAGGACCAGCTCGGCGCGATCAACGCGGCGCTGCATGACCTCGACGCAGGCCGGCCGATGGACCGTCTGGTCTGCGGCGACGTCGGTTTCGGCAAGACGGAAGTGGCGCTGCGCGCGGCGTTCGCCGTGGCGCTGGACGGCAAGCAGGTCGCCGTTGTCGTGCCGACCACGTTGCTGGCGCGGCAGCACACCAGGACCTTCACCGAGCGCTTCAAGGGTTTCCCGGTCAATGTCGCGCAAGCCTCACGCCTCGTCGCGCCGAAGCAGATGACGCAGGTCAAGAAGGATCTGGCCGACGGCAAGATCGACATCATCGTCGGCACCCACGCGCTGCTCGGCAAGGCGATCAAGTTTAAGGACCTCGGCCTGCTGATCGTGGACGAGGAGCAGCATTTCGGCGTGTCGCACAAGGAGCGGCTGAAGCAGTTGCGTGCCGAAGTTCACGTTCTCACGCTAAGCGCGACACCGATCCCCCGCACGCTGCAACTCGCGCTGAGCGGCGTGCGCGAACTGTCGATCATCGCATCGCCGCCGGTGGACCGTCTCGCGGTGCGCACTTTCGTCGCGCCGTTCGATCCGCTGATGATCCGCGAGGCGCTGCTGCGTGAGCGGTATCGTGGCGGACAGGCGTTCTATGTCTGCCCGCGCATCGAGTATCTCGCCGAGGCCAAGGATTTCCTCGACAAGCATGTGCCCGAGATGAAGGTCGCGGTCGCGCACGGCCAGATGCCGCCGACTGTGATCGAGGACATCATGTCGGCGTTCTACGACGGCAAGTACGACATCCTGCTCTCGACCACGATTGTGGAATCCGGCCTCGATATTCCGTCCGCGAACACGCTGATCGTGCATCGCGCCGATATGTTCGGTCTGGCGCAGCTCTATCAGTTGCGCGGCCGGGTCGGCCGCTCGAAGCTGCGCGCCTATGCGCTGTTCACGCTGCCGGCGCAGCAGAAGATCACCGCGCAGGCGGAGCGCCGCCTGAAGGTGTTGCAGTCGCTGGAAAACCTCGGCGCAGGTTTCCAGTTGGCGTCGCACGATCTCGACATTCGGGGCGCGGGCAACTTGCTCGGCGAGGAACAGTCCGGTCATATCAAGGAAGTCGGTTTCGAGCTTTATCAGTCGATGCTGGAGGAGGCGATCCTCTCGCTCAAGGCCGGGATTTCCGAGCCGGTCGCGGATCGCTGGTCGCCGCAGATCACGCTGGGCATGCCCGTCCTCATTCCGGAAGACTACGTTGCCGATCTCTCGATCCGGTTGTCGCTCTATCGCCGCCTCGCGGACCTCGACACCGACGACGAGATCGAGAATTTCGGCGCGGAATTGCGCGACCGCTTCGGCCCGCTGCCGGACGAGGTGCGCTATCTGTTCCAGATCGCCGCGATCAAGGCGTATTGCCGCCGCGCCAACATCGAGAAGGTCGATGCCGGACCGAAGGGTGTGGTCATTACCTTCCGCGACAATTCCTTCGCCCAGCCGGAGAAGCTGGTTTATTTCATCCGGCAACATGGTCAGGCCGCGAAGGTGCGGCCCGACATGAAGGTGGTGTTCTTCCAGGAATGGGAGACGCCGGACGAGCGCGTCGAGGGCACGACCACCATCCTGCGCGATCTCGCGAATCTCGCGGAAGGCAAGAAGGTGGCGTGACCTGGTGTGTCGCGCGCCGCGCCTCCTGAATTCATTATTGCGAGCGAAGCAATCCAACTCTACAGGAGCAAAGCTGGATTGCTTCATCGCAACTGCTCCTTGCAATGACGAAGAGCAGTTTAACCGAGGTCGTTACTTCGGATACTTGAACTCAGGCGCAGCCTTAAGCGCCTCCTTGGTCGTGTTCATTTTCGCGCTCCAGGTATCCTTGTCCTTGTTGTAGCTGACGCGGACGGACGACGGCGACACGGCGACATAGCGCTCGCCCATGCCGAGGAATCCGCCGACGGACAGGATCATGGCCTGGATCTGTTCGCCCTTGCCGATAGCGAGATCGGTGATTTCGCCGACCTTTTCGTCCTTCTGATTATAGACGTTCAGGCCCTTGAGCTTCGAGCTGAACATCTCGTCCTTCGCGACGGTCGAGAACTTTGCCTCGGCGGGAGCGGTTCCGCTTGTGGATTGGGCGAAAGCGGGGGTGGTGAGGACGGCGAGCGCTGCGCCGATGAGTGCAAATTTCTTCATGGTAGCCTCCAATGGAACAAGAGGCTCGTCAATGCGAGACCGGCTCGATTGTTCCGGTCGTAATCAAACTGTAAATGAACGTGTCACGACGCCGCGCGATGGGGGTCCGTGTAGAGGCGGGCAAAGATCGTCGAGGCGGTATCGCCCGGCATCATGGTTGCGAGAGCGACCTGCGGATCGAGTCGCTGGTCGCGCTTCTCGCTGTACATGGTGTGCTTTAGCACACTGCCGAGCCGCCGGGCGATCATGTGCGCGTTGCGCAGGTCGGTTTCCGCAAACACCACGATGATCGCGCCGGTGTCGTCGAGGGTGGCGAAGTCCATCCGCCGCATCAGCCGGCTAAGAATGCGGGCGGCGTCGAGGCGCATGCGTTCGGATGTCTGGCCGCGCGCAAAGGTAATGCGGGCGACGGACAATCCCGCGCCGCGCGCCTGGGTCTCTGTCACGGCGGTCTCGAAGTCGCGGTTGAAAGCCTCGTTGGTCAGCAGTCCGGTGCGCGGATCGAGCAGGCCGCCAACGTCGATGGATTTGAGCGCGCGGCTGATGCGGGCCTCCAGCGCCTGCTGCCGGATCAGTGGGACGGCGTGCACGGCCACCATGCGCGGTTCGCCGCTGACGATTTCAAGGTTCGGCAGGTCATAATCTGCGAGCAGTCCCGGCGAACTTGCGACCACGACCGGAAGGTTGCGGAAGCGGGAGTCTTCCGACAGCACGGTGAGGAAAGCGTCCAGAACGCGGAGCGTGAAGCCGTCGCCGACGATGATGCCGTCCAGTTCGCGCGCGTTGAGGTGCTTGGCGGCGGCCTCGATGCTGAGCGCGCCGATGACACCCATCTGCTGGCCGAGCGCGACCGACAGCGCGGGATATGATGCGCCGCGCCCGAGCAGCAGCACGGTGGCATCCTCGATCGGATCGTTCGTCGGCATTCGCGTCGCCGTTCGGGTGTTGGACAGGCGGCGGATCAGCGTGGCGTGCAGCGCGCGGACGCGCAGCGCGGCATTGAGGCGGTGGACCAGACGTTCGGGGCTTCGTCCGGCCTGCGTGAACGGGATCGCATTTCGCGGCAGCGTCGCGCCGGGATCCAGCGCGATCAGCGGCAGGTAAGGCTCGTCGCCGGCGGTGCGGCGCGCGAGATCCGCCAGCGCGGCGATGTTGTGTTCCACGTCGCTGACCAGCACGGCAGCCGGGCGCAGCCGTGCGAGGGCATCCACGGCATCCGGCCAGTTCACATCCACCAGCGGAAATGTCTTCACCTGCGCAACGGCGTCCGCAAGTGCGTGGCCTTCCCGATTTGAGACAGTGATGATCGGGCCTTGCTGCGACATGATGCTGCCAACTCATGGAAATTATGGACAGCCAGACGTATCCGGCTTCGCGCGGGATGCTAGGCCGCGGGCCTTAATGGCAGGTCAATGTGATCGCGGAAATTAAGCCGAGCTGGAACGCAGTCACTTGTCATGGCCGCGACTCGGTTCCAACTTCGCTCGTCCGAGTGCGTGGCATTGTCGCGGGCATCCATGCCATTCATTCGTTTGAAGAAAGACGTGCGATTGAAGAAAGACGTGAATGGCGGGAACACGCCCGGCGATGACGGAATATTCGGATCAACGGCCGTTAGCCGGTGCTGGAACGGTCGCGAAACGCTTCCACCATCAGGGGGTTAAGCCCCAGTTCGCCGAGCGCTTCGCGGGCGCTGCGGTTGTCCGAGGCGCGTCCGGCGAGGCGGAAGCCGTTCAACTGATCCGGCAGCGCGGTCAGCATCGCGCCCGCGGCGAGCCGCCTAGCCCATTCGTCGAGATCCTGCGAGAGAAAACGATAGCCGCCGACACCGACGATCCCGACAGGCGGCGCGGTGATGCCAATGATGCTCTTGGTGCGATCGAGATGCGCGGCGTAACCGGTATCGACATAATCGGGAGCCGGCGTTTCCATCAGCGATTCTCCCGACGGCGTGCGATAGGCCGTGACCGGCACCATCGCGCCGCGCAAGGCCAGCGTCGCCTTCGGCGTGACGATGATCTCGCCGATGGATTTCGAACGTGCCGCTCCGCGCGGCGCGCCGAACGGTCCAGGTGCGATGGGAGCGGGTGAGCCGTCCGCGAGCCTGCGTGCGGCGAACAGTCCGATCTCGCCGAACAGGTAGACATCGGTCAGCGTCGTGCCGGCGTCTTGCCAGTTGTCGCTTGCCGCCACGCGGTCCGGCGTGCGCCACAGGCCGATGACATGTTTGACCGCCGCCTGCGGCCGCGCCAGGGTGCCGCTCTCCGCCAGCCGGAGCGCCAGCAGCGCTGGCGCGATCAGCGTGTCACAGGGGCCATCGACGATCTGCTGTTCGAGCGCCTGCAAATCGGCGGGGTGATGCAGCGCGAGCGAGCCGCCGCTGAGAAGCCACGTCATCACGGTCGATGCGAAAGCCGCGAACGACGCCGGCGCCATCGCCGACAGCAGCTTTGCCCCCTGCGGCAGTCCGGCTTCGAGGAAAATCGCGAGACCGCCGGAGATCAGTTGCAGATGGTTGCGCGGGATCGCGCGAAAGCCGTCCGGGGTGACATCGAATGTGACGATCGCCGGCCGCCGTGCATCGGGCGGCGCCGGCGGCAGCCAGCCGTTCATGCCACTTGTCGCGATCGTGAGTGGCGCCATGCCTTCCGGCAGATCGTTGCCGAAGCCGAACACATGACGGATGGAAAATGCCTCCGCTGCGGCGTTCAGCGCGAGGTCGGCGTGATCGACGATCTCGATGCGGCCGATGCCGGCGATGGCGCGGGCACCGATCCTGTTGAGCGCGGTGGTCAATTCCGATTGCCGCCACAGTTGCGGCAGCAGCGCCACCACTAGACCGGCGCGGATGGCCGCCATCGCCGTCACCACGAACTCGATGGTGTTCGGCATCTGCATGGCGATGATCGAGCCGGACGGCAATCCGGATTCGACAAAACGCGCGGCGATTGCAGAGATGGCCTGATCGGCCTGCGCGAAGGTCAGTTGCATCGGCGCTTCGCCGGTGATGCGCTGCTTGTTCGGCGGATCGATCAGGGCGACGTCGTCGGGCTGGCGCGACACCGTGCGGCGAAACAGATCGTCCAGCGTCAGCGCCGTGCCGGATGCGGGTGCTGATGGGGTCGGCGCGGTCTGCAAAGGCTCGCTCACAGTCTGGGTCAGCTTACGGGGCTTTTACGCCCGGCTTTTGCCACCACGTCTCCGGCAGATAGCCGGTGAGCGCGGCAGCCTTAGGCCGTTCTATCCGATTCCATCGCGCGATCCATTGCTGCTGCGCGTTATAAAGCGGGATAGCGTAGAAGCCCGACATCAGGGCGCGGTCGAGTGCCCGTACTGCGGGCACGAAGTCGGTTTTCTCCCGCGCTTCCAGCAGGGCTGCGATCATGGCGTCCACGGCGGGGGATTTCGCGCCCATGTAATTGCGGGTGCCCTGATTATCGGCAGCGGCGCTGCCCCAGTAGAACGCCTGTTCGTTGCCCGGCGACAGCGATTGGTCCCAGCGGATCTGGATCATGTCGAAGTCGAAGGAGAGCCTTCGCTGGTCGAACTGCACGGCGTCCACGGCGCGCACCGAGACTGCGATGCCGGCGCGCTTGAGATCGCGCTGATAGGCCAGCGCGATGCGTTCCTGATCGCGGGTGGTCACCAGAATTTCAAAGGTCAGCGGCGTGCGGCTGCCGCGCTGGCGCAGCACCGTCCCGTCGAGGTCGTATCCGGCCTGTGAGAGCAGGGCGAATGCCGCGCGCAGGTTGGCGCGGTCACGGCCCGAGGCGTCGGTGACGGGCAGGCGATAGCTGCCGTCCATGATGTCGGGCCGGATGTCGGCGGCGAAGGGCGCGAGCAGAGATTTTTCCCGCGCGTCCGCCGGGCGCGTATAGGCGGACAGTTCGGAGCCAGCGAAGTAACCCGCCGAGCGGCCGTACAGGCCGAAGAAGTAGTTGCGGTTGATCCATTCGAAGTCGAACAGCAGGGTCAGCGCCTGACGGATGCGAATGTCGGCGAACATTGGCCGCCGCGTGTTGAACACGAGGTATTCCGACGGTTGCGGCGTGCCGGGCCTGATCTCGTCGCGGATGACCTCGCCGTTTTTCACCGCGGCGAAATTATAGCCTTCGTGCCAGCGCAGCGGCTCGTTCTCGACGCGGAAGTCATACAGGCCGCGCTTGAACGCCTCGAATGCGCCGTTGGCCTCGCGGTAGTAATCCAGCCGCACCTCATCGAAATTCCACAGCCCGCGATTCACCGGCAGATCGCGGCCCCAGTAATCCGGATTGCGCGTCAGCATGACGCTCGCGCCCGCGCGCACGGCGGTGACGCGGTAGGGGCCGGAGCCGACAAGGCCGGTGAGGGAGGTCTCCTCGAAGGTCGCGACATCGATGGCGTGTTTCGGAAACACCGGCATCAGGCCGAGGATCAGCGGCAGTTCTCGGTCATTCGCACCGGGAAAATCGAACCGTACGGTGCGTTCATCCAGCGCCTGTGCTTTTTCGACCTTGGCGTAATACAGCCGATGATTGGGGCGGCCCTTGTCGCGCATCAACTGCCACGAAAACAGCACGTCCTCCGCCAGCACCGGCTTGCCATCGGAGAAACGGGCGAGAGGGTTGAGCCTGAACGTCACATAGCTGCGGGCAGCGTCGGTCTCGACGCTCTGCGCCAGCAGACCGTAGAGCGTGAATGCCTCGTCGTTGCCGCGTGCCATCAGGCTTTCGATGACATAGCCGCGGACCTGCTGTACCGCGATCCCTTTCACGATGAAGGGATTGAGGCTGTCGAAGGTGCCCAATAAGCCGTAGATGATCCGGCCGCCTTTCGGCGCATCGGGACTGGCGTAAGGCATGTGGGTGAAGCCGGCGGGCAGGGCCGGGACGCCGTGCATGGCGATACCGTGCGCGGAAACCGGCGCGGGCGACGCCGGCTGGGCATGAACCTGCGCCGTTGCGAGGCCGGCCAAGGCTAAAACCGTGCAACACAACCGCCGCGTCCAGCCTCGGTCGCTGCGGCGCAACGCGGATGGGAGCCTGTTTGATTCGGCTGCGGTCACGTTAAAATTTACCACGATGGACCCCGATAATACGGGGGCATCGTGTCAAATATCGCTGTTGGCATTGATCTTTTCGCTCGCCGTTGTATTGAAGGCGGGCAATTCGGGGCCGGGGGCGCGATCTGTCACGTAACCGCCTCAATTCGCTCCGAGACAGCCGCCGAACAAACAGGCGTTCGCGCTTCCGCGAGGGGCTGGGCGTTCAGGTTCAGAAAGGGTTTTCCGCAATGAATTTCCGTATCTTGGCCGCGCAGGCCTCGCCGCGCAGCCGGGTGTTTGCCGCCATGACCGCCGGTGCCTTTTTGGCCGCCGCGAGCATTTCCGGCGCTCTCGCCCAAGCTCCCGCGCCCGGCGCGCCGGCTCCAAAAGCTGCACCCAAGGCCGCTCCGAAGGCCGCGCCCAAGGCGCCGGCTCCTGCCGCCCAGCAGGCTCCCGCCGCTGCGCCGCAGCAGGCCCCGGCGGACCAGCAGGTCCAGTTGATCTATCAGCCCTGGACCAAGTTCTGCATGAAGGGCCAGGACGCCAACGCCAAGCAGGTCTGCTTCACCGGCAAGGACGGCCGCATCGAATCCGGCCAGCCCGTCGTCGCCGCCGTCATCATCGAGCCGGAAGGCGAGCCGAAGAAGCTGCTGCGCGTCACGCTGCCGCTCGGCATGCAGCTCGTTCACGGCACCCGCATCATCGTCGACCAGAACGCGCCGGCGCAGAGCCCTTACGTGATCTGCTTCGCCAACGGCTGCATGTCGGACTACGAGGTGACGCCCGAACTGCTCGCCAACATGAAGAAGGGCCAGAACCTCGTGGTTCAGGCGATCAACGCCAACGGCGCACCGCTGACGCTGGCGCTGCCGCTCGCCGAATTCGCCAAGGCCTATGACGGTCCGCCGACCGATCCGAAGGTGTTCGAGGAAACGCAGAAGAAATTGCAGGAAGAGCTTCAGAAGCGCGCGGCGGAAGCCCGCCAGAAGCTGGAAAACGCGGCGCCCGCTGCCAATCCCGCCGCGAAGTAACGCTGGCCATCTGCAAATGGATCGGGGCGCGCAGCATTGCGCGCCCTTTTTCATTGCGCCGCGCGTCTCAAAATCTGATGCTCGGTCTTATCGACGGGCGGTATCTATGCCGCCGGAATTTTGCTTCCGCTACAAGGAGACATCGCAACATGAACGACTACAGCGCGCTTTCGCTTCCCGAACTTGAAGACCGCATCGCCATCGTCCGCGACAACATCCGCCAATTGATCGAACAGGCCGCGGCTGTGTCCGGTGGTCAGAGCGAGGAACGCAACGCGGATCGCATCGCGCAGCAGACCGAAGAGCTGGAAGCTCTGGTGAAGGAACGGGACGGGCGGAAGCGGGGCTGAGCGTGAACTATCTTTTCCGCTCCGCCCTGCGAAAGCGGGGACCCAGTCTTTGGCCTTTCTGGATTCCCGCTTGCGCGGGAATGGGCGGAGGTTTGGGGTGTATCAGTTCAGCGACGGATTGCGCGGACGATAGCCGCCCGACTTGTCCTTGATGAAAATCTCGGCGACCTGCGAGTGGCGAATGGGCTCGCCAGAGTCGTCGGGCAGCAGGTTCTGCTCCGAAACATAGGCGACGTACTCGGACTCGGAGTTTTCGGCCAGCAGGTGATAGAACGGCTGGTCCTTGTGGGGCCGCATTTCCTCGGGAATCGACAGCCACCATTCCTCGGTGTTGTTGAATTCCGGATCGATATCGTAAATCACGCCACGGAAAGAGAAAATCCGGTGGCGGACGATCTGGCCGATCTGAAACTTGGCGGTACGAGCTTTTATCATCATCCGTCGAATAGACCATGATTGTGGCCGATGCTAGGGGTTGAGGCACGAATCGTGCCGGTTGGCACCCCTGCGCGGGAGCCGGTTCTCCGGCACCATCCGCCATGTCAAGCGTATCCCCATGATCGATATTCTGAATCTTGCATTGCCCTATTTCGGGCTGATCTTCATCGGCTACGCCTGCGGAAAGTATAAGCGTCTGCCCGAAGCGGGGCTGGAGTGGATGAATTTCTTCCTGCTCTACGTCTCGCTGCCGGCGCTGTTCTTCCGGACGCTGGCAAGGACGCCGCTTGAGGAATTGAACAATCCGCCGTTCGTGATCGCCACCACGCTGGCGACCGCAAGTGCATTCTTCCTGTCGATGTTCGGTGCGAAACTAATCGCCAAGCTCTCGATGCGCGAATCCGCCATGGCGGGACTGGGCGGCGGCTACGGCAACATCGGCTACATGGGGCCGGGGCTTGCGCTGGCGACGCTGGGCGCGAAAGCGAACGCGCCGGTCGCGCTGATCTTCTGCTTCGATACGATCTTCCTGTTCACCACCGTGCCGCTGCTGATGGTGCTGACCGACGGCGAGCGGCGGCCGTTGCTGCCCACGCTGGCGCTGGTCGCCAGACAGATCCTGCTGCATCCGCTGATCGTGGCGTCGTATTTCGGCGTGGCGGTGGCGGCGTTCCATGTGCCGGTGCCGGTCGGCCTCGACAACATGTTCCAGTTTCTGCAAAGCGCGGCCGCGCCGGTTGCGCTGTTCGCGCTCGGCGTCACGGTTGCGCTGCGCCCCTTCGAGCGGGTGCCATGGGAAGTGCCCGGCGTGATCGCGGTCAAGCTGATCGCGCATCCGCTGATCGTGTTCGGTCTCTTGATGCTGCTCGGACCGTTCCCACCGGAATGGGCGGCGACCGCACTGCTGCTGGCCTCACTGCCGCCGGCGCTCAACGTGTTCGTGATCGCGCGTCAGTATAACACCTGGATCGAACCGGCCTCGACCCTGGTGCTGGTCGGCACCTTCGTGTCGGTAGTGACGCTGACCAGCGTGATGTGGATGATCAAGACCGGCGTGATCGTGTTTCCGTAAAAACGTCGGGTCGTTCAATAGAAGCCTCATGGTGAGGAGGCGTTCTTGCGCCGTCTCGAACCATGAGGCGTGGGTGAGATGTTTTCTTTCTTTGTTCTTGTTTCCATCCTTCGAGACGCGCGCAAGGAGCGCGCTCCTCAGGATGAGGTCCGGATATGTCGCAACATCGGTTGAGCGTCGGTGTTACCGTCCCCGCCACGACGGCGACAGTCCCTCGCGCATCGCGAAGCGGCGGATCGGGCTGATCGCGTTCAGCACATGCATTCCGGCGGCGCGGAGCGATTGCGTGGGCAGGAAATCGCTCAGCAGTGTCCGGTTCGCCATGTCCACGGCGAAGGTGCGGCTGAACACATCGGCGCGGCGTGCGCGAGCGTAGCGCTGCAACACGTCGTCCGCGCCGGGATCGCTGCCTATCGAAAGCGCGTCGCTTACGATGTTCGTCAGGTCGGCGGCATCGCGCAGCCCCATGTTGAGGCCCTGCGCGCCGATCGGCGGAATGACATGGGCGGATTCACCCACCAGCACGATGCGGCCGGCGGCGAGACGGTCCGGAGTTTCGATGGCGAGCGGGAAAACGTGACGGCCGGGCGCAATCGTCACCTTGCCGAGGATCGAGTGCGACTGCTTTTCCAGCACGAGCGCAAGCTGATCGTCGTCGAGCGCCTTGAGGCGTTCGGCCTCATCGGGCCTGACTACCCAGACGATGCTGGAACGCTGGCCGGGCAGGGGGACGAACACGCACGGCCCGGACTCGGTGTGAAATTCAGTCGAGCAGTCATGGTGTGGGCGCGCATGCGCGATGTTGAGCGTCAACGCCGACTGCTTCAACTCACGCCGCTTGACGCCGATGCCTGCCGCCTCCCGGCACAGCGAATGACGTCCGTCCGCGCCGGCGACCAGCCCGGCAGAGAGCGACTGGCCTTGCCTGGTCGTAATCGTGACCGATGACTCATCAGTGACCACCGATTGCGCTTCGTCATCGATGCGGACCAGACTTGGAAGCTCGGCCGCACGGTCTTCCATCGCGACCATCAGCAGGCGGTTCTCGATGTTGTACCCGAACGCCTCCATGCCGATCTCGTCGGACGAGAATTTCACTTCCGGCGAGCGGATCAGGCGGCGCGTATCGTCCACCAGCCGCATCACCCGCAAAGGTGCCGCGTCGGTACTGCACCGTTGCCAGACATCCAGCGATTGCAGGAAATCCACCGAGCCGCCGAGCAGCGCCGTGGTCCGGTTGTCGGCATAGGGCGAGCGGCGCGCGACCAGCGCGGCGCTGAGGCCGGCTTGGGCCAGCGCGATGGCGGTGGCGAGGCCGGCGGGGCCACCGCCAACGACAGCAGCCTGATAAATCTGGGAAGGGCGTTCGGTCATGAGGCTATCTATCGCCGGAATTTACCGCTGTCACAATCCGTTTGGGCGTCATCCTGACTAGTGTGGTGGTTCGTAAGTCCGCACAATTTCTACAGCACCGTTCATTTGCGGACTTGCGAACCAAAACCACACTAGAATTAAAGGTTTCTAGTGTCCTTTTGAATCCGAAGTTCGCTATGGAGCGTGCCGCAAAGTAAGGCGAACTTCGGATTCAGGACACTAGCATTTAAGGCAAATCGGCGCGAGTTGTGGGGCCGGATATGCAATCGCACGAGAATCCTGATAGTCACAACAGTCTATGACCGAGCCGGGCCAGCACAACCAGCCGACGTTTTCCGCCCGAATCCGCATGCGCGCGTTCGGTGTCCACATCTTCACGGCGCTGGGCGGCGCGATCGCGCTGATCGCCATGTTGGAGGCAGTGAGGGAACACTGGGCCGCGATGTTCGGCTGGCTCGGGCTGGCGCTGATCATCGATGGTCTCGACGGGCCGCTGGCGCGGCGGCTCAACGTCGGCGACGTGCTGCCGAACTGGTCCGGCGATACCCTCGATCTGGTGGTGGATTTCCTCACCTATGTGTTCGTGCCGGCCTATGCGATCACCGCGAGCGGCCTGCTGATCCCGCTGGCGACGCCGCTGCTCGGCGGCGCCATCGTCATTTCCGGCGCGCTGTATTTTTCCGACCGGCGCATGAAGACCGACGACAATCACTTTCGCGGCTTTCCCGCGCTGTGGAACGGTGCAGCATTCTACCTGTTCCTGCTGAAGCCGCCGGCGGCGGTAGGCAGCATCGCGCTCGCCGTTCTGGTGGCGCTCACGTTCGTGCCGTTCCATGTGATGCATCCGCTGCGCACCACGCGGTTCCGCAGGCTGAATGTCGCGCTTCTGGTGGTGTGGGCGATCTTGGCAATGATCGCGATTGCTGCCAATTTTGAAGTCTCGGTATGGATCAGCGCGGCGCTATGCGCCATCGGCGTCTATATTCTTTTCAGTGACGTGCTGATCCGATTGATGGGCTGGACTCGCGGATGACGGAATTACTGACAAGCCCGGAAGCATGGGCTGCGCTGCTGACCCTCACGGCGCTCGAGATCGTGCTCGGCATCGACAACGTGATCTTCCTGTCGGTGATCGTGTCGCGCATTCCGCCTCAACAGGCGGAGCGGGCGCGCAAGATCGGCCTCGCGCTGGCGCTGGTGTTCCGGATCGCCTTGCTGAGCGTGCTGGTCTGGCTGATCGGGCTGACGCAGCCGGTCTTCACCGTCGGCAAGTTCGAGCTGTCGTGGCGGGACATCATCCTGCTCGGCGGCGGCCTGTTCCTGATCGCCAAGGCGACCCATGAAATCCATGCCGAAGTTGAGGCGCGGGACGAGGAGGGCGACACCCAGCCGAAGGCCAGCGCATTCTTCTGGGTGATCGTCCAGATCATCGTTATCGATCTGGTGTTCTCGCTGGATTCGATCATCACCGCGATCGGCATGGCGCAGGATCTGGAAATCATGATCGCCGCTGTCGTGATCGCCGTGGGCGTGATGTACGTATCGTCCAGGCCGGTGGCCGCGTTCGTGGCCGAGCATCCGACCACGAAGATGCTGGCGCTGGCGTTCCTGGTGCTGATCGGCGTCGCGCTGGTCGCCGATGGCGCCCACTTCCACATTCCGCGCTCGTTTATCTACGTCGCGATCTGCTTCTCGGCGGCGGTGGAGGCCTTCAACATCATGGCCCAGCGCAACCGCAGGAAACGGGTGAAGAGCGAGCGCACGCAGGAAGGCTAGCAGGCATCGGCTTCCGGCACGTCATTCCGGGACGCGTTCTTCACGCGGACCCGGAATCCGGAAGAGTTCATCGGATACAACGCCGGGATTCCGGGTTCGCTCGCAAGCGCTCGCGCCCCGGAATGACGGCGTGAACAGGGCGGCGCGACTTTGCTGCGTTGACAATTTACGCCTGATGGACTTCGCTCCCGGCTCAGGTCGTTCAAGAAAAGGCTCGGGAGAAACCATGACCAAAGCTGTGCGCGTCCACCAGGTGGGCGGTCCGGAAGTAATGATCTATGAGGACGTGGAGGTGCCCGCGCCGGGCAACGGCGAGGTTCGCATCCGCCAGCACGCCATCGGACTGAACTTCATCGATGTCTATTTTCGCAACGGCCTCTACAAGGCCCCAAGCCTGCCGTTCATCGTCGGCAATGAGGCTGCGGGCGAGGTGGTGTCCGTCGGGCCGGGCGTGACCAACTTCCATCCCGGTGACCGCGTGGCGTACTATTTCAACCTCGGCGGCTACGCGACCGAGCGCAACATTCCCGCCGACAAGCTGGTGAAGCTGCCGGATCAGATTACCGATGAGCAGGCGGCGGTGCTGATGCTCAAGGGCCTGACGGTCTGGTATCTGCTGCACAAGACCTTCAAGGTCGAACCGGGCCATCGCGTGTTGATCCACGCGGCGGCGGGCGGCATCGGGCTATTGGCGTGCCAGTGGGCGAAGGCGCTTGGCGCGAACGTTATCGGCACCGTCGGCACGGAAGAGAAGGCCAAGCTGGCGCTGGCCAACGGCTGCGATCACGTCATCCTCTACAAGCAGGAGGACTTTGCCGAGCGCGTGAAGCAGATCAGCCGGGGTGAACTATGCGACGTGGTCTATGACGGTGTCGGCAAGGATACCTTCGCCGGATCGCTGAAGTCGCTGAAGAAGCGCGGGCTGTTCGTCTCGTTCGGCAACGCATCGGGTCCGGTGCCGCCGTTCTCCATTGCCGAGTTGAACAATCACGGCTCGCTGTTCGCGACCCGGCCGAAACTCAACGATTATGTCGGTACGCGCAAGGAACTGATCGAGGGTGCGGACGCGCTGTTCGCCGCCGTGCTCAGCGGCACGCTGCATGTGCCGATCAATCACGCCTACGCGCTGAAGGATGCGCAAAAGGCGCATCGCGATCTCGAAAGCCGCGTCACCACGGGATCGAGCATTTTGAAGCCGTGAATCTTCCCTCTCCCCTTGTGGGAGAGGGTGCCCCGAACGTAGTGAGGGCGGGTGGATATGTAGTTGCTCCAGCAAACCCCTCACCCGGCTCGCTGTGCTCGCCACGCTCTCCCACAAGGGGCGAGGGGAAAGAAATATCAAAACCCCGCCACGGTCCCGTGCAGGTCGTACTGATCCGCACGGTCGATC
The DNA here is from genome assembly GCA_024707075.1 of Afipia sp. Taxonomy (GTDB): domain Bacteria; phylum Pseudomonadota; class Alphaproteobacteria; order Rhizobiales; family Xanthobacteraceae; genus Afipia. The sequence goes on from JANQAK010000003.1 coordinate 167,189, forward strand.
TTTGCGGTGACGATGTCGCCGACCTTGAGCGGCCGGCGGCTTGAGACGTAAACCGAGCCATCGATCTGCGGTGCGTCGGCTTTCGAGCGGCCCTTCGAGACGGTCGGGCCGACTTCATCGATGATGATCTGCTGCCGCGTGCCGACTTTTCGTTTCAGCCGCTGCGCGGAAATCTTCTGCTGCCGTGCCATCAGTGCATTCCAGCGCGCGGTCTTGATCTCGTCCGGCACCGGATTCTCGATGGCGTTCGAGGTCGCGCCTGCAACGGGTTCGTACTTGAAGCAGCCGACGCGGTCGATCTGCGCCTCATCCAGCCAGTCGAGCAGATATTGGAAATCGGAATCGGTTTCGCCTGGGAAGCCGACGATGAAGGTCGAGCGCAATGTCAGGTCAGGGCATTGCTCGCGCCACGTCTTGATGCGGGCGAGCGTCTTGTCCTGCGCGGCGGGACGGCGCATCTGCTTCAGCACATCGGGCGCGGCGTGCTGGAACGGGATGTCGAGATAAGGAAGAATCTTGCCTTCGGTCATCAGGCCAATGACATCGTCGACATGCGGGTAGGGGTAAACATATTGCAGACGGACCCACGCGCCGAGTTCGCCGAGTTCGCGGGACAGGTCGAAGAATTTCGCGCGGACCTCGCGATCCTTCCACGGACTGGCAGCATATTTCAGGTCGATGCCGTAAGCCGACGTATCCTGCGACACCACCAGCAATTCCTTGACGCCGGCGGCCACCAGCTTCTCGGCCTCGCGCAAGACATCATGGGCCGGGCGCGACACCAGATCGCCGCGCAGCTTGGGGATGATGCAGAAGGTGCAGCGGTTGTTGCAACCTTCGGAAATCTTCAGATAGGCATAGTGCCGCGGCGTCAGCTTGATGCCCTGCGGCGGCACCAGATCGAGATGCGGGTTGTGCAGCGGCGGCAATGCGCGATGCACGGCATCCAGTACGCTTTCGTATTGCTGCGGCCCGGTGATCGACAGCACGTTGGGATAGGCTTTTTCGATCTGCTCGGGTTCCGCGCCCATGCAGCCGGTGACGATGACCTTGCCGTTCTCGGCCATGGCCTCGCCGATGGCCCCCAGCGATTCCTGCTTGGCGCTATCGAGGAAGCCGCAGGTGTTGACGATCACGAGGTCAGCGCCATCATGCTTGCGTGCAAGCTCGTAGCCCTCGGCGCGCAGGCGCGTGATGATGCGCTCGGAATCCACCAGCGCCTTGGGGCATCCAAGCGACACAAAACTGACTTTTGGGGCGACGCCCTGTTCCATACTACCACCTGTCGGGAGAGCGCATGAGCTATCCCCGATCCTGTACAAATACAAGGCTTTAAGCCCGGCGCGGGCGCATGCTAAGGTCGCTTTGCCGGAATGCAGGAATTGAATGGTCGCGGATTCGTCGTTCAAGATCGTCATCGTTGACGAAAGCCCGATCAGAGCCGCCATTCTGAAAGAGGGATTGCGCGATGCTGGCTTTGCCAGCGTCGAACACATCAGCGAGATGCACAATCTGCTGGCGCGGATCTATCGCATCGATCCCGACGTCATTCTGATCGACCTCGAGAACCCCAGCCGCGACGTTCTGGAGCAGATGTTTCAGGTCAGCCGGGTCGTCCGCCGTCCCATCGCGATGTTCGTCGATCAGAGCGACGCCACCTCCATTCAGGATGCCGTGGAGGCCGGCGTGTCGGCATATATCGTCGATGGCCTCAAGAAAGAGCGCATCAAGCCGGTGCTTGATCTTTGCATCTCGCGGTTCAATGCCTTTGCGAAACTCCAGGACGAACTGGACCGCACCAAGTCGGCGCTGGAAGACCGCAAGATCCTCGATCGCGCCAAGGGCCTGCTGATGAAGGCGAAGGGGCTGACGGAAGAAGAAGCCTATGTGCTGATCCGCTCGACCGCCATGCGCGAGAAAAAGAAAATCGGCGAAATAGCCCAATCGATCATCACCGCGGCGGAGTTGCTGAAATGACGGATAAACCGCTCAGGATCGGATTCATTCCGCTCGTCGATGCGGCCGCGCTGATTGTAGCCGTGGACAAGGGGTTTGCTGCCGCGGAAGGTCTCGACGTCACGCTGGTGCGCGAAGTGTCGTGGTCGAACGTCCGCGACAAGCTCAATATCGGCCTGTTCGACGCGGCGCACCTGCTGGCCCCGGTTGCGATCGCCTCGACGCTCGGACTGTCGCAGGTCAAGGTGCCGATCGTGGCGTCGTTCAACCTCGGCCTCAACGGCAACGCGATCACGGTGTCACCGGCGCTGTATGCCGCGATCAGGGATGAGGCCGACGGCGATCTCGCAAATCCCATGGTGACGGCGAAGGCGCTGGCGCGGGTCGTCGCGGCAAGGCGCAAGGGCGGCGGCGATCCGCTGACTTTCGGCATGACGTTCCCGTTCTCGACCCACAATTATCAGTTGCGGTTCTGGATGGCTGCCGGCGGCGTCGATCCGGATGAAGACGTACGTCTCGTGGTGCTGCCGCCGCCGTACATGGTCGAAAGCCTCGTCAACGGTCACGTCGATGCGTTCTGCGTCGGGGCGCCGTGGAATTCGGTCGCGGTCGATCTCGGCGTCGGCCACATCCTGCATTTTGTGTCGGACATTCTGGAGCGCGCGGCGGAAAAGGTTCTCGCGGTGCGTGAAAAGTGGTCGCTGGAGAATCCGGAGATTCTCGCGAAGCTGACGCGGGCGCATGGTCATGCTGCCGACTTCATCGAGAACCCCGCCAACCGCGCCGAGGCGTCGCGTGTTCTCGGCGCGCCGGAGCGCATTGGGGTCGATCCTGAGGTGATCCAGCGCACCCTCGACGGCCGCCTGAAAATCTCTCCCGATGGCACGTTCCGCGAAAGCAGCCGCTATCTGCTGGTAGGGCGCGAGGGTGCGGCACGGCCCGATCCGGTGCAGGCGGCCTGGCTCTATGCCCAGATGATCCGCTGGGGGCAGGCGGCCTATTCGCCGGAGGCGCTGGAGACCGCCAAGAAGGTGTTCAGGCCGGACCTTTACGACGCCGCGCTGGGGGCGCCCGCCCAGCTCGCCCACACCGTCAAGGACGGCGTGGGGGCGTTCGACGGCGCCCCCTTCGATGCCAACGACATTGCCGCGCATCTGGCGTCGGTGACCATCAAGCGGCCCCCTCCGAAATAGCGAATTCACGTTCAATTGCTTCTGCCTATTCCTTGTGCGTCGCACACGATGTGGGCATTTGCCTTTTGGGCAGGCCAAAAGGCGGGCCGCAGCACGCGAAGGCTTTCGTTCAAACGATTGTAAATATTGCGTTTGGTGCGCCGCACCCGGCTGGCACGATCCTTGAATAGCTAGTTGCGGGCCGAGACGAAGGCCCACGGGTCCATCGATGGCCCACGCAGCAAAGCCGCTGTCCCGACGAATGCGCATTCGCGCGTCTCGGGCGCGGCTTTTGCTTTTGGGGCCCGGGGAATAGGGGCGTTACGCGGCGACATGGACAGTTCAGACACCGACACGGTCGAAAGGACAACAGACACGATGACCAGGACCAGCAAACAGGGCAAAGAGGCAATGACGAGCCGCAAGATGAGCCGCCGCACGCTGCTCAAGGCGGGTGCGGGGACGGCAGCGTTGCTCGCGGCGGCGCGATTGAATTTTCCCGGCGGTGCATTCGCGCAGACCGCTGGCCCGGAAGTGACCAAGGCGATCCTCGGCTACATCGCACTGATGGACGCGTCGCCGCTGGTGATCGCGAAAGAAAAGGGCATCTTCGCCAAGCACGGCATGCCCGATGTCGAAGTGAACAAGCAGGCCTCATGGGGCGCGACGCGCGACAACCTTGTGCTCGGCGGCGAGAAGAACGGCATCGACGGCGCGCACATCCTGACGCCGATGCCGTACCTGATTTCGGCCGGCAAGGTGACGCAGAACAATGTGCCGACGCCGATGTATATTCTCGCGCGCCTCAATCTCGATGCGCAGGCGATCTCTGTCTCCAACGACTACAAGGATCTCAAGGTCACCGCCGACGCATCCGCGCTGAAGGAAGCCTTCGCCAAGAAGAAGGCCGAAGGCAAGGAAGTGAAGGTCGCGATGACCTTCCCCGGCGGCACCCACGATCTGTGGATACGCTACTGGCTCGCCGCCGGCGGCATCGATCCCGACAAGGACGTCTCGACCATCGTCGTGCCGCCGCCGCAGATGGTGGCGAACATGAAGGTCGGCAACATGGACGCATTCTGCGTCGGCGAGCCGTGGGGCGAACAGCTTGTCAACCAGGGCATCGGCTTTTCGGCGTGTTCGACCGGTGAGATCTGGTCGAAGCATCCGGAAAAGGCGCTCGGTATTCGCGCCGAATACGCCGACAAGTATCCCAAGGCGACGCAGGCCATCCTGATGGCGGTGATGGAAGCGCAGCAGTGGTGCGACAAGCCCGCGAACCGCGCCGAGATGTCAGAGATCGTCGGACGCCGTCAGTGGTTCAACGTGCCGGTCGCCGACATCATCGGCCGCGCCAACGGCGACATCAACTACGGCAACGGCCGCGTCGAGAAGGCCACCAAGCAGTTCATGAAGTTCTGGCAGGACAATGCGTCCTATCCGTTCAAGAGCCATGACGCATGGTTCGTCACCGAAGACATCCGCTGGGGCAAGTTCGAGCCGACGACGGACGTCAAGGCGTTGGTCGACAAGGTCAACCGCGAAGACCTCTGGAAATCGGCGGCGAAGGCGCTCGGCGTTGCCGCCGCCGACATTCCGGCGAGTTCGTCACGCGGCAAGGAAACCTTCTTCGACGGCAAGGTTTTCGATCCGGAGAATCCGTCAGCGTATCTCAAGAGTCTCACGATCAAGCGTATCGAAGCCTGAGAACCTGTGGGCCGCCCCATGCAGGGGCGGCCTCGCACTTAACGCAACCGAGGCACTCTCATGAACATGCCGCTCGTCAAGACGACCAGCCCCCTTCCGGCACCGGCACCATCGCAGGCTTCAACCGCGGCGGTCGTTTCGCTGCCGAAGTCACCCCGGAGTTTTATGACGGACATGCTGCTTCCGAATTTGCGTGCGCTCGCGGCGCGCGTCATTCCGCCGGTCATCATGCTCGTGGTGATCTTCGGCATCTGGCAGATTCTCTGCATGAAGCCGGGCGCGACGTTGCCGTCGCCGTCGCGCATCTGGGCCGACGCCAAGGACCTGATCGTCGATCCGTTCTTCGTCACCGGCCCGCAGGACATCGGCCTCGGCTGGCGCGTGCTGACATCCTTGCAGCGCGTCGCCGTCGGCTTCGGCCTTGCGAGCGTCGTCGGCGTGCTGGTTGGCGCGGTCATCGGCCAGTCGATCTGGGCGATGCGCGGTCTCGATCCGATCTTCCAGGTGCTGCGCACCGTGCCGCCGCTGGCGTGGCTGCCGATCTCGCTGGCCGCGTTCCGCGACAGCAACCCGTCGGCGATCTTCGTAATCTTCATTACGTCCATCTGGCCGATCATCATCAATACCGCCGTCGGCATCCGCAATATTCCGCAGGACTACCGCAACGTCGCCGCCGTGGTGCGGCTGAACCAGCTCGAGTTCTTCTGGAAGATCATGATCCCGTCGGCGGCGCCGTACATCTTCACGGGTCTTCGTATTGGCATCGGCCTGTCGTGGCTCGCCATCGTCGCAGCGGAAATGCTCACCGGCGGCGTCGGAATCGGCTTCTTCATCTGGGACGCGTGGAATTCATCACGGCTGTCCGACATCTTCGTGGCGCTCGCCTACATCGGCATCGTCGGATTCGTGCTCGACCGTATCGTCGCCTTCGTCGGCAATATCGCGACACGCGGCGTGCAGGCAAGCTGAGGAGAATGACAATGGCTTATCTTCAACTCGATCACATCGACAAGGTGTTCACCCGCGGTTCGACCCAGAGCGAAGTCCTGAAGGACATCAATCTGACCGTTGAGCAGGGCGACTACGTTTCGATCATCGGCCACTCCGGATGCGGCAAGTCCACGCTGCTCAACATCGTCGCCGGGCTCACCAACGCGACCCAGGGCGGTGTGCTGCTCGAAGGCCGCGAGGTGAATTCGCCCGGACCGGACCGCGCGGTTGTGTTCCAGAACCACAGCCTGCTGCCGTGGCTGACGGTCTATGACAACGTTCGTCTCGGCGTCGACAAGGTGTTCGGATCGAGCAAGAGCCGCGCCGAGCGCGACGAATGGGTACTGCACAATCTCAACCTCGTGCAAATGACCCACGCCAGGGACAAGCGGCCATCGGAAATTTCCGGTGGCATGAAGCAGCGCGTCGGCATTGCGCGTGCGCTGGCGATGGAGCCGAAGGTGCTGCTGCTCGACGAGCCGTTCGGCGCGCTGGACGCGCTGACCCGCGCCCATCTTCAGGACTCGGTGATGGCGCTGCATCAGAAGCTCAACAACACGGTGATGATGATCACCCACGACGTCGACGAAGCCGTGCTGCTGTCGGACCGCATCGTGATGATGACCAACGGCCCGAGCGCGAAGATCGGCGAAGTTCTCGAAGTGCCGCTGCCGCATCCGCGCAAGCGGCTCGAACTGGCCGCCAACCCCACGTATCTCAAGTGCCGGCAGCGCGTGCTGGAATTCCTCTACGAACGTCAGCGCTTCGTCGAAGCGGCCTAAGGCATCGATCAGATTTAAAACGAAGGATAGGCAGGATGACACCCACCCAGATTTCTCTCGTTCAGGACAGTTTTGCGAAAGTGGTTCCGATTGCCGATCAGGCGGCGGAAATTTTCTACGCGCGGCTTTTCGAGATCGCGCCGCAGGTTAAGCCGCTGTTCAAGGGCGATATGGCCAAGCAGCGCCGCGCGCTGATGGGCACGCTCGCCGTAGTGGTCAACGGTCTGTCAAATCTACCGTCGATGCTGCCGGCGGCAAGCGCGCTGGCCAAGAAGCATGTCGGCTACGGCGTCGAGGCCTCGCACTATCCGATCGTAGGCTCCGCGCTACTGTGGACGCTCGAAAAAGGACTCGGCGAGGCATGGACGCCGGAAGTCGCGAGTGCGTGGACCGAGGCCTATGGCACTTTGTCCGGCTTTATGATCGGCGAGGCCCACGGCAAGCAGGCAGCGGAATAGGGGTCGAAGCGTGAGCGAACCTCTCGTCATCATCGGCAACGGCATGGCGGCTGCGCGCCTTGCCGAGGAATTGGCGAAGCGGGCTTTGGGCCGTTACGCCATCGCCGTGATCGGTGATGAGCCGCGTCTTGCCTATAATCGCGTGCTGTTGTCTTCGGTGCTGGCGGGCGAGGCGACCTCGCAGGAGATCGAACTGAAATCCGCCGCATGGTGGCGCGATCGCGGCGTGACCGTGACCTACGGCTGCGCCGCGCAATCCGTCGATCTCGCGGCGCGCAAGGTGCATCTCGCCAACGGCATGGACGTTTCGTTCTCGAAACTGGTGTTCGCGACCGGTTCGACACCGCTGCGGCTGAATGTGCCCGGCGCTGACTTGCCGGGTGTTCACACCTTCCGGGACAGCCGCGACGTCGATCAGCTTCTTGCGCTTGCCAGCGCGAGGGCGCGCGTCGTCGTGGTCGGCGGTGGATTGCTTGGGCTGGAAGCGGCTTACGGTCTGGCGAAGGCGGGATCGAAAGTCACGCTGCTGCACCTGATGGACCGTCTGATGGAGCGGCAACTCGATGCGCCGGCGGCTGCGCTGCTGAAGCGGCTGGTCGAGATGAAGGGCGTCGAGGTGCTGCTCGGCGCGAACACAAAGCAGATTCTCCGGGGCGGCGAAAGTTGAAGGCATCGAACTCGTCGACGGCCGCACCATCGCAACCGACGCCGTCGTATTCGCGGCGGGCATCCGTCCGAACATTACGCTGGCGAAAGATGCGGGCGTGCCGGTCAATCGTGGCATCGTGGTGGACGACCGGCTTCGCTCCGACATCCAGAACGTCTACGCGCTTGGCGAATGCGCCGAGCATCGCGGCACTTGCTACGGCCTCGTCGAGCCGGCCTATGAGCAGGCGAAGGTCCTGGCCGCTCATTTGGCTGACGGCATGGTGGATTATTCCGGCAGCGTCGTCGCCACCAATCTCAAGGTCTCAGGAGTCAGCGTGTTTTCAGCCGGCGATTTTCTCGCCGCCGACAACGGCGAAATCCTCGTGTTCAACGATGAACGGCGAGGCACATACAAGAAGCTGGTGGTGGCCGATGGCCGCCTCTCGGGCGTGGTTCTGGTGGGCGATACCCAGGACGCGCTCTGGTATCTCGATCTGATCAGGACAACGGCGTCCATCGAAGCGATCCGCGGCGACATCATGTTCGGCCGCGCCATCGCACAACCGAAGGCCGCATAAGATGTCCGGTGATTTCTCTCCCGACCAGAAGCGTTATCTCGAAGGTTTTGTCTCTGGCCTCAGCGCGTCGCGCATCGCGCGGACCAATGTGCCTGCAAAGTCCGAACCCGTCGGACCTGACGCGATCCATTTCAAGGCGCAGGATCGCACGGTGGCCGCCGGCGGCAAGCTCGCCGATCAGGAGAAATGGAAGCGCGAGGAACATCCGTTTGATTCCTATCCGCGTCTCGTCAAACAGGCCGAGAACAACGAAGCGCCGAAACCGGCGGACAATTTCCGCTGGCGCTATTACGGCATCTTCTACGTCGCGCCGACGCAGTCGTCCTATATGTGCCGGATGCGGATTCCCAACGGCATCCTCAAGCACTGGCAGTTCGTCGGCGTTGCCGATCTCGCCGAGAATTTCGCCGGGCCCTATGCCCATGTCACGACGCGCGCGAACCTCCAGATCCGCGAGATCGAGCCGAAGAACGCCATCAATGTGATCGAAGGCCTTCAGGATCTCGGTCTGTGCTCGCGCGGCTCCGGCGCGGATAACATCCGCAACGTCACGGGCACCTCGACGGCGGGCATCGATCCGCAGGAACTGCTCGATACGCGGGCTTACGCGAAAGCGTGGCACTATCACATCCTAAATGAGCGCGCGCTCTACGGGCTGCCGCGCAAGTTCAATGTCGCGTTTGACGGAGCTGGGCGCATCGCCACGCTGGAAGAAACCAACGACATTGCCTTTCAGGCCGTCGAGGTGCGTGAAGGATTTGGCGTTGAACCGGGCATCTATTTCCGCCTGTCGCTCGGCGGCATCACCGGCCACAAGGATTTCGCCCGCGATACCGGGGTCATTCTCAAGCCGAATGAAGCCATCGGCATTGCCGACGCCATCGTGCGCGTCTTCATCGAAAATGGCGATCGTACCAACCGCAACAAGTCGCGGCTGAAATACGTGCTCGACGCTTGGGGCTTCGACAAATTTCTTTCGGTCGTCGAGGAAAGATTGGGACGCAAGCTGGCACGCGTTCCGGCGGAAGCCATTGCACCGCGTCCGATCTATGATCGTCTCGCGCATATCGGCGTGCATCCGCAGAAACAGCCGGGACTGAACTGGATCGGCGTCGCGTTGAAGCTCGGCAAGTTGTCGCCTGAACAGATCCGCGGCCTCGCGAAACTCGCCGCCGATTTCGGCGATGGCGACATTCGACTTACGGTCTGGCAGAACCTGCTGATCTCCGGCGTGGCCGATGCGGATGTCGCGACCGTTGTCGCGGCCATCGATGCGCTCGGGCTTGCAACGGCGACATCCGCTATCCGCGCCGGCCTGATTTCCTGCACTGGCGCGACGGGATGCCGGTTCGCCGCCGCCCACACCAAGGAGAACGCTGACGAGATTGCAGCCTGGTGCGAGGAGCGTGTGCCGCTGGAAACGCCGGTCAACATCCATCTCACCGGTTGTCACCACTCGTGCGCGCAGCACTATATCGGCGATATCGGCCTGATCGGAGCGCGGGTGCCCATCAACGACGACGGCGACACGGTCGCGGGCTATCACGTCCATGTTGGCGGCGGCTTCGGCACTGACGCCGTGATCGCGCGCGAACTCCTTCAGAATGTAAAGGCCGAGGATGCGCCGCAGACCATCGAGCGCGTGCTGAAGGCCTATGTCGAGAACCGCGCCTCCGAAGACGAGACATTCATCAACTTCGCCAAGCGTCATGATGTCGAGGTGTTGCGCCGCTTGATCGGTGAGGGAGTGGCGGCATGAACCAGCTTTCTCCAGCCCCGAATTTCGAAATCATTCCCGAGAGCGCGCCGTTCTCGCCCGAGCAGCGCTCGTGGCTGAACGGCTTCTTCGCGGGCCTCGTGTCGCTCGACAATGCCGTGACGCCGCTGTCGCCAGAGCAGGGCGCCGCGGTGATGAAGGGTGCGACCGGCGATGGCGACGATGGCGAAGCGCCGTGGCACGATCAGACCATGCCGATGGCCGAGCGCATGAAACTCGCCGAGGGCCGTCCCCTTCGCCGCAGGATGATGGCGGCGATGGCGCAGCAGGACTGCGGCCAGTGCGGCTACAACTGTCACGACTATTCCGAGGTGATCGCCAACAAGAGCGAGGCGCGGCTCAACCTCTGCGTGCCGGGCGGCAAGGAAACCGCGCGGATGCTCAAATCGCTTTATGAAGAACTCGACAAGGCACCTGCCAGCGCGCCGGCGCAGCGCGCGCCGAGTGTCCCTGCCACCCCGGCGGGAGACATCGGCCGATCCCGCGACAATCCGGCAAAGGCCACGTTCCTGTCGCGCCGTCTGCTCAACAAGCCCGGCTCGGACAAGGAGACATGGCACATCGAGTTCGATTTGGAGCCGGCCGATCTCGATTACGTCGTCGGCGATTCCTTCGGCGTGTTCGCGCGCAACGATCTCGGTCTGGTCGATCAGATCATCGCCGTGCTGGGCGCCTCGCACATGACGGAGATCAACGGCAAGCCGCTGCGGGATGTCCTTCTGAACGACGTGTCGCTGGCGCCTGCGCCCGACACGCTGTTCGAACTCATCTCCTTCGTCACCGGCGGCGCTCAACGCGAAAAGGCGCGGGCGCTGGCGCACGGTGACGATCCGGACGGCGACGCCGCCAATCTCGACGTGCTGGCGGCGCTGCAAAAATTCTCCGGCGTGCGTCCGCATCCTGAGGCCTTCGTCGAGGCGCTGGAGCCGTTGCAGCCGCGGCTTTATTCGATCTCGTCATCGAACAATGCCACGCCGGGCCGGCTGTCGCTCACCGTCGATGCGGTGCGCTATGTCGTCGGCAAGCGCAAGCGCCTTGGTCTCGCTTCGACCTTTCTGGCGGAACGCATCAATCCCGGCGACCAGCTTGGCGTCTATGTGCAGAAGGCGCACGGTTTCGGTCTGCCGCAGGATCCGGACACGCCGGTCATCATGATCGGTCCCGGCACCGGCATCGCGCCGTTCCGTGCGTTCCTGCACGACCGGCAGGCGACGAAAGCGCCTGGCCGTAACTGGCTGTTCTTTGGCCATCAGCGCAGCGACTACGATTTCTTCTACGCCGATGAGTTGAACGCCATGAAAGCGTCCGGCGTGCTGACGCGCCTGTCGCTGGCGTGGTCGCGCGACGGCACGGAAAAATTCTACGTGCAGGACCGGATGCGCGAGGTCGGCCGCGAGTTGTGGAACTGGCTTGCGGACGGTGCGAATGTCTATGTCTGCGGCGACGCCAAGCGGATGGCGAAGGATGTCGAGCGTGCGCTGGTGGACATCGCCGCGCAGTTCGGCGCGCGCTCCACCGACGAGGCGATCGCCTTCGTGGCCGATCTCAAGAAAAAGGGCCGCTACCAGCAGGACGTCTATTGATGATGGACGGGGGCGGAAAGCTGGTTTTACCGGAGACGGTTCGTTCCCTGCCGGGCCAATGGAGAGGAACTTTCTCTCTTCGGGTGCGCGCGGAAGCAACTTTATCGTCTTTTGCGACGTCGCCTTGTAACCCACTGATCGAGTGCATCAATATCCCATCTCATGATCGATTGGAGATCGGCGATGCGCGATATTGTGTCAGGGATCGAGGCCCATGTCCGGGCCGACGCGCGAGTGGCGTCCGAGGATTCGGGCGACCGCCTTCACACGCTCGCCGTCTATGGCGCCTTCGCGCTGATTGCGGCCATTGTGTTCGGCACGCTGTCCTATCATCCGTTTTAAAGAGAGTTGAGCCAGCATCGGATGGCTTCTCCGCGTCATTGCGAGCGAAGCGAAGCAATCCAGAGCGACATAGAAAAGCTGGATTGCTTCGTCGCGCAGCCTGTGCCCGGACGGCGCGAAGTGCCGATCCGGGTACTCCTCGCAATGATGAACTGAAATCCGTCCTGCGGGTGACCGCATGACGGCGGTTGATCCAAATCTCAAATCCACCAAGACCACCTGTCCTTATTGCGGCGTCGGCTGCGGCGTGATCGCGACGCCTGACGGTAATGGTGGGGCGGCAATTTCCGGCGACCCGGAGCATCCCGCCAATTTCGGGCGGCTGTGTTCAAAAGGATCGGCGCTCGGCGAAACGCTGAGCCTGAACGAGCGCCTGCTGCATCCGATGATCCGCTGTTCGAACGACAGGTTCGAGCAGGTGGACTGGAGCGATGCGCTCGATCATGTTGCCAATCGCCTCCAGCACATCATCGCCAAGCATGGACCGGGCTCGGTCGCGTTCTATCTGTCGGGGCAACTGCTGACCGAGGATTATTACGTTGCCAACAAGCTGATGAAAGGCTTCATTGGCACCGCGAATGTTGACACCAATTCGCGGCTTTGCATGGCGTCATCGGTGGCGGGCCATCGCCGCGCGTTCGGTGCGGATACCGTGCCCGGTTGTTACGAGGACCTCGACGAGGCCGATCTCCTGGTGCTGGTCGGCTCCAACGCCGCGTGGTGTCACCCGGTGCTGTTCCAGAGGATGATCGCCAACAAGCAGAAGCGCGGCGCGCGCATCGTGGTGATCGATCCGCGCCAGACAGAGACGTCGGTTGATGCCGATCTGTTTCTCGGGCTGAAGCCCGGCACCGACACGGCGCTGTTCAGCGGGCTACTGACCTATCTCGCTGACAACGGCGCGGTCGATCAGACTTACATCAATGAGCACACGACCGGTTTTGACGATGCGCTGGCCAAGGCGCACCACATTGCCGGCAGCGTGACCGCGACTGCATTGGCGACGGGACTGTCTGAATCCGAGGTCGCAATGTTCTTCCAGATGTTCGCGCACACGCCGCGCGTGGTGACGCTGTATTCGCAGGGCGTCAACCAGTCGGCGCAGGGCACCGACAAGGTCAACGCCATTGTCAATTGCCATCTCGCGACCGGCCGCATCGGCAAGGTCGGTGCATCGCCGTTCTCCCTGACCGGACAGCCCAATGCCATGGGCGGACGCGAGGTCGGCGGTCTTGCCAATCAGCTCGCGGCGCATATGGGCTTTACGCCGCCGGACATCGACCGCGTGCGCCGGTTCTGGAAAGCGCCGCATATCGCCACCCACGAGGGGCTGAAAGCGGTCCAGATGTTCCAGGCCATCGGCCGCGGCGAGATCAAGGCGCTGTGGGTGATGGGCACCAATCCGGCAGTGTCGCTGCCGAATGCCGACGCCGTGCGCGCTGCAATGCGCAAGCTCGATCTGCTGGTGATTTCCGAGAACGTGCGCTCCACCGACAGCGTGAATTCCGGCGCGCATGTTCTGCTGCCCGCCCACGCCTGGGGCGAGAAGTCCGGCACCGTGACCAACTCCGAACGGCGGATCTCGCGGCAGCGCGCGTTTCTGCCCGCGCCGGGGCAGGCGAAGCCCGACTGGTGGGCGATGAGCGAGGTCGCCAAACGTCTCGGCTACGGCTCGGCGTTCGCTTACAACTCGGCGGGGGACATTTTCCGCGAGCATGCCGAATTGTCGGCGTTCGAGAACAACGGCAGTCGCGATTTCGACATCGGAGCGTTCGCGTCGATCACCGATGACGGCTTCGACGCCATGAAGCCGTTCCTGTGGCCGATGCGGGAGGGCGCAACCGACTCGACGCCGCGCTTCTTTGCCGACGGTCGCTTCTTCACCAACGACCACAAGGCGCGTTTCATCGCGCCCGACATGCCGATGCTGCGCGGCGAGACATCCTCGGCGCGGCCGCTGCGCCTGAACACCGGGCGCATCCGCGACCAGTGGCACACCATGACGCGCACCGGCATGAGCCCGCGTCTCGGCCAGCATTTGCCGGAGCCTTATGTCGAGATTCATCCGGCCGATGCGGCGCAGGCCGACCTCACCGATGGTGGCTTTGCAAGGCTCGCGACCGATCTGGGCCAGTGCATTCTCAAGGTCGTGGTCAGCGAGCGGCAGCAGCGCGGCATGCTGTTTGCGGCGATTCACTGGAGCGCGGAGAACTCCGCGTCCGGCCGCGTCGGCGCGCTGGTCGCGCCGTTCACCGATCCGTTCTCGGGCCAGCCGGAGAACAAGGCCACGCCGGTTGCCATCGAGGCGTTCGCGTTTGCCCAGCGCGGCTTCGTGCTGTCTCGCAAGCCGATGACGTTCCCGAAAGGCGTGTGGTGGGCGCGCGTCGCGGTGACTGGCGGATATGGCTATTTGCTCGCCAGCAATGCTGAACCCGCGTTATGGAAATCGTTTCTCGCGCCGCAGGGAGAAGCGAGGCACATCGCCGAATACGAGGATGCCGCGCGCGGCGTCTACCGCGCGGCGCAGTTCTCCGGCAATGCGCTGGATGCGTGCCTGTTCATCGGGCCGGCGGCGGATGCGCCGGACTGGGATGCGGTGAAAGCCGTGTTCGCGGCTGAGACGATCGGCGATGAACAGCGGCGGCTGTTGCTGTCAGGCAAGTCCGCAGACGGCGTGGCCAGCGACGGCCCGGTTGTCTGCGCTTGCTTCGGCATTGGCCGCGGCACGATCTGCGGCGCGATCGGGAGCGGCGCGCGCACCGCCGCCGAGATCGGCGCGAAGCTCAAGGCCGGCACTAATTGTGGGTCGTGCATTCCGGAACTGAAGCGGCTGATCGCGCAGACCGATGCGCCAGAACGGCTGGTAGCGAGTGCGGCGAGTTAGGTGTTATCGACAAGAATACATAACGAGGGTCGTCCCGGCGTAGGCCGGGACTCATAACCACCGGCTCATCGACTTAGGCAGGCCGGTCGGACATTTCTTTGCAAGATACTTCGACAGGGATGATGGGTCCCGGCCTACGCCGGGACGACCAGAACCAATATCTACAATTACAACTACGATCACCGTTTACTGAACGGCGCGATCTTGATCCCGCTGCGCTCAAGTTCACCGCGCACCTGACGCGCGATGTCCACCGCGCCCGGCGTATCGCCGTGGATGCAGACGGTGTCGATCTTCACCTTGATGACCTTGCCCGACGCCGCCGTGATCGCGCCGTCCTGAACCATCCGCACCACGCGCTGTGCGATTTGCGGCGCATCGTGGAGCACCGAGCCGGGGTTGCTGCGCGACATCAGTTGCGCATCGTCCTCGTAGGCGCGGTCGGCGAATACTTCGGAGATCAGGTTCAATCCGGCGGCTTCGCCCGCGCGTTCTAGCGCCGTATTCGGCAGCACCACGAAATACAATTTCGGATCGACCGCCTTGATGGCTGCGGCGATGGCGCGCGCGGTCATGTCATCCACACAGCCGACGTTCGACAGCGCGCCGTGCGCCTTGACGTGGGTGACCTTGTGGCCCGCCAGCGCAGCGACGGCCTGCAAAGCGCCGATCTGATAGGCCACCATGGTTTCGATCTCGGACGATGTCAGGCCGGGGACCGGCCGCCGCCCGAAGCCGTGCAGGTCGCGATAGCCGGGATGCGCGCCGATGCTGACGCCGCGCTCCTTCGCAAGTTTCGCGGTCTTGAGCATGATGTCGGAATCGCCGGCGTGGAATCCGCAGGCGACGTTGACGCTGCTGGCAAGGCCGAGCATCGCCTCATCGTTGCCCATGTCCCATGCGCCGAAACCTTCGCCGAGATCGCTGTTGAGATCGATTGTCATGACATTACCTGTGCGCGCCTATGGTTCGCCGACGGCTTGAGTTTGCCACGTCGCGGTGTCGATTGCATTCACCGCAACACCTGCGACATTGGCGTTTTGCAATTCGGAGAGATTGAGACTGGAGCCGCCCGCGGGGTGAACGCGCTCCGGGAGCGTGCGCAGAAATTCCGCCACCTTGCGCGCTTCGGCCTGCGCGTCCTCGACGCTGACCGCCTTGAAGCGAAAGGTCGAGCCGGCCGGCATCTGTGCAAAGCGTCCGAGATCGGCGCTGATAACGGTGGCGATCTTGGGATAGCCCCCGGTCGTGCCGTGATCGGCCATCAGCACGATGGGCTGGCCGCTGCCGGGCACCTGGATGCTGCCGTGGACCGCGCCGTCGGAGACAATGTTGTGGCCGCCGGGATGCACGACCTTCGGGCCTTCCAGCCGATAGCCCATGCGATCGCTGGTGGCAGAGATGCGCCAGTTGCTGTTGAGAAACACATCGCACGATGCGCCGAACTCGTCGTCCTGCGGTCCCATCACCACGCGGATCGGCGTCTGCGGCTGATCGAAAGCGTCGAGTGCGCGTTCGTGAGGCGCAATCTGCGCGGTGCCGACATCGAGCACGTCACCCGCCTGCAACGGACGGGGGAATGGGCTGCCAAGACCGGCGCGCGCATTGACCGAGAGGCTGCCGAACACCGGCTCGCCTGCTATGCCGCCCTCAATGGCGAGATAGCTGAACACGCCGTTACGTGCGGGCCCAAGATTGAGTGTTTCGCCCTCTGCGATCAGCGCGGTCTCGTTGAGTGGGAACGGAGTGCCAGCAATGTTCGCGACGCGCGCTGCGCCTGACACCGCGACGCGGATCGCGCCGTTGCGCGCCGTGAACGATGCGCCGAACGGGCCGATTTCGATGGCGGCGGCGAACGGCCTGTTTCCTGCAAGACGATTGGCCATGGCGAGCGCGACGTGATCCATCGCGCCGCTGGTGGTGAGCCCGTAGCGCTGCGCGCCGAAGCGCCCGGCATCCTGCACGGAGGTCACGGGGCCGACGGTGAGGGCGACAAGCTGGCTCATGACGCGATCAATTCGGCGACGATGTCGCCGCGCTCGGCTGCGCGATCGAGGGCGTCGAACTCTTTGGCCGCGATGGCGTGAAAATGGACCGCATCGCCGGGCTCCATCAGGAACACAGGATCGCGATGGGGATGGAAGGTGCGCACCGGCGTGCGCCCCAGCAGGTGCCAGCCGCTCGGCGCCGCGAGGCATTGCACGCAGGCCTGCACGCCGCCGATGGAAATGGTGCCGGGCGGTGTCTCGGTGCGCGGGCTCTCGCGCCGCGGCGTGGCGATGGTGGGATCGAGGCCGCCAAGATAGGCGAAGCCGGGTGTGAAGCCGATCATCGCTACGCGATACTCGCTGCCGGTGTGTTTTGCGATCACGTCCGACGTTGAGATGCTGTGTGCGCGCGCGACATCGTCGAGATCGAGGCCGTAGTCACCGCCATAGACCACCGGAACGCGCCAGCGCCGAACGACAGTTTCCGCCGGAACCGGCAATTGCGCCAGCGCGAGGAGTTTCTCGGACAGCGCCGCGTAGCCGATCCGGACCGGATCGTAATGGACCAGCAGGGAGCGATAGGTTGGAACGGTTTCCAGAACACCGCCAATGGCTTCGCTGGTGACATTGCGGTCGAGGTTCAGGACCTGGCGATTGGTCGTCGGATCGATACTTCGGCCGAATTCGACAACCAAGGCGGTGTCGCCGGACGGCAGGATGCGGGGCAAGACACTGGGTGAGGCGGCAGTCATCGATCGGCCGGTGAATCTCGCTGACGGGCTTTCGTTGTCCGATAAATGGGATCGAATGGCAAATAAGTGAGGGTTATCGCAACGCATAAACCGGCATTACCGCTCAGGCGATTGTCGCCTTGACGCCATGCCGGGCTTTCGCAACAAGGCGTGGCACACCACACCGGAGTCTGCTCTCATGTCGCTCTCGCCCGAAGCCATCGCAACGCTCAAGAAGATCACGACCGCCACTATCACGACCATCCTTCTCAAGAAGGGACTTCGCAATGTCTGGCTGCGCGGTTCGCGTCCGCTGCGTCCGGGGCAGGAGCGTCTGGTCGGTCCGGCCTTCACCTTGCGCTTCGTGCCCGCGCGTGAGGATCTGGCGACGCCGGAATCGTGGTCGAAGCCGATTTCGACCCGCACCGCCATCGAGGCGATGCCGCCGGGCTGCATTGCCGTCGTCGATGCCATGGGCATCACCGATGCGGGCATCTTCGGCGACATTCTCTGCGCGCGCATGGCCAAGCGCGGGGTCACCGCGCTGGTGACGGACGGCGTGGTGCGCGACGTGGAAGGCGTGCTGGGAACAGGTCTGCCGGTGTGGTGCGATGGCGCGGCGGCGCCGCCGTCGGTGGCCGGATTGACGTTCGTGAACTGGGGCGAGCCGATCGGCTGCGGCGGCGTTGCGGTGTTTCCAGACGACGTGATCGTGGCCGATCAGGACGGCGCGGTGCTGATCCCGCAGGCGTTCCTCGATCTCATCCTGACCGAAGGTCCGGAGCAGGAGGCGATGGAAGGCTGGATCGTCAACGAGGTCAACAACGGCGCGGCATTGCCTGGCCTCTATCCGATGAACGCCGAAACCAAGGCGCGCTACGCTGCGTCGAAGAAGTAACGCGAAACGATATTAAACTCTGGCGCGGCGCCAGCCCACGACTGTCGCCTCGACCAGGCTGCCGGATTCGCTGTTGCGCCATTCGCCGTTCACGCGGCGGCACGGAAACGGCAACTGATAAGTCCCGCTCTTGTCCTCGCACAGAACCTGAACCGCTTCTTCGGGAGACGGCTCGCCGTTGCCGTCGAATTCCGCAAGCCGCTGCAAACGTGTCGCCATCGGCAATTCTCCTTCCACGCATAAAATGCGTTGGCGCCGCAGACTTATCCGAGCGCCTGAAACCACCATGAGTCCGGGAGATTTGCGTTTTTCCTGTGACGCCGGGCATGTGGCCGCGATGGAACCGGGCCTGTGGTTTTTGCACAGAAGCACCGGGGTTTCGCCGATCGGAACAAGCATTGATTTACGCCTTTCCCCCGAACATTCGCGGCGGAAAGGAGCTGAACCATGCGGCAATTCATTCTTGCAATTGTGGGTGCGGGCGGCCTGTTCCTGCTTGCCGGCGCCACGCGGAACCACGGCTGGTATCTGGCCGATCAGGTGTGCGCCCGGGGAGCGATGCTGTGCGACAATCCGGGCTGGATACTCGTCACCCTCGCGGTGCTGCTGTTCGTTGCGACCATCCAGACCATCGCGAAAACGTGAGAGGGTGATCGCCTTACATCGGCAGGGTTAGAACGAGTTCATCGGACGCCGCAGCCTGCGTGCCCGGAGCGGTTGCTGACATGTCGGTGTCGGAGGCGGGATCGTGGGTGTCGATCTCCGCCGGCCGCACCTGCATCATGCTGCGCACGGCCTGCGCGAACATGGGTTGCTCGAAGCGCTTGGCGCCTTCCGCATCGATCGCGAACAGGGGTCGGTATTTGCTGAGCCCGCTGTCGTCGATCATCACGAAGGTGCGATTGTCGAGGACGCGCCAGCGCCCATCGGTCCGCGCCGTGACCACAGCGTGGTCTTCCCCGGTTGTCGTTTCACGAATGATGACGAGGCGAAGATCGTCCGCCGGCACGCCGGCCGCGCGCAATGCGACCAGCTTGGCGATTGCATAGTCCTCGCAGTCGCCGGCCCCTGATGCGAGCGTGGCCAGCGGCGATGCCCAGCGGTCTTCGACGCCGTATTGCGCACGGTCGCTGACCGGGCGGATCGCCAGGTTGACCGCACGGTTGACCTCTCCGAGGCGGGCGAGACCCTCGCGGGCGGCGGCGACCTTCACGATCTCGAGAAACTTGATGGCAGGGCGGGACGTGCAGCGCGCAGGGTCATTGCCGCAGCCGGCGATGATGGCGGCCTCCTTGGCAATCGTCTGCTCTACCTCCAGCCACTTGGCGCGGAGAGGACCATCGCTGAGCACGGACGTGGGAAGCCCGAAAGGCTCTGCGGCGGGGGATGGCTGAACGTCGGCAGGATCGGCGACGCTGTCACGCAACGCATAAGCTGCCGCGTGAGCGGTCCCACCCAACGCATTGATAGCGAATACAAATGCCAAAACGCCTGCGCGCGCAGTACTGAAAGCCGACATGTGACGCCCCGTGTCCGGACATCGGCTCGCAATGGTCTGCCAGCTCGTGACCGGATCTTTTCGTCACAAGCTGTAGGGCGCAGACGCTTTTCAGCGCCTTAAGCGGAGGGGCAAAGTGCGATTTGGATTCAAATATGCGCAACTAGCGCTGAGCGGATTGTGTAAAATTGTAGATAGGGCTAACGCGCGTCCGCTCCATCTATAAATGTACATAGACCTCAGTAATCATAATATATATAGCGTAATATCAGTAGAATTTAGCTATAGAATCTTTGAACAAAAGATATTTCCACATTTTTGGGGCGTGCGGGGCGTTGCTTTTAGGCTCGATTGGCCTCGGAAGGGCATTTCAAAGTTTGTACTGCGAGGGGAAATATCGATTTTAACTCATGGATTTAGAATATGACGCCGCGCTTACTCAGTCATCCCGGCGCAACTTTACTTAAAATCAGCGCGTTAAATCATGTTGTTTAGTTCAATCCACTATGGAGCCGTAGTCTTTGATGCTATGAATTCCGGATTATCGATTTCTTAAGATTAATTTTTGGGACGGGCGGGCTGCATTGAATTTTGCTGGACCATTTGACGCCAAATCTCTGAGCGACTCCCCAGTTTCGCTGGATGGAGAGGGTTTTGTGTTCGGCGCGAAGCCGGGCTTTGTCCAGCATCATCCGTCGGACGCCCACATCGTCGTGCCCGACGCGCACCTGCTGTTTTCCGGCAATTACGTGCGGATCGGCAGTGATCTGATCATCTCAAGCGCCGATCAGAAATTCGTCGTCGGAAACTACTTCAAGGGCGAAGCCAGACCGGCGCTTATATCCAACGATGGCGCGACGCTCTCCGGCCAGATCGTGGACGCGCTGACCGGTCACGTTCACTACGCACAGGCGGCGGGAGCCGCACCTGCCGCAGCCCAGGTGATCGGCCACGTCCTGAAGATGTCCGGAAGCGCCACCGCGATCCGCAACGGCGTATCGATCGAACTTCATATCGGCGACGCCGTTCAGAAGGGTGACGTGGTCCAGACCGGATCGGACTCGTCGATCGGCATGACGTTCGTCGATGGCAGCGCATTCGGCATGACCTCGAACGCGCGCATGGTGCTCAACGAGATGATCTACGATCCGAATGGATCGTCGAACTCGTCGTTGATCAGCCTGGTTCAGGGTACAATCACCTTCGTCGCGGGCCAGACCGCCAAGAACGGCAACATGCGCGTCGAGACGCCGGTTGCCACCATGGGCATTCGCGGCACGGCGGTGCTGGTGGAGATCGCGGCCGACAACGGTCCGACCAAGTTTTCCGTGCTGGTCGAGCCGGATGGGCACACCGGCTCCTACAACCTGTATGACAAGACCACCGGCCAGTTGATCGGCACAGTATCGCAGGCCGGGCAGGTGACGTTCGTTTCGGTCGGCGGCATCGGTCAGCCGCCCACCGCGATCGAACAGCTCAAGACGCTTCAGGACCAGCAGCAGGAAAAGGCCCTCATCCAGCAGGTTTTCCAGCTCTATTTTCCGAACTACAATCCGGACAATTCCAATCCGAAGTCACAGAAATTCGGGTCGACCAGCTACAACAACCTCGCCGAAATCACCTTCACGACGACGACCAACCAGCAGCATACATTCCTGACGCAGATCGAACTTCGATTTGCCGTGATCGATCCTAATACGGGCGTCGTCACCTACCAGAACCGGATTTTCTACAATACCAAGGCGCAATTTTCCGCCATTCCGGTTTTTGGCGATCAGGCATTTGTTTCGACCACGGAGACGTTCAAGTTCATGGACGTCGTCAGGATCGACGATCCGGATATTGGAAACGGGCCGTTCTACGACATCGGCGTACCGTTCGTTGCCGGCAGCGCGCTCATCCTCAGCGCGATCAGCACGACAACGGCGCCGAGTGAGGCCGCGCTCAAGGAACTGCTCACCATCAACCAGACGACCGGCGAGGTGATGTTTAACCGGCAGGATTTCAACTTCCTCGACGATGGCGAAACGGTCAAATACGTCATCCGGGTCACGGCCACGTCCGGCCCCGACACCGGATATGTCGAGATTCCTGTCACGATCACCGGCGCCAACGATGTGCCCGTGTTCGGCACGCCGGTTGCGGTCGAACTGCATGAAATCGGAATCGTGCCTCCGGAAACAGTGCCGCCGACCAATGGCGATGGCGTATTGCAGGAAACAATCACGCTTCATTTCACCGATGCTGATTTCAGTGAAACCGGCAGCAACTACGCCGTGGACGTTTCCGCAGTCAGCACGACCGGCTCCACGGCGGGATTTGCTCCCGCCACGCTGGAGGCCACGCTTCGGGATTTCTTCAGTTTCGCTGCGACGCCGGTCACCAAGGACGTCAATCACACCGATGGTTATATTCACGGCACGTTCCATGCCGCCGACAAGGCCTTCGACTATCTCGCCGAAGGCGAGCAACTGGTCATCACCTATACCGTCGAACTGACCGAGCAGGATTACGGCGGCGCGCATTTTTATCAGAGCTTCACGGTCACGATCATTGGGTCGAACGATATGCCGGTGATTGCTCTGGCCGATCTTGGGCAGACAGCCACGCTCACCGAAACTGTCGGCGAAACGGGCGACACCACGCCGGACGTGCCAGATCCTGCATCGGGCGTTATTCACTTCAGCGACGCCGATCTCACGGATCGCCCGACGGCTTCCGTTACGTTACAAAGTGCCACCTATGTAAGCGTGAGCGGCGCCACGCTTGCTCTGACGACCGATCAGTTCAACGCCATCAAGAACGCTTTCGTGATTACGCAGGCGGGGAACACGAACAACGGCGGGATCGTCTGGTCCTACAGCATTCCCGACAACGAACTCGACTTTCTCGCCAAGGGCGAAAAGGTCGTTCTGACCTCGACGATTGAAATCGACGATCATCACGGCGGAACGACGAGCACGACCGTTACGATCAACATTTTCGCCGGCACCAACGACAAGCCCGTCATTACGTCGGAAGATCTGGCGGGCGCTGTCACCGAACCGGTGACGCCATCGGGTGATTTGACCGACGCTGGCGTTATCGCTTTCACCGACACCGACCTGACCGATGTGCATCTCGTCTCGCCGACCGGGACGCCGATCGGCCCAGCACTCGGTTCGCTGGCTGTCGTTCAAAATCAGGACACCACGGGGACGGGGCTCAATGGTCAATTGACCTGGACCTACACGGTCGCTGCGTCCGCCGTCGAGTACCTTGCAAAGGATGAAACGCGGGTCGAGAAGTTCACCATCACGCTCAACGACCAGAATGGCGGCCTGATCACCAAAGAGATCGATGTCACCATTACCGGCACCAACGATGACGCCATCGTCAGCGTCGCGGCGGGCGACCACGATGCGGGCGCGGTGACTGAAGATGCGCACACTGCTGGCAGCGAGACGACAAGCGGCACCTTGTCGTTCAGCGACGTCGACGTGATCGACACCCACATCGTCAACGCGGTGCCTGTCGGAACGACGCTCGGAACATTGACGGCGGTCAAGACCACGGACACGAGCGGCGGCACCGGCGGCTCGATCACCTGGACCTATGACGTTGCGAACAGTGCGATCCAGTATCTGGCCGCGGGTGAGCACAAAGACGAGACGTTTACAGTTTCCGTGTTCGACGGAACCAGCACAGTCACCAAGGATGTGGTTGTCACCATAACGGGCACCAACGACGTGCCGGTGATCGCTGGCATCTCGGCGGGAGAGGTCACCGAAGATTCCGCGCTCGATAGCGGCAATCTGGTCGCCAACGGATTACTGACGATCAATGATGCCGATCACGACCAATCAGCATTCGTGGCACAGGCCTCCACCGCCGGCAGCAACGGTTACGGCACGTTCTCGGTCGACGTGAACGGGCATTGGACCTACACGGCGGATAACAGCCAGACGGCAATCCAGCAGCTTGGCGATGGCGAGAGCCTGACAGACACGTTCACCGTACATTCGTTCGATGGAACGGCCGATCAGGTGGTGACGGTCACCATTCACGGCACAAACGACGTGCCGGTCATTGCAGGTGTTGCGGGAGGAGATGTCACGGAGGATACCGCGCTCGACGGCGGCAATCTGGTCGCCAACGGATTACTGACGATCAATGATGCGGATCACGACCAGTCGACGTTCGTAGCGCAGGCCTCAACCGCCGGTAGCAACGGCTACGGGGCCTTCACGCTCGATGCGGCGGGCCACTGGACCTACACCGCGGATAACAGCCAGACGGTAATCCAGCAGCTTGGTGATGGCCAGAGTCTGACGGATGCATTCACCGTGCATTCGTCCGATGGATCGGCTGACCAATTGGTAACTGTCACCATTCACGGCACAAACGACGCGCCCGCCATGAATATCGACAACGTGACGCCCGTTGAACTGGACGGCAATGGCGTGATGAAGGTATCGGGCGTCACGGTGTCCGATGTCGATGCGGGAAGCGATACGTTCTCCGTCACCGCTGTCGCAGATAACGGGTCGGTTGCGACTGTCGGCGGCCATTCTCTTGATCCTGATGTTCCCGGCGGGGGTTTCACTGGAACCTTTGCACAGATCACCAGTCTGTTCACCGATGGCGCGATCTATACGCCGAACTACGCTTCGCTGACCGACACCGACATGGTGACGCTGACCGTCACGGACGGTCATAGCGGCAGCGACACCGTGAATTTCATCTTCAAGCAGTATGAGCCAAACGGCGGTGTGACGCTGAATGGCACCACAGGGAAGGACTGGATTCTGTCGAGTACCGGCGATGACTTCATGATGGGGAATGGTGGCGGCGACAACTTCGTGTTCGCGGCCCAGTCCGGTCAGGACACGATCACGGACTTCCATTCCGGCACCGACCATATCGTGCTGAACGGCTACGGCACGCCGTTTACCGATGAGACGTCTTTCAACGCTTGGCTGGATACCCAAGTGACTGAGACTAGCGGTAACGCCGTGATCCATCTCGACGCCAACGATTCGATCACGCTGACGAGCGTGGCGAAAGCCAATCTCTCGGCCCATGATTTCATCATCCATCCGGCTGGCGCCTGACGGCTGGCGGGCGACGTTAACTGCGTTATCTCCCGCGTCCCAAATGCCCCGGGAATTATGGCATAATCCCCTGCATAGAGGCGAAACCGTCGCCGACAAATGATATGGTGGCGCGAGCCACAATGGCCATTTCCGATCGGCTAGAACGCATCAATGCAGCACGCAAAGACATCACATCAGGGGCATTCGCCCCGTTCCGAACTCGGTGCCGCGCTGCATGCCTGCCGCAGCGCGTTCGTCGGCGTCGGCGTGATGAGCTGCGTCATCAATATCCTTTACCTGACCGGCTCTTTCTTCATGCTGGAGGTCTACGACCGTGTGCTGCCGAGCCGCAGCATTCCGACGCTGGTCGGCCTCATCGTGCTGGCGGGCGGTCTCTACGTGGTTCAGGGCATCCTTGACCTGATCCGCAGCCGCATCCTGATCCGGATCGGATCGACGCTGGACGAAATGCTGAGCCGCCGGGTCTACGAAATCGTCGTGCGGATGCCGCTGCTGATCGGCAACCGCAGCGAGGGGCTTCAGCCGCTGCGCGATCTCGATAACGTTCGCTCGTTCCTGTCCGGCATGGGGCCGGGCGCGCTGTTCGACCTGCCGTGGCTGCCGCTTTATCTGGCGATCTGTTTCGCCTTTCACCCGCTGATCGGCGTCACCGCGCTGGTCGGCGCTATTATCCTGATCGTGCTGACCATCCTCACCGAGTACCTGACCCACGACCCCATGAAGCGCTCCACGGGCCTGGCGATGCGGCGGCAGGACCTCGCGCTGTCCAGCCGCCGGAATGCCGAAGTGCTGACCGCCATGGGCATGGCGGGCCGCGTCGGCAGGCGCTGGGAGGATTCCAACCGCGATTATCTCGCCAGCAATCAGCGGGCCAGCGATGTCGCGGGCGGCCTCGGCGCCATCGCCAAGGTGATGCGGATGATGCTGCAATCCGCCGTGCTGGGCGTCGGCGCCTATCTGGTCATCAACCAGCAGGCGACGGCGGGCATCATCATCGCGGGGTCGATCCTGAGCGCGCGGGCGCTGGCGCCGGTCGATCTGGCTATCGCGCACTGGAAGGGCTTTGTCGCCGCGCGGCAAAGCTGGCATCGCCTCAACCGGCTGCTCAGCATGATGCCCGAGCAGGCTGCACCGACCCTGCTGGAAACGCCGTCCGGCAAGCTCTCCGTCGAGACGCTAACCGTCAGTCCGCCGGGCGAGCAGAAGGCGGTCGTTCACGACATTACGTTCGCTCTGGAGGCCGGTCAGGCCGTGGGTGTCATCGGCCCTAGCGGTTCCGGCAAATCCTCCCTGGTGCGCGCGCTGGTGGGCGTCTGGCAGCCGCTGCGCGGCAAGGTGCGCCTCGATGGTGCAGCGCTCGATCAATGGTCGCCGGAAATCCTCGGCCGCCATATCGGCTACCTGCCGCAGGACGTCGAATTGTTCGCCGGCACCATCGCGCAGAACATTTCGCGCTTCGAGGACAATGCGTCATCCGACGATATCATCGCCGCGGCGCGCGAAGCGCGCGTCCATGACATGATTATCGGCATGAAGGACGGCTACGATACCCAGATCGGCGATCAGGGCAGCGTGCTGTCGGCCGGGCAGGCGCAGCGCATTGCGCTGGCCCGCGCGCTCTATGGCAATCCGTTCCTCGTGGTGCTGGACGAGCCCAACTCCAATCTCGACAGCGAAGGCGACGCCGCGCTGAACAAGGCGGTTCTCGCGGTTCGCGAGCGCGGCGGCGTGGTGGTCGTGGTCGCGCATCGCCCGATCGGCATCGAGAGCGTCGATCTGGTTCTGGTGCTGAAGGACGGACGGGTGCAGGCGTTTGGTCCGAAGGACAGTGTTCTCGGTCAGGTGCTGCAACGCCCGATAGCCGTACCGCCCGCGATCAAGATCGTGTCCGACAAGGGAGGAGCGCAATCATGAAAGGGCCGACCCTCGCAGGCACCGAACGCACCCTCCGCGGCATCCTGAACGCGATTTTTTCACCGCTGGAGCGTCTTTCGATTTTTAAAAGTCTCGACCAGCCGGGATCCCGCGGCTCGATCCGCTTTCACCTGATCGTGGGACTGGTCGTCGTTACGCTGCTGACCTGCGGGCTAGGCGGCTGGGCCTCCACCGCGCAAATCTCCGGCGCGCTGATCGCACCGGGCTCCATCGTCGTCGATTCCAACGTCAAGAAAGTGCAGCATCCGACTGGTGGCGTCGTCGGCGAGGTGAGGGCGCGCGACGGCGACCGCGTCAAGGCCGGCGATGTCGTGGTGCGCCTCGACGATACGATCACCAAGGCCAGCCTCGCGATCGTCACAAAGGGCCTCAACGGGCTTCTGGCGCGCAGGGCGCGGCTGCTGGCCGAGCAGGACGGCGCGGAGCGGATTACGTTTCCGCCGGAGCTGATGGAGTCGTTCGCCGATCCCGAGGTGCAGTCGCTGATCGGAAACGAGATCAAGCTGTTTCAGGTCCGCTCGTCGGGGCGTGTCGGCCAGAAGGCCCAGCTCAAGGAGCGCATCTTGCAGCTCAAGGAAGAAATCAGCGGTCTGGAAGCCCAGGAAAACGCCAAGTCGCGCGAGATCGAACTCATTCAGAAAGAACTTGTGGGCGTCCGCGACCTGTTCGCCAAGAATCTCGTGCAGATTTCCCGGCTGACGGTGCTGGAGCGGGACGCCGCGCGGCTGGATGGCGACCGCGCGCAGTTCGTCGCCCAGAAGGCGCAGGCCAAGGGCAAGATCACCGAAATCGAGTTGCAGATCATCCAGATCGACAAGGATCTCTCCAGCGAAGTTTCCAAGGAAATGCGCGAGATCAACGACAAGATCGGCGAGTTCGTCGAGCGCAAGGTGACTGCCGAGGATCAACTGCGCCGCATCGACATCCGCGCGCCGCAGGACGGCATGGTGCTCCAGTCCACGGTGCATACCGTGGGCGGCGTCATCACCGCCGGCGACGCCATCATGCTGATCGTGCCGGAATCCGATAACCTCTCCGTCGAGGCCAAGGTCAACCCGCAGGATATCGATCAACTGCGGATCGGGCAGAAGACCCTACTGCGGCTCTCGGCCTTCAACCAGCGCACCACGCCGGAACTGAACGGGACGATCAGCCGCATTTCGCCGGATACCACGACCGATCAGCGCACGGGCCAGAGCTATTACACCATCCGCGTGTCCCTGCCGCCGGAAGAAGTGGCGAAGCTCGGCGACGTCAAACTGATCCCCGGCATGCCGGTCGAGGCTTTTGTGCAGACCGGCGAACGCACCATGATATCCTATCTCGCGAAGCCGCTGAGCGACCAGCTCATGCGCGCGTTCCGGGAAAAGTGACGGATATCGGCCTGCGGCATGGTGCATGGCGTCCTGAAATCGGCGGTCCGTTTCCTCGCCCGTCTGCGGCACTACGCGAGGCTGTTCGGCTACGCGCGAATGCTGTGCGTCCTCCTGCTGATTGCGCTGCTCGGCGTTCGCGTTGCCGATCCGTTTCCGCTCGAGGAATTGCGCGTCCGCACCTTCGACGGCTATCAGATTCTTCAGCCGCGCAAGACGACGCAACGTCCGGTCGTCATCGTCGACCTCGATGAAAAGAGCCTTGCCAAATTCGGGCAGTGGCCGTGGCCAAGAACGCGCGTCGCCGATCTCGTCAAGCGGCTGACCGATCTCGGCGCGGCTGCCATCGCCTTCGATATTGTCTTCGCGGAGCCGGACCGGCTGTCGCCGGCCCTTGTGGCCGATTCATTTCGCGATCTCGACGACGAGAGCCGGGCGAAGTTGCGGACACTGCCGAGCAACGATCAGGTGTTCGCCGATGTGCTGCGGCGGTCGCCCGCGGTTCTCGGTGAATCCGGCCTGCCGAAATTCGTTCCGCAACCCGACCTGAAACTGCCGTTGACAGGACTTGCGACACTGGGCGGCGATCCGCGCCCGTTCCTGCTGAATTTCCCAGGGCTGCTGCGTAACGTCCCCATTCTTGAAGAAGCGGCGCCGGGACGGGGACTGTTCACGATCCGCACCGAGCGCGACGGTATCGTTCGCCGCGTCCCGATGATCATGCAGGCGCAGGGCGAGTTGATGCCTTCGCTGACGTTCGAGATGCTGCGCATCGTCACCAAATCCGACACTATCCTCGTCAAATCCGACGAGGCCGGCGTCAAAAGCGTGGCGGTGCCGGGATTTGAAATCCCGACCGACCGCAACGGCCAGCTCTGGGTGCATTTCGCCAGGCATGACGCGGCGCGTTACGTGTCCGCCGCCGATGTGCTGGAGGGCAATGTCGGCCCCGACAAGATTTCCCGCAAGCTGATCCTGATCGGCACCTCCGCGGTCGGATTGCTGGACGTCAAGACCACGCCGCTCGATCCGGTGATGCCGGGTGTCGAGGTCCATGCGCAGGTGCTGGAAAGCGCGTTGACGCGATCCGTGCTGTCGCAACCGAATTACGCCATCGGCGCGGAGCTGCTGGCCGCGATCCTGTTCGGGCTGGCGATCATCTGGCTCACACCGGTCCTCAGCGCCATCATGCTGCTGGTGTTCGGCGCCGTCATCGTCGCCATCATGGTGGCGGCGTCGTGGTATTTCTTCACGGAACACAGGCTGCTGATCGATTTCACGTTCCCGCTGCTCGCCAGCAGTGCGATCTATCTGGTGCTGGTATTCAGCAGCTATTTCCGCGAACAGGCGCAGCGCCGCCGCATCCGCTCCGCGTTCGGTCAATACCTGTCGCCGGCGCTGGTCGAGCAATTGGCGCAGTCGCCGGAGAAACTCGTGCTGGGCGGCGAGGAGCGCGACATGACCATCATGTTCAGCGACGTGCGCGGCTTCACCACCATCTCGGAATCGTTCAAGCACGATCCGCAGGGCCTGACCTCGCTGATGAACCGGTTCCTGACGCCGCTGACCAATGCGATTCTCGATCGCAAGGGGACTATCGACAAATACATGGGCGACGCCATCATGGCGTTCTGGAACGCGCCGCTGAACGATCAGGCGCACCAGATCAATGCCTGCGAGGCGGCGCTCGACATGATCGATCGTATCGAGGTGCTGAATATCGAACGCGAGCGCGAGGCAAGGGAAAGCGGCAAGCCGTTCATCCCGATGCATGTCGGGATCGGATTGAACACCGGCACCTGCGTGGTCGGCAACATGGGGTCGAATCTGAGGTTCGACTACTCGGTGCTTGGCGACAGTGTGAACCTCGCCTCCCGGCTTGAGGGGCAGTCGAAATCCTACGGCGTTCCGATCATCGCCGGTTCGGCGACCGCGCTGGCAGCGAAGGACAAGTTCGCGATCCTCGAACTCGACTTCATCACCGTGAAGGGGAAGAAGGAGCCCGAAGTGATCTATGCCATCGCCGGACGGGAAGATGTCGCGAAATCCGGCCAGTTCCAGCGGCTGCGCAATCTGAGCATCGAGATGCTGGCCTGCTACCGCAGCCGCGACTGGGATGGCGCGCTCGCTGCGATTGCGAAGGGGCGCATTGCCGATGAAGCCAGGAGTTTTACGGCTTTCTACGATCTTTATTCCGAGCGTATCGAGGCGTTCCGGAAGGCACCACCGCCGGACGACTGGAATGGCGTGTTTGCCTTGACGACGAAATAAAATGAGACGAAATGCCGCCGCTATCGTCCGCGCCGTCATCTGGCAAGACCTTTTTCGGTGAACAGCGCACGCTATCGCGCTGGCGAATATGACAGCCGCATGCAATTCTCGCGAAGGGTTTATTGAGTTCTTTCATGCCGACCACAATGTCCGTGCGGTTCTGGGGTGTTCGCGGAAGCATCCCATGTCCCGGTCCAAACACCGTGCGCTATGGCGGCAATACGTCGTGCGTCGAGGTTCGCTGCGGCGAGCACCTGCTGGTTTTCGACGCGGGGTCGGGATTGCGCCTGCTTGGCGGTGCGCTGGCCGATGAGGCTCCGCATGTCGACATCGATTTGTTTTTGAGTCACTGCCATATCGATCACCTGATCGGGCTGCCGTTCTTCGTGCCCGCCTTTGTGAAGGGAAACCGGCTTCGCCTGTGGGCCGGCAATCTCAAGCCGGCGGGTGGTGTAAAGGAAGCCGTCCGCAAGCTGATGAGCTATCCGCTATTTCCGATCGAGATCGAAGCTGCGCAGGGCAGCGTCGAGTTCACCGATTTTGCGCCCGGCGACGTGCTGATGCCGCGGCCCGGAATCAAGGTCATGACCGCGGCGCTCAACCATCCCGGCGGTGCCACGGGATACCGTGTCGAATTTGGCGGCCGCGCCATGGCCTACATCACCGATACCGAACTTAGCGCGGATGCCATCGATCCGGCGCTGTTGGCGCTCGCGCGGGATGCGTCGATTGTTATCATCGATACGACATATACGGACGAGGAACTGCCGGAGCATGTCGGCTGGGGCCATTCGAGCTGGCAGCAGGCCGTCCGGCTGGCCAATGAAGCCGGTGTCGGCAAGCTCTATTTGTTTCATCACGATCCCGAGCATGACGACAACGAGATGGACCGTATCGCGGAAGCCGCAGCCAGGGCGCGACCGGGCACCGTGGTTGCAAGGGAAGGACTCTCAATTGAGATCTAGGCGAGGCTTGCGCATGTTTTTGGCAGGGCGCGCGGGGCGATAGATCGCCGTTTTCAGGAATTATCGCATATGGATTTGACGCCCGATTAACACATCGGGCGCGAGAACCGTTGTTGCGCAACGCGCGGAGCGGCATAATACATCCCAAATTTCCTTCAGCACCAGGTTGATTCCGATGGACATGTCAGGACTCGTTTCCGGAGCCGGCGGTTTTATCGCATCCGCGTTCGTGGTCGCCGGCTACACGATGCGGACGATGATCCCGCTCCGCATCTTCGGGATACTCACCAACGTTGTGCTGATCGTTTTTTCAGTCATGCACCATCATTACCCGGTGATGGCGCTGCACATGATCTTGCTACCGCTGAACGTCTACCGCCTGCGCGAAATGCTGCTGCTGGTTCGCGAGGTGAAGAAGTCCGTCAACAGCGACCTGTCGATGGCGTGGCTGAAGCCGTTCATGACCGAGCGGAAATGCAAGGCCGGCGAGATCCTGTTCTACAAGCATGAAAAAGCCGAGGAAATGTTCTACATTGTCAGCGGACGGTATCGGCTTGTGGAGTCGGGAATCGAATTGCCGATCGGCGCCATCGTCGGCGAACTCGGCATGCTGTCGCCGTCGAACAAGCGGACCCAGACGCTCGAATGCCTTGAGGGCGGGATCATCCTCAGCGTGACCTATCAGAAGGTGGAGGAGCTTTACGTCCAGAATCCCGAGTTCGGATTTTACTTCCTGCGGCTGGTCAGCGCGCGGCTCTTCCAGAGATCTTGGCAAGCTGGAGGAGCAGTTGGCCGGAAGCGGCGCGCGGGTGGCATCGTGAGGATCAGGGTCAAAGTCCCGCCGTCGCCGTTCCGTCTGCTCAAGGAGCGGTACTTCGGCGAGGAGACGCGCAACCCGCGGGTCGCGCGCGCAGCATTGGCGCGGTTGTCCGCGCGACTGCCGCCTGACGTCGTCCCGATCGTCAGCGAGGCCGTTCATTCGCTGATCGATTATCAGGACCCGGATTATGCGCTGGCCTATCTCGACAGGATCGAACGCTACGTGGGCCCGGTCGGGATTACCTTGCCCAATCTCGCCGAACTTGCACAGTTGCTGTCGGACCGGATGCACTTTGTGGATCCGATCCGGATCGCGCAGTTGAAGCTGGCCGAGGCGGGTGGTGCAAATGCCCAGCCGGATCCGGTGTCCGTCGACAGGATCGAAAAATTTCGCTGGGATGAAGTGATCCCGATGCTTCCGCCGAAGGCGGCGGCGCCTGCGCTCGATCTGTTTCAGCGGCTGCGTCTGGCGAGGTTGTCGCGCAGGAGTGTGAGGCTGCGTTTCAGCTCACGGACCCGTTTCAAGCTGCAACGGTTGAAGTGGCTCGCCGCGGCGCGGGTCACGCGGCCCTTTTCCGAACGGTTCAAGCGGGAACGGGTATGGGTGGAGCGCTGGCTTCATATGATCGATCGAAGTCTGGTGAAGCAGCCGGAGGCAACCGTCGCGATCGTCAGGACCGCCAGCCTCATCAAGGGGCATGGCGATACCTACCAGAATGGCCTCGCGCAATGGAATGCGATCATCGACGGTCTGGTCAAGCCGACATGCGACGGCACGCTGCCGCTGCGGAGGCTTGGCGATGCCATCCAGGAAGTGCGCGAAGCTGCCATCGGCGAGCAGGCACAGGGCCGGCTGTTGAATGCAGTCGAGCAATTGAGATCGCAGGCGCTGGCCGGAACGTGATCGCAGGCAGGCCGCCATTCAAACGCTTTTGTTGGGACGTGATGACGCTGAAAGCCGGTTTCCACTTTTCGGGATCATGCCCTAGAGTTATGAGGAACGTAGCGCCCGGCACGATTTGCCGCGATGCGCCCGTGCATAGGGGACGCTCGATGAAGACATTTTTTGGATTGTTTCTTGGATTTATGCCGGCCTTGGCGCTGTCCGCTTTCGCCGGTATCTCGGATGCGCGCGCGGCGGACGACATCATCAAGCTCAGCAACAATCAGCGGATTGCCTGCGGACGCGGACTCAACGCCGGCAAACTCCAGAACATCAATTGCAAATCCTACGCGTATCTCTTCAACACGCGCACGTCGGAGTTTTACCGCTGTCAGGTGAGCGTCGGCGTGACCCGCGATAACAAGGAAGTTCTCAAGGTCGACACGGACGGCTCATGCAGCCTGAAGGCACGCGTCTTTCCGGGCGATTCGAGTTATGCGTTCGATGCGACTGAAACCGAGCCGCCGAACACCAATGCATTCTTCGGGTCGGGTGGAACCGCGATCTGGGTCAGCGACAGCACCAAGCTCGCGGTGAAGGGGTGCATCCTGCTCAATGTCGGCGTGGCGCCGGACGTGCTGAAGTGCGTGGACATGACATTCAATAAATAGTTCGTCAGCGGCCGGGCGCTGGCATCGCGATGAGTTGTGATCGCAAACGGCCAGCATCGATCTTGAATCTGAATCTTATCTCTTCAGGAAGATCGCCAGAACGATCAACGCCACCACAACGGCGATGCCGATGGCCCAAGTGGTCAGCCGGACATCGCCGGACAGTTCGCGCGCGGCCTCATTCTCGGCGATTTTCTGGTTGCGCTTGCGATTGTCACGGTCCGGATCGCTCACGATTACTCCTGATCTTGGCAGGGCGCTGGAGAACGATCCACTGGTCGGCCGTTCGGATGGCCCACACCAGCAGCGTACCCAGCATCGCAATCAATCCACACAGGACAAAAGCAAGGTCGGCAGCAGTCAATGACAGGTCCATGGGACACTTCCTTGATTTGAGCCCGGCAGAACCTCATTATCAAAGCAGGATTCGTGCCGGATTGCTGCGCTGCAAAATCGATTGCGGGCCGGCCCTGCGGTCCGTGCATGTCTCCGGTTTTCAACGCATTCGCTGCCAATGTGTTCCCCCAACCGTGATTGGACGGCGCGGCATGGCGCCTTGAGACGTCGCGATGATTGATGTCCTATGCCCAGCGTTTCCAAACCGTTCGAATCGAGGTGCTCCATGGGCAATGCAACGCGGACCTTGCTGGCATTGGCCGGATTGCTGGCATTGAATCCCGGGACGGCGCAGGCAACCGAATATCCGTACTGCCTGACCTTTATCGAGTCATGGGCCGGCTCGATTGAGCGGTGCGATTATTCGACGATGGCTCAGTGCGAGGCGAGTGCGCAGGGGCTGAGCGGATCATGCGCGGCGAACTGGCGTTTGGCGTGGAACCGGAGCCAAACGCCGGATGTTGTTGAGCCTGCTGCAAGGACGAAGCGCATTCGCCGTTAGAGCGCAGAAGGCGTTGCGCCTTGCGTCAGGTGCGCTCGATAAATTCGACGCCGATCACCGAATCCTTGCGCCAGATCAGCCGGCAGCGCGTCACCTTTCTCACGTCGCCGGTGAGGGCAAGGCTGAGGTCGGTCCCGATCGATCCGTTGTCTGTCAGTTGGATGCGCGCGCCCGTGGACGACAGATTGAGGATGGTGCAACTGCGCTTCGCGAATCCGCCATCGAGTAGCATCCACGCCTGATATTGCGTGTTGTGGCGGGGTTTGCGGGCTTCTTTCCTGAACACGGCCATCGGTTTCTCCGGACTTGAGGCGTGTTCATAGCGGGTGGAAGTTTCCGAAAATTTGAATCAAAGCCCGAATGCGGGACAGGGGCGTTAGCATTTCATTAACCGTGGCGCTCTGGGGTGCGTCGATCGCGGGAAACAGGCCGGCAGGCGAAGCCCGGCGAGCATGGAACAGAGAGCTATCGGGCACGTTTGGTTGACCGGAGGAGCCTCCGGTGACTGGCGGTCATATTGATGGCACGATCAAAGCGGAACGACGTCCGCGGACGCGCAGGGGGCGCGGCGTAGCCGTCTTCGTGACCGCGCTGGTGGGCGTGCTGGCCGCAGTTTTTGCGGCAGTTCGCTACTTTACTGCCGACGAGGCCGGGCCGTCGCTTGCCTGTCGGGCAAGGCTCTACAGTCCCTATGATCCCAGAAATCTTGAGCAATGCATGGTCGTTTGCATGATTTGCACCGCCGAGGTGAAGAGGATGTGCTCGACGTCTTGCATGCTCACGGGCGCGCGATAAGGCGGTTCGATCTCGGCGCCGGTCCGGTCTCCACGAGCGGCCACGTCATGAAGGGACCGGCAGACAACATCCGTTGCCTGCGGATACTGCTTCGCTTTTAAGTCCGGTTTGCAGGGACGGGAGGCTTCCCGTGCCACTCCCGCGCAAGCGAGCTTTTGCGGGCGCGATGCGCTAGAACGAAAGCAAGACGTCTTGCGCGCGTTCTCTTCTCGTTTTCTTATGGGACTGGCAATGCCCAAACAGTCTGAGCGCGGAAACCTGGGGCAGCGGTGGGGGCGGAATGAAACGATACGTTATTTTTGCAGCGATAGGGCCGCTGGTCGCGGGCTTTTTTTCTTCTCGTTCTCGGCGCGCCTGCCGGATACTGGGATAAGCCCGATGTGTTGGGAAAACTGTTCACGGTTGTCGTCAAGACAGTGCCCTACAATTATCTTTTCGGGTTCATTCCAGCGCTGATGATCGGTGCGGTCGATGACATTCTCTTACATGTCAGGGTGATCAGCCCGGTCCTTCGGATGTTGTTGACCGGCCTCGTTGCGTTCGCGGCAACGGCCGTTCTGTACGGAACGCTGGGCACCGAGACCGGCCTCAAGCATTACGTGCTCTATGGGCTCGTCGGGTTTGTGCCGGCGACGATCTCATCATGGCTGGCGCACAAGTTCGACAAGGAGGGAGGGGCGCAATAAGTGATACATTGCCGCCCGAATATTCAGGTGGTCGCCGATTGCTGCAAGATTTTCTTCTGGATAATGGCAGTGACGATGGACGCAGGCAGAAGCCGATTCTATCGCGGTCAAGAATTGACCGAATCGTAATGAACGGCTGCTCTTCTCGGGGCAAGGAGAGCGCGAATGCTCAAGTATTTTGAGAACGTCCGTCTCGTGCGAATGGCTGACGGTAAAACCTATAAGCTGATACGCGATCTGGGTTTGGTAAAGGGCGGCAAGGGGCTTCGTTGCCACGAGCCGATCATGACCTTCCAGTTAAAACTGAAGCCGGTCAGATTTCATATTCCGATATCGGAGATATTCTCCATGCTGACCGTCAGTTCGGCGCGCGGATCGGCCGCGTAAACTTTCGCAGGAATTGACAACCCGTTGAAACTTGGCGGAGGGTTTAGAAGATTCTTCGAACCCGCTGTACGATACTTTAGCTGACTGGAACCATCAACTTGTCCATGCGGGTATTCGGCTTGAGGAGTTGGCTCCATGAGTCGGCCCCGCAAAGCGCATCCGTTTTCCGTAAGATTTACTGAGGCAGAAAAAGCCCAACTCCGGCAAAAGGCCGGAGGCGTCCCGCTGGGGTGCTATCTCCGGGAAACCGCCCTTGGGACACCGGGAACGGCCCGGAGGGCTATCGGGCAGCCTGTAAAGGATAGCGCGGCCCTCGGCAGACTGCTGGGACTACTGGGCCAATCCAAACTGGCCAATAACCTGAACCAGCTCGCCAAGGCGGCCAATCTTGGCAGCCTTCCGGTCACGGTCGAGACGGAGGCCGATTTAAGAAATGCCTGCGCGGCCATCGCGCAGATGCGCGACCTGCTGCTCGCGGCGCTCGGTCTGAAAGTGACCGCGCTTGAGAAGGCCGATTCGCTGACCAGCATATTTGGTGAGGGCGCGGGAGCGAACGCGCCATGATTCTGAAAGGCTCCCAACGCGGCGGCGCGCGGCAGCTTGCCCTTCATCTTTTGAACGACCGGGACAATGACCATGTCACGGTGCAGGATCTGCGCGGTTTCGTGGCGGGTGACCTTTATGGGGCACTGGCCGAAACGCAGGCCATCGCCAGGGGGACGCGCTGCCGACAACCCGTCTTTTCCCTGAGCCTGAACCCACCCAGGGATGCAGAGGTGGGCGTAGAGGCCCTTTTTGCCGCCGCGGAACGCGCCGAGCAGGTCCTAGGCCTGTCAGGCCAGCCACGGGCGATTGTCATCCATGAGAAGGCCGGGCGCAGGCATGCGCATGTGGTGTGGTCCCGCATCGACCCCGAGCAGATGAAGGCAATCAACCTTCCACATTTCAAGAACAGGCTGCGCGACCTTTCCAAAGACCTCTATCTCGACCACGGTTGGGAATTGCCGGACGGTCACAAGACCAATGGCTGGAAGAACCCGCTGAACTTCACGCTGGCCGAATGGCAGCAGGCCAAGCGGCTGGATCTGGACCCTCGGGAGATCAAAATGGTCTTCCGGGAAGCATGGCAGCACTCGGACAACCTCAACAGCTTCAAAAACGCGCTGGAAGAGCGCGGTTATTCACTGGCCAAAGGCGACCGCCGTGGCTTCGTGGCCGTGGATATTCACGGTGAAGTATTTGCGGTTGCAAGGTGGGCTGGGCTCAAAACCAGGGATGTGGAAAGCAGGCTCGGCAAATCTGACACCTTGCCGGACGTGGCTGCGGTGCGGACGGCGCTGCATCAGCGCATGTCCCGGCAGCTTCGCGCCTTCGTGAAACAGGACCGCGCCGAAAAGCAGACGGCGCTTCAGCCCCTCGCGGACGAGCGGCGGCGCATGGTCAAACACCATCGCGGTGAACGGGCGCGGCTTGAGCGGCTTCAGGCCGAACGCACGAAGCTGGAAAACGTCGAACGCGCGAAGCGCTTCAGGCGCGGCCTGGGCGCGGTCATGGACTTGCTGTCAGGCCGCGTCTTCAAAACGCGCCGTGAAAACGAACTCGAAGCGTGGAAGGGCCTGACCCGCGACCGGGCGCAGCGCGAAAGCCTGTTCTTCGCCCAGATGAAAGAACGGACGGACCTACAGAGGCGCATCGACACGATGCAAGCCCGGCAGCGCCATGAACGCATGCGGATAGCGCGGCACATTCTTGATGTTCTCAAAAACGGACGGTCATCGCCGGAGCGCGAACCGTCGCGGCGGCGGGACAGGGATTTCGGGATGGAGATTTAGGGA
The DNA here is from genome assembly GCA_024707075.1 of Afipia sp. GTDB lineage: Bacteria > Pseudomonadota > Alphaproteobacteria > Rhizobiales > Xanthobacteraceae > Afipia. The sequence goes on from JANQAK010000003.1 coordinate 205,795, forward strand.
CGCGGGTCGTCGAAGGATGGGTCTTCGCCCTCGGGCGTGTCGTCGAGCCAACCATTGTAGTCGTCACGGAGCAATAACATGATGGCGCGAGAGAATGTTTCATCGGTGATATGCGGGCGCTGCTTATGAAATTCATAAAGCATGCCGTGCTCGCGTTTGTAGTGGTCGTTCCAGAGTTCGACGAACGCAATCATTTCCCAGTGCCATTCCGAAATCGCGATGCGCGAGACGCGCCCGTTCGGAAACGAAATCTCTTTCGTAATGATGTTCAGCAGCTTCTCTTCGCTGGGACGCGGGGCAAATACGAGTTTCTCTTCCATCAACGCTCGAAATCGTCAGCTTTGTCTTGGTCGTGCATTTTATCACGCGGCTTGTCCAAGTCCCGCTTAATTATGCGCTCGTGGCCTTTGGCCTTTTGCGGCACACGCGGCGCATTGGCGATGCCTGCGCGCGCTATCTCGGCGTTTTCCTTCACGCGCGCCAGCTCGTTGAGGAAGTGGCGGCCTTCGGCTGTCGGCTCGAACCGGCTTTGTGTACCGCCCGGCGTCGGCTGCACAACGTGCCGATACACGGTCGCGGGCGGCTCCGGGTCGTCCCTGACACCAAACAGAATGCGCGTGGCTTTCGAAATCTTTCGGTCGGCGTCGTCCGTCATCGGATGGCTCCCGCGACAGCGGCAGGATGCCGCTGATTTTATGTGAAGTAATCACACCCACGGAGGACGCAATGAATCAAATCGTGCCTTTGAAAAATAATGTTCTTATTCCGGTGTCAGCGCCAGTCACGCGCACCACGTTGCTCGGAACGGCGGCATGGCAAAGCACGGTCCGTAAATATCAAACCGGGAATCTGTTTCTCGGCCTCGCCAAAGACGGAGCCGTGGGCCAGGACGACGAGGGACATGTTCTCGTCGCTGCCGGTGCGCGTGGCGGCAAAGGCACCTCGGCTATCGTTCCCAACCTTTGCCTGTGGCCGGGTTCGGCGGTTGTCATCGACCCCAAGGGCGAGAACGCCATGGTCACAGCGCGGCGGCGCGGGACGGGTTCAGTCTTCTGTCACGGCATGAGACAGAAGGTCCGCATTCTCGACCCGTTCAACGAAATCAATCACCCGGACGACGCGATGGCGGATCTCAAGGCCGCGTTCAATCCGCTCGACCTCATCGACCCGAAGCGTGAGGATTCCTTAAGTGAGGCGGGCCGCATCGCTGACGCCCTTGTTGTTTCGGAGAATTCCCTTGATCCATTCTGGGATGACGCCGCGCGAAGCCTTCTGGCTGGCATCATCCTGCATGTGGCCAGCTCCTGGGATTTCCTGCCCGAGGCACGAAACCTTGTCACGGTCTACAAGCTCGTGATGGAAGGCGACGCCAATGCCCTCAAAATCCTGAAGCGCCAAAATGCCAAAGCGCCAAAGGCTGACCTGCCATCATCTTATGCGCTTCTCGCCAAGGCGATGAAGCGCAATCCCGCATTCGGCGGCGCGGTCGCGCATGCGGGCGCGATGCTGGAGGACATGGAGCGCAGCGAGAAAATGCGCGTTTCGGTCATGCAGGTCCTTCGCACCAATCTTGATTTTATCAAGGAGCCCGGCATGCAGCGCTGCCTGTCGCGTTCGAACTTCAAGATCAGTGACCTCAAGACCGACCCCAAGGGGATGAGTCTGTATCTCTGCCTGCCACAGCGGTACATGCAGCCGCATTTTCGCTGGCTGCGCATGATGACAACGCTGATCATCGGGGAAATGGAACGTGTCGCGCATCAGCCCAAGTGCGGACATCGTGTTTTGATGGTGCTTGACGAATTCGCGGGGTTGCAGCGCATGAAGGTCATCGAGAATGCCGCCGCGCAAATCGCGGGCTTCGGCGTCAAGATGATGTTCGTGGTCCAGACGCTCGCCCAGCTCAAACACACCTACAAGGATAACTGGGAAACGTTGCTGGCCAATTGTTCGACCAAATTGTTTTTCTGCAATGACGACCATTTCACGCGCGACTATGTATCGAAACTTATCGGGGACTGCGAGGTGGTGCGCACCGTGTCCAGCCTGAATGAGACGCGGGGTATGTCCTGCAGCAGCGCCCTGTCTCGCAATGCCAGCGAGTCGCGTAATGCGTCATTCGGCAGCACGAACAATGTCAGCAACAGTTTCGGGTTTTCATCCGGCATCTCGGAGTCCAGTTCGTTCTCGTTTAATCAATCGTCGAGTTTCAACGCATCCGAGACGGTTCACAAGCGGGCCTTGATTACGCCGGACGAGGTAGGCCGCCTGTTTGGAGACCGGGAGAACCCGAAAATGCTGGTGCTGTTATCGGGCCAGCAACCGCTCACGCTTCAGCGGTTCGTTTATTTTCGCCACCCATGGCTACGGGGTTTTTACGACATCAACCGCGATCATCCAGCGCCTTTGACGCTCGATGTCTTGAAGGGTGTGCTGGCGCAGGAAAAAGCGGAGGAGGAGAAACGCAAGCGCGCCATGGAGGAAAAGGCGATAGCGGCCCAGAACGAAAGAAAACAGGCGGCTGACGAATACAACCGCAAGGAGGCCGCAAGCATGCGCAGGGAGCAGATTATCAGTTTGGTCCTCGAAGGCTTGCAGTGGATATTCATCCTGGGCGCGTTGCTGTTCGTCTATTATCGATTTTTTCCGGTAGGAATGCGAAGCGGCGGGCCGCTTCGCATGTGCGCTAACCGGCGCGTAAGTCACGTGCCAGGATCGCGCGGATTTTTGCGCGTTCAGCAGCGAAATGTTTTGCCATCGCGCCCGGTTCGCGCATCTCCCGGCGGGCGATGCGCCAGAAGATCGTTACGTCTTCGTGTTCCCAGCCCATCATGTGGACGAGAATGTCCTCGATGTGCTGGCGGGTCAGCACGACGGTTTCCCGTCGTGCCTGTTTGCGGCTGGCGGGGCTCATTTTTCGCCCCCGTTGCCAGCGTCTTCGGTTTCGGTGACTTCGCGGACCATCGTGCGCCCGGCCAGCGGATAGGCGTCGAACTTGAGCAACAGGCCCTTGCCGTCGCGGTTGGTCCATCCGGCCCCGATCCGGGTCCAGCGGGCTTTGTCGGTTTCGCCGATCACCTGCCAGATGATGTGCGTGGGACGTTTGGATTCGTTTGTGTTGTTCATGGTGATCTCCGTTTTCAGTCTTGGCCCGGCACAACGCCCGGCCTTATGGGGACGAAAAAAACGTGATCCGGATGCAGGTCATGCGGGTAACACGGGAGCCCACCGGGCGAATGGAGCGGGCGCCCATTGACCGAACGCAGACGATGACGTTTAGACCCCATCCTTAAGGCCGCGCGTTGGTCTTGCCGGGCCCGTCAAAGCCAAAACGGAATCACCATCACCCAACACGAATTGTCCCGACGGACACTGGCGCGGAAGGATATCGCATCCTACAAATGCACCGGGGAGGGCCGCCCATGATCAACCGCAGAATACTTCTTGCTCAAAGTCTGGCGCTGACGGTCCTGACGGGCACGAAGGTCCGGGCGTCTACCGAACCCGGCCTGCAACTGAGCGCTGAGTTTGCCCGCATGGCGCAGCACATGACCGACGCGCTGGCAAACCACCGCGCTGCCAGTGCGCAACTTGCGCAGGTTGAGCCTCGATTGCGGATGGCGATGAAAGGCAACGTCAAGGTGCGGTGGCGCTGGTATTGCGCCCAACCGGAAGTTCGTGCAACGAACGATACTAAAGCGGCTGCCATTAAAACCGTTGAAGACATTTTCATGACGCCTGCGGATACGAACGCTGATCGCAGGCTGAAACGCGTGGCTATCGCGCTTTACGAATCCGAATTTGGCGATAAATTCCACCTCGCAAGAAAACATTTTCTGGCCGGATGACCGGCCGTTTATTGAATGATGCGCACTCATGCATATTCTTTTGCAATTAGGTACGATTCCTTTCCGGAATCGGAATCATCCTGGGCGTCTTGCTCGGGACCGTAACTCTTTTCGTAGTTCATCTACACGCAAAGAGCTATCAATGGCTGGAAGGATTCCAATCGCTGTATAAGAGCTTTTGGGATGATGATGAAATTGCTCGTACGCGAAAATTTTTAGTCAACGATGTGACTTACATTACTTTGCGTGATGTGCTGAAAAAACGGCTCGCAAGCACAAACAATAATCTCACTCCTGAAGAGAATGATGAACTGGAGAAAATTGACAGATTCTGCGCATTGATGGTCAGAATTTCATTCTTTGCCAATCTTTCAAGGAACAAAGAGCATCGAAATTTGTACCGCGCCACATTTAGCTTTTGGATCGACAAATTAAAGCAGCGAGATTAACTGCTTCAATACATCAAACAATATTGGCCAACGTTGTTCGACAAAATGAACAATTAATTGGGATGCATGCCCTTTAGCGTTTTGCCAATATTATTCTTTGCTTCGCATTGCGCTTGGCAATCTTCGTAAATGGGTGAACACCCGTCAGATGCAGCATCCGAAAAAATTAGCCCAATGCCCTGCATAATTCCGCCGGTGGCAGCTATGCCCAATGAAACAAAGAGTGACGTGAAACATATTTTCAGCCACTTATCCGTATCGCTATACGTCATTTCAGACCGTCCAATAGTTAAGTTAAAAAATGAACTATCGCATAGACGATTGTTAACTTGCAAATTTTGAAGAAATTAATTCATGGACAGCGACGTAGTCTCCCACATGCGCGCCGCGATTTCCCGCTCTTCAATACCCATAGCCTGAAGATAGATAGCCGTCGTCTCAAGGCGCGCATGTCCAAGCCAGCGCTGCACGAGATTGAGCGGAACGCCCGAGCGCACGGCATGCAGCCCGAACCCGTGCCGCAATCCCTTCGGCGTCGCATGGATGCCGGAATCAATCCCAGCAGAATGCATCACGCCTTTCACGAGCTGCCATGCCCGGCTGCGGGACAGGGGCCAGAGGCGTTCGACCGCCTGTTCGCGGATGAAGACGTCCGCCGTCAGCAGGTTCAACAGATCCGCCGGCACGGGCACCTCGCGGACCACAAGGGTACGGCTGCGCTTCTTGAGGCTGCGGATGGCGACGAAGCCGGATTCGGATTCGACCGAGGCGGGCGTCAGGGCCAAAGCCTCCGATATGCGGCAGCCGGTGTAGGCGATGGTCAGGCATAAAGCGCCGATGTCCCGGCGGGGACAGGCTTTCGCCGCCGCGATAAAGCGCTGGCGCTCGGCCGCGTTGAGATATTTCCGCAAACCCGCCTGGGTATAGAGGGAAACCGTGCCGCTTTCGGCGTGACGCATGATCAGTCGCTCCGTGACGCGTCTTCCGCGCTGGATGCGACCGTCTTACCTATTCTGTTGAATGCTCCGGAAGCCCGCCATTTACAGGCGTTTGGCTCCGCTTGACGCTAAGAATCTATCATTCGTCTTAGGGGATCGCAAGTTATTGGCCCCGCCGTTCCTTGCCATGCGACAGAATAGGTAATTCTGTCGCATGGTTTTCCGGATGCTTCGAAGACTCCGCATCGCCGTAGCCTCAGCACTTCTACGTGCGGGGCTATTTTGATTCATGTCGTGTGATGGAAGCGGCGTTGTCCGTGCCGACTTCCCCTTGCGCGGCATGGTTGTCTGCGCGGAGTGCGAAAAGCCCCTTACGGCCTGCTGGTCAACCAGCAAAACCGGCGCAAAGCACCCTTACTACATGTGCTTCGAGAAATCTTGCGAGCGCAACCGCAAATCCATCCGCCGCGAAAAAATCGAAACAGAATTCGCCTCGATGCTCCAAAAACTCACGCCAGAGCAATCAGCGGTCGGTCTTGCATATGAGTTGTTCAAGAACGCGTGGGCGCAACGCATGGCGCAGGCGGAATTCTTTACCGCGCAATGCAAACGGGAAGCCGCTCGAGATCGAACGACAAGTGGAGGCATTGCTTGATAGAATTGTCGAAGCGGGCTCCGACACAATCATCGGCGCTTACGAGAAGCGTATCGCCACCCTTGAGCGACAAGCACTGGTTCTGCACGAAAAGTCGCAAAATTTCGCCAAGCCACGCCAATCATTCGACGAGCTGTTCGAACTCGCGATCCGATTCCTTGGAAGTCCTTATAAGCTTTGGTCTTCTGGCAAAATCGATCAGCGGAACTTGGTATTCAGATTAGCTTTTGTGGAGCGTCCGCGCTACTGCGCGAAAAACGGATTTCGAACCCCAAAAACGAGCTTTCCGTTCAAAGCGTTAGAGTGTTTGGGAAAGCCTATTAGAGAAATGGCGGAAGGGGTGGGATTCGAACCCACGGTGCCCTTGCAGGCACGCCGGTTTTCAAGACCGGTGCCTTAAACCACTCGGCCACCCTTCCAAGGCTTTGACACCGCTCTGCTGTTCAAACGATCCGGACGTCGAGGGACCGTTTTTTGCCCGATGCGGCTGGTGCGCCTCTTTATGGCAGCGGGGTGTGCTTCGTCAACGCGGACTCATTTTTGGTTCTGACAATCATCCCGCGCCCCGTAAAACCGCCGGAAGGGAGCGGATAGCGTGGATTATGAACAGGGGAGGCCGCAAACCCGGAAAAATCAATCTCCGGTTTACCACTCCGGCACCGGGCCTTTTTCGGCACGACAGCAATAGGTTAACGTCTGCAACGTATGAATGCGAGCGCGCGTCCAGGTGGTGCCCGGTAGGCAAGACGGCGCAAAAAGTGCTATTGGGGTTCTATGGGGATTTGCGTCACTGAATCTGGCGGGGCGGTCGCGCGCATGGCCATGGCGGGAGCCTTGTGCCTGCTGGTCGCCAATTGCTCTGCGTCGAATAAGTTCTCCAGCCGCGTCGATCCGAAATACGGCGTCTCCAGCAGCCCCCGCGTGGTCGATTTCAACGAGCCCGTCCCCAAGGGCGGCGGCACCTACCGCGTCGGCAAGCCCTATGTGGTGGCTGGCCGCACCTACGTTCCGGAAGAAGACCCGAATTACCGCGCTGAAGGACTCGCGTCCTGGTACGGCGACGCCTTCCACGGCCGCCTGACCGCCAATGGCGAGGTGTTCGACATGACTTCGCTTACGGCGGCGCATCCGACGCTGCCGCTGCCGAGCTACGCTCGCGTCACCAATCTGGCCAACGGCAAATCCGTCATCGTGCGCGTCAACGATCGAGGCCCGTATCATGGCAACCGCCTGATCGACGTGTCCAACACCGCGGCCAAGCTGCTTGAGTTTCGCGACAACGGCATCGGCCGCGTGCGCGTCGAATATGTCGGGCGAGCGCCGCTTGAAGGATCGGATGATCGCCAGTTGATGGCAACACTGCGGACAGGCGTGCCTGCGCCCGTGCCATCAACGGTCCGGATTGCATCTGCAAATGCCTTCATTCCCGAGCTGCCGCCATCGCGCGGGGTGGTGCGGGGAGATATTCCATTGCCCAGCGGGCGTCCCTATACGCTCGGCCATACGGCGGACGACGTAGCTACGGGCTCATCGGAAGTCTCGGCCTCCGCGCGCAATACGCGTCCCGGGGGACGGCGTTTTGAGCGGAGCACGTCTGCTGACACCGAGGTCGCCGAGGAAGCTCCTGCGATGACGCGGCCGGTGGCAGCCTATGCACCGCGCGACAACAGCATCAACCTGATGTCAGGCCGCGGCCTGTACTGAGTTTAGCCCTTCACGCTGTTCAGGAACTCGACCAGCGCCGCATTCACCTCATCAGGCCGCTCCTGCTGAATCCAGTGACCGGCACCCTCGATAATCAGCTTGCACTTCAGGTTAGGCAATACGCGCTCCATCTCGCTGACGCGCTTGCCGCCGAGAATGCTGGTCACGACAGAGTCGTTCGCGCCGGCAATGAAGATTGAGGGTTGATGGATTTTGGCGCCCTGCCAGGGAGCGGTCAGCTCCCAGTTGCGATCAATGTTGCGATACCAGTTCAGGCCGCCACGAAATCCGGTGCGCCGGTAGGTTTCGACAACATACGCGTGATCCGCAGGGCTGATCCAGTCCGGCAGTGTACGTTCGATCGCCGGATCGCCGAGAAATCCGAACCCGTCCTTCAGGTATAGCGACGTATCCACGCCGAAGCTCACGGCGCGCATGGTGAAATCAACGTCGCATTCGAACTCGGCTTCCGCGACGCCAGGCGTCTGGAAATACTGCCAGTAGAAGTTGGTAATCCCGCTCTTTGCCAGCGTCTCCATCGGGCGCTCGCGGCCCCGCCACGGCGGTGCGACGCTCAGGCCGCCGACGGCGGTGAAAATGTCGGGCCTGAACAGGGAGGCATGCCAGGCGACCGGCGCGCCCCAGTCGTGGCCGATGATGATCGCCTTGGTTTTGCCCAACGCCGCGACGAGGGCGACCATGTCGCCGACCAGATCGAAGATGGAATAGGAATCCACGCTTTCCGGCGCCGAGGTACGCCCGAATCCTCGCATGTCGGGCGCGACCACATGGAAACCGGCGGCGGCAAGGGCCGGAAGCTGATGCCGCCAGGAATGCGACAGTTCCGGCCAGCCGTGGCAGAGCAGCACCAGCGGTCCGGAGCCTTGTTCGGTCACAAAAATCTCGATGCCATTGGCTGAGATCATTCGCGATGACGACATCGATTTTCTGCCTTTTTTAGGGGTTCTAAGGGATGTGTAGCCAGCGGCACGTTGTTTGGTACCAGTCCAACTGATACAAGACGACCCTCAGGAATCTCAGCATGGCAGCCATTCAAACAGCACCCCGGTTTCGCGGGCGTCCGAGCGGGCGGCTTTGGCGCGTCTGTGCTGCGGTCCTGATCGGCAGCATCGCATTGGGTGCGGCTCATGCCGCCAACAACAGCGTGCAGGGTGCGAAGAAGGACGATGGCTACGACACCGATGCGCCGACCGCGATCCTGATCGAGGCGAAATCCGGCAGCATCCTGTTCGAAAAGAACGCCGACGAGCTTCGTGCACCATCGAGCATGATGAAGCTGATGACGGCCGAAGTCGTCTTCGATGCGATCATGAAGGGCGAGATCAAGCTCAACGATGAATTCAAGATCAGCGAAAACACCTGGCGCAAGGGCGGCGCGCCGTCCGGCGGCTCGACCATGTTCGCTGCGATCAACAGCCGCGTCAGCGTCGACGATCTGCTGCACGGCGCGCTGATCCAGAGCGGCAACGATTCCTGCATGGCGCTGGCCGAAGGCTTGTCGACCACCGAAGCCGCCTTCGCCGAGCGGATGACCAAGCGCGCGCGCGAACTCGGCCTGACGAAATCAACTTTCGCCAATTCCAACGGCCTGCCGGACCCTGGCAACAAGATGACCGTGCGTGAACTCGGTATGCTCGCACGCCACATCATCCTGACCTATCCGGACTTCTACAAGCTGTTCAACGAACGCGAGTTCACCTGGAACAAGATCCGCCAGCAGAATCGCAATCCGCTGCTGACGATGCTGGAAGGCGCCGACGGTCTGAAGACCGGCTACACCAAGGAGGGCGGCTATGGGATGGTCGGCTCTGCCGTGCAGAACGGCCTGCGGCTGATCGTGGTCGTTAACGGTCTCGAAGACTCCGACGACCGCGCGGCCGAGGCCAAGAAGCTGCTGGAATGGGGCTTCCGCAATTTCGAGGCGCGGACGCTGTTTGCGGCCGATCAGACTGTCGGCTACGCGCGGGTGTTTGGCGGCGAAAGCCGCTCCGTCAAACTGGCAAGCCCCGAGCCGATCAAGGTGATGTTGCAGCGGAACGGCAACGACAAGCTGGTCGCCCGCATCGTCTATACCGGGCCGGTGCGTGCGCCGGTTGAACCGGGGCAGCGTATCGGCGTGCTGAAAGTCTGGCGCGGCAGCAACATCGCGCTGGAATCTCCGCTGGTGGCGGCGGAAGCCGTCGCAACCGGCTCGACGACCCGCCGCGCGCTCGACGGTGCCAGTGAACTCGTCATCGGGCTTTTCCGCGCCGGCGCAGAGAAACTGTGACATGAACGAAGCCCCCAAGGCCCGGAAGCCCGTCCGGGGCCGTTTCATCACTTTCGAAGGCGGCGAGGGCTCCGGCAAGTCCACGCAAATCCAGATGCTGGCGGAGCGATTGAACGCGGCCAAGCTGCGCACCATCACCACGCGCGAGCCCGGCGGATCGGCGGGCGCCGAGATCGTGCGGCATCTGCTGTTGTCCGGCATGGGCAAGATGTTCGGCCCGGAGACGGAATCGCTGCTGTTCGCGGCGGCGCGCGACGACCACGTCGCTCAGGTCATTCTCCCGGCGTTGGATCAGGGAACGTGGGTGCTGTGCGACCGTTTCACGGATTCGACGCGCGTCTATCAGGGCGAGTTGGGAAAGGTCGATCCCAAGCTGATTCGGGCGATGGAGCGCGTCACCATCGGTAATCTCAAGCCGGACCTCACCATCATTCTCGACGTTCCGGTCGCGGTCGGCATGGAGCGCGCCATGAAGCGGCGAGGGACGGCGCTTCCGGATCGGTTTGAAGGAGAGAGTGTGAGCTTTCATGAGAAGCTGCGCGAGGCCTATCGCCGGATCGCCGAAAACGATCCGCAGCGCTGTGCGCTTATCGACGCCAATGCCGATCCCAAGATCGTCGCCGAGCGGGTCTGGAAAGCCTTGCGCGATCACTTGTTCTCCGTAGCTGTCACGCGTGAGACCACCAAGGCATGAACGCGCGTAACGCTGAACCCGAAGTTGCTGTACGCGCCCCGCGCGAAACCACCGCGCTGTTCGGTCATCGTGAGGCCGAGCAGACTTTGCTGAACGCCTATCGTAGCGGTCGCATCCCGCACGCGTGGCTGATCGGCGGTGCGCAGGGCATTGGCAAGGCGACGCTGGCCTACCGCATGGCGCGGTTCGTGCTAGCGCATCCCGATCCGTCGGCGCGAGCCGTGCAGGATGCCGATACCCTGTATGTCGATGAGGATCATCCCGTCGCGCGTCAGGTGGCGGGCGGAAGCCACGGCGGCCTGCTGACCCTGGAACGCACCGTCAACGACAAGGGCGCCATGCGCACCGTGATCACTGTGGACGAGTCGCGCGAGACCATCGGGTTCTTCGGCTCGACGGCGGCATCTGTCGGCGGCTGGCGGGTCTGCGTGGTCGATACCGTCGATGAACTCAACGCCAACGCCTCCAACGCGCTCTTGAAAATTCTCGAGGAGCCGCCGGCGCGTTCGCTGTTCCTGCTCATCAGTCACGCGCCCGCACGCGTGCTGGCGACGATCCAGTCGCGTTGCCGGAAATTGCCGTTGCGGCCCCTGGAGACCGATGACGTCATTCGTGCGGCGGCGGAAGCGGCCGGAAAGGATCGCAACGATCCGGCGCTGCGCGATGCGGCGGACCCCTCGGAGGGGAGTGTATCGCGTGCCCTGACGTTGGTCAGTGGCCAGTCGCTCGGGCTGCATCAGCGCACGCTCGACCTGCTGAACAGGCTGCCGCAGCTCGATCAGCGCGCCCTTCATGCCCTCGGCGATGCACTTCCGCTCAATGACCGCGTCGGGCTGAAGGCGTTTGTCGATACCGTGGACCGCTGGCTGACGGGACACCTGCATGCACCGGACGCAGGCGCAAACCTGCCGCGCCTTGCACGGCTTGCCGAGGTATGGGAAAAGATCAACCGTGCCGCGCGCGAGACGGAAGGCTTCAATCTGGAGCGAAAACCGTTGGTTTTCTCGGTATTTGGCATGCTCGCCGAGGCCACGCGCTGATCCCGGATTCAGGCGCAGGAATGGCACAATCGACGTTTACGGAAAGGCCTTCGCAACCATTGCGATTGCAAAAGTAACCTATGTCCCGTCAGACCTTTTACATCACCACAGCGATCGCTTATCCGAACGGCGTTCCGCATATCGGCCACGCCTATGAGGCGATTGCGACCGATGCGCTGGCGCGTTTCCAGCGCCTCGACGGCAAGGATGTGTTCTTCCTGACCGGCACCGATGAGCACGGCCAGAAAATGGTTCAGACGGCGCAGAAGGAAAACATGACGCCGATGGACCTTGCGACGCGCAACGCCGCGCGTTTCAAGGAGATGGATCAGCGGCTCAACGTTTCCTACGATCGCTTCATCCGCACCTCTGAAAAGCAGCATCACGAGTCGACCCAGGAAATCTGGAAACGGATGGCCGCGAACGGCGACATCTATCTCGACAGCTACGCCGGATGGTACTCGGTGCGTGATGAAGCCTATTACGCCGAGGACGAAACCGTCGTCGGCGAGGACAAGGTGCGCCGTGGTCCGCAGGGCACGCCGGTCGAATGGGTCGAGGAGAAGAGCTATTTCTTCAAGCTCTCGGCCTATCAGGACAAGCTGCTCGCGCTTTACGAGAACCAGCCCGACTTCATCGGCCCGGACTCGCGCAAGAATGAAGTCATCAGCTTTGTTAAAAGCGGACTGAAGGATCTGTCGATTTCGCGCACCACGTTCGACTGGGGCGTCAAGGTGCCCGGTGCTGAAGAGCATGTGATGTATGTTTGGGTCGATGCGCTGACCAACTACATTACCGGGGTGGGCTTTCCGGACGAGAGCGATAAGAACTGGCGCTACTGGCCGGCGGACGTCCACATTATCGGCAAGGACATCATCCGCTTCCACGCAGTGTACTGGCCCGCCTTCCTGATGTCGGCCGGCATTCCGGTGCAGAAGCGCGTGTTTGCTCACGGCTTCCTGTTCAACCGCGGCGAGAAAATGTCGAAGTCGGTCGGCAACGTGGTCGATCCGTTCAATCTCGCGGACGAGTATGGCGTCGATCAGTTGCGCTATTTCTTCCTGCGCGAAGTGCCGTTCGGACAGGACGGCAACTACAATCATGAAGCCATCGTGGCGCGCACCAACGCCGATCTCGCCAACGATCTCGGCAATCTGGCGCAGCGCTCGCTGTCGATGATCGGCAAGCAATATGGCGGTGTGCTGCCGGAACCGGGTGCATTCAGCGATAGCGACAAGGCCATTCTCGCGATGGCCGACGGCATGTTAGAGCAGGCGCGCACCGCCATGGGTACGCAACAGATACATCATGCACTCAATGCGGTCTGGGCCGTCGTCGCCGAAGCCAACCGTTATTTTGCGGGCGAAGCGCCGTGGGCGCTGGCGAAGACCGATCCGTCGCGCCAGAAGACGGTGCTGTACGTTACCGCCGAAGTCGTCCGTCAGATTGCGATTCTTGCGCAACCGGCGATGCCGGAGGCCTGCGCCAAGCTGCTCGACATTCTTGGCATCGCGCAGGATGCGCGTGACTTTGCGGCGCTCGCAACCCGGATCAAGGGCGGCACGCAACTGCCGCCGCCTGCGCCGATTTTCCCGCGTTACATCGAACCCACGGAAGCCAAGCCGGTTAAAGCCTGATGCTCGTCGACAGCCACTGCCATCTCGATTTTCCGGACTTCGCCGACGATCTTGACGCGATCGTGTCTCGTGCCGAAGCTGCTGGCGTGGGCCGCATGGTCACGATCTCAACGCGGGTGCGCCGGATCGATGCATTGCTGGCGATCACCGCGCGGTTTCCGAATGTCTATTGCTCGGTGGGCACCCATCCAGGTCAGGCTGTCGAGGAAGACGGCATCACCTCCGACGAACTGATTGCGCTCACGAAGCATCCCAAGGTGGTGGCGCTGGGCGAGGCGGGGCTGGACAATTTCTACAAGGACGGATCGCCGGAAGCGCAGGAGCGGGGCTTTCGCGCCCATATCGCGGCGGCGCGTGCGACGGGATTGCCGCTGGTGATCCACACCCGCGAGGCGGATGAAGCCTGCGGCCGCATTCTCGACGACGAGATGGCAAAAGGCCCGTTCAAGGCGGTGCTGCATTGCTACACGGGCGGGCGCGAGCTTGCGATGAAGGCCATCGGGCTTGGCCTTTCGATCTCCTTCACCGGCATCCTGACGTTCAAGAATTCGCAGGCGATCCGCGACATCGCTGCCGAATTGCCGGCGGACCGCATCATGGTGGAAACCGACGCACCTTATCTCGCGCCGGGCAAATTCCGCGGCAAGCGCAACGAGCCGTCCTTTGTGGTCGAGACCGCGAAGGTGCTGGCGGACACGCGCGGCGTGTCGCTTGAGGAGATCGCGCAGCAGACCACGGAAAACTTCTTCCGGCTGTTCGACAAGGTGCCGCGCCCGGACGCGAAAGCCGCATGACAGTGACGCTGACGATACTCGGCTCCGGATCGTCCGCCGGGGTGCCACGCCCGGCGCTTGGCTGGGGCGCATGCGATCCGAACAATCCCAAGAACCGCCGCCGCCGCTGTTCACTGCTGGCCGAGAAGGCAGGAACGAACGGCATCACGCGCGTGCTGATCGACACCTCGCCGGACCTGCGCGAGCAATTGATCGACGCCAATGTCGATCATCTCAACGCGGTGTTTCTCACTCATGAACACGCCGACCAGACCCACGGCATCGACGACCTGCGCTCCGTGGTGATGCACCAGCGCAAGCGGATTCCGGTCTATCTCAACAGATCGACCGGCAAGGATATTCTCACACGTTTCGCTTACTGCTTCGAGCAGGCTCCGGGCAGCGATTATCCGGCGATCCTCGAGAAGCGTTCGATCGAGGCCGGCGAAACCGAAACCATCGAGGGGAAGGGCGGCTCCCTCGCCCTGACCGCCTTCCTGGTTCAGCATGGCAACATTCCGGCGCTCGGCTATCGCATCGGCGATGCCGCCTACACGCCGGACCTTCACGATATCCCGGAGGAAAGCTGGTCCACGCTGGAAAATCTCGATCTGTGGATCATCGACGCGTTGCGCTATGCGCCGCATTCGAGCCACTTCAACGTCGACGATGCGCTGGCGTGGATCAACAAGTTCAAGCCGCGCCGCGCGGTGCTGACCAACCTGCATTCCGACCTCGATTACGAGGAACTGCGTGGAAAATTACCGGATGGTGTTGTGCCGGGTTTTGACGGCATGCGGCTGGCGGTGAAGGCATAGTTGGTGCGTTCATCCTTCGAGGCTCGCGCGGCTACGCTGCGCTCGCACCTCAGGATGACGCTTCGCTTTGTTGCCGTCACCCTGAGGTGCCGTAGCGAAGCGGAGGCCTCGAAGGGCGACGGCTAGATCAATTACGCCGAAATCGCCTTCGCAGAATCCGCCTGTTCGCGCAGCGCGAGACTTCTGGATCTTGCCGGTGGAGGTCTTCGGGATCGAGCCGAAAATCACTGACTTCGGCGACTTGAATCCCGGCAGCACGCTTTTGCAGTAGGCGAGGATTTCCGCTTCGGTCGCGCTGGCGCCTTCCTTCAACTCGACGAAGGCACAGGGCACCTCGCCCCATTTCGTATCCGGCTTGGCCACCACCGCCGCGAACAGCACGGCGGGATGCTTGTACAGCACGTCCTCGACCTCGACCGATGAGATGTTCTCGCCGCCCGAGATGATGATGTCCTTGGAGCGGTCCTTGATGATGACGTAGCCGTCCTTGTCCAGCACGCCGAGATCGCCGGTGTGAAACCAGCCGCCGTCGAAGGCTTCCTTGGTTGCTTTTTCGTTCTTCAGGTAGCCCTTCATCACGATGTTGCCGCGGAACATGACCTCGCCGATGGTCTCGCCGTCGCGCGGCACTTCCTGCATGGTTTCGGGATTGAGCACCGTGACGGCTTCCTGAAGCGGATAGGGCACGCCCTGCCGCCGCTTGAGCTGCGCGCGCTGGTCCGCGGGCAGGTCGTCCCAGCCGGGCTGCTCGGCGCAGACAGAGGCGGGGCCATAGACTTCGGTTAGCCCATAGACGTGGGTGAGCTTGATGCCGATGCTCTCCGCGCCCTCGAGCACCGCCACGGGCGGCGCAGCGCCCGCGATCAGCCCGACAATCCGTCTTGCCGCGTCTCCCTTCGGCGCGCCCGGAGCGTTGATCAGCGTGTTGTAAACGATCGGCGCACCGCACATGTGGGTCACGCCGTGCTTTGGGATCAATTCGAAGATCTTGGCCGGATCGACCTTGCGCAGGCAGACGTTAATGCCGGCCGACAGCGCGATGGTCCACGGAAAACACCAGCCGTTGCAATGGAACATCGGCAGCGTCCAGAGATACACCGGATGCTGGCCGAGATTGCCTGCGAGGATGTTGCTCGTGGCGTTGAGATACGCGCCGCGATGATGCGTCACGACACCTTTGGGGTTGCCTGTGGTGCCCGATGTGTAGCCGAGCGCGATGGCGTCCCATTCGTCCTGCGGTCGCTGCCAGTCGAAATCCGGATCGCCGGATGCAACCGCAGCCTCGTATTCGATCTCGCCGATCCGTTGGCCGCCGGGAAACGCCGCGTCGTCGACATCGATCACCAGCGGCTTCGGGCCTTTCATCAGGTCCAGCGCATCGGAGATTACGCCGGTGAATTCCGGATCGACCAGAATGATTTTGGCCCCGCCGTGGTTGAGCTGGAACGCGATCGCCGCCGGGTCGAGCCGGATGTTGAGCCCGTTGAGCACGCCGCCGGCCATCGGCACGGCGAAATGCAACTCGTTCATCGCCGGAATGTTCGGCAGCATGGCCGCCACCGTATCGCCACGGCCAATGCCGCGCCGGACGAGATACGACGCAAAGCGCTTGCAGCGCTCATAGGTCTGCGCCCAAGTGAGCGTGCGGCCTTCGTAGACCGTGCTGGTCAGCTCCGGATAGACGCTGGCGCTGCGGGCGAGGAAACTCAACGGCGACAGCGGGACGTAATTAGCGGGGTTTTTGTCCAGACCGATGCTGTATTGACCCTGACTGCTGCTCATATCCGGACTCCCTGATCAACCGACGCGTTTGACGCCGTTGGCGTTCCGGTCGGACAATTTCATCAGGTTCTACAGCGGCAGTGCACGCGGTCAATGAGGTGGCATCAGGCATTTTGGGCAGAATGAGCGTATCTGCCGCGCAACGCCCGTCCATTAGAGCGAATTCAGTGATTGATTGAAGTTATTAAGATGATTTCGTGATAATATATCATAATATGCTGTAATTACGTGATAATTTTTCCATGCGAGGAGGGGCCGTCAGTCCTCTCCAGAGCCCGGGAGCGGGGATTGGCGGGCTCCTTGACCTGATCCAGCTCAACAGCCGCGGCAAAAGCCCGCTTCATGCGTTCATCGGTCATCCGCTCCAGATGGCGGCGCAACATAGCGGCAGAGCCGGAATGGGGCTCGGTGATCGCTAAGCAGAGTTCGGCGCTGGTGCGATGGAAAAACCGGAAGCCGTCGGGGTGGCCTTGCGGAGCGCTCAGTTTGTCGATCTGGGACGCTGCGGCAAGCACGGCCAGCCGGTCATCGTTGTCGTTTGTGACGGCGAACCGCAGCAACGCACGCACCGTCTTCTCATGCCGTTCGCCGGTTTCTGCCTGCGTGTTCATTGCCAAGTCCTCCGTCTCCCCGCCGATGTCTGCCGTCAGTGGACAGAATCCGGAGGTTGAACGTTGGGAGCGAAGCCGTTCACGGGAGGCAGCTTGTCATCTTCTTCGATAATCCTCATCGCCGCGGCGACCTCGGCCTTCGCTGGTTCTGCGAGTTCAACCAGAGGCAGGCGTATCTGCGGCGACATCAGCCCGAGGAGACTTAAGGCGTACTTGAGCGGAGCAGGTGTCGAATCCCTTGAGAGCGTGGCTGTGAGGCGGCCGACCCGCATCGCCAGCACTCTGGCGAGTTGCAGATCGCCCTCCTTGCAGGATCGATAAAGCTGCCGGCAGATCTCCGGAATGACGTTTGACGTGATCGAGATACAGCCGTCCCCGCCATGCACCAGGAAAGCCGGCGCGGCTGTATCGTCGCCCGACAGCAGACGGAACCGGGGTCCTGTCAGAACGCGCAGGCGTTGCGGCCGGGCAAGGTCGCCGGTTGCATCCCGGAGGCCGACGAACTGCGGCGATTCCGCCAATCGTGCGACGGTATCGTCGGCAAGCTCACGCACCGTGCGGGAAGGGACGTCGTGCAGAATGATCGGCAGCCGGGTGTTGTCTGCAATCGCACGGAAGTGCGCATGGATGCCGGCCTGCGTAGGCTTGTTGTAGTACGGCGTCACGGACAGCACTGCGTCGGCGCCGTCAGCTTCCGCCCTCCGCGTCAGTTCGATTGCTTCGCTTGTGGAGTTCGATCCCGCCCCGGCGATAATCGCTGCACGGCCTCTGGAGGCCCGGACGGCGACGCGAACGAGGGCGGTATGCTCGGCGTGGTCGAGCGTGGAATCCTCGCCGGTGGTTTCACCGACCACCAATGCGGTCGCGCCGGCTGCGATCTGCCGTTCGCAGAGCCGCCGGAATACTCCGAGATCAATCTCGCCGGCATTGTCGAGCGGCGTCGGAAGGTCTGGGATATAGCCCGTCAGCCATGTGGCGGGATGGTGCATCGAAAAGGTCATGAGATATCGTCACGCTGCGTTGGCCATGTTGCTGAAATTTTGCCGCCGGGCGGACAGCACAAAGTGTTCGTGGCATCTGACACCGGCCTCGATACGGAAGCCGAGCCGTTCGAGATTCTCCCGAACCTTCATGTTGGAACCCTCGCCGCGAAAGTCGATCACCACGGCGATCGCAGCCGTGGCGCTCAGAAATGGCGAGATTTCGGCCAGAGCTGCTTCGAGGGCCTGTAGCGAATGCTGTCCTGTGACAATGCCGACGGCATATTGTCCATGCGGCACGCACCGGCTCGTTGTCGACACACGCAGGAATCCGCGGTGCCGCAGTTCGAGTTCAGTCGCAGCGCTGTCGCCGCCTGCGACAATGATCCGATGCAGGATGGATGGACGCGTCAGATCGATCATGGTCGCCATGACCTGATCATGGGTCAGGTCGAAATTGAGCTGAAGCATTGCTGTATCCCCGAACGTTGGAGTGAGGCGTAGCGTCTCATGCGACGCGGCGCAGCCGGAAGCTGTCGTGATCCGAATGGCTCTCTCGGGGTTCCGTAAGGCCGCGTGGAGCAGGGCTGCTTTTCATGTCCAGCTCAAGAGTGCTGGGAGCCGGCACGATCGATTCAGGATGATGGCCGTTCTCGAAGAGCGCGTATCGGACCGCTTCGGCGCGGTTGACGAAGAGCCCGCCGAACAATCCGTTTTGTTCCTGCGCGACCCAATTGCCGTGGCTGTTCTTGCCGATGAAAACCAATGACGAGCTACACGACGGAGGTTCTGTCTGTTTCATGATTAAGTGCCTCGATTGACATTTGCTGTTCCGGGATCGTGCAGGCCATCGTGGATAGGAATCGGACGGCCTTGCGCGATCACGTCGCTAATGTCTGGTCGAGCACCGTATGAATTCGAGAGCATCGCTGGGCCGATCTCATAGCCACGGCATAAGCAGCGCCGAACAGGCGGCTGTAGATACTGCCGTCGGCCGATCCAATGCTGTTGGGACATCCAGCGGCGAAAGCCTCAAATATCTCGACAATTTTATGAGAGTTTGGATCGATCATATTGAAATTAAATCGATATAAAATATTCCATAATATACCTTATGCGAATCCGAGGTGTGGGCGAGCGCATGGCCGTGGATGCGGCTCCCTCAAGTCCACCAAATCCATTCCCGGTCATTCCGGAGGTTCCAGGATGATCCCTTCGGCACCGCGCAGCTCCAGCGTCCCGTCTGTCGTCTCAGCTTGGCGATCCATAAAGGTGGACAGCAGCACACGCCCTCGCAGGCTCATGGTGGCGGCCGTCAATGCGATAGATGCTCCGCCAAGGTTTAGCGCAACGAGCACTCGTTGGCCTCGATACCCGCGTTTAAACACCAGCAGATCGCCGGCCACGCTCACGAGCCTGTAGCTACCGAGCGTCAGTTCAGGCCGCTTGCGCCGCAGATCGATCAGCGCCCGGTACAGGCTCAGCATCGACGCTGCGTCCTCGCGCTCAGTCGCGACATTGTTCCGGGCGAAATTCGTGTCCAGCGGCAGCCACGGGTCGACAGCGCTGAAACCGCCATGTGGCGTCGCATCCCACGGCATCGGCGTGCGGCAGCCATCGCGGCCGACACCGATACCGGGCAGGTTCTGCTCAAACGGATCCCTCACCCGGTCCGCCGGAATCTCGACCTGCGGCATCCCGACCTCGTCGCCGTAATACAGCGTTGGCGTTCCCCGTAGCGTCAGCAGCAACATCGCAGCGACGCGCGCCTGATCAGCGCCGACACGGCTGGCGATGCGCCGGCGGTCGTGGTTGCCGAGCACCCAGTTCGGCCACGCGCCCGGTGGCAAAGCCTTCTCATAGCCATCGATAAGTTCCGCGATGGCCTGTGCGGTCCACGACGTCGAGATCAGCGCAAAGTTAAATGGTAAATGCGCGCCGGCGAGGTCGCGGCCGTAATAGGCCACGAGCTTGTCCGGCGGCAGATAGATTTCGCCGATCAGGACGCGATCGTCGAACGCGTCGATGACCTGCCGCATCTCGGCGACCACCGCGTGCACTTCGGGCCGATCGGTCGAATACAATGGGAGCAGCCGCTCATACGGCTGCCGGTCCGGTGTGAAATCAGGGTTTGGTGGATTGTCGCGCAGCAGGTCGTCCTTGATGAGATGCCACATCACATCGACGCGAAAGCCGTCGACGCCGCGCCGCAGCCAGAAGCGCATCACGTCGTGGATCGCTTGGCGCACCTCCGGGTTGCGCCAGTTCAGATCGGGCTGGGCGCGCAGGAACGCGTGGTAGTAGTACTGCTCTGTCCTTTCGTCGAACTCCCAGGAACTGCCGCCGAACTCGGAGAGCCAGTTGTTGGGTGGGCCGCCCTCGTCGCGGCCATCGCGCCAGATGTACCAGTCGCGTTTCGGATTGTCCTTCGAACTACGGCTTTCGACGAACCATGGATGCTGATCCGAAGTGTGATTGGGGACGAAATCGAGGATGACTTTCAGTCCGAAATCGTGGGCCGCCGCAACGAGCGCATCGAAATCGTCGAGCGTACCGAACAGCGGATCGATCCCGATATAGTCGGAAATGTCGTAGCCGAAATCTTCCATCGGCGACGGAAAGATCGGTGACAGCCACAGTGCATCGACGCCAAGCTCGTGCAAATAGGGCAACCGCTGGATGATACCGCGCAGATCGCCGACGCCGTCGCCGTCCGAGTCCTGAAACGAGCGCGGATAGATTTGATAGAGGATGCCGGACTTCCACCATGGAATGTTCTCACGCATGAGTCACGCTGAATGCCTGATCGAATCCGCCGCTTCGCCAGCACATAGGCGCAGGCAGAAGTTGTTGGCAAGGCGTGCTTGAACCCCGTCCGTATGACGCCGATAATGCAGTTGGTGACTCGCAGTCGTGCAAGCGGCTGACATAAAACGTTCACATCACGTCTGGCCAAGCTGGCACTCGCGCATGGCCTCTTCGATGTCAGGAATTTTCAGATGACAAGGTGGTCACACCGGCGCGGACCGCTTCGGTACGGTTCGGACACGCGGCGCTGGACCGTCCTGATGATCGTGCTGATCGGCTCGCTCGGTGTCTATGTAGCCGAGCGCTGGATGCGGACGCCGGATGCGCCGATCGTCGGCAATGCTTTCGTGGCGGACGGCGATACGCTGACGATTGCCGGCACGCGGATTCGCCTGCTCGACATCGACGCTCCCGAACTCGTTCAGAACTGCCTCGATGCGCAGGGCCGCGACTGGCCGTGCGGACGGCAGGCTTCGGCGCAATTGCGAAGTCACGTGCGCGGCCACGACCTGACATGCCAGCCGAAATCGCGTGATCAGTATGGGCGCACGCTGGCAACCTGCACCCTGCCCGATGGCTCGAACATCAATGCCTGGATGGTGGCGCAAGGCTGGGCCGTGACGTCGGGCTACGACAATGTCTATGGAGCGCAGCAGGCCGACGCGAAAGCCGCCAAACGCGGATTATGGTCGGGATCGTTCACGCCGCCGCGGCAATGGCGGCAGCAGCATCCGCGTACGGACGACAACAGCAAGGACTGACCGCCAGAATTTTGTCAGCCGACTTTCGCCAGACACGGCTGTTCGCGCAAATGCCGTTCGGTCGAGGCCGGATATTTTCGCAGCATGGCCGCCGGCCGGATCGGGCGCGGCACGAAGTTTCCGCCGCAGTTCGGACACGCACCGCCGAAGATCGTGTCAGTGCAGGTCGCGCAGAACGTGCATTCGAAAGTACAGATCATCGCCTCGCGGCTTTCCGGCGGCAGATCCTTGTCGCAGCATTCGCAGTTCGGCCTGAGTTTCATCATCGGCAGCCTCCTCCGCACTGTCTCAGACGCCAAGGCGCCTGTCGCGCCTACGCAGCCAATCAATCGCCGGCAGCGTCAGCACCACCATAATAGCCTTGCCGACGATTTGGCCTGCGAGAAATTCGAGACTGCCGAAGGCGAGCCACAGGAACAGCAGCGAGTCGGCCACAAGCCCGACGAAACTGCTTGCGGCCACGGCCAGCACGAGGCCGCGCTTCTGCAGCGGCGTGTAGACCGCGAAGTCGGCCAGTTCCGATAGCAGGAACGCGACGGCGGATGCGATCACCAGCGGCGCGGGTGCCAGTGCCGCCGACAGCGCGGTTCCCGCTCCGATCGCCGCCAGTCCGTAAGCCACGCCGAGCCGCCGCTGCACCAGATCGCGCAGCACCAGCGCGAGACCCGCCATCAGCACGCCGCTCGGAGCCATCAGGCCGGGCGCAACCGGGATGAGACAGGGCCCGTTCGGCGGGCACACCGTGCCGACATGCTGGATCAGCCAGTTGGCGATCGGGATACAGGCGATGTAAGCCGCGAGAAACAGGAGGCCTTCCGTACGATGACGCTGCGCAAGCATCATCGCGCGCCGGTCCCGGCTTGTGCTGTGTAGGCCGCCCAGCCTTTGGCGCGCAGGCTGCACGCCGGGCATTCGCCGCAGCCATAACCCCACGCGTGGCGCGCGCCGCGCTCGCCGAGATAGCAGGTGTGGGAATGCTCGACGATCAGATCGACCAGCCCCTTGCCGCCGAGTTCCTCCGCCAGCCCCCACGTGTCGGCCTTGTCGCGCCACATCAGCGGCGTATGCAGTTCGAAGGGACGCGCCATGCCGAGATTGAGCGCGACATTGAGCGCCTTGATGGTCTCGTCGCGGCAATCTGGGTAGCCGGAAAAATCCGTCTCGCACATTCCGCCGATGATATGCGTGATGCCGCGCCGGTAGGCCAGCGCCGCGGCAAATGTGAGGAACACCAGGTTGCGGCCCGGCACGAAGGTGTTCGGCAGGCCGCCCTCGCCCATTTCAATCGCCGTGTCGCGCGTCAGCGCGGTCTCGGAAATCACGCCGAGGGTCGGAATATCCAGTGTGTGGCTTTCGCCGAGCTTTGCCGCCCAGTCCGGCCGCAGCGCCACCATGCCATCGATCAGTTTCGCCCGGCTTTCGAGTTCGATGGCATGGCGCTGGCCGTAGGAAAATCCGACGGTTTCCACGCGTTCGAACCGCGACAACGCCCAGGCCAGGCACGTCGCAGAATCCTGCCCGCCGGAGAACAGCACCAAGGCTGCATTGTTCTGGCCCAACTCTGTCATGGGACTGCACTTAGCACCCGGGCACCGCGCCGCCAATTGTCTCAGGGCCGTCATTGCGGCATAGAGGGCAGACCCTGCTCAAGCCTGCGGTGCCCCATGCTCCCTTCCCAAGATATTTCCCGGTTGCTCGACATCATGGCCGCATTGCGTACGCCGAAAACTGGCTGCCCATGGGACCTGGAGCAGACGTTTGCGACCATCGCGCCCTACACCATCGAGGAAGCCTATGAGGTCGCGGACGCGATCGCGCGCAACGATCTCGAAGACCTCAAGGAAGAACTCGGCGACCTGCTGTTGCAGGTGGTGTTTCATGCGCGCATGGCCGAGGAACAGGGCGCGTTTGCGTTCGGCGATGTCGTAAATGCGATCAACACCAAGATGATCCGGCGTCACCCGCATGTCTTTGGCGACAGGGCCGGAAAGCTCACGCCCGACGAGGTGAAAGGCCTGTGGTACAGCATCAAGGCCGAGGAGAAAGCCGAACGTGCGGCGGCGCGCGGTGAAGCTCCTGACGCAAAGCCAGGCCTGCTGGCGAGCGTGAAGAAGAGCCAGCCTGCGCTGGCGCGCGCGATGGATTTGCAGCGCACGGCCTCGACCGTCGGCTTCGACTGGAACGATCCGCGCGCTGTGCTGGCTAAAATCCGCGAGGAAGCTGACGAGATCGAAGCGGCGCTCGATAGCGGCGATCAGGTGCATATCGCGGAAGAAACAGGTGACTTGCTATTCGCGGTGGTCAATCTGGCGCGCCACGCCAAGACCGATCCCGAAATGGCATTGCGCGCAACCAATGCGAAGTTCGAGCGGCGCTTCGCCCATATCGAACGCGCCCTCGCCGCAAAAGGCTCATCGCTGGAAAAGGCGACGCTTGTAGAGATGGATGCGCTCTGGAACGAGGCGAAGGGCGAAGAGTAACTCCGGACGCTTGACGCTACACCAACTCGTCATTGCGAGCGAAGCGAAGCAAAGCAATCCAAAGCGATAAAGAAGAACTGGATTGCTTCGTCGCAGGTTTTCCTCGCAATGACGAAAATCACACACCCGTCTGCGTGATGAACTTGGTGTTGAAATACGCTTCCATCGCCTCGGTGCCGCCTTCGGAACCGTAGCCGGAATCCTTGACGCCGCCGAACGGGGTTTCCGGCAGCGCGAGGCCGAAGCTGTTGATCGACACCATGCCGGCCTCGATCGCGGCGCCGATGTCGGTCGCGGTCTTGGTCGAACTGGTGAAGGCATAGGACGCAAGCCCGAACGGCAGCCGGTTGGCTTCCTCAGCGGCATCGTCGAACTTTGCGAATGACGACACCAGAGCCAGCGGGCCGAACGGTTCCTCGCTCATGGCGCGCGCATTCTTCGGCACGTCGGTGACCACGGTCGGCTCGAAGAAATACCCCTTGTTGCCGATGCGGCTGCCGCCGGTCGCCACCTTGGCTCCCTTGCTCACGGCATCCTGCACCATTTCCTCAATGGCCGCGATGCGGCGCGGGTTGGCGAGCGATCCCATGCGGGAGTCCTTGTCGAGGCCGTTGCCGACCTTGATCGACTTGGTGTTGGCGACGAACTTCTCGATGAACTTGTCATAGACGCCTTCCTGCACAATGAAGCGCGTCGGCGAAATGCAGACTTGGCCCGCGTTGCGATACTTCGCGCCGGACATGATCTTGGCCGCTGCGTCGATATCCGCATCGTTGAACACGATCACCGGCGCGTGGCCGCCCAGTTCCATGGTTGCGCGCTTCATATGCAGGCCCGCGAGCGCGGAAAGCTGCTTGCCGACGATAGTCGAGCCGGTGAAGGAAATCTTGCGGATCACCGGATGCGGAATGAGATACTCGGAAATCTCGGACGGCACGCCGTAGACAAGATTGACCACGCCGGCAGGAACGCCGGCATCCACGAAGGCGCGGATCAGTTCGGCGGGAGCAGCCGGGGTTTCTTCCGGCGCCTTGACGATGATCGAGCAGCCGGAGGCCAGCGCAGCGGACAGCTTGCGTACCACCTGATTGATCGGAAAATTCCACGGCGTAAATGCCGCGACCGGCCCGACCGGCTCCTTGATGGCGAGCTGATAAATGCCCGGCCCGCGCGCCGGAATGACACGGCCATAGGCGCGCTTACCCTCTTCCGCAAACCACTCGATGATATCGGCGGACGCCATTGTCTCAAGCGTGGCTTCGGCCAGCGTCTTGCCCTGCTCCATTGTCATCAGCGGTGCGATGGCGTCGGCGCGTTCGCGCATCAGCGCCGCCGCCTTGCGCATCACCTTGGCGCGCTCGAACGGGGCGATCGCGCGCCAGACCCTGAAACCCTTGTCCGCAGCAGCCAGTGCTTCGTCGAGATCCGATTTGTCGGCGTGCGCAACGGTGCCGATGGTCTCCTCGGTCGCAGGATTGAGCACCGCAATGGTCCGGCCTGAATGGCTCGCACGCCACTTGCCGTCGATGTGAAGGTTTACATTCGGATACGTCATGTTTCGCTCCTGCGTTCTTTTTGATTTGTGATTGATCGGATGAATAGCCGTGTCCGGAGCGCGGTCAAGTCTTTCTGTCAAAAGACCAGCAGCTGGCTCATCGGGTGCGTTTCACGTTCGCGTCAGTGCGTGCTTGGCACCGCACCGAACTTGGCGATGGTGATGTCGCGCTTGGTCTCGTCGACACGCACGGTCATGGCGTACCGGCCGTTCTCCATGTGCTTGTCCAGCACTTCCGCGTTGCGGTGCAGCCAACTGATCCCGGCGCCGTCGGACGCGTCGATGAAGAGGTCGAGCGTCACCCGCGTCGCGGCGAGGCGATCCTCGATGGCGGCAAGCAGGGCGTCGATGCCCTCCCCGGTTTCTGCGGACACCGGAAAACATGGCCGCTCTGGCGGGCGGCGCGCAGCGATGTTCGCAAGATTGGCGCGGCCCTCCGCGTCGAACCGGTCGATCTTGTTCCAGACCTCGATGATGCGGTGGCCTGTGTCCGGATCGATGCCAAGCTGCCGCAGCACATCTTCGACGTCGTGCTGCTGGGCTTCCGCATCCTCATGCGAAATATCGCGAACATGCAGGATGACATCGGCCTCGATGACTTCCTCCAGCGTGGCACGGAATGCCGCGACCAGCATGGTCGGCAAGTCCGAGATAAACCCGACGGTATCCGACAGCATCGCCTTGCCGCCATGGGGCAGCGTCAGCGCGCGGAGTGTCGGATCGAGGGTCGCGAACAGCATGTCGGCGGCCTGGACGTCGGCGCGTGTCAGCCGGTTGAACAGTGTGGATTTGCCGGCATTGGTGTACCCCACCAGAGCGACGACGCGGTATGGCACCCGCTGGCGCCCTGCCCGGTGCAGCCGGCGCGTCGCCTGCACTTTCTTAAGTTCGGCCTCGATCTTGGCGATGCGGTCGCCGATCAACCGCCGGTCCGCTTCGATCTGGGTTTCGCCGGGACCGCCCATGAAGCCGAAGCCGCCGCGCTGGCGTTCGAGATGTGTCCACGACCGGACCAGACGGCTGCGCTGATAATTCAGATGCGCGAGTTCGACCTGCAAGGTGCCTTCGCGAGTCTTCGCGCGGCGGCCGAAGATTTCCAGAATGAGCCCGGTGCGGTCGAGCACCTTGGCGTTCCATTCCTTTTCGAGATTGCGCTGCTGGACCGGCGACAGCGCGCAATCCATCACAACCAGATCGACATCGTTGGCCTTGATGAGGCCAAGCATTTCCTCGACCTTGCCCTTGCCGAGGTAAGTTGCGGGTCGGATCTCGCTCAGCGGGGCGACGATCGCCTGGGCCACGGTGAGATCGATGGCACGCGCAAGGCCCGCAGCTTCTTCAAGCCGCGCGTCAGGATTGCGAACGCCATTATTCCCCGTCGGCGCGTCGGGATCACCCCGTCGCACGCGTTTGTAAGGGCCGATGACCAGCACCCGCCCTGTGTCGCCCCGTGCCGGCCTTGGACGGTCGGCACCCCCGTCGAAGTTTCGGGGTTCCAAACTAGTTCAATCTCAAGCTGGCGCGTCCTCGCCGCCTTCGAACAACTGGATCGGAGCGCCCGGCATGATGGTCGAGATCGCGTGCTTGTAGACAAGCTGCGAATGACCGTCGCGCCGGAGCAGCAGGCAGAAATTGTCAAACCAGGTGACAATGCCCTGCAACTTCACTCCATTGACCAGAAAGATCGTCAGAGGCGTTTTGGTTTTGCGAACGTGATTGAGAAAAGTATCTTGTAGATTCTGTGCGCGGTCTGCCGCCATTTTCTTATCCCGCAGTCTTGTTTTTGGGCCAAGCCTGCCCTCTGCGGGGCGTGGTCTGGCTGCCGGCGTCCCTGAGATCCCCCTCCGGGTGCTGCACCGCGATTAAAGGACAGGCCCGAATGTTAGGCAAGACCGGTTGCGCCGGACGGGCCGCCAAACGGCGGCAAAACTTAGGAAAAATCCGAAAAACGGTGAAATTCTTCACGCAAACGCATGGAAATGGCTCCGGGCTTGCCATTGCCGATGGGATGGCCATCAATCCGGACCACGGGCATGACGATCTGGCTGGACGCCGTCACGAACGCCTCGGCGGCCTCGTAAGCCTCCTCCGGCGTGAAGGGACGTTCCTCGAATGTGATCTGGAGCGCGGACATCACGTTGGTCAGCACCGCGCGGGTGACGCCCGCGAGGATGCCGCTCTCGGCCGATCGCGTGACGACCTTGCCGTCCTTGGTGATGATCCAGGCATTGCTTGAAGCACCTTCCGTGACGTGGCCTTCACCATCGACGAACCATGCCTCGTAGGCGTCGTTCTCGCGCGCCTGCTGCTTCGCCAGCACGTTCGGCAACAGCGATACCGATTTGATGTCGACGCGCGGCCAGCGGTTTTCGGGAATGGTGATGACGCCGATGCCGCGCGCGGCGGTCTCCTGATTTTTCCGGAAATTGAGGCCGCGTGCCGTTACCACGATTGCGGGCTTCACAGGTTTGACCGGGAACGCATGGTCGCGCCGCGCCACGCCGCGCGTCACTTGCAGATAGACGATGCCGTAAGTGACGCGATTGCGCCGCACCGTTTCGTGGATCACGATCTCCAGCGCCGACAGCGGCATCGGCATGTCGATGCGCAACTCGCGCAAGGAACGTTGTAGCCGCGTCATATGGCGCGGCAAATCGACGACCTTGCCGTCCCGAATCTCGCAGACCTCATAGACGCCATCGGAAAACTGATAGCCGCGGTCCTCGATATTGACGCTGGCGTCCCGCATGTCGCGGTACTGGCCGTTCACATAGGCAATGCGGGACATCTAACTACCCTACACCCAGCGCCTTGAGCTTGCGATGCAGCGCCGAGCGCTCCATGCCGACGAACTCCGCCGTGCGGGAAATGTTGCCGGAGAAGCGGCTGATCTGCGCTATCAGATAATCGCGCTCAAACACCTCGCGCGCCTCGCGCAGCGGCAGTCCCATGATGTGTTCGCCGTTATTGCCGGTCGGCATGGCAGGAATCATCGAGCCGACATCCTGCGGCAGCATGTCCGCAGTGATCGCCGCATCCGGATCGCCGCCGGCCAGAATCATCACGCGCTCGACATTGTTGCGAAGCTGCCGGACGTTGCCCGGCCAGACGTGAGATTGCAGCACAGCCATGGCATCTTCGCCGATCCGCCGTTTCGGCAGACCCGTTGCTGAAGAAATCTGATCCATAAAATACTCAACCAGGTCGGGAATGTCCTCGCGTCGTTCCGACAAGGGTGGGACGCGGATCGGAACGACCGACAGGCGATGATAGAGGTCTTCGCGGAATTTGCCCTCCGCGATCTCGGCTTCCAGATTGCGCGCCGTCGATGACACGATGCGGACGTCCACGCTAACCTTGGTGGTGCCGCCTGCCCGCTGGAAGGTCTGATCGACCAGCACGCGCAAAATCCTGTTCTGAGTTTCGCGCGGCATGTCGGCGATCTCGTCGATGAACAGCGTGCCGCCATGCGCCTCCTCCAGCGCACCCGGCTTGCGGCCGGTCTCGCCGTCGGACAATTCGACGCCAAACAGTTCGACCTCCATCCGCTCCGGCGTGATCGCCGCGGCGTTGATGACGACAAACGGACCGTCGGCGCGACTCGACATCGCATGCAGCGTGCGCGCGGCAAGCTCCTTGCCGCCGCCCGACGGGCCGACGATCATGATGCGGCTGTTGGCCTTGGCGGCGCGATCGATGGTCTGGCGCAACTGGTTCATGCAGGGTGAACGGCCCACCAGCGTGCCGGACGATGGCGCATGCTGCTTGAGTTCGCGAACCTCGCGCTTGAGGCGCGACGTTTCCAGCGCGCGGTTTGCCACCAGGATCAGGCGATCAGCCTTGAACGGCTTCTCGATGAAGTCATAGGCGCCGCGCTTGATCGCTGCGACCGCGGTTTCGATGTTGCCGTGGCCCGAGATCATCACCACGGGGACTTCAGGATGTTCGCGCTTGATCTGTTCGAGCAGTTGCAGTCCGTCCAGCTTGCTGCCTTGCAGCCAGATATCGAGGAAAATCAGGTTCGGCCGCCGGCCGGAAATTTCCGCCAGTGCGGTGTCGCTGTCACGCGCCGTGCGCGTCTTGAATCCCTCATCGTCGAGAATGCCTGCCACGAGGTCCCGAATGTCAGCTTCGTCATCGACGATCAAAATATCATTCGCCATGAATCATGCCCGCTCTGTCAGTTGCCGGTTACGGCTTCTATTTCTGTTTTTGGCTCTTCGGTCGCAGCGTCTTTCGCCTGCCCCGAAATGGAGAATCTCATTCGCACCCAAGCGCCCCGTGCGCCGGGGCGCAGGGTGGATGCGTCGTTCAGTTCGATGCGTCCGCCGTGATCCTCCAGAACGCGGCCGACGATTGCGAGGCCGAGGCCGGTGCCCTTCTCGCGGGTGGTGACGTAAGGCTCAAGCAGCCGCGCACGGCTTTCTTTGGGCAGACCGATTCCGTTATCCACAACATCGATCACGATATCGTCGTTTTCGAGCGCTGCGATGACATCGATGTGCCCGCGCTCGATCTCCCCGGGAGGGACCGCGGCGATGGCTTCCGTCGCGTTCTTGATGATGTTCGTCAGTCCCTGCGAGATCAGCCGCCGGTCGAACTTCGCCTGCATCGGCTCCTGCTTGATGTCGACTTTAATGTCGATGTCCGGATAGCCGACCCTCATCAGGAATACCGTTTGACGAACCGTGTCCGCGACGTCCTCGCCCTCAATGACGGGTTTCGGCATCCGCGCGAATTTCGAAAATTCGTCCACCATCCTGCGGATGTCGTCGACCTGCCGGATGATTGTGTCCGTGCACTGATCGAAGATGGGCCGGTCTTCCGTGATGACCTTGCCGAATTTGCGACGGATGCGTTCGGCGGATAACTGGATCGGCGTCAGCGGGTTCTTGATCTCGTGCGCGATGCGGCGGGCGACGTCCGCCCATGCCGATGTGCGCTGCGCCGTCACCAGTTCGGTGATGTCATCGAGCGTGATGATATAGCTCTCGTTGGATTGTCCGGTCTGCTCGGAGCTGACGCGCACCGAAAGATTGCGTGAAACGTTGTCGCGGCTGACATCGATCTGGCCCTGCAACAGCCGCTGCGCGCTGCTGCGCGCCGTCGCCATTAGCTCGTCGAGCTCCGGGACAATCTCGGATAATGGCTTGCCCATCACTTCCGATTCCGAATGCCCGATCAGTTTTTCCGCCGAGCGATTGAGAACGGCGATCTTGCCGTCGCCGTCGACGCCTATGATGCCGGCACTGGCGGATGAGAGAACCGCTTCGATGAACCGGCGGCGGCTGTCGATCAGGCCGCTCGCATTGACAAGATCGTCGCGCTGCGTCCGCAGCTCTTGCGTCATCTTGTTGAATGTCTCGCCGAGATTGGCGAGGTCGCCCTCGGATTTGATCACAGGCACCTGGACATGAAGGTCGCCGGTGGAGACGAGGTTAGCCGCGCCCATCAGCCGCCGGATCGGCGCCACCAGCCAGTTGGCGAAATTCAGCCCGATCAGCACCGACGACATCAGCACCGTCAGCGCGATCACCGTGAACATCAGCGCAAACGCGACCTGAATTCCCAGCCGGCGCGATTCAAGCTCGGCGTATTCCTTGACGCTGTCCTGTGTCTGGCGGAGCTGGGCGACCACGCGCGGGTCGAGCAGCCGCGCGACGTAAAGAAAGGTATTGTCGAAAGCGCGCAGACGAATAACGGCGGCAACGTAATTCTGTTCGATGAAAACGCCGATCTGCGGCTCGTCCTCGGTCACATTGCGGAGGAAATCCCCTGCCGGGGTCTGAAAATCCTGCCGGATGCCGGTGGCTGCCGTCTCAAGGATGTTGCGGTCCTTGTCGATGATCATCGCCCCCGGAAGATTGCGGGACGCAGCGCTCGACGTGAGGACATTGCGGAATGTCTGGCGGTCCTGATCGAACAGCGGCCGCGCCCGGGCAATGTCGTTCGACATGCCGATGATGTCGCCCCGGATAAGCTGTGCGTGCTCGTAGACGTAGGCATTGGCCACGATCAGTGAATTCTCGATCACGGCCCGCGTGCGGACCGAGAACAACCGGTCGAGACCGCGATCGATGGTGACGTTGGCGACGATTGACACCAGCACCGCCGGCAACACCGCGATCACCGAGAACAGGCTGACGATCTGGACGTGCAGCCGGGCAGCGGCACGGCCGCGGCGGCGAGCCTGAACGACCTGCCACACTTCCCGGGCGATGATGCCCAGGAGCAGCAGGATGGTCGCGCCGTTGATCAGCAGGAAGGTAACGACGACCTGATGAGTGGGCGCGATCGGCGTCAACCCGGTCAGGACAACGAAGGTCAGGAAGGCAGATAGCAGCGCCAGACCGACCGCCAGCGGCGCGAACAACCTGCGCAGTGGCCGGCCGGAGGACTCGGCTGACGACGGATCGAAACTTTGGGCCGACGTCTCTGCTGTGGTCATTCTGGGATCGTGTCAGGCCACACTTGGTCCGGCGCACGGCGGTTGCCGTACCCAGTGATGCATTCATACCACAATGTTGCTGAATTGCGACATTTCCTAGGCGCGCCCGCATGCGGGGCAACATCTCCCACGGGTTCTAGGTCCGAGGGATCGCCCGCAAGGGCGATCCCGTCACCGGAATGCCACTACCCTCACCTAGCCGCCGCTGCGATAGACCTGAATGTCGAGATCGCGGATCTTCTTGCGGAGCGTATTCCTGTTCAGTCCGAGCAGGTCCGCCGCCCTGATCTGGTTCCCGCGATTGGCCGCAAGGGCCGCCGTCAGCAGCGGAACCTCGATCTCTTTCAGGATGCGATGGTAGAGACCAGGCGGTGGCAGCCCATTGGGGAAGCCTGCGAAATGCGATGCGAGATACATCTCCACCGCGCCGCCAAGATTATCCACGCTTTGCGGCATGCTGCCGCCCGAAACCACGGCAGGTGGCGCCAGTTCGCCTTCGATGACCGATCCGGTGATGACGTCCTGCGGATAAAGAGCCGCCAGACGCCGCGCGAGATTTTCAAGTTCGCGCACGTTGCCGGGCCAGCGATGCTGCTTGAGCCGCTCGACCGCCTGCGCGTCGAGTTTCTTCGGCGGCAAGCCGTCTTTTTCCGCTAGCGCGAAGAAATGCCGAATCAGATCGGGCAGATCCTCGATGCGCTCGCGCAACGGCGGCAGACGCAGCGGCACGACGTTGAGACGGAAGAACAGGTCTTCGCGGAACAGGCCCTGCTGAATCAGGATGCGCAGATCCTTGTTGCTCGCGGCAACGATCCGCACATCGGTCTTGATCGGGGTACGGCCGCCGACTGTCGTGTACTCGCCCTGCTGCAAGACGCGCAGCAAGCGGGTCTGCGCCTCCATCGGCATGTCGCCGATTTCGTCCAGGAACAGCGTGCCGCCTTCGGCCTGCTCGAAGCGGCCGGTGGCCCGGGCATTCGCGCCGGTGAACGCGCCGCGCTCATGGCCGAACAACTCGGATTCGATCAGGTCGCGCGGGATCGCCGCCATGTTGACGGCGACGAACGGACCGTTGCGGCGTTTGCCGTAGTCGTGCAGCGCGCGCGCCACCAGTTCCTTGCCGGTGCCGGATTCGCCCGAGATCATCACGGTGAGATCGGTCTGCATCAGGCGCGCAAGCACGCGATAGATTTCCTGCATTGCCGGCGAACGGCCGACCAGCGGAATGGAATCGAACTCGCCCTCGTCCTTCACGGCGGTGGGGCGCTCCTTCGGCTCTGACAAGGCGCGGCCGACGATGGCGATCAGTTCCTTGAGGTCGAACGGCTTCGGCAGATATTCGTAGGCGCCACGTTCCGAAGCCCGGATCGCGGTCATGAACGTGTTCTGCGCGCTCATCACGATGACGGGCAGATTGGGGCGCATCTTCTTGATGCGCGGGAGCAGATCGAACGCGTTCTCGTCGGGCATTACGACGTCGGTGATGACCAGATCCCCCTCGCCCTGACTGACCCAGCGCCACAGCGTGGCTGCGTTTCCGGTCAGCCGGACCTCGTATCCGGCGCGTGACAGCGCCTGATTGAGCACCGTCCGGATGGCGGTGTCGTCGTCTGCGACAAGTATGCTACCTGCGGGCATTTTTGTTAGTCCTCATCTGCGGTCTGTGAGGCATGCGACGGCGTTCCCGGGCGCTCGTCGCTATTGCTGTGATTTTGATTTTTGGATGTGTTGAACATCGGCAGCAACACGCGGAAGGTCGTTTTCCGCGGTTGCGATTCACATTCGATAATGCCGCCGTGATCGCCGACGATTTTTGCGACGAGAGCGAGGCCAAGCCCACTCCCAGTCGGCTTCGTCGTCACGAACGGATCGAAAAGATTGGCAAGAAGATCGTCCGGCACGCCGGGACCATTGTCCTTGACGCAAAATTCGAGCGGCAACGATACCCGCGATTTCTTGCCGGGCACCGACAGGCGCACGCCGGGCCGGAAGGCGGTCGTCAACTGAATCTCGCCATCGGTCCCGAGATCCGCGACGGCTTCGGCTGCGTTCTTCACCAGATTGAGAAACACCTGTATCAGTTGATCCTGATTGGCCAGCACCGGCGGCAGCGAGGGATCGTATTCCTCGACGAACTTGATATTGCGCGCGAAGCCGGACTGCGCGAGCCGCTTGACGTGATCGAACACGGAATGGATGTTCACCGGCCCGCGCGCCACGGGACGCTCGTCACCAAACACTTCCATGCGGTCGACGAGGGTGACGATGCGGTCGGCCTCATCGCAGATCAGACGCGTCAGCGTGCGGTCTTCCGGCGATGCGGCTTGCTCGAGCAACTGCGCCGCGCCACGGATACCTGACAGCGGATTCTTGATTTCATGTGCAAGCATTGCGGCCAGCGCGATCACCGAACGCGCGGCGCTGCGATGGGTCAACTGGCGGTCCATCTTGTCCGCGATGGTACGTTCCTGAAGCATTACCACGATATGCCCCGGTCGCTCGCTGAGCGGTGCGACATGGAGATCGACCTGACGATCGCCACCGATGCGCGGCGTGCCGAGATCGACCTTGTATTCGTTCACCGCCGAACCGGTGCGGCGGACCTGATCGATTAGCGCGAGCAACGGGCTGCCGAACGGCACCAGTTCGCGCAGCATCTGACGCTGCAAATGCGGGATCGAGGTTTCGAAGAAGGATTCCGCGGCGATATTCGCATCGACGATCTTGCCGTCCGGCGCAATCAGCATGACCGGATTCGGCAACGCATTCAGGATGGCATCGCTGCTTGCGAAATGCGGAAGGCGTTTTTCGGCGACATTGCTCATGCGGCGGCGCTCCAGGCAAATTCACCGAACGCATCGTGAAGCGAGCGGCGCACATGGGCAGGATCGGTCGCGGTCAGAATGGTCTGGCGCCAGCGCTTGAGAACATCAGCCGATGCGGCGCTGTCCTTTGCCGCGACTTCGAGCGCCCAGCCCAGATGCTTGCGTGCATGTCGCAATCCGATGTGCGGTCCATAGTGATCGACAACCTCGTCGTAGAGACTGCATACGTAGCCAAGCTGGTCGCGAAGTTGCGGCGTCGGCTCAAGCGCGCCGCCGTCGAGGCGTCGTGCGATCTGTCCCGGCAGCCAAGGCTGGCCCTGTGCGCCCCGCCCGATCATGACGGCATCCGCGCCGGATGCTTCGAGTGCGCTCCTGGCCTGTTCGAATGAGGTGATGTCGCCGTTGACGACGACGGGAATGCTCACCGCGTCCTTCACCGACCGCACGGCGCTCCAGTCGGCATTGCCCTTGTAGAACTGGCAACGGGTGCGCCCATGCACCGTAATAAGTTTCACGCCAGCTGTCTCGGCGCGCCGCCCCAGTTCGGGCGCATTGAGGGATTTGTCATCCCAGCCCAGACGCATTTTCAGGGTCACGGGGACACGGACGGCGGAGACCGTTGCATCGATAAGCCGAAGTGCATGGTCGAGGTCGCGCATCAGCGCAGAGCCGGACTGGCCGCCTGTCACATGGCGAGCGGGACAGCCCATGTTGATGTCGATGATGTCAGCACCAGCGGCTTCCGCGATTCGTGCGCCTTCGGTCATCCAATGTGTTTCGCAGCCCGCAAGCTGGACTACATGCGGGCCGATGCCGGTCGCTTCGCAGCGCAGGACGGACATCGGACGGCCGCGCGCGAGATCGTCGCTGGCGGTCATTTCCGAGACGACAAGACCAGCACCGAGTTCCGCGGCAATACGGCGGAACGGGGTATCGGTCACGCCGGACATAGGTGCGAGAAAGACGCGATTGGCAATCTCGATATCGCCAATGGTCAAAGCTGACTGACGTGCCGGAGTCATGCCAATCACTGCGTATCTCGTTTTTCTCGCGAACCCCGCGTCATTGCGGGGAACGCATAGCTTAATTTCTAAGCATCCTGCGACCATGCCTACACTTTAGCCATTTCTGAACGGCATGCAAGTGCGGCGCAACAATTCTTCCTGATTGTTCACACAGATGGGGAATCATGCTGTTACCCGCCTGAATATGGTAAGGGCAGCACCTGACACTGCCAATATCCGGCTCAGCCACCCGCCCTGGTCGTTAGTTACCCATGCCTACGTCAAAACGGACTGCCGCTATCATCGTCGCCGCCGGCCGAGGCCTGCGGGCCGGAACCGGCGGACCCAAGCAATATCGAACCATCGGCGGTAAAACCGTCCTTTCGAGGGCGATGGAGCCGTTTTGCACCCATCCGGACGTCTTCGCGGTGCAGCCGGTGCGCAATCCGGACGACGCCGATATTTTCGATCAGGCGGTCTCCCATCTCAAATACCAGCCGCCCGTGAGCGGCGGCGCGACGCGGCAGGCATCGGTGCGCGCGGGACTAGAGGCCTTGGCGGATCAGGCGCCGGACATCGTTCTCATCCACGATGCGGCCCGCGCGTTCGTGACGGACAAGGTGATCTCGCGCGCCATCGATGCGGCGCTGATCACCGGCGCGGCGATTCCGGTCGTCCCGGTCACGGATACCGTGAAGGTGGTCGATGCATCGGGCGCTATCACGGCGACGCCGGATCGCGCGAATTTGCGAATCGCGCAAACGCCGCAGGCGTTTCGCTTCGATATCATTCTCGAAGCGCACCGCCGCGCCGCGCGCGAAGGCCGCGACGATTTCACCGACGACGCCGCGATCGCCGAATGGGCGGGATTGACGGTTGCGACCTTTGAAGGCGATGTTGCCAACATGAAGCTGACCACACCGGAAGATTTTGCACGCGAGGAAGCGCGACTCGGCGCCATGCTGGGCGACATCCGCACCGGCACCGGCTACGACGTGCATGCGCTGACCGACGGGGATCACCTGATGCTGTGCGGCGTGCGCGTGCCGTTCAATCGCGGCTTCCTGGCCCATTCCGACGGCGACGTCGGGCTGCATGCCATCGTCGATGCCATTCTCGGCGCGCTGGCGGATGGCGACATCGGCTCGCACTTCCCGCCGAGCGATCCGAAGTGGAAGGGCGCCGCATCGGATCAATTCCTGAAGCATGCGGTTGAACTCGTCGCCAAGCGCGGCGGACGGATCGCGCACCTTGAAGTCACCATGATCTGCGAAGCGCCGAAGATCGGCCCGCTGCGTGACGCCATGCGCGCGAAGATCGCCGAGATCACCGGGCTTCCTCAATCGAGAATTGCGGTGAAGGCGACCACCAGCGAACGGCTCGGCTTCACCGGGCGGCAGGAAGGCATCGCGGCCACTGCGGCCGCGACCATTCGTCTGCCTTGGGACGCAAGCGGGAGCAATTGATATGAGCGGCAGCGCCACCCGCGCCCTCTCCCGCTCGTTGCTGGATCTGTGCCGGATGCGCAAGCTCACCATTGCGACCGCCGAATCCTGCACGGGCGGACTGGTCGCGGCGGCGCTCACTGAAATCCCTGGCTCGTCCGACGTGGTCGATCGCGGCTTCGTCACCTATTCCAATCAGGCCAAGCACGCCATGCTCGGGGTCGAGACCTCGACGCTGGAGACCTTCGGCGCGGTGAGCAAGGAAACCGCCGTCGCGATGGCGTTCGGCGCGCTCGAACATGCGGACACCGATCTCGCGGTTTCGATCACCGGCATCGCAGGCCCCGGCGGCGCGACGCCGGGCAAGCCCGTGGGTCTGGTACATCTGGCGGTGGCCGCGCGCGACGGCCGGATCATTCACAAGGAATGCCGCTTCGGCGCGGTGGGCCGCAGCAACGTGCGCGAGCAGTCGGTCGTCGAAGCCCTGAAAATGCTGACGGAGATGGCGCGCGGACCGCAGTCCCCGCTCAAGAAGCGCCCACGCGCGGCGGCCCATAGACCGCATCCGCGCGTTTCTCGAACGCCGCGGCGAAGCGCTGGAAAGCGGCGTCGAACATCGCGCCCATCAGCACCGCGAGCATCCGACTCTTGAACTCGTAGGCGATGAAGAAGCCGACATCGCAGGCGTCGTCGGATTTCGCCTCGAAGGTCCAGCGGTTTTCCAGCTTGCTGAACGGGCCTTGCAGATACTCGACAAGGATTTTCAGGTTCGGCCTGTCCAGCGTGACGCGGCTGGTGAAGGTCTCGCGCACCACCTGAAACGACACCGTCATGTCGGCAATGATGACTTCGCCGCCGTCGGGCTTCGATGTGCGCTGTCGGACTTTCAGCGACTGGCACATCGGCACGAATTCAGGATAGCGCTCGACGTCGGCGACGAGATCGAACATCTTCTCCGCGCTGTGGCGGACACGGCGCTTGTTTGAGAACTGCGGCATCGAGGAGCGGCTAAAGCGTTATTGGTTTAAGTTGAAATGGATTTTGCTTCCGCTCGTCCCCGCGAAAGCGGGGACCCATTCTTGATTCTGGATTCCCGCTTTCGCGGGAATGAGCGGAGGATGGGACGTGTGTCGATCTGAACAAATCACACCCTATCGCTTCGCCGCTGCGCGGGCCGCCTGCAATTTCGCGAAGTCCTCGCCGGCGTGATGCGACGAGCGCGTCAGCGGGCTCGCAGATACCATCAGGAAACCCTTGGTATAGGCGACCCGCTCGTAGCCGCCGAATTCGTCCGGCGTCACATAGCGCATCACCGCGTGATGCTTGAGGCTCGGTTGCAGATACTGGCCGATGGTGAGGAAGTCGACGTCCGCCGAGCGCAGATCGTCCATCACCTGCAACACCTCGTGGCGCTCCTCGCCGAGGCCGACCATGATGCCGGACTTGGTGAACAGGGTCGGGTCCATTTCCTTGACCCGCTGCAACAGCCGGATCGAATGGAAATAGCGTGCGCCTGGACGCACCGTCAGATAGCGCGACGGCACGGTTTCCAGATTGTGGTTGAACACATCGGGCTTCGCTGCCACGACCTGCTCCAGCGCGCCATCCTTGCGCAGGAAATCCGGCGTCAGAATTTCGATTGTCGTGTTGGGGCAGTTCGCGCGAATGGCGCGGATGGTTTTCGCGAAATGATCCGCGCCGCCGTCGGTGAGATCGTCGCGATCCACCGAGGTGATGACGACGTGGCTCAGGCCGAGCTTCTGGACCGCCAGCGCGATATGTTCCGGCTCGGAGGCATCGAGCGCGCCGGGCATCCCGGTCTTGACGTTGCAGAAGGCGCAGGCGCGGGTGCAGGTGTCGCCCATGATCATGAAGGTGGCGTGCTTCTTGTCCCAGCACTCGCCGATGTTCGGGCAGCCCGCTTCCTCGCACACCGTGACGAGGCCGTTTTCCTTGACGATATTTCGGGTGTTGGCGTAGCCGCGCGACATCGGCGCGCGCACGCGAATCCAGTCGGGCTTCGCCGGCGACTTCGCATCCGGCCGGTTGACCTTCTCCGGATGGCGCGGACGCACCTGACTGGAGGACACCGTATCGATCAGAACAACCATGAAAAGCCTGTAATTTCCGTATACTTACCTATGCTCGCCGCCCCTTTGGTGCAAGCTGGCAGTATCGTGCTAGTTTGCAGTGAATAACACGTTTTCAGGCAATCCCGCACGGCCCAGAACGACCATCCCCTGCCCATAAATGGCTGAGCGCAATATCCCCGCCCCTACAGGACGCCTGCTGACGCGGAAATTTTTTGCGCGCAGCGTCCATGACGTGGCACCGGACCTGATCGGCGCGACGCTGCTGGTGGACGGCGTCGGCGGCATCATCGTTGAGGTCGAGGCCTATCACCACACCGATCCGGCGGCGCATTCCTTCAACGGACCGACCCCGCGCAACATGGTGATGTTCGGCCCGCCCGGTTTTCTCTACGTCTATCGCTCCTACGGCATCCACTGGTGCATGAATTTCGTCTGCGAGAAGGAAGGCTCAGCCAGCGCCGTTTTGATCCGCGCGCTGGAGCCGACCCATGGCATCCCGG
This sequence comes from Afipia sp., assembly GCA_024707075.1. Lineage (GTDB taxonomy): Bacteria > Pseudomonadota > Alphaproteobacteria > Rhizobiales > Xanthobacteraceae > Afipia. Next base: position 245,933 of record JANQAK010000003.1, read on the forward strand.
CGATGCGGCGGCGGCGCGGGCTGCACGAGGAACGCACGCTCTGTTCGGGGCCGGGCAAGCTCTGCGAGGCGATGGCGGTCAGCGTCAAGCACAACGGTCTTGCGCTCGATGCGCCGCCGCTCGCGATTTACGCGCGGACTCGCAAACCTGAGATCGTCATCGGCCCCCGCATCGGCATCACCAAGGCGGTGGAGTTGCCGTGGCGATACGGGCTGAAGGATTCGAAATTCCTCAGCAAGCCGTTTCCGGCATAAGGCAAAATGGTGACGCACTTCGCTGCAAAAGGCGAAGTGGTGACGGGATCGTGGCGCGATAAAATTTCGGATGTTTGCGTCGCGGGAGCGGCGCTTCGGCGGAATGCTCCTGCGCCATGCGCAATCCGCATAGTCAATTCCCTCGCCCGCCCGCAGAATGTGCATTCATCAAAATGCAGGCATGCGCAGCGAGCGGCTCAGAACTGCCGTCGACTGAAGTCGGTCAGCAGCGCAAACAAAATAATGAAAAATGCTGCGACGGTCACCGGCGCGAAGGCGTATGCCGCATCCCGGCTGATGTCCCACGCAATTCCGCCGAGAATGGAGATCACCATCGCCAGACCGTAGCCGATGGTGAACACGCCCGCCGAAAAGCGCGGCACATCATCCGGCGCGACCATCAGCGCGGGAAGCGCGAGCACAAGCGTGAGCACGACGGCGCAGGCAAATCCGATCATCGCCGCCGCGCCGACTATGACCCATGATGCGGAGCCCAGCAGCAGGCCGGCGACGCCGGCAAGCCCGATCGCGCCTGCGCCGAGCAGCGGCCACTTCCTCCGCTCCCAGCGGCCTGCCATCGCGAGCAGGATGAAGGAAGCCGGGAGTTGGCCGATATTGAGCGCGGTCAGCGCCGGGCCGATCAGCTCGGTGTGGCCGATCTGAAGCATGTATCCGGGGAAGAAGGCGTTGGCGCAGAAGTACAACTGGTTGGCCCCGCCCATCATCAGGCCGATTTTCCAGAGCAGCGGGCTGCGCCAGTCCGGCATCCAGTGGCGGTGGCGCGCGGGCGGCGCGCTTTTGCCGCCGGGCTGGAAAATGAAAATGACCAGCGCGATGATCGCGAGCGGAATCGACCACAGCACGAGGCTGGCGCGCCAGCTCCCGGCCACAAGCGGCAGGATGACGGCGGCAAGGATGACCGGGAAGATTTCGCCGAACAAAAGGCCGTTGGTATAGACCGCCGTGGCGAAGCCGATCCGCTGCGGCGCCCACTGGCGCACGGTCGGCGGCAGCGCGGGCTGCATCACCGCGATCCCCGCCGCCATCACGACCGTGGCGACGTAAAGCGTCATGGCGTCGAACGCGATGCCCCGCAAGGCCGAGCCAGAGGCCGCGATCAGAAGCCCGATGATGAGCGCGGGCACCGCGCCCACCCGCGCGATCAGCAGCGAGCCCGGCACCGCGACCAGCGCGAACAGGAACACCGGGATCGCGTTCAGGATGCCGACCTGCGTGCCGGATAGCTTGAGATCGAGGATGATGAGCGCAAGGATCGGCGGCACCGCCAGAATGGTCAGCCGAAGACCGTTTCCTGCAAGCCACAGCAGGACGAGCGCGCCGAGCGACGAGGACCGTGATGAGGTCACGCCACGTCCTTCAGCCGCTCCAGCGCTTCGAGGATTTTCGCCTTGCGCGTCTCAGCTTCCTCGCGCTTCTCGCGCTGTTCGTCGATCACCTCTTCCGGCGCGTTGGCGACGAACTTCTCGTTGCCCAGCTTGGCGTCGACCCGCTTGATGTCGGCGTCGGCCTTTGCAAGCTCCTTGTCGAGGCGCACTTTTTCAGCCGCGAGATCGATCACGCCCTTGAGCGGAATCGCGGCCACCTCGCCGCGCACCAGCAGTTGCACCGAGCCGTCCGGCGCGCGATCCGCGAACGAAATGTCGCCGAGACGCGCGAGACGCTTCATCACGTCGCTCCAGCGTTCGGCGCGCGCCTTGATGTCGGGCGATGCGCCGACCAGCACCAGCGGAAACAGCGTGGCGGGCGGAATGTTCATTTCCGCGCGCAGCGAGCGGATCGCCGACACCAGTTCGGTCAGCCAGCCGATTTCGGATTCGGCGGCGGGATCGCTGAACGGTTCGGCCTGCGTCTCCGGCGGAATAATCATCGGCATCGCCAGCGGATCGCCGGGAATCGCCACGTCGATCACCGGTGGCGGTGGCGCCTTCAGCGGCCACTCCGCCAGCGCCAGAAGGCCGTCGCGCTTCGCCGTCACCGCCCACAGTTCCTCGGTGAGGAAGGGCATGAACGGATGCAGCAGCTTGAGGATTTCGTCGCGCGCCCAGGCGATGCTGGCCTGCGTCTCCGCTTTCGCGGGATTGTCCGGCCCCATCAGCACGGGCTTGGCCAGTTCGAGATACCAGTCGCAGAACACGTTCCAGACGAAGCGGTACATGATCCCGGCGGCGTCGTTGAAGCGATAGGCCTGAATCGCGTCGGTGACGTCGCGCGTCGCCTTTGCGGTCTCGTGCGCGATCCAGCGGTTCAGCGTCTCTTTGGTCTGTGTCGGATCGAAGCCGTCGGCCAGCGCGCAGCCGTTCATTTCTGCGAAGCGCGAGGCGTTCCACAGCTTGGTCGCGAAGTTGCGGTAGCCTTCGACACGCTGGGTGGAGAGCTTGATGTCGCGGCCCTGCGCCGCCATCGCCGCCAGCGTAAATCGCAATGCGTCCGCGCCGTAGTCGTCGATCAGGTGCAGCGGATCGATGACGTTGCCTTTCGACTTCGACATCTTCGCGCCCTTCTCGTCGCGGACGAGGGCGTGGATGTAGACGGTCGGGAACGGCACGTCCTTCATGAAATGGATGCCCATCATCATCATCCGGGCGACCCAGAAGAAGATGATGTCGAAGCCCGTCACCAGTACGTTGGTCGGGTAATAGCGTTCGACGTCCGTGGTGTCGTCCGGCCAGCCCAGCGTCGAGAACGGCCACAGCGCCGACGAGAACCAGGTATCCAGCACATCTTCATCACGCGTGATGAAGCCGTCGCGTTTCGCCGGATCGAGCGCCATGTCATGGCCCTGCTCCGCCGTGATGACCTCCTGCTCGACGTAGTAGCCGAGCGCCTTGCCCACCGCCTCGTCCTCGGTCTCGGCGACGAACACCTTGCCGTCCGGTCCGTACCACGCCGGGATCTGGTGGCCCCACCAGAGCTGGCGCGAGATGCACCATGGCTGGATGTTCTCCATCCACTCGAAGTAGGTCTTCTCCCAGTTCTTCGGCACGAACGCCGTCTCGCCGTTGCGCACGGCTGCGATGGCCGGCTCCGCCAGCGTCTTGGCGTCGACGTACCACTGGTCGGTCAGATACGGCTCGATCACCACGCCGGAGCGGTCGCCGTGCGGCACCATGTGGGTGTTGGGTTCGATCTTCTCGAGGAAGCCGGTCTCTTCGAGCTTCGCGACGATCAGCTTGCGCGCTTTGAGGCGATCCAAGCCGTGCAGTTCCTCGGCGAAGATCAATGCGGCTTCCGGCAGACCACGCAGATAGTCCTCGTTGCCGGTGAGCGACAGACGCGCTTCCTGATCCAGCACGCTGATCGACGGCAGGTTGTGACGGCGGCCGACCTCGAAGTCGTTGAAGTCGTGCGCCGGCGTGATCTTCACCGCGCCCGAGCCCTTCTCGGGATCGGAGTACTCGTCGGCCACGATCGGGATCAGGCGTCCGACCAGCGGCAGCACCACGTTCATGCCGACCAGATGCGTGTAGCGTTCGTCCTCGGGATTCACCGCGACGGCGGTGTCGCCGAGCATGGTCTCGGGGCGCGTGGTGGCGACCACGATGTAGCTCGACGGATTCTCCACCTCGAACTTGCGGCCCGCGATCGGATAGCGCAGATGCCACAGGCTGCTCTTGACTTCGATCTGCTGCACTTCGAGGTCCGAGATCGCGGTCAGCAGCTTCGGGTCCCAGTTGACCAGCCGCTTGTCCTTGTAGATCAGCCCCTGCGAATAAAGCTCGACGAACACTTTCGCGACGGCGCGCGACAGCCCCTCGTCCATGGTGAAGCGTTCGCGCGACCAGTCGCAGGACGCGCCGAGGCGCTTCAACTGATTGACGATGACGCCGCCGGACTCGGCCTTCCACTTCCACACGCGCTCCAGAAACTTCGCGCGGCCCATGTCGCGGCGGCCCGGCTCCTGCCGCTCCATCAACTGCCGCTCCACCACCATCTGCGTGGCGATGCCCGCGTGGTCGGTGCCGGGCTGCCACAGCACGTCGCGGCCGCGCATCCGCTCGAACCGGCACAGGATGTCCTGCAACGTGTTGTTGAGCGCGTGGCCCATGTGCAGCGAACCGGTGACGTTCGGCGGCGGAATGACGATCGTGAACGGCTCGGCGTCGCGCCGCTCGGGCCGCCCGGCCTTGAATGCCCCGGCGTCTTCCCACTGGCGGGAAATGCGGTTCTCGATCTCGGCGGGCTGGTAGTTTTTCTCGATCATCACGCTGCAATCATGAGTTCGCACTGAAGGACAACAACGCGAGGCCGGACCGTTGCGCGCCGTCACCCTGAGGTGCCGTAGCGCAGCGGAGGCCTCGAAGGGCGACGGCGGTTCACACAGTCATCCTTCGAGGCTCGCCGAAGACGGCTCGCACCTCAGGATGACGGGTTCGGAGATTGTTTCTGCACAATCTGACGCTGTCTCGCGCTAGAAAGCCCCCCAGCACGGCCCAAGTCAACACTTCAAAATGGAGGCTTTTCGGCGGACAGGCCGGAAATAATGATCCGGTTCTGACATTCGTACCATGACTTTCGCAGGCACTTTACGAATGTCAGAACCAAAGGATCATTAGAATCATAATTTGCTGGTGTCCCGTATCCGACGTTCGCTCGGGAAGCGCCGCAGAGTAAGGCGAACGTCGGATACGGGCCACTAGCGGCCCCGGGAGACCCGCTCGATCTCGGCCTTGACGATCCGCTCCACCAGGTTGGGCAGATTGTCGTCGAGCCAGGATTTCAGCATCGGACGCAGCATCTCCTTGACGAGATCCTCAAGGGTCCGGGCGTTGTTGCTGAGGACCGTATTCGCCAGCGTGTTGAACGCCGACTCCACCGCCGACACCGTCGAGCCTGAGAGAATCTGCTGCGTCGGCGGCAGCGGCGCCTGCTCGGCGAAAGACGGCGGGTCCATCGCCGGAGAGCGGTGATGCGAGGTCTGGACCATGGGGGACTCGGTGAATTCGAGATCGTCTTCGGGCTCGATGGTGTTGAACGTCGGCGGCAACGGTTCGGGGACCGCCATCTGCTCGGTCAGTTCAAACACATCGGCATCGACTTCCGGCTCTTCGGGTTCTTCCGGCATTGCCGCCGGAGCCGGTGTGGGAGCGTCGAAGCTCGCCATCATCGCATCGATTTCGGCCTGGCTGTTTTTCGCAACCGGTGGCGGAGCGGCCGGTGCCGGCGCAGGCCGGGCCGGCGCGATCTTGGATGGCGGAATGCCGGCCATCGCCGGACGCGCGGCAGGCGCCGGTCGCGCAAGCTCGGCCTTCGGAACTTCGGTTTTCGGAGCTTCCGCTTTCGCAGGCGCGGCGCGGGCCGGAGCAGCAGGCGCGCTTGCCGCCGCTGGCTTGGCCTCATCATCGGAGATGATGCGCCTGATCGACGCGAGAATCTCCTCCATCGAGGGCTCCTGCGCCTTTGCCGGTTGCGTCATCTCCGACTCCACCTCGTCGGCTACCGGATCGAGAGACCCGACAAAGCCGTACACCATCGTCACGAATCGCTTCGCGACCCTTCAGAACGGTATGTCATGGCAACAAATGATTGCAAGCAACGGCCCGCGGACTCGGCCGGTTGATCACAACGCTGATGGGTGCGTTGCGACGACAGCGGAGTGGCGTGGAGTGGATCAGAACGCCTGGCGCGAAATCTCACCACATCGTCCCGGCGAAAGCCGGGACGACACTGTAAGTGTCGTTCGCCCTAGCGGCCGTCGGGAGTCCGGACACCGATCCAGCTATCGCGAACCTGATGATAGTGGACGCTCGGGTCGTAGACGTTGGTGGCGAGGTTGAGCACGGTCGGCGACAGGCGTCCGATCGAGTTCAGCACGCTGTAGGACGCCACCACGCGGTCATGCTGCGCGGTGACCAGCGCGACACGCGCATTCACTAGCGCCTGCTGCGCGTTCAAGACGTCGAGCGTGGTGCGCTGCCCGACCCTCGCCTCTTCGCGAACACCGTTCAGTGCGATTTCCGACGCCGTCACCTGCGCCTGCGCCGACGACACCTGCGCCTTGCCGGCGACAAGCTGGCCCCATGCCTGCGCGACGGTGGCGCGGGTCTGGTCGCGAACCTGTTCGAGGTTGAGGCGCTGCTGCGCCAGCGATTCTTTCGACTGGCGGATCAGCGCGTATTCGGCGCCGCCCTGATAGACCGGCACCGTCAACTGGGCGACGGCGGACGCGCCGAACGCGCGGTAGGTGGCCATGGTGCTTTCGTAGGACTGCTGCACGCTGCCCTGAAGGGTCACGGTGGGGAACAGCGCGCCTTCGTTGACCTTGACGTTCAGGAAGCTCACGTCGATGCCGTACATCGCGGCGGTGACGTTCGGATTTTCCAGCAGCCCGCGATCAATGGCGCCCGTCAGCGTGGGCGGCAGGAAACGATCGACCGGCGAACCCGGAGCAAGCCCGACGGGATCGTTGCCGATGATGCGGCGGAAGTTCGCGCGCGTGGTGGTCAGGGTGGATTCCGCAGTCAGAAGCTGGGTGCGGCCGGCGGCGAGTTGCGCCTCGGACTGCGCGACGTCGGTGCGGGTCACTTCGCCGACGTTGAAACGATCGCGGGTCTGCTTGAGGGTCTGCTCCAGCACGCGCACGTTGCTCTTCTGGACTTCGACGATGGCCGAGTCCCGCAGGAAATCCATGTAGATCGTCGCGGCCGCGAACAGCACGGTCTGCTCCAGCACGCGCAAGCCTTCGCGCGCGGCGGAGACCTGGCTTTCGGCGGCGCGGGTGCGGTTGCCGGTCTGGCCGCCGTTGAAAAGCGTCTGGGTGACCGTCGCGCCGACCGAGCGCGGCGCGTTGACGCCCGCAAGACTGGTTGTGGTGACACGTCCGGCGATCTGGGTGTTCTGCGCGCTGTCGGTGTACTGCGTTCCGGCGCTGGCCGTGACGGCAACCTTCGGGCGATACCCGGACAACGCCTGCGGCACGTTTTCGTCGGTCGCGCGCACGGATGCGCGCTGGGCGTTCAACTGTGGATTGTTCTGATATGCACGAATCAGCGCGGCTTCGATGGTGTCCGCCATGACGGGCGTGGTCATGACATGACTCATCAAGAGAGCCGCGAGAGCAACGCCCGCGCTGAGCTTCATCCGATACTTAGCTTGCATTCATCCATTCCCCAAACCGGTTCCTTGCCCGTCAAAGGCGCAATGAAACCGGGCAGTCGAGTCGGGCGCCCGCCCGATGTTCAGTCTATGCATCGGCTGTCGCGGGTGAAACCCCGCCCCGCCCCGCCGCAACCGAAACTGTCCAGATGGGACATTGTAGCCACACCTGCCCGCCGCTGAGGAAACTGGTCCTAGAAAGTGAACTCCGGAACGCGTTCGAGGCCCGGCAGAACCGGGGCCGAGGCGTCGAAAAGCACCCGGTTCCCGAAGTCGGACGGCGACCGCGTGACCAGGGTCGCCCGGGGTGGCTGGGTGGCGGCAAAGACGCCGACCAGCCGTCCGCCGCGTCTCAACTGGTCGCACAGCCCTTGCGGCTCGATCTCGGTGGCGCCGTCGAGAAGGATGACATCGTAAGGCGCGTGGGCGTGGTCGCCGTCGACCGGCTCCGCGACATCGACGGTTACATGCGTGTAACCGAGGCTCGCCAGATTGCGCTGCGCGATGGCGGCCAGCGCCGAATCCGGCTCGGTGGCGGTCACTTCCTTGGCGAGATGGGCGATCACCGCGGCCGAATAGCCGGTGGCGCAACCGACCACCAGCACGCGGTCGGTCTCTGAGATCGCGGCGGCCTGGATCATCTTCGCCAGCACGGCCGGCTTGATGAGATGGCGCTTCGCCTTGCCGTCCGCGGCGACATCGATGTCCAGATCGAGATAGGCGATCGGACGCTTGGCGTCCGGGACGAACGCCTCGCGCGGCACCGCCAGCATGGCGTCGATGATGCGCAGATCGGTCACATCGCTCGGCCGCACCTGGCAGTCGACCATGTTCTGCCGAGAGGTTGCGAAATCTGACATGGGATAACCTCAAGACATCAGGGACAATTCGATCGCCGGCGGCGCGTGCCGCAGCGTGCGGCGCGGCCCATATTTGCTGCAAGGCCGCACGCGATGCAAGCCTGCCTTGTGCCGGGTCCGGCTGCGGCAAGCCTGTCCGCCGCAACCCCGCCTGTGTTATGAGACCGGCGGCCGTATGACCATCCCGGCGCGATCGAGGGCTGACATATATGACAGGTATGACACGCGCCGCGAGGAGACATTCCGTCCCTCTCCTGCTCCGCGCGATCGCCTGCGCGCTGCTGCTGGCGTTGCTGACATGCACCGGCGTTGCGACCGCATTGGCGCAGACCGCGACGGCGGCCACCGCCGGTACGGCGGATCAGCCGGCGCCGAAGCGCAAGAAAGTGCTGGAACGCGCGGCGGCCGTCATCAAGTCGCTGACCGATTACTCCGCCAGGCGCGGGAAAAAGCTCCCCGCCCTCGCCGATTACTACGCGGCGAAAGCCGACCTCGGTAAGATCGACGACTCGGCTCCCGAAGCGCCGCGCGCAAAAAAGCTGCTGGCGGCGATGCAGAAGAACGAGCGCGACTACATCCGCAAGGTCGGCGCCGGCAACATCGCGGCGCGGCTGCAATCGCTGGAGGGCAATGCCGACGGCCGCAGGCAGTTCGCGCTCGACACGCGCAAGCAGATGCTGCGCCGGGGGCTTGCCATGGACATCAGCACATCCGGCGAGCGCGAGACCGTGCTGAACTACAGGTATTTCAAGATGGACCGGCCGACGGTGCTCAACCTTGCGGAATCCGGAAAGATTTTCAACAAGGCGCGCGATCTTGGATTTCGCGCGGTGATCTTCACCGACGGTCGCCTCACCTGGACCTATGACGTGGCCGCCAATACCTTCAAGTGAGTGTTTGCAAATGACCGCAAACCGCAAACACCGTGAGCCGATGCCTGACAGCCGCAAACCACCGCATGACCCCGAAGGCGGATTGTCCGCTCACGGCCTGTCGACGGTCCGCAGGCAGATGGTGGAGTTCGACGACCTGCCGCGCGAGGTGCGGGCCGCTCTCGCGTCGGCCGATCAGCCGAGCGATCAGATGATCGACGTGCTGTGCGCCATGCACCGCGGCGGGTTCCCGGTGGCCGACATGCTCAGGGTAATCGCGGCCAGCAACGCGAAAAGCGGCGGCTAGGCCGGCAGCGGCCGGTTTCAGAAACGCCACGAAATCGGGTTTCAGAACGGTCCTGCGAACAAAACGGGGCCTGTTGCCTAAGCCGTTGATAGCCGATAAGTGTTTCGCGCAATGGGGCCACGTGGCGGAGTGGTTACGCAACGGTCTGCAAAACCGTGTACACCAGTTCAATTCTGGTCGTGGCCTCCATTAATAAATTCAATGCTTTAGTCCAATACCTGATTTCAGCCCGACGAAATATTCTACGTGATTGTCCGTGGAGGTCGCAAATGGCTGGGTCAAAACGAGCACCAGCCGAGCACAATTGTTGCAAGTCTGCGCTGGTCGATAATCGCGCCTTGACCGCTGCTTAACGGTTGTAGTTCCGCAAGACGTAATTCAGGAGGTCGTAGATGACCTCCTCGTGTTTAACAAATAGACGTCCGGCGGCTTCATAACATCTCTGCTTTGTTTCGTCTGAAGAACGCGGATCGAATTTTGCAGCCCGGCTGATTTCGATGAGAGCGGCATAGGATCTGTCGAAATCCGTTTTTTTCATCGTGATCTCATCAGATCATCTGCTTAGGAAGATCTCGCGCGTGCGTTGCCTTTGCCGATCAATATCAGCGTAACTCCCAGCAGAAACCACATTGATCGCTGGTAGAGCAATTCGTGGAACAGGCTCATCGCTCCGAATCCGGCTATGATCAGGATCACTAGGTATCCGCTCGCATCGTTGGATCGGAATCGCCTTAATTCCTTTGATGCGGTTATGATCACCGGGGTAAAAAAGGCAGCGGCACCAAGAAGGCCGAATTCAGCCAAGATCCATACCGCGCTGTTATGAATCAGCAGCGGATAGGTTCCCTGCCACTGCGCGATGAAAGTGCCGAGACCTGCTCCCCAGATCATGTTCGCCTTGAACATGAGAAGGCCGCCCCGAATTGTATCAAAATGCTCCGCGTCCGAACTCGGACGAACGAGCGCCATGGTCTCGATGGTGCTGGTGCCAAGCTGAGCGGTCGTGAGGCTGTGCACGGCCAAGCTGGCGATGCTGACAGCGACAATCGCAGTTCGCCATATTCCGGGGATGAGAACAGATGCCGTAATCAGCACGACTCCAGCGCCGCCAATACCGGCTCTCGACCCCGTGAAGATAATCGCGATCAGTGCAATGACGATGATCGTCATCGTGTATTGGGGAAGCGTCAGTCCGACGGCGAGTAACATCAAGCCGATGAAGGCCATAGCGTTCACATTTTGTGCAAAGCCTGTGAACTGGTGGCTATCGGCAAGCCCGGCCTTCCCAAGCACCATGTCGCCAATCGCGAAAACAATAACCCAGCAGCCTGTAGCCGCGAAGGTGAGCAGTGCCCTCTCACGATCGACGCGAGCTGCCATAGCTCCGGCAGCGCCGTAAGCCAGCAGCACGAACCATCCAAGAAATTTGTTGACGACTGCCCATGTCGTCCACCCGATCTGTGAGGCACCAATGAACAAGCCAATGGTGATCACCGCAGTCATTGCGGCAATATGCAGGTTCAGGTGTTTTAGACGCCACTCCGGCAGCCCATTTCGACGCGATTGCAGCAGGAACAGTACGCCACAAATGATTGCAAGCGGATCAGCTACATTGAAATTGATAGTCGAACTGTTCGTTGGTACGTGGATTTGAAAGAATAGCAGGCAGGCGACGAGCATCGGTAGTACGGCGTTTAGAATCTCCTCGTGGTTAGCGCCAGTCGCCGATGGGTTCTTCTCAGGTTTGGAAATCGCCGGCTTGATACGAGTAATTGAGACAACTGCGAGCAGCACGGCGCAGATGATAGACAGTGCCCCGATGGTGATCGCAACTGTAAGAGCGGCGGGCGCCGTCATGCCGATGCTGCCGAGCGCACCAACGGCACTAATCTCACGAACGCCCCATCCTGCAAAACTGATAGGGATGCTGGCTGCCAGCATCACCAAGGTTGCAGCCGCGGCGAGGTCCGCCAGCTCGCAACTTGGTGTGACCGCTCGTGCCGTGATGATATATGCGGCCATCATCGAGAGCTGAACGGCTATGGAGAATATGATCGCGCGAAGAATGCTCGCGGCTCTGGACCACGTGAACTGACCGGCGGCTTTCTGAATCTGTTTACGCCAAACAATCGCAACAACAATGATGGCGACCGTCAAGCCGATCACGATCCGAAGGAGATCAAGGCCGCCAGCGGTAAGATCGAACGTCACTTGATGAAAAAGATAGAGCGCTCCGATAACAGCAAGGCCAAATGAGACAAGGGCCGCAGCAATGCGTTCTTGGATCGTGATTAGGACGGTGCCAGCGAAGGGCACGTTGCGTTTTGCAAGATATGATCCGCGCGCGGCGATCTGGCCGAATATCTGAAAGAAAATTGCGCCGCCGAGTTGACCAAGGCTCAGTACGGCGACGGCATCGCGCACCGGCATTTGATAACCAAGATCCGCCGCGATTGACCGAACACGTAGCGAGGCAAAAAGAGAGCTGATGATAATTGCAGCGGCTGCAATCACGAGATTATCGAGGCGGAATTGTGCAAGACCTTCTCTGAATTGACCAAAGTCCATGCTGCGAGTCGCAAAAAAATGCTCCGAACAACAGCCCGGCCGAAAGCGCCCCTTTTACAAGTGTCTGCAACTAGGCACCTTTTTCCGATATTCACAGTCGTCGTGCGCGGGAATAGTAGTCTTTTGACAACTAATGGTTTTCTAAAGTATCCGAATAGGATATTAAACAATCCTCGTCAAGGGGTGGCGATTTCGTTCTGATATATACGAGGCGGATAGAATGATTGTTCGCGTTGAAGTCCCGGCCTACGTTGCGCCAATGATCACTCCTGGGCAGATCGGGCGGCGCGCGCCCTTGTTCGCTGGACGCAAATCGACCTTGCGACAGCGTCTGGCGTCGGTGAGGCAGCCATCAAGAATATCGAGAGAGGATCGGCTGATCCTCGGTCCAGTACTTTGACCGCGATTCAATCAGCGTTCGAAAAGGCGGGGGTCGTGTTTTTGGCAGCCGGTGATACTCGCAATGGCGGCGCGGGCGTGCGGCTGAAACACCCGGGCTGACACCATCATCAACGAACGCTGCATTCAGAATGATCCCGGAGTTCACCGGCACTATCGCCGGGCCGGTGCAGCCGCCTGCAAGGCGGAACAATGTCCACTCTGATCCCCTTGACGCGCCGCGCCAGAATGCAAAAGGCCCCGGCTTGCGCCGAGGCCTGAGTTGAAACTGGAGGTGAGCGTTCTCAGTAACCGAAGCGATAGTTGATGCCGCCCTTCACCGTGTGAAGCGTGGCGCCGAGTTCGAGGCCCGCGCCGTATGTGGCTGTGCCCAGATCGGCGTACATGTACTCGGCCTTGGCGGACCAACCGGGCGCAAAGCCGAATTCGAGACCGCCGCCGGCAGCGCACTGCTCGTCCGCTACCCCAAGGATAACTTCTCGGATCCGGACTCGTGGTAGCGTAGTTCGCCATAGATAAAGCCGTCTGGGAGCCGGCTCATTCGGCTTCGCCTTGCGGACTTTTACCCGTGTAGGTAAGGTCTTTCGCTATTTGCACCTTACTTCGTGGCCCATCGGGACTGATATAGTGAAAGCTCTAGTGCAACAGTCGTTTGCGGCCCTCGGCTTTGAGATTAGACGGATCTCAGCGTCGGATAATTTTCCATACCCGGAGGCCTCGGAAGCCGAGATCGCAACAGTAAGGACATTCGAGCCTTATACGATGAGCGGTATCCAGCGTCAGTGGTCCCTGCTTAAGTGCATCGATTATGTCGACGCCGAGGGCATACCCGGCGCGATCGTCGAATGCGGCGTATGGCGCGGCGGTAACATGATGATGGCGACAGCCCACCGGAAGAGCCGCAATCCTGCGCGAGACATTTATCTTTTCGACACGTTTGCGGGAATGTCAGCGCCGACGGAAGTAGATCGGAAAAGCGGCGGCATGCCCGCGGCGATCAAGTTTGCCGAAACGAGAGAGGGTGATTTTAGCGACTGGTGTAAGGCTACCCTACCTGATGTGAAATCAAACTTCGCAGCATTCGACTTGCCCGATCCGGTCTTTGTCGAAGGCATGGTTGAACAAACACTGCGCGTCCCGTCAAACCTGCCAGACCAGATCGCGATCCTTCGCCTTGATACAGATTGGTACGAATCGACGAAGACAGAGCTTGAAGTTCTTTACCCGCGCCTCGTTTCTGGCGGCGTGCTTATTTTGGACGATTATGGTTCATGGCAGGGTGCAAAAAAGGCCGTTGATGAATATTTTGCTGGCGGATCGCCATTATTGTGCCCCGTCGACTCCAGTTGCCGAGTAGCAATCAAGCCTTGACCAAATGGCGGTCGCGTACAGACGGGAGATAGACGGACTCAGGGCTTTGGCCGTGATCCCGGTTATTCTGTTTCACGCGGGATTTCCTGCCTGTAGTGGCGGCTTCGTCGGCGTGGATGTCTTCTTCGTTATTAGCGGATATCTGATTACAACAATCATTGTCTCCGACGTTCGCAACGGATCGTTCTCATTAAGTAACTTCTACGAACGCCGCGCACGGCGGATACTGCCGGCGCTTTTTCTTGTTATCGTCGCGTGCGTCCCATTCGCTTGGTTGTGGATGACGCCTCATGAGCTCCAACAGTTCGGCAAAAGCATTATCGCGACCGTCGCGTTCGTTTCGAACGTATTTTTCTGGGTCGGAACTGGCTATTTCGATCAGACCAGTGAGTTAAAGCCGCTGATACACACTTGGAGCCTTGCCATCGAAGAGCAGTTCTATCTGTTTTTCCCCGCGCTTCTGCTGTTGATCGCTTGGATTGGACAGCGGCGGCTACTTCTTGCCTTTACAACGATGGCAATCCTCAGCTTGGCGCTCTCGCAGTACGGCGCGGTCTATAAGCCATCTGCCGCTTTCTTCTTGCTGCCGACCCGCGCATGGGAGTTGCTTCTCGGATCGGTATTGTCTCTCTACGTTCTAGACAACGGGCTCGCAGTGAAATCGCGAGTAGCAGAGGTGGCGAGCGCCGTGGGCGTAATCATGATTGCAGCGTCCGTTGCAGCTTTCGACACCACGACTCCATTTCCCGGGCTCTATGCTCTGCCCCCAACCGTAGCGACTGCGCTCGTTATCTATTTTGGAACTGGTGAGACGGTTGTCGGCAGAGCATTGGCGCGCAAACCGGTAATGGCGTTAGGCCTTATCAGCTACAGCGCATATCTCTGGCATCAGCCGCTCTTCGCTTTTGCGCGGCTTAAGTCCGGTGGAGACGTAAGTTCGGCTGCCCTCCTCGGTCTTGTCTTGGTAGCCTTCGCGCTTGCGTCCATAAGTTGGCGATACATCGAAACGCCCTTCAGAAAGCGCCTGACCGTTTCGCGCAAACTGGCCTTTTCTAGTTTTGTAGTCTGCGCGACAGTTCTTGTCGGCGCTGGATCGCTCGCTAATTCTACGGGCGGGTTTGAAAGATACTACTACAATCACCGACTAACGCCTTTGGAGCGCGGAGTTTACGAAATTGTCCAGCGTGGCACTGGCGGCGACATGTATTTGGACATGGGCGACAATGGGGACTGTAATTTTTGGTCGAAGTTCGTGACGCCCGACGTGATAAAAAGGTTTCAGTCCTGCTCTAGTCGATTTGGACAGGCTACCATTGTTCTTGGCGACTCTCACGCTATGAACATTTTTAACGCTCTCTATCGATCTGACTTCGGCAAGTTCGTTATCGGCATCTCTCAGGGCGGGTGCAGACCTTCTCTGATGACCGCAGCTTGCCACTATCATGGGTTTGATGAATTTGCTGCTGCAAACAAAGACAAGATTAAGACGATCATATTTCACCAGTCAGGCGGATATCTCACTACCCAAGAGAGCAGGAAGAGGACGATCGATTATTTAACCAAGCTATCGGCAACGGTCCCCGTAGTTTGGTTGGGCCCGTTTCCGGACTCTGGAGGTGGACTTCCGCGATGTGCGACATTTGGCTGCAAACGGGTTCAAAATGTCGGCTAAAGGTATCGAACAGAACGATCTGCTTGATCGGATGCTACAGCAGATAACATCCGCAACCCGCGCTGTTGAATACTTGTCCCTATCTCAACTTCTTAGATTTACGCCATCATCTCTGCTACAGGATGGCTGCGTTATCTATCGTGATCGCGACCATCTTAGCATCTGCGGCGAGCGCCTTGTCGGCGAGATTTTCAAGCGCACTTACCAGCCGCGCAAGTCATCATACCAAACATTCTGATGTAAATCGCCATATCCGTGTTGGATGCGCTATTCTGCGATCTGATCTGACCGTTTGTATTTGTCCAAACACTAACTCGACCAGAAGGCTCCGATGAAAAACCGCGGCAGTTCTAGGATCCCCCTGACATTCCGCGCGCGAATGCAAAAAGGCCCCGGCATGCGCCGAGGCCTGAGTTGAAACTGGAGGTGAGCGTTCTCAGTAACCGAAGCGATAGTTGATGCCGCCCTTCACCGTGTGAAGCGTGGTGCCGAGTTCGAGACCGCCGAAGTAGGTCTGGGTGCCGAGATCGGCATAGAGATATTCGACCTTCGCGGACCAGTTGGGCGCGAAGCCATATTCAACTCCGCCGCCTGCCGCCCAGCCGGAGTGAAACTGGCTGTCCGACGCCGAGAGGCCGAGGATGGTCGCATCCACCTTGTTGCTGGCCCACGCATAGCCGGCCTTGCCGTAAATCAGCGCGTTGCTGAGCGTGAAACCGGCGCGGCCGGTCACCGTGCCGAAGGCCTGAATCTTGGTGCTGACGGCGACGCCCGGTGCGACTTCGGAATACTGGATGCCGGCCCTCGCCGCGTCGGCCTCGAGGCCGAACACGAACTGGCTGCCGGGCGCCTGCCAGTTGTAGCCGATGGTGCCGCCGCCGAAACCACCCTTCAAGGCATCCGACGCGCCGGTCACCGTACCGATCCCGGTAATGCCGACCGTGACTTCATCCGACCATGCGTAGCCGCCCATCGCGCCAACGTAGAAGCCGGACCAGTTGTAGGCCGGAGAGACGATCTGCGCCTTGTAGGTGCGGGCCGGCAGGTCAGCCGCGGAGGCCGCCGTGGTTGTCGCGAGAAGTGCCAGCGCAATAAGCCTCAAATTCATCGTCAGTCCCCCAAAATTTGCAATTCGATAGGGCAGTCTCACTCCTGTTCGCGTGGCGGATCAAGCATAAAATACAACCATTGCGTGTTTTGTTGATACAATGCGCTTTTTAGGTAACATTGGCGGCATTCGCGCGCTGGTCTGCGGAATAGCCGCCGGGGGTCGTGGGGGCCGGCGGCAGAGCGACCCGTGGATTCACGCCGCGTGCGAAACGCAGGAAACGCCGCGCGCCTGTTCAAATCCGGGGGCGGCCGTCAAATTCCCTTGCCGTTCACGCACTTCCGCATTTTCGCGATTAACGCTTTGCAAGACTCGGGGCCTTTGTTATATGCGGCCCCATTGCTGCTTCAGCAGTTTTCCTCGGTAGCTCAGCGGTAGAGCATTCGACTGTTAATCGAATGGTCGCTGGTTCGAATCCAGCCCGGGGAGCCAATCAATTCAGCCACTTGCCAGCCCTCACCCGCCCCGTTCCGCCTTGCGGAGGATGACGCGCGTATATAGCTGCCCTGACTGAGGGGGCTGCGGGCGATCCGGGACACAGGTGGTTTTCACGTGAGCGCAGAAGCCAGAGCCGAACTTGATCGCCATTTCGAGTGGTTTGCCGAGCGGCTTCCCGAGAAGCCTGCCCGCTTTGTGCGCTGGGTGCGGCAGCCGTCAGCGCTGTGGGTGCGGATTCCGGTGGCGGCGCTGCTCATCCTGGGCGGCATTCTCAGCTTCCTGCCGGTGGTTGGACTCTGGATGTTGCCGCTTGGCCTGCTGCTGATCGCGCAGGACGTCCCGTTCTTGCAGAAGCCGCTGGCCGATACGCTCGGCTGGCTTGAACTGAAATGGATGGAGCGGAAGGCGAAGAGAGCGGCCCGCCCGAAAGACCGTGAATGAGCACGCCGCTCGACATCATCGTCCCGGTCCTGATGTGCGCCGCCCTGCTCTGGTGGATCGGACGCGGAATGAGTTCGCGCGCGATGCTGATCGCCACGGCGGCGACGCTGGCGGTGATCGCCGGCGTGCTGCTGGTTCAGAACACCATCGGCGGGCGGTGAACCGGAGTGTTTGCCCCATCTGTTGGTCCCGGCGAATGCCGGGACGACTCGATAAATCTGCGCGAGCAGCGCGACGAGGCAATTCGCACGAAACGTGAAATCTCTCTAGGATGTCGACGCCTTGGCGCCCCTGCCGCGCCGGTTTTCCGGACGCCGGTAGTCGCGCTTCGGTCTCGGCTTCGGCGCCAGTTCCGGCATGGTGGTCTGCACGGCTTTGTACTGCGACAGCATGCGCTGGAATGTGGCGTTGAGCGTGGTCTCGATCTCGGGGCGGCCTTCGAGTCGCGAGAGCACCAGTCCGGCCGCCTCGATGGTCGAGAGACCGTCGCGGCGCGGCTCCTTGCGCAGCTTGCCGTAGAGCGACGGATGCGCGGGGCCGAGAATGATGCGGCGGCATTTCAGCATCCATGCGTTGCGCCACCACAGCGCCTTGGCCTGGCTCCATGTGCCGTCGAGCAGCACGATGCCTTCGATGTCCTTCAGGATGGCGCGCTGGTTGTCCTCGATCTCGCCCTTGCGGTCGATGGCGACCACATCGCGCTCGGTGGCGAGGTCTTCAACCTTGGCCGAGCCGAGATAGAGAATCGCCCAGTCCTGCGGATCGACGCTGCGCCCCAGCGCCTTGGACAGGCTCGGCCACGACAGCCCGATCTTGAGCGTGGCTTTCTTGAAGTGCTGCGCCGTCAGCCGCGCGGTGCCGAGCGCCCTGTCCTGCTCCTGCGGATGCTGGAGGATCAAGAGTTCGATCCGGTTGGCGATCGGCTCCACGCTGTCGCAGATGCACAGCGGCAGCGGCTTGCCGCAGCGCGGGCATTCCTCGATCTCTTCGGGCGCATCGGCGGCAATGGTTTTGGCGGATTTGGACATGGCCCGGCTATACGCCCCGGGCCCGGCGTCAGCAACCGCTCAGGGGGCATTTGCAGGACGATGAGCGTCAGGCCGCGCGCGTCGGCGGATGAACCGTGCGCCCGCGCAGCCAGCGTCCCAGCAGAAGCCGGCGTCCATCGCGAGGGATCAACTCGACATCGCTGACCAGCCTGGCTCCGCCCTTGCGGCGCTCGAGCGTGATCTTCCTTGAGTGAAACTCTTCCAGTTCCGCGCGATGGGCGACGCTGATGATGGTCGCGTCCTTCAGTTCCTCGTTGAGCAATTCCATCATCCGGCCCTGCCCCCGCGCGTCGAGCGCGGATGTCGCCTCATCGAGAACGATGATGTCGGGCCGATGCAGCAGCAGCCGCGCGAACGCCAGCCGCTGCTTTTCGCCGCCCGACAATGTCTGGTCCCATGGCGAGTCCTCCTCGATCTTCTCCTTGAGATGCGCAAGGCCGACCTTGTCCAGCACGTTACTGATCTGCGCGATGCTCCAGTCTTCCGCCGCGCCGGGATAGGCGACCGCGCGCCGCAGCGTTCCCGAGGGAATGTAGGGCTTCTGCGGCAGCATGAACATGCGGCGGTCGGCGTGGAAATCGACGCTGCCGCCGCCCCACGGCCACAGGCCCGCAATCGCGCGCACCAGCGTGCTCTTGCCGGTGCCGGATCTGCCGGCCACCAGAACCCGCTCGCCCGGATCGATCACGACTTCGGATTGTCCGACCACGGCAGTGCCGTCGTCGAGCGTCACCGACAGGTCGTGGAGACGCAGCATCGCATTGCCTTCGGTCTCGCCGCGTTTGATGCGATTGACGCCGTCCCCGCTTTCGGCGCGCTCGAGGCCGTCGAGCGACATCATCAGCGATGCAATCCGCCGCGCCCCGGCGTTCCATTCGGCCAAGCGCGGATAGTTGTCCACCAGCCAGCCGAACGCCGTCTGTACGATGGTGAAGGCGGACGCGGCCTGCATCACCTGCCCGAGCGTCATGCTGCCTTCGAGAAATTTCGGCGCGCAGAGCAGAATCGGAATCACCGGCGCGATCAGGTTCGATCCCTGCGAGACGATGGTGGTCCGCATGTGCTGGCCGCAAAGCCGGGCCCATTGCCGCAGGACGTTGGTGAACGACTTGTCGATGCCGGAGCGTTCTTCCTCCTCGCCGCCGAGCAGGGCGATGCTTTCGCCGTTCTCGCGCACGCGGGTCAGCGTGTACCGATACTCGGCCTCCGCCTGGTTCTTGGCTTCGGACACCGACACGAAATGCCGGCCGATGATGATCATCGAGCCGCTCGCGATGGCCGCGTAGATCACCGCCGCGACGACGAGAAAACCGGGAATGGTGACGGACGCGCTGCCGACCGACAGTGTAAATGCGCCGCCGATCGTCCACAGCACGACGATGAACGTGGCCGCCGAAAGAAAGGCCTGCGTCACGCCCGCCGCGAAATCGACCGGTGCGTCGGTGGCTATCCGCAAGTCTTCGGCGATACGATATTCCGGATTCTGATGGTCGCCGCTGACGAGATTGAGCTGATAGTAGCGGCCGTTGGTCAGCCATCGCGACACGACCGAATTCGTCAGCCACGCCCGCCAGCGGCGCTGGATGCTCATCCGCGTGAAGACCTGGGTCACGCCAATAACGACACTGCCGATCGCCAGCGGAAAGAACACGCCCGTCAGGTGGAAGACCCTGGCGGAATCCTTCTTCTCGATGGCGTCGAAGATCGCCCTGTTCCAGACGTTGATGCCGTATTGAAAGGTGATTTGCAGGACGATCAGCGCCAGCAGACCGAGGGTGAGAACCCATGCCAGGCGGCCGCCGCCCTTGCCCCAGAAGCCCCGCGCGCTGATCCCGAACCGGGTCAGCAGATAATCGCGCCTGATCTGTTCGGCTTCCTCGGGCGACAGCGCGAGGTCCGCTTCGAGGATTTCAGGCGGCGGAGCCTCGATCGCTTCTCCGGTTTCGGTGACAAGGTCTTGAATTGGCGGCTTATTCATGCCCCTTCAACGCAGCGGGAACGGGAAAGTTCCATTCAACGCGTGCGTTGCGGCGAATGAGTTATTCCGCAGGCGTTGCCTGCACGACCGGGCGCGAGCGGTCGCGGCCGCGCAGCCGGTCGATCAGCAGATAGATCACCGGCGTGGTGTAGAGCGTCAGGATCTGCGACACGATCAGCCCGCCGATGATGGTGATGCCGAGCGGCCGGCGCAGCTCGGTCCCCGGCCCGGTCGCCAGCACCAGCGGCACGGCGGCGAGCAAGGCGGCCATGGTCGTCATCAGGATCGGCCGGAACCGCGCCAGACACGCCTCGAAGATCGCGTCCTCCGACGACAGGCCGCGCTGCCGTTCCCCTTCCAGCGCGAAGTCGACGATCATGATGCCGTTCTTCTTGACGATGCCGATCAGAAGAATGATGCCGATGAAGGCGATCACCGTCAGCGGCGTGTTGGTGATTTGCAGCGCCAGCAGCGCGCCGAGCCCCGCCGACGGCAGCGTCGAGATGATCGTCAGCGGATGGGCAAGGCTTTCATACAGCACGCCGAGCACGATATAGACCGCGATCAGCGCGCCGAGAATCAGCAGCGACTGCTTGTTCGCGGTCTTCTGGCTGTCGGCGGCATTGCCCGCGAATTCGCCGCGGATGCCTTCGGGCATATGCAGCTCCTCGACCGCGCGCAGGATGTTGCCGGTTGCGATCTGCAACGGCACGCCGTCGGGCACGTTGAACGAAATGGTGTTCGACGGGAACGAGGCCTGATGGAACACCGACAGCGGCGACAGTCCGCGCTCCATATGCACCACGGCGGAAAGCGGCACCTGGGCGTCGCCCGCGCCCGCGACATAAATCTTGTCCAGTGCGGACGGATCGCCCTGCAATCGCGGATCGACTTCAAGGATGATCTGGTACTGGTTGCGCTGGGTGTAGATGATCGAAATCTGCCGCTGCGAGAAGGCGTTGTTCAGGGCGTTGTCGATGTCCTGAACCTGCACGCCGAGGCTCGCCGCGGTCTTGCGGTCGATCGAGAGATTCAGCGCGAGGCCGGCGGCGTCGCGGTCGCTGGACACGTCGGTGATGCCTTCGACGCTTTCGAACTTCTTCGCGACGATCGGCGCCCACTTCGCCAGCAGGCCGAGGTCCGAACTGATGAGCGTGTACTGATAGTTGGAGTCGCTCTGGCGGCCGCCCGCGCGCAAATCCTGCGCGGCGAACATGAACAGCCGGATGCCCGGCACCGTGCCGAGATTGCGCCGGAGACGATCGATCACCTGCGTGGTGGTGAGACCTCCGCGCGCGTCGAGGTCCTTGAGGCTGATGAACATGGTGCCGCGGTTTGCTCCGCCGCCCCCCGGCCCGCCGCTGCCGCCGAGGCTCGATCCGACGCCAGCCACGGCCGGATCGGATACCACGATGTCGGCGATCCGCTGTTGCAGGCCGAGCATGGCCTGAAAGGAGACGTCGGGGGACGCGCGCGTTGATCCGATGACAAGGCCGCTGTCGTCGGTCGGGAAATATCCCTTCGGCGTCTTGATGTAGAGCGTGACGGTGAGCGCGATGGTGGCGGCGAACACCAGCATTGTCAGCAGCGGAAAGCGCAGCACGACATGCAGCGTGCGTTCATAAAACCGCACGATCCGCGACAGGCTGCCCTCGATGGTGCGGTCGAACCATGTCGCATCCGGTGAAATGGTGGTCTTGATGTAGTGCGCGCAGATCATCGGCGTCACGGTGAGCGACACCACCATCGACACCAGAATCGCGAATGTCAGCGTCAGCGAGAATTCACGGAACAGCTTTCCCACGATGCCGTCCATGAAGATCAGCGGCGTGAACGCCGCCACCAGCGAAATGCTGATCGATAGCACGGTGAAGCCGATCTGCTTGGCCCCAAGCAATGCGGCCTGATACGGCTTCATGCCGTCCTCGAGATTGCGGTACATGTTCTCGATCATGACGATGGCGTCGTCCACCACGAAGCCGACCGAGACCGCGAGCGCCATCAATGAAAGATTGTTGATCGAGAATCCGGCGACCCACATCGCCGCGCAGGTGCCCGCCAGCGCCAGCGGCACGGAAATGCCCGCCGCGATGGTGGGCGTCATCCGGCGCACGAACACGAACACCACGAGCATCACCAGAAACGCGGTCGCGCCCAGCGTCCATTCCATGTCCTCGACATTGGCGCGGATGGTGCCGGTGCGATCCGACAGGATGGAAATCTCCACGCCGCCCGGAATCCACTGTTTCAGTTCAGGCAGCAGCGCCTTGACCCGATCCACCGTGTCGATGACGTTGGCGTCCAACTGCTTGGTGATGAGGATCAGAACCGCCGGCTGCTTGTTGAACCAGGCGATGGATCGGCTGTTGCGCGTGGCATCGACGACGTTGGCGACGTCCGCCAGCTTCACGAAGTTGCCGTTGGCGCTCTTGATGACGATGTCGCGGAACTGAGCGGCAGTGCGCATCTGCGGATTGGTGGCGATGGTTTCGCCAAGCACCGGGCCGTTGAACGCGCCCACCGGGCCGATGGCATTGGCGTTGACGATGGCGGTGCGCACATCGTCGCTGGCGATGCCCGCGGTCGCCAGCGCGCCCGGATTGAGCTGGACGCGGACCGCCGGCTGATCCGCGCCGCTCACCGTCACCTCGCCGACGCCGGGCACCTGCGAAATGCGCTGGGCGATCACCGTATCCGCGACGTCGTAGATCGCGCTTGTCAGCATCGTCTTGGATGTCAGCGCGATGATGAGCACCGGAGACGCCGCCG
Organism: Afipia sp.; assembly: GCA_024707075.1. Lineage (GTDB taxonomy): Bacteria > Pseudomonadota > Alphaproteobacteria > Rhizobiales > Xanthobacteraceae > Afipia. Next base: position 269,132 of record JANQAK010000003.1, read on the forward strand.
GATTGGCCTTGCGGAAATTCGGCAGCGTCGGCAGATCGGTCGGCAGGTCCGAGAGCGAGGCGTTGATCGCGGCCTGCACGTCGCGCGCCGCCTTGTCGATGTTGCGGCCGATGGCGAATTGCAGCGAGATGCTGGTGGAGCCGAGCGAACTGGTCGAGGTGATCTGGTCGATGCCGGCGATCTCGCCGAGCCGCCGCTCCAAAGGTGCGGCCACGGTGGAGGCCATGATGGTGGGATCGGCGCCGGGCCGCGAGGCCGAGACCCGGATCGAGGGGAAATCCACCGCCGGAATGCTCGCGACGGGGAGGAAGTTGTAGGCGACCGCGCCGACCAGAAACAGTCCGATCGCCAGCAGCGTGGTGCCGACCGGCCGTCTGATAAATGGTTCGGAGAGCGAGGCCATCGGTCAGTTTCTCGCGACAAGCACGGTCTGTTTCCTGCCCCCCATAGCCCGTCGAAGACGGGCGTGAACGCCCTTTCGGGGGGAGGGTTAGGGAGGGGGTAACTCTCGTGCCTGCGCTCGTTAAGACACCCCCCTCTCTGTCTCTCCCCCCGCAAGGGGGAGAGAACGATAGAACCGAGAGTCCGCGCAATTCCAACAACAGGTATACGCTATATGCGATAGCCCCGGCCTGCACCGGGACGATCCGTGAAGAGACCATGCTCTGGATGTTCTTCATTACTGCACGCCCTCGGTCGCTCCCGCGATCGGCGGCGACGGCTTGCCGGACTCATCCGGCGGCACCGCGGCTTCGATCCGGCGATTGATCCGGTCGAGCGCGAGATAGATGACCGGCGTGGTGTAGAGCGTGAGAATTTGCGAGACGATCAATCCGCCGATGATCGAGACGCCGAGCGGAAACCGCAGTTCCGCGCCGGTGCCGCTCTCGATCGCCAGCGGCAGCGCGCCGAACAGCGCCGCCAGCGTCGTCATCATGATCGGACGGAAGCGCAGCAGGCAGGCTTTCACGATGGCGTCGTAGGCGGTCATGCCTTGATGGCGCTCCGCTTCCAGCGCGAAGTCGATCATCATGATCGCGTTCTTCTTGACGATGCCCATCAAGAGAATGATGCCGATCAGGCCGATCACCGACAGGTCCTGCCCGCACAGCATCAGCGCGAGGATCGCGCCGACGCCGGCGGAGGGCAGCGTCGAGAGAATGGTGATCGGGTGAATGTAGCTCTCGTACAGCACGCCGAGCACGATGTAGATCGTCACCAGTGCGGCGAGGATCAGCCACGGCTGGCCGGACAGCGACTTGGAGAACTCGGCGGCATCGCCCGAGTAGAGACCGACGATATTCCCGGGCATGCCGATGCGGGCTTCGATTTCCGCGACTTTCTCCACCGCGTTGCCGAGCGCCTCGCCCGGCGCGAGATTGAACGACAGCGACACCGCCGGGAACTGCGACTGGTGCGAAATCGACAGCGGCGCGGTGGTGCGCACGATGCTGGCCACCGCCTCGATCGGCACCTGCGCATTGGGCGACCCGGTCGCGCCGGCCGCGCCCGGCACATACAGCTTCGACAATATGGATGGATCGCGCTGGTATTCCGGCAGCGCTTCGAGCACGACGCGGTACTGGTTGGCCTGCCCGAAGATCGTCGAGATCTGCCGCTGGCTGAAGGCGTCGTTCAGCGTGTCGTTGACCGCCTGCACCGAGACGCCGAGCTGGCCCGCACGCTGACGGTCGATATTGACGATGGCGCGAAGACCGCCCTCCTGCCCGTCCGACGAGACGTCGCGGAACATCGGGTCGCGGCGCATTTCCTGGATCAGCTTGTTCGACCATTCGACGACGGCGGCGGAATCGGTCGCGGTCAGCGTGTACTGGTACTGCGACCGGCTGGCGCGGGTGCTGATCTGGATGTCCTGCACCGCCTGGAAATAGACCGTCATGCCGGGAATGGCGGCCACGCGCTGCTTGAGGCGATCCACCACCACGGCAATATCGGTGTTGCGCTCGCCGCGCGGTTTCAGCGTCAGCACGAGACGGCCGACATTGGTGGTCGGATTGACAGAGCCCGCGCCGACCACCGAGACGACGCCGACGATGTCCGGATCGGCCTTGATCGCGTCGGCCACCTGCGTCTGCCGCAGCTTCATGTCCGTGAATGACACTTCCGGCCCCGCTTCGGTGATGGCCGTGATCGAGGCCGTATCCTGCAACGGCAGGAAGCCCTTCGGCACGAACACATACAGCGCGAGCGTTGCGATGATGGTCAGGAACGTCACCACCAGCGTGGCGCGCTGGTGCCGCAGCACCCAGAGCAGCGTGCGGTGATAGAATTCGATCATCCGGTCGATCCAGCCCGAGAGCGTGGCGAGACCGGGTATGGCGAACTCCTCGTGGTGCATCTTCAAGAGCCGCGAACACATCATCGGCGTCAGCGTCAGCGAAACGATGGCGGATGTGACGACGGCGATGGTGAGTGTCAGCGCGAACTCGCGGAACATGCGCCCGACGAGACCCGACATGAACAGCAGCGGAATGAACACCGCGATCAGCGAGACGGTGAGCGAAATCACGGTGAAGCCGATTTCGCTGGCGCCCTTCAGCGCCGCCTCCATGGCGCTCTCGCCGTTCTCCATATGGCGGACGATGTTCTCGATCATCACGATCGCATCGTCGACCACGAAGCCGGTGCCGATGGTCAGCGCCATCAATGAGAGATTGTCGAGGCTGAAGCCGGCGAAATACATGATGCCGAACGAGGTAATCAGCGACAGCGGCAGCGCCACGCCCGCGATCAGGGTCGCGCGCAGCGAGCGCAGGAAGATCAGCACCACCAGCGTCACCAGCACCACGCTGAGCACCAGCGTGAACTGCACGTCGCGGACCGACGCGCGGATGGTGACGGTGCGGTCGCTGACCACGGTGAGATCGACGCCGGCCGGCACGGCCTGCTGGAGTTTCGGAATTTCGGCGCGGATCTGCCGCACCACGTCGATGACGTTGGCGCCGGGCTGGCGCTGGATCTCGATGACGACCGCGGGCTTGCCCTGATACCAGGCCCCGGTCTTCTCGTTCTCCAGCCCGTCGATGATCTGCGCGACGTCGCCGATGGTGACCGGCGAACTGTTGCGATAGGCGATGATGATCGGCTTGTAGGCGTCGGCGACGGCGATCTGGTCGTTGGCGGCGATGGTGTAGGCCTGCTGCGCGCCGTCGAGCGATCCCTTCGGCCCCGAGACGTTGGCACCGGCAATCGCGGTGCGCAGGTCTTCCATCGAAATGCCGTAGGCCGCGAGGCGGGCGAGATCGGCCTGCACGCGCACGGCGGGCTTCAATCCGCCGAGAATGGAGACGCGGCCGACGCCGGAAATCTGCGCGAGGCGCTGCGCCATCATGGTGTCGGCGAGATCGCTCATCGACCGCAGAGACGAGGTCTCCGAGGTCATCGCCAGCGTCATCACCGGCGCGTCGGCCGGATTGACCTTGGCGTAGGTCGGCGGATACGGCAGGTTCTTCGGCAGCACGCCGGCGGCGGCGTTGATGGCGGCCTGCACGTCCTGCGTCGCGCCGTCGATGTCGCGGTTGAGGTCGAATTGCAGCGAGATCTGGCTGACGCCGAACGAACTGGTCGAGTTCATCGACACCAGCGACGGGATCTGCCCGAGTTGCCGTTCAAGCGGCGCGGTGACGAGAGACGCCGCCACATCGGGGCTGGCGCCCGGCAGTTGCGTCGTGACCTGCACGGTCGGAAAATCGACCTGCGGCAAGGCCGACACCGGCAAGAACCAGTATCCGAGCGCGCCGCCGATCAGGAGCGCGACGCCGAGCAGCGACGTCGCGATCGGCCGATGAATGAATGGCTCAGAGACGCTCATCGTCGCTCATCAGGGATGGTCATCCGTTGGTCATCCTTCAAACGGCCGGTCATCCTTCGAGGCTCGGGCGTTGCCCTCGCACCTCAGGATGACGAACCGGATGCGTTGCTGTCATCCTGAGGTGCGAGCACTTGCGAGCCTCGAAGGATGACATCTTGAATACGACGAAACATCACTGCGGCGCTTTCGCGCCGCCGCCCGCCGGTTGTTGTGCGCCCTGCGGCGAAGTCCCCTGCTCCTTCTGACCGCTGCGCCGTTCGCCATTGCCGCCGCGCGGGCCTTTTTCGCCGGGAGGCCCTTTCTGCCGGCGCGGCGCGAGGTCCGGCGTCGGCGCCTGATAATCCTTGCTGATCGCAACCTTCGCGCCTTCTGACAGATTGGCGAAGCCGGTCGTCACCACCTGATCGTCCACGGTGATGCCCGAGGCGATCACGGCATTGGTTTCGGTCTGCTGCGTGACCTTGACCGTGCGCGCCGACACGATGTCGTTCTCGCCGATGACATAGACGAACGTGCCCGCCGGGCCGCGCTGAACCGCGGCGGTCGGCACCACGATGGCCTTGTCGAGCGTCTGCACTTTCAGCCGCACGTTGACGAACTGTCCCGGCCAAAGCTGGAAGCTGGCGTTCGGGAACTCCGCCTTGACCTTCACGGTGCCCGTGGTCTGGTCGACCTGGTTGTCCATGCCGGTGACCTTGCCGGTATCGACCACGGTCCTTCCGTCGTTGCCGAACACATCGACCGACAACGCGCCCGATGCCGAGGCGGCATTGACGCGGACGATCTGCTGCTGCGGCAGGCTGAACTGCACCGCGATCGGTTGCAGTTGCGTGATGACCACGACACCGGTCGCGTCCGACGGCTGGACGATGTTGCCCTGATCGACCTGACGCAGACCGGCGCGGCCCGACAGCGGCGCGACAACCTTGGTATAGCTGAGCGTGGCCTGCGCGTTGTCGATCGCCGCCTGATCCGACTTCACCAGCGCTTCAAGCTGGGCGACCAGCGCCTTCTGCGTGTCGGCCTGCTGCGCCGAGCCGGCCTTGGCGGTGGCAAGCTGCTGGTAGCGCACCAGATCCATCCGCGCGTTGGAGAGCGTCGCCTCGTCCTGCGCCTTCTTGGCCACGGCCTGATCGTATTGTGCCTGATAGATCGCCGGATCGATCTCGGCGAGCACATCGCCCGCCTTGACGTCCTGACCTTCCTTGAAATTCACCGAGAGCAGCTTGCCGCTCACCTGCGCGCGCACCGTCACATTGTTGAGCGCGCGCACGGTGCCGACTCCGTCGAGATACACCGGCACGTCCTCGATGCGGGGCGTCGCGGCGAGCACCGGGATCGCCAGATCGGGACGCGTGCGGGTCGCGGTTTGCGTCGGCTTGAAATAGGTCCAGGCGATGTAGCCGAGGCCGCCGATAATCAGCAGCCAGACCGCGATCGATACGGTTCGCCGCCGCGCGCCCGACGCCACGCGCGCGACGCCCTCGCCGGCCGCTTTGGCCTTTTCGTTCAGATCGGGCTTAAAGAGCATCCACGGGCCCTTCTGTTATCCTGGGCGACCAGCCGCCGCCTAATGCCTGATAGAGGGTGACGACCGCAAGCAACCGGGCGAGCTGGAACTGCGCCAGCGAATCCTCAGCCTGAAATAGTGTCTGCTGCGTGTTTAGCACAGTGACGATGTCAGCCGTGCCGGCGCGAAGCTGGCGCTCGGACAGTTCGAACGCCCGCCGCGAGGCCGCAACCACGATGCGCTGGAGCCGCAACCGCTCGTTGGCCTGCTTGAGCGTCGCCAGCGCCGTGTCAACGTCGGCAAAAGCCGACACCACGGTCTTGCGATAGGTTTGCAGAAGCTCGTCCTGCCGTGCCTGCTGCAAATCGAAATTGGCCTGGATACGGCCCGCGTCGAAAATCGGCTGCGTCAGCCCGGCGGCGACGTTGAAGAACGCCGATTGCGGGGTGAACAGCATCGCCAGTTGCGCGCTCTGGTAGCCGCCCTGCCCGGTCAACTGGATGCTCGGGAAGAACTGCGCCCGCGCGCTGCCGACATTGGCGGTGGCGGAGGCCAGCTGATTCTCCTGACGCCGGATGTCCGGGCGCTGGGTCAGCAGTTCGGACGGCAATCCGGGCGTCACGCGCGGGATCGCGATCTGCCCGAGCGATCCGCCGGTCAGCCGCACGCGCTCCGGCGGGCGCGCCACCAGCGTCGCCAGAATGTTGGCGTTCTGCTCCAGCGCCTGCCGCAGCGGCGGCACGGAGGCTTTTTGATCCGCGAGCAGGCTTTCCTGTTGCGCCAGATCAAGGTCCGAACCGGTGCCGGCATCGACCCGCGCCTTGATCGCGTCATAGATGCGCTGCGCGCTGGCGATATTGCGCGTGGCGATGGTGATGCGGTCCTGCGCGGCGATCACGTTGAAATAGGCATTGGCGACGCTGGCCAGCGTGGTCAATGCCACCACGTCGCGGTCGAAGCGGTTGGCATTGGCGGTTTCTTCCGCCGCCAGCAGGGCGTCGCGGTTCTTGCCCCAGAAATCGATCTCGTAGCTCGCGCTGAGCGAAGCGGTGTGGTTTGTGACCTCGCCGCGGCCGCTGATCGGCGTCGCGCTTGTGATCGTCCCCGTGGTGCTCGACGACCGCGAGCGCGAGCCGGAGAAACTTCCCGTGAGGCTCGGCAGCAGTGCGGCGCCGGCCGTCTGCGCCAGCGCATCCGCCTGCCGGATGCGCGCGACGGCGGCTGCGATGTCCAGATTGACGGTCTGCGCCTCCTCCATGAGCACGGTCAGCTCCTTCGAGCGAAAGCCGCGCCACCAGTCGAGCGTGGGCGGCCTGTCATCGGCGGGACCGGTCGCCGATTTATAGGCGGCGGGCACGTCCAGCGCCGGATCGGGCAGATCGGCCGTCACGATGCAGCCGCCCAACGTGACAGCCATCGCGAGCGCCGCGCATAAGGCGAGCGAAGGCCACGGGACAACGCCACGCCTTACTTGGAGGGGGAACTCGAACACCGGGGCGCACACTTCTCCATAGAGCCAGAATCCCATTCTAGCGGGCTGCTCCGGCTGCGGACAGGGACGTTCCGGCGCGGCCCCCAAGACAAAAGCGACCTGTGTTCCTTCGGTGTCACACCCGGAATCGCAGTTAGCCCCGTAAATAAGGGGGTTCCCGGCATTCACCCGGCTGACCATCCGCAAGCCTTACGAAGATTTCATGTCCGATTCGCTGCGCCGCGGCATGCAGACGCCGGCAATCGCGGTCCCTGTCGCGGCGAGACGGGAATCACCGGCCACCCTGCCCGCGGACGCAGGCTGCGTTGCGCGGGCCGGTCGATGGCCGCCGGTCGTCACCGCGCGCGAACGCGAATATGACAACCATCGGTCTCAATAACCGCCAATCCTGTCGACACCATCCAATGCGATGCTGCGGCGTTGTCATACTGGCGATGCTGGAACCGCTCTATTTCCCTCTAAATAAGTCTTCCATCACGGACAAGATTTTCAGATGGTCTTCGGTGCGCAGTGCGGAGGAGGAAAAATAGACCTGCGATCCATATGGCATTCCGGTCCGCCGCTCGAAAACAAACTCTGGATTATGCGGAAGTGGCGTCCCTGAAACATCGTAGTGCATTTTGACTGCACTAACTTTATAAGCTGCCGATGTTTGCCCGTAAGTAGCCAGCATTTTTGAAATTAGATCGCCCACGTCAGAGAAATTCGAGAAAAAAATCTCCAAGATTGCCGTCAAATGTAAATTCAACTTGGCTTAGATAAGCTCGTATTTTGTTTGCTTTGATCGGCAGATCAAATTTTTGAGGGAGCCAGTCTAAGACTTCACCAAGAAAATCGTCGCATAAAGCGTTATCCTGTTCGGCTTGGCAAAGAATGCCGTTCTCATAGATTTGAAATTTGTCGATGATCTTATTTTTGAAATAGCCACGTAAAAAACTTACGCCTGTCTTGAAATCTAGATCTGCAACAGTGCGGGGTACTTCCACAAAGCCATAACGCTCTTGAAGCGAATTAATAATCGGGATGGGTGATTGAACTCGCTCAGCCTCAGCTACCTCAATGAACCGAATGGCATGACCCGGAAGATATTTTTCCAAATGCATGTGTTTAAAGCCCGAGCTGAATTGGTCGGTTCGGTTTGTTTGTAGAAGGGTTGTTCCCTCCGAGAATTGCCATCGAAGTCGTATTGGCCTGTGAACTGCTAGAAATAATCTTCATTAGCTTGTTCTCAGGCGCATCATACAACCATGCTGGTCGGGTATCATTTCTTTTGGCTTTAGTAGCCGGAAACGAAACATCCCAGGTTGGTACGCCGCCTCCAATTGCAAAGAGCAAGTCGGCAACGGTCGCTATAGTCCAGTTTGCAGGACCGCCAAGCATTCTCGATATTTCCGGCGCGCCCTTTCCAAGGCGTCTTGCAAGTTCTGCCTTCGTAAGACCGGACTTCTTGAACTGTTTAATTACAAGATCGAATGCTTGGCGTTTTGCGCGAGCGCGGAGATAGCCGAGGGTCTCTAGCGGAATTCTTTCTCCGCAGGTTGCATCAGACTGAAAGGAAATTGGTGAGGTAATCATCTAGTTTTCTCCCTTTGAAGGGCATCGTGCTGCCGAACAATCTTTGCCACTCGCGTTTGCAACGCGCGACTTCTCCGTCGAAGTCTCTTTTAATGGCATCGCGGTAATTCCAAGTGATGAGCACAAAAACGTTCAACTCCGCGAAACCGCCGAATGCACGAATTTGAGGTCGAGGCGACGTGATCCGGAAATCAAAAAACTCATCCTCAAGCGGGTCAACACGGGCCATTAGTGCATCGCTTGCCTTTACGCGCGGATCATTACCGATAGTCATTTCTCCATGTTCTAAGAATGCATCGAGCGTTTGGCGAAATTCGCTGTGAAGTACCTCCTGACCTTTTGGGAAAGGCTGGCTAAGCGCATCTTTCACCTCTAGGGAAACAAAAATGGAACGCGGCGTTTCCTCGCCGAAAAGCGCAGACTCTAAGCAAAATAGCTCTCCTCGGCGGACCAGTTCCGCGATCTGCTCTCGCATTGACATATATGTCAATAGTCCCTAATCGCCAGTTACATGGCCAAAAAAAGCATTCCCAAATGCTCAGAAAATTACATGGAACTCTCATCCTCTGAACAAAAATTAATTCAATTTCAGACACTTATGCCCAGCTTCCGCGTGTAAATAGTACGGTGCAAATTCGCGACAAAAAGCCCCCATACTGAATAAATGACCGATAGCGCTATTCAAATTGGAAAAATTGGGGAAACTGGAAAATAGCTTGTGGGAGGCCGCGCAGTGCCTCAGCAGCGAAGGATCGTTCGGCGAACGGCCGGCATACGCAAAACAGACGCACAGAAGATCTGGACACAGAGCCACATCACACTGATGGGATTGCGCCATGTCTGCCCCGACGATGTCTGACCCGTTGACGTCTGCCCCGATCATCCTGACCCCCGACAATGTCGAGGCGGCGTTGCCCGACGTGCCGAAACTGGTTCGTTTCGCATTGAGCTTCGCAGCGAAACTCCGGCGCGGCACGCTCGACATCACGCTGCCCGACGGGCGCACCGTGCGCTGCGGCGGGCTGGAGCCCGGCCCCGCCGCGCAGATGACCATCCACAGTTACGGTTTTGCGTGGCGCCTCGCGCGCGGCGGCGACATCGGCATTGCCGAGGCCTATCTGCGCCGCGAATGGGACACGCCGAACCTGACGCAGTTCCTCTACATCTTCTGCATCAATCACGACCTGATCCAGACCATGCTTGGCAGCAAGCCGGTCGCGCGTTTCGTGCAGCTTGTGCGTCACTGGTTCAACCGCAACACCAAACGGCAGGCGCGGCGCAACATCTACGCGCATTACGACATCGGCAATTCGTTCTATTCGGCGTGGCTCGATCCGAGCATGACCTATTCGTCGGCGCTGTTCGAGGACGGCACCGACGATCTCACCGCGGCCCAGCACAACAAGTACCGGCGGCTCGCCGAAGCCATCAGCCTCCAGCCCGGCCAGAAGGTTCTGGAAATCGGCTGCGGCTGGGGCGGCTTCGCGGAATATGTCGCAAAGAATTACGACGCACGGGTCGTCGGATTGACCATCAGCACCGAACAGCGCGATTTTGCGCAGAAAAGGATGCAGGCCGCCGGCCTGAGCGAAAAGGTCGAGATCCGGTTTCAGGACTACCGCGACGAGCGCGGGCAATATGACCGGATCGCCTCCATCGAAATGATCGAAGCGGTCGGCGAGCAGTTCTGGCCGCAGTATTTCACCCAGTTGCGCGACCGGCTGGCCCCGGGCGGCTTCGCCGGAATTCAGGCCATCACCATTCAGGACAAATTCTTCAACGCCTACCGGCGCGAGGTCGATTTCATCCAGCGCTACGTGTTTCCGGGCGGAATGCTGCCCTCGCCGCAGGTGCTGAAATCGCTCGGCGAGACATTCGGTGTACCTGTTATCCGCGAGCGCATTTTTGGAGAAGATTATGCCAAGACGCTCGCGACATGGAGAGACAATTTCCGCGCGGCGTGGCCGAACCTGATGCCGCTGGGATTCGACGAGCGGTTCCGGCGGCTGTGGGAATACTATCTCGCCTATTGCGAGGCCGGATTCCTGTCCGGCAATATCGACGTGCGGCAGGTCGTATTCGCGAAACCGGCTTAAACAGTCCGTCTAACCTTCTCAAAATTCGGGCAGATCACGCCTGCGCACCCTGCCCTTGTCGGATCGGCGGGCGGTCTCTAGTTTGGCGGCCGACATTCGCCCTTTCCTCAAGGTCCGTCGCCCTCATGCACATTCGCAAAGACGTCATCGACGCCATCGGCAACACGCCGCTCATCAAACTGAAGCACGCCTCCGAAGCGACCGGCTGCACCATCCTCGGCAAGGCCGAGTTCATGAATCCCGGCCAGTCTGTGAAGGACCGCGCCGGCAAGCAGATGATCCTCGAAGCGGAAAAGCGCGGCGACCTCAAGCCCGGCGGGCTGGTGGTGGAAAGCACTGCGGGCAACACCGGCATCGGCCTTGCGCTGGTCGCAGGCGCGCGCGGCTACCGCACCATCATCGTGATCCCGGACACGCAGAGCCAGGAAAGAAGAAGGACGTGCTGCGGCTGCTCGGCGCCGAACTGGTCGAAGTGCCGGCGCTGCCCTACAGCAATCCGAACAATTACCAGCATGTCGGCCGCCGTCTTGCAGATGAGTTGCGCAAGACCGAGACAAACGGCGTGCTGTTCGCCGACCAGTGGAACAACCTCGACAACCGCAAGGCGCATTACGTTTCGACCGGCCCCGAAATCTGGGAGCAGACCGGCGGCAAGGTGGACGGCTTCATCTGCTCGATCGGCAGCGGCGGCACGCTGGCGGGCACCTCGATCTTCCTGCGCGAGCAGAACAAGAACATCAAGATCGGCGTCGCCGACCCGCGCGGCGCTGCGATGTACAACTACTTCGACCACGGCGAGATGAAATCGACCGAGGGCGGCTCGGTGACCGAAGGCATCGGTCTCGGCCGCCTCACCCCGATCATCGAGGACATCCACGTCGACAAGGCCTATCTCATCGAGGACTCGGAGGCCGTGCCGGTCGTGTTCGACCTGCTCGAACATGAGGGGATTTGCGTCGGCGGTTCGACCGGCGTGAACATCGCGGGCGCGATCCGGCTGGCGAAGGATCTCGGCCCCGGCCACACCATCGTGACCGTGCTGGCCGACTACGGCACGCGCTATCAGTCGAAGCTGTTCAATCCGGACTTCCTGCGCTCGAAGAACCTGCCGGTGCCGGCCTGGCTGGAGCGCAAGAGCACGATCAAGCCGCCGTTCGAGAAAGTGTGAGCGACTGAAATGACGTTATTCCGGGGCGCGAGCGCTTGCGAGCGAACCCGGAATCCCGCAGTTACTTCCGATGAAATCTTCTGGATTCCGGGTCCGCGTGAAGAACGCGTCCCGGAATGACGTTGTGTTTGCGTCCCGGCCCTCACCTCAATATCTGGCTGAGGAACAGCTTCGTCCGCGCGTGCCGCGGATTGGAGAAGAACCGATCCGGCGTATTCGCCTCGATGATCTGCCCGGCGTCCATGAACACCACGCGGTCGGCGACTTCCTTGGCGAAGCCCATCTCGTGGGTCACCACCAGCATGGTCATGCCCTCTTTCGCCAGATCGACCATGGTGTCCAGCACCTCCTTGACCATTTCCGGATCGAGCGCCGAGGTCGGCTCGTCGAACAGCATGACCTTCGGATTCATGGTGAGCGCGCGGGCGATCGCCACGCGCTGCTGCTGGCCGCCGGAAATCTGGCCGGGATACTTGTCGGCCTTGTCGGGAATCCGCACGCGCTCGAGATATTTCATCGCGGCGGCTTCGGCATCCTTCTTCGGGATGTTGCGCACCCAGATCGGCGCCAGCGTGCAGTTCTCCAGCACGGTCAGGTGCGGAAACAGGTTGAAGCTCTGGAACACCATGCCGACCTCGCGGCGCACGTCATCGACGCGGCGCAGGTTCGGCCCAAGCTCGATGCCGTCGACATTGATACGGCCCTCCTGAAACTCCTCCAGCGCGTTGATGCAGCGGATCAGCGTCGACTTGCCGGAGCCGGACGGCCCGCAGATCACGATGCGCTCGCCGCGCCCGACGTTAAGGTCGATGTCACGCAGCACATGAAAATCGCCGAACCACTTGTTGAGGCCCGAGATGCCGACGATGGGGGCTGCGGTCATGATTTCATCTCAGACATTCTTGTGGGCGTTCAGCCGCCGCTCGACGAACAGCGAATAGCGCGACATTCCGAAACAGAACACGAAATAAATGATGCCGGTGAAGGCGAAGCCGGTGAACAGTGTGGTCGGCGTCGCCCAGTTCGGATCGGCGAACGAGGCGCGCAACTGCCCGAGCAGGTCGAAGATCGCGACGATCAGCACCAAGGTTGTGTCCTTGAACAGCGCGATGAAGGAGTTGACGAGACCCGGAATGACGTGGCGCAGCGCCTGCGGCATCACAATCAGGCCGGTGGTCTTCCAGTACGACAGCCCGAGCGCGCTGGCGGCCTCAGGCTGGCCGCGCGGCACCGCCTGCAACCCGCCGCGAATGACCTCGGCATTGTACGCGCCCGCGAACAGCGCGATGCCGATCAGCACGCGCACCAATCCATCGACCGAGAAATTGCCGGGCAGGAACAGCGGCAGCATGTAGGTCGCGAAAAAGAGAACCGTAATGAGCGGCACGCCGCGCCAGAATTCGATGAAGGCGATCGAGAACACGCGGATCAGCGGAATGGTCGACCGGCGGCCGAGCGCCAGCGCCATGCCGACCGGCATCGACGCGACGATGCCGGTGACCGAGACCACCAGCGTCACCAGCAGGCCGCCCCATGCGCGGGTATCGACAATCGGCAGGCCGCCGCCATCCAGCCCCATCACCGCAATGACGACGGCGATGCCGGCGAAGATCGCGATGCTCCTGAACAGCGCGCGTCCGCCGTTGCGGACGCCCCCGGTCAGAGCAAACACCAGCAGCGAGACGATGATCGCGGTCGCGATGACATCCGCCCACAGCGGCGAGTGGAAGCGCTCGGTGTAATCACGCAGCCATTCAAGCGGCCATGACAGCATGGCCAGTCCGTCGCCGATCCAGCCGAGCAGCTTGCCCAGAAAAGAAACGACCTGCCCCGCAGCGCCCACCATCGCCGTGGATGCGAGGCGATGGCCCGCGTCCTGAACGCTCGACGCCAATTCCGAGCCGAGATCGGCGATCCAGTGAATGGCAAAGCCTTTCAATCCGCCGCCGCGCAGCAGGAAGAACCCGATCACCGGATAGGCGACGAAGAACAGCCCGGAGTTCAGCGCCTTCGCGGGCGCGCGCGGGATCAGCAGCGGCAATAACAACAACGCGCCAAGCACGAAGGTGAGATTGACGCGCCAGCGCTGATCCGCCGGATAGAATCCGTAGATGAACTGGTCGAACTTTGCTTGCACGAAGGGCCAGCAGGCCCCGACCACATGGCCGACATTGGCCTCAAGGCAGGCGTTGCGGTCGCTGCCGGTCCAGACCGCATCGACGAACAGGAATTTGATGACCGGAACGAGGATCAGCCACAGCAGGATCGCACCCACCACGGTCATCATGATATTGAGCGGCGAGTTGAACAGCCGCTCGCGCGCAAAGCCGATGACGCCCGTTGTTTTCACCGGCGCATGGCGCGGCGCGACGAGATCCTGACGGACAAAGGATGCGGCCTGCTCCGTCATGCGGCGAGGCTCCGGTTCAGCCGCCAGCCGTAGAAGCTCATCAGCGCGCTGGTGACCAGCGAGATCAGCAGGTAGACGCCCATGGTCAGGGCAATGATCTCGACCGCCTGCCCGGTCTGGCTCAGCGCCGTGCCGGCGAACACCGAGAACAGGTCCGGATAGCCGATGGCGACGGCGAGCGACGAGTTCTTGGTGAGGTTGAGATACTGGTTGGTCAGCGGCGGCAGGATCACGCGCATCGCCTGCGGAATGACGATCAGCCGCAGCGTCTGCCCGCGCGTGAGACCGAGCGATGCGCCCGCTTCCATCTGGCCTTTGGGAACGGACTGGATGCCGGCGCGCACGATCTCGGCGATGAATGCGGCGGTGTAGGTCGAGAGCGCAATGGTCAGCGCGGCGAATTCCGGCAGGATGCGGACGCCGCCGGCGAAGTTGAAGCCGCGCAACTGCGGCATGTCGAAAGCGAGCGGCGCGCCGAACACCAGCGCCGCCAGCGCAGGCAGGCCGACCAGCATCGCCAGCGCGAACGGCCAGATCGTCAGCTTCTCGCCTTTGGCGAACAGCAGGTGCCGCGCATAGGCGTGCATCGCGAGCGAGGCGGCGATGCCGATGGCAATCGCCACCGCGAACACGCCGAACGACGGCTGCGGGACCGGACCGGGAACGATAAGCCCGCGATTGCTGAGAAACACCGAGCCGAACAGCGAGATGCTTTGCCGCGGATTCGGCAGCGTCGCCAGCACCGCGAGATACCAGAACAAAATCTGGAACAACAGCGGCAGGTTGCGGATCAGTTCGACATAGCCGCCGGAAATCCGCGCCAGCAGCCAGTTCGGCGACAGCCGTCCCAGCGCCACGGCGACGCCGATGATGGTGGCGATCACGATGCCGACGATGGAAACCAGCAGCGTGTTCAGCAGGCCGACCACGAACACGCGGGCGTAGGTGTCGCTTTCGCTGAACGGGATCAGCGCCTGACTGACGGCGAAGCTCGCGGTGTTCGACAGGAAGCCGAAGCCGGACGCGATCCGCTGCGCCTGAAGATTGGCGCGCGCGTTCTCGACGATTTCGTAGCCGATCCAGACCACGGCGGCGACGAACAGGATCTGGATAACGACCCCGCCCCAGCCCGCCTGCCCGCCGAGCGCGCGGCGAAGCCGGGCGACCAGTCGCAGCGGCGGCTTGCGGGGGGTGTCAACCATCTCCGCGTCCGGCAACGCCGTTACCGGATCGGCGGCGCGTATTGCAGCCCGCCCTGATTCCAGAGCTTGTTCAGTCCGCGTGCGATCTGGAGCTTGGAGCCTGCGCCGACATTGCGGTCGAACGACTCACCGTAATTGCCGGTGGCCTTGATGATGCGCGTCACCCAGTCCTTGCTCAGCCCAAGCTGCTCGCCGAGATTGCCGTCGGTGCCGAAGATGCGCTTCAGCTCGGGCTTGGGCGACTTCGCCATCTCGTCAACGTTCTTCTGCGTGACGGCATATTCCTCGGCGTTGATCATCGCGAACAGCGTCCACTTCACGATATCGAACCATTGGTCGTCGCCGTGGCGCACGACCGGTCCGAGCGGCTCCTTCGAGATGACTTCCGGCAGCACCG
Organism: Afipia sp.; assembly: GCA_024707075.1. GTDB lineage: Bacteria > Pseudomonadota > Alphaproteobacteria > Rhizobiales > Xanthobacteraceae > Afipia. The sequence continues at coordinate 284,814 of JANQAK010000003.1, forward strand.
CGTGATCGGCGGGCGCGGCCAGCTTGAGGCGCTCGGCGTAAAGCTGCGACACGTCGGAGGTGAACACGTCGCAACGGCCCGACTCGTAAGCCTTCACCGTCTCGTCGGCGGTGCCGAACGCGATCAGCTCGTACTTCATGTTGTTGCCCTTGAAGTAGTCCGAGACGTTCTGCTCGTTGGTGGTGCCGGTCTGGACGCAGATCGAGGCGCTGTTCAGTTCCAGCGCGGAATTGACCTTGAGCGACTTGCGGACGAGGAAGCCCTGCCCGTCATAATAGGAGATGCCGGTGTAGTTCAGGCCAAGCGACGTGTCGCGCGATAGCGTCCAGGTCGAGTTGCGCGACAGCACGTCGATCTCGCCGGATTGCAAGGCGGTAAAGCGGTCCTTCGCCGACAGCGGCACGAATTTCACCTTGGTCGCGTCGTTGAAGATCGCAGCGGCAATGGCGCGGCAGACATCGACGTCGAGGCCGGTCCAGTTGCCCTTGTCGTCGGGAGCCGAGAATCCGGGCAGGCCCTGGCTGACGCCGCAAGACAGGCTGCCGCGGTCCTTCACGCTCTGGAGCGTTCCCCGGTCCCTCGGCTTGTCCTGCGATTGCGCGTGGGCGGCCTGAACGGCGAACGCGGCAAGAAGAGGAATCAGAGCGAGCGATACCCGTTTCATGGAATGGCCTTTCTCGATGGTTCGGCGCCGGCGACGAACAACGTCGCGCGAGATAAAACGATCCCGCGATGTGCATATAACAGCGGCTAAATATCTGGTCTGCATAACAGAACGCCGAACGCGACGGGTCAAGGGGTTGACGCCGGCCATTACGGTCAGCTTACTGATTATACCCTTTGTCGAACAACGCCGCGTCTGCGGCAAGATGTCTTCACAAGTGAACGCCACATGATTCTCCCCAAAGACGATGGTCCGTCCCTGCGGCTCGATCCGCAGACCGAACTGGTGACATCCGGCCGCGACACCGTCGCGCAAAAGGGCTTCATCAATCCGCCGATCGTGCGCGGCTCCACGGTGCTGTATCCGACGGCGGACGATCTCCACGCCCATCGCGGCGAATTCCAGTACGGCCGCCACGGCACGCCGACAACGAAAGCGCTCCAGCAGGCGCTGACGACCCTTGAGGGGCCGAACTGCGCCGGCGTCGGACTTGCGCCCTCCGGCGTGGCGGCGATTTCCACGGCGCTGCTCGCGATTCTGAAAGCGGGCGATCACGTGCTCGTTATCGACAGCGTCTATCGCCCGACGCGGAATTTTTGTGACAGCCTGTTGAAGCGCTACGGCGTCGAGACCAGCTATTTCGATCCGCTGATCGGCGCCGGGATCGAGAAGCTGTTCAGGCCGAATACCAAGGCCGTTCTGGTTGAAGCGCCGGGATCGCAGTCGTTCGAGATGCCGGACATTCCGGCCATCGCCGCCGTCGCGCATGCCAGGGGTGCGCTCGTGCTCGACGACAACACCTGGGCGACGCCGCTGTTTCATCGGTCGCTCGATCAGGGCGTCGACATCAGCATCCAGGCCGCGACGAAATATCTCGGCGGCCATTCCGACATCATGTTCGGAACGATCTCGGCCAATGAAAAGACATGGCCCCTGATTGCCGAGGCGATCCGGCTGCTCGGCGTTTGCGCCGGTCCCGACGACGTATTTCTGGCGCTGCGCGGCATCCGCACGCTGGCGGTGCGCCTCGCGCATCATCAGCAGGCAGGCCTTGAGATGGCGCGCTGGTTCGCTGCGCGTCCCGAGGTCCAGCGCGTGCTGCACCCTGCCCTCGAAGCCGATCCGGGCCATGCGATCTGGAAACGCGATTTCACCGGCGCCACCGGCCTGTTCAGCATCGTGCTGAAGCCCGCGCCGCAGCAGGCCGTCGATGCGTTCCTGAACACGGTGACGCTGTTCGGTATGGGCTATTCATGGGGCGGCTTCGAGAGTCTGGTGATCCCATTCGACTGCTCGTCGTATCGCACGGCGACCACATGGAATCCCGGCGGCCCGACGCTGCGCTTTCATATCGGTCTTGAACATCTCGCCGACCTGAAGGCGGATTTGACGCGCGGGTTTGAGGCGTTCAACGCGGCGAAGTGATCGGGCAATAGCATTGCGATGCGCCTCGTCATCCTGAGGTGGGAGCCGTCTTCGGCGAGCCTCGAAGGATGACAATTATAAACACCGTCGCCCTTCGAGGCATCCGCTTCGCTACGGCACCTCAGGGTGACGGCGTGCCTCGCAACCTCAGGTCTCCTCGACCTTCGAGCCCTTTGCGCGGCTCTTTATAATCAGTATGATGTTGCGGACGTAGATGATCGTCGCCAGTCCCTGTCCGAGGATGATGACCGGCTCGCGCTTGGCGATGCCGTAGATCAGGGTCATCAAGCCACCGGCGATCGAGAAGAACCAGAACGCGATCGGCACCACGCTCTGACCGGCCCGCTCGCTGGAAATCCACTGCACGAGAAACCGCGCCGTAAACGCCAGTTGCGCGATCAGGCCGAACGCGAGCCAGAAGTCGAACTTTGCAACGAACACGTCGTAGAGGTAGTTGCCGAGATCCTGACCGAACTGAATCAGCATCACGTCACCTCTGTTGCGACAGGCGTGGATTTCTTGCGGCGGATCAGCCACCACACGCCGAATAGATCCATAATGCCGATCCACAGGCGGTCGAAGAAGCCGTAGTTCGAGACGCCGGAATGGCGCGGCCGGTCGATCACGTCGACATAGACGATGTCAGATCCCTCACGGCGCACCAGCGCCGGCAGGAAACGATGCAGGCCATCGAAATACGGCAAGGCGAGGAACACGTCGCGGCGCAGCGCCTTGAGGCCGCAGCCGGTGTCGCGGGTGCCGTCGTGCAGGATCATGTTGCGCACGCGGTTGGCGGTGCGCGACTGAAATCGTTTGAAGGCGGTGTCCTTGCGGCCGACGCGCTGACCGGCGGCGAGACCCACTTTATCGCCGCCCTTCTCGATGGCTTCAATCAGGCTCGGCAGGAATGCAGGGTTGTTCTGGCCGTCGCCGTCGAGTGTCGCGACGATCTTGCCGCGCGCCATGCGGATGCCGGTGCGGACGGCGGCGGATTGTCCCGACGAGGCGGCATGGCGAATCTGGCGCAGGTTTTTCCGCGCGCGCATTTCGGCGGCGAGACGCTCGCCGGTCGAGTCCGTCGAGCCGTCGTTGACATAGACGATCTCATAGGCCCAGCGGCCATCGAGCGCCGCCGCGATCTCTGCGATCAGCGGCGCGACGTTGTCCTGCTCGTTGCGGACCGGGACCACAATCGATACGTCGGGGGCCGGCTGGCCGGAGGTGATGGCTTGATCGTTCATATACCGATGGGGTCCAAACGCCGCTAAACGCGTGTAAATACACCCGCCGGGCGACCGCTTCTTATGGCGCGAACGCCTCGCGGGCAACCCTTTTCAGGGCGGGCCAGGATGGCCCCGCAAGGGGCTCGATTGACCCGTCCCGGCCGATCTTGAAGCCCAGCCGGCGGGCCGCGAACCAATAGCGAACCAGCATCGCGCCGACCACGCCGGTCAATGCACCCGCGACCACGTCGCTCGGGTGATGCGCCAGCAGCACGAGCCGGCTGAGGCAGATCAGCACCGCATAGACGAACATGACCAGTGTCGCCTTGCGCCACACCGACGACACCGCGAAGGCCAGCGCGAAGGCCGTCACGGCGTGGCCGGATGGAAGGCTTGAGAATGCCTCCGTTCCTGCAAAGTGCGAAAAGTTGAAAGCGTTGGCTTCGCCGCCGACAAAGGGCCTGCCGCGGCCGACGATGTATTTGACCGTTTCACTGATGAGGACCGCGACCACCACCGAGAAAAACAGATACTGAAGCCGCACACCGAACGCGACCAGCACCGAGCGCGAAACGCCGCTCAGTCGCGGCATCAGCAGCAGAACGGCAATGAGCACAATCGCCAGCACTGCCATCACGTATTCCGATTTCGCGAGATCCGTGAAATGCCGGATCGGCCAGAGACCCGGCGTGCCGCGCGGCGGCATCAGCCTGATGACGGCGACATCGGCCGCGAACATCAGAACCGTGATCGCGATGGCCGTCAGCATGGCAAGCCCAAGCCAGCGCCTTGCCAGCGCGCGGCGGGCCTCGGCACGGCGGGAATGCGACGGCGCACGCACCAGACGCGTCACCGACTGCCGCGCATCAGAACCGAGTTGCACCAGATAGTTTGCCCGGTGAACGCCGCCCGCATCGACGGCCATTTACTCGGTGCCTTCGGAACGGAACACCGCGACGGAAATCGCGCGGCCCTGCGAGAAGTTATAGCCGTCGATCCGCGCGCCGGCGTTGTAGCGCAGCCCGATGGCCTCGGCGCGCTGCGCGAAGGCGCGCTCCTCGCGCCATTCCACCAGCGCGAACCGGCAGCTTCCCTGCAACAGGAAATCCGCCGCGCCCGACCCGTTGGTCAGGACGGTCGATGTGCCGACCATGAAGACGAGGCTCGGCTCCTGGAAACCCGCCGCCGCGGCAGCCGGTCCGACGCATTCCACGCTGCGCAGCGCGCGCGCGATCTGCACGCTCGGAAACAGCGGCGCGAGCGACGGCACGACCACGCCGTAGATGCACGCCACCATGAACCACGACGCGCCGATGGCATTCAGCAGCGAGCGCTCGGCGCGGTAATCGTCGTACATCCACCATGCGAACAGCCCGAAGATCAGCGCGCCGGCGGCGAACGGCCATGCGAGAAATTCCGGCTGCCGCAGCAGCCCGATGGCGCCGATGATGCAGGCGACGGTGAGGACCAGCGGCACCACGAACCACCACGCCGACCCGCGCACGATCCAGGCCGCGCGCGACAGCACTTTGCGCTCGAGCGCGCCGACGATCAGGATGGCGATGGCCGGATAGAGCGGCAGCACATAATGCGGCAGCTTGGTGATAACGAGTTCAAACACGATCCACGCCGGCACCAGCCATGCCAGCAGGAACTGCGCGCCCGGCTCGCGCCGCGCGCGCCAGATCGCGGGCGCGGCCATGCCGGCCAGCGTCGCGCCCGGCCAGAACGTGACCCAGAACAGCAGGAAATAAAGTCCGGGCGGCGCGCCATGGGATTCCTGCGGGCTGGCGACCTTGCTCAGCATGTCGCTGCCGAGCGAGTCCGCGAAGAAGGTGTCGCCGGCTTTCAGAAAAATCGCGACGAACCACGGCAGCACCAGCACCAGCGTCCACATCAATCCCCACACCGGACGCAGCCGCCACAGCCACGCCGCAGAGCGGTCCATGATCGCGAGTGCAATCACCGTCAGCGCTACGAACATCAGGATCAGCGGCCCCTTGAGCAGGATGCCCCACGCAATCGCCGTCCAGAAGATCGCCGCCCATCGCCACGGCTGCGGCGAGTCGTCGCCGCGCTGCCACGACAGATACGCGCGCGCCATCGCGCCCATGACGGCGGTTGTCGCCAGCAGCAGCATGGCGTCGGTCTTGGCCAGACGCGCCTCGACCCCGAGCAGGATCGAACTGCACATGATAAGCGCGGCGAGCAGCGCGCCGCGCCGCGTGACAAAAGCTAATGCCGTCCAGTAGGTCAGCAGCACAGCGCCGATCGCGCCGATCAGCGAGGGAATGCGATAGAGCCAGATGCGGACCTGCGCGCGCTGCAAGCCGAGCTTCGATGCGGTCTCCACCACGGCCGCCTGCGCCCAGTAGATGCCGACCGGCTTCTTGTAACGCACCTCGTCCTGAAAACGGATGTCGACGAAATCGCCGCTCTCGACCATCTGCTTGGTCGCCTGGGCGAAGCGCGCCTCGTCGCGGTCGACCGGCGGAATGTTGAAGAAACCCGGCAGGAAAAACAGCAGCCCGGCCACCAGCAGCAGCGCGACCGCGCGGAGATGGCTGCCGACGGCGAAATCGATCACGCGCACAAATCCGCTGCCGGGGTTTTTCTGTTCCACCGGCTCGCGCGGAGCGCCAAATCTGGGTCTTGGGTAGGTCTCGGCCATCGGTTCCGCATACGCTGAAACCGCCACCCGGACAACAGCTTGGGCCGGTCCTACTGAATTCTCACGACGACTGTGTCCGCCGCGCCCGTTGCGTCCATCACGGTCAGGCGGACGAAGCCTGGACCGGGCGGATCGACCAGTTTCTGGCGGCGGCTGTCGATGTTTCCGACCGCGATGCCATTCACAATCATTGTCAGGGGCATCACCCCGCCCGCGACCTTGACCGGCATGGCCGACTGGGCCGTCTCGCCGCCGCCGTAAGCGTCGATCCGTGAGCCGTTGAGCGGGAACTGGATGCGCAGCGCCTGCTCGCTTCCGGTGCGGACGAAATCGCCCGCCGGCCGGAACCGGCGCAGCGGCAGCGGCAATTTGGCGTTGCTCGCCATCAGCGTGCCCTTCGGCGCTTTCGCCAGCGCCATAGGAAGTTTTCCTGTGCGGGCAAAGGCATCGAACAGGATCGGCGCGGCCGCCGTGCGTCCCGTCAGACCGGGAACCGGCGCGCCGTCGGGACGGCCGACCCAGACACCGATGGTCATGCGGCCATCGAAACCGACCGACCAGGCATCGCGGTAGCCGTAGCTGGTGCCCGTTTTAAACGCGAGGCGGTTATGCGGCGCGTTGTCCGGCGGCGGCGTGCCCATCAGCACGTTGCCGACCAGCCATGCGGCGGACGGATCGAGCAGACGGCGCGTCTCCGGCTCGGCCTTGTCGTCGGCCCTGACAATTTCCCTCAATGGGACAGTGTCGCCCTGCCGGGGGAAGCCCGCATAGAGCCGGACCAGATCGTTCAGCGTGACGCCGACGCCGCCGAGGCCCATGGCGAGGCCCGGTGTTTCGTCCTTCGGCAGGATCAGATTCGCACCCGCCTGCCTGATGCGCGCCGTGAGCCGGCTTGAGCCGACGCGATCCAGCAGCGCGATGGCCGGCACGTTCAGCGACATCTGCAACGCCTTGCGCACGGTGACGGTGCCCTGAAACGTCATGTCGAAATTTTCCGGCGCGTAAACGCCGTAGCGCACCGGCCGGTCCTCGATCAGGCTTTCGGGATGCACGAAGCCGTCCTCGAAGGCGAGGCCGTAGATGAAGGGCTTCAGCGTCGAGCCGGGCGAACGCACCGCGCGGGTCATGTCCACCTGCCCCGCGCGCCGGGTGTCGAAATAATCCGGCGAGCCGACATGGGCGAGAATGTCCCCGCTCTCGTTATCGACGGCGAGAATGCCGACCGAGACATCGGGACCGATCGCCAGCGCGCGGTCCTTCGCAAGCTGCTCCAGCGATTTCTGGATCGTGGAGTCCAGCGTGAGCTGAATCCGCCGGTCGTCCTTCATGATCGCAAGCGACTGATCGGTCGCATGCGGCGCGAGCAGCGGCATCGGCTTGCGCAGGCGCGGCACGGCTTCAAGTTTCGCGTGCGTGGCGTCATCTGCGGAAACGCGGCCGTCTTCCACCATGCGCGCGAGCACACGATCCCGCGCGGCGCGCGCGACATCGGGATAACGATCGAGCCTGCGCGTTTCCGGCGACTGGGGCAGTGCCACCAGCAACGCGGATTCCGCCAGCGACAGCCGCTTCGGCTCCTTGCCGAAGTAAGCGAACGAGGCCGCGCGGATGCCTTCAAGGTTGCCGCCGAACGGCGCCAGCGTGAGATAAAGATCGAGGATTTGATCCTTGGACAGTTTCCGTTCGAGCTGGATCGCGCGCACCATCTGCCGCAGCTTCGCGCCGACCGAGCGCTCCTGCCGGGCTCCATCAGCCGCGCCACCTGCATGGTGATGGTCGAGCCGCCCGAGACGATATGTCCGCGCGTCACAAGCTGGAACGCGGCGCGCGCCATCGCCAGCGGATCGACGCCGATATGCGAACGGAAACGCCGGTCCTCGTAGTTCAGCAAGAGATTGAGATAGCCGGGATCGACGTCCTTCGTCTGCGCCGGCAACCGCCAGCGCCCGTCCGCCATCGCGAACGCGCGCAGCAGCTTGCCGTTGCGGTCCACGATGGTGGTGGAGATTTGCCGCGCCTGGTCGAATGGCAATGGCGGGAGGGATGCGATCCAGAGAGAGCCTGCGATTGCGCACGATGCGACGGAGACAGCGACCGTGATGGCAAAACGACGGAAAATGCGTCGCCTCTTGGAGGGGGCGTGCGCCCCATCCGCGATGTCATCCCGGCGAAGGCCGGGATCCATAACCACCAGTTCATCAGTTGAGCGGGATGTCGGCACATCTCGCTCCGATAAGGACTGACAGGGGTGATGGGTCCCGGCCTTCGCCGGGACGACCAGAGAGAGATCGCTGTTTTGCTTCTCGCTCATTTCGCCTTCGTCACCTCGACCGTTCCGGTGCCGGTGCGGCCGTAGCGCGAGGGGTTGTACATGTCCTCGACATAAGCCTGCGGCAGCATATTTGCCCGGCGACACCGCGCGCACGATGTAGGCCACCGTGAACACCGCAGTGTCATCGCTCGCGCGCTCGATGGCCGCGTTGAAGCGGTCATCGCGGAACTCGGTGGTCTGCGGCTCTTCGCCGTCCTCGATCCAGTCGAGCGTGCCGCTGTCGCCGGACGACACCAGCTTGGGATTGTCGATCTCGAGACCCGCCGGGAGATAGTCGACCACCATGATCTGACCGTATTCCGGCTTGGCCTCGGTGATCTTCAGCACGACTGCAAAGCGGTCGTTCTGCTTCGCCTTCGTCACATCCGCGGGCTTGCCGTCGAGCGTGAAGTAATTGCGCTCGATCTTGAAGCCGTTCGCGACCGCAGGCTCCGGCGTGACCGGCGCGCCGGTCACCGAGACCACCGCCTGCACCGGCGTGTCGCCGGTGTTGGTGATCGTCACCGGCTTGGCCGCGATCTCGGTGCTGCGATAGTTGCGATAGAGCGCGTTCTTCGCGACCTCGCCATTGACGGACACCGCGAGGCTGTTCGCCTCCTTGGCCAGTGCGCGCGATGCCAGCACCATCCACGCATTTTCCTGCGTCGAGGTGTAAGGCGTCAGACCGCGCGCGGCTTCGACACGTTCGACCGCGAGGCTGATCGTCGCTTTCGGCGCGCTGCCCTCGCTGGCGAGCGACACCAGCGCCGCAGCATCGCGCAGCGACGAGCCGTAGTCGCTGCGGCCGAACTCCAGAACAGGCTTCGGGTTGAGGCTGTTGACGGCTGCCGCATAGACCCGCTCCGCCCGGCCACGGTCACCGACCAGCGCCAGCGCCGCGGCCAGTTGCGCCTTGGCAATCGGCGTGGCGATGTTGTTCAGCTTGGTGTCGGCGAGATAGCGCAGGTCGCCGATCGGCGCGGTGCCGTTCTTCGCCAGCACATAGAGGCCGTAGGCCAGATCGCGGCCGCCGTCCTTCTCCGGCTCGTCGGCGTTGACCACCGAGTTGCGGATGCGATCCAGCGCCGACCTGAACAGGATGTCCGGCACCGCAAATCCCTTTTCGCGCGCGCGGGTCAGGAAGTCGGTGACATAGGCATCGAGCCAGGCGTCGTCGCCGCCCGCCGACCACAGGCCGAACGATCCGTTCGAGCCTTGCCGTGCGAGCAGCCGATCGATGGCGTCCTTGATGCGCTGGTCGACGGCGGTGTCGAGCGCCAGATGGTTCTCCGCCGCGAGGTCGTTGACATAGAGCAGCGGCATGGCGCGGCTGGTGATCTGCTCGGAACATCCGAACGGATAGCGGTCCAGCGCTTTCAGGATGGTCGCAGCGTCGAGCGCCGTGGAGAGACCCACGGACAGTTGCACGCCGCCGGTGCCCTGCACGAGATCAGAGAACATATCGGAGGTCAGCGTGAGGCTTTCGCCCTTGGCCAGCGTCCGCACCGAGCGCCGCGCGAGAATCTGCGTCGCGGCCTTGACGTCGAGTGCGTAGTGGCGCGCCAGCGTCAGCCCGTTCGGACCCTTGATGTCGACGTCCAGCGCCGCCTGCCCGGCCCCGCCCGACGCGTCGATGGCGAGCGCCACAGTGCTGCGCTGCTTGGCGGCGAGCCGCATGGTGGTCGCCGGAGTGCCGGTGAGTTTCACCGGACCCGTTGTCCTGACGCTGATGACGTAATCGCCGGCAGCGCCTTCGACATTGTCGAGGTCGAAGTTCACGGTGCCGCGGTCGCCGTTGAGCAGAAAGCGCGGCAGCGTCGCGGTCAGCACCACCGGATCGCGCACTGTGATATCGGTGTTGGCGCGGCCCACTTTCGTGGCCGACCATGCCACCGCCATGACGCGCGCGGTGCCGGCGAATTCCGGAATGTCGAACGATACTTCCGCGGTACCGTTGGCGCCGACCGTGACGATGCCGGAGTAAAGCGCGAGCGGCTTCTGCGTCGGCGGGCTGCCTTGCAGCTCGGCCCCTGCGCCGTCGCCGCCGGTCCGGATCTGGCCGCGCGTGCCCTGCATGCCGTCGATCAACTGCCCATAGAGATCGCGGATTTCCGAGGTCATGCGGCGCTGGCCGAGATAGTAGTCGTCCGGCGCGGGCGGCTTGTAGTTGGTGAGATTGAGAATGCCGACATCGACGGCGGCAATGACGATCTTGGCGTCCTCGCCGCGGCTGAGGCCTTCGATCTTCACCGGCAGCTTGAGCGCCGTGCCCGGACGCACCAGCGCGGGCGGCGTGAGACTGACCTTGAGCGTGCGCTCGGACTTGTCGATGCCGAACCATTTGAGACCGATGGCCCGGCCCGGCATCCGCTGGGCGGCCGCATCGAGCGGACGGCGCAGCGTGGCGACCACATACGCGCCGGTGCCCCAGTCCTTGCCGACGGTAAGGCTGACCTTGTTCTGGCCTTCCTTGATGTCGGCGGACTGCGTGGTCAGCAGCCGGTCGCCCAGCACGTTGATGGTGAGCTTGCCGGCGCTGCGCGCGTTGACGGAAACGACCATGGTGTCGCCGGACTTGTATTCCGGCTTGTCGATGGAGGTTTCCAGCAGGTCCGGGGTGTCGGCGCTGCTGTCGGAATACCAGCCGACATCGAACTGCACCGAGGTGATCGGCCCGTCGTTGTCGGTGGACTTCACATCGAGCCGGTAGCGGCCCGGCTGCGGCGCGACCGTGATGCGCGCAGGCCTGTCGGCGGCAATAGTCACGTCGCCATCGGCCACGCGTTTGGTGGATTTCACCGGCTCGTAGTCCCAAGAAGACCCTTGCCGATACCACTGATAACGCGACTCCATTTTCAGCAGTTCGTAGCGCAGCCCGCTGCGCGCCAGCGACTTGCCGTCGGGCGCGACGAACACCACGTCGAAATTGGCCGGATCGCCTTCGGCGACGTTCCTGTCCGTGAACAGCGGCTTGACGCCGATCATGTCCTCGCCCGGCGCGACCGGGATCGTCAGCTTGCGTTCGACCGCGCGGCCGCCCGTTTCCACCATGCGGACGAAGACCTGCGCTTCCTGCGGGCGGGTCGATGACGGCGGCTTCGGCAGGCTGACCTTGAAGGTCGCCTTGCCGTTGGCGTCGGCCTCGGGAAGGTTTTCCAGCGGCGTGCGCTCGTTGCTTGACGTTTCCTCGTCGGCGACACCGAACTTGTAGCCCGCGTAGCCCGGACGGTCGGTTGCGCTGGCGACCAGCATGTCGCCTTCGAGGGCAAGGCCTGATGCCGGCGCGCCGTACAGGAAGCGACCATCGACTTCAAGTTCTGCTGGAGCCTCAGCAGTAATCTGCTTTGCCTTGGAAATTAAGGAGAATTCGATCCGGTCGGCGACGTAGTCCTCGACCATGAAGGTGGTTTCCCCCACCGAAGGCGCCTTCGGATCGGTGAAGGCCCGCACCCGCCAGGTGCCGGTCGGCACCGCCGAGTTCAGCGGCAGGGTCAGGCTGCGCCCGCCCGCGCCCTGATCGGGCACCACGGCGCGGCGGAATTCCACGCCGTCCGGGCGCTCGACCACCAACGTGAGCGGCGCGCCGGTCATGCCGTTGCCCTTGCCGTCGCGCAGCAGCGCCGTCAGATACACCGTCTCGCCGGAGCGGTAGACGCCGCGCTCGGCATAGACGAAGGCGTCCGGCCCCGCGGGCACCGTGCGCCCGGAGACACCGCGATCGGTCAGATCGAAGGCGTTGGATTTGAGACTCAGGAACGCGTAGTCGCCCTTGTCGCCGGAGACGGACAAGAGCGCCGGGGACAGGCCGCCCTCGCCCCGCGCCAGTCCGGCCTCGAACAGCACATGGCCCGCGCTGTCGGTCTTGCGGGTGGCGAGGATTTCGTTGCTGCGGGACACCAGCCGGACTTCCGCGCCCGAGGTCGGCTCGGTGGTCGCCAGCGAATTGACGAACACATGGACGCCGTCGTTGCCGGAATAGGCGGTCAGGCCCATGTCCGAGATGATGAACCACTGGGTCGCCAGCGAGCTGGAATCGTCGTCGCCCGACGAGCCCGGCCCCTTCGCCGCCGCCGTCATCACATAGACGCCGGGCTGCATCTCGCCGACGGCCTGATCGACCGGGAACGCGGTGACGACGTCTGCGTTCAGCGTCTGCGCGGTCGCGACTTCGCCGGTCCAGACCTTGACGCCCTTCTCGTTGCCGAGATCGGACAGTTCATAGGTCGAGAGGCTGCGCTGGAAATCGCTGCCGAGCACCGAGTTAATCAGGTTGCGGTCGCCGATCCGGAAGATATTCACCGACACCGAGGGCGTGTTGACGCTGACCAGCGGAATGCCGCGCTGGCCGGTGCGCGGCAGCACATAGGCGCGGCCGGTGAACCGCACGAACGGCTTGCGGTCGCGGACGTAGATGTTGAACTCCGCCGACTTCGGCAGCGTCTCCTTGACGGTGGACGGCAGGCCGGCGCGCAGGTTGATGGTGTAGCGCTCGCCATGCTTGAGGCCTTCGACGCAAAGCTGCTTTTCCTCCGAGGTCAGCGCCGGGCTGTCGGTGCCCGCCAGCGCCACGAACGGATTGAAGTCCGCCCGCTTGGCGAGGTCTTCGGAGAACTGGAAGCAGGCGCGCGGCGACGCCGAGTCCGAATCCACGCTGTAGTCCATCAGCCGGAAGCCGTGGTCGTCGCGCAGCTTCTCGTACTGGCCGCGCACCTCGGCGACCTCCTTCTGGTCGAGCGACAGGCGCAGCGCATCGAGCGCCGGACGCCACAGCTTGCGCTCGGCCAGCGCATTGCCCAGCACCGCCAGCGCATCGGCTTCCTCGCCCGCGTTGGCCGCGCGCTGATAGGCGATATAGGCGGCGGTGGACGCACGCTCATAAAAGAACGTCCGCTCGCGGCTGTCGGCCGGGCGGATCTGGAAGACCGTCTTCGCCAGCCGGAGCCAATTGCCGCTGTCCTCGGGTGCCACGGCGACAGTCTGCCCCAGAAGCTGAAGAGCGCCGCGCAAGTCATTGCGCTTGAAGGCGGCATCGGTGTCGGACTTGAGTGTCGCGGCGGTCTTGTTGATGACCCCGGCCTCGGTCTTGATCTGGGCCTCAAGCCGCACGCCCGCGTCCGCCAGATCGTCGCGCTTGAACGCCTTGTCGGCGGCGTGCACCGAACCGAGGCCGAGCGCCAGCGCGGCGCAAACCGAAAGGGCGCGAACCAGACCAATCATGATGAAAACTCCCTGCGGGCGCCAGTGATTGTGGCCGCCTTGAAATACAGACAATGCGCGAATCGTGACGGACTCATGGTCGTACCGATAACCGGTCGAAAGATTTGACGCGACAGCCGGGCCATTGACCCGGCGGCATCAGGACTTTAGGCCGGGAGGCGCCGACGGCAACGCGGATACCCACCAAACCCTTCGGCGCACCCTGCGGGTTTGTCGCAGCGGCGTGGCACCCGGTTCAGAAATTTCTGTGCCGGTGTGGCGGTTTTTTCACGATCAGGGTGATATGAGAGGCCCAACGGTCCCGTAGCTCAACTGGATAGAGTAACGGATTTCTACTCCGTGGGTTGCAGGTTCGAATCCTGCCGGGATCGCCACTCATCCAAAGACTGTCGCGCGGCCCGCTCCTGAACGCCCCGTTTCCCCGTCGCTTAAAATCCAATCGATTGTCTCGTCGCGGATTTAGGATTTTGCCTTAACGTCCATCATGGTTGGCTTGAATCATATGGAGTTTGCAGATGCCGGATCCGCAAGTTTTGCCATTTTCGCTGGACCAGTTCGGAGCCTCCGATCACCGGTTGCCCCTCATCTATATGAGAGAGCGGCGACGCGAACTGGTGCTGGAATTGCAGGCGGCCGGGCCGGCGGTCAGCATGCAGAAAATACGCGATATCGCCGCCGTTCAGCAGGCCATTAAAGCAATCGAAACCGTCATCGCCGAATAATTGCCGTTCATCTGAGCCGTCAGCCGCAGTCTTGGCTGTGCCGAGGAAGGGCAATCTCATGTTTTTTGTCGCCGGTCTTCTGGTCGTTCTCTCCGGCCTGTTCTATGCCGCCGATCATAGTCAGCTCGGCCGGTTCGGCGCCACGATGTGCACCTACGGCGATACGTTCTGCCGGCATCCCGTCTATGTGCTGGTCGGAGCCGGCATCGTCGCCGCGTGGGGCGCGCTCGTCAGCATGCGATAAGGGTGCGATTCAAGCGCCTGTTCCGGCGGTCCGCGTCCCTTCCCGCCTCTGCACCGGGGTTTGTCACCAAAAGGCCACATGGCAATGGCCTTTCGGCGCTGTCCCCGCACGAGGTTTTCGCCGGCGAATATGCCGACAAAGACCGGACATTTCCCGAAAACCTGCTACAACGCGCCAAATCAACATCACGCCACAGAAAGATATCGACCCGATGGGTTTTAAGGAGCCGAGTTTTGCCGACCGCCAGGCCGCCGCGCAGAACGCCAGGAAGACCATTCTCGAGAAGTTCAAGGCCAAGCCCGGTCCTGACGATCCGGCCGTCCTGAAGAAGGCCGCGGAACGGCAGGCGCAGGCCGCGGTGCGCGCGGAAGCGCAGAAGCTGCGCGAGGCCGCCAAGGCCGAAAAGAAGGCGCGCGACGCGGAACTCGCCGCGCAGGCCGCCGCCGAAGCATTGCGCCTCCAGGCTGAAAAGGAAGCCGCGGAAGCCGCATTGAAAGCCGAGCAGAAGGCGGCGCGCGATGCGCGCTACGCCGCACGCAAGAAAAAGAAGTAACGCCGGACGGCTTTCCGTCGCCGAATTCCCGGCGACTTCCATCGCAGATCGAAGGCAGGCAGGCCCGTCCTCACGGAACGGGCCTGCTGCTATTAGAAGCAAAGAAAACGAGACGAATTACTTCTTCATCTCGTCTTTCTTCATGCTGTCCTTCTTCATGCCGTCATGACTCATTCCATCCTTGGTCATGGCATCTTTCTTCATGCCGTCTTTCGACATGGTGTCTTCCTTCTTCATGCCGTCCTTGGACATCTTGTCCTGGGCAAAGGCGGCAGGCGTGAAAGCCACGCCGAGAGACAGGATTGCAGCCGCGGTGCCGAGCGCGAGACGTGTGGTGCGTGCCATGGGAAATTATCCTCTGAACCGGTTTCTGATGCGACGAAGGTCGCTTCTGGGTCTTCGAGGTGATCGGCATTTTGTTACGGACCGCGGAAGATAATTTTCAAGCCCAGCGGTTTCCCGGAACTTTCCATGCGCCCGCAAGGTCCGCGCCGAAAGTATAGACTCGTTCTCGCAGGAGTGCGGTGCAGCAACGGTAGCATTGTGCGAGCGGCTCGGTCACAATGCCGCAGGTCGTTGCCCGCCCGATGCAAACCCAAAGCTGTATCGCTCCGGGTGCCTTTCGACGACACAATTTCTCAACAGCGCAAAGCCGCTGACTGAAAAGAAAAACGCCAGGGAGACATTCGATGCTGACACGCCGCCACCTTCTCGCGACCACGCTCGCCGCGCCCGCCATCCTGCGCTTCGGCCCCGCGCAGGCCGCGACCACTCTGAAAATCTCGCACCAGTTTCCCGGCGGCACCATCGACAAGGGCGACTTCCGCGACCGCCTGACGCGGGTGTTCGCCGCCGAGATCGCCAAGCGCAGCGGCGGTGAACTGGTCGCGGAAGTTTATCCCGGCTCGTCGCTGATCAAGACCAACGCGCAGTTTTCGGCGATGCGCAAGGGCGCGCTCGACATGAGCCTCTATCCGCTTCCCTATGCCGGCGGCGAGTTGCCCGAGACCAATATCGGCCTGATGCCCGGCCTGGTGTCGAGCTACGATCAGGGCCTCGCATGGAAGACCAAGCCGGTCGGCAAGGCGCTGACCGATTTCCTTGCCGACAAGGGCATCATGCTCATCACCTGGGTCTGGCAGGCCGGCGGCGTCGCCAGCCGCACGCGGCCGCTGGTATCGCCGGAAGATGCCAAGGGTCTCAAGGTGCGCGGCGGATCGCGCGAGATGGACATGGTGCTGCAAACCGCCGGTGCAGCCGTGCTGTCGGTGCCGTCGAATGAAATCTACGCGGCGATGCAGACCGGCGCCTGTGACGCCGGCATCACCTCGTCCACCAGCCTGATCTCGTTCCGGCTCGAGGAAGTCGCCAAGCATCTCACCTCGGGCGCGGGCCAGTCGTACTGGTTCATGCTGGAACCGCTGATGATGTCGAAGGCGATCTTCGACAAGCTGCCGAAGAACCAGCAGGACATCATCCTGACCGTGGGCGCTGAGATGGAGGCATTCGGCCGCAAGGGCGCGCAGGACGACGACATTGAAGTCACGAAGGTCTACGAGAAGGCCGGCGCCAAGGTCAGCGCGCTGGATGCCGCGACCGTCGGCAAATGGCGCGACATCGCCCGCGACACGGCGTGGAAGGATTACTCGGCCAAGACCGCGACGTCCGCCACGCTGATGAAGCTCGCGTCCGACGCGGCGTGATGCACAGTCCGGTTGACGATCGGCGCGAGCTGGTCGCCCCGGCCCCGGGCCATCCGCTCGTGGCCGGGCTCGCCCGTGCGCTCGCGCTCTGCAATCGCGTCATCGTCGTTCTGGCGGCGCTGGCGCTCATTCTCGCCTGTCTCATCCTGAGTTACAGCGTGCTGACCCGCACGCTGTTTCACAGCGCGACCTATTGGCAGGACGAGGCAGCGGTGTTCCTGCTGGTGGGCGCGACCTTCCTGACTGCCGCCTTCGTGCAGAGCCAGCGCGGCCACATCGGCATCGAGGCCTTCGTCGGCGTGCTGTCGCCGGCGATGAACCGGATAAGGCTCGTGCTGGTCGATGTGGCGTCACTGGCGTTTTGCACGTTCTTTTCGTGGAAGTCGTGGACGCTGGCGCATGAAGCATGGGTGGACGGCCAGGTCTCCAACTCGATGTGGAGTCCACCGCTCGCAATTCCCTATGTCCTGATGGCGGCGGGCATGACGCTGTTGTGCGTCCAGATCCTGCTCCAGATTCTCACCGCGCTCAGCAAGGCTTCCCGTTCATGACCGTTCTGGGTATCGGCATCAGCTATGGGCTCGCCACCCTCGCTGCGATGTTTTCCGGCATGCCGATCGCGTTCGCGCTCGGCGCCGTCGCCGTCGTGTTCATGGCGATCTACATGCCCTCGGCGTCGCTCGATACGGTGACGCAGAACGTCTACGAGGAAATGGCGTCGATCACGCTGCTGTCGATTCCGCTGTTCATCCTCAAGGGTGCGGCGATCGGCAAGTCCCGCGCCGGACAGGACCTCTATTCGGCTCTACATGCGTGGCTGCACAAGGTGCCCGGCGGCCTCGGCGTCGCCAACGTGTTCGCCTGCGCGCTGTTTGCGGCGATGGCGGGATCGTCGCCCGCGACCTGCTCGGCGATCGGCTCGGCGGGTATCCCGGAGATGCGCAAGCGCGGCTATTCCGGCGGCTTCGCGGCCGGCATCATCGCCGCCGGCGGCACCCTCGGCATCCTGCTGCCGCCGTCGATCACCATGATCTTGTTCGCGGTGGCGGCGGAAAAATCGCTGGGACGATTGTTTCTTGCGGGCATCGGGCCGGGACTGCTGTTGGTGTCGCTGTTCGGCTTCTACGCGGTCTATCGTTTCCGCAGGGAATACGCTGCCGCCAAGGTCGCCTACGAGACGACGGGCGCGAATTCAGCCATTCTCGCCCATGACGAATTCACCATGGCGGAGCGCTTCAACGCGCTGCCGCGCGTGCTGCCGTTCATCATCCTGCTCACCGGCGTGATGATCGCACTCTATGGCGGCTACGCCACGCCGTCGGAAACCGCCGGTCTCGGCGGGTTGCTGGCGCTGCTGCTGATCGCGCTGATCTACAGCGTGTGGCGGCCAAGCGATCTCTCGCCGATCCTGACCTCGACCATCAAGGAATCCACCATGCTGATGATGATCATCGGCATGTCGCTGCTCTACTCCTATGTGATGAGCTACCTGACGATCTCGCAGTCGGCCGCCAACGCCATCGTCGCGATGCATCTGCCGAAATGGGAACTGCTGGCAGCGATCCTCGGCATGGTGATCGTCCTCGGCTTCTTCCTGCCGCCGGTCTCGATCATCCTGATGACCGCGCCGATCATCCTGCCGCCGCTGCGCGCCGCCGGTTTCGACATCATCTGGTTCGGCGTGGTCATGACCATCGTCATGGAGATGGGGCTGATTCACCCGCCGGTCGGATTGAACATCTTCGTCATCAGGAATGTCGCGCCCGATATTCCGCTGTCCGAGGTGATCTGGGGCACGCTGCCGTTCGTGCTGCTGATGTTCTTCGCCGTGCTGCTGTTGTGCATCTTCCCCGGCATCTCGACCTTGCTGCCGGATCTGGTGATGGGTCCGGAGGCGGTGAGGTAGGATTCAGGCTCGTCATTGCGAGGAGCACTTGCGACGAAGCAATCCAGTCTTTTTTGTCTCTAGGAGAAGATGGATTGCTTCGCTACGCTCGCAATGACGACTACTGCCGCACAGAGCTATCTCTTCTTCGCGTTCAGCGCCGACGCCACGCGGCTGACCGGCTTCTTGCCGAGCACCTGCGCAATGCCGTTTGTGGCGGCGACGAGCAGGTTCATGTCCACGCCGGTCGCAATGCCCATGCCTTCCAGCATGTAGACGACATCCTCGGTGGCGACATTGCCGGTCGCGCCCGGCGCATAGGGACAGCCGCCGAGACCGCCGGCGGCGGAATCGATCACCCGCGCGCCCTCTTCCAGTCCGGCATACAGATTGGCGAGCGCCTGACCGTAGGTGTCGTGGAAATGCATGCCGAGCTTGTCCATCGGCACCTCGGCCGCAGCCGCGCGCAGCAATTGCCGCGCTTTCGACGGCGTGCCGACGCCGATGGTGTCGCCGAGCGAGACTTCGTAGCAGCCGAGATCCCACAGCTTCTTGGTCACCGCGACGACGGCGGACGGCTTTACCTCGCCGTCATAGGGACAGCCGAGCACGCAGGAGACATAGCCGCGCACCCTGATGCCGTCGGCCTTCGCTCGCTCGATCACCGGGACGAAACGTTCGATGGATTCCGCCACCGTGCAGTTGATGTTGGCCTTCGAGAAACCTTCCGACGCCGAGGCGAACACCGCGATCACCTTCGCGCCCGCGGCTTTCGCGGCCTCATAGCCCTTCTCGTTCGGAACAAGGACGTGGAATTCATAACCGGGATGATGGTCGACCGCGCGCAGCACCTGATCGGAATTGACCATCTGCGGGATCGCCTTCGGCGACACGAAGCTACCGACCTCAATGGTGTGCAGGCCCGCCTTGACGAGGTTCTCGATAAACGCGATCCGCACTTCGGCGCTGACCGGCGTCTTTTCGTTCTGCAACCCGTCGCGCGGGCCGACTTCGACGATGCGGACCTGATCGCTCATGAAACTACGCCTTGATTTCTGCCTTGGGTTCGATCTCGGCGAGTTCGACGCCTTCCTGTACGATGTCGCCGACCTTGCACTTCAGCTCTTTCACAATGCCCGCGAACGGCGCGCGCAAGGTCTGCTCCATCTTCATCACTTCCAGCGTCAGGATCGCAGCACCCTTCTCCACGGATGCGCCCTCCTCGACCAGGATTGCAACGACCGTACCGGGCAACGGCGCGACCACGCGATCCGCGCCGGCCTGTTCCTCATCCTCGGTGCCGAACGGATCGACCCAGTGAAACTCGAACCGGCCGTTGCGGGTGCGGACATACACCTCCTGACCGTCCAGCAGGCCAGTGACGTGGTGCTTGACGCCGTCGAGCACAACATCGAGGCCGCCGCGCGCCGACGCCGAACTCGCGAAGCTCAGGTCGCGTCCATCGATCGCCAGCACCGACGGGCCATTGCCGTAGCGCAGCGACACCTTGCGCTCGCCGTCCGCCTGCCGGAACACGAAGCTGCGCCGGCGCGCGCCCACTGCGGTCCATCCGGCTGCGGCCCGCCACGGCGACTTCACATCGCCCCCCGCCGCGATGTCCTCGCTGCGCAGGATCGCGGCCACGGCCGCGCCCAGTTCAAGCTCGCTCAATGCGGCTTCGGCCGGCGTCAGCTTCGCCAGTTCGCGCTCGATAAAGCTGGTATCGATCTTGTTGGCGCGCACCTCCAGATGCGTGATGAGCGCCGAGAGAAACGGAATGTTGGTGACAATGCCGCGAACGTCGGTCTCCTCCAGCCCGCGATTGAGCCGCGAGATCGCAAGGTCGCGCGTCGGCGCCCATGCGATCAGTTTCGCCAGCATGGCGTCGTAGTTCGGCGACACCGTCTTGCCCTCGCTGTAGCCCGCATCGATCCGCAGGCCGTCCACTTCATCCGGTGTGTGCCAGGTGCGGATACGTCCGACCGACGGCATGAAGTTCTTGTTCGGGTTTTCCGCGTAAACGCGCGCCTCGATGGCGTGGCCATTCAGCTTGATCTGATCCTGCGCCAGCGGCAGTTTTTCGCCGAACGCGACGCGCAACTGCCACTCGACCAGATCGACGCCGGTGATGAGTTCGGTCACCGGATGCTCGACCTGAAGCCGGGTGTTCATTTCGATGAAGAACACCTCGTGGCCATCGGACACGAACTCGATGGTGCCCGCGCCGACATAGTTCACCGCGCCCGCCGCCTTGCGTGCGGCGGCGCAGACCGCTTCGCGCTGCTCAGGGCTAAGCGTCGGCGATGGCGCTTCCTCGATCACTTTCTGATGACGTCGTTGCAGAGTGCATTCGCGCTCGAACAGCGACACCAGGTTGCCGTGGCTGTCGCCGACGATCTGCACTTCGATGTGGCGCGGGTTCTGCACGAACTTCTCGATCAGCATGCGGTCGTCGCCGAATGCCGCCAGCGCCTCGCGCTTGGCGCTGACGATGGCAGCGGCGAGTTCATCCGCGCCGCGGACGATGCGCATGCCGCGCCCGCCGCCGCCGGCGGATGCCTTTGCCAGAACCGGAAAACCGATCTTGTTCGCCGCATCGGCGAGCGTCTTCTCGTCCTGCGCTTCGCCATGATAGCCGGGCACCAACGGCACGCCGGCTTTTTCCATCAGCGCCTTGGAGCCCGACTTCGACCCCATCGCCTCCATCATTTCGGCGGTCGGGCCGACGAACACGATGCCAGCGTCCGCACAGCGCCGCGCGAAGTCGGCGTTCTCCGAGAGAAACCCGTAACCCGGATGGATCGCTTCCGCGCCGGTCTTCTGCGCAGCCTCCAGAATGCGGTCGATGTTGAGATAGCTGTCGCGCGCCCGTGCAGGACCGAGCAGCACGGCGTCATCCGCCATCGCAACATGCAGTGCGTCGGCGTCCGCCTCCGAATAAACCGCGACAGTGCGCAGCCCCATGGCGCGCGCGGTCCGGATGACGCGGCAGGCGATCTCGCCGCGATTGGCGATCAGCAAGGTTCCGAACCGTCGGTACAACGCGCTTGCTCCGGACTTGGTGGCGGCTTTGGCGTTCATCGGATCAGGTCCACGACGGTTTGCGCTTTTCAAGGAATGCGGACAGGCCCTCGCGGGCCTCAGGCTTGGCACGGACATCGGCGATCAGGTGCGCGGTCTCGCTCATCAGGGCTTCATCGATGGAACGCCCGGCAATGTCGCCCGCGAGTTTCTTGGCGATGCTGCGCGCGCCGGGCGCGGCGGATTTCAACTGCTTGAGCATCTTCGCCACGCGCTCGTCCAGCGCCTCGCTTGCCACGACCTCGTGTAGCAGGCCGATGCGCCTTGCTTCCTGGGCGTCGAACACTTCCGCGGTCTGGAAATAGCGCCGTGCGGTGCGCTCGCCGATGGCGCGGAGCACGTAGGGACTGATCATGCCCGGCACAATGCCGAGCCGCACTTCGGAGAGGCAGAACGTCGCCTCGGCTGAGCCGATGGCGATGTCGCAAGCCGCGACCACGCCCACACCGCCGCCATAGATCGGACCCTGTACACGCGCCACGGTCGTCTGCGGCATCCGGTCGAGCGCCGACAGCATCCGCACCAGCGGCAGCGCGTCCTTGATGTTCTCGTCGCGCGTATAGCTGCCCGCTTCGCGCATTGCGTTAATGTCAGCCCCGGCGCAGAGGCTCCTGCCCTCGCCGGCCAGCACCAGCGTCGCGATCGAGCGATCGGCGGCGATACTCTCGAACGCGGACCGCAGCGCCTCGATCAGCGCCCTGTTGAGCGCGTTGTTCAACTCCGGGCGGTTCAGCGTGACGCGCGCCACGTCGTGGTCGCGTTCGATGCGGACGAGATCGGTCATGGTTTCGCCCTGCATCACATTCTGAACACGCCGAAGCGCGTCGGCTCGGCGGGCGCGTTGGCAGCGGCGGACAATCCAAGCCCGAGCACGAGACGCGTATCGGCAGGATCGATCACGCCGTCATCCCATAACCGCGCGGTGGCGTAATAAGGATGGCCCTGCGTCTCATACTGTTCGCGGATCGGCGCGCGGAAGGCGTCTTCTTCCTTGGCAGACCATTCGCCGCCCTTGGCCTCGATGTTGTCGCGGCGCAACTGGCTCAGCACCATCGACGCCTGCTCGCCGCCCATCACCGAGATGCGAGCGTTTGGCCACATCCAGAGAAAGCGAGGGCTGTAGGCGCGGCCGCACATGCCGTAATTGCCCGCGCCGTAGGAGCCGCCAATAACAACCGTGAACTTCGGCACCGAGGCGGTCGCAACCGCCGTCACCAGCTTGGCGCCGTCGCGCGCGATGCCGCCGGCCTCGTATTTCTTGCCAACCATGAAGCCGGTGATGTTCTGCAAAAACAGCAGCGGGATGTTGCGCTGGCAGCACAGTTCGATGAAGTGCGCGCCCTTCAGCGAGCTTTCGCTGAACAGGATGCCGTTGTTGGCGATGATGCCGACCGGATAGCCCCAGATATGGGCGAAGCCGCACACCAGCGTCGTGCCGTAGAGCTTCTTGAATTCCTCGAACTCCGAACCGTCCACGATCCGCGCGATGATCTCGCGGACATCGAACGGCTTGCGCGCGTCCGCCGGCACCACGCCGTAGATGTCCTCGCGGTCGAACAGCGGGTCGCGGGCGCGCGCAGGCCGGTAGCCGAGGACGTGGCCGGATTGAGATTCCCGACGATGCGCCGCGCGATGCCGATGGCGTGGCTGTCATTCTGGGCATAGTGATCGGTCACGCCGGAATGGCGGCTGTGGACGTCCGCGCCGCCGAGTTCTTCCGCGGTGACCACTTCGCCGGTCGCCGCCTTCACCAGCGGCGGTCCGCCGAGGAAGATGGTGCCCTGGTTGCGCACAATGATGCTCTCGTCCGACATGGCGGGCACATAGGCGCCGCCGGCAGTGCAGGAGCCCATCACGATGGCGATCTGCGGAATGCCCTGCGCGGACATATTGGCCTGATTGTAGAAGATACGGCCGAAGTGCTTTTCGTCGGGAAAGATCTCGTCCTGCTGCGGCAGGAACGCGCCCCCGGAA
This sequence comes from Afipia sp., assembly GCA_024707075.1. GTDB lineage: Bacteria > Pseudomonadota > Alphaproteobacteria > Rhizobiales > Xanthobacteraceae > Afipia. Next base: position 308,487 of record JANQAK010000003.1, read on the forward strand.
TCCACCATGTAGATGCAGGGCAGATTATTCTGACGTGCGATGTCCTGCGCGCGCAGATGCTTCTTCACCGTCATCGGGTAATAAGTGCCGCCGCTGATGGTGGCGTCGTTGGCGACGATGACGCATTCGCGGCCCGCGACGCGGCCGATGCCGGTGACGATGCTGGCGGAGTGCACCGCGCCGCCATAGAGGCCGTAGGCCGCCATCGGCGAGAATTCCAGAAACGCCGTGCCGGGGTCGATCAGCAGGTCGACGCGCTCGCGCGCCAGCATCTTGCCCCGCGCCGTGTGCTTGGCGCGCGAGGCTTCCCCGCCGCCTCCGGCGACCTGGGAGAGCTTGTCCTTGAGGTCCGCGACCAGGGCCCGCATGACTTCCGCATTGCGCGTGAAATCGGACGATTTGGGATCGAGTCCGGAGCGAAGTGCCATCGTTTCCTGCCGCGTAACGTTTTGATCTTGCTTGCTTCCGCCTCTGTCCGGGGCGGCTTTGATCTTCAAGGTGTCACTGCTTGGCGGCCGATTGCAACCACAACTTTTGCGCCGATATTGCGGGGATTGGCCTGAGGCGGGACGGCCTTGCTTAAGGCAGGACGCAGGGCGGGAATGTCTTGTTCAGGACATTCCCCTGGCATTTTCCCAAAGGCCTCGCATGGGAAAGCTGCTGGTCCAGCGGGCGGACGGGAGCCGCAAGGACGGCTCAGTGCGTCCAGGGCTCAGGGCGGCGGAACGCGAAATTGTCCGCATAGGCCTTCACGCGCGCCTGCAATTCCTTCGGCTCGAGCACCTGATAGGGAATGCCCTCGCGCTCGCAATAGGCGATGGCCTCTTCCCTGGTATGGAAATGGAGGGTCACCTGCTGCTTCATGTCGCCGGAGCTGGTCCAGCCCATCAACGGCTCGATCACACGGGGCTGTTCGGGCTCGTAATCGAGCTGCCAGGCCTTGGTTTTCGCGAAACCGGACTGCATCGCATTTTTCGCAGGTTTGAAGATTCGTGCTGTCATGGAAATCAACCAGTCCCTGAACCGGATTGTGGCGGTATCGGCCGCATCGATAAAATGCGTGTGATTCTGAGTTCTATGGGGATCAAGATACGGAGGGCGGGTTCCCTATAGAGACTTTTCACGGCGAAGTCTGGTATAGTGCCTTCGAAACGCGGTGACAATGTCGGGCCACCGGGGCCGGACTGGCGCTGCTGACGTTTTTCATCCGGCCGCATCACGAAACGGTATTCATGGAAATTCAGGCAACACTTCCGGAAAAGGGCCGCGACCTCCGGCTGGATTTTTTCCGTGGCATCGCGAACTGGTGGATTTTCCTCGACCACATCCCGAACAACGTCATCAACTGGGCCACCCCCGCAATTACGGGTTCAGCGACGCCGCCGACCTGTTCGTCTTCATTTCCGGTTACACCGCCTCGTTCGTCTACGCCAAGATGATGCTGGACCGCGGGTTTATCGTCGGCTCGACGCGGCTGTGGAAGCGCGTCTGGCAACTGTACGTCGCCCACGTCATCCTGTTCGTGATCTATATCGCGGCGATCGGCTGGGTCGCGCTGCGTTATGCCGATCCCGACATCATCAACGAGTTCAACGTCGCCGTGGTGGTCGACAACCCGATCCAGACGCTGACGCAGGGTCTCATCCTGCGATTCAAGCCGGTCAATCTCGACGTGCTGCCGCTCTATATCATCCTGATGGGATTCTTCCCGCCGGTGCTGTGGCTGATGCTGCGCAAGCCCGACATGGTGATGATCGCGTCGCTGGTGCTCTACTTCGCCGCCCGCCAGTTCGGCTGGAATTTCTCGGCCTATCCCACCGGCTCGTGGTATTTCAATCCCTATACGTGGCAGTTGCTGTTCGTGTTCGGCGCATGGTTCGCACTCGGCGGCGCGGCGGAATCGCGGTCGGTCATCAAGTCGCGATGGCTGCTGATCGCAGGCTCCCTGTATCTCGTCTTCGCGCTGGTCATGACGATGGCGGGCCGTTTCGAAGCCCTCGGGGCCATGTTCCCGAAATGGCTCTATGATGCCTTCAATCCGAACGACAAGACGTTCCTTGCGCCCTATCGCGTGATTCATTTCGTCGTCATTGCGTTCTTGATTACGCGTTTTATCCCCAAGGACTGGAAGCCGCTCGAATCGAAGCTGCTCGATCCGCTCATCAAGTGCGGCCAGCAATCGCTTCAGGTGTTCTGCGTCGGCATCTTCCTGTCCTTCGTCGCACATTTCGTGCTGATGCTGAGCTGGGGCACGATCTGGGCGCAACTGGGAGTCAGCGTTGCTGGCGTCGCGATCCTGACGGCCGTGGCCTACTACGGGAACTGGTCGAAGAAACAGGACAAGCCGTCGGCGCGAGTGCCCAAGCCGCCGGCGGCACAGGCCGCACCGGCCCCGGGCGCTTGATCCGGAACGGGACGGTCCCACTTTAGCAGCGCACGTTTAAGCGCCAGCGCCGGTCGTTCCGCCTTGCTGGCACCCTGCGAAGCGTGTATCGACTGGGTTTCTCGGGGTATAGCGTAGCCTGGTAGCGCGGCGGTTTTGGGTACCGCAGGTCGGAGGTTCGAATCCTCCTGCCCCGACCAAATATCAAGATAGTTCAAATAATTACCAAGAACTCTTGAGGCATCCACTGATGGCGTCTCAAAGGGATATCACCGCGTCCCGAACAGCGGATGGGCCACCCGGTCGCCGGCCTGAATGCCGTATTTCCGTGCGGTGCCGCCCATCACCTCAAGCACGCCCTTGGCCAGACCGCCGGACGAGATGATCTTCTCGGATTGCGGCTCGGTGTTCTCCGCGATCCGCAGAATCCGGCCGTCGCTGCGGATGAAGATCATGTCGAGGGGAATGAAGGTGTTCTTCATCCACATCGACACCGGTTGCTCGGGCGAGAAGTCGAACAGCATGCCCCGCCCCTCCGCCAGTTCCTTGCGGTACATCAGGCCGGTCGCGCGTTCCTCGTCGGTCTTGGCGATCTCGACGGTGAACACATGGACGCCAGACCGGGTGACGATCTCGAGCGGCTGCACCTCGGCCGCCGGAGCGCTGATCGATGTGACGGCCAGCAGCGCAAGGACCACGGCGGCAAGCGCGCGCCATGGCCGTTTCCGGCTTCGCAACAAGACGGGCGATGGAGGGAATTCCAGCCGAAGAAGAGAATACATACGCGAGCCAAGCCTTGCCGTTCGACGCCGGCACCCTAGCCCGGCAATCATGGCGAAGACCAGACGCTGCCATGCCCGGTCCATCGGGATCACGCGGATGTGGTCAGAACAAGCCGACGCACGGCAGCCTGTCAGTGAAACGAAGGCTGCGCGGGATCAGTGCGACGACAATCCGGGGGCGCCGGTTTCGGGTTGGATCTCCGCCGCCATCATGCCTTTGGAGCCGGGTCCGAACCGGACCAGCACGTACTGGCCGGGGCGTAGTTCGGTCATGCCGTAGCGGCGCAGGGTTTCCATGTGGACGAAAATGTCCGGCGTGCCCTCGCCGCAGGTCAGGAATCCGAAGCCGCGCAGCCGGTTGAACCATTTCACCTGCGCTCGCTCCAGCCCGCTGGTCGGCGTGACGCTGACATGGGTGCGGGCCGGCAGCATTTGCGCGGGATGGATGGCGGTCGATTCGTCCATCGAGACGATGCGGAAGGCCTGATAGCCCTTCTGGCGCTGGACGCATTCGACGATCAGCCGCGCGCCTTCATAGGCGGTCTGGTAGCCGTCGCGCCGCAGCACGGTGACATGCAGCAGCACATCGGGCCAGCCGTTATCCGGCACGATGAAGCCGTATCCCTTGGAGGCATCGAACCATTTTATGGTGCCGGAAATCTCGACAAGGTTGACGGCGGCGCCGTCAGCGGCAGCAAATGGATCGGCGACCAGATTTCGCTCGACACTGGCAGCCAGTTCGCTTGGCGCGAACCTGTCGGGACCCGTCCCAACCAGTGGGCTGCCCGCCTTCTTGGACTCAAATCCGTCCGACCCCATGACCCCCGGACCTCAACCAAATTGCCGCTGGCCACCTGTGTGACCAGTACGTTATGCGCCGAAACACGTTTCGCGTTTCACACCGGGACAAAACACACGATGCGCCGCGAATCCCTTGATTTGACGATAACACTCCGGGTCGGCTCCGAAAGACAAAAAAGAAATCAGCGGTGACCTATGAACAGTCTTGAGCGATTGCGAATCAATCGAGCAGCTTAGTTGCCCACAAAAGGTCCGAGCGTCTCGCCGATATCGTGACGGATCACCAGATCGGCGATGTCGTCCTGATCGGTCGGCTCGTTGTTGATAATCACCAGTCTGGCGCCGCAGTTTCGCGCCATGACCGGGAAACCCGCCGCCGGCCAGACCACCAGCGACGATCCGATCGCAAGAAAGAGATCGCAATGCTGCGCCAGTTCCGTCGCGCGGCGCATCTCGTCATCGGGCATGGACTGGCCGAACGAAATGGTCGCGGACTTCACGGGCGCGCCGCAGGCCGTGCATGACGGGGCCATGCCGGTCTCATCGAATCGCTCCTTGACCCAGGCGATCTCGTAGCGCGTTCCGCACCCGATGCAGCGGGCGTAGGTGGTATTGCCGTGCAACTCGACGACATGCTCGGGGAAAATCCCGACGCCTGATGCAGGTTGTCGATGTTCTGGGTCACGATCGCCGGTACCTTGCCGGCCTTGTAGAGCGACGCCAGCGCCCGGTGCCCCCGTCCCGGCCGGGCCGCCGCAAAGCTCGCCTCCATCGCGAACCGGCGGCGCCATGCCTCGTCCCGTGCATCCTGGCTCGCGACGAATTCGCCGAATGGAATCGGCCGGTTGCGCGTCCACAAGCCGCCCGGCGAGCGGAAATCGGGAATGCCGCTCTCCGTCGAGATGCCTGCGCCGGTAAACGGCACGATGGTCCGCGCTTCGGCGATCATGTCGCCGAGCATGTCGATTCCGCTGCGGAGATCGGATGCGATCATTCAATGCGCCCGTGATCCCGTTCGGCCATCGGCATCCGTGCCGTCGCGGTCAAGGCACTATGAGGAAGAACGCGTTTGAGGAAGAATGGGTGGCCGTCGTCATGGTCGCAAATACTGGTCATGACACTCATCATAGCTCAACAAAAATGGGGGCGCGAAGCCCCCATTCCGGACCAATCCACGGACGTTGCGGCTCAAGCGGCCTTGGTGACCTGCGGCTTCGGCGCGTCCTGCTTCAAATCGTGAGGCTTCGAGTCCTGAGACTTCAGGTCTTGCGGCTTCAAGGATTCCTTGATGTCCTTTATATCCTTCCTGGGAGCGGCGACCTTTGCCTTCTTGCCCAGTACCGCGAGCTTCTCCATCTCCGCGGCAAGCTCGCGCTGGCGCGCGGCGATCTTGTCGGCCAGCTTTTCGCTCGCCTCATCGCACAGCTTCGCCAGATCGTCGATCGACATGGACTCCAGATCTACTTTTTGCATGACCTTCTCCGTTGACTGTCACGGAGGTAGCAAGAAGGTTTCCGTCTCGCTAGGCGATGCCGTTCCTTATCCACTGTCATGGGACAGGGATGGCCGCACGGGATCATCAGCAGCCGGTCAGGCCCGGCGGCGTGCCGTCCTCGCGATTGCGCAAATACGCCAGTCCAAAGACCGCCAGACGCTTCGGATCGGTCTCGCCGGCCGAGGAAAGCGTGGCAATATAATTGTCGACGCTCTCGCGTGCTTCACGCAATCCTGCTTCGTCGAGATTCCGCATCATGCCGAAAGTATGGATAACCCGATCGACCACTTCGTCCATTGATCGCTCCTTCATTGCGCATCTGCATGAAAGTAACGGCGATGCGGCGTTAAAAGTTCCTTCGTTTCATCTGCTTCTTTCGGGAGCCGAATCCCGCAGGCGGTTTTGATCGGAAAAAAGCAGTTATATCTCGCGATCTGCGGCATTGGATGCTTGCGAAAGGATTCGCCACCCTCGGCCGGAAGGCAGGTGGGTGGGTGATGCTGATTGATTCGCAGCGTGTCACTTCTTGAAATAAGCGAGCACGCCGAAAATACTTCCGACTAGCGCCAGAGCCAACGTGACCCGAGCCGCCCAATATTCCCAATCGGCTTTCTGCTCCGCTCGAATGTCGGCTCGCAGTTTTTGAGCCGCCGCCGCCGTTAGATAGCGCTCTTCGTCTTCTGTGGCATATGGGTGCAGATACCAATCCTCTTCCTTATCTGGAATAGGGACATGGTATCTACGAGCTTGCTCTATAAGATACTCGGACCGAAATTGGTCCATCATCGTAGTTCGAAAATTGACGGCCTTTCCTGCCTGGTACTTTGGAAAATTCATACCTTCTGCATCAATCTCATCGGGCACCTGTTTGTAGAGGTCCCGCGCCGATTTGTAATGCTTCAGATACTTCCTTAGCGCCCAGCGATACCGAAGCTCGTCAAACATTCTAAATCCTACCTCGGCAGATTCCGCAGTTCACTGAATGCGGCTTGTTGAGGAAGCAATCGCAGTTGCCGCAAGTGGCGTCGGTATACCGACCATAATTGCCTGGACGTGAGCGTCGCACTACCCTTGCCATGTCGCTAACCTTCGAGCTTTATTGAGCGCGATCAGGAACAGAGTAACGCCCGGCCCATCGGACTCCTCCGCGGAGGGTAGCCTATTGGTAAGGCACTGGGTCGCGCCCGGGTTAGCCGGTTCGACTCCAGTCTCCGGGACAAGAATACCCTAAGAACCATCCGCGCGCGACGCCTGCCCTCACAACAGTTTTCTGCTATTTACTGTCCCGGCATGGGCTGAGAATGGCCCCGATACACGTGCTCACAAGGACAAGAAAACATGCGTTACCTGCACACGATGCTGCGCGTCCGCAATCTCGACGCGGCCCTGAAATTCTACAGCGATGCGCTTGGGCTGAAGGAAGTTCGCCGCACCGAAAGCGAGAAAGGCCGCTTCACGCTGGTGTTTCTGTGCGCGCCCGAGGACGAGTCCCTGCTCCAACAGGTCAAGGGCCGGGGCGCGCCGCTGATCGAACTCACCTACAACTGGGATGAAGAGACCTACGGCGAAGACCGCTACTTCGGCCACCTCGCATACGAAGTTGACGACATCTACGCCACCTGCGATCGCCTGATGAAGCTCGGCATCACCATCAACCGCCCGCCGCGCGACGGCCAGATGGCGTTCATCCGTTCACCGGACCTGCACTCCATCGAGCTGTTGCAAAAGGGCGATGCGCTCCCGCCGAAAGAGCCGTGGAGTTCGATGCCCAACACCGGACATTGGTGAGTCGCAGCAATCGCCGCTGACACGCCGTCCGATTTGATCGGAACAACAGCGTGCGCCCGACGTTCTTCATGTCATCAACACGATGAATGGAGATAAAAATGGGACGCGGACTTCTGTTGTGGCTGCTGGGCGTGCCGATCCCGGTCATCATCCTGCTCTGGCTTTTCTTCGGCCGCTGATTGAAACGCAAATGAAAGCCCCGCGCGAGCGGGGCTTTTCTATCGGTGCCGGGAGACGATCGCTTCCTGTCCGCGCGGCGCTCAGGGCCTCCGGCAATCGGCAGTCCCTTCGACCACCTTCAGCAGCTTGTTGCCCGCGGCTTTCAGAATGCACATCTCGACCTGCTTGCCGGCAGGCACCGGCTTCGCGCAGATGATCTGCGGATTGTCGTCATAGACGGCGGTCGAGAATTTGCAATTCGCCTGGCATGACGCGGTATAGTTGAATGGATTGGTCAGCGAGACACTGGCCGACTCCGCGCCTGGCAGGATGGTGCAGGCGATCGGGACCGGCTCCGCATGCAGAGCGGAGGACAGGACTCCGGCCAGAGCCGTCACGAAAATCAAGACCGGTGTGCGCAACATGAATCAACCATCGTCGTCCCCGGCGCGACGGTAGCAAGGGCAACCCGCCAAGACGAGCCTTTCATGACAGTCCGGCTTTTCCGGCCCCCGTCCTGAGTTGCAAAAATCTACGATCTCTGTTCGAAGTTCGGTTGTCGGCTTGAAGCCGCCGGGGCGAACATCGTGCAAAACATCATCAACGCTTTTCTGCTGGTCTATGCCGCGCTGTTTCCGATCGTCAATCCGATCGGCAGCGCGCCGCTGTTCCTGCGCATGACCCAGGGCCGCAGTTCCGCCGAGCGAAGCCTTCTCGCTCAGGGCGTCGCCCTGAACAGTTTCTTCCTCCTGCTCGGCTCGCTGTTCATTGGTTCGCATGTGCTCGAATTCTTCGGAATCACCCTGCCCGTCGTGCGCATCGCCGGCGGGCTTGTGGTGGCGACATTCGGATGGCGGCTGCTCCATGCGGCGGAAGAGACCGATCCGGATCGCGCGAAAGTCGGCGACAGCGGACCTGCCATCGATGCGTTCTATCCGCTGACCATGCCGCTCACGGTGGGTCCCGGTTCGATTTCCGTCGCGGTCACGCTGGGCAGCCAGCGCCCGACTCCGACCGCGGACCTGACCCAGCTTGCCATTCTCGGCGGTGCGGCCGTGGCGGGTCTCGCCGCCATCGCCATCACGGTCTTCGTCAGCTACCGCTTCGCCGACCGCATCATTCTCTTCCTCGGCCCACGCGGAACGGATGTCCTGATGCGGTTGTCGGCCTTCATCCTGTTCTGCATCGGCATCCAGATCATCTGGAACGGCGCCAGCGTGCTGATCGCCAGAACCGTCTGACTCCCGGCGGACGGCTACGGATTATCTCCGGTCTCACGGATTTTTGCACCGCAACAGCATAAATACCTGCTTAACGTGCGGATTTTGCAATCAAATTTCATTAATCATGAGTTCCCTGAAGCGAACGTTGCATTGAATAAAGCGGCGTTTTTCGCTAGTTATTAAGGGCGCGGACCTCAGATGGCCGCTACGCCTCGGGTCCGCATTCGATGCTTCACCGCCTTCGCCGCCGGAAAACTGCTTCGACCTTCGCCGCGACATTCAGCGCGCTTGCGCTGGGCTTGTCGGCCGCCGTTGTGTCCCCTGTTGCCTCTCACGCCGAACAGGCCACGAGCGGTGCAGCGACGAGTGTTGCCGCATCTGACGATCTGAACGCGGTCTTCAAGGCGCAGCCCTGTCTGCAATCCAAATCCCTTGCGCAACTCGATGCGCCGATCACCCGCGTCGCCAAGCGGCTGGACGCGCACGAACCTGTGACGATCGTTGCGGTCGGTTCGTCCTCGACCGGCGGCTCGGGTGCGACGTCGCCGGCCTATTCGTATCCCAGCCGTCTCGAGCGCGAACTGCGCCAGAGATTCCCCGATGCGCCGATCTCCGTGCTCAATCGCGGCGTCAACGGCGAGGAAGCCGCCGACATGATGGCGCGGATGGATGACATTCTCGGCCTGAAACCGGATCTGGTGATCTGGCAACTCGGCACCAACACCGTGCTGCGCGACGGCAGCGTCCCGGCGACCGGCGAACTGTTGCAGGCCGGAATCTCCCGCATCAGGAAGACCGGCGCCGACGTGTTGCTGATCGATCCGCAGTTTGCGCCACGGGTCAACGCCAAGCCGGCCGTCAACGACATGGTCGGCCTCATCGCCTATATCGCCAAGCAGGCTCACGTCCCGCTGTTCCGACGCTACGTGGCCATGCGGCATTGGCACGACGACGAGGCCATCGCGTTCGATCGCTTCATCATCGCCGACGGCCTGCACATGACCGACTGGGGCTATTCCTGCCTCGCGCGTCTGCTGGCCGAAAACATTGCGACCACGGTCTCCCGCTCGCGCGCGGTTGCCGACGTGAAGCCGCTGCAATAGGCCGCGCCCGCTTTTCCGGTTGTGATAGTATTCGTTTCCCGGATGACGCATATCGCATGGAGCATCTGAGCCCTTGAGGGATCAGCCGTTCCGGAAGCCGCATGACGCACTCGCATTCCCACGCGCACGACCATGCTGATGATCATCAGCATGGTGACCCTGAGCATGGTGACCACGCCCATTCCCATGGACCCGGCGGGCACGTTCACGCGCCGGCGAATTTCGGCCCCGCCTTCGCGGTCGGCATCGCGCTCAATACCGCCTTCGTCATCATCGAGGCGATCTACGGCTACACCAGCAACTCCACGGCCCTGATTGCCGATGCCGGGCACAACCTGTCCGACGTGCTGGGACTGGTGGTGGCGTGGATCGCCGTCATCCTGTCGAAGCGTCCGGCGTCGCCGCGCTACACCTATGGCCTGCGCGGCTCATCGATCCTGGCGGCGCTGTTCAATGCGGTATTCCTGTTGATCGCCGTCGGCGCCATCGGCTGGGAAGCGATCCTGCGATTGCTGAATCCAGAGCCGGTCGCCGAGACGACCGTGATGATCATCGCCGCCATCGGCATCGCCATCAATGGCTTCACCGCGTGGCTGTTCGCATCCGGCAGCAAGGACGATCTCAACATCCGAGGCGCTTACCTGCACATGGCGGCCGATGCCGCGGTGTCGGCCGGCGTCGTCATTGCCGCCCTCGTCATCATGGTCACCGGCTGGCTGTGGCTCGATCCGGCCACCAGTCTCGTGATCGTGGCCGTCATCGTCTGGGGCACATGGGCACTGCTGCGCGACAGCACCGCGATGTCGCTGGATGCGGTGCCGGAAAATATCGATCCGGTTGCGGTCCGCGAATATCTCGAAACCCGGCCTGGCGTCACCCAGATCTGCGATCTGCATATCTGGCCGATGAGCACGACAGAGGTCGCGCTGACCTGCCATCTGGTGATGCCCGCCGGCTATCCGGGCGATGCCTTCCTGCTTCAGGCCACGCATCATCTGGACGAAAAGTTCAATATTCATCACACCACCATCCAGATCGTGACCAGCCCGGTATCGGGATGCGAACTGGCGAAAAAACACGCGGTTTGACCGGCCTTGAAAAGGGCGCACGGAAAATCTACTGATACGATTATGACCAACGGTGCGAACATCAGCGCTGTGATCGGCGCAGGACAGGGCGGACGCCGCCGCCTGTCGCTCGTGCTCGCGCTGATGCTCGGTCTGCTGGCATCGCTGATCCATTGTGCGAACTGCGAACCGGCGCTCGCCGGGTCGAACACCACGGTCATCGCGATGGACTTCGACGGAACCACACCGCCCGACGCACCCGATCACAAGCTGCCGATGCATTGCGGGCATTGCCTGAGCCACGTCACCGGACAAACGACCTTTGTCGTGCAGATTCCAGCGGACGTGAGCCATCACGCGCCTCCCCTCGGCCGTGAGCAAACGCTGACGTCGCTGGCCGGCCTGCCGCTTTTCAAACCACCTCGCGCCTGAGCTGATGCGGCCTTAACGGCCCGTCGGAACGTCCGCAGCCTGTGAGGCTGCGCGACGCACCTGCCTGCATCCATTTCAAATCGCAGACGCCGGGATTCACCGGCCCGGCAATGGCACGAGCCTGAGCGCTCGCGGGATTTCAACGATGACCAGACTTCGACTGCTTGTTGCGGCGGGCGCACTCGGCGCGATCGCGGCGCATTTCCTCACCCTAACCTTCGCGCACGACGCGCCTGCGCCGCAGAAACAGGCCGCCCATCCGGATGAAGCCATCGTCAGGCTCAACGAGCGCCAGATCGCGGCGGGAAATTTCGCGATTCAGGACGTTCGCGGCGGCCTCATCAGCAAACACATCGTCGTGCCGGGCACGATCGTGCCGAGCGGCGAACGGATCGCCAAGGTTTCCGTCAGGTTGCTCGGCACCGTCGCTGAACTGCGCAAGCGGCTGGGCGACGACGTCCGCGAAGGCGACGTGCTCGCGATCATCGAAAGCCGGGAGGTCGCCGACGCCAAGAGCCAGTATCTCGCCGCCAAGGTCGCCCTCGACCTTCAGGACACGTTGTTCAGCCGGTCGAAAAGCCTGTTCGAGTCCAAGGTGAGCAGCGAGAACGATTACCTGCGTGCGAAAACCGCGTTCGAAGACGTGCGGATCAAGTTCGACGTCGCGCGCCAGAAACTTTTCGCGCTGGGCCTGACCGGCGACCAGATCGCCGTGCTCCCGCAGCAGCCGGTTGAAAGCCTGCGGTTGCAGGAACTGCGCGCGCCCATGAGCGGGCGCATCGCGGAGCGCCGCGTCGATCTCGGATCGCTGGTCGGACGCGAGGGGCAGGAAAGCGAACTGTTCGTGATCGTCGATTCCAGCGTGGTGTGGGCCGAACTGTCACTACAGGCCGCGGACCTCGCCGCCGTCAGCCAGGGCCAGCAGATCACTGTCTCGACCGGCGCCGGTTCTGCTCCCCTGCCCGCGATCATCATGTTCGTGAGTCCGTTGCTCGACAAGGACACCCGCTCGGCGCGTGTGGTGGCCTCGGTCGACAATCCGTCGCACATCCTGCGGCCCGGAACATTCGTCACCGCCGAAATTCCGTTCCAGCAAATTCAGGCCGAACTGCTGGTGCCGAAAGCCGCCATGCAGAGCATCGACGGCCAAAGCGTTGTTTTCGTCCGCACGCCGGAAGGGTTCGCGCCGCGCAGGATCGTCACCGGCCGTGAAGACAGCCGCTCGTTCGAGGTGACGTCCGGCCTCACTGCCAACGAGAAGATCGCAACCGCCAACACCTTCGTCCTGAAGGCGGACCTCGGCAAAAGCGCCGCCGAGCATCAGCACTGAGGCCAACAGTACCGCCTATTGGAAGTTCCTCCGCACAAGCAGCGAGTCCCGCCCAGGAACTTCCAATAGAAAGCGGTACTGGAATTTAAACTTGCTAGTACCCATGACTTTCCGAAGTTCGTGAAAGGTGGTGCTGGGATGGATCACGAACTTCGGAAAGTGGGTACTAGATATGATCAGCCGCATTCTCGATCTTTCCGTCCGGCATCGCTGGACCGTCGTCCTGCTCAGCCTTGGCTTCGTCGCGCTGGGCCTGTGGTCGCTGGTGCGGCTGCCCATCGACGCCGTGCCCGACATCACCAACAAGCAGGTGCAGATCAATACCACGGCCACGGCACTCTCCCCGGCGGAGATCGAAAAACAGGTGACGTTTCGGATCGAGACGGCGCTAGCGGGCATCGCGGGACTGGAAAGCACCCGCTCATTGTCCCGCAACGGCTTTTCGCAGGTGACGGCAGTCTTCGCTGAAAAGACCGACATCTATTTCGCGCGGCAGCAGATCAACGAACGGCTGATCGAGTTACGGTCCAGCCTGCCGCCCGGCGCCGATCCAAAGATGGGGCCGGTCTCGACCGGCCTCGGTGAAATCTACATGTGGACGGTCTCGCTGCGGCCGCAAGGCGAAAGCAGTAACAGCAAGTCCGGCTGGCAGAACGACGGCACGTTCGTGACGGCAGAAGGTGAACGGCTCAGGACGGACATCGAACGCGGCGCATATCTGCGCACCGTGCAGGACTGGATCATCCGGCCTCAGATCCGGAGCGTTCCGGGCGTGGCGAGCGTCGATGCCATTGGCGGATACGTCAAGCAGTATCAGGTGAAGCCCGATCCGGCGAAGCTGATCTCGCTCGGGCTGTCGTTTGGCGATGTCGTAACCGCCATCGAGGCCAACAACATCAGCCGGGGCGCCAGCACCATTGACCGCAATGGCGAGGGGATCGCCGTGCGCGCCGGCGGGCGGCTGGAGAATCTCGCCGACATCGGCGACGTCACCATCATTACACGCGGCGCGGTGCCGGTGCGCGTTCGCGATATTGCGGACGTTGCGATCGGCGGCGAAATCCGGACCGGCAGCGCCAGCCGCGACGGACGCGAAGTCGTGGTCGGAACGGCGCTGATGCTGATCGGCAGCAACAGCCGCTCCGTCGCCGCCGCGGTCGACGCCAGAATGCAGGACATCCGCCGCAACCTCCCGGCGGGCGTTCAGGTCGATACCGTTCTCAACCGCACGCAACTGGTGGACGCGACCATCGCGACCGTCGCCAAAAATCTCGGCGAAGGCGCCCTGCTCGTTATCGCCGTGCTGTTCCTCCTGCTCGGCAACTTTCGCGCGGCGCTGATTACCGCGCTGGTGATCCCGCTCGCCATGCTGATGACAGCGGCGGGGATGTTGCAGGGCCGGATCAGCGCCAACCTGATGAGTCTTGGCGCACTGGACTTCGGCCTCATCGTCGACGGCGCGGTCATCATCACGGAGAACACACTTCGCCATCTCGCCGAGAAGCAGACAGCGGCGGACCGGACGCTGTCGCTGCCCGAACGGCTGGAGACCGTAAAGGAAGCGGCGGAGGAGATGATCGGCCCCAGCGTCTACGGCCAGGCGATCATCATTCTGGTCTATGTGCCGCTGCTGACTTTCAGCGGTGTCGAGGGGAAAATGTTCGAGCCGATGGCCCTGACGGTCATTCTCGCGCTCGCCGCGGCCTTCGTGCTGTCACTGACATTCGTGCCCGCGCTGATCGCCATCGCCGTGACCGGCCGGGTCAAGGAAGCCGACAACGGCGCGGTGCATCGCCTCAAAACATCGTATGCTCCTCTTCTTCGGCGCACCATCGAGCGTCCGACGGGCGCCATTGCCGCTGGCGTCGTCCTGTTTCTCGGAGCGTTACTGCTGTTCTTCCGGCTGGGTCAGGAGTTCATCCCGACGCTGGATGAAAAGAACCTCGCCATGCACGCGCTGCGCATTCCCAGCACCAGCCTCGCGCAATCGCAGGCGATGCAGTTCGACGTCGAGAAAGCCATCAGCCGGTTTCCGCAGGTGGCTTATGTTTTCTCGAAAACCGGAACAGCCGAGATTGCCGCCGATCCCATGCCGCCCAACGCATCGGATACTTTCATTATCTTCAAGCCGCAGAATGAATGGCCCGATCCCAAACTGGGCAAGGCCGCGTTGCTGGACCAGATCGCGGACGCGGTGCGCGAATTGCCCGGCAACGCCTATGAGTTCACGCAGCCGATCCAGATGCGGTTCAACGAACTGCTGGCGGGCGTGCGCGGCGATCTGGCAGTGAAGGTGTTCGGCGACGACTACGCGCCGCTGCTGCGCAGCGCGGAGCAGATCGCGGGCATTTTGCGAAAGACAAAAGGTGCGACCGACGTCAGGATCGAGCAGGCCGGCGGCCTGTCGGTGCTGGACATCAGCGTCAACAAGACAGAGATCGCCCGGCGCGGCCTCAGCCTCGCGGCCGTGCAGGACGTCATCGGCACCGCCATCGGCGGCCGCAGCGCCGGGGCGATCTTCGAGGGCGACCGCAGCTTCGAGATCGTGGTCCGGCTGCCGGAAACCATTCGCGGCGATCTCGACGCGCTCAGGAACCTGCCGGTGTCGCTGCCGCAGGCGGGACCGACGCCGGTGACCGTGCCGTTGGGCCAGCTCGCGGCATTTAGCATTAGCGAAGGCCCCAATCAGATCAGCCGCGAGAACGGCAAGCGGCGCGTCGTCGTCACAGCCAACGTGCGGGACCGCGATATTGCCGCCGTGGTGAACGAGGCCCGCGCGCAGATCGAGGCGAGTGTGACGCTGCCGCCCGGTTACTGGATGTCGTGGGGCGGACAGTTCGAGAATCTTCAGGCCGCGCGACAGCGGCTGTCCATCGTCGTGCCGGTCTCCTTCCTCATGATCTTCCTGCTGCTGATGAGCGCGCTCGGCACCGCGCGGGATGCGCTGATCGTGTTCAGCGCCGTACCGCTCGCCCTCACCGGCGGCGTGGTAGCGCTGTGGCTGCGGGGAATCCCGTTCTCGGTGTCCGCCGCGGTCGGGTTCATCGCCCTGTCGGGCATCGCAGTGCTCAATGGGCTGGTGATGCTGACCTATATCAGGCAACTGATGGCGAAGGGGCACGAGAAGGCGGATGCGATTTTCACCGGCGCCCTCACCCGGCTGCGGCCCGTTGCCATGACCGCGCTGGTCGCATCGCTTGGCTTCGTGCCGATGGCGCTCGCGACCGGCACCGGTGCGGAAGTGCAGCGGCCGATCGCAACCGTCGTGATCGGCGGCCTCGTCAGCGCGACGCTGCTGACGCTCTTCGTGTTGCCGGCGCTCTACGCGCTGTTCGGGCGCAAGCCGGTGAGTGAGGACGTCGCGCCGGAAACCATCAGGCAAACCGGAATCGAACCGTCGCGCGGTTGATACATTCTAATTGCCTAAAGCATGGGGAAATGAGGTTTGATCGACGGCGTCATCCTGAGGTGCGAGGACAACGTCCGAGCCTCGAAGGATCGCCGTCGCCCTTCGAGGCCCATAGCCGTTCGAAGAACGGCGTTCTTTCGAACGCCTACTGCTTCGCTACGGCACCTCAGGGTGACGGCTTCCAATTCAATCTCAATTCATTCCGCTCTACGCCGCGCCGAGATACGCCGCTTTGACTTTCGGGTCCGACAGCAAAGTCGCGCCCGCGCCTTCGAGTGCGATCTTGCCCGTCTCCAGTACATAGCCGCGGTCGGCAATTTCAAGCGCCGCGCTCGCGTTCTGCTCGACCAGCAGCACGGTCACGCCGTCCTGCCTGAGGCTGACAATGGCGGCAAGTATCTGGTCGACCAGCGTCGGCGACAACCCGAGCGAAGGCTCGTCCAATAACAGTAATTTCGGTTTGCCCATCAGCGCGCGCCCGATCGCCAGCATCTGTTGCTGGCCGCCGGACAATCCGCCCGCGAGAAGATGCCGCTTCTCCGCAAGGATCGGAAACATCGCAAACACATGGTCGCGGTCGGCTTCGATTCCTTTGTCACGGCGCATGTAAGCCCCAAGACGAAGATTGTCCTCAACGGTCAAGGGGCCGAAGATCTGGCGGCCTTCCGGCGATTGGGTCATGCCGCGCTCGACTCGCCGGTGCGGCTTGAGGCGGTCGATACGTTCGCCGAGAAAGCGAATTTCGCCGGCGGTGATCGGCTGCACGCCGGACAGCGCGCGCAGCAACGTGGTCTTGCCCGCGCCGTTGGAGCCGATCAACGCCACGACCTCACCGGCATGCACGGTGAGGTTCACACCGTGCAGCACCTCGATGCGGCCATAGGAACTGCGCAGGTTCGCGACTTCAAGCACGCGCCGCCTCCCTGGCTCCGTGTTTGCCGAGATAGGCTTCCAGAACGGCAGGATTGTCGCGCACCGCGCGGGGTTCGCCTTCGGCGATCGGCTTGCCGCGATTCAGGACCAGAATGTGATCGGAGATTTTCATCACCAGCTTCATGTCGTGCTCGACCAGAACGACCGCGATGCCCCTGGCGGCCACACGGCGGATCAGCTCGTCGATTTCCTCGGTCTCGACCGGGTTGCAGCCCGCCGCCGGTTCATCGAGCAACAGCACGCGCGGCTCGGCGGCCAGCGCGCGGGCGATTTCCAGACGCTTGCAGGCGCCGTAGGACAGCGATCCTGCTGCAACATCGGCGCTGCCGCGCAAGCCGACATCGTCGAGGAACGCCAGCGCAGCCTCGCGCGTCTCACTGTTTTGGCGCGTCACCGACGGCAACCGGAACAGGTCCGCCAGCAGATTGCAGCGTTCCCGCAGATGACGACCGACCATCACGTTTTCCGCTGCGGTCATGCGCTGGAAGATTTGAAGATTCTGGAAGGTGCGCGACAGGCCCCGCGCCGCGAGCTTGTCAGGCGTGAGACCTGTGACGTCTTCACCCGACAACTCGACATTGCCATGGCTGCATTCGTACACGCCGGACACGATGTTGAAGAGCGTGGTCTTACCCGCGCCGTTGGGGCCGATGATGGAGAGAATCTTGCCGGGGCTGACCTCGAAGCTCACGCCGTCGATGGCCTTGACGCCGCCGAACGAAATTCCGATGTCCTTGGCCGCGAGGATCGTCATGCCTGCGTCCTTTTCGCCAGCACACGTGACAGCGTCGGCACGATGCCGTCGCGCATGAAGATCATCGAGACGATGATGATGAAGCCAAGCAGCAGGTGCTCGTATTCCTGAAACACCGTGAGGACCTGGGGCAGTGTGATGAGCACCGCCGCACCGACGATGCTGCCGACGACGGAGCCGAGGCCGCCCAGCACCACCATCGTCACCATTTCGACCGAGTGAAGAAAGCCGGCCTGATCGGGATTGATGAAGCCGTTCATCAGCGCCAGCGCAGAGCCTGCGACCGATGCATAGGCTGCGGCGATGACGAAGGCCTGCAACTTGAAACGCGCGACGTCGATTCCCGCCACCCTTGCGGCGACCTCGCTGTCGTGCAGCGCGCGGAAGGCACGTCCGGTCGGCGTATCGTTCAGGTTGAGCGCGAGCCATGTGCCCAGCACCAGAAGCCCGCCCGTGATCCAGTACCAAGTGTCCGATCCGCTGACGCGCCAGCCGAACAGCACCAGCTTCGCCACCGGCATGCCGTCGGGGCCGCCGGTCCAGCGGCTTTCCGTGGTGATGACGAGCGCCACCAGCACGCCGAAGCCGAGCGTGGCGATGGCGAGGTAGTGGCCTTTCAGTTTCAGGATCGGGCGCCCGACAAGATAGGCCAGCGCGGAAGAGATAGCGCAGCCGATGATGATCGCCGCCCACGGCGAGATGCCGAAATGCACAGGCCCGATGGCGACGGCATAGGCGCCGATCCCGAAGAATCCCGCATGGCCGAGGCTGACCTGACCGGCCTGCCCCATCAGGACGTTGAGGCCAATGGCCGCGAAGGCGGACACCCACACCAGCGATGCCACGCGGAAGTAGTAGCTCGACGGAAAGGCCAGCGGCAGCACCGCAATGATCGCCGCCAGCACAATCAACGTCAGATAGCGATGGCCGATCATCCGGCCGACTTTGTCCTGCAACGCTCAGACCCTTTCCACGGTGCGCCGGCCGAACAGGCCCTGCGGCATGGCGAACAGGACCAGCAGAATGACGATGAAGGCGAAGGCGTCCTTGTAGGTCGAACTGATATAGCCGACGCCGAACGCTTCAAGCAGGCCGAGCAGCAAACCGCCGGCGACCGCGCCGATCGGATTGCCCATGCCGCCGAGCATCGCCGCGGCGAATCCTTTCAGCGCCAGCATGGTGCCGACGTCATAACTGGTCAGCGTGATCGGGGTAATCAGGATGCCGGCGACCGCGCCGATGGCGGCCGATCCGCCGAATGCCAGCGCCATCACGGTTGCGGTGTTGATGCCGACCAGCCGCGCCGCCAGCCTATTGGCCGCCGTTGCAAGCACGGCCTTGCCGAGAACGGTCCGCTCCAGAAACACATAGAGCAGGATGACAATGGCCGCGGTGCCTCCGAGCACCCAGAAGCTCTGCGGCTGAACGGTCGCACCGAGCAGGTTGACCGGCGTGTCACCGGAAATGCTCGGTAGCTTGTGAAACTGCTTATCAAAAATGATCTGCGCCGCGCCGCGCAACAGGATCGACGCCCCGATGGTGATGATGATGAGCGTGACCGGCGACGCATCGCGCGCAGGCTCGATGGCGAGCCAGTACAGCAACAGTCCGACCACGATCGAGACGCACACCGCGAGAACAGCCGCGAGCGGCAGCGGAATTCCGGCGGCAGAGAGAAACACCGTCACCATGCCGCCCAGCATTACGAACTCGCCCTGCGCAAAATTCACGACGTCGGAGGCGTTGTAGACCAGCGTGAACCCCAGCGCGACCAGCGCGTAGACCGCTCCAACCGTCAGTCCGGAAATCAGAAACTGGACAAACTCGGGCATTCCGGCTCCGCGGACACAAGCTATCAGCCGTTTACGGCAATGTTGAACAAGTCAGGGAGAGAAACAGCGCTCCCGGACGGATCGATCCGAACTGTCCGGGAGCGCCAATCGTATCACGCAAGCGAGATTCGCCTTATGCGCCGGGCTTGATCAGGGACCAGTCGCCGCCCTTGATTTCCAGCATGCGGAAGGCGGAAAGATCGAGACCCAGGTGATCGGTCGGCGACATGGTCACGATGCCGCCCGTGCCGACAAAGCCTTTGGTCTTCTCGATCTCGTCGCGAATCTTCTTCGGATCGGTCGAGTTGGCGCGCTTCATGGCCTCGACGAGAATGAACAGGCCATCATAGGCGTGGCCGCCAAAGGTCGAGACCGGCTGCTTGGTGCCGTCCTCATAGGTCTTCTTGTAATCGACCACGACCTTCTTCTGCGGATCACCGTCCGGCAGCTTGTCGCCGACCAGCAAGGCCGCCGCGGGCAAGCGCACGCCTTCCGCAGCAGGACCGGCAAGCTCGATGAAGCTCTTCGAGGCCACGCCGTGGCTCTGGTAGAGCGGCGTCGCGGTCATGCCGAGCTGCGCATAGTTGCGGGTGACGATCGCAGGTCCCTGCCCGAAGCCGGGATTGACCACGGCCTGAACGCCGGGAGTGCCCTTGATCTTGGTAAGCTGGCCGGTCATGTCGCTGTCGCGCGGACCGTAACTTTCCTCGGTGATGATCTTGATGCCGTAGTTCGGCGCGGCCTTGACGCATTGCGCCTTCATCGACGCGCCGAAACCGTCGGTGCCAGAGATCAGCGCGATGTCCGTGAGCTTGCGCTGCTTGAGGTTCTCGAAAATCTTCTCGCAGGCCATCTTGTCGGTGTGCGGCGTCTTGAAGACGTACTTGCGGACCGGATCGATGATTTCGACGGCGCCAGCCAGCGAGATGAACGGCACCTGTGCTTCCTCGAACACCGGGATCATCGCCATAGTGGTGCCGGTCGTCGAACCGCCCGCCATCGCCACGACCTTGTCGTCCTCGATCAGGCGGGTCGCGAAGGTCCGCGCCTTGTTGGCGTCTCCGCCGTCGTCGTAGATAATGAGTTCGACCTTCTTGCCGCCGATGCCGCCGGCCGCATTGATCTTGTCGACATACATCCGCAGCGTCTTGTCTTCCGGCTCGCCGAGAAACGATGCCGGACCGGTCACCGAAAGCACGGAGCCGATTTTCACGGTCTGCTGTGCAAGTGCGGGACTGGCGAACGCCAAACCGGCGACGCCGGCCAATAGAAGTCTGATTGCTGAAGTCGGCTTCATGGAATCCTCCCTGATGATGGGCGCTCGTTTTTTCGGAGAGCTTGCCCGGCACATCTTGTTCCTCACACCGGCAAATTGTCCCAGACAAATTGCCGATGCGATGTGATGCGCTTCTGGTCCCATCAATATAATTGACCGGACGGTTGGTCAATAGTAACCTGCTCCCAACGGCTGAGACACAACAGCCGATCCGGGAGGACATCGTGGACGCTGGCCATACAACCGAGAGCGCTGATCCGCATGCGCTGGCCGAGGCCTGCGCGCAGACCATGTGGCTGGATGACCGCGCCAGCAAAGGCCTTGGCATGAGCCTTCAACGGATCGCGCCCGGCGAAGCCGTTTCTCTCGATGACGGTTCGCAAGGACATGACCAACGGCCACGGCATCTGCCACGGTGGTTTCATCTTCACGCTGGCGGACTCCACCTTCGCATTCGCCTGCAACACCTACGACCAGCGCACCGTCGCGCAGCAATGCGCAGTGACATTCCTCCAGCCGGTGCGAGAAGGCGAAACACTGACGGCGCATGCCGTCGAACGGACCCGCGCGGGGCGTGGCGGAATTTACGATGTCACCGTCCGCGACAGCGCCAACACCGTGGTCGCGGAATTTCGCGGACATTCACGAACCATTTCAGGCCGACTGCTCACGGCGGACGACCATCAACACAATGACAAATAAAATCGGGAGACAACGTTGCTTCAGATTCCGCTGCGCAAGCTCGATCGGCTGACGCCCGAACCGACGGAGCTTGATCGTTATGAAGTCGCGTCTCGCGACGAGATACGCGCGCTTCAGCGCGAGCGTCTGGCGTGGACGCTGCACCATGCCTATGACAACGTGCCGCACTACCGCGCGAAGTTCGACGCCGCGGGCGTTCGCCCCGACTCGTTCAACGACCTGCCCGATCTGGCGAAGTTCCCTTTCACGATCAAAGCAGACCTGCGCGACAATTATCCGTTCGGCATGTTCGCCGTTCCTGAAACCGATATTGCGCGCATTCACGCGTCATCCGGCACCACGGGCAAGCCGACCGTGGTCGGCTACACCAAACGCGACATCGACACATGGAGCGACGTGGTCGCGCGCTCGATCCGCGCCGCGGGTGGCCGTCCGGGCATGAAGGTCCATATCGCCTACGGATACGGGCTGTTCACCGGCGGCCTCGGCGCGCACTACGGCGCGGAGCGGCTCGGCTGCACCGTGATCCCGATTTCCGGCGGCATGACCGAGCGGCAGGTCCAGCTCATCAACGACTTCAAGCCTGAAATCATCATGGTGACGCCCTCCTACATGCTGGCGATCCTGGATGAGTTCAGGAAGCAGGGACTTGATCCGCGCAAGTCGTCGCTGCGGATCGGCATCTTCGGCGCCGAGCCATGGACCAACGCCATGCGCGAGGAAATCGAGGAAGCGTTCGATCTCCATGCCGTCGACATCTACGGCCTGTCGGAGGTGATGGGGCCCGGCGTCGCCAACGAATGCGTGGAAACGAAGGACGGGCTGCATATCTGGGAAGATCACTTCTACCCCGAAGTCATCAATCCGGTGACCGGCGAAGTGCTGCCCGATGGCGAAAAAGGCGAACTGGTCTTCACCTCGCTGACCAAGGAAGCCATGCCCGTGATCCGTTACCGGACCCGCGACCTGACGCGGCTGCTGCCGGGCACGGCGCGTTCGATGCGGCGGATGGAAAAGGTCACCGGCCGTTCCGACGACATGATGATTGTGCGCGGGGTCAATGTGTTTCCGACTCAGATCGAGGAAAAGCTGCTGACGATCCCCGCCCTCTCGGTTCACTACCAGATCATCCTCACCCGCGAAGGCCGCATGGACGAGATGGAGATCCAGGTCGAGGCCCGTCCCGAAGCCAATGACAGCATCGTCCGCAAGGACGACGCCAGGCGGCTGGAGCAGATCATCAAGGATACGATTGGCATCACCGCGAAGGTTCGCGTGCTCGATCCGGGAGCCATCGAGCGCTCCGTCGGTAAGGCCAAGCGCATCATCGACCGCAGACCCAAAGCATGATCCGGAAAAGCATGCCCTCGGGCTTGACCCGAGGGTGGAACAGGTTCTCCAAAAGATCATGCTGCTTAAAGACTAAGGAATAATCCACTACATGGCACGCAGCCGCGCCAACGACTACGACAACAAACGACAGGCGATTCTCGATCGCTCGGCGGAGCTTTTCTCGGCGCACGGTTACGACCGTGCCTCGATGAACAAGATCGCCGAAGCCTGCGGCGTGTCGAAGGCGAACCTCTATCACTACTACAAGGACAAGGAGGGTCTGCTGTTCGACGTCATCCGCTTTCATCTCAAGGAATTGCTGGAAGTCGTCGAGGCCGCCGACCATCCGGACGAGCCGCCCGAGGCGCGCTTGCGCGGGCTGATTGGCGCGCTGCTGGAAGCCTACCGGGATGCCGATTCCCAGCACAACGTCCAGATCAACAGCATGAGGTTTCTGCCGCCTGAACGTCAGACCGAACTGAAGCGGATGGAGCGAGATCTGGTCACGATCTTTTCCGCGGCCGTGGCCGGCGTCGCGCCGCATCTTAAGGGTACGAAGATGCTGACGCCGGTGACGATGTCGCTGTTCGGCATGGTCAACTGGCACTACCTCTGGTTCAAGAGCACCGGCTCCGTCAGCCGCGACGAATATGCCGACATCGTCACCCGGCTGATCTCCGATGGCGCGCGCGGCCTGCTCAAGCCATCTCCCAAGACATCCAAACGCACCGCCGCTGCCGAATAGAGTCGCCGTTGTTCACATCGGTGCTTCGCGCACCCAACATCGAAGTGATCCCATGAAACTCGAAAGCTACGTCAACGGAAAATGGGCTGCACCGGGCCGCGACCTGATCGAAGTGCGAAGCGCCGTCGCCGGCGACGTGGTGGCCGAAGCGTCCAGCGGCGGGCTGGATATGCGCAGCATTCTCGCCTACGCCCGCAAGACCGGCGGCAAGAATCTGCGGAAGCTGACGTTCCATCAGCGCGCCGATCTGTTGAAGAAGCTCGCGCAGTACCTAACGGAGCGAAAGGACCATCTCTACAAGTTATCGTTCCAGACTGGCGCCACGCGCACTGACAACCTGATCGACGTCGATGGCGGCATCGGAACGCTGTTCGTCTATGCCGGCAAGGGCCGCCGTGAATTGCCGAATTCCACATTCCTGATGGACGGGGCCGTCGAGTCTCTGAGCAAGACCGGCACCTTCGCCGGGCAGCACATTGTGACGTCGCTGCACGGCGCAGCCGTCCATATCAACGCCTTCAACTTTCCCTGCTGGGGCCTGCTCGAAAAGCTCGCGCCCGCCATGCTCGCCGGCGTGCCCGTGGTGTCGAAACCCGCAACGGTCACGTCCTATGTCGCCCACGCGCTCGCGCGCATGATCGCGGAATCCGGCATTCTTCCTGAAGGCGCGTTCCAATTCATCGTCGGTTCGACCGGCGATCTGTTCGACCACCTCACCTGTCAGGACGTTGTCTCGTTCACCGGCTCCGCCAGTACATCGGAAAAGCTGCAACGCCATCCCGTGATCGCCAGGGAAGCGGTGCGCTTCGTCGCTGAGCGCGACTCACTGAACGCCGCGATCCTTGCGCCTGATGCCGCGCCCGGCACGCCGGAGTTCGATCTGTTCATCAAGGAAGTCGCCAAGGAGATGACAGTCAAGGCGGGACAGAAGTGCACCGCGATCCGCCGTGCGCTGGCTCCCTCCTCAAGCATCGACGCCGTGATCGAGGCCCTGCGCGAACGGCTCGCCACGGTTGTCATCGGCAATCCCGAACTGGAAACGGTGCGGATGGGTCCCGTGGTCGGCCTCGACCAGCGCCGCGACGTGCTCGCCCATGTCAAAACATTGCGGACCGAAGCCCAGCTTGTCGCCGGCGATCCCGACAATTTTGATGTGCAGGGCGCGGACGTGACGCGCGGCGCATTCCTGCCGCCGCTGCTGCTGCATTGCGCCGATCCGCTCAACGCCAACAGTGTCCATTCCGTCGAAGCCTTCGGCCCGGTCTGTACGGTGATGGGCTACGGCGATCTCGATGAAGCCATCGCGCTGACCAATCGCGGCGGCGGCAGCCTTGTGGCGTCGGTCTATACCCACGATCCGAAGGTTGCTTCCGATCTCGTGTTCGGGGTAGCCAGCTTCCACGGTCGCCTCGTGATGATCGACCGCGATTGTGCGAAGGAACAGACCGGCCACGGCTCGCCAATGCCGCAGATGGTTCACGGCGGCCCCGGCCGCGCCGGCGGCGGCGAGGAACTCGGCGGCGTCCGCAGCGTGCATCACTACATGCAGCGCACCGCACTTCAGGGTTCGCCCGCGATGCTGACGGGCATCACCGGAAGCTGGATGAAGAGCGCGCCCATCGTGGAGAAAGACAGGCACCCGTTCCGCTATCATTTCGAGGATCTGGATGTCGGGCAGACGTTCTTTTCCAAGGAACGCACCATCACGCTCGAGGACATCGAGCATTTCGCCCATTTCACCGGCGATACGTTCTACGCGCACATGGACGAGGAAGCGACCAAGGGCCATCCGTTCTTCCCCGGCCGCGTCGCGCACGGTTATCTGCTGCTGTCGTTCGCTGCGGGATTGTTCGTCGACCCCGATCCCGGTCCGGTGCTGGCCAACTACGGACTCGATTCACTCCGTTTCATCAAACCGATCCAGCCCGGCGAGACCATCAAGGTCAGGCTGACCGCCAAGGACAAGTCGCCACGCAACAAGCAGTATGGCGAAGTGCGCTGGGACGTGGAAATTCTGACCGACAAGAACGAGTCGGCCGCGACCTACGAACTTCTCACCATGAACGCAGTGCGGCCGGCAGCTTGATCACAATAACAAAACAATAGGGAGAGACCGATGATCCTCGTGACAGTGATGTATCCGGCCGGCGAGGCGTTCGATACCGACTACTATTTCAAAACGCACATGCCGCTGGTGAAGGATCGCTGGGGCCCGCACGGCTTAAAAAGCGCGCAGGCGATCAAGGGCATGGCGAAGCCCGACGGCAGCACGCCCGATTACCAGATGATTGCATTGATGACGTTCGGCTCGATGGATGATTTCAAGGCTGCCGGAAAGGCCCACGGCAAGGAAATCTTCGCGGACATTCCGAATTTCACCAAGGCGCAGGCCGTGGTGCAGATCAACGACGTTCTCCTGTAGGCGCAGGAAAATCCGATGTCGTCGACGGATCAATCGCGAGTTGATCCCGCAAGCGTACCGCGCCCGGTTTCGCGCGAGGACGTTGCGATCGCGCGCAACTTCTCGCTGAAGGACCTATCGGACACGTTCTACGACGATCCCTACCCGACCTATCGCGCGCTGCAATCCGCCGATCCGATTCATCGAATGCCGGACGGATCGCTGTTCCTGACGCGGCATCGCGATCTTGAGGCGATCTACAAGGACACGACGCGTTTCAGCTCCGACAAGAAGATCGAATTCGCGCCGAAGTACGGCGCGGACTCGCTGCTGTTCCAGCACCACACCACGAGTCTTGTTTTCAACGATCCGCCGCTGCACACCCGCGTGCGGCGGCTGATCGCCGGCGCGCTCAACCCGCGCGCCATCGCCGGGATGGAGCCGGGACTGACCGCACTGGTCGACCGGCTGCTGGACGACATGGCCGCGCGCGGCAAGGCCGACCTGATCGAGGATTTCGCTTCCGCCATTCCAGTGGAGGTGATCGGCAACCTGCTGGCGATACCTCATCAGGATCGCGCGCCGCTGCGCGGCTGGTCGCTGGCGATCCTCGGCGCGCTCGAGCCGTTCTTGTCGGAAGACGCTCAGGCACGCGGCGAACGCGCGGTGGGTGAATTCCTCGCCTATCTCCGCGACCTTGTTGCCGATCGCCGCGCGCGGCCGGGCGATGCCGAGCATGATGTACTGACCCGCCTGATTCAGGGCGAGCCCAATGGCGAGCGCTTGAGCGAAGTCGAGCTGTTGCAGAACTGCATCTTCATCCTGAACGCGGGTCACGAGACCACGACGAACCTGATCGGTAACGGGCTGGAATTGCTGTTGCGTTTCCCGGACGAACGCCGCCGCCTGATTGAGGATCCAGCGCTCATTAAATCGGCCATCGAGGAATTCCTGCGGTTCGAGAGCTCAAACCAGCTTGGCAATCGCCGTACCGTTCAGGATGCGGAGATCGATGGCGTTGCGATTCCGCAGGGTTCGCTGATCACGCTTTGCATCGGCGCGGCGAACCGCGACCCGGACGTGTTCGAGCAACCGGAGTGCCTCGACATCTCGCGCGCGCCGAACCGTCACCTTGCTTTTGCATCAGGCGCCCATGCCTGCGTGGGTCTCACCCTCGCACGCCTTGAAGGTCGCATCGCCATCGGCCGGCTTCTTGCCCGCTTCCCGAACTTCGCCGCCACCGGGCCTGCCCACAGGGCGCGGCGCGTGCGCTTTCGCGGTTTCACGTCCCTTCCCGTGACGCTGATCTGAATTCTTGCAGGATACAACATGCCGACATTCGACAAGCCCGCCGCCGAAAACCTGCTCGCATCCGTGTTCGCGAAATGGGTGCAGGATCTTGATTTCTCGATCGAGAGCATCGGAGGCGACGGCGCGGTGCTGCGCATGCGCTTCTCGGACAAGTTGTGCCGGGACAACGGCGTGGTCTGCGGTCAGGCGCTGATGAGCCTCGCCGATACGGCGATGGTGTTCGCGATCTGCTCCGCCGCGGGCGAATATTTCCCGATGACCACGGTGGACCAGACGATCCACTTCATGCGCCCCGCCATGCGCGCGGACCTCTTGGCGGACGCCCGCGTCGTGCGGATGGGAAAGACGATGGCCTACGGCAGCATTTCCATCCGCACAGAGAGCGACGAACGGCCCGTCGCGATGGCGCAGACGGCCTACGCGCTGCTCCGCGAGGGCAAGTAGCTAGACCTGATCGTAGTCGACCACAACGCGCGACGAAACCGGATGCGCCTGGCAGGTGAGCACGAACCCGGCTTCCAGTTCCCATGGCTCCAGCGAATAGTTGACGTCCATCTCCGTCTCGCCTTCGACGATCTTCGCGCGGCAGGTGCTGCACATGCCGCCCTTGCAGGCATAAGGCAGGTCCACGCCGGCGCGCAGCGCGGCATCGAGAATGGCCTCGCCTTCCGCAACCGGCACGTCCTTGCGTTTGCCGTCGACGATCAGCGACGCGATCGCCTTCGGCGGCGCCTCCGGCACAATCTGAACCTTCGGACGCGGCTTGCCGCCGAGACCTGACACGAAGCGCTCAACATGAATATGGTCTGCGGGAATGCCGAGATCGACACAGGTCGCCTCAATCTCCTCGCTCATCGCCGAGGGACCGCACACGAACACATGATCGACCGCCGCGGCAGGAACCATCGCGCGCAACAACAACTCGACTTTCGCACGGTCGAGCCGCCCGTAAAGAATGGGAAGGTCCTGCTCCTCCTGCGACAGCACGTGAAACACCGACAGGCGGCCGATGAAACGGTCTTTCAGTTCTTCGAGCGCCTCGCGGAACAGGATGCCGCTGGTCGAGCGGTTGCCGTAGAACAGGAAGAAGCGGCTGTTCGGCTCGCGGGCGAGAATGCCGCGAATGATGGAGATGATCGGCGTGATGCCGGAGCCCGCGGCGAAGCCAACATGGACCCGCGCTTCACCGGGCACATGGGCGACGCCGAAGCGGCCGGTCGGCGTCATCACATCCAGTTCGTCGCCGGACTTCAGCGCTTCAAGCGCCCAGCTTGAAAACGCGCCGCCTTCGACCTTCTTGACGGCGATACGCAGTTCGCGGTCGTCGGGACTCGAACAGATCGAATAGGACCGCCGCACCTCCTCGCCGTCCATCACGGTGCGCAGCGTCAGATACTGCCCCGGCGCGAAGGTGTAGTCCCCGGCCAGCTCACCCGGAACTGCGAAGGTCATGGAGATGGCGTCGGGAGTTTCGCGACGCAGATCGTCGATGGCGAGGCGATGGAATTTCGGAACCTGTGACATCTGTTGGATCTCTAATGACACTTGAAATAGTCGAACGGCTCGCGGCACGCCTTGCAGCGCCACAGCGCCTTGCACGAGGTCGAGCCGAATTCGGACAGCACTTCGGTATTCACGGAACCGCATTGCGGGCACGCGACCTGCTGTTCGCCGAACAGCGCGCGCCGGCCTGCGGCGTGCTGTGGCGGCGCGATGCCGTAGTCTTTCAGCTTCTGGCGGCCCTGCTCGCTCATCCACTCCGTCGTCCACGCTGGCGACAGGATGGTGCGGATTTTCGGATTGCAGATGCCTTCGCGCGCCAGCGCCAGTTCGATTTCGAGCGCGATCATGTTCATTGCCGGGCAGCCGGAATAGGTCGGCGTAATTGCGACCTCCACAGTGCCGTCGGTCACCGTCACCTCGCGCAGCACGCCGAGATCTTCGATGGTCAGAACCGGAATTTCCGGATCGGCCACCTGCGCCGCCGCGTTCCATGCGGTCTGGCGAAGATCTTGGGCACTGGTGCTGGCGGTCACCATGTTGCGTTCGGAAAGGTTCGCTGCATCGATTGCAGTTCGCTGAGCAGATGGCCGAGATGTTCGGTGTGGTTGCCGGAGCGGCCGCCCTTCTGCATCCAGTCGTTTGCTGGCAGCTTCAAGGTTGCTTCGTTCAGCACGTTCGAGACTGTTTCCGACCAGCGGCCGCGCAGGCTTTCCGGATCGATTGCGATTCCCGAAGAAATCAGCGCCGCATCACCTTCGTCGGAGTGGAACAGTTCGCCGGTGAACGCCCACAGATCGTCGATCGCGCTCTGCGCGCGGCGATGGCTTTCCTCGGTCCCGTCGCCGAGCCGGATCATCCATTCCGACGAATGACGAAGATGATAGGCGCTTTCCTTCTCGGACTTCGCCGCGATGGCCGCCAGCGTCGCATCCTTCGAGGTTATCATGGCGCGCCAATAGGGATCGGCGAACGCTGAATAGAAGAACTGCCGCGCGATGGTGCGAGCGAAATCACCGTTCGGCTGCTCGACCAGCAGCAGATTGCGATACTGCCGCTCGTCGCGCAGATAGGCCAGCTTGTCCTCGTCGTGACCGGCGTTCTCGACCTGGGCCGCGTAGCTGTATAGCTCGCGCGCCTGCCCGATCAGGTCGAGGCCCATGTTGGCGAGCGCCATCTCCTCTTCCAGCATCGGCGCGTGGCCGCACCATTCCGACACGCGATGCCCGAGGATCAGCGCATCGTCGGCGCGCCGCAGGGTGTAAAGCACCAGCGGGCTTTCGGTGACTTTGATAGAAGGCGATGCCATGTTCAATACTCGCGATGTCATTCCGGGATTCGCCTCTTGGCGCAGGCCCGGAATCCCTGGGTTGCAACGTCATGGATTCCGGGTTTGCTTGTTTCACTCGCGCCCCGGAATGACGAGGGAATGCCAATCACATATGCCCGACTTCTTCCGGCACTTCGTAGAATGTCGGATGGCGATAGATCTTCGACATCGCCGGCTCGAACATCATGCCCTTGTCGGACGGGTCGGACGCGACAATCGCATTCGACGGCACGACCCAGATCGACAGCCCCTCACCGCGGCGGGTGTAGAGGTCGCGCGCGGATTGCAGCGCCAATGTCGCATCAGGTGCGTGAAGCGAGCCGACATGCTTGTGCGCGAGGCCGTTGCGGCTGCGGATGAAAACTTCCCAGAGCTGGATGGTTGGCGTGGTCATGGCGTCCTCCTCAAGCTGCGGCCGCTGTGCGGCGCGCTTTTTGTTTTTCGGCGTAGGCGATTGCGGCGTCCCGTACCCATGCACCATCTTCATGCGCCTTGCGGCGTGCCGCCATGCGATCGCGGTTGCACGGACCGTTGCCGGCGAGAACCTGCTTGAACTCGTTCCAGTCGATCACGCCATAATTCCAATGGCCGGTCGCTTCGTTCCACTTCAGATCGGCGTCCGGCAACGTGAGGCCGAGGAAATGCGCCTGCGGCACGGTGGCGTCGACGAACTTCTGGCGCAGGTCGTCGTTGGAAAAGCGCTTGATCTTCCATTGCGTCGACTGATCGCCGTGCTGGCTGACATTGTCCGGCGGGCCGAACATCATCAGGCACGGCCACCACCAGCGGTTCAGCGCGTCCTGCGCCATCGCCTTCTGCTCCTCGGTGCCTCGCGCCAGCGTCAGCATGATTTCGTAACCCTGCCGCTGATGGAACGACTCCTCCTTGCAGACGCGGATCATGGCACGCGCATAGGGACCATAAGAACAGCGGCACAGCGGAATCTGGTTCATGATGGCCGCGCCGTCCACCAGCCAGCCGATCGCGCCGATGTCGGCCCAGGTCAGGGTCGGATAATTGAAGATCGAGGAATACTTCGCCTTGCCCGCGAGCAGCGCATCGACAAGCTCTTCGCGCGACGAGCCCAGCGTCTCGGCGGCGGCATAGAGATAAAGGCCGTGGCCGCATTCGTCCTGCACCTTGGCCAGCAGCGCGGCCTTGCGGCGCAGCGATGGCGCACGCGTGATCCAGTTGCCTTCGGGCAGCATGCCGACGATCTCGGAATGGGCGTGCTGGGAAATCTGGCGCGTCAGCGTCTTGCGATAGGCCGCCGGCATCCAGTCATTCGGCTCGATGCGCTCTTCGGCATCGATGCGCGCCTGAAACTGCGCCGCGCGGTCTGCGTCCTCGACGAGACCGATCTCTGTGTCGGATGTGTTGAGCGCTTGCGTATACATCGCCGATTCCTCCCAACGGAACACCGGCAATATATAACATAAAATTCATTCAACAAGTTATTTCTGTAACATGTTGCGCTGCACGTCCGAAAACCGCCGGTCCAGTTCCGGACCCGGCGGCTGCAACGGACCGGTGGCGCTTTCCCCGTGGGCGTCCAGCCAGGATCTCGGACGCCGGCAGAAGAGCTTGATACAGCCGGGCGCAGAGTGCGCGCGCCTCAAGCGCGGGCCACGCTGGCGGCAGAAGTACGGACGGAAGCAAGGGATCGCGCAGGATCACCCGCCTGTAATGGTGGATCAGCAGCACCCGCGCGAGCATGGCATCGGCTGGTGTGATCGCGTCGGCGCCGCCGATCCAGTTTTCCAGCGGCGCAAAGGTCTTCATGAATTCGCGATACGACTCGGCCGTTCGCTCCAGCGACCAGCTCGCCTGCACCAGCCGCTGCCCCATCGCGCCATCGGCGGACACTTCAAGTCTGATGGCTCCCGCAACAATTGGCGGCAGATGCGCAGCGGAGGGTGCCACCCACACGCCCGGCATCGGACTGCCGAAGCCGGCTTCGGCCAGGGCCGTTCGCGACGCCTCGCGGTCCGCTCCGTTTCCGATCAGCAGAAGCTCGAAGCGCCCTGCCCAATCCGACGCATGCGGATTGTAGACATGCGTGACGGCGGCCTCAAACTGTTCACGACCGCTTTTGGCGAGTTTGTAGAAGCTCTTGCGGCCGACCTTGTCGCGGTCGAGCCAGCCATCGGCCGCAAGCCGCGACACCGCGGTGCGGACCACGCCGCCGTCGGTGCCGAGCATGTCGAGAAATTGCAGCAGCGTGCCGAGCCAGACCGAGCCGCCGCGCGGCAGGATGGCGTCGCCATAGAAGGTGATGATGAGCGATCCGGTGCGCGATGGCTCACGCTTGAATCGGCTGACGATGCGGGAAAGCGGATGAGGACTCATGGGCGGGCAGCATAGTGCATTCCATCGCACCGGCGAGTGCCACACATCATCAGCGGACCAATTCGAGACAGCTTCCAAGGCTCATCCCGAATCCAAGCCGAAATCAATAACCTCACGATAGCTATCAAAGCATGGCATGAAATTCCTCAAGTTTTACTTGAAGAACTGGACGCACCGAACCGCCACACTGAAACATGGCGCGTCACGCATCATGAACCTGCGAACTCCTATACAATTGGTATTTTTGTATAATTTCGAATGAACCTGAGCCGGAGCGTCACGCCCGGATCACACCCGTAATCAGCGTCACCGATACGATCGCAAGCCAGACAGATGCGATCCGCTGAAGGATCAGCAAGCGGCGCCCGTCGCCGCCTCCCTGCTGCATCAGCTTTCCAGCGGTGCCCCATACCAGCGCCACGGCCATCACCATGAGACAGAAAAGCCCGAGTCGCGGCGCGAACTGCGGATCGTCAGGCACGGGAAGAAGAACGAGGCCAAAAATCAACGCCTTGGGGTTCAGCATCGTGGTCAGATAGACTCTCCGCGCCGTCACGTCGCTGGAAGCCCCGGTCACGCTGTTTCGCCCCCACAGATTGATCGCAAGGAACATCACCCAGAGCGCGGCGGCGACCTTGAGAATAACAGCCGCCACGGGCCACCGCCCAAGCACTTCCGAGCCGAGATATATCAGCGGCAGGATCGTGGTCAGATACCCGAACAACTCCGCCGGCAGCAAACGCGCCACACCGCGCAGCCCTCTTTGCGCACCCGCAAGGCCCATGAGCGTATTCGTAGGTCCCGGCGCGAGAAGAAGCGCGAGAACGGCGGAAATGAAGGTCGTAGTGGTCATCGGGCGAAGGATGCTTCCGGTACAGGCTGTTAGCCCGCGGAAGCTAGGCGTCCTATCACCTCTAAACGTTGATCCAGGTCATCCGATGCCCAATCGGCTGGCGCTCAAATCTTGGAGGCAAACAAACCGGTACGGTCAGCCGTGAGTCACGAGCAGGCATGATGCCGGTTTGATCGGACGGGAGATCAGTCCGAGTTTGCATTTTTTTCTGAATAGTGGTGGTGGCGCTCCCTAGCGGAATCGAACCGCTCTCTCCACCGTGAAAGGGTGGCGTCCTAACCGATAGACGAAGGGAGCCAAAAGCCGATAGACGGACCGCGCACAGGATGCGCGCTTCGCTGTCTTCCGGCTTTGGATAGACCAATTTAATCGCTCAAAATCAATATCTTAGCTTCATTTTGAGCGGCGATGGCCGAAATCCATATGCGTGATTTGGCCAACGCGTCGGAACGTATAATGGCGTTTCGCCGCAGCGGCAAGCCTGACGCTCTGGTGGCTTGAGCGGGCTCCCTGCCTTCTGCACACTCTCCCGGAACGGCCCTGCGGACAGCACCGCATGGGCCGCGAAATGGCCAACAACGGAGCCCGGCAAATGACCCGCAAACTGATCGACATCTCCGTACCGTTGCAAAACGACGTCCCGGCCGATCCGCCCGGCAACCATCCGGCGATCCAGTACATCGATCACCAGCAGGGATTGCCGCGCATGCTGCAATTTTTCGATGGATTGAAGAAGGAGGATCTGCCGGACGGCCAGGGTTGGGCCGTCGAGCAGGTGAACCTCTCGACCCACAACGGCACCCATCTCGACGCGCCCTATCACTTTCATCCCACCATGAATCGCGGCGAGCGGTCATGGACCATCGATGAAGTCCCGCTCGAATGGTGCTTCCAGCCGGGCGTGAAGCTCGACTTCCGGCATTTTCCGAATGGCTACGTCGCGACCGCCGCCGATGTCGAAAACGAACTCAAGCGCATCGGCCACACGCTCAAGCCGCTCGAGATCGTTGTGGTCAACACCAGCGCAGGCGCCAGGTACGGCCAGCCGGATTACGTCATCTCCGGATGCGGGATGGGTTACGAGGCGACGATGTACCTGCTGGAGCGCGGTGTGCGCCTGACCGGCACCGACGGCTGGAGCTGGGACGCGCCATTCGTTTACACCGCGAATAAATATGCCGAGACGAAGGACGCGAGCCTGATCTGGGAAGGCCACAAGGCCGGTCGCCACATCGGCTATTGCCATCTCGAAAAGCTGCATGATTTGGATCAATTGCCACCGACCGGCTTCATGATCTCGTGTTTTCCAGTGAAGATCGAACGCGCGTCCGCCGGCTGGACCCGCGCTGTAGCTATTCTCGATGTCTAATGCGGAATGCCCCTTAACAATCGGTCCGGCGCGGGACTAAGCTGATGCTGCTCGGCCACGCCGGGTCAGCAACAAGGAGACCGTCAATGACGATGCCCCCCGAAGTCGAACGGCTTCAATCGCAGATGAAAGAGGCCGTGAAGGCGAACTGGAAAGCCTTCCTCATCGAGGGCATCGTGCTCGTCATACTGGGAATGGCGGCGATTGCCATTCCGCTGCTGGCCAGCATCGCCATTACGATCTTCCTCGGCTGGCTGTTCCTGATCAGCGGCGTTGTGGGGCTCTACCTGACCTTTACCACGCGCGACATGCCCGGTTTCTGGTGGTCGCTGCTCTCCGCAGCGCTGGCCATCGTCGCAGGCCTCGTCCTGCTGGTGCAGCCGATCGCAGGAACGTTCACGCTGACAATCGTTGTCAGCGCCTATTTCATCGCCGAAGGCATCACGACGATCATGTATTCCCTCGCCCACCAGCGCGAACTCTCCGGCAGGTGGGGATGGCTGCTGGTGTCCGGTCTTGTCGATCTGGTGGTGGCGGGATTGATCATCGCCGGGCTTCCCGGCTCGGCCACATGGGCGCTTGGCCTGTTGGTCGGCATCAATCTGGTGTTCGGCGGCACATCCCTGATCGGGATGGCGCTTGCGGCGCGCGACTCCTGAGACCTCCGCGACTCGGAAACCTCGAAGGCTGCTGCTTTCAGCAGCCTTGACTGCTAGCAGCCTCGGCAGATGCTCTTGATCTTGCGATCGAGCGCCTTGTCTTCGGGCGACTCGACGTAGCCCTTTTTCCTCAGCGGACGGCACCTCATTGGCGCGCGGCTGGCGGTGGCCGATCGGCGCCTGAGGAATGGTACTGGAGCCGGATGCCGCCGACGGAGTTGCCGGACCCGACGTCCCGCTCTTGTTTTGCGCCAGAACGCCCGGCGCGGCCAACACCAGTGCAATGACGGCGATTGGGATGGTCTTTCTCATGTCACATCTCCACCAATGTGATTCCTCAGCGTGACAACACTCTACTGGGAACGGGCGGGATTTTCTATCGTTCCGCAGTTGCGTCTGCCCTGCGCCGCACAATCCTGTGTCTTGCGCAGATCGGCCATCGACCCGAGCAGCCAGATACCTGCCGCCACCAGCACAACGAAGAAACCGAGCATCACGACGTTCTCGACAGCGCGATTGCCCTCATTTTCAGGCGGTTCAGGCTCGCTCATCGCGAGGTCGTCTCATCAACCGGCGGATAAAGGTGAACATCGCCGCAGTAGTCGACGATACGATATTGCCGCTCCGCGTCTTCACTTCTCCGCGACAGATACTGCGGTCCGACCGGCGCCTTGCCGTGGCCGCCCGGAATGTCGAGCACGTAATCCGGCTGACACAGGCCCGACACGCGCCCGCGCAAGTGCCGCATCAGCTTCTGCCCTTCCTCCAGCGTCGTCCGCAGATGTGCGGTGCCCGGCGCGAGGTCTCCGTGATGCAGGTAATAGGGCTTGATCCGGCATTCGACAAAGGTGCGCATCAATGCTTCCAGCGTCGCAGCGTTGTCATTGACGCCGCGCAGCAGCACCGACTGGCTCACCATCGGAATGCCGGCATCGATCATCCGCGCGCATGCGGCCCGCGCCTCGACCGTCAGTTCGCGCGGATGATTGGCATGCAGCGCGACCCATGTCGTTGCGCCGCTGACCTTCAGAGCCGCGACAGTTTCGTCCGCCACCCTTGAGGGATCGGCCACCGGCACGCGGGTGTGAATGCGGATGATCTTCACATGATCGATCGCGGCGAGATCGCTCATGATCTCCTGCAACCGGCGCGGCGACAGCATCAGCGGATCGCCGCCGGTCAGGATCACTTCCCATATCTCCGGGTGGTTGCGGATGTAATCCAGCGCGCTCGCATAAGCGTCGTTGGAAAGGGCGGTGTCCTTCCCCGGCCCCACCATTTCGCGGCGGAAGCAGAACCGGCAATACACCGCGCAGACATGCACCAGCTTGAACAGCACGCGATCCGGATAACGATGCACGATGCCGCTCACCGGAGAATGGGGGTGATCGCCGATGGGATCGGCGTTCTCGCCGGATTGCGTCACCAGTTCGTCGGCGGACGGGATATACTGCCGCGCGATCGGATCGTTCGGGTCCGACGCGTCGATAAGCGCTGCGACGTCCGGCGTTACGGCCACCGCATAGCACGCGGCAACCTGCTCCAGCGCAGGCAAGGCGTCCGGCGAGACCAGTCCGCGACTGGCGAGTTCAACCGGGGTCCGTATGGTCGTGACGACCCGCTGGTTCATGGCCCGTCCTCTGGCGGCGGTGTCCACACCACCTGATCAATCCGCGTTGCGCCGCTCGCCAGCATCACCAGACGGTCGAAGCCCAGCGCCACACCGCAGGCTTCCGGCATCTGCGTCATCGCCGCAAGGAAGTCCTCATCGAGCGGATAGCGTTCGCCGTAGCGCCGCTCTTTCTCGTCCATTGCCGCGATAAAGCGCGACCGCTGTTCGCCGGCATCGATCAACTCGCCGAAACCGTTCGCAAGCTCGACGCCGCAGGCATAAACCTCGAAACGCTCGGCGACCCGCGGATCGGACGGCTTCGCGCGCGCCAGCGCGGACTCCGGCGCGGGATACTCATAGAGGATCGTCAACCGCCCCTGCCCCAGATGCGGCTCGACATGCTCGACCAGCACCTTGCTGAAAATATCGGACCATGTGTCGTCGTCGGTGATGCGAACACGATCGGTAGCCGCTGCGGCCAGCGCCTCGCGATCCGCCTGCCCGTGCGGAATCGTGGCGAGCAGATCGATCGCGGCGAAACGCGTGAATGCGTCGGCGACGGTCAGCAGGTCGGGTTCCGCGAACGGATCGGCGACCTTGCCGCGAAACGCGAATGTTCCGATGCCGGTGGTCTGGGCCGCCTGCGCGATGACGACGACGCTATCGGCCATCACGGCCTCATAGCTTTCATTGGCGCGATACCATTCCAGCATGGTGAATTCCGGCAGGTGAAGCGGACCGCGCTCGCGATCCCGGAACACGCGGGCGAACTCGACGATCTTGGTCTCGCCCGCGGCCAGCAGCTTCTTGCAGGCGAATTCCGGCGAGGTCCGTAGAAAGTATTTCAATTTGTCGCCGGAGGCCGAGGTCAGATCGGCCGACGGGGCATGAAGATGCGTCTCGTTGCCCGGCGATTTCTGGAGGATTCCGGTCTCGACCTCGGCGAATCCCTCGTCCTCGAACCAGTCCCGCAAGGCCCGTGAAATCGCGCTCCGCGCCTGCAAAAACGGCTTGCGGTCCAGATGGCGCTCAGGCGTCCACCAGGGCGACTGTTTCTGCCCCTCGGTCATGGGCGAAATGCTCATTTCCGCCGCAAAATGCTGGCTTTGGAGCGACAAATCAGTATTTTGAGCATACCCACCTAAACCATTGATATATTTGGAAAGTGACTCGCGAACAGACGTGAACGGAACGGGAATTTTCGGCTATTGACTTACCGTAGGCTTACCAAGGATTGACGCCGACAGCAAAAAGCGTTGTTCTTCGTTCGTTCATGGATACCGAACCGCCATGCCCTCCTCCCCGCTCTCCAAAATCCTGAACGAACGACGCCTCGGATTTGTTGCGGAGCATGGGCCTAAGCGCCGGCCGGTGAAGCGATGAGGATCCCATCCTTCTTTCGCTCCGGAAAATCGTGTTGATTTAGGTATTGACAGATAGGACGGATAGTCCTATCTTGCATTCGTCGGCATAGGCCGATAGCGCGCCTCGGCGAAACAGGGGCGGAGACAAAAAATGTTTTACGCAAAATATAGAACAGGCGGCGAGTTCTGGACGGCCCGTTTTTATTCGCGAACCGCTCGGGACCAGTTCGTAGCAGATAAGGGCGAAGACGCATTTCCAGTGCGCTCTAAAACTGCCAAGTTTGCTCCGGGCTCCGACCGCCACGTCACCTACGATCATCGCCGCGAAAATGGCGAATGGATGCCACTGTGAGCGACCAGAAAAAGAAATACCGCGAGAACGCCAAGAAGGCGCTCTCGCGAAAGACCTACATCACAAATCAAGAGCACGATAACGGACTTATTGTCTGTCAGACTTATCGTGACCTGATTACTGATGATGAATTTTCTGCGATTAATTATCTCTGCATGGCCTTCGCTAATGACGAGGGCCTTGATCGCGACCTTTACGAAACAGCCCTCGGGGCTATTCGGCGCGCGCGGGCGACAATCCACGCTGGAATGGCCTGACAAATGACCAGCCTCGCCAGAATGGAGGCCGCCGAGGTGCGCGCAGCGCGGCTGTCGATGGGCTTATCGGCTTCGCAAGCAGCCGAGATAGTTGGTCTCAGTGAAGGCGCTGCGTGGCGACGCTGGGAGCGTGATGGTGTTACCGGCGCAGGTGCAATCTTGCTTCGCGCGCTAACGGACAGCGCAGCGGTGCGCCGATATTTCGGCGTAAACTTAGTGGCCGATACCACACGGAAATCCGGTTAGCCATGACCATCCTCTCGTGGATCAAGCGCCACTCCCTCTCCCGCCACGCCGGCGACAAGGCGGCAGACGGCCCCACAGCGATCGCGCGGAAAAACGAACTGTCGGCATTCGACGCGGCGCGGGCGAGCAACATTATCGGCGGGGAGATCGTGAAGTAGCCCGCAAACGACAAAAGCCGCCGCCTCCAATCAAGGAAGCGGCGGCCAAGTTTAGGGAGGCGTTGTCCGGAGACAACAGGCCGTGAGAACGGCCACCGGCCGAGACCGGTTATGGAGCGGGCCGTGGGGATCGAACCCACCTGGTACGGTTTGGAAAACCGACGCCTTCCCAGGCAGCCAGACCCGCAATTCTCAAATAGCTACCGCGATCAACGCGACCGCCCACAGCACCACGACGATGAAGCCGCGGCGGTTGATCATTTTGTTTGGAGCGCAAGAGGAACGCGCTGCCGGGCAACGACCTCGGGATACTGCGAGCATCCATACTCGAACGCCTCGCTTGATTGATCCGGCCAGCCGAAGCCATCGACGTATAGACCTGAGTTGGACGCGCGACGCTTATCACCTGAATTGTCCCACCAGAAGAACGCGTACCAGAATGACCGCGCGCCGCCGCACGTCCAGAAGACCTTTCCGTCATCGACGTCGGGATGCTTGCCGTTCTTGAGAAGACCGCCGTCCATGAGGCCAAGGTCCCAAGGACATGTAGCGGGCGGGTCCCATATCACCTTCCGCCCCTCATGCAGATAATGTCCCGGCGAGTTTGGCTTGCTGCATCCGAAATAGAGAGCGCGCTTTTGCGTTGCGACAATGATCTGCTTGTCACCCATGCGGATTGACCACCGCGAATCCTGCGAGCGATCTGACATGCAGACGCGTTCGACGGCCGCCGCTATTCGCATCATAGGCCAGAACCTTTCCGTCCCCGAGCACCTGCTTGATGACGAACACATGGCCCCGACGCGCCGCGACCATGCCGGGCGCCGGTGAGGTCCGTGGGAACGCCAGCCAGTTCGCCGCCAGCCAGAGCGAGCGGATCGGACGGCCGAACACTTCCACCGCAGCCCCGCAGCCACAGAACGCCCTGCGCGGGCAACCCGGCGGGTGCGGCAGAACCGTGGCCTGGATTCCGCTCAAGAACGACCGTTGCGTCTCGCCCGGAGCCAGCGGTCCGCCGAATTCGACGTTTCGGTATCGGTCGGCGCGGGCGGATGCCGCCGGTTTTGAGGCGCCGACGCACGGCCAGTCGATGTTGCAACGGGGATGCAGGTCCTTGGCGTCCGCAAACAACGACGAACCGACAAGCGCGATGAATGCGAGCGCGCCAAGAAGCGCGCCCGTTACGATGTAACGGATCATGGATAGTCCTTTCGGTGATGGAAGGGTTAGGAATATTCCTTGTCGATGCCGCGCGCGCCTCGGATGAAGCCGTCGCCATGACGAAGGTCTCGGACGTCGCGCTCGACATTGGTGAGGCGCGTGTCGGTGTTATCCAGCCGGGTTTCTGCCACGGCCATCTTGGTCAGAATGTCGCCCATCTTTTTGATCTCGACTTGTATCGAGGCCACGTCGCGTTGAAGCACTGATACTGTGTTCCGCATCGAGACCAGCACCAGCATGCCCCCGCCAGCAATGGCGAGGACTTGAATGATGCTGCCGACCGAGATGGTCCAATCAATCTGCATTCCGAGATTCCCAGCTATCGTTCGCGACGATTGAAAAACATTTGGCCGACCGCCATGACGGAGCCAGTTCCGAAGATGCCGGCGAGGATCACGCCGGACCAATCAGCGACTAGACCTGTGATGGTCGGGGTGAAGCCTGGGCGACCGTAGAGCCACGGGCAGAGAATGTTGTCCCAGATGACCACCTTCCATTCGTAGGCGATCCACGGCAGCGCAAACCCGCCGACGAGGCACATTAGAAACTTGCTCTGAGATACGGCCTTCAAGAACTCGACTCGGGTCTGGCCTTCGGCAACGACGCCGGAGACCAAGGCTTTCGCAACATTCACGTCACCGCCAATTCGCGCCGTCGTGATCTGAACCTTGGCGTCGTAATACTTGGAGACGAAATTGTTGATGCCGCCGGTGATCGCCGGGATAGCCTGAAAGAATGCGAGGATGGCTGTGATCATGATCAGCCTCCCCTTCGCCGCTTCGACCACCGCGACGGCCTCCACCTTGGCGGTGTTGGCCGCGACAAGCGCGTCCGCAATTTCCGGCGTGAGGTTCTTGTCCGCCACTGCAACAAGCTCAATCGGCTTCGTCGAGGTGTAGCGCAGCTTCTCGTCGAAATAGCCCATGAGCGAAATCGCCAGCGGGATAAGGTTGATCCCGAAGTAGACAAAGGGCTGATACTTCTCGGGGACGAACGGCATCAGCGGTGTGAGATCGATCGAGCCGATCTGCGTCAGCAGGGTCAGAACCGCGCCGACGACGATCTTGAGCCGCGCGAACAGGATCGTTTCCGATTTCTTGAACAGCAGGATTTCGATCGGCTCGACCCATTCGAAGAAACCTTCGGCCCACGGCTTCGACTTCAGCCACTCGCGGCCTTGCAGGGCGTACCAGAGCAGCACGCCGGTGATGACGGCCAGAACGAGCAGGATCTTCATGACGCGCCCCCGAGCTTCTTGAACAGCACCACGGCGGCAACGACGACGCCCGCGACGATGAAGGCGACCAGCCCGATCTCGGACCAGGTCCAGCCCTGCTGAGCCGCGACGGCCGCAGACCCGCCGGCGGCACTGGCGACCACAACCGTTGCCGTGGCAGCGCTCTTGACCGTGTTCGCCGTCGGAACTCCGGAGAAGACGCGCTTCTGTGCCGCGATCCAGTCCGCGTCCGGAGCGGGAATTGGCTTCCCTGCCTCATGAGCCGATTGCGCTTTCAGGAACGCGATGCCCATCGGGCCTTTCCAGAAGGCATCGTTCATGATCGTGTTTTCGGTCAGCCCCGGGACGCGCTGCTTGCAGTATGCGATGTAAGAAGCGACATTGTTGCCGCCCGACCATGTGTCGATGGCCTCGGCAAAGCGCTTGTTCTTGTATCTCGGCGATGAGCGCCACAAATCGAGTTGCGCGCAGATCCCCTGCACCCAAGTTGGGAAGACGGCGATGTTATTCCCCTGCCCGGTCCCGTCACTTAGATAGACGGTTTCCTTGCTCCCCCACTTGAGCGGGATGGCGCTATTCGTTGGCACCGTCCTGGACGCCGACGGCCGTTTTCCTGTACGGCCCCACATCGCGCCGGGGTTTTTGTAACGAATTGATGCAGGCTCCATTTTGGATTCTCCATAGGTTCGCGGCCCGCGAGGGCGGGCTGGGGGTTGGCGCGATGTTCTCAGGGGTTATTGCGGCGCGGGAGATATTGCCGACGCGGCGCGGCGTGCTATGCTCAGCGGATGAAAGTCGCGCTCAACAAGATCAGTTTTGAGAAGAAGGTTTTGAAAGAACCTTCGGTTTTTCGGAATGCGATATTCGAGATCGAACGCCACCGCGCTTATGGCAACAAATTGCGCTGGACGCAGGCGCTATTGCTGCGCCTGTTCACGACAGGAAAGTTTCCGGCTACGGATACGGCTCGTAATAAAGAACCAGCCAAGCCACATCAACATTCGTGATTGTATGAGCGCCGGAGTTGCGGTTGCCGCGCTCGGTCGTCATCAGGATGCCGTCGCTGAAACTGACGCCGCCGTGCAGTTCGAGCAGATCAAGCGCCATTGTTGCCGATCCCGGCAGCACAACGCCTCTGGATGTGTTTGCCATCCAGTCATTTGCTTGGAGGCCAGAGACGAAATAGCAACTGCTGGTGAAGTAGTCCTCCATACCAGACGTGTCGTATTGCGGACTGACGCCATGCCCCGGAACGAGGCCGTCAAGGTACATGACTGGATTGACTTCCAAGAACGACAGATCAGAACCGAACGCATAGCAGAGACTATGGAAAACGACCGTTCCGGAATTCCCCGCCGGGAGATCGAGATACCTGACCGCGCGGCCTTCCTGCTGCGCTGGCGTCACGCCGATCATGCGGTTCGCGAATGTGCGACCAGATGATCGCAGCTTGTACGGCTGCGATACGCCAGTGCGATAAGACGCGATTGACCAGATAGCCGTCGGCTGGGTTAAGGTAGCCGTATAAGTAATTCTAACGCTCGACTTGAACGGGATCGGGTATCGGAATGTCACGGTGGGGAATGCTGTTCCTCCCGTCTCAAAGGCAATATTCTTCATGCTGAATTTTGCTGGCGATGTGCTGACGCCATGACCAAGGAATGCACCAACATCCGTTGTCACGCTCGGCGTGGCTTCACCGTCAACGTAGACATTCAGGATGCCATCGCGACCTGCGCCAACGTCTTGGATCACCCACCAAAGGCTTTCAACATATCCAGGTATTCCGGGCGAGGCATTGAGCAGATCAACCGTAGCCCCCGCCGCAACTGGCACAGCCTCAAGAACTGAGGTCTTTATGTTGCCTTGAGCAAAGTTCAAAATCATGATCGTTCTCTCTGTTAGAGCCTTGCATCGAAGTTGAGACGAGCGTTCGTATTCGCGGCCCTCAAGAGACCGCCATCGCCTGCTGTTGCGCCGCTAACCGTCACGTCGAACCCAACCGCAACCGGAGTCGAGCCAGCGCTCGTAATTGCCGTCGGGGTAGGCAAGGAGCCGCCAATAATGGTGCCGAAATCGCTTGCAGCAGAGGAGCTAACGGTCGGGGCTTTCAGCATTCCTGACTCCGCTTTCATCTCAATGAAACAGGCGAAGACCGTTGCCGAAAAGGCGAATCCATTCGCAATGCGCTGGCTCGCGCTAGCGCCACCGATCGAATAATAGTAGCGCAGGCACAGCGCCATCTCTTCCTGATAGCTCCTCGCCTCATGCACGCTCGTCACCGACGACCGCTTCAGATCGACCTTGCCAACGTCTAGCGTGACATTCTGCGCCTGCGTCGGATCTGTCCAGAAGAACACCGCGAGATTGTTCATCGAGCCGCTGACCATGCCGCTGAGCGAAATCGAGGCCAGCGTATTCGCCGTCAAGGCGATTGAGCCAGTCGCAACAATCGTTGTCGATGTAGACGTGAAGAACTGCCCAGCCGTGAACGTGGTGTTCGTCCAGCTATTGACGATGTCTTTCGTGATCGTGTCTGCGGTGCCGGTCCATTCGATGATAGCAACTCGCAGCGTCGTTGACGCCGACATTCTAACGCGCGCCGTGAGGAAAACGGATTGGCCGCGAAGATCGATGCAATTCGCGGTTTCAAGCCACTGGATGACCCCGAACCGCTGCGCCGACGCATTCGCTTGCGTAATGCGCATCATGTACGGCGTGCCATCCTCCACGTTCGTCAGCGCGGAAGGCGTGACAGGATTCGATTGCGTGAGGGCCAGCCATTGATCGAAGCCCGTATACGCACCGTCAGCGGTCGAGGCGAGGCCGGCCTGCGCGATCATTCCCGATGGATTGATGATGCGGTTATGTCCGGCCGCGCCACCACTCGTAAACTCCGGGATCGGAATGGCCGTTGTCCCGAGCGTCCCGCCAGGCGCGGACGTACAGCCGAACAGTTTCCCTTTGGATGTACCGTCCTTTACACCGAAAAAGCGCCCGCAGTGATCGTCATAAGCGGTAAAGGCTGGATGCCGTGAAGCGGCTCCACTTGCTGGAACGACATATACACCGTTGGCGGCGTCGGCGATCGGCTTCGCCCGCAGGACAATAT
This sequence comes from Afipia sp., assembly GCA_024707075.1. Taxonomy (GTDB): domain Bacteria; phylum Pseudomonadota; class Alphaproteobacteria; order Rhizobiales; family Xanthobacteraceae; genus Afipia. The sequence continues at coordinate 353,364 of JANQAK010000003.1, forward strand.
CGTTGGTGGCAAGCACCTTGCCATCCAGCGTGTCGCCGGCCTCATAAGCCGTTGTCGGATCGGCTCCCGTCAGATCGACAACCCGCACCACCGTAAGGGCGGATGCGCCGTCGATGCCGGCCGCTCCAGTGTTTCCTTTGTCGCCAGCCCGATAGAACTGAAGCGCAATTGCATCTGTAGCCGCGAATGCCGTCACGCCGGAATGATTGGAGACCGCAACCTTCACATAGTCCGTTGCGTCCGTAACGGCCGTGACGTCGAAGGTCGATTGAGATTCATCGGTCGGACGGCTGAGAACAATCGTTCCTTTTACCGTGCTGGTGGAATCGTCCAGCGCGAGAAGAAAGCTCTCAACGTTGCTCGCGCCGCGTGACGTTTTCGAGATGTAGAGGAACGTGGCTGACGCCATCGAAGCGTTGTTCGCGCGGATGTTTCCGGCGAGAGGATCAGCATCCGTCGTTCCGGTGTCCCATGAAAACAGAATCCCCGCGTCAACGCCGTCCACGCCATCGGATTCCGCGGCGAGGCCGATGGGGACATAGCGCCAGATGCGCTCGAACGTCGGGGCACCGCTTGGCCCTAGCCATGCGCGAATTTTATATGCGCCTCCAGCAACATGAAATCCGAAATATCCATCGGCATCCGCCGTATTTGGATTTGAGATTCCGGTTATGCCGGCGCGATCTGACTTGAGCGCGGCCAGCGGAGCGCCCGGCTGCTCGCGCCTGACTTCGACGTTGGCGTCTGGAACAACGCTTCCGGCCTCATCCGTTACCGTGAACTGGTATCGCGCCATTGTCATGCTGAAGCGTCCATTTAATTGATCAGAGAACCGCGGGAATCCCCGCCGCCTACGGTGAGGGTGACGTAGCTGGCGCCGTCGATGACTGCGCCGGCCGCGCCGGCCGCGCCACCGGGTGCCGTAGATGAAAGACCTGCGGTTCCCGGAAGACCAGGATCTCCGCCGGGCGAACCATTGTAAGTTGCTGGTTCGCCCGCGCCGCCAAGGCCGCCGTTTGTCGGCGTTCCGGGACTTGCCGCACCGAATGCACCGTTTCCGCCATGACCTGGCGGCGAGCCTGCACCACCACCGCCGCCGCCCGCGTATTTACCGAGGTCATTCGCACCGCCGCCACCGCCGCCACCGCCGCCAGCCCAGAACCTGCATCCCGGAGGCAATTCAAGATTGATCGGACGTCGCGTGTAGAGCGCCGTTCCGCCCGGAAGGCCAGGGCGGCCGGCCCCCGAACCTGGAATGTAGCCTGTACCACCATCTCCGCCAGGCGCCAGCACATCGCCTTCAACGATCATCGTGATGTCAACGCCGGAAGGCCAACTCCCGACATCAAAGACAGGGATGGATGTTGACGTTCCGGTTACGGCAACGCCCGCAAGAATTCGGCATTCGACAACCGTATCTGCATTCGGCGTCCCGTAGATCGAATCGTGCACCGCCCGCAAATTGACGTTCGTTGTGTTCGCGTCGATGACGATCGGATGGAAGTTCGGATCGTCGTTTGACGCCGCGAACAGAACTTCCTCGGCTTCCACCTTGAACCGATCTGCTGGAGCATTCAGCCGCGTGATCTGCACCGGCACATCAACGAGCGCCCCGGTCTCATCCTGAAAACAATGCGATGCGACGCGATAACCGCCGCCAAGAGAAACATCCGTCCCGGCATACCGCGGTAGATCGAACGTCAATTTGCGGGGCGGATCGCGGAAGCGGGAAAGAAGAATAACCCCAAGCCGATCTGCGACAGTCCGGCCAAGAGCGGGAATCCATCGGGACAGGATTTTCTTGATAACCGCTCCGCCATAATCATCCTCGGCTTCCGCGTCGATGACCAGCGACGATGACCGATAGTTGTCAAGATCGGAAAGTTGCTTCAGTGGATTGATCTGACCGAAGTACGTCAGGACTTGCGAGATGCGCTTGTCCGGCTGCTCTTTTGTCGAGAGCGACATATAATTGTCGGGCGTGAACCTCGCGGCGTCCGTCACGATTCCGCGCAAGACCTGGAGCCGTACCTTTCGCGCTACGTCATCCCACCAGATGCAAAGCCCGGCCTGCTGGATCAATTCTGAAACAAGCGCCCCGACTGACGTAGGTTCGCAAATAACTGCACTGTAGAGACGCCCAAGGAACGCCGCGGTTTCAGTTTGCCAATCGGTCAGAGTGATGAATCCTGATGGAACGCTGCCATAGTTGACCATCAAGTCGTAGATGATGTCTGCAACGTCTTCCGACGTGTATTTTAGGACGATCTGAACGCGATCCTGCGCGTTGAAAGCCTGCGCGACGCCGCCGCCAAGCTGACCGCGATCCGTCAGGGTGAGGACGTCGCCGGTTGTAATCTGATTGGCGGTGACTGAATACTCAGCAGATGGGGGAGTAAAATTTGACGTCCATCGAGGGGCGCCTACCGACAGCCGGAACTCATCAATATACCCTGAAAAATCGGTAAATGTTGTGTAAGCACCGCATCGGCCGATAGCGAATACGGCAGAGCTGTTCGGGACGGACCCTGTGAAAGCTACGTCTCCTCCTTCTTGGATTCCGCCCAAAAACAACCGGAGGACATTTCCAACCCTAACAAGCGCAACGTGGCGCTTCGTGGAATCATTGACTGATGTCGTTCCGGTTACGGAGATAAAACTTGAACCATTACTTACGCCCGCGACGACTTTTTGAGATGCGTTTCTTATAATATAGAACGAGCTACCAGCCGCCGTTGATGAGCCATCGAGTTGTCCGGTGATTCCCACGAGACCAGATGTCCCGTTGCTATTGAGCCAAAAATCAACCGTCCAGTCTCCGGCCCCAAGAGTGAAATCCGCGTGGTCCGGGGTTGATATGAACCCCGCCGCAGTCAGGAGAGATGCAGTACCAAATTTCTTATCGACCGTGCTCGTTGTGGCGCTTGTTGGAGTCCAAGTTTTAGCGGACCCGCCAGAATTACTGTCGGTGAAGGTTGTCCCGCCATTTGATCCGTTGAAGTGAAGCATAATCTTCGTAAACGGATCATTCTCGCCGTTCGGGTCGTAGACCCACCGCTTGAACGCAACGATCTCTTTTCCGCCGAGAGCGAGATACCCTTCAATCGGATACTCAGCATCACCGACGCCTGAAGGCGATAGTGTTGCGGTCGTATCGCCGCTTGTGATCGGAGCGACCAGAAACCCGGTACTCGCAGCCGGAGCCAGGGCGCGATCACCGTCGACCAACTTCAGAACGTCCTTTGCAACGAGCGTATATTTTCCGTCAGGCGTAGGGCCGTCGAAACTCTCGACAATGAAATGTCGGGTTTCCATTTCCTCAAGGGATTGCCCCTCAAGGCCAATGATCCAGCGAATTTTGCGGCCGCGAAGGAACGGCTGCCGCGCTCGAAACTTCCCCCAGAATGTCCCCTGCTCATAAGGATCGTAGTCGCGGTCCGCGAGATACTTGTCGAACCCCTCGCCCGTATCGGAGTGCTTGATGTCGAAGAACGTCACGCTGAGCGTTGCGCGCGTCCCGAGATTTTCACCGAGCGAAATTGTCGCCGGGGTGAAGCTGATTTCCTGCACGTTCGGGATGCAGTCGATTTCTACCGGCAGGTAGGCCGTCGGCTTGGAAAACCGGAGCGTTACTTCGTCTTCAATATAGGACGCTCTTACGGGGCATGTGTTCTTGGTGTTGAAACACTTCTCCGCACTGTCTACGCCGAGAACCGCCGGACACGTTCCCTCGCCCGTCGTCTCTCCGTACCGCAAAGTGCAGACCGGAATTTGTATCTCTATGAACGAGAGAGACTTCACGCCACACCGTTCAGCTTAAGGTCGAACGCAATCAGGTTGCTTGGACCGACCGGCGCGGGCGTAGGGTCATCCATCAGATCGCAGAAACCCACTTCTCGCGGATACGTTGCGGGACGCCATGCAAAGAAGAACGGGATTTCCTCGGCTGCTTTTAGAAACGGATCGAGGTTTTCGCGGCACCATGCAGGCGTGAACAATGAGAACGGAACCGTGGATTCCCGGCCCTCACCGAGAATGATCCGACCGAGGAAATTTCCGCTGACGCTCCGGTTGCTCGCCACATCGATCTTGCGCGCGTATGGCAGCGGCGTATGGCCGACGTAGACCTTGCGCTCCAGATCAAGGAGCTTCCCGCAATAGACAACCGCGATGCGCGCCGTGTCGGACCCGGTTTGAAGTCGAATTCGAACCCGAGAATAAGACTCCGCCGCAAACCGGAAGATCGCGGGGGTGTCGTTGTCCAGCATCGTTTCTTCAACGATCTCGGTCCAGACGGCATCAATATTTGCTTCAACCGAAACGACGATCTCGGCTGTCCCGAGATTGTGCCGCGCGATCCCGACGTAATCGATTGGATCGACTTCGTTCGTCGTGATCGTGATATATTGCTCGCTGTCATCCGCCGCCCGCCATTCAAGATGCGTTGCCGGGTTGGCTAAATTTGAGGCCGGATAATTCGCCTCTTGCGTATCAGCGACGATGGAATCCGCGCGCACGACATTATGATAGCCGACCGCTGGAAGGTCTGGGTCGGCCGCTGCCGCCGCGGGCGACAGGACATATTTGCTGGAAATGACGATCATCAGGCGAACTTAAGTTTGAATTCGTGTCCGTCAGCCAATCCCTCGTTGAGGAATTCGAACATCTGGGTCATCTGATCGCGGCCCCACGCGAAGCCGTTGAGAACGACCGTCCGCGCGCCGCCGGATGCCGCGCGGCCGCTGTTCATCGCTTCAAGTTCAGACCTGTTTTGGCTGGTAGCCGCGGCGTTCATCACGAACTCGCCGTCCGAAAGCATCGCAGGAATGCTGTCACTTGTGCCGGTGCCGCCCCCGAAACGAAACCGCCCGTTGCGTATCCGGTCGGAACGGACTGACTTTTGATCGAAGCAACGAGGCTCGCGCCCTTGGCGAGGACCGCAGCGACCGCTGCGATGTTGGCCGGGAACGGCAGTTCCAGCGCCTTTGCCGCACCCGTAAACATCGAAATCGTGCCTTGGATGACGCCGAACACCTTGGCGGCCGTAGCCATGGCGGACGACTCCTTGCCGAACGCGCCCGAGATTTGCGCGAAACTCCCGGCGATCGACGCGCCGGCAATATCCCAGGTCGCGCCCGCCTGTTCTGCGATCTGCTGTTGCTTCTTGCCGTACACGTCGAGGCTGATGGCTCCGGCTTCGTACAGCAGGCGCTGCTGCTCCATCTTCTGGGCAAACTGCTCTGCCGGGTCCATGACTTCTTGCGCGACCTGAGCGCCAGCGATTTTCATTCGGGCGACGGCAGCGGCGTCACCCATCGCCGCGATACGCTGGCGAAGCGCCTCGGTGATCGGGATGTTCTTTTCCTTGGCGATTGCTTCCGCCTCAAGTTGAACCTTGAGTCTTTCGTGCTCTCCGATCGACTTTCCGACTGTAGCCGCCTCGGCCATCAAGCCCGCATTGCGCTTCGCCACGCTGCCAAGAAACGATTCGATCGCGTTCTTGCTCGCATTTTCAGACGCGATAATTGGAGCGGCAGATTTGCCCCACTCCGAACCGAGCAAATTCACCTCTTTGTTCAGACGTGAGATTGCATTCGCTTGCGTATCCCAAGAAAAATCAGGAACTCCGGCCCAGATATTTGCAACGGACGACTTCAATCCGGCCATAACCTGCTGGGTCTTTTCGCCCTCGGCATTCATCGCCGCCCATCCGGCTTTGAGGCCGGAGAACACTCCGTCAGCACCTTGATAAGCCGCAACGAAAGCACCGATCTCGGCGAATAGCCGCTGGAACGCCACGGAAACCTGCAACACGACGGATGCGGTGCCGCGCAGAATGTACTCAATTCCACTCGCGACCTTATCTAAAAGCTCGCCATCTTTGGCGGCCTGCACCATCTTGTTGGAGAAGTCCTCCATCGCAGGTAGCAACCGAGCCGTAATCTGGATGATGATCCCGTCTTTGGTCTTGTGCAGCTTGGTGAGATTATCGTTATAGTTCTCCGCCGCCTGCGTCGTGTTCTTGTCAAGGACGAGACCAAATCGTTCTGCCTCATCACCTGCTTCCTTCAGGCCATCCTTGCCCATATTGAGCAGCGGGATCATTTCCGCGCCGGCCTTGCCGAACAGCGCGACGGCAAGCGCCGTCTTCGCCGCCCCGTCCTTGTATCCGGCGAACTTGTCTGCCGCCTCCCCAAGCACGTCATTGGCCGACTTCACCGTACCATCGGCGTTCTTGACCGAGATGCCGAGCGCGTCGAATGCCTGCTTCGCCGGACCGGTGCCGCCGCCGGCCACTTCCGTCATCGCCTTGGACAGCTTGACTGTGGATTTGCCCAGTGACTCCAAACTCACATCGGCAAGATCGCCTGCATATTTAAGTTTGGACAATTCATCGACAGGAATGCCGATGGACTGAGACAGCTTGTTCAGCTTGTCGGCTTCGTCGATGCCGGAACGAACCGCTCCGAACAGCGCCGTGATCGCCCGGTCTAATCCCTTCTCAAGGCTGATGCCGCCCGCGATTGCCGCGACCTGTTTGCCGAACGACGCCAGACCCGACTGAGAGCTTTTCAGCCCCTTGTCGAAGTCTGCGGTGTCCGCTCCGAGAACAACTCGGAGCGCACCGATTACGGCGCCGCCTGCACTCATTTAATTCTTCCTCAAAACCTTGGAGGCCTCAAGCCATCGCGCCGAAAATGGCCCACTGCTGCTCTGATGTTTGCGGCGGGCGGCGCGGCGCCGACGGGTCGCGGACGATCAGGTCTTTCATTTTCGGGAATTTTTTGTATCGGGGGAGCGCTGCGATATGCCACGCGAGCGACATACGTTCGTTGTGTTCCCGAACGCTTCGATCGCTGAAAGCCTCGAAGTGAGCGGATAGCTGGCGCGGCGTCTTACGCCAGTAGTCTTCCTCGCTGCCGAGGCACAGCGAGAGCCACCGCTTCAGGAGGCCGGGCCAGTCCCAGCCTTTCGGCGGTCCGCCCGATTCCGAGGGCGCGGCGTGCCGCTCGCCTCCGCTTCCGGGAAGGCTGCGCCAAACGCGGCGTTGACCTTCTTCATGGCGCCCACAACGCCGCCGGCGGCCACGAGGAAGTTCTCCGGCTTCCTTGAGCGTAACTTCGGGATGATGCTCCGCAAGGCCCGCGTGCAGGACCTCGCGCATCATGGTCACGGTCATCGTGGCCGGGTTCTGCATCTCGGCGACGACACGCAGGAAGTTCTTGCCGAGTTTCTCCTCGATCGCGCAAATCGCGTCGATCGAGTAGCGGAGGACATAAACCTTGTCCCCCGCCGTCAGTTCAACTTCGCCCTTGTTCGGGTTTGCCATCGATCACCCGTTACGCTGCAATGACAGCGGCGGTGCCGGCAGATTCCGCGCTGGCGCTGCCAGCCGAATTCGTGCCCGTCACCACGCAGGTGATGACGTCGCCAATCTGGCCGATAATCGGCGTGTAGGTCTTGGCGGTTGCGCCGCCGATCGGCGTGCCGTCCGCTTCCCACTGATAGGTGAACGAAGTCGGCTCGTTCGCCCACACACCATCGAACGCGGTGAGCAACACGCCAACCTGAGCCGTGCCGCTGATTGCAGGCTTGGTCGAGTTCGATGGCGTTGCCGCAGCGTGGCGGACCGGCTTCCCGGATATCTTCCACGTACACGCCATCACCATTTTGTCGTCGATCGGAGTATCCGGCTCCATCGCCGTAATGAATGCGTTGTAGTCAACATAGGCGCCGGACGGGAAAACGTTGCGGCATTCCTTCGTGACCCGGACGAATGAGTAAAGCTGCTCCTCTGCGGTCCCGGTAGGAACGTAGTGAATTTCACAGGAAGTTTCGCGCGCGTCTGCCGGACCGGGGATGAACTCCCGGTGCGCGTCCGGGCTCTGCTCATGAAACACATCGATGGAGTCGACCGCCACGCCGGGAGGTGTGACTCCGAACATCTCTCCGATGGCCTCGTACACGCCATCGACTTTAACCTTGAACAGCGAACCATATCCAATACCAGCGACGGTCATCGGGATTTCTCCATGTCAGATTGTGAAAGACCCGCGATCACCCCGGCGGGAATGGGGAATTGAACTAGGTTCCGGACTTAATTTTCGCGGCGAGACGGGCGGCTTTGCGCTCCGCCCGCTTTTTCGCCTTGTCGATCTCTTCGCCGATTGTTTCTGCGATCACGACAACAAGTGTCTGGTCATATGCATCCCAGGTCGGACGCATGAACGGCTGCGCCTTGTGATGCACCGTACCGAATTCCTGAAGCGAGCCCTGCCCTGCCCGCTTCGTCGGGCCGACATGCGTGACGGCAGATCGCCCCTCTCCGCCTGCTGATCGGTTGGCGGCGCGCGCGGCGGCGGCGGCCTCGGCCTTGTCGCCCGTCTCACGCATCGCCTGAGCGTATGCAGCCTTACCTGGCGTGATGATCTTTGGCTTGCTGACCTTGATTTCTCGCTTGAGGTTGCCCTTGTCTTTCGGCGCGATAGCGATCGCATGATCCGCGAACACTGCCCCGGCCGTGCCGACCGCGCGCTTCAGAATGTTGCCCGCGGTCGCCTTGGAAAAGTCTTCGAGGGCCTCGTTTAGTTCCTTCAGGCCTTCGATCTTGACCGTTTGGCGGCTGAAGGCCATGGCTCAACTGTTTTCAATGACTTCGATGTCACCGACAACGACAAACTCGATCAGCAATGTGGTTACATCGTCACACGAAGACTTCACCGTCACGGCGCGCTGACCCGGCAACGGCTTACCCGCTTCGTCGCAAAGCATCGGCGTTGCCTCGCGCATGAACTCAGTCTTGACGTTGCGGACGGTCAGCTTCATCAAATTTCCTCGTGGTCAATCGCGTAATCTCGAGACATGCGGCTCATAGATACCGCGTCATCATAATCTTCCCGCTCGTCGAGCATGAAGACCCCTTGGACCGTTACAGCCGCGCCGCCCGATCCCATCACGCCGCGGTATCCGCTTAACCGATCCTTGATTAGGTTCGCGAGTGCGGTTGCGGCGTCACCTGTCGGTGCCCATGCGTCGATCTGGTAACGCGGCATTGAAAGGCCTGACTGACCTTGCATGTGATAGATGCTCGACCCGGAAATGCGCGTGTAAACGATGCTCGCTGTCTTCGTGCCCTGCGGAAGTTTGATCGGGTAAACCCGAGAGATTCCGCCGGTCGTAACGAGCGCCACAATCCCCGCGTCGCCCAAAAGGAACGCCCGCAACGCGGGCCGGATGTCCTTCATGTCGTCACGTCCGCGCGTCGAATGGTCTTGATGGACAGATCGACCTGACGCCCCACTTCGTCCGGGCTGACAATGTCGTAGATGCGATTGGTCGTCGGCTCTTGAACGTTCACGGCCAATCCATCAACGGGATAAACGATCCGATCTTCTGGACCTAGCGGTCGGGATGCCGAAGGAATTTCATGGAAGCGGATCGTGAACGTCACTTCCTGGTCGGCAACCTTCTCAGGATCGGAAAACCGCTCACTTCCGCGCGTCGGTGCGACGAAGGCCAAGCACTTGTAGACGAGATCGGCCCAAGCCTCGATTTCCTCGCCCGACGGCGATTGAGTGACCGACTTCCGCTGAATTATGATCTGGCGATCGTAGCGGCGCTGCATCAGAAACGAGGCCTTCGATATTTGGCGAGCAACGCATCAACGCCTTGAGGCATTGGTGTGACGATGTTGCCGACATTCACGGCACTCGGGTTATCGAACCATTGGCGAACCAGAAGCGCGATGGCATTCTTGATGTCGTCCGGGACAGAACTCGTTTTTGGTGTCCCAGCAATATCTGCGTAGCCGGCCAGATACGTCACGCGCACCGCGGCGGATTCTGTATTGAGCGATGGGAACGAATAGCTGCTGATGAACTCCACATACGCCCCGAGATCGTCATTCTTGAGCGTGTAGTTCTCGCTCGGAATCGTCTGCTCTGCTCCGATCGTGTCGGTGTATTTGACGCTTGTGATCGAAATCACCGGGAACAACGGGAGACGAAGACAGGATCGGAAATCGTCGAAGTCCTGCCGCCACGTTTGTTCGCACAAACATCGCCCGAGAATGCCGGTCCACCCGTCCAGGTGCGCCGTAGCCGCTCCGATGAGGCCTGTGATCACGGTGTCCTTGTCGGTGTAGCCGATGTCCAGCCACGCCTTTGCCTCGGTCAGGGTGACCGGCTTTATCGTTGGCGGCGTGACGAGGACGGGACGGTACATTACGCAACCGGTCCGAGGTGCGGATTTGCGCGGATCACAGTCGCAGAGATCGGCGTGCCGGCCGCGTGAGTGCCGCCGAAATCAGCAAGCAACTTCAGCCATGGGCGACCTCCGACATAACCCACCTTCGTCACGTCCGCTGCTGCGTGAGCGGCGATTAGTGATTTGATGATACCTCCGGCGGTGACTGTCGCGCCCGCGATGTCTCGCTGGGCAACCGCCTCATAGGTGCTGTTATCGTCCGAATGGGTAAGTTTGAACTCGATTTTGTTGGTTCCGGTGAACGTGATGCCCCCGGCGCCCACAGCAATCTCGATCAGCGCGGATTCGAAGTCGGCGATGGATACGCCCACCGGCGTATTGTCCGCATCCAATGTCGCGGCGCCGATGAGAACGGCCGGACTCACTGTCCCGTAAATGTCCTTCATGATCTTCTCCTATGCCGCGCTCTGCGCTTCGTCGACTGAGTGAATGTGATCGAGGATTGAACCCTTCCACGGGTTTCCGCCCCAATGTGAAAGGTTGATGGTTGGGTCGAGCCAGATGTCGCCGCCGACGCTGCGCCAGCGCTCGCAGAAGGTGTAATCCTCAGACCACCGCCGCCCGTCGCGCACGATATGCTCGAAAAATGCGTGCATCGCGCGCGGATCGGCCGCATTGCTGTAGTCTTTGTAGGAAATTCCGGGGATTTCAGCGGCCAAACGCTCGAAAACGGCACGCGAAATCATCATAAATCCGGTGCCGGCCCGCGCAATTTTGACGACGCCTGTCTCCGGACACTGCTCAAGGTGCAGGTCTGCACCCTCTAAAAACGAAATTGCGAACTCGCCGCGGTCGCTTTTCTTGCGATAGGCGCCGACTACGAGGTCTTTTCCGGCTGCAATCAGCCTGATTATGGCCGATGGCTCGAATTCAATGTCAGCATCGATGAACAAAAGATGCGTGCAGTCGCTCTCGAGTAGCGTCGCGGCGGCCCGATCGCGCCCTCGATCAACCAAACTGTCCTCAAACATCATCACTGCGTGCGGCACGCCGTGCGCGGCGAGAAATGCCGTCGCGGTCGCGAGACTTTGGCAGTAGGCCGGCGTAACGCTGCCGTGGGTGTGAGTTGCGATCAGTAATCGGATGGCGTCGGACATTTACTCTCCCGAAAGTAGCGGGCGGCGGCCGAAGTCGCCGCCCGATAGGATTTCAGCCTCAGTTCGAAGAGACCGACAGGATCTTGATCGCCTGAGAATCGACCACCATGCCGCCGACGCGCTTCGTGGTGTAGAACTGCACGAACGGCTTGTTGGTGAACGGGTCGCGCAGCAAGCGCACGCCCATGCGATCGACGACCGTGTAGCCACGCTTCCAGTTGCCGAAGGCAATCGGATTGGACGTGGTCGCGATGTCGGGCATGTCCTCGACCTCGTTGACCGCATAGCCGAGGATCGTCGACGGGTTATCCAGGGTCAGACCAGGCTGCCAGAGATACTTGCCGTCGAGATCGGTCAGCTTGCGGACAGCCGCGAGCGTAAGCGAGTTCATCAACCACGACGCGCCGAGCCGCAGCGGCGCCTTCATCGAATGGATCACATCGATAAAGGTGTTGCCGGGGTTGCTGGACGAAGTCGTTGCGATGAAGCCGCCGGCGACGCCGGTGATCTTCTTCTGAAGGTGGCCGAAGGTACGGACGCCGTCAGCCGAGGTGTTGATGGTGTAGGTCATGAAGCCTTTGGGCTTGTTCGTGCCGTCGCCGGCGACAAACGCGGTGCCCTCCTGCTTCGCGAACTCATCGGCGATTTCGCCGGCGAGGAACGGCTCGACGGGGAAGAAAGCGTCATCAAGCATCCGCTGCGTCGCCGCCGGGTTCGCGTAGATTTCACCCATGTAAGGGGTGACTTCCGCGAAGGTCGGCGAACTGGTTTCGGCGCGCGCCGAGGTTTCACCGACCCAGCCCGAACCGGTGCCCTTCAGGTTGACGAGCTTCTTGTAATCCGAGCCGCCGACCGTGATCTGGTTCGCGAGGCCGCGGAACGGGGACACGACGGTCAGCAGCTCGAGGATGCTGCGATCCAGTTCCTCCGGAACGGCGTAACCACCATCCGCAGACGTGGTGACGTTCAGCGCTTTGGATTCGAGTTCGCCGAGGCCATCGTCCGCACCCTTGCGGACCCACTTCAGGAAGGCGCCCTTGTGTGCGACCTGGTCCTGATTGAGGCCCTTCTCGCCGATCTGAGGCCGGCTGGCCTTGGCCTCCAGTGCCTTCATTTCCTCGGTCAGCTTCGTGATCGAGGTGTTGATGGCCTCGACTTCGTTCTTGCGAACGACGTCGGCGGTGCCCTTCTTCACTTCTTCGGCGATCACTTCGTTCTGCTTGGACTTCAGTTCTTCGAACGCAGAGTGAATCTGGTTCAGCTTTTCGGTTGCATCGGTCATGTTGAATTATCCTTTGATGGATTTGAGGAAGGCCGCGGCTGCGACCGTGAGTGCCTCTTCCGTCTCAGGCTCACCCTGATGCGATTTGGCGAGGAAGTTGCTGCAAACAGCTTCCGCTGCCGATTTGGACAGGCCCCCAACCTCACGAAGGAAGTCAGCCAGATCGGCGAGTTTCTTGATCTCGACCTTGAGTTCGTCGGCGCTCTTCACCTGCGAGACGCGCGCGGCGCCATTCGCTGGGAACGTCACAACGGACAGCTCAACGAGATCGATTTTCTTCAAAGTGCGGCGCGGCTCTTCCGGCTTCGTGCCGACGGCGAACTCCTTGGCGCGGTATCCGATCGACATTCCGTCGAGCACGCCCTCACGCATCGCGCCGTAAATTCGCTTTCCGCTTTCGGTGTCGAGATTGATGAGACGTCCTTTGACCTTCAGGCCGTGGTCGTCTTCTTCCATCTCCATCCATTTTCCGACAGGCAAGGCGTCCTGATCGGTCATCATCCAGCCGCCGTGCTGCACCAACATAGGCGGAAGACGCTTGGCCTTCTTCCATTCCTTCAAGGTGTCCTTGAAAGCGGCCTTCTGGATAACGTCGCCGTAGGAATCGAGGTTGCCGAACACAGCGCCGTAGCCCTCGAAAGTGCCCGTAGCGCCGCCGTCATCGGCGAATTTCACCTCAATCGGAGAGTAAAAGTTCTCGCGCTTCATGGTGCGTCATCCTTGGCGTCCGGTTTATCGGGCGCGACATCGTCTGGTTTCGCTGAACCCGGTGTCGCGGGAGACGCGACGGGCGGCTGCGGCAACTCGTCCGCCTTCGGGTCGTCGGATTTGTCGAGTTCCTCAAGGGCGCGGACGTCGTTCTGCGTCATCCAACCCTTGGCACCGCCGGAGCCGAGCGCCTTCGAATAGAATTCCGCCCGGTCCTTCGCCGCACCGCGCATCAGCGCGTTCGGCGTGAACTTGGCGTAGTAGCCTTCCTTGATTTCCTGATCGGTCAGAAGGTTGACGTCGGCGCTCTGCTCGATCCGGTCATACCAAGGCATCAAGGTGTGAACGACGTGCGCAAGGAACATCTGCTCGGCGCTGGCGTAGGTTGCGGCCTTGTCAGACTGCCCGATCATGATGGGCATGACGCGGAATTCTCGGCAGATTTCCTCGATCTGATGCTTGCGCGTCTCGAGAAGCTGCTGGTCGACGCCCGTCATGGACATCGATTTGTAGTCCGCGTCCATGTCGGCAATCATCGGCTTGCCGGCGCGCTCCCCTCCGGGAAGGTGTTGATCCATCCATGCGGACAGGAATGTAAACTTCTCCGGCGCCAGCTTGTCCTTGACGGACAAAACGCCGCTGGTTCGCGCACCGTTGCGCTGAAAATCGCTCTGCCCTTCTTCAAGGGTGATCGAAAGTCCGATGGCGTTGCGCGCGAGGCGCGTCGCATCGAGCCCGATCCACGAATTCCAGGACGGCCCACGGAGATGCCAGATTGCATCCTGACCGAAATCCTGCCGAGACCCGTCCCTGCCGGTCACCCAATAAACAAGGCTGTAATCGCTCTGCTGCTCGACACGGACGCGGCCGGGCTCGATCGGGATGAGTTCACGGACCTCTCGGTCCCGCCCGACACGATTGACGAAGGCGTATCCATTGCCCGTCAGGATCGTATGGAACAGCATCGTCTCGCGAAACTCAAAGCTGGTCTGCCATGGGTTCGGCCGGCGATACAAAACACGATACAGCGGATGGTCCGTGGCCGCCTTCCTCCCCGCCGGCACGTCACGATAGAGCCGGAACGGAACCTGAGACACGCCCTCGGCAATGACCCGCGTGCAGGCAAGGACCGTGGAGACCTCGAGCGCGGTATCCCAATTCACAACGGCGCCCGAGCGCGACGCGCCCCCCGGTCCGCAACACCTTTTCGAGATCAGAAGATGTCAGAACTCGGACGTTCTTTTCCTCGAGCCCTACGAGTCTTTTCCAGAAGCCCATGGGCACCGATACCTTTAAGCGCTGGCCGCGACCTCCCAGAAGGATTGAGAGGCAACGCCTGTCATGAACCGCGCGAGCGCCATCATGTGGGCCACGGGTCCGTCGATCTTGTTTTCTTCGCGATCCTTGCGAGGGTAGACGTTGTCTTTTGCATCGGGCTTTGCCACGACGTTCGACAGCATCCATGTGTAGACAGGGTCACCGTTGTGAGCGGTCTTCCGCGATCGGATCAGACCGTCCATCTGCTTCATGGGTTCGGAGAAATTCAGCACCAGCGGCCGAACCTCAATCACCGGGATACCCTTCGCCATTAACTCGCTGACCATCATCATGGCCTGGTGCGGATCGTAGGCGACTTCGGAGACCTGAAACTTTTCCGTCAGGTCGATGATCGTGTCTCGCACCTCGATGTAGTCGATCATCTCGCCGTCGGTCTGCGTGATCCACGCTTCCGGACAATTGACCCAGCCTCGATAGTGCTCATTCTCCCCTTGCTCGATCGTCGCTTCCGGGAGGAAGTATTTCCCGAACCTGACGTACTCGAATCCCTTCGCGATCAGATCCTTCGCCGCCATGCAGTCGCACTCGGCAAGTTTGAAGATGATCTCAATGGCGGCGATATCGACCTTCGCCGCGAGATCGAGCCCGATACGGCAGGGCTGCTTTTCGAAATCTTCCAGCCTGATTTTCGGCTGCGCGCTTTCATTCCAACGCTGGATATTGAAATATGCCGAACGTGACTGCACCCACATATTGAGGTGCTTGGTCTTGAATGTTCCAACCTTCCGCGCGTTGTTGATGGCCTCACGTTGGCGCGCGCGGAGAAATTCCCCATTCACGCTAACGTCGTAGTTCGGGTTTGCTTTGCGTAGCGCAATCTCGGACGTCCAGTCGTCCTTCGGATCGACGCCGTACATCAGCGCGAACATTTCGTCGTTCGCAATTACGCCTTCAAGCATCCGCTGCGCATCGAGAACGGCGGCGTAGCAAGGCCCCGCGAGATTGTCGCCGGCGGTTGTGATGATGATGGACAAGGGCTGCTCGCGCGCACCCATGCCGGTCTCCATCGTGTCAACCATCGCGTCGGTATCGTGCTCGTGGTACTCGTCCACGATCGAGCATGATGGCGACGCGCCGTCGCCTGGCTTCCCAATGATCGGCTCAAACCGGCTGGCATTGCCGAGGATGTGCAGGTTCGAAGCGTTAACGTCTAGGCCGTATGCAGCCTTCAGGGCCGGTGTTTTCAGCGCCATCAGCCGCGCTGGCCGGAAAACTTCCCAAGCCTGCTTTTCGGTAGTGGCGCCAGAATAGACTTCCGCGCCGTGCTCGCCGTCGGCGGTCAGCATGTAGAGCCCAACTGCCGCGGCCCATGTAGATTTGGCGTTCTTTCGAGGCTCGAGAATGATGGCCTTACGGAAGCGCCGGAGGTTGTCTTGCTTCCGGACCCACCCGAACAGGCAGACCGTCTTGAAGCACTGCCACGGCTCGAGCTTCAGAAGCTCCGATTTCGAGGCCCACACCCCTTTCGTGTGAGGCAGCAATTCGATGAATTTACAGACTCGTTCGGCTTTGACAGGATCGAAGCGGTAGGCAAACGCCTTGGTTTTCGCCTTCGCAAGGTCAGCGACATGACGCCTGCACGCCAGCCTCACCCATTTGCAAGCCGGGATCTTTTTGGCGGCAACCGCCTTCGCGTACTGAAGCGCGAGGTCCACATGGGGAAACTTGTCGGCCATGTCATCCCAAATTCTTGAACGGGTTTCCTTCCGGCTTGCTGATGGTAGAAACCTTCGACTTTGCTGCGGGACCGAGGCCAAGTTCGCTTCGCAGCGCGTGCGCCCGCTTCATGGCATCCGACCGCATAGCGACCTCTGGTCGAGGCCGGTACATGATGTCGCCCATCTTCGTTCGCGTGGTGTAGATACGACCAAGATCCTCAATGATGCTGGTCGTCAATTCGATCTCTTCCATGCTGGATGCGTAAGATGCGATTGCGTCCCGCCATTCCAGCCTCAGCGTCCCCATGGCCTCCATGTCGCCGCAGCACGCAAAGAAAATCTCGGTAGCGCGCTGTGACAACCATGGCGGAGGAACAGGACATCCCGTCGATCCCGCCGGCTCGTCGGGATTGATCCGGCACTTTTGAGCGGTGCCCGAAACCACCTTCAAGTGCGTCGGCTTCCTTGGTCGTCCACCCGGCATCTTTTACCCTGAGTTTTGCACGCGTAGATTTTTTGGGAGACGACCGGTCCCGAAAGAAAACGCCTCAGAGATTTTGACCCCCGGGGGCGTTGAAAGAATATTTCATTGAAATTGTTATTTTTTTCGCGAGGTCGGAGGTCAACCACATGTCCTCTACCTGGGCCTCGCCGCTCGCCAACATGCGCTCCAAGCGCTGCTTCACTGCGTCGTGGTGCCATGCGCAGCAGCCCTGCCACATGTTCCTATTCCAGAACTTGACCATGTCACCACGATGTGGCTCGACGTGATCAACTACCTTGGCCTGTACTGTGTGGCCTATAGCCTGACACCCTATGCAGAGCGGATGCTCACGTAGATGGGCCTTAGCTGCCCTGTCCCACTGTGTGGTGTAGCCCCGCTTGCGTGCCGAGCCTCGCCTGCTATCCGCTTCCCTGTTGCGCTGTAGCCTGTGCTGCGGTGCGCCTATGCCATACGGTCGATGAACGGGCGGGAGCGATGCCACTTAGGCACAATCACACGGCATTTCGGGATCGGGCCGCAGCATCACCAGGCTATCCTGCTCGACCACCGGCGCGCCCTGCTTTGCCAGCCCGATCAGTTCACGCCTTGCGAGGATGCGGGCCTTGCCGCCGTCCTTGGGCATAGGACGTGGAAATGACAGAATGTCACCCATGCAGTACCCGGGATGTTTAGAACAATGCTTCGCTAAACCGTGAAACGGTTTCTTGTCCGGCTAAGCCGGATTCGCCGTGCGCGTGTATGGTTCGCGCTGATCGGTCCTTAACCAGAGAACCCCGGCGAAATCAGCCTGCGATGCCCCGCGAGACTGCACAACAGAAACAGCCCTAAGTGATTTGCGGATAATCGACAACTAAATATTGCGGTTGTTCACAGGGCTACGATCTGGGCTTCGTAATTCTATCCATAGGCATCCCGCCGATTATATGATGCGGAGATTCTTTGACCGAGAACGTCTGACCATCATCGAATGACACCGCGGTAAATGACGGGAATGCTTGAATTCGCGTGATCTTGTCTGAGTTTACAAACAATTCTCCGCCATCAACTCCCGTCAATTTCATGAAGAACGCCATCTAATTACCCCCTGAAAACCGTGATTATGACGCCTCTAATAGCGCGGCGTCTAGCCGGTTAAACCTTCTGAAGCTGTTCGCCGTCGAAATGTACTTTGGTTCGGCGCCCAAACATGGACACTAGCGCGCCGACCCGGCCGCGATCGTCGCACTCATAAACCTCCGCAGCGAACCCACTGAACGGCCCATCCGCCACACGCACAGTCTCACCAACCTCGAAGGGTGCAGCTCCAGCGTTGAAGAAACGCTCAGCCTCGTAGGCCTCCTTCGCTGAGATAGCCTCGATCATCTGACCCGGCAGTGAGCATGGGCGACCATCGATCTTGAGATAGTCCCGAACGCCGGCGACCCGCTTCGGCAATCCGAAGTCGTCAAACCCCTCCTTGAGACGCGCGAAGATGTATCCAGGAAACAACGGCTTCTGGACTTCGATCTTCCGGCCGCGCTGAATCATCTTTTTGTAAAACGTCGGGCCGTAGGCTTGAATCCGGCGGCCAATGAGACCGGCAACGGCGGTCACCTCGCGCTGCGGCTCGGTCATCAAAATGAACCAAGTCGATGTCTGCTGTTCGCTTGCCACGTCTCTGCCTCTTGAGTTTCGATTTGTTCAATTAACGCGGCGGGTTACTTTGATTTTTTACGCTTTGACATGAGGCGACGCCGTTTATCATCGGTCGCTTTGGCGAGAGCACGCGCCTTGGTCGCCAACCCTTCGGCATCGCCTGCCCTTAGATCCAACGCGGCCCGTCTCAGGCTTCTGGCGGCTTGAAGTAAGGCGAACGCTTCAAGCGAATGTCCGGCGGCATTCTTCTTGGTTTTGTCCATCGTCTCTGCCTCGATAGTTTGTGTTTTGGATTACGCGGTTACGGCTGCGGAGACTTGAAATCCAGCGGCGTTACGATGCCCTCCGCCGCCGCTACGCTTCGCGATCTCGGAAACATCCATGCGCCCATCTTCGGATCGAAGCGACCACTGGACCATGCCGTCACCACGGCGAAACCAGCACGCGGTAAACATCGCCTCTGGAAACATATTCAGCAGAGCGTGCGCGGTGTCGCTTGCGTAGTGATACGGCACATTGACGACCGGGACGAAATACCCGCCGACATAGTCCCAATAAGCATCAGCAACGAACTTCTGGATGTTAGCGTTGTGGCCCCGAAGGATTGCCGCACCTTCTTTCACCAGATCGTCAGGGTGCTCCGCGATATCGTCCCACGTCTCAAACGCCATCGGATATGTTCGAAGGGCTGCGGAAAACTGCTTCGTCCTATCGCCGAACGCAAAGCGCCAAAGATCGTGGTCCTGAATCAGGGCAAGCATTGTAGGCGGCGGATCATTGCGGGGGATGCCGTGTGCGAAATCCCACGCCATGACTGCGCCCGACTGGTTCATATCAAACCACGCGACCACAGGCGGACGATCGACGTGATAGCATCCAGCCAAGAGCGATGGCACATCATCGGCCCTCATCACCCCATCACTGAAATTGACGGTGAAGGGCGCAAGATCGGCCTCCGCTGTCTTGTGGTGATCAATGATGACGATAGATTTCGCTACTTGCGCCATCGCATCGATATCCGGGCGCTTGGCCGAGAAATCAACGAACAGTACATGTTTGCCGGTAGCATCCGGTAGCGGCTTGCCGTATGTGCCGGGCACATAGGCCACCTCGTTACCCCAGCGCCTCCAGATCGCCCAAGCCGCACCGAAACCGTCGTCGCAGTTTCCGTGATAGATGCAGATATCTGGTTTCCAAGTATCGCTCATGCCGCACTGACCTCTGAATTAGCCGGGGGGATTCGTTCGCCGAAATCGTTCCAGCCTTCCGGGAACAACGTCGGGCACCGCGCCGCGCGCTCGTAGATCTTGCCTGCTGCGTCGATCTGATTGCACAGGAACAGAGGCCGCAGCCCCTTCTCGCGGTTCGCCATGTTCCAGCACGTATGCTCAAGCGTGCCTTCGCAGATGATCGGCCATGCGCTGCGGTCCTCAACGACCTCGGCGGGCGCGTCGGGTGCTGGCTTCCACTCGGGATTGTTCTTGCGCTTGAAGTCGAGCCAGCGATCACACCACGCCTTAAAGCTCATGTCCGGGTTGAAGCTTTTCGCCCGTGCCGCGACGCTCATGTTGACGAATTTTCGAAGCTCGGCCTCAAGCTCCAGCTTTTTCATCCCGAGCGAATAGGCGTATTCGATAGCTCGATCAGAAGGTTGGTATGTCTCGTCGATGAGAACGGCTTCACCTTCCTCAACCAATTTCAAATTCGAGGGAGAGTTACTCTCTCCCCTTTTTTCAATTCGGTTCGATTCCGGTCCCTTCCCTTCACTTCCCTTCCCTTGGTGAACGTTACGTTCCGTCTCGAATGTATCGTTACGTTCATCGTTACGTTGTTCGTAACGGTCTAGGTCACGTTCAGCGTCACGTCGTTCCTTGGCTAAACGTCGCGCCTCGGTCGCGGCTGCCGTCTGGCCGCGCTGGTTTCTGCGCTTTGTCCCAGCCTCGATCGCCTTCTCAGCGATGACCGGATGGTAAAGACGGCCGTCGTCGCATTTCACAAATCCGCGCAACGCAGCTTCGCGCACCGCCTTCCAGCCCTTGAGGTCGCGGCCAAATCCGGCAAGGCTGGCAAGTAGCCGGTCATCGCTTGGGAGCGACGCCGCTGGCACCTGGTGCCACGACGCGCACCACAGCAGCACAGCCGTGCGGAATTCCTCACCGGACGCCACCACTGCTAGGTCGCTGTCACGCAGCCGCACAACGTCGAGCGGCATGTATGGGAAGTCCCGAAGATCAAGCTCTGGAGGCGTGAGCGGCTCAGTCATTACCGGAACATTCCTAGCGACTTGAGATAGATGTCGATCTGGGTTTCGCGTTCTTCGCGCTTTTGTGGATCTTCCGCGCGCATCCGGACCACGGCGCGGATTGCGGCGACGTCCAGTCCGGACGATTTGGCCTCAAGGTAGATTTCCTTGCGATCCTCCTGCTTTTCCTTGATCTCGTTGTTGACGAATTCGATGCGCTCAATGATGGCCTGCAACTGACCGTCCGAATTACTCAGCGCGACCTCTGTCATGCGACGTTCTCCATAGGAATATGTGACCACGCGATTCCCGTGGCGATTCTGATGATCTGTTGGCGACACAAGCCAAATCTCTCATCGAGTTCAGACACGCGCCGGGCACCACGAGAATTTTTAATCGCGCGGTATTCCGACCGGATGAATCGAACGTCATCCTCGGTTATTTTGTGATGACCGTTCTTTTCGCCTTGCGGTGTGGTCTCGTGTACTAGCTGATCGGAGGCGTTTTCGCGGCGCGTGGCCCACCTAAGGTCTCGGAAATAGCAAGAAACGCGAGACCCATTGCTGTGTGCGACTTCATGTGCGGGGCTCGGGGCGGGGCCGATGAACGCCTCGGCTACCAGCCGGTGGCCGGAAATTAACCTCTTCGCACCAGAAGCATCGAACAAGGCGTATCGCAGGTAGCCGTCCATATCCATGAACCCGCGCAACTGCCACCCATTCCTGCGCGTGCGGGACGCCTTAACTCGCCGGACGTCGCCGCATTCCGAGACTTCATAGTCAGGAATCCGACGCACGGTCTCCATTCCATCAACGAAACATCTCGCGATTTTGCAATTGTCGGTCTCACGCCACCGCCTCCAATGAAGCTACGCGCGAAGCGTCAGAATCGGCCCATGTCTCAAATGCTTCTTTGTCGCCAAAGCAGCAAGTGAAGTACGGCTTAACGGGACCGATCTTGTGGTGATCAAGGTCGAAACGATAGGACGCTGGGGCTATCTTCATCCCCGGAAATGCAAACGAAACTACCGCTTGAGTGACCTGCCAAGACTCGTTCCGCTTTTCGGCATGAGCATGGGGTTTCCAATTGTCCTTGGCCTCCGAAAATTCGACCGTCGGAAACCGCTTCAATACAAGAGACTTCATAACGTCGATCATTCGACGTTCGCGGTTACGCCGGATGGCCTTATGCAGCTTGAACTCGCACTCGCATATCTCTGAGCAAAATACCAGGCTGCGCTGCGTTCCGATCACGCCATCAAGCGGCAAATCCTCTTCGTAGAGATAATCCTCGTCGATGCGTGCGCCGCAGTCGGAGCATTCGAAATGCCACCCATTGGCGATCATGATCGCGGCGGGAACATCCTCGTCTTTGTTGGCCCATTCGTCCGCCCAAGGCGCGCGGCGGCATGTGACATAGCTGATGTCACCGTCGGCATACTCGTTCGCGCCTCGCCGTCGGGCCACGATATCGTGCTCCGCGAAATAGATTGCGCCGGTGTTCTCGCTATTTTCGAGGACGGAATAGGCCTTGAGCGCCATCTAGGCAGCCCTCCCCTCAAGTGAAGCTACAGCCGCAACCAGCGATGAAAACTCCTCATCACGAAACGGGGCGACAGGTGGTTTGTCGCTCCTCCATTCCATGAGGCAGTAGTTTTGACGCGAAGTATCAACGCCGGTAAACGCCCAGCCGATCTCGTACCATGTCATCACCTCGGATTCGTGGACGCTGACGCAACGCGATCGGGTTTTCTCGGTCATGACGCCTCCGGTGCTTTCAGGACTTGAAGACCGAGGGCGTATGCGGTTGCGACCTCGGCTTGCGCGCCCTTGGATTTTTCCCAGCCTGGAAGTACGGCTAACGCATCCGCCTCGTCGCAAATCCACGCCAGACATGCGGTTAATGCGGCCCGGTAGTCGCTCTCACCAAACCCAAGCTCAGCCGGGTTGAAAACCTGATACCCGCGTGCGCGCAGAACCGCGGCAGCGGCGTGAAACGCCGGGAAGTTAAGGTCTGAAATCCCGGTCATTGGACCGGCGAGATAGAGTTTCATTCCGCTGCCTCTATTCCTGCAAAGAGAGAGCCGTCCTCAAACGGAACGTTGCCCAATTTTGCTTTGATGGATTCGCGCTTGCGCTCGTCGGGGCCTGACATGCACAGCGCCATGCGCCGCCGAATGTCGGCCTGATATTCCGGCTCCCGCTCGATCAGGACGGCATTGAAGCCTTCACGAAAGGCCGCCTCTCCCGTGGTGCCGGTACCCGCAAACGGGTCCAGCACCGTGCCGCCCTTCGGCGTCACGAGGCGGCAAAGCCATTGCATGAGGTCTACAGGCTTGACGGTCGGATGCTTTGAGCCGAGGCGGTCGTCCGCGTCGGCCTTAGCTGTGTAGAAGAATCGGGCTGCGGACCCTAAGTCGTCATATGATGTCGATGCTGTGTGATCACCTGTTCCCCAACCGTCGCCTGACCGCTTGAAGTGACCCGTGCTACCGCCCTGTCCAGGCGCATCCGGGAACGCCGCCAAAACCTCTTCACTGCCATCGTGGATGATATTGGCGGGCCAGCGGCCGTCTTTCGTCAGGCCGGTGAACGTGACGCCTTCCTGCTTTCGTTCGCCAGTCTTGTTCTGCCCAGCGCCAGGCATCGTCCGCGCTACCGTATATTCGTAGCCCTTGGCGTCGTCCGCGTGGATGCGGCAGCCGTCGATATTCATGGCCCCGGTGCCGTGCTCCAGCACATTCCCGGCCACCGTGAGATTTCGCGCCAACGGCTTGCGGGCGAGGCAGATCGGTTCAACGGCGGGTTTCAGGGCGGTGCCCCACCCTTCCCATTGCTCGCGCAGCGCTGGGCCGGCGAGCTGCTTGCCGAGCCCCTTGGCGACGTCGTGAGATTTGGGGAAGCCTGAGCCGTACAGCCATTGCAGGCTGTCACGGATTTCAAAGCCCGCATCTTCAATAGCGCAAACCATCCGGTGAACGGTGCGCGTCCCGGAGAACGCGACGACATGACCGCCGGGCTTGAGCACACGCAGACACTCGGACCAGAACGTCGGGTCAAAAGCAGTCTCGCCCGTGTCCCACGTCTTGCCCATGAACCCGGCCGACGCCCGAGCGTATGCGCCCGAACCCCCTTCCGGCACTTTGACCGGCGCGCCGCCAGCACCGAACCGCTTCACGATCGACACCAGCGCATATGGTGGATCTGTTACGATGCTGTCGATTGAGCAATCCGAAATGGTCTTGAGCACGTCGCGGGAATCCCCGGCGTGTAGCGTCACCCTGCCGTTTAGATAGGTCTCAGCGCTCATGCCGACACCTGACTTTTCGGGAATCCGTTGTGTTCGGCGCCGTCGAGAAGGCGGCCCGCCGACTTCTTACTCAGTCGCTTTGCGATGTTCCCGGAGCCGTCCGCCCAATAATCGCGCCACAGTTTCTTTGGTTCTCGCAAGTCCTGAGCGCCGCACATGACGATGTCATGCCCGTCAGAGACGATGTGAAATTCATCGCCGTCTTGGAATTTCCAATAATCCACACCTTCGTCAGGCGGCTGATGATCGACAGGCTCCGCAACCAGCCAAGCCCCCCATTGCTTGAACAAGAATGGCACATCGGCTGCGGCACACTGGTTCATGATGAAGCGGGGCCAAACCGGCGGCAGCGGGCGGGCTTGGCCGCCAGACTCGCCGCCGCAAATTACCCAATCAATGAACTTAATCCACGGCGAAAGATCGATGGCGCCGAGCATTGGCTCGATGCTCAACCCGATCCACGGGATATTGAACTTCTCTTTGAGGGCAACGAGACGCGGGATATCCCGGTCAGCCTCGTCCTGGTTCACGACGGTGACCATCAAGCCGACGTGACGCGGCCAAACGGTTCGGCCTATTGCCGTGAGACGCTTTTCAACCGCGCTGACGCGCTTCGTCACAACCTGAACGTCGATGCGATTGCACCGCTCGATACAATCCCAAGCCTCTGCAAACCATTCGGTTGGCACTTCGAGATCGAAGAGGTCGGACATCGACTGAATAAAGACGCGACGGCGAATCCCGAGGTTGGGAACCGGCAGTCCGAAAGCCTTGGCGTTGCCGACGGCGCAGATTGCATCCGCCGCCCAGGCCGCATACTCATTATCCAGCCTGTGAATGAGCTTCACGGCACCCTTGATTTTACGGCGCGGGACGCCGACTCCCCAGATGTTCGGGCCGGTGCGCTTCGACCACGCCTCGGCGTAGCAGTGATCGCAGCCCGGCCCCACCTTCGTGCAACCCCACCAAAAATTCACCGTGGCGTCGGTCCATTCGATTTTGCTGTTCTCAGCCATTATGCCGACACCGCCGTCTTACAGATCAATGAGCCCCAGCGCGGGCAGATGGACGCGTGCCGACGGCGGGAGCGACCAGCACCGACCTGGATAATGATGTCTTCCTTGAGCGCACGTCGGTAGACCGACCCCCATGCACGATCAGTGGGGGGCTGAGGGAATCCACATTCCTTGCTCGCGTCGGAAACATCCTCGCTGATGAAGGATTGATGCGTCCTCGCGTAGTCTTTCAGGAACTGGAAAGCCCGGTCGGTCCAGCCGATGACGTGCGAGTCCGCGTTGTCCGCCGCGATCTGCATCCCGGCTTCGCGCGCCTTCAAGGCATCTGCCATTTCAAAGAGATCCATCGCCCCTACTCCACCGGCATCGCTGCTGGAATTGGAATTGTTGCCTCGATTGTTGCGATCTCAGCGGCGAGGTCAGCGTCGCGCGCGAGGAGCCCCGAGATTTTGCTGATCGCGTGAAGAACGGTCGTGTGATCTCGATTTCCAAAGCGCCGGCCGATTTCTGGCATGGAGCGGGAGGTAAGCTTGCGAGCCAGAAACATCGCAATCTGTCGGCGCTTCACGATCGCGGCCGTCCTACGAGACGAAAGAAGATCGTTCAGCCCAGTCCCATAGAATTTTGCGACGGCTAATTGGATGTCGATGATGGGCGGAAATATGGGAATCGGTGTAGGCTGAGGATGCACCTTCAATGGCCGACCCTTCTTCGCAACGATGGGCTGGGGCTCGGGTGGTTTGGGAGGCAATGGAATTGCCCTCTGCCGTTCGCGCCATTCCTCCAAAAGTTGGCGGCCCGTCTTCGTAGGCTCGTCGATTATCTCTGGCAATTTAGCGAGCGGCGGATCGGGGCGCGCGAGCGCGGCGATGCGCTGCTGTCTCGCCCGATGTGCCGCGTCAAATAAACGCTCGGAAGGCGTTGCCGTGCGCGGCTGAAAATACAAAACGCTTTCTTGCCCCTGCATATCCCAACTCCCCTTCTAGATGCCGCAGTGATGCGAGCGGGTTACGAACGAGCGACCATCGATCGGCGTGCGGCCTCTCGAATGTCGACAACTTTTTCTTGAAGATCGGCGGCGGCTTCATCGATAGCGCGCGCCTCATTCGGCGTGACCTTGCCGTCTGCCGCAGCTTCGATTGTTGCTGAAATCAGTTCGCCGGATTCGCGTGCAACCTGGCCGGCGGCAACAGTGAGATCGTGGGACGCCTCGCTGCGTCCTTCGCGAGGAGACAGATCGAAGCCGCAGAGATCAGCCCATGCGCGAAGGATGACGTTGTCGCCAGCAAGACGGTCAAGATCGAACGCAACATCAATGGGCGCGTATAGCGGCCCATCCGCGTTCCCATAGTTCGATAGCCGCCCCTGATCGACGCGCAGGTCTTTCGATGCAGCGACGGACCCGCCCGCCATCTTCACGGCCCGGCGCGTTGCTGCCTTCAATGCAATCTGCGCATCGCTCAACATGCGGATTCCCCGGTTGCTACATTGTTCGCAGATGCAATTGGAATGACGGTTCCAACGAGTTCCGGCTTTATCGCGTCATGCGCTGGACGAGCGCAGCGCAGGAAGGACGGAAGAACAGTGAGCGGCTCGGAGTTTTGTTCGTGCGTAAGCGCCATGCCCGGCGCCGAAAAAGAAACGGCCGCCGCAGCGGGGGATGAAGCCGCGGCGGCCGAGTTGCCCGACGTTGACGGCGCTCGGGGGAGGAACGAGGGAATTTCGATGACGCTGCCGAGAGGATTCGAATTTGTGTCGTGCTGCGCCGGTGGCGCGCTGCTGGCACTGGTGCTCGGTGCGTTCTTGCTGGGGTTGGGATGATGCGACGCGACGCTGCACAATCTCGCGTCACGTTCTTCTCGATCTGCGCAAAGTTTATCGGGTGATTGCATCATGATTGCACCGAAACGAGACACGACGCGGCGCGGAATCGAAATATGCAACCATGCGCGGATTTTTGTTCCGGCTTTTTCGTCCGTGTGTTTTGATGTTCCCCCGCCTCGGGCTGAGGGGTCGCAAATGACCGACGAGGAACTGCTCAATCAAGCACCACACCTGCCGACCATGTATTTCGACGGCTTTGGCGCGTACCGGAAAGTCAACGGCGTCCTGCGCTGCATCGGTTACGTCCTGCACGGCGGGCCGAACTTGAACCTGATAATCTCGCTCGCTGGCGCGGACATGGCACAACTCGAAACGAGACGTGTTCTGTCCGAAGAGCCCACCAAGGCAATTCACATCTGGGACGGGACGGAGTTGGCGCATTAGGCGGCCTCGTCCGGTTCGGACAACATTTCAGCCAGATCGGGACGAAGAACGCGCGCCGGAATTCCGGTTCGTTCGGCAACGCGCGGCAGGAGTTCGGTGTCGATCTTCCGTTCGCCGGCCTCCCATCGCCACACCGTCATGCGGGCGACTTCAAGCGCCTCAGCAAGGGCGTCCTGAGAGAGGCCGTTTTCTTTCCGATAGGCAACGAGGGGGTGTAAATCGCTCATGGGCGAATTTGTAACCAAATCGGCTACTACATGTCAACACAATTTGTAACCGTTTCGGTTCGTGCTAGTCGGCGCGGCGCGGGATATGATACCGGGATGGTTACAAACATTTACAAAGGCCGGAAGCGCCGCCTCTATCTCGTTGAATGGCGGGAGCATTTCGGCATATCCGCCGAGAAGATGGCCGAACGGCTCGATGTGACGCGCCAATCTGTCCACCGCTGGGAAGCCCAAAATCATCGGCTCAACCCCGACAAGATCGCCGCCTACGCCCACGCCCTGCAGAAGGAGCCCGAGGATATGTGGCGCCATCCTGACAGACCGTCAGCCGACGGCTTGCTCGCCGGCCTCGATGACAAGCAAGTCCAGGGCGCGGTCGAAATGCTGTCGCTGTGGGTGAAGACGGCGGGCGGACGGTAGCCAATGTCGATCAGCCCGACGCGCCTGGTGGTGATCGTGGCGGGGCTCGGGATCGTCGCTTATGCTGCGAAACAAGGATCTGAGGCTACCCCGCCTACCCCCGCCCCAGCCGCGCCAGCGGCGCAGCCTGTGGCCTTGCCGCCCGAGCCCCTTCCCGAACTGCCGGGGCTCAAATGGGGCACCTTAGACCGCTCCTACGGCGTCCTAGAGGGTGACTTTACTCTGACGAATACCAACAAGTTCCCGATCAAGGACGTGATCCTACGGTGCGACATCACCGGCGGCAGCGGCACCGTGATCCGCAGTCCGACATTCGTCGTCTATGAGACCGTGCCGGCGAACGGGAAGAAGACGGTCCGGAAATTCAACTTCGGATTCTGGCCGTCGCAGGGTAAATCCTTCGCCTGCAACACCGCTCTGAAATAGCCAAATCATGAAAATGGCCGATCTCTCCAATGCAGTAACGCGCGCAAAATCTTTGTAACCAATTTGGTTCTTTTTCTTCTTGACGGATTGTCACCGTTTCGGTTACATACTCCCCATCGGTTCTTATCCATACGGGGAGCGGCGGATGTCAGCGGCAGTCAGCGAAACGGCCCCA
Organism: Afipia sp.; assembly: GCA_024707075.1. GTDB lineage: Bacteria > Pseudomonadota > Alphaproteobacteria > Rhizobiales > Xanthobacteraceae > Afipia. The sequence continues at coordinate 381,936 of JANQAK010000003.1, forward strand.
GCACGCACCACAGCAGATGCGGGGCGGACGTTTTACCCGTCGCCGTCGTCCGACATGGAGGCCGCAAAGGAAACCGCAGGCGAGGCTTTCCTCGCCTGGTATCCAAAACTCGCATTCGATGACGAAGGCGACACGACAGACGAAGTTGTCGGCGGCGCATGGGGCATCACTTCATGGTGTGGCGGTTCTTGGAATGAGCCTGAATTCCTGAGCGCGTCCGGCAGCTTCTTCGATGACGATTTTGAATTTGCGGCCGAGCCCACGCACTGGGTGCCGTTGCCGCCCGACATTCCCGAAGATCAAGCCCGGGCAGCGCTTGCCGCAGCGAAAGGTGTTGCGTGATGTCAGCAGCACACAGCACAGCAGGGCAGCAACTCGTCGCGCGCATCAAGCGCACCAGCAAGTACGCCCACCAGGCGCCCGCAGGCGGATGGTTCGATGTTCGTCTCAATCGTCGCTATCCGATCGTGAGCGGCAATAACAACGCTTATGAACTTTCCGACGTCTCATTCGGCGTGCGCCTAGAAGACGGCACCATCATGGAGTTGAAGCCATGACGGCACACAGCACAGCAGATGCGGGGCGGCCGGCGCTGCCAAATCTCGCCCGCCAGTTCGATCTCATGGCCAAAGGGTGCCGCGCGCACGGCCTCGACTCATGGGAAGATCATTTCTTCCGACTGTATGAGGAAGCTCGAAACGGCACCATCAGCGCCGACGACATTGCCGAGACCATCGCTTACGACTTCCGCAACGATAACGACGGTAAAGCCGCCGCGACGCAGATCATCACGGCGTTGATTGCCGACGTGTCCGGTCTGGCTAAAATACTAGAGGCCGTCAAACAAGCGTGCCTGATCGCAGATGACGACGGCATTAGCATCACGAGCGACCCGCACATCAGCGAAGATTTGTTTTCACACATTTGCGCCGCCCTTGCAGCAGCCAAGGGGGCGAAGTAATGCCCCGATTCTCCAAGGCCGACTTCTCCGAACTCACGACTGGCGATCTCGCCTCTCTGACGCCAGGTCAGTTGGCCGTCATCACTGCAATTGCTGACGGTGACGGATACGAAACCATCGCAGCGAACCTCGGAATCTCAATCGGGACCGTGAAGTCTCGCGCCAACCGCGCGCGGTGGAACATCACGCGGTCCCGATTTGCGGCAGCGCAGTCTCAGCATGTTGATACGAAAACCGCCCTTGAAAACGGGGATTGCCGGTGATGACGACGGAAACCTACCAGCGCCCGACGAAATCCATCCGCGACATGACCACGGATGAACGCGCGGAACATTACGACCGCTGCGAAAAAGAAATCAGAAAGATCATGATCGACGATACGCGCTCCGAAATGCAGCGCCCGATCAGCTTTAGGCTCTGCGCTCATTGGCAGAAGGTGGTTATGACGGTTGTCCAGCATGACGCCGGGCCAAACACAATCACCGCGTCACACAATGGGGACGTTCAAGGCGCATGGCGCTTGCCGCTTCGATATACCAAATCATCCAAAATCGGTCAGCCGATCGTTCGCGTCCTCGAAACCATCGAGCCGTTCCAGAAGGCACCGCCAGAACTTGGCTTTCTGCTGATCGAAGTGCCGGGCTGGCTTGCCGGCGATGAGAAGCGGCCGCTTTGTCAGGCTCGTTCGCCAGTCCTGTCCACGGCGATCGAATGGACAGACGCGCAGCGCGCAGCATGGGAGCGTCTCCGGGATGCATTCTTTTCTCATAGAGATACCGCGGAAAGAACCAGGCGCAAATCATACCGGCAGTCGCGATACGACGCCGAGCGCGCAGCGCGTAACGCGGCAGGATACTTCACCATCAGCGATATTGCTTTCGGGAGATCAAAGCTATGAGCGCCATGCACGTCGCACTGGTCAACGAATACGGATTCTCGCCTGCTGATTTCGTAGCCGCGAAAGAGCGCGAGAACACCATCCGGGAAATGGCCCACGATCTGGTCGCCGGCGCAACCGGACCGCTGGACCTCAAGAAGGACGAGGACGTCGTTTTCTATCTGATCGACGTCGTTCGCTGGAAATACGCAGTAGTCCACGACCATCTGGACGCGGCGATGGACCTCGCCCTTCAAACAATCGCAGCCGCAGCAGAAGGATTGCGCTGATGGAAAATTCAGTCGTGGCCGGTCTTTGCTTTATCGGCATCGTGATTTTCTTCACAGGATTCTTTGTCGGGCGGGCTGAGCGGTCGAGTGAACGGCTATCGCGGACATGGGAGCCAACCGAACACGGCGGGCGCCCGCTATGACGTATGCCGCTCGCGACCCGCGTCAACAGGACGAGACTCACTTGGCCTTTGTCCGAAAACAGCCCTGTTGTGTCTGCGGCTCGCGCCGAGAAATCGAGGCTGCACATATTCGATACGCCTGCAACGCCGTTGGAAAACGCCCGACAGGCATGGGCGAGAAGCCTCATGACCGCTGGACCGTAAGTCTATGCGCCTACCACCATCGAACAGGCATCGACTCGCAACACAATAATAATGAGCGCGAATGGTGGATCATGCGAGGCCTCAACCCGTTCGCCATCGCCGCTGAACTCTGGAAGGCGTCCGGCGGGGAAGAACGGGCCGCGACGCCGAAGCCCGTCAAGCAACCGCGGAAGATCAAGGCCCGCCCGCCGCGCGACAAGCGCAAGAAGATCCCGGCAGGCCGGCCGATGCAATCGCGAAACTCGTTCGCCGACAACCGCCGTCTCCCTGCCCGCGTAAAGGAAATAGGAGCGAGCGCGTGAGAAAACGTGAGCTTATCGCCGTCCTCAAAAAGGAATGGCTCGAAATCCGCAAGACACAAACGAGTTGGACCGGGAACGCCGCGACCATTGAAAAACGTCGGCAGGCTGTTCACCACGACCTCGAAACCCTGCTCCCGGAAATCATCGAGAAGCTAGAGGCTCAGCCATGACCCAGGCAAAAGCAGATGGGGGGAGGACGGACGAACGCGCCAAGGTGCTGTTTGGTCTGCTCGTTGACGACGTTGATCGACGTATGAACCCTAACGATGATGAATGCTGGCATTGTGATGGCGAGGGTTATGTTGCCGACTGTTTCGATGGATTTTGCGTTGATGCTGAAGGTGGCTGCGAGGAATGTACGCGCCGCTGCCCGGAGTGCGCCCGCTATTCATATAACCGCCTCAAGGCAATTCGCGAGGAGGTTATTAAATCTGGCGATGTAGATATTGCGCGCGAATGGCTCAGAAGTGTTGGGCGGTGGTCCGACGATATATCAACAGAGCAAATTACCCAACATCTTGAAGATGCCCGCGCCGCTATCTCCTCATCCCGGAGCGATCAACAATGACCACCAGCACCAAGCGCCCTGACCCGTGGATGATGCCGTGGCGTGATCTCACATGGGGCGAGCGTTTCGAGACGGTCGTTGTGTGGATCGCCGCGTCAGCATTCGGGATTGCCTTGTTCGTTGGCGCAATCATCCTTCTCGGCAGCGGCGTCGATAACATCTCTCAGTACAAATCCGAGCGCAATTCCTGCCTCCAACGGGCAACCAACGGCTTGGAAATCGAGGAATGCAGATGACCAGCACCAAGCGCCCGGATGGGGGCGAACTCAAGCCGTGTCCGTTTTGCGATAAGCCGCTCTATGTGAAGCGGGGCAAGATCAATCCATACGCTCGATGCGCGACCGAAAACTGTTTCGGCGCAAAGATGCCCGTCGTCAGCCTCGACGTGCCCGCCGATGTCGAGGCATGGAACACCCGCACCCCCACCAACGAAAGCCCCGCTCCACAAGCGACTAAGAAAACATACATCAAGCCGCTACGGGCCATCGTCGAGATTGACGAGCGGTATGCGGACCAAATCCGCGACCTTCTGAACGTCCCCGCTCCACAACCCCCTGTGGAAGGGTTGAGAGAGGCGCTTCGCGCTAAAATAAACGAGGTGAACATTCTCGTTCGCGAATACGACACAAGCAATCCTGATTGGGCATTCCGGTCTGGCGTGATGCTGAATGTCCTAACCAAAATGTGCCGGGATTTAGACGCCCTCGCATCCCCGTCCCTGACTGCGGGAGAGAACACGAAATCTGACGGCGGCAACGCCCCCTTTGCTTACGCATGGGAGGAGATGGTTGATCCGACCGGCGAGGTGATCAATGGCAAGACGGTCACGCGGTTTGCTACCCATTGGTCAACGCCGCCAGCAAATGCCGATGTGAAGAAGCTCTACTTGCACCCATCAGACCCTTCACCCACAGCACCGGCACCGGACGCGCGGGAGGCGATTGCGCGCAATTTCATAGCGATCATGCAGCGACACCTGCGCATCGAGCGGAGTGATGGCGGCTACATCGTTGGCTGGTCCGAAGCGGCAGATGCCCTATCCCAGCAGCCCGTAGCCGTCGCTGATCGGGAGGCGATACTTCTTGCTGCGCTTCGCGCTTCCTGCGCCGAGGTGTGCTCTTACGCGACGCCTCACGCGCCGGGATCGGGGTGTTACGGCGATTGCCGAAGTAAAAAACTATCCGACTTCGATAGCGATTCTGTCAGCAATATGCGGGCGGTCGTGAATACAATCTTCGCCCTCCTCCACCCCCAGCCAGCAAAGGGTGAGCGGTGATGGCTGATCTTTTGCCATGTCCGTTTTGTGGTGGTTGCGGGAAAATGAAAGTCCACCGCATTGCCGAAGATGCCGAGGCGGCATTCGTGCAATGCGACTCGTGCTTCGCTTCCACAGATCACTTCGAGGACGCATACGCGCCTACGGCGGACGCTGCCGACCGCTGGAATACTCGCTCCCCAAGGAGTCCCGTTAGATGACCGATCCCGCCGTGAGGCTGAGTGAGGCGCAGAAGCAACTCGACGCCGATCTCACCGATGTGATGAAGCGCCTTTCGATCATCTCCAACAATGCGCGTGAGATCAGCGAAAGCCATCCAATTCGCTACGCCGCAAACCGCGCGTGGACGGAGTTATACGAAAGCCCTTTGCGCGCGAAGAAAGCCACCGACGCAGGCCGCGCAGCGCTTACCCAAGGACGGGGGACGAAACCATGACGGAACGGATCGAGGTTTATATCGAAAAGCCAAACCTGGATGCGCAAGACATCCTATTCGACAAGTTGCCGGATGGCATCATCGTCTGCTGGTCTTGCCGTGGAAATGGCAAGCGCAAGCAACGGTATTGCGATGCGCCTGCGATGACGGGGCGTTGCGACTGGTGTCAAGCCAGTGGCTTTCGGTACGAAGAAACCGGCAAGGCCGTTCCGGCGTCTGTCGTCAATCAGATCGCAATTGCCCACGACCTTCATGTCCAACATTACGATATGTACGGCAACAACTGGACAAAGCCATGACCGACAGCGCGAGCCAGAGCTTGGTGGCGGAACTCGAAATGTTGCTTGCTGCCGTGCACGCAGACGACCCGAAGCGCGAAATACTCGTTCGTGTTGGGGATGCATTGCGAGAGGCAGAAACCGCCGCCGCACGCATCACCGAACTGGAGGCGGAGCGGGATCGGCTTGCAGGCGAGCTTGATACCTCCAACAACAATCATCGCGCAATGGCTCACCAGTTGGCAGAGCTAGGTGCACGTTGTAAGCACGCCGAATCCGAACTCTCAAGAGTAGAGGAAGATACGAGAGAGCGGTGCGCAGCAGTCGCGCTCGATAATCGTCAACACTCCAATCAGTTGAGTTACCGCGACGACTCTAACGGATATGCAGAAATGGCCTATGAACAGGCCTGCGACGATATTGTGGAATGTATCCGCTCTCACCCCCTTTAGCAAAGAGGGGTGAGCAGAAAGAGACGCCACTCACGAAGCCGGAATCGACACAGAACATTTAGTTCAACGACTGCAACCACTGGAGATTACAATGGCGAATGTTCACGTAAAAAAGAATGCCGAGAAGCCCGAGAGCAAGGAAATTCTGGCTGATGCCATCACTCGTATCGGAGATAGTTTCGCAGCATTGCAGAGGAACGGGCTGAACAAAAAGGCTATCGTTATTCTTATTCAGGCCGAAACGAAGCTGCCACAGCGCGACATCACGACTGTTCTAGATGCGCTGCCGCGCCTTAGGGGCTGGTATTGCCGATAGATCGTCCACCAGCAGAACAGTCCACGACCGTACCGCAACACAAGACGGAGAATTGAAGATGGGCGTAGATCGCACAGACTATCTGATGCTCGGCACCGATTTGGGTGCGAAGGCTTTCGATTGGGATAAGCACGAAGCCGAGACCGAGGGCGGCCCAGGTGCCCGTTTCGACATTGTCTATGATGGCATGTGCGGAAAATATTGTATCGCCGGGAAGATCATTGCGCAAAGCGATGCTTATGAAGGATTTGATATGGCAAAGATCGAACCTGAGAAGCTAAACGTTGACCGCGACGCGCTGGCCGCAACGGTTTCTAGTGCCTTCGAACGTGAGGTTTCTCCGAACGACTTCTCACTGATCCTGTTTTCTCACTTCAGTTAGCAGTCTCAGTCGCTGAATTCAGCGGTGAACGGGATCAGGGCTTTGTTCACAGCTTGTCTGCCCCATCTAAACAAACACAGAGGGAAAGAGAATGAAGAACGTTGGACCTTGCTACAAGTGCAAGTGCGAAATGTGGATACCGGACTCGCTAGAAATGTCCGCTCGTAGGAGTTCGAAGATAGAATTTTTCTGCGCCTACGGTCACGGGCAGATATTTGCCGAGGGCGAGACAGAAGAAACAAAACTCCGCCGTGAGCGCGACCGTCTGACACAACGGTTGGCAGAAAAGGATGATGAGATTAGGCGACAGCGCGAGTGCCGCGAAGCTGCTGAACGTAAAGCCGCTGCCGCCCGTGGCCAGGTCACCAAGATCAAGAACCGCGTCGGCCGCGGTGTATGTCCGTGCTGCAACCGCACGTTCGAAAATCTCGCCCGCCACATCAACAGCAAGCACCCTACATTCGTTGCAGAGGCAGTCGCATGAATCATCCTCTAGACAAAGAACGAGTAGAGCGGGCGGCAGAGGATGTTTACGCCGTTTCGTGCCGTGCCATTGAACCCGGCCTCGGGATGAAGATGTGCAAGTTTAAAGACCTGTCAACCCGCGACATGAAGCTGCACATGGACTACGCCCGCGCCGCCATCTCTGCATATCTAGGAGAGACGAGCGGATGGCAGCCGATAGAGACCGCACCGAAGAACAAGTACGCCTTGGTTTTCTGTCCAGACGCCGAGGACGCGACGAGAATAATGATCTGCGGCCTTCTCCAATTTGAGAATGATCCAGACCCGCCAGCTTGGTATGAGCTAAATTGCGATGCGCGGCCCAATTCGCTCGACGTTGAGCCAACCCACTGGCAACCTCTCCCCTCCCCACCCTTCAACGTGAACACAGGAAGTGATTGAGGCTGGATCTGATGACACGCGCCCTGCCAGAGCCGGATTCACCGCTTCGCCTTGACGAAGCTTGCGAGATATATTTTCACGGCCGGCTCAAACCAGCCACGCTGAAGGCCGAACACGCCCGCGGCAATCTTGAACTTTCCAAGATCGGCAGGGCATACTTCACGACAATAGCGAAACTGAAAGCGATGGAAGAACGATGCCTCGTCAGTCCACCGGCCCAAGGCTCTGGCTCGATAAGGAGCGTCAATCGTGGACCATCATCGACGGCCGCAAGTCTGTCCGCACGGGTTGCGGCAAGGGAGACCTTCAAGCGGCTAAGGAAGTCCTCAAGGCGTACATCGCAGAACACCACGTCGTAACGCCGGGCAACGACCCCGTCATTGCTGATGCTCTCAAGGTCTATGCCGAGGAGCATTTGGCTGAAAAGCCATCAGCGTTCTCTGTCGCGGCCGATCTCGCAAACCTTGAGGAATGGTGGGGGGCTGAAAAAGGCCAGCGAGGTCAATACTGCCAACTGCAAGCTGTACATCGCGCACCGCAACGCACCGACGATATGCCGCCGCGAGCTTGGGTTTCTCAACGCCGCGCTGATGTACTGGCACGCGCACAAGGATTATGGCCCGCTGAAATCCATGCCGATCGTGTTCAAGCCGCCTCCTCCGAAGAAGCGGACGCGCTGGCTGACACGAGCCGAAGCGGCGCGGTTTCTCTGGGCGACACGTCAGTTAAAGCCGAACATGCGCCGGAGACTGCGCCGCTTCTTCATCATCGGTTGGTATACCGGGTCGCGCCATGAGGCGATTTCAAATGTCCGCTGGGACATGATCGACCTAGAAACCGGGGTCATGAAGCGCCGCTTGGACGGTGTGGAGGAAACCAAAAAGCGGACGCCGCCGGTGCGGGTCGGCCGGAGGCTCTTGAGCCACCTGCGGCGATGGAGGCGGATCGACGGCGATGCCGCGGAATTCGTGATCCAGCGGGCCGGCAAGGCGGCCAGTGACATGGGCGACGGATGGCGCATCGTGCGGCGCTTGGCGAAACTGTCCGACGATGTTATTCCGCACACGCTCAGGCACTCTAGGGCGACCCACCTGATGCGTCAGGCGGTTGACCCGTGGCAGGCCGCCCGGTCGCTGGGAATGAGCCTGGAGGTTCTGCAAAGCACCTACGGGCACCATCACCCGGATTGGCAGAAGGACGCCGCTGAGGCGAAGTGAAACGACGCGATGGGGTGCTTAGACTTACCGATGACTTACCGAGAATTCAAATAACTACTGCAAAATATGATGATTTGTAATTTATAACACAAATCAGTATGTTGCAGCCCGAAACCGCCTTGCCGGACCCCGACGCGCCGAACCGGCGCCGCGACCGGCCCTGAACATTAGGAAACCTATCTGTGAAAGTCATCGCCAGTTCGATCCGCAAGGGCAACATCATTGAGCAGGACGGCAAGCTATATGTCGTTCTGACTGCGGAGAACATCCATCCCGGCAAGGGAACCCCGGTCAGCCAGATTGAAATGCGCCGAATCAGCGACGGCACCAAGGTGTCGGAGCGCTACAAGACCACTGATCAGGTCGAGCGCGCCTTCGTGGAAGATCGTGACTTCAACTATCTCTACGAAGACGGCGACGGTTTCCATTTCATGAACAACGAGAACTACGACCAGTTGCTGGTTCCGAAGGACGTGGTCGGCACGCAGGCGCCATACCTGCAAGAAAACATGACCGTGAAGCTGTCGATCTTTGAGGGCAATGCCGTTGCGATCGTGCTTCCCCAGCGCACCACGCTCGAAGTGGTCGATACCGAACCGGTGACGAAGGGACAGACCGCCTCGTCGTCCTACAAGCCGGCTGTGCTGTCCAACGGCGTCCGTACCAACGTACCGCCCCACATCGGCGTGGGAACGCGCATCGTCGTCATGACGGAAGACGGCTCCTACGTCGAGCGCGCCAAAGACTGAGCGCGGATCTCGCGAGGATGCATTGACGCCGGCGGGAGCAGCAAACCACGAGAGAACGGCATTGGCGAAAGTCTGGTGCTGTGTCCTCTTTGTTGCGACGCTGTTCCTCGGCGCTCTCTCGCCACCTGCCCGGGCCGACGAATTCAGGACGCCTGCGATTTCCGTCGTCAGGACCGACTGGGCGGCGGCGGCTACCCAGCTCAGAACCGAGATCGATTCACAGCCGCTGGCCGTCAATCAGTTCACCTTCGCCTCCGGGCGGCGGCTGCGTCAGATCAACCCGCATCGCATCGTGGCGATGGCGCAGCTCAACGCCGTGACTTCGCCGATCTTTCCCGGAATTCAGCTCAGCCCGGTGCCGGTGCTGCTGCCGTTCGACAGCGCGCTCTATCTCTCCGACCGCCAAAGCGGCGCTGTCAACCTGCTGATCCCCCGTTATCAGGCAGGCTTCCGGGCCGTCAGCATGTTCGAGGCCGGACCGTCCGGCTATGACGCCGTCTTCCTGCTCGACCGTGGCGCGGACGACAACATGCCGTCGCGCGTCTATTCGCAACCGGTCGAAGTCCAGATCACGGCCTCGCTGCTGCTCTATGACATCAACGATCCGCTCGCCGGAAAAGGCGAGCCCGTCAAGGCGCTGGCCACGCAGTTTCCGAATCTCCGCCGCGTGATCCGCGAAGGCTATGTGCGCTACGCCTTCACGCGTTTCGGCGTTCCCTACGTGGTCTCCATCCAGTGCCTCGACAGCGTCGCGCGCAGCAGGCGTCTTTCCTGCCGCGAGGCGTCGCCGGTCGCCGAACGCTTCCTCAAGGCGCTGCGGGTTGCGGGCGGCACGCCGCGCGCTCCGCGCTACGACATCGCCCCGGAGGTCTCCGAGCGGCCGATCGAATATTCGGCGGATTTCACCTATCGCCCCTCCGGTGACATTATCACCAACAGCGGCTATCGCGGACAGAGCGGCCATCGCGACATGACCGTCTACGCGCAGATCCGATTTCCCATCGAGAAGGCCCCCGCCTTCGCCAATTCGCAATCCTTCATGAACTGGGGCGACTGCAATCTCACCGGACGCGTGTCCTTTCGTCCGGCGAAAGGCGATGAGTATCGCTGCAAGCGCAACGACAAGCCGCTGGTGTTCGATGAATCCGCCAGGGAGAACTACAGCTATCCCTGGCAGGACAACTTCTGCGAAACCCGCGATTTCGGGGTCGGCCAATGCGCCAATGGCATGGGCCATCAGGGTCAGGACATCCGGCCATCGTCGTGCTCCCTGCGCAACGACGGCGCAGACCGCTGCATCCCGGATATTTTTCCAACGGTCGCTGTCCGCGACGGCGTGGTGATCCGCACACCGACCCAGCAGGCCGTGCATCTTCTCGTGAACACCCGCAACGAGCACGTCCGTTTTCGCTACATGCATATGAACCCGGCGCGCCTCGACGCCGACGGCATCGTTCATGGGCGTCGCGTGTCGGAAGGCGAGCGCATCGGCGTCGTATCGAATTTTCAGGATCGCGTCGGCGGCACGACGGCGCACCTGCACTTCGACGTCCAGGTGTTCACGCGCGACGGCTGGCTCTGGGTCAATCCCTACGTCACGCTGATCTCCGCCTATGAACGCCTGATCGGCGGACGGGGCCGCGAATACATGCCGCCCTCGCCTGAAGCGCCTGCGATGGCCCACGCCATGCCGGCCGGAGCCATCGCCCCTGACGCCGCTAAGGAAGGCGATAGCAGATAAGCATACTGTTCCGCGACAGATTGACCTTTGGCCGGAGCGGCCATGCCGCGCTACAGTAAGGACATGACGCAGACAGATTCTCCGGACGTTAGATCTCTGACGCGGCGTGCACTGCTCGGCTCGGCATTGGGCGCCAGCGCGTTGATGACTAATCCGCTTCGCGCGCTCGCCGCCCCGCCCGGCTTCGACCAGTGGCGCGAAGGTTTTCGCGCCCGCGCGCTGGCGCGCGGTATTTCCGAAGGCACGTACATCCGTTGCCTGAGCCGCATCGAACCGGACATGAGCGTGTTCGACAAGATGCGCAAGCAGCCGGAGTTCAACGAGCAGCTCTGGCAATACATCAACCGCCGCGTCTCGGACTGGCGGCTGGCCGCGGGCAAGGCCGCGCTGCAAAAATACAACGCGCTGTTCACGCGCATCGAGAAGGACTTTGGCGTCGAGCGCGGCACGCTGCTGGCGCTGTGGGGCGTCGAGACCGCCTACGGCGATCCGCTGGTGCAGCAGAACCATATGCGGCCCGTGTTTCCGTCACTGGTGGCGCTGGCCTGGAACGAACCGCGCCGCAAGGCCTATTGGGAAACCGAACTCATCAACGCGCTACGCATTGTCGACAAGCACTGGAGCACGCCGGAGGAAATGCGCGGCTCATGGGCCGGCGCGATGGGCCATACCCAGTGGATGCCGGAAGTCTGGCTCAATGTCGGATTCGACTACGATGGCGACGGACGTGTTTCGCCCTTTGGTAAACCTGACGACGCGCTCGGCTCCAGCGCGCGCTATCTCGTCAATCGTGGCAAATATCGCCGCGGCGAGCATTGGGGTTATGAGGTGAAAGGCGCGAGCGCGTCGAAAAACGGCAATCAGTCCTATGCGAAGTGGGCTGCGGCGGGCGTGACCCGCGCCGACGGCCAGCCGTTTCCGCGTCCCAACGACATGGCGCAGCTATGGACGCCGGTGCAAGGCGGCCCCTCATTTCTTCTCGGGCCGAATTTCTACGCGGTGAAAAGCTACAACCCGTCGATGAACTACGCGCTCGCTATCGTGCATCTCGGCGACCGCATTCTCGGCGCCGGACCTTTCGTGCAGCCCTTCCCCGGATCGGAGCGCGCGCTCACGCTGGCGGAAGTGCAGGAAGTGCAAACGCGGCTGACCAAGGCCGGTTTCGATACCGGCGGTACCGACGGCCGCGTCGGCAACGACACCATGAAAGCCGTCAGAGATTTTCAGACCAGGGAAGGATTGCTGCCGGCCGACGGCTATGCCGGATTGAAGGTGCTGGCGCGGCTGCGGCAGGGATCGTGATTATCTAGAGCGTGATGGTTCCAAATTGATTCACGATGCACCGTCACCCTGAGGTGCGCCGGCGGCGAAGCCTCGAAGGGCGACGGCGATATCAAACAGTCATCCTTCGAGGCTCGCAAGAGCTTGCACCTCAGGATGACGATTCCTTTTGACGTACTGATCTAAAATTATCGCGCTCTAGCGAATTACGCTCGGCCCCAAATCCGGCACCGCGACATCGGTGACACGCATCTGCACGCGCTCGGAGCCCTGCCAGCGATCCACGGTTAGCGATCCCGCCACATGCAGCATTTGGCCCCGGTTTTCGACCAGCGCGTTGCCGAGCTTCTGGCCGATGGAGCGGAACGCGATGCCGTTGACGAAAGACCCGTCGCCCGATTTGAAACGCAGGCGCAGGTGCGCCTGCCCGACTTCATCGGCATAGACAAGCTGATGCGACGGCAGCGCGATCAGCGGCTCGGGATTTCCGGCCCCGAACGGTCCGGCGCAGTTGAGCGTATTGACGAAATCCGTCGTCACCGCACGCGCGGTGACCGCGCCGTCAATGAATAGTTCATTGGCATGCCGTGCATCCGCAACGGTGGCCGCCAACGCCGTCTCCACAAAGGCACGGAATTCCGCGAGGCGTTCCTTCTTCAGCGTGATGCCCGCCGCCATCGCATGGCCGCCGCCTTTCAGCAATATCCCTTCGTTCACCGCCTCGCGCACCACCTTGCCAAGATCGACGCCGGGAATGGAGCGGCCCGATCCGGTGCCGATGCCGCCGGGTTCGAGCGCGATGGCGAAGGCGGGCCGCGAAAATTTTTCCTTGAGGCGCGACGCCACCAGACCGACGACGCCCGGATGCCAGCCTTCCGAAGCCGTGACGATCACCGCACCCTTGTCGTCGAGACCGAGCGAGGCCAGCGCCTCGGCTTCCGCCTGCGCTTCCGCCATCTGCTCGATGACGCGGCGCTCGGTGTTCAATCGATCCAGTTCGGCGGCGATGCGCGCCGCTTCCGAAATGTCGCCCTCAAGCAGAAGACGCACGCCCAGATCAGCCCGCCCGATACGGCCGCCGGCATTGATGCGCGGCCCGAGCATGAAACCCAGATGCCACGCCTCCGGCGGGCCGCTGAGCCGCGCCACGTCCATCAGCGCGGTGTGACCGACATGATCGCGGCGGCGCAACGCGATCAGCCCCTTGGCGACGAAGGCGCGATTGAGGCCGGTCAGTGAAGCCACGTCGGCCACGGTGCCGAGCGCCACATGATGAAGCGTGTCGAGCAGATTCGGTTCGGGTCGCTCAGCTGACCAGAAATTGCGGGCGCGCAACTCGCGATTCACAGCGACCAGCGTCACGAACACCAGGCCCACGGCGGCAAGATGCCCGAGGCCAGACAGATCGTCGGGGCGGTTCGGATTGACCAGCGCATCCACCACGGGAAGTTCGTCGCCGCACTGGTGATGGTCGATCACGACCACATCCATGCCGAGTTTCTTGGCCTCGGCCAGCGGCTCGATGCTGGTGGTGCCGCAATCGACCGTGACCAGCAGCGTCGCGCCCTTGGCGGCGAGACCGCGCACGGCTTCGACATTGGGGCCGTAGCCTTCGAAGATGCGATCGGGAATGTGGATCAGCGGATCGAGGCCGCAATGGCGCAGATACCAGGTCAGCAGCGCCGCCGAGGTCGCGCCGTCGACGTCGTAGTCGCCGAAGATCGCGGCCTTCTCGCCGCGCGACGCGGCATCCGCGATGCGTTTGGCGGCGGCTTCCATTTCCGTCACAGTCAAGGGATCGGGCAGCAGCTTGCGGATGGTCGGATCGAGAAAATCTTTCACCGCATCGATATCGATGCCGCGCCCCGCGATGATCCGCGCCAGCATTTCCGGCACCTGATAGCGCTGCGCGATGGCGAGCGCGCGCGCAGCCCCGCGCGGGTCCAGCCGGTCGCGCCAGATCCGGCCTGTCGCGGATCGGGTCACGCCGAGAAAGGCCGGCGGCGTTTCAACGGGCAATGCGGATGCTGGGAGCGTCATAATGCCTTCCGCAGGTAAGCACGAAGCGCAAATGGTCAATGATTCGCGGCAGCGAAGTCAGCAGCCGAGCTTATCAGCCAGATCATTGAAATCCTTGACGACGTAATCCCAGCTTCCCTCGGGTCCGAAGTCGCGGTTCTGCAACGGGCCATATTCGGTCGGACGCGGCACAAAGGCGGTCTTCAATCCGAAATTATGAGCCGCGGCAAGATCGTTGTTATGTGCCGCAACGAGCATGACTTCGCCCGGAGTCAGACCGAGAATTTTCGCCGCTCCGAGATAGGCTTCCCGGTCCGGTTTGTAGTGCTCGAATATCTCGGCGCTCAGCACGATATCCCACGGCAGGCCAGCGAACTTCGCCATGTTGGTGAGCAGCGCGACATTGCCGTTGGAGAGCGGCCCGATGATGAACTTCGTCTTCAACCGCGTCAGACCGGCAACGCTATCCGGCCACGGATGCAGGCTATGCCAGCCGCGCGTGAGATAATCGAAATCTGCTGATGTCAGTCCGGTGATGCCGAGCCTGGCAGCGAGCGGCTCGATCGATTGCCGCTGCAAATCATCGAGGATGACGAACCCACGCTCGGGATGTTTGCGCACCTCGTCCATCGACGGCATGTACGCGCCGCGCCAGGCATCGACCAGTCCGACCCAGTCACCATTGATGCCCTTCTCCTTGCCCCACGCGGTAAAATTGTCGATCAGGCTGGTGCGCCAGTCGACCACGGTGCCGAACACGTCGAACAGCAGCGCCTTGATCTCGGACATCGGTTACTCTCAGAAAATCTTGCGGTACTGCATGAAGCCGGAACGGTCGGCAACTTCATCGTAGAGAATCTGCGCGCGCGCATTCTCGAATTGCGTCAGCCAGTGCACCCTGCTCGCCCCGGCGGCCTTGGCCTTCTCATAGACAGCTTCGATCAGCTTGCGGCCGACACCGTGACCCCGCGCATTCTCGTTCACAAACAGGTCTTGCAGGTAGCAATAGTCGCCGATCGTCCAGCAGGAGCGATGATAGAGGAAATGCACGATGCCGGTCAGATCGCCATCCACATAGGCGCCGAGCACGTACATCGGCTCCGCATCATCGTGAAACCGCTGCCACGTTATATCGGTAGTCGCGGTTGGAACGCTCGCCTTGTAGAACCTGAGATAGCCGGCCCACAGCGGTTCCCATGCCGCGCGCTCATCCTCGCGAACTGGCCGGATGACAACGCGATCGGTCATGGTGACGCCCTGCTCAATCGAGGTGGAACTTCTCGAACTGGCGATGCTCGCCCTTGATGATGCGGACCGTACCGGTGACAGAGCGCATGACGACGGTCTCGGTCTCGATCACGTTCTTGCGGAACTTGACGCCGGAGAGCAGCGAGCCATCGGTGACGCCGGTCGCCGCGAACAAACAATCCCCGCGCGCCATGTCCTCGATGCCATAAACCATCGAGTAATCCTTGACACCCATCTTCGCCGCGCGCTCGCGCTTCTCGTCGGTATCGAGAATAAGACGGCACTGCATCTGGCCGCCGATGCAGCGCAACGCCGCCGCAGCCAGCACGCCTTCCGGCGCGCCACCGATTCCCATGTAAATATCGACGCCGGTATTTTCCGGGTCGGCGGTGTGGATCACGCCCGCGACGTCGCCATCGGTGATGAGACGCACGGCCGCGCCGGTCGAACGGATGGCGTTGATGATGTCGGCATGACGCGGACGATCCAGCACCAGCGCAGTAATCGCGGAGGGATGTACGTCCTTGGCGCGGGCAAGCCGCTTGATATTTTCCGCCGGCGGGGCGTCGAGATCGACCACGTGCTTCGGATAACCGGGGCCGACCGCAATCTTCTGCATATAGACGTCCGGCGCATTCAGCAGCGTTCCGCCTTCCGCCATCGCCATGGTCGCGATCGCGCCCGGCATGTTCTTGGCGCAGAGCGTCGTGCCCTCCAGCGGATCGACCGCGATATCGACGTCAGGGCCGCCCACAGCGCCGACCTTCTCGCCGATGAACAACATCGGCGCTTCATCGCGCTCGCCCTCGCCGATCACGACCGTGCCCTGAATTGGAATTTTGTTCAGTTCGCGCCGCATGGCGTCCACGGCAGCCTGGTCGGCGGCCTTTTCGTTCCCGTGACCGCGCAGACGCGCGGCGGAAACGGCGGCACGCTCGGTCACGCGAACGATTTCAAGGGTGAGGATGCGTTCCAGCAACAGCTGCGGCGGAACGGAAATCGTAACGGACATCGGCTAACTCCCAAAACAACGTGCGTATCAATAGACCCGGTCGCCCGGATCCTGTCAGTTCTTTTCGATGCGGATAACCTGCGGACGGCCGGTTATCACCCGATCTTGCTGTACCGCCTGCAAGGCGCGGCGGACGGCATCTTCGGTGGTGGCGTAAGTAATCAGGATGACCGGCACAGGAGCGGGTTTGCCGCGCTTGTCCAGCACATCCACAGCGCCGTCAGGATGACGCTGGACGATCGATTCAATGGAGATTTTCTGCTCCGCGAGCCGCGTCGCGATGGTCGCGGCTGTTCCTGCAAGGTCACGTGCCATCAGGCGAATGTAATAGCCGCCCTCGTGGCGCTTCATCGGCGCCTTGGCGGTGGTCTTGAGTTTCGCAACCGGCCGACCGAACGGCAGCGCACGGATGCCACGCGCCACGTCCGCAATGTCGGCCAGCACGGCCGACGCGGTCGCTGCGCCGCCAGCGCCAGGGCCGACCAAGGTGATCGGGGGAATGCCTTCACCGTCGATGGTCACCGCATTGGTCACATCCATTACCTGCGCAATGGAGGACGACTTCGGCACCATGGTCGGATGCACGCGCTGCTCGATGCCGGAGTCGGTGCGCACCGCAACGCCAAGCAATTTCACACGATAGCCGAGTTCTTCAGCCGCACGCAGGTCCTCGGGCGCGATCGAGGAGATGCCTTCAACGTAAACCGCGCTCTGGTTGACCTTGGTGCCAAACGCAAGGCTGGCGAGAATTGCGAGCTTTTGTGCAGTATCGTGCCCGTCCACGTCGAATGACGGATTGGCCTCGGCGTAACCGAGCCGCTGCGCATCCTTGAGACATTCGGCAAAGGACAATCCCTCGCGCTCCATCCTTGTCAGGATGTAGTTGCAGGTGCCATTGAGAATACCATAGACGCGGTTGATGCCTGTCCCGGTAAGCCCTTCGCGTAACGTCTTGATGACGGGAATGGCGGCACCGACCGCCGCTTCATAATTCAGCGCGCCGCCGTGCTTTTCGGCCAGCATCGCAAGCCGCGTGCCGTGCCTGGCGATCAGCGCTTTGTTCGCGGTGACCACCGACTTGCCGTTCCGGAGCGCGGCTTCGATGGCCGACAAGGCAGGCTCGCCGGAGCCGCCCATCAGTTCGACAAAGCAATCGATCTTCGGATCGTTGGCCAGCGCGAGAGGGTTGCGGGCCCATTCGATGCCCCCCAGGTCGAGGCCTCGTTTCTTGACTTTCGAGCGAGCGGAGACCGCCACCACCCGGACCCCGCGGCCGCAGCGCGCCGAAAGAGCCCTGCCCTGACTTTCGATCAAGCGGACCACCTCGGCACCCACGGTACCGAGGCCCGCAATACCCACCTTGAGGGGTGCGACCATGCTGCTGAAAACCTGCCGGAAAACTCTTGTTAATTAGGCATGATCTGGTCCGAAAACCGGATGCCGCTTTTCGGGATCATGCCTATCGCCGGTTGGCGAGAGGAACCACGTTGTGCAACGATTCAACGCCACTTTCAAGGAAGCGGCGGATGTTGCGGGCGGCCTGGCGAATTCGCTGCTCGTTTTCCACCATCGCGATGCGGACATAGCCTTCCCCATGCTCGCCGAAGGCGACGCCGGGCGACACAACCACACCGGATTTCTCAACCATCAGGGTGGCGAACGCCATGCTGCCGACGTCGCGGAACTTCTCCGGCAGCGGCGCCCAGGCGAACATCGAAGCCGCCGGCGGCGGAATGTCCCAGCCCGCGCGGCCGAAGGATTCCACCAGCGCATCGCGGCGTTTGC
This sequence comes from Afipia sp., assembly GCA_024707075.1. Lineage (GTDB taxonomy): Bacteria > Pseudomonadota > Alphaproteobacteria > Rhizobiales > Xanthobacteraceae > Afipia. The sequence goes on from JANQAK010000003.1 coordinate 400,358, forward strand.
GATAGGTATCGCGCACCTCCTTGATGCAGTCCTGCGGACCATTTAGGGCAGCGGTCGCCGCGACCTGCACCGGCGTGAACGCGCCGTAATCGAGATAGGACTTCACGCGCGTCAGCGCCGCAATGATCCGCTCGTTGCCCACGGCGAAGCCCATGCGCCAGCCGGCCATGGAGAAGGTCTTCGACATCGAGGTGAATTCCACCGTGACATCGATCGCGCCCGGCACCTGCAACACCGACGGCGGCGGCACGCCATCGAAATAGAGTTCCGCATAGGCCAGATCGGACAGGATGAAGATCTCGTGCTTCTTCGCGAACGCCACGAGATCCTTGTAGAAATCGAGCGACGCAACATAGGCCGTCGGGTTCGACGGATAACACGCGATCATCGCGATCGGCTTCGGGATCGAGTGAATGATCGCCTTCTCGAGCGCGCTGAACAATTCAGGGTCGGCTCGGCCGGAACCGAGCGGACCACGCCGCCGGCCATCAGGAAGCCGAAGGCATGGATCGGATAGCTCGGGTTCGGCACCAGCACGACGTCGCCGGGGGCGGTGATCGCCTGCGCGACGTTGGCGAAGCCTTCCTTGGAGCCCAGCGTGGCGACGATCTGGGTTTCCGGATTGAGTTTCACGCCGAAGCGGCGCTCATAATAGGCAGCCTGTGCCCGCCGCAGTCCCACGATACCTTTGGACGCCGAATAGCGGTCGGTCCGCGGCTTGCCGAGAGTTTCCTTGAGCTTCTCGATGACATGCGGCGGCGTCGGCAGGTCCGGGTTGCCCATGCCCAGATCGATGATGTCGGCCCCGGCGTTCCGCGCGGCCGCCTTGGCCCGGTTGACTTGCTCGAACACGTAAGGCGGCAGACGGCGGATACGGTAAAACTCTTCCATGGGTCGGGCTCCGGGAGCCGGCAAAACCGGCGATAACAGCAGGATCAGTAACGTGTTTTGCACCGAAGTGGAATTCGGTACGGTGACGGGAAGGCACGGAATTTCAGCATATTCAGCGGATTCGAGGGCAAAGCGTGACGCCCGCGCGCGAATTCGCATTTTTGCGATTGAATCGTGGTCTTTTTAGCACCAACCGGCAGTTGCGGCGAAGGGTAAATCCTTGGGATTCAGGACTAGTTGCTGCGGCGCTGGGCAGCCTGAGCCCCGGAGGCCTGCCGGTCGCGGGCAGCCAGCAAATCCTTCTCCAGCCTGTCCTGCTGCGCCTGATTGAGCACCGTTTCCGAGCGGGGCGACGGCACGTCGTGCACGGGCAGGTATTCAGCCGGGGTCGCAGGCCGGGCCGGCGTATTGGCGGGAAGGCCCACGAGCGGCATGTCAGCCAATGGGATCGAGCAACCGCCCAGCGCGAGGCCGAGCAGCATCGCGCCGGCCAAGGCCGGCGAGCGCCCTATCCCACGTATGCGGCTGCGCGCAGAAATAAGCATGTCCCCTTGGTTTCATTCGGCACGATTCCTGCTCGTGAAAAGCGCAGGAGAGCCGAACTCAACATCGCCGGACGCATCAACCGCCGGACGATGATCGTCACAAAACAGAGATCGTGTTCATGAGGCCCTAATATGACCGAACCATTAATTATGCCGCATCGCAGCACATGCAAATCAGCGCGCGCATCCGAACTATGCCATGATGATACCTAGAATTTACGCGCTGATGGTCAGCTAAGATGAGAGTTCAGAACTGAGCGATGAGTGACACCTTGCTAGGCACCAAGGCTGGAGAATCCGGAAATGCGAAAGGCTTCGATCCGGAAGCATTCTCCGCGAACCTCGCTCGCGCGTTTGAATCCAGCGGTCGCGCCCTCTCCGCTTACCTGAAGCCGCTTGAAAGCGGCGAGGCCACGGATCAGCCTCCCGCTCAACTCACCGAAGTCGTGAAAACGCTGACGTCTGTCGCCGACTACTGGCTCTCCGACGAACAACGTGCCGCCGAGGTGCAAACAAAAATCGGAAAATCATATCTGGAGTTGCTGAGCAGCGCGGCGCGCCGCCTGTCGGGCGAAACCGCAGCACCGGCGGCGGAGCCCTCGCCGCGCGACAAGCGCTTCCAGGACCCGGAATGGAAAACCAACCAGTTCTTCGAGTTCGTGATGCAGGCCTACCTGCTGACAACCCAGTGGGCGAACGATCTCGTCAAGAACGCAAACGGCCTCGACCCGCACACCCGCAAGAAGGCCGAGTTCTACATCCAGCAGGTCACGAACGCGATTTCGCCATCCAACTTCGTGCTGACCAATCCGGAAGTGCTGCGGCAGACGCTCGCGAGCAACGGCGACAACCTCGTGCGCGGCATGAAGATGCTCGCGGAAGACATCGAAGCCGGACACGGCACGCTTAAGATCCGCCAGTCCGCGGCCAATCTCGAAGTCGGCCGCGACCTCGCGCTGACGCCGGGTAAGGTGATCTATCAGAATGAGATCATGCAGCTCATTCAGTACACGCCGACGACGGAGAACGTTCTCCGCACGCCGCTGCTGATCGTGCCGCCGTGGATCAACAAGTTCTACATCCTCGATCTCAACCGGCAGAAGTCGTTCGTCCAGTGGTGCGTCAACCAGGGCATCACGGTGTTCCTGATCTCGTGGGTCAATCCGGACAAATCGCTCGGCGGCAAGACCTTCGAAGACTACATGCGCGAAGGCCCGCTAACGGCGATGGACGTCATTGAAAAAGCCACCGGCGAAATGCGGATCCACACCATGGGCTACTGCGTCGGCGGAACGCTGCTGGCGACAACGCTGGCGTGGCTGGCCGAAAAGCGGCGCGTCCGCGTCACCTCCGCGACTTTCCTCGCGGCGCAGGTCGACTTCACCCATGCTGGCGATCTTCTGGTGTTCGTCGACGAGAGCCAGATTTCGAACCTCGAACGCGAGATGAAGCAGGCCGGCGTGCTGGAAGGCAGCAAGATGGCGATGGCCTTTAACATGCTGCGCTCCAACGACCTGATCTGGTCGTACGTGGTCAGCAACTATCTGAAGGGCAAAGAGCCCGCGGCATTCGACCTGCTGCACTGGAATTCGGACGCGACCCGGATGCCGGCTGCGAACCATTCCTTCTATCTGCGCAACTGCTATCTCGAAAACCGGCTGTCCGCCGGCACCATGGCCATCGACAATACCCTGCTCGATCTCTCCAAGGTGAAGGTGCCGGTCTATAATCTTGCGACTCGGGAGGATCACATCGCCCCGGCCGAATCCGTACTGTACGGCTCGCAGTTTTTCGGCGGTCCGGTCAAATACGTGCTCGCCGGATCAGGCCATATCGCGGGCGTGGTCAATCCGCCGGAGTCTGGCAAATACCAATACTGGACCAATGATCGGATCGAGAACATTACCCTCGCCGACTGGTTCAAGGACGCTGAGGAACACAAGGGATCGTGGTGGCCGGATTGGCGCGCGTGGCTGGAGGCCATCGATGCCGAGCAGGTTCCGGCGCGCATTCCAGGGACGGGGCAACTGGAAGCCCTTGAGGATGCCCCCGGCAGCTACGTCCGCGTGCGCGCGTAGGCAGGAAAACCCCTTCCCCGATATTGGCCGGACTTCCCCAACGGTCTATGAGTGTTATGGACAAATGCACGCTAGATCGAGTCTTCGCAGATCGGTCGTATGGCGCTGTCATTGAGATGCGGCGCGCTTCAGGCGGCTTTGCAGAATTGGAAGGGAAACGTCGATGACACGCGAACTGTTCTGGCTAACGCTGACCGTTATTTTGACCGGCCTGCTCTGGATTCCCTACACGATCAACCGGTGCCAGATTCGCGGCCTTGGCGGCGCGATGGCGAACCCGTCACGTAACGACAAGCCGCAATCCGAATGGGCGAACCGCATGATGTTCGCCCATGACAACGCGGTCGAAAATCTGGTCATATTTGCGCCGCTGGTTCTGATCCTCAATGCGATCGATTATTCGACGAAATGGACTGTGCTGGCCTGCGCCGTGTATTTCTGGTGCCGGCTTGGTCATCTGATCGTCTACACGTTCGGCGTTCCGGTTCTGCGTACGGTTCTCTTCACCGTCGGTTTCATCGCGCAGGCTGTGCTGGCGCTGGCGATTTTCAAGATTCTCTGATCTTTCAAACCATACAAACGAAAAAGGGATGGCACGCGCCGTCCCTTTTTGTCGTTTGTTGCTGCCGATTTACGGAAACATCGGCGGCTGATCGATCCCCATCGTCTCCGGAAAGCCAAGCACCAGATTCATGTTCTGCACGGCCTGGCCCGACGCGCCTTTGGTCAGGTTGTCCAGCGTCGAGATGATGATCGCCCGTCCCGCGATACGATCCGCGACCACGCCGATGAACGTCATGTTCGAGCCGCGCACATGCCGCGACTGCGGCGCCTTGCCGAACGGCAGGACGTGAACAAACGGCTCCTTCTCGTACTGCTTGACCAGAACCTCGTGCAGATCCTGCGCGATCTTGCCCCGCCGTCCCCGCACATAAATGGTCGAGAAGATACCGCGGTTCATCGGCACCAGATGCGGCGTGAACGAGACGACGACGTCCTTACCGGCGGCCTTGGTGAATTCCTGATCGAGTTCGGCCATGTGCCGGTGCTGGCCGACACCGTAGGCATGAAAGCCTTCGGAGACTTCCGAGAACAGCATTTCTTCCTTCGCCGAGCGCCCAGCTCCGGTCATGCCGGATTTGGCGTCGATGACGATTTCATCCGCCTCGATGGCCTTGGCCTTCAGCAACGGAATCAGCGGCAGTTGCGCGCAAGTTGTGTAGCAGCCCGGATTGGCGACCAGCCGCGCTTTCTTGATGTCGCGCCGGTAGACTTCCACAAGCCCGTAGACGGCTTCCTTCTGCAGTTCGAGCGCGTGATGTTCGTGCCCGTACCACTTGGCATAGGCTGCGGGATCTTCCAGCCGGAAATCCGCCGATAGATCGACGACCTTGATTCCAGCCGCCTTGGCGAGAACGTCTTTCAACACCTTCTGGGTTGTGGCGTGCGGAAGCGCACAGAACACGAGATCCAAACCCGCATTCGCCCAATCGACCTCGTCGATCGTCACCAGACGCGGCAAATCATAGGGCGCGAATTGCGGGAAGACATCGCCCATCATCTGCCCGGCGCGCCGGTCGGCGGTCAGCAGCACGATCTCGACACGGGGATGACGCAACAGCAGCCGGACGAGTTCGGCCCCGGTGTAACCGGAGGCGCCGAGGATGCCGATTTTCTTCTTCTCAGCCATGATCAAACCTTTACCCGTGCGAGTTCAAAAACAACGCGACCGGAGCAGGTCTTGCGGCAAGTTTTGGAGAGAAACAAGATGCCGCGGACCATATCCGGCGGCATTGACGACGATCAAACGCGATCAGCCGCCCATACCGCGAAAGCGCGGCGGCGGCGGGAAACGAGGATGGTGGAGGCGTCGATCATGGGCGCGGATATAGGTCCGCGCCCATGACCCGTCAAGTCACATCCCATCAAGTCAGAGTCGATGAAGCCCTAGAGGACCGGATTCCAGGGCGCGGGAATCCAGCGATAGCCGGCACCTTCCTTTTCGAGATGCGCAAGGCCGGGGAACGGATAGTGGAAGCCCTGCACGCTCAGCTTCTCGGCGGCGATCATGTCGTAGACCTTGCGCCGGGTGATCTCGGCCTGCGCGGGATCCTGATCGTACATCAGATGCCAGCCGGGATTGCGCGCAAACAGATCGGGATCGTTAGTCACGTCCGACTGGATGAAAACCTTGTCCGCGCCGGACGACAGAACGTATGAGGTGTGGCCCGGCGTGTGGCCGATGGATTCCACGGCCAGCATTCCCGGAACGACATCCTTGCCCCACTCATAGGGCGTGACCTTCTTGTTCAGTCCCGTTTCGAAAACCCGGCGGTTGTTCTTGAACAGGCCGACCATGCGGTCGCCCGACGCGCGACTCATCTCGCCGTCATCCATCCAGTATTTCCACTCGACCGCAGGCACGAGGACTTCGGCATTCGGGAACGCGAGCTGGTTATCGGCGGTCAACAGACCGTTCACATGGTCGCCGTGAAAGTGGGAGATCACCACCGTGTCGATCGCCTTGGGATCAATGCCGGCGGCCGCCATGTTGGAGGCGAACTGTCCGACGGTGCCCTTGCTCGCAGTAAACGCGCCCGGGCCGTTGCCAGTATCGACAACCACCAGTTTGCCGCCGGTGTTGATGACCAGCGGTCCGAAGTTGATGGTCATCTTGTCGCGCGGGCGGAAAGCCTTCTCCAGCGCGGCGCTGACCTCATCCTTCTTCGCATTCAGGACAAAGCCTTCGCCCAGCGGAAATGTCGTCGCGCCGTCCGAAATCACCGTCACTTCGGCGTCGCCGACCTTGTAACGATAGAAGCTCGCGTTCTGCTTGCCGGCAACTGGCGTGGCGGCTTTCGCAGGAAGCGTTGGCAACAAAGGCGCAGCCGCGAGAGCCGCAGCGCCAGCCAGCGCGTGACGTCGTGTCAGTGTCATGGAGTTTCTCCCGGTACGTGAGGTCTTTATGAACCTAGACCCAGATTGTTGCGGCTGTTTGTTTGCCGTGTTGTTGCAAATCATTCGCAGCGTTGCACGCACAGACAGCGCGCCATTTTAACACCGTCAGGCGCGGCGTATTCCCGATCACGAAGAGTTTGAAGGCCGCGCTGTCACATCAGCATTTTGACGCCGAGGATTCCGGGCGCCATCAGGATGCCTGCCCACAGGAACGCCGACGTAAAGTTCGCGAACTGAAAATGCCAATACGGCATTTCAACCACGCCTGCGACCAGCGGCACGGTTGCGCGCAGCGGCCCGGAAAAACGCCCGAGGAAAATGCCGAGCACGCCCCACTTCTTCATGAACCGTTCCGCGCGCGGCAGCATGTCGGGAAAACTCGACATCGGCCACATATGGGCAATCCGGTCGTGGAATCTGACGCCGATCCAGTATGACAGCCAGTCACCGCACGCGGCTCCCAGCCCGCCGGCGACCCAGACCGGCCAGAAACTGATGCCGCTGACACCGATCAGCGCGCCGATGGACACCAGCGCGCCCCAGGCCGGAATAATCAGCGACAGAAACGCCAGCGATTCCGCGAATGCGAGGGCAAAGACCACCGGCATCGCCCACATCTGATGATCGCGGACGAATTCGGCCACTCCGCGCGTCATTTCTTCAAAAGTCATACGATATCCTGATCCCGGCTTCTTTTATTGAGTCGCGCCGGCCCCCCGTTCCCGATACCACGGCGTTCGCCATCGTGTCCGGGAACCTCCTGCGTCACATTTACCGCCCCAACCGTGGCATAGTAACAGCCAGCGATTCGCCTCCCGATCACGATCGATCAAGATTTAAGACCTATGCGGAAGCCATTGAAAAAGAAAGATAAAATATCGGACACCCCACAAGGTGGCCGTGACCTGTTCGCATCGACGGACCGGAAACCCCGCGCCGCCGCGAAACCTGCGGCCCGGCCTTCGGGCGCGGAAGCGGGTTACACCGCGCGGGACATCGAGGTGCTGGAGGGGCTGGAGCCCGTCCGCCGCCGCCCCGGCATGTACATCGGCGGCACCGACGAGAAGGCGCTGCACCACCTGTTCGCGGAAGTCATCGACAACTCGATGGACGAAGCGCTTGCCGGGCACGCCACTTTCATTGAGGTGCATCTCGGCGCGGACGGCTATCTGACCGTCGTCGATAACGGCCGCGGCATTCCTGTCGATCCGCATCCGAAGTTTCCGAAGAAGTCCGCGCTCGAAATCATCATGTGCACGTTGCATGCTGGCGGCAAGTTCGACTCCAAGGTCTACGAGACCTCCGGCGGCCTGCACGGCGTCGGCGTGTCGGTGGTGAACGCCCTCTCCTCGCTGCTCGTGGTCGAGGTCGCGCGCAACCAGAAGCTCTACCGGATGACGTTCGAGCGCGGCAAGCCGAAGGGCAAGCTCGAAGAGCTCGGCAAGGTCAACAACCGCCGCGGCACCAGCATCCGCTTCAAGCCGGACAGCGAGATTTTTGGCGCCAAGGCCGTGTTCAAGCCGCAGCGTTTGTTCAAGATGGCGCGCTCGAAGGCCTACCTGTTCGGCGGCGTGGAAATCCGCTGGCGCTGCGATCCGGAATTGTTGAAGGGCATCGAGGATATTCCGCCCGATGCGACCTTCCATTTCCCCGGCGGCCTGAAGGACTATCTCGCGGCAGCCATCCACGCCGACACGCTGGTGCATCCGGATATTTTCTCCGGCAAGACGGGCCGCAACGGCGCACACGGCGCGTGCGAATGGGCGGTGGCCTGGACCGCCGACGCCGACGGCTTTCTCTCCTCCTACACCAACACGGTGCCGACGCCGGACGGCGGCACCCATGAAGCCGGCTTCCGCAGCGCGCTGCTGCGGGGCCTGAAGGATTATTCCGAGCGTATCGGACAGGGCAAGAAAGCCGCCTCGATCACGTCCGAGGACGTCATGGTCGGCGCGGCTGCGATGCTGTCGGTGTTCGTGCGCGAGCCGGAATTCCAGGGCCAGACCAAGGATCGTCTGGCGACCGCCGAGGCGCAAAGGATCGTCGAACAGGCGATCAAGGATCCGTTCGATCACTGGCTGACCGGAAATCCGACCCAGGCCAACAAACTGCTGGAATTCGTGGTCGAGCGCGCCGACGAACGGCTGCGCCGCCGCGCCGAGAAAGAGACGTCGCGCAAGACCGCGGTGAAGAAGCTGCGGCTGCCGGGTAAGCTCGCCGACTGCACCAACAGCGCGACCGAAGGCTCCGAGCTTTTCATCGTCGAAGGCGACTCCGCAGGCGGCAGCGCCAAGCAGGCGCGTGATCGCAAGACGCAGGCGATCCTTCCGTTGCGCGGAAAGATTCTCAACGTCGCATCGGCCACCAAGGACAAGCTGACCGCCAACGCACAGCTCTCCGACCTCATTCAGGCCATCGGCGCCGGCACCGGCGCGCAATATCGCGAAGAGGATTTGCGCTACTCGCGCATCATCATCATGACCGATGCGGACGTGGACGGCGCGCATATCGCTTCGCTGCTCATCACGTTCTTCTACCGGCAGATGCCGCGCCTGATCGACGAGGGTCACCTCTATCTCGCGGTGCCGCCGCTATATCGTCTCACCCACGGTGCAAAGACGTTCTATGCCCGCGACGAGAAGCACCGCGACGAACTGCTCAAGAAGGAATTCCACGCCAACGCCAAGGTCGAGATCGGACGTTTCAAAGGTCTCGGCGAGATGATGCCCGCGCAGTTGAAGGAAACCACCATGGACCCCACCAAGCGCACCATGCTGCGCGTGGTGCTGCTGGCGGACGACCGCGAAGGCACGGCGGATTCCGTCGAACGCCTGATGGGCACCAAGGCCGAGGCCCGCTTCGCCTTCATTTCCGACAAGGCCGAGTTCGCCAACGAGGACCTGCTGGACGTGTAGCTGCGTTCCGATGCTTCATTGGCCAGCGGCAATTCCGCAAGAACGGCGAGAGTCGCAACTCAGCGCCGGAAATTCTTGATCTCCGACAGGCTGCCGTCCTGATAAGTCAGCTCGACCGAAACCGACCGCGTGGTCGCCGGAATTTTCATATACGACGCCGCGTTTTCCGGGATCGCTGACGGATCTTTCGGATTGCACGGCGGGATCTTGACCACCTGGTTCGGCACCGTGGTGTCGATACCGACGCGCATTTCCCGGATCGCGCAGCGATACGACAAAATCTGCGAGTAGTAGACCAGCGGCCCGCTGTAGCCGCCGAACGCCAGCCAGCTATTCGAGGTCATGTCCAGCAGTTTGCGATGGCTGGCGATCAGCGCCGCCTCGGGATCGAACTTGATCGGGAATGGTCCCTGCATCTGGCCGGTCGGATCGACATAGCGCACCTGAATGGTCGCGGCTGGCGCATCGTTCGGCAGTTCAATCGATGGGTTCGGCATCCGCCGCCGGGTGCGCGGGTCGAGCGCATCGGTGAAGCCGGTTTCCTTGAACTCGCCGCTCTCGCCGAGCCGCCAGGAAATTGCCAGCGTCGGATCGGCGATCGAGAACGCGATGGACCAGCCGCCATTGTGGCGCATGAAGCTCGCAATGGGCGCGTTGCCGGAATCGCTGATGATCGGTGGCGGTGGTGCGATCGTCAGCGCGGCAACCTGGGGCTCCACGGCGATGGCGCGTTCGCCATCTTTCGCGGGCCTCAGGACGACGTCGCCGACGATCTGGTCGTAATAGGCCGGCGTCTGCATCCGGCTGGCCGCTGACGTCATCTGGCGAACGTCCGACTGGGTTCGCTTGGCGATCTGCACCAGATTGAGGCCGGGCTGCGCAAGCTCGCGCACGAAGCTGCGGGTGAAGACCGAATTGGGATTGGGATCGTTGTCGTTCAGGCGATCCAGCGCAGCCTGCTTGGCTCCGGCCGAAAAAATCACGAACACACCTTCCGGCGGAGAGATCGGCCCGAGGCCTCCGCTGCCGCCCAGCGCGCGCGTCCCCGTCGCCTCGAATGGATTGTTGCGGCAGGCGTCGAACACGAAGATCGAGGTTCGCGCGCCGCGCGCCTGAAGCCGCGAGATCACGCGCTCGGCTGCGAATGCGCCGTCGCGGATCAGTTCTTCCTGGCCCTGCGTCACCGCCGCGATGTCGGTGGGCAGCAGATAGTTCTGGCCGTTGATCTCGAAACCATGCCCGGCGAAAAAGAAGAACGCCGTGTCGCCCGGCTCCACGATTTTGTCGAACGCCAGCATGGTCTCGCTGAACGCCGTCCGGGTCTGGTTCTCTGCGAACAGCACGCTGAAGCCGAGCTGCTTCAGCGCATCGCTCATGGTCCGCGCATCGTTCACGGCTTTCTGCAATCGCGGCACATTGCGGTAGTCGTTGTTGCCGATCACCAGCGCCACACGCTTTTCCGCGTGCGCCGGCCCCGCAAGCGCCATCGCCAGCACGGCGAGGCCGAGCAGCAGCAATGTCCTGATCCGGAATGTCACCATCATCCTGTCCCCACTCAGCCGCCGGCGAGCGAAGGCCCGGTTCCGGCAGTCAGTATGTCATAGTCGTCCGGGACATGAAGGCGGTTCACGAACTGCCATTCAGACAGCTCAAAAGTCCTTCAACTTATTGTCGTATTAAGGTTTTTCCTGCGTTTAACCCTCAAATTCATTGACTTTCACAAGATCGGGCCTATGTTCCGCTGCAACGCGGTCAGAATCGAAACGCGATCTCCTGGCCAGCAGCCGTCGGCAATTTCTCCTCCCCGTGCCCTTAAAGCGTGCCGTTCCGGGGTGAGCGCGACAGCAATTTCCAGAGTCAGAACGGCGATTTCGACTCGAGGCTCAATGTCCTTTTCCACTCTCGGCCTGTCCGACAAGGTTCTCGCCGCCGTTGCGGCCACCGGTTACACCACCCCGACCCCCATTCAGGAACAAGCGATCCCCCACGTTCTCGCCCGGCGCGACGTGCTCGGCATCGCCCAGACCGGCACCGGCAAGACCGCCGCCTTCGTGCTGCCCATGCTGACGCTGCTGGAAAAAGGCCGGGCACGGGCGCGCATGCCGCGCACACTCATTCTCGAACCCACGCGCGAACTCGCCGCACAGGTGAAGGAAAACTTCGATAAATACGGCGCCGGCCAGAAACTCAACGTCGCGCTGCTGATCGGCGGTGTCTCGTTCGGCGACCAGGATACCAAGCTGATGCGCGGTGTCGACGTCCTGATCGCAACTCCGGGACGATTACTCGATCACACCGAGCGCGGCGGACTGCTTCTCACCGGCGTCGAATTGCTGGTGATCGACGAAGCCGACCGCATGCTCGACATGGGCTTCATTCCCGACATCGAACGTATCTGCAAGCTCGTCCCGTTCACCCGCCAGACACTGTTCTTCACAGCGACGATGCCAACCGAGATCCGGCGCATCACCGAAACCTTCCTTCATAATCCCGTCAAAATCGAAGTCTCGAAGCCGGCCTCTACAGCCGTCACCGTGACCCAGTCGCAAGTCGCCGTCGGCCGCGAGCCGTCAGAGAAGCGCGAAATGCTCCGGCAGTTGCTGCGCGACGCCAAGGACCTCAAGAACGCGATCATCTTCTGCAACCGCAAGCGCGACGTGGCGGTCGTTTATAAGTCGCTGCAAAAGCACGGTTTCAGCGTCGGCGCCCTTCACGGCGACATGGATCAGTCGGCACGAACCGCCTCACTGGACCAATTCCGCAAGGGCGAGCTTCCTTTGCTGGTCGCCTCCGACGTCGCCGCCCGCGGCCTCGACATTCCCGAAGTCAGCCACGTCTTCAATTTCGACGTTCCCCATCATCCGGATGACTACGTACACCGCATCGGCCGCACCGGCCGCGCAGGACGCCTCGGGACCGCGATTTCGATCGTCAGCCCCGCGGATCAAAAGTCAGTCGCCGCCATCGAGAAACTGATCGGCCAACCCATCGCCCGCGCGGACGTCGCGCCAATTGCAAGCGATGAGTCATCGCCGGCCCCGGCGCGCCAGCAGGCCGAACGGGCACCGGAAGACCGCAAGCCACGCCGCGATTCTGCAACGCACGCGCGGCGGACGCAACAAGCCTCGGAAGCCCGAAGCTGCGGAAAAGCCCGTGGCCGCGCAGCCGCCGTCGATCGGACGCGCCATGCCGCCTGCCGCCGCCCGTGAACAGCACGCCGAGCCGGCGGACCACTCGCACCTTCCGGCGTTCCTGTTGCGACCCGTTCGCGCCCGCGGTTAATCGCCAATTGTGCGATCCGTTCTCCGTTTACGGGTCGTTCACTCTCGTCCCTTAACTTGCCGCTATTAATTTTAGCTATTTCGCTGAAATGGCAGGCAGAAGCTTGCTTGAAGGGCACGGAACGTGATCGGCCTGCTGGAAGAATATGAACGCACCATGGCGTTCGCCGAAGTCGCATTGGGTCAGATCCGATCCTTGCGTCAGACCGCCGTGCCGCGGAATTACGAGATCTGGTACATCTACGCGACGGGCTACAACTCGGCGCTCAACAAGATCATCAACGAGACGCTGGCGCGCAACGGCAAGCTGGCCGAAAGCGATCTCGAGCAGATCTATGAAACCTATCTTTCCCAGAACCGGACCACGGAGCGCATCGACACCGTCGGCACGCGCGTAATCAACGAAATCGACGACGTGATGAACCTCATCACGGACGCGCTGGGCATGACCTCCACATTCGGGCGCAGCCTCGAGGGCGCGACCCAGCGACTGTCCAACGCCAGAGACCGCGATCAGGTCAAGGCCGTGGTCGAGGCGCTCGTGACCTCGACGCGGGAGATGCAGGAAACCAACAAGGCGCTGGAAGCGCGCCTTGCCACATCCAAGCAGCAGATCAGCAGTCTCCAGCACAGCCTGGACACCATCCGCAACGAGAGCCTGACCGATCCCCTCACCTCGCTCGGCAACCGCAAGTTCTTCGACCGGGCCATCGATGGGGCGATCGCGCATGCTGCCGAAACCAGCGAGCCGCTTACTTTGCTGATGCTCGACATCGACCATTTCAAATCGTTCAACGACAATTACGGCCATCTCACCGGCGACCAGGTGCTGCGCCTTGTTGCACTCTCGCTGAAACAGACGATCAAGGGCCAGGACATCACCGCACGCTACGGCGGCGAGGAATTCGCCGTCGTGCTGCCGAACACGGCGCTGCGTCAGGCTCTGACGGTGGCGGACAATATCCGCCGGGCCGTGATGTCGAAGCAGTTGAAGAAGAAATCGACGGGCGAGATTCTCGGCCGCGTCACCATTTCCGTCGGGGTCTCGATGCTGCAACCCGGCGACGACCGCGACCGGCTGATCGAGCGCGCGGACGCCTGCCTCTATGCCGCCAAACGTAACGGCCGCAATCGCGTCATCTGCGAAGCCGATCCGGAGTTCTCGCCGGTCGATCGCATTCAGGTCGCCTGACGCTTCGCCCGATTCTTTTTCCGAATTGCCATCTTGCGGCCTGTTGTCGTTAAGGCCGTTTTCTTGCGCGCAGCAGGCTTGGCTTTCTTGAGCCTGGCCTTGGCTGGCGTAGCCTTCTTGCCAGCGGCGTTGTCCTTAACCGCTTTTGTGACCGCCCTCGTCTTGGGCTTCTTTTTTGCCGCCGCGCGCTTCGCCGCTTCGACGGCCTCGCGCGCCCATGCCGCCAATTCTTCAGGATCGTCATAGAGCCGCTCCGGCAGATGCCGGTACGACTTCACGACGATCGTCTTGTTGCGGGTTTCATACTGGAATGGCTTCGCGCCCTCGGCCTCGTAGCGAGGGATTGTCAGTTCGTCGACTCGGAAGATGATGCCGGCGCGCAGCGCCATGGCGAAGTTCACGCCGTCGGCAACGATGCCGTAGCCGCTGAACATCCGCCGCAGCACGACGGGACCGAACTCCGAGAAAAGGTCGATGAGATAGTCGCGTTCCATTCGCGTATTCCACAAAAGCATGCCCTCGGATTTGATCCGAGGGTGGCACCGATTTTGCGATCAGAATACGTGAGAAACTAAAAACGCGACTGAACGGGTCAGCCGTCGATCTTGGCAGGCGTCAGTTGCACCGACTCGCCGCATCCACAAGCGCTAACCTGGTTGGGATTGTTGAAGATGAATTGCGCCTGCATCTTGTCGGCCTTGTAGTCCATCTCGGTGCCGAGCAGGAACAGCACGGCCTTCGGATCGACCAGAACCTTCACGCCCTTGTCTTCGACCACCTCGTCGGTCGGGCGCACTTCGTGCGCATACTCGACGGTGTAGGATTGGCCGGCGCAGCCGCCATTCTTGATCCCGACGCGAAGCCCGACGATTTCGGAATCTGCGCGCGACGACAATTCCTTGACGCGCGAAGCCGCAGCCTCCGTCAAGCGCATGACCTGCGGACGGGGGGCGAACTTTAGGCTTGGAAGGTGTTGAGGCATTTGGCGTCATGTTGGTCATTTGGTCACGTCCCGTAGCAGTTCAAGGCTGCCCTGAGTGTCAGATGAGATGCCGAATCGATTTGTCTCAGTTCACCACATATTGAGGACGAGGCGCGCCTCGTCGGACATCCGGTCCGGGGTCCATGTCGGCTCCCAGACCACGCTCACGTTGACCGGACCGACGCCCGGAACGCTCGCCACGGCGTTCTCCACCATGGTCGGCAGTTCGCCCGCCGCCGGACAATTCGGTGTCGTCAACGTCATCTGCACGTCCACCGAGCGGTCGTCCTTGATGTCGACCTTGTAGATCAGGCCAAGCTCATAGATGTCCGCCGGAATTTCCGGATCGAACACCGTCTTCAGCGCGGCGACAATGTCCGTGCCGAGCCGTTCGGTTTCCTCAGGCGGAAGCGCCGACTGGGTATCGAATTTCAGGGCGGCCGGATCGGCCGCCTGGATGGTGTCGTTCATGAGAATAACTCCCGCGCCTTGATGAGCGCCTGCGCGAGCTGGTCGACTTCAGCCCGCGTATTATACATGCCAAATGAGGCACGGCACGTCGCCGTCACGTTGAATCGCTCCAGAAGCGGCATCACGCAGTGGGTGCCCGCCCGGACCGCGATGCCGCCCCGGTCGATCACCGTGGCCACATCATGCGGATGCGCACCCTTCATCTCGAACGAGATCACCGGTCCCTTGTCCTTGGCCGTGCCGATGATCCGCAGCGAATTGATCTCGCGCAGCCGGTCGGTCGCGTAGGTCAGCAAATCGTGCTCGTGTTTGGCGATGCGGTCCTTGCCGATGGAGTTCACATAGTCGATCGCAGCACCCAGCCCGATCGACTCGACGATGGCCGGCGTGCCCGCCTCAAACTTGTGCGGCGGATCGCCGTAAGTTACCCAGTCCTGCGCCACCTCGCGGATCATCTCGCCGCCGCCGTTATACGGGCGCATCGCAACCAGATGATCGTATTTCGCGTACAGCACGCCGATCCCGGTCGGGCCGTAAACCTTGTGGCCGGTGAAGACGTAGAAATCGCAATCGATGTCCTGCACGTCGACGTTCAGATGCACCGCGCCCTGGCTGCCATCGACCAGCACGGGAATGCCGTGTGCATGCGCGATCTTCACCACATCCTTGACCGGGACGATGGTGCCGAGTGCGTTCGACATCTGGGTGATGGCGACGAGCTTGGTTTTGGCCGTCAGCAGTTTCGCGAATTCGTCGATCAGGAAATTGCCTTCGTCGTCGACCGGCGCCCACTTGATGACCACGCCATGCCGCTCGCGCAGGAAATGCCACGGCACGATGTTGGAATGGTGCTCCATGATCGAGAGCACGATCTCGTCGCCCTCTTTCAGGTTCGGCTCTCCCCATGACGACGCCACGAGGTTGATCGCCTCGGTGGCGTTGCGGGTAAAGATGATCTCCTCGTTCCGCTTCGCGTTAATGAATTGAGCGACCCTCGTGCGGCCGCCCTCATAGGCATCCGTCGCCGCGTTGGCGAGGTAGTGCAGGCCGCGATGAACGTTGGCGTATTCCGATGTGTAGGCTTGCGTCATGCGATCGAGCACGGCGGTCGGCTTCTGCGCGGAGGCCGCGTTGTCCAGATAGACCAGCGGCTTGCCGTAGACCTTCAGCGCCAGCGCCGGGAAGTCCTGACGGACGCGCTCCACATCGTATGAACCGTTGGCGACTGCTGGATGCATGATCAGCCTCGCGTCGCCAGCCATCGCTCGGCAGCGGCGACCGCGAAGTCGCGAAGATTGTCGTCGGCGATCGATTCAATAGCTTCGCCGACGAAGGCGGCGATCAGCAGTGACTGTGCTTCCTTCTCCGGAAGTCCGCGCGCGCGCAGGTAAAATAGCAGGCTCTCGTCAAGAGCGCCGGCCGTCGCGCCGTGACCGCAGGTCACGTCGTCCGCGAAGATTTCAAGCTCCGGCTTGTTGTCGGCTTCCGCTTCGTCGGACAGCAGCAGCGCGCGGGTCATCATCTTGCCGTCGGTCTTCTGCGCATCGGGGCGCACGATGATGCGGCCCTGGAACACGGAATGCGCGCGATCATCCAGCACCGCGCGGAACACCTCGCGGCTGGCGCAGTTCGGCACGGCATGATCCACTACCAGCGTGGTGTCGCCGTGACGGCGAGCGCCGAGCAAGTTGACACCATTGGTGGTGAGTTCGCTGCCCTCGCCCGCGAACGTGATGAAGCCCTGATAGCGGCTGACGCTGCCGCCGTTGGTCAGATTGAACGTGTTGAGCCTGGCTTTCGCACCGATGGTGAAAACAGCAGTCGAAATATTGGCCGCGTCCAGCGCATCTTCCATCAGGCGGACGTGCTGAAGCTCCGCGCCGTCGCCGATCCAGATCAAGATGGAATCGTGGGTCTGGTAGGCCTTCGCGCCCTCAGCGGCGACAAAACTTTCGACGAGGCTCACGCGAGCGCCCCTCTCGACCTTCACGAGCGAGCGCGTGACCAACGACGCATCCGAATGCGTGGCCACATGAACGATATGGATCGGCTTTGCGGGCACGACGCCCTCGGCGATGTCGATCACGACGCCGTCGGTCGCAAGCGCCGCGTTCAGCGAAATCATCGCGTCGGACGCAACACTGGTCCGCAGCAGATCGGCGCGCGCCTCGTTCGCGGCATCCTCCAGAATTTCACGCAGCACGCGAACGCGGACACCGCCTTCGAGTGAAGCCATGTCCGAAAGCTGCGGCGCGAACACACCGTCGACCAGAACGAGTTTCTGCGTGCCGTCGATGCCGAGCGATCTCACGGCCTTCGCGGCGCGTGCAAGCGCGGCCTGATCCGGCGCGGGCGCGAGGGGTGCTACCTCGCGCAGCAGCGCGCGCAGATCGGTATATTTCCATTCCTCGATGCGCCGATACGGCAGGCCGAGACGCGCGAAATCATCGAACGCAGCCTGCCGCAACTCCGCAACGGTGCCTGCGCCCGGCAAGCGGCCGCGCGCCGCGGCGAACAACTCGTTGAACGGCTGCCCTGTGGTCGATTTGGCCAATGCAACGTTCATCACGATGCTCACTTATGCTGCCTTGTCTTCGAACTGGGCGTAGCCGGACTTCTCCAGCTCCAGCGCCAGATCCTTGCCGCCGCTCTTCACCACGCGGCCCTTCGACATGACGTGAACGACGTCGGGCACGATGTAGTTCAGCAAACGCTGATAGTGCGTGATGACCACCATCGCGCGCTCGCTCGAACGCAGCGCGTTGACGCCATCGGCCGCGACGCGTAGCGCGTCGATGTCCAGACCCGAATCCATTTCATCGAGGATGCACAGGCTGGGCTGGAACAGCGCCATTTGCAGCACTTCGTTGCGCTTCTTCTCGCCGCCGGAGAAGCCGACGTTCACGCCGCGCTTCAGCATATCCATCGGAATGTTGAGCGAGCCCGCGACGGAGCGCACCTTCTTCAGAAAATCAGGCACCAGAAGCTCGGCTTCGCCCCGCGCCTTGCGCTGTGCGTTCAGCGCGGTGCGCAGGAAGGTCATGGTGGTGACGCCGGGAATTTCCACCGGATACTGGAATGCGAGGAACACGCCCTTGGCAGCGCGCTCTTCTGGATTCATCGCCAGCAGGTCTTCGCCCTTGAACAGCACTTCGCCACCGGTCACTTCATAGCCCGGCTTGCCGGCGATGACGTGCGACAGCGTCGACTTGCCGGAGCCGTTCGGACCCATGATGGCGTGAACCTCGCCCGGATTCACGATGAGGTCGAGACCATGCAGGATCTCGTTATCTTCCACCTGAACCTTGAGGCCTTTGACTTCAAGCAATGCGGTCATCCGACACTTCCTTCCAGCGAGATCGAGATCAGCTTCTGGGCCTCGACCGCAAATTCCATCGGCAGTTGTTGCAACACGTCCTTGACGAAGCCGTTGACGACGAGGGCAACGGCTTCCTCCTGCGACAGTCCGCGTTGCACGCAGTAGAACAGCATGTCCTCGGAGATCTTCGAGGTGGTCGCCTCGTGCTCGAACAGCGCCGAGGAATTCTTGGCCTCGATATACGGCACGGTGTGCGCGCCGCACTTGTCGCCGATCAGAAGCGAGTCGCACGCGGTGAAGTTGCGCGCGCCGGTTGCCTTCCTGTGCGCGGTGACGAGGCCGCGATAGGTGTTTTGCGACTTGCCCGCGGCAATGCCCTTGGAGATGATCCGGCTGGTGGTGTTCTTGCCCAGATGAATCATCTTGGTGCCGGAATCGACCTGCTGGTAGCCGTTCGAGATCGCGATCGAGTAGAACTCGCCGCGCGAGTTGTCACCGCGCAGGATGCAGCTCGGATACTTCCAGGTGATCGCGGAACCCGTCTCGACCTGCGTCCACGAGATCTTCGAGTTCTTGCCGCGGCAGTCGCCGCGCTTGGTGACGAAGTTGTAGATGCCGCCCACACCCTCGGCGTTGCCCGGATACCAGTTCTGCACCGTGGAATATTTGATCTCGGCGTCGTCATGGGTGACGAGCTCGACCACCGCCGCATGCAACTGGTTCTCGTCGCGCTGCGGCGCGGTGCAGCCTTCGAGATAGGAGACGTAGGCGCCCTTGTCGGCGATGATCAGCGTGCGCTCGAACTGCCCGGTGTTGCGCTCGTTGATGCGAAAGTAGGTCGACAGCTCCATCGGGCATTTCACGCCCGGCGGCACGTAGACGAACGAGCCATCGGAGAACACCGCCGAGTTCAGCGTCGCGAAATAGTTGTCCGAGGTCGGCACCACCGTGCCGAGATATTTCTTCACGAGGTCAGGATGCTCGCGGATCGCTTCCGAGATCGGCATGAAGATCACGCCGGCGGCCTTCAGCTCCGCCTGGAACGTGGTCGCCACCGATACCGAATCGAACACGGCATCGACAGCAACGCGACGCTCGGCCAGATCGTTTCCGTCGGCATCCTTACGCACGACGCCGGCCAGCATCTCCTGCTCGCGCAACGGAATGCCGAGCTTCTCATAGGTCCTGAGAATCTCCGGATCGACCTCGTCGAGCGAGGCGAGCTCTTTACGCTTCGGCGCGGAATAGTAATATAAATCCTGATAGTCGATCTTCGGATAATCGACCCGCGCCCAGGTCGGCTCTTCCATGGTCAGCCAGCGGCGATACGCCTCCAGCCGCCACGTCAGCATCCACTCCGGCTCGTTCTTCTTCGCCGAAATGAATCGGACCGTATCCTCCGAAAGACCCTTCGGGGCCTTCTCGGTTTCGATGATGGTTTCGAATCCATAACGATATTGATCGACGTCGATCTGGCGAACCCGATCAACCGTCTCTTGTACGGCCGGCATTTCTATCCTCCGCTCGCGGTTTCAAGGACCGCGGTGGACCGCTTAAGTTGTATCCGGCCTGAATGCGCGCAATGCACGAAGGTTAGAACTGTTCAAGCCCGATTGCTGCATCTTTACGTAATACACCTGCGAGCTTTCTCCAAGCCTCAAGACACCGATCCACGTCCGCTTCTGTCGTGTCCCAGCCCAGACTGATACGAATAGCTCCCCTTATGAGCGCCGGATCGGCATTCATGGCCTGCAACACGTGGGACGGTTGAACCTTGCCCGAGGAACAGGCCGATCCCGACGAAACCGCGATGCCTTCGAGATCGAAGCCGATCACGGCGGTTTCCGCCTTCATGCCGGGAGCGGAGACCAGCGTGGTATTCGGCAGCCTCGGCACATCGCCTGAAAAGACTATCGCCCCGGGATGGTCCTTGATCCCGCTTTCAAGGCGCGCCTGAAGGGCTTTCATGCGAACGGCATTCGCCTCAGCGGAGGCCATCGCGGCCTTCACGGCCGCTCCAAAGCCCGCAATACCCGCCACATTTTCGGTTCCGGCCCGGCGGCCCTGTTCCTGCCCGCCGCCCCTGACCTGTGCCTGAAGGCCGGACAGCCCGTCGGCCACGATCAATGCCCCGATTCCTTTGGGTCCACCGACCTTATGCCCAGAAACCGTGAGAATATCTGCGCCTAATTCATTGATATTAATTGGTATTTTCGACAACGCCTGAACCGCATCGACATGCAGGAGACCCCCGGCCCCGTGAACCAGCGCCGCGATCTCCGGAATCGGCTGAATCGCGCCGGTCTCGTTGTTGGCCAGCATGACCGACACCAGCGCCGGGCGGCGCTCCGCCAGCAAGGCTTCCAGAGCCGTCAGGTCGAGGACACCGGAAGGCCGCACCGGCGCGATCTCAACCGCATCGGCCGCGAATCGCCCGCCCGCCAGCACCGACGGATGCTCGATGGCTGAGACGATCAGCCGCTGCACCGCCTTCCCCCACCACGGCGCAGTCCCGGCGTCAGCGCCAGCGCATTGGCCTCGGTTCCACCGGAGGTGAAAACCACATTGCGAACATCGCCTTCGACTGCCGTAGCCACCGCGGCGCGCGCATCCTCGATCAGCTTCCGCGCCGCGCGGCCCTCGCTATGGACCGACGACGGATTGCCGCTCACATCAAACGCAGCCACCATCGCGCTGCGGCCTTCAGGCCGCAGCGGCGTGGTTGCATTCCAGTCGAGGTAGACCCGCTTGCGCATGATGTCGGACGATCCGGTTCAATCTGAAGGCTTTAGCTGACAATTGCATGAAAATAAGCAGCAATTCGGGCCGTGGCCACCCGCGCGGACTGCTCAATATGCTTGCTTTTCGCCCCTTGCCCCATGCTAGAACGCGGCACACCCGTTCATCGCGCCGCGCCGCGCGCCTGACAACACGCGAAAGCCATCCCGTTTGCATCGGCCCGCCGGCCTGCACAACGATGCTTCAAAGGAATTTTGATGCCTGAGGTTATTTTCACCGGCCCTGCCGGCCGTCTTGAAGGCCGCTATCACCCGGCGAAGCAGAAGAACGCGCCGATCGCGATGGTGCTGCATCCGCATCCGCAATTCCAGGGCAATATGAACCACCCGATCGTGTATCAGGTCTATTACGCGTTCGTGGCGCGCGGCTTCTCTGTGCTGCGCTTCAACTTCCGCGGCGTCGGCCGCAGCCAGGGCAATTTTGACCACGGCACCGGCGAACTGTCCGATGCAGCGTCGGCGCTCGACTGGGCGCAGACCATTAATCCCGAAGCCCGCGCATGCTGGGTCGCCGGTTTCTCGTTCGGCGCATGGATCGGCATGCAGTTGCTGATGCGGCGTCCCGAGGTCGAAGGCTTCATCTCGATCGCGCCGGAGCCGAACCGTTACGACTTCTCGTTCCTCGCGCCCTGCCCGTCATCCGGCCTGATCGTCCACGGCGACAAGGACATCGTGGCTCCGGCGAAGGACGTCACGACGCTGGTGGAGAAGCTCAAGACGCAAAAGGGAATCGTGATCGACCAGCAGATCATTCCCGGCGCCAATCATTTCTTCGTCGACAAGATGGAGCCGCTGATGGAATCGGTGACGTCCTATCTCGACATGCGGCTCGCCAACGTCCGCTGACGCCTGCATCGCTTTCTCAAATGAAAATGGCGCGGACGATTTCTCGTCCGCGCCATTTTTTATAACTGGACCAGCGCCCTTAAGCAGCGGCACGCTGATCCAGTTGGGAAAGATACGATTTATGCTTCTTCATGAAGGCCCGCAGCAGCGCCGGATATTCGGCGCTCACTGCTTCGCGGACCGAGGGCCGCTCGCGCAGGCTGTCACGCCAGCGCGCGATCTTTGGCTTGCCGGCGAGAATGCCGAAATCTCCGATCTCATCGATCGTATCGAAATAACGGAACACCGGCGCGAACACCGCGTCGACCAGCGAAAAGGATTCGCCGTCGAACCACGGCGCAGCGACGAGCCGCGATTCAAGCCGCTCGAATTTCTCGGTGGCCTGCTTCACCTTGACGTTGAAAGCCGCTTCATCGGTGACTGTCTCCAGGCCCCAG
This sequence comes from Afipia sp., assembly GCA_024707075.1. GTDB lineage: Bacteria > Pseudomonadota > Alphaproteobacteria > Rhizobiales > Xanthobacteraceae > Afipia. The sequence goes on from JANQAK010000003.1 coordinate 423,071, forward strand.
ACATCGCCCAGCACCGCTGAGCCGAATTCCATCCAGGCCCGATGCTCGGCGCGAGTCAGCGGGTCCTTCGGATGCAACGGCTTGGGCTGGGTTTCCTCGAGATATTCGAGGATGACCGCGGATTCGAACACCACCTTGTCGCCGACTTGCAGCACCGGCACTTTGCCGAGCGGCGAGATTTTCAGGAACCAGTCGGGCTTGTTGTCGAGGTCAATGTCGATCCGCTCGAACGGCACGCCCTTCTCCTTCAGCGAAATCACGGCGCGCTGAACGAAGGGGCAGAGCTTGTGGCTGATGAGCGTGAGTTTCTCGGTCATGGATTGCCTTCCGAACTGCGGATGGAGCGGATCGCTTTCGTCATCCGGCAGCGCGTCACACGGACGGCGCCGCGCGCACTCAGAAACAACTGTGTTGCCAGAAACATGGCGTCGGCGATCTGCATGGGACTCTCGATGAATGCATCTGCATCTTTATAGACGGCGGGGCCGACCATCGTCAAGTTTCATGCAGGTGCATGTAATCACGGTTTCGCGAGGACACCACCAACCAGCGGAGCGGATACGCCGGTCGTTCCCGGAAACGTCAGCGGCAAGCCTTTAAGACTGCGCACTGCCATGTAAGCGAAGGCCTGCGCCTCGATGGCGTCCCCGGACCAGCCCAGATCGTTGCCCCGCGTCACAGCAGCCGGCGCCAGACGCTCGGCCAGCATTCGCATCAGCGCCGGATTGCTCGCGCCGCCTCCCACCACGATCCAGCTTATCGGAATCCTTGGCAGCATCGGCGCGACCATGGCGATCGAAGCCGCAGTAAAAGCCGTCAGCGTCGCGGCGCCGTCTTCCGTCATCATGTCGTCGACGCTCAGCGCGGCAAAGTCGTTGCGGTCGAGCGATTTCGGCGGCCGCTCAGCAAAGAACGGACGGCTCAATCCGCGCGCGATCCACTCCACATTCGCGCGGCCCTTGGCGGCTGCGCGGCCATCGCGGTCCACCGCTTCACCCGTCCGGCGCAGCATGAAATCGTCAAGCAAGGCATTGCCGGGACCGGTATCGCAGGCGATCAGGATTTCGCCGTCGATGTAAGTGATATTGGAAACACCGCCGATATTCACGACAACCGTCGGGCCAGCGCGATTCAACATCCGCACCAGCGCACGATGATAGACCGGCACCAACGGCGCGCCCTGCCCGCCCGCCGCGACATCGGCGGCGCGCAGATCGAACACCACCGGAACGCCAAGCGCCTTCGCCAGCGCATTGCCGTCGCCGATCTGCACGGTCAGTTTCTGGTCAGGCCGATGCAGCACTGTCTGTCCGTGAAAGCCGACGACATCGATGGCTTCGCGCGACAAATTATGCGCGGTCAGAAAACTCTCGACGGCTTCGATATGCGCGCGCGTCACCAATGCTTCCGCATCGGCCAGAACGCCCGGACGCGCGTCGCGCGTCGTCATCGCCACCGCGTCGGCAAGCGCCTGTCTCAGCAATCCGCGCTCGCTGTCGGAATAGGCGCGATAACCCGCCGGGCCGAATGCGCCGATGCGCTCGCCATCCGTCTCGATCAGCGCGACATCGACCCCGTCGAGGGACGTGCCGCTCATCAGCCCGATCGCCTTCAGCAAGGCCTTCTCCTTCGGGCAGAAATGCCCTCATTCGCTTGGTTGAATCCGACGCCGGACCTGATACACCACAGGCCCAAACAAAACGCTAAATCGCCCGATCGTTAAAGAGTGCCTTCATGAGCGCCTACAAGTCCGATTTCCTCAATATTCTCGCAAGCCGCGGCTTCATCCACCAGATGTCGGATGCCGCAGGCCTCGATGCGCTTGCCGAGAAGGGCGAGGTAAAGGCTTACATCGGATACGACTGCACGGCGTCATCGCTTCATGTAGGCCACCTGCTCTCGATCATGATGCTGCATTGGCTTCAACAGACCGGCAACAAACCTGTCGTGCTCATGGGCGGCGGCACCACCCGCGTGGGCGATCCGTCCGGCCGCGACGAGACCCGCAAGCTGCTGACCTACGAGCAGATCGATGCCAACAAGGAGTCCATCAAGGGGACCTTCACCAAGTTGTTGCGGTTCGGTTCAGACAAAAGCGATGCCGTGATGGCCGACAACGCGGAATGGCTCACAACGCTGAACTACATTGAAATGTTGCGCGACGTCGGCCGGCACTTCTCGATCAATCGCATGCTGACCATGGACTCCGTGAAGATGCGGCTGGAGCGCGAGCAGGAACTCTCGTTCATCGAATTCAACTACATGATCCTGCAATCCTACGATTTCGTCGAACTGTCGCGGCGCTATGGATGCAATCTGCAAATGGGCGGCTCCGATCAGTGGGGCAATATCGTCAACGGCATCGATCTCGGCCGACGGATGGGCACGCATCAGCTTTACGCGCTGACATGCCCGCTGCTGACGACGTCGTCGGGCGCCAAGATGGGCAAGACGGCGGCCGGCGCGGTGTGGCTCAACGCCGATCTGCTCAGCCACTATGATTACTGGCAGTTCTGGCGCAACACCGAGGACGGCGACGTAGAACGCTTCCTGAAATTGTTCACGCTGCTGCCGCTCGACGAGATCGCGAAACTCGCCGCGCTGAAAGGCCAGGACATCAACGAGGCCAAGAAAGTGCTCGCGACCGAGGCGACAGCGCTGATCCGCGGGCGCGAAGCCGCTGATGCTGCTTCGGAGACAGCGCGCAAGACCTTCGAGGAAGGCACCATCGCCGGCGACCTTCCAACGTTGGAAATTCCGCGCGCTGAGTTCGAAGCCGGCGCGCCGGTGCTGGGATTGTTCGTCAAGGCGGGGCTTGTCGCCTCCAATGGCGAGGCGCGGCGGCAGATCAAGGGCGGCGGCCTGCGCGTCAACGACGTTGCGGTCACCGATGAAAAAATGGTGCTGACGCCGAAGGAGCTTACAGCGGACGGCGTTATCAAGCTGTCGATGGGCCGCAAGCGTCATGTCCTGCTGAAGCCGCTGTAGCGCAGCCGCATTCAGTTCTGGCGCAACATCGTCATCATGGTCGCCGACATGGTGGCGATCAGTTTCTCGCGCCCACCATCATTGGCCAGCGCCCGCCCTTCTGCAATCACAAGGGTGCGCCCCGGCTTCACGACGCTGCCCACGAAGCGGAATGTTTGCCCCTTCGCCGGGGCCAACAGATTGATTTTGAATTCAACGGTGAGAATGTCGGCCCGCGCCGGCATCAGCGTGTAAGAGGCCAGCCCGCAGGCGGTATCGAGCGCGGTGGAAATCGCGCCAGCGTGCAGAAAGCCGTTCTGCTGCGAGAACTTTGCATCGTACGGCATCTGCAATTCAAGCGTTCCAGGCTCGATCCGGGCCAGAGAAATTCCAAGCGTCGCCATCGCCGGCTGATTGGTAAAAGTCCGCCGGACCCGCGCATCGTAGTCTGGATCCTGAACCTGAAATCCGCTCATTGCTGACTGGGTGCAGCAAAATCCGCAGGAACGTTCTGCTTGCCGGTGTTGAAGTCGAAGATCTTGCGGAACACGCCGGGCGCCATCGCGGAAATCGGATTGACGCGGAGAACCGGCGCGCCGGGCGTGCCGACAACTTCATAGGTGATGCCGATCAGGCCTTCATTGCTGCCGCCGCCGAGGAACAGGCCGACGATCGGGATCTGGCCGAACATATTGTTGAGGCCGAACAGCGGAACGAAGGTGCCGCTCATCTTCACCTGATTGACGGGATAGTCGATAAGTCCTTCGATGGTTGCTCCGACCGTCGGCCCGCGAAGCACGCCATCCTTGATCCGCAACTGGCCGCTCTGCCGGACAAATTCCGCGCGCATTCCGGAGAAGCCGACGCCCTGCTGGTTTCCAGCCGGCCCGTTCGCCACCACGCGGTCGAGAGCGGATTCACCCTTGATGGTGAAATCGCGAACGTTCAGCAATCCTTCCTGCGGGGACGTATCGGACGTCGGAGGATCGACCGCCAGCCACATCTTGCCGCCATTCATCTTGGCATAGATATCGTTGAATCTGAAAAACGCGCCGGCGTCGTTGGTTTCGACGTAGAGAACATCGCGTCCCTGCGCGCGGCCGCGCAGATCGCCGATCACTGGCGTGTCACGCCCGATCTTGCCGTTGAGCGAGAACGTCCTGACCGCGCCGTTGCGGCGCGACAGCTTCAGGTCCACGCTGCGAATGGCTTCGCCATAGAAGCCAGCAAGCGCGCCGAGCTTGGCATCGATATCGAGGTCGATGTTTTTCGATTTTTCCTTGGCGGTCTGGTCCCTGCCGGACATCGCGCCCTTGATGAAACCGCGGCCATCGAACACTTCGCCGCGCATTGTGACCTTCAGAGTCCCGTCCGGTGCACGTTCTGCCTTCAGGTTGGCCTTGTCGCCTTCCGAGGGTGCGAATGTCGGGAACGACGCGCTCACCAGATCATTCTTGTCATCGACCTCGAGCGTTCCCTTGATCAGCGTGCCATTGCCGTCGATAACAATGTCCTCGAAACGCGTGCCCTGAGGTTTCTGCACGACATTGAAGGTCATCTTGGTGGTCTTGCCCGCAACCTTGTTCCAGCCCGGCAGCAGGTTGTCGATGCGCGCAGCGGTCAGATCGGCCTCGACGCCGAAGCGGTTATCGCGATTGTCGCCCTCGCCGCCTGCGATCTTGCCGGTCAGCTTGACGGGAATGGCGCCGCTGATACTCGAACCGAGATCGACGCCAAGACGCGCGCGGGCAGCGTCGTCGAGAACGGCCGCAACCTTCACATCGGCATCGCCGTCGTTGTTCTTGCGGTAGTCGAGCGCCGCCGGCTGGCCGCCGATCTTGACGTCGCCTTTCACGCGGTAGCCCTGATTGTCGGCCATCACCTTGAGCGAACTTGCTTCGAGCTTCTGGTTCAGCGCGAGCTTGTCGACAGCCAGCGCGCCGAGATCGAGATTCACCGTGTAAGTCGTGTCAGCTTTCGTCAGCGCGTTCTTCAACGGCATGGCGAGGGTGACGATCGCGGAAATCGTGCCCTTGCTCGAATTCGGATCGATCGCGGTATCGCCGATATCGCGCAGGCGTTCCGATTGCAGGATTTCCGCCGCGGCGGGCACCGGCCCGTCGAGACGAAAACGCACCCGCGTCGGGGCCGGTTTCGGCGCAAGATCCGGCACCTCGAACACAAGGTCGGAAATGTTCAGTCTTCGCCCGGCAGGCGTGTCCACGGCTCCCTGTCCCACCGTCACGTTGACGGTTCGTCCGCTGACACGTCCCTTCATGTCGGCATCGCGGACAGACGGCATATCGTCGACGGGCCGGATGGTCAGACCACTCGCGGAAAAATTCACCGACAGGCCATCGTCCGGAATCGGTGGACCGCCGCGCACGAGCGTATGTACCGGCGCGTTCACGGCAACGTCGAGCCGCTGGACCATGCCGCGATCGACGCGCTCCGTCAGCCATTCGCGCACTTCAGGCGTCACCAGCACAGGCCAAATCCGCTTCAATACCGATACCGGCATCGGCGTGGCGGCCATCCCGAGCGTCAGGCGCGGTTCGCCGGAATAGTCGATGCTGCCCGAACCGGCGATGCCAATTTCGCCGTTGCTGATGTCGCACTGGGTCATCAGCACGCGGCGGTTCTCGGTATCGAACCGCAGGCGAATGGCGATGCGATTGAAGATCGATGGATTCTCGCCGTTCTCGCCCGCCAGCAGGATCGTTCCGCCGCTGAAGCCCAATTGCCAGTTCGGTATGCTGTCGTTGGGGGGCTCGAGATGCGCCAGCATGGTGATGCGGTTGGCGCCTGCGTAGATATGAAACGGCGCGACCATGACGCGGCGTCCGGCGTCCCATTCGACCCGCGCGTCGGCGTGGTCGATCACCATCGGATAGTCCGGCACATTCAGATCGACGATCGTGCCCTTGCCGGCGACAAACTCGCCGCGGAAAAACGTCGGAAGCCCATCGCGTCCGATTTCACCCTTGAATTCGCCGCTGAGCGGCATGTCCGCCGCGTAGGTGAAATCTTTCAGCCGGGCCGCGAGCAGCAGGTTGTTGGCCGGAACCTTGTTGGCGCCGATCTCAATCGAGCGCACGCCGTTCGATGGTGCGCCCACCGCAACCTTGAGCTCCCAGCCATTCTTCCCTTCTTCGCCGACGCTCAATGCCGCACCGCCGCCGAGCGGCCGCCGCAGGCTGAGGCTGATGTTCTTGAAGTTGAGAACGCCGCCGTTGCGCTGGTCCTCGACCGTCAGCACGCCATTGCGCAATCCGATTTCGTTGAGGCTCTGACCGTCAAGGCCATTGGCACTGAGGCTGTCGAGCCAATCAAGCGCCGCAATCAATCCGCCGGCGCCATTCGACGAAGCTGCGGACGCGGCGGGTATGGTCGGCGGAGCCGGCGAGGCCTGGAACGGCAGCGGCGGCGGCCCCGAGGACGCCTGCGCGGCAGGTTTGACCGGAACCTTTCCCGTCGCGAGCGGGCTGTTGCTCTGCCCCGTCGAAACAATCACGCGGCCGTCGGGCGTGATCCGCACCGCAAGTTCCGCGCCGACGAGACGAAGTGTTTCGGCCCGAAGGTGTCCCATCAGCAGCGCGGTGCCGGAGAGCCGCACCTCCGCCTTCGGCGCGCTCGCGACAATGTTGCGCGCATGATCGCGCACGACGATGTCACGCAGCCGGACGGCAATCCTGATGCGGCCGGCGCGCTCGATCTGCGTGCCGCCGACCTCAACCTTGTGATCGTGTCCGAGATTTTCCTCGATCGCCGACGCCAGCCACGGCGTCATGACGTCAAGATTGACCGGCCCCGCGCCGAGGCGCAGCCACAGCGCGCCGAAGGCTGCGGCAGAGACCACGCCAAGCGATGCAAGCCCTATCGCTGTTCGTCCAAGCCACCGGCTGCCACCAAGCCAGCGGCGCATCCCGCGAAACCCGTCCGTGAACCGATGAACGCCGAGGCTTGGCCGATTCAGGAGCTTGATCGCCCGGTCGCACGACGCGGCATCGTCATGGTGATTCCATCCGGAATCGTCCCAATGCCGTTGCTCGTTGACGGCCTTCGCAAAGGCTTTCTGGGGCTCGGAACTCGACATTGCCTCTCGGTACTGATGTCAGCCTGGCCGCCGCCGGGCGTCGAATGGAAGATTCGCGCCGCCGGAGGCGATGCGGCCAGACTAAAGGTCCAGTCTTAGTTTATTGTATCGTTCGTCGTTCGACCGCTGGCCGGAGAGAGTCGTAAATTCAATCGATTGGCTATCACCATACCTTAGGGACGTCAGAATTGCCCAGCCGCAGAACGCCGTTCTGGCACCTGACCGCAGTCCCCACGAATCCCAAAATACCCCGCTGAAAGCGACGAAAGGAAGGCGTATGTCCAAGAAAACTCGAAAGAAATCGTCCAAATCGGCCTCTGGCCGATCAGCCTCGAAAACGGGTGGCGCGAAAGCCAAGCCGACCAAACGCGCCACGGCGAAAAAGCCGCGCGCCTCCGCCGCCAGGAAGGCCTCAAGCAAACGCGGCGCGACGCCAAAAAAGACACCTGCAAAAACCGCGAAGCGTTCGGCGAGCAAGGCAGCATCGGCGAAGAAATCTGCCGCAGCCAAGAGTAAAAAGAAGCCCGCCGTCGCTCCGGCGCGCACGATCGCTGCGCTGAACGAAGGCGACACCGCACCGGCGTTCTCATTGCCGCGCGATGGCGGACAACTCGTGTCGCTGGCGGACTATGCCGGGCGCAAGCTCGTGATCTTCTTCTATCCCCGCGCCAACACGCCGGGATGCACGCTGGAGGCGATCGCTTTCAGCCGCCTCGCCGACGCCTTCGCGTCGGCCCGGACCGCTGTCCTCGGCGTATCGGCCGATCCGGTGACCGCGCAGGAATCCTTTCGCGACAAGCACGACCTGACCGTTCCGCTTATTTCCGATGAGACGCTCGGGATGCTGAAAGCCTATGGAGTCTGGGGTGAGAAATCGATGTACGGCAAGACGTTCATGGGAATTTCTCGCACGACGGTTCTGATCGATGGCGACGGCAGGATCGTGCGGATCTGGCGCAACGTGAAGGTCGATGGCCATGCCGACCAGGTCTTGGCGGCCGCCATGGCTGCGTAGAAACACAGCGTAGCTGTTTCCCGAAAATTAACCATGAAAGGTTCAAATCGGCCTCTGTAATTGAGCCGTCCGGAGCGTTTCCGGCCGGCGCGGGAGTGCTGATGTCAAACCGATCCGGCCATTATTCCGAATATCCCCAACACCATAACGCCCCTCACCAAGGCAAGGCGCGGAAGCAGGCGCACGGCCATCATCGGCCCGACCGCAACGGCTATACCCTGGTCCATCACGGCAAGGCGGTGCGGTTCGGGCCTGTGGTGTTCTGGATCGTGGCGGGATCGATCATCGTCATGGGCGGATGGTCTGCCGCCACGGCAACTTACTTTGCCTTTCGCGATGACGTCCTGACCCGTTTGATCGCCCGTCAGGCGGAGATGCAATACGCTTATGAAGATCGCATTGCCGAGTTGCGCGCGCGCGTCGATCGCACCACCAGCCGCCAGTTGCTCGACCAGGAGCAGTACGACCAGAAGCTCAACCAGATCATGCGGCGGCAGGCCCTGCTTGAGCAGCGCGCTGCAGCGCTCAATGCCATGCCCGACAATACGATCACGGGGTCCATCAAACCCGCCTCGCGTGCGCCGCTGGCCGGTGAGGCAGGCTCTACCGCAATTCCCAAGCCGTCGCCGATCAACGATACGGTAATCTTCGTCACGCCGCCTGATCGCGAAGCGCGGCGAGTCGCGAGCGCCTGTGGCCATCAAACCGCGTACCGACTTTGCCCAGTCACGGGGTGTCGATAATACGCTCGTCAGCTTGCAGACCGCGCTCGACAAGGTCGAAGGCCGCCAGATCGCCGCGCTCAGTTCGGTCGAGGAAAGTTACAAATCGCGGATGCGCCGGATGCGCGGCGTGATCACCGACCTCGGTCTCGATATGGCGCAGCTTGAAGCCGCCGCTCCCAAGGGCGGCATGGGCGGGCCGTTCGTGCCGGTCATCAAGCCGTCGTCGGATGCAGGCGCATTCGAGCGGCAGCTTTACCGGATCAACCTCACCCGCGCGCAGGTCGACAAGCTGACGCGCACGCTGTCGCTGGTGCCATACCGTAAGCCGGTGATTGGTAACGTCGAGTTCTCATCGGGTTTCGGCGTCCGCAGCGATCCCTTCCTCGGCCGCCCGGCGATGCACACCGGACTGGATTTCCGCGCCTCGACGGGCGATCCGGTCCGCGCCACGGCGAATGGCAAGGTCGTCAATGCCGGATGGAGTGGCGGCTACGGCCGCATGGTGGAGATCGACCACGGCAACGGGCTGTCGACGCGTTATGGCCATCTGTCCGAGATCGGCGTCAAGGTCGGCGAGCAGATCAAGATCGGTCAGGTGATCGGCGCCGTCGGTTCCACAGGCCGCTCGACCGGCCCTCACCTGCATTATGAAACCCGCATCGATGGCGATGCCGTCGATCCGCAGAAATTCCTGCGCGCCGGTGTCCGGTTGAACCAAGGCTGAATTGCTCAGGCGCGGCTCAGGCAACCCCTGAGCGGCTGAGCAAACGAAACACCCGCCCATCCATCACCAGCAATGCGCTTCCGATAATCAGCGCGCCGGCGATCTCGCGGACTTCAATCCTTTCATCGAGGAAGAAATATCCGAGAAGGATCGCGCTGACAGGAACCAGCAGCGTCACGAGCATCACGTTGCTCGCGCCGGAACGAACGACGATCTGAAAGAAAATGATGAAGGCGAGCGCCGTCGAGAGCGACGCCAGCCCAAGGATCGCCAGCCATGTCGCGAGACCCGGCATCTGGAGTCGCCACGGACGGTCGATGACGCTCGCCAGAACGAACATCATCACGCTCGCTGAGATCAACTGAAACGCCGCAGTCCCGATCGGCGCACGACCGGCCAGTTTTCGCGTGGCCCACAGGGCCGAGAAGCCGAAACAGATCGTCGCTCCGAGACACAGCGCGATACCGATACTCTGCCGCGATGTGATGTCGACGTCGTAGCCTTTCAGGACGGCGACACCGAGCAGACCGAGCAGCACGCCTGCGACGCGGCGAAAGATCAGTTTCTCCGCGCCGAACGCCGCCGCAACCAGCACGGTGAAAACCGGTGTGGTGGCATTCAGGACCGAGGCCGTTCCGCTCGGCAGATAGGTCTGCGCCATCACGATCAGCGAAAACGGAATCACGTTGTTGATAAGCGCCATCACCGCATAAGGCTGCCAGCCTGCAACGCCTTTGGGAAACTTGATGCCGTTGCTCCAAAGCAGCGGCAGCAGGATCAGCGTTGCAATCGATACCCGCAGGAAGATCAGCGTCAGTGGCGGCAATTCCTTGAGCGCCACGCCGGTGAAAAAGAACGTGCCGCCCCAGAGCATCGACAGAAAGACCAGCCGCGCCCAGTCGCGCGCATCGATCTGCAATTCAATTGGAGAGGTTTCCGCCCGCACCTGTGTCATGGCGCAAAGGCATACGCGGGGATGCGCCGCGAAACCACCCGCTTGCCGGCAACCCGGATGTGCGTCCGGAGCGTTTGGGAATCGCTAGTCGACATCCTCGACAGCGCCCGGCGATGTGCCGAAGGCCTTCTGCGCCAGCGTCGCCGCCATGAACTCGTCAAGATCGCCGTCGAGCACGCCCGCCGTATCGGATGTCTGCACGCCGGTGCGCAGATCCTTCACCATCTGATAGGGTTGCAGCACATACGACCTGATCTGATGGCCCCAGCCGATGTCGGTCTTGGCGGCCTGATCGGCGGCAGCCTTCTCCTCGCGCTTCTTCAGTTCGATTTCGTAAAGACGCGCGCGCAGCATGTCCCAAGCCTGCGCCTTGTTCTTGTGCTGCGAACGGCCTGCCTGGCAGACCACGGCAACGCCGGTTGGAATATGCGTGAGGCGTACTGCCGACTCGGTCTTGTTGACATGCTGGCCGCCCGCGCCACCCGAGCGCATGGTATCGACACGAACGTCGGACTCGTTGATATCGATCTTGATCGTGTTATCCACGACCGGAAAAATAGCCACGCTCGAAAACGACGTGTGCCGCCGCGCGTTGGAATCGAACGGCGATATGCGCACCAGCCGGTGCACACCGGCCTCCGTCTTCAGCCAGCCATAGGCATTGTGTCCGCTGATCTGGATCGTCGCCGACTTGATGCCGGCTTCTTCACCCTGCGTCTCTTCCAGATACTCCACCTTGAAGCCGTGCTTCTCCGCCCAGCGCGTATACATGCGCAGCAGCATCGACGCCCAATCCTGGCTTTCGGTGCCGCCCGCACCGGCATGGACCTCAAGATAGGTGTTGAACTTGTCGGCCTCGCCGGAGAGCAAGGCTTCCAGTTCCTGCCGCGCGACATCCTTTTTCAGAGCCTTGAGCGCGTTCTCCGCCTCTGTGACAACGCCTTCGTCCTTCTCGGACTCGCCAAGCTCGATCATGCCGATCTGGTCTTCCAGCTCGCGCTCGATCTTGCCGATGCCGCTGAGCTGCGACTCGAGCGAGGTCCGCTCCTGCATCAGCTTCTGAGCTTTCTGCGGATCGTTCCAGAGATTCGGGTCTTCGGCGAGAGCGTTCAGTTCGGCGAGACGCGCCGTGGCAGCATCGACGTCAAAGATGCCTCCTCAGCAGCCCGGCAGACTGCTTGATCTCTTCAACAAGGCGTTCGATTTCAGGACGCATGACAATTCCAGCTTGCGGGAGAGCCGCGATTCAAATGACGTGAGGGATGTAACGGCTGACGGCGCAGAGCGCAATCGCTCTAGTACAAGCCGCCTGTGCCGGGCCGGAAGATGGCGCGGTCCGCATCCGGCGAAACGCTGAGCGAACGCCCGTCTGCATCGGCAACACCGATGACGGAGTAGTTGTCCGGCGGTGCTGTACCGGGCTTGAAGGCCTCGAGGATGGTGCGGCCGCTGTCGCCCGGACCCGCGCGCATGCCGGACTTGGCATCGACGCGGATCAGCTTGATACCGGCCGGGACACGAAACGGCACCGCAGGCCTGTCGGCAAGCGCGAGCTTGAGGAAGTCCTTGGCAACCGGCGCCGCCAGATGGCCGCCGGTGCCGCCCTTGCCGAGATTGCGCGGCTTGTCGTAGCCGATGTAGATGCCGACCACGAGATCCGGTGAGAAGCCAATGAACCAGGCATCCTTCTCGTCGTTGGTCGTCCCGGTCTTGCCGGCGACTGGCTTGCCGACTTCACGCACGACGGTCGCGGTGCCGCTCTGCACCACGCCTTCCATCATCGACGTGATCTGATACGCCGTCATGGAATCCAGCACTTGCTCGCGACGGTCCACCAGCGTCGGCTCCGGCTGGTTCTTCCATCCATCGCCGGCGTCGCAGCCGCGGCACTCGCGCTGATCGTGCTTGAAGATGGTGTGACCATAGCGATCCTGAATGCGATCGATCAGCGTCGGCTTCACCCGCTTGCCGCCGTTGGCGAACATCGAATAGGCGGTGACCATTCGCATCACCGTGGTCTCGCCCGCGCCGAGCGCATAAGACAGGTAGTTCGGCAATTCGTCATAAACGCCGAAGCGCTTGGCGTATTCCCCGATCAGCGGCATGCCAACGTCCTGCGCAAGGCGGACGGTGACGGTATTCAGCGAGCGGATGAGCGCGTTACGCAGCGTCGTCGGCCCGTAGTATTTGCCGGTTGAATAGTTTTCCGGGCGCCACACGCCCACGCCCTGCCCCTGATCGATTTCGATCGGCGCGTCCACGACGACCGTCGACGGGGTGTAACCGTTGTCCATCGCCGTCGAATAGACGATCGGCTTGAACGACGAACCCGGCTGCCGATAGGCCTGCGTCGCGCGGTTGAACTGGCTCTGGTCGAACGAGAAGCCGCCGACCATCGCCACCACACGGCCGGTCCACGGATCCATCGCGACCATGGCGCCGGAGACTTCCGGCACCTGACGCAGCCGGTACTGGCCATCGACCTTGCTGCCGTCCTTGTTCAGCAACGGATCGACGTAGATCACGTCCCCCGGCGCAAGCACCTGCGTCACGGCCGTCGGAGTCTTGAAGCGCGTCGGACCGGACGCGGCCTTCGCCCATCGCACGCCATCGAGCGAGATCAGACCGGTGTCGCGCGTCTTGAGAACCGCGCCGCCAAGTTCGCGGCCCGGCTGAAAGCCAATCCGCGCCGACTGATCGCTGGTCTCGAGAACCACCGCCATGCGCCACGGCGAAATATCCGAAAGCGATTTGACTTCCGCGAGCTTCACACCCCAGTCGCCCGCGATGTCGATCTTGTTCTGCGCGCCGCGCCAGCCCTGCGCTTCATCGAAATTGACGAGGCCGGCCACCATCGACTTTCGCGCCATCACCTGAAGTTTGGGATCGAGCGTGGTGCGAACCGAAAGCCCGCCTTCGTAGAGTTTCTTTTCGCCATACCGCTCGAAGATGTCGCGGCGCACTTCCTCGGCGAAATACTCACCGGCGAAAATGTGCGCGGCATTGGTCCGCGACGTCACCACCAGCGGTTCCTTGCGCGCGGCCACGGCGTCCGCCGGCTTGATCCAGCCGTTTTCAAGCAAACGGTCGATGACGTAGTTGCGCCGCTCAATGGCGCGGTCACGGTTGCGCACTGGATGCAACGCCGCCGGCGCCTTCGGCAACGCGGCCAGATACGAGGCTTCCGCGATGGTGAGTTCGTTCACTGACTTGTCGAAATAGACCAGCGACGCCGCCGCAATGCCGTAGGCGCCGAGGCCGAGATAGATTTCGTTCAGATACAATTCGAGAATCTTGTCCTTGGTGTAGGTGCGCTCGATGCGCATCGCCAGCAAGGCTTCCTTGATCTTGCGGTTGAACGACACCTCGTTGGTCAGAAGAAAGTTCTTCGCGACCTGCTGGGTGATGGTGGATGCGCCCTGCGGACGGCGATTGGAGCCATAGTTCTGCGCATACAGAACCGCCGCGCGCGCCATGCCCGTGAAGTCGATGCCGCCGTGCTCGTAGAAATTCTTGTCTTCCGCCGCGAGGAACGCGTTGATGACCGGTTTCGGAATCGCCTGGATCGGAAGATAGAGCCGCCGCTCCTTGGAATATTCCCCGAGCAGCGCGCCGTCCGCCGCATGAACGCGGGTCATCACCGGCGGCTCATAGTCCTGCAACTGCGAGTAATCCGGCAGATCCTTGGAGAAGTGCCAGATCGCCCCTGCCACGCCTGCAACGCCGACGAGGAACACGATTGTTCCCGCCGCAAACAGAAAGCCCATGAACCGCAACAGCAAGCGCATCGTCAGTATCCGTCCTAAGCGTCTGGTGCGATCACCCGAGGCGCACAACCGGGTACCCGAACCGAACTATACCATTCGCCACTGGTGAATGGATCGATTCTGATCCCGTCCCAACCCGAATTTCTATAGGGCCGCTGCTGTGGCCAAACTAGGGCTTCGGGGACAATTGCCCTGCGAATTCAAGCCCGAGGCAATTAATTCGGGCGCTCAATTCGAAGGGCCTGCGGAAACCACACGCTTGCCGAGAAAGGCGTCCACCGCCTGGGCGACAGACCCGACCGTGCGCGACCGCCAGCTTTCGGAGACCAGATGCTGAAGATCGTCCTTGTTGGACACGTAGCCAAGTTCCACCAGCACTGACGGAACGTCATGCGCCTTGAGAACCTTGAAGCCCGCGGACTTCAGCGGGTGCTTGTGCATCCGCGCCACGGTCTTCATTTCGTTGGCGAGCATTTTTGCGAAACGGCTTGAAAACGTTCGAGTCTCGCGCTGGGTCAGATCAATCAGGATGTCCGCGACGTCAGCCGGCTCCTCGGTCAGGTTGATGCCGGCAATGGCGTCGGCCTTGTTCTCCGCTTCCGCGAGCTTTTCGGCCTCCGCGTCGGAAGCCTTGTCCGAGAGCGTATAGATCGTGGCACCCTGTGCATCGCCTTCACGCCTGGGCAGCGCATCGGCGTGAATCGAGACGAACAACGAAGCCATGTTGGCGCGTGCAATCTTCACCCGGTCGCCGAGCGGAATGAACGTGTCGTCGTCGCGGGTCATGACCACGCGAAATTTGCCGCCCTTCTCGATCCGGTCGCGCAGCGCCTTGGCGAAATCCAGCACCAGCGACTTCTCGCTTTCACCGGTGGGGGCCTGGGTTCCGTTATCGACGCCACCATGCCCCGGATCGATCACGACGACCGGGCGCGGATCGATGGTTTTTCCGGTCCTGGCGCTGCCGGTCGTTTCAATGGTCGTTCCGCTGGCATCGGCAACGATCGCCGGACGCAACTGAGGTGGTTCCTCGCCCGGATGCGACGGCTTGAACGCCGAACGCTCCACTGCGGCAAGCTCGACGACGAGCCGCGGCGGCTGCCCGTTCGCGGCGTCCATCACATAGGTCTTCTCGATTCTGGCGGGACCGGTCAGGTCGAAAACAACGCGCGACCCGCCCGGCATGACGAGCCCATAGCGGAAAGCCCGGATCAGCCCGCGTCCGGCCGTGCCCGAGCCGGCAGGCAGGTTGAAGGTAACCTGCGGAATATCGACGACGACGCGATAGGGATCGCCAAGCACGAACGCCCGGGCGTCGATCTTGCGGTCGAGATCCAGAATAAAGCGGGTTTGCTTGTCATCGCCCGCCACGCGCACGTCGGAGGCGATTGGAAAGGTCACTGCAACCGCCGGCTGCGGCGGGCGGGATTCGACCGCCGAGGCCGATGAAACCGTCAGACACATCGATGCTGCGGCGCACACTAGCGCTGATGCGAGCAACAATTGATGATTCAAGCGGCTCGTCAACGAATCCGACGCCTCCCGACAGCCCTTATAACGCAATAGAACCGCACAGTTAACGGCCGCTTACCGGACATGAGACGATTACCCCGCTGTGTTGCACTGCTGTGACGCTTCCCTTGCCAGAAAGCATCATTCGACGTATGTAGGGGATGCTGACGGTTTAAACTTGCGGTTGTGTCGCGTTCAGCTTCCCGGTGCAGCGCCAGATCCTCAAATCACTCCTTGAGGTTCTAGTGTACCTTCCGACCCTCCACAGCCAGCGCAGCGCGCGGCTGACGCGGAGCGGCGGTAACCAGCCCGAGCGGCTACCCTCATGACCGGCGACCGTAGCCCTAGGGCTGCGGACCATCGAGAGCCAGCGCGCGTCCCTCGCGCCGCGTTGGCACTGCCAGCAACCAACCCGCTGGCACCTCAGCGGCAGGATACGGCAGCACCTTTGCCGCCACATTGAATTAGACGGGCCGACGCTTGATGCGCCAGACTCACATGCCGAATGGGATCAGTAACAAAATCCCATCAATGCCAGCATCGATACGACGCGAATCTTTTCCGCGTCGCGTTTCGCTGACGTTGCGATCGGCACGGTGCCTCGGGCGGCGTTTCGGCCTTCCCCTCACCCCCGAATCAGGTGGACCGTTACGTGACCCGGCCAAGCGCCATGCGCTGGCCGCCGAGCGTCCCGTTCGCCGTCAAGAGTTCAAAAATGCCCAACAAAATGCTGATCGATGCCACCCATCCGGAAGAGACCCGGGTGGTTGTGGTGCGCGGAAACCGCGTCGAGGAATTTGATTTCGAGTCTGCCCAGCGCAAGCAACTGCGCGGCAATATCTATCTCGCCAAGGTCACGCGCGTCGAGCCGTCGCTTCAGGCCGCCTTCATCGAGTATGGCGGCAACCGTCATGGCTTTCTGGCCTTCAGCGAAATCCATCCCGACTATTACCAGATCCCGGTCGCCGACCGTCAGGCGCTGATCGAGGCCGACGAGCGCGCGCATCGCGAGGCCGAGGAAGAATCGGAAAACCGTTCCAGCCGCCGCCGGTCCCGCCATCGCAATTCACGGCGGCGCAGCAGCGGCGAGCGCGTGCAGAGCGAGATCGTCGAGGGCGCGAGCCCGGAGACCGGTGCACAGCAGGCAGATTCCGCGCAGGTCGGCGATCACACGCCGGATCATCCGCACGACGACACGCATCACGATGACCAGCATGCCGATGCTCATCACGACGAGCACGCGCATGATGAACATGACCACGACGATCATAATCATGACGAGCATGGCCATGCCAATTATGCTCAAGCCGAACATTCGCACGGTGCGGAGCAGATCGTCGCGTCCGAAGAACATCACGCGTCGGATACGGCGCACGATCATTCGCATGATGAGGACGCCGAGTATGAACCTCACGTGCACGACGACGCCCACGAGGTCAGCGTCGCTCCGCAGGGCGATGATCATCACGTCGAACACCACGCCGACGACGCAGATGGCGAGGACGACGAAGACGGCGACGATGCCGAGGAAGAACTCGTCGAGTCGGTCGGTGGCGACGACGTGCTGGAGGAAGTGCCGGAGCGCGCCTTCCGTCCGCGCCGCCAGTACAAGATTCAGGAAGTCATCAAGCGCCGCCAGGTGATGCTGGTTCAGGTCGTGAAGGAAGAGCGCGGCAACAAGGGCGCTGCGCTGACGACCTATCTCTCGCTCGCCGGCCGTTACGCCGTGCTGATGCCGAATACCGCGCGCGGCGGTGGCATCAGCCGCAAGATCACCTCGGCGCAGGATCGTTCGCGCCTGAAGGATGTGGTGCAGGACCTCGACGTGCCGGAAGGCATGGGGATCATCCTGCGCACCGCAGGCGCCTCGCGCACCAAACCAGAAATCAAGCGCGACTTCGAATATCTGATCCGGATGTGGGAAACCGTCCGCGACACCACGCTGAAGTCACAGGCCCCGACCCTCGTCTATGAGGAAGGTTCGCTGATCAAGCGCTCGCTGCGCGACCTCTACAACAAGGAAATCGACGAAGTCCTCGTCGCCGGCGAGGCCGGCTACAACGAGGCGCGCGATTTCATGAAGATGCTGATGCCGACCAACGTGCGGGCGGTGAAGCAGTATCGCGACGGCCAGCCGCTGTTCTCGCGCATGGGCGTGGAGAGCCAGCTCGACGCAATGTTCTCTCCGACGGTGACGCTGCGATCTGGTGGCTACATCGTCATTAACCAGACCGAAGCGCTGGTCTCGATCGACGTCAACTCGGGCCGCTCCACGCGCGAGCACCACATCGAGGACACCGCGCTCAAGACCAATCTCGAAGCCGCCGAGGAAGTCGCACGGCAACTCCGGCTGCGCGATCTCGCCGGTCTGATCGTCATCGACTTCATCGACATGGACGAGAAGCGCAACAACCGCTCCGTCGAACGCAAGATGAGTGATTGCCTGCGGCAGGATCGCGCCCGCATCCAGGTCGGACGCATCTCGCACTTCGGCCTGCTCGAAATGTCGCGCCAGCGCATCCGCGCCAGCGTGCTGGAAAGCTCCACAGAGCCCTGCCCGCATTGCGGCGGCTCCGGACACGTCCGCTCGGTGTCGTCCGTCGCGCTGCAATTGCTGCGCGGTCTGGAAGAAACCCTGATGAAGGGGCCGACCCACAATCTCACGGTGCGCACGCGCACCGACGTGGCGCTCTACGTGCTGAACCACAAGCGCGGCCACCTGCGCGATCTGGAAAACAGCTTCAAGGTGACGCTGGCGGTGATCGCCGATCCGACCATCAGCGGCCAGCAGTCCTTCGTCATCGATCGCGGCGAAGCCGTGCATACGCTGGAAGCCGCCAAGGCGATCCTCGCCGCGCAGGTCGCGGCCTTCCCTGCTGCGGTGGAAGACACCTACGAGTACGTGGAAGACGAGACATTCGAAGCCGAGGCTGAATTCGAAGGTGACGACGAGGAGAGCACCGACGTCCAGTCCGCCGACGCCGCTCCCGTGGCCGAAGGCGAGGAAGGCCCGCGCCGTAAGCGCCGGCGCCGCCGGCGTGGGCGTGGCGGTGAAGTGCGCGAGGGCGCACAGGCCGCCGAGCGAGGCGAGACGCCGGGCATTGCGCCGCAGGATGACGCCATCGGCGAAGCCAGCGACAGCGACGAAGGCGACGATGAGTCCGAGGAACAGAACGGCGAAGTTCGCGCTGAACAGGGTCCGAATGGCGAGCGCCGTCCGCGCCGCCGTGGCCGCCGTGGCGGACGCCGCCGGCGTGGCGGCAACGAGCTTGGCGGGGCCGAAGGCGATCAGCCTCGCGAAGGAATCGTCTCGTCGATTGCCGACGATCTGGGACCGCTGCCTGAATCCGAAGTGACTGAAGCGGCTGCCGATCTGTCGTACCCGCCGGAGCCTGTGCGCGAGGAACGTCCTGCTTATGTCGCGCCGCCAGAACCGGTGTCGCATCACATCTCGACGCCTGAAGATGCGGCCACGGAATCTGCACCACGCAAACGTTCGACCGTTCGCGAGAAGGTGAGTTTCTTCTTCGGAGACTCGCCGAAGCAGGAAGCGGCGCCCGCTCCGCTTCAGACGCCCGCGTCGTCGAGCGAACCGGCCCCGCCGGAACCTGAATCGGCTCCCGAGCCGGCCCAGACTCGCCGCGCCGGCTGGTGGTCGCGCCGCGGCGAGTGATCGGCCAATCCTTCAAATGAAAACCGCCCGCTTCGCAGCGGGCGGTTTTTTATTCGGCAACGGCTATTGTCGGCAGCATGGTCAGCCGTTCCCGAGCCAGCGCGTGATGCGCGCAACCGCCTCGGTGATCTCCTGCGTCGAACGCGAGTAGGAGAAGCGCACGAATGACTTGCCGTGGAAGGGATCGAAATCGATCCCCGGCGTCGCCGCGACATGCGCCTGCTGCAACATCGTCTTGGCGAACTCGAAACTGTCGGCGTTGAATTTCGAGACATCGGCATAGAGATAGAATGCGCCATCCGCCGGCAGAAACTCCGTCAGGCCGACTTTCGGCAGTCCGTCGATCAAAATTCGGCGGTTGTCCTCGTAGCCATGCTTGATGATGTCCATCTCGGCCCGGCCGTCGAACGCGGCCTCGGCTGCGATCTGCGACAACGTCGGCACGGAGATCGAAAGGTTCTGCTGCAAGGTTTCGACCGAACGCGCCAGGCCTTCGGGCACGACCATCCAGCCGACGCGCCAGCCCGTCATGCAGAAATATTTCGAGAACGAGTTGATGATGATCGCATCCGGCGAAAGCTCCGCCGCCGTCACCGCCGGAAACGCATAATCGAGGCCATGGTAGATCTCGTCGGAAACAAACCGGATGCCGGCGCTGTCAGCCGCCGCGATCAGGTCCGCCATCGCCTCGCGCGTCATCATGGTGCCGGTCGGATTGGCCGGGCTCGCCACCAGCACGCCTTTCAGCGGCGTCTTGCGATGGGCTTCCAGCAGCATCTCGCCGGTCAAAGCATGGCGTGTCGCACTGGTGGTTTCGATCAGGACCGGCTCGCATCCGAGCGCGCGCAGGATGTGGCGATATGGCGGATAACCCGGCGACGTAATCGCAACCCTGTCGCCCGGCTCGAAAGCCGAGAGGAACGCCAGCACGAATGCCCCGGACGAGCCGGTGGTGATTACGATACGCGCGGGATCGACCTCTTGCGCATAGGTCTCGCGATAGTGGCGTGCGATTCGCTGGCGCAACGAAGGAATGCCGACGGCGGCGGTGTAATCGATTTTTCCGATGTCGAGCGCCGCGTGGGCCGCCGCGATCGC
The DNA here is from genome assembly GCA_024707075.1 of Afipia sp. Lineage (GTDB taxonomy): Bacteria > Pseudomonadota > Alphaproteobacteria > Rhizobiales > Xanthobacteraceae > Afipia. The sequence continues at coordinate 443,603 of JANQAK010000003.1, forward strand.
CGTTTTCGGCGCAGGTGCCGCCGGCTGCCCGACCTCCATGTGAATCACGTTCCCGCCGGCGCCCTCGATCCTGGCGGCGGCGGCCATCACGTCCATCACCATGAACGGCGGGACATTGCCGCGGGTGGAAGGTGTCAAAAGGGCTTTTGCCTTGTCTCTGAGCGTCACAACCAGTGTCCTGAATCCGAGGTTCGCCTCATTTTGCAGCCCTCTCCATAGCGAACTTCGGATTCAAAAGGACACTGGAAAATTACAATTCTTGTGTGGTTTTGGTTCGCAAGTCCGCAAATGAGGGCTGTAGAAGGAATGCGGACTTGCGAACCACCACACGAGCATGAAATCTGCTATTCCCCGGAGGCGGCGGCATGCCAGCAAAGCGTACCATCCCGCGCCGTTGTCCTGCCGCATTCGGCGTCTTGTTGGATATTGATTTTAGCACCCTACAGGCCGCCGCTCCATTGCCAAGCTCGCAAACCGCCCGATGCCGCTGACCAAGCCATGACAAATGTCCTCTTGACCGCACCGGACGAATTATCGCCGCGTATCGGCGCGCGGCGAACCCGTGCGCAGGCCTCGCATTCCGGTCGATCGCTGGGGCGGCGCGCCACCGCGATCGCCACCGCAGCGGCGATGCTGGTGGCATCCTGGCCGGTACACGCACAACAGGGTGGCCCGCCATTGCTGCGCGACGCCGAAACCGAGCAACTCCTGCGCGACTACACCCGCCCGATCCTGCGCGCGGCTGGGCTGGAGAAACAGAACATCCAGGTTGTCATCATCAACGATCCGACCTTCAATGCCTTTGTCGCCGACGGACGCCGCATTTTCGTGAATTACGGCGCATTGCGCGAGTCCGACACGCCCAACCAGATCATCGGCGTGCTGGCCCATGAAACCGGCCACCTTGCGGGCGGACATCTGTCGAAACTGCGCGAGCAGGTCGCCCGCGCGCAGACGCAAATGATCATCGCCATGCTGCTGGGTCTGGGAGCTGCGGTTGCGGGCGGACGAGCCGGCACAGGCAGCGGCGGTGCGGCGATGATTGCGGCCCCCCAGGCCGCCATCATGCGCACGATGCTCTCCTACCAGAGACAGCAGGAAGAAAACGCGGACAAGGCTGGCGTGAAATTCCTCAATGCCACCGGCCAGTCGGCCAAAGGCATGTACGAGACGTTCAAGCGCTTCTCTGAACAATCTCTGTATGCATCTGCCGGTGCCGATCCTTACAACCAGTCCCATCCAATGCCCGCCGAGCGCGTCAGGGCGCTTCAGGAACTGGCGCGATCGAGCCCCTATTGGGACAAGAAGGACGACGCCGCATTGCAGCTTCGCCACGACATGATGCGCGCCAAGGTGTCCGGCTTCATGGAACGCGCAGACACCGTTTATCGCCGCTATCCGGCATCGAATGACAGCCTGCCCGCGCGCTATGCCCGCGCCATCGCCGCCTATCGCCATGGCGACCTGCGCAACGCGCTGTCCCAGATTGACGCCCTGATCCGCGTTCAGCCGAACAACCCGTATTTCTACGAGCTGAAAGGTCAGGCGCTGCTGGAGGGGGGCAAGCCCGTTGAAGCCATCGCCCCGCTCCGCAAGGCCGTGCAGTTGTCCGGCAATGCGCCGCTCATCGAGATGTTACTTGGCCAAGCCTATGTGGCATCGGAGAATAAGAGCTACGCAGAGGAGGCCATCAAGATTCTGCGCGCCGCATTGTCGCGGGAACCGGAAGCGGCGCTCGGATATTCCCAACTTGCAATGGCCTATGGCCGCAAGGGCGACTATGCGGAAGCCGATCTCGCCTCTGCCCAGGCAGCCTTTCTGCGCGGGGACCAGAAGACGGCGCGAGACCTCGCCTCCCGCGCCAAGACACGGTTCGCCATCGGCACCCCCGGTTGGGTCAAGGCCGACGACATCGTTAACACGAAGCCGATAAAGAATTGAACTCCGGTCTCTGCCCGGTCCAACACAGTCCCGAAGGAACTCTCATGCCCTCGCTTCGCTCCCTCGCCCCCTACGCCTTCGCGGTCGTGCTTGGCCTGCCCGTGGTCTCGCATGCGCAGACGTTCACCGACAGCCAGCGCAGCGAGATCCAGAAAATCATCAAGGACTATCTCGTCGCGAACCCCGAAGTGCTTGAGGAAATGTCAGCCGAACTCACCAAGCGCCAGACGGCCGTCGAGGTTGAAAAACATCGCGCCGCCGTCAAGCGGAACGCAGAGACGATTTTCAATTCGCCACGCGGCGTCGTGGTCGGCAACCGCAGCGGCGATGTCAACTTCGTCGAGTTTTTCGACTACAATTGCGGCTACTGCAAACGCGCGATGAGCGACATGCTGGAATTGATGAAGGCCGATCCCAAACTGCGCGTCGTGCTGAAGGAATTCCCGGTGCTGGGACCGGGTTCGGTCGAAGCCGCGCAGGTCGCGGTCGCTGTCCGCATGCAGGACCCCACCGGCAAGAAGTATCTCGACTTCCATCAGAAGCTGCTGAACAGCCGTGGACAGGCTGACAAGGCGCGCGCGATGGCAGCGGCCAAGGACGCCGGCCTCGATATGGCCAGGCTCGAAAAAGACATTCTCAGTCCTGAAGTCAGCGCGACGCTGAACGAGAATTTCAAGCTCGCCGAGGACATGGGCCTCAACGGCACGCCGAGCTATGTGATCGGCAGCGACGTCGTAGTCGGCGCACTGGGCGTCGAGGGACTGTCGAAAAAAATCTCCGAGGCGCGCTGTGGCAAGGCGGCGTGCTGATCCACGGAAACACCCGGTTGGCGGCCCAGCAGAGGGGGCCGGCTGGGCATACCGTTCACATTCCTTAAGATTGGTTAACCAACGATTTCCGGGCCTTCTATCAGGCTTTTCAGGTGATTTCTGAACCATTTGGCCGGGGATGGAGCGGCCGTTCAGGCTTCCCTCCCGGCCTCATGTTGCCTATAAACCGGCCGAAGCCGCGCGCGCCGCATCATTTCGCCGACATTGCTGGATTTGGTTTTCGGATGGCAAAGACGATCTACGTGCTCAACGGACCGAATCTCAATCTGCTCGGCACCCGCGAGCCGGAAACCTATGGCCATCACACGCTCGCCGACGTGGAAAAGCTCTGCCACGACAGCGCCGCGCGTTATGGCCTGACTGCCGATTGCCGCCAGTCAAACCGCGAAGGCGAACTGATCGATTTCATTCATGAGGCGGGCGCGAAAAAAGCCGTCGGCATCATCATCAATGCGGGCGGTTATTCGCACACCTCGATCGCGCTTCACGATGCGCTTATGGCAGTCAAAATCCCGACGGTGGAAGTTCACGTCTCCAATATCTTTGCGCGTGAGAGCTTCCGTCATCATTCGTTCGTCGCATCGGCCGCCGTGGCGACCCTGTGCGGCTTCGGGATCGACGGCTATCGACTCGCGATCAGCGGCCTCGCCGCCAAGATCGGCGTCAAGGCAAAAGCCTGATCGCCCGTTTATCAGTTAAGAAAGTTTCGGATTTCACATGGCCTCTTCGCCGAAAGAACCATCCCCCCCCCCAAAGGAAAGCCGGCCGATGAGCGCGAGCTCATTCGCGAACTGGCGATGCTGCTCGACGAAACCAATCTCACCGAAATCGAGATCGAGCGCGCCGGATTGCGTCTGCGGGTCGCGCGCAACATCAGCATCGCAGCGGCGGCGCCGGTCTCCTACCAGCCCGCACCTGTTGCAGCTCCTGCTCAGGCGCCTGCCGCGGCAGCGGCACCGCCCGATGTGTCGAAGCACCCCGGCGCGGTCCCCTCCCCGATGGTCGGCACGGCGTATCGCGCCTCCGAGCCCGGCGCGAAGCCGTTCGTCGATGTCGGTAGCAAGGTGAAGGTCGGCGATACGCTCATCATCATCGAAGCGATGAAGACGATGAACCAGATTCCGTCGACGCGCGCCGGCACGGTCACGCAAATCCTCGTCGAAGACGGCCAGCCCGTCGAGTTCGGCGAGCCGCTCGTCATCATTGAATAGAAACGCGCCGTTATCCTGAGGTGCAAGGGCTCAGCCCGAGCCTCGAAGGATCAGGCGCCGTCACCCTTGAGGCTCGCAAGTGCTCGCTCCTCAGGATGACGGGACAAGGCAGGCACAATGTTCGACAAGATCCTGATTGCCAATCGCGGCGAGATTGCATTGCGCGTGCTGCGCGCATGCAAGGAACTCGGCATCGCGACCGTTGCGGTTCATTCGACAGCCGATGCGAACGCGATGCATGTCCGCCTTGCCGACGAAAGCGTCTGCATCGGACCGCCACCCGCGAAAGACAGCTATCTGAATGTTCCTGCGCTGCTCGCGGCCTGTGAGATCACCGGCGCCGACGCGGTTCATCCCGGCTACGGCTTCCTGTCCGAGAACGCGCGCTTCGCCGAAATTCTCGCCGACCACAACCTGCATTTCATCGGCCCGAAGGCCGAACACATTCGCCTGATGGGCGACAAGATCGAAGCCAAGAAAACCGCCAAGCGCCTCGGCATTCCCGTGGTGCCGGGCTCGGATGGCGGCGTCGGCCCCGGTGACGACGCCATGGCCATCGCCAAGACGATCGGTTTTCCGGTTCTGGTGAAAGCGGCAGCCGGCGGCGGCGGACGCGGCATGAAGGTCGCTCCCACCGAAGCCGACCTGATGCTGGCGCTGTCCACCGCAAGCAACGAGGCCAAGGCCGCCTTCGGCGATGGTTCGGTCTACCTCGAAAAATATCTCGGCAAGCCGCGCCATATTGAAATCCAGATCCTCGGCGATGGCCGTGGCGGCGCGATCCATCTCGGTGAGCGCGATTGCTCTCTTCAGCGCCGCCACCAGAAGGTTTGGGAAGAAGGCCCCTCGCCGATCCTGAACGCCGCCGCGCGCGCGAAGATCGGCGAAACCTGCGCCAAGGCCATGCGCGAGATGCAGTATCTCGGCGTCGGCACCATCGAATTCCTCTACGAGGACGGCGAGTTCTATTTCATCGAAATGAACACGCGCATCCAGGTCGAGCATCCCGTGACCGAAATGATCACCGGAATCGACCTCGTGATCGAGCAGATCCGCGTCGCGGCAGGCGGCGACCTGCCGTGCACGCAGGACGAAATCGTCATCAACGGCCATTCGATCGAATGCCGCGTCAACGCAGAAAATCCGGTCTCCTTCCGGCCTTCCCCCGGCAAGATCATGCAGTACCACCCGCCCGGCGGCCTCGGCGTGCGGATCGATTCAGCCGTGTATCAGGGCTACGTCATCCCGCCCTATTACGACTCGCTGGTCGGCAAGCTCATCGTCCACGGCAAGACCCGTGGCGAGTGCCTGATGCGGCTGCGGCGCGCGCTGGACGAGATGGTGGTCGACGGCGTGGAAACCACGCTGCCCCTGTTCCGCGCCCTCGTTCGCGAGCCCAGCATCATCGATGGCGACTACCACATTCATTGGCTCGAGCACTATCTCACGGCTGGCGATACAAAGCCGGCTTGACGGTCGCGCGCATCCGCGCGGGCTGCTATAGTTACGCATGAGTTCGCGCGACGCCGCATCTTCGGAAATCACGCCCGACATCCTGTTGCGCGCCTATGCCTGCGGCATCTTTCCCATGTCGGAAAGCGCCGACGATCCCACGATTTTCTGGGTCGAACCCGAACAACGCGGCGTCATCCCGCTCGACGGCTTTCGCGTCGCGTCACGTCTTGCACGCACCGTTCGGGCGGACACCTTCCGCGTCACCGTCAACACCGCATTCAAGCGGACCGTCGCCGGATGCGCCGCACCGCAGCCGGGCCGCGACGACACATGGATCAACGGGCGCATTCGCGACCTCTACACGTCACTGCATGAGCTCGGCCACTGCCACAGCGTCGAAGCCTGGTTCGGCGACGATCTGGTCGGCGGACTCTACGGCGTCAGCCTTGGTCGCGCGTTCTTTGGCGAGAGCATGTTCCACACCGCGCGCGACGCCTCCAAAGTGGCGCTCGTGCATCTCGTGGCGCGTCTCATCGCCGGCGGCTACGTGCTGCTCGATACGCAATTCGTGACGGATCATCTGCGCACGTTCGGCGCGGTGGAGATTCCGCGGCGGCGCTACCGTGCCTTGCTGGATGAAGCGGTGACTGGAGACGGCGATTTCTTCGCGCTTCCGATGGACCGTCCCGTCACGGGCGCAGAGGCGCTCGCATGCCTGAGACAAGCATAGCAATCAGCCCGCACTTCGATCGCAAGCTAGAAAGCCGCTATTGCCGGAACGGCGGGAATGGATTCGGCGGAGGCGGACGCGGCGCGGCAGGCTGCTTCGGTGGCAGGCGCTTTTGCTGCGTTGGTTGAGCCTGCGGCGCTGGCGCGGCCGGCTTCGGCGCTTCCTGCTGGGCGACGGTCGCAGACGGCCCCTTACAATCGGTCAGCCAGATGTCATAGATCGGATGCTCGACACCGTGCAAACCGGGACTCGCGGCAAACATCCAGCCCGAGAAGATCCGCTTCACTTCACCCTGCAAGGTGATTTCATCGACCTCGACGAAGGCATCGGTGTTGGCGGATTCCGTCGACGGGCGCGTGTAGCAAGCCTGCGGCTTGACGCGCAGCGCGCCGAACTGAACGGTCTCGCCCATGTCGGCTTCGAACTTGATGATGCGGCCGGTGATCTTGTCGAGGCCGGCAAAGACCGCCTGCTTGTTGACGATCTTCTGCGCCGGCGGCTCGGTCACCACCTCGTCGCCGGGCTGCAACGTCGCAGGTGCCGGTGGCGCACCACGCGGCTGCTTCTGCCCTTGCGGCAGACCGGGCAAAGGATTGGGGCCGGGGGGCACCGTCGCGACGTTCGGCGTTCCCTGTCCCGGTACGGCCGGCTGACCGGGCGGTGGCGGCAGCGGCTGCGTTTGAACCGTGCCGGGCGGCGGAACGCCTTGTCCGGGCAGCGGCCGATTGGGGGTTGGAAGCAGACGGCCCTGGGTCGGAAGATCAGGTACTTCTTCTTCGTCCGGCTCCTGCACCGGCTCGCCGCGCGGCGCGACATTCGCGGGCGGCCGCGGACGATCGGAAAAAATGTTGCCGATCTGCGCATAGGCAGGAACTGCCAGCGACGTCAGCGAGGCGACCATCACGGCCGCGAAAGAAAATGTGGCGACGGCTCGAAACATGTTGCGCGACTTTACAGGAGCACGACGCCGAAAAGTGCGAAGCGGTTTTCGGAAAACATCTTGCTCCACACCTGACGGAACGATCACGTTCATGGTCACAAATTGATCCGGCCCACATCGACGATTCAAGCGAATCGAACCCGCGCCATTTTACAAACAACGAGCCGCGCGCAGAGCCATCGGTTAACACGCCGATTACGGCGGGGAAAGGGCGAGCAATTCGCGGCGCTTGACCGGACCGAAGGGCATGTGCCCCGGCATCATGGTCCGGGAATTACTGTCCCGGCGTCCAGGGCTGATAGTCGCCCGTCGCCTTTGGCCGGCGCCCCGCAGCCAGCGTCGAGCCTGACGGACGATAGGCGGCAGGCGTGCCGGTCATGTTGGGCCGGTGCGGCTTTTCCCACTCGCGCGGCTTGTAGTCGATCTCGGTGGGCGGTGTGTCGACGGTGTGGTGGATCCACCCGTGCCAGGCCGGAGGGATGCGCGTCGCTTCGGCGTAGCCGTTGTAGATCACCCAGCGGCGCTCGAAGCCGAGCGTCGGATCGATCTTGCCACCCTTTGTGCGGTAGTACTGATTGCCGCCCTCGTCCGTTCCGACCAGTTCGCCAAAACGCCGAGTCCAGAGCTGGGTCCCGAACGTCGAACCGCTCCACCACGTGAAAAAACGCAGGAAAAAACAGCTTCATGGCGGGCATCCAACACTGGGCGCGCGGCGGCGCAAGACCTGTTTGATGCCATCAGGCGGCCCGATTGTCCAGCGTCAACAGCAACTTGATGCGATGCATGAACCTATCCTCCGGCCGCGCGTTGACGTGTTCCCCACTCACGGACCGGCGGACCCGTCGCGATGCTCGACGTCATCAAATACAGTTATGCCGAGGTTCTGGACACGCTGTGGCTGCTCCCGAACTGGCTGGTCGCATCGGCCCTCGTGATCGGCGGCATCGTCATCGCGCTGATCGCCAACGCAGCGATTGTGCATATCCTCAGGAACACGCTCGGCGTCAGGCACCCCAGAACCCGCTCACTGCTGACCCGCAGCAAGGGACCGTTGCGGCTCGCCCTGATCGTTCTGGCGCTGTCACTCGTGGTGAGGATTGCGCCGATCGGTGACCGCGCGTCTACCGTTTTCGGCAACATCCTCAATGTTGCTTTCATCGCGCTGCTCGGATGGACTGCGATCACCGCAGTACAGATCGCTTCGCAGGTGTATCTGCGCCAGTTCAAGCTCGATGCGGAGGACAATCTGCTTGCGCGCAAGCACGTCACGCAGGTCGGCATCCTGAAACGCGCAGCCGATATCCTGATCGTCGTCATGACGATCGCAACGGCGATGATGAGCTTCGAGCAGGTCAGGCAGTATGGCGTCAGCCTGTTCGCGTCAGCAGGCGTGGCCGGTCTCGCCATCGGTCTGGCCGCGCGTCCCCTGCTCTCCAATCTGATCGCCGGCGTGCAGATCGCGATGGCGCAGCCGATCCGTCTGGACGATGTGGTTTTTCTCGAAGGCGAGTACGGCACCATCGAAGAGATCACGACCACCTATGTGGTGATCAAGCTGTGGGACTGGCGGCGCATGGTGGTGCCGCTGAGTTACTTCATCGAAAAGCCGTTCCAGAACTGGACGCGGGAAACGTCCGCGCTGATCGGTTCGGTCTTCCTCTATGTCGACTACACCGTACCGGTCGAGAAGCTGCGCGAAAAGCTGATGGAGGTTGCCCGCGCCTCGCCGCTGTGGGATGGTCGCGTCGTGGTGCTCCAGGTCAGCGACGCCACCAAGGATAACACCGTCGAACTACGCGCATTGCTGAGTGCACGCAGCGCGCCTGCCGCATGGGATCTGCGCTGCGAGGTGCGGGAAAAGCTGATCGCCTATTTGCAGGAAGAATATCCCCGCGCATTGCCGCGAACGCGACAGGAAATCGTCTCCCGCGGTCATGATGACCACACCGAACTCGCACCGCATGCGGCGGTCGCGGATTACCGCATCTCATAAATCAGACCAACACGATTTGGTCGCAATCCATTCATGCTGCATTGGGTTGGCGCGTGTGAGGATCATGGTGAAGTTTTGGTAAGAACGGAACGTCTCCCTCGACCGTCCGTTTGCTTATCAAGTTCACCCGGAGTTTGAGCGATGATCAATCTGAAAATTATCGGCGCAGCAGCGCTGCTGGCAATCGCGCCCGCCTTCGTATCGGCGACAGCGGATGCAAGGCCCGGAGGTGGCCACGGCGGCGGAGGCTTCTCTCGCGGTGGAGGCGGTGGCGGCGCATTTCGTGGCGGTGGCGGAGGTGGATTCCGTGGCGGCATGAGCGGCGGCTTCCGTGGCGGTGGATTCGCGGCGCGGCCGAGTTTCGGCGGTGGCCCCCGCGTCGGAAACTTCGCTGGACGCTCGGTGATTGTCGGCGCAGGTGCAGGCGCTTTTGCTGGTCGTCAGGCATTCGCCGCACGGCCCGGCATTTCGGGACAACGCTGGGCCGGTAACAACCGCGGTCACTGGCGCGGACGGCACTGGCGCGGCCCCGGTTATGGCTTCGGGGCCGGCTTGGCGCTCGGCGCGCTTGGCTCATCGTACTATTACAGCGATCCATACTACTACGATGACAGCTACGCCTACGCGCCGGATGCCTATGTCGGTGACGATCAGTATGCGGTCGCCCCTGCTGGTGACGATGCCGCCTATTGCGCGCAGCGCTTCAAGTCCTATGACCCTGCATCGGGCACCTACCTCGGCTACGACGGAGAGCGACACCCCTGTCCGTAACCCGTTGCAGCGCAATTAACTCTGGCTTCCGGGGCACTGTTCCTGATCGGGAACTGCCCCAGAAGCGCCTGAATCCAGACGAACATTATTCCCCTCTGAATGGAGCCGCGCATCCCGCACGGCGTCCCGATGCAGAGTGATCGATGCGGGCTTTGGAGTGAGGAACATGATCACCTTTAGGAATGGATGCGCGATCGCAGCAGTTGCGCTGGCGCTTCCGATGGCTGCGATGTCATCCAGCCAGGCGGCTCCGCTGGCGCCGAGCCAGTCTGTAGCGGCTGCTCATGTCGCAACCGACAATCCCCTTGTGACGGAAGTTCAGTGGCGGCGGCGCGGTGGTTATGGGTATCGCCGCGGTTGGGGTGGTGGCGGCGCGGGTCTCGGCATCGGTCTTGCGGCCGGCGCGCTGCTTGGCGGCGCGATCGCGGCCGGTGCCAATCCCTACTACGGACCGGGATATGGATACGGTTATGGCCCACGATATTATGCGCCGGCGCCTGTCGTCGTCGCACCTGGGTATGGAGGAGACGCCGAAGCCTACTGCATGCAGCGTTACCGCTCCTACGATCCGGCATCAGGCACATATCTGAATTACGACGGCAATCGCTACCCCTGCCCGTAAACAGATCAGAAGCGAATTTAGAAAATGCGGCGCATGCAAGTGCGCCGCATTTTTTCGTTGAGCGCGTCGAACGCGCCTTACGACCGTGACGCCAGCACGACGCCGGCGATTGTGAATCCCAACGCCGCGATCTGGGCCATCCCGAGAGGCTCGCCGAGCGCCGTCGCCGATGCCACCACGCCGATCACCGGGACCAGCAGCGTGCCGATGGCGGCGACCGATGCAGGCAACCGTTGAAGTGCTGCGAACCAGCAGGCATAGGCCACGCAAAACTGGACGACGATCGAATATGCGAACAACGACCAGCCGAGCGACGACAGCGCGGTGAAGTGGGGCTGCTCCATCAGGAGACCAGCCAGCGAGACAGGAATGCAGCCGATCAGGATCTGCCAGACTGCCGACGTCAAAGGCGGCAGCATCAGCGGCCAGCGCTTGGCGAGCACCGTGCCGACCGCGAACAGGAACGCACCCGCGAGTGCCAGCAGGATGCCCGGCAGTTTCGCCTGCGTGGCGGACACGCCGCCGCCTCCCATCAGCGCCACCAGCCCGGCGATCGCCATCGCCATCGCAACCACGCGCAACAGCGAGATGCGCTCGCCAAGAATTGGCCACGCCAATACCGACGCCCACACCGGCATCGTATAGGCCATCACGGCCGCTTCGCTCGCCGGCAGGAATGTGAGCGCAAGGCCCATCAGCGCCATCCACGCCGTCACGTTGAGCAGCGACAGCAGCACCAGGCGTGGCCACAGCGCGTGCGGCACTTTCAGCGACTGCCGGAATGCGAGCGCCAGCACGGCCAGCAGCGCAGCACCGATGATGCCGGAGAGACCGCGCAGCGACAGCGGCGGCAATTCACTCAGAAGGCGCTTCGTCACCGGCCAGTTCAAACCCCAGCCGACCGACGTCGCCACCAGCAGCAGATAGCCGATCATCCGCGAGCGGCGCAGCGCCGCCGCGCGTTCGGCCGGAGACGTTTCGATCAATGCATCGGCAGGCGTGCGCGTATCCACAGGTTCGTCCTTCGACTCAAAGTCCACGGCCATGTGGATGATGGGGAGAAAGACCACGCACAACGCTCATGATCCACCCGAAAACCGCAAAAAGCGCGCATAGCAAGGGCGCGATTTCGGAAGCTCGCGGCAAACACTGGAGGAACTCACAAGGAGGTGAGAATTCGGCTTCCGAATCCACGAGGACTCACCGATACTTCCCGCGATGCGGACCTGTCCGGCGATGGTCCATTCCGCTGGAAATCCGCATTTTCCACCATATTTAGTATTTGATTCAGCTTTCGACACTAATCCTTGACGGGCCGGATGGAGTCGGCCTAGCTTTGGAAGTGTTCGGCGCGGGGGTTTTCAGTCCCGCCGGACCCTCCCGAATAGGGTCAAAACCACAACTCCGTCAGGCCGGTCGAGGCCGCGGACCGGGGATTTGTCTGCCCGTTTTTCGGGGGCCGAGTGAAATGGCGAAACCGCGGCAAACCGCGGCGCAAAAGGCAAGATTGGGGCGTTCGGGCAACGCGGTCGTGGGGACCATGGCTGCCCGCCAGAGTTAACAGGCCGGGCTCGGACCCAGATTTGGGACCAGAGATGGGACGAGTCTGAACGGCAAAGCTGCGAACGAACCGGTTCGCAAATTGAAATCTCCGGCGTACCGTGAAGGCACGGGCGCGCCGGCAAAAGACGGGGCACTACGATGCGCATTGAACGCCGCTACACCACAGCCGACCAGTCACCCTACGCCGCCATCGACTTCCAGCTGACGACGAGCGAGATCCGGAATCCGGATGGCTCGGTGGTGTTCCGGCTGGAGAATGTCGAGGTCCCCGAGTTCTGGTCGCAGGTCGCCTCCGACGTTCTGGCGCAGAAATATTTCCGCAAGGCCGGCGTCGCCTCGCGCCTGAAGAAGGTCGAGGAAGAAACCGTCCCCTCGTGGCTGTGGCGTTCGGTGCCGGACGCCGACGCCCTTGCCGCCCTCCCCGAGTCCGAGCGCGTCGGCGGCGAGCATTCCGCCAAGCAGGTGTTCGATCGTCTCGCCGGCTGCTGGACCTACTGGGGCTGGAAGGGGTCGTACTTCACATCGGAAGACGACGCGCGCGCGTTCTACGACGAACTGCGCTTCATGCTGGCCAAGCAGATGGTCGCGCCGAACTCGCCGCAATGGTTCAACACCGGCCTGCACTGGGCCTACGGCATCGACGGTCCCGGCCAGGGCCACTTCTATGTGGACTGGAAAACCGGCAAGCTGACCAAATCCAAATCGTCCTACGAGCATCCGCAGCCGCACGCCTGCTTCATCCAGGGCGTCGATGACGACCTCGTCAACGAAGGCGGCATCATGGACCTGTGGGTCCGCGAGGCGCGCCTGTTCAAGTACGGCTCCGGCACCGGCTCCAACTTCTCGCGCCTGCGCGGCGAAGGCGAAAAGCTGTCCGGCGGCGGCCGCTCGAGCGGCCTGATGTCCTTCCTCAAGATCGGCGACCGCGCCGCGGGCGCGATCAAGTCGGGCGGCACCACCCGCCGCGCGGCCAAGATGGTGGTGGTCGACGCCGACCATCCGGACATCGAGACCTATATCGACTGGAAGGTGAAGGAGGAGCAGAAGGTCGCGGCGCTCGTCACCGGCTCCAAGATCAACCAGAAGCACCTCAAGGCCATCATGAAGGCCTGCGTGAACTGCGAAGGCTCCGGCGACGACTGCTTCGACCCTGAAAAGAATCCGGCGCTCCGCCGCGAGATCAAGTTCGCGCGCCGCGCCATGGTGCAGGACAACCTCATCAAGCGCGTGATGCAGTTCGCCAAGCAGGGCTACACCGACATCTCGTTCGACACCTACGACACCGACTGGGATCGGAAGCGTACCTCACGGTCGCCGGCCAGAACTCCAACAACTCGGTGTCGCTCAAGGACGATTTCCTGCGCGCGGTGGAAACCGACGGCGACTGGAATCTGATCGGCCGCACCAACAAGAAGGTGACCAAGACGCTGAAGGCCCGCGATCTGTGGGAGAAAATCGGCTACGCCGCCTGGGCTTCGGCCGATCCCGGCCTGCACTTCAACACCACCATGAACGACTGGCACACCTGCAAGGCCAGCGGCGACATCCGCGCGTCCAATCCGTGCTCGGAATACATGTTCCTCGACGACACGGCGTGCAACCTCGCCTCCGCCAACCTGCTGACCTTCTACGACACGCAGACGCGGCGTTTCGACACCGAAGCCTATGAGCATCTGTGCCGCTTGTGGACCGTGGTGCTCGAAATCTCGGTGATGATGGCGCAGTTTCCGTCGAAGGCGATCGCCGAACTCTCCTATGAGTTCCGCACGCTGGGCCTCGGCTACGCCAACATCGGCGGCCTCTTGATGACCATGGGCCTCTCCTACGACTCAAGGAAGGCCGCGCGCTCTGCGGCGCGCTCACGGCCGTGATGACCGGCGTCGCCTACGCCACCTCCGCCGAAATGGCGAAGGAGCTTGGCCCCTTCCCCGGCTACAAGAAGAACGCGGCGCACATGCTGCGCGTGATCCGCAACCATCGCCGCGCGGCGCATGGCGAATCCCGCGGCTTCGAAGGCCTCGCCGTCAATCCGGTGCCACTTGACTACGCGAGCTGCCCGCAGGCCGACGTCGTCGCCCGCGCCAAGGCCGCATGGGACAAGGCGCTTGAACTCGGCGAGCAGCATGGCTACCGCAACGCACAGACCACCGTGGTCGCGCCGACCGGCACCATCGGCCTCGTGATGGATTGCGACACCACGGGCATCGAGCCGGACTTCGCGCTGGTGAAATTCAAGAAGCTCGCCGGCGGCGGCTACTGGAAGATCATCAACCGCGCCGTGCCGGAGGCGCTGCGCGCGCTCGGCTATCCGGAAAACCAGATCGCCGAGATCGAGGCCTATGCCGTCGGCCACGGCTCGCTGTCCAACGCGCCTGGCATCAACGCCTCGACCCTTCGCGCCAAGGGCTTCACCGACGAAGCCCTGAAGAAAGCCGAAGCAGCACTTCCGACCGCGTTCGACATCAAGTTCGCCTTCAACAAGTGGACCTTCGGCGAGGACTTCCTGCGCGACACGCTCAAGCTCGACCCGGAGGCGATCAACACCCCCGGCTTCGACCTGCTCACCGCGCTCGGCTTCACCAAGCGCGAGATCGAAGCCGCCAACATCCACATCTGCGGCGCGATGACCGTGGAAGGCGCGCCGCACCTGAAGCCTGAGCACTACGGTGTGTTCGACTGCGCCAATCCCTGCGGCAAGATCGGCAAACGTTACTTGTCGGTGGAAAGCCATATCCGCATGATGGCGGCGTCGCAGCCCTTCATCTCGGGCGCGATCTCGAAAACCATCAACATGCCGAACGACGCCACGGTGGAGGATTGCAAGTCTGCCTATCTGCTGTCGTGGAAGCTCGCACTCAAGGCCAACGCGCTCTATCGCGACGGCTCGAAACTGTCGCAGCCGCTGAACTCGCAGCTCATCGCCGATGACGACGATGAAGACGATGCCATCGAGGCATTCTACGACAAGCCGATGGCGGCGCGCACCGCGCAGGTCTCGGAGAAGATCGTCGAAAAACTGGTCGAGCGCATTGTCGTGATGCGCGAGCGTGAGAAGATGCCGGACCGCCGCAAGGGCTACACCCAGAAAGCGGTGGTCGGCGGCCACAAGGTTTACCTGCGCACCGGCGAATACGACGACGGCCGCATCGGCGAAATCTTCATCGACATGCACAAGGAAGGCGCGGCGCTGCGCTCCTTCATCAATAACTTCGCCATCGCCGTCTCCCTCGGCCTGCAATACGGCGTGCCGCTGGAAGAATATGTCGACGCCTTCACCTTCACCCGCTTCGAGCCCGCAGGCCCGGTGCAGGGCAACGACTCGATCAAGTTCGCGACCTCGATCCTCGACTATGTGTTCCGCGAACTCGCGGTCAGCTACATGGGCCGCTTCGATCTCGCCCATGTCGATCCGAGCGAGACCAACTTCGACGCGCTCGGCAAGGGCGTCGAGGAAGGCCGCGCGCCCGATCCGGCGCACTCCAGCAAGTTCATCTCGAAGGGCATCACCCGCTCGCGCACCGACAAGCTCGTCGTCATGCAGGGCGGCGCGGCCGACGCGCTGGCCCCAAGCAACGTCACCGCGCTTGCCTCCCCCGGCGCGACGGCTTCTCATCCCTCCCCCCTCGGTGGGGAGGGTGGCGCGCGCAGCGCGCCGGGTGGGGGGGCAAGTGCCCTCACCGCGCTGAAAGCGCCGGAGCCCGAGCGCGACTTGTCGCCGACCGAAAAGCTGGAAGCCCAGCAGTGGAGCAAGGCCGGTTCAGCCGCCGCAACACACGCCACGCCATCGAAGGCCGAGCGCCGCGCGGAAGCAAAAGCCCGTGGCTACGAAGGCGACATGTGCACGGAGTGCAGCAACTTCACGCTGGTGCGGAACGGCACGTGCATGAAGTGCGATACATGCGGCTCAACGACGGGGTGTTCGTGAGCAACTAATCAGTTACTTTTGAAAAGGACGATCTAGATCGTCCTTTTTCTTTGCGCCCAATTACAACCATAAGAAGCAATTTTCAGAAACACAGCAATAGACCATCGTAGATTGGGAGATTCTTGATGAGCGACCTATTGACGATACGCAATCTGATTGAACGCGTTCAATCTGGCACGATAAGAATTCCAAAATTTCAACGTGGATTTGTATGGGAGCCCGAAAATATCGCTTTCCTGATGGACAGCGTTTACAGAGGCTATCCTATCGGTTCGGTGTTATTTTGGCGCACTACAGAGCAGCTAACGGGAGAAAGAAACTTAGGCCCCTTCCAACTTCCTGAGCCCGCAAAGAAATGGCCCATAGACTACGTCCTCGACGGCCAACAAAGGCTAACCACGCTTTTCGGAGTATTTCAGACAACGTTAAAACCGCACAATACAGCTCTGTCCTTCGATGTTTACTTCGATCTCGACGCCAAGGAAGGGGCGCTGGAAGATCAATTCATCTCGCTTGCTGGGACGGATGTCCCACCAAAAAATTACTTTCCTCTTCGATTGCTTCTGGACCCAACTCCGTTTGCCTTAGCCTCTAGAGATTTAAAAGAAGCCGATTTAGCGAGAGTCGTCGAACTTCAACGACGTTTCCAAGAGGCTCAGCTAAAAAGTGAAATTATCGAGTTCGATGATCGCGAGCAAATCGCAATGATATTTGAACGTGTAAACCGAGCTGGAATTCCACTTGATACGTTTCAACTTCTTACGGCTTGGACATGGAGCGAAGAATTTGACCTAAACGAAAGGATTGAAAATCTTGGCTCTGAAGTTGCCTCGTATGGCTTTTCGAGAATTGGGGAGCAACAAGATTTATTGCTGAAATGCTCAGCGGCAGTAATCAATGGTGACGCCAGCGTAAAATCGATAGTAAAACTCCACGGCCCGACTGTTCGCGATCGATTTTCGGAAATTTCTCGAGGCATATTTGGTGCTATCGAATTTATACGGAATGAGCTGAACGTCCACTCGTTGGAAATTATGCCCTATCCCGCAATGCTAGTGCCCTTAACGCGGTTCTTCTCGACCGCCTCAACATCAGGATTTCATCCCTCTGCTAAACAGAGGGAGGCCCTGAAAGAATGGTTTTGGAGACCGTGTTTTTCTAGAAGATATTCCAGCGGCGTCGGCAAGGCGCACGAAGCCGATCTAAAATTTATGGATACTTTAAAAGCCGACGAAACCACACGCACAAGAATCCCACTAGACACAACTGTTGGTCACATCTGTTACAGCGATTTCAATATAGGGACAGTTAACACCAAGATCTTTGTCTTGATGCTTGCTACGACCAAGCCTCGGAGCCTGATTAGTAATTCTGTTATCGATCTAGAAGACACCCTTCTTCGCTGCAATAGAAATGAATTCCATCATATTTTCCCAAAAGCGTACTTGCTTAGAACTTTCGAAGAGCAAGTCGAGGCCCTTGAGAAAGAAAAAGATAAAGATGACTACGACGGTTACGAATTCTACGGCAAGAACTGGCTTTTAAATTTTTGCTTCTTATCTTCTGCTGATAATCAAACGATAAAGGACAAAGCGCCAACAGAGTATATCAAGCTGATCCCGCAAAATCTGCACGAAAAATTATTCAAAGAAGCATTTTTGCCGTTGGGTTGGTTCGACCTCGAATATAAGGATTTTACCGACGCAAGATTGAAGTTGATTGATGCTCATATCAAAGCACTATGCGGGGCATCGTGAAACGGTCATTTTGATCAAGCAAGACAAGCGGACCCTGCAATACACCGCGATTTTCTTCATCATGGCAGCATCGCTACTGTGCGGCTGGCACCAGATCACGTTCATACGCATCACGTCGTAGCGCGCCTAGACGCCTGCGCGGGCATCAGGTCGTTCGGGGAAAGCCCAAACGCGAATTACAGGCGCCTCGCCGCTACGCGCGACGCCCGCCATCGTCTGGCACAAAACATGCCGCTAGCTCCTTGTTGCATCGCAAAGACGAATTCCATCCGACACGTCAGCATTGCTGTCTGGAACTAACCGCGCGGAAGCGTAGCTTGAGAAGAAGAATGGAGGTGCGTCATGCGGCTTCACCTCAACGGCTTCGACAATGATGACAGCGAACGGCTGGTGTGCCTCACGGTCGTGGTGGCGGTGCTCGTGCTCACGGCTGCAGCCGTGATCACCATGGGCCTCGCCTATCAGACACCGGCGACCACCCTGGCACGCATGCTGCTGCCCTCGTCGCTCTAGCGGCGCGCCGGCTAGCCGAAAAATTGTCCCTCCGGCTTGATCCTGATCAAACGCAGGACTGCGCAGCGGCCTAGCCTTTGGGCGCACAAGTTTCGCAGTGATCCGGAGGACGCCATGTCCGTTCAGCAAACGCTTCTGTCGTGCGGCGCTATATTCCTGCTCTCGTTTTTCGCGATCTGGGCATTCTGGTTCGTCGAGCGGCTGCGCGGCGATTCCGCGCCGAAAGTTGCCGTCCTGGCCAGGGACCTTCTGAAACCGGTCAGGTAAGCCCTGCGTTTACGCAGCATCGCCGTCAGGTGCAGCATCGTCGGCAGGCGTCGTTCGCGTGTCAGACGCTGTGCCTTGGCCGTGCGATCTCGCCGCGCGTGGTCGCGATGCCCATCTCGAAGCTGTCGGCGATGCGGCGGGCGCGGATGATGAAGGCCTCGGCCACGTCACTCTCGAAGATTTCACGCGCGGTTGCCTCGAACAGCGCAAGCCAGCGGTCGAAGTGCTCGCCCTTGAGCGGCAGCATCAGGTGCGGACGCATCGGGCGGCCGTCGTAGCGGCCGGTCTTGAGCATCACCGACGACCAGAAATCGGCGATCTTTGCGATGTGATGGTCCCAGTCCTTCACCGCCGCGTTGAAGATCGGCCCGATCAGGTCATCCGTGCGGGCGCGGTTGTAGAACGTCGCGACCAGCCGTGCGATTTTCTCTTCGGTGATATCCGGATGGAAGGTGTGAATGGCGGGCGCGGGCTGATCGGTCATGGGCCTGATGTAAGCCGCCGGCCCGCCGCAGGCAACGGCGCAAAGCCGCTTCCCCCTTGATCCGGATCAAATCGCCCGTTGCGGTTTCGCTGCAGAAATATCCGACACGCCAACAGGGAGACCCGCATGTCCGCAGCCGAAATCGCACAGCGTCATTTCAAGGCGGCGCTGGCCGAGGCAAAGGCCGCTGGACAGGACAGCGACAGCGTCTGCCGCGCGCTGCTGGGTCTCGTGGTCGCCACCTATCTCGAAACGCGCGCAGTGGGCGACGTGCAGTCGGAGTTGCGCTTCGTCGCCGACCACTGCGATCCCGATACCGACTTCGCCTTCATGCGCCCGTGACGCGCCGCGTGGCGAACGAAGCGCTTTGCCGTTTCACATCACATCGCGGTGCATTTTGTCGGCCCGCGCCTGCCGTGCCGCAGGATGGTGCCGGACCTGTTCATCGTTAGTGAGATTCCGCGCGCGGTGTAACGCGATCCCGTCAGGGTGAAACGCTTCTTCAGCGCCACGGCCTTGCCGTCGATTTGCAGGTGCACCTGCTTCGGATCGTATTTCAGGAACGCCGCGGTGAAGCGCGCGCCGTCGGCACAGATGAAGCTCTGAAAGGTCTGCGCCGCTGCGGGCGAGGCAGTCGCGCCCGACAGCGCGGCAGCCGCCGCTGCAAGAAATATGACGATCCGTTTCATGATCCGCCGCATTATCCGCTTCCCCGCGATCCGCGCGGAACCGGTGAATTGAGTCCGCACTGTGGCAAGACATTATCATCGAATCGCGCGGCCACACATCGCCCCGGATTTAATCCGCATTTAACGAAAAGCCGCCTTAATGGCGCTCCGCATGTCTGCGAGATGCATGTGCGGAACCTCGCGGCTTCGTGAGGTTCCGGACGCAGGTGTGTGCTGAAGTATGTGCCTGCGCGGCGGCGACCATCGCGCGGGGAGTTGGTTTGCGTGAAAAAGTTCCGGGCGTAAGACGTATGGCGTACAATACCGCGTATCGAGTGTCTTCCGCTGTTCCCCAGCCGTCTTCGACAAAAGTCAGCCCGCAGGCTGCGCTCGGCACAGCCGGGCTCGCGGCCGTCGTGCTGGCCTGCGCCTGGACGCTGTATGCCAACGTGCTCGGCCCCGCCGTCAGTGCCATGGCGCCGGATCTGCCGGCGGTGACATTCATTCCGGGCGCTGCCGCCGCGCTCTCCACATCGGTGGCCGAACTCGACGTGACCTCGTCCTTGGGCACGCCATCCGCGACATTCGCCGAACGCTTCCTCGCGCGCTCCGACGATCAGCCGGTTTCAAATGCGGTTCTGGCCAAGGCGGATCGCTTGCCGGTCGCGCAGCCGCAACAATCCTATACCGTGGCGTCGCTCGCGCCGGAACCTCTCCCCGCGCCCGATACCAGATCAGATTCCGAAGCCACACCGGCGCCTGCGCCTGAAACCCGCGACGCGCAGTTACCACTGCCGAAGATTCAGCAGGCCTCGCTCGCGATTCCGCTGCCGACACCGCGCCCCGCCGCGCTGCGCGCGATGCCGAACGAAGGCCCGTCCCGCAACGAAGCCGCCGCCGCCAATCGCGCCGCGGCGCTGGCGGCCATCGCCCAGCCGAAACCCTCGATCTTCGAAAAGCTGTTCGGACGGCAGGAGAAAGGCCCGACGCTGGCTTTCGCCTCGCCCGACGGCGGCATCACCAGCGACGGCAGCAGCCTGACGCCGGGCCGCTACGACCGCCAGACGGCGGTCTATGACATCTCCGCGCGCACGGTCTACATGCCGGACGGCACCAAGCTGGAGGCCCATTCCGGTCTCGGCAGCAAGCTCGACGATCCCCGCTTCGTCCATGTCCGCATGCACGGCGCGACCCCGCCGCACACCTATGACCTGTCGCTGCGCGAAAGCCTGTTCCACGGCGTCGAGGCGATCCGGCTCAATCCGGTCGGCGGCGAAGGCAACGTGTTCGGCCGCACCGGCCTGCTCGCGCACACCTACATGCTCGGCCCGAACGGCGACTCCAACGGCTGCGTCTCGTTCAGGGACTACGAAAAATTCCTGCGCGCCTACAAGAACAACGAGGTCAAGCGCCTCGTGGTGGTGGCCAAGCTGGACTGAGGCGACGACACTCGCTCCGGTGCCTCGATCTCCCCGGTCGTCCCCGCGCAGGCGAGGACCCAGCTCTTTTTGCATGAAATTCGACAGGCTGGATTCCCGCTTGCGCGGGAATGAGCGGAGGGAGCTGACTGCCAATCAGCCGCCGTATGCCTCCCACTGGAACGGCCGTGCTAGAGTGAGGGCAGTTTTGTCATCCTCCGGAGCGCCCGCATGAACGGAAAAGTCGTTGTCATCACCGGCGCGTCCGGCGCGCTTGGCAAGGTGGTCACGGAGGCCGCGCGCGCACGCGGCGCGAAGGTCGCCGAAATCGATCACGCGGCCTCGACCGTCGCGCCGACGCCGGACCGGCTGACCATCGGCGGCGTCGATCTCTCCGACACAGCACAGGCGGCGAAAGCCATCGAGGCCGCCGCAGCGCATTTCGGCAGGCTCGACGCGCTCATCAATATCGCCGGTGCGTTTTCGTTCGAAACCGTCGCCGATGGCGATCCAAAAACATGGCAGCGGCTCTACGCCATCAACGTCATGACCGCGCTGAATGCGTCACGCGCCGCGATCCCGCATCTGGTCAAATCCGGCGCGGGACGGATCGTCAACATCGGCGCGATGGGCGCGTTGCAGGCGGGTGCCGGCATGGGCCCCTATACCGCCTCCAAGGCCGGGGTGCATCGCCTGACCGAGGCGCTGGCGGCGGAATTGAAAGGCAAGGTCACCGTCAATGCGGTGCTGCCCTCGACCATCGACACCCCGGCCAACCGTCGCGACATGCCGCAGGCGAACTTCTCCAGATGGGTGACGGGAGATGAACTGGCCAGCGTCATCCTGTTCCTCACCGGCGATGCCGCCAGCGCCGTGACCGGCGCGCTGATTCCGGTGGCCGGGCGGGTTTAGGGCTCGAAGTCGCATCGGCTCACGGTACGTCGTCATCCTGAGGTGCGAGCTCTTGCGAGCCTCGAAGGATGACGGATCACAAAGCGCCTCCGCTCCGGCTCAATGACCGGCGCCCCAAATACCGTCGCTTGCAGGCCAAGGCTCGTGTAAAAGATGAAGTACAGCATGACGGCTTAAGCCCTGCATTTCCTGTGCATTTCTCAAAACTTGCCGCCAGCCGTCCTCCTGCGGCGGTACACTGAACTTTCACCGATGGCCTCGCCGTCCAGCAACGGAGCGTGGCCATGTCCTTCCGCCTCGAAGGAGAGTTCAGATGCTCGAGAACGTGCCGCTCCGGGATGCGAAGCCGGCCGTGATCGTGTGTCCGGCGTGCGCACGCCACCTCATGGAGGTAAAGGACGTGCGCTGGGCGATGACCAAGCTCGAATTCATCTATTCATGTTCGGGCTGCGGCGCGGAGACCATCCGGGCGATTGCCGGCGACACGCCGGTGTTCGTCTCGCGCGCCTCGACGCACCTGCGCAGCCTCGAAATCTTCAGCTTCAATCCCGACGCCGAAAAATCGCCGCGCCACCGCGCGCCGGACACCCGAACCGGCTTCGCGGTCACCGGCACGCGCCGGGCGGGCTGAGGTCTTTCAACCGTGCCTTTCGATCCCGCCCCCACCCTGCTCGTTGTCGGCCGCCTGCTGCTCGGCGGGCTGTTTGCTTTCGCCGGCGTGCGGCACATGTTCCTGATCCCCGTGCTGACGCAGGCCATCGCTGCGCGCGGCGTGCCCTTCCCGCGCCTCGTTCTGCTCTCGGGTTCGTCGTTTCAGTTCGTCGGTGGCGTGCTATTGATCGCGGGGCTGTGGACACCAGCGGCGGCATTCGGGTTGATCGTCTTTACAATCGCAGCGTCGATCATGCTGCTGAACTTCTGGGATATGGACGGCTCCGCGCGGCAAAACACCATCAATGCCTGGCTGTCGAATATCGCCATCGTGGGCGGGCTTCTGGTCACGGCCGCGCAGGCGCTGTGACGGGACGCCACCTAGAAGCACAGATTGGTGACGACCTTGCCGGATTTGTCCTTGATGACATAAGGACATTCCGCGCGCTTGAGCGCGGCCTTGGCGTCGTCATTGCCCAGCGCCGCCGCCTTTTCGTAATAGGCTTTTGCGGCGCCTGAATCCTGCGCACCGCCGCGTCCTTCCTTGGCGAATGCGCCCATCCGCTCCAGCGCCCCGGGATGATCCTGCGCCGCCGCCTTCTCGAACAGGCTGCGTGCGCCGACATCGTCCTTCGGGCCGCCGACGCCATCCTGCAACATCAACCCCAACTGAAACTGCGCTTCGGCATTGGTCTCCGCCGCCTTCGCCAGCAGGCTGCGCGAACGGGCCGCGTCCGCGGGCGCCGCTCCGCCCTTGCCGGAGAGTGCGGCGAGATTGCTGACGCCGCGCGGATTGCCGCCCTGCGCCGCGCGCTCGAACAGCTTGCCCGCCACCGCTTCGTCCTTCGCGACGCCTGCGCCGGTGGCATAGGCCACGCCGAGTTCGACCATCGCCGACGTGCTGCCCTTGTCGGCGGCCCTCCGCCAGGCCGCAATCGCCTCGGTAGTCTGGTTGCCGGCGGCATAGGCGCGGCCGAGTTGATACATCGCGCGGCGCGATGCGCCGGAGGCCTGCTTGCAGAATTTCACCGCGGTGGGGACATCGGACGTAGCGACAGCCGAGACGCCCTTCACGTCGGCTGGCTTGTCCGGATCGGCGGGATCGGCGGCGAGCCGGTCGCACAGCACGAGATCGGCCGACTGCGCATGAACCGGCGCACGCGCGCCAGCGGCGAACAACACCAGCGCGGCGATGCCGAAAATTGGGGCAATGGAAGCGGCGGACGGTTTCATCGAAACGGATATTTTCATGATTGCATTATACCCTGCGACGATCCGCGCGGCTACGCCTTCAGCCACGCCAGCATTGGCGCGTTGATCTCGCGCGGATAGGTGTGGCTGAGGTCTGCGATCTCCGTATAGGTCACGTTCGCGCCTGCCTGCGTCAGCGCCGTCCTGGCCTGCCGCGCGACGTCCACCGGAAACATCCAGTCGAGCGCGCCATGCACCAGATAGACCGGCAGGCCGTGCAGCCGGTCCGCATCGGCCATCGAGATCAGCATCGGATGAAACGCCGCGGACACCGGCGCGAGATGGGTAAAGGGAGAGCCTCGGTCGAGCGCGCTGACGTAACAGAACGTGCCGCCGTCGCTCATGCCGGTGAGCAGCAGCCGGTCCGGATCGATGGTCCATTGCGCGCGTACCGTTGCTACGATGCGCGCGAGATTTGGCGTATCGTTGTCGTCGCCCATCAGCGCCCATGTCGAGCCAAGCGAGTTTCCCGCCGAGGTCGGAGCTACGAGGATCGCACCGAAGCTGCGCGCGTCGCGTAGCCAGCTCCAGAGAAAACCGCGGCCGTGGCCGCTGCCGCCATGCAGCGCCACCACCAAGGGCCACGCCCGATCCGGCGTGTAGCTCTCCGGCACATAAAGCGAGAAGCCGCCGCGGGTGCGCGGTTCGTTGCTAAAGTGCATCACGCCGGTCTCGTTGTCGCGAGCCGGTTGCATGCCGCGCGCGAGTGCATCGGCGTCGTCGCGCAGCGACGGATCGAGGAAGAAGCTGTTGACCGCCGGGATCATGGCGGCGAGCGGATAGAGCGCCTCCTGCGCGCGCGGCAGATGGCGCAGCGCCTTGAACACGGCGCCGACGTCGCCGCCGTCTTGCGCCGCGCGCAACTCGTCGAATGCGGCCAGCGCCTCGTCGCTTGCGGCCAGAAGACTTGTGCCGACGCCATCCAGCGCGTCGTTCGCGTTGAACTGCAAACGGGCCGCGCGCAGCCGCTCATCGGGCCTGCCGACCGCCGCCATCATCTCGCCGAACGACTGCGGATCGAGATGACGCGCGATCAGCCCCAGCGTCTCAAGGCACGCGAACAAAGGCGGCGGGATCGTCGCGGGGCCTGATGTCATCGGCCGCACGATAGTGGACGGAGCCGGACTGGCAAGGCATGGCTCCGGACTGGCTGTTATGACGCCGACCTGAACCCGAGGGATCGAGATTTCGGCAGATCCCTACCCCTCCGGCTCGGTGGTGAAGAAAAGCGGATAGCCCTTGGCCTTGCCCAACTCTGTGGCTTCCTTGGCCTTGGTCTCGGCAACGTCGCGGGTATAGACCGCGATGACACAGGCGCCCTTCTGGTGCGCCGTCAGCATCACACGGCTCGCGGTCTCCTCCCCCATCCGGAACACCGCCTTCAGCACGCTCACCACGAACTCGCGCGGCGTGTAGTCGTCGTTGAGCAGGATCACCTTGTACAATGGCGGGCGCTGCAATGTGGTCTTCGTCGTCGTTTTCGGTTTGACGGTCGTGGGGCTCATCGAAGCCTCCTGAATCTCTCTCGAACGTCTGCGGGGAACGGCCTTCACGCCTGTGCATTAACAGCCGGGCACCGAGGGCCGCGTATGCCGCAGACAGCATCGAGCGCCATTGCGTACATTGATTATAACGCAGCCGCGCGCGAGCTTCACGTCACTTTCACGAGCGGGCGGCGCTACAGCTATGCCGATGTGCCCGCCGAGGTTTATTTCCAGTTCTGCCGGGCGGCCTCGAAGGGCGTGTTCTTCAACGCCATGATCCGCGACCATTACGCCTTCGCTGAACGGCACTGACGCCGCGCCCCAAAAGCGAGCGGCCCCGCCTCGGCAAATTTAGGTTCTAAAATCAAACTTAGTTCGAGGATGCGGGGGCTTGTCCGCACGCGCGCGTTGTTTAGCCGCTTGCTGTCAGGCATTTTCCACTTGCGTGAGATTCTGGCTGCGCTAACTAAAAGTTCTAAAATTGAACTAATAATCCGCCGCAATCCATGCGACGGGACCGGAAACGCCAGAAGGAGACGAGATGTCGAAAAAACTGCTGATAACAATGACGGCGTCGCTTGCGATGACCGCGGCTGCATTTGCCGCCGATGCGCCGGGCGTGACCGCCACCGAGATCAAGATCGGGGCCACCTATCCGTTCAGCGGACCGGCCTCGCCGCTGGGCGCGACCGGCAAGGCGACCATCGCCTTCATCAATTCCGTGAACGACCGCGGCGGCGTCAACGGCCGCAAGATCAACTACATCACCTATGACGACGCCTACAGCCCGCCGAAGGCGGTGGAACACACCCGCAAGCTGGTCGAAAGCGACGAGGTGGCCTTCCTGTTCGGCCCGCTCGGCACGCCGGCGATGTCCGCCACCATCAAGTACGTCAACGCCAAGAAGGTGCCGCATGCCTTCATCGTCACCGGCGCGACCAAGTTCACCGACATCAAGGAATACCCGTTCACCACCACGGCGCTGCCCAGCTACGACACCGAGGGCAAGATCTACGCAAAGTATTTCCGCAGCCAGCTTCCCGCCGCCAAGGTCGGAATCCTTTATCAGAACGACGACCTCGGCAAGGATTTCGTCGCCGCGTTCAAGGCGGTCTACAAGGAGGCGTTTGCCGACAAGGTCACGGCGCTGGCCTATGAAGTCTCCGATCCGACGGTGGATTCCCAGATCGTGAACCTGAAAGCTGCCGCGCCGGAAGCGCTCCTGATCGCCGGCACGCCGAAATTCGCGGCGCAGGCGCTGCGCAAGATCAACGAGATGGAATGGAAGCCGCTGATCGTCCTCAACACGGTCGGTGCCTCGATCGCGGCGACCTTCGTTCCGGTCGGGCTGGACAAGGTGACCGGCGTCGTCTCCGCCGCGTTCTTCAAGGACCCCGCCGACCCGAAATGGAAGGACGACAAGGGCGTGCAGGACTACATCGCCTTCTTCCGCAAGTACCTGCCGGGCGCCGACATCGCCGACTCGAACTACACCTTCGGCACCCAGCAGGGCATGATCCTCGAACAATTGCTGAAACAGTGCGGCAATGATCTCTCGCGCGAGAACATCCTGAAGCAATCCAAGAGCTTCAAGGATTTCGTGCTGCCGACGGCCCTGCCCGGCGTCAAGGTCAACACCAGCGAAACGTCGAGCCAGGCCTATACGCAGCTTCAATTGCAGCGCTGGAACGGCAAGAGCTGGGACCAGTTCGGCGAGGTCATGAAGGCCGACTGATCCGGTTTCACCGTCCGGCATCCGACGGTTGCAGTGCTGCGTACATCCGCAGCACTGCTTTTGGCCGATCCGGCCTTTGGGGCGGACTATCCACTGATGGCGGAAAAGTACGCCGGATAGCCGCACCGATCGGTTCTGACAGGAGATTTTGGAATCAGGGCGTCGCGATGGTCCGCGAGGCCTCTTCCCGTCCCATCGGGACGCAGACCTTCTTGCGGCGGAGCGCGCCCAGCGCGCCCGTGACCTTGAGCACCTTGCCGACGCCGCAGGCGCCGTTGTCGACGTAGACAACCGACCACGGCGACAGGAAATACGGCTCTCTTTTCAGAAAATTCGGCGTCAACTCCTGCGCCATGCAAGGCGCGGAGACTGCACAAAGAAGTGCAAGGGCGACGACGGTACGCATAACGCTCATCCCTTAAGCCGGCGACGTTTACAATGCGCCGTTTCCGTGAATGTTCCAAGACGCTTCACGCGCCACGCTGATATTTTTTGCGGCACGCCTTACGTCCGTATCACGCGCAGGTTTCGGAACGGTGTATCGCGCCGCGCATTGGACCTCCGTCATCAACGGAGGTTCTCATGCGACGAAAAATGCTTCTGACGGCACTGGCGGCGGCGGCTATCGCCAGCTCGACCCTCGCGGCGGCGGCCCAGACGGCTCCGCCCTCCTCTCCCGGCGGCACCGCCGCCGGTTCGCCGGGCGTATCGCCGGCCACTCCGCCCGCCGTTGCCCCGGCGCCGGGGAGCACGACGGGCAGCAACACCAGCGGCGTCAATCAGCCCGGCGTACCGAACACCTCGACGCCGGGATCGATCGGGACCGGCGCGTCCCCGAGCGGGCTGCCCGGCGACAGTCCGTCCAACCCCGGCTATCCCGGCCCGGTCGGGAGCCCAAGCCGCTGAGGACCCGAAAATGAAGCGGCCCCCTGCGAGACAGGGGCCTTCGGCTTCCCCGGACGGATGGGCCGCCACGGCTGACAGAACCGCGTGACTCACGCAAAGACCGGCGCAGTTCGGGAGAACCGACGCCGGTCGCACATGAAAACGCGGGACTATTCGGTCTTGGTCGTGGTGTTCGAACTGGTGCGGGGCGTGCCGTCCTTGCCCGCGCCCGCGATGCGGACCGCATCGCCGTCCGCGATGCCGTCGAGCGGCGTCACGATGATGCGGTCGTCGGCCG
This sequence comes from Afipia sp., assembly GCA_024707075.1. Lineage (GTDB taxonomy): Bacteria > Pseudomonadota > Alphaproteobacteria > Rhizobiales > Xanthobacteraceae > Afipia. The sequence continues at coordinate 471,907 of JANQAK010000003.1, forward strand.
CGAGGCCCGTGGCGATCTCGATCTCGCGGCCAAGGTCGCGGGCGATCGTCACATTCTTGAACAGCACCTTGTCGCCGGGGCTGACGGTGGCGACACGCAGCCCGCTGTTGTTGAAGATCAGCGCGCTCGCCGGAATGCTGAGCGGCTGGACGTCGCGCGTCAATGCCAGCTTGACGTTGGCATAGGCGCCCGGACGCAGTTCGTTGTTGGGATTTTCGATGGCAAGCTGCATCCGCGTGGTGCCGGACGAAATATCGACCGACTGCGCCGACGCCTCAACGGTGGCCGGGAACGTGCGTCCGGCATATTCCGGAACCGAGACGATCGCCTTCGCGCCGATCTTGATGCCCGGCAGATAGCTCTGCGGCACGTTGACGTAGAGCCGCAGTTTCTTGACGTCGGACACCACGAACATCGCGGCGCCCGAACCGGTGCCGCCGTTGATGAGCGCGCCGACATCGGTGTTGCGCTCGGTGACGACGCCGTCGAACGGCGCGGTGACGGTCTTGTAGCTGGCGAGCGCCTCGAGCCGCTGCACGTTCGCCTGCATCGAATTGACCTGCGCTTCCTTGCTGGCGAGGTCCGCCGAGCGCTCGTCGATTTCCTGCTGCGACACGAAGTTCGAGGCCAGCAGCGTCTTGCGCCGCGCCAGCGTCGCCGCCGACAGCTTGGCCGCGGCCTGCGCGTTGGTGAGATCGGCGCGCGCCTGCAACAACTGCTGGTCGAGATCGGGCGCCTCGATTTCCGCGAGCGTCTGGCCGGACTTCACCGGAGTGCCGATGTCGACATTCCAGGTCTTCAGGTAACCGCTGACGCGCGCAAAGATCGGCGCGCGCGAGTAAGCCTCCAGCCGGCCCGGCAGGTCGAGCGTGGCGTTGAGCGGCTTGGTGCCGGGCAGCGTCACCGCGACCGAAGGCACCGCCTGCGCATCGGTCCACTCGCGCAATTTCACATCGCCGTTCGAGCGCGTGATGATGCCGGTGGTGACCACAGCCGCAAGCACGCCGATGGCGACAGCGCCGTAGAGCCGGATCTTGCGCGGCGAAACGGACGGGGTCTTGTCAGGTTGCATAAACGATCTCCGGCGCCGTCGCAGGTTTTGCGGGCTGCTTCTTGTGAACCATACTGAAAACCACAGGAACGAAAATGAGCGTAGCGGTCGTGGCAAAGATCAGGCCGCCGATCACCGCGCGTCCGAGCGGAGCATTCTGCTCGCCGCCCTCGCCGAGACCGAGCGCCATCGGCGTCATGCCGATAATCATCGCCAGCGCGGTCATCAGCACCGGACGGAAGCGGACGAAGCCCGCATCCAGCGCGGCGGCGAGCGGATCGCCGAGTTCGTCATAGCGCTCGCGGGCGAACGCAATGACCAGCACGGAGTTGGCGGTCGCGACACCCATGCACATGATCGCGCCGGTGAGCGCCGGCACCGACAGCGTGGTGTGGGTCGCAAACAACATCCAGACGATTCCGGCGAGAGCGGCGGGCAGCGCGGACACGATCACGAACGGATCGGACCATGACTGGAAGTTCACGACGATCAGCAGATAGATCAGCACGATCGCGCCGAGCAGACCGAACAGCAAGCCCGCGAAGGCGCTGTTCATGGTCTGCACCTGACCGAGCAGGGCGACGGTGCTGCCCCTCGGCAGGTCCTTGGCGGTCTCGTCCAGGATCTTGCGGATGTCCGTCGACAGCGAGCCGAGGTCACGGCCCTGCGGCGTGGCGTAGATCTGGATCAGGGTCTGGATGTCGTATTGCGACACCACCGCGCTTGATGTCGAGCGCGAGATGTTGGCGATGCCGCCGAGCATCGGCGAGGCCGCCGCGCCCGCGGCGGTGATCGGCAGCGCTTCCAGCTTGCTCAAGGAATCGATCTGGTACTGCGGCGTCTGCATCACGATGGAATAGGACACGCCGTTGTCGTAGTTGAGGAAGTAGGTCGGCGCCACCTGCGAACTGCCGGCAAGGTTCACCACCATGCTGTTGGTGACGTCGCGCGCCGTGAGGCCGACATACTGCGCGCGGGTGCGGTCGACATCGACGTTGAAGCCCGGATTATTCGGCGACTGCTGGATGCGCGCGTCGGCAATGCCCGGGATGAGACGGATCCGCCGCAGGATGTCGTTGGCGTACTTGTAGTTCGCGGCGACGTTGGCGCCCCTGATCTGGAGATCGATCGGCGCCGGCGCGCCAAAGTTCAGGATCTGGCTGACGATGTCGGCTGGCAGGAACGCGAACGACACGCCGGGGAATTCGCGCGGCAGCCTCTCGCGCAGCTCGCGGACATAGTCCTCGGTCGGCTTGTGATCTTCCCTCAGCTTGATCTGGATGTCGCCATCCTGCGGACCAATCACGCCGGTGTTGTTGTAGGTGAGATTGATGCCCGAGATCGGCATGCCGATGTTATCGGCCATCGTCTCGATCTGATCCGGCGGGATGATCTGGCGGATCGCCTTCTGGATATCCGCCAGCCGGTTCGCCGTTTCCTCGACGCGGGTGCCGACCTGCGTGCGAACGTGCAGCAGAATCTGGCCGGTATCCACCGAGGGGAAGAAGTTGCGGCCGAGGAACGGCACCAGCAGGAATGACACCGCGACGAAGGCCATGAAGCCCGTCACGAAGACCTTGCGGTGGCCGAGCGCCATTTCCAGCAGGCTGTGATAGCCCGCCCTCAGTTTTTCGAAGCGGGCCTCGAACCCGCGCTGGAACGCCACCAGCGGATTGCGCGTGGGCGGCCTCTCCTCGCCCTCCCCGTGATGGACGTGCTTGTGCAGCAGGTATTTCGCCATCGTCGGCACCAGCGTGCGCGACAGGATGAACGACCAGATCATGGCGAACATCACCGCTTCGGCCATCGGCACGAACAGGAAGCGCGACACGCCGGTGAGGAAGAACATCGGCACGAACACGATGCAGATGCAGAGCAGCGAGACGAAGGCCGGCGTTACGATCTGACGCGCGCCGTCGAGGATCGACTCCTCGACCTCCTTGCCCTGCTCCAGATGCCAGTTGATGTTCTCGATGGTCACCGTTGCGTCATCCACCAGGATGCCGACCGCGAGCGCAAGACCGCCCAGTGTCATGATGTTGAGCGTCTCGCCGACCGCCGCGAGGCAGATGATCGCGCCGAGCACCGAGAGCGGGATCGAGATCGCGATGATGACGGTCGAGCGCCAGCTTCCGAGAAACAGCAGGATCATGACGCTGGTCAGGGCGGCGGCGAGCACGCCCTCGAAGGCGACGCCGGCGATGGCGCCGCGCACGAAGATCGACTGATCGCCGAGCAGATTGACCCGGAGCGACTCCGGCATCTGGTCCTTGACGGCGACAATCTTCTGCTTGATGCCGGAAATGATGTCGAGGGTCGAGGTCGCGCCCGCCTTCAGCACCATCATCAGCACGGAACGGTTGCCGTCGACGTGGACAATATTGGTCTGCGGCGGATTGCCGTCGCGGACCTGCGCCACGTCGCGAATATAAACTGTCGCCCCGTTGACGACCTTGATCGGCAGGCCGCCGAGTTCCTCGATCTTCAATGGCGAGTTGTTGAGCTGGATGTTGTACTCGAAATTGCCGATCTTCTGGGTGCCGACCGGGGTAATCAGGTTCTGCGCGGCGAGCGCGTTGGCGACATCCTGCCCCGAGAGGCCGAGCGCCTGCATCGCCGCGGGATTGATATCGATCTGGATCTGGCGCTGCTTGCCGCCGAACGGCCACGGGATCGCCGCCCCCGGCACGGTGACCAGCGGCGTCCGCAACTGGTTTGTCGCGATGTCGAACATGTTCTGTTCGGTCAGCCCCTCGCCCGCCAGCGCAAGCTGGATGATCGGCACCGTCGATGCGCTGTAGTTGAGGATCAGCGGCGGGGTCGCGCCCGGCGGCAACTGCTTGAGCATCGTCTGCGAAATGGCCGTGACCTGCGCATTGGCGGTGCGAATGTCGACGTTCGGCTGGAAGAAGATCTTGATGACGCCGTAGGTGTTGTAGGAATTGGCGACGATGTGCTCGATGTCGTTGACGGTCGTGGTCAGCGCGCGCTGGAACGGCGTGACGATGCGGCCCGACATCTGGTCCGGCGGCAGGCCGGTGTACTGCCACACCACGCCGATCACGGGAATCCTGATTTCAGGGAAGATGTCGGTCGGCGTCCGCAGGGCCGCGAGCGGGCCTACGATCAGAAGAAGAAGGGCCAGCACGACGAAAGTATAGGGTCGGCTGAGAGCAATTCGGACCAGCGCATTCATATCGGACTTTTCTCGGTCATCTTGGGCGCAACAGTGCTCCCTCAGGAAAGACCTGTTCTCTTGACGCTTTTTTCTCTTCCGGCTGATCTACCCGAATCGGGGCAGTTTGCGCAACGCCGCAAAGCTCACAGTCGCTTGTTCAGGCGAAGAAATCCGCCAGAAATGGGGGTTTTTGCTGTCATTGTTCCAGATCAACAGACCGTCAGAGGATGAGCTGGGTCTGGGTCACGACCGCGACCAGCCGGCCCTCCCCGGTCTCCAGCCGGGTTTGCCAGACCTGAGTCCGCCGCCCGATGTGAACCGGGGTCGCGGTCGCCCGGACGGTCGAGCCGGCTTTCGCAGCCCCCGTGAAGTTGGTTTTGCTCTCGATGGTGGTGGTGCCCTTGGCGTCGGGCGGCAGGTTGATGACGGTTGCGGCGGCTCCCACGGAATCCGCAAAGGCCATCACCGCGCCGCCGTGAATGGAGCCGCCGACGGTGCAGAGGTCCTCACGCACCACCATCGTCGCCACCACCTTGTCCTTGGCCGCCTCGACAAAGGTGACGCCCATCAGGACTGCCAGCGGCATCGGCCGCGACTGGATCATCTCAAGCAGGGTCATTGCTCCTGTTCCTTCAGTTCATGCAATGGATGAAGTGAAAACGCCGGAATGCAGCGCGATCCGGTCTTAAAGTCATGGATGAAGAAGCTGCCCGGCGCGGTTCACGCGGCTTCCACGCCACACCACTCCGCCACGAACAGCGCGATGGCCCGCGTCGTCTTGCGCAGCGATTCGATCTCGACCCGCTCGTTGAAGCCGTGCATCGCCTCGGCATTCGCCCCGAAGCACAGACTGGGGATGCCGGCGTTGAGGCCGTAGAAGCGCGTGTCGGTCAGCGCGGTGAAGGCCAGCTCCTTCATGGGGCCGCCGTAGACCGCGTCATACGCATGGCGCAGGACGGCTTCGGACTCCTCCCCGCCGGTCAGTTCATATCCTTCCGAGAGAAAGCCCGACCATTCCACGACGGGCGGGTTCTGCGACAGGAACGGATGGGTCTTCGCTGCGGCCTGCACGCAGGCCACGATCTCGGCCTGATGGTCCGCGATCGGCCAGCCCGGCAGCACCGCGATCCGGCAATCGACATCGCACCATGCCGGCACCGACGAGGCCCAGTCGCCGCCCTTGATGATGCCGGGATTGAAGTTGATCGGATGCTTCACGACCCTGAAATGCCTGTCGCTAGTTGCGCGTCTGTTCCATTCCTCTTCCAGCCCTTCAAGCGCCTGAAGCAGATGATAAGCCGCCTTGATGGCGTTGGCGCCGATGCCCGCCTCATAGACATGCGCCGGCTTGCCCCGCACCTTGAGCCGGAACCAGATCACGCCGACCTGCGAGCGCACCAGCCTGCCGTTGGTCGGCTCAGGGATGAAGCAGCAGTCGGCGCGATAGCCACGCTGCACAGTGGAGAGCGCGCCGACGCCGGTGCTCTCCTCCTCGATCACGGACTGAAAATGAATCCGCGCGGTCGGCCTGAGGCCCGCCGCGCGCAACGCATCGAGCGCGTAGAGCGCGGCGATGGTGCCGGACTTCATGTCGCCCGCGCCGCGTCCGTAAAGCCAGCCGTCCCTGATCGTTGGAGAGAACGGCGGCGTGTCCCACATGTCGAGCGGGCCCGCGGGCACCACGTCACAATGGCCTTGCAGGATCAGCGAACGTCCGTCTTCGCGCGCCGGGCGATACGTCCCGACCACCGTGCGCGCACGGGAGAAATCGTGTTCGATCGGGCCATAGCCGCGCAGGTCTTTCAGGTCATCGGTGTCGATGTGCCAGTCGTCGACTTCGTATCCCCGCGCCCGGAGCAGACCGCCCATCATGTCCTGACACTGGCCTTCCGCGCCGCGCGTCGAGGGAATGGACGAAAACTGCATGGTGGTCTCAAGCTGCCGGTCGAAGGCATCGTCCACCGCATCGAGAATGCGGCGCCGGGTGTCGTGTGTCGTTGCCTTGGCGTCCATCGCGTTTCATCCCCTCGTGCGTCTGCGCGCAGATTGTCGCCAACTGTAGCCAACTTTAGGAGGCCGTTGGAAGGGATGCGATGACGTGCAAGGTCATGATTGATGAGGCTCCCTCTCCCCGCTTGCGGGGAGAGGTGAAGGAGGCATCTGCGCAATTCACAGAAGCGACAGCTAATACCCCACCGTGAACCGCTGGCGGGAATGCGCGGGCTTCTCGATTTCATCGGCCAGCGCGATGGCATAGTCCGCGAACGAAATGCTGCTGCCGTTCGCGTTGGTCAGAAGCTGGTCCTTGCCGAGACGGAACGTGCCGGTGCGAGGACCTTCGAAGAACAGCGCCGACGGCGAGAGAAATGTCCAGTCGAGGTCTTTCTCCTGCCGCAGCAGATTGAGGAATTCGCCGCCCTTGGTGGCCTCATCCTTGTATTGCGCCGGAAATTCCGGCGTCGAGACCAGCGTGACGCCGGGGGCGACCTCAAGGCTGCCCGCGCCGCCGACCACCAGATAGCGCTTCACCCCCGCCGCCTTCACCGCATCGATCAGCTTGCGCGGATCGCTCTGCGAGAAATGCACGGAGCTGATGACGGCGTCGTGCCCCTTCACCAGCTTGACGAGACCGTCCTGGTCGAACACATCGCCCTTTCGCGGCGCCACGTTCACCTGCGCCTGGATCTTCTCCGGATTGCGGACGATGGCGGTGACCTCGTGGCCACGGCGGACAAGTTCCTTGAGGATTTCCGAACCGGCTTGGCCGGTGGCTCCGATCAGTGCGATTTTCACGTTTGCAACCTTCCCATGCCTCATGGTATCTTTCAGATACCAACTAACGAATGGACATCAGATGCCCGCTGGCGGCCCCGTTGTGAAGAAGGCACTTATCCGAGACATGGTCTCCACGGAGAAACCACCGTCGAAAGCCGCCAAGCCTCCCCGCGGCAACTGGCCGACGAACCCCTACGCCGCCGACTGCCCGACCCGCCTCGTGCTCGACCGCATCGCCGACAAGTGGACGGTGCTGCTGCTGATCCTGCTGTCGCGCCGCTCCTGGCGCTTCAACGAACTGCGCCGCGAAATCGGCGGGTTGACGCAGAAGATGGCGTCACAAACGCTCAAGGGACTCGAACGTGACGGTCTTGTGAAACGCAAGGTGACGCCCACCGTTCCGGTGACGGTGGAATATTCAATCACGCCGCTCGGCCGCACCCTGAGCGACACCGTGGACAATCTGCGGATCTGGGCCGAACAGCATCTGCCCGACGTCGCCAAGGCGCAGAAGCTCTACGACGGAACCATTCGCTGAGGTCGCCGTTCCATCTGCCCTTGCGCAACGTTCCTTGCCTATGAGAATCAGGACCGCCCGACTACGATGAGGAATGGCCTACGTCTATCTCATCTCGGCGATCGTCCTCGAGGTCATCGGCACCGCCGCGTTGCAGGCCTCCGAGCAGTTCACCAAACCGAAACCGCTGATCCTCACGGCGATGGGCTACGCCGGCTCGTTCTATTTCCTGTCGCTGGTGCTGCGGACCATGCCGGTCGGCATCGCCTACGCGATCTGGTCGGGACTTGGCATCGTTCTGATCACGCTGGTCGGCCTCGTCTGGTTCGGCCAGAAGCTCGACATGCCCGCCGTCGCCGGCCTCGCGCTGATCATCGCAGGCGTCGGCGTCATCAACCTGTTTTCGTCGACCGTTTCGCATTGACGCACTGGAGATCACGCATGAACAACCGCAACATCCTCTACGCCATCGTCGGCGCGCTCATCATCGCGGTCGGAGTTCTCGGCTACAAAGTCTATCAGGACAACAAGAAACCGGAAGGCCTGCAGATCAACGTCGGCCCCGACGGGCTGAAAATTCAAAGCAAGTGAGACGCAGACCAATGATCGCCAAAGCCGTCGCGCTAGTCATCCGGCGAATGTCTGGCCGCATCGGAGCCGCATCGCTCGCCGTGCTGGCGCTCACCACTGCGGCCCGCGCCGATATCGTGGGGCGCGAAAGCGACATCACCGATCTGCGGCTCGGACAGCGCGTCTATGTCGATGACGGCTCCTGCCCTGCGGGACAGATCAAGGAAATCGCCGGGATGCGGCTGACGGCATCAGGCGTCGAGCGCACGCGCAAGTGCGTCGATCGCAAGGGCAAGCGGTAGCCACTCGCATCCCGTCCATCCGCGCCGATTCGGCGTCCCACAAGACAATTTGACCACTTGTCTCCCGGCTTTTCGCCGGCGCCGTTCGCGGTTGCAGCGTGACCGCCGGGTCCACGCGCCTACAATCATGCGGCGCGGCGACTGAGTCCGGCGCCGTCGTGACGGAACGCAGCACCGGACCGGGAGGCGAAACCATGTCGGGCTTACTTGTCAATCTGATCATCCAGATCGTCGGCGGCGCCATCGGTGGAAACGTCGTCGGCGGTGCGGCCAAGAACCTCGATCTCGGAACGATCGGCAATACGATCGCGGGCGCCATCGGCGGCGGCGTGGGCGGACAGATTCTCGGGATGCTGATTCCGCTGCTGGCCAATTCGGCCGCGACCCCGGACATCGGCGCGATCATCGGTCAGGCCGCGGGCGGCGGCGTTGCCGGCGCAGTGCTGACCGCCATCGTCGGCGCGATCAAGAACAGGACGGCGTAGAGGCGCGCCCGCTTGAAGTGAACGCGTCAGCCGCCTCATCCTGAGGAGCGCGCCACATAGCCAAGTTTACGCAGGCTAAGCCTGCTATGGCGCGCGTCTCGAAGGATGAGGCATGTTCATGGCAACAACATACGCCTCATGGTTCGAGACGCGAGGCGTTGCCTCGCTCCTCACCATGAGGCTGACATGCTTACCGTGACAAAGCTCATTATGGGCGCAGCTTGTCTGCCTTCTACCCCGAAATGAAATCGGCGCACTTCTGGATGGTGTCGTTGCTGCCCCATGGCATGATCGGCACCGAGGACGTCGAGTTCTTCGGCGATCCCTCGATCAGCCTGTCGGAATACACCATGTAGACCAGCACGTTCCGCTTGGCGTCGCAGCCGCGCACGATCTGCATCTTCTTGAAGAACAGCGAGCGCCGCTGCCGGAACATATCCTCGCCCTGCGACATCTTGTTCTTGAAGCGGATCGGCGCGATCTGCCGGCAGGCCAGCGAGATGTCGGAGACCTCCTCGGCAAGCCCGAGCCAACCCTTGTAGCCGCCCCTCTCCGGCACCGTGAAATGACAGGCCACGCCCTCCACTTCCGGATCGTCGAGGCCGTATGTCGCGAGTTTGTCATCTGGACTGAGCAACTTGAAAACCGTGGAGCGCCGGAAAATCAGATCCGGCTCGTCAGCCGCAGCCACCGGCGTCGCGGCCAGCCATGCAAGGACAACGGTCAGCAGCGTGGCGGCTGTCAGACGGGTCGAGGATGAAGACATCGGCAGGCTCCAGAGGACAAAAGTGAAAATCCGGACAGGCAGGAAACATCCCTCCGGGAACCCCTCATGTGGGGTGGCGCGCGCAATGTTCAAACGCACGTGAATTTGACCGAGGAAAACCGGCCGTTAAGTGCTTCTGAAGGCGATTCGGCTAGCTTTTCAGCAACAGAATCCGCACGGCATGCGGTATTGGGAACAGCCGCAGATGAACGTTTGGTCTGTTCGCGACACTCATACTGGAATCACTTGAGGACATCCGGCGTGCATTGCAATTGGACAGTTTCTTCGGACGACCCACAAAAACCGGCCGGAATTCTCCCCCCGTTTGGCAACCAGTCTCAGTCCCGTTCGACCCGGGCCAGGTTTGGGCGAACGTCGTGGCTAGCCTTGATCCTGGCTGCCGGCTTCGCCGCGCCCGCACAGGCGCAGGTCTTCTGGCCGACAGGGCCAACGGCCGACTACTCCGAACCGCCGCGCCAGATCGAGCCACGCCGGCCGCGCGTCATCAAGAGCCGGCAGAAACTGCCCGATGCGCCGAAGGAAACAGCCAAGCCCGTCGGCCCGATCGTCATCGCGATCTCGATCGAGAAGCAGCAGTTGAAGCTCTACGACCAGAACGGCCTGTTCGCGGAAACGCCGGTCTCGACGGGCATGCGTGGCCATTCGACGCCGATGGGCGTGTTCAGCATCATCCAGAAGAACAAGTATCACCGCTCCAACATCTACAGCGGCGCGCCGATGCCCTACATGCAGCGCATCACATGGTCCGGCGTCGCCATGCATGCCGGCGTCCTGCCCGGCTATCCGGCATCGCACGGCTGCATCCGCATGCCGATGAACTTCGCGATGCGGATGTGGGGCTGGACCCGCATGGGCGCGCGCGTGATCGTGACGCCCGGCGAGATCACGCCCGCCGATTTTTCGCATCCGATGCTGATCGCGCACAAGCCGGAGACGAAGCCGGTCGCCGCCGCGCCCGACACGACACAGCACGCCGAGACGACTGCGAAGTCCGACCGCTCATCGATCGTCGATGCCGCCGCTCACGAGAAGCCGGAATTGCGACTGACCTCGATCACCGAACGGACCGCACCGATCCGCACCGCCGACGCCAGCGGCGCGCTTCCGCAGAAGGACGATGTGGCCAGCGACGCAACAGCGGCGAAACCCGCTATGCCTGACAATGCGATGCAGGACAGTACCAAAAAGGTCCCTGACACCGTGGCGTCCGTCACCGGCGCAGCGTCCGATGCCAAACCTGAAGAAAGCAAGGCCGAGACAAAGACCGAAGAAGCCGCAGTCACGGAATCCGTGACGGGGAGTCCAAGGTCGAGCAGGCAAAGACCGAGGACAAGGTTGAAGAAACCACGTCCGAGGACGCAAAGTCTGGGGCGGTGAAGACAGGCGAGACCAAGACCGGCAAGGATCAGGCCCGCGCCACCGATCCTGTCGCGCGGCCTGCTCCAGTTTCCGCAACGGCGCCGCTTGAAGGCACGGCCGAATTTATTGGCCCGGTGAAGCCACGCAGCGGACACATCGCCGCATTCATCAGCCGCAAGGAAAGCAAGATTTATGTGCGGCAGAATTTCGAGCCGTGGTTCGAAGCGCCCGTGACCATCGCGGCATCGGACCGTCCGCTCGGCACTCACGTTTTCACGGTCCGCGCCGCCAAGGACGACGCCAGCGCGCTGCGCTGGTCGGTAGTCTCGCTGCCCGCCCCGGTGCGGGTATCGCGCGCCGATGACGACAAGCCCCGGCGCAAGCGCGCCATCGTAACTGAGGTCGCGGCCCCAGCATCGCCGTCATCCCCGGCCGAGGCGCTTGATCGCCTGACCGTTCCCGACGACGCCATGAAACGCATCGCCTCGGCGCTCGCTCCGGGCGGATCGCTGGTGGTGTCGGATCTCGGGCTCGGCGACGAAACGGGCCGTGGCACGGACTTTATCGTCCCGCTGCGATAAACCGACCGCTTTGCAGACTTCGCAAGAGAAGCAGGCCGCTTAATCGAGCGGCGCGGCCGTAACGCCATGCGGGGATGCAGCGCATCCGGAACCATTCGCGAGTAGCGCGCTTAGCTCCCTAACCCAGAGGTCTCAATGGTAAACAGCGCGGTTAATAAAGCGATGGACGCATACAACATGCTCCATAACCGGTCCTCCGACCTGGATGGTGTCGCCCGGGACAAGGTGACCAATTACATTTCGGCACTGTTCGAGTTTGGAGAAACCAATTCCGATCGACTCATGTCGATGGGGCTTTTGTACCTCACCGATCTGGACGAGACCGATCTTCGGCCAGACGGACCGCGCCAACTTCATTAATCGGCTCTGCCCCGGAAACGCACCAGAATAGATGCATACCGGTTGGCTTTCGGCTACGCGTTGCGATAGAACGCGCCGGTCATGACAGCCTCCCCCGACATCCAATCCGCCGCCATTTCCGCCGATCAAACGCCGCCGCGCGATGCATTCGACCGGCTCACGCCGTTCGGCTGGACTGGCGGATTGATCCTCATCCTCGGCCTGCTGGCCGCGTCGTTTTTCCTCGCCGGCTATTTCGTCATCTACTGGCGCAACGCCGACATGGATTTCATGATCGTCTACAACGCACTGGTGATGAACGACGGCAAGCCGCAGGCGTTCTTCGACCACCCGTCCTATTTCACCATCCTGTCGGTGAAGCTGTGGTTTCAGGCGATGCACGCGCTCGGCCTGCTCGACGCCTGGAAACTGTCGGCGATCCCGTCGGCGCTGAACGTGCCGGCGTTCGACGCCGCGATGACCAGCGCCATCCGCGCGGGCCGCGTGGTCGCATGGCTGACCGCAAGCATGTTCGTGTTCGTCTTTGCCATGCTCGCCCGCAGCATCTTCCGCGACTGGCGGATCGCGCTGCTTGCGACATTCGCCTTCGCATTCTCCGGCGGCATGGCAGTCCACATGCGCATCCTGCGCAGCGAGATGATCGCGGCGTGCTTCTTCACGTTCGCATTCATGATCCTGATTATCGTCGGACGCCGCGCCAGCAACGGACGGCCGCTCGCGCTCGCAGCAGCCGCAGCGCTCTGCGTGCTCGGCATGGAGAACAAGGTTCAAATCGTCCTGCTGATCGCGGCGCTGCCGGTGCTGATCCTACCGTTCGGCACGCCGGACAGCGCCAGCACCGCATTCTGGGATCGCTCGGGGCGGGCGTGGATCGTGACGCTCATGGCCGCCGTTGTCGCGGCCTTGATGTCCGCTCTGGCATGGCCGCTGATTGCCGCCGGGCTTGAGCCGGAATCGGTCGACATCGCCCAGCTTCATGCGCTGATCGGCGGCGTGTTCGGCGTCTATCAGGTTGCCCTGCTCGGCTGGATCGGCGCCACCATGATCGTCTATGCGGTGATCTGGCGGATCAGTCTCACTGAAACGCTGACGTCGATGTTCGCCGTGATCGCCGGCGCATCGTTCGGACTGCTCGCGCTCTATCTGCAATACAACCCGCAGAACGTCGTCGCCGTGATCAATCCTATCGAGAAGATGCTGGTGTTCGCGGACGCACCGGCGACCTCGGCAACGGAAGGTGGCAAGATTTTCGCGGCACTCGGCCTGCTGTTGGACGGCATCAAGTCGGTGCTCCAGCGCTACACCTTCGTGCTGTTCACCTCGCCGCGCCCGACCGTGTTCCTGACCTGGCTTGTCATTCCCGGCATCGTCTATGCGTGGCTGAAAGGCGAACGGCAGGTGGCCACTCAGGCCGCGCTGATGCTGCTCGCCGCCATTGGAATCGACGCGCTCGGCGTGCGGCGGGGCCTCAAAGCCGAATACTTCATCCTGACCGATCCGCTCATTATCCTTGCCGGCGCGCTGCTGCTTGAGCGAATGCCGGACTTGCGCTTCGCGCGATGGGCCTATCCCGTCGGCGTCGCGCTGATCGTCGCCCACATCGCGATCAGTCAGGCCGAACCCATCAAGCATGTCATGAAGCGCAGCGGTCCCGAATACATCTGCGAATGGAACGAGTATTACGAACCCGAGCTGCCGATGCCGTGGTGCGACAAGCCGCCGAAGCGGCCATAATGCAAGCGCTCCTGATATTTGTCACGGTTTCTTGAAACTTGCGGCGGCGTCGATCCGTTATCTTGAGCGATAGTCTCTCTGGGAACGCATCATGATCAACCGCCGGACGATGATCGCAGCGATGGCAGGCGGGGCGGCACTTCCGTTCGCGGGACGGTCCGCTATGGCGCAGCCAACCATGAGCCGCATGACCGCTTACGGATTCTCATTCCAGAGCCTGAAGGGCGGCGATATCCGCCTCGCTGACTTCGCAGGCAAGCCGCTGCTGGTGGTGAACACCGCCTCGCTGTGCGGCTTCACGCCGCAATATGCCGGATTGCAGGCGATCTGGACGCAGTTTCGCGACCGCGGCCTGACCGTGATCGGCGTGCCGTCCAACGACTTCGGCGCGCAGGAACCGGGCGGCGCGAGCGACATCGCGCAGACCGCCGAACACACCTATCACGTCACCTTTCCGATCACGGTCAAGACCAGCGTGAAGGGGCCGAACGCGCACCCGTTCTACAAATGGGCGGCGGCGGAACGGCCCGGCGACGTGCCCGGCTGGAACTTCCACAAATATCTGGTGGGCCGTGACGGCTATCTCGCCGACGCATTCTCCTCGCGGGTCGAGCCGACCGACACGCGCGTCGTCACCGCGATTGCCCGCTCCCTGACGGCCTGAATCCGGTCGTCCCGTCCCGATTAACCTTGCCCACTGCCAAAATCACCTCACCCCGAAAATGGGTTGGCGGGATAAACCATGTGGGTCTAGGCTCACCGCCGGGGACGATATGGCGGCATCCGGGATGCCGGACGCCGGGGAGTTTGCGTTCAGGGGTTTTCAATGCGTATTAAGGCAACGTTTTTTGTCGCCAGCGCGCTTTCTGTGTGCGCTTTCAGCAGCGCATGGTCGCAAGCGCTCATTCCGCAACGCACCAACCCGCCGCCATCGCCTCCGCCTGCCGCGACTCAACCGCCTGCGCCCGCCGCAACGACAGCAGCCGCTCCTGCGCCGGCGCCAGCCCCCACTCCGATCAAGGCCAATTGCGCCAATCCGAATGCCATCGGTGTCGCGCGCGTGGTGCAGATCGACACCACCGGCGGTCCCGGTTTCGGCTTCGAGCACTTCAAGCAGCTCGATTTCCTGCGCGACAAGGAAGTGGTGCTGACGTTCGACGATGGCCCGTGGCCGGTCAACACGCCGTCGGTGCTCAAGACGCTCGCCGAGGAATGCACCAAGGCGATTTTCTTCCCGATCGGCAAGCACGCCACCTACTATCCCGAGATCCTCAAGCATGTCGCCGCAGAAGGCCACACCATCGGCGCGCATACCTGGTCACATGCCAATCTCAACAACAAGAAACTGACCGACGATCAGCGCAAGGAAGAAATCGAGAAAGGTTTCAGCGCGGTGAAGTGGGCGCTGGGTGCTGCGCCCTCGCCGCTGTTCCGCTTCCCGGCGCTCCAGCATCCGCCGGCGATGGTGACCTATCTCGGCGAGCGCAACATTTCGATCTGGTCCTGCGACCTCGACTCGTTCGACTTCAAGGCCTCTACCGCGAAGAAGATCGTCGACACCGTGATGACAAAGCTCGACAAGAACGGCAAGGGCATCGTGCTGATGCACGATTTCCAGAAGCACACCGCCGAAGCCCTGCCCGAACTGATGACGCGGTTGAAGGCTGGCGGCTACAAGGTAGTGCAGGTCAAGGCCAAGGCGCCGATGACCACGATCGCGCAATACGACGAGGAGGTCGTGAAAGGCCTCAAGCTGCCGACGGTGAGTTCGCGCCCGCTCAACAGCGTGGTGCAGACCATTTCGGAATGATGATTACAAACTTCCGAAACGGCGGCTGCGCGAAAGCATGACGCAATCGCGGCTCCGCATCGAAGGCTACGTGATCCTCTCGGCCAACGGCATGCTGGCGGACGCCAACCATGTCATGCCCGCGGCGCTGAAATTCGACGCCGACCAGACATTCTTCGAGACCGCGCTCGATCGCGCGGACCTGATCGTGCACGGCAGGCATTCCTTCGAGGACCAGCCGCGCTCGCCGCTGCGCACGCGCATCGTGCTGACGCGAACCATCCCTGCTCTCGCCCGCGATCCCGCCAATCCGAAAGCGACCTTGTGGAATCCGGCGGGCGCGTCGTTCGAGGATGCCTGCCGCCTTGCCGGCGTGACAGCGGGGACCGCCTCGATCATCGGCGGGCCGAACGTGTTCGAGATGTTCATGGATCGCTACGACGTGTTCTGGCTATCGCAGGCGCATCGCCTGACCATTCCGGACGGCACCGGCGGCTTTCCCGGAATCCCGGCTCAGTCGGCGCAGGATATTCTGGCCGCGCACGGCCTCACGCCAGCCGAGACGCGCATGCTCGATGCGGCGCAGGCCGTCGATGTGACGGCATGGCGGCGGGCCGGGTAGATGCAGTGATGTCAGATCATTCCATCAGGAGACGATGACCGTCATCCTGAGGTGCGAGCTCTTGCGAGGCTCGAAGGATGATATGTCACAAAACGCCGTCGCCCTTCGAGGCCTCCGCTTCGCTTTGGCACCTCAGGGTGACGGCGCATCGAGCATCGATAAAACCATCACGAGATCGATAGCCCGGCAGCCTGGTTTACGCCGCGCGGATCTTGCCGAGGAAGTCGTTGACCTGACCGCGCAACTGCTGCGCCTGAACGCCCAGCGCATCGGCCGCCAGCCTGACGTTCTGCGCCGAAGCGCCGGTCGCATCAGCGCCCTCGGTCACTCCGGCGATGTTGTCGGAAACATCCTGGGTGCCCTGTGCAGCCTGCTGGGTGTTGCGGGTGATTTCCTGCGTGGCGGCGCCCTGCTCTTCCACGGCGGCGGCGATGGCGGTCGCCACTTCGCTGACTTCGGCGATAGTCCCCCCGATGCCCTTGATGGCATCCATGGCGTCCTGCGCCACCTTCTGCACGGCGGCGATCTGCTGGGAGATGTCCTCGGTCGCCTTCGCGGTCTGGCTGGCGAGCGACTTCACTTCAGATGCCACGACGGCAAAGCCCTTGCCGGCTTCGCCCGCGCGCGCGGCTTCGATGGTGGCGTTGAGCGCGAGCAGATTGGTCTGTCCGGCAATATCGTTGATCAGGCCAACCACATCGCCGATCTTGCTCGCGGTCTCGGATAGGCCCTGAACGGTCACATCGGTCTGACGCGCCTGATCGACGGCGCGGCTGGCAATCGTCGCCGCGTGCGTGACCTGACGGCTGATGTCGTTGATGGACGAACTCAGCTCTTCCGAGGCGGCGGCAACGTTTTGCACATTCGCCGAGGCGATGCCGGAGGCTTTCGCCACGATCTGGACCTGCGATGTGGTTTGCTCTGCGACCGCTGACATGCTTTCCGAAGTCTGGCTCATCTGGTCGGAGGCTCCCGCCAGCGCATCAAGCGCTTCACGGACCTGTAGCTCGAACGCTGCGATATGGGATTCAATCGCCTGCTGGCGTGACGCGCGCCGCGCGCATTGCGCTCGCGCTGCTCGGCCTCGATGCGTTCCTTTTCCACCGCGTTCTGCTTGAACGTCCCCAGCGCGCCGGCCAGCGCGCCGATTTCGTCGCGGCGCTGCGTGAACGGGACCTCGACATCAAGATCGCCGCCGGCGACCTTCAGCATCGCAGCCTGAATGGCTTGCAGCGGCTTGATCACACGGCCGCTCACCGCCGCCATGCTCAGAAATGCGAGGCCGACCGCGGCCGCAAGAAGAACCAGCTGCAAGATCAGCGCACGCTGGGCCGCCTCGTACAGGCTGACGCCATAGTCCTTGGCGGCTTCCAGCGCGCGTTCGGCGACGTCCACCGCACTACCCATCCGCCCGACCGTGAGCGGCGTCCATTCCGTGGCGGTGAGTTCAGGTTTCTGACCGGTCGCCAGCGACGAGATCAGCCGATCGCGCAGCGACATGTATTGCGCATCGAAATACGCCGTCTTGGCAGCCGTCAGCGCGCCCGCCAGTGCAGGCGGCAACTGCATGCCGGCGGCGGAGGCTTCCAGCGCGGACCATGCCGCGTCCATGCCACCGACGAACTTCGTATAGCTCACCTGGACTTCGGGGCTGACTTTTCCGGCCGCAAGGCCATTGGAGACCAGCACCGAGGCGTCGCCCGCGGTGTTGCGCAGGATCCAGGCCATCTGCTTGATCATCAGCAGTTGATCGACGACCGGATTGGCGTGATTGACCAGAGCGGCGAGCTGGTTCGAGACCTTGTCGAGAACGCTGAGGACGGCATTGACCGCGTCGGTATATTCCTTGACCAACGCCGGGCGGCGGGATGCCTTTGGCTTGTTGGCCGCATCCCAGAATTCCTTTTGCAGGGTGGCCAGCGATTCCGTCTGCCGCGACAATTCCGGCAGCAGCGTATTCTTCCCGGGGAATTCCAGCGGGGCGAGAAGCGTCACCGTCGCCCGCATCGCCGGCATCTCGGCATCCTGGATGCGCCGAATATACTTGTCCATGTCGGCGTTGATCGTGCTCTCGCCATTCAGCGTTCGGATCGTCGAAGACCGGTCGGTCCGCAGGTTATGCATGGCCTTGAAGGCGTTGGCGGATGCATCGGCGATGACGGAGATGCGGCCGGTGATTTCGAGGCTCTTCCACGATTGCCATGCCGACACCGCCAGCAGGCAAATGACGCAGGCTGCCATCACGGCAATAACTGATTTCAAAAGCGCTGTAACGCTGACGCGGTCGAGCATGTCATCCCCCAGAATGGCCCGACTTCTCAACTAACCGTGATAGGTAAATATATGCGTAACTATATTACTGGAGCGCGGCCCGCGCCGGATCGCAAGGCGCGAAAAAGCGGAAACGGCAGAGCTATCACGGCTCAGATGCCGGTATAGCGACTGTCTTCCATCGCGATCTGGCGCGGATAGCCAGCGATGACCAGCAGCCCGCCGATCAGCGACAGATTCTTCAGGGCATGGATCATGTTGTTGATTCGGTCCGGGCCGGTCATGTCCCAGAAGTTATGGAAATAGAACGTCGTGACGCCGACGAACAGCACCAGCACCCATGCGAAAAACCGCGTGCCGATGTTCAGCGCGATGAACAGTCCGCCCAGCACTTCCACCGCGCCCGTCAGAATCGCGAGCAACTGGGCCGTCTTCATGCCCGTAAGGTCTTCGAGCTGAGCCGTGTACGGGGTCAACAGTGCCGGCAAAGCAACCTTGTCGGTGATCGCCTGCGCGGTCGATGCAATGTCGAAGAGTTTCGAGGCTCCGGAAAACACGAACAGCACGACAAATAGAACGCGTCCGAGGGTCACGAAAGCTGGCATGGGCGGCCCCGCTGGATTCCAATAGAGCCAACTATATAGCAGTTGCCCTTAGCCGAACAGCGTCGGCTGCTGCCGTCCCGCGCGTTCCTGCGCCTCGACCGCGGCGACCGCCGTCATGTTGAGAATGCCGCGCGCCGTCACCGACGGCGTCAGGATATGCGCCGGACGCGCCGGGCCGATCAGGATCGGTCCCACCGGGAGCGCATCGGCGAGGATCTTGATCATCTGGTAGGCGATGTTGGCCGCATCGAGGTTCGGCATGATCAGGATATTGGCGGAGCCTTCGAGGCGCGAATGCGGCAGCACCAGTTGCCGCGACAGCGCGGTCAGCGCGGAATCGCCCTGCATCTCGCCATCGGCCTCGATTTCCGGATGGTCGTTCACCAGAATTTCCGTCGCGCGCCGCATCTTCTGCGCCGAACTCGAATCGTAGCTGCCGAAATCCGAGTGGGACAGGAACGCCACCTTCGGCTTGATGCCGAAACGCTGCACATGGACGGCGGCGAGCGCCGCCATCTCGGCCAGTTCCTCCGCAGTCGGATTGGGCCTGATCTGGGTGTCCGCGATGAAGTACGCGCCCTTGCTGGTGATGACGAGGGCCAGCGCCGAATAGTCCGCAAGCCCCGGCGTCACGCCGATGATTTCGCGAATGCGCCGCAGATGACTCATGTAGCGGCCATCGACGCCGCACAGCATGGCGTCGGCCTCGCCGCGCGCCACCGCCAGCGCCGCGATCACGGTCGCATTGGTGCGCACCAGCGTTTTCGCGGCATCCGGCGTAATGCCGTGACGCCCCGCCACGTCGATATAGCTCTGCACATAGGAGCGGTAACGCGGATCGTCTTCGGGATTGATAAGGTCGAAGTCGCTGCCCGCCTTGATCGACAGGCCGAAGCGTTCGATGCGCGACGCCACAACCGAAGGACGTCCGACCAGAATGGGGCGCGCCAGCTTTTCCTCAAGCACCACCTGCACCGCGCGCAGCACGCGCTCGTCCTCGCCCTCGGCATAGATCACGCGCACCGGCTGGGTCTTCGCCTTCGCGAACACCGGCTTCATGACCAGACCCGAACGGAACGCGAAGCGATCGAGCTGCTCGATATAGGCGTCGAAATCGGTGATGGGTCGCGTCGCGACACCGGAATCCATCGCAGCCTGCGCCACGGCGGGCGCGATGCGCAGGATCAGCCGCGGATCGAACGGCGACGGGATCAGCGAGCCGGGGCCGAAGCCCTGCGTCTCACCGCCGTCGAACCGCACCACCACATCGGACGGCGGATCGCGCGCCAACTGCGCCAGCGCATCCACTGCGGCGCGCTTCATGTCCTCGTTGATCGCGGTGGCGCCGACATCGAGCGCGCCCCGGAAGATGAACGGGAAGCAGAGAACGTTATTGACCTGATTGGGGAAGTCCGACCGCCCGGTGCAGATCATCGCGTCGGGGCGCACCCTGCGCGCCTCGTCGGGCATGATCTCCGGCGTCGGATTGGCGAGCGCCATCACCAGCGGCTGGTCCGCCATCTGCTTGACCATCTCGGGCTTCAGCACGTTGCCTGCGGAGACGCCGAGAAAGACATCCGCGCCGCCGATCACGTCGCCCAGCGTGCGCTTGTCTGTCTTCTGCGCGTAGACGGCCTTCCACTTGTCCATCAACGTGTTGCGGCCTTCATAGACAAGGCCGTCGATGTCGCAGACCCAGATGTTCTTGCGCTTGGCGCCAAGCGAAACGAGAAGATTGAGACAGGCGATAGCGGCGGCGCCGGCGCCCGAGGCCACGATCTTGATGTCTTCGAGCTTCTTGCCGTTGATCATCAGCGCGTTGCGCACAGCCGCGCAGACGATGATCGCCGTGCCGTGCTGGTCGTCGTGGAAGACGGGGATTTTCATCCGCGCCTTCAGCCGCTCCTCGATCTCGAAGCACTCCGGCCCCTTGATGTCCTCGAGGTTGATGCCGCCGAAGGTTGGCTCCAGCGCCGCCACCGTCTCCACCACGCGGTCGATGGTGTCGGCGGCGATCTCGATGTCGAACACATCGATGCCGGCGAACTTCTTGAACAGGACGGCCTTGCCCTCCATCACCGGCTTCGACGCCAGCGGGCCGATATTGCCGAGGCCAAGCACGGCGGTGCCGTTGCTTACGACCGCGACGAGATTGGAGCGGATCGTGAGTTCGGCGGCCATCGCCGGATCGGCGGCAATCGCTTCGCAGGCGGCGGCAACACCTGGCGAATAGGCCAGCGCGAGATCGCGCTGGTTGGCCAGCGGCTTGGTCGCCTGAATTTCCAGTTTACCGGGCCGGGGAAGTCGGTGGTAGGACAGCGCCGCAAGGCGAAGTTCTTCGGACAAGTTGGACGCCATACCGACTCCCGTATTCTTATTAGCTCTTGTTTGCCCCGGCTTGCGGCGGGTGCTGTCTAGCCCCGTCTTGCGACGGTTGTACGATTCAGGCCTGCGGCAGATTGAGCCTGATGTGGAGTTCACGCAACTGCTTGAGCGACACATCAGATGGCGCGCCCATGAGCAGGTCTTCGGCACGCTGGTTCATCGGGAAGAGCGAGATTTCGCGCAGGTTGTTCGTGCCGCAAAGCAGCATGACAATGCGGTCGACGCCCGCGGCCATGCCGCCGTGCGGCGGCGCGCCGTACTGGAAAGCGCGATACATGCCGCCGAAGCGTTCGATCACGGTCTCCTCGCCATAGCCCGCGATCTCGAACGCCTTCACCATTGCCTGCGGGCGATGGTTGCGGATGCCGCCGGACGCAATCTCGTAACCGTTGCAGGCGATGTCGTACTGGAATGCCTTGATGGTGAGCGGATCCTGCGTCTCCAGCGCCTCGAGTCCACCCTGCGGCATCGAGAACGGGTTGTGCGAGAAGTCGACCTTCTTATCTTCCTCGTTGTACTCGTACATCGGGAAGTCGACGATCCACGCCAGCTCGAAGCGGTCCTTGTCGATCAGGTTCAGCTCTTCGCCCAGCTTCGTGCGCGCGAGGCCCGCGAACTTCCAGAACTTCGACGGATCGCCAGCGACGAAGAACGCGGCATCGCCTTCCTTGAGACCAAGCTGGTCGCGGATCGCGGCAGTGCGCTCGGGGCCTATATTGTTCGCGAGCGGGCCAGCGCCCTCTCCGCCTTCACGCCACATGATGTAGCCGAGGCCGGGCTGGCCTTCGCCCTGCGCCCATGAGTTCATGCGGTCGCAGAACGCGCGGCTGCCACCGCCCGGCCCGGGGATCGCCCAGACCTGATTGGCCGCATCCTCAAGCATCCGCGCGAACACCTTGAATCCCGAGCCGCGGAAATGCTCGGACACGTCCTGCATCACCAGCGGATTGCGCAGGTCCGGCTTATCGGTGCCGTACTTGCGAAGACTTTCGGCAAACGGAATACGCGGCCACTTCTTGGTGACGGGCTTGCCCTTGGCAAAGTCCTCGAACACGCCGGTGATAACCGGCTCCATCGCAGCGAAAACATCCTCCTGCGTGACGAAGCTCATCTCGAGGTCGAGCTGATAGAACTCGCCGGGCAGCCGATCGGCGCGCGGGTCCTCGTCGCGGAAGCACGGCGCGATCTGGAAGTAGCGGTCGAAGCCCGACATCATCAGCAGTTGCTTGTACTGCTGCGGCGCCTGCGGCAGCGCGTAGAACTTGCCGGGATGAATACGCGACGGCACCAGGAAGTCGCGCGCGCCTTCCGGCGACGACGCGGTGAGGATCGGCGTCTGGAATTCGAAGAAGCCGGAGTCCTTCATGCGCTTGCGCATGGAGTCGACGATGGCCCCGCGCGTCATGATGTTCTGATGCAGCTTCTCGCGACGCAGGTCGAGGAAACGGTACTTGAGCCTTATTTCCTCAGGATATTCCTGATCGCCGAACACCGGCATCGGCAGTTCGCCCGCCTCGCCCAGCACCTCGATTTCGGCGATGAACAGTTCGACCGTGCCGGTCGGCAAATCGGGATTGTCGGTGCCCTCGGGGCGGCGGCGCACCTTGCCGTCGATCTTCACCACCCACTCGGCGCGCAGCTTCTCGGCCAGACCGAACGCCTTGGAATCCGGATCAACCACGCATTGCGTCATGCCGTAGTGGTCGCGCAGGTCGATGAACAGCAGGCCGCCATGATCGCGGATGCGGTGGCACCAGCCGGACAGCCGGACGTCCTGGCCGATGTCGGCTTCGCGGAGCGCGCCGCAGGTATGGGAACGATAGCGATGCATGAAAATCCTGGAAACCAGCGTCAGAGGGCAGAATCATGAGGTTGAAGCGCAGGGATGCGCGCGCAGGGTTTAGCCGAGCGCAGGGAACGCGGCAACCGATGTGGCGCATGGAAACCCGCTGAACTCACCAAAAACCGCAGGAAAATCAATGCACCTGCCTGCAAATTTGCAGGTAGCGCCTCCAGCGCCCCTAGTCGTCCCGCTGGCCCTGCTCGATCCGCTGGCCCTGCTCGATCACGATGGTCGGCACGCCGAAGGTGCCGGTGCGCACCGTGAAGACCCTGGTGCCGGGCTTGCGGCCCTCGCGCAGTTCGGAGACTTCGAACCCGGCCTCCTGGAGCCGTTCCCGCGTGGCCGCGACGTCCGCCACACGCCAGGAGACGCCAAAGATCTTGTCGGGGCCATCGCCCTTGCCGGTCTTGAGACTGTGAATGATCTCGAACACCAGACCGCCAATTCGGAAAAACAGAAAGCGCGTCTGCAAGGCTGCGACCGTGCGATCGAGCTTCATGTCGAGACCGAGCCGCGCGCCGTAGAGCGCCGCCGCACGCTCGGGATCGGGCGTCGACAGCACGATGTGGTCCAGCGCATCGACAGTGGCGTCCGCCGTGGCCGGCGACAGCGCGAACGGCTCGGCGCGTTGCAGGAAAAACATCTTCACGCCGCCGGTCACCTTTGCGTCGGTGCGGGTGCGCTTCCACGTCATCGTGCGTTCCGAACCAAGGTCGCGGCTTTCGCCATCGGAAACGTCTGACGGCGAAAGTCCGAGCC
This sequence comes from Afipia sp., assembly GCA_024707075.1. Taxonomy (GTDB): domain Bacteria; phylum Pseudomonadota; class Alphaproteobacteria; order Rhizobiales; family Xanthobacteraceae; genus Afipia. The sequence continues at coordinate 495,880 of JANQAK010000003.1, forward strand.
GCGCAAGGCGGTGACGCGCCGCGCCGATATCCTCGACAGCGAACGCCAGACTCGCGAGGCCCTCGCCCTGCGCATCGAGGACGGATCGCACGCGATCGGCGCCTTCGCCTTCGGCGACAGGCGCCATCAGTTCGAGCGACGTGTTGGCAAGCGAGAAAACCGCTGTGGCGACGCCTTCTTTCTGCGCGCGCCACACCGGGGCACGGCCGAGCAGCGCCTGATAGCCGGCAACCCCGGCTTCAATATCGCGAACGAGAACGACGGCGTGGTCCAGTCCAAGGATCATGGCGTGACGGCATCCGAATGAGGAGCCGCACCTGATCACAGCGAGGGGCGAAAAGCAGCCCCCAAGGCGGGATGCATGGCTACGTTGAATTTCGCCGGATGCGCCAGCACCGCCTCTCAATTCAAAAGGATCAGGCCCTAGCGATCCTGCCGGCAGCGGCGCTCACGCTTGTTTCTCTTGAGGCGTTCGTCGGGGCGGCAGGCTTCGGAAATATCCAGATCATAGATGTCGCGCGACCTGACATCCATATGAAGCGACGGCGTGAGATGAATCTGGGGCCGCGACGGCGTAACGGTGTTGAGGTTCAACTGATTGGCCGAACTCGCCGCCGGGGCAAGCCCCAAAGCAAACAAACTCACAACGCCGATCCGAATCCACGATTTTCCAGCCATCACGAACATTCCCCGCGCAACCATTGCGACAACGCCCATTGGTCGCGTTCGTTGCGCGGCAGGTTCACCCGCTCAGGCCCAGCGCGTTTCCGGGACCAGTTTTCTTCCCGGATAGTGCGTTGCGATATGGCTTTTTCGCCTCCCGGAAGCGGCGCAACTTCAACATGGAGCAAAAGAATAATCCCGGCCATGCCCTCATGGCCTGCCCGACCGGCCGATTTTCGCATGGAAAAATCCGCTCAAGGCGCTATTAACCCCGCATGGAAATTATCACGACGACCGGTGAACTCACCGCCCTCTGCAATCGGCTCGCCAAACACAGCGTCATCACCGTCGACACCGAGTTTTTGCGCGAAACCACCTATTATCCCCTGCTCTGCGTGGTGCAGATGGCCAGCGCGGACGAGGCTGCCGTCATCGACGCCCTCGCCGAAGGCATCGACCTCAAGCCGTTCTTCGACCTGATGGCCGACGCCAACGTGCTCAAGGTGTTCCACGCCGCGCGGCAGGACATCGAGATCATCTTTCATCGCGCCGGCATCATTCCGCATCCGGTGTTCGATACACAGGTCGCGGCGATGGTGCTCGGCCACGGCGATTCCATCGCCTATGACCAGCTTGTCGAGCGCATCACCGGCCATCGCCCCGACAAGACTCACCGTTTCACCGACTGGTCGCATCGCCCGCTGACGCAAGAGCAGATCGTCTACGCCGTCGCCGACGTCACCCATTTGCGCGATGTGTTCGCGGCGCTCGACGCCGACCTCAAGAAGCGCGGCCGCAGCGACTGGGTCAGCGAGGAGATGGACGTCCTCACCTCGCCGAAGACCTACGACTTCCATCCCGAGCGCGCCTGGGAGCGGCTCAAGACCCGGGTGCGCAAGCCGAAGGAACTCGCGGTGCTGATGGAAGTCGCGGCATGGCGCGAGCAGGAAGCGCAAACCCGCGACGTGCCGCGCTCGCGGGTGCTGAAGGATGACGCCATCGGCGACATCGCCACCCATGCACCCACCAGCGTGGAACGGCTGGCCAATCTGCGGTCGCTGCCGAAAGGTTTCGACAAGTCGAAATGGGGCCAGGACATCGTCGCCGCCGTGAAGCGCGGCCTCGCGCGCGATCCGGCAACGCTGCCGAAACTCGAGAAGCCGCGCGGCAACAATGGCGGCAGCGCCACGGTGGAACTGCTGAAGGTCCTGCTGCGCATGACGTCGGAGCGCCACGCCGTCGCGAGCAAGGTGATCGCCACCGTGGACGAACTCGAACAGATCGCCGCCGACGACGACGCCGACGTCGGCGCGTTGCACGGCTGGCGGCGCGAACTGTTCGGCGAGGCCGCGCTCGCGCTCAAGAAAGGCCGCCTGGCGCTCGCCATCGACAAGGGCCGCGTGGTGCGGGTCGAGCGCGAGTAGACAATCTCAACTGATTTGCGCCGTCGCTCGCAACGTCATCGCGAGCAAAGCAATCCAGTCCTTGGCTAAAGACTGGATTGCTTCGTCGCAGGTGCTCTTCGCAATGACGACGAATTCACCGCGTTTTCCGAAATGTCAGGGTGATGCGCCCCTTGGTGGGGCAGGAATACTTCATCCGATTTGCGATCCGGCTAGGACGACAATCCACGCAAAGCAAAGCCGGGGCGGAAGCCACGAACTTCCTCCCCCGGCTGTCACCCGGGCCAAAAGGGGTAACTCATGGCCCGGGTTATTCCGATCTGTGACGACGCTGGAGCTTAGGCAACCGCCTTGGCGCTGGTCGGCACTTCCGAAATCGTCTTCAGGATCTGCGAAGCGATGGCGTAGGGGTCGCCCTGCGAGTTCGGGCGGCGATCTTCGAGATAGCCCTTGTAGCCATTGTTCACGAAGGAATGCGGCACGCGGATCGAAGCGCCGCGATCGGCCACGCCATAGCTGAACTTGTTCCACGGCGCGGTTTCGTGCTTGCCGGTCAGGCGCTTGTCGTTGTCCGGACCGTACACGTCGATGTGTTCCTTCCAGTTCTTCTCGAACGCCTTCATCAGCGCCTCGAAGTACTCCTTGCCACCGACCGCGCGCATGTATTCGGTCGAGAAGTTGGCGTGCATGCCCGAGCCGTTCCAGTCGGTGTCGCCGAGCGGCTTGCAGTGGAACTCGATGTCGATGCCGTAGCTCTCGGTGAGGCGCAGCATCAGGTAACGGGCCATCCACATTTCGTCAGCAGCCCGCTTGGAGCCCTTGCCGAAAATCTGGAATTCCCACTGGCCCTTGGCCACTTCGGCGTTGATGCCCTCGTGGTTGATGCCGGCGGCAAGGCAGAGATCGAGATGCTTCTCGACGATCTCGCGCGCGACCGCGCCGACGTTCTTGTAGCCGACGCCGGTGTAGTACGGACCCTGCGGCGCCGGATAGCCGGCTTCGGGGAAGCCGAGCGGACGGCCGTCCTTGTAGAAGAAGTATTCCTGCTCGAAGCCGAACCAGGCGCCGGCGTCATCCAGAATGGTGGCGCGGGTGTTGGTCGAATGCGGGGTCTTGCCATCGGGCATCATGACTTCGCACATCACCAGAGCGCCGTTGGTGCGGGCGCCGTCCGGATAAATCGCGACCGGCTTGAGAACGCAGTCCGACGAGTGGCCTTCGGCTTGCATCGTCGAGGAGCCGTCGAAGCCCCACAGCGGAAGTTGTTCGAGCGTCGGGAAGTAGTCGAATTCCTTGATCTGTGTTTTGCCGCGCAGGTTCGGCACCGGCTTGTAGCCGTCGAGCCAGATGTACTCGAGCTTGTACTTTGTCATTCGAAATCTCTCGTGGTTGACGATGCGTGGGGTCGTGGAAATCCCAAGGCCGGGCGGCCCGCGGTTGCCCCGCAGCGTCCGGCCGGGGCTTAATAAGCATTTAATATGCCAACTTGTCACAGCGGGACACCGGTCTTCCCAGGATCGGACGACGGGAAAATCCGCCGGTTCCCCCGGGCTGATTCGCGGGGCCAATAGTCGCCTGCGCGTTTTTGCGACAGTTTCCGCGACTGCCTCGTTTCGCGGCGGCAAGAATTTGGCCCCGACGAACGGGGAACCCTTCAATTGCGGATACGTTAAACTTTCAAGAGCATGCTGGATGAAAGCGCAGAATCGCAAATGCACAAATTGCTAGCATTTGCCTGCTTTCTATAGGGCAAACCGCGCAAAATGCGGGCTGTTTCCTATATAAAAGTCTCGACGCGTGATCGCGTATCAGAAACGGAGACTAAAATGAGAACGAGCGCCTCTTTGCCCTCGGCAAAGATCTACCAATTCCCGGTCGGCGGCCGCAGGGCCCTCCCCGGTTTTCGCGCGGACAGCAAGCTCGCGACCGAACAGCCTGCTCCCCGGATGGCCATCACTGGCTGGTACCACGAAGCGGCGATCGAAGAAGCCAAGCGCGGCAGCGAGCACTGATGCTACCCGGCGGATCGACGCCCGGGCGGCAACGCAGCCCGGTGAAACCCACGATATGACAAGGGTCGGAGCACATGCTTCGACCCTTTCGCTTTTGGACGCCGATTTAGGGCCTACGCGCCGAAAATCGACCAGCCGAGCCGCTTGGTCAGGATTTCCAGCGCGACCCGCCCGAGTTCGGAATTGCCGTTGGCATCCAGCCCCGGCGACCAGACCGCGATGGACGCCTTGCCGGGCGCAATGGCCAGGATGCCACCGCCGACGCCGCTCTTGCCCGGCAGACCGACCCGATAAGCGAACTCGCCCGAGCCGTCGTAGTGGCCGCAGGTCATCATGATGGCATTGATGCGCCGGGCGCGCTCCGGCTGGACCACCAGAAACCCGGTCGAGGGATTCCGCCCGGAATGGGCGAGAAAACGCCCCGCCAATGCAAGCTGGCGGCATGACATGGCGATGGCGCAGTGATGGAAGTAGACGCCGAGCGTGAAGTCCACCGGGTTGGTTAGAACGCCGAAGGACTTCATGTAATTCGCAAGAGCCGCGTTGCGAAAGCCGGTGCGCTGCTCGGAGGCCGCCACCGCCTCATCGATGGTGATCGACGAGTCTCCGGAGAGAAACTGTAGAAATCTCAGAATCTCGCCCAGCGTTTCCCTGGGCTGATGTCCTGACAGGATCGCATCGGTGACGGCAATCGCGCCGGCATTGATGAAGGGATTGCGGGGAATGCCGCGCTCGCGCTCGAGTTGGACGATAGAATTGAACGGGCTGCCGGACGGCTCGCGGCCGACGCGCTCCCACAGCCTGTCGCCGATCATGCCGAGCGCCAGCGTCAGCGTGAAAACCTTGGAGATGCTCTGGATGGAAAACGGCGTGTCTGCGTCACCGGCCGTGGCGACGTGTCCATTGGTATCCACCACGACGAGGCCGAACGAGTTGACATCGACCCGCGCCAGTTCCGGAATGTAGCTTGCGACCTCCCCGCGATCGGTCCGCTTCATCATCTCGTCGGCGATTTCCTTCACGACGCGGTCGAGAGTGGCGTTGCTCATTCAGTCCCGGTTCGGTTGATGTCGGCTACCTGCGGTTCATGCGACAAACGTGCCAATCCTCGGGGCATGCCGCAGCCTCATGGTTTCAAAATCGCACTGCTGCGTCCCATCAGGCGCGCCAGTTGCTTGAAGCGGTTGGTCACGCGATCCGCCGCGAGATCGGCGGCGCGCTTGTCGAACACCAGCGTGAGCTTGCGGCCCTGATTGCGGAAATGGGTATGGGACAGCACGCCGCGCTGCGCCGCCGAGATCATGAAGGCGACGCGGAACGCTGCACCGATCAGCCGCGCGCGATCGACCATCGCCGGTGGAACCAGCGCGCGGACGACATCCGGCGCTTCGTTCTCCGTGTTCAGTCCCGCGTAGCGATAGTAGATGGCGAGCGCGAGAAACGCCCTGCCCTCATGCGTCACCGCACCGAAATTGCCGTTGGTAATGAGATTGAGTGTCTGCTCGCCGCGATAATCCGGATGCGCGCGCCATCCGGCGTCGGACAGCCAGCACGCCACATGGCGCAGCCGCTTTTCGTCATCCGTTTCCCGCAAACCCGCGACCCGGAACAGCTTGTCGGTCCACATGATCAGATCGTCGGCATGACGCGGCGAGCGCGAGCGCAACTCGTTGAGCGTCTGCGCGGTGGCGATCAGCCCATCCTTGTGCTGCTCCTTCTCGGGTAGCATCTCGAACAGAAGGCCCTCGCGAACGCCGTAGGTGGAGAACACGATGGTCTTCGGCTTCGCCACCCGAATGATGTATTCGAGCACCAGGGCCGCATAGGCCAGCAGCGGCCGGCGGGCGTCGGCCACCGTCTCGATGTCGGCCAGCGTGTTGCTGGCGGCGAGACGGCGCAGACGCCGCGCGAAATCGAGCGCATCGGCCGCCGGGATGGAATAGCCGTGCATCACGCGCAGCGGATAGCCGCTCTGGATGATGTGAATGCGCGCCAGCGCGCGCCACGTTCCGCCCACTGCGTAAAACGTTCGTCCTCGGCCCGCCTTGAGCGCAGGCAGCCCGGTGAGCGCAGTCGAGACGATCTTCTCCGCCTTCTTCAGTGACTTCTGCGAGGCGTCCTGCAACGCGAGGCCACCGAGCGGCAGCGTCACGCCGCGGCTGATGCGATGGCCGCGCACGTCGATCAGTTCGAGCGAACCGCCGCCGAGATCGCCGACGATGCCGTCGGGCTTGTAGACGCCCGACGCGACGCCGAGCGCGGACAGTTTCGCCTCGCGCGCGCCCGAGAGAATTTCGATGGAGCATCCGCAAATGCGTTCCGCTCTGGCGATGAAGTCGGGGCCGTTGGTCGCGTCTCGGCAGGCGGCGGTCGCAATCCCGTGGACCTCGCCAACCCGCATCACTCTGCACAACGCCTTGAAGCGCTTCAACGCCGCCAGTGCCTTTTCGACGGCATCGGCGGCGAGCAGGCCGGTCGATTGCACCTCGCGGCCAAGACCGCACAAGGTCTTCTCGTTGAACACCGGCGCGAGATTGCGCGTCTTGTCCTCATACACGACAAGACGGACCGAATTCGATCCGATGTCGATGACGGCGATGCTTCGGGATGGCTTGCGAACGGAGCGGTGCTGATCGCGAACGGGAGCCGTTGCCACGGATTCGTTCTTCGTGCCGCTAACGCTCCGAACGGCGCGTAAGACGGCGTGGCGAAGATTCTTTAAGTGACTTTCCACGGCCTGACAGACTCGGATTCGTCATGAAGTAGTTATGCACGTTGAAAGGCTCCTCGCCCTTCGCGGCCTTCATACGCGTTGACGACCCATCCGGCAACAATTGCCAGCTCTGTTCGTTGTCTTTCAGATTCGCGACCATGATTTGTTCGAGAACCTGCTGATGCACCGTCGGATTTTGCAGCGGGCACAACACCTCGACACGGCGGTCGAGATTGCGCGGCATCATATCCGCGGAGGAGATATACACAGCCGCCTTCGCGCTCGGCAGACCATGGCCCATCCCGAAGCAGTAAATTCGTCCGTGTTCCAGGAACCGGCCGATGATCGACTTGACGCGGATGTTCTCCGACAATCCCGGTACGCCGGGACGCAGGCAACATATTCCGCGAATGATGAGGTCGATGGAGACACCGGCCTGCGACGCCTCATAGAGTGCGTCGATGATTTCGGGATCGACCAGCGAGTTCATCTTCAGCCAGATCGCCGCCGGCTTGCCGTGGCGTGCGTAATTGCTCTCGCCGTGGATATGCTCAAGCATCCGCTTGCGCAGCGTCAGCGGCGACACGCCCATCTTCTCGATGTCGCGCGGCTCGGCATAACCGGTGATGTAGTTGAACACGCGCGCGGCATCGCGCGCGATCACCGGGTCCGAGGTAAAATATGACAGGTCGGTGTAGATGCGCGCGGTCACGGGATGATAGTTGCCGGTGCCGGCGTGAACGTAGGTTGTCAGTCCCGTGCCTTCGCGGCGAACCACCAGCGACAGCTTGGCGTGGGTCTTCAGTTCCAGGAATCCGTAGACCACCTGCACGCCCGCGCGCTCGAGATCGCGCGCCCAGCGGATGTTGGCCTCCTCGTCGAACCGCGCTTTCAGTTCAACCAGCGCCGTCACCGACTTGCCGGCCTCGGCCGCTTCGGCGAGCGTGCGCACGATCGGTGAATCGCGCGAGGTGCGATACAGCGTCTGCTTGATGGCGACGACATCCGGATCGCGCGCCGCCTGTTGCAGGAACTGGACGACGACGTCGAATGATTCATACGGATGATGGACGATGAGATCCTTCTGCCGGATCGCGGCGAAGATGTCGCCGCCGTGATCGCGGACGCGTTCGGGATGGCGCGGCACATAAGGCGTGAATTCAAGGTCGGGACGATCGAGCCGGGTCAGTTGCGACAACTCGTTCATGGCCAGCACGCCGTCGACCAGCAGCACGTCGTCATCCGGCGTCGACAGCGCACGCTGCACGAACCCGCGCAGTTCATCCGGCATGGTGGCCTCGATTTCGAGACGGATCACCGAGCCGCGACGGCGGCGCTTCAGCGCCGACTCGAACAGGCGAACGAGATCTTCGGCCTCTTCCTCGATTTCCAGTTCGGAGTCGCGGATGATGCGGAACGCGCCCTGCCCCTTGACGGTGTAACCGGGGAACAGACGCCCGATGAACAGGCCGGTCGCCTGCTCCAGCGTGATGAGGCGCACCGAGCCGTCCTTGCCCGCAGGCAGGCGGATGAAGCGGTCGATCTTGCCCGGCATGCGGATCAGCGCGTTCATCGCCTTGCCGTCGGACTCGCGCGCCAGATGCAGCGCGATGGTGAAGCCGAGGCTCGGGATGAACGGGAACGGATGCGCCGGATCGATCGCCAGCGGCGTCAGCAGCGGAAAGATGTTGTGAAGGAAGTGATCCTCGATCCAGGCGCCTTCCGCCTTGGTCACGTCCTTGCCGTCGACAAGCACGATGCCGACATCGGACAGGATGTGACGCAGATCGCGCCAGATCGCCTGCTGGTCGCTGGCGAGCGTGGAGACGGTCTCGTTGATCTGGACGAGTTGCTCGGCCGGCGTCGAGCCGTCCGGGCTGCGCTCGGTGATGCCCTCGCGGACCTGTGCCTTGAGGCCCGCGACGCGGACCATGAAGAACTCATCAAGGTTATTGGCGGAAATAGACAGGAACCGGACCCGCTCCAGCGCCGGATGGTGGGGATTGACCGCCTCTTCCAGCACCCGGCGGTTGAAATGGAGCCACGACAGTTCGCGGTTGATGAAGCGCTCGGGGCTCGACCGGATTGACGGCTCGCCCGCGACGTCCGCAGTTTCTTCTTTTTTTACAGCGGCTTGCGCGGAATCCATGAAGCAATACCTCGTTTACGTCAGGTGCCCGTAATGTGGCCGGTTTCCACGGAGACAATGTGCCAGTGTCATGACAGTTCAATGACATGATGTGCCAAGATCGGTTAAGGACCAAGCCCATGCGCCGTCAGGCCGCAGGTTTCTGGCGCTCCATAGACAACAGATGTGGCATGCCGCCGCGATCTGCCTTCACGCCGACGCTCGTGCCCTGCTCCGCGCAGCCTCTGTGTCCTTGACCGGCGGCAGACCGAACATCCGGCCATACTCCCGCGTGAATTGCGGCACGCTCTCGTAACCCACCGCAAACGCGGCACTGCTCGCTGACATGCCTTCCGACATCATCAGCCGGCGCGCCTCAATGAGACGCAGGTGCTTCTGGAATTGCAACGGCGAGAGAGAAGTCACGCTGCGGAAATGCTGATGGAATGATGACAGGCTCATCCCCGCCACAGCAGCGAGCCGCTCGACCGGCAACGGCCGCGCGAACTCAGCCCTCAGCACCGCCACTGCACGCGCCACCCTCTGGACGTGACCATCCGGCCAGCCAAGACGACGTATCGCCGATCCGTGCCGTCCGGCCAGGAGCCAGTAGTGTATCTCGCGCACGAGCTGCGCATGCAGCACCGGAACCGAGGATGGGCGATCGAGCAGCCGCATCAGCCGAAACGCCGCTTCGGTAACCTCGGCATCCGTGGGTTCGACCCGGACGGGCGCACTGTCGGACGTTGGCTCGCCGCCCATCTGCCCTGCAAGGTCGGCGACGGTCGCGGGATCAAGCTCCAGCACGAGAGAATAGTAAGGCGCGGCGATGCTGGCCCGGGTGATCTGACTGACCGTCGGCACATCCGCGGTAATCAGCAATGAATCGCCGGCGCTGAATGCCAAAGCATGCGCCCCCATCGTCACATGCTTGGCTCCCTGCACCACGAGCGCCACAAGCGGACGGGAAATGGCGTAGTCGAGTCCACTCGGTGCGGTCGCGCGCACGGTCGTCAGGCCTGGGATCGAGGTTCGCGCAATACCGCTACTGTCGGCATGCGCTTCCGAATGTCGGCGGACGGCGGAAAGGAGCGTGGTCATTGGCCTAGCCTACTCCACCGCGGCCGGATGCACACGTCATTTGGAGGATCAGGCAAGGAACGGCGAGGTTCTGGCAACCGCAGCCAGCGCTATGGCGACATATCGGGATGGTCAAACCACAGGAGACTAGCATGACCAAGATCGCCCTCATTACCGGCGCCAGCCGCGGCCTCGGCCGCAATACCGCACTCAGTGTCGCCCGCCACGGCGGCGATGTTGTCCTGACCTATCAAAGCCGTAGCGCCGACGCGCAGGCTGTCGTGGCCGAGATTCAGGCAATGGGCCGGAAGGCTGTCGCCCTTAAGCTCGACACCGGCGACATCGCCGCTCTTGCGCCGTTTGCCGACCGGCTGCGGACCGTCTTGGGAGAGACCTTCCAGCGCGAGACGTTCGATCATCTCGTGAATAACGCCGGTCACGGCGACTACGCTCTGATCGGCGAGACAACGGAGCCGCAGTTCGATGGACTGGTAAACGTCCACTTCAAGGGCATTTACTTCCTGACACAAACGCTGCTGCCGCTGATCGCAGACGGCGGCCGCATCGTGAACCTATCCTCGGGCCTCACCCGGACATCGTTTCCCGGCTATGCGGCCTATGCGGCGGTGAAGGGCGCGGTCGAGGTGCTCACCCGATACATGGCCAAGGAACTGGGCGGACGCGGGATCGCGGTCAATACCGTGGCGCCGGGCGCAATCGAGACCGACTTCGGCGGCGGCGGCGTGCGCGACAATCCGGAGATCAACAAGATATTCGCAGACATGACCGCACTTGGCCGCGTCGGCCTTCCCGACGACATCGGCCCCATGATCGCGAGCCTGCTGTCCGAAGACAACCGCTGGATCAACGCACAACGGATCGAAGTGTCTGGCGGTCAGGGCATCTGACTGCACATCTATAGCGAGGCTGCGGGATCTTTCAGCACTTCCGCCGCCAGCGCACGAGTCACCGGCCGGCGCTGGCGCAGCGCCTCCGCATCGAGCAGTTCCACCGCCTGCCGCGCCGCCGCAAACGAGCGCTCAATGCGGGTGGCGAGATAGCTGACGATGCTCTCGTCCACGGTCATCTGCCGGTCCGCGCAGAACTTCACGATCAGCGCACGAAACAACTGGTCGTCCGGCGGCGTCAGCATCACCACCGGCACCGCCCGCAGCCGCGAGCGCAGGTCGCGCAACTCCACCGGAAAGAGCGACGGCAAGGTCCGTCCCGTCATCAGAACATAGGCCTCGTCTTCGCGCGCGAGGTTCAGGAGATGAAACAGCGCGCGTTCGTCGAAGGACGCAGGGTCGAGATCGTCCACCACCAGTGCGCCGGTGGCGAGTTCGCCGGGCACGTTGGCCGGCGTCAGCGCATGCGCAGCAACCGAACGGGCACCCGCCTCCGCCGCCCAGATCGATGCGAGATGACTTTTGCCGCTGCCTTCAGGACCGACCAGCATCATGACGCGGTTCGGCCAGTCCGGCCACGCGTCGATCAGGGCCAGCGCTTGCGCGTTGGCCGCGCCTTCCAGAAAATTGTCGCGTGTGAGGCTTTCCGCATGCGGCAGCGCGAATGCAAGCTGACGGGGACGAACGCGGGCTGTCACGCAGTTACTCCTTGCCGGATCGCCCGGCGGTGCTGAACACGTCCTCAGGGCTATAGCACCCTAATTGAATCCGGACCCATCGGCGAAACCGCACCGCCCCCGATATCCAACGCTCCGGATCGGCGAACAAAGCGCCGCCGGTGGCGGCACTCACGATCCGCGCTGCTCAGATGGGCCCTGATACCGGGAATTACAAATCGGCGCAGATCGTAAAGAATTTCGAAACCGCTGTGCTTCGATATGGAACTTCTGACTCTGTTGCCGGCCGGCACAACGACGCCTGACGACCCGTTCAATTCGAAGGAGCCTGGATGATCACCTGTTCGCCAGCGGAAGACGCTCATTCGCCCAGCATCGGCTGCCTGTGCCACTCGCTCGCCTTTGCGCGGCTGAATGCACAGCTCACGCACAGGTTCTCCAGACGCGCGTTCCTGTCCGGAGCTACGGCCATCGCCGGCGCCGGCGCGCTGTCATTCTACCCGAAGGATGCATCCGCCGGCATTCCCGTGGCGCCCAAATTGCCGGTCGCCTTTACCAATATTCGCATCTTCGACGGCAAGTCCGACCAGCTGCTTTCCGGTCTCCGTGTCATCGTGGAGGGCAACAAGATCAAGGCCGTGGAGCCAACCGACAAGCCGCTCGCAGCCGGCCTGGAGGTGATCGACGGCGGTGGACGCACGCTGATGCCCGGTCTGATCGACGCTCACTGGCACACCATGATGGCGGCGATTCCGATGAACGTGCTGATGACCGCCGATGTCGGCTACATCAACCTCGTGGCGGCGGAAGAAGCGCGCAACACGCTGATGCGCGGCTTTACCGGGGTCCGCGACATGGCAGGCCCCAGCTTCGGCCTCAAGCGCGCCATTGACACCGGCCTGACCGCCGGCCCGCGCATCTGGCCGTCGGGCGCGATGATCTCACAGACCAGCGGCCACGGCGATTTCCGGATGCCGTTTGAAATTCCCGCCCCCTACGCCGCGCCGTTGAGCCACGGCGAAGCGGTCGGCGGCGGCATGATCGCGGATGGCGTCGATCAGGTGCTGAAGCGCACCCGTGAGCAGCTGATGCTGGGCGCGTCGCAGATCAAGCTCGCGGCCGGCGGCGGCGTAGCCTCGCATTACGACCCGCTCGATGTATCGCAGTACACGGAGGCGGAATTCCGCGCCGCCGTCGATGCGGCCGAGAACTGGGGCACCTATGTCGCGGTCCACGTCTACACGCCCCGCGCCATCCAGGTCGCGATCCGCGGCGGCGTGCGCAGTATCGAGCACGGCCAGTTGATGGACGAAGACACGGCGAAAATGATCGCCGACAAGGACATCTGGCTGAGTTCGCAGCCATTCCTCAGCGACGAAGATCCGAACCAGTATCCGGAAGGATCCGCAAATCGCGTCAAGCAGCTCGAGGTATCGGCAGGAACGGACATCGCCTTCGGCTATGCGAAGAAATACAAGCTCAAGACGGCCTGGGGCACCGACATCCTGTTCAATCCCGGCGGCACCAGCAAGCAGGGCAAGCACCTCGCCAAGATGACTCGCTGGTACTCCCCGGCCGAAGTCCTGAAGATGGCCACGAGCGTCAATGCCTCGCTTTGCGCAATGTCGGGGCCGCGCAATCCCTATCCGGGTAAGCTCGGCGTGATCGAGGCAGGCGCTTATGCCGACCTACTGCTGATCGACGGCGATCCCATCGCCAATATCCAGCTTGTCGCCGACCCGTCGAAGAATCTCGTCGTGATCATGAAGGACGGCCGCATCTACAAGAACACCATCGCATAGTCCGGGATCGGGCCGGCCTCGCTCTGCGGGCGCCGGCCCGTCACGGAATCGGCGCAGTCGCGCTCATGTGCCGTGCCCACTCCACGAGATAGAAGGACACCGAAAGCAGCGTCAAGACCGTAACGAACCCTGCCAGAATGATCTCGTAGGGCGATGCGCTGAACTGGAAGCCGAGCGAGGCCAGCACCAGTGCTGCGAACGCCACCTGCGCCACGGTGTTGAGCTTGGACACCATCAGCGGCTTCATCGGCACCGGATTATCGAGAATCCACGAAATAATCACGGCGCCGACAATCATGAAATCGCGCGACACCACCAGGATCACCAGCCAGCGCGGAATGTCGCCCGAGATGCCGAGCGTGACGTAGATCGAGACCAGCAGCGCCTTGTCGGCGACGGGATCGAGCAGCGCCCCGATCTCAGTGGTCATGTTGAATCGCTTGGCGAGAAAGCCGTCGATGGCGTCGCTGACCCCCGCCACCACGAAGATGACGAAAGCGACTGTCATCTGGTTCGACGCAATCGCCCAGACGATGACCGGCACCAGCAGGATGCGGCCCAGGGTAATGATGTTCGGCAGATTCACGCGACTTTTCCCAGCTCACCATCTTTTAACGAGCCCCGGCGGCGTTGCCTAGGACGAGGGCGAAACCCCTGGCCGGCCCCCTTTCACATAGCTATGCACAGCCGCCCCGCGAGCCATTGCGCCAGCGCAAAATCCGACGTAACCACCGGTTTGATCACGGAAACCTCGCATGACCGATCAAAAATCCGGCCTGACCTATTCGTCCGCCGGCGTCGACATCGACGCCGGGAACCGGCTGGTGGACCTCATCAAGCCGCTGGTGCGCGCCACGGCCCGGGCGGGCGCGGACGCGGAAATCGGCGGATTCGGCGGCCTGTTCGACCTCAAGGCGGCCGGCTTCGAGGACCCGATTCTGGTCGCCGCCACCGACGGCGTCGGCACCAAGGTCAAGATCGCCATCGAGACCGGGCTGCATGGCGGCATCGGCATCGACCTGGTGGCGATGTCGGTCAACGACCTCGTGGTGCAGGGCGCGGAACCGCTGTTCTTTCTGGATTACTTCGCCTGCGGCAAGCTCGATCCGGAAGCCACCGCATCCATCGTGGCAGGTGTCGCGGAGGGCTGCCGCGAATCTGGCTGCGCGCTGATCGGCGGCGAGACCGCCGAGATGCCGGGCCTCTACAAGGACGGCGACTACGACCTCGCGGGTTTCGCGGTCGGCGCGGCCGAGCGGGGCACGCTGCTGCCGCACAAGGACATCGGACCCGGCGACGCCGTGATCGGCCTCGCCTCCTCCGGCGTTCACTCCAACGGCTTCTCGCTGGTGCGCAAGGTGGTGGAAAAATCCGGCGTCACGTTCGATGCACCGGCCCCTTTCGCGCCCGTGATGACGCTCGGCGGCGCGCTGCTTGCGCCCACGAAGCTCTATGTGAAGTCGTGCCTCGCGGCGATCCGCCAGACCGGCGCGGTCAAGGGTCTCGCGCATATCACCGGCGGCGGCTTCACCGATAACATTCCGCGCGTGCTGCCGAAACATCTCGGCGTCCGCATCGATCTTGCCGCCGTGCCCGTGCTGCCGGTGTTCAAGTGGCTGGCGGCGGAAGGCAATATCGCCGAACTCGAACTGCTGCGCACCTTCAACTGCGGGATCGGCATGGTCGCCATCGTCAGGCGCGAGCAGCTTGTCGAGGTCATGGAGATTTTCGCGGAAGCCGGCGAGCGTGTGGTCGATCTCGGCGAAGTCGTCGAGGCGTCCGGCGACGAGCGCGTGATCTACGGCGGCCACCTCAATCTGGCGGACTGAGATGGCCGGGAATCTGGAAAAGCGCCGCGTCGCCATTCTGATTTCCGGGCGCGGTTCGAACATGACCGCGCTGATCGAAGCCGCGAAGGCCAAGGATTTTCCCGCCGAGATCGTTCTGGTGATGTCCAACATCGCGGGGGCTGGCGGTCTCGCCAGGGCCGCCGAATCCGGAATCGAAACCACGACCATCGAAAGCAAACCGTTCGGCAAGGATCGCGAAGCGTTCGAACGCAAGCTGCACGAGACACTTGTCGCTCATAACATCGAACTGATCTGTCTCGCGGGTTTCCTGCGCCTGCTGACGCCGTGGTTCGTCACCCAATGGGACGGCCGGATGCTCAACATCCACCCGGCCCTGCTGCCGTCCTATCGCGGGCTGCATACCCACGAGCGGGCACTGGCGGACGGCGTCAAGATTCACGGCGCGACGGTTCATTTCGTGGTGCCGGAAATGGATTCCGGGCCGATCGTCATGCAGGGCGCGGTCGCGGTGCTGGACACCGACACGCCGGAGACGCTGGCGGCGCGCGTGCTTTGCGTCGAGCACCAGATTTATCCCGATGCCTTGCGGCTTGTCGCAAGCGGCGGCACGCGGCTTGAAAATGGCCGGTGCAAGACCGAGGCGAACGGCAGCCCGGACGATACGCTGATCTCGCCGGCGGTGTTCTGAGATCGCAATCGTTCAGGAAAAAAACCCGGCTGATGTCTTGAATCCGAAGTTCGCCTTACTTCGAGGCGGCCTCCATAGCGAACTTCGAATTCAAAAGGACACCAACAAACCTAATTCTGGTGTGGTTTTGGCTCGCAAGTCCGCTGAAAGAATGTGCCGCAAAATGATGCGGACTTGCGAACCACCACACCAGGTGACCGGGAGAACATCACCTTCAACGATGACGCGAAATCAGGATACCTTCAGGTTTTCCGCCGATGACTTGCCGCGATTTTCCACAAGATCATATTCGACGGTCTGGTTTTCATTGAGGGTGCTCAGCCCGGCGCGCTCGACTGCCGAGATATGCACGAACACGTCCTTGTCGCCGACCGCCGGCTTGATGAACCCGTAACCCTTGGTCGGGTTGAACCACTTGACCGTACCTTTTGCCAACGTCTGCCTCCTCGTCCAAAAATAAAAAAGACGCGGCCACGCTTCACGCGTGCCACGCCGTTAGCGGGCTTCACCAGTTTTGCAGGATTTCTCGTCTTCCAAACGCACAGCCGAACGGCCCAGATCCGATTGCGGCCTCAATCCCAACACGAAAATTTCGGCTTAGCAAGTGTGCCGCGAGGCACATAAGTCTGTGGCAATGGCACCACAGCACCCCTGAATGCCTCCCGCTCGCCGCGCGATAAGTTGACGCAACCGCCGGATTCAGGGCAAATCACTTACGCGATTGCAGCAAATTCCTTTTGAGTTCCGGTTCTTATGAAAACTACGCGACCACCCTTGAGCCGGATAAGGTTGGCATTTGCCGTTGTTGCGGCGGCCTTCATGATGGTCATATGCGCAGCTTCAAGCGCGAACGCACAATCCGGCCTGCCGGTTTTCCCCGGTTCCACCGACGCCAACACCCAGTTCTCCGCTCAGGCGGCCCAGTTCGACATCGGCAGCAACTTCCTGCAACGCCTCGGCCGCGAAGCGACCTACGGATTTGCCGCGCGTGACAATTCGGGAGGCGGCGGCGCGTCCCAAAGCACCGCCGAGCCGATGTACCGGACCTGGGCGGAAGGCTACGGCAGCAGCGCGCATACCGCCGCGCAGGGCACCTTCGTCGGCGACCGGCGCAAAACACTCGGCATCGTCGGCGGCATCGGTGCCACGCTAGCGCCCGGCCTCAATGTCGGCTTCTCGGCCGACCAGAGCCGCACCCAGATCGACGTCCCGCTGGCGCTGCAAAGCGCGACGCTGGGCATGACCCAGATCGGCATCAACGCGTCTTACACCAACGGTCCGTGGACGCTGGCCATAGCAGCCGTTCATGGCTTCGCCCTTATCAACGCGAACCGGCTGACCCCGCTCGGCGCCGCCGCCGCCAATTATCGCGGCAGCATCGACGGCGTGCTCGGCGAACTCAACTACTACTATTCATTCGGCCAGAGCCGTATCGTGCCCAAGGTGGCTCTCGAATACATCTCGGCGCGCACCGACGATTACAGGGAGAGCGGCGGCGCCTTTCCGGTCTCCGTCGCCGACTCCCGCGGCGAGCGCGCGCGCGTGCTGGCGGGCGCCGAGGTCGGGCACTACTGGATCATCGGCCAGCAGGCGATCGACGTGTCGGCCTACGGAAAATTCGTCGACAACTTTTCGCAGAACATCGGCGACGTTCAGGTCAGCCTCGGCAACAACGCGATCAACGTTGCCGGAGTCCGCGAAAGCCGCAACGGCGCGGATGCCGGAGCAGCCGCGTCATATATCGTTAGCAACACCGTACGGCTGTACGCCAGCTACGACGGCAAATTCCGCGACGGCTTTGAGTCGCATCAGGGCACGCTGGGCGTCGAGTTGAAGTGGTGAGTTGCTGAGCGCGGCGGATCAAGCCGCAAGCAATTATCATTGTAGTTGGAACTGCCCTTCCAGCACGTCGTCCCGGCGAAGGCCGGGGCCCATAATCACCGGCCTCTCGTTGGCGCAAGCCAGCCGGTTGCTTCTTCATAAAATACGCCGACAGGGATGATGGGTCCCGGCCCTCGCCGGGACGACCTCACGTTACCGAATTTACGTCAGCGGCTAAGCCGCCACATGCGCTTCGTGCAGCTCCCGCAGGGCGCGCTTGCGCCAGATCGAGCCGACCACCAGCACCACGATCACGCCCAGCACCGCCAGCGTGAGTTCGCCGATCTCGCTGCCGAACCGCAGATGCCTCGCGAAGCCGAAGATCGTCGAGGTGGTATCGAGGTCAAGGGCAATGTGGCCGTCGAGCAGACGATGCAGCCACGGCGCAACCCCGGGATCGGTGGCGATCACCTCGCCCGCGATCCAGCCGAGCAGCGCCGCGCCGAGCCAGATCAGGGCCGGCAGGCGATCGAGCAACGCCATGATGAGCGCCGCACCCGCCACGATCATCGGAATGCTGATGGCGAGACCGAGCATCATCAGCACGAGGCTGCCGTTGGCGGCAGCGGCGACCGCGATGACGTTGTCGAGGCTCATGATGATATCGGCGATGGCGACAATGCGCACCGCCGCCCACAAATGGGCCGCGGCCTGCACGCCGTCCTCGTCTTCCTTCTCGGGAACCAGCAGCTTCGCGGCAATAAACAACAACGCCAGACCGCCGACCAGTTTCAGATACGGCAGCGCCATCAACGATGCCACGATGCCGGTGAAGATGATGCGGAGCAGGACGGCGACGCCCGCGCCCAGCACCATGCCCCAGACGCGCTGCTTGGGTTGCAGTCCGCGGCAGGCCAGCGCGATTACCAGCGCGTTGTCGCCGGATAGCAGGACGTTGATCCAGATGATCTTGGTGAGAGCGACCCAGAATTGCGGGTGCTGAATCTCGTTCTCAAGCTGCACGAACCAGGCGCTGATATGCCCCGGGTCGAAAATCTGAATCAACCAGTCCACGTTAAAGGCCCCCCGACCACTTCTTCTTGTTCCCGGCCATTATTGTTTTCAGCCGACGATTTCATTCCCCGCAAAGAACTGCGCGATCTCGATCGCCGCCGTCTCGGCCGCGTCTGAACCGTGCACCGAATTCTCGCCGATCGACTTGGCGTGCGCCTTGCGGATCGTGCCTTCGGCGGCCTTCGACGGATCGGTCGCGCCCATCACGTCGCGATACTTCAGGATGGCGCCCTCGCCTTCGAGAACCTGAACCACCACCGGTCCCGAAATCATGAAGTCGACCAGTTCACCGAAGAACGGACGCGCCTTGTGAACCGCGTAGAAGGTCTCGGCCTGCGCGCGCGTCATCAGGATGCGCTTCTGCGCGACGATGCGCAGTCCGGCTTTCTCGATGATGGCGTTGACGGCGCCGGTCAGATTGCGCGCGGTCGCGTCCGGCTTGATGATCGAAAAGGTGCGCTCAATCGCCATGGTACTTGTCCTTGAAGCAGGTGTGTTGGGAAGGTTGCCGCGCTTATAACGGCGCGGGGATGCGTCGGCAAGCTGGTATACCAGCAGCCTCGTCCGGCATGGACGGCACCCCGCTCCCGATACCTTTCCCGGAAGTCTCCTGCAAGACTTACCGCGATGTCACCAAGATGAACCCTGTCTGACACGGTCATGCCGCTCCGGTTCAGGAGCGCGGGACCAGTGTGACTGCATACAGGGCAACATCGGTCGCCACATGAACTTTAGGAAGCGTCCGGCGTTGCGCCTCACGTCCAGATCGAGGAGATCATCATGATGCGTAAACTCATTCTCGCCTGCGCTGCGGTTGCTGCTCTCGGCACCGCTGCATTCACGCCATCAGACGCTTCGGCGCGGGAGTGGCATAGCGTTCGTCCGATGTACGGCGGCGGGCACGGCTATTACGGTCACCGCAATTGGGGCGGTCCGCGCTTCGGCTTCGCTCCGCGATATTACGGCAGCTATGCCGGATGCGCTCAGCGCCGCCTGGTTCCGACGCCGTGGGGACCGCGCTGGCGCACGGTGAACCGCTGCTACTGATCCGCGCTTCAACCTAGCGAAATACCAACGACCGGCCGTGAAAGCGGCCGGTCTTTTTGTCGCAGGCATCGCCGCGAACCCATTCCGGCGAGAAGTCGACTGACATGCAGGGGCACATCAACGGCGCTCCGACGCCAAACTCAAGGAGACCTGTCATGTTGCGCAAATTCGTTCTTGGACTGGCCGCTGTCGCCGCACTGTCCGCCACCGCCATGATGCCCACCGCCGCTTCGGCAAAAGGCTGGAAGCATCATCACCATCATCACGGCTTCCACGGTCATTACTGGGGCGGCCCGCGCTTCATCGTCGGCGGCGGTTACGGCGGCTGCTATGTGAAGCGCCTGGTCGAAACGCGCCATGGTCTTCGCTATCGCATGGTCAACGTCTGCTTCTGAGCAAGGCCTTTCCCGCTTCTTCCGGACTCCAGAGCCCCCGGCAGTTCCTGTTCGGGGGCTTTTTCTCACCAAGAGTTCCATGTTCCCGGTGTTTAAATTTTTACCGGATTCACACCATGCTGATGAATCGTCTGAACGAACCCGGCTCCGCCGCATTGGTCCCGTGATATTGAAGAGAAGTTGAAGCGAATTGGAGTTTGGCCATGCCGAACCATTTGAACGCTCCTCGCGTCCATCTCGATCACATTCACAGCGAAGCCGTCTGGCAGGGCATCGGCGAGAAACTGCGCGATGCGCTGATGCGTGAGTCGCCGGATATGTCTCAGCGCCTGCGCGCGCTCATGGCGCGGTTGCCGGAACTCGACCGCGAACGCGCGCCGTCGATCGTACCGGGGATGGCGGACGAAACACATTGAATCCCGAGCTCTCGCTCCGATCTCGCGGGGATCGGCGCGTAAGCGGACGTTGCGACGGCAAAAGCATGGCCCATCCGTCATAAACGATCTGACAAAGCTGTTGCGTTCGGCGGGGTGTTCCGTAAAAGCCCGCCATGCTCTCCATCAATGACATTTCGATCCGGATCGCCGGACGCCTTCTGATCGACCAGAGTACGGTGCAAATCGTGCCCGGCGCGCGCGTCGGCTTCGTCGGACGCAACGGCGTCGGCAAATCGACGTTGTTTCATGCCATTCGTGGTGATTTGCCGCTGGAAGCAGGTTCAATCTCGATTCCGCCGCGCTGGCGCATCGGCAGTCTCGCGCAGGAAGCTCCCGACGGCCCTGAGACCCTGGTCGAAGTCGTGTTGAAGGCCGATCTGGAGCGCGACGCGCTGCTGCGCGAAGCCGAGACGGCGCACGACCCGGAGCGTATCGCCGACATCCAGACTCGCCTCGTGGACATCGACGCCCACTCCGCCCCTGCCCGCGCCGCCGCCATTCTCTCGGGCCTCGGCTTCTCCACTGCCGATCAGGCACGATCCTGCTCGGAATTTTCCGGTGGCTGGCGCATGCGCGTGGCGCTCGCGGCGACATTGTTCGCAGCGCCCGACCTGCTGCTGCTGGACGAACCGACCAACTATCTCGATCTCGAAGGCACGCTCTGGCTGGAGGACCATCTCGCGAATTATCCGCGCACGGTGATCGTCATCAGCCACGATCGCGACCTGCTCGACACGTCAGTCGACCAGATCCTGCACCTCGATCGCGGCAAGCTCACGCTCTACAAGGGCACCTACTCGTCGTTCGAGGAGCAGCGCGCCACCCGCGAGATGCTGGATGCCAAGCACGCCAGAAAGCAGATGGACGAGCGCAAGCGATTGCAGGCCTTCGTCGATCGCTTCAAGGCCAAGGCCTCGAAGGCCAAGCAAGCGCAATCGCGCGTCAAGATGCTGGAGCGCATGAAGCCGGTCACAGCGCTCGTCACGCAGGACGTGCGCGAGATCACGTTTCCCGTGCCGGAGAAACTTCTTTCGCCGCCGATCATCGCGGTGGACGACGTGTCGGTCGGCTACGATCCGGCGAAGCCCGTGCTCAATCACGTCACGTTGCGGATCGACAACGACGACCGCATCGCCCTGCTCGGCTCCAATGGCAACGGCAAATCGACGCTGGTGAAACTGCTGGCGGGCAAGCTGCCGCCGTTTTCCGGCAAGGTTGTGCGCGCGGCCAATCTGTCGGTCGGTTACTTCGCACAGCACCAAACCGACGAACTCGATCTGGAAGGATCGGCTTACGATCACCTGCGCCGGCTGATGCCTGACGCGCCGGAAACGAAGGTGCGCGCGCGCGTCGGCGCGATCGGTTTTTCCGGCAAAGCCGGCGACACCAAGGTCAGTTCGCTGTCCGGCGGCGAGAAAGCGCGGCTGCTGCTCGGGCTGGCGACGTTCTACGGCCCCAACATGATCATCCTCGACGAGCCGACCAACCATCTGGACATCGACAGCCGCGCCGCGCTGGCGGAAGCCATCAACGAATATCCCGGCGCGATCATCATGGTCTCGCACGACCGCTACCTGATCGAGGCCTGCGCGGACCAGTTGTGGGTGGTGGCCGACCGCGCCGTGACGCCCTACGACGGCGACCTCGACGACTATCGCCGCTCGGTGCTGACCGCGCGCGGCATGCGCGCCTCGGGCCGCGACCGCAACGAGCGTGGAGGCAGTCGCGACAAGCCGCAGCGGCCCAAGGCAGAAAAGCGCGTGCCGCCCAAACAGAAGATTGCGCATGCGGAAAGCGAGATCGCGCGCATCACCGGCATCATCGAGAAAATCGATGCCGCGCTGGCGTTGCCGGACCTGTTCAAGCGCGACCCGAAGCAGGCAGCGCAGCTCACCAAAGCGCGGGCAAGCGCCGCGGAGGCGCTGCAACGCGCCGAAGATGAATGGCTGGCGGCGAGCTCGTCCTACGACGAAGCGACGAGCTGAAATCTGCGATCCTCATCCTGAGAGTTCTGACTCGAAATGCAGTCAGTGAGCCAACAGATTGACTTCGTCATTGCGAGGAGCACTTGCGACGAAGCAATCCGGTCCTTATCGCTCCAAAGACTGGATTGCTTCGCGGAGTTTATCATCGGGCGGCGCGTTGCGCCGACCCGTTGGCTCGCAATGACGACCTGAATCTCTTGTTTCATCTGCTCTCATCCTTCGAGACGCGCGCAAGAGCGCGCTCCTCAGGATGAGGAGAACAGCAAACGTAATCAAGCACAGCAGGGCTTAGGAGCGCTTCTTCTTCGCGCCGCGGACGGGCCTTTTCGGGTTCGGGCGCATCGACCCGCTCGATCGACGTCAACCGTCCCGATGTGAAGGTATAGGCCCCCGGCCGCGGCCCGTGGGTCCAGGTAATCAGCGCAACGCGATCACCGCGTGCGTTGTTCGACAGGTTTACATTGTCAGGCGCCACGGCAATTGCGCGCGCGACGTCGCATTCGGTGTGACCGAGCGCGACCGGCGCCACGGCCGGTATCGGCGGCTGTCCTTCCGATGACGCATTGGCATCGGCCGGCGCACCCGGCGCCGGCATTCCCGGACACTGGCCATCGGAGGTAATCAGGTCGTTCGGCGTGACCTCTTTGCTCTGGCTGAGCGGCGGCGTTTCAATGCTGCTGTTGCTGCCCTTGAAGATCGGCCCGGCCGCGCGAACCATTCCTGGTCCTTCAGCGAAAAATCGGACAGCCCGCCGCAGCCAGCGATCATCGGCGCCACGATCACGAGGGCCGCCAACTGTCGTGCAGGAATGCTTTTACGCGGGACGTTCAAATTCGCTCTCACACCAACTTCAGCGCGCTACATGCGCATTCCGGAACCAGCTCATGCCTTAAAGCAAATGCATAAACAATCATTTGCGCATCGCGCGTCCGAGAGAAATGAACACTCGCCCGTCGCTGCACGCAGATGCCTTGCACCATCCCTTTGCGGCACCATGGTGGCTAACTGCCGGTCAGGTCAACGAAAAAAGACTGTATTGTTAACGGCGGACAATCTCGCGATCAGCGAGTTAAGAGCGGTTCTAGTGTTGGCGGTTGTGCCTGTTCGTCACGCGCGTTTCTGCCATTTCCCGCGTTCGTCGGTCTGCCAATATGTCAGGTCGAGCCCGCGCGACTTGCCGTCCGACCATGCAGCGCGCGCCGCGCCGAGCGCTTCATCGTCGTCGCCATTGAAGACCATGACAACCCGCTCATAGGTTGCGCAATCCTTGGGCAGGCCGGCGCTATCGACGATGAACCTGACATTGGCGTTGTTGGGATTGCCATCGTCCATGATGAGGACGACCGGCTGGTTCACCGCATCGCTGTCGCGCCATGTTCCATGGGGCAAAAACGAATCTTCGCGATAGGTCCACAGATGCGCGTCGAGCGCTTCCGCGCGCTCCTCGGAGCCGGTTTGCACCACCACGCGCCATCCGCGCGCGAGCGACTTCTCAAGCAGCGGCGGCAACACTTTCTCAAGCGTCGTGTCTTGCAGATGATAGAACAGGACTTCCGTCATCGCGTGCCTGAGCCGATCGGAGACAGTTACGCATTGTTGCCGTCACCCTGAGGTGCGCCGGCGGCGAAGCCGCCAAGCCTCGAAGGGCGACGGCTCACGCCTTTATCGCGTCATCCTTCGAGGCTCGCAAGCGCTTGCCCCTCGGGATGACGATCCCGCGTCCTACTTTTTCGCTTCGTAATGATCCGCGACCAGTTTGTTCAACAGGCGCACGCCATAGCCCGATCCCCAACTGCGGTTGAGGTCCGATGCGGGGACGCCCATCGCGGTGCCTGCGATGTCGAGATGCGCCCACGGCGTCTCGTCGACGAAGCGTTGCAGGAACTGCGCCGCGGTGATCGAGCCGCCGTTGCGGGTGCCGGTGTTCTTCATGTCCGCGAATTGCGAATCGATCTGCTTGTCATATTCGGGACCGAGCGGCATCCGCCACACGCGCTCACCTGTCTCCTGCCCCGCCGCGGTCAGTCGTTCCGCGAGCTTGTCGTCGTTCGAGAACATGCCCGCATATTCGACGCCGAGCGCGACGAGAATAGCGCCGGTGAGCGTCGCCAGATCGACCATGAACTTCGGCTTGTGCTTCTTCGCCACGTACCAGAGCACGTCAGCGAGAACGAGCCGGCCTTCGGCGTCGGTGTTGATGATCTCGATGGTCTGTCCCGACATCGAGGTCACGATGTCGCCGGGGCGCTGCGCGTTGCCGTCCGGCATGTTCTCGACGAGGCCGATGGCGCCGACGACATTGACCTTGGCCTTGCGTGCGGCGAGCGCGTGCATCAGGCCGACGACGCAGGCCGCGCCGCCCATGTCGCCCTTCATGTCCTCCATGCTGCCGGCCGGCTTGATCGAAATGCCGCCAGTGTCGAAGCATACGCCCTTGCCGACGAACGCAATCGGCTGTTCGCCCGGCTTGCCACCGTTCCAGCGCATGATGACGGTGCGCCCGTCGTGCTCCGAGCCCTGCGAGACGCCGAGCAGCGCGCCCATTCCGAGCTTTTTCATCGCCGGGACATCGAGCACATCGACGCGCACGCCGAGTTTCCGCAATTGCGCCGCGCGCCGGGCAAATTCCGCCGGGAAAAGTACGTTCGGCGGTTCGTTGACGAGTTCGCGCGCGATCAGCACGCCGTCGATAATGTGATTCTCGGGGCCGAAGGCCCTGCGCGCGGCGGCGACGTCAGCCACCGCGACCGAGAACTGCGCCCGCAACGGCGCGTTGTCGCCATCCTTCTTCGTGGTCTTGTAGCGGTCGAATCGATACGCCCGCAGCCGGACGCCGGATGCGATCGCAGCCGCCTGCGATCCCTTCATCGCGCCCGACGGAAGTTCAGCGAGAATCGTCACGGCCTCGGTCCCGGCGGCAATCTTGGCGGCGATCTTGCCGCCGAACTTGATGTAATCGCCGTCCTTGAGCGCGGTGAGCTTGCCCACGCCGACCACGATCAGACGCCCGGCCTTGAGCCCTTCCGGCGCCAGAATATCCAGCGCGGCGCCGCTTTTTCCCTTGAACTGGTTGGCGGCGGCCGCGCGTTTCACGGCATTCGCTGTCGCACCTAATGCCTTGCTTGTGGCAGGTCCGAATTTCAGCGTGTCGTCACAGAACACCACCAGAACGCCGCGCGGGGCAGCGGAAAACGGTACGAAGCCGACCTTGACGGCGTCGGTCATAAGCAAATCCTCCAGATCATCGCGGCTTGCGCAGCTAAGGCGGCCAGAATCTGGCCGAGATGACAACACTATGGCGCTTTCTCCCTTGCACTGCCAAGCGCGCATAGCTCGGGGCAAGCATGTCCCCGAGGCGGCCGGATTCGGCGTTGCGCGCGTGGCCGGAAAGCCACGTCAAATGATTTATTAACCACGCTTCGCGCTCAGCCCCAGCTCGGCCATTTTGTTGACCGATCAAAGGGATGCTATGAAATAAGAATGTACCGGGAATATCGGTCCGGCACCCATGGGGGATCTCGCGAGAGGTCTGGGCAAAGGACCGGAAACCGGCTGGAGTTGGGGATATCGCTGCCTGATGGGGTCGATCGACACCACTGTTCTACGGATGGCTACGCGGCCGTCCGCCGGGGTTTTCGCGTCCGCACGGCTTGTCCGGCGGCAGGCCGCGGCATGAGGCGATCACGCGCATGGTGACGACGATCCTCGCCCGCTATTTCGCTGCACGCTTCGTGATCGCATCGATCGCGACCTTCGCGGCGATCTTCTTTCTCGTGATCACCGTCGATTATATCGAGCTGATGCGCCGCGCCAGCAGCCTGTCGAACGTGTCCGGCCTGTTCGTCGCGCAAACCGCGTTGTTCCGTGTCCCGTTGACGCTCGAAAAGCTGATGCCGTTCTGCATCATGATCGGCGCGATGGTCTCGTTCCTCGCGCTGTCGCGGCGGCTTGAACTGGTGATCGCGCGGGCTGCCGGCATCTCGGCCTGGCAGTTCACCGCACCCGCCCTGCTCAGCGCGCTTGTGCTCGGCGCGATCGCAACCGCCGTCTACAATCCGGTGTCGGCGGACATGCTGGAACGCGCGAAGGGAATGGAAACCAAGATCTTCACCGACGGCGCGCCGAGTGTTCAGGACGGTGCGGGTTTCTGGATCAACCAGTCGACCAGCGAGGGACAAAGCGTCATCAACGCCGCCCGCAGTCAGGGACAGGGCGCGCTGCTGACCGGCATGACCGTGTTCCGCTACGATCCGTCCGGCACCTTCCGGGAAAGAATCGAGGCCAGGGAAGCCACCCTCGAGCCAGGCCGATGGGTGTTCAAGGGCGTACGGCGCTACAAGCTGGATAGCCCGGCCATCGAGGAAGATACCTGGACGCTCAGCACCACCCTTACCCTGGCTCAGGTGCGCAACAGTTTCTCCACCCCCGAAACTGTGTCATTTTGGCAACTCCCGGATTACATCAAGTCGTCCGAGAACTCGGGACAGGCCACAGCCGGTTACCGCCTTCAGTATCAGAAACTGATCGCGCGCCCGTTTTTACTGGCCGCGATGGTGCTGCTCGCGGCCGCCGTAAGCCTCCGGTTCTTCCGCTTCGGCGGCGTGCAAAAGATGGTTTTAAGTGGCGTTGCAGCAGGGTTTCTGCTCTATGTCCTGTCGAAAGTAACTGACGATTTAAGCAAGGCCGAGTTGATGCATCCGCTCGCTGCCGCGTGGCTGCCCGTATGCGTGGGCGGCCTCTCGGGATTTTTGGCCTTGCTGTACCAGGAGGACGGGTAGTGGCCGTTGTCGCCGCCCTCCAAGGACGGACGCCTGCGTTCAGGCGGCGCATTCGCTTGCGCCGCCAAAGCCTCGTCATGTCTGCCGTTATGGGGCTTTGTCTGGCGGCCGGTTTCGGCGGCGCAGACCTTACGCCGGCAGCCGCGCAACAGTCCTACCGTTACAATCCCCTGCCCCCGAGACCGCCGAAACCGGCACGCCCGCAGAGCAATGACGGGCAGATGCTCGTGCAGGCGACCGAGGTCAATTACGACTACAACAATTCGCGCGTCGCGGCGGTCGGCAGCGTCCAGATCTATTACAACGGAGCGACGCTGGAGGCCGACAAGGTCATCTACGACCAGAAGACCAAGCGCCTCCATGCCGAAGGCAACGTCCGGCTGACCGATTCCGACGGCAAGATCACTTACGCCAACATGCTCGACCTGTCCGACGACTACCGCGACGGCTTCGTCGATTCGCTGCGGCTGGACACCGCCGACCAGACCCGGATGGCGGCGACGCGCGCGGACCGTACCGGCGGCGACGTCACGGTCTTCCAGAACGGCGTCTATACCGCCTGCGCGGCCTGTAAGGACAACCCCAAGAAGCCGCCGCTGTGGCAGGTCAAGGGCGCGCGCATCATCCACAATCAGACCGAGAAGATGCTCTACTTCGAGGATGCGCGCCTCGAATTCTTCGGCCAGCCGATTGCGTTCCTGCCGTACTTCTCGACGCCCGACCCGACGGTCAAGCGCAAGAGCGGCGTCCTGATCCCGAGCTACTCGTCCAGCAACCGCTACGGCGTCGGCATCGAAGTGCCGTATTACTTCGCGCTGGCTCCGGACTACGACGCCACCGTGACGCCGCGCTACACCACCAAGCAGGGCCTCTTGATGCAGGGCGAATTCCGTCAGCGCCTCATCAACGGCGCTTACGAGATCCGCGGCTACGGCATCCGGCAGAACGATCAGGGTCAGTTCAACGCCGAACCCGGCGACCGCGAATTCCGTGGCGGCATCGACACCAAGGGCCAGTTCGCGCTGAACGACAAATGGGTCTGGGGCTGGGATGCGGTGGCGGTGTCCGACAAGTCGTTCTTCTATGACTACAACCTCGGTCCCTACAGAAACGCGCTCAACGCGTTCCTGCTGACCCCCGATACCGGCCTCTCGCAAATCTATCTCACCGGCGTCGGCAACCGCAGCTATTTCGACGCCCGGGTGATGCACTTCCTCGGATACTCGGCGGCAGACGACCAGAGCCAGATTCCAATCGTTCACCCCGTGATCGATTATTCGAACGTCCTCAACCGCAACGTGCTCGGCGGCGAATTCAGCTACAAGGCGAACTTCACCAGCCTGAGCCGCCAGACAGCGTCGTTCGACGCGATCAATCCCACTGCGTTGATCGCCGGTTCCTGTTTGCCCAGCGCGAACCCCGCCGCCAAAACGCCCAACAACTGCCTGCTGCGCGGCATTCCGGGCGATTATACGCGGCTGACCGCGGAAGCCTCATGGCGGCGGTCGTTTACCGATTCCATCGGCCAGATTTTCACGCCGTTCGCCTCGCTGCGCGCCGACCTGATCAGCGCCAACATCGACAACCAGCCGGGCGTTTCCAATTACCTGCCGGTCGGCTCCACGCAGACCGCGCGCCTGATGCCGACGGTCGGCGTCGAGTACCGCTATCCCTTCATCAACGTGCAGCCATGGGGCACCACGACGATCGAGCCGATCGGCCAGTTGATCATCCGGCCCAATGAACCGAGCGCCGGCCGTCTGCCCAACGAGGATGCGCAGAGCTTTACATTCGACGACAGCAACCTGTTCAGCGTCGATAAATTCTCCGGCTACGACCGCGTCGAAGGCGGCGGCCGCGCCAATGTCGGCGTTCAGGCGACGACGCAGTTCGATCGTGGCGGCTTCATCAACGTGCTGTTCGGACAATCCTACCAGTTGTTCGGCCTGAACTCTTTCGCCGTCCAGGATTTGACCAACACCAGCCTCGGCAGCGGTCTGGACAAGGACCGCTCCGACTACGTCGCCCGCATCGCCTATCAGCCGAACAGGATCTACAGCCTGATCGCCCGCACCCGGCTCGACGAGGCAACCGGAGCCGTGCGGCGCTTCGAACTCGAAGGCAGGGCCAACTTCGACCGCTTCGGGGTGAGCCTGCTCTACGGCAACTACGACGCGCAGCCGGAACTCGGCTTCCTCACGCGCCGCGAAGGCATCGTGGCAACCGGCTCGGTCAAGGTGGCCACCAACTGGATGCTGTCAGGCGCGCTGCGCTACGACATCACCAATCAAACGATCAATCAGTACATCGTAGGCGCGGGATATGTGGATGACTGCTTCATCATCGCAGCCAACTACATCACCGACTACGCTTATACGTCGGCGAGCTACCTCTCTCCCGTCACCGATCACCGCATCATGCTGCAAATCGGTCTGCGCACCATCGGCACCAGTTCGTTCAACACGTCGCAGTAGTGCTCCGGGGTAACTGGATAGTGCGGCCCACGCGATGGCAGGTTTCAAGGCTTATCCGGCAGTGCGCCGGAAATTGCCGAGAGTTGATCGGGTGCGCGCAATGCCGCCGCAAACTCAGGGTTGATATGGCGGAATGCGCATTGGAACCTCCACATTGGCCACGACGGGCTTGACCATGATCGCGACTTTCTTCCTTCGCTACGCACGGACGGCCTCGCTCGCCGCCGCGGTGCTCATCGTATCGGCTTACGGATCCGGCGTGATGGCGCAGTCCGTTGCAGCGATGGTCAATGGCGAGGCCATTACCAATTTCGACATCGACCAGCGCATCAAGCTGACGACGCTGACGACCCGCAAGACGCCGTCGCGTCAGGAGGCTCTCGACGATCTGATCAACGACAAGATCAAGATCAAGGAAGGCAAGAAGTACGGCCTCGACCTGTCGCCAACCGACGTCGATGGAGCGTTCGGGAACATGGCGTCGCGCATGCGCATGAATTCGGATCAGCTCGTGAAGACGCTGGCAGGCCACGGCATTCGTCCCGAGACGCTCAAGCTGCGCATCAAGGCCGACATGACGTGGGGCAACCTGGTGCGCGGCAGATTCCAGTCGAGCTTCCTTGTGCCTGAAAAGGATCTCGCGGGAATCGGAGAGTCCGGCGACAAGCCGGAGACTGAAAGTTTTGAATATCTCGTCCGCCCGATCGTTCTGATCGTGCCGCGCGGCTCGCCTCCGGCCACCATCGAGGCACGCCGCAAGGAAGCGGAATTGCTTCGGAGCCGGATCCAGTCCTGCGAGGAGGCGCAGGAGCTGTTCCGGGCGATGCGCGACGCGGCGATCCGCGATCAGCTCACCAAGACGTCGGCTGACCTGCCGCCGAATCTGCGTGAACTGCTCGACAAGACGCCGGTCGGCAAGCTGACGCCGCCGGAAGTCACCAAGCAGGGTGTCGAGATGGTGGCCTTGTGCAGCCGCAAGCCGACCAAGGCCGACACGCCGGCCAAGCGCGAAGCCCGCGAGAAAATCTACAATCAGAAGTACGAAGCCAAGTCCAAGTCGTACCTCCAGGAAGTCCGCAAGGGCTCCATGATCGAAATCCGCAACAAGTGAATGCAACGGCGGCAGCGTGACCATGACCAGAGCCGCCATGACCAAGCCTCTGGCGTTGACCATCGGCGAGCCTGCCGGCATCGGTCCCGACATCGCCATCGCCGCGTGGCTGAAGCGGCGCGAACTCGATCTTCCCGCGTTCTACCTGATCGGCAACAAGGCGTTTATCGTGGAGCGTGCCCGCGCGCTGGACGTCCGCATCGAGATCGCCGATGCCAGCGCCGCGAACGCCAGCGAATTGTTTGCCGACGCGCTTCCTATCGTGGCGACGGGCGTCACGGCGACGGCAAGGCCGGGCAAGCCCGACGGCAACAGTGCGCCGGCAGCCATTGCATCGATCCGGCATGCGGTCGCCGACGTGATCGAAGGACGCGCCAGCGCGATCGTCACCAATCCGATCGCCAAGAGCGTGCTCTACCGCGCGGGCTTCTCGCATCCGGGCCACACCGAATTCCTGGCGCAACTCGCGGCTGCGGTCGGCGGGTCGGTGCCGCATCCGGTGATGATGCTGTGGTCGCCGGAACTGGCCGTGGTGCCGGTGACGATTCATCTTTCGCTGCGTGACGCCATCGCGCAACTTTCCAGCGACCTCATCGTGAAGACCGGACGCATCGTCGCTGCGGACCTGTCGGCGCGGCTCGGCATCGCCCACCCGCGCCTCGCCATCTCCGGACTCAATCCGCATGCCGGCGAGGACGGCTCGCTCGGCAGCGAGGAGCAGTCGATCATCGCGCCCGCGATTGCGACGCTGCGACAGGATGGCATCGATGTCCGCGGACCGCTACCCGCCGACACCATGTTCCACGCGGCGGCGCGCAAAACCTACGATTGCGCGATCTGCATGTATCACGATCAGGCGCTAATCCCGATCAAAACCATCGCGTTCGATGACGGCGTCAATGTCACGCTGGGCTTGCCGTTTATCCGCACCTCGCCCGATCACGGCACCGCGTTCGACATCGCAGGCACCGGACGCGCCAATCCGTCGAGCCTGATCGCGGCGCTTCGTCTTGCCGCGCGCATGGCGGCGGCCTCCGGCGCATGAGCGCCATCGACGATCTGCCGCCGCTCAGCGACGTCATCCGGCGTCATGAACTGTCCGCGCGCAAATCGCTCGGCCAGAATTTCCTGCTCGATCTCAACCTCACGTCGCGGATCGCGCGGGCCGCCGCGCCGCTTGAAGGCGCGACCATCGTCGAAGTCGGTCCCGGACCGGGGGCCTGACCCGCGCCCTGCTCGCGCAAGGCGTCAAGCGCGTGATCGCGGTGGAGCGCGACGAACGCGCCATTCCCGCGCTGGAGGAAATTTCGCAGCGCTATCCCGGCCGCCTGACCATCGTAAACGCCGATGCGACGACGTTCGATCCGCGCCCTTATCTCAACGGCGAGCGCGCCAAGATTGTCGCCAACCTGCCCTACAACATCGCCACCGTGCTGCTGATCGACTGGCTCAGCATCGAGCCGTGGCCGCCGTGGTACGACATGATGGTGCTGATGTTTCAGCGCGAGGTGGCCGAGCGCATCGTGGCCCGCGAGAACGACGAGGCCTATGGCCGCCTCGGCGTGCTGTCGAACTGGCGCGCGGAAACGAAAATATTGTTCGACATCGCACCCGGCGCGTTTGTGCCGCCGCCGAAGGTCACCTCGTCGGTCGTCAGGCTCATTCCACGCGCCGCACCCGACCCCTGCGACCGCCGCATGCTGGAGCGCGTCGCGGCCGCGGCGTTCGGCCAGCGCCGAAAGATGCTGCGGCAAAGCCTCAAATCGCTCGGCGTCGATCCGGCGCTATTGGCCGCCGCCGCCGGTGTCGAACCGACGCGACGTGCCGAGACCATTCCCGTATCCGGATTTGTTGCCATGGCGCGGGAATTGACCAATATACGGGCCGCAAAAACAGAAACGCCCTTGGAGAGAAACTGAAATGGCCATCCTGCGCCGCCAGTCGATTGTGAAGTTCGATGCTCCGCTCTGCGAAACCATCGCGGAGACTCCGAAGCCGCAAGGCCGGGAAGTTCTGGTTCGGATCGAGCGCTGCGGCCTGTGCCATTCCGATCTTCACATCCAGGACGGCTATGCCGATCTGGGCAACGGCAAGAAACTCGACACCACCAAGGGGATGACGCTGCCGTTCACGCTCGGGCACGAAATCGCGGGCGTCGTCGATGAGGTCGGTCCCGACGTCGACAAGGCGCTGATCGGCAAGAAGAAGGCGGTGTTTCCGTGGATCGGCTGCGGCCAGTGCCGGGATTGCCTCAACGGCGACGAGAACCTGTGCGTGCGCAACCGCTATCTCGGCGTCGCCATCGACGGCGGCTTCGCTAGCCATGTGCTGGTGCCGGACGCAAAGTATCTGCTCGACTACGATCCCCTGCCCGTCAACGTCGCAGCGACCCTGATGTGCTCGGGCGTCACCGCCTATGGCGCATTGAAGCGGCATCTCGGGCGGCCGCGCGAGCGCAACATGCTGCTGATCGGCCTCGGCGGCGTTGGCATGATGGGACTTTCCTTCGCTCAGGCCATGTTCAAGCAGAAAATTTCCGTCGCCGACCTCAGCGCCACGGCGCGCGAGACTGCGCTGAAGAATGGCGCGGCGGTTGCCTATGACCCATCCGAACCTGACATCGTCAAACGCATCCTGAAGGAGACCGAAGGTGGCTTCGACGAGGTGGTCGATTTCGCCGGCAACGAGAAATCGATGGCGTTCGCGATGGCCGTGCTGGCGCGGGGCGGCAAGATCGTGGTGTCCGGCCTGATGGGTGGCAACTTCAGCATCCCGATGGTGCAGTGGGTCTACAAGCGCATGACCATCGAGGGCTTCATCACCGGAACGCTGGCGGAAGCCAACGAACTGATGGCA
This sequence comes from Afipia sp., assembly GCA_024707075.1. GTDB lineage: Bacteria > Pseudomonadota > Alphaproteobacteria > Rhizobiales > Xanthobacteraceae > Afipia. The sequence continues at coordinate 529,743 of JANQAK010000003.1, forward strand.
CTGGCCCGTGCCGGCAAGATCAAGCCGACGCCGATGAAGGAAGAGCCGATGGCCGACGTCCAGAAATGGATCGACCAGTTGCGCGCCGGCAAGGTCGTCGGCCGCATCATGCTGACGAATTGAGCAAACAGCTATTTCACCTTATCGAGCCTCATCGCCATCCAGATCATGTGGCGCGCGCCGCTGCGTGATCCGGTGGCGCGGATCGGAACCTCATCCACGCCGAAACCCGCCTTGCGCAGCCGCTGGGTAAAACGCGCATCGGGTCCCGACGACCACACCGCCAGCACGCCGCCGGGGCGCAGCGCCGCGCGTGCAGCGGTCAGTCCTTTCAGATCGTAAAGTGCATCGTTGGCTTCACGGGTCAGACCTTCGGGACCGTTATCGACGTCGAGCAGGATGATATCGTAAGCCGCAGGATCTGAACGGATCAGATGGCTGACGTCCTTCTCTACGATGCTGACGCGCGGGTCCTTTAAACTGTCGCCAAACATCTCCGCCATCGCGCCCCGCGCCCAGGCCACCACCTCAGGCACCAGTTCGGCAACAACAATCTTGGCGTCGGACCCAAGCACGGCAAGCGCGGCGCGCAATGTAAATCCCATGCCGAGACCGCCGATCAGCATGCGCGGCTTCGCACGCGTCTGAATCCGTCTCCAGGCGAGCGTTGCGAGCGCCTGCTCCGATCCACTGAGACGACTGTTCATCAACTCGTTCTGGCCGAGCTTAATGGAAAACTCCGTGCCCCTGCGCATCAGGCGGAGTTCGCCGCCGCCCGGCACTTGCGCGGTATCCAGCAATTCCCAAGGGATCAAAGATCGTTCCTCAACCGGCGAAGCAGGCGCGCGGATCGCGCGCCGAAAGACGTGCCCTCGTTACACCAAACCGGTTCCGCAACGCCACAATTGCAGGCGGAACGCGCGCCCGAATGTTGCCCCAGCCTTTCCGGATTTGCGGCCTATTGCGACCCAACTTGTCCCCGACAACTCGACAAGGGAATTGGTTCCGTGTTGCGTAAGGGGGACAGAATGTCAAACCGAACCGCCTTCATCGCGTCGGCTATCGCCGCAGGCTTCGTTTCATTCATCAGCATCACGTCGATGCCGGCCAACGCCGAACCCGCAGCGGAAAACGAATGTCTCTCCGCGCCGAAGGCGACGACACCCGCGGGAGCCCACTGGTACTATCGCCTCGAGAAAGGCACCAAGCGCAAATGCTGGTATCTTGCCGACGAGGGCGCGAAGGTGAAACAGGCCACGGAGACGACACCGTCGCCCGCAGCCGAACAGGATGCGCCTGCCCCGAAGAAAAAATTCAGAAATCGGTGGCGAACGCCCGCGCCGAGCTGCCGCCGGATACGTCCGACCAAGACAAATCTCTCGCGGAATCGACATGGCCGCCACTGATGCAGCCGTCCGCCGAGGCTGTCCGCGACGACAATCAGACCGCGACGATGCTGCCCGCGCCTGAAGCAGCAACCGCGCAAGGCTGGAACATCGCCTCGCGCTGGCCGGAGCCGAAAGCCGTCGCCTCGGCTGAAAATCAAACGAACACAAGCGCAGCCGAACCGCCGCAGCCCGCGCCTGCCCTGACGCCGGATCGCCTGGTCATGGCCGCAGCGGCAGCACTGACCCCAGATGCAATGTCTGCACCGGTGCCGGCCGCTGCGGCCGATCATGCCGACACTGAAAACTTCCCGGTCAGGATCTTGCTGAGCGTGCTGGTTTGCGCGCTCGCACTGGGCGCCATCATCGGCCCGATGATCTTCAAATACGTCAGGCCGCGTCCGCGCAAGGACGACCGCGCTTCCGGTCCGCGCCGTCCGATCTGGGATATGGACATCACCCGCGAAACGGTCCGGCAGGACAATCCGCGACCGGCGTCCCCCGCGCCTTACGCAGACGCCTTGCCCGAACCGCGCGTGCTGGATGAGGCGGTCGATGAACTTGAGGAATTGCTGGCGCGCGCGTCGAGGCGTCCGGCGGCGTAGCGACTCAAAGCAGGCAAATCGTCATTGCGAGGAGCACCTGCAACGAAGCATCCAGCTTTTGCTGTTCAAAGCGTGGATTGCTTCGCGGAGTTTATCATCGGGCGGGGCGTTGCGCCGACCCGTTGGCTCGCAATGACGACAGAAACCGCTCTCATTTTTCCAATTGCTTCTGCAACTCGCGCACGAAGGCCGACAGCCCGGTCTGGCGCTCGCGCTTCAGCCGCTCGGCCTTGAGGATGGTCACGACCTGGGAATAGGCCTCGTCGAGATTGTTGTTGATGACGACGTAGTCGTACTCCGCCCAGTGGCTCAGCTCATGGCTGGCGCGGCTCATGCGACCCGCGATCACTTCGTCGGAATCCTGCGCGCGAGTGTGTAGCCGTTTTTCGAGATCGGCGGCAGAAGGCGGCAGAATGAAAACGCTGACCACATCGTCGCGCGCTTTCTCGCGCAACTGCTGCGTGCCCTGCCAGTCGATGTCGAACAGCACGTCCTGCCCCGTTTCCAGCGCGGCCTGAACCGCCTTACGCGGCGTGCCGTAGAAATTTCCGAACACCGGCGCGTGCTCGAGCAGTTCGTCGCTCTTCACCATGGCGTCGAACGCCGGCTTGTCGATGAAATGGTAGTGGTCGCCGTCGGCTTCGCCGGGGCGTTTGGCGCGGGTGGTGACCGACACCGACATGCTCAGGCCCGGCATCTTTTCGATCAGCATGCGCGCCAGCGTGGATTTTCCCGCGCCCGACGGCGACGACAGCACGAACATCAGCCCGCGCCGCTCAACGCCTCTCAAGGTGCCCCCCGCCGCCATGGCCTGAAATCCCCGCCTTCCGAAACATTATTCCAGATTCTGAACCTGCTCGCGAAATTGCTCGACCACGTTCTTCATCTCAAGTCCGGTGTTGGTCAGTTCGATGTCGTTCGACTTCGAGCAGGTGGTGTTCACCTCGCGGTTGAATTCCTGCGCGAGAAAATCCAGCCGGCGGCCCACCGCGCCACCCTTGCCGAGCAGTTCGCGGGTCTGCGCGATATGCGAGGCGATGCGGTCGAGTTCTTCGCGAATGTCCGCCTTGGCCGCGATCATGATCGCCTCCTGGCTGAGACGATCCGGATCAAAACGATCGGACGTATCGAGCAACGCCGCGACCTGTTCGGCGATCCGCGCCTTGATGGCTTCGGGCTTGCGGCCGGGGGCGGCTTCCGCCCGCCTGGCGAGCCGCTCGATCTCGTCCATGCGTTGAGAGAGGATCTGGCCGAGCGCGACACCTTCACGCTTGCGCATGTCGATCAGGCTTTGCAGAGCCTGCTCGAACGCGGCCGAGACCGCGGCGCGCGCGGCCTGCATTTCCGCCTCGTCGCTCTCCGGCTCGACGACCTCGATCACGCCCTTGATCGCGAGCAATCCGTCCACGCTCGGCGCGACGGCATCGGTCCGTGCGGAAATCTCGGCGGCCACTTTCAGGATCGACGACAAGACCTCGTCATTGATGCGGACGACGGACCCCGCTCCGGTCCGCTTGACCGACAGATTGGCGTAGACCGTGCCGCGCGAAAGCACCTCGGCGGCCCGCTTGCGGGTGGCGGCTTCGATATCATCCCAGCCCGGCGGCAACCGCATGCGGAAGTCAAAGCCCTTGGCGTTGACCGATTTCAATTCCCATTCGAACGCATAGGGTCCGCTGGTACCGTGGCTTCGCGCAAAGCCGGTCATGCTCGACAGCGCCATCGCGAAAGTATCTCCGTCAACCTCTGGGAACGACGCTCAGCTTGTCCACGAAATCGGGAAAGCGCGCAAGAAGCTACTGCGTCTTCTCTTCTTCGGGCTCGGCGGGGGCCGCGGCCGGGGCGCGTTTTGCGGTGCGTTTGCGCGCGGCACCATCCGCCGGCGGCTCGCTGGCGATGATGCTCGCCGGCGCTGACGCTCTCGGAGCGGCGCCCTTCGGTGCGGCCTTGGGCATGCTCGCCGGTTTGGCGGGAGCAGCGGCGGCCGGCGCGGCAGCGGCAGGCGGTGTCGCCGCGACCGGCTGGTCATCGGCCTCAACCGTGTCGTTCTGCTGCTGGCGCTCCATCGCGCGCAGCTTCGCGACGCCCTTCTGATGCTGATCGTAGGTTTCCGTGAAGGTGTGCCCGCCGGTGCCATCCGCAACGAAGAACAGGTCGCGGGTGCGCGCGGGATTGGCTGTGGCCTCCAGCGAGGCGCGCCCGGGATTGGCAATCGGTCCGGGCGGCAGTCCGTCGATCACGTATGTATTGTATGGCGACGGCTGCTGGATCTCGCTGCGCTTGATCGGCCGGCCGAGCGTGCCCTTCCCGCCGACGAGACCGTAGATGATGGTCGGATCGGATTGCAGCTTGATGCGCTGGCGCAGGCGATTGGTGAACACGGCAGCGACACGGCTGCGTTCATCCGCCTTGCCGGTTTCCTTCTCGACGATAGAAGCCAGCGTCACGAGCTGTTCCGGCGAGCGAACGGGAATATCGGGATTGCGGCGCGCCCAGACCTCGGCGAGCACTCGCTTCTGCGCCTGCTGCATGCGCTGGATCACCTGGTCGCGCGGCGTGCCGCGCGGGAAATTATAGGTGTCAGGCAGCAGCGTGCCTTCACGCGGCTGTTCCTTCAGCGAGCCCGCAAAAATATCGTTGTCCTGAATCCGGGCGACGATCTGCTCCGATGTCAGGCCTTCGGGAATCGTAATGGAGTGCTGAACCACCTTGCCTTCGACAATGGTGTTGATGACATCGCGCAGGCTGGCGTTCTTCTGGAACAGATATTCGCCGGACTTGAGTCCCGAGCGCGCATTCATCGCCAGCACGCTGCCGATGAAGGTCCAGCGGTCGGCGGAGATCACGCCGTTGCGCTGAAGGATGTCGCCGATGTCGGTCATGCCGGCGCGCGGCGGGATGTTGACGACCTTGTCCTCGGCGAGCGGGCCTTTGGCCTCGATGGTCTTCTTGCCGTAGAAAAACACACCGCCGACCAGCAGCATCGCGACAACCAGGAACGTAATGATCGCGTTGCCGACAACGACGAACGTATTCCGTGCGCGTTGCGAATGCTTAGGCGGCTGCGGCACCTGCTCGGGCTCGAGCGCCGCGCGCGGACTTCGGGGCGCTATGGGGGGTCTCTGGCTCATCGAAGCAACCTAAAATCCTGCAAGCCGATTAGTGTCGTTGTTTCAGTATTATACGTGCGCCCGTGAGACAAATTATGTCCGAATACGGCAAAACCTTGAAAACAGTTTCGTTCGCCTCGCCCCTGCCTGCCTTTATATCCTTGCCGCGCGGCCTGCGCATGAAACGGCACCGGCAGCGCTTGGAAACGATCTAGTTCGCCAGACGCCGTACGATCAGCGACGCGTTGGTCCCGCCGAAACCGAACGAGTTCGACAGGGCCACGTTGATCTCGCGCGGCCTTGCCTTTTTGGGGACCAGATCGATCGCGGTCTCAACGGAAGGATTGTCGAGATTGATCGTCGGCGGCGCGACGTTATCCCGAATCGCCAGGATGCTGAAGATCGCCTCGATCGCACCAGCCGCACCGAGCAGATGCCCGGTCGATGATTTGGTGGACGACATCGACACCTTGGAGGCCGCGTTGCCAAGGAGACGCTGGGCCGCGCCAAGTTCGATCTCGTCACCGAGCGGCGTCGAGGTGCCGTGCGCGTTGATGTAGTCGATGTCCGACGCCGTCACGCCGGCACGCTTCATCGCCATGCCCATGCAGCGGAATGCTCCGTCGCCGTCTTCTGCGGGTGCGGTGATGTGATAGGCGTCGCCGGTCAGGCCGTAGCCAACGACTTCAGCGTAAATCTTGGCGCCGCGTTTTTTCGCGTGCTCGTATTCCTCGAGCACCACGATGCCGGCGCCCTCACCCATCACGAAACCATCGCGATCCTTGTCATAGGGCCGCGACGCAATGGTCGGATTGTCGTTGAACTTGGTGGCCATCGCGCGCAGCGCGCAGAAGCCGCCCATGGCCAAGCGGTTGACGGCAGATTCCGCGCCGCCCGCCACCATCACCTCGGCATCGCCGAACGCGATCAGGCGGCTGGCATCGCCGATGGCATGCGCGCCGGTTGAACAGGCGGTGACGACCGCATGGCATGGCCCCTTGAGGCCGTGCTTGATCGAGACATAGCCCGATGCGAGATTGATGAGGCGGCCTGGAATAAAGAACGGCGACAGCTTGCGCGGTCCCCGCTCCTTCAGGATCACGGCGGCTTCGCCGATGCCTTCGACACCGCCGATGCCGGAACCGATCATCGTGCCGGTGGCGCAGCGCTCCTCCTCGGTGCTCGGATGCCAGTTGGCGTCATCGAGAGCCTGGGTCGCGGCAGCCATCGCGAAGATGATAAAATCATCGACCTTGCGCTGTTCCTTCGGCTCCATCCACTGGTCGGGATTGAAGGTGCCATCGCTGCCGTCGCCGCGGGGAACCATGCAAGCAATCTGGCAGGTGAGGTCGGAAACCTCGAACTTCTCGATGCGGCTGGCGCCGCTGTCGCCATTGAGGATGCGTTTCCAGGTCGGCTCAACGCCATTGGCGAGCGGCGAAACCATGCCTAGGCCCGTGACGACAACCCGCCTCATACTTCCATCTCCGGCTTGATCGGCAACGCCGCGCAGCCCATTAAACAGGCCACACCACTAAAACAGCAAGACGGCGGGCCGTTCAATCACAACCCGCCGCGTGTCGTCGTGGCTGCGCGTTGGCGTCAGCTCTTTGCGTTCTTTTCGAGGAACTTGGTGGCGTCGCCCACAGTGAGGATGGTTTCCGCAGCGTCGTCGGGAATTTCGCAGCCGAATTCTTCTTCGAACGCCATCACGAGTTCGACCGTATCGAGGCTGTCGGCGCCGAGATCGTCGATGAAACTTGCAGCATCGACCACCTTCTCGGGCTCGACACCAAGGTGCTCGACCACAATCTTCTTAACTCGCTCGCCAATCTCACTCATCGTTTAACCTCGTGCTTGTTCCATTAAACTCGACCGCAAAACGATACGAGCCCCTCGCGGTGCGAAAAATTGCGAATTCGTGCCGTCCGTACCACGCGTTCCCATGCTCGCGCCAGTGGAGCGAGATTGCCGAAAACGGCGGCTAGCGCCGGAACGGCAATATACGGGGTTTGGCGATCCTGCAATGGCGTTTTCCCCAACCGATTGCCGTTCGGTTACCATACTTCCCCGGAGTTGACCACACGGCGCCGGTCCCCGTCCAGCAGCCTTCCCGCTTGACAAAAAACCTGCGGAAACAGGCTCAAATCATGGCCATGCCGCCGTTGACGTGGATGGTCTGGCCGGTCACATAGGCCGCCTCGTTGGAGGCGAGGTAAACGGCTGCCGCAGCGATGTCATCCGGCGTTCCGAGCCGCCCTGCGGGTACCTTGGCCAGGACCGCTTCGCGCTGCTTTTCGTTGAGCACATCCGTCATCGGCGTTGCAATGAAGCCGGGTGCAATGCAATTGGCTGTCACATTGCGGCGGGCGTATTCCGCAGCCACCGATTTCATCATTCCGATCAGTCCGGCCTTGGAGGCGGCATAGTTGCCCTGCCCCGCATTGCCGGTGACGCCGACCACCGAGGTGATCGCGATGATTCGCCCGAACCGCTTGCGCATCATCAATTTGGTCGCCGCACGCGCGAGACGGAACGTCGCCGTCAGGTTGACCCGGATGACGTCGTCGAAATCCTCGTCGCGCAACTGCACAAAGAGATTGTCGCGGGTGATGCCGGCATTGGCGACGAGAATGTCGAGCTGGCCCATCGCCTTCTCGGCGGCAGGAACCAGCGCTTCGACTTCCGCCATATCGGACAGATTGCACGGCAGCACATGCACGCGGTCTTTCAGTTCGCCGGCCAGCGTCTCGAGCGCTTCGCGCCGCGTGCCGGAAATCGCAACCGTCGCCCCCTGCCCGTGCAGCGCACGCGCGATCGCACCACCGATGCCGCCGGTTGCTCCGGTGACCAGTGCGGTCCTGCCAGTCAAATCAAACATGTCGCCCCCTTGGAACAATCCCAAGTCAGAATTGGTGCACCGTTTGCCGCAAGAAAACGCTCCGCGTCAATGACCCCTGCCTAAACTCTTGTCATAAAACAGTCTTCCCTGGGGGATCGGCGAAGGTCCTATGGCACCTCCCTTGCATATTCCTTTGCATCGCAACGGAGGACATACAGATGGCACCGACCCAAGTCCCCTCTCCTCAAGTCCCGTCACATTCCGCCGGCCTGCAAAAAGTACTTGGCCCGTTCCAGCTCTGGGGCATCGCCGTGGGGCTTGTGATCTCCGGAGAATATTTCGGCTGGAGTTACGGCTGGAACACCGCGGGCACGCTCGGTTTTCTGGTTGCGACAGTGTTGGTTGCGACCATGTACACCACTTTCATTTTCAGCTTCACGGAACTGTCGACCGCCATTCCGCATGCCGGCGGGCCATTTGCCTATGCGCGGCGTGCCTTCGGGCCGACCGGCGGGTTCATCGCCGGCTTCGCGACTTTAGTCGAGTTCGTTTTCGCGCCGCCTGCAATTTCTCTCGCCATTGGCGCCTATCTCAATGTGCAATTTCCGGGCATCAACCCGAAATTCTTCGCGCTCGGCGCCTATATCATCTTCATTGCGCTGAACTGGATCGGCGTCGGCATCGCCGCGGCCTTCGAACTGTTCGTCACGGTGCTCGCGATTGCCGAACTGCTGGTGTTCATGGGCGTGGTTGCGCCGGGATGGTCGATGGCGAATTTCGTCGCCAATGGCTCGGCTGGCGGCAACACGCTCAACGGTGCCGCCATTTCCGGCATCTTTGCATCGATTCCGTTCGCGATCTGGTTCTTCCTCGCCATCGAAGGTGCTGCAATGGCGGCCGAGGAAGCAAAAGATCCTCAACGCACGATCCCGATCGCCTATGTCGCAGGCATTCTCACGCTGGTGCTGCTTGCCTTCGGCGTCATGATCTTCGCCGGCGGCGTCGGCGACTGGAGCAAGCTCGCCAACATCAACGATCCGCTGCCGCAGGCGATGAAAGTCGTGGTCGGTGAAAACAGCGGCTGGCTGCACATGCTGGTGTGGATCGGCCTGTTCGGGCTGATCGCCTCGTTCCACGGCATCATCATGGGCTATTCACGCCAGATCTTCGCTCTGGCGCGCGCCGGCTATCTCCCCAAAACATTCGCCGCGCTCAGCCCGCGCTTCAACACCCCGCACCGCGCCCTGCTGGCGGGCGGCGCGGTCGGCATCATCGCGATCTTCAGCGACGAATGGGTGCAGTTCGGCGGACAGACGCTCACCGCCAACATTGTCACCATGTCGGTGTTCGGCGCGATCATCATGTACCTGATCTCGATGGCCGCGTTGTTCAAACTGCGCCAGAGTGAACCCAACCTGGTCCGCACCTATCGCGCGCCGTTCTATCCCGCGTTCCCGGCCATCGCATTCGGGCTGGGACTGGTTTGCCTGTTCGCGATGGTGTGGTTCAATGCTATGCTGACGCTGCTGTTCCTCGTGCTGATGGGGCTGGCCTATGCCTACTTCAGACTGACGGCCGGCCAGCGCGACTCGGCAGCACCCGACGAGATGCTGTCCGTCACGGCGAACTCTGTGCCGGCGGAATAAGGCTTGTCAGTATACGAGGTGGAAACCGTTGCGCTATCGCACCGCCATCGACCAGCAACTGTTCGCCTTCGATGACCTGAAGCAGGTGATGGCTTATGCCAGCCCGGCGCGTTCGGGCGATTATCTTGCAGGCATCGGCGCCGCCACCGCGCAGGAACGGATGGCGGCGCGTCATGTCCTTGCGGAAACCCCGCTCAAGCAGTTCCTCACCGAGGCGCTGATACCTTACGAAGACGACAACATCACCCGCCTCATCATCGACAGCCACGATGCGAAGGCTTTCGCGCCGGTGTCGCACATGACCGTCGGGGATTTCCGTAACTGGCTATTGTCCGAACAAGCAACCACCGAAGCGCTGGCGGCGCTGGCGCGCGGCCTCACGCCGGAAATGGTCGCGGCGGTCTCCAAGATCATGCGCAATCAGGATCTGATTGCGGTGGCGCGCAAGGTCCGCGTCATCACCCGCTTTCGCGACACCATCGGACTGGAGGGGCATCTGTCGGTGCGCCTGCAACCGAACCACCCCACTGACGATCTGCGCGGCGTCGCGGCATCGACACTGGATGGTTTGCTGATGGGCTCCGGCGACGCAGTGATCGGTCTCAATCCGGCATCCGATAGCATGCCCGTGCTCGGCGATCTCCTGCACATGCTGGATGAAGTGATCCAGCACTTCGCGATTCCGACCCAGAGTTGCGTGCTGACTCACGTTACCAACACCGTGAAACTCGCCGAGGCCGGCGCGCCGGTCGATCTCGTGTTTCAGTCGATCGGCGGTACCGAGAAGACCAACCGCTCCTTCGGCGTCACACCGGAAATCCTCGACGAGGCACGCGACGCAGCACTGTCGTTAAAGCGGGGCACCGTCGGCGACAACGTGATGTATTTCGAAACCGGACAAGGCAGCGCACTTTCCGCCGACGCCAACTTCGGCGTCGATCAGCAGACCTGCGAGGCGCGCGCCTATGCACTGGCGCGGCGCTACAAGCCGCTGCTCGTCAATACCGTCGTCGGCTTCATCGGCCCCGAATATCTTTACGACGGCAAGCAGATCATCCGCGCCGGTCTGGAAGATCATTTCTGCGGCAAACTGCTCGGCCTGCCGCTCGGTTGTGACATCTGCTACACCAATCACGCCGAAGCCGATCAGGACGATATGGACACGCTGCTGGTGCTGCTCGGCACCGCCGGCATCAGCTTCATCATGGGGATTCCCGGCGCAGACGACGTGATGCTCAACTATCAGAGTACGTCGTTTCACGATGCCCTCTTCCTGCGCGAGACGCTCGGCCTGAAGCGTGCGCCGGAATTCGAGGCGTGGCTGCAACGCATGCAGATCACCGACGCCGACGGACGGTTGCGTCCGCCCTCGCCCAACGCGCTGCTCGGCGGCATGGGCAATCTCAAGTCGCTGGTCGCATGATGGACAAGAACATTACGGAAAGCGCCCCAGTCACCGAAAGCGCTTCTGTTACAGAAAGCCCTTGGGCCGAATGGCGCAGCGTGACGCCAGCGCGGCTTGCACTCGGCCGGGTCGGCGCGGGCATGCCCACCGACGAAGTCCTGCGCTTCGGCTGGGCGCACGCGATGGCGCGCGATGCGATCCATGCCGCGCTCGATGTGCCGAAGCTGGAAGCCGCATTGCGCGATCAGGGATGGAGCGTCATGCACGTCCACAGTCATGCGCCGGATCGCGTCACCTATCTGCGGCGGCCCGATCTCGGCCGCGTGCTCGATCCGCATGAAGGCGCGAAGCTGCGCGCGCTGGATGTCGCGGCCGGGGGGATCTGCATCATCATCGGCGACGGCTTGTCGTCGCTCGCGGTCGATCGCCATGCCGCACCATTGCTCGCCGCTCTCAAGCCTCTCATGAGAGAAGAACTCACAGGCTCGCCCGTGATCATCGCCACGCAGGCGCGGGTGGCGCTCGCGGACGAGGTCGCCGATCTGCTGAATGCAAGACTTTCGATCATGCTGATCGGTGAGCGGCCGGGACTGAGTTCACCGGACAGCCTCGGCATCTATATCACCCACGCGCCGTTCAAGGGACGCAGCGATGCCGATCGCAACTGCATCTCCAATGTGCGCCCCGAAGGTCTGAGTTACGCCGCCGCCGCGTTCAAGCTGGCATGGCTGGCCCGCGAGGCGATGCAACGCGGACTGACCGGCGTGGACCTGAAGGACGAGAGCGATCTGGTCCTGCTGACAGGAAAAACGCAACCGGCCGTCACAAACGGTTAGAAAAACGCGCCGCCCGATCAGGCGACGCGTTTAGTGATAAGCGATGACGCGATGTGGCGCACTAGCGAAACAGCGCGACAACCTTGTCCCACAGCGATCCGTTTCCATCACCGTCGTGAATCGATGGGGAAGGCTGAACTTCGGAGACAGGATCCGACGCCGGGAAAGTGTCCATCAGCCCGCTTTCGAGCCTCGCATGAGCCTCGCTGTCGGCTTTAAGCGCATCCTTTGGATCGACCGCATGGATGTCGACAGGAGCCGGATCGAACTTTGCCATCTTGAGCCTCCTTCAAGCCGCGGTTGCCTTGGTATTCACGCCCTTGCGAAGTGCGACGGTGTTCAGCTTGGTGTTGGCCGCCTTTTCCTCATTCAGGTTGGTTGTGAGAAAGCGCACGATCTCGTCGTGCCCTAACGACTCCGCCCACGCGATCAAGGTGCCGTAACGAGCGATCTCATAATGCTCGACGGCCTGACAGTTGGCGACGATAGCCGCATCCAGCACTGCCTTGTCTTCGATCTCGCCCGCCGTTTCGTCGGCTTCCTTGATGATGCCGTCGATCGCCGGACAAGTTGTCCCCTTCGGTTCTTGGCCGAGTTTCGAAAACACCTTCTTTAGCCGCTCGATCTGGCTGTTGGTTTCTTCAAGATGGTTCTTGAGGCCGGTTTTCAAATCGGCATTCGTGGCCTTGTCGATCATCTTCGGCAACGCCTTGGTGATCTGCTGCTCGGCGTAGAAGATATCCTGCAATCCATGCAGCAGGAGATCGTCAAACGTCTTGATGTCCTTTGTAAAAATACCCATTGCGCTCTCCTTTGGTTGTCCGGCGAAAACGCCACGGCCGCTGGATTGTTCCTCTCACAAGTGAATTCGATTGCCCCGGAAGAGAGCAGAGTGAGACGCTTACTCAAACATCAGCGGCGTTCGATCCGAAGAAAATATTTCCGGAACTCTGGCTGCGCTGCGCGCTTGGTGTGCACCTCAAAAATGCCGGGAGCACGACCATGGAAAAAACAATCGATCTGCGAACATCCGTTACCGAACTTCCGGCGTCTGGCGTGTCCTGGGCGGCAATCACAGCAGGCGCACTCGCCGCTCTTGCATTGACCCTGGTGCTCTTATGGTTCGGGACCGGGATGGGATTCAGTGTCGTCTCCCCTGGGGCGACTCCGGCGTCTCAGCGACAACCTTCAAGATCGGAACCGGACTTTATCTGGTCGTTGTCGCGATGATCTCATCCGCCGTGGGCGGTCATATCGCGGGGCGACTGCGCACCCAATGGTACGGGCTTCACAGCAACGAGGTTTACTTCCGCGATACCGCGCAAGGGTTTCTCGCCTGGGCACTGGCATCGGTGATTGGCGCACTGTTGCTAGCCTCTGCGGCGACCACCATCATCGGCAGCACCGCTGGTGGTCTTTCACAGGGGGCCAGCGCTGCGGCCAGCCAATCCTCCGGAGCCATGAGCGGTTATGTCGACCAGTTGCTGCGCCCTGATCCGGCGGCTGCAACAGGACCCGCAGGCGACGGCACCGAGACCCGCTCAGAACTGACGCGGCTGCTCACGTCGAGCTTTCAAACCGAACGCGACCTGAAGCCTGCCGATCGCACTTATGTCGCTCAGGTGGTGGCACGCCGCACTGGCCTTAGCCAGGCAGACGCGGAGAAGCGCGTCAGCGAAGTGCTCACGCAGGCCAAGACCGATCTGGACAAGGCGCGCAAGGCCGCAGCACAGCTCGCGTTCTGGATGGCCGCCTCCCTGCTCGTCGGCGCGTTTTCGGCGAGCATCGCAGCCGCCGAGGCCGGAGCATTCCGTGATCGCAACTGGGGCACCGTCCCCTTCAGGAAGGAGTAACGCTCATGCCGATTCTGTTATGGCTGCTTGGAATCCCGCTGCCGCTCATTCTGCTGATCATCTTGCTCCGCTAGTGACGATCGTCGGAACACGCGCCAAAATAAAAGCCGCGCCACCCGAGGGTGACGCGGCCATGGCCGTTCTGTTGCTAGGTGGACCTACCCCGAATGGTTACGCCGCGAGGCGCACTTCATTCATGCGAACGTTATCGTTTGCATTTAGGTTTTGACCCGATAACGGCGGTATCATGCCGAGCACACTTCAGAGCTTCTTCACGGCCATCGAACCTATTTCGCCCCCATCAGAAACGGTTATGGGATCAAACCTTCCGGTGAGATCAATCTCACCGGGATGAGACCTTTAAGCTCTAACCGCTTCTGGTGGAGGCGCCGGGGTACTGCCCCCGGGTCTGCCCGTAGTCCGCCCTAAGATTCAGCGCCATCGTCTTGCGACAAAACCAATATAAGCAAAATTTCTGGTTTTGTAAGGTGCAAAAGCTGCCGTTCCGGTTCGTCATTCGCGACGTTGGGAACTTATTTCGCCGCAGCAAGCGCGGCTTTCGCAGCCTCGATGTCGCCGGGACCACCGACCGACACGCCAACCGCGCCGTCGGCGATGCGCTTGACGAGGCCGCTGAGGACCTTGCCCGCACCGATCTCGAGGAAATGCGTCACGCCCTGCGATGCCATGTAGGCAACACTCACGCCAGCGCACCGTGCCGGTGACCTGCTCGACGAGGCGCCTGCGGATTTCGTCCGGGTCGGTGATCGCAGAGGCCAGCACGTTGGAGACCAGCGGCGCCTTCGGCTTATTGATAGTGACGCCCGCCAGCGCCTGCGCCATCGCGTCGGCGGCAGGCTGCATCAGGCGGCAATGGAACGGCGCGGACACGGGAAGGAGCATGGCGCGTTTCGCGCCTTTGGTCTTGGCGATCTCGGTCGCGCGTTCGACCGCCGCCTTGTCGCCGGACACCACCACCTGTCCGCCGCCGTTGTCATTGGCGGCCTGACAGACCTGCCCTTGGGCGGCTTCCTCAGCCACCGCAACCGCGGCCTCATAATCGAGCCCGAGCAGCGCGGCCATCGCACCGACGCCCACCGGCACGGCCTTCTGCATGGCGAGACCACGCGTGCGCAGCAGCTTCGCCGTGTCATAAATCGAGAAACTGCCCGCCGCCGCCAACGCGGAATATTCACCGAGCGAATGACCCGCGACAAACGCCGCATCGCGCGCGATGTCGATACCTGCTTCGGTTTCCAGCACGCGCAGCGTCGCCCAGCGACACCGCCATCAGCGCGGGCTGCGCATTCTCGGTCAGTTGCAGCGTCTCCGCAGGGCCGTCCCAGATGATCGCGGTCAGCTTCTCGCCCAGCGCCGCATCGACCTCGTCGAACACCGCTTTGGCCGCCGGAAAGGCATCGGCAAGCGCCTTGCCCATGCCGACTGCCTGCGATCCCTGCCCCGGAAATGTGAATGCTGCTGTCATGGATGCCCCCCTGAATGAGGGGCCGTAAGACACCGCCCGGACGGTGGGTGTCAAGCGGCGCGGCGGGACCCCGCAAGCCTAGGACCGACACAGCCAATGGTCGTTAGCCGCCGGGTCAATTGGCGGGGGGCCCGGGTTCCACCCATCCGAGC
Organism: Afipia sp.; assembly: GCA_024707075.1. Taxonomy (GTDB): domain Bacteria; phylum Pseudomonadota; class Alphaproteobacteria; order Rhizobiales; family Xanthobacteraceae; genus Afipia. The sequence goes on from JANQAK010000003.1 coordinate 545,063, forward strand.
GGGCCAAATCGCCCGATTTCGCCTACCAAGGGTGGCTCTTTTCCTTGCAACCGGTCCCAAAATCCTTATAACCGCGCCATCCGTGGATCCCGGCCGGGAGCTGAACGGACGGTCTCACCATTTCCAGCTTTGGGTTTGATGTGACAGGGCCAGTCGGTCCGTCGTCCCGTGCTTCCGCCTTCTGAGCAATATCGAGTCCTTTCCGAAGGGTCTCGAAGGGCTTGCCGCCAGGAACCGCGCCAACACTGGAAAGGACTCCCATGCCTCTTTACGAGCATGTTTTTCTCGCGCGTCAGGATGCGAGCGCCCAGCAGGTCGAGGAATTCACCACGCAGATTACCGGCGTGATCGAAGGTCTCGGCGGCAAGGTCACCAAGACCGAGAACTGGGGCGTGCGCTCCCTCACCTATCGCATGAACAAGAACCGCAAAGCGCATTTCATGCTGCTGAACATCGACGGCCCCGCAGCGGTGGTCGCCGAGATCGAGCGGCAGGAACGCATCAGCGAAGACATCATTCGTTATATCACCGTTCGCGTCGACGAACTGGAGGAAGGCCCCTCCGCGATGATGCGCAAGTCCGAGCGTGACCGCGACGAGCGCGGTGGCGGCGGCTTCCGCGGCGATCGTGAAGGCGGCGGCTTCCGTGGCGGCGACCGCGATGGCGGTGGTTTCCGTGGCGACCGCGGTCCGCGCCGTCCGCGTGACGAAGATGCAACCGCCGCAGTTGAGGAGTAAGAACCATGGCTGAAGCAGGTGCACGCCGTCCGTTTTTCCGCCGCCGCAAGACGTGCCCGTTCACGGGCCCGAACGCGCCGAAGATCGACTACAAGGATTCCAAGCTGCTGATGCGTTACGTGTCCGAGCGCGGCAAGATCGTGCCGAGCCGCATCACCGCCGTGTCCGCGCTGAAGCAGCGTGAACTCGCCCGCGCCATCAAGCGCTCGCGGTTCCTCGGTCTGCTGCCTTACGTGATCCGCTAAAAATCATTGCGAGCGCGCGAACATCGTGCGCTCGCAATTCTCTCGACGTTTTATTTTCATAACACTGCGGGGGCATCCCACGGTGGATGGTTGGGGTTCTCAGAACCTCTAACCGCTCGAAAGGAGCGGGACAGCTGATGATGACGGGCATCCTCATAGCACTGGCGGCCGGCCTCGCGTCGGCGACGATGTTCGCGTCGATCATTTCGGGCGCGCTGATTTCGCTTGTGCTGTTTTACCTGGCGCCCTTGCCCCTGATGGTCGCTGCGCTGGGCTGGGGATCGTCCACCGCACTGATCGGCGGCGTGATCGCGGCGCTGGGTCTCGGCGTCATCTTCGGCATTCCCTATACGGCCGCGTTCGCATTGACCGTCGCGCTGCCGGCATGGTGGCTCGGACACCTGACACTGCTGGCGCGCCCGGTCTCGAACGATCCGCAGCTCGCTAATCTTTCCCCCGCGCTCGACTGGTATCCGACCGGACGCATCCTCGCATGGGCCGCGGTGTTCGCCAGCATCACCACGATCAGCGCGCTGCTGACCCTCGGCACGGATGCCGACACGATCAACGCGGCCCTGCGCCACGGCCTGACGCGCATCATGGGTAACCGCGCCAGCGTGCCATCAGGCGAGGCCGACCGCGTGGTCGATGCGCTGGTCGCGATCGCGCCGGGTGCGGCCACCATCATCGCGATGATGACACTGACGCTGAACCTGTGGCTCTCCGCCAAGATCACCACGACGTCCGGCCGCATGAAGCGGCCGTGGCCCGATCTGCGCACCACGACGCTGCCCCGCATGATCCTGGTCGCGCTGCTGGTCGCCGTCGCGTTTTGCTTCGTCGGCGGCCTGCTGGCGATGATGGCGCAGATCGTGAGTAGCGCACTGCTGATGGCTTACGCCGTCACTGGCTTCGCGGTGCTTCATACGGTGACGCAGGCCTTTTCCGGACGCGCCTTCGTGCTCGGCGCCGCCTACGCCGCGACGCTGTTCATCGGCTGGCCGCTGCTCGGCATGATCAGTCTCGGTCTCGCCGATGCCGTGTTTGGAATTCGACAAGCCTACTGGACGCGGCGCGGGCCACCGCCCATGCCGACGGCCTGACATTCACCTCAACCTGAAACCTCAACTCTCAAACGACAGATCGAACGGAGAATTCAAATGGAAGTCATTCTGCTGGAACGCGTGGCCAAGCTCGGCCAGATGGGCGACGTGGTCAAAGTGAAGGACGGGTTCGCCCGCAACTTCCTGCTCAAGCGCAACAAGGCGCTGCGCGCGACCAAGGAAAACCGCGAGAAGTACGACGGCATGAAGGCCGACCTCGAGGCCAAGAACATTCAGGCCAAGGGTGAAGCGAGCAAGGTCGCCGAGAAGATCGAGGGGCGTAATGTGATCGTCATCCGTCAGGCCTCGGAAACTGGCCAGCTTTACGGGTCGGTGTCGGTGCGCGACATCATGGCGGCGCTGGAGAAGGACGGCGTTTCGCTGAACCGCCAGCAGGTGCTGCTCGACGCCCCGATCAAGACCATCGGCCAGCACAAGATCACCATCGCGGTGCATCCGGAAGTCGAAATCCATGTCACGACGACGGTGGCGCGCTCCGACGCGGAAGCCGAACGCATCAACCGCGGCGAGGACGTCAACAGCCGTCAGGAAGATCGCGATGCGGCCGCCGAAGCCATCGCCGCCGCCGGCGAGTTCTTCGATCCGGAAGCGCTCGACAACCGCGACGAGCAGGAAGCGGCTCCCGCCGAAGAGAAGTAAGATCGCGGCGCAAGCCTGACCGGACTGCGAATAAAACAAGCCCGGCCTCAATGAGGCCGGGCTTTGTCTTGGGTCACACGGCCTGTGCCGATTGGGACTGAAGCGGCTCCTTCTGCATCAGGTTGTCGCCAACCATTGCAATCGATGCGAGCGCCGTTGCCGTGTGCTTTTCGACACCGTCGGTTATGCAGAAGACATCGGCGGCCACCACCGACACCTGCCGGCCTGACTTGACCACGCGCGCGCGGCAAATCAACCGGTCGCCCGAGGCGGGCGCGAGCAGGTTGAGTTTGAACTCCGCTGTCAGCACGCCTTGCCCCCGCACCGTCGCGGCTGCCACCGTCGTGGCGTTGTCCACCAGAAACGCCGTTACACCGCCGTGGAAAAAGCCGTGCTGCTGCAACAGTTCGGGACGGCGATTGACCGCCATGACACAGATGCCCGGCGACAATTCATCCACTTCAGCCCCCATGTGCCCCATGAAGCCTTGATCGGCCAGACGCGCCCGCAGATAGGTCTCCAGCGGCGCAAACTCACCTTCCGCATATTTCATCAGCCTGTTCCCCTGGTTGTGAGCGCGCGAACGGCGCATGCGATCAGGACATCGGCCTGCTCGCGCGGATCGGAGGAGTCGCGGCCTGACAACCATGCCCGGCAAAAGAATTGCGCAGGCCCGATGATCTGGCTGGAGAACATCGCGGCCGTCATCGGACACAGTTCACCATCGGCGACGAGCGGAGCACGCCACGTCTCGATGCCCTCCATTAGCGTGGAATTCTGGGCGCTGCGCGCCTCGCGCACGTCCTGCGCCCATTCGCTGCGCGAGATTTCGAACAGGTAGTTCGCTTCGCGCCGGTTGTTGACCACCCATTCCAGATGGGTGCGGATCAGCCGCGCGATGCCTTCCTCCGCGCCCAGCGGCGCGTCGATCGCAGCGAGCATTGCGAGGTGGTAGCGGCGCAGCACGTCGAGAAACAGCGTGCCGGCGAGCTCACGCTTCGAACTGAAGAAGTGAAAGAAGCTGCCGTTGGAGGCGCCCGCCCGCTCACGAATCGTGGCGACGGTTGCGCCCTCGAAGCCGTCCCGGTCGAACACCTCCAGCGCCGCGGTCAGCAAATCAGTGCGCACGTCTGCCATCGCCAAATCCCTGCCGAGAGATTGGATGATTGCTCTAGAGTAACACTCTAGTCAAGGCGCAAGCCACCATCCAGAGAATCGGCAGGTTGCTGAGTCGGGGGCAGGTTTAGTGGGAGATCGGTGGTTCCGGCTTCCCTGCCGGGACAGGCGGGGATCCGGCAACCGCAGCCTTCGGTGCCGGCGGAGGCCCCATATCGATCGTCAAGGGGCCGGCGGGAATCTCAGCCTTCGGCAGAGCAACAGCCACATCAGCCGGTTTTTCGGCTTCCTTGGGTTGGCTCTCCCCTTCCTTTGGTGCCGGCGTGACAGCGGGGACCGGATCCGGCCGCGTGCCATCGGCCTTCGGAGGCTCGGTCCTGGCTGTTTCCGTCTTCGGTGAATCGGATTTGGCTGCCTCGGTCCTGGCAGCCTCGTCCTTTGGCGTTTCATGCCGGGCTTCGTCCTTCGGCGGCAGCCCCGCCTTGTTCTTGGCGGCGAGCCGGGCCGCCCTGCGCTCGGCAGCAGCTTTCTGGCGGGCAGCCAGCGCTGCGTCCGGCGTACCCGCGCCGGCCGGAATGTTGCCCTGCAATCCATCGGCATCTGGCCTTGCCGCCTCACGCGACGGCGGCTTGCGGCCGCGCTCGGCGGCGGGATCCGAAGGAGCACCGCCAGTTTTCGCTTCCTGACCCTGTTTGGTCAGATTGCCTCCGGCAACCGGCGCATTGGCGGCGCCGTTGGAGAGCACATAGGCGCTCATGGCCGCGGCCATATCGGTGCTGGTGGTGTAGTGCTGGCGCAGGAAACCGGGCAGCGACCCCGGCGAGACGCTTTTCAACAGTCCACGCGCGCTCTTGTGGCACAACGAGCAGGTGCTGGAAAAAATCTGGGAGGGAGGCTTGCCGGCTTCGAGATTCTGCGCGTCCGCCGGGATCACCCCGAAACAGCCCAACGCAAAAGCCACCGCCGCCAAAATGAGCGCTCGGCTCAACATCCAAGGTCTCCAGATATATCGCCGGTCAAGGACGGGACTCACGCGGCCCTGCCCTCGGCCTCGCGGTCACCTTTAGCGGATTATGACGCGAATGGAAGCACCGAGATTTCTCATATGCGTGAGCCTATTCCCGAGGCGGGACGCCGCCCTTTCAGGCAGCCCACCCTCGCCCCACCGGGCGAAAACGCAGATCAGCTTTACGCGAGGGACGTATACGGCAAATTGCGATTGAAACCTTGTCAAAAAATACCCAACATTCAATATGCTAGGGACCACTTGGATCGTTGGACATGCGTTCGATGGATCGTCTGCTGAAATTTTTCCTGAGCCAGTTCATCCGGCGCGGCTCGGTGACGTTTACGACATCAACCGGAGCGACGTTCACCTGCGGTGACGGAACCGGCCAGCCGGTGGCCGTCAAATTCCTGACCGCCGAGGCCGAACGCCATCTGCTGCTCGACCCCGAACTGGCGCTCGGCGAAATCTATACCGACGGCGACTTCGTGATGGAGAAAGGCTCCATCGCCGATCTGCTCGACGTCGCGCTCGGCCAGCCGGACATGGTGCCGCGCTGGTCGAAAGTCCGGTGGTGGATTCGCTATCTGGTCCGGCACTGGCAGCAGTTCAATCCGCCGGCCCGTTCCAAGCGCAACGTCGCCAGCCACTACGACCTCGACGGACGGCTTTACCGTCTCTTCCTCGACGCCGACATGCAGTATAGCTGCGCCTATTTCGAGACGCCGGACTCCACGCTCGACGACGCGCAGCTTGCCAAGAAACGCCACCTCGCCGCCAAGCTGCTGGTCAAGCCGGACCAGCGCGTGCTCGACATCGGCTGCGGCTGGGGCGGCCTCGGCCTCTACCTCGCGGAGATGACGGGCGCGAAAGTCACGGGCGTCACTTTGTCGGAGGAACAACTCGGTGTCGCCAACGCGCGCGCCGGTGAATCGAACCTGGCCGATCGCGCCGAATTCCGCTTGCAGGATTATCGCGCAACGCCCGGCCCGTTCGACCGCATCGTCTCGGTCGGCATGTTCGAGCATGTCGGCGTCGACTATTACGACACCTACTTCAAGCGCTGCGCGGAACTGCTCACCGGCGACGGTGTGATGGTGCTGCATTCGATCGGCCGTCCGGAAGGTCCCGGCATCACCAACCCGTGGATCGCGAAGTATATTTTCCCCGGCGGCTATATTCCGGCGCTGTCGGAAGTGCTGCCCGCGATCGAGCGCGCCGGCCTGCTGGTGTCCGACATCGAAATCCTGCGGCTGCATTATGCGGAAACGCTGAAGGCCTGGCGCGAGCGCTTCCTCGCCCGGCGCGAGGAAGCAGCGAAACTTTACGACGAGCGTTTTGTCAGGATGTGGGAGTTCTACCTGGCCGCATCTGAAATGTCGTTCCGCAAGCAGAATGTCATGGTGTTCCAGATTCAACTCACCAAAAAGCAGGACGCGGTTCCGCTCACGCGCGACTACATCACACGGGAAGAACAGCGGCTGCGCGGCGTCGAGGCCGCCAAGGGTCCGGTGCTGCGGCTGGCAGGTGAATAGCCAGCGCCGCGCACCGTTGGCGCATCCTTTATCGTCGCGCACAGATTGGATGCGGAAACGGCGCGCGATCAACGGCATAGCAACGTCAAGCGCAATCCGCTGCTCCGACGATTTCTTTTTCCGGACCGCGCGCCTTGTGGGAATCGTGCATAAGGCCACGGCGTGCTTCCGCCGGATGCGATCCGAGTGCTTGATACGCGCCCCGCATTCGCCGAATTGGAAGCATACTCTTTCGCTATGGCCATTACTGATTCTGAACATTATCAAGCTCGCGCCGGAAGCCGGCACGCCGGCCTACCGGACTGCGCCTCATAATATCGAGGCCGAACAGGGACTTCTCGGCGCCATTCTGGTCAACAACGACGCCTTTTACCGTGTCTCGGACTTTCTTGAGCCGAAACACTTCTTCGAGCCGATCCACCAACTGATCTTCGAGACCGCCTCGAGCATCATCCGCGCCGGCAAGGTCGCGACCCCGGTGACACTGAAGACTTTCGTTCCGGCGGACACCGACCTCGGCGGCATCACCGTCGCGCAATATCTCGCCCGCCTCGCCGCCGAAGCGACGACCATCATCAACGCGCAGGATTACGGCCGGACCGTCTATGACCTCTCGATCCGGCGCGATCTCATCCGCGTGGGCGAGGACATGGTCAATGTCGCGTTCGACGCTCCGGTAGATTTCGCGCCGCGGGCACAGATCGAGGACGCGGAAAAGAAGCTCTACGATCTCGCCGAGTCCGGACGTTACGACGGCGGCTTCCAGAAATTCTCGCAGGCGCTGACCGTCGCGGTCGACATGGCGGCGGCGGCCTACAGCCGCGACGGCAACCTGTCGGGTCTGGCCTCGGGCCTGCGCGACATGGACATCAAGATGGGCGGCTTGCAGTCGTCCGACCTCATTATCCTCGCCGGCCGTCCCGCCATGGGCAAGACGGCACTCGCAACCAACATCGCCTACAATGTCGCCCGCTCATGGCGCGGCGAATTGCAGGCCGACGGCCAGATGAAATCGGTCAATGGCGGCATCGTCGGTTTCTTCTCGCTCGAAATGTCGGCGGAGCAACTCGCCACCCGTATTCTGTCCGAGCGTACCGGCATCTCGTCGAGTTTGATCCGCCGCGGCGGCATCAGCGAGCAGGACTTCGACAAGATCCGCGATCACTCCATCGAGATGCAGAACCTGCCGTTCTATGTCGATGACGGCGGCGGTCTGTCGATTTCGCAGTTGACCGCGCGCGCGCGGCGGCTGAAGCGGCAGAAAGGACTGGACCTGCTGATTATCGACTACATCCAGTTGTTGTCCGGCTCGGGCCGCCGCTCCGATAACCGCGTGCAGGAAATCACCGAGATCACCACCGGCCTGAAAGCGCTGGCGAAGGAATTGAACGTTCCCATCATCGCGCTGTCGCAGTTGTCGCGTCAGGTCGAAAGCCGCGACGACAAGCGCCCGCAACTGTCGGACCTGCGTGAATCGGGATCGATCGAGCAGGACGCCGACGTGGTGCTGTTCGTCTATCGCGAGGAATACTATCTGCAAAGCAAGGAGCCGCGCATCGGCACGCCGGAGCATGAGAAGTGGCAGCTCGACATGTCACTGGTTCACGGCAAGGCCGAGGTCATTATCGGCAAGCAGCGTCACGGCCCCACCGGCACCATCAACCTGCAATTCGACGCCAACGTCACGCGGTTCGGCGATCTCTCCCACGACGGCCAGTTGCCCGAACGATTTGGCTAGGCGCTACCAACTTTAGTCCGCAATTGCTCCGCAAAGAGTGTGCTAGGGTTGGAACCAGCTTTGCTGAATCCCTCTCTGCATACTTGACGTAGGCCAATGACTCTCGCTTCCGACACGAAATCCATCGACAGCGCTGCAAACAAGCCCGCCGATACGTTGCCTGCCAGCGCGACCGGCGTCTTGACCGTCGACCTCGACGCCATCGTCGCCAACTGGCGCAAGCTCGGCAGCCAGGCCATCCCTGCCGACTGCGCCGCCGTGGTGAAGGCGGATGCCTATGGCTGCGGGATCACGCAGGTCAGCCGCGCGCTGGCGAAAGCGGGATGCAGAACATTCTTCGTCGCAACGCTAGACGAGGCGCGCGCCGTGCGTGACGTCACGCCGACGTCCGCCATCTATGTACTCGACGGATTCTTTCCGGGCTCTGGCGATCTCTATGCGAAGTTCGATTGCCGCCCGGTGATCGGCGACGCCACCGAACTCGCCGAATGGGATGCGTTCCGCACCACCAGCGGCTGGGAAGGCCCTGCTGCGATTCATATCGACACCGGCATGAACCGTCTCGGCTTCCGGATCGCAGACGCGCAGGCGCTGGAACCGCGCATCAAGAACGGCAACCACGGCTTCTCGCTGGTGATGAGTCATCTCGTCAGCGCCGAAGTTCTCGGCGATCCGGTCAATAGCCGGCAGGTCGCGGCCTTCCGCGAAATTGCATCGCTGTTTTCTGGTGTCCCCGCCTCGCTGGCCAATTCATCCGGCATCTTTCTCGGATCGCAATTCCATTTCGATCTGGTGCGGCCGGGCGCCGCGCTCTACGGCGTCAATCCGACGCCGGAAGCCGACACACCGATGCTGCCGGTGGTCGATCTCAAGGTGCGCGTGGCGCAGACCCGCACCATCGAGAAAGGCGAGACCGTCGGCTACGGCGGCACATGGACCGCGCGGCACCCGACACGGCTCGCCATCGTCACCGCCGGATATGCCGACGGATACTTTCGCGCGGCAGGCGGCATCGACAATGTGCGCAGCGCCGAGGCGATCGTGGCGGGCCAGCGCTGTCCGATCGCCGGACGCATCTCGATGGACCTGATGGCGATCGACGTCACCGCTGTGCCGCCCCACGATATCCGCCGCGGCGGCATGGTAACGCTGATCGGCGAAGGCATCACGGTGGACGAACTCGCGCATCACTTCGGCACCATCGGCTACGAGGTGCTGACCAGCCTCGGCCACCGCTACGCGCGCGTCTACAAGGGCGGCGAGTAACACACGAAGGACTGGCGGTGCCTGACGTGAGGGATTTCGAGCCCGGCAGCCCGTTCTCCGCTGGCGTCGCGGCGCTGCCCAGCTACGCGCTGAGTTACAGGCGCGCTTTCGATCACAGGTAGCACGCGAATTCCGATTGACTTTCGGCGCAAAATAGCGAACAAAAGAAGAACATATTTGGCCCGCTTTTCTCAGGATAGTCTTGATGGCCCGCCCCGCCGTTCTCTCGTTCGTCTGCCAGAATTGCGGTGCGGCCTATAACAAGTGGCAGGGCAAGTGTGAGTCTTGCAGCGAGTGGAATACGCTGTCGGAAGAAGACCCGACCGGCGCGATATCCGTGCCCGCCAACCTGCGCGCCAAGCGCAAGGGCCGCCTGTTCGCACTCCAGACATTGACCGGCGCCAGCCCGGAGCCCCCGCGCCTGCCGTCCGGCATGGCCGAACTCGATCGCGTCACCGGCGGCGGCTTCGTGCGCGGCTCGGTGCTGCTGATGGCGGGCGATCCCGGCATCGGCAAATCGACGCTGCTCACCCAGGCCACCAGTCTTCTCGCCCGCGCCGGGCACCGCGCGGTCTACATCTCCGGCGAGGAGGCCGTCGGTCAGGTGCGGCTGCGCGCCGAACGTCTCGGCCTCGCCGATGCCGCCGTGCAGCTTGCTTCGGAAACTTCCGTCGAGGACATCATCGCCACGCTGTCGGAAGGCAAGCCGCCACGCCTCGTGGTGATCGATTCGATCCAGACGATGTGGGCCGATACGGTCGAGTCCGCGCCCGGCACCGTGACACAGGTCCGCGCCTCGGCGCAGGCGCTGATCCGGTTTGCCAAGAAATCCGGCGCGGCGCTGATCCTCGTCGGTCATGTCACCAAGGACGGCCAGATCGCAGGCCCGCGCGTGGTCGAGCACATGGTCGATGCCGTGCTCTCGTTCGAGGGCGAAGGCTCGCAGCAATTCCGCATCCTGCGCGCGGTGAAGAACCGGTTCGGCCCCACCGACGAGATCGGCGTGTTCGAGATGACGGGCCTCGGCCTGCGCGAAGTGTCCAATCCGTCCGAACTGTTCCTGTCGGAACGCGATCTCGGCAGTCCTGGCACCGCCGTGTTCGCCGGCATCGAGGGCACGCGCCCGGTGCTGGTGGAATTGCAGGCGCTGGTGGCTCCGACCACGCTCGGCACGCCGCGGCGCGCGGTGGTCGGCTGGGATTCCAGCCGCCTGTCCATGGTGCTGGCGGTCTTGGAGGCTCATTGCGGCGTCAAGCTCTCGGGCTACGACGTCTATTTCAACGTCGCCGGCGGGTTGCGCATCAACGAGCCGGCGGCCGATCTCGCCGCCGCCGCCGCGCTGGTGTCGTCACTGGTCAACGCGCCGCTGCCGGTCGATGCGGTCTATTTCGGCGAAATCTCGCTGTCGGGCGCGGTGCGGCCGGTGGCCCAGACCTCCGCCCGCCTCAAGGAGGCCGCCAAACTCGGCTTCGGACGCGCGGTGCTGCCTGAGAGCGCGCGGGGCGATGCAGGCGGCGACGCAGGTCTGTCCCTCGCCAGCGTCGGTTCGCTCACCTCGCTGGTCGCCGACATCGCCGCAAAAGGCCGCAAAGCCACAGGTACCGCAAAAACCTCCGCTCCGGACCGATTCGACCGCGAAGATGACTAAAGGCGACGTGACGTTCGCATGACCGGGCGCTATATAACCCGCGCCCGGCCGCGATTTCGAAACGTGTCAGCCAACCCGCCGATACCCTCCGTTAACTGCGACGGATGATCTTCGGGAGGGGATGCGCTTTTGGCGTTGATGTCCGGGGTTTTGCGGGTTCCCGGCCCTTGCGGGACGTGCCATATGGCCGTCAGCTACCGGGGCGCAGGACGATCCGATTCGCGGTTCTTGTCGCGGTTCTTGAAACTGAAAGCGGACCTGACCAGCCGATGCCGATAACGCTTCTCGACATTATCGTTCTTGCCGTGATGCTGTTGTCGGGCCTGCTGGCGATGATCCGCGGCTTCATGCGCGAAATCCTGTCGATCGCCGCGTGGGGTGCCGCCGCCCTGACCACGCTTTATGCCTATCAGAAGCTGCTGCCGACCGCGAAAACCTATTTCAACAACGACACCGTCGCGGCCATCGCCGTGGTGGCCGGCGTGTTCATCCTGACGCTGATCGTGGTCTCGATCATCACCGTGCGCATCTCGGACATGATCCTGGATTCGCGGATCGGCGCGCTCGACCGCACCCTCGGTTTCCTGTTCGGCCTCGCCCGCGGCCTGCTCATCATGGTCGTGGCGTTCCTTTTCTTCGCCTGGCTGGTACCGGACAAACAACAGCCCGAATGGGTCCGTAATGCCAAGTCGCGGGTGATGCTTCAGGGAACCGGCGATTGGCTGATGTCGCTCTTGCCGGACGACCCCGAGAACACCATCTTGAAGAGGTTCAAGAAAAAGGGCGACGAGGAGCAGACAGATGCTGCTCCCGAACCGCGCACAACGGCAACGGTGGGGAACGACGGCGGGTATGGAAAATCGGCTCGTGACGGGCTGAAGCAGTTGATCGAAGGCAAAGCCGCAGGACGCTAGATTCAGTTCTAGTCCTGCCTCAGATAAGGGCGCGGTGGACCATATGAAAACCCCTTCTGGCGATCACTCTCCCACTCCCCCTACAAATCCGATTACGATCTCGCTGACGATCTGGACAAGGATCTCAACGGCGACACGCTCCGCGAGGAATGCGGCGTGTTCGGCATCTTCGGCCACCCGGATGCCGCAGCGATCACGGCGCTCGGCCTTCACGCTCTTCAGCATCGCGGCCAGGAAGCCGCCGGCATCGTCACCTACGACAACGGCCGCTTTCATTCCGAACGACGGCTTGGCCTCGTCGGCGACACCTTTTCCCGCGCTGAAGTCATTTCGCGCCTCCCGGGCAACATGGCCGTCGGCCACGTCCGTTATTCCACCACCGGCGGCACCATCCTGCGTAACGTGCAGCCGCTGTTCGCCGAACTGAATGCAGGCGGCTTCGCCGTCGCGCATAACGGCAACCTCACCAACGGCCTGACGCTGCGGCGTGAACTGGTCCGCCACGGCACGGTGATGCAATCCACCACCGACACCGAGGTGATCCTGCATCTGGTCGCGCAGTCCAAGCGCGGCCGTTTCATCGAGCGCTACATCGAAGCCCTGCGCGCCATCGAAGGCGCCTACGCGCTGGTGTCGCTCACCAACAAGAAGCTGGTCGGCGCGCGCGATCCGCTCGGCATCCGCCCGCTGGTGCTCGGCGAACTCGACGGCTGTCCAATCCTCGCGTCGGAAACCTGCGCGCTCGACATCATCGGCGCAAAATACATCCGCGACATCGAGCCCGGCGAAGTGATCGTGTTCGACGAACACGGCGAGGAAATCCACAAGCCGTTCCCGCCGATGCCGCCGCGCCCCTGCATCTTCGAGTACATCTACTTTGCGCGGCCGGACTCGATCGTCGGCGGCCGCTCGGTCTACGAGGTCCGCAAGAATTTCGGCGCGCAGCTTGCCCGCGAGAGCCACGTCGATGTGGATGTCATCGTGCCGGTGCCGGACTCCGGCGTTCCTGCCGCGGTCGGCTACAGCCAGCATTCCGGCGTGCCGTTCGAACTCGGCATCATCCGCAATCACTATGTCGGCCGCACCTTCATCCAGCCGACCCAGAGCGTACGCGAACTCGGCGTGCGCATGAAGCATTCGGCCAACCGCGCCGCCATCGAAGGCAAGCGCATCATCCTGATCGACGACTCTCTCGTGCGCGGCACCACCTCGAAGAAGATCGTCCGCATGATGCGCGATGCCGGCGCGAAGGAAGTTCACTTCCGCCTCGCCTCGCCGCCGATCGTCAATCCGGACTATTACGGCATCGACCTGCCCGATCGCGGCGGCCTGCTGGCCGCGACCCACACCATCGAGGAAATGCGCGAGATCATCGGCGCGGACTCGCTGGCGTTCCTGTCGATCGACGGCATGTATCGCGCCATGGGTTATCCCGGCCGCGATCCCGCCAATCCGAAGTTCTCGGATCACTGCTTCACCGGCGCCTATCCGACCCACCTCACCGACCAAACTCAGGTCGAGCCGCAGCCGCGGCAATTGTCGCTGCTGGCCGAGGCGAGCTGAGTAAGGCGAGGCGGTGACTCTGCACCAATTCGGAGGCGCGCTCGCAGGTATCTTGCTTGCGAGCTTTATCTTCTTTGCGTTTCGACAAGGCATGAAAGTAAAACCGGACGACCGCGAAGACAGAGGCCCATCGGTCGGCGGTCCTTAATAGCTCTGCAGCGAACCCTTTCTTAGCGCCAGCCACACCGTCAGGCCGCCGCACTCCGGATCTTCCACCACATGCTGCATGGTTGAAAAACCGTGCGCGGCAAGCAGCGCCTCGTATTCCGCCGTGGCGAGGCTGGCGTGGTAGAGCGCCTCACCCTGATAGCTTCCAATCGCCTCACCGGCCGCCGGACCGCTGGTGAACATCAGCGCAGCATCCGGCTCCGCATGATCGCGGAAGACGGCGAACATCGCGCGCTGATCGTCCGGCGTCAGATGAAAGAAGCTGTTCCACGCCACGATGCCGCCGAACCGGCGCGCGAGCGAAACCTTTCGCATATCGCCCGCAATCCATGTCTGGTCGCGAAAGCGAGAACGGCAAAGATCAATCAGTGTTGGCGATGAATCAACGCCGGTGAGGCGATACCCGGCTTCGATCAGGAAGCGCGCGACCGGCTCGCCCGATCCGCATCCGAGATCGAGCACGTCCGCACCTTGCGGCACGACCTGCCGGAATCGCTCAAACCACGCACGCTCCACCAGCCGGGTGCCGCGATCCCGGTCGAATGCGTCTGCATGGCGTTCGTAGAGCGCGCCGATGTTTCTCGACGACGGATGCCAGCCCGCCGCCTCAAGCGGTCGCGACATGAAGACCGCATCGTCGCCATAACTCTTCAGCTTCGCATCAAGCTGCGGAGTCCGCGCGGACTCGAACCCCTGACGCTGCCAGAATCCCGCCGATCCATTCACCGCTACCAGCGACATCGTGCGCAGTCCCGTGCCGCGGGCATGATCGGCAAGTTTCCTGACGATCGATGTGGCCGCGCCGGTCCCGCGCGCGCGCGGCGTCAGCGCGAGATCGTGAATGTAATACGTAGACGGCGTTGCCGGCAGTTCACCGAGCAGGGAATTCAGCGGTGGCGCATCGAACTCCCGCCACGGATGGCTGAGCACATAGGCCGCGATGCCCTCCGCCGCCGCGTACACATGGCAGCCCGTGGGGTAAAGTCTCAGTCGTTCGGCAAAAACCGCGTCGTCTTCCGGATAGGCCTGATGAATGGTGGCGGAGAGCGCGCAGGTTGCCTGAAGGTCGTCCGCTGTCATGGGACGCCACTGGCGGGCGGAGGGATCATACCGGGTCATGGCGGCCGTCTAGCATAAATAGCCCTGTCATGCCCGGGCTTGTCCCGGCCATTCATGTCTGTAATACCCCTGTCGGAACACGTGAATGCCCGTTTCATGGATGAGGCTCTGCTGTTGTTTTAACGGCGATGACTCGGGCAGGCCAATCTAGAGACAGTGCCGCAATGACCCAACCCCTCTCCTCCCGCATCGCTCTCGTCACCGGCGCATCGCGCGGCATTGGCTACGCCACCGCGCGCGCGCTGGCGCGGGCCGGCGCGCATATCGTTGCGGTGGCGCGAACGCAGGGCGGCCTCGAAGAGCTCGACGACGCCATTCGCGCCGACGGCAGCACGGCGACGCTGGTGCCGCTCGACATGACCGATATGGACGGTATCGCCCGGCTCGGTGCGGCGCTGCATGAGCGCCACGGCAAGCTCGACATCCTCGTCGGCAACGCAGGCGTCGCGGGAACGTCATCACCGCTCGGCCACACCGATCCGAAATACTGGGACAACGTGATGACGGTGAACGTCACGGCGAACTTCCAGTTGATCCGCTGCATGGAGCCGCTGCTGCAAAAGTCCGACGCCGGACGCGCCGTCTTCATCACATCGGGCGCAGCCCACAAGGCTATCGCCTACATGGGACCTTACGCGGCGTCCAAGGCGGCGCTCGATGCGCTCGTGCGCGTCTGGGCCAATGAAACTGCATCGACCCCGATCCGCGCCAATCTGTTCAGCCCCGGTCCGATCCGCACCCGCATGCGCGCCACCGTGATGCCGGGCGAGGATCCGATGACGCTCGATACGCCCGAACAGGTCGCGGAGTTCATCGTGCCGATGTGCATGCCGTCGTTCATCGAGAGCGGAAAGTGCTTCGACTATCCGTCGAAAACACTGATGAGCTTCCGCACGCCCGCGTAGCCGCAGGTCGCGATTTCTCGACGCGATCATCTCATCCGATTGACTCTCTCCAGGGCGCGCTATTCAATTTTGCGCCAAGCTGGCCCGAAGAGGCCGGCATATGCCGGAGGAAAAAGATCATGACATCCAGAACTATTCTGCGCGTTCCGTTTGCAGGCTTGACGTTTGCAAGCCTCACGTTTGCGGTTCTCGCGCTCGCAAGCTCACCCGCATTTTCCGGTGACGCTGCGGGCACCTGGCTGCGCGAAAGCGGCGCGTCTCATGTGAAGATCGCGCCTTGCGGTGGCGGTGCATTATGCGGGACTCTTACCTGGATCAAGCCCGGCACCGATACCAAAGCCAAGGTCGGCCAGCGCATCTTCTTCGACATGAAACCGGACGGTACGGATTCGTGGAAGGGCTCGGCCTTCAATCCGGAAGACGGGCAGACCTACGCAGGCAAAATGTCGCTCTCAGGTCATTCACTCACGACGGCGGGATGCGCCATGGGCGGAATGATCTGCAAATCCACAAGCTGGACGCGGGTGAACTGACCGCGTCCGTTCGCCAGACGGACCGCCGGCTTTGCTGCGAATCCAGGATGCAGTTGATAAAAAAACCGCCAGTCTCCCAAAGGAAACTGGCGGCCAGCCCCCAGCCTAAGGGGCGACCGTCCAAAAACTGGAGTAAATGGACGGTCTTCTAACAAGAGCAATATTCGCGCCAGCGCAATGGGCGGTCTCGTCGCACCGCGCCCAAACCGGGAATCTGGTTAAAGGAATGAAGGCCCTATGACGGACGCTTGCGCTTGTGCGCGAACGGATTGGCCTTCTCGCGCAGCGTAATGCGGATCGGCGTGCCGGGCAGCTCAAAAAAGCCGCGCAGGCTGTTAACCAGATAGCGCAGATAGGATTCCGGCACGGCATCGGCACGCGAGCAGAACACCACGAAGCTCGGCGGACGCGCCTTGGTCTGCGTGATGTAGTTGAGCTTGAGCCGCCGCCCCGACACCGCCGGCGGCGGATTGTTCTGGACCGCCTGCTCGAACCAGCGATTGAGCGAAGCAGTCGAGACGCGTCTGTTCCAGATCGCGTAAGCGTCCTCGATGGCGCTCATCAGCCGGTCGATGCCCTCGCCCATCATGCCTGACACAGCCACCACCGGCATGCCCTTGACCTGCGGCAGCAGATGATCGGCGTCCTCGCGCAGCTTCGCGATCTGGCTCGGCGCGCGGTCCATCAGGTCCCACTTGTTGACCGCGATCACGATGGCGCGGCCTTCGCGCTCGATCAGATCTGCGAGGCGCAGATCCTGCTCCTCGAACCTGTTCTGCGCGTCCATCATCAGCACGACGACTTCAGCAAAACGCACCGCGCGCAACGCGTCGGACACGGACAGCTTTTCCAGCTTGTCCTCGATGCGCGAGCGACGGCGCAGTCCGGCTGTATCGAAGACGCGAAACTCGCGGCCCTTCCATGTCACATCGACGGCGATGGAGTCGCGCGTCGTCCCGGCTTCCGGGCTGGTGAGCAGACGCTCCTCGCCAAGCAGTCGATTGATCAGCGTCGACTTGCCCGCATTGGGACGACCGAGCACCGCGACGCGGATCGGGCGTGTCGAGAGGCTCGCATCGTCACCGTCGACGTTCTCGAACTCATCGGAATCGTCGTCATCGTCATCTGTCTCGACGGGCTCCGGCATCAGCACGCGCAGCGCGTCATAAAGATCGCTGAGGCCTTCGCCGTGTTCGGCGGAAATCGGAATCGGATCGCCGAGGCCGAGCGCGTAGGATTCCATCGCGCCGGCCTCGCCCGCCTTGCCCTCGCTCTTGTTGGCGACGAGCACCACCGGCTTGTTGGCGCGGCGCGCGAAATCCGCGAAGGCGCGGTCGTTCGGCGTCAACCCCGCGCGCGCATCGATCAGGAACATCAGCGCATCGGCCGACGCGATGGCGACCTCGGTTTGCTCCTGCATCCGCGCCGTCAGCGAACCGCGCTCACCCTTGTCGAGACCCGCGGTGTCGATCAGCGTAAATTCAAGATCGCCGAGACGGCCCGCGCCTTCGCGTCTGTCGCGCGTCACGCCCGGCTGGTCGTCGACAAGCGCGAGCTTCTGTCCAACCAGACGGTTGAACAGCGTCGACTTGCCGACGTTGGGACGGCCGATGATGGCAATGGTGAAAGACATCTGTGATCCGTTCGCCCTTTACGGACCGGGTGCATAAAACCGTTCAGGTGAAACAGCGCGGCCGATCGGGACCGCGCTCATGATTGAAATAAACTAGCGCGCAAAGCCTCCGCTCGGCAGCGGCGCCGGGAACGGAGACGATGATTGTTGCTGTGCGGCCGGCGGCGCCTGCCGGGGCTGCGCCTGCTGTGGTTGCGCAGGCGCCTGCTCTGCGGGTTCGGCATCGGGCGGCGGCGCGGTGATGCGGGTGCGCTTCGGCTTCTTCATCTTCGGCGCGGCCGCATTGGGATCATCCACCGGCGTGGGGAATGGCTCGGCCTCACGCGGCGCACTGGCGCGGGCATCGGATTTCGCGGCTGACCTTCGGGATTTCGGCTCCGGCGCTGGCGCAACATCGGCGACGGGCGGCTGATCTTGCGGCTGTTGCTGCGCGCCCTTGTACAGATCCTTCGGCACACCCTGCTCGACACCGGGAACGCCCTCGGGGAAAACCGGCTTGCGCTCGCCCGGCAGCTTCTTCTTGGTGTCGAACCAGTCCATCAGATCGGTCGGATCGAAATTGCCGCTGGAACAGCCCGCGAGCGCGATCGAAATCGACGCAAGAATGGTGGCAGCAATCAGGCGTTGCGAGCGGCGCATCGATATCTCACTTGAACTCTGGCTCTGGCCGGCCCGGATGTGAACGAGATCCGAAGCGCGATGCTTTCCCGGAAAGATTGTGCCCCAACGATCTTAACTTTTCGCCGCCGGCGGCAGCAAAGCCTGCATCGCCTCGGCGCGGCTGCGCATGCTCGCCGGTGTGCGCGCATCGTTGCCGATCATGTCCAGCCACTGGCGGCTGGCGGCCGTGTCGTTCGCGCGCCAGGCCGACAGCGCAAGAAGCTCACGCGCGGTATGCCGGTACGTGCGGTCCTCGCCGGTCGCGGGCTCAAGGCGCTGGCGCATGGCGGCGTATGGCTCGGTCTCCATCAGCAGACCACCGGCGCGAATTCGCGCAAGATCCTGTTCCGAGCCGGAAACCGCGGGATCGGCGGCAATAGCGTCGTAGAGCTTTCCAGCGGCCTGCGGATCGCGGGTTGCCGCCTCCGCAGCGGCGCGCAGCCGCGCCAGCCCCCGGTAGCCCTTGGACCCGTCAGCGGCGATCCTGGCAAAGGCGGCTTCAGCCTCGGCGCTCTTGCCCTGCTCGGACAGTGTGACTGCGGCTTCAAAGGCCGATCCGGCCTCGGCGGCCTTCTTGGCCTCGAGATACATATAGCCACGCCAGCCCCCGACGGCGGCGACGATCAGAATCGCCCCGGCCACGACGACGATCGAATACCGCTCCCACAGCTTCTTGAGCTGGTCGCGCCGCAGGTCTTCGTCGATTTCGTTAAATATTTCAGACACTTAATTGTTCCGCCCGGCATGCTTTTGAAGATCTGTGAAAACGTCATCGACCGCGCAGCGGCACGGCTCCCCCGATGTGACGGCGGCGATACAGTAGCGGTATGGCAACGACAAGGCAAAACCAGCCGGATCAGAGCGTTAACGCTGATCGGGACCGGGTTTGCGGCCCCTACAACGCGTCGCAGACTTGGGCTTCAAGCAGACTTGGGCTTCAAGCAGACTTGGGCTTCAAGCAGACTTGGGCTTCAAAATGGCCTTAACAGTCGAGCACGTGCAGATCGGGGTTCTGTAGCGCGGACAGGCCTTGAATAAAGACCTCCACTCCCAGGACATAGCTCTTCTGGAATTCGAGCGGCTGTGACGAATCCGAAGCCATTTCGTTCAAAATAAATCCACGCACCAGACTCCTCAAAATCCTGACCGCGTGGTGAGCCGATTCACCCTCAAGTCCGCAGTGCGAGAACACGCGAAGGATCGTTTGCGCCATCTCGTTGCCCGCGTCTTGCCACTCTGCGCTGTCGATCTGTGGATTCCGGAACGAAGCCGCCGCCAGGCCCGGATTACCGAGTGCGTAGCTGCGCATCGCATACGCCATTGCCCGGATCGCCTCAGCACCGGTCTTGCAGTCAATTGCTTTCAGAATGCGCTGATGTACGCCACGATACCCGGCAACTGCCAGGGCCACGCGCATCTCCTGAACCGAATCGACCTTCTCGGCGAGATGAACCTCCATCTCTGAAATGAGGTCAGCCGTGACCTGCCGTTCCCAGCGCGTGGCCGGTGTCTTCAGGACGTGTTCGACGTCCTGTTCCGAAACGTGCCCCTTTTTTGCAGCTATGAACATATCTGTCCTCTCGCGCGATAAACTCGCCGCGCGGACCCGCGCCACGGCTTTTTGTCTTCGCGAAGTTGGAGGAATGAGCTTGCCTGATGGCCTCTGCCCGGTGTGACAACCGGCCATCGGCACGATCGTTCCGTGCTATCACATGCCGCGCTTGGCCTATCCGGTCATAATGCTGTGTTTTCAAGCGCTTGAAGCGTTAACCGCGTTCCACAATGACGTATATTTTGTTGCTTCAGAGCGGCCGAATGGCTACAAGGCCAGTGATCGGAGATTCCATGCCGCACAACTTCTCGATAAACGAAGACGTTCATCATCAAAGCCAGGGACCGCAAGGCCGCGCTGAAAAGACCCGGTCGAACGTCTACACGATCATCGGGCGTATGCCGGTCGAGGCCGACGGACGGCTGCGATACCGCATCAGAAGCAAGACCGAGAACATCGAGCGGATTGTGACCGAAGAGCAGCTCAGCCGCTCGCAGTGACCGCCTACGCGCCGGTTTGAACCGGCGGGTCGAGAGGCCGGACCACTCACGGCTGCCCTGACGTTTCCACTTCTCCTCCACTATATCCCGCCGCGGAATCAGCCGCGTGACGTCCGGACCGCAAATCGGACGGCGTGCAGCCATATCGCTTGCGGAACGCCCGGTTGAAATATGAAACGTCGTTGAAGCCGCACTTCAGCGCGACGGCGCTGATAGAATGACGACGCGCGTCGGGGTCGACCAGCATTCGCGACACCTTCTCCAGACGAATCTCAAGAACGTATGCCGAGAACTTCGCGCCCTCGGCTGCGAACAGCTTTCTGACATAGCTCGACGAAATGTTCTGATGCGCCGCCACGTCGGCAAGACAGAGCGCTGGGTCATCGATCTTGGCAAGGATGTAAGCCTTGATGGCGTCCGTCCGCGAAATGCCAGTGGCGAAAAAGCAATCTTCCATCCAACACCTGTCCCAGATGAAGCGAAGCCCGCTTCAAGGATGTGTCGCTGGATGGATGCAACAGGTTCAAATGGCCCGCACTGGCGTCAGGCCTTCGGCTTGATCCCGTAAACGTGCTCAGGCCCCGGAAACGCGCGCGAGCGGACTTCCTTCGCGTAATCCTGGATCGCTGCCTCGATGCCCGGCCCGAGATTGCCGTAGCGCTTGACGAATTTCGGCACCCACGGCGACAGCCCGAGCATGTCTTCCAGCACCAGCACCTGACCATCGCAGGCATTGCTCGCGCCGATGCCGATGGTCGGAATCGGGATGATCTCGGTGATGCGCTTCGCCAATGGCTCAGCCACGGCTTCCACCACCACCGAAAACGCACCTGCCTGCGCGATCGCGACCGCGTCGTCCTGAATGGGACCGCCGCCGTTGCCGCCCTCCGCCAGCTTCAAGGCCTCGTCCCTGCCCTGCGACCTGAAACTGCCGAGCGTGTTGATCGATTGCGGCGTGAGGCCGATATGCGCCATCACCGGAATGCCGCGCGTGGTGAGAAACTCGATGGTCTCCGCCATGCGCACGCCGCCCTCCAGCTTCACCGCGCCGCAATGAGTCTCCTTGAGAATGCGGGCGGCGGAATGAAACGCCTGTTCCTTCGAGGCCTCGTAGGAGCCGAACGGCATGTCCACGACAACGAGAGCTTCCTTCGAGCCGCGCATCACCGCATGGCCTTGCAGGATCATCATATCGAGCGTGACGGGCACCGTGGTCTCGAAGCCGTGCATCACGTTGCCGAGCGAGTCACCGACAAGAATGACGTCGCAATAGCGATCGACCAGCGCTGCGGTGTGCGCATGATACGACGTCAGCATCACGATCGGCTCACCGCCCTTGCGCTTGAGAATATCGGGCGCGGTCTTGCGCTTCACCGCTGTCTGTACGGACATGACTTAAACTCCAATCACAGGGACGCCGATCACGAGAGGATGGAATGCGAACGCCAGCGCGACATAGACCACGACGCCGACCGCGACCGCGATCAGGTCGTTACCGATCCCGCCGACCGGGATCGGCGGTGCACCGGAGTCCGCGCGGCGTTTCAGCGAAATGCGATCATAGACCGCCCAGGCGAGAACCGATCCGAACAGGATGATCGAGCCGAGATCGCCGTTCGCCAGCAGATGCAGCAGCGCCCACAGTTTCACGCCGGCCAGCATCGGGTGTTTCAGCTTGAGATAGATATTGCCGCGAATGTAGGACGCGACCACGAGAATGACCGCAGGCAGCATCAGCGCCAGTGCGATATGACGCATGGCCACCGGCGGATACCAGACATTGATCCACTCCGTCGCGCGATAGAGACTGAAGCCCCACGCGATCAGCGCAAGACCGGCGAACGAAACCAGCGCGTAGACGACCTTGTAGCCGCTCTCACCCAGCCGGGTGATCACGACGGCGCGACTGTCGCGCAGCGTCGTGAAGACATGGGCGCCGATAAACAGCGCCAATCCGGCAATCAGGATCAACAAGCCCATCTGCCCACTCTCCCCCGCGGTTGGCGGGCAACGGCTTTACAGCCGTTTTCCGAAGCGTTTCCACCGCGCACTCGATCCTGATAGGGTCCGGCTGCGCAGTGCCCCGGTATCATTTTTATGACCCCGCGCGCAATGCCGGTTCCGCATCGCAACCCTGCTTGAAGTTCCTCCCGGCCTCATGAAATCACTTGCAATCGCCGCACTCGCGCTGGCTCTCGCAGCATCCGCCCCGAATGCCCGCGCGGCCGAGCCGCTCTGGCCGCCGAAAATCGTGAAAATCATCGTGCCCTATGCGCCGGGTTCGACGCCGGACCTTGTGGGCCGGATCGTCGCCGACGATCTTCAGGCACGCCATCCCGGCGCGAGCTTCGTCGTGGAGAACAAGCCCGGCGCCGGCGGCAACATCGGCACCGATGCCGTCGCCAAGGCCGCGCCCGATGGCGCGACGCTCGGGATCAGCCTTGGCGGCCCGCTCGCCATCAACACGCTGCTGTTCTCGAAGCTGCCCTACGATCCGGCCAAAGATATTTCGCCGGTCACGATGTTGACGTCGCTGCCGAGCGTGCTGGTGGTGCCCGCAAGCCTGAACGTCAATACGGTCGCCGAATTCCTTGCCGCGCTGAAACGCGACGGCGCGAAGCTCGCCTTCGGCTCGATCGGCGCAGGGTCATTGTCGCATCTGACCATGGAGGCCATTGCACAGCGCGCGGGTACAAGCATGGTGCACATTCCCTATGGCGGCTCGCCGCAGGCTGTCACCGGCGTGATCCGCGGCGACGTGCAGGCCGCGTGCCTCCCCGCCATTGCTGTGACGCCGCAACTCGCAGGCGGTCAGGTGAAAATTCTCGCGGTGGCGACGGCGCAGCGTTCGCGCTTCCTGCCGAACGTGCCGACGCTGAAGGAAAGCGGCATCGACGTCGAATCCGACGCATGGAACGCGCTGATCGCACCCGCCGGCACGTCGCCCGCGATCATCGCGCAGATCAATGACGAAGTGCATGATGCACTGACCAAGCCGAGCGTGCGCGAGCGGCTCGAAACCCAGATGATCGAACCGACGCCTTCCACGCCCGCAGGTCTGCGCGCACGCATGGACGCCGAGATCAGGCTGTGGTCCGATGTCATCAAGCGCGGCGACATCCGGATCAATTGATCGTCGTTGTTTTCCCTCCTCGTCGCCCCCGCGCAGGCGGGACGAGATGGAAAACGGGTGCGCGCTGAAGCGATGCTTCAGGAAGAATTTGGAGCGCCTACCGCGTGAAAAGGCGCAGCAGGATATTGATCCACACAAGATCGCTTGCCGACTTCGACCCGCGCAGTTTGTAAAGTCCCGCCGCGCCGAGGCACATGGCGGTCCCGACCACGGAAATCAGCAGCGAATGCTGCCACTGCGCGCCCTGAACGGCAGCCAGCACGTAGCAGAGCGCGAACATCAGCGGCGACAGCTTGAGCAACAGCGCCGCCACCCGCAGACGCAGCTCCGGTGTGTCTCGCTGTTCATCGGTATCCTGCTGCGGATCGCTCATCTGTTGCCCCGCCACGATATGAAATCACTCTGAAAAGCCGGCCTGCAATGTTGGTAACGTCGCACCGCTGCCGGGTTCAATCAGTTCGCCGTAAACGGTCCGCGATCGCTGCCCGCTCAGGGATGGCCGCGCAAATGGCCGCAAGATAAAGACTCGCCGCGCCCGAGCATCAAGCACCCGCAACGACGAGGTTAATGAAACGAAGCTGCGTCTGCGCAAATTTAGAAGGTGCCTTAAGAAATCCGGAAGCGGCGGTTTCGCCTTCTTTAATCAACGTCCCCTATGACTCATGGGCAGCAGAAAATCCTGCCGCAACCGGATCAAGAGTTCTGCTGACTTTCTTCAAGTCGTTTTGCATCACAAACGGAGCCATACATGACACCACGTTCTGTCTTGCTTGCTTGTTTTGCCGTTGCCATGCTCGCCTCGGGGTCTGCCGGCGCGGTGACTGTCCAGCCGAACCTGACGGCTCCCTCCCTGACCGAATCCGTCGCAGGCGGGTGCGGCCCCGGACGCTGGCGCGGACCTTACGGCGGATGCCGCTCAACGCCGTTCTATGGCCGCTTGCCGAACGGATACTGGCAGCCGGAGCCGCATCCCTTCTTCGGTTGTCCGGATGGCTACTGGCGCGGTCCGTGGGGCCACTGCCGCGACACGCCGTATCACGGTCCGCTGCCCGGCGGCGGCTGGAAGTGAGCTTGGCCCGTTCGCCACGGTCGTGCGAACTTAGGCGAAACGCATAACACACACTCGATGTCGTCCCGGCGAAAGCCGGGACAACGCTGAGCGGTTGACGCAAACGCTCGCGCTCTTACGCCCGCTTCTTCACGTCCTTGATGCTCGAAAACACGATGCCCTCGGCGCGCTCGCGGGTGTAGTCGAGATAGAACTGGTTCTTGGCCAGAAACACCGGATCGCCATCGACGTCGTCGGCGACGCCTGAGCCGTTGGCCGCGACGAATGCATCGAGCTTCTTACGGTCCTCTGACGAAATCCAGCGCGCGAGCTGGAATTCGCTGATCTCGAAATCCACCGGCAGCGAATATTCCGCATCGAGCCGCGCCTTCAGCACGTCGAGCTGGAGCGAGCCGACCACGCCGACCAGCGCGGGCGCGCCGTCGCGGGGGCGGAACACCTGCACGACGCCCTCCTCCGACATCTGCTGCAAGGCTTCCTTGAGCTTCTTGGCCTTCATCGCGTCGGTGAGGCGCACGCGTCGCAGGATTTCCGGCGCGAACGACGGTACGCCGACAAAGTTGATGTCCTCGCCTTCGGTCAGCGTGTCGCCGATCCGCAGCGTGCCATGATTGGGAATGCCGACCACGTCGCCAGCATAGGCTTCATCGGCGATGGCGCGGTCCTGCGCAAAGAAGAACTGCGGCGACGACAGGCTCATATTCTTGCCAGTGCGCACCAGCTTGACCTTCATGCCGCGCGTCAGCTTGCCAGAACACAGCCGCGCGAACGCGATGCGGTCGCGATGGTTGGGGTCCATGTTGGCCTGGATCTTGAACACGAAAGCGCTCATCTTCGGATCGTCGGCCTCGACCCTGCGCTTGTCGGCGTCCTGCGCGCGCGGAGGCGGCGCATAGCGTCCGAGACCTTCCAGGAGATCGCCGACGCCGAAGTTGCGCAAGGCGCTGCCGAAAAACACCGGCGTCAGGTGGCCCTCGCGAAATGCCTCAAGCTCGAATGGCTTGCAGGCTTCCGATACGAGCGCCAGTTCTTCCTCGATCGCGCCGGCATCGAGATTGGGATTGCGGCCGGCGAGTTCGGAAATGGCGATCTTCTCGGCCTGACCGGTTTTCGCACCGCCGCCTTCCAGCAGGCGCACGCCGCCGGTGGCGATGTCGTAGGTGCCGAGGAAATCGCGGCCGCGTCCCACCGGCCATGTCAGCGGCGTGGTGTCGAGCGCCAGCGTTTTTTCGATCTCGTCCATCAGGTCGAACGGGTCGCGGCTTTCGCGGTCCATCTTGTTGATGAAGGTGATGATCGGAATGTCGCGCAGCCGGCAAACCTCGAACAGCTTGCGGGTTCGCGCCTCGATGCCCTTGGCGGCGTCGATCACCATGACGGCGGAATCAACGGCGGTCAGCGTGCGGTAGGTATCTTCGGAGAAGTCCTCGTGGCCCGGCGTATCGAGCAGGTTGAACACGAGGTTCTGGAACTCGAACGTCATCACCGAGGTCACGACGGAGATGCCGCGCTCGCGCTCGATCTTCATCCAGTCCGAGCGCGTGTTGCGGCGCTCGCCTTTGGCCTTGACCTGTCCCGCAAGATTGATCGCGCCGCCGAACAGCAGCAGCTTTTCGGTCAGCGTGGTCTTGCCGGCGTCGGGATGCGAGATGATCGCAAACGTGCGACGGCGCGCCACTTCTTCGGCAAGCGGCGTCAGCGAGGCAGACTCGGCGGCAATGGCGGTGTCGGACATGATGCGAGCGTGTGACAAAGAAACGCGGCAGGATCAAGGGAGATTCAGAAATACATGCACTTGCATCTTCTTTGGGATTGAGGCATATTGGACGGGCGAGGACGGCCTCGTTTTCACAGACATATCCGCAGGGACGGCCCTGCTATGGAGGAATTTAGCCATGGCATGGGCAATGCTGTTCGTCGCAGGTTTGATGGAAATCGGCTGGGCCATCGGCCTGAAATATACCGACGGTTTCACCCGGCTGGTGCCCTCGGTGCTGACCCTCACCAGCATGACCGGCAGTGTCATCCTGCTCGGCCTGTCGCTGAAGACCTTGCAGGTCGGAACCGCCTACGCGGTATGGACCGGCATCGGCACGGTGGGAACCGCCCTGCTCGGCATCTGGCTGCTGGGCGAACCGGCCACCGCGATCCGGCTCGCCTGCATCGGATTGATTGTCGCCGGGATCATCGGCCTCAAGGTCGTGGCCTGACCCGCGCGTCAGCGGATGAAAAACGACACGGCAAAATACGCGATGGCTGCGACCACGGCCGACGCCGGGATCGTGAAGATCCACGCCACCACGATGGAGCTTGCCACGTTCCAGCGCACGGCTGAAACGCGGCGGGCCGCACCGACGCCGACGATCGCGCCGGTGATGGTGTGCGTGGTGGAAACCGGAACGCCGAGCCACGTCGCCATGAACAGCGTCGCGGCACCTCCGGTCTCGGCGCAGAAGCCCTGCATCGGCGTCAGCTTGGTGATGCGCAGGCCCATCGTGCGCACGATGCGCCAGCCGCCCATCAGCGTGCCGAGCGCCATCGCCGCCTGACACGACAGCACCACCCAGAACGGAACGCTGAATTCGGTACCGAGATAGCCCTGCGAGTACAACAGCACAGCAATGATGCCCATGGTCTTCTGGGCGTCGTTGCCGCCGTGGCCGAGCGAATACAGCGAGGCCGATGCGAACTGCAAAATCCGGAACGCACGATCGACCGCGAACGGCGTCGAGCGCACCGAGGCCCACGACACGATCGCCGTCAGCACCAGCGCCAGCAGGAATCCGACCAGCGGCGACAGCACGATCGCGAGCAGCGTCTTCGACAGGCCGTCCCACACCGCGACCGAGATTCCGGCCTTGGCCATGCCCGCCCCGAGCAGTCCGCCGATCAGCGCATGCGAACTGCTGGACGGCATGCCGAGCGCCCATGTAATCAGGTTCCACATGATCGCGCCGACCAGCGCGGCAAAGATCACCTGGGAGTCGATCACCTCGGGATGAATGATGCCGGTGCCGATGGTCTCTGCGACATGAAGGCCGAACACCGCGAACGCAACGAAATTGAAGAACGCCGCCCACGCCACGGCATATTGCGGCCGCAGCACACGGGTCGACACAATCGTGGCGATGGAATTAGCGGCGTCGTGCAGTCCATTCAGAAAGTCGAACAGCAGCGCGACGGCGATCAATCCGACCAGGATTGAGAAAGCGAGCGAAGCATCCACGGGCGATCCTGACCTTAAACTTGTTCGATCACGATGCTGTTGATCTCGTTCGCCACATCGTCGAAGCGGTCGGCCACTTTTTCCAGGTGCTTGTAAATTTCAGCCCCCACGATGAAGTCCATGGCGTTGCCGTCGCGGTGCTTGAGGAACAGTTCTTTCATGCCGATGTCGTCGAGATCGTCGACGCGGCCTTCAAGCCGGGTGATCTCTTCCGTCAGCGCCGTCAGGGTCGTGACGTTCTGGCCCATCGACTGCATCAGCGGCACCGCGCGCCCGACCAGGTTCGCGCACTGGACCAAGATGGTTCCGATCTCGCGCATCGGCGGCTCGAAGCTCCGCACCTCGAACAGCATGACCGCCTTGGCGGTCTGCTGCATCTGGTCGATCGCGTCATCCATCGACGTGATGAGATTCTTGATGTCGCCACGGTCGAACGGCGTAATGAAGGTGCGGCGGACCGCGGTCAGCACCTCACGGGTGACCTGGTCGGCATCGTTCTCGAACTGGTTGACGCGTTGACAATAGACCGGGGTCTCCTCGCCGCCCTTGAGCATCCCCTCCAGCGCTTCCGCGCCATGCACCACCGATTGGGAATGCCGGGCGAACAGCTCGAAAAACCGCTCCTCCCGGGGCAGCATTTTGCGAAACCAGCCAAGCATGATCGTTCTCCGGCGCGACAGAATTTGTCATCTATCTGTCATAAACCGTTTCCCAGACCAACAGGCGTCTGACCGGCGCCAAAGCGCCGGTCATCCACCGGTTTATCTGAGGAAGAACAAGCGTAAAATCTGATACTTACAGCGACCGCTTGAAGAAATGAGCGATTTCGCCGATGACGCCTCTTCGGAATGTGAGGACGCAGATGACGAAGATGGCGCCCTGGATCACGGTGACCCACTGGCCGAAACCGGCCAGGTACTGCTGCATGGCGATGATGACGAAGGCGCCGACGACGGGACCGAACACGGTGCCGAGGCCGCCGACCAGGGTCATCAGCACGACCTCGCCGGACATGGTCCAGTGCACGTCGGTCAAGGACGCATTCTGCGCCACGAACACCTTCATGGCGCCGGCAAGGCCAGCGAGGCTGCCCGACAGCACGAAGGCCAGGAACTTGTACTGGTCGGTCTTGTAGCCCAGCGAGATCGCGCGCTGCTCGTTCTCGCGGATCGACTTCAGCACCTCGCCGAACGGCGAGTTGATCGCCCGGTAGATCAGCAGGAAGCCGAGCAGGAACACCGCCAGCACGACGTAGTAGAGCGTCGTCGTGTTCGACAGGTCGAGGAAGCCGAACATCATGCCCTGCGGGATGCCCTGGATGCCGTCCTCGCCATGGGTGAACGGGGTTTGCAGGTAGATGAAGAACAGGAGCTGCGACAGCGCCAGCGTGATCATGGCGAAGTAGATGCCCTGGCGGCGGATCGCGATCAGTCCGGTGATGACACTCAGCGCGCAGGCGCCGGCGACGCCGAGCACAATGCCGATCTCCGGCGCGACGCCCCAGACCTTCAGCGCGTGCGCGGTCACATAGCCCGCGGTGCCGAGGAACATGGCATGGCCGAACGACAACAGGCCGCTGTAGCCGATCAGGAGGTTGAAGGCGCAGGCGAACAGCGCAAAGCACAGCGCCTGCATCACGAAGTAGGGATACAGCCCGGTCAGCGGCACGATGGCCAGCAAGGCCGCCATGATCACAAAGGCGATCATCTCGTCGGTGGTGGAGCGGCCGGTGGCCGGAACGGCGTTGTCGGTGATCGTTGTCATACGAGTGTCCTGAATCCGAAGTTCGCCTCATTTTGCAGCGCGTCCCCAAGCGAACTTCGGATCCGAAAGGACACTCGCAAAATAAAATTCCTAGTGTGGGTCTGGTTCGCAAGTCCGCAAATGGACGTGCTGAGATACCGTTGCGGACTTGCGAACCACCACACTAGGTCGCCCGTCCCGTCAGTCCCGTCGGCTTCACCAGCAGCACCAGCACCATCAGCACGAAGACCACGGTGTTGGAGGCCTCCGGGTAGAAATACTTGGTCATGCCCTCGATCACGCCGAGCGAGAAGCCGGTGATGATCGAGCCCATGATCGAGCCCATGCCGCCGATCACCACCACCGCGAACACCACGATGATGAGGTCCGCGCCCATCAGCGGGCGCACCTGGTTGATCGGGGCCGACAGCACGCCGGCAAGGGCGGCAAGGCCGACGCCCAGCCCGAAGGTCAGCGTGATCATGCGCGGCACGTTGATGCCGAAGGCGCGCACCAGCGTCGGATTCTCGGTGGCGGCGCGCAGGTAGGAGCCGAAGCGCGTGCGCTCGATCGTGTACCAGGTCGCGATGCAGACCACGAGCGAGAAGATCACGACCCAGCCGCGATAGATCGGCAGGTACATGAAGCCGAGGTTGACGCCGCCCTTGAGAATGTCGGGAATGGCATAGGGCAATCCCGACGAGCCGAAATAGTTCTGGAACACGCCCTGGATGATCAGCGCCAGGCCGAACGTCAACAGCAATCCATAAAGATGATCGAGGCCGGTCAGCCATTGCAGCATGGTGCGTTCCAGCAGGATGCCGAAGCCGCCGACGATCAGCGG
Source organism: Afipia sp. (assembly GCA_024707075.1). Classification (GTDB taxonomy): domain Bacteria; phylum Pseudomonadota; class Alphaproteobacteria; order Rhizobiales; family Xanthobacteraceae; genus Afipia. The sequence continues at coordinate 575,679 of JANQAK010000003.1, forward strand.
CGACAGGATCAGCGCCCACCAGTAGTTGATGCCGCCGAGGTTCAGCAGGAAATACGCGACGAACGCCCCCATCATGTACAGCGCGCCATGCGCGAAGTTGATGATGTTGAGCATCCCGAAAATCACGGCCAGCCCAAGACTGAGCAGCGCGTAAAACGACCCGTTGATCAATCCCACCAAAAGCTGGGCGTATAGGGCTTGCATCGTATCTGGTCTCTCGCGCGCAGTTAAAACCGTTATCAAAGAAAAAGCCCGGCGGCGCGCAGCCGCCGGGCGATCGCAATTACTTCTTCAGCAGCGGGCACGTGCTCTTGTCGAGCGGCGTGAACGACTTATCGGCCGGGATCGTGGAGACCAGCTTGTAGTAATCCCACGGCCCCTTGGATTCCGACGGCTTCTTCACTTCGAACAGATACGAAGGATGAATCTTGCGGCCGTTCGGCTGGATCGAACCCTTGCCGAACAGCGGATCGTCGGTCGGCAAGGCTTTCATCGCGGCAACGATCTTGGCGCCGTCATGCGAGTTGCTACCTTCCTTTTCGAGAACCTTCAGATAATGGGTCACGGCCGAATAGACGCCGGCATGAACCATCGTCGGCATCTGCTTGTTCTTCATCCGCTCGGAGAAGCGCTTGCCGAACGCCCGGGTCTGGTCGTTCATATCCCAGTAGAACGTTTCGGTGAAGTTCAAGCCCTGCGCCACGTTGAGGCCGAGCGAATTGACGTCGCTGATAAACAGCAGCAGCGCCGCGAGCTTCTGACCGCCGGACACGATTCCGAATTCAGCCGCCTGCTTGATCGAGTTCGTCGTGTCGCCGCCCGCATTGGCAAGACCGATGATCTTCGCCTTCGAGGCCTGCGCCTGAAGCAGGAACGACGAGAAGTCCGACGTGTTGAGCGGATGCTTGACGCCGCCGAGCACCTTGCCGCCCTCCTCCTTCACGACCGCCGTGGTGTCGCGCTCGAGCGCCGCACCAAACGCATAGTCGGCGGTGAGGAAGAACCAGCTATCGCCGCCGGCCTTCACCAGCGCGCCGCCGGTGCCGTGTGCGAGATTATAGGTGTCGTAAGTCCAGTGAATCGTGTTCGGCGTGCACTGTGCGTTGGTCAGATCGGACGACGCCGCACCCGAGTTGAGGAAAATCTTGTTCTTTTCCTTGGTGACGTTGTTGACGGCCAGGGCAACGCCCGAGTTCGGCACGTCGACGATGACGTCGACCTTGTCCACATCGTACCACTGGCGCGCGATGTTGGAGCCGACGTCCGGCTTGTTCTGGTGATCGCCGGAGACGACCTCGATGGTCCAGCCCTTCTTGGTCAGGCCGGAATCCTCGACCGCCATTTGCGCGGCGAGCGTGGAGCCAGGACCGCCGACGTCCGCGTAAAGGCTCGACTGATCGCTCAACGAGCCGATCTTGACGTTCTTGTCCTGCGCGAATGCAGCCGTGCCCAGTCCGAACACCAGAGCGGTGCTCAACATCAGGGCGGATATTTTGCTCTTCATGTTACCTCCAAAAGACTTGTTATATTTTCAGCCTACAACTTCGCGACATGGATGCCGAGATCAGTCTTGATGTGCGGGGATAGAACTAACGGACTAGAATTTGATGCGACTAGTGGCCGGCGGACGTGTCCGCCGGCCGATTGGTTTACATCTTCAGCAGCGGGCATGCGCTCTTGTCGAGCGGCGTGAACGCCTGATCTGCCGGAATTGTCGCAATCAGCTTGTAGTAATCCCACGGCCCCTTCGATTCCTCGGGCTTCTTCACTTCGAACAGATAAGCAGGATGCAGCTTGCGGCCGTTCGGCTGAATCGTGCCCTTGCCGAAAATGATATCGTCGGTCGGCGTCGCCTTCATCTTCTCGACGATCTTGACGCCATCGCGGGAATTGCCGCCCATCGCATCCAGAACCTTGAAGTAATGCAGCAGCGACGAGTAAACGCCGGCCTGCACCGTCGTCGGCATGGCCTTGTTCTTCATCCGCGCCTGAAACCGCTTGGAGAACGCGCGGGTGTTGTCGTTCAGGTCCCAGTAGAAGGTTTCGGTGAAGTTCAGGCCGTTCGCCACAGGCAATCCGAGCGCATGAATATCGGTAATGAACATCAGCAATCCGGCGAGTTTCTGGCCGCCCTTGACGATGCCGAATTCCGACGCCTGCTTGATGGCGTTGATGGTGTCGCCGCCCGCGTTCGCCAGACCGATGACCTTGGCCTTTGAGGCCTGTGCCTGAAGCAGGAAGGACGAGAAGTCGGAGGTGTTGAGCGGATGCCTCACGCTTCCGATGATCTTGCCGCCCTTCGCCGTCACGGCGTTGGTGGTGTCGCGCTCCAGCGCCGTTCCGAATGCGTAGTCAGCGGACAAGAAGAACCATGTGTCGCCGCCGCTCTTGACCATGGCGGAGCCGGTGCCATTGGCCAATTGATAGGTGTCGTAGGCCCAGTGGATGGTGTTCGGCGAACACTGCGCGTTGCTCAGGTCCGACGTACCCGATCCGGAATTCAGATAGACGCCGTTCTTTTCCTTGACCACGTTATTGACGGCGAGACCGACGGAGGATGTCGGCACGTCGACGATGACGTCGACCTTGTCGCGGTCGAACCACTGCCGGACGATACCCACACCGACATCGGGCTTGTGAAGATGATCGCCGACCAGAACGTCGAGCTTCCAGCCCTTCGCAACGAGCCCGGAGTCTTCAATCGCCATCTGCGCGGCGAGCGTGGAGCCGGGTCCGGTCACATCCGCGTAGAGACCGGACTGATCGTTCAGGACGCCGATACGGGCCACCTTCTCCTGCGCCGACGCGGCTGAAGCCGCAGCGAAAGCGAGCGCGGTGCTCATCATCAGAACGACAATGGTCTTCTTCATGGTTGCTTCCCTTCCCTTTATTTATTCGGCGGAGCGCTTCTTGATTGTGTCGCTTGCCGCCTAGACGCCGAGATACGTGTGGAGTTTTTCCATGTTGGCCTGGAGTTCGGAGTTCGCGAAGGTGTCGATGATCCTGCCGTGCTCGACGATGTAGAAGCGGTCGGCGACGGTGGAGGCGAAGCGGAAGTTCTGCTCCACCAAGAGGATGGTGAAGCCTTCCGCCTTCAGCCGCGCGATCATCTTGCCGATCTGCTGGATGATCACCGGCGCAAGTCCTTCGGTCGGCTCGTCCAGCATCAGGAACCGCGCGCCGGTGCGCAGGATGCGCGCGATTGCCAGCATCTGCTGCTCGCCGCCGGACAGCTTGGTGCCCTGGCTGCCGAGCCGTTCCTTCAGGTTCGGAAACAGTTCGAAGATCTGCTCCAGCGTCATGCCGCCAGAGCGGATCACCGGCGGCAGCAGCAGGTTCTCCTTCACATCGAGCGAGGCGAAGATGCCGCGCTCTTCCGGGCAGAACGCCACCCCGAGCCGCGCGATCTTCTCCGCCGGCAGCCGGATGATCTCGCTGCCTTCGAACGCCACCGAGCCGGTGCGCTTGCCGATCAGGCCCATCACAGACTTCAGCGTCGAGGTCTTGCCCGCGCCGTTGCGGCCGAGCAGCGTGACCACCTCGCCGGGGCGGACCTCGAAGTTCATGCCGTGCAGGATGTGGGACTCGCCGTACCACGCCTCAAGATTCCTGACGGTGAGCACCGGAGAGCTGGCAGTATTACTCATGGCCGGCCCCCAGATAGGCTTCCTTGACCCGCGGGTCCTTCGTCAGCGTGGCGTAGTCGCCTTCCGCAAGCACCTTGCCGCGGGTCAAGACCGTGATGGTATCGGACAGGTTGGCGACCACGTTCAGGTTATGCTCGACCATCAGGATCGTGTATTTCTGCGAAATCCGCTTGATCAGCGCCGCCACCTTGTCGATGTCCTCATGGCCCATGCCGGCCATCGGCTCGTCCAGCAGCATCATCTCCGGATCGAGCGCCAGCGTGGTCGCGATCTCCAGCGCCCGCTTGCGGCCATAGGGCATCTCCACCGCCGGCGTGTTGGCGAAATCGCTCAGGCCCACGTCCTCAAGCAGCTCCCGCGCCCGGCCGTTGTATTGATCGAGCACCGACTTCGAGCGCCAGAAATCGAACGACGAGCCGTGCTGGCGCTGCAACGCGACCCGCACGTTCTCCAGCGCCGTGAGGTGCGGAAACACCGCCGAAATCTGGAACGACCGCACCAGCCCCAGCCGCGCCACGTCGGCCGGCGCCAGCGCCGTGATGTCCTGCCCCTTGTAGAGGATCTGGCCCCGCGACGGCTTCAGGAACTTGGTCAGCAGGTTGAAACATGTCGTCTTGCCGGCCCCGTTCGGGCCGATCAACGCATGAATGGTCCCCCGCCGAACCCTCAGATCGACCTCACTCACGGCCACAAAGCCCGCGAATTCCTTCGTCAATCCGTGGGTCTCAAGAATAAACTCATCCGACAAGCAAATTCCCCCCGTCAGCCTTCACGCAACAAGTTCCGCGTGTGGCCGTCTTTTGGCTGCCTCTCCCTGAGGACCGGCAGGTCGGCCGGGAATATGCAGCGAATTGTTAGCGATGCGCAAGCTGCAATGCTGCCCAGCGTATGGTGCAAAATATGCAAAAGAATAATCCCCTCCGGGACCTAGGGCCCCTGCCGGGCATGTTTCCGAAGGGCCGGAAAGGCTCTGTTAAGCCTATTATCCCGCAAGGTTACTCCTTCATAGAAAATTTCAACCGAAGGCCCGAGAATGCTGGCAAGAATTTTTCAGCAAAATTTGTTTTGGAACATCGGCCATGGACTTCATCAGCGCAAATCCAGCCATTGTGAAATCCATCAAGCAGCGCGAACTCCTGAACTGCTGGCTGCGGCTTTACGCCAAGCATGAACGTCTGCCGAGACTTGAAGACTATCGCCCCGAGCGTCTCGCCGAGGAAGCCGACGATCTCGTCTACTACACTGTGGATGGAACGGGAGAGACACCGCGGCTGATCATCGATAGCCACGGCACCCGGATGTCCAGTGCCTATGGCAGCACCGGCCAGGGCCGCTATCTCGACGAATATCTCGGCGCCAAGCTCCAACCGATCGTGATACCCATTTATCATGAGTGTATCCGGCAGCGGCTGCCGATCTTCACAATCTCGAAGGTCACCGATCTTTACAACCGCAAGGTCGATTACGAGCGGCTGCTGATGCCGTTCTCCGACGGTGCAGGCGTCAGCCGGATCCTTGCCTCCCTGAAAACCATCAGCGACGACGGCGGTTTCGAGATCAGGAATCTCATGCGCGCCAACGACGTTCTGCCGATCTACGTGCTGTGCTCGGTGATCGACCGCGATCTTTTCCACAAAAGCCCCGGCCGCATCGCGCCCGGCGATACGATCGAGTTCGTCTAGAATCCCGTCGTGCACCGGAAATGGCCGAGGCCTCAAGGCGGCGTTAGGCCGATTCAGCGCAGGCGAACGGACTGTCCCTGCCCGGCTTCCGTAATCACTCCGCCGCCGCGGGCATTCGTTCCATCTCCTCGCCGAGTTCGATGGGATGCGCCATCGCTTCGTGCAGCTTGTTGCTGTCGAGCTCGCCTTCCCACCGGCTGATGACCACGGTGGCAACGCCGTTGCCGATCAGGTTGGTCAGCGCGCGGCACTCGCTCATGAACTTGTCGATGCCGACCAGAATGGCCAGCGACGCGATGGGAATATCCGGCACGATTGCAAGCGTCGCCGCGAGCGTGATGAAACCTGCGCCGGTCACGCCCGATGCGCCTTTCGATGTGATGATCGCGACGCCGAGAATTCCAAGTTCCTGCCAGATCGTCAGGTGGGTGTTGGTGGCCTGCGCCAGGAACAGCGTCGCCAGCGTCATGTAGATGTTGGTGCCGTCCAGATTGAAGCTGTAGCCGGTCGGGATCACGAGGCCGACCACGCCGCGCGATGCGCCGAGCCGCTCCATCTTCTGGATCATCTGCGGCAGCACGGTCTCGGACGAACTGGTGCCGAGCACGATCAGCAATTCGTCCTTGATGTAGGCGATGAAGCGCAGGATCGAGAATCCCGAGAAGCGCGCGATGGCGCCAAGGACGAAGACCACGAACAGGACGCTGGTCAGATAGAACGTGCCGATCAGCGCGGCCAGATTCCACAGCGAGCCGAGGCCGTAGGCACCGACCGTGAAGGCCATCGCGCCGAACGCGCCGATCGGCGCGGCGCGCACGATAATGCGGATCACGCCGAAGAACATTTTCGCCGCCATATCGATGGCGTGCGCGATTGGTTCCCCTGCCTTGCCCATGAAGGCGATTGCAAATCCGGACAGGATGGACACCAGCAGCACCTGCAACAGGTCGCCCTTGGCCAGCGCGCCGATGAAACTTTCAGGAATGATCGCCATCAAATGCGCGACGATGCCGTCTTCGTGCGCCTTGTTGACATAGGTCGCGACCGCCTTCGGATCGAGCGTCGCCGGATCAATGTTGAATCCGCTGCCCGGCTGGATGATTTCGCCGACGACGAGGCCGACGAGCAGTGCGACCGTCGAAACCACTTCAAAATACAGCAGCGCCTTAAGCCCGACCCGGCCGACCCGCTTGAGATCGCCCATCGATGAAATGCCGTGCACCACCGTGCAGAAGATGACGGGCGCGATCATCATCTTGATCAGCGCGATGAATCCGTCGCCCAGCGGCTTCAGCGCCTTGCCGGTGTTTGGATAGAAGTGACCGATCAGGATGCCGACCGCGATGGCGATCAGCACCTGGATATAGAGAATGCCGTACCAGCGGGATCGCGTTGTGGTCGGTACTGACGGCGCGGTAGTGATAGCCATAACAGGAATCCTGTGCGGGAACGCGGACGGTAAAAACGACACGTCCGCGAACCCTGCGCCAGAATGTCGCAGCCCTCAAGAAAAAAACGAGTGAAACAGAGATTCCCGCGAACGGGCGCAGCCATTATGCCGCTTGGTCGATCCTGACAGGCTGCGCAATCAAGCCATTGCCAGGCAATGCTCCGGGCCTACCGCCATCGATCTGCGCACTGGTTCCGTCAGCAAAGCTCACGGTCACCGGGCCGAATCCCACATTAAGCGTCAGTTGATCGGTCCCATCGCCGAAGGAAACCGTTGCCGTGCCTTCCGAGAAGGAGACCTGCATCTTGTCCGCCGTCAGCCCCTCACCGAGCTTGATGGTTGTATCGCGCCCCGCATAGATCGTGTCCTTGCCGTCGCCGGCATTGAATATCACTGTCGAACCGCGATCAGCCCGGATCACATCGTCACCGCTGCCACCGGCAACGACTGTTCCGTTATCCGCGCTGAGCGTGTCGTTGCCCGAACCGCCGTCGATGAAACCGTTGGAACTGGCCGAGATGACATCATCCCCGTCGCCGCCGCTTGCCCGGCTGTTTGACCACACGGTGATGGTGTCATTCCCGGCACCGCCGTCAACCTGACTGTCGGACCATGCGCTGATCGTATCGTTGCCATTGCCGCCGCGGGTCACGGTGTTGCTCCAGGCGCGGATCACATCATCGCCCTCCCCGCCTTCCGCGACACTGTCCGACCAGACATCGATCTGGTCATTTCCCGCGCCGCCGTAAACGCCGGATCCCGACCAGGCCCGGATCGAGATCGTTTCCTGCCCCGCTGTCGACAATGCTTCCCGACCAGACATCCACGGCATCGTTGCCATCGCCGCCATCAACAAGGCTTCCGCTCCAGCCGGACAACTTGTCGTCGCCGTCCGTTCCTTGAACCTGCGACAGGCCGAGTTCCTGAAGACGCACCAGGAACGCCTGAATCACCGGCGACTGGCCGATACTGTTTGCGGTCTGAACAGGCGCGGTATCGGCACCGAGCAGGGTCGCCGCGATTGCCTCCCGTGACATCGGCTCGGCAGGCGCCAGATTGGGGGTGACGGCGCCTGCGGAATCGTCAGCGGCCACTTCTGAAATGGATAATTACCGACGACAGTCATGACCGCCCTGTCTTGATTGATGTTTGCCCGAAAGAATCGGTGAAACTCAGCACAGCACCACGGCGTGAAAAACTAGGATCGATTCAGTAAAAATCTTCTAAAGAATTTTGTCACAAAACCGCATGGACACGCTCCGGCCCGCGGCGACAAACTCATATCGGTCACGAGGCCGTTGAACGGTTACTTCGCAAGTGCCGTCTCGTAGCTCTCCGGCCTGAAGCCGACCAGCAGCTTGCCGCCGATCTCGAGAACCGGGCGCTTGATCATCGACGGCTGTGCGAGCATCAGCGCCAGCGCCTTCTTCTCGGTGATGTTGGTCTTGTCGGCATCGGGCAATTTCCGGAACGTGGTGCCGGCACGATTGAGCAACGTCTCCCAGCCAACCGTTTTGCTCCAGCGCGCCAGCCGTTCCTTGTCGATGCCGACGGCCTTGTAGTCGTGAAAGCTGTAATCGACGCCATGCGTGTCCAGCCACGCGCGGGCCTTCTTCATCGTGTCGCAGTTCTTGATGCCGTAGATGGTGATGGGCAAACGAGTTTCCTCATCGCGTGTTGTCTCTCGCCTTTTACATCACAAAGCGATGGCATTGAAGAGTGCTCAAATCCGGCCACGCATGCCGGTTCGAGTTGGTCCAGAGCCAAAGTCCGATGCAACCATGCGCGTTCCTGATAAACAAACTTCCCCGCCCGCGCAGAGCCGCGGCAACAGCTATCCTCTGAAGGATTTCCCGGCACTATGAGCCGTGATGGCATATCCGTCCGGATCTCGAAAAACAAAGAAACGACCGAACGGACCATCGGCTGGCGACGCGGAAATAGGCACCCCTGCATCCGCCAAAACTTTATGAAGGCCGTCGGCATCGTCACAGGCGATCCATAGCGAAACACCCCAACCGATATGCTTGGAGGCTTCGAGATCTACCAGCGGCCGCCGAACCGCAAAGGGAATTGGCTTGGTATCGAACACGACGGCATCGGGCGGACCGTGCTCGACCGCAACGAGACCGAGTTGTTCGGTATAGAAGCGTTTGGACTCCTCCAGATCGCGAACCTGAAGGGCAACAAAATCGGGACCTAGCAGCTTGGCCATCGGTAGCCTCTCCTGTATTATCAGCGTGCTGATACTATATATAAGGCACCTGATATGTCTAGCCCCGGAATGCCAGATCCAATGGCGCGTCGCTTCGGCTATGCGCTGAAGCGCGCACAGCATGCATTGCGTACGCGGATGGACGAGGCGCTGCGCCCGCTCGGGCTGACGACACCTCAATATGCTGTTCTGTGTGCTATCGAACTTGATCCAGGAATTTCCAGTGCAGCGCTGGCACGCGCGGCGTTTGTGACGCCGCAGACCATGCAAGGGATCGTCGCCAACCTTGAGAAGAGCGGGCTGCTGAAACGTAGCGCCGATCCGGCGCATGGACGGATTTTACGTGGCGAACTTTTGGGCAAAGGCCGGAAGGTGTTGAAGCAGGCTCATGGGCGCGTGGACGGGGTCGAAGCGGCGATGACCGCCGCGCTCAGTGCTGAGGAGAGCGCCTATCTGACGTCGCGCTTGATCGCGTGTGCCGAGGCGCTGACCTCGACCGAGTAATCGATGGACCTGAGGTTCTCGACAATTGCAGGATCGGATGCTGCAAGCCTCCGCTACCGCGCCCAAAGTTCGCGTGCGCTTGTCCTCACTTCCTCAGATAGCGCGCACGCGGCGGCAACCGTATCGATCTTGTGGTCGAGGGATTCGGCGATCGCTGCCAACTCAGGACGCGAGAGCATCGCCGGAAACGAGGAAGGACGATCATAGCTGATGATCGCTCCCCGGCCATTCCCGTCCTCTTAACGCGCCCGCGGAACGGTACATAGAAACTTCCGCGGAGATCAGATCATGCTGATGATTTGATCGACAATGACTGGATTTGCCCACGAGATAGAGTGAGCACTGCTTCTCTTTGTCGGATTTGCGACATCGCTATGCCTTGACCGGTAAATTGCACGCACCTAGCTTCCCTCCTCGTTTGCAAGACCAATCAACAAACTTCAGAATGGGCGGAGACAATGGTTCGGGAATTCGAATACAAGGGAGAAACGTTTCGAGTGACCGCGCATGGTATCATGGCCATGAAGAGATCTTCATCGTCCACATGGACGATGGCGTCGAAGGCAGTGAAACCTCGATCGATCGGATGACGGAAGAAAACGACACCAGCGCCCCGCTTGAAGATATCATTGTCATGCTGTGCGACCAGCTCACTCCGGAATCCGGCATCAATTGCCGCAATCCCGACGGCCCGTTTGCATGGCGCCAGGGCAAGGTCGTCTATGAGGTTCACAGCGGCGTTCCAGAACTCAGCCGCGGCTGAAACCGGGCCGCCCTACTCCCACTCGATCGTGCCCGGCGGCTTCGACGTCACGTCGTAGACCACCCGGTTGACGCCCTTGACCTCGTTGATAATGCGGGTCGCGGTCTCGCCGAGGAACTTCATATCGAACGGATAGAAGTCTGCGGTCATGCCGTCGGTCGACGTCACCGCACGCAGGCCGACAACGTATTCATAGGTGCGGCCGTCGCCCATCACGCCGACGGTCTTTACCGGCAGCAGCACGGCAAAGGCCTGCCAGATGGTGTCGTAGAGGCCAGCCTTGCGGATCTGGTCGATATAAACCGCATCGGCCTCGCGCAGGATGTCGAGCTTCTCGCGCGTGATCTCGCCGGGACAGCGGATCGCGAGCCCCGGCCCCGGAAACGGATGCCGGCCGACGAACACATCCGGCAATCCTAACTCGCGGCCCAGCGCGCGCACCTCGTCCTTGAACAGTTCGCGCAAGGGCTCGACCAGCTTCATGTTCATGCGCGCGGGCAAGCCACCGACATTGTGATGCGACTTGATCGTGACCGACGGCCCGCCGGTGAACGACACGCTTTCGATCACGTCGGGATAGAGCGTGCCCTGCGCGAGGAAATCCGCGCCGCCAATTTTCTTGGCCTCCTCATCGAACACGTCGATGAACAGGCGCCCGATGATCTTGCGCTTCACCTCGGGATCGGTGACGCCTTCCAGTTCGCCGAGGAACGTCTTCGAGGCGTCCACATGCACCAGCGGGATGTTGTAGTGGTGACGGAACAGATCGACGACGGTCTTCGCCTCGTCCTTGCGCAGCATGCCGTGATCGACAAACACGCAGGTGAGCTGATCGCCGATCGCTTCGTGAATCAGGATCGCGGCCACGGATGAATCGACACCGCCCGACAGGCCGCAGATCACCTTGCCTGGGCCTACCTGCGCGCGGATCTTCTCGACCGCTTCCTCGCGGAACGCGCGCATGGTCCAGTCGCCGGTGAGGCCTGCGACCTTGCGGACGAAATTCTTGATCAGCTTCGCGCCGTCCGGCGTATGCACCACCTCGGGGTGAAACTGCATCGCATAGAACTTGCGCTTGTCGTCGGCGATGACCGAGATCGGCGAGCCTGGCGCTTTCGCCACGCCGCGAAAACCGTCCGGCAGTTTCGTCACGCGGTCGCCGTGGCTCATCCAGACATAGTGCTTCTCGCCGATCTTCCAGACGTCCTCGAACAGCGCGCAGTTGTCAGTCACTTCGATCAGCGCGCGACCGAATTCGCGATGGTGGCCGCCCTCGACGGTGCCGCCGAGCTGCTGCGCCATGGTCTGCTCGCCGTAGCAGATGCCGAGCACCGGCACACCGGCGGTCAGGATCGACAGGGGCGCGGCAGGAGCGTCCTCGTCCAGCACGGAGGCCGGTCCGCCGGACAGGATCACGGCCTTTGGCCGCATCGTCTTGAAAGCGGCTTCGGCCTTCTGGAATGGCACGATCTCGGAATAAACGCCCTCTTCACGGACACGCCGCGCGATGAGCTGCGTCACCTGTGAGCCGAAATCGACGATGAGAATCTTCTCGTGCGCGGCCGCCACATCGGGCGTCGCGGGGGCAGTCTGGCTGTGTGCTGTCATGGGGAGGAAATACGCGACAGATGGCGGAGTCGCAACCCCAGAACGCCTGCAAAAACCGCCTTATCGGCAGGTTTTGGGGCAGGCTGCGTGACCTCCCCATGTCGTCCCCGCGAAAGCGGGGACCCATAACCACTAAACTCTTGATTGAGCAAAATAGCTGAACCCGTGTGCGCAAAAAGCCCTGACAGGGGTGATGGGTCCCGGCCTGCGCCGGGACGACCTCGAAGCGTTAAGCGTTCCTGCGCAACACCGCGACGAAAAACCCATCCGTCCCGGTCCGGCGCGGGGTCATCAGCAGCCCCTCGTCCGATTGGATCGTGGCGGCGGTGAAATCGTCGGCCTTGTCCCACAGCACCGACACCACCTGCGACGGTGGCACCACCGTGAATTCTGGGTTGCGGATCATGAACCGGCCGACCTGCTCGTTGTTCTCCTGCGGCAAAACCGAACAGGTGATGTAGGCGATCCGCCCACCGGGCTTGGCGAGCGCGGCCGCGCGATCCAGCACCGCGATCTGGTCCTTGGTGCGAACCTCCAGCGCGCCAGGGCGCATCCGCCACTTCGCATCCGGATTGCGCCGCCATGTGCCGGTGCCGGTGCACGGAGCATCGATCACCACGAGGTCAGCCGACGCATGGATGTCGGCAAGCGTATCGTCCGGACCTTTCGGCGTGCGCACATCGGCGTTGTGAACGCCCGCGCGCGACAGCCGCTCGTGGATCGGAGCCAGTTGCCGCTTGTCATGATCCGTGGCGATGAGCCGGCCCTTGCCCTGCATCATCGCGGCGAGCGCCAGCGTCTTGCCGCCCGCGCCCGCGCACATGTCGATCACCTGCTCGCCCGGCTTCGCGCCGGTCAGCAACGCGGCAAGCTGCGAGCCTTCGTCCTGAACCTCGACAGCCCCCTTGATGAAATCTTCCTCGGAGTGAATGCCGGGATTGCGTGCATCGGCACCAAGCTCGATCCGCAAGCCCCATGGCGACCACGGCGTCACCTTCGCGCCGAGATGCGCCATCGAGGCGAGCACCTTCTCGCGCTTCGCCTTCAGCGTGTTGACGCGCAGGTCGAGCGGCGCGCGGCTGGCCATGGCGGTGGCTTCTTCCACACGCGCATCGCCGAATACCGCGGCAAGCTGGGAATCGAGCCATTCCGGATAATCACCGGCAACATGCGCGGGCGCATCATCGAGCGTGCGCGACGTCAACGCCGAACGCTCAGTATCGGTCAGCGGTTCGGGCGCGAAGCGTCCACCGTCGCACAATGCGGCCACAGAGCCGGCATCAAGACCGCGTTCGAGCTTGAGCATCCCGAGCAGCCGCGCGCGCGGCGTGTCGGCATCCATCAGCCATGCCGAGGACGCGCGCCGCCGCAGCACGTCGAACACCAGCCCCGCGATCGCGGCCCGATCTCCGGACCCGGCAAAGCGATGCGCGGTGCCCCAGTCCTTCAGCGCGTTCGGCGCCGGGATGCGCTGCGCGTCGATGGCTCCGAGAATCTCGATGGCTGCGGACAGCCGCGCGGCAGGCGTCATCGTGGTCTTTCAGGCTGTGAGGTCAGGAGACAGAAGCCTGACCTACCCGCCCCTCAGATCAGAAACAAGACTCGAATGGCGAAATAGAGCCACATGGCCAACAGGACCAGCGCCCCCGAGATGAAAAACAGCGATCCGCGTGAATTGGCGGTGGTGACCAGAAATCCGGCCTGGAAGATCTGTAGCACCACGAACACCCACGCCAGCAGGACCATGATCAGGTCCGCATGGCGCGTCTCGATGGCCAGCACGACCACCACATAGAACAGCGCATGAAGGTGATAGCTGAACCAGTCGCCATCCGTGGCGGGCTTTGTCCCGTCGCGTCCTCGCCAGAACAGCACCGCAAACGTCAGTCCGACAAGAACGAATGTCGGCAGCAGGATCATCTGAATCATCATGTGAAATACCCCAACCCAAAATGACGGACCCGATCCGGTGGGAGACAGCCAGATAAGCCGCCTCGCATCTTTGAACCTGCCCGGACCATCAAGCGACCAATAGCCTGAAAGTTCCATTCACGGATCGTGGATCACGTTCGGGTGCCGAGATGATTGACAGGACAGGCAGCGTCAAAACCCTGCGCCGTATCGCAATTCGCGGTCTCGGCATCGCCCTGATGGCGGGCGCGCTCGCTGCCGGAGCGTTCAGCCTGCGCACCGCCGCGCTGACGCACCTCGGACTGATTGCCAAGGCGCCCGCGGTCGAATTCGAGATCCGGCTGCCGCCGGCAGTTGCAAAGGGCGACCTGAAGCGCGAGGCGCAGGTCGAACTGCTGACCGATCTGAACCAAACGCTGGCGCAACTGGACAGCGACCTGCTCGCGACCGAGGACGGACGTGCGGTGCTGCGCGGCTCCGTGCCGCTGAAATTCCGCACTGCCGAACGCGTGGTCGTGCTCAGCCTGCCCGGTCAGGCGCAGCGCGCCTTCAGGCTGCGGCTGCCGCCGAACCCCAGCCCGTCGAACGAATTCAGCCCGTGGCACATGGTGGATCGCGTCGTCTCCGGCGGCCGCACCGAGACCGCGCGCGGCGTACCGGACGACACCTTCGCCATCCGTTACCGCGTGCTGTGACGCACCGGTTCAGCAGATTTCATGACCGAACCATTTTAAGCGGCGCCGCATTTCAATCACGAAACCATTTTCCACCTCAGGTCGCCTCGCCTTCCCGGCGAGGTGACGTGAGCGTGGGACAACTCACACCTTGTCGGGCGCGACGCGGACAAGCTGCTTGCCGAAGTTCGCGCCCTTGAGCAGGCCCATGAACGCCGCTGGTGCGCTCTCGATGCCTTCGGTGACGAACTCCTTGTGCTTGATTTTGCCTTCCTTGAGCCATAGCGGCATGTCGCGAATGAAGTCGGGAAACTTGTCGGCGAAATCGCTGACGATGAAACCACGGAAATTCAGGCGCTTCACCAGAATGGCGCGCATGATCGAGTTGGCCCATTTCGGCACCGGCGTATCCTTGCCGTAGATCGTGTTGTAGTCGGCGATCAGGCCGCACACCGGAATCCGCGAGAACGGATTGAGCAGCGGAAACACCGCCTCGAACACCTTGCCGCCGACGTTCTCGAAATAGACGTCGATGCCCTTCGGGCACGCGTCCTTCAGCTTGGCCGCGAGGTCAGGATCGCGATGATCGAGACAGTCATCGAAGCCAAGCTCCTTCTTGACGTAGTCGCACTTGTCCTTGCCGCCCGCGATGCCGACAGCGCGCGCGCCCTTGATCTTCGCGATCTGGCCGACAGCGGACCCCACCGCGCCGGACGCTGCCGCAACCACCACCGTCTCGCCCGCCTTCGGCTTGCCGATTTCCAGCAGGCCGGTATAGGCCGTCATGCCGGGCATGCCGAGCACGCCCACCGCCGTCGAGATCGGCGCGATCTTCGGATCGACCTTGCGCAGGCCCTTGCCGTCCGACAGCGCATATTGCTGCCAGCCGGAATGCGCGAGCACGATGTCGCCCTTGGCGAAGCCCGGATTGTTCGACGCGACGACTTCGGCGACGGTGCCGCCTTCCATCACGCCGTCGATCGGCACAGGAGCAGAGTACGACGGACCGTCGCTCATGCGTCCGCGCATATAGGGATCAAGCGACAGCCAGATCGTGCGCAGCAAAAGCTGCCCATCGCCCGGCGTCGGCACCGGATAGTCTTCGAGACGGAAATCGCTCGGCTTCGGTTCTCCGACCGGACGGGACGCGAGCACGATACGCTTGGCTGACTGGGACATGGGTTTCCTCGGCTTTTTATGGACGTGAGCGTGTTTAGCCGAGACCGCGCCGCATTGCCATGCGGCGCGACTGATCGGCCGCGGCATGGCATCCATGCCGCGCTTCCCGCGTTTAAAACAAATCGATTCCGCCGCCTGACGTCTCGTCAGGCGGTCATTTTCGCCAGCGCGCCATCGAAGGCCGCCGCCGCGCTCGGCAGGTCCTTGAAGGAAAGGCCGCTGTCAGCGGGCTGCTTCTGCTTGTCCGTCGCGGAGGGGCGAATTTGGGCAACAGGCTTGCCGTCCGGGAGAAACGCCTTCGGCGCGATCACATGAAACTCGTGGTCTTCCGCCGGCGCATCCTTCAACAGGAACACCCCAAGATAGGCCGTGCTGTCGCCGCGGCGATAGGAAATGTAGCGCTCCATCGCGACCGAGCCGTCGCGCTGCATGCCGCCGAGCTTGGCATAGCCCTTCGAATCCAGCAGCCGGTGCGCCTTGAAGCCCTTCACGCCCTCGGACTTTGCCTTCGCAGTTTCCTCGGAGAGATCGTATTTGCCGGCCATCTCCTTGCCGATCTCGGCAAGCTGCGCGGACATCTCATGCTCGAACTCTTTCAGTTCGGAGCGCGGCTTCGATGCCTTGCGCGGCTTGGCGGCGTTACGCTTTTCCAATTCGCTCTGGCATTTCTCGATAATGTCCGTGACCGACTTGCGCTCGGCATTGGCCAGCAGGTTTTTCAGATCCTGATCCGAAAGCGCGGCAATCCTGTCGTCTGTCCAGTCAACCATGATGTTTTTCTTCTCTGAGGTGTTGCGAACACTGCGGCCGGATTCTTTGCCGGTTCAATGAACTTGGGAACGTGTCTGTAAACGCGCGGGCCGCGCGTTGCGGACTTGCGCGAAGCGACAACCGATACCGCGCAATTGTAGCGCGTTTTGGCAGGCGTTGGGGCCGAAATTGGACGGGTGCGCTGACCCTTAAGCGCCGCCGGGATAATTCGGGCTTTCGCGCGTGATCGAGACATCGTGGACATGGCTTTCGCGCAGGCCCGCGCCTGTGATGCGCACGAATTCCGCCTTGGCGTGGAAGTCCGCGATGTCCTTGGCGCCCACATAGCCCATCGCGGCGCGCAGACCACCGGCCAACTGATGCAGCACGTTGGCGACCGGTCCCTTGTAAGGCACCTGTCCCTCGATCCCTTCCGGCACCAGCTTGAGCGTGTCCTTGATGTCCTGCTGGAAATAGCGGTCGGCCGACCCGCGCGCCATCGCGCCCACCGAGCCCATGCCGCGATAGGCCTTGTAGGAACGGCCTTGCCACAGGAACACTTCGCCCGGTGTCTCGTCGGTGCCCGCCAGCAGCGAGCCGACCATCGCCACATTCGCGCCGGCGGCAAGCGCCTTGGCGAGATCGCCGGAATACTTGATGCCGCCGTCGGCGATCACCGGAATGTTCGCCTTCCTCGCAGCCTCGACCGAATCCATGATCGCGGTAAGCTGCGGCACTCCGACGCCGGCGACGATGCGCGTGGTGCAGATCGAGCCCGGACCGATGCCGACCTTGATGGCATCCGCGCCGGCATCGATCAGCGCCTGAGTGGCTTCTGTGGTCGCGACGTTGCCGGCGATCACCTGCACGGCGTTTGACATCCGCTTGATGCGATTGACCGCCTCCAGCACCCGCGACGAATGGCCGTGCGCGGTGTCGACGACGATGACATCCGCTCCCGCATCGATCAGCCGCTCGGTGCGCGCAAAGCCGGCGTCGCCAACCGTGGTGGCGGCAGCGACGCGCAGCCGCCCCTGCGCATCCTTCGACGCCAGCGGATAAGCCACCGCCTTTTCCATGTCCTTCACGGTGATGAGGCCGACGCAGCGATATTGCTCGTCGACGACCAGCAGTTTCTCGATGCGGTTCTGGTGCAGCAGCCGCTTGGCTTCGATCTGGCTGACGCCCTCCCTCACCGTGATGAGGTTTTCATGCGTCATCAATTCGGAGACCTTCTGCTCCGGGTCGGTGGCGAAGCGCACATCGCGGTTGGTGAGAATGCCGACCAGCTTGCCGGGCTTGCCCGGGCCAGCACCGGTCACCACCGGAACGCCGGAGATGCCGTGATCCTTCATCAGCGTCAGCGCATCGACCAGCTTGGCCTCGGGGCCGATGGTGAGCGGATTCACCACCATGCCGGATTCGAATTTCTTGACCTGGCGCACCTGCGCGGCCTGACCGTCGCCTTCGAAATTGCGATGGATCACGCCGATGCCGCCGGCCTGCGCCATCGCGATCGCCATGCTGGCTTCGGTGACCGTGTCCATCGCGGACGCGATGATCGGGATATTGAGCGGGATCGCACGCGTCAGATAGGTGCGGACGTCAGCGTCGGATGGCAGGATGTCGGACAGGCCAGGTTTCAGCAGCACATCGTCGAATGTGAATGCTTCGCGAATACCCTGACCCAACTGCCTGATTGCCATTGCCAACTCCGTTCGGCAGCCCGTGGCTGCGATAAAAACCTCAGGATGTGCAAAATCGAGCGATCGCTGGTACGCCGCTCGAATCGAAGCCCATCAATGGGGTTGGCGGTGGTCGATAGCATGCCCTAATGACGTTTCAAAGCATTTCGCGCGGAATTTAGCGGTTTTTCCGCATGGGACACCTGCAAAAGGCCCTCTAACAGCGGCCTGTTTCGGAACGGGTCGCTTCACGACGAGTTTATTGACCCTGCCTCGCAAGACTGGCCTATCTGGGGCAGCGGCTGGTTGCGACCAACCCGCCATTTCCCGAAATTTTTCCACAAAGCCGAGACGATGCAGAAGGAACGCCTGATACCGCTGATCGTAGCCTGTGCGCTGTTCATGGAAAACATGGACTCGACGGTGATCGCGACCTCACTGCCGGCCATTGCCGCCGACATCGGCACCAGCCCTCTGACATTGAAGCTCGCGATCACATCCTATCTGCTGTCGCTCGCGGTGTTCATTCCGGCCAGCGGATGGACCGCCGACCGCTTCGGCGCGCGGGCGGTGTTCAGCGTCGCCATCGGCGTGTTCATGGTCGGCTCGATCGGCTGCGCGATCTCCACCTCGGTGACGGACTTCGTGATCGCGCGCACGCTGCAAGGCGTCGGCGGCGCGATGATGACGCCGGTCGGGCGGCTGGTGCTGCTGCGCTCCATCGACAAGAGCGCATTGGTCAATGCCATGGCCTGGGTCACGGTGCCTGCGCTGATCGGCCCGGTAATCGGCCCGCCGCTCGGCGGCTTCATCACCACTTATTTCTCGTGGCACTGGATCTTTCTCATCAACATTCCGATCGGCCTGCTCGGAATCTGGATGGCGCAGAGATATATCGACCCGATCAAGAGCGAGAATCCGGAACGCTTCGATCTCGTTGGCCTCGTGCTGGCGGGACTGGGACTCGCCGGTCTCGCCTTCGGTCTCTCGGTGGCCGGGCTGGGGCTGCTGCCGTGGCCCATCGTGGTCGGTTTGATTGTCGGCGGCGCACTGTGCATGGGTCTCTATCTGCGTCACGCCAGGCGCACGGCGTCCCCGGTGCTGGATTTCTCGCTGATGAAACACCAGACCCTGCGCGCCAGCCTGACCGGCGGCTTCCTGTATCGCCTCGGCATCGGCGCGCTGCCGTTCCTGCTGCCGCTCTTGATGCAGATCGGGTTTGGCCTCTCGCCGTTCAAGTCAGGCCTCGTCACATTCGCCTCCGCCGTCGGCGCGCTCGGCATGAAAACGCTGGCGGCGCGGATCATCCGCACCTTCGGCTTCCGCAAGATCACGGTCATCAACGCTGTGGTGAGTTCGTTCTTCCTCGCCGCCTGCGCGCTGTTCACGCCTGCGACGCCGCTGCTGCTGATCATGATCATCCTGATCGTCGGCGGCTTCTTCCGCTCGCTGCAGTTCACCTCGATCAACACGCTGGCTTATGCCGAGGTGACGCCCGACGAAATGAGCCGCGCCACCACGCTGATGAGCGTCAACCAGCAGCTTGCGATCTCGGCCGGCGTCGCGGTCGGCGCATTCGCCGTCGAGGCGACGATGGCGGTGAACCATGCCACCGAACTCGGCGCGGGCGACTTCTGGCCTGCCTTCGTCATCGTATCGGTTCTGTCGGCAGCCTCGGCCTATTCTTTCTGGAAGCTGCCCGAGGATGCAGGCAACGAAATTTCCGGCCACAAGGTCGCGATCATGGAAGGCCCGAAAGCGCCGGAGGCTGCGGCGGCAGAATCCACCCAGGACGCGCGCGACCAGAAGCTGGGGTGAAGTGCCGTTGCCGCCGGGAACGCTGGGATATTGAAACACACATGATCGTCGTCCCCGCGAAGGCGGGGACCCATACTCCCTGAACTCTCAATTTATGGGAGATGCTGGAGCAATTTTCTCGCCGTTATTACGACATTCGGTGGTTATGGGTCCCCGTCTTCGCGGGGACGACGTAGGGGAGACTACGCAGTAAATCTTGGTGTCCGCAATCGAAGTCTGCCATCACCGACGGCGCCGTCGAGGGGAGACTACGCAGTAAATCTTGGTGTCCGCAATCGTTAGGCACTCCGCGCGTTATCCCCGCGAAACCCGAGCGCCAGCACGTAGCGCTCCGATGAATCCTGCCGGCTGGCGGCGGGCTTCACATGCTTCACCGTGGCGAAGTCGCGCTTGAGCTGCGCCAATAGATCCGCTTCCGCGCCGCTCTGGAACACCTTCGCCAGAAACGTGCCGCCCGGATTGAGGATTTCGCAGGCGAAGGCCGCAGCGCTCTCCACCAGACCGATGATGCGCAACTGATCCGTCTTGCGATGGCCCGTGGTGTTGGCGGCCATGTCCGACATCACCACATCCGCGCCGCCGCCGATCATGGCGCGCAGTTTTTTCCGGTGCCTTCTCGTCGAGAAAATCCATCTGCGCGAAAGTCACGCCCGGAAGTTCCGGCATTTCCAGCAGGTCGATGGCGACAACCTTGCCCCGCCCCTCAACCGAGCCGACGCGCTTGGCCGCGATCTGGCTCCAGCCACCGGGAGCAGCGCCGAGATCGACCACCACCTGACCTGACTTGAGGAAATGCTGCTTGTCGTCGATTTCGCGCAGCTTGTAGGCCGCGCGCGAGCGGAAGCCGTCACGCTTCGCCTGCATGACATACGGATCGTTGAGCTGACGTTCCAGCCAGAGTTTCGACGACAGCTTGCGCTTGCCGCCGCTCTTCACGGTCACATGCAGCCGGCCGGTGGTGTCTTTCGCCATAAGCGTTGGTTTCCAGCGGCATGATCCCCGAAACGTGGGAACCGGTTTTCGGAACGGATCATTGCCCAAATCAAAATAAGCGCGCCAAGCGCACCCCTTACGACGTTTTCACCGCGCCGTCACGGCATCTGAATCGGGATCAGGAGGCCTGGATCGCGCCGTCGGCCCGCATCATCTCGACCAGCATGCCTTCGCGCAGGCCGCGGTCCGCCACCCGCAGGCGCGGCAGTGGAAACGCCGCGCGGATGGCATCCAGAATGGCGCAGCCGGCCAGCACGAGATCGGCGCGCTCGGTGCCAATGCAGGCGTTTTGCGCGCGGTCCTGGTAGGTCATGTCGAGCAATCGCGCGATGGCGCGGTCCATCTCGGCATCGCTCATCCACAAGCCGTCCACCCTGCGCCGGTCATAGTGCGAAAGCCCGAGGTGAATGCCTGCGACCGTGGTCACCGTTCCCGACGTTCCCAGCAGATGCATGTCGGACAGATCGTGGCCATGCTGCGCGGCGAACGGCGCGAGATGGCTTGCAACTTCGTCGACCATCGCGCCGTAAGATTCCCGTGTCACATGAGTGCCGCCGAACTTCTCTGCCAGTGTGACAACACCGAGCGGCAACGAGGTCCACGGCCCCTTCACCGGCGGCGCATGCGGGCTGCCCGCCGGACGTTCGATCCGCACCACTTCGGTGGAGCCGCCGCCGATGTCGAACAGGATCGCGCCTTTGGCCCTGACATCGAGCAGCGGCGTGCAGCCGATCACGGCCAGCGTCGATTCCGTTTCGCGGTCGATGACTTCGAGCTTGATGCCGGTCTCACGCGCGATGAGATCGAGAAAGAAATCGGCATTGTCCGCCGCGCGGCAGGCCTCGGTCGCAATCGTGCGCAACCGCTTCGCGCCCCTGGCGCGGATCTTGTCGCCGCAAACACCCAGGGCGCTGACCGCCCGTGAAATAGCGGCATCGCTGATGCGGCCGGAAGTCGAGATGCCCTCGCCCAGCCGGATGATACGCGAGAACGAGTCGATGACGCGAAAGCCGTCGTTGGAGACGCGCGCGATCAGCAGGCGGCAGTTGTTGGTGCCAAGATCGAGCGCGGCATAGGCTGCAGGGATACCGTGAACGCGGCTGTGGCCACCGTTCAGCGCCTCTCCCGCAGCCGATCCTGACGGGCTCGCACACGGTCCGGAACCGTCGTGCAGCCGCACGTCCTCGTTCATGCAAATCCATCTCTGCGCCGCCATGTCCGGCGGCGCGGCAATCCTGTTCAAATAAAGTCTAACAGCGTACGTGCCGGGCGCAACCGCAGCATACCCAATCGCCCATTGTGACCCCAATTCAGAGCTCTTAAGTTTAACAAACCGGCCTGCTCAGGGCCGATGCGCGGCCTCCTGCCGCCAAACCCCGATTTCCCGCGGATTTTTCATGCTCGATCACCCGTCCCTCCTCTCGGCCGAAAACGATGTCGCACTGCAAAAATTCGGCGTCGGACAACCCGTCCGCCGAAAGGAGGACGACACACTGGTGCGGGGCAAGGGAACCTACACCGACGACCTCAGCCTCACCGATCAGGTCTATGCCTGGATCGTCCGCAGCAGCCACGCCCACGGCATCATCAAAAACATCGACGTCGGGGCCGCACGCGCGATGCCCGGCGTGCTCGGCGTCTGGACCGGACAGGACCTCGCGCGGGCCGGCTACAATCCTTTCACCTGCGGCCTGCCGATGAAGAACCGCGACGGCTCGCCCCTGTTTCAGACCGACCGCCTGCCGCTGATGACCGACAAGGTGCGCTTCGTCGGCGACCCCGTCGCCTTCGTCGTCGCGCGAACGCTGGCGCAGGCGCGCGAGGCCGGCGAAGCCGTCGTCGTGGACATCGAGCCGTTGCCGTCCGTCACCAGCGCGGAGGATGCAGCGAAACCGGGCGCGCCGCAGCTTTACGATCACATCCCGAACAACGTCGCGCTCGACTATCACTCCGGCGACGACGCGGCGCTCGATGCCGCGTTCGCAAAGGCCGCGCATGTGACCCGCCTCGCCATCGTCAACACCCGCCTTGCGGTGGTGGCGATGGAGCCGCGCGCCGCACTGGCGAGCTACGACAAGACAACGCAGCGCTTCACCATCGAAGTGCCGACGCAGGGCGTCGCCGGCAACCGCACCTCGCTGGCAAAAACGCTGAACGTGCCGAACGACAAGGTTCATCTGCTGACGCGCAATGTCGGCGGATCGTTCGGCATGAAGAACACCAGCTATCCCGAATATATCTGCATTCTCCACGCGGCGCGCGAACTCGGCCGTCCCGTGAAATGGACCGACGAGCGCTCCACGAGTTTCCTGTCGGACAGTCACGGCCGCGCGCAGGACGTCGAATGCGAACTCGCGCTCGATGCAAACGGCACATTCCTCGGCGTGCGCGTGCGCGGTTACGGCAATCTCGGCGCCTACATCACCGGCGTGGCGCCGCTGCCGCTGTCGCTGAACATCGCCAAGAACATCAACAGCGTCTATCGCATGCCGCTGATCGGCGTCGACATCAAATGCGTGGTGACCAATACCACGCTGATGGGCGCCTATCGCGGCGCGGGCCGACCGGAGGCCAACTACTTCATGGAGCGGCTGATCGATCGCGCCGCCGATGAAATGAGAATCGACCGCCTTGCGCTACGCAAGCGCAACTTCATCAAGCCCGCGCAGATTCCCTACGCTGCCGCCAATGGCTTCACCTACGACAGCGGCGATTTTCCTGCCGTTTTCAGCAAGGCCATTGAACAGGCCGATCTCGCGGGCTTCGCCAAGCGAAAGAAGGAAAGCCGCAAGCGCGGCAAGCTGCGCGGCATCGCGGTCGGCTCCTATCTGGAAGTCACCGCGCCGCCCAATCCCGAACTCGGCAAGATCGTGTTCGAGGCCGACGGCACGGTGCGGCTCATCACCGGCACGCTCGATTACGGCCAGGGCCACGCGACACCGTTCGCGCAGGTGCTGGCGGCGCAGCTCGGTGTGCCGTTCGACGCCATCAAGCTGACACAGGGCGACAGCGACATCGTTCACACCGGCAACGGCACCGGCGGCTCGCGCTCCATCATGGCAAGCGGCACAGCCATTGTCGAAGCCGCGAAGCTCGTGATCGAGAAAGGCAAGCAGGCGGCGGCGCATGTGCTCGAAGCCGCCGCAGGTGACATCGAATTCTCCAACGGGCAATTCACCATCGCCGGCACCGATCGAGGGATCGGCATCATGGATCTGGCAGCGAGACTCCGAGATACGAAGATGCCGGAGGGCGTGCCATCCTCGCTCGATGTCGATCACACCGCGCAGGGCGTTCCCTCGACCTTCCCGAACGGTTGCCACGTCGCCGAGGTCGAGGTCGATCCGGACACCGGCGTGGTGCGCATCGTCCGCTACAGCGGCGTCAACGATTTCGGCACCGTGGTGAATCCGATGATCGTGGCCGGCCAGATTCATGGCGGCGTCGCGCAGGGCATCGGTCAGGCGCTGATGGAATGCGTGACCTACGACGACAACGGCCAGCCGGTGACGGGATCGTTCATGGACTACGCCCTGCCGCGCGCCAGCGACATTCCCTCGATGACGCTCGGCGACCTTCCCTCGCCCGCGACATCGAACCCGCTCGGCACCAAGGGCTGCGGCGAAGCCGGCTGCGCCGGCAGTCTCGCAACCCTGGTCAACGCGGTGCTCGATGCGCTGTCAGATGAAGACGTGACGACCATCGATATGCCGCTGACGCCGGAAAAGGTCTGGCGCGCAATCCAGGACGGACGTAAGGCGAAGACGGCGTGATATGCATCCATCGAGGCTCGCCGCAAACGCCGCTCGCACCTCAGGATCACGCTGCCGTCATTCCGGGATGCGCCTCTTAGCGCAGGCCCGGAATCCAGTCTTGCTGCCGTTATGGATTCCGGGTTCGCTCGCAAAGGCGCTCGCGCCCCGGAATGACGACGAGTCGAAACATTTCGTGATGGGGATACGAATCCCCGCGCTTCAGATCAGCCTTACGTTCAGCGGGTCCTGTTCGTGAGGGGCGCTTCTCGAGGGCGCTCGTTAGGCGGAGCAGGATGCGGCGCCTGCGCGTGTGTTTCGCAAACACATGCCCGGGAGGCTGGGGTCACCGTCCGGGCCAACTACGTGGCTCTGCCGTTCGCGGCTGGACGAGGACAGGATGAAGGCGGGGAAATCCCGCCGGATCAAGGCGCGCCGCGCCCGTCCTGACCCGGAAGTGCGGTCCTCTCGCCCAAAATCGCCGCAATGGAGCGCCGCAAGGCGATGCGCTTCCGGATCACCATTCGCCTCGCAAGCGGATGCCGGAAGCGAAACGAAGACAAGGTGCGCCTCGCGGCGCTCCATGCCCCTCGTTGTTTTGAGAGGGCGAAACTAAGAGCTCACCTTGCGCATGGCGCGAGAGCGATTGCGCGTGCGCGAATGAAAGTGGCTGTCTGACAATTGAATCGGAACCGGCGCATCGCAAGTGCTTACACCACGTCATTCCGGGACGCGCCCTCTTGAGCGCGGGCCCGGAATCCAGACTGTCTGTCATGATGGATTCCGGGTTCGCTCGCAAAGCTGCTCGCGCCCCGGAATGACGATGGATGTGATGACGCGAGCCGCTCGCTACACCCACGATGTCGTCCCCGCGCAGGCGGGGACCCATAACCACCGAACGTCATGATGACGGCGAGAAGACTGCTCCGACATCCCCGCCAAATCGACAACTCAGGAGTATGGGTCCCCGCCTGCGCGGGGACGACGTGGAGAGAGATTTCGCGCGATAACTGAGAACGAACCTATGCCGCCATCGCCTCGCGCGGCTGGTAGATCGCCACATGCTGGCAATGCGCGATCAGCTTCGAGCCGTTTGCGACGATCACGCCATCCAGCTCCACGAACTTGTGGCCCTTGCGCTCGTAATTGCCGGTGACTTTGGCGCGCACGCTCAGTTCATCGGTGACGGCAGCCGTCGCCAGATAGCGGATCGTGCTGCCGACATGAATCCACGGACCGAGAATGGCGTTTTCCATCAGCGCCCAGTTCATCGTCCGCAGCAGCATGCCGGTGTGAACGATCTTCTCATTGGCGTAGAGCGGATCGGTTTCGCGGGCGTCGCGCAAATAATCTGCTGAACCCTCTACGCCGAGCGTGAACGGCGGAATGGCGAGCCACTTGCCGGTCGCGTAGGATTTTTCACTGGCGGGCGCTGTCTTGCCGGCAACGGCAACACTCTGGAAATCATCCAGCGAGAGTTTCAGCGGATCGGATGGCATCGACGCCGTACCGGTCGCGCACAATTCGCCCCGGCTTTCGACCTTGATCGCGAGGCCATCTGCGGTTTCTTCCGCGGTCACCACCGCCGTCTCGCCGTCATAAACCGGCTTGAAGAACCGGCCATCCATCAACCCGCGTTCCAGGAACGCCCGGCCCCATTTCGCCACCGGCATATGCGACATATATGCGAACACATCGACGCCGGGCACCAGTCCGCCCTGGAATCCGAAGCGGCGCGCGACCGAATCGTCGTGCATCTTGTTTTCGGAGTTCTTGGCGAGATTGTAGGCGTGGACGCTGTAGGGCTGGGGCGCGGTCATCGGTTTCCTCGAATTGTTGCGTTTCTTGGCCCAAATGGACCGCAAAGCGGACGCGAAAACAAGCCGCACCGGCGCATGCCTCGCAATCGGGTTTCCACGCCTTTCGCTCGCCATTTGGGCGGGGTTGGGCTACCAGCAGCGCAAACGAATACGGAACAGCCTTGACCCAGACGACCCGCATCTATGTCGACGCCGACGCCTGCCCGGTGAAGGACGAGATTTACCGTGTCGCCGCGCGCCATAGCCTGCCGGTCAGCGTGGTGGCGGGTAATTTCATCCGGGTGCCGAACGATCCGCTGATCGAGCGGATCGCCGCAGGCCCGGGGATGGATGCCGCCGATGACTGGATTGCGGAACGCGCGCAAAAGGGCGATATCGTCGTCACGTCCGACATCCCATTGGCGGCGCGCTGCGTGAAGGCCGGGGCGGACGTGATCGCGCCGAACGGCAAGCCGTTCTCCGAAGAGTCCATCGGCATGACGCTGGCGGTGCGCAACCTGATGACGGATCTGCGCTCCAGCGGCGAAATCACCGGCGGACCGCGCTCGTATTCACCCAAGGACCGCTCCGCGTTTCTCTCGGCCCTCGACCAGACCATCCGCCGCATCCAGCGCGCGCAACAGAAATAGAACAAGAGTACCCCGACGACATGGCGCCTCCCCTCATCCAGTTGAAAGATATCGCGCTGACCTTCGGCGGCACGCCGCTGCTGGCCGGCGTCGAGCTTGCTGTGTCCGCCGGCGAACGCGTCTGCCTGATCGGCCGCAACGGCTCCGGCAAATCGACGCTGCTGAAAATCGTCGCGGGGCTTGTGGAAGCGGACAAGGGCAGCCGCTTCGTGCAGCCCGGCGCGACCATCCGCTACCTGCCGCAGGAACCGGATTTCGACGGCTTCAAGACCACGCTGGCCTATGTCGAAGCCGGTCTCAATCCCGGCGACGAGCCGTATGAGGCACAGTATCTGCTGGAGCAACTCGGCCTCTCCGGTACCGAGGACCCCGCCAATCTCTCAGGCGGTGAAGCGCGCCGCGCGGCGCTGGCGCGGGTGCTCGCGCCCTCGCCCGACATCCTGCTGCTGGACGAGCCGACCAACCATCTCGACCTCACCACCATCGAATGGCTGGAAGGCGAACTCGCCAGCCGCCGCAGCGCGCTGGTCATGATCAGCCATGACCGCCGCTTCCTCTCCAATCTGTCGCGCGTCACCGTCTGGCTCGACCGCGGCCAGACCCGCCGCATCGAGAAAGGTTTCAGCGCGTTCGAGGAATGGCGCGATGAGGTGCTCGCGGAAGAAGAGCGCGACCAGCACAAGCTCGACCGCAAGATCGTCGCCGAGGAACACTGGCTGCGCTACGGCGTGTCGGGACGGCGCAAGCGCAACGTCAAGCGCCTCGGCAACCTGTTCGCGCTGCGCGATCAGCGCCGCGACTACTGCGGCACCGCCGGCAAGGCCAGCCTCGCGGCCGCCGAAGCCGAGACATCCGGCAAGCTCGTCATCGAGGCGAAGCACATCGGCAAATCCTATGGCGAGCGCAAGATCGTCGATGATTTCTCCATTCGCGTGGCGCGTGGTGACCGGATCGGCATCGTCGGACCCAACGGCGCAGGCAAGACCACGCTTATCGGCATGCTGACGGGAGCCGACGCACCCGACACCGGCACGATCCGTCTCGGCGCCAATATCGAAATGGTGACGCTCGACCAGCACCGCGAAAGCCTCGATCCGAAGTCGACGCTGGCGGATGCTCTGACCGGCGGCCGCGGCGACAGCATCATGGTGAATGGTACGCCGAAGCACGTCATCGGCTACATGAAGGACTTTCTTTTCACCAGCGAGCAGGCCCGCACGCCGCTCGAAGTCCTGTCCGGCGGCGAACGCGGACGGCTGATGCTGGCGCGCGCTCTGGCCAAGCCATCCAACGTGCTGGTGTTGGACGAGCCGACCAACGACCTCGATCTCGAAACCCTCGATGTGCTCGAGGAAATGCTCGGCGATTATCAGGGCACCGTCATTCTGGTCAGCCACGATCGCGATTTCCTCGACCGCGTGGTGACCTCGGTGATTGCGCCGGAAGGTAACGGCAAGTGGGCCGAATATGCCGGCGGCTACTCCGACATGCTCGCGCAGCGCGGCGCGGACCTGAAGCAACGCGCCCTCGACACTGCCGCCGCCGACAAGCCGAAGGAAAGCAAGGGTGCAGCGCCGCCAGCGCCTTCATCCGCGAAGCGCCGCCTTAACTTCAACGAGAAGCATGCGCTGGAAACCCTGCCGAAGACGATGGCGAAGCTCCAGGCCGAGATCGCCAAGCAGCAGAAACTGCTCGACGATCCGGAACTCTATGCCAGGGATCGCAAGAGGTTTGACGCCGCGTCCGCTGCAATCGCCAAGGCGCAGACCGAACTGGACGCCACCGAAGAGAAATGGCTCGAACTGGAAATGCTGCGCGAGGAAATCGAAAGCGGAGTTTAGCGCTTCAGATATTCCAGCGCGCCTCGCCCCGCCGCAGCGCCGGTCGCGAAACAGGCCTGCAACAGGTAGCCGCCAGTCGGCGCTTCCCAATCCAGCATTTCACCGGCGACAAACACACCCGGCAACTTGCGCAGCATGTAGTGCGCATTGACGTCGTCGAGCGAAATCCCGCCTGCCGTGGAAATCGCACGATCGAGCGATGCCACGTCGATCAGCTTGACCGGAACGGCGTTGATGAATGCCGCCAACTGGTCCGGCGACATCGCCGACGGATAAAGCTCCAACGCGATGGTTGCCTCCTGAAGCAGGCCGACAGCAACCGGCGAAAGGCTCAACTGCTTGCGCAGGAATGTGGAAAGCGACTGCTTCTTTCTCGGCGCGCTCAGGCGCGTAACGAGATCGGCATGTGCAAGATCTGGCCTGAGCGCGATATGAAGAACAGCCTCGCCGCGCGCGAAAACCGCGTCGCGCAATGGCGCCGACAACGCATAGATCGCTCCGCCCTCGATGCCGTCGCGTGTGATCGTTGCTTCGCCGCGCACGACACTGTGGCCGAATGACAGCGCCACGCCTTTCAACGGTTCGCCTTCGAAACGCTCGCGGAACAGATCGGACCACGTCACGCGAAATCCGCTATTGGCCGGGCGCAACGGCGCGAGACTGACGCCCTTCGCGCTCAAAATATTGGTCCAGCCGCCGTCTGCACCAAGCCTCGGCCAGCTTGCACCGCCAAGCGCGATGATCGTCGCATCCGGCCTGGATGAGGTCGGGCCGCCGGGCGTCTCGAATTGCACGTCGCCCTTCGCGTTCCATCCCGTCCAGCGATGACGAAGCGCGAACTCCACACCAAGTTGGTCAAGACGTCGCAGCCACGCACGCAACAGCGGCGATGCCTTGAAGACCTGCGGAAATACACGACCGCTTGAGCCGACGAATGTCGGCTGGCCGAGGCTGTCGCTCCATGCCCGCAATGCGTCCGGCGGAAATGCCTCGATGGCATCGCGCAGATATGGGGTCGCTTCACGATAGCGCGCAAGAAACTGATCGAGCGGCTCGTTATGGGTGAGATTGAGACCGCCGCGCCCGGCGAGCAGGAACTTGCGGCCGACCGACGGCATCCGCTCGTAGATCGTGACCTGCGCGCCGCCCTTGGCCAGAATCTCAGCCGCCATCAGCCCCGCAGGACCGGCGCCGATGACGGCAACATCCAAGGCTCTTAACCGCCCATCGGTGGCAGCTTGATACCCGCTGCCTTTGCGGCTTGCTCGACGTACTTGAAGGTCTGGAAGAATGCGCCGCCAAGATCGCGCGCGGTGGACATGTCGCCGATCTTCGCGAAATTTGCCGCGATGGCGTCCGGCGTCCACTGATCCTGCGGAAGGTTGAGGCCTTCGGTCTCGACCACCTTAATGACCGCGAACGAGCCTGCGCCTGCGCCCATGATGGTGCGCGTCGGCGCATCCTCGCTGAGCAGATAAAGCACCGCAGGCGTGATCGCTTCGGGCTTCATCAGCGCAAGAATTTCGGGACCGATCAGGCCTTCGGTCATGCGCGTCGCCGCCGTCGGCGAAATCGTATTGACCTTGATGTTGGTCTTGCGGCCCTCTTCGGCGAGCACATTCATCAAGCCGACCATGCCGGCTTTCGCCGCTGCGTAATTGGCCTGGCCGAAATTGCCGAACAGGCCCGACGACGAGGTGGTGACGACGATGCGGCCATAGTTGCGCTCGCGCATGCCGTCCCACACCGCCTTGCAGCAGTTGAAGGTGCCGGTGAGATGCACGGCAATGACCTTGGCAAAATCATCCGGCTCCATCTTGCCGAAGGACTTGTCGCGCAGGATGCCGGCATTCGCGACCATCAAATCGACGCTGCCCCATTTCGCGGTAGCCTTCGCAACCATCTCCCGGACCTGATCGTAATTCGAGACATCCGCGCCATCGGCCATCGCCTCGCCGCCGGCCTTGCGGATTTCCTCGACGACCGCTTCCGCCGGGCTGACCGAACCGCCGCTGCCGTCGCGCGCCGCGCCCATGTCGTTGACCACAACGCGCGCGCCGAGTTTCGCGAGTCCCAGCGCGTGCGCGCGCCCGAGGCCTGCACCTGCGCCGGTCACGACCGCAACGCGTCCGTCGAACCTGATTGCCATGATCGTGATTCCTTGATTAAGCGAAGAAGTGCATGCCGAGCCAGTCCGCGACCAGCGCGGGCTTCGGCTCGTTCTCGATCTCAAGCGTGGTTGCCGTACGGGCCAGCAATTCCTGCGGCGACTTCATCGTCACCTCGGACAGCACGAAGCGGGCGCGCACACGCTTGCCGGCGCGAACCGGGGTTAGAAACCTGATCTTGTCGAAGCCGTAGTTGATTGACATCGACGCGCCGTTCAGCGTCGGCATGGTCGCATAGGCCATCTTGGGCAGGACCGACAGCGACAGGAAGCCGTGCGCGATGGTGCCGCCAAACGGCGTTTCTCGCTTGGCACGCTCCGGATCGATGTGAATGAACTGGAAATCTTCAGTGGCGTCGGCGAAGGCGTCGATCTGCTTCTGATCGATGGTATGCCAGTCGGAAACGCCAAGCTCGCTGCCGACGAGTTTGACAAAGTCCTCGCGGTCCATTGCAACGCCCATCAGCCGTCTCCCGTTTCGAATGCGAACTGAGAGAGGCACATTCCACAGAACAGGGTTCGGGCCAAGCAAAAAATGGGCTTGCTTCCGGCCACTCTGGCATGCAGCGCGGCTGGGTCTAGCGCGGACTGCTCTGCAATTCCGGAAATTCCTCTTCGCGGAATTCCCGGCCCCGCAAGGGATCCTTGCGATCGTTGTCGTGTTCGAGGCGGCGGAGCTGGACGCGGCGAATCTTGCCGGAAATCGTCTTTGGCAATTCGGTCACCAGTTCGATCCGCCGGATGCGCTTGAATGGCGCAAGGCGCGAGTGAACGTAATGGAAGATCGACAGCGCGGTTTCGCGGGTCGGCTCGACGCCCGGCACCAGCGACACATAGGCTTTTGGCAACGCCAGCCGGATCGGGTCCGGCGTCGGCACCACGGCGGCCTCGGCCACCGAGTCGTGCTCCAGCAGCACGCTTTCGAGTTCGAACGGGCTGATGCGGTAGTCGGACGACTTGAACACGTCGTCGGAACGGCCGACGAACGTCAGATAGCCGTCGTCGTCGAGGAACACCACGTCGCCGGTCTGGTAGACCTCGCCGTCCGCGCCCGCAGGATTGCCGTCATCACCCTGATAGCCGAGCATCAGTCCCGCCGGGCGATCGGCGCCGAGCACGAGACGCACCTCGCCCTCCTTCGCCGGATTGCCGTCCGCATCCGCCACGCGCACGGTGTAGCCGGGCAACGGACGGCCCATCGATCCGATTTTCACCGGCTGGCCGGGGGAATTGCCAGCCAGCGCCGTGGTTTCGGTCTGGCCGTAGCCGTCGCGGATCGTCAGACCCCACGCCGCCTTGACCTGATCGATCACTTCCGGATTGAGTGGCTCGCCCGCACCACAAACCTCGCGGATAGAAACTTTATAATCCGCAAGCCGCTCCTGAATGAACAGCCGCCACACCGTCGGCGGCGCGCACAATGTCGTCACGCCGCAGCGCGCGACGGTGGCGAGCAGGCCTTTCGCGTCGAAGCGCGGCTGGTTGCAGATGAAGATGGTCGCGCCTGCGTTCCACGGCGAGAAGAAGCAACTCCATGCGTGCTTGGCCCAGCCCGGCGAGGAGATGTTCAGGTGGATGTCGCCGGGCTGAAGCCCGAGCCAGTACATCGTGGACAGTGAGCCGACCGGATAACTGCGATGGCTGTGCAGCACGAGCTTCGGCTTGGCGGTCGTGCCCGACGTGAAATAGAGCAGCATCGGATCGTCGGCGCTGGTCACGCCATCGGGCGTGAACGTGTCCGGATAGTTTGCTGCCTCCTCGAACTTGCGCCAGCCTTGATGTTCAGACGTCGCCGCGACAACAATTTTTGTGAAGCCCGCGCCGCCCAGACCTTCGAATTTCGCCACCTGATCCTGCGTTGCCACGACCACCTTGGCCTTCCCGCGATCGAGCCGGTCCCGCAACTCCTCCGCCGTGAGCAATGTCGTGGCCGGGATCACGATGACGCCGAGCTTCATCGCTGCCAGCATGGTTTCCCACAATGGCACCACGTTGCCGAGTAACAGCAGCAGATGGTCCCCGCGCTTGAGATCGAGATCGCGCAGGAAGTTCGCCGTCTGGTTGGAGCGGCGGGACAGCGCGGCGAAGGTCAGCTTGGTTTCGGTACTGGTAGCCGCATCGACGATCCAGAGCGCGATGCGGTCACGACTTTCCGCGTTGCGGGCAAGCCCCGCATCGAACCAATCGAGCGCCCAGTTGAATTGTTTCTCGTCCGGCCAGCGGAAGTCCGCGATGGCCTTGTCGTAGTCGATGCGATGTTTCAGCAGGAAAGTGCGCGCATCCTGGAATGTCGTCATGGTTTAGTCTCGTCCAAGCATCTTCGCCGCATCATCGGCGTCATTCTGAGGTGCGCGCATTCTTGCGCGCCTCGAAGGATGGCCACAAGCGCCACCGTCATCCTTCGAGGCTCGCCGATAACGGCTCGCACCTCAGGATGACGTTGCGCGCTTCACTTCCCTGCCAACCCGCGCACATGCTTGATGATGCCCGAGAAGTCCACGCCGCCGTGGCCGGCCTTCTCGAACGCATCATAGATGCTCTCAGCATGGGCGCCGAGCGGCGTCGCGGCACCAGCAGCTTTCGCGGCTTCCTGCGACAGGCGCAAGTCCTTCAGCATCAAGGCCGCTGCAAAACCCGGCTTGTATTCGTTGTTGGCGGGCGACGCCGGAACGGGACCCGGCACCGGACAATATGTGGTCAGCGACCAGCACTGACCCGACGATGTGGATGCCACGTCGAACAGCGCCTGATGCGACAGGCCGAGTTTCTCGCCGAGCGCGAAGGCTTCCGACACGCCGATCATCGAAATGCCAAGGATCATGTTGTTGCAGATTTTCGCAGCCTGTCCCGCGCCCGCCTTGCCGCAATGCACGACCTTCTTGCCCATATTTTCGAGAACGGGCTTCGCCGCAGCGAAGGCGAAATCCTCGCCGCCGCACATGAATGTCAGCGTGGCCCCCTTCGCGCCGCCGGTGCCGCCGGAGACCGGCGCGTCGATCGACGGCAGGTTGTGTTCCGTCGCGTGCGCATGCGCGAGGCGCGCGCTTTCCACGTCGATGGTGGAACAATCGATCATCAGCGCGGTCTTGCCGACCGACGGGATGACCTCTTTCCACACGCTGAGAACGTGCTTGCCCGCCGGCAGCATGGTGATGACGATCTCCGCGCCCTTAACGGCGTCGGCCGCTGTCGCGGCGATGCCGACGCCATCGGCCTTGGCGGCATCTTTCGACGCCTGCACCAGATCGAAACCCTGCACTTTGTGTCCGGCCTTAACGAGGTTGGCCGCCATGGGGCCGCCCATGTTGCCTAGACCGATGAATGCGATGTTTGCCATGTCCTGCCCTCGTTATTGTTGTTTCGGAATACTCAGTCTGGAAAGACCAGCTTGTATTTGCCGTTCGGCGCGAAATACCTCTCGACGATGTCCGGCGTGACATCCTCGATCCGTTCCGGCGCCCATTTCGGATTGCGATCCTTGTCGATGATCGCCGCGCGAACGCCTTCGACAAACTCTGCACTGGTGAAAACGGTCAGCGCCGAATTGTATTCGCGAATGAGACATTCCTTGAGCGACTTGGAATTGCGCGCGCGGCGAATCAGTTCCAGCGTCACCTTGAGCGCGGTCGGGGATTTTTCGAATAGGGCTTTCAACGTCGCCAGCGCAAACTCCGAGCCATCCTGCTTCAGCGCCGCCACGATCGCTTCCATCGTGTCATGCGCGAAGGCCCGATCGATGAGATCGCGGTGGAGTGCAATCGGCGGCTGGATATTGGTGGTCGCAAAGTGTGCCAGGATTCCGCGGATGTCCTTGTCCGTCGCCTGCAACGGCGCATTGGCCAGTGCATCGCGAACCGCGGGCCAGTCGCGCGATACGATCAGTACATCCGCAGCACCGGAATAAACCGCGTCCGCGCCGCTCATCGCCAGCCCTGTCAGCCCGAAATAAGTCCCGATCTCTCCGGGCGCGCGCGACAGCAGCCAGGTTCCTCCAACATCCGGAAAAAAGCCAAGACCGACTTCCGGCATCGCCAGCTTGGTCTTTTCGGTCACAATGCGATGTGCGCCATGGGCCGACACTCCGACGCCGCCGCCCATGACGAGACCGTCCATGTAGGCGACATAAGGCTTTGGGAATTCCGGGATGCGCGCGTTCAGGATATACTCCTCGCGCCAGAACACCGGCCCGAGATCGCCGCCGGCTTTGGCGCTCTCATAAAGCCCGCGAATATCGCCGCCAGCGCACAGTCCACGATCGCCTGCGCCTTCCAGCAACACCAGCGACACGCCGGGATCGGCCTCGAAGGAATCGAGTGCCGCCACAATGCCGCGCGTCATCTCCAGCGTCAGCGCATTAATCGTCTTGGGACGATTGAGCCGTATGATCCCGGCTGCGCCATCGCGGCAGACTATCAGCTCTTTATCAGTCACACCCGCCACCGCCGCACGCACGCTCACTCACCGCGCGCCTTCGATCAACTTGCGCGCGATAATCACACGCATGATCTCGTTGGTTCCTTCAAGGATTTGATGCACGCGCAAATCTCTTACAATCTTCTCGATGCCGTATTCGGACAGGTAGCCGTAGCCACCATGCAGTTGCAGCGCCTGATTGGCAACCTCGAAGCCCGCATCGGTGCCAAAGCGCTTGGCCATCGCGCACAACATCGTGGCATCCGGGTCCCTGCGGTCGAGCGCCGCGGCGGCACGCCAGAGGAAGGTGCGTGCGGCTTCCAGTCCCGTCGCCATGTCGGCGAGGCGGAACTGCAATGCCTGGAATTCATCGAGCCGTTTGCCGAACGCCTTGCGCTCTTTCACGTAGGCCAGCGACTTGTCGAGCGCCGACTGCGCACCGCCGAGCGAACAGGCCGCGATGTTGAGCCGCCCGCCGTCGAGGCCGGCCATCGCGATCTTGAAGCCGATGCCCTCGTCGCCGAGCCGGTTGGCGACTGGTATACGCGCATTCTCGAAAATCACCGCGCGCGTCGGTTGCGCGTTCCAGCCCATCTTGCGCTCGTTGGCGCCGAACGACACGCCCGGCGTATCGCCCTCGATCACCAGCGTGGAAATGCCGCCTGCCCCGTCGCTGCCGGTACGCACCATCGCGACGTAAAGGTCGCTCGTGCCCGCGCCGGAGATGAACTGCTTCTGGCCATTGAGAATGTAATGATCGCCGTCGCGCACCGCGCGGGTGCTGAGCGCCGCCGCGTCCGAGCCAGCGCCCGGCTCGGTAAGAGCGTAACTCGCCAGCAGTTCCATGGTGCAAAGCCGGGGCAGCCATTTCTGCCGCTGCGCATTCGAACCATAGGCATCGATCATCCACGAGGCCATGTTATGGATCGAGATGAACGCCGACACGGTCGGACATCCGGTCGCCAGCGCCTCGAAGATCAGTGCCGCATCGAACCGCGTCAGTGCCGACCCGCCGACGTCGTCACGGATATAGATGCCGCCGATGCCGAGCGCCGCCGCCTCTCGCATCACGTCGACAGGAAAGAACTTTTCCTCGTCCCATTTCAGCGCAAAAGGCGCGATCTTCTCGGCGGCGAATTCACGCGCCATGTCGCGAACCGCGATCTGATCCTCGGTCAGGGCGAATTGCATGGCACGCTCGCTAGTGTCCTGTATCCGACGTTCGCTTTAGTCTGCTGCACCTTCCGAGCGAACGTCGGATACGAAAGGACACTAGCAAATTACAACTCCAGTGATCCTTTGGTTCTGACATTCGTAAAGTGCCTGCGAAAGATACAATACGAATGTCAGAACCGGATCATTGGTTGTTTGGCTTAGCTCATCGTCGGGATGGTGAACTCCGCGCCGTCCTTGACGCCGGACGGCCAGCGCGAGGTGACGGTCTTGGTCTTGGTGTAGAAGCGGATCGAATCCGGACCATGCTGGTTGAGATCGCCAAAGCCGGACTTCTTCCATCCGCCGAAGGTGTAATACGCGATCGGCACAGGGATCGGCACGTTGATGCCGACCATGCCGACATTGACCTTGGCCGCGAAATCGCGCGCCGCATCGCCATCGCGGGTGAAGATCGCAACGCCATTGCCATAGTCATGGTCCGACGGCAACGCCAACGCCTCGTTGTAATCCTTGGCGCGCACCACCGAGAGCACCGGCCCGAAGATCTCTTCCTTGTAGATGCGCATATCCTTGGTGACGTTGTCGAACAGACAGCCGCCCATGTAGAAGCCCTTCTCGTAGCCCTGCATCTTGAAGCCGCGTCCGTCGACCGCGAGCTTGGCGCCTTCCTGGATGCCGACCTCGACGTAATCCTTCACGCGCTCCAGCGCCGCCTTCGTCACCAGCGGTCCGAAATCGGCCGACGGATCGGTCGAAGGCCCGATCTTGAGGCTTTCCACACGCGGAATCAGTTTTTCCATCAAACGGTCCGCAGTGGTCTTGCCGACCGGCACCGCGACCGAGATTGCCATGCAGCGTTCGCCGGCCGAGCCGTAGCCCGCGCCGATCAGCGCATCGACGGTCTGGTCCATATCCGCATCCGGCATGATGATGGCGTGATTCTTGGCGCCGCCGAAGCACTGCGCGCGCTTGCCGGTCTGCGCCGCACGCTCGTAAATATATTGCGCGATCGGCGACGAGCCGACGAAGCCGACGGCCTTGATGTCGGGATCATCAAGAATCGCGTCCACCGCTTCCTTGTCGCCGTTGACGCAGTTCAGGATGCCCGCCGGCAACCCGGCCTCGATCATCAGAGCCGCCAGCGCCATCGGCACACCCGGATCGCGCTCGGATGGCTTGAGGATGAACGCATTGCCGCAGGCGATGGCGGGCGCGAACTTCCACATCGGAATCATCGCCGGGAAATTGAACGGCGTGATGCCCGCGACGACGCCGAGCGCCTGCCGCATCGAATAGATATCGATCCCGGGACCTGCGCCTTCGGTGTATTCGCCCTTCATCAGGTGGGGAATGCCGCAGGCGAACTCGACCACTTCGAGACCGCGCTGGATGTCGCCCTTGGCGTCAGGAACGGTCTTGCCGTGCTCGCGCGCCAGAATGTCGGCGAGCTTGTCGTAGTCGCGCTGGACCAGTTCGAGAAATTTCATCATGACGCGGGCGCGGCGCTGCGGGTTGGTGGCAGCCCAGTCCGGCTGCGCCGCCTTGGCGTTCTCGACCGCTGCCCGCAATTCCGCCTTGGTCGCCAGCGCCACCTGGGCCTGAACCTCGCCGGTCATCGGCTCATAGACATCCGCAAAACGCCCCGATGTGCCCTTGACCTCGCGGCCACCGATGAAATGCCCGATCGTACGCATGCGTATCCTCCAAAAGCGTGTGTTTTGAGAAAGATAGCACCGTCACGGGGCGCATTGGAACGGGGTTCTACGCACAACACGGTGGCGTGCGATGCAAAGAATGGCCTTGAAAATAATCTGCTTCGGCCCGTCAGGTCCGGCCGGCTGCGGGCTTAGACTTCTTCGTGCGCGGCTTTGCCGATGCCTCGCCTTGCAAAACGCTATGCCGGCCGGCGGCGAGAATCTCTTCGGAAAAATCGCCCGCCCCGGCCATGCGTGCCAGCATCAGCGTGCCCATCATCGTGGCGAGCGAAGCGATGGCCTCCCGCCGAGCGGCCTTGGCCGCTTGCACCGGCATCTGCTCGGAGATGATGTCGATCATCTCTTCGAGCTTGGCGGCGACGGCCTTGCGCGTCTTCGGATTCGCGCGCAGCACTTCCGCGCCCAGCGACGGCAAGGCGCAACCGTTGCCAACGTCGTCACGATGCTCGGCGGTGAGATACCCGGCAACGATGGATGCAAGCTCCTTGCCTTCCGGCGCCTGCTCCGCCCGCTTGCGCCAACGCTTCGCGGTCTGCTCCATGGCGTGGGCGAAGGCTTCGCCGATCAGCGCATCGCGGGAGGCGAAGTGGGCGTAAAATCCGCCATGGGTGAGCCCGGCTTCCTTCATCAGGTCGGCAACACCGATACTCGCAGCGCCGCCCTCGCGCAGGCGTACGGACGCGTTCTTCACGATCCGTTCGTGGGTCTCGGCCTTGTGGTCCTTTGAATAGCGCATCGCCGCCTCATCAGATGTCCTAGATCATATAATAACACATTTCGCCTGATGAAACGCGCTCAAAACACCAAAAATAGCTGCCATGCACGGTATTTGACGAAGTGAGGCCCATCGCGCACCATCGCTCCAGTACTTTCGCAACTGCAAACGCTAGGCTCTCCCAGAATGCAAACGATTAACGACTACTGCACCGTGACACGCAGCGAGAACGGCATTGCAACATTAACAATCTGCAACGCCGGTCCGCTCAACATCATGAATTCCGCAGTGATCAGCGGCGTCCGGGAGGGACTGGAGCAGCTTGCGAACGATCGCGACATCCGCGTGCTGGTCGTCAGGGGCACCGGAGAGAAAAGCATGATCGGCGGCGCCGACATCAAAGAGATGGCGACGCTGGATCAGGCCTCCGCAGAAAAGTTCATTACCGGCCTGCGCGACCTCTGCGAAGCCGCACGGCAATTTCCCGCGCCGGTGATCGCGCGCCTGCGCGGCTGGTGCCTTGGCGGCGGGCTGGAATTCGCCGCGGCCTGCGATCTACGGATCGCATCGCAGGAGGCCAAGTTCGCCATGCCGGAGGTCAAGGTCGGCATCCCCTCGGTGATTCATGCCGCGCTGCTACCGCGGCTGATCGGATGGGGACGCGCCCGCTGGCTGATCCTGACCGCGGCGACCATCGATGCGCCTACCGCGCTGAACTGGGGACTGGTCGATCAGGTTGCGCCGGAAGCCGATCTCGATTCAGCGATCGCGACCGTGGCGAAGGCGATTGCGGAATGCGGACCCGAAGCCATGCGGAGCCAGAAGGCGCTGCTGCGGCAGTGGGAGGAGCTTCCGCTGACGGAATCGATCAATCTCAGCGTCGGCGTATTTGGACAATCGTTCCTGACCGGCGAACCGCAGTGTCATATGCAGGCATTTCTCGACAGACGAAAATAACTCATCCCTCGCAAGAAAATATCTCATGCAAGGGCGGCGGTCGGAGGCCGTTTTAAACGCCTATCCGCTTGTCCACGCTTGATTCATGCTTTTATTGTCCGGACGCGGATTGCAATTTCCGCATCAATTAATATGATAGCTATCATCTAACACGGTCGAATGCCGTGAGCGCACCGGGAGAGTTGCATGTCTTCATCCGATCCAGTCGTCATCGTATCCGCAGTTCGCACTCCTCTCGGCCGCTTTCTGGGCGATTTGTCGTCGTTCAGCGCGCACAATCTCGGCTCGCACGCCATCGGCGCGGCCCTAGAGCGCGCGAACTTGTCGGCTGATCGAATCGACGAAGTCTTCATGGGCTGCGTACTCCCCGCTGGACAAGGCCAGGCTCCCGCCCGTCAGGCCGCGCGTGGCGCAAAACTGCCGGATGCCACGGGTGCCACCACCGTCAACAAGGTGTGCGGTTCGGGCATGAAGGCCACCATGCTGGCCCACGACATCATCAACGCCGGTTCCGCCGACATCGTGATCTCCGGCGGCATGGAGAGCATGAGCAACGCGCCTTACTTGCTGCAAAAGGCCCGTGCTGGCTACCGCGTCGGTCACGACCGCATCATCGACCACATGCTGATGGATGGCCTTGAGGATGCGTATGAGACCGGCCGCTCGATGGGCGATTTCGGTGAGGCCGCAGCGGAAGCCTACCAGTTCAGCCGTAAGGACCAGGACGACTATGCCATCGAGACGCTGACGCGCGCACGCAACGCCGTCCAGAATGGCTCGTTCAAGAAAGAGATCGCGCCCATTTCCGTGAAGGAAAAGGCCGGCGTGCGCGTGGTCGAGAATGACGAGCATCCGCTGAAGGTCGATCCTGCGAAGATTCCGAACCTCAAGCCTGCGTTCCGGGCCAACGGCACCATCACGCCCGCTGCTTCATCGGCAAATGCCGACGGCGCTGCCGCGCTCGTGCTCACCCGACGTTCGATTGCCGAGCGCGACGGCCTTCCGATCCTCGCTGAAATCAAAGGCCATTCGACTCACAGCCAGGCTCCGGACTGGTTCACAACGGCGCCCATTCCGGCAATTCGCAAGCTGCTGGAAAAAATCGGCTGGAATGTCGGCGATGTCGACCTGTTCGAAATCAACGAAGCCTTCGCCGTGGTGCCGATGGCGGCAGCGCGCGACCTCGGAATTCCGCGCGACAAGCTCAACGTCAACGGCGGCGCCTGTGCACTCGGCCATCCCATCGGCGCAACCGGTGCGCGGCTGATCGTGACACTGCTGCACGCCATGGAAAAGAACAACGTCAAGCGCGGCATCGCATCGTTATGCATCGGCGGCGGCGAAGCTACCGCCATCGCAGTCGAGCGCAAGCTCAACTGACCGACGTCGCCCTAAATCGCAATGTACCGGCGGCTTGTGTCGCCGGTATCGTGAGTCGCGCACCCGATGAGCGGGCCGCTTCATCTCTGTGCAACCTGTGGTGAGATCGTGAAACGGAACAGCTCCATACGACGCATCGTCGTCACCGGAATGGGTGCAGTCTCCCCGCTCGGCGTCGGCGTGGAAGGCAACTGGTCGCGGCTGATTGCAGGACAATCCGGCATCCGCGCCTTGTCGGACAATGTCGCAGCTGATCTGCCAGTGAAGGCGTGCGGCACCGTGCCCGACATGGTGGAAGATCCTGAATTTGGCTTCGATCCCGATCGTGCGATTCCGAAAAAGGATCAGAAGAAGATGGATCGCTTCATCCAGTTCGCCATGATGGCGGCGGACGAAGCCATCGCGCAGGCGGGATGGAATCCGGACGATGCGCGATCGCGCGAACGCACCGCCACCATCATCGCGTCCGGGATCGGAGGATTTCCCGCGATCGTCGATGCGGTCCGTACCGCCGATGAGCGTGGCGTGCGCCGCCTCTCGCCCTTTACTGTGCCGTCGTTTCTCGTCAACCTCGCCGCCGGACAAGTCTCGATCAAACATGGCTTCAAGGGGGCGCTCGGCGCACCGGTGACGGCATGTGCAGCCGGCGTGCAAGCCATCGGCGACGGCGCGCGCATGCTTCTCGCCGGTGAAGCGGACGTCGCCGTCTGCGGCGGCGCGGAAGCCTGCATCGATCGCGTCAGCCTCGGCGCATTCGCCGCCGCGCGTGCGCTCTCGACCAACTTCAACGATGAGCCGCAGCGCGCATCGCGTCCTTTCGACAAGGACCGGGACGGTTTCGTGATGGGCGAAGGCGCAGGCATCCTCGTGATCGAGACGCTCGACCATGCGCTCGGCCGTGGCGCAACGCCGATCGCCGAACTGGTCGGCTACGGCACGACATCGGACGCGTATCATATGACCGCGGGTCCGGAAGATGGCGACGGCGCGCGGCGCTCCATTGAGATCGCCCTGCGACAGGCGGGAATCTCGCCCCTAGAGGTGCAGCATCTCAATGCCCACGCCACATCGACGCCGGTCGGCGACAATGGCGAGCTTGCGGCGATCAAGGCTGTATTCGGTGCCGAAGGCGGTGTTGCGGTGAGTTCGACCAAATCCGCCACCGGCCACCTTCTCGGTGCAGCCGGCGGGCTGGAAGCCATCTTCTCGGTGCTGGCGCTTCGCGATCAAATCGCGCCGGCGACCCTCAACCTCGATCATCCGGATGCGGCTGCGGAAGGCGTCGACCTCGTGCGCGGCGCGGCGCGCCCGATGGCCATTGAGCATGTGCT
The DNA here is from genome assembly GCA_024707075.1 of Afipia sp. Taxonomy (GTDB): domain Bacteria; phylum Pseudomonadota; class Alphaproteobacteria; order Rhizobiales; family Xanthobacteraceae; genus Afipia. The sequence goes on from JANQAK010000003.1 coordinate 618,454, forward strand.
GTCGAACGGCTTTGGATTCGGCGGCGTCAATGCGAGCGTTCTGTTCCGCGCTTGGTAAGCGACTCAAGATCAAACGCTCGGTATAGTGCTCCTCAAGCCGATTTGTGCATCAGGAGTTTGTTCCTGGCCGTGAAATAGTCTCGCGTCGCCTCTGTCGCACCTTTGCCGGGCTTGTACATCAGTTCGTCGGATGACACCGCGCGTCCCGACGCAGTGCGTATAGCCATCGGAGCGATGGCCACGCCGCTCTTGCGATCGACCGCGACCACCGGCTCGTTGCCCCGTCCCGAGACCCATTTATCGCCCCACTGCAAGATTGCCATGAGCGGGATCTGAAAGTCCTTCGCCTTCTGGGTCGGAACATACTCGAACCGCGTTCCCCGCTTGCCGACATCCGTCTGCGTCAGCATGCCTTCTTCCACAAGATGCCGCAGCCGGTCCGTCAGCGTATTGCGCGCAATGCCGAGCCGGCGCTGGAACGCCTCGAACGTTCTTGCTCCACCGAGGGAATCCCGCAGGATCAGCAGCGACCAAGCATCACCGAGCACTGCCAGCGAACGCGCGATCGAACAGTTCAGGCGGGCGAAAGAAGACTCGCGCATGGCAGTCATATCTCGCATTTAGTTGCTATATAAGACTAGTTGTCCTACCGGACTAACCATACGCATTCGGCCACTGCACTGCAAGGCAGCAAAATCGGGAGGACACCATGCACAGCGTTCAGATCCACGCATTTGGAAAACCCTGGGACGTCGTCGAGACCGTCGCCCTTCCCGATCCGGGTCCGCCCGGCGCCGGCGAGCTTGTGGTCGACATGGAACTCTCTCCGATCAATCCATCCGACCTCGTGCTGATCCGCGGGCTTTACGGCGTGAAGCCAAAACTGCCCGCACCGGTCGGCGCGGAAGGCGTCGCGCGCGTAGTGAAGGCCGGCTCGAGTGTGACCGGGATCAGGGAAGGCGACCGCGTGCTGTATCCGAGGGGCACGCCGACCTGGGTGACGCGAAGCAAAGTGAGTGCCGATGGACTGTTCGCCCTCCCCGAAGGCGCCGATCCGCAGCAGTTGTCGATGCTGATGGTCAATCCACCCACGGCCTATCTCCTGCTGACGGAATATGTGGCTCTCAAAAAGGGAGATTGGGTTCTGCAAACCGCTGGCAACTCCGGTGTCGGCCGTGCGGTCATCGCCATGGCCAAACAGATGGGCATTCACACCGTCAGCGTGGTGCGCCGTCCCGAACTGATCGAGGAATTGCAGAAGCTCGGCGGCGATGTAGTTCTGGTCGAAGGACCGGACCTTGCCAAGCGGGTCGCCGAGGCGACCGGTAAAGCCAAGATCATGCTGGCGCTCGATTGCGTCGGCGGCCCCGGCCTGATGGCGGTCAATGACTCTCTTGCCAACGGCGGAACGCTGGTCGCTTTCGGCGTCATGATCGGCGGCCCCGGCCCCTTCTTCACCGCCCCGAACATTTTTCGCGACCTGACGCTGAAGGGTTTCTGGCTGTTGAACTGGTTCAACAAAAATCCCACTGCGCGCGTCGTCGAGGTACAGAAGAAGATGGCTGCCTGGATCGCCGACGGCACGCTCTTCACGCCGGTCGAAGCGACCTACCCGCTCACGGAATCCAAGGCGGCGCTTTCTCATGCCGCAAAAGGCACGGGCAAGATTCTGTTCAAGGGCGGCTGACGAGAGACCATCGCGAATTAACGCGCAACCATCTCTTTCACGCGCTGCGAGAACCGCTCAACGTCGAACGGCTTGGTGATCATCTCCATGCCCGGCTTCAGGAATCCCTTGGCCATGGCCGCACTCTGCGCATAGCCGGTGACGAACAGGATCTTGAGGCCGGGCCTCACCTCCCGCGCATAATCCGCGAACTCGCGGCCGTTCATTCCGGGCAAGCCTACGTCGGTCACCAGCAAATCGACACGGATTTCCTGATTGAGTATCTGGAGGCCTGACGGTCCGTCGGTTGCTTCCATGATCCGGTAGCCTTCGTTCGTTAGCATTTCGGTGATGATGCCGCGAACCACCGGTTCATCCTCGACCACCAGAACGGTCTCCCCGGAGGCACGATGCTTGGTGATCGAAGCGGACGACATCGGCTCCGCTGCCGCATCGCCATCATGCCGGGGCAGATAGATCCTGACCGACGTGCCGGCGCCCGGCGTGCTGTCAATGATGACGTGACCGTTGGACTGCCGGGCAAAGCCATAAATCATCGACAGGCCGAGACCCGTTCCCTGCCCGATCGGCTTGGTGGTGAAGAACGGATCGAAAGCGCGCGCGACCACATCCGCAGCCATCCCCGTGCCGGTATCCGCCACGTCGATGCAGATATAGTCACCGGGAGCCAGCGCGGGATTGCCGGACAGCACGCCGTCAAGACGTGCATTCGATGTCCTGATGGTCAGCCGCCCGCCATCCGGCATCGCATCGCGTGCGTTGATCGCAAGATTGAGCAACGCGCTTTCGAGCTGGTTGGGATCGCAAAGCGTACTCCACAGGTTTTTAGACCTCTCGATCTTCAGATCGATAAGTTCGCCGATCGTCCTGCGAAGAAGGTCCTCAAGGGAGCCCACCAGTTGATTGGCATCGACCGATCTCGGACTGAGCGGCTGCCGACGCGCGAACGCAAGCAACCGGTGTGTCAGCGCGGCCGCACGGTTCGCCGATGTCGTCGCAGCGTCGATGTAACGCTCGACATTGTCGATGCGGCCCTTTGCCAGTCGTATCTTCATCAGTTCGAGCGAACCTATGATGCCCGTCAGCAGATTGTTGAAGTCGTGGGCGATGCCGCCCGTCAGTTGCCCGACCGCTTCCATCTTCTGCGACTGGCGCAGTGCCTCCTCGGTGGATTTCAAGCGCTCGAAAGCGTCCTTCTCCGCGGTGATATCGCGAGCGACTGCATAAACCTTTCCGTCGTCGGGAACAGCGGTCCAGGATAGCCAGCGATACGAACCGTCCTTGTGGCGAAAGCGATTTTCAAACCGGATTGTCGGTCTGCCCTGCGCAAGATGACCGAGCTCGGCGTCTACCTTTCTCCGGTCGTCGGGATGTTCCAGCCACTGCGACGTCTTGTGAAGAAGCTCAGCTTCGCTCCAGCCCAGCGTCGCCGTCCAGGCTGGATTGATGCTCCGCCACGTTCCATCAATATCAGCCACCAGCAAAAGATCCTGTGAGACGTTCCAGATGCGGTCCCGCTCACGGGTCTTTTCGCGGACGCGCTCGGCGAGCGTCGCGTTCAGTGCCGCCAGTTGCGCCTCCGTGGTTTTCTGATCGTTCACATCGGTGTTGGTGCCGATCCAGCGCACGATCTTGCCGTTCTCGTCGCGCGCCGGAACTGCGCGCGCCAGAAACCAGCGAAACGCGCCATCCGCCCGCCGCAGGCGAAATTCGATCTCGTAAGCCTCTCCGGTCCTGACCGCATGTGCCCATGCGGCGATTGCAGCCGGGATATCTTCCGGATGAACCATCCGACCCCAGCCTTGCTCCATCAGTTCGTCACCGGTCGCGCCGCTGTATTCATAGACGCGCGGGTTGAACCAGTTGAGCCGCCCATCCGGCCGGGCCGTCCAGACATGATGCGGCAGGGCCTCTGCCAGGGTCCGGAATTCCTCCTCGCTCTGACGAAGCGCGCGCTCGGCAGCGATCTGCTCGGTGACGTCGGTATGAGCGCCTACCAGACGTATAGCCTTACCGGCGTCATCCCGTTCGATAACGGACTTCACCGAGATCCAGCGCACCTGCCCGTCACTTGGCCGGATAATTCTGTATCGCGCCGTATAGTCCCGCACATCGCCCGCCACGGCATCGCGAAACTGCTTTTCGGTTGCTTCGCGATCCTCGGGGTGGATGCGGCGGACCCAGTCCTCGTGGGTTTCGTTCACGGCGTCCGGAGGCAGGCCATGGACAATCAGGTACTCCGGAGACCGGCGATTGCGGAAACCGCTCCGCAGGTCGACCTCAAGGCCGCCGATCTTGCCGATCTGCTGCACACGGGCGAGTTCGCTTTCCCGCTCGCGCAACGCAACTGAAGCGAGATAGTCGTCGGTGACGTCGCGGCAGATGACAAGGACACCGCTGATCCGATCGCCGTCATCGATGGGACTAAAACCATAGGTCCAGTAGACCGGCTCCAGCTTGCCGTGGCGCGTCACGGGCACGAGCTGGTTTTCATGCCAAGTCGCGCCGCCGCCGCTCATGACCTGTTCGATCTGCGGGCCGATGATGTGCCAAATTTCGCCCCAGCACTCGCGGCCACGCTGGCCGAGCGCACTCGGGTGCCGCTCCGGCCCCATCGTCTGGCGATACCCGTCATTGTAGAACTGGACGAGTTCCGGACCCCACCAGATGAACATCGGATGATTGGTATTGAGCAGAATGCGGATCGACGTCCGCAGGCTTTGCGGCCAACTATCCGGCACGCCAACCGGCGTTGCCGCCCAATCGTGCGCACGCATCAGCGCGCCCATTTCGCCGCCCCCGGTCAGGAAATCCGGCGCCATTGAGCGATTGATATCGAGCATCTTCGATCTTTTGGCGCGGCGGTCCGGGATTCCGGCCATCTGGGATACCTGCCTCAACGGCGAAAAACGCCGTTCCGATCAATTGGTTCCGCAGGTTCTTCAATAAAGTGAAATATCCACAAAAGGTAAGGGGGACGAAGGCGCCTGAGGTGGCTGAGTCTTCCTGTTCAGCCCCGCCCGCGTGGCATAAGACAGAGCCGAAAAATCACGGAGATTTCGCATGACCTTGCCCGCCGCCGATGACCGCAATGCTGATCAGATTGCCTACTGGAACGGCCCCGGGGGCCGCCACTGGACCGACCGGCAGCAGCTTCAGGACATCGTGCTGGCCCCTGTGTCCGAGGTCCTGATCGCCCGTGCTGCGGTCAAGACCGGCGAGACGGTGATCGATGTGGGCTGCGGCTGCGGATCGACGTCTTTCGATCTGGTCAAGCGGGTCGGCGCCGGCGGGCGCGTCACCGGCATCGATATTTCACAGCCGATGCTGAACCGCGCGCGTGAACTGACGCCAGGCGGCGCACCGGTCGAGTTCGTGCTGGCCGATGCCACAGTCTATCCATTCGCACCCGCAAGCACGGATCTGCTGTTTTCCCGCTTCGGGGTCATGTTCTTCGCACAGCCCTCCGTCTCGTTCGCCAACATGCGCAAGGCGCTGCGCCCCGGCGGACGGCTGGCATTCGCCTGCTGGCGCACCCCGCGCGACAATCCCTGGATGATGCTGGGGTTGCAGGAGGCCTACAAGCATGTGCCCAAACTCCCGGAAGTGAAGCCGGAGGACCCCGGTCCGTTCGCCTTCGCCAGCGAAGAGCGCGTTCACAAAATCCTTGGCGAGGCCGGCTTCTCGAATATCGCTATGGAGCGGGTTGATCTGGCACTCGACATCGCCACTGGACGCGGGCTTGAAGCCGCCATCGAATCCGTGCTCGCCATCGGTCCTACAAGCCGCGCTCTTGAAGGCCAGCCGCTGGACAAGATCGCCGCTGCCACGCAATCGATTCGAACGATGCTGACGGCGCACCTGAAGGGGAAATTCCGTTCCTCTCGGCGGCTCGATCTGGATCGTGACTGCTGCAAACCACTGATAGCCCCTATCGCGTCCGCAGTGGCGATGTCATCGCGGACGCCTATCGCAGCAATGGAACATATCGATGCTCTCGGCACTTACCCGGGTTCGATCATGAACTGCGGAGAGGATCATGGCGCGGAAATATTCCAAGGGGGCTGCAAAGAAGGTCAAGCGCGCGATGCACAAGCGCAAGAAGGGGACGCTGAAGAGCGGGCGATCGGGCAAGACCGTCAAGAGCCGGAAGCAGGCCATCGCTATCGGCCTTTCGGAAGCGCGCAAGGAAGGAAAAAAGGTGCCCGCGAAGAAATCTGCGAAAAAATCCGCAAAGAAATCCCGCAAAGCCAGAAAGACAACACGATCGGGTTGATAAGGCGCGGGGGCACATTCGGCACCACTGCATTTTATGAGAAATGTTTCTCAATATTAAGGTTTTCCACGCGAACCACGGTGGCCCTGCTCGACAAGCCCACATCCGGCTTTTAGTCTGCGCGCAAAATCCGGAACGGGGCCAAAGGATGTTACGGACGATCTGTTGCGCGCTCGCGCTCGCGGCTGCTATATTCGTGCATCCCGCCGCCTGCTTCGCACAGAGCGACATCAGCGCCGAGATCACGTTCTGGAATTCGGTGAAAGACTCGCGGAATCCCGCTGAGATCGTTGCCTATCTCGACAAATATCCCACCGGTACATTCGCATCGCTGGCGAGAATAAGGCTTGAATCTCTCAAACCCAAACCGCCCGCGCCCCCAGCCGAGCAATGGGCCGCCATCGGCTTTGCGGCGCGCGGCGCGTGGGGAGCGGTGTGGCAGAAGGCAAACCGCGACGAAGCCGAAGCCCGGGCGCTGACCCTTTGCGTCAATAACGGCGGCCGCGATTGCAAGGTATCGTCCACGACCAAATGCGGCGCGATGGCGTTCTATACCGCGCGGCTGCGGCGGACCCGTTACTGGGGCGCATTCACGGCCGAGGGTGCGACGCTCGGTCAGGCCATCGACGCTGCGTCAGCGCGCTGCCGCAATGAAGGCCGCAGCCCCTCGGACTGCAATATCCGGGCCTCGTTCTGCGCGGACGGCAGCCACAGGGACTAATCCGAAATCTCAAAGATATCCTCTAGGCCGCTGGAATCACATCCACGGCCACCGTGAGCTTTTGCTTGCGCGAACCGACGATGACGCCATCCACAGGCGAGACATCGGTATAGTCACGCCCCATCGCGAGAACGACATGGTCGTTTCCGATCACCAGATCGTTGGTGGGATCGAATCCGGCCCATCCGATCTCCTCGCCGCACCAGACCGACACCCATGCGTGTGTCGCGTCCGCGCCCTGAAGCCGCGGACGGCCGGGTGGCGGCGTGGTTCGCAAATAGCCGCTGACATATGCCGCCGGCAATCCGAGGCCGCGCAGCCCTGCGATCATGATATGCGCGAAATCCTGACAGACCCCGCGCCGCTTGCCGAAAACATCCTGCAACGGCGTCGAAATCTCGGTCGCCTTGGAGTCGTAGACGAAATCGCGGTTGATCCGCTGCATCAGGCCGGCGGCCGAGGCGAAAATGCCACGGCCCGCCGGAAAGCTCTCCGCCGCATAGTCCGTGACCGGCGATACGATCGGCACCAGCGGGCTTGCGAACAGATAGCCCACGGGCGTGGACGCCGCGAGACCGTTCGACGCGAAGGCCGCCTCGCGCACCTGCTCCCAGGGTGACGAGTCCATATCCCGGGCCGGCGCGTTGCGCGACACATCGACCCGCGACCGCGCATCGATGCGAAGCACGCGATGAGCGGTCTCGATCACGATGCTTTCGGTATGAATCCCGAAGAAGTCGGTCCTCAGCGTGCGTTCCAGCGGAACCGGATTGATCTCGACGTGATGCGAGATCAGTTGCTGGCCGTCTCCGCTTCTCGGCTCAAGCCTGAGCGAGCAACGCGCAAAGCTGACCGGACTTTCGTAGGAATACGTCGTGACATGACGGATGTCGTAGATCACGCGAACCCCGTCAACTTCTCCGGCCGTGCCGCGCTGCTGCCGTGCGGGAAATAATGCGAGCCGATGGCGTCCGCCAGAATGAGCAGATCCTGCTCAAGCGCGAACAGCGCCTTGGTATCGTATCCCTCCGCCTCGCCCGCTGTCATTGCCGCCTGAAGCGTCACCGCCAGACGATGCGGCGGATCGATCAGACCGCCTTCGCGCATGCTCGGCAGGCTCGCGATGTGCTCGTTGAGAGCTGCGATCTGAAATGCGACCGACCGCGGATTGTACGTATCCAGAACCACGAGATCGCGCACGGGTGCCAGCAGCGGCCCGACCAGATAGCGCGACCGATAAGTGATCTGGCAATCCACCAGCGTCAGCAGCAGGTCGAGATCCTCTCCGGTCGCGGCGTCATAGGCGAACTGACGTGCAAAGCGGGCGGTGTTGATCGCGCGTTCGACACGGCGCCCCATCTCGAGAAAGCGCCAGCCGGCGGCCCGGTTCATGTTCTCCTGCGCGAGGCCCGCGAATGTCGCAAGCGATTGCAGCGTCCATTCGGCCGCTTCCAGCAAGGCTTCATCGTCCTCGGCCTTCTCCGACAACCGCTCGACCATACCGGTGATGACATGCCACGCATCCGGTGAAAGCCGCTCGCGCAATGTCGTCGCGGTGCGTTGCGCCGAGCGAACCAGCGACAGCGCCGAACCGAACTTGTCCTTGGCTTGCAGCGCCTGCGCCGCGGTCGTCGCCAGTTTGGTGCGGGCCGATGGCGAGGTCGCGCCCCACGTCACGAGCAGGCGCTGAATGCGTTCGACCACCGGCTGGATCGGCGACGGACCCTTGCCGGGCTCGCGCAACGCGCCGCCCAATCCGCGTACCAGCCGCAGCGTGGCCTCGGCGCGCTCAAGGTAACGGCCAAGCCAGAACAGATTGTCTGCCGCGCGGCTCGGCACCCATCCGGCAATGCGCTTGATGCGAACTGAATCGCTCGGCGGCAGCAGCGTGGAGGTGGCGACTTCTTTCTCCGAGACCACCCAGACGTCGGCAGCACGCGCACCTTCGCCCATCGATACGGCGCGGGCGTCGGGCTGATCCGCGATGCGGCAGAAGCCGCCCGGCAGGATGGTCCAGCCGTTCTTCGTGGCGGCTGCGAACACCCGCAGCACGAACGGACGCGGCGAGATATGCCCGTTGTCCCACACCGGGGTGGTGGAGAGACGCACCATCTCCTGCCCAACATAGTCGATGCCACGCTTGCCGATGGCATCGACCAGTTGCGCGCGATCTTTCTTCGACAACGATGCGGCGACGATCGGACCACGGTCGGGAAAGCCCGGCACGGACTGGCCGTAAGCACCCTCGATCGCCATCTCGTCCAAACGCGACAACACCTCCTCACGCGCTGATTTCTGCCCGCACCACCAGGTCGCGATGTGCGGCATCTTCAGTCCTTCGCCGAAGAAGCGCTGGCTTAGGCTGGGCAGGAAACCGAGCAGCGTCCGCGCCTCCATCACACCGGAGCCCGGCATGTTGGCCACCGCAACGCCACCCTTCCGAACGACGTCGATCAGGCCGGGCACGCCAAGCATCGAACGAGCGTCGAGTTCGAGCGGATCGAGGAAATTCGAGTCGACCCGCCGCAGCAACACATCGATCCGCTTCAACCCGGCGACGGTGCGCACATGCAGCCGATCCTCGCTCACCGTGAGATCGTCGCCTTCCACCAGCAGGAAGCCGAGATAGCGCGCGAGCGTCGCGTGTTCGAAGTAGGTCTCGTTGGACGTTCCCGGTGTCAGCAGCGCGATGCGCGGCTCGTCGCGATCCGCAATGGCCCGCAGGCTATCGCGGAAGGCTTCGAAGAACGGCGCAACCCGCTCGACGTTCATCGACGTGTAGAGATTCGTCAGAGCGCGCGACAGCACCAGCCGGTTTTCGAGTGCATAGCCCGCGCCGGACGGCGCCTGCGTTCGATCGTTGAGCACCCACCAGCGTCCATCCGGTCCTCGTCCGAGGTCGGCGGCGTAAAGATTGAGATATTGGCCGCCGGGCGGCTTCACGCCGCAAACCGAGCGAAGATATTCACCGCTGCCCGCGATGGCTGCCGCAGGCAATGCACCCTCTGCGACCAGTCGGCCTTCGCCATACAAGTCGCGTAGGATAAGCTCGAACAATTCAGCCCGCTGCGCCACACCTTCCGAAATCTGTTTCCATTCGACTTCGTCGATCAGCAGCGGCAGATGGCTGAGCGGCCACATCCGGTCCGCCGCATCGCCGGGCGCCCGATAGGTAACCCCAGCCTCGCGCATATGCTGGTCGGCAGTCGCGAAACGGCGTTCGATCTCGCCCGGAGCAAGCTCGGAGAAAGCATCGAAAAACCGCGTCCAGACCTCGCGGGGCTCGCCCTTGGCATCGAGAAATTCGTCCGGAATTCCGGCCAGCGGCGTGTAACCGCGCGTGCAATCCAGAAGATCGCGCTGGTCCCGCCGCACCGCCGTTTCTCCGCCGTCCGTATTCGCCATTCCGACTCGCCTTCTGCTCTGCGCGACAACTTCGCCGATTATCGCGACAGCCTCAATGCGGGAGTGGCGTCCGAAGGTCCAGAGTCAGCGGGAATTCGAGGGTACTTTCGCGAGACGGCACCTCGATCTGGCCCGGCGTATGGCCATGATCCTGGAACCGGGCCAGCCGCCGCGCCTCGGCCTCGTAGCTGTTGACCGGCTTGGTCTCGTAGCTGCGGCCTCCGGGATGGGCGACATGATAGACGCAGCCGCCAAGCGAACGGCCGCTCCAGGTATCGAGGATGTCGAACGTCAGCGGCGCGTGAACCGGAATGGTCGGATGCAGCCCGGACGATGGCTGCCATGCCTTGAAGCGGACGCCCGCCACCGCCTCCCCCGAACGTCCGGTATCAGTCATCGGCAGGCGGCGGCCGTTGCAGGTGATGACATGCCGCCCATCGACATAGCCGTTGACCTTGACCTGCAATCGCTCGACGGACGAATCAACATACCGCACCGTGCCGCCACCGGAGTTTTCCTCGCCCAGCACATGCCAAGGCTCCAACGCCTGACGCAGTTCAAGCGTCACGCCGCCATGCTGCACGACACCGAACAAGGGAAAGCGAAACTCGAGCTGGGCCTCGAACCATTCCAGCTCAAAATCGTAACCCGCCTGTTTCAAGTCCGACAGCACGCCCTTGAAGTCCTCCCAGAGGAAATACGGCAGCATGAAGCGGTCGTGCAGCGTCGTGCCCCAGCGCATGAAGCGACCATCCTGCGGCTTGCGCCAGAATTTTTGCGATCAGCGCCCGGATGATGAGTTGCTGCGCCAGACTCATGCGCGCATCGGGCGGCATCTCCAACGCGCGGAATTCGACAAGGCCGAGACGGCCGGTTGGGCTGTCCGGCGAGTACAGCTTGTCGATGCAGATTTCGGCGCGATGGGTATTGCCGGTGATGTCCACCAAGAGATGCCGGAATGTGCGGTCGACCAGCCAGAGCGGCACCTTCTCGCCTTTCGGCGGAATCTGCGCGATGGCAATTTCAAGTTCGTAGAGCGCGTCATGCCGCGCCTCATCGATGCGTGGCGCCTGACTGGTCGGGCCGATGAACATGCCGGAGAACAGATAGGACAGCGACGGATGGCGCTGCCAATACAGCACCACGCTCTTGAGCAGATCGGGCCGCCGCAGGAAGGGCGAGTCCACCGGCGTGCTGCCGCCGACCACGACATGGTTGCCGCCGCCAGTGCCGGTATGACGTCCGTCGATCAGGAAACGGTTCGCGCCGAGACGGACATGCGCGGCCTCCTGATAAAGGCTGATGGTGGTATCGACAATCTCGCGCCAGTTCTTCGCCGGATGGATGTTGATCTCGATCACGCCGGGGTCCGGCGTCACCTTGATGACTTCGATACGCGGATCGTAAGGCGGCGCATAGCCCTCGACATGAACCTGAATCTTCATGTCCTCGGCAGTCGCCTCCACCACCGCGATCAATTCGAGATAGTCTTCGAGCTTCTCGACTGGCGGCATGAACGCACAGAGAATGCCGTCACGAATTTCGATCGACAGCGCGGTGCGGACGCCGCCCTTGCCGCCCGCGTGCTGTTCCTGAATGAACTGCCGCGGCGCGCCATCCATCTGTGCGCCATCGTCGAATACAGGAGGTTGGGTCACCGGCTCGGCTGGCGGAACACCAGCCTCGAATGTCGGCAGCTGCTCGCGCGGGGCCATCGGGTCTTGCTCAACGATATAGGGATAATCCTCCGGCGGAATCCATTGCAGTGAACTCATCGGCAGCCGCAACCCGAGCGGAGAATCGCCCGGCATCAGGAACAGGTTGCCGCGCCGCAGATTCCATTTCTCGCTGCGCCAGCGGCTGGCAGCCTTTGCATTCCAGCGCTGCACCGGCAGCACGAACCCGCGCGGCACGTTCAGCCCCTGCTGGAATATCTGCGCCATGCGCGAGCGTTCTTCAGGATCGGCCAGCTTGGAGTCGCTCGGATCGACGTTGCCGGGCAGGCTGTTCTCCTTCAAGAGCCAGTGCGCCTGATCTTCGTAAGCAGGCAACACGTTGCCGGCATCAACACCGAGCTTCTCCGCGACATTCACGGCGAACTTTTCCGCCTGCTCGATCTTCGCCGAACGCGGCCCTTCCATCGGCGCGATCAGATCTGGGTTGCGCCAGATCGGCACGCCGTCCTTGCGCCAATAAAGTCCGAACGCCCAGCGCGGCAGGCTTTCGCCCGGATACCATTTGCCCTGCCCGTAATGCAGCAGGCCACCCGGCGCAAACCGCGTGCGCAGACGGCGAATGAGATCGTCAGCGATGCCCCGCTTGGTAGGACCGACAGCCGATGTATTCCACTCGGCACCCTCCATATCATCCAATGACACGAATGTCGGCTCACCACCCATCGTGAGGCGCACATCGTCGGCCGCGAGATCGGCATCGACCTTCTCACCCAAGGCGTCGAGACGTTTCCATGAGTCATCCGAGAACGGCTTGGTGATGCGCGGCGCTTCGTTGACGCGCGTCACCTTCATCTCGAAGCCGAATTCGACATTGGCCGAACTGACATTGCCGCTGATCGGCGCGGCTGTGCGATAATGCGGTGAAGCCGCGACCGGAATATGCCCCTCGCCGGTCAGCATGCCGGACGTCACATCGAAGCCGATCCATCCCGCGCCGGGCAGATACACTTCCGCCCATGCATGCAGATCGGTGAAATCGGCCTCGACCTCGCGCGGGCCTTGCAGCGGATCGATGTCCGGGCGCAACTGAATGAGATAACCGGAGACGAAACGCGTTGCCAATCCAAGATGGCGCAATGCCTGAATCAGAAGCCACGCGGAATCGCGGCAGGACCCCGCGCCGCTTTGCAGCGTTTCCTCGGGCGTCTGGATGCCCGGCTCCATGCGGATGACGTAGTTGATCTTCTCCCGCAGTTTCGCGTTGAGATCGACAAGAAAGTTTACGGTATTGATCGGCTCGCGCGGGATGCCCGCGAGATATTGCGCGAGCAACGGCGTGACCGGTTCGGTTTTCAGATATGGCGCGAGTTCATCGGCAAGATCGGAGGGATACTGAAACGGAAATGTTTCAGCATAAGGCTCGACAAAAAAGTCGAACGGATTAACCACCGCCATGTCGGCGATGAAATCGACCTCGATCTTGAATTCGCGCGTCGCCTCCGGAAACACGAAGCGTGCAAGCCAGTTGCCCTGCGGGTCCTGCTGCCAGTTGACGAAATGCTTCTCGGGCAGAACCTTCAGCGAATAGCTGGAAACGCGAGTACGCGTATGAGGCGCCGGGCGTAGCCGGATGACCTGCGGCCCCAGGCTAACGGGCTGGTCATATCTATAATGGGTGACGTGATGCAGGGCGACGGCGATGGACACGGCGCAACAACCTCGATGGCTTGTTTTTTGAGCAGAACACCTGACCAAGCCTCTATCAAGCGCTAACAACCGGCACGGACTGCCTAACGCGCTGGCAAATCAAGGTTTCGTGCCGAAATCCCAAGCGACTTGATGCGCGAGGCTAGCGTGGTCGGCTTGATGGCGAGCAATTCCGCCGCGCCATTCTTGCCGAAAACCTTGCCGCCCGACGCCTTCAGCGCGGCCCGAATATTGTTCCGTTCGTGCTCGCGCATCTCGTCATCGGTCATGATGGCCTGCGGCGCACCATTCTTGGGACGGCGGGAGGCTGCGGGAAGCTCGGTTCCGCCCTGCTGGATCGGCAGATCTATCCGCAGCCGGCCGTTCTGGGCGAGAATGGCGGCGCGCTCGATGACATTCTGCAACTCACGGACATTGCCCGGCCAGTCGTATTGCATCAGGCGGCGCACGTCGCCTTCAGAGAGCCGCAAGTCGGACTTGAAGGATTTGCTCTTGCTGGTGAGGAAGTGCTGTGCCAGCAGCGGAATGTCCTCGCGGCGGTCGCGCAACGGCACGGTCTCGACCGGAAAGACATTCAGCCGGAAATAGAGATCTTCGCGGAAGCGCCCCTGCTTCACCTCCCGCTTCAACTCACGATTGGTCGCGGCAATCACGCGGACATTGACAGCGCGCGTGCGCTCCTCGCCGACGCGCTCGAAATGTCCCTCCTGCAACACGCGCAGCAGCTTGCCCTGAAGCTCCAGCGGGATTTCACCGACCTCATCCAGAAACAGCGTGCCGCCGTCGGCGAGTTCAAACCGCCCGATGCGATCGCGCAGCGCGCCGGTGAACGCGCCGCGCACATGGCCGAAGAATTCGCTCTCGAACAATTCGCGCGGAATCGCCGCGCAGTTGACGCGGATCAGCGGACGGTCACTGCGCTGGCTGGCTTCGTGGATAGCGCGGGCGATAAGTTCCTTGCCGGTGCCGGACTCGCCGGTGATCATCACGGTCGCATCGGTCGGCGCGACAAGGCTGACCTGCCGCAGTGTCTTCTGCACGGCGGCGGTTCGGCCGATGATGCCACGCGGATTGGTCTCGGTGCGGATTTCCTCCTGCAAATATGCATTTTCCTGCTCAAGTCGCTCGCGCAGCTGATCGACCTCGGACAACGCCGCACGCAGCTTCTCGTCCGCCTCGCGGCGCTGGCTGACGTCGCGAAACACGATCACCGCGCCGACCACAACGCCACGATCGCGGATCGGGGTCGAGGTGTATTCGACCCATACCGGGGTGCCGTCCTTGCGCCAGAACACCTCGTCTGCGACTTGATGCACCGCTCCGTCGCGGAACGCCGCATAGATCGGACAGTCCTCGTGCGGATAATGTCGGCCGTCGTGATGAGTGTGATGCACGGTTGAGTGAATATCGGTGCCGACCAGTTCGTCCGCCGACCAGCCGAGGATGCGCTCCGCCACCGGGTTGACGAACGTGGTCTTGCCTTCGGCGTTGACGCCGTAGATGCCCTCGCCCGCCGCGCGCAGGATCAACTGGTTCTCGCGCTCGATGTCGCGGAACACGCGCTCGACGCGCTGCCACGCCGCGATGCCGCCGCGCATGTAGTCTTCCGCCGTCGCATCCACCAGCCGTCGGCGGCGCTGGTCGAGATCGTTCATCGCCAGCAGCACCAGCGGCGTGCCATCCTGCGGGATCAGCGAGCCGGTGTATTCCAGCCGCAACTCGTTTCCCGCCGCATGGCGCGGCGTCAGCGACGTGGTCCAGAACGAGCCCTTGTCGAACACGGCCTGGGTGAACACGATCAGCGCCGGCACCTGTCCGGCATGCAGCGCGCTAATCTTCATCTGCCGCAGCAGCGCGCGGTCATAGCCGAGCAGCGTGCACACCGCCGGGTTGGCATCGACGATGCAATCACTGTGCGGGTCGAGCAGCATCATCGGATCGGCCGCGAACTCGAACGCCGCGCCCCACAGATCGAGGTCGCATGCAGGCGCAGATGACAAGGCGGCGTCCATAATCCCTCACCACGAAATATCGTAATCGATCTACGATTTCTCGTATATCACGAACTTTCGTAACAGCCAATGTTACCGCCGCGGCGCAGAGACATCCGATAAATCGCGCAAAAGCCGCCGTGGCACAGCCTTTGCGTAATGGATCGAAACATCACGCTGGAGGCTTCCATGTCCACCTTTGACAATCCGTTCGATCCCAACCGCCGGCTATCCTCTTTCGGCTGCTCTTGCGGTCGGCACGCTAGCGACGCGGAACACGAGGCTGCTCTTCAGGTGGAGGCTGCTTCCTCACAGAGCGACGAGCAACGCTATGAAGGCGTGGTTGCCTCTGCAGTCATGCGGGCGATGTTCCCACAGGACGCCGCACGCCGCGCCTTCCTGAAATCAGTCGGGGCCGCTACCGCCGTCGCCGCGGTTTCACAGTTCTTCCCGCTGAAGACCGCCACTGAAGTTTTTGCGCAGGGCGCACCGCTGGAAAAGAAAGACCTCAAGGTCGGTTTCATTCCAATCACCTGCGCCACGCCAATCATCATGGCCGCACCGATGGGCTTCTACGCCAAGAACGGCCTCAACGTCGAAGTCATCAAGACCGCCGGCTGGGCCGTGATCCGCGACAAGACCGTCAACAAGGAATACGACGCCGCGCACATGTTGTCGCCGATGCCGCTGGCGCTCACGCTGGGCGCCGGATCCAATCCCGTCCCCTACACCATGCCGGCGGTGGAAAACATCAACGGTCAGGCCATCACGCTGGCGTTGAAGCACAAGGACAAGCGCGATCCAAAAGACTGGAAGGGCTTCAAGTTCGCAGTCCCCTTCGACTACTCGATGCACAACTATCTCTTGCGCTACTATCTCGCCGAGCACGGCCTCGATCCGGACACCGATGTGCAGATCCGCGCGGTGCCGCCGCCGGAAATGGTAGCCAACCTGCGCGCTGACAACATCGACGGCTTTCTCGGTCCCGACCCGATGAACCAGCGCGCGGTCTACGACAATGTCGGTTTCATCCACATCCTGACCAAAGACATCTGGGAAGGTCATCCGTGCTGCGCCTTCGCGGCATCAAAGGAATTCGTCACCACGATGCCGAATACCTATGCGGCGCTGCTGAAATCGATCATCGACGCGACCGCCTTCGCCCACAAGGCAGAGAACCGCAAACAGATCGCCGAAGCCATTGCGCCGGCAAACTATCTCAACCAGCCGCAGATCGTGCTTGAGCAAATTCTCACCGGCACGTTCGCGGACGGTCTCGGCAACATCGTGACCCAGCCAAACCGCGTCGATTTCGATCCGTTCCCATGGCAGTCGTTTGCAATCTGGATCATGACCCAGATGAAGCGCTGGGGGCAGATCAAGGGTGATGTAGATTACAAGGGCATTGCCGAGCAGGTGTATCTGTCCACCGACACCGCCAAGCTGATGAAGGAGGTCGGCATGACGCCGCCGACCACCACAACGAAGAGTTTTGCCGTGATGGGCAAGACCTTCGACCCAGCCAAGCCTGAAGAATACCTCGGCAGCTTCAAGATCAAGAAGGCGAGCTGACGCATGTCGTCGCTAAGGCTCCGCGCAGCGGTCGTGTCGGTCGCGATATTTCTGGCCTTCATCGGCGCGTGGCATCTCGCCACGCGCAGCACATCCGCTGTCGCAACGATGAACCCGGAATATGCCAAGCTGATGGGCCTCAACGCCACGCAGGGCAAGTCGGCCATGCCGGGGCCTCTCGATGTCGGCGCAAAGCTCTGGGAGCACATCAAGCGGCCGTTCTACGACAATGGCCCGAACGATAAGGGCCTCGGCATCCAGCTCGGTTATTCCATCGCGCGGGTGATGCTCGGCTATCTGCTGGCGGTGCTGGTGGCGATTCCGCTTGGATTCTGATCGGCATGTCGCCGCTGCTCAGCAAGGCGCTCGATCCGTTTATCCAGATTTTGAAGCCGATCTCGCCGCTCGCATGGATGCCGCTGGCGCTCTACACCATCAAGGATTCCAGCCTGTCAGCGATCTTTGTCATCTTCATCTGCTCGGTGTGGCCGATGCTGGTCAACACCGCGTTCGGTGTCTCCGCCGTGCGCAAGGAATGGATCAACGTCGCCCGCACGCTTGAAGTCGGCAACATCCGCCGAGCCTTTACCGTAATCCTGCCGGCCGCGGCGCCAACCATCCTGACAGGCATGCGCATCTCCATCGGCATCGCGTGGCTGGTGATTGTCGCCGCCGAGATGCTCGTGGGCGGCACCGGCATCGGCTACTTCGTCTGGAACGAATGGAACAACCTGTCGATTACAAACGTCATCATCGCCATCTTCGTCATCGGCCTTGTCGGCATGATCCTCGATCAGGTCCTTGCGCGGTTCACGCGCATGGTCACCTTCCCGGAGTGAGATGATGGCCGAGAAATTCATTTCCATCGAAGGCATCGCCAAGCGCTACCCCGCACCGAACGGAGCAACGACTGCCATTTTCGAAGACCTATGGTTGTCGATGCCACGCGGCGAATTCGGCTGCGTGATCGGCCATTCCGGGTGCGGAAAGACCACGGTGCTGAACATCCTCGCGGGCCTCGATGAGCCGTCTGAGGGGACCGTCATCGTCGATGGCCAGGCCATCGAAGGCACCAGCCTCGACCGTGCCGTGATCTTTCAAAGCCACGCGCTGCTGCCGTGGCGCACGGTGATGGGCAACGTCGCTTACGCAGTGACGTCGAAATGGCGCAAATGGGACAAGGCGCGGGTCCGCGCCCACGCGCAAAAGTTCATCGACGTGGTCGGCCTTACCGGCTCCGAGCACAAGCGTCCGTCCGAACTGTCCGGCGGCATGAAGCAGCGCGTCGGCATCGCGCGTGCGCTCTCGATCATGCCGAAGATCATGCTGATGGACGAGCCGTTCTCGGCGCTCGATGCACTGACACGAGGCACATTGCAGGACGAAGTCCGCCGCATCTGCTTGGAGACCGGTCAGACCGCGTTCATGATTACGCACGACGTGGACGAGGCCATCTATCTTGCCGACAAGATTTTCCTGATGACCAACGGCCCCGGCGCGGTGCTGGCGGAGGTGCTGGAAAATCCGCTGCCGAAGGATCGCGGCCGCATCGATCTGCACCGCCACCCGCACTACTACGCGCTGCGCAATCACATCATCGATTTTCTGGTGATGCGCAGCAAGACATTCGTGGAAACGACAAAAGATCACGATCCTCGCAACGTGCCGGTGGTGCGCCCCGGCTTCGCAGAGCCAGCGATCGTCGCCACGAACGCTCCCGTAGACAAGCCGCAGGCCGGCCAGGCCAGCGCACGATAGACCGCTAAAAACTGGAGAATGAGAATGAAGCGATCCGACCTCACCGAAAAGCTGCTCGACATCAAGCGCGAGAACGGCTGGACGTGGAAACACATCTGCGAACAGATCGGCGGGCATTCCGAGGTCCTCGTCGTCGGCGCGATCCTCGGCCAGATGAAGCTAACCAAGCCGCAGGCTGAGAATGCCGCCAAACTGTTCGGGCTGTCCAAAGTCGAGCAGGCGATGATCAACGAAGTTCCGATGCGGGGCGAAGGCGTTCAGATGCCGCCAACCGATCCTCTGATCTATCGCTTATACGAACTGGTGATGGTCAACGGTCCGGCGTGGAAGGCGCTGATCGAGGAGGAGTTCGGCGACGGCATCATGTCCGCGATTGATTTCGACATGGACATGGAACGTCTCGCCAACCCGAAAGGCGACCGCGTCAAGATCACGATGTCGGGCAAGTTCCTGCCGTACAAGTATTACGGCGCGACCGGCAACCATCAGGAATACGGCTTTAAGGAAGGCTAGCTCACGGCATCAGGCCGATGGCATCATTAAAGAAATCCGGACCACCAAAGTTCCCGGACTTCAACGCCATCACCGCCTCGCCCTTGCTCCAGCCGACGCAGCGAAGCACCGGCACACCGGCGGCGATTTCCGGTCCGACCAGAAACGCCGGGATGCCGAGGCGATCAACCACGGCACCCGACGTCTCACCGCCGGCGATCACCAGCCGCCGCACGCCCGCTATGACGAGCCCTTCGCTGATGGCGGCCATCGCCTGCTCGATGGCGTGGCCCGCCGCGTCGCGACCGTGCTTCGCCTGAAGCGCGGCCACCTGATCCGGCGACGAACTGCTGGCAATCAGGATCGGTCCCTTTCCGAGATGTTGACGCGCCCAAGCAAGCGCGCGCTCGGCCTCGCCTTCACCCATCACGATCTTTTCCGGATCGAGCCGCAGAACCGGCATCGACTTTTCCGCCTGCGCGATCTGCGCCAAAGTCGCCTGCGAACAGCTTCCGGCAAGACAGGCGACGGGCCCGCCGACCGCCTTTTGATCGGCATTCGGCGAAGCCGCCTTCACCCTACCCGATGCAACGAGACCGCGCGCGAGGCCAAGCCCCATTCCGGATGCACCCACCGACAAACGATGATCGAGCGCGACCTGACCGATGGTTTCAAGCTCGGGGTCGAACACCGAGTCGATAACGGCTGCACTGATGCCCTGCTTCGCAAGCTCCGCAAGACGCGCGCGGATCGCATCCGCACCCTTCGCCACGGTTGCGAGATCGACGAGGCTGACCTTCGATCTACTCTGCCGCGTCAACACACGCGCCAGATTGGAATCATGCATCGGATTGAGCGGATGATCCTTCAGCGGGCTTTCATTCAGCGGCACGCTGCCGACGAACAGGTTGCCCTGATAGACCGTGCGCCCCGTGCCGGGAAACGCGGGCGTCACCAGTACGATGGCGTCACCGGAGTCCGCGCGCAGCGCATCCATCACCGGGCCGATGTTGCCGGCATCGGTGGAATCGAAGGTGGAGCAGATCTTGAACAGCACATGGGATGCGCCGCGAGCGCGCAGCCATTTGTCCGCCTCGCGCGAGCGCGCCACCGCCGTCGCGGCTTCGATCGAGCGGCTTTTCAGCGAGACCACAACCGCGTCGACCTCGGGCAACGCCAGCTTGTCGTCGGGCACGCCGATGGTCTGTACGGTGCGCAACCCACAGCGGGTCAGCATGTCGGCGAGATCGGACGCCCCGGTGTAATCGTCCGCGATACAGCCAAGCGCCAATGTCACGCGCGCACTCCGGCTTTTGCTTTCGCCGCGTAGGGCGCAAACCAGCCGAGGCCATCGACGGTATTGCCCTTTGGCCGGTATTCGCAGCCGACAAAGCCGCCATAGCCCAGCCGGTCCAGTTCATTGAACAGGAAGGGATAGTTCAATTCCTCGCCCGCCGGCTCGTTGCGCGACGGCACGCTGGCGATCTGGATATGCCCGATCATCGGCATCATCTTTCGGAGCGCTATGGTCACGTCGCCATGGACGATCTGCCGATGATAGATGTCGAACTGCAATTTCAGGTTCGGCAGTTTCAGATCATCGATGACACCGGCGGCAAAATCGAAATCGTTGAGAAAGTAACCCGGCACATCGCGCGGATTGATCGGCTCGATCACCAGATCGAGACCCTCCTTGCCCAGCACCTCAGCGGTCCACGCCACACTGCGGCGAAATGACTCGACCGCTTTCGGATCGCTGCGGTTGGCGATGCCTGCCATCAGGTGCAGCCGCTTGACGCCAGTCGCCTTGGCATAGGGCAACGCCTGCTTCACGCTGGCCTGCAAATCCGCGAAGCGGTCCGGCAACGCCGCGAAGCCGCGCTCGCCCTTGGCCCAATCGCCGGGAAACAGGTTAAACAGCGCCTGCGTCAGGCCGTTGCGATGCAGCCGCTCGCCGACATCTGCCGCCGGATGCTCGTAAGGAAACAGAAACTCCACCGCCGTGAAGCCCGCTTTCGCCGCCGCGCCGAAGCGATCAAGAAACGGCACCTCGTTGAACATCATGCTGAGATTGGCGGCAAAGCGGGGCATCGGACGTTTCCCTGTTCTTGTTGATTGTCGTTTGATTATTGGCCCGGCAGTTTCGTCCCGGTGACTTGCGCGTACATCCGCGCCACCGATGCATCGTCATCGCGGCCCATGCCAGCCGCCGACGTCATCAGGAACATCTGCAACGCAGCGGCCGAGACCGGCACCGGGAATTTCGCGGTGCGCGCCATGTCCTGGATGATACCGAGATCCTTGACGAAAATATCGACCGCGCTGCGCGGCGTGTAATCGCCATCAAGCACATGCGGCATGCGGTTCTCGAACATCCACGAGTTGCCTGCCGATGCCGTGATGACCTCATAGACCTTCCTGATATCGAGCCCCTGTCTTGCCGCGAAGGCCATCGCCTCGCTGGCGGCGGCGATATGCACGCCGGCCAGAAGCTGATTGATCATCTTGAACGCCGCCCCCTGTCCCGCATCATCACCGAGTTCGTAGAGTTTTGCCGACGTGGCATCGAGAGCGGGCCGCGCCTTCGCAAATGCCGACTTGCTGCCGGAGGCGAGAACTGTCAGTTCGCCCAGCGCCGCGCGCTGCGCGCCGCCGCTGATCGGCGCGTCGAGATAATGCCGTCCGGTCGCTTCAAGCTGTTTGGCCAGACGACGCGCGACATCGGGGTCCATGGTGGCCGAGGAAATGAAAACCGCATCCTTCGGAAGCGTTTCGGTGACGCCGTCCTTGCCGAACAGGATTGTTTCGGTCTGCGCTGCGTTGACCACAACGCTGACGACGGCGTCGGCGTTCCGGGCAGCTTCCGCTGGGGTCGCGGCGCCACGCCCGCCTTCGGCCACCCATTTGGCGACAGTCTCCGGCGCGACATCGCAGCCCGCCACATCGAATCCCGCCCGCTTCAGCGACAGCGCCATGCCGAAGCCCATCGAACCGAGACCGACAACTCCAATACGTCCAGCGGGCATAAAACTCCCCATTTTGTTGCATGCCCGCGCATTTGGCGGCGGGCGGTTGACCGCTTGGTAGCATGGCTCGCTCCCCGCCCAAAATGGCGTTTGAGCCATGCCCGAAACCGTGGGAAAAGCGACCGCAAAAGGATGGCCGAATGACCGAAACCAGGCTCCGCGAGCAGATTTGCCTCTATGGACGCTCTTTGTTCGAGCGCGGACTGACGCCGGGATCGTCCGGAAATATCAGCGTCCGGCTCGACGATGGCGGCTGGCTGGTGACGCCGACCAATGCCTCGCTGGGATTTCTGGACCCGGCGCGGATTTCGCGGCTGGACGCCTCCGGACGACTGCTCTCGGGCGACGCTCCTACCAAGGAAATCCCGCTGCACGGCGCGCTCTACGAAACGCGGCGCAGCGCCCGCGCCATCGTGCATCTGCACTGCGCCCATTGCGTCGCGCTTTCGATGCTGTCCGAGATCGATCCGCACGCGGCGCTGCCGCCGCTGACGCCTTACTATGTGATGCGTTGCGGCGCGACCGCACTGCTTCCTTATTATCGTCCGGGCGACGCAGCGGTGGCCGACGCCATTCGCGGGCTGGCCGGTCAATACTCTTGCGTGCTGCTGTCCAATCATGGTCCGGTGGTCGCCGGCGACACGCTTGAAGCAGCCGTGTTCGCCACCGAAGAACTGGAAGAAACGGCCAAGCTCTATCTGATGCTGCGCGGCACGAACCCGCGCACTCTCACGCCTGAACAGATGGACGATTTGGTGTCGATGTTCGACATTACCATGCCGGAGCAATCCTCATAACGATCATCATCTACCACAACGCCAATTGTGACACGTCGCGCACCACGCTTGCGATGATCCACCAAAGTGGCGAAGAGCCCATAGTCATCGAATACTTGAGAACGCCACTTTCCCGGGAACGCCTCATTATATCTGAGCGGCTTTCTATTGGCCGACCGCGCTGACCTTCTCGACCACAAACACAATACGCGCGTCGGTTCGCTCGGAAATCTCGACCAGGTCACCGGTCTCGCGAATGAGATCGGGATGTCGATCACCGACAGCGGATCTGTGCAATGAACCTCGATCCGCTGCCCGGGAACCATTGCGCGCAATGCCTTGCGCGTCCTGATCACAGGCAGCGGGCATTTGAGGCCAAGGAGATCGAGTTTCTTCATCGCCGTCAGCCGTTCGCCTTTTCACGCGCCATCAGATCGACCACACTGACAGCCAGTTTTTGCACCATCTCCGCAATGGCGGAAATATCGTCGAGATCTGTGGACGGCAGACGCGTCTCGATCGGCGTGTCCGATGCGATGCCGACAATGGCAGGATCGTCAGGGTGCAGCGGCGGCTTGCCGTTGGCGGCACGGTAAATCTCGATTTTTGGATGGGTATCGGTCTTGAAGCCTTCGACGATCACCAGATCGACGGGCGATATCTTGGCGAGCAAGTCCCGCATCGGCGGCTCCGCCGCGCCGCGCAGTTCGTGCATCAGCGCCCAGCGGCGGCTGGATGACACCAGCACCTCGGTCGCGCCCGCCTGACGATGTTCCCAGGAATCCTTGCCGGGCACGTCGACATCGAAGTTATGATGCGCGTGCTTGATCGTCGAAACCCGCATGCCTTTGCCGACGAGGTAGGGAATGAGCCGGGTCAGCAACGTCGTCTTGCCAGCCCCGCTCCACCCCGCCAGTCCAATGACCTTCATACCGTACTCCGGCCCCGGCATTCCGGGGCAGCACCAATTATGTCAGGCTGTGCAATATCATATAGAATAGCCTTCGCGACCGAATTGTTCGGCTGCATCACGGCAACCCGACCCAATGACCGGACCAATGACTGACCACCATCCCGCGACACTCGGCGTCCTGCTCGCGGGCGGGCTGGCACGGCGCATGGGCGGCGGCGACAAACCCATGCGAACCGTGGGCGGACGTCCCATTCTGGAGCGGGTGATCGAGCGCCTTGCACCGCAGTGCGATGGGCTGGTCCTGAGCGCGAACGGCGATCCCGCGCGTTTTGCCTCTTTTGGACTGCCCGTTATCGCCGACACGGTCGAGGACTTCGCCGGTCCCCTTGCCGGCATTCTCTCCGCGCTCGACTGGGCGGCAACGCACAGGCCGGACATTGAATGGGTCGTCAGCATGGCGACAGACTGTCCGTTCCTGCCGCGCGATCTGGTTGCCCGGTTGCAGCAGGCGCGGATCGACAGCAACGCCGAACTCGCGGTCGCAGCATCAAACGGCCAGGCGCATCACGTCATCGCATTGTGGAACGTCGCCTTGCGCGGTGCGATGCGAGAAGCGCTCGTGACGGAAGACATCCGCAGTGTGGGCCGCTGGGCCGCACGCTACAAGATCGCAACTGCGGAATGGTCCGCCTCGCCGCTCGATCCATTCTTCAATGCCAACACCGCCGAAGACATTGACGAGGCCGAGCGGCTCGCCGCGCTCGACCGCTGATTTTGCGGCGCATCGCACTCGCAAATCACAATCGCGCGATAAAATTTTTCGATGCTGCGCCGCCAGAATGATTTGCGCGCTGATCGTCTTGCGTCCGCGCAAACCTGCGATAGGCTCTCGCCCGTAAAACGTCAAAAAGCCTAACCCTCCGGGAGGATTAAGATCATGTTTTACGCTTTCAAACGCCACGCCCTGAATTCGGTCGCTGTCGCGGCATTTCTCTGCGCATCGGCAATTGCGGCCTCGGCTCAGTCGCCGAACAACAATCTCGACAAGCTCGGTAACTTTCAGAAAACCGGCATCACGGAAATTCCAACCGTGCCGCAGACCGGCCGCAAGGTCGATGCGATCAAGGCCAACCTTGCCAAGATCAAGCTGCCACCGGGCTTCAAGATCAGCCTCTATGCCCTCGTTCCAGATGCACGGCATATCGCCGTCGGTCCGCAGGGCGTCGTGACGTTCGTCGGCACGCGCAAGAGCAAGGTCTATGCTGTGACCGATCGCGGCAAGGCGGGGTTCGCGGAGGAAGTGAAGGAATTTGCACCATCCGTAAACTTCACACTTCCCAACGGCGTGTGCTTCTCGAAGGACGGCGTTCTCTATATCGCCGAGCAGAATCGCGTCCTCGCATTCCCCGCGGCCGAGTTCTTCTACGAAAGCCCGGACATCGCCGTGGGAACGGTCGTTCCCCAAGGCGAGTTGATTCCAAAGGAGGACGAGAGCTTCAATCACACCGCGCGGGTCTGCCGCATCGGTGCTGACAACAAGCTCTACATCACCCTCGGACAACCCTTTAACGTGCCCGCAAAGGACAAACTCGAGGGCTTCGCGAAATACGGCATTGGCGGCATCATCCGGATGGATCAGGACGGCAAGAACCGCGAGGTTTATGCCGCAGGCATCCGCAATTCCGTCGGCATGGACTTCAACCCGAAGAACAACCAGCTCTGGTTCACGGATAACCAGGTCGACGGTATGGGCGACAACATTCCTCCGGGTGAACTGAACCGCATCACACAGACCGGCCAGAATTTCGGCTTCCCCTATTTCGGGGGAGGCAAGGTCCGCACCGTTGAATACAAGGCCGAGACGCCACCCGCCAACGTAACCTATCCCGAAGTGGAAATGGACGCTCACGCGGCCGACCTCGGAATGATATTCTATAACGGCAAATCATTCCCGGCCAAATATCGCGGGGGCATCTTCTCCGCCCAGCACGGATCGTGGAATCGCACCGAGCCTGTGGGAGCGCGAGTGATGTTCACCTCGCTCAAAGCCGACGGCAGTGCGGATAAGACCGAGGTTTTTGCCTCCGGCTGGCTGACATCGGACGGCGAGTATACCGGGCGCCCAGTGGACGTCGCGATGCTGCGTGACGGCTCGTTGCTGGTCTCCGACGATCTTGCCGGAGCTTTGTACCGGATCACCTACGACGGCAAGTAAGCGCCGGACTGAACGTTTAATATCCGCCGCGAGACAGGTCACAAACCCGCCTCGCGGCGGATTGTTTTCAAGGTCTCGCCGCGAGACGGCGCAAAGGAAACAAAAATGATCGTGCGTGGTATTGTCAGCCTGATAATCCTGAGCGTGTTGGGCGCATATACCGGCGTGGCCAATGCCGCCGACGCCAAGGCCGGCCGCAAGAAGGCGCAGATGTGCGCGGCCTGCCATGGCATCGATGGCATTTCCAAGATGCCGGTCGCGCCCAATATCGCGGGCTCGCCCGCCATGTATCTGGAGAAGCAGCTCAAGGCCTTCCGCTCCGAAGAGCGCAAGGACGAGACCATGAACGTGGTGGCAAAGCCGCTATCCGATACGGACATCGCCGACCTTGCCGCCTGGTATTCAGGATTGACGGTGGAGGTCACACTGCCGAATTAATCGAAGGTGTCAGGGATATCTCGTCGATGGCCGAGATTACCGCATCCCGCACGCCGGGATCGTAAAGCGAATGGCCCGCGGCTTCGACCATCCTCAGTTTCGCATCGGGCCATACTGCCAGCAGCGCATGCGCGGTCGATGGCGGACACAGCAGGTCATAGCGGCCCTGCACGACGATTCCAGGAATGCCGTTCAACCGCGCGGCATTTTCCAGAAGCTGTCCGGGTCTCATGAAGCAGTTGTTCCGGAAGTAATGCGCCTCCATGAACGGCGTCGCTGGAAGGCCGCGCGCGACGTTATTCACGGCGGCAAGGTCGAGCCTCGTTTTCGAAGGCTTGTGCTCCGACAGGATGCGCTCGGTATCGTGCCAGGCGCGGGATGCCGGTCCATGCACCGCCGGATCAGCATCGAGAATGCGCCGCCAGTACGCATCGAGCGGCCGGTCGCGCTCCCCGGGTGAAAGCAATCCAAGAAAATCATCGTTCAGTTCGGGGTAGAGGCGCGGCAGATTGACAAGGAACGCGCCCTCCAGCTCTTCGCGCGTCCCGAGGAACGTCGCGCGCAGGACAATACCGCTGACGCGTTGCGGATGCACCTGCGCATAAGCCAGCGCCAGTGTCGCGCCCCACGATCCGCCGACAACGAGCCATCGCTCAAAGCTGAGGCTTTCGCGGATAATCTCCATGTCCGCAATCAAATGCGGCAACGAGTTCGCTTCAAGCGATCCCTTGGGGCGACTCCTGCCCGCCCCGCGCTGGTCGAACAGCACCGCATGAAACCGCGACGGATCGAACAACCGCCGATGATCGGGCTGGCAGCCGCTGCCGGGACCACCGTGCAGGTAGACCGCAGGAATGCCGCCGGCGCGACCGACCGTCTCGACATAAATCTCGTGGCCATCGCCTACCGCCAGATGCTGCGCGGTAAGCGGCGCAAAGCGATCGGCCCGTTTGCCCGGTGGCACGATGTCGGCGGCGTCAGGCCCCATGCTGATCGATCTCAAGTGAAGCGGCTTCAAGCATGCCGCCGGCGAAATTTCGATAAACGAAGCGGCGGCTGTCACCTTCCGACTCGCTCATGGCTGTCTTGAAAATCTGCTCGTGCGCGGGCGACAGCGCGCAGGCCGGATCGGTATTGCCCGCATCGCCGGTCAGCGCGAAGGCCTGACAGCGGCAGCCGCCATAGTCGAGCTCCCTGTATGTACAGCTCTGGCACGGTTCGGGCATCCAGCCGGTGCCGCGATAGCGATTGAAGGCTTCGGAGTTCTGCCAGATCCACGCGATGGAATGATCCCGCACCGATTCAAATTCAAGTCCCGTGATGGTTTCAGCGGCATGACAGGGCAGTATCTTGCCTGACGGCGAGATGTTGAAGAACTGGCGGCCCCAGCCGCCCATGCATTTCTTCGGCCGCAGCGCATAGTAGTCCGGCGCCACGTAGTCGATGGCGAGGATGCCCTTCAGCCGCGTCTCGGCTTCCTCGACAATGCGCGAGGTCTCATCGATCTGCTCCACGGTCGGCATCAGCGCCGCGCGATTTTTCAGAGCCCAGCCGTAATACTGAACGTTCGCGACTTCCAGCCGGTCGGCATCGAGATCGACCGCCATCTGGATGATGTCGGGAAGCTGAAACAGATTTTGACGATGCATCACCGCGTTGACCGTCAGCGGCAGACCAAGCTCGCGCGCCCAGCCCGCGGCTTCGATCTTTTTCGCATGGGCGTCCTTCAATCCTGCCACGCGGTCGGCAACGCCCTGCTCGCTGCCCTGAAAGCTGATCTGCACATGGCAAAGCCCGGCGTCAGCCAATGCGGCGAGTTTATTCTTCGTCAGCAGCACGGCGGATGTGATGAGGTTGGTGTACAGCCCAACGTCGGTCGCGTGCCGGACCAGTTCGAGCAGATCCTTGCGCGCTGTGGGTTCGCCGCCGGAAAAATGAATCTGCAACACGCCGATGGCGGCGAGTTCGCTCAACACGCGCTTCCACTCATTGGTGGTCAGTTCCGCGCCGCCGCGCTCAAGCTCGACGGGATTTGAGCAATACGGACACTGCAACGGGCAACGGTGCGTCAGTTCCACCAGAACGGCCAGCGGAATGCCGAAAGTCTCCACCTGCGATTTGCGCTGCTCCAGCACCGCCAATCCGTCAGCCGGATCGGCGCGAACCGGAGAAGCGTCGTTGAGCGTCGGACTCATGGATTCGTATCCCGTGCCTCGGCAAGAAACCCTTTCTCGGCGAGATCTTTCAGCATGGTGATCACGTCGGCACCAATCGCATCGCGATCGGCGGTATACTTGGCGGCAAGCATATCGATGATCTGATTCACATTGCGAACCCCATCGCAGAGTTGCAGAATCTCCACCGCGATCTCGTCCGGCGCAAGCACCCGCTCCGGCACCAGGATCACCCAGACCTGCCGCGCCTCGTCAAACTTCAGCCTGGCATGCCGCGCCAGGATCGGCCGGCTTTCTTCAGTTATGTCGATCCGGCGGCTTCGCAATGCCATCAGCCACGCTCCGGTACGAAAGCGCCCGGCGGCACATGGCCGCCCACATAGGCATGATAGAGCGCGTCAAGCTGGACCCAAAGCACGTTGGTCTTGAAGATCAGCGCGTTGCAGACGGCTTCGCGCTCTTCCGGCGTTTTCGCGTGCTGCCTGACGAAATCGAGCGCGAAACCGGCATCGCGCGGGGCCTGTTCCAGCCGACGCTTGAAGTAGCTCATGATGTTCGGATTGACAAAGTCATAGTGCGCGAGCATTCCCGCAATGCGCTCTTCGTGCAGGTTCGGCGCGAACAGTTCCGTCAGCGAAGAGGCAATAGCTTCCAGCGGCGTCCGGTCGCGGACGAAATGAACGTAAGCATCCACCGCAAAGCGCGTCGCTGGAAGAATGCCCTCGGCGGATTCCACATAGGTGCTGTCGAGGCCGAGGCCTTCGGTCAGCTTGAGCCAGCGCTCAATGCCCCCTCGGTGCCGACGTCACCGTCGTGATCTTCAATACGATGCCGCCACTCAAGGCGGATGCTGCGGTCGCGGAAGCGCGAGATCACCACCGCATCCTTGATCGGAATGGAACTCTGATAGTAGTAGCGATTCAGCGCCCAGGCCTGCACCTGTCCCTTGTTGAGCTTGCCGCCGTGCAACAGCTTATGGAACGGATGCAGGTTGTGATAGCGCGTCGCGCCAATCCCACGCAGCGCTGCTTCAAGCTCATCCGCGTTGCCGAGCGGCGTACCCTTCTTCAATGCAAACACGCTTGTCGCAATCAAAAGGTGATCTCCGTTCCATCCGAAGGGATTTGCCAGCCCGCGCGCTCAACGGCCGCGCGTTCAGCCGAATCCGGCAGCCACGCCGGATTCGAATTGTTGATGTGCAGAAAGATCTTCCGCCTAATGCCGAGGTCCGCAAACGCGGCCATTGCGCCGCCTTCACCCGACATCGACATGTGGCCCATTCGCTGCCCGGTCTTGCCGCCGAGACCGACAGCAATCATTTCGTCATCACGCCACAACGTGCCATCGAAGAAGACCAGCGGTGCGCCCTGAAGACGCTGCCGGAGGTCGAGGGTAAGCGCGGCGCAGGCTGCGAGGAAATACAAATGCTCTCCGCTCGCCTTGTCGGCGATCCGTAATCCGAGAGTATCGCCCGGTTCATCATCGTCACCATCCGGATGCGCGGTTCCTTCCAGATACCACGCGCGCTTGCCCGGCGCGGCAAAGGGGAGGATTTCGAG
The DNA here is from genome assembly GCA_024707075.1 of Afipia sp. Classification (GTDB taxonomy): domain Bacteria; phylum Pseudomonadota; class Alphaproteobacteria; order Rhizobiales; family Xanthobacteraceae; genus Afipia. The sequence goes on from JANQAK010000003.1 coordinate 648,840, forward strand.
ACCTGACGGCGAACCATCCGGAAGCCGAGGCTCGAATGCCGCGCCGATTTCAATCGGCATGCGCCGCACCCGCTTCTCGTCGAGCACATTGAAAATGCTATTCGACTTCAGGACGGAGAGTACGCGCTGGTGGGCATAGACCGTGAAGGGCCAGCCTTCGCGCAGCGACAGCAAACCGGCGACGGCATCCACCTCGCCATTGGTCAGGATGACACCGGCAATCGGACTGTGGCGCAGGTGGCCGGCCTTGGGATGAAGCTGCGGCGTCGCGATCAATTGCTGGCGCAGGTCAGGCGATGCGTTGACCAGAAACCAGTGCTCATTGTCGGCACTGACGGCGATGGATGCCTGGGTCGCCTGCAACTCCGGCTGCGAACCGCGCGCCGCGCGGCAGATGTCGCAATTGCAATTCCACTGAGGAACGCCGCCTCCTGCCGCAGCCCCGAGAACGACGACGCGCATGAGGAAGCTCCGCCCTCGATTCAACGACGAGTTTTTAGATGATCGGGTTCAATGTCGCGGACACAAAGAAACCCGGCGTCGCGCAGGAGTTCCTCTCAAGATCGAGGAATTCCTGACGCAAACCGGATCGCTTGACTGCGAGCGTGATAATGAAGTGCAGGTTATTTGCGCGCCGCGCAGGCGTACATGTTGATTTCCATGCCGACCGGTACTTCGACGATCTTTGGGGTCTTCCAGGCCATTGTTGGTCTCCTTACCCTTTTGCTGATGGGATTCTGGGTCCACATCAACACGAAGGCTAACACGGAGTTCGGCTTTCCTGTCACGTAAAGTTCGCCGCTGCTTGCCACAAAAATGTGACTTCGCTGCAACGCGAAAAACCAGAGCCTGACCTTACTCCGCCTTGGCGAAGCGGTCGTCGAGGGCGTAACCCGCACCGCGAACGGTACGGATCGGGTCCGACTCACGGCCGAGATTCAGCAGCTTCCTGAGCCGGCCGATATGCACGTCCACCGTGCGCTCATCAATGTAGATATCCCGGCCCCACACGCCGTCGAGCAGTTGCTCACGGCTGAACACGCGGCCCGGATGCTCGAGGAAAAATTCGAGCAGGCGGTATTCTGTTGGACCGAGATCGATCGGACGGCCTGAGCGGGCCACGCGCCGACGGTCCCGGTCGAGTTCGATGTCGCCGAAAGCAAGAACCGTCGCAAGACGTTCGGGACTGGCGCGCCGCAGCAGGCCTTTCACGCGGGCCAGCAATTCAGGCACGGAGAACGGCTTTACGATATAGTCGTCCGCGCCGGTCGCAAGTCCCCTCACCCGCTCGCTTTCCTCGCCACGCGCAGTCAGCATGATGATCGGGATCTGCTTGGTCTCCTGCCGTGCACGCAGGCGGCGGCAAAGCTCGATCCCGGACAAGCCGGGAAGCATCCAGTCCAGCACGATAAGGTCGGGAATGTGTTCCTTGAGCCGGGTGTCGGCGTCGTCACCACGAGCGACGGTTTCGACGTCATAACCCTCGGCATCTAGATTATAGCGAAGCAGCGTCGTCAACGCTTCTTCGTCTTCGACCACAAGAATACGGGCGCTCATGTCCGATCCTTCAATTCATCATCCCTCAAACGTTGCCTGACGCGGCCGTTGCAAAAGTCGTCATGTCGCCCTTGGGGCGCTGATCGAGCATCTGCTGGCCTTCGATCATATAGAAAACCGTCTCGGCGATGTTGGTCGCATGGTCGCCGATCCGTTCAATATTCTTGGCGCAGAACATCAGGTGAATACAGAAGCCGATGTTGCGCGGGTCTTCCATCATATAGGTCAGCAATTCGCGGAACAGCGAGGTGCAGATCGCATCGACCTCCTCGTCGCCCTTCCACACCGCCATCGCGGCCGGCAGATCGTGCGCGGCGTACGCGTCGAGCACCGACTTGACCTGCGACTGCACGAGGTCGGTCATGTGTTCCAGGCCGCGGATCAGTTTTAGCGGATGAAAATCGCTGTCGAGCGCCGAGACGCGCTTGCCGATATTCTTCGCAAGATCGCCGATCCGCTCAAGATCGATCGCAACGCGCATGGCGCCGACGATCTCGCGCAGGTCCACAGCCATCGGCTGCCGGCGCGCAATGGTCAGCACGGCGCGCTCTTCGATCAGATGCTGCAACCTGTCGATGTCGAGATCGGACGTGACGACGCGCTTGCCCAGCGCAACGTCACGCCGGATCAGCGCATCGACGGGATCGACGATTTGCCTCTCCGCCAGGCCGCCCATCTCGGCGACAAGCCGGTTGAGCTCCTGAAGGTCTTCGTCGAACGCCTTGGCGGTATGATCTGAACCCATGATATGTCTCTCCCGCAAATGTGCGTCAGCCGAAGCGGCCGGTGATGTAGTCCTGCGTGCGCCGATCCGTCGGCGACGTGAAGATCTTGTTGGTGTCGTCGAACTCGATCAGTTCGCCGAGATACATGAACGCGGTCTTGTCCGACACACGGGCCGCCTGTTGCATATTATGCGTCACAATGGCGATCGTGTAATCTTCCTTCAGCTCCTGGATCAATTCCTCGACCTTGGCGGTGGAGATCGGATCCAGCGCCGAGCAAGGTTCATCGAACAGGATGACTTCCGGGCGAACGGCAACGGTTCGCGCGATGCACAGGCGTTGCTGCTGGCCACCCGACAGGCTGAGGCCGCTGGCGTTCAGCTTGTCCTTGACCTCGTTCCAGAGTGCGCCGCCCTTCAGCGCGGCCTCGACGCGGCCGTCCATTTCCGACTTGGAAATCTTTTCATAGAGCCGGATGCCGAACGCGATGTTTTCGTAGATGGTCATCGGGAACGGCGTTGGTTTCTGGAACACCATTCCGATGCGCGCGCGCAGCAGGTTGAGATCCAGCTTCGGATCGAGAATGTTGGTGTTGTCCAGCATGAGCTGACCCGTGGCGCGCTGGCCCGGATAAAGGTCATACATGCGGTTGAAAATCCGCAGCAGGGTCGACTTGCCGCAGCCCGACGGGCCGATAAAGGCGGTCACCCGATTCTCACCGAGGACCAAGTTGATGTTCTTCAGAGCATGGTTTTCGCCATAATAGAAGTTCAGATCGCGTGCGGTCACCTTGGCCCGCGCGTCCGGATGGACGGCCGAACCCGGTACGGGCGCGCCACGGGGCATGTCTACGCTAACAGAAAGCTGCTCGTTCATTTCATCGTCCTCTCAGCGCCGAGAACACGCGCGCCAATGTTAAGGGCAAGTACGGTCAAGGTGATTAGCAAAGCCCCGGTCCAGGCGAGCTGTTTCCAGTACTCGTAGGGGCTCTGGACGAAATTGTTGATGGTCACCGGCAGGTTGGCCATCGTCTTGGTGAGATCGAGACTGAAGAACTGGTTGCTGAGCGCAGTGAACAGCAGCGGCGCCGTTTCACCAGCGACCCGCGCCGTCGCCAGCAGCACGCCGGTGATAAGACCAGCACGCGCAGCGCGATAAGCGATGCGCTTGATGACGAGCGAGCGCGGTAGACCGAGGGCTGACGCCGCTTCCCGCAGCGGATTAGGAACAAGGCCGAGCATGTCCTCGGTGGTGCGCACCACAACCGGAATGACGATGACGGCCAGCGCCAGCGTGCCGGCCAAAGCCGAGAAGCCGCCCATCGGCACCACGATGGCGCCATAGATGAACAGGCCGATGATGATCGACGGCGCGCTCAGCAGAATGTCGTTGATGAAGCGGATCACCGACGTCAGCCGGTCGTGCTTGCCGTACTCGGCAAGATAAGTGCCGGCAAACAGCCCGATCGGCGCTCCGATGCCGACACCAAGTATCGTCATGATGATCGATCCGACGATGGCGTTGAGCAATCCGCCCTCGTTCGATCCAGGAGGCGGCGTGTTCTGCGTGAAGACCTGGAGATGCAAACCTGCAAGGCCATTGTAGAACAGCGTGAACAGAATCAACGCCAGCCACGTAACACCGAAGATAGCGGCACCGAGACACAGGAACCGGATGATGATGTCGAAGCGGCGGCGGGACGTATAGATCGGGTTCATGGCTCAGTTTCCCGCCTTCTTCTCAAGACGCATCAGCATCAGCCGCGCAGCGGCCAGCACGAAGAACGTCAGCACGAACAGCAGCAGGCCGAGCAGAATGAGACCCGACTGATGAAGCCCGTCGGACTCGGCGAACTCGCTGGCGATAGCCGCTGAAATCGTCGTGCCAGGCGCAAAGACAGACGAGGATATCCGGAACGAGTTGCCGATGATGAACGTAACCGCCATAGTCTCGCCGAGCGCACGACCGAGCGCCAGCATGATGCCGCCGATCACGCCAACCTTGGTATAGGGAATAACAACGTTACGCACGACTTCCCATGTGGTGCAGCCCACGCCATAGGCCGCTTCCTTCAGCACCGGCGGGACCGTCTTGAACACGTCGACGGAAATCGCGGTGATGAACGGCAGTACCATGATCGCGAGGATCAGCGCGGCATTGAAGAGGCTGAGATAGGACGGCGGGCCCGCGAAGATTGTTCCGAGAACCGGAACGCCATCGAATATCCGGATCATAAAGGGCTGGAACGTGTTTGCCAGGAACGGGCCGAGCACGAAGAAACCCCACATGCCATAGATGATCGACGGAATTCCGGCGAGCAATTCGATGGCGATGCCGATGGGGCGACGCAGCCACTGCGGGCAAAGCTCGGTCAGGAAGATCGCGATGCCGAGACCGACCGGAATGGCGATGATCATCGCGATAATCGAGGTCACCAGCGTGCCGTAGATCGGGCCGAGCGCGCCAAGGACCGGAGGATCAGCGGACGGCGCCCAGCGCTGCGTCCACAGGAAAGCGAAACCATATTCCCGCATCGCCGGCCATGCGCCCGCGATCAGGGAGAGAATGATGCCACCGAGAATGAGGAGAACGGCGAGCGCGCAGGCCCGGGTGGTCCAGTAGAATGCCTTGTCGCCGAACTTGAATGCGCTCAGGGCTTTCGCTCGATCGTAAGGCCCGGCTGCTTCCATCGACGTGCTCTGAACGGCCATCTCTGCCACGCTAGTCCCCTGTCGAATTATTCTAGTTGAGTCTGCGGACCGCGCACATCGTGCGGGCACCGAATGTTGTCAGAGAAACGGAGGAGAGGCAGGCCTCTCCTCCGGAATGTTTGCTTAGCTCTTGATGTCAGCCGACCAGGTCTTTTCGATCAGCTTGACCACAGGCTCAGGCATCGGGATGTAGTCGAGTTCTTCGGCCATCTTGTCGCCCTTTGTGAACGACCATTTGAAGAACTTGATCGCTTCCGCGGACGCAGCCTTATCGACCGGAACCTTATGCATCAGGATGAAGGTTGCCGCGGTGATCGGCCAAGACGCTTCGCCCGGCTGATCGGTGAGGATCACATAGTAGCCGGGAGCCTTGGCCCAATCGGCGTTGGACGCGGCGGCCTGGAATGCGGCAACGGTCGGCTGCACGGTCTTGCCAGCCTTGTTGATCATCGCGGTGTAGGTCAGCTTGTTCTGCTTGGCATAGGCATACTCGACATAACCGATCGAGTTCTTGGTCTGGCCGACATTGCCGGCGACGCCTTCGTTACCCTTGGCGCCGACGCCGGTGGGCCACTCAACCGCGGTTCCCTGACCGACCTTGGCTTTCCACTCAGTGCTGGCCTTCGACAGGTAGTCGGTGAAGTTGAAGGTCGTTCCCGAGCCGTCCGAACGGCGCACGACGGTGATGGCGTCCGACGGCAGCGTGAGTTTCGGGTTCAGCTTGACGATCGCGGGATCGTTCCACTTGGTGACCTTGCCGAGATAGATGTCGCCGAGCAGTTCGCCGGAGAGCACCAGTTCACCCGGCTTGATGCCTTCGAGATTCACGACAGGCACGATCGCGCCCATCACCATCGGCCACTGAATGAGGCCGTCCTTCTCGAGCTGTTCGGCCTTGAGCGGCGCGTCGGTCGCACCGAAGGTCACGGTCTTGGCCTGGATCTGCTTGATGCCGGCGCCCGAACCGATCGACTGATAGTTCAGACCGTTGCCGGTCTCTTTCTTGTAGGCATCAGCCCATTTCGAATAGACGGGGAACGGGAACGTCGCACCCGCGCCGGTGATGTCAGCGGCAAAAGCCGACGTCGATGCGGCAACAAGGCCGGCAGCGACGATTGTTTTGATGAAATTCACTGGGTCTCTCCATCGTGTGAGCGGAAAACAGACTTCCTTAAGAATGTCCCCGAGACCGCCTCTGTAGAGGTCTGGCATAGAGCTTTTATGGAGGTTGGATGACACTCGTGTGACACCGCATGACAGCACGGAATACCTCTGAATTCATCCGCATATCGCACTGATATATTTATACAAATTCAATTTTTGCGCGAGAACGCAACATAGGGGCGATAAGGAATTTTTAAGAACTATGTACGGCCGGCCGCAGCCCGATTGACCCGCGATCCCGCACTCGATTTCCGAGCGGATTTGATGGAATCCGAGGAGACGCCGCACACAAACTCCCGGCGGCGGCTTAAGCACCTTGAATCGGCAGAGGGATTCAGATTTTGCCGCTCCGCTCCGGCAGACGATAAGCAAATTCCGCCGCCAGCCAGTCGATGAAAACCCGCACCCGCGGCGAGAGCTGGCGGCTTTGAGGATACAGCACGAAAACCGGTGATGGCGATGGCGGGAAGTGGGCTAGCACTTCGACGAGCATTCCCGCCGCAAGCTCAGACGCGACGCGATAACGCGGCACCTGGATCAAACCAAGCCCCAGCATCGCCGCGGCAACATTGGTTTCCGCAGCCACCACCGAGATCGTGGCAGGCAACGTCAGATAGTGCAGTTTGCCTTCGGCCATGAACTCCAGCGGAATGATATTGCCGGTGGCCGACGACACGAATCCGATCATGCGATGACCATCGAGGTCGTCGGGCATCCGTGGGATACCGAAGCGGGCAAGATAATCGGGACTGGCGAAAGTGCCCTCCTCCAGCGTCGCGATCCGTCGTCCGACCATCGTGCTGTCCGGTGGCTGGCCGACGCGCAGCACGCAATCGACGCCTTCGCGAACGAGATCGACGAAGCGATCACCCTCACCGATATGAAGCTGAATATCCGGATAGCGTTCCAGGAAACGCGGCAGGCCCGGCAGCATGAAGTGCCGCGCCAGCGTCCCGTGCACATCTACGCGGAGTATCCCTTTCGGCGTGGCACCGGAGAACGCAGCTTCGGCTTCCTCGATGTCAGCAATGATCGACAGGCAGCGGCGATAATACGCCTCGCCATCAAGCGTCGGGCTGACCTGCCGCGTGGTACGTTGGAAGCAACCGGACGCCAAGCCGCGCTTCGAGCTGCTTCACGCCTTCGGTAACGGTCGAACGCGGCAGGCCAAAATCCTGTGCGGCCAGTGAAAAACTCCGCCGCTCCACGATACGGGCGAACAGCCTCATGGCGTCGAAACGGTCCAAGGGATTGTTCCTAAAATATGAATTATGATGCCAATAAATGGCAGATTATCCGGCTTTCAGGAAGGTGCATATTTCTCTCGCCGTAAGCAACGACACGGCGATGGAGAGCAAAAATGACCAATCAATCCAACAAAATAGCAATCGTGACCGGGGCTTCGCGGGGAATTGGCGCTGCGATCGCCGAGCGACTTGCCAAGGACGGCTTCACTGTCGTCATCAATTATGCCGGCAGCCAGGCCGAAGCCGAGGCGCTGGCCGCCAGGATCGAAGCCGCCGGTGGCCGCGCCCTTTCAGCCAAGGCCGACGTCAGTGATCCGGACGCTGTCCGCCGCATGTTCGACGCGGCCGAGACCGCTTTCGGTGGCGTCGATGTGATGGTGAACAACGCCGGCATCATGCAACTTTCCAGCATTGCCGATGCCGACGACGCTTCGTTCGACCGCATGATTGCCGTCAACCTCAAGGGCACCTTCAACGGCCTGCGCGAAGCGGCCAGGCGCCTGCGCAACGGCGGCCGGATCGTGAATTTCTCGACCAGCGTTGTCGGATTGAAGCTCGAGAATTACGGCGTCTACGCCGCGACCAAGGCCGCCGTCGAAACCATGACCGCGATCCTTTCCAAGGAACTGCGCGGCCGCAATATCACCGTGAACGCCGTCGCCCCCGGCCCAACCGCCACCGATTTGTTCCTGAGCGGCAAATCACCCGAGCTGATCGAACGCATGTCCAGGATGGCGCCGCTCGAACGCCTCGGTCAGCCCGCGGACATCGCCGGCACAGTGGCGTTCCTGGCCGGTCCCGACGGCGGCTGGATCAACGGTCAGGTGCTACGCGCCAACGGTGGCATCGTATGATTACCAATAAAGAAGCATGGCGGCTTTGGCCGCCATGCTTCCGATCTCGTATGATTTGAAACCGCTCTGGCTCGGTTTTAGCTCAGCTCTTGCCCATGCAGTCTTCGATGTAGAACCAGCGGTCATCGCCGGCCAATCCCTTGGACTTCACGTCCTTGCGGCAAGCCTTGAGCTTTCCTTTGTTGGCGCTCCATTTGGCCTTCATGTCCTTCAGCTTGTCAGCCGTCAGTTTCATTTTCGAGGGCTTCGCGGCCGGCGCAGTGGCGGCGGGAGCCGGAGCGGCCGTCTGCGCCGATGCAGTTGATAGCGTGCCAGCGACGAGGAGCGCGGCAACAAGGCAAGCACTGATGCGAAACATGGGATGTCCTTTGATCTTGATTGTTCAATGAAAGGAAAAATGGCGAACGCCGCGGGACGGAGAATTCCGTCCCGCGGTCGTGATGCCGATCAGAAGATCTTGGCCGCGCTTTGCAGCGTGATCCAGACACCCCATGCCAGCGGAATCCCGACGAAGGCCCAAAACAACAGGGCCGGTGCGTCGAACCCGCCCTTGCCGATGCCGAATGAGCCGGTCGGCGTCGCCATCGCGGTCTTCGACGAGGCGGCCTGTAGCTTCGCGACTTCCTCGGCACTCATGTGCCATTTCGGATCGACGGGCTTGATCAGGTAGTTACAGATCAGGCCGACAATCAGCATCGCCGTCAGGATATACATCGTTGTGTTGTAGAGCTGATCCGGGCGAACACCAGCCGCAAGCTGGAACTCGCGGATGTAGTTCACCACAACCGGACCGATGATGCCGGCCGTCGACCATGCGGTCAGTAGACGGCCGTGAATCGCGCCCACGAACTGCGTGCCGAACATGTCAGCCAGATAGGCTGGCACGGTGGAGAAGCCGCCGCCATACATCGACAGGATGATGCAGAAGGCGCTGACGAAGAGCAGCTTCGAGCCCATGTTGGCGAAGGTCGGAGCCAGCGCGTAGAGCGCGATGGCGAGCAGGAAGAACACGTAGTAGGTGGCTTTGCGGCCGATGTGATCGGACAGCGACGCCCAGAAGAAGCGGCCGCCGATGTTAAACAGTGAGAGCAAGCCGGTGAAGCCCGCCGCGATACCGGCGATCGCTGCCTTTTGAGCGACGGTGAGTTGGTTGAAACCAACGTCCGGCAAGCCGATCAGTTTGCCCGCGAAGATTTCTTGCAACATCGGCGATGCCATGCCGATCACGCCGATGCCTGCCGACACGTTCATGCAGAGCACGATCCAGATCAGCCAGAACTGCGGCGTCTTGTGTGCATCCTTCAGATGGACGTTGTTCTTGGAGATCATCGCGTTCGCCTTGTTCGGCGGGGTCCAGCCATCGGGCTGCCAGCCCGCAGGTGGAATGCGATAGCGGAATGCGCCGATCATCATGAACACGAGGTAGATCGCGGCCATTGCAAGGAACGTCTCCCAGGCGCCGACCGAAGTCGATGTCTTGAAATAGTTCATCAGGAGATTGGCCAGCGGAGCGCCGATCATGGCGCCGCCGCCGAAGCCCATGATGGCCATGCCCGTCGCCATGCCGCGGCGATCGGGGAACCATTTCACCAGCGTCGACACCGGCGAGATGTAGCCGAGGCCGAGGCCGATTCCGCCGATGACGCCGGAGCCGAGCCACAGCAACCACAATTGATGGGTGATGATGCCGATGGCGCCGAGGACGAGACCGCCGCACCAGCACAGTGCTGAGACGAAGCCGGCCTTGCGCGGTCCGACGCGCTCGAGCCATCCGCCCCAGACGGCTGCGGAGACGCCGAGCAGCACGAAGAACAATGTGTACATCCAGCCCATGCTGGCGACGCGCCAATCGCAGGTCGTCGTGAACAACTCCTGCACCAGACTCATGTCCGGACACGCTTTCGGCGCTGTGACACCGAGCGCGCGCGACAGCGGCAACCAGAACACGCTGAAGCCGTAAGCCATGCCGATGCAAAGATGGATGCAGAGCGCCGCCGGTGGAACCAGCCAGCGATTGAAGCCGGCGGTCGCGATTGTCCGTTCCTTATCAAGGAACCCGGGCGCGGCACCTGTCATGGTGCCCGCCTGTTCGATTGTAGCCATTGTCTGTTTCTCCCCAAAGGTTTGAAATTCAGCCGCCCTTTTTTGTGGGCGTATCTGCCGTCTGCTACGCTCCTGTTTTCCTCAGGGTCATGACTGCATCCTTTACTTCCGGATCCAGCCCCGCCCCACCCTTCTCGAGATGCGCCAGGATCGCAGAGCGCATTCGAGGATCCCAAAATTTCTTGATGTGTTCAGCGATGCCCGGCACGGCGACTGCCTTGCCTTGGCTCGTAAAGAACTTGCCGATCTGGTTGGCCATATAGACGAGCCGGTCAGGCGACGACATGAATTGCCCCTCCGGGTAAGATTCGATCCGGGTGTGCGAAAACTTCGAAACCATCCGATCGCGCGATCGCCGCGAGCGTGATATTCGCCTTGTCGGCCATCTTGACCGCCAATGCCGTCGGCGCCGACACCGACACCATCACCGATGCGCCAATGGCTGCGGTCTTCTGAACCATCTCGACAGACACCCGGCTGGTCAGAAGCACCATCCCGTTCTCCCCCTGACAGCCTGGCGCGCGAGCGAACCCGCGAGCTTGTCGAGGGCGTTGTGCCGTCCGACATCCTCGCGCAGGGCGACGACGCCCCGCTCGGGAGTCCAGAATGCCGCCGCATGAACCGCACGCGTCTCGACATTGAGCGCCTGAAGCGGAGGGATGCTTTGCATAGCCGACATAATCTGGGCCGGTGAGAACTCGCGGCCACGCCCAACGATGGTCGCAGGACGCGTCGCTTCAATAATCGAGTCGATACCGCACAGCCCGCAGCCGGTTGGCCCGGCGATATGGCGGCGGCGCTCGCTCAACCGGTCCGCGTTCGGCTGATCGAGCCACATCCGCAGTTCGATGCCGTCATCCAGCGTCAGTTCCTCGAAGGATTGAATGTCCTTCGGTGAGCGCACGACGCCTTCGGTCAGGCTGAAGCCGATGGCGAAGTCCTCGAGATCGCGTGGACTCGCCATCATGACGGCATACGTTCCGCCGTTGTAGGTCAGCGCAACCGCAGTCTCGTCCGGAATCAAACGCGAGCCTTCGCTGAAGCCGCCGCTTTCGCGCCAGACGAGACGTTGAACACTTATGGCCGGTGATTTCGCCAACTTACTCCGCCGCCTCCAGCGGTGCTATGCGGCGCGACTTGCGCGCCTGTTCATCATACTCTTTTTGCCAGTCGGTGGGTCCGTTCGACGGCGAAATCTGCACGGCGGTGACCTTGTATTCGGGGCAGTTCGTCGCCCAGTCGGAAAACTCGGTCGTGATGACATTGGCCTGCGTATCCGGATGATGGAACGTCGTGTAGACGACGCCCGGCGCCACGCGGTCGGTGATCTCCACACGCAGCGTCGTTTCACCCGCCCGGCTGGCGAGCTTGACCCAATCGCCATCCCGCACGCCGCGTTGCTCGGCATCGTGCGGATGCATCTCCAGCATGTCTTCGGCATGCCAGACCACGTTCTCGGTGCGGCGCGTCTGAGCGCCGACATTGTACTGGCTGAGAATGCGCCCTGTGGTGAGCAGCAGCGGGAAGCGTGGGCCGGTTTTCTCGTCGGTGGCGATATATTCGGTGATGACGAACTTGCCCTTGCCCCGCACGAAGTGATCGATGTGCATGACCGGCGTGCCTTCGGGGGCCTTTTCGTTGCAAGGCCACTGCACCGACCCCAACTCTTCGAGCTTCTGATACGACACGCCCGTGAAGGTCGGCGTCAGCGCCGCGATCTCATCCATGATCTGGGATGGATGATCGTAGTGCATGTTGTATCCCATCGCCTTGGCCAGCATGATGGTGATTTCCCAATCGGCATAGCCGTTGAGCGGCGACATCACCTTGCGCACGCGTTGAATGCGGCGCTCGGCATTGGTGAAAGTCCCGTCCTTTTCGAGGAAGGTCGATCCCGGCAGGAAGACGTGTGCGTAATTCGCGGTCTCATTCAGGAACAGGTCGTGGACCACGACGCATTCCATCGACGAAAGTGCTGCGACGACATGCTTGGTGTTGGGGTCCGATTGCAGGATGTCCTCGCCCTGACAGTACATCCCCATGAACGTGCCTTCGATGGCCGCATCGAACATGTTGGGAATGCGCAGGCCCGGCTCCGGGTTGAGCTTCACATGCCACATGGACTCGAACGTCTCGCGAACCGCGTCTCCGGAGATATGCCGATAGCCCGGCAGTTCGTGTGGGAACGATCCCATATCGCACGAGCCCTGCACGTTGTTCTGGCCGCGCAGCGGGTTCACGCCAACGCCGGGGCGGCCGATGTTGCCGGTCGCCATCGCCAGATTGGCAATCGCCATGACGGTGGTCGAACCCTGGCTGTGTTCGGTGACGCCAAGGCCGTAATAGATCGCGCCGTTGCCGCCGGTGGCGAACAGGCGCGCAGCAGCGCGCAGTTCTTTCGGATCGACGCCGGTCGCAATCGCGGTCGCCTCGGGGCTGTTCTTCGGAAGTGCGACAAACGACGCCCAATGCTCGAATTCGCTCCAGTCGCAGCGTTCGCGGATGAACGCCTCGTTGGCGAGGCCTTCGGTCACGATGACATGCGCCAGCGCCGTCAGCACCGCAACGTTGGTTCCCGGCATCAGGGGCAGGTGATAGGCCGCCTCGACGTGGGGCGACTTCACCATCTCGGTGCGGCGCGGATCGATGACGATCAGCTTGGCGCCCGCGCGCAACCGCTTCTTCAGACGCGATGCGAAAACAGGATGCGCCGACGCCGGATTGGCGCCGATGATAATGACGACATCGGTCTGCTCGACCGAATCGAAATCCTGCGTGCCGGCCGATGTGCCGAAAGTCTGCGACAGGCCGTAGCCCGTCGGCGAATGACAAACGCGGGCGCAGGTATCGACGTTGTTGTTGCCGAAGCCCGCGCGGATCAGCTTCTGAACCAGATAGGTTTCTTCATTGGTGCAACGCGACGACGTGATGCCGCCGATGGAGTCACGGCCATACTTCGCCTGAATGCGCCTGAATTCGGACGCCGCGTAATTGATCGCCTCATCCCACGACACTTCGCGCCACGGATCGGTGACCTTGCTGCGGATCATCGGCTTGAGGATACGCTCCTTGTGCGTGGTGTAGCCCCACGCGAAGCGGCCCTTGACGCAGGAGTGACCGCGATTGGCCTTGCCGTCCTTGTACGGCACCATGCGGACGACTTCCTCACCGCGCATCTCAGCCTTGAAGGCGCAACCGACGCCGCAATAAGCGCAGGTCGTCACGACCGAATGCTCCGGCTGACCGATCTCGATCACCGATTTCTCGGTCAGCGTCGCCGTCGGGCAGGCCTGCACGCAGGCGCCGCACGACACGCATTCGGAGCCGAGGAAACTCTCGCTCATGCCGGGCGACACGCGGCTGTCGAAACCGCGGCCCGAAATCGTCAGCGCGAAGGTGCCCTGCACTTCCTCGCAAGCCCGCACGCAGCGCGAGCAGACGATGCACTTCGACGGGTCATAGGTGAAGTAAGGATTGGACTCATCCTTCGGCATCCAGTTTTCGTTGGCGCCGCCCTTGGCGAAAACGTGGTTCTCGCCTTCGTAGCCGTAGCGGACATCGCGCAGGCCGACCGCGCCGGCCATGTCCTGCAATTCGCAGTCGCCGTTCGCAGCACAGGTCAGACAGTCGAGCGGATGGTCGGAGATATAAAGCTCCATTACACCCCTGCGGATCGTCTTCAGCCGATCCGTCTGGGTATGAACAACCAAGCCATTCATCGCCGGCGTGGTGCAGGATGCCGGGGTACCCGCGCGTCCTTCCACTTCGACGAGACACATGCGGCAGGAGCCGAAGGCATTGACCATATCGGTGGCGCAGAGTTTCGGAATCTGCGTGCCCATCTCCATGGCCGCGCGCATGATCGAGGTGCCCTCGGGCACCGTCACGGTCGCGCCATCGATGGTCAACGTCACCATCTTCTCGGACTTTGAAAGCGGCGTTCCGTAATCGGTTTCGTGAACGAGCGACATGGCGTTTGTCCTTATTCAGCGGCTTGCAGGCGCGGGTTCGCGCCGAAATCTTCAGGAAAATGTTTCAGCGCGCTCATCACCGGATACGACGTGAATCCGCCTAGCGCGCAGAGCGAACCGAACTTCATGGTGTGGCAGAGGTCTTCCAGCACGGCGATATTCGCCGCCCTCTTCTCGCCTGCCCGGATCTTGTCGATGGTCTCGACACCGCGCGTCGAGCCGATGCGGCATGGCGTGCACTTGCCGCAGGATTCGATGGAGCAGAATTCCATCGCAAACCGCGCCTGCTTCGACATGTCGACGGTATCGTCGAACACCACGATGCCGCCGTGACCGATCAGGCCGTCCTTGGCCGCGAAGGCTTCGTAGTCGAACGGCGTGTCGAACAGCGCACGGGGAAAATAGGCGCCAAGCGGCCCGCCGACCTGGACCGCGCGAACCGGACGGCCGGTGAACGTCCCGCCGCCGATGTCGTCGACCAGTTCACCGAGGGTGATGCCGAAGGCGACCTCGAACAGACCGCCGTTCTTGACGTTGCCCGCAAGCTGGATCGGCATTGTCCCGCGCGAACGGCCCATGCCGAAATCCGCGTAAGTCTTCGCGCCGCCGGCGAGAATGAACGGAATGGCCCCGAAGGACAGCAGGTTGTTGATGACCGTCGGCTTGCCGAACAATCCCACATGGGCAGGCAATGGCGGCTTGGCGCGAACAAGACCGCGGCGGCCCTCGAGACTTTCCAGCAGCGAAGTCTCCTCGCCGCAGACATAGGCACCCGCGCCGACGCGGACTTCCATGTCGAACGCATATTTCGAACCGCCGATCGACTTGCCGAGATAGCCAGCCTTTCGCGCGACAACGATGGCGGCTTTGATGGCCTCGACGGCGTGCGGATATTCAGAGCGAATGTAGATGTAGCCCCTGGTCGCACCGACCGCGATGCCTGCAATCGTCATGCCTTCAATGACGACGAACGGATCGCCTTCGATAAGCATGCGATCGGCGAAAGTGCCGCTATCGCCCTCGTCCGCATTGCAGACGATATATTTCTGCTCAGCTTTCGCGTCGGCTACGGTCTTCCACTTGATGCCGGTCGGGAATCCTGCACCGCCGCGACCTCGCAGGCCGGACGCCGTCACATCGGCAACGATGTCCTCCGGGCTCAGTGTGAGGGCGCGCTCCAGCCCCTTGAATCCATCATGGGCGCGATAGTCCTCGATCGACCGCGGATCGATGACGCCGCACCGCGCGAAGGTGAGGCGCGTCTGCCGCTTGAGCCATGGGATTTCGTCTGTGACACCAAGCCGCAGGGGATGCGCGCCGTTGGATGATGCCGCTTCGAACACAGACCCGACGTCCGCAGTCGTCACCGGACCGAAAGCTATCCGCCCCTCAGCGGTTGCGACCTCAACCATCGGCTCCAGCCAATAGAGTCCGCGCGATCCGGTCCTGACAATCTCGACGGCCACTTTGCGCTCCGCAGCAGTCTTCGCGAGCGCCAGCGCAACCTCGTCTGCGCCAACGGCGACTGCGCCTGCATCACGTGAAACGTAGAAGCGCAAGGTCATCGCTGCGCCTCCGAAACCAGAGCATCGAGGCGTTCGGTATCGAGCCGCCCCACAATACGACCATCAAGCATCCCGGATGGCGCAGTCGCACACAGACCGAGGCAATAGATCGGCTCAAGAGTTACACGGCCATCGGGAGTAGTGTTTCCGATCGCAATACCGAGCTTTTTCTCGGCATGCATGGCGAGCGCATCGCCGCCCGCGGCCTGGCACGCCTCGGCGCGGCAGAGCTTAAGCACATGCCTGCCGGCGGGCTCGTGACGGAAATCATGATAGAATGTGAAGACGCCGTGGACTTCCGCGCGTGACAGATTGAGCGCCTCGGCAATCATCGGAATTACCGGCTCTGGCACGTAACCGAATGCCTCCTGCATCGCATGCAGGATCACAATGGTTGGACCTTCGAGATGCTTGTGTGCGGCGATGATCTCCGCGCCTCTCTCGGGACTCCAGTCTTCGTATGCTGACGGCATAGTCACTCTCATTCGCGCACATCGCGGTTTGAACAAGAGAAACGAGAATCCTTCTAAAGATCAATGCAGCAGTCTTATGCTGCGATACGGAATTCGCATCGATAAGGAAATCAAATGATACATTATCAAAAGAAAATGAATGACTTAGCGGCGAATTCTAATGGCACGATGATACCATAAACGGTCCGGAACCGCTATCGCGGGCGGTCAGGCCTCAAGCTGCGGAGCAACTTCCCGGGCGATCTGAACAAGGGCCGCAAGCAGAGGAGTCATCGGATCGCGCGGCGACGTCACCAGCCCGATGCTGTAAGTGACGAGCGGATCGACAATCGGAATGGTCCGCACCGCGTCGGACAGACCGAGGGTATCGGCGAGCTTGGCCGGCATGACGCTTGCCCAGCGCCCTGTCTTCACATGCGTATAGAGCACGATGATGGAATTGGAGGTCAGCGTGGGCACCGCTTCGGTCCCTGCGTCCCGCAGCGCCTTGTCGATGATGCGACGGTTCTGCATGTCGGGCGTCAGCAGGCAGAGCGGCACCTGCCCGACCTCCTTCCACGTCACCTGGTCGCGATCGCCGAACATGCCGTCCGGCGCTGTCAGCAAACGATAGCTCTCGCGATAAAGCGGAATAGTCCGCACCTTCCCCACCGGCTCATTCTCGATGTAGGTCAGGCCGGCATCGACCTCCAGATTTTCCAGCAGACCAAGCACGTCGGACGATGTGCAGGATACAACGCGAAAACGCACATTGGGATGCCGTGCCCTGAACGGCGTGGTGAGCGAGGCCACCATGCCGAGCACGGTCGGAATCGCAGCGATCCGAAGCTCTCCGGACAGGCCGTCCTTGAGCGAGTTGATCTCCTGCCGCATGGCGCGCGCGTCGCCGACGATGCGGCGCGCCCAATCGAGAGTCCGCTCGCCTTCCGGCGTGAACCCGACGAAACGCGAGCCACGCTGCACCAGCATAACGCCGAGGATTTCCTCGAGCTGCTTCAGACTGGTAGACATCGTCGGCTGCGTAACCCCGCACGCCTCTGCCGCACGCCCGAAGTGACGTTCCTTCGCCAAGGCCAGCAACAGTTCGAGCTTTTCAATCAAGACGCATACTCCAGCGCGACCGCGCCATTATGTCAGAAAGAGAACCGGATTCTCCCGGATGAGCACAACGCTTCGCCGTCCGTCTTTGTTCGGACGCTCCACCCCGTGGATCATCGATCCGGCCCATAAAATCCGATTTCTGGCGTGTCAGCGAGCGGATAATCGTTAAATAGTACAGTGAAAGACTGCCGCTTGCGAAGCGGCAGATCGCAAAGCACCGGCATGGCGAGCAGTGCTGGGATCTCTTGTGCATCGGATTTCATATGGTCCGAGCAGCCCGGCCGTCAGTCTTTCACCTATAAAGACTCTCGATCTCAGCCCGATACTTGACCTGAACATTAGCCCGGCGAACCTTCATTGTCGCCGTGACCTCGTCGTCGTCGTGATCGAGTTCTTTTGTCAGCAGATAAAACTTCCGGATCTGCGCGACCTGGGCGAGTTGCCCGTTCGCCGCGTCGATTTCAGACTGAATCAGATCGCGCAGGCTGGCGTTCTCGGTGAGATTCCTGAAATTGGTGTAGGCGAGGCCTTTTTCCTCGGCCCACTTCCCGGCAAGATCGTAGTCGATCTGGATCAGCGCGGAGACATATTTCCGCGCCTCGGCGATGACGATGCATTCCTTGATGAACGGACTCGCCTTGACTGTGTTTTCGATCTCGGATGGGCTCAGATTCTTTCCGCCCGCTGTGATCATGATGTCCTTGAGACGGTCGACGATGCGGAAATGACCATCGGAAAACTCCGCGACATCGCCGGTGTGCAGCCAGCCGTCGCGGATCGAGGCCTTTGTGGCTTCCTCGTTGCGATAATATCCCGCAAACACCGTATCGCCGCGAATGAGAAGCTCATTTGAATCACCGAGCCTCGCCTCCATGCGGTCAATCCCGTGACCGACGGTCCCGACGCGACGGTCGGACAACACCTGCCCGAGCGCAATCCCGGAGCTTTCCGTCAGCCCGTAGACTTCGATCAGCGGCACGCCGATGGCGCGAAAGAAATGCACGATCGCCGGCGAGATCGGCGCGGCGCCCGTCATGGCGATGCGGGTCTTGCGCAGACCGATGAAATTCTGCAACGCACGAAAAATCAGCCAATAAGACAACGCGAACTTGATCCGCTCGGAGAGCGTCCTGTCGGCGGAGTTCTTCTCCGCGAACGGCTCACAGGCGGCATAGGCGCGTTCAAACAAGGTGCGCCGGATCCGCCCAGCCTCGAGCAGCTTGATATGGATCGAGGAATGCAGCTTTTCCCAGATGCGCGGCACGCCGAGAAACATGCTCGGTGCGACTTCGCGCAAATCTTCCTGCACGGTACGGATCGATTCCCCGAAATTGACCAGCGAGCCGAGATAGACCGGCACCATCACCGTGGTCATCTGCTCGGCGACGTGGCACAGCGGCAGATAGGACAGCAGGCTTTCGGATTGATCGAGACCGAGCCTTTCCGTCGCGGCGATGGCCTGCGCGCGAATGTTCTTGTAGCTCAGCATCGCGCCTTTCGGCTTTCCCGTCGAGCCGGAGGTGTAGATGATGAGCGCTATCTGCGAGAGCTGCTGACCGTCAATGATGCTGTCCGCCAGTCCTGCGTGGCTCGTCTCATAGTCCGCGCCAAGCGCTTCCAGCGCCTCGAACGACATCACCTGATCGGGCGGATAGTCCCGGATGCCCTTGGTCTCGATCACGACGATCCGCCGCAGCTTCGGCAATTCCTCGCGGCGCTCCAGAACCTTGTCGACCTGCTCCTGATCCTCGCAGACGATAATCTCGGATTCCGAATGCGCCAGCACATAGGCGACTTCGTTCGAGGGGCTTGTCGGATAAACGCCGACCGCGATTCCGTCCATGATGTTTGCGCCAAGCTGCGCCAGTACCCATTCGATCCGATTCTCGGACAGGATGGCAACGTGGCCGCCCGCGCTCAGCCCGAGCGCGCGAAAGCCGAGACCGACATGACAGGCCCGCTCGTAATATTGCTTCCACGCACATGGATTCCAGATGCCGAATTCCTTCTGCCGGATCGCCACGCGATCCGCATGACGGCGCGCATTCTCGCGCAGCATCTGCGGCAACGTGAGTTCTGGAAATCTGTCGGTCATGGCGACCTCATTCATGAGAGCCAGCGCTTGCGGCGCTTGTAATGCTTGATGCCGCGGAAGCCCTTGGTCTCCGCATTCGCAGCACCGACACCGAGATAAAATTCACGCACATCCTGATCGCGGATCAGTTGCTCGGTCGGCCCGTCGGTGACGATCTTGCCCGACTCCATGATGTAGCCATAGGTCGAGACCGCGAACGCCACCGCCGCATTCTGCTCCACCAGCAGCATCGAAACGCCCTGCTCGCGGTTGATGCGCGCGATGATGGTGAAGATTTCTTCCACCAGTTTCGGAGACAGACCCAGCGACGGCTCGTCCAGCAGCATCAGCTCCGGCTGCGCGATCAGCGCGCGGCCGATGGCGAGCATCTGCTGTTCGCCGCCGGACAGATAGCCCGCGCGTCCCGTCCTGCGCTCGAACAGACGCGGGAAATAGGTGTAGACCAGATCGAACGGCGTCCTGCCGCCCGCGCGCCCCGTCATCGCATAGGTCGCGGCGGTGAGATTTTCCTCCACCGTCAGGTCTTCGAAAATCCTGCGCCCTTCCATCACATGGAAAAGTCCGCTCCGCACCAGTTGATGCGGAGCGAAGCGCGAGATGGCGCCTCCCTTAAACAGGATTTCGCCAGTCGTGACCTTGCCGTCTTCCAGTTCGAGAAGATTGGAGACAGCCTTGAGCGTAGTCGACTTGCCCGCCCCGTTAGAGCCGAGCAATGCGACCACCGCTCCCTTGTCGACTTTCAGCGACAGGCCGCGGAGCACCTGGACCGTCTTGTTATAGACGACCTCGATGTTGTTGACGGAGAGAAGTGCTTCCGCGGTCATTGCCGTTACTTCGCGATCTTGATCCAGTCGGAGACCGGCTTCATGGTCTTGTTCGCGCCGTCATATTGATAGACGCGGCCGACAGGAACGGTGTTGCCCGGAATCGAGATCGGCACGCCGATGATGCCGCCGGTGTCGAAGTCCTTGATCGAGTTCAGCGAGGCTTTCATGTTGGCCGCGGTGAGTTCCTTCTTGGCGTCAAGCGTGCGCTTGGCCGCTTCGGTCATCAGCATCGCGGTCAGGAAACCCTGCATGTAGCCGGTAGACTGATATTCGGGACGGATCTGCCGGATTTTCTCCAGCATCGGCGACTTGCCTTCGGTGTCGAAGTAATAGCGATACGGCATCACGCCCATGAAGCCGTCGGCCACCTCGGCGGACTTCGCCCAGATGGCGTTGTCCATCGACCAGAACGTCCCCATGAACTTGGTCTTGAGGCCAAGCTGCTTGGCCTGCGTCATGAATTCCGGCAGAGGCGCCAGAATGTAGCCGTGGAAGATCGTGTAGTCCGGATCGGCGCGGCGCAGCTTGAGCACTTCGGTGGAGACATCGACGCTGGTCGGCGGCGTGGCGATCTTCTCCACGATCTTCAGGCCGAGCGCGGCTGCCCGCTTCTCCGTCGGCGCAATCGGATCGCGTCCAAACTCGGTGTCCGAATTGACCAGAGCGATCTTTGCGCCGGGCTTGGTCTTGGCGATGTATTCCAGCAGAATGCCGATCATTTCCGAATAATCCGGACCGGCGATGAACTGGTACGGAAAGTTCTTCGGATCGTTCAGTTCGGACGCGAAGGACGCGCCGGCCAGAACGATGTCACCACGTCGGTTCAGTTCGGCGTTGATGGTTTTCGAGAAAGCTGTGGAGTCGCCGTAGTAAAGGCTCACCTTCTCCTGGCTGGTGATGCGGTTGAACACCGCCACGGAGTTGTCGACCTTATAGCCGGTGTCCTCCGCGACATATTTGACCTTGCGGCCGTTGATGCCGCCCGCGTCGTTGACGATCTTCACATAGTCCTGGAATGCGTTGTTGAGCGCGATGCCCGCGAAGGCGAACACGCCGGTCATCGGCATCGATGCGCCGATCACGATGTCGTCGGCGGCTTGCGCCGGGGCCTGCAGACCTAAAGCGAGACAGCCGGCGGCTGCGTAGGACAGCACCTTTCGGCGCGTTGGAAATGCTTTCATTGGTGTTTCTCCCTGTGTGTCATTTTTTGAACGGCCATAGATGAAAGAAACGCCGCACGCGGCGCCAGATTTCGGCCAGGCCCTGCGGCTCGAACAGCAGGAACCCGATGATGAGCGCGCCGAAAACAATGGTCCGGATCGGCGACAGTTGCGCTGTCGCATTCGGAATGAAGGTCAGATAGGAGACCGCGATCTTCAGAAACTCCGGCACCATCGTCATGAAGATCGCGCCGAGGATCGCACCGAGGATCGTGCCCATGCCGCCGACGATCACGGCCGCAAGGAAGAACACCGAATAGATCAGCGGGAAACTTTCCGGCGTCACCACGCGGAAGAAATATGCCCACATGCCGCCGGCAACACCCGCATAGAACGACGACAGCGCGAACGAGAGCAGCTTGTATTTCAAGAGCGGGATGCCGAGGACCTCCGCCGAAATATCACGATCGCGAATGGCGATGAAGGCGCGGCCGATCCTTGTGCGGAACAGGTTGGCCGCGGCAAACACCGACATCGCGGTGAGCGGCATGAACAGCCAGTAGAGCTGGAACGGACGCGCGAGGTCATAGCCGAACAACCGCGCGGGCGGCATGCTCAGCCCCTGCGTGCCACCGAGGAAGGCGGGGCCGTTGGCAAACAGGAAGTGCAGAATAAACGAGGCGGCGATGGTCGCGATCGCCAGATAAAGCCCCTTCACCCTGAGACTCGGCACGCCGACAACAAGGCCGACCGCGGCCGACACAAAACCCGCGAGGATAAGATTGACGATGAACGGGGTGCCGACGCGGATTTCCAGAATGGCGACTGTGTAGGCCCCCACCGACATGAAGGCCGCCTGCCCGAGACTCACAAGGCCGGTATAGCCGGTGAGAATGTTGAGGCCGGTGGTGCTGACGATATGAATCGCGACGAGACAGGCGAGATAGATCCAGTATTGATCGGCAAAGAACGGAAACAGCACCAGCGCCGCTAACAGCGCAACCAGCATCGCGCGCTGGAAATTGGTATCGAGCAACGCTTCTGCCTGAGCGTAGGTTTGATGGATGGCGCCGATACGCATCAGAGTCGCTCGATTTCAACGGTGCCGAACAATCCGTAGGGACGGATCATCAAGGCGACCACAAGAATGCAGAAGGTGACCAGCAGCTTGAATTCGCCGCCGAGATAGGTGCCGACAAGCGCCTCGACCACGCCGATGGCGAGACCCGCCACCAGCGCGCCGGCAATCGAGTCGAGGCCACCGACGATGACCGCAACCAGTACCGATAGACCGAACACGCCCATGGTCGGCGAGATGCCGCCGATCGAACCAATCAGGATGCCAGATCCCGCCGCCGCCATGCCGGCGACGATCCATGAGACCGAGAACACCGCTGGCACATTGATGCCGCAGGAAAATGCCGCGCCCTGATCGGTCGCCGTGGCCCGCAGTGCGACGCCGCCGCGCCATGTCCGGAAGATCACAAGGAACGCCGCGATCAGAACTGTCGCCACCACGAAGCTCACCGCGATCTTCGGCGAGACATAGGCGCTGCCGATGAAGACCGGCTTGGACGGCAAGAAGTTCGGCAAGGTGGCTGGATCGCTGCCCCAGACGAACTCGACAAAACCGATCAGGACTGAGCTAAGTCCAACCGTGACCATGAACACAGAGATCGGGCTTTCGCCGAGCATCGGGCGGATCAGGATGCGCTCGATGACCCCGCCGAGAATCCCGCCGCCGATCACCGTCAGGATGATCGCGAGCCAGACCGGCAGCGCCAGAGCGGCGGTCATTCCGAAAAAGAAATAGGCACACAGCATCAGCATTTCGCCGACCGCGAGGTTCAGCACCTTGGTAGCCTTGTAGATCAGCACGAAGGCGATGCCGGTCAGCGCCAGCAGCGCGCCGGACCCCAGGCCCGACAGCACGATCTCGAACAGGAACAGCCAATCCATCACGCCGCCCTTTCGCCCGCGATCCGCCGCGACAGATCTCCGACGTCGCCGGAGCCGAGATAAGCCGCGATAACGTCTGGATTATTCTGGATCTCAGCGGGCTTTCCGGCCGCGATCACCTGACCGAAATTGAGCACCACGACATGATCGGAAATATCCATCACGAGACCCATGTCGTGCTCGACCATCAGAATAGTGACACCCCACTCCTCCTTCACGTCGAGGATGAAGCGCGCCATGTCCTCGGTCTCTTCGCGGTTCATACCCGCCACCGGCTCGTCGAGCATCAGGATGCGCGGGCGCATGGCAAGCGCGCGCGCCAGTTCGACGCGTTTGCGTAGGCCGTAGGACAAGGAGGCCACCGGCTGATCGCGAATATGCTCCATCTCGAGGAAGTCGAGCACACGCCGCTCAATCTCGGAACGGAGTTCAAGCTCCTCACGCCTGGCCCGGCCGAAGTACCACAATGCATCGAACACATTGGTGTGCATGTGGGCGTGGCGACCGAGTTTGATGTTGTCGAGCACGGTCATGCCGCGAAACAGCGCGATGTTCTGGAATGTCCGCGCGAGGCCCATTTTGGCGCGCGCAGGCGGATGCAGCCGGCTGATGTCCTCGCCACCGAATTCGATTACGCCGGTCGAGGGGCGGTAAAAGCCGGAGATGCAGTTGAACAACGAGGTCTTGCCGGCGCCGTTCGGACCGATCACCGCCGTGATCGATCCCGGCACCACCGAGAAAGACACATTCGTCAGCGCCTTCAGGCCGCCGAACGCAAGCGACAGACTGCTGATATTCAAGCCGGCAGAATCCGGCTTCGCAAAATCCGACAATTGACACTCCCCCTTGACCCTCCCGGCGCTTTTCGCGCTCTTGCGGTCTTATTCTTTAAGCTCCTGCGCCTATCGCTTCTGCGCCACCAATGCGTGTTCCATGTACATGCGCTCGACCGGCCGATCGAGCGAGTTGCCGGCGCGCTCAAAGCCGCGGCGCCAGTCCTCGACGTGCCGCCGCATCCAGGTCTTACCCGCTTCCTTGTCGCGCTTTCGGATGGCGTCCAGAAGATGATGGTGTGCGGCGATCAGACGCGGCATGCCTTCAGCCACACTGCGGACCACCATCTCCGTGGTGGGAAAAAACAGCAGGCCGGCAGGCTCCCGCGCCAATTGCAGCACGCGGTTGTGGGACGCTTTCGCAATCAGGATATGAAAATCCGCGTCCAGTTCGGCGAACGCGGCAGGATTGCCGACGGACTGTTCGGTCTTCTCGATATTGAGCGCGATTTCTCCGATGTCGTCGTCGGTGGCGTGGTCGACGGCGTATTCCATCGCCGCGATCTCGAGGATGATCGCGGTCTCGTACAATTCACGGAACGTCACCTCGTGCAGCACCAGCGCCCGGCTCAGGCGGCTGGCGAGCTTGTTGTACCGCGGCAGGCACGCATAGAGGCGGCGGCTGGAATCACGCCGGATCAATCCGCTTTCTTCAAGAACGCGAATGCCTTCGCGAACCGTGGAGCGATTGACCCCGAATTGCTGGACCAGTTCGGACTCCGTCCCGATCGGATCATCGGGCTTGATCCGGCCGTTGACGATTTCACGCTCGATCGCGTCGGCCACCTTTTGATAGGCGGGCGCGACCTCGATGCGTGTGAAACTGGGCAACGCAGCTGTCATAAAGTCTCGACGTCGTTTGTCGGACAATTGCTAAAGCCGAACGATCACCCCGTCAATCTCCTCAGAAATCGCGAACAGGCAACAAATTTCGGTTGCATTGCACAACCCGCCAGCGCGATTTGCACTTTGTCCGACAACTCTCACGCAACGCGACCGCCCTCTATCGTTGTTACCGTAGAGACGTAATCGCGATTGCTGACCGCGACACACCCTTTCGGCTGGGGGTAGAATGTTGGCAGATTGTTATGGAGGCCGAGTTTTTTGCTGCCGCCGATCTTTGCGATCACAGCGACAACTTCACGACCGCGGGTATCTGGCTTTGTGGGATTATCGATGCTGGCTGGGGGACTAGGATCTGAACCTAGATAGCCAGAGTCAGAGTCTGGAGTCCTACCATTGGACGATCCCCCAATCGACTGCGGACGTGATCTGACGCGTGGTGAAGCACCGGGCGGATCGTTATCCAAATCAGCAAATCGATGTCGCGCGCTGGATATAAAGCGCGGTTGCGCCGCGGTCTACCCCTGCCTTGCTCGATCGCCGGCTTGATACGGGAAAGCTGTGACCGGCCATTCCGGCCCAGCCGCACCGGCATCCATTAATCCAAGGTAAACAAAGACTTAATGATATCTTTGAGGCGTTTTGCAGGCCAAACCGCCAAGATAAAAATACCTCTGGTACTCCCGGGCCTTAGCCACTCCAGTGCCGGCACGGCGTTTCAGCCCGCCATCACCGGGCAACGCCGGCGCTGCCTACAGCCCGCCGGGCGTTTAACAATTCTTGTGACAGGCCTTTGTACAGTCGAGGAAATTCAGGCGCTTACACACAGGCTAACCCACGGCATGTTAAATTCACCGCAGCCAGCGGCTCTCGGTCGCGTCATTTCGGTTCGCGGCTCGCAAGCTCGCGTCGGGCTCATGACAACGAGCCAGATCACCGACTCCAATGTGCGCGCGACCGTCGGCCAGTTCTTCGGTATCCGGACAGCAACCACCATCATCGTCGCAATGATCACCGAGGTCAGCCGCGAGAACCTGCCGCCCACCGACAACTACATCGCGATCGCATCCGTTGATTTGCTGGGTGAGATCGGTGCCGGACCCTCGGGCCGCTTCCAGCGCGGCGTCACCAGCTATCCGACCATCGGCGATCTGGTGGACGTACTGACCAATCAGCAATTGCGGACAGTGTACGCTCCTTCAAAGGCTGAGCAGATCAATATCGGCACGCTGCAACAGGATCCGTCCGTTACAGCCTATGTCGATGTCGAGGACATGCTGAGCAAGCACTTCGCCGTGCTAGGCTCCACCGGCGTCGGCAAATCCAGCGGCGTCTCGCTGCTGCTCAATGAAATCCTGCGGGTGCGGCCGAACCTGCGTGTCTTCCTGCTCGACGTGCACAACGAATACGGCCGCTGTTTCGGCGACAAGGCGCTCGTTCTCAATCCCCGAAATCTGAAGCTGCCGTTCTGGCTCTTCAACTTCGAGGAATTCGTCGACGTGATTTTCGGCGGACGCCCCGGCGTTCCGGAAGAACTCGAAGTTCTCATCGAACTCATTCCGGTGGCGAAGGCCACCTACACACAATATCAGAACACGGACCGCCTCGGCCTGAAGCGCGTCGACGCCAAGACCATCGGCTATACGGCCGACACGCCGGTCCCGTACCGACTGGTCGATCTGATTTCGCTGATCGACGAGCGCATGGGCAAGCTGGAAAACCGCTCCTCGCGCATCGTCTATCACAAGCTGATCTCGCGCATCGAGACCGTCAAGAACGATCCGCGCTATGCCTTCATGTTCGAGAACGCCAACGTCGGCGGCGATACGATGGCCGAGGTGATCAGCCACCTGTTCCGCATGCCGGCCAACGGCCGGCCCATGACGGTCATGCAACTTGCCGGTTTCCCCGCCGAAGTCGTTGACTCTGTGGTGTCCGTGCTCTGCCGCATGGCATTCGATTTCGGATTGTGGAGCGACGGCGCTTCACCGATGCTGTTCGTCTGCGAGGAAGCGCACCGCTACGCCTCCGCCGACCGCGGCGTGGGCTTTGGGCCGACCCGCAAGGCGGTGTCGCGCATCGCCAAGGAAGGTCGCAAATACGGCGTCTATCTCGCGCTGGTCACCCAGCGCCCGGCCGAACTCGACGCGACCATCATTTCCCAATGCAACACGCTGTTCGCGATGCGGCTTGCGAACGACCGCGACCAGGCGCTGCTGCGCTCCGCGGTCTCGGACGCCGCCGCGAATCTGCTGTCGTTCGTGCCCTCGCTCGGAACACGTGAGGTGCTGGCGTTCGGCGAAGGCGTTGCGCTGCCGACGCGGCTGCGCTTCAAGGAAGTTCCGGCCCATCAGTTGCCGCGCAGCGAAGCCACCATCGCCACGACGCCGTCAGCCCTGAGCGGTCATGATATTACCTTCGTCAGTTCCGTGCTGGAGCGCTGGCGCGGCGCGACCTCGCATCGCGAAACACCGAACGATCCGACCTTCGATCGCGGCGCAGTGGAACGTCCCGTTCCACGCGTGCCGGAAGCCCCCATGCTCCAGCCCTCGCTCGGTCTCGATCCGGACCGGTTCTCGCTGCTGAAGAAGCCGCTGCGCTGATTGCCAACCTTTCGATTGCCAAGTTCAATCGTCAAGTCGTTGCAGGACAGCCGCGCGCGAACCCGCGCTTTGCGGCGGCGTCGTCCTCCACTATGGTTCGCGGCAACTCTTCCCGTCAGCATCGGACCATCAGCATGACCACGCCTCCCATCAGCCGCTTTCCTGTTCCCTCGCTGAACTCGCTACCGGACGACATCCGGACGCGCATTCTCGGCGTGCAGGAAAAGTCAGGCTTCGTGCCGAACGTCTTTCTCGCGCTGGCCTACCGGCCGGATGAATTCCGGGCATTCTTCGCCTACAATGATGCGCTGATGGAGAAAGACGGCGGCCTGACCAAGGCCGAACGTGAAATGATCGTGGTCGCGACCAGCGCGGCCAATCAGTGCCACTACTGCGTCATCTCGCACGGAGCGGTGCTGCGCATCCGCGCCAAGAACCCGCTGATCGCGGACCAGATTGCCAACAATTACCGCAAGGCCGACATCACGCCGCGGCAGCGTGCGATGCTCGATTTCGCAGTCAAGGTTTGCCTGGAATCGCAAAAGACATCGGCACAGGATTTCGAGGTGTTGCGCGGCCACGGCTTCAGCGACGACGACATCTGGGATATCGCCGCTATCGCAGCCTTCTTCGCGCTGTCCAACCGCATGGCGAGCGTCACCGACATGCGTCCGAACGACGAATTCTATATGATGGGCCGCGTTCCGAAGTCGTAACGCGCTAGAGTTCGGAGAGGAACTCAAATTGCTCGAATGGTGGGACATCGTTCTGCGGCTGGGCGTCGCCACGCTGGCATCGGGCGCGATCGGCCTCAACCGTGACCTGCACGGCAAGCCGATCGGTTTGCGCACGCTGGGCATGGTCGGGCTTGCGACCGCGCTGATTGTCCTGATCGCCAGCCCGGCGTCGCTTGAAGCGGGTCAGCTATCGGACGCAACTAGCCGTGTCGTGCAGGGCATCCTCACCGGCATCGGCTTTCTCGGCGCCGGCGTGATCGTTCACGGCGACCAGCACAAGGTGAAGGGACTGACGAGCGCCGCCTGCGTCTGGTTCACCGCGTGCATCGGCGTGGTGTGCGGCCTCGGACATTGGCGGCTGGTCGGCATCGCGTTCGTTATTGCGCTTCTGCTGCTCATGTTTGGCGGCCCGCTGGAGCGGACGGTGCATCGCGTTTTCGGCGGAAAATCGTCGGACGACGCGCAGCCGGATTAAACCCGTCAATCCTCGTCGGCAGGCCCGCACCAGCCGGGCAGATAGATCGCGTCCCTGCTCTTGCCGAGCGACAGCGCCTGTTCGAGCGCCTTTTCAAAATCATTGTCGACCGTCTTGCGCGACATGCGCCGCCGCAGAAAATCCGCCCACAGAAATTCGCTGAAGGGTGTCGTATCCTTGGCGAATCCTCCGGCCCGGCGCAATTCACCCGCGAGACTTCGGAACGGATCATCCTTAAGGCCAGTCACATCCTTCGGCAGGTCGCCATAATCACGGCGTTCGCCCTTGGCGTCGTAGGGATAGACCCAGCGATGGTTGTCGAGCACGACCCAGAACGCTTTCTTGTCGACCATCGTGAGATCGGCGACGACGGATACCAGCACATCCTTCTCGCCTTCTTCGTGGAGCGCGCGTGCCAGATGGTGATGATCGATCACGTAGTTGTTGTTGTCCGGACCGACCACAACGGGAATCATGTGCCTGCCGAGCAGTTCAGCGCGTTTTCTTGACTTGTGCTCACGCCAGCGTTTGCGCTTTTCCTTGACCTCCTTCATGCCGACGGTCATCTGCGTCGGACGCAGTGACAGGATTGGAACCGGCGTCAGGAGCGGTTCGCGCTTGTTGGCCATGATGCTGGGACTCCGATGAGCAGGTGCCGGCAATTTACCCAAACCGCCGAAAAGCGATGCCGCTTGTCACATCACTTTCAAGGCATCGCATCTTGGTAGCGTGCGCTGCACACGGGCATATTTCCGTAACGATCGGGAACGCAGGTTCCCACCTATCCTTTTCGGCATCACAGGAATACCCTGTTTTCCGGAGACACATTTGTCCGGCGGACTAATATGGCAACGTTGATCTGGAAGCGTTTTTCATGACTGACGGCGAACATCGCGTGCTCAAGTTTCGTCCGCGCACGCATGCACGGCCACCTGCTGGCGGCCCCTCCGGCAATCTGGCGCCCGATCTGTCCCGGTTCGAGCGCGCGGGCGAAAGTCCGGACGAATATCGCCACCGGATGATTACGAACGTCGCCGCGATCGCGTTTACGGCGGCGCTGACCGGCATCGGCATCTGGCTTGCGATGACCCTCGCCGACCTGCGCAACACCCAGGACTGCGTCCTGATGGGCCGGCGGGATTGTGCGCATATCTCGGCACAGACGACCGATGTGATTCGCCACAATTAGCCTCGAAAACCGGGCCGGTTTCCGCCCTGCTGTGCCATTGAACTCGGGGCATCGCTCCGATATACGGGGATTCAACCCGTCCGAGGGGATTGCGGCACCGGTATCAGGCTCGCGCCCCACCCCAAGAAATGGCATTTAGCTCAAAATCTCAAAGGTTTAGCATGTCGTCTACATTCGATCAGGTCGCCACGATCATTGCGGAAACGTGCGACATTCCTCGTGACACGATCACCCCGGACAGCCACGCCATCGACGATCTGGGCATCGACAGTCTCGACTTCCTGGACATCGCCTTTGCGATCGACAAGGCGTTCGGCATCAAACTGCCGCTCGAGAAATGGACGCAGGAGGTCAACGACGGCAAGGCCACGACCGAACAGTACTTCGTCCTGAAGAACCTCAGCGCGCGCATCGACGAATTGGTCGCCGCCAAGGGCGCCTGACGCGCCCGCCATGCATCTCGAATACTTCCAGCTCATTGACCGCATCACCGATCTCGACGTCGGCAAGCGGACGATTACGGTCGAGGCGCAGGTCCCGCAGACCAGCACCATCTTCGAAGGACACTTCCCCGGCTATCCGCTGATGCCGGGCGTGTTGCTGATCGAAGCCATGGCGCAAACCTCGGGCTGGCTTCTGATCGCACTTCTGAAGTTCGAGCGGATGCCGTTTCTGGCCAGCGTCAAGGAAGCCAAGATGCGCGACTTCGTGACGCCGGGCGAGTTGCTGACGATCGACGCGAGCATCGTGCACGACGGCTCCGGCTTCGCCATCACCGATGCCAAGGTCCGCGCCGGCGGCAAACTGAAATGCAATGCGACGCTGACATTCCGTCACACGCCGTTCCCAAATCCCGATTTGCGCGGACACATGGAATCCATGGCGACGCGCATCGGCTTTCCCCAACAGGCAATCGCTCATGGCTGAGACCCCTTCATCGACCGGCGGCCCGCGCGAAGCCTGGATCACGGGCATCGGATTAGCCACATCGCTCGGCGAAGGTCTCGATGCGCACTGGGATGCTCTGAACAGCAAGACGATCAACGTCGACGAAACGACATTCGCCCCTTACGTCGTTCACCCGATGACGAAGCTGAGCTTCGACGCGCAGATTCCGAAGAAGGGCGACCAGCGCCAGATGGAAGCCTGGCAGCGGATCGGCACTTATGCCGCCGGCCTCGCCCTCGACTCCGCCGGCGTGAAGGGCAACACTGAGATTCTGTCGCGCATGGACATGATCGTCGCTGCCGGCGGCGGGGAACGCGATCTCGCGGTCGATTCCGCAATCGTCAATGCCGACGTCCAGGGCAACGCCGCGCCGGGCCTTCTCAACGAACGGCTGATGAACGACCTGCGCCCCACCCTGTTTCTGGCGCAGCTCTCAAACCTGCTCGCGGGCAATATCTCCATCGTTCATGGCGTCACCGGATCGTCGCGGACCTTCATGGGCGAAGAATCCGCCGGCATCGACGCCACGCGCATCGCGCTTGCACGCATCCTGAACGGCCAAAGCGATATTGCCCTGGTCGGCGCCGCGCAGAACAGCGAGCGCAAGGAAATGCTGATGCTCTATGAGTTCGGCGATTTCAATCTGAAGAACAAATTCCTGCCGGTCTGGGAGCGTGACAACGGCTTCGCGCTCGGTGCGGGCGGCGTGTTTCTCGTCATCGAGTCGAAAGAACACGCGCAGGCGCGCGGCGCGAAACCCTATGCGAAGCTCACGAAGGTGGTCGCCGACCATGCCCGGCGCAAGACGCCAGGCGATGTGACCGCCGTCCTCGACGGCCTGTGGTCGAAGTTGGGAACGGTCGGTCCGGACAGCGCGATCATCACCGGAGCCACCGGCGCAGCCCCCGTCACCGCCGAGGAACGGGCATTTCTCGGCAAACATCGCGCGATTCCCGCCCGCGGCACCGGCACAGCCTTCGGCCATGTCGTAGAGGCGCAATTCCCGCTCGGCCTTGCGCTGGCGGCGCTGTCGATCTCCCGCGGGGCGCTGTTTCCACCCAACGATAAGACCGGTGTCGAGATTGAAATGGCGAAGCCGCCATCCCAAATTGTCGTGATCGGGGCCGGTCACTGGCGCGGCGAAGGCATGGCGCTGATCGAGACGATTTAGGCAGGGATGCAGGATGACAGCAACGCGCGATAAATTCGGACGGCCTATCGTCGTGGTCACCGGCATGGGTGTCGTCACCTCCCTCGGGGCGGGCAAGTCGGACAACTGGGCCAGGCTCACGGCCGGCGAGTCCGGCATCCGGACCATCACACGCTTTCCGACCGAAGGCCTCAAGACCACGATGGCGGGCACGGTGGATTTCATTCCGCTCGAACCGTTCTCGTCCACGACGCTGTCGGAAAAGCTCGCGGACGTGGCCACCGAGGAGGCCATCGCGCAGGCGAATATCGGCGCCAAGGGCGACTTCCCCGGCCCGCTGTTTCTAGCGGTCGCACCGATCGAACTCGAATGGCAGCCGCGGCAGGATGTCGCCCGCGCCACCGGAATGACCTCCGGCATCGATTACGATGCGCTGCTCAAGGCGAGCGGCAACGGCCGCTTCACCGATCTGCACCGCCGGTTCCTGTTCGGCTCGGTCGCCGATCATCTGGCCGACACTTTCGGCACCAAGGGGTCTCCGATCTCGCTATCGACCGCCTGCGCGTCCGGGGGCACCGCGATCCAGTTGGGTGTCGAGGCGATCCGCCGCGGTGAAACCGATGCCGCGCTGTGCGTCGCCACCGATGGCTCGGTCAATGCCGAGGCGCTGGTCCGGTTCTCGCTGCTCTCGGCGCTCTCGACCAGCAACGAGCCGCCGCACACGGCAGTTCGGCCGTTCTCCAAGAACCGCGATGGCTTCGTGATGGCTGAAGGCGCCGGCGCGCTGGTGCTTGAGAGCCTTGAAGCGGCCACCGCACGCGGCGCGAAGATCCTCGGCGTCGTCGCCGGCTGCGGTGAACTCGCCGACTCGTTCCACCGGACCCGCTCGAGCCCTGACGGCAAGCCGATCGTCGGATGCGTAAACAATGCGCTGTCGGATGCCGGCATGGGCACCGATCAGATCGACTACATCAACGCCCACGGCACCGGCACGCCAGAGAACGACAAGATGGAGTATCTCGGCATCTCGATGGTGTTCGGTGAGCGCGCCAAGCAGATTCCGGTCTCAAGCAACAAGTCGATGGTCGGTCATACGCTGTCGGCGGCGGGCGCGGTAGAAGCCGTGTTCTCTCTGCTGACGCTGGAGCATCAGCGCATCCCGCCGACGATCAATTACGACGTGCCCGATCCGGCGATCCCGTTCGACGTGGTGCCGAACAAGGCCCGCGATGCGCGCGTGACCGCGGTGATGTCGAATTCGTTCGGTTTCGGCGGCCAGAACGCATCCCTGATCCTGACCCGCGAGCCGGTCTAGCGGCCCGGCCGGCGGTTGACGCCACCGGCCGAACCGGCGATACGCAGCCCAACAGTCCATACCTTTTGTACCGGAGACGCGATATTATGCGTGCGCTCAGTCTTGTTGCCGACCGCCAGCTTGTGGTCGCGGACGTCCCGCCTCCCCCGCCACCGGGCGCTGGCGAAGTGCAGATCCGCGTCAAGGCCGTCGCGCTCAACCATATCGACGTCTGGGGCTATCGCGGCATGGCCTTCGCCAAGCGCAAGCTCCCCCTCGTGGTCGGCGCGGAAGCCTCTGGCGAAATCGCGTCCGTTGGTGACGGCGTAACACGCTTCAAGCCGGGGCAGAAGGTCGTCATGTATGGCGCGCTGACCTGCGGCGTCTGTCCTGCCTGCAAGGCCGGGCGTGACAACCTCTGCGAAAACGTCGCCGGCATCATGGGCTTCCATGTCGATGGTTTCGCGCGCGAGTTGATGAACCTCAACGAGCGGCTTGTTATCCCGGTCCCGGACGGCGTGTCCGATCGCGACGCCGCCTGCGCGCCGATTGCGTTCTCCACCGTGCAGCACATGCTGTTCGACAACGCCAAGCTGCTGCCCGGCGAAACGATCCTGGTGCATGCCGGCGGCTCCGGCATCGGCACAGTCGCGATCATGATGGCCAAGGCCATCGGCTGCACGGTCATCACCACGGTCGGCGACGATTCCAAGATCGAAGGCGTGAAGGCGCTCGGCGCGGATTACGTCATCAACTATCGCAAGGACCGTTTCGAGCACGAGACGCGCAAGATCACCAAGAAGAAAGGCGTCGATGTCGTGTTCGAGCACGTCGGTGCGGACACCTTCAACGGCTCGCTGCTGTCTCTCAAGCGCGGGGGACGGCTGGTCACCTGTGGCTCGACTTCAGGCCCGACCACGACCATCAACCTGATGCAACTGTTTCAGCAGCAGTACCGCATCTTCGGATCGTTCGGCGCGACGATGAAGAATATCGCCGAAAGCCTCGATAAGATGGCCGCAGGCATGAAGCCGGTGATCGACACCGAGGTGCCGATTGACGACGTCGCTGCCGCGCTGAAACGCATGGAAAGCCGGCAGGTGTTCGGCAAGATCGTCGTCACCTTCTGATGCGCCGCCTGTTCCTCCGCACGAAAGCTGTTCTGCGTGAGGCGCTCAAGCCCGTGACGGGGGCGATCCTCGGCGCCATCGCAGTCGGCCTGTTGCGTGGCACTCGATACTTCAATCCAGACCGCACGGCCGACTTTTTTGCGTCGATCACGCGCGCCATCGGCCCCTGGCTGCCGGAACACAAGATCGGCCGCGCCAATCTGACCGCCGCATTCCCGGAGAAATCCCCGGCCGAGGTTGACGCCATTCTCAACGGCGTATGGGACAATCTCGGGCGCGTCGGAGCGGAATTTGCCCATCTCGATCATCTGTGGGACCTCGATCCAGAGCATTGGGAGAACCGGCGCATCGAGCCAGCCCCCGGTGCCATCGAAAAATTCCTCGCGCTGCGCGACGACGGCAAGGGCGCGCTGATATTCGCCAGCCATCTCGGCAACTGGGAGTTACCGGCCCTCGCTGCCCCTGCCTATGGCCTTGAGTCAGCGATTCTGTTCCGCCGCCCGAACATTGCCGCCGTCGATCGCGCGATTCAGGATATTCGTTCCGTCAACATGGGCACGATGATCGCCACCACCCATGACGCGCCGCTGCGGTTGGCGCAGGCGCTGCAAAAAGGCGTTCATGTCGGCATGCTGGTGGACCAGCATTTCAGCCGTGGCGTCGATGTGACGTTCTTCGGACGCAATGCAAAGGCCAATCCCCTCCTCGCTCGCCTCGCGCGTCAGGTCGAATGTCCGATTCACGGCGTGCGAGTCATCCGGCTGCCAAACCACCGCTTCCGCATCGAAATCTCCGATGAGGTCAAGCCGGTGCGCGACGCCGATGGCAAGATCGATGTGCAGGGCACAACGCAGGCGATCAACACCGTGATCGAGGGATGGGTTCGCGAGCATCCCGAGCAATGGCTGTGGCTGCACCGCCGCTGGCGGTGACACAACGGGCCGCATGGCGAGGAGCGCGCTTTTGCGCGCGTCTCGAACCATGAGGCATACACCGCGCCCCATCCTTCGAGACGCAACGCTTCGCGTTGCTCCTCAGGATGAGGCTTGTCGGCGCATCTGATCTTGCTACCGCCCCGTCTTCACCCGCGTCCAAAGACGGTTGATGACCCGCTGGGTGGCCGCGTCGCGGGCCGTGATGACGAACAGACGATTCAGCGTCGCCTCATCGGGATAGACCGTCTTGTCGTTGAAGATTTTGGGGTCGATCAGCTTCTGGCTAGCGAGGTTGCCGTTCGCATAGGACAGAAAATCCGAATTCTTCGCAGCGACGTCGGGCCGGTAAAGATAATTGATCAGCTCGTGGGCTTCGGCGACATTCTGTGCATCCGCCGGGATCGCGAGGTTGTCGAAGAACATCTGCGCGCCCTCCTTGGGGATCGCGTAGCCGATCTCCACGCCGTTCTTCGCCTCAGCCGCGCGGCTCTGTGCCTGCTTGATGTCGCCGGACCAGCCGACCACGAAACAGATTTCACCTGTCGCCAGCGCGCTCAAATACTCGGATGAGTGAAACTTGCGCACATAGGGCCGCACCTTGCTGACCAGATCAGCGGCCTTGTCGAGATCGGCCTGCTTGGTCGAGTTGGGATCGAGACCGAGATAGTTCAGCGCCGCCGGAAGAATGTCGTCGGCGGAATCCAGCATGTGAATCCCGCAATCCTTGAACTTCGCGAGGCTCTCCGGCTTGAATACGATGGACCACGAGTCGATCTTCGCGTCCTCGCCAAGAATCTCCTGCACCTTCCTGACGTTGTAGCCGATCCCCGTGGTGCCCCACATGTAGTTGGCGGCGAAGGTGTTGCCCGGATCATAGACCGCGAGGCGCTTGGTCACTTCGGGCCATGCGTTGGCGAGGTTGGGCAGCTTCGACTTGTCGAGCTTCTGGAAGATATTCGCGGCGATCTGGCGTTGCAGGAAATACGCCGTCGGCACCACGACATCGTAACCGGACTTTCCGGCAAGCAGACGCGTCTCCAGCGTCTCATTGGCGTCGAACGTGTCGTAGGTGACCTTGATTCCGGTCTCTTTGGTGAACTGTTCAAGGACGCCGGGCGCCATGTAATTCGACCAGTTGTAGAAGTTCACGCTGCGCTGCTGCGCCTGCGCGGCGCCCCCTGCCGCCAGCAAACCCGCGACGACGACTGCCGCCCGCATCACTCTCGTCAAGACCGTGCCCATCAATCCGTCTCTCGCTTCAGCGATGGAGAACGTGCGACAGCCGTTCGAGCGCGGTGTCGAGCGTCGCATCCTTTTTCGAAAAGCAGAACCGAACCACCGAGGTCACGTGGTTTTCCTCGTAGAAGGCCGACACCGGAATGGCCGCGACCTTGTGCTCATGCACCAGACGCTTGCAGAAGGCTTCATCGGTTTCGTTCAGCCCGAGCGGCGCGAGATCGACATTCAGAAAATAAGTGCCCTGGGAGTCAAGAACAGGAAATCCGATGCCGGACAGACCCCTGCTCAGGCGGTCGCGGCTGCGCGCCAGATCGGTGCGCATCTGGAGGAAATACTCGTCCGGCTTGCCGAGACCGTAGGCGACCGCGACCTGAAGGTTCGGCGCGGTCGTAAACGTGATGAACTGATGCGCTTTTGCAAGCACGCGCAGGATATGCGGCGCGGCGCAGACAAAGCCGATCTTCCAGCCGGTCAGCCCGAACATTTTTCCGGCCGAGCCGATCTTGACCGTGCGGTCGCGCATGCCCGGAATCGAAATCAGCGGAATATGTTTGCGGCCATCGAATACGACGTGCTCCCAGACCTCGTCGCAAATGGCGATCAGGTCGAACTCCTGACAGATGCGCGCCAGCATCTCGAGGTCTTCGCGCGGATAAACCACCGCTGCCGGATTAAGCGGATTGTTGAGGATCACATAGCGGGTCTTCGGCGTAATCGCCTTGCGGATCGCTTCTTCCGGCAAGCGCCAGTGCGGTGGCTCCAGGCGGAGGAATTTCGGAGTACCCCCGGCGAGCCGGATGATCGGCACATAGGAGTCGTACATCGGCTGGAAGACCAGCACCTCGTCTCCGGGCTCGACCAACCCGAGAATTGATCCGGTCAGCGCTTCCGTGGCACCGGAGGTCACCATCACCTCGCTCATCGGATCGAGCGTGACGCCGTGCCAGTGGCCATAGTGGGTGGCGATGGCCTGACGCAGTTCCGGAATCCCCATCATCGACGGGTATTGGTTGTAGCCATTCAGGACAGCATCGGCGGCCTTCTCGCGAATGTCGAGCGGCCCCGGATCGTCCGGAAAGCCCTGGCCGAGATTGATCGCATTGAGATCGCGCGCGGCCTGCGACATCACGTCGAAAATGGTGTTCGGCAGATCCGCGAAAATCTTGTTCATCGGCAGATCAGCCGCCGGTCTTGGATGGCAGTCCGGCAGCCTTCCACGCCAGCATTCCGCCCGCGAGATGCGAGTCGTAGGGCTTGCCGGCGACCTGCGCGGCAAGCGATGCCGTCACCGAGCGCTTGCCGGAGCGGCAGGCGAAGACGACCGTCTTGCCCTGCGGATCGGGAATTTGCGCCGGATCGAAGGTGGAGAGCGGCACCACCACCGCGTCCGGGTAGGCTTCCGCCGCGACTTCATTCGGCTCGCGCACGTCGACCAGCAGATAGCGCCCTTGCGCGATCCCGGCGGCCACTTCCTCCGGCGTCAAATCGTGAACTCTCGACACATCGACCTCCTGGGCGTTATCCCAAACGGCGGACAACCTCCCTTTTTACAAGGAGAAAATCAAGCACCGGCAGCAGATGGCCGGGATCAAATCGTGATCTGGGTACCCACTTCCACGACCCGGCCGGTGGGGATCTGGAAGTAATCGGTGGCGTCGTTGGCCGACCGGCTGAGCGCGATAAACAAGTGATCCTGCCAGCGCGGCATTCCCGAGTGAGCCGCAGGTTTCAGGGCACGGCGCGACAGGAAGAACGACGTCGACATGATGTCGAATTGCCAGCCGAGCTTGCGCGCGATCGCCAGCGCCTTCGGCACATTCGGCGACTCCATGAAGCCGAATGTCAGCCGCACCGTCGAGAACTTGTCGCTGATGTTTTCCATGCGCACCCGGTCGGCCACATCGACGCGCGGCGTCTCGGCAGTGCGGATGGTCAGGATCACATTGTGCTCGTGAAGCACCTTGTTGTGCTTGAGATTGTGCAGCAAGGCGGTGGGAACATAGTCGGGATCGCTGGTGAGAAAGACCGCGGTGCCCTTCACGATATGCGGCGGACGTTTTTCCAGGCTCTTGATGAGATCGACCAGCGGCACTTCCGTGCGCCGAGTCTTGTTGAAAAGGATCGCAGTGCCACGCCGCCACGTCCAGATCAGGCCCGCCATCAGGATTCCGAACAGCACCGGCACCCATGCGCCCTGGAGCAGCTTCAGCAGATTCGCGGTCAGGAATGTCAGATCGACGATCACCAGGGGGATGATCAGTGCGGCTGCGGTCGCTGCGCGCCAGTTCCAGAGCTTCCAGATCACGACGAAGCACATGATGCCATCGCAAACCATCGTCGTGGACACCGCGATGCCATAGGCCGAAGCCAGACCGCTTGAGGTGCGGAACAGACCGACGAGCAGCAGAACGCCGATCAGCAGCAGCACATTGACGCGCGGCAGATAGATCTGCCCGGCATGTGACTCGGATGTGTAGCGCACCTCGAACCGCGGCAGCAGTCCGAGCTGGATGGCTTGACGCACCAGCGAGAACGCGCCCGTGATAACCGCCTGGCTCGCGATCACGGTCGCCGCCGTCGCAAGACAGATCAGCGGCACCAGGAATTTATCCGGCACCATGCGGTAGAACGGGTTCTCGATCGCCTCCGGATGCGACAGCACCAGGGCACCCTGCCCGAAATAATTCAGCAGCAAGCACGGCAGCACGAAGTAGAACCACGCCGCCTGGATAGGCTTGCGGCCGAAATGGCCGAGATCGGCGTACAGCGCCTCGCCGCCGGTCACCGCCAGAAACACCGCACCGAGAATCACCAATCCGATCACGCCGTGCGTCAGCAGGAACTGGACGGCGAAGATAGGATTGATGGCATGCACAATGCCGGGATCGTCGCTGATATGCATCAGCCCCATGACGCCGAGCGTCAGGAACCAGACGATCATGACCGGGCCGAAGGCGTTGGCGACCATCGCCGTCCCGCGGCTTTGTACCGCGAACAGACCGGCTAGAATCACGACCGCCAGCGGCACGACGTAATGTTCGAGCGCGGGCGCGGCGATCTTCAAACCTTCAACGGCCGAGAGCACGGAAATGGCCGGCGTGATCATCGCATCGCCGAGGAACATCGACCCGCCGATGACGCCGAGCGCCAGCAGCATCCAGCTCCGCCGACCCAGCGCCCGCTGACCGAGGGCCATCAGCGACAGGGTGCCGCCTTCGCCGTTGTTGTCGGCGCGCAGCAGCAGCAGCACGTATTTGATGGTGACGACGACGATCAGCGACCACAGGATCAGCGACAGCACGCCGAGCACGATGTCCCGCGAGACCGGCCCGCCGTGCGTTGCGTTGTGAACGGCTTCGCGAAAGGCATATAGCGGCGAGGTGCCGATGTCGCCGAAGACCACGCCGATGCTTCCAAGTGTAAGGGCCCAAAAGCCGGTGCTTACCGGCACCTCTTGGGGCGTATCGGCAGGTGTGTCGCTGGCAGCCATGATCGAGGGAACGCCCTGACGGAGTCTTTGATCCCGGCACGCCCGGTAATCGTTTCGAGTGGCGCTTCTTATATCACTGCCATCTGATGTCCACTGCGACACATCAAGGGAACCGCAGAAACATACCTGTGTAAAGGTATTATAATACAGATAACTTTAAGGCTTGAGATTGGGAGGCAATGGCGGGTCTTCCCGCATCAATGTGATGGTCACGCGCCGGTTTGCGGCAAGCGACGGATCGTCCGGAAAGAGCGGCTGGGTGTCAGCCTTGCCCGTCACAGAGGCGATATGGGAGGTCGGCAGGCCCTCCTGTTCGAGGATCTGGCGGACCACATTGGCCCGGTCCGCCGACAGGTCGAAGCCGCCATAGCCGGATCGCGACGGGATAAAGTTGGCGGAGGTATGCCCGACAATGGCGATCGGCAGCGGCGTCGCCTTGAGCGGCCCGGCAAGTTTCTGGATCAGGCGCCGGGTCCGCTCCAGCGGCTGCTTGGAGCCGTCGGCGAACATCGAACGGCCGTCCTGATCGACGATCTCGAGATTGAGCCCCTGCTTGTTTTCCTCGAACATGATGTGCTTGGACAGTTCGGTGATTTCCGGCAGATCCTGCAACGCCTGACGCAGCGAGGCGGAAGCCAGCGCAAATTCGCGATCGGTCTTCATACGCGCGCCGGCCGTCTTGTTCTTGTCTTCCTGATCGGGGGTCGGCGTGTTGGACGCCTCCTCCGGCGGAATATGTGCAACGTTCCGCATCTTGGGACGCGTCGGCAAGCCGTCGGATTCGATGAGGCCCGAGAAGCGCGAAGCGTTCTGAACGCCGAAAGCGTCGCGCATCGAACCGGCGACGATTTTCAGCTTCTGCTGATCCTGGGTCGAGAAAGCGACGAGCATCACGAAGAAGCTCATCATGAGCGCCATCAGATCGGCGAAGGTCACGAACCAGCCGTGACCTCCTGCGTGTGCCCCGCCCTTCTTTTTCTTGGCCATCGCGTATGCCGCCCTACATCAGACGTGAAAGATCAAGCCGGAACCGGCTCGCCCTCTTCATGGCGATGCTTTTCGGGCAGGTAAGCCAGCAGCATTTCGCGAACGAGCGTCGGGGATTTCGCATCGCGGATCATCAGGATGCCGTCGATGATCAGAGTGCGGTTGGTATCCTCATCGCTTAGCTTCACATGCAGCTTGTCGGCGATCGGCAAACAAAACAGGTTCGCGACAAGCGCGCCGTAAAGCGTCGCCAGCAGCGAGATCGCCATGAACGGACCGAGTTTCGACGGGTCGGCCATGTTGGAGAACATCTGCACCATGCCGATCAGCGTGCCGACCATGCCGAAGGCCGGTGCGCAGTCGCCGATGGCGCGATAGATCTTCTGGCCTTCGTCGAGATGAAGCAAAAAGTTGTCGCGATCGCGCTCCAGATTGTCGCGGATGAAATCCATGTCGTAGCCGTCGGCGACATAGCGGATGCCCTTGGCGAGGAATGGATCGTCGGTCTCGACCTTCTCAAGTCCGACCGGCCCCTGCTTGCGCGCAACTTCAGCAAGGCGCGCCAATTCATCCACCAGTTCGCGCGACGTCGTGCGGCGCATGGTGAACGCGTATTTCAGGCCCAGCGGCATGCCATGCATGATGGCGATAAAGGGAAATCGGATCAGCGTTGCCGCGAACGAACCGCCAAAGATAATGATGATGGCGTGGCTGTCGTAGAAAATCCGGAAATCGCCGCCCATCAGGACGAGAGTGGTAAGAACAGCAATGCCGATGAGAATGCCAGCCCCGGTGGCGATATCCATGTCAAACTCCGACGCAACGCTACAGCGCGGCTCGTTCTGAGGCGCGCACCGGAACCCTAGCGTCGGGGCCATTAAATTCGCGTAAAGGTTATCGAATTTGTCGTGCAAACGGCGAGGCCGGCTCAAGGAACTGGATGTGATGCCAATTCTTGTCCAGCGTGGCGACCGATCGCAACAAATGACAGGATTTTTTAACCATAACGCCGCGCGAGATCCGCGTAACGGCGCTAGTTCAGCCGCGGCGGGCGCTCATCCTCGGTGGCGTCAACGGTCGTCGGAAAATTCGACGCCGCGCCGGTATAGCCGGGCGCCGCTTCGCTCGCCGCCGCAGCGACGCGCGCCCGGCGCTCGTGTTCGCGATAAGACGCCCACCCTATCGGTAGACTAAAGAGATAAACCAGCGAACCGCCGGTCAGCAGATGCCACGGGTAGCTGATCAGGACGGCAATGAACAGAACGACCAGCACGACCACCGGCAGCACCATGTCCGGCGCGATCTTGCCGCCGATCATCTTTCCCGAGAAAACCGGCAGACGCGACACCATCAGGAATGCGATCGAGAGCGTGAACAGCGCCGTGATCGGAGCCGGCAGTTGCGGTGCCCCGATAAGCACAAGATACATCGGCAGCAACACGCAGATCGCACCCAGCGGAGCCGGTACGCCGGTAAAGTAGTTCGCGGCGAATGGCGGCTTGTTCGGATCGTCCATGGTGGCGTTGAAGCGCGCCAGCCGCAGTCCGCCGCTGATCGCAAAGATCATCGCCGCGATCCAGCCGACATTGTTCAGGTCGTGCAACTGCCAGAAATACAGAATGAGCGCAGGCGCAACACCGAAGTTGACGAAATCCGCGAGACTGTCGAGTTCGGCGCCGAAACGGGACTGGCCCTTGATCATGCGCGCGACGCGGCCGTCAATGCCGTCGAGCACAGCGGCGAACACGATCGCAGCTAGCGCCAGTTCGTTACGGCCCTCAATGGACAGCCTGATTGCGGTTAGGCCGGCGCAGATCGCCAGCAGTGTGATGACGTTGGGCACCAGCATCCGGATCGGAATCTGGCGAAACCGGCGGCGGCGCAGATCGGGCGTTCTGGGGTCGGGAAGCATGTCCATAGGATCTTATATAACAGGCCCCACCCTGCGCCGCCATTGTGGCGAAAAGCCCCGCGAGTGTCCTGAATCCGAAGTTCGCCTGATTTTGCGGCACGCTCCATAGCGAACTTCGGATTCAAAAGGACACTAGAAATCATGATTCTAGTGTGGTTTCGGTTCGCAAGTCCGCAAATGGACGTGCCGAGAAAGTATGGCGGGCTTGCGAACCACCACACTAGAGATCTTGGGCGTGGTTAATCCACCCGGTAGCTGCGCCCGCCGTCACCGAGCTTGAAATCGGCCAGCACGGTCTCGCCCGCGATGGCGGTCTGGCCTTCCGACACCAGCGCCTTGGCGCCTTCGGGAAGGAAGACGTCGAGCCGCGAGCCGAAGCGGATCAATCCGAACCGCTCGCCCGCCCCCAGCACCTGGCCCTCTTTCACGAACGACACGATGCGGCGGGCCACCAGCCCCGCGATCTGGATGACACCGATCCGGCCAGCCGGCGTCGAGATCACCAGCGAGTTACGCTCATTGTCCTCGCTCGCCTTGTCGAGATCGGCATTGAGAAACTTGCCGGGACGGTAGGCGATGCGGTCGACGCGGCCCGCCACCGGGCTGCGATTCACGTGGCAATTGAACACGCTCATGAAGATCGAGATGCGCGGCAGTGGCTTGTCGCCGAGCCCCAGTTCGGCGGGCGGTACGACCTGGACCACCATCGACACACGGCCGTCGGCCGGCGACACCACGATGCCCTCGCGCACCGGCGTCACCCGCACAGGATCGCGGAAAAACAGCGCGCACCATACGGTCAACCCGCACCCGATCCAGCCGAGCGGCGTCCAGATCCAGAACAGGATCAGGCTGGCGAAAGCAAAGGCGCCAATGAACGGGTAGCCTTCCGGATGGATCGGCGGAATTTGCGCGCGAATGGAATTGACGACGGACATGAGTTCACGGACCTGCGGTTAAAACTTGATCTAAAACTATTCAGCGGCTTCCGGCGCTGCCAGCGGATCGTCAACCGGCGGCGGCACGCGATTGGGCGCGATGTTCTCGTCGGCCATCATGGCCAGCTTTTCCCGCGCTTCCTGAGCCTCACGTTGCCTGTTCCACATGCTGGCGTAAAGGCCGTTCGCCGCCAGAAGCTGTGAATGGGTACCACGCTCGGCGATGCGGCCCTGATCCAGCACAATGATTTCATCGGC
Source organism: Afipia sp. (assembly GCA_024707075.1). GTDB lineage: Bacteria > Pseudomonadota > Alphaproteobacteria > Rhizobiales > Xanthobacteraceae > Afipia. Next base: position 693,313 of record JANQAK010000003.1, read on the forward strand.
GCCCACGATGGTGGACAGCCGGTGCGCGATCACCAGCGACGTCCGGCCGCGCGACACCTTTTCCAACTCGTCCTGGATTTCCTGTTCGGTGTGGCTGTCGAGCGCCGATGTCGCCTCGTCCAGCACAAGGATTGGAGGCGCTTTCAATATGGTGCGCGCAATCGCGACGCGCTGCTTCTCGCCGCCGGAGAGTTTCAGCCCGCGCTCACCGACTTCCGTTTCGTAGCCGTGCGGCGACATGCGGATGAAGCCGTCGATCTGCGCCATTGCCGCAGCCGCCTCCACTTCCGCGTCAGTTGCGTCCCAGCGCCCATAGCGGATGTTGTAGCGGATGGTGTCGTTGAACAGCACAGTGTCCTGCGGCACCATGCCGATGGACGCACGCAACGACGCCTGCGTAACATCGCGGATGTTCTGGCCGTCGATGGTAATCCTGCCTGCGCTGACATCGTACAGGCGGAACAGCAGCCGCGAGATCGTGGACTTGCCCGCGCCGGACGGGCCGACGATGGCAACGGTCTTGCCGGCAGGCACTTCGAAGCTCAGCCCCTTCAGAATGGGCCGCTCCGGATCGTAGGAGAATTTCACATCGTCGAAGCGCACGGTCCCGGCGGACACCTGCAACGGCTGCGCACCGGGGAGATCCTTCACCTCGGGATTTTTCGACAGCACGCCGAACATCTTCTCGATGTCGATGATTGCCTGTTTAATTTCCCGGTAGACCATGCCCATGAAGTTCAGCGGCTGGTAAAGCTGGATCATCATGGCGTTGACCATGACGAAATCGCCCACCGTATTGGTGCCGTTGCGCACGCCGACAGCGCACATCAGCATGGTCGCCGTCAGCCCGATAGTGAAGATCACCGCCTGCCCGGTGTTCAGCAGCGCGAGCGACGTATAGGTGCTTACACTGGCGCGCTCATAGCGCTGCATGGATTTGTCGTAGCGCCCCGCCTCGCGCTCCTCGGCGCTGAAATACTTCACCGTCTCGTAGTTGAGCAGCGAGTCGATCGCCTTGGTGTTGGCCTCGGTGTCGGAATCGTTCATCCGGCGGCGAATCTCGATCCGCCATTCCGTCGCGTAATAAGTAAAGAGCATGTAGATGACGACGGTGACGAAGGTCACCAGCACGTAGCGCCAGTCGAACTGCCACAGCAGCACGCCCATCATCAGCACCAGTTCGACAATGGTCGGCGCAAGCTGAAGGATCACCATGCGCACCATGGTCTCGATGCCGGTGCGGCCGCGCTCCAGGACGCGGGTCAGGCCGCCGGTCTTGCGCTCCAGATGAAAGCGCAGCGACAGTTCGTGCATGTGGACGAAGGTGAGATAGGCGAGCCGACGCACCGCATGCATCGCGACACTGGCGAAGATACCGTCGCGCCACTGCGTCAGCACCATCATGATGATGCGGATGGCACCGTAGCTCAGCGTCATGATGAGCGGCGACGCGATCAGCCACAGCATCCAGTTCGACGACTGAACCGGCGCGGTGTCCGCCCCGGTCAGGGCATCAACGGCCCACTTGAAGGTGAACGGCACGAACAGCGTCGCGGCCTTGGCGACCAGCAGCAGCACCATCGACCAGACGACGCGCATCTTGAGATCGGCGCGCTCGCCCGGCCAGATGAACGGCCACAGATGCGCGAGCGTTCCGAACAGCGTCGCTTTTTCGGCGTTCAGATCGGCGGCTTCCGGCAGCTTGGCGTCGTGCAACGCCTCGTCGGGTTCGGCAGGATAGAGGTCGGCCATTAAACGTCAGTCACCTTGAGGCCACATGCGGCCTGATGCTGCGCCGGGCGTCTTTTCTTGTGTGCGGTCATGACCGGTATATAGAGCGTTTGAGTGCTTTTCGCACCCTTCCCCGGCGATTCTTTTCCCCGGAAGGCCTGTTCTGCGAAACTATCGACCTTGCACCGCAAGAGGTCGTCTTGACGATGTCGCATTGCAGTGCCACATCGCCCGATATGAGTACGATCAAGAACGTCTGTGTCTATTGCGGTTCCGGCCCCGGCACCAATCCTGAATTCGTCAAGGCGGCGACAGCCTTCGGCAAGATCCTCGCCGAAAACGGCGTCGGCCTGGTTTATGGCGGGGGCTCCATCGGCCTGATGGGCGCGGTGGCCGCCGGTGCGCTCGACCATGGCGGCAAGGTCACCGGCATCATCCCGACGTTCCTGACGAAACGGGAGCATGTGCTGAAAGAAGCGCAGGAGCTGATCGTCACCAAGGACATGCACGAGCGCAAGCGACTGATGTTCGAACATTCCGATGCCTTCGTGGCATTTCCCGGCGGCGTCGGCACCCTGGAAGAACTGGTCGAGCAGATGACATGGTCGCAGCTCGGCCACCACAGCAAGCCGATCCTGCTCGCCAATATCGACGGGTTCTGGAATCCCCTGCTCGTGCTGATCGATCACATGAAGCAGACGGCGTTCATCCGCGCCAACCTGTGGGTGGATGTCCTGACCGCCGATCGCGTGGAGGATATCCTGCCGAAGCTCGAGGAAGCCGCAGCGCAGGTCCCTGAATCCGCCAAGCTGATGGACGAAACGGTCGCAAGCCGGCTGTAAGCTAGCTGCCCGGATCACGCCTGCGGAGGAACATCCTTCAGGAACGTCACCGCCTCGATGCGGTTACCGTCAGGGTCAGCAACAAAGGCCGCGAAGTATTTCACGCTGAAATGCGGACGCAGACCGGGCGGTCCGTCATCGGTGCCGCCTGCCTTCAACGCCGCTGCATAAAACGCCTCGATGTCGGCGGGCGTTCTGGCGCGCAGGCAAATATGCGTACCGCTCTCCGGCGGGACCGGCGTCATGCCCGCACGCAGGTTGATCCAGAACTCCGGATAATCCTTGCCGAACCCGACGGTGGCGGGCAGCGCGACGATCTTTTTCAATCCGAGCGGCGCGAACGCCGCCTCATAGAAGCGCGCGGCCCGATCGAGGTCAGCCACGCCTACCGATACGTGATCGATCATACCTTCCCCGCCTTTTGTTCGTGCACGATCTGATCCGAAAACCGGTTCAGATTTTTTGGGATCGTGCGGCTAAGCTGGAGCGTTGGACTTCACCAGCTTGTAGATCACCGAATCCATCAGCGCCTGAAACGACGCGTCGATGATATTGGGCGACACGCCGATCGTGGTCCAGCGCTCGCCCGTCTCGTCCTCACTCTCGATCAGCACGCGCGTCACCGCCTCGGTGCCTCCGTTCAGGATACGCACGCGATAGTCAGCCAGCTTCAGGCCTTCGATGTATTTCTGGTACTTGCCGAGATCCTTGCGCAGCGCAACGTCCAGCGCGTTGACCGGGCCGTTGCCTTCCGCCGCCGAGATCAGCATCTCACCATCGACATCGACCTTCACCACCGCCATCGCCACAGTGACACGCTGGGCCAGCGCGTTGTAACGCTGCTCGACATTGACGTCGAACTGCACGACCTTGAAATAATCCGGCACCTTGCCAAGCGTGCGCCGCGCCAGCAGGTCGAACGATGCGTCCGCCGACTCGTAGGCGTAACCGGCAGCTTCCTTCTCCTTCATCTCCTCAACGAGCCGCGTCAGCTTCGGATCGTCCCTGTCGAACGGAATGCCCGCGCGCTCCAGTTCGGCGATGACGTTGGAGCGCCCCGCCTGATCGGACACCAGCACCTTGCGGTGATTACCGACGGATTCGGGGGCGATGTGCTCGTAGGTGTGCGGGTCTTTCAGCACCGCGGACGCGTGGATGCCGGTCTTGGTGACGAAAGCGCTCTCCCCGACATACGGCGCATGGCGGTCCGGCGCGCGATTGAGAATGTTGTCGAGCGTGCGCGAAGCATGGACCAGCGTCGCGAGTTTTTCTTCCGACACACCAATCTCGAATCTATCGGCGAATTCCTTCTTCAGTTTGAGAGTCGGGATCAGTGAACAGAGGTTGGCGTTGCCGCAGCGCTCGCCGAGACCGTTCAGCGTGCCCTGAATCTGCCGCGCACCCGCGCGCACCGCCGCCAGCGAATTCGCCACCGCCTGCTCGGTATCGTTATGGGTGTGGATGCCGACATGGTCACCGGGGATGTGTTTCACCACCTCGCCCACGATGGCTTCGATCTCGTTCGGCATGGTGCCGCCGTTGGTGTCGCATAGCACCACCCAGCGCGCGCCGGAGTCATACGCGGCCTTCGCACAGGACAGCGCGAACTGCGGATTTTCCTTGTAGCCGTCGAAGAAATGTTCGCAATCGAGCATCACTTCCCGGCCCGCGGCTTTCGCAGCACCAACGCTGTCGCGGATCGAAGCAAGGTTTTCCTCGTTGGTGGTCTCCAGCGCCACCCGCACCTGATACTCAGACGATTTCGCCACGAAGCAGATCGCGTCCGCCCTGGCCTCGATCAGCGCGGCAAGCCCCGGATCGTTCGACGCCGAACGGCCGGGACGGCGCGTCATGCCAAACGCCGTGAACTTCGCATGATCGAACTTCGGCTTGGCCGCGAAGAATTCCGTGTCGGATGGATTGGCGCCCGGGTAGCCGCCCTCGACATAGTCGATGCCGAGATCGTCGAGCATATCGGCAATGATCTGCTTGTCATGCAGCGTGAAATCGACGCCGTTGGTCTGCGCACCGTCGCGCAACGTGGTGTCGAACAGGTAGAGGCGCTCGCGGCTCATGATGGCCTTCCCGGCATCTCGCCTCGCGGCGCATCGCCGCCGAGGGACTTCTTCATTGTGGTGTTGGCGAGCCACTCGTCGCCTACCGTCACCGTACTGCGCTGCTGGCCGGCGTAACCCCGCTGAACGAAGAACGGCTCGGCGGTATCGCTTGCTTCAACCGTCAGTGCTGTCGCACCGCGCGCAGCGGCCAATTTCTCCAGCGCGTCGCACAGCGCCGTGGCGACGCCCTGCCGCGCAAAGCCCGGATGCACGTAAAGCAGATCGAGATGATCCCCGCCTTTCAGTGAAGCGAAGCCGACCGGCGAACTTTCGATGGTCGCCACCAGCGTGAGCTGGCCCGCAAGCCGCTTGCCGAATTTGCCCTCGTCCTCCGCAGCGCCGGCCCAGGCCTCGCGCTGCGCGTCCGAATAATCCTCCTCGGCCAGTTCATCAATACTGGCGACGAAGATCGCCGCAAGCACCGGTGTGTCCTCGGGGAGAAACGGCCGCAGGCCGACTTTGGGAATGGATTGGCCCATCGCGTCAAAACACTCCGAACAGCTTGAGCGCGATCACGACAGCCGCCGCGATCACGAGCCACTTCACCACGATGTAATAACGCCAGTGCTTCGGAAACGGCGTGTCAGGTTTCGTCATCGCGCGATCTCCCATGTCGTCACAGGCTTACCGTCGGCATCCTTGCCGTCCTTCAACACAATGCCTCTGGCTGCGAGTTCATCGCGAATGCGGTCAGATTCCTTGAAATCCTTTCGCGCACGTGCTGCTGCACGAGCGGCAATCAGGTCATCGACCTTTCCGGCGCTGGACAAGACACCGGCATCGGCCGTTGCCACCCATGCGGAAAAACGCTCAGCATCGAGTCCCAGAAACGAGAGCGCATTGCCGAGCGCCACCGAAGCCTCATCGCCGGCGTCGCGGATTTGCCTGCGCAGCGCATGCAATTCAGTGATCGCCCTGGACGTGTTCAGATCGTCAGCCAGCGCGTCGACAATGGACGCAGGCGGATCTGCCGCTGTCGGCGCAGCAGCGACGCTGAAAAAATCCTTCAGCGTATTGAATGCGTTGTCGCACGCCGCCAATGACCAATCGATGGGCGAGCGATAGTGCGTCTGCATCATTGCAAACCGCAGCGCATCGCCCGGCCACGAGCGGCCCCGCCAGCCTGTCAGCAATTCACGGATCGTGACGAAGTTGCCGAGGCTCTTCGACATCTTCTCGCCTTCGACCTGAAGGAAGCCGTTGTGCATCCAGACATTCGCCATGCGCTCTTCGTGGAACGCGCAGCATGATTGCGCGAGTTCGTTCTCGTGATGCGGAAACACGAGATCGATGCCGCCGCCGTGAATATCAAACTGCTCGCCGAGATGCTTCCACGCCATCGCCGAGCATTCGATATGCCAACCCGGACGCCCCTCGACATTGATGCCACCCGGCGACGGCCACGACGGCTCGCCCGGTTTCGACGGCTTCCACAGCACGAAGTCCATCGCATCGTGCTTGTAGGGCGCGACATCGACGCGCGCGCCGGCCAGCATCTCGTCGAGCGAGCGCCGCGCCAGCTTGCCGTAGTTCGGGTCGGACGCCACCTTGAACAGGACGTGATCCTGCTCGACATAGGCGTTGCCGTTCTTGACGAGCTTCTCGATAATCGCACGCATCTCCGCGATATGTTCGGTGGCGCGCGGCTCGACGGTGGGCCGCAGGCAGCCCAGCGCATCGACGTCGTCGTGAAACTGTTTCTCGGTCTGCTCCGTGACTTTCCGAATGGCCTCGTTCAGCGGCAGACCGGGATAATCGCGCAGGGCGCGATCGTTGATCTTGTCGTCAACGTCGGTGATGTTGCGCACATATTTGACGTGGCTTTCGCCATAGACATGCCGCAGCACCCGGAACAGCACGTCGAACACGATGACGGGACGCGCGTTGCCGATATGGGCGAAGTCATAGACCGTCGGCCCGCACACATACATGCGTACGTTCTTCGGATCGAGCGGCCGGAACGGCTGCTTATCCTTCGTCAGCGTGTCGTAGAGCTTGAGCTCCATGGAAAATACAATCCCTTGCCTTGCGGCCGGGTCGTCCCATGATCTCGATTGAGAAAAGACGGCTCCAGCCAGCGAATCGCTAGCTAATAATCTCGCGGCAGATGCCGAAAATGGAGCGAGAACCGTTCATGGGCGGCACAATGGTCCAGCCGAGGGGACCGCGTCAAGGTGATCCGGCAGCTATTTTCAGCATGTCCTTAAGCGGTTGCCGCCCCGAAATTGCCGTCCTTAATCATTCTTAACCGTTCGGGCTTATTGGTGTAAGCACTCGCCCCTCCCGATCCGGTGCATCCATGCGATTCGTGTCCACGCTGTCTGCCTGCGTCTTGATGATCCTGGCAACCGAAAGCCGCGCCGACAGCCGTGTGTTCATCGTGGCGAACCAGCCGGATGGCTATGGCATCGATGAATGCCTTGCCAAGGGCGAGCGCTGCGGTGCGCCGGCCGCGCGGGCCTATTGCCAGTCGCGCGAATTTGCACAGGCTACCGGTTACCGCCGCGTCGATCCCGATGAAGTGACCGGCGCAATCCCGGCATCCGCCCGCGGTTCGAATGGCAACAGCGAATATATCGCCATCACCTGCCAGCGTTGACCGGCCCAGCGCCGGTTCCCCCAAATACCCAGGCTTCTTTTTCGTCACGATTGTCTGCCTTATCTCGGCCCGTGAATCGACGTGACCTTGCCGCCGGAAGCTAGTATGTGAGCGACCGTCGGCCGCGCTGCGGTCAGCCACCCGGATCGTGACAGCTTGCCGAATTTCTCTTATCTGCGATGGATCGTTGCCAGCGCTGCGCTCGTGAGCGCGGCGGTGCTGAACCATGGCGCAATGGCGCAGGGATTTCCGCCGCCGCCCGGCCAGCAACCTGGCGGCGCCAATCCGATCTGTCAGCGGCTGGTCGGGCAATTGTCGGCAATTGATTCCGGCGCGGCTGGCGGCGACAGCGCCAGGGCGGACCAGATCCGGCGTTACGAAGAAGCCCAGAGCCGCCAGCAATCCGAACTCGAGCGCGTGCAGGGCCAGGCCAAACGGCAGGGCTGCGACAGTTCGGGATTTTTCTCGCTGTTCAGCGGGCAATCGGCGCAGTGCGGTCCGATCAACACGCAGATCCAGCAGATGCGGTCGAACCTCGACCAGATCACCACCAATCTTGAGCGCTTGCGCGGCGGCGCGGGCGGTAACCCCGACCGCGATAACCAGCGCCGCTCGGTGCTGATGGCGCTCGCGCAGAACAATTGCGGTCCGCAATATGCCGGTATGCTCCGCAACAGTGGCGGCGGCTTCCTCGAAAACCTGTTCGGCGGCAATAACAACAACGGCGCCCCGCCGCTCGACAACGGAGCCGCGTCCGGCACCTATCGCACGGTCTGCGCACGAAGCTGCGACGGTTTCTACTTCCCGATTTCCTTCGCCACCGTGCCAAGCCGCTTCCCGGATGACGAACGCGTCTGCAAGAGCCTCTGCCCGGCATCGGATGCGACGCTGTTTACCTATCGCAATCCCGGCGAGGACATGAATCAGGCGGTCTCGATCAACGGCCAGCCCTATTCACAGTCCCCCAACGCCTTCAAATATCGCCAGAGCTTCGACAAGTCGTGCAGTTGCAAGGCGGCGGGCCAGACATGGTCCGACGCGCTGAAGAACATCGATGACAAGGCTGCCGCCGCGCAGCAAGGCGACATCATCGTCACGGATGAAAGCTCGAAGAAAATGTCACAGCCCGTTCGCGTTCCTGCGGCCGCTCAAAAGAAGGGCGCGGTCGCAACGCCCGCCGGCGCACAGCCGTTGCCGACTGGCGCAGTGCCGACAGCCCCGGCTGCAGATGCTTCCGCCTCCGGCGACAAGCCGATCCGCTCGGTGGGACCAACGTTTATTCCGGCGAGATAACTCCACTGGGGAACCTCATCCTGAGGAGCGGCCTCTTGGCCGCGTCTCGAGGGATGAGGTGGTACAATCCTTTCTTGACAGTCCAATCTGATTTCTCATCCTGAGGAGGCTGCGTAGCAGCCGTCCCGAAGGATGAGGGACCATTGAAATGCCTGACGGCGCGTATCTCTATATCGTTCGGTGCGCCGACGGCAGCTTGTACACGGCACTAACCGCACATCCCTTGAGATGAGAATCGCGGAGCATAACGCCGGCACCTTCAAAGGCTACACGGAGTCACGTCGGCCGGTCGTTTTGATCTTTTCCGAGTGGTTCGAACGCGTTACTGACGCAATCGAAAACGAGCGAAGGCTCAAGAAGTGGTCTCGTCAAAAGAAGGAAGTATTTATTCGCGGGGATGCCGATACTTTGCGGAGACTGGCGCGGCGAAAAACGCCTCATCCTTCGAGACGCCCGCAAGAGCGGGCTCCTCAGGATGAGGTTTAGAGGGTGTTTCTCACCCCTCGAACGCTTCCGCCGAGCCGCGGCTGGATCGCGTCACCAGCGAATGATCGGGCGCAGCCGGTGGCTTGCCGGTATCGCGGAATTTGTTGACGATCGGATAGCGGCGGTCGCGACCGAAATTCCGCCGCGTCACCTTCACGCCCGGCGCGGCCTGGCGGCGCTTGTACTCGGCGATGTTCAGCAAGCGATCGATGCGCGCAACGATGTCGCGATCGAATCCTTCGGCCACGATCGACGCCAACGGCTCCTCTCGCTCCACCAGCCGTTCCAGAATGGCGTCGAGCATATCGTAGGGCGGCAGCGAGTCCTGGTCAGTCTGGTTCTCGCGCAACTCCGCCGTCGGCGGACGCGTGATGATGTTCGGCGGGATGACTTCGCCAGAAGGGCCGAGCGCGCCTTCAGGCTTCCAGGAATTGCGCAAGGTGGACAGCCGGAACACTTCGGTCTTGTAGATGTCCTTGATCGGATTGAAGCCACCGTTCATGTCGCCATAGAGCGTGGCGTATCCCACCGACATTTCGGACTTGTTGCCGGTCGTCACCAGCATCGAGCCGAACTTGTTGGAAACCGCCATCAGCAGCACGCCGCGCGTGCGCGCCTGAAGGTTCTCCTCGGTGACGTCGCGTTCTTTTCCGGCGAAGACCGGCTGCAATATCTCCTCAAGACCATGCACGGCGGGCGCAATCGGCAGCACGTCGTACTTGATGCCAAGTGCCTTGGTCAGCTTGGCTGCGTCATCGAGCGATTCCTGCGCGGTAAAGCGGAACGGCAGCATGATGCCGCGCACCTTGTCCGCGCCAAGCGCATCGACCGCAATCGCCGCACACAGTGCTGAATCGATGCCGCCCGATACGCCGAGCAGCACGCCCGGAAAGCCGGTCTTCGTCACATAGTCGCGCAGGCCGAGCACGCAGGCGGCATAATCACCCTTGTCGCCGTCAAGCACCGGCGCAACCGGGCCCTTGCAGCTCCAGCCACCCTCGCCTTTGGTCCAGCGCACCGTCGTGATGTTCTCGACAAAGCCCGGAAGTTGAAACGCCAGCGATCGATCCGCATTCAATGCAAACGACGAACCGTCGAACACCAGTTCGTCCTGTCCACCGACCTGATTAAGGTAGATCAGCGGCAATCCGCTTTCCGCGACCCGCGCGACCGACACCGACAGCCGCATGTCGTTCTTCTCGCGGGTATAGGGCGAGCCGTTCGGCACGATCAGAATCTCCGCGCCGGTCTCCGCAAGACACTCGACAACGTTCTCGTACTCCGTCGATTCCTCCATCCAGGTGTCTTCACAGATCGGAATGCCGACCCGCACCCCGCGGATCGTGACGGGCCCGGAGACGGGTCCCCGCGCGAACACGCGTTTCTCGTCGAACACGCCGTAGTTCGGAAGATTGACCTTGAAACGCAGCGCGGCAATGCGGCCTGCGTTGAGCAGCGCGCAGGCGTTGTAGAGCTTTCCATCCTCCACCCACGGCGTGCCGATCAGCACGGCGGGGCCGCCGTCGCTGGTCTCCCGCGCCAGTGTCTCGATTTCGGCGCGGCACGCCGCCTGGAACGATGGTTTCAGCACGAGGTCTTCGGGGGGATAGCCGGCGATGAACAGTTCCGGGAGCACCAGCAGATCGGCGCCGTCGGCTTTCGCCTTCACCCGCGCGGCGCGGGCCTTGGCGGCGTTGCCTGTGACGTCACCGACCACGGGATTGAGCTGCGCAAGAGTGATCGTGAGTTCAGTGGACTGGGTCATGACCGCTTTTAGCCCGGCGGACGCGGCATCCGCAATTGCTCAATATGAGCATAAATCAGATGAGACCCATGCGTTCGGCGATGGCAAACAGCCATGTCGCCCCGGCCATGAGCAAGGTGACGCCGACGGCGGCCGATCCCATATCCTTGACACGGCCGATCTGCGGATCGTGGTCGGTCGTGAGACGGTCCGACAGCTTCTCGATAGCGGTATTGAGCAGTTCGACAACCATCAGCAGCAGCACGACGAAGATCAGTTCAATCGTGCGCGCCGCCGTGACGCCAATCAGCCACGCCAGCGGCACGGCCAGAACCAGCGCGACAAACTCTTCGCGGAAGGCCTGTTCGGAACGGAAGGCAAACGCCAATCCGTTCCGGCTATTGATGGTGGCGCGCCACATCCGCGACAGCACCACACGAACCATCAGAACCCCGCGACGGCCGGCATCGGCTTCACCTTGCCCGAACGGTCCTGCTTGAGCAGTTCGGCGATCAGGAAAGCCATGTCGATGGACTGCTCGGCGTTCAGGCGCGGATCGCAGACCGTGTGATAACGGTCGTTGAGATCCTCGTCGGTGATCGCGCGCGCGCCGCCGATACATTCGGTGACATCCTGCCCGGTCATTTCCAGATGGACCCCGCCGGCATGGGTGCCCTCCGCCGCATGGATCGTGAAGAACGACTTCACTTCCGACAGCACGCGGTCGAACGGCCGGGTCTTGTAGCCGCTTGTCGAGGTAATGGTGTTGCCGTGCATCGGATCGCACGACCAGACCACAACACGGCCCTCGCGCTGCACGGCACGGATCAGTTGCGGCAGATGCGCGTCGATCTTGTCCGAACCGAAGCGGTTGATGAGCGTGAGGCGCCCCGGCTCGTTGTCCGGATTGAGCACGTCGATCAGCTTGATGAGTTCATCGGGCTTCAGCGACGGGCCACACTTCAAGCCGATCGGATTCTTGATGCCGCGGAAATATTCGACATGGCCATGATCGAGCTGCCGGGTGCGGTCGCCGATCCAGATCATGTGGCCGGAGGTCGCATACCAGTCGCCGGTGGTGGAATCGACGCGCGTGAAGGCCTGCTCGTAGCCAAGCAGCAGCGCCTCGTGGCTGGTGTAGAAATCCGTCGCGCGCAGTTCCGGATGGCTCTCGAGATCGAGGCCGCAAGCGCGCATGAAGTTGAGCGCGTCGGAAATACGGTCGGCCAGCTCCTTGTAACGGCGCGACTGCGGCGAATCCTTCAGGAAGCCGAGCATCCACTGATGCACGCTGCCGAGATTGGCGAAGCCGCCGGTCGCAAACGCGCGCAGCAGATTGAGCGTCGCCGCCGACTGCCGGTAGGCCATCAACTGGCGCTGCGGATCGGGGGTGCGTGCTTCAGGCGTGAAGGCGATGTCGTTGACGATGTCGCCGCGATAGCTCGGCAGTTCGACGCCGTTGATCTTCTCCGTCGGCGACGAGCGCGGCTTGGCGAATTGTCCGGCGATGCGGCCGACCTTCACCACCGGCAGCGCACCGGCATAGGTCAGCACCACCGCCATTTGCAGCAGCACGCGGAAGAAATCGCGAATGTTGTTGGCGCCATGCTCGGCGAAGCTCTCGGCGCAATCGCCACCCTGCAACAGGAAGGCTTCGCCGGCCGCGACCCGCGCGAGTTGCTTCTTCAGATTGCGCGCTTCACCTGCAAAAACCAGCGGCGGAAACGTTGCAAGCTGTGCCTCGACATCGGCCAATGCTTTCGCATCGGGATATTCGGGCACTTGCATGACTGGCTTCTTGCGCCAGCTATCGGGCGTCCACCGCTCGGACATGGTTGAAACTCCTCGGGAAACGGCAATCTGGTGATAGCGCCGGGTTATACACAGGTGGTCCCGGTCTTGCCAGTGTGGTGGTTCGCAGGTCCGCAACACCATCTCAGCAGGCCCAATTGCGGACCTGCGAACCAAAACCACACTGGAATCATAGGATTGCTGGTGTCCCTCGATTCCGAAGTTCGTATCCGAGCGCGCCGCAAACCCTTACGAACTTCGGAATCGGGACACCAGTTGCAAATCGGCATGACGGATCAGGGGCTTGGCCCGGCCTGATGCATTCCGGCACTGTCTTGAGGGTTTTGGCCCTGACGGCGGCGAACTCAGCCCCTGCTCCATCCGGCGCGCAAGCGCCTACTCCGCTGCCTGCCGGACATGGCGCGCGCTCGGCGTGCGCAGGGTCACCAGTTCTTCGGCGGCGGTCGGATGCACCGCCATGGTGGCGTCGAAGTCCGCCTTGGTCGCCTTCATCTTCACCGCGATGCCGACCACCTGGATCAGTTCGCCCGCCTCCGGCCCGACGATATGGCAGCCGAGGATGCGATCGGTGACCCCATCGACGATCAGCTTCATCATGACGCGGGACTCGCTTCCCGACATCGTCGATTTCAGCGACCGGAAATCGGTCTTGTAGATGTCGACGTGGGTATGTTGCGCCCGCGCCTCGGCCTCATTCAGCCCAACGGTGCCGACCTCGGGCTGCGTGAACACCGCCGTCGGAATGTCGGCGTGATCGACCCGCGTCGGCCGGTTGCCGAACACAGTATCGGCGAACGCATGGCCCTCGCGGATGGCGACGGGGGTCAGATTGATGCGGTGCGTGACATCGCCCACCGCGTAGATGTGCGGCACATTTGTCCGCGAGAAGCCATCGACCGCGACACCACCGTTCATCGGGTTCAGCGCAACACCAGCCTTCTCAAGGCCTAGGCCTTTGACATTCGGATGCCGTCCGACGGCGAACATCACCTGATCGGACGCGATGCTCGATCCGTTCGACAAGTGCGTCGTGAAGGCCTCGCCATGCTTTTCGACCTTGGTGACGATGCAGCCGGTCAGCACCGTAATGCCGGACTTCTCCATTTCGCTGCGCACATGAGCGCGCACATCGTTGTCGAAGCCGCGCAGGATATTCTCACCGCGATAGATCACCGTCACATCGGCACCAAGCCCGGCGAAGATGCAGGCGAATTCCAGCGCGATGTAGCCGCCGCCCTGAACCACAATCCGCTTCGGAAATTTGGGAAGGTGAAACACTTCGTTGGAGGAGATCACATGCTCGATGCCGGGAATTGCATCGCCATGATTCGGCGCACCGCCGGTCGCGATCAGGATGTATTTTGCCTTGACGGTTTCGCCGGTCGAAAGGCGCAGCGTGTGCGCATCCTCGAACGTCGCGCGGGCCTTTACAATTTTGGCGCCGGCCTTCTCGACGTTGAAGGTGTAGGCAGCTTCCAGCCGGGCGATTTCCCGATCCTTGTTGGCGATCAGCGCCGGCCAGTCGAAGGTCGCAGGCGGAATGGTCCAGCCGAAGCCCGCGGCGTCGTCCAGTTCGTGACGGACATGGGACGCATAGACCATCAGCTTCTTCGGCACGCACCCGCGGATCACGCAGGTGCCGCCCATCCGGTATTCCTCGGCGACGAGGACGCTTGCACCGTAACCGGCGGCGATCCGGGCCGCGCGTACGCCGCCCGAGCCACCGCCAATCACAAACAGATCAACGTTCAGGTCCGCCATCTGGAATATCCGATAATGCTCAGATCTCTTTGCCGCGCTTCTTCATTTCAGCACGAAACTTGCCGTTGATTTCTTCGCCGAACTTCTGCGCCCACTGGTCCATATATTGACGCGCTTGGTTGAAAGCCACAGGCTCCTGCGCGATGACCTTTGCGCCAAGCGGCGACTTGTAGAACGCGGCAAGCTCCTTCAACTCCTGCTCGGTAAAGACGGTGGCGTAAATCCGCGCCATTTCCTCGCCGATTTCCTTTTCGCGGCCGGCAAGATCCTTCGCGACCTGGAGCGCGACCTCGTTGAGATCCTTCTGGTAGTTCAGGTTGGACTGCAACAGCACGTCCTTGGTCCGTTGCACGAGACCCGGGACCGCGCCCTGATAGATCGTGCTGACATTCTTGGATGCCAGAATGTCCTTGGCATAGCCGATGGCTGCTGCCGATGGCGGTTTCGCCGCGGGCGTCTGCGCCGTCGCGCTGCCCAGCATCAGGCCCAGCGCCGCACCGGCCGCCAGCAACACGTTCAAGAGCTTCTTCATTTCAATTCTCCTCAATTGCGGCGCGAAGGCCGCTTCAATCGCGGCGCGAAGGCCGTTCAACAACGCGAATACCCTGCGGTCCGGCCAGCACAGCCGTGCGCGCGAGACCGATAAACAAGCCATGCTCCACCACGCCCGGAATTGAATTCAATGCCGCCGCCAGTCCGGGGGGATCCGGTATTTGCCCAAGGTGAGCATCCACAATCCAGTGGCCGCCATCGGTGACGAAAGCATGGCCGTCCTTGGCCTTGCGGAGATCCATTTGCCCGGAAACGCCATTTTCCGCATAGACCGTCTCGATGGCCCGGCGGGTGGCGCCGAGACCGAACGGGATCACCTCGATCGGAAGTGGAAAACGGCCCAGCGTTTGAACCCACTTGGTCTCGTCGGCGATCACGATCATCCGGTCCGAAGCAGCCGCGACGATCTTTTCGCGCAACAGCGCCCCGCCCCCGCCCTTGATGAGTTCGAGGTTGGGGTCGATCTCATCGGCGCCGTCCACCGTGAGGTCGAGCCGGTCAACCAGATCCAGTGTCGTGAGCGGCACGGCGCAACGTTCGGCATCGGCGCGCGTTGCTTCCGATGTCGGCACACCGATCACCTTCAATCCCGCGCGCACCCGCTCGCCGAGCAATTCGACAAAATGCTTGGCCGTCGACCCCGTGCCGAGTCCGAGTTTCATGCCGTCGCGCACCTGTTCAAGGGCGCGCGCCGCCGCCTGTCTTTTCAGATCGTCCATCGACATGATTGCCCTCAACGCGCCGGTCCTCCGGAACGCGAGGCATATAGCGCGTATTCCGCGGCGATGGATACGGATTTTGCGGTTTGAATTGCCCCAAAAGCACGCGAAATGCCCCGGCCTTGGTGCTTGCATGATCGCTCTGCGCCCGCTAGCGATCCGGCATGACATCCTCGCCCCTGATCATCTTCGATCTCGACGGTACGCTGGTCGATACCGCGCCCGATCTGGTCAGCGCGCTGAATTTCGTGCTCCAGCGCGAAGGGCTGCCGCTGGTCCCGATGGCGTCGGCACGCAACATGATCGGCGCCGGTGCGCGCAGACTGATCGAGCGCGGACTGGAGCTCGACGACCGCACCATGAGCGTGCGGGACATCGACCGGCTTACCGCGGATTTCATCGCCTACTACAAGGCCCACATCGCCGACGCGTCGCGCCCGTTCGACGGGCTGTTTGCGGCGCTCGACGACCTGGAAGACCGCGGATTCAGGTTCGCAGTCTGCACCAACAAGCTGGAGGGACTTTCGAAACTCCTGCTCGACAGGCTCGATATGACGAAACGATTTGCGGCGATCTGCGGGGCAGACACGTTCGGCGTCTCGAAGCCAGATCCCGCCATCCTCCGCCAGACCATCGCGCAGGCTGGTGGCGAGATGTCCGCAGCCATCATGGTGGGCGATGCCGGACCTGATGTCGGCGTCGCGCGGCGTGCCGGCATCCCGGTGATCGGGGTTGAGTTCGGCTACACCGAGATTCCCATTGCCGACCTGAACCCGGACATCGTCATTGGTCATATGCGTGAGTTGCCGGGCGCGATCGACAATCTCAAGGTCCGGTTCTCGCGATAGCAAGCTGCTGATAAATCTTGCTTTTTCCTGCTGTTTGGATTGGCGGCGCGACGTTAACCTTCTCTTAACGAGAGCAATTCGACCAGTTGCACGCCCGTTAGGACGCTTCTAAGGTTCGCGCGGGGACTATGCGGCTAAACCCGCATCACTTAGCGGATGCATCATGCGTATCATCGTTGTCGTCGCGGCGGGCCTTGGCCTGGCGGGCTGCTCGTCGTTTTCAATGCCTGACATGTTCAAAACGGCGCCGCCTGTCGTCACTGTGCAGCTCAGATCGCTACCGCCCGGCGCAGAGGCGCGCACCTCCACCGGCCAAAGCTGCAAGACCCCCTGCTCGGTCTCTGTGTCAGCCGAAAACAATTTTACGGTGACCTTCGCGCTTCCCAAGTATCAGCCGGAAACAGTTCCCGTTCAGGTCGTTCGCGACCCGGCGAATCCCGGCAGCAGTGTCGTCGACCCCAATCCCGTCTACGCGGAATTGCAACTGGCGCCCCCTGCCGCGAGGGGCCGCAAGGCGGCCCCGAAGCCGGCTGCTCCAAAGGCCAAGCGGCCAAAGGCTGCCCCCGCAGCAGAAGCCCCTGCCCAGGACACATCGCCGTTCCCGCCGCCGCCCGGCCGCTAGGTTCCCCAGACAGATTCATTGTGCCCGCGCCCCATCATGCCTAGATTGGGGTGTGGGATGCCACGGCTTGCGCGACCGGCCGCGGATGAAATGACAATCAGGGCACGCTGAATGAGCGGACCTCTTATGGGTTCTCCGGCGAAATCGACCTCTTCTGCGATGATCGATCCTTTCGGACGGTCGATCAGCTATCTGCGCGTCTCGGTGACCGACCGCTGCGACCTGCGCTGCTTCTACTGCATGTCCGAGGACATGACGTTTCTGCCGAAGTCCGACCTGCTCACCCTCGAAGAACTCGACCGGCTTTGCTCGGCCTTCATCGCCAAGGGCGTCCGCAAGCTGCGACTGACCGGCGGCGAACCGCTGGTCCGGCGCAATGTGATGTCGCTGGTGCGATCCCTGTCCCGCCATCTTGATAGCGGCGCGCTCGATGAATTGACGCTAACCACCAACGGTTCGCTGCTTGAGAAATTCGCCGCCGAACTGAAGGACAATGGTGTCCGCCGCATCAACGTTTCGCTCGATACCCTCGACGCAGCGAAATTCCGCGACATCACGCGGTGGGGTGACCTTAGCAAGGTTCTGCGCGGCATCGAGGCCGCTCGCGCCGCCGGCCTCAAGGTCAAGATCAATGCGGTGGCGCTCAAGAATCTGAACGAGGACGAGATTCCCGCGCTGCTGGAATGGGCCCACGGCAAGGACATGGACCTGACCCTGATCGAGGTCATGCCGATGGGCGACATCGGCGAAGGCCGGATCGATCAGTACCTGCCGCTGTCGCTACTGCGCGCCCGTCTCGCGAGCCGCTACACCCTGACCGATCTCCCGGACGATACCGGCGGACCGGCGCGCTACGTTCGCGTCGCCGAGACCGGGGGGCGGCTCGGCTTTATCACGCCGATGACCCACAATTTCTGCAGATCGTGCAACCGCGTCCGCATCACCTGCACCGGCACGCTCCACACCTGCCTCGGTCAGGAGGATGCCTCCGATTTGCGCAAGCCGCTCCGCGCCTCACCCGACAATGACCTGCTGAGCGACACGATCGACCGCGCCATCGGCCTTAAGCCGAAGGGGCACGACTTCGTCATCGACCGCCGCCACAATCGGCCAAGCGTCAGCCGCCACATGAGCGTGACCGGCGGCTGAACGTTACGAAAATTGCCGGATCGAACCGCCTCCCAACCATAAATTGCGGAAAACGCCCGATGGCGCATGATCCGCCTTTTTTCCTTCATGAAATCTCCAAACTTCCAATTGACGGCAGCGTAACCCGCTGATTTGGTTCGGCAGCTTTATGCGCCCCCGGCTGGAAAAGCCGGCATGCCGTCACCCTCTCGGTCCCGGCAGAGCCAAGCAACGCAGGGGCACGTTCGGGAGGATGGGGTTTGCAATCGCTTCTCAAATTGAGCCGCGCGATCGACGCGTTCACGACGCTTGTCGGCCGCTGGGTATCATGGCTGATCGTGCTCGCCGTGATCATTTCAGCGACCAATGCTACCATTCGAAAGGTCTTCGACGTCTCGTCGAATGCCTATCTCGAATTGCAGTGGGTTCTCTTCAGCGTCGTGTTCCTGCTCTGCTCGCCGTGGACGCTGCTCAACGGCGAACACATCAAGATCGACATCATCAATCACACGCTGCCGCTGAAGGTCGAAGCTGGATCGACATGGTCGGCCATGTGCTCTTCCTCGTCCCCTTCTGCATCATCCTGATCTGGACCTCGGTTCCCTTCTTCCTGGTCTCCTTTCACCAGAACGAACAGTCTTTCAGCGCCGGCGGACTGCCGCAATGGCCCGCCAAGTCGCTGATCATGATCGGCCTTGCGCTGCTGCTGGTTCAGGCGGTCTCGGAAATCATCAAGCGCGCCGCCGTGATGCAGGGCCTGCTGCCGGATCCGAACGCGCACGCGCTGAGCGCGCACGAGATTGCCGAGCTTGAAGCCCTGAAGCTGGCCCAGGCCATCACCCCCGACAAACCATGACCGGCTTCGCCGTCACAGCCCGCAACGAGAGAGATTCCTGATGGCGGCTATGTTCATCCACTACATGGCGCCGATCATGTTCGCGTCGCTCGTGTTGTTCCTGCTTCTCGGATACCCGGTCGCGTTCTCGCTGGCCGCCAACGGCCTGCTGTTCGCCTTCATCGGCATCGAGCTCGGATTGTTCCGCCCTGACTTCCTCCAGGCACTGCCCGAACGCGTCTACGGCGTCATGAACAACGAGACGCTGCTGGCAATTCCATTCTTCACGTTCATGGGATTGATCCTCGAACGATCCGGCATGGCCGAGGATTTGCTCGAGACCATCGGGCAATTGTTCGGCAGCATCCGGGGCGGCATCGCCTATGCGGTGATCTTCGTCGGTGCATTGCTGGCTGCGACCACCGGCGTTGTCGCGGCGTCCGTGATCTCGATGGGCCTGATCTCGCTGCCGATCATGCTGCGCTACGGCTACGACCGCCGTGTCGCCACTGGCGTCATCGCCGCCTCCGGCACGCTGGCCCAGATCATTCCACCGTCACTGGTGCTGATCGTGATGGCCGACCAACTCGGCCGCTCCGTCGGCGACATGTACGAAGGCGCATTCATCCCGGAATCGTGCTGTCGATTCTCTATGCCGTCTATATCTTCCTTGTTGCAACATTCTTTCCGCAGGCAACGCCCGGTCTGCCGCTCGAAGCGCAAACCCTGCGCGAGCCGGAAACGGCAAAGCATCCGGTGATCCTGCCGCTCGCGGCAATTTCCGCCGCCGCGACCGCCTACTTTTTCGTGGTCAAGCTCGGATTGTTCGACTGGACTTCGCCCGTCTTCAACAAGATTTCCGAAAACCCGACGGTGCTGCATGGTTTCTGGTTCATCATTCTGATGGGCCTGTTCTTCAAGCCGTTCATCGGCATCATCCGCACCATGACGCTGTCGCTGTTCCTCGTGCTGGTCGGCGCCACCGCCATCGCGCTCGAAATCATGCGCTTCACCGACGTCAAGGCCGGCGCGGATTATGTCGTGCTCACCATGTCGATTGTGGTGGCGATGTCCTTCGTGCTGGCCGTCATCAACCGCATCTCCGGCCTCAAACTACTGTCGAAACTCGCCGAGCAGGTCGTGTTCGTGATGGTGCCGCCGCTCGGTCTGATCTTTCTCGTGCTTGGCACGATCTTCATCGGCGTTGCGACGCCGACCGAAGGCGGTGCGATGGGCGCGGCTGGCGCGATGATCCTCGCCATCATG
Organism: Afipia sp.; assembly: GCA_024707075.1. Classification (GTDB taxonomy): domain Bacteria; phylum Pseudomonadota; class Alphaproteobacteria; order Rhizobiales; family Xanthobacteraceae; genus Afipia. The sequence goes on from JANQAK010000003.1 coordinate 713,668, forward strand.
AAGCGCCGCCTGTCGTTCGATCTGACGCGGCAGGCCGCAGAATCCACCGCGAAGCTATCTGCTTTCGTGATCTTTATTCTGGTGGGCGCTCGCGTGTTCTCGCTTACCTTCTACGGCGTCGACGGTCATCGCTGGGTCGAGGAACTGCTGGTCTCCCTGCCCGGTGGCCAGACCGGCTTCCTGATCTTCGTCAACGCGTTCGTGTTTGTTCTCGCCTTCTTCCTCGACTTCTTCGAACTCGCCTTCATCGTCATCCCGTTGCTTGGCCCCGCCGCCGAAAAGCTGGGAATCGATTTGATCTGGTTCGGCGTCATCCTCGGCGTGAACATGCAGACCTCCTTCATGCACCCGCCGTTCGGTTTCGCGCTGTTCTACCTGCGCTCCGTCGCGCCGAAGGAAGCCTACACGGATCGCGTCAGCGGCAAGCGGATGGAGCCAGTCACCACCGGCCAGATTTACTGGGGCTCGGTGCCGTTCGTCATCATTCAGGTCATCATGGTCGGACTTGTCATCGCCTTCCCGGCGATGGTGATGCACTACAAAGGCGCGCTATCGACGGTCGATCCGAACAAGGTCGACATCCAGATTCAACAACAGGAAATGCCGGCGCTCGATTTCGGTCCACCGAGTATCAAGTAAGGCTTCGATCCTGACCGTTTCCAGCGAAAAGCCCGGCCTCATCGAGGCCGGGCTTTCTTGTTGTACGGTCCGTAACCAACAGACGATTATGTACGCGTGCGCGACCGAACCTGGAAGTTATCGAAGGCGAACTCCGCAACCTGCCACCACGTGTACTGGTCGTTACGGAACGCGGCCATGCTCTCGTAGATCTTCTTGAAGTTCGGGTTGGTCGCCGAGGTTTCCGCGTAAACCTCGTTCGCAGCCTTCAGGGACGCCTCCATGATCGACGGCGAGAACGGACGCAGTTGCGTTCCGCCGGCCACCAAGCGCTTCAGCGCGGGCGGATTATAGGCGTCATAGCGCGCCTGCATGGTCTCGTTGGCAAGCGATGACGCCGTCTTGATGATGGACTTGTAGCTCGCCGGCAGTGCTTCCCACTTGGCCAGATTGACCAGATTGTGCAGCGTCGGCCCGCCTTCCCACCAGCCGGGGTAATAATAGTACTTCGCGACCTTCTGGAAACCGAGCTTCTCGTCGTCGTAAGGACCGACCCACTCCGCAGCATCGATGGTGCCCTTCTCCAGCGACGGATAAATATCGCCAGCGGCCACCTGCTGCGGCACCAGGCCGAGCTTGGTCAGGACTTTTCCGGCGAAGCCGCCGATGCGCATTTTCAGGCCGCTGAAGTCCGAAGGCTCCTTGATTTCCTTGCGGAACCAGCCGCCCATCTGACAGCCGGTGTTGCCGGCCGCGAAGCCGACGACATTGAAGCCCTTGAAGAAATCGTTGAGCAGCTCAGCGCCGCCGCCGACCTGCAACCACGATGTCTGCATGCGGCTGTTCAGCCCGAACGGCACGGCGGTCGCAAGCGCGAACGTCGGGTCCTTGCCGACGTAGTAATAAACAGCGGTATGCGCCATCTCGACGGTGCCGTTCGACGCGGCGTCGAGCGCCTGCAAGCCCGGCACGACCTCGCCCGCCGCAAACACCTGAATCTGGAATTTGTTGTCGGTGGCTTCAGCGACGGCCTTCGAGAACACTTCGGCAGCGCCGTAAATAGTATCGAGCGATTTCGGGAAACTGGATGTCAGCCGCCATTTGATTTCGGGCATGGACTGGGCGATGGCCGGCGAAGCGACCGCGGCGCCGGCTGCGCCGATGCCTGCCACCTTGATAAATTCACGACGTTTCATGGAGTGCTCCCTGGATGTGATTGTGTGTGCACCACCTTCTTCTTGTGTTGAGGCTTGGCCCGAGCATGGAACAAGCGCTTCCCAATTTCCATGCCGATTCCAGCGGCCGCACTGCAAAGAAAAAGCCCGGCCTCCTTGCGGAGACCGGGCTCGTTCGAACGGTTATTGCTGTACGATCAGCCGCGGGTGCGCGAGCGGATCATGAAGCTGTCGTTGGTGTATTCGGCAACCTGCCACCACAGATACTGATCCGAGCGGTAGGCCTGCATGGCATCGATCGCCTTCTTGAAGTCCGCGTTCTTGCCCGAGATTTCCGCCCACAGTTCGTTGGTGGACTTCAGGCAAGCATCGAGAACTTCGTTGGTGAACGGACGCAACTGCGTTCCACTCGCGACGAGGCGCTTCAGGGCAGCCGGATTTTGCAGGTCGTAGCGGGCCGTCATCCAGGTGTTGGTGTTGGCAGCCGCGTTGGTCAGGATCGCCTGATAGTTCTTCGGCAGCGAGTTGAACTTCTCGAGGTTGGTGAAGGCGTGAACCGTCGGTCCACCTTCCCAGAAGCCCGGATAGTAGTAGAACTTCGCAACCTTGTTGAAGCCGAGCTTCTCGTCATCATACGGGCCGACCCACTCGGCGGCGTCGATGGTGCCCTTTTCGAGCGACGGATAGATGTCGCCACCTGCGAGCTGCTGCGGCACGACGCCGACCTTGGCCAGCACCTGACCGGCGATGCCGCCGATACGCATCTTCAATCCCTGAAGATCGGCAACGGTCTTGATCTCCTTGCGGAACCAGCCACCCATCTGCGTGCCGGTGTTGCCGCAGGGCAGGCCCATCACGCCATACTTCTTGTAGAACTCGTTGGCGAGTTCGTTGCCGCCGCCCTGATAGAGCCACGAATTCTGCATGCGGGTGTTCAGGCCGAACGGCACCGACGCGAAGATCGCGAAGGTCGGATCCTTGCCGACGTAGTAGTACGAAACCGTATGGCACATTTCGACGGTGCCGTTGGACGTCGCGTCAAGAGCCTGCAAGCCAGGGACAACTTCGCCGGCCGCGAACACCTGAATCTGGAACTTGTTGTCGGTCATTTCGGCGACCTGCTTCGCCAGTTGCTCGGCACCGCCGTAGATGGTGTCCAGCGACTTCGGGAAGCTCGAGGTCAGGCGCCACTTGATCTCAGGCGACGACTGGGCAATGGCCGGCGAAGCGACAGCAGTCGCGGCGGCTCCGGCGGCAGATACTTTCAAAAAATCACGACGCTTCATTAGGCATCTCCTTTTGGGGGGGCGTTTCTTTTTGAAATCCCTCTGGGGCGGTCTCTAGCACGGAAGTCAGGTTTCGGAAAATGCTGGAATGTCAGCCTTTTGCAGAATTGAACGAAAGTCGAATGAGTGCCGGAAAGGCCGGATTCGCGACTGGTTAGCCGCTTATGCCGGTACCGCCCCCCGAAAGCTGGGCTTTGATTTTGCTGCTGATCTCCCGGTAGATCGCCGCATGAACGCCGCCGGGCTCGCTGTTCACCACGGGCGTGCCCGCATCCGACGAGGTGCGGATCGACATATGCAGCGGGATTTCGCCGAGGAAAGGAACCTTGAGCCGCTCGGCCTCGTGCCGCGCGCCGCCATGCCCGAAGATGTCCGAGCGCGTGCCACACTCGGGACACTGGAAATAGCTCATGTTCTCGATGATGCCGAGCGTCGGCACATTGACCTTCTCGAACATCGCGATCCCGCGCCGCGCGTCGATCAAGGCCAGATCCTGCGGCGTGGACACGATCACCACCCCCTTCAGCGGCACCTGCTGGGCCAGCGTCAGTTGCGCATCACCGGTGCCGGGCGGCATGTCCACCACCAGCACATCCAGTTCGCCCCAGGCGACATCCCACAGCATCTGCCGGATCGCGGACATCACCATTGGCCCGCGCCACACCATCGCGGTGTCTTCCGCAACCAGAAAGCCGATCGACATCAGCGGCAGTCCGAACCGCACGATCGGAATCATTTTCTTCTCGTCGTTGAGCGCCGGCTTTTGCTGAACGCCGGTCAGACGCGGCACCGACGGGCCGTAGATGTCCGCGTCGAGCAAGCCAACACGGAGACCGAGATCACGCAACCCCAGCGCCAGATTGAGCGCGGTGGTCGATTTGCCGACACCGCCCTTGCCTGATGCCACCGCGATGATGGAGGTAATGCCGGGAATCGCGGCCTGCTTGCCCATCGGGGAATCTGCTGGCGCGCCTTGCGGACGGTGCTGCGCGACAGGCTTCACGCCATGTGCGTGCTGATGCGAATGTTGATGCTGCGCCGGAGGCACGGAACCCGGCCTGCGCTCAGCCGTCAGCGCGACCAGCGCCGTGGTGACGCCCGGAATGGCGCGAACAGCGGCCTCCGCCCTGGCGCGCACGTCTTCCCATGCCCGCGCCTCATTGGCATCGACATTGATCGAGAAGAACACCTTGCCGTCCGAGGCGGTGATCTCCGACAGCACCCGTGCATCGGTGAGCGAAACGCCGCGCGGCGATACCACAGCGCGCAGGGCCGCAAGAACCTGATCTTTATCGACAGCCACAACACATCTCCCTGCACGCGGTCATGTTCCGCAGTCGCTTGGCGGCCTTCATACGCGCGTCACCTGCGCCGTCAACGCCCTTGCGTAGAGGCATTCTGATCGCATAGCTGTTGCCGTCCCCGGCCCGTCAGATCCGGTCAACATCCCTGCAATTCAAAGAGTTCACGATATGGCAAAAGTCGCATTTCTCGGTCTCGGCGTCATGGGATTCCCCATGGCGGGGCATCTCGCCGCCAAAGGCGGCCACGAGGTGACGGTCTACAATCGCACTGCGGCAAAATCGAAGGCCTGGGCCGAGAAATTCGGCGGTCGTGCCGCGGCGACGCCGAAGGCGGCGGCAGAAGGTCAGGATTTCGTGATGGCCTGCGTCGGCAACGATGACGATCTGCGCGCGGTCACGATTGGTGCCGATGGCGCATTCGCCGCCATGAAGTCCGGAGCTGTTTTCGTCGATCACACCACCGCCTCGGCCGAGGTCGCCCGGCAGCTTGACGCCGAAGCAACCAGGCGCGGCTTTCAGTTCGTCGATGCACCGGTCTCCGGCGGCCAGGCGGGTGCGGAAAATGGCGCGCTGACCGTGATGTGCGGCGGCACTGAAGCGGCCTACAACAAAGCCGAGCCCGTGATCGCGTCCTATGCCCGGATGTGCAAGCTGCTCGGCCCCGCCGGCTCCGGCCAACTCACCAAGATGGTCAACCAGATCTGCATCGCGGGTCTTGTCGAGGGTCTGGCCGAAGGGATTCACTTCGCCAAGAAGGCCGGCCTCGACGTTCAGGCGGTGATCGACACGATCTCGAAGGGTGCGGCGCAATCCTGGCAGATGGAGAACCGCTACAAGACCATGAACGAGGGCAAGTTCGATTTCGGTTTTGCCGTCGAATGGATGCGCAAGGATCTGTCGATCTGTCTCGCGGAAGCCCGCCGCAACGGTGCGAGCCTGCCGGTGACCGCACTGGTCGACAACTTCTACTCCGAGGTCGAGACCATGGGCGGCAAGCGCTGGGACACGTCGAGCCTGCTGGCCCGGTTACAGCGATAGGCGGCTTTAAACCGATCTCCCAAGATTGAGGCAATGGAAGCCTCATGGTGAGGAGGCGCTTCTTCAGCGCCGTCTCGAACCATGAGGCACATCTCGCGACGAAATCCCCTGCCTATCCTTCGAGACGCGCGCGAAAAGCGCGCTCCTCAGGATGAGGCCCCGCGCCGATCCGGTCTCCATACTCCCCGACGCATCACCTTACCGCCAGCGCAGCCCTAGCGCCGAAATTCATACTTTCTTAACCCGATTAAATTGATCTTTAAGCCACCTCTTAATGATTTAGCGCCAGAAATAGCAGGCGGCAGTATGCGCGTGCGGCCCGGGCGCAGCATTCGCGTTGTTCAGGAATTTGTTGCGTAAAATGAGCGAGTCCGCCGACAGGAAAGAGCCCGCCGCGACCTCAGCGGACACACCGGCGCGCAACCGGCGGGCGGCTTCCCAGCGCGTGCGCGAAGCCCGCGACAGGCTGACATCGAGCAGCGGAACCCGGCCGGCCTTCGATCACGAACTGCTGCGGCAATACGCGCAGACCCGCATCTCGGCTTCTCTCGTCGTCATCCTGCTTGTGGTGGCATCCGGCATCCTGTGCAGCTTCTGGATTCCTCCGGTCGCCGCGGTGATCTGGACTGCGGGAATTCTCACGATCCACGCCATCGTCATCCGCTTCTGTTCGAAATTTCTTGCGGTCACGTCATCCACTCCCGCCGTCACCCGAACCTGGCGCATACGTTTCGTTGCTCTCGATCTGATTTACGGGCTGGCATGGACGGTCGTCCTGATCCATCCATCCGGCATCGATGTCGTCTCGAACACGCTGATGCTGTTCGTGATGCTGCTGGTCATTGCCGTCTCCAGCATGCTGGCGGCAAGCCTGCCGATCGCAGCTTTTGCAGCAACGATCCCGGTGTCGGCGGCCATCGCCGTGAATTTCATTCTGCGCGGCACCTTCGACGACTACATTCTTGCGGCTCTCGCGGTCACGGCGGAAGGCTACTTCGCCTTGCTCGCCCACCGCCTGCATTCGACGACGCTCGCAACGCTGGAAGCGCGCGCCGAGAAGGATGCACTGATCGGCGAACTCGAACAAGCCAAGGCGATCTCGGATGAAGCGCGCCATCGCGCCGAATCCGCCAACGTCTCGAAGTCGCGCTTCCTTGCGCAGATGAGCCACGAACTGCGCACGCCGCTGAACGCCATTCTCGGATTCTCCGAAGTGATGAAGAGCGAGATTTTCGGCCCGCACGCCGTCGAGGTCTACAAGGACTATTCCGCCGACATTCACAACTCCGGCGTCCACCTGCTCAATCTCATCAACGAGATTCTCGATCTGTCGCGCATCGAAGCCGGCCGCTACGAACTCAACGAGGAGCCGGTGTCGCTGGTCCACGTGGTGGCGGACTGCCATCACCTCTTGAAGCTGCGCGCCTCCAGTCGTGGCATCACCATTCACGAAGTCTTCGAGCAGGACATGCCGAAGCTGTGGGGCGACGAGCGCGCCACCCGGCAGGTCGTGCTCAACCTGCTGTCGAACTCGATCAAGTTCACGCCGCCCGGCGGCGAAATCTGGCTCAAGGTCGGCTGGACCGCCTCCGGCGGACAGTATCTCAGCGTCAAGGACACCGGCTCCGGCATCGCCGAGGATGAAATCCCGGTGGTGCTGGCCTCATTCGGCCAAGGATCGAACTCGATCAAATCCGCCGAACAGGGCGCGGGCCTCGGTCTTCCGATCGCCAAAAGCCTGATCGACATGCACGGCGGCACCTTCACGCTCAAGTCGACGTTGCGCGTGGGCACTGAGGTGATCGTCACTTATCCGCCGGAGCGCGTGATGACGGCGCTGGCGCCGATGCGAGAGGACTCGCCGCCACTGCAACCCGAAGGAATGGCCGGCGACAAGAGCCGCCCCCGTTACAAGCCGATCATGAATGCGGGAACAGGCCTGTAGAGTATCTTGCGCGAGCGATGAAAATGTCCATCAGTACCAGGCATGAAACCAGAAACGCCGTGTATCGCCGTCTGCTTCATCGATCCGAAGGCCAAGCTCTGTCTGGGGTGCGGGCGCACCCTGCCCGAGATCGCGCGCTGGCACGCGATGGACAGCGCGGAGCGGCTGGCCGTGATGGCGACGCTGCATCAGCGCATGCAGGACGCGGGGCTGCCGATTCCCGCGCCACGGGCCGAACGCAAGATCGGCTCCTGACCGCTGCGGGTGCCGCATGATGCGGGCACTCACAATCCTCGCCATCGTTATGACGACCGTGGGCTTCCTGCTGTCGATGTCGCACCCCGTGGCATTCGCCAGCATGAAGGGCGCGCTGATCCGCGCCACGGACCGTACCCTGGGCGCCAAGCCTGCGCGCGCCGTCGAAGTCGCCCGCAGCGACAACGGAGAATTCTCGCTGCGCGCGAAGATCAACGGCGTCAGCACGCCGATGGTGATCGACACCGGTGCGACCTCCGTGGTGCTGACCTATGAGACGGCGAAGGCCGCGGGATTGCCGCTGGAATTGCTGGACTACAATGTGGATGTCGAGACTGCTGGCGGCCGCGTGCGCGCGGCGCGGCTGACGCTCGATCGTCTCTCCGTCGGAAAACTGGTGGAGCGCTCGGTGCCCGCGCTCGTGGTGCCGCGCGGCCAGATGAAGACCAACCTGCTCGGCATGAGCTTTCTCAACCGGCTGGAAAGCTGGGAGGTCCGCCCCGACAAGCTGATGCTGCGCGGGTATCCTTAACTCAAGCGGCGATCGACGCGATCGCGCGCGGCTCAACAATCCGTAGCGCCTCCGCAAGCTGCTCCGTGCCGGCATCCGGCTTCGTGCAGACCTCGGCGAGATAACGGCGGAACGCCCGCGCGCCGGGCACGCCATGAAACGCGCCGACCAGATGCCGCGTGATCGAATGCAGCCGCGTCCCGGCGGACAACTCGCGCTCGATATAGGGCATCAGCGCCTCGATGGCGTCATGCATGGTTGCATGCGGCGGCGCTTCACCGAACAATTCCGGATCGACGCTCAATAACCTCCACGGCTCCTGATAGGCCGCGCGACCCAGCATCACGCCATCGACATGATCGAGATGCGCCTTCGCATCCGCGATGGTGGCGATGCCGCCGTTGATCGAGATCGGCACATGCGGCAACGCGGCCTTGAGGCGATACACCCGGTCATAGTCCAGCGGCGGGATGTCGCGGTTTTCCTTCGGCGACAAACCGTTGAGCCACGCCTTGCGCGCGTGAACCACCAGCGCATCCGCGCCAGCATCGACCACCGCGCGGCTCAGCGTATCCAGCGCAATTTCTGGATCCTGATCATCGATGCCGATGCGGCATTTCACGGTGACCGGAATTTTGACAGCCTGCTTCATCGCGGCAACGCAGTCGGCGACAAGCTGCGGCTCCGCCATCAGGCACGCGCCGAAATTTCCGCCCTTTACACGATCGGACGGGCAACCGACGTTCATGTTGATTTCGTTGTAGCCGAAGCCCTCGCCGATCCGCGCGCTTTCCGCGAGATCGCGCGGATCTCGATCCGCCAAGCTGGAGCGCGACGGGATGTTCGCTGGCATCGAAGCCAAGCAACCGCTGGCGGTCGCCGTGGATGATCGCGCCCGTGGTCACCATCTCGGTATAGAGCCGGGCGCGACGCGACAGCAGACGATGGAACGCCCGACAATAGCTATCGGTCCAGTCCATCATCGGGGCGACCGAGAATCTGTGCTGCTGAAAATCCTGCATTTTACCTGATAACGCTGCGGCGACACCGGCACTCATACGACAGAAAATAATGGTTTTCGACCTGTTTCGACGCCGGAAAGCGGTAACAAAGGACTGATATTCAGGAGCAGCGATCGACCTCCGGCCCGGATTTGGCTATGAGATGCGGTACATCATCCCGGTCACTGGTTCAACAAGCCGGCTCAACTCGTCATGACCAGCCAACGACTGACCGCCCTGGACGGCCTGCGAGGCGTCGCCATCCTGCTGGTGATGGGCTTTCATTATTTTTATCATCTTGAATCATTTTACTACAAATCGACGCTCTATCCCTATGGCGAGACGTTCAGCAACGTCGTGATCTTCAAGTACGGCTACATGGGCGTCGAGCTGTTCTTCATCATCTCGGGCTTCGTCATCGCCATGACGCTGGAGTCCTCGAAGTCGCTGCTCGATTTTGCAATCCGGCGCTTTGTCCGCATCTGGCCGGCGCTGATCGTTTCAGCGATCGTCACTTTCTTTCTGCTGAACTGGTCCGACGCGCCGTTCGCCCTCACCCGGCGGCAATTCTGGCCGAACTTCCTGCCCTCGCTGACGCTGACACCGACATCGCTCTGGTCCGGACTGTTTCCGAAAGTCGATTTCGTCACCGGTGTCTACTGGTCGCTGGTGGTCGAGATCCGCTTCTACATGATCGCATTGATCCTGTACTGGCTGTTCGCGCGGCAGAATCTGGCGCGCAATCTCGTCGTCTTCACAGTGCTGATCTACGTCGTCCGCGCGCTGCTGCGGCGCTGGCTGCCCGGCTACAACGGCGTCTATGACGGCTTTTTCATTCCGGACTACATGCCGTGGTTCGCGGCGGGCGCAGTATTCTATGAAGTGTACAGGGAACGCCTCGCGAAAGGCGCTGCCCTCGTCCTGCTCGCGGTGGCGTATGCAATGATCGCGCGGATCAGCCTCAACTATGCGCCCATTGGCCGCGATCCCGTCATCGCCAGCAGCTTCGCCCTGCTGTCTCTGGTGCTGTTCTGGTTTCTATCCACCAGACCCGCATCGATGCGCATCTTCGAGGTGCGACCACTGGTCTGGATCGGCGAGTGCAGCTATTCGATCTATCTCTACCACTATGCGGTAGGGATGATCTTGATCTCGCAGGTCTCCAAGACCGTCAGTCTTGGATCGCAACTTTTGCTGGTGGCCGGAGTTTATCTGCTGGTATTCGCGGTCGGACGCATTTCCTACGTCACCGTGGAAAATCCCGCCCGCCGCTGGCTGACCAAGCTGCTGATCGGTCCGCCGCAGAAACCTGCGGCGGCGACCTCCCCGGCGGCGTAGCAGCTAGACGATGGCAAACAGCTTCACTTGCCGGTGAATGTCGGCTGACGCTTGGCGAGAAACGCGCCGACGCCCTCCGCGAAATCTTTCGTGCCGATGCATGCGCCAAATCCCGCCGCCTCGGCGGCAAGCTGATCGTGCAGCGAATTGTCCAGTGAGGCGCGCAGCAGCGCCTTGGTCCTGCCGAACGCGAAGGTGGGGCCATCGGCGAGACGGCGCGCGAGCTTTTCGGTCTCGGCCGCAAGATCGGCGGCGGGGACCATACGATTGATAAGGCCCAGCCGGAGCGCCTCGGGTGCATCGTAGACATCCGACAGCAGCGCGATCTCCATCGCCCTGCGCAGGCCGACGAGGCGCGGCAACGACCACGATCCCGATCCGTCCGGGCTGGTGCCGAGCTTCGCATAGGCCAGTGTGAAGATCGCATTGTCCGCGGCGATCGCAAGATCGGTAGAGAGCGCGATGCTCATCCCCGCCCCGGCGACTGCACCTTGCAGGCTGGCAACGACAGGCTGTGGCAACCCGGCTAGAATCTCAAGAGCTTCGTGCAACGGCTCCATGATCGTCGGCACGCGCTTGCGCACCTCGTCCGCCGGGCCCTGGAACGCGGAGATGTCGCCGCCCGCCATGAAGGCGCGGCCCTCGCCGGCGATGATGACGACGCGATTGCCTGTATCGGCGGCCACGCTCTTGCAGGCGTCAAGAAACGCATCTGCGGCTTCCACGCTCAGCGCGTTCAGGACTTTGGGACGATTGAAGACGATGCGCGCGACAGGCCCATCGGTTTTCAGAAGCACTGGCTGATCGGACACGGATGGTCTCCCCAAAATTGTTGCTTTGAACAATCGGTAAGACGGAAAGTCCGGAGCGTCAACGGACCGTCAGGCGCAGGAAACTCATGATGCAGCCGACGGCGGCAAAGCCTGCCCCGAGCGCCAGGGCCCACGTCGCGCCCCCGTGTCCGGCAAGGGCGAAGCACAGTGCCGCAAGCGCCGCGCCGGTGGTCTGGCCGATCAGCCGCCCGGTCGCCACGAGACCGCTGGCGCCGCCGCTGCGGCCCGGCGGCGCGGCGGCCATGATGGCTTTCATATTCGGCGACTGGAAGAAACCGAATCCGCAGCCGCAGATCGCCATGCGCCAGACGATGTCGGCGACACTCGGCGATGCCGGGAGCATCGCCAGCAGCGCCATTCCAATGCCGAGCAATACGAGTCCCAACCCGCCCAGCACACCGGCGGAGTGGCGATCCGACAATCTTCCTGCGATCGGCGCCATGATCGCGACCACGATCGACCATGGCGTCATGAAGAATCCGGTCTCGACCTGGGTGCGATGAAGGACGTCCTCGAAATAGAACGGCAGCGACACGAAGGCGAGCCCCTGCACCGCGAACGAACAGACGGCGGTTGCAACGGACAATGTGAACATCGGCCTGCGGAACAGATCGATGGGCAGCATCGGCGCCGGATGATCGGCCTGCCGGCGCAGCAGCAACGCGCCGAAGATCACCGCCCCCACCAACTCGGCAACGACGATGACAGCCGAGGCCCCATGCGCGGCGCTGCCGATTCCGAGAATGAAGAGACACAGGCAGATCGCCGTCAGCAGCGCGCCGAGAACATCGAAGGCATGGCGCGCGCGCGGCGTCTGCGGCAGGGTCCTGATGCCGATCAGCATCGCGGCAACGCCGAACGGAATGTTGATGGCGAACAGCCACGGCCACGATGCGACCGACAGAATGCCCGATGCGATCGCCGGGCCCAGCGTGAATGCGGTGGCGACGACGAGCGCATTGTTGCCGAACCCGCGCCCGTGCAGCTGCGAGGGATAGACGAACCGGACCAGCGCCGTGTTCACGCTCATGACCCCGGCGGCGCCGAGTCCTTGCAGAACGCGCGCGGCCAGCAACGTCGGCAACGACCACGCCAGCGCGCAGGCCAGCGACGCCAGCGTGAACAACAGCAGTCCGCCGAGATAGATGCGCTGATGGCCGACGATCTCGCCGAGCGCCGCCAGCGGCAGCAGCGTTGCGACCATGGCGATCTGGTAGACGTTCACGACCCAGATGACATCGGCGGGCGTCGTGTGCAGGTCGGCGGCGATGGCCGGGAGCGCGATATTGGCGATGGCGGTATCGAGCGCCGCCATCGCGAGCGCCGTGAAGATCGCCAAAACCGCCCACCGCCTGCGCTCAGGAGGAAGGCCGTCGGTGATGGGCGCGAGCGTCGGCGAAGTGGCGTCCATCGTGCCGGATATCCTGAAAGAGGCTGGGAATCGTGCCCTGCATATAGACGGGATGCCTTCCGCCCTGCACTGCCCGCGCTGCATGCGGCATATGCGCGACGCAGGAATCCGGTGAAACCAGCCGCCCTCACGAAAGCGTTACGCTTTGCCGGTTGCTCCACCGCCGGTCATCACGGCGAACTCAGCGAGTCCTCTCCGAGATAGCGGATTCGCGCCTCGTTCCATGCCTCCTTCTGGATCGCGTCGAGGATCGCGATCGACAACGATTTCCGAAGTCGGCTGTCCGGCGGCAGCGCGAAGGCATAGTTCTGCGTCTCGATGGAAATATCGAGCAGCTTGAGCCGCGAGGCGTAGCCCTGACGGATGGCCCACGCGAGCAAGGGCTTGTCGTAGACGAACGCATCGATGCGGCCTGCGCGCAGCGCCTTCAGTCCGTCGCCGGGCGTCTCAAAGGTTTGGAACTTGATCTTGCGCCGCAGGAGATCGCCTTCGGACGATGTTCCCTTCACCGTGCCGACCCGAACCGATGCAAGGTCTGCGACGCCATAGATCGTTCCCTGGATTTGCGACGTCGTCAGCACCGAGGTCACACCGGCGGTGAAGACCGCAATGGTAATCACCGACACCACCAGCCATATCACCGCCACGGCGCGGCCCAGAATGGTCTGCGGGCCTTTCTCCGCCGACGATCGCTGGGTCATCGCCAGCGTCGACCACCACACGCTGGAGCTGATGCCCTTGGTGATGCTGCCGCCGAAATAGTCGTTCTGCCGCCGCTCCAGCAGCCAGACCAGAATGCCGGCGCCCAGCGTCAGCGCAATCAGTACAGAGATCGCTTGCAGAAAATTGAACGAGGTCAGCGCGCGGCGCAGCGTGCCCCAGTTCATCACGCTGACGATGGGAACGGCGATGCCCGTGCCGGTCGAATAATAGGACTGCGTGAAATCGAGAACCTTCTCGCGATCGACGGTGACGGTGATCGCGCCGACGGCGACGTCGAGACGTCCGGACGCCGTTTCCTCGATCAACTGAGGCATATCTCGGGCTTCGACGAAACGGAATGTCTGGTTCGTCGCCTTCGCAACCTGCCGCCACAGTTCGATGCTGAGGCCCGACCACGCGCCGTCCGACCCTTTCAGCGCAAACGGCGGCGCGTCCTTGACGCCAACCACAAGCTCGCGCTTCTGAGGCACCGCCGCCTTCTGCGTTTGCGCGTAGGCAAACGGCAGGACAGACACCCACATGAGCACCACACAAAATATCCGCAGGATCATCGTCTTTTCCGCAAATCCGGCTCCATCCGCAAGCCAAGGCTGGAAATCCAATGACGCGTTTGTGACAGATTCTGCTGAGCGGCGCGTTATCAAAAAGCCCGGCTTTGTCAGCGATTTGCGGCAAGAGACCACCCGGATCGGCTTTTGTGGCCCGGCGAAAGCACTGCTATACCTGCACACTTCATCCCTGCCCGCATGTCTGAAAGAACAATCCCATGAAAGCCTATGTCTACGGCGCGAATGGCGCCGCGATCACCGATGTGCCGAAGCCCTCGCCCCGGGGGCCGCAGGTGCTGGTGAAGGTCCATGCCTGCGGCATGAACCGCGCTGATCTGGGCATGATCAAGGGCCACGTTCACGGCTCGGCGGGAGGCGTCGGTACCGTGCTCGGCATGGAATGGGCCGGAGAGATCGTCGAACTCGGGCCTGATGCGAAGGGCGTGAAAGTTGGCGATCGCGTGATGGGCTCGGGCGCGGGAGGTTACGCGGAATATGCCGTGACGGATTACGGCCGCCTGTTCCCCATCCCCACAGGAATGGACTTCGAGCAGGCCGCCTCACTGACGCTGGCGCTGACCACCATGCACAACGCCGTGGTGACCAATGGCGCGCTCCAGCCGGGCCAGAGCCTTCTGGTGCAAGGCGCGAGTTCGGGCGTCGGGCTGATGGCGCAGCAGATTGCGAAGCTCAAAGGCGCGAAGCTGGTGATCGGCTCATCCACCGATCCGAAGCGCCGCGCGCAGCTCACGGACCACGGCGCGGACCTGGCCATCGATTCTGAATGATCCGGCGTGGGTCGATCAGGTGTTGAAGGCGACCGGCGGTGCCGGCGTCGATGTCATCATCGATCAGGTGTCCGGTAAACTCGTGAGCCAGAACCTCGCCGCAACGAAGGTGCTCGGCCGCATCGTCAACGTCGGCCGTCTCGGCGGCACCCACGGCGATTTCGACTTCGATCTCCACGCCGCGCGGCGTATCAGCTACATCGGCGTGACGTTCCGCACGCGGTCGATCGAGGAGATCCGCGACATCTTCACTGCGGTGAAACAGGACATCTGGCCTGCGGTTGAATCCGGCAAATTGAAACTACCGATCGACCGCGTGTTCCCGTTCGGCGATATCGCACAGGCCGTGGAGTATATGTCGGCCAACAAGCACTTCGGTAAGATTGTCCTGAGGTTCTGACCCGACTTGATCTTCCTGCGAATGACACGCATTTCAAAGGACAATTCCGGATTGACGCTTGGCAGCGGACCGTGACAAGACCCGCGCATTGACGAGGGGCCGATGAGCGCAGTCAAGCAACAGGTAGCCGCGATTTCAATCGTCGCCAGCGCAGGCATGGCGGCGATCAAGTTCGCCGTGGGCATCGCCATCGGCAGTATCGCGCTGATCTCGGAAGCGCTGCACTCCTCGGTCGATCTCGTCGCCACGGTCATCACCTGGATCGTGGTGCGGATTTCCGACCGGCCCGCCGACGCGGAACATCATTACGGCCACGGCAAGCTGGAAAGCCTCTCCGCGCTCGGCGTGATCGCCCTGCTCTACATTCTGGCCGGCGGCATCGTGGTCGAGGCCTACGGTCGGCTGCGCGAGGGCGCAGCGCCGCCAACGCTGTCGGCACTGCCATTCGTCGTGCTGGTGGTGGACATCGTCGTGAATTTCTGGCGCGCGCGGGCGCTCCACAAGACCGCGATGGATACCAGGAGCCAGGCGCTGGAAGCCGACGCGCTGCATTTCGCGTCCGACGTGCTCGGCTCCTTCGCCGTCATCGCCGGCCTCGGCCTCACCGCGCTGGGCTACGCGTGGGGTGATTCCGGCGCCGCCATCGCGGTCGCTGTGCTGATCTCGATCCTGGGCCTGCGGCTCGGCAAGTCCACCATCGAGACGCTGCTGGACCGCGCACCGGACGGCGCATCCGAGAAGGCCGAGGCGGCCATCCGCGGAATTCCCGGCGTGGTCGATGTGGAACGGCTGCGGGTGCGGATGGTCGGCGCGCGGCATTTCGTCGATGCCACGGTGCATGTGCCCCGCACCTACCCGATCGACCGCATCGACGACATCAAGCGCAAGGCGCAGGATGCGGTGAGCGAGGCCCTTCACGACGCCGACCTGACCTTCACCGCCACGCCGGTCGCGCACAGCAATGAGAGCGTGCGCGAGCGAATCATGGTGATCGCCCGCAACTCCGGCCTCGCCATCCATCATGTGACGGTGCACGACCTCGGCGAAAAGCTGACCGTCAGCATTGACCTCGAGGTCGATGGCGACATGCCACTGAAGGACGCCCACGATATTGCGCATCGGCTGGAGGCCGCGATCCGCGAGGAGTTCGGCGCCGACGCCGAGGTCGATACCCACATCGAACCGCTCGAGCCGGAGCTCCCGCTCGGCAGCGACGCCGCACCGGCGCGAGTCGAGACCGTTCAGCAGGCACTGTCGCGCTTCGCCGCCGAGGGCGGCGTGATCCACGACGTGCACAATGTGCGGGTCCGCGACACCGACGCGGGCGAGATCGTCAATTTTCACTGCCGCGCCGCGCCTTCGATGAGCGTCATCGACGTGCATGAAAAAGTCGACGAGATCGAGCGCGCCCTGCGCCATGCGTTCCCATCCGTGAAGCGCGTCATCAGCCACGCCGAGCCCGCGCGTTAACCTCCCGCCGTCCTGTGAAACCCTATCCTGAGGAGCGCGCTCTTGCGCGCGTCTCGAAGGATGAGGAAACGCGATGCCCTCATGGTTCGAGACGCGCAAAGATGCGCTCCTCACCATGAGGACTCCTTGTCCAGACGCGGCGTTCTCGTTTCGGACTCAACTCAGCGCTCAAAAACGAGTCCAAATTTCCTTGGGACAACATTTATTTTGCATTAACGATCTGTTGACTCTCGACAGCGTGGGAAAAGTGGATTCAAATCGACTTGTGATTCGGAAAGGATGGGGAAAGCCTTACCGAATGGGGTGCAGACAAGAAAATACGAGGGGCGAGGAATGGCGCGTTCGCACGCAGCGACGACGTGTGTCCAATCCGATTCGATCAAGGGAATGGCACAGTCGATTGCGAAGCCGGCTTACCACCGCCTGCTGATCGCGGAGTCGACTCTCCGCCGCGCCGTCCCCGCCCTCATCATCGCCTTCCTCTTCACCATCTGCATCGGCGCTTTCGTCCAGGTTCTCGACCAGACCCGACAGAAGCGCGCATCGGTCAAGCGCGACCTCTCGGCATTGGCGGACGTACTGGCAGAACGCCTCGACCGTGTCGTCCTGACGCGGCAGGACCGGGCGGCGCCGGGTGAGCGGCTTCAGAACGTATTACCCGGCCTGATGCCCGCGTGGGGCATTGCCGCCGGACGCCATGTCATCGTCACCGGCGAAGGCCAGCGCATCATCGCGCGCATTCCCATTGAAGAGAACGCCGAGGAACCCGGCCGCCTGCTTGATGTCCTGAGCGCCACGCAACTGCTCACCCTGCAAGGAAGTCAGACCGGCGTGGTCGACGTCGAGGTGCCGGGCGCTCCCCGCGCCCTCGCCACCCAGCGCGCGGTCAAATCGCTGCCCGGTCAGGTCGTCGTCGTTCAGGAGCAGACCGAATCGCCGTGGCGCTCCGACGCGGCACTGCAAATCACGCTGTCCGCCACCACCGGCTTCGTGGTGCTGATCCTCGGCTTCGCGTTTCACTGGCAGTCGACCCGCGCACGCGAAGGCGACCTCATTAACGACGCCGTGCGCGCGCAGATCGATACCGCGCTCAACCGCGGCCGCTGCGGATTGTGGGATTGGGACCTGTCGCGGGGGCGGATTTTCTGGTCGCAGTCGATGTTCGAACTGCTGGGGCTCGAAGGCCGCAGCGATCTGCTGACCTTCGGCGAGGTCAACGCGCTGGTGATGTCGGAGGACATCGACCTGTTCGTGATCGCCGATCAACTGGTCTCAGGCAAGCTCGACCACATCGACCAGACTTTCCGGATGCGCCACGCCAGCGGCCACTGGATCTGGCTGCGCGTGCGCTGCGAACTCAGCCAAGGACCGAACGACAACGGCAGCCACCTGATTGGCATCGCGGTGGACATCACCGAGCAGAAAAGCCTCGCCGAGAAAACCGTCGAGGCCGACCTGCGGCTGCGCGACGCCATCGAGACCATCCCGGAAGCGTTCGTGCTGTGGGACGCCGACAACCGCCTCGTGCTCTGCAACTCGCACTTCAAGCGCCTGCACAAGCTCCCCGACTCCGCCGTCAGGCAAGGCACCTCCTACGAGACCGTCATCAAGGTCGGCAGGATGCCGGAAATCCGCACCCGGTTGCCGAACGCGCCGGAGCCCGGCGCGCGCACCTTCGAAGCGCAACTGGACGACGGAAGCTGGCTTAATATCAGCGAGCGCCGCACCAAGGACGGCGGCTACGTCTCGGTCGGCACCGACATCACGCAGATCAAGCTGCACGAGCAGAAGCTGATCGACAACGACCTCCGCCTCACCGCCAACGTCATTGATCTCAAGCGCTCGCAGACCGAACTCGAACGTCAGGCCCAGTTGCTCGCCGAGCTTGCGCAGAAATATGCCGACGAGAAAACCCGCGCCGAGGAAGCCAACCAGACCAAATCAAAGTTCCTGGCCAACATGAGCCACGAACTGCGCACGCCGCTGAACGCGATCATCGGCTTCTCGGAAGTGATGGGCAGCGGGATGTTCGGTGCGCTCGGCTCCGAAAAATATCAGGAATACTGCCACGACATCATGACCAGCGGAAATTACCTGCTGGAAGTCATCAACGACATCCTCGACATGTCGAAGATCGAAGCGGGCCGCATGAAGCTCGATTACGAACCGCTCGATCTCGCACAGACGCTCACCGAATCCCTGCGGGTGGTTTCGGGCCGCGCCGAGAACAAGAATCTGACGGTGAATGCGGATATTCGCGGCGCGATCCCAATTCTCGCCGATCGCCGCGCCATGAAGCAGATCGCGGTCAACCTCTTGTCGAATGCAGTGAAATTCACACCGGACGGCGGTAAGATCACCGTGCGCAGCCGTGTGATCGACAATTCAGTGGTGCTCACCATCGCCGACAGCGGCATCGGCATCGCACCGCAGTCGCTGGTGAAGCTCGGCCGCCCCTTCGAGCAGGTCGAAAGCCAGTTGACCAAGAGCTATCACGGCTCGGGGCTTGGGCTTGCCATCGCCAAGTCGCTCGCCAACCTGCACGGCGGATCGATGAAGCTGCGCTCGAAGCTCGGCGCGGGCACCATCGTGTGCGTGACGCTGCCGTGCGGACACCGCGAGCATGCCGCGCCCAGCATTATAGCCGAGGCCGCCCCTCAAGCAGCGCCAGGAAAACCTCGCGCACGCCGGTCTGCGTCTCCCGCACGCGCGCCTCGAGCGCAGAAAAATCCGGAGCGTCTCCAGCCCGCGTCAGCACGCGCAGAAGATCCTCCCCGGCTGTTTCCGGTTTGAATTTTCCGATCACGCAAAGCCGGATGATTTGCGTGAGGTCGTGATAAAGCCGTGACGCAGCGCGCAGGATGTCGGCGTCGGACTGCGGCAGCACCCCGAGCCGCGCCGCGTTGTCCAGCACCTGCACCGTGCTGACGTTCAGAATCCCGGGCTTGTCCGCCGCGTGGATGAGCTGAAGATACTGCGCGATAAACTCGATATCGACCATGCCGCCGGCGGCGTTCTTCAGATCCCAGATGTCATCCTCGCCCCTTTCCTCCGCAATGGCGCGGCGCATTTCCAGAACGTCATTGGCGATGACGCGAGTGTCGCGCCTGCGCGTCAGCACGTCGCGGATGACGGCTTCGATCTTGCCGCGGAACTGTGGCGACGCGGAAATCACGCGGGCGCGGGTCAGCGCCATGTGCTCCCATGTCCAGGCCTCGTGCTCCTGATATTCGGCGAAGGAATCAATGCGCGACGCCAGCGGCCCCGCGCGGCCCGAGGGCCGCAGCCGCATGTCCACGTCGTACAGCACGCCGTAGTTGGTGCGCGTCGTAAAGGCGCTGATGAGCCGCTGCGTCAGCCGCGCGAAATACTGCGAACCGTGCAGCGGGCGCGCGCCGTCAGAATCCGGAGCCTCGTGGTCGAAATCGTAGATCAGGATCAGGTCGAGATCGGAGGACGCCGTCATCTCGCGGCTGCCGAGCTTGCCCATCGCCACGATGGCGGTTTCCTGATCCTTGATGCGGCCATGCTGGGCGGCAAACTGGTCCATCACCAGACGGTCCACCGTATGCGCGATACCCTCCGCAACATCCGCGAAGGCGATGCCCGCCTGCTGCGCCGACACCGTGCCGGACAGGATGCGCGTGCCGATCAGGAACAGACTCTCCTGCCCGAACAGCCGCAGGCGATCCAGGAACTCCTCATAGGAATTGGCGTCGGACAACGTTGCCGCGAGTCGCGCCGACAACTCGTCCTGATCCGGCATCGCGCCGAAGAAACGCGGATCGATCAGGCCGTCCATGATCTGCGGCTGGCGCGCCAGCATGTCGCTCAGGCGTGGCGCTGCACCAAGCACGAGCGCCACCAGCGCGACCAGTTCCTTGTTCTGGCTCAGGAGCGAAATCAGCCGCCCGCCCCGCTGCAACGCTTGCAGGAAGCGATCGAACGCCACCACGCCGTCGTCCGGCTCCTCGGCGTGCGACAGGCCGCGCATCAGGTCGGGAACGAACTCCTGAAACGCCTGCCGCGTCGCGTCCACCTTGAACACGCGATATTCACCGCTCATCCAGCAGCGGACGGTTTCCGCCACCATCTTCGGCTTCTTGAAACCGAGGGCGACAAGATGCTCCAGCAATGCCCTGTCGTCCGGCCCCGCGCCGTAGTTGATGTCCGGCAGCTTCTCCGTACCGGTCGGATCACCCTCGAACAGGCGGCCGTAGTGGTTCTGCACGCAATTGAGATGCGCCAGCAGTTCCTTTGCAAACGACGCGCGATCGTCGTAGCCGAAGAAGCGGGCGAAACGCTCGACGGCCTCGACCTCATCCGGCAGCGCATGGGTCTGCTCATCCGCCACCATCTGCAACCGATGCTCGACCCGGCGCAGGAAATCGTAGGCCGATGTCAGTTCATCGCGCGCCTGATAGGTGATCCAGTTGCTTTGGGCGAGAATATCGAGCGCCTCCAGCGTCGGGCGCACGCGCAATTCCGGATGCCGCCCGCCCGCGATCAGTTGCTGGGTCTGGGCGAAGAACTCGATCTCGCGAATACCGCCGCGGCCGACCTTGACGTTATGGCCTTCAACGGAAATTTCGTTCTGGCCGCGAAACGTCTGCATCTGGCGCTTCATGTCATGCACATCCGCGAGCGCGGCGAAATCCAGATGCTTGCGCCAGACGAACGGCGCAATCTCCGCGAGCAGCGCGTTACCGGCTTTCAGGTCGCCCGCGCAGGGCAGCGCCTTGATCATCGCAGCGCGTTCCCAAGTCCGTCCTTCGCGCTCGTAGTAGTGCAGCGCCGCCGCCGTCGAGATCGCAACCGGCGTCGATGCCGGATCTGGCCGCAGCCGCAGATCGACACGGAACACATAGCCGTCGGCGGTGCGCTGTTGCAGCAGCCGCGACAGGCCCTGCGCGACCTTGACGAAGAATGGCGATGGCTCGATGCCGTCGGCCAGTGTCGTTGCATCCAGCTCGTAGAAAACGATCAGGTCGATGTCGCTGGAATAATTCAGCTCGCCCGCGCCCATCTTGCCCATGGCGAGAACAACAAGACCGCTGCCCTCTTCCGGATGCTCGGCATCGGGCGGCAGCAAACGGCCGCGCGCGGCTTCCTGCTGCAACAGGAAACGGATCGCGCATTGCACGGACGTCACCGCAAGGTCGGTGAGCACCCGCGTCACCTTCATCACCGGCCACATGCCGCCGATGTCGCACAGCGCGATCAGCAGCGCCGCCTCGGATTTCATCCGGCGGAGCGACGTCATGACATCGGCTTCGCTTGCGGCAGCAGCGACATCGGCCACCGTCTTGTCGATCAGCGCCGCCAGATGATCGTCCGGATCGCATTGAAGTAGCCGCACCGCGCGGCCGGCGTCCGCGCGCATCAGATCGAACAGATAGGGCGAGGCTTCCGCGATGCCTTCAAGGATCGCTTTCGCCTGCGGGAATGAAGCTGAAATGTCCCCGAGCGCGTTCGCGGCTTCAATGGGACAATCAGCCAGCCAGTCCGCCAGCCGGCGCTCGGCGTCGGAGGCTGCGGACAATTTCGGTCCGGCCACGAAGCGGGCCGCCAAGGTGGGACGGCCTGCGCCGCCCATCGTGGGTGAAGTCATACGCTCTTTTGTTCCACGCCCCGGCTCGGGATCACAAGCGTCACGCGCAGCCCCGGCTGGCTGTCGGCGAGTCGCAGGCCGCCACCATGCAACGTCGCGACAGCCGATGCCAGACTCAAACCGAGCCCCGATCCGGGCTGGGTGCGGCTCGCTTCCAGCCGGACAAACCGCTCCACCGCGCGCTGGCGGTCGGCCTCCGGAATGCCGGGCCCGTGGTCTGTGACACTGAGAAGAACCTGGTCGCCCTCGCGCCGCGCCTCGATCAGAATATCGGGGGCTTTGCCACGCCGTCCGGCCCGCCGGCGGCGCTTTCCAGCGGCGTGGCCACCGGCTGGCCATACTTGATGGCGTTTTCAACGAGGTTCGCGAGCGCCTGACTAATGAGTTCGCGGTTGCCGTGGATCGTCGCGGTGTCAGCCGTGACGGCGAGCGTCATGCCCTTGTCTTCCGCGAGCGGTTCGTAAAGCTCTTGGATGCCGTGGGCGACTTCGGCTGTATCGAAATCGGTCATGTTGTCGCGGGCCTGGCCGGATTCCGCGCGCGCAATCATCAACAGCGCATTGAAGGTGCGGATCAGGCCGTCGGATTCCTCGATGGTCCGTTCCAGCGCCGCGCGGTACTCGCCCTCGTTGCTGGATTTCGCCAGCGCATCCTCGGCGCGGTTGCGCAGTCGCGTCAGCGGCGTCTTGAGGTCGTGGGCGATGTTGTCGGACACTTCCTTGAGGCCCGCCATCAGCGCCTCGATCCGCTCCAGCATGGCGTTGAGATTTTCCGCGAGCCGGTCGATCTCGTCGCCGCTGCGGCCCACCGGCAACCGTTCGGCGAGATCGCCCGCCATGATCCGCTGCGTGGTGCCGGTCATGGCGTCGATCCGGTGCAGCACACGGCGCGCGACGAAAATGCCGCCGCCGAGACCGAGTACAACCACGATCAGCACCGACCATTGCGCGGCCTTGGCGACGATGCCGAACAGCCGACGCCGCTCTTCGAGATCGCGGCCCACCAGAATCCGGAAGCCGCCGGAGAGCTGCGCCACCTTCACCAGCGCGAAATGACTTTTGGTATTGGCATCGTTTTCTTCCAGCCGCTTGTAGAACGTCTCGGCCCAGCCGGGATGATCCATGATGCCCGGCGCCAGCGAGGCGACGTTGCCGGCGACGCCCTGTCCCTGCGGCGTGGTGACGAGATAGAGATTGGCACCGGGACGCAGCGCGCGGCCTTCGACGGCGGACACAAGCCCGCGCAGGCCGCTGCGCGTATACTGGTCGGTGAGTTCGCTGAGTTCGGAATTGACGGTTTCGGCAATCTGCTCGGTGATCATGCGCCGCGTGTTCCAGGCGAAGTAGCCCAGCAGCGACGCCGCGAACAGCGCGAACAGGAACAGATAGACCAGCGTCAGCCGGAATGCCGTGGTCCGGACGAGTTTACCGAATGCCGTCACGGATCATGTATCCGGCACCACGAATGGTGTGCAGCAGCGGACGATCGTGTCCCTTGTCGATCTTGGAACGCAGCCGCGAGATATGCACGTCGATCACGTTGGTCTGCGGATCAAAGTGATAGTCCCACACGTTTTCGAGCAGCATGGTGCGGGTCACCACCTGCCCCGAATGCTTCATCAGATATTCGAGCAACCGGAATTCGCGCGGTTGCAGCGTGATCTCGGTGGCGCCGCGCTTGACCTGATGCGACAGCCTGTCGAGTTCGAGATCGCCAACGCGGTAGGTAGTTTCCTCCGACGGGCCGCCGTGACGGCGCGACAAGACTTCGACACGCGCCAGCAGTTCCGCGAATGAATAAGGCTTCGGCAGATAGTCGTCGCCGCCGGCGCGCAGGCCCTTGATCCGGTCATCGACCTGGCCGAGCGCGGAGAGGATCAGCGCCGGCGTGTGGTTGCCCTTGCCGCGCAGGGTGCCGATGATCGAAAGCCCGTCGCGCTTCGGCAGCATGCGGTCGATCACGAGCACGTCATATTCGCCGGACTCGGCCAGCGCGAGACCCTCCTCGCCGTCGCTGGCGAGATCGGCGACATGGCCGACCTCGCGAAACGCCTTCACGAGATAGTCGGCCGACTCGCGGTCGTCTTCAACGATGAGCAATCGCATCTGTGATTCGGTCTGGGTCGGAACAACGGAGCTTTGTAACACCATGGCGCGATGACCGTCCTCATGCAAGGCAACCTGTTCGGCCTTGCCGTGGTTCACCCCGGCAGAAAAACGGGCGGTGAAGCTGGGGGACTTCACCGCCCGCACTGCACGACCGACTGGAGTGCGATCGTGCCTGCACTCGACGGAGGGGGCGTTTTCCATCGAGAGCAACGTCTCGCATGACGCGTCATTTGACGTATTGCGTCATGCTCTGATTTCAAGGGACGGGCTTTGAGGCCCGTCCCCGGGAAGGAGCCGTCGGCGGGGGCGAATGTGCCGGCGACAACTCCCCATCTCGTCCCTCGCCTAGCGGCGAGAATTAAGTGGTTGCCGAAATGTGCCCACCCTCGGGTCAAACGCCCGAGGGCATGCTTTTCGAGATCAGCCCTTCACGACCGGCATCGCGACGAAGCGCGACGAGTCGCCGGACTTTACGCGCACCAGCACGCTGTTCTTGTTGTCGGCGCGCGCGGCGGTGATCGCATCGCGAACCTCGCCCGGCGTTGCGACCAGCTTGCCCGCGACCTCGACAATGACGTCGCCTTCCTTGAAGCCGCGCTCGGCCGACGGGCTGTTCGGATCGACATTGGTCACCACCACGCCTTCCTTGCCAGCACCTGCGACACTGTTGGCCGGAGCCAGCGTCAGACCGAGATTCGGCACGGTCACGCTACCCTTCGTGGCCTTGCCGCCGCTGTCGTCGTTCTGGTCGGTGTCCGCCTTGGCCTGCCTGGCGTTCGGCAATTCGCCGAGCGTCATGCTGAGGATCTTGTCCTGACCCTTGTGGACCACGACGAGTTTGACAGTCTGGCCGGGCGCCATGCCGCCGATAGTCCGCGCCAGTTCGCGCGCGTCCTTGACGGGCTGATCATTGACCCGGGTGATGACGTCGCCGGATTCAACACCAGCCTTCGCGGCCGGGCCATTGGCCTGCGGCTCGGCGACCAGCGCGCCTTCTGTCTTTTTCAAACCAAGGCTGTCAGCGATCTCAGGCGTCACCTGCTGGATCTGGACACCGATCCAGCCGCGGCTGACCGAGCCCTTGTCCTGCAACTGCTTGACCACGCTCTTCACCGTGGAGGCCGGAATGGCGAAGGCGATGCCGACACTGCCGCCCGACGGCGAATAGATCGCCGTGTTGACGCCGACGACGTCCCCTTCGGTGTTGAAGGTCGGGCCGCCCGAGTTGCCCTTGTTCACGGGCGCGTCGATCTGGATGAAATCATCATAGGGTCCGTTGCCGATGTCGCGGCCGCGTGCCGAGACGATGCCCGCGGTCACGGTGCCGCCGAGGCCGAACGGATTGCCGACCGCCAGCACCCAGTCGCCGATGCGCGGCTGACCGTCGGAGAGCTTGGCGAACGGCATGTTGCTGACGCCATCGACCTTGATGAGCGCGAGGTCGGTGCGCGGATCGGTGCCGATCACCTTCGCGGTGTGGACCTTGCCGTCGTCGGTCGTCACTTCAACCTTGTCCGCGCCGTCGACGACATGGTTGTTGGTCACAGCGAAACCGTCAGCCGAGATAAAGAAGCCCGAGCCCTGGCCGGTCACCTGACCGCCGCCGCGTCCGCCACGGCCGCCGCGCCCGCCGGGGAATCCATCCGGACCGCCGAAGCGCTTGAAGAAGCGCTCCATCGGCGAGCCGGGCGGGAACGGGTTGTCGCCGTCGGTATCGTTCGCGTTCGCCTTCTCGGTCATCTTCACGCGCACCGAAATCACCGAGGGCTTCACGCGCTCGACGATGTCGGCGAAGCCGACCGGCTGCTGAACCTGACGAACTTCCTTGTTGACCTGCGCATGAGCGGTCGTGGTCAGCAGGTCGAAGTTGTTGGATGGGGTCAGGTCATAGGCGGCGACGCCAAGGCCCGCGACGACCGAAGCCATCAGCGCGAACTTCCGCGCGGAGAAAATGGAACGGCGCGGCACGGTATAGGACGGGAGCTTCGAAAAGTCGGTCGGGCGGTCGGTCATGAAACATCTCCAAGAGGACGAAACGAGGGACGGGAAATCTCGCGGTGCGTGCTGCACCTGTGCTCTGGAAGATGGAGGACGCGGCCTTACCGCGCTCTGACGGGGGAATTAATGTTTTGTAATAAAAACGCGACCCGAAACGGCCTTCGCAACGCGCGCTAAATGCCTGTCAAACCGGCTTTTTCGCGGGTTCCTCACCGGCGATCAGCTTCTCGATCCGCGCCTCTTCCTCGGGGGTGAGTTGGAATGACGCACCCTCCTCGCTTGCAACTCTTTGCTTGCGGCGGCGATTGCCGAGCCACAGCGCGAGATCCGCCGCCGAGAAGCGCCAGCGGCGGGATCAGCCACAGAATCAGCGTCTGGCCTTCCACGCGCGGCTTGAGCAGCACGAACTCGCCGTAGCGCGCGACAAGGAAATCCATCACCTGCTGATCGGTAAAGCCTGCGGCGATGCGCTCGCGCACCAGCAGGCGCAGATCGCGTGCCAGTGGCGCGTCGGAATCGTCGATGGATTGATTCTGGCAGACCATGCAGCGCAATTCGCGCGACAGGTTGCGCGCCCTCGCCTCCTGCGCGGGATCGGCCATGATCTCGTCGGGCTGCACGGCATGAGATACTGACGGCATCAGCGCCAGCATGATCGCAAACAGCGCAAGACGTATGCGTTGCATCGCGGCTACTCCGCCGCCTGCAACGCGCCGGCGGCTTTTGCTGCTTTCGCGGGCTTCGGCGCGCCGACGCGCAACCGCCGGTCGGTCAGCGACAGGAAACCGCCGAACGCCATCAGCACTGGCCCAAACCAGATCAGCAGCACCAATGGCTTGTGATAGATGCGCACCGCCACCGAGCCGTCCGCATTGCTGTCGCCGAGCGAAATATAGAGCTGGCTGACGCCGCGCGTCAGCAGCGCCGCCTCGCTGGTGGACATTCCGCGCGTCGTGAAGCTGCGTTTCGACGGCGACATCACGCCGACGGTCCTGCCGTCCAGCGTCACCGTGAAGCGCGAGATGGCCTCGCGATAGTTCGGTCCCTGCTGCTGCGTCAGGCCGTCGAGTTTGACCTGATAGCCGCCGACAGTAACCACATCGTTCGGGCGCATCGAGGCAATGCTCTCGCTGTTCCATGTCGTCTCGCAGACGATACCGATCAGCGCGATGCCGAGTCCCGCATGGGCAAAGGCCGCGCCCCATGTGGAGCGCGGCAGCCCCCGCGCGCGGCTCCATGAGGTGGCGGGCGGCGCACGGAACAGTTGAATGCGCTCGACGATGTCGGTCACGGCACCAAGCACGACGAAAACCGCGATGCCGATCATCAGCGGCGCGAAGGCGCCGCCGCCGCGGGTCCATGCCCACAGCACGGCAACGATGACCAACGACACGATGCCCGCCGCCGTGAGCCGCTGCGCCGCGCCGACAATGTCGCCGCGCTTCCACGCCAGTTGCGTGCCGAACGGCACCGCCAGCAGCAGCGGCAGGAACAACGGCGCGAAGGTCAGGTTGAAGAATGGCGCACCGACCGAGATCTTGTCGCCGGTGAGGACTTCCAGCGCCAGCGGATACAGCGTGCCGACCAGCACCGTGGCGCACGCCGTGGTCAGCAAGAGATTGTTCAGCACCAGTGCGCCCTCGCGCGAGATCGGCGCGAACAGCCCGCCCTGCTTCAACGCGGTGGCACGCCACGCATAGAGACTGAGGCTGCCGCCGATGAACAGGCAGAGGATCATCAGGATGAACACGCCGCGCGCGGGATCGCTGGCGAAGGTGTGCACCGATGTCAGCACGCCGGACCGCACGAGGAACGTACCGAGCAGCGACAGCGAGAACGTCAGGATCGCAAGGAGTATCGTCCAGACCTTGAGCGCCTCGCGCTTTTCCATCACCACCGCCGAATGCAAGAGCGCGGTGCCGGCGAGCCACGGCATCAGCGAGGCGTTCTCCACCGGGTCCCAGAACCACCATCCGCCCCAGCCGAGTTCGTAATAGGCCCAGTATGAGCCCATCGCGATGCCGAGCGTGAGGAATATCCACGCCATCAGCGTCCACGGCCGCACCCAGCGCGCCCATGCCGCGTCGATACGGCCTTCGATCAGCGCCGCCACCGCGAAGGAGAACGAGATCGAGAACCCGACATAGCCGAGATAGAGCATCGGCGGATGGATCGCGAGGCCGATGTCCTGAAGGATCGGATTGAGATCGCGGCCCTCGATCGGCGGATTGGCGATGCGCAGGAACGGATTCGAGGTGGCGATGATGAAGAGATAAAACGCGGTGCCGACCCACGCCTGCACCGCCAGCACATGAGCGCGCAGCGATCGCGGCAGGTTATTGCCGAATGCCGCCACCAGCGCGCCGAACAGGGAAAGGATCAGCACCCATAGCAGCATCGAGCCTTCGTGGTTTCCCCACACGCCGGTAATTTTATAGAGCAACGGCTTCAGCGAATGCGAGTTCTCGTAGACATTCGCGACCGAGAAATCCGAGGTGATGTGCAGCCAGGTTAGCGCGGCGAACGAGAAGGCCGCGAACACGAACTGCACCAGCGCGGTGGAGCGCGCGACATTCATCAGCGCCGGATCACGCAGCCGTGCGCCGATCACCGGCACCACCGACTGGATCAGCGCCAGCGCCAGCGCAAGAACGAGCGCGAAATGTCCGGCTTCGGCGATCATCTCGCGCTGCCCTGCACATTGGGCGACTTCTTCCCGTAGTCGTCCTTCCAGTGCCCGGTCTTTTTCAATTCCTCCGCGACGGCCTTCGGCATGTAGGTTTCGTCGTGCTTGGCGAGAACCGTGTCGGCCTTGAACACGCCGCCGGCATCGAGCGCGCCTTCGGAGACGATGCCCTGCCCTTCGCGGAACAAATCCGGCAGAATGCCCTGATAAGCCACGGGCAGCGTGGCGTTTCCGTCGGTCACTTCAAACTTCACGTGAAGCTGGTCGCCGCGCACCAGCGATCCCTCGCGCACCATGCCGCCGAGACGAAAGCGCTGACCCGGCTGGAGATGCTTTTCCACGGCCATGGTCGGCGTCGAGAAGAACAGGATGGAATCGCGCAAGGCGTTGAGCACCAGCCCTGCCGCGATCGCCAGCACCGCGAGCGAACACCCGATCAACGTCAGTCGCCGCTGTTTGCGCGTCATATGAATTATCCGTCCAGTCCGAGATTCTTGAGGCCGTCGTTCAACTGCTGCAACCGCGCGGCGTCGCTGCCGACTGCCTGCCGTGCGTCGCCGCGCGCCGCCTGCGCCTTGTCGCGCTCGCCGAGAACCATATAGGCACGCACCAGCCGCAACCAACCATCCACGTCGTTGCCGTTGTCCTTCAACCGCGTGGCGAGGCGATCCACCATGCCGCGGATCATCGTATTGCGGTCGCCCTCGTTCATGCCCCTGGCGGCTGCGACATCCTCGTCGGACACCTTGGGCGCGGCAACGCCGACGCGCGCCAGCGCCTCCAGTACCAGCGGGCGCCACGGCGCATCGGCCGGCGCAGAAGCCAGCATCGCGCGCCATACATTCGCGGCATCGTCCTTGCGGCCATCCTGCTCGGCGGCGAGGCCCACGAAGTAGCGCGCCTTCACTTCATTCGGATCGAGCGCAATGGCGCGGTCGAACTCCGCCTTCGCCTCGGCCGTGACGACGCCGCCGCTCGCCGCCGCGATCGCCTCGCCGAGATCGGCGCGGCGCGAGGCGCTCTCACCATTATAGGCAATGGCATTGCGCCAGGCGCGCACCGCGTCGTCGAAGCGGCCGATCTTCACCAGCACCGGCGCCAGCACCTCCCAGCCGCGGCCGTCGGTCGGATTCTTTTCGAGATGGGTTTCGACCTGCGCGACCAGCTTGTCCATCGACGCGGTCGCCACCGATGTGCGGGCGCGCTCCGCCAGCGGAAAGTCGCCGAGCGAGGGCGAGCCGAACCGCGCGTAAAACATCACTGCAACCAGCGGCAACATGGTCAGCGCGATCACGGCGACAGCGCGGCGAAACACGATGTTCGACGATGACGACGCGCCGGTCTCGGCATCCGAGGCCGCGAGCAGACGGCGGCTGATTTCGACGCGCGCGGCTTCCGCCTCGTTCGCCCCAATCATCCCGGCCGCCACGTCCCGCTGCACTTCGGCGAGTTGATCCGTGTAGACAACCGTCTCGCTTCCCCCGGACGCGCGCCCCGCGCCACGCCCAAGCGGCCACAGCACGGCAAATACCGCTGCGGCCGTCATCAGCGCGAACACGAACCAGAGCGTCATTCCACAGGGTTCCCGGCAGGATTAGAACCACTCAAAGCGGCCATTCCGGGCCGGGTTACACCACGGCTGGCGGAAGCGTGCAATTGACATTTCCGGCACGAATTCAATGGGATTCCGGAACCACTTTGCGGCTTTTCGATATGAGCGACCGTGGGGTGGGAATAGTGCGCGAAGCCGCAGCGGACGTTGCGCTGGATCAACCCGCGCGCGAAGGCTTGCGCTCGGCGGACTTTGCGTCCTCGGCGGCCTTGCGCTCGACCGGCCGCGCCATTTCGGCGGCCTTGCTCATCAGCGAGGCATAATCCGGGCCGAACAGCACGTCGCAGAAGCGGATCGCGGCCTGCATCTGCATCAGGCGGTAAGCCCTCACCCGCTGATCGTGGGTGCGCAGCGATTCCACCAGCGTTTCAGTGGCCTTCTCGACGTAGTGCTGCAATTCGGTATAGGCGCGGAGCGACACTTCGTTGATCGCCAGTTCGCTGGCATAGGTGCGGCACACCGCGACGAAATCGATCAGCGCGGCGGTCTCCTCGACATCCACCGGATCGATCCGGTTGGCCGAGGTCACGTCCTTGTCCGGCCCCTGCCGCAACAGCCGGCGCACGCGGCCGGGCACGCTGTCGATTTCCGATTGCAGCGAATTGGAAATCTCGGAGCGGATCGAGGCCAATTGCTTGCCCCACGCGGATTCGGAGCGAATGTCGAGTTCGGTGCGCAGGCCGCGAACGCCGTCATGCAGCGTCTTGAGATTGTTGGAAGTGTCGTTGAAGTGGCCGCGCTTGATGTCGCTGCGCAGCTCGGAGGCCAGGCGCGACAGATCGTGGATCGCCATGGTCACGGTGACACCGAACGGCGTGCCCGCAACGCGAATCTCGTCGTCGGACGCCGCCACCATGATGCCGAGGCGGACGATCTGCCAGGGCGCGGCGAGCCGGTGCATCACCAGGGAAATCGCGAACGGCAGCACCTGCGGCGTTTGCAGCGAGGGCAGATTGAGCGCCGCCATCACCGAGCGGATCTGGGATTCGGCGAACGCCCGCATCTGGCCGGGCAGCTTATGATTGAGCTGTTCCAGCGCGTCGCAGGCGCTCAGCACGGCACCGATCGAGGCAATGTCCTCCACCACGCTGGTGGCGCCGAGACGGCCAAGCGTGCGCTGGCGCTCGCCGCCTGTCAGGTTGCCGGTGACGCTGGCGATCGCTTCCGCGGCGGCAAGCTGGAAGGTGCGGACGGCGGCCTTGTCCGCCGCGCCGCCGGTCACCGCCGCCTCGAAGGCGCGGAAGGCTTCGGGACAGCCCTCGCGGCCGAGCCAGAGCCAGACCGGGCCGAGCGACGTGCGCCGGATCTGGCCGGGCCGGACGTGGGGCACGTTTTCAACGAGAAACGGCTCAAGCGGACGAAACGCCCGCCGCATTGGATCTTCGGTGCGCGGCGTGATGTCCTCGCTCGAGGCGCGGACGATGCTGCGCAACTGTTCGAGCACGAAATTGGCGACGGCGACGTCCTCGCCGCGCTCGATCGCACGCTCGAACTCGCGCATCAGCAGGGCCTGCGCCTTCGGCGGCAACTGCCCGAGATAGTCCCTCAACCGCTCGATCGACGATTGGCTCATGCGCCCAAACACTCACCCCGGCCGCCGAAAGGCGTCCCACCGGGTTTGATAGCCGGAGCGTCGTTAATTTGAGGTTGAGGGTGGATTGGGATGGGAAGTTTACGCCGTTTCACAGTCGGCAACCGCCGAAGGCAGATGCCCTGCAACACGGGCATCAGAAGTG
Organism: Afipia sp.; assembly: GCA_024707075.1. Taxonomy (GTDB): domain Bacteria; phylum Pseudomonadota; class Alphaproteobacteria; order Rhizobiales; family Xanthobacteraceae; genus Afipia. The sequence goes on from JANQAK010000003.1 coordinate 746,063, forward strand.
CTTGGGGAGGCCGGCCTGTTTCAGCACCGCGTTAGCGGTATGCCGTGATTTGATGCTGTTATCGACCGTGAAGCGGATGCCGGAAATCGGACTCTCCCAGATTTCATGATCGCCCCGCCCCTGACGGACAAAAAAGCAATTCGCCTCGAGCAGCAGTTCTTCAGCTCGGGCGTGAAGCTGTTCATGCAGCCTTGGCGCCGACCCTGACCCGCCTTGAGAAACTGGCGATCACTTCAACCGGGACATCGAATCCATCATCGGCTTCATCCACATCCATAAGGTCACGAATGAGGCCGGGTAGTTTCGCATCCAGTTCATCGAGGCTGGAGGCTTCGGTCACGAGGCCGGGCAGATCGGTGCTTTCTGCCGTCCACACATCGGCTTCGTTATCCCAGGTCGCCCGAACGACGATGAGATGTCCCATTTTTGCTACGCCCCCGGAAGGAATGGCGGTCATCAAAGCAGTCCTGACGAGTCCAGACAAGTCCGCACGAGCATGCCGGACAACGCTTTAAGCCTTAGTTAGCCCCGCAGATGCGGAAAGGAAGATCATCCTCACTCTAACATCTTGATTTGAAGAGATTTTCACACCCCCGGCAGCACCAGTTCCGCCCTCAGCCCCCCGATCGGGGCCGCACCCAGTTTGAGGCTGCCGCCGTAGAGGGCGGCGAGATCGGTCACGATGGACAGGCCGAGGCCGGAGCCGGGCTTGGTCTCGTCCAGCCGCTGGCCGCGTCCGGCGACCTGAACCCGCTCGGCCGGTGACAAGCCCGGCCCGTCGTCGTCGACGATGATCCGCAGCGTCGGGTCCAGTGGGCCGCCGGGCGTCAGTTCCAGCAAAACCTCGATGAACACCTTCTGCGCAGCCCACTTGCAGGCGTTGTCGACGAGGTTGCCGGTCATTTCCTCAAGGTCCTGCCGCTCGCCGCGGAATTTCGCGCCGGGCGCCGCCTCGACGTCGATCAGGATGTCGCGGTCGCGATGGATCTTCTCCATGGTCCGCCCCAGCGCCTCGATCACAGGCTTGACCTCGGTGACGGTTCCGATGGTCTGCGCCCGCGCGGCGATGCGCGCCCGCTCCAGATGATGCGCGACCTGGTCGCGCATGATGTCGGCCTGTTCGAGGATCTTCATCGCGAACGGGTCGAGCCCGTGGGTGCCCGCCTCGTTGACGATCACCGACAGCGGCGTCTTGATGGCATGGGCGAGATTGCCGACATGGGTGCGCGAGCGCTCGACGATGGCGCGGTTGGCATCGAGCAGCGCGTTGGTCTCGCGCGCCAGCGGCGCGATCTCCTCGGGAAACTCCCCTTCTAGCCGCTCGGCGTCGCCGGAGCGGATCGCGGCCAGCGAATTGGAAATGCGCTTGAGTGGCGCAAGGCCGAACCGGACCTGAAAGATCGTGGTGAGCAGGAGGCCGACGGTGAGCGCCGCGAAGGTGGCAGCAAGATAGGTGTTGAACGCCCAGGTCTCGTCGTCGATCTCGGTGGCGTCTCCCGCCACCGAGGCGAGATATTTCCCTTCGGTGCCGAGATCGACCGGCCGTTCCACCATGCGCAAATGCTGGTCATCCGGCCCTGTGACATAGGCGAGGCGCACGCCGGACTGGTCCAGTTCGATGCCCATGTCCTCGAGCTTCGGCAGTGTGGCGTCCCACAGCGAGCGCGACGCCCGCACCTCGGGCTTGTCGCCATCGACCCGCGCCATCCGCCAGTACCAGCCCGACAGCGGCAGCTCGAACAGGGGCTCGCCGAGCGACTGCACCGACCGGTCCGCCGACTTGTCCTTGTCGTTCTTGTCGCCGGGATCTTCGGGCTGCGCGGCTTCGGCGATCAATGTGCGGAGATAGAAATTGAGCCGGCGGTCGAAGGCGCGCTCCACCGAGCGCTTGTACACCGACGACAGCACGATGCCGGTGATAAGCAGGATCAGCACCACCCAGGCCGTCGCGGACAGAAACAGGCGTGTCGCGAGGGACGTCGTATGGCGGTTAGTGGGCATTGGTCACGGGCGGCGGCGTCAGCAGATAGCCGAGGCCTCGCACGGTCTGGATGATGTCGACGTCGAGCTTCTTGCGGATGCGGCCGACAAACACCTCGATGGTGTTGGAGTCGCGGTCGAAGTCCTGGTCGTACAGATGCTCGACCAGTTCGGTGCGCGACACCACGCGGCCGGAATGGTGCATCAGATAGGCCAGCAGGCGATATTCGTGCGACGTCATCTTGATCGGATTGCCGTTGACGCTGACGCGGTTGGTGCGGGTGTCGAGCATCACCGGCCCGCAGGTCAGTTCGCTTTGCGCATGGCCCGCGCTTCGCCGCAGCAGCGCGCGGATCCGCGCCAGCACTTCCTCGAGATGGAAAGGTTTCGCGACATAATCGTCGGCGCCGGCGTCGAAGCCCTGCACCTTGTCGCTCCAGCGATCGCGTGCGGTGAGAATCAGCACCGGCATGGTGCGCTTGTTGCGCCGCCAGGCTTCCAGCACCGAGATGCCGTCCATCTTGGGCAGGCCGATATCGAGCACCACCGCGTCGTAAGGCTCCGAGTCGCCGAGGAAGTGCCCCTCCTCGCCATCGAACGCACGATCCACGACATAGCCCGCGTCCGACAAGGCTGTCGTGAGCTGACGATTGAGATCCGGGTCATCTTCAACAACAAGAAGGCGCAAGACAGTCTCCGCACATTTGCCTTTGAACTGACGCTAACATGAACGGCGCGGCGCTGAATGCCTGATGAACGGCGGTGCGCGCAAGAGAACTTCCAAGATTACTTTTTCGTCACACTCGCTGTCTTGACGGCGGCCTTGCCGGTGACGGAGGCGACCAGTTTGCCGAGAACGCCGGGGGCGTCCTGGCCGGTGGCGACGCAGACCTTTTCGCGGGTCCGGCCGCTGACGTAGACGCCTAACACGCCGAACCGGAAGCCCCAATAGCTGACCAGAAGGCCGGTCGCGCCGATCAGGGCGTTAATCGCGGTCATGTCGCCGGTCCAGAATTCGTGAACCAGAACAATCCAGAGCGCGGCACACTCAAAGGTTAATTCGAACGCGTAGAGCGGACGCCACCAGCGCTGCAACGCATCCTCGCTGGCGAGTTCCGCGCGGATCGTGGCCTGCGTCTCGGCGATGGAGCCGCGCGCAGCGTCCGCCTCGGCGCGGATGGCCTCGGCCCAGGCATTCTCCGCCTGCGCGATCTGGTCCGCGCTGGAGGTTGTCAGCGCCTTGCCCACTGCCTCCGGAGACGCATCGGCCGCGCCGACGACCTCCGCGAGGATCTTGCCCGCCGCGCCGCCGAGCGGACCGCCGAGCGCGGTGCCGAGAATCGGCGCACCGAGGCCGATGACCTGTCTGGCGATATCACCCCAGTCCATTGGATGTCCTTTCCGCAGGCGGCATCACCGCCGCTTCCTGATGCGCGCGGCTCCGCCAGCGCCAGATGAGAAAGATCGCGAGCGCCGTCAGCGCAGCCGCCGCGACGACCATCGCCGCCACTTCAAGCCGCGACGTCGCGACAGCCGTGGCAGTGCCCGCCGCGACGACAGCCCCTGCGGAAGCCGGCCCGGCCGGAATGCTCATAGGCACAACGGCCTTGCCGGATGCAGCGGACGGCGTACGCGCACCCGGCGCAGGCTGACGGTTCTGCGCCATTGCCGATGCGGCGACGCGCACGCCATCGACCCGCGCGGTCCAGCCGCGCCCGAACACCGGAAACGTCTTCAGCGATTGCAGGAATGCGAGACGCTCGGCGCAAATGGCGATGACGAGATCGAGCGGCACGGCTTTCGTTGCCGCCGCGATCACATCGTCGCTCACCACGCTGCTGCGGTCGGACAGCTTGAGCACGCGGCGCAGCACCTTGCCGGCGCGGCCGATGCCCGAGTTCACGCCATAGTCGAACACCGCGTAATCGACACCGGCGGGAAGCTCGTCACACCGCAGCGCGTTCCAGTAACGCTCGCGGTAAATTGTCCGCGCAACGCTTTGCGGCATCGCGCGCACGTCGTCGGCGGTGGCGTTGCTCTTCCAGTAGCGCCGCGCGTCGGCCAGCGTGATGCCGAAATTGGTCGGCCCGCCGGGATCGGACGGATGGTCGGTGTAGCCGCCCTCGTCCTTCAACAGGCGCGTCAGCGCCAGATCGTAAGACGCCGCCGCCATCTCAGACGGCCCACGCGACGATGACGAGCGACACGATCCAGACCACGAGCGCGCCTTTCGGCCGCGCCGCGACCTGCGCGGCGGTCCATTCCAGAGGCGCGGCGGCGCGATCACGCAACGATGCGAGCGTCATGTCGGTTCTCCATATGAAAATGGCCCGCGAGAGCGGGCCGGGTTTGGTGATATTTCAGAGGATCGCGCCGAGAGGCGCAGGATAACGGCTGCACACGCCCTGATTGCGTGGTAAGGAGTTACATTCTTCGTTGGGGGCGGCCGTGTTTAATACAATTGCGCTAGGCGTCGTTTGCCCGATGGCGAATGAGCGGGAGACCGCTGTCCAATTCGCTTCGGAGGTGTTGACCGTTTGCTCGCGCTACGGATTCAAGTCCGTGCGATTTTTTGCGGTGCTCGATAACGTTTCAACTGACGGGACGCGCGATCTGCTGTCAGCATACGCGGCGCAAGATCCGAGGCTGGAAGTCCTCTGGGCTCCCGAGAACAGATGTATCGTGGATGCATATGTCAGCGGCTACAGAGCGGCCTTGGATGGCGGAAGCGACTGGATTTTGGAAATCGACGCCGGATACAGCCACCAGCCGTCCGAGATTCCCCGCCTTTTCGAGAAAATGACGGAAGGTTACGACTGCGTTTTCGGCAGCCGCTTCTGCGAAGGCGGCGATATGAGCCGGAATACCCTCAAGCGCAGGTTGCTCAGCAGAGGCGGAACGCTGCTGTCGAACCTGCTGCTCCACACAAAACTTCAGGACATGACCAGCGGATTTCAGCTTTTCTCCCGGGCCGCGATCCAGGGCATTCTGGATCGCGGCATCCGTTCGCGTGGACCTTTCTTCCAAACCGAGATGAAGGCTTATTGTCAGAAACTTCGAATTGCGGAAGTGCCGATAACCTACAGCGGCGCAAATCATTCCATCGGCCGTGCGGCGCTCAGCGATTCATTCAAGGGACTCTGGCGTCTGTTTCAGCTTCGATTGCAGAACCAGCTATAACATGCGCGCTGGCACATTTCTGGTCGTCACGTCGATCAATTCTCCGAATGCGGTTCTGCATTCCTTGGCAAAAGGCGCGAAGGAATCAGGCGTTCAATTCATCGTCGTCGGCGACAGGAAAAGCCCGCCTGACTTTACGCTGGAGAACTGCGATTATTACAGCCTGACCGATCAGCAATCTCTCGATTTCAGGTTCGCGGCCGAATGCCCTGCGGGCCACTATTCACGCAAGAACGTCGGCTATCTGATCGCCCTGAAGGCCGGGGCTGAAATCATCATCGAGACCGACGATGACAACCATCCACGGCCGAATTTCTGGGCGCAGCGGGTTCGATCACACATCTCACGTATTGAAAGCAATCCGGGCTGGGTGAACGTCTACCGGCATTTTACCGATGCTCATATATGGCCGCGCGGCCTTCCCCTCGACGAGGTCACCAAAAGTCCCGCGCCGATTTCGAACAACGGACTGATCGAGTCTCCGATTCAACAGGCCCTCGCCGACGAAAATCCAGATGTCGACGCCATTTATCGCCTCACCCTGCCGCTGCCGCAATCCTTCCGCGAAGAACAGCCTGTTGCGCTAGGCAGGGATGTGTGGTGCCCCTTCAACAGCCAGAACACGACATGGTGGAAGGAAGCCGCGCCGCTGCTTTATCTGCCGAGCTTCTGTTCGTTCCGGATGACCGACATCTGGCGCAGCTTCGTCGCCCAGCGGATCGCATGGGGAAATGGCTGGCACATCACTTTCCATTCCGCTTCGGTTTGGCAGGAACGTAACGAGCATAATCTCCTGAAGGATTTCGAAGACGAGGTCCCCGGCTATCTCCACAACAGGAAGATATGCAAACGGCTCAGCGGGCTCGAACTCGCGTCCGGCCCCGCCAATCAAATCGAAAATCTGACCGCTTGCTATACCGCGCTGATCGATCTCGGTGTTATCGAACCGGAAGAACTCGGCCTGCTTGAAGCGTGGTCGTCCGACTTAGGCGGGATATGAGCATGAACATGAATTTCTCACGTATTGTCGTGGTCCTGTTGGTCACCATCACTTTCTGCCTTGCCGCGCGCCTGGTTCTGAAAGACTGGCGCACAGCCGGCATCTACGTGCCGACCGGCGACGAGCCGCGTAACCTGATCATCGCGCGATCCATCTTTGTTGACCACAGCGTCGAGGCGACGCGAGCCGTGCGACATGAGCTTCAGACCAAAGAGTTTCATCCTGGATATCCGGGCGAACGGACAGGAATTCGCCAGACAGCCAACGGGATGTTCACACCCCACGGCTTGGCGCTGCCCGCCTATATCGCCCTGCCGTTAGGATATCTCGGCAGAGAAGGAGCGCGATACGCAATGGTGGCGATAGCGGCACTCGTTGCCGGCGCGGCAGCGTGGCTCGCGATGTTCTATGGCGCCTCCCCGCTCATCGCTTTCGCAGCATCGGCTGGCGCAACCATTGCCATGCCATTTCTACCGGCCGCCGGGCAGTTCTATCCCGACATACCGGGTGGCGCGATTTGCCTCCTCGCCATCGCCAGACTAACGATACAACGCGGCAAAGCGCTGACGATTGCCGATGCTGCAATCCTTTTGCTCGTGGCCAGCCTGCCGTGGTGGCATTTACGCTTCGCGTTGCCCGCCATCATAATCATCGCAGGCTATCTGGTGCTGCGGCAGCGCACCCCGAGGCAGATCATCCTCGTGATTGCACCGCTAGCCATTTCAATCACCGCGCTCGCTCTCTACAATCTATATGCCTTTGGGCACGTCAGCGGATCCTATGCCAGTGAAAGAAGCGTGGAAGTCAGCCTCACATCTTTCATGGTGCTTGTCGGACTTCTTATCGATCAAAACCACGGAATGTTCGTTCAGAACCCGATTTTCTTGGCTGGCCTGTTCTTCTTGCCGACGTTCTTCCGCAATAATTGGAAGCTCGCGACGTTGACCATGCTGGTATTTGCGGCCCTCATTATCCCGACGTCATTGCACATCAATTGGTACGGCGGCTATTCATTCTCGGGACGATTCCAGTGGTCCGCCGCAACGGTGTTCGTGATTCCGACAATATTTGGAATGATCCAGACTTACAGGCGATCAGAACTCGCATTCACATCGATAGTCGTCACCGGTCTCTGGTTTCAGTTTTTCCTCTATCTCACGTACCGGGGTATCGGGCAGTGGATTTACAACCGCTACGTTCCCGCATCCATCGAGCAGTACACAATCTTTTTCGGAAAGCTCGGCAAGTACATGCCAGCCATGTATAATCCGAAAATGGCCTACTCGTTCCCGCCCAACTACGTCTTCGCAATCGCGTTTATCCTGCTTCTTGGACTTGGTGTTCGTTACGCGCTCAGGCAAACGCCTCAGCAGACCAAGCTGCGGACTGACGTGCCGTTGACGTCCTGACTATTTTTCCGGGCGAACCCGGCAACCTCGGAAGGATTGCGTTTTGATCCATCCTGCAATCATTGCTAGGATTGAAGCTGCTAGTGGCCCATGATGGAGCAAACGGAGACACGGGTGGCCAGCACGATCAAATTCGACGACGACGCTCTCGCGGCGAGTGCCGCGATTCTATGCCCGCCGAAAATTTCGTATTCGCAGAATCTGGAGGACGTGCTGCTGTTCCGGGCGCTTGGCTCCGTGGAAAACGGATTTTACATCGACCTCGGAGCAAATGATCCGCTCGCCGATAACGTAACCCGAATGTTCTACGATCTCGGCTGGCGCGGCATCAATGCAGAGCCGTCGCCATCATGGTTCGAGAAGATCAAGGCCCACCGGCCGCGCGACGTAAACCTGAACATCGCGGTTGCGGATAAGCACGGCGAGCGAACTTTCTTCGAGGTCGAAGGCACCGGCCTCTCCAGCATGAACGAAGGCTTTGCCGATCGTGGAGCATCGTTCGGATTCGGCAAGACCTCGTATTCCGTTCAGACCGAGACACTCGCGGCGATATGTCAAATGCACGCGCCGAAAGATATCCACTTTCTCAAGATCGACGTTGAGGGCGCTGAGGAAGAGGTCTTGCGCGGCGCAGACTTCACCCGGTACCGGCCATGGATCGTTCTGGTCGAAGCCGTCGAGCCGCTGTCGACGGTTCAATCGCACGAGTCCTGGGATCCCATTCTGATCGGCGCCGGATATGAATTTGTGCTGTTTGACAAGGTCAATCGATTTTACGTCGCCCGCGAGCGTGCCGACCTGAAGAAATTCTTCGTCGCGCCGGCCGATTCCTACGTCAAACCGGAGAAACCCGTCGCTCCCGTGTTACCCGAAATGCTTGGATGGCGGCAAATAGCCTCATACATTGCGCGCCGCATGAAGGCCTATCTGCGCTAGAAATCGCGCTCCGCAGATACCCATAGATCAATCCAAGGATTTTACTCACGATGTGGGGCTTCAAGAGATCGCCGGACAATTCCAAATCGACCCAGATCGCATTCCTGTACGAGGCCTTGCTCGGAAGGAAAGTCGACGATCAGGGGATGGCCGATTGGCTGCGGCTCTGGGAAGGCCAACCGGATTGGCACGTCAGCCAGATCGCCAACCTCATCATGACGTCACCAGAATTCCGGAGATTTCACCCCGTGCGGCCGGATTCCGGACCCACCTATAAAGCCTACCCCTACTTCTCCAGTAAACTTGCGTTCCGGCCGGATGACTGGATGTTGCAGGAAATCGTTCAGGGCGGCCTTTACGAGCGCTATGTGCTCGAAGCCTTCCTCGAGACGATAACGCCCGCGTCGCGTGTTCTCGACCTTGGAGCGAATATTGGCACGTTTACGATTGCGGCGGCAGAAAAGGCAAAGCACATCGTCGCCGTTGAGATGTCGCCGGAAAACGCCAAGATTCTCGCCATCAACGTCCACCTCAACAACCTGTCGAACGTCACTGTCCTGCCGTGCGGCGTCGCAGAGACGCTTCGGGCGATTACTTTTGAATCCGTGAAGTCATCAGCTTACATCGCCAACAACACGATCACGCTTGATAATCACATCCTGATCGATCAGGCGCTCGGCGTTCCGCTCGACACCATTCTCGAACTGTCGACCCCGGACATAATCAAGATCGACATCGAAGGCTATGAGTATAAAGCCATCGCCCCATCCAAGCTGATCTGGAAACAGAAGCCGATCGTATTCATCGAATTCTGCCCTGTTCTTCTGCAAAGGGTCTCCGGCGTGCAGCCCGAGAAGCTGGCCGAACTGTTTTTCAGTCACGGATATTCCGCCACGATTCTTCATCGCGACATGACCCGAGAAACCGTGGGCCGGAACCTGGAGCTGCTGATGACGCGCGCCCATGAATACGTATCTCGCGGCATCACCCATCTCGATATCATGATGACTCCAGACTAGCCGGTCAGACGGGATCATCGATATGTCATCCGTCCGGCATCAATCGATCCCACATAGAGCACGCTCAGACATACAGCCCGCCGTTGCTCGTTGAGCCTGCAACGCTTCCGGGCAGATACGACGCGCCGCCCGCGTTGGTGAAGATCAGCGAGTTCTCGCCGGAAATGTAGCGCGTGCCGGTCGCCGACCCAGAGAACGTCATACCGTAACATTCGATCAAACTCGCGCGCCCCGCGAAAGCGAAACCGGAACTGAATGCCGGCGCGCCGGACAGCGTGACCGTATTGCCTTGCGCCTGAATGATGCCGTTCGCCAGCGCGGTCCAATGAACGCCCGCGCTGCCGGAGATGGTGTAGCTTGCCGCGATCTTGATGGTGCCGTTGGCTTCAACGTACATATGGTAATTGGCGGCGACGCCGAACCTGACGCTCGCGCCGACCGAGATGGTTCCGCCGGTCTGCGCATGCAGACATGAACCGGCCGTCGTCGTTCGCAATTCCATCCCGGAAACCGTGATGCGGCCGCCGTTGGTCACGGCGACGGCATCCGCAAACGTCGTGTTGAAAATCACGTTGGCCGGAGTGCTCGTATTGCCGAGGATGGTGACGGTGCCCGAGCCGAGCCACGCGCCATTGACGGTAATCGCGCCGGTATAGGTGCCGTCAGCGACCTGAATGGTGACGTTGCAAGTCGAGATGTCCAGCGCGGCGACGGTGTTGATCGCTTTTTGAACCGTCAGGAACGCACCGCCGGATGTATTGGACAATCCGTCGTTGCTGTCGCTGCCGTCGGTGCGGACATAATAGGTCCTGTTGGCGATGAGCGTCTCGCGGCCGCGGGGCCGCGCAAGCGCGCGCCAGCGCGATGCAGCGCCGTCGTAGCGCAGCAGCGCGGCCTGCTTGCCAATGATCGCGACATCCGTGCCGAGCGCGAAGCGATTGGCCGCGGTCGACGGCGCGCGCGATCTGGCCGGTGATGTAATTCTCCGAGCGGCGGAAACTGTCGAGGTCCGGCGTCGCGATCTGGATGGTGATGCTTGCGCCTCCGCCATGCCCGGCAATGCCGAGCCTGCCGTCCGGCCCGCGCGCCAGCGGCATGATCGCCTCCGGCCCCGCCTCGCCGGCCAGACCGACGCCGCCCTGCATCAGCGGGAAATAGGTCGGCGTGCTGATCACGCCGCCGCTGGCAAACGGCTTCACTGCGCCCGACGCCGCCGCGAGCGAAATCGTCGACGGCGTCTTCGCGCCCGTCAGTCCGGACAGCAGGCTGGTCAGGCCGCCGGCGATGCTGCTCTCCAGCGGCTTGAACGCGAGCCGCACCGCGAGATCCGACAGCCGCAGCGTCAACGACTTCAGCACGTCATCGAACTGCTTGCCGCCGACCACCGATGCCGAGAACGCGCCGGTCATGGCGCGCGAAAATGCCGTCGCGCCGACGGCAAGATCGCGGGTGCGCAGGCCGAGCGTGCCCAGCGTCAGCGAGACGTCCTCGCCGGATGAATCGAGTGCCATGACTTATCCTCCGTGCCGCTTGTCGGGAAATTTCTGCATCAAGTCGTCAAAGGCGGCGCGGTCCATCGGCTCATGGCCAGGCCCGCCCACCGCCGCCACCGCATAAGCGAGTTCGCGCGGCGTCATCCGCCAGAACTGCTCCGGCGGCAGCCGCAGCACGCCGAGTCCGAAGCCGATCGCCTCTTGCCAAGGGAAAGGTTTCATCGCGCCTCGCCGACCGCCGCGCCATCGAATGTCGCCGCGATGAGATCGGCGGCGACGCGCACGTAACCCGCCGCGCCGCCATCGATGGTCAGCGTGGCAACTTCATCGTCGGAGATCGCCTCGCCCGCGCCGCGCAATCCCGCCGCGATGATGCGCACAAGATCGCGCGCCGACAGCCGCCCGGTGCCGAAGCGTTCCGCCAGCGCCATCAGGTCGCTCGCGCCGAACGCGGATTCCAGTTCGGCCAATGCGCCGAGCGTCAGCACCAGCGTGCGCTGTTTGCCGCCGAGGTGGGCGGCGATCTCGCCGCGATAGGTGTTGGGCATGATGAATCACCGTGAGGCAAGAGGCTCCGTTCGTCCCTGCGAAAGCGGGGACCCAGAGCTTCACCGGAGGACTTATGCTTTGTTGCACTGGATCCCCGCTTTCGCGGGGATGACCGGGGATAGATCGAGCTAAAATTCAGGATTACATCGCCGTGAACGTCAGCGCGCCCGCCGACTCCAGCGACAGATCGAACGTCACCTCGCCGTTGTGCTCGCCGGCAAATTCGAGACTTGAAATCTGGAACAGGCCTTCGATGGCGCCGAAATCCGGCACCACCACCTGACAGGATGTCAGCGCGCCGTCGAAGAACGCCTGGCGCACCAGCGCGTCGGACGATGCGTCCTTGAACAGCCCCCGGCCCGACACCGATGCGCGCTTGACGCCCGCGCCCGCTAGCAGCTCGCGCCAGCGCTCGGTGGATTCCGCGTGGGTGACGTCGACGGTTTCGGCATTGAACGCGATCCTGCGGCTGCGCAATCCGGCAACGGTGACGAAGCTCTCGCCATCGTGCATCTTCAGCAACAGATCCTTGCCTTTCTGGGCGCCCATGATGATCTCCTTCAAACCGTTGTATCTGAAATTCTCCGAAGCCTCATCCCGAGGAGCGATCCGCAGGATCGCGTCTCGAAGGACGACGTTTCGGCACGCCTCATGGTTCGGGACGCGCGCCATGGCAGGCGCATCCTGCGCAAACTTGGCTACATGGCGCGCTCCTCACCATGAGGACTCCCGTATCAAAGCGGCTCAGTGACCGCGCGGAACCGCACCAGCGCGTGATAGGTGCGCCCGTCGGATTCGCGGCGAATGTCGGCAATCGAGAAACGCAAATTCACCAGCCGGTGCGCGGATGGTGACAGCGGCGCGTCGTCGAGCGCCTGCAACAGCGCGCCGGCGATGACATGCGCCTCGCGGTGGCCGCCCTTGCGCGACCAGGCGTGCAGGGTCAGTTGATGTTCCTGGGTCTGGCCGCCGTCGGACGAGGCGTCGAGCAGCCGCACCTCGCCCAGCGTGACGTAGGGAAACTCCGCGTCGCGCGGCGGCTCGTCGTAGATTTTTCCACCGCCGAGCGCGGCGGTAAGCGCGCTGTCCGCGCGCAACGCGTCATGGATCGCGGCGCGCAGCGCGACGTTGGCTGTGGTCATGTCGGTTTCCTTCTTCACCCTCCCCTCGAGGGGGAGCTGAGCGCGTATGGCTCCCTCTCCCCGCCTGCGGGGAGAGGGTTGGGGTGAGGGGCAGCTTCGTTGAGAAGGCCCAATGCCGGCCCCTCACCCGGATTGCTTCGCAATCCGACCTCTCCCCGTGAACGGGGTGAGGTGAAGAAAAACTCACCCCGCCCGCACGTCCGCATCGATCTCGATGAAGCGGCGGTCATCGCGGTCGCGGATGGCGACGATGCGGTAAATCCGCGCGCCGTCGCTAAACCTGTGTTGAAGCGTGAGCGAGAGATGGCTGCGCAACACGATGCGATAGTTCTGCGTCACGCCATCGCTGTCAGCCTGCACGTCGCGGCGCGGCGCGAGCGGCGTCACCTGCGCCCATACGGTCGCGAACGTCGTCCAGGTGCGCACCACGCCGCCCTGATCGTCCAGCGTCTCGACCGGCTGCTGGACCACCAGCCGCGTTTTGAGTTGTCCCGGATCGATCATAGCGACAGCACCCGATGCGACGAGATCATGGCGTTAACGGAGGCCGGCATCATCGCAACAGTCTGGCCAATCGCAATCAGACCGCGATTTTCATACCAGTGCGCCACCAGAATCCGGATCGCCTGCAACAATATCGGCGGCACATCTGACGCGGCTTCGCCGAAGCCAACATCGATATCGATCTCGATTCCCGCGATGCTTCGCCCCGGCGGCGGCAACGACCAGCCCGGCGCGGCAATGACACCGGCCGCGCGGTGGATCACGAAGGTTTCGGGATCGATCGCGCTCGCCACACCCGCGGCATTGAACACGCGCACCGCCGCAAGCGCGCGCAACGGGCCGATGCGCGGCGCGATGCGGCCGCCATCCGGCCAACGGTCGAGCACCAGCCGCCAGGTCTGCGCAATCAGCGCGCAGCGCGTCAGTGCCTCGACATGGTTGCGCGCGGCGGACACCAGCGACGCGATGATCGCGTCGTCGGCGTCGTGTTCCACGCGCAGGAAGCTCTTCGCATCGGCAAGCGACAGCGGCTCGACAGGGGGCGCTGTGAGAAGAAATGCGGGCATCGGTTGAAACTTTCGTATCGGCTGGGAACACACTATTTGCGGTCGTCTCGGCGCAGGCCGGGACCCATCACCCTTGGACCCTAAGTGGAGGACGGGCTGTAGTTTTCGTTATCGATTGCGACGACAGGGAGTATGGGTCCCGGCCTGCGCCGGGACGACCGCTTATGAATTCGCGTGATCGTCGCATCATCAACTCGCCGGTTGACAAAGCACACGCATCAAGGCTCAACCTTGCGGATGATCCCACTTCGCCGCCCCATCATTCTCGCAGTCGCAACCCTTGCGCTCGCGCAGCCGTCGCACGCCATCGTCGGCAGCCGCTCCGCGCCGTCCGAAACGATTTCGCGCGCGGTGGTCACCGTGATCGGCTCGCGCGGCAACGTCTGCACCGGTTCGCTGATCGCGCCGACCATCGTGCTGACCGCGGGCCACTGCATCACGCCGAACACATCGTACCGCGTGATCGACTACACGACCCAGCCGCCGCGCCTCATCAGCGCGCAGAAGGCCGTCACCCATCCGCAGTTCAACATGCAGGCGATGAACGCGCATCGCGCCACCGCCGATGTCGCGTTGCTGCAACTGCCCTCGCCCGTGCCGAACAAGGCACCCGGAATTCTCGGCACGCCGCGCATCCCGATCGCGACCGGCGCGCCGTTCACGGTCGTCGGCATCGGCGCGACGGCCTCGAACAGCGATGCCGGGGTCGGCACCGTCCGCGCCGCGGGGCTGACCGTGACCGGCAGGCCCGGCACCTTGCAGATGCGGCTGGTCGATCCGCTGACGCAGAACACGCGCACCGGCATCGGCGCCTGCACCGGCGATTCCGGCGCGCCGGTGTTCGAGGACCAGAACGGATCGAGCGTCATCGTCGGCGTGGTGAGCTGGTCGACGGGCGCGAACAATTCCGACGGCTGCGGCGGCCTCACCGGCGTGACGCCGCTGACGCTGTATAAAGACTGGATATTGAAGACCGCGCGAAGCTGGGGCGCGTCGCTCTAACAGAAGGGCCGCGCCGTCCTGACACGCACCATCAATGAGGCTGCGTTTCAGTCCGGTGAATTCCGATGGAGAGCGCGCGGTAATCCAGATTGATGCCAAGCGACAACGGCGCGACAGCGTCCGGCAACCACAGCACCAGCAGTCCGTCACCGCCCAGTTGCTCAAGCGGCCGCATTCGCACCGACAGGGTCAGATCGAGTTGTCCCGGCGGCATCTCCACCGTTTCGGTCCCCAGCCCGCCCGCCCATCCGATGCGTGTGCGGTTGCCGGTGCCAAGGATGTGGCCGCGAACCTCGACCGGCGCGCCGTTTTTCTGCTCGCTGGTGAGCGGAACCACCAGGAAGGCAAAATGGCCATCCGTCCAGCGGCCCCACTTCTCGGGAAACGAGAATCCATGAAGAAACTTGAACCGGCCGTCGGACTTGCGCGAGGTCCGCCTGCTGGCTGATCGCCAGAGCGCCCCAAGATTCTGCTTGCCGCGGTTCCTGCTTGCAAGAAAGGTTTCGTAGAATGTCGGCGACCAGTCGCCCGGTTCACGCCGGCCGTGCGCCGTGTCGATATGATTCAGAAACCACCATTGCCAGTTCGTGCGACCGGCGGGCGTGATGCCGCGGATGTCCCATTCCTTCCGCGACAGGAACGATCGGGGCGGCTTGCGGACCTGCGCGGGAACGGAAATGCCAAGCGCCGCGATCTCCTCAAAGAAGGCCGACGCCGTCGCCTCCAGCCGATAGCGGGCGATCAGGCGCTCGAGCTCGCGCCAGTCGACGGCGTCACCGAATTTCAGCAACAGGAAATAGGCTTCCAGCACCCGCGCCAGACATTCATCCTTGTCCCACGGTTCGCACCGCGCAAGACAGGTGAAGAGATGATGCGCCAGCGTCGGTATCGGCACCGGCCGGCCGCTAAGCGTGTGCTCTTCCGCGGACTGAAGGATCAGCCGGGTGAAGCCGAGGTCGCGCAGGTTGGGCAGCGCACGCCAATGAATGTCGATTTCGCCCGCGGAGCCAGGCAGCGTCATCGCAGCGCCCGGCGTGGCGCTCCCCTGCAATTCACTTTCCAGATCGTCAAAGGAGAACGCGCTCATGGTGAAGCCCACGGCTTCCAGTTCACGCCTCGCAGCCCCGATATGCGACGGATCGACAAGAACATCGTAGTCGCCACTGGCGCGCAGGGCCGCGAACTCAGGCATCCGCGCAAAAAGAGCAGCCCCCTTCAGCACGACGAACGGCGCACCTGCGCGGCGAAGTGCATCCATTGTCAAAAAAAGATGCTTCAGACGCATGGTGTTGGCCGCCCATGCCTGGCGCTCGATCCCCTTCATCCGCAGAATATCGGGATCGTCCAGTCCCTCGCGCTTCACCAGCGCGAGCAACAGCGGCATCACCCTGAAAGCGGCATATCCGATATCGTCGAGCGGCACGAGGGCACGCCAGCGCCGAAAGGCATCGACCGCCGGTTCCCCCGAGCCGGTCACGGCTTGCAATACAAGCCGCTCTTTTTCGCCGAGAAGCGCCGTCGACGCCGTCACACCGGTCATCACCGATGCGACCGCTTGACTTCTGCGGGACTACGCGCTCGAAAACGCATCGATTGCGTCATGACGCGCTGCAATCTCGCGCCAGAACGGGATTGTGAAGGGACAAGCAAATATTCTATCATGGAATTCAGAAAACTCTTCAAGGTGCGACTGGCGCGGGAATGTCGGCAAATCGGCTTCCACAGTTTGCCTGATGTTGTCGTTGGGAAAGTTGCATGAATTCGTTGATCGGTACAGGTAGATATACAACCGTCATTCCAGAAGTCACCAGCGAGATTTTCGACGGAGAGCTTGTCGTCGCAAACTACCAATCGGGCGTATACTATTCAATTTCGGCTGATGGTTGCTGGGTATGGCAAGGTCTCGCACACGGCCTGACGGTTCCGGAAATCGTGAACTGGCTCTCGAATCACTTTCGCAACCAGACGGCCGAACTTCCGGCGCTGGTGCAGGATTTTGTCGGCAAGCTCGCGGCCGAAGGTGTCATTCTTGAAGCCCCGAAGGGTGACGCGCTCATAGCGACTCTCCCGGTTCTGACCGGCAGCGTTTTCACAGAACCCACCATCGACCGCTTCGACGACCTACAGGACCTTCTGATGCTCGATCCTGTTCACGACGTGGATCACACAGGCTGGCCGAGACGCCCGGACTGATGTCGATTTTCCAGTCGGTCATCGCACTCGCCTTCGATTCCGCGCCCATCGGCATAGACGTCTCGTCCGGTCCGTTTTCGGTCCGCCTCTGTCTCGACGAATGGGCGCACGAACAGAAGGTGACAGCGTCGTTTCCCGAACCCAGACCGGACGCAAGCGCACGACCCGATCTCACCCTGGCGCTGGTGGGCAGCACGCCGCTGCCGCAGCACTTCCTGCCATCCGACATTTCCCGGTGCACCGTCTACGAAGACGAACAGTATCTCACGATATGGATGCCGCTGCCCGAGGGCGTGCTTTATGTGTGGGATTTCGAAAACAACAAGGGCGTCATGTGGTGCACGACGCCCGTCATCGCGCCATGGCTGCTGGGCCGTCCGTTTCTTCCATTGGTGAACGCCTATGTGAATCGAACCGACTGGTGCCCGCTTCATGCCGCCGCCGTCGGCCGCGACGACCGGTTTCTGCTGATGATCGGCCCCGGCCGGGCGGGCAAAAGCACCGCCGCGCTGTCCTGCGCCGCCGCGGGCTGGCAATACGCCGGCGACGACTTCGTGCTGATCAATCCGAAGCTGCGCCGGGTCGAGCCGCTCTACACCTCCGGCCGTTTAAGAAAATCCGCACCTGCGGAACTGGCAACCGGCCTCTCGCGGTTTGTCTTCACGGAGACCGACGAATTCAACGACCCGAAGTTCGAGCTTCGCTTTCTCGCCAGGAACAATGAGGCGCTCATTCAGGGCGGCGTCATCGAGCACATCCTGATCCCTCGCCGCATCGGCGGACACAACTTTGAAACCGAACGGGCAAAATCCGGAGAAACATTCTCGGCGATGATGACCCACACGCGGCTTTGCTCCCTGGGGCGCGCCGCGCAACTAACGAAGAAGCTGTTCGCCGCGACACGAATGCGTCCCGCCTTTTTCGTCGATACCGGAAACGACGTCGGCGCGATCCCGGCCGGACTTCAGCGGATCCTGGACGGCCGGTCATGACGACAGGCGAAACCCGCGTCAGCGTCGTGATGCCCGCCGTCAACAGCGAACAGCACATCGCATCCGCCATCGGATCCTGCCTGCGGCAGTTGTCCGGCGATGACGAGTTGATCGTTGTCGACAACGCATCGACCGATGCCACCGCGCGCATCGTCACGTCCCTGCCCGATCCCCGGATCAAGTATCACCACGAATCCAGAAAAGGCGTGGCCGCGGCAAGAAACACGGGTCTCCGTCAGGTTCAGGGACAATACGTCGCCTTTCTCGACAGTGACGATCTGTGGCCCGAGGGCCGGCAGCAGGGGCTGATGGCTTGCCTCGACGCCAATCCGGATGTCGATGCCGCCTACGGACGTCTCCGGGTCATGGACGACGGCGGCATCGATCCGCGATCGGTGAAACTCGACGGCGCGCTCAGCCCGTCGATCAGCCTGTGTCCGTTCCTGTTCCGCCGCGCGATTATCGGCAAGGCCGGCGAGATGGACGAAGCGTTCTTCACCGGCGAAGATACCGACTACCTGATCCGGCTCACCGAGGCGGGCATGCGGACGATGCCGTGGGATGGCGACGCTCTGATCTACCGGCGGCATGCGGGGAGCATGATCCTCCAGCGCAAAATGAACAGCAAAGACATGCTCCAGGTGCTCACCGGGAAAATCCGCCGAAGCCGGAACGAGGCGCCATGACGGGCGATCCGGTCTGCATCAGCGTGGTGATGCCCGTCTTCAACGGCGAAAAGTATATCGCCTCCGCCATCGAATCCTGCCTGCGGCAGTTGTCCGGCCATGACGAGCTGATCGTTGTCGACAACGCATCGACCGATGCCACCGCGCACATCGTCACGTCCCTGCCCGATCCGCGGATCAAATACCATGTCGAACCGAAGCAAGGCGTGTCCGCGGCCCGCAACGCAGGCCTTCGCCACGTCCGGGGACGATACATCGCCTTTCTCGACAGCGATGATCTCTGGCCCGGGGGCCGGCATCAGGCCTTGACGCGCCTGCTCGACGATCATCCCGAGATCGATGCAGCCTATGGACGAATCCGCCTCCAGTTCGACCGTTCGGACACGCAGCGCCTCGCGCGCATGGATGGAGCCCTGACGCCGTCCATACTTCTGTCGCCGTTTCTGTTCCGGCGGACCATTCTCGACCGGATCGGCGACATGGACGAGACGCTTCACATCGGCGAAGACGCCGACTATCTTGCCCGGCTCCAGGAAGCCGGCATGCGCCTGCGGCCCTGGGACGGCGACGCCATCATCTACAGGCAGCACGACTCGAACATGACGCTGATGCACGAGCAGTTCAGAAGCGGTCAGTTCGGCGTGCTGGCCCGAAAAATCCGCCGCAATCGCATAGGGCCGACATGACCGGCGAAACCATTTCCGTGGTGATGTCGGCCTGGAACGGCGCGGCATATATCAGGGAAGCCATCGACACCATCCTCGGCCAGACTTACGCGCCGATCGAACTGATCGTGGTCGACGACGGCTCGACCGACCAGACCAACGCGATCCTCCGCGAATATGGCGACCGCCTCCGCCTGATTACTCAGGACAACAAGGGCCAGTCCGCCGGACTGGTGGCCGGAATCGCCGTCGCAACGGGTCAGTACCTCGCCTTCCAGGATGCCGACGACACCTGGACGCTCGACAAGCTGGCGCGGCAGTACGCGGCCCTCGCCGATCCCGAACTCGACGCGGTGTTCTGCCTGTCGCAGCAGTTCGTCAGCCCCGAACTGCCGGACACCGACGCGTTTAAAGTGCGTCAGCCCATCATGGCTGGCGAGGTATGGACGTGCATGCTGATCCGGCGCACGGCCTTCGACCGCATCGGGAATTTCAACTCCGCCTCGAAAACGGCGTTCATCGAATGGCTGGGCCGCGCCAAGCAGATGGGCTTCAGATACAAGATGATCGACGAGGCTCTGCATCATCGCCGGCTGCACGCATCAAACTATGGCCGACTTTTTCCGAAGGAGCGCGACAAGAGTCTCCTCGCCGCGTTGCGGCTGCATGTTGTCCGCTCGAGAACCGGACGCGGCGGAGGCGATCCGTCGCCGTGACGCCGGACCTTACACGCAACTAGCGCCGCCCGCGATGCCGCCACTTCTTGCGCGGAGTGACCGCCGGCGGCTGCGTGTAAGGCCGCGAATACTGCTCCCTGTACCGCTTCCGGGATTCCTGAAGCGCCCGCTGATAGCCCGGCGAGTCCATGATCGATGGCGCCGCGCCGCGCGCGGAGGCCGGTGTGGCGGCAAACAGCTCCGCGACAGCGAGAAGCAGCAGGGAGGCGATCGCAAGTGTGAGGTGTTTCATGGTGGATGTCTCTTGAGAGATGTCTTATCGCCGAGCAGCGAAACTCTTCAAGGATAGAGAAGCGGGATAGAAACAACTTGTTCCGCACTATGCCGATGAAATCGATCGATCGCTTCAAGTCGGCTTGTAAAAGCCAGTATCGAGATTGTGAAGACACATTCCAGCATCTCCAGCTTGCGGAAACCATTTCGAATCGACAATCGCCTGAAGCTGCGCGCGAGCCTCAAGAGGTGCAACGGCGAGAGTTAGCTTGGCAGCCTGCAATCGGACGTGCATGTTGGGAAATCCGAAAAGCTGAACAAGTATCCTGCGCTGATCACCTGGACGGCGTTTCAGTTCGTCATGAATGTCTTTCATGCGGTCAAAAAGCCGATTGTATTTTGCTATTTGACCAACAAGGAGCGCCCTGTCCTGCTCGCGTGTGTTCCCGGCAAATAGCTGGACTAGATCGCCGCCGCTCATTCTCGAAAGATCAACTTTCTTCATGGCTTCAGAACGTCCTGGAGCGATTTTTCGCGATTCATGACTTCAAAGACTTAATGCAATCAAATCCGTGATTGCTCTTTCTTTCGTATCCATTCTTCAAGCGTATGCAAATACATCCTGGCGTCGAATGCCCGCACATCAGAAGATTCAGAAATTTGTTTCAGAACGTCTCGCGCTTGACTGGTGAATGTACCGGAGACGGCAGTCGCCGCATTAAACCGAACCTGTGCGTTCTCATGCGTGAATAATTTCATTAAAGGCGCTCCACCACCGTTAGACCTCCGTTTGATCTCGGCGATGATTTCATAAATAGAATCTCCAATCCGATTGGAACGCGCAACCGCAAACACATCGTTTGCTTTGCCCTGCTCAATGCTGAAATCAACAATGCGGTCAAGCAGTTCGTCGATAGATGCGACAGAGAGATCAACTTTCTTCATTTCAAAACGCCTTTATCGCGGAGTACACTCAGGCCGAACTGGCGCCTTTCTTCGAAAGTCATGTTATCGAACCTGTCGCGGGGCGAGAGGCGAATTCCGTCAGGCTGAATTGTCTTAGTACTGTAATAGCTTGAAATTTCGATATGCCTCAAGATTGGCACTAACACGACATTGTCGCGACCTTGGATAAGATCCTCCGAGAATCCCGCCCTTCGAGCCGCGCGTTCTTCTGCAATGTAATGCCGATGGTATCCGCTCCTATCCTCCAGATTAACCCGATCTTGCAACTCCTCAAGAGATCTTGGCGGGTCGTTAGCGGACTTGATCGTATTTACGATCGCATTCGTTTCGTCAATTTTTGTCAGAGCTCCGAAATAGGCATCCACATACGGCGCAGATCGTCCGACGCTCCTCACCCAATCAGCAGCCTGACGGATGAACTTCATGTATTCTCCGCCGTACTCCGGTGCTTTCGGGGGAATCTCTGGAGGCTCATGCGATGGCCCCTCGTTCTGGCTGAGGCCGGGCCGTTCGCCATCGGGCACATCTCCAGCGAGTTGCGCAAAATCCGTGTTGTCGAATGTCGATGGCGTAATCTGAAATAGCGCGAACAGATCGCTGAAACTTGGCAGATCGCCGAAATCGATCCTGCCCATCGGCGATGCTGCGGCGCTCCCTCCACCACTGCTGCCGTCCGTCCACCGCCCGCTTTCGCGGCCGCGTCCGGCCGGCACGCGCGGCTGGCTGGGATTGTATTTGCCCTCCAGCGAAGGAAAGCCGCTCGCAACTTCGGTGTCTGGCTTAAGAAACCGCGCGGCGTCCTGCCTCATCCAGCGATGCGCATCCGACCGCATCCATCGCGTTTGCTGATGGCGCGCGTATACATCCTCGCGTGCGGACATGCGAAGGGCCCTCAACAACAAAAGCTGATCGAAAAAATCGGCGATGCCGGCGCACGCCCCGGTGAGGAGGGCTGTGGCATCCGTGCCCCGGACGCGGCGCGGCATCAAATGCCGCTCCGCTGAGCCGGGGCCGTTCCATATTCAGCATTCGCGACGGTCCCGGTTCTGCGACGCAACGCTCACGCATTGCGTCGCGCCCGGGACACGTCTTAGGCAAACCCCTCACCCCGCCCCTCTCCCCGCAAGAGCGGAGCGAGGGAGAAGTGATCGCACCTCCTCAACTCGCCGCGAACTTGACGAGCTTGATGGCGTCGAAGTCCTGGACGCCGCCGCCGACGCGCTTGGTGGTGTAGAACAGCACGTAGGGTTTCGCGGAATACGGATCGCGCAGCACGCGCACGCCGAGCCGGTCCACGATCAGGTAGCCGCGGCGGAAATCGCCGAACGCGATCGACAGCGAATTCGCCGCGATGTCCGGCATGTCCTCGGCTTCCACCAGCGGAAACGTCATCAGCGAGGCGCGCCCGCCCGCCTGCGCCGGCGGCTGCCAGAGATAAGCGCCACCGGTGTCCTTGAACTTGCGGATCGCCGCCTGCGTCTTGCGGTTCATCACGAAGCTGGCGTTCTGCCGGTAGCCCGCCTTCAGCGCATAGATCAGATCGACCAGCAGGTCCGACGGATCGTCCTCCGGAAATGCGGCGGAGACGCCGGTGGCGACATGGCCGAGCTTGCCCCACTCCCACGACGCATTCGCGATGGTGGTGGTGTTGAGAAAGCCCTTCGGCTTGTTGCTGCCGTCGCCGGCGACGAAGGCCGCGCCCTCCTGCACCGCGAAAGTGAGTTCGACCTCGGAGGCGATCCACTCGTCGATGTTGACGGCAGAGTCGTCGAGCAGCGCCGCGGTCGCCGCCGGCATGGCGTAAAGCTCCATCGCCGGAAAGCTCAGCGCGTCGAGCGTCGGCGACGTGGTCTGCGTGCGCGCGTCGGTCTCGCCGACCCAGCCGGTGGCAGGCCCTGCGGTCATGAACGGCTTCTTGTAGACGCCGCCGGAAATCTCGCGCACCGAGGCGATGCTGCGGATCGGCGAGATCGCCTTCAGCCGCGCGCCGATCTCGTGTTCAAGTTCGGACGGCACCAGGTAGCCGCCGTCGGCGTTGGAGCCCACCGACATCGCCTTGGTTTCCATCGCGCGCAGGCCGCCGCTCTCGCCCTGGCGGACATAGGCGTCGAACGCGCTCTTGTGCTCGCGCGCCGAGGCGTCGCTGACGCGAGCGCGATGGCCGTCGCGCCGTCCGCCTTCGAGCCGATTCCCTTCCAGAAATGGCCGCGCGCTTTTCAGCGCGAGATCGTCGATCCGCTTCATCTGCGCGTCGAGCGCACCGTTGATGCGGTCGACCTTCTCGTCGAGCAGGACATCGGCGCGGCGACCGATGGATGCAAGCCGCTCGTCGTTGGCGGCCTTGAACTCCTCGAACATTTGCATGACCGCGTCGTGTTCGCCGCGCGCGGCGGAGGAAATGCCGGACTTGTGCTCCGGCGCGGTGTCGGTGATGTCGAAATCCATTTGGGTTCTCCTGTGGGAAGGGTTGAAAGGGAAATGCGCAAACAAAAACGCCGCCCGGAGGGGCGGCGCTGGCTGGCTTGGTCAACAGTGTCGTCGGGAGAAAGTTGCTAATCGAACAGCACGTCGATCTTGTCGGGCTATCGGATGATCGATCCAGGTGCGAATCCGCACCTTGCGAGGCAAAATCGCTTCAAGATACAAATGCGCAGCCTGAACCTGCGTCTATTCATCAAAGGTAATGGAACGAAACTCCGCCGGAAAATACTCGCGTTTCAGGTCGTCAATAATCTTGTCCTGAGAAATGACGATGCCCATCCCGGGCCAGCCCTCAGGCCGGTCCGCCAACCGAATGGTGATCCGCCAATCGGGGTATCGGGCAAGGATGAGCTGCAATTTCTTCGCAATCGACGGCCAAGCCAAAGATAACGGCAATTCGATCTGGAGGACATCCCAGCCCCAGTCCTCATCGACCAGCCAGTAGTCATCTGAGCCTATCAAACCTTGATGTGCAAAGTCCTTGAGAAGCAATTCGGTCTCGTCAAACAAATTTCTCCAGATGATTTCGTGCTGCCTATCCTCTTTCGAACTATCCTGATCCATCAACGCTACTCCCTGCCACCGCGAAATATTCTCCGCAACATCCTCATTGTACGATTGTAATCTCGAATCCGACGGTCTTCACTCTCTCTGATTTCCTTTAGAAGATCGCTCGCTTGCTCAGGCGTCATACGACTCGGCTCAATTTCGCGCTCCTTCATAAAGCGGTCGCTCAATTCCCGAACTGCGCCATTATACGCTCGATGCGCTTCGTCCCAGCTGATACTCAGCATAAACGTCAGCTACAGACCTCATCAGCGCGCCTCCGACCTGGAAAGCGCGCCACCGCTCAAACCCCGCCACGCCCTTTCCGCTCGCGTCCGCTGCGGCGACAGCTTTGGCGTTGGGAGTGATTCAAAGCTACGCGTACTCTGATCGCAAAACCGGTGCCCACTTTTGCTGAGTACGCGCTCCTTCACCGCCCGCACCCTTGCGCCCGCCAGCAGCGGGAAGGTGACGATGGAAATTTCCCACAGGTCCACCTGATACAATTTGCGGATGCGCGTCTTCGGATCGATCTGGCCGCGCACGGTGCGATAACCGATAGAGAGGCCGTCGATCGCGCCCTGCTGCACCAGCGCCAGCAGCTCTCGACCGCGCGCGACGTCAGGGATCAGCCGCCCCCTCGCCCATAACCCGCGAAAGTCCTCGTGCAGATCGAGCCAGATGCCGACCGGCTCGGCGGGATCGTGCTGGAAAAGCATCGGGATCTTGCGCAGGCCGCGCTGCGCAAGCGTGCGCGTGAATGCGCCGGGCATCACCATGTCGCGCGCCTGGTCCACCTCGCCGAACAGGCTGGCGTAACCTTCCACCGTGCCGTCGCTGGCGAGCGACACGCGGGAGGTTGATGACATCGGCGCGTGCATGGGCGTCCTCGCGAAGGATGCGTGGTTGGGTGGGCGTGAATTTTTGGTGGCTGCTCTGACGAGCGATATTAAAGTTCAGCGTCGTCCCGGCGCAGGCCGGGACCCATAACCACCGAAGGCCGTGATTATGGAACGCGAGCCGCAGGCAGCACGCAACAACCGATAACTCAGGGAGTATGGGTCCCGGCCTGCGCCGGGACGACGCGAAGAGAGCTACGTCCCCTTCCCACGCTTCGGACTCTTCCGCCGCGCCGGCCTTGCACGCGGGAGCTTCGATGACGCGGGCCGCGCCGGCGCCTTGTGCTGGATCTTGTCGAGGTGCGCGAGAAATTCGCGGAACACCGTCAGATGATCCGGCGCGGATTTCCGCTCCGGTCGTATCGCGCGCAGCACCGTATGCAACGTATCCATCAATCAATCCTCTGCGTTGAAATGAGTCTTTGTCCTGCGATTGAACCGCGACAGCTGGCGGACGAATTCATCGAAGCGCCGCGACGCCGCTGCCAGTTCGCGCAGCGTGACCAGGAACGCGCCGCTCGCCGCCAGCGCCCACAACAGCAGCGCCAGATGCGCAAGGTCGCCGCGCTCGGTGAAGACTTGAATCAGATCGTTCATGTTGCGGTCCCTGTCCGAAAACGGCGCGGCGCGAATAAACACCGCGGCGCTTGATCTGCCTCAAGCGCCCGCCGGAGCATCGGCAGAGACTCCGAATAATCCACACAGGAGGCTGCTCATGACCAGGCATCGCCGTATCGCTCTGATGATTCCCGCCGTGTTCGCACTCGCAATGGCGTCTTCGGCGGCAAGCGCCCAGCCATTCGGCTCCGGGCCAGGCATGATGGGACCGGGCATGATGCGGGGCGGAGGCCCCGGATGCGGTGGCTCCGGCCGCTACATGCAATGGCGAACCGAGCGGCTGGCGGACAGGCTGAAACTCACCGACGATCAGCGCACCAAGTTTGAGGACTTCAAGACTGCGTCCAGCAAGGCTGCCGACGCCATGCGAACTGCCTGTGCCGCCGATGTGGGCACAACCATGCCGGGCCGAATGGACGCCATGGAGAAACGCATGGAAGCAATGCTGGCCGGCATGAAAGCGGTGCGTCCCGCTTTCGATGCATTCTATGCGTCGCTCACCGAGCAGCAGAAGGCGGATTTCAACTCCCGCTCCGGCCGGCACAGGTTCTGGGGCATGCGCGACGCGTGGTGATCGCTTCGTGAAGCCGGATGCGGCGTGAGTGATCGTTACAGCCGGTCGCCGTCCGCCACCGGCGCGTAGCCCGTCGCCTCGCGCTTTTCGTTCAGCGTCAGAAACGGCGCGCTCGCGACACGGTCCCACAGCGCGGCTCGATCCGCTGCCAGCGCATCGATGCGATCAGTGTCGATCACCACGCGAAGCCCGTCGCCGAATTGCGGGCCAAGCCACTGCGCCAGTGAAGCCCCCACGCGCGAGGCCAACGGCAGGATCGTCTGCCGCCACAGCGCACGATTGGCTTCCTGGAAGTTCGCGTAAGTATTGTCGCCGGGAATGCCGAGCAGCATCGGCGGCACGCCGAACGCCAGCGCGATCTCCCGCGCGGCGGAATTCTTCGCGTCGAGAAAATCCATGTCCTTCGGCGTCAGCGACATCGCCTTCCAGTCGAGGCCACCTTCCAGCAACAGCGGACGCCCCGCGTTCACCGCGCCCTGATAGGTGTCGGTCAGTTCGCGCTTGAGCCGATCGAACTGCTGGTCCGAAAGCACCGCGCCTTCCGGGCCGGAATAGACCAGCGCGCCGGAGGGCCGCGCCGCGTTGTCGAGCAGCGCCTTGTTCCATTTCGCCGCAGCATTGTGCGTGTCCACCGCGACGGCCGCAGCTTCGACCGGCGCAAGCCCATAATGATCGTCGAGCGGATGAAAGAATGTCAGATGCAAAATCGGCGGCACGCTGGAGGCAAGCTGATCGAACCGCACGCTGCGTCCCGCCACGCTGTAGTCATATGCCTCCGGCCAGCCATCGTGCCCCGGCACCACCTTCATGCGGTCGGGCCGCAATGCGTGCAGCTCGCGCACGTCATTGCCGAGCGCGACGGCCTCGACATAAGCGTTGCCGGCCAGCAGCATGTGCGCGTAGAGCGCCTCGAAAAACGTCGCGCCGTCCTGCCGCGCGTTGGGCTTCATCAAAAGCTGCGCCAGCGGATGCGCCTCGCGCTCCTGCGCGCCCTCATAGATCAGGAAGCTGCACGACGCCGCATTCTCCGCGATCAGCCGCACCGCGCGATGCACGATGGCATTGCTGAGATAGCCCTCGCGCGCCAGCGCCGCATAGTCGCGCGGCGTCCACCGCGCCCGCCCGCCGGACTCGAAGGCGAGCACCTGCGCGGTGCGCGAGGCCTTGGCTTCGGGGGCGCGGAAGATATTTTTGAAATTGAGCATGGCTGTCGCTTCTCCGGAGGAGAAAGAAAAAATGCGGGCGCGCGCATCACCCTCGGAGTCGTCCCCGCGCAGGCGGGGACCCATAACCACCGAACGGTGTGGTGATGACGGGGCGTGTTGAAACGACCAGGTCAACAACGGCGGTTCAGGGAGTATGGGTCCCCGCCTGCGCGGGGACGACATCATGAAAAATTGTCAAGCCCGCGCATGACACGTTGAGGATTTCGTCTACTTCACCGGCTCCGGAAAGCTGCGGACATCGCCGGCGACTTTCGGAAATTCCACGGTCAGTTCATCGGGCTTGCCGAGTTCGACGTCAGCCGGAATGACGCCGGGCCATTCGGTGCTGGCGCCGAGAAACCAGCGCCGGGTGCCGATCACGCGCGCGGTATGAAACGTATTGCCGGGAATCAGCAGTTGCACACGATGGCCGGCTTTCAGATCCGGGCCGACGATGACGTGTTCGCCGCCGTTGCGCAGCAGCAGCACCTCGAGCGGATCACCGAGATAATAATGATAGAGCTGGTCGTTGCGGATGCGGTGCAGCTTCACCGGCGCCGACGGCGTCACCATGAAATACAGCGCCGAGCCGATCGGCCGCTCCGCCTCGAACGGCGGCGGCAGCGCGCCCGCCGCCAGCTTCTGCTTGGCGACATAGGTCTCGCGGACGAAGCCGCAGGTGGCGTTCGGTTCGAGGTTGAGATGCGCGCGCACCTCCTCGGCGGTCATGTCGGTCGCAGTCGTCACAGAAGTCACCGGATGTTCTGGCGTGGCCGCAGCCGTCACCTGCGCCTCCGCCGCGTGGGAGGTTTGGAGCGCCGCGACGCCAGCCAGCGCAGCAGCCTGAACGAATGTCCGTCTGTCCATGGCGTCAGATTATCACACGCCGCGCCGGGTTAAAGCCAACGCCGGGTTAAAATAATCTCATAATCCCCTGACCCGCGGCGCGGCGCGCGACGTGAACGTCAGCGACGCGATCGCCCAGACCAGCGCATCGAGCCGGTCCGGCGAGCGGCCCGACGTGAGGCCCGAAGGCCCGAAGTCGCACATCTCGTCTTCCAGCGCGGGGAAATTCCCGGCATGCTTCACGCGGCCCTGTTCATAAAGAGTGGCGACCGGCTCGGCGCGCAGCCATTTGCCGCGCGAGGCGCGCACCGCCACCACCGGCACCCCGGCGTCCACTTCGTTGATGACCGAGCGCACCATCTCACCGCCCTGGTTGACCTCGGCGACAAGGGATCGGCCTCCAGCCGCCGCCACAGCGCAATCGCCTTCGCCGCCCAGACGGCCGGCGTGGCATTCGACACCGTGTCGTCGGCGATCACGTAAATCCCGCCCTCGCCCGTGATGCCCGCCGCGACGATGCCGCAGGCGTCGGCGCGCTTGCCGCTCGATGCGGGCGGATCGACCGCGACCACGATGCGCGCCAAGGACGGCGCTTCGCTGACACGACATGACTCGATCAGCGCCCGCGACCACAGCGCGTCGGGCCGGTCCTCGATGATCTCGCCGTCCAGTTCCTGCCGCCCGAGCCGGGTGTCCTGATAACGCGCCAGCACGCCTTTCAGAAACGTCGGCGCGAGATGATAGGCGTTCGCCTCCGTCGCCGCGCGGGTCACGACGCTGGTCGGCTCCAGCATCAGCCGTTTGATCAGCGTGGTCGGCCGCGGCGTGGTGGTGATGACCTGACGCGGCTGCGCGCCGAGGCGCAGGCCGAATTGCAGCATGTCGAAGGTCGCCTCGGCATAGCGCCACTTCGCCATCTCGTCGGACCACGCGCAGCCGAACTGCGGCCCGCGCAGGCTCTCCGGATCTTCCGCCGAGAACGCATAGGCCACCGCGCCGTTGCTCCATTCCAGCCGCTTGCGCGACGGAAGCCACGTGGGCCGCTCGTCGCGGCGATGCACCGCCAGCAGACCCGACACGCCCTCGATCATCACTTCGCGCACGTCGTGTTCGGTTTCGCCCACCAGCGCGATATTCGTCACCGGCCCATCCGCGAGCGGCGCAAGTCCCAGCGCCTGCGCCCTCACCCATTCCGCGCCGGCGCGCGTCTTGCCCGCGCCGCGCCCGCCGATCAGAAGCCACGCCAGCCACGGCTGGCCGTTCGGCGCGAGACGCGGCGGCACCTGATGATCATGCGCGAACACATCCCAGCGCGAGAACAGCAGCGCCATCTCAGCCCGGCTCATGCCCTCCAGCAGGAAGCGGCGCTCGGACTGCGACCATGCCTTCCAGGCGTCGCGAAAGCTCGCGGCGGAATTCATCGAGGTCTCGGGGAACGTCGTCATCGGCGGCCTTCGCTGTCTCGTCCCCGCTCGCCTCGCTGCGCAGCCGCATCACTTCCTTCAGCGTGCGCGCCAGCGACGCGAGCACGCGGGCGCGACTTTCGGTCTCGATCCGCTGCGCGGGCTGCATCCGCGTCGGGTTGCCGACGATGCGCTCGATCTTCGATAGCTCGCGCTCGATGGCGTCCGACACGCGCGCGACCATCGATCCCGCTCCGGTCTCGCCCGGCGGCGGATTGGTGGCCTCGTCCACGGCACTGTACCGGCGCACACGCGGCTTGCGCGTCAGCTTCTCGGATTCTTTCTGGATGGCTTCGACCGCCACATGATCGTGCGGATCGACAACGAGATTGCCGGGATGGTCCTTGATGACTTTTGCGCGCGGGCGCTTCGCCTTGTCGGGCTTCGCGACAGACGGCTTCTTCGCCGCGGTCTTTTTGACCGGGACTTTCTTGACGGACGTCTTGACCGTTTTCTTCGCTGTCTTCCTGGCAACCGTCTTGCGCGTTGTCTTCTTGACAACTTTCTTCTTCACAGCCTTCTTTGCCGCCCGTTTTTTCACCGGCCCGGACGAAGGCTTCTTCGGCATGGTGGCAGACTCTCATGCTGATACGGCAACGCCGCGCGGAAGGCGCGGCGCATATTCCAGATTTACAGCGGCGTTGTTTTGCGGTGTCGTCATTGCCGGGCTTGACCCGGCAATCCATCTTCCTGAACGAATTTCTCCAGATGGATGCGCGGGTCAAGCCGCGCATGACAATCAAGATCGTCATTGCGAGCGAAGCGAAGTAATCCAGAGCTATGGAAAAGGACTGGATTGCTTCGTCTCAAGTGCTCCTCGCAATGACGAAGACGCGCTACTCACCATGAGGCTCACGTCCTGAAAAACATGAACCAGATAATCGCCAGCACGAAGCCGGCGGCTATGGTGCTGATGCTCAGCAGCGCCAGCACCGACGGCCCCGGCTCCGCCTGCCGCGCTTCGGTGGGTGTTTCGACAATCCGGCGACCGCCGTCCGCGTGTTCGACTTTTGCCATGGCGCCCTCATTCGCTCAAAATGCGCGAAACGTCCGCACACATCATCGTGAGAAAACGCATGATGAACGATGTGGTTCCGGAACGGGTCGCCCCTCTCCGGCAGCGCGTTCCAGTGTCCCGTGCCGGTCGCGGCGGGATACCGCTCCGGTTGCGGGAATGATATCCTGTCATATTGCAGGTAGCGGCCCGCCGCACCGGAGCGGACGCATGAAGGTGACAAACGATGTCGGACGCCGCCGATCCTCCCATCACACATCCGGAAGAAATGCGCGCCGGGTTCGATCTTGCGATCGGAAAAAACATCAACATCAAGGGAACGGCGCGCGTGACGCCCGCCGGATTGATCTGCGCCGGCATTGCCGGGGTCGCAGTGCTGCTGGCCGCCGCCGCGCTGGTGCGCGCCGCCCGGCGCTAGACAAACGGCTGCCGGGGACCGTCGCCGCGCCGTTTCAGCGAGGCGTCTTCAAGCACAACTCCGGAGCATGGCGTAACCCTACTGCGGCAGCGTTACGCTGTCAAGGATTATTTTCCTAGCGTCCGGATTCGACAATCCAGCCGCGACAGTGCACCCCTGATCGCCACTCCAGCCAGAAGGGCTGAGCCGACAGGAGCCGTCATGACCGAAAAGCCCGAACCGCCAGCCGATCACGGCTACCTGCCCGTCGATGGCATCTTGGAAGCACCGATTATTTTCTTTGAAATCTGCCCGACGCTCGGAAACAACGGCGGCCTCATCAACGTCCTGCTGGCGACGAGCCTGATCGCACCCAGCCCCAACGGACAGATTTCCACGCGCATCAAAGCGGTCGCCCATCTGCGGATGACGGCGGGAAGCGCGAAGAACCTGCGCGACACCCTCGACAAGGCCCTGCTGATCGGCGCGCCGGTCGAGAACCCGCAAGGCAAGGCGAATTAGCGGATCATCGTAACGCTAGGCGCTTTCGCGCGCGAGTTCGTAGGGCGCAGCCAGGCTTTCAATGGGGATATTCCATTCCTTGCTGATGGTGCGGATCATGTCGAGCGTAAGGGGACGAATGCGGTTCAGGATTTCAGAAGCGCGATTGCGGCCAATCAGGCTTGCCAGCTCGGTCTGGCTCTTGCCCATCGACTCGATAGCGAAATGAAGAACATCGACCGGATCGACGCGAGGCATCGGGAAGTTCGTGTCCTCGTACGCCTTGATGAGCGTTGACAAAACTTCAAAGCGATCGCCGGCTTCACTTCCCGGAGCGGGCTGTGTTTCAAAATAGCGGGCAACCTCATGGAGCGCCCACTCGTAATCCTGCTCAGTGTGGAGCGGCCTGACATCCATCATCACACTGTCTCCGGGTTGATCCTGTTGTACGCGTCGTGAGTGCCGACAAACTTGATTAGGCCCGTTTTGAACGGGTAGGCGAAGTGGACAATGAGACGATACTTGTTTCCATCGATATCGAAGATGGCCCTGTTATCGCCGACGAAGTCTACGTTTGCTCCAAACGCCGCCTTGATGTCCGAGGGCCCGCTCCATGTGCCCTTTGAGACGATTTGATACCATGTGCCGAGGGGGACCTCGGCGTGCGGATGTCGGATCCAAAAGGCCTGAAGCGTTTTCCTAGCTATTACGTTCGCAGCCATAGCATGTTCCCGGTACGGGATCAATTGAAATTCCCGGTGTGGGAACAAAACAAAGGCGGACAAAACGACAGCCGCACTTGTCATCTTGGGCCAGTATTCGACGAATTTAGACCTTGGCAACTTCAAGCCGCCGCCATGGACTCTGCATGAACAGCACATGGTCCGGCATATCCCCGACGCCCTGCCCCGACCTCACGATCACATCGACATAAGAAAAGCGATGCGCCGATCGCGCCGCGGTTCGGCGGACCAGCCTGCCGGAACGAAACCGCCGGCGGCACGTTTGCCCGCCAGTGAGGTGCGTCATGAAACAAGTCGTGGACCGGGTAATGAAGGCGTTTGCGCAAAAGCACAAGGCGATGACGCCGGAACAGGAGCGCAAGGTGCGCGACGAAGTCTCTGATTTCGTGGCCGAACTTCTGGCCAGGCGCGCGGCGCAACTGACCAGGTTCAGCGGCGTCGAACGGCAGGGCTGATCGGCGTTCCAGCGTCCGGATTTGCCGGACCCCCGCCTCCTGATGTGAGGCGAATTTGAATCGATCCCGATGCAGGCGGAACAGACTCCGCCAGCGGTCGTTCCCGCCGCACACTGTGGAGTGCCGTCATGAAATCTCTCCTGTCTCCCCGGGACTATGTTCTCGATGCGGTGCTGCGCGCGCAGGGCATTCTCGCCGATTACATCGAGCCCGGCCCGCATGACTGCGAGCAGACGCTGGCCCGGCTGTTCGGCATCCTCAACGAGGACAAGCTGATGATCGCGGTCAACACGCTAAATCTGGAAGCGGCGGACCATCTGCAAGCGCCGGATGACCTGGCGGCGCACATCTCCGGTGCATGAACCACACCGCTGCGTCCCGAACGCAATTCCGGAGCATGGCGCAAAGCTACTTCGGAAGCGTCACGCTGTCAAGGATTAATTTCCTAATATGAATTCCCCTACGCCTGCAGCGTGTTGGTCAGTTTTTTGGTCGATTTCCTGCGATGTGCAGACGCCGCCGGCGATGCGCTGCGCAATTCTCGTTTCGCAATAGCTGTGGCAGATCGGGCGGTTCAGCCCGCCGCACTTCGCCATGCAGGCCTGATACGTGCAACTGACGCCGCGTGGCGGCCCGGCAGACGCCGAACCGGAGGCCATCGCGCCCGCGATCAGATGAACGATCAGCCAACCCGACTGTAGCATGACGCCCGCTCCGCTGGTCCTCTCCGCCCGAGGAGTCCAGCACCGCGCGGCCCCGCGCGCAAGCCGCGGGCGCGGATTGCCGGTTCGTCGCCATTTTGCCTTATGGACCGGAGTCCGTCACCATTTTGCCTTATGGCGCGAACGGGCTATTCCGCCATCTCGGCGGCAGGCTGCGGCGGCCCGGCCAGCGGGCGCTCTTCCATCAGCATCACCAGCGTCGCAGCAGTTGCCAATAGTGCGGCGGCGGCGGCGAACACGTAGCGGAAAGCCGCGATCATGTCGCTTGCCGCGATGGCGTGCTTGCCGCCGATCTGATGTTCGGCGCCGATCGAGAGATTGCCGCCGAGCACCATCAGCAGGATCGCGGCAAACACCGCAACCGTGAACGACGCCATCAGCGAGCGGAAGAAATTCATCGCGCCGGTCGCGGTGCCGACCTGCGCGCGCGGCACCGCGTTCTGGATCGACACCACGCTCACCGGAAAGACGGTGCCGAGGCCCACCGCCATCAGCGACAGCGATGCGAGCAGTTGCCACAGCGGCAACGGCGTCGCCAGCGCGAGCGTCAATGCCGCGCATGTCGCAAGCGACACGCCGCCGATCGCCGCGCGCTTGTAGTGTTTGGTGTACATCATCGCGCGGCCCGCGGCCCATGCGCCGAGCACCGACACCGCGACCAGCGGGATCAACGCGATCCCCGCTTCGCTCGCGGAGAGGCCGTAGACCACTTCGTAGTACAGCGGCATGTGCACCGTGAGCCCGATCATGGTGCCGATGGCGCAAGCGCCCGCCGCCATCGCGAACGGCACCACCGACCCCGACAGCAGCGGAATCGGCAGGAACGGTTCGCTGGCGCGGCGCGCGTGCCAGACGAAGGCCGCGCCGAGAAAGAATGCGGAGCCGATCATCGCGAGGATCGCGGTCGATGCCCATGCGAAGCGGTTGCCGCCCCATGTCAGCACCAGCATCACAATCACGGCGGACGCCATCAGCAGCACGCCGCCGAGCCAGTCGACCTTGCGCCTGCGATGGAAGACCGGAATCTTTCCCATCTTCGGCAGCAGCAATACGAGCGACAGTGCGCCCAGCGGAAGATTGATCCAGAAGATCACCGACCAGTGCAGGTGTTCGGCGAACAGTCCGCCAAGAACGGGACCGCCAATTCCGGCCGCGACCCACACCGATGAAAAATAGGCCTGGTACTGGCCGCGTTCGCGCGGCGTCACCACGTCGGAGATCACGATCTGCACCAGCGGCAGGATGCCGCCGCCGCCGATGCCCTGAAGCGCGCGCGCAAGGATCAGCGTCAGGATGTTCGGCGCAACCGCGCACAGCACCGAGCCGATCAGGAACAGCGACAGCGACGTGATGATCATCGCGCGGCGGCCGTAGATGTCGCTCAGCGTGCCGTACACCGGCGCGACCGCGGTCGACGCGAGAAGATACGCGGTGATGACCCACGACAGGTTGGTGACGTCGTTGAATTGCCGCCCGATGGTCGGCAGCGCGGTGGCCACGATGGTCTGGTCGAGCGCGGTGAGGAACATCGTGAGCATCAGGCTCAGCAGGATGGTCCGCACTTCGCTCTTCGACAGCGGCGGCGCCGGCACGATCGGCGGCGCTTCGGGAAGATCGATCACCTCGGTGGCGATATTCGAAACGCCGTCCGATTCATCCAGCGCCTGCATTTCGTCCGCCGCGTCGCCGCGCTGTCGATGTGTCTCTGTCATGAATAGCTGGGCGTTTTCTGGAATGGTTTCTTGATTATTGCTTGATTGGTTTTTGGGACGGCACGCCGGAAAGAATGTCCTGAAGAATGATCCGGCGGCAAACGGCTTGCACTCGAAATGTCGCGGACGGCGATAAAATTATCCCGTTTCACCGGGCTTCATAAGAAGCGCAGGCGCATGGGTGCACCGCGTGTGAGTGGCATCACGTGGGCGTTATCGCCGCAAATCTCGATCGCCAGGCCTGTCGAGAAGTCTTATCGGGACGGCCGCTTTTTCAACCGTGCACGCTTCGGCAGAACGCCGGGCCACTGCACGATATGGTCCTCGAGATCGGCCGCATCGACCTCGTCCTCGCTGCCCCACACCCTGCCCCGCACCGATACGCCGGCCTCGTGAACCGTGTTCGGATCGCCGGAAATCAGCGGATGCCACCAGTACAGGTCGCGGCCCTCGGCCGCGAGCCTGTAGCCGCAACTCGACGGCAGCCAGTTCAAGGTCCGGACATTCTCAGGCGTCAGGCGCACGCAGTCAGGCACTTTGGCCGAGCGATTCGGATAGTCCTTGCAGGCGCACAGGTCGGCATCGAGCAGCGCGCAGGCGATATGGGTGAAGTAGATCTTGCCCGTGTCTTCGTCTTCCAGCTTTTCCAGGCAGCAGCGGGCGCAGCCATCGCACAGGCTTTCCCATTCGCTGTCGGACATCTCCTCCAACGTCTTGGTTTTCCAGAAAAATTCGCTCTGGGTCGAAGGCGGCCGAGGCCGGGCTGTCATGGCGTTGAACCTGTCGGGGTCGCGAAACGAATGTGTGCCTTGAGGATGCTTTACGGGCCTTGGCGACAACGGCGCAAGCGGCAAGACAGCAAGCGGTGTTCCAAAAGCGAAAAAGCGTGGGAAGTATTCACCCTCGCCATCAAAAAGCCAACGCGGCCATTGGTTTATGGCCTGCGGTCGGCTAGAAGGTTGCGGATTCCCGACGGCGAAACCGCCTGCCTGACCGCCTTGGGGATGCCGCAAATTGTCGAGCATCGTCTAACCAGCGCTTTTCATTCGGCGACTCGGTCGTCACGTTATTTAGATCAAGGGTTCCGGTGCGCCAAATCGTACCCAGCGAGTGGAAAAAGCGGTTCCGGCATTTCCTGCTGGACCTCGATGCGCGTATCGATTCGACGCTGTTCTCGTCGGCCGTTGGCCTGCGCGAACTCTATGAGCGCTATTCGACGTTCATGGACCGCTTCTATGTCGGTCGCTGGAAGCGCTGGGTCTTCATCGAGCCGGTCTCCGAAGCCGCCACCATCGGGCTTGCTGGCATGGTGCTGATGCTTGCGCTGGCGATTCCCGCCTTCCGCGAAACCGCCGACGACGACTGGCTGAAGAAGTCCGATCTCGCGGTGTCGTTTCTCGACCGCTACGGCAATCCGATCGGCAACCGCGGCATCAAGCACAACGACTCGATTCCACTCGAGGAATTTCCCGATAACCTGATCAAGGCGACGCTGGCGACCGAAGATCGCCGCTTCTACGATCACTTCGGCATCGACGTCGCGGGCACCGCGCGCGCGCTGATGACCAACGCGCAGGCGGGCGGCGTACGGCAAGGCGGCTCATCGATTACCCAGCAGCTCGCCAAGAACCTGTTCCTCAACAACGAGCGCACCATCGAGCGCAAGGTGAAGGAAGCGTTCCTTGCCATCTGGCTGGAAACGCGCCTGACCAAGAACGAAATCCTGAAGCTCTATCTCGACCGCGCCTACATGGGCGGCGGCACCTTCGGCGTCGACGGCGCGGCGCATTTCTACTTCAACAAGTCCGCGCGTGACGTGAATCTTGCGGAAGCCGCGATGCTCGCCGGCCTGTTCAAGGCGCCAACCAAGTACGCGCCGCACATCAACCTGCCCGCCGCGCGTGCGCGCGCCAACGTGGTGCTGGATAATCTCGTGGACGCCGGGTTCATGACCGAGGGCCAGGTGTTCGGCGCCCGCCGCAACCCGGCCAACGCGGTCGACCGCCGCGACGAGAATTCGCCGAACTACTATCTCGACTATGCCTTCGACGAGATGCGCAAGCTCGTCCTGACGCTGCCGAAGTCCTACACCGAACGCGTGTTCGTCGTCCGCACCGCGATCGATATGAACGTGCAGCGCGCCGCGGAAGCCACCGTCGAAAACCAGTTGCGCCAGTTTGGCCGCGACTATCACGCGACGCAGGCCGCGGTGGTTCTCGCCGATCTCGACGGCGGCGTGCGCGCGATGGTCGGCGGCCGCGACTACGGCGCCAGCCAGTTCAACCGCGCGGTCGATGCCATGCGCCAGCCCGGCTCTTCATTCAAACCCTACGTCTACGCCACCGCGCTGATGAATGGCTTCACGCCGAAGTCCATCGTCGTCGACGGCCCGGTCTGCATTGGCAACTGGTGCCCGCAGAACTATGGACGCTCCTACTCCGGCTCGGTGACGCTGACGCAGGCGATCACGCGCTCGATCAACGTCGTGCCGGTCAAGCTGTCGATCGCGATGGGCGGCAAGGGCGGCCCCAGAGCCGGCCGCGCCAAGATCGTGGAGACCGCGCGCAAGATGGGTATCACGGCTCCGCTGGTCGACACGCCGTCGCTGCCGATCGGCTCGACGGAAGTCAGCGTCGTTGAACACGCGGTGGCCTATGCCACCTTCCCCAACAAGGGCCGCGCGGTGAAGCCGCATGCGGTGCTCGAGGTGCGCAGCGGTGCCGGCGATCTGGTCTGGCGCTGGGATCGCGACGGCAAGAAACCCACGCAGGCCATTCCTCCCTCGGTCGCATCCGACATGGCGGAAATGATGAGCCACGTGGTCGACGAAGGCACGGCGCGGCGCGCGCGGCTCGACGGCATTCCGGCCGCGGGCAAGACCGGCACGACCAACGCATTCAGGGACGCATGGTTTGTCGGCTACACCGGCAACTTCACTATGGCGGTCTGGTACGGCAACGACGACTACTCGTCGACCAACCGCATGACAGGCGGCTCGCTTCCCGCGCAGACATGGCACGACATCATGGTCGTCGCGCATCAGGGCGTGGAGATCAAGGACATCCCCGGCATCGGTCCCGGCAAGAAGCTGCCTGATTCCGTCGCGGCCGCGAATGCCAACGCAAAAGCCGCCGAGATCAATCCGGGACCTCCGCCGATCCTGACCCGGCGCGGTGCGAATATCCTGGTGCGCGTCGAAAAACTGTTCGACGACGCTGCAAAGACGGCCAGCGTTCCGGGCAAGACGTCATCCAACGACACTGGCAAACCGGCGTCGCCTTCCACCGTGGCGTTCCCGGACAGTTTCGCATCGGCAACTCCGGACCGGCCGGCGGCGTCCGTGCCACCGCGCAAGAACTGACCGCGTCATGATAGCGCTTTAACCGTGCGGCTGATCCTTATCACTCTCGTCACATTGATGATCGCAACCATCGTCGGCCTCGGCGCCACATGGATGACGGCGACGCGCGGCGTCAATGTCGGCACCATCACGATCGGCGCATGGACGGCGCGGCCGAAAACCGGAACCAGCGATATC
Organism: Afipia sp.; assembly: GCA_024707075.1. Classification (GTDB taxonomy): domain Bacteria; phylum Pseudomonadota; class Alphaproteobacteria; order Rhizobiales; family Xanthobacteraceae; genus Afipia. The sequence continues at coordinate 785,010 of JANQAK010000003.1, forward strand.
GACCCCTACTCGCGCGCAACGGTTGCGCGCAGCGGCGAACTGCCGGTGGGGACCGGCGACGGCGTCATGTTCACCGCGACGAAGGATGATTCTGGCCGGCTGCTCAACGGGCAATGCGACGTGGTCGTGAAGGGCGTCACCCCCGCCGCACGGTTCTGGACCATGACGATCTACGACACCAAGGGGCAGCTGGTCGCCAATTCGCTGCAACGTTATGGTTTCACCAGCCAGGAAATTGTGCGCGGATCGGACGGCAGCTTCGAGCTTCGCGTCACCTCGCGTTCGCGCGCCGGAAACTGGCTTCCGACCGGCGGTCTCGACCGCTACATGCTGGCGCTACGACTATACGATACCCCGGTCGGCGTCGGCACCCGCACGCAAAAAGATGCGCCGATGCCCGCGATCACGACGGTGGGTTGCCCATGATCCGCTGGCTGTTTGCGATCCTCGGCGGTGCCCTGCTCGGCGGAGTGGTCCACCTCGTCAGCGTGCTGGTGCTTCCGCGCGTCGCGACGCTCGATGCCTATTCGCGTCTCGCGCCGATCACAAAACTGAATGCCGTGACCGCGCTGCCGGCGGCAGTACCGGGCAATTCGCCGATGCCCTTCATGGACCCGGCGTTCGCAAACGCCGCCTGCCGCTACGATCTCTCCACCGGGCCGCTCAAGCTCATCGTACCGGTGAGCCAGTCCTACACCTCGGTGTCATTCTACACGCGCAACGACGTCGCCTACTACGCGATCAACGATCGCTCTGCCGGACGGCGCGTCATCGAACTCGACCTGATGACCGAGGCGCAGCACGCCGAACTGCCGGAGGAAGAGGACGTCACCGCCGCCGACCGGCTGATTATCGATTCACCGACGACCACAGGTCTCATCGTCCTCAAGGCACTCGCCGCGGAGCCCGGCCTGATGCCGCAGGCGCAGGCTTCGCTCGCAGCCGCGAGCTGCGGGATACAGGCGGCGCCGGTCGCCGCCCGCTAGGGCCGGACGTCATTTCAGGTGCGGCCAGATCTCCAAAGCGCCGCGATAGATCATTTCGCCCGCGATATAGAGAATGACCACGAGGCCGACATAGGCGATCCAGCGATGCTTCTGGAGCAGCCGCGCGATGAACGAGGCCGCGATGCCCATCATCGCAATCGACAGCGCGAGACCGAAGATCAGCACGACGGGATGCTCGCGCGCGGCACCCGCCACGGCGAGCACATTATCCAGCGACATCGAGACGTCCGCCACAACGATCTGCCAGGTCGCCTGGGCCAGCGTCTTGGTCGGGGGAGCCTCCGGGACGCCTTCGATCGTCGCGTCGTCTGAATGGTGCGTGGCCGAGCGCAGTTCGCGCCACATCTTCCAGCAGACCCATAACAGCAGGATGCCGCCCGCCAGCAGCAGGCCGACGATGGCCAGCAGTTGCGTGGTCAATCCGGCGAAGACAATTCGCAGCACGGTTGCCGCAATGACGCCGATGAGAATGGCCCTGGTACGCTGCTCGCGCGCCAGACCTGCGGCCGCGAGGCCGATGACGATGGCGTTGTCGCCTGCAAGAACAAGATCGATCAGGATGACTTGAAGAAGTGCGGTCAGAGCTTCTGGGGTGAATAATTCAAACATGTGCCGGGCTTCCCTTTGTTGTGGAAGAGCGGCCTCCTGTCACAGGCGGATACGGACGCGGTGCGATACGCGCCACTTCATCGACTTGCTGAAAGCCGATGAATCACACGCGCCACACGGTTGTGCCGGAAATCTAAGGGGCCACTCCAATGGAAATTCCAGTCCGACATCACAGCCTCGCGGCTGCCAGAGGGGCCCGGCCTGGTAGTTCTGGTCTCAGTCTCTCCTGGTGCGTGTTTCGAATAGAAGTTCAAACAGTTGCGCGACCTGCTCCGGTTCGCCCATCACCGACGCGGCACAGCCGGTAATGACAAGGCCGCCGGCGACGTCCCAGAGATTCAAATTCTCCGTGTTCTTCCGGCTCCTGGTCGAGAAAGCCATCATGGCTGCCAATGCCGCTGCCGAAAAAAACAGCACGCTCAGCGCGGGCAGCACGAGGTGTGGCTCAAGCCTGTACACAACAAAAACCGCTGGCACCGCGAGCACCATGCTCAGCACCACCAGAGTTCCAGAAGAACTTCCGAAAAAATCCTTTTGCGCGGCTGGGGAACCCGCCATCTCAATCCCCCATTGTCTCATGGCAAAGCAATTGTTCCAGCTTCAACAGAAACAACCGATCGCGCGTGCAGACAACGTGACCTTCAGCCGCGTGTCGGAACGTCGCATGAAAAGGAAACGGGTTTAACCGCCGACGCGAAGCGCACGGCCCACAACGGGCGTCGCCTTGATCCAGACGTCCGACGCCCGCTGCGACAATTGTGCGATCAGGCGATCGGCGTCCGCCGCCATCAGGTCCGGCGCGTGGATCACCAGCCGCTCCAGCGCCCATCGATAGGACGCGACGCGCTGTTGCAGGCACTGCTGCACCCACTGCACGACCAGAACGTTCTCGCGCATGCGCGCCTGCGCGTCGTCGTATTCACGCCGCGATGTTTCGATGATGCCGAGCGCCTTGTTGCGCTTGATGTCGAGATCGTTGACGCGCATCGCGACCGGAATGAACTGGTCCAGCATCACGCCATCGTTGCGGACGTCCTCGATCAGGCCGGTGTAAGCCGAGGTCTGTGAGCGGTGCGGCTCGTCGATCATCTGGCGTCCGTAGGCGGTGCGATCGAAAACCACCTTCTGCCGCCACGGCGCAGGTATTGTCAGATAATCGCCGAACACCGCCTTCCACGCCGGATGAGAGTGCGGCGGCTCGATAAAGTAATAGGCCAGATCGCGCAGGTTTCGTTCTTCGTCGGTGAGCTGGAATTGCGAAGGACGGCCGCCGAGAGCGGTGGTCGCCTCGACGCCGACCCAACTGTGCATGTCCTCGTGATAAAAGGTCGAGCGCGTGCGGCCGAAGTCGTCGCTCGGGCAAGCGAGCGTTGCGACGAATGGCAGGAGGTAAAGCGGATTACACATCGCGGCCCGGTGTAGGAGTGTTGCGTCGCGAACTTGCGGCTGGGCGGGGCGTGAATGTCAAATCCACTCCACCGGTTCTCAGGAGCGCGCCCGGCGCCTGCGGCGACGGCCCGGAGCGGTCCCTTCCTCCGGTCCGATTCCACCGCTAGTCTCGTCAGCGTAGCGCTCGATTCGGATGGCGGGGAGAATCAGGATTGTCGCCGATCCCGCGCGCGGGGCCATGTTCACGTCCGGTCCGGCACGACGCGCCGCTGGATTCGCCGGAAATTCAACAACGATGCCCATTTCGATCTCTCCTGGCCGCGGTCATTCGCAATTCGCCGGCGACCTAGCGTCCTTGTGTGATGGTGATTAAGGACAATCATGGTTAACGGCTTATTAAAGAGGCCGCGATAACGTCGGTTCGAGACTCAAACTGCGTACCCGGCATGACGACATCCCCGATGTTTCACGGCTTCGACGGCCTGATGACACTGTCCCGGCGCGAAGGCGTAGACATACGCCCGACGCTGTTGCGCGTGCTGACCGATCTTTATGTCCAGACCAGCAATCATAGCCGCGACGAGGAGCGGCAGTTCGTCGAGCTGGTCTCACGCCTGATCGATGGGGTGGACGACGCCACCCGCGCCGCTGTGCGGGCCCGGCTTGCGGTCTACCCGGGCACGCCGCGCGAAATCGCCTGGAAGCTGCAACTCCGGCATAGATCCGACGAGCAGCCGCCCGCACGACACCTCCACCGGCCGCAGATCGAAGACAGATTCGGTCTCGATCCGGCATCGGATCTGGAGATCGTATCGGAGCCCGAGGCGCCGGCCGCTCCCGCCACGCCCGCACCGATCATGTCGATGCAGCCCGACGATGCGGCGAAGCTGATCGAGATGTTTCTGGCTGCGGACAGCAGCTACCGCGCCCAGATCCTGCATGGCCTGACGGACACGCCGCTCAAGCCATCCACACCGGTCGATCCGCGCCGCGCCGCGCGGGCGCTCGCAACCCTGGAGCAAGCGGCAATGGCGGGCGACTCTGCCCGCTTCACGGCGGAGCTGGCCGACGCACTGATCCTGACGTCACGCGTCGCAAATCAGATCACCAGCGAGCCGGGCGGAGAACCGCTGGCCTGTGCGCTCAAGGCGCTCGGCATGCCGGCTGAATCGTACCAGCGCGTCTTGTTGTTTCTGAATCCGTCGCTCGGCGCGTCGGTGATGGACGTTTACCGGCTGGCTCGTCTTTACGACATCATCGAACCGCGCACCGCGCTGATCATGCTGGCTGCCTGGCGCGGCGCGGCGATAGCGGCCACACGTGCGAAATATCGCCCCACTCTCTACGACGACGAGCGCCAGCGCGCCCGCATGACCCCGGCGCAATCGCGATCCACCGTTCAAACGGGAATGCCCATCATCACGCGCAACACCTCGCGCGGATAGGCGCAGGTCTTAGCTTAGGTCTTGGCCAGGTCGAGAAAGTGCCGCCCCGCCCTGTCCTCGATCTCGACGATCCAGACATCCGGGTCGAAACTGATTTCCTTCGCCAGACGCGCCTCGATGGCCTGCTCGTCCACCGCCTGCGGCGGCGACATCGTGAATATGCGCTCGATCGGGCGGCTGTCGTCATAGGCGGTTTGCGGCGCGGGCACGAACAGCATCGCTGCGCCATCCATCAGGGCGACCTTCACGAACACAGCGCCCGCCTCTTCCGCGCCGCGCCGCCGGACCGCGCCGAACACGCCGGCACTTTGGCAGCGCCGCAGGTAACCGGCGACCCATATGGATGACTTCAGGCGAGACATGAGGCTGAACCGATCGCATGCATGAGGAGACCAAGAGGTGCTACCATATTCGGGTCCCCAATGTTCGCAGCCTTTCTTGAAACCCTGCCCTATGTGCTCGGCGCAGCGCTTTGTCTCTTCATGCTGAGAGGATTCTGGCGCGGATTAACGCTGCCCCCGCACAAGGAGGTACACGGTCCAGGCCGGAGCATTCACTGGTGGTATGGGCCGCGCGATTAGCTTTTTATCTTGACGCGTTTTCTTCACGCGAACCGGTATCCATCCACGGGTCTCGCCCGAAGACATGCTTCGCACAAAAACGCTATACGCCCGACTACTCGATCGGACGGCCGGTCAGAACGGTCAGATCGCGGATCAGCCGGTCGGACAATTGGCCGGTGACCGGCATCTTGCGATCCCGCTCGAATTTCTGGATCGCAGCCTGGGTATCGGTGCCAACGACGCCAGTCGTCTTGAGCTGGCCGTAGCCATACTCGGTCAGCGCGCGCTGGACGGCCGCAATACGGCGCGTCGAGACGATCAGATCGCCAACCGGATCATTCTTTGCAGGCACCGCCGCAGGCGGACGCTGCGCGGCAGGCGATGCGGCCGGCTTCACCGGCGCGGCTTCCACGGGCTTGTCAGCCACGCGTGCTTCGGCTTCCGCCGGGCGAACCCGTGGCAATGGCGCAGACACCGGCACGGCTGCCGGCATCTGCGAGACCGCTGCGGTGCTGAACATCGGCGACGGATGACGGCCGGCTTGCAAGAACATCGCATTGGTCACGATGGCGATGACGGCCGCCAGCGCCGCTGTGGCGGCCAGCGTATCCTTCGGGCTGTGCAGCAGAACGCGCATGATCAACCCGCGTTCCGGTTCAGCCGCGACCGTGGCAGCGCGCTTGCGGCGGCGGGGCTTCTCGTCATCCATGGCAGTCTGTCTAGGCACGTTTCTTCACCTGATAGTCTTGAGGTTCGGCGCGCGGCGGCGCGAGGGTCGCGATGTTGCTGGAAGTATCCTTCAATGGAGGCGTAAAGACCATCGGCAGCGCGACGGTCACCGTCGTGCCTTCGCCGATCTGGCTTTGAACAGTCATCTCGCCGCCGTGCATGGCCACAAGGCTCTTGACGATGGAGAGGCCCAGTCCGGTGCCTTCATGACGGCGCTGATAGGTCTTGCCCGCCTGAAAGAACGGATCTCCGATCCGCTTCAGATCCTCGGCGCCGATACCGACGCCGCTATCGATCACGCGAACCAGCAGCCGCGATCCTTCCACGTTGGCGCTGACGGTCACCGTGCCGCCGCGCTCTGAGAACTTGATCGCATTGGACAGCAAATTCAGGATCATCTGCTTGAAGGCACGCGGATCGCCGGTGATCTGCGGCAAGTCCGCCGGCGCGCGGGTGACGATATCGATGCCGTTTTCGCGCGCCTTCAGAACCATCAGGTTGCAGCAACTGATCAGGGAGTCGCGCGGGGTGAACAGTTCCGGAAGAATCTCGAAGTTGCCGCTTTCCATCTTCGACATATCGAGAATGCCGTTCACCACCGACAGCAAATGCAGCCCGGATTCATTGATCAACTGCGCATATTCCTGCCTGCGCGCCGCGTCGATCATCATTTCGTTCTCGCGCACGATCATTTCCGAGAAGCCGATAATGGCGTTCAGCGGGGTGCGCAGCTCATGACTCATGGTGGCGAGGAATCGCGACTTCGACGCGCCCGCGCGTTCGGCTTCCGTCCGCGCCATCTCGAGCGCCTGTTCCTGGGTCTTGCGCTCGGTCACGTCGCGCATCACCGCGACCACCTCAACGCCTGGATTTGTCAGCGGCCGCGACGCCGCATCGATCGGACGGCAGCGCATTTCAATCCAGATGAACTCGCCAGACGACGTTCGTTCCTGATCGTGAGCCTGCCCGGTATGGCGCCTCACGCGGAATTCGACGCTGCGTTCGGCGCCGCTGCGGGCGGCTTCCGACAAAGCGGTGAGATAGGCCGGCCGGTCGGCTACATGGACACGATCGAACAGGCCATGCTCCAGCAGCAGCGCCGCCGGTGTCCCGAGCAACGCCTCCGCCGCAGGGGAGATGAACTGAATGGCGCCATTGCGGCTATGCCTGGAGATGACGTCGCTGATATTATGCGCAAGAAGACGATAACGCTCTTCCTCGACCAACAGCAATTTTCTGCTGGTCTGCGCCAGCGCCTCGGCGCTGAACGCCAGAGCGGATGCGTACATCGTCGCGGTCGCGATGCCGAGCGCCGCGAACAGCGAACCGTACTGGGCGGGCACCCTCGAGACCGGCAAGGCTCCGAAGGCCTCTATCACGACAAGGCCGAGCGCGCAGCCAAGCGCCAGAACAACGGCGATCGCGACAGCGCGCCGCGACGTCGAGAGCGCCGCGTCGAGCGGAACAGCCACGAGCCAGATCGCCGCGAATGATGAAATCCCCCGGTGGCGATGCAGACCGCCGTCACCACAGCCGCAAGCGCGATCGAGGAAAGAATGTGCGCGCGTACATAGTGGCCCGTGCGCGACAGATAATATGAAACAAGAATGGGAGCGATCAGCCACGCAAACACCATGACTTCGATTTCTTGCGGCGCTCCGCGCAGCGCAAGATAGACCGGGAGCATGGCAAGCGCGGCAAGCCCGCCCAGCAGCCTCGGCCCGATAAAGGCACGGTGGCGGGCAGCCGTCATCAGATCCCGCCGCGCGGATGGATGCAGCAGCGAGTCGAGATGATCGCGTATGATGCCAGACAGTCTCACGTTGTTCTCACCGTTCGGCCGGTCGTCGTATCGACAGCCGGAACGCCCCCGTTTTTCGTTTGCGGGATCGTGTCAGAGCGAACTTAAGCGAACACTAAGGTGCGCACGCTGATCGCGAGTTGCATCGGCGGATACGCGGTTTTCGCGCACAATGAGGGATTTCATTCAACCGGAATGGTGAACGTAACGTTTCCATGCCGGATCGTTATGGTTTCGAAATCGTGCACGCCCGGCGATGGACCCAGAGCGACATCGGCACGGTTCGAAACAAAACATCCGCTCATCAATTGAAAATTTACGCCAAATCAAACCATTCAAATTTTAAACATTGCTCGAACCGGAGATTTATCCGCACCTGATAAGATAGGCGACGATTGCGAAACTCAATCGCGACGGGGCGGAGCGCTTCAAGACGGATGAAGCAGCTCCGGTGAATGAGACGGACGGGGTGTGAGATGTTTTTCCTGCTTCGCATGGCGTTCTGGCTGGGGCTGGTGCTCGTGCTGCTGCCGACAGACAAGACGCCTGATTCGGACAAGGGTCCGCAGATCGGCGCATCGGATGCCATTTCGGCCGCCACCGCCGCCGTGTCGGACATGAGCCAGTTCTGCAATCGTCAGCCGGCGGCGTGCACCGTGGGCGGACAGGCAGCGACAGTGATCGGCGCGCGCGCGCAATCGGGCGCCAAGAAAGTCTATCAGTTCATCACCGACAAGACCGAGAAGAACGAAACCAGGACGCCTGACGCCGTGGAGAAATCCAGCAAGAAGGCACCGGATCACACCGGCTCGATCGGAACGTCATATGACACTTATCCGGCGGACTCGCAGAGCATGGCGATCACGCAGCAGACACTGACGCAGGACGATCTTGCGATCGACTGGCAGCCGGCGACACCGGAAACAATTCCGGCTCAATAAAAGTCGTTGGACGGGTGGTTTTCGGGCCGGAAAGGCCCGGAACTTATGGCTATCGACGCCCCGCGATCTCATATAAGGCTCGTGCCGAAAGCCGGACACGAATTTGCGGGCCGCCATGACCATCGACGACATCAGGGACAATTTCGAGCTGCTGGAAGAGTGGGATGACCGCTATCGGTATGTCATCGAGCTTGGCCGCACGCTGACCCCGATGTCCGATGCCGAGCATTCCGCCGAGAATAAGGTCCAAGGCTGTGCCAGTCAGGTCTGGCTGTCGCGCGAAATCGACCGCTCCGGCAGTGAGCCCGTGCTGAATTTCAAGGGCGACAGCGACGCCCACATCGTGCGCGGGCTGATCGCGATCCTGCTGTCGATCCAGTCCGGCCGCACGGCGCGCGAGATTCTGGATGCCGATCCCATCGCGACCTTCGACCAACTCGGATTTCGCGAGCACCTGACGCCGCAACGCTCCAACGGTTTGCGGGCGATGGTGGAGCGGATCAAGAAGGACGCCAGCGAAGCGCTGGCGTCCGCCTCATAAGTAATTACGGCGTAAAGGCCGCATCGTCGGCGAGCCAGGTCCGGATCGCCGCGCTGCCGCCGCGCGTCTCCGCCCGCAATCCGTAGTGCCGCGCCAGCCGGTCGAGCGCCAATTGCAGCACCACTTTCGCCGACCGTGACGGCCAGCCGCGCTCGCGCTCAACATCCTCAAGACCGCGCAGGAAGCAGCACACGTCGAGCAGAAGCCCGGAAAATTCCGGGCCGCAGGCTTCCAGCGCGAGACGCACGCGCTGGCGCGACGCGACGATCAGGTCCGTCATCTCGCCACCACCGCCCGAGCCCTTGGTGCGACCGATGCCCGACCAGCTCGACGTAACCCGCGGCGTGAGATGCCCGCGCGTGAAATCGGCGCGCAGACGTTCGCCCGCGATGAACTGATCCGGCCCAATCATGGCGCGGCCGTCGCGGCCCTTGCGCCGCGCCAACCATGCCAGCGGGCTTTCGCTGTCGTTGACGATGACCTGCGTTACGCCGGTTTCCGTCATGAGGTCGCGCATGGAGAGATCGAGATGCTGCGCGCGGAATGTGCCGACGCCGTCGTCGGACACCGGAACGGCCTGTGGCCGGACCTTGTTGCTCCCGGACGAGCCGGGTGATCTGGAAGAGCGGGCTCGCTGTCGCTTCATCGGGCGTCTCCACCGATGGCTGCACGGCAGATCAACTCCAGCGTCGCAACCCGGCAATCGAACCAGATGTCGTCGCGGCCATCCTCCACAACACGGCAGGCATGGGCGACCGTGGTGCGGTCGCGCCCGAAGGCCCACCCGACGGCCTCGAAGCTCAGCCCGAAACCGACATGGGACAGATACATCGCGATCTGGCGCGCGAAGGCGACCCGCTGTGAGCCGCGCAAACCGGCTTCGAGCGCCGCGGCGTCGAGACCAAAATCGAACGCGACGCAGGCCGCGACCAGACGGCAGGTGTCGTTCGGACTGGCGGCAGCGGTTTCGGATTGCGGGGGCGGAACGGGAGCAACGGACAATCTGGTTTCAAGCATGGCAACCTCACTAGGAATTTATACCTACATCCTAGGGGCGATGCAAATCGCGGGGACAGCGATCCCCGCAAATAATCCGGGCTTGAGCCGCTTGACTCCGGAAGCTGCTGAAATGTGGAATTATTCCTAGACAAAGGCAAGTCCAGGGCAAGTCCAAGCCAAAGCCGGCGTCCGTTATTTCCTGCGGCGGCGCTGCTGGCCGAGGCCCATCTTCTTGGCAAGCTGCGAGCGGGCAACGGCGTAGTTCGGGGCCACCATCGGATAGTCCGCGGGCAAGCCCCATTTCTCCCGGTATTGCTCCGGGCTCATATTGTATTGCGCGCGCAGATGCCGCTTCAGCGACTTGAATCGCTTTCCATCCTCCAGACACACGAGATATTCCGACGTCATCGATTTCTTGATGGAAACCGCGGGCTTGGACGGCTCGGCCACAACCTCTGTGCCACCGCTCGAAACCCGCACCAGAGCCGCATGAATCTGGCTGATCAGGGCCGGGATTTCAGCCGCGGTGGTCGCGTTGTTGCTGACATAGGCGGACACGATCGATGCGGTCAGATCGACGAATCCCTTGGGAGTGGTCTCGCTCATCATGATATCTTTCAAGGCGGGCAGATTTACAGTCGAAAACCGGACAGCCCAAGAAAACGTCCGTCAAATGACAGTTTCGGCATCATCTATACTTGCCGAGTATGGGAGAAGCCCCAGTGGCCTGACAAGGACGACGGGGACAGCGGCGTACGTTATTTACAGGCTGGCGATTGCTAGTTGCGCTCGTCGAGATGGGCACGCAATTCGTCGATGGAAGCAAACCGCACCATGCCTTCGGGCATCTGCGCCTCGATCGAGCCGTCGGAATACAGCGAATACGCCATCGAATCGACCACGCCGGATTTCACGATGGTCACCGACGACGCATCGGCCCGCCGTGGCGGCTGGAATCGCTCGCGGGCAGGCTCCGGTGCGTCCTGATCGGCAGGTGGCGGTGCCGCCCGGCCATTTCGCGGCGCAGATGATTCTGGGGCGCGGCCTGCTGGACTGAGGCCAAGCGTGATCGAACGGATCAGCGGCCTCGGTCTCGCGAGGCTGGAAATCCTCAGTGGAAGACCGATAGGCGCTGTCATCTGGCGGCGTCTGCGATGGCTCGCGCGACGGCAAATCCCGGTTCGCATCGCGCCGATGCGACGAGAACATGATATTGCGCCGCGGACGCTCCGCAGGTTCTGCCGGGGCGTCGAACGATTCCGCTGGCGGCGCAGGAGGACGGGCACGGGTGACCGGATGATCCTGCCAGGCGGCCGGAGGCGCGCTTGGCTCCAGTGGCGACGACGAACGTAAGTGGTCGTCATGCAGATAGTCGTCTGCGACGTCATCGCGGTCCCGTGGCTGATCGCGGGTAAAAAGCCTGTCGTCGCGGGCGGTCTGCGGCCTCGGTGGAGCAGTATCCGCTGCCTCGCGGGCCGACACCACCGGCGCCGGGACGCCCGCTTCAAGCCTGCGCGCCAGATTACGGAATTCGCGGCCGATGAAATACAGCCCGATCAGGATGAGGCCGGTACAGGACACCACGGCGCCCGCCAGAATCATCGTGTTTCCGAAACTGAATTCCTTGATGGGGATGCCAAAAACGACCGTCAGAAGGCCGATACACAGAACGACCGTTCCACCGATCAACAGCGCAATCATTGCAAGCTCCAAACCCGCGCCGGCAGACTCACGCGTTATGCTCCATAATACTTTCATCGCAGACATTACCAATCGGTAATTCTGCGCCCTAGCTACCGGAACAGTTCCACCGGTGACGTGCAGCGCTATGAAATGATCGCCCCCACGTCGTCAAGTTGCCAGCAAAAACCGCCTCTCCTGACGATGCCGCTTACCCTATCCTCAATGTTGCATTGCAATTAGGGAAATTGCGCCACAATTGACAATTACTTGAATACCAAAGTGGGGTACAAAGTTCCCGAGGAAAAAGCCTGCTCAATAACTGCAGGCCCCGGGACCGCGGGATTAACCGACCGAGATGTCATCCATTACAACATCGGCCCTCGATACGCCGGCCGGGCGTTCGATCGAGCAGACATGCGACGATCTTGCGCTCGCGGTGCTTGCCGTCGTGACTGTCGTCGCGGGGCTGACGTTCCGCGACTATGGTCTCGGCTGGGACGATTATACCCACGCGGAATATGCCGATCTGCTGCTCAAGATGTTCCGCAGCGGATTCACCGACACCAGCGCGTTGTCTTTTGCGAATCTCTACATGTACGGCGGCGGCTTCGACATGGCGGCCGCGCTGCTGCACAAGATCGTTCCGCTCGAACTGTTTGAAACGCGGCGGCTGCTCGGCGCCATCGTCGGCGTGATCGGCCTCGGCGTGACGTGGCGGCTGGCGCGACGCGTCGGCGGGCCCGTCGCCGGTCTTGCCGCCATCGTCCTGCTCGCGCTGTGCCCGACGTTCTACGGTCACATGTTCATGAATCCAAAGGATGCGCCCTTTGCCGTGGCGATGGTGATCCTGATGCTTGGACTGGTGCGGTTGGCGCAGGAATATCCATCACCCACTCCCCACACAGTCCTGATTATCGGGCTTGGTGCGGGCCTGTCGGTCGGCTCCCGCATTCTGGGCGGACTCGCGCTGATCTACGCCGTGATCGGATTCCTGCCGATCTGGATTGCCGACATCCGCACATATGGCCTGCGCGAAGCCGCACACCGGCTCAGCCATGTCGTCTACGTCCTGCTGCCCGGCGTGCTGCTCGGCTATCTGGTGATGGGCCTGATCTGGCCGTGGTCGATCATCGATGTGGCCAATCCGTTTCGCGCCCTGACCTATTTCTCCCACTTCTTCGAGAAGCCCTGGAAGGAACTGTTCGACGGCGCAATCGTCTCGGTGCCGGACATGCCGTGGTCCTATCTGCCCACGCTGTTCGCATTGCAGCTTCCGGAAGTGATGCTTGCACTGCTCGGCGCGGGCATCGTGGGCACATTCGTGGCTCTGCTGCGGTCGAACGTCGACACCCGGCGCAAGAGCATTCTGCTGATGCTGACGCTCGCCGCGACGCTTCCGCTCGTGATCGCGATGGTGAAACGCCCCGCGCTCTATAACGGCATTCGCCATTTCATCTTCGTCGTGCCGCCGATGGCCATTCTCGCGGGGGTCGCCTTCGCCGCGATCGCCGGCTGGCTGAAACAGCGCAGCCGTGCCGCGCAGGTGGTGTTCGCAGCACTGTTCCTGTTGGGTCTGATGCTGCCGCTCAATGAAATGATCCGGCTGCATCCGTATCAATATACGCACTTCAACCATATCGCCGGAACGGTGCGCGGCGCCGACGACCGCTACATGCTCGACTACTGGGGATTGGCGCTCAAGCAGGCCTCCGAAGGATTGCGGCAGGAACTGGAAGAACGGCAGGAGCCCGCGCCGAGAAACCGGAAGTGGCGCGTTGCCGTCTGCGGGCCACAGCGGCCGGCGCAAGTGGCTTTAGGCCCCGATTTCACCATCGGATGGGACAGCCATGCTGCCGATTTCGCCATGACGCTGGGTGAATTCTACTGCAAGGGCCTGAACGCGCCGGTGGTTGTCGAAATCAAGCGCGATGACGTGGTGTTCGCGCGGGTCTACGACATCCGCGGCAAGAGCATCGCGAGCCTGCTTGCCATTCCGGCGCCTTGATATTGCGTGGCATGGCGCCTCTGCGAACGCCGCATGTTGCGATGGCCATACCGCAAGGCTAGGCTTCCTGCGCGCAAGATCAATAAATCGCGGGAGCAATCGCCATGTCGCCAGCCGAAGCACGCCTCAAGGAAGTTCAAGCCACGATGGTCCCCGGAGAGTGGGAGCAGCGCGTCAATCTCGCGGCCTGCTACCGTCTCGTGGCACTCTATGGCTGGGACGATCTCGTTGACACACACATCTCCGCGCGCGTGCCGGGTGGCGAGCATCACTTCCTGATCAATCCCTACGGCCTGATGTTCGATGAAATCACCGCATCGAGCCTGGTGAAGGTCGACCTTCAGGGCAACCAGCTCACCGAGAGCGAATACAGCATCAACCCGGCGGGCTTCACCATTCACTCTGCCATCCATGAGGTTCGCGAGGACGCCGGTTGCGTGCTGCATCTTCACACGCCAGACGGCACGGCGGTCGCAAGCTGCATGGAAGGCCTGCTGCCGCTGAACCAGACCGCGCAGCTCGTCACCGGCGACCTCGCCTATCACGACTATGAAGGCATCGCGCTGGACCACGACGAACGCCCGCGCATCCAGAAGGATCTCGGCACCAAGAACCATCTGCTGCTGCGCAATCACGGCACGCTGACCGTGGGCCGCTCCGTCGCCTCCGCCTTCGAGCGCATGTTCCACCTCGAACGTGCCTGCACCATGCAGGTCCGCACCCGCATGCTGGGACCGACCGCCTATCCGGTCGACAAGCTCGTGATCGAGAAAAACGAAAAGCTGGTGAGCGATTCGGAGCGTGCGAACCTGCGCTCCACAAAACTTGTCTGGCCGCCGCTGCTGCGCAAACTTGACAGGATCGATCCCAGCTATAGAAATTGATCCGTCAGCCTCTACACTGACCTGGAATAAAAAACGCCGCCCAATTCCGGGCGGCGTTTTTGCGTTCTGACCCCGCCGGCTTGATGGCCGTATCGTCAGCGCGGCGTATCGGCGAACGCCGCGAGAATGCGCGCCCACGAGCGGATGCCCTTGTGGAAGCTCTTGAGGTCGTACTTCTCGTTCGGCGAGTGGATGTTGTCGTCTTCCAGACCGAAGCCGATCAGCACCGTGTCCAGCCCCAGCGTCTTCTTGAAATTCGCGACGATCGGAATCGACGCGCCCGACCCGATCAGCAGCGCGTCCTTGCCCCATTCGTCTGTCAGCGCACGCTTCGCCGCCGCCAGCGGCTTCATGCCCCAGTCGAGCGCAATCGCCGGCGCGCCGGCATGATCGGTGAACTCCGCCGTGCAATCCGCAGGCAGCCGCGACGTGACGAAGTCGCGGAAGGCCTTGCGGATTTTTTCCGGGTCTTGTCCCTCGACGAGGCGGAACGACACCTTCGCCGATGCGTGCGCGGGAATGACGGTCTTGGAGCCCTCGCCCGTATAGCCGCCGAAGATGCCGTTGATATCGCAGGTCGGGCGCGACGAGACTTGCTCAATCAGCAGCCTGTCCGTCTCGCCCGCGGGAACCGACAGCCCGATCGGCTTGAGGAACGTCTCTGGAGAGAGATTGAGGTTCTTCCATTGCGCGAGAATATCCGGCGGCAGATCCTTCACCCCGTCGTAGAACCCCGGAATCGTGATGTGGCCGTTGTCATCGAAGATGCTGCCGAGAATGCGCGTCAGCACGCGGATCGGATTCTGCGCGCCGCCGCCGAAGATGCCTGAATGCAGGTCGCGGTTGGCCGCCTTGATCTTGACTTCGTCATAGACAAGGCCGCGCAGCGATGTGGTGATCGCGGGGGTGTTCTGGTCCCACATGCCGGTGTCGCAGACCAGCACGAAGTCGGCGGCGAGGTCCTTCTTGTGCTTGTCGAGGAAGGGCCCGAAATTCTTCGAGCCGATTTCTTCCTCGCCCTCGATCAGGATCGTCACGTCGAGCGGTATTGAGCCGGTGACATTTTTCCACGCCCGGCAGGCCTCGACGAAGGTCATCAACTGGCCCTTGTCGTCCTCCGCACCGCGAGCGACGATGATCTTGCGGCCATCTGCATGATCGGTAACGACCGGTTCGAACGGCGGACGATGCCACAAATCGAGCGGATCGACCGGCTGCACATCGTAGTGGCCATAGAACAGCACATGCGGGCCGTTGCCGGGGCCGGTCCCGTTGCTCTTCCCGACAATCGCTGGATGCCCCGCTGTCGGGCGCACGTCGGTCGCAAAGCCGATGGACGCAATATCGGCGGCGAGATGATCCGCAGCCTTCCTGCAATCATCGTTGAAGGCCGGATCGGCCGAAATCGACTTGATCCGGAGCAGCGTGAACAGCCGCTCCAGACTATTGTCGAAGTCCTTGTCGATATGATCGAGAACGCTGTGAAGCTGCTGCGTGGCGGACATTCAATGTTCCTTCATTGGACGGATTGGATCAGTGCTTGCTGTGCCGTCGGCTCGGCTGCATGTGAATTGGGTCCGGCAAGACTGTCGATCCCTGGAGGGTGACGCATATGCCACGCAAGCGCGGCAACAATAACGGCGGTCGCGGCGAGATCATTGCCGAGAGCCTGAAAGAGAAGCGGAAAGCCTGGAAGAGATAACACCATCAATCCACACGCCCCCGCAATGGCAGCCCACGTCCCACGCCGGACACCGGCACGGGGATCGAACGCAGCGCGATGAAACAGCACCGTGAGCGGAAAATACAGCCAGACAAAATAATACTGGCGTGCCAAAGGCGAAGCGATTGTCATCAGACAAAATAGAATGCCCAGTTCTTCTGCCGTGGAGCGTGGCGTCATGGCCAATCTTGCCGGCAAGCTCGCCATGAAACCGAACCCAATCAGGGCCGCGCCCCCCAGCAGAATCCAATTCGCGGTTTTGAAATCAACATTGATGACGTTCACATAACCGGCGGGACCGGCCGGCTCGATCTGATTGTAATCGATGTGGCGAGTGAAACGGTGAACCTGTGCAATCAAAGATTGGTTGATCCAAGACCAGTTCTGCTCATTGCGTTGACCGAAACCCTTTTCCGATGCGGAGGCGGCCATGCTGGTAAACCAGGTTGTCAGTTCGGACACATTGCGTTGATAGCCGCGGATGGGCGCTGGAATCGCGACAAGGAACACCGCGAGGAAAATCATCATGCTCGCAGCTGCGCGCCAATGGCCGCGAAACAGCAGGTACGGAAACACGGCAACCGGAAAGACCTTGATTGCTGTTGCCAGCGCAAACAAAGCCCCCGCTGACCAGGATCGGCCGCGCAGCAGCCACCAAAATCCCATGAGCATCATCGCCAACAGAACAAGATTGGGTTGCCCGAGAGCATATGTCTCGAAAACGAAAGCGAACGTCGCAAAGCCAGGCAAGGCCGCGAGCCAGGGACCTGGAATGTCTTTAGATCCTGTCATCGCATTGGAAAGGAGAAACGTTAGCCACCAGGCGGCCGCGTTCAGAATCGTCAGCACGAGGTAAAGAGTGACCTTGCCGAAGTAACTCGGCAACGCGAGCAAAATAGCCGAGGTCGGAGGGTAGATGAAATCGAGAATCCCGTCGGCGGGCTCATACAGGGTGCCCCCGTGGAGCACCTGTTGCCCGGCCCAATACCACAGCCCGTAATCCTTGCCCTTGCCGTTGCCCCAAATCTCGGGAACGACCACATACGCCGTGAGAACAACACAGGACAGCAAAAACAGGACATCAAGCGGACGTCGCCAAGATGGCCACCTGAATACAGACATGTTGTCTCGCTTGCGAGCTAGCGCCGCAACAAACTGCCAAGCGTCCCGCGCACGATCGAACGGCCGATCGAACTGCCAAGCGATCCGCCGAGCGATTTGCCGATGCCGGCGACGACATCGCCGGCGACCTTGTTGGTCACCGAGCGCGTGACGTTGCGTGCAATCACCTGGCCGGTGGTGAGCTTTCCGCGCGGCGTGTTGGTGCCGAAAATGGTTCCGACGATCGAGCCGATCTGGCCGAGAACGCCGCCACCGGAGTCGCCCTCCGCCGGCGCGGCGGTGCTGGCCACGCGCTTCTGCAAAACCTCATAGGCGGATTCGGAATCGATGGTGGTGTCGTATTTCCCCTTCACAGGGCTTGCGGCCATGATCGTCTTGCGCTCCTCCGGCGTGATCGGCCCGATCCGCGCGGTGGGCGGACGGATCATCACGCGCTCGACCATGGCTGGGGTGCCGTTGCCTTCGAGGAACGACACCAGCGCCTCGCCCTTGCCCAGTTCGGTGATGACCTGCGCGGTATCGAGCTTGGGGTTCGGACGGAAGGTCTGCGCCGCCGCCTGCACAGCCTTCTGGTCGCGCGGCGTGAAGGCGCGCAAGGCGTGCTGAACGCGATTGCCAAGCTGCGCAAGAATCCTGTCAGGCACGTCGATCGGATTTTGCGTGACGAAATAGACGCCGACTCCCTTGGAGCGGATCAGCCGGACCACCTGTTCGATCTTGTCCATCAGCGGTTTCGGCGCGTCGTTGAACAACAGATGCGCCTCGTCGAAGAAGAACACCAGTTTCGGCTGCGGCGGATCGCCGACCTCGGGCAGTTCCTCGAACAGTTCGGACAGCATCCACAGCAGGAAGGTCGCGTAGAGCTTCGGACTCTGCATCAGCTTGTCGGCGACAAGAATGTTGACCATGCCCCGGCCATTGGCGTCGGTGCGCATGAAATCCTTCAGTTGCAGCGCCGGCTCGCCGAAGAACTTGCTCGCACCCTGATTTTCCAGCACCAGAAGCTGGCGCTGGATGGTGCCGACCGTCTGCTTGGAGACATTTCCGAACTGCGTCGTCAGTTCGTCAGCATGTTCGGCGATAAAGGTCAGGATCGCGCGCAGATCCTTCATGTCGAGCAGCAGCAATCCCTGCTCGTCCGCCACGCGAAAGGCGATATTAAGGACGCCCTCCTGCACATCGTTGAGGTCCATCATCCGTGACAGCAGCAGCGGCCCCATTTCGGAGACGGTTGCGCGCACCGGATGGCCCTGCTCGCCGAACACGTCCCAGAACACCGTCGAGAACTGGTCGGGCTTGAAGTCCAATCCCATTTCCTTGGCGCGGCTGAGGATGAAATCCTTGGGCTCGCCGATCTCGGAGATGCCCGACAGGTCGCCCTTGATGTCCGCGGCGAACACCGAGACCCCCGCGCGCGCAAAACCCTCGGCCATGACCTGAAGCGAAACCGTCTTGCCAGTGCCGGTTGCACCGGTGACTAGGCCATGGCGGTTCGCGAGTCCCAGCGTCAGGAATGCCGGCTGATCGCCCTTTCCGATGAAGATGGTCTTGTCGGTATCGGCGGATGCGGCGCTTCCGCCGGCCGGCACTGCCGCTTTCGGACTGGATACGGCCTTGTCGGCAACGGTTTTGGTCGTCTTCTTTGCCATCTCTTGCCTCTCGCGGACTGAACACGGCGCATCTCATGATCTTGCAGGCTGAACCCGGCTGGTCAACCCGCCGGAAGACCCCGATAAGACAAGCCGATGCCGCGCAGCATTGTATGAAGCTATATATATTGTGTTCGAGAGCAGCGGATGAGTGAATTCTTGCCGCAGGTTGTCGATTTTTATCTTGCACACGCTGTCGGCTCGATGATGGGATCCGATATCAAGCGGAACGATCACGCAAAACGAAATCAAACTCGCCGTGCAGTGTGCGATCGCGAACCCGGTTCCGCCTTCGACGCTGCAAATAATTGTAAAATCGTCCGCTGCTCTTGCATCCCGGCAACACTCGACGATTGATCGCACGCGAATCCCGGATTCGAAAGCCGCCTTCGCTTGTAATTCGCATCACACGCGCTCAAGATAAAATTCATAACAACGATCCGGCACAACCGGAAGCACGGGGCATTTTATGGACGAGCTGATTGACCGGCTGGCTGCAAAAGCCGGCTTCGATAGAGCCGTGGCGGAAAAAACTGTCGGTGCCATCCTTGGTTTCCTTCGCAAGGAGGGTCCGGCTGACCATGTGCAGGCCTTGATCGACAAGATTCCGGGCGCTGAAACCGCAATCAAAACGGCCGGTTCTGGCGGCGGGCTTGCGAGCATGTTCGGCGGCGGTGTGATGGCCCTTGGAGCCAAGCTGATGGGTTTCGGCCTCGGCATGGGCGACATCAAGACTGTCAGCCGTGAACTATTTCGTTTCGGCCGCGACCAAATCGGTGCGGACGGCATGAACGCGATCATTGCCGAAACGCCGGGCCTTTCTCAATTCGCCTAAAATTTCATTTTCCAACTTGAGTCTCATGTCCAGTTCCGTTTCATCGTATCCGATCTCGCACATTGACGGTCTTGGTCCGCATGCCCAGACCAAGCTCAAGGCGCAGGGCATCCGCACCACCGCCGGCCTGCTGGAGAGCGCCAATACGGTCAAGGCGCGGAAGGCGCTCGCCGCGAAAACCGGCCTCAGCGAGCAGGATCTGCTGGCATGGGCGAACATCGCGGACTGCATGCGCATCAAGGGCATGGGGAAGGCCAAAGCCGAATTGCTGCGGGCAGCAGGCGTCGTGACCGTGCGCGAATTCGCGTTGCGCAATCCCGAGCGGCTGGCGCAAGCCATGCGAGAAGCCAACGGCAAGCGCAGGCTGGTTCGGGTTCTGCCGTCGGACAAATCCGTGGCCGAGCTGATCCAGCGTGCCCGTAAGCTGCCGCTGAAGATTTCCTACTGAAACGGCCCACAGTCCCGGTTGCACGGGCCGCCCAAGGCACCTTGGGCCACATCCCGTCCCGCATTTGCTTGACAGGCCAGCGGGGACCGCGCAAAGCCACGCCATGATGGCCGCCCCGTCCATATCTCCGAATACGGCTGCCGCGCAGCGTCATCCGGCGCTAAGGGCACTGCTCGCCCGCCCCTTTCCGGCAGTCATGGGCGTGCTCAACATTACGCCGGATTCGTTCTCCGATGGCGGGAAATTCATTGCTCCGGACAACGCGCTCGCGCAGGCGCGGCGCATGATCGCCGACGGCGCGGACATTCTCGACATCGGCGCGGAATCCACCCGCCCCTACGGCTCGCAGCCGGTCTCAGCCGAACAGGAATTGCAACGGCTCGCAACCATCCTGCCGGACGTCGTCGCGCTGGGCACGCCGGTCTCCATTGACACCATGAAGGCATCGGTGGCGGCATGGGCGCTCAGCAAGGGAGCCGCCATCGCCAACGACGTGTGGGGATTGCAGCGCGATCCCGACATGGCGCGCGTGATCGCGGAGCACGGCGCACCCGTTGTCGTGATGCACAACCGCGACAACGCCGATCCGGCTATCGACATCATAGAAGACATCATCGCATTCTTCGCGCGCTCGCTCGACATCGCGGCCAAGGCGAATATCCCGCCCGCGCATATTGTGCTCGATCCGGGCATCGGCTTCGGCAAGACGCCCGAGCAAAGCATGACCACGCTGGCGCGGCTCGGCGAACTCGGCCGGTTCGGCCTGCCGCTGCTGGTCGGCGCCTCCCGCAAGCGCTTTATCGCGGCGGTGACGCCCTCCGAACCCCATCAGCGGCTCGGCGGCTCCATCGCGGCACATCTGCTGGCGGCGCAGCGCGGCGCAAAGATCATTCGCGCGCACGACGTGGCGGAAACGGTGCAGGCCCTGCGTGTGGCAGCGGCAATCGAGGACAAGCGATGAGCGACACCATCTTCATCAAGGGACTTCTGATCCACGCCCGCCACGGCGTAATGGACCACGAGGCCGAGGTCGGCCAGCGGTTCGTGATCGACCTTGAACTGTCCATCGACCTCGCGGACTCCTCCCGCACAGACAAGCTCGCCGACACCGTGTCCTATTCCGACGTGGTCGCGACCGCGAGCGCGGCTTTCAAGGGACACAACTACTATCTGCTGGAGCGCGCGGCGGGCGCGGTCGCGGAGGCCGTGCTGGCGGCCTTTGTCCGCGTCAGGGCCGTCAAGGTCACGGTGCACAAGCCGCACGCGCCGATCGCCGCGATATTCGACGATGTCGGCGTCATCATCACCCGCATGCGGTCGTGAATTTATGGCAAGCGTTCTGATCGCGCTTGGCGGCAATATCGGCGATGTCCGGGCCACCTTCGTCAAGGCAATCGCCAACATCTGCGGCATGACGCAGGCGGCACTGGTGGCACGCTCATCCGACTACATGACGCCGCCCTGGGGCGACGAACAGCAGGAGCCGTTCGTCAACGCCTGCATCGAGATCGAGACCAGCCTCGATCCGCATGCGCTGCTGTTCACGCTGCACAAGATCGAGAAGAAATTCGGCCGCGACCGCGATCATGAACGGCGCTGGGGACCGCGCACGCTGGATCTCGACATCATCGCCTATGATGACGTCCGCCTCGACAAGCCGGAACTGACGCTGCCGCACCCTCGCCTGTTCGAACGGGCCTTCGTGCTGGTGCCGCTGGCCGAGATCGCGCCTGACCGCCCCATTGCGGGACAGACCCCCCGTCAGGCTCTGGCAAAACTCCCGGCTGATGGCATCGAGCGCCTGCCCGATTTGCAATAAACGCCCCAAACAACCATTTGGCTTGTCCGCCGCCGCGTGGCATTTTCCGGCCGGTTCGCGTGAACAAACGCGCTTCACATAAAGATTTGGTTCCGGGAGCTAACTGTCTGAATGTCCAGTGAAACCGACGACCTGCCGCTCGCGGCCGACTTTCCGCCCGCCACCCGTGACGACTGGCGGAAGCTGGCCGATGCCGTCCTGAAAGGCGCGCCGTTCGAGAAACTGGTCGGCAAGACCTATGACGGGCTGCGGATCGAGCCGATCTACGAGCGCGCCCGCAACGCCACGGCCATTCCCGCGCGCACGGCTGGCAGCCCATGGCAGATCATGCAGCGGGTCGATCATCCTGACGCGGCCACCGCCAACGCGCAGGCGCTGCACGATCTTGAGAACGGTGCGACCGGCCTGACGCTGGTTTTCGCCGGCGCCAATGGCGCGCGCGGTTACGGCCTGCCTCCCACGAAGGAGGCGCTGGCCCGCGCGCTCGACGGCATCTATCTCGACGCCGGCATCGCAATCGAACTGGAGATCGGACTGCAATCCCGCGACATGGGACAGCACGTCGCCGAACTGCTCGCCGCACGCAAGATTTCACCGGCTGCGGTGAATATCCGCTTCGGCCTCGACCCGATCGGCGGCAACGCCGTCCGTGGCGGAAGCCCCGGCAGTTGGGAATCCACCGCGAAGGTATTCGGCGACAAGATCGCCCGGCTCTCGAAGCTCGGATTTAAAGGTCCGTTCGCGGCAGCCGATGGCCGCGTGATCCACGACGCCGGCGGCTCGGAAGCGCAGGAACTTGCCTTCGTGCTCGCGGCCGGTGTCGCCTATCTGCGCGCGATGGAAGCAGCGGGCATCACGCTCGACGACGCGCGGCGGATGATCTACGCACGCCTCGCGGCCGATGCGGATCAGTTCCTCACCATGGCGAAATTCCGCGCGCTGCGGCTGCTGTGGGCACGGATCGAACAGAGCTGCGGGCTGACACCGCAGCCGCTGTTCGTCGCGGCGGACACCGCATGGCGGATGCTGACCCAGCGCGATCCGGACGTGAACATGCTGCGCGCGACCATCGCGGCATTCTCCGCGGGCCTCGGCGGCGCCAACAGCATCAATGTTCTGCCGCACACGCTGGCGCTCGGATTGCCGGATACCTTCGCGCGACGCGTCGCACGCAACACGCAGCTTGTGCTGCTGGAAGAGTCAGATCTCGACAAGGTCGCCGACCCCGCTGCCGGCTCGGGCGGCATCGAAATGCTGACGAAGCAGCTTTGCGAAGCGGCATGGGCGCAGTTTCAGGAAATCGAAAAGGCCGGAGGCGCGTTCGCCGCGATCGAGAAGAATATCATCCAGACGAAAGTCGCCGCCGTGCGCGCGGCTCGCGACATCAACATCGCCAAGCGCAAGGATGTGCTGACCGGAGCCAGCGAATTCCCTAATCTTCACGAGAAGATTCCGGCCGTGCTGGATGCGAGGCTCGTGGTGCTGCCTCCCGCGGAGGAGCCCGCGGTGACGTTCATGCCGCTTGCGCCCATTCGTCTGTCCGCGCCGTTCGAGGCGCTGCGCGATATATCGGACAGCATCCTGAAGACCAGCGGATCGCGCCCGCGAGTGTTTCTCGCCAGTCTCGGCACGGCGGCGGATTTCACGGCGCGCGCGACGTTCGCCAAGAGCTTCTTCGAGACCGGCGGCATCGAAGCGATAGACACCGACGGCTTTTTCCGATCCGGCGGCGCTGGCCGCGGCCTTCAAGTCTTCCGGCGCGGCACTGGTCTGCCTCTGCTCGTCGGACAAGGTCTATGCTGCCCATGCTGTCGCTGCCGCCGAGGCTCTTCACGCGGCGGGCGCGAAACATATCTATCTGGCAGGCCGGCCCGGAGACCTGGAAGCCGCCCTGCGCACGGCGGGCGTCAGCGAATTCATCTTTGCCGGCGTTGATGCACTCGCGATACTCAAGGCGGCCTACGAACGTATTGGGTGAAGCCATGAAAGAACGACTGCCCGTTCTGACCGGTGGCTGCCAGTGTGGCGCGATTCGTTTTGCGTCCTACACCAAGCCGGGGCGGATCAGCGTCTGCCATTGCCGGATGTGCCAGAAAGCGGTGGCCGGGCCGTTCGCCTCACTCGTCGAAATACCGCAAGGCGATTTCGCGTGGACGCGCGGCATGCCCGCAACTTTCCGCTCCTCGTCCGCCGCGGAGCGCGACTTCTGCGCGACCTGCGGAACGCCGCTCAGTTATCGCAAATTGAACGGTTCGGTGATCGAACTGCTCACCGGCGCTTTCGACCGGCCCGATCGCGTGGTCCCAACCTATCAAACCGGGATTGAATCAAAGCTCGCCTGGATCATCCATCTGCACAACCTTCCCGGCAAAACCACTGCCGAAAACGACGGTCCTCAAGTGGCTGGCAGCATTGTCAGCTATCAGCATCCGGATCATAATACGTAATCGCGCATCGCCGAATTGATCGCGCAAACTTGAGACAACAGAATGAGCCGTATTCCGAATTTCGCCGACATCGCATTCGAGCCCGCGTCCATTGCGGGCGGCGAGAGCAGCGCGAAAGCGTCAGAAAAATCCTGGCTCACGCCTGAAGGCATTCTCGTGAAGCCCGGCTACAGCGAAGCCGATCTCAAGGGCATCGACTTTCTCGACACATGGCCCGGCATCGCGCCCTATCTGCGCGGCCCCTACCCGACCATGTATGTCAACCAGCCGTGGACCGTGCGGCAATACGCCGGCTTCTCGACGGCGGAAGATTCCAACGCCTTCTATCGCCGCAACCTCGCCGCCGGCCAGAAAGGCCTCTCGGTCGCCTTCGACCTCGCCACCCATCGTGGCTATGACTCGGATCATCCGCGCGTCTCCGGCGACGTCGGCATGGCGGGCGTCGCCATCGATTCCATCTACGACATGCGCACGCTGTTCGCCGGCATTCCGCTCGACCAGATGAGCGTGTCGATGACCATGAACGGCGCGGTGCTGCCGATCCTCGCGCTGTTCGTCGTCGCCGCCGAAGAACAGGGCGTGCCGCCGGAGAAACTGTCGGGCACCATTCAGAACGACATTCTGAAAGAGTTCATGGTGCGCAACACCTACATCTATCCGCCGCTGCCGTCGATGCGCATCATCTCCGACATCTTCGCGTTCACCTCGCAGAAGATGCCGAAGTTCAACTCGATCTCGATTTCCGGCTATCACATGCAGGAAGCCGGCGCGACGCAGGATCTCGAACTCGCCTATACGCTGGCCGACGGCGTCGAATACGTCCGCGCCGGCATGGCGGCAGGCCTCGACATCGACAAGTTCGCGCCGCGGCTGTCGTTCTTCTGGGCGATCGGCATGAACTTCTTCATGGAAGTCGCCAAGATGCGCGCGGCCCGGCTGCTCTGGGCCAAGCTGATGAAGGAATTCAACCCGAAGGACGCGCGCTCGCTCTCGCTGCGCACCCATTCGCAGACCTCCGGCTGGTCGCTGACAGCGCAGGACGTGTTCAACAACGTGGTGCGCACCAATATCGAGGCGATGGCGGCGACCCAGGGCCACACCCAGTCGCTGCATACCAACGCGCTCGACGAGGCGCTGGCGCTGCCGACAGACTTCTCCGCGCGCATCGCCCGCAACACGCAACTGTTCCTGCAACAGGAAAGCGGCACCACGCGCATCGTCGATCCGTGGGGCGGCTCGTTCTATGTCGAGCGGCTGACGCATGACCTTGCCGCCAAGGCCTGGGCACATATTCAGGAAGTGGAAGAACTCGGCGGCATGGCCAAGGCCATTGAGGCCGGCGTGCCGAAGCTGCGGATCGAGGAAGCCTCCGCGAAAACACAGGCGCGGATCGACGCGGGTCGTCAGACCGTCGTCGGTGTCAACAAGTACAAGCCGGAGAATGAAGCCGCCATCGACGTGCTCAAGGTGGAGAATTCCACCGTGCGCCGTTTGCAGATCGACAAGCTGTCGCGGCTGCGCTCCGAGCGTAAGCAGGCGGATGTCGACGCGGCGCTCGCGGCGCTGACCCGCTCGGCCTCCGACGGCAACGGCAACCTGCTGGCGCTCGCCATCGACGCAGCGCGGGCGAAAGCCACCGTCGGCGAGATTTCCGACGCGCTGGAAAAGGTGTTCGGCCGCCACCGCGCCGAGATCAAATCCATCACCGGCGTCTACAAGCGCGAGGCCGCCACCATGTCGAACCGGGTCGAAAAACTTCAGGCTCTCATCGATGCGTTCGAGGACGCGGAAGGCCGCCGCCCCCGCATCCTGGTCGCGAAGATCGGTCAGGACGGCCATGACCGCGGCCAGAAGGTGATCGCCTCGGCCTTCGCCGACGTTGGGTTCGATGTCGATATCGGGCCGCTGTTCGCGACCGCCGATGAGGCTGCGCGGCAGGCGGTGGAGAATGACGTCCACATGCTCGGCCTGTCGTCACTGGCTGCCGCGCATCTCACTGCCGTTCCGGAATTGAAGGAAGCGCTCAGGAAGCGCGGACGCGAGGACATCATGATCATCATCGGCGGCGTGATCCCGCCACAGGATTACGATGCGCTCTACAAGGCCGGGGCGGAAGCGATCTTCCCGCCCGGCACGGTGATCGCCGATGCCGCCGAAGAACTGATCCGCAAGCTCAACGTGCGGCTGGGGCATTCCAGCGAAGCGGCGGAATAACAACTCGCGCTCGCGACATCCTTGCCCCTGGAGGCTTTGTTGAACGCCGTGGCGACAGACAATTGGTTTCGGTCGGGTCGCCGCCTTGCGGGAGGCATTGCGCTATCTGCGGCCATCATGCTCAGCGCCTTCGCCGCTGAGCCAAAGCCTGACTACGCGCTGAAAACGAAAGCCGTGGAGATCAGCATTTCACTGGATGCCATGATCAAGGCGAACGCGACGCTCGCGGCGAATTGCCTTGCCGAAGGCAAGACATGGGCTGGGAAGAACCGTGGCGAGGCGGAGGCGTCGTACAAGGACGACCCGCAACTTTTCCGCAACGGCGGCTGGACGTTCGAGCGCAAGTACAACACGGTTTCGGTGGTCGCCGGGCGCTATGTCAGCCTCACCCGCTCGGACTACATGAACACCGGCGGCGCACATCCCAATTCCGACATCAACACCATCCTGTGGGATGACGCGCAGAAAAAGCGTATCAGCGTCCGCCCCTTCTTCATCGAGACGAAGGACGGCGGCCCAACCATGCAGGCCATGCTCAATCTGGTGCTTGCGGCGCTGAAGGCCGAGAAGAAAGCGCGCGGCATCGACGATAGCGGCTCGCTGGACTGGTACAAGGATCTCAAGCCGAGCCTCCTGAAAATCGGCGCTATCGCGCTCGCGCCATCGACCGAGCCGGGAAAAAGCGCGGGCTTCCTGTTCTTCTATCCGCCTTACGCGGTCGGGCCTTATGCCGAAGGCAGCTTCACCATTTTCATTCCGTGGCGCGAGTTGAAGCAATCCTTGTCATCGGATGGCGCCGCGATCTTCGGCGGCAATCTCCCACCGGGTTTCATCAAGCAGGTTCAATGACCGCCATTGTCGAAACCGGCCGCCTTGCCAGCGAACTTCGTACCGGCAGCCGCGCCGCGCTGGCGCGCGCAATCACCCTGATCGAAAGCCGCCGCGCCGATCATCAGGCGCAGGCGCGCGGGCTGGTGCAGGAGTTGCTGCCGCTCACCGGCAAGGCGATCCGCGTCGGCATCACCGGCTCGCCGGGCGTCGGCAAGTCCACCACCATCGATGCGCTCGGCATGGCGCTGATCGGCAAGGACCACAAGGTCGCGGTGCTGGCGGTCGATCCATCGTCGGCGCGCACCGGCGGATCGATCCTGGGCGACAAGACACGAATGGCGCGGCTCTCCGCCGAGGACAACGCGTTCATCCGCCCCTCGCCGTCATCGGGCACGCTTGGCGGTGTCGCCGCGAAAACCCGCGAGGCGATGCTGCTCTGCGAGGCCGCGGGCTTCGACGTGGTGCTGGTGGAAACCGTCGGCATCGGCCAATCCGAAACCGCAGTCTGCGACATGACGGATTTCTTCCTCGCGCTGATGCTGCCGGGTGCGGGCGACGAATTGCAAGGCATCAAGAAGGGGCTTGTCGAACTGGCCGACATGATCGCGGTCAACAAGGCCGATGGCGACAACCTCAAGCGCGCCAAGGCGGCGGCGGCGGAATACAACGCCGCGCTGCACATTCTCGCACCACGCTCCGCGCACTGGTTTCCGCCGGTGGTGACCTATTCGGCGCTGACCGGCGACGGCATCGATGCGCTGTGGGAGAAAATCCTTGCGCATCGCACAGCGATGATGGCCTCGGGCGATTTCGATGCGCGCCGCCGCGAGCAGCAGGTCAAGTGGATGTGGACGATGTTCGAAGACCGGCTCAAGGCGCGGCTGCGGTCCGATCCCGCGATCCGCGCAAAAGTGAAGCAGATCGAGACCGCCGTTGCCGATGGCCGCATGACGCCTGCCATCGCCGCCGATTCAGTTGCAACGCTGCTGGAGCGGTGATGGGCGACAGGCCGCGCATCCTCGTCACAGGCTTCCGGCCGTTTCCCGGCGCGCCATACAACCCCACGGAAAAGCTGGTCGAGCGGCTGCTGCGCCTGCGCCGGCCCGCGCTCGATGATGTGGAACGGATCGGACACATTTTTCCGGTGGCCTATAGCGCGGTCGACCGCGAACTGCCGGCGCTAATCGCCGCCCATCATCCCGATGCGCTGCTGATGTTCGGGCTGGCGTCGCGCACGCCGTTCGTCCGCATCGAGACCCGCGCCCGCAACACCATCACGCAAATCTGGCCCGATGCCGAACACGCGCGCGTCCTGAACCGCACGATCATCGAAGGAACTGACTCCACCCGCCGCTTCGGCCCGCACACGCTGAAGCTGCTGCGCGCCGCGCAACTGACCGGCATCGACGCCCGCGCCTCGCTGAGCGCAGGTTCCTATCTCTGCAATTACCTGAGCTGGCGTGCCATCGAGGCGACGCAACCCAAGGACGGCCCCCGCCTCGCCGCTTTTATCCATGTGCCGCTGGTGCCGCGCGGCCCCCAGCAGCTTCGCAGGAATGACCCGCGCCGGGTGACATTCGTGCAACTGGTCGATGCCGGCGAAGCCATGCTCATAGAAATGGCACGTCTGGCGCGAGACTGGCGCGTAGACGTGGCCGCCTGACGCCTCTCGCCGATTCCGTCTGGCAGCCATACCCGAAGGCAAGTTGTGCGCCGCAACATCACAGCCTAAACATGCTGCTCCTTTCCGCGAGCCGTTTTCATGACCGATACCAGCGCCAACGCCTGGGTTTCCTCGACCCATCGCCCGATGGGCTTTCGGGAATTCGTCGCCATCGTGGCCGCGATCATGGCCCTCAATCCGCTGGCCATGGACCTGATGCTGCCAGCCCTGCCTAACGTGGCGTCGGCATTCCATATCGGCGACGCCAACCGCGTGCAGGCCGTCCTGTCGGTATTCCTGGCCGGATTCGGCGCAGGCCAGTTCATCATGGGGCCGTTGTCCGATCGTTTCGGACGGCGGCCGATCCTGCTCGGCGGACTGATCGTCTACGGCGTCGCCAGCCTGCTCGCGATCATCGCGCCATCCTTCGAGACGCTGCTGCTGGCGCGCGCGCTGCAAGGGCTGGGCACGGCAGCATCGCGTGTGATCGCCACCTCCATCGTGCGGGACTGCTACAGCGGCCGCCGCATGGCGAGTGTGATTTCCCTGGCGATGATGATCTTCATTTCGGTGCCGGTGATCGCTCCGTCGATCGGGCAGGCCATCATGCTGCTCGGAGAATGGCACGGCATCTTCATCGTCCTGATGATCTATGGGGTGCTGACGCTGACCTGGATCATCATTCGCCTGCCCGAAACGTTGCCCCTCACCGAGCGCAAGTCCCTTGCTGTCGGGGAAGTCACCAGGAATTTCCTTCAGGCGCTGACCAACCGGCAGACCTTCGGCTACGCGCTTGCCGCCGGCAGCGTGCAGGGCGTTCTGTTCGGCTACGTCCTATCCTCGCAGCAGATCTTCACCGGCATTTACGGCCTCGGTCACTATTTCCCGCTCGCTTTTGCCACCATTGCCATCGGGATCGCTGTCGCCGGCTTTCTCAACTCGCGCATCGTCGGCCGCTACGGGATGCGCATGATCTCGCACACGGCGCTCGTCGGCCAGTTGGCGATCGCGATCGTCATGCTGATTGCTGCCCTTGCCGGATGGCTGCCCCTGCCCTTCATGATGATCCTCGCCACCGGCAACCTGTTCGCGTTCGGACTGATCTTTTCCAATTTCTCCGCGCTGGCGATGGAGCCACAAGGGCATATCGCGGGAACCGCCTCGTCACTGTTCGGATCGGTCACGACGCTGATCGGAATCGCGGTCGGCTCCGCCATCGGCCAGTATTTTGACGGCACGCTTGTGCCGCTCGCCACCGGCTCCCTGCTGAGTTCTGTGCTGGCGCTCATTGTCGTGATCGTGGTCGAAAAAGGCCTCCTGTTCAGACCGCACAACGCGCCCGTCTGACCACCGCGCGGCTTCATTCCATTAACCCTACCATCGACAATCACGCGTAAACCCGTGTGTGCGTGCACGCGTTCGCTGCATTCCTGCATTAGGTCTTGGGCTGCGTTTCCAGCCGGAGCGCGGTCAGACAGATCGAGCCATGTCATGGACATCAGCCGCCGCAGCCTCATCAACGCCACCGCCGCCGGTGCGGCAGCGGGCGCTCTGACGGCTGCGCCGGAGCGCGCGCAGGCGGCGCCGTTGATATCCACGCTCGGACGCGACGCCACGCAATACGGTGTGCGGCCCAACAGTCCCGACGATCAGACCCGCGCGCTCCAGCGCGCTATCGATGCAGCCGCCAACGCGCAGATGCCGCTGGCGCTGCCGCCGGGTACGTATCGCACCGGGCCATTGAAATTGTCCGGGGGCGCACAGCTTGTTGGCGTGCGCGGCGCGACGGTGCTCAAATTTACCGGCGGCTCGTCCCTCATCGGCAGCGAGGGCGCCAGCGGAATTGTCCTCACCAATCTCACCCTCGACGGCGGTGGCATCAAGCTCGCCAACCGGCGCGGCCTCGTGCACTTCCTGAACGGACTCGATGTCCGCGTGCAGGATTGCGACATCATCGGCAGCGGCGGCAACGGCATCTGGTTCGAGAGCATTGCCGGCGAAGTCAGCGGCAACAGCATCCGCAAGACCGCGAGTACCGCGTTCACCTCGTTCGACGCGCTGGGTCTGCTTGTCGCACAGAACACGATTCAGGAAGCCTCCGACAACGGCATCGAGATCCTGCGGACTGCGATGGGGGACGACGGCTCGATCGTCGTCAATAACCGGATCGAGGACATCAAGGCCGGTCCCGGCGGCTCCGGCCAGCACGGCAACGCCATAAACGCGTTTCGGGCCGGCAACGTCATCGTCAGCGGCAACCGCATCCGCAATTGCGATTATTCCGCCGTGCGCGGCAACTCCGCCTCCAATATCCACATCACCGGCAACAGTGTCAGCGATGTGCGCGAGGTCGCGCTCTATTCGGAATTCGCGTTCGAAGGCGCGGTGATCGCCAACAACACCGTCGATCTCTGCGCGGTGGGCGTCTCGGTCGCCAATTTCAATGAAGGCGGCCGGATCGTCACGGTCCATGGCAACATCATCCGCAACATGCTGCCGAAGCGGCCGATCGGCACCGCGCCGGACGACGACGCGGGAATCGGCATCGTGGTGGAAGCGGATGCCGCCGTAACCGGCAACATCATCGAGAACGCACCGTCGTTCGGGATCATGGCGGGCTGGGGCAAATATCTCCGCGACGTGACCATCACGGGTAACGTGGTGCGCAATGCCTTCGTGGGCATCGGGGTGTCCGTGTTCTCCGGCGCCGGAACGGCGCTGGTCAGCAACAACCTGATTTCGGGATCGGGGCGCGCCGCCATCGCCGGGCTCGATCATGCCAAGGTGGTCACCGGCGACCTTGGCGCCGAAGGCACGTCACGATTTGCGCAGATTGTCCTTGGCCTGAACGCTGTGCGCTGACGACAGATCGGCGAACGGCGATGCCGGAATGGCGACATTCGCGGCCTGCTCGATCGCCACTTCCACCGGCTTGTCCTGGATCGGATCGGGAGGCGCGAGCTGCTCCCACGTCTTGAGCGCGACACGGGCTTCCTGAATGATTTTCAGGAATTCAGGCTCCTCGTAATAAATTGCCCAGCGACCGCTCTCATAAAGCTCGACGAGGTAGTTGAGACGCCGCTCGGCCAGCATGCGCCAGCGCGTCACGACATGTCGCCCTTGCTTGGCATTGCCCATCTGAAATCCAGAAGATGATGAAAAGGCACGTCCAGACAAACATCACATAACAAAACGACTCGTACAGGCCGGCAACAAGTTAAGCAGATAACTCAACCCCTGCCACAGATTCATGCAACTTTCGTGACCGGCGCGGTCACGAACCGTTCTAAATCAGCGCACCTGAAGCCTGATCGCGGCCCGGAACGAGGCCCGTGACCCTGCCGGAGGCGGCTCGCGGCCGGAGACCGCCACCGCGCCCGAGTTGGTGATCCCGGAGACCGAGGGCGTACCCGGCCTGACGGCTTCCACGGCAATCGCGCGCGCCAGCGTCGTGGTGTAATTCGGCACCGGCGTGAACTGGTTCTTCCTGAAATCGTGCTGGATGCGGTCGCCGCCGCCCGCCTGTACGGCGCAGACGGCGGTTACCGTCTCGAAACCCTTGTCCTTCATCCGGAACTGGAACGGTGCGCCCGTCTCCGGAAAGCGGATCGGCACCCCGGCCCTCATCAGGTTGTCCTGCTGGAAGCGGTTCGGAAACAGCACGGTACCCTCGCCGCGCTCGTCGATGTCGGTCAGGGTCAGGAAGCAGTCGCGC
Organism: Afipia sp.; assembly: GCA_024707075.1. GTDB lineage: Bacteria > Pseudomonadota > Alphaproteobacteria > Rhizobiales > Xanthobacteraceae > Afipia. Next base: position 818,072 of record JANQAK010000003.1, read on the forward strand.
GGCGCCACGATGGTGAAGACGGGCGTATCGCCAAGACTGTAGCTGTCCTTGTCGGACGTCAGAGACAGGTCGTCCCGGTTGACGACCGGCCTTGTCATCGGCTGCTGGGGCGGGCGCGCATTCCTGATCTCGACGATCCTGAGATCCGTGAGGTCAGGCGCGATCCCGCGGAACGACACCTCGAACTGGTCGCGCGGAACGGCGCCCTGCGCCAGCCGCCGGACCAGCGGACGATATTTCTGATCGACGTCGGCGGTGCCCTGATTGAACTCGTCCTTCCTGAGACCGAGTTCGGCCGCCGCCAGCGTCAGGTCGAGATCGTCCTCATAGCGCTTGGCGAGCGCGTTGATCATCTCGATACCATTCAGTTTCAAGGCCGCGTCGAGGCCGGCCCGCTTCATCGCATCCGCGAACCGCTTCGTGTCGTCCTCGATCAGAGCGTCCATCTTCTCGTGCGGCGGATACAATCCTTCCACCGCGTCGCGCACATTTTTCGGAAACGTCCGGCCCTTCAGCACCAGATCGCGAACATCATCCTTGGCCTTGCGCATGCCCTGGTCGTGGCAGCCCATGCAGGAGATGCCATTAGTCACAGCGAAATCCTTGCGCGACGGATCGCGCACGATCGCGGTCGGCCCCTTGTCGAGCCGGTCACCCTTCGCCGTATTCAGGTAGTAGGCCTGAAAGCCATTGGGCAGGCTGAAGATGGTCTCGCCGCCGTCGTGATGAAATGCATTGGGGCCGGTCGGGCCGAGCGGGAAATCGAACAGGCTCTGACGGTCGCGGTTGCCTGCAAAATCATACGACGTCCAGAAATAGCCGCTGCGCGACGGATGCCGCTCGATCAGGCGGTTGTTCTGGCTGACGCCGGATCGCTGGAACGCCGCGCGCTGCGCGACGAAGGTGCGGATGTTGCCCTCGACATCGATGCCCTGCTCCCGCGCCAACTGCTGGAAGGTATTCGGCAGTTGCAGCAGCACGTCATAGAGCGGCGGCTGCGACGCCGTGAACGCGAACCAGTCGGCGCGGACATACGGCATCGGCGTCGCCGCACCGGAGGCCAGTGTGCGGCTCAATTCATTGTCCGGCACGGCGTTATAGGGATAGACCGCGATCACATTGTCCCAGTCGGCCGGCTTCCAGCCCAGATCAAGCAGATTGAAGCGCAGGATGCTGCCTTCGGGATCGACAGTCTCGAGCTTGATGACATCGGATGAGCGGGCGAGCGAGTTGAGAAACTTCACAGCCCCCTGCCGGTAGACCTTCATCGCCGCCGGATCGGCGCAGATATTGGCGAGATGCGTCAGTGTCAGGTAGCGCGTCGTGGCCCGGCGCTGCGGCCGCTGCCTGTCGAGGTCCGCCACCATGAAGGACACCATGTCTTCCGATGTAATGAATTTGTGGGTCTCGCAGCTTGCGACAGCCTTGGTGCCGAGCGCGGTGACCCAGTTCTCCAGCGCCTTGAGGTCGGCCTCCGACGGTGGCGCGTGCGAAGCGCCTTCGTAATAAATGTCGTAAGGCATTTCCTTGTCGACGATCTGCCGGAACAGCTTCGAGCCGAGCGGATTGCCGGGAAGCACATAGTGCGGATTCGCGGCGATCTCATCGAGCTTGAGGATGTTGCCGAAATTCTTGGCGGGCCGCTCGCGATCGATCAGCTTGCCGATCTGATGGCAACGTGCGCAGTGCGTGTCGAGAACATCGAACGCGGCCTTCGCCACCGGATCGGCTGGCGGCATGATCGCTTCCATCGGAGTTGCGGCTGTCGAAGTTGTCTGCACTTTCGCGTCCTGCGCCACCGAGGCGCCAGCCATGCCGAAGACAAGACCTGCGGCAACCACGATGCCGAGCGCGCGCAGACCTGACCCGGAAACCCGCTCATGAATTCGTCCCCTTGAAATATTCGTCGTGGCGAAAGACTGCCGTGAATTGGTCGTGTCAGCACATCGGCGGGTTCAGGCGATCATCTCCCCTATCGGCGAAATCGGGCAGGCCCGCAACACGATGGCCCGTCCGGGGACACCGGACGGGCCGAACCATGAGGGCGCGAGGGTGGATGGGCGCCCGCGCCTTCCGGTTGCGGACGACGAGGGTGTCGTCGTCCGCAGGAATTGGTCGAAGGAATCCGGCACCGGGTTCAGGGGGTGTAACGTAATCAGCGCCGGGTGCTGCCATCCGATGCCGCGGCCATCGGTGCGGCCGAAATTGCCGAAACCGCGCTGAATGCATCGGCCTGCCCTGCCCCGAACTGGTCGTCGCGGCCCTTCGGCCCGAGGTCACGCGCGGTGGACACCAATGTGTTGCGAATGTCCGCGGCGGAGATGTCGGGATTGCGGGCGATCATCAGCGCCGCCACACCGCTGACAAAAGCGGCGGACAGCGAGGTGCCGGACGACATCTGATACTTGCCGTCGGGCGCGGGCGACAGGATGTCGACGCCGGGCGCGGCGATTGCGACGTAGCTGCCGCGATTCGATTGCGCGAACAGCTTGTCGGACTGATCCGTCGCCGATACCGCGATCACGTTGCGGTCGGCAGCCGGATAGAGCGGCGGCGACTTCGCCCCCGCATTGCCGGCGGCGGCAACCAGCACAATGCCCTTGGACGCGGCGGCGGCAAGGCCGCGCTCCATGGCCGGATCGTGCGGACCCGCGAAGCTCATGTTGATGATCTGCGCATTCTTCGCCAGCGCATAATCGAGACTCTTGAGAATGATGAAGGAGGTGCTCTCCGCACCGCTCTTCTGGGCGCCGAACGCGCGAATGGCGAGCAGGTGCGATGACGGCGCCGTTCCCATCAGCCGGGCATGGGCCGCGATGACGCCGGCAATGCTGGTGCCGTGCGGATGCGGTCCCTCGCCGTTGTTCAGCGCGTCGAATGTGCCCGAAATCACACCGGCCAGTTCGGGATGGGTGACGTCGATGCCTGAATCGATCACGGCGACCGTCACATCCGCGCCAACCGAAAGCTGGTGCGCCTCCGGCAAGCGCATCTTGGCGAGCGCATATTGCGCGGGATCGCCTTCGGACTTCGCGGCGGTGTTCTGTTGCAGTCTGAAGATGTTGTTGCGCTGTGCGGCCTTGACGTTGCCGCCGGCGACCAGTTCGCGCACGACCGTGTCCACCGAGCGTCCGTCAGAGATGCGCCAGCGGAAAAACGTGCTGTTGGTCAGCGGAAAATTCTGCGACTGGACGCGCGTCAGGCGATGACGCCGCGCCAGTTCGTCGGCCTGCGCATCGGTGGGATTGCCGTCGACCTCGATGAGCACTTCCCTGGCGACATAGGTTCTGTCGGTGGCGGCCGGCGTGGTCTTGCGGGCGCGTCGCGGCCCCGGATCGCCGCCGCCCTGATCCGATTCACGCATCGCGCGGGGACGCGGCCCCGGCTCGGGGGCGTCGTAGCCGTCGTTGCGGAAGTTGGGCGAATAGCGGACGGTCGGATTCACATTGATGCGCGGACCCACATTGATGCTCGGGCCGCCGCGCACGCTGAAGTTGCCGTAGCCCTGCGCGAACGCCTGCGGAATCGCAAGATTGACGATGACCGCAACCACGGCAAACGATCGCACGGAACGAATGGCGCCTGCCGTTCGGATGAAGCCGCGCTTGCCTTTTCCGGTCTCGATCATCGGGCCTCCTCGCGATCTTGATCGACGATTAGTCGGCGGCCACGACCATGCTGACGATCTTTTCGGCCTGGAGCCGCGTCAGCAGTTGCGCAGCATCCTGCTTCGAGAGGGCCTTGTCGCCGAACTGAACGCGGAACATGCCGGCCTTCGGCCCCGACACGACGGTCGCCTTGTAGGTGTCGAGCAACTGCGTGATATCGTCGGCCTTCGCGTCCGGCGCGAAACGCACCAAGGCGAAAGTGCCTGCCGTCGATTGAGCCGGGAACGCGGCGGTCTGGAAATTACCGCCCGCGCGGTCCTTGACCAGCACCGTGCCGATGACCCCCGCCTGGAGCAGCACCAGCACCGCACCGGCGACACCCGCATAGGCCAGCGTCCGCGGCGAAAGGCTGGAGAAAAATCCGGCTATCGTCATCAGGGGATTGAACGAGGCCTTGCGCTTGGGCTCGGCGTCGATAGCCGCGAACAGCTTCTGCATCGCCCGTGACGATGGCGCGCCGAGGCTTTCGTTGAGCAAGATCGTTTCGGCGTATTCGTCCTGGATCGCCGCGTATTGCCGCGCAAGGTCGGGATCGCTGGCAAGCGCCTCATCGACCCGGCGAGCGTCACGCAGGTTCAGCGTGCCCGCGGCATGGAACGGCAACAGCGCCTCAAGCTCGGTGGGCTCGCGATCGACGGTTTGCTTGCTTGTAGCAGTCATGGCCAACCTCGCTCTATGCCGGCTGCCTTGAGCAGTTCGGCCAGTTTCTTTCGCGCGTAAAACAGGCGCGTCTTCACCGTGTTCTCCGGAATGCCGACGATTTCGGCCACCTCTTCCACGGACTTCTCGTGGTAGTAGACGAGATCGACGATCTCCCGATGTTCTGGCGAAAGTGCAGTCAGGCAATTCCGCAACGCGTTACTCGTGTCCTTCTTCGCAACTGCGACCTCCGGATTGTCGGACGTATCCTCGATCGCGGCAGCCGTTTCGTCATCCAGTTCCGCGTCCTTCCGCTTTCGCAGGGCAGACAGGGCCTTGAACCGGGTGATCGCCAGAAGCCACGTAGAAACGGCGGACCGGCCTTCGAACTTGCCGGCCTGACGCCACACATCGAGGAAAACCTCACTGATAAGGTCTTCCGCAATGGACTCGTTCCTCACGAGCCGCAGCGAGAAGCGAAACACCCGTACATGGTGCCTTCCGTAAAGCACCTGCATGGCGAGCCGGTCACCTTGGGCGATGCGACCGATCAGGACTTCGTCCGATGTCGCGTGGGTTGCACTCAATGGCCGTCTCGCAGGGTTGGTCGCACGCGACTGGGAAGAGGTTCGATCAAATCCGTGAAAATCTTCGCGATTTCCCGAAAATGCATGGATTGGCGAAGCGCAAAATGCCCCTGAATCATGAACAAGGGCAAGTCGTCAGGCTCTAAGGTCGGCAAGAGGTATTAAAATACCTTAGCCGCTTTATTCCTCACGGCCACTTTGCATGATGAAATTTCATGAAAAACACCCGCGCCTTACGACGCGGGACGCCCTCCATTGATACCAAACCTAAAGGCTTTGCTCCCTACAGTCCCGCATTGCTTTTCCCTCAACGGCGATTTCATGCGCGGCACAGTTTCATCAGCCCCCGACTCTCTTCTAGGCATCCTCGGCCGAACATATTCGTCGATCGACAAAAAACCGTCGCCGGAGACCATTGCGCGCCGGACGAGGCAGCGGCGGCAAATGCTCGACATGGTCGGGATCAGCTACGTGACCGACGCCGCGATCCTGTTGATCTATGCCTATGCCGGCACGACCACTTTCACGATCGCCGGGGCTTACGGTGTCTGCGGGCTGCTGTCTGTCGCCCTGTTCATCGCAATATCCGAAGCCAGCCTGACCGACCGCTTCAGGGATCACTACTTCGTCACGCAGCAGAGCATCATCAGCCTGACGATCATGCTGGCGTTCCTCTATATCGCGCCGGAAGTCGGCTGCCTGTTCCTTTGCTCGATCTTGCTCGTCTTTACGTTTGCCGCGCTGCGCTCCACACCCCGCCAGACCGTCATCGGATGGAGCGCTGCGGCCATCGGGCTGGCGATCCTGTTTCTGTTCACGGACAAGCCCATCGGGATGCCCCACGAAACACCGCTGGAGCGTCTCGCGACCCTGCTGGTTTTCGTTCTGGTACTCGGCCGCGGCATGATCGTCGGGCTGTTCAGCAGTTCATTGCACGAATCCCTCTACAGGCGGGGACTTGAACTCAAGGAAGCCTACAAGCGCATCGAAGAACTCGCCGAGCTCGACGAACTCACCGGATCGCTCAACCGCCGCAGCATCATGCAAACGCTCAACGACGAGATCGTCCGCGCCCGCCGCAGCAACATGCCCTGCGCGATCGCCCTGATCGATCTCGACTGGTTCAAGCGGATCAACGATCAGTTCGGTCATCCCGTCGGCGACGAGGCGCTGCGGGCTTTTGCGATCACGGTGTTCGCCAATATTCGCAGCATCGACAAGTTCGGCCGTTACGGCGGCGAAGAGTTCCTGCTCATTCTGCCCGAGACCTCCGACAGCGCAGCACTGCGCACCGTCGAGCGGCTGCGCAAGATCGTCGCGTCTCTCGACTGGAGCGCGATTTCGCAAAACATGACCGTGACGATGTCGGCGGGACTTACGGCGCTGCGGCCGGACGATACCGCGGACAGCATTCTCGCCCGCTCCGACCGGCTTCTTTATCAAGCCAAAGATCTTGGACGTAATCAGGTGGTCTCCGCATAGTTTCGCTTTGGCCAGCCCAGAATATGGCTGGCATCTTCTTGCTACGACGTTCCAGGACAGAAAGTCATGACTTCGAAATCAGCAGCGCGCCCGCCAAACCTGCTCGATGAGCTACATAATGCCCTCGCGCACGGCACCGTCGCGCGCCGCGTGGAAACGCTGCGGCGCGTCACCGACCTCTTCCTGCATGGCGTGGTGGATTATACCGACGAGCAGATCGACGTCTTCGACGATGTGTTTCATTGCCTGATCGAGGAGATCGAAGTCTCCGCCAGATCGCGGCTGGCGAACCACATCGCGCCGATACAGAAAGCGCCACCGCGCCTGATCTATACGCTGGCGTTCGACGACGCCATCGAAGTCGCCGCGCCGGTATTGTCGCAATCGGAACGGCTGAACGACGCCATGCTGATCGAAAACGCACGCAGCAAAAGCCAGGGCCATTTGCTTGCGATCTCGAAACGAAAAGTCCTGAGCGACGCGGTGACCGACGTCCTCGTCGAATGCGGCAACATCGAAGTGGTGGAAAGCACGGTCAACAATCCGGGCGCCGAATTCTCCGACAACGGCTTTACACAGCTCGTCACCCGCGCCGAAGGCAATGACAATCTTGCGACGTGCCTCGGCGCGCGGCGGGGCATTCCAAGGCCGCACTATCTCAAGCTGATCGCCAGGGCATCCGACTCGGTGCGAGCGCGTCTCCAGGCCGCCAACCCGCGCGCGGCGGACGACATCTCGGCAGCCGTCAAGGAAGCGGCTTTCGATGCCAGCCACGGCACGGGCGCGATCAGTGAAGAAGCCGCCAAAGCCCAGCGGCTCGTTAAACTGCTCTTTAACGACGGACGTCTCGACGAAAAGCAGATCGCCGCGTTCGCCAGCGAAGGAAAATTCGAAGAGACCACTGCGGCGCTTGCGACATGCGCGGGCATCTCCGTCGCAACAGTTGAAAACATGATGATCGAATCGCGGTCTGAAGGATTGCTGATTCTCGCCAAGGTGAGCGGACTGTCGTGGCCCACGCTCAAACTCATTCTTGCGATGCGAGGCGAGACCGGAGACAACATGGACGACCTCGACGAGTATCGATCGAGCTACGACATGCTGCGTCCCTCCACCGCCCAGCAGGTGCTGCGCTTTTACCGGATGCGGCAGGATGCGGCGCAGACCGAGCCGGCGGCTTGACGCCGTTGTCGCCCTAGAATTTCAGGACGCGCGATCCCGCGAGCGCGCCGATCGCGGCAACGAACGCGACCGCGATCGTGTACCAGGTCGCTACAAACAGCGGTGAATCGTCCGTGCAGTGCGAGGCATAGAGCGTCGCGCCCAGTCCCGCGGACAGCAGGCCCGCAAACGCGCCGGCGACAGCCGGGCGCGATGGCGCACCGCGGCGCAAGGCCAGCAGCGCCGCCGCCAGCAGCGGCAACGACAGCAGCGGGATGGCGATCATGCATACCCGCGAATTGGTGCCTATCAGCCGCGTCGTCATCGGCGCACGATTCGGCATCATCATCTCGCCCATGATGCCGATTCCGAGCAGCCCGACCGGGATCGCCAGCAGCCACGCCCAGCGTCCGAGCGAGGCCTCCGGCCGTGACAGATGCAGGCTGATGGCGATAGCCGCTCCGGCAAGCGCGATGGTCACCGCGAACTTCAGATCGAAGAACGGATTCCCTATCGCGGTCATGAAATCCTTCCGCATGCCCAGTTCCGCAAGCAACATCGCAGCCGATACCGGGGCAGCGAGCAGAAGCGCCACCAGCAGCATGTTGCTCACGGGGCCTTCGTGCGTGTCATTGTCGGCGGCAAGCGTGCGAATGAGATCATCGGTGTCCATGGTCATTCTTCCCGCAGTCTGCTCGCAAGGCCGGTCAATCCGCGATGCAGTGCCACCCGCACCGCGCCTTCGGTCATCGAAAGTTTCACTGCCGTCTCCTTGATCGACGCGCTATCGACGGCAATCGATTGCAGCACGTCACGCTGCCGCTGGGGCAGCGTATTCAGGTGCGCGGCCACCTCGCTCGCGGGCAGGCTCTCCTCGGCCGGCTCTCCGGGCAACGTCTCCGCGAAATCGTCGATATTGACGAAGATCCGGCGGCCGCGGCGGCGCAGGGCGTCGATCAGCTTGTTGCGGGCGATCGCAAACAGCCACGGCGCAAAGGGGGCGTTCGCGTCCCAGGTATGCCGCTTCAGATGCACTGCGAACAAAATATCCTGCACGATGTCCTCGGATTGATCGACGGGCTGACCGGCCCGCGCCAGACCGCGCCGCGCCGCCGCTCTCAGGACCGGCGTGACGGCCTTGAGGAGGCGATGATATGCGGCGTTGTCCCCGGCATTGGCCGACCTCATCAGGTCGGTCCATTCGTCTTCACGTCCGCGCACGCGCGCTCCCATCAAGGCAATTCGTTCCTGTTCCTAAAGTGTTACGGGCGAAAATTGCAATCACGCAATCGTGAACATGGACATCCGGTCGCCCGGAGAACCTCCCGCTCCTGGCCTTTATTACGGCAAAGGTACGCAAGATTCCCTTTTTCCGCCGTCCTGTGGCCATTTCGCACCGGTCTGTTCCCCCTGCTGGTGGCTTTGGCAAAGGGGAAATGCCATGCGGGCAAGGAAAGCAGGCTTGGCGGCATTGATCGCTGTCACCGGAATCTGGATGAGCGTCGCCGGGGAGCCGGCCATAGCGGCGGCCAAATCCGCGGCGAAGAAAGAGACCAAAACCAGCGTAGCGGCCGCCGACCGGCCGATGGTCCTGTCGAAATTCAAGAAGCAGCGGCGCGCTCACACTGCCAGGAAATCCCGAACGGCTCAGGCAAGCCACCTGAAAAAATCCGCATCGAAAGCATCGTCCAAAGCCGTCGCGGAGAAGACCGCTGCGAAGGACCTCGCAGCCATATCTCCCAAACCGGACAAATCCTCCAGACCCCAGTTGCCGCCTGAAGTGGCGAATGCCCGCGCGGAGGCCTTGGCGAATGATGAGGCGCGGAATATCGCCGCCCTCGACAGCACCAACGTATCCTCCGTGAATGGCGTCATGGTCGCCGCAGCGGAGCAGCAGGGGGATGCCAACGCGCCCGTGGACAACGCGGATGTTGCGCAGGATGCCCCACCGGCGGCCCCGGTCGCAGCGGCACCGCCGCCTGCCCCAAGCGGCAAGATTATCCGGGCTGTGTCGTCGGGAGAAAAGCCTGTCTTTAAAAGCGACGATAGCGACCCGTGGAGCAAGACCTCGCTGATCGGCAAGATTTTCATCGCCTTCGGCAGCCTGCTGACGCTGGCTTCAGCCGCGCGCCTGCTGATCGCCTGACGCAAACACCGTCTGCATCAGATGCAAATGCCGGTCTGCAACACGCAGACCGGCATTTGCGTTCGGCGTTCGAGGACCAGCCCTGACATTGCCGGTCTTGCGGAGCGACGCCCCGGAAGGCAGATTGCGGCCAACGGCGCGGCCAGCAGGCGCGCTTCCGTAATTCTCATTCAGGGGCGAAACATGACGGCATTTGAACACATCATCGTGGAGAGCAAGGGCGCGGTCGGCATCGTGCAGATCAACCGGCCGAAGATTCTCAACGCCCTCTCCTTCGACGTGTTCAGCGAGATCGCGGCAGCCATCGACGATCTCGAGGACGACGAAGCCATCGGCTGCATCGTCATCACCGGCAACGAGAAGGCATTTGCCGCCGGCGCCGACATCAAGGAAATGCAGCCGAAGCAGTTCATCGACATGTTCAGCCAGGACTTCATGGACATCGGCGGCGATCGTGTCACCACCTGCAAGAAGCCGACCATCGCCGCGGTCAGCGGCTATGCGCTGGGCGGCGGCTGCGAGCTTGCCATGATGTGCGACATCATCATCGCGTCCGATACCGCCAAATTCGGCCAGCCCGAGATCACGCTCGGCACCATTCCCGGTCTCGGCGGCACGCAGCGGCTGACGCGCGCGGTCGGCAAGTCCAAGGCCATGGACCTGTGCCTGACCGGCCGCATGATGGATGCGGCGGAAGCCGAGCGCTCCGGACTGGTGAGCCGGGTCTTTCCGGCCGACAAGCTGATGGAAGAGGTGCTTGCGATCGCCACCAAGATCGCGGCGATGTCGCAACCGGTCGCCGCGATGGCCAAGAGCGCCGTCAACCGCGCGCTGGAAACGACGCTCGCCGAGGGCATGAATGTCGAAGGCGACCTGTTCCATGCGACCTTTGCGCTGGAAGATCGCTCCGAGGGCATGGCCGCCTTCATCGAGAAGCGGAAGCCGAACTTCAAGAACCGCTAAAGGTCGATCTATCATGTTCGTCATTCCGGGACGCGCTCTTGCGCGGACCCGGAATCCAGATGAGAGAAAAACGGACTTCGTCTGGATTCCGGGCTCGCTCGCTACGTTCGCGCCCCGGAATGACAAATGAATTAAGGGCTGCGCGCGAGCGCGGCACTGACCAGCACCCGATAAAGCCGGTCCGAGAACGATGTCGGACGGTCGAGTTGCATGCGCGCGAGGCCCGCCACTGTGTCCGCATCCGGCGGGCCGGCGCACAGTCCGTCCCATGCCAGCCCGAGCAGATCGAACGGGTTGGCGGATGCCTCCTTGAGACTCTGCAACGCGGGAATCAGCCGCTGTTCAACGCCGGTGAAATCGCTGCCGAACGGAAATGCGGGCAATACCCCCGCATTGCGCGACGGCTTCAGCGCGGCCACGATGCGATCCGGAAAATTGTCGCGATGGGCGGCGGGAATCTCGTAGCCCTTCGGCAGCTTGCCCGCATCCTTGGCCTGCCGCATCAACTCGTTTTGAAAACGTGAATCCGCCACCGACAGCATCGATCCGATCACGTCCGCATCCGACTGGCCGCGCAGATCGGCCACGCCGTACTCGGTGACAATCACATCGCGCAGATGGCGCGGGATCGTGGTGTGGCCATAAGACCAGCGGATGTTCGACACGGCCTTTTTTCCAGCGCCGCGCGTGGACTCGAGCGTCAGGATCGAGCGCGCGCCCTCCAGCGCAAACGCCTGCGCCACGAAATTGTACTGCCCACCGACGCCACTGATGACCTGCCCATTGTCGAGACCATCGGAGATAACCGCCCCCATCAGCGTCGCCATCATCGCGTTGTTGACGAACCGCGCATCCACGCGCGCTCGCCGTTTGGCGTCCTCGCCGCCATAGAGCTGGTTGGTGAAGGATACCGGCATCATCTGGATGCGGCCGATTTGCTCGGGAGTCATATCGCGCAGTGCGCGGTAGAACGATTTTGGCCCGAGAAAAAACGCCGCATGTAAAAATGCACCGTCGACCTCTCGCTTCACGACACCGGCCTCGATCAGGGCGAGAAATGCCTCGAAGAACATTTCGCTGACGCCATAGAGTCCGGTCGTGAATGGCCCCGTTTCACGCGGAGCCTGCCCCCGCGCCAGCCGTGACATGATTTCGCGATAGGCCGCCCCGTCGCGATGGCGAAGAATCAGGCTTTGCGCCAGCGCGTCGCCGACCTGCCCAATGCCAATTTGCAGCGTGCCGCCATCGCGCACGAGGCCAGCGGAATGCAGCCCGATGGCATACTTCGTGTCCGAGACCGGCTCCGACGGCGGCGCGAACAGCGGAAAATCCGTCTCCGGACTGTCGAGCACCGCATGGAATTCGTCGGCGGCGAGATCGCCCTGCCCCGGCATGAACGGCAGTTCCGAATTGACTTGCGCCACCATCCTGAACCCGATGCGGCCTTCATCGCGGGCGCGCATCAGATCGAGCGTCAGGTCAGTGTTGCTGCTGAGACTGTAGCGCGTCTCGCCATCGACGACGCGCTTGGCCACAAGCTGCGCGATCACGTTGACGCCGCGCGTCAGCAGATACGACGACGCATGGGTGTAGTTCGCCGCGATATAGTGCTGCTGCGCATAGGCGTTGCCGAGCCATTTGCCGGCAAGGAAGAAGAATTCGATGACTTCGATATTCGGCGGCAGCGTCTTGCCGTGCAGCGCCTTGGCATATTCAAGGTCCGGATAGCCGCCGAACAGCCGCTCGATCACGGGGCCGATAAAGCGCCGCTCAAGGTCGGCGGACGGCGTGGGCTTCTCCAGCGTGAGAGCCGTGAAAATCGTCAGTTGGATCGAGCGATCGCTGACCGCGCGCCGGAACAGGGCATTGATGATGTGGTTGGCCTTGCCGAGCCCCAGCGGCAGACCCACCACCAGCCTCGTTCCGACCTCGCGGATAATGTCGTCCGCGATTGCCTCTGGATCGGAAAAGAGTCTGGGCATCGAATGTCTGCTGATCCACCGGGCCGGAGGGGCGCAAGGAAGGCGCGGCAGCTTGCTTCCGATTGGGTCCGCTCGCCCATAATTTCACCAGAAGGTGTTGAACGGTCAAGCAAATACAGCCCCAGCCGGTAAACATAGCGGTGCACATTGTCACAGTTGCCGATTTTCTGTGGTGTAAGGTTTGCCCGCGTCAACATCCCCCTCTAAACAGTGTACGAATGAAGCGTGCTGGTTCCGGATTGATACAATCCCAACCGCGACTGTGATCTGGATTGTTACGGGAAACGATGGCTCGGCGTGCTTCAGGATTTGGCGGCGTTGGCTGGCGCTTTGGTGTGTCGAGCGCAGCTATCGGCGCTGCACTGTTCGCTCTTCCGGCTCACGCCGAAACGCTGAACGAGGCCCTCGCCCGCGCCTATCAGTCCAACCCGCAGCTCAACGCCACGCGCGCGCAGCAGCGGGCGACGGACGAGAACGTGCCGCAAGCGCTGGCGGGCTACCGTCCACAAATCGTCGCGAGCCTGAGCGCTGGATTGCAACCGGTTCGCAACCTGCTTCCCGATAATACCATCCAGACCGCGACCCTGAAGCCGTGGACCATCGGCGTAACCGTCACGCAAAACCTGTTCAACGGCTTCAAGACCACCAACAGCGTCCGGGTCGCGGAATTCCAGGTGCTGTCGGGCCGTGAGGCCTTGCGCAACACCGGCCAGGGCGTGCTGCTCGATGCGGTGACCGCCTACATGAACGTCATCGCCAACCGGGCGCTGGTGGAAACCCAGCGCGGCAACGTCGCGTTCCTGCGCGAGACGCTGGGCATCACGAAAAAGCGCCTCGACGCCGGCGACGTGACGCCGACCGACACCGCACAGGCGGATGCGCGGCTGAGCCGCGGCCTCGCCGACCTGAACGCCGCCGAAGTCGCGCTCGAGACCAGCCGCGCGATCTACGCGCAGGTGATCGGCGATGCGCCCGGCAACCTCGCGGCAGCGCAGACCGTCGACCGCTTCGTGCCGCGCAGCCGTCAGGAAGCCATCGACACCTCGATCCGCGAAAATCCCGCGGTCATTGCAGCGACCTACGACGTCGATGTCGCCACCACCACCATCAGCGTCGCCGAAAGCAGCCTGCTGCCGCAGGTCAACGTGCAGGGCAACGTCAACCGCGCCGCCGACAGCGATCCCAATCTCGGCACCAAGCGCGCGGATCAGGCGTCCGTGGTCGGCGCGCTGACTTTGCCGATCTACGACGGCGGCACCGCCGCATCGCAGACACGGCAGGCAAAGGAAACCGCCGTGCAAAGCCGGCTCGTGCTGGAACAGGTCCGGAATCAGGCGCGCACCGCGGCGATCAGCGCATGGATCAGCAGTGAAGGCACCAAGGTCGCATTGGCCGCCGCCGAGGCCGAGGTGAAGTCCGCCAACATCGCGTTGCAGGGCGTGCGGCGCGAGGCGCAGGCCGGCCAGCGCACCACCATCGATGTGCTCAACTCGCAGCAGGATCTCACCGCCGCGCGGTCACGCCAGATTCTGGCGCAGCGCGACCGCGTGATCGCGTCCTACACGCTGCTCAGCGCCATCGGCCGCCTCGACGTCAAGACGCTTGGACTCAACACGCCCGATTACCTGCCCGAGGTTCACTATCACCAGGTGCGCGACGCCTGGCACGGCGTGCGCACGCCAACGGGACGCTAACTCGCGGCGACCCGGCGCGAGAAGATCGAGATCAGCACCGGCAGCGTGACAAGAATCACGAGCGGCGCGAGCATCATGCCGGTCACCACCACCACCGCCAACGGCTTTTGCACCTGCGATCCGATGCCCGACGACATCGCCGCCGGCAGCAACCCGATGCCCGCCACAACGCATGTCATCAGCACCGGCCTCAACTGCAATTCGCCAGTGCGGATCACCGCCCTGATGCGATCGTAGCCTTCGTCGATCAACTGATTGTACTGCGACAGGATGATGATGCCGTCCATCACCGCGATGCCGAACAGCGCGATGAAGCCGATCGCCGCCGAAACGCTGAACGGAATGCCGCTGAGCAGAAGCCCCAGCACGCCACCGAGCACCGCCATCGGGATCACGCTCATCGCCAGCAGCGTGTCCACCATCGAGCCGAAGTTGAACCACAGCAGCACGCCGATCAGCGCGAGGCTGATCGGCACCACGATGGAGAGCCGCCGGATCGCATCCTGAAGATTGCCGAACTCGCCGACCCACTCCATATGCGAGCCCGGCGGAAGCTGCACCTGTTCCGCGACCTTGTCCTGCGCTTCCTTGATCGCGCCGCCGAGATCGCGCTCGCGCACCGAGAACTTGATCGGGAGATAGCGCTCCTGCTGCTCGCGGTAGATGTAGGCCGCGCCGGACACCAACTTGATGGACGCCACTTCGCTCAACGGGATCTGGGTGATTCCGTTCGGCCCCTGCGCGCCGATCCGCAGATTGTGAATGGCCTCCGCGCTCTTGCGATATTCCGGCGCAAGGCGAACGATGATCGGAAAATGCCGGTCGCTGCCGGGTTCGTAAAGATCGCCCGCGCTGTCGCCGCCGATGGCGACGCGGATGGTCGCGTTGATGTCACCCGGGGCAAGGCCGTAACGCGCCGCCCGCGCGCGGTCGATGTCGATCTGGATCGTCGGCTGGCCGAGCGACGTGAACACCGACAGGTCCGTGACACCCTTGACCGTCGACAGCACCGACTTGATCTTGTTCGCCGTGTTGGTCAGTTCGACCAGATCGTTGCCATAGAGTTTGATCGAATTCTCGCCCTTCACGCCGGACACCGCTTCGGCGACGTTGTCCTGCAAATACTGCGAGAAGTTGAACTCGACGCCGGGAAATCTCTTTTGCAATTGCGCCAGCAGTTCGCTGGTGACTTCATCCTTGTCCCGCGAACCAGGCCATTCGCTCACCGGCTTCAGCGGCGCGAAGAACTCCGCATTGAACAGCCCCGCCGCGTCGGTGCCATCGTCGGGGCGACCGTGCTGCGACACCACCGATTCCACTTCCGGCCGGGCGCGGATCACCTTGCGCATCTCGTTGACGTAGGAATTGCCCTCTTCCAGCGAGATGGTCGGCGGCAGCGTGGCGCGAATCCACAGGTTGCCTTCTTCCAGCTTGGGCAGGAATTCGAGACCCAACAGACGCACCGCGATAAACGTCAGAAGAACAAGCCCGCCGGCGACCGCCATCACGATCCGCCGGTTGCCGACCGCCCATCGCAGCAGCGGCATATAAGCCGCGTGCAGCCATTGCATGATCCGGGTTTCGGTCTCCTGCATATGCACCGGAAGGATGATCGCGCTCAGCGCCGGTGTGACCGTGAAGGTCGCGAGTAACCCGCCCGCCAGCGCGTAGGCATAGGTCTTCGCCATCGGCCCGAAGATGTGGCCTTCGACGCCGCTCAGGGTGAACAGCGGCAGGAACGCGGCAATGATGATCGCGGCGGCAAAGAAGATCGAGCGTGAGACGTCAGCGGCGGCACTGAGAATGGCGTGGGTCTTCATGCCCATCAGCGTTTCAGGCGAAATCGCGCTCTGTTCGGATGGCGACAGTTCGGTGGTCTGCGACAACCGCCGGAAGATTGCCTCCACCATGATGACGGTGCCGTCGACGATCAGGCCGAAATCGATGGCGCCGACCGACAGCAGGTTGGCGGATTCGCCACGCAGCACCAGAATGATGACCGCGAAGAACAGCGCGAACGGAATGGTGGCGCCGACGATGACCGCGCTGCGCAGGTCGCCGAGGAACAGCCATTGCAGCAGCACGATCAGCAGAATGCCGATCACCATGTTGTGCAGCACCGTATGCGTCGTGGTGTCGATCAGGTCCTTTCGGTCGTAGATGCGCTCGATCCGCACGCCCGGCGGCAGGATGCTCGACCTGTTGATCGACTGCACGAGCTGCTCGACCCGCGCGATGGTGGGCGAACTCTGCTCGCCGCGGCGCATCAGCACGATGCCCTGAACGATGTCGTCGTCCATGTTCATGCCGGCGATCCCGAGCCGCGGCTTCTCGCCCACGGTGACGGTTGCGACATCCCGCACCAGCACCGGATTGCCGCCGCTCTGCGAGATCATCGTGGTGGCAAGATCGTCGATCGAGCGGATCAGTCCGACACCGCGCACTACGGCGGACTGCGCGCCGATGTTCACCGTGTTGCCGCCGACGTTGATGTTGGCGTTGCCGACCGCCTGCAACAGTTGCGGCAACGTCAGGCCGTAGGCGATCAGCTTGTTGAAATCGACCTGAAGCTCGTAGGTCTTGGTCTTGCCGCCCCATCCCGTCACGTCGATCACGCCCGGCACGGCGCGGAAGCGGCGTTGCAGCACCCAGTCCTGCAACGTCTTCAGGTCGAGCACGCTGTAGTTCGGCGGCCCCACCAGCCGATAGCGAAAGATTTCACCGATGGGGCTGAGCGGCGAAATCTGCGGCTGCACGCTGCCGGGCAGCGGACTCAACTGCGAAAGGCGATTGAGCACCTGCTGCAAGGCCTGATCGTAGGTGTAATCGAAGGAGAACTGGAGTTTGACGTCGGAGAGGCCGTAGAGCGAAATGGTGCGGATGGTGTTGAGGTTCTTCAGGCCCGCAACCTGCGTCTCGATCGGAATCGTGATGTACCGCTCGATCTCCTCCGCCGACAGACCGGGACTTTGCGTCACGATGTCGACCATCGGCGGCGTCGGATCGGGATAGGCCTCGATGTTGAGCTGCTGAAAGGCGATGACGCCGCCGACAAGAGTGATGGCGAACAGCACCACCATGAGAAAGCGGCGGTTGACGGCGAGAGCGACGAGACGATCCATCGAGACCGGGTCTTTCAGAAAGAGCTAAATCTCGGGATCGGGAGAGACACGGCGCGCACTAGCTTCCGGACGCCGCGCGGTCGATGAACAGGCTGCCCCGGGTTACGATCTGCTCGCCGGGGGAGAGATTGCCCTTCGCCTCGACAAGATCGCCGTTGGTGAGACCAACCTTGATCTGGCGCAGTTCGATGGACTTGTCGTCGCGCACGACCCAGACCCGGACCTGATCGCCTTCATAGATCAGCGCCTGCTTCGGCACGCCGACCCCGGAGCGGTCGCCCGCGGAATAGATCGTGACGTTGGCGAACATCTCCGGCTTCAGCGCCCCACCGGGATTGTCGATGGTGGCGCGCACCATCAGCCGGCGTGAAGCCGGGTCGATGGCCGCCGAGACATAGTTGATGCGCGCGGTCATCGTGCGTCCGGGGTACGCCAGCACGCTGAACGCGATCTCCTGCCCGACCTCGACGTCCGGCGCTTCGGTCTCGCGCACGAAGGCGGTGAGCCACACCGTGGACAAATCGCCGATCACGAACACCGGATCGCTCGCGCCGGCATTGACATATTGTCCGGGTCCGACTTTCCGCTGCACCACCGTGCCCGCGATCGGCGCGACGATCGTCGTCTCCGGATCGATCCGGCCCTTGTCCTGAAACGTCGTGATCGCAGCGTCGCTGAGGCCGAGAATGCGAAGGCGGTTGCGCGCGGCCTGCAAAGCAGTCTCGCTCGAGCGCATGTCGTTCTGCGCGGAGATCAGCGCGGCCTGCGACTGCTGATAATCCTTCAGCGGCACGGCCTTGCCGTCATAGAGATCGTGGGCGCGCTTGTCCTGGATCTGCGCCAGTTCGAGCTGCGACTTGGCCTTGTTGTAGCCGGTCACCGCCGTGATGAAATCGTTCTGCGCCTGAACGTTGTCCGGGGCCTCGATGACGAACAGCGATTGCCCTTGCGCTACCCGATCGCCGGGCCGCGCCAGCAGCTTGGTGACACGTCCCGCATAGGGTGAGAATACCGGCGTCGCGCGATCCTCATCGACTGCGATCTTGCCTTCGGTGACATGCTCGGCGCGGAACGCGCGCTCCACCACCGGCTGCACAGTCAGGCTGGCCCATTCCGCAGGCGTCGGCGTGTAGCGCAGCAGCCCCTTCCGCGACTGGCTGGAAATATCGGAGTGATCTTTCGGCGCGGACGCCACGCGGGTGAGACCGAAGACCGCCGCGCCGGCAAGCACGACAAGGCCGGCACCAAGGGCCAGCCGTCGCCGGGGCATAGCCTGAACCCTGGCAATCAAAGTGTTCGATCTGGTTGTCTTCTCAGTCATGCAATAACCAGTGATTCCTGCGACAGGCAGCCGCACCCTGCCAGCTAATAGTTCCACTTTCCTGCCGAGGACAATCGAAAACAGCCGGGCGGAACATTATTTTCAGTTAACGTCAACCGCGTGTTGACCACACCGGTTCGTGGGAACCGAGCGGCATGGCTGGACGCGCCCGGAACACAGGCGTCACTGACATCACAGCCGTGTGACGGACGCTTGCAGTGCACCAAAACCGGATAGTTTTCCTCGATAAACGGCAAAATCTCGTCCGCCGTGAGGTCGGCCGCAACCAAGCCGCCTGGCTGGCCTCAAGAGGACGAGACGGTGCATCCCTCTAATGAAAATCCCGGGAGCGCGGCAGGATGCGGACATTGCGCGGATGGCGCATCTTGTGCGGCGGAGCGCCGTCACGCACGGGCAGTTCATCCTCCAGCGGCTCGATCACATTGGCGCCGTCGGGCACCGCATGCTTGCCGCTCAACGCGTCGTTGGCGAGAGACATCAAGTCATGCGAGCGGTCGAACAGCCGCTCGGCCACCAGATGCACCACCTTGTCCAGACTGCTCTGGATCGTTCCCTGCACCTCGATCAGCCGCGCGCCCATCACCTCCTTGCGGAATTTTTCCATCACCTTCGGCCACACCACGATATTGGCGATGCCGGTCTCGTCCTCCAGCGTCATGAACACCACACCCTTGGAACTGCCCGGCCGCTGCCGCACCAGCACCACGCCGGCGCAGCGCACGCGCTGCTTGTCGTTGGCGTGGGAGACTTTGTCGCACGCGATTACACCTTCACGCGCAAACATCCGCCGCAGGAACTCCATCGGATGTCCCTTCAATGACAGGCGGATGGTCTGATAATCGGCCACCACCTGCTCCGGCAGTGGCATGATGGGCAGCGGCTGCGCGGCCTCGTCCGGCTGCTCGCGCGCCGCCGTGCTCTCGAACAGCGGCAGCGACACATCGTCCGGCAGGCGGCGCACCGTCCACAAAGCCTCGCGGCGGTCGAGGCCGAGCGAGCGGAACGCATCGGCATCGGCCAGCAGGATCAGCGCGCGCTTTGGCAATCTCGTTTCGCGGGCGAAGTCTTCCAGTGACGTGAATGGCTTTCGCGCGCGCGCGGCGACAATGCGCTGGTCCCAGTAATCCTTGCGCGGCTTTGTCCTGCTGTCGGGAGCGGCCTGCTTGGCCCGATCCAGTTCCTCATCGACATCGAACACCTCGAATCCGTCGATCTGCCGGAAACCGAGCCGCATGGCGCAATAATCCCCGCTCCGGCCCTCCAGCACATTCTGCCCGAAGCTGCGCGACACATCGATCTCGCGCACCTCGACCTTATTCTTGCGCGCATCGCCGACGATCTGCGCAGGCGCATAGAAACCCATCGGCTGCGAATTCAGCAGGCCGCAGCAGAAGGCGTCGGGATGATAGTGCTTGAGCCATGACGAGACATAGACAAGCTGCGCGAAAGCAGCGGCATGGCTTTCGGGGAAACCGTAGCTGCCAAAACCCTTGATCTGGTCGAAACAACTATTGGCGAATGCCGGATCGTAGCCGCGCGCCTTCATGCGGCCAACCATGCGTTCTTCAAATTTCGGCATCGTGCCGACATTGCGGAATGTCGCCATCGCGCGGCGCAGACCGTTGGCTTCCTCGGATGTGAATTCCGCCGCGACCATCGCGATCCGCATCGCCTGTTCCTGAAACAACGGCACGCCGAGTGTCTTGTGCAGCACGTTGCGAAGTTCGTCCGGATCGCCGCCTTTCGGATAGGGATAGTCGATCTCCTCCGGCTTCATCTTCCTGCGTTTCAGATAGGGATGCACCATGTTGCCCTGGATCGGTCCGGGCCGCACGATGGCGACCTCGATGACGAGATCGTAGAAGGTGCGCGGTTTGAGGCGCGGCAGCATGTTCATCTGCGCCCGGCTCTCGACCTGGAACACGCCGAGGGATTCGCCCCGGCACAGCATGTCGAAGACTGGACCGCTGTCGTCATTCTCCGCCTTGATGTCGGCGAGTTCGTACCGCTCGCCTTTATGCGCCTCGATCAGATCGAAGCACTTGCGGATGCAGGTCAGCATGCCGAGCGCCAGCACATCGACCTTCATCATGCGCAGCGCGTCGATGTCGTCCTTGTCCCACTCAATGAAGGTGCGATCGTCCATCGCGGCATTGCCGATGGGCACATAGGTGTCGAGCCGGTCCTGCGTCAGCACATAGCCGCCGACATGCTGCGACAGATGCCGCGGAAATTCGATCAGTTCGGTGGCAAGTTCGACGGCGCGGCGGATCATCCCGTTCTGCGGATCGAACCCGGCCTGCCTGATCTGCATGTCGCTGACGGTGTCGCCCCAGCTTCCCCACACCGTATCGGCCAGCGCTGCGGTGACATCCTCCGTCAGGCCCAGCGCCTTGCCGACATCGCGGATGGCGCTGCGCGGCCGGTAATGGATGACGGTGGCGACGATCGCCGCGCGATGGCGGCCGTAGCGCCGGTAGACATATTGCATCACCTCCTCGCGGCGCGAATGCTCGAAATCGACATCGATGTCGGGCGGCTCAAGGCGTTCTTCCGAGATGAAGCGCTCGAACAGCACGTCGGTCTCGGCCGGGTTCACCGAGGTAATGCCGAGCACGTAGCACACCGCGGAATTCGCCGCGGAGCCACGCCCCTGACACAAAATATCCTGCGAGCGTGCGTAATGAACGATGTCGTGGACGGTCAGGAAATAGTGAGCGTACTTGAGCTTCTCGATCAGCCGCAGTTCTTTATTGAGCGTCCCGCGCAACTTGTCGTCGATTCCATCGGGGAAGCATTTTGCGACGCCCGCCCATGTCAGGTCTTCAAGGTGTCCTTGCGCCGTCTTGCCCGGCGGCACCGGCTCGTCGGGATACTGATATTTCAACTGATCGAGCGTGAACGTGATGCGGTCGGCGAAGCGCATCGTTTCCTCGATCGCCTCGGGCAGATCGCGGAACAGCCGCGCCATCTCGTAACCTGGCTTCATGTGCCGCTCGGCATTGGCCTGAAGTTTCTTGCCGATGGCATGGATCGTGGTCTTTTCCAGAATGCAGGTCAGCACATCCTGCAACGGCCGCCGCGCGGGATGGTGGTACAGCACCTCGTTGGTCGCCAGCAGCGGCACGCGGGCGGTCGCGGCGATGCGCTGGAGTTTCGCCAAACGTCGCGTGTCGTCGCCACGATAGAGCAGGCTCGCCGCGAGCCAGACTCCATCGGCGCTGCCGCGTTTCAGCCGCTCTAGCACCTTCAGCACTGTCGCCACCTCGAAGCGATGCGGCAGCGTCAGAACTAGCAACTGGCCTTCGGCGAAATCCAAGAGGTCATCGAGCGTGAGATGGCACTCGCCCTTCTCCGCCTTGAGCTTGCCGCGGGTCAGCAACCGGCAGAGGCGGCCATAGGCGGCGCGGTCGCGCGGATAGACCAGAATGTCCGGTGTGCCGTCGATGAAGACGAGGCGCGAACCGATCAGCAGTTTCGGCTTGTGGATGACCTCGGGATTCTCAAGTTCCTTGTAGGCGCGCACCACCCCGGCCAGCGTGTTGCGGTCGGCGATGCCGATCGCCGGCAGCCGAAGCTCGCTGGCCTGATGCACATATTCCTGCGGCTGCGAGCCGCCGCGCAGGAACGAGAAATTCGTCGTGATGCCGATTTCCGCATACTCGGTGGCTTTCATGCGAACAGTCCATGCACGAACCATCTGGGTTGAACGGGTTCGCCTTTTTCGGTGGCGAGTTCGCTGCCATAGAGGCCATCACGATAGATCCAGAAACGCAGGCCCTCCGCATCCTCGACGCGGAAATAATCGCGTGTGAGCGTCGCCTCCTCGCGCTTCCACCATTCCATCGCGATGCGTTCGGGGCCTTCCACCCGCACCACGGCATGGGTCGCGCGCCGCCATGTGAAACGGCGCGGCGGTCCGTCGGGCACCGTCGCGAACGGCACATCGATGACTTCCGGCCGCTCGAACAGACGCAGGGGTCGCAACGGCGGCTTCGCCTTCGGCGCGTTCGGACCATTCGGTAACGGACGCCGCAGCGAGATATTGCTGCGCGGGCGCAGCCATGACCACGCGTTCCGGAATGTGCGTGTCCTGCGGCAGATGCACCACGACGCGCCTGCCGCCGAGGCGCGCGGCGAGACGGTCGATCAGCGCGGCCACCTCGTCGTTGTCCTGCGCGCGGGTGTCGAAATCGCGTTGCTCCTGCACCACGATCTCGACATGGCTGGCGGACAGGCGGATCAGATCGAATCCGAAGCCGGGATCGAGCGGATCGGCCAATGCATCCAGCCGCTCGCGAAACAGCCGATCGATCACATTGACCCGCGTCACCGGCCGCCCAGCATCCACCGTGATGGCGCGCACCGCGCCGTCAGTGCGGAAGAAACTCGCCTCCAGCCGCCGCGCGCCCTTGCCCTGCTTGTCCATCGCCGCGACCAGCATCTGGGCCAAACCTGACAGAATGGATGCGATCACGGTGTCGGTGGCGACCGGCTCGGGGAAACGCT
This sequence comes from Afipia sp., assembly GCA_024707075.1. Taxonomy (GTDB): domain Bacteria; phylum Pseudomonadota; class Alphaproteobacteria; order Rhizobiales; family Xanthobacteraceae; genus Afipia. The sequence goes on from JANQAK010000003.1 coordinate 841,367, forward strand.
TCTCCACCATGAAATCCGGCAGCGGCTTGCGCGGGCTGATCGGAGCATCAGTCTGCCCCAGCGCCTGCTGCAACAGGCTGGTGAACGCAGCACCGAACCGCGCGGTGATCTCGTGCGGCGCGCGCGCGGCGACATCGCCGATGGTCTTGAGCCCGGCGCGGCGCAGGCCCCGCGTGATCGCATCGTCGGCGCCGAGCGCGAACACCGGCAGCGAACTGACAGCACACACCTCCTCGCTATCCGGCACAATGCAGCTTCGCACAGCGTGCGTCAGGGTGCGCGCGCAGGCCGGCGTGCTGGCGATCGCCGCGTTGACGATGAAACCCTGCCGGTCGAGCGCCGCGCAGACCGTGCGCAGCATCAAAGCCTCGCCGCCAAACAGATGCGCGCAGCCGCTGATGTCGAGCAGCAGGCCATGCGGCGGATCGAGCGCGACCAGCGGCGTGAAGCGGTCGCACCAGTCGGCGATGTCGCCGAGCAGTTTTGCGTCCGCCGCCTCGTCGGCGTCGAACACCTGCACATCGGGACAGACTGCGCGCGCATTCGCCAGCGGCAGACCGACTTCAAGGCCGATCCGCGCGGCGGCATCGTTCAGCGCAGTGATTTGCAGCGCGTTGTTCAGCTTACCGACGACCACGCAGGGACGCGCATCATCCGGCGCGTCGTCGCCCGGCAATCGCTTCAAGCGGTCGGTCGACAGGCGCGGCAGCCACAGGCTGAGGATACGCCGAGTCCTTATGGAAGATGCCTTCACGGAAGAGGCCCTCATCACATTTCCACTCCATGATCCATCGTCCGGTCTGGCCGTGACGGTTGCGAACAAGTTGGGCGTCCAGCATCGGCCCGCCCCACGCCTCCACCGCAGGCGACGACGGCGCGGCACGCACCACCCAGCGGGTTTCCGCCGTGCTGGCGGACGGCATCGCCGCCGTGCGCAACACCAGACACGCGACGTTCGAGGCGCGCGCGGCGAGTGTCAGCCTGCGGCTCGCGACCAGATCCAGCGCACGCACCTCGCCCCACACATCCAGCACCACCGCGCCGAGCGCGTCGCAGGCCAGCGCATCGGCCGCCGCGCGCAGTGCGGTCTCGGCGTCTGCCGCGCACACCGTCACCAGCAGGCGCGGATCGAGGCCGAGGTCGTTGAGACCGCTCATCGACAGCACGCCGGATTCGAGTTCGGTGAAATCCTGCCGCACCCACACCAGCGGCCGCCGCCCCGCCAGGCGATGCGCAAGACCGGCGATGAAACCCGTCGCCGCCGCGCCATGGCGTCCGCCTTCGGCGAACACCTCGTGCAGCGCGCCCCGCGCCAGCCCGCCCTGCAACGTCGCGTCCGCACCGGCATGGCCGAGCGCCACGCGCGCAAGCGCATCCGCCTCGCCTTCGAGGCGGCCGATGGTCCCCCGCAGGGACGCAAGCGTGCTCATGCGCGCGCTCAACATGCGCCGCTCCTGACAGTCCGGTTCGTCACCCACTTGAAATGGGTGATGCGCTCATTTGTTCATGATATGTTCTAATATAAAGCTAAGGTGCGGTGGAGAGTCAACTGAAAGTCTGAGGTTGATTTTTCGGCAATGAAACAAACGGCTTAGGGCAGGAACCGCCAACAGCCTTCCAGATTGATCTTTCACAACGACGACATGCGTCCGGCAGCGATGATGGAAAAGATAGAAGGATGACCATGCAGCCCACCGTGCGGACTCCTGCCCCCGAAAGCCTCGCCGCCCTTCGCGCAGAGGCCGCCCATTGCCGCGCCTGTCATCTGTGGAAGGACGCGACCCAGACCGTATTCGGCGAAGGCCCGAGCCATGCGCCGATCATGCTGGTGGGCGAGCAGCCCGGTGACAAGGAAGACCTCGCCGGCAAGCCGTTCGTCGGCCCCGCCGGTCAGGTGCTCAACCGCGCGCTGGAAGAAGCCGGCATCGATCGCGACAAGGTCTATGTGACCAACGCGGTGAAGCATTTCAAATTCGTGCCGCGCGGAAAATTCCGCTTGCACCAGAAACCGACCACGCCGGAGATTAGGGCGTGCCGGCCGTGGTACGAGCGCGAGCTTGCGGCTATCAAACCCGCGCTGGTGGTGGCGATGGGGGCGACGGCCGCGCAAAGCGTGTTCGGCAAGATCACGCCGATCGGCAAGAACCGCGGCCACCTGATCGATCTCGAGGAAGCCGGGAACGAGACCAAGGCGCTGGTGACGGTGCATCCGTCCTACCTGCTGCGCCTGCCGGATGAAGAGTCCAAGGCGCGCGAGTATGCGAACTTCGTGAAAGACATGAAGATCGCAGCGGCGTTCCTGCACAAGCTGAAAGCTGCGTGATTTTTTCACCGCAGCGCTGTCAGCCTCATGGTGAGGAGCGCGGCTCTTGCCGCGCGTCTCGAACCATGAGGCATGACGGTAGCCCTCATCCTTCGAGACGCGACCCCAAAAGGCCGCTCCTCAGGATGAAGGAATGGCGACTTTCAGAGCATTGCATCACGCCGCCAGCGCTTCGGAATTCACCGCACCCAGGGCAAGCGACGTCAGAGCCTCGTCAGTCTTGTGTTCCTGTTGCAGCGTTTCATCGAGCAGCCGCACCGCCTCGGCCATGCCGAGCTTGGTGGCCCACGCCTTCAGGGTTCCGTAGCGCGCGATTTCGTAATGCTCGACCGCCTGCGCCGCCGCCAGCAATCCGGCGTCGAGCGCTTCGGTTCCCTTGTACTCCGTCATGATCTCCTTGCCTTCGTCGAGAATGCCGACGATGGCGTCGCAGGTCTTGCCGCGCGCGGGCTTGTCGAGCAATTCGAAAATCTTTTCCAGCCGCTCTACCTGACCTTCGGTTTCGCCCTCGTGCTTTTCGAAAGCCGCGCGCAGATCGTCGGAATGGACGGCCTTCGCCATCTTCGGCAGTGCCTTCAGAATATGTTTCTCGGCGAAGTAGATATCCTTGAGGGTATCGAGAAAGAGGTCGTTGAGATCCTTGTCTTTCGCTGTAGGCATGATGTTCTCACTCCGGTTGACGGTGACGGGGTCTTCCCGCCTCTCAACGCGACGTGATGCGCTTCGTTCCTGCGTAAAACGGTTCCGCAGAAATCAGCCCGCGAGCTGGGTCTCGACCAGCTTGATCCAGTAGGACGAGCCATAGACGATGGCATCGTCGTTAAAATTGTAGGCAGGGTGATGCAGCCCGGCGCTGTCGCCGTTGCCGATGAAGATGAAAGCGCCCGGCCGCGCTTCCAGCATATAGGCGAAATCCTCCGCGCCCATCACCGGGGGAATCTCGGAACTCACGTTGGCCTCCCCGGCGATGTCGGCGGCGATCCGGGCCGCGATGCCGGTTTCAGCGGCGTGATTGACCAGCACCGGATAGCTGCGCTCGTAATCAAGCGTGATCTTCGCCCCCGACAATTGTGCAACACCGTTCACGACCTCGCCCACGCGCTGCTCGATCAGGTCGCGCACCTCCGGCGTCAGGGTCCGCGCGGTGCCGAACAGGTCCGCGGTCTGCGGGATCACGTTGCGGGCATTGCCGGCATGGAACTCGCAGATCGAAATCACCGCGGCATCCAGGGGATCGACGCTGCGCGACACGATCGACTGCAACGCCGTGATGAGCTGCGCACCGACCAGCACCGAGTCGATGCTCTTGTGCGGACGCGCGGCGTGGCCGCCCATTCCCTCGATGTGAATGTTGATGTGGTCGGTCGCAGCCATCGTCGGCCCCACGCGCGTCGCGAACGTGCCGATCGGCATGCCCGGAGAATTGTGCATGCCGTAGACCTGATCGATCCTGAAACGGTCCATCAGGCCGTCCTTGATCATCGCCGCCGCGCCCGCGCCGCCCTCTTCCGCCGGCTGGAAGATCACCACGGCGTCGCCGGCGAAATTCCGCGTCTCCGCAAGATAGCGCGCCGCGCCCAGCAGCATCGCGGTGTGGCCGTCATGGCCGCAGGCGTGCATCTTGCCCGGCACGGTGGAGCGATAGGCCACGCCGGTTTCTTCCTCGATCGGCAGCGCGTCCATGTCGGCGCGCAGGCCGATGGCCTTGAGCTCTCCGCCGTTGGCGCGCTTGCGGCCCTTGATGACGCCGACCACGCCGGTGCACCCGAGGCCGGTGGCCACTTCATCGCAGCCGAAGGATCGCAGGTGGTCGGCGACGAAGGCCGCCGTGCGATGCACGTCGTACATCAGTTCGGGATTGGCATGCAGATCGCGCCGCCAGCGCATGATGTCCGGTTGCAGGTCGGCGACGCGGTTGATGATCGGCACGGCGAAACCTCGCGGAAATATATGACCGTGCGAAGCTAGCACGGTGCAGCGCCAGACCCAACATCCGCGCAAACGCCAATTGCACAGGAACGGACTGTACAGCAGCCCTTGGCCGGGGCCATAAAGCGGAACAACACGCCTAACAAAGCAACACGGGATGGAAATGCCGAAGCGTCTTGAAGGAGATTTCGACTACATCGTGGTCGGGGCCGGCACCGCCGGGTGCATCGTCGCCAACCGCCTCTCCGCCGACTCAAGCAAGCGGGTGCTGATCCTGGAAGCCGGCGGCAAGGACAACTGGATCTGGTTTCACATCCCGGTCGGCTATCTGTTCGCCATTGGCAATCCGCGCTCCGACTGGATGTTCAAGACCGAGCCCGAAGCTGGCCTCAACGGCCGCGCGCTGGCCTATCCGCGCGGCAAGGTGATCGGCGGCTCGTCCGCGATCAACGCCATGATCTCGATGCGCGGCCAAGCGGCGGACTACGATCACTGGCGGCAACTGGGACTGACCGGCTGGGGCTGGGACGATGTGCTGCCCGCGTTCAGGACGCTCGAAGATCACTTCCTCGGCGAAAGCGAGCATCACGGCACCGGCGGCGGCTGGCGCATCGAAGCACCGCGGCTGTCATGGGACGTACTCGATGCCGTCGGCGAAGCCGCGCATGAAATGGGAATCCGCAGGACGCCGGATTTCAACACCGGCGACAACGAAGGTATCGGCTATTTCCACGTCAACCAGAAGCGCGGACGCCGCTGGTCGTCAGCACGCGGATTTCTCAAGCCGGCACTGTCGCGGCCGAACCTGCGACTGGAAACCAACGTGCTGGTGGACAAGGTGATCGTCGAGAACGGCCGCGCCGCCGGCGTGCGCTTCTCACAAGGCGGCGAAGTGATCGAGGCCCGCGCGAAGGGTGAAGTGATCCTCTGCTCCGGCTCGATCGGCTCGACTCAAGTTTTGCATCGCTCCGGCATCGGCCCGCGCGAATGGCTGGCCCCGCTCGGCATCGAGACGGTGCTGGATCGGCAAGGCGTCGGCCGCAATTTGCAGGATCATCTCCAGCAGCGCGCCATCTATAAGGTCGAAGGCGTGCGAACACTGAACGAGACGTATTACAACCTGTTCCGGCGTGGCTGGATGGGCGTCGATTATCTGCTGCGGCGGCGCGGGCCGCTGACCATGGCGCCGTCGCAGCTCGGCATCTTCACCCGCTCCGACGCGCGGCAGGAGCGCGCCAACATCCAGTTTCACGTCCAGCCGCTGTCGCTGGACAAGTTCGGAGAGCCGCTGCATCGTTTTCCTGCGATCACCATCGCCGCCTGCAACCTGCGCCCGACCTCGCGCGGCACCATCCGCATCAAGTCCGATGCGCCGGATCAGGCGCCCGCGATCGCGCCGAACTATCTGTCAACGCCGGAAGATCGTCAGGTCGCAGCCGATGCCATCCGCGTCACGCGCAAGCTGATGAAGCAGCATGCGCTGGCCGCCTATCATCCGCAGGAATATCTGCCCGGCCCGTCGGTCGGCGATGACGATGCGTCGCTGGCGAAAGCCGCCGGCGACATCGGCACCACGATCTTCCATCCGGTCGGCACCGCGAAGATGGGAAGCGCCAGCGATCCGCTCGCCGTGGTCGACGAGCGCCTGCGCTTTCACGGCATCGCAGGATTGCGCGTCGTCGATGCATCGGTGATGCCGACGATCACGTCCGGCAACACCAACACGCCCACCGCGATGATCGCGGAAAAGGGATCGGCGATGATTGTCGCGGATGGGCGGTGAGTTTGTCACCTCTCCCCGCCTGCGGGGAGAAGGAGCGCATCGCATTCGCTGCACCTACGGCCTGATCGCCAGATGCGCCACGCCCGGCGTGCGCAACGGCTCCGCCAGCCGCGCGAACTCGCATAATAATGTGCGGGTCTTGCGCGGATCGATAATCTCCTCCACCCAGAATTTTTCCGCCGAACGGAACGGCGAGCGCAGCTTGTTGAGCCGATCCTCGATCTCTTGCAGCTTGGCCTTCGGGTCTTCGGCCTCGGCAAGATCGGCGCGGTACGCCGCCTCGATGCCGCCTTCCAGCGGCAGCGAGCCCCAGTATCCCGACGGCCAGGCATAGCGCAGCGAGAACCGTCCCGCGGGCTGATGCACCACACCGGCAACACCGAACGCGTTGCGGACGATGATCGTGCACCACGGCACGGTGCTCTGGTTGACGGCGGCCATGGCGCGCACCCCATGTCGGATCGTCGCTGTCTTCTCGGCTTCAAGCCCGATCGCAAAACCGGGACAGTCCATCAGATAGACCACCGGCAGATGAAACGTCTCGGCGAGATCGACGAAGCGCACCACCTTCTGGCAGGTGTCGGACGTCCACGATCCACCGTAAATAAAAGGATCGCTCGCCAGCACCAGAACCGCCCGGCCCTGCAACCGCGCGAACCCGGTGATGATCGAGCGGCCGAAATTCTGGCCCATCTCGAAGAACGAGCCGCGATCCATCACCGACTCGATGATGGGGCGCATCTTGTAGACTTGCTTGCGGCTGCGCGGCACAGCGTTGAGCAACGCATCATCGGCACGCTCCGGATCGTCGTCGCACGCAACCGTCGGCGGCAGGTCGAACACCGACGGCGGCAGGTAGGACAAGAACTTGCGCGCGCATGCGAAGGCTTCTTCCTCGGTCTCGACGGCATGATCGATGCCGCCGGCCTTGGTCTGGATCTGCCAGCCGCCAAGCTCCTGCTTCTCGAGCGATTGTCCGAGGCGCGCCACCACCGGCGGCCCCGCGACGAACATCGCGGACGATTTGGTCATGACAGAATAATGACTGGCGGCGAGCCGCGCCGCGCCAAGTCCCGCGACCGATCCGAGACCGAGGCCGACGACGGGCACGCGCGCCATGTTCGCCGTCGTGTACCAGTACCATTCCGTGCCGCCGATGCCGCCGGGCAGATTCTGCCGCGCCCTTGGTCTCGATGGTCTTCACCGAACCGCCGCCGCCCGAGCCTTCGATGACGCGGATGATCGGCAGGCGGAAATCATGCGCCATCTGCTCGGCCATCATCGGCTTCGCCCAGATCGACGCATCCGCCGAGCCGCCGCGCACTGTGAAGTCATCTCCGACGACAACGACGGGCCGATTCTCCACCTTGCCGCGGCCGAACACGCAGTTGGCAGGGGTCACCGACGTCAGTTCGCCGCTCTCGGCGTATTCGCCGATGCCTGAAATCGCGCCAATCTCGTGGAAGGTTTTCGGGTCGAGCAGCCTGTCGATTCTCTCGCGGACAGTCAGCCGGCCCTGGTCATGCTGACGCTTGACCTTGTCGGCGCCGCCCATTTCCTTTGCAAACGCTTCCCGCCGCGCGAGTTCGTCGAGTTCAGGCTTCCAGTTCATCGTCGCTCCCCGGCGTCCGGCGCTGCAAACAGATGTTTGATTTTTAACAGCAGCGCAAATTTTTCCCTTGCGGATCACGCTACCCCGGGCAATCCTCCGTCACAACAAAGAAGCCGCGTGCGTCAGATATGTGCGTAAAGCGGAGGGGGAAATTTCGTGGCAGAGATCAAGATCACCACCGAAGTCGCCGGACGTGTCTGCGTGATTGCGGCCAGCATCGATGGAAGCATCGGAAACGGCGATGACGTCGTGCTGGTGGAAGCCATGAAGATGGAAATTCCCGTTCCCTCGCCCGCCGCAGGAAAGATCAAGTCGATTCTCGTCAGCGTCGATGACGTCGTGACGGAAGGACAGACGATCGCGATTCTCGAAGCATGATCGTGCGAGGCCCGGCGTTTCCGCGACAAACTGTCCAATCCGTCATTGGCGGCTCGCAGGCGTTGCGCTGGCAACTGCACGATGACATGATCCGGCAAAATCAAAATCTCGTTCCGCACAGCGGAAGCATCACCACCTTGGGAGGATATATTTCATGACGCGGAATATCACGACGGTTGCGGCCATGTTTCTTGCCAGCGCGGCGGCAATTGCGCCGGCGCAGGCACAGGACGTCAAGCTGCCGACCACGATGGCGTTCACCGCCTACGACACCGGCACGTCGGGCTTCAACATCGCCGTCGGCGTCGGCAAGATGATGAAGGACAAATACGGCTCCGACGTGCGCGTGCTTCCGGCGGGCAACGACGTGGCCCGCCTCGCTCCGCTGCGTGCGGGACGCGCGGTGCTGGCCTGGATGGGAACGGGCACCTACTTCGCGCAGGAAGGCGTGTTCGAATTCGGCGTCAAGGAATGGGGTCCCCAGCAGTTGATGATGACGCTTTCGACGGTCGACTGTAACGGACTGTCGGTCGGCGTCGCCAAAGATGCCGGCGTCAAGGACTGGAAGGATTTCCGCGGCAAGCGGCTCGGCTTCGTGGTCGGCTCGCCGGCGCTGAACCAGAACGCGCTGGCGATCATCGCCTATGGCGGGTTGACGAAAAACGATGTGAAGATCGTCGAGTTCGCGAGCTATGGCGCGATGTGGAAGGGCGTCATCAACAATGACGCCGACGGCGCGTTCGGCTCTACGGTGACGGGACCGGCCAAGGAACTGGAAAGCTCGCCGCGCGGCATCGTCTGGCCCGAGCTTCCGGCGGACGACAAGGCCGCCTGGGAGCGTGTCAAGAAAGTCGGCGCGTTCTTCAATCCCTACAACGTCACCTGCGGCGCGTCGATCAGTGCCTCGTCCCCCCTGAAACTGGCGACCTACCCCTACCCGATCGCAACGACCTACGCGACGCAGAGTGCCGATCAGGTCTACGCGCTGACCAAGGCGATGATTGCCGGTTACGACGCCTACAAGGATGCCGCGCCGGGTTCGTCCGGCCTCGACGTCAAGAAGCAGACCAAGCAGTGGGTGATCCCCTATCATCCGGGCGCGGTGAAGGCGCTGAAGGAAGCCGGCGAATGGACCGACGCGGACGAGAAATACAACAACGACCTGATCAAGCGGCAAGGCGTGCTGGCGGATGCATGGAAGGGATACAACAATTCCAGCGCGCCGGCTGAGCCGGATAAATTCCTTGCCGGCTGGATGGCCGCGCGCAAGGCCGCATTGGCGAAGGCGAACCTGCCGAACGGCTTCGAGGAATAGCATTCCTCGATCCCGGTACAGCGGACGTCGTTCACATCCCATTTTCGGAATCGCCAAATGTCATCCTCGTCCGACAACAGCAACCCGGCGGCCGCACCGGTCACAGCCGCCGCCATCGCATCCGCTGAAAAGAAAGTCGTGTTCGACGATCCGCATGCGGGCGTCGGCGGCTTGCAGGAAGCCGAAGTCACGCGGGTGCGAACCCTGCGTGGCGGCTGGCGCTGGGCGCTGGTCGTCGCGACCGCCGCGACGATCCTGCTCTGCATCAATCAACAATTCACGCTGCGCTTCTTCGTGGATTTCACGCAGCTCAACACGGAATACTTCTATCTGCTGATCGCACTGATGCTGCCGTTCACGTTCCTGATTTTTCCGGGAACCGAAACCGCGCCGCTCGATCGCATTCCCTGGTACGACATCGTCCTGTTCGTTGCGACCTTCATTTCGGCGATCTGGCTGATGATGAACATCCGCAAGGCCGCAGCGCTCGGCTGGGAGTTCGCGGGCGCACCGATGTCGGTCATCGCAGGCGGCCTCGTGATGTGGGCGGTGCTGCTAGAAGCACTGCGGCGCACCGGCGGCTGGAGCCTGCTGCTCAGCGTGTTTCCTTTTACCGTCTATCCGTTGTTCGCTGAATCGAGCTGGCTCGGACCGTTCCGCGGGACGCAGTCGACCATCGAGCAGGCGACCGCATATCATGTGCTGTCCGGCGAAAGCCTGCTCGGCATTCCGATCCAGGCCTTTGCCGATACGGTGATCGGCTTCCTGGTGTTCGGCACCGCGCTGATGATGACCGGCGCGGGAAAATTCTTCATCAATATCGCCTTCGCGCTGTGCGGCACATTCCGGGGCGGCGCTGCGAAAGTCTGCATCTTCGCCAGCGGACTGCTCGGCATGATGTCCGGATCGATCATCTCCAACGTGCTGACCGCCGGCACCATGACCATTCCAGTCATGAAGAAGAGCGGCTTCCGCGCGTCCTATGCCGCAGCCATCGAGGCCTGCGCGTCCACCGGCGCAGTGCTCGCGCCGCCGGTGATGGGCGCAACCGCCTTCGTCATCGCGCAATTCCTGAACGTCAGCTACGCCGATGTCGCCCTCGCCGCGATCATTCCGGCCGCCCTGTATTATCTTGGCCTGTTCATGCAGGTCGACTCCTACGCCGCGCGTCATGGCCTCGCCGGCATCCCCCGCTCGGAGCTTCCAAAGGTGTGGGATACGATCAAGGACGGCTGGTATTATATTTTCGTGATCGCGCTGCTGATCGTGATGCTGCTGCATTTCAAGCGCGAGAGCCACGCCCCGTTCTATGCGACCGCCCTGCTGCTGGTGCTGAACCAGTTGTTCTCGAAGGACACACGCTGGACGCTGGCGACCATCGGCAAGTTTCTGGAAGTCAACGGCCGCACCTTCGTCGAACTGGTCGGCATTCTCGCCGGATGCGGCCTCCTGATCGGCGCGTTCTCGATGACGGGCGTGGTCTCCAGCCTTGCCAACGATCTGCTGACGATCGCCGGCGACAACGCATTCCTGCTGCTCGCGATGTGCGCATTCACAAGCCTGGTCCTCGGCCTCGGCCTGACGACGACGGCCTGCTACATCTTCCTCGCCATTCTGGTGGCGCCCGCGCTTGAAAAGGTCGGCCTCAACAGGATGGCCGTCCACATGTTCATCTTCTATTGGGGCATGCTGTCGTCGATCACACCGCCGGTCGCGATCGCCTCGTTCGCCGCCGCGGGCATCGCAGGTTCGCCGGCGATGAAGACAGGCTGGGAATCGATGTGGGTCGGCAGCATCATCTACTTCATCCCGTTCTTCTTCGTGCTCAACCCGGCGCTCGTGTTGCAGGGTGACGCGCCTTATCTCGCGGCAGCGGGTCTCACTGCACTTGCGGCGATGGGCACGCTGTTCATCTGCGGCGGCATCCAGGGCTATCAGGCCTTCGTCGGAGACCTGCGGCGCACGGGCGCATTGGAGTGGCCGCTGCGCGTGCTCTTGGTGATCGGCGGATTCGTCCTCGCGACGCCGGGCGGCGGAATCATGCCGGTCTCGGAGTGGCAGATCATCGCGATCGCGCTCGTGATCCTGGTTCCAACCCTGATCGTCGCCCTCGCCCTGATGCAGCGAAACCCTCTCGCATCGAGGGAACTCGCACGTCGCTAGAACGCGATCCGATACCCGCGCGGCGATTCTGAATTGTGGCGATAATTTGCAGCCAAGCGCGTTCACGACAAGACGGCTCGCGCGAAAACCGTGCGCCCGCGCCACACCTGTCGAAATATGCGACGCGTGTCGCAGTGTGAAAGACTTGTGTCTGGCGTTCTGATGTGTTCGACCTATATTTCTCTCAATCGAACGCATGCCTCCATAAGGGATAACAATGTTCAGAACGCTTCTTGTTACCACCCTGCTTGTCTCGGCTACCTCGGTCGCATTCGCGCAGGCGCCCGCTCCCCAGCGTGGTGGAACAGCGGAAGAACAGAAAGCCTGCGCTCCTGACGTCTCGCGTCATTGCCGTGCCGTGATGAACGATGGTGATCTGACGGTGCTGGGTTGCCTGAAAGCCAACCGCCCGAAGATCAGCAAGAAGTGCGACGCCGTTCTCGTCAGTCACGGGCAATAAGTCCGGACCGCAGTCGGCCGCACATCCAGGCCCCGATTTCAAGACGAATCAAATCACATGAACGATGACAGCGCGGCTCCATGCAGCGCTGTCATTTCCGTTCCGAGGTGATTTGTCTGGTTCCAAGGATGACTTGGGAAGGCGGGCCGAAACGCGTCAGGCTGATTTTCTTGCCGCGTTATCGACCAGCGTCTTGCCCAGCGACCAGATCGCGCCGGGCACGCGATGGCTGCTCTCGATCACCGAATCAAACGCGCCGGTGATCCAGTTGCAGTCCTCTTCCGTGATCGTCAGCGACGGCAGCAGCTTGATCGTATGGCTGGCGTGGCCCGACACCTGACTGAGGATCTTGTGATCCTTGAACAGCGGAATGGTGATCAACTGACAGAACAGACCCTTGCTCGCTGTTTCCAGCACGCTCCACGACGCCTTGAGCGCCAGCGATTTCGGCGGGCCGAACTCAACGCCGATCATCAGGCCCTTGCCCCGAACATTCTTCAGCAATTCGTAGCGCGGAACCATCGCCGACAACGTCGCAAGAAGGGCTGCGCCCCGCGCCGCGGCGTTCTCGATCAGCTTCTCCGTTTTCAGCACATCGAGCGTCGCGATGCCCGCCGCCATTGCGAGATCGTTCTTGGCGAAGGTCGATCCATGCACCACGGCGCGATCCATGCGATCGAAAATCTTGTCGAAGATCGCCTTGCGCGTCAGCACGGCTCCAACCGGAACATGACCGCCGGAGAGCGACTTCGACAGCAGCACCATGTCCGGTTCGACGTTCCAGTGTTCGACCGCGAGGAAGCGCCCGGTGCGGCCCATGCCGGTCTGGATTTCGTCCGCGACGAACAGCGTTCCATAGCGCTTGCACAGCGCTGCGGCAGCAGGGAGGAAATCGTCGTCGGGCAGGTTGACGCCCTTGCCCTGGATCGGCTCGACGATGAAAGCCGCGACCTGACGCGACACCAGCGCCTTCTCGAGCGCGGCGAGATCGTTGAACGGAATGGACGTGCAATCCGGCAGCAGCGGTCCGAAACCGTCGCGGAAATTCTTGTCACCGGTCAGCGACAGCGAACCGTAGGACAGACCGTGATAGGCGTGATCGCAATAGACGATGCCGGTGCGGCCGGTCGCGCCGCGCGCGAACTTGATCGCAGCTTCGACACATTCCGTCCCTGAATTCGCAAAAAAAGACCTTGTCCAAATACGGGACATGCGCGATCAGGCGCTCGGCCAGAATGCCGGCCAGCGTCGACAGGTCGAGTTGAACGAGATTGGGAAGATCGCTGTCCAGAACGCTCTTGAGTGCGTCCTTGATGGTCGGATGATTGCGGCCAAGCGCGAAAACGCCGAAACCGCTCAACAGATCGAGATAACGGTCGCCGTCGCGGTCGAAGAGGTACTGCCCCTGCCCACGCTGAAAGCCAACATCGTAGCCAATGGTCTTGAGGACCCGGACGAGCTGCTCGTTGAGGTATCGTGTATGCAGAGCATTGCGCTGGAACTGGCGGTCCGCAAACATCTCTGAAATGTCTAGATTTGGCTGCATCATGTCATACATACTTCGTTTGCTGGGCATCTAGTCAACCGAAAATAATGTCTGCGTCGTTTTGTCAGTAGGTAGAACAATAGACGAGATCTTGTGGTTTAAGTTGGTTGCAATTCACGCGAGGATTCATGCGGAAACTAGCCTTTAGTGGAATGTTCTTTCTTGCCGTCGCCGGCGTTGCCCAGGCGGCCGAGCCGTTGGGCGAATGGCGGGACGAAGACGGCAAGGCGACGATCAGAATCATCGACTGCAATTCACGGCTTTGGGGCATCATCGCCTCCAGATCCATCCCCGGCGGCATCGACAAGAACAATCCCGACAAGGCCAAGCGGACGCGGCCGACGCTGGGCATACCCGTGCTTCTCAACATGAAGAAGGTCACGGACGAGAAGGATAAATGGGAAGGTCAGGTTTACGACGCCACCAGCGGGAAAACCTACGACTCTTCGATCCAGCTCAAGTCGGCCAACGCCCTGCGCGTCGAAGGCTGCGTCGCCATGATCCTGTGCGGCGGCCAGACATGGACGCGAGTCGCTGAAACGTCGCCATCGGCTCCCAACGGAGCCAGGATCGGCGCAACCATGGCTCCGGGCGCCCCGAAGACGATCGCGCCTGCGGCGGCTCCCAAGACGACAGCCGCGCCGTTTCCGGCTCCAATCGGCACGCCCAAGACGCCCGCCCCGAAAGGCACCGGCGCCATGGCGAAGGCAGGAGCGGCCGATGCGGCCACTTCCGAAGCCTGCCTGCTCCCCGAGATCGTATCAGCCCCCGCCAACTGATTCTGGCGGATCTTATTTCTCCGTGTGCTCGCGGGGCTTACCCATGAGCGCCGGCTGAAACAGCACCGCCGCGGCGAGCGTGGTGACCAGCGAGAGCGCGAGCAGCTTGCCCATGCTCGACGTGCCGGGATGGCTCGACAGCCACAGGCTGCCGAACGCCGTCGCGGTGGTCATCGCGCTGAAGAAGATCGCGCGCGTCAGGCTCGATTGCAGCAGATTGGTTTGCCCGGCGCGCCAGGCCGTCACGTAGTAGATCTTGAAGGCCACGCCGATCCCGAGCAGGACCGGAAGCGCGATGATATTGGCGAAGTTCATCGGCATGCCGATCAGGACGCAAATCTCCAGCGTCACCACGCCCGCCAGAATCAACGGCACCAGCGTCAGCAGCACGTCGCCGATTCGCTTCAGCACGATCCAGAGCAGGATTGAAATCGACAGCAGCGCCCAACCGCCCGCCTGGATGAAGGCGGACACAATGGTGTCGCCGGACTTGAGAATCGAGATCGGGCCGCCGATGGCATCCGGCTGGGCTTTAAGGATCGCGCCGGCGAAAGTGCGCAGCGTATCGTTGTCGTTAGGGTCGCCCTTCGGCAACGCTTCGATACGCGTCCGCCCATCCGCCGTCGTCCAATCGCTCACAATGTCAGCCGGCAAGGTTTTCGCACTGACCGGCTGCGCCTTGAACAGACTGCGGACCTGATCCAGCGCGACGTTCAGCGGCGAGATGAATGTCGCCTCGGCCTTGTCGCGGATCGCCTTGTCGCCCTGCGCGAGCTTTGCCAGCGCGTCCGCAAGACGGCGCGCGGCCACGGCCCCCGGCCCCTTGTCGTCGCCGGCGGTCTTGCGCAGACTTTCCACCGATCCCTTCAACGCGGCGACATTTTCCTCGTCGGAAGGTGCCGTGCCGCGCTGCGTTTCGTTTAGGATCGGATTGAGCTGCGCCGCAGCCTTGCGGATGATCGCGAGCTTGGCAGGCTGATCGTCGGGAATGAACGTGTCGAGAGACACCACCCGCGAGACTTCGGGAAGTTTTGCAAGGCGCGCCTGGATGTCCTTTGCCGCGGCGGCGGAAGGTGCCAGCACCTCGACCGCATTGGTGCCGGTGTTGGGATCGCGGCGCAGATCGAGATAGGTCGCGATCGATTCGACCTTCGGGCTTCGCAGATTGATCGGATTGAAATCGAAGTGCAGGAAATAGAGCAACGGCAGGCCAAGGACGGCCACGCCGAGGGTCCAGGCCACGACACCGATGCGATGGCGTTCAAGGAATTCATCGACCGGCGCCAGAAACGCGAAGCCCAGCGGCTCGGCCTCGCCGGCGGGATTCATCAGCTTGAGCAGCGCCGGAAGCACGGTGATCGCGGCGACGAATGCGATGATCATGCCCGCGCCGGCAATTTTCCCGAGTTCCGAGACGCCCTTGTAGTCGGTCGGGAGAAACGACAGGAAGCCTGCCGCCGTCGCCACCGCGGCAAGCGTAAGCGGGATCGCGGAATATTCGCCGGCCTTCTCGAGCGCGAGGTCGAGACCATGTCCTTCATGACGGTCGGCGCGATAGCGCACGCTGTACTGAATGCCGAAATCGACGCCGAGACCGACGAACAGCACGAAAAACGCGATCGAGATGAGATTGAACGCGCCCACCATGATCAGGCCGACGGCCGTGGTCACGGCAAGGCCGATGATGAGCGTGATGAAGACCGACGTGATGATCTTCGGCGATTTCAGCGCGCACCACAGGATAAAGAGCACGATCAGCACGGTGCCGGTATGGGTCAGGAGAGCCCCTTCCTGAACCGTGGCGAACTCCTCGTTCGCGATCGGCACCGGTCCGGTCAGGCGAACGCGAGCGCCGTATTCTCCGGCAAGATTGAGATCGGTCGCCGCCTTGCGGATCGCGTCGGTCGCGGCCCCGCCAGGCTCCAGCGCCTTGAAGTCGAGAACCGGCCGGATCAGGAACAACTCGCGCTTGTCGGCGGCCGTCAGCGGCTGGCCGTCCGCCAATTCCTTCCATGAAAACGGCGCCGGCTGCTTCGCCAGAACCTTCTCGACGGTCTCGGCCACCAGATTCAGCGGCCGGGCCATCGAATCGCGCGAATACTGGCCCCGCTGGGACCCGGCCAGGCCGAATTCCAGCACGCCCGTCAGGCCACGAAGGCTGGGGTCATCGACCAGAATATCAAACAGAGGGGCCGCCGAGGCCAACTGGCTGGTCTGCTTGGCCACCTCGGGGGTCGGCAAGAACAAAAGGCCGTTACTGTCGAAGAACGGTCCGCCGCCCGGCTGCCTGATCGAAATGAACCTGTCGGTCTGTGGCAGCAACTTCTTCTGGAGGGCCGCGCCGGCCTGCCGGGCGAGTTCCGGCGTCGGGGCCTCTACAACAGCGAGGATCGTGTCATTTTTACCTGGAAAAGCCTTCTCGAAGTCAATTTCGCGCTTCCGCCAGTCCAGATTGGGAGAAATCAGCTTTGCTACATCGGTATTGATGGCAAAGTTCCGATAGGAATAGTTGGCAGCCCAAGCCGCCAGAGCCAAGCCAATCAAGAGCACCAGCCATGCGTGGCGCGTGCAAAAACGAACAAGCGATACAATAGTCCTTGTCAGCACAGGTTTTCTTTCTATTTCTGACGGCCGGGTTGAGGTACAGGCAACCGCCGGGGAGGCAGGCCGTTAACTTACTGATGCCTCAAACGATGCCCTTAAGTCACACAATAGTGGCATTTAACCAGCAGTTCCTCAGAACTACTGCTGAATAGCTGCAATAATGCTACACTGCAAAACGTTCCTGTCTTGTTCCACTTTCGTATTGGAAGCCTTGGTATGACCTCATCGACCCCATTGCTCGACGCAATCAAGTCGCCCGCGGACCTTCGCAAGCTGAAGGAAAGCGATCTGCCTCAGGTTGCGGCAGAAGTGCGCGCCGAGACGATCAACGCGGTTGCGGTCACTGGTGGCCATCTGGGCTCCGGTCTTGGTGTCGTGGAACTGACCGTGGCAATACATCATGTTTTTAATACGCCCTCCGATCGCGTCATCTGGGACGTCGGCCATCAGGCCTATCCCCACAAGATTCTGACCGAACGCCGCGACCGGATCCGGACCTTGCGCCAGGGCGGCGGCCTGTCCGGCTTCACCAAGCGCGCGGAGAGCGAATACGATTGCTTCGGCGCCGCGCACTCGTCGACCTCCATTTCGGCAGGCCTCGGCATGGCGGTGGCCCGCGATCTCGCCGGCGAGGAGCGCAACATCATCGCCGTGATCGGCGACGGCGCGATGTCCGCCGGCATGGCCTATGAGGCCATGAACAATGCCGGCGCGATGGATTCGCGCCTGATCGTGATTCTCAACGACAACGAAATGTCGATCGCCCCGCCGGTCGGCGCGATGTCGGCCTATCTGTCGCGCCTGACCTCCAGCAACACCTACCGTTCGCTGCGCGAGATCGGCAAGCAGATCGCCAAGCGTCTTCCGAAGTTCATCGAAAAGGGCGCGCAGCGCGCCGAGGAATACGCCCGCGGCTTCCTGTCCGGCGGCACGCTGTTCGAGGAGCTCGGCTTCTTCTATGTCGGTCCGATCGACGGCCACAACCTCGACCATCTGCTGCCCGTGCTCAAGAACGTGCGGGACTCCAAGGTCGGCCCGACGCTGATCCACGTCGTCACCGAAAAGGGCAAGGGCTACACCCCGGCCGAGGCCGCTTCCGACAAGTATCACGGCGTGGTCAAGTTCGACGTCGCCACCGGCAAGCAGGCCAAGGCGCAGGCCAACGCCCCCGCCTACACCAAGGTATTCGGCAACAGCCTCGTCAAGGAAGCCGAGAAGGACGACAAGATCGTCGCCATCACCGCCGCCATGCCGTCCGGCACCGGCGTCGACATCTTCGGCAAGGCCTTCCCGGAGCGCACCTTCGACGTCGGCATCGCCGAGCAGCATGGCGTGACCTTCGCCGCCGGCCTCGCGTCCGAAGGCATGAAGCCGTTCGTCGCCATCTACTCCACGTTCCTGCAACGCGCCTACGATCAGGTGGTGCACGACGTCGCCATTCAGGGCCTGCCCGTCCGCTTCATCATCGACCGCGCCGGTCTGGTGGGTGCCGACGGCCCGACTCATGCGGGTTCGTTCGATCTGGCCTATCTCGGCTGCCTGCCGGGCTTCGTGATCATGGCCGCCGCCGATGAGGCCGAGCTGGTCCACATGGTCGCCACCGCGGCCGCCATCAACGACCGGCCGTCGGCGATCCGGTTCCCGCGCGGCGACGGTGTGGGCGTCGACCTGCCGTCGGTCGGCGTTCCGCTGGAAATCGGCAAGGGCCGCATCGTTCGCGAAGGCACCTCGGTTGCCCTGCTCTCGCTCGGCACACGGCTCCAAGAATGCCTCAAGGCCGCAGATATTCTAAAAACCCACGGCTTGACCACCACGGTGGCCGATGCACGCTTCGCCAAGCCGATCGATACGGACCTCGTCCTGCGTCTGGCGCGCGAGCATGACGTGCTCATCACCATCGAGGAAGGCTCCATCGGCGGCTTCGGGGCGCAAGTCTTGCATACTCTTTCCGAGAGTGGCGCGCTGGACAAGGGACTGAAGGTTCGCTCGATGGTTCTTCCGGATACGTTCATCGATCAGGACAGCCCGGCCGCGATGTATGCGAAGGCCGGTCTGGACGCCAAGGGGATCGTGACGCGGGTGTTCGAGGCGTTGGGCCGCGAGGCCGAGATCAGCGCGGTGCAGCTTGCTTAATCACGTTCCCAAAAAGGCTCCGATGAAGATCCTGCTGGCCCAGCCGCGCGGGTTCTGCGCCGGCGTGGTGCGCGCGATCGAGATCGTCGAGCGCGCGCTGGAGAAGTATGGCCCGCCGGTCTACGTCCGCCACGAGATCGTGCACAACAAGTACGTCGTCGAAAGCCTCAAGGCGAAGGGCGCGGTGTTCGTCGAGGATCTGCACGAAGTGCCGGCCAACGCCATCACCGTGTTCAGCGCCCACGGCGTCGCCAAGAGCGTCGAGGAAGAAGCCGCATCGCGCGGCCTGCCGGTGCTCAATGCCACCTGCCCGCTGGTGACCAAGGTCCACAACCAGGGCAAGCGCTACGTCTCCAAGGGACGCAAGCTGGTGCTGATCGGCCATGAAGGCCACCCGGAAGTGGTGGGCACCATGGGCCAGGTCCCCGGTCCCGTGATCCTCGTCCAGAGCGTCGAGGACGTTCTGGCGCTCGACCTGCCGAGCGATGCGCCGATGGCGTATATCACCCAGACCACGCTGAGCGTGGACGACACACGGGACATCATCGCCGCCCTTGAGGATCGCTTCAGCGACCTCGAAGGCCCCGATACCCGCGATATCTGCTACGCGACACAAAACCGCCAGTCTTCGGTCCGAGACCTCTCCAAGCTGGTCGACGTGATCCTCGTGGTCGGCGCGACCAACAGCTCCAACTCCAATCGCCTGCGGGAAATCGGCACCGAAGTCGGCGTCCCGAGCTACCTCATCGCCGACGGCAGCCAGCTCAATCCCGAATGGCTGAAGGACGCGCAGACGGTCGGCATTACCGCAGGCGCTTCCGCGCCGGAGGTTCTTGTCGACGACGTGATTGACGCCTTGCGGCAGAATCGGACCGGTGACGGTGTCCGTGCTGCCGGGCCGCGAGGAAAACATCGAATTCAGGCTGCCCGCGGAGCTAGCCCAACGCCAGCCCCCGCGCCTCTCTCCCGTGATGCAAGAAAGATAGCTGTTCATGGCCATTCCGTTTTTCAAAGAGATCAAGATCGGCTCCTACCTGGTGAAGCAGAAGCTGCTGGGCCGCAAACACTATCCGCTGGTGCTGATGCTGGAGCCGCTGTTCCGCTGCAACCTCGCCTGCGTCGGCTGCGGCAAGATCGATTATCCTGATGCGATCCTGAACCGCCGCATGTCGGCGCAGGAATGCTGGGACGCCGCCGAGGAATGCGGCGCGCCGATGGTTGCGATCCCGGGCGGCGAACCGCTGATCCACAAGGAGATCGGCGAGATCGTGCGCGGGCTGGTCGAGCGCAAGAAGTTCGTCTCGCTCTGCACCAACGCGCTGCTGCTGGAGAAGAAGCTCGATCTGTTCGAGCCCTCGCCCTACCTGTTCTTCTCGGTGCATCTCGACGGCCTCAAGGACCATCACGACAAGGCCGTGTCGCAGAAGGGCGTGTTCGACCGCGCGGTGTCCGCGATCAAGGCCGCGAAGGCCAAGGGCTTCACCGTCAACGTCAACGCGACCATCTTCGACGGCCACCCGGCCGAGGAGATCGCCAAATTCCTCGACTTCACCACCGAGCTTGGCGTCGGCGTTTCGATGTCGCCGGGCTACGCCTATGAGCGCGCGCCGGATCAGGAGCACTTCCTGAACCGCACCAAGACCAAGAAGCTGTTCCGCGACGTGTTCGCGCTCGGCAAGGGCAAGAAGTGGAACTTCATGCACTCGGGCCTGTTCCTCGACTTCCTCGCCGGCAACCAGAACTTCGAATGCGAACCGTGGGGCATGCCCGCGCGCAACATCTTCGGCTGGCAGAAGCCCTGCTACCTGCTCGGCGAGGGCTACACCAAGACCTTCAAGGAATTGCAGGAAACCACCGACTGGAATCTGTACGGCACCGGCAAGTACGAGAAGTGCGCCGACTGCATGGCGCATTGCGGCTACGAGCCGACCGCCGCCAACGCCGCCGTGAGCAATCCATGGAAGGCGCTGAAGGTCTCGCTGTTCGGCATCAAGACCGAAGGCCCGATGGCGCCGGAGATCGATCTGTCGAAGCAGCGCCCGGCGCAGTACGTGTTCTCGTCGGAAGTGCAGAAGCGGCTGTCGGAAATCCGGGCTGATGAAGCCAAAACTGCGGAAGCGAAAGCCGCCAAGCTCGTGGCGCAGACGCAGACAGCGGCAGCCCCTTCGAACAACGCATCGACCGCGGCCTGATTTCAGACCGCAATCATTCAAAAGGCGCGAGCATTGCTCGCGCCTTTTTCTTTTGGGTCATGTGTTGCCTGCCGGCTACATGCAGTGGAACCCGCCTCTCCTAAACTCCGGTGGAATCGTCCCTCAACCCACACCAATCCCCGTATTTCAACAATGAAACGAATTTTCCTGGGATCCGTTGCCGCCATGACTCTGGTGGCCTCGGCACAAGCCGCCGACCTGCCGCGAAAGACCTACCCCAAGGCCCCGCCCGCACCGTCAGCTTCGAACTGGACCGGCTTCTATCTGTTCGGCGGCGGCGGCTACGGCATGTGGGAAGCGGATCAGCAGACGGTCAGCGGCTTGCCGGCCTTCCTCGGCGGAGGACCGCGCCATCCGGTCCGCCTCGGCGGCCGCGGTTACTTCGGCACCGTCGGCGGCGGCTACGACTGGCAGTTCAATTCGAGATGGGTGGCAGGCGTCTTTGCCGACGCCCAGTTCGGCGACATCAACGGCACGGTCGATTATCTCAGCGGCCAATTTGTCGGCAGCACCAAGAACAAATTGAACTATGCCGGGGGCGCGCGCCTCGGCTATCTGGTGGCGCCGAACGTGCTGTCCTATGTCAACGGCGGATACAGCCACGCCGAGTTTTCGCACACCACGCTCCTGCCAAACGACGGCTCGTCACCGACGTTCCAGTTGCCGAAGCAGTCCTTCGACGGCTGGTTCATCGGCGGTGGCGTCGAGAATTCGCTCGATATGTTCGGCATCTCCGCGCCCGGTCTGTTCATGAAGACCGAATATCGCCTTGCCGAGTACAGCCGCAAGACGAACACCGTTCTTGCGATGGACGGCACGCCGACGCTGTTCGGTGATACGGTGTCCTTCAAGCCCTATGTGCAGACCGTCTCCACCGCGCTGGTCTATCGCTTCAATGCGGACAGCATGCCGTCCCGGGCAGCAAGCACGCCGCTCTACACCAAGGCCGCTGCCGCTCCGGTCAACTGGACCGGATTCTATCTCTCCGGTGGTGGCGGCTATGGCCTGTGGTCAGCCGACAACCAACCGGCCAGCGCCACCAACAACAGCTACATGTCTGAGCGCATGGGCGGACGCGGCTATTTCGGCACCGTCGGCGGCGGCTACGACTGGCAGATCAGCCCGAAGTGGGTCGCCGGTCTCTTTGCTGACGCCCAGTTCGGCGACATCAAGGGAACGATCTACGGCGTGCCGGATGTCGCCACCTTTGGCGAGACCAGCAACAGGCTGAACTACGCTGCCGGTGCGCGCGTCGGTTATCTGGTCGCGCCGAACGTGCTGTCCTACCTCAACGGTGGCTACAGCCATGCGGACTTCTCCGCGACCGATATCCGCGTCGCCAGTGACGGCTCCCTGACGGGGTACACCGTTCCGAAGCAGTCGTTCGACGGCTGGTTCGTCGGCGGCGGCGTCGAGAACTCGCTCGATATCTTCGGAATCGTCACGCCTGGCTGGTTCATGAAGACCGAATATCGCGTCGCCGAATACGGCCGCAAGGCGTCGTCGCTTCTGTTGAACGGTGCGCCGAACGGCGACTATTCGATGACGTTCAAGCCCTATGTGCAGACGGTCTCGACCTCGCTGGTCTACCGCTTCAACTGGGGCGCGCCGCTGTCGGCGAAATACTGAGACGACCACATCCCGCAATCAAAAAGCCCCGGACATCAATCCGGGGCTTTTTCACGTGAGCGTGGCAAATCACACAATATGAGAAGGCTGGCCCTTACCGGGCGCCGGTCACCCCAGCGCGCCGGCGCAGCCCTTCAGTGAGCGCAGCGCGCGGCTGAAATCGCGCCCGGTCGAGATCAGGTGCGGGATCGTCTTCGGGTTGCGCGCGATTCCGCGCATCACCTTCCACATATCGACATTGCCGTTCGGCTTGATGGCGTTCATCGTCAGTTCCGGCAGCGCGCGATGCGCCGGATCGCTGATGACGCGCACTGCCGCGAACGGCAGGCCGTAATGCTCGGCATAACGAGCGGCGATGTGGCTCTCCATATCGACCGCATCCGCGCCGGTGGTGGCGCGCAGCGCGGCCTTGCCGACCTGCCCGGTCACGACTTCTTCCACGCCGACAAGCACGCCGGACACGATCTGGCGCTTGCGCTTCACTGGCAGCGCGACAAGATTCTCTGTAAGGGACGCGACGGTCGACCAGCGCTGCTGGGCGGCGACGATTTCGGATGCGATGACGATGTCGCCGGATCGCAGCGTGGGATTGAGTCCGCCTGCAACGCCGAAAGAGACAATGCCGCGAATGCTCGCCGGATTGAACGACGTCATCATCTCGCGCAACTGAACCGGATTGCTTGAACTACAGATGACGGTGAGACCGGGGCCGGCAGCGATGCGGGCCTCCTGTTTCAAGCCGGTCACGATCAGGACCGGCAGACCATCTTGTTCAGTCGCGATATGTTTGGTCGCGATGTATGCGGCGGTGTCCCCGCCCGCGCCTATAATCACATTCCGATCCCCACGAAGCGGCTGTTAGTATTGCGCAAATTTCGGTATCGCGCCAGCGCCCACAGCGGGAAGAACTTGGAATATCCGTGGTATCGCAAATAGAACACACGTGGGAACCCGCCGCCGGTATAGTTCGGCTCGTTCCAGAGGCCGTCCTTGGTCTGGAATTGAATCAAATAGGCGATGCCGCGCCGGGTGGCGGGATGATCCACCTTTCCCGCGGCCATCAGCGCCAGCGTCGCCCAGGCGGTCTGCGAGGCGGTGGTCTCGGACCTCTCGTAGCCCCTGTAGTCGAGCCGGTAGCTGTTGCCGTCCTCGCCCCAGCCGCCGTCGCTGTTCTGGATCGCAATCAGCCAGTCCGCCGCCCTGGCGATGACCGGGTCGTCGTGAGCGACGCCGGCGGCGTTCAGCGCACAGAGCACCGACCAGGTTCCATAGATGTAGTTGACGCCCCAGCGCCCGAACCATGAGCCGTCGGGCAGTTGCGCCCGGCGCAAATACTCCACGCCCCGCGCCAGCGCCGGGCTGGTCGCGATGGTCTCGCCAAGCTGCGCCAGCATCGAGACGCAGCGCGCGGTGACATCCTCGGTCGGCGGATCGAGCAGCGCGCCGTGATCCGAGAACGGAATGTTGTTGAGATAGTATTCGAGGTTGTCGGCGTCGAACGCCGCCCAGCCGCCGTCCTTGCTTTGCAGACCGTTGATCCATTCGCGCCCGCGCGCGATCGCCTCGTCGTACTTCTCGCCGGCGTTCAGCGTGCCGCGCGCGCGGTCCATCGCCATGACGACGACGGCGGTGTCGTCGAGATCGGGATAATGCGCGTTGTTGTACTGGAACGCCCAGCCGCCCGGCCGCACGCCGGGCCGCTTCTCGATCCAGTCGCCCTCGACATCGAGCACCTGTTTCGGCTTGAGCCAATCCAGCGCCACCTTGGCGGAGGCGATTTCCTTCTCTCCGCCGACCTCGATCATGGCATGCGCGGTCAGCGCGGTGTCCCAGATCGGCGACACGCACGGCTGGCAATAGGCCTCGTCGTCCTTGATGACGAGCAGGTTCTCCACCGACTGGCGCGCCAGCACGTAATGCGGATGATCCTTCGGATAGCCGAGCAGATCGTACATCATCACGGTATTGGCCATCGCCGGGAAGATCGCGCCGAGACCGTCGACGCCGTTGAGCCGCTCGGTGACGAACGCCACCGCCTTGTCGATGGCGCGCTGGCGGGTCTTCTTCGGAAAAAACGGATCGGCCACGCGCAGGATGCTGTCGAGGATTGCAAAGCCCGTGAACCAGAGCTGGCTCTGGTGCGGCGCCTTCGCCGTCATGCCGATGGATTTCGGATCTTCCAGAAACAGTTCGTCGATACCGACGCCAAGCGGATTGCGCGCACGCGGCTTCTTGTTCATCAGCACCAGCAGCGGCACGATCACGGTGCGCGCCCAGTACGAAATTTTCGTCAGATGAAACGGAAACCAGCGCGGCAGCAGCATGATCTCCACCGGCATCATCGGCGCGGCGCGCCACGTCACCACGCCGAACAGCGCCAGCATGATGCGGGTGAAGACGTTGCTCTTGGCCGCGCCGCCGCGCGCCCGGATGATCTCGCGGGCGCGGACCATGTGCGGCGCGTCCACGGAATCGCCGATCATCTTCAGCGCGAAATAGGCCTTCACGCTGGCGCTCATGTCGAACTCGTGGCCATGGAACAGCGACCAGCCGCCGTTTTCGTTTTGGATGCGGCGCAGATAGTTGCCGATCTTGGCTTCGATTACATGATCGATCGGCTCCGCCAGATAGTGCCGCAGCAAAACGTATTCGGCCGGAATGGTCGCGTCGGCTTCCAGTTCGAACACCCAGTGTCCGTCCGGCTTGCGAGTATCCAGCACGGCGCGGCTCGCGGCGGCGATGCTGGCATCAACAGCCGCCGCTGACGGCGCGGCATCGCTTGTCTGTTCAAACGTCATGATCATCGAGTCCAAAACACAACTATATTAGACGGAAGGCTCTGTCGTCATTGCGAGCGAAGCGAAGCAATCCAGCCGGGACCGGCCCATACAAAAGACTGGATTGCTTCGTCGCAAGCGTTCTCGCAATGACGACGGAAACTCTCATGTTATTTCGACTAAGGACGGCCATATCCTGCGATTGCCAGATCGGCGGCGCGGTCGCCGGAGCGGATCGAGCCTTCGATGGTGGCCGGCAGTCCGGTGTCCGTCCAGTCGCCCGCGAGAAACAGGTTTTTCCATTCGGTGACCGGCCCCGGCCGCAGCGCGTTCTGTTCCGGCGTCGCCTCGAACGTGGCGCGGCGCTCGCGCACGATCTGCCACGGCGGCAAGGGGCCTTCGGCGACCTCGTTGCCGAGGCCTGCGGCCTTGCAGATGTCGCGCCAGATGTCGCGGGCAAGCTCTTCGCGCGGCGCGTTCACCAGCCGGTCGGCGTCGCTGATGGTCACCGACAATCGCTGCGGAAACGCGAACAGCCATTCGACGATTCCGCCGATCACGCCCATCATCGGCGGCATGTGGTCCGGCGGGTCATAGCGGAAGTGCGCGTTGACGATGGCGCGGAATTTGGTCGGCGTTTTCAGTCCGGGCAGAATGGAGGATGCCGAACGCGGCGGCACCGCCAGCACGACGACATCGCTCGGCGCCACGGCAATCGTGTCTTCGCCGAACTCCAGCACCGAAATGGATTCGCCCGCCATCAGCACCTGACGCAACTCGTGGCCGAGGTTGACGGTGCCGCCCTTCTCGCGGATCAGCTTGAGCGCCGGATCGACCAGCACCGTGCTGAGACCCTCGCGCGCGATCAGCGGCCGGCACGACTTGCCGCCAGCGAGCAATGTCTCGCGCACGATGGCACCTGCAAGTCCCGCCGAGCCATCGGGCGGATCGACGTTAAGCGCCGCGAGCAGCAACGGCTGCACCAGCCGCTCGTACAGCATGCCTTCGCATGTGATGGTGTCGCCCACCAGCGCATCGGTTCCGGCCCAGCTCAAGGGCGCGAGCGCGAGATAGTCGCCGATGCCGGTGTCCGGCACGCGCTTCTCCTTCGACAGCAGCCACGTCGGCAGACGGCCAGTGCCGAGATCGAGCATCCAGCGCTTGTCGGATTTCAGATCGACGAAATTGAACTGCGCGCGTTCCGGCCCGACGAGACCGGCTTCAGAGCCGATCGACAGCGCATAGGACCGCGCGTGCAGATTGCCCGACAGCAGCAGATGATTGCCGTTGTCGATGACCATGTCCGTCGCGCCATCATAGTACGAACGACAACGGCCCCCGGCCTGTTGCGTCGCCTCGTGGACGTGGACCTGGAATCCTTCATTGGCGAGCCGGACGCCCGCGGACAGGCCGGAGACGCCGGCACCGATGATGTGAGCTTTTTTTGCCATCAGATGAATGCATACCGAATGAGAATGAAAATCTTGGCGGCCTTGCTGAGCTTGACCGGCCTGCGCGGTAGCGCGAAGCCGCGCTCCACCAGCTTTTCCAGGATCGCGTGATAGTATTCCGACATGATCTTCGGCGCGCGCACCACGCGGCGGGAATTGCGCGCCATGATGTCGTTCGATTTGGCGAAATGATCGCGCGCCTGTTTCAGAATGTCCTCGCAGGCGCGCGGCAATCGCGGATCGGACGCCACAGTCAGCGGATCGTTCGACAGGATGCCGGCGGCGTTGAGATTCTCGCGCGGCAGATAGAGCCGCCCGATGCCCGCGTCTTCGTCGATGTCGCGCAGGATGTTGGTCAATTGAAGCGCGCGGCCGAGATGGTGCGCCAGCAGGATGCCGTCCTCTTCGCCGAGGCCGAACACCCGCACCGACAACCGCCCCACGGCACTGGCGACCCGGTCGCAATAGAGATCGAGCGTCCGCGCATCCGGCGCGCGGATGTCGGCAGGCACGTCCATCTCCATGCCGTCGATAATGGCGATGAAATCCTCGCGCTTGAGGCCGAACTGCTTCACCGAGGCTGCGTAATCCTTCACCCGCGCGGGCGGATGGCCAGCGTAGAGCGCGTCGATGTCGCGCCGCCACTGGTCGAGCGCCGCCAGACGGTCCGGGCGCGGACCGTCGGAGTCGGCGATGTCGTCCACCTGCCGGCAGAAGCTGTAGATCTGGAACATGGCGTCGCGCTGCTCGCGCGGCAGGATGCGCATCGCGGCATAGAACGAACTGCCGGAGGCCACGCCCTGCACGTTGGCTTCCGGCGCGGCAGCGGGCTGCGCTGTGGTGCTCGTTGACGTCATGTCAGATCACGCGCCCGGTGCTGGCAGGGCGCGGCGTCCCGCCCGTCATGCGCCGGAACAACCCGCCCGCCATGGCGGAGAGCGCGATGCCGGCCATCTGCCCCTTCGACAGGTGCACGTTCTCGCTGAGCGGATCGCGCACCTTAAGCAAATTGACGATCCTGTCCGCGAACGCATCGATCACGCAGACCTCGAGCGCGAACCGGGTATCCTTTATTTCACCCGGAAGCGAGCGGCCCTCGTGCAGCAGCGTCTCTGTGCGCCGCGCCAGACCCTGAAGGCATTTCAGAAGTTGCGGCGTGGACTTCGCCTCGCCAAGCATCTCCACCGTCGCACCCGATGCGGCCAGCGCATCGCGCGGAATATAGACGCGGTTGAGATCGCGGTAGTCCTTGCCGCAATCCTGCAAATGATTGTTGATCTGCAACGCCGCGCAGATCGCGTCGGACGCCGCCCAGGTCGAGCGGTCCTCGCCGTGAACATCGAGCATGAAGCGGCCGACCGGCATCGCCGAAAGCGAGCAGTAATGAATGACTTCGTCCCAGTTCTCGTAGCGCAGCTTGGTGACATCGAGACGAAACGCGTTGAGCAGATCCTGCGCATGCTTCGGCGACATGCCGCGCCCGGCCAGCGCCGCGCGCAAGGTCACCGCTTCCGGCTGCGTGTCGCCCTTGCCCAGCAGTTCGGCCTCCAGCAGGTCGAGCCGGTCGAGCTTTTCCTGCGGCGGCAGCGTGGCGTGGTCGGCGATGTCGTCGCCGGTGCGCACGAAATTGTAGAACGCGAGGATCAGCGCGCGGTGGCGCGGGTGGATGATCCACGACGCGACCGGGAAATTCTCGTCCTTGTGGCCTTTGCCGGAGCGCAATTCGCCTGATGCTGTCATTGCGGGTTCGACACCTGCGCCTGGGCGCGGCCTTTCCACATTCCGCCACGTCCCTGGAAATGCTGAAGCGCGGAATTCACCGTGAACACCATGTAAGCCAATGCGATTGCGGGAAGCGCCGCCCCCCAGAGGGGCGACTGCCCATAGTATCGCAGGGTCGGCTGGAACGCGAGCGCCATCAGCAGCCATGCTATTGCCGCAAATGCCGCAGCAAGGCCGTGGCCGAACAGCGCGATGACAACCGGCGCGAGAAATACCACGCTCATGGCAACGATCACGCCGACCAGCAGCACCGCCGAGTAGTGCAACTGGGCGTAGGCCGAGCGCGAAATCATCTGTCCGACATCGCCGACGGTCTCGGAGGCGCGCACGCTGATGACGTTGTGCGAGACGCCGAGCCACACCGGCCCCTGTGTCTTCAAGCGCACGCCGAGCGCGCAATCGTCGATCAGCGATCCGCGGATGGCGTCGATGCCGCCGGCATTCTTCAGCGCGTCCCATTTCGCCAGAATGCAGCCGCCTGCCGCCGCGCCGGTCTTTCGGGTGCGGCTGCGCACCCAGGCGAATGGATAAAGCATCTCGAAAAAGAAGACGAAGGCCGGGATGAGGTATTTTTCCGCAAAGCTCTCGCAGCGCAGTTTCGCCATCACCGATGTCATCGCGAGCCGGTCGTTCTGCGCGCGGGCGACGAGGCGCATCAGCATGTCGCCGGAATAAACAATGTCCGCGTCGGTCAGCAGGACATAATCGGGCAGCGCCGGGCGGCCCTCGACCACCGTCAGCCCCTGCTTCACCGCCCAGAGTTTTCCGGTCCAGCCGGACGGCAGCGGACGGCCCGACAGCACCGTGAGACGATCCGACGCGCCGATGGCGGCTGCGGCGTCGGCTGCGATCTGCGCGGTGCCGTCCTGGCTCTGGTCGTCCACCAGAACCATCGACAAGGCACCCGGATAAGGCTGGCTCAGGATGGACGCCACGCAGCGGCCGACGCCCGCCGCCTCGTCACGCGCAGGCACGACCACGGCGATGGACGGCCAGTTCATGAAGCCCGGCGCAGGCGCCAGATCGTCGAACTTCGGCGTCCGCCAGAATTCGCCCCGGGCCGCGATCAGATAGACCCAGATCGCGAGGGCGACGGCAGCAATAATCAGTGGCAGATGGGCGGCGGACAATTCAGGCTCACGGCTTACGGTGGAGCGGCGGTGGCAAGCCCCGCCGCTGTCGATTAGCAGGTTCACCGCCCCTAGCACAATCCTCCGTTTGGATGAAATACTTTCATGATTTCAGCATTTTAGCCCTGTGTTTGCGGCCTGTCAGCCATTCCCGCAGGGCGCCGGTTCAGGTCCGCCGCGTCAGACGTTTTGACCCGCCGCGAAGCCCGACGACCAGGCCCACTGGAAATTGAAACCGCCGAGATGGCCGGTGACGTCAATCACCTCGCCGACGAAAAACAGGCCGGGCACGGAGCGGGCTTCGAAGGTCTTCGACGACAGTTCCGCAGTATCGACGCCGCCGAGCGTCACTTCCGCGGTCCGGTAGCCTTCGGTGCCGCGCGGCGTCACGCGCCACGCGTTCACTTGTGTTGCGACCGCCTGCAATTGCCGGTCGGACATATCCGCCATCCGCGATGCGCCGCCACCCGCCGCGATCATTTGCGCGAGCCGCCCCGGCAACAGCCGCGCCAGCGCCGTCGCCAGTTCCTGACGCGGATGATCGCGCCGCATCTCCTTCAGCGCGGCGAGCACATCGGTGCCCGGCGCCATGTCGATCTGAATGTCGTCGCCCTCGCGCCAATAGGACGAGATTTGCAGGATCGCCGGACCGCTCAGCCCGCGATGGGTGAACAGCATGGCCTCGTCGAACTGCGTCCCGTTGCAGCTCACCACCGCCTCCACGCTGACGCCCGCGAGATCGCGCGACCGCGCCAGCAGCGCCTCGTCGAATGTCAGCGGCACCAGCGCCGCGCGCGGCGGCACGATCTTCAACCCAAACTGCTCGGCGAGTTTGTAGCCGAAGCCGCTCGATCCCATTTTCGGAATCGAAGGCCCGCCGGTGGCAACCACCAGCGATCGACCGCGGATCTCGCCGCGATCGGTGACGACAGAGAAGCCGCCCTCACCCTTCACGACCGACGAAATCTTGGTGCCGAGATGCAGCGTCACGCCCGCGGCGGCGCATTCGTCGAGCAGCATGTCGACGATCTGCTGCGAGGAGTCGTCGCAGAACAGTTGCCCGCGCGTTTTCTCGTGCCAGGCGATGCGGTGTTTCTCCACCAGCGCAATGAAATCGTGCTGGGTGTACCCGCTCAGCGCCGACTTGCAGAAATGCGGATTGCGCGACAGGAAATTCGCCGGCGTGGTGTGCAGGTTGGTGAAATTGCAGCGCCCGCCGCCGGAAATGCAGATCTTCTCGGCCGGTCGCCTGGCCTGCTCGATCACCGCCACGGAGCGTCCGCGCCCGCCCGCGATGCCGGCGCACATCAGTCCGGCCGCGCCCCCGCCAAGGACGACGACATCGTAAGTCAGGGGCTTCTTCATGAGGGTTCAGTGCGTGTCATGTCGGGATGGAAACGGCGCCTCACGCTGTCCTCGCAAATCTCTCGCGGGGTCGTCCCGGCGAAGGCCGGGACCCATACTCTCCTGTCGATGTTCTTGAAATGGCAGGTTCCGCGCCTCTCTTGAGAAGCCGGTGGTTATGGGTCCCGGCCTTCGCCGGGACGACTCGTTGAAAGCCGATGCCTGGATCTGGGTGTTTCAATCGAAAGTGAGAACAATCGAGATGGCGCGGCCAGCGACCCTGACATCGTCATTCCGCGGCGACCGGCAAATCCCGCAATTTCGTCGAGTAATACGATGCATTCTGCCGCCCGCTTGATGCGTCCCGGGCAAACACTATCAGATGGTGCGCGACCAGACCAACGCTGATGACGCGCTCGATGTCGCCGGATTTCAGCCGCGGCCATGCGAATGTCCAGAACTCGCGGCGGTAGTCGCCCTTCACGCCGACATGCCAGAGGATTTTTCGCCAGCATCGTCATGCCGCGCTTGATGTTGCGCCACGAGGCGCGCTGCCTGCTGTTGGGCGGCTGCAAGCGGTTCGGATAGGTTGCGCGCACCTGATGCTCGAACCGCGCGAACAGCTTTTCGGGCGTGTAGGCGCGGCCCATGCAGTCGCGCCATGTCGAGACGACGTGGTCGTAGGGCAGCAGGAAATCGACATTGGAATCGCGATCAGAGTCCTCGATCAGGCGGCCCTCGCGCTTCAGCCGGTCGAACAGCGGCGTGCGCGGCAGCGCCTGCAAGAGATTAATCGTCAGCAGCGGAATGCCGGACTGGTCGATGAACTCTAGAATGCCCTCGCCCGCATCGCGCCTGTCGGTATCGAGGCCGAGAATGATGCCGGACACGACTTCGAGCCCGTAGTTGTTCAGCGTCTGCACGCCCTCCAGGATCGGCACCATCATATTGTGCTGCTTCGACATCGCTTTCAGCGCATCGGGGTCCGGCGTCTCGATCCCCGCAAACAGCGTGGTGAAATAGGCGTCGCGCATCAGCGACAGAATTTCGGGCCGCTTGGCGATGTTCAGCGTCGCCTCGCAGGCGAACTGGATGGCGTAACCGTTGCGCTTCTGCCATTCGATCAGATGCGGCAGCAGACCGAGCGCCGCCTTGCGGTTGCCGATGAAGTTGTCGTCGACGAAATACACCGCGCCGGTGAGGCCGCATTCCAGCATCTTGTCGAGTTCGGCGGTGACCTGCTCCGGCGATTTGAGGCGCGGATTGCGGCCGTACAGCGCCGGGATGTCGCAGAACTCGCACTGATAGGGACAGCCCGACGAGAACTGGATGCTGCCGATGAAGTAGCGTTCGAGCGGGATCAGTTCATAGGCGGGCAGCGGAAATTCCGCCATGTCCCGCCGTTCCTTGGTGGTCAGGATCACCTGCCGGTCGGGCCGCGAGCTGTCGCGCCCGAGCCGCCGGAACAGTTCATAAGTGGCGTCGCCGAGTTCGCCAACATGCAGGTAGTCGAAATTCGGATAGTAGTCCGGACACGCGCTGACGGACGGACCGCCGAGCGCGACAGCAAGGTCGTGCTCATGCGCGCGGCGGCAGATGTCATTGATCTGCGGGCGCTGGATGTGCATGCCGCTGACGAACACCGCGTCGGCCCAGAGGAAGTCTTCGTCCGTCGCCGCCCGGATGTTCTCATCGATGAAGCGGACCTCCCATCCGGCCGGAAGCGAGGCGGCGATCAACAGCAGCCCTTGCGGCGGCATGAAAGCCTGCACGCCGTCGGTCAGGGGATAGGCGTATTCGAAAGTGCCAAATGAGGGGGGAGTATCGGGGAAAAACACACAGGATGCGACGAAGGGAAGGACTTACCACATCTCTCATCAGGCCCCCTGCTCTTGATCCGTGCAGTCGTGCTTAGAACGAGCCATAAATTCGGTGAGAATAGGGCACATCCGAGGAAGGCAGCCCTGCGCCGCGCAGCCATCTCCGAACAAGCAAACCGCGGACCGTCCGGGCGTCAATGCCGCTTGCGGTCTCCGGTTCCGGCGCGACATCCTGCGCATGAACGGCGACAGCCGCGCAACGACCGCGCTTTCGGCCTTGCCCGCAGGTTCCCATACCGGATCGAAGGCTGCTATCTTGCCGCGCAACAACAAACGCCCCGGAGGAAATATCCATGACCCAAGCCGCCAACCGCCAGATCCTGCTGGTCGAAAAACCCACCGGCAAGCTCTCGCCGCAGAACTTCAGGATGGCGGAAGCGCCCCTTCCCGAGGCGAAGGACGGCGAGGTGCTGGTGCGCGTGCTTTATATCTCGCTCGATGCCGCCAACCGCGCCTGGATGCAGGGCGCGACCTACCGCGCCGCCGTCGAGGCCAACACCGTGATGGCGGGCGGCGCGATCGCCGAGGTCGTCAAGTCCAACGCTCCCGGATTTGCGACCGGCGATCTCGTGTTCGGCGATACCGGCTGGCAGGACTACGCGGCAGTGAAGGCGAAGAACCTCGTCAAGGTGCCGCGCATCGATCCAATCACGCATCTGTTGAGCGTCTACGGCGTGGCGGGCCTCACCGCCTATTTCGGCCTGCTCAATGTCGGCAAGCCGAAGGCCGGCGAGACCGTAGTGGTGTCTGCCGCCGCCGGCTCGGTCGGCTCGTTCGTCGGCCAGATCGCGAAGATCAAGGGCTGCCGCATGGTCGGCATCGCGGGCGGCAAGGAGAAGTGCGACTGGCTGGTCGCGGAGTTGGGATTCGACGCGGCGGTCGATTACAAATCGCAGCCGGTGTTCAAGGCCCTCAAGACCGCCGCGCCGAACGGCATCGACGTCTATTTCGACAATGTCGGCGGCGATATTCTGGAAGCCTGCCTGCCGCAGATGAACCAGCACGGCCGCATCTCGTGCTGCGGCGCCGTCTCGCAATATGACGGCGCGCCGTCGGCCCACGGCCCGCGCGGCATCCCCGGCCTGATCGTGGTCAAGCGGCTCACCATGCAGGGCTTCATCTTCACCGATTTCAACGACCAGCGCGACGCGGCGATGACCGATCTCCAGTCGTGGGTGAAAGCGGGCAAGATCAAGGTGCAGGAAGACATCATCAACGGCCTTGAGAACACGCCGCAGGCCTTGATCGGCCTGCTCGCCGGCGAGAACCGCGGCAAGCGCATGGTGAAGGTTTAGCCGATGCCTATTCCGATGTGACGCTGTGCGCGTGCATCACTTCCCGTCGTCATGGCCGGGTCAAGCCCGGCAATGACATCTCTCTTTCAGACGTTGATACGGAATCAAAAATGCTGAATACGCCCCGCTCCCGCCGCGGCATGGTGACATCGCCCCATCATCTCGCCTCTGAGGCGGGGTTGCGCGTGCTGCGCGAGGGCGGCAACGCCATCGAGGCAACATTGGCGATGGCGGCCAGCCTGCCGGTGGTCTATCCGCACATGAATTCGCTCGGCGGCGATGGCTTCTGGCTGATCTCGAAAGACGGCAAGCCGCCTGTTGCAGTCGATGGCTGTGGTGCTGCGGCCAGCGCGGCGTCGGTCGAATTCTACAAGAGCAAGGGCCTGTCCGCGATTCCGTCGCGCGGTCCGCTGGCCGCCAACACCGTGGCGGGCACGCTGTCCGGCTGGGCCGAAGTGATCGCGATCAACGCCGAGATCGGCGGCAAACTGCCGCTGTCGCGCCTCGTGGAGGACGCGGTGTGGTCCGCCGAGAATGGTTTCGCCGTCACCACCACCCAGCAGGAACTGACCGAGACAAAACTCGCTGAACTGAAAGACTCGCCGGGCTTCGTCGAGACGTTCCTTTTTGACGGCAAGCTGCCGCAGGAAGGCCAGTTGATGAAGCTGCCGGCGCTGGGCAATACACTCAAGCGGCTCGGCGAGACCGGCCCGCTCGATTTCTACACAGGTTCACTTGCAAAAGTGATCGCAGCGGACCTCGCGCGCTGCGGCTCGCCGGTGACGCTGCAAGATTTGGCCGCGCACAAGGCGCAGCGCCGCCAGGCGCTATCGGTCGCGATCAAGGGCGCGACGCTCTATAACTTCCCGCCGCCGACGCAGGGCCTCGCCTCGCTGATGATCCTTGCGATCTTCGAGCGCCTCGGCATCAAGGAAGCGGAAAACTTCGAATACCTTCACGGCATTGTTGAAGCCACCAAGCAGGCGTTTCTGGTGCGCGACCGCATCGTCGGCGATCCGGCCTACATGACCGAGAAGCCGGAACACTACCTGACGCCGAAGACGCTCGATGGGCTCGCCGCCAACATCAATCGCAAGCGCGCACTGCCGTGGCCGGTGCCGGTCAATCCCGGCGACACCGTGTGGCTCGGCGCCATCGACAAGGATGGCGTCGCCGTCTCCTTCATTCAGAGCATCTATTTCGAGTTCGGCTCCGGCTGCGTGCTGGAGAACTCCGGCATCGTCTGGCAGAATCGCGGATCGAGTTTCCTGCTTGAAGGTAATGGTCCACGCGCGCTGCGTCCCGGCCGCAAGCCGTTCCACACCCTCAACCCGGCGATGGCGCTGTTCGACGACGGTCGCCGCATGGTCTACGGCAACATGGGCGGCGAAGGCCAGCCGCAGAGCCAGTCCGCGGTGTTCTCGCGCTACGCCATGTACGGTCAGGGCTTGCAGGCCGCCGTCACCGCGCCGCGCTGGCTGCTCGGCAAGACATGGGGCGACGCCACGGTGACGCTCAAGCTGGAAGACCGTTTCGATCCGGGGGTGGTGCAGGCGATGCGCGACGCCGGCCACGACATCGAAATCCTGCCGGCCTTCACGTCCACGATGGGCCATGCCGGCGCGGTGGTGCGCCACGCCGACGGCATGTTCGAGGGGGCGACCGACCCGCGCAGCGACGGCGCAGCGATGGGGTTTTAGGCAACGTTGCAGTATCCATTTTTGGTCGTCCCGGCGAAGGCCGGGACCCATACTCCCTGTCGATGCGTTTGAAATGGTAGTTTCTGCGCTTTTCTTGAGAAGCCGGTGGTTATGGGTCCCGGCCTTCGCCGGGACGACCCGCTGAAAAGTCGCGGCTCGCACCTCAGGATGACGAACTCTCTTACCTTTTCCGCAGCGTCTTCATCGCGTCGATGCAGCGGCCGGTGATGACCTCCCAGTTCGCGGCCTTGATATCCGACGCCGGGCACAGCCACGAGCCACCGACAGCAACCACATTCGGCTCCGCAAGCCACGCCGCCACATTGGCGGCGTTGACACCTCCCGTCGGACAAAAGCGCGTGTTCGGAAACGGTCCCGCCAGCGCGCGCAGCATCGGAATGCCGCCAGCTTGCTCGGCCGGAAAGAATTTCAGCAGATTGAATCCCCTCGCCTGCGCCTGCATCAGTTCAGACGCGGTGGCGACGCCGGGCAGCAGCGGCAAATCGTTCGCCGCAGCCGCGTCGAGCAGTTCGGGCGTGGCGCCGGGGCTGACCGCGAAGCGCGCGCCGAGATCGCGCGCACGGCGCAGGTCGTCACCATTCAGCACGGTGCCGATGCCGACGATCGCATCCGGCACCTCGGCGATGATGGCTTTCGCCGCCGCCGTGGCCGCTTCGGTGCGGAACGTCACTTCGAGAACCTTCACGCCGCCCGCCACCAACGCGCGGGCCAGCGGCACGCCGTCCTCGGCGCGGTCGATGGTCAGTACCGGCACGATGCGCGCCGGAACAAGAATCTCTTCCAGCACGGCCTGTTTTGCGGATGCCAACAAAGCCGTCATGGCGATTGCTCCATGGCTATGACGGAGGCCAGTCCGTCACGCGGCATTGCGGCCGGTGGAATGATCGCGCCGCGATGGCCGATCACCGCGCCGGCCAGACGATGCCCGGCGCGGGCGGATTCCGGCGGCGTCATGCCACGCAGCCGCGCCGCGAGATACGCCGCCGAAAAACTGTCGCCCGCCGCTGTCGTATCGACCACGCGGTCAACCGGCTCCGCCTTCACGGTGGTATCGAGGCCGTCATATCTCACAACGCTGGCGGGCGTCGCCAGTTTCAGCACCACCTCGCGCGCCCCGATGCGGTCGATCAGTTCGCCCTGCATCCGCGCGCCGAACAGCGGCGTGAGATCGTCCGTCGAGGCCAGCACGATGTCGGCGATGTCGAACATCTCGCGATAGACTTGGCGCGCAATGTCCAGCACCGGCCAGCCCTGCGTGCGGAAATTGGTGTCGAACGCCACGCGGGTCTTGCCCTTGCGCACGCGTTTCAGAGCATCGAGC
This sequence comes from Afipia sp., assembly GCA_024707075.1. Lineage (GTDB taxonomy): Bacteria > Pseudomonadota > Alphaproteobacteria > Rhizobiales > Xanthobacteraceae > Afipia. Next base: position 878,935 of record JANQAK010000003.1, read on the forward strand.
AAGCGCTGGCGGCCGTCGGCGCTATAAAGCGACAGCGTGATCCCTGACAGATAGATCATGTCGTAGTCCGACAGCGCCGCAAGCAGCGCATCGGTTTCCGGCAGATCGAGCAGCATCCGCGCGGCCGCGTTGTCGCGCCAGTAGTAGAACGAGCGCTCGCCCTCATCATTGGTGCGGATCGCGTAGAGGCCCGGCAGCTTGCCCTTGACCCGCACGACCCGCCCGGTGCCGACGCCCTCGGCTTTCCAGCTATCGATCATCTCGTCGCTGAACGGATCGTCGCCGAGCGCGGTGATATAGTCCACGCTCACGCCGAGGCGCGCGAGATAGATCGCGGTGTTCAGCGTGTCGCCGCCATAGCTGCGTATGAGCTGGCTGCCGGTGCCCTGCGAGAGTTCGATCATGCACTCGCCGATACAGGCGATTGTCGTCATCGCAGGCACCGGGGTTGTCAGGTTGCGAACTTTCCGCCGAGTTCATCCTCGATGTGAATGCGGATGATGTCGTCGAAGGTTTTCTCCGCCGTGGTGAAGCCGAGCTTCAGCGCGCGGTCGGTGACGAAGTCGCGCGGCCATCCGGCGACGATGCCCATGATGGTCGGGTCCGGCGCCCGCTTGATGCGATCCGTGACGCTCTTGCCCGCGACGCGGCCGAGCGCCGCGATCTGCTCGCCCACCGTGGCCGAAAGACCCGGCATGCTGAGCGCGCGGCGCGGCCCGATGGTGTTGGTGTCCATCGTGCCCGCATGCAGCAGGAAGCCCACGGCGGAACGCGGCGACGCGTGCCAGTGCCGCACATCTTCGGACACCGGAAGCACCGCTTCCTTGCCGGCCAGCGGCTCGCGGATGATGTTGGAGAAGAATCCCGACGCGGCCTTGTTCGGTGTACCGGGCCGCACGCAGATGGTCGGCAGGCGGATGCTGACCCCGTCGAACAGGCCCTTGCGGGTGTAGTCCGAAATCAACAGCTCGCCGATCGCCTTCTGGGTGCCGTAGCTCGTCAGCGGCGCGGACAGGAACTCGTCGCCGATCTTCGCGGGGAACGGCGCGCCGAATACCGCGATGGACGAGGTGAACACGATACGCGGCTTGTAGCCGCCGCCGATGGCGCGGACAGCGTCGATCAGGTAGCGGGTGCCGTCGAGATTGATCCGGTAGCCCTTGTCGAAATCCGCCTCGGCCTCGCCCGACACGATGGCCGCGAGATGGAAGATCACGTCGGGCTTGCCCGCCACCAGCTTGGTCACCGCCGCCTGATCGGCGACGTCGCAGGTCACCACGTCGGTCGGGATCGGCGTCGCCGGCTTCGTCGGCGCGACCACGTCCTGCAACGTCAGGCGCGTGATGTCGGATTTGCCCAGCCTGCCGTCGCGCGTCAGCCGCTCGACGAGTTTGCGTCCGACCATGCCGGCCGCACCGAGAATGAGAATGTGCATCGAATATCCTTTTTGCTTTTCTTTCGTCATTCCGGGATGGGCCACCGTCGGCCCTTGCCGACGTGTGGCACAGGCCCGGAATCCATACTTTCACTAGAGGTTATGGATTCCGGGTTCGCTCGCAAGAGCGAGCGCCCCGGAATGACGGAAACTATTCCTTCACCGCGCCGGTCATCGCCGAGACGTAGTGCTCGACGAAGAATGCATAGAGAATCACCAGCGGCAGCGAGCCGACCAGCGCGCCCGCCATCAGCGATCCCCACTTGTAGATATCGCCGTCGACGAACTCGTTGACGATGGCCACCGGCACGGTCTTGTTCTGCGTCGAGGACAGAAACGTCAGCGCATAGATGAACTCGTTCCAGCACAACGTGAAGCAGAAGATGAAAGCCGAGATCAGCCCCGGCACCGCCAGCGGCAGCACGATCTTGGTCAGGATCTGCCAGCGGCTGGCGCCGTCGATCAGCGCGCACTCTTCCAGTTCATACGGGATGGTCTTGAAATATCCCATCAGGAGCCAGGTCGAGAACGGGATCAGCAGCGTCGGATAGACCAGAATGAGCGACAGCGGCGAGTCGAACAGGCCGTAGGAATGGATCACCGACGCCAGCGGAATGAACAGGATCGACGGCGGCACCAGATACGCGAGGAAGATCGACGCACTGACGATTTCCGCGCCCTTGAACCGCAGGCGGACGATGGCATAGGCCGCCAGCACGCTGGCGACGATCGACAGAAACGTCGCCGCCGCCGCCACATACATCGTGTTCCACAGCCAGCGCGGATACTGTGTTTCGAACAGCAGCTTCTCAATGTGCTTGAGCGTCGGCTTCACAACCCAGAACGGGTTGTAGGTCTCCATGTCGATCAACTGCTCGTCGGGTTTGATCGACGTCAGCGCCATCCAGTAGAACGGGAACAGCAGGATCACGACGATAATGAACAGCGGGATGTAGAGCGTGATGATCTTGCTCGGCAGGCTCTCCAGATAGCTCATGCCCTCGCTGTTGTCGCTCGCGGCGACGGTCGCAGGAGGATGTGCGGCATGGTCGGTCATGGTCGGATCCTTGCTGCCACTTGCGGCGCGCGCGCGCGGGACTTGTCCCCTTCGCGCGGGAATAACTGCAACATCGCGGCTCTGTCAGTCATTGTCCGACCCCTGCTGCCACTTGCGCCGCTGCATGCCGAACCAGGAGATCGTGATCGCGGCCAGCAGGAACGGGATCATCGCGGTCGCGACCGCCGCGCCCTCGCCGAGCCTGCCGCTCAGGATTCCGCGCTGATAGCTCAGCGTCGCCATCAAGTGCGTCGCGTTCACCGGGCCGCCGCGCGTCAGCGCCCAGATCAACTGGAAGTCCGTAAACGTGAACAGCACCGAGAACGTCATCACCACGGCGATGATCGGCGTCAGCAGCGGATAGGTGATGAAGCGGAAACGCTGCCAGTTGCTGGCGCCGTCGAGCGTCGCGGCCTCGTAAAGCGAAGGCGACACGGTCTGCAAGCCCGCCAGCAGCGTGATGGCGACGAACGGCACGCCGCGCCAGATATTGGCGACGATGACGCTGATGCGCGCCCATGTCGAATCGCCGAGGAAGTTGATGTTCTGCTGGATAAGGCCGAGCTTGATCAGCGACCACGAGATGATCGAGAACTGCGAGTCGTAGATCCACCAGAACGCAATCGCCGAGAGAACCGTTGGCACGATGAACGGAATCAGCACCGCCGCGCGGATCATCGCCTTGAACGGCATGTTGCGGTTGAGCAGCAGCGCGAGATAAAGCCCGAGCGCGAATTTGATGACGCTGGCGACGGTCGTGTAGAGCAGCGTGTTGAAGACCGACAGCCAGAATACGCCGTCCTCCCAAAGCCACTCGTAGTTCTCCAGTCCGATGAAAACGCCCGGACGTCCGATGCGGACGTCGGTGAAGCTCATCCAGACGCCGAGGCCGAGCGGATAGGCCAGGAACAGGATCAGGAACGCGGCCGCCGGCAGCATGAACCAGACCGCGATCCAGTTGTGGTTCGCGCTCAGCCGCTGCCAGAACGACTGGGAGGAGACGTAACCCTGCGGTTTGGGCATCGACGCCTGTATCGTGCTCATGAGACAGAACCTTTGGGACCGGACCTTTGGGACCGAACGTTCAGCGCGCATTCCGCAAACGAGAGACCTGTTTTGCGGCCGGAATACGCACAATGATGAAATCGAGAGGATAAAAGCGCCGGCGCGGAAACGGTTCCGCGCCGGCGGCGTTAGCTGTCAGCGGTACAGACGCTTGGCCTGGCGTTCGGCGAAGGCGATCGAGCCCTTCGCGTCTTCGCGGCCGGTGCAGTAGTTCGCGAACATGTCGACCACGATGAAGTCCGCGATCGCCGCCGCCGCGTTCTCGCCGAGCGTGCCGAGACCGCCGGGCGTCAGGGTGCGCTTGGCGACGTCGCGATACACCGTGTTTTTGGATCGGAGGTCCAGACCGGATTGTTGTCATAGCCATTGAGGAACGACGACAGATAACCCGACGCGGACGTCAGCCACGGATTGTACTGATCGGCCTCCATCATGAACGCGGTCAAAGCCTTGCACGCCTGCGGATACTTCGTGAAGTTGAAGGTCAGCATGGTGAACGGCAGATGCAGTTCGGTCGGCTTGCCGGCCGGTCCGATCGGCATGTAGGCGTGGTTCATGTCGTCGGCGATGTTCTTCGCCTCGCGCTTGGCGGTGACGTAGACCGAGATGCCGTTACAGGTGACATGCAACTGGCCGGACACGAAGGCCTTGTTGTTCGACGAGTCGTTCCATGACGCGGTGCCGGGAATGAACTCACCATAGAGCGCCTTGACGTATTCCAGCGCCTTCATGGTCTCGGGCGAGTTGATGATGACCTTGTCGTTCTTGTCGACAAGATAGCCGCCATGGGTCCACAGCGCCCAGTGCAGCCAGGTGTTGGCGTCGCCCGAGGCGTGGCCGAGCGCCATGCCGGCCGGGGTGCCGTTCTTGTTGAGGCCCTTGCACAGTTCGAGGAAGCCCGCGGTGTCCTTCGGGAATTCCTTGAAGCCGGCCTTCTCGCAGGAGCTGATGCGATAGTTCATCAGCGCGCCGGTCGCCGCGACAGGAATCCCGATCCACTTGCCGGCCTTGTTCTTGCCGTAGGCATTGGCGGATTCCGCCCAGCCGCCGTACTTCTTGCCGAGATAATCCGCGACGTCCGACACGTCGACGCACTTGGTCGGCAAGAGATGCGGCAACGAATAGAGGCCCCACACCATGTCGAGGCCCTGCCCGGTGTTGGCCGCGACCGACGCCTTCGGCTGAATGTCGTCGTAGGATTCGTTGGAGACGTTGACTTCGACGCCGGTGGCCTTGGTGAAGGCCGCGACGATATCCATGAAAGCCTTGTCTTCGGCTTCCACGAAGCGCTTCCAGCGCAGCAGGTTGATCTTGGCGCCCTTCTCCGGCTTCCACTGCGTGGTCTGCGCCCATGCGGTTGCGAAGCCCGTCAACTGATCGACCGTCAGCGTCGCGGCACCTGCGAGCACGGAAGCGCCGCCCTTCAGAAGCGCGCGCCGATTTGGTGTGAACTCACTCATAATCCGACTCTCCCTGTTTTGCCGGCTCTTTGATTGTCTCAACCGGTCATTGGCTATGGCTTTGCTGTGAGATGCAGCGTTAGTTTTAATTGGGCATGATCCGATCCGAAAACCGGTTCCCACCCACGGGTCGAGCCCGAGGGCAGGCTTTTTCGGGATCATGCCCTAGTTGATCAGACGCTTTCCGGTCTCCTTGTCGAACACATGCGCAGCGGATGGAATCGGCCGCAGCCTGACCTTGTCTCCCGGCTTCACCGGACGGCGGTCGCGGATCACCGCGATCAGATCCTGCTGGCCGATCCGCGCGACGATCTGGGTTTCCGATCCGGTCGGCTCCACCACGATGACCTCGGCCTCGATGCCGTCGTCGGCGAATTCGAGATGCTCCGGACGGATGCCGTAGATCACCGGCTTGCCGTCCAGCCCGGTGCGCGACGCCGCCAGCGGCAGCCTGCTGCCGTTCGCGGTCTCGACATGGGGCGTGTTGCTGCCGACCAGCCTGCCTTCGAGGAAATTCATCGCCGGCGAACCGATGAAGCCCGCGACGAACTTGTTGTCCGGATGATCGTAAAGCTCCAGCGGCGATCCCATCTGCTCGACGATGCCGTCGTGCATCACCACGATCTTGTCGGCCATGGTCATCGCTTCGATCTGGTCGTGGGTGACATAGACCGTGGTGGTCTTGAGCCGCTGATGCAGCTCCTTGATCTCGGTGCGCATGGCGACGCGCAGCTTGGCGTCGAGATTGGACAGCGGCTCGTCGAACAGGAACACCTGCGGATCGCGCACGATGGCGCGGCCCATGGCGACGCGCTGGCGCTGGCCGCCGGACAGTTGCCGCGGATAGCGATCGAGCAGCGGCGTCAACGCGAGAATGTCGGCGGCGCGGTGCACCAGCTTGTCGATCTCGTCCTGCGGCGCGTCACGCAGCTTGAGCGAGAAGCCCATGTTCTTGGCGACCGTCATGTGCGGATAGAGCGCGTAGTTCTGGAACACCATGGCGATGTCCCGTTCCTTCGGCTGCACGTCGTTGACCACGCGGTCACCGATCGAGATGGTGCCCGACGTGATCCGCTCCAGACCCGCCAGCATGCGCAGCAACGTCGACTTGCCGCAGCCGCTTGGTCCGACCAGCACAACGAACTGTCCGTCCTCGATCGGAACGGTCACGCCATGGAGAACTTCAAATCCGCCGAACGATTTGCGCACATCGTGAATATGCACGGACGCCATATGGTCTTCCTCCCTGAGTCCGCAAAAGAGCCCGCTGTAGAAACGATGCGGACTTGCGAACCACCACCCTGGATAGATCGGCATTGTTCGGCGAAGCCGTCGCTGCTCGGTCTTTATATTTCGTTGGTCCGAAGTTTATTTCGAAGGGCATTCTCTCCGCTAATCGACTGCTCGCGCCATTAGACTGACGTCTTATGAGAAAATATACAGCCTCTTTCCAAACATCGGATGTTTGACGTAGAACGTTGCAGATGCGCCGTCAACATGCAACCATCCGAAACGCGAATGCACGAGTGTGCAGTGCGGGAGAAACCGTGTGAAAAAAGACAACGACAACGTCACGAAGAAAACTGGCGAGACGCGCAAACTCCGGTCCCAGCTCTGGTTCGACAATCCCGACAATCCGGGCATGACCGCGCTCTACCTCGAGCGCTACCTGAATTATGGGCTGACCCGGAAAGAGCTGCAATCGGGAAAGCCGATTATCGGCATCGCACAAACCGGCAACGACCTGTCGCCCTGCAACCGCCACCATATCGAGCTTGCGCACCGCGTCCGCGAAGGCATCCGCGAAGCCGGTGGCATTGCGATGGAATTTCCGACGCACCCCATTCAGGAAACCGGCAAACGGCCGACCGCGGCGCTCGACCGCAACCTCGCCTATCTCGGCCTGGTCGAAATCCTGTTCGGCTATCCGCTGGACGGCGTGGTGCTGACCACCGGCTGCGACAAGACGACCCCCCGCCTGCATGATGGCCGCCGCTACCGTCAACATTCCGGCGATCGTGCTGTCGGGCGGCCCGATGCTGAATGGCTGGCACAACGGCGAACGATCGGGTTCCGGTACCGTGGTCTGGAAGTCGCGTGAGGAAATGGCGGCGGGCAAGATCGATTACGAAGAGTTTATGGAGATCGTGTCGTCGTCCGCCCCGTCGGTCGGGCACTGCAACACCATGGGAACCGCCTCCACCATGAACTCGCTGGCGGAGGCCCTCGGCTTCTCGCTTCCGGGTTGCGCTGCAATACCGGCTCCCTACCGCGAACGCGGCCAGATCGCTTATGAGACCGGCAAGCGCGCCGTCGAGATGGTGTGGGAAGATCTCAAGCCGTCCGACTTCCTCACCCGCAAGGCGTTCGAGAACTGCATCGTGGTCAATTCGGCGATTGGCGGCTCCACCAACGCGCCGATCCACATCAACGCGCTGGCGCGCCACATCGGCGTCGATCTCTCCATCGAGGACTGGCAAAAGATCGGCCATGACGTGCCGCTGCTCGTGAACATGCAACCGGCGGGCTATTACCTCGGCGAGGAATTTCACCGCGCCGGCGGCGTACCATCAGTGGTGCGCGAACTGATGACGCACAAGCGCATCCATGAGGACGCGCTGACCGTCAACGGCAAGACCATGGGCGAGAACTGCAAGAGCGCCACCGTCCCCGACAGCGATGTGATCCGCACCTACGACAAGCCGCTGGTGAAGGACGCGGGCTTTATCGTGCTGCGCGGCAACCTGTTCGATTCCGCGATCATGAAGACCAGCGTGATCTCGAAGGAGTTCCGCGACCGCTATCTCTCCAACCCGAAGGACCCGGAAGCATTCGAGGGCCGCGCCATCGTGTTCGAGGGACCGGAGGACTATCACCACCGCATCGACGATGAATCGCTGAACATCGACGAGAACTGCATGCTGTTCGTGCGCGGCACCGGCCCGATCGGCTATCCCGGCGGCGCGGAGGTCGTGAACATGCAGCCGCCCGCGGCCCTCATCAAGAAAGGCATCCTGGCGTTGCCTTGCATCGGTGACGGACGCCAGTCCGGCACCTCGGGTTCGCCGTCGATCCTCAATGCCTCGCCGGAAGCCGCCGCCAATGGCGGGCTTGCGATCCTGAAAACCGGCGACCGCGTCCGCATCGACCTCACCAAGGGCGAGGCGAACATTCTGATCTCCGACGCCGAGGTGAAGCAGCGCCACGCGGACCTGATGGCGAACGGCGGTTTCCCCTATCCGAAAAACCAGACGCCATGGCAGGAGCTTTACCGCAACACCGTGGGCCAGCAGTCCACCGGCGCCTGCCTCGAACTCGCCACCCGCTATCACAACATCGCGGGCACCGTCGGCGTCGCGCGGGATAATCATTAGAGCAACAAGAGCATTTTCCGTCATTGCGAGCGCAGCGAAGCAATCCAGAAAGCAAAAGCAAGGACTGGATTGCTTCGTCGCTTCGCTCCTCGCAATGACGGTCAGAAGCAATAATTGCACAACAGGAACCGTCCCATGTCCGACCGACTGAAAGGCAAGCGCGCGTTCGTGACCGCCGGGGCCGCGGGCATCGGCCGCGCCTGTGCGCTGGCCTTCACCCGCGAAGGCGCGACCGTGATCGCGACCGACATCGACGAGGCCGGTCTTGCGGCGCTGAAAAGGACGGCGTCGCCGAAACCCACAAGCTCGACGTCCGCGACACGGCCGCCGTCGAGGCGATGGCATCGAGGATCGGCAAGGTCGACATCCTGCTCAACGCCGCTGGCTTCGTCCACAACGGCACCGTGCTGGACTGCGCCGATACCGACTGGGATTTCTCGTTCGACCTCAACGTCAAGTCGATGCACCGCACGATCCGCGCCTTCCTGCCCCTGATGCTGGAAGGCGGCGGCGGCTCCATCGTCAACATCGCTTCCGCCGCCGGCGTGTTCAAGGCCGCGCCCAACCGCTACGTCTACAGCGCGACCAAAGCCGCCGTGGCGGCGCTGTCGCGTTCGGTCGCGGTCGATTTCATCACCAGGGGCATTCGCTGCAATTCGATCTGCCCCGGCACCATCGAGACACCGTCGATGCTCGGCCGCGCGGCGGCGCTGGGCAGCGGCGGACGCGAGATGTTCGTCAGCCGCCAGCCGATGGGACGGCTCGGCACCGCGGAGGAAATCGCGTCGCTCGCGCTCTATCTCGCCAGCGACGAAAGCGCCTTCACCACCGGCGTCGATCACATCATCGACGGCGGCTGGACGCTTTAGGAATTTTCCGTCGCCCTTCGAGGCCGCCGCTTCGCGTCGGCACCTCAGGTGACGGAAAAGAAGATGCAAACACGGCACCCGTCATCCTGAGGTGCGAGCGCACTTGGCGCGAGCCTCGAAGGATGACGAAACAAAAATCAGGAGACACGCCTTGAACCAGATCGACCTGAGCGGACGGTTCGCCGTCGTCACCGGCGGCGCGCAGGGCTTCGGCCGCGCCATCACCGAGCGTTTCGTCGCCTCCGGCGCAAAAGTTGCGATCTGGGATTTCGATGAGGCGCTGGCGGAGAAGACCGCAAAGGAAATCGGCGCGGCGGTGACCGTGCTCAAGGTCGACGTCACCGATCCTGCCGCCGTGGATGCGGCACGCGACGCGACGCTGAAGGCGTTCGGCCGCATCGATATTCTCGTCAACAACGCGGGCATCGCCGGCGTCAACAAGACAGTTGCCGATCTTTCCTATGACGAATGGCGTCAAGTGATGACAATCAACCTCGACGGCCCGTTCATCTGCTGCCACGCCGTCGTGCCCACGATGGTGAAACAGAACTATGGGCGCATCGTGAACATCGCCTCCATCGCGGGCAAGGAAGGCAATCCGAACGCTTCGCACTACTCGGCCTCGAAGGCCGGCGTGATCGCGTTGACCAAATCGCTCGGCAAGGAACTGGCCGGCACCGACATCGCAGTCAATGCCGTGACGCCCGCCGCCGCCAAGACCGCGATCTTCGACCAGATGACGCAGCAGCACATCGACTTCATGCTGTCGAAGATTCCGCGCGGCCGCTTCCTGAAAGTGGAGGAACTGGCGGCGCTGGTGACCTGGATGGCGTCGGAGGAATGTCTCTACACCACCGGCGCGGTGTTCGACATTTCCGGCGGCCGCGCGACGTATTGATCTGATGAGCAGGCAGTCCGAATCACGCTGCACCAACCACGATGTCGTCCCGGCGCAGGCCGGGATCCATAACCACCGATCAAATGGCTATGGCAAGACGACCGCTCCGACACGTCGGCCATCGATAATTCAGGGAGTATGGGTCCCGGCCTGCGCCGGGACGACCTTGGAGAGAGATAGCGCCCTGCTTCCCGTCCTTCCCGCTAATCCGGGTCCGACTCGTGCCCGTGCAGGTAGCCCTTGACCTTGGGGTCCGGCATCACGATGGCTGCCACGAATGCAATCGCGCACAGCACGGTGACGTACCAGTAGAAGCTCGGCTCCGTGCCCTGGTCCTTGAACCACAGCGCGACGTACTCCGCCGAACCACCGAACAGCGCGTTGGCAATGGCATAGGCGAAGCCGACGTTGAGCGCCCTCACCTCCGGCGGAAACATCTCGGCCTTCACCACGCCGCTGATCGAGGTGTAGAGCGAGACAATCGCCAGCGCGAGCACGATCAGGACATAGGCCATGTAGGGACTGGTCACGCCACCGATGGCATACATCAGCGGCACGACACAGAGCGTCGCCAGCAGGCCGAACAGCCGCATCTGGGTGCGGCGTCCGATCCGGTCGGACAGCGCGCCGAATGGCGGCTGCATGATCATGTAGGTGAACAGCACCGCGCTCATGACGACATTCACGGTGCGATGATCCATCTGCGCCGTGTTCACCAGATATTTCTGCATGTAGGTGGTGAACGTGTAGAAGATCAGCGATCCGCCGGCGGTGTAGCCCAGCACGAGCAGGAACGGTTTCAAATGATAGGTGAAGATCGTGCGCAGCGATCCCGCGCCTTCGTGGGACCGGCTTTTTTCCGTCGACGTCTCGTGCAGGGCCAGGCGTAGATAAAGGGCGACGATGGCGCACAGCGCGCCGATGAAGAACGGAATGCGCCAGCCCCAGGCGCGGAGCTCCGCGTCGGTCAGCATCAGTTGGATGACCAGCACGACCAGCGACGCCAGCAACTGCCCGCCGATCAGCGTCACATACTGGAATGACGCAAAGAAGCCGCGCTGGCCCGGCAGCGCCACTTCGCTCATATAGGTGGCGGTGGTGCCATATTCGCCGCCGACCGAAAGCCCCTGAATCATGCGTGCGATCAGCAGCAGGATCGGCGCCGCGATCCCGATGCTGTCATGGGTCGGCAGCAGGCCGATGGCCAGCGATCCGCCGCACATCATCAGGATGGACGTGACCATCGAGGTCTTGCGGCCGTATTTGTCCGCGACGGAACCGAAAATATAACCGCCGATCGGCCGCATCAGAAAGCCGATGGCGAACACCGCGGCTGTCTGCAGCAGTTGCGTGGTCTGGTTGCCCTCGGGGAAGAACGCCTTGGCGAAATACAGCGCCGTGAAGGCGTAGGCGTAGAAATCGTACCATTCGACCAGATTGCCGGACGAACTGCCGACGATGGCCCAGATGCGGCGGCGGCGATCGGCGTGTTGCTCGGCGGTCAACGCAACTGTCGTCATCGAAACCCTCATTATCCAATTCCAAGGGATGCGCTGACCTGAACTGCCGGATCAGCCGCGGGACGGGCCTTCGCGCCGCATGAAATCGAAATCGCAGCCCTCATCCGCCTGCGTGATAGTCTCATAAAACAGGTGTGCATACCCCCGCTCAGCCCATACCGGCCTTGCAGGTTTGCCCAATGCAAGCTGGCGTACAGTCAATTCCACCTCATCGACCAGCAGGTCGATCCGGCGTTTCGCGACATCGAGCCGGATCATGTCGCCGGTCTGCACCAGCGCCAGCGGACCGCCGACCGCGGATTCCGGCGTGATGTGCAGCAAGATGGTGCCGAACGCCGTGCCGCTCATGCGCGCGTCGGAAATCCGCACCATGTCCTTGACGCCGGTGCGCAGAATCTTCTGCGGGATCGGCAGATAGCCCGCCTCCGGCATGCCCGGTGCGCCCTTCGGCCCGGCGTTGCGCAGCACCAGTACGTCGTCCGCCGTGACGTCCAGGTTTGGATCATCCACGCGCAGCGTCATGTCCTCCACCGACTCGAACACCACCGCGCGGCCGGTGTGCTGCAACAGTTTCGGCGACGCCGCCGAATGCTTGATGAGCGCGCCGCGCGGCGCGAGATTGCCGTGCAGCACCGCCATCGCGCCTTCCGGCGTGATCGGATTGCTGCGGGCGCGGATCGCGTCCTGTCCCGGCACCTCCTCCGCGTTCGCAACGACATCGCGCAGCGTGCCGCCCGCGATGGTCTTCGCATCGAGGTCGATCAGGTCGCCGAGCTGCCTCATCAGCTTCGGCACGCCGCCGGCATGGTGGAAGTGCTCCATATAATGTGAGCCCGACGGCTTGAGATCGATCAGCACCGGCACGTCGCGGCCCAACTGGTCGAATGCCGCGAGATCGATGCGATGTTCGGTGCGGTTGGCAATCGCGGTGAGATGGATCAGCCCGTTGGTCGAGCCGCCGATGGCCTGCAACACCACCTGCGCGTTTTTGAAAGCAGCCGGCGTTAGCAGTTCACTCGGACGCGGCCCGCCGCTGACGGCCATTTCCGCCGCGCGCCGGCCGCTCAGTTCCGCCGAGCGCACGCGCTCGGAATGCGGCGCGGAATCGTCGCGCTCATCGGCAACGACAATCCCAATGCTTCTGTGATGCACGCCATGGTGCTGGCGGTGCCCATCACCATGCACGTCCCTACAGAAGGCGCGAGACGCCCGTTCACCGCCTCGATCTCCACTTCGTCGATTTCGCCGGCGCGGAATTTTCCCCACATCCGGCGGCAGTCGGTGCAGGCGCCAAGCACCTCGCCCTTGTGATGGCCGACCACCATCGGCCCCACCGGAATGACGACGGTGGGCAAGTCGGCGCTGACCGCTGCCATGATCTGTGCCGGCAGCGTCTTGTCGCAACCGCCGATCACGACGATGGCGTCCATCGGCTGGGCGCGGATCATCTCCTCGGTATCCATCGCCATCAGGTTGCGCAGGTACATCGAGGTCGGAAACGAAAAGCTCTCGGCGATGGAAATGGTCGGAAACACCATCGGCATCGCGCCGGCCAGCATGACGCCGCGCTTCACCGCCTCGATGAGCTGCGGCACGTTGCCGTGGCAGGGGTTGTAGTCGCTATAGGTGTTGGTGATGCCGACGATCGGGCGCTCCAGCGCGTCGTCGGAATAGCCCATCGCCTTGATGAAGGCCTTGCGCAGGAACAGCGAGAATCCCGGATCGCCGTAGCTGGTCAGCCCCTTCTTGAGACCCTTGGTCATCTTGTTCTTTCCGTCGCAGTGATTTGCGGCGGCACATTAGAAGCATTTCAGAGGCGAGGCAAAAGTCCCGTTCTCTGGTCGTCCCGGCGCAGGCCGGGACCCATACTCCCTGTCGGTGTTAGTGATGCGATGTGCGAGCAACGTGCAATAAATGAACAATCAGGGGTGATGGGTCCCGGCCTGCGCCGGGACGACCGCAATACGCGATGGCGACAAGCCTACATCGTCGCCCCAAGCACCCGGCGCGCTACATCGTAGCGCCTAATACCCACGGCGCGAATTCGGCCGCGCCGAAGTCGAATGCCTCGCTCTTGGTCTGCTCGCCGGAGGCCACCCGCAGCATCAGGTCGAAAATGCGCTGGCCGCACTGCTGCACGGTCTCCTCGCCGTCGAGAATGGTGCCGCAATTGACGTCCATGTCGTCCTCCATGCGGCGATACATCGGCGTGTTGGTGGCGAGCTTGATCGAGGGCGACGGCTTGCAGCCGAACACGCTGCCGCGCCCGGTGGTGAAGCACACCAGATTTGCGCCGCCCGCGACCTGCCCGGTGGCCGCGACCGGATCGAAGCCCGGCGTGTCCATGAAAGTGAAGCCCTTCTTGGTCACCGGCTCGGCATAGCCCACCACGTCGACCAGATTGGTGCTGCCCGCCTTCGCCATCGCGCCGAGCGACTTTTCCAGAATGGTGGTGAGGCCACCCGCCTTGTTGCCGGGGCTGGGATTGGAATCCATTTCCGCGCCGTTGCGCTGCGTGTAGTCCTCCCACCAGCGCATCAGCGCGACCAGCTTCTCGCCGACTTCGGGGCTGACCGCGCGGCGCGTCAAAAGATGTTCAGCGCCATAGGTTTCGGGCGTCTCCGACAGGATCACCGAACCGCCGTGGCGCACGAGAAGATCGCTCGCCGCACCCAGCGCCGGATTGGCCGACACGCCGGAATAGCCGTCCGAACCGCCACACTGAAGCGCGACCATCAGTTCGCTCGCGGAGCACGGTTCGCGCGTCACGTTGTTGGACTCGGCCAGCACCTCGTGCACGAAGGCAACCGCCTTCTCCACCGTCTTGCGCGAACCGCCGACATCCTGAATGTCGAGCGAACGCAAGCGCCCCGCCAGCCGTTGCTCTTCGAGGAAGCCGCCGATCTGGTTCATCTCGCAGCCAAGACCCAGAATAATGACATGCGAGAAGTTCACATGCCGCGCGTAGCCGCCGAGCGTCCGCCGCAGCACCGTCAGCGGCTCAAGCTGGGTCATGCCGCAACCGGTCTTGTGGGTCAGCGCGACCACGCCATCGACATTGGGAAATGCCGCCAGCGGATCGTGGCCGGTGAATGGATTGCGCTTGAACACATCCGCGACCATGCCCGCGACGTGCGCGCTGCAATTCACGCTGGTGAGGATGCCGATGTAGTTGCGTGTCGCCACGCGGCCGTCGGGGCGGCGGATGCCCTGAAAGGTCGCGGGCCAATCGAAGTTCGGCGTCGGCTTGACGTCGACGCCATAGGCATAATCCTTGGAGAACTCGCCCATGCCGATGTTCTGCACATGGACATGCTGGCCCGGCGCGATCGGCTGCGTCGCAAAGCCGATGATCTGGCCGTAGCGCATGACGGGCTCGCCGACTGCGATGGGCTTCACCGCCACCTTGTGCCCCGCCGGAATCCGCTCGCTTGCCGCGATCCCGGGCGCGACCTCCGCGCCGGGCAGCAACGCCGCCCGCGCGATCACCACGCCGTCGTCGGGATGCAGGCGGATCACAGGTGTCGGGGCCATGGCTGTCGTCCTTGCTGGCTTTGGCGTCTTCTTTTTCACCTCTCCCCGCTTGCGGGGAGAGGTCGGAGACAGAGCGTAGCGATGTCTCCGGGTGAGGGGCAATTGCAAGTTTGACAGAGCGGCCCCTCACCCGCTCGCTGCGCTCGCGACCTCTCCCCGCTTGCGGGGAGAGGTTGAAACGCTACGCCTTGCCGCCGGAGTTCTTCCGCGTCTCGCCGATGTGGCTCTTGGCGGACATCGCCAGCAGGCCGCTGTCGTTCATGATCGTGACCAGCTTGAAGCCGCGCTGGATCGCGAGCGTCGCGCCCGCCGCGCCGCTGCAATGGATGCCCGGGAAGATGCCGCGCTTTTCGCACGCCTTCACCACCTTCTCGTAGATCGCGAGCATCTCGGGCTCGGTGCGGTCGAGGGTCGGATGCAGGCCGTAGGAGAAGCCGAGATCAGACGGGCCGATGTAGACCCCGGCGATGCCCTTCACGTCGAGGATCGACTCCAGATTCTCGACCGCGGTTTTGGTCTCGATCATCGGAATGCACAGCGTCTCGTCGTTGGCGGTCTGCTGATACGTCCCCGCCGAGCCGTACATCATGGCGCGGATCGGACCGTTGCTGCGGGTGCCGCGCGGCGGATACTTCGCGGCGGCGACGAATCGCTCGGCTTCCTCTTTCGTGTTGATCATCGGGCAGATCACGCCGTAAGCGCCACCGTCCAGCACCTTGCCGATGATGCCGGGCTCGTTCCACGGCACGCGCACCATCGGCGTGACGGGATGCGCCTGCATCGCCTGGAAGCACTGGATCATCGACTGATAATCCTGCACGCCGTGCTGCATATCGACGGTGACGCTGTCGAAGCCGCATTGCGCCATCACCTCGGCGGAGAAGCCCGACGGGATCGCCAGCCAGCCGTTGACGACGACCTTGCCCGCCGCCCAGATGTCCTTGACCTTGTTTGCCATTGTTGTTCTCTTCTCGTTGCAATCCCAAAATCTGCGCTGACCTCATCCTGAGGAGCGGCGTCTTCGCCGCGTCTCGAAGGATGAGGGAAACTTTACGGCCGAACCCGCCTCATGGTTCGAGACGCGAGGCAAGCGCCTCGCTCCTCACCATGAGGCATTCCCGTTGCGTTGCCACTCTCTCAACAACCTACCCCTCCGCAGCCTTCACCGCCGCGTCATCGATCCCGACCGCGCGCGCTGTCGCCGTGATGGAATTCCACGTCTCCTGCGTCAGCGGCACACCGTTTGCCGTGCGCTCGGCGCGGGTCGCGGCTTCCGGCTCTCCCGGAATCAGCACCGCGTCGTGGCCCTTGGCCAGCTTGCTGTCCTTGAAGTAGGCGATATAGCGCGCGACCTCGCCGTCGAAGAAATGCGCCGGGTCCACCACCTTCGGATCGATGTAGATCGCGAGCATGCCGTTGGAGAAGCGGCGGTCGGTCTTGGTCGCGCCGTTGCCGGTGAGCGCGCCGCCGAGCAGTTCGCACATCAGCGCGAGGCCCGAGCCTTTATGTTCGCCAAAGGCGCGGATCGCGCCCTTGCCCTGCGCGTGAATGCGCGGACCGTCGGCTTCATAGGGACCGTAAAGCACATGCGGGTCCTCGCTCAGCGAACCGTCTTCATCGACCAGCGCGCCCTTCGGCAGCTTCTTGCCGCCGCGGCTCGCCACCATCACCTTGCCTTCGGCAACGATGGAGGTTGCGAAGTCCAGCACCACCGGCCCCTGCCCCGGGCGCGGAATGCCGACGCAATAAGGTGCCGTCGACAGTTTGCGCGCAACGCCGCCGTAAGGCGCGACCAGCACCGAGCCCGCCGCGTTGACGAAATAGATCGAGATCAGCCCTTCCGCCGCCGCCATTTCCGCCCAGTCGCCGACGCGGCCGAGATGGCCGGAATTCTTCAGCGTCATCGCCGCAAGACCGTTGGCCTTGCACTTGTCGATGCCGATTTTCACCGCCTGCGGCGTCACGGTCTGGCCGTAACCGAAGCCGCCGTCGATCACCGCGATGGACGGCGTATCGACCACCAGCTTGATGGTCTGGTCGGGAACGATGGCGCCCTCTTTCACCCATTTCACATATTGCGGCACTCGGATGACGCCGTGGCTGTCATGGCCGGTGAGGTTCGCCGTGGTGAGATAGGTGGCGATGCGTTCGGCCTCGGCCTTCGAGGAACCGGCGCGCGAAAAGATGTCGGCGACGAAGCCGATGAGTTTCTTGTGATTGATTGTCACCATGATTTAGACAGTTGCCTTGGTATGGCCGCCGAGATACGCGGCTCTGATTGCTTCGTTGCTCCACAGTTCGTCGGGTTTGCCGCCGAGCGCGAGACGCCCGGTTTCCAGCACGTAGCCGTAATCGGCGACGGACAATCCCATGCGGGCGTTCTGCTCCACAAGTAAAACCGTCGTGTCGCGGCGGATTTCGGCGATGATGCGGAACACCGCCTGCACGATCACCGGCGCGAGGCCGAGCGACGGCTCGTCGAGCAGCAGCAGCCGCGGCTTCGCCATCAGTCCGCGCGCCACCGCCACCATCTGCAACTGTCCGCCGGACAGCGTCCAGCCGAGCTTGTCCGCGAATTGCCGGATGTCCGGAAACAGATCGAACATCGCGTCCGCCTCCCGCGACAGTTGCGCCTTGGCGACCCGGCGGTTCGACGCGCCGAGCATGATGTTCTCTTTCACGGTGAGGCCGGGAAACACCCGCCGCCCCTCCGGCACATGGGAAATGCCGAGCCGCACGATGGCCTCCGGCCCGAGGCCGACGATGGAGGTGCCGTCGAACAGGATTTCACCCGCCGCAGGCTTCGCAAGACCCGAGATGGCGCGCAACGTGGTGGACTTACCCGCGCCGTTGGAACCGAGCAGCGTCACCACCTGCCCTTCCTCGACTTTCAGCGAAATGCCGCGCAGCGCTTCGATCTCGCCGTAGAGCACCATCAGGTCGTTGATCTCAAGCAGCGCCATGGTCACTCCGTCCCGAGATATGCGGTGATGACGTCGGGATGCTGCAACACCGCCAGCGACTCGCCGTCCGCGATGCGGCGGCCGAAATTCAGCACCGTGATGTGCTGCGCGGCTTCGCGCACCAGCGTCATGTCGTGGTCGATGATGAGAATGGTCAGCCCCTGCGCCGCGATGCGCTTGAGCAGATCGTGCAGTTCGACCTTCTCGGAGGAGTTCAGTCCCGCCGCCGGTTCATCCAGCAGCAGCAGAACCGGATTGCCGGCGAGCGCGCGGGCGATCTCGATCAGGCGCTGATGGCCGTAGGAAAAGCTCGACACCAGTTCGTTGGCGCGCGGGCCGAGGCCGACGAAAGCCAGCGCCGACAGCGCCCGCTGCGTCAGCGCTTCCGCGCTGCCGTCGCCAATCAGCGTGTTGCCCGGACGCTCCGCGCCGATCACCACGTTTTCCAGCGCCGTCATCGAACGGAACAGGCGGATGTTCTGGAACGTGCGGCCCAGGCCCGCCGCCGTGCGCTGGTGCGCCGGCATGTTGGTCACGTCAGTGCCGTCGAGCAGGATCCTGCCGGACGTCACCTTGTAAAGACCGGAGAGCATGTTGAGCGTGGTGGTCTTGCCGGAGCCGTTCGGCCCGATCAGCGCATGCACCCCGCCGCGCCGCACCGAGATGTCGACATTATCGACGGCCTTGAGGCCACCGAAGTGTTTCGACAGGCCGGTGACTTCGAGCACCATGTCGCCGCCGGTTCTGGCAGGCACGAGTTGCAGGGCCGCGCTCGCGGGCGCCGCCGGCATCTTGGCGCGCCATCTGGTCAGGACCTCCTGCACAAAGCCCCAGATGCCGTCCGGCATGAAGCGCACGATCAGGATCACGAACAGGCCGTAGATGGCGAGATACAATCCCGGCAGGCTTTTCAGGAAGCGCAGCCATTCCGGAATCAGGATCAGCAGCCCGGTGCCGATCACCACGCCGATCGGCGACGCCACACCGCCAAGCAACGCCATGGTCAGGAATATGATCGATTCCGCGAACGAGAACTGATCCGGGCTGACATAGGCGAAGCCGCCGGCGAACAAGCCGCCGCCGATGCCGCCGAGCAGCGCCGAGATCGCGAAGGCCGCGACCTTGGTGCGGTAGACGTCGATGCCGGCGACGCCCGCCGCCAGTTCGTTGTCGCGCACCGCGCGCATGGCGCGGCCGAGCCGCGTGTCCGGCATGTGCCAGACGAGATAGCCGATCAGCGCCAACGCGCCGACGCAGAACGCGAGGAACGACTGCTGCGACTGGAACAGCGCCGGCCGCCCGATCTTGCCGACGCCGTCGGGGCCATGGGTCAGCCAGATCGCGTTGATCATCACCAGCGTGACGATCTGCTGGAACGAGATCGTCACCATGGCGAGATAGTGCCCACCGAGCTTGAGCGTGGTCATGCCGAGCACGGCACCCGCAAGCAAGGCGAGCAGCGCACCCGCGACCAGGCAGAGCCAAAAGCTGATCTGGTAATCGGAGGTTCCGATGGCGACGGCGTAAGCGCCGAAGCCGAAGAACGCCGCCTGTGCCAGATTGATCTGGCCGCACAGGCCGAGCACCACCGACAGCCCGAACACGGCGATGGAGAACGTTGCCGCCTGCATCAGGATGTTGAGGATATAGCCGTCGAACGACATGGTCGCGGCGGCAGCCACCGCGATCGCCGCCAACACGAAATACGGCGCGTGGCGCAGGATCGACGGCGTCATGCGGACGGCGGGCGTGGACGTCTGGATATGTTCGCCGGACATGCTCATGCCTTCTCCGCGACGCGTTCGCCGAAGATGCCTTGCGGCCGGAAGGCGAGAAACAGCACCAGCACGAGGAAGGCGAAGCCGTCCTTGTACGGCACCGAGATATAGGCTGCACCGAAGGTCTCGATGATGCCGAGCGCCAGCCCGCCGATGATCGCGCCGGTGACGTCACCGAAACCGCCAATAATAGTCGCGGCGAAGGCTTTCAGCGCGATGGTCGAGCCCATCTGGATCGAGACGAACAGCACCGGCGCCACCAGAATGCCCGCGAGGCCGCCCAGCACCGCCGAATAGATGAAGGTGATCATGATCATGGTGGAGACGGAGATGCCGAGCAGCGAGGCCATCTCCTTGTCCTGCGAGGTGGCCTGCAATTTCTTGCCGAGCATGGTCTTCTCGAAAAACCAGAAGTTGAAGATCACCAGCGCGATGGTCACGGCGATGATGAGCAGATACTGGCTGTCGAGATAGACCGGGCCGAGCTGGATGCCGGGCGTCTCGAACCATCCGCTCAGGACCTGCGGCTGCGGGCCATAGATCGCCAGCACCGAATTCGCCATCAGGATCGATGCGCCGATGGTGGCGATGATGACCGGCAGGAAGCTGCGATGGCGCAGCGGATAGTAGACGCCGAGATTGAAGATCACGCCGAGCAGCGCCATGCCCGCCAGCGCCAGCAGGAACGACAGCCAGTATGGCCAGCCGAGATCGACGGCGAACACCACCATCAGGTAGGCCGCGACCATCGAGAATTCGCCCTGCGCGAAATTGACGACGTTGGTGGCGCGGAAGATCAGCACGAAGCCCAGCGCCACAAGCGCGTAGACGGCTCCGATGCCGATTCCGGTGAAGAGCAGTTGCAGTGCCAGATCCATGAAGGGTGCTCGGTGTGGGAGTGCCGACAACGTGTCGAAATAGGCAGGATCGATCCTTGCTCGAACAATTTCTCCGTCATTCCGGGATGCGCCCCTCTTGGGGCGCAGGCCCGGAATCCATATCACTGTGGTTATGGATTCCGGGCTCGCTCGCCTTGCTCGCGCCCCGGAATGACGATCTTTTGCGCAGAGGCGGATCGCCCGAACACGCCGCTCAGTCCTTGGACTCGATGTGCTTGTCGAAGACGATGGTGCCCTTCTCGTTCTTCACGATGTTGTAACCGTGGAGTCCGTCACCATTCTTGTCGAAGTTGTATTCGCCTTCGGCGCCCGCGTGCCCCCTGATCGCAAGGATCGCCTCACGAACCTTGGCGGGGTCCGTCGACTTCGCGGTGTTCATTGCCTTGGCGAGAACGATCACGGCGTCATACGGCCATGAGCTCTGGTTGTCCGGCGCGACCTTGAAGGCATCGCGGTAGAGCTTGCCGAACGCCTTGGAGCCCTCGCTGGAATCCTCGGCATAGTCGGCGACGCCGTAGGTGCCATACAGCGCGGAACCGGCGAGCTTCAGCGCGGTGATGTTCACGATCGAGGGCGAGCCGACCCATGGAATGTTGACGCCGAGCTGGCGCAACTGACGCGCAAAGATGCCGAGATCATTTTCGAAGGTGAAGTACGAGCCCAGCACGTCCGCGCCGGACTGCTTGATCGCCAGCACCACCGGGGTGAAGTCCTGGCTCTGGTTGGCATAGCCCTGATCGATCACCGGCGTGATGCCGAGCTTCGAAAGGCCCTCGGTCAGCGCCTTGCCGCCCGCCGTGCCGAAGGCGTCGGTGGAATGCAGCACCGCCCACTTCTTCTTGCCCAGCGTGTTGACGCCGTAGTCGGCGATCACCTTGCCGGAATAGCTGTCGTTCGGGCGAAACCGGAACAGCCACGGATTGCCGAGCTTGGTGAGATTCGGATCGGTGCCGCCGAACATCACGGGCTTGCCGAGTTTCAGCACGTCGGGCGCCATCGCATGGACCTGCGTCGAGCGGATCGAGCCGAGGAAAGCCACGATGTCCGGCTGGGCGGCGAGCTTCGAGAACGCCAGCACGATGCCGGGATTGGTGGTCTGGTCGTCTTCGACGATCAGTTCGATCTGCTTGCCGAGGACGCCGCCCGCCTTGTTGACCTGCTCCACCGCCAGCTTCGCGCCGCCGACGGCATACTTGCCCGATTCAGCAGCCGGGCCGGTCACCGGCGCGCACATGCCGATCTTGATGGTCGCGCCCTGAGCGCCTGCGCTTCTGACGAAAGCTGGAGCTGCAAGACCCGCAGCCAGAACAGCCGAAAAATCGCGTCGCGTTAATTTCATTGTCGTCCTCCCAAATGGCCGTGCTTTTTTTGCCGGCCTTGGAGGGGATTAGATGTGCGAAAATCCGACTTGTCTACCGGTCTGAAGAAATTCGTCCCAAACATCCGATCATTGCATTGCAACGCAGGAGATCGCGAAAAACACCGGAAATGGCGCGACATGCCGGTGTCACCGGGCTGACAAGAACCCAAACCGCAGGAATTTTCCCGTTTTGGTGCGCTGCGCTACATTTTCCGGTGAACCAAAGCGTGGTATGAGCGACAAATATATACCGACCGCAACCGATGGTGTTTACAGATGTCTTTCCCCGCGACTTTTCGTTTCAACAATTTCCGCAATGTCGCCGCTGCCGCAGCCGTTTTGCTGGCACCGGCCCTCGCGCACGCCGAGTCGGGGCCGTTTGCCGATTTTGCAGGCAGTTGGTCCGGCAGCGGCTCCATCACCATCGCCGACAGCGGCACCGAGCGCATCCGCTGCCGCGGGACCTATTCCGTGAACGGCGATGGCAGCACGCTGCGCCAGGTCCTGCGCTGCGCAAGCGACAGCTACAAGTTCGAACTGACCAGCAACGTCGCCGCCAAGGGGAACAACCTCGCCGGCTCGTGGAGCGAAGCCAGCCGCAACGTCAACGGCAGCATCGAGGGCAGCATCTCCGGTGGGCAGGTCAACGCGCTCGTGACGGCCAATGGCTACGCGGCGACGTTCTTCATGTCGGCGCGCGGCAGCCGGCAATCGGTCAAGATCGACTCGAAAGGCGAGATTCGCGCCGTGACCATCAGCCTCGCGAAAGGCAACTGAGCCTGCTAATTTTAGGCTGCCGCGATAAAAGACACTGAGCCGTCATCCTGAGGTGCGAGCCGTCTTCGGCGAGCCGCGAAGGATGACTGTGTGAAACGCCGTCGCCCTTCGAGGCCTCCGCTTCGCTACGGCACCTCAGGGTGACGGCGAAGTGTGGAGCGATCAACAAAATGGCCCGCCGATGAGAAATCGGCGGGCCATTTTGCTGAAAAATTACAGGTAACGCACTTTCCACTGTCATTGCGAGCCAACGGGTCGGCGCGAAGCGCCGCCCGATGACAGGCTCCGCGAAGCAATCCAGAACAATTTGACAAGGACTGGATTGCTTCGTCGCAAGGGCTTCTCGCAATGACGGACCCCGGCTATTTCGCCGGTTTTGCGCCCCACGCCGCCTTGATCTTGTGCGACGTGCTGATGAGCCACATCGCCGTCGGGCGAAGAATAAAGAGATCGGCGATCAGCGCCGCGATCATGGCGAAGGCCGAGAGCCATCCGAACAGCCGCAGCGACGGCAGGTCCGAGAACACCGTCACCACCAGACCGCACGCCAGCACCACCGTGGTCAGGATCAGCGCCGGTCCCACCAGCACGGTGGCGCGCTCCACCGCCTGCGCCTCGTCCACGCCGGGCTTTTCCTCCAGCCGCAGCCGGTTGAGGAAGTGAATCGTCGCGCTTAATCCCAGACCGAACGACACGGTGAGCGCGACCACGCTGGCGAATTGCAATCCCTCGCCCAGGAGCCACAGCACGGTGCCCGACAGCACCACCGGGAAGATGCCGGGCAGGATGCTGGCGAACATCACCACCACCGAACGGAACGCGAGACCGATGAACGCCGCCACCAGCAGGAATTCGATGGTGAGGCCGTGGTTGAGCTTGCCGATCATGCTGGCGCTGTTGCGCGCGGCGATGGCCGACAGGCCGGTCACGGCGATCATATAGCCGGGATGCGCGCTGCGGACCGCGCCCATCGCGGCGTCGAGCTTCTCGACGGTGGGCAGGATCTGGCTTGAATCCAGATCGGGCACGCGGCCCGAGACCACCACCGCGTCCTCGTTCTCCGAGATGAAGCGCCGCGACAGGTACTTCGGCAGCAGGTCGACATACTCCTTGAGAATGGTCACGTCGGAGCGGCCCGCCTTCTCGGCCAGCCAGCGCCGCAGCGTCTCGATCGACCAGACGTTGCCGACGCCGGCCTGCTTCTCGATGATGGTGTGGACGGCGGCGATGGTGTCCAGCGTTTCCGGATCGTACAGCGACTTGCCCTTGGGGAATTCGATCAGCACGTCGATCGGATTGGCGCCAGTCAGCTTGGCATCGAGACGGCTCGACGCCTCCACCGCCTGCTGCTTGTCCGGCACCTGATCGGCGAGACGATACCTGGGTTCGAGGCTCGCATAGATGATGCCGAGGCCCAGAACGACGAGCAGCGCGATCAGGCTGAACAATCCGGGATGTCCGACCATGCGCTTGGCGATGAACGCGCAGAACGCGCGCAACGCCTCGACGCCACGGTCCGCGCCCTTCACCTTGGTGGCCAGCAGGTTTTCCTTGCGCACCAGCAGCACGCCGAACACCGGCACCAGCGACAGCACCGCGATCAGTGCAATCACCGTCGCCATCAATCCCGCTTCGCCGAAGGTGCGGATCAGGTCGGAATCGGAAAACTGCAAGGCGAGGAACGACAGCGCCGCGGTGCCGTGGGTCAGCACGCAGGCCGGTCCCACCACCAGCACGGCATTGCGGAAGGCGGTCGCCTTGTCCTCGCCCGCGATCAGCCGGTCTCTTGCGGCGAACGTGAGCTGCATCGAATCCGCAAAGCTGATGACCATGATGAGGGGCGTCATCACGTTGAGGAACATGTTAAGGCTGAAGCCGAGCCAGCCCAGCGTGCCGATCGACAGCAGGATCGCCAGCAGCGGCGGAAACGCCGCGACGATCATGAAGGAGATGCGCCGGAAGAAGATGATGGCGATGATGCAGCCGGCGAGAATGCCGGCGATGTTGTAGGTCAGGCCGTCGCGCTCGACCGCGTTGCGGATTTCGAGCTGCATGACGGGCACGCCGGACAACTGGCTGCTGAGATTGGTGCCCTCAAGATCCTCGCTCATGATCTTGCGGACTTCGCCGATGGTGGCGTTAAGGCCCTTGTTGCCGACGATCGCGGGGTCCAGCGCCAGCACGATCAGCGCCAGCGTGCCGTCCTCCGACAGCAGCTTGCCCTTGATGACCTCGTTGTCCCTCACCCGCTTGATGAAGGCGTCGTACTCCGCGCCCTCGGGGAGCGTTTCCGGAAACAGCGCGGCAGGCAGACGGCCGCCTTCGGGCGGCTGGCGGGCGGAGAACAGCGAGATAATGCCGCGGGTGCCGTCCACAAGTTGCAGGTCGGTGACGAGGTCGCGCAGCTTCTCAAGCGAATTGCGCTCCAGCAGCGACTTGCCCTCCACCACCACCAGCACGTCGTATTCGCTGGACGGGAAGCGCTTGGTCACTTCTTCATATTGCTTGTATTCGGGCGTATCGGACCGGAACAACTGGCTCAGCGAATCGTCGATCTTGATGCGCTGGAGGCCGAACACGGCGACCACGACCAGCGCCAGCAGCACCACCGCTGCGATCTTCGGCGCGCGCAGCGCGATCAGCCCGATCCGCTCAAGCCCGAATGCGATGCTGAAGGATTTTTTGGCGGCGTCGGGGGCCGGATCGTTGGAAAGTCCGTGAGACAAAGGCGGGTCCGATTCTCTCGATAGGCTCGGATTTATCTAGCAGATTTCCTTGGATAGCGAGGCGTACCCGCCAAAATAAGGCGTGATTAAACACGGCGCAAAGCGTATCCGGCAACCGCCCGCCGGTCCACGAGGGCCTTGTCAAAAGCGTGACAGGATGCCCCAAAATGCACCACATTCGTCGGAAAATCCGGATTTGAAGGCTGGATTGCTTCGCTCCTCGCAATGACGATGCCATCCACGCATCGACCGCTGGAGTGCACACAACTGCCGGCGGCGCCGGTATACACTTTCACCGCTCATCCCCGCGAAAGCGGGGATCCAGTTCTTTCGTTCTGGGTCCCCGCTTTCGCGGGGACGAACGGAAGTGAAACCGAGACACGCCCGAATACCAATTCCTTGCCCCCGTCCCGTCCTGATATAAGCCCCGCCATGTCGTACAAGGTCGCCGCTTTCTATCAGTTCGTCCCGCTCCCGGATTTCGAAGCCCTGCGGGAGCCGCTGCGCAATATGTGCGTGGCGCTGGACATCAAGGGTATCATCCTGCTCGCCGCCGAAGGCATCAACGGAACCGTGGCCGGACGCGATGTCGCCATCGACGCCCTGATGAACCAGTTGCAGCACGGCGCACTGTTTGACGGCCGCCTCGACAAGCTGGAGCTGAAATTCTCCACCGCAAACGACATGCCGTTCAACCGGATGAAGGTGCGGCTGAAAAAGGAAATCGTGCGACTCGGCGATCCCGAGGTCGATCCCAACGCCAAGGTCGGCGTCTATGTCGATGCCGCCGACTGGAACGCGCTGATTGCGCAGGACGACGTGCTGCTGATCGACACCCGCAACGGCTTCGAGGTCGAGATGGGCACCTTCGAGGGCGCGGTGGACCCGAAGATCACGCGGTTCGGCGAGTTTCCCGATTTCGCCGCACGCACGCTGGACCCTGCGAGGCACAGGAAAGTCGCGATGTTCTGCACCGGCGGCATCCGCTGCGAGAAGGCCAGTTCCTACCTGCTGTCGCAGGGGTTCGAGGAGGTCTATCACCTCAAGGGCGGCATCCTGAAATATCTGGAAGAAATTCCGGAGGCGCAAAGCCTGTGGCGCGGTGAATGTTTCGTGTTCGACCAGCGCATCGCGCTCGGTCATGGCCTTGTGCAACGTCCGGTCACCGATCACACCGACGCCACCGAAATGGACATCAGCGAACAGGCCGACGCCGCGCAAACCGAGGACGTCAATGACTGACCAGCCATCCCCCTCGCTCGCATCCCGGATCGAGGCACTGGAAATCCGCATCGCCTATCAGGACGAGACCATCGAGACCCTGAACAAGACCATCACCGAGCAATGGCGCAAGATCGATGCACTCGGCCGGGAGGTCGTGACCCTGCGCGAGCGGCTGGATGACGCCGAGATGAAATCGGGCACCGGCCCGGCCTCTGAGCCGCCCCCGCCGCATTACTAGGACGTGGCCTCGTTATGCCGCACAACGGACTTCGGGGGCCGACGCGAATGCGGTCTCATTCCGCCAAGCGCGCCCAGTTAATGCCTTCCAAAATGGACCGCGGCTTTGTCGCGATACATTCTTGAACCATGGTCGGCCTCGATGAATCGCCCGGAATCCCAATCAAGGTTAGAGATCGGCTTCGCTCGTCCCACAGCGCATCATGCGGGTCGAGGACACCACGTCCAAACGTGAACTTGATAACACTATCGTTGATGTTTGTGATGTCACCTGAAAAGCCACCGGAAAAATGTTCGTTTTCCACGACAACAGTCTTTGTCACGCGATCCAGAGTGATAAAATAAAAACCAACAGTTTTGGCCGGGCAACTGAGTGAAAAGGCATCGACGGGATCGCGACGTTTCGGATCAAATTGCTCCGGCTGATAGAAAAAGGAAAGCACCGTTCTGCCCGTAACTCCAGCGCAGGTGTGTTGCAATGAATGCCTTCCCAGCTCTCCGGCAGGCATTCCAGGCCAGGTTATCATATTCCGCTTGCGGTTGAAGGAGAGAAGTATGCGTCCTCCCGCACCCCTCAGGCTAAGGTCCAGTTGCTCGTCATTTGCCGAAATGATCTCGCCCGTTATGATGTTTCCTCCAACGCGCTCAAATACGAAGCGACGCTTCTCGATGTCAAAGGTCATGAAATAGGGTTGCGGCTCCGCATAGTATGAACCATCGCAACGGACTGACATCGGCTCGGCTTCTGCCCGCATAGGGCAGGTCAAGGCCAAGAATAAGAGCAATATGAGATGGCGCATTTCTTACCGGCCTAAGTTGATATTCGGCGTTCACGTTCGTGCAGGGAATATTTTCTATGGATACCGCAACCGCGTTTATGCCTGGATAACGAGACTCGCGGATTTTGAGCAGTTAGTTGCCTGTGTTCGATCAGAATACAGAAATGGCAGTGCAAGTGCGGATCGATCCCGACTTCCGGATTTGACGACTTTCGGACACGGCGCGATGCCCGGATTAAGTCTGTTATGCGCGCCAAAGTGAGCGTCCGCCGACCACTCCAAAGTTATGGGTTCACGCCCTAATCGTCTCGGCATTCCCTTGGCCCTTGCCGCAGGCTGAAGACAGCCCAAAATGCCTTTATTCCCCCGCCCAACCCGCGCCCCGGCAAAGAAATTGTAATTCCGGCGCGGCTCTGTATGGTCCGCGAGAACTAAAGGGAGGACAAACATGCGTAAACTTGCACTTTATACTGCCGCCGCAGCCGCCGTGCTGCTGGCGACGCCGGCATCAGCAGACGACCTCAAGATCGCCCTGATCCACGGCAAGACCGGCCCGCTCGAAGCCTATGCCAAGCAGACCGAAACCGGCCTGCGCATGGGCTTTGAGTACGCCACCAAGAACACCATGACGGTCGACGGCCGCAAGATCGTGCTTATCACCAAGGACGATCAGGGCAAGCCCGACCTCGCCAAGGCGGCGCTCGCCGAAGCCTATCAGGACGACAAGGTCGATCTCGCCATCGGCACCACCGCCTCGGGCGCGGCGCTGGCCATGCTGCCGGTCGCCGAGGAAAACAAGAAGGTGCTGATCGTCGAGCCGGCGGTGGCCGACGCCATCACCGGCGAGAAGTGGAATCGCTACATCTTCCGCACTGGCCGCAACTCGTCGCAGGACGCGATCTCCAACGCGGTCGCCATCGGCAAGCCGGGCGTCACCATCGCCACCCTCGGACAGGACAACGCCTTCGGCCGCGACGGCGTCGCGGCCTTCAAGGACGCGCTGTCGAAGACTGGTGCTACGCTCGCCGTTGAAGAATATGTGCCGCCCGCGACTACCGACTTCACGGCCGCAGCACAGCGCCTGTTCGATGGATTGAAGGACAAGCCCGGCCGCAAGATCATCTGGGTGATCTGGGCCGGCGGCGGCGATCCGCTGACCAAGATCCAGGACATGGACCCGAAGCGCTACAACATCGAACTGTCCACCGGCGGCAACATCCTGCCCGCGCTCGCCGCCTACAAGCGGCTGCCCGGCATGGAAGGCGCCACCTATTACTACTACGGCATCCCGAAGAACCCGATCAACGAGTGGTTCGTCGCCGAACACCAGAAGCGCTTCAACGCGCCGCCGGACTTCTTCACCGCGGGCGGTTTCGCAGCGGCGATGGCGGCGGTCACCGCCGTGCAGAAGGCCAAGTCCACCGACACCGAGAAGCTGATCGCGGCCATGGAAGGCATGGAGTTCGACACGCCGAAGGGCAAGATGATCTTCCGCAAGGAGGATCATCAGGCGCTGCAAAGCATGTATCACTTCAAGGTCAAGGTCGATCCGAACCTCGCCTGGGCCGACAACGAACTGGTCCGCGAGTTGAAGATCGAGGACATGACCATCCCGATCAAGAACAAGCGGTAAGCGCTCGATTGCGCAACCGCTCTTGCTTCACCTCTCCCCGCCTGCGGGGAGAGGTCAAACTTCGAACCACTCGTGGCTAAAAACTCCGCGTCGTCCCGGCGAAGGCCGGGACCCATAACCACCAGACGCTGTTGAAAATCACGATAGACGACCCGCGCTTAGGGAGTATGGGTCCCGGCCTTCGCCGGGACGACGATAGATAGTCAAGCGCCCGACCCTCGCCACAAAGAACGAACATGCCCCTCACCCTCGAGACCCGCGACCTGACCATCCGTTTCGGCGGCCATGTCGCCGTCAACAAGGTGAGCTGCACGTTCCGCCCGGGCGAACTGACCGCCATCGTCGGCCCGAACGGCGCCGGCAAGACCACCTACTTCAACCTGGTCTCCGGACAACTTCGCCCCACCGCCGGCACGGTGCTGCTCGATGGCGAGGACATCACCGGCCTCACCGCTCCCTTGCGCACCCGCAAGGGCCTCGGCCGCGCGTTTCAGTTGACCAACCTGTTTCCAGATCTCAGCGTCGAGGAAAACGTCCGCCTCGCGGTGCAGGCCGCATCAGGCGTGCACTACGACATGCTGCGCCCGTGGATGACGCGCCGCGACCTGATCGAACGCGCCGACGCCATTCTCGACTCCATCGCGCTCGGCAACCGCCGCGCGGTCGCCGCCGCAGCCCTCTCGCATGGCGACCAGCGCAAGCTCGAAGTCGCATTGATGATGGCGCTGGAACCGAAGGTCTTCATGTTCGACGAACCGACCGCCGGCATGAGCGTCGATGAGGTGCCGGTGGTGCTCGACCTGATCGCGCGGCTGAAGCAGGACGCGAGCAAGATCATTCTGCTGGTCGAGCACAAGATGGACGTGGTGCGCTCGCTGGCCGACCGCATCATCGTGCTGCATAACGGCCAGCTCGTCGCCGACGGCAAGCCGGCCGACGTCATCGCCTCACCCATCGTGCAGGAAGCCTATCTCGGCATCGCGCCCGGAAAGAGTGCGGCATGACCTTCAAGATTCATCTGCAATGTCGCGCAGGCTCTCGACTCCATAGTCCTCTCCCCCCTTGCGGGGAGAGACAGAGAGGGGGGTACAACGGACACATTCCTCCCTTCGCACACCCCCTCCCTAACCCTCCCCCGCAAGGGGGGAGGGAACGGACTGTGCCTGTGGCAACAGAATGACGTCATGCCAGAGAGGATCACCGCATGACCGACATGCTGACCCTCAGCGGCGTGCACACCCACATCGCGCAGTATCACATCCTGCACGGCGTTGATCTCAGCGTGCCGGAAGGGCAGATCACCATGCTGCTCGGCCGCAACGGCGCGGGCAAGACCACCACGCTGCGCACCATCATGGGTCTGTCGCCACCCTCCTCCGGCACCATCACGCTGGCGGGCCAGCGCACCGAGAAGAAACTCACGCCCGACATCGCCGGCATGGGCGTCGGCTACGTGCCGGAATCCATGTCGGTGTTCTCCGATCTCACCGTGAAGGAAAACCTGATCCTCGCCGCGCGTGAAGGCCCGCTCGATGACCGCGCGGCTGCAATGGATCTTCGGATTCTTCCCGGCGCTGAAACGGTTCTGGCTGTCGCGCGCCGGTTCATTGTCCGGCGGACAGAAACAGATGCTCTCCATCGCCCGCGCCATCGTCGAGCCGCGCAAACTGCTGCTGATCGACGAGCCGACCAAGGGCCTCGCGCCCGCCATCGTCGTCAACCTGATCGAATGCCTCGCCGAGGTGAAGAAGCGCGGGGCGACCATTCTTCTTGTCGAGCAGAATTTTCGCGTCGCGCAGGAGATCGGCGACAGCGTGCTGGTGATGGACAACGGCAAGATCGTGCATCGCGGCGCGATGGCCGATCTCGCCAGGGACACCGCCTTGCAGGAAAAGCTGCTCGGCCTCAGCCTGGAGGCGCATCAATGATGTCCCCCGCTATCCCTCTTTTCGTCATTGCGAGCGAAGCGAAGCAATCCAGAGCCACAAGGAAGAACTGGATTGCTTCGTCGCAAGTGCTCCTCGCAATGACAAGCAGCACACAAATGTCTGTACAAGCCAGCACCGCCTCCGAACCCCTGCCGCAGTCCAAGCGAGATCTCATGCCGCTGCTGCTGCCTATCGTGCTGGCGCTCGTGATGATCCCGCTGATCGGCTCGCCGTCGACGTGGGTGACGCTGACGGTCGCAAGTCTCGCCATGGGGATGATGATCTTCATCATGGCCTCGGGCCTGACGCTGGTGTTCGGCCTGATGGACGTGCTGAACTTCGGCCACGGCGCGTTCATCGCGGTCGGCGCTTACGTCGCAACGCTGGTGTTGGCGCCGATGGCGGGATACGTGCAGGCGGATTCGCTATGGCTCAATCTCGCAGCACTTGCGCCCGCAGCACTTCTGTCGATGGCGGTGTCCGGCGCGCTCGGCCTCGTGTTCGAGCGCGTGCTGATCCTCCCGGTCTACGGCAATCACCTCAAGCAGATCCTGATCACCATGGGCGGCCTCATCGTGGCCGAGCAACTGCTCTACGCGCTGTGGGGACCGGAGCGGATTCCGTTGCCGCTGCCGACCTCGCTGCGCGGCTCCTTCATCCTCGGCGACATCGCGATCGCCAAATATCGCGTGCTGGCGATGATCGTCGGCCTCGTGGTGTTCGGCCTCGTGCTGCTGGTGCTGAACCGCACGAAAATCGGCCTCCTGATCCGCGCCGGGGTCGAGAACCGCGAGATGGTCGAGGCGCTGGGCTATCGCATCAAACGGCTGTTCCTCGGCGTGTTCATGGCCGGCTCCGCGCTGGCTGGCCTCGGCGGCATCATGTGGGGACTCTATCGCGAGGAAATCCACGCCGCGATGGGCGGCGACCTGATGGTGCTGGTGTTCATCGTCATCATCATCGGCGGCCTCGGCTCCATCGGCGGCTGCTTCATCGGCGCGATCCTTGTCGCCATGATCGCCAACTACGGCGGCTTCCTGGTGCCGAAGCTGGCGCTGGTCTCGAACATCCTGCTGATGGTCGCGATCCTGATGTGGCGGCCGCGCGGCCTCTACCCGGTGACAAATCGATGATGATCCTTTCCGGCGATCCGCCGCGCAGCCGCGTGCTCTCTCTCCTGCTCATCGTCATCGTGACGCTGCTCGCGCTCGCGCCATTTCTTTTTCCCGGCGCCAAAGCGATGAACGTCGCCACGAAAATCTGCATCTTCGCGGCGCTGGTTGCGTCCTATGACCTGCTGCTCGGCTACACCGGCACGGTGTCGTTCGCGCACACGATGTTTTACGGCATCGGTTCTTACGCCATCGCCATTGCGCTCTACGGCATGGGGCCGACATGGGCCGCCGTCGCCACCGGCATCGTGATCGGCCTGCCGCTGGCGGCGCTGCTCGCGCTCGGCATCGGGCTGTTCTCGCTGCGAGTGCAGGCGATCTTCTTCGCGATGATCACGCTGGCGGTGGCGTCGGCGTTTCTGGTGCTGGCCTCGCAACTGTCATGGCTTACCGGCGGCGACGACGGCCGCAGCTTCCAGTTGCCGGAGCTGCTGCGTCCCGGCACGGTGCTGATCTCGAAGGACGCGTTCGGGTTCGAGTTCAACGGCCGCACGCTAACTTACTATATCGTGTTCTTCGCATCCGCCGCGATGATCCTCACCCTGCTGCGCATCGTGAACTCGCCGTTCGGCCGCGTGCTGCAAGCGGTGCGCGAGAATCGTTTTCGCGCCGAAGCGCTCGGCTATCGCACCGTGTTTCACCTGACATGGGCCAACGTGCTGGCCGCCCTCGTCGCCGCGGCCGCCGGCGTGCTGAATTCGCTGTGGCTGCGCTATGCCGGACCGGACACCTCGCTCTCGTTCGCCATCATGATCGATATTCTCCTGATGGTGGTGATCGGCGGCATGGGCACGATGTACGGCGCGGTCATCGGTGCCGCGATCTTCATTCTCGCGCAGAACTATTTGCAGGCGCTGATGGGCGCGGCGTCGAAAGCCACCGCAAGCGCCGGGATTCCATTGCTGCCGGGCCTGCTGCATCCCGACCGCTGGCTGCTGTGGCTCGGACTGCTGTTCATCGCCAGCGTGTATTTCTTTCCCACCGGCGTGGTCGGCAAGCTGCGCGGGAAGAAGGAATAAATGAGTTCTCCGGTCGTCCCGGCGCAGGCCGGGACCCATCACCACCGGATCACCTCTTGAAAACGCTTTGCTGCCGCGTTGCATAAATTGCGACGACAGGGAGTATGGGTCCCGGCCTGCGCCG
The DNA here is from genome assembly GCA_024707075.1 of Afipia sp. Lineage (GTDB taxonomy): Bacteria > Pseudomonadota > Alphaproteobacteria > Rhizobiales > Xanthobacteraceae > Afipia. The sequence continues at coordinate 912,766 of JANQAK010000003.1, forward strand.
GGACGACGAGAGCTGATATGCGTGCCGCGAGTCTTCACCACGCCGCATTGGACAACCACCCCGCACCGTCCTCCCCGATCTGCAACAATGTCGATCAACTGCCGCGCGTTTAGGCGATGCAAGCCGTCATCGCGCGCGCGTCACACAACTGTATATAATTTCGTAATGCCGGATTAACTCAACTCACGGCGCGGGAACCTTTTGAGGTTCCACCGTAACTTTTCGCCAGTATTACTAACCTGTCTTTGCGTTCAAGGACCATCCACGCCAGAACGGCATCAGTCCGATGAATATTGAAAAATTTTTAAAACAACGCGCGGTGAAAATTTCCGTATCCGGCAGTTATACGCTGCCGAACTGGTATGACGCGGCCGGCCAGCCGCGCGCATTCGCCTGCCGCACGCGGCGGGTCTCGCCATTCCGGGTGCTGGTCGATGCACCGGTGCCGGGGCGCATCGGCGACCAGTTCACATCCTTCTTCAGCGACTTCGGCAAGTTCGACTGCCGCGTCTCCGACATCATGTCCGGCGGTTTTCTGATGGAGCTGAATACGACGGCCGCCACGCGCAAATCGCTTGCGCAGAAGCTCACGTGGCTGGAGCAACGGGAAAACGATCCATCCATCCAGGATCGCAGGGATCACGCGCGGTTCATTCCTGAAATCCCGCACTCGACACTGCTGTTCGCCGACGGCAGCTCATGTCCCTGCTTCATCATCGACATCTCGGTGTCGGGCGTCGCCGTCTCCAGCACGGCTCAACCCGAACTGGGCACGCCGCTGTCCGTGGGCGCATGCGTCGGACGGGTCACGCGGATTTTCGCGGATGGCTTCGCGATCAGATTTGTCGAGCAGCAACGGCGTATCGACGTCGAAAGGCTCGTCACGCATGCGCCGAAAACGTTACCGACACGCGTCGCAGCGAATGCGCCGAGACTTCAGCGGCTCCAGAAGCTGGGCTGAGGGTTGCGTGCGGAATGATCCGCAAGAGCTGATGAGCACATCGTCGATGATTTTCCTGCGTCGTCACGGCGCAGGCCGGGACCCATCACCCCTGAAGAATCCTCTGAAAACGCTTTGCTGCCGCGTCGCATAAATTGCAACGACAGGGAGTATGGGTCCCGGCCGGAGTTTATCATCGGGCCGGCGAAGCCGGACCCGTTGGCCGGGACGACCGAACTTGAGTTGTTAGCTGCGAGTCTTCACCGCGCCGGATCGGGATAGACCAGCGCGCGCCAGCCGTTGCGATCGAACGGCTTCCACGCGCCCTCGGATTGCGCGAGACGATCGGCCACCGCATAGACGATCGCGGGATGATGGCCCATGCCGCAATGGCTAGCGCCCTGCACCTCGATGTTCTCGGCCTGCGCGCCCGGCTGCTCGATGCAGCTTTGCCACGCGCAGATGCCGTCGGTGCGGCTGAAGATCGCCGTGGTCGGCACCGGCGGCGTCTTCGCCATGTCGCCGCCGAACTCAGGGTTGGAATCGTCGGCGCGCTGGCCGCTCACGGTTTCATAGGTGCGCCACGCATTGGTCGCCTTCGGATGACCAGCGAACGGACTACCGAGCGTGATCACCGAGCGCACCCGATCCGGCATCATCTTCGCCAACTGCCGCGCGTAAATTCCGCCGAGGCTCCATCCCACCAGACTCACTTTGCGGCCGTGGGTCTCGTTGAGGTCCTGCAAGAGATTGACCATCGCATCCTGCACGCCGGCGCGCGGACCGAGATTGCGGCCAAGACCCCAGCCGCTCACGGCATAGCCGCGGCTCTTGAGGAACGAGCGCAGCGGACGCGTCGCCGTATCGCTGGTGATGAGTCCCGGCAACACCAGGACCGGGTGGCCGTCGCCGCGCGGCGCGAGACTGAGCAGCGGCAGCGCGCCGAGGAAGGCGCCGAATTCGTGGATGGCGCGCGCTTCCATCAGCATCAGCAATCGCGATGGCGGGCGCAGCGTCTGGGCGGATGCGGGCATTCGAATTCCTTTTCAAAATAATCGCGCCGGACCTTCGTTCATCCGGCGCACCAGAAGGCAAATCGTCACACGGGGATGATCTTGCAACGCACCATGTCGTCAATTGTTCATTTTAGACATGGATCCGCATTTTTGCCATTTCGGACCCCGCTTCGTCACCATCCTGCCGCCATGTCGCCTTTTGGATTCTCCAGCGATTTCAAAGGGCCTTGATGAGCGTTTCCGCGCTGTGAAGGGCCAGTCCCGCGAGCCCGCCGATCAGCGCGCCGTTGAAGCGGATGTATTGCAGGTCCTTGCCGATGTTGATCTCGATGAGATTGATGAGCTGCTTCATGTTCCACGATTTGACCTGATCGGAAATGAATCGCGACACCCCGCTCTTCTGGTCGGCGATGAAACTGCGCAGCACGATGACGATGCCGTTGTTGATTTCCGCGCGCATCTCGGAATCCGCGGCAAGCTGCGTGCCGGCTTCGGCGAACACGTTGGTCAGATGATGTTGCAGCACATTGCTTTCGCCGCTCGCATTCCGCTCGATGAACGTCTTGACGTTGGCCCAGATGTCCTGTGTCAGCGCGGCAAGCTCCGGACGCGCCAGCAGATCGCGCTTCAATCCGTCGAGACGGTCGGCATAGGCCTTGTCGTTCGCCAGCTTGTCGGGAAGCGTCAGCAGGATGCGATCGACCTCACCGCGAAACGGATGATGCGGATCGGCGCGCACTTCCTCGAAGAACGACGTGGCGGAGGCTGCGATCTTGTTCAAAAGGAATTTATCGGCGCGATAGAGTTTCAGCAGCGTCGGAAGTTCGTCGCGAATTTTCTCGCGCAGCAGCGCCAGCGTCTCCGGCTTGTTGAGTGTCTCGTGCAGCGCCAGAAGCAGGTCGTCGAGCATGCCCTTGTGGCGGCCTTCCGCGATGAAGCCGCGCAGCGTCCCCGCCGCCAGCGGCGCGAGATCGACGCCCTGCAATTGCGTGACGATACGGCGCGTCAGGTACGACTTCAGGCCGGACGTCTCGGCGGCATTCAGCGCCTCCGGCAACAGGCGCAGCACGAAGCGCGCGAGATCGGCGCTCTTCTTCCGGTCGGTCAGCCAGCCGGAAATGAAGCGCGCGAAGTCGACCTCGCGCAGTTTCGCATCCACCGGCAAAGGGCTTAAAAAAATGGACTTCTATGAACTCGCCGAGCTTGTCGGCGATCCGGTGCTGGTTCTGCTGGATGATGGCGGTGTGCGGAATCGGAAGGCCCAGCGGACGCCGGAACAGCGCGACCACGGCGTACCAGTCCGCCAGTCCGCCGATGGTGGCGGCCTCCGCAAAGGCCGCGACGAATCCGAAAGCCGGATGCACGCGCTCCATCATTTTTGCGACGATAAGCACGACGACACAGCCGCCGAGCACCAGCGTCGCCAGCGCCTTGATCCGTCGCAGTTCCGCGGCGCGCGCGATGTCGCCCGCGTCCGCGACCAGCACGAATTTTTCGGTGTCAGCCATATGGACCTCGATGCATCGACATTGCACTGCGACCCGGTCCTCGTCAAAGGCGACCCGTGGCAAAAAGAAAGCCCGCGCGAGGCGGGCCTTCAGTCGTCGAATTGCGAGATTGGCCTCAGGCCGTTTTGACGGAAGCCGCGACCTTCGCGAAGTTGTCCTGCGCGGTCTTGGCGCCGTCGGCGAACAGCTTGCCGAGATATTCGGTGGTTGCCTTGGCGCGCGCCGCGACGACTTCGCCCTGGGCGCGGAGCAGATCGCCCTGGATGGTGACGGCTTCGCTCAACGACTTCGCCGAAGCGAGCTTGTCGATGCCCGCGAACAGCGCCTGCGCGTCGTCGTAGACGGCCTGCTGGATGTTGCGGCTGATCTTCGCGGTCTCGCTGATCGAACCGGCGACGGCGTTCTCGATGACCGCAGTCACCTTCTCCGAACCGGTGTGGATCTCGGCGGCGCGGTCCTTCGCGGTGACGGCGGCCTTCTTGACGAACTCACGCGCGGCTTCCGGAACCTCGACATTGGGGAAATTCTTGAGCGCTTCGGTGACCGGCGCGAACGCGGTCTTCACGGTGTTCAGCACGGATTCAGTGTTGAAAGAATTGGTCATGGTCGTCTCCATCCTCAGGGTTTGAGCAAATGGCTCACCCCGTCCGCATGGCCCGGGGCAAAAGTCTTATGCCACGACCTTAGCTGCAATGCAACATAAATGTTGCATTGCATCATTAACGGGATAATCTCAATAATATTAATGCTTTAGCTTACAGCTTCCGGAACACCATAAGCCTCAAGCTGAGCCTGCACCTTGGCGACGTTGTGACCCAGAACCACGATGTCATGGGTTCTTCCGGCCAGATCGCGCACCTGATCGTGCAGCAGAGCCTCCGCCCTGAAGCCGAGACTCTCGAACAGAGCGATGGCCCCGGTCTGATCGACCGTCATCTGGACCACGATCTTTTCCAGCCCCGCCCCCAGCGCCAGCGCGAAAGTTTCCTGCGACAGCGCACGGCCGACGCCAAGACCACGGACGTCTTTCGACACAACCATGCGGATTTCTCCAACGTGGGACGACCACGACAACAGATCGCGGACGATGGTGCCGCAGCCGACCACCGTGCTGCCTTTCCACGCCAGCAGACTGGTCATGCCGCCGCGTTCGATTTCCTTGATCCAGGCGGACAGCACTTTCGGCTCGCTGATGTTACGCGGAATGAAAAGCAGATCGTGCACCGGCAACTTCTGCGCAAAAGCGAGCACGGCGGCCTCGTCCGCCGCCGTCATGTGACGGAATTCGATCTCGCCGCCTTCGGTCATCACGCGGCGCGGATAGGTGCGAACTTCGGTGCTGTTCATGTCGATCGCTCACTTAACCAGGAATCAAGTTTGGGCCAGAGACGCTTGATGGCATTCGCGCCGGCGACGAGGCTGACATGGCCGCCCTTGAGGATCACCTCGGTCTTGTCGGTCGAGCCGATCCTGGCAACCAGATGCTTCGCGGCCTCGTAAGGCACGATGTGATCGTGTTCGGCAACCGCATGCAGCAGCGGGATCGTGATCTTCGAAAGATCGGCAGGATGGCCGCCGACACTCATGGTGCCATTGTAGAGCTTGTTGTCCCACATCAGATCCTTGGTGATGGTGCGGAAGTATTCGCCGGCCAGCGGCAACGTATCCTGCGCCCAGCGGTCGAACATCCGGAATGATTTCACATACTCGTCGTTCCAGATATTTTCCCAAAGCTGGATCTGTCCCACGGCGCGCGATGCCGGCCGCAGCATCTCGAACGACGACAGGATCATTTCCGGCGGCACATTGCCGACGCCGTCGACCAATCGATCGACATCGAAATAGCGCCGGTCGGAAAAATTCTGAAACAGCTTCATTTCCCGGAAATCGATCGGCGTCGTAAAGCACACCAGATTCCTCACCGGGCCATCGTGATGGATCGATGCATAAAGCAACGACAGCACGCCGCCGAAGCAATAGCCGATCACGTTGACATCGGTTTCGCCGGAATCCTCCTGCACCCGCCGGATGCAGTCTGGAATGAAGCCGAGTACATAGTCTTCCATGCGCAAGGATTTTTTCCTCCGGCCGCGGCGCGCTCCAGTCGAGCATGTAGACGTCGAAACCCTTCCTGAGCAGGAATTCGATGAAGCTCTGGCCCGGCACCATGTCGAGGATGTAGCCGCGGTTGGTGGTCGCCATCACGATCAGGATCGGGATGCGGTAGATTTCATCCGCCAGCGGCCGATAGTGATAGAGATTCATCGTGCCTTTGGAATGAATGATGTCCTTCGGCGTCGATCCAAGCGCGGGTCCGGACGATGCGAAATACTCGACACCCTTGACGCTGCGCTGAATCGCGCGCTGGACTTCGGACTGGATGCGCTCTCCGACCTGCGCGACATCCGGCAGCACGCTGGCGCTGGTCAGCGCATTCATGGCGTGCCTCCACCTCCAGTGGCGGCCGGCGGTTGCCTGGTGCGCGGCGGCATCGGCGCGGACAACCCGCCCAGCGAGCCATCGCCATGAACACGGTTGAGAAGCGCCTTGATCTCGTTCAACTGCCCTTCGATCGCGTTCAAGCGCTCGCCCATGTCCATCATTTGCGCACGACTCGGCAGATTCATGCTGACGAGATAGCGCTCCATCAGATCGCCGATGGTCTTTTGCGCGCCGACGGACGCGCCGGTGAGTTGATGCGTGACGCGGCTGAATTGCTCCGTCCCCATGACCTGGGTGGCCATGGCGTTGAAGCCCTTCTCCATCTCCGCAAGCATGGTGTGCCAGACCTGCACCGGGTCATTGGCTTTGTCAGACATAGGCGCCCTCCGGAAGCGTGAGCGAGACTTCTTTGAGCCTCGTCTTTTTCCGCCATTCCATACCGTTGCGGGACCGGGGTCAACCAAACCGTCGCTTAAAACCGGCCACGACGCCGCCTCCGCCTTCTGCCGGGCGCAAAAGCATGCGATAGAATTCCGACTTTATTCATTTCGAGGGATGCCGACGTGGACGCAACTGCACACCAGCCGCCGCAAATGGCGAACGCCAACGGAATCGAGCTTTGCTACGAAATCTTCGGTGCGCCCGATGCGGAACCGCTGGTCCTTATCATGGGCCTCGGCGCCCAGATGATCCATTGGGACGATGAATTCTGCCGCGACCTCGCCGCGCGCGGCTTCCGCGTCATCCGCTTCGACAACCGCGACATCGGCCATTCAACCAAAATGTCCGGCGGCAAACCGCTGCGCCCGCTCGAACTGCTGAAACTCCGGATCTTCAAGGTCGCGCCGGAAGCGCCCTACAAATTATGGGACATGGCCAACGACGTTGCCGGATTGCTCGATACGCTCGGCGTCAACGCCGCGCATATCGTCGGCGCATCGATGGGCGGCGCCATTGCGCAGGAACTGGCCATGCAACATCCCGGCCGCGTGCTGTCGCTAACCTCGATCATGGCGACGACAGGTAATCCCAAGCTGCCGAATCCCACACACGAGGCGATGGCCATCCTGCTCGCGCCGCCGCCGAAAACCAAAGAGGAATACATGGCGCGCTTTCCCGCTACATGGAAAGTGCTGCGGGGTGGAAGTTTCCCGCTGGACGAGGCGAAGGACCGCGAACGCGCGGAGCGCACTTACGCACGCGGCTTAAACCCGGCAGGTGTCGGACGGCAATTGCGCGCCATCCTCGCTTCAGGCAGCCGCAAGGAGCGGCTGGCATCGGTCAAAGCGCCGACGCTGGTCATTCACGGCACCATCGATCCGCTGGTGAAAGTGGAAGCCGGCAAGGACACTGCCGCGTCGATCCCCGGCGCGAAGCTGCTGCTGATCGACGGCATGGGCCACGCGCTGCCGATTCCGATGTGGCCGACGATCATCGGCGCGATTGCGGAGCATGCGCAGGGGGCGGCACGAACGAAGTGAAATAACTTGCGCTCCCAACAATCACCGCGTCGTCCCCGCGCAGGCGGGGACCCATGCTCCCCGCATCGCGCAGCTAACTCCCCGCCCACACATCCAGCACGTAGCGGTTCTGCATACCCATGCTGTCGATCCATCCAAGCGCGGCGGCCTCATCAGCTCCCGAACGCTCGCGATAAATGTTCATCAGCACGCGCTTGACGTCTGGCTCCATCCTGCTGCCGTCGCCGCAAACATAGATGATCGCACCGGCTTCGATCAGCTTCCAGACCCTGTCCTTCTGCGCCGCAATCAGATCCTGCACATAACTCTTCGGCGCATCCGCCCGCGAGAACGCGACGTGCAATTCGGTGATGCCCTGCTCCGCGAAACCTTTAAGTTCGTCGGCATAGAGGAAATCCTGATCGGGATGACGGCAGCCGAAAAACAGCATCGACGGGCCGAGCGATTGCCCTTTGGCCTTCATCGCGGCGCGCTCCTGGAGGAAACCACGGAACGGCGCAAGACCGGTGCCGGGACCGACCATGATGATCGGCGTCGTGGGAGTCTCCGGCAGACGGAAGCCAGCCTTGGTTTCCCGCACCGTCACATAGACAACATCGCCGGGCCTGCGGCTGGCGAGATAGTTCGAACAGACGCCTTTGTAGAGGCCGCGCCCGGAAATCGCCGGAGCTTCCACCACCCCGACGGTCACGCTGCATTTCGAAGGTCCAACCACCGCGGGCGATGACGAAATAGAATAGTAACGCGGCGACAACAGCGAAAGCATTTCCAGATAGGTGTGGAATGGCAATTCGCATGCCGGATATTCCTCCAGCAGATTGTAGACGGATTTCCGCTTGGCAAGAATTTCGGAGCGATAGAGTTCGCTTGAAGACGGATCGTCACCAATCAACGCCTCCAGCTTCGGTTTTGTCATCGGGCAACGGGTATGCTCCGATATGATCTGGATTTGCTTGCGGGTCGCGACCTGCTGCAATTCGACAAACTCGGTCAACAACCGACCGACCGACACCGCGTTGTCGACCGGAAGCTGCGCGCGGCGGCCAGCCGCGACTTGCAGCCGGACCTGATCCGCCGGAAGAAAGCCGAACCGGCGCGCCACCGCATCCACCAGACCGGGATCGTTGCGCGGGACAACGCTGAGATGGTCGCCGACGCGATAGGTGACGTTCGCCGGCAATTCGACTTCGATATGCCGTGTCGAGCGCGTCGACGGATTGGCGCCCGACCTGTTCTGCAATTCCTCGTTGATGAGAATTTTAACCGGCACCGCGCCGCCGGACGCCGCCACGGTGTTGACCACGCTCGGCGCCACCGGCTCGACCTTGTAGAGCGGCTCATCATTGGCGTGGCGGCTGAATCCGGTATCGACGCCGAACTCCTGCACGGCAATCGAACGCAGCGAGGTGAACCATTTCTCGAATTGTCCATCGAGATCGTCACGAGCGTCGCCCTCGCCGCGCGTCACGGCCGCCTTGCCGCCATGCGCGGCCAGTTGCTCGTCGATGAAACGCGGGACGGACTGATACGTTGCCTGCCAATCGCTATTGCCGCAACCGAACACCGCATAGCGCACGCCGTCGAATGCGTTCTTTGGCAGATCACTTCCCAGCCACTTCACGAACTGCGTGGCGTTGTCCGGTGGCGCGCCGTTGTAGGACGCACAGAAGATGATGACGCCGCCCTGATCCTTCAGGTTGCCGACATAGTCATCGAGCGGCGCGAGCCTGGTGGCGAAGCCGTTGACTTCCGCCAGATCCGCCACGCGATGCGCCAGATCCTCGGCGGTCCCCAGATTTGAGCCATAGAGAATGAGCAGCGGCGTGTTGTGGCCGGGACGCACACGCGCGGGTGCCGCCGAGCCCGCACTCTCGGCAACGGCCGCGCCGGGGCGGTTGGCGACAATGGTGCGATCCTGATCGGATCGCTGCCGTACCTTGATTTTGAAGCCATCGGGCTTGATTGTCAGCGTTTCCTTCAAATGCATCTGGTAGCGCGTGTGATCGAGCAGCTTGAAACGTTGCAGGATCATGCCGAGCGCCAGCGCCGCCTCGTGCATCGCAAAGCCGCGGCCGATGCAGGCGCGCTGGCCATTGCCGAACGGCTTCCACGCATTGGCGGGACGCTTTACCTCCGCCTCGCGGCTGAAATTCTCCGGATTGAAGACATCCGGATTTGGTCCCCACACCTTCGGATCGCGATGCAGCGCCATCACCAGCACGGTGATGAAGGTGCCTTTTCTCAGCTTGTACTTGCCGCCGATGGTCTCGTCCTTCAGTGGCGAGACGCCATAGGCCGGCGCAGGCGGCCACATCCGCAGCGATTCCTTTAATATCTGCGAAATGTAGTGAAGCTGCGTGACCTGCTGGAACGTCGGCTTGGCGTCGAGATCGGCGCCGAACACGCGATCGACTTCCTCATAGGCCTTCTTCAACACCTCGGGATGCTTGAGCATCGCGTAGAGCGCACAGGACAGCAGACCGCTGGTGGTCTCATGCCCCGCGATCAGGAAGGTGTTGATCTGGTAGCGGATGTTGACGTCGTCGAGCTGTTCGCCGGTGACCTTGTCGATGCCGGTCATCATGGCGTTGAGCATGTCCTTGGTGCCGACAGCACCCTCCGCGTTCTTGCGGCGTTCGGCGACGATCTCGTCCACCATCCTGTTCATGAACGCGACGTCGGCCGCGAGGTCCGTGCGCCGGGCCCGCATGAACAGGCCTTCGAGCGGAAGCCCGCGCGTCATCATGATGGTTTCGAGCGAGCGCACCAGCGCGCCGACGAACGGATGATAGTCCTCGCGATAAAACGAATTGAAGCGATAGTCGAAGCCGCACAGGCCGATGGTGTCGAGCGTCAGCGCCGTCATGTCGTGAACGACGTCGATCTCGTCGTCGGCATTCAGCCGCTCCCACTTCTTGACGAGCTGGTCGGCGATGTCGACCATCATCGGATGATAGGATTGCATCGCCCGACCGCCGAACGGTGACAGCAGGATGTTGTGCGCCTTGCTCCAGTTCGGCTCCGTGGTGTCGGCGGTGAACAGGCCATCGCCGCCGATCGCGCGCACGCGCCGCAGCGCGCCCCGAACCGCCTTGTCGAAACGCTTCTCGTCGCTCAACTCGTTGACAAGATCATAGCCCGATACAATGACAATCGGCTGGCCCATCATGTCGAGCCAGAAGATCGGTCCGAGTTCCCTGGTCTTGCGCACCAGATCCTGCACCGGCGCGGTCGAATCCAGCGACAGCATGTTGCCGACCACCGGTTTCTTCGGCGGATGCGGTATCGGATTCAATTTGTTCTGGGACGCCATCGCTCAGGTATCTCCCACGTGATCGTTGATGTCCGGTTCTGTGCCGGAGCTTTGGTCCGAAGCTACTGTTCCGGCGAATGTTTTGCAAAGACTTCTCGCGCGAGGGAGACGCGGCAACCGGATCAGCCGAACCGCCGCCTGCGCCACTCCAGAATTTTGGCGCTGACCTCGTCAGGCTGCTCCTGCTGGGTCCAGTGGCCGCTATTCCTGACCAGATATTTCTCAAGGTCCGGCACAATCTGCTCCATCCCGTCGCAGGCCGAAGGCGGCAGCACCGCATCGCTCTCGGCCATGATCATCAGCGATGGTACGCGCACGGTGTGATCGATATGCGCCGAGCGTTCCCAGTTGCGGGTCATGTTGCGATACCAGTTGATCCCGCCAGTGAAGCCCGACGCCCTGAACATATCGACGAAAACCTTCATTTCCTCGGGCGACAATATCTTCTCCCGCGGATCGAGCTTGCCGTCATAGCCCGCGACCATCTGCGGAAAGGCCATGTTCAACTTTGGCGAGGCACCGAGACCCGCCGCGGGCGGCCCCGCATTGGCATCCGCTGCCGATGGCTGCTTCTGCGGCATCGGTTTGCGCATGAAGAAGTCGAACGTCTTTTCGACATTGTCGGCGAAAATCCTGTCAGGCTCCCGCGACGGATGCTGAAACTGCGCGATGTAAAGATGATCGCCATAGCGCTGGCGCAGCAATTCAATCGGATCGGTCGCCGTGCGCGGCGTGTGCGGCGTGTTGACACCGATGACGCCCGCGACACGCGACGGATGACGCAGCGGCATCTGCCAGACGATGAACCCGCCCCAGTCGTGGCCAACGAAGATCGCCTTGTCGATGTTCAGGTGATCGAGTAGCCCGACCAGATCGGCCGTCAGGTTCTCGATGTCATAGGCTTCGACAGGCTCGGGCCGGTCCGTCGCGCCATAGCCGCGCTGGTCCGGCGCGATCACGCGAAGACCTGTCTCGCTCAGCGCCTTGATCTGGTGCCGCCATGAAAACGCAATCTCCGGCCAGCCGTGACACAGCACCAGCGGCGGCGTGTCGGTTTTAGGACCGGCCTCGTAGAAGCCCATGCGTATGCCGTTGACATTGGCATACTGAAGCGGCGGCATGTCCATCATTGCAGGCGCCATGCGTCAGCTTGCAGCGCTTGCACGATTTTCGGGCGGCGCATAGGCCGCGGCAAGAAGCTCGAACTCCTTTGGCAGCATATCGGCCAGCTTCTCCACATGGGGAATGATATTCGCGCCCGCGATGAAGCCAAAATCGAGCTGGTCGCGATAGCTCTGCACGGTGATGTTCAGCGCAAGGCCATGGGTCGAGATCGAGACCGGGAAAATGTGCAGCAATTCCGCACCCACCGCATATAGCGTCTGCCGAGGACCGGGCACGTTCGAGATCGTGACGTTCGCGGACGGCGGCAGCACATCGGACAGGTTCGAGCGGCTGTAAAGCAGCGCCAGCACCTGGATCATCAGGGGCGCGCCCAGCATCGAGATGTTGGAGATCGACGGCATCAGCGCGCGCAACGGATGCGACATTTCCTTGGACTTGGCGGATTGGGCGATGATGGCAGCAAGACGCTCCTTCGGGTCTTCGACGTGGGTCGCCAGCGAGCAGATCATTCCAAACACCTGGTTGTTGGCGTCGGTGTTGCCCTCCTCTCGTAGCGAGATCGGCACGGCCGCCGTCAGCGAACGGCTCGGCAAACCACCCTGCTCCGTGAGATAGCGGCGCAACACGCCACTCGACAGTGCCATCACCACGTCGTTGAGTTTGCCGCCAGCCTGTTTCGCCAGCGCCTTGGCTTCGGGCAGCGAGACCGACACGCCCGCGAAGCTGCGCTCCGACGAGATCGACTTGTTCAGCATCGTCGATGGCGAGACCATGTTCGCGAGGCTGTCACGCGCCTTGGGATCGGAGACCTTCGCAATCATGTCGCGGACGCTCTTCACCGTATCCGGCACGTTGCCGAGCATCCGCATCCCGGACTCCAACTGATACATCGCGTTGTCGAACAGAATCGAGCCGAGGTCGCTCTTGCCGCTGCGCGGCAGGTCGAAGCTCTTGGCCTTGGTGGCGTCCAGCGGCTGACGCCAAAGCTGGGAATAGGAATCGAGCAGATTGGTCGCGATGTCGCGCGGCTCATTGGCGGGCTTGTTGACCGCCGCGACTTTCGGAAATTCGCGCGGCACCGGCGTGATGTCGTAGATCATGTTGGTCAGCGCCGCGCCCGCGCCGCCGTCGATGCAGGCATGGTGCATCTTGGAGTAGAGCCCGACCTCGTTGTCCTTCATGCCCTCGAACACATAGAACTCCCACAGCGGCCGCGCCCGGTTGAGAAGTTTGGCGTGCATCCAGCCGACGGTTTGTTCGAGTATCTTGCGGTCCGCCGGCGCCGGAAGGCTGGCGCGGAAAATGTGACGATTGATGTCGAACTCGTCGTCCTCGACCCAGCTCGGATTGTCGATGTCGAGCGGCGCTTTCTCCAGCCGCGCCTTCAGAATGGGCGCGACATGAATCCGGTCGGCGATCATCTTCTTGAAATCTTCGAAGAAGTTGCCCTGATAGCCATCCTTCAGCTTGAAGATCGCCATGCTTCCGACATGCATCGGCATCTCGGGCGTTTCGAGATAAAGAAACGACGCGTCCATCGAGGACAGCTTCTTGGCGTGACTCATGTATCCCTCCCGTTTCAACGAGATCACGGCGCCTGCGGACTATCCTGTCCGCGTTCCGGTTTCGTGATCCGATTGCCGCTGTCGCCCTTTGGGCGATTCTCATTCGGCAGCAGTGTTGTTAGACGCGGCCTTACTCCGGACGGGCATAGGCCAATGCGAACGGCCCCGAACGATCGAACGGATGAAACTGGCTTTCCGGCTGTGCAAGACGATTGGCGACAGCCCACAATGCCGCCGGGTTCACGCCGATCCTGATGTGGCTGGCGAGCGTGATCTCGATATTTTCCGCATTGTCGGATCTGTTGACAAGGCATGTCCGCCAGTTCACGATTCCATCGGTGCGCGTATAGAGCGACGACGTCGGCACGGGCAGGTCGCCGGACAGCGCCTGAATATCCTTGATGTCGGCATCCTGAATCGTCTCGCCCGACACCATCTCGTAAACGCGCCTGGCGTTGGTCGCGGTGATGTCGCCTGCGAACGGAGAACCCAGTGTCACCACATAGCGAACCATATCCGGCATGCGCAAAGCGAGGTCCCGGGCATAGACGCCGCCGAGACTCCAGCCGACCAGACTGACCTTGCGGCCCGTCGCCTTGTGAACGCCTTCCAGCAGCTTGCCCAGCTTTTCGCGCATGCTGTAGACGCCGCCGACGTTGCGGCCGAAGCCCCACGGATGGGTCGAAAATCCAAGCAGGTCGAGATAGCGCCGCAGAATGAGCGTGGACACATCGCTCGCCAGCAGGCCGGGCAACACCAGAACCGGATGACCGTCGCCGCGCGGAGCCGTCAGGAGCGCGGGTGACAACAGCAGGGTCGCGTTCAGTTCGAGCAACCCTCTGCCCTCGGCAAGAAACAATCCGAGATTTGGCGGACGCAGACGGCCTTTTTCGGCGAGGTAGCTCTCGTTAACTGTCATCGCGACCTGCCAGAACGAAAAACATACGTTTCACGCAACATGGTCTGGCTGCCCTCCACAAGAGCAGTGAAGCACAGTCTAGAAGCATGTCGAGCCTCATGCCAATCTGCTTTGGATGAAAAGCATCGCCTCAGGACCTCGTGGAGAATTTTATTGCTCTGCACCATCATCCGGAACATGTTGGGCGACCGGATTCGCAGCATGCGACCTCATGCCCGAGAGCTGGCCCAATGGCAGGCACATTTCCCGCCCAGTTGCGATAGCCTGTGACAACGATGCCCGGAACCGTTGACCCTTCATGAGCACCTACCGTCTCGACCATCTCTTTGCGCCACGTTCGATCGCGCTTGTCGGCGGCAGCCCCAAGCATGCGTCGGTTGGCGGCGCAACATTGCGCAATCTCCTCGCTGGCGGATTCAGCGGCCCCATCTATGTGGTCAACCCCAAGCATTCCGAGATCGAGGGCATCAAGACGCTCCGCGACATCAAGGATATTCCCGAGATACCCGACCTCACGATCATCTCGACGCCCCCCTCCCTCATTCAGGGCATTGTGAAGAACGCAGGCGCGCGCGGCTATCCGGCCGCGATGGTGATGTCCGCAGGTCTCGGCCTCGGCACAGGGTCTTACACCGAAGCGATCGCGCAGACCGCGCGCAAGACCGGCTTGCGGCTGATCGGTCCGGCGCTCGGCGTTCTGATTCCGCGCATCAAGCTCAACGCCAGCTTCGCGTCGCGCCTGCCGCACACAGGCGATCTCGCGCTGATTTCGCAATCCGGCGCGATCTCCACCGCCCTCGTCGAATGGGCCGCGAACCGCAATGTCGGATTTTCCGCCATCGTCTCGAGCGGTGAAAACCTCGACGTCGATTTCGGCGACCTGCTCGACTACTTCGCGCTCGATACCGATACGCGCGCCATCCTGCTCTACATCGAGTCGATCAGCGACGTGCGGAAGTTCATGTCGGCGGCGCGCGCCGCGGCCCGCGTCAAACCCGTGGTGGTCATCAAGTCCGGGCGTCACACCCAGGGCGCGCGCGCGGCGGCGACCCATACCGGCGCGCTGGCCGGATCGGACGCCGTCTACGATGCGGCATTCCGCCGGGCTGGCTTGCTGCGCGTGCTCGATCTGGATGAACTGTTTTCCGCCGCCGAAACATTGGGACATCTGCAATCGTCCCACGGCCACCGGCTTGCGATCGTCTCCAATGGCGGCGGCCTCGGCGTGCTTGCTGTAGATCGGCTCATCGATCTCGGCGGTGAACTCGCGGGCATTTCAGAAGACGTCAAGAAAAGCCTCGACAAGGTGTTGCCGGAGCGATGGTCGGGTGCCAACCCGGTCGACATTCTCGGGGACGCCGATGGCGAACGCTACGCGCAGGCCTGCGAGCGGGTGCTGGGCGACACCGCCAACAACGCCGTCCTCATCATGAACTCGCCCAATACGCTGGCTTCCTCCGTCGAAAGTGCACAATCCGTCGTTGCCGCGGTCAAGAAACATCGCTCAGAAACTTACTCGCGCAAGCCCGTGTTCACGACATGGGTCGGCGACAATGGCCCCGCCGCGGCAGTGTTCGGCGAAGCAGGAATTCCGCATTTTTCGAGTGAAGCCGATGCCGTGCGCGGCTTCATGCACATCGTGCGCTACCGCGAAGGCCTCGACGTTGCGATGCAGACGCCGCCCAGCCTTCCGGAAGACTTCGCCCCCGACGTTGCTGCCGGGCGCGCGATCATCCAGAACGCGTTGAACGAGAAACGCGGCTGGCTCAATCCGATGGAGATCAACGAGCTATTCGCAGCCTATGCGATCCCGATTGCGTCCGCCGTGCTGGCACGCGATCCGGATCAGGCGGCGCGCGCGGCGACGCCCATTCTGGCGGCCGGCAAGACGGTCGTCGTCAAGATCAGCTCGCCCGACATTCTCAACAAGTCCGATGTCGGCGGCGTGCGCCTGAACCTGACCAGCGAACGCGCAGTCCATGACGCCACCGACGATATCCTGCAACGCGCCCGCAAGATGCGGCCGAAAGCCCGCATCGACGGCGTCACGATACACCCGATGATCCTGCGCCCACGCGCGCGCGAGCTGATCGCGGGTCTCGCGGACGATCCGACTTTCGGTCCTGTCGTGGTGTTCGGCCGCGGCGGCACCGCGGTGGAAGTCATCAATGACAAGGCGCTGGCGCTTCCGCCCCTCGATCTCAATCTCGCGCGGGACCTGATCGCACGCACGCGTGTATCGCGCATTCTCAAGAGCTATCGCGATGTTCCGGCAGCGGACGAAGGCGCGGTCGCACTGCTGCTCGTCAAGCTGGCACAGATGGCCGCCGATCTGCCGCAAATCCGTGAGCTCGACATCAATCCGCTACTCGCCGACAAGGATGGCGTGATTGCCGTGGACGCGCAGGCCTCCATCGCGCCGCTGAGCGAGGCGATCCGCGGCTCGGGTCACTATCGCTTCGCGATCCGGCCTTATCCGAAAGAATGGGAGCGCCACACTACGCTCAAGGACAGCCGAGCCATCTTCGTGCGGCCGGTGCGGCCCGAGGATGAACATCTCTATCCGGAATTTTTTCGCGCATGTCAGCCAGGAAGACGTCCGGCTGCGGTTCTTCTCGGCGATGAAGGAATTGACGCATCCGTTCATCGCGCGTCTGACACAACTCGATTACGCGCGCGCAATGGCCTTCATCGCCATCGAGGAGACCACCGGCAAGATGCTTGGCGTGGTTCGCCTGCACACGGAAGCAGATTTCTCCAGCGCCGAATATGCCATCCTGATCCGCTCCGACCTCAAAGGCATCGGCCTCGGCTCGATGCTGATGAAGATGATTATCGAGTATGGGCGCACTGAAGGCGTGCCCTCCATTCGCGGTCAGGTGCTGAGCCGGAATACGCCCATGCTGGATATGTGCCGGCAGCTTGGTTTCGAAATTCGTCCCGATCCGCAGAACTCGGACATATCGCTGGTCGCTCTGCCGCTCGCGAAACAAGCATAACCAACGATGCGTTCAGGAGATTGGTGATGGCCAGAATCGTCGTGTCCGCCGTGATCGCCCTGGCCATCATCGCCTGGGCCTATTTCAGCGTCCTGGTGCGTTAGCGACATTGGACACGGCGACTGACGCCTCATGGTGAGGAGCGAGGCGAAGCCTCGCGTCTCGAACCATGAGGCTGATTAAGATGGTTTCTTTCCTCATCCTTCGAGACACGCGCAAGGAGCGCGCTCCTCAGGATGAGGACTCAGAGATCCTACTCAAGCAAGGCGGAAGTCAGGGCACCAGCACCGCGCGGCCGACGAGCTTGCCGTCCTTCAGATCGTGAAGCGCGTTGTCGACCTGGTTCAACGGCACGGTCGTGACCGGAATCGGAGCGATCTTCTTGTCGCGCACCAGATCGATCAGTTCCTGCGTCTCACGCAGGCTGCCGACATAGCTTCCCTGAATGGTGATCGCCTTCATCGGAATGAGCGGCAGCGCCCACGGCGCGCCGCCGCCGAACAGGCCGACCATCACCAGCTTGCCGCCCTTGGCGAGACAATCGAAGCCGAGTTGCGCGGTCGCCGAATTGCCGACGAGATCGATCGCGCCGCGGATCGGGCCGCCGGCCTTCGCCATGATCTGCTGCAAGGCGTCCGGTGCTGCGCCATCGACCGTGCCGAGTGCGCCGGCCTTCTCGGCCGCCGCCCGCTTGCTCGCATCGATGTCAACCACGATGGCGCCCTTGCCGCCCATGGCCTTGAGAAGCGACAGCGCCATCAGGCCGAGACCGCCCGCGCCGAAAATGACGATGGGCTGATGGAAATAGGCTTCGACTTTCTTGATCGCACTGTAGGTCGTGACGCCCGAACAGGCGTAAGGCGCCGCCGTCACCGGATCGAGGCCTTTTAGGTCGATCAGATAGCGCGGATGCGGCACCGTGATGTGATCGGCGTAGCCGCCATCGCAGAAGATGCCGATCGAGTTCGCCTTGACGACGCACATATTCTCGTCGCCGGTCAGGCAAATCTCGCATTTGCCGCAACCGAGCCACGGATAAACCAGCCGGACATCGCCGACCGCCACGCCTTTTGCATCGGGGCCGAACGCGACGACCTCACCGACCGTCTCATGCCCCATGGTCAACGGCAGCGTCACGCCGCGATCTTTCAGCGACAGCGGCTTGCGGCCATGACCCAGATCATAGCCACCCTCCCAGATGTGCAGATCGCTGTGACACACACCGGCAGCCTTCACCTTGAGCAGCACCTGCGAGCCGGTGGGCTGCGGAGTCGCGATGTCCACTTCCTTCAGGGGGCCGTTGAATTCCTGGACCTTAAAGCTCTTCATCGCGTCTCTCCTTTTTCTTGTTGCAACCGTCGGATGCGCGGATGCTATCGGGCCGGGAGTAGAGGCGAGCCGAGGCGACCCTGTCAATACGGAAGGGCGTCGCGGCATCATCCCTCAGCCCGCCACATGAACCTTGGCCGAAAGCGCAGGATGGACTACCCAAGTCCATGCAGGCGGGGCGTTCGGCCCTTGGCCCGCTATCGAGAGCAGCCGCGATGTCCGACCAGTTTGACTGGAATCTCGTTCGATCGTTTCTCGCCATCACGCGCACCGGCAGCATGACGGCGGCGGCGAAGCGCCTAAAGATCGACTATTCGACGCTCAGCCGCCGCATCACGGCGCTCGAGACGTCGCTCGGCGCGCAACTGTTCGACCGCCGCACCAGCGGGTCGTCACTCACCGAGGCCGGCGAGCGGCTTCTGGAAAAGGCCGAGCAGATGGATCAGCTCGCGACCTCCGCCGCGCAGTCGATCGGCAGTTCGAAACTGGAGGCCACCGGCGCGGTGCGGATCGGCACCCCGGACGGCTTCGGAACCAAATTCATCGCACCGCGCCTCGGCGAACTCTGCAACCGGCATCCGGATCTCACCGTCGAACTCGTGGCGATGCCGCGCGAATTCAGCCTGTCCCGGCGCGAGGCCGACATCGCGGTCAGCCTGACGCAGCCGAACGAGGGACGGCTGCATTCCCGCAAGCTGACGGATTATGAACTCGGTCTTTACGCGTCGCGGGACTACATCGCCAACAACCCCGCCGTCAAAACCACCGCCGACGTGCCGTCGCACCGGTTCATTTCGTACATCGACGATCTGATTTACTCGCCTGAACTGGAATATGCGCATTTCGTCTCGCCCGACCTGCGCCCAGCGATCAAAAGCTCGAACCTCATTGCCCAACTGAATTCCACGATCGCAGGCGCCGGTCTTTGCGTGCTGCCATGCTTCATCGCGCAAGACGAGCCGATGCTGGTGCGCGTGCTGCCCTCGTTCCGTCTGATCCGGACATTCTGGTTGCTGATACATAGCGATCTTCGCAACACCGCACGCGTGCGGGTGACTGCCGATTTCATCGCCGAACAGATCGGCGAAGCGCACGGACTGTTTCTACCGCCATTGGAATCAGACGCTCCCAAAGTCCGATGACGCCGCGAAAGCAGCAGCCGCCGGTCAGTGGTTCGTGCAACTACCGCACCCTGAATATGGAGCAGGCGGCTGGACAACCTGATTGGTCTGATTGGACTGCGACTTGTTCTTCGCGGCTGCGTTGCCGCCGTCGAAGATCGAGAAGTATCCAAGCGGGTCCGTCCCCGGCGGTCTTGCCGGATCGGTCACGATGGTTTTGCCGAAGCCAAGACGCGCGGCCATCTGGTCGGTCGGCAGGTCGCTCACACCACCGGTCTGGCCAGGACCGCTGGTCAGCGCAGCCATGATCTTCTGAAGCAGGAAATCCGGAATCGGGAACGGCTCGGGGATCGGATCGTTCGGACCGGACACCCAGGTCATGTAACCGGGTCTCACGATTACCGAACCGACGTTGTTCTTGATGACGACCGAACCGACATGGCCGATGACGATTTCGCCCCTGGCCTGCGACAGCCTGGGATCGGAACCGGCAAATCCCGGAGGGATCGGATAGACGACCGTCGCCACGCCGCCGCGAATGCCGAGCGTCGCGACCGGTGTGTTCACCGTAACGCCGGCGGTATGGCTGATCTGTCCACCGACGAAACGCATCACGCCCTTGCTGACGGTCGCCACCATTTTTCCGGTGCCGGCGCCAGGATCGTAGACGTATTCGTCGATGACGATATTGCTGTTGCGACCGACGTTCAGCGTCGAGGTGTCGGGGAACATGATCTGCGTCGATCCCTGCGACGAGGTCTGCACCCGCTCCTTGTAGATGACATTGGTGCCGATGGTGAGCGTGCGCGAGCCCGCGCCCGGCGGCGTTCCCGTCGCATCGGGATTGACCGCGCCGACCCGCCCGGAATTCTGGGCAACCGCGTGCGAGAACAGGCCGGCGGCGGCAAGCGATGCCAGCAGCGATGCGAGAACCAAATGATTGCGGGAGATCATGCGCTGTTCCCTCAGAATCGAGCCGTCGGGCCGAACATCACGGAGAAATTCTCCAGGCGATAGTTCGGCAGCGATGAACTGGTCTTGTCATACTGGACCGCCGCCGACAGTCCGAACGTCTTCGTCAACGGGGCATTGAACAGCGCGCCCACCGACCATTGGCCGTCGTTCCGCACCGTGAGCGGATCGATGAACGGATTGGCCGCGTCGAAGTGTGTTTCGATGCGGCGGACGAACGGGGCCACGCTCCAGTTGCGCGATATCCAGTCGAACGGCGGCGCGAATTCCAGCGTCAGCGCGGCCTCAAACGCCCACTGATCGAAGGACTGGAACACAAACGCCGAGTCGCCGCGCCGGTAGAGTCCCCGCGCATCGAGCTTGATCTGCTGTGCGATGGCCCAGCTTGCCGAAAGGCTGGACGTGTACCAGTCGCCGGTATTGAAACCCGACACCGGCACAACATCGCCGGTATTGAATTCCGCACGCCGCCATTCGAATTCAGGGCCGAACGAGAATCGGTCGTTCACCGGAACCTTCAGCGACACACCCGCGCCCACCGTGGACAGATACGTCGCGCCGGCAAGCCAGGTGTTTCCGCCGACAATGTATGGCTTGATGGTCACGCCCGGCAGAAGCTCCGGCGCCAGCGCGAGCCGCGGACCGAAGGAAACATCGACGAAACCGACGTTCAGGTCTTTCAGGCGCGACTGTTCAGTGAGGTATCCTACGGCACGGGTTTCGAGAATATCGCCGCGCTGGTTCTGCAAATCGTAATCGTGGCTCAGGCCCACCAATCCAAACCAGTTGACGTCGCTTTTTCTGCCGCGCCGTCGGCAGCAGAGCGAGATCCTGACCGCCGAGGCGCAGGACGCCGCCGCCCGGCGCGAAGCTCGCGTTGCTCTGTGAGCGGATGCCGGTCTGCACGAAACCGGAGAAGCGGCTCGGCTGAAGCTGCTTCTCGGTATCGGGCAAATAGGCTTCGACACGCTCTTTCGTGATGGCGTCGATGTCCGGGCTCGCGAGAGCTTCCTTGAAATACCGCCGCGCCATTTCATAGGAGCCGAGGCGGAAATACAGCGCGCCGAGTTCGTACTTCACGCGCGTGAGATGGGGATTGTAAAACAGCAGCCGTTCGAGCGCACCGATCGCCGCTTCATAGTCGCCGCGCCCGGTCGCCACCTTCACATAAGCAAAGGTGACTTCATGGTTGCCGGGATCCGGACCATCTGCTGGAACAACTGATCCTGCTCGGCAGGACTTTGCGAACGGGCCGCACCAACCTGCGCCACAAGAATGACCGCGCACGCGATCAGCAATGCGGAGGAACGCGAGAATCCCGCTCCTTCAGATGCGCGCGCGCGATGCATGAAAATCCACATCAACAAAAAATCCCAGCGAAAAACCTATCGATCCCAGAAGCCATAAACTTCTCTCACATTCAACGCCGTAAAGGCCAAATCCGTGACCCGATTGCTACAGCTTCCGACAAAAAACGATGTCCCGAAAAGGAGCAGCGAATCCGTTGAACGCGCTGATTGGAACCGGCACATCATGCCTTCGGGATTGGTCGTATCGAGCCGTGGCGCGGTTCAAACGATTCAACACCGATAAACATTTGGTTTTTCGCACAGCGATCCGTGTCGTGATTTTCAGGAGCCTGCGACCGGTGACGGCTTAGCGCGCGGCGTGGTAGCGAAAAAGCAAAATCTCTTGCAGTTTCGGTGGGATCGCTCAGCGAACCGGCGGCGATGCGGCCTTCGGCCGCGCTAGGCGCGAACCGGATTGCCGTGCTCTGCGCGCACAAGGCTCTGCGTCCGGCGTTGCTTGCCTGCGGCGAGGAATACCGGCATAAGTTAATCGGTTAATTAACAACAAACCGACCCTCAGGGAGAGACTGCCGATGGCTGCACCTTCGCGCGCCTTGCCGGTGCCAACACCCGAAACCAGGCATTTCTGGGAAGGCACGCAGGCGAACGAGCTTCGTCTGCAACGCTGCGACGATTGTTCTCATGTCTATTTTCCACCCCGCCCGTTCTGTCCGTCCTGCGCGTCGCGCAAGGTCAGTGTGTTCAAGGCCAGCGGCAAGGGCAAGCTCTACAGCTATGTGATCAATCACCGGCCCGCCGCGCCCGGTTTTACGCCTCCCTACGCCATCGCCGTGGTCGAACTCGACGAAGGCCCGCGCATGATGAGCAACATCCTCGATTGTCCGCAGACCCCTGAAGCGCTCGTGCTCGACATGAAGCTCGAAGTCGCGTTCGAGCAAGTGAGCGACAAGATCACCCTTCCCCAGTTCCGTCCGGCGAAGGGCTAGAAACCATGCGCAGAAATCAGGTTGCCGTCGTCGGCGCGGCAGAAACCACCAAGCTCGGCGTCATTCCGGACATGTCGCAGATTCAATTGCACGCGGACGCTGCGCTGAATGCGCTGGCGGATGCGGGGCTGAAGCTGTCGGACATCGACGGCATCGCCACCGCGGTCGAGACACCGCAGCAGCTCGCGCACTATCTCGGCATCACGCCAACATGGGTGGACGGCACATCGGTTGGCGGCTGCTCGTTCATGCTGCATGTCCGCCACGCGGCGGCGGCGATCGAAGCCGGACTGTGCAAGACCGTGCTCATCACCCATGCCGAGAGCGGCAAGTCGATGATCGGCAAATTGCCACGCTCGATTCCCGCCGACAGCCTGCAAGGCCAGTTCGAAGCGCCGTTCGGCGTCTACGGGCCGCCGAGCATGTTTCCGATCCCCGTTCTTCGCTACATGAAGACTTACGGCATCACCCACGAGCAGATCGCCATGGTGTCGGTGGTGCAGCGCGAGTGGGCCGCGAAGAACCCGCGCGCCATGATGAAGGATCCGATCACGGTCGCGGACGTGCTCAACTCGCGGATGATCGCCTATCCGTTCCGCATTCTTCAGTGCTGCCTCGTCACCGACGGCGGCGGCGCGCTGATCCTGACCAGCGCCGACCGCGCCAAGGATTTTCCGCGAAAGCCGGTCTACATCCTCGGCACCGGCGAAAGCGTCGAGACCCCGATGGTCAGCCAGATGGAAACCTTCAATTCGTCGCGCGCCTTCAAGGTGGCAGGACCGACGGCGTTTCGCGAAGCCGGCATCGCGCACAAGGATGTCGATCACCTGATGATCTACGATGCCTTCGCGCATCTGCCGCTGTTCGGCCTCGGCGATCTCGGCTTCATGCCGCATGAGGAAACCGGCAAGTTCATCGCCGACCGCAACACCGCCATCGGCGGCAAGCTGCCGATGAATACCAACGGCGGCGGCCTCAGTTACATGCACTCGGGCATGTACGGCATGTACGCACTTCAGGAGAGCGTACGGCAGATGCGTGGCATCGCTCCGGCCCAAGTGCCGGGCGCGAAGATCTCGGTCTGCCACGGCGTCGGTGGCATGTTCGCCGCGTCCGGCACGATCATTTTCACCAACGAGAGATGAGTTATGAGCCGTCGCCCTTCGAGGCTAGCAAGTGCGCGCACCTCAAGATGACGGCATCCAAATTGTAACGCGATCGTCATCCTGAGGTGCGAGGCGTCTTCGCCGAGCCTCGAAGGATGACATCGAGAAATCAACATCCACGGATACCAAGGAAGGACATTCAGTGTCGAACAACAAATCCCTCGACGGCAAGGTCATTGTCGTCACCGGCGCGGGCCGCGGCATCGGCCGCGAGATCGCGCTGCTCGCAGCGGCTGAAGGCGCCAAGGTCGTGGTCAACGATCCCGGCGTCGCCGCCGATGGCTCAGGCACCAACGCAGCGCCGGCCGAAGAGGTGGTCGAAGAGATCAAGAAGCGTGGCGGCACCGCCGTCGCCAATTTCGAGACGGTTGCGGAAGCCATCCCCGCCAGCAAGATCATCAAGCAGGCGATCGACACTTACGGCCGCCTCGACGGCGTGGTGAATAACGCCGGTATCCTGCGCGACGCGATCTTCCATCGCATGAGCGTCGAGGCGTTCGAGTCCGTCATCAAGGTTCACCTGATGGGCTCGTTCTACACTTCGCATGCCGCCGCCCGCATTTTCCGCGAGCAGGAAAGCGGCGCGTTCGTGCACTTCACCTCGACCTCGGGCCTGATCGGAAATTTCGGCCAGGCGAACTACGCCGCCGCCAAGCTCGGGATCGTCGGATTGTCGAAGTCGATCGCTCTCGACATGGAGCGCTTCAACGTACGCTCCAACTGCGTCTCGCCGTTCGCCTGGAGCCGCCTGATCGGCACCATCCCGACCGAAACCGAGGCGGAGAAAGCCCGCGTCGCGCGGATGCAGCAGATGGGGCCGGAGAAGATCGCGCCGCTGTCGGTGTTCCTGCTCAGCGATGCGGCGAAGGACGTCACCGGACAGATTTTTGCAGTCCGCATGAACGAGATCTTCCTGATGGGCCAGTCCCGCCCACTGCGCTCGATCCATCGCGACGGCGGCTGGACGCCCCAGACCATCGCCGAACACGGCATGCCGGCGCTGAAATCGTCATTCTACAAGCTCGACCGCTCGGCGGATATTTTCAGTTGGGATGCGATCTGGAGGCAAGCCCAGAATCTCATGGTGAGGAGCGAGGCGCAAGCCTCGCGTCTCGAACCATGAGGGGTTAGTACGCCTCATCCTTCGAGACGCGCGCAAACGCGCGCTCCTCAGGATGAGGACTTCCGAACGCAACTACTTGAACGCCCCATGCCGCCCCTGCCCGCTGGCAAAGCGGGTGGCTCCTTCAAGCGTTTCCCCCGATGCGATGACACCGAGACCGCCCTGCATCTCGTCGACGATCGCGTCCTCTTCCTCAAGGTCCCACTGACGCAGCGCCGAGCGCTTGTCATTGCGCAGGCAGGCTTGCGGAAAGCGAGCCAGCTCCTGCGCCAGCGCGATGGCGTGCACCCGCGCTTCGCCTTTCGGCACAAGCCGGTTGGCGAGCCCGATGTCGAACGCCTCCTTCGCATCGACAGGGCGGCCGGTCAGGATCAGGTCCATCGCGCGCGAATGACCAATCAGCCGTGGCAGCCGGATGGTGCCAAGATCGATCAAGGGCACACCGAAGCGGCGGCAGAAGATGCCGAAGGTGGCGCCCTCGTCCACCACGCGCATGTCCGCCCACAACGCCAGCTCCATGCCGCCCGCGACCGCATGGCCCTCGATGGCCGCGATCACCGGCTTGCTCAGGCGCAGGCGGCTGGGCCCCATCGGCGCGATGGTGTCGTGGCCGCCGGGCTCGCGCTTCTTCTCGCGATCGCCGAGCGCAACAGCTTTCAGGTCTGCGCCCGCGCAGAATGCGCCGCCGGTGCCGGTGAACACCGCGACGGACGAATCCGGATCGATGTCGAAAGCGCGGAAGACGTCGAACAGGCGGCGCGCGGTCGCGCCATCGACGGCGTTCTTGCGCTCGGGCCGGTTGATGGAAACGATGGTGACGGGTCCCTCGCGTTCGACAAGGATCGTGTCGGTCTCGGTCATCTTCCCTCCCTATGTTTCTTTATTGTCAGCCGCTGTTGCGCAGCCCCGCCGAAATTCCGTTGATGGTTAATTGAATGCCGCGCAGCACCTGCTCGTCGGTACTCTGCGCGCGATGCGCCTGGAGCAACTCGACCTGCACATGGTTGAGCGGATCGAGATACGGAAAGCGGTTGCGGATCGAACGTTCCAGCAACGGATTTCCCTGCAAAAGCCGGTCGTGCCCCATGATCGTCAGCAATGAATCGATCGACTCGTGCCACTCGGCGCGGATGCGGCCAAAGATCGTGCTGCGCAGCTTCTCATCCGGCACGAGGTCCGCATAGCGCGAGGCAATGGCGATGCTGCTCTTGGACAGCACCATGTCCATATTTGACAGCAGCGTCTGAAAGAACGGCCACTCGCGATAAAGTTCCTGCAAGAACGCGATGCCTTTGTCCGGGTGCTGCCTGACCCAGGCCTCGACCGCGCTGCCGAAGCCATACCAGCCCGGCAGCATCAGCCGGCATTGCGCCCAACTGAACACCCAGGGGATCGCGCGCAGGTCTTCGATCTTGCGCGTTTTGGTGCGCGAGGCCGGACGGCTGCCGATGTTGAGCGTGGAGATTTCATTGATGACCGTGGAGGCCCAGAAGTATTCCTCAAAACCTTCGGTTTCATAGACAAGATTGCGATAGGCCACGTAAGCGAGGTTGGACAGCTCCTCCATCGCCGCGATGTATTCGTCGCGCGGCGCGGAATGCTTCGGTTGCAGGAGGCTCGCTTCCAGCGTCGCGGCTGCGAGAATTTCAAGGTTGTGACGGCCGACATCGGCGTTGGAATATTTGCTGGAAATGATTTCGCCCTGCTCGGTGATGCGGATTTGCCCGTTCACCGCCCCGCCAGGCTGCGCCAGAATGGCGTCGTAGCTCGGCCCGCCGCCGCGCCCGACCGAGCCGCCGCGGCCATGGAACAGGCGCAAGCGAACACCGTGACGCTCGAACACGTCGACAAGGCTGATCTCGGCCTTGTACAGTTCCCAGCCCGAGGTGACGAAACCGCCATCCTTGTTGCTGTCGGAATAACCGAGCATCACTTCCTGAATGCCGCCGCGGCTATCGACGAGGCGGCGATACTCCGGCAACGCGAACAGGCTGTCCATGATTTGCGCGCACCGCCGCAGGTCGTCGATGGTCTCGAACAGCGGCACGATGTTGAGGCGGCTGGTGCCGTCCGGCGCTACGAGTCCTGCTTCCTTCAGCAGCACGGCGACCTCAAGCAGGTCCGAGACACCTTCAGTCATCGAGATGATACACTGGGGGATCACCGCGCCGCCGAACGTCGCATGGGCTTCCGCCGCCGCGCGCAGCACCGCCAGTTCCTTGATGACTTCCTCGCTGTACGCGACGAATGGTGACGCCAGCGGACGCGCGGTGTTCAACTCACGCGAAAGCAGCGCGATGCGCGCGTCCTCCGGCAAGTCCTTATAGTTCGTGCCCGGCGCAACCGCCTCGAACAATTCGGCAAGGGTGCGCTCATGCACCGCGGAATTCTGCCGCATGTCCAGCGCGGCGAGATGGAAGCCGAAACAATCCACCGCGCGGCGCAGATGCCGCAGCCGCCCGCGCGCGATCACCAGCGAATTATTGGCGACCAGCGAGGCGTGCAGCACGTCGAGATCGCGCGCCAGTTCATCCGGCCCGGCATAGGCCGCGGCATCCCCGACCGGCGGCCGGCTGGTCTCAATTTCCAGCTTGTGCGCCGTGGCCGCCAGCCGCGCATAGATTCGGACACCGCGAGCCGATACGGCTCGCCGGCCCGGTGCGGCGACGGATCTGGCGACTGCTGAGCCAGCGCACGCAGGTCCGGCGACACATCGGCCAGATGCGCGGCGAGCGACAGTTCCCCGCCGAGTTCGTGCAGTTCGGCGAGATAGAAGCGCAGAATCTGCGTGCTCTGCATCTTCAACGTGCCACGCATCACATCGGCAGTGACGAACGGATTGCCGTCGCGGTCGCCACCGATCCAGCTTCCCATTTTCAGGAAAGTTGCCAGTTCCGGCGCGTCCTGCGCGTCGGGAGCCTTGCCGCCCTCCTCGGCCAGCCGGTCCTCCAGCGAACAGTGCAACCGCGGCACCTCGCGCAGGAACGTGTAGTCATAGAACGACAGACCGTTGGCGACTTCGTCCAGCACCGTCAGCTTGGTCCGGCGCAGCAGATTGGTCTGCCACAGCGTCAACACCGCGCGGCGCAACTGCTCGTCGCTGGCCGCGATCTCGTCCGCTGTCATCTGGGTGCGATCGCGGATGTCGAGCACCGACGCGATTTCCATTTCGCGGTCGATGGTGCTCTTGCGGCGAACCTCGGTCGGATGCGCTGTCAGCACCGGACTCATGAGAGCCCTGGCGAAGAACGCCCGCAGCGCATCGGCGTCGATGCCCGCGTCCTTCGCGCGCGCCAGTGCCCGCGCCAATGTCCCGGGACGCGCGGCCACGCCCGCCATGTCCTGCGCGCGCCGCTGCCGGATGTTGTTCTGGTCCTCGGCGATATTCGCCAGATGCGAGAAGTAGCTGAAGGCGCGGACGATGCGGACAGTCTCCGCAATCGACATGCCGTCGAGAATGGCTTCGAGTTCGCGGCGCGCCGGCTTATCGTCGTCGCGATGAAAACGGATCGAGGTCTGGCGGATGCGCTCGACCAGATCGAAGACATCCGCGCCTTCCTGATCGCGCACGGTGTCGCCAAGAAGCCGCCCCAAACGCCGGATGTCGGCCCGCAGCAGCGCATCGTCGTCGGATGGCGGAACTTCGCCTTCTCTAAGCCTGCTGTCAGGGTTTCTGGGTGAAGACGCGTCGGGCGACATGAATGATCCGCTTGCGCGAGAAATGACCGGCATTCCTCAAGTCGCAATTTTTCGCGGAGGACGCAAGCCGCGCCCCTAAATTTTGCGCCCTGCTCGTTCCCAGTACGGATCGCGCAGCCGCCGCTTGAAAATCTTGCCGGAATCCTCGCGCGGCAGGCTGGCCTGGATCTCGATGTGTTTCGGCACCTTGTAGCCCGCCAGCGAGGACTTGAGCTGCTCGCGGATCACTGCCACATCCAGCACAGCGCCGGGTTGCGGTTCGATCACCGCCATCAGCGCCTCGCCGAATTCCTCGTCGGGAATACCGAACACCGCACAATCGTGAACCCCGGCGATGCCGTGCAGCACCGCCTCGATTTCCGCCGGATAGATATTGACACCGCCGGAAATCACCATGTCGCGCTTGCGGTCGCAGATGAACACATAGCCGTCCGCGTCGATATAGCCGACATCGCCGCTGGTGATGAAACCGTCGCGATCGATCTCGGCGCGCTTCTCAGGTTTGTTATGATAGGTGAAATCGGGATTGGCGGCGATCCGCGAATAGATTTCGCCGATCTCGCCCTGCGGCAGAATCCGGCCATCGTCGCCGAGGAACCGCAACTCCGCGCCGGGCGAAATCTTCCCCACCGTGCCGGGCTTCTTCAGGGCATCCTCGGAACTCGCGAACGTCACCGCGCCGGATTCGGTGCTGCCGTAGAATTCATAGATCACCGGGCCGAACCATTCGATCATGGCGCGCTTCACCTCGGCCGGGCACGGCGCGGCGGCGTGGATGATGTGACGCAGCGAGGACACGTCGTAGGACTTGCGAATGCTTTCAGGGAGCTTGAGAAGCCGCGTGAACATGGTCGGCACCATGAATACGTTGTCGATCTTCTGCTCGTCGATGATGCACAGAAACTCCTCGGCATCGAAGCGCGGCATCAGCACCAGCGCGTCGGCGAGCCGCCCGGCGCGCAGGCCGAACGCATTCGGCGCGGAGTGATACAGCGGACCCGGCAGCAGGGCACGAACACCCGGCTTAAGGCCGTAGATCAGCGCGCGCATCGCCTCCATCGACGCGGTCTGTTCCGGCGTCGGCGCGTAGCGCTTGACGCCCTTCGGATGTCCGGTGGTGCCGGAGGTGTAGATCATATTCTGCGGCTGCGGCAGCGCCGGGCCGTCGTAGGGCGTCTGCTTGGCGAGCCATGCATCGAAATCGAGTGCGCCGGGCGGCGTTACCAGCCGCGCCACATCGATGCGATACGTGTCCACGATTTCCGGCGGCAGTGGCACGCTGAGCATGGTGACACCGGAAGGAACGATGCCGTGAAGCCCGTGCAGCAGGTCGGCGTGGCCGATCAGCACACGCGCGGCAGAGTCTTGCATGACGTAGGCGATCTCGTCCGCCTTGAAATGCCAGTTGACCGGCACGGCATACGCCCCGAGCGTCATCACCGCATACGCCGCCTCGAGGAATGCGATGTCATTGCGCATCAGAATGCTGACGCTGTCGCCCGGCCTGATACCAAGCGCCGCGAGACCTCCCGCGATCAGGCGTGCACGATCATTGACCTCGTCACGCGATTTGCGGCGATCGCCGCTGATGATGCCGGTGGCGAGCGGCGCAGCAGATGCTGTCATGACAGCCTCCGCTCAATTCGCACCATCGACAAATCTCGGCGCGCGCTTTTCGATATTGGCCCGCACGGCCTCGGTCTGGTTGGGCGTTCCCATCACCTTCATCTGCTCGACGGATTCCGCCAGCAGCGCCGGCCCCGGATCGTCGCCGAGATTATTGAGCATCCGCTTGATGCCGCGGATGGCGTCGGGGTTCTTGCCGGCGATCTCGCGCGCGGCTTCCAGAGCCTCCTTGCGCGGATCGTCGCAGATCCGTGTCGCGAGGCCGTAGCTCATCGCCTCTTGCGCCGAGAAAATCCGGCCGGTGAAGGCCAGATCGCGCAGGATGTCGTCGCGCACGAGACGCGCAAGGATCGGCGTGCCCGCCATGTCGGGCACCAGGCCCCATTTGATTTCCGTCACCGACATCCGCGTATCCGGCGCGAGGAAGCGCATGTCCGCCCCGATCGCCAATTGAAAGCCGCCGCCGAACGCGACGCCATGCACGGCGGCGATCACCGGCACCGGCAATTGCCGCCAGCCCCAGACCGCCTGCTGCGAATGATTGGCGAGGCCGTGCGTGCGCTTGGCGAGATCGCGCAGGTCACTGGCGCCTTCGCTCATCGCGGCAAAACGTCCCATGTCGAGACCGGCGCAGAACGCACGCCCCTCACCCGACAGAACCACCGCGCGCAGTCCCTTCTCGGTCCGGAGCCGCTCCGCCGTGTCAACAAGTGCGTTGAACATCGCCACATCCAGCGCATTCATCTTGTCGGCGCGGACGAGGCGAACGTCGGCGACTCCCTCGGAAATCGAAACTGTAATGCGATCCGTCGTGGCGGCAGTCATGGCGTTCTCCCGGATTGTTTTGTTTCTCTCTTTACAGGATTAGACCATGCTGTTTTAATTAATCAACTAACTAATCAATAAAAGCACGTCAGGGCAGGATTGCACCATGTTTAAAGATCGTCTCCTCGAAGGCCGCAAAATCCTGGTCACCGGCGGCGGCACCGGCCTCGGCAAGGCCATGGCGGCGAAGTTTCTCTCGCTCGGCGCTGAGATTCATATCTGCGGGCGGCGGAAGGGCGTCTGTGAGGACACCGCCGCCGAACTGATGAAACTGCACGGCGGCAAAGTCACGGCGCATGGCGTCGATATTCGCGATGCGGCCGCGGTCGATGCAATGATCGAGAGTGCATTCAAGGACGGCCCCCTCACCGACCTTATCAACAACGCCGCCGGGAATTTTATTTCCCGCACGCAGGATCTCTCGCCTCGCGGTTTCGACGCCGTCGCCAACATCGTGATGCACGGCACATTCTATGTCACCCACGCCGTCGGCCGGCGCTGGATCGCCGGCGGTCATCGCGGCAACGTCGTCTCCATCACGGTGACGTGGGTGCGCAACGGCAGTCCCTATGTGGTGCCCTCTGCCATGAGCAAGTCCGCCATTCATGCCATGACCATGTCGCTCGCCACCGAATGGGGGCGTTACGGCATCCGCCTCAACACCATCGCGCCGGGAGAAATTCCGACCGAAGGCATGAGCAAGCGCATCAAGCCCGGCGACGAAGCCGGCGCGCGCACCATCGCCATGAACCCGATGGGCCGGGTCGGCCAGATGAGCGAACTGGAAAACCTCGCCACGTTCCTGATTTCGGGCGGGTGTGACTGGATCAACGGCGAGACCATCGCGATGGACGGCGCACAGGCGCTGGCCATGGGCGGCAACTTCTACCAGTTGCGCGACTGGACCGACGCAGACTGGAAAGCGGCGCGTGACGCCATCGTCGCACAGAACGAAAAGGACAAGGCGAAGCGGTCATAAAGAAGCGCAAGCCGACAAGCATAACAACCAGGGAGAAACTGAATGCGTTTGAGCAATATACTACGCGGGACTGTTGCCGCCGGATTTCTGATCGCCGCGACACATGGCGCGCTCGCCCAGAAGAAATACGACACCGGCGCCACCGACACCGAGATCAAGATCGGCAATATCATTCCCTACAGCGGGCCTGCCTCCGCCTATGGCTCGGTGGGCAAGGCGATGTCCGGCTACTTCAAGAAGATCAACGACGAAGGCGGCATCAACGGCCGCACGATCAATTTCATTTCCTATGACGACGCCTACAGCCCGCCAAAAGCGGTCGAGCAGACCCGCAAGCTCGTAGAGAGCGACGAGGTGCTTGCGGTGTTCGGCGCACTCGGCACGCCTTCCAACACCGCGATCCAGAAATACCTGAACGCGAAAAAGGTGCCCCAACTCTTCCTCGCCACCGGCGCCACCAAGTGGAACGACCCCAAGGGCTTTCCCTGGACCATGGGCTGGCTGCCCAGCTACCAGAGCGAAGGCCGCATCTATGCGAAGTACCTGCTGAAGGAAAAGCCGGATGCGAAGATCGCGGTGTTCTATCAGAACGACGACTTCGGCAAGGACTACCTGAAGGGGCTTCAGGACGGCCTCGGCGCGAAGAAAACCATGATCGTGGCGGAAGAAAGCTACGAACTGTCGGAACCCAGCGTCGACTCGCACATCGTCAAGCTGAAGGCGACGGGCGCAGACGTGCTCGTGATCTTCACCACGCCGAAATTCGGCGCGCAGACGATCAAGAAGGTCGGCGAGCTGAACTGGAAGCCTATGCAGATCGTCGCCAACGTCAGCGCATCCACGGCCAACGTGATGAAGCCCGCGGGCCTCGATTTCGCGCAGGGCATCATCTCCGCGACCTATGCCAAGGATTCAACCGATCCGCAGTGGAACGACGATCCCGGCATGAAGGAGTACAAGACGTTCCTCGCCAAGTACGTGCCGGAGGTCAATGTCGCGGACTCCTCCGCCCTCACCGGCTACAACATCGCGCAGACCATGGCCGCGGTGCTCAAGCAATGCGGCGACGATCTCACTCGCGCCAACGTCATGAAGCAGGCGGCCAGCATCAACGGCCTTCAGCAAGGCGGACTGCTGCCGGGCATCCTGATCAAGACCAGTGCAACGGACTTCTCGCCCATCGAGCAATTGCAGTTGATGCGCTTCAAGGGCGAGCGCTGGGAACTGTTCGGCGGCGTGATCGACGGCGAAGCCGGCGGAGAACGCTGACATACGCATCGCGAACTTGCCGCCGGGTGGTTCGCGAATGTCAAGTGCTCTACTGGCAAGGCGAATATCGCCCACTTTCGCCTCGCCATTCGAACGCCTCCCGCTATATTGGCCGCCAACGAGACCAATAAACGGGAGGCGATTTCGTGAAATCCAGTGCGGAGCTTGTGCAGGCAACGGCCTGCGAGAATGTCGAGCGGCTGCGGCGCGGCGAAATCACCCCCCACGATCTGCTCGATGCACTGGAAGCCCGAATCGGCGAAGTCGACGGCCAGGTGAACGCCCTGCCGACGCTGTGCTTCGACCGCGCCCGCGCCCACGCCGACCGCATGATGAAAAGGCCCGTGAGCGAACGCGGGCTGCTCGCCGGCATGCCGGTGCCGATCAAGGATTTGACTGACGTTGCCGGCGTCAAGACCACGCAGGGATCGCCGATCTTCAAGGATACCATCGCGACGAAGTCCAACATCGTCGTCGAGCATCTGGAAGAAAACGGCGCGATCATCTACGCTAAGTCCAACACGCCGGAATTCGGCGCAGGCGCGCAGACCTTCAACGAGGTGTTCGGCCCCACGCTCAACCCGTGGAATTTGTCGCGCTCGGCCTCCGGCTCATCCGGCGGCGCGGCGGCAGCGCTCGCAAGCGGCACGGCATGGCTGGCGCACGGCACCGACGTCGGCGGCTCGCTGCGCAATCCCGCCAGTTTCTGCGGCGTGGTCGGGATGCGGCCCAGCATCGGCCGCGTCGCGCATTCGCAAGCTGTGAAGATCGACCGCACGCTCAGCGCCGACGGTCCGATGGCGCGCAATGTCGAAGACCTCGCGCTGATGCTGGACGCGATGTCGGGCGAACACATCGGCGATCCGCTGTCGCTTCCTATTCTGCCGACCTCGTTCCTCGCCGCCACCCGCTCCGGTGCCAAGCCGAAGCGCATCGCCTATTCCGCCGATCTCGGCATCTCGCCTGTCGATCCTGAAGTCGCGGAGATCACGCGCAAGGCCGCGCAGCGTTTCGCAGAGGCCGGCGTCATCGTCGAGGAAGCGCATCCCGATTTCAAGGAATCGGTCGAATGCGCCCATGTGCTGCGCGCCTACGACTACGTGCTGACGAAGGGCAAGCTGCTGAAGCAGCATCGCGATCTCTTGAAGCCCGAAGTGATCTGGAACATCGAACAGGGTCTCAAACTGACGCTGGCCGACATCGAGCGCGCCGAAGCCCAGCGCGTCACGCTGACCAACCGCGCCCTCGCCTTCTTCGAGACCTACGATCTGCTGCTGTGCCCAACCACTATCGTCGCACCCTTTCCGGTCGAGCAGCGCTATCTCGCGGAATGCAACGGCGTGAAGTTCGACAATTATGTCGGCTGGCTCGCCATCGTCTCAGCCGTTACCATTGCCTGCTGTTCCGGCCTGTCTATACCCTGCGGCTTCACCAAAGAAGGCCTGCCGGTCGGATTGCAGATCGTCGCCGCGCCGCGCGGCGAAGCCCGCGCGCTGACGGCGGGCAAGCTGCTGGAAAACATCCTCGGACTTGGGGCCATCACGCCGATCGATCCGCGCAAGGGATGATTCAAGGGATGACTGCTGAAGGAGCATGATCTTTCCAAAAGCCGACGCTTTTTGGGATCATGCCCTCGATCTTGCAATCCGGGCTCTTGCGTGAAACATATCCCCGCCAATCCGGG
The DNA here is from genome assembly GCA_024707075.1 of Afipia sp. Taxonomy (GTDB): domain Bacteria; phylum Pseudomonadota; class Alphaproteobacteria; order Rhizobiales; family Xanthobacteraceae; genus Afipia. The sequence continues at coordinate 948,163 of JANQAK010000003.1, forward strand.
AGAGATCAATGGCAGCGCCAAAACCACCCGCATTCGATACGCTCAGCCTGCATGCGGGCCAGCATCCCGATCCAGTGACCGGCTCGCGCGCTGTTCCGATCCACCAGACGACGTCTTACGTGTTTCAGGATGCAGACCATGCCGCGGCGCTGTTCAATCTGGAGCGCGCCGGCCACATCTACACCCGCATTTCCAATCCGACCACGGCGGTGCTGGAAGAACGTCTCGCAGCGCTTGAGAACGGCGTCGGCGCGGTCTGCACCGCCAGCGGCATGGCGGCGCTGCATCTGGCCATCGCGACCCTGCTCAATGCCGGCGATCACATCGTCGCGTCCGCTTCGCTCTATGGCGGCAGCATCAACATCCTGACCCATACGCTGCCGCGTTTCGGCATCACCACCACCTTCGTCAAGCCGCGCGACCTTGACGGCATCAAAGCCGCGATCAGGCCGAACACCAAACTCGTGATCGGCGAGACCATCGGTAATCCCGGCCTCGAAGTGCTGGACATTCCGGCGGTGGCGAAGATCGCCCATGACGCGGGCGTTCCGCTGCTGATCGACAATACCTTCGCCACGCCCTATCTCGCGCGCCCGATCGAAATGGGCGCCGACATCGTGATGAACTCGGTCACCAAGTGGATCGGCGGCCACGGCATCGCGATTGGCGGCGTCATCGTCGACGGCGGGCATTTCGACTGGGAGAAATCCGGCAAATTCCCGACGCTGACCACGCCCTATGCCGGTTATCACGGCATCGTCTTTGCCGAGGAATTCGGGCCGCAGGCCTTCATCATGCGCGCCCGCGCCGAGGGCCTGCGCGATTTCGGCGCCTGCATCTCGCCGACCAACGCCTTCCAGATCTTGCAGGGCGTCGAGACGCTGCATGTGCGCATGCAGCGCCATGTCGACAACGCCGCCGCCGTGCTGGAATTCCTGAAGTCCAATAAAGCGGTCGAGTGGGTGCTGCATCCCTCGCTCGACAGCCACCCCGACCATGAGCTTGCAAAGAAGCTGCTGCCGCGCGGCGCGGGCTCGATCATCACCTTCGGCATCAAGGGCGGGCGCGACGCCGGACGCAAGTTCATCGAAGCGCTCAAGCTGGTCAGCCACGTCGCCAATGTCGGCGACGCCAAGACGCTGGTCATCCATCCCGCCTCCACCACGCATCAGCAGATGAACGCCGAGCAGTTGAAGATCGCGGGCATTGGCGAGGAACTGATCCGCCTGTCCATCGGCATCGAGGCCGCCGAGGACATCATCGGCGACCTCGGCCAGGCGCTCCGCTTCTCGCAGAAGGCTTGAGACATGATCCTGAACGTGGACGGTGTTGAAATTTTTGCGACCACGGGCGGCAAGGACGTCGATCCGAAACTGCCGCTGGTGGTGTTCCTGCACGGCGCGGGTTTCGATCACTCGATGTGGGCGCTGTTCAGCCGGTGGTTCTCCCATCACGGCTATAGCGTGCTTGCGCCTGATCTCCCCGGACACGGCAAGTCGAAAGGCGCGCTGATCCCGTCGATCTCCGGCATGGCGGATTGGGTGACGCGCCTGATCGCAGCGGCGGGTGCGACCAAGGCCGGTTTGGTCGGCCATTCGATGGGCTCCCTCATCGCGCTCGATACCGCCGCGCGTTATCCCGACAAGGTGTCGGCGCTGTCATTGATCGGCGTCGGCTGCGCGATGCCGGTGTCGCCCGATCTGCTCAACGCGGCGAAGGACAACGACCACGACGCCATCGACATGGTGTCGATCTGGGGTTTCGGCTTCAACGCGACGCTTGGCGGCTCGCAGGCGCCGGGTCTTTGGATGCTCGGCGGCGGCCAGCGCGTGCTGGAGCGCGACGCGCCGGGCGTGCTGTTCAACGATCTCGCCGCGTGCAACGATTACAAGGACGCGCTCGGCGCTGCTGCAAAGGTGACCGCGCCGACGACGCTCATCCTCGGCGAGCGCGACATGATGACACCGTTGAAATCCGGCAAGCAGCTCGCCGCTGCGATTGCGGGTTCAACGCAGGTGGTGTTGCCGGGCGCGGGACACATGCTGACGGCCGAACGGCCTGATGATGTGCTGGCAGCGCTGGTGACGGCGAACGCGCAGAAATAGCCTGCATAGTCACTCGTCATTGCGAGGGGCACTTGCGACGAAACAATCCAGTCTTCACTTGCGTGAACAATTTTCTGGATTACTTCGCTTCGCTCGCAGTGACGGAGACACGTCGTCCCGGCGCAGGCCGGGACCCATCATCCCTTGCGAAGAGATGCCCAATCATCTCGTCCTGATGTGAGTACGGTGGTTATGGGTCCCGGCCTGCGCCGGGACGACCTTGAATAAAATTCCGCACGAATGTCTTCGCCCGGATGACAAAACTAGAACATCACATCCCGAGATAAATCCGCCGCACTTCCGGATTGGACTTGATGTCGGCCGCCGGGCCGCTCATCACCACTTTGCCGGTTTGCAGCACATAGGCGCGGTCGGAAATTTCGAGGCTTTCCGACAGCCGCTGCTCGACCAAGAGAATGGTGACGCCGTTGTCGCGGATCTGCTGAACCGCCGCGAAGATTTCATCGACCAGTTTCGGCATGATGCCCTGCGACGGCTCATCGAGCATCAGCAGTCGCGGGCGCGTCATCAGCGCGCGGGCGATCGCCAGCATCTGCTGCTCACCGCCGGACAATGTCGCGGCGCGCTGCGACAGCCGCTCTTCGAGGCGCGGAAACAGCTTGAAGACGAAATCCAGCGGGCCGTCGCGGTCCGGGCTGCCGCGATGCAGGTAGCTGCCGAGCCGCAGGTTGTCGGCGACGCTGAGGCGCGGAAACAGCCGCTTGTTCTCCGGTACGTAAGCCAGCCCGCGCGCGGTGACGAGATGCGCGGGGATGGTGTCGATCCGCTCGCCGATGAAATTGACCGTTCCGGATTTCGCCTTTTCCATCCCTGCGATGGTTTTCAGCAGCGTCGATTTGCCCGCGCCGTTGGCGCCGGCTACGGTGACGATCTCGCCGGAAGCGACGTTGATCGAGATATCCGAGATCGCGATCAGGCCGCGATAGGCGGTGGTGAGATTGGCGACGTCAAGCAGCACGGTGACGGTCCCCCAAATAGGCGGCGATCACCTTTTCGTCGCGCACCACCTCTTTCGGCAGCCCCTCCGCCAGCACCTTTCCGAGATGCAGCACCACGGCGCGGTCTACCAGCGGCATCACCACTTCCATCACATGCTCGACCATCACAATGGTGACGCCGGTCTCCCTCACCTTGCGGATGAGATCGACACCCGCCGCCGCCTCGCTTGGCGTCAGCCCGGTCAGAACTTCGTCGAGCAGCAGCAGCTTCGGTTCGGTGGCGAGCGCGCGTGCAACTTCAAGGCGGCGCTTCTGCGGCGGCGTGAGATCGGCGGCAGAGGCATCGGCATAGGCCGCGAGCCCGACATAGTCGAGCACGTCGAGCGCCTTCGCCCGCGCCTGCAACACGCCCGGATAGCGCACGAAGGCACCGACGGTGACGTTCTCCACCACCGACATGGAATCGAACGAGCGCGGCACCTGATAGGTGCGCGCTATGCCGAGCTGGCAGCGCTTCGCGGCTGGCAACGGCGTGATGTCGAGCCCGTCGAACTCGATGACGCCGAAGGACACCGGAAACGCGCCCGCGATCAGGTTGAACAGCGTCGATTTTCCCGCGCCGTTCGGACCAATGAGTCCGAGGATTTCGCCGCGTTTCACATCGAGATCGATGGAGTCATTCGCGACCAGCCCGTCGAAACGGCGCGTCACGCTGCGGCAGGTAACAAGCGGCTTGTCGGTCATGTCGCCGCCCCGCGCGACGCCGCCGGCGGCTTGATGATGCTGAGGATGCCTTCCGGCCGCGTCAGCGACACGATCATGATGAGGCCGCCATAGATCACGAGATCGAGACCCGAGCCGGCGCCGCCCAGATAGGAGCGCGTCAATTCAGCGAGCGGAATCAGGATCAGCGCGCCGATGGCCGGCCCCCACAGCGAGCCGACGCCGCCCAGCACCGCGGGCAGCGCCATCAGCAGCGAGAAGCGGAAGTGCATCACACTGTCGGGGTCGATATAGGATACGAAGGCCGCGTAGAAGCCGCCGCCGACGGCGGTGAAAAATGCCGAGATCGCCGCCGCCGCCATCTTGGAATGGAAGATCGTAACGCCGAGGCTTTCCGCCGCCTCCGCGTTGTCCTTCACCGCGCGCCACCAGTAGCCCCACTTCGATTCGACGATGGCGAAGGTAACCAGCCAGGTGACGGCGAACAGGCCGAGGGCGAAGTAGAAATACGGTGCCTTGTCGCGAGCGAACTGCAAGGTCCACCACGAATCCGGCGTGAACGGCCACTGGATGCCGAGCGCAGCACCCGCATAGTCCCAGTTGTGGAATAGCAGCAGGCCGATTTCCGCGATGACGATGGTGGCGATGGAGAAGTAATGCCCCTTGAGCCGAAAGCTCGGATAGCCGAGCGCCAGCGCAATCAGCGCCGCGATGACGCCGCCCGCGAGCAGCCCGCCCCATGGCGTGATGCCGAACTTCACGTACAAAAGGCTGGTCGCATAAGCGCCGATCCCGAAATACAGCGCATGCCCCAGCGACACCTGTCCGCAATAACCGCCGAGCAGATTCCAGCTTTGCGACAGTGCCGCGAACAAAAGTGTCAGAATCAGTACATTCATCAGATACACGTCCGACACCACACGCGGCACCAGCGCGATCAGCGCAAAGACGACAACCGCGACGATGAGCTGACGCCGCCGGCTGGCGACGAAGGACGTCATGGATGAGGCCGCGGCGCTCTGGGTCATCACAGCCTCCCGAACAGGCCGCTCGGCCTGATGAACAGCACCAGCAGATAGAGCGAGTACACGCCGACGGATTTGAGCGACGCCGGCAGGATCAGCGTGGTGAGCGCCTCAACCAGCCCTACGATCACGCCCGCAACCAGCGCGCCAAAGATGCTGCCGAAGCCGCCGAGCGCCACGGTGACGTAAGCGATCAGCGCGAAGGTGCTGCCGACCTGCGGATGGATGTAATAGAAAATCGCCAGAACCGCGCCCGCGATCCCGACCAGCGCCGCGCCCAGTCCCCACCCCAGCGCGAACACACGGTTGCGGTCGATGCCGACCAGCGCCACCGCACCCTGATCCTCGCGCGTGGCTTCCAGCGCCTTGCCGAAATCGGTGCGCGTGATCAGCCAGTAGAGTCCGGCGAACACCGCCAACGACACCGCGCCGCCGAAAATCTGCGGCCACGGAAGGAACACGCCGCCGAGATTGAGCGTCTTGCCGCCGAGCCATGTGTTGGCGATGTTGCGGTAATCCGGCGTGAAGAAATACTGCGCGAGGCCCTGGATCAGCAACGCAAGGCCGAAAGTCGCGAAGATCTGCACCATGCCGGGATTGGCCTTGGCGCGCATCGCGTAGCGGATGATGCCGGCATAGACCGACACGCCCAGCACGAACATCAGCGCCACCACCAGCGGCGCCAGCACCACCGGATCGAGCGCGGTCGCAAACACCAGCCCGAAGGTGGCGTACATCGCCAGCATCAGGAACTCGCCGTGAGCGAAGTTCACCACGTCCATCAGGCCGAAGATCAGCGACAGGCCGACCGCGATCAGCGCATAGATCAGCCCCATCAAGAGGCCGCTGGCAATCACCTGAAGAAAGGCCTGTGTTGTCACTCTGATGATTTCCGAAAAATGGATGCTTCTCTTTTCACCTCTCCCCGCCCGCGGGGAGAGGTCGGATCACATCGCTGGCAAGTTTACGCAGCCGGCGTAAACTTGGCTGCGGGTGATCCGGGCGAGGGGCAATCCGACGCCATCAAAAACATAAAGGCCCCGTCACCCCGACCCTCTCCCGCAAGAGCGGGGCGAGGGAGTTTACTCACCCGTTCATCGGCCATTTCGGCTCGGCGATCGCGGCCTGATCCGGATAGACGGTGATGAACTTGCCGCCGAGGTACTGCAACAGCACCGGATCGGCATCATCGTTCTGCCCTTCGGCCGTGAACTTGATGCGCTTCCACGGCATGATGGTCTTCTCGCCGGGCGTATCGGTGGCCGCCAGCGCCGCGCGGATCTTCTCGCCGTCGGTGGACTTGGCACGATCGATGGCGTCGGCCAGAACCAGCACCGCCGTCAATTGCCGCGAGGTGTTGTCGTTGAGGTCGCGATTGGCGCGGGCCTTGAACATGTCGTTGACCTTGCCGACCGACGGCCGCTTGGCCGCGAGATCGAGCGAGAAGCTGGCGCGCGAGATCATGCCGTTGAGCTTGTCACCCACCGCATCGAACGTCGCCTTGTCGGAGAAGCCCGCGGCCTGCGCCAGGATGTTGTTCGGCTTGTAGCCGAGTTCATCCATCGTCTTCATCAGGAGAATGGCGTCGGTGGTGTAGCTCGACGGCAGCAGCACGTCCGGATTGGCGCTCTTGATCTGCTGCACCTCGGAGGTCAGCGATGGCGACGAGGCGCGATACTTGATGTCAACCGCGACCTTGTAGCCGCGATCGGCGGCAAGCTTGCGCTGCACGTTGGACGAGTCGGTGCCGAAGATAGTGTCCTCAAAGAACAGCCCGACGCTGTCGATCTTCTTGCCCTTCTTCTTCAGCGCATCCATGAACTCGAACATGGCGAGCGAGAACATCTCGTCATGGGCGGCGGGACGGAAGAAGAACTTCAGGCCGCGGCGATGCAGGCTCGGCGACGAGGAGTCGGCGGCGACATAGGGAATGCCGTAGCGCTCGCACGAGGCGCTGACGGTGGCGGAGACCGACGAATGGAATGCGCCGCAAATGGCGACGACCTTGTCCTGTGTAATGAGGCGCTCGGCTTCGGCGCGGCCCTTCTGCGGATCGCCCTGATGGTCGGCGAACACCAGCTTGATCTTGGCGCCGCCGAGGCCCGCGAGACCCGCATTCTTCGCGGTCGGCAGATCGAGATCATAGGACGCGTTGACGATGTCGGCGGCGGTTTCCAGCGCGTGGCGCGCATCGGCGCCGATCTGCGCCGTCGGCCCGGTCAGCGGCCAGATGCAGCCGATCAGGATTTCGCCGCCCGCCTGCGCGAACGCGCGCGTTCCGACAGTTCCGGCAAGGGACAGGGCAACACCGGACAACAATACTTCGCGGCGATTCATCGACGATACTCCTGTTTGTTTCACAAAGGCTTTGCGGCGGGTTTGGCAGATTTCACTGACGAAATTCACTGGATCGAGAATTCGGAATTGCGGACATCCGTCACCAGCATGAGGCCCGGCGCATGGGTGATCGCGAAGTCAGGCCGCGATTGCAGGATGACCGATTGCGGTGTCACTCCGCACGCCCAAAATACCGGCACTTCATCAGGCTGAATGCTCACGGCGTCGCCATAGTCGGGCTTCGCAATATCCTTGATGCCGATCAGTTCCGGCTTGCCGAAATGCACCGGCGCGCCATGCACCGCCGGAAACCGCGTCGTGATTTGAATCGCGCGGATCGCATCCGCCGGCTTGAACGGCCGCATCGACACCACCATCGGCCCGGCGAACGGGCCGGCCGACGCGCAGGGAATGCTGGTGCGATACATCGGGACGTTGCGCCCCTCTTCGATGTGGCGGATTTTCAGGCCGTCGGCGATCAGCGCCTCTTCAAACGAGAACGAACAGCCGATGACGAACGCGACCAGATCGTCGCGCCATTGCGCCATGATGTCGGTGGGTTCTTCCACGAGCTTGCCATCGCGCCAAACCCGGTAGCGCGGCAGATCGGTGCGGATGTCGAGATCGATGCCGAGCGCGGGAATGCGCGGATCTCCGACTTCGGACATACCGATGATGGGGCATGGCTTGGGATTGAGCTGGCAGAAGCGGTGAAACGCCGACGCCAGCTTGTCCGGAAGAATGGCGAGATTGCCCTGAACGAAACCCGGCGCGACGCCTGCCGTCACGCCGACCTTGCCGGACCGGTAGGCCAACCGCGCATCCCGGCCCGGGAGCGCCGGGGCAGCGCCTTGTGGGCTCGAAGAACTTGGTGCGGCTGGAAGGACCTGCGCGGTCGCCGAAAGCATAAGACCACTCCGTTTCTCTCGCAAAAGAGTGGATCATTGCAGTATCATAAAGTCCAGTCGTGTTTTCTTATCAAAAACGATAAGATGAACTAATCAATTGCGGGATAAACAGGCATGGTCGATTTCAAGTCAATCGAGACATTTCTCTGGGTGGTGACGCTCGGCAGCTTCGGCGGCGCGGCGCGCAAGCTCAACACCACGCAGCCCGCGATCTCGCAGCGCATCGCCCAGCTTGAATCGGAACTGGGTGTGAAGCTGTTGCAGCGTGACAGCCGCAACGTGACGCCGACGCCGAGCGGACGGCAGATGATGCAATACGCCGAGAAGCTGATCGGCCTGCGTTCGGAAATGCTGGCCGCGGTGATGGACCGCTCCGCGATGCGCGGCGTGCTGCGCCTCGGCGTGTCGGAAACCATCGTGCACACCTGGCTGCCGCAGTTGATCGAACAGGTCGCCAACGCGCATCCCAATCTGTCGCTGGAAGTCGAAGTCGACATCACGCCGAACCTGCGCGCGCGGCTGCTGTCGCAGGAAATCGATCTTGCCTTCTGCCTCGGCCCGTGGTCGGCTTCAAACGTGCGCAACCGCGTGCTGTGCGACTATCCGATCTCGTTCGTCGCCAGTCCGTCGCTGGCCCTGCGCAACGTCGTGCTCACGGCCCACGATCTCGCGCGCTACGCGATCATCACCTTCCCGCGCAAGACGCAGCCTTATGAAATCGTGCGCTCGCTGTTCAACCGGCCCGACCTGCCGGCGATCCGGCTGCATGCCAGCGCGTCGCTGGCGACCGTGATCCGGATGGCGACCGACGGCATCGGGGTTGCGGTGATCCCGACCGCGATCGTGGAGCGCGAACTGGCGGAAGGGCAACTCAATCTTCTCAGCACCAACCTGCAAGTGCCGGCCCTGACATTCTCCGCAAGCTGGCTGGCCTCGCCGGATACACTGGCGGCCGAACTGGTCGCCGACCTTGCCGTCAAGCTCGCGCAGGGCGAAGCCCCGGCGGCGCGGCGCGTCAATGCCGCGACGGCGGATCGTCCGGAATCTCGAGTGCTTCTGTAAACGGGAATTCGAGCACGATCTCGCCGTTCTCGTCGGTGACTTCCAGCGAAGCCGACAGCAGGCTCGGCTCCCGGCCCTCTTCCTGCAAAATCTGCCGGATGGTCGCGCGCGCGATCTCCCAGGCGTGATCGGGATCGCGCAATTCCTCGCCCTCGGGATCGGGAATCAGCGTCTCGCCAATGCGGGTGTTGAAGAAATAACGGGGCATGACCGACATCTAGGGCTGTCCCTGCAAACCCACAAGGGCGGCCTGCATTTCTGCGCGGTTATATGGGTTGATCTTGCAGCGCGATCTGGGGCCTAACGTGACGAAACAGCCTCATTGCGACTCGTCACATATCTTTCACAGCCATATCCCGCCCCAGAACCGGTCCCGTTTTTCCGGATCATGCCCCTCGGAATTATCGTTTGTACACCATCATCACCGAACCGACGTTCTATTTTGTCGCCATTCCGTCAGTGATCCTGCTGGGATTGTCGAAAGGCGGCTTCGCCGGCCTCGGCATCGCATCGACGCCGCTGCTGGCGCTGTATCTTCCGCCGCTGGAAGCCGCCGCACTGATCCTCCCCATTCTCATCACCCAGGATGCGATCTCGGTCTATGTCTACCGCCGCGACTGGGATTCCTGGAATCTGAAGGTCATGCTGCCCGGCGCCCTCGCCGGCATGGCGATCGGCTGGCTGCTGGCTTCGCACCTGTCCGATGCGCTGGTGCGCATCATCATCGGCGTCATCGGGCTGGCGTTCGTCGCCAACACCTGGCTCCGCCGCAACAGCGTCGAACCGCATACCGCAACAGCAGTGAACGGCGTGATCTGGGGCGGCGTCTCGGGGTTCACGTCGTTCATGACGCAGGGCGGCGGTCCCCCGTTTCAGGTTCACGTCCTGCCGCAGCGCCTGCCCAAGCTGGTGCTGGTCGGCACCACCACGATGTTCTTCGCGGTCATCAATGTCCTGAAGATCGGGCCTTACTTTTTGCTCGCGCAATTCACGGCCAAGAACTTCGTCACATCCCTGCTGCTGCTGCCGATCGCGGTGCTGGCGAACTTTGCCGGCATCTGGATGGTCCGTGTCACGCCGACCGGGATCTTCTACCAGATCGCCTATGTGCTGCTGTTCTTCGTCTCCCTGCTGCTGCTCTGGCAAGGCGTCCGGGCGGTGGTATGAGGATTTGGCTTCGTTCCTCATGGTGAGGAGGCGCTCTTGCGCCGTCTCGAACCATGAGGTCGATACATTCCTCATCCTTCGAGACGCACGCAGGAGCGTGCTCCTCAGGATGAGGAAATCCCGCTTTTTGCTAGATCATCGGCAGGCTGCGCGGCTCGCGCCCCAAAGGAAACGCCTTGTCGAGCGCGGCGATGTCGCTCTCCGTCAAGGTCAAATCTCCCGCGCCGGCATTGTCCGCCGCGTGGCCCGACGACGACGCCTTTGGAATCGCAAACACTGACGGCCATCGCGTGAGGAACGCGAGCGCCACCTGACGTGGCGTCGCGCCATGCCGGGACGCGATCTCCTGCAACACCTTGCCGCCCGCCGATTGCGCGCCGGGGAAATCGTCATGACCGAACGGCGAATACGCCACCACCGCGACGCCATGCGCCTCGCACCACGGAATGACCGAATGCTCGATGGCACGTTCGTTCAAATGATAGAGCACCTGATTGCAGGCGATGCGGCCCTCGCCCGCGGCATCGACCATTTCCGCAAGATCCGACGCATCGAAATTGCTGACGCCCCATGAGCGGATTTTTCCGGCGCTGACAAGCTCCTCGAACGCCGCGACCGTCTCTTCCAGCGGATATTGCCCGCGCCAGTGCAGCAGGTAGCAATCCAGCCGGTCGGTCTTGAGCCGCTTCAGCGAACGCTCGCAGGCCTGCACCGTGCCGCGCCGCGAGGCATTACTGGGAAGAACTTTTGAAACGAGAAACACCTCGTCGCGGCGGCCTGCGATCGCATCCGCGACGACAAGCTCGGCATCGCCATACATCTCAGCGGTGTCGATATGCGTCATGCCGAGATCGAGACCCTTGCACAACGCCGCCACCGCCGACGCACGGTCGCCGTGATCGATGTACCAGGTGCCTTGCCCGATCACCGACATTTGCGCGCCGGTTGTGCCGAAGGATTTGTGTTTCATGTGATCCTCGATATATCCGTCATTGCGAGCGAAGCGAAGCAATCCAGAGATGCCTGAATCAGGGTGAGATTAAAACTGGATTGCTTCGTCGCAAGCGCTCCTCGCAATGACGCAAGACGCGAATTCAATACCCCGTCATTTCCAGATAGCCGATGCCGCTGTGGCTGCCGCGGAAACTGATCGGGCCTTCCCAATAGGCGAAGCGCGTGCCCATCCAGCTTTTTGCGTTGAGCGGAACGCTGTCGATGGTCAACCCGCGATCCGCAATCGTCACCGTCCACGACGTCGGCAGTTTGCGGGTTTCGATCCCGGTGAAACCGCTCGGCGTCATCGCGATGGCATTCGCAGCCAGCGGCTCGGAGCGCCCGTTGCGATCAATCCAATTGCCGGCGAAATAGTTCCGGCCATCCTTCTGGCGCAGGCGGAACAGCATGACCTTCTCGCCGGAATCGAGATGCAGCGAGAACCAGTCCCATCCGGTCTGGTCGGACGCGAGCGGCTGGCTGCTCCATTCGCGATCCATCCACGCAAGGCCGGTGACGGCAATCTGCCGGTCGCCGAGCGTGATCGAACCCGCTGCGCGATAGTAGGGTTGACTAAAATAATATGACGCCTGCCCGCGCTCCGATTTTTTGCTGTAACCGCCGTCGCCTTGCAGCACCAACGGACGATCCGCTTCAAGCGTGAGCGCGTAGTTGAAATCCGCGCCCGATGCGGACACCGCAAGCGGTGCAACGTTTTGAGCGGAAAACTTATCGAGCCCGCGCATCTGCCATGAATCGATCCCTGCCTGGAACGGCTGCGCCTCGACGCCCGCCTGCCCGACGCCGCCGCGCGCAAATTTTTCCGCGTAACGATGGGTGTCGGCACTGGTGACGGCGGCATGCCCCATCCAGAGCTGCCGGCTGGCCCAGCCGTCCTGCTGCGCGCCGGGCGCCATCGCCTGCCGGAACAGGGTCCATTGCGCGCCCCATGCGGCACCGGTGGCGTCCTGCAAATTCGCGGTGAGATACCACCACTCGATGCGATAGTCCGGATGCGAGCCGTGATCGCGCGGGAATTCCAGCGTCTTGCCCGGAACAACGGATGCAAAACCTTCGCTCTCGCCACCGAGACCGGCGAAGCCCTGAGCGCGCGCAAGCGCACCACCGAACGGTGCGAGCAGACTGCCGCCGACGAAGGCGCGGCGGCTGGTGCGGAGATCAGCGCTCATTGGCGAATATCTTCACAAGGGCGGCGGGTTGCAGCCGCATCAGCCGCAAGATGGGCAGGCACGTCGCCAGCAATGCGGCCAGCATCGCGATGGCAAGCAGTTCGACGAGCTGCGCCGGGAACACATGGAAGGGCAAACGCCAGCCGAACGCCTTCACATTCACCACCGCCACCAGGCACCATGCCACCAGCAGGCCAAGCGGCAGCGCCAGCAGCGCGGTGATGAACGCCACCGACAGGGTTTTCAGCAGTTCGATCCCGGCGAGCCGCCGCCGCGTCAGCCCGAGCGCCCACAGCGGCGCAAGCTGCGGCAAGCGGCTGTTGCTCAACGTCAGCAGGCTTGTCAGCAGCGCCACGCCCGCCACCCCAAGGGTGAAGGCGTTCAGCGCCGAGGTGACCGAGAAGGTGCGGTTGAATATCCGCGTGGACTCAGACTTTAATGTCGCCTGATCCAGTAACCGGCTGGAATCGAGTCCGAATTTATCGCGCAGCGCGGCGACAAGCGCGAAGACCTTGTCCGGCGCGACACGCAAACCGAAGCGGGTCCGCGCGATGTCCGGCCAGTGCCTGGCGAGCGCGTCGATATCGACGCCGATCTGGCCTTTCGGATTGCCATAGTCGGGATAGATCCCGGCAACTCTGATCGGCCATAGCCCGCCGGGAGTTGGAATCCTTACCTCATCTTCAAGCTGAACGTGAAGCCGTCGCGCAAGCTGCTCGCTGACCAGCGCGCCCTCGCCCACGCGCACCTTGTCCCAGACGCCCGGCACGGATTCCAGCAGCGGCCAGCGTTCGCGATAGGTCGCGTGATCGGCGAAGCCGAGCACTTCGACAGGAAACGTGTCGAGAGTCACGTCGGTGCGCCATGCCGGAAGGATCGCCTGAACTTCCGGCCGCTGCCGCAGCCACGCGACGATCTCTGCACCCTGCGCGTCGGAGGTCGCATTGAGATAGACCTCCGCCGCCAGCCGGTCGTCGAGCCAAGCGGTGAAGGTCCGCGAGAAACTCTGCACCATGGTGCCGACGCCGACATTGACCGCGAGCGCCAGCAGCAGCGCCATCAGCGCCAGCGACAGTCCGGGCAGTTGCTGACGGCTATCGGCCCAGAACCATTTCACCAGCGGGCGCACGGTGCCGCGCTGGCCGAACCACAGCACCGCGCCGAGCAGCACCGGCAGCGCCAGCGCCGCCGCCAGCAGCAGTCCCGCCAGCACCAGAAATCCCGACGTCAGGGAATCCCCGAAATACAGCGACGCCCCGGCGGCAAGCGCGACCATCAGGGCGAACGCGCCCTGCCGCATCAGCCAGCGTTGCTGGGATTGCTGCCACGCGTAAGGTTGAGCGGCGGCCAATACCGGCAGACGATAGACGCGATAAAGCCCCGCCGCAGCGGCCAGCAGCGCGCCGAGCACGCTCATGCCCAATCCTGATAGCCACCAGTTTGGGTTGAGGGACAGGTGTCCGGGAATCTGTGCGCCATACAATCCGCGCAGGCTGGCGGCAACATCGGGCAACAGGAACGCCGCGACGACATAGCCACAGATCAATCCGGCCACGCCGGACAACAAGGCGATCGACACAAGCTCGGTGACCAGCACGGCGGTCAGCGCCCGCGCAGAGACGCCACAGGCGCGCATGGTCCGCAGCATCGGCAGCCGCTGTTCCAGCGCGAGCCCGATTGCCGAATGAACGATGAAGAGTCCGACGACGAACGACAGCAACCCGAACGCGGTCAGGTTCAGATGGAAGCTCGATGTCAGCCGATCCAGATCGCTCGGCGCGCCCGCTTCCACCAACCGCAGCCTGTCGCCGACAATCTGTTCGAGCGGCGGTCGCTTGCCGATTTGCGCGCCGACGAGAAGCCGCGACACCTGATCCGGCATGCTGAGGATGCGTTGCGCCATGCCAATATCCACCACCAGCACGCCCGGCGCGAGATTGTCCTGCACCGCCAGCGGCGGCAGCGATGCATTGTTGACCTGTGGCGATGCGCCTTCGCTCAGTTTCAAATCCGATAGCGTCTCAGGCGCGACCAGCGTCTGCCCCGGCGGCATCAGGAATGTCTGCAAGTCCGCCTGACCGATGTCGGGCGCGAACCCGGCGCCCGCCGGCAACGAAAGCGGCTCGATGCCAAGCAGCCGGAATGCGCGGCCGCCGATCAGCACGCGGCCTTCGACCACCGGCGACACCGGCCAGTTGGCGCGGCGCAGATCGACGAACAATTGCTGCGGAAACGAAGGGCCGTCGCGGCCGACCAGCATTGCTGTGTTGCCGCCGCCGAAGGTCGCCGCCGCGCGGTCGTAGCTGTTGCGGGCCTGCTGGTTCAGCGCCTGCACGCCGCTCCACAGCGCGGTGGCGGAAATCAGTCCGACCAGCAGGGTCGCAAGCTGCATCCGGTGCCGCGTCCAGTGGCTAAGCAGAACGCGCAGGATCCAGAACGCGCGGGTCATGTGATCCGCCCCGCGTGAAGGCGCACCTGCCGGTCGAGCGTCGCGGCCAGCCGCTCGCTGTGCGTCACCATCAGGAAGCCGCAGCCGGTGCGCGCCACCAGATCGCGGGCCAGCGCCAGCACGTCGTCGGCGGTGGCTTCGTCGAGATTTCCCGTCGGCTCGTCGGCCAGAAGAACCAACGGCTTGATCGCCAGCGCGCGGCCGATGGCGACGCGCTGCTGCTGACCACCGGAGAGCTGTTCGGGATAACGATCAAGCAGCGCGCGCAGTCCAAGCCGCTCGATCAGTTCGTCCTGCCACGCGGCATCGTAACGGCCCGCGATCCGTGCCTGGAACGCAAGGTTGTCGCCGACCTGCAAGCTGGGAATGAGATTGAACTGCTGGAACACGAGGCCGAGCCGGTCGCGCCGCATCGCCGCGCGGTCGCTGTCCGAAAGGTTCGACACCAGCTTGCCGTCGAGCCATATCTCGCCGGCGTCGGCTTTATCGAGACCCGCGATCAGATGCAGCAGCGTGCTCTTGCCGCTGCCGGATTCCCCGGTGAGCGCCACGCACTCGCCCGCGGCCAGCGTGAGGTCGACACCTCGCAGGACCGCAAGCTGCTCTTCCGATGTCCGGTAGGATTTGGCGAGATTGCGAACGGTCAGCATGATCGCGGCGGATCATACATAAAGGCGGCTTCGGGGTACATCGCGAAGCACCGGCCTCAGTGGACCCGGACAATAGCTATGAAAGCCGAAACATCGTCATGGCCGGGCATAGTCGCGCGAAGAACGCCGTCGCTTTCGCTCGCCTATGTCCCGGCCCTCCACGTCTTAAGCGGGCGGTAAAGACGTGGATGCCCGGCACGCAGACAAGTTAATGCCGTCTGCGATTGCTGCGGCCGGGCATGACGATACGTGCTGACGTTGCAACATCACGTCAAACTGAGTTCGTACTTCTCGATGTCCTTGGCGCGTTCGGAACCGGCGGCCGCACGGTGGTCGGTCGCGATCGCGGTATAGACCGCCGGCAACACGAACAGCGTGAACAGCGTGCCGATCGACATGCCGGCGACGACCACGATGCCGATGGAGAAGCGGCTCGCCGCGCCGGCGCCGCTGGCCGTGAGCAGCGGCAACAGGCCGGCAACCATCGCCGCCGTCGTCATCAGGATCGGACGCAACCGGACGCGCGCGGCATGTTCGATCGCGGCCCTGCGATCCAGCCCTTCCTTCAACTGGAGCTCGTTGGCGAACTCCACCATCAGGATGCCGTGCTTGCTGATGAGGCCGATCAGCGTCACCAGACCGACCTGCGTATAGATGTTGATCGTCGCCAATCCGAAGAACAGCGGGACCAATGCACCCGAGATCGCCATCGGTACGGAGATCAGGATGACCAGCGGATCGCGCAGACTTTCAAACTGCGCGGCCAGCACCAGGAAGATGATGATGAGCGCGAAAACGAAGGTGATCGCGAGCTGATTGCCTTCCTGCACGTACTGCCGTGAGTCCGCGAGATAGTCGTGGCTGAATCCTGCGGGCAGGTTCTTGGCCTGCTCCTCGAGGAATTCGACGGCCCTGCCGACGGTGACGCCCGGCATCGCCACCGCCTGGAATGTGGCGGAGTTGAGCTGGTTGTAATGTGTCAGCGCGTTGGGGTTGGTCATGGTCTCGATGGTGACAATGGTGGAGAGCGGAACCTGCCGGCCGCCGGTCGTCGCTACGTAATACTTCTCGAGCGCTTCCGGCGACAGCCGGAGACCGCGCGGCACCTGCGGAATGACCTGATAGGAACGCCCTTCCAGATTGAACCGGTTGACGTAATTGCCGCCGAGCAGCGTCGCCAGCGTGTTGCCGATCGCCGACATGTTGATGCCGAGGTCATTCGCCTTGGAGCGATCGACCGTGACGCGAACCACCGGCTGGTTGAATGCGAGATCGCTGTCCGCCACGATGAACAGGCCGCTGTCGCGCGCCGCCTTCTTGAGCTTGTCCATCTGCTCGAACACCGCCTGGAATCCGCTCGTGGTGCTGATGACCATCTGGATCGGCAGGCCGCCCGGCCCGCCCGGCAGCGGCGGCAGGTTGAAAGCGAAGGCGTTGACGCCTTCGATCTTGCTCAACTCGTTTTGAACCAGCGGTTTCAACGTCAGCGACGACCGCTTGCGCTCGTCCCATGGCTTCAGGATCATGCCCGCGATGCCGTTGGCCGGTCCGTTGGTGCCATTGATGATGAAGCGCAGGTCGGTTTCCGGGAAACTCGCAAACGCCTTGTCGAGCTTGGTGCCGTAGAAGTTGCTGTAGTCGATGTTGGCGTATTGCGGCGCCTTGGTCACCGAGAACAGGATGCCCTGATCTTCTTCGGGCGCGAGTTCCTTGTTGGTGTTCATGTACATGAAGCCGACCAGGAACAGGATCGTCACGGCGAAAATGCCCGTGATCGGCCGGTAATCCAGCGAGCGGTCGAGCTTTCGACCGTACCAGTCCGTCACCTTGCCGAACACGTTATCGACGATCTTCGCGAAGCGGCCATGCTGGCCGCCGCTCTTGAGCAGCACCGAGCACATCATCGGCGACAGCGTCAAAGCGACAATGCCCGAGATGATCACCGATCCCGCCAGCGTGAAGGCGAATTCGCGGAACAGCGCGCCGGTCAGTCCGCCGAGGAAGCCGATCGGCGCGTAAACCGCAGCGAGCGTGATGGTCATGGAAATGACCGGCCCGACGATTTCCCGCGCGCCTATGAGAGAGGCTTCGACCGGAGACTTGCCCTCCTCCAGATGCCGGTGGATGTTTTCCACCACCACGATGGCGTCGTCGACCACAAGTCCGATGGCGAGCACCATCGCCAGCAGCGTCAGCAAGTTGAGCGTGAAGCCCATCGCCAGCATCAGGATGCAGGCGCCGACCAGCGACAGTGGAATGGTGACCACCGGAATGACCACCGACCGGACCGAGGCCAGGAACAGGAAGATCACCACGACGACGATGATCACCGCCTCGATCAGGGTGTTGCGCACCTCGTCGATCGACGACTGGATGAACTTGGTCGAATCGTAGGCCACCCGCATTTTCAGCGACGGCGGCAGGTTGCGTTCCATTTCCGGGAACAGCGCGCGCACGCCCTTGACGATATTCAGCGGGTTGCCCTGCGGCGTCGACTGCACGCCGATGAAGATCGCCTGCTGGCCGCTGAGCGACACGCTGGAGTCCGTGCTCTGAGCGCCAAGCTCGACAACCGCGATGTCCTCGAGCCGGACGAAGCCGCCATCCTTGGCCTTCACGATCATCCGCTTGAACTGATCGATGCTGGTCAGGTCGGTATTCGTCGTCACGTTGGAGACGATGAGGTATCCCTTGGCCTGACCGGCGGCGGCCTGGAAGTTGTTGGCGCGGATCGCCGCGGCGACGTCGTCGGGCGACACGTTGCGGCCCGCCATGCGCGCCGGATCGAGCCAGATGCGGGTGGCGAGCGTTTGCGCGCCGAGAATGTCTGCGGACGCAACGCCATCGACGGTCGACAGGATCGGCTGGATAACGCGCGCGAGATAATCCGAAATCTGCGGGCCGCTGAGCTCGTCGCTGGCGAATCCGAGATACATCACGGCCGTGGTTTGTCCGGTCGATTTTGTAATGACGGGGTCGTTGGATTCCTTCGGGATCAGGTATCTGACCGAACTGACTTTCGAACTGACTTCGGTCAGCGCCGAATTCGGATCGACGTTGAGCTTGATATAGACCGAGATCGTGCTGGTGCCCTGCACCGACGACGACGTGATGTAATCGACGCCTTCGGCAGACGCCACCGCCTGCTCGATCGGCTGCGTGATGAAGCCCTGCATCAGGTCCGGCGACGCGCCGGGATACGAGGTCGTCACGGTCACCACCGTGTTCGACAGTTTCGGATACTGACGAATGCCGAGGCCTGTCGCAGCCTTGAAGCCGATCAGCAGGATCAGCAGGCTGACGACAAGCGACAGCACGGGCCGCTTGATGAAGATATCGGTGAAGGCCATGAGCGGCGCTCCGTTAAGAGATCAATTGCGCGGCGGCTGCGCGGGAATCGGTGGCGGCGGATCGGACGAGATCGCGACTGCGGAGCCGGACTGAAGTTTGAGCTGCCCCACGGCGACGACCTTGTCCCCGGCCTTGAGGCCGCTGGCGATGACGACACGGCCGTGAACGCGAGCGCCGGTCTTCACGAATGTCCGGTCGGTCTTGAGCGACGCCTTGCCGTCCGCATCCTTCGTCTCTGTGATCAGCCAGACGGAATCACCGTACAGCGTGTAATCAACCGAGGTCTCGGGCACGGTGACCACCGCCGGCTTCGGCGGAAGCTCGACCGTCGTGGACGCGAACATGCCGGGCTGCAAAATCCGGTCGGGATTCGCGAGCGTTGCCTGAATCCGCACGTTGCGGGTGTCGGCGCTGATCTGCGGTTCGATGGTCGTGATCTTGCCCTCGAAGGTGCGGCCCGGATAGGCGTCCACCACGATCCGCACCGTCTGGCCGACACTGAGAACCGCGCGATCCTTTTCGGTCGCGGTGAAATTTAGATAGAGCTGCGACAGGTCGGTCAGCGAGACGATCTGCGTGCCCGCGCTGAGATACTGGCCAAGCTCGACGAGACGCACGCCGAGTTCACCGTCGAACGGGGCCTTGATCCGCTTCTGCGAAATGATGGCTTCGGTCTTCGCCACCGCCGCATTGGCCTGATCGTAAGCCGCCTGCGCCTGATCGACGGTCGCCTGTGGACCGAACGACTTGGCGAGCAGTGTCTTGGCGCGGTCGAGCGCGAGTGAAGCCGCCAATGTCTGCGCCTTGTAGCTGGCCAGATCGCTCTGGTCCGGCGCATCGAAGATTTGCAGCAACGGATCGCCCGCCTTCACCCTGGCGCCCGGCGTGAACAGGATCTCGGTGACGCGGCCGTTGACGTCGGTCGTGACGTTGACCTGATGCACGGCGGCGAGATCGCCGACGCCGGTCAGCAGGTTTGGCAGCACCTCTGATTTCGCTTCGACCGCGGTCACGACGGTCGGAGGCGGCTTGTTGTTCTTGAAGAACTGGGCGATCATGTGGCTGCGGAAGGCGTTGAAGCCCCAGATGATGCCGACCAGCAGCACCAGCGCGCCGCCGATGATGATCATCCAGCGCCGCATGCGAATCGGCTTGTGCTGCGTCTTTTCGCTCGGCGACGGGGGTTGATGAGAGGGTGAACTCGTGGCGTCCATGTCATGCACTTTCCGCAATCCGGACCGACGCTTCAAAGAGCGGCGGCGCGGCATCCAAATGTGAGGCGATTGCCCGGTCAGTCACTCCGATTCCACGAAGGATGAACTGGCATATCTGGCGTTCGAAATCAGGGGCGTTCGGATAGGTCAACGAAGGTATCGCAGGAAGTCTTGTCAGGGCGATCATGTGAACGACCTGATGAGCAAACCAGAAAAGATTGAGCGGCTCTCCCTCGGCCCGCGCGGCGTCTCCCGCCGCGACCGCGCTCTCCAGCGATGCCTTGAAGATCGGTCCGATCAGATCGCCGATCTTCTCATACAGCAACCGTGCGAAATCGCCGTCGGTCAACTGGCTCGAAATCACCAACCGGATGCGCTGGGCGTCTTCCTGGTCCGGCGTCTCAGTGGCGTGAATGAAATGTGAAACCATCTCGCAGAATCAGAATGACGAGGGTTGCGGTCGACGGCTTCAGCTCGCGCAGCCGCAGCAATTCCGGATCGGCCTCGCAGGCTTCCGAGAGAATCTCGGCATAAAGCGCGGCCTTGGTGGAGAAATGCTTGAACAGCAGCCCCTCCGAAATGCCGGCGGCCTGCGCGACGCTTTTCGTCGTGGTTCCGGCATAGCCATAAAGCGCAAAGCAACGCTTTGCCGCCTCCAAGATTTGTTCCCGGCGGAGATCGCTGGTGAGTCCGAGAGTGCTCATCGGTCGTGAGTAAGCACTCACCTTGATCCAAGTCAAATGGAATTGGTGCGGCGCAATGCCAAATTTAGCCATATTTGGCGGCCTTGGCGCGATTCCATCGGCCTGCGGCACGCTCTGAGCATCTTCCGTTATCAATAGTGGACTCGTGCCCTCCACTTCCCGGATGCCGATCCGGCGGCGCGGCCTTCAGCGAAGTCTCCAACGAAGTCTTGCCTAATTCGATCAAACCCGCCTCAATGCGCGGCAATGAATGGTCCCTGCGCAAAGCAGGAAGACCGCAAGGACCCGAACGCGAAACAGGGTCACGGGGGAGACGGAATGACGACGGTCGATACACCGCCGGGAGATGACCCCATGGTCATTTCCGACGAGGCCTTGCGCAAAGCCGAAGAATTCATCGAAGCGGATGAGGGAGCGACCAACAGGCTCGGCGGCCTGGCGGGGCAGACAGTCACCTTCATCGCCGTCCTGATGAGCCTGTTTCATCTCTATGCGGCCTACGCCATCGTGCCGACGCAGGAGCTGCGTTACACCCACGTCGCCTTCACCCTCGTGCTGTCCTTCCTGCTGTTTCCGCTGGCGGCGCGGTTTCGCAACCGGGTGCGCTGGTGGGACATCATCCCCGGCATTCTTGCCGTTGCGACCATCGCCTACGCGCTGTGGGGCGGCGACGACTTCACCGACCGCGCCACCACGCCCGATCACATGGACGTGGTCGTCGGCATCATCTTCATCGTCCTGGTGCTGGAGGCGACGCGGCGCACGACCGGACTGATCATGCCCGTGGTGGCCCTGTTCTTCATCGCCTACGCGATGCTCGGCCCGCACCTGCCGGCACCCTGGACCCATCGCGGCTACGACCTGTCGCGGCTCGTCGGCCATCTCTTCATCACGCTCGAAGGCATTTTCGGCGTTGCGGTCGACGTGTCGGCGACGCTGATCATTCTGTTCACGATCTTCGGCGCGTTCCTCCAGCAGTCCGGCGCGGGGAAATTCTTCATCGACTTCTCGCTGGCGCTGATGGGCGGCAAGCCCAACAGTGCCGGCCGCACCGTGGTGCTGTCGTCGTTCCTGCTCGGCGGCCCTTCGGGATCGGGCGTGGCCACCACCGTGATGATCGGCACCGTCGCCTATCCGATGATGAAGAAGGCCGGCTTCGAGAAAAACGCCGCCGGCGGACTGCTCGCCGCGGGCGGCCTCGGCGCGATCCTGTCGCCGCCGGTGCTCGGCGCCGCGGCATTCCTGATCGCGGAATTTCTCAAGATCAGCTATCTCGACGTGATCTGGATGGCGACCATCCCGACCTGTCTTTATTACCTGTCGCTTCTCATCATGGTCGAACTCGACGCCCGGAAGTTCGGCGCGCGCGATGTCAACTTCAAGCCGGAATTGTCTCTCGGCGAGATGACGAAGCGTTACGGCTTCCATTTCATCTCGCTGGTCGCCGTCGTGGTGTTCATGGTGATCGGCTATTCGCCGATGCTGTCGGTATTTTACGCCATCATCACGACCTTCGCGCTCTCCTTCCTGCGCAAGGACACCGCGCTGATGCCGCCGAAGCTCAAGCGCGCGCTGGCGGACGGCTCCATCGGCGCATTGAACGCCGCAACCACCTGCGCCTCCGCGGGCATCGTGGTCGGCATCGTCACGCTGACCGGCCTCGGCCTGAAATTCTCGTCGATCGTGATCTCCTATGCCGGCGGCAGCCTGCTGCTGACCGCGATCTACACCGCGCTGATCGTGTGGATCATCGGCCTCGCTGTCCCCGTCACGGCGTCCTACATCATCTGCGCCGTGATCGCGGCACCCGCGCTGATCAAGCTCGGCGTACCCGACTACGCCGCGCACATGTTCATCTTCTATTACGCGGTGCTGTCGGAAGTGTCGCCGCCGACCGCGCTGTCGCCGTTCGCAGCCGCCGCGATCACCGGCGGCGATCCCTACAAGACCACGCTGCAATCGTGGAAATACACCCTGCCTGCGTTCCTCGTGCCGTTCGTGTTCGTGCTCGATCCGCAGGGCGTCGGCCTCTTGCTCAACATTCCGAAGGGCGGCTCGTGGGTCGACATCGTCGAAATCAGCATCAAGACCACGCTCGGCCTGATGGCGCTGGCCGCGGCGGCGCAAGGCTGGGCGCTGCGGCAGACCACCCTGGCCGAGCGCGGGCTGTTGACCCTGTCGGGATTGCTGCTGGTGTTTCCGAGCCTGATCGAGGCCCTGATCGAAGCGGCGATTGGTCGCGATATTTCTTACACTTATGTACCCGGCGTCCTGATCGGATTGGGGGTATTGTTCTGGCAAGCGAAGGGACCGGCAATTCAACGACCGGCCTGATACTTCACAGGGAGGATGATTGGAATGAAGAGAACGACAAAAATAGCGACCGTGCTGGCCTTGGTGTTGTCCGCCGGACTGACGTTCAGCGCGCAGGCGCAACAGCGTACAATGGCGATCGGAACCGGCGGCACCGGCGGCGTGTATTATCCGCTGGGCGGCGCGATCGCCAACGTGCTGTCGAAAAACCTGCCCAACGTGCAGGCGACCGCCGAAGTCACCGGCGGCTCGGTCGACAATCTCAAGCTGATCGGCACCGGCCAGAGCGAACTCGGCTTCTCCATGGCCGACGCCGCGCTCGACGCCTACAAGGGCGAAGACAAGTTCAAGAGCGGCAAGATTCCGTTGCAAGCGCTGCTCGTGGTCTATCCGAACCGCATGCACGTCGTGACCGTCGAGAGCACCGGCATCAAGACCATGGCCGACCTCAAGGGCAAGCGCGTCTCCACCGGCTCACCGGGCGGCGCGACCGAAGTCATGGCCTTCCGCGTCATCGAGGCCGCCGGCCTCGACAAGGACAAGGACATGAAGCGCGAGCGGCTCGGCGTCGCCGAGTCCGTCAACGCCATTAAGGACGGCAAGATCGACGCGTTCTTCTGGGTCGGCGGCATTCCGACCGCGTCGGTCACCGATCTTGCGGCGACCCCCGGCGTCAAGCTGAAGCTGATCGACCATGCCGATCTGGTCGAGAAGATGAACGCGAAATACGGCAAGCTCTACAGCGCCGGCATCATCAAGGCCGGATCGTATCCGGGCTACGACGTCGACAACAAGATGGCCGAGGTCTGGAACATCATCGTCACCGGCAACAAGATGAGCGACGAGGACGCCTACAACATCGTCAAGACGCTGGTGGAGAAGAAGGCCGACATCGTCGCCGTGCACAAGGAAGCGCTCAGCTTCTCGCTGGACAACCAGATTCAGGCGCGGTCGCCAGTGCCGTTCCATCCCGGCGCGTTGAAGTACTTCAAGGAAAAGGGTGTCGGCGGCTAAGGCCGGTTGGCTCTTGGCTTCATTGCGCCGGGCACCGACCTCATCCTGAGGAGCCGCGCATCTTGCGCGGCGTCTCGAAGGATGAGGATGCTTTGGAAAACGGTCCCCGCCTCATGGTTCGAGACGCGAGGCTCACGCCTCGCTCCTCTCCATGAGGCTTTCCATTTATGACTGCGTCGTCCCGGCGAAGGCCGGGACCCATCACCCCTGTCGGGGCTTTTTCAAAAAGAACGTCTGACCTTCATTTTCACAGTTCGGCTGGTGGTTATGGGTCCCGGCCTTCGCCGGGACGACAACATATTTTTTTCAAGCATTTTTCGGCGCATCGCGATCGATGGCGAAATCATCAAACCACGGCTGATTGTTGCCCGCGATGGACGCCGCGATCATGCGCGAGGCGAGATAGCTATAGGTGATGCCGTTGCCGCCGTAACCGTAGGCGGCGTGAATGCGCGGTTGGCCGGGCACTGCGCCGATCAGCGGCAGGCCGTCGCTGGTGGTGCCGAACGCGCCGGACCAGACGAACTCCGCCATCGCCTCCGCCTTCGGCCATAGCGCCTTCAGCTTGCCGAGGATCGTCTTCGCCTTCGCCGGCATCAGGGCGTCGCGCGCGTCAGGCTCCACAATGGTGTCGTCATCCTCGCCGCCCATGATGATCCGGTTCTCGACGGTCGTGCGCGCGTAATTGTATTGCTCGGCCGCTTCCCAGATCAGGACGTTATCGCGCCACAACGCGCCTTGCTCTTGCGGCGGCGTGGCGACGGCCCAGCTCGAGACCACCTTGTGCAAATCCGACGTCAGGATGTCGGGCATCACATAGCCGGTCGCGAGCACGACATGCTTCGCCTCGATGACGTGACCGCCGTCGAGTCCGACCGTCACACCACCGCTGCTGCTGTCGTAACGCGCGGCCTCTGCATCGAACAGCTTCGCATTCTGCCGGACGGCTTCCGCCAAGAGCGCCTGCGACAGCAGCACCGGGTCCGCATCCGCCGAACCGGGAGAGACAAGTGCCGCCTCGCGATGAATCTCGAACTCGCGCAGCAACGTCTGATGATCGAGGAAGTCGCCGGGCAGTCCGGCGCGGATGCGCAGCTCATGCTCGGCGAGCAGTTCGCGCGGCCCGCTCTCGCCTGCCGCAAGGTATAAAGAGTGTCGCGGGCGCAGGCCGCAGGCCAGCCTGCGCGCGGTCACAAGCTCAATCAGCCCGCTGACCGCCGCCTCGCTGCGACGATAGATATTCGCCGCGCGCTCGAAGCCGTAGATGTCAGTGAGATCGGAGAGCGAACGGTCAATCTCCCACAGCAGCATCGCCGTGCTGGCGGTGGTGCTGCCGAGACCGGGGCGCTGCCGGTCGATGACGCAGACCTCGTGGCCGAGGCACGCCAGATGCTCCGCCGCCAGCGAACCGGTGATGCCCGCGCCGACCACAAGAACCTCGCAGCGAAAACTCTCTTCAATCTGCGGGCGAACCGGTTGCAGCAGCTTCTGGCTCCACGGCGAAGTCCCGCCGCGCAGATCGTTTTGCCGGACGCTGTCTGGATCGAGCATCATTCCGCGATGTCATGCTGAACGCGGCGCCATTTGCCGCAGTCATGATGACGCCGAACCTGCGGAAAGGTTCCCGGCTACGCTCCCTCGTCGAGGGCCACCAGTTCGCGCTTCTTGCGCAGTGACGGCAGCAGCGGCCCGATCAGCAGGATCGCCGCCAGCACCAGACACGCCGCCGAGATCGGACGCTGAACGAAGGTCATCAGATCGCCTTGCGACAGGATCAGTGACTTGCGCAGGTTGTTCTCCAGCAGCGGCCCGAGCACGAAGGCCAGCACCAGCGGCGCGGGCTCATAGCCGAACTTGCGCATCAGGTAGCCGACGACACCGAAGCCGACCATGACGTAGACATCGAACACATTGTTGCTGCTGCAATAGACGCCCACAATCGTGAACAGCAGGATCAGCGGAAACAGCACGTTATACGGAAGTTTCAGGAGCTGCACCCACATGCCGATCAGCGGCAGGTTGAGAATCAGCAGCATGACGTTGCCGATATACATGCTGGCAATGATGCCCCAAAACAGGCCGGGGTTCTGCGTGATCATCAGAGGCCCCGGCTGCAAGCCGTGAATGACGAACGCGCCTAGCAGAAGCGCCATCACCACATTCGGCGGGATGCCGAGCGTCATCAGCGGAATGAACGCGCCGCCGGCAGCGGCGTTGTTGGCAGCTTCCGGCCCCGCCACGCCTTCGATCGCGCCCTTGCCGAAACGCTCCGGCGTCTTCGACAGTTTCTTCTCCAGCGCGTAGGACGCAAACGATGCCACCACCGCACCGCCACCGGGCAGGATGCCGAGGAAAAATCCGAGAATGGTACCGCGCCCGATCGGGCCGGCGCTGGCCTTCCAGTCTTCCTTGTTGGGCAGAAGCTGCGTGATCTTGGCGTCGATCACATCGCGCGTGATGACCTGCTCGATATTGATCAACACCTCGGCGACACCGAACAGGCCCATCACCACCGGTACGAGGCCGATGCCATCGATCAGTTCGAGACGGCCGAAGGTCAGGCGCGGCATTGCCGTGATGCTGTCGAGCCCGATCAGCCCGAGCACGAGGCCGATGCAGGCCATCAGCAGCGCCTTGGCCATCGAACCTTGGGTCAGGAATGTCAGCACCACGAGGCCCAGCACCATCAGGCTGAAATATTCCGCCGGGCCGAACGCGACCGCGACGCTGGCCAGCGTCGGCGCGATGAACATCAGCGCAATCAACGCAAAGGTGCCTGCGATGAACGAGCCCAGCGCAGAGATGCCGAGCGCCGGTCCCGCCCGGCCCTGCTTTGCCATCTGGTGACCGTCGATGCAGGTCACCACCGACGCCGCTTCGCCCGGAATGTTGACCAGAATCGACGTGGTCGAGCCGCCATACATCGAGCCGTAGTAGATGCCAGCCATCATGATGATGCCGGATTCCGGCGACGCCGACAGCGTCACCGGCAGCAGCAGCGACATCGCCGAGATCGGTCCGATGCCGGGCAACACACCGACCAGCGTGCCGATGAAAACGCCGATGAAGCAGTACAGCAGGTTGATCGGCGCAAGAGCGACGCCGAAGCCGTGTGCGACGTTGAGAAGAACATCCATGAGCGCTTACCCGATGCCGAAGAGGCCCGAAGGCAACTGAATGAGAAGCGCGCGCTTCAGCACGAACCAGACGCCGAGCGGCACCAGCACCGCGAGCGGGATCGCCAGCGTCCAGCGCACCGGATCGATCACCCGCAACAGCAGCAGCAACAGCGGGATCGACGACAGCAGAAATCCCAGCGGCTCGAACAGAAAGGCAAACGCCGCCAGGCAGGCGATCACCACCAGCGGCTTGGTCCAGCGCGTTCCGGCCCACAATGACGCGACGCTGGGGCCGCCCTCGGTGACGGCGGCGATGATGATCGTGACCGCGAACACGCACATCAGGAGGCCGGTGTAGAACAGCACGAAGCCGGATCCGGGATCGTGGATGCTGCCGATCCCGAGCTTGAGGCCCGCCCAGATCACGAAGATGCCGAGCGCGAGGCCAACCAGCCCGCCCCACAACTCGGAATTGTTCAGTGCAATTTTCGCTCTCGCATCATTGTTCATGGACTACGCTCTCATGCCACTTACGTCGATCCAGCCGTCACCCTGAGGTGACGGAGCGAAGCGCAGCCCTCGAAGGGCGACGGCGGAGCGTCGCGCATCCTTCGAGGCTCGCCGCAAGCGCGGCTCGCACCTCAGGATGACGCGACTTTCGTGAACATCACGGGGATCGATATTCAGTTCGTCTTCTTCGCAAGCCCGAGCGAGTCGATCACCTTGCGTTCGGACTCGGTGACCTCGGCGACGAACTTCTTGTAGTCCTCGGTGTTCTTGTAGTTCGCCACCATGTCGAACTTCGCCAGCGTCGCGATCACCGCCGGGTCCTCGATCGCCTTCTTGAAGGCGTCGTGCAGCTTGGCGACGATCTTGGGGTCCATGCCTTTCGGGCCGGCGATGCCGAACGGCGAATCGTACACCATCGAGTAGCCGAGTTCGTTGAGCGTCGGCGCATCGGGGAAGTTCGGCGACCGCTTCGAGGTCCACACCATCAGCAGGCGCAGCTTGCCGGCGTCGACCAGCGGCCGCCATCCGGTCGAGTCCGCCTGAAGCATGGTGTGGTTGCCGAGCACGGCGGCGTTGGTTTCCGCGCCGCCCTTGAACGGCACTTGGGTCAGCTTGATGCCGGCCTTGGCCGCGATCTGCTCCATGCCGATGTGCAGCGACGTCCCCGCGCCCGGCGTGGCGTAAGTCACCTTGCCCGGATTGGCCTTGGCGAAATCCACCACGTCCTTCCAGGTCTTGAACTGCGACTCCGCGTTGGTGGTCACGCCGAAGGTGTAACCGGTCAGATGCACGATGTAGGTGAAGTCCTTCGATGCGTCCCACGACACCTGCTGCATCAGCGGCAGCCGGAACACCGTGATCGGAATCTGCGAGATGACGTAGCCGTCCGGCTTTCCCGTTGCCGCCATGGTGGCCGGGCCAACGGTACCGCCGCCGCCCGCCTTGTTATCGACGACGATGGGCTGGCCGAGAATTTTCGACGCGCTGTCAGCGATCGCGCGCATCGAAATATCGGTCGAGCCGCCGGCCGGCCATGGCACGATCAGCGTGATCGGCTTGGTGGGATAATCCTGTGCCGCCGCGATGCTACATGACGCCGCCACGGCCGCCGCAGCCAAGATGGTTTTCAGACCTGCAAGATGTTTCATTGGACGTTCTCCCTCCGCGGTTCGTGATTGGATCCGAACCTGTCGTTGTTTTGTGCAGCGATGATCCCCGAAATTTCCGGGAAAGAAAAGCAATGAGAACGGCGCGGGCCTCAGTTATTGCGGCGCATCAGCCGGATGCGTCATTAGGTCTCAAAAAAACCGCCCCGGAATTCGCCCTGGGTTCGCCCTGCGAAATCAAGCGCGCCGGGCACGCGGATCGGCTAGTGTGGTGGTTCGCAAGTCCGCATCATTTTGCGGCACGTTTCTTTGCGGACTTGCGAACCAAAAACACACTAGAACTATAGTTTTCTAGTGTCCTTCTGAATCCGAAGTTCGCTACGGAACGTGCGGTAAAATAAAGCGAACTTCGGATTCAGGACACTAGGATCGCGCAACCCACCATGACCCGGCATCCGCCGGTACGGAGCCCTTCAATGCAGCGCGTCACCATCACCCTCGACGACGAACTCATGGCCGAACTGGATCGCATGATCGTCGAGCACGGCTACCAGAACCGCTCCGAGGCGATCCGCGATTTCGCCCGCGCCGGTATGCAGCAGGCGGCGCAGGATGCCGGCAAGAACGGCGACTGCGTCGCGGCGCTGGTCTATGTCTACGATCACGCCGCGCGCGATCTCTCCAACCGCCTCGTCAACAACTTCCATGATCACCATGACCTGTCGCTGGCGACGCTGCATGTCCACCTCGACAACGACAACTGCATGGAGATCACGGCGCTCAAGGGCAGCGCCGCCGAGGTGAAGCATCTCGCCGATCACGTCATCGCCGAGCGCGGCGTACGCTACGGCCGCGTGGTGATGATCCCGACCGAAGCCGGAACCAAGCCGTCCGCCGCGCGCAAGAAGCACGTCCATCGGCACACCTGACGGGCATGACCCCGAAAAGTGGAAACCGGTTTTCGGAATAGGTCATGCCCAAATAAACAACAACTCAGGTAATGCACGCGCCCTCAACCTGCGGTATCGATCATCCATGACAAAAGCCAAATCCAATCTTCAAATCGATTCCGCGCGCCTCTGGGGCGACATCTTTGAGACCGCGAAATTCGGCGGCACCCCCAAGGGCGGCGTCAGGCGGCTCACCCTCGGCCCCGAGGACAAGCAGGTCCGCGACTGGTTCCGCACCGCCTGCGAGAAAGCGGGTTGTGAGGTCAGCGTCGATGCGCTCGGCACCATGTTCGCGATCCGGCGCGGCCGCGATATGTCGAAGCCGCCGATCGGCATCGGCTCGCATCTCGACACCCAGCCCACCGGCGGCAAGTTCGACGGCATTCTCGGCACGCTGGCGGCACTCGAAGTGGTCCGCGCCATGAACGACGCCGGTATCGAGACCGAGGTGCCCATCTGCGTCTGCAACTGGACCAACGAGGAAGGCTCGCGCTACGCGCCGGCGATGATGGCGTCCGCCGCCTATGCGGGCGAATACACCACCGAAGATATTCTTTCGCGCAAGGACGCCGACGGCATCACCGTGGCCGCGGCGCTCGATACCATCAGCTATCGCGGCGCGGATGCCGTGGGAAAACAGAAGTTCAGCGCCTTCGTCGAACTGCACATCGAGCAGGGTCCGCTGCTGGAGGCCGAGCACAAGACCATCGGCGTGGTGGATCGCGGCCAGGGCATCATCTGGTATGACGGCACGATCTCGGGTTTTGCCAGCCACGCCGGCACCACGCCGATGCCGCTGCGCAAGGACGCGCTCGCCGCGTTCTCCGAAGTCGTGCTCGCGGTGGAGAAGCTGGCACGCGATCACGGCCCCCACGCCGTTGGCACCATCGGCGAAGTGAAGATCGACAACCCGTCACGCAACGTCATTCCCGGCGATCTGGCGTTCTCGGCGGAATTCCGCAGTCCGGAGTCCGCCACGCTAGACGCGCTGCACGAGGGCTTGCAGAAAGCGGTGGCTAAGATCGCCGCCCGCCGCAAGGTGACGATCAATCTCGAAAAAATCTGGCGCAAGGAGCCGACGGTATTCGACACAAGACTGGTCGATGCGGTCGCGAACGCGACGCAGGAACTGGGCTATTCCAACCGCCGCATCACCTCCGGCGCGGGCCACGACGCCTGCAACCTCGCCACAGTGATGCCCGCGGCGATGATCTTCGTGCCGTGCAAGGACGGTATCAGCCACAACGAACTGGAAGACGCCACGCAGGCCGACTGCACGGCGGGCGCCAACGTGCTGCTGCATACGGTTCTGGCGCTGGCCGGCGTTGCGTCGGAGGCGAAAGCGGGCGGTTAGAATTCCAGCTTGCGCCGGAGCGCAAGTTTAGCGTCGTCCCGGCGAAGGCCGGGACCCATTACCCCTGGCCTCTCAATAAAGCACGACATACATCCCTCATAATATTCCGCGACAGGGAGTATGGGTCCCGGCCTTCGCCGGGACGACCCGCGAAATTTCTTCCGTTGCTTGAAAGTTCTTCAACTATGAATGCCAAAACTCCCACTCCTCCCGTCGCGCCGCGCCGTCCGCACACATTCACCCGTCACGGCATCACCGTGACCGACGACTACGCCTGGCTGAAGGACGACAATTGGCAGGAGGTGCTGCGCGATCCGTCGGTGCTCAAGCCTGACATCCGCGCCTATCTCGAAGCCGAGAACGCCTACACCGAAGCGGTGCTCGGCCACACCGCGCCGTTGCAGAAAAAGCTGATCGCGGAAATGCGCGGCCGCATCAAGGAAGATGACTCCAGCGTCCCCTCGCCGGACGGCCCGTTCGCGTACTTTCATAAATACCGCGAAGGCGGCCAGCACGAGCAGATCGGCCGCCAGCCCCGTGATGGCGGCGAGGCGCGCTTCATCATCGACGGCGACGAGGTCGCGAAGCAAAGCGAATACTTCAAGTTCGGCGGCGCGCGCCATTCGCCCGATCACAAGCTGGAGGCCTGGAGCGCCGACGTGCGCGGCTCGGAATATTTCACCATCCGCGTCCGCGACTGGGAGACGGGCCAGGACTCAGCCGACCTCGTCGAGGAGACCGACGGTGGCATCGTCTGGTCGGCGGATTCGAAATCGTTCTTCTATGTGAAGCTCGACGACAACCACCGGCCGATGCAGGTCTATCGACACGCGCTGGGCACGCCACAGTCTGACGACACTTTGGTCTATGAAGAAAAGGACTCCGGCTGGTTCACCCATATCCATGAAAGCACCAGCGGGCGCTTCTGCGTGATCGCGGGCGGTGACCACGAAACCTCCGAGCAGCGGCTGATCGACCTGCACGATCCCAGCGCCAAGCCGCGCCTCGTCGCGCAACGCGAGGACGGCGTGCAGTATTCGATCGCGGATCGCGGCGACCAGCTCTTTATTCTGACCAACGCCGACGACGCCATCGACTTCAAGATCGTCACCGCGCCGCTGGCCTCGCCCGCGCGCAAGAACTGGCGCGACCTCATTCCGCACCGTCCCGGCATCTACATCATCGACATCGAGCTTTATTCCGGCCATCTGGTCCGGCTGGAGCGGGCCAACGCCCTGCCCTCCATCGTGATCCGCGATCTGGCGACCTTGCAGGAACATGCCATCGCCTTCGACGAGGCGGCCTATTCGCTCGGCACCATCGGCGGCTACGAGTTCGACACCACGCAGATCTGTTTTTCCTATTCGTCGATGACCACGCCGTCGGAAGTGTACGACTACGACATGGTCAGCCGCACGCGGACCTTGCGCAAGCGGCAGGAGATTCCGTCGGGTCACAACCCCGCCGACTACGTCACCACGCGCATCATGGCAACATCGCACGACGGCGCGCAGGTGCCGGTGTCGATCCTGCATCGCAAGGACTTGAAGCGCGACGGCGGCGCGCCGCTGCTGCTGTATGGCTACGGCTCCTACGGCCATGCGATGCCCGCGTCGTTCTCCGCCAACCGGCTGTCGCTGGTAGATCGCGGCTTTGTCTATGCTATCGCCCATATCCGCGGCGGCTCGGACAAGGGCTGGGGCTGGTATCTCGACGGCAAGCGCGAGAAGAAGACCAACAGCTTCGACGATTTCGCGGCCTCGGCACGCGCGCTGATCGAGGCAAAATATACGTCCGCGAAGAAGATCGTCGGCCACGGCGGCAGCGCAGGCGGCATGCTGATGGGCGCGGTGGCGAACCGCTCGGGCGAATTGTTCGCAGGGATCGTCGCGGAAGTGCCGTTCGTCGACGTGCTCAACACCATGCTCGACGACACCCTGCCGCTGACGCCGCCGGAATGGCCCGAATGGGGCAACCCGATCGAGAGCGCGACCGACTTCAAGACCATTCTCTCGTACTCGCCTTACGACAACGTCGCGGCAAAGGAGTATCCCGCCATTCTGGCGATGGGCGGCCTCGCCGATCCGCGCGTGACGTACTGGGAGCCGGCGAAGTGGATCGCGCGGCTGCGTCCGGTGATGACGGGCGGCGGTCCGGTCCTGCTGCGCACCAACATGGGCGCGGGCCACGGCGGCGCGTCGGGCCGCTTCAACCGGCTCGACGAAATCGCCATCGCCTATGCCTTCGCGCTGTGGGCGGTGGGGCTGGCGGAGGCTTAGGGCTGAAACAAGTCCTATGTTGTCATGGCCGGGCATAGCCGTTCGAAGAACGGCGTCGCTTTTGCTCGCCTATGACCCGGCCATCCACCTTCCTTTTGAGAACTCTATGCGAGGATGATGGATCACCGGGTCAAGCCCGGTGATGACGATTGCGCATGAGAAGACATCTTACCTCTCAGGTAATTTGATCGGCTCCATCAATCGCTCATGATGCGTCCATTGCAGTGCGTCGTGACGCGCCGTGTTTCTCTGGCATACTCGCTTCGCTGTCCTGCTTCGCCTTCATCCGGAATTCCCCGCAATGCGCCGCCTGCCCTTCTACTACGGCTGGATCATCGTCGCCGTCACCTTCGTCACCATGGGCATCGGCGTCAACGCCCGCACCTCGTTCTCGCTGTTCTTCGCGCCCATCGTCGACGAGTTCGGCTGGGATCGCGGCGTCACGGCCGGCGCATTCTCGTTCGGATTTCTGGTCTCGGCGATCCTCAGCCCATTGATGGGACGACTGATGGACCGCACCGGCCCGCGCACGGTGATGGAGCTTGGCGTCGTGCTGATGGGCGCGGGGCTGCTGCTCGCGCCGCTGACGACTCAGCCGTGGCATCTCTACGCCACCATCGGATGCCTCGTCGGCGCGGGCAGCATTTGTCTGGGCTATTCCGGACAGTCGCTGTTCCTGCCGAACTGGTTCGTGCGAAAGCGCGGCCTCGCGGTCGGACTTGCATTCGCCGGAGTCGGCATCGGCTCCATCGTCATCCTGCCGTGGGTACAGTTGCTGATCGACCGCACCGGCTGGCGCTCGGCAAGCTGGGCGATGGGCATTCTGGTGCTCGCCCTGCTGGTTCCGCTCAATCTCCTGCTGCGCAAGCGCCCCGAGGATATCGGCCTGCAACCGGATGGCGACGACGCGCCGACGGCGGCAACGATCCCGCCGCCCTCGAACATCGTGGACCCGGCATGGGCCGTCGTGGACTGGACGCTGGCGCGCGCGATGCGCATGGCGCGATTCTGGTGGATCGCGCTCGGCTACTTCTGCGGACTTTACATCTGGTACGCGGTGCAGGTGCACCAGACCAAGTATCTGGTCGAGATCGGATTCACCTCCACCTCCGCCGCGTGGGCGCTCGGCATGGTCAGCCTGATCGGCATTCCGGGCCAGATCGCGCTCGGCTATCTGTCCGACCGGATCGGACGCGAGTGGGTCTGGGCCATCGCTTCGCTTGGGTTCGCCTTTTGCTTCGCGGCGCTGATCGCGCTCCAGTACGCGCCGACCCTGCTGCTGGTCTATGTCATGGTCGTGGTGCAGGGATTTCTCGGCTACGGCTATACCTCGATCATGGGCGCGGTGGTCGCCGAGATCTTTCAGGGCCGGCATTTCGGCACGATCTTCGGCACCATCGGTTTCGCGGCATTGGCCGGCGGCGCGGCCGGTCCCTGGGTGACCGGCATCCTGCACGACATCTACGGCGACTACACCCTCGCCTTCATCATCGGCATTGCCGTCAGCGCGCTCTCAGCCATCGCGATCTGGCTCGCCGCCCCGCGCCATGTTCGCGCGGTTGCAGGGCGGATTCACCGGATCGCGAAGGCATAGGTATATCGAAAAACGAAGTCAGCGATTGACGCGTCATGCGACCTTCTGTTTCTCAATCGGCTCCGCGACGAGTTTGACGCCCAGCGCTCCGATCACTTTCCTGACGGTTTCAAATTCCGGCTTCGCCGTTTCCTTGAAAGTCTTGTAAAGACTCTCGCGCGACAGGCCGGTCGCCTTTGCAATATCGCCAATGCCCTTTGCGCGCGCGACGGTATCGAGCGCGATGCAAATATATGCCGGATCGTCGGTCTCAAGCGCCTCCGTCAGATAGGCCGCAATCGCGGCAGGCGTCTTGAGATAATCAGCGGCGTCGAACTTTGATGTCTTCACCATTTTCTTTCCTTTCATAGCTCCACAGCGATATCCTTGGCGCGCTTGATGTCCCTGTCCTGGCTCGCCTTGTCACCGCCGCACAGGATCAGCACGATCGTCTTGCCGGTCTGCTTGTAATAAACCCGGTATCCGGGACCGTACTGAATCCGCATCTCGCGGACACCTTCGCCCACGGCCTTGACGTCGCCGGGGTTGCCTTGCCCGAGCCGTTCGATGCGCGAAACAACCTTTGCAACTGCGCGCTGGTCGGTCAGAGCTTTCAGCCATTCGTCGAATTCGGCTGTTTTCCGCACCTCGTACATATGTATCCTATAGGATACATTCTCTCGAACGTCAAGCGATGGTTCGCTGCGCTTCCTCCGCTCATTCCCGCGCACTCGGGAATCCAGAGCCTCAGACTTCGATTTCAGATTTCTGGGTCCCCGCTTTCGCGGGGACGAGCGGAGATAAAGCTCCCATCGATCTGCGCGCGATAGCCTTCGCGCAGCGCACTGACGATCGATGGCGGCGTCAGGAGTTTCGCGTCGGAAAGATCAACGGGCGCGCGCGTGTAGCCCGCGAACGACCATAGCCATGCCGCGCCGGTGGCGATCAGGTAGCTGTCACCACCGGACGCGACCATCGCGCCGTCCGGTAAATCCAAGGCCGGTGTCCGCAGCGGATGCAACCGCTTCGCACGCCGGTCGAGACGCTCGCCATGCAGCACGGCATCCATCTCCGGCGCGCGGGGCTTGTCGCGCCGGTTGCCTTTCGCCCACGCCGCGCGGAACGCTTCGGCCTCGGCGCGGCGGCAATAGAAGCACGGGCGATGTCCCGCCGCGAACGACGTCGCTTCATCCAGAAAGAACAGCTCGGTCCAGCTCCGCCCGCCCATCACCTCGCGCCGCCGCCCGCGAAACTCGCAGACGCAGGTGATCCACGCTTTCGACGACCAGCGCCGGTTCAGCAGCGTCTTCGTCGCCGGATCGTGGATGATGCCGCGATTGCCGGTGAAGCGCCCGCGATGCGCCGTCGCAACGATCTCGCCGAACGGCGACACGCGGTTTTGCAGGGGCATGGCACCTTACTCCAAGTTCGCGCACGAACTCTCAACACGTCGTCCCGGCGCAGGCCGGGACCCATAACCACCACATCCTCCGCAAGCTAAAATGGTCGATGATTTCTTCGCAAAATACGTCGACAGGGAGTATCGGTCCCGGCCGGAGCCTGTCATCGGGCCGGCGAAGCCGGACCCGTTGGCCGGGACGACCCGAAAACCGATTGCATCGGTCAGATCAACAGAACCCCTGCTTCACCCCAGCACATCCTGATTGATGACATTCTCGCGGATCGGCGCGCCGTCGAGCGCGCTGAGAATGTTCTTCGCGGTTTGCAGGCTCATGCGGTCGAGCGCCTCGCGGGTCACGCCCGCCACATGCGGCGCCGTAATGACGTTGTCCAGCATCAGCAGCGGATTGTCCGGACGCGGCGGCTCCTGCGCGAAAACATCGATGCCCGCGCCCGCGATCTTGCCCGAGGTGAGCGCCGCATAAAGCGCGGCCTCATCGACGATCCCACCGCGTGCGGTGTTGATGAGATAGGCCGTCGGCTTCATCAGTTGCAGTTGCGCCGTACTGAACATGTTGATCGTTTCAGGCGATTTCGGACAGTGGATCGAGACGAAATCCGCGCGCGGCAGCGCCGCGTTGAGATCGGTCACGTATTCCGCCTCGGCCTTTTCGATCTCCGCTGCGCTCTTGAATGGATCGTAGACCAGCACCTTCATTTCCATCGCCACCAGCCGCTTGACCAGCCGCGAGCCGATCCGCCCGAAGCCGACCACCAGCGCGGTCCGTCCGAGCAGGTCGTAAGGGATCGCCCCGAGTCGCTTGGTCCAGTTGCCGCTCTTCACCAGCTTGTCGAGTTCGGCGGCGCGCTTGGCCAGCGCCAGCATCATGAACAGCGCGCATTCGGCCACCGACGGCGAATTGGCGATGCCGGTCGTCATCAGCGGAATCTTGTGGGCGCTGAGCGCCTTCACATCCACCGCGTCGTAGCCGACGCCGATGCGCGTCACCACACGCATCTCGCCGGACGAGACGATTTCATTGGCGCCGAAAGCCGTCGCGCCGAGCGCCACGCCGTTCACCGGCGCATGTTCGCGCAGCATGGCATTGAAGTCCGCCGCCGAGATCGTGTTGGGAAACTCGATCGCCTCGATGTCATCCCGCTCCCGCAAAAGCGCCCGGCCGCCCGGCGAAAGCGTCTCCACGATCAGAAGTTTCTTCTTGTTGGTGGCCATTTCTTCCCCTGATGTTGTGTTGATTGTTTGTCGAAGAATCCAGTCATCATCACCGCAATCATATCTGTCGTCCAGAGCCGATGCTTCTTACCTCTCCCCGCAAGCGGGGAGAGGATCGCTGCCGCCGCCCCTTTGCACGGGCAAACTCCCCGCGCCGTCCCGGTTCGGGCCGCATAACAAAACAAACAGGAGATCAACCCGTGACCCAGCCCGCCCCCCATCCCGCGTCGCTGCTCGAAGCCCTCGCCCGCTACGACACGCCGACGATCTGCAATGCGATGGAAGTGGTCGCGCCCGAGCGCCGCCTTGTCGGCTTCACGACAAAGCCGCTGGTCTGCCCGTTTCCGGACCTGCCGCCGATGGTCGGCTATGCCCGCACCGCAACAATCCGTGCCACCTCGGCATCCAGCTTGTCCGCCGCCGAAGCCCGCGCCCAGCGCACCGCCTATTACGAATATTGCGGCACGGGACATGGCCCGCGCATCAGCATCATTCAGGATCTCGACGGCGCGAATATCGGCTTCGGCGCATTCTGGGGCGAAGTGAACAGTTCGGTCCACAAGGCGCTCGGCTGCCTCGGCGTCGTCACCGACGGCTCGATCCGCGATATTCCGGCGTGGGCGCCGGGCTTTCAGGCGCTGGCCGGAAGCATCGGGCCGTCGCATGCTTACGTTCATCTCGCGGGCTTCGGGGAAACCGTCTGTGTCGCCGGCATGACCGTCAGTTCAGACGATCTCGTTCACGCCGATTGCCACGGTGCCGTCGTGATCCCGGCGAATGTCGCGGCGAAACTTCCCGACGCCGCCGAACTGTGCGGACGCCGCGAGGAGCCGATCCTGGCCGTTGCGCGCAGTTCTTCGTTCACGCTGGAGAAGCTGAAAGAGGCGCTGGCGAAGTCCGCGGAGATTCACTGAATCTGACCCGAAGCCGCTAAAGCCTCATGGTGAGGAGGCGCTTCTTCAGCGCCGTCTCGAACCATGAGGCGTTTTCAAAAACCCCTCATCCTTCGAGACGCGCGCAAGATGCGCGCTCCTCAGGATGAGGCATCCCGGCAAGGCCGCCGGATCAGGAAAGTCACAACCATGAAAGTCGCGCTCGGTGTCGTCGTCGGACTGGTGATCGGCTTTCTCGCCATGACCTATTTCAAGACCGGCCACCTGCCGTTCTAGATCGCCTCGGCTCAAATCGCCTCATAGGCGAACAGCATCGCGATGATCGTGATGCTGAACAGGCCGGTGAGAAACAGCACGTCCGCGATCCGTTCGCAGCGCTGGCTCAACCCGCTAAGGTTTGAATAACGGATGGAGAGATAGGACGACGCCGCGCTGACCAGAAACAGCAGCGCCGCGAGCGCAGCATATTCATCGACATGGCTCGGACCCATTTGGGCTTCGGCGACTTTCACCAGCCCGATGAAAGTCGTACAAATACCGATCATGGTCGCCGAGGTCGGAAGGATATGATGGGACAGTTCCCGGCTGACGTGCTGCTCCCGCTGAAGATCGGCCATGCCTTGATCTCTTTCCAGCTCTCTTTTTGAACCCGAACGCCGCATCGTCCGTTATGCTCAGCAAACGGCCGCTTCAATTAACCTGAGTCCTCGATGCCTGTCTCTCCCCAGTACCGCGCCTCCACCAGCCATGCTGCCCTTGGCCCCGAGTTCTACGATATCGTCGCGGCAGCGCCGTTTCCGGACCATATCCTGCGCTACCGCAACCAGCGCGCCGCCAAGACCGTCGGCCTTGATACCCTGACCGACGAGGAATGGATCGCGCATTTCGGCCGCTTCCAGCCGCTGGCGGAAAGTTTCGAGAAGCCGCTGGCGCTGCGCTATCATGGCCACCAGTTTCGCACCTACAATCCCGAACTCGGCGACGGACGCGGCTTCCTGTTCGCGCAGTTGCGCGACGACAGGGACCGCCTGCTCGATCTCGCCACCAAGGGCAGCGGCAAGACGCCGTGGTCGCGGACCGCCGACGGACGCCTGACGCTGAAAGGCGGCGTGCGCGAGGTGCTGGCGACGTCGATGCTGGAAGCGCTGGGCGTCGATACCTCGAAATCGTTCAGCCTGGTGGAGACCGGCGAGGCGCTCATGCGCGGCGACGAACCGTCGCCGACGCGATCCTCGGTGCTGGTGCGTCTCAGCCACTCGCATATCCGCATCGGCACGTTCCAGCGGCAGGCGTTTCACCGCAGCAATGACAATATCGCGAAGCTGCTCGACTACACGATCCAGACCTACATGCCCGACGTGTGGCGCGACGATGCCTCCGCGCGGGCCATTGCGTTTCTCGAAGAGGTCTGCCGCCGCGTGGCGCGGGTCGGCGCGCAATGGATGACAGCAGGATTCGTCCACGGCGTGCTCAACACCGACAACATCAACGTCACCGGCGAGAGCTTCGATTACGGCCCATGGCGCTTCCTGCCGGTGCTGGATCAGGAATTTACCGCCGCCTATTTCGACGAGACCGGCCTCTATGCGTTTGGTCGCCAGCCCGATGCGCTGTTCTGGAACGTGACGCGGCTGGCGGAATGCCTGCTGTCCCTCGCCAACCAGCCGGATCTCGAAAAGGCGCTCGGCGTCTTCGAGCCGGCGCTGCGGCAGGCATTCACCGGCGCGCTCCTGAAGCGCCTCGGCGTCGAGTCGCTGGATGCGGAGCGCGATTCAACCCTCTCGCGCGCGCTGTGGACCTTCCTGTCGAAGACCAAAGCGCCGTTCGAGCAGACGTTCTTCGACTGGTTCGGCGGCCTTGCCAGCACCGAGCGCACCGCCAAAAGTCCGTCGAAGGATTTTTATACGACAGATGAATTTGTTCCCGTGCGCGAAGCGCTGAAGGATTTTTCACCGCGCGAGGGCGCGAATCTTAGTCACGCTTTCTTCAGGCGCACCGAAGCCTGTTCGATGCTGATCGAGGAAGTCGAGGCGATCTGGAAACCGATCACTGAGCACGACGACTGGTCGGTGTTCC
The DNA here is from genome assembly GCA_024707075.1 of Afipia sp. Classification (GTDB taxonomy): domain Bacteria; phylum Pseudomonadota; class Alphaproteobacteria; order Rhizobiales; family Xanthobacteraceae; genus Afipia. The sequence continues at coordinate 988,822 of JANQAK010000003.1, forward strand.
ACGCCAAGCTCGCCGCTATCGACGACATGCGCGAGGCGTATGGGCTGCACGCAATGAGGGCGCGTCATCCTGAGGTGCGAGCCGTTCTTTAGGCGAGCCTCGAAGGACGCGCGGCCGTCTGCATAGGTCATCCTTCGAGGCTCGCAAGTGCTCGCACCTCAGGATGACGTCCGCCCATCCGCGATGTCCTGCTCCCCTCTCCCCGCAAGCGGGAGAGATGAAGGAAATTGACGTCCCGGCGGAGGGGAAATCGCAAGTTTCGTCATGGCCGGGCATAGCCGTTCGAAGAACGGCGTGGCTTCGCTCGCCTATGCCCCGGCCATCCACGTCTTGCTTCGTCATTGCGAGCGAAGCGAAGCGATCCAGCGCAACAAGCGCAAAGACTGGATTGCTTCGTCGCTTCGCTCCTCGCAATAACGGAGATCGCAACTTCCGGACCAGCCATCAAACACGTCATTCCGGGACGCGTTCTTCACGCGGACCCGGAATCCAGAAGTGTTCATCGGACACAATTTCGGGATTCCGGGTTCGCTCGCAAACGCTCGCGCCCCGGAATGACGAACAATATCACGCCACCTTCTTGCGCGGCTCGGTTGCGGTGAAGGTGCCGTCAAGGAATCCCGTCAGCCGCTTGCGGATGATGAACTCGGCATCCGCCATGATGCGATCGATCAATTCCTTGCAGGTCGGGATGTCGTTGATGAGGCCGACCACCATGCCGCAGCTCCACGCGCCCGCGTCCATGTTGCCGTCGATCATGACTTTCGGATAGACGCCCGCGACTTCCTCGAGAATATCCTCGATCTTGATGCTCTTGCCCTTTTCCTGCTCGATCTGGATCAGCTTCTCGACGCCCTTGTTGGTCAGGACGCGCTCGGTGTTGCGCAAGTTGCGCATCACCAGCCGGGTATCGAATTCGGTCGCGTTGAGCAGCGCGCGCTTCACGTTCTCATGCACAGGCGCTTCCTTGGTGGCGATGAAGCGCGTGCCCATGTTCATGCCCTGCGCACCCATCGCCATCGCGGCAACCAGACTGCGCGCGTCGGCCATGCCGCCCGACGCCACGAAAGGAATCTTCAGTTCCTCTTCCGCGCGCGGCAGCAGGATCATGTTCGGCATGTCGTCTTCGCCGGGATGACCCCCGCACTCGAAGCCGTCAACGCTGACTGCGTCGCAGCCGATCGCCTCGGCCTTCAGCGAGTGACGGACCGAGGTGCACTTGTGGATGACCTTGATGCCGGCGGCTTTCAGCGCGGGCATGTACTGTTCGGGGCTGCGACCGGCGGTCTCGACCGCTTTCACGCCACCCTCCTTGATGGCGGCGATATATTCCGGATACGGCGGCGCGGAGAAGGTCGGCAGGAAGGTCAGGTTCACGCCGAACGGCTTGTCGGTCATGTCCTTGCACTTGGCGATTTCCTTCGCCAGCAGTTCGGGCGTCTTCTGGGTGAGACCTGTGATGATGCCGAGGCCGCCCGCGTTCGAGACCGCGGACGCAAGCTCCGCGAAGCCGACATAGTGCATGCCGCCCTGGATGATCGGATGCTGGATGCCGAACAGTTCCGTGATCGCCGTTTTCATGTTGTCCCTCTCCTGTGTCCTGAATCCGAAGCTCGCTTCGTTGCGCCGCGTCCTTCGAGATTGCTCCCATCGTTACCGCAGGCCATCGAAGACCGGCAATGGTTTGCACCGGCAGAGCTGCCATGCTGTCAGTTCTTAAACAGAACGTATCAGCCTAAATCAACGCGTCAACCCATAGTCAAAAGCTGACTCACCGTGTATCAGAGCGGCGATAACTCCATTGCCCCACAGGGGAATTTTGCTTGATCCAGCCCCAGCCCGTTAAACCGTTTCTTGAAGTCCTGAGCGGAAATCGCCAGAGCGTGCCGCCGGTCTGGATGATGCGGCAGGCGGGGCGCTATCTCCCCGAATACCGCGAGTTGCGCGCCAAGGCCGGCGGCTTTCTCGATCTCTGTTTCAATCCCGAATGGGCGGCCGAGGTGACGTTGCAGCCGATCCGGCGCTTCGGTTTCGACGCCGCAATCATCTTCTCGGACATTCTGGTGGTGCCGCATGCGCTCGGGCGCAGCGTTCGCTTCGAGGTCGGCGAAGGCCCCCGCCTCGATCCGCTCGACACGCCGGAGAAGATCAGGACGCTGGCGACGGCGGCGGATTTCTCGAAACTCGAACCGGTTTACGAGGCGCTGCGCCGCGTGCGCGGCGAACTTGATCCGAAGGTGACGCTGATCGGTTTCTGCGGCGCGCCGTGGACGGTGGCGACCTACATGGTGGCCGGGCAAGGCACGCCGGATCAGGCACCCGCGCGGCTGCTGGCCTATCGCGAGCCCGAGGCATTCGCAAAAATCATCGACGTGCTGGTGCAGAACTCGGTGCAGTATCTGCTCGGGCAGCTTGCCGCTGGCGCGAACGTCTTGCAGATCTTCGACACCTGGGCGGGCATCCTGCCGCCGCGCGAATTCGAGCGCTGGTCCATTGAGCCGATGCGGCGCATTGTCGAAGGCGTGCGCGCCAAGGTGCCGGATGCAAAGATCACCGGCTTTCCGCGCGGCGCGGGCGCGCAACTGCCCTCATATGTGGAACGCACGGGCATCGACGGCGTCAGCATCGACTGGGCGGCGGAGCCGTCACTGATCCGCGAGCGCGTGCAGAACCGCGTCGCGGTGCAGGGCAATCTCGATCCGCTGGCCCTCATTGCAGGAGGTGCCGCGCTCGACCGCGCGGTGGACGATGTGCTGGCGAACTACGCGGGCGGACGATTCATCTTCAATCTCGGCCACGGCATCCAGCCGGAAACGCCCATCGCGCATGTCGAGCAGATGCTCAAGCGCGTGCGGGAGTACAAGGGGTAGCCCTATTAGAGGATGCGCCGTCACCCTGAGGTGCCGTAGCGAAGCGGAGACCTCGAAGGGCGACGGCGTTTCTCGACCTCGTCATCCTTCGAGGCTCGCAAGCGCTCGCACCTCAGGATGACGGCTCAGCATCTTGAACTCCCCGCCGCAATCCCTCTACTGGTCGTCCCGGCCTGCGCCAGGCCGACCCGGAAAATGTTGCGGCTAGAATATCCTCATCCTGAGGAGCGGCTTCTTCAGCCGCGTCTCGAAGGATGAGGATATGCGTTGCACTTCATGGTTCGAGACGGCGCAAGAGCGCCCCCTCACCATGAGGACTTCACTCCGGCCTCGACCGCTCAATAATCGCCGCCGCGCCCTTGTCGAGCAGATCGAACGCCACGGCGCGGCCAAGCTCGCGGGGCTTGTCGGCGGGTCCGGTCCGCGTCGCCTCCAGCAACTGATCGCCTTCAAGGTCGAGCACTGATGCGGAGAGTGTCATCTGTTGGCCATCGATGCTGGAAAATCCCGCGATCGGCGAATTGCAATGGCCGTTCAGCACCCACAGCACCTCGCGCTCGGCATCGGCGGACAGATGCGCGGCGGGATCGTCGATCAGCGCAAGATATTTTCGTGTCTGCCAGTCGCTCGCGGCGCATTCCACCGCCACGATGCCCTGCCCCGCCGCCGGCAACATCTCGCGCGCGGAAAACTCGTAAGCAATGCGGCCCGCGAGACCCACCCGCTCCAGCCCCGAGCGCGCCATAATGAGCGCGTCCGCCGGACCGGTTTCGCCGCCGCCAGCCAGCCGCTGCATCTCGCGATTGTCGAGCTTGCGCACGCGGGTGTCGGCCGCGCCGCGAAAATGAATCACCTCGATCTCGGGAAACAGCCGCCGCACATAGGCCGCGCGGCGCACGGCATTGGTGCCGAGCTTGAAGCCCTTGCCCTTGCTGCGCTTGAGGTCTTCGAGCGTCACGCCCGCGCGCAGCACCAGCGCATCGGTCGGCGGATCGCGCGACAGCGTGGCACCAATGATGAGGCCCGGCGTGTCCTCGTTGCCCGGCATATCCTTCAGCGAATGCATCGCGGCGTGGAGTTCGCCGGCGATCACCGCCGCCCGGATTTCCGCGACGAACGCGCCACCCTTGCCGCCATGCGGCAGCAGCAGGCCGACCTGATCGGAATCGCCGCGCGTCTCGAACCTGACGATCTCGACATTCAGATCGGAGCTGGCGGCGGACAGCCGGCGCGCGATTTCCTCGGTCTGCGCCAGCGCCATCGCGCTCTTGCGCGTGCCGATCCGCATTGAAACTGCTGCCACGTCCGCTCCGTTGTCGATGGGGTGCCGCGACCGGACCGCGGCGAGTGATTTGCCCCCACAATAGAGCGATGCCTCCCTCGAATGCAAACAGGTGTAGCCCGAAGGAGGCAACATCCGCTACTGGTGCAAACAACAGGGCATTCGTCGAAAAGGCTTTGCCGGCGCGCGTCCGCGCCGGATAATCGGGATCATCTCGGACGGGCGCGCGCGTGGCCGCCCGGTCATCTGAACGAAAGCGGTGCGGGGCATGACACTCGGCGTGAACACGGACGGCGGCGCGGCGGACCTGACGCCGCATCCCTTGCGCGTGTCGATCCTGGGCGAGGTTCATGCCCGCCCGTTCACGCCGGTTTCCGTCCCGTCGCGCATCCTGCATTTCGCCTTCGATACATCAGGCCCCCGCGCGCAGGCGGACCGCGCGAACCTCGTGGCGTTCTGCGCGAAGCGTGGACTGCCGGCGCCCTTGCCCGGCGAGAAGCATCATCGCGCGGCTTTCGGAGCCACGGTGCTGCGCTGGGAGCAGCATTCCGAATTCACCACCTATACGTGGGAGCTGGTGTCCGATCCCGCTGGCGCGCCGTTCTTGCCGGACGTTGCGTCGCTCGCCGCGTTGATGCGGCAGGTGGCGCAGCCCGGCCCGCTGCTGGTCGCGGTCGACCTGCATCTGCTGGCGGACGCGCCCGAACGCGCATCGCCGGAACGCCTGTTCGACAAGGCGAGCCTTGCCATCGCGGAGAACGCCGACGGCACCGCCGTCTATGCCACCGACTTCCAGCTCGATCCGGCGGGCTTCGTGCGCATTCTGGTGTCGGATCGCGGCCTCACGCCGGAGAGCGCCGGCGCGCTGGTCCAGCGCGTGATCGAGATCGAGACCTATCGCACGCTGGCGCTGCTCGGCCTGCCCGAAGCGCAGCGGCTGTCGCCGTCGATTGCTGCCAGCGAACGGCGGCTGGTGGAAGTCACCGAGCAAATGCAGAACGCCAGCGATCTCGACAGCAACCATCGGCTGCTCGATGAACTGACCGCGCTGGCCGCCGAGGTCGAAGCCGGAGCCGCTGCGAGCGTGTTCCGGTTCGGCGCCAGCCGCGCTTACGAGGAAATCGTCGAGCAGCGGCTGGCGACGATTGGCGAGAAGACCATCGGAAGCTGGCCGACATGGTCGTCGTTCCTCGCGCGGCGCATGAAGCCCGCGCTGCGGACCTGCGTCACCATCGAGCAGCGTCAGGCCAGCCTCTCGCTCAAGCTGGCGCGCGCGGCGAACCTGCTGCGCACCCGCGTCGATGTCGAGCTTGAACAGCAGAACCAGGAATTGCTGAAATCGATGAACGCGCGGACGCGGCTGCAACTGCGGTTGCAGACCACGGTGGAAGGCTTGTCGGTGGCGGCGATCACCTATTACGTGGTCGGGCTGTTCGGCTATCTGGTGAAGGCGGGACACGACAGCGGCAGGCTGCACATCGAGCCCAGCATCGTCACCGCGGCGTTCATTCCCCTCGCCGCGCTCACCATCTGGTGGACCGTCCGCCGCATCCGCAAGAAACACATCGCGGGCGAGGACTAGATTACACCTGCCAGAGCGCGCGCGCCGTCGGCAGGCTGACGTCGGCGAGGCGCGCGGCGTCCTCGTTCTGGTCGAGCGCGATGTATTGCCCCTGCCAGTAGGTCAGCGCCGGCTTGCCCGGCGACACCCGCAGATCCAGGACGCGGCCGATCACGATGGCATGGGAATGCCGCTCGACCACATGCTCAACCTCGCAGTCGAACGCCGCCAGCGCATCCGCCAGCAGCGGCACGCCGGACGCGAGGCTGATCCATTCCGCGCCGGCAAATCGCTCCGCGCCCTTCAGGCCGCCGATGCCGGAAAACCGCTCCGCCACGTCGACATGATCCGCGCTGAGAATGTTGATGCCGAACACGCCGTGCTTCTGCAACAGCGGCCACGACGACGCCTGACGGTTGATGCTGACGATCAGCGCCGCCGGCTCCACCGACAGCGACGACACCGACGTCACGGTCATGCCGGACAGGTCGTTGCCCCGCCCCACCGTGACGACGCTGACGCCGCCCGCGAGCGAGCGCATGGCACTGCGGAAATTGTCCGCCGTCGTCACCGCCTGGACTTTGGTCTCGCGTATATCCCGGACCAGTGAATTCATATCAGCCTCACACCCCAGCGAGATCGCTGGCTTCTTCTTTCAGCAGCTCGCGAAGGATGTTCCCTTCCAGCGCGGCAAGCTCTGCCGAGCCACGCTGGCGCGGGCGCGCCAGATCCACAGCTATATCGTGCACGATGCGGCCGTCTTCAATGACCAGCACGCGGTCCGCCAAGGCTACCGCCTCGGAGACGTCGTGCGTGACTAGAATTGCCGTAAAACCCTGGTCATGCCAGACACGTTCTAAAAGATGCTGCATCGAAATCCGCGTCAGCGCATCGAGTGCGCCGAGCGGCTCGTCGAACGCCAGCACGCGCGGATGACTGACCAGCGCGCGCGCCAGCGCGACACGCTGCTTCTGCCCGCCCGATAGCACCGCAGGCCACTGGCCCCGCTTCTCGTCGAGGCCGACTTCCTTCAACGCATCATCGGCGCGAATTTTCGCATCGGGTGAATTGCGGTCACGGCCGAGACCGACTTCCACGTTCGAGAGCACCCGCGCCCACGGCAGCAGGCGCGGTTCCTGGAACATGACGCGGACGTGATCGCTCGGGCGGCCTTCATGATCGCCGAATTCGATGGTGCCCGCGGTCGGCTGGTCGAGGCCGGCGATCAGGCGTAGCAGCGTGCTCTTGCCGCAGCCGGATTTTCCGACGATGGCGACCGACTGCCCCGCCGGAATGTGCAGATCGATGCCGCGCAGCACCTCGTTGTCGCCGAACGACTTGCGAAGCCCACGGATGGTCAGCGACAGCGCGCGCGACGGATCGCGTGCGCCGTTGCGCGTAGCTTGCGCCTCGTGGATCAGATTCGCGGCGGCATCGAGCGTCTTGGCATCGGCCGGAGCAAATCGAAGAGCCTGATTCATGGTCACTCTCACTGTTTCTGGAAGGCGGGGTGCCAGGAGAGCGTGAACCGCTCCAGCACGCGCGCGGTCGAGTCGGCGAGCTTGCCGAGCAGCGCATAGATCAGGATCGAGAGCACCACGACATCGATCAGCATGAACTCGCGCGCCTGCATCGCCATGTAGCCGAGGCCGGACGACGCCGCGATGGTCTCCGCCACGATCAGCGTCAACCACATGATGCCGAGCGCGAAGCGCAGGCCGACGAAGATCGACGGCAGCGCGCCGGGGAAGATCACGCGGCGAAACAGTTCGCCGTTGGTCATGCCATAGGTGCGGCCCATCTCGATCAGTTGCGGGTCCACTGTCTTGATGCCGTGCAGCGTGTTCAGATAGATCGGGAAGAACACGCCGAGCGCGACCAGAAACAGCTTGGCCGACTCGTCGATGCCGAACCACAGGATGACGAGCGGGATCAGCGCCAGATGCGGAATGTTGCGCACCATCTGCAACGTCGTGTCGGTCAGCTTGTTGCTGAGCTGCGAAAGTCCATTGGCGAGACCGAACGCGAAGCCGATGCCGCCGCCGATGACGAAGCCGACGCCCGCACGCCAGAAGCTGACCCAGATGTTGCGCCCGAGTTCACCGGATAGCGCCAGCTTCCATCCCGCCAGCGCCACGTCGGTCGGCGCCGGAAGCACCCGCGCCGACACGAAGCCGGTCACGCAGGCGATCTGCCACACCAGCAGGATCAGCAGCGGCACGATCCACTGGGTCAGGCCGTCGGCGCGCGGAACGCGAAATCCGCGCGGCCGCGATTGCGATACGGACTCGGCCAGACTCATGACGACGACGCCTGCTTCTGGGGACGATAGTCGTTGCCGATGGTCTCACCGAACGGACCGGTGTTGACCCGCAATTGCGTCACGTTCGACTGGTTCAGGTTGAGCAGCGGGAACACCAGTTCGGCGAAGCGATAGGCTTCCTCGAGGTGCGGATAGCCGGACAGGATGAAGGTATCGATGCCGAGATCCTGATATTCCTGGATGCGGGCCGCGACCGTCTGCGCATCTCCGACCAGCGCCGTGCCCGCGCCGCCGCGCACGAGACCGACGCCGGCCCAGAGATTCGGGCTGATCTCGAGCTTGTCGCGGCGTCCGCCGTGAAGCTGCGCCATGCGCTGCTGGCCGACCGAATCCATCCGCGAGAAGATTTTCTGCGCCGCCGCGATGGTGTCGTCAGTGACGTACTGAATCAGTTCGTCCGCCGCGCGCCACGCCTCTTCATTGGTTTCGCGCACGATGACGTGAAGCCGGATGCCGAACGAGAGCTTGCGCCCGCGCTTGTCGGCCACCGCCTTCACGCGCGCGATCTTCTCGGCAACCTGCGCCGGAGGCTCGCCCCAGGTCAGATACTTGTCGACGGTGTCGACAGCGACGTCGATGCCGGCATCGGACGATCCTCCGAAAAACAGCGGCGGGCGCGGCGACTGCACCGGCGGAAACAGCAGGCGGCCATCTTCAATCGAGATGTGCTTGCCCTGCACGTTGACGGTCTTGCCCGCGAGCAGATCGCTGTAGACGTTCAGGAACTCGCGCGTGACGTCGTAACGCTCCGCGTGATCGAGAAAGATGCCGTCGCCCTTGTTCTCCACCGGATCGCCGCCGGTCACGACATTGACCAGCAGGCGGCCGTTCGAGATGCGGTCCAGCGTCGCGGTCATACGCGCGGCGACGCTCGGCGATTGCAGGCCCGGACGCACGGCGACGAGATAGCGCAGCCGCTCCGTCGTCGGCGCGACCGCCGAGGCCACGATCCACGAGTCCTCGCAGCTCCGCCCGGTCGGCAGCAGCACGCCGAAATAGCCGAGCTGGTCGGCGGCCTGCGCGATCTGGCGCAGGTAGTTGAAGTTCACCTCGCGTCCGCCGGTGGTGGTGCCGAGATAGCGGCCGTCACCGTGGGTCGGCAGGAACCAGAGGATGTTGGCTGGGGTTTTGTTCGCGCTCATGATCCGGACTTCTTTGCTACGTCGGAAATTTTGATAGCCTTGGGGATCAGGCCGAGACTGAAGAACGTGTCGGCGACCTGTTGCTGCTCGGCGATGACCTGATCGTTGATCGGCTTGATGCCGTAGGACTGACGGTTCAGGGCCAGTTCAAGCACCGGAACCGGCAGACCCACCGACGGGCTGAGTTGCTCGGCAACCGCCTTGATGTCGGTCTTCGCCCAGCCATCCACCTCGCTTAGCTGCGCCAGCACCACATCGACGATCTTCGGATTGCTGCCGATGAACTTCTGCGAAGAGAAATAGAACTGGTAGTTCGAGACGGTGCCGGTCCCGTCGGCCAGCGTGCGGGCCTGCGTCGCCACTTCGGCGGCGGCCTGGAACGGATCCCAGATCACCCAGGCGTCGACAGCCCCCTTCTCGAAAGCCGCGCGCGCATCGGCCGGAGCAAGGAACACCGGCGTAATTTCCGAGTACTTCACGCCAGCCTTCTCCAGCGCCTTCACCAAGAGATAATGAACGTTGGAGCCCTTGTTCAGCGCGACCTTCTTGCCCTTCAGGTCGGCGACCGTCTTCAGCGGACTGTCTTTCGGAACGAGGATCGCCTCGCCCTTCGGCGCCGGCGGCTCATAGGCGACATATTGAATCGGCGCGCCTGCGGCCTGCGCGAAAATCGGCGGCGCTTCGCCGGTGTTGCCAAAATCGATCGCGCCGACATTCAGCGCCTCGAGCAGTTGCGGCCCGGCGGGAAATTCCGTCCAGGTGACCGTATAGCCGAGTTCCTTCAGCTTCGGTTCGAGCGAACCCTTGCTCTTGAGCAGCACCAGCTTGCCGTATTTCTGGAAGCCGATGCGCACAACCTTTTCCTGCGCCTGCGCAGAGGCAAGCGGAGCCAGTATCAATGTTGCAACGGCGGAGGCCGCGAGAGCGAATTTTGCGAGTGAGCGGCGTGTGTGCATGAATTTTATCCTTGATGAAACAGAATGATTGCGAACGACGAAACTCAGACCTGCGGCCATTTCCAGACGATGTCGCGCACGACAATCTTCTTCGGGATCAGACCGAGCTTGTGGAAACTGTCGGCGACACCCTGCTGGGTCTCGACGATGCCTTCGGTGACGGGCCCGATGGCGAACGATGCGCGGCTCGCCGCCAGCGTCTGGATGTCGAGCGGCACGCCGGTGATCTCGTGCAGCGATTTTGCCACCGCCTCGCGGTTGTTTTCCGCCCAGGTCGCCGCCGTCGACAGACCCGCGATCACCTCGCGCAGCGTGCCCGGATTCTGGTTGGCGAAGTCGCGGTTGGCGATGAAGAAGGCGTTGGTTTTTCCGACTTCATGCGCGTTGATAAGGATGCGCGCGTTCTGCTTCTTCTCGCCGATGGCGAAATAAGGGTCCCACACCGCCCAGGCATCGATGCTGCCGTTGGCGAAGGCGGGACCGGCATCCGGCGGCGTCAGGTAGACCGGCGTGATGTCGTCGTAGGTCAGTCCGGCCTTTGCCAGCGTCAGCACCACGACATTGTGCGCGCTCGACCCCTTGGTGAAGCCGACGCGTTTGCCCTTGAGGTCCGCGATGGTCTTGATCGATGAATTCTGCGGAACAAGAATGCCCTGCCCGTTGCTGATCGGCGACGCCGCGGCGTAGACGATGTTGGCGTTCGCAGCCTGCGCGAAGATCGGCGGCGAGTCGCCGACCGCGCCGAAATCCACGCTGCCGTTGCTGATGGCTTCCAGCATCGGCGGGCCGGATGTGAACTCGACCCATTTCACCGATGTGCCGCTCGCCGCGAAGCGTTTCTCAATGGTTCCCTGCTGACGCGCGATCACCAGAACGCCGGTTTTCTGGTAGCCGATGCGAACTTCCTTCGCCGTCGCCTGCGCGCGCGCCGATGTCGCGGCAAATGCCGCCATCGCCGCCGTGGACAGTTTCAGAAATTGCCGCCGCTCCATTCCAGTCTCCCGCAAATCGAATACGCACAGATGCTGCGCTGGTGATCCGGGATGATGGTCATGCGAATTGGGGGTGTCGAGTACTGCGCAAAAATAGCGATGCCCGCACTGCCGCAGCGCGCACGATCAACAAAAATATTTCCGAAAGCGTGCCGATTGCAGGCCGATCTTCTGCACGCAATCCGGTCACGCCGGCGTTAACGATGAAAAATCCCGGCATCAAAGGCCAAATCAGTCACGGACGCGTGAAGCGCTACGATTCCACGTCGCGCATTCGTTTCACGCAAGCGCCTGAAACGAGAATGAAGCGCGCGCGGAACATCCGAACTTTGGCAACTCATTATCCGGCTTGTTTCCTAGAGTTGGCGTCAAGGGATCGCGACGATCATCGCCACAGGGGACATGAATTCATGACGCAACATGCCAGACCATTTGCACTGAGACCGATCGCCGGGCTGTTCGCCGCGGCATCACTGTTGCTTGCGGCAACCACATCATTCGCGCAGGACAAGCCCGCCGACACAATCCGCATCGGCTTGCAGAAATCATCGACGCTGATTGCGGTGCTCCGCGCCAACGGCGAACTGGAAAAGGCGCTTGCGCCGCTCGGCGTGAAAGTCTCGTGGGCCGAATTCTCCAGCGGCCTGCCGCTGCTGGAATCGCTCGGCGTCGGCAATCTCGATTTCGGCGCGGATGTCGCCGACACCGTGCCGATCTTCGCGCAGGCGGCCGGATCGAAGCTCGCTTACGTGGCGGAAGAGAGCGCGTCGCCCGCCGCGCAGGCTATTCTCGTGGCCAAGGATTCACCGATCAAGACGCTGGCCGATCTCAAGGGCAAGAAGGTCGCGGTGACCAAGGGCGCGGGCAGCCACTATCTGTTGCTCGCCGCCCTCGGCAAGGCGGGACTGAACTTCAAGGACATCTCGCCGGCGTATCTTGCGCCGGCCGATGGACGCGCCGCCTTCGTCAGCAACAATGTCGATGCGTGGGTGGCGTGGGACCCGTTCCTCACCAGCGCGCAGCGGCAGTCCGGCGCGAAGGTGCTCAGCGACGGCAGCAACGGCCTCGCCAGCTACAAGCGCTACTATCTCGCCTCGGAAACCTTCGCCGACCGCCGCAGCGACGTGCTGAACATCGTGTTCGCCAAGCTGCGCGAGACCGGCAAGTGGGTGAAGGCCAATCCGAAGGAAGCCGCCACGCTGCTCGCGGGTCTGTGGGGCATCGACGCGGCCACCGTCGAGGAAGCCAACAGCCACCGCAGCTACGGCGTCGGCGCGGTCAAGCCCGCGGGCCTCACCGAGCAGCAGAAGATCGCCGATGCGTTCCTCGGCGAAGGGCTGATCCCGAAAAAGATCGACACCACCGCTGTCAAGATCTGGACGCCGAACGCCCCTTAAGGTCTTGATGGGTTCATGATCCAGAGTGAACGTTCCGCCTCCGGCGATCGTCCGACAGTCGTGATCGTCGGCGGCGGCTTCTCCGGCGCGGTGCTGGCGTGGCACCTGCATCGCGCCGCACCGGACCGGCACAACATCATTATCGTCGAGCCGCGCGGCGAGATCGGGCGCGGCCTCGCCTATGACAGCCATGATCCGGCGCACCGCATCAATGTGCCTGCGCTGAAGATGAATCTCGATGTCGACGAGGAAGGCCATTTCGAGCAATGGCTGATCGCGTCCGGTTATCCGGCGCGCGATCCGGCATCGCAGATTCCCGGCGCGCTGTTCCCCACCCGCGCGGCGTTCGGCGATTATGTCAACGCGCATATCAAAAAACTTGGCCGCGTCGTCACCCACATCCAGACGAAAGCGCGCGCCGTCGTTCCGCAATCAGCCGGCTATCGCGTTGCCTGCGACGACGGCAGTGAGATCGACGCGGACATTGTCGTGCTAGCGGTGTGCCACACGCCGCCGCAGGTGCCCTTCTCGCTCGCAGCGTTGCAACACCGCCCGCGATTCATCGCCAACCCGTGGCAACCCGACGCGCTGCGCGACATCGCGCCGGAGCATCGCGTGCTGATCGTCGGCACCGGCCTCACCATGGCCGACATCGTCGCCTCGCTCGACCGGCAGGGTCATCGCGGCAACATTAACGCGGTCTCGCGGCGCGGCCTGCGCTCACAGCCGCTCGCCACGCAACAGATGGAGCCGTTCGGCGACTTCATTGAAAACCCGGAGCATACCACGCTGGCGCTGCTGCGCCGTGTCCGCCGCGCCATCGCGGACGCATCGAAGCAGGGTCTCTCATGGCATCCGGTGCTCGACCAGGTACGCCTGCAAGGCACCGCGATCTGGCGCGCGCTGCCGCTGCATGAACGCGCGAAACTGATTCATCATCTGCGCCCGTTCTGGGACACCTATCGTTTTCGCATCGCCCCGCAGGTCGATGATGTCATCCGTCGCAGGATCGTGAACGGCACGCTGGCGATCCGCGCGGCGTCGGTCCGCGCCAGCGCAACGCAAGGCGATGATCTTGCGGTCGATCTGCGCCCGCGCCGCAGCCGCGACTGGACACGCGAGACATTCGACGCGGTCGTGATCGCCACCGGCCCGGCGCATGGCACGGTGTTCAGGACCAATCCCCTGCTCGCGCAAATCGGCGCGGCCGGTCTCGCCCGTCCCGATCCGCTGGGTCTCGGCATCGACGTCGATCTGCGCGGCCACGCCATCGGCCGCGACGGCCACGCCGCCGAGGCGCTGTTCGTGGCGGGTCCGCTGGCGCGCGGCACCTTCGGCGAACTGATGGGCGCGCCCGATCTGGCCCATTACGCGCGCCAGATCGCGGACACCATCGCGCACGCGCCGATCGGCGCATCGCGGTTGCCTCCGCATACTGTCCCGGCCTAAAACACGCCTGACATTCATGCGCCGGCCATCGCGGCCTCGCTCCTCAGACAGCCGGAGACGCCGTCAATGACGCCCGCCCTCGCGCGCATCAGTTTCCTTGCGCCTTTGTTCGTCCCCGCCAACCGGCCCGAGCGTTACCAGAAGGCCGCCAATTCCGGCGCGGACGGCGTCATCATCGATCTTGAGGACGCCGTCGCGCCGGACGACAAGGATGCCGCGCGCGCCGCGCTGCTGACAGCGTCGATTCCATTCAATTCCATCGTCCGCATCAATGCGGCGGGCACGCGCTGGTACGCCGACGACGTCGAGGCGGTGAAAAAACTCGCCGTCGGCGTCATGCTGCCCAAGGCGGAGACGGCGGAGCAGCCTGAATACCTGCGCGCCGCGCTCGGCGACCGGCCGCTCATCGCCCTGATCGAGATCGGCGCAGGGCCTCGCGAATGTGCGCGAGATCGCGCAGCACGCGGACAGGCTCGCGTTCGGCTATATCGATTTCAGCGCCGATCTCGGGTGCAGCATGGAGCGCGACGCACTGCTGATGGCGCGCGCCGAGATTGTGCTGGCGTCGAAGCTCGCGGGCCTCCTTCCGCCCCTCGAAGGCGTGACGCCGTCGTTCGACGACGCCGCGCTGGTGGAAGACGACGCGCGTTACGCCGCGGCGATGGGTTTCGGCGGCAAGCTCTGCATCCATCCGAAACAGATTCCGCCGACGCTGAAGGGATTCCGCCCGGCGCAGGCCGACATCGACTGGGCGACGAAGATCGCCAGTTCCGGCGACGGCGCGGTCTCCGTCGATGGCATGATGGTCGATGCGCCGGTGCGCCTGCGCGCGCAACGGATTCTCGCGGCGGCGAAGGCGAGCGACGCGGCGGGGAAATAGACGGAAAAATAAAGCCTCATGGTGAGGAGCGAGGCAAAGCCTCGCGTCTCGAACCATGAGGCTGGTGCTGAAGAATTCTTCTCGTGGTCCTCATCCTTCGAGACGCGCGCAAGAGCGCGCTCCTCAGGATGAGGATTGCACTCAATTTCGTTGAGGTGGGTTCATACTGCTTCCGCTCGTCCCCGCGAAGGCGGGGACCCAGTCTCAAGCAAGCACTGGATTCCCGCTTGCGCGAGAATGAGCGGTGGAGAGATCGGTACGTCCGTTTAGGGCGAGCGGCGTTTTGGAAATGAACCAGACGTAGCGACCCGCTCGGCCCCTACCCGCCCGCCACCGGCGGCCAGGTGACCAGCACCATCTCGGCGATCTTCTTCAGATCCTCGCGGGTGGTGCCGCCGACGGCCTGCACCGCGATGCCCTGCATCATGGTCGCGATATAGCGCGCGAGCGCGGTGGCATCCGCCGTCTTGGGCAGATCGCCCTCGGCCTTGGCCCGCTCCAGCCGCAGGCGCAAATCCTCTTCCCACGCGGCGCGGCGCGTGCGCAATTCCTGCTTGATCGATTCCGCCGCCACACCGCAGGTCAGCGCGCCATTAATAGAGAGACAGCCCGCCGGACATTCCGGATCGGTCACCGCGTCCACTTCACCATAGAGAAGGTTTTCGACCACCGCCCGCGCCGTCGGCTGGGCAAGCGCCAGCTTGGCGTATCCCGCCGGGCCGTCGAGATAGGTGTCGAACGCCTTGCGGAATAACTCTTCCTTGTTGCCGAACGCGGCGTAAAGCGACGGCCGGGTGATGCCCATGGCCTTGGTCAGGTCGGCCATCGACGCGCCCTCGTATCCCTTCTCCCAGAAGACGTGCAGAGCGTCTTCCAGAGCCTGGTCGAGATCGAATTCGCGGGGGCGGCCGAGCGCCATGATGAGAGCACCTCTACTTTTGTACTATTCGTTAGATATGTCCCTTGACGACGAAAGTCCAAGCCCCATCTGTACCGCACGTTATAGATTTTGCGGTGCAACCTGTTAGGATTTGAGGACCGGGAGCCGGACCACTGGTGACAAATATCACCGCCTCCCTCCAAAACATTGTTTTGCATCAAAAAAATCGTCTTCTGGTAGTCGGCTCAGAGCCGAGGGGCACGTCATGAGAACTCTTTCCTTCACAAAACGTCTTGTTGCAGTTGCGTTCGGACTGGCCGTCCTGGCGGGGGCCGGAGCCTTTTTCTGGACCGGAAACAGCCGTGCGCAGGCCGATGCCGCTGCGGCCAAGGCCCCTCCGGCGACGCCGGTGTCGGTCGCCGACGTCAACGAGCGCGAAACCGCGGTCTGGGACGAATTTTCCGGCCGCCTCGAGGCCGTCGAACAGGTCGAGGTCCGCTCGCGCGTGGCCGGGGCCATTCAGGAGATCCGGTTCCGCGAAGGCGCACTGGTTCAGAAGGACGACGTGCTTGTCGTGATCGATCCGGCGCTCTACGCCGCCGAGGTCGCCCGCGCCGAAGCGCAGGTCGCCGCCGCGCAGGCGCGACTGGTCTTCACCAAGAGCGATTACGAACGCGGCCAGCAACTGACCGGCTCGCAGACCATCTCGCAGCGCGACCAGGACAACCGCATCAATTCCTATCGCGAGGCGGAAGCCAATCTCAAGGCCGCGCAAGCCACCCTGAAAACTGCGCAGCTCAATCTCGGCTACACCGAAGTCCGCGCGCCCGTGACGGGCCGCGTCGGCAAGCGCGAGATCACCGTCGGCAACCTGATCGCCGCCGGCCCCGGCTCGCCGCTGCTGACGACCATCGTCTCGACCTCGCCGATCTATGCCTCCTTCAACGCCGACGAGCAGGTCGTGCTGCGCGCGCTCAACTCTCTTGGCGACGATGCCGCCGCATCGAAGACCGGCCGCATCCCGGTCAAGATGGGCACCGCGACCAGCGACGGCACGCCGTTCGAGGGCCACATGCAGTTGATCGACAATCAGGTCGATCCGCGCAGCGGCACGGTTCGCGTGCGCGCCGTGTTCGACAACAAGGATGGCCGCCTGATCCCCGGACAGTTCGTCCGCCTGCAAATGGGCCAGCCCAAGAGCGAGCGTGCCGTAATGGTCAACGAACGCGCCGTCGGCACCGACCAGAACAAGAAATACGTGATGGTCGTGAACAAGGAGAACAAGGCGGAGTACCGCGAAGTCACGCTCGGCGTGGCCGTCGATGGCCTGCGCAGGGTCACGTCCGGCCTGAAACCGGGCGAGCAGATCGTGGTCCGAGGACTGCAACGCGTACGGCCCGGCGCTCCCGTCGCGCCGCAAGTCGTGGCGATGGACGCAAACTGAAGCGAAGGACCTTGAGGAACAAACCCGGCCGCGCCTGCGTGGCATTTTCTCAGGGCGATTATGAGACGTGAAGATACATCCACAACGTCATTGCGAGCGAAGCGAAGCAATCCAGTCCTGGGAAAAGAAAAACTGGATTGCTTCGTCGCAAGTGCTCCTCGCAATGACGGGATGGGCATCGGCGCTGCAACACGACCAAACGAGATAACGCCATGAATTTCTCAAAATTTTTCATCGACCGGCCGATTTTCGCGGGCGTTCTCTCGATGCTGATCTTCCTCGCCGGCCTCCTGTCGCTGCCCGCGCTGCCGATCTCCGAATATCCCGAGGTCTCCCCGCCCACCGTCGTGGTCCGCGCGCAATATCCCGGCGCGAATCCGAAGGTGATCGCGGAAACAGTCTCCACGCCGATCGAAGAACAGATCAACGGCGTCGAGAACATGCTCTATATGAGCAGCCAGGCCACCACCGACGGCGTGATGACGCTCAACGTCACCTTCCGCCTCGGCACTGATCCCGACAAGGCGCAGCAGCTCGTGCAGAACCGCGTGTCGCAGGCCGAACCCCGCCTGCCGGCGGAAGTCCGCGCGCTCGGCATCACCACCATCAAGAGTTCGCCCGATCTGACCATGGTCGTCCATCTGCTGTCGCCCAACGACCGCTACGACATGACCTACCTGCGCAACTACGCGGTGCTGAACGTCAAGGACCGGCTCGCGCGCATTCAGGGCGTCGGTCAGGTGCAACTGTTCGGCGCAGGCGATTACTCGATGCGGGTCTGGCTCGATCCGCAGAAGGTCGCCGAGCGCGGCCTGTCGGCCAGCGACGTCGTCAACGAAATCCGCGCGCAGAACGTGCAGGCTGCGGCCGGCGTGATCGGCGCGTCGCCAAGCGAGACCGGCCTTGACCTGCAACTCTCGGTCAATGCGCAGGGACGCCTTCAGAGCGAGGAGGAATTCGGCGACATCATCGTCAAGACCGGCGCCAACGGCGAAGTGACGCGGTTGCGCGACGTCGCCCGCCTCGAACTCGGCGCGGCGGATTATTCGCTGCGCTCGCTGCTGAACAACAAGTCCGCCGTGGCGGTTCCCATCTTTCAGGCCCCCGGCTCGAACGCGATCCAGATTTCCGACAGTGTCCGCAAGACCATGGCGGAGCTGAAGGAGAACATGCCGGACGGCATGGACTACAGCATCGTCTACGACCCGACCCAGTTCGTCCGCGCGTCCATCGAGGCCGTGGTGCATACGCTGCTGGAAGCCGTGGCGCTGGTGGTCCTCGTCGTCATCCTGTTCCTGCAAACATGGCGCGCCTCGATCATTCCGTTGATCGCCGTTCCGGTGTCCATCGTCGGCACCTTCGCGGTGCTGTTCGTGATGGGCTTTTCCATCAACGCGCTGACGCTGTTCGGCCTCGTGCTGGCCATCGGCATCGTGGTGGACGACGCCATCGTCGTGGTGGAGAATGTCGAACGCAACATCGAGCGAGGCCTGTCGCCGGTTCAGGCGAGCTATCAGGCCATGAACGAGGTGACCGGCCCGATCATCGCCATCGCGCTGGTTCTGGTCGCGGTGTTCGTGCCGCTGGCCTTCATCAGCGGCCTCACCGGCCAGTTCTACAAGCAGTTCGCGCTGACGGTCGCGATCTCCACCGTGATCTCGGCGTTCAACTCGCTGACGCTGTCCCCCGCGCTCGCGGCCCTTCTGCTGAAGTCGCATGACGCGCCGAAGGACGCGCTGACCCGCGCGATGGACAAGGGTCTCGGCTGGTTCTTCAAGCGCTTCAACACACTCTTCCATCGCGGCTCCGAGGCCTATAGCGGCGGCGTCAAGCGCGTGATTTCCCGCAGGTTCCTGGTGATGGGCGTCTATGTCGCGCTGATTGCCGTGACCTTCGGGCTGTTCAAGGCGGTGCCGGGCGGCTTCGTGCCGGGCCAGGACAAGCAGTATCTGGTCGGCTTCGCGCAACTGCCCGACGGCTCGACGCTCGACCGCACCGAAGAAGTGATCCGCCGCATGAGCGACATCGCGCTGAAGCAGCCCGGCGTGGAAAGCTCCGTGGCGTTTCCGGGCCTGTCCATCAACGGTTTCACCAACTCGTCGAATGCGGGCATCGTGTTCGTGACCCTGAAACCGTTCGACGAACGCAAGGACAAGAGCCTGAGCGGCGGCGCCATCGCCATGGCGCTCAACGGCAAGTTCGCCGGCATCCAGGAAGCCTTCATCGCGATCTTCCCGCCGCCGCCGGTGCCGGGTCTCGGCACCATCGGCGGCTTCAAGCTGCAAATCGAGGATCGCGTCGGCGCGGGCTACAACGCGCTGGACAACGCCACCAAGGCTTTCCTCGCCAAGGCGCAGACCACGCCGGAACTCGCGGGGCTGTTCTCCAGTTTCCAGGTCAACACGCCGCAGCTTTACGCCGACATCGACCGCACCAAGGCGCGGCAGTTGAGCGTGCCGGTGACCAGCGTGTTCGACACCATGCAGATCTATCTCGGCTCGCTCTACGTCAACGACTTCAACAAATTCGGCCGGACCTATTCCGTCCGCGTGCAGGCCGACTCCAAGTTCCGCGCCCGCGCCGAAGACGTCGGGCTGTTGAAGGTGCGCTCCAACACCGGCGAGATGGTGCCGCTGTCGGTGCTGCTGCGCGTGCAGTCCAGCGCCGGGCCGGAACGCGCCATGCGCTACAACGGATTCCTCACCGCCGACGTCAACGGCGGCCCCGCCCCGGGCTATTCCACCGGACAGGCGCAGGCGGCGGTCGATCGCATCGCCAGGGAAACATTCCCGAAAGGCATCGGCTATGAATGGACCGAACTGACCTATCAGGAAATCATCGCCGGCAACTCGTCGCTGTATGTGTTCCCGATTGCGCTGTTCCTGGTGTTCCTGGTGCTGGCCGCGCAATACGAGAGTCTCACGCTGCCGCTCGCCATCATCATGATCGTGCCGATGAGCCTCCTGGCCGCGATGTTCGGCGTCTGGATCACCGGCAGCGACAACAACGTGTTCACGCAGATCGGCCTCATCGTTCTTGTGGGATTATCCGCCAAGAACGCGATCCTGATCGTGGAGTTCGCGCGCGAACTTGAGTTCGCCGGGCGCAAGCCGATCGCGGCGGCCATCGAGGCCAGCCGGCTGCGGCTGCGGCCGATCCTGATGACGTCGCTCGCCTTCATCATGGGCGTGGTGCCGCTGGTGACCTCCACCGGCGCGGGCTCCGAGATGCGTCACGCCATGGGTGTCGCGGTGTTCTCCGGCATGATCGGCGTCACCGCGTTCGGCATCTTCTTCACGCCGGTGTTCTACGTGCTCTTGCGGGCGCTGACGGGCAATCGCCCGCTGACGCAGCACGGCGAAGGCACCATCGAACACGTTCCCGCTCCCGTGCATCAACTGAAGGATGCCGCTGAATAACCCGCCCCGCCGGGCGGGTCTCCCACCGGTGCTGCGCTGAATGCCCGTTCCAGCGCCGTGCCCGCGACGAAGCAATCCGGTCCTTGCCCCTCCAAAGGCCGGATTGCTTCGCTCGCAACTTTTGAATGCGGAAACGAAAATGGCCGGGAATTTTCCCGGCCATTGTCTTTTTTACAACGAAACAAATTCTCACGTCGTCCCGGCGCAGGCCGGGACCCATCAGCCCTGTCGACGTCACTATAGAGACGCGTTCAACCATCCCGCCTCAATGACAAAGGCCGGTGGTTATGGGTCCCGGCCTGCGCCGGGACGATACCCGTGAAATTCACCCCAGCGTCTTCGCCAGCGCGTGAAACTTCTCGAGCTGATCTACCTTGAGCGCGCGGTTCTCGTCGCGGCCGACGAAGACCTTGAACATCACACCGCCGTCGACATTGAGAAACGCCGCGAACGCCGACGACTTGCCCATGAACGGCCGCTCGACGAAGGCGATGCCGCCGCAGCGATCGTGTCGCAGATGGCCGTGCATGCCCTTCGGCTTCAGGATGTTGTAGTAGCCGCGTCCGATTTCACCGCCGCCCACCGGCTCGGTGACCTCGAAGATGCCGTCCTCGGTATGGATGATCAGCGTCACCTCGCCCCACGTCGCGATATCCTGCATCGCGGGGACGAACGCCGAACCCGGCGCGAAGGAGCGCATCTCGTCCGGCAGCGCCTCGATCACGGCGCGCGCCGTGACGTTCTTTTCCCGCGCGACGTCCTCGATGACGCCGCCCGGATTCTCCGCCATGTGCTTGCGCAGATCGGCGAGATCAGTACTCAGCATTGCTTTGCCCTCGGCGCGCGGACGGATCAGGCCGCGGCGCTGGTCTTGCGCTCGGTCTGGATAATGTCGAAGCCTTCGAACTTCGGATGACCGAGATAAATGCTCGGGCCGGCGTCGGCGCGCACATGGGCCTTGCGGAACTGCTCGGACTTGGTCCAGTTCTCGAACGCCGCCTTGTCCGCCCACAACGTGTGCGTCGAATACAGCGTGTGATCTTCCGCCACCGGTCCGCGCAGCAGGTGGAATTCAATGAAGCCCGGCATCTCGCTGAGATAGGACTCACGAGTCGCCCAGATGGTTTCGAACGTCTGCTCGGAGCCGGTCTTCACCTGGAATCTATTCATCGCAATAAACATGTGTCTTCTCCTGTTTGTCTTACCTTAAAGGCGTCCGGCCCTTTTTCAAAGTGCATATGCGCATATCGAAAGAATGCATGCGCACTTCCGAATGTCGCAAACGCGACAAACCGCGCGGAAATTTTCCGCGCGGCAGCCGCGTCAAATTTGAATGGCCAGTCTCAAACTCCGCCGAAGCGGACTCTCAGGCTCGCCTTATAAACCCGTCCCGGAGCCGATCCTGCCAGCGCAGTATCGGTGCCGTCAGAACTGCGAAGCGTCGCGAACGGAATGTAATACCGGTCCAGCAGGTTATCGATTCCGACGCTTGCAACGATGTCCGGCGTCGGCTGATAGGCCAGATAGAGATTGACGAGATCGTAGTTGGTCGCCGGGTTATACAACGTGCTCAGGCCGGACTGCGCCGCCACCGAGACCCAACGCACCGACGCCGTTAACCTCTGATCGAAGAAACGTGCGCCGAGAGTCGTCGCGATCTTCTGGCCGGGCACGCTCTGCAGGCGCTCACCTGTCGAAACGTTGATGCCCTTCATCCACGAACCGGCCAGACCTGCGAACCAAGCACCTGAGTCGTACGTCGATTCCAGTTCGACGCCGTCAATGCGGGCGTTCGCGATGTTCTGGTACTGAACAAGCGAGGTGGTGGTGGAAGCAACCGTCAGCCAAGGAATCGGAACGGGACAAAAGCCGGGAGGTCCGGGACAAATTTGAATAAGCGGCTGCGACGGTCCGAACGATACCAGATCGATGTAATCATCGACATCGTTGCGGAACACGTTGATCTTGGCGCGAATTCTGTCACCGGGCTTCAAAACGTCGTTGAACCGCAGATTAAGACCCGCTTCCTTGGTCTTGCCGACTTCCGGCCTCAGAGCAAGATTGGGCAGAAGCGTAAACAGCGAAAGATAGTTCGTGCTGCCGTCGCTCACGCCGACGCCGGGATGAAAACCCGAGACCAACGTCTCGGTAACAGCAGGCGCGCGATAGCCTTCCGCGTAAGTTGCGTAGGCCGTGACCCAAGGTGCAGGCGTAATGCCGATGGTGGACTTCGGTGAGAAGCGGTTTCCGCCAGTGCTGAAGTTTCCGCTCTTCAACTCGTATTCGTCGAAACGAACGGCGTTGATGAACTCAAACATCGAGTAGTTGCTTTTCACCTGAACGAACGCGCCGTCTACCCGACGATCGCCGTTCGGCGTTGTATAACCAGAGGCACCAGTCGGATCCTTGACCGTCACCTTGTCGGAGAAATAGTCGCCGCCATAAGTGATGGCATGCGCCACCGGACCGGTATCGACGCGCGAGGTGTTGTGGATATCGAAGCCGATCGTATCGACCGTGAACGAGCGCTTGTCGCCGATCGCGCCGGTGATAGGGCTCGCGGGACCGGCATTCTTCGTCTGATCGGTTTCGGTGCTGTTGAAGTAGACACTTGCCTTGTAGTCAAACAGGCGATCTTCCGGCTTCTGATATTTCCAGCTCAGGGTCGCCGTCTGGTTGCTCGTGTCGGTCGCATAGCCGGACGTATTGGGAATCGACGGTTGCCCGGTATTGTACCGCGCGTCGTAACCCAGGAAGCCGACTTTAACTTCGTGACCGTCCGCGGGACGGAATGTAAGCTTCGCCAAGCCGGATTGGATGTCCGACGCGGTGTTGGGGACGGTGACGCCGTTGCCGTTCTTGTAGTCGGACTGTGCGCGATACGATCCGCCGACGATAACATCGACATTTCCGTTCTGGCTCCTGCCCGCAGCGAACGTCGACACATTCGCGCGCCAGTCGTTGGAGCCAACACCCATTTCGCTAAGAACGCCCCAGCGCTCACCTACGCGCAGGACGTCCTCGACGTCCTTGGTGCGGAACGAGACCACGCCGCCGATCGCACCCGAGCCATAAATATTGGCCACAGGGCCGCGAACAACATCCACATCGCCGATCATGGCGGGGTCGAGATAGAAATATCCGTTAGCATTATGACCGGTGCGCTGGAAATTTTGCCGCGCGCCATCGATGACGACAGCAACGCGGCCAAAGTCCTGCAAGCCGCGAATGGCAATCGCGGTGCCCGGCTCGTCGCCGCGCTCCTGGAACGACACGCTCGGGATCGCCGTAAAGATATCGGAGACCCGTGCCGGACCGACCCGATTTATTTCTTCCTGATTGATCTTGCTGACGCCTGCCAGCGCGTCAATGGCGCGCTCCTCGAGCTTGGTGGCGCCCACCGTGATTTCATCGAGCGACTGATAGACCGGCTTGCCCACCTGCGCGTTGGCGTTCGCGACGTTCTGCGGAAGCGGCACTTCCGCCATCGGCTTCCCTGCGCGTTTCTTCTTGATTGGCTTCGGCTTGACCGCCGGCGCCGGCGATTCAACGGTTTGTGCAATGACCGGCGTCGCAGCGATCCCCATCGCAACAACAGACACAGATACGAGAAGCGCGCACGCGCGCGCATTCAGCCCCAACATGACAGCCCCAACTCTTTATTATGATTTGCTGCGGCTGGCGGGCATCGCCTCGAAAGGCGGCTGGCTGGCTCTCGTGAATCGCGCCGGACTTTTGCCAGCGTCCTGACACTATTCGTAAATTCGCGAAGCCGGGTCAATCGCGCGCTGCGAAGTTTACATCAATTGTAAATTAGAGCGTTGGCGTTTGCGCGGGAGCAAAATTAAAGAAGGACAATGATTTCTCGAACCGAACGCACATAACGGATGAATGCTGACCAGCGAGACTCCTCCGGCGATCCGGATAAGCAGATTAGAACAACTCTAATTGAGCGTTCAGTGCCGTTAGCGGATAACCGCATCAACAGCCGTGACCTGTTCTCAGCCACGCGGGAAATTCTTATCCTGCACGGCGATGAAACCTATCGGCTGCGATTGACCGCACAGAACAAGCTGATTCTGACCAAATGAAAATGCAGATACAGATGTCTGGTCGCCGAACGCTTGGGGTCGCTCTCGGCCTCGCCGCGAGTCTTTATGTCTGCGCCATCTCGTTGGCCACGGCGCGGGCCGACAGCATCGTGATCCATGATGCGCGCGGCCGCGACGTCGTGATCGGCAACACCTCCCGAATCGTATCGGTCGGCGGCGCGATCACGGAAATCATATATGCGCTCGGACTACAGGACCGCGTCGTTGGCATCGACAGCACCAGCCTCTATCCGGAGAAGGCGCTCGCGGAAAAACCGAACGTCGGCTACATGCGGCAACTGTCGGCCGAGGGCGTGCTGGGCCTCAATCCTCAGCTCATTCTCGCCATCGAAGGCGCCGGTCCGAAGGAAACCCTCGATGTGCTGGACGCAGCGAAAATTCCGCTGGTCTCCTTTCCCGAGAGCCATACCGAGCATGGCCTGATCGACAAGATCAAGCTGGTCGCCCATGCGATGGATGTCGATGCGCGCGGCGCGTGTCTCACCACCGCCGTCAGCAATGACCTTGCCGAGTTGAAGAAACTGCGCGACGCCGTCAAGCAGCCCGCGCGGGTGATGTTCGTGATGTCGTTCCTCAACGGCCGCGCCATGGTCGCGGGCCAGAAGACGGCGGCGAACGAGATCATCAAGATGGCCGGCGGCGTCAACGCCGTCGAAGGCTTCGATGGCTACAAGCCGGTCAATGACGAGGCCATCGTCGCGGCCAGGCCCGATGTGGTGCTGACCATGCAGCGCGGGCGCGAGCAACTCGATGCTGCGACCGTGTTCGCCAATCCGTCGTTCGCGCTGACGCCGGCGGCTGCGAAGAAGTCGTTCGTCGCGATGGATGGACTCTATCTGCTGGGCTTCGGCCCGCGCACCGCGGCCGCCGCCCGCGATCTGGCCGTGTCGCTGTATCCCGATCTCGCGGACAAGGCCGCGACCTGGAAACCGGCGGCGCTGTCCGTTGATTGCCACAAATGACAACCGCCGACGCCGCCTCGCCGGCATCTGTTTCGGCCAACATGCGTGCGCCCTCCATGCGGCCTTCGGCAATTCTCGTTTACATAACCCTGATCGCGGGCGTCCTCGTGGTCGCGCTGCTGGCGACGACCGTGGGCGCGGCGGGCATTCCGCTGCCTCGCCTCGCCGCAGCACTGGGATTGAACATCGCGGGCGCCGATCCCGCCATGCTGGCGCGCGACGAACTGGTGCTGTGGTCGATCCGGATTCCACGCATCGCGGTCGCGGGCATGATCGGCGGCCTGCTCGCGCTGTCCGGCGCGATCATGCAGGGCCTGTTCCGCAATCCCCTCGCCGATCCGGCGCTGGTCGGCGTCTCCAGCGGCGGCGCGTTCGCTGCGGCTTCCGCTATCGTGATTTCCGACAGCGCATGGGGCGCGAGCTTTCGTTTCCTGCAACTGGAGCTGCTGCCGGTCGCGGCGTTCGCGGGTTCGCTGCTGACGACAACGCTTCTTTACAAGATCGCCAGCCGCGAGGGCCGCACCTCGGTGGCGATCTTCCTGCTGGCGGGCCTTGCGATCGCGGCCATCGCCAACGCCGGCATCGGGCTTCTGGTGTTCGTCGCCGACGACCGCCAGCTGCGCGACATCACATTCTGGCTGCTGGGGTCGCTCAGCGGCGCGACATGGCCGAAAGCCGGCATGGTCGCGCCGGTCGCGTTGCTGGCGCTGCTGTCGATTCCGCTGATCGCACGCGGCCTCGATGTGCTGGTGCTGGGCGAAGCCGAAGCGTTTCACACCGGCGTGGATGTCGAGCGGCTGAAGAAAATCTCCATCGTGCTGATCTCGGCGATGACCGGCGTCGCGGTGTCGATCTGCGGCGTGGTCGGCTTCGTCGGCATCGTGGTGCCGCATCTGCTGCGCATCGTCATCGGACCCGGACATAGAATGCTGCTGCCCGCCTCGGTCTGCCTCGGCGCGATTCTCCTGATCGGCGCCGACACCATCGCGCGGGTGCTCGCCGCCCCCGCCGAAGTGCCGATCGGAATTCTCACCGCCGCGCTCGGCGCGCCGTTCTTCCTGTTCATCCTGCTGCGGCAGCGGAAGCTGATCGGATGACCGCGCCCTCCGCCCCCGCGCTGATCGAAGCCGATGCGGTCTGCATGATGATCCGCCATGCGACGCTGCTCGACAACGTGTCGCTACGGCTCCACGGCGGCGAGACCGTCGCCATCGTCGGGCCGAACGGCGCGGGCAAATCCACCCTGCTGCGGCTGTTGTCGGGTGATCTTCGTAGCAGCGGCGGCAGCGTGCGGCTGAAAGGCCGCGACCTCGCATCCTATGCGTCGCGCGAACTGGCGAACCATCGCGTCATGCTCTCGCAGCACGTCAATGTCTCCTTCCCGTTCACGGTGGAGGAAATCGTCGCCATGGGCGCGGGCGACCGTCCGCGCGCCGTCGCGCAGCCGCTGGTCGATGCGGCCATCGCCGAACTCCAACTGGAGCCGTTCCGCCACCGCGAATTGCCGACATTGTCCGGCGGCGAACAGCAGCGCGCGCATTTCGCGCGCGTTCTCGTGCAACTCGCCTGCGGCGAAGCCGACTTCGGCCCCGGCGTGCTGCTGCTCGACGAGCCGACCTCGAGTCTTGATTTGCGCTACCAGATCAACCTCGTCGAAACCGCCAGGCGCCGCGCGCGCTCCGGCACCGCCGTGGTCGCGGTGCTGCACGATCTCAACCTCGCCGTGCGGTTCGCGGATCGAATTATAGTTCTGCGCAGGGGACAAATCGTCACCGACGGCACGCCGACCGACACGATCACCGACAGGATGATCGCCGATGTGTTCGACGTCGAAACCAGCATCGGCACCGAAAGCGGGCAGCCCTACGTCCTGCTGCAAAACATGCGCTGATCGCGACGCCCAAATTGTCAGCAATTCGCTGACGGCGGATTGCCTCCCTCCCCTCCGATTGTCTTGCCGCTTTTTGCCGCACACGGAAATTTGACTCTCGTTATATTTTTGTAAATATATCGAGTGCCGCGGGGCTGCGGCGGACCAACATCGGCAATGCACGCGGGGGCTGCACGGAATGCGTTACGTCTCAACCAGACACTATGTGGGATTCTTGATGTCGTCGGTGGCTTCGGTCATCGCCGGCGATGCCGCGTCCGCGCAGGAACGCCAGGGCGTCTACGAACTCGGAGAACTGGTCGTCACCGGAGGACGCAGCGGTGAAGGCGCCGGCGGACAGAACTCCGGCATCGCGACGTCAACAGTCACGCGGGAAGAGACCTGGACATTCCAGAAGCAGACTCTCGATCAGGCCGTGAATCTGGTACCGGGCGTGACAAGCACGCTGGATGCCAACGGACGCCGCAACGAAAGCGATATTTTCGTGCGCGGGTTCGGCCGCTGGCAAGTTCCGCTGATGATCGACGGCGTGCGTGTTTATCTGCCCGCCGACAACCGGCTCGACTTCAGCCGCTTCCTGACCTCGGACCTCTCCGAAATCCAGATCCAGAAGGGCTACGCATCGGTGATCGACGGCCCCGGCGCGATGGGCGGATTAATCAATCTCGTCACGCGCAAGCCGACCAAACCGTTCGAGGCCGAGTCCCAGAGCAGCATGTCCTTCGGCGGCAACGGCCAGTTTCAGGGCTGGAGTCAGTATGTCATGGGCGGCACGCGCCAGCAGGATTTCTACCTTCAGGGCAGCGCGAACTATCTGCAACAGAACTCATGGTCAATGTCGGACAGTTATCGGCCGACCTTCAATTCGATGGAGGACGGCGGTCGACGCGAGGGATCGGACAGCAAGGACTGGCGCATCAACGTGAAGGCCGGATACACGCCGAACGCAACGGACGAGTATTCGATCAACTTCATCAAGCAGGAAGGCGAGAAAGGCGCGCCGCTGAACGTCTATAACAATCCGCAGGTCCCGCCCAACAGCTTCTGGCGCTGGCCGTGGTGGAACGTGCAGAATCTTGCGTTCCTGTCGAACACGCAGCTTGGCGACGCATCTTATGTGAAGACCAAGCTGTTCTACAACACGTTCGATAACGCGCTCGATGCCTACGACAACATCAGCTACACGACCCAATCCGCCAACGGCCGTTTCCGCAGTTTCTATGAGGACCAGGCTTACGGCGGCAGCACGGAGTTCGGCACCGACCTGATCCCGATGAATACGCTGAAGGCGGCGTTTCATTACCGCGCGGATTATCACACTGAATGGAATTTCAACCGGCCGACGAGTCCGCTGAATTCCACCGAACCGAAGCAGCATCAGTCGCAAACGACATGGTCGGTTGCCGCCGAGAATACCTTCCACGCCACCTCGAATCTCGATTTCGTCGGCGGCATCAGCTACGATCGCTACGAGATCGACAAGGCCGAGGAATTCAACAGCGGCAATTCCACGATTTTCGAATATCCCAAGGGCGGCGCGGAAGCCTTCAACTGGCAGGCCGCCGCGATCTGGCGCTACAGCGAAACCGGACGGCTGCACGCCAGCGTGTCGGACCGCGCGCGCTTCCCGACCATCTTCGAACTCTACAGCACGCGATTCGGCACGGCTGTTGCGAACCCGGCTCTCGGGCCGGAGCGCGCCATCAACTACGAGATCGGCTGGAAGGAGCAGATCCTCCGCAACGTGCATGTGTCGGGCGCCGTGTTCTACAGCGACGTGAAGGATCTGATCCAGACGGTCCAACTGCCGACGCCCGGCATGACCCAGACCCAGAACGTCGGCAACGGCCACTTCTACGGCTACGAGGCCTCGGTCGAGGCGCGGATAAACCCGAGCCTGAAAGCCGGCGGCAACTACAGCTACATCTACCGGACCATTCACGATCCGCTTCAGCCCAACGTGCAGGCCACCGGCGTGCCGACCCACAAGGCGTTCCTGTATCTGGCCTGGAATCCGCTGGAACGGCTGACCATCACGCCGAGCCTTGAGATCGCCAGCGACCGCTGGAGCGACAAGACCACCAATCCGGCGCAACCTTTTCCTTATGTGCTGACGGGCGCGTATGTGCTCGGCAACATCCAGGCCGAATACAAGGTCACGCAGAATTTCGATGTCGCGGCGGGCGTCAAGAACCTGTTCGACCAGAATTTCGAACTGGCGTGGGGCTTGCCTCAGCCCGGCCGCAACTATTATATCAAGGCGAGAGCGACGTTCTGAGAATGGCGGACGGACCCCGCGCGGGTCCGTCGCCTTTTCCTTAAAAGCTGTCCAGGCTCCCGCCTCCCATCATCGGCAATTGCATTGCGCCGCAGCAGTACATCGGATGTTAAACATCGGATGATCTGTCGCGCGGGGTGACGCCATGCTAGCGTCGGCGGCTGTTTCACGCTACCGAATGCAGATGAAGTCGCCCGCCCGATCCCGTCCCAAAGCCGCCCCCAAGCTGATCAAGCCGGGGCGCATCCAGTCCGTGTTGAAAACGCTCGGCAGCGAGATCGCGCAGGATCTGATTCCGGTCGGCTCGACCCTGCCGCCGGAGCACGATCTGGAAAGCCGTTTCGGCGTCGGCCGCGGCGTGGTGCGCGAGGCAATCAAGACCCTCGCCGCCAAGGGCCTCGTCAGCGTGCGTCCGCGCCACGGCACCCATGTCCGGCCGCGCGGCGACTGGAGCCTGCTCGACCGCGATGTGTTGAGCTGGCTGGTGGGAACGGACGAGCCCAATCGCGCGCTGCTGCTGGCGTTGCAGGAAGTGCGCCTCATCATCGAGCCTGCCGCCGCGGCCCTTGCCGCCGAGCGCGCCACCGCGAAGGACCGCAAGCGCATCAACGCAGCGCTCGCCGCGATGGAAGCCTCGCACGATGTGCCGACCGCGATCATCGCCGACAAGGCGTTTCATCTGGCGATCATCGACGCCACCCACAATCCGGTGCTGCAAGGTTTTCGCGGCGCCATCGATACCATCCTGAGCGCGGTCTTCATGGTCGCCACCGGCAGCCCCGGCTGGTTCAACGAAAACCTGCCGAACCACGCCATCGCCGCCTACGCCATCACCGAAGGCAATGCCGAAAAAGGCCCGTGCCGCGATGCAGCAGGTACTCGGCTACACGCAGTTCAAGCTCTCCACGAAGAAGAAATACGGGCGCAACGCGCAGATTTCAGCGGGCGAGCCGAAACCGAAGCGCAAGCGCCGCATCGCCTGACGCGCTGAAGGACAAAGACATCCGCCGCTGCGCGAAGACCGCGGCTTGGTGCCGCAGCTCATCGCGGAGGACAATATCCTGCTGCCGCGCGCGGCTACAGTTTGTTTACGATGTGATCGGCAGACTAAGCACGATGCACGACCTGCCATTCGAGGGCATGATACCTGCCCTGTCGAAGCGAATTTCCGATCTTCTTGTCCGGTTGAAGGGCAAAGGCTTAACTCTCTTGATGTCTCATTCTGATCTGAACCATTCGCATACTTTATTCGATGCAAAGCTCATGATCGAACGCCGACCCGATCTTTCAACCTGACGCACGAGTGGTCCGATTCTAACATTGGCATCCCTTCTCAGCAGGCTTTCTTGCGAATGTTAGAATCGATGGACCACTAGCAATCTATATTTGCTAGTGGAGTTCTGGATTTGACATTCGCTTTGCGAACTCGCCGCCAGCAGGAGCGAATGTCAAATCCACTCCACTAGATCAGGACAGGGAAGAACATGATGGACTGGTCGCAGTATCCTATCCCGGCGATGCGGCTGGAAGCTCGTTTTGGCGACCGTATCGTGCCGATGTTCAACCGCCGTCCGGCCAGCGTCTGGGCCATGGTGGCGGAGGCCGCCGCGCGAAACCCCGACGGCGAAGCGCTGGTGTGCGGCGACGAGCGCATGACGTGGCGCGAGGTCGCGCGAACGTCCGCGCAGATCGCCGCGGGCTTCAGGGAAATCGGCCTCAAGCCCGGCGACCGCGTCGCGCTGCTGCTCGGCAACCGCATCGAAGTCGTGCTGGCGCTGTACGGCGCGGCGCATCTCGGCCTGGTCAGCGTGATGCTCGGCATCCGGCAGCAAAAGCCGGAGATCGCCTACGTGCTCACCGACAGCGGCGCGAAGGCGCTGATCCATGAAGACGAACTGGCCGAACGCCTGCCGGATTCCGCCGAGTTGCCGCAGTTGCTTCATCGCATCTCGATCGGCGGGACCGCCGGTTCGCTGGCGTTTTCGGATCTGGTCGCGACCGAAACATCGCAGGCGCCAACGGCCGTGCGCGAAGAAGACACCGCCATGATCCTCTATACATCGGGGACCACCGGCAAGCCGAAGGGCGCGATGCTGGCGCATTGCAATCTGGTGCATTCGGCGATGGTCTACGAAGCCTGCCTTGGCCTGCGCAGCGACGACCGCTCGATCGCCGCCGTTCCGCTGGCCCATGTCACCGGCATCGCCGCCAACATCATGCCGATGGCGCGATGCGCCGGCGCGCTCATCATCGTCGCCGAGTTCAAGGCGGCGGACTATCTCCGGACTGCATCGCGCGAACGCGTCACGCACACGGTGATGGTGCCGGCGATGTACAATCTCTGCCTCTTGCAAATCGATTTCGATTCCTACGACCTTTCCGCCTGGCGGATCGGCGGCTATGGCGGCGCGCCGATGCCGGTCGCGACCATCGAACGGCTTGCCGAACGGCTGCCCGGATTGAAACTCGTCAATGCCTACGGATCGACCGAGACCTCGTCGCCGTCGACGATCATGCCGCCGGAATTCACCGGCAGCCACAGCGACAGCGTCGGTCTTCCATGTCCCGGCGCGGACATCGTGGTGATGGACGCAACCGGCCGCGAAGTGCCGCGCGGCGAGATCGGAGAAATCTGGATTCGCAGCGCGTCGGTCGTGAAGGGCTACTGGAACAATCCGCGCGCGACGGTGGAGGGCTTCACCTCCGGCTACTGGCATTCCGGAGATCTCGGATCGATCGACGCGGACAACTTCGTGCGCGTCTTCGACCGGCAGAAGGACATGATCAACCGCGGCGGTCTCAAGATTTTTTCCGCTGAAGTCGAGTCGGTGCTTGCAGCGCATCCCGCCGTCGTCGAAAGCGCGGTCATCGCGCGGCCGTGCCCCGTGCTCGGCGAACGCGTGCATGCCGTCGTCGTGGTCCGCGCCGACATCGACTCGCCGGCGCTGCGCTCCTGGTGCGCCGAACGCCTCTCGGATTATAAAGTGCCCGAGACCATCGTCATCTCCACTGAGCCGCTGCCGCGCAACGCCAACGGCAAGATCCTGAAGAGAGATCTGCGTGACGAGATGACGGATGCCTAAGCCGAGCGGACAGCCTGACGCCGGTGAAGCCTCGCGATGAGACTGCGCCAATTCAGGCCGTTATGCCCTCAGCAAGACGACGACTGCGCGCAAAACGCCGGACACCATTTCGCCTTTTGTATCCAAGTCCGCCGCCATTTTGCCATTTGTAAAAACGAGCAAAATCAGGAGCGCGCGCGGACCCGCTTCGCCTTGGTTTGATCCTTGGCTTGATCCTTGGGCGGGTCCCGCACGCGATCGGCCTCGGGCGGAGTTTCGCCCGTCGTCTTGATCCGGGCCTTCATGTCGATGAGGGTCTGGAGGGTTGCTTCGATTGCCGTTTTAGAAACATCGCTCAGGACGTCAGTGGCGATGTCGTCGCGCAGGCTGTCGAGATCGTCGACCAGTTGCCGTCCTTTCGCGGTCAGGAACAGCTTGTTGGCCCGCCGGTCGGCAGGATCGGGTTTGCGCTCCAGCAGTTTGTGCTCCACCAGCCGGTCCAGCAGCCGCACCAGCGAAATCGGCTGCAACTCAAGCACATCTGCGAGATCGACCTGCGATAGTCCTTCCTGCTGCCGCAATCGGAACAGCACAATCCACTGCGCGCGCGTGGTCCCGCGGCCCTTTGCCCGCTGGTCGATATGGTTGCGCAAAAGACGAGATGTCTCAACGAGTTGCGCAACCAACTGACGTTTCAGATCGAGCGACATTTGCAGGGTGTGACCTGAACCTTTCCAAGAATTAATGGTGCGCCTGCATACTAAGTGCAGGCTTATTGATTATAGAGTTATATTTGATCGCCACTTCAAAAAGCAATTGAGATCGGTATGGCAAAGCGTCGCATTCCAACCTGGGCCTATTACATCGCGGCACTCGTTCTGGTCGGAGGCGTCTATTTCGCTTGGCCCCGGCATCAGACCCAGGATGTCTCGACCAGCAAAGCTCCGCCCGCCGTTCCGGTCACGGTGGCAAGCGTTACGAAGGCGGATTTTCCGGTTTATCTCACCGGGCTTGGAACGGTTCAGGGCTTTAACACCGTCACGGTGCGTACGCGGGTCGATGGCCAGATCAACCAGATCGCCTTCAAGGAAGGCCAGTTGGTCAAGGAAGGCGACCTGATCGCGCAGATCGATCCGCGTCCCTTCCAGGCCGCTCTTGATCAGGCCAAGGCCAAGAAAACGCAGGACGAAGCCAGCATCGCCAACGCACAACGCGATCTACAGCGCTCCACCAAACTCGGCGACTTCGCCACCAAGCAAACCGTCGATACCCAAACCTCGGCCGTCCAGCAACTCACCGCGCAGATCGCGGCCGATGACGCAGCCATCTTCAACGCGCAGACGCAGCTCGATTATGCCAGTATCCGCGCGCCGATTTCGGGTGTCACCGGCATCCGCCAGGTCGACGTCGGCAACATCGTCAACGCGGCCACGCAAACCGGCATCGTCACCATCGCGCAGGTCGAACCGATCTCCGTGATCTTTACCGCGCCTGAGGAACAGCTTCCCGCTATTGCAGCAGCCCTTCGCGCGGGTGAAACAAAGGTCACCGCGCTGACCGCCGATGGCCGCAAGGTGCTATCCGAAGGCATCCTGTCGCTCATGAACAATCAGGTCGACACCACCAGCGGAACCATCCGCCTCAAGGCGACGTTCGATAACAAGGATCATGCGTTGTGGCCCGGCCTGTCGGTGTCAACGCGTCTGCTGGTCAACACGATCAAGGATGCGACCGTCATGCCGGACGATGCCGTGCAGCATGGCACCGACGGTCTTTATGTATTTGTCGTCGCCGACGGCAACAAGGCCGATGTTCGCAAGGTCAAGGTCGGCCCCTCGACGGACAGCAAGACGCTCGTGGAGAGCGGTGTCAGCGCCGGTGAGCAGGTGGTGACGCGCGGACAATATCGCGTCCAGCCCGGATCGCCGCTCGCAGTGAGCGTTGCAAGCTCCGGCCAGTCCACGGTGAAGGCCGACTGAGATGAGCAACACCCCGGACAACACCACAGGTCACGGCATTTCCGGCCCGTTCATTCGCTATCCGATCGCGACATCACTGCTGATGGCCGGCATTCTGTTCGTCGGCCTTGTTGCATATCCCTTGCTGCCGGTCGCACCGCTGCCGCAGGTCGACTTCCCGACCATTCAGGTCTCGGCGAAGTCTTCCCGGCGCCAGCCCTGAAACGATGGCGTCATCGGTGGCGCAGCCGCTGGAACGGCAGTTCGCCCAGATCCCCGGCGTCGCGCAGATGACCTCGACCAGTTCGCTGGGATCGACGTCCGTCACCATCCAGTTCGATCTCAACCGCAACATCGACGGCGCGGCGAATGACGTACAGGGCGCGATCAACGCCGCCGGCGGCCAGTTGCCGAAGACACTCCCCAGCCCGCCGACCTACCGCAAGGTCAATCCGGCGGACTCGCCGATCCTGCTGCTGTCGGTGACGTCGGATACGCTGCCGCTGATCGATGTCGACGATTATGCCGACACGCAGATGGCGCAGCAGATCAGCCAGATTTCCGGCGTGGCGCAGGTCACTATCGGCGGCCAGCAGAAGCCGGCGATCCGCATCCAGATCGACCCCGCAAAACTGGTCGCCAAGAATTTGCAGCTTGAGGACGTTCGCAGCCAGATCGCCATCACCACCGTCGATAATCCCAAAGGCAATATCGACGGAACGACACGCAGCTACACCATTTACGCCAACGACCAGTTGCCGAAATCAAAAGACTGGAACGACGTCATCGTTGCTTATCGCAACGGCGGCCCATTGCGCATTCGCGATATCGGTCAGGCGGTGTCCGGTCCAGAGGACGCCAAGCAGGCGGCATGGGCCAATGGCAAGCGCGGCGTCTTCCTAGTGGTCTTCAAGCAGCCTGGCGCCAACGTCATCGACACCGTCGACAAGATCAAGGCGCAGTTGCCCCGCCTCGTGGCGTCGATTCCGCCGACGATCAAGGTTTCGGTGCTGAGCGACCGCACGCAGACCATCCGCGCCGCCGTCGAAGACGTTCAGTTCACGCTGCTGCTCACCATCGCTCTCGTGGTCATGGTGATCTTCGTATTCCTGCGAAGCGTATGGGCGACCATCATTCCAAGTGTCACCGTGCCTTTGGCGCTGCTCGGCGCCTGCGCCTTGATGTGGGGATCGGCTATACCCTCGACAACCTGTCGCTGATGGCACTGACTATTTCCGTTGGCTTCGTCGTCGACGACGCCATCGTCATGCTTGAAAACATCAGCCGCTATATCGAGCAAGGCGAAGACCCGTACTCAGCCGCCCTCAAGGGCGCGGGCGAGATCGGCTTTACGATTGTCTCGATCAGTATTTCGCTGGTCGCCGTGCTCATTCCCCTGCTGCTGATGGGCGGTATCATCGGGCGCTTGTTCCGGGAGTTCGCCGTCACGCTGGCGATGACCATTTTCGTCTCGCTGATCGTGTCGCTGACGCTGACGCCGATGATGGCCTCGCGCTTTTTGAAAGCACATACCGGCGAGGTTCAGCACGGCAAGCTCTATCAGCTCAGCGAGCGCTTCTTCGATACGATGCTGCGGGGATATGAGTGGGGCCTCGATCTCGTGCTGCGCTGGCGATTCACGACCCTGATGGTTTTCTTCGGAACCGTCGTGCTGTCCGGCTATCTGTTCGTCATCATCCCGAAGGGCTTTTTCCCGCAACAGGACACCGGCCTGATCACCGGCATCACCGAAGGCGGGCAGGATATCTCCTTTGCTGAAATGTCGCGCATTCAGGCCGGCATCGGCGCGATCATCCAGAAAGACCCGGCGGTCGCCAGCATTGCGATGGCCATTGGCGGCGGCGGCAATGCGCTGAACAACGGCCGCATGTTCATCACCTTGAAGCCACGTGATGAGCGCGATGTGAGCGCGCAGCAGATCATCGCAAGGCTACGGCCGCAGTTCGACAAACTGGAAGGCGCGCGCGTCTTCCTTCAGGCGGCGCAGGACGTCCGCCTCGGTGGCCGCGCCACCCGCACCCAGTTCGAATACACCTTGCAGGATGCGAATCTTGATGAGCTAAACACATGGGCGCCGAAGATTCTGGAAAAGGTGAAAACCCTCCCCGAATTGCGCGACGTCGCCACCGACCAGCAGACGCTCGGCACGACCCTGACGCTGACCATCGATCGCGATACGGCGTCTCGCTTCGGCATCCAGCCACAACTCATCGACGATACGCTGGCGGATGCGTTCGGCCAGCGGCAGGTCGCGCAGTACTTCACGCAGGTCAACAGTTATCACGTGATCCTGGAAATCCTGCCGGAGCTTCAAGGCACCACAGAAACGCTAAACAAAATCTACATCAAGTCGCCCACCACCGGCGATCAGGTCCCGCTATCGGCCTTCGTGCGCTGGACCACGGTGCCGGTACGTCCGCTGTCGATCAGCCATCAGGGTCAGTTCCCGGCGACAACGATCAGCTTCAATCTCGCACAGGGCACCGCGCTCGGTCAGGCCACTGACGCCATCCAGCGCGCGGTCGCGGAGCTTGGCGCGCCGCCCACCGTCAACGGCAGCTTCCAGGGCACCGCGCAGGCGTTCCAGCAATCACTCGGAACCGTCCCGCTGCTGATCCTCGCCGCGCTGATTGTCGTCTACCTGATCCTGGGTATCCTGTACGAAAGTTACATCCATCCACTCACGATCATTTCCACCCTGCCCTCGGCGGGTGTCGGCGCGCTGGCGATGCTCATGCTGTTCGGCTTCGACTTCAGCCTGATCGGCCTGATCGGAATTGTGTTGTTGATCGGTATCGTGAAGAAGAACGGCATCATGCTGGTGGACTTCGCCATCGCCGCGGAGCGTGAGGAGAACCTCACGCCGGAAGACGCCATCCGCAAGGCTGCCTTGATCCGCTTCCGCCCGATCATGATGACCACGATGGCGGCTTTGCTCGGCGGCGTTCCGTTGATGCTGGGAACGGGCACTGGCTCCGAGATCCGGCAGCCGCTCGGATATGCGATGGTCGGCGGGCTCGTTGTCAGTCAAGCGCTCACCCTGTTCACGACGCCGGTCGTCTATCTCTACCTCGACAAGCTATCCAGCATGTTCTCGAAGGTCGGCCACGCGAAGAAGGAAGCCCCGCTCCCGCGCATGTCCGAGGAAGTGTCGGAAGCCGCGGAGTGATCCACTCCGGCTTCAGTGACTGATCATCCAGGGCCTCGCCGTCGGAAAGCCTTTCGCTCCGCTGCGGGTCTTCGTGACCAGCCGCGCAGACTTCTTGCTCGTCGAACAGCAACTACAGCCTGCACCGTGTTTGGTCGACTTGTATTGATCGAGCGTCATCGGAGCGTGACGGCTCCGCTCATTGGTCGCATGGGCCTTGCGTGTTTCAGCCGGCATGCAAGCGAAATGCGGAGCGGTCAGAATGACGCGCGGCGCTTCGGTGGCGCAGTTCGGACACTCCTGCGGCTCATCACATTCAGCCATCGGCCGCATGTCGGTGAACGGTCCGCAGTCATTGCAAAGATATTCATAAACCGGCACAGCCCGTCTCCCTGAATCTGGCGTTATCCGACGTCCGGCGAAAAGACACGGGAGCGCGTTGGCTCCCGTGTCGTCGCACTTATTTGTCCTGCGAAATCGGCATTTGAATCGACCCGTCGATGAACTTGGTCGGGCCTGCCGCCGAAGGATTGATGTCGAAGTCGAAGATCTGCGTCGGCACCCACAGCGTCGCGCAGGAGTTTGGAATGTCGACGACACCCGAGAAATGACCCTGTACTGGCGCCACGCCGAGGATCGAATGCGCCTGCGCGCCGGAATAGCCGAACTTCTTCAGATATTCGATCGCATTGAGGCACGCCTGACGATAGGCGACATTGGCGTCGAGGTAATACTGCTTGCCCTGCTCATCGACCGAAATACCCTCGAAGATCAGGTAGTCATTGTAGTTGGGCGTGATCGGCGACGGCTTGAAGATCGGGTTCTTGATCCCGTACTTCGCCATGCCATCCTTGATGAGGTTCACCTTGATGTGCATCCACGCCCCGTACATCTCGATGGCGCCGCAGAAGGTGATTTCACCGTCGCCTTGGCTGAAGTGCAAGTCGCCCATCGAAAGGCCCGCACCATCAACATAGACGGGGAAGTAAATCTTCGAGCCTCGCGACAAATCCTTGATGTCGCAGTTGCCACCGTGCTCGCGGGGCGGAACAGTACGCGCGCCTTCGGACGCAACCTTGTTCCACTTGTCGTCGCCCTTCTTGAGCTTGCCGAGGTGCGCCGTCCCGGGAAAGGTCGGATTGGCGAGCGGCGGAACGCGGGTCGGATCGGTGTCGATCAGTCCCTGTTCGCGGCTGTTCCACTTTTCCAGCAGGTCCTTGCTCGGCAGCGTACCAATCAGGCCGGGATGGATCAGGCCGGCGAAGCCGACGCCCGGAACGTGGCGCGAGCGCGTGAAGAGGCCCTCGTAGTGCCAGATCGACTTCTGCGCGAGCGGGAAATGATCGGTAAGAAATCCGCCGCCGTTCTTCTTCGAGAAGAAGCCGTTGAAACCCCATTCGTGGCCCTTGAGCGAGCCGGCATCGAGAATATCGACAACCAGCAGGTCTCCCGGGGCCGCGCCCTTCACGCCGATCGGGCCCGAGAGGTAGTGAACCGTGGTGAGGTCGACATCGCGGATGTCATCCGCGGAATCGTTATTCGCGATCGCGCCGCCGGTCCAGTCCACCGTTTCAACAATGAAATCAGCGCCGGGCTCGACCCATGTGGCGATCGGAATATCCGGATGCCAGCGATTGTGAAGGAATTCGTTTTCAGTCGCCGGCTTGGACAGGTCGACCGAGATCAGTGTTTCTGGCATTATGATGCTCCCCTTGGTTACAAACGACGTTTTTAGACAGACAGATATTTTGCGATTTGCCCGGCATCGATGCCCTCGCGCGCTTCATCACGCACGATTTCCCCATTTTCGATGACGAGAACACGGTCGGCGACATCCAGTGCAAAGCTCAGAACCTGCTCGGAAACGATAATCGACAGGCCCTTGGTGTCACGGATACGCTTCAAGGTTCGGGCCATCTCCTTGATGATCGAAGGCTGAATGCCTTCGGTCGGTTCATCGAGCAGCAGAACCTTGGGCTTGGTCGCCAGCGCGCGTGCGATCGCGAGTTGCTGCTGCTGGCCGCCGGAGAGATTGCCGCCGCGGCGGTTCTTCATCTCGAGCAGAACCGGAAAAAGTTCGTAGAGGTCGCCGGGCACGTCCTTCTCCCCCGATGCGACAAGCCCGGTCTCGATGTTCTCCTTCACCGTCATGGTCGAGAAGATCATGCGGCCCTGCGGCACATAGGCCAGCCCCTTGGCGACGCGCTCGTAGCTCTTGAGCTTGCTGAGCTCGCTGCCCTCCATGGTGACCGAACCGCTCTTGGTCGGCACGATCCCCATCAGCGACTTCATCAGCGTGGTCTTGCCCATGCCGTTGCGGCCCATGATCGCGACGATCTCGTTGGGCGCCACCGATACGTTGAGGCCGTGAAGGACTTCGCTCTGTCCGTATGCGACGTGAAGATCCGAGATCGCCAGCATTGCGTATTCCTTAGCTAAACGTGATGTCAGTGACCGAGATAGACTTCGATGACTTTCGGATCGTTCTTGACCTGCTCCATCGAACCTTCAGACAAAATCTGCCCCTGATGCAGCACGGTCACCTTGTGGGCGATGTCCTCGACGAACTTCATGTCGTGCTCGATCACCAGCACCGATCGGTCCTTGATGATGCGGTTGAGCAGTTCGGCGGTCTTGACCCGCTCGCTGACGCTCATGCCGGCCACAGGCTCGTCGAGCATCAAGAGGTCCGGATCCTGGATCAGAAGCATGCCGATCTCGAGCCATTGCTTCTGGCCGTGGCTGAGCAATTCGGCGCTCATGTTGAGACGATCCTTCAGGAAGATCATCTCCGCGACTTCCTCGACACGGTCGCGCACCGCCTTGTCGCGCTGGAATGTCAGCGCGCCGAACACCGTGCGTCCGCGCGGAAACGAGATTTCCAGATTCTCGAACACCGTGAGATCGTCATAGATCGACGGCGTCTGGAACTTGCGGCCGACGCCGGCCTGAACGATCTCGTTCTCCTTCATCTTGGTCAGTTCCTGACTCCGGAACTGGATCGAGCCGGACGTGGCCTTGGTCTTCCCGCAGATCAGGTCGAGGACCGTGGTCTTGCCGGCGCCGTTC
This sequence comes from Afipia sp., assembly GCA_024707075.1. Lineage (GTDB taxonomy): Bacteria > Pseudomonadota > Alphaproteobacteria > Rhizobiales > Xanthobacteraceae > Afipia. Next base: position 1,029,918 of record JANQAK010000003.1, read on the forward strand.
GGACCGATGATGACGCGGATCTCGTTCTCATCGACATAGAACGACAGATCGTTCACGGCCTTGAAGCCATCGAATGAGACGGTCAGCGCCTCGACCGCGAGCAGGAATTCCTTGGGTTGATGACCGATGAGCATGGTGTTCTCCCTACTCTGCTGGTGCGCCGTCGGCGACCTTGCCGCCGGTCCAGCCGTTCTTGCCGCCCGCCTTCGGCTTGCGTGATGCAATCAAGCGATCGATGCGCGGCTGGACGTAGTCACTCCAGATACCGGCCAGACCGTTCGGGAAGGCGAGAACGACCGCGATGAACAGACCGCCGAGGCCGAACAGCCACAATTCAGGAAACGACTCCGAGAAGCTGGTTTTCGCGAAATTCACCAGCAGCGTGCCGTAGACCGCGCCGAGGATCGACAGCCGGCCGCCGACCGCCGTGTAGATCACCATCTCGATCGACGGCACGATGCCGACGAAGGAAGGCGACATGAAACCGACTTGCAGGGCGAACATCGCGCCACCGATGGCCGCGAAAACAGCCGCCACGCAGAAGGCGAAGATCTTGAAATTGGCGACGCTGTAGCCGGAGAACCGGACCCGGTCCTCCTTGTCGCGCATCGCCACCAGAATACGGCCGAGCTTCGAACGGCGGATAAACTGCGCGATGAAGATGCAGCCGAACAGGCAGGCCACCTCGAAGAAGTACAGCACGACCTTGGCGTGGTCCGGACGGATGTCCCATCCCTTCAGGGTGCGAAGATCGGTCATGCCGTTGATGCCGCCAGTGTAGCCCTGCTGGCCGACGATCAGGATGGTCAGGATCGCCGCGATCGCCTGGGTGATGATGGCGAAGTAGGTGCCGCCGACACGGCGCTTGAACATTGCGGCGCCGATGATGAAAGCGAAGATGCCGGGCACCAGGATGATGGCGGCGACGGTGAAAGTCAGGCTGTGAAAGGGTTGCCAGAAGAACGGCAGCGAGGTGATCTGATTCCAGTCCATGAAATCCGGAATGCCGGGGGTCGACTGGATCTTGGTGTTCTCCACGCTCGACGCTTCGAGCTTGAGGAACATCGCCATGCAGTAGCCGCCGAGGCCGAAGAACACGCCCTGCCCCAGGCTGAGAATTCCGCCGTAGCCCCAGCAGATCACAAGACCGACTGCCACGAATGCGTAGGTCAGGTACTTCGCGACGAGATTGAGCCGGAAGACATCGAGGGTGAGCGGCAGGATCACGACCAGCAGTGCGGCCAGCACCAGGATGCCGAGCAGTTCCGATCGATTGACGAAGCGCGGATTGTTTTCGGTCATGGCACTGGCCCCCTTTTGTTATTTGCGAACCTTGAGGGCGAACAGACCCTGCGGGCGCAGCATCAGAATTCCGACGACGGCAAGCAGCGTAAGGACCTTGGCCATCGAACCCGACATGAAGAACTCCATGGTCGATTGCGCCTGGGAGATCGAGAAGGCGGATGCAATGGTTCCCAGCAGGCTTGCGGCGCCGCCAAACACGACGACGAGGAACGTATCGACGATGTAGAGCTGACCGGAGGTCGGGCCGGTTGAACCGATCATGGTGAAGGCGCTGCCAGCCACTCCGGCGATGCCGCATCCGAGACCGAAGGTGTAGCGATCGACCTTTTCGGTATTGATGCCGACGGCGCCGGCCATCACGCGATTCTGGACAACGGCGCGAACCTGCCGGCCCCAGCGCGACTTGTACATGACGTAAGCGACCGCGAGCGTGATGAGCAGCGTCAGCGCCATGACGAAGATACCGTTGATCGGCACTTCGATCGTGTCAGTGATATGCATCGAACCGAGCATCCATTGCGGCAGCTCAACGCCGACTTCGCGGGCGCCGAAAATGGAGCGGTAAGCCTGTTGCAGGATGAGGCTAAGGCCCCAGGTCGCGAGCAGCGTGTCCAGCGGACGCTTGTAGAGATGGCGTATCAGTCCCCATTCCACCAGCATCCCGAGCGCGCCTGCCGCCACGAATGCGAGCGCCATCGCCAGGAAGAAGTAGATGCTGAAAAGCGAGGGCAGATAGGCCTGGAAGAAATTCGACGTCATCCAGGTGACGTAGGCACCGAGGATCATGAACTCGCCGTGGGCCATGTTGATGACGCCCATCTGGCCGAAGATGATGGCAAGTCCCAGCGCCATGAGCACATAAACGGAAAAGAGAATGAGACCTGCGAAACCCTGCATCACGAAGATCGAGCCGAGATCGCCAATCGAGTAGTCGCCGAACATGTGAGGGTTCTCCGCCGGAGGAAACCCTCGCGTCGCGAACGAATTCGCGACGCGAGGTCTGCGGGCGCGGACTGACGATCCGCACCTGGGAGCTTCGAATGACTGAAGCGAGGCTTACTGGTAGCCCTTGGGGAACGGATCCGGCTCGACCAGATCGGCCGTCTCGAAGATCACGTCGAACTGGCCATCGAGTTTGGCGCGACCGACCCGGGTCTTCGACCAGAGATGGTGGTTCTCGTGGATCCGGACGTAGCCTTCGGGGGCTTCCTTGAACTCAATCCCCGGCGAAGCCGCCGCGATCTTGTCCACGTCGAAGCTCTGCGCCTTCTCGACGGTGAGCTTCCACAGCCACGGGCCGAGATAGGCAGCCTGGGTGACGTCTCCAATCACGGTCTTTTCGCCCCACATCTTCTTGAAGGCCGGGACGAACTTCTCGTTGTTCGGATTCTTGAGCGACTGGAAGTACTTCATGCAGGCATAGGCGCCGGCGATATTTTCACCGCCAATACCGTCGATTTCGTCTTCGGTCACGGAGATGGTGAGCAGCGCCTGCTTGGACAGGTCGATACCGGCCGCCTTCAACTGCTTGTAGAAAGCGACGTTCGATCCGCCGACGACGTCGGTGAAGATCACGTCCGGCTTGGTCAGCTTGATCTTGTTGATGACCGAGTTGAACTGGGTGTGGCCGAGCGGGAAGTATTCTTCGCCGACCACCTTGCCCTTCAGGACGTTCTCGACGTGCTTGCGCGCGATCTTGTTCGACGTGCGCGGCCAGATGTAGTCCGAACCGATGAAGTAGAACGTCTTGGCGTTCTTCTCCTTCGCGATCCAGTTGATGCCCGCCAGAATCTGCTGGGTGGCTTCCTGGCCGGTGTAGATCACGTTCTTGGACTGCTCGAGACCTTCGTAGAAGGTCGGGTAATAGAGCATGCCGTTGTACTGCTCAACGACCGGCAGCACCGCCTTGCGGGAAGCCGAGGTCCAGCAACCCATGATCGACGCGACCTTGTCGTTGACAAGGAGCTTCTTGGCCTTCTCCGCGAAGGTCGGCCAGTCGGACGCGCCGTCTTCCTGAATGAATTTGATCTTGCGACCAAGCACGCCGCCCAGCGCGTTGATCTGCTCAATGGCGAGCTTTTCAGCCTGGATCGATCCCGTTTCGGAAATCGCCATCGTACCCGTTGCCGAGTGCAGGATGCCGACCGTGACTTCCGTGTCGGTGACCGCCAATCCCGTGGTGTTGACGGCGGAGGTCGCCGGCCCCGCGCCGAACGATGGACGTGAAAGCAGCGACATGGCGGGCAGCGCCGCCATTCCCATCAGCATTTTTCGCCGGAATGGCGAATGTAAACCCCGATCTTTGTCCTTTGACATGACTACCCCTGACTGTTTTGTGGACACGTTGTTTGGTCAGGCGAGGATTGCTGAAATTGTGCAGTGCACCGATACGCAAGATCGCGTATACTGCATCGCAAAATCGCGACGTAGATTTTCTCGGCGGTTCCAAGAAAGGGTATTTGCAGGGGCCCAGGAGTAAAAAGTGGTCGGGCGGCAGCGAATAGACCGGGTCAGGCGCCAATATAATCAATGGGTTGCCAACCAGACAGCTTGAGGACTACGCGCTGCGCTTCACAGCGAAAAGCGCGCGCCGCTGGTCGGCCTCACGGGTTGCAAATACGGCCTTGGGCGCGATTTCATTTCTGGCGCTGGAAGCGATCGGCGGCACCATCACGCTGAACTACGGCGTCACCAACGCCACGGCGGCGATTCTGGTCGTCAGCGTCATCATCTTCTGCTGCGGACTTCCGATTGCCTATTATGCCGCCAGATACGGCGTCGACATCGACCTGCTGACGCGGGGCGCCGGATTCGGCTACATCGGCTCGACGATCACGTCGCTGATCTACGCATCTTTCACCTTCATTTTCTTCGCCATCGAAGCCGTCATTCTGGCGATGGCGCTGGAACTGTGTTTCGGCGTGCCCCGCCCCATCGGGTATCTCATCAGCGCGATCGTCATCATCCCGCTTGTCACCCACGGCATTACGCTGATCAGCCGGTTTCAGCTCTGGACGCAGCCGTTCTGGATTCTGCTCCATATCCTTCCCTTCGCAGCCATCGCGATCAAAAGCCCCGGCTCGTTTGCGGAGTGGCGAGCGTTTACGGGAGACCACGGAAGTCCCGACGGACATCTCGATCTGTTGCTGTTCGGGACCGCCGCGTCGGTGGTGTTCGCGCTGGTGGCGCAGATCGGCGAACAGGTCGACTTCCTGCGATTCCTGCCGCGCGACCGGCGTACCTCGAAGCGCGCGTGGTGGATCGCGATGGTCAGCGCCGGCCCCGGCTGGATCGTTCCCGGCGCGGTCAAGATGCTGGCCGGATCGTTTCTCGCGTTCTTCGCCATCAAGCACGGCGTCGTTCCGGAATATGCTGCCGAGCCTTCGCATATGTATCTCGAAGCGTTCCGCTACGTGCTTTCGCAACCGGATGTGGCACTGGCGCTGACCGGCACCTTCGTCATCCTCTCGCAGCTCAAGATCAACGTCACCAACGCCTATGCAGGCTCGATTGCATGGTCGAACTTCTTCTCGCGGCTGACGCACAGCCATCCCGGCCGCGTGGTGTGGCTGGTGTTCAACGTTCTGGTCGCCCTGCTGCTGATGGAAATCGGCGTCTACAAGGCGCTGGAACAGACGCTCGCGCTTTATTCCAACGTCGCCATTGCCTGGGTCGGCGCGCTGGTGGCCGACCTCATCATCAACAAGCCGCTCGGCTTGCGTCCGCCGCATATGGAATTCAAGCGCGCGCATCTCTACGACATCAATCCGGTCGGCGTCGGCGCGATGACGGTGGCGACGATCGTGTCGATCAGTGCATTCTACGGCTTCTTTGGAATCACGGCGAAGGCGCTCGCGCCGTTCGTGGCGCTGACCGTGGCCTTCGTGACGGCGCCCGCGATCGCGTGGGCCACCGGCGGAAAATACTATATCGCGCGCAAGCCGAAACGAAGCTGGCAAAATCTGGAAAACATCAAGTGCTGCATCTGTGAGCACGCGTTCGAGCCGGAAGACATGGCGTCCTGCCCCGCCTATGCCGGCCCGATCTGCTCGCTGTGCTGCTCGCTCGATGCCCGTTGCCACGACCTCTGCAAGCCGCATGCGCGGGTTCAGGCGCAGTTCTCGGACATTCTCGGCAAGACCCTTCCCGAATTCATCTACACCCGAATCAATTCCCAGCTTGGGCACTATCTCGGCGTCTTTGCCCTGTCGGCCGGTCTCATCGGTCTGACGCTCGGCCTGATCTATCTCCAGACCTCCACTGCGATCAGATCCGATCAGGTGCAATTGTCCGACGTGTTGTGGAAGGTCTTTTTCGCGTTGACCATCATCATCGGCGTGGTGGCGTGGCTGTTCGTGCTGGCGCGGCAAAGCCGGCAGGCGGCCGAGGCCGAGACGCGGCGGCAGACGGTGCTGCTGATGCAGGAGATCGACGCGCACCGGCAGACCGACATGGAATTGCAGCGCGCCAAGGAAGTCGCCGAGTCCGCCAACCTCGCCAAGAGCCGCTATGTGGTGGGATTAAGCCACGAACTGCGCTCGCCGCTCAACGCCATCAGCGGCTACGCGCAATTGCTCGAACAGGACGCGACCATCCTGCCGAAGCCGCGCGACCAGGTCCGCGTCGTCCGCCGCAGCGCCGACCATCTATCCGGCCTGATCGACGGCCTGCTTGATATTTCCAAGATCGAGGCCGGACGGCTTCATCTATCGCGCGACGAAGTGCGCCTCCACGCCTTCCTCGATCAGCTTGTCGGCATGTTCCGGCTGCAAGCGGCAGCGAAGAATATCGAGTTCGTGTTTCAGCGGCCGGAAACCTTGCCCCCCGTGGTCTATGCGGACGAAAAACGGCTGCGGCAGATTCTCATCAACCTCCTGTCGAACGCCATCAAGTTCACGCAAACCGGCAGCGTCCATTTCATCGTGCATTACCGCAGTCCCGTCGCTGAATTCGAGGTGCGCGATACCGGCCCCGGCATCCATGCCGACGATCTGGAGCGCATCTTCGCGCCATTCGAGCGCGGCGCGCTTGGCATCTCGCAGCCGCAGACCGGCACCGGCCTCGGCCTCACCATCAGCAAGCTGCTTGCCGGCGTGATGGGCGGCGACATTCGCGTCACCAGCACCGTCGGTCAGGGCAGCACGTTTCATGTCAAGATGCTGCTGTCCGAGGTGACCAATCCGACCCGCCTCAGGTCGATCAATGCGCCGATTTACGGCTATCATGGCCCGCGCCGGACCATCCTCATTACCGATGACGATCCGACCCACCGCGATCTTCTGCGAGAAGTGCTGGCGCCGCTCGGCTTTATCATCCTGAGTGCGCCGGATGGCGCAGCCTGCCTTAGCCTGGCGCAGCACTGTCAGCCGGACATGTTCCTACTCGACATCTCGATGGCCGGCATCGACGGCTGGACCGTCGCGGAGACGCTGCGCGCCAACGGCCATCACCATGCGCGTATTCTCATGATCTCGGCGAGTGCGCTGGAAGCGCACGGCGCACCGCTGGCGCAGCCCTTCCATGATGGCTATCTGATGAAGCCGATCGATGTGCCGCGCCTGCTGGAACTGGTCGGCCAGTTGCTCAAGATCGAATGGTCATATGAGCGCGATGCCATTCAACACGCTGAGGTCCCTGCCCCGACATGGAATTTGAACAAGGACCCGCGTCCGCCGGTTCATTATGTCGACGAGTTGATCGATCTCGGACAAATCGGCTATGTCACCGCCATTCACCTGAAACTCGACCAGATCGACAAGGATCATCCAGAGCATGCGGCTTTCGTATCGCAAATGCGATCATTGGTGGAGCGATTCGATCTTGGGCAATACATGGCAACCCTGAAGTCTGTGCAGCGCCATGATCATTGAACCCAAGTCCCGCGACACCGTGCTCATCGTCGATGATTCGCCGGAAACCCTGCGCATGCTCACCGACGCGCTCGACGGCGCAGGCATGACCGTGATGGTCGCGCTCGACGGCGCATCGGCGCTGCGCATCGGCGAGCAGATCGTGCCGGACGTCATTCTGCTCGATGCCATAATGCCGGGAATGGATGGTTTCGAGACCTGCCGGCGCCTGAAGCGCGAAGCAAAGCTCGCGGGCGTTCCGGTGATCTTCATGACAGGGCTGGCGGAAACCGAGCATATCGTGCGGGGCCTGGAAGCCGGCGGCGTCGATTATGTCGCGAAGCCGATTGTGATCGCGGAAATGCTGGCCCGCATCAAGGTTCACCTGGCGAATGCGCGTCTCACACAGAGCGCGCGCGCCGCGCTGGATGTGTCCGGGCGATACCTGTTCGCGGTCGATCATCGCGGCCGCATCATCTGGGCGACGCCGCAGGCGGAAAAGCTGGCACGCGATCGCGCCAAGAACTCCAGCGAAAAGTTCGAACTGCCGGAACCGTGGCTCGATTGGCTTGAGCAGATGCATCAGGGCGACACGGAAGTGAAAGCGCCGCCGGCGACGTCATTCCGTGACGAGAAGCTGCGCCTGCAATACATGGGCAGGCTCGGCGCGAACGAATTCCTGCTGCGGCTGGCGCGGGACACCAGTTCGGATTCTGCCTGCGGAGTTCAGCAAGGAGCTTGGGCTCACCAGCCGCGAAGGCGAAGTGCTGTCCTGGTTGAGCAAGGGCAAGACCAACCGCGACATCGCGCAAATTCTCGGCCTCAGCCCGCGCACGGTCGACAAGCATCTCGAGCAGATTTACGCGAAACTCGGGGTCGAAAACCGCACCGCCGCGGCAGCCGTCGCGACCAACGCGAGCCGCCAGCGGTTGTAGACGCGAAGGAGACTATCAGCGCTCGGCGAACGCTTTCTCGACGACGAAATCAGCCGGCTCGCCGTGATTGCCTTCGACGAAGCCGCGATCGAGCAGCAGCGTCTTGGTATCCTGAAGCAGCGCGGGGCTGCCGCACATCATGACGCGATCCTTGCTGGCGTCGAGGCCCGGCAAGGCGATGTCTTCGAACAGTTTGCCCGAGGTGATGAGATCGGTGATGCGGCCGCGATTGCGGAACGGATCGCGCGTGACGGTCGGATAGTAGACGAGTTTCGCGCGTACCATCTCACCGATCATCTCGTCCTGCGGCAACTTCTCGGTGATCAGCTCGCCATACGCCAGTTCCTTGACGTGGCGGCAGCCGTGCAGCAGCACGACCTTCTCGAAACGCTCATAGGTTTCGGGATCCTTGATGACGCTGAGGAACGGCGCGAGGCCGGTGCCCGTGCCGATCAGATAAAGATTGCGGCCATTGGTCAGATTGTCGATCACCAGCGTGCCGGTGGCCTTGCGGCTGACGATGATCTGGTCGCCTTCCTTGAGATGCTGGAGGCGCGAGGTCAGCGGACCGTCCGGCACCTTGATCGAGAAGAATTCGAGGTTCTCTTCGTAGTTCGCGCTCGCAACGCTGTAGGCGCGCAGCAGCGGCTTCTCGTTCACCCTGAGCCCGATCATGGTGAACTCGCCATTGCGAAAGCGGAACGACGAGTCGCGCGTGGTCGTGAAGCTGAAGAGATTTTCGGTCCAGTGATGGACGCTCAGCACGGTTTCTTGATTGAAATTGCTCATCGGCCTGATCCACGCTCGCAATCAATGGCGGCGCGGTCGGCCGGCAACCCGGCATTCATGCCTCGCGCGCGCTTGAACTAGCCGATGAACTTTGCTGGTTTGCCCGAGAAGGCCGGGCGAAGGCTGGCACCATTCACGACGGGCGTTAGGTATCCGAAAGTCCGTTTTTGGTCAATGACATACCGCATCTGCGTCATGCTTCCGGCGAAGCCCGGCGATGCATTCTAAGATCATGTTCCGCGAGAGAAATTTCCTCCCGCCCGGAGCGCGCCGGGAGGAAATTACACTCAATCTAAACAACGGGATAACCCATGGCCGGAGCGAGATCGCGTCCGGCCGTGAAAGGCTGATTCCTACTTCTTAACCATCGGGCAATTGCCCTCGCCGATCGGCCGGAACGCCTCCGCCGCCGGGATGGTCTCCACCAGCTTGTAAAAATCCCACGGCGCCTTGGATTCGGCGGGGGTCTTCACCTGGAACAGATACATATTGTGGATGTGGCGGCCGTCTTCGCGGATCGTGCCCTCCCCGAACAGCGGGTCCTTGGAGGGCATCGCCTTCATCTTGGCGACCACAACCTGACCATCGGTGCTGTTGGCTGCCGCAGCGGCGCGCAGATAATGCAGCGTGCCGGCATAGACACCGGCCTGAATGGCCGTCGGACGTTTTCCGCCACCCACCATCGCGGTAAAGCGATCGGAGAATTTGCGCGTACCGTCGTTGGCATCCCAATAGAAACCTTCAGTGAGATAAAGACCCTTCGCCCCCTGCAACCCAATGGCGTTGACGTCCGTGACCTGCATGAGCAACGCCGCCAGTTCCTGTCCCCCGGCCTGAATGCCGAATTCGGACGCCTGCTTCACGGAGTTGACAGTGTCGTTCACCGCATTGGCGAGCGCAACGATCTTGGCCTTGCTGGCTTGCGCCTGCAAAAGGAACGACGAGAAATCAGATGCGCCCGGCGGATGCCTGACGCTGCCGAGGATTTTTCCATTTTGCGCTTTCACGACATCGGACGCATCTTTTTCAAGCGAGTGGCCGAATGCATAGTCCGCGGTGACGAAGAACCATGTGTCCTTTTTCGCCTTCAGCAAGGCGAGCGCTGTGCCATGCGCCAGCGCCCAGGTGTCGTAGGTCCAGTGAACGGTGTTGGGCGAGCACTTCTCGCCCGTCAGCAGCGACGAGCCCGGTCCCGATGCAATGAAGGCGGTTTTCGAGCCACGGGTGGCTTCCTGAACGGCCAGCGCAACCGACGAGAACGGCACGTCAAGAATGGCATCGACCTTGTCGATATCCATCCAGCGGCGCGCCAGCGCGCCGCCGATATCCGCCTTGTTCTGGTGATCGGCCTGCAAGAGTTCGACCTTGATCCCGGGCTTCTCGGCTTTGAAATCTTCAATCGCAAGCCGCGCAGCGGCTACCGACCCCACGCCTGTGGAATCGGTCGCGATGCCGGTAAGATCGGTCAACACGCCGAGCTTGATGGTGTTGTTGGGAATCTCCGCGCGCGCGGAATTGAAAAACGCCATCGCCATTGTTGCGCTCAGCAGAAAAGCGGACCTGGACAAAGCAGATTTGGATTTGAACATTGTTATCCTCCCGTTGAGTTCTTATTTGGATTGCCGGCGCTGCCGCCGGAATTCGTCTAGCGGCGAAGTTCCTCCAGAATTCCTTGCGCGACATCGATCCGCACGGCCTTGCGTTCGACCAGCACCTTCGCGACGGCTTCGACTTCGTCGCCGACGGCGCCGGCCATGATTGCGATATTCTGCGCATGCAGCGCCATGTGGCCGGACTGGATGCCTACCGTGGCCAGCGCCTTCAATGCCGAGAAATTCTGCGCAAGCCCCACCGCCGCGATGATGCGCGCCAGACGCTCCGCCGTCGTCACCCCGAGAATCTTGAGACACGCCTGCGCTGTCGGATGAATTTTCGTGGCGCCGCCGATCAGACCCACCGCCAGCGGCAATTCGATCGAGCCGGAGAGATCGCCGTCCTTGTTGATCTCATAGCGCGTCAGGCTACTGTATCGTCCGCCCCGCGCGGCATAGGCGTGGGCGCCCGCTTCGACCGCGCGCGTATCGTTGCCGGTTGCGAGAATGACCGCGCTGATGCCGTTCATGATGCCTTTGTTATGCGTGGCCGCGCGATACGGATCGGCCTCCGCGAACTGATAGGCGCTGACGATACCATCGCGAACGCTGTCGCCGCCGATAGCGTCGAGCTTCCACACCGCATGGGCGCGAGCGACCCGGCGATCCGCGAGATTGGAGAGGATGCGCAGGAACACGCGCCCGCCACTCCACGCCGCGATGTGCGGCGCGACTTTTTCCGCCATGGTGTTCACGGCATTCGCACCCATCGCGTCGCGGGTATCGACGATCAGGTGCGTGATGACCATGGTGCCGCCGAGCGTATCGAGAATCCGCACCTCGACGTCACGGAAGCCGCCGCCAAGTTTCACCAGCAGCGGATCGCAGGCGTCGCAGATCGCCTTGATCTCGTCGCGCTTCTCCAGCAGGCGCAGCCGTGCCGCGTGCGGGTCCGGCACATCGACGGCCTGCACCTGCGCGATCATCAACGTGCCCGACACCGAGGTCGTGAAACCCGCGTCGTAGGTCTGGCGCGCGGCGTTGCAGACCGCGGCGACCACCGACGACTCCTCGGTCGCCATCGGCACCAGCACATCCTCGCCGTCGATCTTGAGATTGGTGGCGATGCCGATCGGGATATTCATCGTGGCGATGACGTTCTCGATCATCTTGTCCGCGAGCTGCGGGTTAAGATTTCCCATGTCAGCCAGATGGCTCGCGGTCGCGGGATCGAGGCCGGCGAACGCGGCCACCAAATCGAGCCGCTCCTGCGGCGATTTGCGATGGAATCCGGCGATCCGCGAACTGCGGTTCGCGCCGTGTCTGGCACCAGTCATGAGCGTCTCCGAGCCTTAAGCCCTCTTGAGGGGATTTTCGGCTTCGCAAACTGTATGGTGATGGGGGTACACTGCAAGGAACGCTTTGCACAATTTCAGGAAGGTCCGTACCATTCGCGGCATGGGTACAGTTGAACTTTCAGATAGCGGCCACGCCCGTTCGCGTATCGAAACCATTGTGGATTCAATCGTTGTGCGGATCGAGCGGGGCGCGCTCCGGCCCGGCGAACGGCTGCCGTCCATTCGCGGCGCATCGGAGATATTCAAGGCATCGAAGAACACCATCGTCGATGCCTATGACCGGCTGGTGGCGTCCGGCCAGATCGAGAGCAAGCCCGGCTCCGGCTTCTACGTCTCGCATCATCGTCCCAAGCGCGCGGAAGCCGCCGAGCCTGCCAAGATCGAAGCCGTCGACAGCGTCTGGCTGCTGCGCGAGCAACTTGAAAAACGCTATGAGGTGCGCGTCGGCGACGGCCGTCCGCCCGCGGCCTGGATGGAAGGCTCAGAGGTTGGCCCCTATCTGCGGCCGGTGAGCAAACCCGGACAACGCAATCTGCCCGAAAGCTACGGCAGCCCTTTCGGCCTGCTGCCGTTGCGCCAGCGCATCGCCGGACTACTGGCGGAACGATCGATCGGTGCTGAACCGACGCAGGTTCTTTTGACTCAAGGCGCGAACGACGCGCTCGACATGATTGTCCGCCAGTTCGTCGAGCCCGGCGATCCCGTTCTGGTCGACAACCCCGGCTACTATCCGCTGTTCGGCAAGCTGCGGCTGGCCAAGGCGCGTCTCATCGGCGTGCGGCGAACCGAAGATGGACCCGACCCGGACGATCTCGCCGCCAAGGCCGCCAGTACCGGCGCGCGCATGTTCTTCACACAGTCGCTGGCGCACAATCCAACGGGCTGCTCGATCACGCTGCCGGTCGCCTATCGCCTGTTGCGCACCGCGACGGAGCATAACTTAAGGATCGTCGATTCCGATCCGTTCGCCGATGTGCTCTCCAACACCAGCCCCCGCCTCGCCGCGCTCGATCAACTCGACCGCGTGATCTATGTCGGCACTTTTGCCAAGACGCTCTCCGCCAGCCTGCGTTCGGGATATATCGCGGCGAATGCCGACACCGTCGCACGGCTGGCCGACCTTAAGATGATCACCCGCGCCAATAGCTCGGGCTATGTCGAGCAGATCATCTACGATCTGATTACGAGCGGACGGTATCGCGGCCATCTCAAGCGACTGACCGGCCGCATCGAAGCAGCAACACGTCAGGCCTATGACAGCCTGTCGCGGCTCGGACTTGCCGTGTTCGGCCAGCCGCGCGGCGGATTCTACATGTGGTGCAAGCTGCCGGACCACATCGACGACACGCAGCTCTCACGCATCGCCGCCGAACGCAGCATTCTTCTCGCGCCCGGTTCGGCCTTCAATCCCGACGCGGTGCCAGCGCCGCCCGCGATGCGCGTCAACATCGCGTATGCCGGCGATCCGCGCTTCGAGGCGTTCATGAACGAGCACCGCGCGGGATAGTTTATTGGGCAAGGAATCCGATGGAAATCCACGGAAACGCGGCAACAATAATGAGTCCGATCAGCAGCGACAGCAGATAACCCCAGATCGGCCTGATGCCTTCCGCCGGATCGACGCGTCCGATCGCACAGGCGGCATAGTAGCCGACGCCGAACGGCGGCGCGAACAGCCCGATGCCCATCGCGAGAATGACGATCATCGCATAGTGCACTTCATGCACGCCGACCGCGCGGGCAATCGGAAACAGCAGCGGCCCGAACAGCACGATGGCTGGAATTCCCTCCAGTACGCTGCCGAGGATCATGAAGGCCAGAATCGAGACCGCAATGAACATCGCCGGACCACCCGGCAGCCCCGTCATGGCAGCGGCCAGCGAGCGGGAGAATCCGGACTGCGTCAGTCCCCACGCCATCCCGGTCGCCGTGCCTATGATAAGGAGGATAGCGCCCGACAATGATGCGGTTTCAATCAGCATCGGTTGCAGGCGCGACCAGTCGAACTGGCGATAGATCGCAAGTCCCGCAAAGATCGTGAAGACGATGCCGATGGTCGAGACCTCTGTTGCGGTGGCGACGCCCTCCACCACCGCCGCGCGGATCACGAACGGCAGCGCCAGCGCGGGAAGCGCGATAACAAATGTGCGCAGGATCTGCTTTCCGGTCGCGCGTTCAACGTGACTGAGGTCTTCGCCGCGATAACGCCACCACACCAGGCCTGACAGCGTCACGGCCAGCACCAGTCCCGGCAGCAGCCCACCGGTGAACAGGGCCGCGATGGATACGCCGGTCACAGAGCCAATAGTAATGAGTACAAGGCTTGGCGGAATCGTTTCGGTCTGCGCGCCGGTCGCAGCCAAAAGGGCAACGAGATCGCCGGGCTTGGCACCGCGCTCCTTCATCTCCGGAAACAGCACCGGTGCGACGGCCGCCATGTCGGCCGCTTTCGAACCGGAAATGCCGGACACCAGATACATCGCACCGATCAGCACATAGTGCAGACCGCCACGCACGTGACCGAGCAGGCTGGCGAGAAACGCGACCATGGCCCTCGCCATGCCGGTCATCTCGATCAGCAGACCGAGAAACACAAAGAGCGGCACCGCCAGCAGGATGAGGTGGCTCATGCCCTCGTCCATGCGCCCGACCAGCACCATCGGCGGCGTGTGCGTCGTCAGCACGAGATAGCCGAAAATCGAGAGGCCGAAAGCGAAGGCAATCGGCACGCCGGCGAACACGCACATCGCCACCACGCCGACGAAGAAGATGACGAGATTGAGATTGCCGAGAGGCCGCAACATCGGCTGCGCAAACCAGAACACCGCGACAATGACGCCTACCGAGAGCAGAGCAAAGACCGCCTGCTTTCGATCCGCCTGACGCGCCAACCGCAGCAGCGCGAACAGCACCATCAAGCCGATTCCGATGGGCAGCGCGGCGGCTCGCCACGTATTGGAGATTTCCAGTGCCGGTGTCGTAATGAAACTTTCCTCATAGGCGTATTCGTAGGACGGCCAGATCATCATCAGCAGGAATGCCAGCGCGGCGCATGTGCCGGCAACATCCAGAAAAGCCCGCGTCACTGGCTGACACTTGGCGACCACCGCCGTCATCCGCATGTGCTCGGAACGGCGAAACGCCACAACCGCGCCGAACATCGCCAGCCACAGGAACAGGATCGACGCCAGTTCGTCCGACCAGATCAGCGGTCGGTGAAACAGGTAACGCGAGACCACGCCCACAAACAGAATGACGATCTCCGCGACGACCAGAAGCGCCGCGGGGATTTCAACCAGCCGCCCGAGGACCGCTTCGATTGACAGGAGCGCGCCGGGCCGGGGCGCGGCCAATGCGGCCGCACCCGCGGCATTTGGCGAGACCAGGGATGTGACGTCGTTCATGATCGCCGGTTACGTCAGTTTGCCCGCGTTCTTTTCAAGAATCGCCCAGGCTTCGTCGCCGTACTTGCTTTTCCATTCGGCATAGAATCCGGCCTGCTTGAGTTTCTCGCGGAACGGCTTGAGATCGGGCTGGTTGAAGATGAAGCCTTTGGCCGCCAGCTCGGTTTGCAGGTTGGCGTTGAGCTTTTCGGTGTCCTCGCGCGCCTTCATCGCCGCGCCGTTCACATTCTTCGCAACGATGGTCCGCACGTCGGCCGGCAACCGCTCCCATGCGCGGCGGTTGGCAAGGAACCAGTAGCCGTCCCACATGTGGTTGGTCAGCGAACAATATTTCTGGACCTCATAGAGCTTGGCGGTCGAAATCAGCGCCAGCGGATTCTCCTGCCCCTCGACGATCTTGGTCTGCAGCGCCGAATAGACCTCGTTGAAATTGATCGAGGCCGGCGAGGCATCGAAGGCCTTGAACATCGAGGTCCAGAGCGGCGAGACCGGCACGCGGATCTTGAAGCCTTTGTAGTCTTCCGGCGTATTGATCGGCTTGGTCGATGACGTGGTTTGCCGGAAACCGTTGTCCCAGATCTTGTCCAGCACCACGAGGTTGGCCTTGGTGATCTGGCCGCGGATATATTCACCGAGATCGCCGTCCATGGCCTTCCAGACCGCGGGATAATCCGGAAAGGCAAAGCCGATGCCGTTGATCGACGCCGCCGGGACCAGCGTTGCGAGAATCAAGCCCGACAGCGTGAAGAATTCCACGCCGCCAGACCGGAGCTGGCTCAGCGTATCGGTGTCCGATCCAAGCTGGCTCGATGGAAAAATCTGGATGTCGACGCGGCCGTTGGTCTCCTGCTTGATGGCCGCGGACATTTCGCGGGACCGCACGTTGATCGGGTGCGTATCCGGCAGGTTGTTGGCGAATTTGTAGACAAACTCGGCCTGCTGCGCTCGCGCCACCAGCGGCGCACCGACGCCGGCCATGACGGTGGCGGCTGCCGATGATTTGAGCAAAGTCCGGCGTGAGATGGTCATTGGGTCACTCCCTGATGCGTGTTTTTGTTGTTGCTTCGTGATCGGAAGCCGACGGCGGCAGATCATCCATGTTGCGACAAAATGTCAAACCATCCGCGCGAACAAAACGCAGTCAGCAGCCGGAATATTTTCATCCTGCATCCGCGCCGACGCACACATCCGATCCGTTTCAAACGCTGCAACATTCGGGTTCCCGTATTCTTCGGCGCTGCAACATTAACGCCGATCACGCGATGCCTGCCTCTCTCCCGATCCAACTCTCGCGTGTGCAAGCTACAGCCGCAATCATCCGATCTTTGCTTGACTCGATCTTGTTCCGGCAGGCAGTCTGTCGGCGCAAATAAAAAGCATCGAACACGAATTCGAATGCATCAGGGAGAAACGTCATGAAATCATTTCTCAGCGTCCTCGCGACCGCGAGTATTCTCAGCGCCGGGGCGCTCCTCTCAACGGCTCCGGCAACCGCCCAGCAAGGCCCCATCAAGATCGGCGTTCCGACCTCGATCCAGCTTCAGGTCGGACGCGATACCCAAAACGCCATCAAGCTGGCGATCGAGGAAATCAACGCCAAGGGCGGACTCCTCGGCCGTAAACTTGAAATGGTCGCGGCGGACGAAACCGAGAACCCCGAACAGGGCATCGCGGCGATCAAGAAGCTGACCGCGGACGAGAAGGTCGACGTGCTGATCGGCGGCTACACCAGCGGCGTCACGCTGGCCCAGTTGCCGCATATTTCCAATGCCAAGACGATCTATCTCGGCGTCGGTGCGGCGTCACCCGCGATCACCGCAAAAGTGAAGGCCGACTACGACAACTACAAGTACATCTTCCGTGTCTTCCCGATCCATGCGGGCCATCAGGCGCGTGCCCTGGTCGACTTCATCAATGGCAAGCTCAAGGGGGAGATGGGCCTGAAGAAGGTCGCCATCGTTGGCGAGAACGCCAAGTGGGTGCAGGACCTCGTTCCGATCCTGAAGAAGGGTGCGGTCGACGGCGGCACCGAAGTGCCGATGGCCGAATTCTTCGATACTTCGACATCCGACTTCTCGCCGCTGTTCGCCAAGGTCAAGGCGAGCGGCGCTCAGTACCTGATCGTGATCCTGTCGCATGCGTCGTCGGACATCTTCGTCAAGCAGTGGCATGACGCGCAGGTGCCGATTCCGATCGGCGGCATCGACGTCAAGAGCCAGGACGCCGACTTCTTCACCCGCGTGAGCGGCAAGGCCCTGGGCGAGACCGTCGGCCTGTTCGCGACCCGCGCCGCGCTGACGCCGAAGACGATCCCGTTCTGGGACGAGTTCGTCAAGCGCTTCGGCTCGGCCCCCGTCTACACCGGCGTCGGCGCCTACGATGCGACCCACGTCTACGCGGAAGCCGTGAAGCGCGCCGGTTCGGTCGATCCGAATGCGGTCATCAAGGAGCTTGAGAAAACCGACATGGTCGGTATCGCCGGCAAGATTCAGTTCGACGAAGTCCACGACGTGAAGACCGGACCCGGCCTCCAGAACCTGCTGTTCGCACAATGGCAGAAGGACGGTGCACGCATCGTCGTCTGGCCAAAGGCCTCCGAGACGGGAAAAATGATCCCGCCTCCCTGGATGAACTGAACTGCTCTTTACGTCGTGAGAACGGCGGCCGGTAACGACCTTACCGGCCGCAGCGTCCGGAGGCTCCGCCTTCACCTTACGTATAAGAACAGCAGGCGGTTATGCTTCAAATCCTGATCTACGGCGCGGTTTCCAGCGCGATCTATGCGATGCTCGCGGTGGGCTTCACGCTCATCTTCGGCGTTGCCCGAATCCTCAATCTCGCCCACGGCGCATTCTATGCACTCGGCGCTTACGCAGCCTACGTGCTCACCTCGCTGCTCAACTTTCCCCTGTTTATCGCGGCCCCGCTGGCTGTGCTGCTGGTCGCCGGATTTGGCGTCCTGATGGAACGGTTTCTGGTGCGGCCGCTGCGGGCGTCGCAGCTCGCCGTGCTGATGATCACGCTGGCGGTCTCGCTTGCCGTCGAGCAGGCGCTGTTCATCACCTTCGGCTCCGAATATCGCAATGTGCCCTCCTTCGTGGCTGACAAGCTGTCGATCGGCGGCGTCGACATCGGCGGCCAGCGGCTGCTGGCGCTGGTGATGGGCGTGCTGGTGCTGCTGGTGCTGTGGCTGTTCATTCAACGCACACGTCTCGGTGCAGCCATCCTCGCGGTGTCGCAAGACCCGGAAGCCGCGCAGTACATGGGCATTCCGACCAACCGCATTTTCTCCATCGTGATGGCAATCTCGGCGGGCACTGCCGCGCTCGCCGGCGTGCTGGTGTCGCCGTTCCTGACCGTGCAGCCAACCATGGGCCTGCTGCCAATGGTGAAGGCATTCGCCATCGTCATTGTCGGCGGACTAGGCTCGATCCCCGGTAGCATCATCGCCTCACTGATCCTCGGCTATTCGGAAACCATCGTGGCCTATCTGATTTCAACATCCTGGACCGAACTGGTGTCGCTGGTCGCGGTCGTCATCACCCTCATGATCAGGCCGTCCGGGATTCTCGGCCGGCGGGCGGCTTTCTGACATGCGGCGCATCTCATTGATCGATATTGCCGGCGGAATCGTAGTGGTCGCCGGGCTGGCGCTCGCCCCGATGTTCGCGGCAAGCAACTATCTCACCGGCGTGCTCACGGTCTGCGCCATTTATGGCATCTGGGCGTCGAGTTGGGATTTCATGTCGGGCCTGACGGGCCGCGAGAATTTCGGCCACTCGCTGTTCATCGGCGCCGGGGCCTATACGGCGGGATTCCTAGCGACCATCTGGTCCGCCAACCCGTGGTACAGCCTGCCCGCCGCCGTGGTGATTGCGGTTGCGTTCAGCCTGATCGTCGGCTTCCCGACGCTGCGCCTGCGCGGCCCCTACTTTGCGCTGGCGATGTTGTCGGCGTCGGCGATCCTGCAACGCCTGTGCCTGATTTTCTGGGAATACACCGGCGGCGAGGAAGGCCTTTACGGCCTCGAACCGCTGATGAAGAACCCTCTGCAATACTACTGGTTCGTGCTGGCGATCCTTGTCGTCACCGTGATCGTGCTGACACTGCTGGCGCAATCGCACTGGGGCCTGCTGCTGCGCGCCATTCGCGGCGACGAGGCGACCTGCCAGGCGGCAGGCATCAACGTGACATTCTACAAGATCGCATCGCTGGCGATCAGCGCGGCCTTCGCGGGACTCGGCGGCGCTCTCTATGCGCATTACCAGCTTCAGGTCAGCCCGCCGCTGTTCTCGGTCGTAGTGTCGATCACCATCATCATCATGTGCTACGTCGGCGGCATCGGATCGATCTACGGCGCGGCGGTCGCCGCCATCCTGCTCACGCTGCTCACAGAGATGCTGCGCGGCTTCGGTGAATACCGGCTGTGGATCTACACCCTCACGCTGATGCTGATCCTGTTCTTCCTGCCGAACGGCATGATCGCGCCGCTCTGGCGCCGGCTGACGGAGCGCTTCCGATGACCGCGCTCCTTGAAGTCAACGACGTCACCAAGCGCTTCGGCGGCCTTACCGCCGTGAAGGGCGCGACCTTCACCCTGCAAAAAGGCGAACTGACCGGCATCCTCGGTCCGAACGGCGCGGGCAAGACCACGCTGTTCAACCTGCTCACCGGCTTCATGGCGCCCACCTCCGGCACGATCACCTTCAACGGCGAAGCGCTGCATGGTCTCGCGCCCTACAAGATCGTCAATCGCGGCATGGCCCGCACCTTCCAGCTCACGCGGCCGTTCGTCGGCATGAACCTGCTGGAAAACGTTCTGGTGGCCTGCATGTCGCCGCGCGCCCATGGCGACAAGGACAAGGAAGAGCGGGCGCGGCATCTGCTCGATCAGGTCGGCCTCGGCGGACGCGGGTCCGAGCCGGTCGAGACCCTCCCCTATGGCGATCTGCGGCGGCTCGAAATCGCCCGCGCGCTGGCAACGCGCCCCGACCTGCTGCTGCTCGATGAGCCGTTCGCAGGCCTGGGCTCAAGCGAGATCGAACCGCTGGCGCAACTCATCAAACGGCTGCATCGCGAGGAAAACCTGACCATTCTGCTGATCGAACACAAGCTGCGCGAATTCATGGCGCTGGTATCGCGCGTGATCGCGATGAATTTCGGCGAGATCATCGCTGTCGGGCCACCCGAGGAGATCGTGAAGAATCCGAAAGTGATCGAGGCCTATATCGGCAAGACGGAGGACGCCCATGCCTCTGCTTGAGGTCTCGGACCTGCGCGTCAGCTACGGCAAGGCGCTCGCCATCGAATCGGTTTCGATCAAGGTCGAAAAGGGCGAACTGGTCGGCGTGCTCGGCCCGAACGGCGCCGGCAAGACCACGCTGCTGAAAGCGATCTCGCGCTCCATCGGCTCCCATGGCACGCTGAAGTTCAAGGGTGAATCATTGGATGGCGTCGCGCCTTACGATGTGGTGGCGCGCGGCATCTGCCATTGCCCCGAAGGCCGCAAGCTGTTCTCGGAACTGTCGGTGCTGAAGAACCTTCAGCTCGGCGCGTATCTGCGCAGCAACAAAGCGGAGATCAACGCCGACCTCGAACGGGTCTTCACGCTTTTCCCCGTGCTGCGCGAACGGCAGTGGCAGCAATCCAGCACGCTGTCCGGTGGCGAGCAGCAGATGGTGGCGATCGGCCGCGCCCTGATGGGTCGCCCGGAATTGCTGCTGCTCGACGAGCCGTCCGTCGGCATCGCGCCGCGGCTCAAGGGCCTGATCTTCGATTCGATCCAGCAGATCAGGAAGGACGGCACCGCCATCCTGATCGTCGAGCAGGACGCGACCTCGACGCTGCGGATCACCGACCGGGTCTATGTGCTCGAACACGGCCGCACCATTCGCGAGGGCACAGCCAAAGACCTCGCAGGCGATGAGTATATCCGGCAGGTTTATCTCGGGGTGTAGAGGTTTTTGCGATTTGAGAAACGCGAAAGCCTAGCCCACAAGTGCGATGCGCTCCCTCTCCCCGCCTGCGGGGAGAGGGTTGGGGTGAGGGGCGTATGAATTGCCCTGTGGAATGAAAAAGCCCCTCACCCGGATTGCTTCGCAATCCGACCTCTCCCCGTAAACGGGAAGAGGTGAAATAAGTCTCGTTATTTCTTCTCCAGCGCACCTTCGGCTTTCAGCACCTCATGGGCGGCCTTGAAGGCCTCGAGGCCCGCGGGAATGCCGCTATACACGGTGGCGTGCAGCAGGACTTCCTTGATCTCCTCGACGGTCACGCCATTGGTCAGCGCGCCTTTGACATGGAGCTTGATCTCATTGGGCGCTTTCAGCGCCGTCAGCATGGCGAGGTTGAGCAAGCTGCGCGTCTTGCGGTCGAGGCCCGGCCGCGTCCAGGCATAGCCCCAGCACCATTCGGTGGTGATGTCCTGGAACGCCATCATGAAATCGTCGGCCTTGGCGATGCTGCCATCGACGTAGTCCTTGCCCAGAACGTCGCGACGGACGGCCAGACCCTTCTTGAATTGTTCGCTTTCACCGCTCATGACGCTCTCCAGGCACTTCGATTGATGATGGGTAACTGTATCAGCCTTAGCGGCTCAGGGCCGGTCCGACAATCGCCGGTTCTGCCGGTCAGCACGGATCGATAGGGCATTGCAACATAGGACCGTCCCTGCCATCGCATGGACGCATTCGCAAATTGGCCCTGCTCCTTGCGCCGGAAATGGGCTTCATGATCGTCATGGACCTCGATTCCCGCAAAAATTCCCGATGACGCCCACCAAGCCGGCGCATACCGCGCTCTATGTGCTTGCGCTGTGTTTCGCATTGTCGGTGCTCGGGCGCGGGCTCGGCGAAAGTTTCACGGTTTTCCTGCTGCCCATCTCGCAGAGCTTTGGCTGGGACCGGGCTGAAATCCTGTCGATCTATTCCATGGCAGCCCTGATCGGCGGCCTCTCCGCGCCGGTGATCGGGCGGCTGTTCGATCATTCCGGCCCCCGTGCCGTCTTTGCGCTGGGCCTGGTCCTGCTCGGCGGCGCGTTCCTTATCGCCGGCTCCGCGCAACGCCTCTGGCAGTTTCAGCTCAACCTCGGACTCTGCGCCGGCGTCGGCGCCGCCTGCATCGGCAACGTGCCGAACTCGATTCTGCTGGGCCGCTGGTTCGGAGCAAGGCTCTCGACCGCCATGGCCGTGATCTACTCCGCGATGGGGGCCGGTGTGCTTGTGATGTTGCCCCTGTCGCAGGTTCTGATCGACCAGTTCGGCTGGCGCAGCGCCTACCAGATTTTCGGCATCGGAGCGCTGGTCGTGCTGATTCCGTTCCTGATGCTGCCGTGGAAGCGGCTCTCGGCGGGATCGGTCACGGTGACCAAAAGCGCCGCGGCCGACCTGATCGACGAGGGCTGGACCCTGCTGGGCGCCATCCGGCACCACGCCTTCTGGGCGCTGTTCAGCACTTTCTTTTTCACCGCCATCGGAATGTACGCGATCTCGGCGCAGATCGTGGCCTATCTTGTGGATGCCGGCTTTCCGCCGTTGCAGGCGGCGACCGCGTGGGGCTTCAGCGGCGTGGTGATGCTGGCCGGGATGCTCTCGGTCACCTGGCTCGACGGCATCATCGGCCGCCGCCGCTCGGTACTGCTCAGCTACGCCATTTCCATCCTCGGCATCGTGCTGCTGCGCATGGTGCGGATTTATCCCAATCCGTTTCTGCTGGCGGGGTTCGTCATCTGCTTCGGCAGCATGCTCGGCTCGCGCGGCCCGCTGATCACGGCCACCGCCATGAAGATCTTCCGCGGCGAGCGGGTCGGCACGATCTACGGCACCATTTCCATCGGAAGCGGACTGGGAGCGGCGATTGGATCGTGGAGCGGCGGTCTTATCCACGATCTCACCGGCAGCTACGACGCACTGTTGCTGTACGCGCTGGTCAGCGTGATTCTCGGCATGATTCCGTTTCTCACCATCCGGGCGTTGCGCGAATGATCGTCGTGGCGGCTTGCGCTTCTGACCGTCAATTGCGATCATCCTTGCATCCGTCCCCACGCAACATTCATAAATCTGTCCAGGAGTCTGATTCATGAGCGCGCCTGTTGACGCACCGGATTGGAGCAAGCTGACACAGGACGCGCTCGATCTCGGGCTGAACAACAGCCTTGCGGTGCCCGAAACCGCAACCATCGTCGGCGGATGGGACAAGCTCTCCGCCGAGCTGCGCGCGCGCCATCCGCAGTACCTTGACCTTCGCTACGGTCCGCGCGAACGCAACCGCATCGACCTGCTGAAGGCGAACAGCGGCGGCCCGACGCTTGTCTTCATTCATGGCGGCTACTGGCAAACGCGCGCGAAGGAGAACTTCACGTTCTGCGCCGCAGGCCCGATGGCTCACCGCATCAACGTCGCCCTCGTCGGCTACACGCTCGCGCCCGACGTCACGCTCGACCAGATCGTCGACGAAGTCCGCGCCGCCATCGATTATCTCGCGGGCGAACTGCCTACGCTCGGCGGCGATCCCGAGCAGATCGTGGTGTCCGGCTGGTCGGCCGGCGGCCATCTGTCGTCGATGGTGCTCGGGCATCCGCGCATCAAGGCCGGGCTTCTCATCAGCGGCGTCTACGATCTGGAGCCGATCCGCCATAGCTATCTCAACGCCAAGCTCGGTCTCGATGAAGCCACGAGCCGCCGCAACTCTCCAGTTGTACATCCCGGCGGCGTGAATAAGCCTCTCGTCATTGCGGCCGGAAGCGGCGAACTGCCGCTGCTGCGCAAGCAGTCCGCCGACTTCGCCGCGCACCGCGCGTTACATGGACTGCCTGTCGTCTATGAGGAAATCCCCGGCGCGAACCACTTCACCATGCTGAACGAACTGGCCTCTCCTGCGGGCCGGCTGACAACACTGGTGCGGCAGCTTTTCACGCGATAGCGAAGCGATTTTCCGGCGCGCTTCGCACGTTATTCGAGACTCGCCAGCAGCCCGGCCATCAAACGTCCGCGCTCGACCAGACTATCGATTTCGATATGTTCGTTCAGCGTGTGATAGTCCGCGCCGCGAAGACCGAGGCCATCGAGCGTCGGCAATCCCATCGCACCGGTGAAGTTCCCATCGGAGCCGCCGCCCGAACTGCCGTGAATCAAATCAAGGCCGAGCTGCTTTCCGATAGCGCGCGCCTGTTCGTACAGCGCCATGGTTCCGGCATTGGGTTCCCACACCGGCCGCGTGACGCCGCGGGTGACCGTGAACGTCACATCCTCGCTCGTCCCCGACAGCGCAAGCATCCGCTCGACGCCACGATCGAGATCCGACTGACGCTTCGCCATGCTGAGCGCCTCACCGCGGCAGCTTGACGCCACGCAGTTCACCCACTGTCCGCCGTGAACCACGCCCACGCTAAACGTACAGTCCTCGCCCGTCATGCCGTCGATGGCGATAATCTGCTTCGCCATCTCACGAATAGCGGACCGGCCGGACGCGAGCGCCGCGCCGGCATGACTCGGCTTCCCAGCAGCTTCCAGATTGAACCGCGCAATCGCATAGCGGCCCGTGGTGACGCCCGCATTCCTGAACGCTGGCTCCGGCACCAGCACATACTTGTTGCGGACGGCCTCGGCCTCGATGATGTCGCGCGTGCTCGGCGTGCCGACTTCCTCGTCCGGGGTGAAGAGCACGGTGATCGGCAGCGGTGTCGTCACAGACGCTTTAATCAATTGCCGGATCGCCTCCAGCGACGCGAAGTTTCCGCCCTTCATATCGAGAATACCGGGGCCGTAACACTTGCCGCCCTCGCGCCGCCACGGCAGCCTCGCCAGCGTGCCGATCGGATGCACGGTGTCCATGTGCCCGGCGATCAGGATGCCGGGCTGCCCTTGCTTCGGGTGCGGAAACCGGGCGCGAATGCACCCGCCGAAACCCTGACGCCCGGCGATATATTCGATCGAAGCCCCGGCGATCGCCATATCGCGCGCCGCGAGTTCAAGCATGCGGTTGACCGCCTCGGCATCCCAGGTCGGGCTTTCGCATTCAACCCAGGGGCGCAGGCCGGTCAGCATGGTTTCAGCGTCGAACGGAAGCGAAGCCGGATCGATCAAGGCGCTGTCCCCTTTTGATTTGTCTTCTTGGCCGCCGATCGTTGCAGGTTCGGCGAACGATTCAAGATGCAAACGGAAGGGGCCAGCCGTCCGGTTTCATGCAGTTGCGCGGGAAAAAGAGATTGCGTATTCAAGCGGTCCCTTCACGAGGTCGCGCAATGTTGATTTGCAGTGCAACACAGGTACGGATGTGACGTCATCGGTCGTTGCCATGCCGCCCTCCAACGCGAAGGCCGCCGGCTGGATGGCCGGCTGGCTTGCGGCGATGCTGTTGCTGCTGATCGCCGGACGCGAGGCGACCCGAGAACTGAACGTTTTCCAGATCATGGAGATGCGTTCGGTCATCGGCCTGTTCATGCTGTACCCACTGGTTCACATGAATGGCGGCTTCGCAAGCATGAAGACCTCGCGCCCGCTGGTGCATATCTGCCGCAACGTCGTCCACTACGCCGCGCAGTACGGCTGGTTCGTCGCGCTGACGCTGATCCCGCTGGCGCAGGTGGTGGCCATCGAATTCACCATGCCGATCTGGACCGCACTGCTCGCGGTGAGCTTCCTCGGCGAACGGCTCAATGTCTGGAAAATTCTGGCGATCGTGCTGGGACTGGTGGGCGTCATCATCATCGTGCAGCCCGGTGCCGCGCAGATCAGCACTGGCCAGCTGATCATGGTGATGGCCGCGGTCGGCTTCGGCGTCGGCATCGTGCTGGTGAAATCGCTCACCCGCACCGACTCCGCCGTCGTCATTATCTTCTGGATGCTCATCATTCAGTCCGCCATCGGACTGATCCCGGCGCTGTATTCCTGGCACTGGCCATCGGCGCATGTCTGGCCGTGGATATTCCTGATCGCATTCTCCGGAACATACTCGCACTACTGCTTCACGCAGGCGATGCGCTATGCCGATGCAACAGTGGTCGTGCCGATGGATTTCCTTCGCGTGCCGCTCAGCGCCGCGGTCGGCTGGCTGGTTTATTCCGAACGGCTCGACGCCGCGACCGTGGTCGGCGCGGCGCTGATCCTCACCGGGAACCTGCTGAACCTGAAACGGTCACGGACGGCGGTGTCAACTGCGCGAGCCGAGACCTAGAATCTGATCGAGCCATATCCAACGTCATTGCGAGCGAAGCGAAGCACTCCAGCCTTCCGAAAATAAAGCTGGATTGCTTCGTCGCAAGCGCTCCTGGCAATGACGGACCTGCGTCCTTATGTTGATTACGCCGCGCTCTTGCTGTCCACCGTCAGCACGCCGCGCCTGATCTGGTCTTCCTCGATCG
This sequence comes from Afipia sp., assembly GCA_024707075.1. Lineage (GTDB taxonomy): Bacteria > Pseudomonadota > Alphaproteobacteria > Rhizobiales > Xanthobacteraceae > Afipia. The sequence continues at coordinate 1,056,509 of JANQAK010000003.1, forward strand.
ATTCGAACAGGGCCTTGAAGTTGCCCTCGCCGAAACCGTCGTCGCCCTTGCGCTGGATGAACTCGAAGAAGATCGGCCCGATGGCATTGGCCGAAAACAGTTGCAACAGCACCTTGGTGAGGCCGCCATCCACCACGCCCTCGCCATCGATCAGGATGCCGTTCTTCTGCAACCGCGCGACATCCTCGCCGTGCTTCGGCAGCCGCGCCTCGATCTTCTCGAAATAGGTTTCCGGCGGCGACGGCATGAACGGCAGGCCATCCGCGCGCAGCTTCTCGATGGTGCGATAGATGTCCGTCACACCGCAGGCGATATGCTGGATGCCTTCGCCACGATAGATGCTGAGATATTCCTCGATCTGCCCGGAATCTCCCGCATCCTCGTTGATCGGAATCCGGATTTTTCCATCGGGACTCGTCAGCGCGCGCGAGAACAGCCCGGATGCCCGGCCCTCGATGTCGAAGAAACGGATCTGGCGGAAATTGAACAACCGCTCGTAGAATCCGGTCCAGACATCCATCCGGCCGCGATGCACGTTATGGGTGAGATGATCGAGATAGAACAGCCCCGCGCCTTCCGGCTGCGGGTTCTTTTCGCCGAGCCATTCGAACTCGGCGTCATAAGCCGACCCATTTGCCCCATAGCGATCGACGAAATACAACAGGCTGCCGCCGATGCCCTTGATGGCCGGAACATCGAGCGCCCTGCGGGATGCCGTCTCATTCGCTGGCTCCGCGCCGAGCGACAGCGCGCGCTCATAGGCCCGCTTCGCATCGACCACCCGGAACGCCATCGACGGCGCGCAAGGCCCATGCGCCGCGACGAAATCGGTGCCGTGGGTGCCGGGCTGTTCGTTGACCAGATAGTTCACGTCGCCCTGACGATACACCGTGATCGCCTTGGAGTTGTGGCGCGCGATCGCGGTGAAGCCCATCAATCGGAACAGCGCGTGAAGTTTCTCGGGCTCGGGATGGGCATATTCAACGAACTCGAAGCCATCAGTTCCCATCGGGTTTTGTTCGGAAATGACAGCAGCCGGCGCATCGTGCGGAAACGGACCCATAACAGTCTCCCTGGCGATTCTTTCTGATCTTCAAAAATATTGTGCGCCGCTTTTCCTGCAACAGGCGTGTATAATCAGGCTCGATATGGCATAATCGTGCATGTTTCATGCATAAATGATGGATTATACGCATGACTTCGCTGGACGGGTTCGACCTCAAGATTCTGGCCGCATTGCAGGACGACGGCCGCCTGACCAATCAGCAACTGGCCGATGTCGCAGGCCTGTCGGCGTCGCAATGCTCGCGGCGGCGGACACGGCTGGAGGACGAGAAGATCATCGCCGGCTATCACGCCGACCTCGCCAGCGACGCGCTCGGCTTTCATGTACTGGCTTTCATCCAGATCACGCTGGCGACCCACTCGCCCAACAACGCCAAGCGCTTCCGCGACCTGATGCGGCGCGTCGACGAGATTCAGGAGGCCTATTCGCTGACCGGCGACGCGGATTATCTGCTGAAGGTGGTGCTGAGCGATCTCAAGAGCCTGTCGGACATCGTCAACAACGTGCTGATGCCGCACGAAAGCGTGGCGCATGTGCGCTCGTCCATCGTGCTCGACCGGCTGAAGGCAACCCGCAAGCTGCCGCTGAAGAAGCTCGGGACTTAAAGCGCCGCCAAGATCGTCCCCTCGACCTCGCCAAAGCCGATGCGATACCCATCGCCCTGACACCAGCCGCGCATGCTCAGCGAATCGCCGTCTTCAAGAAACGAGCGTTGCACTCCGTTTCCGAGATCAAGCGGCTCCGCTCCACCCCAGCTCAGCTCCAGCATGCTGCCGCGTTCGCTCTTCTCAGCGCCGCTGATGGTGCCCGATCCGAGCAGATCGCCGACGTTCATCGCGCAGCCCGATGAGGCATGATGCACAAGCTGCTGCACCGAGGACCAGTACATGTACTTGAAGTTGGTGCGGCTGATCGTATTCGGCTTCGCCATCTTCTCGGCCTTGAGATCGACGGAGAGTTGCAGGTCGTAATTGTTCGCGCCCTTCTGCTGCAGATAAGGCAGCGGCACCGGGTCCTGCACCGGGCCATGGACACGGAACGGCTCCAGCGCCTCGCGCGTCACGACCCACGGGCTGATCGAGGTGCCGAACGCCTTGGCCTGAAACGGGCCGAGCGGGACATATTCCCACGCCTGAATATCTCGCGCGCTCCAGTCGTTCAGCAGCGTGAAGCCGAAGATCATCTCCTGGGCCTGTTGCTCGGTCAGCATCTCGCCCATGGCGGACGCCTGCCCGATCACAACACCCATCTCGAGTTCGAAATCCAGCCGCTTGCAGGGGCCGAAGCTCGGCTGGTCCGCTGTCGGCGGCTTGAGTTGCCCGCGCGGGCGGAGGATCGGCGTGCCGCTGACCACAACGGTCGATGCGCGGCCGTTATAGCCGATCGGAATCGACAGCCAGTTCGGCATCAAGGCATTGTCCTTGCCGCGGAACATGATGCCGACGTTGGTGGCATGCTCCTTCGACGAATAGAAATCGGTGAAACCCTGGACCTCGATTGGCATGTGCATCTGCGCGAAGTCCTGCGCCACCAGCGCGCGATTGCGCAACTCCCTGTTGTCGCGGAATTCCGGATGATCGTGGCGCAGCAGTTCGCTGATCCGCGCGCGCGTCTTGCTCCAGACTTTCGGACCGAGCGCCATGAAGGCGTTCAGCGACGGCCTGGCGAAGACACCACTGGCGTTCTCGAACCGGATCAGGCCCGCTGCCTCCAGCACAGCGAGATCAAGCACGAAATCGCCGATGGCCACGCCGACGCGCAGATCCGGCCGTTCCGGCGTGAAGAACACGCCATAGGGCAGATTCTGGATCGGAAAATCCGATGACGGATCGACATCAATAAAGGAGCGCAGCTTCGGATCGTTCGGGTGCATGGTGTCCATCCAGTATCGTTATTCCGCGTCAGGCTGGCGGCCCGGCTCGGCGGCGGCGAAGGCGTCGAGCTTCGAAGCCGCCGCATCGATGCCGACGATACGCTTATAAGGTGTGAGGTCCACGCCGAAACGGCGCGCGTTGAACACCTGCGGCACGATGCAGATATCCGCCAGCGTCGGCTGCTCGCCAAGGGCAAATGGCCCCGGCAGATGCGCCAGCCGCGCCTCGATGGCGTCGAAGCCGGTTTCGATCCAGTGCTTCGACCATGCCCCGCGCGTCGCCTCGTCCACGCCCATCTCGATCAGCTTGTTCAGCACGCGCAGATTGCCGATCGGATGAATGTCGCTGGCGACCACCAGCGCGATCTCGCGCGCAATAGCCCGCCCCTTAGCATCCGCCGGCAGCAGCGGTGGCGCGGGATGAGTCTCGTCGAGATACTCGATGATGGCGATCGACTGCGCCAGTTCGAGATCGTCGTCGATCCAGTACGGCACGAGGGCCGCCGGATTGATCTTGCGATAGGCCGGCTGCGTCTGCTCGCCCTTGCGCAGATGCACGAAGCGATGCTCCGCGCTCAATCCTTTCAGATTGAGCGCGATGCGCACGCGATAGGCCGCGGTCGAGCGGAAGTAACCGTAGAGAACAGGTTCGGTCATGCGAAACCGCTTTACGGCTTCGACGGGTCGAAGCGGCGCTCCAGCCCTTGCCAGCAATCGGCATAGTCGTCCTGCAACGCGCTCGTTGTCGCAGCATACTCGGTCACGTGCTGCGAAAAGCGCGTCTCGAACATGAAGGCCATCGTGCCGGTGAGCTTCACCGGCTTGAGTTCGCCGTTGCTGGCATGATCGAACGCTTCGCGATCCGGCCCGTGCGGCAGCATCATGTTGTGCAGGCTGACACCGCCCGGCACGAAGCCCTGCGGCTTGGCGTCGTAGACGCCGTAGATCAGCCCCATGAACTCCGACATGATGTTCATGTGATACCACGGCGGACGAAAGGTGTTTTCCGCCACCATCCAGCGCTCGGGGAAGATCACGAAGTCGATGTTCGCTGTGCCCGCGGTTTCCGACGGCGAGGTCAGCACGGTGAAGATCGACGGATCGGGATGATCGAAGCCGATCGCGCCGACCGGCGAGAACGTCCGGAGATCGTATTTATACGGCGCGTAGTTGCCGTGCCACGCCACCACGTCGATGGGCGAATACGGCAACGTGGTCGCGAACATCGACCCGCCCCACTTGACGTAAAGCTCGGTCGGGGTCTCCTTATCCTCATAGGCCGCCACCGGCGTCAGGAAATCGCGCGAATTGGCCAGACAGTTCGCGCCGATCGGCCCGCGCTCCGGCAGCGTGAACGCGCCGCCGTAGTTCTCGCAGAGATAGCCGCGCGCCGGGCCGTTCGGAAGCTCGACGCGGAACTTGACGCCGCGCGGGATGACGGCGAGTTCACCCGGCTCGATGTCGATCACGCCGAACTCGGTGACCAGGCGCAGGTTGCCCTGCTGCGGCACGAACATCAGCTCGCCGTCGGCATTGTAGAAATTCTGGTCCACCATCGATTTGGTGATGAGATAGATATGCGCCGCCATGCCGGCCTGGGTATTGGCATCGCCCGCCGTGGTCATGGTGTAGACGCCCTGCAGAAAGGTCTGGTCTTCCTTCGGGATCGGCACAGGGTCCCAGCGCAATTGCGCGATCGGCATGTCGTGTTCGTGGCACGGCGCGGTGCGCCAGTATTTCATGTCGACCTTGGCGAAGCGGCCGGAATGCTTCACCGACGGACGAATGCGATAGAGCCACGAGCGCTCATTGGTGCCCCGCGGCGCGGTGAACGGAGATCCGGACAGTTGTTCGGCATAAAGCCCATAGGCGCAGTTCTGCGGCGAGTTGCGCCCGATCGGCAGCGCGCCAGGCAAGGCCTCGGTCTCGAAGCTGTTGCCGAAGCCTGACATGTAGCCCGGCGTGATGTTGACGCTGTTGCGATTGATGAGTCCAGGAGCGGTGTTGATATTCATGGCGCTATCCTCCTTGCAGGGCGGCCCACATCTCGCGGTCGCGCTTGTCGGTCCAGATCACCGGATCGTCGATGCCCGACGCCTCGTCGAAGGCGCGCGATACGTTGAACGGCAGACAATGTTCGTAGATGGCGAAGCTCGCGAACTTCGGGTCCATCACCTCGCGGGTCGCGGCCATGGTTTCCTTGAGCGTGCGTCCCTTCGCCACCGAAAGCTCCGCCGCGCCGTACAGCGAAGCGACAAAATCGCGCGTCATGGCGATGGCTTCGCTCACGGTCGCGGTCCCTTTCAGCGCGTCGCCACGGCCCGGCGCGACAGCCTTGGGATTGAAGTCGCGGATTTCGTTCAGGGTCAGCGGCCATTCGCGCAGCAGCGCGTCGCCGCAATAGCAGGCCGAATGAAATTCGATCAGGTCGCCCGAGCACATCACCTGCGCGTCGGGCACCCAGGCGACGATGTCGCCGGAGGTATGCCCCGCGCCGAGATGAATGAGTTGCACCTCGCGCTTGCCGAGATAGAGCGTCATGCTGGTCTCGAATGTCAGCGTCGGCCAGGTCAGACCGGGAATGCTCTCGGCATCGCGAAACAGCCGCGGAAACCGGCCGAATTCCGAATCCCAGTCCTGCTGTCCGCGCTCCATAATCAGACGATAGGTTTCCTGCGATGCGACGATGCCCTGCGCGTGGTAGGCCGACGCCCCGAGCACGCGCACCGCGTGATAATGCGAAAGCACCACGTACTTGATCGGCTTGTCGGTCACGTTCTTCACGCGGTCGATCACGCTGCGGGCCATCGCCGGAGTCGCCTGTGCATCGAATACCATGCAACTGTCGTCGCCGACGATCACCGCCGTATTGGGATCGCCCTCCGCAGTAAAGGCGTAGATGTCGGGGCCGATCTCCGAGAAGGTGATTTTCTTCTCGGCCATGTCCCCGGTCGAAGCGAACCCTTTTGCGGTCATTTGCTGTCCCTGGTTGAAGTCTTTTTGTCGCCTGTCCCGTCGGGACGGAGCTGCCGCTTCGCCAGCGCGATGGCTTCCCGCAGCACCTCGGTATCGCCGATGTGATTGGCGAGAATCAGAACCAGCGACGTGTCGAGCAACGCGCTGTCCTCATCGCTCAGGCCGCGATGCGCCTCCACCACCAGACGATAGGCACCGTCCGGATCGGAAAAATTCGATTGCGTCGAGAGCGTCATGACATCGCTCCTGCCTGTGCCGTGGCGCGGGCAATGGCCGCCTTCACACCGGCATCCGTCGGCTTCTTGAAACGCGCAGCGACATAGCCATCAGGGCGCAGCAGATAGGCCGCGCCGTCCGTCGCGTCATAGCGCTTCGCAAATGCGCCCGATGGATCGCGCAGCGAAGCGGCTTCGCCGATCCGGATCGACTTGCAAGCCGCCGTTTCGACGTCAACTTCGTTGCCCGATTGCAGCAGCACGAAGCCATCGAACGGTTTTCTCACCTCGGTCAGATGGACGGACTCGCCCGTCGCGCTGGCAAGCGGCGCATCGATCATGTGTGCGCCGGGGCGCGGCCCGGCGGTCCAGACATCGACATCCGGCGTCGACAGCGGCGAGTCGTATACCGAAGGCGTCGAGAGCCGCCCGCCATTGACCATGCGCTTGGCGAACTCGGTTTCCTTCGCCAGCCGCAGCACCGCCTGGCGCATGCGGCGTTCCTGCGGCGAGTGCGGCGCGATGAAGTCGGTCGAGCGCGTCGAGGCGCGGATGTTCTCGTCGGCGGCGGCACTGCGCTCGATCTCGTAGCTGTCGAGCAGCGCCATCGGCGCCTCACCGCGCAGGATCATGGAGAGCTTCCATGCGAGGTTTTCGGCGTCTTCGAGTCCGGAATTCGCGCCCCGCGCGCCGAATGGCGAGACCTGATGCGCGGAATCACCGGCGAAGATCACGCGCTCATGCACGAAGCGCTGCATCCGGCGGCACTGGAACTTGTAGATCGAAATCCATTCGAAATCGAAATTCGCATGACCCAGCATCCGCTCGATCCGCGGCCGCACATTCTGCGGCAGCCGCTCGACGGCAGGATCGGCATCCGGCCCCAGTTGCAGGTCGATGCGCCAGACATCGTCGGGCTGGCGATGCAGCAGCGCCGATTGCCCGGCATGGAACGGCGGATCGAACCAGAACCAGCGTTCGGTTGGGAATTCCGCCGTCATCTTGACGTCCGCGATCAGGAACTGGTCCTCAAAGACCTCGCCGGAAAACTCCGCGCCGACAGATCCGCGCAGCGCCGAACGTGCGCCGTCGCAGGCGATCACAAAATCGGCCTTCAGATGATAGCGCCCGTCCGGCGTATCGATGGCGAGGACAACGTGATCGTTGCGCTGCTCCAGTCCGGCGACCTTGTTGCGCCAGCGCAGATCGACCTGCGGCAATTCCCTGATGCGGTCGACCAGAAAGGCCTCGGCGTAGTACTGCTGGAGATTGATGAAGGCCGGCATCTTGTGGCCGTCTTCCGGCAACAGGTCGAACTGATAGACCATGTCGTCCTTGAGAAAGATCTTGCCGACCTTCCAGACCACGCCCTTCTCGACCATGCGTTCGCCGACGCCGAGACGATCCCACACTTCCAGTGAGCGCTTGGAGAAGCAGATCGCGCGCGAGCCCTCGCCGATCCTGTCGGCATCATCGAGGACCACGACGGCATGGCCACGCTGCGCAAGATCGATCGCCAGCGTCAGCCCGACCGGCCCTGCTCCGACAATGATCACCGGATGACGCGCGGCCCTGGCCGCCGGCCGGTCCTGATCAGCATGGCGATGATAACCGAACTGGGTGATGGAGGATTGCGACACGTCTCGACCCTGCAATGACCGGCTCCTGAACGAAGCTCTAGCCATGAGCATAGACCACCGGTAATATAGTTGCAACTGCAACCAAGTGGCCATCGACGCCGAGACCGGACACCCTTTCTTGACCAAGCTCGATCTCTTCAAGTTCATGCCGTTCCGGCTGAATCGCCTCGCGGCGGAAGTCAGCGCGGAGCTCGCCAGTGAATATGGCGAGCGCTACGGCCTCGATATTCCGGAATGGCGGGTGCTGGCCACGCTCGGCTTCCGCGGCGACGCCTGCACCGCGCAATACATCGCCTATTGCACGCGGACGCATAAATCGACCATCAGCCGGGCGGTGGCCCATCTGCTGGAACAGCACCTGATCGAGCGGGTGGAGAACGAGGACGACCGGCGCGAGCTTGCATTGCAGCTCACCCGCAAGGGTCGCGCGCTTTATGAGGAGTTGATCCCGCGGCTGCTCCGCAAGGAACAGGACATCCTGTCATGCCTCACGGCGGCGGAACGCAAGGACTTCGCGCAGATGCTCGGCAAGATCGAGCAGCGCCTCGATCTGGCTCAAAGCACTAAGGACGCGCGCGCGAAGAAGGGTGCGTATTAGATTTGGATTCGGCGCGGATCACGCACGGGATGTCGTCCCGGCGCAGGCCGGGACCCATAACCACCAAATATCAAAATGATGCGAGAAGACCGCTCCGGCATCCCACTCAATCGAAAACTCAGGGAGTATGGGACCCGGCCTGCGCCGGGACGACCTGAATGGAGATTGTGCGCGCCACCTTAACGATCGCGACCTGCATCACGCCGCCCGGATGTTCGCCATGAAGCGATCGAGCTCCTGACGAAGCCGGGTGCTTTCGACCGCCAGCGTCTGCGCCGAACTCAGGACCTCGCTGGAGGCCGTGCCGGTTTCGCTCGCGCCGCGATTGACCTCGGAAATGTTCTCGGCAATCTCGGCGGTGCCGCTGGCGGCGTTCTGAACATTGCGCGCGATCTCGGTGGTCGCGGTGCTCTGCTGCTCGATGGCCGCCGCGATATTGCCGGCAATCTTGGAAATCTGGCCGATGGTTTCGCCGATCTCCTTGATGGCGGACACGGATTCCTGCGTCGCCTCCTGCATGCCGGCGATATGCGACGAAATCTCGTCGGTCGCCTTCGCGGTCTGGCTCGCCAGGGATTTCACTTCGGATGCGACGACGGCGAAGCCACGGCCTGCCCTCGCCAGCGCGGGCGGCCTCGATGGTCGCGTTCAACGCCAGCAGGTTGGTCTGCTCGGCGATAGCGGTAATCAGCTTGACCACGTCGCCGATCTCCTGCGCCGCCCGCGACAGCTTCGCGATGCGCGCATCGGTGGCTTCGGCTTGCGACACGGCCGCCGCCGCGATCCGGCTCGATTCCTGAACCTGCCGGCCGATCTCGATCACGGATGCTGACAGTTCTTCTGTCGCCGCCGCGACGGACTGCACATTGGTCGACGCTTCCTCCGAAGCGCTCGCGACCCTGCCCGAAAGCTCCTGCGCGGCATCGACCGTGCGCGTCAGGGTGGTGGCGGAGGATTCCAACTGGCTGGCCGACGACGATACGCTCGACACGATGACGCCGACGGCGGTCTCGAAGTTGTCGGCGAAGCGATGAAGCTCGGCGCTGCGTGCCTCGGTGGCGGACTTGCTCTGAATTTCGCGCTCCGCAGCCTCGCTTTCCGCCTTGGCGACGGCCCGCATCTTGAATTCCTCGACAGCACCCGCCATTTCGCCGATCTCGTCCTTGCGGCCAAGGCCCGGCAGGACGACATCGAAGTTGCCATCGGCAAGCTGCCGCATCGCGGCGCACATGCCGATCATCGGCCTGGAAATCCCCTGCCCCAGCAGCCATGCCAGCAGCACGCCGAACGCGAGGCCCGCGCCACCGAGAATCGTCACGAACTGGCCGGTCGAACGGGCCGTGCTGGCGGATTCGGTCGCGACCTTCTCCTGCTGGGCAAGCAGGCCGCCCTTGATAACCCGCGCCTGCCCCGTCACCCCGTCGGCCGCCTTGGTCATCCTGACGGACAGTTCGTCGACCTTGGCGGTATTCTGGACAAACTTTGCAAACGCCGCCTGATAGGCTTCCAGTTGCTCCGAGATTTCCACCATTTTCGGCTTCAGCTTCTCATCCTCGGCCGTCAGCGAACTGAGGCTGTTCTTCAGCATCTGGATTCGGGCGCCGGCGCTGGCTGCAACGGTCTTGTCCGGCCGCGCCACATAGTTCGTGATGTTGGAGGTGATCGCCGCCGACTGTGGGGCCAATTCCTTGACCGTGGAATGCAGCGACGTCAGGCCCGCCAGCATCGCGGTATCTGCAAGGTCGTCGAATTTGTAACGGATGGTGTTGCCCATCCGGAGCAACTGGTTCGAAGCGATCGAGGCATTCTCGGTCTTCAGAGCGACGGCCTCCCCAAACAGCTTCGCAAAATCACTATAGCTGGAGGACAGATTCAGAATGCTCTTCTTGGTGTCGCCGGTCGCAACCCGCGCCGCCTGCGCAATGGCGCTGCCGAGCCCGATTTCCGCCGAACGCGCGTTCGATTCGTCGTCGGGCGTTCCGCTCATCACGTAATATTTTGCAAGAAGCTGATAGCTCGCCAGCTCGCGGTCGATCTCGCGCGCGCTGTCGGTTTCAGCAACGATGCCCTGGTAGGACTGGATTTCCCTGGCAATGCGTTCGAAGCCGAAATAGGCGATACCCATATTGATCGCGGAAATGCCAAGCACGGCGATAAAGCCGAGAATAATCTTGGTCCGAAATCTAAGATTTGAGAGGAAGCTGACTTTTGCTTTCTGCTTCGTCGGAGCGCCCCTGAACCAGCCCATTCCACCATCCTCAGCCATTACATGCGAAACCAGCCGGCAAAGGCCGCCGACTGATGCCGTAAAATTAGATGGAAATGGATAACACGTCGTAAACTCATACCTTGTGCAGCAAAAAAACGCCCGCATAGCGGGCGCTTTGACGCACGTCTGTGCAAATGCAGCACGTTCCGAGTCCGGCGGCGGCCGGCCTCGCGAATAGCCGCGCTACTCCCAGCTTAGCGCGCCGCCGTTCTGATACTCGATCACGCGGGTCTCGAAGAAGTTCTTCTCTTTCTTCAGGTCCATCGCTTCCGACATCCAGGGAAACGGGTTCTCGGCCTCGTCGAACACGCGGGTCAGCCCGAGCTGGGCGCAGCGGCGGTTGGCGATGAAGTGCATGTACTGCTCGCACAGGGCCGCGTTCAGGCCGAGAAAACCCCGCGGCATGGTATCGCGGCCATAGGCCGCTTCCAGCTCGGCGGCATCGCTGATCATGCCGCGCACCTCGTCCTGGAATTCACGCGTCCACAGATGCGGATTTTCGATCTTGATCTGATTGATGACGTCGATGCCGAAATTCAGGTGAATGGATCTCGTCGCGCAGGATGTACTGATACTGCTCGGCGATGCCGACCATCTTGTTGCGGCGGCCGAGCGACAGGATCTGCGCAAAGCCAGTGTAGAACCACATGCCCTCGAAGATCACGTAGAACGCCACGAGATCGCGCAGGAAGGCCTGATCGGTTTCCGGCGTTCCGGTCTTGAAGCTGGCATCGTCGAGATGCTGGGTGTGCTTGAGCGCCCATGCCGCCTTGTCAGTGATGGACGGCACCTCGCGATACATGTTGAACAGTTCGCCCTCGTCGAGGCCGAGGCTTTCGACGATGTACTGGAAAGTGTGAGTATGCACCGCTTCCTCGAATGCCTGCCGCAGCAGGTACTGGCGGCATTCGGGATTGGTGAGGTGGCGATAGATCGCCAGCACGATATTGTTGGCCACAAGGCTCTCCGACGCCGCGAAGAATCCGAGATTGCGCTTGATAGCGCGGCGCTCGTCCTCGGTGAGGCCATCGCGCGACTTCCACAGCGCGATGTCGGCCTGCATCGAGACTTCGGTCGGCATCCAGTGGTTGTTGCAGCCGGCCAGATATTTCTCCCATGCCCATTTGTATTTCAGCGGCAGCAACTGATTGACGTCGGCGCGGCAGTTGATCATCGCCTTGTCGTCCACCGACACGCGGCCGCCGTTGCGGTCGATCTCGCCAAGGCCTGTTGAATCAAGGCCGGTCAGGATGGGCGGAAGAGTGTTGAGGACCTTGTTCGGTGAAGTGTCGGACCAGTCGAGCATGGAAGTGTTCCTTATCTCGATGTCGTCCCCGCGAAAGCGGGGACCCAGTGCTTTGCAGACATCGACTTGAAGTTGGATGTGGTGGCAGCGCGGCTCTTTGAGCTCAGGCTCTCATTAGAAATCTGGGTCCCCGCTTTCGCGGGGACGACACCGTACTACTGACAGGCCTCGCAATCGGGATTGTCGATCGAACAGGCCACCGCGCCCGACAGATCCGGCGCGGTCGATGCCTGCGGCACCACAATGGGCTGGTTCACCGTCATCGCCGCCAGCGAGGACGACACCGCATTGAGCTTGCCGTCGGTGCCCTTCAGCGTCGACTTCTCGACATGGGTGGCGCTGCGCGAGCGCAGGTAATAAGTCGTCTTGAGTCCGCGCGCCCATGCCAGCCGGTACAGTTGATCGAGCTTCTTGCCGGACGGATTGGCGATGTAGAGATTGAGCGATTGCGCCTGATCGATCCACTTCTGCCGCCGCGCCGCCGCCTCGATCAGCCATGCGCTGTCGATCTCGAACGCGGTTGCATAAAGCAGCTTCAGATCGTCCGGCACACGATCGATGGAGCCGACGCTGCCATCGAAGTATTTCAGATCGGACACCATCACCTCGTCCCACAAGCCGCGCGCTTTGAGGTCACGCACAAGGAACTCGTTCACCTCGGTGAAATCGCCGGACATGTTCGATTTGACATAAAGGTTCTGGTAGGCGGGCTCGATGGACTGCGCCACGCCGCAGATGTTGGAGATCGTCGCCGTCGGCGCAATCGCCATCACGTTGGAATTGCGCATGCCATTGAAGCGGACGCGCTTGCGCAGGCTGTCCCAGTCCAGCGTCTGCGAACGGTCCATATCAAGGCTACCGCGCGCATCCGCCAGAATCTCGATCGAGTCGATCGGCATGACGCCCTTGCTCCACAGCGATCCGTTGAACGACGCGTAAGGACCGCGTTCGATGGCGAGATCGACCGACGCCGAGATGGCATGAAAGGAAATCGCCTCCATGCTGGAGTCGGCGAAGGCCACCGCGGCATCCGACGCCATCGGGATCTGCAGCGCATGCAGCGCATCCTGGAAGCCCATCAGGCCGAGGCCCACCGGGCGATGCTTGAGGTTCGAGCGCCGCGCTTCGGGGATGGTGTAGAAATTGATGTCGATCACGTTGTCGAGCATCCGCATCGCGGTGTCGACCGTGCGCTTCAGCCGCGCGTGATCGATGCCGCCCTCGCCCACATGGTTGAGCAGGTTGATCGAGCCGAGATTGCACACCGCGACCTCGTCGTCGGAGGTGTTCAGCGTGATCTCCGTGCACAGATTCGACGAGTGGATGACCCCGATGTGCTGCTGCGGCGAGCGCAGATTGCACGGGTCCTTGAACGTGATCCACGGATGGCCAGTCTCAAACAGCATGGTCAGCATGCGCCGCCACAAATCCGTTGCGCGCAGCGTCTTGTAGACCCGCATCTCGCCGCGCGCGGCCTTCGCCTCGTAGAATGCGTACCGCTCGGCAAACGCCTTGCCGTAGAGATCGTGCAGGTCCGGCGTCTCGTCCGGCGAGAACAGCGTCCAGTCGCCGTCGGCTTCCACGCGCTCCATGAACAGGTCCGGCACCCAGTTGGCGGTGTTCATGTCGTGGGTGCGGCGGCGATCGTCGCCGGTGTTCTTGCGCAGATCGAGGAATTCCTCGATATCGACGTGCCATGTCTCAAGATAGGCGCAGACCGCGCCCTTGCGCTTGCCGCCCTGGTTCACCGCGATGGCGGTGTCGTTGGCGACTTTCAGGAAGGGGACCACGCCCTGGCTTTCGCCGTTGGTGCCCTTGATATGCGCGCCGAGGCCGCGCACGCGGGTCCAGTCGTTGCCGAGGCCGCCGGAATATTTCGCCAGCAGCGCGTTGTCCTTCACCGACTTGAAGATGCCGTCGAGGTCGTCGGCCACCGTGGTGAGAAAACAGGACGACAGTTGCGGCCGCAGCGTGCCCGAATTGAACAGCGTCGGGGTCGAGGCCATGAAGTCGAACGACGACAGCAGGTTGTAGAACTCAATGGCGCGCGCCTCGCGGTCGATCTCGCGGACAGCAAGCCCCATCGCCACGCGCATGAAGAACGCCTGCGGCAGTTCGATGCGATTGCCGTTATTGTGCAGGAAGTAGCGGTCGTACAGTGTCTGCAGTCCAAGGAACTTGAACGACAGGTCGCGCTCCGGCTTCAGCGCAGCGGCAATGCGCTTCAAATCGTATCGCGCCAGTTCCGGATCGAGCAGTTCGGCTGCGATTCCGTTCTTGATGTAAACGGGAAAATACTCGGCATAGCGCGTCGCCATATCGGCCTGCGTGGCGTCGATCGGCGCCGCGTGGACGAACGAGAGAACTTCGGTGCGCAGCTTGTCGAGCAGCAGCCGCGCGCTGACATAGGCGTAGTTCGGCTCCTGCTCCACCAGCGTGCGCGCCGCCATGATGCCGGCGAGCGCGAGTTCATCCTGGCTGATGCCGTCGTAAAGATTGCGGCGGGTTTCGGCGAGCACCGGCGCGGCCAGCACGCCGTCGAGGCTCGCGCAGGCTTCGTCGATGATATGGGCGAGACGTGCGATATCGAGCGGCGCGCGCGTGCCGTCCCGCAGTGTGACATGCAGCAGGGGCTCGGCGACGATCGCGGATGAAACCGGAACCGCTTCAGCCGCGCGCTGACGGGCGCGCTGCTCGCGATACAGCACATAGGCGCGGGCGACCTTGTGATGCTCGCTGCGCATCAGCGCCAGCTCAACCTGATCCTGCACGTCCTCGATGTGGAAGGTTCGGCCCTCGCCGACCCTGCGCGTCAGCGCGCCCATCACTTCGCCTGTCAGTTGCTCGATGACTTCGTGAACACGGCGCGACGCGGCGGCCGTATGCCCCTCGACCGCGAGGAAGGCTTTCGTCATCGCCACCGAAATCTTGCCGGCATCGAACGGCGAGACCGTGCCGTTGCGGCGGATGATCTGGAACGGCGGTTCGCTGGCTGAAGCCGCCGCAAGGGTTTCAGGCCGGAACTGAAACAGAGGAGCGGACTTTGCGGCTTCGCGATCGAGAGAAAGAGACATCGGCAGACCCCGTGCATGTTGCAATTTTCTGGGGGCTTGGGCCGAAGGGGCGCTGCATGACGGCCGACATGCGCCGGCAACGCTGCAAGCGACCGCCGGACACCCCGCCCGTGGACGTTCATGTGGCACGGCAGGTCTCCTGGCTCGCAGGTCGGCGCTGAATCCGGTCTTCCCAATGCGGAGGCCGCATCAGTGACTTTAAGTCGGACTCAACTCACTGCTTACAGTTGCGGGGGCAGCGCCGGAATTTCGCGTCGCGATACGCGGTTCACCGGCTTCCCTCTTAGCTACCAAGCCTTGCGACGTGGCAGACCGTGACAACTACATCTGGTGTGCTTCGCAGTGAGAAGTCAAGTGTGGGTTCTGGGGATAGCGGGGCAAATTTTTCGATGACCCGAAACCGCCGGGACATTCACGGATCGCCACATCGGCCATTGGCCGACCACGCAGCGGCCGACCCCGCCGTTCACTGCGGCGACGTCGCATAGGGTGCGAAATGCGAGCGCGATTCGTCAATGTTCAGCGCGCGGCCGATCGGCGGAAACGCCCGCTGCGGACAATGCGGCCGTTCGCAGACCTTGCAGCCCATGCCGATCGGCGTCGCCACCGCCGGATCGGTGTTCAGCCCCTGCGCGTAGACGATCCGTTCGGCGTGACGCACGTCGCAACCCAAAGCCACCGCAAAGGTCTTGGCCGGCGCGCCATAGCCGCCCTGCCCGTGCGACACGGTGCGGGCGATCCACAGATAAGTCCGCTCGTCCGGCATCCGCGCCAATTGCGTCAGGATGCGCCCCGGATTGGCGAACGCCTCATAGACGTTCCACAGCGGACACGTTCCGCCGACGCGGGAGAAATGAAAGTCCGTCGCCGACTGGCGCTTGGAGATATTGCCGGCGCGATCGACGCGGATGAAGAAGAACGGAATCCCGCGCGCATTCGGCCGCTGCAAGGTACTCAGCCGGTGGCACACGGTCTCGAAGCCGACGCCGAATCGATGCCCGAGCAGTTCGATGTCGTAGCGCCAGCGTTCGGCTTCGTTCAGAAACAGCGTGTAGGGCAGCACCAGCGCGCCCGCGAAATAATTCGCAAGCCCGATGCGGGCCAGCCCCCGCGCCTCGTCGCTGGTGAGATTCGCTTTCTCAACCAGCGCGCGGATGTCGTCATCCAGTTCCAGCATCGCGATCTGCGTCGCGAACTGGAACGCCTGCTGTCCCGGCCGCAGCCGCGGCGACAGATACATCGTCCTGGTGCGCAAATCGAACCGGCGCTGCGTGCCGGAGGTCAGTTCATCGACGCTCTCGAACATCACCTTCACGCCGTGCTGGCTTTCGAGATAGGCTGCGAGCGCGGGCGCCATCTGGCCGGCGGGGAATTTCATCCGCGCGGCGATCGCCTCCGCCGCCTCGTCAAGCTCCCCGATGTAGTTGTGGTGCGCGTAGAAAAAATCGCGCACCTCCTCGAACGGCGTCGACGGCAGAATGGCGGACGCGGCCTGACGATCCTCGCCGAGCCGCGCGGACAGCACCGCGCCCTGCTCGACCGCCTGACGATATTTGCGATTGAGCGTCACGAGCGCGCGGCCCACCGCCGGCATGTTCAGCGCCAGTTCGCGCAGATCGGCGGTCGCGATGGTTTCCCCGAGCGCCGGATCGGCCAGCGCCTCGCGCAGATCCGCGATCAGCCGCGCCTCATCGTCGTCTGAAAACGACTGCACGTCGAGACCGAACGCGGAATTCAGCGCGAGCAGCACCGGCAGCGTCAGCGGACGCTGGTTGTTCTCCAGTTGATTGAGATAGCTCAGCGAAATCCCGAGCTTTGCCGCGAGTGCCGCCTGCGTCAGCCGCCGCTCTTCGCGCAGCCGCTTCAACCGCACACCCATGAAGGTCTTCTTCATCCGGCCGCTCCAGCTTCACAAACTTTGCAACCCGCAACAAACTTCTTCGCAAAACTTCACTATTTCAGGCATTTTCAAGCACCAGCTCATGCAGATATTGCGAAGTTCTGACGGAATAACAAGCCGTCCGGAGCGATGCCGATGCAATTATCTGCCAATGCCACCGAGCCGGCCCGCGAAACCCGCTTCGTGGAAATGGTCTTTCCCAGCCTCTCCAATCACTACGGCACGCTGTTCGGCGGCAACGCGCTGAACCTGATGGGCAAGGCCGCGTTCGTCGCCGCTGCGCGGCACGCGCGCCGCAACGTGGTGATGGCCTCCTCCGACAAGATCGAATTTCACGAACCGATTCCGGTCGGCGAGTTGATCGAACTCGTCGCGCGTGTCGAACGCGCGGGCCGCAGTTCGATGACGGTCTCCGTCGAACTGATCCGCGAAAGCCTGATGAGCGGCCAGCGAACCTCCGTCGTGCGCGGCTCGTTCGAAATGATCGCCGTCAACGATCAAGGCCGTCCCATCGCGATCACGCGGGACGCGCGCCGCCCTCTCAATCAAGCCACCCATCAACTGACCTGACAGGAACATCGCATCGTGAAGCAGCATACCGTCCGCACCTACAAGTCCGCCGAACCTCTCGCCCGTGCCGATCAGTTGGCCTGGAAGATCGCCGAGGTCGCATCCGATCCGGTCGCGGTCGAGACCGAGGTCGTCGAGATGATCGGCAACCGCATCATCGACAATGCCGCGGTGGCCGCCGCGTCCGTCGCGCGCCGTCCGGTCGCCAGCGCCCGCGCGCAGGCCGAGGCGCACCCGTTCCAGCCGGGATCGACGGTGTTCGGACTGAACAAGAGCCAGCGTATCTCGCCGGAATGGGCGGCATGGGTCAACGGCGTGGCCGTGCGCGAACTGGATTTCCACGACACCTTCCTCGCTGCTGACTACTCGCATCCCGGCGACAACATCCCGCCGATCCTCGCGGTCGCACAGCATTGCGGACTATCGGGTGCTGATCTCGTGCGCGGTCTCGCTACAGGCTATGAAATTCAGGTCGATCTGGTGAAAGGCATCTGCCTGCACGAGCACAAGATCGACCACATCGCACATCTCGGCCCCTCCGCCGCCGCCGGCATCGGCACGCTGCTGAACCTGCCGACCGAGACGATCTATCAGGCGGTGCAGCAGGCACTGCATGTGACGACGACCACGCGCCAGTCGCGCAAGGGTGAAATCTCAAGCTGGAAAGCCTATGCCCCCGCGTTCGCCGGCAAGATGGCGATCGAAGCGGTCGACCGCGTGATGCGCGGCGAAGGCGCGCCATCACCGGCCTGGGAAGGCGAGGACGGCTTCATCGCGTATCTGCTGAGCGGCCCGAAGGCGCAATACATCGTGCCGCTGCCGGAGAAGGGCGAGCCGAAACGCGCCATCCTCGATACCTACACCAAGGAGCACTCGGCGGAATACCAGAGCCAGGCGCTGATCGATCTAGCGCGGCGGATGGGGCCGAAGATCGGCGACCTGTCGAAAGTCGAGAGCATCGTCATCCACACCAGCCATCACACTCATTATGTGATCGGCACCGGCGCCAACGATCCGCAGAAGATGGACCCGAAGGCCAGCCGCGAAACCCTCGACCACTCGATCATGTACATCTTCGCCGTCGCGCTGGAAGACGGCGGCTGGCACCACGAGAAATCCTACGCGCCGGAACGCGCCAATCGCGCAAGCACCGTCGCGCTGTGGCACAAGATTTCGACGGTGGAAGATCCCGAATGGACGCGCCGCTACCACAGCCACGACCCGAAGGACAAAGCCTTCGGCGGCCGCGTCGTCGTCACGCTCAAGGGTGGTTCGGTTATCAGCGACGAACTCGCCATCGCGAATGCCCACCCGCTCGGCGCGTGGCCGTTCAAGCGCCCCGACTACATCAGGAAGTTCCGCACGCTGTCGGACGGCATCATCGCGCCCTCTGAACAGGAGCGGTTCATTGCAACCGTCGAGCGGTTGCCTGCGCTGAAGGCGGGCGAACTGACCGACCTCACATTCACCGTCGATGCCAAGCTACTCGGCCAGAATCCGGCGCGCGGCATCTTCGACTGGCAATCCGACGCGCCGGCAAAGCGCGCGACCGCTTGAACAAGAGAGGACATGACATGACCGTGAAGCCCGCGCCCAAGAAATCGGTGGCGCTGTCCGGCGTCGTCGCCGGGAACACCGCTCTCTGCACGGTGGGCCGCACCGGCAACGACCTGCATTATCGCGGCTACGACATTCTCGACGTCGCGGAAACCTGTGAGTTCGAGGAGATAGCGCATCTGCTGGTTCATGGCAGCCTGCCGACCTCGTCGGAACTGCGCAACTACAAGGCCAGGCTGAAATCCCTGCGCGGCCTGCCGGTGGCGGTGCTGCGCGCGCTGGAGCTTCTTCCGGCGGCGGCGCATCCGATGGACGTGATGCGCACCGGCGTCTCGGTGCTGGGCTGCGTGCTGCCGGAGGCGCACGACCACAACCAGCCCGACGCGCGCGACATAGCGGACCGGCTGATGGCGTCGCTCGGCTCGATGCTTCTCTACTGGCATCACTATGCCCACCACGGCCGCCGCATCGAGGTCGAGACCGACGATGACTCCATCGGCGCGCACTTCCTGCATCTGCTGCATGGGAAAAAGCCCTCGGCCTCACACGAACGCGCGATGCACACCTCACTCATTCTCTATGCCGAGCACGAGTTCAACGCCTCGACCTTCACCGCGCGCTCCATCGCGGGGACCGGCTCGGACATGTATTCGGCGGTCACCGGCGCGATCGGCGCGCTGCGCGGACCGAAACACGGCGGCGCGAATGAAGTCGCCTTCGAGATCCAGAAGCGCTACGACAGCGCCGATCAGGCGGAAGCGGACATCCGCCGCCGCGTCGAGGCGAAAGAGGTGGTGATCGGCTTCGGCCATCCGGTCTATACGATCGCCGATCCGCGCAACAAGGTCATCAAGGAGGTGGCGCGGCGGCTCAGCGCCGAGGGCGGCAGCATGCGGATGTTCGAGATCGCGGACCGGATCGAGGCGGTGATGGCCGAGACCAAGAAGATGTTCGCCAATCTCGACTGGTTCAGCGCGGTGTCCTATCACGCCATGGGCGTGCCGACCGCGATGTTCACGCCGCTGTTTGTGATCTCGCGCACGTCCGGCTGGGCCGCGCATGTGATCGAGCAGCGCATCGACAACAAGATCATCCGACCATCGGCAAATTACGTCGGCCCGGAAAACCTGACATTCGTGCCGCTCGACGAACGAGGCAAAGCGCCGTCATCGGTCCGCGCGGCGTGAGCTGATCGTCTCTTGCCTCGGACGCGGCGCAGCGCGTCAGCGGTGCGACGCTGAGCCGGGGCCGTACCGGATACGGTCTGTAGCGGTCCCGGTTCAGCAATGCATCGCTCCGCGCTGCATCGCGCCCGGGACATGATCGGTGGAAACGCGTCATTGCGAGGAGCGAAGCGACGAAGCAATCCAGTTCTTTCTTGTGGCTCTGGATTGCTTCGCTTCGCTCGCAATGACGAAATTCAATCTTGAGTCTGTTGATCACCCATTCGCCCGCAGTTGAAGAAAGTCCACCATGCCTTATCTCGTTGCCTCTGATCTTCCCGCCGAAAGCGCGGGCCGCCGTTTCCGCGACCTGTTGCAGCGTCCCGGCATCCTGCGTCTGCCGGGCGCGCATAACGGCATGGCCGCGCTTCAGGCCAGGGCCGCGGGCTTCGATGCGCTGTATCTTTCCGGCGCGGCCATGACGGCCTCGATGGGCCTGCCGGATTTGGGCGTCATCACCGTGGACGAGGTCGCGTTCTTCGTGCGCCAGATCGTGCGTTCGTCGGGACTTCCATTGTTGGTCGATGGCGACACCGGCTATGGCGAGGCGCTCAACGTCATGCACATGGTCCGCACCTTCGAGGACGCAGGCGCGGGCGCGGTGCATCTCGAAGACCAGCTGCTGCCGAAGAAATGCGGCCACCTCAACGACAAGAAGCTCGCCGACGCCCACGACATGGCCGCGAAATTCGCGGCCGCCGCCAAGGCACGCCGCGATCTCGTCATCATCGCGCGCACCGACGCCGCCGCCAGCGAAGGTCTCGACGGCGCCGTCGCCCGCGCGAAACTCTATATGGAAGCCGGCGCCGACGCGATTTTCCCGGAGGCGCTGAACACCGAGGAGATGTTCCGGGCCTTCGCAAAGCGAATGCCGGGCGTGCCGCTGCTCGCCAACATGACCGAGTTCGGAAGGACGCCATTCTTCACCGCCTCGGAATTCCAGGACATGGGTTACCGCATGGTGATCTGGCCGGTGTCGTCGCTGCGCGTCGCCAACAAGGCGCAGCAGGACCTCTATGTCGCCATCGCGCGCGACGGCGGCACTCATAACTGCGTGGACCGGATGCAGACCCGCGCCGAACTCTACGACATGATCGGGCTTCACGATTACGAGGCGCTGGATGCATCCATCGTCCGGACCATCGTTCCCGAAGACATACCGCAGCGCTGACGATTGTGGGCAGCACATCTTTTGGCTGCCCACTCGGGCGTCTTCTTCGCTTCGCGGAGCGGTGGTGGGAATCTTACACATTGACCCGGCAGCCGGGCATTCCCATAGTTTCATGATCGTGGTTCTTCCGGTCGCTTTGCGGCTGGAAGCTAAGAGGGAATTCGGTGAGCGGTTTCATGCCGCGATCCCGAAGCTGCCCCCCGCAACTGTAAACGGCAAGCCTTGTCCAATCGATGCCACTGAGGCGAGAGCCTCGGGAAGGCCGGACGTCAGGCGTCGAGCCGTGAGCCAGGAGACCTGCCGCGATCACAGTACGTCCACGGGCGGGGTGCCCCGGTGTGTCGCTTGCGAGAGAGCGGCGTTGCCGTCTCTGTTGTTCGCGCATGTCCGGCTCCTGCCCCAACATCACGGGGTTTTCCGATGTCGAATTTGTCTTCCGCACCATCCACTCCTGTCGCCACGCTCGGCGTGCCGCGCATCGGTCCGCGCCGCGAACTGAAAATCGCGCTGGAAAAATTCTGGTCCGGCAAGATCGACGAGGCCGCGCTGCGCAAGGCCGCTGCGGACATTCGCGCGGCGAACTGGACGCGGCAGCGCGATCTCGGCGTCACCGTGATCCCCTCCAACGATTTCTCGCTGTACGATCATGTGCTCGACACCAGCGCCATGGTCGGTGCGATTCCTAAGATCTACGGCTGGACGGACGGACCGGTCTCGCTCGACGTGTATTTCGCGATGGCGCGCGGCAGCCAGAAGGATGTGGGCGACCATGACGGCTGCGCGCACGATCATAGCCATGGTCACGGCGTGCCCGCGCAGGAAATGACGAAATGGTTCGACACCAACTATCACTACATGGTGCCGGAATTCGCCAGGGACCAGACCTTTGCCCTCGCCTCCACCAAAGTGATCGATGAATACCGCGAAGCGAAGGCCCTCGGCATCCAGACCCGCCCCGTTCTGGTCGGTCCCGTCACCTTCCTCAAGCTCGGCAAGGGCGAGAGTGAATCCTTCGACCGGATGTCGCTGCTGCCGAAGTTGCTGCCGGTGTACATCGACGTGCTGAACACGCTTGCAGCCGAAGGCGCAGACTGGGTGCAGATCGACGAGCCGGTGCTGGCGCTCGACCTCGATGACAAGGAGAAAACGGCACTCAAGACGGCTTACAGCCAGTTCGCGCTGAAGGTGCCGAACCTCAAGATCATGCTGACGAGCTATTTCGGCCCGCTCGGCGACAACGAGGCGCTGGCGCTCAGTCTGCCCGTCGCAGGGCTTCATCTCGATCTCGTGCGCGGCGCGAGCCAGCTCGACTCCGTGCTGAAGAAAGCGCCCGCCGATCTGGTGCTCTCGCTCGGCGTGATCGACGGCCGCAACATCTGGCGCAGCGACCTGTCGAAGACGCTGGGCCGGCTTGAGGCGATCGCGGCAAAGCGCGCCGCGAACCGGTTGCAGATCGCGCCATCGTGCTCGATGCTGCATGTGCCGATCGATCTCGATCAGGAAGACGCGCTCGACCCTGACCTGAAGAGCTGGCTCGCCTTCTCGGTGCAGAAGATCGGCGAACTGGCGGCGCTCAGCCGCGTGCTGTCCTTGGGACGCGACGCCGCCAAGGACGCGTTCGCGGCATCCGACGCGGCCGCGGCCACGCGCGCGTCATCGCCGAAGATTCACAACCCTGCGGTGGAATCCCGCGCGGCGGAAAAATCGCCCGGCCAGTCCGAGCGCAAGAGCCCGTTCAGCGAGCGGCGCAAGCTGCAAGACAAGGTGCTCGGCCTGCCGTCGTTCCCGACCACGACGATCGGTTCGTTTCCGCAGACCGAAGAGGTGCGCAAGGCGCGCGCCGCCCACGCCAAGGGCCAGCTCAGCGACGCCGAATACGATGCGTTCCTGCGCAAGGAGACGGAGAAGGCCGTGCGCTGGCAGGAGGACATCGGCATCGACGTCCTGGTGCATGGCGAATTCGAGCGCAACGACATGGTGCAGTATTTCGGCGAGCAACTGTCGGGCTACGCGTTCACAAAGCACGGCTGGGTGCAGAGCTACGGCTCGCGCTATGTCCGCCCGCCGATCATCTTCGGCGATGTGTCGCGCCCGAAGCCAATGACGGTGGGATGGTCGTCCTATGCGCAGTCGCTAACAAAACTACCGATGAAGGGCATGCTGACCGGCCCCGTGACCATGCTGCAATGGTCGTTCATGCGCGACGACCTCGGGCGCGATCAGGTCTGCCGCCAGATCGCGTTCGCGCTGCGCGATGAGGTCGTCGATTTGGAGAAGGCCGGCATCGGCGTGATCCAGATCGACGAACCGGCGCTGCGCGAAGGCCTGCCGCTGCGCAAGGGCGACTGGAAAGCCTATCTCGATTGGGCCGTGGAGTGTTTCAAGATTTCCGCTGCCGGCGTGAAGGACCAGACCCAGATTCACACCCACATGTGCTACGCGGAGTTCAACGACATTATCGATGCCATCGGCGCGATGGACGCCGACGTGATCTCCATCGAGACCTCGCGCTCGAAGATGGAACTGCTCGACGCCTTCGTCACCTACAAATATCCAAACGAGATCGGCCCCGGCGTCTACGACATCCATTCGCCGCGGGTGCCGGAGGTGCCGGAAATGATGGAGCTGATCGGAAAGGCCCGCCGCAACATCGCGGCGGACCAGATCTGGATCAACCCGGATTGCGGCCTCAAGACGCGCGGCTGGCCCGAGGTCAAATCCGCGCTGACCAACATGGTCGAGGCGGCACGGCAGGCGCGGATGGGGTAATCACAGCGACAAGTTGCTTCACCTCTTTTCGTTTTGACGGAAAGAGGTGAGGCACGAAATCTCTCTGCGTCGTCCCCGCGCAGGCGGGGACCCATAACCACCGAATATCGTGGTGATGGCGAGAAGATCGCTCAAACATCTCCACAATATCGATAACTCAGGGCGTACGGGTCCCCGCCCGCGCGGGGACGACATTGTGCATGCGGGTCGTTCGCGCTTCCCGAGTCGAGCCCGGTAATGACGACTGAATGTGTTGAAGCGCGACGCGACTGAGCGCGATCTACTTCTTCTTCCCGTCCGCGCCGAACTGCGCGAGGAACGCTGTCAGATCCTTGATTTCCTGCTCGTTCTTGATGCCCGCGAACGCCATCTTGGTGCCGGGAATCTTGCCCTTCGGATTCTGGATGTATTCGGCGAAAACCGCCGGCTCCCAGGTAATGCCGGAGTTCTTGTTGGCGTCAGAATAGTTGTAGCCCGCAACACTTCCGGAGTGGCGGCCGAACAATCCATTCAATTCGGGACCGACCAGGTTCTTGGCGTTTTCGCCAACCTGATGACAGGCGCGGCATTTGGCGAAGGACTTCTCGCCGGCGGCGGCGTCCTGCGCACTGGCGGGAGCGATATTGGCGCAGATCATGGCGGCGAGAGAAAGCGCAGCGAAGAGCGAACGAATTGTCATCTGTTTGACCTTTGAAACCGATAGAAAGTTAACAAGCGGCGAGTGTAGCATCAAGACAATACCCCTTGCAGCCGCAACGGGTATCTGTCTTTAAGTTTATTTTGGCGTCATCAGGCAAAGATGTCGGCGGTGATTCCTGCATACCAGCCCATGTTCCCGGCCTGTGTCTCCCTTGTGAAAAAGACCAGGTGCAGCAAAATTCATCGTACCGGCATCAGCCGACTTTCAGATACGCAAAGCCCTTGGATTGCAGCGCGGCGACGGTGGCCACGCCCGACGGCACGAAGCTGATGAACGGCGCATCCTTCACCTTGCTCTTGTCGAGCTTCAGCCGCTGGAAGGTGATTTCGCACAGGTGAACCTTGAGGCCATTCTTTGCCAGCGCGGCCACGCGCTCGAACAAAGCCGGATCGATGATCTCATCCTTCCAGGGCGTTCCTTCCAGCGTGCTGAGGAAATACTTCACGGCAACGCTGTGCGCGATAATGACCAGTTGCAGGCCGAAGGGGTCCGCCCCGTAAGCCGAATAGTGATTGGAGATGTTGTTCAACGTCTGGGCGAAGCGCGCGTTGTCGCCATAGTCGCAATGATAGAGGCATGCGACGTCGCCCTCCTTCTTCAGATCGTTCATGGATAATGCCTGCGGCGCGGCGTTCGCCGATGCGGCGACAAGACCGCCGGCAGCTCCAACGATAAGGCTTCGCCGTGTGGTTGAAAGCGTCCGTTCTGTCATGACAATCCCGCCTTGTGAAAAATTGCGTTATTTCCTGCTGCCCAGAATGCCGCCGGGGCCTCACTATCCTCCTCCGGCAGCCACCCTGCAATCGTCTGCTTCACCGGATTATTCCTGCTTCCTGTTCTTGTCGCCGTTCAGCGCCGTAATGAGCTGTTCTCCGGCTATTTGAGGCATGGCCTGCGCAGCCTGCCTCAAGGAGCGATGGCAGTCGACGCATTCCGCCGACAGATGCTGTCCCAGTTCACGATCTCCCGCAACCGCATGATCGAAAGCAAACCTGCCGTCAGGACGAAAGGCAAAATGTTTCGCACTGGCGGCGTATGCGTCACTCGACCTTCGGCCCGGATTTTCCGTCCGGCGTCACATCGACCGACATGGCCCGGCCGGTCACCTTTGGCGCACTGCGGCAATCCTTCATGCACGGGTCTTTTTTCCAGAACTGCTTTTCGGCGGTTTCGCGATCGTCCTCGTAGAAGGCGGAGGCATTCGGCATCTTGATGGAGGTAAAGTTCTTCTCGTTCAATTCAAAATTCTCGTCCTTGATGATGTCGTTCATGCTGAGAAGGTAGGCCGTCAGAGCATAAACATCATCATTCGAAAGCGAGCGGGCATTGCCGAAAGGCATCGCCCGCTGGATGTAGTCGAACACCGTGGAGAGATCCGGCCAGAACGAGCCGATAGTCTTGTCGGGCCGGTCCGCCTTCAGCGTCCCCGCGCCGCCTGCAAGCACCGGCCAGCGGCCGGCGCCCTCGCCAAATTCGCCATGACACACCGCGCATTGCGCCTGAAAAATCACGTCACCCCGCTTGGCGGTGCCCTTTCCAACCGGAAGGCCCTTGCCGTCCGGCCGCACATCGGTGTCCCACGCCTTGATTTCTTCCGGCAGCGCGATCCGCCCAAGTCCGAGCTTGGTGGAAGACTTCGCCGCATCATGGGCGGCAATTTGCTGCGCCGATGTCTGGGAGATCGCGAATGCCGCCGCGCTGCCGCACAGCAACGCGAGCCCGAGCAGCCTAACCAATCTCGACATTTTCAGTCTCCCCGGTCGAGCGCACCAGCCAGGTCTGAATGCCGTTGTTGTGGTAGATCGAGTTGACACCGCGCACCTTGCGCAGTTCGTCCTTGGTCGGCTGCACATATCCGGTGGAATCCATGGCGCGGGACTGCACCATCATCTCCTGACCGTTCCAGTCGAAGTCGACATAGAAACGCGCAAGGGATTTGTCGAACACCGGCCCGTCGATGCGCGCGGTCTGCCAGTTGCGGCCGCCGTCGAGCGAGACATCCACGCGCTTGATGCTGCCGCGTCCGGACCACGCCAGACCGCTCAACACGTTGCGGCCCTTGTGTTTCAGCGGCGCCTGCGGCGACGGATTTGTCACCACCGATTTCGCATCCATGACGAAGGTATGCTTGCGCGAGCGGCCATCCGCCAGCAGGTCGGTGTACTTCGAGGTCTCTTCGCGGCTTTGCCACGGCTGGTCGCCGACCTCGATGCGGCGAATCCACTTCACCCACATATTACCTTCCCAGCCAGGAATCACCGCACGCAGCGGATAGCCTTGTTCGGGCCGCAGCGCTTCGCCGTTCATGGCGAAGGCGACCATGCAATCGTTCAAGGCTTTCTCGATCGGCACCGAGCGGTTCATCCCGGCGGCGTCCGCGCCTTCCAGCATCAGCCACTTCGCATTGGGCTTGAGGCCGGCTTCGTCAAGCAGCGTCTTCAGCGACACGCCGGTGTACATCAGATTGTGCAACATGCCGTGGGTGAACTGGCAGCCGTTGAGCTGCGCGCCGCGCCATTCCATGCCCGAGTTCGCCGCGCATTCAAGAAAGTAGACCTTGTTCACACGCGGCATGCGCTTGATGTCTTCCATCGTGAACACCAGCGGCCTGTCCACGAGGCCATTGATCATCAGCCGGTGATCGGCGGGATTGATCTCCGCGATGCCGCTGTGATGGCGCTCGAAGCACAGCCCGGACGGCGTGATGATGCCGTCGAGCTCGTGCAGCGGCGTGAAATTCACCGAGGATTCCGCCGAGGCCGTCAGCCACGACACGTCGCGGCGGATCACGTTCTTCTCGAACTTCGAAGGCATGCCATAGGGATGCTTGTCGACGCCGTCGCCGAGGTAGCGATTCCAGTCCTGCACATCGGTGATGAGCGGATCGGGCTTGGCGCCTTCAGCCGCAGCAGGCAGCGCGGACAATGCAGCGCCTGCACCGGCCAGACCGGCCGCGCTCAGGAAGCGGCGGCGATTGAAACGATCCGCTGACGGCTTTTTGCTCATGTCACTCATGGGGACACCTTCTGGGGCACCTGCATCTTTATTTATCCAGATACGTGAATATGTTGGCCGCAATTCTTTCTACGAATGCCGCTGCGATCAGGCTCCCGTCACCTTCACGGCCGTGTTCGGCTCGACCTTCACGGTGCCGCGCTTGCCCACGTGGGCCGCGACCACATCCCAGATCGGCGGGCCTTGCGTGTTTTCGTTGACGCTCGCCCAGCCCGCGACGGTGTAGGTTTTCGCCGCCTCGATAGGCTTGCCGGATTTCAGATGCGTCAGGCCGGAGATGCGCGATCCCATCGGCTTGGAAATGTCGATCGAATAGCCCATGCCGCCGATGCGGACCATGTCGCCACCGCCCTGAAAATACGGATCGGGATGGAAGATGTTGTCGGCGACGTCCTCCAGCACTTCTTTCAGTTGCGCGCCGGTCATCTGGTTGCGGTAGCAGTTCGGATAGGTGATCGCGGTGGCGTTGGTGACGTCTTCCCATGTGATCGGGCTGTCCGGAAGCAGCGTGCCGCCCCAGCGGAAGCCCGGCGACAGCGCGATCTCGGAATCGCGCTCCGACAGCATCGCGTCGCAGATCAGATCGTCGAAGGTGCCGTTGAAGTTGCCGCGCCGGTACAGCAGCGAATCCGTCCTGCCGATGGTCCGCGCGAGATCCTTGGCGAACGGCGCCCTCACCTTCTCCACCAGCGCGGTCATCGATGCGTCAGGCTTGATGGCGTCGGAGAACACCGGCATCAATTTGAAGCGGACGCCGGCAACCTTCTTGTCTTTCACGTCGAGATCGAGCCGCGACAGGAACTTGCCGTGCGATCCGGTCGCCACCAGCACCGTGTCGCCGACGCGAACGAGGCCCGGCATCGCGTCATGGGTGTGCGCGGTCAAAATGACGTCGATGCCCTTGACCCGGCTCGCGAGCTTGCGGTCAACATCGAAACCATCGTGCGAGAGCAGCACGACGATCTCCGCGCCCTCGGCGCGCGCCTCGTCGACCTGCTTCTGCATGTCCTCCTCGCGGATGCCGAATTCCCATTTCGGAAACATCCAGCGCGGATTGGCCACCGCCGTGCGCGGCAAGGCCTGTCCGATCACGGCGATCTTGGCGCCGCCGCGCTCGAACATCTTGCGCGCCTCGAACACCGGCTCCTGCCATTCGTTGTCGCGGATGTTCTGCGCGAGAAACGCGAACGACGCCTTGTCGGCGATTTCCTTGACGCGCTCGGCGCCGTAGGTGAACTCCCAATGGCCGACCATGGCGTCGACCTTCAGCGCCGACATGACGTCCACCATATCCTGCGCCTTGGTCTGGAGCGAACTCCAGCTTCCCTGCCAGCTATCGCCGCCGTCGAGCAGCAGCACCTTGTCCTCGCCGCGCTCCGCGCGCACCGCGCCGATCAGCGCGGCGACGCGATCCATGCCGCCCATCCGGCCGTAGTTGCGCGCCAGCGACACGAAGTCATCCGCGGTCAGCGCGTAGGCATCCGCCGACCCGGTGGCGACGTTGAAATATTTCCTGAACTCCGCGTCGGTGAGATGCGGCGGCAATCCGCGCACCTCGCCGACGCCGAGATTGACCGACGGCTCGCGGAAATACAGCGGCATCAGTTGCGCGTGGGTGTCGGCGATATAGAGGATCGTCACGGTGCCGAGCGGATCGAACCGCGTGATGTCGGCCTGGGTCAGGCGCTGCTGGGCCGCGACCTGGCCGAGCGGGCCAAGTCCGCTTCCGATCGTCAGCGCGGACGCAGCTGCGGTCGCTTGCAGGAAATCCCGCCTCGATATCATGGTCCACCCCTGGTCCCTTCACGCGAAAGGACGATTTTCAGAAACTTTGCGCTCGCGCGGAAACTCCGCGCGACAAGATCAGCCGACGGTCAGCTTGTTCTTCGCGGTGTATTCCGAGCCGTCGTCATCCTTCCAGGTGAAGGTGAATTCGCCGGTCTCGGCCGCCTTGTAGAAAAACGACTGATACGGATTGGCCGAGATCGCCGGATTCCAGTCGGCCTCGAACACCGGCTTGCCGTTGAACGCCGCCGTGAACTTGTTGATGATCTTGCGCGGCACAACCTTGCCGGACGAATCCTTGCGCTGGCCCGATTCCATCTCGTGCGAGATGAGGGTCTTGATCTCGATCATTTCGCCGGGCTTCGCCGTGGCAGGAACGCGAACGCGCGGTGTAGGTGCTGTGGCCATGGGAAAATTCCTCGCCTGAATTGTTTTTCTTTGTCGAAGCCGCTCCGATCAGCCGCCGCAGCCGCCGATGGTGACCTTGATGTTCGCCTTCGCCATATGGAGCTGGCCGTTCGACATTTCCGCGATGCAGATGATGTTCTGCGTCTGCGCGAGACGCATGCGCGTCGATGCGGAGGCCTTGCCGCAGGCCGGCGTGAACTTGTAGCTGACGACGCCGGGGAGCGGATTGCCGTCCGCGAACACATGCACGGCCTTCACATAATCCTGTTCGGTCATCGGGCTTTCGACCTCGACATTGATCGGAACGACGAGACCGTTCTCGGCGATCTCGGGCACGTCGAGCTTGATCTTGCCGCTCTCGAGTTTCTTGTCGCCATAGAGTTTCTTGATTTCGGCGGCGACGGCGGCCTCGTCCGCAAATACCATTTTCGGCGCGAGAAATGCTGCAAGGCCTGCGATTGCTGCAAGCGCGAGAGTTTCGCGACGGGTTGTTTCAACCGGCTTCATAATCATTGATCGTTCCTCCAGCGGGAGTCTTTTGCATCCCTTGACGATAGTATCGCTTGACGATGCCAAGTCTGATCTATCATGATCCGCACACATCATTATATTCTTTTTTCTGAATGTAAAGATAGTTCGGACCAATCCGGAAAGCCGCAAGGGCCCGCATAGACGGCCTGACGGGGGAGGACACATGATGAGACAGGCCGCAATTCGGTCGGCAATCGCCTTTGCCATTATTATTTGTGCGTCGGGGACCGCCGTTCGCGCGCAGGACGCGAGTGAAAAGGAAATCGAGCGCTATCGCGCGATGATCTCCGATCCCATGTCGAATCCGGGTTTTCTCGCGGTCGATCGCGGCGAAGTGCTCTGGAGTGAAAAGCGCGGCACCAAGAACGTCTCGCTTGAAGGCTGCGATCTCGGTCAGGGCGCGGGCAAGATCGAAGGTGCCTTCGCCAAGATGCCGCGCTATTTCGCAGACGCCGACAAGGTCATGGACCTCGAGCAGCGCCTGCTGTGGTGCATGCAGAATATCCAGGGCCTCGACACCAAGGATGTCGTCGCCCGCCGATTCTCCGGCCCGGGCCGCGCCTCCGACATGGAAGATCTCGTCGCCTATATCGCCAACAAGTCGAGCGGCATGAAGATCGATATTCCGCTCAGTCATCCGAAAGAACAGGAAATGGCTGCCGTCGGCGAAGCGCTGTTCTATCGGCGCGGCGGCGTGAACGATTTCTCCTGCTCGACCTGCCATGCCGACGAAGGCAAGCGCATCCGGCTGCAAGGCCTGCCCGACCTGTCGAAGCCCGGCAAGCAGCCGCAGGAAACCATGGGCGGCTGGCCGACCTATCGCGTCTCGCAGGGCGCACTGCGCACAATGCAGCATCGCCTGTGGGACTGTTACCGGCAGCAACGCTGGCCGGTTCCGGCCTACGGTTCGGACGCGCTCACCGCGCTGACCGTGTTCCTGCAAAAGCAGGCGGCCGGCGGCGAGATCAACGTCCCGTCGATCAAGCGTTGAGAGAGGAGCGCATTATGACAACATCTTTGAAAATCGCCGCGCTGGCTCTCGCCGCAAGCCTCGCCGCCTTCCCCCTCACCGCCTCCGCGCAGACCGCGCCGAAGACAGTGGACCCCGCCATCGTCGATGCTTACGTCAAGTCGACTTTCGGCAGCGCACCGCAGGAATGGCAGGAGCGCATCGTTCCCGACGAGACGCTGAAGGTCTGCAATAAATATCACAACAACGTGCCGTCGGCGGAAGCCGATGCCATCACCAGGCGCGAGCTTGCGAAGGTGGTTTATCCCGCCGATGGAAACTTCCTCGGCGACTGGAAGTCAGGCGCCAAGATCGCGAACAACGGCCGCGGCGGCCAGTTCTCCGATCCGCCGGGCACGGTCGCGGGCGGCAACTGCTACGCCTGCCACCAGATGGAGCGAAAGGAAGTCTCCTTCGGCACGCTCGGCCCGAGCCTCACCAACTACGGCAAGGACCGCAAGTTCGCTCCGGAAGAAGCCAAGATGGCCTACACGAAGATCTTCGATTCGCAGGCTGTGTTTGCATGCTCCAACATGCCGCGCTTCGGCGCGAACAAGGTGCTCAGCGAACAGCAGATCAAGGATATCATTGCGTTCCTGTTCGATCCGGAGTCGCCGGTCAACAAGTAGAGTCAGTCAGCGGCTGTTTCATCCGGGCCGATCGGCCCAATCCTCATCCTGAGGAGCGCGCTCTTCGCGCGCGTCTCGAAGGATGAGGGTGATCGAAGAGGCGGTTTCAACATACGCCTCATGGTTCGAGACGGCGTGGGAGATGCGCCTCCTCACCATGAGGCTTCAGGCACTCAATGTTGCCTGGTCGAGGAGGTTAAAGAATGAGAATACCAAACCTGCTGGCGCTATCGGCCGTCTGCACCCTCGCCTCGGCACCGGTTCATGCGCAGGACGCGACCGTGACCTACAAGTCGCTCAGTCCCGAACTCGCACAGGAGGCTGCGAAGGCGGCGCTGGCCGATTGCCGGACACGCGGCTATCAAGTGTCGGTCGCTGTGGTGGATCGCTTCGGCACGCCGCAGGTGATGCTGCGTGATCGCTTCGCGGGAGCGCACACGCCGCCCACCGCGACCGGCAAGGCATGGACCGCCGTCAGCTTCCGCAGCAGCACGAGCGACCTGAACGCATCGACTCAGGCACCTGCGATGCAGGGCCTGCGCAATCTGCCGAACGTCGTCATCATCGGCGGCGGCGTCATGATCGAAGCAGGCGGCTCGCTGCTCGGCGCCATCGGCGTCTCCGGCGCGCCGGGCGGTGACGCGGACGAAGCCTGCGCCAAGGCCGGCATCGCCGCGGTCAAGGACAAGCTGGATTTTTGAACGCAGCAAATGTTGCCGCGATCCCGTGCCCCGGACGCAGCGCATCACGAAAGTGGTGCGCTGCTGAGCCGGGGCCGTTGCGCATCGGATCTGTAATGGTCCCGGTTCTGCGAAGCAGCGCTGCATCGCGCCCGGGACAAGTCAGCAAGCGTAGCCCGGATGGAGCGCGGCGCGATCCGGCGCATGTCCAGCGGTGTTTATCCCGGATTTCGCTGTGCTCCGGAGTGATTTCTCGTTTCGTCATCGTGGAGAGTTCGTCATCCTGGAGAGTTCGTCATTCCGGGACGCGCCCTCTTGGGCGCGGGCCCGGAATCCACTCTTCCTGCCGCCATGGATTCCGGGTTCGCTCGCGAAGATGCTCGCGCCCCGGAATGACGGTGGACGATCCGGCGTGACGACTCCTGCAACATTTCGTGATGGGGATACGAATCCCCGCGCTCCAGATCGGCCTTACGTTCGGCATGTCCTGTTCGTGAGGGGCGCTTCTCGAGGGCGCTTGTTAAGCGGAGCAGGATGCGGCGCCTGCGCGTGTGTTTCGCAAACACCACGCCCGGGAGGCTGGGGTCACCGTCCGGGCCAACTACGTGGCTCTGCCGTCAGCGGCTGGACGAGGACAGGATGAAGGCGGGGAAATCCCGCCGGATCAGGGCGCGCCGCGCCCGTCCTGACCCGGAAGTACGGTCCTCTCGCCCAAAATCGCCGCAATGGAGCGCCGTGAGGCGACGCGCTTCCGGAGAACCATTCGCCTCGCAAGCGGATGCCGGAAGCGAGACACCACATTTGCGCCTCGCGGCGCTCCATGCCCCTCATGTTTCGAGGGGTGACACTGAAAGCCCAACTCGCGCGGCACGCGGGAACGAATGCGCATGCGTGAATGAACGTGGCTGTTTGAAATTTGAATCGGAACCGGTGCATCGCAAGTGCTTACACCACGTCATTCCGGGACGTGTCCCCTTGGACGGCGGGCCCGGAATCCACTCTTCCTGTCGTTATGGATTCCGGGTTCGCTCGCAAAGCGGGCTCGCGCCCCGGAATGACGGTGGATGTGATGACGCGAGACGCTCGTCACACCCACGATGTCGCCCTCCGTGTAAGCGGGGACCACGCGGAGAAATTTGCCTCACGCCTGCCGCTTCAGCCACTCCGGGAACGGCGCGGACTCGTAACCCTTCTCGCGCACGTAACGGAACATCGCGAGAAATTCCACGGGCTCCAGCAATCCCGGCATGCGGGCAACCTCCCGCGCCTGCCCGCTCAGCGCCGCAAGTCCGTCGGTCTTTTCCGGAAAGAACTGGATTGTCGGCGTGAAGCGGATGCCGTAGGCCTCGCCCAGCGCCTTCTCGCCGCGCTTGCGTCCGTCGAAGTCGGTCACCTCGCGCGCGCCGATATGATTGAGATGGAGAACCTCGAAGTTGTCGCGGATATAGCTTTCGATCTTCGGGTCCATCATGTGGACTTCGTGCATGCGCTTGCAGGCCGGACAGCCTTTCAGGCCCCACATGATCGCGAAGCGTTTTTCTTTCGCGGTGGCCCCTGCAAGATCCTCGGAGAGATCGAGGAAGCTCTCCAGATACCAGTCCATCTGGTAGAGCCCGTCGTCGCCGAGCTTCGGCTTCGCCAAGGCCGGCGCTGCACGCAGGGCCAGCGCACCGGCACCCAATGCAGCGATGGCGTGCCGTCTCGTCAGCAATTGCTTTTGTTCTTGCAAGAGAGCCTCCCGTTCAGCCGATCGATCCAAACGCCGGAAACGTTTCCAGCAGCCAACCGGCGATGCGCGGCATCACGCCAGTCAAAAACAGCACACCGGTCAGCACAAGAGCGCCGCCGATCACCTTTTCGATAGCGCCCATATGGCTGCGCAGCCGCGCCATCAGCCGCAAGAACGGGCCGGAGAACAGCGACGCCAGCATAAACGGAATGCCGATCCCGAGCGCATAGGCCCCGAGCAGCAGCGCGCCGCGCGTTGCCGATCCCTCGACGCCCGCGACCACGAGAATCGCGGCCAGCACCGGCCCGACGCAAGGCGTCCAGCCAAACGCAAATGCGAGACCCACGATGTAGGCTCCGAGAAATCCCGCCGGCTTCGACACCGCCTGAAACCGCGCTTCGCGAAGCAACAAACCGATCCTGAACACGCCGAGGAAATGCAGGCCGAGGATCACGATGATGACGCCGGCGATGATGGCGAGGGTGTCGAAATACGCGGTGACGGCCTTGCCGATCACCGATGCGGACGCACCGAGCGCGATGAATACCGTTGCGAAGCCGAGCACGAAGGCAAAGGACAGCGCAACCACGCGCCAGTCCGGCCGCCAGCCGCGCGTTTCGTCCTGATGCGTCAGATCGTCCAGGCTGATGCCCGCCAGAAAGCACAGATACGGCGGCACCAGCGGCAAAACGCAGGGCGACAGGAAGGACAGCAGCCCCGCCCCCAGCGCGCCGATCAGAGAAATTGAAGAAACCACAGGTTTTCCGGATCTAGCAGATACATGCGAATTCGTGTATATGTATCACATGATTGCAGGAATGCTCGCAAGGACCTTTGTGACGGCCGCGTTTGCGGCAGGCGTCTTGCTGTCCTCGGCGATCGCACAAGCCTCCGAACTCGTGATGTTCGAACAGGCCGGATGCGTTTACTGCCTGCGATGGGATCGCGACGTCGGCGCGCTCTACGGCAAGACCGACGAAGCCAGGTCTCTTCCGCTGCGGCGCATCAATATCCAGAGTCAAAAGACGAGCGGCATCGCCCTCGCCTCGCCGGTACGCTTTACGCCGACCTTCGTGGTGGTGGACAATGGCCGCGAGGTCGGACGCATCACCGGCTACAGCAGCGACGATGCATTCTGGGGACTGCTCGACGCGCTGGTCGCAAAACTTGCATCACTATCCGAGCCGAAACAGATCTGACCACGTTTGACTTCACCGCCTGAAAGATAAGCCGCAGCCCATGACGTCGATCCTGTCATCCGAACTGGAAACCGAACTTCGCGACGGCGCGGAGTATTCGCCCGAGCTCGACCAACTCATGCGCAAGGCGCGCAAGGCCAGCAATTTTCTCAAAGCGCTCTCGCACGAGAACCGGCTGCTGCTGCTGTGCCTGCTGGCGGAACGCGAGCGGTCGGTCACTGAGCTAGAGAATATTCTCTCGCTGCGGCAGTCGGCAGTGTCACAACAGCTTGCGCGGCTGCGCTACGACGGCATGGTCGATACGCGCCGCGACGGCAAAACCATCTACTACAGTCTCGCCAACGAGGACGTGCGCCGGGTGATCTCGGTGGTCTACGATATTTTCTGTTCCCCGGTGGGAGCAGACGAGAAGAAATAATCCTGCCGCACCGGCAGGCGGACGCGGAGCAGCCCGCAAGGCCAAGCTCCGCGCCGACCGGGAGAAACGCCATGCAGAATATGTCTGCCTGGATGCAAGCATTGGGCGGCTTCGCCATCGGCGCAGCCGCGGGATTTGCCGTGCGCCATGCGCGGCTGTGCACATTCGGCGCGATCGAGGACGCACTGATGGGCGGCGACAGCCGGCGGCTGCGCATCTTCGGGCTGGCGCTCGGCATCGCCGTTCTCGGAACACAAATGCTGATCCTCAGCGGCTTCCTCGATCCCGATCTGGCGACATACACGCCGCCCGCTTTGCCGCTGGTCGCGATCCTGATCGGCAGCGTGATGTTCGGCATCGGCATGGCGATGGTCGGCACCTGCGGCTTCGGTTCGCTGGTGCGGCTCGGCACCGGCGATCTGCGCAGCCTCGTCGTCATTCTTGTGCTGGGCGGCGCGGCCTATGCGACATTGCGCGGCATCTTTGCCGGCTTCCGCGTCGGATTTCTCGAATCCCTGTCGCTCGCGATGCCGGACGGCGCGCGCTCCGACATCGCATCGCTGTCATCGCTGGCGCTCGGCATCGACGTGCGCTCCATCATCGCGGCCATCGCAGGCGCGGGATTGTGCTGGCTGGCGTTCAGCGATGCGCGGCTGAGACGCGCGCCGCGCCTGGTGTCAGCAGGCATGGTGCTCGGCGTCATGATCGTTGCGGGATGGATCGTCACCGTTTCATGGGTGGATGATTTCGCAGCCCCGCCTCGTCCGCAAAGCCTGACGTTTGTCTCGACGGTGGGCAAAGCGCTCTATGCCGGCTTGCTGAGTGTCACGAACTTCGCGGACTTCGGCGTCGGCAGCGTGTTCGGCGTCATCGCGGGATCGTGGCTGGCGGCGTGGCGCTCCGACGAATTGCGCTGGGAGGCATTCGACGACGACCACGAGATGCGGCGCCATCTTTCCGGCGCGGTGCTGATGGGCATCGGCGGCATTCTCGCCGGCGGCTGCACCATCGGTCAGGGGCTCACCGCAGGATCGATGCTGGCGCTGTCCGCGCCGCTCGCGGTGGGCGGCATGGTTGTCGGTGCGCGGCTCGGTATCGCCATTCTGGTCGATGGCTCGCCGCGTGACATCATTCAGCGCCGCTGGGCCAACCTGCTCGGCAAGAGCGACCCGGCGGAATAGTTCACTTATGGCATCGCCGCATCGATCTGAATCCCGTCTCACGGACGGACGACTGTATAGCCGCTCTCGCTTAAACTTAGTAATTGCCCGACACCCACCTGAACCTCAATGGCATGCGGATTGATTTTCGGCCGCTGTCCGGTTTCACGCTCGATGGTATCGAGGGTGTTACCGCAGACATCGAAGCGAACGCCCTGCGAAACGAGGCTGTCCACCAATTGCCGGTTCTCGTTGGTGTCGCGCAGCAGATCGATGCCGGGACCGAACGTCACCACCTCGATGGCGATTTTGTCCTGACCATAAGCCTTCTGAAGATTGCTGGCGACGCTGAGAACCAGCCGTTCCTTCTTCGGATCGGAATCGGATAGCTGCAACGCAATGAAATGTTCGGCGAACGGCTTGTCGCTGGGAGGCTTGGCTGCGGACGACGCGCGCTCAGCGCCCGTTGTCTGTGCCCTCGCCGGAAAGGCGGCCGAGGCGAATGTAATGAGGGCAATCGAGCAAATGAGGTCGCGACGATTCATGGCAATTCGTTTCTTCCGGTCCGTAGGCGCGGAAGGATGCCGTAGCAGATGCATAACAACAAGCGATTTGCTGCGAAGTCCGGCCAGAGCGCGCCGGAATCGGGCGTTGTCTTAGCGCGTAGCGAGCGCCGGAATAACAACCGCACCGCGAAGGGCGAGCGCCGCGCCGGACAGAATGCCGGCAACGGCGATGAACGACGGCATCCCGAGCGTGGACAGCCCGGTCAATCCCTGCCCGATCGAGCAGCCGTAGGCCATCGCACCGCCGATGCCCATCAGTGCCGCACCCGAGATCGAACGCACCATGTGGTTCGCCGAGGTATAGCCCTCGGGCTGAAGCGCCCGGTGACAACAGCCGTCAGCAGGCTGCCGATGAGAACGCCAACGACCAGCGCAATGCCGAAGTTCAGCGAGAGGCCGGTCGACAGCATGGTGTATTGCAGCGTATCGGCGATCGGCGAAATGAAAGTCAGCGACGTGACCGGAATCGGATTGAATTCGTCGGCGCCGAGCCAGCCAGTGGTCAGCCAGCCCGCGATCACCAGAAGGCCGACCGCAAGCCCGGCCGCGATCTGGCCGTAGGAACGGCGGAACTGACGGTCGGAGAATGCAAAGATCAGCAGCGCGCCGCTCGCGATCAGCGTCACGGCGATGCGGGCAACGAAGTCGTCGATGCCCATGGTGGCAAGCAGCGCGGGTGCGGATACGGCGGCGGGCGTTGTCTGCGTGGCTTGCAGGAATGCAAGACGAGCAGGCGCGATCAGGCCCTTCAAAGTCATCTGCGCGGCGATGCCGATAATGGCGATTACGACCAGCGAACGAAGATTGCCCTTGCCGAGCAAAATCAAAGCGCGCGAGGCGCAGCCATTGGAGAGCACCATGCCGAAGCCGAACAGCAGGCCACCCGCAAAAATCAGCGGTGCGGAAAACGAGGGTTGCAAATAGAGCGACTTCGCGATGTCCACGACGCCAATGCCGGCAATGAACTGCGTGCCGAGGATCGCCACGGCCAGCGCCACCGCGTAGCCGCGGATCTTGCGGCCGTCATTCGCGGTCCACCAGTCACGCAAGCTGCTCATCAGGCAGAAGCCGCTCAGCAGCCCGACCACGCCAAAGGCGAGGCCGATCGCAAAACCAGCGGAGATGGAGATACCGGGCATGGCGGATTTTTCCTTGGGCTCAATCGATAACGCCTGGAAATCCACCAACTTCTATTCGCGCGGGCGAATAGGGTCTATATCGTTGAAAAACTAAGACTAATCTTGCCAGTCCGGAGCAAATTGGAGAGAGTTTTTCTATTTTGAGGAACCGGAGGCGGAAATCCTTCTCCTTCTCTTGCGCTGAAAACCCGGTCCAGGAGGCACACTCTATATACATAAGTGTCGCTGGACTGAACCCGCTTCGAAACCGTGACGCTAACGGAATACCCTATTGATGGCGTCGAGATCGAAGCATCGGCGCTGGCCGGAACTGCGGATCTGATCATGTGTTGGACCGGCGAAATACCGCTTTGTCCCGCCCAACCTTCAAAAAGAACCTTTTGACAAAACTTGGCTTTACAGCCGACAACATCCCACCTTCCCGCCCATCGAGCCGCCAGAAAACATCATGAATCCAGTCAAAGCCCTCACCACCCACGGCCAGGCGATCTGGCTCGACTTCCTCGCCCGCGGGTTCATTGCCAATGGCGAATTGAGAGCGCTGGTCGATCAGGATGGCGTGCGCGGCGTGACGTCCAATCCCTCGATTTTCGAAAAGGCGATCGGCGGCAGCGATGAATATGACGGCGCGGTGTCGGCGCTGCTGAAGGAACGCGACCGGCCGGTGAGCGATCTCTATGAAGCCCTCGCCGTCGAAGACATCCAGCGCGCGGCGGACGCGCTACGCTCGGTCTATGACGAACTGAATGGCGCGGACGGCTATGTCAGCCTCGAAGTCTCGCCTTATCTGGCGCGCGACACCAAAGGCACCGTCGCCGAGGCGCAGCGGCTGTGGACAGCCGTCGGCCGCGACAACCTGATGGTGAAGGTGCCGGGAACGCGAGAGGGCGTCCCCGCGATCCGCGAACTGATTTCGCAGGGCATCAGCATCAACGTCACGCTGCTGTTCTCGCAGGATATGTATGCGGAGGTGCTGGAGGCCTATATCTCGGGCCTTGAAGCCTTCATCGCGAACGGCGGCGATCCGAAACGCATCGCCAGCGTGGCGAGCTTCTTCATCAGCCGCATCGACGTCTCGGTCGACAATCAGCTCGACGGCAAGATCGCCGGAACGAGCGGCGAGCAGAAGACGCGGCTGGAAGCATTGAAGGGCAAGGTCGCCATCGCCAACGCCAGGCTGGCCTATCAGCACTACAAGAAAGTCATCGCAAGCGAGCGCTGGAAAAAGCTGGCGACCAAGGGCGCGCAGGTCCAGCGCCTGCTCTGGGCCTCGACCGGCACCAAGAACAAGGCCTACAGCGATGTGCTCTACATCGAGGAATTGATCGGCCGCGACACGGTCAACACCGTGCCGCCCGCCACTCTCGACGCCTTCCGCGATCACGGCAAACCGCGCGACAGCCTTGAAGAAAACATTGCGGATGCCGAACGCGTTCTGGCCGATCTTGCAAAAGCCGGCATCTCGCTCGATGCCATCACCGACGCGCTGGTCGATGACGGCGTCAAGCTGTTCGCTGAGGCCTTCGACAAGTTGTTGGGTGCTGTTGCCTCCAAGCGCGCCGCGATCCTCGCAAACCGTATCGACACTCAGGCGATCAAGCTCGCCGCCGGAATCGACAAGGAAGCCAAGGCGCTGGCGGAAACCTGGCGCGCGAACGGCACTATCCGCGCGCTGTGGCAACACGATGCATCGGTCTGGACCGGCAGCGACGAAAGCAAATGGCTCGGATGGCTCGACGTCGTCGCACGCGAGCAAGACAAGGAACAGGCGACGCGCTATGTCGCGTTCGCCGGCTGGGTGAAGAGCAAGGCATTCACCGATGTTGTGGTGCTTGGCATGGGCGGTTCGAGCCTCGGACCGGAAGTGCTCGCAGAGACCTTCGGTCAGATCGCGGGTTTTCCGAAGCTGCGCATTCTCGACTCCACCGATCCCGCGCAGGTTCGCCGCACCGAAGCGGCGATCACTCTCGACAAGACACTCTTCATTGTGTCGAGCAAATCCGGCGGCACCACCGAGCCCAACGCGCTGATGGACTATTTCTTCGTCCGCGCCGGAGCGAATGCAGGCGAGCGGTTCGTTGCCGTGACCGATCCCGGCTCGTCGCTGGAGAAGGTCGCGACCGCGCGCGGCTTCGCCCAGATTTTCCACGGCGATCCGGCGATCGGCGGGCGTTACTCGGTCTTGTCGCCGTTCGGTCTCGTGCCTGCGGCAGCGGCCGGCATCGACGTGGCGGAGTTTCTTGATCTCGCGGCAGCGATGGTGCGCTCCTGCGGTCCTGATGTGCCGCCGGCGGAGAATCCTGGCTTGCAGCTCGGGCTCGCGCTCGCCGCTGCCGCGAAGCATGGCCGCGACAAGCTCACGCTGACCGCCTCGAAGCAGATCGCCGATTTCGGCGCATGGGCCGAGCAGCTCATCGCGGAATCCACCGGCAAGAACGGCAAGGCGCTGATCCCGCTCGAAGGCGAGACGCTCGGCAAGCCTGACGTCTATGGCAAGGACCGCGTGTTCATCGACCTGCGGCTGAAGGACGACGCCGACGATGCACGCGAGACTGCGCTCGCCGCGCTGGAGGCCGCAGGCCATCCCGTTATTCGCATCACTGTGACGAGCCCGGCCCATATCGGCCAGGAATTCTTCCGCTTCGAGATCGCAACCGCGGTGGCGGGCGCGGTGCTGGGCATCAATCCGTTCGATCAGCCCGACGTCGAAGCCGCGAAGATCAAGACGCGCGAACTGACGTCCGCGTTCGAGACGTCGGGCACGTTGCCCGCCGAGACTCCTGTTGCGACCGATGGCTCGATTGCGATCTACACGGACGCGGCGAATGCCGACGCGCTGCGCAAGATGGGCGCGGGCACTGATCTTGTGTCTTGGTTGAAGGCGCATCTCGCGCGCATCCAGCCGGGCGACTACGTCGCCACCCTCGCCTATCTCGACCGCGACGATGCCAATATCTCCGCGTTGCAGTCGATCCGCATGGCGATCCGCGACAGCAAGCACGTCGCCACCTGCGTCGGGTTCGGGCCGCGCTTCCTGCATTCCACCGGACAGGCCTACAAGGGCGGGCCGAACAGCGGCGTGTTTCTCCAGATCACGGCGGACCCCGCCGCCGATCTCGATGTGCCCGGCCAGACCATCAGCTTCGGCGTGATCGAGGCGGCGCAGGCGCGCGGCGATTTCGGCGTGCTGGCGGAACGCGGACGGCGCGCGCTGCGGCTGCACATCAACGGCGATGTCGCGAAGGGCCTCGCGGTCATCGCTGCCGCGGTTCAGGGCGCGGTGAAGTAGCCGCGCCCTCGCAGTCTCAAGCCGGTTGTCGGGATGATGTTACTGAAACCCGACAAAGCGGTGCGGCGTGTAAGGCGCCTCAAGCGCGGCGATTTCGTCGGGCGTGAGTTTCAACGACAGCGCCGCCACCGCGTCGGTGAGATGGTTCGGCTTCGAGGCGCCGACGATGGGCGACGTGATCTCCTGCTTCTGCGCGACCCAGGCCAGCGCCACCTGCGCCTGCGGCACACCGCGCGCGTTGGCGATGGCCGCGACCTGCTCAACGATCTTGCGATCCGACTCGATCGATTGTGTGTAGAGATTCTTGCCGAACTCGTCGGTCTTCTGCCGCTCGCTGACCTCATCCCACGCGCGAGTCAGGCGGCCGCGCGCCAGCGGACTCCACGGCATCACCGCGATCTTCTGGTCCGCGCAGAGCGGCAGCATCTCCCGCTCTTCTTCGCGGTTCAGCAGGTTGACGTGATTCTGCATGCTGACGAATTCGGTCCAGCCGTTGAGCCGCGAGATGTAGAGAGCTTTCGCGAACTGCCACGCGTGCATCGACGACGCGCCGATGTAACGGGCCTTGCCGCTCTTGACGACATCGTGCAGCGCCTCGAGGGTTTCCTCGATCGGCGTGCCGTAGTCCCAGCGATGGATCTGATAGAGATCGACATAATCGGTGCCGAGCCGGCGAAGACTGTTGTCGATTTCGGCGAAGATCGCCTTGCGCGACAACCCCGCGCCGTTCGGGCCGGGCCGCATGCGGTTGAACACCTTGGTCGCCAGCACGATCTCCTCGCGCTTCGCGAAATCCCTGATCGCGCGCCCGACGATTTCCTCCGACGTTCCGTCGGAATAGACATTGGCGGTGTCGAGGAAATTGATGCCGAGTTCGAGCGCCTGCTTGATGAGAGGGCGGCTTTTCTCTTCATCGAGCGTCCAGCTATGACTGCCACGGGACGGATCGCCGTAAGTCATACACCCAAGACAAAGGCGAGATAACTCAAGTCCGGTCTTGCCGAATTTCACGTACTCCATGACGTTCTCCGGTCTGTTCTGTTGTTATCTTGCAGAAGTATCTATCAAGCCGAC
Source organism: Afipia sp. (assembly GCA_024707075.1). Lineage (GTDB taxonomy): Bacteria > Pseudomonadota > Alphaproteobacteria > Rhizobiales > Xanthobacteraceae > Afipia. Next base: position 1,100,047 of record JANQAK010000003.1, read on the forward strand.
GAGCGGCCGAAGTTCGTGACACATTCCTTGAAAGTGAAATGCGCGTGGCGCGGCTATCGGAACAGCCGCGCCGGCGCTTTAAGCGTTTTAATCTCAGGCCGCATTGAAGCCCGCGATGGCCTTCACTTCGAGATATTCCTCAAGGCCGAACTTGCCCCACTCGCGGCCGTTGCCCGACTGCTTGTAGCCGCCGAACGGCGCGGTCCGCTCATTCGGAACGCCGTTGAGATTGACGTTGCCGGCGCGAAGCTGGCGGCCGACCTTGCGCGCACGCTCGACAGTGCCAGCCGAAACATAACCGGCAAGACCGTAGGGCGTGTCGTTGGCGATCTTCACCGCGTCCGCTTCATCCTTCGCGCCCATGATCACGATGACAGGGCCGAAGATTTCCTCGCGGGCGATCGTCATGTCATTGTTGACGTCGGAGAACACGGTGGGCCGCACATAGAAGCCCTTGTTGACGCCCTCCGGAAGACCGACGCCGCCAGCGACCAGCGTCGCGCCCTCGTCGATGCCCTTCTGGATCAGCGCCTGGATCTTGTCCCACTGCGTGCGATTGACCACCGGACCGATGGTGGTGCCCTCGGCGCGCGGATCGCCGGCCTTGGTCTTGTCGGCGACGGTCTTGGCGATGGCCGCGATCTCCTTGATCTTCGCCTGCGGCACGATCATGCGGGTCGGCGCGTTGCACGACTGACCCGAGTTGTTGAAGACGTGCGCCACGCCGCCGGTCACGGCCTTGGTGAAATCCGCATCGTCGAGAATGATGTTCGGCGACTTGCCGCCCAGTTCCTGACTGACGCGTTTCACGGTGTTCGCGGCGCGCTTGGCGACATCGATGCCAGCGCGGGTCGAACCGGTGAACGAGATCATGTCGATCCCCGGATGTTCGCTCATCGCGACGCCGACATCGGGACCGAGGCCGTTGATCACGTTGAACACGCCCTTCGGGACGCCCGCTTCATGCAGGATTTCCGCGAAGATCAGCGCGGACGACGGCGTGAATTCCGACGGCTTCAGGATCATGGTGCAGCCCGCCGCAATCGCAGGCGCGACCTTGCAGGCGATCTGGTTGAGCGGCCAGTTCCACGGCGTGATCATGCCAATGACGCCGATGGGTTCGCGCACGACCACCGCCGAGCCGATTGGCTCCTCAAACTGATAGTCCTTGAGAACCTGAAGCGTCGACGACAGATGACCGAGGCCGGCGCCGGCCTGCATCTTCTCCGCCATCGGCAGCGGCGCGCCCATCTCATCGGAGATCGCAGCGCCGACATCCTTCATCCGGGTCTTGTAGACCGCGATGATCTTCTCAAGCAGCGCGACGCGCTCTTCGCGAGTGGTCTGCGAGAACGTTTCAAACGCGCGGCGGGCGGCGGCAACGGCCTTATCGACGTCGGCCTTCGAGCCAACCGCGACCTCGTACATCGCCTCTTCCGTGGCCGGATTGACCACCGGGATGGACTTCTTGACTGCGGGGTCGACCCAGGCGCCGTCGATATAAAACTGCATGCGATTGGTCATGGCGTTTCCCTTAAACTGCCGCGTTCTTGCGTCGATGATGGGTGAATCGATCAGACGACCGATGAATTCGATGTACCGGCCCTCGCCGATATTTTTTATCGTACCGCTCTTGCACCGGGAGCGAAAGACCGTCCTCGATCCTTTATCGTCAAATGCGAGTGCGGCGCATGCGAGGCATGCGCGCTGCTCTCACGCCTCGTGCGCGGCGCGAAACCGCAGGGTGCGACATGCCTCTGAACCGGATAATTCGAGGGATTCCAGTCATTTTGACAATCACGCATTCAACGAGCTTAATATCGGATTCTCAGATATAAAGTAAGGCCCCATGGATACCGAACTGGCCAGGACCTTCCTCACCGTCGTCGAAGCGGGAAATTTCATCAGCGCGGCTGAACGGCTCCATGTCAGCCAGTCGACCGTCAGCACCCGGATCCATACGCTTGAAGACCTGCTGGGCTGCGTTCTGTTCGTCCGCAACAAGGCGGGCACGACGCTGACCTCCGCCGGCCGCCAGTTTCAGAAGCACGCGACCGCATTGGTCCGGACGGTGGCGCAGGCGCGCCACGACATCGGTATTCCGGAGGGCTTCAGCGGGACGCTGGTGATCGGCGGCCGCATCGGCCTCTGGGAAGAATTCCTGCTGCATTGGCTGCCGCTGATGCAGAAGGCGACGCCCACCATCTCCATCCGGGCCGAAAGCGGGCTTGAACCGGAAATCATGCAGGGCCTCATCGAGGGCCGGATCGACATCGGCGTCATGTATACGCCGCAAAGCCGCCCCGGCCTGAAAGTCGAGCAACTGTTCGATGAGCGCCTGGTGATGGTGTCAACCAGCGCGAAGAGCGCGCCTGAACCTCAGACCGGATACGTCTATGTCGACTGGGGACCTGAATTTTACACGCGGCACAGCGCATGCTTTCCGAATTTCGGCGGGCCTTCGCTGACGGCCAATATCGGCTGGCTTGGATTGCAGCACCTGATGAAAAATGGCGGATCCGGATATTTTCCGATGCGGATCGTGCTTCCTCATATCGCCGCGAAACGGCTGCATGTCGTCGCCGGTGCGCCCGAGTTTTCCATGCCGGCCTATGTCGCCTACCCGGTCGACAGCGAACGCGAGGTCATCAGAGACGCCGTGGCATTGATGCATCGGGTAGCGGCCTCGGCCACGAAAAGCAACGCCGCCGGAAAGCCCGCCAGGCGAGCGGCCGCAAGCAAGCGTTAGATGCGCGCATCGGCCGGGCGGATGTATCCAGGTTCCCGATACGATCGGCCAGTATTTATCGCTTGCCGGCCATCGCATGGAGGCGAAAATGATTGCGCCCGCAATCGCAGATGGAAAAAGCAATGTATCGAACATCCTCCGGTCGCGAGACCGCTCCGCTTGGCATCATGGATGCGCTGCTAGCATCGGCGTCGGATGCTATTATTGCAACGGACCGCGACAGCGTGGTCACGTTCTGGAATCCTGGCGCAGTTCAGATCTTCGGGTTTTCCGCCGATGAAGCAATCGGCCAATCTCTCGATTTCATCATTCCGGAAAATCTGAGGGAGCGGCACGGAGCCGGCTATCGGGAGGTGATGATGAGCGGCCAGAGCCGATATGGCGAGGGCGATCTGTTGTCCGTTCCGGCCCTGACCAAGAGCGGCCGGCGCATCTCCGTCGAGTTCACGATCGCGCTGCTGCGCGACGCGCACGGCTCGCCCATTGGCACCGCCGCTATTTTGCGCGACGTGACACGGAATTTCGAAGAGCGGCTCGCCTTGCGGCGACAGGTCGCGGAATTTCAGAGAGCCACATCCGGCGCCTGAGCGGAAACATACTTCCGGCGCGACATTTTCAGAAGCCTGATCTGATTTGACATGGTTCCGGCCGAAGCGATAGCGTTCAGGCCGACATCGTCTTCGCCCCTCAACCACGCACGCCACCCACCCCAACGCACGCTGCGTTGCAAAATGGCCCGCCATCACGGGATGGCTGGCAAAAGAATGCGCAGGTCTATGGTGTTTGAAACAACCATTGCAGCCGGAAAAGGTATCGTAGCTTGATTGACAATATCGTCGCGGAGACTGCCGAGCGCATTTTCACCGACCTTGCAGATGCACAAAGCATCAACAGCGCTGCGAATGACGGCTGGAAATCAACGCTCTGGACTGCGCTCAGCGATGCAGGCTTGCCCCTATCGTGGGTGCCGGAAGACTGCGATGGCTCCGGCGCAAATCTAGCGGACGGCTTCAGCGTCGCTAGTTCGGCGGGCCGGTTCGCAGTCTCTATTCCGCTGGTCGAAACAATGCTCGCCGGCTGGCTGCTGTCGCGGGCCGGGCTTCCCCTCCCCGTCCGGCAAAATGACGATCGCGCCGGCACGCCCGCAGGATCGAATCACGATCAATGCGGACGGGACACTAAGCGGCCGCGCCCGTGGCGTTCCATTTGCGTCCGAGGCCGGACATATCGCCGTGATCGCGTCTGGCGCGCAGGAGTCACGATAGCGCTCGTGAAAGCCTCTGCCTGCCGGATCGAGGCCGGAGAGAACCTCGGCAACGATGCGTCGGACACCGTGACCTTCACCAATGTCAAACCCGTTTCGGCAAAGCCTGCGCCAGCAGGAACAACACCATCTTCACTGATGCTGATGGGCGCAGCATTGCGCAGCCTGCAAATCGCGGGCGCACTGGAAACCATGCTCGACATCACGGTGCGCTACTCGAACGAACGCATTGCGTTCGAGAAGCAGATTTCGAAATTCCAGGCGGTGCAGCACAATCTCGCAAAACTCGCGGGCGAAGTCGCAGTCGCCGTCGCCGCCGCCGGATCGGCAGCGGATGCCATCGCGAACAGCGCGTCGTTCGACGACGGCGTTTTCCTTGAGGTCGCCGCGGCCAAAATTCGCTGCGCGGAGGCTGCGGAAAAAGGCGCGGCCATCGCGCATCAGGTGCACGGCGCCATCGGCTTCTCGATGGAGCACATTCTGCATCGCTATACGTTGCGCGCGCTGGCCTGGCGCGATGACTTCGGCCAGGAAAGCTACTGGGCCACCGAGCTTGGCAAATTCGTCGCCGCCCGCGGCGCGGACGAGTTGTGGCCGCTGGTCGCTTCGCGCTGAGAGAGGAAGATCAACATGACCGCAGCGCTTCGTTTCGATCAGATCTGTTTGCCGGAAGAATGCGAGACGCTGCGTCGCGAAGTGCGCGCGTTCCTCGCCGAGGAAATCGCGGCCGGCACCTTCAATCCGCACGAACCGCAGCGGGAAGACAGCGACATTCCTGAGTTCAGCCATCGCGTCGGCCAGCGCGGCTGGATCGGCATGACATGGCCGAAGAAATACGGCGGCCACGAGCGCACCTTCCTTGAGCGTTACGTCGTCACCGAGGAGATGCGGGTGGCCAACGCGCCCACCCGCCGCTTCTTCGTCGCCGACCGCCAGAGCGGCCCCGTGCTACTCAAATACGCCAGCGAGCGGATCAAGATGGACATCGTGCCGCGCATCTGCCGCGGCGAAGTCTGTTTCGCCATCGGCATGAGCGAGCCGAACTCTGGCTCCGATCTGTTCGCCGCCAAGACCAAGGCGACCAAGACCGAGGGTGGCTGGCTGATCAACGGCACCAAGATCTGGACCACCTCGGCGCATATCGCGGACTACATGCTCGCGATCTTCCGCACCTCGCCGCCGACCAAGGAAAACCGCCGTCACGGCCTGACGCAGTTTCTGGTGGACATGAAGACGCCGGGCATCACGGTCAACCCGATTGCGCAGATCAGCGGACTGAAGGAATTCAACGAAGTCGTGTTCGAGGACGTGTTCCTTCCCGACGACTATGCACTCGGCGAGATCGATGGCGCATGGAAGCAGGCCACCAGTGAACTGTCCTATGAGCGCAGCGGACCGGAACGCTTTCTCGAAACCTATTATGTGCTGACCGAACTGGTGCGCGCGCTGGGACCGAACCCCGATGCACGCGGCGCGGAAGGCATCGGCCGGCTGGTGGCGCAGCTTCACGCCATGCGCCGCATGTCGGTTTCAGTCGCGGGCATGTTGCAGGCAGGCAAGGAACCCGTGGTGGAAGCCTCCATCGTCAAGGACATCGGCACCATCTGGGAGCAGCAGTTGCCGCATCGCGTGCGCGACCTCGCCGCATTCATCGACACTGATGCTTCCAATCATCACACGCTCGAGGAGCAACTGGCCTTCGCCATCAAGATCGCGCCAAAGCTGACGATCCAGGGCGGCACCACGGAAGTGCTGCGCGGCATCATCGCACGCGGGCTTGGACTGCGCTGAACAATAGCAAACACCGAACGAGGACCATTCATGAGCGGCTTCACCGACATCGGCGTCGAAAAACACGGGCATGTCACGCTGATCGAGATTCGCCGGCCGCCGCTGAATTTCTTCGATTTGTCGCTGATCCGGCAGATCGCCGACGCGCTCGGCGAGATCGACAACGATATGGACGCGCGCGCGGTCGTGCTCGCCTCGCAAGGCAAGGCGTTCTGCGCCGGCGCAAACTTCAATCGTCCGGCGGGATTTGACGGAGATGCCGCGTCCGGCGACGGCACCACCGGCGATCTCTATCGCGAGGCGGTTCGCATCTTCGGCAACAAGAAGCCGATCGTTGCCGCTGTTCAAGGTGCTGCCATCGGCGGGGGCCTCGGTCTTGCGGTATCGGCCGATTTCCGTGTCGCCTGCCCCGAGGCGCGCTTCGCCGCGAACTTCACCCGGCTTGGGTTCCATCCCGGTTTCGGCCTGACCGTGACGCTGCCGGAAGTGATCGGCAAGAACAACGCCGCGCTGATGTTCTACACCAGCCGCCGCGTGACCGGCGAGGAAGCCTTCAGGATGGGCTTGGCCAATGTACTGGTGCCACAGGATCAGGTGCGGGACGCGGCGTTCAAGCTCGCTGGCGAGATCGCGGAGAATTCGCCGCTCGGACTGATGTCGACTCGCGCGACCATGCGTGCGGGATTGGCGGACCGCGTCAAGGCGCAGACCGACCATGAACTCGCGGAACAAACCTGGCTGCGCGAAACCGAGGATTTCAAGGAAGGTGTGAAATCGACCGAAGAGCGCCGCGCCGGAAACTTCAAGGGGCGGTAATAAGCCGCCTCAATAGCTGAACGTGCTGCGCAGGCCGAACACAGCGGCATCCTTGATGCGCCGGGTCTGCGTCGGATCGTTGGGATCCGGGATCCCTCCTCCCGGATGAAAGACGTATTGGAACACCGGCGGAACGGTCCAGCCGGCTTGAATCTCAGCCAGATACGTCATCTCGAACACCACTTCGAAATCACGCACCGGGAATGGCGCCCCGGTGAATGCCTGCACGTCGCGGTCGGCGGCGCGTGTCGCATCGGAAATGCGCGCATAGGTCATCGCGATGCCGAACCTGTCGTTCGGACGCGCCTCATTGAAGCCGCCGAACTGAAAGCCGCCATCGAGATAGAAACTAATCAGATTGCGATCCGACGGGCTGACGGACGTGCGGACAAAAAAGCCGATGCCCTTGTCCGAGCCCGGCGCTGCGCGCGCCAGCATCTGCTCATAGACGCCGAAGATGCCCTGATTGCCGCGCAGCTTTTGCGGCTCACCCGAGGTCGTGGGATCAGCCTGCGCCAGCCCGCCGACCGCATAACGTTGGTCGTTGAACTCGCCGAGATGTTTCCACGCGCCGCCGGTGATCGTGCCCGGCAGCTTGCTTTCGCCGAGCTGGAACCCGTATTTGAGCTGCCCGATGATCCACGGCGGATCGTTGACGCGAAACAGCAAACCGTTGCGGTTCTTGATCTGCGGATCGTCCGGACCCGGTGGCGCGGCATCGCCATCGAAAATGGCGGCATAGGCCGTGATGCTGTCCGATAGCTGCGCCTTGATGCGAACACCCGGCACGGCCAACGGCGGCGACGGCCCGCCGCTCAGCAGATTGATGCCGGTGATGCCAGGCCACCCCAGCGCCGAATTGGTGAAAATATCGTCGTACTTGCTGTCGATGAATTCGACGTCGGACGCCTGCTGTCCGACCTTCACAAGCAATCTGCCGTCGAACAACGACTGCTCGATCCACAATTCATAGAGTCGCGTCGCGGGCAGCGCTTCGACACCGCTGACCAGCATCAGGTTGCCGACATAGTCGCGCGACAGCCCTTGCCCGTGGATTTGATACATATTGGCGTGAAACTTTGCGCCGGTCCAGCCGACGATCTTTTCGAGATCGGCGTCGGCACCGAGATCGAGACGCCCGGTGTAGATCGAACCGCGCCGCATGCCGCCAGAGGCATTGCCGAACACTTCCGCGATGTAGGTCGCATTGAATTGCACGCCCCCGTCGGCCAGAATCTCGCGCGGGCTTTTTTTGATCGATGTATTCGCCGCCGGTTTTTCGTCCGCCGCATGCGACATGCACGGCAACGACACACTCATGGCGAGAATTGCGACGATCCGCAGCAGCCCGGACAACTGATCTTGCACAGCCGCTCCGGACTATTTCACGATGCCGAAGCGCTTCATGATGTAGTAGGCAAGCGCGGATGAGCTTATGACGAGAACACCGGCCGTGAGAAATCCGCTGTCTACATCGGTCAGCGGCAATCCCTTGGTGTTCATGCCGAAGATGCCGGTCACCAGCGTCGGCGGCAGCAACAGGGCGGTGAGCACCGAAAGCAAATGAATGCTCTTGTTGGTCTGCTCCTCGATCTTGAGATGCAGTTCCTCCTGCAACAAGCGGCTACGCTCGCGCATTTCCACGACCACATGATCGAGCGCATCGAGCCGTTGGGCGAGTTTTCCGGCGCGCAGCCGCAGCGCCGGCTTCAGAACATCAGGCCCCTGCAAATCGAGGCGGCGGAACATGAGCAGAAGACCGGACAGTTGCCGATGCAGCCGGACGCAGGTGCGGCGCAACCGGCCGAGATCCCTGCGCAGATCGGCGGTATCGTCCGAAAGTACCTTTTCCTCGATACCGTCGAGCTTTGACCCGACACCTTCCGCTACACGCTCCATCGTCTCGGCGACATGCTCGACAATCGTCTCGAGCAGGGCCGCCGCGCTGCCGATCCGCTGGCCGCTCTCGAGAACCCGCCGCGTTGCATCGACGGCACAAAGCGCATGATGACGCCCGCTGACGAGCAAATGCTCCGTCATTGCAAAATGCAGGTAGCCGGTTTCCTCGGTGACGCGGTCGATCGCCCGCACCAGATCGGAGAACACACCGTAGATGCAGTCGTCGGCTGCATGAATCTGCTGGAAATTGTCCCGTGACAGCAGCAGCGCCTTGCCGACAGCCGGAATATCGAGATCAGCCGCTTCAAGCCACTGATCCGCACGCAGATCGGCGAGATTGAAATGCAACCAGAGCAATCCGTCGCCGCGCAGATTGATCGGTTCGTCGACATTGAGCGGCTCGGCGATGCCGTCGGCATGAATCCGGAATGCCCACACCAGACCCGGAATCGACGCCATCGTCGGCGATTGCCTCATCGCGATGTCCGCAGTCGTCAACGCTTCGGCCTGCACGATACGTCCCCATCGACCGGAAGCTCGATACCGCTTCGGTTCAGCCTCAAAATGGCTCCGAGATACCAATCCAATAGTATGACGACAGATTTGTTACGGACGCATGTCAGCGCCGCTCATTCCGCCGCTTCCGCGAGATCGTCCGCTTCCTTGTTGTAGTCGTGCACCACACGACCATAAGGCAGCGTCAGGTCGGCAAGGAAATGATGAGCGCCAATCACGCGCCGCACCGGAAAATCCGCCACCGGCGCATTGACATGCGGAATGAGATGCAGGCGGCCGGGCCCGAACCATGATCCCTTGACGTTGATGTCAGTCAGATTGATCGCCACGAGCTGGCAGATTTCGGCGAGACCATCGACGCCGGGGATCAGCTTGAGATTGATCTGGGTCTTCGACAGCGTGGCAAGGGTCGCCTCGCCATTGCCGGCCATCGCCTCATGCTTGTAGCCCATGGTACCGACAGCGACCTGCTGTCCGGCATATTCCAGCGTGCCGGTGAGCGTGTCCTTCACAATCTCAAGTTTCGGATGCGCATATTTCTTGGGAAAGCCCCAGATCTCGCGGCCGGCGGCGATCGGCGGATCATCGTCAAGATACATCTGCGAGACGAAGTTGACCTCTTCGCCATGCAGGCGCGCGGGAATGACCAAGCCCGACTCGGTGTAGCTGCCGAAGCCGGATGAATCCGGCATCTTGATCCACTCGTAATGCACGATGGGCGTGTCGATCGACTCCAGCGGCTCGGGTAGCCCGGCGCGGATCAGGTCGGGATCGGTCTCATAAGTAATGACAAGAAATTCGCGATTGATGAAACGATACGGCCCCCCGGATAGCTCGGACCGGCCGCGGGCATCGAGGGAAGTCTGAGAACGTCCGCTTTCCGCATCGTACATTTCCTTTTCAGTGCTATCTCCAGCCGCGACGGCTCCGCGTGGTCGATCACAGCAAACTGGTAACGACATTGTCTTGCGCACCACAGCTAGCGGCTGTGCTTGACATCGATGTGAGAAAATTCCTTCAGCCGCATGACAGACGTCCAGTCCGTTAAGGCTGATGCAGCTATCGCAAGAAAGCGGCAAGCATTTCGCAGCGGCAATAATCCCCTGTCACAACAACGTCACGGCTGATCTGAATTCTGCGCGCGGAATTCATATCTCATAACGTTGGGGACAAGAAAATGGACGCGCGCACGCCGGAATCCGAAGCCCTCGCATCCAGCAACTGGCGGCCCGATCGATGCGATCGCGTGGCATTGGTTCTTCAGGGTGGCGGCGCGCTGGGAGCCTATCAAGCCGGCGTCTATCAGGCGCTGCATGAAGACGGCATGGAGCCGGACTGGGTTTGCGGTGTGTCGATTGGCGCAATCAATTCAGCCATCATCGCCGGCAATCGTCCGGAAAGGCGGCTTGAACGGCTGCAAATTTTCTGGGATCGCATCACCAGCCGCAAGGTCTGGCACTACACGCCCGATGGCGACGTCTATCGCAAGGCGCGCAACCTGACGAGTTCGTTCCTGACCACAACCATGGGACAACCTGGCTTCTTCAAGCCGCATGACGTCAATCCATGGTTCGCCCCGGCCGGAGCCAGGACCGCGACGAGCTATTACGACACGACGCCGCTGCGGGAGACGCTGCTGGAACTGGTCGATTTCGATCTGATCAATTCGCGCAAGATGCACTTCGCCGTCGGCGCGGTGAACGTGCTGACCGGGAATTTTCTCTACTTCGACAACAAAAAGGAAATCATCGGGCCAGAGCATGTGATGGCCAGCGGCGCGTTACCGCCTGCCCTGCCGATGGTAAAGATCGGCACCGATCATTTCTGGGACGGCGGCATCGTGTCCAATACGCCGCTTCAACATCTGCTCGATCAGGAAGACAGGAAGAATTCGCTGGTGTTCCAGGTCGATCTATTTAACGCGCGCGGTCCTCTGCCGCGCGACATTCAGGAGGTCATGGCGCGGCAGAAGGACATCGTCTATTCGTCGCGCACGCGCTACAACACCGATGTCTACAAGCGCATGAACAACCTGAAAGCCGATTTCTACAAGGCATTGCTGAAAATTCCGGAAGAGCAGCTTTCCGAACATGAACGCGCCCTGCGCGACCACTTCGCCGACCTTCCAGAGATCACTATCCTGCAAATGATCTATCAGCAGAAGGCGTATGAGGGCGATTCCAAGGATCACGAATTCTCTGCCACATCGATGCGCGAACACTGGCTGAGCGGGCTGGAAGATACCCGCCGGACCTTGAAGCGCCGCGACTGGCTGGCGATGCCTCAGTCCGGCAGCGGCATCGTCGTTCACGACGTGCATCGCGAGAGGGATTATTGAGCATCTAGCTCCCCATTGCGCCCGCGAACCGGAGAACAATCAAGATCTAAATGGAACGGCCCGCGCCATCAGCGCGGGCTTTTCCTTGTTGGCTATTCGGGCGGATCGAAAGCCGTCGCCTGAAGGCGACGGCCTCTGTTTGTCAGAACAGGCGCGAGAACAGCACGTAAAGACCTGCCGACAGGCAGATCGCCGCCGGCAGCGTCAGCACCCAGGCCATCAGCAGGTTGCGAATGGTCGCCATCTGCAAGCCCGAGCCATTGGCCGCCATCGTTCCGGCGACACCCGATGACAGGACGTGGGTGGTCGAAACCGGAAGCCCGAACACGTCAGCCGCTCCGATCGTCGCGGCGGCAACCAGTTCGGCGGATGCACCCTGCGCATAGGTCAGGTGCGTCTTGCCGATCTTTTCGCCCACGGTGATAACGATACGCTTCCAGCCGATCATGGTGCCAAGGCCGAGCGCGATGGCCACCGCAATCTTCACCCAGGTCGGGATAAACTTGGTGGCACTATCAAGTGAGCCTTTATAAGCGTTCAAGGTGGCGATATCTTCCTTATTGAGATCGCTTTCCTTGTCTTTCATCAGGAAGCGAATGGCTTCCGAGGTCAGATACATGTCGTTGCGGGTGTTGCCGACGACTTCAGCGGGCACCTTGTTCAGCGTGCCGTACTTCTGCACCTGTTCGCCGACGTCTTTCACCAGCACAGCCAGCGACGGATATGTGCCTTCGCTGATGTGGTGTTCCGCGACGTAGCGGGTCACGGCGGGACGCGGATCGCCGATGATGCTGTGGCCGGCTCCCTTTGCCGCGATCACCTTGGATGCGGCTTCCGACGTCTGGTAAAACTTCGCAACCTGCGATTCGGGCAAGGCGCGGTTCAAAGCATAAGCGGTCGGCACGGTGCCGATCAGGATCAGCATGATCAGGCCCATGCCCTTCTGACCGTCGTTGGACCCATGCGCGAAGCTAACGCCGGTGCAGGTGGCAATCAAAAGGCCGCGAATCCAGAGCGGCGGCGCCTTGTTGCCTTCCGGCGCCGCGTAGAGCGCGGGGTTGCGGACAACGAACTTCAGCACCAGCAGCAAAAGCGCGGCCATGCAGAATCCAAACAGCGGCGACAGCAGAAGCGCGTAGCCGATTTCGGTGGCCTTGCTCCAGTCGACGCCCGAGGTGCCGTCGCGGCCGCGCATCACCGCATTGGCGACGCCGACACCGATAATCGAACCGATCAGCGTGTGAGAGCTGGAAGCCGGAAGACCGAAGTACCAGGTTCCGAGATTCCACATGATCGCAGCGATCAGCAATGCGAACACCATGGCAAAACCGGCGCTGCTTCCGACCTGAAGGATCAGTTCGACCGGCAGCAGCGAGACGATGCCGAAGGCAACCGCGCCACTCGACATCAAGACACCGAGAAAATTAAAGAAGCCCGACCACATCACGGCGAACTCTGCCGGGAGCGAGTGTGTGTAGATCACGGTCGCGACCGCGTTCGCCGTGTCATGAAAGCCGTTGACGAACTCGAAGCCGAGCGCAATCAGAAGCGCCACGAACAGCAGAATGTAAGGCAGATAGGTCGTGACCTTGGCGCCGGTCGCATCGACATCAACATAGATGCTGTAGGCGACGAACAGGAGTCCGGCGGCGAGGATTCAAAAACAGGATCATCGTCAGCGGATTGAAGCCTTTGTCAAGATTTGGCCTGGAGGCCGGCTCGATTGCCGATCCATCGGCAATCGCAGAATTCAATGTCATGTCGCTCATCTCACACCCCTTGTGAAGCTCGGGCATGTTTTGACGGCTTATCTTGAAGGTTACATGACACCTTTCATGCTGAGACGACATAGGTCACGATTTTCGCGAACCTGAGATTTCGCACGCACTCCTCGCGCTGATGCGCAGCCGTGTGAGTTCATTCGTGGCGTAGTTGATATTTTTCAAGGCTGTACGGCAATGACCCTGCTTATCGAAACGCGGTCTTTCCCTTTCGTTCACTCATTAATTCAAGCAGCCAGGCAAGGCTGATAGCGAAACCAAGCCCGAGCAGAATGCTGGTAAACAGAACACGAATGGAAGATGCACCGCTCCGTCCCTGCGGTGGCGTTGCACGGCTGACTATCCGGGGAAGCGTATCGCTCAGTCGCTGTCGTTCGCCGCCATCGCGAGATCGCAGCAGAAAGGCCTGATACGCCGCACGGCTTGTCTCGACTTCACGTTCAAGTTCCCCGAGGCGCGCGAACACTTCGTTCGATTTGGTCAGACCTTTCTTCGATGCATCAAGACGAGCCTTGAGCCGGGTCACGACAGAACGGGCACGCTCCAGTTCGCCGGCCGTGGATTGAACCATGTCTCCAATGGCCTGATCCAGCAGCCGTCTTGCTTCGGCCGTTTGCGATCTGGCAAATCTGAGATCTGGATGCCGCGGTCCGAGGGTTTCAGACAGATCGGCCTCGGTCCGCCATGCGGTTGCATACCGATTCCTGAGAGCGTCAACGGTTCTGCTCCGCAGCGCCGCCGGAATAGCGTCGACATCCCGATCGTCCCTGGCGCGCTGGAGCTGGGTCAGCGTCGAACGCAAGCTATTAACCCTAGCTTCGGCAGTGGTGATTTGGCTGATCAATTCACTGACCGGATTCTCGATCACCGGCTGGCCGTTGCTGCCGGCGATGCCGTTGTCCTGACGATATTTGTCATAGCGCTGCTCTGCGTCCCGGAGGCGATCTTGAAGTATCTCCAGCGATGTATCGGGAGGCGCGCTATCGCCGGGCGTGGTTTCGATCGGCAGGCGTGCCGCATCTTCAATGAAAGCATCCATCACGGCATTCGCGACACGCGCCGATATTTCGCGATCCGGCGTCACAACGTTGACGTTCACATTGGATGAGCTGGGTTCACGCATGACGCTGACCGCGCGATCGAGTTGGCGCAGCGCCATGGCGTGCGGATCGCCAGCAGGCACAAGGCCAATACCAGTCAACAGCGCCGAGAGAATTCCCCTTGATCTTGCGCCAAACAGCGGATCGTCGTTGAGCTTTTCGCGCGCGATCACATTGTTAAAGATGCGAGGTGACGTAAGGTCCTTGATCCGAGTTGCACCGACGTCGCCGACCGAAGCACCGAGTTCGATCCGGCCGGAGGCCGTATATCTAGGAGTCGCAAGCAGAATATAGACAAGGCTCAGCGCGACGCAGGCAAACGTCACGCTCACGATAAACACCGCCCGACGGCGCAACGTCGTCACGACGCCGTCCATGCCCAAAGCAGGCGGCAGACTACGGCGCAGGTATGCATCGTGCCTGTCGCCCTCCGAAATCGCCATCTTTACAACCCGCTACGCTACAAGACGGGTCAGTCTAGACCGGCGCGGCGCCCGTTGGGAGGCATCTTTAGGCGGTGATCCGACAAAAACCGTTCCGGGGAAGAGTCCCCGAAATGCCCCGGTTTTAATCGGCAAGCTCGATGAAAATCGGCTGATGGTCCGAAGCCACAGTGTTGCCTTCGACTTCGACACGACGAACCCGGCCGCTCAAATCTTCGGTCGCAAAAATGAAATCCCGGCAGTCGGGGCCGTCCGGCCATTGCCCGTGGTCATAGAGCCCGCAGGTGAATGCACGGGGCTGACCGGGATGACAGATCGACCATGCGTCGCGGTAGTTCAATCCCCGCCGCTTCGATCCGTGAATCAGCGCGTGCTGCGGGTCCGACACATCGAAATTGAAATCGCCGCATAGCAGGCTCGACGCGGCAAGCGTTTGAGCGACATATGGCTCAATGTGGGAACCACCGGCCTTCGGACTCGCGGATGCTTCTTCCTGCAAATCGAGCAACCGCGCGATCTGGGCTTCGCGCTGGGCTGCTGAATGATATTCGAGATGCGTGTTGACGATGCGCAGCGCGCTGAAGCCCGTCTGAACTGTGACGTCCAGCGCATGCCGCCGCATGCTGCGGACGCCCCCCGCTCCCGGCCACGGCAGCAGATGATTGGCGATCTGCACCACCGGCAGACGCGACAGCGTCATGTTGCCGAACCGGTGCATTCGGCCATCGCCGTCGATGGTTTCAATCGCCGGACGAAACACCGGCCTGTATCCGGGCAGCAATGATGCCAATTGCGCGCTCTGGTCCGCACCGCCATCAAGATTCACGAAATTGTCGGATACTTCCTGAAAGCAGTAGACATCCGCGTCGGCCAAATCTCGCGCAACAGATACGATGCGCGCAAGATCGGTCACGCCGTCGCAGCCCTTGCCGCACTGGATGTTCCAGGTCAGAAGCCGCATCAGCGGATGCCCGCGCGCATGAAGGACTGCACGAACTGCCGCTGGAACAGCAGGAACGCGATCAGCAGCGGCGCCATCGTCATCACGGTCGCAGCCGTGATGATCGACCAGTCCACGCCGGTTTCCGGCGCGCCGAATACCGCGAGGCCCACCGTGAGCGGACGGCTCTCAACCGAATTGGTCACGATCAAGGGCCACAGGAAATTGTTCCAGTGATAGCTGACCGAAACGAGACCGAAGGCCACATAAGTCGGCCGCGCTAGCGGCACATAAACCTTCCAGAGAATTTGCAGCGGCCCCGCCCCTTCGACGCGGGCGGCCTCGACCAGTTCCTGCGGAACGCTCTTGAAGGTCTGCCGCAACAGGAAGATGCCGAACGCGCTGGCAAGATACGGCAAGGCAATCGCCGGAATCGTGTCGAGCAGCCCGAGCTTGCCGATCATGCGGTAGTTCTCGACGATCAGCACGTCCGGCATGATCATCAATTGCAGCAGCACAAGCGCGAATGCAATACCGCTCCCCCCTGAACGTAAAGCGCGCAAAGGCATAGGCGGCCAGCGTCGAGAGCACGAGCTGGCCGATAAGGATGATAATGACCAGCACAATGGTGTTGAGATAGTAGCGGCCGAACGGTGCCTGATGCCATGCGCGGGCGAAATTCTCTAGCGTCCAGGGCGCGGACAGGCTAAAGGAGGTCGCGTAGGCCGCCGGGTGCAGCGCGCTCCAAAACGCATAGACCAAGGGCGCCAGCCACAACAGCGCCAGCAGCCAGGCGGCGACCGCCTCGATCGAATGCGTGCGGCCGTTCATTGGTAATGAATCCTGCGATCGAGATAGCCGAACTTGATCAGCGCCACCGTACTAAGCAGGACCAGCAGCACCACCGTCAGGGTCGCCGCATAGGCTGAATCCTGAAACGTGAAAGCAACTTCATAGATGTAGTAAAGCAGCAGCGTGCTGGCGTTGTTGGGACCGCCTTTGGTCATGATGACAAGATGGTCCACCAGCTTGAACGAATTGATCACAGCGTTGATCGCCACGAACAGCGTGGTCGGCATCAGCAGCGGAAACGTAATGCGCCGGAACGTGTACCAACGGCTCGCGCCTTCAACCGCCGCCGCCTCTTCCAGATCCGGTGACAATTGCTGAAGTGCTGCGAGATAGAAAATCATGAAAAACCCGGCTTCCTTCCAGATCACCATAACGATCAGGCAGCCCATCACCGTGCTGGGGTCGCCCAGCCAGTTCCAGCCCGCAAGTCCGAAAACCCCGCGCAACTGATCAAGCAGTCCATAATCCGGCGTGTAGAAAAACAACCAGATGTTCGCCACCGCGATCATTGGCAGCACGGTCGGCGTGAAAAATGCGAGGCGGAGGAAGCCGCGGCCGCGCATGTTGCGGTTGACCCAGATCGCCATCAGCAGCGCCAGTGCGATCGAGGTCGGAATGGTGCCGAGTGCGAACCAGAAATTGTTGACCAGCGCCTTCCAGAAAATCGGGTCGGCGGCCATCGACTGGTAGCTGTCGAGGCCGACGAAGACCTCCGTGCCGTTGCGGCGAGTCAGGAAAAACGAATGACGGATCGTCGCCAGAATGGGGTAATGCGTGAACGCGACCAGCAGCACCGCCGCCGGCAATAGCAGCAGCCACGCATTCACAGCGTTCCACCACGCGTGCGAGCTCGGCATTCGCGCGGCAACTGTCGATGTGACTGCTTGATCTGTCATCAGGAATTTGGCCGGGCGACGGCGAGCCGCCACCCGGCCCTTTCTTTACTTGTAGGCGCGGAGCACGCGATCAGCCTGCTGTTGTGCAGCCGCGAGCGCCTCCGATGGCTTCTGCGTGCCGGTGACGGCCGCCTGCACGGCGTCATTGACGAACTTGTAGATGCGGCCGTTCTCGTGAACGGACAATTCCGGCACCGCATGCTCAAGCTGGTCGCGCGCGACGGTGGCGGCGGGGAAGCCCTTCGCGTAGGCTTCCATCGCCGGTGTCTTGTAGGCTGCCGGCGAAACGGCGGCATAACCGGTCTTGATGCTCCACTCGGCGGCGCGCTCAGGCGTTGTCATCCACTGGATGAACTTCACCGCCGCCTTCTGCTGTTCGGGCGAAGCGTTCTTGAAGACATAGAAGCTGCCGCCGCCGGTCGGCGAACCGCGGCGCTCCTTGGCAGGCAGCATGGCGACACCGAAGTTGAACTTCGCACCGTCCTTCACCGCGGTGAGATTGCCTGTGGTGTGCCACATCATCGCGGTCTTGCCTTCGAGAAAGTCGGTGCGCAACGTCGCCCAGTCGATGCTGCCCGTCGGCATCACGCCATGTTTGCGTGACAGGTCGGTCCAGTAGTCCAGCGCACCAACCGTCTTCGGCGCGGTGAGATAGACCTCGTTGCCCGGCTCATTCATGAGCTTCTGACCGTTCTCGATCGCAAGCGCCTGAAGCATCCAGTAGCCGTAACCGGTGGTCGGAATTTCGACACCCCAGCGCGTGGTGTTGCCCGATGCATCTTTCTTGATGAGCTTCTTGCCCATCTCCGTCATTTCGTCCCAGGTCGCGGGCGCCTTTTCAGGATCGAGGCCGGCTTCCTTGAACGCGTCCTTGTTCCAGTACAGCACAATGGTCGAGCGCTGGAACGGAATGCTCCAGGTCTTGCCGTCGATCTGGCCGTTCGCCATGAACGCCGGGTAGAATTCCTTGAACCACGCCTTGTCGGCCACGAGCCCGTCCATCGGCACGATGGCGTTTTCATCCATCAGCGTGAACACGTCGGTGGAGAGCAGCACCGACAGTTGCGGCGGCTGGCCGCCCTTCATGGCCGTCATCGCCTTGGTCATCGTGTCGGTGTAGTTGCCGGCATAGACCGCCGTCACCTTGATGTCCGCGTTTTCCTTCTCGAATCGCGCGACCATATCGTCGATGATCTTGGTCACCGGACCGCCGACCGCGACCGGATAATACATGGTCAGATCGACCGCAGCCGCAGGCCGCGCAGCGAAAGACAGCGCCGCGAGCGCGGCTGCCGTCAACATCGTTCGTCCAAACAATCTCATATCACTCTCCCCTTGTTATCCCTGACCGTGCGATCCCGTTCCGGGTTTCAGACAGCCGCAACACGTTTCATCTCGCCGGATGCGGATTCGATCCGCCGCTCTGACGTCTTGTCGAACTGGTGCTCAAAACTCGCGTCCCACGCGAGCCGGATGTCGTCGCCCGGCTGCGATTTGCTGAAACCGTCCTGCCGCACCGAAACGGACTGGCCGTCGATGTCGCAAAGAACGATGCTGTCCGCGCCCAGATGCTCGACCGCCTTTACGCGCGCCGGATGACCGTCATGCGACACGATACGGATATGCTCCGGACGAATGCCGAGCAGCCGGTCGCCCCTGACGATCAGATTCATCGGCGGTGTTCCGATAAAGCGCGCCGTAAAAGCGGTCGCAGGCCGGTTGTAGAGTTCTTCCGGCGTGCCATTCTGTTCGATGCGGCCGTCGCGCATCAACACCACGCGGTCCGCCATCGTCATGGCTTCGGTCTGGTCATGCGTGACATAGACCATCGTCATGCCGAGGCGCTGCTGCAACGAGCGGATTTCGGTGCGCATTTCATGGCGGAGCTTGGCGTCAAGGTTGGAGAGCGGCTCGTCCATCAGGCAGACCCGCGCCTCTGCGATGATGGCGCGGCCGAGCGCCACGCGCTGACGCTGGCCGCCGGACAATTGCGACGGCTTGCGATCGAGCAAGTGTCCGAGACCAACGATGTCGGCAACGCGCTTGAGCCGCTCATCACGTTCGGCGCGCGATACGCGGCGCACACGCAGGCCGAAAATGATGTTCTCTGCGACACTCAGATGCGGAAACAGCGCGTAGGACTGGAACACCATGGAAATCTTGCGCTCTGCCGGCGAAAGATGGGTCACGTCGGCCCCGCCGATTGTGATCGTGCCGCCGTCCGGCTGTTCGAGACCTGCGATCAGCCGCAGCGTCGTGGACTTGCCGCAGCCCGACGGCCCCAGAAGAACCAGCAGCGAGCCCTCGTCCGCCGTGAGACTGATCTCATCGACGGCGCGCATTGGGCCCCAGTTCTTGGAGACGTGATCGAGCGTAATCGCTGACATGAACCTACCCGGTTCGACTGCATTGATATGTGCGAAAGGCCATCGTTGCGCGCGACGGCGCACGCCGAACCGCTCCATTGGATGGAGACTGCCACAGGCCGCGCACGTCAAAGGAACGCTTCACCGGCGTTCTCAGCAACATTCAAATCCTCCCTGATGTTCATTCGAACATAGTTTTCGAGCGAACGAAATAAGAAATTGCACGTTTCATGTTCGAATGATAATATTTCAATCAGATACATGCTGAAGATGACAAACAGACGACAGTCCGAGATTCTGGAAATCGTGCGCGACAAGGGCTTCGCGTCGATCGAGCATCTAGCCGTGCACTTCAACGTCACCCAGCAGACCGCCCGCCGCATCGTGAATCAGCTCTGCGATCAGGGTTTGCTGCGCCGCATCCACGGCGGCGTCGGTCTTCCGGTCTCCAACCAGAATCTCGCCTACGAAAGCCGGCAGGGCCTGAACTTCGAGGCGAAGCGGCGCATCGCGCAGGCCGTATCCGATTTCATCCCCGACGGCGCGTCGATCATGATCGGCCTCGGCACGACACCTGAATATGTCGCGCTGGCGCTGGCCGGCCGCAAGAACCTGCGGGTGATCACCAACAGCCTGAATGCCGCGTCGGCCTTCGCGCGCAATCCTGACGTGGAGATCACGCTCGCAGGCGGAACGCTGCGCCCGCTCGACCGCGACATCATCGGCGATGCCGCAGTGCGCTTCTTCTCGCGCTTCAAGGCCGATATCGGAATTTTCGGTGTCGGCGGCATCGACGAGGACGGCACGTTGCTGGATTTCTATTCCGGCGAGGTTCAGGCGCGCCAGGCCATCGTCGCCAATTGCCGAACGGCACTGCTCGTAGCCGATGCCAGCAAATTCGGCCGCAACGCCACCGTGCGCGGCGGCCATATCAGCGATTGCCACCATTTCTTTACAGAAAAGCAGATCCCACCGGGTTTCCATCGGGTCACCGAGCAGTCTGCTGGCAAGATTCATGTTGCAGGTGATGGCCGCGTACAGGCCGCGTGAACCCACTCCACTGTATCAAAACCAATAAGGGGATCCGATCATGACCCTGGCTATCAACCTGATCGATCTTGCCGGCTTCATCGCGTTGCTGTTGTGGGGCACGCATATGGTGCAAACCGGGATTCAGCGCGCCTTCGGATCGAAACTGCGCACGATCCTCGGCAGCGCCCTGCGCAATCGTTTTCGCGCATTCCTGGCTGGCCTCGGCGTCACCGCAGTGCTCCAGAGCAGCACCGCGACCGGATTGATGACGGCCGGCTTTGCAGCCGGCGGTCTGATGGGACTGGTGCCCGCTCTCGCCGTGATGCTCGGCGCCAACGTCGGCACGACGCTGATCGTGCAGATTCTCTCGTTCGACGTGACGCTGGTTGCGCCTGCTCTCGTCCTGATCGGCATGCTGATGTTCCGCAGGGATTCGCGGACGCAGGCGCACGATCTCGGCCGCGTGTTCATCGGTCTCGGGCTGATGCTGCTTGCGTTGCGCCACTTGCTCGACCTGATGACGGGTTACGAAAGCTCTCCGACCCTAACAGCGTTGCTGGGTCTGATCTCCTCATCATGGTTGCTGGACGTGTTTCTCGCCGCCGCACTGACCTGGGCCGCACATTCGAGCGTCGCCATTGTCCTGCTCATCATGTCATTGGCAGCAAAAGACGTTGTCCCCGCCGACGCAGCATTCGCGCTGGTCCTCGGCGCGAATCTCGGCACCGCCATCAATCCCCTTATTGAAGGCCCCGCAGGCAACGATCCGGCCGCCAAGCGGCCCGCTCTCGGCAATCTCATCGGACGCCTCGCCGGCGTTGCCATAACGATTGGCCTTCTCGGCCCGATCAGCCGCTTCATCATGGAGATGGAGCCTAGTGCTGCACGCGCGGTCGCCGATTTCCACACGCTGTTCAATCTCGCGGTCGCACTGGTCTCGCTGCCATTGCTGACACCCTATGCATCGCTGTTGCGCCGTCTGCTTCCGGATCGCGCCGATCCGGCCGATCCGGCGCGGCCTCTCTATCTCGATCCGGCGGCCAAGGAGACGCCGATCGTCGCGCTCGGCGCCGCCTCCCGCGAGGCACTGCGTCTGGCCGATGTACTGGAAGACATGCTGCTGGGGGTCAATGCAGGACTCACAAAGGGGGACCGGCGATTGCTGGTGGAAACCCGGCGGCGCGAAGATGTGCTCGATAAACTGAACATCGCGATCAAGTCGTATCTCACATCGCTCGATCCTGACGAACTGAATGAGATCGATCAACGCCGCCTGAATGAAATCCTGACCTTCACGATGAACATCGAGCAGGCGGGCGATGTCGTCGACCGGAATTTCCTGCCGCACGCCTCCAAGAGGCTGAAGCGCGGGCTGGTATTCTCCGATGAGGAGCAGAACGATCTCAGCACCATGATCGGGCGTCTTGCCGCCAATCTCAAAACGGCCGCATCTCTGTTCGTCACGGAAGACCCGCGAACCGCGCGTTTGCTGGTAGATGAAAAGGCCGTGTTCAGGGATGCGGAATCAAAAGCAACCGCGTCGCATTTCGACACGCTCCGGAACAGCGACCTTCAGACGGCGCAGGCCAGCTCGATCCATCTCGATCTCTTGCGCGATATGAAGCTGATCAACTCGCATATCGTCGCTGCCGCCGCCTATCCGGTGCTGGAGCGCACCGGCGCGCTGCTGCCGAGCCGCATGACATAGCCAATCGCATCGAGCGCTATAAAAATGCCGACGCCAGAGCGGGCGATTCCGTCAAGGCGTGCGCGGTATATTCCAGCGCGCCCTTCACCTGCACGCGGCTGACCGGGCCGCCGAGACATACTCTGACGGCCTCCGGTGCATTGCCGCTCGCAACGAACGCATCGCTGGCGACGACGCCGATCCCGGTCGACCGCATGTGTTCGACGAAGCCCGAACGGGTCCACGGCTTGGGCAGCGGCACCCACATATTGAAGCTCAGCAGGTCCGCGCGATAGGAACCCTTCGGCATGATCTCGGCGGCGAGTTTCTGCCGCGCCGTCGTCTCGGCGCGAATGAAACGCAGCATGGTATCGGCAGTGCCGTCCTCGATCCAACGCGTCACAAGCGCCACGGTGAACGGCGACGCCATCACCGTCGCAGCACGCAGCGCAGAGGTGAACGGCCATGCCGAGCGGCTGTCCGGCACCACCACATAGGCTGCGCGCAGCCCTGCGCCGATGCACTTGGCGAGTCCCGCGACATGCCAGGTCAGATCCGGTGCGATCGCGGCAAAGGGCGAATGACCGTGACCATGCTCGTGAATGAAGCCGTAGGCATCGTCCTCGATAATCGGAACATGAAACCCCCGTGCAATCGCGACGATCTCGCGCCGGCGCTGATCCGGGATCGTCAGCGTCGTCGGATTCTGTAACGTCGGATTGAGATAGATCGCCTTGGGCTTCAGCTTCTTGCAGGCGTCAGTCAACGCCTGCGGCTCGATGCCGTCGTCATCCATCGGCAGACCGACGAGTTCGACGCCTAGTTGCGCAGCAATCGACCGGATGCCGGGATAGGTGATCGCTTCGCTGAGAATTGTCTCGCCCGGCTTGGCGAGAATCGACACGATGCCCACCAGCGCGGGATGCGCGCCCGGCGAAACGAAGACACGATCCTGCGCCGGGACCAGCGCGCGGCGTCCGAGCCAGCTCGATGCGGCGTCCTTGTCAGCCTGGGTGCCGCCAAAGCCCTGATAGCGCAGCAGCGAGACAATATCCCGCGTGACATAATCCACACCGGCCTGCATCCGCGCAATCAGTTCGGGATCGTCTGGCTCCGGCGGAAGATTCATTGAGAGATCAACCGGCCGCGGCGGAAATGATTGCAGCGAGCGGCGCGGACGCGGCTTGTCGCGCACGAAGGTGCCCTGCCCGACCTTGGATTCGATCAGTCCGCGCTTTTGCGCTTCGACGTAACCGCGCGCGACCGTGGTGAAATCGATCTCGAGACGTTTGGCGAGCTTGCGCTGTGGAGGCAGGCGATCGCCGATCACCAGCCGGCCGGCGCCGATGTCGTCCGCGATCGCGTCGGCAATCGCGAGATAACGCGGCTTGTCACTGTTGGAGAGATCAGGACGCCAGTCAGCCATGACAGGAACCACCTCAGAATTGATTGCTTATTGAATGTATAATTGTTGCAGGAAAGTTTGCCAAGTGAGTTTCGGTCGCACGTCGGGATTGGAGTTCCCGAATGGCTATTCTGCTGAACGAAAAGGCGCTTTGCCTATCATTATTAGGCACTATCTTGCCGGGCGTGTGACACACCATCAAGTTTCCATTCAACATTGAATGTATACTTGAATGCAAATTGAATGTTCTGATGACAAGATGTGCAAAGTCCGCTTGGCACATTGATTGCAAATCCTTGATCTGCGTCCGGAGCGCCGGATCGGAAACAAGGAGTGCACGATGCCCGCAGTGACAATGCCAGCCCGACAGAAGGGTGACTTTCTGGTCGACTACGAAGAGAAGGTCTTCGAAGACGTCAAAGCCAAGCCTGGCGAGAAAGCACTCGTCACATTCCACACCGTTGCCTTCGAGGGATCGATCGGCCTAGTCAACATCCTTCAGGCGCTCCGCTTGCAGCGCAAGGGGTTCGAGACTTCGATCCTGCTTTACGGCCCCGGCGTCACGCTCGGCGTACAGCGCGGATTTCCGAAGATCGGCGACGAGGCATTTCCCGGCGCGCAGAACTTCAACAACCAGCTCGTCAAGTTCATGGAAGAAGGTGGCAAGGTCTATGCCTGCCGGTTTGCGCTCCAAGCACTCTACGGCCACGGCGAACCATCGCTGATCCCTGGCATCAGGCCGATCAATCCGCTCGATGTGCTGGATCTCACGCTGATCCACCGCAACGACAACGCCTTCATGCTCCACACCTGGACTCTCTGAGGCTTGCAAGCGGACGAAGGAGAAAAGGTGATGCCGGAGAAACGAATTGTCAGGGTCGCAGCGGTTCAGATCGCACCGGACCTCGACACACCGACGGGAACGCTCGACCGCGTGCTGGCAGCGATCTCGGAAGCTGCGGGCAAAGGCGCGCAGCTTGCGGTGTTCCCCGAGACGTTCATTCCCTGGTATCCTTATTTCTCCTTCGTCCGCCCGCCGGTGCTGAGCGGCGCCGAGCACATCCATCTCTACGACAACGCCGTTGTCGTGCCGGGACCCGTCACAGACGCGGTGGCGCAGGCCGCGAAGCGCCACAATATTGTTGTCGCTCTGGGCGTGAACGAACGCGACCACGGCTCGCTCTACAACGCGCAATTGATCTTCGACACCGACGGCGCGCTGCTGCTAAAGCGACGCAAGCTGACCCCGACGTTTCACGAGCGGATGATCTGGGGCCAGGGTGACGGCGCCGGACTAAAGGTTGTTGACACGAAAGTGGGGCGTGTCGGCGCGCTCGCCTGCTGGGAACACTACAATCCCCTCGCCCGCTACGCCCTGATGGCGCAGCACGAAGAGATTCACGTCGCGCAGTTTCCGGGTTCGCTGGTCGGGCCTATCTTTGCCGACCAGATCGAGGTGACGATCCGTCATCACGCGCTGGAAAGCGGCTGCTTCGTCGTGAACGCCACTGGCTGGCTGACCGAGGAGCAGATCGCAAAAATTTCGCCAGACGAAGGCTTACGCAAGGGCCTGCGCGGCGGCTGCATGACCGCGATCATCTCGCCCGAAGGCAGCCACATCGTGCCGCCACTGACCAGCGGCGAAGGCATCCTGATCGCTGATCTCGACATGGCGCTGATCGTCAAGCGCAAGCGCATGATGGATTCTGTCGGGCACTACGCCCGCCCCGAATTGCTGTCGCTGCTGATCGACGATCGCTCGACTGCGCCGATGCACAGCACTCAGACCCATTTCACGTCCGCCTCCGGAGACCGATCCGATGAAACCTCTGATGCCGCACGACCAGCCGGCAGCGATGCCGACAGAGCAGTTGATCAACGAGTTGCAGTCCTTCGGAGTTCGTCTCGTTGATCCGAAGGCAAGCCATGTAGGCCGCCGCGGCGGCGCGGGACCGTCCGACCACACGCCGTTCACCATCGACGGCGCGACGGTGATGGTGCCTATCCATAACGCGCCCGCCTTCGAAAGCCCCTATTTGATCGAGAAGCCAGATGAGCGCGGCAACAGCCGCATCAGCCGCGACGGCATCGTCCTCGGCAACGTGTCGTTTCCGCTGCGGCCACGCTTTTACGAACTGTCGACCTCGGACGGCATTCCCTATTCCAAGATCGCCACGCTGCATGGACGCGACGTGCTCGCCACTACCGTGCTGCAAACCTGCATTCGCTATCAGAGCCGCACCAAGACTTGCCAGTTCTGTGCTATCGGCCAGTCGCTTGCGGCTGGCCGCACCATCGAACGCAAGACGCCTTCGCAACTCGCGGCGGTCGCGAAGGCCGCCGTCGAACTCGATGGCGTGAAGCACATGGTGATGACCACCGGCACACCGCCGGGAAACGATCGCGGGGCGGCCATCCTTGCCGAGAGCGCACTTGCGGTGAAGGCCGCGGTCGATCTGCCAATTCAGGCGCAGTGCGAGCCGCCCGACGACGATGCATGGTTTCAACGCATGAAAGATGCCGGCGTGGATTCGCTCGGCATGCACCTTGAGGCGGTCACGCCTGCGGTGCGGCAGCGGATCATGCCGGGCAAGGCGCAGGTTTCGGTTGAGCGCTATATGTCTGCATTTGAAGCTGCCGTGCCCGTGTTCGGACGCGGCCAGGTCTCGACCTATATCCTTGCGGGCCTCGGCGACAGCAGCGCGGAGATTCTCGACATCTGCCAGCGGCTGGTCGACATCGGCGTTTATCCCTTCGTCGTGCCGTTCGTGCCCATCTCCGGGACGCCACTGGAAAGCCATCCGACACCGCCGCCCGCCTTCATGCACGGCATTTTGCAGCCGCTGGCGCAGATGCTGAGCGATGGCCGACTCAAGTCCACCGACGTCAAGGCCGGCTGCGCCAAATGCGGCGCGTGCTCGGCACTCTCGACCTACGAGCGGAGGGCGAACATATGATCTTCGAACCGTTCAAACCGTTCCTCGCCAGCGCCTATCAGATCAAGTTCGCGACAGAAGAATGGGAGAAGCGCGGCGCGGCGGCGCTGCGCCGGCAGGTATTCTGCACTGAACAGAAAATCTTCGAAGAAAACGACCGCGACGAGATCGATGACTACGCAACCCCGATTGTCGCGATCTCGCTGTTCGGCATCGCGGCCTTTGAAGTGGTCGGCACCGTGCGGATTCATCCGGACCGCCAAAGTGGCCGCGACATCTGGTGGGGATCCCGGCTCGCCGTCGCCCGGCCCTATCGCAAGCTCGGTGCGGTAGGTGCAGGTTTGATCCGCCTCGCCGTCTCGTCGGCGCATGGCTACGGCTGCCGCGAATTCTTCGGCAACGTGCAAAGCCAGAACGCCGAACTGTTCCATCACATGCACTGGCGAACCGTCAGTGAGAACGAGACCTTCGGGCGGCCTCATCACTTGATGACGCCGGACCTCGCCTATTATTCGCCCTTCTCCACACCGGAAGCGGGCTTCCTGTCATTGCCGAAGCTGGCGGCGTGATGATCGGCCAGGCGGCCATATCCGCTCTCGCCGAGCGCCTGCGCCGCAGCAGCGGACTTGCAGCCAAGGGTGATATCGCGACGGTAGCGTCCGCGCTTGGACTGTCGGGCGAAAGCGCAATTGCAGTGGGTGACGACTGCGCGGCCATTCCTGATGGCGACGGCTACACGCTGTTCGCCATCGAAGGCTTCATGAACGAATTCGTCGCGGGCGATCCGTGGTTTGCCGGCTGGTGCGGCGTCATGGTCAACGTTTCCGACATCGCCGCGATGGGTGGGCGCCCCATCGCCGTTGTCAACGCGATCTGGTCCGACGGCGAGGACAAAGCGTCGCCGGTACTGAATGGCCTCAAGAGCGCATCGCGCGCATTCGGCGTGCCGGTGGTCGGCGGCCACACCAACATCCGCAGCGAGCGCGGACAATTCGCCGTCGCCATTCTTGGCCGCGCCAAGAAACTTCTGACAAGTTTTGATGCCTTGCCCGGTGACCGCCTGATCGCGGCCATCGATCTGCGCGGGCGCTATCGCGAACCGTTTTCCAACTGGGAAGCTGCGACGGACGCGCCGCCCGAGCGGCTGCGCGGTGATCTCGAAATACTTCCTGCGATTGCGGAAGCTGGCCTCGCGAAAGCGGCCAAGGACATCAGCCAGGGCGGCATCATCGGCACTGCGGCGATGCTGGCGGAATGTTCCGGCGTCGGCCTGTCGGTCGACCTCGCATCGATCCCCAAGCCCGACCATGTCGATCTGGAGCGATGGCTGCTGACGTTCCCGAGCTTCGGCTACCTGCTGTCGGTGCGCGCCGATCGTGTCGAGGACACCCTGGCGCGATTCCGATTGCGCGGCATTGCTGCTACGCCGATTGGCGATGTGACGGCGGGAACGACGGTGTCCATCAGCCACGGCACGCAGAGCGAAACAATCTGGGATTTCGCGCGTAGTGCCTTGATCGGATGCGGATCAAGCGTCTCAGG
The DNA here is from genome assembly GCA_024707075.1 of Afipia sp. GTDB lineage: Bacteria > Pseudomonadota > Alphaproteobacteria > Rhizobiales > Xanthobacteraceae > Afipia. The sequence goes on from JANQAK010000003.1 coordinate 1,128,400, forward strand.
CAAACAGCGAGTGTGCGCATGACCGGCACATTGTCTCGTCTTCGCATCGCGATCCTCACCCATTCCACCAATGCACGCGGTGGCGTGATCCATGCGCTCGAACTTGCTGACGCGTTGACGCGCCTTGGACATACGGCCGTCGTGCATGCGCCCGACCCGAGCGGCAAAGGCTTCTTCCGCAGGACCGAAACGCCCGCCATATCGGTTCCCGCCTCACCCACGGATGGCAATGTGACATCGATGGTCGAGACACGCGTTGCCGACTATGTGAGATACTTCGAAAGTCCGACACATCGCCGTTTCGACGTCTTCCATGCCCAAGATGGAATTTCCGGAAATGCGCTGGCGACATTGAAGCAGCGCGGGCTGATCCGCGGCTTCGCACGCACCGTTCATCACATGGACAGCTTCGATGACCCTCGCCTGCAAGCGTTGCAGCATCGTTCGATTGCTGCCGCGGATCAGCTATTCGCCGTGAGCCAGATGTGGGCGGATCGCGTTGCGGCCGAATTTTCAAGATCCGCCACCGTGGTTGGTAACGGCGTCGATACATCACGGTTTTCGTCAAAGCCGTCGGCGAACGACCCCGCGCTGCGCGATCGTCTCGGACTTAGCGGCAGTCCTGTCCTGCTATGCATCGGCGGCGTCGAGGAGCGCAAAAACTCCATCCGGATATTTGAGGCCTTCAGGCAATTGCGCGCCATCCATCCTTCGGCGCAACTCGTGATCGCCGGCGGCGCCTCCGTGCTCGATCACCGGACCTATCATCGCCAGTTTCAGACTGCGCTGGACAATTCCGGCCTGCCCTCGAGTGCGGTGATCCATGCTGGCGTGCTGGCCGATGAGGACATGCCCTCGCTCTATCGTTTGGCGGATGCGCTGGTGTTCGCCTCGATCCGCGAAGGCTTCGGCCTCGTGGTACTGGAGGCGATGGCCAGCGGCCTGCCGGTGATCGCATCTCACATTCCGCCATTCACCGAATATCTCACCGGTGATGAAATCGTCTGGTGCGATCCGCTCAATATCGGCTCGATTGCCAACGCGATGGCGACCATACTCGCAGAGCCGTTGCATTCGCTGTTATCGGCCGTTGGATACCGGGTCGCGCGCCGTCATGACTGGCCGCGGACCGCGCACGCGCATCTCCCGGTTTATGCCCAGATGCGGGAGATGCAACATGCCTGAGATGCGTTTCCACATCCGCTGGCCGGATGGCGTGGACGAGACCTGCTATTCGCCCTCGCTTGTCATCAAGGACTATTTCGCTCCCGGCGAAACCTATCCGCTGCCCGACTTTGTTGCGCGCAGCCGCGCCGCACTCACGATCGCCAGCGAGCGCGTGCGCGAGAAATACGGCATGTCGTGCTCGCGCGCGCTGGGCCAACTTGCCCGTATCGAGACCGCTGCCGAGCGGTTCGGCACCACGTCAGGCGAACGGGTCACCGTTATAGCTTTCGAAGAATAACACCGGATCACAAGGAACCAGCCATGTCATTTTCTTCCAAACAGCACTATCGAGTCATCGTGATCGGCGGAGGACAGGCCGGCCTTGCAATGAGCTATCATCTTAGCCGCAACAATATCGACCATGTTGTGCTCGAGAAGAATACCATCGCGCATGCCTGGAAGACACAACGCTGGGATGCGTTCTGCCTCGTGACGCCGAACTGGCAGTGTCAGTTGCCGGGATTTTCGTATCCAGGCAACGATCCAAAGGGGTTCATGCTGCGCGATGACATCGTCGCCTATGTGGAAAATTACGCGAAGAAAATCTCTGCCCCCGTTCGTGAAGGCGTCGCCGTCACGCGGCTGAAACGGGAGGAGGATGGCCGCTTCCTGCTGACAACGACGTCAGGCGAGATGAGCGCGGATCAAATCGTGCTTGCCGTCGGCGGCTATCACATTCCGAACATTCCACGCATGGCGGAGCGGATCGACACATCGATCACTCAAATTCACTCGTCAGCTTACCGCAACCCCGGCCAGCTTCCCCCCGGCGACTTCCTCGTGGTCGGCAGCGGCCAGTCGGGCTGCCAGATCGCGGAGGATCTTCATCTCGCCGGTCGCAAGGTTCACCTTGCCGTCGGCAGCGCGCCGCGCTGTCCGCGCGTTTATCGCGGACGCGACGCCGTGGAATGGCTCGACGATCTCGGCCAATACGATCTGCCCGTCGACAAGCATTCGCTGAAAGAGAAGGTTCGCAAGAACGCCAACCACTATCTTACCGGCCGCGATGGCGGCCGCGACATCGACCTCCGCAAATTCGCGCTGGAAGGCATGAGGCTCTACGGACGGCTGCAAGATATCAAGAATGGCGTTCTCACATTTGCCGACGATCTGATTGCAGATCTCGACAACGCCGACCGCGTCTATAACGGGATCTGCGGCCTGATCGACGATCACATCTCAAAAGCAGGGATCGAAGCGCCGGCTGGCGCGCACTATGAACCGGTATGGCAACCTTCGGGCATTCCGACCGAACTCAACCTTGCCAACTCCAATATCAAGAGCATCATCTGGACCACCGGCTTCCGGTCAGACTGGTCTTGGATCGAACTTCCGATGTTCGACGGCGCGGGTTATCCGACGCACACGCGCGGCATCACATCGGTCGATGGCGCCTATGTCCTGGGCCTGCCGTGGCTTTATACGTGGGGATCTGGCCGCTTCGTCGGCGTGGGCCGCGACGCCGAATACATCGCGGCGTCCATCGTCCAGAAGGGTGTGAAACGCGAGACAGCCGACCGTCCCGCCTCCGTTGCCTATGTGGACAGCGCGGCCTAGGCTGTTTCGGGCCGACGAAGGCGTCAGCGTCCTGCGAACGCCTTCTCCACCACAAAGTCGGCCGGCTCGCCATGGTTGCCTTCAACGAAGTCATGATCGAGCAGCAGCTTCTTCATGTCCACCAGCAGCGCCGGGCTGCCGCACATCATGACGCGATCCTTTTCGGCATCGAGGACCGGCAGCGAGATGTCGTCGAACAACTTGTTCGATGTGATGAGGTCGGTGATCCTACCGCGATTGCGGAATGGATCGCGCGTCACGGTCGGATAGTAGATCAACTGGTTACGCACCAGCTCGCCAATCAGATCGTCGTTCGGGAGCTTGTCGGTGATCATCTCGCCATACGCCAGTTCCCTGACGTGACGGCAGCCGTGCAGCAACACGACTTTCTCGAAGCGATCGTAGGTTTCCGGATCCTTGATGACGCTGAGGAACGGCGCGAGCCCAGTTCCGGTGCCAATCAGATAGAGATTTCGGCCATTCCTGAGATTGTCGATGACCAGCGTGCCGGTGGCCTTGCGGCCGACGATGATCTCGTCGCCTTCCTTGAGATGCTGAAGGCGCGAGGTCAGCGGCCCGTCCGGCACTTTGATGGAGAAAAATTCCAGCCGGTCCTCATAATTGGCGCTCGCCACGCTGTAGGCGCGCAGTAGTGGCTTCTCCCCGACCCTCAGGCCGATCATGGTGAATTCACCATTGCGGAAGCGGAACGACGGATCGCGGGTGGTGGTGAAACTGAACAGCGTGTCGGTCCAGTGGTGGACGCTGAGGACGCTTTCCTGATTGAAATTGCTCATTCCGCTCGGTCCGGTTGAAGGGCCAACGAAGGGTCAAAAACAGAAAACGCATGGCAAGATTGTCTCGCCAATTCATTTGTGTACTAATGAATAATCCGGCTTGATCCTTCGGTCAAGGCGCGCTCAAGTTGCCAAGTGCCGATAGTTCAGGCAGCGACAAGAAGGAAGCATGCATGTCCCACGATGCGCCTCAGGGCAGCGCCGGCCCGACCAAGCTGGTGATCCGCAACATCGGCCTGATCCTGAGCGGAGCGCTGGAAAAACCGATCCTGGATGCTGACACCATCGTCGCGGAGAACGGCAGGATCACCGCGATCGGCCGGACCAAGGATATCGATACTGAGGGTGCCACCACGATCATTGAGGCCAATGGCACGACCGTCACCCCCGGCCTGATCGACAGCCACGTCCACCCGGTCGCCGGCGACTGGACGCCACGGCAGAACCAGATCGGATGGATCGATAGCTTCCTGAACGGCGGCGTCACCACCATGATTTCGGCGGGCGAAGTCCATATGCCCGGCCGTCCGAAGGATGTGGTTGGCCTCAAGGCGATGGCGATCTTCGCCCAGCGCGCGTTCGACAACCTGCGTCCTGGCGGCGTCAAGGTTCATGCCGGTGCACCGGTGATCGAACACGGAATGACCGAAGAAGACTTCAAGGAGATGGCGACAGCCGGTGTCCGATGGCTCGGCGAGGTCGGTCTCGGAAGCGTCAAGGACGGTCCCACCGCGCGCAAGATGGTGGCATGGGCACGCAAGTACGGCATGAACAGCACCATTCACACAGGCGGGCCATCAATCCCGGGGTCCGGCCTGATCGATGCCGACGTCGTGCTTGAAGCGGACACCGATATCGTCGGCCATATCAACGGCGGCCATACCGCCCTGCCCGACGGGCAAATCCGCTGCATTTGTGAAGGGTGCAAGCGCGGCCTCGAACTGGTGCATAACGGCAACGAGCGCGCCGCGCTCTATACGCTGCGGATCGCCCGCGAGATGGGCGATCTCAACCGCGTCATTCTCGGCACCGATGCCCCGGCGGGCTCCGGCGTGCAGCCGCTCGGCATCCTGCGTATGGTGTCGCTGCTGTCTTCACTCGGCGATGTTCCGGCAGAAGTTGCGTTCTGTTTCGCGACCGGAAACACCGCGCGGATGCGTGCGCTGGATTGCGGCATCATCGAAGTGGGCCGCGCAGCGGACTTCGTCATCATGGACAAGGCGCAACATTCCGCCGGCAAAAATCTTCTCGACAGCGTTCAGCTCGGCGACCTGCCCGGCATCGGCATGACCATTATCGACGGCATCGTCCGCACCCAGCGCAGCCGCAACACACCGCCGGCGACCAAAGTGCCGGAGATTGTGGGACACTAAACGAAAACGCCGTCATCCTTCGAGGCCTTCGCGGAGTTTATCATCGGGCCGCGCTTTGCGCGGACCCGTTGGCTACGGCATCTCAGGATGACTGAAAGCCAGAATGTCTATCGCAACTTGCTCAGCAGAGCCATAAACATCTCGCGTTCCTTCGCATCGAGTGGCGCGAGCGTCTCCTTCGAGATCGCAAGCGCATTGGGCGCGGCCTTCTCGGCCATCGCCTGGCCCGCGCGCGTCAGACTCACTAGAAGCCGGCGGCCATCCTGCGGGTCCGAACTGGTCTCCGTCAGCCCCCGCGCCGTGAGCCGGTCGATGACCCCCTTGATGGTGGCGACATCCATCGCGGTCAAACGCCCGAGCTGGTTCTGCGAACAAGGGCCGGTCTCGGTGAGTTTTGCCAGCGCCGCCCATTGTGTTGGCGTCAGATTGATGCCGATCTCTCTCGCGAAGATCGTGGCATGACGCTGCCAGACCTGGCGCAGCATGAAACCGATCTGATCTTCCAGCACATAGGATTGCTTTGAGGGCTTCACATTCCGCTTGGAAGCGGAACTCCTGATCGGGGCAACAGCCTTGTTCTGAGCGGCGGCCTTGTTCAAAGCAGCTTTGGCCATTCTTGTTTCCCCGGCATTCGTTCTTTGTCTTCAGGCATCGCGTGAGCAGGCGTCAGTTATACGGCCAGATGCGCATCCCGAATGTCAGGCCGTGCCTCGAGTTCGCTCATGGTGCCGCTGAAGCAGATACGTCCCCGTTCGATGATATAGGCGCGGTCCGAAATCAGGTTTGCGAAGTGAAGGTTCTGCTCCGAGACGATAATACTGACGCCTTCCTTCTTCATGGTCAGGATTGCGTCCACCATCTGCTCCACAATCTTCGGTGATAGCCCTTCGGACGGTTCGTCGAGCAGCACCAGTGACGGGTTTCCCATCAGGGTCCGCGCGATGGTCAGCATCTGCTGCTCGCCGCCGCTCATGCGCCCGCCCATGCGGCTGCGCATTTCACCGAGATTCGGAAACAGCGTGAACAGCTTCTCGCGGGTCCATTGCGGTGCGCCGGATCGCGGCGGCTGGCGTCCGACTTCAAGATTTTCCTCGACCGTCAGATCCGTGAAGATGCGGCGCTCCTCCGGCACGTAGCCAAGCCCGTTGCGCACGATGGCATGGGTCGGCTGGTTCGACACATCCTGCCCCTCGAAGATGATCTGGCCTTCGCGCTGTTCGACCAGACCGACAATGGAGCGGAATGTCGTTGATTTTCCCGCGCCGTTTCGGCCGAGAAGCGCGACCACCTCGCCCTCGCCGACCTCCAGCGCGACATCGAAGAGAATATGCGCCGGGCCGTAATAGCTGTTGAGCCCCTGAACGGTGAGCTTCATACCGACGCTCCTTCGCGATGCCGCGCGTCGTAGACCAGACCTTCGCCGAGATAGATCGCGCGGACCTGCGGATTGCGCCGGACCTCCTCGGGCGACCCTTCGGCGATCAGCGCACCCCGGTTAAGCACCAGAATGCGGTCGGCATGCTCAAACACCACGTCCATATCGTGCTCGGTAAACAGAACGCCGATCGACTTTTCGCGCGCGATCCGTGCGGTGAGACGCATGAGTTCGACGCGTTCGCGCGGCGCCATCCCCGCGGTCGGTTCATCCATGAGAAGCAGCTTCGGCTGATTGGCGAGTGCGATGGCAAGCTCCAGCCGCTTGAGATCGCCATAGGCGAGTTCGCCGCAAGGACGCTCGGCGTAACCGCTCATGCCAACAAGATCGAGCAATCGATCTGCCTCAGCGCGCGCGAAGTCCTGCGTGGAACGCCACATGTTGAAGAGTTGCGAACTATACGACACCAGCGGCACCTGCACATTCTCGCGCACCGTCATGGTGGGAAATGTCGCGGTGATCTGGAACGTGCGACCGACGCCCAGCCGCCAGATGGCGCGCGGCTTCTGGCCGGTGGTGTCTCTGCCGAGCAGATGGATCGTGCCGCTATCGGGAGTGTTTTGCCCGTTCAGCATGTCGAAGCAGGTGCTCTTGCCCGCCCCGTTGGGACCGATCAGCGCGAGAATTTCACCAGCGGCCAGCGAGAACGAGACGCCGCGCACGGCATGCACGCCGCCATAGGATTTTGTCAGACCTTCAACGGCGAGAAGCGCGGGTGCGTCAATCATTCTGCGCTCTCGATCCGTGACGCCAGAATGGCCGGTTTCGGCGATGGCGATTGACGCCGTGTGCGAATGGTTTCCAGCATGCCAACGATGCCCTTCGGGAAGGCGACCACGATCAGAACGATCACTGCGCCGAGCACGAGCTTGGACAGGTCGGTCTGACTCACCAGCCAGATGTTGAGCGCCTTGAAGACAATAGCGCCAACCACCGCGCCGGATACGGTCTCCACACCGCCGAGCAGCACCATCACCAGCGCATCGACCGAGAGCGAGATGCCGAGGCTGTCAGGAAAGACGCTGCCCTTGAGATACGCGAACAGCGCTCCGCCTACTCCCGCCACCGTGCCCGCGATCACGAACGCAGTCCATTGAACCCGCTTGCCGTCGATGCCGATGGCCTCGCTGCGTAAGCCAGAATCCCGCGTCGCACGCAATGCGTAGCCGAACGGCGAAAACACGATGACGCGAAGCGCCGCTACTACGAGCGTGGCGATGCCAAGCGACAGCCAGTAGAAGCTCTTCGGCCCTGCCGCCCACGCGGCGGGCCAGACTCCCAGAATTCCATTGTCGCCGCCGGTCACCGCGACCCACTGGAACGCGATCGACCAGACGATTTGCGCGAAAGCCAGCGTCAGCATTGCGAAATAGACGCCCGACAATTGAACGGCGAAGAACCCAAAGACCGCAGCGCCAAGCAAGCCAAGCAGCGGACCAAGCAGCAGGCAAACAATCATCGGCAGACCGGCGGCTTTGGCGAGAAACGCCACACCGTAAGCACCAAGGCCAAAATAGGCCGCGTGGCCGAACGAAGCCAGTCCGCCGACCGACATCAGGAAATGCAGGCTCGATGCAAAGATCACGAAGATCACGATTTCCGCACCGACAGTCAGCGCGTAGTTGCCGCCGACCAGCGGCAAGGCGGCCGCCACGATCAGCACAGCCAGCATTGCGAAACGTTCGTTCGTGGTCAGCGGACGCCACGGACGCACCGTCAGACCCGGCGTCTTGCGCGCGGCAGCTTCCGGTTTTCCGAACAGGCCCCACGGCCGCACGATCAGAACGGCGGCCATCACCAGGAAGACGAGGATGATGGAAATCTTCGGGAAAATCAGGATGCCGAATGCGTTAAGTTCGGAGACCAGCACCGCCGCGACGAATGCGCCGGTGATGCTGCCGAGGCCGCCGATCACCACGACGACAAAAACATCGACGATGATACGAAGGTCCATCGCATGATGAACGGCATCGCGCGGAATTTGCAGCGCGCCGCCGAGCGCCGCCAGAAACACGCCGACCGCGAACACGCTGGTGAACAGCCATTTCTGATTGACGCCGAGGGCAGCGACCATGTCGCGGTCCTGCGTTGCCGCGCGAACCAGAACGCCCCAGCGGGTGCGGCGGAACAGAAGCCACAGCGCACCAAGCACCACGGGGCCAAGCACGATCAGAAAAAGATCATAGGTCGGAACATTCTGGCCAAAGAAATCCACTGCACCACGGAAACCGGGCGCGCGGCGACCGACCAGATCATCCGGTCCCCAGATCAGAACCACGAGATCTTCAACCATCAGGGTCAAGCCGAAGGTTGCCAGCAACTGAAACAATTCCGGCGACTTATAGATTCGGCGCAGCAGCACCATCTCGACCAGCACGCCGAGAACCGCGACGATCAGCGCAGCGGCAACGATGCCGCCCCAGAAACCGAGCGCGCCGGACAGCCGTTCTGTCAGCGTGAACGCGACATAGGCGCCCAGCATGTAGAACGCGCCATGGGCGAAATTCACAATGCGGGTCACACCGAAGATGATCGACAGGCCTGACGCCACGAGAAACAGCGACGCCGCGCTCGCAAGACCGGTCAGGAACTGAACAAAGTAGAAGCTCATAAACGATCCGCGTCCAGGAAATGCCGCGGGCGCAGGTGCGCCCGCGGTCGTCGGTCTCAGTCCTTCGGACGAAGTTTCTCAACTTCCGCATCACTGGGCAGGAAGTCAGAACCCTTGCGGTAAGTGGAATTCACCATGACGCCCTTGCCGTCCTTGAGCGCCGTCTTGCCGACGAACGCGCCAAGCGTCGACTGGTGATCGATCTTGCGGAACGTGATCTCGCCGAATGGCGACGGCATCGAGAGTCCTTCCGCCGCCGCGATCATTTTTTCCGGATCGTCGGACTTCGCCTGGTTGAGGATCGCAGCCGCCGCCTTGATCGTCTGATAGCCGACGATGGAGCCCAGCCGAGGATAATCATTGTACTTGCCCTGATAGGCCTTCAGGAAAGCATCGTGTTCGGGCGTCTTGATGCTGTACCAGGGATAGCCGGTGACGATCCATCCTTCGGGAGTTTCCTCCTTCAGCGGATCAAGATATTCCGGCTCACCAGTGAGGAATGAGACCACCGCGCGATCTTTAAACAGGCCGCGCGTGTTGCCTTCGCGGACGAGTTTCACAAGATCCGCACCGAAGGTAACGTTGAGAATTGCTTCCGGATTTGCGCTGGCGGTCGCCTGCACCACCGGACCTGCGTCGATCTTGCCCTGCGGCGGCCACTGCTCGTCGACCCACTGAATGTCGGGCCGCTTCTCGGACAGCAGCTTCTTGAAGACGGCTACCGCCGACTGGCCGTATTCGTAGTTGGGCGCGATGGTGGCCCACCGCTTGGCCGGCAGCTTCGCAGCTTCTTCCACCAGCATCGCGGCCTGCATGTAGTTGGAAGGACGCAGACGGAACGTATAGCGGTTACCCTTCGACCAGGTGATCGCATCGGTCAGGGGTTCGGCCGCGAGGAAAAAGACTTTCTTCTGCTTGGCGAAATCACTCACCGCAAGACCGATGTTGGACAGGAAGGTGCCGGTCAGCATCACCACGCCTTCGCTCGACACCAACTCGTTGGCTGCGGTCTGCGCGTCGGCAGGCTTACCGCCATCGTCCTTCGAGACAACAACGAGCTTCTTGCCGTTGATGCCACCGGCGGCGTTGATTTCCTCGACCGCGAGCTGCCAGCCCTTTCGATATGGCTCGGTGAATGCGGGCAGCAGCGAGTAGCTGTTGATCTCGCCGATCTTAACTTCACCGCTCTGCGCCATGACGGAAGTTGTCAGGGCGAATGTCGCCATGCTGCCCAGCATCACACCCAGACCTGCGACCAGAAAATTCCTAGAGAGACCGTTCAAGAGACGTTTGCGTCGTTGCATCCCAGACCTCCAATGTTGGCGAGAGCTAACGCTCCGCCGTGACGTCCGTCCATCCCTTCCCTCATTGGGGGACAGTCCGGCTATTCCTCACGTACCTCACTTCAGACTTGGCGACCACTATCGAAGGCCATCCTCTCCCTTGATCTCGTCAATCGTCAGGCCGCCGACGCGCGGCAGCGGACGCCCGCTGTCAGTCACGGCAACCGCGACCATGATTTCATTCGCACGCGGCGCGTCATTGATCTGCACTTCCATACCGTCGAAATGACTCCGCACGAATGCCGCGTCCTTGTGACCGAGGGGAATATCGAGCGATACTCCCATTCCACCGCGCTTCTTGGAAGACGGGATCAGCGCCGCCCCCTTGCCGAGAGCCTTGCGCACCGGCGCACCCAGCTTTGGATGCAAGATTGCTGCCGCGTGCTCAAGCTCACCATTTTCGCCGACCGCGGCGGCCTTACCGTAGCTCTGGACTTTGCCGCCCTCGATCCCGAGTGCCGCCACGGCCCTTGCCGCGAGCAATTCGCCCAGTTCCTCGCCAATCGCAAACAACGGCGCGAGATCCTCGACATATCTGCCGGCAAAAGGATTCTCGATTACCGCGATGGCCGCTGCCCGGCGGGTCGGCGGCGACACACCACGGCCGCCTTCCATCAAAGTCTCTTCGACAACTGTGACGATCTTGCGAATGACGGCACTCATGCAACACATTCTCCCGCGATCCCGTTGCCGCAAGCCATCGCGGCATGCCGCATATCTTTCGTTCCTGTTGCCGTCTCCCTGCGCGGCAATCGTACCGAACTATGGATGTCCTTCAGTCCGACGACCTCGGTCACACCTTGCAGATGCAGCGCAGCACCATCGATCAGCCCTGCGGCGAGAAGCTCTTGCGCCTTGCAGATACCGGCACCGAGAGCTTCCGCAATTTTTTGATGCGACAATTTGCCAACGCCGCGCGTCACGAGGCGCGCGCCGAGATCGTTGTCGGGCTGAATCTCGTTCGCGGGGCGGCGGACGATCAATGGATGCCCCGGCAGATCGACAGCGTTGGCGATGATTGTCGCAGCGGCATCCGCCTGGGACGCGGTCCGGGCCAAAACCGTCACCGCATCGGCGATCCCTAACGAAAAGCTGCGGCCGTGCCATCCGCTTGTGGCGATGCCGCGTATTGGATCGCGGGCCTCAATGATCGTCTTGCCGATCAGGCTTGGAGTACCGGGATCATCGGCCAAACCGACCGTGAAGCGTTCGTCACCGGTCAGATGCAGCGCGATGTCGCCACCGTTGTTGACATAGGCGCGCTCAAGGTCCGCCGACGCGGTCATGGCATCGAGAATCCCCTCGGCAACCGCACCGGCGACAGCCGCCATCGGCGTAATGAAGCTCGCCGCGGCAAATGGCGCGACAGCAGCATGCATCCGGCGCGCCACGCAGCCTTGCAGCGCGCACATATCCGGATGGGCCGCACGGCGAAGTTCGGGCAGTTCGTCGCACAGCGTATCGAGCAGACCGGTGAACTGGCGGATGGCGGCTTCATAGGCTGCGCGAACATGAATGGCCGTTCCACTTGCCTCGACGATCAGATCAATGGGACCGTCCTGCAAATGCAGCCGCCTCCCGTCCGCCAGCCATCCCGTCTGCGGCAGCCGTGTCATGCGCGCCTCGTGGTCGTTTGCGGCGGAGGCTGGCGAAGTTCGGTATTATCCCTGAGTGACGACAGCGGTCGCACATGATCCATATGACCTCCGAGCGCGGCATAATCCGACAGCCGCAGCGTAAACTCGATCGGCGCCACCAGCGCGGGCGTCGGCACGTAGCCGAAAGCGCCTTGGGGAAGCTGCGTCACATCGACCATGAAGGTGATGCCGCCGCCCGGCCACACATAGACCGGCGCGCCGCCGCAGGTCACCGACGTCAGTGCATCCTTGACCGAGCGCGTCAGCCGCACAGGATTTTCGGTGACCCCCGAGCGGAGCGAACCACCTGCCCCGCCTATGAACAGCACAGTACAAAGCGCCGGCTCGCAGTTCTCCTGAATCCGTTCGACGGAGAGCTTGAGATCGGCGGGTATCTCTTTCTCGATCGGCTTCAACGCCTCGTCGAGTTCGAAATAGGCCGCATGTTCACCGGTCGTGCTCACCATCATCATGCGCAGGCCGGGCCGTGCAGTCTTGGGATCGAATGGACCCAGCACCGAAAGCGGATCGGAGATATTAGTACCGCCCCATCCGGTTCCCGGTTCGGCCACCTGGAAATAGCGCCCGGGCGTCGAGCGGCGGCCCTTCATCTTGATGCCGGTGTCGGGAATGTCGAGCAATTTCCCCGCCTGATGTTCAGAAAGAACGCCGGTGATGTGATCGTCCACCACCACCACCTCATCGACCTTGCCAAGCCACTGCTTGGCGAACATGCCAATGGTCGCCGAGCCGCAACCGACGCGCATCCGCTCCTCGGGCACGCCATTGACGATTGGCGGATGGCCGGCCTCCACCACCACGGTTGCGCCGCCATCGATTGTCATCTCAACGGGCTTGCCGTTGGACAGATCCATCAGGGCATCGCAGGTGACGCGCCCCTCTTTCTTCGAGCCACCGGTGAGGTGGTGAACCCCGCCGAGCGACAGCATCTGCGAGCCATATTCGCTTGTGGTGACATGACCCACCGCCTCACCCTGCACGCGCACGGTCGCAGCTTCGGGTCCGAGGTAGCGGTCGGTATCGATCTTCACCTTGACGCCGCAATAACTGAAGATGCCTTCGGTCACCACTGTGACCATGTCGACGCCATCGACTTCCGAGGACACGATGAACGGCGCGGGCTTGTAGTCGGGATAGGTCGTCCCCGCACCGATGGCGGTGACGAAGACATCCGACTCGTGAACGATCTTGCCGTCCCAATCTCCGCTGGCTTGAAACGGCACCAGCCTGCCGCCGTGACTCACCGTGCGCTCCAGCACGATATGCGGATCGACACGCACCAGTTCGCCATTGTTGTTGGCATAGCGGTCGCACGCCCCGGCCGCGCCCGGCTTGATGTAGCACATCACCGGGCAGGCATCGCAGCGAATCTTGTCCGCTCCGCCCGAGGGGGGAACCGGGGTCGTCTCAGTCAGCATGAACACTCACTTATGAGCCAGCGCGAACTGTCGAACGAAAAGCAAATGATGCCGGGAGAGATTGAAACCGGTTTAACCTGCCGCGGCATTTGTTCGTATACGAATGATGTTGCGCGCGGCCCCGAATACTGTCAAGCGCCGCCGCGCGCGAAAAGCCGCGGTGCCGAATAAAAGCTCAATTGCCTAGCATTCGTGTTCACAAATCGTGCAGCGCATCATTCGGAACGCCCCACGAGCAGACTGGCACATCACATGCTTGCACGTTTGTATACAAACGGTATCGTCATGGTGAGACGTTGCCGGGGTTTTGCAACGCAACAGATCGGGCCATGACGAAGACCATCACGCAGACACCGATCCGCCTGACGGTCAACGGCCGGGTCCATCACGTCGATGCCGCGCCAGACACCGCGCTGCTTTATGTACTTCGCAACGATCTCGCATTGAATGGCCCGAAATTCGGCTGCGGTCTCGGCGAATGCGGCGCATGCACCGTGATCATCGACAGCGTAGCCGCGCGTTCCTGTGTCATCCCGATCAGCGGCTGTGTGCAGCGAGACATTCTCACGCTCGAAGGCCTCGGCTCGCGCGACAGCACGGACCCGGTGCAGGATGCTTTCATTGAAGAACAGGCCGCGCAATGCGGTTACTGCCTCAATGGCATGATCATGACGACGAAGGCTCTGCTGATGCGCAATCCGCATCCGTCCGAAATCGAAGTGCTGGAAACACTACGTTACAATCTCTGCCGCTGCGGCGCCCACATCGAGATTCTGCGCGCGGTGATGCGGGCCGCTGGCCACCCCGTCGAGACGAGGGACTAATGGCGACGGCTGAGTCCCCTCCGCTTTCCGGTTCGCTGTCCGTTGTCCGTCCAGCCTCTTCCGACGGAGGCGGTGCTTTCGAAACGTTTATCAAGATCACAGCAGATGGCATGGTGACCGCCTTCAACGGTCACGTCGATCTCGGAACTGGCATCCGCACCGCACTCGGGCAAATCGTCGCGGAAGAACTCGATGTCTCCTTCGCACGCGTCGTCGTTGTGCTGGGCGATACCTCGCGCGCTCCCAATCAGGGCGCGACCATCGCCAGCGAAACCATCCAGATCACCGCTGTGCCGCTGCGCAAGGCGGCCGCGCAGGCGCGGCACTTTCTGATGGCCCGCGCGGCGCAGAGGCTCGAACTCCCGGAAGACGAACTGACCGTCGAAGACGGCCTCATCCGGGGCCATAACCGAAGCATCAGCTACGGCGAACTGATCGGCGATGAAATCATTCGCCTCGATCTCGCCGACGACGTCCCGGTCAAGGCAGTGGAGGCTTACAAGATTGTCGGGCAATCAACCCCGCGCATCGATCTTCCCGCCAAGGCGACCGGCGAACTGGTCTATGTGCATGACGTTCGCCTGCCGGGGATGCTGCATGGCCGCGCGGTGCGTCCGCCATATGCAGGCGTCGATGCGGGTCCGTTCGTCGGCACCAGCCTGATCGCGGTCGATGAATCGTCCGTAAGCGATATTCCGGGGCTGGTTGCTGTAGTAAGCATCGGCGATTTCGTTGGCGTCGTGACTGAGCGTGAGGAGAATGCGGTCAAGGCCGCGGCCCAGCTCAAGGTGACATGGAAGCCGACGCCGACTCTGCCGAACCTGAAAGACGTCGAAACCACGCTTCGTGCGAACCCCAGCACGCCACGCACTCTCATCGACAAAGGCGACGTGGACAGTGCCATCGCCGAAGCCGAGAAGCCGATCAAGCGGACCTACATCTGGCCCTATCAGATGCACGGATCGATAGGACCGTCCTGTTCCGTCGCAGATGTTCAGGACGGCTGCGTGCGGGTGTGGTCCGGCACTCAAAATCCTTACATTCTGCGCGCTGATCTCGCACTTCTTCTGAATATCCCGGAATCGCAGATCGATGTGATCCGGATGGAGGCCGCGGGTTGCTACGGCCGCAACTGCGCCGACGACGCGTCGGCGGATGCGGTGCTGCTGTCGCGCGCCGTCGGCCGGCCGGTGCGCGTGCAACTGACGCGCGAGCAGGAACACGCGTGGGAACCCAAGGGCACCGCGCAACTGATGGACGTCAACGGCGGCTTGCGGGCCGACGGCAGCGTCGCGGCCTATGACTTCGCAACGCGCTATCCATCGAACGGCGCGCCAACGCTGGCTTTGCTGCTGACCGGCGCCATTCCACCTATGCCAGCGGTGTTCGAGATGGGCGACCGCACCGCGATTCCGCCCTACGACTATGACGCGATGCGCGTGGTCGCGCACGACATGCCCCCGATCGTGCGCGCGTCCTGGCTTCGCGGTGTCTCGGCATTGCCGAATACCTTCGCGCACGAATCCTATATCGATGAGCTGGCGGCTGAGGCTGGGGTCGATCCAATCGAGTATCGCCTGCGTTACCTGAAAGATCCGCGCGCCGTCGATCTGGTCAACGCGGTCGCCAAACGTGCCGACTGGACTCCTCGCCCGCAATGGAGGGAGCCGGAGACCGAAGGCGACATCGTACGCGGACGCGGCTTCGCCTATGCGCTCTATGTGCATGGTCCGTTTCCGGGGAAACCCGCCGCGTGGTCGGCCTGGATCGCGGATGTCGCGGTCAACAAATCCACCGGCGACGTCAGCGTGACGCGCGTGGTCGCCGGGCAGGACTCCGGACTGATGATCAATCCGGACGGCGTGCGCCACCAGATCCACGGCAACGTTATCCAGTCCACCAGCCGCACGCTGAGGGAAGAAGTCTCCTTCAACCGCGCCGCCGTGACCAGCCGCGAATGGGGCGCCTACCCGATCATCAAGTTTCCAGATATTCCGAAGATCGACGTGCTGATGCTGCCGCGACAGGATCAGCCTCCGCTCGGCGTTGGCGAATCCGCGTCGGTCCCGAGCGCCGCGGCTATTGCGAACGCAATCTTCGATGCAACCGGCGTACGCTTTCGTGAATTGCCGTTTACTCCGGAGCGCATTCTTGCGGGCCTGCGTGGCCCCGAACCTGCACCGAGATCCGCGTTACCAGCGACGACCTTCAAACCGCCGGAACAGACCCCGGATACGAGCAGCCCGTTCCATAAACGCCGCAGCACGTTTGCGACCATCGCAGCCACCTGCACCGCAGTTGTCGGTATCGCCGCAGCAGTGCTGCCATGGCGAGCGATCGCACCAATCGCACGCCCCGATGTATCGACTTATTCGGCAGCGACCATTGCCCGCGGCCAGCAACTCGCCGCCCTAGGCAACTGCGCCGAGTGCCATACCGACATCAACGGGATCGTCAGTGCTGGTGGTCGCGCGCTGGAGACGCCGTTCGGCGTCGTCTACAGCACCAATATCACCCCCGACCCGGAAACCGGCATCGGCGCGTGGTCCTATCCGGCCTTTGAACGATCGATGCGCGAGGGCATCCATCGCGATGGCCGGCATCTTTACCCGGCATTCCCCTACACTCATTTTGCCAAGACAACCGACGCCGATTTGCAGGCGCTCTACGCCTATCTGATGGCGCAGACGCCGGTCCGCGCGGTCAATCGCGAGACCACGCTGGCATTTCCTTTCAGCTTCCGGCCGCTGATGGCGGGCTGGAATGCGCTGTTTCACAAGCCGGTCGTCTTCGAACCCGACGCAAAACAATCAGCCGTCTGGAATCGTGGAGCCTACCTCGTCGAAAGCCTCGGCCATTGTGGTGCATGCCACACACCGCGCAACGCATTGGGTGCGGAGAAGACGGCCAAGACCTACCTCGCTGGCGGCATGGCGGAAGGCTGGGAAGCCCCGCCGCTGACCTCATTGTCGCACGCACCGATCCCGTGGAGCGAAGATGAACTCTTCGCCTATTTGCGGACCGGTGCCTCCCGATTTCATGGCATCGCCGCCGGGCCGATGGCCCCGATCATCCGGGATCTCGCAGCCGTTCCCGACAGCGACATTCGCGCCATGGCGGCTTATCTCGCCTCGTTCAGCGACAAGACCATCACTCTGGCAGAGCAAGAGGCGCTGGCGACGCAATTGGAAACCATGACAGGCGTGAAAGCCGTCTCCGCGTCGTCCATGGGTGCGCGCATCTACGAAGGCGCGTGCGCGGTCTGCCATCAGGTCGGCGGTCCCGTGTTGTTCGGCAGCGGACCATCGCTGGCGCTGAACAGCAATGTGCATAGCGCCGTACCTGATAATCTCATTCAGGTCGTCCTGCACGGCATCGAGACGCCTGTGTCGAGCGATCTCGGCTATATGCCGGCGTTCAAAAACAGCCTCGACGACGAACAGGTGGCGGAGCTTGTCTCCTATCTCAGGCAGCAATTCGCCCCAGACAAAGCCCCTTGGACCGACGTGGCTGCGGCAACCGCCCGAATCCGGCAGGCGAACCTGCCGTGAACGCCGCATAAAATCGTCCCCGGTGACTGGCTGCCTGCGAAAGAGGCAGATATGATCCGGGCATGGCCATTACAGACATCGCTTCGCGAACCTACAACCACGGCTGGCGGCTCGATCCGATCGTGCGCAGCCTGCTCGACACCGATTTTTACAAGCTCCTGATGCTTCAGATGATCCGGGAGTTCTACCCGGGCGAGCATGTGACCTTCTCGGTGATCAACCGGACCCATCACGTCCGCCTGGGCGAGGTCATCGACGAGCGCGAACTTCGCGCCCAGCTCGACCATGCCCGCACGGTCCGCTTCGCCAAGAAGGAGCTGATCTGGCTCGCGGGTAACACGTTCTACGGCAAGACCCAGATGTTCTCGCCGGATTTCATTAGCTGGCTCGCCAACTTCCAGCTTCCGGAATACGAACTGCATACGGTCGACGGGCAGTACGAACTGCATTTCCATGGGCCGTGGACGCACACCACCATGTGGGAGATTCCGGCGCTCGCCATCATCAATGAATTGCGCTCGCGGCAGGCGATGAAGGGACAGGGGCGCTTCGTCCTCGACGTTCTCTATGCGCGCGCCAAGGCCAAGCTCTGGACCAAGGTCGAGCGGCTACGCAAGCTCGAAGGCCTGCGATTATCGGACTTCGGAACGCGGCGGCGGCACGGCTTTCTCTGGCAGCGCTGGTGCGTCGAAGCAGTCAAGGAAGGCCTCGGTTCGGCATTCACGGGGACATCGAACGTGCTGCTGGCGATGGACAACGACCTCGAAGCCATCGGCACCAACGCGCACGAATTGCCGATGGTGGCCGCCGCGCTGGCAAACAGCGATCAGGAGTTGCAGCGCGCGCCTTACCTGATCCTCGACCAGTGGCGTCACACCTATGACGGAAACCTTCTGATCGCCCTGCCGGATGCGTTCGGCACCAAGGCGTTCCTGCGCGATGCTCCTGAATGGGTGGCTGACTGGACCGGCTTCCGTCCCGACAGTGCGCCGCCCATCGCCGCCGGCGAAGAGATCATCCAGTGGTGGAAGGACAAGGGACGCAATCCGAAGGAGAAACTTTTGATTTTCTCCGACGGCATGGACGTCGGATCGATCGAGGAAACGCATCGTCACTTCGCCGGGCGCGTCAGAACCAGCTTCGGCTGGGGCACCAATCTCACGAACGACTTCGTGGGTTGCGCGCCGGACGGCACCGCCGATCTCGATCCGATCTCGCTGGTCTGCAAGGTGACGGCGGTCAACGGACGGCCAGCGGTGAAACTTTCGGACAATCCCGAAAAGGCAACCGGCAATCCTGCCGAAATCGCCCGCTATCTGCGCGTGTTCGGCAACGCAGGCCGCGTCCGCAGCGCGGTTCATGTGTAGCTATTGTCAAGGAAAACGCCAATTTACTATGCCGATGCGTTCGCGCCAGAGCGATTTTCATTTGCAGTCGCCGCATGTACAATTGCGTTGAACGCCGCGATGCAAAGACGCACTGCGCGAATGAGAGGGACATGGAGTGAAGATCACGGTCAATATCGACTGCACACCGGAGGAGGCCCGCGAATTCCTCGGATTTCCGAACATTCAGCCGATGCAGGAGAAGGTCATGAAGCAGTTGGAAGACAATCTGCTGGCCGGCATCGCCGGCATGTCTCCGGACGCGATTCTGCGCAACTGGATGTCATTCAATCCCGAGCAGATCGGGGACATGTTCAAGATGTTCGGCGGACTGGGCGGCGGCAACGCCAAAAAGTGACAAAAGGAGTCTACAGCGAGACCGCATAGACTTCGTATTCCTCACGCACCGTCTCGATGTGATCCCGCATCGCGTTCGCCGCACCGGCCTTGTCGCCCCGCATGATGGCGATGACCACCCTGTCGTGCTCGACATAGGATTTGGCGAGACGGCCGAGATTCCTGAATTGCGCGCGCCGGAACGGCTGAACCCGAACCCGCGTCGCCAGTGTCATATCGGCGACATAACCGTTCTGCGATCCGGCATAGATGGCATTATGAAAGGCTTCGTTCACTTCGTGGAAAAGCTGCGGATTGCCTTCATAGCTCAAGAGTCGCAGCCGTTCATGCAGACCTTCCAGTTCCTGGCGCTGGATCACCGACATGCGCTCGGCGGAAAGCCCGGCGCACAGCGCCTCGAGTTCGGCCATCGCTTCAAACATGGCATTGAGCTGCTCGATGGTCGGCCTCGCCACCACTGCGCCCCGATGCGGGCGCGAGATCGACAAGACCGCTGGCCGCCAGTTGCCGCAGCGCCTCACGCACGGGGGTGCGCGATACACTGAAGCGCCGCGCAATGTCGGATTCATCAAGCGACGAGCCCGGCTCAAGCGCGCCGCGCACAATGTCATCGGCAAGTTGCAACCGCAGCTCTTCCGCGAGCGTGCGTTTTCCAGCCGCAACGGTGCCCCGCGTAAAAACCGTCCCCGGTTCGTTGGCGTTCGGCGCCTCACCAGCCAATCCCTGTGGCATTCCCGGCTCGAAAATCATGGCTTCTCGTCGATAAGACTGACATGGGCCGCGACGATTCGCCAACCTTCCGCAAAACGCATCCAGGTCTGCATCTGGCGCCCGACCCTGCCGGGCGCGGATGACCGATAGAACAGCGTCGAGGCGACGGCGGTATCGCGGCCATACGTCGTGATGACCGTCCGTGCGAGATCGCGCATCAGGCCTGCCGGATTCCGCGCGGCGCGGAACGCGGCGATGGACTCATACCCATAAAGATTCTCGCCGATGCCATAACGCAGCGTTCGTGCATCCTTGCGAAACAGCGCATCTAGCGCGGCAACGTCGTTTGTCGTCAGCGCCTTTTCGTAACCCGCGAAAGCCTCGCTGACTTCAGCGACGACATCCGGCAAATCGATCTCGGTTATCATCTTCAGAATCCTGCCGGCCGCGGCGCCCGAGCCACGCCAGCCTGCTCCAGCGAGTAAGCGACGCGCAAGGCTACATCTTCGCGCCAAGGCGCGGCAATCACCTGAACACCGATCGGCATCGGATCAAGCGGAATCGGCACCGCCACGACGGGAAGCCCGATAAACGAAATCGGCTGGGTGTGAATGCCAATATTGGGCCGGACAGGCAATTCGATTCCATCCAGCGTGAATGTCGCCTGGCCAAGTTTCGGCGCAATACAGGGCGTCGCAGGCGCAAGAATGACATCGAAAGTCTTGAACAACTCCAGCACCTGCGCGTGATACCAGCGGCGAAATTTCTGCGCACGATCGACGAACGGCGCAGGAATCATGGCTCCCGCCAGCAGGCGGTCGCGCACCGCCGGATCGAAATCGTTCGGCCGCGTCCGCAGCCGGTCAAGATGGAGCGACGCACCTTCGCAGGTCGAGATCACGTAGGCTGCCGCGCGCGCCCTCGCCGCCTCTGGAATTTCCACCTCTCGGGTCACAGACAGCGCCTTGGCGACACGCGCCATCGCTTCCTGCGCTTCGGGGAAAAGATTCTTCTTGAAGTATCCGCCGGCGACCGCGACCCGCAAGTCGCCGACACCCTGTGCAAGGGATGATGTCACGGGCTCAACAGGGCGATCGACGCAAGCCGCATCCTCCGCATCCGGCCCCTGCATCGCGTCATAAGCCAGCGCCAGATCGCGTGTCGTCCGCGCAAACGGACCGAGATGATCGAAGCTCGCAACAAACGGAAACGACCGCGCACGGGACAAACGCCCATAAGTCGGCTTCAAACCGAAGATGCCGCAGAACGACGACGGCACGCGGATCGAGCCGTTGGTGTCGGAGCCAAGCGCCAACGGCACAAGACCGCCGCCGACCGCGCCGCCTGAACCGCCCGACGAGCCGCCCGTCATCCGCGTCAGATCGTGCGGATTGCGTGACGAGCCGTCATGGATGTTCTCGCCGGTGAAGTCATAGGCGTATTCGCCCATGTTGAGCGCGCCGACCAGCACCGCGCCTGCCGCCTCCAGCCGTTCGATCAATGTGGCATCGCGCTTTGAAGGCCGGCGGTCGCGATTGATCTTCGAACCCGCGCGAGTCGGCAGGCCCGCGATGTCGAACAGATTCTTGACGGCAAACGGTACGCCAGCCAGCGGACCGACCTTTCCGCCGTTGGTAATTGTCGCGTCGATCCTGCGTGCGGTCGCGCGTGCTCGCTCAGCGACGACGTCGGTAAAGGAATTCAGTTTTCCGTCGTCCGCCGCAATGCGCATCAGCGCGACGTTGGTGGCATCGAGCGCCGACATCTCGCGCGAAGAAACCGCATCGGCAATCGCCGACGCCGAGAGCCACTCCGCACCACTCGTGATACTTTCAGGCTTCATAGATACTCGCTGGCTCAATCTCGTCAGGCAGCGGGAATTCCTGCACCATGCGCGCCATCCTCAACGTCACATCGAGGTTTGCACGGATAGCCGGTTTCCACGCCGCATCGATAGGCAGCGCGAGAACCGTGGCAACAGCGTCGATATAGTCATCCAGCGGTTCGGTCGGCATGCCTGTCTCTATATCACGGGAGCGGTTGCTGTTCAGTCTCAATGCGCAGGAAGCGGCGGATGAGGAATCGCCGACAGCAACTCGCGGGTATAGGGGTCCTGCGGCGCGTCCAGCACTTTTTCCGTTTCGCCCTGTTCGACGATTCGTCCGCTTCGCATCACAATGACACGGTCGCACAGAAGCCGCACCACATTCAAATCGTGCGACACGAACAGATAACTCATCCCCATCGATTGCTTGAGATCCTGCAACAGATTGAGCACTACCGCCTGCACCGAGACATCGAGCGCAGCGGTCGGCTCGTCGAGAATGATCAGATCGGGCTTCAGCGCGATGGCCCGCGCGATCCCGACGCGTGCCTTCTGGCCCCCGGACATTTGGTGAGGAAAGCGATCCAGCAATGACAGCGGTAAACCGACCTGTTTCGCCAGTTCCTCGCACCGCGCGCGCAACGCAGCGCTCCCCTTGATATCGCCAAGCTGCATGATCGGATCGGCAATGGCGCGCGCCGCAGTGAAACGCGGATTGAGGCTGTCGGTCGGGTCCTGAAATACCATCTGGATGCGCTTGCGCAGCGCCAGCCGCGCGAACGCATTCGGAGGAATAGCGCCGATATCCTCGCCGCCGAACATGATACGCCCAGAGGTTTGACCCAGCAGCCGCATCACCATCATCGAGGTGGTGGACTTCCCGCAACCGGACTCTCCGACGAGACCGACGCTCTCGCCGCGCGCCACCGAGAAGCTGATGCCATCGACAGCGCGGAATTGCTCCGGTTCGACCGGCGGTTTGCGGCCGAACAGCGCCCCGAGCGACTTGGTCACGCCTTGACGGGCATACTCCTTGACCAGTTTCTCCACCACGAGAAGCGGCCCACCGTCCGCCTGTACAGGCGGGGCCATGGGGATCGCCGCGGGCAATGCCGCCCTGTCTTCATCCGATAGCAAATCGCGCAGCGAAACCCCAAGCCTCGGCGTCGCCTTCATCAGCTTGCGCGTGTAGGGATGCTCGGGCTTGGCGAAAATGTCCTTCGACAAAGCCGTCTCGACCACATTGCCCTTCTCCATCACTACCACGCGATCGCAATAGGCAGCGGCAAGGCCGAGATCGTGAGTAATGAGGATGGTGGACATACCCCGGCTTTTGGTCAGTTCCACAATCAGGTCCATCACCGCCTTCTGCGTGGTGACGTCGAGACCGGTTGTCGGTTCGTCTGCGATCAAAAGCTGCGGGTTGCAGGCGAGCGCCAGCGCAATAACGACGCGCTGGCACATGCCGCCGGACAGTTCGAACGGATAAGCATGATAACGCTCGCGCGGACGGGCAATCTTCACCTGCTCCAGCGCTTCGATCGCCTTTTCGCCGCGATCGTTCACGGTGAATTGCTGCACATGCTGGCGCAGCACATCCTCGATCTGGTCTCCGACCTTGCGGATCGGGTTGAGCGCCGCACGCGGATTCTGAAAAATCATCGAGATTTCGCGGCCGCGCAAGTCGCGCATCTCGTCCTCGGACGCGTTCTTCACATCGATGCCGGAGAACATGATCGAGCCGTCGGCGATTTTGCCGGCGCGGTCGAGAATGCGCATCACCGCATAGGATGTGACGGATTTTCCCGATCCGGACTCGCCGACGATCGCGAGCGTTTCGCCCTTGGCAACGCTGACATTGACATGCTGAATGGCCCGCACGATGCCGCGGCGGGTAGCGAATTCAACGGTGAGGTCTTTCACATCGAGCAGAGGAGTTTTGGCCATCGGTCACGTCCTCCGCTGCGGATCGACGATATCGCGCAGGCCGTCGCCAAGCAGGTTGAAGCAGAACACTGCAATCATCAGCGCAAGGCCAGGAAAGAACGCAATCCACCACTCGCCCGACACCATAAAGGTTGCGCCTTCCGCGACCATGATGCCCCACTCCGCCGTCGGCGGACGCACGCCAAGGCCGATGAACGACAGCCCGGCAGCGTTGAGAATTGCGTAGCCCATCGTCAGCGACATCTGCACGATCATAATAGGCATGATGTTCGGCAGGATATGCCCGAGCAGGATGCGATACTCGCCATTGCCGGACAGCCGGGCGGCTTGCACGAAGCCCGCTTCGCGGCGGACATTGGCCTCGGCGCGCGCGACGCGAACATACAGCGGAAAGTTCACGATCGCGGTGGCGATAATGATGTTCTGTACGGTATTGCCGAGTGCTGCGACGATACCCATCGCCAGCACGAACAATGGAAACGCCATGATGGTGTCGGAGATTCGCCCGACGATGCGGTCGGTCCAGCCGCCGAAGTAGCCTGCCGCGATGCCGGCGATCCCGCCCATCAAGAACACCAGCACCACCGACGCGGCGGCGATGAAGAAATCCAACCGTGTCGCGACCACCACCCGGCTGAGAATATCGCGGCCCAACTGGTCGGTGCCGAACCAGTGCGCCGCCGACGGCGGCTTCAGCGCCTGCGCGGTGTTGCTGGCTAGCGGATCATAGGGAACGATCCATGGACCGAAGATTGCCAGAAAAATGATGAGAATGAGCAAACCGAACGCGAACGCGGTGACGAGATTCTCGCCGAGAATATAGCGCGCATGCTGGAGCGTTGCGGCAAACCCCGAAGCCTGGGGCGGCGATGGAGCTTCGGCAGCGGGTGCGACAGTGCTCATCCTTCCAACCTCACACGTGGATCGATGACGCCATAAAGAATGTCGATGACCAGATTGAGCAGCACGTACATCACCGCCATCGTCAGCACGAAACCCTGTACTGGCGCGAAGTCCGACGAGATCAGCGCCTCGACGGCGTAGGAGCCGATGCCGGGCCACGCGAACACCTTCTCCACCAGCACATTGGCGCCAAGCAGGAATGAGAAAACCATGCTGAGCGTGGTGATGACCGGCAGCATCGCGTTTCGAAACGCGTAAGTCACGATGACCTTCGAGGGCGACAATCCGCTGGCGCGCGCGGTGCGGACAAAGTCCGACGCCAGCACAGCCAGCATGGAGGCGCGCGTCATGCGCGCGATGGGCGCCAATGAAAAGATCGCAAGTGTCGCCGCAGGAAGAATCAACTGGCTGAGCGCCGACCGGAATGTCTCGAATTTTCCTGAAAGAAGGCTATCGATCAAATAAAATCCGGTGACACTGGGCGGCGTGCTGGCAAAAACGTCGAGCCGTCCGAGCGGTGCCGGCGACCAGCCGAGCTTGAAATAGAAGATATAGACCAGCACCAGACCGGTGAAGAACACCGGCAACGACACGCCGGCCGTCGTCAGCACGCGGCAAAGATGATCGATCCACGAACCGGGCCTGGTCGCGGCGAGTATGCCAAGCGGGATGGCGATCGAGATCGCGATCAGCAGTCCGATCAATGTCAGTTCGGCTGATGCCGGCAAGCGATTGCGAATTTCCGTCGCCACCGGCTGGCCGGTGGTCAAGGAGTTGCCAAGGTCGCCTTTTGAAAGATCCACGGTGTAACGAACGAACTGCTCGATCAGGGGCTTGTCGAGCCCGAGCTGCTTGCGGATTTGCTCGATGGCTTCCTTGGTCGCCGCAGGCCCGGCGAAATACGCCGCCGGATCGCCCGGCAACGCACGCGTCAGAAGGAACGTGACGATCACGACCCCGATCAGGCTCGGGATCGCGAACGCCAGCCGTTTTCCGATCATGCCGAGCATGAGACGCCCCCGCCGCTGTTACGCCTTGACCAAGGCCCGGTAATCGAGACGGCGGTGGAACCAGTACTGATAGCCCGAGATGTTCTTCTGCATCGCGACGTTGACATAGGGCTGATACAGCGGAATGCGCGGAATATCGGCAAACGCCAGATCGACGAAGCCCTTCACGTCCTTGTCGTACGTCGCGGTGTTACCCACTGCCGCAGCATCGACCGCGCCGTTGATGAAAGCATCCATCTCGGGCGACTTGTAGCTCATCGTGTTGAAGATCGAATTCTTTCCGCTGTAGCACCAGATGAAGAAGTACTCCGGATAATCCAGCCAGCCTGAGAACACGTTGGTGTAAAGCGGCAGAACTTTCTTGTTCAGTTCCGTGCGCCAGTTCGCGCCGGGAATCTTGTTGATCGTGGTCTTGATGCCGATCTGGCCGAGGCTTTCCTGCACAAGAATACACAGCGGCTCATTGACGCCGGCAAAGCCGAGATCGAACGATATCGTCGTCTCAAAACCGTTGGGATAACCGGCCTCAGCCAGCAAGGCCTTGGCCTTGGCAATATCGGTATTGAACTTGTGCGGCTGCGGCCACGCCACTTCGGTCGGACCCGTTCCGCCAAACATCGGCTTGGCGAGACCGAACAACACCGCGTCCATGATCTTCTGGTACGGCAGCGCGTAAGCCACTGCCTGGCGCACCTTCGGATTGTCGAACGGCGGCTGGGTCACGTTCATGCCGATGTACTGAATGCCATTCGAATACGGCGTCGAGACGATGTTGAGCTTGCCGGAATCCTTCAGCTCGACAAAATCCTTGTTCGGCAGATCGTAGGAGATGTCGGCATCCCCGCGCTCAAGCAACGCACGGCGATTGCCGGATTGCGGCACCATGCGCCAGATCACGCGCTTGATCTTCGGCATCGGACCGCCGACCCAATTGTCGTTGCGCTCCATCACCACTTCAGTGCCGGCGGTCCAGCTCTTGACCTGATAGGCGCCGGAGCCGGCCGTGTTCTGCTTGGTGTATTCGAGGCCCCACGGATCTTTCTCGGTGGCGCTTTTCTTCACCAGTTCGGAATTGACGATGCACGGCACAATCACCGCGAGATCGGGAATCGTCAGGCGATCCTTCTTGGCGAAATCCACGCGCACGGTGTTGTCGTCGACGATAACGAACTGCTCCGGCTTGGTCAGCGAACCCGCTGCCATCTGGAAGGTCGGGAAACCACCGACGCTGACTGCGCGGTCGAGGGACCACTTGACGTCCTTCGCCGTGACCGGCGCGCCATCGTGAAACTTGGCGTTCTTCTTCAGCTTGAATGTCACCGACATATCGCCGACGTTCATGTCCTCCGCGAGTTCGGGCTTGAACTTGTCGCGGTCATAATACGGCACCCCGTTGGGGCCGGTCTTCATTTCATGGGTGATGAGCCGGTCGTAGCAATTCCACGACACCTCGTAGCCGGGCACGTTGGTGCCGACGCCGTGAATGTCGAGATTGTTGGGGCCGCTTTCGGAAACGATCAGCAGTGTTTCCGAGCGGGCATCCGCCTTGGCGGACGACCAGATGGCCGGTCCCGGTATTGCTGCACCGGCCGCGGCTCCGGTGACCGTCTTCAGAAAATCGCGACGCTTCATGATGCTCTCCACCCCGTTGAGACTTCGCTGGGAGAACTTCGCAAGCATCGTGCCAAATCCTAAGCGCCCACTAAAAGCAGGTACAAAATGCTGAAAATACTTCACTTTCAGACAAATTTGGAAAAGCTGCGGCACCTTTAAAATCGCGCCTATTGCATACAAAGACGGGCATTTGCGCAAAATATATGCAAATATTTTTGATGCATAAGTTTTGCGCCGCCTGCGGATGACGGGAAATGGCTTAGGCGTGCGGCTTCAGAAGGGACGGATACGCCTCACACAACCAAGGCGATCCGGATTCACAGGTCGAAGAAAACGGTTTCCTTGTCGCCCTGTAGATAGACGTCGAAGCGATAGGTCACGACGTCGCCCTGCTCCCGCCTTCCAATCAGCGTCCCACGGCGTTCCGCCGGCACCAGCGCGAGGATAGGGTCAGCAGCATTGGCAGTCTCCTGATCCTCGAAATAGATCCGCGTGATCGCCTGCTGCGTCATGCCGCGCGCGAAGACGGCGAGAAGAACATGGGGCGCCTGCGGCTTGCCGTCCGGTCCGGGCACCGCGCCGGGCCGGATAGTGTGAAAGGAGTAGCCGCCATTTGCATCGGCCCCGCAGCGGCCAAAACCCTTGAAGGCTGCATTCGGAAGTGCACGCGTATCCTGCGGATTGGCAAAACGGCCCTGCGCATCCGCCTGCCAGATCTCGAGCATGGCATCGGGAATAACCGCACCGGCACCGTCGAACACCTGACCGACCATGCGAATACGCTCGCCGGAAACATCCAGCGTGACCAGATCGTTGCTGAAGGCATCGTTCCATTGATAGTCGTGGCCCGGCGTCAAGCCGTACTTGAAATAAGGACCTACAGTCTGAGATGGCGTGATGTTGCTCATCAGTGGTTATCCAGCGGCGTGGCGTTACGTCCACGCAACACGATGTCGAAGCGGTAGCACAGCGCCCAGTCGGGCTTGGTGTTTTCCAGATCAGATCTCGACACCATTCGCATTCGCGCTTTCTCGTCGGTCACCGAGTTGAAGATCGGATCATAGGCGAACAGCGGATCGCCGGGGAAATACATCTGCGTCACCAGCCGCGAGATGAACGAATGGCCGAACAGCGAGAAGTGGATATGCGCGGGCCGCCAAGCGTTGGGATGATTGCCCCACGGATATGCGCCCGGCTTGATGGTGACGAAGCGATAATAGCCCTCGCTGTCGGTCTGCGCGCGGCCCGCGCCAGTAAAGTTCGGATCGATCGGCGCAGGATGCCGGTCCACGACGTGAATATAACGCCCGCACGCGTTGGCTTGCCAAACCTCCAGCAGCGTGTTCGGCACGCCCCGCCCGTCTTCATCGCGCACGTGACCATGAACGATGATGCGCTCGCCAAGCGGTTCGCCGTTGTGCTGGATCGTCAGATCGTTGTCGTTCTGGCGCACCGTCTCGTGGCCGTACACCGGACCGGTCAGTTCCGACAGCGTGTGCGGAATGATCACCAGCGGCTTGGTCGGCGAGCGCAGCACTGTGCTCTTGTACGCCGGCGACAGCCGCGGCGCATGTGCGGCGTTGCTTTCCCGCGGATAGATCAGGGTCATCAACAGCCCCTTTTTCACGACATGAAGGGTTCAAGTTTTTCGAGTCACATCACACATTATCAATGATCAACATCAATGACCAATCGCAACAAGTTCATAGGCAGATTATCGTCAAGTATTCATTTTTTCTGACCAGTTCGCGCGGCCGGTTCAGTGAATTCCCACGCCAAGCAGCCGGTTCACCAAGGGCCTGTCTGCCTTCAGTTCCGCCGACGCCCCCTCCCAGACGGAACGGCCGCGCTCGACCACCATAACGCGGTCGGCGAAATTAAGCGCACGCTCGATCTGCTGTTCGACCAGGACGATGGTCATATCCCCGCTGGTCGCGAGCATCGAGATCGTTTCCATTAACTGATCGCAGATCACCGGCGCCAGACCTTCAAGGGGTTCATCCAGCAACAGGATCGACGGCTTGCCCAGCAGGGTCCGCGCCATCGCAAGCATCTGCTGCTCTCCTCCCGACAATTGAAGCCCGTAATGCCCACGCCGTTCCGCCAGTCGCGGAAACATATCGTACATCTCGGAAAGCGCACTTCGCTCGCGCGTCTTCAGGCCCGTCGCGAGATTCTCTTCCACGGTCAGCGATCGGAAGATATCGCGAGTCTGTGGAACATATCCCATTCCGCAAAGCGCCCGCGCCGATGTCCGCAATCCGCTGATGTCCTTTCCGTCGGCAAGGATGCGGCCATGATGCTGCGTCGAAAGTCCCATCAGGGTCGCCAGCAGCGTTGTCTTGCCGACGCCATTGCGGCCGAGAACCGCAAGACGGCCTCCGGCCGGAACGTCGAACGACATCTCCGACACGATCTGCGTCGGGCCATAGCCTGCGCTCACGCGCTCCACTTCAAGCCGTGCGGCTGGCATCGGCATAACTCCCGAGATAAGCGCGGCGCACGTCGTCGTCCTTCGTCACGTCCGCCGGGCTGCCTTCAAAGATCAGGCGGCCATTGGCAAGCACAAGCACACGCTTGGCAAACCTGAAAACGAGATCCATATCGTGATCGATCATCAGGACAGCGATATCCGACGGCAGGCGGTTGATCGCTTCGAGGATTTTCGGCGCTTCATCGTGCGGCACGCCCGCGGCCGGTTCATCCAGCAGTAAAACTTTCGGCGTCAGCGCAAGGCCAATCGCGAGATCGAGCAGGCGCTGCTGGCCATAGGCAAGTCTGGAGACCGGCAGATGAAACAGGTGCGCGATGCCGAGCATGCCCAGAATGTGCATCCATTCCTCGCGCACCTCCGGCGCGAAGGTCGCCGCCGAAAAGAACCGGCGCGTGATGCCTTTGCGCTGCATGACCGCCAGCGCAACATTCTCCGCAACCGTGAGAGTCGCAAAAAGACGGGTGATCTGGAAGGTCCGCGCCAGTCCCTGCTGCACCCGTCCGGGAATGGAGACTTGCGTGACATCATGGCCTTCAAAGAAAACGCGCCCCTCCGAAGGAGCAAGATCGCCGGAAATCACATTCACCAGCGTGGTCTTGCCCGCTCCGTTCGGACCTATCAGCGCAACGCGATCTCCCTTGCCGAGACTGAACGAGACGTCGCGATTGACATGCAGCCCACCGAAAGATTTCGAGACATTGCGTAACTCGAGCAGCGGGTTCATCGTCCGGATCCCCGCTGCATAAGCGATCTCCAAAACGAAACGATGCCGTATCCGATGCCGCGCGGCGCGAAGATCACGATGACGATCAAAAGCAATCCGACCAGCGTCATCCAATGAAACGGATTTGCCGCCGAGACAATATGCTCGAACACCTGAAAGATCACCGCGCCAGTCAGCGCCCCCCAAAGATTTCCCGCGCCGCCGAGCACCAGCATGACGAGAACCTCGGCGGACCGCTCGAAACTGACGCTGTCGAGACCAACAACGCCGGTGTTGATCGCCATCAGCGCGCCGCCGAGGCCCGCAACCACACCCGACACCCCATACATGATGACAAGCCTTGGATAAGGCGATGCCCCGATCATCAACGCGCGCAAACCATCATCCTTGATCCCGCGGCACAACAGGCCGAACGGAGACCGGACGAACCGCAGCAGCAGGGTCATGACGACCGCGAGCGTCACCACCGAGAAAACGTATGAGGTGCGGCTGTACATATCGAACGAGAACATTCCGAAGAGCGGTGCGGGCGTGATTCCAGACAGGCCATCGCTGCCTCCTGTGAGCGACGACAGCTTGTTCGCGAGCGAACTGACGAGTTGCCCGATTGCGATGGAGAGAACGAGTTGCGGCAATCCCTGAAAACGTGTGATCAACGCACCCGAAACCAGCCCCATCAGCATTCCGGTGAAAGCTCCAACCGCCAGCAAGATGAGTGGATTGGTGACGCCTGCGATGCAGGCGTTGCCGACGGCGTAGGCGCTGACGCCGAACAATGCGGCCTGCCCCAGCGTCGCAACCCCGCAATAACCCGTGACGAGATCGAGCGACAACACCAGAAACGTGATGCTGATCAGCCGCGTCAGGAACGCAAGATCGTCGGGAAACACAAAATATCCGATAGCACCCACGATAGCGACCGTCAGCAAGCCAATGGCTTCTGCCTGGAACGGAACTCCCGGCTGCGGCACATCGTATTTGATGATCTGCTCGGTCATGTCAGTGCGCCCGTCCGAACAGGCCGCGCGGGAACAGAAACACCGTGAAAATCACGGCGAGATAAAAAAAGAACTCGCCGTACTCCGGCGCAAGATATTTTCCAGTGGTGTCGGCCAATCCCAGAAGCAGTGACGCCGCCAGTGCGCCGAGGATCGAACCCGCACCACCCACCGACACCACCACCAGAAACGTCACCATGTAGCGCAGCGCATAAAATGGCTCAATCGGCAGCATCTCCGCGCCCAGCACGCCACCGAAGGCTGCCAGTCCGACCGCGAGCGCGAAGGTCACCGAATAGATCCATTGCGTGCGGATGCCGAGGGATTCCGCCATGTCGCCGTTATCCACCGCCGCATGCATCCGCACGCCGAACTCGGTCTTGTCAATCAACAGCCATAGCAGAAATGCCGTCATCACTCCGCAAGCGATCACCAGCAACCGGTGCGTCGGAATCATGCGGAATCCGAGATCGAAGGGACCGCTCAGCGCCGCAGGCACCGGTATCGGTTTCGATGTCGGCCCCAGAATGAAGTTTGCGAGGCCGATGATCACGAATGTGATTCCGATGGTGAGCAAAATCTGGGTCAGGGCATCGGATCGGCGGTAGATGCGGCGGTAGAGCAGAACTTCGAAAGGAATCGAGATGATGATCGTGCCCGCCACAGCCATCACGATCGCAACCGGATAGCTGACGCCAAGCGTCTTCAATGCATAGGATGCGAGATAACCGCCGATCATGGCGAACGCGCCGTGGGCAAGGTTCACGACGCGCATCAGTCCCATCATGACCGATAGACCGATGGATATTATAAACAGCACCATCCCATAAGACAGCGCATCCAGCCCGATGCTCAGCACGGTCAGCATCGGCGACACCTCACCCACGTTGCCTGCCAGATATCATCAGATCGGTCGCGCCGCACATCGATGAATTGCAGGGATTGCGGGCCGCTGGGCATCGCTTGGTTGATCCGCTCATTGGACAATGCAATTGACGCAAGCATACCCGCGCCAATCTTCGCCTGATAGCAGAACAGTTCAGTTCTTGACCAGCGCCCAATCCGGCTGAGCCTCGAACGTCTGAATTTCCTTGTTAACCAGCTTGCCGTCCTGCTTTGCCACTTCGCGCAGATAGATGTTCTGCGTGATATGGCGTGTAACCGGATCAATCGTCACCGGACCGCGCGGGCTGATCCACGTCATGCCCTTGACCGCAGCCACGGCTTTTTCCGGATCGCGCTGGCCATTCGTCGCCTCGATCATCTTGTAAATGACACGCGCGCCGTCGTAGGCCGCGACCGACGTCATCGTCACCTTGTCATCAGGCATGCCGGTCTTGGCGAGGCGCTCGAGAAAGGCCTTGTTCTCGGGCGACGCATGCGACAACGCATAGTGGTAAGTGGACAGGAGGCCGATGCTGTTGTCGCCGAGACTCGGCAGATCGGATTCGCTCAGCACATCACCCAGCGAAATCAACCGGACGTTTGCCGCCTTCAGGCCGTTATCGATGTAGGATTTGACAAAGCTCACCGTCGGAGGACCGGCGGGAAGGAACGTGAAGATCGTGTCGGCGCCGGAATTCTTGATTCGCTGCATGATCGGACTGAAGTCCGTGGTGTTGATCGGCATGCGGATCGCCTCGACGATCGTTCCGCCTTCCGCTTCGAACGTCTTCTTGAAGGCCGCCTCCGCGTCGATGCCAGGGCCATAGTCGGTGACGGCAATGACGACCTTTTTCGCGCCCTTCGCCTTCGCAACTTTCGCGGCAGGCACGGTGTTCTGCCACATCGTAAAGGAGGTTCGGACAATATAGGGGCTCTTCTCGACGATGGCCGATGTCGCCGCGTTGAAAATAATCATCGGGTCTTGGATTCTTCGAGAAGAGGGGCGACCGCCAATGCATCGGGCGTGAAATAGAAGCCCGCGAGGTACTGCACCTTGTCCTTGAACAGAAGTTCCTGAGCGAGCGCCTTCGACTTGGCCGGGTTAGGCGATTCCTCGTCGCGGTAGATGAACTCGATATCGTGCCCCGCGACCTTGGAGCCATGCTCCGCCACCCAGGCTTCAATGCCGGCCTTGAAATTCTGGCCGAACAGTGCGAACGGCCCGGACATGGTGCCGATAACGCCCACCTTGATGACATCCGCACTGGCCGCGCCCGACATCAAGCCAGCGATCGCCAGCACACCTATGAATTTCGCTGCCCTGTTCATTTCTGATCCCGTGCTCCGGTTCGTTTTGCCTTAATTTACGTCATGCGCGCTGCCGCAACAAAACATCTCGAAAGGTCGGCGCGGCTCCCATTCGGCGGCCTGGAAGCGCCCGACTTCACCATTCTAGATGTGTGCACATAGCAGCCTATCAGTTCCCATCCATTGCGTCCCTGAAGAATGGATCGTCGTGCAACGCAAAAACCGCATCGGCCGGTGTTAATGGCACGGCCCACAGGATCAGGTCCCGACCAAATCGGGAAAGTCGTGGAGAAATATGGGGTTGCCGCGGCGTTGCCAACGCGATTCTAGAACCGGCGGCCGGATTCCTGGGCCACCCCGCACGCGGATCATCAGACCACGGCTGTCCTGCGTCTTTTGATCGCACGATCCGGCGGCGGCAAATAAAATAAAGAGCGCCTGTCACTGTTGATCGTCGGCGTCGTTCGCGCGCCGACCAGAAAGCCGAATCCGGTCATTTGAATGGGCAATCCAGACGAGCCGGATTGCCCTTCTTGCCTCAGCGTCTCGTCAGCGGCCGGTGAATTTCGGCGCACGCTTGCTGTTAAACGCCTCCACGCCTTCCTTGAAGTCATCGGACTGCCGCAGCCGGCTATAGCAATGGCCTTCCAGCTCGATTGCGATGGCGAGCGTCGAGATCTTCGGTATCGTTCAGCAGTTTCTTGGCGGTGCGCTGCGCGAGCGGCGAGAAGGTGCGAAGTTCATCGACGAGCTTGTCGGTGGCTTTCTCCAGATCGCCGTCGGGAACACACTCCGTGGCGATGCCCCATTCCTGCGCCTGCTTGCCGGGAATGCGCTTCGACCGCATCACGATATCCTTGGTGCGCGTGATGCCGATCATCTTCTGCAACCGGGCGGAACCGCCGGAGCCCGGAATCTGGCCGAGCTTCTGTTCAGGCAATGCATAAAGGGTCGTCTCGGATGCGATGCGGAAGTCGCAGGCCAGCGACAATTCAAATCCGACACCGAAGCAATAGCCGCGGTTCGCGACGATGACAGGCTTGGCGCAACGCGCAGGAGCCGCGATGTTCCAGGCGAGCTTCGACACATGCTCGGGTGTGGCCTCCATAAAGCCGCCGATGTTGCCGCCGCTGGAAAAATGCTCGCCGATTGAACGGACCACGATGATCCTCACCCGCGCATCTTCATCGAGCGTCTCGAACACCAGACGGAGCTGATCGCGCTGCGGCATCACGACGATATTGTAGGGCGGCCGGTTGAGAATGATGTCGGCGCGCTCATGGGCCTCATCGATCTCGACCTGAAAGCCGTCGAGCTTCGCTAGCCGCGGATCGGTGAAAGTATAGGGTGATGGCATTCAGGTGTTCCTTCTGTTGGGATTCCAAAGATCAAGCCGCGTTTGAAGGCGGCGCGTGTTCAGGTTCGTATTCGCCAGCGATCAGCAGACGCCGGAGCAGTTTGCCGACGGGAGATTTCGGGATCGCATCGACGAAGACGAAACGACGCGGCCGCTTGAAGTTCGCGAGGCCGGATGTACGGCAAAACTGATCGAGGTCCTGTTCCGTAACGGCGGCATTGCGTTTCACGAACGCGGCGACGATCTTGCCCCATCGCTCATCTGGAAGACCGACCACGGCGACTTCCGACACGGCCGGATGCAACGAAAGGCAGCTTTCGATCTCAACCGGCGAGACGTTCTCGCCCCCGGTGATAATCATGTCATCGACGCGGCCGGTCACGAACAGGTCGCCATTGGCGTCTCTAAAGCCCGTATCGCCCGTGAAGTACCAGCCATCGCGGAGCGACTTGGCATCCGCGTCAGGGCGACGCCAGTATCCTTCAAATGACTCATCGCCCGCCAGCAACGCGACGATTTCACCTTCCTCGTTTGGATCAGCAACATCCTCTGCCGATACCGCATTCAGCTTGACGACCCTGACATGCTGGTTGATGCCGGCCTTGCCGGCCGAACCGGGTTTCGCCACAGCATTCTGATCGATGGTGAAGGTATAGATTTCCGAACTGCCGTAGTGATTGACGAACAGATCAGGCTTGAACGTCTCATCGAGTTTCTTGAGCAGACCGTCCGTCATCGAAGCACCGGCAAAGCCGAGTTTCCTTACGCTCGAGACGTCATGTTTCGAAAACTCGTCGTGATAAACGAGGTCGTGATAGAGCGTCGGAACCAGATAAAGGTTGGTGATCTTCTCAGCTTCGATAACAGCAAGCGCCTGCTGCGGATCGTAGCGCGGAAGGCAAACATACGTGCCGCCGATCAGCGACATCGCGATCAGCGACCGCACGCCCATGGTGTGATACAGCGGCATCACGCCCAAGGTGCGCTCATGGCGTCCGTAAAGATTCTGCGCGACGTGGGCAACGCCCGCCGCACGCTCCGCACGATGCCGCCGGGGCACGCCCTTTGGTTTTGATGTCGTGCCGGACGTGTAAAGCATGATCGACCAGGCATCCGCGCTGACGCGCGGCGTGATGCTCAGTGAATCTTCCGAGATCATGTCGGCAAAAACAAACGCCTTCCCGCTGCCACTCGCGCCGTCGCCAACGGCGATGCACCGCAATCCAGGCGCCCGACTGGAGCTGGACACGGCTTCCGCGGAAGCGTCCTGATAGACCAGCGCGCAGGCCTCCGAATTCTCGATGCAGAAATCGAGTTCATCGGCCTTGGCGCGCCAGTTGATCGGCGTGATGACAATCCCCGCCAGTTGGCAGGCCCAGTGGATCGTCGCCGCTTCCCATCGGTTCTGCAAGACGGTGACAAGATGATCGCCCGGCTTGAGACCAATCCGGTCGAACGACGCCACGACGGAAGCAATCTTCGCAAACCACTGGCGATAGGTCAGGCGGAGATCACCATCCACGATCGCGGTTGCGTCCGGATCGCGTGCGACACTGGCAATGAAGCTGCTTCCCAGATCAAGCATCGGTCTTCTCGTTCGTTGGACTTTTCGCAAGTTCGGCTGCGGCTTCAAGCGCTGCACGAACGATGGGGGTGTACCCCGTGCAGCGGCACAGATGGCCGCTCAGCAAATCGCGAATCTCGTTCTCATCGGGCGATGGGTGGTGTCGCAGGAAATGATCGAGCGACATCAGGATTCCGGCCGTGCAGAAGCCGCATTGCAGCGCATGATGTCGCCGGAAAGCCGCTTGCAGAACGCCGAGCCTGTCGAGCGACGGAGCGAGTCCTTCGACGGTGCGCAAATCGCAACCGTCGGCCTGCACCGCCAGGGTAAGACACGCACGGGTCAGCATGCCGTCGACGGTGATCGTGCAGGCACCGCAGACACCGTGCTCGCATCCCACATGCGTGCCGGTCGCGCCAATCTGCTGGCGGAGGAAATCCGTCAGCAACATGCGGGGCTCCGCCTCACCCTGCACTGGCTTTCCATTCAACGTGAAACGCACCAGATGTCGGCGTTCGGACTGCAAGCGGCTCATTGCAGCACCTCCCGCACCAGATCCCGTCCGATGCTGCGCACCAGATCGCGGCGATAGCGTGCGGTCGCGTGGACATCGTCGCGGGCTTCCAGTTCATAGGCGAAAGCGTTCAGCGCATCGTCGAGCGCGCTTCCCTCCAGGCGCGGCCAGTCGCGCGCGGTGGGGACATCGGCCACGCCGCCGACAGCAAGCCGCACGCCGGTTGGCGTCGCCACTGCCGCGCAGGCCGCAATCGCAAAATCGCCATGCCTGCGCGCGACCTCACGGAACGCGCATCGCGCTGTTCCGGCGGGGAACGACACAGCTTCGATCAATTCGTCGTTGGCCCGACCGGTGGCCATCATTCCCGCGAAGAAATCCTTTGCAGCCAGCTTTCGCCTTTTCTTGGCGCTGCGCAGATGAACCTCGCCACCGAGCGCGATCAGGGCGAGCGGCATTTCAGCACTGGGATCGGCATGCGCGATCGAACCGCAGATGGTGCCGCGACTCCGGGTCTGTGCGTGACCGGTCCAAGGCAATGCCAGTGCGATTAGCGGCAATGTCGCGGCTAGTTCAGGCCATCCCAGCAGCACCGCCTGCCGCACACCGGCGCCGATCGTTACCTTGCTCGCCTTGTTTTCGATACTGTCGAGTTCATTCACCCGCATGATATCGATCAGCGTCTTGGGCTTTGCGAGCCGCATGTTCAGCATCGCCATCAGCGATTGCCCGCCGGCAATGATCCGTGCATCGCCGCCCTCCCTGGCGAGGGTCTCAAGGACCTCGCCAAGCGTTTCCGCGCGGACATAGTCGAAAGCCGCTGGCTTCATGATGTTCGGCCGAACAGGCGCCGCAAACGGCCCATCAGTGAAGAGGACCCATCACCAGATGCCGAACCGCCGCCGGCCTGACGCGCGAGCGCCGCAAAGAATTGCCCGATGATGACGCGCGTCGCGCCGTCAAGCAGCCGCCCGCCGATGCTGGCGACCTTGCCGCCGATCGCGGCGTCATAAACATAAGTCATGCGCGTGCCGCCCTTGCCGTCCGGCGTCAGCGTGATGTGGCCTTCGCCCCCACCAAATCCGAGCGCGCCTTCGGCCGTTCCGCCAAGCGTGACGGCACGCGGCGGATCGAGGTCGGAAAGTTTAACGTTGGCGCGATAGCGTCCGGTGACCGGTCCGATGCCGAGCGTCACATCGGCGCGAAAATGCGTGTCCGATACTTTCTCGACGCTCTGGCATCCCGGAATAACAGCTTTCAACGTTTCGGGATCGAGCAGCATCTCCCACACGCGTTCCGGCGGCACGCCGACCGACGCACTGCCCTCGCCGCGCAGACGCCGATCCTTCCCACCGGCCTTCAGCGCTTCGACCGGACGCCCTGCGGGCGCGCCCGGTTCAGCGCCACGCACGATGTCAGCAAGTTTCGCGGGCACCAGCGGCAGAGTAAGATCCTGCACGCCTAATGCATCGGCGACCGCATTCGCGATGCAGACCGGCGTCGACATACAGTTGCCTTCGCCGACTCCTTTCGCGCCGAGCGGCGTGAACGGCGACGGCGTTTCCATATGGAGGATGAGAGGTGCCGGAACTTCTGTCGTGGTGGGCAGCAGGTAATCGGCAAACGTGCCGGTGAGATAGCTGCCGTCAGGGCCGTAGGCATACTCTTCATAAAGAGCCGCGCCCAGCGCCTGCGTAAAGCCGCCACGGATCTGGCCATCGACCATTCCAGGATGCAGGATCGTTCCGCAGTCGTGCATCGTGACGTAGCGATCGATGCGCGTCTCCAGCGTGGTCCGGTCGATCTCGACACCGCAAAAATCGAAAATAAATCCGTGACACAGCGACGAATTGACCAGGTCGTTGTCATCCGGCGCGGTCAATTCCGGCGGTGTCCAAAATACCGTCTCGCGGATCGCGCTGCCGACATCGTCCGGCAACGATCCGGGAGACCAGTGGCTCAGCGCAGCAAGGCGCGAAAATGACACCTTGTTCTCAGGATTGTTCTTCGATGACACGTTGCCACCGGCGAACACAATGTCGGATGCCTCCACGTTCAACTGGCTCGCGGCGATGCGCGCCAGCTTTGCCGCGAGGCGCTGGGCCGCCAGCCGAGCGGTCCCCGCGACAGCCGGTGCGAAACGGCTTGCATAGTTGCCGGATGCGATCGACCACGCGTCCTTCGCCGTATCGATCTCGGTGTTGACGCGAATGTCCTGTGGCGTGAGGCCGAACACGTCGGCGACCACCTGCGACAGCACCGTCCGGTGGCCCTGCCCTTGAGGAACAGACGCAACATGCACCGAAACACCACCGATAGGATCAAGCGTCACCGTCGCTGTCGCCTGCGCGCCGTTTTTCGGTCCGGCCTTGCGACGCTCCGCCGCCGTCAGCACGGTCGTGATGTAACCCATATTCGAGACACTGGGCTCGACCACCGCCGTGTATCCAATGCCGTAAAGCCGCCCTTCGGCACGCGCAGCATCGCGCCGCGCCTTCAACTCATCGAGCGCACCATCTTTGACGCCGCGCGCAATCGCTTCCTGATAGTCACCGGAATCGAGCAGCGCGCCGGTCGCCGTCCGATACGGGAACGCACCAGCAGGAACCAGATTGCGCCTGATGACGTCCAGCGGATCAAGCCCGAGTTCAATGGCGATCCGATGCACCAGCCGCTCAAGCGCGAAATAGACCTGCGGCCCGCCGAACCCGCGATTGAGGCCCGTCGGTGTCTTGTTGGTGACGACGACGCGGTTTCTCACCGCCACATGGCGAATATCGTAGGCGCCGGTCAGATTGCCGTGCATCCGGTAAAGCGTCGCCGGTTCCGGAGCGCGAAGATGCGCGCCGCAGTCTTCGACCTGATCCCAATCCAGCGCGAGAATCCTGCCCTCCGCCGAAACGGCCGCCGCAATGGTGGTCGCTCGATTGGTCGCCGAGACCGAGGCCGTGAGATGCTCCAGCCGGTCCTCAATCCACTTCACCGGACGGCCAACGGCGCGCGACGCCGCAGCGATCAGAACGATATAGGGAAACACGCCCTGCTTGACGCCGAAGCTGCCACCCGAGTCCGGCGGTGTGCGCAACCGCAGGCGATTACCCGGCACCTTGAGTGCGCGGGAGATCACGGCATGAATACTGAACGGTCCCTGGAAATTCGCCAGAACGTCGAATGCATTCTCCGACGGATCGTAGTCCGCAATCACGCCGTAGGTTTCTATCGGCGTGCAGGAGTTGCGCGGATACTTGATGTCGATGGCAATGCGATGCGCAGCATCGGCGAAAGCCTGTTCCGGATCGCCATAACGAAACGTCCGGTCGCTAGCAACGTTGCCGTTGAAACCATCGTGCAGGACCGGCGCATCCGGCAGCAGCGTGGCGAGAGGATCGACCACCGCCGGCCGGGCGCGATATTCCACCTCGACCAGATCCGCCGCGTCTTCCGCCACATAGCGATCCGTCGCCACGATAATCGCCACAGGCTCGCCGACATAGCGAACCCGTCCAACCGCGATGGGCCAGCATTCCACTGGCGCCTTCACGCCGACGACGAGACTCGTGGTCAGCGCCTTGATGTCCTCGCCCGTCAGCACCGCCGCCACGCCGGCGGCCTTTCGCGCAACGGATGTATCGATTGCGACGATGTCGGCGTGCGCATGCGGCGAGCGCAGAATGGCGGCATGCAGTGTACCCGGACGGGTTCCGAGATCGTCGATGAAGCGCCCGCGCCCGGTAAGCAGGGCGTAGTCTTCTACGCGTTCGATGGATCGGCCGACCCAGGGACGGTTGACGTCGACGTCCGGTATCGATGAGGCGACGTGCGCCATCCTGAGACAAACTCCCGATCGCGCTTGTTATTTCGCGCTTGCAGACCTTTGTCAGGACAATGGGAGGACAGGCCATACCGGCCTCTCTCAGGACTTACCAATCCGTCTCATTTCATGATCGATTGCGATGCAACATCAACTCGCGAGCCGCGAAACATTCCGGAACTCGCGGGGACCGACGCCCGCATGATTGCGGAAAAAACGGGTGAAATGCGCGGGCTCGGCAAATCCCAGGCGCTCGCTGATTTCGCCGACGGTCACGTCCTGATGAAGGACGGCATCCACCGCCTGCTCCATCCGCACAACGTTCAGATAAACCTTCGGCGGCACCCCGATCGAGGACTCGAACAGCCTGAAGAAATGCGCACGCGACAATCCCGCGCCCTTGGCGAACTTGTCGATGCTGGTGACGTTGCCCGCATCGGCCCGCATGGCTTCAGCGGCGCGCTTGATGCGCCAGTCGCGGCCGGACACGTTCATTTCCCTGATCGATGCGGGGAAAGTGCGCCACGACGTAAAGCGTTCGATCACGGCGATCATCAGATCGGACAGCAATGTCTCGTGGGCGCCCACACAGTCGGGACGCGCCATCATGTCCGTGG
Organism: Afipia sp.; assembly: GCA_024707075.1. GTDB lineage: Bacteria > Pseudomonadota > Alphaproteobacteria > Rhizobiales > Xanthobacteraceae > Afipia. The sequence continues at coordinate 1,170,218 of JANQAK010000003.1, forward strand.
CGAGATCCATCGAGAGTCTGCGGATGCGCGGGGAAACCTCTCCGGAAGGCTGCCCAAAGAAGCCGGGCGCGCCACTCGCGGCCCAGCCGGGCCGGAAATCCTTCAGCCATTGCGGCTCGACATACAGCGCAAGAATAAGGGTGCGCGGCCGGTTAGGATCATGGACATAGGCGTGGGGCTGCCAGCCGTCGACGAGCACGGCCGTGGTGTCGGTTAGAGGGCAAATCTTGTCTCCGACGGAGAATTGCGTATCGGCGCCTTCTACCTTCAACAGGACATGACAGTGCGGATGGGCATGACGCACCAGCGAACAATCCATGTCCAGCAGCGCGACCCGGCCGAATGCTCCATGAGCGATACGCAACGCTGTCGACATTCGAGCCTCCCGCTCAGGTGCCGAAAGGGAAAACAGGCCTGCCCGATCTCCATCGGGGACGGCAAAGATAACGGCCAATCCTAGTGTCGATCGTCAGAACTGCCAAGCGTTCCGATATCAGATCAATCTCGCGCGGGCACCAAACAAGCCCAATTCGCGGCGAATCCTGCCACCTCAAGCCAAGGTGAACGTCCATTTGTCGCACGTCGGTTCCCTTACACGGCGATGGCTTCCAGCAAGCGCGCCTTGTCCGCCTCATCCCTGGCGTTACCCGCAACGACCACAGCGCCGCGTTCGATAGCGTAAAAACGGTCGGCCACGGCAAGCGCGGCATGCACGTTCTGCTCGACCAGCAATATGGTCGCGCCGCCTGCCTTCATTTCTTCGATGATGGCGAAAATATCCGCCACGATCATCGGCGCCAGCCCCTCGCTCGGCTCGTCGATCAATGCGAGTCTCGGGCGGCCCACCATGACCCGCGCCATGGCCAGCATCTGCTGTTCGCCGCCGGACAACGTCGTACCGGCCTGCCGCCGCCGTTCGGCCAACCGCGGCATCCGCTGATAGATGCGATCGATCTCCGCGTTTTCCTCGGCACGCGACCGGCCGGCGCGCTGCATCAAACCGAGCTTGAGATTTTCCTCAACACTAAGACCGGGAAATATCCGCCTGTCTTCCGGCACGAAACCCACGCCATGTCGGCAAACGCCATCAGGCGCGAGACCATCGAGACGCGCGCCGTCGAGCGTGATCGTGCCGCCGCTCGGCGCTACCCATCCCGCGATTGTCTTCATCAAGGTCGTCTTCCCGACGCCGTTGCGCCCGAAGATGCCGACGACCTCGCCCGGCTGCGCGTCGATGCTCACGCCCTGAATGACGTGAGAAAGACCGTAATGAACCTGGAGATTGTCGATGCTGAACATCACGCGTGCCCGAAATATGCGGCCTTGACGGCCGGATCAGCCCGGACAACGGCTGGCGCGCCTTCGGCCAATTTCTTGCCCTGGTGCATCACCACGATGTGATTGGAAATATCCATCACGACACCGATGTCGTGCTCAATGAGCAAAATGGTCACGTCGCGCGCCAGATCGCGGATCAGGTTGGCGGTGTCCGCGGTGTCGGCATGACTCATTCCCTGCGTCGGCTCGTCGAGCAGCAGGATCGAAGGTTCTGCGGCGAGCGCGACGGCGATTTCGAGACGCCGCTGTTCACCATGCGACAACGCCCCGGCCAACTCGCCGACTTTGGAAGTAAGCGAGAAACGCTCGATCAGCGCTTCCACGCGCGTCAGCGCCACACCACTGCGGCGGACCGGCAGCAACAGGCGGCCCGCGGTCTCGAGACGCTGCGCGGCGAGCCTCAGATTCTCGAACACCGTGAGTTCGAAAAACAGGTTGGTGATCTGAAATGAGCGGCCAAGCCCGACACGCTGCATCAGATAGGGCGCACATCCGGTCCGATCGACGCCGCCCAGCATGACGCGACCGGCGTGCGGCCGGATCAGGCCGCTGATCAGATTGAACAGGGTCGATTTCCCGGCGCCGTTCGGGCCGATCACCGTCGTGATTGCATTCGGCTCGGCAGAGAAAGATACGCCGTCAACAGCACGGATGCCGCCGAAGGCGACGCCGAGGCCGTGCACTTCGAGAACAGCCGTCATCGCTCCCCTCCGCCCAGCATGCGCTCGATCCGCGGCCTGACGAGACCCATCAGGCCCTTCGGCAGGAAGATCACGGTGGCCATGAACAAGAGACCGATGACGATGAGATGGTGCTCGGTCATCGAACCGATGACGGACTTCAGCACCGTGAGAATGACGCCGCCATAGAGCGCACCGGCCAGCGTTCCGACACCGCCCGTCACCACGGTGATGACGGCATTGCCGGACGTCGTGAAAAACATAAGTTCGGGCGAAACAAACCCACGCAGCATTGGATAGAGCGCGCCCGACAGCGATGCGACCACGGCCGCGAGCACATAGGCCGCTACCCGCGCGTTGCGTGTCGAATAGCCGAGGAACGGCACACGGCGCTCGTTGGCCCGCAACGCCACCAGAATGCGGCCGAACGGCGTATCGAGAACGTAGGCGCTGATCAGGTAAAGGACGACGATAAAACCCAGCGTGAAGATGAAGAAGCTCGCCGGCCCATTCGACATAATGGTTCCGACGCCAAGATTGATCGGCACGATCGGCACCCCAATCAATCCGTCCGACGCACCGAGCGCGCGGGTGTTGTAAACGGCGCGGGCCGCAACCTGCGCGAGACCGAACGTGACAAGCGCGAAATAAACGCCGCGCACGCGGTTGGCGATGAGACCTGCAATCGTGCCGACGGTCAATGACGCAACGAGTACGGCTCCCATCGCGATCCAGAAGGACGGTATTTCCTTCAGAACCACGGCCGAGATATATGCGCCCATTCCGAAATAAAGCGCCTGGCCGAGCGACAGCAGGCCCGTGTAACCGAGCAGAATATCGACGGAGAGCGCGAGACCGGCAAAAATCAATGCTTCGGTGGCGAGTCGGAGAAAGAACGTGTCCCCCATCGCCGCGCCGATCACGGCGAAGATCAACGCCGCAATCACGAAGATGGCCACGAGAACATGACTTGCCCGCATCGACAGGCCGAGCCGATCGGCCGGTTCCTGATGTGGCGGCGACGCCGAATTACCCATGGCCGAGCCGCCCGAACAAACCCTGTGGCCGGACCACCAGCACCAGCACCATGATGCTGAAGACAATCGGATCGCTCCAGACCGGTGAGACGATCAGACTCGAGATCGCCTGCACCTGTGTAATCAGGAGACCGGCAACCACCGCCCCTGCAATCGAGCCCATACCGCCGACAATCACCACAGTGAAGGCGAGGAAAATGAAATCGCGCCCCATAGTCGGAAACACCGAATAGATCGGTGCGAGCAGCACCCCGGCGAGACCGGCAAGCGCCACACCGAACGCAAAGGTGAACGCAAAAACCCGCGACACCGGCACACCAAGGGATGCCGCCATATTGCGATCGAACGCCGCGGCACGCACAAGGGCGCCAAGCCGCGTCTTGTTAACGACAATGGCAACTGCCGTAACGATGGCGAAGCCCACGACGATCAGGAACAGCCGATACGTCGGCAGCAGAACGCCCATGACGTCGATCGCGCCGGATACCGGCGTCGGAGGCCGCTGGGTATTCGAGCCGAAGACGATCTTCAGCCCCTCCTCGATGACAAGACCAAGACCGAACGTCAGCAGCAGCGTCGTGACATGCCGGTCGGGCAAATTGAACACGCGCTGGATCAGCCCGCGCTCCACCGCATATCCGATCGGAAGCATCAGCAGCGGCACGATTACAAGCAGCAGCCAGAAGCTGATGCCGGACGCGCCAAGCGCCAGCGCGAGGTAAGCGCCGACCGCATAGAACTCGCCGTGAGCCATATTGATGACGTCGAGCAGGCCGAAAATGATCGTGAGGCCAAGCGCAACCAGAACCACGGCAACCCCGAGCGCCAGGCCCGTGATCATTTGCGGCGCCAGCACGAACTGAACGTACTCAAGAAATCCGGTCATCCGGAACCACCGCCACAATCCATTGTTATCATCGCCGTTCCGGCATTTGCGGAAACCTGCCGGCAAGAGTGCGACCCAACACGGATTGCGCTCTTGCCAAATCTTCGCAGATGCACGAATGAAAGCCGCTCAGTTTCAGAACCGCTTGCACTCGTCTGGACCGATGGCCTCTTCGCCGCCGACATTGCCGACGATCTTGAACTGACCGCCATTGACCCGAACCACGTACATCGGCTGGATCGCCTGATGATCTCCGGCGCGCATGGTCTTTTCACCCTGCGGCGTCATCCACTTGAGATCCTTCATCGCGTCGCGCACCTTGTCGGTATCGGTCGATTTCGCCTTCTCCACAGCGGCCTTGTAGAAATAAATCAGGCCATAGCTGTCGGCCCCGTAGAGGTCGGGATCGGCCTTGTTCGCAGTCTTGAATGCCTCGACGAACTTCTTGTTCTCAGGACTATCGATCTGCGTCGAATAACCCACGCCCGTTCCGAAGCCATCGGCTGCTGCGCCAATGGCCGCGATGTTCTGCGACGTCACCGTGCCCGAAGCGCCGACAACGAGAAGATTCCCGAGAAGACCGAAGTCCTGCATCTGCGTGAGCAGGCGGACGGTGTCGTTGCCTGCGACCGAAGTATAAAGTACCTCGGGCTTGGCCTGACGAAGCTGTCCGAAGTATTGCGTGTAATCTTTACTGTCGAGCGGCGCGAAGACTTCGCCGGTCGAGACCGCGCCGAGCCCCTCAATCGTTCTTTTGAACGTTGCGACTGTGGAGCGGCCCATTTCGTAATCCGGGCCGAGGAAGAAAACCTTGGCCTTCGGCTTCTGCTTGGACACCCACGCGGCCAACGCGGTCGACTGCTGTCCTGCCTTGGCATTCACACGGAACACGTTCGGCGAACACTTGTCGCCCGTGATCGAGTCCGCGAAAGAAACCGTCGTTGCGATCAGCTTGCCGGCGCGCTCCGCCGTCTGTCCCACCGCGAGGGTCGAACCCGAATTGACGGTGCCGGTGAGAAAATCGACCTTCTGCACCTCGAACAATTTTTCCGCCTTTTGCACGGCGACGGAGGGATTTGCTTCTTCGTCCTCGAAGATCAGCTGCACCTGGCGGCCCATGACGCCGCCGGCGGCGTTCACTTCCTTGGTTGCAAGTTCAAGTCCCCAGCGAACCTGCTGACCGATCGGCGTATAGGTTCCCGACAGCGGCGTAACCACGCCGATCTTGATCGGATCCGCGGCTGTCGCCGGACTCGTCAGGGCGGTGGCCGCAAGAAGACCCGCCAGCATTGTTGTTCTCATCATCTTACTCATCTCCCTCAGAGTGACTGGATGTCCGCTTGTGCGGAGTTATCGTTGTGGTTGCGTGCAGGACGCTCGCGAAGAGCAGCAGCGCCAATGGAAACATATCGGCTACGGAGGCTCGGCCCGGATGCCTTTCAGGTCTTTGCGTTCAGCGAGAAACCCATCGCCTTGCACTTGATCGATACGCCGTACAATTTGGGCATGCGTGCAAAACGATGACCGGCAAAGGCCGCCATCCCGTTCCCTCCTTATCACCGCGTGCTTGTCGACGCGTGGAGGGCATTTGCCGAAATGTTATTGTGAGCGGCGATACCGCCCGCTCTTACAACTTACCAATCAGTCTCATTAAGTTCGCTGCATCGCAGAAGGAGCGCTGAGTCTGTATTTCGCGTGAACGCCGACGACGTCGCGCCTTATCGCAACTTGCCCATCTCAGCCGCGATCGGGAAACCAGCCTTATTTTGAGGACCAGTTGCATACATGCGCGACATGAACCGATGGCGGATGTTCCGCGCCCTACGAAAACGTCACAGGCTCACCGACGCGTCGCAGATCATCGTCTTCGGAATCACCGGCGCATCAAGATCGACTTTTTTCACACGCCAATCCTTCCGCGATGCGTGCCCGCTCATGCCTGACCCCTCTACCGGTTGATCGATATTAAGAAGCTGTTAAGTGTGCCCAGCACGCAACAGTATAGTTTTTAATAACCACAATTTCTCACGTAAAAACTAGAAGTAAGAAGGGATACGTAAAGTAGAATATAATTCATATAATGATTTTCTACGCAATATAGCCTCGTAGCGGCTTTATAATAGTAATAGACATTCGAAAAAGATACAAAATACGATATATATCGAGCAACTACAGAACAATATATGGAAATCATTCAACATATAGCCTGAGAATTGGTTTTTCGGGGAATTCTTATTTTGTGCATTTGTTGTGCGGCTTTCGGAACCTGATAAGGTTCCGCGGGTTGGGGAACATAATATGAGACGTATTTTTTTAGTTCTATTTCCTGCGTACTTAGCTGGAGTTGCTCCCGGGTTGGCTGAGCAATTTTCAATTAACGACGCGATTCTTCAGGCTATCCAGACAAATCCTGGTGTTGGCGAAGCGGCGGCAAACCGGCGCGCGACCGAAACCGAGTTGCGGCAGACCCAAAGCACGCTGCTGCCGCAAGTCAGGCTTGAAGCGAAATACGGCCCCGAAAAATTCAATCAGGGCATTGTACCTGCGCCCACTGGAAACGATGCATGGCGCAATGGTCGCGATGCATCGATCGTTGTGCGCCAGCTCCTTTTTGACGGATTTGCATCCATCAACGACATCTGGCGGCAATCCGCGCGCGTCAATGCAGCCGCGTTTCGCGTTCGTGAGCGGACCGAGCTGATCGCCCTCGACGCAGCCGAAGCCTATATTGATGTCGTCCGGTATCTTCGTTTGGTGGCTCTGGCTCAACAAAACGTCCAAAATCACGAAGGCATCTTCTCCAACGTGAATTCCCGCTACACCGGCGGGCGCGCCGGCGAAGGCGATCTGCAACAGGCTCTGGAACGTGTTGAAAGCGCCAAGGCTGCACTCGCGGAATTCCAGCGCAGTCTTGAGGATGCCCGCGCCAAATACCGAAAGGTTGTCGGGTTAGAGGCTTATAATCTTCGTTTCCCTGCTGCCTTGGGCGGCATGCCCACCGACAAGGACGCATCGCTTGCAGTGGCCTTGCGCCACAATCCGACCCTTCAGGCCGCACAGGCCGATACCGATGCCGCGCGTCACGCATTCCGTGTAACGGACGGCGCGTTCGTTCCGTCGGTCTCGCTCGAAGGACGCGCGTCCACCGGCGTGGATGCGAACACCTATATCGGCAGGCGCGACGACGTCTCAGGCAAGGTCGTCATGTCGTGGGACATCTTCCGCGGCGGCCAGGATACGTGGCGCCGTGCGGAAATGGCCGAGCGATATAACGAACAGACCATGCGTCACGCCCGACTTCAGCGGGACGCGCTGGAATCCATCGACAAGGCATGGGCCGCGCGAACCATTACCGCAACCCGCGTTGCTGCGCTGGTCCGGCAGCTCGCCGCCGACAAAAAAGCAATCGCCGCCTATCGCAAGGAATACGAACTTGGACAGCGATCGTTGATCGATCTGTTGAATGCCGAGAACCAGTATTTTAACGCGGCAGTCTCTCTGACATCGTCTCGCGGCGTCATCGTCTTCGCGGACTATCAGCTTCTGGCTGCGATGGGCTCGCTCCTCGAATATCTCAAGACTGCGCCGCCGGTGGACGCTGCTCCTCTCGATGTCATCCCGCTCGGGCTTTTCCCGACCAAACTGCCTCCCATTATCGTCTCCTTGCCACCGACCGGATCCGCACCGCTGAACGTCGCGGCCGACCCGGCGCCGGTGGAAGTCGGCACCGCCGCCTCGCAGCCCATCATTATCTATGGGGAACGGTGGCAGCGCTGGTCGGGCATTCCGGGAATCAACGGTGCCAAGGCGTGGCTGGCTCAGAATGGCCAGGCTACAGACCCCGAGGTTCCCGGGGCTCTGACGGCAGCCGAAACAGACACCCGAGCGATGTCATTTGCCTCGAGCGAGGCCTTTGCGCCCCGCCAGACGGGAACCCCAAAATGGTTGGGAATGGCCATCCAGGGAATTAAGACTAACCCCTGAAAACAGCGCAAATTAACCCGCACGGGCCGATTTGACGCTAGAAGTAATTGAACGATATCAGGGGTTACTGCGGAGCGGCTGCATGTCAGCCGCCCGCTCAAAAGGACGACGACGTTGAATCTCCAGGCACCGGGTGCAATTGCGTCGGGCCAACCGATCTATTCATCGGTCGCCAATGTCGACCAATCCGACCCATTTGCTGATGCCCTGCTTTTCATGGCGGCCTTTCACGGCCGCGCCATTACGCGTGACGCGTTGCTCTCCGGCCTGCCCATTGTCGACAACCGTCTCACGGTGAGCCTTTTCAGCCGGGCCGCACTTCGTGCAAGCCTCGAAGTCGAAGCCGTCAAACGCGAAATCGCAGATATCCCGTCGCTTGTGCTGCCGGTCGTGCTGGTCCTTCGCGACAAATCCACCCGCATCATGCTCCGGACCGATGAGCGGGTGGCCCAGATCGTCAATCCCACCACCAGCGAAACCATCACGGTCTCGATCGAGGACCTTGCGAAGGAATATCTGGGCTATGCCTTCTTCCTGCGCCCTGTTGCGATGGCAAGCGATCGGGTTGCCGCAGCAGCCGGAGGCGAGCCGCTCAAGACACACTGGTTCTGGTCGGTTGTTCGGCGCTTCTGGGCGAACTACAGCCACGTCGCGATCGCGGCCTTCATCGTCAACATGCTGGCACTTGCCGCGCCGCTTTTCACGATGAATGTGTACGACCGCGTAGTGCCGAATGGAGCGATCCCCTCGCTCATTGCGCTCGCGGTTGGGCTTGGCCTGGCAGTCATTTTTGATTTCATTATCCGGACCGTGCGCAGCCGCATCATCGACATGACGGGCAAAAAAGATCGACGTCGTGTTGGCGGCGGATATTTTCGAGCATGTGCTGTCGATCAAGATGGCGCAGCGGCCAACTTCGGTCGGCATTCTGGCCAACCAGATGCGGGACTTCGACTCGGTTCGCGAGTTCTTCACCTCCGGCACGGTCGTCTCCGCAACCGATCTGCTGTTCGCCCTGCTGTTCATCGCCGTGCTGTTCATGGTGGCCGGCCCGCTGGCCTGGATTCCGGTGGCCGTGCTGCCCGTCATGATCGCGCTTGGCTTTATTCTTCAGCGGCCGCTCAATCGCGCGGTTAAGCGTCTTCAGGCAGAATCAAGCGCAAGACATGGCGTCCTCGTCGAGTCTCTTTCCTCGATCGAAACCGTCCGTGCGGCGGGCGCCGAAGCCAGGATGCAGAGCGCATGGGAGCGCTCTGTCGCAGCGACCGCGCGATCAAGCGAGGACGTCCAGTTCTGGTCGAGCCTTTCGCTGACATTGGCCGGAACGGCGCAGCAATTGACCAGCCTGCTCATGATCGTCGTCGGGGTCTTCCTCATTCTCGATGGAAAGATCTCGATGGGCGCCCTCATCGCCGCCAACATGCTCGGTGGGCGGGTTCTCGCGCCGATTTCCGGAATTGCCGCGGTCATCACGCGCGCCACGCAGACCCTCAGCGCATTACGCTCCATCGACAAGCTGATGTCGCTGGAACGCGAGCGTCCCGTCGGCAGAAGCTATATCGCCCGCGAGATCAAGGGTGAGTCCATCGCGTTTGACGGCGTGCGATTCAAGTATCCAAACGCCCCCTTGAACGCATTGGACAACGTCACTTTCAAGATCAATCCCGGCGAACGCGTCGGCATTATCGGACGCATCGGCTCCGGCAAGACCACGGTCGGCCGGTTGATAAGCGGTTTTTATGAACCCGACGAAGGGCGCGTACTTATCGATGGCGTCGATCTGCGCCAGTATGATCCGGCAGACCTGCGCCGGGGTGTTGGTTTCGTTTTGCAGGATACCGATCTGTTTTACGGCAAGCTGCGCGACAACATCGCACTCGGATATGCTGCGGCGACCGATGCGGAAATTCTGGAAGCCGCCCGCCTCGCCGGTGTCGAGCAGTTCGCCGCGAACCATCCGCTAGGCTATGACTTGCCGATTGCAGAAGGCGGTCAAAGCCTTTCCGGCGGTCAGAAGCAGGCGATCGGCCTTGCCCGCGCGCTCATCCGCAAGCCGCAGATTCTTTTCCTCGACGAGCCCACCGCTCACTTCGACACGCGAAGCGAAGCGGAGTTCCTTGCGCGGCTGAAGACCCTCGCCAATGGCGAAATGACGATCATCGTATCGACCCATCGGCTGTCGCTGCTTTCGCTGGTTGATCGGCTGCTGGTGTTCGACCAGGGCAAGCTCATCGCAGACGGACCGCGCGACTTGATTATTGCAAAGTTGCAGGCGTCCGGACGAGGCCCCGCAACGACCGAACAACCGACACCAGCAGCGACCGGCAAGAATGCAGCAGTCTGACTTTTCCTTTGCGAACGACATTCGTGCCGCTGCCGAACTCAAGACGCCTCGTACGTCGCGCATTCTGCTTGCGGCGAGTCTTGCCCTGATATTGGTCGGCTTGATCTGGGCGCATTTTGCCGTCCTCGACGAGGTCAAGCGCGGCAACGGCCGTGTCGTATCCTCCCGGCAAATCCAGGTGGTGCAAAGCCTCGAGGGCGGAATTGTCCTCGACATCGCTGTTCAGGAAGGCGCGATCGTCAAGCAGGGCCAAGTTCTCATGCAGATCGACGATACCAAATTCTCCGCTGATCTCGGCGAGGTGCGGGAACGGCGCGCAGCGAATGCGGCGCGCGTGGCGCGGCTTGAAGCGGAAGTTCAGGGGCGCGACAAGCCTGTTTTTAGCGATGAACTCCTGCGGATCGCACCGCAGATCGTTGAAACCGAACGTAACGTTTTCGCCGCACGGGTTAAAAAGGTGTCTCAGGACATTGATGTCCTGGCACAACAGGAAACGCGGCTTACCGACTCGCTGAAACTGCTGAACCGCGAGGTCGAGCTGACGCAGAATCTCTACGCCCAGAAGGTGGTCCCGGAGATAGAGATGCTGCGTCTTCAGCGTCAGGCCAGTGAGATGCGCGGGCAGCTTGCGGAAACGCAATCCCGCATAACCAACATCAAGACCGCGTTTCGTTCCCAGGCCGAGGAAGATCTCGCCAAATCGCGCGGCGATCTCGCCGTTCTCGAAGAAACCACGAAATCGGCTCAGGATCGCGTGCGCCGCGCAGATCTCAAATCACCGGTCAATGGCATCATCAACAAGCTCAACGTCACAACGGTTGGCGCGGTGGTTCAGCCCGGCGCGAACTTGATGGACATCGTCCCTCTCGACGATTCGCTGCTCGTGGAAGGACGGATTCGACCGCAGGATATCGCATTCATCCGTCCGACGCAGGACGCCGTCGTGAAGATCACGGCGTATGATTCCTCGGTCTATGGCTCCCTGAAAGGCAAGGTCGAACGCATCAGCGCGGACACGATCGCGGACGACAAGCCGGAGCGCGGCGAGAAGGGCGAGACTTTCTATCGCGTCATGGTGCGCACCGACAAGAACTACCTCGGCACGGCAGAGCGCCCTCTTCCAATCATTCCCGGCATGGTCGCCACGGTGGAGGTCCTGACGGGCGAGAAGTCGGTGCTCGATTACATGATCAAGCCGGCCCGCATGCTACGCGATGAAGCCCTGCGAGAGCGATAAACTCTCGCCATATCGCCTTATCCCGTATCGTTAATCGTTGGTGAATCCGGGATCGTTCAATTTTGAACGATCTGGCGAATGCCCGGTTGACCGTGCCATCGACAATACCCGCATCCCTTAAGCGCATTTAACCGGCCAGCAGCCGGCCACACGTATGACTGGTCCCGATAACAAGGCGGGACGGAGATCGGCGCGAAGACGCTGGCTGACAGTCCCGAAAAAACGGGACGTCAAACATGTCGCCTTTTCCAAAGGTGCCGAAAGCAATGACGGCTGCGTGCATTGCAGCCTTCGCCACGCTGGCTGTTGCCGGAGCTGCCCCCGATGCGTGGGGCAAATCGCGCAAGGCGGCGGCGCAAAGCGCGGCTGATTTTCTCCCACCGATGACGACGCCTGCGCCGGGGCCCGCCAAATTCTTCACCATCAACGCAGTGCTGGCGAAACTCGACCGTCAGGCGCAGGGCCAATCGGATCAGGTCCGCCTCGCCTCACTGTCTCCATCGGAAACACTGACCGACGCGCCGGCACAAAGCATCCCGGCCCCGGTGATCGGCATGGAGCCGTTCGGCCTGTTCGCATTCCGGGCGCCCGAAGGCGCACTCTGGCGAAAATGGCGTGGCGTCGAGGCCGATATTGCGAAGGAAAAGGAAACTCTCGCGCGTTGCGAAACCGATATGGAGAATTGTCCCTCCCATGCCGCTCAATTCACGCGGTTGATCAAGGCGATCAAATCCCGAAGCGGACGCGAACAGCTCGATGAAGCCAATCGCGGCGTGAACACCGCGATCCGCTATGTCAGCGATATGGCTCTGCACGGCGAGATCGATCGCTGGAGTGCGCCGCTTGCGACGTTCGCGGCAGCGCGCGGCGATTGCGAGGATTATGCGATCGCGAAATACGTCGCGCTGCGCGAAGCAGGCTTTCCTGTCGATGATATGCGGCTCGTTCTGGTGCGTGACCGGTCCGTCCGGGAAGATCACGCGGTCCTGGCCGCCCGGCATGATGGCCATTGGATGATCATGGACAACCGGCGCTCCGCCCTCGTTGAGGACAACGACGTCACGTCGTTCACGCCGCTGTTTGCGATTAACCACCGCGGCGTCCATCTGTTCGCCACCCCGTATGCGAAGCGGATCATGCAGGACAACGAGACCACCGCTCCCGCCGCTGAAAGCGAGGATCGCGGTCGCGACATCGATGCGGAAGCCCTTAACCAGAGCGAGCCAGCGACATCAGGCGGCGGCTTCGGCACCACGCCGCTGCTGATTTAAAATCAGCTCGTTGAAAATAAAAAGGGCGCCCCGGGGCGCCCTTTTTCTTTGCCGATCACATCCAGATCACACGTGATATGAGCTCGCGGTGCTGCTGTTGATCATCATCTGGATGACCTCGTTTCCTGCGGTGAGATTTCCCACCGCATCGTGAATAACTGCGACATTGGTCCAAACGTTTGCCGAGGTCTCAACCTGAACGGTAACATCGCCCTCGAAGGCCGGAGGCGCTGCACCAGACGAAGCCAACTGGGTGGTATGGTTTACATCGGAATACTCAAAGCGAACATGGCTCGCCTTGTTTGTGGAATAGTCTGCCAAAAGGCCTCTCAGATCGAGAATATCACCGCCTGCACCAGTCTGAAAATCGAGGATGGTATCAACACCGCCGCCGGTCAAATCACCGGCAAGCCAGCGGAAGGTATCGACGCCCGCGCCGCCAGACAGAAGATCGCTGCCAACACCACCGATCAATATGTCGTTGCCGCCGTTGCCGAACAGCAGATCGTTGCCGGTATTTCCGGTCAAGGTATGACCGCTGATGTCGTCAATAAGGACGGTATTGACGGCAGACAGGGCTGATCGGTCGCCGCTGCCATCAGTGCTGATGACATAGTCACCAGCACCCAGCGCATAGCCTCCGATGGTTGCGCCATCGAATGAAATCTTTTCGATTTCCTCGCTGGAGCCGTTGAAGTGATCCGTGACCGTGATCTGCTGGCCGTTGAACTGGATCACCAGATTGTCGCTGCTTCCTTCCGAGAAATTCAGCGAGGTGAGCGCCTGACTTTCCGCCATGATCTGGATGCGATCAGAGCCGCCGCTGTCATTGATGGTGTCATTGCCATCGGCCAGACCAAAACGATAGGTGTCGTTGCCAGATCCGCCGTTGAGGACGTCGTTGCCACCGTTGCCGATGAAGGTGTCGTTTCCGCCGTTTCCGTTCAGCGTATCGCTGCCGGAGCCCGAAATAAGAATCTCGGAGGCCGATGTGCCGGTGATCGTCGAGCCGCTTTGGCCCGTGATCGTGACCAGTCCATCGCTCGTAAGCGAGCCGTCCGACGCCGTATAGTGGAACGAGCTGGTGCCAAATTGCGTATCGACCTGAACGTTGTCGAAGTTCGCTGTGGCTGTTTCGGTCAAATCACCCTTTGCGGTCATCAAGGCGCCCAAGTCGAGCGTATGATTGCCCGCTTCGAGATCAAGTGTGACCGAGAATGTTTGCCAGCCTGTGTTGCTGGAGCTGCTGTTGAAGCTGACACCCGAGAGTTGGCTGACGTAGTCAGCCGCTCCAGTTCCATGAAGCGTGCCATCAACCGCCATCAAGACCTGGCCGTTATCGCCAGAATCGGTTTCACCGCTGATTGTCAAATAATAATCGAAGGTGATCGTGACCAAGGCCGCGGTCGTCAGATTGAACGTCTTGCTCCAACCGCCGGTCATATTGGTCGCAGAGCCGCTTCCGCCTCCGAGCGCGACTTGAAGCGCGGTGTTGGAGCCTGGCGCATTCGTTACGCGTGTACCTGAAGCCGGTTCTCCACCGCCGAATCGGCCGTCTGCATAGACGAACCCATTCTCATTCGACGCGAAATTCGCGTTGATAGGCTGGGTTGCAGCGGGCGGCGTGAACGTGACGTTCCCACCACTCAGGCCGACCACGCCGTTCACCGGATTGCTGACGTTTCCGAAGCTGAGCGGATCGCTGTCGGGATCGGTATCGTTGGCCAGCAGGACCGCCTTTGGAATGATGATCTGCGATCCGTCGATGATGTTGGTGATGACCTGATCGGCCACCGCAACGGGGGCATCGTTGGCGTCGGTCACACCGATCGTGAAGTTCTGCGTGCTGAACAGACCGCTTGGATCGGCCGCCTTCACGGTGATGGTGTGGCTGGTCGTTGTCTCGAAATCGAGCAACGCTCCGTTCGCAACCGTGACGATACCGGTCGATGAATCGATGGCGAACCGGCCACCGGCATTATTGGTCAACGAGTATGTGACCGCACCGCCGTTGACGTCGGTCGATGCCGCCGTGATCCCCACCGCCGTGCCGTTCGCGGCCCCTTCGGCGACGGAACCACCGGTGACACCGTTGCTGTCGGTCGGCACCGAAGGCGCGACGTCAGTCACACCAATCGTGAAGGTCTGCGTGCTGAACAGTCCGTTCGCATCCGCCGCCTTCACGGTGATGGTGTGGCTGGTTGCCGTTTCGAAGTCGAGCAACGTTCCGTTCCCAACCGTCACAACACCTGTCGATCCATTGATCGCAAAACGACCGCCAGCATCATCCAGCAACGAGTACGTTACCGTACCACTATGGACGTCGGTCGATGCCGCCGTGATCCCCACCGCCGTGCCGTTCGCGGCCCCTTCGGCGGCGGAACCGCCGGTCACGCCGTTGCTGTCGGTGGGTGCTGTCGGCGCGACGTCAGTCACACCAATCGTGAAGGTCTGCGTGCTGAACAGTCCGTTCGCATCCGCCGCCTTCACGGTGATGGTGTGGCTGGTTGCCCCCTCGAAGTTGAGCAACGCGCCATTCGCCACCGTGACAATACCGGTCGAGCTATTAATCGCGAACCGGCCGCCGGCGTTGTCGGTCAACGAGTAGCTCACCGCGCCGCCGTTGACATCGGTCGATGCCGCCGTGATTCCCACCGCCGTATCATTCGCCGCATCTTCGGAGACAGAACCGCCAGTGACGCCGTCGCTGTCGGTCGGCGCGGTCGGCGCGACGTCGGTCACGCTGACCGTGAAGTTCTGCGTGCTGAACGCACCGCTTGGGTCGGTGGCCTTCACCGTGATGGTGTGGCTGGTCGCTCCCTCGTAATTGAGCAGCGCACTATTCGCCACCGTGACGATACCCGTCGATGAATCGATGGCAAACCTGCCACCGGCATCGTTGGTCAAGGTGTAGCTGATCACATCGCCATCCGGATCGGTCGAAAGCGCCGTAATTCCAACGGCCGTGCCATTCGCCGCGCCTTCAGCGACGCTACCGCCGCTCGGGGCGTTAGAGTCGGCCGGAACACCTGGCGTATCATTCTGCGGAGTGACGTGAATGGTGATCGTTGAGGTGTCACTGAGAGCCGGACCGCTGCCGATGTTGTCGCCATCATTGAAGACAATGGTGGCGGTGCGATCGGCACTGGTTGGATTTTGCGATGTCGAACTGAAGGCGATGGCCTTGATGACCGCTTCGACATTGGCATCGCTCGCATCCGAATCGAACGTAATAACCAGATGCGTCGTTCCGTATCCCGAGACGGTGCCAACAGACGTGCCGTTGATCCTCACGGTGGCATTGCCGTTAATCAGCGTGAGCGTGCCGCCGGTGACGATTGTCAACTGATCGCCCGCAACCGCGTTCGTCAGCGAAACATCGACCGAGCCGCCGCTGAAGTTCGACGGATTGTCTGGGTCCGTAACAGTCGCACCTGGAATGAGCTTGAGGGCGGCAGCATTCTCGATATAGGTCACCTCACTGGCATCCGGCGCAAGCACCGGCGCTTCGTTCACGTTCGTGACATTGACCGTGATGGTTTGGGTATCGGTGCCATTAGCGCCGTCCGCAACCTGGATCTGAACGACATAGCTGTTGTTCGTATTCGAATCCGACGGAGATTCGTAATTCGGGGCAGCCACGAAAGACAATGCGCCAGTCGAAGCGTCGATCGTAAATTTTCCGGAGTCCGATCCACCGATGATCGAGTATGTCGGATTCGGGCCATCGATATCGGTCGAGGTGACCGTCGTCACCGCTGTCGTATTCTCGGCAACCGAGATCGAAGCCGTGGTGCCGCCGCCGTTGGATGTAATGATCGGCGCGTCGTCAGTCGCATTGACCGTGACGGTCAATGTGGCGCTATTGGACGGATCCCCGTCGCCGTCCACGAGAACGTAGGTGAATACATCGCTGGTCGTTACCGGGATATTCGACGGCGCAGTATAGGTCCAACTGCCGTTGGCGAAATTGAACGTCAGCTTGCCGCCGTTCGGCGTTATGACATTCGTAATGCTGGTGCCGGAAATATCGTCGCCTGAAACAGCGGGGGTACCGGGATCGATCTTGCTGGCCCCATTCCACGTATAGGTCGTTCCGCCCACCGAGATCGACAGAATCCGCCCGCCGTCAGCGCCGAACTTGTCCGCAGTGCCATCGGTGAGCACATTCCCGGAAACAGTGTGCACGGAAGATGTAATCGTGCCGACGAGCGCATTGGTATTGCTGCCGATACCGATGTTATTGACAGCGTCGTTCGGGAAAGCAATCGGCGCAATGTCATTGTCGGGATTGGTAGACCCGACCTTAACGCCGTACACGGTTCCGATATTGTTATTTGAAAGGAACTGCTCCCATGCGGTCTGATCGCTCGAGCCAATGCCCGTGCCGCTGTTGGGATCGCCGTCCGAGAGGAAATAGACGACTGTCTCCGATGCCGACGGCGTTGCATGGCTATTGAAGAAGCTGGTTACGCCCGCAAGCGCATTATCGTAATCGGTGCCACCGCCGGAATGAAGATTGTTGATGTAAGTGATGGCGTTGGCGACGCTGACCCAGCCGGAATTGTGGGTATCGTCATTGAAATCAACGACAAGGACCTGACCGCCGTTGATGCCGGCATTCAGCAGATTGATCGCGGCTGCCTTTTCGATGTTGAGAGCGATGCCGTCCACACTGCCCGACGTATCGATAACCAGGACGACATTTGTCGGACCGCTGCTCTCCCGCACAGATGCGGTGTTGTTGGATGCAATCGGCGCGTCATCGACGATGCTGATGTCCAGGAAGTCCGCAGTGGTGTCGCCATTCGAGTCGGTCACGACGACCGCAAATCTGTCGGACGTATCGTCACCGAACGTATTGTCCTCGAGCGTATAGCTGTAGCCGATAGTTCCAGTCGCGACGTCGATGCTGGTGATCTTCAGCGTGCCTAGCCCCGCATGAACGAACTGCTGACCGACTGACATGACCTCGACGCCATCGATCGTCACAACTCCGGGACCATCCGCTGCGCCGTAAGAGATTTGACCTGTCGTCTGTTCCGAATCGTTGACGGAGTCCGAGCCCGCAGGCTCATTGACCGTCGCAATAGTACGCGCCGGAAGTCCTGCTTCCGAAACCGAACCATCCTGTACCGTCAGCGTCGGTAAGGTGTTGGCATCATCGGAGGGCACGTAGTTGATATGGATCGTGGCCGACGCCTGGTCGTTGTCAAAATCAGTTCCGGTCAAAGTGAAGTCGAACGGACCAACATCTTCGCCGGCCACCAGTTCGGTACCGCCGATGCCTTGAATCTTGACCTGTCCACTGCCCGCCGATGTCGCGGTTATTTCGAGCTTGTCGAAATGCAAAATATTCGTAGCCGCGTTGTTCGCCAGAATATCGATCAGATAGGTGCCCGCACCATTCTCGCTCTGGGGAACAACTAACGTGCCAGTTTCATAGTCACCGGTCGCACTGTCGATCGCCTTCCAACTGATGGTGACATCGCTGCTTCCCACCTGCTTGAAGTGAAGGTCTGTCGTCGTCATCGGATTGTCGAACAGCACCGTGAGATGTTCGCCATTGCCGAAATTGTCGTCATCGATGCCTACGCCCTGCCCTGAGCCGTTCACGCTGTGACCGGCATCGGCAATAAAGGTCACCGATCCGAAGTCTTTTTGTGGCGTCGGCGCGAAACCGCCTGTCAGGTCAATGGTCGCAAGCGGATTCGCTGCGATTGGCAGATTGTCGAGAGTAAACGTGTATGTGCCGTTCGGATTGACGGTGAGAACATAATAAGGCTCTCCGCTGCCCTGGAATGTTCCGGTGACGGTTATGACACCAGCATCGGTGGTGGTCGTAACATTCACACCTTCGATGGTCGGTGCGATTACATCAAAGTGGCCCGGCTCATCGGCGCCCACGTGGAAGTTGAACGTGCCGTGAACGATAGAACCGACCTGCGTATCCGTTTGGGGATCGATCACATCGAAATAAGGAATGTCGTCGCGAATCACGACCTGGAAATTGGCACTCGTCAGAGGCACCGCATCGCCATCGCCGTCGGTGGCAACGACCAAGCCGCCCAGACTGATAGAGAGCGTATCCTCGAAACCAGTCTCCACTGGAGCAGTCGAAATATCAGTTGTCAGAGGATGATCAATCTGATCGAGCAACTGGAAGGTCCATGATCCATCAGGATTGACGGTAAGCGAGAATACACTTCGCCCGTCGTGCGCCTTCGCCGTAACCGTATTGCCGGAGATAGATGCGTCGTCGATCTCCGAATCCTGTGATTTCAGGTTGAGACCGGCGATCCAGCTTTTTGCATCAGCCTGCGTCACCAGCTTGAACGCCGTGCTGCCGGGGCCATCGGCGCCAAAATGCACAAGGGCATTCAGCGAATTGGCGTCGTTCGAATGGTAGACGGCCTGATTCTGTTCCGGCTGTTTCGCCTGAGCGGCCACCATCTGAATTTCCAATAGAGCCCCCCGTCAAACCGTCTTCGTCGACCGCCCCGATGACAAGTCCGTCAGCTACAATGATCGGCATGTCGTCGTTGACTGTCACGATAAACGAGCCCGACGCGCTGTCGCCGTCGGAATCCGTCGCGGTGTAGTTGAAGGTAAGCGTGACGTCGTTCTCGTTGCCGCCATCGGCATGGTCGAGGTTGTCATGCAGGGTGAATTTGAATGAGCCGGTCGCGTCATCGGACAGGCTCACCTCGAAGACCAGACGGTCCGAGGTCTGGTAGCCGGCAGTACCGCTGTCGACATAACCGACAAGCCGGGTCCCTTCATCCACCAGCGCAAATTTGACGACATCGCCGTTCGACTTCAGGGTAGACACGCCGCCCACAGTCACATTGGTGTCTGCAAAGGTCAGGTTGCGGCCAGTCAAGCCGGGAATGCCGCCCACACCGTCCTGTTTGCCGCTGACGTCATTGACGTCGCCATTGTCTGCGCCCCACTGGATATTGAGATCCGCCGTGACGAATGCCGAATTGCTCGGCGCGTCGCCGGTCTGGTTGCTATCGCCAATACCATGGGCGTTGTCATTGTTGAGACCGTCCTCATCAACGACGGCACTGACCGCAGGCGTCTGAACGATCGGAATATCGTCGCGAATCTGAATCGTGAACGCACCGGTGCCGAATGTCACGGTGTCGCCGTCACCGTCGCGCGCGATGATGTACTTGGAAAGATCGATCGATGTGCTGAGCACATTTTCGCCGCTACCTGCGGGATGATCGACGTGATCCTTCAACGTAAAGACATACGAGCCGTCGTCACCGACGGTGAGCGTGAATATTTCGCGGTCGCCGGTGCCAAATCCTGAACCGGGGATACCGTTTTCAACGTAACCACGCAGGGTCGTGCCGTTGGATGAAATCAGCACATGCTGGGCAACACCATTATCGGTCGATGTCAGACCGGAATCGATCGGACTCTGAGTCTTGAGCGAGAACGCATTGCTCGCGTGCGCGCCATCCGCGCCGAAATTCACCAGCGCATTAAGTGCACCGATAGCGCCCGTGAATGTCGCGGATGCGGGTGTCGGTCCGGTTTCACCCGTTCGCCCCGCGTCCAGATTACCTGCGCCGCCGCTCGCGGCGGTCAAGCCATCTTCGTCGACCTCGACGTTGATGGTACCGGCCACCATCTTCGGGCCGTCGTCTTTGAATTCAATCCTGCTTCCGATATCCACCAGATCGGTATCGAAATCGCCGTCCCCGTCCGTGGCGGTCACTGCCACGAACAGCGCGCCATCCTTGATGTCGATTGAATCGTTGTAATCGGCAGCAGTGCTGCCTGCATCCGGATGATATAGCGAAACATACTGGACGAGCGAAATCTGGCCGCTTGTCGGATCGATGGTGAGAGCGAAAGCAGCGAATTCATTGCTGGTGTCGCCGTCATTCCCCGGCCTGCCGTCACCGCCCACTTCATAACGGCCGACAATATAATTGCCGTCCTGGAACAGATAGATACTGCGGCCTTCCGTGGTCTTGAGACCGGAATCGGTGCCGTTGTGGGCAAGCTGCAATGCGTACTTCAGTCCGCCACTGGCCTGGGGGCCGTCCGCACCATAGTCGACGCTGAACTGAACGATCGCACCGGTGCTTTGGGCATAACCAATCGGTCCGCTAGCAGGCAGAACATGGGGATCTTCGCCCTTCAGGCCAGAGACGCCTGCGAACAATTCCGACAAGTCAGCGACGTCGTCGCTTCCCGCATTGATGCCGGGCGTTTCATCGTGGACGACATCCGCGCCGTGCTTAAGCTGAAGATGGGAAATCTCGGGGCCATCGTCCTGGAACACGATACGACCGCCGATGTCGACCGATGCCGAGCTGACATCGCCGTCGGAATCCGTAACGGTGATCTTTGCAAATATCTTGTCGTCGAGCGTCTGCTGGACCGGATGGTTGTCACCGGGCGACGCATCATTCCAATTGGTTCCGTTGTCGTTGCTTTCGTCCGAATCGCCTTTGTCGTCGTGCCGGATCGAGAGATATTGGGCAACGCTAATCTGGCCGTTCTGGCTGAGATAAATGGCGAAGGCGGCTGGATCAGTCTCCGTGGAGACCGAACCATTGCCATCAAGATCGGCTCGTCCGACAATCAGATCGCCTTCCTTGACCAGCCAGATGTGAAGACCTTCCGTGGTCTTCAGGCCGGAATCGACGCTGGTGAATCCGTCCGGGAGCTCAAGCGAGAATACGCGCGTCGCAGCAGGCGCGTCGGCGCCAATGACGGAGGTGTCGATGACAATGGCATCGCCGTCGCGGGCATAGCCAATCGCGTCGGTGTGATTGCCCGGCGTGACATCCGGATCGTCGCCCTTGTTTTCCAGCGCAGCGAATGCGGTCTGAGCTGACGGAGACAACTGACTGAACGTCACATCGTCCGAGCCGAAATCGATGCCCGGCGTTTCATCGACGATGACGCTTTCATTTCCGTTCAGCTTGATGTGGGCAACCGGATGGTCGTCCTGAACCTTGACGATGAACTTGCCGTCCAGCGTTATGCTGTCGCCGTCATAGTCGGTGGCGGTGATGATGTGACCGAAGTTGATCCCGTCGATCAGGGTAAAGCCGCCAGGCTGATCCGAGCGCAACTCGAAATCGTTGGCTGGATCGGACGAGTTCTGATGCATCAACTCGTCATACAAACGGAATTCATAAGCACCGGTCGTCTGGTCAACGCGGAGTTCAAAAACCTTATTGCCAGTGTTTCCGACTTGATCGGGACCGAAATTGGGGTCCGGCTCGTAGCCAGTCAGGATGACCCAGTTGCCGGATGTTGACGTCTCATAGAATAGTTTGAGTCCGTTCTCGCTTGCAGGCTGCACCGACTGTTTCGAAAACAGTCCAAGGCTTGTCATGTACTCGACGGCATTATCGGTAAATCCGAAAATGTGCGGCGTCTCCTCCCCTCCCTGCGGGAAAGCATCGGCGCCAATGCTGACAGTCCCCGCCAAAGTCCCGGAAATGTAGGCCGGGCCGCCAGATACCTGACTCGGATCGCCCGTCGCCGATCCGTCTGCACTGCCGTCGTCAGGGCTCGTCCCTCTCGACCACGGCGTGGCGATATCGTTCTCGTTCACGATCCGCGTCACAACCGCACCGGTTACCACCGGAATGTCATCGATCACAGTGACGGCGAACGCGTCACCGGCGAGCGTAACGGGATCGCCGTCGCTGTCGACGGCATGGATGAGGGTTGTGAGATTGATGTCGAGCAGATTTTCGAGGTTGTCGCCGGCCGCGCCATTAAGCGTCGGATGATCAATCTGATCGTTCAGCGTGAATTCATAATCGCCATTAGCCGACACATGGAGCGTAAACACATGGCGTGTGCCAGCCCATGCTTCGATGGTGGTTTCGCCGGCGGCGCTGCTGAAGACCGTGTACTTTACGTCTTCGCCGAGCGACTTGACATTGTTGCCCACCGTGTCCTTGACGAAATCATTCTGCGGATCGGCGTCATTGGTCACATCCAGAATTGAGAACGTGAGTGCGCCGTCGCCACCAGTCACCAGACTCGTCAGCGAACCCTTGGCGTGAAGCGTGGTGATGGTGTGATCAGCAGGAGTATCGGCATCGCCGCCGGGGAAGGCGTTTTCATCCTCATTGCCCTGACCGGCTGCGGTATTCTCAAGGAAGGGGGAAAGCTCCTCCTCTTCCACAACGCCTCTGACCTGTGCACCGGCGACCTGCGTCGGGAAAAGATCGACTGCGGCAGGCGCAGGAGTCAAATCTGTCGTGACGACAAAATTTCCGAGTTCTTCCTGGCCCAGCAAATCAAGCGGATTGCCGCCGTTCAGCGGATCAACCGAACTGTCATGGAAATTCGCGCCACTCGCGGCAGCACCGCCGCCATCGCCGGCCGCCGGCAGTACCGACTGGTCATCCGTGATTGGGAACATGCCGGCGAACTGTTCGCCTGATACGTCGCGCCCTGCGCCCAACTCAACATTGAAATTGCTGAGCGGCTTGCCGGTCAGATCGAAAAAAGGCTCGACGGTCACCGTCGATCGATTGTCGAAAAGAATGATCAGCTTTGTGCCGACGTGGACGAGAGTCATTTTCTCGTTCGCGACGGTCGACATATCGAGCTTGGTATTTTGATCGAAACCAAGATCGAGCGTGACTGCCTGATCGCCTTGAGGTTTGACGACCTTCACGATCTTTGGCGACGAAGACCCCTGAGGTGATGCGGCATCTGCTTGTGCAATAACTACGCGCTCATTCATAACTTCGCCCTCATCAGAACTTTGCGGGCAGTCTTTCGCAGACTGCACAAATTGAGAAAATATTAATGTTTATATTCACTTAACTTGATGGAACCGTCAATAAAACAGCGGGAGGGAGTCACGTTTCATTCGCGGCTTGGTTAAATCGGCAACACAACCCATGGTTGTGGCAAAAGTATCGATTTCCAGGCCAGGCTTGTCCGAACGGTCTGGTTCCGTTAAGGATTGCGGCGGGGATCTGAAAAATGATGATATTTAAGCGATTTTTTGCACTGACAGCATTGGCCGTAGCATCCCTTGGGACGCTATCGGGAGCCGCGCAGGCTGGCGGGCTTTGTGCCGACTTCATCTTGACCTGCGAAAATGGGCGCACCTACCCGTTTTGTCCCCGGGCCATCAGCGAGGCGGGCGACATTGTAACGGGCAATCTGGTCACCGGGCCGCACAGCAGCGTGCATATGCGCCTGATTCCGATGGGAATCGGATATCGGTACGCTGGCAAGGGCATCTGGTTCGACGGGTTTGAGAGCGCTGCCGCGCTCTATTTCGACAAGAACGCACCCTTGGCGTGCACGGTCTCACGCCGGGCCGGCGAGCCGCCAGTCACGCCGGTTCTCTATACAAAATACTGACAATTCCTGACGGTTACTCGGAGGAGTCGACGCGTTTCCGCGTCGCTTCCCGACCGTGCGCGATTAACCCTCGATCACGCGCTCCACATGCACGCGGCGGCAGTCCATCTCATATTCGAGATCCTGCACCGGCGGACGATTGAAATGCCACGTCAGGCCCTGCCGGAAGATGCCGCGCTTGCCGAGTTCGCTTTCGATGAACGGATAAATGTCGTGCACCGTATAGAGCTGCGTGCCGGTGACTTGGCTCCAGTCACCGCCAAACGCGCTCATACGCCGCTCCATCTCGCCGAGAACCCACCTCGCCTTCTCAAGCATCGCCGCCGGTGACGTGTCGCCGAGCCGGATGGCATGATCACGATAATTCGACTTGCCTTCGGGGGCTTCGCCGCTGCCGGCGATCACGAACGACGCCGGCGCGTTTGCTGCGGGCACCGTATACGAGAACGCGTAGAAGCCCGGCTCCGATGGCGGATCGATCTTCGGACACACATTGCTGCGCGCCACCGGATTGACGCCATCCGGCATCAATCCCCACGCTTTCAGCGTGCCGGTATATTCCTCATTGAACTTGACGAAGCCGCTTTCGGTGAACGGTGCCGGCGATCGCAACTCACAAGCGGCGAACGCGCTCAAGGGCTGGCCGGCATCCTTCAGAGTCTGTGCAATGCGCTCGAACCCCTGACGCAGCGGCACCGGCTTGGTGAACCGGACCCGTTCAAGCATGAACCCCGGCAGCGCCGCGACGCCGGCGGAATACTGGCTGACGCCCGGCATGAACCGGTAGCCGCTGTTGGGTGCTTCGACAGTCTCGATCATTGTTGCCTCTTCTTATTAGCTTGGCGGGTTTTCTGTTTTCAGTGGGACTCAAACTAGTCTTCGAGAACGCCGAGATAGGCGTCGCGGATGATCGGATCGGCCAGCAGTTCCGCGCCAGAGCCGGCGCGAACGATCCGGCCCATATCCATGACGAAGGCCGCGTGACACAGATCGAGCGCCGTCGTCACGTCCTGTTCGACCAGCAGAATCGACATGCCCTCGGCGTTGAGCGTACGGAGCGCGGCGACAAGCTGCTCGACCAGCAGCGGCGACAGGCCGAGCGACAGTTCGTCGATCATCAGCAGCTTCGGTGCGCTCATCAAACCGCGCCCGATCGCGCACATCTGCTGCTCGCCGCCGGACAACGTCGCCGCCGCCTGATTGCGGCGCTCGAACAGCTTCGGGAATGTCGCGTAGACGCGATCCATATCGCGACTGATTTCGGCACGCGGCACGTTACGCGAATAAGCGCCCATCAAGAGATTGTCTTCGATGCTCATGGCGCCGAACAGCCGCCGGCCCTCCGGCACATGCACGATGCCGTGCGACAGGATCTCTGCCGCGGTGGCGTGAGCGAGATCGATACCGTCGGCGCGATAGCTGCCGGACTGGATCTGGATCAAGCCCGATAGCGCGCGCATCAACGTCGTCTTGCCCGCACCGTTGGAGCCGATCAGCGCGGTGATCTCCTTGCGGCGAACAACAAGATCGATGCCCCACAGCACCTGGACCTCGCCATAGCCCGCGCGCAAGCCTTGCAGTTCGAGAACGGGTGTCTCAGCCAAAATATCAGCCATGTGCACCCGCCCTCTGCGCATATTGCTGGCCGAGATAGGCTTCGACCACGGCCGGATTCTTGATCACGTCGCGTGGCGAGCCATCGGCGATCAACTGGCCGTTGTGCAGCACCACGATCCGCGTGCAGACATTCAGCACCACCTTCATCAGATGCTCGATCATCACGATGGTGATGCCGCTTTCCGCGAGCTGATGGATGAGCTTCGTGGCCCGCTCCACTTCGGCGGTATTGAGACCCGCATTGACCTCGTCGAGAAACAGCAGCTTCGGCTTCATCGCCAGCGCCTTCGCCAGTTCAAGCCGCTTGCGCATCGCCAGCGTCAGCGTCGCCGCGGATTGATCGGACTGCGCTTCAAGGCCCACAAAGGCGAGATGAGCGCGCGCTTCCTCGCGCGCCGACTTGATGCTCTCGCCGGGCTGCGAAAACAGCGCGGCGGCAGCAACATTGTCCAGCGCGCTGAACTCCGCGAACGGCTGTACGATCTGGAACGTGCGGGACAGTCCGAGCCGCGCCGACTGATAGGTTTTGACGCGGGTGATGTCCTGGCCCATGAAGGTCACGGTTCCGGAACTTGCCGGTGTCACGCCGGTGACGACATTCACCAGCGTGGTCTTGCCCGCGCCATTAGGACCAATAAGCCCGAGCACTTCGCCCTTGCTGACGTTCAGCGACACGTCGCGCAGCGCCTTCAGGCCGCTGAAATTCCGGGAAACAGACTGGAGCTTGAGGATTTCAGACACGCTTCGGCCTCCATGACAGGAGACGATCGCGGATCGACATCAATCCGTGCGGCAGGAACAGCAACAGCACGACGATCAGAACGCCGAGCACGCCGCTGTGGATCTGGATGTAGTTGCGCCAGACCACCTCCTCGAGGCCGAGATAGACAAACGCCCCAACAAGAACGCCGAGTGGCGATCCGAGTCCGCCGATCAGCGCCATGACGATGGGCTTCACGGAATAAAGAATGTCAAATACATCCGACGGATCGATATAGTGCACCCACGCCGCATAGACGCCGCCCGCCGCGCCGACGAAACAGGCTGACAGGCCGAAGGCAACGCTCTTGTAGAGCGTGGTGTTCAACCCGATCATGTTGGCGGCAGTCTCGTTCTGCCGGATGCAGGCGAGGCCAAAACCGAGCTTGGAGACTGCGACGATCACCACCATCAGCGCAGTGCCGAGCAGCAGCGCCCACATCACGTAGAAGAAGAACGTCGCGTCCGCCATCACACCGGCTGCCGAGGTCAGCGGGATGTTCAGCCCCATGCCGCCGCCGGTGAGATCGGTGGCGTTGTTGACGAGTTCGCGAAACACCTCGATCAGCGACAGGCTGGCGATAGCAAAGTAATGTCCCCGCAAACGAAGCAGTGCTGCGCCGAGCAGGCCCGCCAGCGCAAACGACATGACGCCCGCGACGGCAACGGATACCAGCAGCGGCGCGCCCTTGCCGATCAGGACGCCCGCCGTGTAGGCGCCGAAGCCGAAAAAGGCGGCAGTGGCAAATGACGGATAGCCCGCAAAGCCGCCGACGATGTTCCATGACAGCGCAAGAATGCCGTACATGCAGGCGATGGTGCCAAGCCGCAGCGCATAGGAGCCGCCGAACAGCGGCAACGCGGCGATGCAGGCGACCAGCGCCAGCAGGATGAGGTTCGACCGCGTCATTCAAATCCCTTCCGGCCGAGCAGGCCTTGGGGGCGCACGATCAGAAAGACGATCAAAAGCGCGAACGACAGCGTCGTCGCATGTGCGGGGCCGATCAGCGTCGAGCCGATGCCTTCGATCAGCGCCAGCAGAATGCCGCCCGCCAGCGCGCCGGACACGCTGCCAAGGCCGCCGAGCACGCAGACCACGAAGGCTTTGCCAAGATAGGCCGTGGAGGTGAGCGGCGAGATCGGAAAGATCAGCGCCATCAGCACGCCGGCACAGCCCGCCAGCGCCGCGCCGAGCCCGAACGCAATGGCGTAGATCGAATTGACATCGACGCCCATCAGCCTGGCCGCGTCGCGGTCGAGCCGGACCGCAACGATGGCACGCCCGACGCGCAGCCGCCGCAGGATCAGATACAGCACAAGGGTCAGCGCCAGCGCCGACGCGGTTGCCATCAGACGGTCAACCGGCACGACCACATCGAACAGCGAGACCGAACCCATCGGCGGCGTCAGCGTCAGCTTCCGGTAGTCGGCCTTGAAGTAATAGATCATCGCGTTGTTGAGGATGAGATCGAGGCCGAACGTCAACGTCAGCGTGACCAGAACCGGCGCGGTGATGACGCGATTGAGAATCAGGCGCTGGATGACGTAACCGAGAACGAAAAAGGCCGGGGCCGCGATAAGAAGCGCATACCACGGCGAGATGTGCAGCGACTGATAAAGCCCCCACGCGAGATAAGCACCGAGAACGATGAACGACCCGTGGATCAGGTTGATGACGTTCAGCACACCCCAGACCAGCGAGAAGCCGATCGCGATGCACGCATACAGGCAGCCCAGCACCAGCGCATTGATCAGGATCTGGGCCGCCAGCATGTCGGGTTTCCGCTTTCCTTCAGCCGATCAGGATCAGTTCACGCCGAGCTTGAATTCGCCCTGCTTGATGATCGCAGGCGCAAGCACGACGGGCTTCTTGTTCTGGATCTGGAATACTGGCGGCTCGAGCGAATTGATCTGGCCGGTCGGGCCGAACTTCACCGGCCCCCAGAACGTCATCACGTCCATCTTGGCCAGTTCGTCGCGCACCTTGTCGCGATCCAGCGAACCCGCGCGCTCGATGGCCAACTGGAACAGCGCACCCGACACCGACGCGGAGGCCTGCGCGTAATCAGGCTCCGACTTGTACTTCTCGCGGAACAGCTTCACGTAGTTCGCCGTCGTGCCGAAAATGTCCTTGCCGGAATATTGCGCGGCCGGATGCCACCAGGCGGCGCTGGTGATGTTCTCGCCGCTCGCGCCAGCCGCATCGATGAACTCCTGATAGGCGGGGCCGGCGATCATCGAGACCACACTGGCCTTGATCTGCTGGTCGGTCATCTGCTTGCGGACCAGCAGCAGGTCGTTGATGTAGCCGGTGACGAAGATCCACTGGGGTGCGAGCGACTTGATCTGCGACAACGTCGCCGAGTGGTCCAGCGTGTTGATGGCATATTTCTCGAAGTACACGACCTCGAGGCCGTTGGCCTTGGCCGATTTCTCCATCTCCTGCCCGATCGCCAGCGGGAACAGATCGTTGCGCGCCAAAATGGCGACCTTCTTCACGTCGGGCGCCTTCGCCTTGACGATCTGCGTCAGCGGCGTGGTCAGTGTGTCGTTCGGCGTGAAAGTGCCGAACAGATATTTATAGCCCTGATCGTAGACCTGCGATGACGATGCAGTCGCGGCGATCGTTGGCACCTTGTATTTCTCGGAAACGCTGCTGCCGGCCTTGGCCGCACCCGAACCGAATGGACCGAACAGAAAGTTGACGTTGTCTTGGGTGATCATCTGCTCGGTGGTCTGCACCGCGCGCGGCGTATTCGACTGATAGTCGGCGTAGACGATCTCGACCTTGTACTTCTTGCCGCCGACCGAGATGCCGCCAGCCTTGTTGGCCTGCTCGGCCCACAGATCGTATCCCTGCTGCTGCTTGACCGCTTCCGGCGCCAGCGGCCCCGTCAGCGGGAGCGGCGCTCCGAACTTGATGACATCCTGCGCCAGCGCCGCGGAGGCGGACAATCCAAAGCAGGCGGCGAGAACAAGCGAATTCAAGCGACGCAACATAAGCCGGGAACGAGCCATCTGGTTTCTCCATCAGGGACGAGAGCGTGACCTGCCGGAAAGCATGGCAAATTAAGGGATCGAATAAAAGCATTGAAATTCGAAGCCATCGTTCTAAAAATTAGAACTCTATGCACGCCCTGCCGCGATTCCGGGCAAGCGGCTTGAGGACATGAGACCATGAATGATTGAATCCACGGCCCTGCGGTATTTTCGCGAAGTCACGCTGCGCGGATCGATCAAGCGGGCGGCGGAATCGCTGAATATCGCGCCGAGCGCCATCAGCCGGCAGATGCAGGGCCTCGAAGACGAACTGGCGACCAAGCTGTTCGAGCGCGGCGCGCGCGGCATGAAACTGACCGGCGCGGGACAGTTGCTCTATCGTTATGCAGTGGAGAGCGAGGACAAGCTCGACCGGATTCGCGCCCAGGTCGAGGAGTTCGACTCGCTGCAACGCGGCCACGTCAGGATCGCAACCGTCGAGGGCCTGCTTGCGAGCTTCGTGTCGGACTTCGTCGTCGACCTTTCAAAGGACTATCCCGGCATCTCGATCACGGTCACGACGGCGGGCACCAGCGGCGTCGCCGAAATGGTCGGACGGCACGAAGTCGATCTTGGCCTCGTGTTCGGCCGCGCGCCACGGCGCGACCTGATTGAACTCGCACGGATGCGGCAATCGTTGTGTCTGATGGTCGCGCCGCATCATCCCATGGCGACGAAGGAATATTGCGCGGTGAAGGACCTCGCGGGCCTGCGCGTGATCCTGCCCGATCCCTCGTTCGGCATCCGTCAGGAAATCGACCGCGCCTGTGCCAAGGCCAATGTCCAGCTCGATCTCTACAGCGAGACCAATTCGATCGCGTTCCTGCGCACCATCGCGATGAAGACCGACATCGGGACGTTTCTGCCGCGCGACTCGGCCATGCCCGAACTGATCGCGGGAACGCTGGTCGCGGTGCCGCTGCGCGACAAGCGTCTGGAAGCAACGCAGGTCACGCTGGTGCAACTGGCGACACGAAATACCACGCCGTCAGGCTCGCGGGTGGCACAGCTTCTCGTGGAAAAGATGAAGGATCGAAGGGGCTGATCGGAGTTCGCGCGGTGCACCACTAAACCACGAACGAACGCTTCGGCTTCTTGTGCAGCGCCACGACATCGACCGCATCGCTTGCGCTTGGATAGAGATCACGCACCATCGGATCGTGACCCGGGATGACGCGATCGGGATGACCCGCAAGATGCTCGACGGCTTTCCAGCCCTCCATCATGTCGCCGAGGTTGTAGACGATAGGGAATGGATTGCGGCGATGCATGTTGCCATAATAGTGCGAAGCGTCGGACGCTATCACCACGGGTCCGCGTTCGGTGTTGACCCGCACCACTTGCAGACCGTCGGAATGACCTCCGACATGATGCAGCGTTACCCCCGACGCAATCTCACCGTCGCCATTGTGGAACACGACGCGGTCGCTGAATACATGACGCACCATCAGCGTCACGTCCTCGGCGGAGAACGGATGGCGCAGCAGGCCGTGGCACATGCAACGCCCGGTGGCGTAGCTCATCTCGCGATCCTGCAAATGAAATCTTGCGTTGGGGAAGCGGTCAAGATTACCGGCATGGTCGTAATGCAGATGCGTGATGACCACATCGCGAATACTGTCAGGCCGCACGCCAAACCGCTCGAGGGCATCGGCGGGATTGATCGTCAACGTCCGCGACCGTTCAAGCGCGGCCGCGCCGTTGAAGCCGGTATCGACCAGAATATCGCCGCTTTTACCTCGGATGAGCCAGACGAAGTAATCAAGATCGGTGCCTTCGTTGTGTATATCGGGCGTCAGATAGTTCTGATGCGGCTGGCGACCCGTCATTGTCGCGTAGCGAATGGCGTAGATCTCGTACTGGTCGTTCATTTGACCTCCCTCACCGCTTCGCGGGCGTGCGCAGCAAAACATGATCGAGCGCCGACAGCAGATATTCGCGGAAGAGATCCGGATTCTCGCACATCGGGAAATGGCCGAGACCACGCATCTCCTCGAAATAAGCCCCTGGAATCAGCCCGGCGAGCGTCCGGCCGTCGGCCGGCGTCGCCGAATAATCATAATCTCCCGACAGCAAAGCCACCGGCGTCGTTTCCGCATCGATCTTCGCGGCGATAACAGCGCCGTCGAACTCGTCCGAGTAGAACGCGAGATCTCCACCGTAGATTCCCGGAGCGCCCTGGCTGTAGATCCATGCGGCCCGGCGGCGATAGCTTTCGGGACTTTGCGGACTCATCAGGCCGCGAACGTAGCTCGCATTGTGAAGCGAGCCATGCACGGCGGCATGATGCTGAAACGGATTGCGCCGGCCCTTTGACCGCAGCGGCGGCTCGACGGCAACGATCCCGCGCAGCAGATCCGGATGCTCTGCCGCGAGTACCAGCGCCATCGCCGCGCCCATCGATCCGCCGACGACAATGGCGGGTTCACCGACGACATCCTTGAGAATAGCAGCGCACCATTCGCGATAGGTCGTGAGATCGAGTTTGTAATCTCCGCCATCCCACGTCGCGGGCGGCATCGAGCGCCCATGAAACGGAAGATCAGGCCCGATCATCCTGAATCGTTCCGCGAGGGCGATATCGCTGAGTTGCGCCTGAAACTGGCGGGAGTCCGCGCCCGCCGTGTGAAGGAACACGACGGGCACACCCTGCCCCGCGCTTTCGACAAAAATGTCATATGCTGTGCCGCGTACATTGATCTGGGCCCATCGCCCCTCGATCTGCGACAACCGGCGCGACGGCGCAACCAACGCAATCTGCGGCGCTTGAACGACCCGCTCGATCAGCCGTTCGAGAACAGGCCTCGCCTGCGCAAGCACAAGCGGATCGGCATCGACTGAGAACTCCGGATTGACCAGATCGAGCGCCGTAAACGAATGAAACGTCGGCGGCGGCGGATTTTGCAGCACCTTAATCCAAGCGGAAGCCGGTGCAGAGAGTCTGATCGATGGAAGTGCGCGCGCATTTCCAAACCCGAAACACCCATTCTCAAAGACGAGAGCAAGATCGCTGCCATCAATGCGCAAGGTGAGGTTTATTTGCAGAGCCGGTCCGAGCCGAACAAACTCCGGGTCGCGCAGCGCCAGCGACAGGCGCTCGCGCAATCGCTCGGCCACCGGCGCGGCGGACACGTTTATCGATCTCCGGCTTCGGCTTCGATGAAACGATAGATCGCCGTGTGATCCGCACCCTTATCGAGGGATTCCCTCGCGCTTTCCCACAACTTCGCGATGGTTTCGGCATTCGATGGATCGACGCCGACGATTTTCGACAGGTCGGCGGCGATGCGCAGGTCTTTCGCCATCAAGGCCAGCGAAAAGCCGGAGGCAAAGCTCTCCGAGATCACGAACTGCTTCATCTTGACGTCGGTCGAGTTGTTCTTGCCGGTAGACGCGTTGAGGACGTCGATAATCGTGTCAGGCGCGAGACCGAAGCGCCGGCCGATCAGCAGCGCCTCGCAGGCAGCGACGAGACCCGCCGCCGACACGTAGTTGTTGAGCGCCTTCATGGCGTGACCCGAGCCGAGCGGGCCGGTCGCGAACACTGACTTCGCCATCGCTTGCAGCACGGGGCGCGCGCGTTCGACAAGCGCGGCATCGCCACCCGCCATGATCGAGAGTGTACCGTCCACAGCGCGCCTCACTCCGCCGGATACCGGCGCGTCGATCAAGCCGATGCCCTGCTCGGCCAGCGCCTTACCAAGCGACTGGGTATCGACCGGCACCGACGAACTCATGTCGATGATGAGCGCGTCTTTCGCGAGGACGCTTGCGACACCGTTCGGGCCGAGCACGGCTTCGCACACAACCTTGCTGTCAGGCAGCATGGTGATGAGCACTGATACGCCTGCCGCAGCTTCCTGTCCGGTGGCGAAAGCCTTGCCGCCGGCGGCGACAAGCGCTTCACGCGCCGCCGCGGCCGGATCGGCGCCACGGACCGCGAAACCCGCAGCGATGCAACGCTTGGCCATCGGCAGACCCATCTGCCCAAGGCCGACGAAAACAACCACGTCGGGTGGCGTTACAATCTTAGTCAATGCCCATATCCTTGAATGCTTCGCGCGCGAGTCGGAAACTGTCGATGCCGGCGGGTATCCCGCAATAGCAGGCAATCTGCAAGAAGATCTCTTTCAGCTCGTCCTTGGTGAGGCCGTTCTGAATCGCGCCGCGAATGTGCAGCTTCAGTTCATGCGGCCTGTTCAGCGCGGCGATCATGCCGAGATTGAGAATGCTGCGGCTGCGCCGGTCCAGCCCCGGCCGGTTCCAGATCTCGTCCCAGCAATATTCCGTGCTGAGCTGCTGCATCGGCCAACTGAAATCGTCGGCGCTGGCCAGCGACTTCTCGACATACTCCGTGCCCAGCACCGCAGTCCGGGTCTTGAGGCCTTTTTCAAACTTTTCCGAGCGAGGACGCTTTGCGGACATTCAGGGTCTCCTTTTTTGATTCTTTTTCGAGTTCCGACAACACCGCGAGCGCAACCGTGGATGCAGTGTGAATATGATCGATGCAGGCTTTCTCTGCGCCTGCGGCGTCGCCCGCGGCAATCAGATCGGCGATATTGCGGATTTCGTTGAGGCTCTTCTGAAGCCGGCCCGGATGCGTCATCGACGTCGCGCGCAGCATGGTGACGCGGTTGTGCAGATTGGTGAGCATCTGCTGGATGAAGACGTTGCCGCATCCCCGCATCAGCGCGTCGTAGAAGCGGGTCTTCGCCTTGATCAGTGCCTCGCGGTTGCCGGCTTTCGCCGCCACTTCGAGTTCGCCGACGGATTGGAACATCTGCGCCAGCGGCTCCGCCGGACGGCGTTCCGCGAATGCGCGTCCCGCCGCGCCTTCCAGAAGCGCACGGACCGCATAAAGTTGCCGCGCCTCTTCGACCGAAACCCGCGTCACCACCGGGCCGCGATGCGGCACCGAGGTGATGAGACCCTCTGCCTCAAGTTGTCGCACCGCCTCGCGGATGGACGTGCGGCCGACGCCGGTCAGTTCGCACAACTCGCGTTCGATCAGTCGCTGCCCCGGCTTGAAAACGCCCGCCGATATGGCGCTGCGGAGCTTGTCCTCCACGCGCATGCGCAGAGTGATCGCTTCGCGGCTGACATTCATGTCCAGATCGTTCATGGCGCCATCATCAATCTTGTCAGACAATCTGTCAATCTGCTTGACTGAGGCAAATGTTCCGTGAAGACTGGCAGCAACAAAACAAAAGCGATCAGGGAGGTCTCATGAGTGCAGATATGAAGAAGGCCCGCACGGGCTCGAACGGTTTCACCCGCCGGACGCTACTGGCGTCCACAGCCGGACTCGCAATGGCTTCCGGCATGTCGCGCTTTGCCGGCGCGCAAACAAAGACCGTCAATATCGGCGCGATCCTGCCGCTGTCGGGTGCCAATGCGCAGTTCGGCATCAATTCACGCAACGCGATCGAGCTTGTGGTCGATGAGATCAATGCCGCCGGCGGTATCAAGGCTCTGGGCGGAGCCAAGTTCAACCTCATCGTCGCCGACGCGACATCGACGCCGACCACGGCAGCCACGGTTGCACAGCGCCTGGTTTCGCAGAACGAAGTTGTCGCCGTGTTTGGATGTTTCGCGTCCGCCCTCACGCTTGCCGTGTCGGAAGTCACGGAGCGCGCGGGCATCCCGCTGTTTACGCAATCCTTCTCCGATCAGCTGACCGGCCGCGGCTTCGAGAACATCTTCCAGGTCGTCGCCAAGGGATCTGTGATCGGCAAGGCACAGCTTGACGGCTGCATCGACATTGCCAAGGCCTCGGGCCAGAGATCTCGAGCGTGTCGCGATCATGTTCGAAGATACGGCTTACGGCACATCGCAGGCCGGAGGATTGCGCAATGGCGCGAAGGCGGCCGGTATCGAGATCGTCATGGACGAAGGCTACCCGCTCGGCATCACCGACGTCACGCCACTGATCAACAAGCTGCGTGCCTCGAACGCGCAGGCGGTGTTTCCGGTCTCGTACCTGAACGACAGCTTGCAGATCGTGCGCAGCATGCGCCAGCAGAAGATCGATATTCCAACCATCGGCGGCGCGGCCGGT
The DNA here is from genome assembly GCA_024707075.1 of Afipia sp. GTDB lineage: Bacteria > Pseudomonadota > Alphaproteobacteria > Rhizobiales > Xanthobacteraceae > Afipia. Next base: position 1,205,841 of record JANQAK010000003.1, read on the forward strand.
TACATCATTCCGGATTTCGAGAAGGGCCTCGGTCCGTTCGCCGAGAACGTGTTCTCGATAACCCCCGCGCCTTACGATCTCGCGCCGGAACTGACGGAGCGTTTCCGCAAGCGTTACGGCTACTTCATGGTGCACGAAGCCGTCGAATTCGCCGCGACCGTCGACGTTCTCGCGCAGGCGCTGGAAATGACCAAATCCACCAACCTCGATGCGCTGCGCAAGGTTCTTCACGGAACCAAGTTCACCGGCGGCTGGTGCAAGGCCATGACCGGCGGCGCGGTCGAGTTCGACAAGACCGGTCTGAACGTGCTCTCGGTCCCCGTCATGAACCAGTGGCGCGGCAAGGAACTGGTGACGGTATGGCCGGACGCCTTTGCCAAGGCAAAGCCTGTCTGGAAAACCTGACGTAAAGCCGCAACACAGATGTCTTTTATTCAGGCCCTGATCGACGGGGTGATGATCGGCGGCGTTTACGCCATGATTTCCATCGGTCTTACGCTGGTTTTCGGCGTGATGGGAATCGTGAACTTCGCTCATGCCGAGTTTCTGATGCTCGGCATGTTCGTCGCGTATTACGCGTGGGCCTGGCTTGGATTGGACCCGATCCTCGCCGCACCGCTGTCATTCGTCCTGGTGTTCGGCCTCGGCTGCATTCTTCAGCGGCTCCTGTTCCGGCGCATCATGCGCGCGCCGGAAATCTCACAGGTCTTTCTCACGGTCGGGTTGCTGATCGTTCTGGAGAACGCGGCGCTGCTGATGTTCGGATCGAACTACCGGTCGGTGAGCACGTCCTACCAGACGTCGTCGCTAAGCCTCGGACCGCTGTTCATCAACGTGCCGTATCTGTTCGCGTTTCTGATGTCGATGGTCTGCGGCCTCGCGCTCTGGCTATTCCTGCGCACAAGCTGGTTCGGCCGCGCCATGCGCGCGACCGCGCAGGACCCGATGGCCTCCACGCTGATGGGCATCGATACCGGCCGCATGCACATGGTGGCGTTCGGACTTGGCGTCGGGCTGACCGCATTCGGCGGCGCGGTGATCCTGCCTTATCTCACGGCATCGCCAACAGTCGGCGGCCAGTTCGTGATCCTGATGTTTACGGTCGTCGTACTGGGTGGTCTCGGCTCCGTCGCAGGCGCGGTGGCCGGCGGGCTCGCCGTGGGCGTCATCCAGTCGCTTTCGGCGCTCGCGTTTCCCATTCAACTTCAGAATCTCGTTCTGTTCGTCGTCTTCATCGCCGTGCTCGTGGTCCGCCCGCAAGGGTTGCTCGGAGATGTGAAGTGAAGCGATTTCTCATTGCGATCGCGCTCATCGCCGGCGCGGCCTGCGTTCCCTTTTTTCTGGAGCCACGCGGCTACGCCATCCGCGTTCTGTGCATCGCCCTGCTGTTTGCCGCGCTGGCGCAGGCATGGAACATCGTTGGCGGGTTAGCCCGCCAGACCTCGCTTGGCCATGCCGCGTTCTTTGGCGCAGGCGCCTATACATCGACGCTGCTGCTCATCAATTTCGGCATCTCGCCGTGGCTCGGCATGATCGCCGCCGCCGTCATCGGCGGCATCATGGCGCTGCTGATCGCGCTGCCGACCATGCGGCTGCGCGGACACTATTTCGCGCTGGCCACACTGGCCTTCGCGGAAGTGATGCGGGTGATCGGCAATTCATGGAGCAGCGTCACCGGCGGGCCAGTCGGCCTCTCGGTGCCGTTCAGGCCGGACTCGCTCTGGATGCTCCAGTTCAAGGTGGCGCGGCCTTATTTCTGGATCATGCTGGCGGCGCTCATCGCCGTCACCGCCGTGTTCGTGGCAATCAGTTCGAGCAAGATCGGCTACAGGCTGCGCGCCATCCGGGAAAACGTGGACGCAGCAGAGGCGATCGGCATCGACACCGCAGGCACCAAGATCGTTGCCGCCGTCATCTCTGGCGCGATCACGGCGAGCCTTGGAACGCTCTATGCGCAGTTTCAGTTCTTCTTCGATCCGGACACGGTCTTCGGGTTGGCATCCATCTCGGTTCGTATCGCACTGATCGCGATTATCGGCGGCATCGGCACCGTGGCAGGCCCGATCATCGGCGCCCTTTTCATCATCCCACTTGAGGAATTAGCCAATACGTTTCTCTCGGGCGGCGCGGCCGGAGTGTCGCAACTGGCCTATGGCCTGCTGCTGATCGCCGTCATCCTGCTCGAACCGCGCGGTCTCATTGCGCTCTGGCGCAACGTCATCAACAAACTCTCACGGAGGGCATCCCCATGACAGCCCCCCCTTCTTCAGGTGACCGGTCTCGGCAAAACGTTCGGTGGCCTTCGCGCGCTGTCCGACGTCACCATCACGATCAACCAAGGCGAGATCGTCGGCGTCATCGGGCCGAACGGCGCCGGCAAGACCACGCTGTTCAGCAATCTGGTCGGGCTTCACCGGCCCACCGCCGGGAAAATCATCTTCGACGGCAAGAACATCATCGACCTGAAGCCGCATCTCATCGCAGCAGCCGGCATGGTGAAGACGTTCCAGAATGTCGCGCTGTTTCTTGAAGAGACCGTGCTCGACAACGTCCTGATCGGCGGGCTGATGCGGCACAATATCCCTCATGCGCGCACGCTGGCGATGACATGCCTGGAACGCGTCGGCATGGCCGCCATTTCCGGCAAGATCGCGAAGGACCTGTCATTCCCCGAGCGCGCACGCGTCGAAGTGGCTCGCGCGCTCTGTACCGAGCCGAAGCTGCTGCTGCTCGACGAGGCCATGGCCGCGCTCAACCACGCCGAGATGGACGCCTTCATGGCGCTGGTGCGCACCTTGCGCACCGAGGGCCTGACCATCGTCATCATCGAGCACCACATGCGCGCAATCATGGCGCTGTGCGACCGCATCATCGCGCTCAATTTCGGCAAGGTCATCGCGGAAGGCACGCCCTCCGAAGTGGCCCGGCACCCTGAAGTCATCGCCGCCTATCTCGGCAAAGCCTATGCCGAGGAAGCCACGTCATGACCGCGACTCCCCTGCTCGACATCAATGACCTGTGCGCCGGTTACGATGCTGGCAACGTCCTGCATCACATCAACCTCAGCGTCGGCCGCGGCGAATTTGTCTGCGTGATCGGCGCGAACACTGCCGGCAAAAGCACACTGCTTCGCACCATTTCAGGACTGCTCCCGAACCGCTCAGGCCGCATCAGTTTCGACGGCCACGACCTCACGGAACTGCCTGCGCACAGGATTCCGGGCCTTGGCATCGCGCACGTTCCGGAGGGGCGGCATGTTTTCCCGGGGATGACGATCGAGGAAAACCTGATGCTGGGTGCTTTCTCGATCCGGACATCGAAGGATCTGGGCGGGCGCCGTGAGCAGATGCTCGGCATCTTCCCGCGGCTTCGCGAGCGGTTGTCGCAACTGGCCGGGACTTTGTCCGGGGGTGAGCAGCAGATGCTGGTGCTGGCGCGTGCGCTGATCATGAATCCGAAGCTGTTGCTGCTCGACGAACCGAGCCACGGACTTGCGCCCAAGATCGTTGATGAGCTTCACGAGACGCTTCAGAAGATCAATGCCACCGGCACCGCGATCCTGCTCGTCGAGCAAAACACCGTGCTGGCGCTTTCTGTCGCGACCCGAGGCTACGTGCTGGAATCCGGCGAGATCGTGCTCGCGGCCAGCAGCGCGGATCTGAGAAGCAACGATCGCGTCCGAACGGCCTATCTCGGCCTGTAGACGTTCCCGGCAAAAGATCCAGCGATTACACCGGTGCAAACTGACCTCGTCAGTAAGCACCATAGCGTTGCGCGGCTTCGATCGTCAGTCCCTTGCCGACAGCACCGAACGTATCGCCCTCAATGATTCGAGCGGCGGGGACGGCCTTGGTCATGGCATTTCGCACGTGTGCGAGTTGCACCGACCCTCCGGTTAAAAACACCACTTCAATGTCGCCGGCCGTGAGCTGCGCCTGTTCGAGGCAAATTCTGATCCGCGCCGCGATGCGGGCAGCCAGTTGCTTTGTGTGGGTTACAAGCCCGGAACGCGCGATGGCCGCGCCCAGTCCCGGCTCAATCCATTCGAGCGGGATGTCGGCTTGCCGCTGATGCGACAAGGCGATCTTTGCATTCTCGACGTCCATCGCCAGCGTGTGCCCGCGCTGTTCGTCCAGCACACGGATGAGGCGATCGAACAGCTCAGGTTGTGCGGCCTCATAACGGACCTGCCGAACCTGAGTCATGATCTTCTGATCGTACATGCTATTGATGGTCGACCACGTCGCGAGATCGTGGAAATAGCTCGACGGAGCGTGCAATCCCGCGCGCTTCATCTCGCTGCCGTATCCGAACAGCGGCATGATGACGCCAAGACTCAATTGTCGGTCGAAATCCGTGCCGCCGATCCGTACGCCGTCATTGGCGAGAATATCGGCTTTCCGGTCGGCCTTGCGGTGCCGCTCCGGGCTGAGGCGCACGATGGAGAAATCGGATGTGCCGCCACCGATGTCGGCGATCAGCGCGATCTGTTCTCCGGAAATTTCGCGCTCATAATCCAGCGCGGCGGCAATCGGCTCGAACTGGAACGTGACATCGCCGAAACCAATCTCCCGCGCAATGTCCCGGAGTGTTTGCTCCGCCTTGCGGTCGGCCTCGGGCGCATGATCGACAAAATGCACAGGCCGGCCGTGGACGACATATTTCAACTCATGGCCGATGGCCTGTTCGGCGCGCCGCTTCACGACGCCGAGATAGTAGGCGATGACGTCCCGGAAACTCGTGCGTTCGCGCCCCACTTTCGTGGTCTCGTCGATCAGCGCCGTGCCAAGAACCGATTTCAGGCTTCGCATCAGGCGGCCCGGCGTGCCTTCGACATAAGTCTCGATGGCCCTGCGACCGATCAGAACGGCACCGTCCCGCTCATAGAAGATCGCGCTTGGAATGGTGGTGTGGCTGGCCTCCAGTTCTATCAAGACCGGCGCGCTGCCGACCAGAGTACCAAGCGTCGTGTTCGACGTGCCGAAATCAAGTCCGCAGGCTGACATAGTTGCTCCCGAGAAGTGGTCCGTCTACCCACTTCGGAGCCATCGATCCACCACTATCTTGCATGAATTTGCAGATGCGCCGACCATCCGACGTCGGCCGCGCCAGAAGCGACCACAGTTCATCCACAGATCCATTTTCCTGGGCAACGGGGTTGATGAATCGACGATCTGTGGTTCATAAGCCGTCTCCCTGCCGTCGCGATTCAGGATCGCGATTTTCTCCTAAGGAAAGATCTTGCGTGGCTAAAACAATCTCTCAACGGATCGCCGATGAGCTTGGTGTCCGCGAACAGCAGGTCGAGGCCGCGGTGACCATGCTTGACGGCGGCGCGACCGTGCCTTTCATCGCCAGATACCGCAAGGAAGCGACCGGCGCACTCGACGACGCGCAACTGCGCACGCTGGAAGAACGACTGACCTACCTGCGCGAGCTGGAAGAACGACGCGCGAGCATTCTCAATTCGGTCCGCGAACAAGGCAAACTCGATGCAGCGCTGGAAGCCGCGATTCTCGCTGCGGACAGCAAGGGCCGTCTCGAAGACATCTATCTTCCATTCAAGCCGAAACGGCGCACCAAGGCCGAGATCGCCAAAGAAGCCGGGCTGGAGCCGCTGGCCGAGCTGCTGCTGACGCAGCCTGAGAACGATCCGCAGGCGGTCGCAGCGCCCTTTATCAATGCCGACAAGCAGGTTGCCGACGCCGCAGCCGCTCTCGACGGCGCGCGGGCGATTCTGGTGGAGCGATTTGCCGAGGATGCGGACCTGATCGGCATTCTCCGCGAGAAAATGTGGTCGGAGGGTGTGCTTGCCTCAAAGCTGCGTGACGGCAAGAAAGAAGCCGGCGCCAAGTTCAGCGACTATTTCGATTTCAGCGAACCGCTCCACAAGCTGCCGTCGCACCGGGTTCTTGCGATGTTCCGTGGCGAAAAGGAGGAAATCCTCGATCTGCAAATGCAGCCTGAACCGATCACTGCAACTCCCGCCGTGGCGAACTCCTATGAAGCGCGTATCATGCAGCGATTCGGGATCGCCGAGCGCGGGCGCCCCGGCGACCGCTGGCTGACGGAAACCGCGCGTTGGGCATGGCGTACCAAGATCCAGGTTCATCTCAACATCGATCTGCGGATGAGGCTGTGGACCGCCGCCGAGCAGGAAGCCGTCCGCGTATTTGCCTCGAACCTGCGCGATCTGCTGCTGGCGGCTCCCGCCGGCGCGCGCGCGACCATGGGACTCGATCCCGGCTTCCGCTCCGGCGTCAAGGTCGCCGTGGTCGACGCCACCGGCAAGGTGGTTGCCACCACTACGATCTATCCGCACGAGCCGCAGCGGCGCTGGGACGAAGCCCTTGCGATCCTCGGCAAACTCGCGCGCGAACACCGGGTCGAACTTGTCTCGATCGGCAATGGCACCGCCTCGCGTGAGACCGACAAGCTGGCGACCGAACTGGTGAAGCTGCTGCCGGAACTGAAGATGTCGAAGATCGTGGTGTCGGAGGCCGGCGCGTCGGTGTATTCGGCATCCGCCTTCGCCTCGGAGGAACTGCCTGAACTCGACGTGACGCTGCGCGGCGCTGTGTCGATTGCACGGCGGTTGCAGGATCCCTTAGCCGAACTGGTCAAGATCGATCCCAAGTCGATCGGCGTCGGCCAGTATCAGCACGATCTCGGCGAAGCCAAGCTGTCGCGCTCGCTTGATGCGGTGGTCGAAGACTGCGTGAACGCCGTCGGTGTCGATGCCAACACCGCGTCGGCACCGCTGCTGGCGCGTGTCTCGGGCATTGGTTCGGGACTGGCGCAAAGCATCGTGCAACATCGCGACGCGAACGGGCCGTTCAAATCACGCAAGGCGCTGAAAGAAGTCCCACGGCTAGGCCCCAAGGCATTCGAGCAATGTGCGGGCTTTCTGCGCATCACCAATGGTGAAGACCCTCTCGATGCCTCCGGCGTGCATCCGGAAGCCTATCCGGTGGTCCGGCGCATCCTCGCGGCGACCAAAAGCGACATCAAGGCGCTGATCGGCAACACGGACGTGCTACGCCAGGTCAAGCCGCAGACATTCGTCGATGACACGTTCGGCCTTCCGACGGTCACCGACATCCTGCGCGAACTGGAAAAGCCCGGCCGCGATCCACGTCCCGCTTTCAAGGCCGCGGTCTTCAAGGAGGGCGTCGAAACCCTGAAGGACCTGAAGGCCGGCATGGTGCTGGAAGGCGCGGTCACCAACGTGGCGGCATTCGGGGCATTCGTCGATATCGGCGTGCATCAGGATGGTCTGGTGCACATTTCAGCCATGTCGAAGACCTTCATCAAGGATCCGCGCGAAGTCGTGAAGCCTGGCGATATTGTGCGGGTCAAGGTTCTGGACGTTGACGTGCCGCGCAAGCGCATCGCCTTGACGCTGCGCCTTGATGACGAGACAGGCGCCAAGCCGGAGCGATCGTCGCCGGGCACTTCGCGAAACAATGTCCGCACCAGCATGCCTCCCTCCGTTGCCAAAAATACATCCAGACCTCAGCAAGGCGCGGGCGGCGCGCTTGCGGATGCCATGCGCCGGGCGGCGGAGAAACAAAAGCTATAAGGCGAGACCGCCTCAACGCTCGTTGAATAGCCGCTCATAGCGGCTTTCCGTCCGGTGCGGCGATGGCTGACGTGATTCCAGAATTGGCGTGATTCCAGAATCGGAGAAGCAACGAAAAGGGCGTTCCGAGTGACCTCGGAACGCCCTTCCCCTATCCTCGCTGAACCAGGCGGAAAGACCGCCCTGTCCGAAGCTCTGCTGAGCTTAGCGGGCGATCCCAGCGAGGTGACAGCGCTTGGAATGAGACACTGGACCACCTCCTTTCGTTGTTAACGACAAGAAGCATATAGGGGCACGACAAAAAATCGAAAGCCCCCGAAACCAATCCTCAGACAGCGTCCTTGGCAGCCTTCACAGGCCGTGCGCGGACGATCTTGCGGGCCGGTTTGGCCTTGAACGTCATCGGCTCGCCGGTGAAGGGATTGGTGCCCTTGCGGGCCTTGGTCGCCGGCTTCTTGATGACAACAAACTTTGCGAAACCGGGCACCAGGAAGACACCAGTCTTCTTCAGTTCCTTGTAGCCGATGACAGCGAGCGTCTCGAGGACGCCCTTGACATCCTTCTTCGCGATTTCATTGGTCTCAGCGATCTTCTCGATAAGCTGCGACTTCGTCATTTGCGTGGACATTGTAACTCCCATTGATTCGTACAGGAGCACATTACCCTCATTACAGCCCTGAAAAGAGCCACTTCCTGAAAGGAAGTCACTTTTGGGGCTGTTTTCACAGGTCAAATGCGTACAGGTGCCCGTTCAGGCCTTAAATTACGGCCTTTCCGAAGGGATCAGCGTGCTGAGGCGTCCCTTTTGATGCGTAACGGAAGAGGCCAGACAGGAGGCGGCCCGGCAAGGATCAGGGAACTAACACCTGATGGACGAGGGCCGGATCGCGGCCCCGGGGGAAATACCGGGGCAACCGGTCAATCACGCGCGGCCCAAAGCCGGCATCGTCAGCAGCTTGTCAGCCGGCTCCCACTTCGCTGCCGCTTCGAGGGCGGATTTCAGCAACTCGATGTCTTGCGCGGATGTGGGCCGCCAACCGCAGGGGCACGGCTGATTTTGATGCTGTTCCGCCACCTGGCGGTAGAGCGTTCCGAACGCATTGGCCATGACATTCATCACCGCCATCGGCATCAGGCCCGAGACATCGAGCGCACGGCCGAACGCCATCATCAGCACACGATCGAGATCCGCCTGAATCGTCCGGCGATCGCCGAAGCCGAAAACATCCTGCTGCTCCAGCATTTGTTTTTCCATTGCCGCTCACTGATATGCCGTCGGAGTTGTCTCGACATCTCTATGCCTGTGGCGAACGATGCTCAATACACTCCGGCAGGCGTCAGATTAGAAGGCCTCGAAGAGCTCAGCAGCAATTCATCGGTTGCTGAAAAGAAGTCAGGCGATACGAGCCTCGAGCTCCTTCAACGTGGGATAGTCGGTGTATCCTGCCTCCTCGCCGCCGTAGAACGTCGCCCTGTTGTAAGGATTGAGCGGCGCTCCGGACCTGACGCGTTCAACGAGATCAGGATTGGAGATAAACGTGCGGCCGAAAGCAATGGCGTCTGCATGACCTGCCGACACGGCGGCCTCCGCAGACTTGCCGTCGAAGCCGCCTGCGGAAATCAGGACGCCGTGCCACATCGGCCTGAACAATTCCATCGCCGACGGCGCGTTCGCATGGTTCACCTCGGCGCGGCCGGCACCGCTGCTGCGCGGCTCGACGAAATGCAGATAGGCCAGGCCGAGCGGATCAAGTGAGCGGATCACATAACTATAAAGCGGCATCGGATCCGGCTCACCGCTGTCGTTCGCAACGCCGTATGGTGACAAGCGCACCGCAACGCGATTCGCTCCCCATACGCCGATAACAGCGTCGGCTATTTCAAGCAGAAGCCGCGCGCGATTGGCGATCGATCCGCCATATTGATCGGTGCGCAGATTGGTCCGCGACTGAAGGAACTGCTCGATCAGATATCCATTCGCGCCATGCAACTCGATTCCATCAAAACCCGCTTCCATTGCATTGAGCGCGCCCTGACGGAAACTCTCGATCACGCCGGCGATCTCATCAGTCTCCAGCGCGCGCGGCGTCTCGTAAGGCGCCTGCGTCCCGGATGCCGTCATCGTATTGCCGGGAATCGGCACAGCAGACGGTGCAACCGGCAGCCCGCCGCCGGGCTGGAACGAGGAATGCGAGACGCGCCCCACATGCCAGAGCTGAAGGAAGATCACTCCTCCCTTCGCATGAACGGCGTCGGTCACCTCCCGCCATCCCTTGATCTGCTCGCTCGAATAGATGCCGGGCGTGCCGGGATTCCCGCGCCCCGACGGCACGACAGGAGATGCCTCTGCGATGATCAGCCCGCCGGCTGTGGCACGTTGAGCATAATATTCCGCATTCAACGTGCGAGCCGCGAAGCTGTTCTTCTCCGCGCGCATTCGGGTCAGCGGCGCCATGACAACGCGATGGCTGAGCGTATACGGCCCGACCTGCAACGGCGAAAACAGCGAAGGGGGAATCATGTGCGACCTCTGGGTAGCCTTATCGAAAACGAGAGGCTGCAATGGTGCCACAGATCGCCATCCGGCACATAACCGACCGACGTCATGGGTGATATGCCGTGTGATCCAGAAATCCGGAATACCGCCCGGAGGGATGCCGCTTGCGCGATGTTATGGCAGCGCGGCAACCGTCCAGCCAATGAGATCGCCTGCGATAGCGCCGAATACTGCACTAAACGCGTTTACCGCAGACTGAGGATCGAGGCTTTCAAGTTTTTTCTTGTCCTGAAACAGCCGGGCCGCAATCACGCGGCCATTCTTGTCCAGAATTTTCGCTGAAAGGCCGATCTCGGCAACAGGCCCGGATTCTGTCGTCACCTGAAATCCGCGAATGTCGATCAGAAGTTGATAGTCGGCTGGCAGCCCGTCCGCTGCCCGAAGCGGCGCATGTCCAACGTCGTAATTTTCGAAGCTCTGGATGAGCTTCGTCTGGAGCAGCTTGGGAAGGCTGTCGCTCCACTGGAAGTTCGCAAACTCGGGATGATCGCCGCCCGGCGGCACAAACAGAATGCGCTGCGTATCGAACATCAGAACCCCTGTGGGTTCCGGGATGACGAGTTGGCCCTTGATCGGCTTTTTGGCCAGCGCAAAACTTTGTGGCACATCGAGATCATAAATGACCTTGGGTGCGTTGGCCGCTCCGCCGCCTGTCATCCGTTCAAGACCCGACACGATGCCGTCGAGCTTGCCGGTGTTTCTCGCAAGCCCATCGGAGAATGTCTTCAGATTGGCAATCGTGTTCTGAAGTGGCTCAGCATTTTCAGACAGCACGGCATCGACCCGGCGTAACGCATCTCGTGCAGCTTGCGTCATGCTCTGACCGGCGCCCGGCTCGGCGATCAGCGTCGGAATCGGCCCCGAGGCCGTCAGTTCCGAGCCGCCTTCCAGCGCGACGACCGGCACACCTGTGATCCCCTGAAAATCCAAACCAACTTTGGTATCCGAACGCACTGGGGTGTCCGGCAGCACCGCGATCACGGCATTGACGCGGCGCGGACTATCGGGCGCAAGACTGAGACTGGTAACCTCACCAACGCGAATTCCATTGAACAAGACCGATGCGCCGACCAGCAGTCCCGGGACAGACCCATTGAACTGCAAATGATAGGAGGTACGCGCGCCAAGTCCGCCGGTGTTGTGAAGCCAGTACACGAATCCGAAAACGGCACCTATGGCGACCAGGATGAAGGCGCCGACGATGACAAAGGGAGCACGGGTTTCCATGTTTTGACCTAACTCGCTTTTGGTTGCAGCATCTGGGAGCGCTTGCCATGAAAATAAGCCCTGACCCACGGATGCTCGGAACGGAGAAGTGCGCTCATCGGTCCGATCGCAACGATCTTGCCATCGGCCAGCGCGGCGACGCGATCGCAGACGGTGTTCAAACTGGCGAGATCGTGCGTCACCATGAAAACTGTCAGCCCTAGCGTCTTCTGAAGCGTCTTGATCAGGGAATCGAAATCACCGGCCGCGATGGGATCCAGTCCCGATGTCGGCTCGTCGAGAAAAACAATCGCAGGGTCGAGTGCGAGAGCGCGCGCCAGCGCCACGCGCTTGGTCATGCCGCCCGAGAGCTGCGACGGAAACTTGTCGCCGTCCTCCGGCGAAAGGCCAACCATCTCGAGTTTCGCATTCGCCACCTCGTCCATCAGGGTTTCGGACAGCTCAAGGCTTTCCCGCAGCGGGAACTGAACATTCTGGCGCACCGTCAGCGACGAGAACAGCGCACCCTGCTGGAAGAGAATGCCCCACCGGCCGGCCGCCGTCTGGGTCTTGTGATCGTGGGTTTGCCCGATCTCGACACCCATCACTTCGATGCGGCCGCTTCGTCTCGGAATCAGTCCGATGATCGTTCGCATCAGGACCGACTTGCCGCCGCCCGACGCGCCGACAAGGCCGAGAATTTCACCCTTGCGAACGTCCAACGACAGATGATCGAGCACTGTTTGCCGGCCAAAGCCGACAACAAGATCGCTGACGCGAATTGCAAACTGATCGGCCGGCTCCGCCATCGTCACATCCCGATCGATGCAAAGAACACGGCAAACACGCCGTCGAGCACGATGACGAGAAAGATCGATTTGACCACCGATGTGGTTGTCTGGCGGCCGAGGGATTCGGCGCTTCCCTTAACTCTCAGGCCTTCGCTGCAAGCAACGATGCCGATCGCCAGCGCCATGAACGGCGCCTTGATCATTCCGACCTCAAAGCTGGTAACTGATACGGCCTCGTGCAGCCGCGCGATAAAGATCGCCGGACTCATCCCGCCATAGAGCCACGCCACGAGGCCGCCGCCGTACAGTGCCGCCATCGAGCCGATAAACGTGAGGATCGGCAGCGCGCAGATCAATGCCAGAATGCGCGGCAGGATCAGCACCTCGATCGGATCGAGCCCCATGGTGGACAGCGCATCGATCTCCTCGCGCATCTTCATCGAGCCCAATTCGGCGGTATAGGCACTTCCGGAGCGGCCCGCGACCATAATGGCGACGATCAGCACGCCGAGTTCGCGCAGCACAAGAATGCCGACCATGTCGACAACATAAGAGTCTGCCCCGAACTTGCGGAAATGAAAAATGCCCTGCTGGGCGATGATCGCACCAATGAGAAACGTGATCAGCAGGACAATCGGGATCGCCTGCCAGCCGACACGATAAATCTGATACGCAAGCGAGGTCAGCCGGAGCGAACGCGGCCGGCGCAAGATACCCAGAAGGGCTGTTCCCAATGCGCCCAGCATTTGAAGAAAAATGAGAACATTGTCCGCCACATTCGCACCGGCCCGTCCGACCTGTTCCAGTTGGGCAAGAACAGGAGTGTCAGGCTTGGCTGCCGCAGGCTTGCGGCGATTCACCTGCCGCACTTCCGCGATCAGATCCGCATAGCGGTCGGACACGCCAAATACATTTTCCATGCTGCCGGGCTGCGAGGCCCGCCGCGACATCTTCTCGATCAGCCATGCGCCGAGTGTATCAAGCTCGCCGACGCCAGACATGTCGATCTTCAATGCACCCGCCCGGCGCAACTGTGGCGCAAGGCGATCATACAGATCTTCAAGGGCATTGGCATAGGCTGCCGTCCATGACCCGCCCGGGCGCAGTTCAAGGACACCATCACCATTTACGACGTTCAGAACGGGATCAGAGGTCAAAGGCTATATCCATCGGCGGCCACGGTCTTGCACTTCTAGGCCACTGCGGCTCGCCTTTCTTGACCTGCCTCAACAAACGGCCGGATCGGCCGACCTATGGTTTTTCCGTAACAGCAGGCCAATCAGCCCAAATCGTTCACAGAGGAATTCCAATGCAAGAGCGCAGTCACGTAGTCGTGTGGATTGACCACCTCCAGGCCCGTATTTTCCATGTCGGGCTGTCCGGCACCGATCAGGTTGTCCTGAAGTCTCATCTTCCGACGCAGCATATCCATCACAAGGCAAACACCATCGGCTCCGGCCACGTCTCCGACGACCAGGACTTTCTCAAGCACACGGCCGAGGCGATTCAGGGGGCGGAGCAGATTCTGATTCTTGGGCCATCCGGCGAAAAGACCGTGCTTCACAATTATCTTCGCGAACATATCCCGAATTTTTCCGAGCGGATCGTCGCGGTCGAGCCAGCCGATCACCCCAGCGACGGCGAAATCGTCGCCTACGCCAAGCGATATTTCAGCTTCGGCGAAGCCCCTCGCGCGACTTCCCGGTAATTCCGGCCAGCCTCAAATCTGATGACAAATCCAGCGTAGCGCGCTTCACTCTCGGCCATACCAAGCGTGGCTGTTGAACGCGCGGGAGACGATGATGCGGGCGATGGTCCTGCGAGCGATCGGACAGCCGCTGGTGCTGGAGGAGCGGCCCGATCCTCTGCCCGGCCCCGGCGAGATCCGCGTGCGCGTCGAGGCTTGCGCGGTTTGCCGGACCGATCTGCATGTCGTCGATGGCGATCTTCCCGATTCGAAACTGCCGATCATTCCCGGTCATGAGATCGTCGGCATTGTCGATATGCTCGGAAGCGGCGTGTCCGCACCCACCATCGGTGCGCGAGTCGGTATTCCGTGGCTGGGCCATACCTGCGGAACCTGTCCATATTGCGCGGCCAGCCAGGAAAATCTCTGCGACCATCCAAGTTTTACCGGCTACACGCGCGACGGCGGATTCGCGACCCATGTGGTGGCGGACGCCGCGTTTGCCTTTCCGCTGCAAGGCTTCGACGATCCGGTCGCGGCTGCCCCGCTGATGTGCGCCGGTTTGATCGGCTGGCGCTCACTCCGCATCGCTGGCGACGGCCACAGAATCGGACTTTATGGATTCGGTGCCGCTGCCCATATCCTGGCTCAGGTATGCCGCTGGCAGGGCCGCGAGATTTACGCCTTTACCCGCGCGGGCGATGAAGCGGCGCAAGCGCTGGCGCGATCGCTCGGCGCCCGCTGGGCCGGCAGTTCGGAAGAAAGCCCGCCGGAACTGCTCGATGCCGCGATCATCTTCGCTCCTGTCGGAGCTCTGGTGCCGAACGCACTCCGCGCCGTGCGCAAAGGCGGTCGCGTTGTCTGCGGCGGCATCCACATGAGCGACATTCCGCAGTTTCCCTACAGAATCCTCTGGGAGGAACGTCAGATCGCTTCGGTCGCCAATCTCACGCGGCACGATGCAACGGAGTTTCTCGGCATTGCACCAAAGGCAAATGTGAAAACGACCACCACAGTCTATCCCCTGATGCGCGCGAATGAAGCGCTCGCCGATCTCAGAGCCGGGCGCTTCCAAGGAGCCGCGGTTCTGGTTCCCGAGGCTTAAGAACTCCCCCTTCGCAGGGAAACGTCACCCGATTGCATGACCCGCCGGTTCATCATGCGGGCGGCCAAAGCCCGCATGGCATCGTCATAGCTTTCGGACCGGAACATATCCTCGATGGAAGTTCGCGGTCCGCGCGCTGGTCTAGTGCGACATGAAAACCGGAACCGTCATTGTCGCCAATATTCCACGCGTTACCCCGCCGAGCACGAACTCGCGCAGACGCGAGTGGCCATAACCGCCCATCACGATCATGTTCGCCGAACAATCGGATACATGGGACAGAATGGCATCGGCGACGTCGATATCGGAAG
Source organism: Afipia sp. (assembly GCA_024707075.1). GTDB lineage: Bacteria > Pseudomonadota > Alphaproteobacteria > Rhizobiales > Xanthobacteraceae > Afipia. The sequence continues at coordinate 1,221,080 of JANQAK010000003.1, forward strand.
CAGGAACGCTCTCGACTTCAACCTTGATTCCATGTCGCGCCAGATGACCGCCGATCTCGATGCCGAGAATTTCCCGTTTGTCCCGGGTCTTCTCATTGGCAACAATGAACAGCTCAACGACACGCGCCCTCTTCAGGAACGGCAACGCATCATTGACGGCGCGCGCCGCCGAGCGACTTCCATCCCAGCAGCATACAATCCGGTCGAGCTTCAATCCGCTCTTCTGGATGTAGGGGACGATAATCACCGGACGGCCGGAATTGAACAACGCGGCTTCGATCATCACATCATTGTTCACGCTCTTGTCGTCGTCGGACTGCATCACGACGCTGAGATCGAAACGCCGCGCCATCGTCGAAAATGCATCGGGCGGCCCCAGATCGCTCTGCGTCACCAGCCGGTGCTCGACGGAAAGAGCGCTGCGCTTGGCTGCCGCCTCGAAACGCTCAACGGCGGCACGTGTCGCGGCTTCACTTTCCGCCACCATGCTCGCAAGCATATCGGAGGGAAAATCCGGCATCATATATGGCGGGATGCCCGCACCGTCGGCGAAGGCCACGCCTGCCAGATGCGCCTCGAACGTCTCTGCAATGGAAATAGCGTAGTCCCTCGCGCCATCGCCAGATTTGTCCCGTTCAAGGTTGAGAATGATGTCCTTGATCATAAACTGCTCCACAACATGAGTGCCGAACTTGCGAAGAAACGGTGCCATGTGCATTGCCCTGACCGCTTGATGCACATCAAAGTCCAATCGCTCCGGGCATACGGGGTGGCCGAAACACACAAGCCCGCCGACCGCGCCACAGCTTTTCATCTCCCGCGCGTGCAACGGATCGATGACATTTCGGCGGATGCCATGCGGCACGACAGTATCGCACTGCGCAATTGAGCAGGATCAATCACATTCCCTTCCCGTCTGCCAACCTAATTCAGAAGAACAATCAAAACCCACCAGACGGAGGTTTCGAATGCCCAGCAAATCGCAGTTTCTGTGGATGTATGAGGCGATGGAGAAGGCGCGCTATTATGAGGATACGATCGCCGTCGCCTATATGGAGGGAAAGCAACCGAAATTCGACATCGGCGCAGGTCCGCTGCCGGGGGAAATGCATCTCGCGGCTGGTCAGGAGCCTTGCGCCGCAGGCGTATGCGTCCATCTCCGCGCCGACGATACCGTCACGGCCACCCATCGCCCGCATCATGCCGCCATCGCCAAGGGCGTCGATCTCAAGAAGATGACCGCCGAAATCTTCGGCAAGAAGGCGGGCCTTGCGGGCGGGCGCGGCGGCCACATGCATCTGCTCGATCCCGCCGTGAATTTCGCGTGCAGCGGCATCATCGCCCAGGGTGCCGGCCCTGCGGTCGGCGCGGCGCTCGCTGCGAAACTGCGCGGCACCGATGCAGTGGCTGTGTCCTATGTCGGCGACGGCGCCGCCAACCAGGGCGGCTTCCATGAATCGCTCAATCTCGCCAGCCTGTGGAAACTGCCGGTGATCTTCGTCATCGAAGATAATTCCTGGGGCATCTCGGTCCCGAAGACGAAGTCCACAGCGATCAAGGACAACAGCCTTCGCGCGGCGGGCTATGCGATGCCCGGCTTCCATATTGCCGATAACGACACGCTCAAGCTCTTTGACGTCGCCGGCGAAGCCGTGGCCCGCGCACGAACCGGCGGCGGGCCGACCCTGATCGAGGTCGAAACGTATCGCTATTACGGCCATTTCCAGGGCGACCCGGAAACCTATCGGCCCAAGGGCGAAGTCGCGGCCCTCAAGGCCAAGGATCCGATCGTCCGTTTCCGCAAGACCATGATCGAAACCAAAGTGGCGACCGCTGCGGAAGCCGATGCCGCGCTCGCTCGCGCCAAGGCGGAAGTGGATGAAGCCTTTGCTTTCGCCCGTGCTGCCGCCTACCCGGCGCCCGAGGAAGCTCTCGCCCACGTTTTCGCCTGACCGGCTCACAGAATTTCAGGAGAACATCATGTCAAGCAATCGCATAATGACTGTCTCACGGGCGATGTCCGAGGCGATCGCCCAGGAAATGCGCGCCGATCCCAATGTCTTCGTCATGGGCGAGGATGTCGGTGCCTATGGCGGCATCTTCGGCGCGACCGGCGGCCTTCTCGGTGAATTCGGCGAAAGCCGCGTTCGCGACACGCCGATTTCCGAAACCGCCTTTATCGGCGCCGGCGTCGGCGCCGCCATGGCGGGCATGCGGCCCATCGTCGAACTGATGTTCGTCGATTTCTTCGGCGTCTGCATGGACGCGATCTACAACCTCGCCGCGAAGAACATCTATTTTTCCGGCGGCAACTGCAAGGTGCCGATGGTCATCATGACGGCGACCGGCGGCGGCTACAGCGACGCCGGCCAGCATTCGCAGACCCTGCATGCGACCTTCGCCCACCTGCCAGGCCTCAAGGTGGTTGCCCCGTCGAATGCCTATGACGCCAAGGGATTGATGACGGCTGCGATCCGCGACGACGGACCGGTGATGTTCATGTTCCACAAGGGCTTGCAGGGCCTCGCCTGGATGGCCTCTCCCGAAGGAGCCGCCACGGAACTGCCGGAAGAAAGCTACGTCCTGCCATTCGGCCAGGCCAAGATCGTGCGGCCCGGCAAGGATGTCACCATCGTCGCCATCAGCATGATGGTGCATCACGCCATGGACGCCGCAAAGACGCTTGAGAAAGAAGGGGTCGACGCCGAAGTCATTGACCTGCGCACCTTGGTGCCGCTCGATCGCAAGACCGTGATCCAGTCGGTCGCCAAGACGGGCCGGCTCGTGGTGGTCGATGAAGATTACAAGAGCTTCGGTCTGACCTCCGAAATCATCGCATCGGTGGTCGAAGAGAATCCGGCCTATCTGAAGAGCCCGCCGCGCCGGCTGGCGGTGCCCGATGTTCCGATTCCCTACAGCCGGCCGATGGAGCAATACATTCTGCCGGATGCCATCGATATCGCCGCCGCTGTCCGCACGGCGCTGGGGAAGAAGGCTGGCTGACATCGCTATTCCGAAAGATCTTTGGGACGCCGGGAAGACGCCGGAGGGCATTGTCGCCAACTGGTTCTTTGCAGATGGCGGCGCTGTTTCCGAGGGCGCGACCGTCGCGGAGATCATGGTCGAGAAATCGACCTTCGATATCGCGGCGCCCAACGCAGGCCGTCTGCACATCACCGTGCCGAAGGATGGCATCGTCAAGCCGGGGACCGTCATCGGGCATATCGACGGTGCCTGAGACCGCCAGCGCGGCACGGATCGCGCACGGCGACGCCGCCGCGAACCGTGCTCCGATGCCCGATATATCCTTCGCCGAGGTCGAGACCGCAGAACTCGGGATTCTGCGTCAGCAACAACTGGCGGAACAGCTTGGCTCCGATGATGAACGCCATCTTCTTGTATGGCGCGCACCGCGGGCACTTATCGTCGGCCGCCGCGACAGCCGTCTGCCGAATTTTTGCATCGCGGTGGACCAGCTTCGCGATGACGGATGGCCTGTTCTGATCCGCCGCAGCGGCGGCACCGCCTGCCCGGTTTCCAGAGGGACGCTGCAAATTGCGTTGGCCCGCATTGTCATCCCCAAAATCACCATTGAATCCGCCTACATGGAATTGGCCGGATTCATCAGCGCCGTTCTGAAATCATATGGGCTTGAGGCCGAAATCGGCGAGAAACCAAATGCCTTCTGTCCGGGGCGCTACGACATATCCGTCAACGGCCGGAAGATCGCAGGCCTTTCACAGCATTGGCGCCGGTGCAATGGCCACGTCACGGCGACAACGGCTGCCACCCTTATCGTCGATCACGATCGGGAGGAACTCGCCCACATCGTCAACCTGTTTTACCAATCAGTAGGCGGACAGGCGCGATGCAGCGTCTCCGCGATCGGCGACATGCGCTCGGTGCTTCAACAACCGTCATTGTCCGGGAAATCCCTGACCGACGACGTGCGCGAACGGATCGGGAATCTCTGGAGTCGAGCGCAGCCATAAAGACCGCGTGTTGCTCATTGCGCGTCAGTGAAGCCGCAGTTCATTGTACCGATACAGGATCATCTGGGTCGCGGCCGCGGTCAGGATGCGGCCGACTTCCGGTTCCAGGCCGCTGCGATACCACAGCAGCATGTTGCCGTCGTGGATTGCCATGATCGTCAGAACAAACTTTTCAGTCGAAACCGATTTGTCGATCTCTCCATCGGCTTTCGCGCGATCCAGAATGGCATCCAGCGTCTTCCTGACATTCTCGTAAATCTTGGAGACGCGCTTGCTGACCTTCCCCTTCTTGTTCGCCGACTCGATCGACGTCAGCATCAGGATCGCGAGATCGTCAGGATAGGTCGCCGCCCAACGCGACTGAGTGGAATTGAAACGCTCAAACCTGTCGATAGCCGACCCATCGCAAAGAGCGACGGCTTCGGCCGTCTTGGTGATCGAGCGCTTCTCGATGTCGGCGAGGATGTCGAGCAGCAATTGCTCTTTGCTCTTGAAATAATGATAGATCGCGCCCTTGGTAAATTTTGCCGCGTCGGCGATCTCTTCGAGGCTGGTATTCGCATAGCCGCTTGCGGCAAAAAGCCGGATGGCAGCATCCTTTATCAACGCGGTGCTGGTCGCGGGGTCGTTTCGTTTCCGTAGTTTCTTCTCGACCGCCATCCTCTGACCTTCATCGACTCGAACTTCATATCCGACCATCCTTTACTAACTTATTCAAGAACTCGGGATATCTCCAGACGCTGGCGAATGGGCCGGACGGCCTGCGCAACCCGCGCAGGCCGTCTGGCGAATTCCGCCGGTGCCGTGCGGTCAGTTGCCTGCGATGGTCTGGAATTTTCCGGACTTGATGGTGATCGTTTTCAACGAATCCTTCCCAAATCCTTCGTGATTGACGTTGCTGTAGCAGAAACGTCCATCGAGATAGGGGCTTTCGGACGTGCACACGGTCTCCAGCGCATCCCTGATCTTCTTTCCTGTTGCCGGCCCGTCCACCTTCTTGATGGCGTCGAACAGGGCCGTCGCCGCGGCGGTTGTAAGCAGTTCGCCGAATCCTGCGGGCGTCTTGCCGTTCGCACGCAGCAGGTTCTCCAGGTTCTTCAGCTTGACGGACGGATCATCCCAATTGGCAATCGAGATCATGGTCACGTTCTCCGCTGCCCCGCCGGCTGCATCGATGAAGGAGCGCTGCACCAGGGCGCCCGCGCCGACGACCGGCGCTGTCAGACCGACCTGCTTGCTGGCGCGCATGAACGCCGCACCCATCGCGGGCGATGACGTCCAGAGCAGAACCGCATCCGGCGATGCATTGCGGATTTTGGTCGCCGCGGCCGTCAAATCGACAGCATTGCCGGGAGCGCTCGCGACGGTCACGATCTCCACATTCTTTTCCTTCGCCAGCTTGCTGGCATAGACGGCCGAATTCTTTCCGTAAGCGTCTTCCTGGTGCATGATCGCGATGCGCTTGTAGCCCAGCTTGAAGATACCGAATTCCATCGCGCCCTCGACCAGCATCTCGTCGTTGGTGCAGGTACGGAATATCCACGGAAAGAACTCGCCGTCCTTGGCGGTTACGGAAATCGCTCCAACAGGTGCGAGAAGCGGAATCTGCGCGGCGGCAACGATCGGCATGATTGCCAGCGCGCTGGAGCCGATGGTGGGTCCGATAATGACCTGCACCTGGTCCTGCTGGATCAGTTTGGTCGCACCACGCGCCGCTTCGGTGGGGTTGGTTTGCTCATCGTGATAGATCAGTTCGACCTTGCGGGTGCCGGCTTGGGCGTTGTGCTGATCGACGAGTAGTTTCAGCGCATCGCGCTCCGGGATGCCGAATGGCGCGGCTGGCCCGTTCAGGCTGAGAATGACGCCGACCTTGACCGGGTCTTCGGCCAGTGCCGGCGCATTTGCGACGACCGACAAAGCCAAGATCAGTGAAAGAGCACGACAGATATTTATCGAGAAGCGTATCATTTTTATTCCTCCTGGGTTTTGCTTGTTGCATCCGGACTTCATGTCCGCGTCCTGGTGTTTAAACGATGATCCATCACTCGCTGATGTATGCGTCGAGCATGTCGGCATGGTCGCTCAAATCGCCCTTCCCGCCTTCCGCAGCGACAACGCCGTGCGACAGGACGAAATAACGATCGGCGATTTGCGCGGCGAAAGGCAGATTCTGCTCGGCGATCAGCAGCGCAATGCCCTTGTCTTTCAGTATTCCGAAGGCGCGCTGGAGATGATCGAAAATGATCGGAGCCAGTCCTTGCGAAGGCTCATCCAGAATGAGCACCGAAGGTTCGCGACCAAGAGCCATCGCAATGGCCAGCATCTGCTGCTCGCCCCCGCTGAGGGCGCCAGCCTGTGCATCCTCACGCTCGCGCAGGATCGGAAAAAGATCGAACAGCCCCTTGCGAATGTGAGGACGGCGATCCCGGGGTGAAAGACGCAAACCGATCTCAAGATTCTCGGCGACGCTCATCGGAGCGAATACATTGCCCCGGCGCTCGGGCACAAAGGCCAGCCCCTTTTCCGCGCGTTGCTGGGTCGAAAGCCCGGCGATGGAATTGCCTGCAAGCTCAAGTGCGCCGTCCGAGCGGATGCCGCCGGCGATCGCGGTCAGCAAGCTGCTTTTGCCCGCTCCATTGGCACCGAGCACGACCAGGATTTCGCCGGATGCGAGCGCGAAATCGACGCCGAACACAACCTCGATCCTGCCGTGGAAGGCGTGCAGTCCCCTTGCCGCAAGGACCAACCGTGATGAGACGTGCCCTGTCATGACTGCGCCTCCTTATGATTGGCGCGTGTGGTGCCAAGATAGGCATCGACGAAAGCCGCATCGTGCAGGAGCGTCTCAGGCTTTCCTTCGATCAGCATCGTGCCGCGATCGAGCACGACAGTATGATCGGACAATGCGCGGACCAGCCCGAAATTGTGTTCGACCAGCAGGACGCCAACGCCGGATTCCGCGATACGGCGTATCTCCGCGCTGAGGAGAGCCTGCTCGACTTTGGTGAGACCGGCTGCGGGCTCGTCCAGCAGCAGATACTTCGGATCGTTGGCGATGGCCCGCGCGACCTCGACCAACCGCACCTGCCCCATGGGCAATTCGCCGAGAGCCATGTTTTTCAAGGCAGAGAGCTTGAAATCCGCCAGGATTTTCTCACCCCGCTCCCGGAAAAGACTTTCTTCCCGCGAGACTGCCGGAATGCGCATGAGTGTGCCGAGCAGCGTGCCGCACGATTGAGGATAGAAACCGCAAAGCACGGCCTCCTCGACACTGACGCGCGGATCGAAGCGCGGCGTCTGGAATGTCCGGGCAAGTCCCGAGGCGATGCGCCGGTGTGTGGGAACATCGGCCAAATCGTGCCCGTCAAGACGAACGGTCCCGCCCGCGAGGGCGACCATTCCTGTGATGCTATTGAACAGCGTGCTTTTGCCCGAACCATTCGGGCCGATCACGGTAACAATGCGGCCGGGCTCAATGCGCACGGACACATCTGTCAACGCGGCGACGCCGCCGAACCGCACGGCGATGTTGGAGGCTTCAACGGCCATCGGCATTCCTCCGCGAACGGAGCCAGCGGAACCCCAGCAATCCCTGCGGCGCGAGAACAAGAGTCAAGACAAGCGCCGCGCCGAAAAACATTCCCTGCGTTTCGGCCGCCGGCAAAAAGAGCGTAATGAGAAGAAGCACCGCAGCGCCGACGATCGGCCCCAGAAAAGTCTGCGCGCCACCGATCACAGCCATCAGGAGCGTCTGGATCGAAACGTGCGTTGTCAGCGAGTCCGGCCCCACATAAGTCAGGTGATGCGCGTAGAGCCAACCCGCGACACCCGCCATTGCCGCGGAGATGGCAAAGACACCGGCAAGAATGTGCGACACGCTCACGCCATCCGCCGCTGCACGCAATGGATCGTGACGCGCCGTGCGAACTGCGCGACCCAGATTGGAATCCATAAGATTGAGGTAAATCCACAAGGCCACCAGAACGCAGCCCCATGCCAGAAAATGCATGCTCTGCGCGTTCGCCGCGATGGCAAGCCGGGGGATGCCTGACAGGCCGATATAGCCACCCGTGAAATCTCCGCCCTCGCGCACCGCGATTTCGAGGATACTGCTGATAAGCAATGTCGCGATGGATAATGGCAGAGGCGACAGCCGCACAACGGCGCGCGCGATCGGATAGGCAAGCGCCATCGGCGCAAGCACGGCGAAAGCCAGTCCAAGATAGGGAGACAGCCCGAAACGAGTCGTCAGAATACCAGTGCCGAAGGCGCCTATCGAGGCAAATGCCGCCGTTGCCATCGAGAGAATACCGGCCTGTCCATAGGCAAGACCAACCGACAGCGCCATCAGCGCAAAGATCGCGATGAGAATGGAATTGTCCAACCAGAACGGCCGTCCATAACTCACCGCCGACACCACCGCGAGGACACTCACCAGGATAATCAGCGGCCGCAGTCTTCCGAGGCTCCGGGCGTTCATGCGCGGCCTCCTGCCGGTCGGCCGATATTGGCCTTGCCGCGCGCCAGAACGACGAGGATGAACAACAACGGCGTCACCGTGCCGAGGCCCGCCGGCAGATAGCCGGTGGAAACAGCTTCAACGGTGCCGATGGCGACGCCGCCGAAAAATCCGCGGAGCGGACTGTGCAATCCGAAAATCGCCGCTGCGCCAAAACCGGAGATCGTCAGGCCGAGGCCGGCGCTATAGCTCGTCCCTGTCGTGTACAGGATCAGGACTCCGGCGATGCCGGCGAGGAGACCGCCGATCACATGCGCCATCACATAAATGCGATGAACCGGAATCCCCGCAAGCGCTGCGGCGCTTGCGCTGGCCGCGCAGGCGCGCATATCGCGCCCGAAAGCCGTCCAGTTCAGCCAGACGTAAAGCGTCGCCAGCAGCACAAGGCCGATCGAGACGTTGATTGCAGCTTGCGGGCTGACGCGGAGCGGCCCGATTACCCAGAACGTGTCGAACGGCTGGCGCACCATGGGATTTTGGCCAAACACCGTCAGGACAAACGATTCAAGGAATATCGAAATGCCGAAGGTAATCAGCACCACGGTCAGCGGATCCTTCACGCCGCCGGATTCAACACGCAACGACAGCATGGCGACAACGAGCGAGGCCATGACGGCGCTCATGATTCCAAATGGAATTCCCATCGGACCTGCGAATGCCGCGGCAACGGCCGCGGCCAGGACCGCATATGCGCCAACAGCCAGATCGACGGAATCCGTTGTGACAAACAGCAGGCTCACCGGAAACGCGAGCAGGCCGTAGACGGCGCCCAGCAAGGCGCCGCGGATCATGAATTCGAGAAATTCGATCAGCATATCGCCTCCAGAACCGGCTCACGCACTGGACTGTGCCGCCAGCGCTGCCATAAAGCCGCGCGCTTCTCGGCGACCGATAACGCACTGCGCTCTCGGATGTGGCCATAGCCGCGCAGCTTTTCGGGCAAGGATGCGATCTCGATGGCGAGCGCATGCCTTTTTCTCATCGAGGTCAGCCAGCAGGATTTCAATATCGGCCTCGTATTGCGCGATCTCACGCAACGCCAGGCGACGTTCGCTGGACCGCGCAAAAGGATCGAACACGGTTCCGCGCAGGAAGCGCAAGCGGGCGAGAACATGGAACACCGGCAGAATCCAGCCGCCAACTTCGGTCTTGCGAGGTTCGGCATCGGCGCTATCGCGCCGCGCGAATGGACCGGCGCCAAGATGGAAACGCAACTTGTAATCGCCCTGGAAATTGTTCTCCAGTTCGCGGCGGAACGCGGGCGCTGAATAGAGCCGCGCAACCTCGAACTCGTCCTTGTACGCGAGCAGCTTGTAATAGTAGCGCGCCACTGCCTCGGCGAGTCCGGGCTTCAGGCGAAGTTCACGCTCCCGCTCCACGACACGCGTGACAAAATTCCGGTAGCGATCGGCGTAACGCGAATCCTGGTAATCCGTCAGTTCGCGGCAGCGGCTATCGACCAGGTCGACGAGACTCCGGAAGCGCGGGGCCGTCACAACCTCGCCGTCATCGGGATCCGCGGCAGCGTGCACGCGGGACGGATCATGCGCGGCGATACGGCCCCACGCAAAGCTCGCGAGATTAAGGTCAACGCCCACGCCGTTGAGGCGGATCGCGCGCTCGATCGCGGCGCGTGACAACGGCAGCCATCCCTTTTGCCACGCGTAGCCGAGCAGAATGAGATTCGCGCCAAGCGGATCGCCGACCAGAGATCGCGCCAGATCGGCGGCAGCAATGGCTTCCGCCTGGGATGCCGCCCCCGCGATGCGCTTGACCAATGCCCGGTGATCGACGCGCCAGTCCGGATCGTGAGTAAAATCGCGTGTCGGACTGATTTCAGCGGACAGGACGGCGCGGGTGCGCGCCGGATTCATTTTCTCGATCGCTTCAGCGCCCGCAGCAACGATCAGATCGCAACCGATCACAACATCGGCCTCACCTTTCGCGAGGCGATGCGTATGCAAGCGCTCCCTGTCCGGCGCCAGCCGGATATGGGACATCACCGCCCCGTACTTCTGCGCGAGGCCGGTCAAATCGAGCGTGCTGGCGCTGATTCCGTCGAGATGCGCCGCCATGCCGATGATCGCGCCAAGTGTAATGACGCCGGTTCCACCGATGCCCGTGACGATCATCCCCAGCGGCTCGTTCAGGGCTGGAATGATTGGCTCGGGCAGCGCGCTCGCATCAGGTTTCGAAACGCCGGCGACATTGGTCTTGCGCAACGCGCCGCCCATGACGGTCACGAAACTCGGGCAGAAGCCGTTGGTGCAGGAGAAATCCTTGTTGCAGGACGCCTGATTAATGCGCCGCTTCCGGCCGAATTCGGTTTCGAGCGGTTCGATCGACAGGCAGTTGGACTTGTCGCCGCAATCGCCGCAACCTTCGCACACCGCCGGGTTGATGAAATTGCGCTTCTGAGGATCCGCGATCTTGCCGCGCTTGCGCTGACGCCGCCGCTCGGTGGCGCACATCTGGTCGTAGATAAGGACGGTGACGCCGGAATGCGCCCGCAATTCCTTCTGAACAGCGTCGAGCCTTTCGCGGTGATAGACATCGACGCCAGCAGGCAGCGTCTGGCTGGCAAACTTCTCCGGATCGTCGCTGACGATAACGACCCTGGCCACGCCCTCGGCGAGCAGTTCCATCGAGAGCTGCGCGGGCGTCAGTTCGCCTTCGATCGGCTGACCGCCGGTCATCGAGACGAAACCATTCAACAGCAATTTGTAGGTGATCGAGACCTTTGCCGCGACGGCCTGCCGGATGGCGAGGAAACCGGAATGGAAATACGTGCCGTCGCCCATATTGGCGAACATATGCGGCGTGTCGGTGAACGGCGACATCCCCACCCACATCGCCCCCTCTGCCCCCATATGGGCCAGGGGACCGGTTTGCATCGAGTTTTGCAGCAACGCGATGGAATGACATCCGATCCCGGCCAGCGCGAGGCTGTCGGTGGGCAACCGTGTCGATGTGCTGTGCGGGCAGCCCGAGCAGAACGTCGGTGCCCGTTCCGCAACAGGCATTGGTGTCAGCGCAACAACCTGATTTGATGCCGGCTGGTTGATGCCCAGCACGGCGCCGATCCGTGCGGCGATGCCGTCCGGATTCAATTCGCCGACCAGCGAGAACGCCTCGTCGCCGCGCATCGCCGACCAGACATTCGCGGCCGAAAATTTGCCGATGACTTTCGGCCGCTTTCCTTCCGCGGCATCGAAGAGGATCGTCTTGACCTGATCTTCCAGCAACGGGCGCTTTTCTTCGATCACAAGGATCGTCTCAAGACCCTGCGCGAATTGCAGGACGATTTCAGGATCGAGCGGCCAGACCATGCCGATCTTGAGAATCCTGAAACCGGATGTCGGACAGCCCTCGGCGGCGAGCCGCTCCAGTGCCTGCCGCGTATCGCCATAGGATTTCCCGGCCGTCACGATGCCGATTTTTGCCGCCGGCGCCTCAAGGCGAATCTCGTTGAGGGCATTCGCGCGCGCGTAGTCCAGTGCCGCCGGCAAACGTAAGCCGTAGAGCGCCTCCTCCTGCGCCTTGGGCATGGCAACGCGCTTGATGTGAACATCCGAAGGCTGCTGCGGCGGCAGCGTGATCCGCGGACTGTCCGGACCGATCACGACGGAACTCGATCCTTCGACGACATCGGTTACGAGTTTCATCGCAATCCAGCAGCCGGCATATCGGCTCATCGCGATGCCATGCAGTCCGTAGTCGAGGATCTCCTGCACGTTTGAAGGATAGAGAACGGGAATCCCGGCAGCGATCAGGGCATAGTCGGACTGATGGGCCTGTGTCGATGATTTCGCGCCATGGTCGTCACCCGCGAGCGCCAGAACGCCGCCGAGCGGTGCGGTTCCGGCGGCATTGGCGTGCTTGAGCGCATCGCCGCTGCGGTCGACCCCCGGTCCCTTGCCGTACCAGATCCCGAATACACCAGCGAAGCGCGCGCCCGGAAAGTTCGTCGTGTGCTGCGTGCCCCAGACTGCGGTGGCGGCAAGATCCTCGTTGACCCCCCGGCTGAAAGTGCACATTTGCCGCGCGCAGCAGATCGCCTGCCTGCCACAACTCCATATCGTAGCGGCCGAGCGGCGAGCCGCGATAGCCCGAGATAAAGCCGGCCGTGTTCAGGCCGGCGCGCGAATCCCGAATGCGCTGCTGCAACGGCAGCCGCACCAGCGCCTGATTGCCCGACAGAAAGACTTCGCCTTCCTGCTGTGCATACCGGTCTGACAATGCAGGCTCCGGACCGGCGGGCACTGCTTTTACTGTGGCTTCCATAATCGTCTTTCGAAGGCGCTTTGGATATCGTGAGAGGAAAGCATTGACGGGAGCCGGCGCGTCCTCGCGCCAACGCCAGTTCCGTTATTGCGAGTCGTTCGAAGCCTTTGCGATCTGCGCGTCGTCGAACCCAAGCTCGGAAAGTACCGACTTCGTCTGCGCACCCAGCTTCTGTGGTCCGCGCGTCGACGATTTGCGGGAGCGGGAGAATTTCACCGGATGATTGATCACCCGCATGTCGTCCTGCCCCTCCGCCTTCACGCTGACGATCATGCCGTTGGCTGCGACTTGCGGGAGAGCAAGAGCCTGTTCGAACGTGAGAATAGGAGCCGACAGGATGCCGTGCTTCTGCAAGCGCGCGACGATGTCCTCGACCTTGAACCTCAGGAATTCAGGCCGCAGCCGTTCGACGATCCTGTCGCGCGCGGCAATCTGATCGAGCGCCGTCGGGATCGACATTTCAGCACTCAGGTCCGGGACGCCCAGCGCCTGACAAATCAATTGCAGCGGGTTATCGCGAAAGAATCCGAGAACCGTGATCCAGCCGTTCGAGGTTTCAACCGGGAAGTTCAGCGCGCGGTCGAACCAGCGCGTCTCGTAGTCATAGTTCAAGGTCGAAGCCGCCTCGAGGCTTTGCATGGAAATGGCGGTGTCGAACAACGAGGTCGTCACCTTCTGTCCCAGCCCGGATTTTCCGCGCTCGATAAGCGCAAGCAGAATCCCCTGCACCAGCAACATGCCGGATGCGTAGTCGGTGAGCGGAACGTTCAGGAAATTCGGCACGCCGTCGCCACGCACGCCCTTCATGGCGATGCCGGAGATCGACTGGATCAGAAAATCCTGACCCGCCATTTCAGCAAGCGGCCCGCTTTCGCCAAAGCCGCTGGCCGCCGCATAGATGAGGCGCGGGTTGACCTTTGCCATCGCCTCGTAGCCGAAGCCGAGACGCTCCATCACGCCGGGGCGATAATTATGCAATAGAACGTCCGACGTCTTGATGAGTTCGAGAAGCGCGGCGCGGCCCGCCTCGCCCTTCAGATCGAGGCAGACGCATTCCTTGTTGCGGTTGACCGCGGCGAAATAGCCGCTCATCAAATTCCGCTCGGCCGCGTGGAAATCTCCCAGCCGCATGGGATCGCCGACAGGCGGACGCTCGACCTTGATGACGCGCGCACCGAAATCCGCAAGCGACTGCCCGGCAAGAGGTCCCTGATAGACCTCGCAGAGTTCGACGACCTTGATGCCTTCCAGAATGGACATGACCGCTCCTCAGACTTGCTCGTAGACTTCCTTGGCGATCATCAGGCGCTGGATCTGGTTGGTTCCCTCCCAGATCTGCGTGACCTTGGCATCGCGCATCATGCGCTCGACGGCGTAGTCTTCGAGATAGCCGTAGCCACCGTGCAATTGCACCGCGTCAGTCGCTACGGCCATCGCCGCGTCGGAGCACATCACCTTGGCGATGGAGGCGTGAAGTTTCGCTTCCGGATCACCCGCGATCAGAAGCTCGCAGGCATGGCGCAGCACCGACCGGCCGGCCTCGACCTTGATCGCCATGTCGGCGACCATGCCGCGGACCATCTGGAATTTTGCAATCGCTTGTCCGAACTGCTCGCGTTCGCTCGTGTAGCGCAGCGCCGCATCCAGCGCGCCGGCGGCGATGCCGAGCGCATGCGCGGACATCTGTAGCCGCGACTTCAGCAGCGCCGCGCCGATATATTCCGCGCCACGCTCGGGATCGCCGAGCAGCCGCGATTCCGGCAGGATGCAATTCTCCAGAATGACGTCGGACGTCGGGCTGCCGCGCATGCCCATCTTCTTCTCCGGCGCACCGAACGATACACCGGCGTCATTCTTGTGAACCAGGAAGAGACCGAAGCGCTTTTCGCTCGTCCGCGCGAAAACGAGATACCATTCCGCCCATCCGCCATTCGTGATGAACCGCTTCGTGCCGTTGAGCACCCAGCCATCCGCGCTGCGCACGGCCTTTGTCGACGCCGCCATCAGATCGGAGCCGCCCTTTGGCTCCGTCAGCCCCCAGGCGCAGCGAGCGGCGCCGCTCGTCATCTGCGGCACGATTTCGCGCTGCTGGTCCTCTGTGCCGAAGTTGACGACGGCCATCATGATCCAGCTACTGGATATGCCGAGCGCGGTCGATGCGCACACCCGCGCGATCTCTTCCATGGCGACGCATTGCGCGAACATATCGCCACCACCGCCGCCGAGATGCTCGGGATACGGCAGGCCCGGCAGGCCCAATCTCAAACTGGCGGCGTGAGCCTCGACCGGCGGATTTTGTTCGCGATCGAGAGCGGCGGCGCGGGGCGCAACCTCCTCATTCGCAAAGCGGCGGACGGATGCACGGAAGTCACGATATTCGGCTTCAAGATGAGCCATGGATACAAATCTCTTCGTGTTGCGGGGTCAAAGGTCAGCTCTTGAAATGCGGCGGCCAGCCGCTCCAGCCGGTGCTTGCGCGCTCCTTCGCCGGACTGGCGAGCGCAATCTCGTCCGGGCGTAATCCGGCCTCGGCCAGAATCGCGTCGGACTGATCGCTTTCATCGCGCGGTGCGGGGCTCAGGGGCGTGCGGCTGAAACGCGGAATCGCGGGGACGTTGCCGGCGTCGGCGTCCGGGAAGCGCGCCTTGATATGAGGATGCGCCCACACTTCATCGGGGCTGAGAACCGGGAAGACGCAGACGTCCTGACCGATGTAGCGCCCCGCCCAATGATCGCGCGGCTGCGAGGCGAAGGCTCGGGCGAAGGTCTCTTCGATCAGCGGCCAGGCCTTGATATCCATCTGGTCGGGCGGATCGCCCACGCCAATGTCCTTCCAGAGCGCGATGAAGAACTGCGGCTCCAGTGCGCCGACGG
The DNA here is from genome assembly GCA_024707075.1 of Afipia sp. Taxonomy (GTDB): domain Bacteria; phylum Pseudomonadota; class Alphaproteobacteria; order Rhizobiales; family Xanthobacteraceae; genus Afipia. The sequence goes on from JANQAK010000003.1 coordinate 1,236,749, forward strand.
CGACATAGCCGCCATCGCGACAGACGTAACAACGGTAATAAGGAGCACTGCCGGCCAGCCAGCCACGACCACGTTCCGGCATGACAGGCTGGCCCCAGACCGGGTAATGCATCGCCATGAGCGACATGCAGCCGTCAATCATGGCCGCATCGATATGCTGCCCCTTGCCGGACGTAACACGCTCGTACAGCGCGGCAAGAATTCCGACCACAGCCGTGAGGCCGCCTGCGGCGAAATCCGCAATCACGTTGAGAGGCGCGGTGGGCGGGCGATCGTGCGGACCGATTGCGCCCAGAACGCCGGTCAAGGCGAGATAGTTGATATCGTGCCCGGCCTCCTGCGCCAGCGGCCCGTCCTGACCGTAGCCTGTCAAAGAACAATAGATCAGCGACGGATTGATGCGGCTGAGGTCTTCATAACCCGCGCCGAGACGCGCCGAGACGCCAGGCCTGAAACTCTCGACGAAAACATCGGACGTCGCAGCGAGCTTTTGCAGGGCTGCACGCCCCTCCTCCGCCTTGAGATCAAGCGCCACAAAACGCTTGCCGCGCGAGAACGTCGAGACCGGCACCCCCGCTCGCCCGCCGGTCACAACGATGACTTCCGCGCCGAGATCGGCGAGCAGCATCGTGCAGTAAGGCCCCGGAGCAAGCCGGGACATATCGAGCACGCGCACACCAGCCAGCGGACGCGTCTGCGGCGATTTTGATTTCGCCTGATTCACGACAGCACCTCCGTCAACTCGCCCTTCATGTGATGTGCGGCCAACAGGAAGAAGCCCTGCCCGAACAGCGTCCAGTCGAACGGAACGCCCGGACCACCCGGCGGCACCGCGACGCCAGGTACCTTGCCCGACGGCTCCACTGCTCGCGCCACAGCCAAAAAGGCGCGAGATGCCGCCGGCGCGAGGGATTTTGAAACGATGCCAAGCTCGATCCCGCGCGTGACCGCATACGCGAACATCAAGGTGCCGGAGGCTTCAAGGTTCGACGCCGGATCGTCGAGCACATGGCAAAAATAGCCGGACGCATCCTGATAGCGCGCCACCGCCTCAAGCAACCGCGCGCAAGTTTCAGCGACATGACCCGCATCCCCATGATCGGGAGCGATCGAGACAAGGTCGACGGACGCGCAGGCCAGCCAGCCATTGCCGCGCGACCAGAATGTCGACTGCGGATAGTGATCCGGCGCCTCGCACCATGCATGGCGGGCCAGATGCTTCCTCGGATCGACGAGATGATCGACGTGCACCCGATACTGACGAAAGGCCTCGTCGATAGCGTCCGGATCCCCCGCGATCTGGCCGTAAAGAGCCATGAACGGACACATCAGATGCGTAAAATCGATCCACAACTCCGGCGCTTCCGCGCGCGCGCAAATGCCGCCGTCGCTGGTGCGCGGACTCTTGCGTAACGCATCCATCTGACGCCGCGCCGCCTCAAGATAGAGCGCGTCACCGTTTTGCTGGTATCGGCGCAACAGCGGATAGCCAAGACTGGCGGGCAAGGCCGCAGTCGGCGTGAAACTGCGGACATGCCCCGCGCCGATGGCGCGCACCGCATCCGAATAATTCAGATTCCCGTTGGACCGCTGCGTGGCAATCGCACGTCGCAGCCACCCATCGACGGCTTCGACGCCGGCCGGATCGCCCCAGGCGAGAATTCCGGAGAGGGCCGTCGCCTTCATCCAGCAATCGCGTTCGTCGGGGTGGGTCAGCGCAAATTGCGCCACGCGCTGCGCCAGAACCGCAGTATCCATAGGGGTTTCCTCAGTCGTCTTCTTATTTACCGGCTGGATAGTATGTTAACTTGGAGGCTGTGTCTACCACACCGCGAATTTTCTCGGCAAGCCCCTCCGCATCAACCTGTTTATTGCCGGAAGCACAGTCCCCAGCGGGAGTTGTCACGCCGCATGGCGAACAGCAACACGCGGCGGAAGACGCGCCTTCCGGCTCAGCGGAAGATGCCTGAGACCAGCTGTCACTGCCTTTGTGATAAACACCGCGAGCCGCTGCGAACGGGATGACGTCCCATCATCGGAACCGGGATGGGTCCGTTTGGATCGAAGCTCAAACTTGCTGCGGTAAAATCCACTGGCTCCGAGGCGACGGCATCATCGGAGTCATGTCGTCCTGCTTTAAGGACACATCCAGCGGCTAGGAATTATGTATCCGTCCGGAAGGGCAACAGGCGTGCAATCGCGGATCAGTCACGTCGATCGCGCCGAATGCCGCGATGGCCTGCCGCCGCATGGCGCTCTCCGCCTCAGTCGGCTGAAGAACCATTTGGTCGATCGACGGAAGCCGGTCGCGCTCCCCAATCGAAGACACGTGAGGGCCGAGATCGCGCAGCAGCCCGTCATGAATGGCGTAAATCCATCCGTGCACATGCAGCGTCTGCCCCCGCAGCCAGGCGTTCTCCACGATCGGCGTCGCCGCCAGCCGGCGCACCTGCATTTCGACATTGATCTCGCAAATCCGATTGACGCGCTCAACGTCGTCCGTGATGGCATCGAAGGTCGCGCGGTGCTTGCGATAGAACATGGAAACAGGCAGCAGCCAGTTGTCGAGCATCGCACTGTGCTCGCCTGCAATGGCCCGGTTGACGCCACTGCATCCGTAGTGCCCGCACACGATGACATGCTCGATCTTGAGCTGATCGACCGCGAATTCCAGCACGGACAGGATATTCATGTCGCTGGTGTGGACGACATTGGCGATATTGCGGTGAACGAAGATCTCACCAGGATCGAGACCAAGCACATCGTTGGCTGTCACCCTTGAGTCGGAGCAGCCGATCCACAGATAGCGCGGAGCCTGTTGTTCGGCCATGCGGCGGAAATACTGCGGGTCTTCCCTTGTTTTCTGGCTCGCCCAAGCGACATTCTGATCGAAAAGATGGTCGAGCGTGGCGGACATCGTCGTTCTCCAGGCCGCAGTCTTCCCGACACAAAAATATACGGACAGCGCCCCCTTGAGGCGCCCGGTCGCTCAACACGGCAGTCTAATTTTAGCTTGCGACCAAAATCGAACGTTGCGCTTCATCAAACTCATTCATAGGCGCATTCCCAAGCATGAATGGATGCCGGAGGGACAAGGCACCCGGCATATGAGAGTTGCACGAAGTCGCGCAAGACGTTTGTTCTGTAAGCGGGAATTCAAAACGGCTGTGATCCAGCGGCTTCGATATGGTGGGCGCACCAGGGCTCGAACCTGGGACCCGCTGATTAAGAGTCAGCTGCTCTACCAACTGAGCTATGCGCCCGGATCCAACCGGATGTCCGTTGAGGACGGCGTCGTTTAGCAAAGCGAAACCGTCATGTCCAGCAATGTGGCCAGGTTTTCCCGGCTCCGGACGGAGGCCGGTTGAGCCCGTTCCGGATACGAAAAACCGCCGGATTTCCGGCGGTTTTGTCGTCTCTGGAGGCTTGCTGTCTGAGGCGTCAGAGGCGCTCGGAGCCGCCATCCCGGCCAGGACCGCGATCCCGGTCGAATCGGCCGCCGTCCATGCCGCGCTCGAAGCCGCGGCCGCGCCAGCCATGATGCCCGCCCATGCGGGTGAGCGCCGTCAAACGCCGCTTCTGACCGTCGTCGAGGGTCTTGTAGAGCGGATCGGCCGCATCGGCGATCTTCTTCAGACCGGCAGCGGTCTCCGCCATCCGGTCGGCACGGTCACGCAGACGGGCCACCGGATCGCGATTCTGGTCGGCTGCCACCTTGTCGCCCGGAGCACGATCCTGGGACCCCTTCTGGTCCCGCTCCGCGCGCCGCGCATCGCGCTCGCTGGCGCGGGCATTGGCCTGCGCGATGCGCTGCTTGGCGAAATCGCGCACTGCCGTCTCGACCGGCGGCCACAGCTTCTCCTGATCGGGCGTCAGTTGCAGACCGGCCTTCACGGCGGCGATCTTCGCATCGACAAAAGCCGCCCGGTCTTCCGTGCTCATGCGGTGATGTTGATGATAACGATGCTGCGCATACACGGCACTGGAACCGAGGATCGCAACCGCCGCTACGCCGGCAAGGATGGCTTTCTTCATGGGGCATCTCCGAGGTGAACTTCCTCGAAGATGGCATCTCGGCGTGCGGTTTCAACTTAAGGTTTGGAAACCTAGGTGAACGCGCATTAATACAACATGCCCAGCGTGCGCGGCAGCCACAGCGAAATCTCGGGAATGAACGTGACGACGCCGAGGAAGATCAGCATCGTCAACAGCCATGGCCACACCGCGATTGTGAGTTCGGTGATGCCCATCTTGGCGATGCCGGACGCGACATAGAGATTGAGGCCCACCGGCGGGTGGCACATGCCCACTTCCATATTGACCACCATCAGGATGCCGAGATGCACCGGATGGATGCCGAGCTTCACCGCGATCGGAAACAGGATCGGCGCCGTGATCAGCACGATCGAGCTTGCTTCCATCACGTTGCCGGCGATCAGCAACAGCACGTTGACGAAAATCAGGAACGTGACCCAGTTGACGCCCTTGTCCAGCATCCACGCCGTCAACTGCTGCGGAATCTGCTCGCTGGTCATCAGGAACGAGAACAGGACCGCGTTGGTGATGATGTAGAGGATCATCGCGCTCATGCTGGCGGAGCCGAGCAGCACGCGCGGCACGTCCTTCAGCGTCAGGTCCTTGTAAACGAACACCGCGATGATGAATGCGTAGACCGCGCTCATGGCGGCGGCTTCAGTCGGCGTGAACAATCCGCGATAGATGCCACCCAGCACGATCACGATCAGCAGCAAGCCCCAGATGCATTCGCGGAACGCCTTGAACCGCTCGCCCCATGATGCGCGCGGCAAACGCGGATAGTCGAACTTCCACGCGCGGTAGACCGTGGTCAGGCCAAGCAGCGTCGCCAGCATGATGCCGGGAATGACGCCCGCCATGAACAACTGGCCGACAGAAGCGGACGTGACGCGCTCGCCGCCCGGACCGAAAGCCACGCTGCCGCCGGTCGCGACCGCGTAAATCACCATCACGATGGAGGGCGGAATCAGGATGCCGAGCGCGCCGGATGTGGTGATGACGCCCGCGCCGAACCGCTTCGGAAATCCCTGCGCCACCATCGCCGGGAGCAGGATCGAGCCGATGGCGATCACGGTCGCCGGCGACGAGCCGGAGATCGCCGCGAACAGCGCACAGGCCATGACGCCCGCGAGGCCCAATCCGCCATACCAATGACCGACCATCGAGGTCGCGAAATTGATCATGCGCTTGGCGACACCGCCGTGGGTCAGAAAATTCCCGGCGAGAATGAAGAACGGGATCGCCATGATCTCGAAATTCTCGATGCCGGTGAACAGCTTCAGCGCCACCGCCTCGATCGGCACCTGCGTGAGGAAGAACAGAAACGTCAGAACCGTGAGACCGAGCGCGATCGAGATCGGCATCCCGGTCAGCATGAGCGCGATGAGCAGGGCGAAGATGATCAAGGTTGTCATCGGACGCCCTCCGGCGTCGGGCCAACCGCAGTATCGACTTCGATGCCCTCAACATGCGTATGATCGTGATGGGGCAACTCGCCGGTCTTCCAGTAGGCGTAGGCAACCTGCAAAAACCGGAAACACATCAGGTAGGAGCCGAGCGGAATGCAGAGGTAAACGATCCAGCTCGGCAATTCGAGATCGGGCGACGTCTGATCCGTCGCCGAAAGACCGATCACGAAACTCGCGCCCATGGTACCGATGATACCGGTGAACAGCGCGCCGCAGAGCAGCCCGAACAGGATCGTCACCTTGCGCCACTTCTCGCTCAGCGCCAGAACCAGAACGTCGACGCCGACGTGGATGCCGGTGCGCACGCCATAGGCCGCGCCGAACTTGGCCATCCACACGAACATGTAGATGCAAAGCTCCTGCGCCCAGGACAGATGGATACTGGCAAGGAATGCATAAATCTGTGGCGCGCCGGGCCAGGTGCGATGGGTCACGACGAAATCCGTCGTGTAGCGATGGGCGACAGCCACGAAAATCACGATCGTCGCCGCCGCGATCAGCGACGCGATCAATATCTCCTCAAGACGATCGAGGATGCGCAGAAAGTATTTCAAGTCCCGTCCCCACCCCACGCCGATCGCGTCTTCGCGCGTTCGATAGTCAACTCACGCCCTGTTTTTACCCTATCAGACGAAAGTGGCCCGGGCGATCCCGGACCACTCATAATCGTCTCGCGCCAGACAGTTTCAGTTGGTCTTGGCGTTGGCTTCCTTCTGGAAAGCCGCGATCAGATCCTTGCCGACCCGCGACGCCATGTCTTGGGTCACCGGCTCAAGCGCCTTCATCCACTCGGCCTTCTCCGCCGGAGTCAGTTCATAGAAGGTCGTGGTGCCGGCTTTCTTCATGGCCGCGATGGCATCGTCGTTTTCCTTTTGCGAAATGCTGTTCGCAAACTCGGTCGCCTCGGCCATCGCCTTTTCGACCTGCGGCCTCACATCAGCCGGCAGACCGTCCCAGAACTTCTTGTTCACGATCACCGCGTAGCCGATGTAACCGTGATTGGAGAGCGTCATGTGCTTCTGCACTTCATGCATCTTCTGCGTGTAGCAGTTCGACGGCGTGTTCTCGTTGCCGTCGACCACGCCGGTCTGCATCGCCTGATAGACTTCGGAGAATGCCAGCACCTGCGGAATGGCGCCGAGGGCGCGCATTTCGGCTTCCAGCACCTTGGACGACTGGATGCGCATCTTCATGCCCTGGAAGTCCGCAACCTTGTGCATCGGCTTGTTGGACGACATGATCTTGAAGCCGTTGTCCCAGTAAGCGAGACCCGTGATGCCCTTGGGTTCGAGCTTGGCGAGAAGGCCCTTGCCGATCGGCCCCTTGGTGATGCGTCCGAGAGCCGCCTTGTCCGGCAGGATGAAGGGCAGATCGAACACTTCGAATTCCTTGACGCCCAGCGGACCGAACTTGGCCAGCGACGGAGCGAGCATCTGCACGGCACCGAGTTGAAGCGCCTCGACCTCTTCCTTGTCCTTATAGAGCTGCGAGTTCGGATAGACCTCAACCTTCACCTTGCCGTTGGTATATTTCTCGGCCAGTTCCTTGAACTTGTCGGCGCCCTGCCCCTTCGGCGTGTTGGGCGCGACGACATGGCTGAACTTGATGACGATCGGCGACTGCGCCGTGGCAGGCCCGACGAGCGCGAAAGCCGCGATCGAGGCCGCAGCCAGAATGAGTTTTTTCATGTTTCCTCCCGAGGGCTGGTTAGGAACCAAGGCACTGCCGAGGCTCCGAATTCCAGATGGACCGGATCATTGCAGACCGCCGCGGTCAAGACCATTGCCCGTTAGCAGGGGTCGCAGCATCGTTAATTGCTGCAACGCAAACGCGGTACATCCAGGGATGCACCGCGCTCTGTCGGGTTCGCAGATGAAAACGCGATCAGTGGCCGGCGGCGGCCACCACCGGCATGTCGCGCTGCTTCTTCATGACGATCTTGTTGAGGGCACTGAGATACGCCTTGGCCGACGCAACCAGCGTATCGGGATCCGCGGCGCGCGCGGTGACCGAGCGGCCGTCCTGTGACAACCGCACCGAAACCTCGGCCTGCGCGTCGGTGCCGGCGGTGACCGCATGCACCTGATAGAGCTCCAGCTTCGCCTCGTTCGGCACCAGCGACTTGATGCAGTTGAACGTCGCGTCCACCGGCCCGTTGCCCTCGGCTTCCTCGATACGGACCTGGCCGTCGATGTCCAGCTTCATGGTCGCGCGCTGCGGGCCATGGGTTCCGGCAATCACCGTCAGCGATACCAGGTGAATCCGGTCGTGCGAGTGGGCGATCTCCTGATCGACCAGCGCCTCGATGTCCTCGTCGTAAATATCCTTCTTGCGGTCGGCCAGCGCCTTGAAGCGCACGAAGGCGTCTTCCAACTGGTTCTGCGCGAGCTTGTAGCCCATCTCCTCCAGCTTGTGGATGAAGGCGTGACGGCCGGAATGCTTGCCCATCACCAGCGAGGTCTGCTTCACGCCGACCGTCTCCGGCAGCATGATCTCGTAGGTCTGCGCATTCTTGAGCATGCCATCCTGATGGATGCCGCTCTCATGCGCGAACGCGTTGCGGCCGACGATGGCCTTGTTGTACTGCACCGGGAACGAGGTCGCCGCCGCCACGACTTTCGAGGCACGCGTCAGCATCGTGGTGTCGATCTTGTTCCAGTACGGCAGCTTGTCGTTGCGCACCTTCATCGCCATCACGACTTCCTCGAGCGCGGCATTGCCCGCACGCTCGCCGATGCCGTTGATGGTGCACTCGATCTGCCGCGCGCCCGCGCGCACGCCGGCCAGCGAATTCGCAACCGCCATACCGAGATCATTGTGGCAGTGAACGGAGAACACGGCCTTGTCGGAGTTCGGCACGTTCTCGCGCACACGCTTGAACAGGTCGTAATATTCTTCCGGCACGCTGTAACCCACCGTGTCGGGAATGTTGATGGTGGTGGCGCCGGCCTTGATGGCCGATTCCACGCAGCGGCACAGGAAATCGAACTCGGTGCGGGTGCCGTCTTCCGACGACCACTCGACGTCGTCGGTATGGTTGCGCGCGCGGGTGACCTGCGAGATCACCAGATCGTGCACCGCCTCCGGCTCCATCTGCAGTTTGAACTTCATGTGCACCGGCGAGGTGGACAGGAAGGTGTGGATGCGGCCGCGCTTCGCAGGGCGGATCGCTTCGGCGCAGCGGTCGATGTCCTTGTGAGCGGCCCGCGACAAACCGCAGACCACGGCGTTCTTGGTGCGCTTGGCGATCTCGCGGACGGCTTCGAAGTCGCCGTCGGAGGCGATCGGGAATCCGGCCTCGATGATGTCGACGCCCATGGTATCGAGCAGATGCGCGACTTCGAGCTTTTCCTCGAAGGTCATGGTCGCGCCGGGGCACTGCTCGCCGTCGCGCAAGGTGGTGTCGAATATGACGACGCGGTCCTTCTCGGACTTGGTCTGGTTGGTCATCGGGATCTTCCTTCGGTCAGGTGCGCCGCATGCGGGGCGCTATCGGGTTCGGCTGCTTCGTCCACCCCTGAGTGCCCAGGCGCAAATGCCCAGACGGCCCTCAGGGGCAGATAAGAAGCAGAAGCCCGCCAAGAAGGGACAGATTCAGGGATGATGCGGACGCAGCCGGAATCGCAATGAGGCCAGCAGCTTGCGCCGCCGGTCCCTGCTGTCCCTGAATGCCGTCGCGAATCATCGTTCTGGTCCCCGAAAAGCGCATGATCGGCCCAAACCGTTGACGGATGGTTGCCGGCGCGCCTCGTAGGGCCGTTCTAGACGAGAAAGGCGCGGCCCCGCAACGCCAAAGATTGGTCAGGAAAGCTGTCCTTTTGGGACAAGACGAAAGCCGCTAGCCAGAAACAGACTGACCGGATGCCCTGAAGCATCGCATACAATCTCTCTCGTTATGTACGGTCTCTCTCCGGTCGTCCCCACCTGCGCGGGGACGACGTTGTGGGTGTAGCGAGCGGCTGGCGTCATCACATCCATCGTCATTCCGGGGCGCGAGCAGCTTTGCGAGCGAACCCGGAATCCATCTTCGCGGTCGCGGCCCGACTTTCTGCCGTATGGATTCCGGGCCCGCGTCCAAGGGGACGCGTCCCGGAATGACGTGGTGTGAGCACCTGCGTGCTTGTGATGCGCCGGTTCCGATTCAATTGTCAGACAGCCACTTTCATTCACGCATCCATTCGCGCACACGCAATCGCTCTCGCGCCACGCGCGAGGTGAGCTTTTAGTTTGGCCCCATAACGAGGGGCATGGAGCGCCGCGAGGCGCACCTTGTCTTCGTTTCGCTTCCGGCATCGCTTGCGAGGCGAATGGTATCCGGAAGCGCATCGCCTCACGGCGCTCCATTGCGGCGATTTTGGGCGAGAGGACCGTACTTCCGGGTCAGGACGGGCGCGGCGCGCCCTGATCCGGCGGGATTTCCCCGCCTTCATCCTGTCCTCGTCCAGCCGCGAACGGCAGAGCCACGTAGTTGGCCCGGACGGTGACCCCAGCCTCCCGGGCATGTGTGTGCGAAACACACGCGCAGGCGCCGCATCCTGCTCCGCTTAACGAACGCCCTCGAGAAGCGCCCCTCACGAACAGGACAATGCGGACTATATTCCTAGATCGGGAAATGTCAAGGGATGACGTCGAGTATGGGGAGCAATTGCCTCATTTCCGGTTCGTCATGGCCGGGCTTGACCCGGCCATCCACGTCTTCCATTCACCATCGCGAGCAAGGCGTGGATCACCGGGTCAAGCCCGGTGATGACGATCGCGGGTGTTGAAGTATTCCGCACAGTCTCACCACGGCATTCGGTGGTTATGGGTCCCGGCATTCGCCGGGACGACATCGTGGATGTTGAAACATCGCCCGCAATCTCCCCGCGTCGCGTATATGGCGAACACCGCGCATGGCACCGCTGCTTCAACGCGAAGCCTTCGGCGCTTCCTTCTCCAGCGCCGCCTTGGCCTTCTTCACGTTGCCGGTCTCGCTCTTGTCCACGTCCGGAAAGCGCAGATCGAGTTTTTCCATCGCGCTGACAATGGCCGAACTGATCACCACCCGCGCGAACCACTTGTGATCGGCCGGCACCACATGCCATGGCGCATGCTTGGCCGAGGTATTGCGGATCAGGTCCTGATACGCCGCGTGATACTTGTCCCACAGCTTGCGCTCGGCGATGTCGCCGAGCGAGAACTTCCAGTTCTTCGCCGGATCGTCCAGACGGCTCGAGAAAGCGCTTGCGCTGTTCTTCCTTCGAGACATTGAGAAAGAACTTCAGGATCAGCGTGCCATTGCGGGCGAGATATTTCTCGAATGCCGCAATATCCTCGAAGCGCTCACGCCAGATATTTTTCGTCACCAGTTCCGGCGGAATCCGCTGCTGCGCCAGAATCTCCGGATGCACCCGAACCACCAGCAGTTCTTCATAGTAGGAGCGATTGAAGATGCCGATACGCCCGCGCTCCGGCAAGCTGATCGAGGAACGCCACATGAAATCGTGGTCGAGTTCCTTCGACGTCGGCTGCTTGAACGAGAACACCTGGCAGCCCTGCGGATTGATCCCCGACATCACATGCTCGACCGCGCTGTCCTTTCCCGCCGCGTCCATGCCCTGAAAGATCAGCAGCACCGACCAGCGGTCATGGGCATAGAGCTTTTCCTGCAATTCGCGCAGCCGTCCACGATTGACGTCGATGACCTTGTTCGCGGTCTCCTTGTCGAGATCGCCCTTCTCGCCGGGGCTGTGCGACTTGAGATGAAACTCCTTCGAACCGTCGATGCGAAACGGGTCCACATAGGATCTCAACTGCTTCGCTTGCTGCTGCTGCGATGTCTTGCCGTTCTTCGCCATGATGTGGACGCTCCCGTTGATCGCGGGAAGCTACACTCCGGCGCGTCACTTCGCTAGAGCGCGCCCTCAATACAGCAAGCCGTCGACAGGTCCATGTCGATGGTCCATCATCGGCGGCATGAACAATGCTGCGCCGCTGATCGCCTATGAAAATGTCGGCAAGAGCTTCGAGCAAGGCCGCGCCAAAGCTCTCGATGATGTGTCGCTGCGTGTCGCCGCCGGTGAATTTCTCGCCGTGGTCGGCGGTTCCGGCTCCGGCAAGACCACGCTGTTGAGGCTGGCCAACCGTCTGATCACGCCGGACAGCGGCACCGTGCGTGTCCACGGCGACGACGTGCGCAACGTCGACCCGATCAGGCTGCGCCGGAGCATCGGCTACGTCTTCCAGAGCGGCGGACTGTTTCCGCACATGACGGTCGCGGGCAATATCGGCATCACGCCGCGGCTGCTTGGGGCGCCGGTGCAGGAGATTTCAGCGCGGGTCGATGAACTGATCGATCTGGTGCGGCTGGAGCGCAGCCATCGCGACCGCTTTCCGCACGAACTGTCCGGCGGCCAGCGCCAGCGCGTCGGCGTGGCGCGGGCCCTCGCCGCGAAGCCCAAGATCGTGCTGATGGACGAGCCGTTCGGCGCGCTCGATCCCCTCACCCGCGACGCACTGGGCGAGGACTATCGCGCGCTGCATCGCAATTTCGGGCTGACCACCGTCATGATTACGCACGACATGGCGGAAGCGTTGCTGTTGGCGGATCGCGTCGCCGTGATGCGCGCCGGGCGGCTGGTCGCGCAAGGCACCGCGCGGGAATTATCGCAAAGCACCGACGCCTATGTCGGCGAACTGCTCAACACACCGCGCCGGCAGGCGGAACGGTTGCGGCAACTGCTGCCGATGGATGGCGCATGAATTTCGTCTCCGATCCGCGCTGGAGCGATGCGCTGACCCGCCTGCCCGACTATCTCGGCAATCATGTCCGCGTGAGTCTCACCGCGCTGGCGCTCGGCCTCGCCATCAGCTTTCCGCTGGCCCTAATGGTGCGGCGAAAGCCGGTGCTGCGCGACATCGCACTCGGCGTCGCGGGCATTGTGCAGACCGTGCCGGGTCTGGCGCTGCTGGCGCTGTTCTATCCGCTGCTGCTGGCGCTGGCCGGATTGTCGCTGCAATGGTTCGGCACCGGCTTCTCGGCGTTCGGCTTCCTGCCTGCGGTGCTGGCGCTCGCGCTCTACAGCATGCTTCCTGTCTTGCGGAACACCATCACCGGGTTGCAAGGCATCGATCCCGCGATCATCGAGGCCGCCGAGGGCGTCGGCATGACACAGCGGCAGTCGCTGCTGATGGTCGAGTTGCCGCTGGCGTTGCCGGTCATCATGGCTGGCATCAGGACCGCCGCCGTCTGGGTGATCGGCACCGCCACGCTCTCGACGCCCATCGGCCAGACCAGTCTCGGCAACTACATCTTCGCAGGACTCCAGACGCAGAACTGGGTGTTCGTGCTGTTCGGCTGCGCCGCCGCGGCCGCGCTGGCGCTGGCAGTCGATCAACTGCTGGCGCTGATCGAGACCGGCGTGCGGCGGCACAGCCGCGCTCGAATTGTGCTTGGTTGTCTTGGCATTGCCGCGCTGATCGTGGCGACACTGGTACCGTCCTTTGCCCGCGCGAAGAATACATACATCGTCGGTGCAAAGACCTTCACCGAGCAATACATCCTCTCGTCGCTGATTGCGCAGCGCCTGCAAGCGGCCGGGCTTTCCGCCAGTCCGCGCGAAGGCCTCGGCTCCGCCGTGATCTTCGAGGCGCTCGCCGCCAACGACATCGACGTCTATGTCGATTATTCCGGGACGCTGTGGGTCAACCAGTTCAGGCGCGAGATCGAGCCGCGCGCGAAATTGCTCGACGATCTGAAGACAACGCTCAAGGAGAAATATGGAATCACCCAACTCGGCGATCTCGGCTTCGAGAACGCCTATGCGCTGGTGATGCCGCGCAAGCGGGCCGAGGCGCTGGGCATCCGCACCATTGCCGATCTTGCGCCGCTCGCGGGATCGATGTCGATTGCCGGAGACTATGAGTTCTTCTCGCGCCCGGAATGGGCGGCACTACAAAAATCCTATGGACTCTCATTCCGCCAGCAGCGCCAGATGCAGCCGGACTTCATGTATGCGGCGGTGGCGGCCGGCGATGTCGACATGATCGCGGGCTACACCAGCGACGGGCTGATCGCGAAATACGATCTGGTCGTGCTGGAAGACACCAAAGCGGCGATCCCGCCCTATGACGCCATCGTTCTGCTTTCGCCCAGGCGCGCTGATGATGCGAAACTACGCGATGCGTTGCAGCCGCTGCTCGGCCGGATCGACATCGCGGCGATGCGCGCCGCCAACCTGCGCGCCGCCGGCAACGACAGCACCAGTTCGCCGGACGCGGTGGCGCGATGGCTGTGGGCAAGAATCAACAAATGATCTGCGGACAAGGCGAAGAAGGCCGGATCTTCATAGCTTGACCGCCGTGAATGTCTCCGTCGGCCTGACGAACTCCTCCTGCGCCTCTATCAGCGCTATTTCCCGGCGCCCGCTCGCGGCCGTCCGCTTGAGGACGCCATAGACAGAGGACGCCGCAAGCGACAGCGCCCGCGCCGGATCGCCCTCCAGCCGATGCGCGAAAAACAGCGCTGCGATGGCGTCCCCGGCACCGTTGACGCTGATCGGCAGACGCGGCGTGCGCACGCGCCATCGGCTGTCCCCCTCGGAAACCACCAGATCGATGCAGCCCTCCGGCGTGGTCTCTTCCTGAAGGCTCGTCACAAGGATCGTCGCCGGCCCGCGACCTTGAAGCACATCGAGTGCCTGGCCGAGATCCGAGCCGCTGGATACCTTGCGGCCCGAGAGATATTCGAGTTCAAAATGATTCGGCGTGATGATATCGGCGCGCGGCAGCACCACGTCGCGGATCATTTCGGGAATGCCGGGCTGCACGAAAATTCCCCGGCCGACATCGCCGATCACCGGATCGCAGCAATAGAGCGCGCGCGGATTGGCCGCTTTCACCGCGGCAACGGCATCAAGAATGGCAGCGCCGATGTCCGGGGCGCCCATATAGCCCGACAGAACGCCGTCGCATCGCGGCAGCACGCCACGAGCGGCGATGCCGCGCACGAGATCACGAATCATGGCGCCCGTGAAAACCTGTCCCGTCCATTGTCCGTAACCGGTGTGGTTGGAGAACTGGACCGTGTTCACAGTCCACACCTCATGCCCCAGCCGCTGCATCGGAAACGCTGCGGCTGCGTTGCCGACATGGCCATAGGCAACCCAGGACTGAATGGACAGGATATTCAAGAATGCCTCCCCGCCTCGCTTACATCGCGAAGTCTATCATCGGGCGGCGCGCCGTGCAGACCCGTTGGCCGCGGCACCTCGGGCGCCGGCACAAGATCTAGAGATTCTTCACAAACCCCGCGTCGATCAGCATGCGGTTGAACCGCCTCGCCTCCGCACCATCCTTGCACCCATAGAACGCGCCCCGGCAGCGGAGCATGATCTTCTTCTGCTCGATGAATGTCGGGTCGAGCGGCACGCCTGCCGCGTCCTGAATCGCGATCGGCAGATAGGCCGCGTCCAGCGTCTCCAGCGCCGACGCCATGTCCGGCTTGTAGTTGAGCGCCTCAATCGCATAGTAGGTTTTGTAGTAGCGCGGATCGTGGGTCATGATGCGGTCGGCCAGCTTCGCCTGCGGCAGTTGCGGCTCGATCAGCTTCTGCGAGATCGCTGGCTGGTGATCCCCGAACCGCACCAGCAGGAACGGCTCGTCCGGGTGGTCGGCCTTCAGCCGCTCCACGAAAGCGGCGTAGTCCGCAGCCGTCATCGCCTGACGGCGGATGTATTCGTCGACCTCGGGCGTGTTGCCCGGCGCGGTCCATCCGGCGGGCGTGAGATCGGGCCGGTAGCTTGCCGTCCACGGAAAATGATTGGCCGTGAGATACACGAACACGAACATCGGCTGTTTGGCGTTCTTCTCGCGCGAGATCAGTTGCAGCGCCTGATCGAAATAGAAACGGTCGGGCTGCATGTCCTCGCTGACGCCCATGCCGGCCATGTCGATGAAGTTGCCGATCCCGGCGGAGGTCTGGAAGCTGCGCGCGCTGAGGAAATCGCCGTAGGTCGGATACAGCGAGAACGTGCGGTAGCCGCAGCGCTGCAACGCCTGCGGCAGCCCGCGCGAGATCTTTCCCGCCGCGATCCGCGTCACGTAGAACTTGAGCGCGCCGAACGAGCGCGCCGACAGACCGGTGAGAACGTTGAACTCGGTGTACCAGGTCGGACCGCCGGCGGATTCCGCCACGAACGAGCGCTGCCGGCCATCCCCCGACTTGAAGAAGTCGCGGTAATTCTCAGGCACCTTGATGCCGGGCGCGGCGCTGATGTCAAAACTTGATTCATCCAGCACCATGACGATGTTCGGCCGCTTCTTTCCCGGCTCGCATTCCGCCAGCGGCGTCGCCTGTGCTGACCCGATCAGCTTCGGAGGATCGGCCTCGATCCAGCCAGTCGAGGTCAGATGCGACACTGACACCACGCCGGACCGCGCCAGATTCGAGATGTGGTTGACGCCCTGGAACGGCTCCCACGGCTGTTCGGGACAGGCGACCGACAACGCCGTGATCAGTGCCACGCAAACGGCGGCACCGGCGGCGGACACCTTGCGGCAGATCCGGAACGGGTCCGCGCGCCAGACCAGCCACATCACCGGCACGCCGACGGCGGCAAACACGATGGATTGCGACTTGAGCTGCGGGAAGATCGAATGCAGGAACGAAAACGTGTCGCGGTCGATAATGAGAAAATCCAGAAACGTCAGCGTGAGCTGCGTAATCCCGTACTTGAACTGCGACAGCGTGATCAGGATCACGACCAGAGCCAGCGACAGCGCAGCCGCAATGCCCGGGCGGCGCAGCACGATCAGTCCCAGGAAATTCAGCAGCGCCCATGTCAGCAGCGCCACCGTATTCGCGAACGGGCCGTATTCGACCGAGGCCAGCACATAAACCGCAGTGAGATGCATCGCCGCGATCAGCGCCACGCGCAAGCGCCACAGCCATCCGCTGTCGCCGAGCCGCTTCAACAGAAGACGAAGTCTGCCGGGATCCTGAAGCGATGTCGCGGCAAGTGACATGACGCGGCCCGTTATGACGAGAGGCAGCGGCCGCACGCTGCGGCACTTGCGGGAAACGATATGAGCGGCGGCAGCATGGCTTTTGACGCGAACACACCCGGCTCTGACGCCCTGCTGGAGACAACCAGAAGGCAACCGCGCGGCCGGCAACCGCAACGTGTCACAAAACTGTAACGAAACCGTCATGCCACCGCAAGCGATGCGGCTGCGGCATATTTTTCTTGGTGAATTCGGCGTTCAGAGACCGTTCAGGACGGCGGTAAAGCCTGTGGGGCCCTGCACCCGACCAAACGAAAACGGGGCCGCGTCTGCGGCCCCGTTTTGAGTATCGACCTGACGTGCCGTCATCCCGAGGTGTGCGCTCTTGCGCGCCTCGAAGGATGCGCCGCCGAGATCATCGTCATCCTTCGAGGCTCGCCAAAAAGGCGAGCACCTCAGGATGACGAAATCCCGTCGGGATGGAGGAAATCAGTTCTTCGACTTGTCGACGAGAGCGCCCTTCTTGATCCACGGCATCATGTCGCGGAGCTTGGCGCCGACCGCCTCGATCTCGTGCGCATTGGCACGCGCACGGGTCGCCTTGAACGAAGCCTGATTGACCTTGTTCTCGAGCATCCAGTCACGGGTGAACTTGCCGGACTGAATATCGTTCAGCACGCGCTTCATCTCGGCCTTGGTCTCGGCGGTGATGATGCGCGGGCCGGTGACGTACTCGCCGTATTCCGCGGTGTTGGAGATCGAGTAGTTCATGTTGGCGATGCCGCCTTCATAGATCAGGTCGACGATCAGCTTCAACTCGTGCAGGCACTCGAAGTAGGCCATCTCGGGCGCGTAGCCGGCTTCCACCAGCGTCTCGTAACCGGCGCGGATCAGTTCGACGGTGCCGCCGCAAAGCACGGCCTGCTCGCCGAACAGGTCGGTCTCGCACTCTTCCTTGAACGAGGTCTCGATGATGCCGGCGCGGCCGCCGCCGATGGCGGAGGCGTAGGACAGGCCGAGGTCATGGGCGTTGCCCGACGAGTCCTTGCTGATCGCGATCAGGCACGGCACGCCGCCGCCGCGCTGATATTCGGAGCGCACGGTGTGGCCGGGGCCTTTCGGCGCGACCATCAGCACGTCGAGATCGGGACGCGGATCAATGAGGTTGAAGTGCACGTTGAGGCCGTGGGCGAACAGCAGCGCCGCGCCCTGCTTCATGTTGTCGTGCAGGTGATCGCGGTAGATGTCGCCCTGCAATTCGTCGGGGGTCAGCATCATCATGACGTCGGCCCACTTCGCGGCCTCGGCGACTTCCATCACCTTGAAACCGGCGGCTTCAGCCTTCTTGGCGGTCGCGGAACCCTTGCGCAGCGCGATCGCGACATCCTTGACGCCGGAGTCCTTCAGGTTCAGCGCGTGGGCATGGCCCTGGCTGCCGTAACCGATGATGACAACCTTCTTGCCCTTGATCAGGTTCAGGTCGGCATCACGATCATAGTAAACACGCATTTTCGTTTTCCTTCTCAGGCGGCCCCGATTGGCCAGTTCACTCATTTTCTGGATGATTCAGGTCTACCGGACCCGGATGAATTGCCGCCGGTTTCTAGGGCGGCTGGTGCCGCGAGACAAGCCCGCGATCTCCATTTCTGCAGTGCAGCGCGGCGGTTACTCCTTCAGAACGGGGTAAAGCGAAGCCAGCAAAAGCACGGCCATGACGATGTTGAAGATGCGGACCGCGCGGGGCGACTTCACCAGCGGCTGCAACGAAGTCCCGAGCAGCACCCAGGTCAGCGACGAACCCAGCCCGATCACGAACAGCAGGACCGACAGGGTCGCGATGTTCAGCGGATAGGCCGCAATGGCCGCGTAAGCGGTGACCGCGCCGACCGCAATCACCCAGCCCTTGACGTTGACCCACTGGAACATGGCCGCGCCGAGGAACGTCATCGGCCTCCCCTCGCCCTCGCCGCCGGTGTCGGATGGTTCCGACACCGCGATCACGATGGCGAGGTAAATCAAATAGGCCGCACCGGCGTATTTCAGGATGGTGTGCAGCACGGGATAGGCCGCAAACACCGCGCCAAGACCTAATCCGATCACGGCCACCAGAAACGAGAACCCGATAGTGACGCCGGCGACATGCGGCAGCGTCCGCCGGAATCCGTAGTTCAGCCCCGACGCCATCAGCATGATGTTGTTCGGCCCCGGCGTGAACAGCGTCGCGGCGGCGAAGACGATGAACGCAATGGCAAGTTGCTGGGAGATCATGATGCTATCTTCGGCACGGCGCGCGTGCGGCCAAGCAGCAGCATCACCGCGATGCCCGCAACGACGATCATCATGCCGCCAAGACGCATTGGCCCGAACGTCTCGCCAAACACCATCGACGACGACAGCGCGGCGGTGAACGGCACCAGCAGTGCGAACGGCACCACTTGCGCTGCGGTATAACTGCGGAGCAGATGTCCCCACGCTCCGTAGGCTGCGCTCGTCGAGATGATACCCAGGAAAAGAATGCAGGCGATGCCGGCCCAGGACACATTGAGGAGCGAATGCATGGCAGGCCCCGCCCCCTCGGTGGCGAATACAAGCACCAGCAACGGCAACGGTGGAACGATGCTGAGCCACGCCGTCAAATCGAACATCTTCACATCGCCGGAGCGGCGAAGCAGCAGATTGCCGATGGCAAAGGCTACCGGCGAAACCATGCTCAGGGCGAACGTCTGGACACTGAAGTCGTAACCGACCGTGCCGCAGATCATTGTCAGCCCGACCACCGCGATCCCCAAGCCGATAATCTGCGCGCGTGTCGGCCATTCGCCGAGAACGAGTGCCGCGAGAGCTACCGTAAAGAGCGCCTGCATCTGGACGATAACGCTCATCAGTCCCGGCGGCACGCCATGCGCGAGCCCGTAGTTCTGCGCAAGGAACTGGGCCAGGAACAGCGAGAGGCCGATCGCGATCAAAAGCGACCATGCGATTTTAGGTTTTGGCACGAATAGACACGGGATCGCCGCCACCACGAAACGAAGCGCGCAGATCATCGCCGGGGAAAGCTCCCGCAGGCCGATCTTGCTCACGACGAATGCGAGACCCCAGATCACGGCGACTCCGGCAGCAAGAGCAATATCGCTTGGCTTCATGTCGATTCAATCAGCACGCCGGATCACATCCCGTCTGGCCCGCGCGCGATCGCGGCCACGCCGGTGCGCGACACCTCGACAAGCCCGAGTGGCACCATCAGCGCGATGAACTGGTCGATCTTGCTGGTGCCGCCGGTGATCTCGAACACGAAGCTCTCCGTGGTGGCGTCGATCACCCGCGCGCGAAACGCTTCGGCTAGCCGCAGCGCCTCGATGCGCGTTTCGCCGGTGCTCTTGACCTTGACCATCGCCAGTTCGCGCTCGATGGAGCGGCTGGTGAGGGTCATGTCCACGACGCGATAGACCGGGATCATGCGATCGAGCTGATGCTTGATCTGCTGGATCACCATCGGCGTGCCGGTGGTGACGATGGTGATGCGCGACATATGCTTGGCATGCTCGGTCTCCGACACCGTGAGACTCTCGATGTTGTAGCCGCGGCCGGAAAACAGGCCGATCACGCGCGCCAGCACGCCGGGCTCGTTCTGCACGAGCACCGACAGCGTGTGCGTCTCGTTCGGGTCGTGACGCTCCTCCATGAAATAGGCGGATGCGGGCTGTTCCATTGCTTCTGCTTTCATGATCACACCAGCGCCTTGCCGCCGGCGAAGGCCGCCGCGGTTGCTTCATCGTTCGCTTCCGCAGGAAGCAGCATTTCATTGTGCGCCTTGCCCGACGGGATCATCGGGAAGCAGTTCTCCAGTGCAGCGACCCGGCAATCGAACAGCACCGGCTTCTTGACCTTGATCATCTCGTTGATCGCGCCATCGAGATCGCCAGGCTTGATGACCTGAAGGCCGACGCAGCCGAAGGCATCCGCGAGCTTGACGAAATCCGGCAGGGCCTCGGAGTAGGAATGCGACAGCCGGTTGCCGTGCAGAAGCTGCTGCCACTGGCGCACCATGCCCATGTACTGGTTGTTCAGGATGAAGATCTTGATCGGCAGTTCGTACTGAACCGCCGTCGACATTTCCTGCATCGTCATCTGCACCGAGGCATCGCCCGCGATGTCGATGACGAGGCTGTCCGGATGCGCCACCTGCACGCCGAGCGCCGCCGGCAGGCCATAGCCCATGGTGCCGAGACCGCCGGAGGTCATCCAGCGGTGCGGCTGGTCGAAGCCGAAGAACTGCGCCGCCCACATCTGGTGCTGACCGACTTCCGTGGTGATGTAGGTATCGTGTTTCTTCGTCAGCTCGAACAGGCGCTGGATCGCATACTGCGGCAGTATGATGTCGTCGTTCTTCTTGTAGGCCAGCGAATTGCGCGCGCGCCAGCGGCCGATCTCGAACCACCACGGATCGATCTTCGGCTTCTTCGCTTCGGCCTTGAAGACTTGCAGAATGTCGCCGAGCACATTGGCGACGTCGCCAATGATCGGCACGTCGACGCGGATGTTCTTGTTGATCGACGACGGATCGATATCGATGTGGATCTTCTTCGAGTTCGGCGAGAACGCATCGGTGCGGCCGGTGATGCGGTCGTCGAAACGCGCGCCGACACACAGCATCACGTCGCAGTCGTGCATCGCCATGTTGGCTTCGTAGGTGCCGTGCATGCCCAGCATGCCGAGCCAGTTCTTGCCCGACGCCGGATAGGCGCCGAGGCCCATCAGGGTCGAGGTGATCGGAAAGCCGGTGATCTCCACCAGCTCGCGCAGCAGCTTCGAGGCTTCCGCGCCGGAATTGATGACGCCACCGCCGCTATAGATCACCGGACGCTTGGCCGAGCCGAGCAGCGCCACCGCCTTGCGGATCTGCGCGGCATCGCCTTTCACGCGGGGATTGTATGAAATATGCACGTCCGACTTGCGCGGCGGATGATAGGTGCCGGTGGCGAACTGCACATCCTTCGGCACGTCCACAACCACCGGACCGGGACGGCCCGTGGTCGCGACATAGAACGCCTCATGCAGCACCTTGGCCAGATCGTTGACGTCGCGCACCAGCCAGTTGTGCTTGGTGCAGGGCCGCGTGATGCCGACGGTGTCGCATTCCTGGAACGCGTCATTGCCGATCAGATGCGTCGGCACCTGCCCGGTGATGCAGACCAGCGGGATCGAGTCCATCAGCGCATCGGTCAGCGGCGTCACCATGTTGGTCGCGCCGGGGCCTGATGTCACCAGCACCACGCCGGGCTGGCCGGTGGAGCGCGCATAGCCTTCCGCCGCATGGCCCGCGCCCTGCTCGTGGCGCACCAGAATGTGCTCGACCTCGCTTTGCTGGAAAATCTCGTCGTAGATCGGAAGCACCGCGCCGCCCGGATAGCCGAAGATGTGCTTGACCCCGTGATCGGCCAACGCGCGCACGATCATCGCCGCGCCGGTCATCTGGTTGGGATCGTGTGTCTTGCTGTCGCTCATGGTCCGCTCCGGGGCGCTTTTCGCGCTGATCTGGTCGATTGTCGGTTCAGGGTCAGAAAACAAAAAAGGGTCCGAGAGGGACCCTTCGCACACCGCCTTGTCGTGGGTAGCGGTCAGCTACCCCCGGCGGTGTGCCAGGGTACGACGATAATAAGGAGGCTGGTAACTTTATTGCGCATGATGGTCTGCGAGTTTCCAAAGGTTGCGCGGGGTTATACGGGCCACATGCCGAAAGTCAAGCCTGCGCGGATTTCAAGAGAATAGCCGGTTCCGGAAGTTTTGCGAGGGCGAAAACGCATGGGTGAGCCACGCACGACGGAGCGCCGTCACCCTGAGGTGGGCGCTCTCCCTTGCGCGCCTCGAAGGGCGACGGCTTGATATGCGCCATCCTTCGAGGCTCGCCGCAAGAGCGGCTTCGCACCTCAGGATGACGCCCCCGACATCCATGGCTTGTATGCTTTTTGAAGCCAAACCCACGCATCCTCCGGCTTCACCCATTCGAATTCCGGCATTTGGTGCCTGAACCAGGTGAACTGCCGCTTGGCGTAATGGCGGGTGTCGGTCTGGCCGATCCCGGCCGCCTCTTCCAGCGTGATTTCGCCCGCCAGGTGGCGGATCAGCG
Source organism: Afipia sp. (assembly GCA_024707075.1). Classification (GTDB taxonomy): domain Bacteria; phylum Pseudomonadota; class Alphaproteobacteria; order Rhizobiales; family Xanthobacteraceae; genus Afipia. The sequence continues at coordinate 1,259,363 of JANQAK010000003.1, forward strand.
CCGGCACGCCATGAGCCTTCATCGCCGGCAGCATCGGATCGAGCTTGCGCGCCGCCAGCGCCGCGACCTCCTCCAGCGCCCCTGCTTCGAGCATCGCCGTGAAGCGCTGGTCGATGCGCGCGTAAAGCTCCTTGCGATCCGGCGCGAGAAACAGCGCCTTGACGCCTTCCGGCTCCAGCAACGGCGGCAGCCCGTCGCGGTGCCAGTCGGGCAATGCGCGCCCCGTCGCCTCGATCACTTCCAGCGCCCGCGCGATCCGCGCGCTGTCGCGCGGCTTGAGCTTTTCGCCCGAGACCGGATCGCGCCGCGCCAGTTCGGCGTGCAGCGCTTCCACGCCGTCGCGTTCGAGCCTCGCGCGAACGTCATCGCGCACCTCCTGCGGGATCGGCGGCACCGCCGACAATCCGCGCGTCAGCGCCTTGAAGTAGAGTCCGGTGCCACCGATGAAAATCGGCAACCGGGCCGCCGCCCTCGCCTCCGCCAGCACAGTCGCGGCATCCGCCACCCATGAGCCCGCCGAACAGTTCACCGCAGCATCGCAATATCCGTACAGCCGGTGCGGCGCGCGCGCCTCCTCGTCCGGCGTCGGCCGTGCGGTCAGCACCCGCAGGTCGCGATAGACCTGCATCGAGTCCGTATTGATGACGACACCGCCGGTCACTTCTGCAAGAGCCAGCGCCAGCGCCGACTTGCCGCTGGCCGTCGGCCCTGCGATAAGCACCGCCTGCATCCGCTTCACGTCACTATCCAACATCGAGCCGTCATGTCTCTCGTCGCCACGCTGATCTGCAACCCCGCCGAGCCTGAACTCGACTCCACCGCAATCGACGCCGCGCGTTCCGCGCTGCCGTCGCCGGAGCATGGCGACTGGCTGTTCGAAGGCGTTGCCGCCGATATCCGCTTTAGCAGCAACGACGACATTCGCACAATTTCAGATCGCCTGCGCGAAGCCCTGAACGGTATCCGCGTCGACGTGGTGGTGCAGCCATATCTCGACCGGCGCAAGAAGCTGCTGCTGGCCGACATGGACTCCACCATGATCGGCCAGGAATGCATCGACGAACTCGCCGACTTCGCAGGGATCAAGGCGCATGTCGCGGCAATCACCGAACGCGCCATGCGCGGCGAGATCGAATTCGAACCGGCGCTGCGCGAGCGCGTGGCGCTATTGAAGGATCTTCCGGTTTCCGTGGTCGATGAGGTGCTCAAGACCCGCATCACGCTGACGCCGGGCGGGATTGAACTGGTTCGCACCATGCGCGCGCACGGCGCCTATACCTGCCTCGTCTCGGGCGGCTTCACGCTGTTCACGAAAGCTGTCGCCGGGATGATCGGGTTTGAGGAAAACCGCGCCAACACATTATTGGTCGAGGGCGGCAAGCTGACGGGTTACGTCGCCGAGCCGATTTTGGGGCGCGAAGCGAAACTCGCGACGCTGTTCGATCTGCGGGAATCCTTCGATCTCGACAATCTGGACGCGCTGGTGGTCGGCGACGGCGCCAACGATCTCGGCATGATCGAGAAGGCCGGCCTCGGCGTCGCCTATCACGCCAAGCCGGCGGTCGCCGCCGCGGCAGGCGCACGGATCGATCACGGCGATCTCACAGCCTTGCTTTATGCGCAGGGCTACAAGCGGGATGAGTTTGTGACGGGATAAAGGAAAAGCGGTCGTCCCGGCGCAGGCCGGGACCCATACGCCCTGAATTATCAATCTTGCGTAGATGTTGGAGCAAATCTTCTCGCTGTCACAACCGCGTTCGGTGGTTATGGGTCCCGGCCTGCGCCGGGACGACATCTCATTTGAAGCCCACGCTTGCTAACAACAGACCGCCTACTTCACCGCCAGCGCGACGAAGCGGACTTCACCGTCGCCGTTCGACACCAGAAGCAGCACGGACTTCTTGCCGTCCTTCTTCAACTGCTCGATGCGCTTCTTGACGTCGGCCGCGTTGGTCACGGATTCCTGCGCGACCTCGACGATGACGTCGCCCGCGCTGAGGCGCTTTTCGGCGGCATCGGAACCGGTTTCGACGCCGGTGACGATCACGCCCTTGACGCTCTCCTTGATCTTGTAGCGCGTGCGCAGGTCCTTGCTGAGACCGGCAAGATCGAGACCCAGCGCCTTCTGCGTCACCGGCTTCTCGGCTTCGACCGGAGCGGTGGTCTTGGCAGACGCCTCGACCGGCTTCTCGCCATCGTCGAGACGGCCGAGCGTGACCTTGCGGGTTTCTTCCTTGCCCTTGCGGATGATGATCACGTCCACCGCCTTGCCGACCGGCGAGTCAGCCACGGCGCGCGGCAGATCCTTCATCTCCTTGATGTCCTTGCCGTCGAACTTCACGACCACGTCGCCAGGCTCGATGCCGGCGGGCTTGGCGGGACCCTTGTCGTCCACGCCGGCGATCAGCGCGCCGCGCACGGGCTTGATGTTGAGGCTTTCGCCGATTTCGTCCGTCACCTGCTGGATGCGGACCCCGAGCCAGCCGCGGCGCACTTCCTTGAACTGGCGCAACTGATCGACCACCGCCATGACGGTCTTGGACGGCACTGCGAAACCAATGCCGATCGAGCCGCCCGATGGCGAGATGATCGCGGTGTTCACGCCGATGACTTCGCCGTCGAGATTGAACAGCGGGCCGCCGGAGTTGCCGCGATTGATCGCCGCATCGGTCTGGATGTAGTTGTCGTACGGGCCGGAGTTGATGTCGCGGTTACGCGCCGAGACGATGCCCGCCGTCACCGTGCCGCCGAGGCTGAACGGATTGCCAATGGCGATCACCCATTCGCCGAGACGCAGGTTGTCGGAATTGCCGAACTTCACCGCGGTGATCTTCTTCTCCGGCGGCGTGAACTTCAGGACCGCGAGATCGCTCTTCTTGTCCTTGCCGATCACCTCGGCCTTGATCTTGGTGCCATCGTTGAGGATGACGTTGATCTCGTCCGCGTCGGCGATGACGTGATTGTTGGTCACCACGGTGCCGTCAGTATCGATAATGAAGCCGGAGCCGAGCGAGTTCACCTTGCGCGGCGAGTTGCCGCCGCCGGGACCGCCACGGCGGTTCTTGAAGAACTCGTCGAAAAACTCGCTGAACGGCGAGTCGGGAGGCAGTTGCGGATTGGCCCCTCGCCTGTTGCCGCGCTCGTCGCTGCCCCGGTCGCTGTCGGTGTTCTTGGCCTCGACGGTCTGCGACGTGGAAATGTTGACCACCGCGTCGATCACCTTCTCGGCGACGTCGGCGATACCGTCCGGTCCGCGCGCCAGCGCAGGCGTCGCAACGAGGGCGAAGCCGACAGCCGCGGCGAGCGGCAATACGCGGCGGCTCAATGCTTGAAACGCATCGGACATGGTCGAAAACTCTCCTGAAAAGGGCCGGATCATGAGTCTCTAATCTGCGCTCGAAAAGGATGCGCGCGCAAGCACCGCCAATTGGCGTGTTTCCAGCGTTCAACGCATCGATTGCGGCGAAAACCCGGCTTTATCCGTCACAACGGCGTCAGCCAGGCGCTTATTCCGGCCGCCACTATAGCCGAAAACAGATTAGTGCCGCACCAGCCAAATCAGGATCAGTCCGACCACCGCCGAGATCAGGCCGACGGCGCGCAGGATGTTGTCCGGCGACGACAGCGCACTCTTCATCGCCGAACGCATCCAGTTCGGGACCGCCGTGAACAGCAATCCCTCCAGCACCAGCACCATTCCGACCCCGACGAGGAGGTCACCGTATCCAATCGACCTCATCCGAAGACCGCCCCCGCCAGATCGTACTCTTCACGCCGCATCTTAACGCGCGGCAGCGGCGGGCGGCTTGCCCGCCGGATTGGCGAAGTAGCGGAAGAACTCGGAGTCCGGCCGCAGCAGGAAGCGCGTGTCGCTGCCCTTCATGCTGGCCTCGTAGGCCGACATGGAGCGATAGAACGCGAAGAAATCTGCGTCCTTGCCATAGGCTTCCGCGAACAGCCGGTTGCGCTCGCCGTCGCCCTCGCCGCGAACCTGCTCGGCCTGCGAGTTGGCGTCGGCGATGATGACGGTGGCCTCGCGATCAGCGCGCGAGCGGATCTCCTGCGCCTTCTGGCCGCCCTGCGCGCGGAACTCAGCGGCTTCGCGCTGACGTTCGGTCTGCATGCGCTGATAGACCGCCTGGCTGTTCTGCTCGGGCAGGTCGGCACGGCGAATGCGCACATCGATCACCGCGATGCCGTAGCTGGCGGTCTCACGATCGAGCTGCTTCTGAATCCGGCTCATCAGCACGTCGCGCTCGTCGCGCACCACGTTGATGAACGTCACTTCGCCGAGCACACGCCGCAGCGACGCGTTCAGCAGCGTGGTGAGCTGGATGTTGGCGGCCTGGATCGAGCCAAGGGTCTGATAGAACCGCAACGCGTCCTTGATGCGGTAGCGCGCGAAAGCATCCACCACGAGACGCTTCTGGTCCGACGCGATCACTTCCTGCGCCGGATTTTCGAGATCGAGAATGCGCTTGTCGATGCTGATCACCGTGTCGATGAACGGCACCTTGAAGTTCAGGCCCGGTTCGGTGACCACGCGCACCGGCTCGCCGAGCCGCACCAGCAGAACCTGCTCGGTCTGGCTGACGGTGAACACGGAACTGTAGCCGATCACGATCGCGACCAGCAGAATGAAGAGGGAGACGATCCCTGCGATACCGTTTTTCATCGGTTGCTCCCGCCCTGTTGTGGCGCAGCCGGCGGCGTGCGGCGTCCGATTTCGTTGAGCGGCAAATAAGGCACCACGCCCGGTCCCGATCCGTTCGCGCCCTGATCGAGCACGAGCTTGTCGGCGCCGCCGAGAACACGCTCCATCGTTTCCAGATAGATGCGTTCGCGCGTGACGTCCGGCGCCTTCCTGTATTCGTCATAGACCTTGAGGAAGCGCGCGCTCTGGCCCTTGGCCTCGGCCACCGCCTGCTCCTTGTAGCCTTCCGCGACCTGCAAGATCTGCGCGGCGCGGCCGCGCGCATCCGGAACGACGCGGTTGGCGTAAGTCTGGGCTTCGTTCTGCAACCGCTCAAGGTCGGCACGGGCCGCCTGCACGTCGCGGAACGCATCGATGACCTGCTGCGGCGGGTCGACCTTCTGCATCTGTACCTGCTGGATCAGAATGCCCGAGCCGTAGCTGTCGAGCGTCTTCTGCATCAGTTCGAGCACCGCGGCTTCCGTCGTGGTGCGCGCGCCGGTGAGGATCGGCTGGATATTGGAACGGCCGATGACGTCGCGCATCGCGCTTTCGGCAACCGCCTTCACGGTGCCTTCCGGATTCTGGATGTTGAACAGGAAGTCACCGACGCCGTCGGGCTTGATGCGCCACAGCACTGTGAAATCCACATCGACGATGTTCTCGTCACCGGTCAGCATCAGGCTTTCTTCCGGCACGTCGCGAATGGTGGTGGTGCCGCCGCGGCGCGAGTCGTCCACCACGCGCATGCCGATGCTGAGCGTGGAGACGCGCAGCGCCTTCGGCAGCAACACGGTCTCGATCGGATACGGCAGATGATAATTCAGACCGGGCTGAACGGTGCGGACGTGCTTGCCGAAGCGGAGCACCACGCCGAGTTCTTCGGACTGCACGCGGAAGAAGCCGGACAGCCCCCAGACCGCCAGCGCGGCAACGAGGACCAGCGCAATGCCGACGCCGCTGAAGTTTCCGCCGGGGATCAATGTCTGGAGCTTGTCCTGCCCGCGACGCAGAAGATCTTCCAGATCAGGCGGCCTCGGTCCGCTCGATTGCGGGCCGGAACCCCAGGGGCCTTTTCGGGCCGGAGCCCCAGGGGCCTCCGCCTTGATTCTTCCACGGCATCGTCAATCTCCTCCGCGCGGAAGCTCGCGCTCCGCAAACTCTTGGGGCCTTATAGGGGACGCGCCCAGTCCTTACAACGCAGGACACCAGCCTCTAGTGGTCCGGTTCTGACATTCGCATCCCGTTTCAGCACTCCTCTTTGCGGATGTCAGAACCAAAGGACCAATAGCAACCATGAATTTCCAGTGTCCTTTCGAATCCGACGTTCGCTACAGAAGACGCAGCAAAACGAAGCGAACGTCGGATTCAGGACACTGGTAGAGCTATGGCGCAGGGCAAATTTGTCAATGCAAACATCGCCGATTGCAGTTAATGCCGCGGTCTGCGGCATGATGAAACGCCGATTTTAACTGCGACGCCGATATGTGACGTAGGAAAAATCGGCTGTATCGCCCTCCGCCTTTGGATGGCGGGAACGTGCGACTTCTTCCCATTCCGCAGGGTCAAACGGCTTGAGAAAGGTGTCGCCGTCGGGCTTGTCGTGCACTTCGGTGATTTCAAGCCGGTCAGCCTTTTTCAACCATTGCGCAAAAACATCTGCGCCGCCGATCACCATGATCTCAGTGACGAAACGCCGCAGCGCATCGCCACGCGCGATGTCGTGCGCGGCTTCAAGCGAAGGTGCGACGACAATGCCCGGCGCCTGAAACGTCTTGTCGCGGGTGACGACGATGTTGGTGCGTCCCGGCAGCGGACGGCCGATGGAAAGATAAGTCTTGCGGCCCATGATCACCGGCCGGTTCAGCGTGATCGCCTTGAAGCGCTTGAGATCGGATTTGAGATGCCACGGCATCGTGTTGTCGCGACCGATCACGCCGTTCTCCGCGACGGCAACGACGAAAACGATTTGCGGAAATGACGTCGCGGACGGCAGCGTGTTCAAACCGCGACCTCGGCCTTGATGTGCGGATGCGGGTCGTAATTCTCGAGTTTGAAATCCTCGTAGCGGAACGAGAAAATATCCTTCACCGCCGGATTGATCGTCATGGTCGGCAGCGGACGCGTCAGGCGGGTCAATTGCAGCCGCGCCTGCTCGAGATGGTTCGAGTAGAGATGCGCGTCGCCGAGCGAATGGATGAAGTCGCCGGGCTTCAATCCGGTGACCTGCGCCACCATCATGGTCAGCAGCGCGTAGGACGCGATGTTGAACGGCACGCCGAGAAACACGTCCGCCGAACGCTGGTAGAGCTGGCAGGAGAGCTTGCCGTTGGCGACGTAGAACTGGAACAGGCAGTGGCACGGCGGCAGCGCCATCTTGTCGACATCGGCGGGATTCCACGCACTCACGATCAGGCGGCGTGAATCCGGATTCTTGCGGATCATCTCGATGAGGTTTGAAATCTGGTCGATGTGGCGACCGTCCGGCGCGGGCCACGAACGCCACTGCGATCCGTAGACCGGGCCGAGATCGCCATTGGCGTCCGCCCACTCGTCCCAGATCGAGACGCCGTTATCCTTGAGATATTTGATGTTGGTGTCGCCGGCGAGAAACCACAGCAGTTCATGGACGATGGATTTCAGCGGCAGCTTCTTGGTGGTCAGCATCGGGAAACCCGACGCCAGATTGAACCGCATCTGGTGGCCGAACACGGACAGCGTTCCGGTGCCGGTGCGGTCGGTCTTTTCCGCGCCGTCGCTGAGAATGCGCTCAAGCAGGTCGTGATACTGGTTCATGGGTCTATCTAACCTGCCGGCCGCCACGATTTGATTTCAGCAGAGGAATTATACCCCGAAAAGTGAGGATCGCGGCCTCGCGGGCCTGATCCAGAAAAGCATGCCGTCGGACTTGATCCGAGGGTGGAACGGGTTTCTGAAAAGATCATGCTCCAAACGTAAAAGACAAGGGGCGGAACTTGCGTCCCGCCCCTGCCAAGCCTCGATGATTTCAGCAAAATCTCAGTTGGAGACGGGTTTCAGCACCGGGGTCCATTTGGCGATCTCGCTGGTGACCAGCGCGCCCAGCGCTTCGGGGGTACGTTCGGCGGGCTTCGGGATCACGCTGCCGAGATCGAGCAGCCGCTTGCGGACACCCTCGTCATCCAGCGCCTTGACGATGGCGGCGTTGAGCTTGGCAATGATCGGCGCAGGCGTGCCCTTCGGTGCGAAGATCGCGTTCCAGGCCTGGGCCTGGAATTCCGGCAGGCCGGCCTCGGCGGTGGTCGGCACGTCGGGCAGCGACGGATTGCGCTCGGGCGTCGCCACCGCATAGGCCTTGATGGTGCCGCCCTTGATCTGCGGCACCGCGTTGACGATCTGGTCGCACATGTAGTCGACCTGTCCGCCGACCAGCGCGTTCATCGCCGGGCCGGTGCCGTTGAACGGAACGCCGGTCGGATTGATCTTGAGCACCGAATTCAGAAGCTGGCACGAGGTGTAGGACACCGAGCCGACGCCCGCGTGGGCGGCGTTGAGCTTGTCGGTGTTGGCCTTCACGTAGGTGATGAATTCCTTGAGGTCCTTCGGCGGGAAATCCTTGCGCGCGAGGATCAGGATCGGCGTGCCGGCCAGCAGGCCGACCGGTTCGAAATCCTTCGAGGGATGATAGGCGAGGTTCGGATACAGCGGCACCGACGCCGCGTGCGTGCCCATGTGGCCGGTAATCAGGGTGTAGCCGTCCGGCGCAGCCTTCGCGGCGCGGGTCGATGCCGTGGTGCCGCCGGCGCCGACGACGTTTTCGATGATGATCGTCTGGCCCAGCGTCTGCTGCATATGGCCGGTCACGATGCGCGCGATGACATCGGTCGGGCCGCCGGCCGCGAACGGAACAATCATCGTGATGTTGCGCGTCGGATAATCCTGTGCCTGAGCCGATGTGGCCGCCACACCGGCAGCGGCCAAAGCAGACAGCCCGCAGGTCGCGAGCATACGCTTAAGAAAATTCATGATGTTCTCCCAAGTCTTGTTCTGATTACGGGCCGTAAGCCGTGCCCGGCAGTCTCAACATCACCCCGTGGGGCGTGTCCATTCAACTTGCTACCAAGACTGGGCAAGGAGGCGCGGCGCAACGCCGCACCTCGACACCTTAAATTCCATCGCTCCTTAATTCTCGGACTCGACGAACACCTCGTCACGCTTCTTGCGCAGCGACGGCAGCAGCGCGAGGATCAACAGGAAGGCGGCAATCGCCATCAGGCTCGCGGACAAGGGCCGTGTCAGGAACACAGACCAGTCACCGCGCGAGATCAGCAGGGCGCGGCGGAGGTTCTCCTCCATCAGCGGGCCGAGCACCATGCCGAGCAGCAGCGGCGCCGGCTCGAAATCGTGCTTCACCAGCCAGTAGCCAACCAGACCGAAGGCGGCGGTCAGCACCACATCCATCGGAGCGTTGTTCACCGAATAGATGCCGATGGCGCAGAAGATGACGATGCAGGGGAACAACAGGCGGTAAGGCACCCGCAGCAGCCGCACCCAGATGCCGACCAGCGGCAGGTTGATGACCAGCAGCATCAGGTTGCCGATCCACATCGAGGCGATCATACCCCAGACCAGTTCGGGCTGCTTTTGCATCACCTGCGGGCCCGGCACGATGCCGTGAATGGTCATCGCGCCGACCATCAGCGCCATCACCGCGTTGGGCGGAATGCCGAGCGTGAGCAGCGGAATGAACGAGGTCTGCGCCGCGGCGTTGTTGGCGCTTTCGGGTGCTGCAACGCCTTCGATGGCGCCGCGGCCGAAACGTTCGGGATGCTTCGAGATTTTCTTCTCGAACGTGTAGGCCGCGAACGACGCGATCACCGCGCCGCCGCCCGGCAGGATGCCGAGGATCGATCCCAGCACGGTGCCGCGCAGAATGGCCGGTGTTGAATCCTTGATGTCCTTCCTGGTCGGCATCAGTCCGGAGATCTTCTGCTGCACCAGTTCCCGGTCCATCGACGCGCCGGCATCGAGATTGCGGATGATCTCGGCGAAGCCGAACAGACCCATCGCCACCGTCGCGAAGCCGAGACCGTCGGCCAGTTCCGGGATATTGAACGACATGCGCGACGCGCCGGTCTCGATGTCGGAACCGACCATCGACAGCAGCACGCCGAAGGCGATCATCGCGATCGCCTTGAGCACGGAGCCTTTCGCGAGAACGACCGCGAAGATCAGGCCCAGCGTCATGAGCGAGAAATATTCAGCGGGGCCGAACGCCAGCGCGAGCTTGGTCAGCGGCGCGCCGAGGATCGCGATCAGGACGGTCGCGACACAGCCCGCGAAGAACGAGCCGATGGCGGCAATCGCCAGCGCCGGGCCGGCGCGGCCCTGCTTGGCCATCTGGAAGCCGTCGAGCGCCGTGACCACCGACCCTGCCTCGCCGGGAATGTTGACCAGGATCGACGTGGTCGAGCCGCCGTACTGCGCGCCGTAATAGATGCCCGCGAGCATGATGAGCGCGCCGACGGGAGGAAGGCCGAAGGTGATCGGGAGCAGCATCGCCACCGTGGCGATGGTGCCGATGCCGGGCAACACGCCGACCAGCGTGCCGACCAGCGCACCGACCAGACAGAGACCGAGATTGATGGGTGAGAACGCAACGCCGAAGCCGAGCGCGAGATTCGAGAAAATATCCATGACGCCCTCAGCGCAGAATGCGTGGGAAGAGATCGAGCGGCAGCCCGAGCGCATACGGGAACAGAAGCGCACATCCGACCGTCAGGCAAATCCCGACGATGATGGTCTCCTTCCACCGCGTCTCCTCGGTCCCCATCGCAGCGATGATGAAGGCCCCGAACGCGGAGACGATCAGGCCGAGCGGGCGGATGGCGACCGCGAAGGCCAGGATCGCCAGCGTCACGAAGACAGGGCCACGAATGCCGTAACGTTGCAGCGGCGGCCCCTCGACTAGAAATCCCGTGAGGGCGACACCGGCGCCGAGCGCCAGAAGAAGATAAGCGAACATGCGCGGCGCGGTGCCCGGGCCGAACGAAAATCCCCGCATGCCTTGAAGGTCGCTGGATGCCCACAGGGCGAACAGCGCGATCCCCATCAGGGCCAGACCGCCGTAAAAATCCTGTGGTCCCTTGATCACCCCCCGCGCGGATTTCCCCGCAGCGCTACCTGGCGCTTCACTCATCGTCGTCGTCCCCCACAGCACGGGCTTTTGCCCGGTCTATTCTTGCCGCCCGGGGATGACCCCGATACTCCCCTTTTGCTTATCGATTTTCGTCAAACGACGCCAGCAAAACCGAGAATGCCGCCCATAACCAGCATCCACAGCGGATTCAGGCGGGTCACCAGCGCCAGCGCGGCGGCTCCGATGGTCAGGACCGCCGCGATCCACGTGCGGTCGGACGTTAATGTGAGAATGAGGCCGCTGGCGCACATGAGGCCGATCGAGATCGGAACCAGCGCCGCCTGAAGGATCGCCGGCCAGGCAGAGTGGCGCGATCGCGTCAGCATGTTGCTGACGAAGTAGGCAAACACAGCCGACGGGCCGCACATGGCGAATGTCGCCACCAGCGCGCCCGCGATGCCGGCTACATGATAGCCGATCAGCGTCACGATCAGCACGTTCGGCCCCGGCGACAATTGCGAGATCGCAAACATGTCGGCGAACTGCAAATCCGACAGCCAGCGCTGCACGTCGACAGCGACGCGGTGCATTTCCGGAATTGTCGAATTCGCTCCGCCGATGGCGAGCAGCGACATCAGACCGAAGGTCCATGCCAGCGTCAGCAACGTTCCCGTTGGGGAGTTCATGTTGCCCTCCATCGCATCGCGAAGGTGAGCACGATGCTGAGCGGGATCGCGGTGAGCAGAACCGGCACCAGCGGCAGCCGCAACAATCCGATGGCGACGAAAACGGCGGCGAGCAATGCGAGCGCGACCGGATCGCGCTTCTTCAGCAGCGGCACCATCATCCGCGCGGTGACCGCAAGGAAAAGTCCGACCGCCGCACACGACACGCCGGCCAGCGTCCGCTGCAATGCCGGAATTTCGCCGTAGCGCGCATAGATCGCCGCCAGCGTCGTCACGATCATCACCGGCGGGCCGATGAGACCGAGAAAGGCGGCGATGCTGCCGGGAATGCCGCGAAATCGCCCGCCGAATACGACCGCCAGATTGACGATGTTGGGACCGGGCAGAAAATGGCAGAGCGCGAAGGCTTCGTTGAATTCTTCCGGCGTCATCCAGCGATGCTGATCGACAATGGCGCGCCGCGCCCACACCAGCACCCCGCCGAAACCCGCGAGCGACATCTTGGCGAACGCCACGAACAGTTCGAACAAGCCGGGCCGTTGCGGTGCCGTCACATGGGAGGTCTGGGGAATCGCGGGAGCGGTGTCGGGAGGCATAGCCCGATGTAGAATGCCCTCCGGTGCAGGCCAACCGATATTCCAATGCTCCCCGCATGCGCTGGGCGCAAATCGCAGCTTATCCGCGCCGCATCCCGGCCGGCCCGCCCTGCACGCAAGGAACCGTAGCCTTTTGCCGCTGGAGATTGCCCCTATATTGAGGGGGCTGGTTCGCCGGGGTCCGGAGGCACCCGGCAACTGAAGCCTCCACTTTCACAGCATTGTATTGAATTTATCCGGCGAATGCATTGCCGCTCGCGAGAATTTCTGCGATCTGCAAGGCACGGATGCTGACCTGCGGGCCATGACGGAGTAGCATGGATCGAACCGCGAGTCGGAACGTTCATCCCCCAAGCGTGAGCGGCAACTTAGCCGCTCTTCGACTGGCCGCTTTCTACCGGACTTGCTTGTACAGGACTTTATGATGACGACCGACCACATTCGTTACGATGTCCTCGCGCGCGATGCGCTGCGCGGCGTGCTGAAGCACGTGCTCGCGGACGCCGCCGAGCATGGGCTTCCCGGCGAACATCATTTCTACATCACGTTCCTGTCCAAGGCCGAAGGGGTGAAGATTTCCCCTCGCCTGCTATCGCAATATCCGCAGGAAATGACCGTCATCCTCCAGCACCAGTTCTGGGATTTGGTGGTGACCGACGACCGCTTCGAGGTCGGCCTGTCCTTCAACGGAATTCCGGAACGCCTCGTCATTCCCTTCAGCTCGATCAAGAGCTTCTTCGATCCGTCGGTGCAGTTCGGATTGCAGTTCGAACCGAACGATGAAGCAGCCGTCGAGGCTGCGCCGGTGGTGGAGACGCTGCCCGTCGCGGCTGCGTCCGAAACGCCCGAGGAAACCGGCGATGAGCCCGCCAAGCAGGGCGAAGGCGCGGAAGTCGTGCGGCTCGATCGTTTCCGCAAGAAGTAATCCGAGGCAGGCGCTCTCGCCGTCACATCGTCTTGAAGCCTTCTAAATTCGGGCGCGCGTTTCCGCCGGAGCGGCGGCGCGCGGCGGTTGCGTGCATCGCTCGTGAAGTCCTAAACTTCGCCATCCCGCAAAACACCGGAAATCATCATGGCCGCACCGAAGAAAACAACGCGCACCGAAACCGATACGTTCGGACCGATCGAGGTGCCGTCAGATCGCTACTGGGGCGCGCAGACCGAACGCTCGAAGCACAATTTCAGGATCGGCAATGAGCGGATGCCGATGCCGATCGTGCGCGGGCTGGCCATCGTCAAGCTCGCCTCGGCGCAAACCAATCTCGAACTCGGCCTGCTCGACCAGCGCCGCGCCCGCGCCATCGTCCGCGCGGCCCGCGAGGTCATCGACGGCCAGCTCGACGACAATTTCCCGCTGGTGGTCTGGCAGACCGGCTCCGGCACGCAGTCCAACATGAACCTCAACGAGGTGATCGCCAACCGCGCCAGCGAATTGCTCGGCGGCGAGCCCGGCACCAAGAAGCCGGTGCATCCGAACGACCACGTCAACATGAGCCAGTCGTCCAACGACTCGTTCCCGACCGCGATGCATATCGCAGCCGCCGAGCGCATCACCCACGACCTGCTGCCTGCGCTGACCGAGTTGCTGAAGGCGCTGCGGCAGAAGGAAAAAGCGTTCGCCAGGATCGTCAAGATCGGCCGCACCCACACCCAGGACGCGACGCCGCTGACGCTTGGCCAGGAATTTTCCGGCTATGCGGCGCAGGTGGAGAGCGGCATCGCGCGGATACGCGCCGCCGCGAAGGATCTCTATCCACTGGCGCAGGGCGGCACCGCCGTGGGCACAGGACTCAATTCCAAACCGCGTTTCGCAAAACTGTTCGCCAGGCAGGTGGCGGCGCTCACCAGGCTGCCGTTCACCAGCGCGCATAATAAATTCGAGGCGCTGGCGTCGAACGATGCCTATGTGTTCGTACACGGCGCGATCAACGCGATGGCCACCGGCCTGTTCAAGATCGCCAACGACATCCGCCTGCTCGGCTCGGGGCCGCGCTCGGGCCTCGGCGAACTGATCCTGCCCGAAAACGAGCCGGGTTCATCGATCATGCCGGGCAAGGTCAATCCGACCCAGTGCGAAGCGGTGACGATGGTCTGCTGCCAGATCTTCGGCAACCATACCGCGATCACCGTCGCCGGCAGCCAGGGCCACTTCGAACTCAACGTCTACAAGCCGGTGCTGGCGCATTGCATGCTGCAATCGATCCAGTTGATGGCCGATGTCGTGCGTTCGTTCACCGAGCATTGCGTCGTCGGCATCCGCGCCGATGAGAAGCGCATCGACGAACTGATGCAGCGCTCGCTAATGCTGGTGACGGCGCTGGCGCCGAAGATCGGCTACGACAACGCCGCAAAGGTCGCGAAGACTGCTCACGCACGCGGCACAACGCTGAAGGAAGAAGCCGTGCGGCTTGGTCTGGTGTCGGCGGACGAATTCGACAGGCTGGTGAAGCCTGACAAGATGACGCATCCCGGATAAGGCAAGACCCGTTACATTAACTCGCGGTAACGAAGGACATGTCGTCGCACCCCTAAAGTCCTACGCCAATCGGCTACCCTCTGCGCCGCATCGCATGCTAAATTTTTGCGACTCCTGCCTCGCATGTGCGCGGGGAATGATTGACAGCATGTACGAGCCCGCTCGAAAGACCGGCTCCAACGAGACCCGAACAGGACAAACGAAAGCAACGATCGAGACTCGCGTCCTTCGCTGCAAGTGTCTTGAAATGATGGAGGCGTCATGGGCGACCTGATCAACCTGAAGCAAGTCAAGAAGCGCATCGCGCGCGAAGACGCGTCGAAGCAGGCGGAGACCAATCGCGCCCGCTTCGGCCGCACCAAGGGCGAACGCAAGCGCGACGAGCTTCACGCGCAGCGCAGCGGCAACGCCCTGGATCAACATCGCATCGACGACGAGACTTCGGCATGAAGTCGCCCGTCGTCAAACGCTCGATCGTCGTCGCCGGCCACAAGACCAGCGTTAGTCTCGAAGAAGCCTTCTGGAATGGCATGAAGGAAATCGCGTCGGCGAGAAGCCTGACCTTGTCGGAACTCGTCGGCGAAATCGACGGAGGCCGCCAGCAGGGCAACCTCTCCTCCGCGATCCGGCTGTTCGTGCTGGATTACTTCCGCTCACGCGCGATCCCTGCGACGGGAAATGGAACCAGCCGTTTGCAGCCGGAAAGTTCCCATCCGTAATTCCCTGATTAATGACGTTCATCGGTGAACGGTTGCCAGCGCCGCGCGTGCATCGGCGTGACCGTCAAAACGTCCGCGACGCTGGCGGCGGCACCGAACGAGGACGCTGTAACACGCCCGGCGCGGGCCTGATGTCGATCGGCGGCGGCAACGGCTGCACCCGCACATTGCCGGTCGGCGGGTCAGGCGACGGACTTTGCGGAACAGCCGCCTGCGGCATGGCCGGCGCGCGCGGCGGCACCGTCTTCGCACCGGAATTCTTCCGCCTCGGATCGCGATTGGGCATCTTCACCTCCGACGGCGGAAGCGGATCGGCCTTCGGCAGCACCTCATCCCACAGATCGTCGGATTCCGGCCCCACTGAAGCACCGCGCTCAAGCTGATCGAGCCGCCGCGTTTCGCGGTCGATCGCGCGCATCGCGAGCCACGACGACAGTGCCGCGACATCGACCGTATGCGCCAGCCCGTCCGGCGATCCATTCAGGTCGACGCGAATTTCCGGGCGTCCGCTGATCGGCCTGGTGTTGATCGGCGACATCACCGTGCGAAGGTCGGCCTGATCCGCGAGCAGATCGTAGCCGCCGGCAATGGCGAC
Organism: Afipia sp.; assembly: GCA_024707075.1. Classification (GTDB taxonomy): domain Bacteria; phylum Pseudomonadota; class Alphaproteobacteria; order Rhizobiales; family Xanthobacteraceae; genus Afipia. Next base: position 1,275,246 of record JANQAK010000003.1, read on the forward strand.
GCGGGCACGTTCGGACTCGAGTGTCGCCGCCTCGATCCGCAACCGGCCATCCTTGATGGTGAAAGGAACCTGCGCCGACGGCACCGTCAATGCGCCTGCGGCCAGTACCGGCTCGACGATCTCCTTCAATTTCAGATCGTCGGTGGCCTGCCCGCCATCGCTGGCGCGAGATCCCGACCTCGAACGCACGCGTATCCAATCCGGCGATGCGCGCGTCCGTCAGCGTCACCGTGCCCGCGCCCGACAATGCTCCGGTCAATCCGGCAGCGCTCCGGCCCTGCCCCGCGAGCGTCATTTGCAACGCGACCTTGCCAGCGGGCATCGCGAGGCTGCGAAAGCGCAGCGCTGCGCCATCGACGCCGGACAATTGCAGGTGCGCATTGAACGACGTGCCCTGATTGGCTCCCTGCGCGGTCTGCCGCGCGTCGAGATCGAGCGTCGCCTCGCCGCCGCCGATGCCGGCCCTGGCATTTTCCAAGACGAGCGATTGACCGTCGCCCTTGATCGCGCCGCTGACGGGACGCAACTCGCCGCCGCCGGGCAGCGCGCCGCTCAGGGCCTGAAACGCCAGCCGCCCGCGCCAGCCGCGCAACCAGCCCTTGTTGAGCGGCGATGATGCATCGTGACCCGCCGCGCCGAACGCAAGGCCCGTCACGCCGGCAAGATCGAGCGTGTCCATGCCGATCTCGCCATCGACGCCGGTCACGTCGCCGCGCGTCAGCACCATCCGCCCACGCACCCGCGATCCGCCCACCGTGGCGTCGAGATCGTCGAAGGTGAACGTGTTGCCGGCTACACCGAGGCGCGACAACAGCGCCACATTCAGCGACGGCACGCTCAAAGGCGGAAGATCGAGCAGCGCGCCGAGGTCCGCATGGCGCACCGCCACGGTCAGCGCCGCTGTCGGCTGATCCGTCCACGGATTGCCGGTGCCTTGAACATCGCCGTCAACGCCCGCGCCGGTGAGCTTCGCTTTCAGTTGCAGCGGCGAACCCCACATCCCTGTGACCGACGATTCGAACTGCGCCGGCCCCTCGCCCGCCGAGACGATGCGGTCGAGACCAATCGACGCCAGCATGGACGCGGTCTGGTTCGCGGTTAACTTTGCATCGACACCGAATTCGGTGCCGCGCAACACCGCAGGATCGAACCCGCGCGCAACATCGATGTTTGGCGTCGCATTCAGCGTGATTACTCCCTTAAGCTGCGGTGCGTCGATGTCGAGCACAGCGCGGGCGTCGGTGCGACCGGACCGATCCTTCGCCTTGCCGATGTCGGCGGACAATTGCATGCGCGCGGCCCCGGGCTCTCTCGCCGTCGCAGCCAGCCGCTCCGCGACCGCAGGCGCGAACGGCGCGATGAAGCCGCCGATCTGCGCGAGCGACGGCGCCGCCGCCGTCAATGCGAGCTTGCCGGCGCTCTCGGCGCGGTCGAACGATCCCGTGCCGCTGATCGCAACATCGCTGCCGGCGTCGCCGATCTGGATCCGGTCGAGCGCGATTGTCTTTGGGCCGTAACTCAGACTGACGGCGGCGGGCCGAACCGTCTGTCCCGCCAGCACGGCGCTGTCCGCATCGAGCGAGACCTGCGCTTCGTCGGGCCATGCAGACTGCGGCCCGGCCAGCATCGTAACCAGCGACGAGGCCGCATCGAGATCGAGTGTGGCGGCCTTCAGCGCGGCTTCGAAGCGGGTCTTGCCGCCGGCGATCGTCAGCAGCGCGAGGCGGCCTTCCATCGCGCCGCCATTGACGTCGGCGGTCACACCGTCGAGCGCGATGCGATCCGCGGCAACGGTCGCATCGCCGCGCAGCCGTAGCGGCTTCTGGTTGCGCCAGGTCACGTCGCTGCGTCCCTGCAACCACGCCGCCAGCGCATCGGGATCGGCGGACTCGATGTTGACCGGCCCGGTGAAACGCGCAGACGATCCCGGCGGCGCGACGACCCCGCTGGCCGAGACCCGCGTCGTGCCGGGCGCGCGCATCTCGAATTTCCCGACGGTCCATGCCTTGTCGTCGCCGCGCAACTCGATAGCGATGTTTTGCAGCGGCCGCCCGCCGAGCGCGATCTGCTCGGCGCCGAGTTCGATCTGCGCCGGAAGCGGCAGCGCAGGCAGCGATGTGACGAGCGTGCGCAGCGCCGGAAGCAACCGAAGCGGTTCGGCATTTACATCGCCCTGCGCCAACAGACGATCCGCATCGAGTTGCCGCGCCGACAAGGCAAGATGCAGCAAGGGCGACGCACCGAACCGGATATCGCCGCCGCCGGCCAGCCGCAGCGCGTTGTCTTCTGGACCATAGACCGCTTCGACCTGTTCGAATGTCGCGGACGACGGATTGGCTTTCAGGCGCGACGTCAGCCGCCACGGCAAGCCCGGCTCCGGTGATTTCGCATCGGCCGGGCGCGCCAGCGTCAACGCGCCCTCGAACCTCGGCATTGAATTGTCGAACGTCAGCACGCCGTCGAGATCGGCCGACAGCGGCCGCTCGCCCGGATCGGCGATGACGCGCACGCGGGTGCCCTTGCCGTCATTGGTCTGTCCCGACGAGATACGAAACGGCGTCCGCGCGCCGAGCAGCATGAACGACCCTTCTCCGCGCAGGCTGCCGGCCGTGCCGCGCACGTCGCCGCTGAATGTCAGATCGTCGGCCCGCAATGTCGTGCCGCTGGATGCATCATGCAGCGCCACACGCCCCGCGACATTCATGCGGTCGATGGCGAGCGATCCGAGATTGAACCGGCCCGCCGCGACCGGCCACTCCACACGTCCCTGCCGGTCGAGGCCTATATCGAGCGCGAAGCCGTCCAGCGACAGCACGCTGGCGCGCCACTCGCCGCGCATCAGCGCGCCAAGGTTGAACTCGACGTCGAGTTTGTCGGCGCGGACCTTGGCCGGATCGCTGTCGCCGCCGATGGCGATCGACCGCAGCCGCAGCGTCGGGGTCGGCAGCAGCAGGGCGTCGAGCTTGCCGCCGACACGCACCGGCGCGCCGATGATGCGGGAGGCTTCCGCCTCGAATTGCGGACGAAACTGGTTCCAATCGACGAAATACGGCCCGACCAGCGCTGCGATCAGCGCGAGAATGAAGGCAATGGCCAGTCCGAGCAGCGTGGTCTGCAAGGTTTTTCCTCAGCGAGGGATCGGCCGATGGTGTGCCGGCCGCCGTGATACACGGCGGAAGTCCGCCGCGACTGTCACATGCACCGGACGACGCAAACATTGAACCGATCGGCTGCTTCGAATACTAAGTTTAACGGACCCCGTTCACAACCCTGCAAACCGAAGGGCACGATGTCCGAGAAAGCCGCGCAGTCAACCGACCGGACAGGCGCCTCTCCCGAGGCGATCATGTCGCATTACGACATGGGCAACGATTTCTTCCAGCTCGTACTTGATCCGGAGATGGTTTATTCCTGCGCGCAGTTCGAGCCGGGCGACGATCTCGCAACGGCCCAGCGCCGGAAACTTGACGATCACATCAAGGCCGCCGGCGCGGCGAACACGGCGCGGGTGCTCGACATCGGCTGCGGATGGGGTGCGCTGCTGCGACGGCTGGTCGATCACGCCGGCGTCGCACATGCGGTCGGGCTGACGCTCAGCCCGTCGCAGGCGCAGTGGATTCGCAAAATGCCCAACCCGAAAATCGAAGTGCTGGAGCAGGACTGGCGCGACCACAAGCCGGGCCGCCACTACGATGCCATCATCTCCATCGGTGCATTCGAACATTTCGTGCAGAAAGGCCTCGATCCCGCACTGAAGCTCGACGCCTACCGCACGTTCTTCGCCTATTGCGACCGCGTGCTGGCCATCGGCGGAAAACTGTCGCTGCAAACCATTGCCTATTCGGAACGGACCAGGGTCCAGCCGCTGCTGGACAAGACCTTTCCGGAAAGCGACCTGCCGCTGGAATGGGAGCCGATCGCCGCCGCCGAAGGCATGTTCAGCCTGATCGCCGCACGCAATGATGCGGATCACTACTATCAGACGCTGGTGATGTGGGAACAGAACCTGCTCGCCAATTACGACAAGGCTGTCGCGCTGGTCGGCAAGGCGAACACCGATGAATTCCGCCGCTACCTGCGCATGTCGGCCGCGGGCTTTCGCTGCGGCATGGTCAGCCTGATGCGGTACAGCTTCCGGAAGAAGTACTAGAGCTTCATCTGCGTGCACACGGGATCAAACTTTTCCGATCGTCCCCGCGAAAGCGGGGACCCAGCCCTTTGCATATCTGGATTCCCGCTTTCGCGGGAATGAGCGGAGAGAGACTGTCAAGAAACTCTACGTTTTCGTCTTTAACCAAAAAGAATATCGATACCGCCGAGCGGGATCCCGGTCAGTTCGGTGGTCCAGCGTTCGCCGGACCTGACCGGCATCGCTTTCGTCAGCGTTCCGGTGGTGATGATCTCGCCTGCCGCGATCGGCGGATTGTCCTCGTCCTGCGCCAGTAGGTTCACGAGATGCTTCAGCGCCGAGAGCGGACCGTCGAGCACATCGCGGGCGTGGCCGCGCTCGATCACATCGCCGCTGCGCAGCGTGATCTCGAAGTCCGACAGCGCGTTCAGCCATTTCGCGGGATCGTCCCCGACCTGATGCCGCTCGCCGATCAACAACGCACCGTGCAATCCGAACGCGGCCACGGTGTCGGATGGCGTGAACTTCCAGTCCGGAAAGATCGACTGCACGATCTCGTAGCCGTGGGCGACCCAACCGATGCAGGAGAGCAACGCGCGCTCGTCCATGCCGGCTTCCGGCGCAACGGACAGGCCGAACACGATTTCCGGCTCGATGCGCGGCTCCGCGAGCGCGGCCAGTGACACCGGCTCCGATATGTCGCCCAGATCGCGCACGGTGGTGTCATAAACATAGCCCCAGATCGGGCCGTAGACGCCGTACTGTTTCCAGATGGTGCGGTTGGTGAAGCCGATCTTGCGGCCCAGCACCTTTTTCGCCGTGCGCCTCACGCAGACGCCGCACGATAGGCGTCACACGATAGGCGTCATCCAGCCCGAACGCCGGATCGCGCGACGAGAACGGCGCGATCTGCTGTCCGTTCTTGCCGAGCACGGACACCGCCTCGCTGGCGATCTTGTCGGAATCAATAGCGACAGTCTCGCTCATGCCGGCGGCAGGATCTTGCCGGGGTTTAGAATGTTGTGCGGATCGAGCGCAACTTTAAGCGCGCGCATCGCCTGCACCGCCTCCGGCCCAAGCTCGGTCTCAAGATATTGCTGCTTGCCCTGCCCGATGCCGTGTTCGCCGGTACAGGTGCCGCCCATCGCCTGCGCACGTTCCACAAGCCGATGCAGGAATTCGTCCGCGCGCCGCATTTCGTCGGGATCGTTGACATCGACCAGCATCGAGCAATGGAAATTGCCGTCGCCGACATGGCCGACGATCGGGGACAACAGCCCCACCCCTTCCAGATCCTTTTCGGTTTCCACCACGCAGTCCGCCAGCCGCGAGATCGGCACGCAGACATCCGTCGCCACCGCCTGCGCGCCGGGGCGAAGCCCGCGCACCGCCCAGTAGGCGTCGTGCCGCGCCTGCCACAGACGCGTGCGGTCTTCCTGCCGCGTGGTCCATTCGAATGCGCCGCCGCCGCATTCCCTGGCGATTTCGGCGAACATCTTCGACTGCTCGGCGACGTCGGCTTCGGTGCCGTGGAATTCCAGCAGCAGCAACGGCGTCTCCGGCAGCGACAGTTTGGAATAGGCGTTGCAGGCCTTCACCTGTGCGGCGTTCAAAAGTTCGATGCGCGCCACCGGAATGCCGGTCTGGATCGCGAGAATGGTGGCGTTGCACGCGCCTTCAACGGTGGCGAATGAACACGACGCCGCCGCGATGCTCTGCGGGATGCCGCGCAGCTTGATGGTAAGTTCGGAAATGATTCCGAGCGTGCCTTCCGCGCCGACGAACAGATGGGTGAGATCGTAACCCGCCGAGGACTTCTTGGCCCGAGTGCCAGTGGTGATGATCTCGCCGTCGGCGCGCACGACCTTCAGCGCCAGCACATTGTCGCGCATGGTGCCGTAGCGCACCGCATTGGTGCCCGACGCACGGGTCGAGGCCATGCCGCCAATGGAGGCGTCCGCGCCCGGATCGATCGGAAAGAACAGGCCCTGATCGCGCAGATGTTCGTTGAGCGCCTTGCGGGTGACGCCCGGCTCGATGACGCAATCGAGATCGTCGGCATGGACGGCGAGGATGCTGTTCATTTCGCGCAGATCGATGCAGATACCGCCCGCCGGTGCGTTGACCTGCCCTTCCAGCGAGGTGCCGGTGCCGAACGGGATCACCGGAACGCGATGCCTGGCGCAGATCCGCACCACGTCCTGAATATCCTTCGTCGTCTGCGCCATCACCACGGCGTCCGGCGGCTGTGGCGGCAGCCAGGTGGTGGTATGGGCGTGCTGATCGCGCACCGCCTGCGAGGTGATGAGATTGTTGCCGAACCGCGCGGCGAGTGCCTCGATGGCGCTCGAGACGGCGGTCGGCGCCGGACGTGTCAAAGCTGCGTTGGAAAAGGCCACGGCCGCTCACCTCGATGATGCTGTTGTGGCGCGGACCGTGGCAAAGGATGTATAGCGGGTCAAGAGCAAGTGCCGCCACGAACCCGGAAGTTGATCCATGACAATGATGCGTCCCGAAAACAATGCGCCGCAACATATCGCTGCGCCGTTCCTGACCACGGTGATGCAGATCGAGCCGCAATGGATCGACTACAACGGCCATCTCAACATGGCCTATTACAACGTGCTGTTCGACCGCGGCATCGACCAGATGTGGCTCGAACTCGGCATCGGCCCCGACTACATGAAAGAGCGCAACGGCTCGACCTTCACCGCCGAATGCCATGTGCGCTATCTGCGCGAGGTGCATCTCGGCGATCCGGTGCAGGTGTCGGTCTATCTGCTGACCGCCGACGACAAGCGCATCCACACCTTCGAGGAATTGCGTCACGCCACGGAAGGCTGGATTTCAGCCACGTCGGAAAACATGACGCTGCACGTCGACATGAACGCTCGGAAGACCGCGCCGTTTCCGCCGGATATCGCCGCGCGGATCCGCGATGTGGTTGCGGCGCATAATGCGGTCGCCCACCCCGATGGCACCGGCCGGCGCATCGCGATGCCGGAGAAGAAATAGAGCCTCATGGCGAGAAGCGTCGCTCTTACTTCCCCTCTCCCACAAGGGGAGAGGGGAAGAGGTCGCCACTCGCGCTAAACGTTCCCTCGCCCGCGCGCCAGACCAACCACGGCGGAGATCACGAACAGCACAAGGGCGACGAAGAACACGATCTTGGCGATCTCGATCGATGCACCCGCGATGCCGCCGAAGCCCAGAAGAGCTGCGACCAGCGCGATAATCAGAAATGTAACCACCCAACTCAGCATGACACGCTCCTGCGTTTCGTTTCCGTGGGCGCGCGATCCGCACGCCCTGACTGGGAAACCAATCCGCAAGCGGGGCCGGAGTTCCGGCGCTTTTGGCGGCGAAAAGCTCGAAAATGGCGCCTTCCATGGAACAAAATAAGCAAGGCCTCGATGACCGGCCGGGCTGGCTCCCGGAAACAAGGCTGTGCCGCCGGCCCAATCGTGCCTATATGTTCCCATATCCTGATATGAAGCCTCCCCTTCGGGCCGTCACGATGTCATCGTGGCCGCAAAGACGAATCGCATGACCGAGCCGAACAAGCTGCCGCCATCAGACCTTTCCCGCGACGTGCCGAGCCACCAGCCTGTCGCTGGCGGCATCGCCGCGCGGGCGCGCGCGGCTGCGGCTCCGCAATACCTGACCGCGCTCAACCCCGAGCAGCGTGAGGCAGTGGAAACACTCGACGGCCCGGTGCTGGTTCTCGCCGGCGCCGGCACCGGCAAGACCCGCGTGCTGACCTCGCGCATCGCGCATATTCTTTCGACAGGCCGTGCGCGGCCTCACGAAATTCTTTCCGTCACCTTCACCAACAAGGCGGCGCGCGAGATGAAGCACCGCCTCGGCCAGATGCTCGGCCAGGCGGTCGAGGGCATGCCGTGGCTCGGCACGTTTCATTCGATCGGCGGACGCATCCTGCGATTCCACGCCGAACTGGTGCAGTTGAAATCCAACTTCACCGTACTCGACACCGATGACCAGATCCGCCTGCTCAAGCAATTGCTCCAGGCGGAAGGGATCGACGACAAGCGCTGGCCGGCGCGGATGCTGGCCGGGCTGATCGACGGCTGGAAGAATCGCGGCCTAACGCCGTCGCAGGTGCCGTCGGGCGAAGCCGCGGTGTTCGGCAATGGCAAGGGCGGCAAGCTCTATGCGACCTATCAGGAACGTCTGAAAACTCTCAACGCCGCCGACTTCGGCGATCTGCTGCTGGAGAATATCCGGCTGTTCCGCGAACATCCCGACGTGCTGCGGCAGTATCAGCAGCGCTTCAAATACATCCTGGTGGACGAATATCAGGACACCAACGTCGCACAGTATCTCTGGCTGCGATTACTGGCGCAGGCGCCATCGACGCCAAAACCCGTCCCCATCCTTCGAGACGTCGCGCAGAGCGCGGCTCCTCAGGATGAGGGACGGATCATTTCCGATAACGCGACTCCCTCACCTCACCCTGAGGAGCGAGGGCAAAGCCCGAGCGTCTCGAAGGGTGAGGCCGCACCGCCTCCCCTCACCGCGCCGAAAAACATCTGCTGCGTCGGCGACGACGACCAGTCGATCTACGGCTGGCGCGGCGCGGAGGTCGACAACATCCTGCGTTTCGAGCACGATTTCCCCGGCGCAAAAGTGATCCGCCTTGAGCGCAACTACCGCTCCACCGGACACATCCTCGCCGCCGCCTCGCATCTGATCGCCCATAACGAAGGCCGCCTCGGCAAGACGCTGCGCACGGAGGATGTGGACGGCGAGAAAGTCACCGTCACCGGTTCATGGGATTCCGAAGAGGAAGCCCGCGCCATCGGCGAGGAGATCGAACAACTTCAGCGCGCTGGGCAGAAACTCAACGAGATCGCTATTCTGGTGCGCGCATCGTTCCAGATGCGCGAGTTCGAAGACCGCTTTGTCACGCTGGGCCTGCCCTATCGCGTGATCGGCGGCCCGCGATTCTACGAGCGCGCGGAAATCCGCGATGCGCTGGCTTACTTGCGGGTCATCAATTCGCCCGCCGACGACCTTGCCTTCGAGCGCATCGTTAACACCCCCAAACGCGGCCTCGGCGACGCCACTGTGCAGATGCTGCACGACATCGGCCGCAAGCGCCGCATTCCGCTCACCGAGGCGGCGCGTCAGGTGATCGAGACCGACGAGTTGAAACCGAAGGCGCGCGGCAGCCTGCGCGACGTGATGACGAATTTCGACCGCTGGCGCGCGCAGCGCGACATTGTTTCGCACACGCAACTGGCCGAGATCGTGCTGGATGAATCCGGCTACACCGAGATGTGGCAGAAGGACCGTTCTGCCGATGCCGCGGGCCGTCTCGAAAACCTGAAAGAGCTTGTGCGCTCGATGGAGGAGTTCGAGAACCTGCAAGGCTTCCTTGAACACATCTCGCTGGTGATGGATCGCGAGAACGGCGCGGACGCCGACGCCGTGTCGCTGATGACGCTGCACTCCGCCAAGGGTCTGGAATTCGACAACGTGTTCCTGCCCGGCTGGGAGGAAGGCCTGTTTCCGCATCAGCGCGCGCTCGACGAGCAAGGCCGCGCGGGACTGGAAGAAGAACGCCGCCTCGCCCATGTCGGCATCACCCGGGCGCGTAAACGCGCCAAGCTCTATTTCGCCACCAACCGCCGCATCCACGGCTCATGGACCACCACCATTCCGTCGCGTTTCCTCGACGAACTGCCGTCGCAGAATGTCGAGATCACCGAAAGCAAGGGCGGCTCCGGCTGGGGCGGCGCAGGCGGCTACGGCGCGTCGCGTTTCGACAATGTCGAAACATTCGGCTCGAGCTATTCGACGCCGGGCTGGCAGCGCGCGCAGGCCAATCGCGCGCGCAACGGCGGCAGCGGCTTCGACGAGACCGGCGCACGCTACAATTCCAGTTCGCGCGGCAGCTTCAGCCGCAAGGCGACCGTGATCGAAGGCGAACTGATCGCGAAATCCACCGGCGCCAATTCGGAATTCTCGCTCGGCGACCGCGTGTTCCACCAGAAGTTCGGTTACGGAAACGTTGCCAAGGTCGACGGCAACAAGCTCACCATCGCGTTTGAGAAAGCCGGCGAGAAGAAGGTGGTCGATAGCTTCGTGACAAGGGCTTAGGCCGTTTTTGACGACAACTATTCATCCTTAATTTTCCCTCGTATGATTCAACGGGGGACACAGGATGCTGACCAACAGCCGCGACATTATTCGCCGCCTGCAAAAGGAAGGCTGGACGCTGGAACGTGTCACGGGCTCGCACCATGTCCTTAAAAGCCCCGTTTCGGGCAAGACCGTGGTCGTTCCCCACCCCAAGAAGGACTTGGGAAAAGGTCTTGTCCATGCCATTTATAAGGGCGCTGGCTGGAGGCCAGACTGAGGCTTGGCATGACCCACTATATTGCCATCGTTGAGGACGCAGGACCGGACCACGCCGTGGGCGTCTGGTTTCCTGACCTTCCCGGCTGCTTCTCCGCCGGTGATAATCTTGATGATGCGCTGCGTAACGCGCCGGAAGCCTTGGAGCTTTACCTTGAGGATTTCATCACGGAAGGAAAGCCGCTTCCCACCGCGCGTTCCCTCACGGAGTTGAAGAATGACCCCGACGTGGCCGAGGACATCAAGACCTACATGGTCGCGGTCATAGAATTACCGACCCGCGCTCACGCCGCCGAATAGGCGTTATGCATTGCGCCAGGGGGCCGGGACGCCTATGTCATGCTCCCGCCTCGACAGATCGCCCCATGCCCATCATCTCCGTATCCAATCTCTCGAAGACCTATCCGTCCGGCCTGACTGCGCTGAAGAATATCAACCTCGATATTCGCCGCGGCGAGATCTTCGCGCTGCTCGGCCCGAACGGGGCCGGCAAGACCACCCTGATCGGCACGATCTGCGGTCTTATCATGGCCAGCGAAGGCTCCGTGACGGTGGACGGCCACGACATCGTCAGGGACTACCGCGCCGCGCGATCGCTGATCGGGCTGGTGCCGCAGGAGTTGCACACCGACGCTTTCGAGTCGCCCTGGTCGACCGCAACCTTCAGCCGCGGCCTGTTCGGCAAGCCGAGCAATCCCGCGCACATCGAGAAGGTGCTGAAGGACCTCTCGCTGTGGGACAAGCGCAAGAGCCAGATCATCACGCTGTCCGGCGGCATGAAGCGCCGCGTCATGATCGCCAAGGCGCTGGCGCACGAGCCGCAGATCCTGTTTCTCGACGAGCCGACAGCGGGCGTCGACGTCGAATTGCGCAAGGCGATGTGGGAAGTGGTGCGCGGCCTGCGCGACGCCGGCGTCACGATCATCCTCACCACGCACTACATCGAGGAAGCCGAGGAGATGGCCGACCGCGTCGGCGTCATCAACAAGGGCGAGATCGTACTGGTCGAGGACAAGGCCAAGCTGATGCAGAAGCTCGGCCGGAAACAGCTCAAGCTGCACTTGCAGGACAAGCTCGCCGCCGTGCCCGCCTCCCTTGCGGCGCATCATCTCGATCTCTCGGCCGACGGCGAGGAACTGACCTATACCTACGACACCAAGGGCGAGCGCACCGGCATCACGGCGCTCCTGAACGACCTCAGCGCGGCCGGGGTCCGCTTCAACGATCTCAACACCACCCAAAGCTCGCTCGAAGAAATCTTCGTCAGTCTGGTGCACCAATAATGAATCTCTATGCCATTCGCGCGATCTACAAATTCGAGATGGCGCGCACCTTCCGCACGCTGCTGCAAAGCGTCGTCTCGCCGGTGATCTCGACGTCGCTGTATTTCGTCGTGTTCGGCTCGGCGATCGGCTCGCGCATCACCGAGATCGACGGCGTCAGCTATGGCACCTTCATCGTGCCCGGCCTCATCATGCTGTCGCTACTGACGCAGAGCATCGCCAATGCCTCGTTCGCGATCTACTTTCCGAAATTCACCGGCACCGTCTACGAACTGCTCTCCGCGCCGGTCTCGTCGTTCGAGGCCGTAATCGGCTATGTCGGCGCGGCGGCCACCAAGTCGATCATCCTCGGCCTCATCATCCTCGCCACCGCGGGGCTGTTCGTGCCGCTGAAGATCGCGCATCCGTTCATGATGATCACGTTCCTGGTGCTGACCTCGGTGACGTTCAGCCTGTTCGGCTTCATCATCGGCATCTGGGCCGACGGCTTCGAGAAACTACAGGTGATCCCGCTCTTGGTCATCACGCCGCTGACATTTCTCGGCGGCAGCTTCTATTCGATCCACATGCTGCCGCCGTTCTGGCAGACCGTGACACTGTTCAATCCAGTGGTTTATCTCGTCAGCGGCTTCCGCTGGAGCTTCTTCGAGATCGCCGACGTCAGCGTCGCCGTCAGCCTCGGCATGACGCTGGGATTTCTCGCGCTGTGCATGATCGTGGTGTGGTGGATTTTCAGGACCGGCTATCGCCTGAAAACCTGAGCCAAACAAAACACGCCCCGCGAGCAGGGCGTGTTGGCTTGAACGCCTTGGGTCCGTTCAGTTGGGACGCCACGTTCCGTTGCTGTCGTAGTATCCGCTGGGTCCGCTGCCGGGCGGCGGCGGAACGGCCATCGGCTGCACCGCCTGGCTCACACCATTACCGATCACGTTAAGCGTACCGGCAACAGCGCCCACACCCGCGCCGAGCGCTCCGCCCACAAGTCCGCCAACCGGTCCGGCCGCCGTCTTGCCCTCATAGGTGCCCTGCGCAGCGCCGCCGATGGCACCATTGATAGGGTCCTGCTGCGCGCCGGCCGTCACGGGAAACGCGGCAAGAGCCAGTGCGCCGGCCGCGAAAAACGATTGCCGCCACTTCACAATGGATACGAACGAAGTATCGATTTTCATCTTGAAAACCTCCCTGCCCGGCCGGATCCCGGCCCTGCCTCGAAGCAAATCAGCAGATCGTAGGTTGCGTCAGATGCTGGAGAAATACAATGCGCGCGTGCCGGACGCCGGAGGCGTTTTCATTAAAATTGAGTTCTGAATCGACGAGAGAGCCACCGTTGTCCCGAAGACACAGGCACGAAAAATGGCGCACCCCTGACGGATGCGCCATTCGATAAATTTCCGCTGACAGATCAGCGATGGCGCCTGTGATGGCGATAATGGCGATGACGGTAGCCTCGGCGATTGTCGATGCCGAGCACGCCATTGACGCCGCCAACGATACCGCCGACGCCTGCACCCACCGCACCACCGACAGCACCGCCCACCGGCCCTGCCGCGCGATTGCCCTTGCGAATGCCTTCGTTTGCGCCGCCTTCCATGCCTCTGATGACGCCCTGCGCATGGGCCGCGATCGGCATTGCGAGGATTGCCAGCGCCGCTGCTGCGAACGTGAAGCGCCGGCAGGCCGGCGTGAATATGAACAAGGCTTTCGTCTTCATCTTGAAAATCTCCAAACAGGCTGCAATTTGCGCCTACCTTACAACGCCCCCGACGTCGGATGGTTGCGTCAAGTTTGGCGAAAACACGCAACAAAGACAGGCCGTTCACGAAACCGTTTGAGCTTCTTCATCAACCTTAAGACGAAGACACTGTTAAAAAAGCCATTTTCCGTGCTTTATTGCCGATGAAGCGGGGCAGATACGAGGCGAGTGATGCGTGCGATCCTGATTTCGGTCACCGGGCTTATGCTGCTGACAGGCAGCGCACAGGCCGCCGTGTCCATTCTCGTCGACAAGAACGCGCAGCAGATGACGGTCTCGGTCGATGGCGCGGCGCGTTACACATGGCCCGTCTCGAGCGGAAACCCCTCGCACGAAACGCCCAACGGCAGTTTCAAGACCTTCCGCATGGAGGAGGATCATTACTCGAAGGAATTCGATGATGCGCCAATGCCGAATGCGATCTTCTTCACCAAGCAGGGCCACGCCATTCACGGCACCGACGCGGTAGGCCGGCTCGGCACCCCGGCCTCGCATGGCTGCGTGCGGCTGTCGCGCGCCAATGCGCTCAAGCTCTGGGATCTGGTCAAGGCCGAGGGCCTGCTCAACACCACGGTCACGCTGACGGGATCGTCACAGGTCGCGCTGGCGCGCAATCCCAGGCCGCGCACCAATGTCGCCACTGCGCGCGGCACCGATGGCGCCGGCCAGCCGGTGCAGATCGCGCCCGGCCAGCAAGGCGTGTACAGCGAAGACCTCAACGCCGCCACCCGCGCGCGCCAGGTTTCGCCTGATCGGATGTATCGCGATCCATCCTACCCGCAGGACCAGGCCTATTACGGTCCGAACGATCCCGGCCCGATGCAGCGCCGCATCTACCAGTCGCAGGGCGGATATTATCAGGGCTATGCGCAAGGCTATGAGCAGGACGCGCGCTATCAGCGTCCGCGCTACGCGAATCCTCGCGGCGGGTATTATTACTACGCGGACTGAGCAAATGATGATTCACGATGTCGTCCCCGCGAAAGCGGGGACGACTCGGTATTGCCGCTTCGCCCGATCATAGCCCCTACTCGTCCGGATTCCTGAGCCGACGCCACACCGCGCCAAGCACGTTGGAATAATCGTCGGTCCAGACCCGCTGGCCTTCAGTGGCTTCCGTCAGCGCCCACTTGTCATCCGATGCGATCTTGCCGACGTCAGCTTCCTCACGCGCGGAGATCACGACGTTGGTCGTGAAGATATATTCGTTGTCGCGTCCTGAATCCTCATTGTAGACCCAGCTCTTCAGGTCGTTCTCCTCGGCGATGCCGACGACGACGCTCGCCAGTTCGAGATGGCGGTTGGAAACGTGCATCACCACCGCGCCCTGAGGCGCGAGCTTGGCCTTGTAGATCGCCATCGCCTCTTCGGTCGCCAGATGAATCGGGATCGCATCGGATGAATAGGCATCAACGATAATCAGATCGTAAGTGCCGTCCTTTTCCTTGGCGAAGGTCAGACGTGCGTCGCCGATCACCGGCTTCAGATTGGGCTCGCACGCGCTGACGAAGGTGAAATATCGCGGATCGCGCGCGGTATCGACCATGGTCTGGTCGATCTCGAAAAACTTCCAGTCTTCGCCAGGTCGTGACTGGCAGGTGAGCGTTCCGGCGCCAAGACCGATTACCGCGACCCGGATCGGGCCGCCCTTGCGTTCGCGGATCGCGGCAATGGCGCGGCCCATGCCGCCATCCGTGTGATAGTAGGTAATCGCTTCGGGCCGGCCTTTGACCGGTGTCCCGTCGTCATTCAGGAATTTCTCGGCACCGTGGATCGTCGTGCCATGCATCAGCACGTGATACTGGCCGTTTGACGTCACCACGATCTTGTGCACGCCGAAGAAACTGCGCACCGTTTCCACACGGCCGTCGTCGGCGGGATAGACGCGGATCAGGACCAGTCCGAGCGCTACGAGCGTCGCGAGCTTCCAGCGATCAATCTTCCACAGCACGCCAAGCACCATCAGTGCAATCGCGAAACCCTTGGCAACCCATAGCCGGTTGGTTTCGATCAATTCAGTGGTCGATCCGTGTCCGAATGCGATGGCAATGAGAACCAAAGCAGCGATCGCAACGATGATCCAAAGAGCAAGACCACCGCGCACGCTCGTTGTTCCGGCAGGCCGGCATAGCGCCGCCAAAGCCAGCAGGATCGGATATTCCGCAATCCAGGAGAACGTAAAGGGTGCGATCAGCCCGGCGAACAATCCACCCACCATGCCGCCGAACGACAGCGCAACATAGAAACCGGTGAGATGACTCGCGGCGGGTCGCGTGCGGGCGAGCTCACCGTGACACGCCATGGCGATGATGAAAAAGCATAACTGATGGCCGCCGAGCGTGAGAAACAAATCCTGCTCGCCGCCGACCGCCAGTAGAATCATGATGCCGCCGATGGCGACCGGTTGCGCCATGAGCATCCACTTGTGCGGCAGCAGCGGCCGCGACTGGAACACCAGCACCCAGGTCAGCAGATAAAGCGACAGCGGCAGCACCCACAGCAAGGGCGCGGCGGCGACGTCGGTCGAGATATGCGCCGTCACGGCGATCAGCAAACCGGAGGGCACCGCCGCGAGGAAGATCCAGCGCAGCCTTATCGTCCACGTCGGCGACGGTGCATCACCGTCGCTGGCTTCGACCGCGGCCACCGACATCGGCGGCGAACGCACCAGCAGTACGCCGCACACCGTAATCAAGACGATCAGCAAGGCATAGCCGCCGGTCCAGATCAGGTTCTGGGTCCGCAGCGTGAACATCGGCTCCAGCAGTACCGGATAGGACAGCAGCGCAAGAAAACTTCCGATGTTCGACGAGGCATAGAGAAAATACGGATCGGGACCGTCGGGATGGCCGGTGCGGACGAACCACGCTTGCAGCATCGGATTGTTGGCCGCCAGCGCGAAGAACGGTAGGCCGATGGAGACGGCGAACAGACCCAGCAGCCAGAATGCGTAGCCGCTCGCCGGCGGCTCGCCCCACCCGCTCGCGATCGACAGCGGCAGCGTGAACAGCGCCACCGCCAGCAGCACAAGATGGATCGCGATCGGAGCGACGCGGCTTTTCAGCGTCATCAGATAATGCGCGTAGGCGTAACCGCCGAGCAGCAGCGACTGGAAGAACACCATCGCCACCGACCACACCGCCGGCGAGCCGCCGAGCCGCGGCAGCACCATTTTCGTGAACAGCGGCTGCACCGAAAACAGCAGCAAGGCGCTGGTGAAAATCGCGGCGGTATAGACCACCAGAACGAGTTTGTTCCACGCGCCGGAGGACTGGCTCGCGGTTTCGGACGTCACTGAAGTCATGAAGGCTCCGGCATGATCCCGGCAACGCGCCGGAGGCTGGTGCCCCGAATCCGACGTTCGCTTCGCTTTGCAGCATCTTCTCTGCGAACGTCGGATTCGAAAGGACACTAGCAAATTATGATTTCAGTGATCCTTTCGATTCCGACATTCGTAAAAGATGCTTGCGTAAGATCCATACGAATGTCGGAATCGGATCACTGGCGGAGTGGACCATAGCTGCGGGGATGGAGCAATAACATGCGCGTGACAGAAATCACTCGCGCGTTACGCCTGCGGCGATTATGACTTGGCCATGTCAGACTACGATGCACTCATTATCGGCGCGGGCCACAACGGCCTGACCTGTGCGACCTATCTCGCGATGGGCGGGCTGCGCGTGAAAGTGGTCGATCGCCGCAAGGTGGTCGGCGGCGCGGCGGTGACGGAGGAGTTTCATCCCGGCTTCCGCAATTCGGTGGCGGCCTACACCGTCAGCCTGCTCAATCCGAAGGTCATCGCGGATCTGCAACTGCATCGTCATGGCCTGCGCGTCGTCGAGCGCCGCGCGCAGAACTTCCTGCCTGCGCCGGACGGGCGCTATCTGCTGACCGGCGAAGGCCGCACCCATCAGTCGATCGCGAAACTCAGCGAACGCGATGCGATGCGGATCGACGATTTCAACCGCGAACTGGAAACCATCGCCGACGTGCTGCGCGCCTTCGTGCTGCGCGCACCGCCGGATGTGGTCGAGGGCCTCGGTATTCATGCGATCCGCGAAGCCTTCAATGCGCTCGGCAGCGCGAACATCCTGCGCGGCCTCTCGCTGGAGAACCAGCGCATGCTGCTCGACCTGTTCACCCGCTCGGCGGGCGACATGCTCGAGGACCGTTTCGAGAGCGATCTGGTCAAGGCGCTGTTCGGCTTCGACGCCATCGTCGGCAACTATGCCAGCCCCTACGCCGCTGGGTCCGCCTACGTGATGCTGCACCACGCCTTTGGCGAGGTGAACGGCCGCAAGGGCCTGTGGGGCCACGCCATCGGCGGCATGGGAGCGATCACCCAGGCGATGGCGGCAGCGGCCCGCGCGGCGGGCGCGGAGATCGAGACCAACAACGGCGTCCGCGAGGTGATCGTCGAACGCGACCGCGCCGTGGGTGTCATCCTCGACAATGGGGAGACGATCCGCGCCGGCTATGTCGCCTCCAGCGTCAATCCGAAGCTGCTTTATACCCGGCTGGTCCCGGCCGATGCGCTGCCGAAGCCGTTCCTTGACCGCATCACGAACTGGCGCAACGGCTCCGGCACTTTCCGCATGAACGTCGCGCTGTCGGCGCTGCCGTCATTCACGGCCCTGCCGGGGACCGGCGACCACCTCACCGCCGGCATCATTCTCGCGCCGAGCCTCGGCTACATGGACCGCGCCTGGCTCGACGCCCGGCAGCAGGGCTGGAGCCGCGAGCCGGTGATCGAGGTCCTGATCCCGTCCACGCTGGACGACTCGCTGGCCCCCTCGGGGATGCACGTCGCCAGCCTGTTCTGCCAGCACGTCGCGCCGCAATTGCCGGACGGCCGGTCATGGGACGACCATCGCGACGAGGTCGCCGACCTGATGATCGCGACGGTGAACCGCTACGCCCCCGGATTTGCCGCCAGCGTCATCGCCCGGCAGGTGCTGTCGCCGCTCGATCTGGAGCGCGACTTTGGCCTGCTCGGCGGCGACATTTTTCACGGCGCGCTGTCGCTCAACCAGCTCTTTTCCGCCCGGCCGATGCTCGGCCATGCCGGCTATCGCGGGCCGCTAAAGGGACTTTATCACTGCGGCTCAGGGGCGCATCCAGGCGGCGGCGTCACCGGCGCGCCGGGGCACAATGCGGCGCAGGTTATCCTCAAGGACCACCACGGATTATTCGCTTGAAGGACAGCGAGCGCCTGTTGAAAGGCTGTGGATAACCCTGTGAATAAGTTGTGGATTCCTGCCCCGTTAAAGTTTTACCAAGGTGTGGAAAACCATGGTTAAGAAACTGTGAAAAACCCGGGTATGTTCCACCCGCAAACTGTGGACAGACTGTGGGAAAATGGACGATGCAATCAACGATTCCAGCCATTTGGACCTTCCCGTGAACTCACAGCCCGCCACCGCCGCAACGCAGGCGACCTTCGCCATCGGCGATGAACACACTGCCAGCCGCATTGTGGATACCATCACCGAGAGCTATCCGAGCCACGATCTGGCGATCGCCGCCTTCGAGGGGCCGGGCGGCCGCTGGGACATCACCATGCACTTCGCGGAGCCACCGGACCGCGACGTCATCCACGCGCTGGTGACGGAAACCGCGGGCGAGGCTGCCGCGAAGTCCATCGTCTTCAGCACCGTCGAAACCAAGGACTGGGTGAAGGCCAGCCTCGCCGATCTCGTACCGGTGAGCGCCGGGCGATACGTCGTCCACGGCAGCCACGACCGCGAGCGGGTCCCGCCCAACAAGATCGGCATCGAGATCGAGGCGGCGCTGGCGTTCGGCACCGGCCACCACGGCACCACGCGCGGCTGCCTCCTGTTGCTCGATCGGGTCCTGAACCAGCGCACGCCCAAGCGCATACTCGATCTCGGCTCCGGCACTGGCGTGCTCGCCATCGCCGCCGCCAGATCGCTGCGTCGGCGCGTGCTGGCGAGCGACATCGATCCCCGCTCCGTGGTGGTGGCGCGCGAGAACGCCAAGCTCAATGGCGCAGGAAATCTGGTGGAAGCGATCTGCGCAACCGGGTTTCAGTCGCCGCGCTTTGCCGCCAACGGGCCGTTCGGGCTGGTGCTGGCGAATATCCTCGCCAACCCGCTGCGGCAGTTGGCGCCCGCACTGGCGGCGCATCTGGCGCCGAATGCCTTCGTCATTCTGTCAGGGTTGCTGCCGCATCAGGCCAACAGCGTGGTCGCGGCCTATCGGGGCGCAGGGCTGAAACTGGTCAAGCAGATCCAGATCGAAGGCTGGAGCAGTCTTTTGATGCAAAGGCGATAAATCAGAAGAATTCAGCTTATTCTGCCGTCATTGCGAGCGTAGCGAAGCAATCCAGATCAAGTGGCCATCAGTTGAAGACTGGATTGCTTCGTCGCAAGCGCTCCTGGCAATGACAGCTGTTTGCCTTATTCGTTTCTCGTCCGGTTCGGCGTGATGTCGGCTTCGGTAAAGCCGGCCTCGAACCGCGCCCGGCGCGCCTCGCGCTGCAACCGGTTTTCCGTCAGGCGGTCGAGCATCTGGACGATGACGCCCCGCGGCTCCTTGATCGTAACCGCGGGAATGCTCCCCTGCACCGGCGGCGAAATCTTCTCAAACATAAAAGCTGGCATGCCCTATCCCCTCTTCGTTGAGTTGGAAAACACACCCCTCCGCATTTCCGCGAGGCCCATCCGTTTCAAGCGTTGTTGGTATCAAATGGTTCCCCAAACAGCCTTCCCTGTAGGCAGTTTCTACTAAGCACGGATCGTGCCATTCACTTTTGACGTAGATCGGGTGCGGGCTGGCCGATTGCCGCAATTCCCCGGGTCTCTTAAGGTCGACCAATGTTCGAAGCCCAATTCCAGACGTTCGAAGAGCCCGAAGGCGGCGTGGCGCTGACCGCGCGGCTGTCCGCATTCCGCGAGGAACTGCTGCGCCGGCAACTGACCGGCTTTGTGATTCCCCGCGCCGACAGCCAGCAAAACGAATATGTGCCGCCCTGCGACGAGCGGCTGGCGTGGCTCACCGGCTTCACCGGCTCGGCCGGGCTGGCGGTCGTTCTCACCGGACAGGCGGCGGTATTCGTGGACGGACGCTACACCTTGCAGGCGGCGAAGCAGGTGGACACGGCGGCATGGACCGTCGAATCCCTGGTCGAGCCGCCACCGGAAACGTGGCTGACGGGGCATCTGGTACCCGGCGACCGCCTCGGATTTGATCCGTGGCTGCACACTTCGGCGGCAGCGGACCGTCTCGCCAAGGCCTGCGAGAAGGCCGGCGCGGAACTGGTGGCCGTGGACGGCAATCCGGTCGATTCGATCTGGAGCGACCGCCCCGCCCCGCCGCTGGGGCCGGTCAAGATCCATCCCCTCCCGCTTGCCGGTGAGAGCGAAAGCGACAAGCTCGCGCGCATCGCTAAGGAAATCGCGAAGCTCAATGTCGACGCGCTGGTGCTGTCCGATTCCCATGCGGTGGCGTGGACCTTCAACATCCGTGGTGCGGACGTGGCGCATACGCCGCTGCCGCTGTCCTACGCGCTGCTGCCGAAAGACGGCCGGCCAATCATCTTCATCGATCACCGCAAGCTATCGAACAGCGTGCGCGACCATCTCGAGAAAAGCGCCACTGTCGAGGAGCCCGATGCGCTGGTGCCGCGACTCGCGGAACTGGCACGCACCAAAGTCTCTATCGGTCTCGATGCCGCGACCGCCGCCGACGCGCTGAGCCGGTTGATCGCGGCGGAAGGCGGCAAGCCGGTGCGCGTGACCGATCCAGTCGCGCTGCTGAAAGCCGTCAAGAACGCCGCCGAGATCGCGGGCACCAAGGCGGCACACAAGCGCGACGGCGCGGCGCTGGCGCGGTTTCTGGCCTGGATCGACCGCGAGGCGCCGAGCGGCAAGCTGACCGAAATCGACGCGGTGGAAGCGCTGGAAACCTTCCGCCGCGACACCGGCGCGCTGAAGGACGTCTCCTTCCCCACCATCTCCGGCACCGGCTCGAACGGGGCCATCGTGCATTATCGCGTGACGCGCAAATCCAACCGCCGCATCGCCCCGGGTGACCTGCTGCTGATCGATTCTGGCGCGCAGTACGAAGACGGCACCACCGACGTGACCCGCACCATCGCCATCGGTGAGCCGACCGACGAAATGCGCGACCGCTTCACCCGGGTGCTGCGCGGACATATCGCGATTGCGCGCGCTGCGTTTCCAGACGGCACCAGCGGCGCGCAGATCGACGTGCTCGCGCGGCAGTTCCTGTGGCAGGCCGGCATCGACTTCGAGCACGGCACCGGCCACGGCGTCGGCAGCTATCTCTCGGTGCATGAAGGCCCGGCGCGCATTTCCAAGGTCGGCACTACGCCGCTCAAGCGCGGCATGATCCTCTCCAACGAGCCGGGCTACTACAAGACCGACGCGTTCGGCATCCGTATCGAGAACCTCGAACTGGTGGTCGAGAAGATCATCGAAGGCGCCGAAAAGCCGATGAACGGCTTCGAGACGTTGACGCTCGCACCCATCGACCGGCGGCTGATCAACGCCAATCGCATCAGCAAGCAGGAACTGGCATGGATCAACGCCTATCATGCACGGGTGCGCGAGGAGATCCGCCCATTGCTGGATGAAGCGACCACGGTCTGGCTCGATGCTGCGACCGAGCCGCTGGTGAACTCGGCTTGAACGTCATTCACCGTCATTCCGGGACGCGCTCTTGCGCGGACCCGGAATCCAGAGCCGGTTCGACGCGGACGCGCCGCGCGAGATTCCGGGTTCGCTCGCGAAACCGCTCGCGCCCCGGAAGGACCGGTTAACTACGCCCCGCCGACCAGCGCCAGCCACTCGTCTTCCGTGAGCACGGCAACGCCGAGCTTCTGCGCCTCCGCCAGCTTCGAGCCCGCGCCCGGCCCCGCCACGACATAATCGGTTTTCTTCGAGACCGATCCCGCCGCCTTCGCGCCGAGCCGTTCAGCGGTGGCCTTGGCCTCGTCGCGCGTGAACTTTTCCAGCGAGCCGGTGAAAACCACAGTCTTGCCGGCGATGGGCGAGTCCTTCTTCGGCTTTTCCGCGTCCCGGATATTCACCTGCTTTGTCAGCCGCTCGACGATGCCGCGGTTGTGGCTCTCGCCGAAATACGCCGCCACCGCCTGAATCACGGTGTCGCCGATCTGATCGAGGTCGTCCATCTCGGCAATGGCCTGTTCGTCGCCCTTGGCGACCTTGAGGCAGGCATCATGGAAGGCTTCCCACGATCCGTAGCCCCGCGCCAGCGCCAGCGCGGTGGTTTCGCCGACATGACGGATGCCGAGCGCGTAGATGAAACGGTCGAGGCCGATCTCGCGCCGCTCGTTGATGGCGTCGAACAGGTTGCGCACCGAAGTCTCGCCATAGCCCTCGATGTCTTCGAGCTTGAGCGTCCTGTTGCGCGCCTGCAACGTGAAGATATCGGCGGGCTCCTTCACCCAGCCCTGCTCGAAGAAATACTCGATCTGCTTTTCGCCGAAACCCTCGATGTCGAACGCGCGGCGCGGACACGAACAGCATCAGATGCTGAATCTTCTGAAACGGACAGGCGAACTCACCGGTGCAGCGGGCGCGCGAACCTTCCTCGCCGGTTGCCGTTTCCTCGCGCACGATGTCGGTGTGCAGCGGGCACGGGCACTTCTTCGGGAAATGATACTCCTTCGCACCCTTCGGCCGCTTGTCCATGACCACATCAACGACCTGCGGGATCACGTCGCCCGCGCGCTGGATAATCACCGTGTCACCGATGCGGATGTCGCGCCCCTCGCGCAAAACCTCGCCCTTGCCGCCGATGCCCTTGATGTAATCCTCGTTGTGCAGCGTGACGTTCTGCACGATGACGCCGCCGACGCCGATGGGTTCGAGCTTGCCGACCGGAGTCAACGCGCCGGTGCGGCCGACCTGAATCTCGATGTCCTTGAGCACGGTGGTCGCGCGCTCGGCGGGAAACTTGTGCGCGATGGCCCAGCGCGGCGTGCGCGACACGAAGCCGAGACGTTCCTGCCAGTCGAGGCGATCGACTTTGTA
The DNA here is from genome assembly GCA_024707075.1 of Afipia sp. Classification (GTDB taxonomy): domain Bacteria; phylum Pseudomonadota; class Alphaproteobacteria; order Rhizobiales; family Xanthobacteraceae; genus Afipia. The sequence continues at coordinate 1,298,832 of JANQAK010000003.1, forward strand.
GACGACACCGTCGATGTCGTAGTCGAGATGCGAGCGCTGCGTTTCGATCTTGCGATGAAACGACAGCAGCTCATCAACCGAATGACAGGTTTTCGTCAGCGGATTGGTCTTGAAGCCGCAATGCTCGAACCATTTGATCATGCCCGACTGGCTGTCCGCCGGCATCGCGCTCATCTCGCCCCAGGCATAGGCGAAAAAACCCAGCGGGCGCGACGCGGTGACGGCCGGATCTTTCTGGCGCAGCGAGCCTGCGGCGGAATTGCGCGGATTGGCGAAGATCGTCTCGCCCGCTTCTTTCTGCCGCTCGTTGAGTTTCAGGAACGCGGCCTTGGTCATGTAGACCTCGCCGCGCACCTCGCAGACTGACGGCAGATTGCGGCCTTTCAGCTTGTGCGGCACGTCATGGAGCGTACGGACATTAGCAGTGACGTCCTCGCCTTCCGCGCCGTCGCCACGGGTGGCGGCGGTGACAAGTTCGCCGTCCTCATAGCGCAGCGACATCGACAGGCCGTCGATCTTCGGCTCGGCGCTGAACGATATCTTCTGATCTTCCCCGAGCTTGAGAAAACGGCGAATGCGCCCGACGAAATCGGCGACGTCCTGCTCGGCAAACGCATTGTCGAGCGAAAGCATCGGGATCGCATGGCGCACTTTCTTGAACCGGCCGGACGGCGCCGCCCCCACTTTCAGCGACAGCGACTCCAGCGTGCGCAGATCGGGAAAGCGTTCTTCGATGGCGTTGTAACGCTTGCGCAGGTCATCGTACTCTGCATCCGAGATGCTTGGGCGGTCCCTGCTGGTAGTAGCGCTTGTCGTGCGCGGAAATTTCCGTTTGCAGCCGCGCGTATTCGGCCTTCGCCTGCTTCGGCGTCAGGAGCGCGACAGGAGTCTTGTCGGTTTTGACTTTTGGTATTTTGGACATCGCTATTCCGGCATCACTGGCAGCAAAACCGTAGCACTGGAGCTTTTTGTTTTGACGCGTTTTCTTCACGCGAACCGGTACCCACTTCGCTCGAAAACGCTTTATCCCGCCGCCTTGAGCAGGCGTTCCGCCGCCGCCCGCGCCTCGGCGGTGATCTCCGCGCCCGCCAGCATCCGCGCGATTTCCTCGCGGCGGTGATCCTTGGCCAGCGTCGCCACGCGCGTCGCCACGCGCTTGCCCCTGTCGAGTGCATCCTTGGAAATCAGCAGATGCTGATCCGCACGCGCGGCGACCTGCGGCGCATGGGTCACGGCCATGACCTGAACCTTCTCGGCCAGCCGCGCCAGCCGCGCGCCGATGGCGTCGGCCACCGCGCCGCCCACGCCGGTGTCGATCTCGTCGAACACCAGTGTCGGCGCGGAGCCGCGATCCGACAGCACCACCTTCAGCGCCAGCAGGAAGCGCGACAGCTCGCCGCCGGACGCGACCTTCATCAGCGGACCCGGCCTGGTGCCCGGATTGGTCTGCACCCAGAATTCGACGCGGTCGAAGCCCTGCGGTCCCGGCGACGCCGGATCGGATTCAATCTGCGTGGAAAACTTCGCGCGCTCCAGCTTAAGTGGCGCAAGCTCGGCGTTGACCGCCTTGTTGAGCTTCTCGGCGGCCTTGTTGCGCGCGGCAGAGAGCTTTTGCGCGGCGGCGTCATAGGCCTTGTCGGCGGCAGCGACGTCCTTCTCCAGCACCTTCAGCCGGTCTGCGCCGGCATCGATCAGTGCGACATCCGAGGCGTAGCGCTGTGCCAGCGCCGCAAGCCCGTCCACCGGCGTCGAGTATTTCCGCGCCGCCGCCCGCAGCGCGAACAGGCGCTCCTCGATGCGCTCGAGTTCGCGCGGATCGAAGTCGGCGGCGATCAGCGCCGCATTGAGATGCTGGTCGGCTTCTTCCATCGCGTTGATCGCGGCGTCCATCGCCTTCACCGCCGGTTCGATCAGCGCGGGCGCCGTGCTCGCGCGGCGCTCCAGCCGGCGCACCGCGGCCGCAAGGGTGGAGATCGGCGAGTTCGGCCCGACCACCGCCGCCAGCGCCTCGCGCAAATCCTCGGCGACCTTCTCGCCCTGCATCATCACGCTGCGGCGCTCCGCCAGCGAGGTCTCCTCGCCGTCCTGCGGATTGAGTTTCTTCAGTTCCTCGGAGGCATGGCGCAGGTAATCCGCCTCGCGCGCGGCGCGCTCCATGCCGGCGCGATGCTCGTCCAGCGCGGCGCGCGCGGTGCGGCGCGCCTCCCACAGCGCCTCGACCGCGCCGACATCCTTTTCGAGCGCGGCGAAGGCATCGAGCAGCCGCCGGTGCGTCGCGGTGTCCACCAGCGCGCGCTCGTCGTGCTGGCCGTGGATTTCCACCAAGGTGGTTCCGATCGCCTTCAATGTCTGCACGCTGATGGTCTGGTCGTTGAGGAAGGCGCGGGTGCGCCCGTCGGCGAACTGCACCCGGCGCAGGATCATCTCGCCGGAATCCTCGAATCCGTTGTCGCGCAGGATGACGTTGGCGGGATGCTTCTTCGGAACCTCGAACACCGCCGTCACCTGTCCCTGCTCCGCGCCGTGGCGGACCAGGCTGGCGTCGCCGCGCCCGCCGAGAGCCAAAGCAAACGCATCCAGCAGGATGGATTTGCCCGCGCCGGTTTCACCGGTGAGGACAGCAAGGCCTTTGAGGAAATCGATATCAAGCCGCTCGATCAGGACGATGTCACGGATCGAAAGCCGGGCCAGCATGCGGGGTGAGTCCTGCGTCAGTGTGTCGTCCGGCGAAGCGGAATCCAGTTCGCCGCGAACGGTACTCTAATCAAAAACCGGCGCGGATTCTAACCGCAAAAGCGGTTTCCACTCTCAAGCCGGGTCCGGGGATGCTTTTGCCGAATGGCGCGATCAGCCGAGGCCGACCTTCTTGAACGCGCGGCTGATCCAGGACGCCTTGTTTTCAGACGGTTCGGTTCCGCCCGACCTTACAAGATTGTAGGCGTCCTTGTACCAGCGGCTATCCGGAAAGTTGTGGCCAAGCACGGCGGCGGCGGTCTCGGCCTCGTTGACGATGCCGATCGCCATATAAGCCTCGGTCAGGCGCGCCAGCGCCTCTTCGACGTGCCGCGTGGTCTGGTACTGCGTCACCACAACCTTGAAGCGGTTGATGGCGGCGGTGTAGTCCTTCTTGTCCATGTAGTAGCGGCCGACCGTCATTTCCTTGCCGGCGAGCTGGTCGCGCGCGGCCTCGATCTTCTTCTTGGCGCTGTTGGCGTATTCCGAGGTCGGATACTTGCGGATCACTTCTTCAAGCGCGGCGATGGCCTTCTCGGTGCGGCTCTGGTCGCGCGAAACGTCGGGAATCTGGTCGAAGTTGGAAGCCGCGATCAGGTACTGGGCATAGGCGGCGTCCGGGCTGCCGGGATGCAGCGCGACGTAACGGTTGGCCGACGAAATGCACTCGTCGTAGTCGCCGCCTTCGTAAGCCGCATAGGCCGACATCAACAGCGACTTGCGCGCCCACTCCGAATACGGATGCTGGCGATCGACTTCCTCGAACTTCTTGGCGGCCGACTTGCGATCGCCCTTCTTGTTCATCAGGTACAAGCCCTCGTTGTAGAGCTTGTCCGCCGGCTCATCGACGAAGGTCTCGTCCTTGGCGAAGAACTTGTCCCACAGCGCGCCGCCGCCGCATCCGCTCAGCGGCACGGTCAGGACCATCAGCCCGAACGCCAGCCGCGCGTGACGGGCAAAGCCGCTGTTGCGGGCCAGATCGGAAAATTTGCGCAGTTCAAGCGTCATGCGTTTGGCCGACCTGAATATACATCCGACGCGCGAGACCGAACCGATCGCGGGTTTTGGGTTGCTGATAAGCCTGATGCCGTCGCTTCGGCACATGCAGTCCCATGGGCTCTTAAAACCATGCCTATGTAACTGAAAAAGAGTTCTTAACCAACCGGATAGGGAGACATTTCGCCCGGATTAAGGCGGATCGGCCGACTTGAACGGTGACTTGGTTAAACCCGGAACGCTGAGGCGTTCAGGACACATCCGGGCCGTAGGCCACGGCGACCATGCCGCCTGCGACATCGGCGTGACCGCGGGCGCGGCGCGCGACAACCGGGCGCTCGAGCACCGGCTCGGTGGCTTCCACGATTCGCCAGGCATGGCGGTCGGCCATCAGGGCGGTGAGCACGGCATTGTTGAGCTTGTGGCCGCCACGCACCGAGCGATAGAGCCCGATCAGCGGCAAGCCAGCCAGCGCCAGATCGCCCACCACGTCGAGAACCTTGTGGCGGACGCATTCGTCGGCGTAGCGCAGGCCTTCGGTGTTCAGAAGGCGGGTTTCGTCAAACACCACGGAATTCTCAAGCGAGGCGCCGAGCGCGTAACCCGCGCTCCAGAGCTTGGCGACATCGCCCATGCAGCCGAAGGTGCGGGCGCGGCTGATATCACGGCGGAAACTGTCGGGATCGAGATCGAAGGCGTAGGCCTGCCGCCCGATGGGAGAATTGGCAAATTCGATTTCGAGTTCGGCGCGGAAGCCGCCGGCATAAGGCCGCAGTTCGCCGAACGATTCGCCCTGCACGACTTGCACCGGCTTCAGCACTTCGATGAAACGGCGCGCGGCGCTCTGCTGCACGATGCCGGCCTGGTCGATGGCCTCGACGAAAGGAGCGGCGCTGCCGTCCATGATCGGCACTTCAGGCCCATCGACTTCGATGGTGGCATTATCGACGCCCATGCCGCGCAGCGCGGCCAGAACATGCTCGGCGGTGGAAACCAGCGGACCCTGATGGTCACCCAGCACGGTCGCAAAATCGGTGGCGATGACGGAGGACGCGGTGGCCTGGACTTCGCGGGCCTGAGTTTCGCTGTCAGTGCCGGTGCGGATGAAAACGAAACCTGAATTGATGTCGGCGGGTCCCATGGTCAGGCTGACCTGCGAACCGGAGTGGACGCCAATGCCCGTCACGGTGACGTGCGACCGGAGCGTTGTCTGCCGACTGGATTTCATTCCCGCTTGCCCAAAAGTCTCGTCATCCCGAGTCGCTCTAAACCGCGCGCTTGAACCGAGCTGGTTTCGCCTGTTGAACCGGCGTGCGACCAAGGATCATCCCCAAAGTGCGAAGACCTTAACCCCTGCACACCAGAGCGCCACTCACGCTTGTTTACAGATTGTTACCCTAAACTCGCCGTATTCATGCCGCCGGTCCGGCTCATTTACCCGGCCTCCGGCTTCGCCTCAAGCGGGTGCGGGCGCGTGAATTTTATCAGTCAAAACAAATAATTAGATAAACTCTCAATAAGGACCCTGGCGAATAAGCAAAATGCCCCGGCTTTTGGCCGGGGCATTTTCCATGGTCATGGATTGTAACAATTCTCAGGTCGCCTGACGCCGCAGGAAGGCGGGGATGTCCAGATGATCCTCCCCACCGGCCGCGGGGGCGACCGGGGCCGGACGGCCGTGCAGATCGAGTCCCTGAGGCGCCGGTCGGCGGGCGTATTCGGACACCGGGTCACCGGCCCCGCCATATTGGGCAGGAACGGGCCGCTGCGGCTTGCGCTCGGGAAGCGGCGGCATCGACGACATGGCCGGACCGGAGGCGCGGGCCGCGATCGGCGGCTCGGTTTCCTCGTCACGCCGGCCAAGGCCGACATTGGCCAGACGCTGCAACAGCGAGGCGCGCTTCTGCGGCGGATGTTCTTCCTGATTCTCTCCACGCGCCTGACGGATCTGGTTCTGGGCCGGCACCGGCAGTTCCTCGAACTGCGGCATGCGCGGCGCACGAACCGGCATCCGCTCGGCGGGCTGCGGAATGAACGATGACGGCGGAGCCGCTTCCTGGAGGTTCATCGGCTCTTCGTGATCCGGGAACAGCGAGGGCTTCGGCGGCACCGGACGCACGCTGACGTCGCCATAGGCGGCGGGCTGCATTGGGGCCGGAGCCGGACGCTCGGTCGGTGAGACCGCTTCGGCGATGGCGGCGAGCGCGGCGCGGTCGATCTGGTCGGCGGTGGCGCGTGCGGGCGCCGGAGCCGAAGAGGCCACGGCCTGCTTCTGCTGCTGGGCGCGTTCGGCCATGCGCTGGTTGTCGGCGCGCAGACGCGCTGTCAGTTCTGCCAGACGGCTTTCCGGAGCGCCGGACGTGATCGCCTGAACCGGCGTGGTGGCGCGGCTTGCGGCCACGGTATCGATGCCGGTGGCGACCACCGACACGCGGATGACGCCGTCGAGGGTCTCGTCGAAGGTCGCGCCGACGATGATATTGGCATCGTTGTCGACCTCTTCACGGATGCGGGTGGCAGCTTCGTCGACCTCGAACAGGGTGAGGTCCTTGCCGCCGGTGATCGAGATCAGAAGGCCGCGCGCGCCGCGCATCGACGAATCGTCGATCAGCGGATTGGCGATCGCAGCCTCGGCCGCGGTCAGCGCGCGCTTCTCGCCCGTCGATTCGCCGGTGCCCATCATCGCCTTGCCCATTTCGCGCATCACGGCGCGAACGTCGGCGAAGTCGAGGTTGATGAGGCCTTCCTTGACCATCAGGTCGGTGATGCAGGCCACGCCCGAGTAGAGCACCTGGTCGGCCATCGCGAAGGCGTCGGCAAAAGTGGTCTTCTCGTTGGCGACCCGGAACAGGTTCTGGTTCGGGATGATCAGCAGCGTATCGACCACCTTCTGAAGCTCGGCAATGCCGGCCTCGGCGGTGCGCATGCGGCGTTGGCCTTCGAAGTGGAACGGCTTGGTGACGACGCCGACGGTGAGGATGCCCATCTCGCGCGCGGTGGCGGCGATCACGGGGGCAGCCCCCGTGCCGGTGCCGCCGCCCATGCCGGCGGTGACGAACACCATGTTGGCGCCCGAGAGGTGATCCTTGATTTCGTCGAGTACTTCCTGGGCGGCGGCCGCCCCGACGTCCGGCTGCGAACCCGCGCCGAGACCCTGCGTCACCTGGGTGCCCATCTGCACGATGCGTTCAGCCTTCGACATGGTGAGGGCCTGAGCGTCGGTATTGGCGACGACGAAGTCGACGCCCTGCAAACCGGCGGAAATCATGTTGTTGACGGCATTGCCGCCCGCGCCGCCGACACCGAACACGGTGATGCGGGGCCTCAGCTCGCGAACATCCGGGGGGTGAGATTGATGGTCATGGTTGCCTCTCGATTACGCGCGCGTGGGGCTTGGGCTGCACGCCAAAGCGGTTGATGGAATGGTCTGATCCGGTGTTGAGATCATCAGAAGCCCTCTCGAAGCCATCGTCCGACCTTTCCGAAGTAGCCGTTGGTCCCTGTCATGACCTGCCGCGTATGCCGCGGTTCAACGTGTTCCAGATGTGCGAATTGCGGATAGACCAGCAGGCCGGTGGGCACCGCGAATGACGCGCTCTTGGCTTCATTGGGCAGGCGGCCGAAGCCGAGCGGGCGGCCGATGCGCACGTCGCGGCCAAGAATGCGGCTGGCAAGATCAGGGATGCCGGTGAGCTGCGACGCCCCGCCGGTCAGCACCACTCGCGCCCGCGGTTCTGCCGCAAAGGGGGAATCCGCGAGCCGGTCCCTGACCATTTCAAAAATCTCCTCGACCCGCTGCCGGACGATGTTTGCAATCGTGGCCCGGGACACCATCTGCGACGCGTCGCCGTCGTGATCTCCCGCCGTCGGCACACTCATGACATCGCGCGCGTCTGATCCACCCGTCAGCACGGTGCCATATAACGTCTTGATTCGCTCGGCATCCGCAATGCACGCGCCTAAACCCCGCGCCAAATCCATGGTGACGTGTTGCCCGCCGAGCGCAAAACCGCTGGCATGGACGCACTGTCCGCCCGAGTAGGTCGCGATGGTCGTGGTGCCCGCCCCCATCTCCACCACGGCGGCGCCCAGGTCCGCCTCGTCATCGGTCAGCACCGACAGCCCCGAGACGTAAGGCGCGCAGGCCATGGCCTCGACATTGAGGTGGCAGCGCTCGACCACCAGCATCAGGTTCTTTGCTGCGGTTGCGTCAGCCGTGATGACATTCATTTCCACGCCGAAGTGACGCGCCACCATGCCGCTCGGGTCGCGGACGCCCTTGACGCCGTCGAGCGAGAAGCTGGACGGCAGGACATGGAGCACGGTGCGGCCCTGCGGCGTGGCATGGTGCATGCCGGCGCTGATGACCCGGCTGAGATCGGCGGGCGTCACCGCGCCGCCGCGCAATTCCGAGGACGCCTCGACGAGGTTGCCTTGCAGGCGGCCGGCCGACACCGACAGCAGGACCGATTCGACGCGGACCTTGGCCATGCGTTCGGCCAGCGCCACCGCCTGCCTCACGGCCTGCTCGCATTCGTTGAGGTCGACCACCGCGCCGGCCTTCACGCCGCGCGACTGGATATGGCTCAGCCCGATCAGTTCGACGGCATGGGTACGCCCGCGCAACGCGTCGCTCGGCGGGCACGGCTTCAGCCGCGCGATCAGACAGGCGATCTTGCTGGTGCCGATGTCGAGCGCCGCCACCAGCGCCGTCTTGTTCGGCGGCATCTGGCGGGTCTTCGGGGTCTGGGCGCGATCAAGACTTGTCATGCCGCACCAGCCTTCTTCGGCTTCTTATCCTTGAACAATTCGTCGCGCGCCTTGGCGGCGGCTTCCGACAGCCGCACGGTCAGGCGATCCGGCAGCCGCATGTCGATGGCGGTGATGTCACGCGAGAACAGTCCGGTTTCCTTGTCCATCTTGCTGAGCGTCGCCAGCGCCTTCTCGACCTCGAATTCCGGCAGCCGGACATCGACGCCGTCGGCCAAGCGCAGATTCCAGCGCCGCTCGCCGACATAAACGATGGCTTTCACCTGCGAACGCACCTGCGGATATTGCGCCAGCAGGCTGAGGAAATCCCGGGCGCGGGTTTCTGCGCCCTTGCCCACCACCAACGGCAGCGTCACGAAACGCCGCGCCACGTAAGGCTCAAGCACCGTGCCGTCGTCCGAAATCACGGAGACGCGGCCGTTCTCCTGCCACAGCGCAAACGGCTTGCGTTCGGTGATGTCGATCTGCAACCGGCCCGGATAGAGCTTCTGCACCGTGGCGTCGGCGATCCACGGATCGGCTTTCAGCTTGTCGCGCGCCGAGGCGGCATCGAGAAACAGCAGCGACGAGCGGCCGTTGACGCCGCCCACCGCGAGCACTTCGTCCTGCGTGAGCTGCTTGCGGCCGGTGATCGCGACGCTGGTGATGCGGAAGCCGATGGCATTGGCGGCGGCATTGCGGGTGTCGCTCAATGCGCCAAGCACGTCGTCGGCGTGATCGCCCTTGGCCACGCCGAGCGCGACCGCGCCGATCAGGACGAAAGTCGTCACGGCAAGCCCGGCGAAGCGCGGCAGCCGGCGCTCCAGCATGGCGATCCAGGGATGGGACGCTTCAAAACGAATAGCGTCACGGGATGCAGTACGGCGCGCAGACGCCGCCGCGCGGCCACGCGAACGCGGCGCTGCGGAAGCGGCTCTTGTCTGAGGATTAGATTGGGGCCCCTGCGATCCTAGCGATCGAGAGAGGCGTCCTCCACCATCCATTGCACCAACTCGTCAAATGTTACGCCTGCGTGGACAGCAAGCTCTGGAACAAGTGACGTCTCGGTCATGCCGGGTTGGGTATTCACTTCGAGGCAGGACAATCCCCCAAGTCCCTCGATGCGGTCGTCGTAGCGGAAATCCGCACGGCTCACGCCCCGGCAGCCAAGCGCCACATGCGCCGCCAGCGTTAACCTTCGGACTTCCTGGTAAACAAAAGGTAAAATAGGTGCAGGCAGGATGTGTTTTGATGCGCCCGGAGAATACTTTGCCTCGTAATCGTAAAATTTTATCAATGGAACTATCTCGATGACGCCGGTCGCCTCGCCCTTGATGACGGCGCAGGTGAGTTCCTTTCCCGCGATGTATTTCTCCACCAGAAGCTGCTCGCCATGGGGCCAGTCCTCGCGGAAAAGCTCCTGCGGCGGATGGGCATGGGCCTCGGTGACGATGAAAACCCCGACGCTGGAGCCGTCCGCCACCGGCTTGATGACGTAAGGCGGCGCCATGACATGGCCCTTGGCGATCTCGGCGCGCGTCAGCGTCAGGCCTTCCGGCACCGGGACGCCTGCGGTCGCCATTACGGTCTTGGCGAGGTCCTTCTGCATCGCCAGCGACGAGGCCAGCACGCCCGAATGGGTGTAGGGAATCCCGATCGTCTCCAGCACGCCCTGAATGGTGCCGTCCTCGCCGGGCTTGCCGTGCAGCATCACCAGCGCAACATCGGGTTTCAGCATGTCGAGCACGGTCGCGATGTCGCGCTTCACATCGATACGCGTGACGCGATAGCCCCGGCGCTCCAGCGCATCGGCGCAGGCCTTGCCCGACCGCAGCGAGACCTCCCGCTCCGACGACCACCCGCCCATCAGCACTGCAACGTGTTTTGACCCGCTCATGACAACCCGCTTTTTACCTTCGCCCTAACTACGCTGATTTGCGCCGATGACCAAGCCGCTGCGAGTCGGCTACTGTCCCCGCGATACGAGAATCAGCGCGCCAAGCAAGGCTCAACAAGAAGGCTTATTTTCATGATCCGAGCCTGGCTCGACCTGCCTCCCGCCGGCATTTTCGGCGTGCTGATCGTGCTGTATTTCGGCACGCCGCTGCTGCTCGCCGTGATCGCCTTTCGCGGCCCGCTGGCCCGGCCCGTGCAATCGCTGACCGGAGTGGTCGCGCCGTTCTTCAACGGCGTCGCCATCCTGTTCGCGCTGCTGACGGGCTTTCTCGCTGCCGACGTCGCCGAGCGCGGCCGTCAGGCCTATCGCGTGGTCCACACCGAAGCCGGCGAACTGCGCAACATCCATACCCTCAGCGTCGCCTCGGCGTCGGACATGCGCGCGATCCGCGCCGCACTGAAGACATACGTGACGTCGGTCGTCACGGAAGAATGGCCGGCGATGGATGACATGCGGCTGTCGCCGAACACCGGAGCCGCCTATGACGCCCTTCTGCACGAGGTGAGTATTCCCTCGATCGCGAAGGATTCCGGACAGGCCGTGCATTCCGCGCTGCTCACGGCCACGTTGCGGGTCGGCACCGCGCGCAACGACCGTCTTGCGCTGTCGTCCGACCACACCAACGACCTGAAATGGCTGGTGGTGATCGTGCTCGGCCTGCTGACGCAGGTGGGAATCGGCCTCGTCCATCTGGAGAAGCCGCGCGCGTTCCTGGCATCGCTCGCAGTGTTCGCGAGCGCCGCCATCGTCGCCCTCGGCATCATCGCGCTTCAGGAATATCCGTTCGACGGCACGTTCCAGGTCTCATCGCAGCCGATCAAGACGCTGCAAGCCTTGAGCGAGTGACTTTGAGCCACGTGAAGGCCTGAAACCATTTCTGAGTCGTCCCCGCGAAGGCGGGGACCCATGCTCCCTGCGTTTCACATGAGGGAATGACGTCAGCTACATTCTTGAACGATGGTTCGGTGGTTATGGGTCCCCGCCTTCGCGGGGACGACGCGGAGTTTTGTGCGGGCATCCCGACAATAATTACGCCACCCCGATCCGCTTGATCTCCCACTGCAACTCGATGCCGGAGCTGTCCTTCACCCGCGCACGCACGGTTTCGCCAAGCGTCTCGATGTCGTGAGCCGTGGCATCGCCGGTATTGATGAGAAAATTGCAATGCATCTCCGACACCTGCGCGCCGCCGACGCGGAAGCCGCGCATCCCGGCGGCATCGATCAGCTTCCACGAACTGTGGCCCGGCGGATTCTTGAAGGTCGAGCCACCGGTCTTCTCGCGGATCGGCTGCGCGGTCTCGCGATGGGTCTGCACCTCGGCCATGCGAACGCGAATTTTTTCAGGATCGGTGATCTGTCCACGATAGAGCGCCGAGGTGAAGATGATCGAGGTGTCCACGCCTGAATTGCGATAGACAAACTTCATATCGGCGTTGGAAAATGCGACGCGCTCGCCGTTGCGCGTGACGCCCCTCGCCTCCACCAGCACGTCTTTCGTTTCGCCGCCGTTGGCGCCCGCATTCATGCGCAGCGCGCCGCCGATCGAGCCGGGAATCCCGAAGTAGAATTCCAGCCCGCCGATGTTGGCCGCGGCAGCAGCCTCCGCTACGCGCTTGTCGAGAGCAGCCGTGCCCGCGCGCACTGTATCGCCGTCAGCCTTGATCTCGCCAAAGCCGCGCGGCGACAGGCGGATCACCACGCCCTCGACGCCGCCATCGCGCACAATCAGATTGGAGCCGACGCCGACCGTATAAACCGGAACGTCGTGCGGCAGCCTCATAAGGAAATAAGCGAGATCGTCTTCGTCCGCAGGCGTGAACAGGATTTGCGCCGGACCGCCGACGCGAAACCACGTCAGCGGCGCCAGTGACTCGTTGGCCAGCAAGCGCCCGCGCAATTCCGGCATCGCGGATCTCAGATCGGCGCTGATGTCAGGGAAGGTCATAAGCCTGCTCCATCCAGCCAAGCCTCAAGGGCACGACGGCCTGCGGCAACCGTCGCCGCCCCACTCCGCGCAACCTGTTCACGCAGGGACGATGGCGAAATCCCGACCTTCGACAATTCGACCGCATGACCGATCAGCCAGCTTTCCAGCTTTTGCGGCTTGGTCTCGATGTGAAACTGTAAACCCAGCACATGGGTGCCGATCGCAAACGCCTGTGTCGGGCACACCGCCGTCGAGGCCAGCCTCACGGCATCCGGCGGCAACTCCAGATTGTCGCCGTGCCAGTGCAAGACATCGACGCCTGCGAATGGCGCAATGACCGAGCGCTTGCCCTCCTCCGTCAGACCGATGGGCGCGTAGCCGATCTCTTTTGCGGGACCCGGCGCCACGCGTGCACCGAGTGCGGCTGCGATCATCTGCGCACCGAGGCAGATACCCAGCGTCGGACGTCGTTGATCGAGGCGAACACGCAAAGCAGCAAGCTCGTCCGCTATAAATGGATACTCGTCGGTCTCGTAGACCCCGATCGGCCCACCCAGCACAACAAGAAGATCAGCACCTGCCAATGCTGTCCGATCCAGCGGCGCAAGACCGGCTTCGACATACCTCAGCTCAACGCCGCGCGCGGCAAGGATATCCTCCAGAATCCCGGCATCCTCGAAAGCGAGATGACGTAACGCGAGACAGGTGCTCATCCGTTACCCCAAAGCCTTCAACTCGCCCGGCAGCGCGTAGGCCCACTGCGTGATGTTGCCCGCGCCGAGTAGCACCACGAAATCGTCGGGCCTGGCGACGTCGCGCACCACGGACGCCAGCTTGTCCGCGCCCGGCAGCGGGATCACTTCGCGATGGCCGTGCGCGCGCAGGCCGAGCACGAATGAATCGCGATCGACGCCGGGGATCGGCGCCTCGCCCGCCGGATAGACGTCAGCGACGATCACGGCGTCGGCGTCGTTGAAGCAGGTGCAGAATTCCTCGAACAGAGATTGCAGCCGCGTGTAGCGATGCGGCTGCACCACAGCGATCACCTTGCCCTTGGTCGAATCGCGCGCGGCCTTCAGCACGGCGGCGATTTCCACCGGATGATGGCCGTAGTCGTCGATGATGGTGACACCGTTCCAGTCGCCGGTCTTAGTGAAGCGCCGCTTGACGCCGCCGAACCCGGCTAGGGCCTTGCGGATCGCTTCATCGGAAATGCCGATCTCGTGCGCGACCGCAATCGCCGCCGTCGCATTGAGCGCGTTGTGACGTCCCGGCATCGGCAGCACCAGATCGGAAATCTCGTGGGCGGCATCGGTCTTGCGGTTGCGGAATTCGACCTTGAACTTCGATCCGCCTGTGAAGGGGGCGAGATCGACCAGCCGCGCGTCGGCCTGCGGGTTCTCGCCATAGGTGATGATGCGGCGATCCTCGATCTTGCCGACCAGCGCCTGCACCACCGGATGATCGATGCACATCACCGCGAAACCGTAGAACGGCACACCCTCAACGAAATTCTTGAACGCGTCCTGCACAGCCTCGAAGGTCTTGAAGTGATCGAGATGCTCGGGGTCGACGTTGGTGACGATGGCGACATCCACCGGCAGCTTGAGGAAGGTGCCGTCGCTCTCGTCGGCTTCCACCACCATCCAGTCGCCCGCGCCGAGACGCGCATTGGTGCCATAGGCGTTGATGATGCCGCCGTTGATGACGGTAGGATCGAAATTGCCTGCGTCGAGCAATGTTGCGACCATCGATGTGGTGGTGGTCTTGCCGTGGGTGCCGGCAATCGCAATGCAGCTTTTCAGCCGCATCAGTTCGGCGAGCATTTCGGCGCGGCGCACCACGGGAATGCGCTGTCCGCGCGCGGCCATCAGTTCGGGATTGTCGCGCTTGATCGCGGTGGAGACCACCAGCACATCCGCGCCGTTCACGTTCTCGGCCTTGTGGCCGATGCTGATCCTGATGCCTTTCTCGCGCAGCCGGGTGACGTTGGCGTTCTCGGAAGCGTCGGAGCCCTGCACGGTGTAGCCGAGATTGCACAGCACCTCGGCGATGCCGCTCATGCCGATGCCGCCGATACCGACGAAGTGAATGGGTCCGATCTCGCGCGGCAGTCTCATGGGAATGTCCTTAGCATGGCTCCACTGGATGCCTTGCTTCGGAGGGGTATGACAAGACCAAATTGGCCCAAAAAAGGCTAAATCCCCGCAACCTTCATCGCGAGATCGGCAAGCCGCTCGGCGGCGTCGAGCCTGCCGACCGAGCGCGCGCCCCTCGCCATCGCGGTCAGCCGTGCGGGATCGGCAGCGAGCGCGGAAATTTCCGCAGCCAAACGATCCGGCGTGAACTCCGTTTGCGGAATCCGGATCGCGCCGCCGGCTTTCTCGAGCACGCCGGCATTGGCGAACTGATCCTGATCGATCGCGCCGGGCAGCGGCACCAAGATAGATGGACGCCCGATCGCAGCAAGTTCCGCCACGGTGCCCGCGCCCGAGCGCGAAATCACCAGATGCGACGACGCCAGCCGCGCCGGCAGGTCCACGAAGAACGGCGCGAGTTCGGCTTCGATCTTGAGCCGGTCATAGACCGCGCGCACCCGCACCATGTCTTCTTCGCGCACCTGCTGCACCAGACTGAGCCTGCGCCACAATGCCGGCTCCAGCCGCTCAATGGCGGGGGCACGATGTCCGCCATGACGCGCGCGCCCTGGCTGCCGCCGGTCACCAGCAGCCGCAGTGGTCCTGTCGTATCCGGCGACGCGTAAGGCACGGCGGCGGCGGCCAAAATCGCGGGCCGCATCGGTGTGCCGGTGACGGTGTTTTTCTCCGCGAGCGCCGGATCGCGGTCCAGCACACCGGGCAACGATGTCGCGATGGCGCTCACGCGTGTGGACAGCAGGCGATTGGCGCGGCCGAGCACGGCGTTGGAATCGTGAATCACGGTCGGAATGCCGAGCAGCTTCGCCGCCAAGAGCGGCGGCAGCGTCGGATAGCCGCCGAAGCCGACCACGGCTTTCGGCTTCTGCCGCAGCAATAGCGCCAGCGCCATTGCGCCGCCGGCGGCGAGCATCGCAGCCGTCCGCGCCAGCGCCCATGGCGTGCGCCCGCGCACGGTCTCGCTCGGCACCACGTCCATCATGTCGCGAGAGAACAAGCCACTGTAGCGCACAGCGCGGGAATCCGTCACCAGCCGCACCCGCGCCCCGCGCTTCATCAACGCAACCCCCAGCGCTTCGGCAGGAAACAGGTGACCACCCGTTCCGCCCGCCGCCAGCATGATGAGAGGTCTGTTCGGCATCGCCGTCCTCGCGCTACGCGAAGCTGTGCGCGGCGTTGGCCGCGCCGATCGATTCCATTTCGACGCGCGGGCGCTGCCGCGTCAAGGCCAGCAGCATGCCGACGCCGTAGGCCAGCGAGATCATCGACGATCCGCCGTAGGAAATGAACGGCAGCGTCATGCCTTTCGCCGGCATCAGATGCAGGTTCACCGCCATGTTGATGGACGCCTGAATGCCGAACATGATCGCGAGCCCCGCCGCGGCGAAACGCGCGAACAGATCCTCGCTGGCATAGGCGCGCGACAACGCGCGGATCACGATGAAGGCGAACAGCGCCAGCAGCGCGAGACACAGGATGATTCCGAATTCCTCGGCCGCGACGGCAAACACGAAGTCGGTATGGCTGTCGGGAAGGATGCGCTTCACCGTGCCCTCGCCCGGCCCCTGCCCGAACCAGCCGCCGTGGGTGAAGGATTCCATCGCCATGTCGACCTGGAACGTGTCGCCCGACGCCGGGTCCATAAATCTTTTGATACGTCCGGCGACGTGCGGCACCAGCAGGTAGGCGCCGAACAGCCCCACCGCACCCGCACCCATCAGGCCGAACACCCAGATCATCCGCATGCCGGCGATAAAGAACAGCGTGCCCCACACCATCAGGATCAACATGGTCTGGCCGAAGTCCGGCTCCAGCACCAAGAGCGTCACCGTCATCAGCAGCAGGCCGAGCGCCATCGAGGTCGCCGGCATCTCCGGCCGCTTGGCGGATTCCGCGAACAGCCACGCCACCAGCACGACGAAGGCAGGCTTCAAAGACTCCGACGCCTGAATGTTGATGCCGAGAATGGTGATCCAGCGCTTCGCGCCCTTCACCTCCGGTCCGAACAACAGCGTCGCCACCACCAGCACGGTGCTGACCGCAAACACCAGCAGCGCGGTGCGCCGCACCTGCCGCGGCGACAGGAACGATACCGCCAGCATCACGATCACCGAAGGAACGAGAAACAGCACATGCCGGTTGAAGAAGTGAAACGGATCGAGGCCGATGCGCACGGCGACCGGCGGACTCGCCGCCAGCGACAGGATCACGCCGCCGAGCATCAGCGTCATGAACGCGGCCAGCAGCAGCCGGTCCACCGTCCACCACCATTCGCTGAAAGGCGTGCGCTGCTCGCGGGAAATCATGGGCACCTGCCAGAAGTTAACGGGGTATTACTCCCGCATCATGGTTTCCGGAGGGTTAAAGATGGACGAATGCGAGAAAATATCTCGTCAAAGTGTCTGGAGTGTCGTCTGGCCCCCGCCAACCGTCATTGCGAGGAGCGCTTGCGACGAAGCAATCCAGTCCTTCCATAAAAAGCTGGATTGCTTCGCGGAGCTTATCATCGGGCGGCGCTTTGCGCCGACCCGTTGGCTCGCAATGACGAAGGAGGCTGTCACAAACGCGATCCGCTCCCTCGCCCCGCTCTTGCGGGGAGAGGGTTGGGGTGAGGGGCGGCTTGATTTTAACGTAACGCGTCGGCCCCTCACCCGGATTGCTTTGCAATCCGGCCTCTCCCCGTAAACGGGGAGAGGTGAAAGAGCGGACTACACCGCCGTCATCCCGCCCGGCAGCACGTTGGCGATCTCGCGGAAGCGGTCGCCGCGTTTCTCGAAATTCGGGAACTGGTCGAACGACGCGCAGGCCGGAGAGAGCAGCACGACCGGATCGGCCAGACCCGATGCTTCGGCATCGCGCGCGGCATGCGGCACGGCTTCTTCAAGCGTTTTGCTGATCTCATGCGGCACGTCCCCGAGCGTCGCGGCGAAATCCTGCGCCGCCTCGCCGATCAGATAGGCCTTGCGGATGCGCGGAAAGAATTCGCGCAAGGCTTCGATGCCGCCGCTCTTCGGCTTGCCGCCGGCAATCCAGAAAATATCCCTGAACGACGACAGCGCGCGGGCCGCGGCATCCGCATTGGTGCCCTTGGAATCGTTGATGAACAGCACGCGGCCGTTGCGGCCGATCTGCTCCATGCGGTGCGCGAGACCCGGAAAGCTGCGCAGACCCTTCTGCAAGACGTCGGTGCCGACGCCGAGCGCCAGCACAGCGGCCGATGCGCAGGCCGCGTTCTGCGCGTTGTGCAAACCGCGCAAAGAGCCGATGTCCGCGATACTGGCGATCCGCGTGCGCGCGCCGCCGTCAACATGAACGATGGTATCGCCTTCGAGGCAGACGCCATCCGCCACCGGATGCTTCACCGAGACACGGACGACGTTCTGGCCCGCCTGCTCGACGCGATCCGCGATCGCCGCGCAGAAATGGTCATCGACGCCGACAATGGCCGCCCCGCCGCGCTGCACACCGGCCACCAGCCGCTCCTTCACGGCGGCGTAATGTTCGATGCTGCCGTGACGGTCGATGTGATCTTCGGTGACGTTGAGCAGGATTCCCACATTCGGATCGAGCGACGGCGTCAGATCGATCTGGTACGACGACATCTCGATCACATGGACGCGGCCCATGCGGGGCGGCTCAAGCGAGAGAATCGCGGTGCCGATGTTGCCGCCCATCTGGGTGTCGTATCCCGCCTCGCGCATTAGATGCGCGACCAGCGCTGTTGTCGTTGATTTGCCGTTGGTGCCGGTGATGGCGACGAATGGTGCATCCGGCGCGTGGCGCTTGCGCTCGCGACAGAACAGTTCGATGTCGCCGATCACCTCGACGCCGGCCGCTTTCGCGGCCAGCACGGTCCAGTGCGGCTGCGGATGCGTCAATGGCACGCCGGGAGTCAGCACCAGTGCGGCAAAGTTCGCCCATGACACGCTGCGCAGATCGGCGGTGGTGAAACCGGCCTTCTCCGCTTCCGCGAGTTTCGCGGGCGTGTCGTCGCTGGCGATGACCTCCGCGCCGCCGGCTTTCAGCGCGTGGCAGCTCGCAAGTCCCGACCCACCGAGGCCGAACACCGCGACCGTCTTACCCGCGAAGGAGGTGACGGGGGTCACAGCTTTACCGCAGCTTCAGCGTCGAAAGACCGGCCAGCGCCAGCATTACTGAGACGATCCAGAAGCGGATCACGATCTGCGGCTCGGTCCATCCCTTCTGCTCGTAATGATGATGAATCGGTGCCATGCGGAAGAAGCGCTTGCCGGTGAGCTTGAACGACGCCACCTGCACGATGACCGACAGCGCCTCGACCACGAACAGCCCGCCGATCACCGCCAGCACGATCTCGTGCTTGGTGGCGACAGCGATCGCGCCGAGCATGCCACCGAGCGCGAGCGAGCCGGTATCGCCCATGAAGATCGAGGCCGGCGGCGCGTTGAACCAGAGAAATCCAAGCCCCGCGCCCAGCACCGCGCCGCACAGCACCGCCAGTTCGCCGGTGCCAGGGACATAGCGGATTTGCAGATATTCGGCGAACACCGCGTTGCCGACGAGATAGGCGATCATGCCGAAGCTCGCCGCCGCGATCATCACCGGCACGATGGCGAGACCGTCAAGGCCGTCGGTCAGGTTCACGGCGTTGCCCGCACCGACGATGATGAACATGCCGAACATCACATAGAACCAGCCGATGTTAAGCATGAACTCCTTGACGAAGGGAATCGACAGCGCCGTGACCGTGGCGTTGCGGCCGAACCAGACGATGCAACTGCACGCGACCAGCGCGATCAGCGCCTCGACCGCGAGGCGCGAGCGCCCCGAGAATCCCTTGTCGGTCTGCTTGGAGACTTTCAGATAATCGTCATAGAAGCCGACAAGCCCGAAGCCCAGCGTGACCAGCAGCACGATCCAAACATAGGGATTGCGCAGGTTGGCCCACAGCAAGGTCGCGACGATCAGGCCGGACAGGATCATCAGGCCGCCCATGGTGGGCGTGCCTTTCTTGGTGACGAGATGCGTCGGCGGACCGTCAGCGCGAATCGGCTGACCCTTGCCCTGCGCCAGGCGCAGCCGGGTGATGATCCACGGCCCGAACAGGAACACGAATAGCGCGCCGGTCACCATCGCGCCGCCGGTGCGGAAGGTGATGTAGCGGAACACATTGATGCCGGGAATGGTGCCGGCCAATTCGGTGAGCCAATAAAACATTCAAATTGCCCTGTAGTGCGAGCCCTACACCGTGATGTCGTCGAGCGCGGCCCGTCCTGGAAAGCGCTTTTGCAGCGCGGTCACAATCAATTTCATCCGCGAACCGAGCGACCCCTTGACCATGATGGCGTCCCCCGCACCGATCGCAGCGGTGACCTGCTCCTCAAGGGCAGCCGAACTATCGGCATAGCCGCCCTTCTTCGCCGAAGGAAGGGCCTCCCACAGGTTGCGCATCAGCGGACCACAACAAAACACCGCATCGATGCTGTTGGCGGTGATCGCCTCGCTCAGCCCGCGATGCAGATCGGGGCCGGCGGGGCCCAGTTCCAGCATGTCGCCGAGCACCGCGATACGCCGACCGCGCGGGCCGACGCCGGCCTGGCCGAGCACGGTGATCGCGGCCTTCATCGAGGCCGGATTGGCGTTGTAGCTCTCGTCGATCAGGGTCGCGGAGCCTTCCGTCAGCGTCAGCACCTCGCGCACGCCGCGCCCGGCCGCGGGCTTGAGCTGCGCCAGCGCGAGCGCCGATAGCGCCAGGTCCGCGCCCGCCAGCGACGCCGCGGCGAGCACCGCCAGCGAATTCATCGCCATGTGGCGGCCCGGCATGCCGATCTTGTAGGTGACGTCGTGGCCCAGAATGTTGGCATGTACGGCCGAACAGGTGGGATGCAGCGACACGTCGAGCAGCCGCGCATCGGCTTTTTCGTCACTGCCGAACGACACGATGCGTTCGACCTTGGCCTGCTTCGCGCTCTTGCTCAGGCGCGAGAATTGCGGATTGTCGCGGTTGAGCACCGCTGCGCCGCCGGGCTCCAGTCCTGAAAAGATTTCCGCCTTGGCGTCGGCAATCGCATCGATTCCGGCGAAGAATTCCAGATGCACCGGCTCCACCGTGGTGATGATCGCCACATGCGGGCGCACCATCTTCACCAGCGGCGTGATCTCGCCGGGATGGTTCATGCCGATCTCGAAAATTGCGAATTTCACGGACGGCGGGCAGCGCGCCAGCGACAACGGCACGCCCCAGTGATTGTTGAATGAGGCGACCGACGCATGGGTTTCGCCCTGCGCGCCGAGCACCGTGCGCAACGCTTCCTTGGTCGAGGTCTTGCCCACCGATCCGGTCACGGCGATCACTTTCGCACCGAGACGAGCGCGCGACGCATGAGCGAGATCGACAAGGCCGGCAAGCACATCGTCCACGACCAGCAGACGCGCATCGGCGGCAAACGTATCCGCATGGGTTTTCGCAACCACCGCCAGCGCGGCACCATTCTTCAGCGCCGCCTCGACGAAATCGTGGCCGTCATGCACGTCGCCCTTAATGGCAAAATACGCCTCGCCCGGCGTCAGCGTACGGCTGTCGATGGAAATGCCAGTCACGTCATCCGGCAGCGCGCCGCGCGTTGCGGCGTGCATCGCCTCGGCCATCGCAGCACTCGTCCATAGCGCGCTCATGCGGCATGCTCCGCCAGTGCCGCCACGGCGGCCTCGTGATCGCTGAACGGCAATACTTTATCTCCCACGATCTGTCCGGTCTCGTGACCCTTGCCCGCAATCAGCAACGCATCGCCTTTCTGCAAACCGGCTACTGCAACACGAATGGCCTCGGCCCGGTCCCCGATGTCGGTTGCGCCCTTCGCCGCCCCCATAATGGCGGCGCGGATCGCTGCGGGATTCTCCGAACGCGGATTATCGTCGGTGATGATGACAGTATCTGCGTTCTCTGCCGCAATCTCCCCCATCAAGGGACGCTTGCCGGCGTCGCGGTCGCCGCCCGCGCCGAACACCACCACCAGCTTGCGCCTGGTGTAAGGCCGCAGCGCTTCCAGCGCTTTCGCCAATGCGTCGGGCTTGTGCGCATAATCGACGAACACCGGCGCGCCGTTGCGCTCGCCGACCAGTTCGAGACGTCCCGGCGCGCCTTCGAGTTTTTCCAGCGATGCGAACACGCGATCGGCATCGCCGCCTGTCGCAAGCACCAGCCCCGCCGCGATCAGCGCATTCTCCATCTGGAATTCGCCGACCAGCGGCAGCCGCACCTGATAGCGCCTGCCGTTATATTCAAGCGTCAGCCTCTGCGCGAAACCGTCCACCGCTGCATCGAGCAGCCTGATGCCGTCGCCCTTGCGGCCCACCGTGATGATGCGCAGCTTGCGCCCGCGCGCGGCATCGATCACCGCCTGCGAATGCGCGTGATCGGCGGAGATCACCGCCGCCCCGCCGTCGACAACAAGATCGGTGAACAGCCGCAGCTTGGCCGCGAGATAATGTTCGACGGTCGGATGATAATCCATGTGATCGCGCGACAGATTTGTGAATGCACCCGCGCTGACGCGCACGCCGTCGAGGCGATGCTGGTCGAGGCCGTGCGACGATGCTTCCAGCGCGAGATGCGTCACGCCCTCGTCCGCGAGTTCGGCGAGTGAACGTTGCAGTGCGACCGGATCTGGCGTGGTCAGCGAGCCGTAGACGGTGCGCTTCGGCGACACCAGCCCGATGGTGCCGATGCTCGCGGATGCATAGCCGAGGCGCTGCCAGATCTGCCGCGTGAACACCGCGACCGAGGTCTTGCCGCTGGTGCCGGTGACGGCGGCGATGGTCGCGGGCTGGCGCGCGTAGAATGTCGCGGCGGCCAGCGCCAGCGCGCGGCGCGGATTCGGCACGGCGATGAATGGAACGCGATGGTCGCTCACGGGAATCCGGTCGCTGACGACGGCAACCGCGCCAGATGCAATCGCCTGATCGATGAAGCGCGCGCCGTCGGTCTTCACACCGGCCAGCGCGAAAAACACATCGCCGGGCTTCACCGTGCGGCTGTCCATGGTGACGCCGGTGACCGCGACATCCGCATGTCGCGCGTCCACCACGGCCTCCCCGCTGAAAAGCTCGCCTAGCTTCATCTCACCCCTCGCCGGCTCACACCGAATCCAGCGTGCGGTTACCGGCTTTCCTTCGATGCCGCAAGAATAAGGCGCTCGGACGGCGGCAAATCGAAACGGGGTGTGACCCCCCAGCAGCGGGGCGATCCGCTCGATCACCTTGCCCCCGGTCGGCACCGCATTCCAGCCCGAAGTAATAAAGCCATGGGTTTCCGGCAGCGACTGCGGCTCGTCCAGCATGACAAGAAGCTGGTAGCGCGGATTGTCCGCCGGCAGGATCGCGGTGAAGGAGTTCAGGACCTTCTTCTTGGCATAACGGCCGTTGATGACCTTTTCGGAAGTGCCGGTCTTGCCGCCGATGTAGTAGCCCTTCACGTCGGCCTTGCGAGCGGTCCCGACTTCCGCGTTGAGCCGCATCAGGAAGCGCATCTTCTCGCTGGTGTCGGAGCGGATCACCCGCTTCGCTTCGGCCATCGCTTCCTTCTCGGTACGCTTCAGGAACGTCGGCGGAATGAGATAGCCGCCGTTGACCAGCGCGTTAATGCCCATCACCGCCTGCAACGGCGCCACCGCCATGCCGTGGCCGAATGCAATGGTGACTGTGTTCAGTTCGGCCCAGCGGCGCGGCACCAGCGGAGACGCGCTTTCCGGCAGTTCGGTCCGCAGCCGCGTCGATCTGCCCCATCTTGGCGAGAAACGCCTTGTGCGCCTCGACGCCCTGCGACAATGCGATACGCGCCGCACCGACGTTCGACGAGTAGGTGAACACTTCCTTGGTGTTGATGAAACGGCCCATCGCATGGTCGTCGTGAATCTTGAACTTGCCGTAGTGCAGCGGTCCGCGCGCGTCCCACATCGAGTTCAGCGTCGCCTTGCCTGAATCCAGCGCCATCGCCAGCGTGAACGCCTTGAAGGTCGATCCCATCTCGTAGACGCCGGTGGTCAGGCGGTTGATGCGATCGGGATCGTGCACCTCCTTCGGATTGTTCGGATCGAAGTCCGGCAGCGAGACCATGGCGATGACTTCGCCGGTGCGCACATCGCTGACGATGCCGGACGCCGCCTTGGCCCGGAATTTTTCCTTCGCCTTCACCAGTTCATCGCGCAGCGCGTGCTCGACGCGCAGATCGACCGCGAGCTCGACGGGGGCCTGTTGCCGGTCGGTGGCGAAGCCCGCGCGGTGCAGATCCGCGAGGCCGTTGCCATCGAGCCACTTCTCGATTCCGGCGATGCCCTGATTGTCGATATTGACGAGGCCGATCAGATGCGACACATCCACGCCGCTCGGATAGACACGTTTGTTCTCACGCAGGAAGCCGATGCCGGGAATGCCGAGACGATAGATATCCTTCTGCTGCTGCGGCGTGATTTCACGCTTCAGCCAGACGAAACCTTTCTTCGAAGAGAGACGGTCGCGCACTTCGCCGGCGTCGATGTCGGGCATCGTCGCGGTCAGCAGTTCGATGGCTTCGTCCTTGTCGATCAGACGGCGCGGCTCGCCGAACAGCGACGGCGTCTTGACGTCGGTGGCGAGGATGGCGCCGTTGCGATCCAGGATGTCGGGCCGCGCGGTGGCGATGGCGTCCTGCGACGCCGTCCGCCGCGTGCCGTGGCCATCGCCGCCCACCGCGAACATGACGAGGCGGCCCGCGATAATGGCGTAAACGGCGGCGAAGGCCACGATCGCAAGGCCGACGCGGGCGCGCGCCTTGGCGGAGCGGTCGACATTGCGCCCGTAAAGCAGCGTGCGGATCAGCCGCTGCCGCCAGGGTTCGGGAGGTCGCGCGACGTGGAGAGCCTGATCGGTCATCGCGCGCCCTCCGGCGACGGCACCGAGCCGGTGATGGATTCTTGTTCCTGCGGGCCTGACGCGAGCGCTTCCTGATCGACGCTGTCGATCATGGTGCCGATCGGGTCCGGATCGCCCGGCTTGACGAAGCTCGGCGGTCGCGGCGGCAGGTTCTTCAGCGTGTCGTATTGCGTGGCCTCGATCGGCCGCAGCGACAGATGGCGCGAAGCCAGTTCCTGCAACCGCCTCGGCGATTCCAGCTTGGCCCATTCCGCCCTGAGCGCGGCGATAGAATCGCGCTGCTCGCGGATGTCGGCGCGCAGCTTCAGCACGCGCTCGGTCCGCACGGTGGATTCCATCTTGATGCGGTAGACGTAGGACGCGGCGAAGATCAACGCGCAGATGACGAAGAGGTGGACGATGCGCATGTCAGCCGCCCCTCATCACGTCGGCGAGTTGCGGCCAGTCGAACGAGGCCGTCTCGGGCTGCGCGGGCGCAGCGGTACGGGACGCAACGCGCAGCTTCGCCGAACGCGCGCGGGGATTGGCCGCGACCTCGTCGTCGTCCGCAACGATGGGCCGCTTGGTGAGAATCTCGAAGCTCGGCTGCGCCTGATCGACTTCCGGCAGATGCCGCGAACCGCCGCCGCGCTTGCCGCGCTCGTTGAGAAAATTCTTGACGATGCGGTCTTCCAGCGAGTGGAACGACACCACCGCGAGCCGCCCGCCCGGTTTCAGCACCTGCTCCGCGGCAACGAGGGCTGCGTGCAACTCGTCCAGTTCCTCGTTGACAAAAATGCGCAGTGCCTGGAACGTGCGGGTGGCGGGATGGATTTCGTTGGGCTTGGAGCGCACCACGCGCGAGACAATATCCGCCAGCGCACGCGTCGTGGTGATTGGCGCTTCTTTCCTCGCCGCGACAATGGCGCGGGCCACGGCGCGCGAGTGCCGCTCTTCGCCGAAGATATAGATGATGTTGGCGAGATCAGTCTCGGACGCTTTCGCGATCACGTCCGCCGCGGTCGGACCGTCGTGCCCCATTCGCATGTCGAGCGGGCCGTTGAGGCGGAACGAGAAGCCGCGCTCGCCCTGATCGAGTTGCATCGACGAGACGCCGACGTCCATCACCACGCCATCGACGGCGGTGATGCCCTGTGCGGCGCACACGTCCGCGAGATTGGAGAAACGATCCTCCACCAGCGTCAGCCGTCCGCCGGACTGCTCCACCAGATCGAAGCCGCCGGCGATGGCGGTGCGGTCGCGGTCGATGCCGATGACGCGGGTGCCGGGAATTTTCAGGATGGCGCGGCTGTAGCCGCCGGCGCCGAACGTCGCATCCACATAGACGCCGCCGTCATGGGGCGCGAGCGCATCGACGGCCTCGCGGCCGAGAACCGGAACGTGGCGCACGGGTGCGTCGTCGGGCGACATTTCAAAGGCCTGCCGGTGAAAGACGGCCGCGTGCCGTCCGGAATATCCCGGCCGATCCGCCAGATCCCGTCCGAATAACCCCAGACTGGCCCGTTCGTGAGCCCAAATCGACCGGAACGCCGAGGCGCTCGCGATGACTCGCCGCAAATTCGAGGTTCCGCATGGGATTTTCTGGCCAGCCATGAGGTTTTTCGCGGGGCTTTTTGCGCATCGATGAACCGCAGCCGCTCCATTTCCGGCGCGACTCTCCATTCTTCAGTAGCGGCCGTTATCGTTAAGGAATGGTTGACACCCACCATCGACTTTGAAGGCCGCATTTCGGCAGCCGAGCCATGCGCAATGTTCCGGGGATAATGGAACCCGCGCGGATTGCGACGACCGCGCATTGCCGGTTCACTGCCCCCGGTAATCCGTCCGCCCTTCTC
This sequence comes from Afipia sp., assembly GCA_024707075.1. Classification (GTDB taxonomy): domain Bacteria; phylum Pseudomonadota; class Alphaproteobacteria; order Rhizobiales; family Xanthobacteraceae; genus Afipia. The sequence continues at coordinate 1,325,075 of JANQAK010000003.1, forward strand.
TTGCCCGTTTTGAGCTTTCTGAATGACCCTAGGATCGTTTGAGTCTGCTGGATTTGATTCGAGGCATCAGCGTCCCACCATTCTGTCCAGGGGTCTTGCTGACATGCTGAGTTTCGTGCCGGATTCGTCCGTCGTTTCGACTGTGACGCCATCCCCCAACTACGGCGATCGCAAAGGCGTGCTGTCGCCCGACATGGTCGTGCTGCACTACACCGGCATGACCGACGCCGCGAGCGCGATCGTGCGGCTGTGCACCGAGGGCACCGAAGTCTCCGCGCATTACGTCGTGCTCGAAGACGGCAACATCGTCCAGTGCGTGCGCGAATCCGCGCGCGCGTGGCATGCCGGCACATCGTCGTGGGGCGCCGAGACCGACATCAATTCGCGCTCGATCGGCATCGAGATCGTCAACCCCGGCCACGATCTCGGCTACACCGATTTTCCGCTGCGGCAGGTCGCGGCGGTGATCGCGCTGTGCAAGGGCATCATGATCCGCCGCGATATTCCGAAGCATCGCGTGCTGGCGCATTCGGATGTCGCGCCCGGCCGCAAGAAGGATCCCGGCGAGAAATTCCCGTGGCGCCTCCTGGCGGATTCCGGGGTCGGCCTGTGGACCGAGCCCGCGCCGATCGTCAGCGGCGAACAAAAACTGCTGGGCGCATCGGGCGACGACGTTCTCGCCTTGCAGCGCTCGCTCAGCCGTTTCGGCTATGGCGTTCCGCTCAACGGCCAGTACGACACCGCGACCATGGATGTGGTCGCGGCCTTCCAGCGGCATTTCCGCCCCGAGCGCGTGGACGGCGTTGCCGATCAGTCGACATTGACCACGTTGCACGATCTGCTGGCGCTTCTGCCGCAGGAAACAGCCCTCACCTCTTGACCTCGCGGTCCCGCGCGCCCATCACTGCGATGTCAGTCGGCTGGACGGCCGCTCCGGCAAGGATCGAAAGGTCGCCGGGGAGGAAAGTCCGGGCTCCATCGACATACGGTGCCGGATAACGTCCGGCGGGGGCGACCCCAGGGAAAGTGCCACAGAGAACGAACCGCCGCCCCCGACTCTGAAAAAGATGAGGGATGCGGTAAGGGTGAAAAGGTGCGGTAAGAGCGCACCGCGTTTCCGGCAACGGAGACGGCATGGCAAACCACACCGGGAGCAAAACCGAATAGGGACGGCATAGCGGACAGTTCGCTCACTCCGGGCGATAACTCCGCGGGGCGATGTCAGGCCCGCTGTCCGGGTAGGTTGCTTGAGGCGCAAGGTAACTTGCGTCCCAGAGGAATGGCCGTCACGTCTGCGTGGTGCAAACCATGCAGGCCCTACAGAACCCGGCTTACAGGCTGGCTGATATCGATCGCATGATCCGATCGGATCATGCGCAAAGAAGGAGGGGTTCGGCGCAACACGCCGGACCCCTCGCCATTTTAAGACCTCGCTGGCAGCATTTGGCGATGCGTCGATAAAAATGACTCGGCCTTATTGCATCGCAAAGCAGGCGCGGCGCCCGCATTCCGGCCAAACGAATTGTTAACTTGCCGAATTCCGATGCTGGGGCGGCGGCCAGTTCCAGATCTATCAAGTTTGATCGTTTCCCGGTGCCTTCATTTTACTCACAGCATATAAAACACATCCCATCGCCCGCGCGATCGACGGGCTCGTTTTGAACCGCGAGTCCCATGACATTATCCCCGTTCCAGTTCCTTCGCGGCCGCCGTCTTCCCGATAGTATCTATGTCGAGATGGTCAGCGACCTCTTCAGCGTAGCGCCGCTGGTCGTGGTATTTGCGCTTAGTCAGTGCCTCGTAGGCGCGGCCATCTTCATTGAGACCGGCGACATCGTCATACTGGGGATCACAATCCTGGCGGTCGTCGTTTCCGTTGAGCGGATATGGATGATTCAAAACTATCATCGGACCGCCATGCAAGGATCGATCACACGATCCGAGGCCGCTTACTGGGAACGACGGTTCGCAATACGAAGCATGGTGACAGGAGCTCTTGTCGGCGCGCTCGGTGTTCGCTGCTTCATGCTGCCCTATCCGACCGTGCAAATGCTGATTGTCGGCACGCTTACCGGCTACGCGCTCGGGACCATCACGCGCGTCGCCTATAGCCCGCGGCTGGCATTCATGAATTTGATCATCGTTGTGGTGCCGCCGAGTATCATGTCACTGATGCACGGTGGCCTGATTTATATCTGCCTCTCGCTACTGGTGCTTATTTTCCTGTTTGGCGCCTTCGATGTTGTCCGGCATTCCTACGACACAACCGTCAACCAGCTTGTTCTGAAGAAAAAGTTCGCTGGCCTCGCACAAAGTGATGCCCTGACGGGGCTGACCAACCGTCTCGGACTTGACGAAAATCTCGAAGCCATCATCGCCGACGCGCAGCGCAACGGCTACGGCCTCGCCGTTCACATCCTCGATCTCGATCGCTTCAAGGCCGCGAACGATCGCTACGGCCATCCCGCAGGCGATGCCATTCTGAAGGAAGTGGCGCGGAGGCTGACGCTCCTGACCCGCGAGAGCGATCTGCTCGTGCGCCTTGGCGGCGACGAATTCGTACTGGTCCAGACCGGCGTAGCGGCACGCAAGCAGGCCACCGCGCTGGCATCACGCATCGTCGAGGATATCGGCTCAAGTTACGAGGTCAAAGGCCTTGCTATCGAGATCGGCACGAGCGTCGGCATCGCCATAATGTCGAACGAATATCTGTCGCCGGACGAATTGCTCGCACGCGCCGATCAGGCGCTCTATCAAGCCAAGCGGACGCGCAGCGGATTCATCGTCTACACCACCACGCCGCACCTCGTTCCGCCATTGATCGACGGCGACGATTTCCAGGACCATGACGCCACCACCCGAAAAACGGCAAACCGGCGCTGATCCCGCTTACGTCTTCACCGCATACGGCACGCGCAGGCTTGTGAACGGCCTGAACTCGGTGACGATCTCGTCGCCGATTTTCAGGCCGACGTCACCATGCGCCATGATGCGAAAGCCTTCCGCCATATCGATCAGCAGGATCGCATAGGGCACATGGGCCTTTGCTTCGGGCGTAGCGGCGCGGCGCACCAGCGTGCAAGCGTAGACCATGCCCCTGCCGCTGGCGCGATGAGTCTGCGGCGAAGTATCGCCGCACGACGGACAGAATGGGCGGTGGAAATACCACAGTCGCCGGCACGCGCCGCATGACTGATAGAGAATGGCGTACACGCCGTCGGTCCAGCCTTTGAATTCTGCCGCCGCTGTCATCGCAGCCGCTCCAGGAACATGCTGACATGGGACGACATCACGCCGCCGTCGCCATGGAGCAGCGCCAGTGACGCATCGCGCACCTGCCGCGCGCCCGCCCGGCCCGTCATTTGCAACTGGGTCTCCACCAGATGCGCCAGCGCGCCACCGCAGCCGCAATGGCCGTAGCTCAGCAGTCCGCCGTGGGTGTTCAGCGGCAGCGCGCCACCAATGCCGAAATCGCCGTTCCGCGCGCGGGCAGCCGCTTCGCCGCGTGGCGCGAGGCCAAGCTCCTCGATCAGGATCGCCAGCGTGATGGTGAAGCTGTCATAGATGCCGGCATACTTGATGTGGCGCGGATCGACGCCCGCCTTCGCACGCGCCCGGTTCATGGCGACCGCCGCGCCGACATCCGAGAGAGACCGCGCCGCCGTGACATGCTGATGCAGATGCGCCTGCCCGCAACCCAGCACGCGCACATGATGATCGCTCACCGGCTCGCGGCTGACGATGAATGCGGCGCCGCCGTCCGATACAGGACAGCAATCAAGCAGTTTCAGCGGCGACGATATTTCGCGCGACGCCATCACATCCGAGACTGTGATCGGATCGCGAAACTGCGCGCCGGGATGCAGCATCGCGTGCTGGCGCATCAGCACCGCGAACTCCGCCATGTCCTGCTGCGTGAGGCCGTAGTCGTGCATGTAGCGCGACGCGAGCAGCCCATAGTATGCGGGAATCGTCGGCCCGAGGGGCACTTCGTAGTCGGGGTGACCGACCTGCGCCAGCGTGCTCATCGCCGAATCGCGCGCCTGCCCGGTGAGGCGGTTCTCGCCGGCGACGACGAGAATGGTTTTTGCAACGCCCCCTCGACCAGTTCGTGCGCCAGCATCGCCATCGCCAGTCCCGTCGCGCCGCCGACCTGAATCGCGTGCGCGTAGGACGGGTGCACACCGAAATGTTCGGCAAACACGGTGGCCAGCATCAAATGCGGCATGGTGGTGGAATAGCCCGTCAGCAGGCCGTCGATGTCGCACCGTTTTAGCCCGGCGTCCGACAACGCGCTCTCCGCCGCCTCGCTCATCAGGTCGAGCGTCGAGCGGCCCTCATGCTTGCCGAAGGCCGTCAGTCCGACGCCGCTGATGAAACTCATGTGCTTCCGCCCCCGGCCGACGCTTTTGCGTTCTTAGAACTGAAAATACAGGAACTCCATCCGCTGCCACATCCCGAATAGAGCGGTCGTGAAGGCCAGAGCCACGAGCAGCGCCCAGATAGCATTCAGTTTCCAGCGGATAGGTGAGCCGGCCTCCGGCGCGCGGCGATATTCGCGATAACGGAATATCTGCGGCACGTTCGGAAGCGCCAACGCGCAAAGCAAGGCAACAGCGGTCACCGCTGCGCCAATCGTGAGCGATGCCTCTGCGCTAACGAGAATCGGCAGGTCCATGACCCGTACGATGCCCGATGGCACGAAAGCCGTCTCATCCGTCGAGAGTCCTGCAAAACCCTTCAGCGCCCGCCATGCGCCGCCCAACGTGGCCGCGCGGAAAAAGACCCATGCAAGAACGACAGCCATGAAGGTCACAGCCCATGACACGACGCGCATAGGTCCGCGAGGATTCCCAACGCCGATCGCGCTGCGCCACAGATGATTGATGCCGAGATAGACGCCGTGTAGCCCGCCCCAGATCAGGAAAGTCCAGCCTGCCCCGTGCCACAGCCCGCCGAGCAACATGGTAATCAGAAGATTGAGATAGCGGCGCACTTTACCGAGCCGATTACCGCCGAGCGGAATATAGAGATAGTCGCGCAGGAAACGGGACAGCGTTATGTGCCAGCGCCGCCAGAACTCAATAATCGAAAGTGATTTATAAGGCGACCGAAAGTTCACCGGCAGGCGAATGCCGAACATAAGTCCGAGGCCGATGGCCATGTCAGAATAGCCGGAAAAATCGAAATAGATCTGGAGCGTGTAGGCCAGCGTCGCGAGCCACGCCCACGATGCGGTAACACCGCCCCCGCTATCGAGATGCGCGAACACCGGTGTCGCGAATTGTGCGAGATTATCAGCTATCACAACCTTTTTGAACAATCCGGCCGCGAAGATGGCAAACCCACGCGCCGCAAGCACGGAAGAGCGCGACGCCGTACCGCGCTTGAACTGCGGGATCATCTCGGCGTGATGCACCAGTGGCCCGGCGATCAGGTGCGGGAAGAACGAGACGAACAGCGTGTAGCTGATGATGTCGCGCTCAACCGGGGCGCCGCGCATCACGTCCACCAGATAGGCGATTTGCTGGAAGGTGAAGAAGGAAATTCCAAGCGGAAGAATGATGCTCGCAAACGGCAGCGGCGTTCCGGTCAGCGCACTCACGTTATCGAGCAGGAAATTGATATACTTGAAATAGCACAGGGCTGCGAGATTGATCGTCACCCCGATCACGCCGATTGGCCGCCGGCGACGCGGATCGGCCATCAGCAGGCCGAGCGAAAAATTCATTCCGACCGAAGCAAGAAACAGGAGCAAATAGACCGGCCGCCATGCGCCGTAGAAAAACAGCGATGCGCCGAGCAGGACGAGAACGCCGGCTCGCGGCGAGTGTCGCCGGGCCGCTGCGAAGGCGAGCAAGACTGCAGGCAGAAAATTGAAAACAAAGGTGAATGAACTGAACAGCATGCGGGATGAGAACTATCGCTTGAGCTGTTCAACGATATAGCGGGTGTAGATCGGGATGCCCGTCGCGTTGACGTGCATCTCGTCGGCGAAGTTGGCGCTCGTCAGCCCTGGAACCGTGGGAACGTTCAGCACACCGAAGCCGCACCGCGCACCGGCCTCAATCACCAGCGACGCGATCTGGTCCTCCTTGTTGTGCCACGCAGCGTCCGTCGCGCGATCGTAACGCGCCGCCCACGGCGGCAATAGCACCGTTAGTTTGCCCGTGAGTTTCGCAAGATCGCAAAGGGCGCCTATTTCATAACGGGCTTTCGGGCCATTCAGGTCCCAGTTCGCAAAGTGCGGATGGTCCTCAAGCCGCGCAAACCAGTCGCCCTCGCGTTGCGTGTCATGAATCACCGACAACCCGAGGCCAGCCGATGGCGGCGTCACGATAGCAATACCCTGCCGCTCGGCGAGTCGCGCCTTGAAGGCCTCACGGATATAGCGGATCAGGGTCCCTACCCGCAGCGGCAGATAGGTCCATAGCTGTTCGCCGACACCGAGCCGCGCAGTGACGTCCTGCGGAAACACCCCGGCGGAGCGTACCCCTTCATTGAAGATGAACGGCGCGACACTGAGAACGACATGGGATCGGGCGAAAGCATCCGGCTGCGCGCGTGCCGCGCCGAGCACCGCCAGTGGCTCGCCCGCGTCGTAGGCGATGTTTACGGCGTAACCCGTCCGCTCGCCGAGCAGTTGCGCGGCCAGAGCGGGATCGATGCCATACGCGGTGCGGCTCTCGCCCGCGAAGATCAGCCCCGGATTATTCTTCAGCAGCGGCAGCTTGATCGCTAGCAGATATGGCACATCGACGTGCACGCGATTGGCTACGCTCAGCAGCAGCGCCAGTCCCGCGACCCAAGCCGCAACCACCAGAAGCAAGGTCGCCGCAAGCCAGCGCGCAGAGACCGCGGAAACACGGCGGCTGAAAAACGCATCCTTGAAGCTCGCGGAAATGTCACCCATGCCGCCGTTCAAGCACGAACGGGTTTCGCAGACAATATCGCGCTAATGCGCGTCCGGCGGCGGACCGGCCAGATTCGGCTTGTTGACGAAGAACACCAGCGTGCTCAGCCCGAGATAGAATATCGTGAGCAGAAAGAAGGCGTCGCCGAAGCTCATCACCACCGCCTGCCGGTGCACGATCAGCGACAATTGCTTCAGCGCCATCAGCGAGGCGTTGCCCGCGCCCTGGAATTTTTGCGTCAGCATGTTGAGCGTCTCGACCGCCGTCGCGTTGCCCCATGTCACCCTGTCGTGCAGCCGCGAGATATGCAGGTCGGTGCGGTTGTCGAGCACGGTGTTGATGACGGCGAGGCCGACCGCGCCGCCGAGATTGCGCGTCAGGTTGAACAGACCGGAAGCGTTCTTCAGGCGCGCGGGCGGCAGTGTGCCGAGCGCGATGTTGTTGACCGGGACCATCGCCATCATGATGCCAACGCCGCGCAGGATCTGCGGCACCAGCAGTTCGTAGAAATCATAATCGCGCGTGATCCATGTCATCTGCCATGAACTGATCGCGAAAATGATGAGACCCGCCGCGATCATGTAGCGCATGTCGACCTTGGTCATCATCCGCCCGATGATCGGCGCGCTGAGAAACATCGCGGCGCCCGAGACGAACACCGTCTCGCCGATCATCAGCGCGCTGTAGCCGCGCACCTCGGCGAGGTAACGCGGATAGACGTAGGTCAGGCCGTAAAGACCGATGCCGACGCAGAACGAGAACATGCAGCCAAGCGCGAAGTTGCGGTCGGTGAAGGCGCGGATGTCCACGATTGGCTCCTTCTGCGTCAGCGCGCGATAGAAGAAGGCCACTGCGGAGAACACGCAGACGATCGCGAAGACGAAGATGGATTCGTCCTGGAGCCAGTCGTTGCGCGGACCTTCCTCCAGCACGTATTCGAGCGAGCCGAGAAACCCGGCCATCGCGGCAAGGCCCCACCAGTCGAAATGCTCCAGCAGCTTGAAGTCCGGTTTGTCAAAATCGACCAGCGCCAGTACGCCGATGGTGATGCCGATGCCGGGCACGATATTGATGAAGAACAGCCAGTGCCACGACATCAGGTCGGTGATGTAGCCGCCGACGGTCGGACCGATGGTCGGGGCCAGCGTTGCGACCAGACCGATGATCGGGCCGACGATGTGGAATTTCGAGCGCGGAAACACCGTATAGGCCGATGCGAACACGGTCGGGATCATGCCCGCGCCAACGAAGCCCTGGATCGCGCGCCACAGGATCATCTGCTCGATAGTCGAGGTCAGGCCGCACATGAAGCTCGCAGCGGTGAAGCCCGCGGCGGAAATCGAGAACAGCAGCCGCGTGCCGAGCGCGCGCGACAGAAATCCCGACAGCGGAATCGCGATCACTTCGGCGATCAGATACGAGGTCTGCACCCATGCGACTTCGCTTGAGCTCGCCGACAGACCGGCCTGGATTTCCGACAGCGACGCCGAGACGATCTGGATGTCCAGAATGGACATGAACATCCCGAACACCATGATGAGGAATGCGATCAGCCGGCGCGTGCTGACCGTCTCGGCCGGCGCGGCGGGAACGCCATCCATGGTTGCGGTGTTGGACGCCATCGGCTGGTCCCGGGTTATGTCTCAGGTCCGCACGAGGCGGCCTGCACGCGGCTATCTCGCGACGATCGGATCGACGCCGTCAGGCTCGGGCTTGGTGTTGACCGTGGTGATCACCGACATGCCCGGACGCAGCAGGTTTTCCCGCGCCACCGAGAACGGCACGCGAATGCGAACCGGCACGCGCTGAACCACCTTGGTGAAATTGCCGGTGGCGTTGTCAGGCGGCAGCAGCGTGAACACGGAGCCCGATGCCGGCGCGAGGCTGTCGACGATGCCCCTGATGGTGCGGCCGGAGACGCCATCGACCGTGATCTGGACATGCTGGCCCGGCTTGAGGCGGTTGAGCTGCGTTTCCTTGTAATTGGCGTCGATATAGACGTCGTCGAGCGGCACGACATTGGCGAGCCGCTGGCCCGGCTGCACGTAGTCGCCGACATTGACGATGCGGTTGGAGAAGATGCCGTCCACCGGCGCGCGCACGGTCGTGAACGACAGGTCGCGCACCGCCTTGGCGAGCGCCGCGCGCAATTCCTGCAACTGGCCTTCGGCTTCCGCCTTCTGCGCCTTGATCACATCGACCTGCGCCTGCGCGGCCTCGAGCGTCGCCTGCGCGCCCTGCACCGAGGCCACCGCCTGATCGCGTCCCGCCTGTGAGACGTCGAAGGTCGCTTTCGATGCAAATCCCTTGCTGCTCAATTCTTCCTGACGCCCGAAGTCGGCCTGCGCGCGCTTAGTGTTGGCCTCCGCCGACGCAAGTTGCGCCTTCGCCTGCACAACCACGCTATCCTGCGCGGCAACTTGGCGGCCGATGCGCGCGATGGTCGCTTCCTGGGTCGCGACCTTCGCCTGCGCGCTTTCGACCGCGAGCCGGTAATCGCCGTCGTCGATCTCGAACACGACATTGCCCGCGCCGACGCGCGTGTTGTCGCCGACGGCAATTCTGGACACATGCCCGGCGATCTTCGCGCCCATCGTGGTGTTGTTGGCGCGGACATAGGCGTCGTCGGTGGTGACGAGGTAACGGCCGACCACCATATAGTGAATGCCGAAATAGATGACAGCGAGCGCGGCAACCGCGGCGACACCGATCAGGATTTTCCTGCGCAAAGCGGATTTCGGTTTCGAGGTCTCGCTGCCGGCATCTGCCGAAGGTGCCGGCGCTTCCGTCGCGGGATTTTCCGCAGGGCGCGAACGCAACTCCTGCTCCGCCGCTGGAACAACGCGCGATACATCGACCTCGGATGCATCAGACTCGGGGTGAACAACCCTCGCAACCTGATCTCTGGCAGGCACGGCCATACAGGCCTCCTTGAAATGACAAAGCATGCGCCAGCGCAAAAAGCCGCCGCGCCATTCTGGCTTGCGACAAAATTACCATTGACCGAACCGTTCGGTCAATGGTAATTTTGTGATGTCACCTAGATACCGCGCTTCGGGTTCCCGGATCGTTGCCCGCCGCGCCCTCCCCAGCGAAACGCAAAAACAGGCTGAACGAATGGTTGCCACCGGCCCTGCAACCCTCCTCCATCCCGGCGATGAGGACAGCGCCAAGCGCCACCAGATCATGGACGGCGCACGGCGCGTCTTCATGGATCTGGGCTTTGACGGCGCCAGCATGAACGAGATCGCGCGCGCGGCGGGGGTCTCCAAGGGCACTCTTTATGTCTACTTCACCGACAAGCACTCGCTGTTCGAGGCCATCGTCGAGAAGGAATGCCTCGACCAGGGAAGAATCGCGTTCAACCTCGATCCCGGACGCGACGCCGAAACGACGCTGCATGATTTCGGCCGGGCCTATATCGAAGTGGTGTGCCGGCCCGACGGCGGCTCAACGGTGCGAACCGTCATGGCCATTGCCGAGCGGATGCCCGACGTCGGCCGCCGGTTTTATGAGAACGTGATCGCGCTCACCATGCGCCGCCTTGCCGATTACCTCGCGGCGCGCGTGAAGGCGAAGGAGTTGAAGATCGACGACTGCGAACTGGCGGCGGCGCAGTTCATGATGATGTGTCAGGCGACGCTGTTCCAGCCCTACATCTTTCAGGCCAAACCCGCCCCCACCCCGGCACGGATCGCAACCGTGGTCGAAAGCGCGACGCGGGTGTTCCTTGCAGGTTTTCGGGCGAGAGATCAGAACTGACAGGCTCCCAGGAATCCCGGTCGGGTGTCATTGCGAGCGAAGCAATCCAAAGCCATAGACAGACTTCAATGATTTGAGCGAGACTTCTCCGCCGTCATGGCCGGGCTCCGTCCCGGCCATCTACGTCTTTCTCACCGCCGTTTCTTTAAGGCGTGGATGCCCGGGACAAGCCCGGGCATGACGAAAGATAAAGCGCGGAAGTAAAGTCCTCATGGTTCGAGACGCGAGGCGGCGAAGTGCGCAGACTGCGTAGACTTGCCTGCGGCGCCTCGCTCTTCACCATGAGGCTATCAGCGTGAAGCGAGTCCGCAGTCACTTGATGCGGGACTCGTCCTCGACCGTGTCTTGGTCTTCCTTCGACAGCGGACCCTTCGCGAACATCCGCTTCACGCGCTGCCCGATGGAGCCGGTGACGCCCCCGTCCCGTGACAAGTCGCGGCTGACATATCCGCGCGGCGAGGCGCGCGCCGCGATCTCCTCGCCGGACACCGCGGCCGGCTGACAGATGATGCGGCCTGAAGCGCGCCGCATCAGATCGACGTGAATATGATCGTAGTGATAGACGTTCGATCCCGGCGCCAGCACCGTGTTGAACATCTGGCACGCGCCGCCCTGCACGTCGCGCAGGAATCCCTGCTCCTCCGGCAATCCCTTCCAGCCATCCTTGACGACGATGCGGCGTCCGTCAGCCAGCGTGAAGGCTGCGATGTCGAGCGCATTGCCAAAGGCGTGTTCGGAAATGTGCGCGCGCGAATTGCCGTTCATGCCACGGCATGAGTAAGCCGAAATCTGCTTGATCTCCGCCACCGGCGAACCGAACCAGCGTTGCGCGGCGGGCTGCACCGAGTCCGCCAGCCATCGGTCGAGCGTGGAAACGATGGGACAGGCGAGCGTCGCGGTCGGCTTGAGCGCGACAGGACCGAAACCATTCACCGGCGATCCGCGCGACGGCCCAAGACGCGGCGGCGTGTCAGGCTGGTTCGCGGGATAAGGCTGCGCAGCATAGGGCGCACGCGATTGCGGCGCGCGATTCATTGGCGGCTGCGTCGCGTCCGATGCGGCCTCGATGTCCTCTTCGTCGGGCGGCGCGACGCCCGGCGCATTCAGCGGCATCGGCGCGCCGGACTGTGCCGGATACGGCGACGGGCGCGAAGCCTGAAACGGCTGCGAAGACCGATAGGACGGCGGCTGCTGATAAGACGGCTGCGACACCGGCCAACGCGGCTGATTGCCTATGCTCGCCGGCGGGCGCAGGTCGTCGGCATAGCCGAAACTGCTGCTGCTCTCGCCGAACGCCGCGACCTTCAACGGAAATTCCGCGCCGCAGGCGCCAGGCCCCGAAATCGGATCGATGCGGACAAGGTCCGCGGTCTCCTTGACCGCGCCGGATTTCAGGCACGCCTTCTCTGCCTCGGCCCGCCAGGGTTCGCGTTCCGCGGTCATGAAACCGCGGCCGCAACCCGCCAGCGCGACAAGGACACAGGAGCCGACAACGAACAAACTCACTCCACGCGTCATCCGCGCAAGTTCACCGAAGATAATTAAAGACTCTTCAACGCATTGTTATTCAAAGTTTTTTAACCACGTTGGCGCGCCGCCGTCCGATTCTATCCGTGAAGAGACAGCAGGCCTGACTTTTTGCACGGGGAACGTCTTGCTAGCGTTGCGCGTTACATGACCCAGCGTTGAGCCAAGGGAGCCTCCCATGACCATCGTCGGACCTTTGAGTATCGTGGCCGCGTATGCATCGATCATCTTCGTCGGCGCGATCGTGCTGGGCATGTTCTAGGCGAAAGACCTGCCTCTTAATCTCAAGTGCTGATGCCGGATAGAGTGAAGGGTCCGGCTTGGATCGCGCGCCGACTCCGCGTAAATAGTGCGGCATGATTTTTCGCCAGCTCTTCGACAGCACATCCAGCACCTACACCTACCTGCTTGCGAGCCGGAAAGGCGGCGAGGCGTTGATTATCGATCCCGTCCTCGAGAAGGTTGATCGCTATATCCAGCTTCTGCGCGATCTCGATCTCAAGCTGATCAAGGCCGTCGATACCCATGTCCACGCCGACCACATCACCGGCCTCGGCGCGTTGCGCGACCTGACCCATTGCATCACGGTGATGGGCGAGCAGAGCGGCGTCGATGTCGTCTCGATGCGCGTCTCGGACGGCGACCGCGTCGACATCGAGGGGCTGAGCCTCGACGTGCTTTACACCCCTGGACACACTGATGATTCCTACAGCTTCATCCTGCCGGACCGTGTGTTTACCGGCGATACGCTGCTGATCCGCGGAACCGGCCGCACCGATTTCCAGAACGGCGATCCGTACGCGCAATACGACTCGATCTTCAACCGGCTGCTGAAATTGCCCGACCAGACGCTGATCTATCCGGCGCACGACTACAAGGGCGACACGGTTTCCACCATCGGCGAGGAAAAGGCCTGCAATCCGCGCCTGCAAGTGAAGTCGATCGACCAGTATGTCGACCTGATGAACAACCTGCATCTGCCGAATCCGAAGATGATGGACGTGGCGGTGCCGGCCAACCTGCACATGGGTCTCGCGCAGGACGAGGTCGCCAAGCGCGGCTGGGCGCTGACGCCATCGGACGCCCGAGACTTGATCGGAAGGCAGGGGGTTGCGCTGATCGATTTGCGCGAACGCCGCGAGCGTGAAAAATACGGCGTCATTCCGGGATCGCTGCACGCGCCCTATGCGGACCTTGAAGACAACGTGAAACCCGGCGGCATCGTTCATCAGTTAGGCCGCACCGCCGGCAGCCAGTTGATATTCTATTGCGCCTATGGCGAACGTTCCGCGATGGCCGTGCAGGCCGCACAGGACGCCGGCCTCGCCAATGCCCGTCATATCCAGGGCGGACTCGAAGGCTGGCGCAAGTCCGGCGGACCGATCGCCACAAACTCGTGATCCGCAGGCGCGTGTGCCAGCGAGGAGTATCGCGATGCCGGGTTCTCGATTGCTTTAATAATGTAATGAATAAGCCGCATCTCTCCGGGCGCGACGTTGCATCGTCCTGACAAGGCTGCCAAAATTCGGGACTCCGGTTCTTCCCTTTTCCCGATCAGGTGCTTTCCGTGAAAATTCGTGGCGGCCTGCTTCTCGCTTCGTTACTTTTTTGCGTCGCCTTCGCGCCCGCCGCGCACGCGGCCTCCGCTGTCCGGCTTGCGCAGGCCGCGCCCGCGCAACCGGCGGCACCCGTTCCTGCTCCCGCACCGACCGACCAGCCCGCACAACCGAGTGCCGATCCCGCACAACCCGCCGATCCATCGCAGCCCGCCGACGCCGACGAGCCTGTCGGCAACGTCGCCACATTGAAAGGCACCGCGACGGTCACGCGCAACGGCACGGTGACGCCGCTGAAACTTCAGGACGACATCTACAAAGGCGACGAACTGCAAACCGGAAAGAACGCGACGCTCGGCGTGACGTTCACCGACGACACCACGCTCAATCTCTCCGCAAATTCGCGTGTCGTGGTGGACAACTTCGTCTATCAGGACAACGGCAAGGACAACGCTGCGCTCATCAACGTCACGCGCGGCACCATGGCCTTCGTCGCAGCCGCCGTCGCCAAGACCGGCGACATGAAGATCGAGACGCCGACGGCGACGCTCGGCATCCGCGGCACCACCGGCGTCGTCGAAGTGCCCGAAGGTGCTGCGGCCAATGCCGCCAACAATGTCGGGGTCAAACTTTATCCCGACGCCGACGGCAAGGTCGGGCGCATCGAAGTGAAGGCCCGCGACGGCGCGCCGCTCGGCATGCTGACGCAGGGCGCCAGCGGCTTTACCGTGCGCGGCGTCATGGTGCGGGGATTCGGCATGCGGATGTCGGCGATGCCGATGGTGATGTCCGCGCAGATGATCGCGCGCGATCGCGGCTTCGTGCAGCGCGTGCACACGATGCAGGGTATCGGACGGAACATCGTCATGCAGCAGCGCAATTTCCGTTTGCAGAATCCGCGTCAGCCCGGCTTCGGACGGCCTGGACTCAATCAGCCGGGTCAGCGCGGCGGACTCAACCAGCCCGGCCAGCGTGGCGGATTCAATCAGCCGGGTCAGCGCGGGCAACCGGGCCTGAACAACAGGCCGGGGCAGTTCAACCAGCCGGGTCTGCGTAACCAGCCCGGCCAGCCCAATCGTCCCGGTCTGAATCAACCGGGTCTGCAAAATCCGCCGGGACAGCGCGGCGGCTTGCAGCCGGGCACCGGGCGACCGGGTCTGCCCAATCAACCCGGCATGCAGCGGCCACCCGGCGCGCCGAACCAGTTCGGGCAGAGGCCCGGGCTGAACCAACCGGGAATGCAACGGCCGCCCGGCGTGCAGCAGGGCATGCGACAAGGACTTCCCGGTCCGTCCGGCTTGCCGCGGCAGACCGGCGTGCCGGGTTCATCGGGCATGCCGGGTGGATTCCAGCGGCCATCCGGCATACCGGCGATCCAGGGTGGCGCGAGCGGCATTCTCAACCGGCTCGGCGTACCGGGCATCGCAGGCCGTGCCGGCATTCCGCAGGTGCCAACGCAGCGCATGCCGTCCACGGTGCCGCGCGCCGGTCAGGCCTTGCCGTCCGCGCAGAAAAAGCTGCCGCAACTGCCGAAGGGGAAGGATCTGCCGAAGGACATCCGGTAATCCGGTCTGGAACCGGACACGGCGCGCGGACTGGCGTGCTCTGGACGACGGCTGTAGCATCGCCGTCATGATGCGTGCGGAGTCGTTATGCGCTTGAAGGTGATCCTGCTGGGACTGGCGGCTCTTGTCGTGTCGTTCGCGGTCAGTCTTTTTGCGATGAACACCTTCTGGCCAGTCACGGTCGAGAAGCCGGTGCTGGTAAAATTGCCGCCGCTGCCGCCGGTATCGCGCAATTCAGAAATCCTCACGCCGATCGCCGTCTCGATCTCCGCGCTGCGCGATGCGCTCGATCGCGCCGCGCCGCGCAACCTCGGCGGCAAGGCCGACAATCCCGTCAGCCAGATTCTCCAGAACGCCGACATCAACTGGACAGTGGCGCGCGGACCGATCGCGGCGTCCGGCGTGCAGAACGCTTTGGCGCTGTCGACGCCGCTCGACGGCAAGCTCACGGTGCTGGGCTCGCTGTCGGCGGCGAGCGGAACGGCGCTGGGCAATGTGCTCGGAAATGTTCTCGGCAACAACGCCGTCAAGCAGCTCGGCAGCGTCTCGATCAAATCGCTCAATGCCAGCGCCGCCATCCACGGCAATGTCGCGATCACGTCGCGGCCCGAAATCCTGCCGGAATGGCGGATCGATCCGAAACTGACCGCGCAGGTCAGCATCGGCGAAAGCAGCCTCACCGTGGCAGGCGCGAAGGTCGCGGTGCCCGCGCAGGTCAAGCCGGTGATCGACAAGACCGTGGGCGAGCAGATGGCGGTGCTGCAACAGCGGCTGCGCAACGACCGCTCGCTGGAACAGAACGCGCGGCGCGAATGGGCGAAGCTCTGCCGCTCGCTGCCGTTGCCGCCCGCTGCCGCGGGCATGCCGGTGCTGTGGCTGGAGATGCGGCCGGTGCGCGCGGTGGCGGCGCAGCCGCGCATCGACGCCAACAACGTGAACCTCATGCTCGGTCTGCAAGCCGAAACCCGCGTGCTGCCCGCCGAGACCAAGCCGGACTGCCCGTTCCCGGCGGCGCTCGAGATCGTGCCGCCGCCCGACAACGGCCGCATCAAGATCGGCGTGCCGATCGATCTGCCTTTCACAGAGGTGAACAAGATCGTCGAGGTGCAACTGAAAGGCCGCACCTTCCCCGAGGACGGCAGCGGCTCGGTCGACGTCACGGTGAAAAGCGCGAACGTCGCCGCCGCTGGACAACGCCTGCTGATCTCGCTGCTCGTCAACGCGAAAGAAAAGAAAAGCTGGTTCGGCTTCGGCGGCGAAGCGACGATTCACATCTGGGGCCGCCCGGTGCTGGATCAGGCGCAGCAGATCCTGCGGCTGACCGATCTCGAACTCGCGGTCGAATCCGACACGGCATTCGGATTGCTCGGCGCCGCAGCACGTCCCGCGATTCCTTACCTGCAACGCGCGCTGGAGCAGCGCGCCACCATCGACCTGAAAACATTCGCCGCCAACGCGCAGCAAAAGATCTCGTCGGTGATCGGCGACTTGCGGAAGAACGACGAAGGCATCCGCGTCGAGGCCTCGGTGACGAGCATCCGCCTCGGCAGCATCGCGTTCGATTCCAACACGCTGCGCGTGATCGCCGAAGCCGAAGGCACCATCAACGTCGCGGTGACATCGCTGCCGAATTTGCAGTGAGCATCCACGCATAGCACGGCCGCGCATTCGCATAGCTGCAAGCCACTCACATCGCAGCATTAATTCCACGGACACTTTCTCTCCACATTCGTTCCGCATCGGAACCGTTCGCGCCCGCTGCCGTTGAGCCGGGCCAGTCATCACGCCGGCATTGCGTCCCGCGTTGAACCCTTCCCATTCACTTCGCCGAGGACAAACATCATGAAGCGTATCTTGCTCGCCGCAGCCGCGGCGATGATGCTGATTCATCCCGCCAGCGCGCAGCGCGTCAACTACGAACAGATGGTCGCGAGCCACGCCGCCGCGAACGGAGTTCCCGCAGATCTCGTGCATCGCGTGATCGTGCGCGAGAGCCGCTACAATCCCCGCGCCGTCAGCAAGGGCAATTACGGCATGATGCAGATCAAGCTCGCGACCGCGCGCGGCCTCGGCTACACCGGCACCGCGCAGGGCCTGCTCGATCCGGACACCAACCTCACCTACGCCGTGAAGTATCTCGCGGGCGCCTATCGCGCGGCGAACGGCAATCACGACCGCGCCGTCTCTTATTATGCCGGCGGCTATTACTATGCCGCCAAGCGCCAGGGATTGCTGCCGCGCCAGCAGGCCAGCGCCGAGCCGTCGGGCATTTCGCTGTTCGACGCCAACGCGCAGGAACTTCCGCGCCGGCATCGCCGCCATCGCCACTGAACGTCATTGCGAGAATTGTCATTGCGAGGAGCGCAGCGACGAAGCAAGCCAGAATCTTTGCGGAACTTTGGATTGCTTCGCTTCGCTCGCAATGACGGCGAGAATGTCGTGCTGTGCCCGCTTCAGTTCAAAGCGGGCTTTATTTCCGGATTTCCGGCTCGACGCTGTGGCGCGCGGCGCCATCGCGGACATGGACCACCACCTGATCGTCGATGAAGATCTTTCGCCAGCCGTCGACCTGATCGAGGATCAGCGCGGCCGGTGTCTTCCGGTTCAGCAGCGTGGCGTCGATCCTGTGCCGCTCCAGCAGCTCGAAGAATTCGGCGGGACGCCGCAGCCTCCGCGCCTCGTCGTGCTCGACCACGAATTTTTCGCCGTATAGCTCGGTGCGGCCGTCGATGTAGGGCGCGAGCCCCTGCGAAATCATGTAGCCGCCGAAATTGTATTCGTTGAACACGCGCCGCGCGTGATTGTCCTTGAGAACGGCCACCGCCGCAGCGGGCGTCACGTTCGCCGCCGGGCGATACTGGCCCACTGCAAGCGCGCCCAGCGTCATAACCATCATCAATGCGAGAGCGCCCGACAGCGCGACGCCATGCGGTCGCGGAAATGTCAGCCCCGCCTCATCGCCGCGCCCGCCGAACTGCGCGGCCAGCGGGGCCGCGACCACCATCGGCCCGAGCAGCGCAAAGACATCCGCGTTACGGACATGCGCCAGCATCATATAGAGCAGGCCGACGAACAGCAGATTGCGCATCAGCGGGAGCTTCAGGCCCCGGAAAAACGCGAGCGCGATAATCAGCAGCGTGCCGACTTCGATCGGCCCGAGAGAACTGAAATCGGCGGGCATCCATTCACGGATCAGCTTCAGCGCCTCGCCGAGACTGAGGATGGCGCGCGCGCCCAGCAGCGCATTCCAGCCATAGGGCGTGATGCAGCTTGCCGCCAGCGCCACGAGGCCGAACACGAACCAGCGCAACAACAGGCGCAGCCGCGCCGACGATTCCACATTCAGCACCGCATCCAGCGCAATGGGGCCGATCAGCACGAGGCCGAAAACGAAGCCTCCATGCAGGTTGGACCACAGCGTCATCAGGACCACGAGCGCCAAGGGCGGGGCCTCGCGGCGCTCCGCCGTCGACAGCAGAGCCGCGACCCACGCCACCATCACCGGCAGCGCCAGCACATGCGGCCGCGCGTAGAGATGGGGCAATGCGATCAGAAACGACAGCGGCAGCATCAGCATCACCGGCACGTCGCCGAGATGGCGGACCAGAAACCGCGTCAGCAGCACATATGTCAGCGCAATCGCCAGCGCCGCCAGCGCGACGGGACCGGCCCATCCGAACCACGCATAGACCTGGCTGTAGATCACCTGCGCCAGCCACTGCGTCGAAATCCACGGCTGGCCCGGCATCGTGAACGAGTAGCTGTCAGTCCACGGCACCGCGCGATGATCGACCATCCATTGTCCGATCGCGATCTGCCAGTAGGTGTCAGGATCGAGCAGCAGCCGGTCGCCGCCGGCCAGCATCACGCCAAGCACGATCACGCCGGCCCACAACGGCAGGGTGCGTCGCTCCGCCGGCGCGGCTTCGATGGCCTGTGCGGTCATGGGCGCGCGCCTTCCGGCTTTATCTTGAAGTCGGCCGGAGCGCCGGGCTTGCGGATGTGAACGACGGCTTCATCGTCGGCATAGATCCGCTGCCAGCCATCGAGACGGTCGAGCAGGCCGACCGCCGGCGTTGCCGGCGTCAGCAGCGTGGCATCGATCTTCCAGGTCTCAAGCAGGCCCAGAAAGGAACCGACGTCCTTGAGCGCGAACGCGTTGAGCGCCTTCACGACGAAGTCCTCGCCGTACAGTTCGGCGCGTCCGTCGAAGAATACCGGGATGCCCTGCGTGATGAGATAGCCGCCGAATCCGGCATTGTGCAGAATCCGCGCGACCTTGCGCTCCTTCAGGATATTGACCGCCGCAATCGGCGTCTGCCCCACCACCGGCGTGAACGTGTGATAGGCGGCGAAGGCCCATGTCGCCGCCGTGACAACGAGGACAACCGCGACGATGCCGGTCCTGCTGCGCGGCGTCTGCGCGCCGCCATCGCTATGGCCGAACCGGATCGACAGCGGCTTCGCCAGCACCAGCGGCGTCAGCAGTGCGAACACCTCGATATTGCGGGTGTGCGACAGCGCCATGTGCAGCAGCCCGAGCACCAGCAGGATGCGCGGCGGCGACAGCACGATGCCGCGCCAAAGCGCCGCGCCAAGTGCGGCGAGCAGGCAGACCTCAAATGCGCCGAGACCAGAGAAATCCGCGGGCTGCCATTCGGGGATCAGCGCCAGCGCGCCGCCGAGATCGAGAATCTGGCGCGCGGCCAGCAGCGAGTTCCAGCCGTAGGGCGTGATGCAGCTTGCAACCGGCGCGCAGAGCGCGAACGCCGCCCAGCGCAGCGTCAACGGAAATCTCTGCGATGCGCCCGCGTTCCACACCGCGTCGAGCGCGAACGGCGCGATCAATGCCAGTCCCAGCACGAAGCCGCCGTGAAGATTGGCCCACAGCGCGATCAGCGGCAGCAGCCAGAACGACGGCGCGCGGCGCTCGTCGCTGGCGTTCACCAGACCAGCCACCCACGCCACCATCACCGGCAGCGCCAGCACATGCGGCCGCGCGAGGAAATGATGCGCGGAGAGCACGGCCGCCGCCATCGCCACGATCACCGCATGGGTCGCCGCGAAGCGCCGGCACAGCGCATGGATCAGCAGCGCGAATGCCGCCGCGGTCCCGAACGCCGCAAGGATCACCGGACCGGCCCAGCCGATCGCCACATGGGAGGCGGCATACAGCACCTGCGCCAGCCACGACGACGAGATCCACGGCGCACCGGGCTTGGTGAAGGAATAGATATCGATGGTGGGCACCGCGCGGTGATCGATGATCCATTGCCCGATCGCCGTCTGCCAATAGGTGTCGGCATCCTGCAATGCGCGATTGCCACCGATCACGAACAGCAGAAAAAGACCCGCGCCGAACCACAGCCACGCCGGCACCCGGCCGAAGGCTTTTTCAAGCACGCCCGGCTTGTGTCCGATGCCGTTGACGTCGGCGATGCTCATTTGCGGTCCTGATCGCGAAAAGGTTCCGCGACCTAACCACCGGCGGCATAATTCCGGGTAAACCGAGCGGCGAGTAATCCTCGATATCCGCGCATCGTTAGCGGCTCTTCTCACCTCCGCCGGAAAGGGGAGGTCGACAAGACCTAAGCGCGTCAAGACGCGCTTAGGTCTTGCCGGGAGGGGGCCGTTTCAGGCTTCGTTAACCTCGCGTGACCCAGATCCCCACCCCAACCCTCCCCTTCCAGGGGAGGGAGTTCCACTTCTTCCGTTCTCGTCATTGCAATGCGAAATGCAGAAACGCGTTTCCACGATGCGGAAAAGCCGTGCAGGATTGCGGCTCCAGCCATTGACACCTCCGGCATCCGGCTTATCGTGCGGGCTGTTCCGAGGGGTGCTCCGCATGGAGCTGAGATACCGCAGTCGCGCGGTGACCCTTTGAACCTGATCCGGGTCATGCCGGCGAAGGGACAGGGATGTTAAAAGACAAATCATCTCCGCGAGGAGAATCTTCCATCAATATCATCGGCGCGGGCATTGCCGGCACATGGCAGGCATTGCTGTTCGCGCGCGCGGGCTACGACGTCACGCTGCATGAGCGCGGCGACGCGGCGATGACGCAGGCGACCAGCCACTTCGCCGGCGGCATGCTGGCGCCGTGGTGCGAGGGCGAAAGCTCCGAGCCGATCATCATGCGGCTCGGCACCCGCTCGCTCGACCTGTGGCGCGAACAGTTGCCCGAGACGCCGTTCAACGGCTCGCTGATCGTCTCGCATCCGCGCGATCGCGCCGACTTCGAGCGCTTCGCCCGGCTCACCACCGAGCACACCCGGCTCGACGCTGCCGGCGTCGCCGAACTCGAACCGTCGCTCGACGGCAGGTTTCGCGAGGGATTGTTTTTCCCCGGCGAAGGCCATGTCGAGCCGCGCAATGTTTTGCCGAAGCTGCACGAGAAGCTGACCGCCGCCGGCGGCACCATCCGCTTCGAAGCGGAATGCAATCCGGACGACCTCGAAGGCATCGTGATCGATTGCCGCGGCTTGAGCGCGCGCGACAAGCATCCCGACCTGCGCGGCGTCAAGGGCGAGATGATCGTGATCGAGACGCCCGACGTGCAACTGGCGCGTCCGGTCCGCTTCATTCATCCGCGGTGGACTCTCTATGTCATCCCGCGCGACGACAACCGATTCATGCTCGGCGCCACCTCCATCGAGAGCGAAGACACCGGCGTCAGCGTGCGCTCCGCGCTCGAACTGCTCAGCGCCGCCTACGCCGTGCATCCGGCGTTCGGCGAAGCACGCATCCTTGAATTCGGCGCGGGGCTGCGTCCCGCCTTCCCCGACAATCTGCCGCGTGTCGTCATCGACCGAAGCAGGAAGCGCATCTCCGTCAACGGACTGTATCGCCACGGCTTCCTGCTGGCGCCCGCGCTGGCGGAACTGACGCTGGCCTATGTCCAGCGCGGCGCCATCGACAACGAGGTGATGCAATGTTGCTGATCGTCCAATGTTTCTGATCGTCAACGGGGAGCGCCGCGAGACACAGGCCACGCGCGTCGACGCGCTGCTGGCCGAGCTTGAGTATGAAGGCACGCATCTGGCGGTCGCGGTGAACTACGACGTGGTGCCACGCGCGCGCTGGGCCGACACGCCGCTGAACGACAACGACGCGGTGGAAATCCTCACACCGCGGCAGGGAGGGTAACATGAAAACTCTCGTCTGGTCGTCCCGGCGAAGGCCGGGACCCATAACCACCGGCCTCGCTTGTAATCAGGGACATCTGCCATCGCGCCTCACTGCAAACTCAGGGCGTATGGGTCCCGGCTCGCGTTCGCTTCGCTCACTTGGCCGGGACGACGCGGCTCCCTTTCACCTCTCCCCGTCTACGGGGAGAGGTCGGAGCCTGAGCGCAGCGAAGGCTCCGGGTGAGGGGCTTGTTCACGCTCGACAGCTTGCCCCTCACCCCAACCCTCTCCCCGTTTACGGGGAGAGGGAGCAGAAGGTGCCCCCATGCTGAAATTCTACGGCCGCGAATTCTCCTCGCGCCTCCTGATCGGCAGCGCGCTGTATCCGTCGCCGAAGATCATGCAGGACGCGATCCGCGCGAGCGGCAGCCAGATCGTTACCGTCTCGGTGCGCCGCGAGACTGCCGGCGGCAAGACCGGCGACCAGTTCTGGTCGCTGATCCGCGAACTCGACGTCACCGTGCTGCCCAACACCGCCGGCTGCAAGAGCGTGCGCGAGGCCGTCACCACCGCGAAACTGGCGCGCGAACTGTTCAACACCTCTTGGATCAAGCTCGAAGTCATCGCCGACGACGAGACGCTGCAACCCGACGTGGTCGGGCTTGTGGAAGCAGCAGGCATCCTCGTCAAGGACGGCTTCGAGGTGTTCCCCTATTGCACCGAAGACCTTTCCGTCGCGCAACGCCTGGTTGATGCAGGCTGCAAGGTGGTGATGCCGTGGGCCTCCCCCATCGGCAGCGCGCGCGGCATCACCAGCCGCGATGCGCTGAAATTGCTGCGCACCCGCCTCCCCGACATCACGCTGGTGGTCGATGCCGGCATCGGCGCGCCGTCGCACGCCGCCGAGGCGCTCGAACTTGGTTTCGACGCCGTGCTGCTCAACACCGCCATCGCGAAAGCCGGCGACCCCGTAAAAATGGCCCGCGCCTTCCGGCTCGCCATCGAGGCCGGACGCGCCGGATTTGAATCCGGATTAATGGGCGCGCGCGATTTCGCCTCTCCGTCAACCCCTGTCGTTGGGACACCGTTCTGGCATGCCGTATCCTGATCGCTTCTATCCCGTGGTCGACAGCGTCGCGTGGGTCGCGCGCCTGACGAAACTCGGCGTCGGCACCGTGCAATTGCGCGCGAAGGATCTCGACGACGCACAGGCTTTAAAAATTGTGCGCGAGGCGCTGGCCGTCACGAAAGGCACGCCGACCAAGCTGGTCGTCAACGACTACTGGCGCGCGGCCATCGACGCCGGCGCGCAGCATCTGCATCTCGGCCAGGAAGACCTCGACACCGCCGACGTTCCGGCGATCCGCCGCGCCGGGCTGACGCTGGGCTTGTCTACCCATGACGAGGACGAACTCGACAACGCGCTGGCCTACAAACCCGACTACATCGCGCTCGGCCCGATCTACGAGACCACGCTGAAGAAGATGCGCTTCGCGCCGCAGGGCATCGAGCGCATCACCGCGTGGAAGCTGCTGATCGGCGAGATTCCGCTGGTCGCCATCGGCGGCATCAAGCTCGAGCAGGCCGAAATGATTTTCGCCGCCGGCGCCAACTCCATCGCCGTCGTCAGCGACGTTACCCAGAACGCCGATCCGGACGCACGCGTGCGCGCCTGGCTCACGGATTATTCAGAGGCGGCGTGAAATGAGCGATGCGAACATACGCGCCCCCTCCCCAACCCTCTCCCGCTTGCGGGGAGGGAGTCGCGCGAAGCGCGGCGGGTGGGGGCAATGAATAGCCCCACACTTTCAGCCGTCACCCTGAGGAGCGAGCCGGCTTCGGCGAGCCTCGAAGGGCGACGGCTATCCATTCATCCTTCGAGGCTCGCGCAAACGCGCTCGCACCTCAGGATGACGATTGCAACTCACGAGCGCCGACAAAACTCTCAAAGGAGGACGCCATGAACATCCGCTCCAACCCGGACACCACGCTCCCGGCCGTCACCACCGGCGGCCTGCCCTCCTCGCGCAAGATCTACGTGACGCCCGACGAGGCGGCGGACCTGCGCGTGCCGCTGCGCGAGATCGTCCTCAGCGAAGGTGCGAACGAACCCAACTTGCCGGTCTACGACACCTCCGGCCCCTACACCGATCCGAATGTCATCATTGATGTCAACGCCGGTCTCTCCCGCGCGCGCATCGCATGGGTGAAGGAGCGCGGCGGCGTCGAGGAATACGAAGGCCGCGAGATCAAGGCTGAAGACAACGGCAATGTCGGCGCCAAGCACGCCGCCGCCGCCTTCAAGGCGCACCACAAGCCGTTCCGCGGCGTCGGCGACGCGCCGATCACCCAGCTTGAATTCGCGCGCAAGGGCATCATCACCAAGGAGATGATCTACGTCGCGACGCGCGAGAACCTCGGGCGCAAGCAGCAGTTGGAGCGCGCGGAAGCAGCGCTGGCGGACGGCGAGAGCTTCGGCGCGGAGATTCCGGCCTTCATCACGCCGGAATTCGTGCGCAGCGAGATCGCGCGCGGCCGCGCCATCATTCCCTGCAACATCAACCACGCCGAACTCGAGCCGATGATCATCGGCCGCAACTTCCTGACCAAGATCAACGCCAACATCGGCAACTCGGCGGTCACCTCATCGGTCGAGGAAGAAGTCGACAAGATGGTGTGGGCGATCCGCTGGGGCGCGGACACCGTGATGGACCTCTCCACGGGCCGCAACATCCATACCACGCGCGAATGGATTCTGCGCAACGCGCCGATCCCGATCGGCACCGTTCCGATCTATCAGGCGCTGGAGAAGTGCGACGGCGATCCGGTCAAGCTGACGTGGGAGCTGTACAAGGACACGCTGATCGAGCAGTGCGAACAGGGCGTGGATTATTTCACTATCCATGCCGGCGTGCGGCTGCCCTATATCCACCTCACCGCCAACCGTGTCACCGGCATCGTCTCGCGCGGCGGTTCGATCATGGCGAAGTGGTGCCTCGCGCATCACAAGGAGAGCTTCCTCTATACGCACTTCGAGGAAATCTGCGACCTGATGCGCAAGTACGACGTGTCGTTCTCGCTCGGCGATGGCCTGCGTCCGGGTTCGATCGCCGACGCCAACGACCGCGCGCAGTTCGCCGAACTGGAAACGCTCGGCGAACTCACCAAGATCGCGTGGGCCAAGGGCTGCCAGGTGATGATCGAAGGCCCCGGCCATGTGCCGATGCACAAGATCAAGATCAACATGGACAAGCAGCTCAAGGAATGCGGCGAAGCACCATTTTATACATTGGGCCCGCTGACCACCGACATCGCGCCGGGCTACGATCACATCACCTCGGGCATCGGCGCCGCGATGATCGGCTGGTTCGGCTGCGCCATGCTCTGCTACGTGACCCCGAAGGAGCATCTCGGCCTGCCGAACCGCGACGACGTCAAGGTCGGTGTCATCACTTACAAGATCGCGGCGCACGCCTCCGATCTCGCCAAGGGTCATCCGGCGGCGCAGTTGCGCGACGATGCGCTCTCCCGCGCGCGCTTCGACTTCCGCTGGGAGGATCAGTTCAACCTCGGGCTCGATCCGGACACCGCGCGCGCCTATCACGACGAGACGCTGCCGAAGGAAGCTCACAAGGTGGCGCATTTCTGCTCGATGTGTGGACCTAAGTTCTGCTCGATGAAGATCACGCAGGACGTGCGCGACTACGCCGCGACGCTGGGCGACAACGAAAAGGCCGCGCTCAATCTCGACGGCACCACGATGCCCGGCGTCGGCATGACCATGACCGGCGTGATCGCCGACGGCATGGCGCAAATGAGCGAGAAGTTCGTCAAGATGGGCGGACAGGTCTACGTCGAGGCGGAAGCCGTGAAGGAGAGCAACAAGGCGTTTTGAGTCTCAGCTCACCCTCGCAACGTCATGCCCGGGCTTGACCCGGGCATCCGTCTGAAACAAAGAGCCGGGCGAAAGTCCGGCCTTTTTAGATGTATTTCCGGCTATTCGCCTATCGAAGGCTCCGGCGTTGTCGGTTTAGATCGAAGACCCGCGGCCCGAAACAATTGAAGGGTACGGCCTATATCCGTGGCTGCGGGAGTTGTTGTAAGATTCAATTCGATCTCAGCAACCATATCTTTCAGCTCAAGAACTTTTAGCGGATTCCCGCCGAGCGCTTCGCTGAATTGAGAATTCGAGGTCCACGCACCCTTTCCCTCTCCTTTGCACAGAGTCACGGCGAGCACATGAGTAAATTCTTGTTGTCCTGTCCGCCTAGTAACAGCGTGCCTAAAGGCTTTTGACCATTTTGGAATGCAAAGTTCTCGATAACTCAATCGGGCATTTCGACCGTTTATCTTCCCATTCGATTTAATACGACCAATGACATTTCTGAAATCAAAACCAGATTGATAGCTCTTTATATTCACCGCCAAGACCCTAGAATGTCTCTTTTCCAGAGGATTGAAGGCAAGGACATCAATATCGCTATGAACGGAGTCTTTCTGTGAATCATAGTCTCGTTCACTCGGATCGGGTTTGTATTTTATATTCCGTTGAACGAAATAGCCTTTATGAATGAGATATTCCTCAACTATCTGCTCAAGAATGTCCTCCTTTTGTGACATTACTTCCCCTCAATATTGGAATACGGAAATACGAATTAATTCAAACTCACTTTTATCCGATTTGCCCTCGTAATTCGCGAGTAAAGTTAGCACCCGTAGCCCGGATGGAGCGAAGCGCAATCCGGGATCAACTCACTCGCACCTTCCCGTATTCCGCTACGCTTCATACGGGCTACACGGCTTACCAAAAGCCGATCGAGCGAGAGCCCCCGCCGCTTCCTCGAAAAATCCCCCTACCTCATCCTCGACTTCAGCCTGATCACCGCGCCATCCACCGCAAACGTGCCGTAGCCGTGATGGTGGATGGTCTTTGGATTTTTCTGCGCCGGATCGGTCCAGGCCGCGACAACTTCGAGAATGAAGAGATTGTAGGCGCCGACGAGGCGCGTATCGACGACTTTGCATTCGAGATTGGCGAAGCATTCGGCGATCAGCGGCGGCGCGACGCGGCTGGCCGGAAGCGGCGTCAGGCCGAAGGCCTTGAACTTGTCGGTGTCGCGGCCCGACGTGTTGCCGACCTTCACCACCTTTGCCGCCAGCTTGCGCGCCGGAATGGCGATGACGCATTGCTTTGTCGCGCGCAGCGCCGCGAAGGAATAGTCGTTGCCGGAAACGACGCAGGCCACCAGCGGCGGCTCGAACTCCACCATCATGTGCCATGACATCGTCATCACGTTGGCGCGGCCCTTGTTGGCGGTGGTGAGCATCACCACCGGCCCGGGCTCGAGCAACTGGTACACCTTTGACAGCGGCAGCGATTTCAGTTTCGGGACACGCGATTTTTTCGCCGGTTTCATGGTCGCCCTCCTGTCGCAAACCCTAGGACGCGGCGGACCTGCGTGCCTTGCGCTACCGCAAGCCCCGGCGTCCCGGCTGAGTTCACATTTTGCGGGATGTCAGCAACAGAATTGAAAGAAAGCTCTCGCTACAAACACCCGATCCCCTTCCGCTTGCGATCCGCGCAGGCCGGATTTTCCCAGATCGAGGCCAGCCCCCATGGAACTTCCCGTCAAGGACGATGAAACATCGCTCGACACCTTGTTCGCGTCCGCGCGCGTGGTGCATCGCCGGAATTTCCTGACCGCCGGCGCCGCCGCGCTGATGGCCGCCGGCGGATCGGACATCGCGCTTGCGAAGGACGACAAGGCCGCCACCGATCAGGACCGCAAGTTCATGAGCCAGGCCGTCGAGCTGATGCGCAAGGCCGGCGTCGTGGAGAAGACCGGCGGCCCGTTCGGCGCGGTCGTCGTCATGAACGGCGAGGTGCTGTCGTCCTCCGGCAACAGCGTGCTGCGCGACAACGACCCCTCGGCCCATGCCGAGGTGAACGCCATCCGCATCGCCTGCAAGAAGGCCGGCTCGCCGCACATCAAGGGCGCGACGCTGTTCTCGAGCTGCGAGCCCTGCCCGATGTGCTATTCGACCGCCTACTGGGCGCGCGTCGGCAAGATCTATTACGCCGCGTCGTGGACCGACTACGCCGACCTGTTCGACGATTCCAACATCAGCCAGGACATGAAGCAGCCTTATGCCAAGCGGACCGTGCGCGTGGCGCAGCTCATGCGCGGCGATGCCCAGAAGGTCTGGCTCGAATACCGCAACCTGCCGAGCAAGACGCGCTACTGAGACAACGGCTCAAGGAAAACAAAAAAGCCCCGGCGTCAGGCCGGGGCTTTGCATTTTGATGAGAAACGTATCGGAGAGCCGTCATTGCGAGGAGCCCTTGCGACGAAGCAATCCAGTTTTCTTTTGCTCTGGATTGCTTCGCTTGCGCTCGCAATGACGATCTTCAATTCATCGTAAGGGGCGATCCGCCCGCCCCTACTTCAACGAAATCGCCAGTCCGCTCAGGTCCAGATTGGCCATCAGGCCGACCTGCTGACCGGACAGTTCCAGCACCGCGCCCTTCTGGTTGGTCAGCACGATCGCGCGCGCGCCGCCGCCGACCGCAAGCCCCGCGCCCGCCGCGCCATAAACACCGGCCACATCGGAAGGCCGGTTGATGTTGCTCACCCGGCCGCGCAGCACCGTCTTCGATCCGCCGAACACCAGGCCGTAGTCGATGCCGCCGGCCGACAGGCGATAGCTCTTGCCACGGAAGTTGAGCGTGCCGCCGCCGCCCGAACCGCCGATCACCCAGCCGGCTTTATAGATCGTCAGCGAAATGGTGCCGCTGTCGGCCTGCGCGGCGGATGACAGGCCGGCACCGGCGAAGGCGATGAGCGCGACCAGCATGGCGCGAATGGCAGATGATAGCTGCATGTGATTTCCCCGGAGTTTTGTGAACAGACGTTGTGGACTGAGAGTGTGAGCAGAGAGTGGGAACAGGTGTTGCGAAACGCACGACATATGAGTCACGCGGGAGTGTAGCGGATCAGGCGGATTCGCACAGCCCAATCCGCCCGGCGCGGATCGGAGCCCGGCAACTGGCCGATTGAACCTTCGGCGGAAGTCGGCATTGCCGTTATTGACAACGGCAATGCCGATGGATCAGTCTTGGCTTATTTTTATAGCTATCGTTTTTTGAGGAGGTTTGGATGCGCACGATTTTTACGACGTTGTGTGTTTTGACTGCTCTTGCGATTTTCACCGGACCGTCCGCGGCGGCAGACCCCGATTTCAACGAGTACATGCTGAAATCATACAAGAAGCTCGCCGACCCGAGCGGGGATCGCAGACAGAAGGGATACAAGATCAGCAGTTATTTTACCCGCGATCTCAATTACGGACAGGATACGAAAGCCATCAAGTCCAAGGGCGCACCGTACACCATGTGCGTCGCTGCGGTGACCGAAACTATCATTGAAGCCATCAATCTCTATTCAGCCGATAACCCGTCGTGGGCTCCCAAGAACGTCATTCCAACGGAACTCTGGAATCGCGGCGGTTTCACCGGCATACGCGCGCATCTGTTCAGCGAAAGTCTCTATCAATATCCTCCGCTTGAAAAAATCAGCAAGAGCATCATCCCGGCGAGCCTGAAAACGGATATTCAAAAACTTCATTCCGAAGAGGCAATGGCCAAAGCGCTCGAGAAACTGGGAATCGGCCAGCGCATCACGTTCGACAAGGCCAAACCCGGCGACGTTATCTCGTTCGACCGCACCAACGACACCATCAACGGTGGTCATACCTATGGCGGCCACTCCGTGGTGCTCCTTGGCTTTCTCGACCGCAACCAGAACCTCATCTCGTCCTATGACGCGAGCAAGGTCGTCGGCTTCAAGTACTTTTCTTCTCAAGGCAGCACAACGTCCGGCGGACTGAGCGAGCGCTGGGCCTACTTCAAGGGTTTCTGCCCCATCCGGGCCAACTATCAGCTTCCGCAGGATCCGACCAAAGCCGGGTGTGCCGATCGGATCGATAACCCGCAGAACCGCGCACGCGCGCCGATCGAGGCCAGCAATCAGCCGACCGATTGCTGCCTGAACAAAACCGGCATCTACGGACCGCGCGTCGGCAGGCTCTTCTCTCCCGCGCGCTGGACTTTCACGTCGGCCTATCCCGCCATGGAGCAGGAGTACAAGGATCTTCAGGCTCGCATCAAGGAATTCGTCAGGAATCGGGAAAACGCATCAGTTCGCATTGCACTGATAGCAAATGGGGCAACGGCGCTCGAAGCCAAGAATCCGCAGAAAGCAGCCCGGTTCATCGACAAGATCAGTTCGGTGTTCGGAGTTGACTTGCGCACTGTCGCATCGAGCGCGCCAGCCGCGAACCTGAATGCCGCTCTGGTGAACAAGATTACCCGTGCTACGCCCAAGGCCGTCATCAATCTGGCAAATCGTCAGGTAACGCCGACCGTGAAAAGCGAGTTTGAAGCTCGCGTGCGCAACGCGGAAACCGTCGCAGTGGCGGAATTGCAGTCGACGAACCTGGCAGTCGTACCGAACCCAAGACTGGACAGCACGACTGTCGACTAGCGGGCGGGCAAGCGCGCGAAGCCTGTAAGTGTGTCGGAGAGGTGGATCGTGAGGCGGCGACCCACCCTTCTGCCGTTCAAGCCTGACGCGATGAATCCGCGCCTCACCCCTTCGGACATTCCCTGTAGCCGAAGGTGTCGATCATCTGCGCGCCGGAGATGGTGCTGAACTCCAGCCGCGTCAGATAGCCCTTGTCGATCACGTATTGCCGCAGCTTCGGGTTATAGGCGTTCAGCATGCGCTGGGTGGAGCCCGCGTTGATGACGTTTCTGTTGGCGCCGCGGCCATGGCCGGCGTGAAACAGCAGGCGCGCGCTGCGCTCGACGCAGACGTTGCGCACGCCGAGAAACAGCGTGCAGTTCGACTGGCAGCTTCCTCGGATGCGAAACAGCTCGCCGCTGGCATTGGCCTGGTCGATGGCCGGCTGGAATTTCTCGATCCATCCGCCCTTGCTGAAGCGGTCGGATGTGTCGGCGCGGGCGGCGAACGACACGGCAACCAGAATGAATGCGGCGACATATTTCATGGGATGCATCCGGCAGCGGAAACGGTCGCCGGCATTCTTGTCCCGAATGCGTGAACCTTCAACAGCGTTCCGCCGACAAACCGCAGAACCTTTTCCCGCCCATTCTCCAGCACATGATGACCTACCGCGTCTTTCTTTTCGCCGCTGCCGCCGTCCTCGCCGTCGCGGTCTATTTCTTCGCGGCCGGCATTGCCGATGGCTCGGTGTCGTCGTTCAACATCCTGCTGTGGCTCATCGTGCTGGTCTGCCTTGGCAGCATCGTCGCCGGGGGCTACGGCCTGAATGCCAATGGACAGCGCCGGACCGCGACCGCATTGCTTGCGGTGCTCGCCGTGCCGGGCCTTCTCGCGGCGATTTTCATTCTCGCGCTGGTCGTGTTTCAGCCGCGATGGAATTAGCCGCACAGCCATTCTGACCCACGCACGCGCGGTTCCATCCGGGTTCCAATTCACAAGTTCCATGAATGGGTTACGCGAAAATTAACAATTGATTAACCTTATCGGCCCAACCTCCTTGAAGGGCTGAGATCGATGACTTTGAACTGTCGGCATCCTTTGCGGATGCGGATAAGGCCAGGAGGTCTCGATGACCCAACTGCCAACAAGTCACGTCCCCGGATTGCGGCCACTGGACGGCCCCGCGATCGCGCCAAGGCGCGTGGTCCGTCTGCTGATCGGTGCGACGGTCGAGGAAATCGAGCGCGAACTCGTGCTGCAAACGCTGGCGCGCTACGAGGGCAATCGCACCCACGCCGCCCGCGTGCTCGGGGTCTCCGTGCGCACGCTGCGTAACAAGATCCGGCAATATTCGGCGGACGGCGCCGAAGTCCCCGCGCATCATTAGGGCGCGCCCCCGAAAACCAGATCGGGCTTTTCTGGATCGCATCGGACAAGAGTCGAATTCGCGGGATGCGGTTTACCGTTTGATGGACTATCGAGATCGGGTTACGGTTCCCGTCAGAGGAACCCGTCCATGATTAAATTTTTCAGCAAAATGTTTTTCGGATACGCAGCCGCCGCGCTGCTCGCCGTCTCTTCTGCCCATGCCGCCGGCACGCCGGAGCAGCGCCGGGCCTGCCGCAAGGACGCGATGACCCTGTGCCGGGAGTTCGTTCCCGATGTCCCGAAGATCACCGCCTGCATGGAAGCGCACAAGGCGCAGCTCAGCCCGCCCTGCCGCACGCAGTTCAAGTAGCGCGCATCGCGCGGCGAGGCCCCATGCATATTCCCGCCACGCTCGAACAGGCTCGCAGCACCCTTGCCATCATGCTCGGCGTCGCCGCCACCGAGGGGCAGCCGACCGATGCCGACAAGGAGTGCATCGCCGCGGCGACGCACTACATTTTTCATCTCGAGGAGCAGTTCGGCCTCGCGGGACTGACGCCGCTCAGCCCCTATCGCCTGAGCACCCTCGCCGCCGATCCCGACATCGCGCGGCAGGCGGCGAGCTTCGCAGCCGTCATGGCGCTGATGGACGGCACGCTCAATCCCGCCAAGCTCAGCGCCGTGGTGAAGCTGGCCGGCGCGCTCGAGGTGCATGACGATTTTGTCGAGGATCTCGCGCGGCTGGCGCTGGGCGACATGGACGAAGCCAAGGCGCACATGGTCCACGCCAATCTGGAAAGCGTGACCGGCCGCGCATGGGCCACCGCCGAGATGGAGCCGTGGCTGCAATCTTATGATGCGCAGCCCGATCCCGCGCTGGCGACGCGGTTTCACGCGCTGGAGCGGCTGCCGGAAAATACCTTCGGCTATGCCTTCGCCGAATTTTATCGCGACAACAGCTACGCCTATCCGGGCGAGCCGGGCGCGCTCAATATCGAAGTCGCCGTGCCGCACGATTCCGTCCATGTGCTGGCCGGCTACGACACCTCGCCGCGCGGCGAGCTGCTGACCTCGACGCTCACGGCGACCATGCATCGCAGCCACGCCATGTCCGGCCATGTGCTGCCGGTGATCCTGAGCTGGCACCTCGGCATTCCGCTCAACGACGTCGCGGGCGCGGCGCACGGCGCGCTCGATCCGCACGAATTCTTCTACGCCTGGGCGCGCGGCGAGGACACGGTGACCGACGTGTTCGGGCCGGACTGGAATTTCTGGTGGTCGGCGATCCAGCCGATCGATGTGGTGCGCGAGATCGTGGGGCTCCCGGGGCCCGAATGAACCAGCTCACCCGCTCCAACATCGTCGCAGCGCTGCTGGCCTTCAACGGCGGCTTCGTCGATACGGCAGGATTTCTCGGGCTCAATGGACTCTTCACCGCGCATGTCACCGGCAATTTCGTCACGCTGGGACACGCCCTGGTCCACGGCAGCCACGGCATCATGGGCAAGGTTCTGGCGCTGCCGGAGTTCATCGCGGTGATCGCGCTGGCGCGGCTGGCCGGCATCGCGCTGCGCGCCCGCAAGCTGCCCGACCGGCCGATCCTGCTCGCGATCAAGGTGCTGTTTCTCGCAGCCTTCTTCGGGCTCGCGGTCGGCTTCGGCCCGTTTCCGGATACGAGCACGCCTGCCGCGCTGCTGACCGGCTTTGCCGGCATCGCCGCGATGGCGATGCAGAACGCCGTGCAGCGCGTGCACATGGCCAACATGCCGCCATCCACCATGATGACCGGCTCCACCGTGCAGGCGACCATCGACGCGGTCGATCTCATCACCGGCACCACGCCCGAACTGACCGCGCCGGTGCGCTTTCGTTTCAGCCGCCTCGCGCTCACCATCGCGTCCTTCGCGATCGGATGCGCGGCGTCCGCGGTGCTGTATGTGCATGTCGGCTTCCTGGGCCTCGCGCTCGCGGTGGTCGTCGGTATCCTGGCATCGGTGATCCCGCCCGGCGACAAGCCGCCGGCATAAAGCCGCTTGCGCGGCACCCGCACGGGTTGCAGAATAATTGCGGGCTGGGGAGTGTGTCGTGCGTGGTGTTGCGTTCGTCATGATGGCCATGGTGTTGGGCGCGTGCGCGACGCCCGATCCCTATGTGGCCAACCCCGCGACCACCACCTCCGGCAACTGGAAGATCGAAAAGCAGGTCGACCGCATCACCGGCGTGCCGGTGCCGAGCGCGATGCTGGTCATCGACAATGCCTCGAACAGTTTCGCGGAATACGCCAGGCCGGCCTCGATGCAACTGACGTGCTTCGAGGGCAAGCCGATGGTGCGCTTCGCCTTCGAATTCAAGGTCGGAACCGATCCCAATTCGATCATCGGCTATCGCTTCGACGAGAAGCCCGGCCACGACAACGTCGCCGCGCGCTTCCTTCAGGAATACCGGACGGTGGTGATCGAGGACCGCGCCGCGGTCGCGGCATTCGCCAATGAGCTTGCGACCTCAAGCGTGCTGGTCATCCGAATCCGCTCGCTCGCCGCCGGGCGCACCACGGCGGAATTCAAGCTCGACGGCGCGCCCGCCGCGATTGAGGCGGCCTTCGCCGGTTGCCCGCTGACGCCCCCGGCCGCGCAACAACCCGCCGCGAAGAAGAAGCGCGGCGCACGGGTGTGAAGCATCTACCCGCATCGGCGGTCCGGTCCTCATCCTGAGGAGCATGCCCTTGCATGCGTCTCGAAGGATGAGGAGATGCATGGCATTTCACCAGCCGCCTCATGGTTCGAGACGCGAGGCGGTTCTGCGCAAGCTGCATAATCCTGCCTCCCCTGCCTCGCTCCTCACCATGAGGCTTTCACCGCAGCCGGGACGACTCCGCATATGAAGTCGCCCTTCTCGCACGCGCGATGCTGCGCCGCATCGTGCCTCAACTATGCGCAGGACGACCGCGATTCATCGCGAGGGTTTGTCTGGACGCGTTCGGAAGACTCCATGAGACTTCTTGCGATTCTTGCTGGCGGAGGATCGCATGAGGTGGCCCGCGCGTGTTGCCCTGACCGTCCCGCTGATCCTGTTTGCCGCGGCGGCCTTCGCGGTGGATCGCGGACAGTATGCCGACGTTCCCGAACACATCCGCAAATGGTTCAAGGATGCGCGCAGTCCGGCCGGCGTGCCGTGCTGCGACGTGTCGGACGGCTACCGCACCGAGTATGACGTGCGCGGCGGCGCGTACTGGGTGCCGATCGACGGTGTATGGCGCGAAGTGCCGGAGAAGGCGGTGATCCGCACCGGCGGCAATCCGACCGGCGGCGCCGTGGTCTGGTACATGACGTATCAGGGCAGCCTGATGATTACCTGCTTCGTGCCGGCGGACGCATCGTAGGCCGTGACGTCGGCGCGCAAGTCATCTAGGCGGCAGCCGCTCGAATGCCGGCATGTCATCCGGGATGTGGTGAAACGCCTGCTTGTCGACAGTAAAGACTGCCATCTGCGGGCTGCCGAACAGATTTGGATCGTCCAGTGTCCCGACCTTCAGGATCACCGCCGGCAGCTTCGGCCGTCGCGTCACCAGATGCGTGCCGCAGTCGGCGCAGAATTCCCGCGTCACCGCGCCTTCAAGATCGGTGCGGGTGAACTGCTTCGGCGTGCCCTTGCTGTAGCTGAATCCCTTCAGCGGCATCAGCAGGAACATGTTGGGCGAACCGCCCGAGATATACTGGCACTCGCGGCAATGGCACTGCGCCTTCATCATCGGCTCGCCCTCGGCCACATAGCGCACTGCGCCGCAGTAGCATCCGCCTTCGAGCTTCATCGCGTTCTCCCGTTATGTTTTTTGTTGTAGCGAGCAGCTTCGCCGAGCACGCTACAAAATGAAAGACCCGGGCGGCACATCTGTGCGGCCCGGGCCGGTTTCACTCATCCACGTCAGCCGCAGGGGCCATTCAGTGCCCTAGCCGCCCTCGGGCGGATTGTCGTCGCCGATATGGCCGACATGCTTCTGTTCGTAAAGCTGGAGACCGATGCGTCCGACCAGATCGATCTGGGTTTCGAGGAAATCGATGTGATGCTCCTCGTCCTTCATGATGCTCTCGAACAGGTCGCGCGAGACATAGTCCTTCACGCCGTGGCAGTAGGTCGCCGCTTCCTGATACAGCAGCCGCGCGCCGTTCTCGGCGGCGAGATCGCATTCCAGGATTTCCTTGACGTTCTGGCCGATCCGCAACGGGTCGAGTACCTGCATGTTGGGGAAGCCGTCGAGGAACAGGATGCGGTCGGTGAAGCGGTCGGCGTGGTTCATCTCCTCGATGGATTCCTTGCGCCACTGCTTGGCCATGTCCTTCAGGCCCCAGTGGTTCAGCAAACGGAAATGCAGCCAGTACTGATTGATCGCGGTCAGCTCGCTGCGCAGGCCCTTGTTGAGATAGTCGATGACCTTCGGGTCGCCCTTCATCTTGCACTCCATTCAGGAACCGCCCGGTGACGGTCAAATCCAATTTAGAAACGTTCTAAATGAGATTCCATGCAAGTACAACCCCTTCCCGGGATTACGGACAGGAGCTGCGAAGGATAATTCGTTGAAGACGCTTAGCAGGCCGCCTGGGCCAGCAGGACGACCGTCTGCTCGATCTCGACGGTCTCTTCGATAAGTTCGACGCCTGCGTCAGGCTCATCGCTATGGGGGCATCCGGAACAGCAGGCCTGAGCGCAGGCACCCAGCGCTTCGTCCATGATCTTCTTGATGGTACGGGCGCAGCGGCCACACTCGACGCTGCATCCCAGACACCCATAGACCTGCGCCGCCGAGCGCGGGAAGCTCCCGGACTTGGTCACGACGTCACGAACATCGTGGTCGGTCAGGACGTTGCAGGAACAAACAATCATGGGAATGCTTGGCGGACCTGTGTGGACGTTGCTCAAGAGGTAGGGGAGCCGCGCTTCGGATGCAAAAGGAAAACAGCCGATTTGAAGCTATTCCAAACTGGGTTTACCAAACGGCTTCAATAGCTTGGAATGAATCTAAACTAGAGTTCCAGTCCTTCCCTTTCCCGCCGTCCGGGAGGGCGCGTTTCAGGACGCAGCTTAAGGGACGGAACGAGATACCTCCGCACGTCATTGCGCGCCAATGGGTCGGCGCAAGCCGCCGCCCGATGGCGAAACGATCCAGTGCTACAAGGAAGAACTGGATTGCTTCGTCGCAAGCGCTCCTCGCAATGACGCCGTAGAAACAAAACGTCCATCACACCACGCGCCATATCCCGGGATACATCATGGAAAAACTGCTGCCGCTTGCGGAAAAGATCGCCGCGTCGCTCATCGCGCGCAAGGAAACCATTGCGATCGCGGAATCCTCCACCGGCGGATTGATTTCGGCCGCGCTGCTCGCGGTGCCCGGCGCATCGGCCTACTATCGCGGCGGCGGCGTGATCTATACGCCGCGAGCGCGCGCGGCGCTGGTGAACATCACGAAAGAAGAAATGGAAAGCGTGGGCATGCGCGGCGCGACCGAGCCTTACGCCACGCTGCTCGCGAACCGCGCGCGCGACCTGCTCAACACGACGTGGGGATTGAGCGAGACCGGCGCGACCGGGCCGAGCGGCAACCGCTACGGCGACGCCGCGGGACATTCGTGCATGGCGGTCGCGGGACCGCGCGCAGTAACCATCACGCTTGAAACCGGCAACAGCGATCGCGTCGCCAACATGCGCGCCTTCGCGCTGCGCGCGCTTGAGTTATTTGCAGAGACGATCGACGGAGCGCACTGAATTAAATTTCGCAAAACGCCCCCGATGCGAATTATTCAGTAAATCCGGCCTGATTCGGAACTTTTCCGATTCGTTCATGGACATGAACACGCTTCACCTTTCGTGAGCGAGTGTTACACGCGCGAAAAAAACGCAGTGTTTTCGGGAACAAATCGCCAGCGGAAACCTTAACAAAAGGTGAGTGTCCACTTTCGGAGATAATTAACCCAACGCATCGCATTTTCGTCACATATGGCACCTACCCCGTGCCCATCACCCACACGTATGAAGTGAGAAAAATGCGAAAATTGCCAATCGCGATTGCATCTGTTGTTGCCGTTTTGGCAATTGCCGCAAGTGCTCCAGCTTCTGCCCAGGATGCGATGTCGTTCGGCGCTGAGACCGCCGCGCCGCAGCCGAAGAAGATCTCGATGTTCCAATCGGCGATGAGCGAAGTCGCCATCATGCGCTATCGCGCGGCGCTGAAACTCAAGGCCGAGCAGGCAAAATACTGGCCGGCCGTCGCCAGCGCGCTGCGTGTTCTCGCGCGCGAGCCGCAGGTCAACGAAGCCGCCGTCCGCCGCTTCGCGCCCGCCGCCTCGGCGCTGTTCGCCAGCCTCGACGAAGACCAGAAGCGCACGGCGATGAGCCTCGTGCAGCGCGCCGGTCTCCAGCAATACGCCTCGCTGTTCTGAGGCAATCGAGCGCGCGATCCATTCGCACGCTTTCAGGTTTGAAATTTGAAACGGCGCTTTGCAGTTGCGAAGCGCCGTTTTTGTTTTGCTCCATGAATATTTCCATCGTCGTCCCGGCGCAGGCCGGGACCCATCACCCCTGTCAGCGTCATTTGCAAAGAAGCGTTCCGGCGAACTGCATAAGTCGATAGGCAGGTGGTTATGGGTCCCGGCCTGCGCCGGGACGACCCGTGGTGAAATCCGTGCAACCCTGCACCTGTTTATCGCGCATTGATCCCCACACTTCTTTTCGCGCGGCGCGATGATCCATCCACCTCCGATCATGGCCGAAATCCGGCGGCGCCATTCAGTTCCCGTTCAATGCGGATCTGCAACCTTTGCCGCCGCGATCCGTTATCCCGGATCAACGCAACGACGAAAGGTGAAGGCCATGAAGAAAATCATCCTGGCAGTTGCCACTGCCGCCACGCTCGCGGTCACCGCCCTCGCAGCCCCGGCCCCCGCCGAAGCGCGCGGCGGGCGCGTCGCGGCCGGCGTCGGTCTCGGCCTGCTCGGCGGCGCCATCGCCGGTGCCGCGATCGCCAACAGCGGCGGCTATTACGGCCCGGGCTACGGCTATTACGGCGGCCCGGCCTACTACGCAGGCGGTCCCTGCTACTGGCAGCGCGAACGCTTCTGGGACGGTTACGGCTGGCGGGTCCGCCGCGTCCAGGTCTGCAACTAGCGCTGACGACACCTGACGCGGCCCAAGGTCAGATCCAAGATCAAATCCAGGGTCGGCCATTTTTTAGCCGCGGCAGGCTGGAAGAAATCCACGCTCCGGACGGGCAAAAAGCCCCGCCCGGAGCGTTTTTTTAAGGTTCAGCCGACAGAATCCCCGATATAATACTGCCGGGACAAACATCGGGCGGCGGTGCGGGATGACGCCGACGCTTGGAGAACGGGGCCAATCCGGATAAGTGGTGTTCCGTTATTGGACCTTTGCAGACAAATCGCCTTGCGCCGGGCTCTGGCGTGATCTGGAGGAGAGACAAACATGAAGAAAGTTCTTTCGGCGGTCCTCGCGGTCGCAACGATCGCCGGTTCGCTTGCAATCGCGGCGCCTTCCGCCAGCGCACGTGATCGTGGCGGCGCAATCGCCGCCGGCGTGGGCCTCGGCATTCTCGGCGGCGCCATCGCGGGTGCCGCGATCGCCAACAGCGCACCGGCTCCGGCTTACGGCTACGGCCCCGGCCCGGTGTATGTCGAAGAGCCCGCCTGCCGCCTCGTGCGCGAGCGCTTCTGGGACGGCTACGGCTGGCGCGTCCGCCGCGTTCAGGTTTGCGATTGATCTGAACTGCACTCGCGGTTTCTCGCGAGAAACGAATTTGAAAACCCGGCCTCGCGGCCGGGTTTTTGGTTTTGCGGTATGCATAAGAAATCTGACGACACACACGGACATATGGTCGTCCCGGCGAAAGCCGGGACCCATCAGCCCTCTCGAAGCGTTTGGCAAAGACGTGTTCAACCCATTTGCATAAGTCGATGAACCGGTGGTTATGGGTCCCGGCCTTCGCCGGGACGACGCGGAGAAAAGTCCGCAGGCCCTCACCGTCCCGCGCTCATCGCACGCAGTACGTCGGCGCTCGGCCAGCAATCCACCTTCAGCCCGGCCTGCTTCTGATAGGCGCCGAGCGCGGCGCGGGTCTGCATCCCGGCCTTGCCGTCGAGCTTGGATGAATACAGTCCAAGCCGCGTGAGATGTGTCTGCATCGCCTCGACGTCGGCGCTGCGCAACTGCGTCGAGGCCGACCACGGCGTCGCGAACGGCTGGCCATTCGCCATGCGGTCAGCGAGATGGCCGACGAACAGCACATAGAGATCGGAGAAGTTGTATTCCTTGATGACGAAGTAGTTTGTCGTGGTCAGGAACGACGGCCCGTAGATTCCCTCCGGCTGCAACAGCGACGCGCTCTGCGCCTGCTCGGCGGCGCTAAGCCGCTGCCCGCGCACCGGCACGAATCCCCTCGCGCAGCCATTCCGAAATCGGTTTGGTCACTTCCGGCACGCCCAACGTGCAATCGGCATTGCGCGGCGCGCGGACTTCGTAGGCCCAGCGCAGGCCCGGTTGCCAGCCCTTGTTCTTCAACTGCTGCGCGGCGGAGGCCAACGCATCCGGCACCGAGGTCCAGATGTTGATGTGGCCGTCGCCGTCAAAATCGACGCCGTGCTTGGACAGCTCCGACGGCAGGAATTGCGTCAGTCCCGTCGCCCCGCCCCACGAGGTGCGCAGGTTCTTGCGCGTGACGTCGCCGTTCTGGATCAGCTTCAGCGCCTCGATGAATTCGCCGCGGTACTGATCCTTGCGCCGGCCGACATAGGCCTGCGTCGCCAGCACACGCAGGCCATCATATGGCAAGGCGTAGCGGCCGTAATCGGTCTCGCGGCCCCAGATCGCGAGGATAATCGTGCCGGGCACGCCGAAGCGCTGCTCGATGGCTTTCAGCGTCGCGGCATGCTGCTGCATCAGGGCGCGGCCATGCTCGGCGAGCCGCGCGATGCTGGCTTCCTTCACATAGTCGGCGGGCACCTGCACGAACTCGGCCTGCGACGGCGCGCCGGTCGATGGACGTCCCGGCAGCAGCAGGTCCGGCAGCTTGTAGTCCGGCTCCAATCCGCGCGTCTGCGCGTCGAACGTCGCGCGCGTGATGCCGGCTTTCTGCGCCTCGGGCCACAGCGAGGCGATGAACTGCGTGAAGCCCGCATCGGCGGCGAACGCCGAAGCCTGCAACAGGACCGTCATTGCGAGGAGCATTTGCGACGAAGCAATCCAGCGTTTCATCCGGACGTTCTCCATGACTGGATTGCTTCGCTTCGCCCGCAATGACGGCTTTCAGATGACTGCATCAATGCCCGTGGCGCACCTTCGCTCCATGCCCGTTTGGTTTATCGTGGCCCTCCGGCGCGAACACCGGACCATTGGAGATGCGATCCACATAGGCGATGCCGATGGCCGACAGGATGAACATGCCGTGGATGATGGTCTGCCACATCACGCCGCTCTCGGTGTAGTTGGTGGTGCGGCCCGCGCCGCCGAGATTGCCGGCCTCGATGAAGGTGCGCAGCAGGTGGATCGACGAGATGCCGATGATCGCCATGGCGAGCTTGATCTTCAGCACGCTGGCGTTGACATGGCTGAGCCACTCCGGCTCGTCGGGATGGCCCTGCAAATTCAGCCGCGACACGAAGGTCTCGTAGCCGCCGACGATCACCATCACCAGAAGATTGGAGATCATCACCACGTCGATCAGGCCGAGGACGGCGAGCATGATCTGCTGCTCGGTGAAATCGAACGAATGCAGGAAGAGATGCCAGAGCTCTTTCAGGAACAGCACCACGTAGACGCCCTGGGCGACGATCAGGCCGACATAGAGCGGCAATTGCAGCCAGCGCGACCCGAAGATCAGCATCGGGATCGGGCGCAGCGCGATGTCGCCGCGCGGCGGAAGGGGTGTCTCGGGCGTCATGGTCATAGCGGGCTTGGCTCCGGTCGGAATCGGCAAACGGTACTCAGTTGGGGAGCATGGCCGATTCTGTCGAGCGGCGCTGTAGCGGCGTTTAACCGCAGCGAAATAGCGGGTTTCGTCACATTTCAGGCGCTCCAGCCATCCGGTTGCGAGGATCCCCAATGTATATTATCATCATATACAATGATCGATCTGAGCAAAATCACAGGATTCGATTGGGACGAAGGCAACAGCCGCAAGAGCGCGGACAAGCAAGGCGTCAGCCAGACCGAGGCGGAACAAGTGTTTCTGAACAGACCGCTGCTGCTTTTGCACGACCCTGAACACAGCGCGGCCGAACAGCGTTTCCATGCTTATGGAAAGACGCATGCGGGCCGCCTTCTTCAAGTCGCCTTCACGTTGAGACAGGACGCAACGCTGTTGCGGATCATTTCAGTACGTCCGATGAGCGCGAAGGAGCGCACACGCTATGCCGAAGAAACTTAAGAAGGTTCCGAAGTTCGCCAACGAAGCCGACGAGCGGGCGTTCTGGGAGTCGCACGATACCGCCGACTATTTCGATCTGAGCAAAGCCGTGCCGGTTCGTTTTCCCAACCTGAAGCCATCGACCACGGCGATCTCGCTGCGGCTCCCCGTAAGCCTGCTGGAGCAGATCAAGATCGCCGCCAACAAGCGCGACGTGCCCTATCAGTCGCTCATCAAGATATGGCTGGCGGAGAAGGTGGAATAGCTATCGCCGGCAGAGGCCTCATACTTCAGTGAGCTCGAGCCGCTGCTCAATGCGCTCGACGCGAGCGTCCAGCCGATCGATACGATTGGACATATGGGCATATTGGCTCTCGAGGATGCCCAATCGTCCCTTGATCTCACGAATATCCTCGCGCGTGGAATCGACCGCACCGCGAATGTGGCGCAGATGCTCCAGAACGATGCTTTCAACCTCGGTCATGGCATGCTCGAAAGTTGCAAATAACATATTTTAGCACGCTTCCACAGCGACGCCAGCCTGCAATGACGCCTCACTTCACCGCCACCGCGAACAGCCTTGGAAACCGCAGCAGCACCTTGCCGTCGGCCTGCGGCAGGTAGCTCGCGGCGATGCGCGCCTTGTAGATGTCGATGAAATCCTTGCGCTCCGGGATCTCGAGCGGATCGAGGAACGGGCGCAGGCCGGTCCCCTTCACCCATTCGACGATGGCCGGCGCATCCTCAAGCACATGGTTGTAGACCGTGTGCCAGATGTCGATGCGGCTGCACAGCGGCCGCAGCGCGTCGTAATAGACGCCCGGCTTCGGCAGGTTGTCCCGCGCCTCAAGCGCGTGCGCGAGTTGGGCGTGAAACTGCGGCAGCCGCGCGACCTCGCGCATCAGCACATGCGACGGCTCGTCCATGTTGTCCGGCATCTGCACCGCCAGCGCGCCGCCGACCGGCAGACCGGAGGCGAGGCGCTTCATCTGCGCGATATGATCCGGCACCCACTGGAAGATCGCGTTGGCGAACAGCACGTCGGTTCCGGCGGGC
The DNA here is from genome assembly GCA_024707075.1 of Afipia sp. GTDB lineage: Bacteria > Pseudomonadota > Alphaproteobacteria > Rhizobiales > Xanthobacteraceae > Afipia. The sequence continues at coordinate 1,368,879 of JANQAK010000003.1, forward strand.
GGCGACCAATGCGAGATGTTGGCCTCGACGAAGGTCGCCTGCGGCAGCCGCTCGCGCGCCTGACGCAGCATGTCGGCGGAGGTGTCGATGCCGGTGATCTTCGCCTGCGGCCAGCGCTGCGCCAGAAGCGCGGTGGAATTTCCGGGACCGCAACCGATGTCGACCACCTGCCGCGGCTCCGCCACCGGAACCTGCGCCAGGAGATCGCGCGCCGCCCGCGTCCGCTCGTCCTCGAATTTCAGGTACTGCTGCGCATCCCAGTCGGCCATCGTAACGCTCCACGCTCGCGCGTATTCCGAAGCGCACCTTTTACGTCAGCCGCCATGCGATGGCCAGACAGCGGGAAGATCAGTCGCTGCAATTGCCCTGCGCGGCGGCCGCCTTCTCGCAGCCGGTTTCCGCGCCGCCGGCCCACGCAAAGCCATGATCGCGCATGATGCGGATTTTCGTGCGCAGATATTCGTGGCCGATCGCTTCGAGCCGCTTCGTCGGCAGCAGGAATGTGCGGCGGCGGTCGTCCGGATCGGTCTGGCGCACGATCATGCCGCCATCTTCCATGTCATCGACATGGCGCGAGACCGTCGCCTCGGTGGCGAAGGTTTCGAAATAGGTGGCGAGTTCCTTGTGGGTGATGGGGCGGCCTGCCAGCCAGCGGTGCGCGACGATGCTGAAAATCATGTCGGCTTCGAACACGCTGCGCCACGGCCGGTTCAGCACGCCGGACGCCACCACCATGCGACGGAAATCCGCGCGCCACTGGACATAGGCGACATCGATCTCCAGCACGGCGCGTTCCTGCGGATCGAGCGTGCTTTCGCCCCGGTCGAGCGCAACCGGCTCGGCCGCGCTGATGTCTTTCGATGTCAGTGCCTTGTCGTCGCCCGCCATGTCCCCAGCCCCGACCGTGATGCGTTACCGCGTCAGCTTCTTGTATTTCACGCGATGCGGAATGGCCGCATCCTGGCCGAGCCGGCGCATCTTGTCCTTCTCGTAGTCCTGGAAGTTGCCCTCGAACCATTCGACATGGCTGTCGCCTTCGAACGCGAGGATGTGGGTCGCGATGCGGTCGAGGAACCAGCGGTCATGGCTGATGATGACGGCGCAGCCGGCGAAATCCTCCAGCGCCTCTTCCAGCGCACGCAGCGTATCGACGTCGAGGTCGTTGGTCGGTTCGTCGAGCAGCAGCACGTTCGCGCCGGACTTCAGCATCTTGGCCAGATGCACGCGGTTGCGTTCGCCGCCGGACAGCGCGCCGACTTTCTTCTGCTGGTCCGCGCCCTTGAAGTTGAACGCCGAGCAGTAGCCGCGCGAGTTCACTTCCTTCTTGCCGAGCAGGATCAGGTCGTTGCCGCCGGAGATTTCCTCCCACACGGTCTTCTTGCCGTCGAGCGCGTCGCGCGACTGGTCGACGTAGCCGAGATGCACGGTCTCGCCCACGGTGATGGTGCCGGCGTCGGGCTTCTCCTGTCCGGTAATCATCCGGAACAGCGTGGTCTTGCCCGCGCCGTTCGGTCCGATCACGCCGACGATGCCGCCGGGCGGCAGCTTGAAGGTCAGGTTGTCGATCAGGAGGCGGTCGTTGAAGCCCTTCGACAGACCCTCGAAGTCCACCACGTTGTTGCCGAGGCGCTCGGCCACCGGAATGATGATCTGCGCGGTCTGGGTCTGCTTCTCACTGGCCTTCTTGAGCAGGTCCTCGTAGCGCTGGTAACGCGCCTTGGACTTGGCCTGACGCGCTTTCGGCGAGGATGCGATCCACTCCTGCTCGCGCTCGAGGGTTTTCTGGTGCGCCGCGTCCTCGCGGCCTTCCTGCTGAAGGCGCTTCTGCTTCTGGACCAACCACGCCGAATAGTTGCCCTCGTAGGGAATGCCCTTGCCGCGGTCGAGTTCGAGAATCCAGCTCGTCACGTTGTCGAGAAAGTAGCGGTCGTGGGTCACGATCAGGATCGCGCCGGGATAGTTGCGCAGATGGCCTTCGAGCCACGACACGCTTTCCGCGTCGAGATGGTTGGTCGGTTCGTCCAGCAACAGCAGGTCCGGCTGGTCGAGCAGCAATTTGCACAGCGCGACGCGGCGCTTTTCACCGCCCGAGAGCTTGCTGACATCGGAATCGTCCGGCGGACAGCGCAGCGCGTCCATCGCCTGATCGACCTTGCTGTCGAGATCCCACAGGCCCGCGGCCTCGATCTCGTCCTGCAACTTGGTCATCTCGTCGGCGGTTTCTTCCGAATAGTTCATCGCCAGTTCGTTGTAGCGGTCGAGGATCGCCTTCTGCTTGGCGACGCCGAGCATCACGTTCTCGCGCACTGTCTTGGTGGCGTCGAGCTGCGGCTCCTGTTCGAGGTAGCCGACCCGCGCGCCCTCGGCGACCCACGCCTCGCCGGTGTAGTCCTTGTCGAGACCGGCCATGATCCTGAGCAGCGTCGACTTGCCCGAGCCGTTGACGCCGAGCACACCGATCTTGGCATCCGGATAGAACGACAGATGGACGTTATCGAGCACCTTGCGGTTGGGCGGGTAGGTCTTGGACAGACCCTGCATGAAGTAGACGAACTGGCGAGCCATCGTGATCCTTGAAACCTGCGCTTGTCGGGGGAGTTTTGCTGCCGTTGATGTAACGGCGGGGACCGCAAAGGGCAATATCGGGTAGCAATTTGGAAAGCCTGTTTGCGGGATTTTCCTGCTCTCCCGGGCCGTTACCGGGACAAAAACCGCTTTTTAATCAGTTCTTCCGCAAGCTGGGCTTTCGAACCGCGAACGGACGCCCCGCGACGAAATAGCAGCGTCACAGAATCAAGCGACAAGATCGCCATGAAAATCGCCATGTCCAAGATCGCCCTGTCTGGTCACACCGCACCGGTCGCAACCGCCACCCCGGCAGGCGCGGGCAAGGGACCGCTGACGCGGATCGCAACCTTCTGGCGCGAGTTCATTCAGACCGCTTTCACGCCCTATTACCCCGAGCGGCACTACATGCGCGGCCCCGGCCCCGCCTGCGCAGCCAAGCGCAAGGCCGGCGCGAAGCTATAAATCCGATCTCCGTCATCCTGAGGTGCGAGCCCTTGCTAGCCTCGAAGGATGACGGCTACGCAAACAAGCCAAAGAACAGAATTTTGGTCGTCCCGGCGAAGGCCGGGACCCATAACCACCGCCCCATCGATTGATATGACGACCGATCGAACGCGTCCCGGCAAAATAGCCTGACAGGGGTGATGGGTCCCGGCCTTCGCCGGGACGACGCAGCATTGTAGTCTCATCGTATGCGGCTGCTATGATTGCGGCTAGCATCCCCGCCGGCCAATCAAAACGGAACAACAACATGAAGCTGCGCGTCGCAATTCTCGACGACTACCAGAACGTCGCATTGAAACTGGCCGACTGGCCGGCCCTCGCGCACAAGGTGGACATCACCGTGTTCGACACGCCGTTCGTCTCGTCCGACGAGGCCATCTACGCGCTGAAGGAGTTCGAGATCGTCTGCGCCATGCGCGAGCGCACCCATTTCACGCGCGAGGTGCTGACCGCGCTGCCGAACCTGAAACTGCTGCTCACGTCGGGCATGAAGAACGCCGCCTTCGACATGGAAGCGGCGAAGGAGCGCGGCATCACGGTGTGCGGCACCGGCGGCTTCGGCAATGCCACGGCGGGCCTCGCCATCGGGCTGATGCTGGAGCTGACGCGGCACATTGGGTTTGAGAACGCGCGGATGCATGCGGGCCAGCCATGGCAGGTCACCATGGGCGAGGATGTCGAAGGCAAGACGCTCGGCGTCGTAGGCCTCGGCAAGCTCGGCACCAAGGTCGCGACGATTGCGAAGGCGCTCGGCATGAACGTGATCGCATGGAGCCAGAACTTGACGCCGGAAGCCTGTGCGGCGGCGGGCGTGAGCTACGCCACCAAGGACGAGTTGTTCGCCACCGCCGACATCATCACCATTCACCTGATCCTGAGCAAGCGCTCGCGCGGGCTGATCGCGGCAGCCGATCTGGCACGCATGAAGCCGACCGCCTATCTCGTCAACACCGCCCGCGGGCCGATCGTGGATGAAGCCGCGCTGCTCCATGCGTTGCAGACGCGCAAGATCGCGGGCGCGGGCCTCGACACGTTCGGACAGGAGCCGCTGCCGGTGGATCATCCGCTGCGCAAGCTCGACAACGTCGTGCTGACGCCGCATCTCGGCTACGTCACGGAAGAGAACTATCGCCGCTATTACGGCGACATGGTCGAGGACATCGCCGCCTGGCTCGACGGCAAGCCGGTGCGGGTGATGGGGTAAATCGGCGCAAACAAAAAGCCCGGCAAAACCTTCAAGGTCTTGGCCGGGCTTTGATTCAATCGACGAAAATCAGAAGCGATAGTTCGCGCCAACGCGAACGACATGGAAATCCAGGTCGCTGAAGTGCGTGTTATAGGTCGAAACGGCGTTACCGGGAGTCGTGGGCGCTGCTGACGTGATGTCACTACTTCCGAGATTGACGTAGAGATATTCAGCCTTGAACGAAACATTTCGCCACGCTGCGTATTCAAAGCCGCCGCCAACCGTGTATCCGGCCAAAATCTTGGTTGTCGGTCCCGTATAGCAAGGCGCTGAGGCAGGAGCACAGACGGCGCTGAAGCCGCCGGCCGTCGCGGTATAACCTATGGTGTTGCTGAGGGTAGAATTTGCGTGGACCGAACCGTAAGCCAAGCCGCCCGTTCCGTAAACGAGCAGCTTGTCAGTTGCGAGCAATCCAGCACGAGCGCGAAGCGTTCCGAACCATTCAACGTTCTGTTCGGCGTCAACCTGACCCGGTCGACCAATAAGCGCGTAGGACGTGGACGCCGATCCCTTGATGTCACTGCCCTGAAAATCCGCTTCAAGACCGATCAGCCAATTCGGCGACAACTGCCAGTTGTAACCAATCTGCGCGCCGCCAAGAACGCCTTTGACATCGTAGGAAACCGACGATGCAGGGTTTGGGTTCGAAAAACTGAATACGTTGTTCGATACAACGTCATTGGGCGTAAAAGCCGCAGTGGGATCGTTGAAGCCATAGCCAATGTTCAGACCCGCATAGAAGCCGGTCCAGCTTGAAACAGCCGCCATCGGAGGCGCTTTTGTATAGGTGCCGGCGGCCAAGTCGGCAGCGTGTGCGCCAGTCGAGCAAAGTGCGGAAACGGCGGCGGCGATCAAAAACTTTTTCATCAAATTCCCTGGAAGCATGCATCAAGTTTAGCGGTACTCTAGGGGGAGTCGAAGGACGTTACTGTAGCGCGCAGGCAACAGCGCGGAACTCTATCGGTAAATTCCGCTGATACAGGGGGAGCAAACGAAAATGCCCGCGACAAGCGCGGGCATGATGCATTCAAGTCTCGATTTCGCCGCCTACCTGATCGTCACCGGCGCGGGCAGCGGCGGCACCACCGTCGGACCCTGATTGGGAACGCCGACCGGCCCGTTCGGACGCGGCGCGCCGTTCGCCATCGGCTGCGACGTGGATTGGCCGGGCATCGGCTGCGCGGCGGCCGTGACGGCCGGCTCCGGCGGCTTGCCGCCCGGCAGCACCACGACGCGGGTGCCGACCTTGGTGCGCTCGAACAGGTCGGTCACGTCTTCATTGAGCATGCCGATGCAGCCCGACGACACGAACTGGCCGATGGTCGAGGGCTGGTTGGTGCCGTGGATGCGGTACACCGTATTGCCGAGATACATGGCGCGCGCGCCGAGCGGATTGCCGTCGCCGCCCGCCATGAAGCGCGGCAGGTACGGCTGGCGCTCGATCATTTCGGTCGGCGGATGCCAGTCCGGCCACTCCGCCTTGCGGGTGATCTTCTGCACACCGGTCCAGGTGAAGCCATCGCGTCCGACGCGGACGCCGTAGCGGATCGCGCGGCCGCCGCCGAGAATGTAATAGAGCTGGGTGTTCGGCGTATCGACGATGATCGTGCCCGCCGGCTCCTTGGTCGGATAGTTCACTTCCTGACGGCGCAGGTTCGGCGGCAATTCCTTGCGCGGGCCGGTTTCCGGCTGCTCGTCCGGCGGCAAGGCTGCCATCACCGAACGGCCATTGGCGCCCACCGCCGCTTCCGGTGCCTGCAACGAAAGGGCACCCGTGGCCGGACCATCGACAGCGCCCGGCGGACGTGGGCGATCGGTGTAATCGGCGCCCTGCGGCGGACCGCGCTCGGAATAGATCGGCGCCGGGCCACGGTCCGAAGAAGCAGGCTGGGTATACACCGTCGGACGGCCATAGCGCGGATCGTCCGGCGACATCACCGGGCCGCGCGGGTCCAGTCCCGGCTGCTGATAGGTCTGCTGCGACGGGGCGGATTGCTGGTAATTCGGCTGCTGCTGATAACCCGGCGGCGGCAGACCCGCGCCACGGTCATCCTCATCGAGCCGGTCGAAATCCGGCACGCTGCGATTGTCCCGATAGCCGGCCGGCGCGCCATAGGGCGCAGGCTGGAGCGGCTGCGCATAGCCGGGAGGCGGCGGATAGGCCTGCGCCAAGGCCACCGGCGCACCCGCAAGGCAGGCCGCTGCGGACACGGCGGAAGCCGTCGCAAACATCGTCAAAAAGCGATTGGACATCATGCCCCTTATATAGTGCGAACCCGCCACCGCATCGTTAATGGCAGATCGCGCAGGATCGCGGCGCATTCAAGACATTTATGGAAAAAACCGCTTGGAATGGCTGACTTTTTCGCGAGATTGCAACCGGGCAACAGGTTCCGGCGAATGCACCGCCGCCCCGGTCCGGTTGAATTTTTCCCTCCGGCGCCCATTGCGCCATGCGGTATCCTTTCATCGGGCCTGATTCGTGGCGTTCTCGCGCCATTTGGCTCTGTTCCCGCGCATTCCTTGTACCCAGTGCCGTGTTTTCCAGCGTTCGCACGCGTCCCGTTTGGCTCCAGAGCCTTTTAGCTTCATGGCCTTCGCGCCTCCGAAGGCAGGACTCGCAAGACATGCTTCCCGGTTTCCGGTTCTTGTTCGCAACGGTTGTTCTCTCGGTTTCCGTGCTGGTTTTTGGCCTCGGCGCGGCTGCATTGCTGCGCGCGGCGCATGAGGAATTCGTCAGCCTGCCGTCGTGGCGGCTCTCCCAGCAGCCGCTGCTCGCGCCGCAGTTCGAGATGAGCGCCCCCACGCTGGCGATGCTGCGGATGGACGCGCCCGCGCCGAAGTCGCTGGTGGAATCGACCAGGCCGCAGGCGATCCGGCCGGAGGCGCTGCGCTTCGAAGCGATGCGTCCCGAACCCGGAACTCCGCGTCAGGCAACCACGCCCAATGCGCCGCCGGTTGACGTCGCGGCGCGGAACGATGGCGACGCCGCCGGTCAGGCCGACCCGTCCCCCGGCGCGCCGGTTGCGGAAAACGTAGCCCGCCTGAATGCTCCGGCCAGCGCCGATGCTCCGGCGGCGGACACTCCCGCCGAGGAAGCCAGATCCGAAACCATTGCCGCGGAATCGAATTCGTCCGAAGCGAGCCCCGCCGAGGCGAGCGCTGAAACCAATTCCGCCGCAACGCAACCGGCAGACTTGAGACTGCCTGAATTGAAACAGGTTGCGGCAAAACCCTCGGAGACCGAAGCGTCCGAACCGATGTCGCCCGAGGCGATCTCCGTGCTGGTGCGTTCGTCGGAAGCCACCGCGGCCGATCCGCTGCCGAAATCGAGCGTGAGGAAAGCCACGCGCCCGAGCGCCCGCGCAATCCGCGCGGCGGCGTCTGGCCATCGCGCGCGCCCGCGCCGAAGCACGCGCCAAGGCCGCCGAGCAATTGCGGCAGCAGAATGCATTTCCACTGTTCGGCGGCTAGCAGACCATCAGACTACGCCGCGCCGGTCGCGACCGGCGGGCCGCCCTGCTCGCCCCACTCCGCCCATGAGCCGTCATACAGCGCGGGATTTTCGACGCCCAACCGGTACAGCGCCAGCGTCAGCACGCCCGCCGACACGCCCGACCCGCAACTGGTGACGATCGGCTTCGCCGTATCGACGCCCGCGCCGGAAAACGCCGCGCGCAACTCGTCGAGCGATTTCATCGCGCCGGTGCCGGCGTCGAACAGCATGGCGTAAGGCAGGCTGCGGCTGCCGGGAATGTGCCCGGAGCGCAGGCCCGCGCGCGGTTCGGGCACGCTGCCCTCGAACCGTTCGCGCTGCCGCGCGTCGATCACCTGCTCGGCCCTGCTCGCGATGTTGGCGATCATCTGGTCCATGCTGCGCGTGCGCTTCGGATCGAACGTCGCCTTGAAGGTCGCGGGCTTTGGCGATGCTTCGCCGCTCGCGACCGGACGCCCCTCGGCCAGCCACTTCTTCAGGCCGCCGTCGAGCACGCGCACATTGGCGTGCCCGAACGACAGGAACATCCACCATGTGCGCGGACCCGCGACCCAGCCGCCGGCGTCGTAGACAACAACCGTGTCGTCGTTGGAAATACCGAGCGCGCCGATGTCGCGGCCGAACTGCTCGGCGCTCGGAAACATATGCGGCAATGAGGTCGAGTGATCCGACACCGCGTCGACATCGAAGAACGCCGCGCCGGGAATATGCCGCTCAAGAAAATCATCCTTCGGCAGCGGCAGCACGCCGGGCATCTTGAACGTCGCGTCGAGAATTCTCACGCGCGGATCGTTCAGGTGCGCGGCGAGCCATTCGGTGGAAACGAGAGGGTCGGTGGTCATAGTCATTGCTTTCGTGTGAACTCTTCAGAACGCTCGGCAAAAAGAACCTCATCCTGAGGAGCGGCCTCTTGGCCGCGTCTCGAAGGATGAGGCGACACTAACTCCTCATGGTTCGAGACGCGAGGCTATCGCCTCGCTCCTCACCATGAGGGACGGAGATCGCAGCGAACAAAACGAGCGAAAGTGGCATCGAGAAAATCAACTCTTCGGAGTCTTCGGCTCGACCTTCTCCACCGGGCCGCCGGCCTCGCGCCAGGCGGTGAAGCCGCCGCCGAGATGCGCGACGGGGGAAAGCCCCATATCCTGCGCGGTCTTGGCGGCGAGCGCCGAGCGCCAGCCCGAGGCGCACTGGAAAATGAACTTCCTGTCCTGCTGGAAAATCGGCTTGGCGTAGGGGCTTTCCGGATCGATCCAGAATTCCAGCATGCCGCGCGGACAGTGAAACGATCCGGGAATCCGGCCCTCGCGCTCGATCTCGCGCGGATCGCGCAAATCGACGATCACCGCATCGGTGAGACCCACGCCGCCGTCGGGAAACCGCTCGACGGCCTCGGCGGCGTTGATGGTCTCGATCTGCGCATTGGCCTCATCGAGAAGTTTCTTGTAACCGCGGGTAATGGTGGAGGGCATGATGAACTCTGTCGCTAGTAACGGGAGGCGAGGTCTATCACATCTCTCTCAACGAGTCGTCCCCGCGCAGGCGGGGACCCATACTCCCTATCGCCGCTTCGGAAGATCAATTGCACGACAGGGATAGAGAAGTCACACAACGATAGTTCAGGGGTTATGGATCCCGGCCTTCGCCGGGACGACATGGAGAAAGATCGCGTAAGACTTCAGCGCGTCAATTCCCGCATCGCGCCTTCCAGCCCCTCCAGCGTGAGCGGGAACATGCGCTCCGACATCAGCCGGCGCATGATGGTGGTGGACTCGAATAGTCCCAGTGCTTGCGCGCGACGGGATTGAGCCAGACCGCGTGCGGATAGGTCTGCGTCACACGCTCCATCCACACCGAGCCGGGCTCCTCGTTGACGTGCTCGACCGAGCCGCCCGGCACCACGATCTCATAGGGCGACATCGACGCGTCGCCGACGAACACGACCTTATAGTCGTGCGGATACTTGTGCAGAATGTCCCAGGTCGGCGTGCGATCCGAGAAGCGCCGCTTGTTCTGCTTCCACACGCCCTCGTAGAGGCAGTTGTGGAAGTAGAAATACTCCATGTGCTTGAACTCGGTCTTCGCCGCCGAGAACAGCTCCTCGACCTGCTTGATGTGGCCGTCCATCGAGCCGCCGATGTCGAAGAAGATCAGCACCTTCACCGCGTTGCGCCGCTCCGGGCGCATGTGCACGTCGAGATAGCCGTGGTTGGCGGTTTCCTTGATGGTGGTGTCGAGATCGAGTTCGTCCGGCGCGCCGGTGCGCGCGAACTTGCGCAGCCGGCGCAGCGCCACCTTGATGTTGCGGATGCCGAGTTCGACGTTGCCGTCGAGATCCTTGAACTCGCGCTTGTCCCAGACCTTCACCGCCGAGAAATTGCGGTTCTTCTCCTGTCCGATGCGCACGCCTTCGGGATTGTAGCCGTTGGCACCAAAGGGAGATGTGCCGCCGGTGCCGATCCACTTGCTGCCGCCCTCGTGGCGCTTCTTCTGTTCTTCCAGACGCTTCTTCAAGGTCTCCATGAGCTTGTCCCAGCCCATCGCCTCGATCTGCTTCTTCTCTTCCTCGGTGAGATATTTCTCCGCCGCCTTGCGCAGCCACTCGGCGGGAATCTCCGCCTTCTCCATGGCGTCGAGCAGGCTTTCGAGGCCCTTGAACACCGTGCCGAACACGCGGTCGAACTTGTCGAGGTTGCGCTCGTCCTTCACCAGCGCGGCGCGCGACAGGTAATAGAAATGCTCCACGCTCTGGTCCGCGAGGTTGGCGTCGAGCGCCTCCATCAGCGTGAGGTACTCGCGCAGCGTGACCGGAACCTGCGCGTCGCGCAGCGATGTGAAGAATTGCAGGAACATCTATCTTAAATCGCCCGCGCCTGCCGATACGTCAAGGGTTCCGGGCCATACCACCAGGCGAAAGCCCGGGGTGCATTGCAGGCCTGCACCGGTTCAGCCGCAAGAACTCACCAGCGGCCAGGCGCAATCCATCACCCGGTCATCCCCGCGAAAGCGGGGATCCAGTCTTGCCTTCAACGACACAATCAGAATTTGAAAAAGTCTGGGTCCCCGCTTTCGCGGGGACGACCGGTTGAAATATTCGTCTCCAAAATCGCCACGCCGCGACCGCTGCACATTTCCTCCGCCCGGAAAACCGCCCCGCAACGCAGGATTGCGTTCAAAAACAGCACTGGCGCACCCTAGATTGCCATGCCATTTCATTTAAACTGTTGTTTGACGCCATCCGGACCGGCCCAGCCGGGAGGGTCCGCGGCGTTGACCGGGGACGCCGACACTCAGACCGCGAGAGTCGTTGCGTTTGAAACAAGGGGTTTTCATCCATGGGCATTGATTCCGTTATCGTCTGGCTGATCGTGGGCGCGATCGCAGGCTGGCTGGCCGGCCTCGTGGTCAAGGGTGCAGGCTTCGGCCTGCTCGGCAACATCGTGATCGGCATCATCGGCGCGGTGGTCGCCGGCTGGCTGCTGCCGCAACTCGGCGTCCGGCTCGGCACCGGCATCGTCAGCGCCATCATCAACTCCGCCATCGGCGGCGTCATCGTGCTGGTGGTCCTCTCGTTGATCCGGCGGGCATGACGAATTAAGCAGTTTAAGAAGCGGCCGCCTCACGGCGGTCGCTTCTTGTTTGAACCCTTCGCGTTCCGCGTGGCGAACAAGACATCACAAGGCAAACTTCGATGAAATTTACCGGCACCAAAAACTACGTCGCCACCGATGACCTGAAAGTGGCGGTCAACGCCGCGATCGTGCTCGAACGCCCTCTGCTGGTGAAGGGCGAACCCGGCACCGGCAAGACCGTGCTGGCCGAGGAAGTCGCGCGCGCGCTCGATGCGCCGCTGTTGACCTGGCACATCAAGTCCACCACCAAGGCGCAGCAGGGCCTCTACGAATACGACGCGGTGTCGCGCCTGCGCGACAGCCAGCTCGGCGATCCGCGCGTCTCCGACATTTCCAACTACATCAGGCGCGGCAAATTGTGGGACGCCTTCACCAGCGAGAAGCGCCCGGTGCTGCTGATCGACGAAATCGACAAGGCCGACATCGAATTCCCCAACGACCTGCTGCTCGAACTCGACCGCATGGAATTCCATGTCTACGAGACCGGCGAGACCATCCGGGCGAAGCAGCGCCCGATCATCATGATTACCTCGAACAACGAGAAGGAACTGCCGGACGCGTTCCTGCGCCGCTGCTTCTTCCACTACATCAAGTTCCCCGATATCGAGACCATGCAGCAGATCGTCGAGGTGCACTTCCCTGACATCAAGAAGCGCCTGGTCGGCGAGGCCATGAAGATCTTCTTCGAGGTGCGCGACGTGCCGGGCCTCAAGAAGAAGCCGTCGACCTCGGAACTGCTCGACTGGCTTAAACTCCTGTTGAACGAGGAGATGACGGTGGAGCAGTTGCGCGAGCGCGATCCGCGCAAGCTGATCCCGCCGCTGCACGGCGCGCTGCTCAAGAACGAGCAGGACGTGCACCTGTTCGAGCGGCTGGCGTTCCTGAGCCGCCGGGAAGTGTGATCGACAGCCTTTTTACCTCTCCCCGTTTACGGGGAGAGGTCGGAGGCTAAGCGCAGCGAAGCCTCCGGGTGAGGGGCAGAGCCATCTCACTCCCGACGTGCCGCTTCTTGAAACAACCCCTCACCCCAACCCTCTCCCCGCAAGAACGGGGCGAGGGAGAAGACAGCGACACGCGATCGCTCAACAACACGTCGTCCCCGCTTTCGCCGGGACGACGTATTGAATTTTTCTCCGTCATTGCGAGCGTAGCGAAGCAATCCAGAGGATCGCTCAGCGAAGCAAGAACTGGATTGCTTCGTCGCAAGTGCTCCTCGCAATGACAGCTAATCTACTTATTCAAAAAATTCAGCGGCAGGCCGCCGCGCGGCCAGTCCATCGCCACCAGCTCGCCCTTGCCCGACAGCGTGACATAGGCGGTCCTCAACTCCGGCCCACCGAACGCGATGTTGGTGGTGACGTTGTCGCCGGTCGGCACCTGCTCGACCAGCGTGCCGTCCGGCGCGATCACCGAGATGCAGCCGGTAATGAGCGTGGCGACGCAGATGTTGCCGGAGGCTTCCACGCCCAGCGAATCGAACATCTGGTAGCCGCCGAGGCCCGCAATTGGTCTTCCCATCTCGCCGCGATAGATCACGGGTGCCGCTTTCACCTCGCCGGAATTGCCGATGTCGAACGCCCACAGCCGCGCGGTCGGCGTCTCGGCGACATAGACGGTCTTCTCGTCCGGTGATAGGCCGACGCCGTTGGCGGGCAGCAGCGGATGCACCGCCTCGATCAGCTCCGTCGCGCCGGGCTTCATGTAGTAAAGCGCGCCGACATCCATGTCGCGCGGGCGGCGCTTGCCAAGATCGGTGAACCACAGCCCGCCATGTTTATCGAACACCAGATCGTTCGGCCCCTTCAGCGGATGCTCACCGCAATGGGTGAACAGTGTTTCGATCTTGCCGCTCTGCAAGTCCACGCGCTGCAACGAACCGCCGATATATTCCGACGGCCGCGGCCCGCCGGGCATGATGTTGCCGCGCGGCCCCGGCGCCCACGAGAAGCCGCCGTTGTTGCAGATGTACATCTTGCCGCCGGGGCCGAGCGCAGCACCATTCGGGCCGCCGGGAATCTTCGCGACGATCTCCTTGCGCCCGTCGGGATACACCCGCGTCAGCGTCTGGCGGCGGATTTCAACCAGCACCACCGAGCCGTCGGGCATCACCACCGGCCCCTCGGGAAATTCAAGACCGGTTGCGAGGACGCGGATGTTCGACATGAAGACCTCCCGGTGCGTGTTTTTGTTTTTGGCGGGCGAAACCTAACGCGCGAATTTGGCAAAGGCCAGCGCGGGGACGGCAGATCTATCCTGTGAAAAGCCACCACAGCGGCGCGATCACGGCAATCAGCGCGAGGGCTATCAGTGCAAGACGCCCGAGCTTGTGCAACGGCGGCGAACTCGCGAAGTCCCGATCCGGCTTGCTATCGAGCCATCGCCTGAACCGCGCGAGAAGCGGGCCGTAATCGCCCCCCAGCCAATCGAGCATAAAGACCTCGTTGTTCGATACGGGGAATCTTATCGTGTCGTATTCTGCATGGCCAGCAGCGGATGCAGGGCTGACTTACCTTACACCGTCATTCCGGGGCGCGAGCACTTGCGAGCGAACCCGGAATCCAGAAATTTCTTCCAATGACTCTTCTGGATTCCGGGTCCGCGCGAAGAGCGCGTCCCGGAATGACAATCGTGGTTAGCCTTTCCCGCCCAAATCCCGATACACCAGTCCCGCCGCGGCGATGTCGGACAGCGCGGTGCCGACCGCCTTGAACACGGTGATCTCGCCGGCGTCCGCCCGGCCCTTGCGTTCACCCTTGCACAACTCCGCGAGCGAGCCGCGAATGTCATCCGGCCTGATGATGCCGTCGCGGATCGGATCGAGCAGTTCGCCGCTTTCCTTCAGCGCATCGTAGGTGTCGAGCCAGACATCCGCGCGCCGGAATGCCTCGTCGTCGGCCTCGCGCATGAAGGGCGTGAAGCTGCCGATCAGATCGAGATGAGTCCCCGGCTTCAGCCACGCGCCCCTGATGATCGGCGTTGTCGCCAGCGTCGCGCAGCTCACGATGTCCGCGTCGCCCACCGCGCGTTCCAGATCGTGCGCGACCTCCGCGTCGATGCCCTTCTCGCGCAGTTCGAACACCAGCCGCGCCGCGCCCGCCTCGTTGATGTTCCACACCGCGACTTTCTCGATCGGCCGCACCACGCGGAACGCATCCGCAAGCAGGCTCGCGATCCGGCCCGAACCGCAGACCAGCAGCTTCCGCGCCTCCTTGCGCGCCAGAAAGTCCGCGCCGAGCGCGGCAATGCCTGCGGTGCGCCGCGAGGTGATCTCGTTGCCATCGATCAGCGCGATGTGCCGGCCGGTCTCGCCGTCGCACAGGAGATAGCTGGAGAACAGCCCCGGCAACGCGCGCTTGCCGTTCTCCGGAAAGATCGTGACGATCTTGATCCCGACAAACGCGCGCTGCCATGCAGGCATGATGAGAATGGTCGCGGTCGAACCGTCCGGCTGCGGCATGAAGTGATGATGCCGCAGCGGCACATGGGCGCCGGCGGTGAACGCCTCGCGCAGCGCCGGGATCAGCCGGTCGAACGGCAGGCTGGCGCGGGTCCGCGCGGCGTCGATGATGACGGGGGATGCGGTGGCGCGGTTCATAGCGATGGGATCGGATTCATGGCGACAATGTCTCAACCGGTCGTCCCCGCGAAGGCGGGGACCCAGACTCCCTATACTATCGTTGAAAACCGGCAGAGAGGCACTGACTGATCTGGCAGCGTAGACGAATATCGCATTGGTGGCTCTGGATCCCCGCTTTCGCGGGGATGACCGGTTAGAGGACTGTGCGTGTCACCGCCCCGCCCTCAACCCGTCCATTAGTTTCTTGCGGAAGGCGCGGTCGCGCTTGAGATGCCATTCCCGGCTCATCGCCTCGACGCGCGTCCTGAAAGCCTCGGTGTGCAGCAGCGTCCACGCCCGCCCGCGCGTGGTGCGCGCGCCGGTGCCGTTGTTGTGCTTCGCAAGACGCCGCGCCACGTCATTGGTCCAGCCGACATAGGACAGCCAGCGGCCCTTGTGACAGCAGCCGAGCACGTAGACGAAGGCTGTGGGTTTGGCTTTTGTCGTGCGGGGCTTGGACTTCGCTGCACGGAGTTTTGATTTTGTTGCGTGAGGCTTCGATAGCAATGCGGATGCAGAGGTCATGACATCATCTCACCGCATCGTCCGCGATCCCACCACACGTCGTCCCGGCGCAGGCCGGGACCCATACTCCCTGTCGCTGAGTTTGCATGAGGTCGTTGAAAAATCTTTTCTGAATACATCTGTCAGGGGTTATGGGTCCCGGCCTGCGCCGGGACGACATCGAATGTTTGGAAGCCGCTCCATTCATCGCCACATCCATGACCTGCCCGCAAACCCGCGTCACTTCGCTGCCGGGTCCTTCGCAGGCGCTTTCGGCGCATCCTTCGCCGCATCCGGCTTCCTGCTGAGCGCTTGAACCTGCCCCTGCAAGTCCGCCACCGTCTTCTGCAAACCGATCACCGTGGCCTTCAGCGCGTCGATCTGCCGGTTGGCGGCATCGATCTTCTGCTGGCTGTCCAGCGAGGCCTTGGTCAGCGAGGCTTTGAGGAAATTGACATTGCTTTGCAGGCAGCCGGTACGCCGCTCCATGGTCTTTTTCGGCGGTACAGATCTCGATGCCCGGCACGTCCTGCGCGAGCGCGCCGCCCGCGGACAGCGACAGCAATCCCGCAATCATCATTCGCTTCATCATGCCCGGCCTCATGCGTTTCCCGCCCTCATCCTGCATGTTTCGCGCGGCTTTCTGCAAACTGTCTCATAACGTGACGGTCATGAGGTCCGCAGGCCGCGTTCTCTTAAAGATTGGAACGCGAGTGGAACAGAACGCGCCCGAATCAGCGATTCATAACATGGGGTGGATGTTCTCATCGACATCTTGTGCCTTATCGGCGAAGCATGTCCAGATGAAGCGAGATGAATCTGCGAACATCCGCGAGATGTGCTTCAATCGTTAACGAAAGCAAGACCGAGAGTGACCTGAACGATGACGGACTTCCACGGCGTATTTCCCTACCTCGCCTCCCCCATCACGCCCGACGGCGCCATCAAGACTGATGTTCTGGCGACACTCTGCGACGATCTCATCAAGGCCGGCGTGCACGGGCTGACGCCGCTCGGCTCCACCGGCGAGTTCGCCTATCTCGGCGGCGAGCAGCGCACCGCCGTGGTGAAAGCAACGGTGGAAGCCGCAGCGAAGCGCGTGCCGGTGCTCGCGGGTGTCGCCTCGACCTCGACCGCCGATGCGGTGGCGCAGGCAAAGTCGTATCAGGCGCTCGGCGCCGACGGCATTCTCGCCATTCTCGAAGCGTATTTTCCGGTGAAGGATGCGCAGGTCGAGGCCTATTTCCGCGCCATCGCCGACGCCGTGGATATTCCGGTGGTGATCTACACCAATCCGAATTTCCAGCGCTCGGACCTGACCCTCGACGTCATCGCGCGGCTGGCGTCGCATCCGCGCATCGTCGGCATCAAGGATGCGTCGAACAACACCGGCCGCCTGTTGTCGATCATCAACCGCTGCGGCGACGACATGCAGGTGTTCGCGGCCTCGGCGCATATTCCGGCGGCGGTGATGCTGATCGGCGGCAAGGGCTGGATGGCCGGTCCGGCCTGCATCGTGCCGCGCCAGAGCGTGCAGCTTTATGAGTTGTGCAAGGCGGCGCGCTGGGACGAGGCCATTGTGCTTCAGAAGAAGCTGTGGCGCGTCAACGAGGTGTTCGCGCGGTTCAATCTCGCCGCCTGCATCAAGGCGGGCCTGCAAATTCAGGGCTATGATGTCGGCGATCCGGTCCCGCCGCAGACGCCTTTGACCGCCGACGAACGCAAGGTTGTCGAGGCTGTGTTGCGCGAGGTGGGGTAAGCCTACTGCGGTTCGCGTCTGACAGCACGATCCCTCACCACGTCGTCCCGGCGCAGGCCGGGACCCATAACCACCAGCCCGTCAGTTGATACGATATGTCGAACGAGTCTTTGCAAAATGCCACGACAGGGGTGATGGGTCCCGGCGTTCGCCGGGACGACACGACTAAACCTCCCTCGCCCCGCTCTTGCGGGGAGAGGGTTGGGTGGAGGGGTGAACGTTCAATAGATTGCACGGCCTATGCCCCTCACCCGAATTGCTTCGCAATCCGACCTCTCCCCGTAAACGGGAGAGGTAAAAAACGCTACGCCCCCGCAGGCTTGCGCCGGTCCAGCGCGGCCATCGCATCCGCCAATATCCCGCGAATCCGCGCCGCTTCCTTCGCGTCGATCAGCGACGGATCGAGATAGAAATCCAGTCCCGCGGCGCGTTCGATCACCACGTCGCCCTTTTCCGCCGCCACATCGACCAGGCTGTCCACCGCATACGGAATCACCTCGCGGCTGATGCCCTTCATGGTGATCGGCGGCAGCGGATGGGCCGCGACCACGTCGCTGACCAGCGCGTAGGTTTCGTAGCTGATGACGATGCGTCCCGGCTCCGCGATCGATTGCAGCCGCGCCGCGAGGTTCGCCTCCGCGCCGATGATGGTGTAGTCCATGCGGTCGGCGCTGCCGAAATTGCCGACGTTGCAATAGCCGGAGTTGATGCCGATGCGCGTCCTGAACGGCTGCTCGATGCCTTCCGAGCGCCACTTCGCGTTCAGCTCGACAAGACGGCGCTGCATTTCCCACGCCATCTTGAGACACGCCTGCGCGTCGAGCCGCTCGCCCTTCGTCTCCGGATCGCCGAAGAAAATCAGCATCGCATCGCCGATGAACTTGTCGATGGTGCCGCCGTGGGCCAGCGCGATCGCGGACATTTCGGTGAAGTATTCGTTCAGCAGCTGCGTGATGAGTTCAGGCTGAAGCCGCTCGGTGGTGGCGGTGAAGTTCTGGATGTCGGAGAAGAAGATCGTCAGCTTCTTGCGCTCGGTGTGGATGGTGACGTCCTTCTGGCCGCTGAAGATGCTCTTGTAGATCTGCGGCGAGATGTAGCGCGAGATCTTCATCGACAGCGTGGCGAGGAAATCGTTGTTGGCTTCCAGCTCCCGGTTCATGCCCATGATCTGCAACGACTGGCGGCGCTGCATGGCCAGGAACGACACGCCGCAGATCGCCGTCAGCGCGAAATAGGCCAAGAGATACTTGAACGAGAAGATGTTGGCCGCGATCGGCTGGGTGATGATCACCTCCTGAATGCCGCGCACGTCGCCGACCTTCCAGTCCTTCTTCGGGCTTTCGGGATGGGTGTTGTGGCAACTGACGCAGGCGGCCCCCAGCGTGATCGGCGCGATCAGGCGGACGCGGTCGCTGAACAGCGAGTGCGAGGCGTCCTCGATCTTCTGGTTCGGATTTTCGCGCAAGGCCGCCAGCGCGCCGGTCTCGAACGAATCGAGCTGGTGCGGCGCGCGATTCCTGAACGGATAATCCGAGACGAAGCGATAGACGATGTTCTGCTGCTGCTCGCTGATGACCTTGCCGAGTTCGAGCGACAGCGTCGCCGGGATCGGCACCGCCCCCGGCACGGTCTCGTAGTTGTGGATCACCTGGGTCTGCCCGGAATGCGACAGGATGCGGCCGACGACATTGCTGGCGTAATAGCTGCGCACGCTGGTGAGCAGCGAATTCATGTCCGTGGCCTGCCGCCGCAGCGCGGCCTCGCCGAGATTGGTCAGGTCGAGCCACACCGCCACCGGCAGCAAGGCCAGCAACAGCGCGATCAGGAAGCCCGTCAGGATGCCGCGCGAGCGGAGATTTCCGGGATTTGCCGCATTCATCGGGATTTTCCGTTGTTGGGTTTTCCGCGCGCCATCCTAATATAATGGTTGATATGAACCAATGACGGCGATGGCCGGCAGGGTTACCATTATCCTTCGGCGGAACGTCACATGCCACTGAAGCGTTGAAACCGGCAGCAATCAGGCTGAAAATCCAGGGGTGTCCGCATGGTGAAGGTCGTTTACGAGGTGGTCGAGCACGATGGCGGCTGGGCCTACAAGTTCAACAACGTGTTTTCGGAGACCTTCCCGAGTCACGAGGCCGCCCGTGCCGCAGCCGAGCGCGCCGCCGCCGAGCAGCGCGTGCCGGGCCGCACCGAGGCGATCCAGTTCGAGGACGGCCAGGGCAACTGGCGCGAGGAAACGGCGTCGGGCAGCGACCGGCCTGCCACCGAGGTGGTGGATAAAAAGACGCCGTGACCGGTCGGCATTCGCTGCGCGCAAGCCGAAAATGACGAAGGGATGAGAATACAGCCAATTCTCTCCGCGTCGTCCCGGCGAAGGCCGGGACCCACTTATCGCTCAGCATCGACAGCCGGACCGCGAGCATTCCGAACCAAACCGGGTTTAGGGGTTATGGGTCCCGGCCTTCGCCGGGACGACATCTACAATGTTGCCGTTAGCCCATCGCAGACCGATTGCAACGCGCCGCCGGTCCGTCTAGAAAGCCGCCATGGGCGTCGCAAGATCATTGCAGAACTGGCTGGATTCGCACGGACTGGGCGCGATCATCGCCGCCGTGCTCGGCATCATCATCACGCTCTCGGTCATTCTCGTGGTCGGCGGCTACTGGTTCGTGACGCGGTAGGCGCGCAGACTCAAGCATCCGTCCGTTCAGCGGAGTTTCATCCACATCCGCAATTGTCATCACCGGGCTTGACCCGGTGATCCATCACTTGAGAAAGCATCTCCGGAAAAGATGGATGGCCGGGTCAAGCCCGGCCATGACAGCATCGACAAGATGCTGGATTGCTTCGTCGCAAGTGCTCCTCGCAATGACGACACCATAGCAGATGTCGTCCCCTGTCATCGGGGCCGGCGAAGCCGGATCCGTTGGCGGGGACGACACTGAATATTACTTCCCGTCCCGGAAATACGGCTCGACCGCGCCGGTCAGCTTGATGGTCAGCGGATTGCCGAAACGATCCTTCGACGAGCCGGCGGTGACGCGCACCCAGCCCTCGCTGACGCAGTATTCCTCGACATTGTTTTTCTCGACGCCCTTGAAGCGGATGCCGACGTCACGCGAGAGCACCTCGGCGTTATAGAACGGGCTGCGGGGATCGGTGGAAAGGCGGTCGGGAAGCTGGTCGCTCATGAGTCTTGATCCTGATTGATCGTGTCATCTTGCATTTTGAATTTGGCCGGAATGCAGGGCCTCATGGTTCGAGACGCGAGGCTTCAGCCTCGCGTCTCGAACCATGAGTTGTTTTACAAAAACTCTTCACTCCGCCCCTCATCCTTCGAGACGCGCACAAGATGTGCGCTCCTCAGGATGAGGGATCATGTTCTACAATAGCCCCTCAATCTCCTTCGTCAGCGCCTGCGGCGTCGTGGCCGAGCCGTGCCGCGCCACCACCTTGCCGCTGCGATCGACGAGGAACTTGGTGAAATTCCACTTGATCGCTTTGGAGCCGAGAATACCCGGCTGCTCGCTTTTCAGATAGGCGAACAGCGGCAGCGCATTGTCGCCGTTGACGTCGACCTTGCCGAACATCGGGAACGTCACGTCGTACTTCGTCGCGCAGAATTCCGCGATCTCCTGCGCGCTGCCCGGCTCCTGTCCACCGAACTGGTTGCACGGAAAGCCGAGCACCGCGAATCCGCGCGGCGCGAATGTCCTGTAAAGCGCTTCAAGCTGTTCGTACTGGGGCGTGAAGCCGCAGGCGCTCGCGGTGTTGACGATCAGCAGCACCTTGCCCTCGAAGGCCTTGAGCGAAAGCTCCTTGCCGTCGAGCGTCACCGCCGAAAAATCATAGACCGTGGTCAAATGCGTGTTCTCTTCGAGAGCTTGTGATCGATACGTGGTCGCTATCACATGCGTGTTTATTCGTTGCACACGTCGTCCCGGCGCAGGCCGGGACCCATCATCCCTGTCAGGGTCTTTTGGAACGAGACGTTGAACAATTGTGTTTCATATAGAATCCAGTGGTTATGGGTCCCGGCCGGAGCCTGTCATCGGGCCGGCGAAGCCGGACCCGTTGGCCGGGACGACGTCGGATATAGAGCTTGGACGTCGGACATAGAGCCTACGTCCGAAACCCGCCCTTTTGCTGCTCGGCCAGCCAGTCGGAGAGCTTCGCCGGCGCCTCCGCTTTCTTCTTTTTCGGAGCCGCGGCTTTCTTCACCGCCTTGACCGGAGCCGACGCCGCCTCGGCGGCTTCCCGCGCGAGGCGCAGCGCGCGCAGCTTCTCCATGTTGGCGCGCACCGCGCGGCCCTCGGCGTCGTACTGCGCCATCGCCTTTTCGCCTTCGCGGGCGTTGATCTGCTTCTTCTCGAACTGCGCCTGACCGGTCGGTGTTCGTGTTTTTTCACTCATGATTGCTCTCCGGGGGGCATGATTCCTGACCCTGCGGGCCGTGTTAGCGGTTCCTTTAAACGATCCGCAGTGCTCTGTCTCGCATCGCGAGAGCCGCCGCGCCGGTCCAATTTACTCAATATTGGCAGACTCCGCGCTAAGCCCGGCCAGATTTGGTAGCTTTGGAAAGCCATAATTATTCGGCATTTTAGGCTCACTTCAGCGGTTTTCCGCGACAGAGACAGCTCTTGGCAATCAGGCCGACATATCTTGTGCTGATCTGCGCCGCCGGCATCGCGGCCGGCGTGGGCGGCTGGCTGCTCGGCGAGCAGTTGTTCTTCCAGAGCGCATCGGCCTCGCTGACGCCGGACGATCCGACGTTCGACGCGCGCTATCCGGTCTCCAACACCATGACGAAGCAGGACCGCGTGGTCGCCTCCCCGCGCCCGGCCGAGACGCCCGACGCGCCGCCGAATGACATGTACGAGACGGCGCGCGCATGGATGGCCGCGCCGGTCACGCTGCCGCGTTCGGTGACCGCGCGATCCGAGAAACCGTCGCGGCTGTTCCTCAACGACACCCAGATCGCCGGCATCAGGAAGCGATTGAACCTCACGCCCGCGCAGCAGAAATACTGGCCGCCGGTGGAATCGGCGATGCGCGAGGTGACGTTGCAGATCGAGGACTACCAGAAGCGGCTGAAACGGCGCGACGATACGTTCGACACCGAGAGCGCGGCGATCACGCGGCTGAAGACGGCGACAAGGGCGCTCTACGCGCAGCTCAACGGTACGCAGAAGAACGACATCGCGCTGCTGGTGCGCATGGCGGGCCTCGGCCCGGCCTTCTCCGAACTGACCGGCACCAAGGCCGCGAAGAACGAGAGCGAGGATTCGCGCTAGGTGGCGTTGATCTCTCAACACGTCGTCCCGGCGAACGCCGGGACCCATAACCACCGAATTCAAGTTTTCTCGCGATGCTTGCCTCAGCAAGTCGTTTGTCATCAAGGCTGAACGATAGCCCAGGGAGTATGGGTCCCGGCCTGCGCCGGGACGACCACAAATTTTATACTGCGCCTAATTCCTGAATTCATTCGTCAGTTCGCCGATGCCGTCGATGGCGATGGTGACGGTGTTGACCGGCTCCTTCATCACGCCGACGCCGAGCGACGTGCCGCAGGCGATGATGTCGCCCGGCAGCAGCGTCATCTCCTGCGAGATCCTGCTGACCAGCTCCTGCGCCGAGAAGATCATGTCCGAGATGTTGTAGTGCTGCCGCTCCGCGCCGTTGAGAATGGTGCGCACCGTGAGCTTCGCCGGATCGATGTCCGTGACGATGGCGGGGCCGAACGGACAGAAATCGTCGAACCCCTTTGCGCGCGCCCACTGCGGGAACGTCGGGTCCCTGTTGAGAACGTCCGAAGCCGTGATGTCGTTGACGCAGGTATAGCCGTGAATGAAGCCGTCAGCCTGTTCAACGGAGACGCGGCTGCACCGCTTGCCGATCACGATGGCCAGTTCGCCCTCGTAAACCACCTTGCCGTCATAGCACGGCGGCTTCCGCACCACCGCGTTCGGCGCGGTCACGGTGGTCGGCGCTTTCAGCAGATACAGCGGCTCGGCGGGCTCGGCGACATTCAGCTTCGCCGCCAGCGCATGAAAGTTGTTCCACAGCGCGATGATCTTCGACGGCACGCAGGGCGCGAGCAGTTCGACATCCTTGAGCGCCAGACGCTGGCCGCTCGCGTTGGATACACCGAACATCTCGCCGGCGCGAACGTCGATGTCGCTGCCCGACAGCGTGCCGAAACCGGTCTGATCCTGATGGCGAAAACGAACCCAATGCGTCACGATTGAAAACTCCAGATCAGTTTGCCGTTCCGGCGGGATTGAGATTTCTCGTCGTCCCGGCGCAGGCCGGGACCCATAACCACTGCCCTATCGGTGAAGAACGTATTGCGCAAAATCTCTGAACTCAGGGAGTATGGGTCCCGGCCTGCGCCGGGACGACGTGGAGAAGCATCCGACCCGTCACACATATGGTCCGCAACGGCCCCGGCTCTGCGGCGCGGCATTTCATGCCGCACCGCGTCCGGGGCACCGAAATGCGATCGTCGCACCCTCAATACAGCCCCGCCATCTTCGCGCGCTGGATCACCAGCGCCAGCACGATGTCGATGGTCGGGGTCGGGATGTTGGTCAGCCTGCCCATCTCTTGCACCACCGTCACCAGCGGATCGATTTCCATCGGCCGCCCGCGTTCGAGATCCTGCAACATCGAGGTCTTGTGCGCGCCGACCTTGCGGCCACCCTCGATGCGCCGGTCGACATCGACGCGAAATTTGACGCCGAAGGTCTCGGCGATCTGCTGCGCCTCCACCATCATCGCCCGCGTCACGGCGCGCGTGCCGGGGTCGCTGCACAGGATATCGAGCGTCGCGTGCGTCAGCGCGCTGATCGGATTGAACGAGACGTTGCCCCACAGCTTGAGCCAGATCTCGTCGCGGATGTTGTCCAGCACCGGCGCCTGCAATCCGGCCTTGACGAACAGCGCCGACAGCGCCGCGACGTCGGCGCTCTTCTCGCCGGACGGCTCGCCGAGCGGAAAGCGGTCGCCGTAGACATGGCGGATCACGCCGGGCGCTTCGATCTCGGTGGCGGGATAGACCACGCAGCCGATGGCGCGCTCCGGCCCCAGCTCCTTCCACTGCCGTCCGCCCGGATCGATGCTCTCCAGCGTCGAATTCTCGCAGGCGTAGCCGTGCTTGTAGAAGTACCAGTAGGGAATGCCGTTCACCGCGGTGACGATGCGGGTCTTCGGCCCGAGCAGTGGCTTCATGGCGTCCAGCACGCCGGTGATCGAATGCGCCTTCAGGCAGATGATAACGACGTCCTGCACGCCAAGCTCGGCGGGAGTGTCGGTGCAGCGCGGATGCACCACGCGCGCCTCGTCGCCGATCAGCAGCCTCAACCCGTTGGCCTTCATCGCGGCCAGATGCGCGCCGCGCGCCACGAGACTCACATCGGCCCCTGCCTGCGCGAGTTGCACGCCGAGATAGCCGCCGATTGCACCCGCGCCGTAAATACAAATCTTCATCGTGTGTCCCGAAATTGAGTCAGACAATAACCGCACGCCCGCGTGTCAGGCGCGTTCAGAGGGGTCGCGTTCCAGAGCATGAACTGCCGGAATGAGGGCGATCTTTCCTGGACGAGATAAAAAAGAGCGGAGCGCAATCACCGAACCGGGGAGAGTCGGGTGATTGCGCCCCGCAGGGAGAACCCGTCAGGCAAACGCAGGGACCGCTGTTCCCCGCTCCGAAAAAGCCGCCGCGCCGAGATCGGCAACGGCGCTGATGTCGCGCATGCTGATCACGCCGACCAGCGTGTGATCGTCGATCACCGGCAGATGCCGGATGTGATGGGCGGCCATCAGGTCGCGCACATGCGCAAGACTGTCGGTGGACCGGCACGACACCAGTTGCTGCACCGAGATCAGCGCGGAAACTTTCATGTTCAGCGCGGCGGGACCATGCTCGGCGACGGCGCGCACCACATCGCGTTCCGAAAACATGCCGACCGCGACATTGCCTTCGGTGCGGCACACATCCTTCACGACCAGCGCGCTGATGTTCTCGTTGCGCAGCAGCCGCGCGGCGGTGCCGACCGTCTCGTTCATGCGGACGGTGGCGATCCGGGTGGTCCTCCTGTTCAGGATGTCTCCGACTCTCATCACAACCTCCGTGGTCCGTGGGCGGGGATGTCTTTCCCCGGGGCGACTGATGTCCGAGGATGATTGTCCCCGTCGATGGCGTGATATTGGTATACATAATGCCACAAGTCAATCGGAACGAATTCCTAATTTGATCGTGGCATGCCACTGCGGATTTTGACCGGCATCCCGGCTGGGGTGGCGGCCACCATGCCGTCACCATGTCGCCTTTTGCAGCGAAGTCCGCCGCCATTTGGCCTTATGCAGCGGCGGAGACTGCAAATCGCCTGCAACGTCTTGAAAGCGTGCGGGATTATCTCATTTGACGTCCGGGCACTCGCCCACCGTCATGGCCGGGCTCGTCCCGACCATCCACGTCTTTCATATCCCGCCTCAAGACGTGGATGCCCGGCACAAGGCCGGGCATGACGATGCAACACGCTCGTCATTCCGGGGCGCGAGCACTTGCGAGCGAACCCGGAATCCCGAAGTTGCTTTCGATGAACTCGTCGAGATTCCGGATCAGTCCGCCAACGGGGCCGCGCTTGCGCGGACCCGTTGGCGGCCCGTCCGGAATGACGTGCCTGCGCAACCTATCCCCGCAACACATCCACCAGCGTCTTGCCGAGGCGCGCAGGCGACGGCGAGACGCGGATGCCGGCGGATTCCATCGCCGCGATCTTCGACTCCGCGTCGCCCTTGCCGCCGGAGATGATCGCGCCGGCATGACCCATACGCCGGCCCGGAGGCGCGGTGCGTCCGGCGATGAAGCCGACCATCGGCTTCCTGCGCCCGCGCTTCGCTTCGTCCTTGATGAACTGCGCCGCGTCTTCTTCCGACGAGCCGCCGATCTCGCCGATCATCACGATGGACTTCGTTTCCGGATCGGCGAGAAACAATTCCAGCATCGCGATGAAGTCGGTGCCTTTCACCGGGTCGCCGCCGATGCCGACCGCCGTGGTCTGGCCGAGACCTTCGGCGGAGGTCTGATACACCGCCTCGTAAGTCAGCGTGCCGGAGCGCGACACGATTCCGACATTGCCCTTCTTGAAAATGTTGCCGGGCATGATTCCGATCTTGCATGCGCCCGCCGTCATCACGCCGGGACAGTTCGGACCGATCAAGCGCGACTTCGAGCCTTCCAGCGCGCGCTTGACCCGCACCATGTCGGTGACCGGAATGCCTTCGGTGATGCAGACGATCAGCGGCACTTCCGCGTCGACCGCTTCGCAGATCGCATCCGCCGCGCCCGGCGGCGGAACATAGATCACGCTGGCATCCGCGCCGGTTTTCGCGCGCGCTTCCGCCACCGTATCGAACACCGGCAACCCGAGATGCTCGGTGCTGCCCTTGCCCGGCGACGTGCCGCCGACCATGCGCGTGCCGTAGAGTGCCGCCTGCTCGGAATGAAAGGTGCCGTTTTTCCCGGTAAAACCCTGGCAAATCACTTTTGTACTGCCGTCGATGAGAATGGCCATCACGCGGCCTCCTTCCGTGTGGCGCGAACGATCTTCTGCGCGGCATCGTCGAGGTCGTCGGCGGCGACGACATTCAGGCCGGACTCCGCGATGATCGTCTTGCCGCGTTCGACATTGGTGCCTTCGAGACGGACCACTAGCGGCACGCTCAGGCCCACCTCGCGCACGGCGGCGACCACGCCTTCGGCTACGACATCGCAGCGCATGATGCCGCCGAAGATGTTGACCAGGATGCCGCGGACATTCGGATCGGAGGTGATGATCTTGAATGCCGCCGCGACCTTCTCCTTGGTGGCGCCGCCGCCGACATCGAGAAAATTCGCCGGCGTCGCGCCATAGAGCTTGATGATGTCCATGGTCGCCATCGCAAGCCCTGCGCCGTTGACCATGCAGCCGATGGTGCCTTCGAGCGCGATATAGTTGAGGTCGTATTTCGACGCCTCGATTTCCTTCTCGTCCTCTTCGGTGAGGTCGCGCAGTTTCACCAGGTCTGGATGGCGATAGAGCGCGTTGGAATCGAAATTGATCTTGGCATCGAGGCAACGCAACTCACCCTGCTTCGTCAGCACCAGCGGATTGATTTCGAGCATCGCCATGTCGGTGGCGACGAACGCGTTATAAAGCTGCACGGTCAGCTTCTCGGCCTGCCTGACGAGATCGCCGGTCAACCCGAGCACCTGTGCGACGCGCCGTCCGTGATGCGGCATCACGCCCGTCGCAGGATCGACGGAGAAGGTGACGATTTTTTCCGGCGTATCGTGCGCCACTGTCTCGATGTCCATGCCGCCTTCGGTCGAGATGACATAGGCAATGCGCGAGGTCTCGCGATCGACCAGCATCGAGAGATAGAATTCTTTTGAAATGTCGGAGCAGTCCTCAATGTAGAGGCGGTTGACCTGCTTGCCCGCAGGGCCGGTCTGCACGGTGACGAGAGTCCGGCCCAGCATCTCTTTCGCAAAGGCCGCGACTTCATCGACCGATGTCGCCAGCCGCACGCCGCCCTTCGCGTCCGCCGGCAATCCAACGAACTTGCCCTTGCCGCGGCCGCCGGCATGAATCTGCGATTTCACCACATAGACCGGACCCGGCAGCAACTTCGCCGCAGCGATGGCTTCTTCGACCGTGAAGGCCGGCGCACCCGCCGACACCGTCACGCCGAAATTTTTCAGGACCGCCTTGCCCTGATACTCGTGGATATTCATCGAATTCTCCCGATGCTAACGGACGTGCGGAAACACCCTGTTGTCAGGCTCTCTTGAACAAATCTCTGCAAAAAGGCGCGCCTATCCGCGAATGACGCGCCTTTTGGTTTTCAGAAGGTCTGCCTCGGCCGATCAGGCGGCCTGCTGCGACCTGGCCACCACGAGCTTGCGCCACGGTTTCAGCACCACGATGGCGAGCAGCGATGCGAGAATATTCGCACCTGCCGCCACAAGAAACACCGTGTCCCAATTGCCGTGCGACTGTTGCAGGTAGTTCGCCGCCGGCACCAGCAACGCAGCGGTGCCCTTCGCCGTATAGAGCAGACCGGCGTTCGTCGTCGCGAACTTCGACCCGAACGTATCGGTGCAGGTCGATGGGAAGAGAGAGTAGATCTCGCCCCATGCGAAGAACACCGCGCCGGACAGGATCACGAACCAGATCGGGTCCTGGCCCCACAGATACAGCAGATAGATGCCGACACCCTCGAGGCCGAACGCGATGAACATCGTGTTCTCGCGGCCGATCTTGTCGGACACCCAGCCGAAGAACGGCCGCGTCAGGCCGTTGAGGATGCGATCGAAGGTCGCGGCGAAAGTCACCGCGGTCATCGTCATCGCCATCAGCGTTACTGGCGTGTTGTCGATCTTCCAGTCTGCCGCGATCGGCTTCAGATTGGCGGTGATCATCAATCCGCCCGCGCCGACGATGACGAACATGAAGTACATCAGCCAGAAAATCGGATGGCGGATGACTTCGGTCGGCAGATAGTTGCGGCGGGTCTGCTGAAGGTTCGCGTTCACCACCGGCGGCGGCACCTGCCCGGTCTTCGGCGCGAACAGCAGGAACGACAGAATGACAATGATGATGCCCTGCCCCAGACCGAAATAGAGGAAGGTGTTCTGGAAGCCGTCGTTCTTGATCATCGCCTGGATCGGCGCGACCGTCAGCGCGGAGCCTGCACCGAAACCCGCGGCGGTGATGCCCGCCGCGAGACCGCGCTTGTCGGGAAACCACTTCAGCGCGTTGCCGACGCAGGTGCCGTAAACACCGCCGGCACCGATGCCCGCGATGATCATGCCGAGATAGTAGCCGTTGAGTGTCGTCGCCTGCGCGTTGATGGCCCAGCCGATGGCGCAAAGAATGCCGCCGACAAGGACGACGATGCGTGGACCGTACTTGTCGACGAACCAGCCTTCGATCGGGACCAGCCACGTTTCGAACAGCACGAACAGCGTGAAGGCCCACTGGATCGACGCGCGATCCCATCCGAATTTTTTCTGAATGTCGGGGACGAAGAACGTCCAGCCGTATTGATAGTTGGCGATCATGACCATGGCGCCCACGCCGATGGCCAACTGAACCCAGCGATAGGTATCGCTAACGCGCGCGGCCGCAGGGGCCGCCGTATGAACTGCATCAGTCATCGTTCCTCCCGAGGCGCCCTGTTCTGTTGAGTTTGGCGACAGGCGCTACCAGAACGACAGTCTGGTATACGATATGCCATCCTGCAAGAGGTATTGCGGGATGGCGTCCGGTTTTTTCACGATGCGGAAAACGGGCTGCCGCCAAGCGGGCGACAAAAAAAGCTCCGGCTGTAAGCCGGAGCCAATCCTATGTTAATGCTCGACAAAAGCGAGAGCAGCCGACGCCAGGCTCCAATGCTTTGAACACGCGACTTGAGCGAATGGGCTTAACGCGAGTCCGGCAAGTGGATTCAGGCTTGCGTCTCCGCCCCTACAGCGCCGTCTTCGGTGTGCGCGAGAACAGCCACGTCCATCCGTTCGAGATCACCGGCCAGAACAGCGCGACCAGGCCGAGTGTCATGATCGATCCCACCAGACCGTTGGAGAAGAACACGCCGAGGCTGCCTTGCGATCCGAGCAGCGATTGCCGGAATGCTTCCTCCGCCTTGTCGCCAAGCACGATAGCAAGCACCAGCGGCGCCATGGGATAGTTGCACTTCTTCATGACGTAGCCGACCACACCGAACACCATCATCATCACCACGTCGAAGGTGTTGTTGTGCACGGTGTAGGCGCCGATCGCGCATAGCACGAGGATGACGGGCGCGATGATGCTGAACGGAATCCGCAGGATGGCCGCGAACAGCGGCACGCAGGTCAGCACCACGATTAATCCAACAAGGTTGCCGAGATACATGCTGGCGATCAGGCCCCACACGAACTCCTTCTGCTCGACGAACAGCAGCGGCCCGGGCTGCAATCCCCAGATCAGCAAGCCGCCGAGCAGCACCGCAGCCGTCGGAGACCCCGGAACGCCGAGCGACAGCATCGGCAGCAATGCGGCGGTGCCGGCCGCATGAGCCGCGGTCTCCGGCGCGACCACGCCCTCGATCTCGCCCTTGCCGAAGTTCTTGCCGTGCTTCGACATGCGCTTGGCGATCCCGTAGCTCATGAACGACGCAGGCGTCGCGCCAGCCGGGGAAACGCCCATCCAGACGCCGATCAGGCACGACCGCAACGATGTCGCCCAGTAGCGCGGGAGTTCCTTCCACGTCTCCAATACAACCCTCGCATTGATCTTGGCAGGCTTGCCCCTGAAATTCAGCCCCTCCTCCATGGTGAGAAGGATCTCGCCGATTCCGAACAGCCCGATGACAGCAATCAGGAAGTCGAAACCGTTGAGCATTTCGGTGAATCCGAATGTCAGGCGAAGCTGTCCCGTGATGCTGTCGAGGCCGACCGACGCCAGCGCGAAGCCGATCATCATCGCGACGATGGTCTTGAACGGCGGCTCCTTGCCCATGCCGATGAAACTGCAAAACGCGATGAAGAACACCGCGAATTTTTCCGCCGGACCGAACTGAAGCGCAAACCTCGCGACCAATGGCGCCACCAGCGTGATCATGATCACGGCGAACAATGCGCCCACAAACGACGACGTGAACGCGGCGGTCAGCGCCTCGCCGGCCTTGCCCTTCTGCGCCATCGGGTGACCGTCGAATGTCGTGGCGACGGACCAAGGTTCGCCGGGAATATTGAACAGGACCGACGTGATCGCGCCGCCGAACAGCGCGCCCCAGTAGATGCACGACAGCATGATGATGGCTGAGGTCGGCGGCATGCTGAAGGTCAGCGGCAGCAGGATCGCCACGCCGTTGGCACCGCCAAGACCGGGAAGCACCCCGATGATGACGCCGAGAACGATGCCGACAATCATCACCAGGATATTGAACGGCTGCAACACCGTGGCGAAGCCGTGAAACAGATTTGCAATTTCTTCCATATCGATGTTCCCAACCGCGGCTTGAAATTCTAAAGACCGAGCAGGTCTTCCAATGGTCCTTCTGGCAGCGGAATGAGGAACCATTTCTCGAAGAACAGGTAGATCGCAACGGGTGTCCCGAGAGCGACCGCGGCCGTGGTGCTCCACGGATATTTGCCGAGCCATCTCATGAAGAGAGCGATGAGGATGGTCGATGCGACGTAGATGCCAAGATACGGAATGATCAAGGCATAGATCGTGGTCGGGATGAGAACGCAGAGAACCTGGCGAAGTTGTCCCCACTCCGAGAACAGCCGGCCGTCATCGGGCTCCATCAAAAGCTGAGTGCAATTCACGGCGCTCGCGAGAACGATGATGACGCCGATATAAAACGGAAAGAATCCGGATTTCGGACCTTCTGGTCCCCAGCCGATTCCGACCTTGAGACTGCCGACAATCGTGATCACGCCCAGCAGAATGCAGAATATGCCGACGCCCAGCTCCGTCCATCGATGCGAGGGACCGCGTTCGTCAATTCCAGAATGCCCGCTCATGTTTTTTCCCGTGCTGAAGTCCTGCCGGCGGAAAAATCCGCCGGCAGTGTTTGTCGTTGAAACTATTGTGTTGCAGCGAGGAAGCCGGCGTCCTTCATCAGCGCCTGATGGCGCTTTTCTTCATTCTCGACCCACGCCGAATATTCGGAACCGACCATCAGGGTCTGATTGAAGGCGCCGTCCTTCATCAGCGTCTGCCATTCCGGCGTTTCACGTACTTTCTTGAGCACGTTGACGTAGTAATCGACCTGATCCTTGGTCGCTTTTGGCGACGTGAAGAATCCGCGCAGCATCACATATTCGACGTCGAGTCCCTGCGACTTGCAGGTCGGAATGTCGCCCCAGGCTTTTCCATCGGCCATCGCGTCCTTGTAGGGCAGCGGCTTGGCGTCGAATACGCAGAGCGGGCGAACGGCTCCGCCGCGCCACTGCGCGACAGCTTCGATCGGATTGTTGACGGTGGAATCGATGTGCTTGCCCACAAGCTGGACCGCCACTTCACCGCCGCCGCGGTATGGAATGTAGGTGAACTTGGTGCCGGAGGCTTTCTCGATCGCGACCGTGATGATCTGGTCTTCCTGCTTCGAGCCGGTGCCGCCCATCTTGAATTCACCGGGCTTTGCTTTCACGGCGTCGATATAATCCTTCACGGACTTGTAGGGGCTGTCCGCGTTCACCCACAGGACGAATTCGTCGAGCGCCATCATCGCGACCGGCGTCAGATCCCTGTGGCTGAAAGGAATGCCGGTTCCGAGCGGGGTTGTGAAAAGATTCGAGAGAGTGATGACCAGCTTGTGCGGGTTTCCCGCCGAACTCTTGACGTCGAGGAAACCTTCACCGCCCGCGCCGCCGGCCTTGTTCACCACCACCAGCGGCTGCTTCATCAGATTATGCTTGGTGACGATGCCCTGAATCGTGCGCGCCATCTGGTCCGCGCCGCCGCCGGTGCCCGCAGGCACGACGATCTCCACCGGCCGGGTTGGCTCCCACGCCGCCAAAGCGGGAACGGAAGCGAAAGCTGCCCCCAGCGAAACGCCAAAACCCAGTGCAAGACCTAATGTTCGATTAGACGATAACATCATCGCGTTTTCTCCCACCCGTTGTTTCATGCCGCTCATTGGCGGCTTAACTCCGAAGTCTGCCTTGCGGGCAGTTTATGGATTTCGGTCTCTCGTGACGCCGGCTCGCCTGCCTCCAGGAATGTTCAAGACAAAGATTCAAACGTGCTTCAGATGTGCACGACTGACCGCAACGGATTCTGAATCCGCGCAGACGATCAGCCGCAATCATTTTCGGGAAGTTTGCGCCAACAGCGATCGCGCCGTCCGTCAATCCACGGTGCGGCCGCCTCGACACCGCAAGAACGGTATCAGCCATAGTCCCCTCCCAAGGCGCGCTGTTCTATTAAGAGATCGACAGTCGCTACCTGATGCGCATCGTTGTATGCGATATGCCAGGACACAAGAGTTATTCTGGATGTCGCTCTCTGGCACTGCGGCATCGAATTGCAACGACGCAACAAAAAAGCCCCGGAAAACCGGGGCCTTTCACGACATTTTAAAAGGATGGCAGCCGCGGTTATTCGCTAACTGCCAGTTGCTTCATCCTCAGAGCCCGAAACGCGGCAAATCGCCGTTCTGCACGGAGATCCGCGCGCTCTTCATCAAAATAATATCAATGAAAGCAACGATTTGGCGAAACAGTCCATTGGAAGAAGCAAAACCTACGGAAGCAGTCTTGGACATTGGAGGGCCTTTCGAAACCGAGAATTCAGCGATGACATAGCATGATAGCGCTCTGATGCTCGCAACCTATGTATACCAGATGCCAACATCAACACATTATTTCGCATGGCAGCAACTGCCCTATTGCATCGCAATATACTGACAGCAGCGCGGCAAAATGCCCCAGCCTCAAAAGAACAGCCGGAAGGTTGCGATCTCAACGGAAAAGGCCGGCGAGTGCGCCGGCCTTCGTAGTCTCATCGGCCCGGAGGGGTTATTCCGCTGCTTCGACTTTTCGCGGCGGCGACACAGCGCCCGAATGATGAACCTCGGCGATCTGGTTGTCGTTGAAGCCGAGAACGTCTTTCAGAATCTCATCGGTGTGTTCGCCGAGCAACGGCGAGCGTGTCACCACTGTAGGGCTGTCCGACAGCTTGATCGGATTGCCGACCGACAGATACTTGCCGCGCGCGGGGTGATCGACTTCGACGATGGTGCCAGTGGCGCGCAGTGACTGATCTTCCGCCAGTTCCTTCATCGACAGGATCGGTCCGCACGGAATGTCATCCTTGTTGAGGATGTCCATCGCTTCGAACTTGGTCTTGGTCATCGTCCACTGTTCGATGCGGGCGAAGATCTCGTTGAGACGCGCCAGACGTGCTGGCGGCTTGGCGTAGTCCGGATGTGTCTTCCAGCCGGGCTCGCCGATCACATCGCAAATCTTCTCCCAGACCGGAGCCTGTGTGATGAAATAGATGTAGGCATTGGGGTCGGTCTCCCAACCCTTGCACTTGAGGATGCGGCCCGGCTGGCCGCCGCCGGAATCGTTGCCGGCGCGCGGCACGGCATCGCCAAACGGAATGCCTTCACCGAACTGGCTGTATTCCTTGAGCGGACCGTGGGCGAGGCGCTGCTGATCGCGCAGCTTGACGCGTGCGAGATTGAGCACGCCGTCCTGCATCGCCGCCGTGACCTTCTGGCCCTTTCCGGTGACGGTGCGCTGATAGAGCGCGGTGACGATGCCAAGCGCGAGATGCAACCCGGTGCCGCTGTCGCCGATCTGTGCGCCCGTCACCAGCGGAAGGCCGTCGCGGAAACCTGTCGTCGAAGCCGCACCGCCGGTGCATTGCGCGACGTTCTCGTAGACCTTGCAGTCCTCATAAGGACCGGGGCCGAAGCCCTTGATGGACGCCACGATCAGCTTCGGATTGATCTTCTGGATGGTCTCCCAGGGAAAGCCCATGCGATCCAGTACGCCGGGGCCGAAATTCTCCACCAGCACGTCGCACGTCTTCATCAGGGCGGTCAGAACTTCCTTGCCCTTCGGGTTCTTGGTGTCGAGCGTGATCGATCGCTTGTTGTGATTCAGCATCGTGAAATAGAGGCTGTCCGCATTCGGGACATCCATGAGCTGGCCGCGGGTGATGTCACCGACGCCGGGACGCTCCACCTTGATCACATCCGCACCGAACCATGCCAGCAACTGCGTGCAAGTCGGCCCCGACTGAACATGGGTGAAATCAAGAATGCGAACGCCCTTCAGCGCCTGTGTCATCTTATCATACTCCGTATCGGTCGACGCCTTCTGACGCCGAGTGCGAGGACTAAAATCGGTTGGGACCGAACTGTCCCGACCGCGTCATTGTTTGAGTTTGTTTCCGTCATCCGGTTCTGGTGCCGGACGCTTATTTCTTCTTCAAAGCGCTTTGTGGATTGAGATTTCCGATGCGGCCGCTTTCGCTGCCCGCAGCCGGATCGATCACCGCATTGATAAGCGTCGGCTTGCCGGAATCCATAGCCGCGTTGACTGCGCGTTTCAGCTCATCGGGGGTCGTTGCATTGACGCCAACACCGCCAAAAGCCTCCATCATCTTGTCGTAACGCGCGCCCTTGACGAAAACAGTCGGCGCAACGTCGGGGCCGCCTGTGGGATTGACGTCGGTGCCGCGATAAATGCCGTCATTGTTGAAGATCACAACGCAGACCGGCAGCTTGTAGCGACAGATCGTTTCCACTTCCATGCCGGAAAAACCGAATGCGCTGTCGCCTTCAATTGCAAGCACCGGCTTGCCGGTCTCAATCGCCGCAGCAATGGAATAGCCCATGCCGATGCCCATGATACCCCAGGTGCCGACGTCGATACGCTTGCGCGGCTGATACATGTCGATGATGCCGCGCGCGAGGTCGAGGGTGTTGGCGCCTTCATTGACAAGGATCGCGTCTGGACGTTCCTTGATGATGGTGCGCAGAACGCCGAGCGCGCCGTGATAGTCCATCGGCGAATTGTTGTTCATCAGGCGCGGCGCCATCTTGGCGACGTTGTCGTCGCGCTTGGCTTGAACGGATTTGGTCCAGTCCACCGGCGGGGCCGGCCAGTTGGCCCCCATGCCTTGCAGAAGCGCCGAAACGGAAGATCCGATGTCGCCGACCACGGGCGCCATGATCTCGACGTTCGAATCCATTTCCTTCGGCTCGATGTCGAGCTGAATGAACTTCTTCGGCGCTTCGCCCCAGGTCTTGCCCTTGCCATGCGACAGCAGCCAGTTCAGCCGCGCCCCGATCAGCATGACGACGTCGGAATCCTTCAGCACGGTTGAGCGTGCCGCGCCGGCGCACTGCGGATGCGTGTCCGGCAGCAGGCCCTTGCCCATACTCATCGGCAGGAATGGAACGCCGCTCTTTTCAACCAGCGCGCGGATCGCGTCGTCGGCCTGTGCGTAGGCAGCGCCCTTGCCGAGGATGATCAGCGGCTTCTTCGCCCCTTTGAGTACGTCGAGCGCCCGCTTCACCGATTCCGGAGCCGGGATTTGCGCAGGCGCCGCGTCAATCACCTTCACCAGCGATTTTTGACCCGCATCAGCATTCATCACCTGTCCGAACAGCTTGGCCGGAAGATCGAGATAGACACCGCCCGGACGGCCCGAAACGGCGGCGCGGATCGCACGCGCAACGCCGATACCGATGTCCTGCGCATGCAGCACGCGGAATGCGGCCTTGCAGAGCGGTTTGGCGATGGCGAGTTGGTCCATTTCCTCGTAGTCGCCCTGCTGCAAGTCGACGATCTCGCGCTCCGACGAGCCGGAGATCAGGATCATCGGAAAGCAATTGGTGGTGGCATGAGCGAGCGCGGTCAGGCCGTTGAGAAAGCCCGGCGCAGAGACCGTGAGACAGACACCCGGCTTCTTGGTCAGGAAGCCCGCGATCGACGCGGCATAGCCGGCATTTTGTTCATGACGAAACGAAAGAACGCGGATGCCCTCGGCTTGTGCCATGCGGCCGAAGTCCGTGATCGGAATACCCGGCACGCCATAGATGGTATTGAGACCATTGAGCTTGAGCGCATCGATAATCAGATGAAAGCCGTCCGTCAGCTCCTGCTCTGCTTCATTTGCAGCCGTCGTCTCTGGCTTGTTCGCTGTCGTCAGCATCGGTGGCTCCCTAGTGTCTTTTTTTGATCATTCGTCTACGTGAAAATTTCCTGGCCGTGGGTTTCGACGTAGGTCGCAAGTCCCAGCGTATGATCGCGCGCACGCTTCTCGGCAAGTTCGGTATCGCGTTCTTCGAGCGCCTCGATGATCGCGAGATGTTCGGGCAACGACACAGCGGTGCGGTCGGTCCGGCCGATCGTCAGTTGCCGGTAGCCACGCACATGCAGCAGGATGTCGTTGGTCATGTCGACCAGAACCGGGGATCTGCTCAGCGAGATCAGCGCCTGATGGAAGGCGATGTTCGCTTTCGAATACTCTTCAATATGATCCTGCGGCAGCCGATCTTTATTGAAGTCCTTGAAGAAGTTGCGCAGCGCTGAAATGTCTTTCTTGCGCGCTGTCGTGGTGATGAGGCGCGCGGCCATGCTTTCGAGCGCGGCCCAGGCGCGGATCATGTCGACGATCTCGGTCTTGGTCTTGCGCACCACGACGATGCCGCGGCGTGGCACCGTTTTGACGAAACCGTCCTGCTCCAGCATCGCGATCGCTTCACGGATCGGCGTGCGACTGACTCCCAGATGCTCGGACAGCGCGCGCTCGTCGAGCATGACCGGCTCCGGCGACGTGTAAATATCCATTTTCAGGATCGCTTCTTTCAGAGCGTCATACGCCTTGTTCTTGAAGCTCGCCTCCGGCGCGATGCGCACGATGGCAATGTCCTGATCGGTTAATGGTGCCTTCGAAATTTTCTGGGTCGCCATGAATCATCTCCCCTCTCTGCTGAGGGCTGTATACCACGGGGTTGCTATCAATGTTCTTGGCATACCAGATGCCAATATGTCAAGCTGACCGCCTATCAGGTGCGAGCCCAATGAACATACTTGACAAGTTTGTTCTTGGCATACCAAATACCAAAATAGGTCGTCGAGATCATATTGTCTTCGCCAGCATCATTCGAAGGCGGTCGATGACGTTGGTCCGGCGCTCGCCCGAGCGGAATCCCCTCAGCGGTTTCGTGTTGGAGACACCAGGACGTGGAATTAAAGCGCTCGGGAACGACCGTCCCACGACCCGTGCGCTATCCAGGTTTTCAAAAAATGGACGCGACAGGAGGAAGCAATGGCTCATTCACAGGACGCAGCCCGCAAGGTTGATTTCGGACAGCAGGCGAAGGCCGAAGTCCGGAAAATTCTGGATGCGGTGAAAGCGGACAAGCGCAACAGCCTCACAGCGCCGGAAGGCAAGCTGGTCTGCGATGCCTACGGAATTCCGGTTCCGAAGGAAGGCGTGGCCAAGTCTGCGGCCGATGCAGCGAAACTCGCGACCGGCATGGGATTCCCTGTCGTGATGAAGATCGTCTCCCCCGACATTCTCCACAAGACCGAAGCCGGCGGCGTAATTGTCGGCGTCAAAACCGCGGCCGAAGCGGAGAAGGCTTACGACACCATTCTGGCGAACGCGAAGAAATACAAAGCCGATGCCAAGATCGAGGGCATCCAGGTGCAGCAGATGCTGCTGGGCGGCACGGAAGTCATCGTCGGCTCGATTACCGACGGCTCGTTTGGAAAGCTCGTGGCGTTCGGTCTCGGCGGCGTTCTCGTCGAAGTGCTGAAGGATGTCACATTCCGCCTTGCACCTGCGACCAATGCCGATGCGCTGTCGATGCTCGACGGCATCCAGGCTCACGAAATGCTCAATGGCGTTCGCGGGGGCGATCCTGTCAACCGCGAAGCCCTTGCGGAGATCATCGTCAACGTCTCGCAGCTTGTCAGCGACTTCCCGGAAATCGTCGAACTCGATCTCAATCCGGTGTTCGCGACCAAGAAAGATGCGATTGCCGCCGACGTGCGGATCGTCGTCGACTTCGACTACAAGCCGCGCCCCGCGCCGCGCTCGAACGAAGAAATCGTCACCGCGATGAACCGCATCATGATGCCGAAGGCCGTCGCCGTGATCGGCGCCTCGGCTGAAGCCGGCAAGATCGGCAACTCGGTGATGAAGAACCTCATCAACGGCGGTTACAAGGGCCAGATCTACCCGATCCATCCCAAGGCGGATGAGATCATGGGCATCAAGGCCTACAAGAGCGTCAAGGATGTGCCGGGCGTTATCGACACCGCCGTATTCGCAATCCCTGCGAAGCTCGTCGCCGCCGCGCTCATCGAATGCGGCGAGAAGAAAATTCCCGGCGCCGTTCTGATCCCGTCGGGCTTCGCCGAAGCCAACGAGCCTGCGTTGCAGGAAGAAATCGTCGAGATCGGCAAGAAGTACAATGTGCGTCTGATGGGCCCGAACATCTACGGCTTCTATTATACGCCAGCCAATCTCTGCGCGACCTTCTGCACGGCCTATGACGTCAAGGGGTCGGCGGCGCTGTCGTCACAATCCGGCGGCATCGGCATGGCGATCATCGGTTTCTCGCGCTCCGCCAAGATGGGTGTGTCGGCGATTGTCGGTCTCGGCAACAAGTCAGACATCGATGAGGACGATCTGCTCGCTTTCTTCGAGCAGGACCCAAACACCACGATCATCGCGCAGCATTGCGAAGATCTGAAGGACGGCCGTGCCTTCGCGGAAGCCGCCAAGCGCGTCTCCAAGAAGAAGCCGGTGGTTGTTCTGAAGGCGGGCCGGACGTCGGCAGGCGCCAAGGCGGCCTCGTCGCACACCGGCGCGCTCGCTGGCAACGACAAGATCTATGAGGACGTGCTCAAGCAGTCCGGCGTGATCCGCGCCCGCTCACTGCGACAGCTTCTCGAGTTCGCGCGCGGCATTCCCGTGCTGCCAACGCCGAAGGGCGAGAACGTGCTCATCATCACCGGCGCAGGCGGATCGGGCGTGCTTCTGTCGGACGCCGTTGTCGATAACGGGCTGTCGCTGATGGCGATGCCGCCGGACCTCGATGCAGCGTTCCGCAAATTCATTCCGCCGTTTGGCGCGGCCGGAAATCCGGTGGACATCACTGGCGGCGAACCACCGATCACCTACGTCAACACGGTGAAGCTCGGCCTCACCGACGATCGGATTCATTCGCTGATCCTCGGCTACTGGCACACCATCGTCACGCCGCCGATGGTGTTCGCCAAAAACATGGTCGAAGTGAAGAACGAGATGAAGGCCAAGGGCATAGACAAGCCGATGGTCGCCTCACTGGCCGGCGACGTCGAAGTCGAGGAAGCCGCCGAATATCTCTACCAGAACGGCATCCCGGCCTACGCCTACTCCACCGAGCTTCCAGTCGAAGTGCTCGGTGCAAAATACAAGTGGGCGCGCGGCGCAGGCCTTCTGTAAGTCCAATAACGGGTGCCGCCCTCATAGGCGGCACCCGCCCTCTTTGTAAGCAAGCAAGCAAGAAACCAAGCCGGCGCAAAGCAACCTTCACACCACGTCTGCGGGAGTGGGTAGCGATGACAAAAGATCCCATTCGCCGAAGGCACGTCGAGCCCCGCTCCGCGCCTCAACATGACACAGACATCAAGGACGGCGGCGTGCAGTCGGTGGACCGCGCGATGCTGCTGATCGAGACGCTGGCGGAGGACGACGAAGGCTATCGCCTGACGGATCTGGCGATTCGTACGGGTCTTTCGCCTTCGACCATCCATCGCCTGCTGACGACGCTGGAAAAGCGGCGCTTCGTGCAGTTCGACCGTGAGCAATCCATATGGCACATCGGCGCGCAGAGCTTCGCGGTCGGCGCGACATTCGCCCGCCGCCGCAACTTCGTGACCCAGGCCATGCCGTTTCTGCGCAAGCTCCGCGACCAGACACGCGAAACCGCAAATCTCGCCGTGGTCGACGACGGCGCAATGGTGATCCTGACCCGTGTCGAAAGCCGCGAAATCATGCGGTCCGTGACAAAAGTCGGCGGTCGCGCGCCGATGGTGGCGTCGGGCCTCGGCAAGGCACTGCTGTCAACGTATCCCGAAGAGGATGTATTCGCGGTCATCCGCCGCGAAGGCATGCCGCGGCTGACCTCGAAATCCATCGTCCGGGCCGGCGACTTGTGCAAGTCGCTCCATGATATTCGCAAGCGCGGCTATTCGGTTGACGATGAGGAAGCTCAGGTCGGCCTGCGCTGCGTGTCGGCGGTGGTGTATGACGATCGCAGCGAGCCGCTCGCGGCGATTTCGGTGTCGGGCAAGGCGTCCCGCGTTCCCGACGATCGTCTGCCGGTGCTTGGCAAGTTCGTGCAGGAGGTCGCCGTCGAGATGACACATGCTCTTGGCGGCACGATGCCGGAGACC
The DNA here is from genome assembly GCA_024707075.1 of Afipia sp. Lineage (GTDB taxonomy): Bacteria > Pseudomonadota > Alphaproteobacteria > Rhizobiales > Xanthobacteraceae > Afipia. The sequence continues at coordinate 1,410,163 of JANQAK010000003.1, forward strand.
GCAAAAACATCTTGACACCTTTCATCCCGGCATTGGCCTAATCACCTGTTTTTGCGCAACTTTCATTATCACTTCCGCCTAGCGGAAAACAAATTCAGTCGCATTGAGAACGCCCACCCTCGCCCTGATGATCGCTCCGAACCCATATGATCGGAGGCTGACATGGCGAAGATGCGGGCAATCGATGCAGCAGTGCGCATTCTGGAAAAGGAAGGCGTCGTCTGCGCGTTCGGCGTGCCGGGCGCTGCGATCAATCCGCTGTATTCGGCGCTGAAGAAGCGCGGATCGATCAATCATATTCTGGCGCGCCACGTCGAAGGCGCATCGCACATGGCCGAGGGCTATACGCGTGCCAAGGCCGGCAATATCGGCGTCTGCATCGGCACCTCCGGTCCGGCCGGCACCGATATGATCACCGGTCTCTACTCCGCCATTGCGGATTCGATCCCAATCCTGTGCATCACTGGACAAGCCCCCCGCGCGCGCCTGTATAAAGAAGACTTTCAGGCCATCGATATCGAGTCAATCGCCAAGCCCGTGACGAAATGGGCGGTCACCGTGCGCGAGCCCGCGCTGGTTCCGCGCGTTTTCAGCCAGGCCTTCCACATCATGCGCTCCGGCCGTCCCGGCCCGGTGCTGATCGATCTGCCGCTGGACGTGCAACTCGCCGAGATCGAATTCGACGACGAGACCTACGAGCCGCTGCCGGTCTACAAGCCCGCCGCCACGCGCAAGCAGATCGAGAAAGCGCTGGAGATACTCAACACCGCCGAGCGGCCGCTGATTGTCGCAGGTGGTGGCGTCATCAACGCCGATGCGTCCGACCTTCTCGTGGCGTTTGCCGAGATCGTCAACGTTCCCGTGGTGCCGACGCTGATGGGCTGGGGCGCGATCCCGGACGATCATGTCCTGATGGCCGGAATGGTCGGCCTTCAGACCAGCCATCGCTATGGCAACGCCACCATGCTGGAGTCCGATTTCGTGCTCGGCATCGGCAACCGCTGGGCCAATCGCCACACCGGATCGATCGAGACCTATACCAAGGGGCGCACCTTCGTGCATATCGATATCGAGCCGACACAGATCGGCCGCGTGTTCAATCCGGACTTCGGCATCGTCTCCGACGCCAAAGCTGCGCTGGAATTGTTCGTCGCGGTAGCAAAAGAATGGCGCAAGGCCGGCAAGTTGAAAGAGCGGCAAGCGTGGCCCTCCGCGTGCCAGGATCGCAAGCGCACGATGCTGCGCAAGAGTCATTTCGATAATATCCCGATCAAGCCGCAGCGCGTCTATGAGGAGATGAGCAAGGCGTTTGGGCGCGACACCTGCTATGTCAGTGTGATCGGATTGTCGCAGATTGCCGGCGCGCAGTTCCTCGGCGTCTACAAGCCACGCAACTGGATCAATGCCGGTCAGGCCGGGCCGCTGGGCTGGACCCTCCCCGCCGCGCTTGGCGTTCGCGCTGCCGATCCCGGTCGTGAGATCGTCGCGCTTTCAGGCGACTACGATTTCCAGTTCCTGATCGAGGAACTGGCCGTCGGCGCACAGTTCAAGCTGCCCTACATCCATGTCGTCGTGAACAACTCATATCTGGGCCTGATCCGTCAGGCGCAGCGCGGCTTCGACATGGATTACCACGTGCAACTGTCATTCGAGAACATCAACGCGCCGGAGCTTGGCGTGTACGGCGTTGATCACGTTGCTGTCGCCGAAGGCCCCGGCTGCAAGGCGATCCGGGTGACTCACCCTGACGATGCCCAAGCCGCGTTCGCGACAGCGCGCGAGATGATGGCGGAATATCGCGTTCCCGTCGTCGTCGAGTTCATTCTCGAACGCGTCACCAACATCGCGATGGGCACCGAGATCGATAACATCGTCGAATTCGAGGAGATGCTGGACCTTCCGCTCGACGACACACCGGCCAGTCCGGAAAAGATGCCTCGCGGCAAGCTGCTGCCGGTTTGAATCCCGCATCGCAGAACAACAAGACAAGGACATTTCGCCGTGCCGAAATTCGCAGCCAACCTGACGATGCTGTTCAACGAATTGCCGTTCCTCGATCGCTTCGCCGCGGCCAGGGCCGCAGGATTCAGTGGGGTCGAGTATCTGTTCCCCTACGACTTTGAGAAAAGCGTGCTGGGCGAGCAGTTGCAGCGGCACGGGCTGACCCAGGTGCTGCACAATCTGCCCGCAGGCAACTGGAGCGCAGGCGAGCGAGGCATCACGATCTTTTCAGATCGCATCGATGAATTCCGGGATGGCGTACACCGCGCCATTGACTATGCGAAGGCGCTGGACTGCCGCCAGGTCAATTGCCTCGCCGGGATTGCGCCGGCAGGCGCCGATCCCTCGGAGCTTCGCAATGTTCTGGTCGAAAATCTCCGCTACGCTGCGGATGCCCTTGCAAAGCAGCACATCAAGCTGCTGATCGAGCCGATCAACACCCGCGATATTCCCGGCTTCTTCCTCACAGGGACGGAACAGGCAGTCCAGATTATTTCCGAAGTCGGGTCCAAAAACCTCTTCATCCAGTATGACATCTATCACATGCAGATCATGGAGAGCGATCTCGCCCTTACCATGAAAAAGCATCTCGATCGCATTGCACACATCCAGGTGGCCGATAATCCCGGCCGCAATGAACCCGGTACCGGCGAAATCAACTACCCCTTTCTCTTTCGCACCCTCGACGAGATCGGCTATCGTGGCTGGATCGGCTGCGAATACAAGCCGAAGACCACCACCGTCGAAGGTCTCGGTTGGTACGCGCCGCATACGGTCGACGCGTAATCAAAAAAGAAGGGAAGGAAGAATGACCGATATCGGTTTCATCGGGCTTGGAATCATGGGACGTCCCATGGCAGGCCACCTGCAAGCCGCAGGGCATCGTCTGCATGTGCTGGAGACGTCTGCCGCGGCGAAGGATCTGGTTGCCGCCGGCGCAATCGCCTGCAAGTCCGGCAAGGAGATCGCGGAAAAATCCAGCATCGTGATCACCATGGTGCCGGATACTCCGGACGTAGAGGCCGTGCTCTTCAAATCCGGCGGCGTCGCGGAAGGGCTGTCAAAAGGCAAGACCGTTGTCGACATGAGTTCGATCTCGCCGATTGCCACCAAGGAGTTTGCAAAGAAGGTCAACGCGCTCGGTTCCGATTATCTCGACGCGCCGGTTTCCGGGGGCGAAGTCGGCGCCAAGGCGGCCTCACTGACCATCATGGTGGGCGGACCGCAGAAAGCGTTCGAAGCAGTCAAGCCGCTGTTCGAGAAGATGGGAAAGAACATCACACTCATCGGCGGCAACGGCGATGGCCGGACGACAAAGGTCGCCAATCAGATTATTGTCGCGCTGACCATCGAAGCTGTTGCCGAAGGCCTGCTGTTCGCCTCGAAGGCGGGAGCCGATCCGGCGCTGGTGCGGCAGGCGTTGATGGGCGGGCTTGCCACCTCGCGCATTCTTGAGTTGCACGGCGAGCGCATGATCAAACGAACATTCAATCCGGGCTTCCGGATTGAATTGCATCAGAAGGATTTGAACCTCGCATTGGAAGGCGCGCGGGCGCTCGGATGGTCGCTGCCGAACACGTCGATGGCCCAGCAGCTCTTCAATTCCTGCACGGCGCAAGGCGGCAAGGCGTGGGATCACTCCGCCATGGTGAAAGCACTGGAAACTATGGCCAACCACGAAGTCGCGAAAGCATGATGTTAACGCAAGCTACAGCCTTCGATAAGCCAAAAGCGAGGCAACGGGGCTGATGCAGTTTATTTTGTCGGATTCTACCACGGCGGGCCTCAGCGGTCCGCCGTGGTTCTTTTGTTCCGCATCCGCCGCTTACTGCGGCGACCAATAACGCTTCGATCGTTCGATTCACTATTCGACGAATTGCCCCTTGGCTGCCCCCCAATTTCCGGCTTGAATTGGTTGGCTAGCAGTCCATCGGGGAGAGAACATGGCCGGAACCACACCGTCATTTATAGACATGCTTCGGAAGTTCGGCTCCGACCTCAACCTGCCGAGACTCCAGATCGACAAGGTTATCGAGAGCCACCGCAGGAATATCGAAGCAATCGGAAGTTCGGCGGGAGCCTTGTCCGACGGCGCGAAGTCGATCGCGGAAAAGCAACGGGAAGTCATCGAGAGCATGCTCCGCGAAGCCTCGACGATGGTCCGGGACTTCAAGCCAGATGGCGGCGTGGCGACGATCATTCCGCGACAGGTTGAATTTGCCAGAAAGGCCTTCGATTTCACCGTCCAGAACACGCGCGAAATTGCCGAGCTCGCCAATAAATCGACGGCTGAAGCACTGAAGATTCTTCAGGACCGCATGCAAACCGGTTTGACGGAAATCCGCGAGAGCGTCGCCAAGGGATCGTCGGAAGACCGATCCTGATCTGAACGCACAACCGCGATTGGCTGCCACAGCAAGTTGAACGCTCTCTGGAGAAATCCATGATTGTTGTGACAGGCGATGCGCCCGCCAAATCCGATACGTTCGACGAGGTTCGCAGGTTAAGCCTGGAGCACGTTCATCGTTCTCGCACTGAGCCTGGCTGCATTTCACACGCGGTGCATATCAACTGCGAAAATCCGCTTCGCCTCGTCTTCCTTGAGCAATGGGCAGACAAGCAGGCTCTGATGACTCATTTCCAAGTCCCCGCGTCCAGAACATTCGTAAAGGCACTGCGCAGCCTGCTGGCTGAACCGGCGACAATCCATATCTACGACACGACGCTGCTGAAAATACCGTAGCGCATCTTCAACGACGACCCCGCTGAAGCCATCTCAGATTCGCGAGGAGCAGATCGACATCATCAGCGGGTCGTTTTTCGCGTGGACATGGCCATTGATGCAGCACCAATGATTGCTAATCACAAGACCAACGGCGACGACGCCGAGTGCACCGGTAATCTTGCCGAGCCAGCCCTTCTTTTCTACAGGTCCTGTTTCTGGAACAGCCACCGGGCCGACGATGCTGCTGAACTTCTCGAAGAATTCACCCGCAAGTTTTGTGGCGGTCGCGTCGATCAGCCTGCCACCAAGCTGCGCCAGCTTGCCGCCGACATCCGCCTTCACAGTGTAATGAAGGATGGTCGCTTCACCGTCCGCTTCCAGCTTGACCGCCGCACTGCCTTTCGCAAAGCCGGCCATGCCTCCGGCGCCCTCGCCCGTAATGGTGTAGCCGTTCGGCGGGTCGAAGTCGGACAGGATCACTTTGCCCGTGAACGAGGCCTTCACGGGACCGACCCGCAGCGTGACCCTGGCGGTCATTTCGCTGTCCGAGATTTTATCGATGGATTCGCATCCCGGAATACACTGCTTGAGTACATCGACATCGTTAAGCGCGGCATAGACCTTCTCGCGCGAGGCTTCGATGCGCTGCGAACCGTTCATGTCCATCAGAGTTTTCCTTCTTGTTGTTGTTCGGGATGCCGCTGGCCACGCCGTCGGACCTCGACCATTTCGGCGACGACTGACAGGGCGATTTCATCCGGCGTGATGGCGCCAAGATCGAGGCCGGCCGGGGCGCGGAGGTTTTCCAGTTGCGCGGGCAGCACGCCCGCGGCCGCAAGCTCGTCCTTCAGCACGGCCGCCTTCTTGCGCGAACCGACGAACGCGACATAGGCCGACGGCGTCGCCAGCGCGGATTTCAGCGCCGCAGTGTCGCCACGTCCCTGCGTGGAGACGATAACATAGCGGCCATTGCCGCTCTCGGCGGGAATCTCGTAACCATCCACCAGCCTGTCGGCTTCGCCGAACAGCGCATGATCCGTCACCGGCGCACAGACCGATACGAAGAATCCCATTCGTGGCGCAATAGCCGCGATCGCCACCGCCACCGGCGATGCGCCGCAGACATAGAGCTGCGGCCGAGGCAGGATCGGCTCGACGAAAATGTCCATGGTGCCGTGACTCGGGCACATGTTGTTGGCGTAGAGCACACCCTCATGCGCGTCCCCTGCCTTGAGGCCGTGTTCTTCCAGCACATCCTTCGGCTGCACGCTGATGAGACGCGGCTGGCCGTCCGACAGCGATTGCCGCGCCGCCTTCAGCACGTTGGGCGCGCGCAGCCGCCGCCGATCCAGCCCGCGGTCATGGTGCCGTCGCCAAGAATGACGGCTTTCGCGCCGGCCTTCGCTGCAGTCAGGGAAACCGTGCGCACCACGGTCGCCAGGGCGAATGGCTCACCACGCGCCTTCATGTCGTTGACGAGATCGAGCACATCGGGAGCGAGTGTCATGGTCTCAGATCCTTGCCAGATAGGGTTCGAGAGCCTGCAAACTTTCAAGATTGTGCGCTGGCGCAAACAGATCGACATACGGCAGCGCGGCCTTCATCCCCGCTGCTTCCGGCGCGTAGTCGCGCCAGCCGATCATCGGATTGAGCCAGGCGATCCGGCGGCAGCGGCGGCGCAGCGCCGCCATCTCCATTCCGAGTTGCTCGGCAGGCCCCGTGTCGTAGCCGTCGGAGACGATCATCACGCAGGTGCGCGAATGAATCGCTCGCCGCGCGTGCCACCGGTTGAAGGTGCCGAGCGACTCGCCGATCCGCGTGCCGCCGCCAATGCCCTGCGCCAGCAGCGACATACGCTCCACCGCGCGCACCGCATCGCGCTCGCGTAAAGCAGGCGAGATATGAATCAGCCGCGTGTGAAACACGAACGCTTCCGCCTCGCGGAAGTTGTCGAGAATGCCGTGCATGAAGCGCAGGAACACGGCGGAATACATGCTCATCGAACCGGATGCGTCGAGCAGGATCACCAGCCGCAGCGGCTTGTGCTTGCGCTGCCGCCACACCAGTTCCATCGGCGTGCCGCCGTGAGCGATGCTCCTGTGAATCGTGCGGCGCAGATCGATACGCCGGCCCTCGCGGCGAGCCTGCTCGCGGCGAGTCAGACGCATCCGCATCGCTTTCGCCAGCCTTGCTGCGACCGCATGAGCCTCGGCCAGATCGGACGGATTGGCGAGATGGCGGAAATCGGTCTTGGCGAGCGAGTCCGCGCGTGATGCTCCTTCGCGCAGACCGGGGCTGTTCTCGTCGGTCTCGTTATCGGGACCGGGGCGGCGCTGCACGCTGTCCGGCGCGCCGTCCGGATTGCCGGGGCGATCGCCGCTCTTCGTACTATCCATGCCCGGCGGATTCTTTTGCAGCACCCCGGAAATGCGGGTCGCGGACCTCATGCCGCGCCCCAGCCAGAAAGCATCGAAGATCTCGTCGAACTTTTCCCAGTCGGCCTTGTTGCTGCACAACAGCGCCCGCAAGGCCGGTCTCAGCCGTGATGGCGACGATGAATCCGGACCGCTCAGCACCGTGAGCGCATCGGTGATTTCGGCCAGACCGATGACAAAGCCGTTGTCGCGCAGCACGCGGACGAAATCGCCCAGCTTGCGGCGCGCGCCCTCACCCGCCGGAGCGGCAACGATCTGGCGAATGGCGGTACTGCCGGTCATATCACGCCACCCTGCCCAGCAGCCGGTCCGACACCTCGCGCGTCACGCGCGACTTGTCCTCTGCGGTCTTGATCAGGCACATCATGGTTTCGAAAACAACTTCGGGGTCGGCGCGCAGATCGTCGACACCGAGACCGGCCAGCGCCGCTGCCCAGTCGAGGGTTTCGGCGACGCCGGGACTCTTGCGCAAATCTTCCTTGCGGATCGCCTCGACCATGCGGGCGATCTGCAACGCCAGTGCCACGTCGATCTCCGGCATACGCGCCGTAATGATGCGCGCCTCGCGCTCGACGTCGGGAAAATCGACGTAGTGATAGAGACAGCGGCGGCGCAATGCGTCGGAGAGTTCACGCGTGCCGTTGGAGGTCAGCACGACATGCGGGATCGTGACGGCGCGAATGGTGCCAAGTTCGGGAATCGAGACCTGATAATCCGACAGCAATTCCAGCAGGAACGCCTCGAACTCCTCGTCGGCGCGGTCGATCTCGTCGATCAACAACACCGGCGATTTCTGCTGGCGGATCGAGGCCAGCAGCGGGCGCTCCAGCAGAAATTTTTCAGAGAAAATATGGTCTTCGATGACGTCGGCGGTGTCGGTCTGTGTTTCCCGCGCCTTGATCGCCAGCAACTGGCGCTGGTAGTTCCACTCGTACAGCGCCGCGTTCTGATCGAGACCCTCGTAGCATTGCAGGCGAATGAGTTTCGTCTCGTTCGCCCGCGCCAGCGCCAGCGCAACCTCGGTCTTGCCGACGCCCGCCTCGCCTTCCAGCAGCAGAGGACGCGACAGGCTTTCCATCAGCCAGACTGCGGTCGCAAGGTCACGATCGGGGATGTAACCCGCAGTTGTCAGCCGGTCCGCGATCCTGTCGCGTGGAATATGATGACGCATGTGCTATTTCCATGCCGCCCGCCATTCGCGGACGGCAATATCTTGTCCGCGCCTAACCCTGCAGGCCCAGCCGTTCACCGACCTTCCACAGCCGCCACGCATCATGCGGCATCTGGATGTGGCCCGCATTCAGGAATGCATAGGCATCGTTCACCGCATTCGAGAAACACGGCACGCCACCGACATGCGGGCTTTCGCCCACGCCCTTGGCGCCGATCGGATGATGCGGCGACGGGGTGACGGTGTAATCGGTTTCCCATTTCGGCGTTTCCACCGCGGTCGGCAGGAAGAAGTCCATGAACGACGCGCCCATCACGTTACCCTGCTCGTCGTAACGGATCTCCTGACCCATTGCGACGGCGAAGGCTTCGGTGAGACCGCCATGGACCTGTCCCTCGATAATCATCGGATTGATGCGGGTGCCGCAATCGTCCAGCGCATAGAATCGCCGGGTCTTGGCGACACCGGTATCGACGTCGATGTCCATGACGCAGAAATACGCGCCGAAAGGATAGGTCATGTTCGGTGGATCGTAATAGTTCACCGCCTCAAGGCCCGGCTCCAGATTCGGCGGCGGGCTGTTGTACGATGCCCAGGCGATCTCCTTCATGGTCTTGAACTTCTCCGGAAGACCCTTCACCCGGAAACGATCCACATCCCATTCAAGGTCGCCTTCATGCACTTCAAGCATGTGGGCCGCGATCATCTGCGCCTTGGCTTTGATCTTGCGGGCCGCGACCGCCGTCGCCGCACCAGCGGTCGGTGTCGAGCGCGAACCGTAGGTGCCGAGACCGTAAGGTGCGGTATCGGTGTTGCCTTCCTCGATCATGATGTCATCGGCGGGAATGCCGAGTTCGGTGGCGATGATCTGGGCATAGGTCGTCTCGTGGCCCTGCCCCTGACTCTTGGTGCCCATGCGCGCGATGATCGAACCGGTCGGATGAATGCGGATTTCGGCGGAGTCGAACATGGCGACGCCGAGAATGTCGCAATTCTTCGACGGGCCTGCGCCGACGATCTCGGTGAAGAACGAGATGCCGATCCCCATCAACTCGCGTGTCTCCCCGCGCTTGAAGGCTTCCTGCTTCTGCTTTTGCTCGGCGCGCAGCGCGCGGTAGCCGACCGTGTCCATCGCCTTCTTCATGGCGAGCGGATAGTTGCCGCTGTCGTACTCCCATCCGAGCGGGGCGTGATACGGGAATTGCTCCGGCTGGATGAAGTTCTTGATGCGCAGGTCCGCCGAGTCCATTCCGAGTCGTTGCGCGAGTGTCTCAATGGCGCGCTCGATGGCATAGACCGCTTCCGTCACCCGGAACGAGCAGCGATAAGCCACGCCGCCGGATGCCTTGTTGGTGTAGACGCCGTCCACTGACAGATATGCCACTGGCATATCGTAGGAGCCGGTGCAGATATTCATGAAGCCTGCTGGCCACTTCGATGGATCGGCGCAGGCGTCGAATGCGCCGTGATCGGCCAGCACATGGCAGCGCATGGCGAGAATCTTGCCGTCCTTGGTCGCCGCAAGTTCCGTGGTCATGTGGTAGTCGCGGGCGAAAGAGGTGGTGGAAAGATTTTCCATCCGGTCCTCGACCCACTTCACCGGCACGCCGAGCACGATGGAGGCGACCACCGAGCAGACATAACCGGCATAGGCGCCGACCTTGTTGCCGAATCCGCCGCCGATATCCGGCGCGATGACGTGGATCTTGTGCTCCGGCAAGCCGGAGATCAGCGACACCACGGTGCGAATGACGTGCGGCGCCTGGAAGGTGCCCCACAGCGTCAGTTCGCCCTTGATCTTGTCCATCGAGGCGACACACTGGCAGGTCTCGAGCGGCGATGGATGCACGCGCTGATAGGTGAACAGGTCCTTGGACACGACGTCGGCCTTGGCGAAAGCGTCGTCGGTGCCGTCCTTGTTGCCGATGTCCCAGAAGAAGATGTGATTGGGATGTTTGCGCGGCCCATGGGCGCCGGTCATCTTGTCCTTGATGTCCTCGCGCAGCACCGGCGCATCAGCCTCCATCGCCTTGAACGGATCGACCAGCACCGGCAGCGGCTCGTATTCGACCTCGACGAGTTCGATGGCATCCGCCGCGATATAACGGTCTCTTGCCACCACGAAGGCGATTTCCTGATTCTGGAACAGCACCTTCTCGTCGGCCAGCACCGCCTGCACATCGCCCGCCAGCGTCGGCATGTAATGCAGATTGAGCGGCTTGAGGTCGGCGGCGGTCAATACCGCGAGTACGCCGGGAAGGGCCTTGGCCTTCGAGGCGTCGATGCTCTTGATGCGCGCGTGCGCGTGCGAGGAGCGCACGAAGTCACCGAACAGCATGCCCGGCAGCTTCAGGTCATCGACATAGTTGCCCTTGCCTTGCGTGAAGCGGATGTCCTCCACGCGCTTGCGCTTGCACCCCATGCCCTGGAGCTTTTCGGCGCGCTCTGAACTGGTGAGTTCGATCGGGGTCTGGACGTTCATTCTGCGGCCTCCTGGAAAGGCACGCCATTGATCTTGGCGGCCGCGTACTGGATCGCTTTGACGATGTTTTGATAGCCGGTGCAGCGGCAGAGATTTCCGGAGATGCCGTAGCGGATTTCTTCTTCGGTCGGGTTCGGGATTTCCTGCAACAGGCGATGCGACCGCATGATCATGCCGGGCGTGCAGAAGCCGCACTGCAAGCCATGCATCATGCGGAAGCCTTCCTGCAATGCGCTCAGCGTGCCGTCCGCAGCCGCCATGCCTTCGACGGTGGTAATCGATGCACCGTTGGCCTGAATGGCGAAGGTCGTGCAGCTTTTCACCGACATGCCGTCGAGATCGACGGTGCAGGCACCGCAATGGCTGGTGTCGCAGCCGATATGCGCACCGGTGAGATTTTGTTGCTCGCGAATGAAGTGGATCAGCAGCGTGCGCGGCTCGACCAGCGCCTCCACCGGCTGTCCATTGATTGTCAGTTCGATATGGGCTTTCGCCATGTTCGCGTTCTCCCGGTTCTTTTTAGTTTTTGGCGCGGGCCTTCGCCCGCTCGACAGCACGGCGCAGCATCACGCCCGCCATCTTGGTGCGATAGTCCGCCGGACCACGGCCGTCCGACGCCGGACTCGTGATCGCCTCGGCCGCAGCGACAGCCTTGTCGAGAGCAACCTTGTCGAGCGTGGTGCCGACCAGCGCCTTGGCCGCCTCGGCTGCCCACAGCGGCGTATCCGCCACGTTGGTGAGACCGATCGATGCCGACGTACATTTGCCGCCGCTCATGGTCAGAACAACCGCAGCAGCAGCCGTGGCGTAATCGCCGATTTTCCGCTTCAGTTTCTCATAGGCATAGCCGTGTCCGGCCTGCGGCGCCGGAATGCGAATGGCGGTCAGGATTTCGCCCGTTTCGAGTGCGGTGAAGTAGGCGCCCTGGTAATAATCCCGCGCCGCGACCTTACGCGTACCCTTTGGGCCGGTGAGTTCGTAAGTCGCGCCGAGGCACTGCATCAGCGCCGGCATATCGTTGCCGGGATCGCCGTTGGCGGCGTTACCGCCGATGGTGCCCATGTAGCGGATTTGCGGATCGGCTATCAGCAGCGAGGTCTCGCGGATGATCGGCAGTTTGGCGGCCAGCAGATCGGAGCCGATCAGCGTGTGCTGGGTCGTCATTGCGCCGATAACGATGTCTGCGCCGTCCTGCCGGATGCCCTTGAGGTCTCCGATGTCCCGCAGGTCCACAAGGTGCTCCGGCGTCGCCAGCCGGGTTTTCATCATCGGGATCAGACTGTGGCCGCCGGCCAGCGGCCGGGCATCCTCGCCGAGCTTCACCAGAAGCGCGACAGCGTCCGCGACGGATTTCGGACGATGGTAGTCAAATGAACCAGGAATCACGGTTACCTCCCCAGGTTACCCGCGCCCCGAACCTCTGTTGGATTCAGTTTACATCAGCGCACCGTCTAGGAAGCCAAGCCCTTTAGAAACATTCAAGAACGTGCGCACCAGACAGCCTTTTTCAGCACCAAACGCGGTGCCGCGCACGAACTGCGTCAGTAAAACTGTCTTATACCAAGTCTCGCTGATCAGAACCCGTGCGCCCATTGGCGCAGTCCGATGGACATGATCTTCCAGGGGCGGTCGACAAGGGTATTCCAAGCGTAGCAGCAGTGATCGACGATATCGTCGTAGGATTTGAAGACGCGGTTCGAGAGCCAGTTGTCACGCATATACTGCCAGATGTTTTCAACGGGATTAAGTTCAGGGCATTTCGGCGGCAGGGCGAGGATGGTGATGTTGGCGGGAATGAGCAATCTTGCTGACAGATGCCATCCGGCCTGATCGACGAGGAGGACGGCATGGGCTCCTGGTGCGACCGCTTTGGCGATTTCCGCGAGGTGCAGGTTCATCGCTTCGATATTGCAGGAGGGCAGGATCAGAGCCGCGCCCTTGCCCTGTTTCGGGCAGATGGCACCAAAGATATAGGTCGATGCGGTTCGCTGATCTTGCGGAGCGCTCGGGCGAGTCCCGCGTTTGGCCCACCTGCGGGTGATCTTGTTCTTCTGGCCGATACGAGCCTCGTCCTGGAACCAAATTTCTATCTTGCCGACATCGATTGCGTTTTCGCGCGCGACTTCATCCAGGCGCGCTGGGAACTTTTTTAAAATCCTCGATGGCTCCCTCGGCCTGCGCATGATGGCGCGGTCGGGCTGAGAGCTTTCGGTAACCCATCGCGCGAAGCTCCCGGCTCAGCGTCTGCTTGGCGACCGTGATGCGGAACTCCTCGTATATCCATTGCGAAAGATCAATCAGCCGCCAGCGCACGACACCGTGGATCGCCGGGATCGGGCCGCTCTCGATCATCCGCACAATCGCCTGGCGTTGCACATCATTGAGCCTCGAGGGTTGACCGGGCGATTTGCCGTCAAGCAGGCCGGCAGCACCCCGCGCATTGAACCGCATCACCCAGTCCCGGATGATCTGTAGCGTCACGCCGCCAATCCTCGCCGCCTCGGTGCGGGTCGCCCCATCGTAAATCGCCGCCAGCGCCAAAAGCCGCCGAGCCTGCGGGCCATCCTTCGTCTTCCTCGCAAGTGCGCGCAGTTGAGATGCCGTGAAATCCCCGCGCAACGATACTGGAATGGACATGACGAACCTCCATCGTTCGCCACCAATGAATCAGAGCGAAACTGATTTGGGAATCGTCAACGAGTCACAATTTCTGAGATTTGGTATTAATTGTCCCGCGTCTGTAGATATTCGGTGAGTTGCTCTCGCAGTTGCGGCAGACGACTTCGGCTCACCGGCACTGAACGGCGGACGGGCGAATCGAGATCGGCGACGCCGTTGTCCCCCGCACGCTTCAGGCGTGCCACGCGCTGGATATTGATGATGTAGCTGCGGTGCACACGAAAGAAAATGTCGGGCGGCAGCCGTACGATGATCTCGCTGATCGAGAGCGGACAGAAGATGTCCTCCCGGCCATTGAACACATAAGTATAATGTGCGTTGGCGTGGACCGAAAAAATGTCAGCGGTATCGATCGTCTTGCTGCCGCGATACTTTTCGACCGGAAGGGTCGTCTCGTAGACCACAGCGTCAGGTTTGATCTGCTCGATCGCACTCGCTACGGCAAACTCCGTGGCAGGAGCCGCAGCAGGCGTCACCATATCCAGCGTAATCGGAGCCGGTACGGGATCTGGATCGCCGGACTCGGAGACGATCACCGGCTCCGTAACGGATTCATGCTGATCCGGAACCAGCGCCAGCATGAAAACGCCGGACACCAAAAAGGCGACGATGCTGACGATCACCGCCAGCAGGTCTCCCGAGATGGCAGGCGTGCCCGGCGGCAATGCGCCGACAATGGGATGCAGCGTCAGCCCCGCCATGGCCGTGTAGTGCATTCCGGAAATCGCGCAGCCGAGAACCGCAGCGCAAACAATCAGCGGTGGCCGCGTCTCGGACGCAAACGCCTGCCAAAGCGCCAAACCGGAGGCAAGAATGGCGATCAGCACGCTCGCCAGCACATAGACAGGATTGTGCACCATGTGCGCGCTGGCATGGAGCGCCATCATCCCGATGTAATGCATCGAGGCGATGCCGACGCCCATCACGGTGGCGGCGATGAACAGCAGGCGCTGCGAGCGCAACGTGGCCAGATACACCGCGATTCCTGACCACCAGCACGCAGACGAGAAACGACAGCAGCGTCGGCAACACCACATAATCGACAGTGACAGGCAATTTTGCCGCCAGCATGCCGACGAAATGCATGGCCCAAATGCCGACCGCGAACGACAGCGAAGCGCCAGCAATCAACAAGCGCCGATTCAATGCGAACGCCTGCGACACGCGAAGCGACAGGCTTAAACCGACGAAACTTGCCTGTATCGCCACGAGCAGTGACAGGGCAACCAGCGTCGGATCATGTGCGATGGGCATATCCCAGCGTCCTTATCCGAACTGCGGCGACCCTAGATCGAAGGGTTAATCGAAATCAACTACCCAACATCGATCGCAGTTTGCGTGCGGTGCGGCATCGATCGCTTATGCAGCGGCGAATGTCTTTCGGAATGGGTGGTCAGCCGGATTCAAAAAAATGGCGATCCGCGCTGCATCGAGGCAAACAACCGTTCAGATCGACCCTCGCAACATCAGATCAGGTGAATGGAAAGACAGTTCACCGATGCGCCATTGGTGCCGAATTACGGGAAGACTTATTCGGGCAGCGCAACGTCCGTCTCCGGCCCCGTAACTTTTGCGATCCGGCCAACGCAGCTTGAGTCGTGCTCTCATATGCAACCGACGCAACCTGATTCGCCGCGGCCTCCGGCATGTCCTCACCGGCACCGATTATAATGAAAGACTATGCCGCGTCCGGCTCGGCGGAAAACTTTGCCGATGACGTGCTGGGCGCCAACCAGACTTCACAGTTCCAGTATCAACCATAGTCAAACTGAACTCGTAGCCAGAACGCAAAACCGGGGCTATCGAAATAGCCCCGGCCAATCGCCTAGTCGCACTCTCGTCTGCCGCTCGTTATTTTTTGTTGGAATAAAGATCAGCCCAGATCATGGTGACGGCGAAAAAAAGCGAACAAAAGGACAACGGGAATCAGGGCGAGGATGGTGTCTGTCGGCATTGTCTTCTCCAATACGATGGAGAGACCTCTAGCGCCCCGCGCCGATCGAAGATTTGACCCTGGTCAATGCAAATCGGCCGGAGGGGAACTCAGGCCGCAGTGAGCTGGTCGAGTCGCTCGCTGCTGAGCAATCGAACGCCATCGGGGACCAGAAGGATGATCTTCTCGCGCGCCAGCTTGGTCAGAGTCCGGCTCACCGTCTCGATGGTCAGTCCGAGATAGTCCGCAATGTCCTGCCGGCCCATCGGCAAAGGAACCGTAACGGACATCGGACCTATCCTGGCATAGCGCACCTGAAGACCGACAAGGAATGCAGCAACCTTCTCTTCCGCGGTCTTGCGTCCGAGCAGCAGCATCTGATCCTGTGCAAGGCTGAGTTCGTGCCCGGCGAACTCATGCAACCGGCGCAGCAAATGCGGTTTACCGTCGATATAGGACAGAAAGGACGAACGCTGGAAACGGCATACTTTGACCTGCGTAATCGCTTCAGCCGTCACACCATAACGATCCATCAGGGCAAGCCCGAGAAAATCGCCGGGCAACGCGAAACCCATGATCTGACGCCGTCCGTCGGGCAGCGACTTGTAAAGACGCACAATACCTTCGGTAACGTTGAACACGCTACTCGCAAGAGCACCCTGATCGAACAGCATGGATTTCGGGGCGAAGACCGTGACCTGACTGATCCGCTCCAGCGCCTCAAGTTCTGACGGTTCGAGAACGTTACAGACGCTGACCACACGAACAGTGCAGTCGGCGCACACAGTAGTGCCGCTATGGTTACATTGGCGGCTTCCCGGTGCCGCGCACTGCTCAGACATGTCCATCATGCCGCCTGTCGTGATCAAACCCTTTATATATACGCGATCAAGTGAGATTTTGATCCAGATCAAGGCCTTGGATTGTTGACCCAAATCAATGCCGGAGCCATCGGACGGCAGGTGCGAATGCCGCAACGCTTCGCTGGCACAGTCGGATGTCTTTGTCCGGCTGGCAGGCGGCTGCGCGGCCTGACCATGCAACCCCGTGCCGGGATCGTCATCGTTTTCGGTTTGTTCCGACGCAGATGAGACTACTATTTCCCGCCTTTGCCGGGTTTATGGTGGTTCGCCCGATCCTCGCGATCGGGCAGCCTTTCAGTCTCGCGGCCATGATCTTCGTCAAACCGAAATCCGGCGGGCAGACTATGTTTGCAGGCATTTTGTTATACTTGCCAGAGACAGCGCCCGTGTCTAGGCCACGCCAAACAGCGCGGAAATGGAGTGCCCGATGAGTTGCTGCGCACCCAGCGCCGAACTGGCTCTCGCGATGACCGATCCGCATATCGCGGATGAAGAAATGTTGCTTGCGAGCCGTATCGTCGATAACGGCGTACGCCAGACCGATCTTTCCGTGCCATCGATCCACTGCGGCGGCTGCATTCAGGCCATCGAAGCGGCACTCGGCGCGCTTCCCGGCGTTGAACAGGCCCGAGTCAACCTGTCGACCAAACGGGTCGCGATCCGCTGGCAAGCCGACAAGCCGCCACCGCCCTTCGTCGCGACGCTCGACAGGATTGGCTATCATGCCCACCTCAGTGACCTCGGCTCGGACGCCAAAGACGAAACACTGACGGAATTGATACGCGCGCTCGCGGTTGCCGGGTTCGCCGCCAGCAATATCATGATGTTGTCGGTGTCGGTCTGGGCTGGTGCCGAGCCAGCTACACGCGATTTGTTTCATTGGCTTTCGGCGCTGATTGCCTGCCCCGCGTTGATCTATTCAGGAAATGTCTTTTTTCAGTCGGCATGGCGCAGTCTGCGTCGCGGCCAGACCAACATGGACGTTCCAATCTCGATCGGCGTTCTACTCGCATTCGGGATGAGCCTTTATGAGACGATGCATCAGGGCGTGCATGCCTATTTCGATGCGTCTATCACGCTACTGTTTTTCCTGCTGATCGGCCGGACGCTCGATTACATGATGCGGGAACGCGCACGGACCGCGGTGAAGGGACTTGCGCGTCTCGCTGCGCGCGGCGCGCTTGTCGTGCATGACGACGGCACTCACACCTATCTGCCGGTCGGCGAGATCCAGCCCGGCATGACCATTCTGTTGCCGGCCGGCGAGCGCGTACCGATCGATGCCAGAGTGACGCAGGGACAATCCGAAATCGACTGCGCGCTCGTGACCGGCGAGAGCCTGCCCCGACCGGCCATGACAGGTTCGGCGCTCTCCGCGGGCACGCTGAATTTGACCGGCCCGCTGACCATCGTCGCGACTGCGGCGGCAAAGGATTCGTTTCTCGCTGAAATGGTGCGGATGATGGAAGCGGCCGAAGCCGGCCGCTCGATCTATCGCCGCATCGCCGACCGTGCCGCGCGCCTTTATGCACCCGTGGTGCATCTCACCGCGTTGCTCACATTCATCGGCTGGATGATCGCCACCGGGGACGCGCATCGCGCGGTGACCATTGCCATCGCGGTTCTCATCATCACCTGCCCTTGTGCGCTCGGTCTTGCCGTCCCCATGGTGCAGGTCGTCGCCGCCCGCCGCCTGTTCGAGAACGGCATCATGATCAAGGATGGCGGCGCGCTGGAGCGCCTCGCCGAGATCGATACCGTGGTTTTCGACAAGACGGGCACGCTGACATTAGATCGCCTGAAACTCGCAAGCCACGATCGGATCGACCCCACAGCGCTGACCGTCGCGGCTTCGATCGCGGCGCACTCCCGCCACCCCTACTCTCGGGCCCTCGCCGCTGCCGGACGCGACAAGGGCCTTGCGCCGCTGGCCTTGACCGACATCTCGGAGACGCCGGGAGCCGGACTGGAAGCGCACATCAACGGAACCACGTATCGTCTGGGGCGGCCGGATTGGGCGCTGACCGATGCATCGGCAAATTCCGCGGCTTTGGATGCCGGTGTCGTGCTGTCGGAAAGTGGGCGATTGCGCGCCGCCTTCCATTTCGAGAGCGACCTGCGTCCGGATGTGCGGCAGAGCATTGCCGCAGTTTCATCGCAAGGGTGCCGCGTCGAGATCATGTCGGGGGATCGCGACGAGCCCGTGCGCCGTCTTTCCGCTGCCCTCGATGTTCCCTATCTCGCGGGCGTTTCTCCTGCTGGAAAAACAGAGCATATCGCGGAACTGACCGCCTCTGGACGTCGTGTGCTGATGGTCGGCGACGGCCTCAATGACGCACCGGCACTTGCCGTGGCACATGCCTCGATGGCGCCGGCTTCCGCAGCCGACGTGAGCCGTAACGCCGCCGATCTGGTGTTTCTCCACGACAGCCTGACGGCGGTCCCACAGGCCATCGTCGTCGCACGCAATGCGGGACAGCTTGTGCGGCAAAATCTCGTTCTCGCCGTCGGTTACAATGCGATTGCTGTGCCGATTGCCATTCTGGGCCATGTCACGCCGTTGATCGCCGCTGTGGCGATGTCGGCATCTTCATTGATCGTGATCGCCAACGCCTTGCGCCTGACCGGACCACGCCTAAACAAGCAATCGCGCGCAGGCGATTCCTTCGTGCAGAAACCCTTGCACTCGCTTCGCATGGAAGAAGCCCGATGACGCACTTTCCCGCATAAATCAAAGGGGCGTGACGATCAGGCGTTTCCGCCGGCAAGGATCAAGTCAGCGCCCTTCTCGGCGATCATGAACACCGCCGCCTGAGTGTTTCCGGAAACGATGGTCGGCATAACGGACGCGTCCACCACACGAAGACCGGCTATCCCACGCACCCGAAGCTCTGGGTCCGTGACAGCCATGTCGTCTGTGCCCATGCGGCAGGTGCCACAGATATGGTAAATCGTCTGTCCGTTGGTGCGAGCGAACTCCAGCCAGTCAGAATCGGTGCGACAGATCGGTCCGGGAGCCATCTCAACTTCCCGGAAGGAAGCCATCGGTGGCTGTTCGACGACATGTCGGGCGATCTTCATCCCTTCAATCATCACCCGGCGATCCTCTTCAGTGGCGAGGAAGTTGGGGCGGATCGAAGGGGCGGCCATATGATCTGGCGACACCGCATGAATTGTGCCGCGAGACTCCGGACGCAGTTGCGTGACGCCGATGGTCATGCCTGGCTGTCGGTCAAGTTTGCGCTCGGCGGCGTTGGCGTAACTCGCATGCATAAAGAAGAACTGGACATCCGGTCCCGCGAGTCCCGGCCGCGTGCGCACGAAGCCGTGGATCAGCCCTGTACCCAGGGTGAGAATGCCTTTCCGCATCGCGAAATATTGCGCAACAGAAAGCGCCAGCCGCCAGCCGCGTGTTTGCTCATTGAGCGTCACCGGCTGTTTCACCCGCCAGTTCATGCGCGTGCAGTAATGATCGATGTAATTCGCGCCCACGCCCGGCAAGGCGTGCCGCACCGTGAGACCGAGGGGACTGAGAATTGCAGGATCACCGATTCCGGAAAGCTCAAGAAGCTGTGGCGTTTGCACCGCGCCTGCGGCGAGGATCACCTCGGCCCGTGCCGAGAAGCGCACCTCGGTATTACCAATGCAGGCCGTCACACCGGTCGCACGGCCATCGGTCAGATCGACACGCAGCACATGGGCGCGCGTGCGCACTGAAAGATTGGGCCGCTTCATGGCCGGCTTCAGATAGGCGTCAGCCGCGCTTACCCGCCGGCCATTGTGCTGGTTGACCTGATAATAGCCAAAGCCATCCTGTCTCTCGGAATTGTAGTTTGGGTTGCGCACATGTCCGGCGGCTTCAGCGGCAGCGATGAACGCCTCGCCTATAACGGGTCTTTCTGTGACTCCCGTCAGCGGCAGCGTTCCAACATTCGGGCCTGCCGGTCCTTCGTAATTCTCGACCCTCGCGAAATAGGGAAGAATGTCATCGAAGCCCCAGCCCGAGCAGCCGCGCTGCGCCCATCCGTCGTAATCCTGCCGCTGGCCACGCACATAGATCATGCCGTTGATGAGAGTAGAGCCTCCAAGCCCCCTTCCCGCGCGGCACTGAAATAGCCCGATTATGCGTCGCCTCCTCCGGCTCGGATTGGAAGCGCCAGTTGTAAGCCGGATTGGTCAGCAGCTTGCTGAAGCCAGCCGGGATCGGAATCCACATGCTGCGCGCTTCGCCGCCAGCTTCCAGCAACAGCACCGAATGGCGGCCCGATGCCGTAAGCCGGTTCGCAAGCACACAGCCTGCCGTGCCGCCGCCGACGATGACGTAATCGAAGGTTTCGCCTTGTGCTTCAGTCATCGCGGCAAGCCACCCATATGTTTCGCCATTAGAGCGATCTGGGATTCCAGCATCGGCTTGCCACGCTGAATGCGGCAGCCTTTCGCCTCGGCGGCTTTCAGTAACGGCGTCATTTCCGGTTCCATGATCGCCTCGGCGACGATGTGCCGGGCTTCAATCAACGAAAAATCGAGTGGCGGTAAATCTTCCGGACGCATGCCAAGCGACGTGCCGTTGACGATAAGATCGTGGCGCTTAACAGAGTCGGCCTCGGTTGCAACCGTCACACCCGGAAAAGCTGTCCTGAGTCTGCCTGCCAATTCATTCGCCTTTGCGGCGGTCCGGTTGGCGATCGTGAGATGACTAACCCCGCCTGCCGCAAGGGCGAAGGCAATCGCGCTCGCCGCGCCCCCTGCTCCCGCCACATACGCCCGCAGACCTTTCGGTTCGATGTCGCTTGCCCGCAGCGCCTCCACGAAACCGATGCCATCGAGCATGGTGCCGATCATTCGCCCATCGGCTTCGCGACGCACACAATTGACCGCACCAATCTGCTCGGCCTCGAATGTCACCTCATCGCAGAGTGCGAGCATGGCCGGCTTGTGGGGAACGGTGGCAATAAATCCGCCGAAATTCTGCATCCGGCGAAGCCCGTCGACCAGCACCGCCAGCCCCTCCGGGGCAACATGAAACGGGATCAGCACGCCATCGACACCGTGGCGCTCAAACAGCGCGTTCATCACTTCCGGTGTCTTCACATGATAAATCGGATCGGCGAGAATCCCGAATATGCGCGTGTGGCCTGTTATCGCGCGCATGTCTTAGAACGCTCCGCTCCGTGAAATGCCATCTCTTGCCTCATGGGGCACATCATACAACGGTTTGGATCAGGTCATGTAGAGACCGCCGGCCACGTCGATCGTCTGCCCGGTGACAAAACTGGATTCCGGCGACGTGAGATAGATCGCGACGTCGGCGACTTCTTCGGGCGCGCCGAGACGGGCTATCGGTGTCAGCCGCACCTGATCCTCGTTGATCGATCCCGCAACACCACGCACCATCGGCGTTTCAATACGGCCAGGCGCCAGTGCGTTCACCCGCACGCCATGAGGTCCGAGTTCAGCCGCGAGATGCTTGGTGAATCCGATCAGTGCCGATTTCGTTGCCGCATAATGGCACGCGACGATCGGCGAATAAGTCTTGCCCGCGACCGAAGACATATTGACGATCCAGCCACGACCGGCCTTCATCATGGCCGGCGTCAATGCACGGATGGTGTTGAACGGCCCCGTGAGATTGACAGCGACGACCTGCTGCCATTCGGCCGGGGCCATTTCCCAGACTTTATGCGCGGCGCCGTTATGTTTGGGCGAGATGCCCGCATTGTTGATCACAGTATCGAAGGCGTCGCCCATGTTCTTGGCTGCCTTTGCGAGATCGGCCTCGACTGCCGCATAGTCGGCGACGTCGAGCAATAGAGGCAGGGCATCGCCCCGTCCGACCGCCTTGATTTCGGCAACCGTACTGTCGACATTCTCCTGTGTCACATCGGCGACGCCCACCGTTGCGCCACGGGCGGCAAAGCCAAGCGCAATCGCGCGCCCGATGCCTCGTCCGGCTCCAGTGACAAGCACACGCCTTCCGGCATGGCTCGGGCGCGAAGCAATAGCTTCAGGATTCACTTCTCTCTGCGGCATTGTCAGATTCCCAGATAGGCTTGGCGGACGTGATCGTTGCACAGCAGTGCGTCTGCCTTGTCCGACAGGACGATCTCGCCATTTTCCAAAACATAGCCGCGGTCGGCGACCTTCAGCGTGTGAAATACGTTCTGCTCGACAATCAAAACCGTGGTGCCGGTTTTAACAATGGCATCGACGACCTCGAAAACCTGGGCGACGATGATTGGAGCGAGACCGAGAGATGGCTCATCGAACATCAGCAGTTTCGGCCGCGCCATCATGCCCCGCGCAATGGCGACCATCTGCTGCTCGCCGCCCGAAAGCGATCCGGCATTCTGTTCGAGACGTTCCTTGACCCGCGGAAAGAGATTCAACATTTCTTCCAGCGTTTGATCCTGCCGATCGCGCGCGGCCTTGCGATAGGCTCCCATCAACAGGTTCTCACGCACCGTCATGTCCGGAAAGAGCTGCCGTCCTTCAGGGATGAGGGTAATGCCCAGATCGACAATCTCGTGCGCGGAGAGCCGCGTCACATCCTGCCCATCGAAGAAGACCCGGCCCGCTGTGGGCTGCAACAGCCCTGCAATGGTCCTGAGCGTCGTGGTCTTGCCGGCGCCGTTGGCACCGATGATCGTGACCACCTCGCCGGCCTGCACCTCAAGCGACACATTATGAAGGATCGTGGTGGCGCCATAGCCGGCGTCGATGCCCTCAAGCCTGAGCATGGACGAACTCCTTCCCGAGATAGGCTTCGACCACGATCGGATCGCGGACGACGTCTTGAGGCTTGCCCTCGGCGATGATCTGGCCGGAGTTGATGACGATGACCCGATCCGACAGCGACATGATCGCCTGCATAACGTGCTCGATGGCAATGATGCTCACGCCGCTGTCGCGAATATGAAACATCAAATCGATCGCGCGGCGAACATCGGTCTGGTTGATGCCGGCCATCACTTCGTCAAGCAGCAGCACGCGCGGCTTCATGGCCATGACGCGCGCCACCTCCAGCCGCTTCAATCCGCCGATGGTAAGCCCCCGCGCCTCGGCGTTCAGCCAGGGACCCAGCCCCATGCGATGAGCCGTTTCACGCGCGACCTCGCGCGCCTCGCGGACATCCTGGTAGCGGTGGAACGCACCAACCATGATGTTTTCCTCGACCGTCATGGACGCGAACGGCTGAACGATCTGGAAAGTTCGGCCGACGCCGATCGCGGCAAAATCGGTCGGAGAGAGAGGCGTGTGAAATTTTCCGTCTTCGCCGCGAACAGTCACAGTCCCGCTATCCTGCTTCAGGAAGCCGGAGATCATGTTGAAGACTGTGGTCTTACCCGCACCGTTCGGGCCGATCAGACCAAGAATTTCGCCCTGACGCAGCGAGAAGCTCACATTGTTGGTGACGTGCAGACCGCCAAAATGCTTCTGCAAACCGTCCGCCACGAGCACAGCATCGCCGATCGGCAAGCGTTCCGCAGCCCGTGCGACCGTGGCAACAGCAGCAGCCTGTGAGACCTTTGTGGGCCCATCCTGCCGCTTGAACCGCGACAAGTATCCCATGAGGCCATTGGGCATGAACAGCACGACCACGACCAGCGCCGCGCCATAAACGAATCCATGGAGGCCGACCGCATGTGCGCCGAGCCATCCGCGGGCAAGCTCCGAAATGGGCACCAGCAGAATCACGCCAAGCAGCGGCCCGAACACCGTTCCCAATCCGCCAATCAACGCGAACATCGCGATCTGAATCGACAGTGCGAGCGAGAAGACGGCGGCTGGCTCAATGAACGTCAGATACATCGCATGGAATGTGCCGACCATCGCCGTCAACGCGGCTGACACCGAAACAGCGATCAACTTCACCTTGACGGTGTTCACACCGGCGGCCTTGGCGGCCGACTCTCGCTCGCGGGTCGCCACGAGATAAAAGCCGATGCGATGCGAACGGATCCACCACGCAATAGCCAGCGTCAGCAACAGCAATCCGAAGGCGATCGCGAGCGGTGGAAATTTCTCGCGAAAAACCATCCACTCCCAGCCGAACTTCAGGGCGATCATCTTGCCGGTAGCCCCGCCGGTGAAATCCCGGAAATGCAACGCGAGGACACGGAACACTTCCAGAAACGCGATAGTCGCAAGCGAGAAGAACGATCCGTGCAAACGAAAGCACGGATAGCTGATGGCGAGGGCCACTGCGACTGCGACTGCGGCGCCCACGAACATACCGAGCCAGGGACTGATCCCCATATTCATGAGGATGATGCCCGCATAGGCGCCGATGCCGTAGAAGATCGCATGGCCCAGCGAGAGCTGCCCGGCAAAGCCGCCCACGATATTCCACGCGGTCGAAAGTGCCGCGAAAATGCAAATGGTGATAAAGACATGATAGACGAACTGGTCGCCTATCAGAACCGGCAGCAGCAAGATTGCGGCCAGCAACGCGGCAATAGCCAAGGCGCCTCGCCGGTTGGACACGCTGGGAGCGACAGCTTCACTGGACGCGAGAGAGGTGTCGGTCATGGCGATACGTGCGACAGGTTGAGACGCCCGCCAAACAGGCCCGACGGCTTGAGGATCAGGATGAGCAGGAATACGCCGAAAACTGCAACCTCCCGGAGATCCGAACCGACATAAAATCCGGAAAGACTATCGATCAGCCCAATGACCAGCGAGCCCAGGAAAGCGCCACCGATCGAGCCAAGACCTCCGAGAACGACGACGACGAAAGCGGTCAGCACAAAGTAGGTCCCGATATTCGGCGAGGTCGGATACAGCGGTGCGATCAGCGCCGCAGCGACGCCAACGCAGGCCGCGCCAATCCCGAAGGTCAGGATATAGATGCGGTTGACGTCGATGCCCATGAGCTGCGCGGCGGCACGGTTCTGCGCCACGGCCCGGATTGCGCGTCCCGTCTGGGTTCGCGCCAGAAAATATTGCAAACCGACAACCAGCAATATCGATGCGGCGAGAATGGCAAGCTGGCCGGAAAGCACCCGGATCGGTCCGATCTGCAACGGCATGCGTAATCCGCTCGGCGGCGTGTTGGCGATGTCGGCGCCGAAAATCAGAAGCGCCAGATTGATCAGGGCGGTGGACAGGCCGACGGTTGCAAAGATCTGGATGTGATCGTCACGCGCCGCCATCAATGGCTGGATCAAGAACCGCTGGGTCAGCGCCCCGAACAGAAACAGCAGCGGCACGACGGCGATCACCGTGGCGAACGGATGAATGCCAAGCCGGTTGGTCAGCAAGTACGTGAGATACATGCCGACCATGAGGAATTCGCCATGGGCGAAATTCACCACCTTGACGATGCCGAAGATCAGCGTCAGCCCGACACTGACGATGGCAAAGAGAGCGCCAAGCAGCAGGCCATTGGCGACCACTTGCAGGAACGTGTTCATCGCGCCTCACTGGAAAAATGAGCAGAGCGGGGCAGCACCAGGCTGCCCCGCCTTGATCGCCGCGTTTACTTGCCGCCGACTTTCATCGGTGCGACGGCAGCCGCGTCAGGATAAACGGTGACGAGCTTGCCACCCTGCCACTGCATTCCCATCATGCTGGCACGTTCGTTCTGGTTGTTCTTACCGAACTTGATGCCGTAGCCGGTCGAAGTCACGCCCGGCGCGATGTCGATCGTCGTCATCGCCTTGGTGATTTCATCCGGCGAGAAGCCCTTGGCCTTGTTGAGAGCTTCGAGAATGGCCTTCGCGCCGGTATAGTTATTGATCGAGTGGCCGGAACGCGGGCTCTCGTTGTACTTCTTCTTGTAAGTCGCGACGAAGTCCTCGAGCCTTGGCGTGAACTTGGTGTTGACGAGGTACTGGGTGAAATCGACGTCGAGCACGCCTTCCATCACGCCATGTCCGACCGCGTCAGCCGTCGGCTGCATCGAATAACCGCCGCCACCACCGATGATCGCACCCGGCTTGAAGCCGGCTTCATTGGCCTGCTGCAGGAACAGCACCGAGTCGTTCGAGTACGACGTCTGGAGCACAATATCGACGCCGCGCTGTTTCAGGTCGAGAACGAGAGACGACATGTCGACCGTGGCGGCCGGATAGCTCTGCATCGAAACCACGTTCAGCTTGGCATCCGTTGCATACTTCTTCTCGTGGTTCGCAACCGAAGTACCGTAGCTCGAATCCTCGTAGATGATGCCGATCTTCAGCTCTTCCGGCTTCTTGCCGAGCTTGGCAGAAACCTTGGTGACGATCATTTCGACAATCAGCTTCGCCATGTCTTCCGCAGTCGGATTGGTACGGTAGAGATATTTCAGGCCGCGACCGGTAACCTCATCGGCAACGGCGCCGAGTTCGAAATAAGGGATGCCTGACAGCTCAGCCACCTGGCTTGCGGCGATAGATCGTGCCGAAGAATACGAACCGAAGATCGCAGACACCTTGCCGAGCGAAATCAACCGGCGCGCTTCACCGATGGCCTGATTGTTGTCCACGGCATCGCCGCGCACCAGAACCACCTTCTGGCCCTGCACGCCGCCGGCGGCGTTAATTTCGTCGACGGCGATTTCAAGACCCCGCGCGCTTTCCTCACCGAGAAGAGCGAGTTGGCCGCTGAATGGATAAAGTGCGCCGAAAACGACATCCGCTTTGGCCGCGGGCGCCGAAAGCAACAGACCCGCAACTGCAACTTTCCAGAGTAACGACAGTTTCATCTTTTCCTCCCTGAGATTTTTCCGGCCAGCTTATGCTGGCACGTTAGTAGTTCAGCGCGTCTTTTCCTTCAAAACTAGTAATGGGCGGATGAGCGCGCTGGTCCGTAACAACGTCGATCACGGTCAGCGTATTCCGTCCCAAGGCAGCAGTAAGCGCCGGCAGGAAGTCGGCAGGCTTTTCAATCCTGATGCCGGTACAGCCGCACGCGCGAGCGATCGCCGCGTGATCGACGGCCTCGAAATCGCAGACGTCGGTGAAGTTGCCGAACAACGAGAGTTCGGCATGCTTCTGGTATCCGAGGATCTGGTTGTTGAGCACCACGATGACCACCGGCAGCTTCATCCGCCGGGATGTTTCCATTTCCGACCACACATGACCGAAACCGCCATCGCCGGTCAGGCAAATCACCGGAGCATTTGGTTGCGCAGCCTTGGCACCGAGTGCAAACGGCAGTCCCCATCCGAGACCGGCGATGCCGCGTGGCGTCAGGAAGCGCTGGCCTGCGCGGCGCGCGGTCAGGAAATTGGCGATCCAGATCGACGAATAGCTCGCGTCGGCGACGACGATGGAGTCCGGCGTCAGGACCGTATCGATGTCGGCCAGCAGCCGCTCCGGACGAACCGGCACCGCGTCCATGTTCACCAGACGCTCCATGTCCTTCGCATGCTTGGCGCGCGCGTCGGAAATCTTGGCTTCGAGAGCCGCCCGCCTCCCGGAGAGCGAGGACAGGTTTTCCTTCTCCAGCGCCGCAACAAGCGCGGCCAGCGTCAGCTTGGCATCGCCCGCCAAACGGAAGGCTTCATAGTTCCGGCCAATCTCGGAGCCATCGACGTCGATGTGGATGTACTGCGCGCCCTTTGGATACAACGACCAGCTATCCGTGCCGTTCTGGTTGGTACGGTTGCCCACCAAAAGCACGACATCGGCCTCGGTCACCAGATCCCGCATATGCGAGGTTCGTCCACGCGGTGCCATGAAATAGCCAACCACACCGAGCGACAACGGATGGGTCTCATCAACAGAGCCCTTGCCCATGACGGTGGTGGCAACCGGCAATCCAAGTGCCTGAAGCGCCGCCAGTTCGGCTGTTGCCCTGGAGGAATGAACGCCGCCGCCGGCGATCACAATCGGAGCCTTCGCCTTTGCAAGAAGCGCCGCAGCTTCCGCGACCCGCGAACGGTCAGCTTCGGTGCGATCCAGCGGATACGAACCAAGGTTGTTCGAGCGGCGTGGCGCAGCCGGATCGATGTCCGGACGCTCGTCGAGCACGTCGAGCGGCACGAGAAGAACAGCGGGACCGCAGCGGCCGCTCGCAGCAGCCGTGAACGCCATATCCACGTAATCGTCGATGCGCGCGGGATCCGCCACGCGGCGCACCCATTTCGCCACGCCGGAGAACAGCGCGAAATGATCGAGTTCCTGGAAAGCGTTCTTGTCGGTGGCTTTGCGGCTCACATCCTGAACGATGGCAACCACCGGAATTGAAGCCTTCAGCGCCTCAGCCAGCCCCGGAACGAGCAGCGTCGCTGCGGGACCGTTCTGTCCGGTCACGACCGCGACCTTGCCCGAAATGCGCGCATAAGCGTCGGCCATGGCCGCGCCCGCGTTCTCGGTGCGATAGCCGATCTGGCGGATGCCATAGTCCGGCGCAGCGAGGAACAACGCCGAAGGAATGCTCTGTCCAAAGATTTCACGCACGCCGTGACGCTGAAGTGCCCCCGCGAGGACATGCGCTCCGGTCATATTGTTTGCGACGGGCTGCGCCGCGCCAGTTTTCGTCACGACATTCATGCTTTAACACTCCTTGGGGCTTCAGCGCCCTCTTGCATCACAAGTACGATCTTCCCGATATGGGCGCTGGCATCCATTTTTCTGTGGGCGTCAGCGACACGCTCGAATGGGAAAACAGAATCGATCAAAGGCTTGGCACGCCCGGCTTCAACGAGCGGCAAAACCTTTTTCTCAAGCGCAGCGGCGACTTGTGCCTTCATCGGGATCGGGCGCACCCGCATGGTCGATCCGACGAGCGTCAGCCGTTTGGTCATCAGGAGCGTCAAGTCGATGTCGACACGAGCCCCCTGCTGGAATGCGATCTGCGAAATCCGGCCATCGACAGCGACTGCCTCAAGGTTACGCTGGATATAATCACCACCGACCATGTCGAGGATGACATCCGGTCCCTTCCCACCGGTCGCTTCCCGCGCGGCCATTACGAAATCCTGCGTGTTGTAATTGATCGCAACGTCAGCGCCGAGTTTCAGGCACGCGGCGCACTTCTCATCCGAACCGACGGTGACAATCACGCGGGATCCGAAGGCCTTGGCAAGCAAGGTTGCCGTCGTGCCGATCCCCGACGCGCCGCCGTGGATCAGAACGGTTTCGCCGGGCTGAAGCCGACCCCGCTCGAAAAGATTGCTCCAGACTGTGAAGTAGGTTTCCGGAAACGCACCGGCCTCGACAAAGGACATCGTCTTGGGCACAGGCAGCGCGACTGCTTCCGGTACCACCGCCCATTCGGCATAAGCGCCGCTATGGACAAGTGCCATCACGGCATCGCCCGGCTTGAAGCGAGTTGTCCCCGGACCGGAGCTTTCCACCACGCCCGCGAGTTCAAGACCGAAAATATCGGATGCACCCGGCGGTGGCGGATAAAGACCCTGGCGCTGCATCACATCCGGACGGTTGATACCGGCCGCGTGAACCTTCACCAGAAGCTCGCCCTCTCCCGGCACGGGCTTCGCCGTTTCGATGATTTTCAGCGCTTCCGGGCCGCCCGGCGTCGGCGCCACAACAGCGCGCATAGTTGAACTCATGACAACGTTCCATTCGGTTGGGGCAACAGCATGACTTTGACCGCCTGACGGCTGCGCGCCAGCGCGAAGGCCTCGACACCGCTACTGAGAGGCTGACGATGGGTGATGAGGCGCGATAACTCATCGGAATGATTCGCCAGCAGACGGATCGCTTCCTCGACCGCGCGGGCTGTGGTGTCGTGCGCCGCGCGAAGCTGTTTCTTCTCGCGCACGAAGCGGGTAAGCTCCAGCGTCAGGTTCGCTGAATGAATACCGGCGACCACCAGGATGCCACCCGACCGTAACACGGCAAGTCCGCCGGTAACCGAAACCACGGCGCCAGTCGCTTCGATGACGCAGTCAACCGGCTGGCCGAAGATACCGTCAACGGCGTCTGCCAGAGACTCACCTGAAAGATCGACGCAATGAGCGATTCCCATTTCGCGAGCGCGCTCAAGCCGGACTTCGTCATTAAAGCCCGCGAGCAGCACCTCGGCTCCGCGATTCTGGGCGACCCATGCCACGCCAAGACCGATCGGCCCGGGACCGAGCACGACGACGCGATCACCCGGCGCAAGCTCCGCCACATCCACAGCATTGATCGCGACGGAAAGAGGCTCAGTGAGCGCAGCAATTTCCAGAGACAGATTGTCGGGAACGAGACGGCAATTCGCGGCGGGAACAATCACGCGATCAGCGAACCCACCGTCCATGTGAAGGCCAATGGTGCGACGGCCCTGGCAACCTTCCGGGCGGCCCGCCTTGCACGCGTGACACTTGCCGCAATTCACGGTGGGCCAGCAGACAACCCGGTCGCCGCATTTGAATGCACTCACCTTCGGGCCCACGGCTCGCACGATGCCGGAGAATTCGTGGCCGATCGTGACCGGCATCGCTGCCGTCATGAATTCGTAGCCGGGGGTCCATTCATAGGCATGCACGTCGCTGCCGCAGATACCCGCGGCGGCGACATCTATCAGAATCTGGCCGTCAGCCGGGGCCGACGGAGCATCAAGCATCACGAGTTCGACGCCGAACGCAGCCGCAGTTTTTCGCAGCGCGATCATAGGTCCTCCCTCCATCAATCCCGTCGACGGGCCGGATTGCCTGTTCGCGTTGGCTGGAATTGATGGTACATTTTATTTGTTATAACATATTACTCTCCACTTTAAGGCTCGAGTCAAGCGAGCCTTACGGAAAAATATTGAGATGAGTGCAGAAGAAGCGGATTGGGCCCGCCCGATCGTCAAGGAAAACCTCAGTGAGCGGGCTTATTCGAGTCTGCGGCAGGCCTTGATGCGCGGCCAGTTGCGGCCGGGGGAAAGGCTTCGCCTGCGGCCGATGTCGGTGCGTTTCGGCATTAGCGCGACGCCAATGCGCGAAGCGCTGTTGCGTCTGGTCAGTGAAAAGGCGCTGGCGCTGGACGCCCGAGGTACAGTTGCCGTCCCGACGCTGACGCTCGATCAACTGCTCGAAATCCGCACGATCCGAACTGACCTGGAGGGACGTTCAGCGGCGGCAGCCGCAAGCGTCGCTTCGGACAGCGAGATCGATACGCTGGCCAACATTCACGCACGGATGTGCAATTGCCACCAGATCCAGCAGTTTGAAGAAGCCATCGACTTGAATACCGAGTTTCACCTGCTGCTTTGCCGCATGGGCCGGCTGCCGGTGCTCTACGATCTGGTCGAAGGACTTTGGGTTCGCTGCGGACCGATCCTCTCGCATCTCTATGATGGCGGCTTACCGGAGGATTGGGAATCCCACGCCCATCTGCGGATCCTTGCCGCCCTACGCAATCACGATCCGAATGCTGCGCGCAAAGCGATCTGCGAAGACATCATCAACGGCGGACGCGGGCTTCTCGCTTACGTCGCTGACAGAACCGATGACAAGACAGGCACATCCGCTCCCTGACAAATATCCAAGAGATGCCGGCCGGGTCAGCTATGCAAGCCGGGAGCCTCGTGGCCGGTACGCGCAACGTATTCCGTATAGCCACCGCCATATTGATGAATGCCATCGGGCGTCAGTTCGAGCACACGATTGGACAGCGCGGCAAGAAAATGCCGATCGTGCGAGACGAACAGCATGGTGCCCTCATACTGCGACAGTGCAGTGATGAGCATCTCCTTCGTCGCCATGTCGAGGTGGTTCGTGGGCTCGTCCAGCACCAGAAAATTAGGCGGGTCGAAAAGCATCTTCGCCATCACCAGCCGCGCCTTCTCGCCACCCGACAGCACCCGGCACTTCTTCTCGACGTCATCCCCGGAAAACCCGAAGCAGCCGGCCAGCGCGCGCAACGAGCCCTGCCCGGCCTGAGGAAATGAATACTCCAGCTCCTCGAACACCGTGCGTTCGCCATCCAGCAGATCCATGGCGTGTTGCGCGAAGTAACCCATCTTCACGCTGCCGCCCAATGCCACCGTGCCATCGTCCGGCTCCGTGGAGCCCGCCACCAGTTTCAATAGCGTAGACTTGCCCGCGCCATTGATGCCCATGACACACCAGCGCTCCCGGCGGCGCACGGAGAAATCCAGTCCCTCGTAGATGCTCCGTTTGCCATAACCCTTGTGGATGTTCTTCAGACTTACGACATCCTCGCCGGAGCGCGGTGCCGGCTGAAATTCAAAGGACACCGCCTGTCGGCGCTTCGGCGGCTCGACACGCTCGATCTTGTCCAACTTCTTCACCCGGCTCTGCACCTGCGCGGCATGTGAGGCGCGCGCCTTGAACCGCTCGATGAACTTGATTTCCTTGGCGAGCATCGCCTGCTGGCGCTCGAACTGGGCCTGCTGCTGCTTTTCGCTCAGCGCTCGTTGCTGTTCGTAGAATTCGTAGTTGCCCGAGTATGACGTCAGCGCGCCGCCGTCGATCTCCACCACCTTGTTGATGATACGATTCATGAATTCGCGGTCATGCGATGTCATGAGCAACAGGCCGTCATACCCCTTGAGGAATTCCTCCAGCCAGATGAGGCTTTCCAGATCGAGATGGTTGCTCGGTTCGTCGAGCAGCATGGCGTCCGGACGCATCAGCAGGATTCGGGCGAGCGCCACGCGCATCTTCCAGCCGCCCGACAGCGCGCCCACGTCACCGTCCATCATCTCCTGGCTGAAGCTCAGACCCGCAAGAACTTCACGCGCACGGCCTTCCAGAGCGTAACCGTCAAGTTCCTCGAAGCGCGCCTGCACTTCACCGTAGCGCGCGATGATGTCATCCATGTCGTCCGCCCGGTCCGGATCGCCCATGGCGGTCTCCAGCTCCTTTAGTTCAGCCGCCACGACGCTCACGGGACCCGCGCCGTCCATCACTTCGGAGACGGCACTGCGGCCCGACATCTCGCCGACATCCTGGCTGAAGTAGCCGATGGTCACGCCCCGATCGACAGACACTTGGCCTTCATCGGGAAGTTCCTGCCCCGTGATCATCCGGAAAAAGTGTGGTCTTGCCGGACCCATTAGGACCAACGAGGCCGATCTTCTCGCCCTTCTGGAGAGCTGCGGAAGCCTCGATGAAAAGGATCTGATGGCCGTTCTGTTTGCTGATGTTATCGAGGCGAATCATGACGCATACGCTTGGGGAAAGTTGCGCTGTCTTTATGCCATATGGCTCGCTCGCGGAAGGGTATTTCAGGCCGCAAAACAGGCCATTTCCCAGCCATTTCATCTGCGACGACGAGCGAGTTCCACGCCTTTCGCAGCCGCACCGGCAACATGAAACGCCACTTCCATGCCGCGGGCCAATGAACCCGCGTCGTCTCCGAGTATTCGCATCACAAGACCGGCGCCGTTCGGTGCACTCGACGCCCCCGCCAGGCATCCCTGACGGGTCACCGCTTCTTCAAGTTTGGAGATGACCGGCAGTTTTTCCCGCGGGGCGATCAGCGTCAGTGTAGCCGCAGCGCCTCTGCCACCGAGCGCGCCACCTGCGGGCCGGACATCCCTGCCCACTACGCAGCCATTATCGACTATCAGCAATTTTCCATCGGGCCGTACAACCCTCAGCATCGTCTCAAATCGCGCAAAGGACTTCTCTTCACAGGCCGGATCGTGGACCGTAAAGCCATCAATCAGAAGCAGGACCGCGTCCTCCGCTACGCTTGCAATCGTCTTGACGGCAAGATGCGCGCCGGGAAAGAGGATATAAGGATCGTTTACGAATGAGCAGAACGCGCCAGCACCCACCTCAAGCACTTGATGAATGATGGAGCCATCCTCGCGGCCATGATGGACAACCGTGGAGGATTGCGAGGTCAGGCTCAGCGACGCACCGTCGCGCACGGCCACATTAAGATGAAGCCGGTCGTCCGCGTATAGCCCACCAGACGCGGACTGTAGATAAAGTGTCAGAAGATCGGGAGCCGCCCGATCCATGTAGAAGCCACGCGTGATGTGGAGCGGATAGCCGATATGCTGCCGGCGGATGACTGTGCGCCCGCCGGCAAAATCGGCCTCCAGCCGATTCCGGGCCTCACGACCCGGATGTGGTGTGGAAAAGGACTGCGGCAGCAATTGCATCGACAACAGCCTTTATACCTTCGCCCGAACGGGCATTCGTCGCGATTACCGGACGTCCCTTGCGGACTGCATTCGCCTCTTCAAGCATCGATGGCAGATTGACGCCAACATGCGGCGCAAGATCGGTCTTGTTGACGATAAGGAGATCGCTGCGCAAGAGACCCGGCCCGCGTTTGCGCGGAATATCGTCGCCGCCCGCGACATCGATCACGAACATCCACCAGTCCACGAGATCGAGCGAAAATGTCGAGGCGAGATTGTCACCGCCGGACTCGAACAAGATCAGTTCAAGTCCGGGAAACCGCGCTTCCAGATCGTCACCCGCCGCAATGTTCAGGCTCGGGTCTTCCCGGATCACCGTGTGCGGGCAAGCGCCCGCCTCCACCGCCGAGACGCGCGCCGGATCGATCAATCCCGAACGACGAAGACGCTCCGCGTCCTCCTTGGTGACGAGATCGTTGGTGACAACCGCAAAATCGATACCATGCGCCTGCAATTCGGGAATCAATGCCTCGATCAAGGCCGTCTTGCCAGAGCCGACCGGACCGCCGATGCCGACCCGTGCGGCCGTGGTGATCGCCTTGCCGTTGGACTCTTTCGCGAGCAAATGGAGCATTGATCACCTCAACATATAGCGGCGCGCCAGCGGCAATTCCTTCGCCGGTTCACAGGTCGCAAGTTCACCATCGACGAACACATCAAAGGTCTCCGGATCGACCGTCACCTTGGGGCATGCGTCGTTCCAGAGCATGTCGCGTTTCGTGAGTTTTCGTGTCCCGCGGACCGGCAACAGCGACTTGCTCAGGCCGAGTTGACCGGCAAGACTGCGATCAATCGCGAGCGGATGCACGAAACATGCGGAGAGAGCCGCGGGCGCGCGGCCGAACGAACCCCATTGAGGCCTCATCAGGATCGGCTCGCAGGTCATCAGCGATGCCGCGCTGTCGCCCATGGCCCCCCAAGCGATAAAGCCTCCCTTGATCACAAGCTCCGGCTTGATGCCGAAGAAAGCGGGACGCCACACCACGATATCCGCGAGCTTGCCGTCTTCCAGCGATCCCACCTGGTCGGCAATGCCAAATGTCTTCGCGGCATTGATCGTGTATTTCGCGATGTAGCGCAGGATGCGCGCGTTGTCGCCCAGCCCCGGCTTGTCCTCGGGCAGCGAACCGCGCTGATCTTTCATCTTGGACGCGAGCTGCCAGGTTCGGCAGATCACTTCGTGAATACGTCCCATCCCCTGACTGTCGGACCCGAGCATCGAGATCGCACCGATGTCATGCAGAACGTCCTCTGCCGCAATGGTCTGCGCACGAATCCGGCTTTCGGCAAAGGCGACGTCTTCTGGAATTGCCGGATTGAGATGGTGGCACACCATCGTCATATCGAGATGTTCGTCGAACGTATTCACCGTGTAGGGATTTGTCGGATTCGTCGACGACGGAAGGCAATGCATTTCACCCGCAACGCGGATGATATCCGGTGCATGGCCGCCACCTGCTCCTTCGGTGTGATACATGTGAATGGTGCGACCGCCGATCGCCTCCAGCGTGTTCTCGACGAATCCGGATTCGTTCAGTGTATCGGTATGAATCTGCACCTGGAAATCGTATTCATCGGCAACACGCAGACAAGTATCGATCGCTGCCGGCATCGAGCCCCAGTCCTCGTGGAGCTTCAATCCCATTACACCGGTTTCAAGTTGCTCGATCATCGGCGCAGCGCGATGCGCATTGCCCCGTCCGAGAAAGCCGAAATTCATCGGCCACGCTTCGGCCGCCTGAAGCATCTTGCCGGTGTTGAACGGCCCACCGGAATCGATCCCCACGGTGATAGGGCCGAGTGATCCGCCGATCATGGTGGTGATTCCGCTGGCAAGAGCGTGTTCGACAAGACCCGCGCTGTCGAAATGGACGTGTACGTCGATCGCGCCGGGCGTGGCAATCAGGCCCTCGCAATCGCGCACCGTCGTTCCGGTCGAAACGACCAGCTTCGGATCGACATTGTCCATGATCGCAGGATTGCCAGCCTTGCCGAAGGCGACGATGCGGCCATTGCGGATACCGAGATCGCCCTTCACGATCCCGCGGACGGGATCGATCAGCAGAACATTGCAAAGCAGAAAGTCGAGCGCACCTTCAGCGCTTGTAATACCTGCCATTCCGATGCCGTCGCGCAACGTCTTGCCGCCGCCATGCAGACATTCGTCGCCATAAACCGCGTGATCCTTTTCAACCACGGCAATCAAAGAGGTATCGCCGAGGCGCACGGAATCCCCTGTCGTCGGCCCGTACAGTGCAGCGTAGTTCTTCCGATCGATTGCAACCACGCTACGCTCCCTTGAATCCGCGCGCCCGGGCCTGCGCCAGCGCGGCATCGCGCACCTTGGCGTCTGCACTGTCGCCGTTGGTCAGATTGTTCAATCCCGTGAGACGCTGCCCGCCTCCGAATGACACCAGCGTGACGTCCTTCGAGACGCCCGGCTCGAAGCGAACAGCCGTGCCGGCAGGAATATCAAGCCGTTTGCCGAATGCGGCCGCACGGTCAAAGTCCATCGCCTTGTTGACTTCAAAGAAATGGAAATGCGATCCGATCTGGACCGGACGGTCTCCCGTATTGGTGGCCTTCAACGTAACACGCGGGCGTCCATCGTTCAGCTCAAGGGTTCCAGGCAACGCCGTGATCGCACCCGGCAGTTCCGTGTCCACTGCCGAACCAGGCGCGGGACGGATCGGCTCGTGAACCGTGACCAGCTTGGTGCCATCGGGAAACACGCCCTCGACCTGAATGATGTGCATCATGCCGGCAATGCCAGTCATGACGTCATCCGTCGTCAGGATCGTCGAGCCGTATCCGATGAGATCTGCCACGGTACGCCCTTCACGTGCGCCCTCAAGAATTTCATCGGTGATGATTGCAACGGCTTCTGGGTAGTTCAGCTTCAACCCTTTCGCGCGGCGGCGGCGCGCCAACTCGGCGGCACTGAATATCGTCAACCGTTCCATCTCGGTCGGCGTCAAAAGCATATCGTGAACCTCATCCTAGTTGGCGAACAGACGGAGGCTGGCCTGCGCCTGTTGTGCCGCTGCGATATCGAGAAAAGGAACAAAGCTGCTGAGGCGCGCATCATCCGGAACCGGCGCGGCCGAGAGTTGATCGATCAGCGGGAGGCAGTCGTTCATCACCGCCTGCGCCTGCAATGCCCCCACAACACCGAGACGCACGGCTGCCGACATTGCACCGGAGACAGTGATATAGGCTGACGCCAGTTGCGCCATCCTCTCATCCATCTCCATCGATTGCCAGAGAGCACCCTGCATGACGGCGATATGACCGAGCGCATCGCCACGGCGAACGGCATCCCGCAACGAGATCGCCGTCGCATTACCGAGCCTGGCATGCGTGGCCAGAAAGGAAGAGCCATTGCGCCGTGAACCATCCCGTTGCGTTTCGCCGAACGTCGCGGCTTCGACTTCCTGGTCGATCCGTATGATCTGCGCGAGATCACCCCGTGCACGGAAAGACTGAACAAGGGCGATGCGATCGAACGGCGCCCACCGCTGCTGCAAAATCGTCTGTGTGAGATCGGAGAGCGTGTCCCGATCGGATACTGCTCCCATGGCGGCGAGACCTTCCACGCCGTAGGAGAATGCAAACGATCCGCTGGGAAACGTGCCGTCAGATTGCCAGATGGTCTTGAGGAGTTGCAGCACGACTAGTGATCCGGGCTGCCGTGGGGGTGATGGCCATGATCGTGGCGATGATGGTGATGGCCATGATGATCGTGATCATGATGATGCACATCTGCATCATCGCCATCCAGGATACTGACATGGACGCGCTTGCTGGCAATCATCGGCTCGATACGAGCCATGTAATCTTCAGGACAGCCTTCGAGCGCGACCAAAAGGCACGCGCCGTCGAAACGGACGCGCCAGTGCAGATTGCCCGCGTGATAGCCGAGTTCAACCGCATCGGCAGTTGACGTTGGTTCGAGCCGCAGCCAGCGTTCGGTGGCGGCTCTCACGACGACCGCATGATCGTCGTTCAAAACCAAAACAGCTCCATCATAGAGCTTCTCGTCACGCGGCAACGCAATCGCAAGCTCAAGGCCACCGCGTGTCGTTGCACGCAAACGGCGCCGCGACAGATCTGCGGACGGGATCACGACGGTGTCGACCGCGCCACGATGCTCAAGGTCGTGGAGCTTCCCTGAGAACACCGGGTCGAGCCGGCTTCCGATTACATGACCAATCTGCCGCATCGATACTCCCGGATACCTCACGGACGCTGTCGCTATCCTCGCATAATCTTGCGAAATTCTCGCATGCCATTACTGAAACGATAGTACGCGATTACACGCACGCCCTTAACGTCGCTGCATGAATTCTGTGCAGCGAGTGCATGATTCTTCACCTTGCTCGACCATCACAATAGGCGAGCGCTAGACAGCAAGCTCGGGAGTCCCCTCCCGTTTCGACAATATCCCGGCACTCGCCGTTGCAATCGCCTTTTCTTCTTCGCTCATCACGCCGAGAAGCGCCTGCAACTCGGTCTCAGCCCGCGTCACACCGTGGCGGCTCGCCGATGACAGCCAGCGGAACGCCTCGATCCGGTCAACGGCGACGCCAACGCCCTGCGCATAGAGGCTTCCGAGACGGGCCTGCGAAAGATAGTGCCCGGCTTCTGCGGCCTTTCGAAACCATACGATGCCAGCAGCGAGATCGATCTCCATTCCGATTCCGCTCGTCAGGGCCACAGCGTAATTGTACTGCGCAAAGCCATCACCCTGCTCCGCCGCCGTCCGAAGCCAATAGCAGGCGCGCTCGGGATTCATCTCGGTACCATCGCCTCGTGAATACATCACAGCGACATTATTTGCGGCCATGACGTTGCCGCGCTCGGCGGCCAGCAGATAGTAACGGAACGCCATCGCGGAATCGCGCTCAACCCCCAGTCCGTTTGCATAGAGCGATCCAAGCCAAGCCCCGGCGTCCGCGTGCCCCTGCTTGACAAGCGGCTCCCAGATCGCGCGCGCCGCATCGTAATCTCGCCGCAGGAATGCAGCCTCGCCATCAGCCAGAGATGCCATGTTTCAATCCTGCTTCGTGTGCTGGTCAACTTTGTAGAGATAAACGCAATCAAAATCCTCGGACTCCGATTCCGGCGGGATTCCGCGCGTCTTCAGATGCTCCGTGAAGTAGGATTGGACGGTCCGCGCGGCCCGTGCGGTCAGAAGCTGCTTGTAGAGCCACGGATCCTGCGCATCCTTGACGCCATGCACATCAAAGAGAATGCGTTTCGGATTGTCCGCGATGCCGACGTACCAGTTTGAAAACGTGGCATCGAATTCCTTGATATAGGCGAGCAGCTCATACTTTGCCTGCTGAACACTGACTATCATCGATCAAGATACCATTCGTGCGTCGGTGAGCGGAGTGTTCCAATATGAGATGTGCTGACGTGTGATACGTTCGACGAATTTCCGATTGAAGCTGCGCTCAATACGCGGCGGCTCTATGCTTGCACTTTCGGAAAACCGAGCGAACTGCGTCTGCACATCTGTTGCTTGTATCGCCGCCAGATCGAGGATCGACGTGATTTCCGCCATCCCTGCATCGAAGGCCGCGAGTTCGGGCCGCGCAAAGTACGAAATACGCCACAACGCCTGATCCATGGCCGTCGGCTGGAGAATGATTGCGGCCACAACATTCAGCGTGCGGATCACCACAAGATTCGGAAAATGCCAATGCACCTCAGCACCGCTCGAACGGGCCGAGGCGGCGATAGCCGAACCGGCCAGCTTCCAGTTCGCGCGATGTTCACGCCAGACGCCATCGCGGCGCAAATCATCCGTCTGCCACTCGATCGGCGGGAGATCAATCATCTCATCGATCACCGGATCGATGTTTACGAAAATAAACGGTCCCCGCACCTGCACCCTGACAGGCAACAATCGCTCCGGCCTCACGCCGAGGTATTGTCCGGCCAGCGGCGACATGTCCTCGAGGCTCCCGCCGGGAATGACGCCGCGGTCCCGGCTGAATCCGCAGGACGTATAGGAACATTTGTTCTTCCTGCCGGTCTGGCACTGCGCGGGAACGGACCGGCACCCGCCATGCTGGGCCTTGTTGAATCGTCCGATCAGTCCGCTGTCATGCTGGCGTTGAACATGAATTGCGTGCTGCCCGATCGTATATGGCATCAGGTCGCCGGCTTGCGCGATCTCGGCAGTCGTTCCGATGCATATCCACTCGCGGGTCCACACCTTCTCGTTTTCCAGCCGTTGAAACGTCTCGGACTTATACGCCTGCGTCGGCAACAGCGGATCGTCCGCCAACTGCTGATCCGCGGCCGCATAGAGATTAGGATCCTGCAAATCCACGCCGTTGTCGTAAAAACCGGAATCCGGGTGTGTCAGCATCGGTCAATCCGTCAAAGGAAAAATGGCGTCCGCGCATGAAGCGCGGACGCCGGTTCGCTTACTTGCGCGCCTTGTTCAGCGGCTGGTCGTAATCCGCACGGCCACGATGCACGATCGCCTCGGGGCTTGGCGTGGGCAGCGGACCATCCTGCATAAAGCGATTCAGAACGTTGCCAACGAGCTTCGAGATGTTGTTGTCGCCATTGTTCCATGGCAACGCGCCGCAGAATGCGATGGACGAGAACGCGAAGGACGCGCCGCCATTCGGTGTCTCGTGATAGGCGATGTCCGAGCGAACACGCGGATGTTGCGTACCGTCGAGACCCTGCTGGTTGAAGCCGTAATCTTCCATAACCAACAGATAGCCTTCGGTATGACGGCCGGCCGATGTCGCCACGACAAGCGTATGCGGAGGACTACCCAGCATGGTATCGACGATGTCGAGTTCGGTGCCGGCAGCACCGCCGCCCACAAGACCGAAATTGCCGAGTTTCTCGTCGTAATCGATGCCTTCGAACGCCCACGCGACACGCTCGTTGTTGCTCTCCTCGGTCCGCGAGTAGTAGGTCGAGATGTCGAAGCCTTCCGACGACATGCCCGTGCCCGCAATGGTGTGCAGATAGCGGCCACGGAAGCGCCACATGCCGCCGAGTTCGCCGGTGCCCTGATGATAGTACTCGCCCGGATCCGCGCGCCACGTCCGGATGCCGGATTCGCAGCGCCGCATTTCCGTGACGACACCGCGACCGATGCCGTCATAGGCCGGATGGTAGGAATGCACCCAGTACCAGCCATCGGCGCCCATATACATGAAGCGTCCACCGCGCTGCATGTAGTTATGCAAAGCGTCGAGTTGTGGTCCTGAATTGTGCTCCGGATGCGAGCCAGTGATGATGACGTTGTAGTTCTCGATGCGGGCGAGACCATCATAGGTCACGTCTTCGTCGGTGATGACGTCATAGTTGTAGCCCATCTTTTCCAGCCAGTAGACCAGATGAAGATCCGCCGGATACTGCCAAGGCGCCTGCGCCAGGAAGTGATCGTATTTCGGGCGGATGCTCAGGATAGGCCGCAAGCGAGATGACAGACATAGTCCGCTGCCATCGGTATGGGTATCATAGATCGAACCGCCATACTCGCGATGCTCCGACAGGAACATGTTCTGCTGCTGCATGATCGGAACGCGATAGACGAGAAGCTCCGCGCCGCCCGCATTGTTCGCCAGATGCTCGTTCGCATAGGCCATGTAGCTGATGGTCGGGACCATGACCGCGATCTTCGCCGTCTCTTCGCCAACCCGCGGCACCACCCAGAACGGGATGTAATCCTCGTCGCCGTCCTTCGAGGTCAATTTCGCCGCATAGAACTTGCTGCTCGTGCCTTTCGGCACCTTCCACTCGAAGCTGACCTGCCAGCGGGCATTGTCGATATCGTCGTCGTGGAAATGGATTGCGCCATACTGTTCGGGGGCGCCCTTCCAGTCGAAAACATGCCCCTGCCAGTTGTATCCGGTCATCGCGCGTGTCGGGCAATTCACGATGGTGGCATGAAAGAGATAAGGTCCCTTGTCCTTGCCATAAATCGTATTAATGCCGTCGCCGAAATCCCACGAGGCCACGATCGCTTCCGAGAGCTTACCGGTCGGACCGGAATTGCGGCGCTCGGACAGGCCCGGCTGGGCGCCGAGTTTCATCGACTCGATCTCAAGCCGCGAGAGCGCCCGGTTACAGATACGCGGGCTATCAATCTTGCCGTTGTAGTGCCCCTTGATGAGAATTCCCGGTGGAACAGAAGCCTGCGCTTGAGGCGCATCGCTCATCCCGCCGCAATAGCCGGCGATCACGGTCGGCGTACCCGGCACATAGGCGGGCTTCGTTGAGAATTTCTTGCTGACCGGGGGAATTTCCGGATCAAGCGCGTAAACAACCTGAGGCTCGTGATAAAGTGTCGCCTCCCCGGTTTTTGCATCGAACGACGCCGCAATGAAGTGCCAGGCGTGGTCACGCAACGGCGCGCCGGTTGAGATGACCTGATCGTTGATCCGGAATTCGACGCAGCCTTCTTCGTTGATAAAGAGGCCGTAGCCCTTACCGTTGCACCACTTGGTCACGAGCCCCTGAGCGCCGTGCTTCCAGTACTTCGGATGGGTCTTCGGTGTGGTTGGCCAGATCCAGCATTGCAGAGTGACGCTCTCGAGCTGGAACTGCTTCTTGTCCGTGACGAAACCGTAGGAACCGCTGTAGATCTCCTGCTTCATGCCCTTGTAGGTGCTGTTGCAGTCAGCCTTGATGGACTCCTCGATATATCCGGGGCCACGCGGGTTGGTGTCACCGTGAATCATCTTGACGATCTCGGCCTTGTACTCAGCCGGTCCGTCGCAGTTCACGTAAAACTTGATCGTGTCTTCCGGATGGACGCTGAATTTGTCAGCGTATCCGGTA
Organism: Afipia sp.; assembly: GCA_024707075.1. Lineage (GTDB taxonomy): Bacteria > Pseudomonadota > Alphaproteobacteria > Rhizobiales > Xanthobacteraceae > Afipia. The sequence continues at coordinate 1,453,314 of JANQAK010000003.1, forward strand.
ATTTTCATCCAGGTCATGGTTGTCCCTTAAAGATTGGTGATGCCAGATTTGCGATCAGGTTACGGTCCACTGGTCGTCGCGACGCTTCCAGCCTTCCCGGAAGTGCTCAGGGAAACCATCGGTCTCCGGCATCTCCTCAAGCCGCATAAGAAAAATGTCGTGCTGCGGGTCTTGCTCGTTGTCATAGACCTTGTCGGTCACGAACTCGGGTGGCACACCGCGCACGCCCGAAAGCCGGGCGATACGCCATTCCTTTTCGACTTTGGTGCAAATGACCACCAGCTTGCCCTTGGCCGGCTTGGCGCGCATCCGCAGCAGAACCCGGTTGAGCTGGAAATCCTCGTGGATTCCGCCCGTGACCGTCGTCGTGTCGCCTGGCGTCTCGCATTTAAGAACGCTGTTGCCGGCAACTCCCTTCATGGAGTCGATACACTCCTTGTGTTCCTTGATCATGCGTTCAGCATCGGGCGTCGAAGGGCGTGGAATGGGAATCATGGTCCTGCTCCGTTGTTAGATCGTCATGTGTTTTCGAATGACTTCATCGTCGAGCGCGTCTATCGGGCCGGAGGCAACGACGCGCCCATTGTCCAGCATGAGGAATTTGTCGCCGAGCTTTTTTGCAACCTTGATGTGCTGCTCGGTAAGCAGCAGCGTGATGCCAAGCTCCTTGTTGAGCATCCGCAACGTTTCGCCGATTTCCTGAACGATGTTCGGCTGGATTCCCTCAGTGGGTTCGTCGAGAAGCAAAACCTTCGGGCCCACCGCGAGAGCCCGCGCGACTGCCAGTTGCTGCTTCTGGCCGCCCGACAGCAACCCCGCACGTCGATCGAGATTTTCCTTGAGATAGGGAAACAGACGCAGACAGATTTCCGGGATATCGCTGTCTTCGTCTTTGCGCGCGAAAGTGCCGAGCAGAATGTTCTCACGGACGGTAAACTCCGCGAGAATGCCGCGCCCCTGTGGAACGTAACCGATGCCCTGCTTGGCGCGTTGATAGGTCGGCAGCGCACCAATAGACAGTCCATTGATGGTCACGTCGCCCGTCGATCGGTCGGTCAGTCCCATGATGGTGCGCATCATGGTCGTCTTGCCAACGCCGTTGCGCCCCAGCACACAAAGGCACGTGCCCTGCTCTATCTCGAATGAGAAATCCTTCAGGATTGGAGTCTTGCCGTAATAGGACGTTACCTTGTCCATCGACAGAAGCGTGGTCATGCCGCGGTCTCCCCGAGATAGACTTCGCGCACGCGTTCGTTGGATTCGATCTCCTTCAGGGAACCCTGGGCGAGCAAGCTGCCCATGTGCATCACCGTGACGACATCGGCAATTTGCCGAACGAACGACATATCGTGCTCGACGACCAGAAGCGTGTTGGTCGCCTTCAGGTCGTTGAAGATTTTAGCGGTCTTCTCGATCTCGGATTCCGTCATCCCGGCGATCGGCTCATCCAGCAGCAGCAACCGCGGATCCTGCATCAGCACCATGCCGATCTCGAGCCACTGCGTTTCACCGTGCGACAAAATTCCTGCTTCGACGTCAAGCCGATCCGAGAGACCGCTTAGCGTCGCAATTTCATCGAGCTTCTGCGCGAAGCCAGGCTCCCGAAAGCGGAACATGTTCTTCAGCGGATTGGTGCTCCGGCTATAGGAGACTTCAAGGTTCTGACGAACTGACAGGTCTCTAAACACTGCCGGCACCTGGAATTTGCGGCCAATCCCGCGCCGGGCGATCTCGTGTTCATCGAGGCCCGTGATGTCTTCATCGCAGAAGGTGATCTTGCCGGAAGTCGGCTTCTGCCGCCCTGTGATGAGATCCATGGTCGTGGTTTTTCCGGCGCCATTCGGGCCGACGAGACAGCAAAGCGTCGCTTCGACGATCTCAACGCTGAAATCGTTGATGACGTTTGCGGTATCGAACGTCTTGCAGAGGTTCTTGATTTCAAGAAATGCCATGGCCCCGCCTCACTCACCCGGCTGCGGAAGGAGCCGGCTCTCAGCAGCTTGATCTTCGCCGATCTTCTTTTTCCCCTTTGCGACAGGGAAGTATCCGAGGAAAGTTTCGACGAGACCCACGAGCCCTTTGGGCAGAAAGCGCACCACGATGATGAAGAAGGCACCGAGGAACAGCAGCCACGTCGACAGCAGAGAGTCGCCGAGATAGCTCTGGCCGCCCTGGATCATGAACGCCCCGATGATGGCGCCCAGCAGCGAGAGCCGGCCGCCGATACCGGCCCAGATCACCATCGAGAGGCTGAAAGTGGTGTCGAACTGCGCCGGCGAAACGTATTGGGTGAGAACGACCCAGCAACATCCTGCGACTGCGGCGATGAATCCCGACACGGTGTAGATGGCGGTCTCGTAGCTGGCCACGTTGTAGCCGAGAAAACGCACGCGCTCTGCGTCACCTCGTACCGCCTGAACGACCAGCCCGAACCGGCTGCGCGTCATCAACTTGCCTCCGACCGTCGTGACAAGCAGGAACGCGAAGACAATCCAGTACACATAGGGACTGTAGGGATCGAAGGTGAAACTGCCCATCACCAGCGGCGACGGCGGCGTGATGCCGTTGACACCGTTGGTGTAGGGCTGGACGTCAAGGATCAGCGTGTAGAACGCACTCAGCATGGCCAGCGTCATGATCGCGAAGAATGGACCCGATACCCGGGCGCGGAACATCAAGCCGCCAAACAGCGCGCAGAAAAGCGTCGGTATCAGCAGCGCCAGGCAAATGCCGAACGCAGTGTTACGGAATGGCTCCCAGAACCAGGGCAGATGATCGAGGCTGTTGTTCAGCATGAACGGCGGAATTGGATCTGACGCATCCTGCGACTGCATCTGCATGGTCATCGCCATGCCATAGGCCCCAAGTCCGAACGGAATGCCCTGACCGAGATTCAGGATACCGCCGAAGCCCCAGCACAGCCCGATAGCCAGAGCGAGCATGCCGTACACGCCATAGACCGCGAACTGGTTGAGCAGGAAGTTATCGGTCACATAGAGTGGGATAGTGCCAATCGCGACGAAGAACACGAGATAGGCCAGCCACTGTGCCTTGGTATTATGATAGAGATTCATGTCGTTTTGCTCACTCGCGTCGTCCGCATCATCTGCGTGTTGCCGAAGGCGCAAAGAGACCTTGCGGGCGAATGCGCAGGAACACGACAATCAGGACAAACAACAAGAAGCGGGCGAACGTATCGTTCGTGAAGTAGGCGAAGACTGATTGCAACTCACCCGTCGCGCCACCCGCAACGACACTTCCGGCGAGCGTGCCGCCACCGACGACAACAACCAGGAATGCCTGCACCACATAGGCAGAGCCCATGGTCGGCAGCACGATGTTCAGCACGCCGAACAGGGAACCAGCCAGACCGGCCAGCCCCGCGCCGAGCGCAAATGTCAGCATGTAGACGCGGTCAGAATTGATGCCGAACGAAGCGGCCATCTCCTTGTTCTGCATCACCGCGCGAACCTGAACGCCGAACCGTGTGCGGTAGAACAGCGCCCACAGCGCCACAACCGCGCCGATCGTGATGCCCAGCACGATCATGCGGAACGCGGAAATATTGACGAAGCCGAACTGAACGTTGCTGGAGAAGATCGCCGGTACGGCGATGTATTTCGGATCGCTGCCGAACAGCAGCCGAACGCCCTGCATCAGGACAAGCGAAACGCCGAACGTCGCAAGCAGCGTATCAAGCGGACGTTTATAGAGATACCGGATCAGGCCGCGCTCGAGAATGAGCCCGACAGCGGCCACGATAAGGAACGACGCCGGAATGCACAGCAGAAATGGAAGCGAGAAGTAACTTTGCAGCATATAGGAGCTGTAAGCGCCGAGCATGATGAATTCGCCATGCGCCATGTTGATCACGCCGACCGTGCCATAGATGATGGTCAGCCCCAGCGCCGCGAGCAGCCATATGCTTGCGATGCTGATGCCAAGAATAAGCGCGTTCAGAAACGCACTCAGGTCGAATGATCCGAAGAAACTGCCGAGCGCCATTTGCTCGCCCCTCATTGTCACGCGCGCTTCCAGCCGACATCGGCTGGAAGCGCGCGCTGATGTGTTTTAGATAACGTTGGTACGAACCTTGCCGTCCGGCGCGACAAGACCGGTTGCCGTGCACTTGCCGCTGGTCGGATAGATCGAATAGGGATCCGGGGCGACGTGTTCGGCAGCCTGCTTCACGATCTTGAAGCTGCCGTCAGCCTGGCATTGACCGATCTTCGGCTTGAGCCAGGTGTTGAAGTTCTGATCGTCGATCCAGACCAGACCTTCCGGTGAAACGCCGTCCTCGACCTTGATACCGCCCGAATGATCGCGGATCGCGCGAGGCGTAATGCCGTCGTAGCCGAGAGCTGCGATGGCCTTCTCAAGACCGTACTTGAACACGTAAGCGGACAGATACGTCTCTTCCATGTTGTAGTGCGTGGTGCCGTTCTTGCCGTACTTGCTCTTGAGGAAGCCCTCGACAAACTTGTGGTTGGTCGGATTGTCCAGCGCCTGGAAGTAGGGAGCCGACAGGAAGTGACCGGCGCCGAACTCGTTGCCCATGGCGCGAGTCTCGATTTCGCCCGTGGTGAGCGAAGCGATTGGCATCGAGTCGACCTTGAAGCCTTCCTGCTTGAACTGCTTGTGGAAAGCGATGTCCGATGCGCCCACGACCGTGGAGAAGATGAAGTTCGGCTTGGCGTCCCGGATCTTATTCAGCACAGGTCCGAACTCGGAGCCGCCAAGCGGGATGTATTCCTCGCCGACCAGCTCGCCACCGGCCTTCTCCAGCCAGATCTTGGCGTTCTTGTTCGATTCTTTCGGCCAGACGTAGTTCGAGCCGACGAAGAAGACCTTCTTTCCAAACTCCTTGACCATGAAGGGAATGAGGTCCTGGGAGTGCTGGTTGGCCAGCGGTCCGGTGCAGATCGTGTTCTGCGTGCACTCCGCACCTTCGTAACAGGTCGGATAGTACAGAAGATGGTTCTGCGCCATGACCGTCGGCAGGATCGCCTTGCGGCTTGCAGAAGTATAGCAGCCGAACAGCGCAACGACCTTGTTGCGAAGGATAAGCTCCTTGGTCTTTTCGGAGTAGACGTTGAAGTCCGACTTCGCGTCCACGATGACCGGCTCGATCGGCGAGCCGGCGATGCCGCCGTTCTTGTTGATCTCGTCGATCGCGTATTGCATCACGAGGGTGGAATCTTCCTCCGGTACCGCGAGACCGCCCGTCAGCGAAAACAGAAGCCCGATCTTGATTGGCTCCCCCTTCTTGATCCACGGGGTCGCGCCCCATGCCTGATCGATCGTGCGAACAAATCCATACGGCGCAGCCGCAGCAGCGGTGCCCAGTAATGCCGTTTTCTTGAGAAAGTCGCGGCGATTGGTGCCCATTTTGAAACCCTGCCTCATTTTCCTGGAAAGAAATCTATTTTCTAAGAATAGAAGTGAAAGAATGTTTCTCAAGAGTAAAATGTGTGCATCTCGGATCAATAAGGAGCATCGCCACGCACACAAAACGGTCGCAGCGCAGAGATGACGATCATTTCACCTCCGAAGGGTTGCATTATGCGGGGCTGACGCGCGATCAACACAGCCGCGTGGCTGCTGCGCGGATGCGGGTCTTAAATATCTGCCAGTGATGCATTCGCTACGTGGTATGCCTTGGCAGTCATTGGTCTGAAGGATTCGCAATGCCGAAGAAAAACCCGAAGAACATCGAAGTTGTCAGCCGGGAATACAGCACTGGATCGAACGCTCCTGTAGAAAGCTCGCGCGCGCTTGAACGGGCACTCGGCGCGCGAATTCGTTTCATCAGACGCGAGCAGGACTTGTCGGTGCTCGATCTTTCAAGTGCCGCAAATATCTCGGCTGGCATGCTTTCAAAAATCGAGAACGGCCAGATTTCGCCCTCGCTCTCAACGCTGCAATCGATCGCGAACGCACTGAAAGTCTCGCTGAGCATGCTGTTTGCGGCGTCAGAAGAACGTCGTGACTGCTCCTATGTCCGGGCGAAGCAGGGCGTCGTCATCGAACGCCGCGGCACCAAGGTTGGCCACGTCTATCAGTTGCTGGGGCATGTGATCGGCGGCGACGTCGCAGTCGAGCCATATCTGATCACGCTCGAAGAAAATGCCGAGGCCTTCACCGGCTTCCAGCACTCCGGAATCGAATTTATCTACATGCTGTCTGGCGAAGTGATCTATCGCCATGGCGACACCAGCCACCGGCTGCGGCCGGGGGATTCCTGATGTTCGATTCAGGCGCACTTCATGGCCCCGAGACTCTGGTCAAACGGCCGATGACTTATCTGTCGATTATCGTCTATCCAAGGCGGCAAATCTGACGGCCGCTGCCGTCAGATTGCCTTGAACAATTCGCGTCAGATATCGAGCGTATTATCCCGCTCCCACTGCGTCAGGAAGCGGCTGTAGTCGTTCCACTCGATGGTCTTCAACTTCAGAAAGCCATCGACCAGTTCGTCACCAAGCGCGCCGCGCAGAATGCTCGACTTCTCCAGAGCGCGCAGCGCATCCAGCAAATTCAGCGGCAAACGCTTCGCATCGGTGACCGTGTGGCCATCGGTGTACATGTTGATATCGAGGCGCTTACCCGGATCGCGCTTGTTGACCACGCCGTCCATGCCCGTAACCAGCACCGCCGCAGGAAGCAGATAAGGGTTCGCGGCGCCATCCGCGAGACGGAATTCGAAACGCCCCGCCTCTGGAATGCGGATCATGTGGGTGCGGTTGTTGCCAGTGTAGGTAACCGTATTCGGTGCCCAGGTCGCGCCGGAGACCGTGCGCGGTGCGTTGATCCGCTTGTAGGAATTCACCGTCGGATTGGTGATGGCGCAGAGCGCGTCGGCGCTGTTAATGATGCCGCCGATGAACTGGTATCCCATCTTGGACAGACCGAGTTCGTCCTTCTCGTCCTCAAAGACGTTCTCCTCGCCTTTCCAGACCGATACATGCATGTGGCAACCTGAGCCTGTCAGGTTCAGGAACGGCTTCGGCATGAAGGTCGCACGCAGGCCGTGTTGTTCCGCAATGGCGCGAACCATGAACTTGAAAAAGACATGACGGTCCGCCGTGACCAGCGCATCGTCATAGTGCCAGTTCATTTCGAACTGACCGTTCGCATCCTCATGGTCGTTCTGATATGCGCCCCATCCGAGTGAGAGCATCGCATCACAGATATCCTTGATAACGGCATAACGCCGCATCAGCGCCGACTGATCGTAACAAGGCTTGGTCGCAGTGTCAGCCGCATCGCTGATGGCCGAACCATCCGACATGACGAGGAAGTACTCGCATTCGACACCGGTCTTGAGGACAACGCCGTGCTTCGCCGCGTCGGCAATGGCTTTCTTGAGAGCATTACGGGGTCCCTGCGGGACCACCTTTCCGTTCATGTAGAGATCGGATGCAAGCCAACCGATCTCCGGCTTCCATGGCAACTGGATCAGACTTGTAGGGTCCGGCAGCGCGAACAGGTCGGGATCCGCTGGCGACATATCAAGCCATGTCGCAAAGCCAGCAAAGCCTGCGCCGTTCCTGGCCATGCCGGCGATGGCGGAAGCGGGAACGAGCTTGGCGCGCGAGGCCCCGAACAAATCGACGTAGGAAATCAGGAAGTACTTGATTCCCCGCTCCTCCGCGATCTTCGCCAGATCGATGGTTTTAGCTGACGCGGACGCCGGGCGGTCTTTGGCAGCAATCTCGGCTAAGGTCGTCATGCAAGTGCCTTTGTTCAAGTAACAAGATTGAAATGGTCAGAACGTTTGCAGTCCGGGAATCCAGTTTGTTCCTGCGAGCGGAACGCGCGCCATCGCTGCGGCCTCCACCGTCAGAGCGACCAGATCTTCGGGTTCGAGATTGTGGACATGGTTCTTGCCGCAAGCACGCGCGATGGTCTGCGCTTCGAGAGTCAGCACCGCGAGATAATTGGCGAGACGCCGGCCAGCCTTCACCGGATCAAGCCGCGCGGCCAGCACCGGATCCTGAGTTGTGATGCCTGCGGGATCACGTCCTTCGTGCCAGTCATCGTAAGCCCCCGCAGTGGTGCCGAGCGCCTGATACTCCGCCTCATGGCCCGGATCGTTATCGCCGAGAGCAACGAGCGCTGCGGTTCCAATCGCGACAGCGTCCGCGCCGAGCGCGAGCGCCTTGGCAACATCCGCACCGTTGCGAATGCCGCCGGAGACGATCAGTTGCACCTTACGGTGCATGCCGAGATCCTGTAGCGCCTGCACCGCAGGCCGGATCGCGGCCAAGATCGGAAGGCCGACGTTCTCGATGAACACCTCTTGCGTGGCAGCCGTGCCGCCCTGCATGCCGTCCAGCACCACGACATCCGCGCCCGCTTTCACGGCCAACGCTGTATCGTAATATGGCCGCGCGGCTCCAACCTTGACGTAGATCGGCTTTTCCCAGTCGGTCAACTCTCGCAGTTCGAGGATCTTGATTTCAAGATCGTCCGGCCCGGTCCAATCCGGGTGACGACAGGCCGAGCGCTGATCGATGCCTTTCGGCAGCGTGCGCATCTCGGCCACGCGATCGGAAATTTTCTGGCCGAGCAACATTCCGCCGCCGCCGGGCTTAGCGCCCTGCCCAATGACGATCTCAATCGCATCCGCCTTACGCAGATCATCCGGATTCATGCCATAGCGGGACGGCAGATACTGATAGACCAGCATCGATGATTGACCGCGCTCCTCAGGAGTCATTCCACCGTCGCCGGTTGTGGTCGAGGTGCCCGCCGTCGAAGCGCCGCGGCCCAGCGCTTCCTTTGCCGGACCGGAAAGAGCACCGAAGCTCATGCCGGCGATCGTGACAGGAATCTTCAGATGGATCGGCTTCTTGGCGAACCGGCTGCCAAGCACAACATCGGTGCCGCAGCGCTCACGGTATCCTTCAAGAGGATAGCGCGACATCGATGCACCCAGAAACAGCAGATCGTCAAAATGCGGGACCTTGCGCTTCGTCCCACCACCGCGAATATCGTAGATTCCAGTGGAAGCAGCTCTGCGAATTTCGGCAAGAGAATATTCGTCGAAGGTGGCGGAAAAACGTGGCGGCGTAGGGGACTTGATAGCCATTGAAGTTACATTCCCTGAATTAATACGCACCAGCGTTATCGACGTGGAAATTGTAGAGCTGGCGCGCCGACCCGTATCGCTTGAACTCGGCCACATCGACTTCGCCGGCCATACCGGCGGCTTTCAGCTTCTCCGCAAGGTAAGCCTTGTTCTTATCCGCCATCGTTTTTTCGATGCAGTCGGCACCGAGGCTGGCAACACTGCCGCGAATGAAGAGCCGCGCCTCGTAGATCGAATCCCCGAGCGCCTCGCCGGCATTGCCGAGCACGACCAGCGAGCCGGACTGCCCCATGAATGCGCTCATGTGCCCGATGTTGCCCTTGACCAGGATATCGACACCCTTCATCGAGATGCCGCAACGGGCCGACGCGTTGCCGTTCACGATGAGGGTTCCACCGTGCGCCGTGGCGCCAGCCGCCTGACTCGCATCGCCCTTGACGTGCACAACGCCGGACATCATGTTTTCAGCGATGCCAACTCCAGCATTGCCATGCACGATGACCGTCGCAAGCTGGTTCATGCCGGCGCAGTAGTAGCCGACATGCCCTTCCACATTGACGGTGATCGGCGCCTTGATCCCCGCGGCGATCGCGTGTGCGCCGTCTGGATTCCGGACGCGCCAGTACTTCGCACCTGGGTTCCGGTTTAAATCATGCAGCGTCTGATTGAGTTCGCGGAGTGTGTTCTTGCGAAGATCGAAAGAGACCTCGTTTTCAACCATGTTCATGCCGCGGATTCCCAGAAATACGGCGTTGAAGGCTCAGGCTCCCACACCTTTGCGCTTGCAACGCCGGGCAGATTGACCAGTGCGCGATATTCAGAGCCGAACGCAACATAGCGATCGGTCTCGGCCATAACGGCGGGCTTGCAGGCAATCGGATCGCGCAGCACCCCGAAGCCGGACTCCGTGCCGACGACGAACGTGTAAAAGCCGTCGAGATCATCGAGGCTTTCCTTCAGCGCTTCGCCCAGCGAAGCGCCCTTCTGCATCCGCCATGACAGATAGCCTGCCGCGACTTCCGAATCGTTGTCGGTCGTGAAAGTCAGCCCTTCGTGTTTCAGCATGCGGCGCACGCCGGCGTGGTTCGAGAGCGAGCCGTTATGGACGAGGCACTGGTCGCGCCCCGTCGAGAACGGATGCGCGCCATCGGTCGTGACAGCGGACTCGGTCGCCATTCTCGTGTGGCCGATACCGTGTGTTCCGGTCATATGAGCAAGATCGAAGCGGGATGCCACATCCGCTGGCAACCCGACCTCCTTGAAAATCTCCATGCGCGTTCCGCTGCCGACGACGGTGATATGCGGATAGCGCGCAGCAATCGCGCTGCGGACAGCAGCTTCCTTGCCGGCGGGAATCGTCAGCAAGGTATGCGTCGCCCGCTTCATCACGCTCGGACGGCCACCCGATACGTCAGCCAGTTCAGTTTCAAGACGCGAGACATCGAAATCCAGCGCGGTTCGCAACGACAGCTTAACCTGATCCGGATTGCCCTGGCCGTAGATCGCAAAGCCGGCGCTGTCAGGACCGCGATCGGTCATCACGCACAGCATCGACGCAAGCATCGATCCAAGCTCTGGCTCGAGCGACTTGTCCTTCAAATACAATCCGACGATTCCGCACATTCAAACTCTCCAGCGGCACGACCGCTATGAGCGATCATCATGGTTCGTCGATAAACGCGAATGACCGCGCCGTCAATCAATAAGAATATAATTTTCCTGCCAAGAAATTAAGCGTGTTGCCCTTAATCCAGCCAGCCGCCGCCGCTTGCCGACGCGCCCTCCGTAATGCCCAATTGAGAATTTTAGCGGCGCGAGCAGCAAGACGACGATGCGATTACCTGCGCACGCGGTCCCGCTTCGGAGCGCGATTGAACATCTTCGAATAGACGCGCGAAAAATGACTGATTGACACGAAGCCCGTCGCCATCGCCACTTCCGCAATCGGCAATGATGTCTGCCGAAGCAAATTCTGGGCGCGACTCAGCCGTATCTTAAGATAGTAACGTGAGGGCTTGTCGTGGAGATTGTCGGTGAACAGCCGCTCCAACTGACGCGGTGTGATGCCCGCACTTTCCGCCATCTCACCGAGCGTCAACGGATCTTCGATCCGTGCCTCCATCAACGTCAACACGCGGATCAAACGCTCATTGCTGACGCCATGCCGTTCACGCAGCGGCATGCGCTGCGGACCGCTTCCGGCGCGCGGCTGTGTCCGCAGATACCATTCGCTGACAGCACCCGAGAGCTCAACGCCATGATCGCGCTCGATTAGCTCGATCATCATATCGAGCGAGGAAATTCCGCCGGCGCACGTAATGCAGTCGCGATCGATTTCGTAGAGGGTACGGCGTACGTCGAGTTCCGGAAAGTCTTCGACAAAGGCAGGGATGTGCTCCCAATGAAGCGTGCAGCGATGCCCATCAAGCAAGCCGGCGCGCGCAAGCACAAAGGGACCGCCGGACATTCCAGCCATTGATATGCCGGAGCGGGCGAGCGACCGCAACCACTGCAAGGTTTGCCGGTGCCTGAATTTGGCCGGATTGCCACCGGCACAAACAAACAGCGTATCGAGTCCGAGATCGTCGCCGATCTTGCCGTCGGGCAGGATGCCGACGCCGGTCGACGCCAAAACCGTGTCGCCATCGACCGAGATATGCTGCCATCGGTACAGCGGCTTTCCCGACAGCAAGTTTGCCGCGCGCAGCGGTTCAACCGCCGACGCATAAGACATGAGCGGAAAATTAGGGAGCAACAGAAAGCCGAACTGCCTTGTCCCCTCCCTGTCACGCTGAGGCGGGCGCGCTACCGTGTTGATCACTGGTCGCCTCCATCGAAGATGGGACGATTTAGGTGATGTCGGAAATAGGCAAAATCATGTCGCATTCAGGCACGATAGTCCCGATCGGATGAAACATCTATAGGGACCGAATTACGACGAGCGCTCGCGATGCGTTATTCCGTCCTCTCACTTGCCGCCCAGGTCTTTCGCGGTCCATCCGCCCTCACGCCCGCGTGGCGCAATGCGACGCCGAAGCCCGCTTACGACGTGATTATCGTAGGCGGCGGCGGTCATGGCCTCGCCACCGCGTACTATCTCGCGAAGGAACACGGTATCCGAAACATCGCCGTGCTCGAGAAAGGCTGGATCGGCTCCGGCAACGCAGGCCGCAACACCACCATCATTCGCTCGAACTATCTCCTGCCGGGCAACGAGCCATTCTACGAATGGTCGATGAAACTATGGGAAGGTCTTGAGCAAGAGCTCAACTACAACACCATGGTGAGCCAGCGCGGCGTCCTCAATCTCTATCACTCCGACGCGCAGCGCGACGCGTATGCAAGACGCGGCAATGCCATGCGGCTCAGCGGCGCCGACTCCGAACTCCTTGACCAGGCGCAGGTTCGCGCCATGTATCCGTTCCTCGATTTCGAGAACGCGCGCTTCCCGATCCAGGGCGGAATTCTACAGCGGCGCGGCGGAACAGCCAGACACGACGCTGTGGTCTGGGGCTACGCCCGCGGCGCCGATCGTCTCGGCGTCGACATCGTTCAAAATTGCGAAGTCACCGGCTTTCTTTTCGAGGGCGGCCGAGTGGTTGGCGTCTCGACGACACGCGGCGAAATCCGAGCCGGCAAGGTCGGACTGGCCGTTGCCGGAAATACATCACGTCTTGCAAGCCTCGCCAATCTTCGCCTCCCCATCGAGAGTTATCCGCTTCAGGCGTTCGTCACCGAAGGGCTGAAGCCCCTGATCGACGGCGTCATCACGTTCGGCGCGGGACATTTCTACGTCAGCCAATCCGACAAAGGCGGCCTGGTTTTCGGCGGAGACATCGACGGCTACAGTTCATATGCTCAACGCGGCAATCTTCCGGTGATCGAGGATGTCTGCGAAGGCGGCATGGCGCTGATGCCGTTGCTTGGCAGGTTACGCATTCTGCGGCACTGGGGCGGCATCACGGATATGTCGATGGATGGGTCCCCCATCATCGATCGAACGCCGCATCCGGGCCTGTATCTCAACGCGGGCTGGAATTACGGTGGGTTCAAGGCGACACCGGCATCCGGCTGGTGCTTCGCGTGGACGCTTGCAAAGGATGAGCCGCATCAGCTCAACGCGGCATTCCGTCTGGATCGCTTCGCCACCGGCTACGTGATCGATGAAAAGGGGGTCGGCGCACAGCCGAACCTGCACTGAATCATGCGCATCACCTGTCCCTATTGCGGCTTCCGCGACTCTCAGGAGTTCACCTGCCTCGGTGACGCGGCCCTGCGCCGCCCCGATCCAACTGCGGCGAACGCGGCCACCGCATTCCACGATTACGTCTATCTGCGGGACAATCCCGCCGGAGAAAAGCGCGAGCTCTGGTATCACGCCAACGGCTGCCGTCGCTGGCTCGAGGTCACGCGCGACACACTCACCCACGAGATCTACAGCGTGAATTTTCCTCGCAAGGCCGGAGGTTGAACATGAGCCGGCTCAATCAGGGCGGTCTGATCGACCGGACAAAGCCACTTCGTTTTACCTTCGACGGCAAGCCGTACCAAGGCGCCGAGGGCGATACGCTCGCATCGGCGCTCCTTGCCAATGGCGTGTCGCTCGTCGCGCGGTCCTTCAAGTATCATCGCCCCCGCGGCATCTTCAGCGCCGGCTCCGACGAGCCGAACGCGCTTGTCGAACTGCGAAAGGGCGGCCGCAAAGAGCCGAACACCCGGGCCACCGTGGTGGAACTCTATGACGGCCTCGCCGCCGACAGCCAGAACCGCTGGCCCTCTTTGTCTTTCGACCTGCTGGCCGCCAACGGCCTTGCCGCGCCGTTCCTTGGCGCAGGCTTCTACTACAAGACATTCATGTGGCCCGCGCAGGCCTGGGAAAAACTTTACGAACCCGTCATCCGCCGTGCGGCCGGACTTGGCCGGGCCGCCATGGAGCCGGATCCCGACGCGTATGAAAAGCGCAACGCCTTCTGTGACCTGCTCGTGATAGGGGCCGGTCCAGCCGGATTGATGGCGGCTTTGACGGCAGCGCGCAGCGGCGCGCGCGTCATTCTCGCCGATGAGGATTTCCGCTTCGGCGGACGGCTGCTTGCGGAAAAATCCGAGATCAACGGTGCTTCAGGACTCTCTTTCCTTGAGGAAACCCTGAGGGAACTTGAGAGCCTGCCGAATGTCGAGCTTCTGCCGCGCACGACAGTCTTCGGCGTGTACGACAGCGGGACATATGGTGCGGTCGAGCGCGTGAACGATCATCTGCCGACACCGTCCGTATTCAAACCCCGCCAGCGTCTAATCAAGATATTCGCAAAACAGGCTCTCCTCGCCGCAGGCGCCATCGACAGACCCATCGTATTCGGCGGCAATGATCGCCCCGGCGTCATGAGCGCGCGTGCCCATCAGACATTCGCAAACCGCTTTGCTGTCGCACCCGCTTCTCGCGCGGCCTACTTCGTCAACAACGATGGCGCATGGCGGGCGGCCTTCGATGCCGCAGAAGCCGGCGCAAAGGTTGATGTCATTATCGATATCCGCCCCGGCATTGCGCCTGACATTCTGGCGCGGGCTAAACATCTCGGCATTCGCACCATCCTCGACGGCCGTGTCGTCGCCACGTCAGGGAAAACCCTGCGTTCGATCGACGTCGTTGCGAACGGCAAGCAGGAACGGCTTTCAGTCACAGGCCTCGCGATCTCCAGCGGACTGTCGCCCAACATCCAGCTCACCTGCCATCACGGCGGAAAGCCCAAATGGAACGAGGCCATCGCCGCCTTCGTTCCAGGCAAATGTCCTCCGGGACTGCGCGTTGCGGGCTCCGCCGCCGGCATTTTTCGGCCTCGCCGCCTGTCTTGCGGACGGCGCGAGCAAGGGCGCGGAGATTGCACGCGATCTAGGACTTGCGGCGGCAGCGATCCCCGCTCCGCATGCGGGCGATGCGGCTGCGGACATCCAGCCATTCTGGCATGTCACGCAGTCGCGCGGCCCGGCATTTGTCGACCTTCAGAACGACGTCACCGCGAAGGACATCGCCATTGCCCACGGCGAAGGCTTCCGTTCCGTCGAACATCTGAAACGCTATACGACGCTCGGCATGGCGACCGACCAGGGCAAGACATCCAATGTCACGGGTCTCGCCATCATGGCGTCGCTGACGGGGCAAAGCATCGAAGCCGCCGGCACGACGATCTTCAGGCCGCCTTACACTCCGGTCGCCATCGGCGTGCTGGCAGGTCATCACAGAGGGCGGGACTTCCGGCCCATTCGGCCGACGCCAACCCATCAATGGGCGGAATCCCAGGGAGCGAAGTTCGTCGAGACCGGGCTCTGGCTGCGCGCCCAGTACTTTCCCCGCGCAGGCGAAAGCGACTGGCTCGAGACCGTCACGCGGGAGGTCACCAATGTGCGCACCAGCGTCGGACTGATCGACGTCTCCACATTCGGCAAGATCGATCTTCAGGGCAAGGATGCAGGCGCGTTGCTCGACTTCGCCTATATCAACATGTTCTCCACGCTGCCGATCGGACGCGCCCGCTACGGCGTGATGTTGCGTGAAGACGGCATCGTGATGGACGACGGCACCACGACACGGTTCGGCGACAATCACTACGTCATGACGACGACAACGGTGAATGCCGCCAAGGTTTTCCAGCATCTCGAATTCTGCCTCCAGGTTCTGCGGCCCGATTTCGACGTTCAGCTCACGTCGGTCAGCGAGCAATGGGCGCAGATCGCGATTGCCGGTCCGAACGCGCGCAAGGTTCTCGCGGGAATTGTCGACAGTGCGGATATTTCGAATGAAGCGCTGCCTTACATGGGCGCGATTGAGGCCGACGTGTTGGGCGGCACGCCCGCCCGCATTTTCCGTCTCTCCTTCTCCGGCGAACTCGGCTACGAAATCGCAGTGCCCGCCCGCCACGGCCAACGTCTTGCGCAAGCGCTGATGGAGGCCGGGCGCAGCTTCGATATCACGCCTTACGGCACGGAGGCGCTGGGCGTCATGCGCATCGAAAAGGGCCATGTCTCGGGTTCCGAGCTTAATGGCCAGACCAGCGCGCGCGATCTCGGGCTCGGGCGCATGGCATCCAGCAAGAAAGACTATATCGGCCGCGTGATGGCGCAGCGTCCCGCGTTTCTCGATCCGGACCGGCCGGTGCTCGCTGGCTTCCGCCCGGTCGATCGAAGCCAGCGCCTGCGCGCGGGCGCGCACTTCCTCGGCCTCAATAAACCAGCCGATATCAAATTCGACGAAGGCTATATGACATCGGTTGCATACTCTCCGAGCCTTCGGCACTGGATCGGTCTCGGCATGCTGAACCGCGGCCCGGAACGCATCGGAGATATTGTGCGTGCCTACGATCCGATTCGCGGAGCCGATATCGAGGTCGAGATTTGCGCGCCGACGTTCATCGATCCCGAGGGAGTACGCCTTCGTGGCTGATGTTCTCAAAAACGTTTCATTCACTGCACTTCCGGGTACGGGCCATTATGGCGCAAGCGGTGCCGGCGTCCGGATTACACTCATTGACGATCCAGCGATTGCATCGGTCGCCGTGGCACACGGACAGACCTGCGCGCTGAGCGACATCTGCCTCGCGGCTTTTGGCATCAATCTGGTTGATGGAGCCGTGGTTTCGCGCGGGCAATTCCTGTCCTTCGTGGGCGTCGGCCCGGGAAAGTGGCTAGCTCTCGGTGACAATGATACCCCGCTAGCAACTCGGCTACAGCAAACCTTCGGCGCTCTCGCTGCGGTTTGCGATCAGAGCGACGCCTATGTTCTCTTCACCCTCGAAGGCTCACGCGCACGCGAGTGCATGATGAAGGGCGCGGCCATCGACCTCGATCCGGGCGTGTTCAAGGTCGATGACGGTGCGACCACCGTAGCGGCCCATATCGGGCTGACATTCTGGCAGACCAGTGAAGCGCCTTCTTACAAGATCGCCGTCGCACGCAGCTTCGCGCCGAGCTTTGCGCGCCACCTGCTCGCCGCCGCGGCCGAGTACGGCGTTGACTTTCTGAGCCAGCCCTCGTCCGGCAAATAACCTCTTCCAAAAGTGCCATTTGAAAGAACCTGCAATGACATCCGACCTGTCCGATCAGTTCATCCTGCGGCTCTCAAGTCCCAACCGTCCGGGAATCGTAGCAGCCGTCTCAACTTACCTGTTCGAGCAAGGGTGCAACATTCTGGAAGCCCAGCAATTCGACGATACGGAAAGCAACACATTCTTTTCACGTATCGTCTTCAACGCCGTGTCGGCCGCCGTCCCGCTCGATACATTGAAGGCGGGATTCTCCCCGATCGCCTCGCGTCTGTCGCTCTCGTGGCAACTGCGGCCGCGCAGCCAGAGGCAGCGCGTCATGATCCTCGTCTCCCGGTTCGACCATTGCCTTGTGGACCTGCTCTATCGCTGGCGAACCGGCGAAATCGATATGGACATCACGGGCATCGTTTCGAATTATCCACGCGACACTTATGAGCATCTCGACCTCGACGGCATTCCCTTTCATTACCTGCCGGTCACGAAAGAGACCAAATGCGAGCAGGAAGAAACATTGTGGGCCCTTGTCCAATCCACCGAAACGGAACTGGTGGTGCTTGCGCGCTACATGCAAATCCTGTCCGACAAGCTCTCCACCCGGCTGTCCGGCAAATGCATCAATATCCACCACTCGTTCCTGCCGGGCTTCAAGGGCGCAAAACCATATCATCAGGCCCATGAGCGCGGCGTGAAACTGATGGGCGCCACGGCGCATTACGTCACGGCCGATCTGGACGAGGGCCCCATCATCGAACAGGACGTCGAACGCATCAGCCACGCGGACTCGCCCGCAGACCTCGTCCGCAAGGGACGCGATATCGAACGCCGCGTTCTGGCGCGCGCGCTCGCGTTCCACCTCGAGGACCGCGTTCTCATCAACAAGAGCCGCACTGTTGTGTTCAGGGATTGACCGTGACCGAGAGCAAGATCATCGACGGCAAGGCGTTTGCCGAAAAGTTCTGTGGGGAGATTGCTGCCGAGGTGGCGACGCTGAAGCCTCACGGAACGCCCGGCCTCGCGGTGGTGCTCGTGGGCGAAGATCCAGCCAGCGCCGTTTATGTCCGCAACAAGGGACGCCAGACCGTCGCTGCCGGGATGAATTCATTCGAGCACCGGCTGCCCGCGTCATTGTCCGAAGACGACCTGATCGCGTTGATCGGCCAGTTGAACCGGGACGACTCCGTTCACGGCATTCTGGTGCAATTGCCGCTGCCGCCGCAGATTTCCGCCGACAGGGTTCTGGCGGTGATCGATCCGGCCAAGGACGTCGATGGATTCCACGTCGTGAATGCCGGACGTCTTGCCACGGGTCTTCCGGCTCTGGTGCCCTGCACGCCGCAGGGCTGTATGATGCTGCTCAAAAGCGTCATTCCGGACATGAGCGGCCTGAAGGCAGTCGTGATCGGCCGTTCGAACATTGTCGGAAAGCCGATGGCGCAACTTCTTCTGCAACAAAATTGCACGGTCGTCATGGCGCATTCGCGCACCAGGAACATCGCGGAAGAATGCCGTCAGGCGGATATTCTCATCGCCGCGGTCGGCCGCCCCCGGATGATCCGCGGCGACTGGATCAAGCCCGGCGCGGCGGTGATCGATGTCGGGATCAACCGGGTGGATAACGAGAACGGCAAAAGCAAACTTGTGGGCGACGTTGCATTCGATGAGGCATTGGGCGTTGCAGGCTACATCACGCCAGTTCCGGGCGGAGTGGGCCCGATGACCATCGCATGTCTCTTGCAGAACACCGCCATCGCATTCAAGGCGCAGAGGAAGCTGGAGCAAGCGTAGTAGCGCATGCCTCGTCATTCCATTGATACCTTGACGGACATTGCTTTCGCACTGCACAATTGGGTGAACGATTGCCGCTAGACGACGCAACCCGCGGAGACACGCATGAAGCTCGAGACCTATCGCATCACGACCGAGCCTTACTATCAGGCCGTCGCCGACGAGGTCGCGATCTTTGAGGCCGCCTACAGCCAGCGATTGCCCGTGATGTTGAAAGGGCCGACGGGATGCGGAAAAACCCGCTTCGTCGAACATATGGCGTGGCGTCTTGGCAAACCGCTGGTGACAGTCGCGGCCCACGAAGACATGACCGCCTCCGATCTTGCGGGCCGCTATCTTCTCGAACCGCAGGGCACGGTCTGGCATGATGGCCCGTTGACCCAGGCTGTCCGCTACGGCGCCATCTGCTATCTCGATGAGATCGTCGAAGCGCGGCAGGATACCACTGTGGTCATCCATCCGTTGACCGATGCGCGGCGCATTCTTCCGCTGGAAAAGCATAACGAGATCGTTGCTGCCCATCTCGATTTCCAGCTCACGATCTCCTACAATCCCGGCTACCAAAGTGCAGTGAAGGATCTCAAGGAATCCACCAAGCAACGATTCCTTGCCATCGACTTCTCCTATCCCTTGCCCGAAATCGAGGCGGCGATCGTGGCGCGCGAGGCCGGCACCGACAGCGTGCTGGCGTCCAGGTTGGTGGCGATTGGCGAACGGTCGCGCAATCTTCAGGGCCACGGACTCGACGAAGGCGCTTCGACCCGTATGCTGATTCATGCCGGACGCCTGGTCACCGCCGGTCTTCCCCTCGAAGCAGCGATCAGATCGAGCATCGTGCTGCCGATCACGGATAATTCCGACATTCGTGCTGCCCTTAATGCGGCGATCGAGGCCTGCCTTCCGTGACGGCAATCGCCGCGGGCGCACGACGATCGATCGGCGCAGTGTCTCCTGCCGCGAAGGATCAGTTGCAAGGCTTGATGCATCAGCGCGAAGCCTTGAGGCCAACTTTTAACTCCACATGGAATGATCTCGCCGCGCGATTCGACCCCGACGATCTTGAAGAATGGGCGTCCGGCGTCCTCAACCTCGTGCACGTCAATGTTGGCCCCACCTGTCTGCTCGGATTCTGGAGCGCCAGCAAAACCCAACCGTCACAGCATGGCATCGCGCCTCTTGTGACAGCCGCCGTTGCGACTGCCGACATTTGCCGCCATGCAGGCGGGCACGCGGCAGCGGCAACCGTCAGCGCCTTCGTTATCGCACGTAACCTGATCGGGTTCGGTCCTGACCTGTCGCGCTGGTGGCGGATGATGGAGCGCCTCGCCCGAGAGGCCCCCGAGTCCGTCGAAGCCGCCGCCGCGCATCTGGGAGCGACGCTTCCAGCCGGCGACATCGCCGCGTTCGAGAATTTCGTCGCCGCCGGGTTGAAAGTCGCTGGCGGAAACAGACAACGGCGATTGTCATTCTTCCGCCTTGAGGATGAATTCGCGCGACGCCTTGTCGCGCGGTCATCGGCGGGCCTCGGATTCGCCGACATCGAGCGAGATATCAAGGCCTTTGCAACGGCGCTGTGGGGACGGCCACCGTTGCTCCGTGCCATGGCGCCATCGACAGACCCATCCAGCCAGCGCCGGTCCACCATCACGGGACCGCTCATCCAGTTGCCAGAATTTTATCGCGGTATTCAGGGAGATGCGGCCCGCACCTTATACCGGGCCGCCACGGCGCACGCGCAGGCTCACCTCGTCTATGGCGGCGTCCGGTTTCCCCTGGGGAGCCTGAAACCGCTTCAAGTGGCGCTCGTCTCGTTGATCGAGGACGCTCGCGTCGAAACTCTTGCGATGCGCGAGCTGCCCGGTCTGCGCCGGCTGTGGTCGCGTTACCATGTTGCGCTCCCATCAGGTGTCGCGACCGCGCCCATGCTGCTGGCCCGCCTTGCACGGGCGTTGTTCGATCCATCCTACAGCGACGACGACGGCTTCGTGAGCAAAGGCCGCCGCCTGTTCGAAGCTGCCACACCGCGCATCGCCGATCCGGCAATCAGCCGGGAAATCGGCATGCTGCTGGGTAACGACCTCGGGCAGATGCGCGTGCAGTTCAACGCCAAAACCTATGTCACCGAGCCCATCTATCGCGATGACGGCATGGGCCTGTGGGATTTTGGCGAGAACACAAGCCCACCGGAAGAAACCCTTGATATCGCTACCGACGCCGCGCGCATTGAGCCGCAGGACGATTCCGACGGGGACAAACCGGACAACAATCCGACGACTGATGATAGCGACATGGGCCGAGCCCAGCCAATCGCACAGGATGAGCGCGGCATTGTCATCGCCAGGTATCCGGAGTGGGATCGTATCCAGGGCGTGGAACGGCCCGAGTGGACAACCGTCCGCGAAGTGCCCCCGCGGCGCGGCGATTCTCGTTCGGTCGAGGCTGCCCTGGATCGGACCGATGTCCTGCGGAATCGAATCCGGCAACTCATTCGGGGTGTGCGCGTTGGACGCACAATTCGCCTGAAGCGACAGTTCGACGGCCACGATCTCGATGTCGATGCGATGAACGACGCCGGCATCGCGCTGCGCATGAAGCAGGAACCGGATCCACGCATTTTCCGCTCCTCAACATCGAAGCGTCGCGACCTCGCCGTTCTGCTGCTGATCGATATCTCGGAATCGACGCGAGATCGTCTGTCCTCGGGTGGGACAATCCTCGATGTCGAACGCATCGCGGTCGCCTTGCTGTCAGAAGCTATGAATGCGCTCGGCGATCCGTTCTGCCTCCTCGCCTTCGCATCCAACGGGCGCGACGACGTGCAGATGACCAGCGTCAAGACCTTCGAACAGGGGTATGACCGAGGCTGTGTCGAGCGGCTTGCGGGCCTGTCATCGGGACTGTCAACGCGGCTCGGCACCGCGCTGCGTCACGCTGGCGAGACGATCAGCCGCGTGCGCAGCTACCGGAAACTCGTCATCGTGCTTACCGATGGCGAACCATCCGACATTGACGTCGCAGATGCGCAAGATCTCACCGAGGACGCGCGCCGAGCCGCAATCGGCCTCAAGGCGCGCGGCATCGATGGGTTCGGCGTGGTGCTCGATCTGAACGAAATGAGCGCCGCGGCGCGAATCTTCGGACGCGGTAATACGATGCTCGTTCATCGCGTTGAGGATCTGCCGGGACGCCTGTCTGAACTCTACTTCCGGCTCGCACGGCGCTAAGGTTGCTTTCAGCCGCGCACGGGACAACAGCGCAAGCGCTGTAGCCCCGTGACGCAAAAGCACTTCGACCGAAAACGGCGCTAGCGATGAGTGGTCGCCTTGTTCGGAATTCCCTCGATCGGACATTCCTCGACGCCGATCGTGGTTCGCGTAAACGACTCCACCATCTCGCGGGTGCCTTCCGGATCCGCAATCCATTTGGCGTAGAAATCATACGGACAGGCGGCGACACCCTTGTCCCCTTCACCAGAGTTGATCACGCCGGTGTAACCGCGGTGAACGAGCTTGAAGAGATGGTTGTTCGATTGCCCGGTCTTGCGCGCATCGCGGATCAGCGACTTGGAAAGCTGGGCGTACTGAATGCCATATTCTTCCTCGCCGCATTCGCCGAGCGTCCGCCCATCGAATCCGACAATGGCCGAGTGACCGAAGTAGGAATAGACACCGTCGAAGCCGGCCGCGTTCGCAACAGCGACGTAGACGTTGTTGGCCCATGCCATCGCCTTGGCCATGATGACCTGCTGGTCCTTCGCAGGGTACATGTAGCCCTGACAGCGAACGATGAGTTCGGCGCCCTTCATCGCACAGTCGCGCCAGATTTCCGGATAGTTGCCGTCATCGCAGATGATCAGCGAGACCTTCAGGCCTTTCGGCCCGTCGGACACGTAGGTGCAGTTGCCGGGATACCAGCCCTCGATGGGCACCCACGGCATGATCTTCCGATATTTCTGCACCACTTCACCCTTGTCGTTCATCAGGATGAGCGTGTTGTATGGGGCCTTATTGGGATGCTCTTCATGCCGCTCGCCCGTGAGCGAGAACACGCCCCAGACCTTCGCCTTGCGGCAGGCTTCCGCGAAGATTTCCGTTTCCTCGCCGGGAATAACGGAGGCTGTGTCGTACATCTCCTTGGAGTCGTACATGATGCCGTGCGTGGAATATTCCGGAAAGATCACGAGGTCCATTCCCGGAAGGCCTCTCTTCATGCCGACCAGCATGTCGGCGATTTTCCTGGCATTGGCCAGAACCTCCGCCTTGGTATGAAGGCTCGGCATCTTGTAGTTTACGACTGCGACACCGACCGTGTCGTTACTCGACGAAATATCACCGTGATGCATATCGCTCTCCAGATGGACGATGCCGTCCGTGCCAGTTCAAGGTCCTAAAACGCAAAAAAGCCCGATAGATCCTCGCGGATCTCTCGGGCTACATAGCCAATGCCAAACCAGCGTCACTGGTGGTCCGGCGACATCGCAATTGTCTCATTGCGATCAGACCTCAAACTAAACATCTTTTGCCCGGTACTGCAACAATTCGTTGGCATGGATGATCGCGGAAGCCATCTCATCCATCGACAAGCGCTTGGCCATCGCCTGACGGCGGATGCTCTCATACGCGTCGGTCTCGTTCAGGCCCTGGCCATCCATCAGAATAGACTTGGCTTTCTGGATTCGCTGAATTCCGGTCAGCTTGCGTTGCAGCTTGGCGATCTGCTTTTCCATCGCCCGCTTTTGCAGCCACAAGCTGCGCGCAATAGTAAGATTGGTCAGCAATCCAAAGGGGCGTATCGGACGCTCAATCACGCCGACAGCGCCGGATTCGAGGACCAGTTGAAGCGTGGACGGGTCTTCATAGCTGACAATGGCGATCAGGGTCGGACGCGGTCCATCCCCCGATTTCAGCAGTTGATGAATCTCGTCGCGGACGTCGTGCTCGATGGCAAGCAACATCACGTCGAATCCACCCGGCCATTCGGCGGGCACCGGCCACTGCGTCTCGACCATACAGCCGATCCGGCGAAGGTGCTCAACGAGACTGAGGCGCTCATTGTCCGGCGCATGAACGACCTGGACGCGCAGCCCCCGAAGATCGCGGAGAATTTGGATCGCCACCTTTGCTCCTGAGTCCGTGCGTCAGCGACTCACTGACAAGATGTCGTCAGCCGACCAGTCATCGAGGCTCTGCACGACGCAATAAGGATCTGGTTTAATTCTTACCCCGGGATTCCAGACCACCTGAAATTTGGCATTCTGGTCCAGCCGTGCAATTCGCGACCAGAGATAAGCGTGGTTGTTTTCCGGATCGATCTTGATCCGGCCTTGAGGCGCGTCAAACTCGGAATCCCTGACTTCGGCAACGACACGCTCAGGATCGTCCGAGCCGCAGCGCGCCAGCGCGCGCATAGCCAGATGGGTCTGGAAATAGGCGGCTTCAGCAGCCGCCGGGACCGGAGCTTCGGGACCATATTTATTCTTGTAGCTTTGGACAAAAAGCCGCGCAGCCGGCGTCATCAGCGTCTCAAAGAACGGCGCGGCGGTAATGTGTCCCTCGGCAGCCTCGCGGCTCATTCCGGCGACTTCCGCCTCGCTTGTCGTCAGGCTTGCAATCGGCATGCGCGCCGGATCGAATCCCGCGGCCCGATAGGCTTTATAAAACGTCGCTGTGCTGCTGCCGACGACCGTCGAAAAAATCACATCGGGCGATGTCTTCTTGATGCGCCTGATGACCTTATCAAAGTCCGCCTCATTGGCCTGAAGCGGAACGTATAGCTCGTCCAGAACTTCGCCCCGCCCCTGCATGACGAAATCCGTCATCAGCCGGTTGGACTCGTAGGGATAGATGTAATTCGATCCGACCAGCAAAAACCGGTTTCCGAAATTCGAAAGCAGGTAGCGCGCCAGTTGAAGGGAATTCTGGTTGGGAGCGGCGCCGGAATAAATGCATCGACGCGAATATTCGAAACCCTCGTAAAGCGTCGGATAGAAAAGCAAGCCACGATGGCTCTCGACCACGGGCAAAACTGCCTTGCGCGCGCTCGACATGTAACAACCCATCAGCAGACGAATGCGATCCGTCACGAAAAGGCGTTCGGCCAACGCACGAAATTTCTTCTCGTCGGATGCCGGATCGTAAATCACCGGTTCGACCAGGCGATTGAGCACGCCTCCCGCTGCGTTGATCTCGTCGATCGCAAGAAGGGTGGCATTGAGCTGCGACTGTTCGATCGCCGATGTCACGCCAGTCTGGGAGAACAGCACGCCGACGCGCCAGTTACCGCTATCTTTGGTCGTCATGATCCCGTGGTTCGCAGTGCTGATGGAAACCTCAACGGACCTTACGATAGCCGGGCCATATTACAAGGAAATCCTTCACAATGGTCCAGCAGCGGCGCATGCCGAAGCATACCGCAGCGGACGAATGCCGGATATCGAAAAGCTCTCCGAAATAAATGAGATCACTCGATCTGCTCAAAGTTCTGCTGTGGGGGTGAACCCCGCTTACTTGGGAATCCCGCTGCGATCCAATATCGCAACAAAACTCTTCCGCAGAGAAGTTCGCGAACACCTTTGCCCGTTTCAACGCAGCCCCATTGTCGGCAGCTATTGAAAACATCGGTAGACCGGCAGGACTTCAATGCGCGTTCGGACGATCGCAGCGCATTCCATGAACTCTTCACGAATCGTTGGCTCTGGGCTGCGGTCGTGCTTTCGTTCCTGCTGCACGTGTTCGTGGTTTACACGCCATTCCTACAGGAGGCATTCTCGACTGTCAGCCTGAGCGCGGGAGACTGGCTGTTCTGCGCGGCCGTCGCCAGTTCAGTGCTGTGGCTGCGTGAACTGAGCAAGGTCGTGACACGCGCGATCGGTCGGCGTAGCATGGCAGATAGTATGGCCGCTCAAACAGCATCATAGCCTCTCCGCCCCTGTAGATCGTCATGCAGGCGGCGTCCTCGGCGCATTTCGTCAAGATCGCTCAAGCGACCCTGTTTCAGCCAGATCTGCGCGCTAACCTGGATCGAGTCGATATCATGACGACAGAACATCAGACGACCAAGTTGGCGAACCAGTCGGAAGGCGATTCCGGTGGAATTCCGGTTCCGCCACGAGCCATTCGTCCCCAGGTATCGTCACCGTTTTCGAATCTCTTTTTGTGGCCATTGGTGGCGGCGGCATCCGTGAACCGAGCGAGCGCTCAGTTTCTCAATAGTGCTGTAGCTGCTCTATCAAGCAATTCTTTCGACGATTTGGACGTCTCCGAGTTACCATGGACCACGCCGAACTCTGTTGTCCTTGAGCTTCCTTCCATGCGGTTGCGAGATTTTTCAACGCACACGCAA
Organism: Afipia sp.; assembly: GCA_024707075.1. Taxonomy (GTDB): domain Bacteria; phylum Pseudomonadota; class Alphaproteobacteria; order Rhizobiales; family Xanthobacteraceae; genus Afipia. The sequence goes on from JANQAK010000003.1 coordinate 1,479,570, forward strand.
GGGCAATCGACTCTGATATGTGCGCCGTATGCCCTGCACGGGGCGACCATCGCAGATTTGGCATCGGGGCATAGCGTGGTCGAAGCCCTGCGCCTTGGCGGATTATCGCGCGTATTTGTCACCGACTGGCGCTCAGCTACGCCCGAGATGCGCTATCTTTCCATCGATAACTACCTCGCCGATCTCAACGTCGCCGTGGACGGGCTTGAGCCACCCGTTGATCTCGTTGGACTATGCCAGGGCGGCTGGCTGGCATTGGTCTATGCCGCACGCTTCCCTGAGAAAGTTCGCAAGCTGGTGCTCGTTGGTGCTCCGGTCGACATCCGCGCTGGAGAATCGCAACTGTCACAACTGGCGGCTGGCGTTCCTCTCGGTGCATTTGAAGAGCTGGTGCGCCTTGGAGACGGCCTCGTACGCGGACAACACATGCTCGAACTATTGGGACCCGCACTTGATACAAATGACGCCGATCATGTGCTTCAAGTTCCATCAACCATCGACCCTATCCGGTTGCATGAACTCCATGAGCGCTTTCAGCAATGGAACACCAGCACGGTCGATTTGCCTGGAAATTTTTACCTACAGGTCTGCCGATGGCTTTTCAGGGAGAACCAGATTGCCGAGGGGAGCTTCATGGCGCTCGGGCGCCGGATCAACCTTGCCGCGGTTTACAATCCAATATTCTTTCTCGCCGCGGACAACGACGAACTCATCTCCGCCGATCAGCTTTTCGGAGCCGCGCGACTGGTCAGCACACCAAAGGCCTGCATCGAAATGGCGACGGAGCCGTGCGGCCACTTGAGTCTTTTCCTTGGAGCCGAGGTACTCGGCGGAACGTGGCGGCGGATCGCTGATTGGCTTGGTTAAGACTATCATTGAAAACATTTGGTGGGCCCGGCAGGACTCGAACCTGCAACCAGACCGTTATGAGCGAGCCTACCAACCTAGACGATCACGATAAATCAAGGAGTTAGGTGATTTCCGACGCTGTTTGTTGCTATCTATAGTCGTCGTTTCATTGGCGAAACATTGGCCGGCTCTTCCGGTTAAACTTCTCAACGACGCAACAGCATTGGAGTTTACGATGGGCCGCACCGCAACCGTCATTCCTGTCCTTCTCTCGATCGCGGCGGTTAATGTCTTTAATTCAGACATAGCTTCGGCGCGCGGGGCCGCGCCAAGCATCATGGGTTCGCCGGGCTATCAGCGTGCGCTGGAGGAATCCCGGAAGCGGCAGGCTGAACCGTATTTGAAAAAGCCGACGGTTTATCCACGGAAGAAATGGCAGCAGCGCGGCAAGCGCAACTGAACATTTTCTATCGTGTGGTCTTACGGCACAGCCCCGACGCCCATGCCGACACCGCCGCCAAAGCGGATACAGCTATCCGAGCCCGGCATGCGCACGAAGTCCGGGCCGAATTCACCGCATGCCTGCGGGCGCGCGGCTTTCCGTGGCGCTGCTACATGACCGCGCGAGTGTGTCTTGTCGATGCCGGGGCGCTTGTTCGGAGCCTCCGATGCAGAAGTCATTGCCGCGCAAATGGTGACAGCGAGCAGACAAGAGATGGTTCGTAGAGCATGGAGCATTCTTGCAAAGCCCTTAACGCGATCCGCCAACGCCGACGCTGATGCCGCCACCGAGCCGTATGCAGCTTCCGGTGCCTTCCACGCGCACATAGCCGGCACCGTATTCCGCGCAAGACGATGCCGAGCGAGGACTTGCAACCGGCTTGAGCTTTGAATCGTCGGGACGCGGTCGCTGAGCCTTCGAGTCAGGCTGCTGGGCAAGCGCCGAGGAGTCGTGACAGGAACAAGGAATACGCTTACCGCAAGAAAGCTAAAGATGAAGTGTCGGGCATCGCGCATCGTCGGATCCTTCTTTCGGAAGATAGTCCCCCGCCGCGGCGGCGGGTCAAGTCACAAACCCGCGCCCCAGCTTCGGGCGGTCTTCACGATCCAGTCCCTATATAATGATAATGTCAGGGGGTGACCCCGGTAAGGCCGCCGCAGCCGGCGGAATTGTTCGCAGCGGTCGACCAACTCACCACGCCGGTGATGACGCTGCGGCCGTCCTGATCCTCGAATGCGGGTGCGCCCGAGTCTCCGGTGCAGGCGCCCATGCCCGCGCTCTTGTTCTGGGTTTGCGGATCGACCAGGCGAACCTGCAGCGTGCCGGGCCGGCCGGTGACGGCGAGTGGTGCGGCGCGGACGGTGCCGACGCCGGTATCGCTGCCTGCGACCTTGGAGCCGATGCCGACGACCGTGAAGTGCGAGCCTACAAGCATTCTGCTTTGCCCCGCTCACTTATAAATGAGCAGTTCAATCTGCTCCTAAAGATGGAACGGACGGCAGCGAAAACACGACAATGAGTTAGCCTTGGAACGCCTCTAAACTACTTCCGAATCGAGATCTTGCCAGGATTCCATCTCATGAGTGTAAATCCGGGCAGACGAATCACGTGAACGGGCAACGCCAACTCGATCGAGGCAAACAACGTATCGGCGTCCCGCAAGTCGAAGACTCCGCTTACAGGAAGTCGTCCAGCTGCATCGCCAATGACAAGTATCTTGCCGCGCTGATACCGCTCGACTTCCGTCATAACGTCGCTAAGCGGACGATTGTCAAATACAACCTCTCCTCGACGCCACGACGCTGCTGTATCCATATCAATCGCGCGTTTCTGACCAAAACCTGTTGCTAGCGAGTAAGTTAGCAATTCTCCCGCCTCGACGCGGATGGTCTCACGGTCGTCGGACAGACTTACCGCACTTTCCGTAACAGATACCGTCGTGGCCTCGCCGCGACGCACGGCGAATGCGGTTCCTAGAGCCTAGATGATGATATTTCCCGATTTCACAGAAAATGGCCTATTTCGGTCCGGCTTAACCGCCGCAAAAATCTGCCCTGTGTGAAGCGAGATGTTTCTGCCATCGGCTCCAACATCAAAGCTCGTTGCGGTATCAAGATCGACTTGCGATCCGTCAACCAGAGTAACACTCCGAATCTCGCCAACCGATGTCCGATAATCAGCTAGGAGCGACGCTGGAGAACCGAAGAGACCGAATGCAAATGCCACTGCCGATAGACCAAAGGCCGCGATCATCAAGCCGGTAATAATGCGCCGGCCTCGTTTGCGACTCAAAACTGGCCCAAGCCGCTCCCAGAGCGCCTCGGCATTCTTGGCTGCTTCTTCGTGAGAATCATCGAATGCGCGCCAAGCGTCGAAAGATGCCCAATCGCTATCGGTCTCACTACCGGAATGAAGATGAACGATCCAAGCCAAAGCCTCGTCTCCTAGCGGATCTTTCGACCTCGCGCTCTCGGGAAGCTGGATTGGTGGCTTAGGTGGCTTAGGTGGCTGATTCATGGAACGCGGTTCTATCGTTTGGTAATTTCTCTATTTGATAGAACGAACGGAAAGTCAGAAGCCGCAATGATTTCGTGCAGAAATTCCGATTAATCGCGCATTCTAGAGGCACAATGAGCAAGACCGGCCATTATGTACTTCGTGACCATGCTGGATGACACGCCAAGTTTGGCGGCCACTTCGGCATGGCTTAGACCATCGGCCCTATTCAGGAGCAAAGCCTGCCGCGTCTTCGGGGGAAGTTCATTCAAGGCAGCTTTCAGAATTCCATACTGCTCTCGCGCTTCAAGATATCGATCGGGGTGGGATTGGGATCAATCGCTTCAAGCGCGTCATCTAGCGACCCGACGGACCCAATGATGCGATTTCGACGAATAACGTCAACCGTGAGATTGCCTACGATTTTCCAGAGAAAAGACCGAGATCCATAAGGAAAGGAAACCTGGGAGCGACCGCGTCTCCAAAGCAAAAGGCGAACAAAAGAGATCCTGAACAACATCGGCAGCAGCTTCTCGGTCCTTCAAACGGCGAAACGCATGCTGCTGGAGTTCGCCCGCATAGCGCCGAAACAGCACATCCAGGTCGATTCCGCTTGAGGAGGCATCGGGAATATGGGCGGCCATAGGACTTTGACAGTGAGACTTAGCAATATCCGTACCAGCCAACACCACGTCCGACAAAAGAATTAATTTAGACGGCTCCAAAATGCCCCGTAATCCCGACTACCGCGATGCTCGACAGGATCAAGGAGATGGAACGATCATCCATTTCCTTCTCTCAGAATTTGATGTTCAAGTTTGCCTTGATACCCTGGTCAGCAAGGTTGGATCCGAACTGGGCGTTGTAAAACACGCCGAGGGTAGCGTTCGGTGCGATGGCGTAGTCGAGACCGGCCTCGATCACCGCGGCATCACGCGCGATCGGCACACCCCATATGGTGAAAGCGCTGCCGCCAGCGGCAAAGCACTGGATCGACACCGGCGCCACCTCGCCGAAGGCATGTCGCCAGCCAAACAGCACCTTCGCGGTCAGGCTCACCCCGCCGAGATCGAAAATCGTCGAGCCACGAAGACCGAGCGTGGTGAAGGTCGCATCGGTGTTCGATGAAGCACTCGTCAATGCGGCTGCGCTGCCCCGCTCGCTGAAGCCGTCCGTCCTAAGGTTGACATAGGCGAGGTTCACGTAGGGCTCGAAGCGAGCAATCCCGGCGTTGAAGCCATAGGCGAGTTCACCGAAGACCTGCGCGGTCGCAGCCCGATAATCGCTCTTCGGATTGTCAGTGAAGCCCGGAAAGACAACGCTGCGGTTAATGGTGATGTCATGCCAAGTGTAAGCAGCACCGGCGCGGAACGCAAAATCGCTCCAGACCGTACCGCCATAGAGACCAAGATGATAGTTGTCGCTCGACCCTGACGAAGCACGCTCCTTCGCGTTGAATGACGTGCTGCTGTAGCCAGCGACTGCACCGAGACGCCAGGTGTCGAACATGGTTGCGTCGAGACCCGTGAAGAAGCCGCCAGAGGAGCGATTGAGGCGGGCCGCATTGCCATTGTTGCCGCTGTGTCCCCACGAGCCAAAGCCTTGCCCCCAAAGTGCGACACGACCGGTGTTGGACGGAGCAGACTGCGCACGACCGTTCTCGTAGGTGACGACCGGACCATCACTGGCGCCGACGCTGTTGAAGGCGGCACGAATACGGTCGTTGACGGCGTTGCGCAGAAAGCGGCTATCCTCGATCAGTGCCGTTTTGATCGAGGCATGAACCTCGCCCGACACCTGGTCGAAGGCATGGCGAGCGGCTGCGTCCGTCGGCAGCTGCATGATGGCGTCATAGAGCGGACCGCCAGCATAGAACAGATTTCCGCCGGACAAGCTCTGAACACCAGCTGCCGCAGACTTCTGGTTACGAGTTAATCCGGCATCGGCAAACTCGCGCACTCTCAACACATCGAGATAGGCGTTGTTGGCATCGTAGGTATCAGCAATGCCGGCGAAAGCCGACATGAATCCTGGCGCGGTGACGGAGCCGAACTTTCCGGTAAGACCGTTGGCAGTGGTTACGAGGGCGTAGCGCCCCACTTTCACACCCTGCGCTGAAACATCGAGCGCTGCACCTGAGATGTCCCCCGTACCGGATATGGCGACGCGATCGGATGCGCCCGAGGCATCGATCTCTGTGATCAGATGCGACCCAGCCGCCATGACGAGATTGCCATTGACGGTGAACGTACCGATGGAATTACCCGGTGACAGGATTCCACCCGCGGCGATCGTCACCACCGAGCCCGAGCCCGCGCCCGCCCCAACCGTGCCGTGACCAGCGAGTATGCCGCCGCTCGCGACATTAAAAGATCTGCCGAGTACAGCATCGCCATGACCCGCGCTCGACCCGACAATCAGCGCACCAGCTGTGATATCGGTGGTACCGGTGAAGCCCGCTCCGTTGCCGTCATAGACCAGCGCGCCGGCTCCTGCCTTGACGAAAGAACCGGCACCGGCGATCACGCCAGTTAGGCCCAACGCCGTACCCCCGGCAACGTCAAACGAGCCCGATTGCTGCAACGACACGTCTCGCGCCGTCGCGAAGCTCGCTGTTGTCGCGAGCGTGCCACCGCTGAACACCAGTCTACCCGATGCCATGCCCAGATTGGCGTCGGCCGATACCGACAGCACACCGCCATGCAGCTCCGTGCCACCTGAATAAGTGTTAGTGCCAGTTAGCGTCAGCGTTCCGCCACCAGTCTTGACCAGACTTCCGCCGGAGCCACCTTTTGAGCCACCATCCGCGATCACACCGCTGACGGTCGTGGAATCGCCATTGCCGCCAACGGCGAGCTGGTTGCCGCCGAGAAAGAACGTGCCGCCGCCCGCGATCGAACCTGCGCTAATCTTGCCGTCACCAGTCGCGCCCGCCGTGCCGGAAAAATCGAAACGGCTATTTCCTTCGCCGTTGATCAACCGCGCGTTCCCGGACGTGCTGTTGCCTATGAACGCCACCACATCTCCGCTGTTGTTGATGGTAGCATTGCCAGCCGTGCTGCTCGCGTTGAAACCTGCCGTCGCCCCGCTGCTCAGGTTAATGGTGGCGTTGTTAGCTGTACTGTTCTCGAAAAAGGATACCGTTCCGTTATTCTTCACGTTGATCGTGGCGCTTCCAGCCGTGCTTGTACCGGCGAAGCTCACCACGCTCTGATTAGCGCTGATCGTGGCCGCAGCAGCGGTGCTGTTGTTATCGAAGGCCGCGATGCCACCATTGCTGACACTGATTCCGGCCACGCCAGCCGTGCTGGTTCCTTTGAAAAATATCCCTGTTTTGTTATTAAAAACGCCACCGCCGTCGGCATTGATGATGGCGGCACCGGCCGAGCTACGGTCGGAGAACGTCGTCGATCCGTTGTCGAAGTTCGCAATATGGGCGCCTCCGGCCGTGCTATCGCCTTTGAAAGAGGTCTGCCCATTGTTGTTGTCGATCGCGGCGATGTTGGCTGAACTGTTTTCGCTAAACTCTGTCGAACCGCCATTACGATTGCTGATCGTGGAAGTTCCGGCTCCGCTTCTGCCTGAAAATGTTGTCCGCCCTTCATCGTTGATAATGAGCGAATGATCGGCAGTGCTTTGATCGGCGAAGCTCGTCGTGCCATTCTGGCCATTGGTGATGACGGCCCGACCGGCAGTACTGCTCCCGAGAAATTCCGTCGAGCCGCCATCGCGGTTCGTAATGGTGGCACCGCCGACCGGGCCAGTGCCGGTGTCGCCGGCCGTGGCGGTGTCCGCAAAAATCGTCCGTCCTCCACCGAGGTTGCCGATGACCGCATTGCCGGCCGTGCTCTGATCAGCGAACAACGTCCTGCTGTCCTGACCGTTACTTATGCGTGCGAGAGCAGCCGTACTGCTACCCCTGAAAAATGTCTCTCCGCCATTACTGTTGTTGATAGTAGCCGCATTCGCGGTGCCATCGTCAGTAAAAAGCGTGTCACCACCGTCTCTGTTGTTGATCGTCGCGGTACCCGCATCGCCAGTCGTGTTAGATGGCGGAGCCGCCCGATGAAAAAACGCTCCTTGACCGTTGCCATTGTTGATGATCGTGCCCGGCGCGGGATTGGGATTGGCAGCGCTGCCATCGTAATCAGTCGTTTGAGCAAAAGCCGGCGTTGCCATGATAAGCGCAAGCCCCGCGCCCGCTCCCAGAGCGGACAACATCCTGCGCACGTTAAACGAATGCTTTTTCAACAACCTAGCTCCTGATTTCCAATGGTTGCGGCAGCCGTTCAAAGAATCCGGTGCACGCGCCTATAACGACAAGCCCGATCGGTCGAGTGGGGCTTTACAGACCTTGTCCGCCTCCAACGTCACCTGAGCGTCCTCTGAGATCGTCGGCATGCCAGGCGGGCGCATCAGGCTCGCCGGAACTCACAACCGCCATCGAGAAAATACGGGATTGTGATGTAGCTCAGCAGTGCTGCTGCCGACGCGTGTTTTGCTGAATTGGAGAAGCACGCCGATCGCGCCTGGAGACTGGTCGTTGGATTGTCTCTCGACGCCGGAGTCGATTTTGCAATTGCGATTGAGCCAACGGTGCAGCAGATGAAATCATCGCTGGCGAGCAAATCCTTGAAGACTATTGGCAGCTCACGTCGGTGGAAGCGCATGCCTTGATCAGACACCTGCTTCCGGCAAGGATTTCCTCAACCCGGAGGCGTTCTGAGGGCAAAACTGACGAATACTCGTGAAACGCATCGGAAGATCTACGCGTCGAACAACACCAGACCATCGTTAGGTCAAGCAAAGATCAGAGCGCCCCCGGAGAGTAGCAGCATCACCAGTATGATTTTTCTGAAAGCCAGTTCGTTGACGTGCCGAAACGCAATTATGCCAAGGGCCGTTCCAGCGAACATCGCCGGTGCACTGACGACGAGATCGAGCGCGATCTTGGAAGAGAAGCTCTGCTGTCCGAGCAGAAGAATGATCGCATAAATCTGCATCACAGCGATGAATGGCTGCACAAGCCCACGCTGCCCTCCTTTGGACATGCCACGCATGTCACACCAAATCGTTGGCACGGCTCCTGGCATTGCCGTCAACCCGCCGACCAATCCACCTCCAAAGCCGATCAGCGCAACAGTGTATTTGTTTGCGACATTCAATCCGGCCTGAGCAATCGGGCGGCGAAGTAACATATACGCAGCATATAGTGTGACAACGACTCCAAAGCCGAGCCTAAGAGAATGAGTCTCGGTGTTTTGAAGCAGATGAACCGCAATCGGAATTCCGAAAATACCACCTACAATCAATGGAATGCTGCCGCTCCACTGAATGTTTTGCCTGAGGGCCCAAAGATTGATGATCTGTATCACAACACTACAAACCATCATGAGAGGAACGGCTTCCTGCGGCGGAAAGATACGCAACAGGATCGCACCAGCCACCGCCGAGAATGCAAATCCAGCAAGACCAGAGACAAATGCGCCTGCGAAAACAGCAATGCTTATGACAAGACCAGTCGTTAAATCGAGCATATTGAAAACCCCTTTTTCAGTCGAAAGGGAGATAGACGTCGGATGGGGTCGATTGACTCACGCAAGCCTCGAAGAGCACCGAGGGCGATCGCATAGATGATTGGGGAAGTGCTTTGCTCAGAAAGACCCCACCAGCGAGATGGAGGACAACGATCACGGCGCTGCATCCCAAAATCATCGGACTGGAGATGTGGTCTGCTTCGCGCTTTTTGGTCGCTCTGGCGGGTTTTGTGAGATCAACAGGCATAGGAACTCCTTTCCCGTTGGAAATAGAAACCAACGGGATTGTGCGGGAGGCTGATAATTTGTTGCTAAGCGCTTATGACCACCGGTCTGCGAATACGTCAGTTTTGACCAATTTGGATTTGTCGACTCACGGCAACCCACGTCGCTTTCGCTACAGCCAACAATGAGCCGTCTTCACCATAAGCCGCAGCCTCTCCATACCGTTTGCGTCCTTCGCGGCCGGCTGGCCACGCGGTAATGACACAACGCTCTCCAGCGACCGGCCGATTTGCTATCCGCACCGACATTCGGCCCAGCAAGACAGGAGCTGGATCAAACGCACCAAGTTGAGCGTCATATGCGGAAGCATATCCTGTAGGACAATCGAGGGCTGACCAGAGAAATTCAGGAGCGACGAAACCATCCTCCGATATCAACGTCGAATCCGGGATCCATGCTGCCGCCAGCACGGGCGTCGTTTTGTGGGTATGGAGAGCGAGTGGAGCGACAAAGATGCGCAAACCATCTCCCGGCTTTCTTGCTGGGCCGCAGACGAAGCATGTTGGCAGTGGATGTTCCTGAAAGAGGGTCGGTGCCTGCGCGCCTGCTTCGCAAGCCTCCTCGAACGAAGCTCTTTCCAGTCGCGAGAGTTCAACATTAGCCTGCCCCCCGAGGCGACGACCTTATCTCCGTCACTCAACTCCCAGGACTGGTTATTCTTCGCGCTCACCTCAAGTGGCTTTTCCAGAGGCGGCGGCAAATGCAATGTCACCTCAGCACTGCCTGGAATGTAATGCACCAACCGCCCGCACACATAGCCTCCATTCCCCGAATTCGGAGGACCGCAAAAGTTCTTGTTAATGATAATAGAATTCATCCCACGACCTCGCGCTTGTCGCCGCCGCCAGTTATCGGCTTGAGTACAATTCGTCCCTGGGCACGTCGATTCGCCACGGCACGCATCGCTTCCTTAATCTGCTCCAGAGGAAGAATCCGATCGACGTGCGGGCGGATCCGCTTTCTTGTCAGCAAATCTGCAAGAATATCATTCATACGTGCGGCCCGAGCTGGGAATCTCTCCGCCCATGCGCCAGCAAAAACACCAATGATGGAATAATTCTTCAAGAGCAGGAGATTCATGGAGACTGAAGGGATGACGCCGCTCGCGAAACCGACCGGAATCAATCGCCCGTCCCACTTCATCAAGCGCGTCATCTGCTCGAAAATTTCGCCGCCGACATTATCGAAACAAATATCGACGCCTTCACCGGCAGTGATCGACTTGATCCGTTCACGGAGATTTTCCTTCCGATAGTTGATAACGTCGCAAGCTCCGTAACGCTGCAGTAAGGCCTTCTTATCGTCGGAACCGACGCCAGCGATGACCTTCAAGCCATAGCTGCGTGCGAGATCCACAGCAGCGAGTCCGACACCGCCCGCGGCGCCGGTCACGAACAGTCTTTCTCCGGACTGTGCTCGGGCACTCTCGATCAATGCATAGAAGGCCGTTCCATAATTATACCAGACCGTTGCCGCTATTTCGAACGAGATATCCGCAGGCAACATCACGGTCTTCGATTCTTTGGCGACCATCTGCTCCGCATAACAGCCCGACCACGACACACATGCCACACGATCTCCGGGCTTATATTTCGTGACCTTTCCGCCAATCGCGACAACGACTCCGGCAGCCTCAGTGCCGGGCACAAATGGTGTCGGCGGGCGCATCTGATAAAGGCCCGAGACGATCAAATAGTCCATGAAGGTCACCGACGTGGCCTGCACCGCGATCAGGACTTCGTCATCCGCCGGCCGAGGTTGCTCTACTTCGACGATGGTTAAATCTTCAAGACCCGTAAATGTCTTGCAAAGAACTGCTTTCATTGTGAGACCTTCGCCTGACGACAATGTGAAATGTGCAACAATGGATTCGGTGCGAAGAGTGTTAAGGCAGTGTTGACGGAAAGTTTGCAAGGCCGTGTCGCAGCAGATGAGAAAACATGATGATGCTTCCGGTATACCGCTCGCGAGAACGGATTATTGAAACCATTTTGCTCGAAGAGCGAGTGTGAGTTATCCGCTCTATCTGCTATCATCGTCCCCTGAGCATCCCTCAGACTCGGCGGACCGCCAGGGAAGTTTTCATGACCGTGTTTTCGCTTCAGACGATGGGTTTCCCGGAAATCCGCAAGGACAACCACCAAATAAAACTAAACCTGCGCAAAGGCCTGGCCCTGCTGATCTATCTCTCGGAACATCAAGGCGCGGTCGCGCGCGATGTGCTTGCCGCCCTGCTATGGCCAGAGAGTCCGGATGAAACCGCGCGCGCGCGGTTACGGCGCCTGCTCCATCGTATAGAAGAAATACTTGGCGAACACGTTCTCGAGGCAGACCGCACCAGCGTGCGATTGTCTCCAGTCGCCACTGTTGTGAACGACTTCCGCCAGTTCGAGCAAGCTTCTGACCGCGGCGCCTTCGAAGAAGCTTGCCAATATTATCGCGGAGACTTCCTCGCAGGCTTCAGCCTACCCGATTGTCCTCAATTCGAAGATTGGGCGTTCTTTCGACGCGAGGCACTCAGAGGACGCGTCATGCATAATCTGGAACGACTTACGCAGGACAAGAATGCCGTTGGCGATCATTTCGCTGCAGCAGCTTACGCAGCTCGACTTGTCGAATTCGATCCGCTGAGCGAGGTGTATGGCCGCCATTTGATTCTGCAGTCTTCTGCTTGCTGGCGATCGAAGTGCCGCTGAGAACCACTACACTGCATTGGCACAGCGGCTGGACGACGAGCTGGGAATTGCGCCTGAGGCAGCAACCCAGGCAGCGATGGATCCTCGCGCAGTTCAGCTTCCTCATGCTGTCGCGACGCCGCTTTATGCCAAGGGGCCGAGCGCCTATCTGGCTTATCAGACATACGGTAGCGGAAAACTCGATATCCTGGTCATGCCCGGTTTCGTTTCGCACGTGGAGCGGCAATGGGAGCATCCATCCGGCCGGTCATTTCTGACGGGGCTGATGGCACTAGGACGCGTTATCACCTTCGATCGCCGTGGAGTGGGCCTCTCGGACCGGGACGGCTTGGTTCCAAGTGTGGAAGCCACAGCCGAAGACATCGGAACAGTTCTGCACGCCGCCCGCGCGCGGCGCGTTGTTCTGTTTGGAGCATCGGAATCCGGGCCCGCGTGCATCAGGTTCACGGTCGATGAGCCTCAAATTGTAGCAGGGCTTATTCTGTTCGGTGCATTGGCAAAAGGGTCCTGGACACCAGACTATCCGCACGTGTTACGGGCAAACCAATACGACGCCTGGCGCCAACAGCTCGTTGCCGAATGGGGTGGTGACGCAGGCATCAAAACCTTCGGACCAAGCCTCGCCGACGACCTCCAGGCTCGAGCCTGGTGGGCTGGCTTGTTGCGCGCCGCCTCTAGCCCCGGTGGCATCTCCGCCGTGCTCAACGCATTGCGTGACACTGATGTGAGGCATCTTCTGTCTCACATCGTATTGCCGACAATGGTCATGCACCGAAGAGACGATCGCGCCGTGCGCATTGCAGCCGGACAAGACTTGGCTCGCCGAATTCCCGGCGCTCAATTTGTCGAACTTGAAGGCAACGATCATTGGTTCTTTGCCGGAGATCAACAACCTATTCTCGAAGCGATCAGACAATTCATCGGTGCACTACCTCCTCACGGAAGATCGGCACGACATTCCTAGACGAGTGTGCGCAACCCGTTTCCAGGCCGAACTTGAGCAGGGTCACAATCACGGTAAGAACGGCTTGCGTGATGGCCCGCGAAGGCAGGCCGCAACCATTTGATCCTGCAACCAGACCACCGAAGAAATGGCAACGCCGGCGCTCGGAATGTCGCTCCGCAACGCTTTGCCTAACTTCAACCCCTGCATGAAGCAGAAGCGAGCCTCGTCATACCTCGTGCCATGGCCAGGGGATGTTCAGAGGACGATCTCACGATAGCGATCCGCAGGTGTTCACCCGCGACGTCGGGACTCATTCACGCAGGCCAGCACTGCTTCGCGATTTCGACCAATAGCGATCTAAAGTTAATCGCGCTCGCAAATGCTGGCGACTGCCTTCCCGTCTAAACCTGACAGCAATCAAAACATTGGACCGACCGCCATGTATGCACGTCTCTTAATCCTGATTTACGCTATTGCAAGCTACACCGTATTTCTTGCTTCAATGCTCTACGCGCCTGGGTTCTTCAGCAATGCTCTTGTTCCTAAGTCAATCGACATTGGCGAGAGTGTCGGCTTGGGAGAAGCACTCGCCATCAACCTGCTTTTGCTCGGAGCCTTCGCCATCCTGCACAGCGTTATGGCACGGCCGTTTTTCAAGAATGGATGGGCCAAGCTCTTGCCTGTAGCCTGCCAGCGCAGCACTTATGTGCTTGTCTCGAGCTTGCTTTTGATACTGTTATTCTGGCAGTGGCGACCGATGCCGATCACTATCTGGAAAATCGACGGACTTGCGGGATCAGTGTTAACCGGCATCTATTGGCTCGGCTGGCTGACTGTACTGGCTTCGACTTACATGATCGATCATTTCGACCTATTTGGCCTGCGGCAGGCGCTTTATTGCACTTCGCGGAACCAAGGCCGCTCGCCAGGAATTTCGAACGCCATCGCTTTACAAGATTGTACGGCATCCGATCATGCTTGGCTTTCTCATTGTATTCTGGGCTACGCCAGAGATGACCGTGGGCCATCTGCTCCTGGCAACGACGAGCACGCTCTATATCCTCGTCGCGTTGCAGTTCGAAGAGCGAGATCTGATCGCTGAATTCGGCGCTGCTTACCAGCAATATCGCCAGCATGTCCCGATGTTGCTACCACGCATTCTGAGGTGGAAGCAGCCCGAATAACGACTGTGTCATATGGCAAAGTCGCGGCATGCAACGTCCATCGGACTATATATACCCGCATCGACTAAGACTTATTGAAAGCAAATGACCGACGTTTCAATAGCTGCGGCCTCGCCTTGATATCGGCGAACAACAAGCATCTCGCTGGCGGAGCTGGTTTGAAATACCTCTGGCATTAATTGGAGAACAGGAATGTTGATCAGAACCTATATGATAACCGCGGCTCTCGGTGTTTTTATCGTGACGACTGTCCAACCAGCAACCGCGCGGGATGGAGGAGGCCATAGCTCAAACAACATCGCTAATCGTCCACCTTCTTTCACGGTTACTCATGGCGGCACCCCACAATGGGCCAGCGCCCCCCGGCCGTCCGAGATCATCGGCGGTCAAATGTAGAAGTGCGTGATCATAGAAGAAATCGCCAGATGGTCATAATCCGCGATCATCGCTAACAACTCGCTTCTTGAAGATACTTTAGATTCGCAGACACGACCGAGCATCGTCACAAAGACGAAAAGTGTCTGACTACGAAGAAATCCATCACCTGGCTCATCGTAACCTTTTGGAAGGCTTATCCATCACGGATTCGGCGTCAACATTCGAATACTACGGATTACCTTTAATCGGTAACTCAGTTGATTTTGATTTTTCGTTCGTCGATCTAGCCAAGCTGGATCAATGAAGTCTCGCATTTCATAGTCGCCTTGCTCGATGTGACGGTATTTCGCAGAATTTGACTCTGGCCGATGAAGGACACACCATGACCCTTGCAATCGTTCCCCGTCATGACCTTTCTCCGTTCGAATTGGATGCGGTCGAAGTCCACCTATACGCCCATAACAGTTCCGCTACCGGGCGTGACGACGCCCAAGGTCTGGGCTTTATGATCTGCGACGGTGGCGGGAAAATGATCGCTGTTGCTGCGGGCTATACTTGGTCAAGCACGTCCGAAATCAAGCAGATGTGGGTCGATACCGAGCATCGGGGCCGGGGTTACGCGCGAGCGTTGCTGGGCGCTTTCATTGCCGAGGCCAGTCGTCGAGGTGCTCTCCGGATTTGGGTGGCCAGCCACGATTTCCAAGCACCTGGAATGTACGAAAAAGCTGGCTTCAGACGCATAACTGAGTTTGAAGGGTGGCCCGAGGGGCACATCAACGTGGTCCTCTGCGAGACTCTTGAGTCAGAAGACAGCGACCATCAAAGCGAAACAAGACCGCAATCAGGCGGGATATGAGTGTAGGACATTGCCAACAGCAACGAGACTACAACCTTCCGACGGCGCACCGTGCTCTTGTCGTATTCGGGATCTGTGGACTGATAAGGTTTGCGGCCTTCCTTATCAGTGAGGCAACCGACTCCGTTTTTCACCTTTGCTTATCAGTCAGGCAACTGACTCCATTTTGTCTATTTCTTTATCAGTTGACCAACTGACTCCATTTTCTCTAGTGTCTGACCAGTTGCAAACTGGATCGATTTTCCCTTTTTCCTTATTCGACTGTCACTGTACCCATCCCATTTTCGATCGGACGCGCGCTGGCGAGCGCCTGAGATTCCGAATGCCACTGTCTGCAGAATATCGCGGACAGCGATAGACTATCTCAGCGTTCACATGCAAAAGATCCGTAAGGAAAAGGGCGCAAGAGATGTCCGCGCGCCCTTTCACAACTGGCTGTGTTTTTCACCTTTCACTTATCGGTTAGCCAACCGATTAAGCAGAACGAGCTAGCTAAACGTCCTGGAGAATTCGATATCATCGCGATAGGTGGCATACCCCTTTTCGTATTCCATTAGATAGGCGACCTCGGAGACTAGTTCTTCCGACAAGCCAGCGCGTCGCAAAAGATGGAAACCAAGTTCCATTCCCGACGCGATACCGCCTGCTGTGATGATGCGCCCCGCATCAACTATGCGTGCAAGGCTCGTCTTGCATGCTGGCGCGATGTCCTTGAGCTGTTCGATTGGTACTTTTCCTATACCTCTACGCTCCAAACGATCGGGATTCTTCCGGTTTGTCGCCGCAATGCCGTCCAGCAATCCCATGCGCCCGTAGACCCACGAGCCAGTGCAGACGCTTGTTAACAACGTGCCTGCCGGCAGCTCACGTATGAAGGAATGCAGGTTGGGATTGTATTGCGCGGTCCGCAGTCCGGGTCCGCCCGGGATCAAGAATGCGTCCATTTGCGGATTATCTGAGAAACTGTAGTTTGGCAGAACGGTAAAGCCCGATGCGCCCGTCACGGGCTGAAGATTTTCCGCAATCAGAAAAACCTCGATCTGCGGCTGCAGACGCCGTGCAATTGACAACACCCCATAAGGCGAAGCAAAATCGACGACCTCGGCATCGCGACAGACGAAAATGCCGACGCGATATCCTTTTCTTTCCAAACTCATAGTTTCTCCTTGTCATTCTGAAGACCGAACGTGCCATGTAAGTGCTCGATCAGCGGGTGATGTGAATTACGTGATCGCGGACGCGGATCATCCACGCGAATATCAAGAACAATGCGAGCGGGTCGTTCGCTCAGCACCAGAATACGATCTGCCAGATAGATAGCCTCCGACATATCGTGCGTAACGAACAGCACGGACATGCGTTGCCGCTCAACTAAGTCCAGCAGCTCATTCTGCAGCACCGCCCTGTTTTTGGGATCGAGTGCCGCAAATGGCTCATCCATCAGCAGCAAAGTTGGCTCGACGGCGAGCGCTCGCGCAAGGCCGATCCGCTGACGTTGTCCGCCCGAGAGCTGATGTGGCCATTTCGCAGCCTGGTCGGAAAGATTGACTAACTTCAATGCGGCGTTTGCCCGACTGCGGCGTTCGGCACGACTGAGGTCGATGCCCTCAAGCCCAAACTCGACATTGCGAAGGATATTCCGCCAGGGAAATAGTAGCGGCTCCTGAAACACAAAGCTGATATCGCGTCTGCCATGAAGATTGCCAATCGATGCGCCTTGCGCACCAATACGAACCTCCCCGCGTACAGGTGCGAGTACGCCGGCGATTGCATGCAAGAGTGTCGATTTTCCGGCACCGGACGGACCGACCAGTACGGTGATTTCACCGCTACACAGTGAGAAACTTACATCGTCAAGCACAGATGTTTGATCGAATGCGATAGAGAGCCCACGAATATCGACGGCCGAGTCCGCAACAAGATGCAAATTCATGCCTGCCACCGCAGCAGATAACCCGCAAGCAAGCTCATGGCTGAGTCGGTGATCGTGTAGAGGAACGCAATGGTCGCCATGTAGAGCAACACCACGTCGGTCACCAGCATGCCGGAAGCCTCCATCATGCGCTGGCCTATACCCGGGATACCGAACAGCTCGGCAGCCAGCACCGCAAACCAGCCGATGCCAAGGCCAGAGCGGATGCCAGCAAGCACCGACGGCAGTGATCCGGGCACGATGATCTTGGCAACGATGGGAAGTATACTGCCCTGCCCGAATACCTCGGACACAGTGTAGAAGCGGCGATCGATTGACCGCACGCCAGCATAGGCGGTGAAGTAGTTGATCCAGAAAACTCCGATCGCGATGATGAAGGTCGCCGCAGCTTCCGAGATGCCGAACCAGATGATGGCGAATGGAATCCAAGCGAGCGGCGGGATCGGCCTGAACAGGCGCGCAATTCCCTCCTGAATTGCCTGCAGTGCAGGTGAAAGCGCCGCTGCATAGCCGAGCGCAATTCCGCCGATGGTGCCAATCCCGGCGCCCAGCAGATAGTGTCTCAGCGTGGCTATGACGTTGCTGGTCCAGAAACCATGGCCGTATTCTCGCCGGAAGGCGGAGACAATGCTACTCGGCGGCGGAATAAGGGCCGACGACACGAGTGACTGTCTCACCGCAAATTCCCAGCCGAGCAAAAACACCAGAACGCTCGCGACCTGCAATCCCAGTTGCAGGCGCGGCGGCAGGCTTCGCCCGAACAGAGCCACGCTCATCGCACGCCCGGAGCCGAATTGGCTTTTGCCTCGCTCCAGAACAATTGACCGAGATCGACTGGCGCAGGTTGCACACCGATCTTGACCTGATAATCCTGCAGCTTTTCCGTGCCATCCACGAACTGCGTAAGGCCGTCGCCCTGCTGATTATAAGGAGACGTCAGCGCAGCGACGAGCGTCGCCTTGTCGATCAACCCCTTTCCGAAAAACTGTAGGATGTCGTCAGCCGCTCTATCGGGATTCGCCTTGATGAACGCGACGGCGCGGTCATAGAATACAGCGAGTTTGGCGGCAGCTTTGCGATTCTGGTCGACGAACGTCGAGCGGAGAGCAAGAACAAAGCCCGGATGCCCGGCGAACAGTCCCTTGCCGTCGGCGATGACCTGAGAACCGCCGAGCTTTTCCTTGATAATGGTCACGAGCGGTTCCGGGATTACGGCACCGTCGATTGCTCCGGTGATCGCCGCCTGGCGTACGGCTTCTTCGCTCTGGCTAACGATCTGGACGGCATCCGCACCAATCGCATTTTTCTCGATATAGTGACGCAGCGCTGTGTCCGGCATGCTGCCCTTCGGCAGAGTTCCAATCTTCGCCGGCCGCCCGCTAGCCTTGGCGAACGCAGAGAACCCTGCAGCAGGATTTGCAGCGGACGAGACGGCAGCTGCCAAACCCGACCCTGCAATAAACGTCTGCTGTTCCACACCGCTGACTGCGACTACTTTCAGGTCGACACCAGCAGCCCTTGCAACGAGCACCGGCGAGATCGCCATGGTGACGGCGTCGAATTTCCCGGATCCGAGCGCCTGCGTGATCGCAGGACCGGAATTGAATTTCGTGAGTTGCAGGTCGAGACCTTCGGCCCGTGCCCACCCTTCCGCTTCCAGGACAAGCAGCGGCGCGATGCCCAGTACAGGCAGATACGCGACCTCCACCTTCACCGTGTCAGCGCGTGCTGACACACCAGACAGTATGAACAGCACAAGAAAAACGCCTATCAGAGATTTTTTCATTACCCACTCCGTTTGAATGAAGAATAAAATTCTTCATATATATCAATGTGTTGGACTGATGTAAAACGAGCGCTATGTCGCCGACAAACATCGATTTCTAAGTCTCAGGGCAAGCTCTGCTTATGCTGGATCGCTCTTACATTCCGCTGGACGCGTTGACCTTTTTCGACGCGGCAATGCGGCACACCAGCTTCGCAGCGGCGGCTGGCGAATTGAACGTCAGCGCCTCTGCCGTTAGCCAGCGGATAAAGTCGGTGGAGGAAGCGCTCGGCGTGAAGCTGTTCGAGCGACAGCCGCACGGTTTGCTGCCGACGGAAGCAGCGCACCTCTATCTGCTTGAAGTACGTCCGGCGCTCGCCCGCATTAGAGAAGCATCGCTCCGCGCATCAAGCAAAGGTTCGTGGCGTTCGCGGGAACGAGGTCGGCAGCTTTCGATCGATATGCTACCTGCTTTGGCGGCACTGCGCATCGCACCAAAGTTGCCAGCTTTTGCGGAACGCTTTCCCGACATCACACTTCGTCTGACGACAAGCTTTACAATCGCTGATCCAGTACGTGACGGATTCGATTGCTGCGTCCGCTACGGTCCAGGCGAGTGGCCAGGCGTCGATGCTGAATTACTAGCTCATGAGGATGTATTTCTCGTCTGCGCACCTTCACTGCTTGCTCAGCACTCGATCCGAAGCCTGTCGGATGTGCTCCGCATGCCGCTAGTGCACGACCTGATGCCTATGGGGTGGCCAGAGATGGCATCCCGACTCGGCCTCGGAAAACTGCCGGACGGCGGATTGATCTTTTCCGACAGTTCAATAGCGCTACGCGCGGCTCTAGAAGGTATGGGCGTCGCCGTTGGACGCGAGCACCTAGTGGCTCCGGATATATCCGCCGGTCGGCTGGTTCGTCTTTCCACCGAAACCGTGCGCTCGCCATTCTCTTACTGGCTGATACGGCCCGCTGATCGATCCGATCGTCTCGTCGATCTCTTTTCAAGTTGGCTGTTAGAAACGGTGTTCTCGCAGAATTTTTAAGCGCACGTGAACGGCCCAGTGATCCTCGCTGTGCAGCGTCAGCGGCAGCTTGGTGGACTTTTATCCTCCGCGACTGCGGTGCAACGCGGCCACACCGGCCGCCTCAATCGACAGCCCGATGACAAGAATGTGATCCGCCGATCCGCGGGGGCCTGCTCTGCGCTAGAATAAATCGGTTCCACAAATCTGCTTCGCTTCAGACGACTGATAAGGAAAGCAGATTTTTCTTATCAGTAGCCAACTGACTCCGTTTCTCATCTTTCCTTATCAGTTAGCAACTGACCGCCAGAGCAACGGCTTCTCAATCGCGGACCAGCCAATGAGTCAATAGTAGTGCATCGTTCGAACGATCTGGCTGTGGATGCCCAAGCATCGGTAGCGCAGTCGCTGCTCGGACGGCGTACGAGAAATGCAGGATCGCTTCATTTAGAAGAACAGTGCTGCCTACCGAAAGCTCAACCTTGTCTGCGTTGACTACGATATCTGCCGATCGCACAAAGACACTCTGAACTACGTGTCGTGCGCCCATGGACTGCAACGCAGGCCGAAGTGTGTAATCCAGAGCAAGTATATGAGCAGGGCTTCGACCAGTTGCCAGGGCAGGATAACCTTCCCAGCTAGAGCGTATTGGGGAAGAAAGTCGAGGAATGCCTTCAATAATCCTGAAAACAAGGCTTTGAAGATCGGACTGGCGATCCCAAGTGCGCTTGCGCTTTCGATCGAACGAATAGTTCGCTCGATTAATGGATCATTGGTACGAGCATGCATTAGCGCGCCGCGATCTTTCCCTCAACCTCAGGTGAGATGCCGCGAGGTCGGGAGAAAGACGCGACAAGGCGTGTTCGACAAGCGCAGCGGTTTTGGAGTCGAAAGAAGAGCTCGACGAAATACCTACAACGGACGCGACCATATGAAATGTCTGCTTGCCTAGAATGCTGCGGCTTCGGCCAAGCGAACATCTGAAACTTTATCGTATCGATTGATGGCTTTCTCAAGGGAGAGATGCTCGCGCAGCGTCACCGTATCATATGCTTTCCGGGCGATACCGCGCCTTTGAAGTTCAGGCACAACCCACTTCACAAAGCTGTCGATCGAGGATGGCAACGCATTCGGGAACACCTTCACAGCATCGAATGCTCGCTCATGGAAATTGCGTTCAATCCAGTCCGCGACTTCCTTGCCGCTGCCGACGGCGGTCGCGACGAAGGATGGATCGTTGCGCTCGAGCCGGAACAACTCCTCAAGGGTGATGTCATCTCGCCAGTAGGTTTCGTAAGCACGTTGAATCACGTAGTCCGTCTCTCCGACGTCGCGGCCGCTAAAGACATCACGAACTTTCTCTTGCAGCGAGAATGCCGACACATCGAATTTAAGTGTGTCCGACAGATACTTGGCATCGTAGGGGTATGGTAGCCGTCGCTGAGACGCCTCGAAATAGGCCTTTGCCTCAGCCAATGTCTCCCGAACATAGAAATTCACACCTGTTATAACGGTGTGCTGGTTCGGATCGCGGCCCTTCCCGGCCACTTGCGCCTTCACGTCAGCATAGAGCTTCTTGTTCCAAACTGTGTCTCGAAAGTATGTGAACCGTACGTCACCATACTTCGCGCCGAACTCGTAAGAGTCCTTCGAATGGCCGGCATGGATGATGGGGAGCTGGCCTTGAGGAGACCGTGGAATATTCAGCGGGCCTGTCACAGAGAAGTACTTCCCATTGTGATCGATCGTTCTGCTCCTTGATGGATTGAGGAATTGCCCGGTGGTTCGATCGCCGACGATCCAGTCATCGCTCCAGCTATCCCATAGCTTCTGCACGACTTCGAACAGCTCGGTGGTGACTTCGTAGCGAATCGCCCCGGTTGGATGATCCAGCTTTCCGTAATTCTGAGCGATGGCATTGCTGCCATCCGCGCCAGTGATGATGTTGAGCCCGGCTCGCCCCTTACTGAAGTGGTCCAACGTCGCTGCTTGCCGCGCGACATCGTAGGGGTGCGAGTAAGTCGCGTTAATGGTCGCGACCACACCGATCCGTGACGTGACAGCCGCAACATATTGCGCAGCGGTGAAGGTGTCCGGCTTGAATGTGTGAAAGGGATTTCCCCTGCCATCTCCGACGATGCTCTCCTGGCTGTTGCCGAGAAAGAAATAGTCGAAGATGCCGCGTTCCGCAGTCTGCGCGACATGCTTGTAAAAGTCCGGGTTCACTTCGCCATCCAGTTGGGCTTCCGGATCGAGCCAGGACGTCGTGTGGCGCCCTGCCGGCCACATGGAAACTGCGAGCTTGAGGCGACGATCGCTGCTGGCTGTCATGTTCGAATACCTGGTGCTTTGATGATTAGTGAATGGTGAGGCCGAGATCCTGGCGGATTTGATGCGCGATGCCGAAAATCTCACCTGAGTGAAGATCCGCATCGCCGCGCGGCGTGACGCCCGCTGGCAAGCGGTATCTATTCTGCACGCGCCCCGGCGAGGGTTTGAGTGTTATGACGGAGTCAGAAAGCGTGAGCGCTTCCTGCACGTCGTGTGTGACAAGGATGACAGAAAACTTCTGTCGCTGTTTGATCTCTGAGAGCACCTGATGCAGCGAGCTGCGCGTCCACGCATCGAGCGCACCGAACGGCTCGTCCAGCAACAGCACTTCCGGATCCGTCGTCAGCGCCCTGGCGATTGAAACGCGCTGGCGCATGCCGCCGGAAAGCTGGTGTGGATGGAAATCCCGCGCATGCGACAGACCGACCCGCTCCAGCCGGTCGAGCGCGATTTCGCGGCGTTCGCGCGGCGAGACGTCGCCTTTGATCTCAAGAGGGTACTCGACATTCCGAAGCACCGTGCGCCACGGAAGCAGGCGGTCTTCCTGCGGCACGAACCCAATCAGCCCTTGCAGATCCGTCTTGTCGGTGCGAAGCGTGACAGTCCCGCTTTCGGGCGAAACCAGACCGACCAAGATGTTGAGCAATGTCGATTTTCCGCATCCGCTCTGTCCAACGATTGACACGAACTCACGCGGGACAATGCGGATAGATACGTTCTCCAGAGTGGCGACATACTGACTGTCGCCGATGCGATAGCGGTGCGAGATGTTGTCAATCACCAGCGTGCCGAGCGGCTCGGGTTGCTCGCCGAACGGAACAACTGCTTCGCGGCCATCGAGATCGGCGATCGGCGAAGATCGGGTCATTTCCGTCTCTCCTTTGGAACCCATTGCAGAAAGATGTCTTCCGCCTTTACCAGTGCGTTCGAAATCAGGAGCGTGACCAGCGTCAGCGTGATCACACCGACGAACAACCCGCCGATATCCAGATTGTTACCGGCTCTTAGGATCGCATAACCGAGACCCGAGCTACCCGCCAGAAACTCAGTTGCCACGACTGCAAGAGCGCATTTTGGAAGCGCCAATTTCGCCCCAGAAAGAAAGAAGGGTAGCGCGGACCAGACGCGAATGGTGACGAGCCGCTGCAAGCGCGACGCGCCATAGACTTGCGACAGTTCCAACAGCTTCGCATCCGCCGCTCGCAATCCCTGATAGGAGGTCACGAAGACAATCGAGAATGTTGACCACAGGCCCATCAGGATTTTGACCTGCACACCGAGACCGAACCAGATCACGAAGATCGGCACCAGCGCGATAGCTGGAATGACCGATAGAGCGATCAAGTAGGGTTCGCTGAAGCGGCCAAGCAGCGGCATCTCGGTTAGTAGCACCGCAACCAGAAAGCCCAGCACGGCACCAACCACGAAGCCGGCAGCGACCGAAGAAAACGTGCTCACCGTCTGCGCGAGCAGATAGCCGCTTCGAGACCAAGCGACCGCGACCTCGAAAATCTGATCCGGACTCGAAATGATGTTCGCGTCCAGCCACCTGCCGGAAACAACTGCCACAGCAGCAGGATGCCCGCCGAGATCGCGATATGTCCAAGGATCGACAGCATCCGCGGACGACGCAGCATCGCGTGTTTTCGGGTAACCGAAGGCGCGGCAATTACTCGCGGCGCGCAGTCACCGTCGGTACGAGATGGCGGCTCACTTTCCTGAATCACCCTGGCTTTATCGATGAATATTTCCGCCAGAACGGACGAGGTCACTGCAGGTACTCCTCCGTATAAACCTGATCGTGGGTCAGTGACTTCTTGATCTGCCCCTGCGACAGAGCGAAGTTGATTCCGATATCGATCTGTTTAGGTGTTAGTTTCGAGATCGAACGCCGTATTGTTCTTGGAAAAAATGAGCGTCTCTTTCAACGCGATCTTTGCCTGCTCCGAGACGATGTCCGGATTCTCGTCGAGCACCAGCTTGGTGATCTCGTCGACATTGTGATCTTTCACATAGTCCACGCCGCGCTGATAGGCGCGCAGGAAGGCGCGCAGCGCGTCCTTGTTAACGACCTTAAAATTGGCGATCCACTGCTCGCCAGGAATCAGTGTCTCAGGAAATTCCTTGGACATCTCGTCGTAGGTGAAGGCGTAAATGAGCGCCTTAGATCCCGGTAGTTTGCTCGTGCGCGCGAGCGTATCGAGATTTCCACCAGACGACGTGACGACATCGACAGTCCCTTGCGCGAAATTGGCGTAGATCGCGTTAAAGTCGCCGCCAAAGTAGTTGATGTTGAGGTCCTTCACCCAGTCGATGCCGAACTTCCTGGCCTGATAGGCAGCGACCTGATCCCAGATCGATCCGGGCTGCGACACGCCCCATTTTGCATCGCGAAGCAGCGCGATGCGCTCCTTCACCGGCAACGTGCGATACTGATCGGCGCTAAAACCCTTCTTCTTCAGAAAGCCCGGATTGACGACCCAGTAGATCGGCTGCTCCGTTATGATACCAGCGACGATTTTGGCGGGCTGGCCGGCTTCGGCAGTTGGAGTGAACGTGGTGATGCCAGTGTTTGCGAGGCCGACCAGACCGTTGGCCACTGCATTGCGGGTATCGACTGGACCTTTGAGCGTCTCTTCATGGATGATGAGGTTCTCTTCTTTAAAGTAGCCTTTGTTCTTCGCAATGAAATAGCCGAGAGTCGTTGTCGCGCCGCCGAAACGACCGACGGTAATCTCCAGCGGCTTACCTTGCGGCGCCGCCTGCGCGAAGCCACCAAACAGCGCAGCGAGCGCGCAGGCCGCGGCGAACGTCCCTCGACGGTGGGAAATGCTGACGTGGCCCTTGAAGAACGCGAACATTGTATCCTCTCACAATCAATCATGACGTAGAGCTGTGTCCGACCTGTCCCGCTATCAGCATCGAAGCCGAGTGGGCGGGAGCAAAGCGTTGCGCTCTCATTCAACGAAACCGGCGTGACAATCGCACGGCCCGTCACTGAGCATTAGAAGCAGTTACTAGAATTGTGAATTATAAAATCTAGTGGATTCGGAGGCGAATCGTGTCGTCATGCAGCCTCGCCGCGGACGAAACGCCCCCGCATGACTGCGCGTCCGCTTTCAAACGAACCCTTCGGAAGGACACCGTGAGAAAAGACCTTTGAATGTGCCGCCGACGCAGATGGAATGCACCGTTCTAGGAGCCCATTCGTTAGTTTTCTTCGCCCCACTCGGCAGAGAACACGACGAACGCTCTCTTGAGAACATCATTCTCGGCTTTCAACCGCTCGATCTGCTTCCGCATTCTGCCGATCTCGCTCTGCAGCTGGTCCTGCGATAAAGAGGCGGCCTGTTTCGAGGCTCGTTGCCGGCCTTTTCCGTTCGTATCAGCCTTCGATAACCGTTGATCGTCGTTCTTCTTGACCCAAAGGCGCAGGGATTGTTCGCCGACCGCGAACTTTTCCGCAACCTCGCGAAAGATGGTGCGGTCGCGGGGATTACGCAAACGACGCTGATCCACGGCTGCCACGGCCGCGTCTCGAGTCTTGTTTGGATATCGATTGTCCAGTGTCACCCCAAACCCTCGAAAATCATCATGCGCTTGGATCGCCAAAACATGTAAGACCCGCTATTCGCGCCCGGTTGATGCGCATTGGCTGCCGCTTGAGCCGCCCTCGACCGATGCCTATAGTTATAACTACGGAGTTCTAATCCGGTAAAGTGTCCGGCAACCGCTAATTGAACGGAAAACGGGAATGACAGATGCTCCTCCGCTGGTTTCGACGGAGTGGCTTGCACAGCAAGCCGCCGATGCGGGCATTGTTGTGCTCGACGCTAGCGTCTTTCTCGTGCAGACGCTGGGACAGGATCGCGGAGAGTTTCACAGCGGGCTCGATCGCTTTGCGTCCGGTGGTCATATTCCCGGAGCGAGATTTGCT
Source organism: Afipia sp. (assembly GCA_024707075.1). Taxonomy (GTDB): domain Bacteria; phylum Pseudomonadota; class Alphaproteobacteria; order Rhizobiales; family Xanthobacteraceae; genus Afipia. The sequence continues at coordinate 1,505,792 of JANQAK010000003.1, forward strand.
GATTTGTTCGTCGAGTTCTCGGATCCGAACGTTGCCTTGCCCTTCACTAGGCCGCAGGTTACGCAATTCGAAGCTGCGGCCGGTCGCCTAAGGCATCACGCCCGCGTCGCATGTCGTAATCTATGACGCGCTGGCTAACCAATGGGCCGCGCGACTCTGGTGGGTGTTCCGCAGCTTCGGGCATCGCAAGGTCAGTGTGCTCGACGGCGGAATGCGAAAATATCGGAAAGAGGGACGGGCATTGGAGCACACGCTGTCGCCCTTCCGGCCCGCCAACTACGTCGTCGCGGCAGAGAAGCCGGTAGTCGCGTCACGCGACGACATCCTTTCAGTTCTCCACGGCGAGCGAAAGGCCCATTTAGTTTGTTTTCTGCGTCCGGATGAATATGCCGGAGTGATATCCGTTCGCGCACGCCCGGGTCACATCCCCGGCAGCGTAAATCTTCCCTTTATAAATTTGCTGGAGGACAACAACACCTTCAAAAGCGTGCCGCAATTGCAAGCGCAGTTCGCCGATGTGATCGATCTAGATGGACGTCTCGTCGTCACCTATTGCGGCGCTGGTATCGCCTCAACAGTTGGAGCTTTTGCGCTCGGCTTGATCAATTATAGGAACACATTGGAATACGATGGATCATTGTCCGACTGGACCAGCGATCCCTCTTTGCCAGTTGTGCGGGGATATTAGCATAGTATCGCTCCAAATTGCTGCGCCCGGTGCGGAGTACGTTGTCGAAATCCGTTGCGTAGGTCGAACTCTTTCAAATTTGCGCGAAAAGCTTATCAATTTCATCTATTCAGAGGATCAGCATAAACAGGCTGCAGGGAGTACGACGACCGTCGCATTGATAAGGGCCAAGGCCGGTCATTCATTGATTTGAACCACGGCATTTTCTACCGGCTCGCCGAAGGCCAGCGCGAAACCAAGAAGCGTCACCATCACCCACAGCACCTCCAACGAGCGGCCCGTGCGATCGGATATCGGCCCGGAAATGAATCATTGGGCGAAACATTGGGCCGAGACCGGAGGCCTCGTACACCACCTAGACAAGCTGTTGTGTGGGGCCACTTTGAAAACGACTCGGCTATCCCATTGATATTGCACGATCCCGCATTTTGAAAACGACTCGATTTTGACTTTAAGAACGACTCGATACCACCATTTTTCGCTTTGATAACGACGCGAATTTGTAAGTGGTTGCGAGGAAAGCGATTTTGGCCATGGGAATTTGCGTAAGGTTAGCGATAACAAGACGCCTCGCGAATCATTTTGCAGAAGGTCTCGATCGTTTCTGGGGCGGCGATTCGATTTAGGATTCTTGGTTTCGGTAAGGAAACGGCATTAGCGCTGGGAAACGCGATTTTGAGTTTCTCTGATGAGCGAAGATTTTTGACCGCTAGTGAAACGCAGAACGGGCCTTCAAGTCCTTCTTGTTCACAAAGAAGTTGTTCGACCTCCTTCATGTACTTCGGAAGTTTCTGATCGAATTCCGCGATAGTGAGGTGGTGTCCGTCGGCGTTAAACGGGTTCGTTGCGAAGGCGTGTGCAAACCAATCGTGACCGATGAAGAAACGGCCAAAAGTCTTTGGCGGTGCCCCAATGCTCTCGACGACGCGCTCTATGCCCGGCATGGCGATGCCCATGATGATGTGCAAGACGACCTGCACGATGACGCCAAACGGCATGACCTGCGAGATGACCCCCATGGATGCCTCCATGAAGGACATGTTCATGCAGTGCTGCCAGAACATGATGAGCATGATGAACGCCGGCATGCCGATGATGATGAACTGCGGCGGCATGATGATGATGTGCACGATGTCAGCACCGATGGCGAAATAAGCCGTTACGCGTGTCTCATCTAAAAAGGGCCGGCGCTTCGCCGGCCTTTTTTATTTTCGCGGGTTTCGGTCAGCCGATCGTCTCGATATAGGTCATCACGAGGAAGAGAACTGCCTCTTCCGTTCCGAGATTTCGGTAGCTATGCGGCACATCTGCCTCGAACACGATGGCATCGCCCTCGCTTAACGTCACGGGCCGTCCCGATCCCGATGTGATTTCGACGGCTCCTCGGGCGACGACCAGGTTCTCCCGCGTACCCGGCGCGTGGGCATCGGCATTCTCCCGATGCAGCGGCGCGAGCCTCAACTCATAGAATTCCACCTGCCGTTCGCCATCGAAGGGAAACAAGGCGCGCGAGGTGAACTGTCCTTGATTCGACGACAGCAGCTTCGCATTTGTCCGGCGTAGCACAAGAGTGCCGCGCGCATCGTCGGTCGCAATCAGGCTGGCAAACGGCACACCCAATGCAATTGTGATCTTCCAGAGAAGGCCGATCGTCGGCACGCTCTTGCCGGTTTCGATTTGGCCGAGCATTGCCCGGCTCACTCCCGATTGCTTGGCAAGCCTCTCAAGAGAAAGTCCCTGCCGTACCCGTAAGCGGCGCAGATTCCGGCCTACGATTAGTGGCAGGTCAACAACGGGGTCGATTGGCGCTGCGCTGGCCGTATCGTTCACAAGGTGAGCCCTTGCTTCGGTCATGCCACGCCGCTTCCGTCCTTATGCAAGACTGGCCCATGCGGCATGAAAACCCATGTCGGCCAGAAGACAAAAAAAGCGACGGGCACGGCGAAGGCCGATTGCGATACCTGTCCATGACCGAAGTCAGCGCCACCCGCGACCGCTGCCTGATCGGCCAGCCGCTTCGCAGCCTTACGTTCGCGATATAACTTGAGGTCAATGACCTCAGCAATTTGACTTGCCACGATTCCCTCGTTGATGGCGACCGGACGGCCTCAGTAGACGAAGGTGGCCGAGCAAAACGCCTTTATCAATCTATGGAAGAAGAAAACAACAGGGAGCACGACGACGGTCAATTTCACAGAATGTTCTTCCGGCAATTCATAAGGCCGGAGTTGAAACTGACGCCTCTAATGGGAAATGGCAGGCGACGGAATGCTTGGTTTCGTCACCGGGCGCCAAGCTTGGACTTTCGACGCGGCACCTATCCTGAACGACGGGGCAGCGGGTATGAAACCGGCATCCCGGCGGCGACCCGTAGGGGCTCGGCATATCTCCTTTTAGAGTTTCGCGTCGCGCGCTCATCCGGGCCCCATTGATGCGCGGGACCGACTGAAGAAGCGCGCGTGTGTAAGGGTGTGCAGGCCGCGCCCACAGTTCGTCGCGCGATGCGACCTCCACAATTCGCCCGAGATACATCACGGCCACGCGATCGCTGATATATTCGACCACTGAAAGATCGTGGCTGATGAACAGGTAAGCCACGCCGAACTGCTTCTGAAGATCGACAAGCAGGTTCAGAATTTGTGCCTGCACGGAAACGTCGAGCGCAGAGACCGGTTCATCAAGTATAATAAGCTTCGGATCCAACGCCAAAGCCCGCGCGATTCCAATCCGCTGCCGCTGCCCTCCCGAGAACTGGTGCGGATACTTCTCAGCCGCATCCGCAGGTAGCCCTACTTTGCGAAGCAGCTCGGCCACCTGTGTCCGGCGCTCCTGTCTGGTCCCGACCCGATGAATGTTCAGTGGCTCGGCGATCAGCGAGCCTACAGTCCATCGCGGGTCAAGCGAAGCGAGCGGATCCTGGAATACCATCTGCACGTCCCGGCGATGTATCCGTAAATCACGACGTGGCAACCGGGTCAGATCAATACCACCGAAGCGCACTGATCCATGGTGCGGATCGACAAGGCGCGCAATAGCGCGCCCGAGCGTTGATTTTCCGCAGCCGGATTCGCCGACGAGCCCCAATGTCTCGCCGGGGCGAATTGATAACGAAACGCCATCGACCGCTTGCACTGTCCCGCGCGCAGCCTCGAAGCGGACCGCGAGATCATCGACCGCCAACAGCGGTTCAGTATGCGCGGGAATAACTGGCTGAGTGCTCTGAAACACGGAAGTCCTCAATTCTCAAACAAGCAACAGACCCATCGTCTCCAACCGGGATCAGCGGAGGCGGAGCAAGATGGCAGGCCTCGATCGCGATGGGACAGCGCGGAGCAAAGCGGCATCCCGGAGGCATATCGCGCAGCGACGGCACGATTCCGGGAATCTCTGTCAGCCGCGCGCGAAATCGGTCGCGCATGCCGATGCGCGGGCGAGCCGCGATTAAGCCGCGCGTGTAAGGATGAAGCGGCGCGGCAAGAAGATCGGCGGTCGCACGCTCCTCCACCTTGCGGCCTGCATACATGACAAGGACACGATCCGCGTATTCCGCCACCACGCCCAAATCGTGCGTAATCAGAAGCACGGCCGTGCCAGTCTCGCGTTTCAGTTCATCGATCAGTTCCAAAATCTGCGCTTGAATGGTGACATCCAGCGCCGTCGTCGGTTCATCGGCCACCAGCACGGCCGGCGAACATGCCAGGGCAATCGCAATCATCGCGCGCTGGCGCATACCACCGGACAGACGATGCGGATAATCGTCAAAGCGCCGCCGCGGATCTGGAATACGCACACGATCAAGCAGCGCGATTGCGCGACCACGCGCGGCAACATATGAGACGTCTTCGTGTTCACGGATCGCTTCGACGATCTGCGCACCGATGGTCAGGACCGGATTGAGCGCCGTCATCGGCTCCTGGAAAATCATCGCAATGCGATTGCCACGAAGCCGGCGCATCGCTTCACCCTGAAGGCCAAGAATATTCTGTCCCTCGAGCCGGATCGCACGGCCATCTACCCGTCCCGGAGGCGGAATCAATCCAAGCAGGGCGAGAGCCGTCAACGACTTGCCGCAACCGGACTCGCCGACAACGGCAAGCGTTTCTCCGCGCGCGAGCTCGAAATCAAGATCGCTCACTGCGGTGAGCGAACTGTTGCGCTGTGCAAACTTAACGCTCAGTCCCTCGACCGACAGCACGGATTGAACCGGCATCAACGTTGCTCCCGCTTGGGATCGACAGCATCGTTCAATCCATCGCCCAGCAAGTTCAGCGCCAGCACAGCCACAACGATAGCGATGCCCGGCAGAGTCGCGATGTACCAATCGGAACGCAGCACTTCGCGTCCCGCTCCCACCATTCCGCCCCAGCTAACGACGTTCGGATCGCCGAGGCCAAGAAACGCAAGGCTGGACTCCGTAAGGATCGCCGAGGCGACCATTACCGAGGCGGAAACGACGATCGGCGCCAGCGTGTTGGGGAGAAGATGTAGGAAAATGATGCGAGCATCCGATGCTCCCAGCGCGATGATCGCCTGGACCATGTCGCCGTGGCGCAATTTTAGGATTTCCGCGCGAACGAGGCGTGCCAGACTTGGCCATGACGTCACCCCGATTGCGCCGACGATGGTCGGTATGGTCGGTTGAAGAATGGCCACGATTGTCAAAGCGAACAGAAACGGTGGGATGGTCTGGAAGAATTCCGTCAAACGCATCAGCGCGGAATCCACCTTGCCGCCATAATATCCCGCAAACGCGCCAATCCCCACGCCCATGACCAGAGACACCGCTGTGGCAACCGCGCCGATCAACAGCGAGATGCGCGCGCCATGAAAGACTCCCGAGGCCAGATCGCGCCCCAGCATGTCCGTGCCGAGGGGAAAGGCAGGATCTACGCCCGGCCGCAGGAAAGGCTGGCCTGCGAAATCGAGCGGGTCACCCGGGTATATCTGGTCGGCGAACAGCGCCATGACGACAATGCCGCCGAGCAGCAACGTTCCAATGACGGCGGATAGCTGCCGCGTCGCGCGAAAAATGAAACCCACTCGTGCGGCGCGCGCGGGCAAAACTCGCGAAGCGGTATCGACAAGCGCCATGATCAACCAAGCTCAATGCGGGGATCGAGAACCGTATAGAGAAGGTCGATCAGGATATTGGCGACCACCACCACGATGGAACTGCAAAGCAGGATGCCAAGCAGCAAATTGAGATCGCGTTGAAAAAGCGCTTCGAACGCCAGCCGGCCCAATCCAGGCCAGGAGAAGACCGTCTCCACAAGGATAGCGCCGCCCAGCACCGACCCCACCTGCACGCCCAGCATAGTCACGATGGGCAACAACGCATTGCGGAGCACATGACGGCGGGCGATACGTCCCGGCCGCACGCCCTTTGCAATCGCGGTCCGCACAAAATCCTGCCCTTGCACTTCGATCATCGCGGCGCGCATCAATCGCGCGTAGACCGCGAGGAAAAACGATCCAAGCGTCGCGGCCGGCAGGATCAAGTGCAGGCCGACATCTTTTAGATAGGCGAAGCCGGTATAGCCTCTTTCGATGCTCGCCATTCCGCCCACGGGGAGCCAATCCAGCCAGACCGAGAACACCACGACCAGCATGATCCCGGTCCAGAAAACCGGTGTCGCGTAGAAAACGAGAGCAACGGCCGAAATCAGGGTGTCGGCTGCGCGGCCGGCATTTCGTGCCGCCGCGATACCCAGCGCCGAGCCTGCCAGAAGCGCGAATCCGATCGACGTTCCCATTAACAACAAGGTCGCCGGCAACCGCTGTACGATCAATTCAGCAACGGGCATTCCCTGCCGGAATGAAAAACCAAGATTCAGGGACAGGAGATTGCGCACATAAACTGCAAACTGGACGGGGAGAGATTGGTCGAGTCCGAACTGCTTGCGAAGCGCTGCCAGATATTCCGGTGTCGCCGATCCGGCTTCGCCGGCGAGCACTTGCGCCGCGTCACCTGGCGCAAGATGAAGCAGGAAGAAATTGATCACGGCGATGCCGGACACGACGAGCAGAAGCTGAAAAAGCCGCCGTATCAGGAAACTCGCCTTGGCCGTTGTCATTCGAGCGGCCACACGTCAGTTCTGCGCCGGCGGCGTCTCGAACCAGACGTTCTTCAAAGAGCTGTAGGACTGGTCCGCCTGCTGCGCAGCCGCATTGAGAGAAGCCGAGTACAGCGTGAAGAACCGCAGCTCCAGCAACGGCAGCGTCGGAACGTCACGCTGTACGATCTGCTGAAAGCGCTTGAAGTCCTCCACCCGCTTCGCAGGATTGCCTTCAACCGCGGCCGCCTGAATGAGACCATCCACTTCAGCATTGCGATAGCCGGAGCCGTTGGTCCACGGCGTCTTGGTCCCCAGCCAGCCCGACCAATACTCGCGGACGATGCCGATCTGCGGGTCTGGGAACGCGCCGTTCCAGGAACTCGAAATGTCGAAGTCACGATCGGCATAAACCCGCTTGATGAAGGCAGCCGTATCCTGCGAACGGATATTGACCTCGATGCCGACACGCTTCAACGCCTGCTTCAGGTATTCGCCGGTGCGCTTGTAGTCGTCGCCGTAGGGCAGGAAGTCATGAGTGAGCGTGAAACGCACGCCGTCCGTACCGCGCTTGAAGCCAGCCTCGTCAAGCAAGGCCTCCGCCTTTTTCAGGTCGAATGGATATTTGGGGACCGTGGAATCATGAAATGTCGCCAGCGTCGAGGGTACCGCGCTGATGGCGGGCTTACCGTAGCCATACCAGACGACCTTTGCGAGCGCGTCCTTGTCGACGGCATAGGCGATGGCCTGGCGAACGCGTACGTCTTTCAGATATGTATTCTCCACGTTGAAATCGAAATAGAGCACCGGCGACAGCCAATCATAACCGCGTGTTTCGATCTTCAACCCCGGAAGCTTGGCAAAGCGCTCGACTTCGCGAAATGGAATGGGATTGAATGCGGCATATTGCACTTCTCCCTTTTCGATCGCAGCGGCGCGGGCCGCGGCATCAGGAATGACCCTGAAAATGACCTTATCGAGATAAGGCTTCTTCGGCTCCCAGTAATCGGGGTTCCGTTCGAGCAGCACATACTCGCCCTTCTTCCATTCCTTGAAAACAAACGCGCCGGTTCCGACCGGCTTGTTGTTGTAAGGATTGTTCAGAACGTCAGTGCCTTCGTAGAGATGCTTCGGAAGGATCGGCGCACCAACGCCATTGATGACGCTCAGGATCGGCAATGATGGCTTAGACAGATGAAGCGTGATCGTCGCATCGTCCGGCGTATCCACGCTGGCGACATTCTCGAAAATCGCCCTATTACGCGGATGAATCGTCTTCCAGACATTCTCGAGGGTCCATTTCACATCGGCCGACGAGAACGGCTTTCCATCATGCCACTTCACGCCCTTGCGCAGATTGAAGGTGATGGTGAGGCCATCCGGCGCCACGGTCCAGCTTTGCGCCAGCGACGGCTGTGGCTTCAAGTCGAGATCGTAATAGACAAGACCATCGAAGATATTGCCGGCGATGAACTGGGTCGGCTGCGCGGTATTGGCTGCCGGCGTCAGCGTGACCGGTTCAGGCTGGACGATCGTCGTCAGCGTCCCACCCCTGCTTCGGCGTGTCCGCGGCAAGGGATGGAGACGCCACCGCGAATGCAGCCACGACGAATGAAACAAACACGGGAAGCCGGACGAAGATCATGGCGCAAATCCGTCATTGGCGGCCATCAGGCCGAGGATAACAAGAATCAATGCGAGATGGTTGACGACGTGCATGGGTCAATTCTGCTTCGGCGCCTCGAACCAGAAATCGCGGAAGCTGCCGTAAACCTGATCGCCTCGGATCGCGAGGGTTTTCAGATTCGCGGCCTGAACCGTGAAGAACTTCAGTTCAACCAGCGGCAGCGTCGGCAGATCTGTCAGCACGATCCTCTGGAAGTCCTTGAACAGGGCGACGCGCTTGGACGCATCGGCTTCTCCCTGAACACGCGAGATGATCTGATCGACTTTGGGATTCCGATACCCCGAACCGTTGGTCCACGGAATGTTCTTGCCTATCGATGCGGACCAGTAGGCGCGGGTCACGCCAATCTGCGGATCCGAGAATGCCGCGAACCAAGCGATCTGGAGATCGAAGTCGCGGTCGCCGTACACCCGCTTGGTGAATGCCGCAGTATCCTGCGTGCGAATGGTCACATCGACGCCGACCCGCTTCAGGGCCTGCTTGATGTATTCTGCCGTGCGCTTGTAGTCGTCGCCATACGGGATGTAGTCGATGAACAACGCGAAGCGGTTGCCGTCCGCACCCTTCTTTAGGCCGGCCTCATCCAGCAACGCATCGGCGGACCTCACATCGAAGGCATCGTTCGCGGCGCTGGCATCATGAAATGCCACAAGCGACGACGGAATCGGACTGGTCGCAGGCTTGGCAAATCCATACCAGACGACGTTGGAAATGGCCTTGCGGTCGATGGCGCGGGCAAGCGCATGACGGACGCGCGGGTCCTTCAGCGGGCCGCGCTCGACATTGAAATCGAGAAACAGCCAGGGCGACAGCCATTCATAGCCGCTGGTCTCGACTTTGAGGTTGGGCAGCTTGGCGAGACGTTCCGCGTCTTTCAGCGGAACGGGGCTGAGCGCGCCATACTGGATCTCGCCCTTCTCGAAACCGGCGGAGCGCGCAGCTGCGTCGGGCACGACCTTGTAGATCACCTTGTCGAGGTAAGGCTTGCCCTTGTCCCAATAGTTCGCATTGCGTTCGAGCAGGATGTACTCGCCCTTCTTCCATTCCTTGAAGACGAAGGGTCCCGTGCCGACCGGCTTGTTGTTGTAGGGGTTGTTGAGAACATCGGTGCCTTCATAGAGATGCTTCGGAAGCACCTGTGCGCCATTGCTGTTGAGCGAACTCAGAATCGCCGGCGACGGCTCGCTCAGGCGCAGGATAACCGTGACATCGTCCGGCGTCTCGACCTGCTTGACCTTCGCGAAGGTGGCCTGGTTGCGCGGATGGATCGTCTTCCAGACGTTCTCAAGCGTCCACTTCACGTCGGCTGCGGTGAATGGCTTGCCGTCGTGCCACAGCACGCCCTTTCGCAAGTGTAGTATGATCGACAGACCGTCGGCGGATGTCTCCCAGCTTTCGGCCAATGCGGGCTTCGGCTTGAGACTGGTGTCATAGTCCACGAGGCCATCGAAAATATTTCCGCTGACTGTTCCGGTCGGGGCCGCAGTGTTAAGGGCCGCCGTCAGGATGACAGGCTCCGGCTGAATGATCGCCGTCAGAGTCCCGCCCGACTGAGGGGTTTCCGCGAAGACCGGCGAGGACAGTATCAGTGCCGAAGCAATTGCAGCGGCGGACGCCAGTTGATGAAATCGAATTCCACGAAAGCCACGCTTCGCAATTCTCCGATGCCGCATTGTCCACGCTGCGTAAAGCATTTGATCCCTCGTTCGACTGATCTCTGGAAGATATTTCTAAAGCGATATGGCATGGTTGCCTGATCGAGAAAACTGTTCCTATATCGACGCGCATCGTCGTTAGGGTCAATTCCAAAGAGACGCACATGATGAGAACGATTGAATCTCGAACGCATGGTGATGCAGGTGGTTTCTGCTTCGCCAGTGCAGACGAATGCGTGGCATCAAGATTCAAGGACCGACATGCGCAAGCTGCTTGATCACAACATCAAGTGCGATCGGTCTGCCGACCATTTCTTGCTTCAGCCTTCGGAACTCCAGTTATGACAAAAGAAATTCGCTTCAACGCCTTCGCAATGAACTGCGTCGCACATCAGTCGCCAGGGCTCTGGACTCATCCACGCGATCGCTCCAGCGAGTACAATCGCCTGTCCTACTGGACGCATCTTGCAAAAGTACTGGAACGCGGACGGTTTGACGGCCTCTTTCTTGCAGATGTGCTGGGCGTCTATGACGTGTTCGGCAACAGCCCGGACGCGGCGCTGCGTAATGCCGCACAGGTGCCGGTCAACGACCCGCTGCTGCTCGTCTCGGCGATGGCAGCCGTCACCGGGAACCTGGGCTTCGGCGTGACATGCACGTTGTCCTACGAGCCGCCGTATCCGTTCGCTCGCCGCATGTCGACGCTGGATCATCTCACCGAGGGCCGTATCGGCTGGAATATCGTAACAGGCTATCTCGACAGCGCTGCGCGCGGCATGGGCAAGGACAAGCAGACAGCTCATGACGACCGCTACGATGTCGCGGACGAATACATGGAAGTCGTCTACAAACTGTGGGAAGGAAGCTGGCAAGACGACGCAGTGCTGCGCGATCGCGCCCGCGGTATCTTCACCGACCCTGCGAAGGTGCATCGCGTCCACCACGACGGCGCAAACTATCGGCTCAACGCGATCCACCTGAGCGAGCCGTCGCCGCAGCGCACGCCTGTGCTGTATCAGGCCGGCACCTCGCCGCGCGGACGCCAGTTCGCCGCGCAGCATGCGGAATGCGTCTTCATGTCAGGTCCCTCGGCCAAGGTCATCGCGCCGCGCGTCGCGGCGATCCGCAAGCTCGCGGCGGAAGCCGGACGCAACCCTGCGGAAATCCTGATGTTCAGCATGATGACCGTTATCCTTGGGCGGACCGAAGCCGAAGCCGCTGCGAAATATGCCGACTACCGCCGCTACATCAGCCATGAAGGCGCCCTGACGCTGATGTCCGGCTGGACCGGAGTCGATTTCTCGACCTACGATCTCGATCAGGAGGTCCGGCATGTTCTCAACGAGGCCGGCCGAACCGCCATGGACAATATCACCCGCGCCGATCCGGACCGGGTGTGGACCGTGCGCGAAGTCGCCGAGCATGTCGGCATCGGCGGTATCGGACCTGTCGTGGTCGGCACGCCGGAGAAAGTCGCCGATGCAGTCGAGGCGTGGGTCGAACAAACCGATGTCGATGGCTTGAACCTCGCCTTTGCCCTCTCGCCGGAGAGCTACGAGGACATCGCCGATCTTCTGGTGCCGGAACTGACCCGGCGCGGCCGCTACAAGGAGGCCTACCGGCCGGGGACGTTGCGGGAAAAACTGTTCGGCGCCGGCCGGGCTCGCCTCGCGGCACCCCATCCTGCGGCCGGGTATCGTTATCCGGCCACAGCCGCCGCTGCGGAATAACCGGGAGGCGGGCCTCGGACGGTGCTGCCGGATGGCGCGAACCACGAACAGCTCATCATCTCGCCGCATAAAAAAGGCCGGTCCGCGACCGGCCTTTGTCTGCCCGGATGTCTATCGTGGACGGCGCCTTACCAGGCCGGCAGCACCGCGCCCTTGAACCTGGTCAGGATGAAGTCGCGAATCTCCGGCGTCTGATAGCTCTCGACCAGAACCTTGACCCACGGCTTATCCTTGTCCGCGGCGCGTACCGCGATCACGTTCGCATAAGGCCCCTTCGGATCCTCGCGCAGGATCGCGTCCTTCACAGGATCCAGACCCGCCTGCGTGGCGTAGTTGGTATTGACCGCCGCCGCATCGACGTCATCCAGCGTGCGCGGCGTCTGCGCAGCATCGATCTCCACGATCTTCAGCTTCTTCGGGTTCTCGACAATGTCGGCGATGGTCGGCTTGAATCCCACACCGTCCCTCAGCTTGAGCGCGCCCTTGTCGCGCAGCAGCAGAAGGACGCGGCCGCCATTGGTCGGATCGTTCGGGATCGAAAGCGTGCCGCCTTGCGGAACGGCATCCCAGCTTTTGTATTTCTTTGAGTAAATCCCGATCGGGAAGTTCACGGTGTAGCCGATGGGTTCGATCTTGTAGCCGCGATCCGCCTTCTGGTTGTCGAGATAAGGCTTGTGCTGAAACGAATTGGCCTGCAACTCGCCCGATTCCAGAGCCGCATTCGGTACCACATAGTCGGAGAATTCGATGATCTGGATGTCGATCCCCTTCCTGGCGGCGATCGGCTTCACGGCTTCAAGAATCTGCGCATGCGGACCCGGCGTCACGCCCACCTTTATAATCTGTGACTGCTGCGCCGATGCGACGCCGGCGAGACCGGCCGCAAGCGCTCCGATCGCAAGCATCCGCACAACATATCTAGGCTTTATCATTTCAGTCCTTTGGGGCGTAAGGAAAAGTCCCCGCTCACCACGTCGCGACGTAAGTGCCCTTGAAACGGGTATCGAGGAACTGCTTGACCGGCTCCGAGTGATAAGCAGCGATCAGGTCCTTGACCCACGGCTTGTCCTTGTCCTCTTCGCGCACCGCGAGAATGTTGATCCATGGCCCTTCGAGGCTTTCGCGTGCGATGGCATCCTTCGCAGGATTAAGTCCTGCCTGAACGGCGTAATTGTTGTTGATCGAAACCAGATCGACATCCTGCAGCGAGCGCGGAAGCTGCGCGGCGTCGAGTTCGACGAACTTCAGCTTTTTCGGATTCTCCGCGATATCGGCAACCGTTGCCGTCACGCCAACGCCCGGCTTCAGCTTGATCAGCCCCTGCTCGGCCAGGATCAGCAGACCCCGTGCACCGTTGGACGGATCGTTGGCGATCGCCACGCGCGCACCCTCGGGCAGGTCCGCCAGCTTCTTGTACTTGATTGAATAGACACCCTGCGGCGATGCGATCGTGTTCGCGACCTTGACGATCTTCCAGTTGGTCTTCGATATCTGGTTCTTGAGATAGGGTTCGTGCTGGAAGGAATTCGCCTCGAGATCCTTCTGCGCCAGCGCCTGGTTCGGGACCACATAGTCCGTGAACTCAACGACCTTGATGTCGAGACCGCGTTCGGCGGCAACCTTGCGCACGACGTCGAGCACCTCGGCGTGCGGCCCGGCCGTGACTCCAACCCTGATCGTTTCTGCCCGAGCAGCACCGATCAAAGTGGCGAGAGCAATGATTGACGCTGTCAACGTGCGCATGGAAACAACTCCTTATTGATGATTCAAGAATGCCGTGAGCGCTTGTCGAGGCGCCGGGCGATGGTGTCGCCGATGGTCTGCACACTCTGGACGAGCGCAATCAGCACCAGAACAACGGTCAGCATCACCTCGGGCATGAAGCGCTGGTAGCCGTAGCGAATGCCGAGATCGCCAAGACCGCCGCCGCCGACCGCGCCGACCATGGCCGAATAGCCGATCAGGCTGACAGCGGTAAGCGTCAATGCGAGCGTGACCCCCGGCATCGCCTCCGGCAGCAGGACCTTGCGCACGATCTGCAACGGGCTGGCACCAAAGGCGCGCGCGGCCTCGATCAGCCCCTGATCCACTTCGCGGATGGCCGCCTCGATGACGCGTGCGATGAATGGCGTCGCCGCAATCGTCAGAGGTACGGTGGCTGCGGCGGTGCCGATCGACGTTCCGGCGATCAGGCGGGTCAGCGGCACAATAGCGACAACCAGGATGATGAATGGCGTCGAGCGCGTCGCGTTGACGATCAGTCCGACGATACGATTGACGGCCGGCGCCGGAAACAGCTCATTGGCACGGCTGGTTGCGAGGAAAATCCCGAGCGGCAGGCCGATCAGCGTTCCGAAGCAGCCGGCCAGCGCGACCATCGTCAGCGTATCGAGGGTCGACCAGACAATCATTTGCAGGAGTTCAGGAGACATAGCCGAGGTGCTCCACGGCGTTGCCGCCGGATTTGAGATGGTCAATGATCTTGCCCACAAGATCGGGCGACGACGGCACGGAGACGATGAGCGTGCCGAACGGATGGCCCGCGATGGACTCGACCTGCCCATAAAGAATGTTCACATCGACATCGAACGTCCGCGAAATGTGCGACACCAGCGGTCCGCTCGCATCGGCGCCCTTGAAGGACACCTGAAACACCGCCTGATCGCCCGGCTGCTGTGCCGTCTTGAGCCGGGCCAGCAGCCATTCCGGCGTCTGGCTGCCCGTGACCGAACCGACGAAACGCTTTGTGACCTCATGCCGGGGCGACGCGAAAATATCGAGCGTCGTTCCTTCCTCGACGATCCTGCCGTGCTCCAGCACGGCGACGCGATCGGCAAGGGCTTTCACCACCGCCATTTCGTGTGTGATGAAAAGAATGGTCAGGCGCAATTCGGTGTTGATCCGCTTCAACAGCGCGAGGATCTGATCGGTCGTCTCCGGATCAAGCGCGGACGTCGCCTCGTCCGACAGCAGGACATTGGGATTGGTCGCAAGCGCGCGGGCAATGCCCACCCGCTGCTTCTGGCCGCCGGACAATTCCGCGGGATAGCGATCGCGCTTGTCGACCAGCCCCACCATCTCGAGCAGGGGCTCGACTCTTTTGATGATCTCGCTTTTCGCGACGCCGGCGATTTCGAGAGGCAGCGCGATGTTCTGAAAGGCCGTCCGGGACGACAGCAGATTGAAGTGCTGGAAGATCATCCCGATCGAGCGCCGCGCCTGCCGCAGCGCGGGCTCATCGAGCGCGGTGATCTCTGTACCGTTGACGCGCACCGAACCCTGCGTCGGGCGTTCGAGGCCGTTTATAAGACGTATCAGCGAAGATTTTCCGGCGCCGCTGCGGCCGATGACGCCGATGATGGCGCCTTCCGGAACATGCAGATTGATGCCGTCGAGCGCGACGACCTCGCCAGAGCCCTTTCGCGCCGGATAAACCTTCCGGATATTTTCGAGAAAGATGCCCGATGATGCCGGCGCGAGACCCGCAGGCAATGGCGTTCCACTTTGCTGTAGCCAGGGCGCGTTCATCTGATGAGCCGGTTCCGTGATGTGAAATGACAGGCCGCGCAATGGCGACCTCTTTCGAGTATCAGAAAATTGATGCGCTGCAATGCACCCATGCGACAAAGCAATACGTCGGTTACATAAGCGCACACACTGAAAGATTTTTTCGAATTGGCGATGAGGCGCGGCGGCTCTGTCCTACGCAATATTGCATCGCAGCCTCGCGAAAACGTCAGGTGCGCGCGAGCAGGCCGGAATACCGTCCAGCCCACAGCGTTGCGGAAATTCCAGCGAACACAGCCGCACCGAAAATCCAGCCGGATAATGCACCTGCCATGATGCCGGACAGCAACGTACCGACCGTGCAGCCAAGCCCCGTCATCGCGCCCCAGCCGAGCAACACTCCGCCGATCAGGCCACGAAATATATGTCCGGCACGGGGACGCGAAGGCCTGAATTGCCCGGCGACAAGCGCCGCTGCAAACGAAGCCGCGATCAATGCAACCACGAAAGCGCCGTTGGGAGACAGCAGCGCATCGCGCGCCACCGCGATGCAGCCGCGCAACGTATCCAGCCCCTCAAGCCGGTCCGGCAGGATGCCGGCGGCAGTGGCCGCCTGCCGCGCGCGGCTGCCGATTTCGGCGGTGACGCCTAATGGTGCCACGCGAAAATAGGACGCTGTTCCGAGCGCGCCGATGATGGCCCCGCCGATCCATGCGGGCCAGCGATGAATGAAGAGCGATGCAAGAAAATCGGAACTAGCCGGCTCGGATTTCCCGGTCTTTCGCGGCGTTCGCGTCAGCGCATAGGCGATCAGGATCAATGCTGCGAAAGCCGCGAGCGTTGCGCCGGCATAGCCGAGCCATCGCGGCAACCAGACCACCGGCGCATCCGCAACCACGGAAAGATAGATCGGATTCCATGTGTAGAATCCGAGTGCGAATCCAGCGAACGTTCCGATCAGCGCGAACGGCGCTGTCGGCGATCCCTCGCCCAGCCGGTAAAGATGCGCACTGACGCAGGAGCCGGAGATCGCCATGCCCGCGCCAAAGGCTAATCCGGCGGCGACAAGCGCGACGCTGACCGGCCCGATGAAGGCATCGGGCGGAAGGCGTCCGGTCATCGCATCCGGCAGCCACGCACCGAAAACGACCGTATAGCCGAGAATCCCGACCGCGAGCGCGACGAGAAGGCCAAGCAGTCCACGCGGATCGCGTTCATCGTACCAGTCGCGAAACATGCAGAAGAAGCAGAAGCGGGATCGTTGCAGCACGATCCCGAATACAGACCCGAAAACAACCGAGAGCGAAAGCGCGGCATGGCCTTGTACGTGCAGGACGAAAGCCACCGCTCCCAGCACAAGCACAATCGCCAGTGCGGCGAGAACTGCGGGTTGTTCCGGCGACAACGAAACAGACGCCGGACTCTCGCCCGGCGTCTGCGATCCGTTCTGCGAAGGCGCACGAAGCGTCCTCGCATTCCCGTCGGCTGGGGTCACTTCACGCCCCAAACCGTCCCTGCAACGTTGACGACCGGGAGGCCGACCGAGTTGCCATATTCGGTCCACGACCCATCGTAGTTCTTCACGTCGTAACCGAGGATCTTCGACAGCAGGAACCAGGTGTGGCTGGAGCGTTCGCCAATCCGGCAATAGACGATGATCGGCTTCTTGCCGTCGATGCCGGCATCCGCGTAGAGCTTCTTCAGTTCCTCCGGCGACTTGAAGGTGCCGTCCTCGGCGACGGCGCGACTCCAGGGCACGTTCAGTGCGTTGGGGACGTGGCCCGCACGGACCGTCAGCTCCTGCGAACCGGGAGGCGCGAAGATCTTGCCGGAGTATTCATCCGCCGAGCGGATATCAACGATGGTGACGTTCTTGCTATCGGATGCAGCGCGAACGTCGGCAAGCCGCGCGCGCAGCTTCTCGTTCGGAGCGGAGACCGTCAGCTTGCTGGCGGGAACGGCCGTCACGCGCGTATCCAGCGGACGCTTGTCGGCTTCCCACTTCTTGCGGCCGCCGTCGAGCAGCTTGACGTTCTTGACCCCGTAGATGTCGAACACCCACGCACCCCACGCGGCGAACCAGTTGTTGTTGTCGCCGTACAGCACCACGGTGCTGTCCTGATCGACGCCCAGCTTGCGGACGAGATCCTGGAACTTCTCCTTCGAGGCGATGTCACGGCGCACGGTATCGACGAGATCCGTGTGCCAGACGACGTTCTGCGCGCCCGGAATGTGACCGCGCTCGAACACGCCGGTATCGACGCTGACCTCGACAATCCGCACCTTCGGATTGTTGAGGTTCTTCTCCAGCCATTCACCGTTGACCAGCGGGCCGCTCGCACTGCCGGTCTGGCCAATGGCCGCACCGGCGAATGTCGCAGCGCCCAAGGCAATGGCAAATGCCGAGGCGACTATCGACTTCAGTTTCATATCCTCGTCTCCTTCAATGAATGAGCAAGTGCGGAAAATAACCATTCGCATGCTGCGGTTTGTCTTGCTCGCCAAGCTGCCCACTCATGAAGACGACGGTCAATCGCACCGCATGTCGCACGAAAACGATATTCCAGGGAGCCGCGACGCCTCCGACGAATACATCTGCGCCATCGATCCGTGACCGAAAGTTCTTCCTTCGCGTGACAACCTGTCGCGGCCCGCGGCCTTGGTCTCGGCTCAGGCCAACCCAAAGCTTCGCCGCTGCACCGTCCCGCGGACACGAGGGATGACTTCCTCCGCAAAGCGCTGCATCTCGGCCTCGAACGGCTGGAACTGGAGCATGAACAGTTCAATGCCTGCGGCATGGAATTCCCGGATCCGCGCCGCCACCGCATCGTAGCTGCCGACCAATCCAGCCGCGGTGCCGCCATTGCTGCCGACGCGCGGCGTCTTCTGCATGGTCTGCATCATGACGACCTTGGGATCGGTGTTGGCCTTCTGAATTTCCCGCATCGGCGCGTCCTTGACTGCCAGCGCCAGCAATCGCTGATGCGCCTGTTCGCTTTCTGCATCGGTCTCACGCGCGACAACGAACGCGGACAGCCCGAAGCGAAGCGGCACGCGACCATTCCGCGACCGCGCAGCAACATCGGCGATCAGTGCGGAGACATCCTCCAAGGGCTGGCCGTTGATGAACCATACATCGCCATGCTCAGCGACGAGATCGCGCGCAGGCCCCGATTCACCACCGACATAGATCGCCGGGCGGTTGCGATAGAGATCCTTCGGCCGCAACGCATAGTCCCGGATGTCGAAATTCTCTCCCTTGTGGGTCAGGCGCTCGCCGCTCATCAATCTCGACACCACCGAGATCCACTCGCGGCCATAGGCATAGCGGTCGTCGTGATCGGCGAAACCGATCCCGGCCTTCTCCAGCTCGGGCTTGTTCCATGCGTTGACCAGGTTGATGGCAAACCGGCCGTGGCTGATGTTCTCGATCTGCAACGCCATCTTGGCGAGAACGACGGGATGGAACAAATACGGCTTGATCGCCGTGATGATTTCGATCCGGCTGGTCAGCGCCGCCAGCGCCGCCGCCGAGGTCCATGCTTCCAGTTGATCGAGATCTTCCTGATGGGGATTGATGGTGTGTTGGGCAACCAGAGTGGAATCGTATCCCAGCGCCTCCGCTTTCAGCACAAGTTTTTTGTTTCGCTCCCAGGACGCATCATAAGGTTCTTCCGGATCCTGATGCGCGGCGCGCGAACCATGGACCAGCGCCCAGACTCCGAAACGGATCGGCAAATTCGTCATCCTGTACTCCGCTCTTTATGTTTGAGGTTGACGCAGCGTTCTCGCCAAAATCATCAAATCGACAATCGCTCTCCACAACGGCACAAACCTGATAAATTTCTCTCCGCTGCTGTTTTCGCAGAAATTGCAAAGTTTCATCTTCCAAAATTGGCGGCCAAAACGGATCGAACGTTTCACTGGCGATGCAAAATGCAAATCGATCATCCTTATTTTTGAATCTGAAATCGTTTCGCTCACACCGCTGCACGCGTTGTTCTATGTTCGATTGAACCGGCAGCCATCGGGCTGCTCGGATCGAACAAGAACGAGATGATCCGATCGTGAGCAGCGTCGAACAAACCCTCGAAACGCAACTCATCCGCGCGAAGCCGGAAGCAACCGGCTCTGTCGCGACTGCTTCCAGCGGGACCACGCGCTCCGTCCATCGCAAACGCCTGCTATTGGCCCTGTCCTGGATAGCTCCTGTTGTGCTGCTGGCGTCATGGGAAGTGCTTGCCCAGATGGGCTGGCTGTCGCCTCAGGTTCTTCCTGCCCCGAGCAAGGTGGTAAAGACCGCATTCAAGCTTGCGATTTCCGGAACCCTGCTGAACGATCTCGGCGTCAGCATGCTGCGGGCTGGCATCGGCTTTGCAATCGGCGGCGGAATTGGTTTCGCGCTCGGCACACTTGTCGGCTTCTCGCGCATCGCCGAAGCCTTCATCGACCGCAGCGTCCAGATGATCCGCGCCATCCCCTTCCTGGCTTTGCTACCGCTCGTGATCGTGTGGTTCGGTGTCGGTGAAGGCCAGAAAATCTTTCTGGTTTCTCTTGGCGTCGCATTTCCGATCTATATCAACACCACTCTCGGCATCCGGCAGGTAGATCCCAAACTTCTGGAGCTTGGCCGCGTGCAGGACCTCGGCACATGGCAGCTCATCCGCCGCATCATCCTGCCCGGCGCGCTGCCCTCGATTCTCACTGGCATCCGCTATTCGCTCGCGACCGCATGGCTCGCGCTCGTGGTCGCGGAAACCATCGGCGCGCAGTCAGGCCTCGGGTTTCTGGCGATGGACGCACGCGAATTTCTCCGCACCGACGTCATCGTACTCACTATCGTGATCTACGCGCTGATCGGCGTCGCCGCAGATTCCATCGCAAAACTTCTGGAGCGACGGCTTCTCGCCTGGCATCCGAACTACGGGAGCGCCCGATGACGCTTCACGCCCTCTCTCCCGTCGAGCACGCACCGGCCGTCGTCGTCACCGGTCTGCGGCGCGCTTTTGGCGAGCGCATCGTCATCGACAGACTCAACCTGCGCATCGCGCGCGGAGAGTTCGTCGCGCTGCTGGGCGAGAGCGGATGCGGCAAGACCACGCTGCTGCGTGCGCTCGCTGGGCTCGATCCGATTCAGGGCGGCCGTATCGATGCGCCGCGCCGCCCCGCGGTCGTGTTTCAAGAACACCGGCTGCTGCCGTGGGATACACTGTGGCGCAATGTTGCCCTTGGGCTGGAAGCCGACGACGCGCGAGAACGCGCGGCGGCAGCCTTGGTCGAAGTCGGGCTCGGCAACAGACTAGACGACTGGCCGCGCAATCTGTCCGGTGGACAGGCACAACGCGTCGCGCTGGCAAGGGCGTTGGTGCAGGAACCGGAACTCCTGCTTCTCGACGAGCCATTCGCCGCGCTCGATGCGCTGACGCGCATTCGCATGCATGCACTCGTCAAGGAACTGGTAGCGCGTCATCAACCCGGTGTGCTGCTGGTGACGCACGATGTGGACGAGGCGATCGCGCTTGCCGACCGCATTCTCGTAATGCGCGACGGCGTGATCGCCTTCGAGCATCCTGCGGCGGCCTGGGGCACCGCCGCAGCCACCCGCACCACTCTGCTTTCGGAACTCGGCGTCGTCATCGATCTCAAGACCGCCTGATCATTTCACTTGCTCAAAGGGAAACCGTCATGTCTGACTCATTCTTCACGCAATCGCGCCGCCGCTTCCTGCAATCCTCGCTCGCAGGGATCGGCGCGCTGTCGGGCGGAGCAGCACTGCTCGGGGCCGATGAACTGTCCGCTGCGGAGGGGCGCAAGACCGATACCGTTCGCCTCACATGGGGTTTCCATGGCCTGACGCTGATCGCCAAGGAGCGCGGCGAGTTCGAGAAGACGCTAAACAAGGATGGCATCAAGGTGGAATGGCTCGGCCCGTTCCCCAATCACGCACCGACCTTGCAGGCTGTCACCGGCGGCAGCGCCGATTTCGGTTTCGGCGGCAGCACCACGCCGGCGCTCGCCGCGATCATCGCCGGCTCGCCGCTCGTGTTCACCCAGTTCGTGCTCTATGAGCCGCGCACCACAGCCATTATCGCCAAAGACGATTCCGGTATCAACAAGGTGGAAGACCTTGTCGGCAAGTCGGTGGCCGTGAACCGTTCCGGCCTCGGCGAGTTCCTGCTCATCGCCGCGCTCGAAAAGCACAAGATCGACCGCGCGTCCGTGAAATTTGTCTATCTCAATCCGCCCGACGCCGCGCCCGCGCTGGCGTCCGGGAAGGTCGACGCCTGGTCGATGTGGAGCCCTGGCGTCGATATCGCGCGGCTGGACTACAAGGCGCACGATGTCTTCCTCGAAGGCCGCGATCTCAGCTTCCAGATCGATTACTCATCCTATCTCACGTCCCGTAAGTTTGCGACGGAGAATCCCGCCATCGTGCGCGCGGTGAACGCCGCGTATGTCGCAGAAGGCGCGTGGGTCAACCAGAACACGAAGGAGGCCGAATACATCGTCCAGAGGCGGGCCGGATACAGCGACGTGATCCGCGACCAATTCATCGAGCGCAAGCGCAACTACCAGCTTATCCCGGTGTCCAACAAGAAGTTCGTCGCGGAACTCCAGAGCGCGGCGGACTGGCTGACGGCCCGGAAGGTTCTGCCTGAATCCGTCACCGTTTCTGATCACCTGATCCCGGACCAGTTGGCTTAGCGTTGGCCGCGCCCGCTGAAGTTCCCGCACACCCACGGATCATCCCATCATGAACAAGCCTGTCTCTGACCTCTCGCTTCGCTTCTCCCAGCCCCTCAAATCCGGCTCGCCGGATTTGCAGAAGCTGTTCGATCATATCGCCCAAGGCGAATCGGGCCGGGAGCGCGACCGCATCCTTCCCTTTGAACAGATCGATCTCATTCGGCAGTCCCGGCTGGGCGCGCTCAGGATTCCAGCTGCACAGGGCGGCGGCGGAAGCTCGATCCGCGAATTGTTCAAGATCACCATCCGACTCGCGGAGGCCGATGCGAACGTCGCGCACATCCTTCGCAATCATTTCAGCGTCGTCGAGCGTTTGCTTCGCACGCCGCGCGACGAACAAAGCCGCAAATGGCAGAAGGACGTTGTCGAAGGCGCGATCATCGGCCTCGCCACCACCGAGCTGGAAAGCTCCAAGGTCGGCGATACTATCCCGGCCACCGTCATCAGCCCCGATGGCGACGGCTACCGGCTGCACGGCACCAAGTATTACAGCACGGGCACGCTGTTCTCGGATTACGTCCTAGTCCGCATTGCGGATACCAAGGGCGCGCTCGCGGCGACGATCATTCCCGTGAAGCGCGAGGGCATCGAACTGCTGGATGATTGGGACGGCTCGGGACAACGCCTGACCGGCAGCGGAACGACGAATTTCAAGAACGTCCGCGTCGAAAAGAATGAAGTCGTCTTCGACGCACCGGACATAGGCTATGGCGTGGCCTATCAAAATACGTTTGCGCAGCTCTTTCTCACTGCGGTCAATGCCGGAATCATCGGAGCAACCTTGCGGGATGCCGCCGCACTGGTTCGCCGCCGCAGCCGCAGCTTTTACTATGCGCCCACAGAGCGGCCGGTGGATGACCCGATTCTCCAGCAGACCATCGGCCAGATTTCCAGCAACGCCTTCGCGGCGGAAACCACCGTTCTCGCCGCGGCGGACGCGCTGGATCTCGCGAATGACGCGTGGAGCAGCGATCCGTTAAATCCGGAACCCGCGTTGCAGGCCGCACTGCTCTCCGCCAAGGCCAAGGTCGTGGTTGATGAGCTTGCCATTCGTAGCGGCGCTCTGCTGTTCGATGCCGGCGGCGCGTCGGCGACGAAGCACTCGGATAATCTCGACCGGCATTGGCGCAACGCGCGCACCCTCGCCTCGCATAATCCGGGCAGCTACAAGGCGCGCGCGATCGGTGACTACGAGGTCAACGGAACGCCGCTGCCGTCGAAAGGATTTTTCTGACGCTTTGATGAGAAGATTCTTGCCGATGCGTCGGGCGGATTTTCCCTGCCGGTCGTATTGGCGAGATGATCGTTGCGTGATGCGGGCGATATTCGGTTTCCCATTTCATTGACTGCCAGCCGATCGCTCGTAGGCTTGTGCATCGAGGTAGCATGGAAATTATCGTCGTGCGCTGCGAATGCATCCGGCCTGAAAGGTGATCCCGATGAATCTTCTTCACACAAGTTCACCCACGCTTCTGCGTTATCTTGCCGGAAGCCTTGCCGCCGCCGCTCTCGTCTTCACGCTCCAGACGCCGGCAGTTGCCGCGGACGTCGTCACGTTGCGTGTCGGCGACCAGAAGGGTGGTAACCGTTCGCTGCTTGAAATATCCGGGCTTGCGAAAGACCTGCCTTACAAGATCGAATGGTCGGAATTTCCGGCAGCAGCGCCTATTCTGGAAGCGATCAACGCCGGCGTGCTCGATGTCGGATACACCGGCGATCTGTCTTTTCTGACGGTCTATACGGCAGGTGCGCCGATCAAGGCCATCGGCGGCACGCGTTCGGATGCACGCACACAGGCGATCCTGGTGCGGAACGATTCACCGATCAAGACAGCGGCCGACCTGAAGGGCAAGAAGCTGGCAGGTACCCGCGCAGGCTGGGGGCAATTCCTGATCTCGGCGACCTTGGAAAAGGCCGGTTACAAGGTCGAAGACGCGACGTTCTCGGCGCTTAGCCCGGTGGACGCCAAGATCGCACTGCTCGCAGGCTCGATCAATGCATGGGCGGTGTGGGACCCTTACGTGTCCTACGCCATCCTCAAGGACAACGCGCGGGTCGTCGCCGACGGCGAAGGCCTGACGCCCACCATTACGTTCGTCGTCGCCTCCGATCAGGCCATCGCCACCAAACGCGCCGCGGTGTCAGACTTCCTGCAAAGGCTGAACAAGGCGCGGCTCTGGTCGCTCGACCACATCCCCGAATATGCGAAGAACACTTCGGAATTGACAAAGCTCCCGGAAGATGTTCTCGCGCGCGCCTATAGTGCGCAGCGATCCAGCCCAATTGTTATCGATGAAAGCATCGTCCGGGAATTCCAGGAAGCCTCGGATCGCGCTACCCGCTACGGCATCGTCGCTAGGAAGGTCGAGGTGAGCAAAGCCGTCGATCGCAGTTTCACGGCAGCAGCCTCCGGATCGAACTGACGAAGACGCAGGGAATTCTCCCAAGGAAACTACCAATGGCGCGACGCAAGCTGCATCTGAACGTCAACCTGCTGCACTCCGGTGTCTATGCTTCGGCGTGGCGCTTGCCCGACAGCAATCCCGGCGCATTTTTCGACGTCGGTCATTACGTCCGGGTGGCGCAGATCGCCGAGCGCGGAAAATTCGACGCCATCTTTCTGGCCGATACACCCGCCGTGACCGACCGGATCGATCTGCGGCCCTTCCTTTCGATGGAGCCGACCATCGTGCTCGCGACTGTCGCAGCGGCAACCACGCATATCGGGCTGATCGCAACCGCCTCGACCACCTATAACGAGCCCTACAACATCGCGCGCCGCTTCGCGACGCTCGATCACGCCAGCGGCGGACGTGTCGGCTGGAATGCGGTGACGACGGCGGATGCCGCCGCCAGCCGTAATTTCGGCTTGCCGGGCGTCCTCGAACATAAGGCCCGTTACGACCGCGCGAAGGAATTTGCCGAGGTCGTTCACGCGCTATGGGATAGCTGGGAAGACGACGCATTCGTCGGTGACAAGGCGACCGCGCGGTTTGTCGATACATCGAAGGTGCACCCGATTTCTCATCGCGGCACGTATTACACAGTGGAAGGTCCGCTGAATGTGCCGCGTTCTCCGCAAGGACGTCCCGTTACCGTTCAGGCCGGCGGCTCCAGCGATGGGCGCGATCTGGCAGCGGCGCAGGCGGAGGCTGTCTTCACACTCGCGCAGAGCGTCGAGGAAGGCGTCGCCTATGCCCGCGATCTGCGGACGCGCGCTCTCGCCTATGGCCGACCGGCGGATTCGATTGTCATCTTGCCCGGCCTCTCGACCGTCATCGGAAGCACCGAAGCGGAAGCCAAGCGCCGTCAGGATGAACTGTGGGATCTGGTGCCCATCGAATACAGCCTCGCCCGCCTTGCCAACACGCTTCAGATCGCGCCCGAGAAACTTGAACTCGACAAGCCGCTGCCCGATCCGCTCCCGCTTCCGGCCAATGCTAACCACACCATGTTTCAGGGCACGGTCAATCTGGCGCGCCGCGGAAATCTGACGGTTCGCCAGCTGCTGAAAGCATTGGGCGGTGGTGTCGGCCACCGCATCATTGTCGGCACGCCGGAAGCTATCGCAGACGACATCGAGACATGGTTTAAGGCAGGCGCGGCGGATGGCTTCAACCTGATGCCGGATGTACTGCCGACCGGTCTCGAAGTCTTCGTCGATCATGTCGTGCCGCTGTTGCAGAAGCGCGGCCTGTTCCGAACGGACTACGACAGCAAGACGCTGCGCGGCCACTTTGGCCTGGAGAAGCCGCCGAGCCGGTTCAGCAAACCCAAGGCCGCGGCAGTTCCGGCGTAAGCTCGCCTTCGCAGTTTCTTCTGGAAGCCACATCAGCGGCTCGCGTGGAGCGAGGCGCGCAGAAAACAATTCTCGATCGAATGCCTTTCATAGAACGTTGAACTCGCATTCGCGCATTCTCCGCAATTGCCACATGACGGATCTTGCATCCAAATAGCGCTGCACCTGCAATTCTATGAAGCCGGACGCCAAGCGTGTTCGCGCATCACAAGAGCCAAAACGTTATCGCCGAAGGAGACTGCTGTGGCTTTGCAATCGGCAAACCGCGTTCCGCCGAATATCTTCTGGTTCATTCCCACCCACGGCGATGGCGCCTACTTCGGGTCCAACCGTCAGCAGCGGCCGCCGGACTTCCGCTACTTCAAGGAAATCGCCGTTGCGGTGGACCGACTGGGTTATGGTGGCGTGCTGCTGCCAACCGGACAGAGCTGCGAGGATTCGTGGATCGTCGCCACCGGCCTCGCGACCGTTACCGAGAGGCTTAAGTATCTCGTCGCGCTGCGGCCCGGCGTCACCTCGCCTGCGTTCGCGGCAAGGCAGACTGCAGCCCTTGATCGTCTGAGTGAAGGCCGGCTGCTGCTGAATGTCGTTGTAGGCGGCGATCCGGTCGAACTTGCAGGCGACGGCCTCTTCATTTCACATGACGAGCGCTACAAGCAGGCTGCGGAATTCCTTCAGATCTGGCGCAGGCTGCTCGGCGGAGAAACCGTCAACTTCGATGGGCAGTATTATAGAGTCGAGGGCGGCCGGCTCGATTTCTCGTCTATCCAGCAGCCTCGCCCTCCGCTCTATTTCGGCGGCTCATCGGAGGCCGGACAGGATCTGGCCGTCGACGAAACCGATCTTTATCTGACCTGGGGCGAGCGCCCTGCGGATGTCGCGCAGAAGATCGAAGCGGTCCGCAAGAAAGCCGCCGCGCGCGGGCGCAAGATGCGGTTCGGCCTGCGCATCCACATCATCGTTCGCGAAACCGAGGATGAGGCCTGGGCCGCAGCCAACCGCCTTATCAGCGAAGTCTCCGATGCAGCTATCGAAGACGCACAGAAGCGTTTTGCGGCGATGGATTCGGTCGGTCAGCGCCGCATGGCCGAACTTCATGGTGGTCGCCGCGATAAACTCGTGGTCGGCCCCAACCTCTGGGCCGGTGTCGGCCTTGTCCGCAAGGGCGCGGGCACCGCGCTGGTCGGCGATCCGAAGACCGTCGTTGCACGGCTGCGTGAGTATCAGGACCTCGGCATCGATACGTTCATCTGCTCCGGCTATCCGCACCTCGAGGAATCCTACCGCGTCGCTGAACTCGTTTTCCCGGAACTCGGCATCGAGCCGGCTCAATCGCGCGCGCACAACAACATCATCGGCGAATTCTCGACACAGCATGCTGCCGTGTCCTGATGCGTCCTGTTCTTTCCAACAAATCTCGGCAAAGCGCTAACTTTCAGAGGTGCCGCATGCGTGAAAGATCAAAGGAACGGATCAAACTCCGCGCCCTCCTCATCGTCTCCTTCTCTTTATTGGTATCGTTCTACGGCACGCAGAATGCACTGGCCGAAACCGATAAACTGCGCATCGCGCAGCAATTCGGCATCGCCTATCTGCCGCTCATCGTTGCGAACGAAAAGGGCTTCATCGAAGAGGAAGCCCGCCAACTCGGCATCAAGCCTCCGGCCATCGAATGGCTGCGCCTGTCGGGCGCGGCAGCGATGAACGAAGCGCTCATTTCCGGGAGTCTTGATTTTGCTACTGCGGGGATCACGCCGATGATCCTGACTTGGGACAAGACGCGCACGACCGCCAAGATCATAGGCATCGCGGCGCTGGGTTCGATGGCCAATATCCTGACCACCAATAATCCGAACATCAAGACGCTGGCGGACTTCACCGAGAAGGACCGCATCGCGCTGCCTTCGGTGAAAGTGGGATTCCAGCCCATCGTGCTTCAGATGGCCGCAGACAAGGCATTCGGCAAATACGACAAGCTGGATGAGCTGACCGTCAGCATGCCCCACCCTGATGCGACGGCGCAGATCCTGTCGGGGCATTCCGAGATCACGGCGCACTTCACGTCGCCACCATTCTCACAACAGCAACTGGCGAGCGGCAAGGTGCATCAGGTCCTCAACAGCTATGATGTGCTTGGCGGCCCGCATACATTCAACGTGGTTTACTCGACCGCTAAATTCGTCAACGACAATCCGAAGACGATCCAGGCCTTCGTGAGCGGCCTTGACCGGGCCAACGCGTGGATCAAGGCGAATCCGAAGGATGCCGCTGCGCTCTATATCAAGGCAGAGAATTCAAAGCTTTCGCCGGAATTCGTCGAGGGCATCATCCGCGACAAGGACGTCAACTTCACCACGGTTCCGGAAGGCGCCCAGAAATTCGCCGACTTTGAGGCGAAGGTCGGCCTGATCAAGCAGGCGCCTGCTTCATGGCGGGATCTGTTCCAGCCCGGCCTTGGAGAGAAGCCGGGAAGCTGATGTGAACGTTTTGCCCCGATCAAGCGACCTCGTCAGCGATGGGGTATCACCGCCCCTGCTGGAACTCGATCATGTCAGCATCCGTTATCCGACCCGCGAAGGTCTACTGACGGCTGTAGAGGACGTCAGTTTCACACTCTCGGAAGGCGAACGGCTTGTTCTGCTCGGGCCTTCGGGTTGCGGCAAGTCAACGTTGCTGCGCGCGGTCGGCGGATTTCTAAAGCCAAATGTCGGCGAGATCCGCCTGAACGGCCGGCGTGTCGGTGCGCCGGGTCCGGACCGGATGACCGTTTTTCAGGAATTCGACCAACTGCTGCCGTGGCACACGGTGCTCGGCAACGTCCGCTATGCCCTTGAGCGCGGCAAAGCCTTATCGCGAGTGGAAGCAGAAGCCGTCGCTCGGGATTGGCTCGGCCGTGTCGGACTGAAGAACTTCGCCGATGCTTACCCCCACACATTATCGGGCGGGATGAAGCAGCGCGTCGCGATTGCACGCGCCTTCGCGCTAGAGCCAACCCTGCTGCTGATGGACGAGCCGTTCGCAGCGCTGGATGCGCTGACGCGCCGGCAAATGCAGGATGAACTGCTCAAGCTCTGCGAGGAGACCGGCAGTACGGCCCTATTCGTGACCCACGGCATCGACGAAGCGATCCGCGTCGGAACCCGTATCCTGGCACTCACGCCGCATCCGGGCCGGCTGGCCGCGACGTTTGACGTCCCGCTCGCCAGCCGCGTCCGCGGTACGGCAACGTTCGCAGAACTGGAGCAACGGATCCAGCAGAGCGTCTTTGCTGATCCGGAAACCGAACATGCCTGACATCGCCGCGCCACATCTGGTCCGCGCTCCGACCCTGAGCCGCGCGTTCGCAGGTACGCCCTGGCGGCGCGCGGTCATACTCGCGGGCTTCGCACTCGTCTGGGAGTTCTATGCGCGCTGGCTCGACAATGCCCTGCTGTTCCCAACCTTGGGAGCGACACTGTCGGCGCTGTGGTCGGCGGTTCTGTCTGGTGAGTTGCCGGACCGCACGCTCACGTCACTGCGCGTGCTGATGACCGGCTACGCGCTGGGGATTGCCCTCGCCGCGGTGTTCACGACCCTCGCCGCCTTGTCCCGCTGGGGCAACGAGGCGCTCGGCTTGTTGACGTCGATGTTCAATCCGCTTCCGGCGATTGCGCTGCTGCCCGTTGCACTGTTGTGGTTCGGCATCGGGACGCCGAGCCTGATCTTCGTCATTGTGCATTCGGTTCTGTGGCCCGTGTCGCTCGCCTGTTACGGCGGCTTTCTCGCCGTGCCGCCGACGCTGCGGATGGCCGGCCGCAATCTCGGCGTGTCAGGCGGGCGCTTCGTGGTGGAAATTCTCGTTCCCGCAGCCTTTCCGCAAATCCTGTCCGGCTTGCGCATCGGCTGGGCTTTTGCCTGGCGGACGTTGATCGCGGCGGAACTGGTCTTCGGCGTCAGCGCACGCTCCGGGGGCCTCGGCTGGTTCATCTACACCAGCCGCGCTCAGTTGGAGACCGCCAGCGTATTCGCGGGATTGCTGACCGTCATTTTGATCGGGCTGGTGGTCGAGGAATTGATCTTCAAGACGATTAGTCGCTTTACCGTAGAGCGGTGGGGACAGCAGCTTTCATAGGATTGTCGAATAGAGCCGGACCGGCACCCGTATGGCAGCACCTGCCGGACAGCACGCGAAATCGCACCACCAAGAGATACTCCGAAAATTAGTCGGCTTCCCTTCATTGGCCGCAGCGCTGCAAGATCTTTTCCCAGAGAAGCACGAACCACGGCATTTGTGGTTTTCGTACCGCCCAAGCCGGGCATGAATTTTCAATACCGCAAGATTCGCCACCAGCGAGCGGCTATGCCGTCGTAGGTGTCGCAGCCGATGTTCGCCTTAACGGTGGCGTCATTTCAGAAGCGACCCTTGGCATCACCGGTGCATCGGCCCGGGCGTTTGCGGCTGATGCAGCGATCGACTTTCCGATCGGGAAAACCCTTTCAACCGACACGATTGAGAACGCCGCAATACTCGCAAGCAAGCACGCCGACTGCCTGCCGGATCATTATGCATCAGCGGACTATCGCAAAGCATCTCGTCAGGACGGAGGTCGCGCGTGTCAGTGAATGCTCGGGACCGAAGAAAAGCGCCCCGAAGCTTTCCAGAACACCGAGCACCAACCCTCCGACTAAAACACCCGATACGCTGCCGAGACCACCAAGCACGCAGATCACGAAAGCCTTGCCGAGATAGGCTGTGCCGGCGAGCGGAGAAATCGGAAAGATCGGACTAAGAAGAGCACCCGCCGCCCCTGCAAGAGCTGCGCCCAGTGCGAAAGTACGCCCAGCCCTCAGAACAAGTCAGTTGGACCACCACCCACATCACCTGCGGCAAGCGGCTAATGCCATCGGCTATCGCAGGCGAAACGAAACATTGTCAGTATCATTGTCAAAGCCGAAACCGGCCGATCCCGCTGTTGTTCAAGCCATTGAAAACATTGGTGGGCCCGGCAGGACTCGAACCTGCAACCAGACCGTTATGAGCGGTCGGCTCTAACCATTGAGCTACAGGCCCCGCCGGCCCGCCATGGCGGCAGGCAACGGTGCAACCACCCCATACAATGACCGCCGCCGCCGGGCAATCGTACCCGTGCGCATCCCGTAAATATCCCGGATTACTGGCGTTATTTGCCGGCTTCAGCCGCGATCCGGTCCAAAAGCCGGTTTCAGTCACGCGCGGTGCGAATCCTCAATCGGATTCGTCCGCCAATTCATCGATGGCATCGTACACCAGATCGAGGTCGCTCGCCGTGCTGCAATAGGGCGGCATGATGTAGATCGTATTGCCAAGCGGCCGGACCAGCAGGCCCCGTGCGAGAAATCCGCGATAAAGTCTCGGGCCGATGTCGGCCAGATAGCCCGCATCCTTGGCCGCAATATCGAGCGCCGCGATGGTTCCGATCTGACGAACATTCGTGAAGCGTCGGTCGTCACGAAAACGAGCCAGCCTCTCTTGATGAAGAGCCGCAATCGCGCCGATACGCTCCATCACTGGCTCACGCTGCCAGATTTCGAGATTGGCCAGCGCTGCGGCGCATGCAATCGGATTCGCCGTGTAGGAACTGGAATGAAAGAACGTGCGGCTGCGGTCCTCCGAATAATGGGCATCGAAGATGTCCGCGCGACACAGCGTCACCGCCAACGGCAACGAGCCTCCCGTCAGTCCCTTCGAATAGCAGGCGATGTCCGGCGCGATATCGGCCTGCTCGCAGGCGAACAATGTGCCGGTACGTCCCCATCCCGTCATCACCTCGTCGGCGATCAAAAGAACATCGTGTGCCGCGCAGACGCGCTTCATTCCAGCAAGAACCTGCGGCGGATAGATCAACATGCCACCCGCGCCGAGCACAAGCGGCTCGACGATCAACGCGGCAACATCGCCCCGCATGCAGGCGGCATCGAGCGCATCCAGCGTCTCCTGCTCGCGACCCGCCGCGGGAAAGGGAATCCGTTCGACATCGAACAACAACCGATCGTATGGCGCGTTGAACACGCCGCGCTCGCCGACCGACATCCCGCCAATGGTGTCGCCATGATAGGCGCCTTCCAGCGCCAGAATGCGGCTGCGCTTGCTGCCGTGATGCCGCCAGAAGCCGAGCGCCATTTTCAGCGCGACTTCAACCGACGTGGATCCGCTGTCGGAGAAGAAAACGTATTCAAGCTCCGGCGGCGTGATGGAAATAAGATGGCGTGCGAGCTTTTCCGCAGGCTCATGCGTGAAGCCGGCGAAGATCACCTGATCGAGCCGATCCGCCTGATCCTTGATGGCCTGCATGATATGAGGATGCCGGTGGCCGTGGGTCACAACCCACCACGACGAAATCGCATCGAAAATGCGCCGGCCATCGGCGGCCTCGAGCCACGCGCCCTCGCCTTTCGAAACCATGATCGCGTCAGGCTGCACCGCGTGCTGCGTGAACGGATGCCAAACCGGCGATCTCGATGTCATGAGACGGAGTCCTTGAGAAAATCGCCAACATTGAAATGCTGTGCAAACGCCGAGCGCAAGGCCTCATGCGTCAGCGATACAAGGCGCGGCAAGCGGCCAAGGCGCTGCACACGGCCCATCCCGCAAATGATCTGCTCGGATTCCATATTCTCATCGCCAATGAAGGCGACGCCGAGCAGCGGGATATTACGCGCCCGCAGCGCCTCGATCGACAACAGACTGTGATTGATCGTGCCGAGCGTGGTCCGCGCGCAGAGCGCTATCGGCACCCGCCATCGCGCCATGACATCTATATATGTGATGCTCTCCGTTAGCGGCACCATCAGACCGCCGGCGCCTTCCACCACCAGCGGCCGGGCGACATCCGGCAGAGCGAGCGCATTCGGATTGATGACAAGACCATCGATCTTCGCGGCGAGATGGGGCGATGCCGGTGTCTTCAATCGATAGGCCTCGGGCAACAGGCGATCTTGCGGAAG
The DNA here is from genome assembly GCA_024707075.1 of Afipia sp. GTDB lineage: Bacteria > Pseudomonadota > Alphaproteobacteria > Rhizobiales > Xanthobacteraceae > Afipia. Next base: position 1,538,621 of record JANQAK010000003.1, read on the forward strand.
GCCGGACAGCCGCAGCACGGTCTCGCAATCAGTCTCTTCGCCGAGGCCCGCCTGGATCGGCTTCCAGTAAAACCCGTCAAGCGCGCCGGCGAGGGCCGCGGCGAACACCGTCTTGCCGATTCCGGTATCGGTGCCGGTGACGACGATGCGCGCAGTCATGCCGCTTGCCGCATGTCTTCAGCCAGCGCCTCGAACAGTTCCGCGACGATGGCCTCATTGACGTTCAGCGTCAGCGCGATCCGCAGCCGCGCGGTGCCCTCCGGAACGGTCGGCGGCCGGATCGCACGAATGTCGAAACCCCGGCGCTGCAAGGACGCGGCAACGGCGACCGCCGCACGATCCGCGCCGATAATCACCGGCAGAATCTGCGAGCCAGACGCCGCGATGTTGCAACGACGGCGCAACTCGTCGCCTGCGAACTGAACCAGGCGCGCAAGCCGCTCGCGGCGCGCGGGATTGGTGCGTGAAATCTCGATCGCCGCACGCGTGATCGCCGCCACCAGCGGCGACGGCGCGGTTGCGAAGATAAAAGGGCGCGCGCGGTTGACGAGAAAGTCGCGGATCGTGCGCGATGCGAGAATAAAACCTCCGACGGTGCCAAGCGCCTTACCGCAGGTATGCAGCGTGATAACGTTGTCGCGGCCTTCGAACGCCGCGGCCAGTCCCCGCCCCTGCGGACCCAGCACACCGGTCGCATGCGCCTCATCGATCACGACCATCGCCTCGTGACGGTCGGCGACCGCAAACAGTTCGGCAAAATCCGGACTGTCGCCGTCCATGCTGTAAAGGCTTTCCACCGAGATCCAAGGCCGGCCTTTGCCGCCGGCTGCACGCCAGCGCTGGATCGCGGCGTCGAACGCATCGACATTATTATGTGGGACGCCGACATAATCGGCGCGGCCACTACGCAGGCCTTCATGGGCGCTGGCGTGAATCAGTTCGTCATGAACAACGAGATCGCCACGCTGCGGCAGCGTCGAGAAGATCGCATGGTTGGCGACAAAGCCGCCGCCGAAATAAAGCGCAGTCTCCGCGCCGAAGTAAGCCGCGGCCTCAGCCTCAAGCGCTTCGTGCTCGGGATGATTGCCGCGCAGCAGGCGCGAGCCGCCCGCTCCGACCGGAACGCCACGCGCTACAGCCTCGGCGGCTGCGCGTTTCAGTTCGTCGGACTCGGCCAGCCCCAGATAATCATTCGATGTGAAGTCGATTCCGGTGCGGTCGCGAAGCGAGCGCAAGCGTCCCCGCCCCTCAAGATCGCGCAAGTCCGCTGTGAATGGCTCATGCATGCATCAAATCCTGAGTGTCGCGAAGGAAGATGGATGCGGGCAAATACCGCGCTGGAGTTTTTGTTTGGCATGATCCCTTCCGAAAAGCGGCTTTCGCTTTTCGGGATCACATCTAGAGTTTCCTGTTCTTTTCATCGACGAGAACGACGCGCGGCTGAAACTGCCGCGCTTCGGCCTCATCGAAATTCGCATAGGCCACGATGATGACCTTGTCGCCCATCATCGCAAGCCGCGCCGCCGCGCCGTTCAATCCGATGATGCCGGAGCCGGCAGGCGCTTCGATGACATAGGTCGAGAAACGCGCACCGGTATCGATATTGTAGATGTCGACACGCTCGTTGATGAGGAAACCGGCGGCATCGATCAGCGTCCGATCGATAGAGATCGAGCCTTCATAGTGCAAATCCGCCTCGGTCACGCGTGCGCGGTGGATCTTGCCCTTCATCAGCGTGACATGCATCGGCGTGCTCTGGTTGCGGCGCGAACGTTTCGCGCAAAAGTCCGTTAGGACGGTCGCCCGCTCAGGTCAAGACTTTAGGATTGGAAGGAAACGAATGACTGTCAGGCAAAAGCCATGCGGCGGCGTGCGCGCACCAGCAGCGCCACGACGATGGTCACATTCAGAGCATTCCAGCCGACACCGTTCAGGAATGCCGCTGCATAGGAGCCGGTCGCGTCGAAGATCACGCCGGAAACCCATCCCCCTAACGACATGCCGATCACCGACGCGAAGATCACCATGCCCACCCGGGTCGCGGCTTCGCTGGACGGCATCGATTCGCGCACGATGATGGCATAGCTCGGCACGATGCCGCCCTGAAACAGGCCGAACATCGCGGAGATAATGTACAGCGACGTCAGGCCGTCGAAGAACAGATAGAACATCAGCGCGACGCCCTGCGCGATCGAGCCGACCAGCAGCGTGCGCAGCCCGCCGATGCGATCCGCAAGAAACCCGGAACCGATCCGGCTGACGATGCCGAAGGCCAGCATCAGCGACAGCATCTCCGCGCCGCGCGCGACACCGTAACCGAGATCGCCGCAATAGGCGACGATGTGAACCTGCGGCATCGACATCGCCACGCAACAGGCAACGGCTGCGATACAAAGCATAATGGTCAGCGTATTCGTATTAATCTGGAGATCGACGCGTGGCGGCGGCGCATTCTCATGCGAGCGCACGGATTCGCTGCCGATCTGCCAGTGGAGGATCGCGACCACGATGGCCATGGCAATGGCGCAGCCGATACCGATGGCGATATGCGTGGCGCGCCATCCGGCATAGGCGGTTCCGCGCTCGACGATGGGAGGCCAGAACGCGCCGGCGATGTAATTTCCGCTAGCCGCGATGGTGACCGCAAGGCCTCGATGACGGTCGAACCAGTGCGATGCCTCGGTCATCAGCGGCCCGAAGGTCGCCGCGGCGCCAAGACCGATCAGAAAGTGCATCAGGTTGAACTGCCAGAGCGCGGTCGCGTATCCCGCCCCGAGGTAACCCAGCAACATCGCGACGATGCCGATGGCGATAGCCGGCACGATGCCGAAGCGGTCCGATAGCCCGCCCATTCCGACGCCGCCGAGGCCGAAACCGAGCATGGTGCAGGTGAAGGCCAGCGAGGCTGCGCCCCGGGTCGCGCCGAAGTCGGCCTGCACGATCGGGATAACCACTACCACCGACCACATGCCGACGCTGCCGATCGATCCTATAATCAGGGCAATACCCAGCCGTACCCACGCAGCGCGTGAGTCCGGCGTGAAAGCCGCCAATGATGCTGTGGAATCGATAGAGCCCGGCACGCACGCAACCTCGTCGGCATTGCCGCTTGGGTCAAGTCATTCTCCGAATAGGGGTTATGCGAGAATATCATCCTCTCGCACCAGCGAAATGGGCCGCCGGCGTCCCCCGTTAACTCTTTACTAACCATAAACTGGGCAAATTTTGCCGAGTGAAGTCGAGTGTCGTCGGTCGTGCAGAACGGGGGAATGCCCGTGGATGCCAGTGCGGTGCCTCACTTTAGGAACGGTGGCCCTTCGGCCGCCGCTCACGTCTTTGGGGCTCGCGAACGACATGCGCGGGGGGAAGCGGCGGCGATGGTTGATGTGACGGCGGGCCAAGGCCAGGCGGCAAAAAGCTCCGGATTTCCCAGCTTCTCCGACATCGGCACCATGCTCAAGCGCGGCGATCTCGCGCTGGCCTTCGGCGTTCTCACCATTCTGGTGGTGCTCATCCTGCCGCTGCCGGCAGTGGTGCTGGATCTGTTCCTGGCGATCTCGATCACGCTGTCAATCCTGATCCTGATGACGGCGCTGTTCATCCAGACGCCGCTGGAATTCTCGGCGTTCCCGACGGTATTGCTGATTTCAACCATGCTGCGGCTGTCGCTCAACATGGCGTCCACCCGCCTGATCCTGTCGCACGGTCATGAAGGCACCGCCGCCGCCGGCCACGTCATCGAGGCGTTCGGCAATTTCGTGATGAGCGGCAATTTCGTCATCGGAATTATCGTCTTCACGATTCTCGTGATCGTGAACTTCGTCGTTATCACCAAGGGTTCGGGCCGCATCGCCGAAGTCGCGGCGCGCTTCCACCTCGACTCCATGCCCGGCAAGCAGATGGCGATCGACGCCGATCTCTCCGCCGGCCTGATCGACGAGAAGGTCGCCAAGGAACGCCGCAAGGAACTGGAGGACGAAAGCGGTTTCTTCGGCGCCATGGACGGCGCATCCAAGTTCGTGCGCGGCGACGCCATTGCCGGCCTGCTGGTGGTGTTCATCAACGTCATCGGCGGCATCATCATCGGCGTCGCCCAGCAGGGCATGGGCTTCGCGGACGCAGCCCGCACCTACACGCTGCTGACGGTCGGCGACGGCCTGGTGACCCAGGTTCCGGCGCTGATCGTTTCGACCGCCGCCGGCCTTCTGGTCTCCAAGGCAGGCGTCACCGGCGCTGCCGACAAGGCCATGATGAAGCAGTTGTCGGGCTATCCGCAGGCGCTCGGTATGTCGTCCGGCGTGATGCTGGTGCTGGCGCTGCTGCCGGGCATTCCGATGCTGCCGTTCCTCATTCTGGGCGGCGGTGCGGGTTGGCTGGCGTGGACATCGCAGAACCGCAACCGCATTGCAAAGGTCGAGGAGAAACGGATCGCTGACGCACCTGCGGCGGCAGCCGCCGCCAGCGCCGCAGCCGAAGAGCCGATCTCGAGCGCACTCAAGATCGACGATCTCAAGATTGAACTGGGCTACGCGCTGTTGCCGCTGGTCAACGGTCCGGACGGAACCGATCGCCTCACCGATCAGATCAAGGCGCTGCGCCGTTCGCTCGCCACCGAAATGGGTTTCGTGATGCCCGCCGTGCGCATTCTCGACAACGTGCAGCTCGAAGCCAACACCTACATCATCAAGATCAAGGAAGTGGACGCCGGCACCGGCCGCATCTGGGCCAACCAGTTCATGGTGATGGACCCTGCCGGCAATCAGGTCAGCGTTCCGGGCACGCACACCACGGAGCCGACGTTCGGATTGCCTGCGACCTGGGTCGACGCCTCACTCAAGGAGGAAGCCTCGCTCAAGGGCTATACCGTGGTGGACGCCGCGACCGTCCTGTCCACCCACCTCACCGAACTGCTCAAGGGCAACATGTCGGACCTGTTGTCCTACGGCGAGGTACAGAAACTCCTGAAGGACCTGCCGAAGGAACAGGGCGAACTCGTCAAGGACATCGTGCCCAACCAGATCACCGTGTCGGGCATCCAGCGCGTGCTGCAATTGCTGCTCGCCGAGCGCATCTCGATCCGCGATCTGTCGACCATTCTCGAAGGCATCGCCGACGCACTCGCCTTCTCGCGCAATCCGGCGACGCTGGTCGAGCATGTACGCGCACGGCTGGCGCGGCAAATCTGCGCGCAGAATACATCGATGAATGGCTACCTGCCGCTGATCGCACTCAGCGCGAAGTGGGAGCAGGCCTTCGCGGAATCGCTGATCGGCACTGGCGAGGAGCGCAGCCTCGCAATGCAGCCGTCGAAACTCTCGGAGTTCATGACCCTTGTACGCGATCGCTTCGAGCAGGCCGCGCGCGAAGGTGAGGCACCGGTGCTGGTCACATCGGCGGCGATCCGGCCGTTCGTGCGCTCGCTGGTGGAGCGCTTCCGCGCCCAGACCACCGTGCTTTCGCAGGCGGAAATCCATCCCCGCGCCCGCCTGAAAACGGTCGGAAGTGTCTGATCCGGCACCATATCCGGGATGAAATGCCTGCGACATTCTGGTCACAGACAAGTCTTTCGTAAGCCGCCGAAAAAATAATGGTGCCCGACCGCGAAACCAAACCGCAATTAATCCATTGATTTATATCGATAATTCTTGAGTGGTTTACAGCCCTCTCGGAAGTTCAAGACATTTCACTCGTTTGTGATCGGCGCTTGGAAACGAATCCCTGCCAATTACGTTTCTGTTCATGTGCGGTGGTTGAACCTGCGGGCGAGCGAACAGCACCAATGTTCGACCACACCAAAAAGGCGGCGGGAGGTTTGTATGAACCATTCGTTTTACAGTGCAGATCGTATGACACACCTGAAGATCGTCGTTGTGGCGCTGGTCGCCGCGATCGGCGTCGCGGGTCTTGGAATTTCTGCGCGCCTCTCGGATACCGGACTGACCCAGACGGCACGTGTCAGCGGTCCCGCAATCAAAGCCAATAAAGCCGTTGTCCTCACCAGCTCGGATCAATCGACGATCCGCTAACGATTTCACGAATTCACAAGGCTCTCTTCCCCGCCCCCGAAGTCGCCTTGTGATTGCTCAGAAGACCCCAAGTCTGAGACCAGAAAACGCCCGCTCCCCACGGGCGTTTTTTGTTGTCCGGATTTGGCGGCATGATCCCGAAAAGTGGAAACCGGTTTCGGAAAAAGATCGTGCCAAAAATACTCAGCGCGGCTGTGCGGGAAGTGCAGGAACGCTTTCGACCAGCGTGCCGGCATAGACGATCGGACCGGTGGCAATGCCGGTGGGCGATCCGCCTTCCGGCTCGAGTGTGACCGCATAGGTCGCCGTGTTGATCGTGTCGCTGTCATAAGCAGCCAACGACGGACGAATGGTGAAATCGCTGCCGCCGATCACGCCGAGCGAGCGCGGGCGTTGGAGCTTGTTCGACACCAGCCAGAGCTCGTAGCTCTTGCCGGGTTCCGCCGCCGCGCCAACCTTGCGCACGGTGAAGTTCTTCGTAGCCGTGTCCACCGTGAGAATGAAGGCCGGCGCAGCAGCACCCTGTTGAAGCACCGCGACGAATTGAGCGGGCAGCGGTGCGGTAGGCGCAGCCACTTCGACCACCTGAATCTTCGGTTTGACGCGAAGATTTTCCGGCAGCAGATCGGGCCGGTAGGCCTGAAGCCAGACCACGCCCGCCAGCGAGGCCGCAACCGCCGTCATGATCCAGCCGAACGCCAACCCGCCGCGCTTGGCGCTGGACAACGGAACGACGTTTGAAGGCTGCGACGGCTGCGCTGCGACCGGTTCAACCACGATGTCCGGCGCCACCGTCGCCACAGGTTCAGCCACCTGATGATCCAATGCGGCCTGATCCGATATAACCTGCTCCAGCGCGGCAGTTACGGCTGTCGAATCGTCCGGCGGCTGCGGGGTGACGCGCGTGTCGGCCAATTGATCCGGCACGGGTGGCGCGGTTGCGGTCGGCGCGGCTGGCGTTGACGTAACCGCGATTGGTGCGACGGGAGTATCTTGCGGCTGCACGACCGGTTCGGGTTCGGGCTCCGCAACCGGCTCGATCTTTTTCCCAGACCAAGGGCAGCGCTGATGTTGTCCCACAGATGCTGCGGCGGCTCGATCGGAGCAACCATCTGGTGCAACGGGCTGAGCTTGCGATCCCACGCATCGACCACTTCCATGAAGCCATGGTCGACGATCATCATGGTTTCAACAAGCGCGCGCTCATCCGCATCGAGGGTACCGAGGGCATATTCCGCGGCAAGCGCGATATGGTCTTCGCTGTAGTTCATCTCATACCGATCGAAATCATGCCAAACCGAGACATTCGCGAATATCAATCATGCTTCGCCGCAGCCACGTCTTGACGGTGTTCAGAGGCGTGTTGAACTTCTCCGACAATTGTTCACGGCTCCATCCGTTGTAATAGGCAAGCAGCACCAGTTTCTGGCGCTCCGGATCGAGTTGCCCGACGCATTCCAGAATTCGCTTCAACTCCTCCGTCATCTCCCGCCGCGCCAACGGATCGGGCGTATCGGAAGCCACTTCCATGGCCGTCGGCTCGTCCTCGATCGAAGCCTCGCTGCGCTTGCGGACGACATCGATCGCGCGGTTGCGGGCGATCGAAACCATCCAGGTGATCGGAGAGGCCAGCGTGGGATTGAACTGGCCCGCGTTGTTCCAGATCTTCACATAGGCTTCCTGGGTGACCTCTTCGGCGAGATCCTGACGCCTCAATATACGGAGCACGACGCCGAAGAGTTTCGCGCGAGTGGCATCGTAAAGACGCTCGAATGCGGCCTCGTCCCCCTTCGCAACAGATGCAAGCAGCCAGATCAATTCAGCCGGCGTCAGCATTCAATCCCCTCAAAAACGTCGCTCCACCCAACGTGGGCGACATCGAAACCCGAAGCCACGATTTTGCCATTCCGTATCACATCTTGCCTGTATCCGGTCCAGCTTCGCGGCAGGCAGGCTTAAAGTCCCGAAAAAACAAAACCCGGGCCTTGCGGCCCGGGTCTCATATCATGGAACCATATCGCGAAAACCAGCGTCCCGTCCGATCAGATCAATGCACCGTGAACGATCACGGCCGGGAACCCGCCAGCACCAAGGGCCGCCAGCCGGCGAAACTCAAGCCATCGCGATCCGGGACCGCATCAAACCGATGCTGTCGAGGTCGGCCTGCTCGCGGGCGCTTTCCTCGGCGCGTTCCCGCGCCTGATCGCGTTCATCGAGCAGTTCCACCTTCTTGAGTTCCTCGAACGCCTCGCCCAGCACGGCCTTGGCATCCTCAAGCTGAACCCGCAGTTCGTCCGCGGAACGGGTGAGGTTCTCCCGGCGCTGGATCGCTGCCTTGGCATAGGTGGGATAGGCGAAGTGCGAGGGATCCTGAATGCCGGCACGATCCTGCTCGTGCTGGATTTCGCGCTCCAGATCGACCGACATGCGCTGGAAGTCAGCGATCATGCCCTCGATCTGCGCAACCCTTCGGCGCTTCTCGTCAACCTGAAATTTCTTCAGGCGGATCAGCGTTTCACGTGACTTCATCGACTCATACTCCCCAGAAGTCCCGATCTTAAAACGGGACGCAACCGGCATCCCCGCAAGGGCCCCTCCGGTTGAACACAGATGGCGGGATCATGGCGCGACAAAGTTAGCGTTCCGTTTCCAAGACTTATTGAATTTGCTCTTGCAGGATTTGCTCCAACCGCCGGTAACCCTCCGCCAGCCCGGTGGCCTCGTCCTTGCGCTGCCGCAGAAAGTCTTCCAGCGGCTCGTGCAGCCGGATGGCTTCATCGACCTCGGGACTGGAACCGGCCCGATAGGCACCCAGCCGGATCAGTTCTTCCATGTCGGCATAGGTCGCCATGGTCTGCCGAGCCCTGACGATGGTCGGCCAGAACGCCGGGTCCGCAGACTTCGGCATGGTCCGCGACACCGACTTGAGAATGTTAATGGCGGGGTAGCGGCCACGCTCGGCGATCGCGCGCTCCATCACGATGTGCCCGTCGAGAATACCGCGAACCGCGTCGGCCACCGGCTCGTTGTGATCGTCGCCATCCACCAGCACCGTAAAGATGCCGGTGATGGTGCCCTCGCCCAAGCCCGGCCCCGCCCGCTCCAGCAGTTTCGGCAGTTCGGTGAAAACCGTCGGCGTGTAACCTTTTGCAGTCGGCGGCTCGCCCGCGGACAAACCGATTTCACGCTGCGCCATCGCAAAGCGCGTCACCGAATCCATCATGCACATGACGTCCTTGCCGTCGTCGCGGAAATACTCGGCAATCGCCAAAGTGAGATAAGCCGCCTGCCGCCGCATCAATGCGGGCTCATCGGAGGTCGCCACCACCACCACCGAGCGCGCCAATCCCTCTTCACCAAGGTCATCCTGCAAGAATTCCTGCACCTCGCGGCCGCGTTCGCCGACCAGACCGATCACCGAAATGTCCGCGTCGACATTGCGCGCCAGCATCGACAGCAGCACGGATTTGCCGACGCCAGAGCCGGCGAAGATGCCCATGCGCTGGCCGCGGCAGCAGGTCAGAAACGTGTTGAGCGACCGCACCCCGAGATCGAGTGGCGCCCCCACGCGCTTGCGGGAATGCGCTGGCGGCGGAGCGTTGCGATAGGCCATCGGCGACGGCCCCTGCGTCAGCGGACCCTTGCCGTCGATCGGCTCGCCCATCGCATTGACCACGCGCCCGAGCCACGACGCCGACGGACGCACCTGGCTCGCCGCATTGGCGATCACCGCGCGGCAGCCACGCCGCACACCTTCAAGTCCCGCGAACGGCATGACCACGGCATTGTTGCCGGTGAAGCCGATCACCTCGCAGGGAATAAAACGATTGGTGCCGGTCTCCACCACGATGCGCGCACCGACCGACATGGCGTGGATCGGACCTGCGATCTCCACCATGAGGCCGCGCACACCGACCACGCGGCCATAAATATTGACGCCGTCGATATCGGAGATCTGCTCGGCAAGCGCCTTCATTGCGAAAACCTTAAGTTTCGACGATTCCGCGCCTGTCCCTTAACCCCGTGTTTACCCGCATCGTTAATCATTGCGTCACTGTCTTTGGTGACTGAGAGCGCTTGGCCTTCAGAATGAAGGTGCGAGTCGCAGGAGTCGGTTAGGCCCGGATCTTAATGTGGAACTTGAACGGCTAGGCTACGAAAAGCTGCTTACAGGCAATATCTTAGTGCGATTCGACAAAAATTGCACGATAGAGCTTGCAGACACGAATCAGCATTTGTTAACCATATGTCGTCAGGATCCGAATCAGTTGTTCAAAGGCGTTTTTCCAGTGCCGCAAGTATGCGGCCGGCCTGACGCCCGGAGCGGCGACTATAGGGGACTGGCATGCGCGTATTGCTGATAGAAGATGACAGCGCCACTGCGCAGTCGATCGAGCTGATGCTCAAATCCGAGAGTTTCAACGTCTACACGACGGATCTTGGAGAAGAGGGCGTCGATCTCGGAAAACTTTATGATTACGACATCATTCTGCTCGACCTGAACCTGCCGGACATGTCCGGATATGATGTTCTCAAGCAGTTGCGTGTCTCGAAGATCAAGACACCCATTCTGATCCTCTCCGGCCTCGCCGGCATCGAGGACAAGGTCAAGGGTCTCGGCGTCGGCGCCGACGACTACATGACCAAGCCCTTCCACAAGGACGAACTGATCGCCCGCATCCATGCGATCGTCCGCCGTTCCAAGGGCCACGCCCAGTCGGTCATCCAGACCGGCGACCTGGTGGTCAATCTCGACACCAAGACCGTCGAAGTCGGCGGCCAGCGCGTCCACCTGACGGGCAAGGAATATCAGATGCTGGAGCTGCTCTCGCTCCGCAAGGGCACCACCCTCACCAAGGAGATGTTCCTCAATCATCTCTACGGCGGCATGGACGAGCCCGAACTCAAGATCATCGACGTCTTCATCTGCAAGCTGCGCAAGAAGCTCGCGAACGCTTCGGAAGGCCGCAACTTCATCGAGACCGTCTGGGGCCGCGGCTACGTGCTGCGCGAGCCGACCGAAGACGAAGTCCGCATTCCAGCCTGATGATGGGTTGTACCGGGGGCTGTTCGCCCTCTCCTCCCAGACTGAACCCCGCCGCGAATGGCGGGGTTTTTGTTTGGAAAGGCGCAATTCCGACCTGTTGCCGCCGGCTTTCGGCCCTTTCGCGCATAAGGCGAAATGGCGGCGAACCCCGGCCGATAAGGCAAAATCAAGAGACGCTTAAGGCAGCCTCACACCGCGAACTTCAACGCCAGTCCGGCGGCCCCGCACACCGCGAGCGTCGGCAGCATGCCGAAGCGCCAGCGGAACATCGCCAGCATGGCGAACGCGGACAACAGCGCCGCCTTCCAGTCCAGCGATAAAAAATCCGGCCATGCCGGGCGGAGCCATCCGAGGTTCAACTCGCCGACATTGCGAAACAGCACATGCAGCGCGAACCACACCGCGAGATTGAGGATGACGCCGACCACCGCCGCCGTGATCGCGGCGAGCGCGCCTGACAGCGCACGGTTGCTGCGCAGCCGCTCGACATAGGGCGCGCCCAGCAGCACCCACAGAAAGCACGGCACGAACGTCACCCATGTGGTCAGGCTCGCGCCGATCAGACCACCCGCGAGCGGCGGGATGCCGCCGGGATCGCGAAAGCCCGCGAGAAAACCGACGAAGGTCAGCACCAGGATCAGCGGCCCGGGCGTCGTCTCCGCAAGCGCAAGGCCGTCGAGCATCTCGCCGGGGTTGAGCCAGTGCAGATCGTTGACCGCCGCCTGCGCCACATAGGCCAGCACCGCATAGGCGCCGCCGAACGTGACCACCGCCATCTCCGAGAAGAAGGCTGCGAGTGTTGGATAGACACTGCCCCGTCCGAACAGCAGCACCAGCAGGATCACCGGCGCGACCCACAGCGCTCCGCAGACCGCGACGATCTGCAATCCGCGCTTCAACGTCGGCGCATCCCGGGACGCAGCGGCGACGTCGGCGGCGCGGTCCGACTGCTCGGCGGATGTCGGCAGTCTGCCGATCCAGTCGGGCGCAATCTTCGCCGCGAACAAGCCGAACACGCCGGCTGCAACGATGATGATCGGGAACGGGACATGACATGCGAAGATCGCGACAAAAGCCACGGCGGCGAGACCGTAGAGCGCCGTGGTTTTCAGCGCGCGCCGGGCGATGCGAAACAAGGCCTCGATCACGATGGCCAGGACGGCGGCCTTCAGCCCGAAGAACAATCCGGAGACCACGTCGAGCGCGCCATACAGCGCATAGATGATGCTCAACGTCACGATGACGACAAAGCCCGGCAACACGAACAGCGTCCCGGCGACAACGCCGCCGCGCACGCCATGCAGCAGCCAGCCGATATAGGTGGCGAGTTGCTGGGCCTCGGGACCGGGCAGCAGCATGCAGAAATTCAGCGCATGGATAAATCGCGCGTCCGAAATCCACTTGCGCTCGTCGACCAGTTCGCGATGCATCAGCGCGATCTGGCCGGCGGGACCGCCGAACGACAGCAGCGCGATCCGAAGCCAGACGAAGAAGGCGTCCCGCATCGAGATACTGGAAGAAGCAGACGGCTCGGCGCTCTGCTCAAGGAGTGACGGATTGGTCGAGGGCATGGCACGTTCTTGCACGGGTGCGGACGCGATACTTGGACTGGACTGGATACTTGGGCATGCCGCCTATGGGAAGATCGCCTATCTCAGCGGTGTAGCAGTTCGTTGCTGTAGGCGCTGCAAAATAAAACAGCCGCCAGATTCAGGACACCAGCATTTTGGGGCGTGAACTCTTAAATCGAACTCGATTGGTGCGCGCTTGGCCGATGTCGGCTGTGCCCAGCGACCAAACTTCGTATCGCAGCGAAATGACGCGATGCGTCGGAACCGAACATTACTCAATCGACCCAACACCCGACCTTGTATCGACCTTGAGAACTTCCGCCGCAAGACGTTCATCCCAACACTACCTTTCGACGACGACATCGCGTAGAAATCGCCTCAAAGGCCGGCTTTTGAGAAAAGATTGTTTCAGGGGAAAGTGGGGAGCGATTATCTAAGAGGACTGTCGATCATCTATGATGATCTCGGAATCACTGAGGATCTTGTGATGGCACCTCTTTCAACCGTCGATATGAAACTGATCGACAGCCTGTTTGGTATGTACGGCGGATACGTGCTCAACTTCAGCAACGCGACGTTTTCCTCGTTCTTCTCTCGGGACGTTGGCGTCGATATTTACGATGACGTCTACGCTATCCACGGTAATTCGAAGGGCAAGCGCTTATGGAGTTTTTTGGAAGTGGGGCAGACCAATGCCGTGATAAAGGCGCTGCGTGCGCTGTGGGATATACGCGAGGCCGAGCGCATGGAGCGCGGCGAAGAGGACAAGGTACCCCAAGCCCGCGCCCGCCTCAGTGCGCTAATCGTGAAACTGGGCGGCGGACCGCTTACTGCGGACCCGTCAACCGAACCACCGCCGACATGGGCGCCCACGAAGCCCAGTGGGCCGAGCATGAGCGTGCTGGCCGCGCTAGAAGCAGAATTCATGGCACTAGTTCAGATGGAAGAAACGCCGCAGCAACGCGGTTACGCATTCGAGCGCTTCCTCAAGCGGTGGTTCGATATCTGGGGTCTTGACGCCCACGCATCCTTCCGGACGACCGGCGAACAGATTGATGGCTCATTCCAACACGACGGTGCGACATATCTTGTCGAAGCCAAGTGGCATAACAAACCGGTTGACGCGAACATGCTTCACAGCTTCCAAGGTAAGCTGCTCGAGCGCCCGGATTGGACGCGCGGGCTGTATGTCAGCTACGGCGGCTTTTCGGGAGAAAGTTTCGGCGCTTTCACGGCGCGACGCCTGATCATGATGGATGGGACCGACATCTACTTCGTCCTCAATCGCCAACTCGATCTGGGTCGTGTGATCGGCGCAAAGGCGCGACATCACAGCGAGAAACGGCAGCCGTTCGCTAGGGTGACAGACATATTCCCACGCTAGATTGCTTCCTTCTCAATCGGCCACGGACCGACCGACCGGACGTGATCTGTGCTAGATTCTAAGGCAGCTTTTGGGTCAAAAGCATCGCTCTGAGCGTTGGCCTATTACTTCCGGTCTTCTCCGATAAGCAGGCGTTGTTTGGTTCAACCGGAATGTTTCACCGGCGCGTAACTACGGGGTAACGCCTAGTCGAATTTCAGTTTCGCACCAGAGCCTTCGCCTGTCCGAGCGCCGGCGCCAGCGGCGGCGAGGAACGCACGGGGTTCGGCATGTAGACGCCGCGCAGGTCCGGCGCGGCCCGGAACGCGTCGGTCAGTCCGATGACCGTCTCGGCCGCTCCGAGGAAAAGATAGCCATCCGGCTCGGTCACCCGCTGCAAGCGATTGAACACATCGACCTTGGTGGCCTGATCGAAATAGATCAGCACGTTGCGGCAGAAGATGATGTCGAAAACCCCGAAGTGGGAGAAATCCTGCAACAGGTTGGTCTGCTGATAGCGAACCATCGCGCGAATATCCGGATTGAGCTGCCAGACATCGCCGACCTGCTTGAAGTGCTTCACCAGCATCTGAATCGGCAGCCCGCGCTGGACCTCGAACTGGCTGTACATTCCCGACTTGGCTTTTTCGAGCACTTCCAGCGACAGATCGGTCGCGACGATCTCGGCGCGCCAGCCGGGCGGCAGCGCCTCCTTCAGGATCATGGCGAGCGAATAAGGCTCCTGGCCCGTGGACGCCGCGGCACACCAGATGCGGATGCTGCGGCGGTTGGCGCGCGCCTTCAGCAACTGGGGAAGCACGATGTCGCGGACATTCTCGAACGGGATCTTGTCGCGAAAGAAAAACGTCTCGTTGGTGGTCATCGCTTCGACCACATCGACGGTCAGCGCTTCGGAGCCGCTTTTGATCTTCTGCACCAGCTCACCGATGCTCGAGAGCCCGGCCTTGCGGGCGAGCGGAAGCAGCCGGCTTTCGATCAGATACTGCTTGTCGGATGACAACAGAAGTCCGGATCGATCCTTGAGGAGCTTTTGCAGGTACTCGTAATCGAGAGGTGTCACCCGCGCACTCCTGCAAAAATCCGAACAATCTTGGGCGCGATCTGGTCCAGCGGCAGAACCGCCGCGCAGACCCCGGCGTGGGCGACAGCCCCCGGCATGCCCCAGACAACGCTGGTGGCTTCGTCCTGCGCGATGACGTTGCCGCCGGCGGTGGCGACGATCTTGCCGCCTTGCGCGCCGTCCGATCCCATGCCGGTCAGCACCACCGCGAGGATGGCGCCCTGCCAGACCTCGACGGCCGACGCGAACAGCGGATCGACGGCCGGCTTGCAGAAATTGATCTGCGGGCCGTCATCGAGGGCGATGACCGGATTCCCCGCCCGAGCGCGCCACGCGCATATGGCGGCCGCCCGGCGCAAGATAGATGTGTCCGGGCCGGATCGCTTCGCCGTCGACACCCTCATGGGCAGGACGCCCGCTGGTCCGCGCAAGATGCTCGGCCAGAATGGTCGTGAACGTCGGCGGCATATGCTGCGTAATGAGGACCGGATACTGGTCGATCACGGGGCCGATGCCGGCCACCAGAGTCATCAGCGCCTGCGGACCGCCGGTCGATGAGCCGATCACCAGGACGCGAGGCTGCGTGGCGCTGAACGGCCGCAGCGTCACCTTCTGCTGGGCGACCGCCGGCATTGCGGCGATGGCGGATGTCCGCGGCAAAGGCGCGCGCACCGGCTGCGCCGCCGGCGAAAGCGACGGGCTGGCAACGACGGCCGGACGCCGCAGCCGCGCGCCGAGATGGCGGATTTTTTCGATCAGATCCCGCTTGAAGACGTCGGCGGCGGACATCTCGCGGGTGCTTTCGGGCTTCGGGATATAATCGGACGCGCCGAGCGACAGCGCCTTGAAGCTGATCTCCGCGTTGCGGCGGGTCAGCGTCGACGCCATGATGATGATGAGGTTGGGCTTCTTCGCGAGCAGCAGCGGCAGCGCCGAAATGCCGTCCATATCCGGCATTTCGATATCGAGCACGACCACATCGGGATTGACGCGCGTGACCTGATTGACCGCGTCGAGCCCGGTCCGGATCGAGGCTGCGACCGTCAAATCCGGCTCCGCCTCGATCCAGCGGGAAATCAGCCCGCGAATGACCGCGGAGTCGTCGACCACCATCACGCGCAGCGGCTCGTGCCGTTGGACGGCCGCGCCCGGGGGAGTCAAGACTGCAACGCTCATAAGATAACCAACTCTACGCAACCGAACGGCAACAACATCACGCGACTTGAACAGACGCTCCGGACGCGGCTACAGGCCGCCGTTCCAGCGCAGAGCTTAAATCAGACCGACTTCATGAAACTTCGCCGTCACGATTTCCTTGTCGAACGGCTTCATGATGTACTCATTGGCGCCGGCGTGAAGCGCGCGCGCGATATGCGCGACGTCGTTCTCGGTGGTGCAGAACACCACCTTCGGCTTGTCGCCGCCGGGCATCAGGCGCAGGTTGCGAAGGAACTCGTAGCCGTCCATCACGGGCATGTTCCAGTCGAGCAGGATCGCGTCCGGCATTCCGCGCTTGCAGACTTCCATGGCCTTCTCGCCATCCTCAGCCTCGACGATCTGAAAATCCAGCCCTTCCAGGATGCGCCGCGCGACTTTCCGGATGACGCTCGAATCGTCAACGATCAAACATGATTTCATTTTAGCCTCTCGTTTCTGCCGTTCCCGTCCAGGCCGCCGTTACGGGACTTCTGAGCGTCACTTCCCAATATCTTGGCTTCCGGGTTTCTTCGTGTCCGGATCTGCTTACGCTGCCAGCATGTCCGGAGCGATCTCCAGCACGCGATCGACGTCGAGGACCACCATCAGTTGTCCGTCGAGCCGGTGGACGCCACCCGCCATTTTCGCCATGCGCGGGTCGAGATTGACCGGGTTCACTTCGCGGCCGTCATCCGCGAGCTTGAGAACCTCGCCGATGCTGTCGATCAGCAGGCCGTAGGATTCGCCGCGCAGATCGACGCCCACCGCCATCGGCGGCTTGCCGTCGTCGTTCTTCGGCAGGCCGAGGCGCGCGCGCATGTCGATCGCGGTCACGATCCGGCCGCGCAGGTTGAGCACACCGGCAACGTCGCGGGACGCCAGCGGCACGCGCGTCAGCCGCTCCGGCATGAACACGTCCTGAACCCGCGAAATCGGCAGCCCGAACAACTGGCCGCCGATCATCGCAGTCACGTACTCGGTGATTCCGCGGTCGGCTCCGTCGATATTTGCATCCATTGTCATGTTCCTTATGCCGCCTGGCTTATTTCAGCGGTCTGTTCCTTCAACGCAGCGATCAATCCGGGGCGGTCGAACTTCGCGACATAGTCGTGGAAGCCGGCCAGCCGGCCGCGCTCGATCGCCGCCGGCGAGACAAGCGACGACAGCGCGATGATCGGCGTCGTGTCCATGCGCCGGTCGGAGCGGATCGCTTCGGCGAATTCGAAGCCGTTCATCTCCGGCATCTCGATGTCGGTCAGGATCACGTCGAACTGGTTGCCCGAGCGCAGCACGCCAAGACCTTCGACGCCGCTTTGCGCGACGGTCACGCGGTAACCGGCGGCTTTCAGCACCGGCGCCAGCATGTTGCGGAAGAAGGCCGAGTCATCGACCAGCAGCACGCTCTGCGCGGTCGACGACAGACGCATTTCCTTGCGGCTGAACCAGTCCGCGAAGGCCATCGGCAGGAAATGCCCGACGTCGATCACTTCGGTGGCCTGGCCCTTCACGACGGCCGAGCCCAGCACGCCGTCGCGCGTGCTTGCGACTTCGATGCTCAGTTGCTCCTCGACGATGTCGATGATCTCGTCGACCACGAGGCCCATCGACCGGCCATCGTCGGCGAAGACGAGGATGGGCTGCACGCCGCTTTCGCGAATCGTGACGCCTTCGATCTCCACCAGCGGCATGAGCTGCTCGCGGTACTGCACCATGTGGCGGCCATTCGAGACTTCGATCTTGGCGACGTCGATCTCTTCCAGTCGCGTCACCAGCGACAGCGGCACCGCCTTCGGCTGCGACGATCCGGCGCGGAACACCAGCAGCGACGTGAGCTGCGCGTCGGAGTTCATGCGCATCGCGGCGCTCTCGTCCGTGATCTCGCTCTGCGATACGGCAGCGGTGCCGAGCGCCTGGGCGATCCCGTTCGGATCGATAATCATGATGACCGCACCGTCGCCGAGGATGGTGTTGCCCGAGAACATCCCGATATGGCGGAGCTTGGTGGACATCGGCTTGACGACGATTTCTTCCGTATGGAAAACGCCATCGACCACGATGCCGAATGTCTGGCTGCCGACCTGGGTCACCACTATGAAGCCGTTCTCCGGATCGCTCGACTCGCCGTCGTCGATCTTGAGCAGCTTCTTCAGGTGCATCAGCGGCAGCAGCTTGTTGCGCAGCCGCAGCACCGGCGTGTCCTTGATGCGCTCGATGCGATGCTCCGAATTGGAGCGGGCGCGGACCAGTTCGACCACCGCAAGCTGCGGGATCGCGAAACGGTCGCCCGCCGCTTCGACGATCAGGGCGGAGACGATCGCCAGCGTCAGCGGAATCTTGATGGTGAAGCTCGATCCCTCGCCCGGCACCGACTTGACGTCGATGGTGCCGCCGATCTGATCGATATTGGTGCGCACCACGTCCATGCCGACGCCACGGCCCGACACGCTGGTGATCGCGGCGGCCGTCGAAAAGCCCGGCGCGAAGATGAACTTGTGGATCTGCGCCTCGGTCATCTTCTCGACGTCGGCCTCGGAGGCGAGGCCGTTGGAGACCGCCTTCGCCTTGATGCGTTCGGTGTTGAGGCCGCGGCCGTTGTCCGCGATGCAGATGATGATGTGGCCGCCTTCATGATAGGCGGAGACGCGGATGGTGCCCTGCTCCGGCTTGCCGGCGGCGACGCGCTCGGCGGTCGACTCAAGACCATGGTCGGCCGAGTTGCGGACCATGTGCGTCAGCGGGTCCTTGATGAGATCGAGCACCTGGCGGTCGAGTTCGGTATCGGCACCGTGCATCTCCAGTTCGATCTGCTTGCCGAGTTCGCTCGACAGATCGCGCACGATGCGCGGCAGCTTCTGCCAGGCGTTGCCGATCGGCTGCATCCGCGTCTTCATGACGCCTTCCTGCAACTCGGCGGTGACGTTGGAGAGCCGCTGCAACGGCACCTTGAATTCGGAATCCTCGTTGCGGCGGCTGATCTCCAGCAACTGGTTTCGGGTCAGCACCAGTTCGGACACCATCGTCATCAGGTGTTCGAGGGTATCGACGTTGACGCGGATCGACTGGTTCGCGACCTTGTCGCCTTCCGCGGTCTCGTGCTCGATCACCGACTTTTTCGGATTCGGCTTCGCGGCCGCAGGCTTTGCAGCTTCCGCCTTCGGAGCCTCGGACTTCGGCGCTTCGGCTTTCGGGGCTTCCGCTTGAGCGGGAGCGATCGATGGCGAGGAAACTTCCGTTTCGGTTTCGCGGAACGCGCGCTCAAGCTCGTCGAGCGAGACCTCGCCGGGGCGCAATTCGCGCTCGAGCTTCTGGACGATCAGATCGCCTGCCGCCGGCGCGGGCGTCGCGACTTCTGCGGCGGGAGCGGAAGCCGGAGCGACCATCGCCGCCATGCCCTGCTCGACCATGTTGTGAAGCGCATCGATCAGATCGGGGTCGCTGCCTTCCGGTTCGGCTTCGGTCGCCTCTAACTGGCCGAGAATGTCCTTGATGCGGTCGATCGTGCCGAGGATCAGCGTGACGGCCTCGCCGGTGACCGGCATGCCGTCGCGGAATTTTCCCATCAGCGTTTCGGCTGCGTGAGCGAGCCCTTCCAGGCGCGGCAATCCGAGAAAACCGCAGGTGCCCTTGATGGTGTGAACCAGCCGGAAGATGTTATCCAGAATCTTCGCGTTGTTCGGATCCTGCTCGAAGCGGACAAGCTGATTGTCGACCGTATCGAGGCTTTCATTGGTTTCGGTGAGAAACTCTCGCAATAAATCGTCCATGCACCCGGCCTTCTGGCAAGGGAGGCACGAACGTCATGCCTCCTGAATTCCGGCCAGTGTCGGTGCAAAGCGTTTAATATTGGTTGAGTATTCCGAAAAGAACGCGCTGAACAAAGCGCTAATGTCGCATGCTCCCGGACGAACGCAGTTTCCGCGAACCGATCATTAAGAGTTTATGAAGATGCGATCAGGATGCGGTGACGACCACCGCGTCCGGTTCAGCAGCGAGCGACACTTTCAGCCCGCAGGCCTGCGCCAGCAGCGCGGTGTAGTACGGCTGCACCGCATGCGCGGACACCGAGCCTGCGTTATCGAGATTCAATTGCGACGCGATGTTCTGCGGCTCGCGCGCATTGGTGCCGGCGGCGCGAATGACGAAGCCCATGGTGTCGCCCTCGCCGACCGGATCGACGGTCAACTGGCCGCCGCGCGGAATCGCCTGCTGCGCGATGACGAACATGTTCAGCAGCAGCTTGACGCGATTCTTCGCCATCAGCACGTGCGGCAGATTCCAGGTGATCTTGGTCTTCTCATCTTCGAGATGGTTGCGCGTCATCTTCTGCGCCTCGCCGAGATCGATCTGGGAGCCCGCCGATCCGGCGGCGCCGTAGGCGATGCGGCAGAACTGCAACCGCGCCGAGGTGGATTTCGCGCTCTTGCGGATCAGGTCGAGCGCGAACTCCTTGTCGTCTTCCTTGTTGCTGCTGTCGAACACCTCAAGGCCGTTGACGATCGCGCCCACCGGATTGATGAGATCATGGCAGACCCGCGAGCACATCAGCGCGGCGAGTTCGAGAGCATCAGGGGTCGGGCCGGGGGCTGGCGTGTCAGACATGCTTTTTTCCTGAGATTGTCCGGGATTTCTGCACTCACGCGACGCGGGTGAGGGTGTGCGGGGCTGACGCGGCGAATCACGCGTGCTTTATGGTTTGATACACTGCGGCTGCTCCCGCTGCCACCGATGCAGCATCAGAACCATAAAGGATCGAAGGCCAATATGCGCGGAATCGAGACCTATCAATGACCCGGACTTCCGGCCCTGTGATCGACGGGGACATAGCGGCCGCCCTGATGGGTCCGTTGACGGACCTGGTGGCGCAGGCCGGTGCTGCGATCCTCGCGATCGACCGGTCGGGCATGCGGGTGGACGACAAGACCGACGGGTCTCCGGTCACCGCGGCGGACATGGCCGCCGACCGCATCATCGCGGACGGCCTGAAAAAGCTCGCGCCACAGATCCCGACCTTGTCGGAGGAGCGGACCGATCTTGCCGCGCGTCCCTACAAGGACAGCTTTTTTCTGGTCGATCCGCTGGACGGCACCAAGGAGTTCATTGCGGGGGCGGGACGAATTCACCGTCAACGTCGCCCTCATCACCCACGGCAAGCCGCTGCTGGGAATTATCGCCGCTCCTGCGCTCGGGCTGATCTGGCGCGGGCTTGTGGGCCGGGGCACGGAACGCCTGCCCATGACCCGGGACGGCAAAACCGGCGCGGCCCAATCAATCCGGACCCGCGCCCACCCCGGTCCGGGAAAACCATGGGTGGCGGCCGTGAGCAGGTCGCATGGCGATCCGCGGTCGGAGGCCTTTATCGCGGCCCGGCCGGGGGCGGTCCGGCGAGCCCTGGGGTCGGCGGTGAAATTCGGCCGGATCGCCGAAGGCGAGGCCGACATCTATCCCCGGCTGTCGCCGACCTCCGAATGGGATGTGGCGGCCGGCCATGCCGTGGTGACGGCGGCGGGCGGCAAGATCACGGACAGCAAGGGCGCTCCGCTATGCTTCGGGGAAGCGCGCGAGGATTTCCTGGTCCCGGAATTCATCGCATGGGGCGATCCGGCTGTAGCTCTGGTCAAGCCCTAGCAATCGGCTTTCGGAAAACGTTCTGCGGCGTGTTGTCGAGGGGGAATAAGGTCAGGTCAGTTGCCACAAAATGCGGCCTGGCTGAAAGGGCGCATTAGGCAAGTTCCCGTTGTGCGTCCGCCACTGATCAATATTGAGCAGTCCGCCATGGTGCGAAAATCAATTGTGGATGCATCACCGCTGCATCACGGCATCTACCGGTGACTGAGAGTGTTGTGCTCCCGCCTGCTTCAAGGTGGACATCATGCCTGCACCACGAACGTCGTCTGATTTTACGTCCATCCAGCGGCCGGCTTGCCCCAAATGCCGGACCGAAATGTCGCTGTCCCGCATCATGCCCGCGCGCGCGGATTTCGACCTGCGCACGTTTGAGTGTCCGAAGTGCAATCATGTCGAAAAAGCCGTCGCGACGACCGACCCCATCAACTCCTACACCCTCGGCTGGTTTCTAGGCGAGCTCAAGCCGCCGATCTAGTTGCCTTGGCGCGGTCCAGACTGACCGAACGCTCCAAGCGGAAAATGGACCGAATCAGGAGGATGCCTTGCTGATTTTTGATCTCTATCCGGTAACGATTCACGGACGGCGCGCCCGAACGCTGAAGGAAGCCGCATACCTTATTCGTCAATATGCGATCGACCATGACGATCTGTGGGGATGGAAGCTCACGCATATCCTGCGGAGCGCGGAATCGCCTTCAGATATAGAGCGGGCGGAAGACGCGCTGCGAATCTGGATCCAAATAAAGCAGGCGCAACAGCGTCAGGGCGACCGGATCATCCCGGCAGGATTCGCGTCCGGAAATCCACCGCCTCCGGGCTCACCAATTCCACATGAACTTCATGTCCCGATTCGTTGACGACGCATATCCGGAGATCGGCTTCCTTGATCGGGCCTTTCAGCCGCATTTCGCCGGCAAGCATTTTGCTGTGCTCAATGGCTTCTGAATCCAGGTTGAAGGAAACGCCAAGTCGGTCCCTCACCGTAACACCGTCTTTCGTATCGAAAAAGTATGTGGGCACTATGGACCTCGACAGCCGATCGTTGCCGGCTCGCGTTTGAAAGGAATGGCCAAGAACCTTGGCTTTTGCTCGAACGGTGATGATTGATTTTTTAAGTAAAATGGCGGCAGCCGCCGCCGATAGTCCCATGTCGAGCAACTCCCCCAGACGCGAGATTTCGGCGGACGTCCAGCTTCTGCTTGCGATGCGTGCCATCCCGGGTCAAGCGAGCGTCCGTAATTTAGTTCCAATTCGCGCGACATTTGACGTAACTGGTGCAAGCGTACCGGCGCTGAGCGGTATCCGGGCGGCGGATCAGTAGCCCGAAAGGGTGTCCAGCAGCGCCGGCCATTGGCCGTCGGCCTGTTTCAGGACACCCGCCGGATCGGCGATAAAGGCGCTCCGGTTATCGTCCCGGCTGAACAGATAGAGCCGCTGGCCGGAAACCAGCCACACCTGTGCCTGCCCCGCGACGATCCGGCCCCGCGCCACGTCGACCGGGTCGTGGCCCCCGAAGCGGGGTCCATAAATTTCCGGATGGGCGAGAAAAGCGGCACGGTTGGCATCATTGCGGAAGCGCCAGATGGCGCCGCTTTCGACCGCCTCGATGTCGCGGTCGCCCCTGACCGGCTGGGCATCGGTGAAATAGGCCACGGGGTCGAAGCCGTCGATGGCAAGGCCGGTATTGCGGTTCGCCACCACCCGCTCGGTGATGGCCCACGCATCACCCCATCCGGCCACACCGACGGCCGCAACGGCCACAACACAGGCGATTCTAAGATGCCGCACTTTATTTTCCTGCCGCCGTGCCGTCATAGTTCATGCCGATAAACAATCGAATCGGGGACGTGGGACCGCAGCTTAAGCCGATGCCTGTCAGCAAGGCGTTAAGCGATGGCCATGAAACTCGGGCATGTGGAGCACGATCAGCAAAAGTGGGGACCGGTTTTGCGTCCGATCGTGCTCAATTATTAATGAGCGCATGATCTATTCGCCGAACCGCTCACACGTCGGCGGATCATGCGCTAGCCAAGGGGTTCTTTCATGACCTTCGCTTCGCGTATTGCGGCGCTGGTGTTCGCAGCGATGATGTCCCTGACGATGCCGGCCTCCGCCCAGCAGCGAGCGGGCGGCAACAGCTACGGTCCGGACGAACTGGCCGCCGCAGGTCACCGGTTCTTCGGCGGCGTCTCCCGTGGCCTCGCCTCCGTCATCGAACGCGCGGTCAGCCAGTGGGGCCTGCCGAACGGCTACGTGCTCGGCGAGGAAGGCAGCGGCGCATTCGTCGCCGGACTGCGCTACGGCGAAGGCACGCTCTACACCAAGAACGCCGGCGACCTGCGGGTCTACTGGCAGGGTCCCTCCGTCGGCTTCGACTGGGGCGGCGACGGCGCGCGCACCATGGTGCTGGTCTACAACCTTCCCGCCACCGACGCGATCTACCAGCGCTTCGCCGGCATAGACGGCTCGGCCTATATCATCGGCGGGTTCGGCATGACGGCGCTCACCGCCAACGGCATCGTGCTGGTGCCGATCCGCTCCGGCGTCGGCCTGCGGCTGGGGGCCAATATCGGCTATCTCAAGTTCACGCCCCGCGCCACCTGGAACCCGTTCTGACACTTTGATGACGGCATCATCAGGCCCCTTGAGCGGACCCGTGGATTCACGTTAACGCGCTGTCCCGCTAGCTTTTTCCCCGTGCGTCATGGCATGGTGAATGAAGTCTTTTTGCCGCAGGGGTTACGCTGATGGTCGAGCCGATCATGTATCTGGCGATCGGTTTTCTGGTCTCGACGCTGTTCGGTCTGATGATCGTTCCGCTGGTGCACAACCGCGCGGTGCGGCTGACGACGAAGCGGCTCGAAGCCGCGACCCCGCTGTCGATGGCCGAAATCCAGGCCGACAAGGACCAGTTGCGCGCCGAGTTCGCGATGTCCGCGCGCCGGCTCGAAATGAGCGTCGAGCAGCTCAAGAACAAGACCTCGAGCCAGTTGGCCGAACTCGGCAAGAAGTCCGACGCGATCAACCGCCTGAAGATCGAGCTTGGCGAAAAGAACGCGGCGATCTTCTCACTGGAAGCGCGCGAGAAGGCGCTGAAGGATCAGTTGCGGGCGACGGAGGAGGAATTTTCCTCCAAGACCCAGTCATTGCGCAACGCCGAGCAACTGCTGAACGACAAGCAGAGCGAACTGGCCAAGCTCAACAGCGAACTGTCGCAGCGCTCGATGACGGCGGAAAGCCGTCAGGTCGAACTGCTCGCGGTCCGCAGCCAGATCGAGGCCCTGCAAAACCGCGTCGCCGACGCCGAGAAGGAGGTCGCGGGCAGCCAGCAGCGCCTGACCGATCATCGCAACGAAGCGGAGATCGCGACGCGCGAGCTGAGCGACGCGCGCGGCAAGGTCGAGAACCTGAGCGGCAAGGTCGGCGATCTCGACCGCCAGCTCGTGGTGCAGACCAAGGAAACCGAGATGCTGTCGGCGCGCATCAACGATCTCGAAAGCCGTCTCGCCTTGCAGGGCAAGATTCTGGCCGAGCGCGAATACGAAAACAACCTGCTGCGCCAGCAGGCCGAAGCCGCGAAACAGACCGAGCAGAAATTGCGCGAGGACATCGCGTCCGGCGCCGGCAACTCCGCCGCGGTGGAGAAGCTGCGCGCGGACAAGGCGGCGCTCGAGGAACAGCTCACCACCGCCCGCGACGAGCGCGCCAAACTCCAGCGCGACATCAACCTGATCCAGCAGCAGGCGGAAAGCTCGTGGTCCACCGAGCGCATGGAGAACGCGCTGCTGCGCGAGCGCATCAACGACATCGCCGCCGAGGTTGCAAAACTCGCGGTGACGCTGGAAGGCCCGGATTCGCCGATCGAGGCCATCCTCGCGTCGGAGGAACAGAAGCCGGCGATCAGCGCCATCGTCAAGGCGACGACGGTGAACGGCGCGACGACGAACGGTGCGACGGCAAACGGGGCAGCCCCGAACGGAGCCCCCACCGAGGCGCGCGGCACCCTGGCCGAGCGAATCCGGGCGTTGCAGTCCCACGCCTCCCGCGCCCGCCAGCCGGGCTGACGCGGAATCAGATCGATAGATGTCATGCCCCGTCATCCTGAGGTGCGAGCCCTCTTCGGCGAGCCTCGAAGGATGACGGATCATGAAACGCCGTCGCCCTTCGAGGCCTTCGCTTCGCTACGGCACCTCAGGGTGACGGCGCACCGCAAGCTGATTTAAGTGATCCTGTTCCAGCGCACGATCTGGCGCTGTTTGGCCGCAAAGATCATGCGCCGCCGGATGATTTCAGCCGAATTATCGGGCGCGCGGCCCGCCCGCGCTTGACACCCCCGCCCCTGCTTCTCTAAATCGCCGCCTGAACGGCCCAACCGGCCGCCCAGGGCGCATAGCTCAGCGGGAGAGCGTTCCCTTCACACGGGAGAGGTCCAAGGTTCGATCCCTTGTGCGCCCACCATTTCCCGGTCCTGCCGAAAATCATCTTCAATTTATCCGACAGGCACCGCTTCGCGCGGCTGCATTGCAGCGGAGAATCGCCTGCCCAGCCGGATGAACGGTTTCTCGACGAAGCGATACGACAGCGCCGCGAGCGGCAGCGCGATCGCAGTGGAGACAGTCAGCATCGCCAGCAAGGCCAGCCACGGCGGGCATCCGGCTTGCAGCGCGGCACCCAGCGCCTGCGGCATCTGCCAGAAGATGGTCAGCGTCAGGGGATGCAGCAGATAGAAACTGTAGGACACCCGGCCGAGAAACCTCAGCGCGACGTTGTCCCTGAAAACCGTCAGCCAGCCCCGAAGCCCCAGCGCGCCGCCCGCAATCATCAGGCAGGAGGCAATCGTCACCCACGCATCCCTGACATTGAAGTGACGCGCAAACATGGCGACGCCCGCGAAGAACAGCACAACGCCGAGGCCGAAGATTGCGTTGGCGCGGCGCGGATCGGCGCGCGGCAGGAGAACCTGCGTCAGCGCGCCGAACAAAAAGCAGTAGAGGAATATCGCGCGCGGCTCGCCGCCCTCCAGCGGCAGGATCAGTTTCATCGGGTTCGTGAGAACCGCCAGCACGGACGCGATGACGAAAATCCTGACGATCTTTCCGCGGCGATCCAGTGCAGCGCGACGAGCAGAACGGGGATCGCCAATAGCTCGGTCTGGATCGACCAGCCGACGCCATCGATCGACACCGATAACAGCAGGATGTTCCGGACCATCTCCATGAATGTCGGCACGGCGCCCAGCGTCTTTCCGGTCAGCCAATAAACGCCGGCAAAAACCAGAACGGCGAATATCCACGCCGGATAGATGCGGAAGAGTCTTGAAACGGCGAACGGCCATGCAAGCTCCATCACCGGCCGTCCTGTCTTTTGCAGGGATGCGGTGAGCACAAAGCCGCTCAGCACGAAGAAGAACACCACGGCGGGCTGGCCCTGAAACAGGACTTTCAGGACATCCATCGCAGCGGACGGCATGTCCTTCAAGAGGACCGGCCCGCCGCCGGTCAGCGCCGGCGATTGAGAGATGTGGAATCCGGCGACGGACAGTGCGGCCAGCCCCCGCAGACTTTCCAGTTCCGGATGGAACCGCCGTTGCATCCCTCCCCCAACGTCGCGCATGCCCGCTCCCACCCAAGACTTGTCCACTCTTAGGCTGTCGGTGGGCGCGACACAAAAGATCAAATATGTGGACTTTGCACTCAAGATTGCCGGTCACGACATGAATCGCGGCACACCGCCGATCCGTGCGACAGCGCACGCGGCGGATTTGAGGGTGCGTTTTGTCAAAATCCTTAGGGCCGCATTAACAACGATCCGGGTTCCATCTGCAAATAAACGTCAAATTACCAGCGAGAGGTATGCTTCCACCAGATGAACCAACTACCGGCGTGTCTCAGGAGTGAGATCCACCAAACCTCGAGTGTCGAAATGAATCTTGCCGGTGCGCTGGTATACTGGGTGATTATCGCAATCTGGCTCGCTGTGCTGATCACGGTGGCGGTGGCCTATTACAAGAATCCGCGGACTTTCGGCGGAACGCGGCTTCTGCTGATCGTCGTCGGCATCGATACGGCCCGCAACGTCATCGAGAATTTCTATTTCGGTCTTTACTGGGGCGCGCAGTATGGAGTCTTCTCCGCTTCGCTCATCCCTGTTCTGGGCAAGCCTTATCTGCTGATCATCCCCAAGATCATCAATGTGCTTGCGGCCTCCCTGGTCATCGGCCTGTTGCTGCTGCGCTGGCTGCCGATGGCGCTGCGCGAAAGAAAAATCGCGGAAAGCGAAATACGACAGACCTCGGAAGCGCTCGCGCAGGAAATGGAAGAACACCGCCGTCTGTTCGAGACCTCGGTCGATATCATCATCGTCACCGACAGCGACCGCGTCATCACCCGCATCAGCCGCAGTTGCGCGGCGCTGCTGGGGTATGAACCCGCCGAGATGACCGGCCGTTATGGCGGTGAATTCGTTGCGGCCGCGAATACCGAAACGTTGCGGAATGAGTTGATACTTTGCAGACAGGGCGAAGCCATCCGGAATTTCCAGTGCGATCTCATTCACAAGAACGGCTCGCTTGTTCCGGTCGCCCTGACCGGGGTGTGGTCCGATCAGGCCCAGCGGTTTTTCATGATCGGACGCGATATGACCGAGCAGAAGGCGGTCGAGAAAAAACTGACGGATCTCGCGCATTTCGATCAACTGACGAAGCTCCCCAACCGGATCAGCCTGCTGAACGATCTGAACAATCCGGAACGGAAGAACGCCAATGCCGTCGTCGCGATGTTCGATCTCGACGGCTTCAAGGACGTCAACGACACCCTGGGCCATTTGGTCGGCGACAAGCTGCTCACGGAGGTCGCCCGGCGAATGGCGGCGCTGGTTCCCGACAACGGCCGGATGTATCGCCTCGGAGGCGACGAGTTCGTCTTTGTGATTCCGGACTCGCGCGATCCGATGATCGCCACGAGCATCGCCGATACGATCCTCAAGTCGCTGGAGCAGCGTTTCGAGATCGACGGCCACAGGATCTATATCGGCGCCAGCGCCGGCATCGTCTTCGCTCCCGCCGACGGAACCGACGCTGACGATCTGATCGCAAATGCCGATCTCGCCCTCTACGAAGCGAAAGCCTCGGGCGGCCGCAAGTATCGCCTGTTCGCCCGCACCATGCGCGCCAAGGCGAAGGCTCGGCATGAGATGGAAGGCGAAATCAGGCGGGCGTTCTCCGAAAATGAATTCGTGCTGCACTTCCAGCCGCAGATCCAGTTGAGCGACGGCGCGGTGGTCGGCGCCGAAGCCCTGCTGCGGTGGCAGCATCCGCAGAAGGGGCTGCTGGCTCCCGCCGCCTTCATCGATGCGCTGGCGCAGAGTCCGACCGCGCTCGAAGTCGGCAACTGGATTCTGCAAAACGCCTGCGCGACAGGGGAAGCGTGGCGCGCGATGGGCCTGCCGGTGAGAATGTCGGTGAACCTCTTTCCGGCGCAGTTTCACGACGAGATCATCTCCGCACAGGTCGATGCCGCGCTGAAGACCAGCGGATTGCCGCCCGAACTGCTGGAAATCGAAATCACCGAAAACATCGCGCTCAACAACGACGACACCAAAATCGTGGCCTTGCATGCCTTGCGGGCGAGAGGCGTCGGCCTCGCGTTCGACGATTTCGGCACCGGCCACGCCTCGCTGTCCTGCGTGAGGCGCTATCCGCTGACCCGGATCAAGATCGACCGGAGCTTCATCCAGAACATCGACAGCAACTCCTCGGCGGAAGAAACGGCCGTCGCCAGCTCCATCATCGCCATGGCGCACCACCTCGGACTGTCGGTCACCGCCGAAGGCGTTGAAACGGCGTCGCAGGCGGCCTTCCTGCAATCGAAGGGATGCCACGAGGTGCAGGGTTATTTTTACGCCCGCCCGCTTCCGAAGGAAAAGTTCGAGCAGTTTCTCGGGGAGTGGCCGAAGAAGCGCCGCATCGCCTGAAGCGCATCGCGCGCAAGAAAGGCCGAAGCGAACTTCGGCCCGGCCGCGACGAAAGCAGGATGTGTCAGTTCAGGGCGTCCTTGACCGCGGTGTATTTGACGCCCAGCGACAGGCCCAGGCCGTTGACCGCGACGACGATGGCAACGGCGATTCCGGTCGCGATCAGAGCGTACTCGATCGACGTCGCAGCCGTTTCATTGCGAATAAAATCAATCAATATTTTCATCTTGGCAGCCTCAACGCATTTCTTGCAAATGACGGCTTCTCTCGCACATGACGGCTTCGCGAGACGAGCGCGCCGTCAAACCACGGCTAACCTAGCCGCAAGAAGCTGCGGAAAACTTAACTCAACCTCTCCATAATACCGCTGGCGCGGACCGGGCGCCTGCATCAATCGTGCCCGGTCGATTTGAGCGCCAGCAGCGCAAGCAGCTTCATGCGCTCCGGATCGCGCTCGCCCTGCGCGGCCAATTCGACGATGTTCTTCGCAAGCATCTGCACCCGCGCCGAGCCCAAAGGAAACGGCAGGGTTTCGACGGCCTCTTCAAAGGCCTGCGTCATGGCGGCGATGGTGTCGGGGCTGAACGACGAGCCCTGAAAGACGGTCATGTGGGGAATCCGATCAGCGGTGCGTGCGGAGATCAACGCCGCGCGCACCGCGCCGGTTCCTCAAATTCTCACATCACGACTTCGATCAGGCGCGGACCTTTTTCGCGAACGCTGTCGGTCAGCTCCGTGAAGAAGTCCTCGGCGGTGTGCACCGAGCGGCCCGGCACGCCCATGCCCTTCGCCAGCGACACCCAGTCGAGCGACGGATTGTCGAGGTTCAGCATGGCGAGCGCCTTCTGTCCCGGCTCGCCGGCATCGACGCCGGCGAATTCGCCTTTGAGAATTTGATATGTGCGGTTGGCGAAGACGACGGTGGTGACGTCGAGGCCTTCGCGCGCCTGCGTCCACAGCGATTGCAGCGTGTACATCGCGCTGCCGTCGCCGACCATGCAGATCACCTTGCGGTCCGGGCAGGCAACCGCAGCGCCGGTCGCGACCGGCGTCGAGAAGCCAATCGATCCGCCCATGTTCTGGAGCCAGTCGTGCGGAGCCGCCGCCGCCGTCGGCGGAAAGAAGCCGCGCCCCGTGGTGATCGATTCATCGACCACGATGGCGTTCTCCGGAATGGCCATCGCGATCGCCTGCGCGATCGACGCATGGGTCAGCGCGCCGGTCGGCTTGACCAGTTCGGCGAGCTGCTGCGGCTTGGCATCGGTGGCCTTGGCGCCGAGCGCATCCGCCAGCGCATGCAGCGCGCCGACCGAGTTTTCGCCCGCTGCGGTCATGCGATGGACCTCGCAGCCTTCCGGCTTCAGCAGGCTCGGCTTGTTCGGGTAGGCGAAGAACGCCACCGGATCGTTGGTCTCGACAAGAACGATGTGCTTGAAGTCCTTCAGGATCGGCAGCGCCTGCTCGATCACATAGGGAATGCGGTCGATGGAGAACCGCCCGCGCCCGCGCGCCATGCGCGGATTGTAGGTCTGGCCCATCACCTTGCAGCCGGTCTTGCCGGCGATCCTTGCCGCCAGCGCCAGCCCTTCGTCGGTGAGGGCCTTGCCGGTCAGCAGCAGCAGCGTCTGCTCGCCGCCGCGCAAAATCCTGGCGGCTTCATCGACGGCCTGCGGCGAATAGCTGGCGCGCTGGGATTCCTCCGGCACCTGCGCGATGCCGTCGGCCTCGTTCCACGCGGTGTCGGCGGGCAAGATGAGGGTTGCGATCTGGCCTGGATGGCTGCGGGCCGCGGCGATGGCGGCCGCGCCGTCGCGGGCGATGGACTTCGAATCCGGCGAGGTGCGGACCCAGGCCGACATCGGCCGGGCGATACCTTCGATGTCGGAGGTCAGCGGCGCGTTGTATTCGATATGATAGGTGGCGTGCTGTCCGACGATGTTGACGATGCCGGAATGCGCCTTCTTGGCGTTGTGCAGGTTGGCGAGACCGTTGGCGAGGCCGGGGCCGAGGTGCAGCAGGGTCGAGGCCGGCTTGCCGGCCATCCGGTAGTATCCGTCGGCCGCGCCGGTCACGACGCCTTCAAAGAGGCCGAGCACGCAGCGCATGCCGTCGACGCGGTCGAGCGCGGCGACAAAATGCATCTCCGATGTTCCCGGATTGGTGAAGCAGACATTCACATCGCCCGCGACCAATGTTCGCACCAGGCTTTCCGCGCCGTTCATCTAGTCACTCCCGTTCGAGATTTTTATTGGTGCCGGTAGATCAACCATCCTTGGAGCGTTTCGTCAAAGGCCCTCGCGGACCGGGCGGCGGCACGGCCATGCCTGAGCGCATGTCCTGATCGAGGGAGATGTCTTGATCGAAAGAAACGTCCTGAAGGAAAGCCGCGGCCATCGCGGCATCACGCGTCCGTGGGTTGCGAAAACAACGAAATTGTGGCCTTTCTCGCGAGTCCGTGCCACCTGTGGATTTCGGATCCAACGCTCGCCTTGCTGATTCCGGCCCGGTCCGACGGGCTTTTAAGAGGATTCTAATGACGCGCCTTTTGACCGTAATTCTGACCGCAGCGACCATGCTCGCTGGCACCGGATTCGCGATGGCGGATCAGGAGTTCAATCCGATCGCCCAGTTGTTCGGTTTCAGCCCCGGCAGCAGTGGCTCCGGCCCGATTCCGCGCACCACCGTCAGCTTCCAGGGCAACTACGCGCCGGGAACGATCATCGTCGATACCAGGGAACGCCGGCTGTATCTGGTTCAGGACGGCGGCCGGGCGCTGCGCTACGGCATCGGCGTCGGCCGCGACGGTTTCCGCTGGGGCGGCGTTCACCGCATCACCGCGAAGAAGGAATGGCCGTCGTGGACTCCGCCGTCACAGATGCTGCGCCGCCGCCCGGACCTGCCGCGCCACATGGTCGGCGGTCCCGACAACCCGCTCGGCGCGCGCGCCATGTATCTCGGCTCGACGCTCTACCGCATCCATGGCTCCAACGAACCGGAAACCATCGGACAGGCGGTCTCCTCGGGCTGCTTCCGCATGGTCAACGACGACGTCATCGACCTTTACAACCGCGTGCAGGTCGGCGCGACGGTCATTGTCAAGAACTGAGGCGTCCCGCCTCCGGCAGCGATTCCGGTCGTGCCGGAAACCGATTGAAAGGCCGGCCATCAGGGCCGGCCTTTTTATTATGGCCGCCTTCGCATTTATGGCTGCCCTGCCGACAGTTCCCTTGCATGCCGGCAGCGACACCGCTAGCTCTGGGGATGTCATGAGATCATCACGAACCCTGTGGCGA
This sequence comes from Afipia sp., assembly GCA_024707075.1. Taxonomy (GTDB): domain Bacteria; phylum Pseudomonadota; class Alphaproteobacteria; order Rhizobiales; family Xanthobacteraceae; genus Afipia. The sequence goes on from JANQAK010000003.1 coordinate 1,571,795, forward strand.
CTCTCGCCGGGCATCGCAGCCCTGCTGGCCGGAATCACGCTCGGTGCCGCCCTGCTGCCTCCGGCCTTCGCGGAAGCGTCCAGCGTCAGCGCGCGCCAGCACAGCGAAAAGAAGACCTTCACCGACAGCGAGATCATCGACGGCTTCATGAAGACGGCGTTCGGCGCGGAATATCATCTCGCCGGACGGGTCGACCGCATCCGCAAGTACCAGACGCCGGTGCGGATCTTCGTCGACGGCTCCAGCCGGACCGACCGGCAGATGCAGATCGGCAAGGTCGTCAGCGACATCGCGACGCGCGTGCAGCATCTCGACATCGCGATGGCGGACAGGCGCGACGACGCCAATGCCGTCATCACGCTGGTCCGCGACCGCGACCTCCAGAAGACGATCACATCGTTCTACGGCGCGGAGAAGGCCAACGAGATCTGCGACTCGCTGGACCCGCAGTGCCTGTCGGGGTTTCGCAAGAACGACGACTACGAGATCCAGCGCTCGGACGTGATCCTCACCGTCGACAACGGCGACTTCGTGTTTCTCGACTGCGCCTATGAAGAACTGCTGCAATCGCTCGGCCCGATCAACGACACGGACTCGGTGCCGTGGACGATGTTCAACGATCAGGTCTCGATGGGCTTCTTCGACGTCTACGACCAGTACATCATGAACATCCTGTACGATCCGCGCATCAAGGCCGGCATGACGGTCGAGGACGTGCGCGGCGTGCTGCCGGCGATCCTGCCGGACGTGCGGACCTGGGTCGCCAAGGTGAACAATCTGCCGAAGTGACGCTGCTCTACCTCTCCCCGTTTACGGGGAGAGGTCGGATCTTGCGATCCGGGTGAGGGGCAAGCTGCGATCAGGACAAAGCCCCTCACCCCGACCCTCTCCCCGCAAGAGCGGGGCGAGGGAGAAGAGATGATCTCGCTCCCTACGCCGTCTTCTCGAACAGCTCGCGACCGATCAGCATGCGGCGGATTTCGCTGGTGCCCGCGCCGATCTCATAGAGCTTGGCATCGCGCAGCAGACGTCCGGTCGGATAGTCGTTGATGTAGCCGTTGCCGCCGAGCAACTGGATCGCATCCAGCGCGCATTGCGTGGCGCGCTCCGCCGCGTAAAGGATCGCGCCGGCGGCGTCCTCGCGCGTGGTCTCGCCGCGATCGCAGGCTTTCGCCACCGCGTAGACATAGGCGCGCGAGGCATTCATGGTCACGTACATGTCGGCGACCTTGCCCTGCACGAGCTGGAATGAGCCGATCGGCTGGCCGAACTGCTTGCGCTCGTGGACGTAAGGCATCACCACATCGAGACACGCCTGCATGATGCCGAGCGGCCCTGCCGCCAGCACCGCGCGCTCGTAATCGAGGCCGGACATCAGCACGTTGACGCCGCGCCCGACATGGCCGAGCACGTTCTCCTCCGGCACTTCGCAATTCTCGAATACCAGTTCGCCGGTGTCGGAGCCGCGCATGCCGAGCTTGTCGAGCTTCTGCGCAGTGGAAAATCCCTTCATGCCCTTCTCGATCAGGAACGCGGTCATGCCGCGCGGACCGGCCGCAGGATCGGTCTTGGCATAGACCACCAGCGTCTCGGCGATCGGCCCGTTGGTGATCCACATCTTGGAGCCGTTGATGACGTAGCGGTCACCCTTCTTCTCGGCGCGCGTCGTCATCGACACCACGTCGGACCCCGCCCCCGGCTCCGACATCGCCAGCGCGCCGACATGCTCGCCGGACATCAGCTTCGGAAGATATTTCCGCTTCTGGGCTTCGTTGCCGTTGCGGCGGATCTGGTTGACGCAGAGATTGGAGTGCGCGCCGTAGGACAGCCCGACCGACGCGGAGGCGCGGGAGATTTCCTCCATCGCGATGCAGTGTTCGAGATAGCCGAGCCCCGAGCCGCCGTAGTCTTCCTCGACGGTCATGCCGAGCAGGCCCATCGCGCCGAGCTTCGGCCAGAGGTCGCGCGGGAACTGGTTGCTCTTGTCGATCTCGTCGGCGCGCGGCGCGATTTCATTCTGCGAAAAGTCGCGGACGGTTTCGCGGATCGCATCCGCGGTCTCGCCGAGATCGAAATTGAAGCCACTGTGCGCGTTCGGAATCATCGAGTTCTCTCCCAGGGCGTGGCTGTTGGAGCAAGCCCGCCATTGCTCGGCCGGGACAATGCCACGGGCGGATTGCGGGGAGAAGAGGCGGAACGCCGAGACTGCGAACGTTGAAAGGCTGCGCCGAAATGTCTTGCAGACGACATTTCGCCCGGCGCGGCCAACGCGCCCGGACTCCACCGGCGCAAATTTATCGTGCGGTCTCGGTGCGCTCTTCCCGTCGGACGGCGCAGAGGATGGCGACAGATTTTCTGTGGGAATTTAATCCATAACCTGCGGCTATCAGCGACCGCTTGCGTCATGGCGTGGCCCGGAGTGTAATTCCCCACATCACACATCCGCCGGGAACCGGGCTGAACATCGGTCCCGGACGGACGCAGGGACGGGACAACCGGCCCCGCCGGGAGAAGGAAACGGACACGATGCACGGGACGATCACGATGGCCCGCGACGAGCGCCAGAAGGCCGCGCGTGAGAAGGCCTATGCCACGCCGCTGTCGGAATTCCATCCCGGCGCGCCGGAGCTGTTCCGCAGCGATACGCTGTGGCCTTACTTCGAGCGGTTGCGTAACGAGGAGCCGGTGCACTACTGCACCACCTGCCCGGTCGGCGATTACTGGTCGGTGACCAAGTACAACGACATCATGCATGTCGACACCAACGCCGCGATCTTCTCGTCCGACATCAAGAACGGCGGCATCAATCTCCGCGACATGGGCGAGGATTACCAGTGGCCGAGCTTCATCGCGATGGACGAGCCGAAGCACGGCCCGCAGCGCAAGACCGTGTCGCCGATGTTCACGCCGGTGCATCTCGACCGGCTGGCGGTTCTGATCCGCGAGCGCGCCGGCACGATCCTCGACAACCTGCCGCGCAACGAGACCTTCAACTGGGTCGAGCGCGTCTCCATCGAACTGACCACGCAGATGCTGGCCACGCTGTTCGACTTTCCGTGGGAGGACCGCCGCAAGCTGACGCGCTGGTCGGATCTCGCCACCGCCTTGCCGAAAAGCGGAATCTACGAGAGCGAGGAACAGCGGCTGCGCGAACTCGGCGAATGCGCCGATTATTTCACGCGGCTGTGGAACGAGCGCGTCAATGCCGAGCCGCGCAGTGACCTCATTTCGATGATGGCGCACAGCGACGCCACGCGCCACATGAACCGCGACGAACTGCTCGGCAACCTCATTCTGCTGATCGTCGGCGGCAACGACACCACCCGCAACTCGATGACCGGCTCGGTGCTGGCCCTGAACGAGAATCCGGACGAATACGACAAGCTGCGCGCCAATCCTGCGCTGATCGACAGCTTCGTGCCGGAGGTGATCCGCTGGCAGACGCCGCTGGCCCATATGCGCCGCACCGCGTTGCAGGACACCGAACTCGGCGGCAAGCTCATCAGGAAAGGCGACCGCGTCGTGATGTGGTACGTCTCCGGCAACCGCGACGGCGAGGTGATCGAGAATCCCGACAGCTTCATCATCGACCGCGCCCGGCCGCGCACCCACATGTCGTTCGGCTTCGGCATCCACCGCTGCGTCGGCATGCGGCTGGCCGACCTCCAGCTTAAGATCATCTGGGAAGAAATCCTCAAACGCTTCGACAATATCGAGGTGGTCGGCGAGCCGACGCGGATCTATTCGAGCTTCGTGAAGGGCTATGAGACCCTGCCCGTCCGCATCAACGCCTGACCGCGCACGATGCGATCCCCTTTCGTTCAGCCGGCTGCGGCCACCGGCCGCGCCACGAATGCAAATTCGGAATGCGGCTGCGCGTCACGTGGCGCTGGATCACAGGCGTGTGATCTGCCAAACACTCCCGCATGACACATCACGAGCAAGATTTTTCTGACATCCGCGAGTCGGTCGCGAAACTTTGCGCCCAATTCCCCGGCGAGTACTGGCGCAAGCTGGACCGCGACATGGCCTACCCGAAAGAGTTCGTCCAGGCGCTGATCGACGCCGGCTACCTGTCGGTGCTGATCCCCGAGGAATACGGCGGGTCCGGACTGAAGCTGTCGGCGGCGGCCGCGATCCTGGAAGAGATCCAGCGCGCGGGCTGCAATGGCGGCGCCTGCCACGCCCAGATGTACACCATGGGCACGCTGCTGCGGCACGGCAACGACGAGCAGAAGGCCAAGTGGCTGCCGCGCATCGCCTCGGGCGAACTGCGGTTGCAGGCGTTCGGCGTCACCGAGCCGACCAGCGGCACCGACACGACGTCGCTGAAGACCTTCGCCAAGCGCGACGGCGACCACTACGTGGTCAACGGCCAGAAGATCTGGACCAGCCGCGCGGAATATTCCGATCTGATGATCCTGCTGGCGCGCACCACGCCGAAGGAGCAGGCCGCCAAGCGCACCGACGGACTTTCGGTGTTCATCGTCGACATGCAGGAAGCGAAGAAGGCCGGCGGGCTTACGATCCGCCCGATCCGCACCATGATGAACCATTCCACCACGGAAGTGTTCTTCGACAACATGAAGGTGCCCGCCGAAAACCTGATCGGCGAGGAAGGCAAGGGCTTCCGCTACATCCTGTCCGGCATGAACGCCGAGCGCATCCTGATCGCGTCGGAATGCGTCGGCGACGCCAAGTGGTTCATCAACAAGGCCTCAACTTATGCGAAAGAGCGCACGGTGTTCGGCCGCCCGATCGGCCAGAACCAGGGCGTTCAGTTTCCGATCGCGAAATCCTACGCCAACATGCGCGCCGCCGAACTGATGGTGCGGGAAGCCACCCGGCTTTATGAAGCGGGCAAGGACTGCGGCGCGGAAGCCAACATGGCCAAGATGCTGGCGGCCGACGCCTCGTTCGAGGCGGCCAACGCCTGCATCCAGACCCACGGCGGCTTCGGCTTCGCCGAGGAATACGATGTCGAGCGCAAATTCCGCGAGACGCGGCTGTATTCGGTCGCGCCGATCTCGACCAACCTGATCCTGTCGCATCTGTCCGAGCATGTGCTCGGCATGCCGCGCTCGTATTGAGAAACGCCAATGCTGCCGCTTGAAGGACTGACCGTCATCGCCGTCGAACAGGCGGTTGCAGCGCCCTTCTGCACCTCGCGGCTGGCGGATGCGGGCGCGAACGTCATCAAGATCGAACGGCCGGAGGGCGATTTCGCGCGCGCCTATGATGCCGCCGCGAAGGGGCAGAGCAGCTATTTCGTCTGGCTCAACCGCGGCAAGAAATCCGTCGTGATCGACCTTGCCACCGAGGACGGACGCAAGTCGCTCGAGACCCTGATCGCGAGCGCCGACGTTCTCGTGCAGAACCTCAAGCCCGGCTCGATGGACAAGCTCGGCTTCACCCGCGACCGCCTGCGCGCGGACTATCCGGGCCTGATCATCTGCACCATCTCCGGCTATGGCGACGAAGGCCCCTACGCCAACCGCAAGGCCTATGACCTGCTGATCCAGGCCGAGTCAGGCCTCTGCTCCATCACCGGCGGACCGGAATCGCCGTCCCGCGTCGGCATGTCGATCGTCGACGTCGCCACCGGCGCCGCTGCGCATGCGGCCATTCTCGAAGCGCTGATCGCGCGCGGCCGCACCGGCAAGGGCAGCGACATCCGCATCTCGATGTTCGACGTGATGGCCGACTGGCTGACCGTGCCGCTGCTGAATTCCGAGAACGGCAATCCGCCGAAGCGCATGGGCCTCGCGCATCCATCGGTCGCGCCCTATGGCGTGTTTCATTCGAAGGACGGCCGCGACATCCTGATCTCGATCCAGAGCGAGCGCGAATGGAAGATTTTCTGCGCCAAGGTGATCGACCTGCCGGATCTGCCGAACGATCCGCGCTTCGGCAGCATGGTGGAGCGGGTCCGCAACCGCAAGCTGACCGACGACACCGTGGCTGCCGCCTTTGCCAGGCTGACCCGCGACGAACTGCTTGAACGGCTCGCCGCCGCCGATATCGCCTTCGCGGAGGTCAACACCATGGACGGTCTGTCGTCGCATCCGCATCTGCGCCGCATCGATGTGGATTCGCCCGCAGGCGTTGTAAGCTATCCGGCACCCGCAGCAATCATCGTGGGCGAAAGCCGGACCTATGGCGCGATCCCGTCGATCGGCACCCACAGCGTTGAAGCCGCACTCGGGACAAAAAAATCATGACCGCGACACCCGACATCGATCACCTGCGCCAGTGGATCGGCCGCACCCAGGAAGCCTCCGACATCATTACCGCGCAACTGGTGAAGGGCCTGCGCGCGACGCTGTTCCTCGATGTCGGCACGCCGGTTGAGAGCGACATTGCGCCGTTCACGACGCACTGGTGCCTCGCGCAGCCGGTCGTTGCAATGAGCGAAATCGGAAGCGACGGCCATCCCGCGCGCGGCGGCTTCCTGCCGCCGGTGCCGCTACCGCGCCGGATGTGGGCCGGCGGCCAGATCGAATTCATCGATCCGCTGCGGGTCGGCGACATGGTGACGCGTTCGTCGCGCATCTTCGACGTGACCATGAAAACCGGCAGCACCGGCGCGCTGTGCTTCGTCTCGGTGGATCACACCATCACCACGCCGCGCGGCGTCGCCATCAAGGAAAGACATGACATCGTCTATCGCGATCTCGCGCCGCCGGGCGACACCAAGGCTGCGCTCGCGCCAGCCCCCGCTCCTGCGGCGAAGCATCGCGAGAGCCACATGGCCGATCCGGTGCTGCTGTTTCGATACTCGGCGCTGACCTTCAACGGCCACCGCATCCACTACGACCGCGACTATGTCACCAAGGTCGAGGGCTACCCGGGCCTGATCGTGCACGGGCCGTTGCAGGCGTCGCTCTTGATCGAGTTCGCGGCGAAGCTGCGCGGCGGCAAGCCGCCCGCGAAGTTCGTCTATCGCGGCGTGCAGCCGCTGTTCGACGGCGCGGAATTCAGCGTCAACGGCAATGAGGTTGCGGCCGGCCTTGAGGTCTGGACCGCGAACGCTGCGGGCGTGCCGACCATGAAGGGCACCGCGAGCTGGTAGCCGCGAATAGCGCATACGTTTTGGAAGCAAGCCGTCACCTGAGGTGCGAGGGCTTTGCCCGAGCCTCGAAAGGCGACGGCGATAAACATCGCTCATGTCATCCTTCGAGGCGCGCAAGAGCGCGCACCTCAGGATGACGCCGAACACTCAACTCTCCACGGGTCGCCCCGGCGCAGGCCGGGGCCCATAACCACCGGCCTTTCAATGAGGCAGGATAGTTGAACCACCGCATCAGAATACACCGACAGGGGTGATGGGTCCCGGCCTGCGCCGGGACGACTCCGTATATTTGGCGATAAAGTCGCGGCCCTACTTCTTCCCGAACATCTCGCGGGTGGCGGCTTGCAGCTTGGCCATGCCGCCGATCCAGCGGTCGTAGTTCTCGGTCTTCTTGCGCATGTAGTCGATCACCTGCGGGTGCGGCAGGATCAGGAAGGTCTCGCGGTCGATGCCCTCCAGCGCGCACTGCGCGACGTCTTCCGGCGTGAGATTGCCGTCGTTGGACTGCGGGCCCTTCGGCATTCCCCTGATCATGTTGGTTTCCACACCCTGCGGGCAGAGAATCGACACGCGGATGTTGTGCGCCTTGTGCGAGATCGCGAGATTTTCCGCGAAGCCGACGGCGGCGTGCTTGGTGGTCGAATAGGCGGCGCTGCCGACCTGCGACAGCAGACCCGCCGCCGAGATGGTGTTGAGGAAATAGCCGCCGCCGCGCGACCGATAGCGCGGGATCAGATGCCGCGCCGCATAGACGTGGGCCATGACGTGAACGGCCCAGCTTCGCTCCCACGGCTCGTCGGAGGTGCCGCCGGCATTTTCCGACATCATGTCGAACCCCGCGCCGATGCCCGCATTGGAACAGAACAGATCGATCGGGCCGAACTGCCTTTCAGTCTCGTCGATGACGCGGACAATGTCGGCTTCCTTGCCAACATCGCAGGCGAACGACGCACCGCCGATGGAGTCGGCAACGGCCTTGGCGCGCTCGCCGTCGAGATCGGCGACCACGACCTTGGCCGCGCCCTCGCGATGGAAGATTTCAGCGAGCGCCTGGCCGATGCCATTCGCGCCGCCGGTGACGACAACAACTTTTCCGGAGATTTTCATACAGATGTTTTAGATGGGAAAAGTGGGGAGATCAATCGGCACAAAGATCGTCATGCCGGGCATGATGGCTTGCGAACAGGACTCGCCATATCGTCATCCCGGCGAAAGCCGGGATCCATAACCACTGGCCTCTCGATCAAACCGGATGGTTGAATCTCTTTTTGAAAAACACCGACAGGGCTGATGGGTCCCGGCCTTCGCCGGGACGACTCAAACCTTCACGCTGCGACCAGCACGAGGTCGAGCACCGCCGTGTAATGCAGCCCGGCGGCGAACAGCACGAAGGAATGCCAGATCGCATTCTGGAAGCGCAGCCGCTCCCACGCATGGAAGATCACGCCGAGCGAATAGATCAGGCCGCCGGCGGCGATGAACCACATCGTCGAACTCGGCAGCGACGACACCAGGCTGTCGTAGGCGACGAGGCCGCTCCATCCCATCGCGAGATAAAGCCCGATGGAAAGACGATCGAACCGGCCCGGCAGAAAAATCTTGAGCGCGATGCCGGCAGCCGCTACCGACCAGACGCCGATCAGCAGCACAATCGCCATGAAGCGGTCGTTCATCTGCGCCAGGAACGGCGTGTAGGTCGCCGCGATCAGGATGTAGATCGCCGAATGATCGAACCGGCGCAGCACCCATTTGATGGGCGAGACCGGCCACAGGTTATAGGTCGCGGACAGGCCGAGCATGGCGAGCAGCCCGGCGACATAGACCGACACCGAAATGACTTCGGCGCGCGAGGCGTAGCTGGCGGCGACAATGACGAGGGCGATGGCGGCGATCACTCCAAACGCGATGCCGAGGACATGGACCACGCCGTCCGCGATCAGCTCCGCGCGATCGTAGTCCCAGCGCACCACGCCGCCGCCCGCGACACGGCCATGAGAATTGGGCTGCTTCAATCGGAAGATCGTCATGCGGCGCAACCTGTCTCTTTCCACGTCAAGCAAAACGGATAATCCGGCAATGGTCAACGAACGATGAAACGGGAGCGATCAAGATTCATGAGGGTTTGAAACTTGATTTCCGCCCGATAAATCTCCAGCTTCACAGAACTGTCGCACAACCTGTTCTTTAGTTTGTTGACCCCTCTGTCCGATAAAGTCTTGATGGAATTATGGCACCCAGCTTTTCGGACATTGTCGAGGAAACGCGCCTTTCGCTCCGCTCGCTGATCGAATACGGCGAAAGCCTGTTCAATCCCACCGTGCGGCTTGGCGTTACGGGCCTGTCACGCGCCGGCAAGACGGTCTTCATCACAGCCCTCGTTCACGGCCTGCTGCGCGGCGGGCGCTTTCCGGTGTTCGAGTCGCTGGCCACCGGGCGCATCGCGCGTGCGCGGCTGGAGCCGCAGCCCGACGATGCCGTGCCTCGTTTTGCCTACGAGGGCCATGTCCGCACCCTGATCGAGGACCGGCGCTGGCCCCATTCCACCGTGGACATCAGCGAATTGCGGCTCGTGATCGACTATCAGCGCCAGAGCAGCGCGACGCGCCGACTCACGCTCGATCTCGTCGACTATCCCGGCGAGTGGCTGCTCGACCTGCCGTTGCTGAACAAGAGTTACGAACAATGGTCGATGGAGAGCCTCGCGCTGTCGCGTCGAGAGCCGCGCGCGCGGCTGGCGCAGCAATGGCACGCGCATCTCGCCACGCTGGAGCCGAAAGAACGCGAGGACGAGCAGGCGACGCTCACCGCGGCAAAACTGTTCACGGATTATCTGCGCGCCTGCCGCGACGAACGCTTCGCCATGAGCCTGTTGCCGCCGGGCCGTTTCCTGATGCCGGGCAATCTCGCCGGATCCCCCGCGCTGACATTTGCGCCGCTGGATGTGCCGCAGGACGGCACAGCGCCGGAGGGTTCGCTGTGGGCGATGATGCGGCGGCGCTATGAAGCCTACAAGGACGTCGTGGTGCGGCCGTTTTTCCGCGATCACTTCACGCGGCTCGACCGCCAGATCGTGCTGGTCGATGCGCTGGCCGCGTTCAACGCCGGACCCGAGGCGTTGAAGGATCTCGAAGGTGCGCTGTCTGGCATTCTCGACTGCTTCAACATCGGCCGCAGCACCTTCGTCAGTTCGCTGTTCCGGCCGCGCATCGATAAAATCCTGTTCGCCGCGACCAAGGCCGATCACCTGCATCATTCCAGTCACGACCGGCTGGAGGCGATCCTGAAGCGCATGGTGGAACGCGCCGCCTCGCGCGCGGAATTTGCCGGCGCATCGGTGGACGTGGTTGCGCTCGCCGCCGTCCGCGCCACGCGGGAAGCATTGGTGCAGCAGGGCCGCGAGAAACTGCCCTCGATCCTCGGCACCCCGGAAGAGGGCGAGATGTCCGGCGGCGAGGTGTTCGACGGCGAGACCGAAGCCGCGACCTTTCCGGGCGATCTTCCGGCGAAGCCCGACGACCTGTTCAGCGGCGACGGCGCGTTCCGCGGCCTCCACAGCGGCGCGTCCGACCAGACTGACTTCCGCTTCCTGCGCTTCCGCCCGCCGCTGCTCGACCACAAGGGTGGCGAAGAGCCGGCGCTGCCCCATATCCGCCTCGACCGCGCGCTTCAGTTCCTGATCGGAGACAAGCTGCAATGAGCGACAAGCCGCATCACCGCAAGCCGGCGGCGTTCAAGCTCGACGATCCCCGCGTCATCCTGATGGATGCCGAGGACGATCCGTCGCGCCCCGCGCGCGGCAAGGTGCACATCACGCCGGAAGCGGAGCCGTCGCAACTGCCGGTGCCCATCGACGAAGCCGCCGTGCCGGTGCGCAAAGGCTTCGGCTGGGCCAGCGTGTTCTGGGTCGCGCTCGGCGGCCTCGTGGTGCTCGGCCTTGGGCTGGGCATCACCAATCTCGTTGAAGACCTGTTCAACCGCAGCACCAGCCTCGGCTACATCGGCCTCGTGTTCGCCATCCTCGCCGTGTTGGCGCTGGTGGTCATCATCGCCCGCGAAGCCTTGAGTCTCGCGCGGCTGGAGACCATCGAGAAGCTGCATGCGCGGGCCAATGCCGTGCTGCTCAGTGACGACCGCAAGGACAGCGACGCCATCGTCCGCGATCTTCTGAAAGTGGCGCACGACAATCCGAAGCTCGCCCGCGCCCGCGCGGCGCTGGAAGAACATGGCCGCGACATCATCGACGGCGCGGACATGGTGCGGCTCGCCGAGCGCGAGTTGATGACGCCGCTCGATCAGGAAGCACGCCGGCTGGTATCGAGCGCGGCGCAGCGCGTCTCCATCGTCACCGCGGTCAGCCCCGGCGCGGTGATCGACATGCTGTTCGTGTTCGCGGCGGCTTTACGTTTGGTGCGGCAACTGGCGCGGCTCTACGGCGGACGCCCCGGCACGCTGGGCATGATCCGGCTGATGCGGCATGTGGTGGCGCATCTGGCGCTGACCGGCGGCATGGCCGCCAGCGACAGCCTGATCCAGCAGATGCTCGGCCACGGCATCACCGCGAAACTGTCGGCCAAGCTCGGCGAAGGTCTGCTCAACGGCCTGCTCACCGCGCGGCTCGGCCTCGCCGCCATCGACGTGACCCGCCCGCTGCCGTTTGCAGCACTGCCGCGCCCGGCGCTGTCCGATCTGGCGAAAGACCTGCTCAAGCGCGCCGGTGGCGGGGACGAGAAGGGGTGAGGCTAGTCTGACAATTCGTCGAGCAATCACTCCCAACTCTCGTCATGCCCGGCCTTGTGCCGGGCATCCACGTCTTGGAGATGCCTCGGTCAGACGTGGATGGCCGGGACAAGCCCGGCCATGACGGATCGTTTCGAATCCAAATTCGTCTCCCAAAAAAAACGAGCATTTTCAATATCAACAGTCCCCATGAACCTGTTCTCGGGAGGCTGCGACCAATCTGCAAGGGGTGGATATCGATCAACCCGCGCAGATCGCGCTACTTTGGAGAACGGCCATGCTTCGCAAATTCGCTCTCGTTCTTGCTGCTTCCGCTGCGCTTGGCGCAGCCGCACTCGCTCCGACCGCCGCTTCCGCCGGCGGCTGGCACGGCCATCACTGGGGTCATGGCTGGGGCCACGGCTACGGCTTCGGTTTCAGCCCGGTCATCGTCAGCGGCGGCTATGCCGACGACAGCGGCTGCTACGTGCAGCGCCGCGTCCGCACGCCCTACGGCATCCGCTGGCGCACCGTGAACGTCTGCTACTGATTTCAGGCCTTGCCTGAAGCGAAAACCCCGGCTGTGTCATGCGGCCGGGGTTTTTTCGTCAGTTGAGCAATCGCCATTTGTAGAACGGCGAATCCGGCGGCGGCGACAGATCGGGCGTCCATCCGGTGACCGCCTTGAAGACGAACGGCTCGATCACGACGCCGCGCCATGTCCGGTCCGCCTGTCCCTCGATGCGCAACGTCGCAGGCGTTGCGGTCTCGATCAGGTTGCCCTCGTTCGGCGCGCTGTCGACGTAAAGGCCGACGCCCGATTTCATGGCTGTGCTGGCGGTATCCCTGAAGCCGATGAAGCGGCTGCGCTCATTGACCTGCACCACCGGAATGCTGTCCTTGAGATGCCAGCGCAGCTCGGCATAGATGCGGTAGTCGAGCGTGGCGATCCATGTCGCGCCGACCTTGTCCGCCACCGCCTTCGCGCTCCTCGCGACCTCGCCATAGCCCGCTTCCTTGGCGACCGGATCCTGCCTGGCTGCGACCGCGAAATTGCCGGCGGCGTAGTACCAGAAGATCGCGCCATTCAGCACGACGCCGAGCGCGACCGCAGCCTTCGCCCACGGCGCAGCGGTGCGGGCGATCCAGCCGAACCGGCCCTCCCTACTCATTTCGACAAGATTGATCGCGGCAGCGGCGAAGGCGAATGGCCAAATCACCAACGGCCAGGTGTCGCCGATCCGCAGCGACAGGGATTTCCAGAGGAAGTACGCGAACGGCACCAGCGCGCAGGTCGATATGAGAATGAACGCCGGATGCTGCCGCCGATAGCCGCGCCACGCCAGCATCACTGTGCCTGCCAGCGCTACCGGAAACAGGACCGGGCCGACCAGCGCCAATTGCAGCCCGAGAAAATCGCCGAGGGTCCGCGCGGACAAGCCATGGTCCGCGCCGGCGCGGATGAACTGGAATTTGAACGACGCCCAGCCGTGCTGTCCATTCCAGAGCAGCACCGGCGAGAACACCGCGAGCGCGACGATGATCGCAAGCCACGGCCACGGACTGCGCAGCCAGCGCGCGCGCCACGGCGGCACCAGCATGAAGGCCAGAATCGCGGGTGCGAGAAAGACAGCAGTGTATTTCGACAGCAGCGCCAGCCCGCCGAACAGCCCGGCGGCGAGCCACCAGCGGCCGTCATTGCTTTCAGTGAGACGAACCAGCGACCACACCATCGCGAGCGAAAACGCGATCAGCCCGGTATCCGGCACGATGCGCGAGGCAAATAGCCCATACTCGGGCGCCGCGAACGGCATCAGCACCGCGAGCAGGACCGCGCCTTTATTCCGCGTCAGCCGCCAGACGATGTCGGCAAGGATCGCCCACCCGATCCACATCGCCAGCAGCCCGCCGAAGCGCGCGCCGAAATTGGTGTCGCCGAAGATCGCCGTGCCGAAACGCACCAGCCACGCCACCATCGGCGGATGATCGAGGTACGACAGCACGTATTCCTTCGAGAGCGTCCAGTAATAGGCCTCGTCAGTGCGCAGGTCCGCTGTCGCGGCGTAAATCACCTGCAACGCCACGAGAACGACCATCGCCACCACCGTGATCCCCGTTTCGCGGGAGGTCAGCAGTCGGGACGTTGCCATGTCGGCTGTGGAGGTTTTGGTCATCGAGGTCAGCGGCTCGGGACGACAGGCGCGTCTGTCGCCGGGATGATCGTGCGGCCCGCTTTTCCGCGACCCGGATCGTGAAGTCAAACGTCCCGGCTCCCCTTGCCGCCCGAACAAGCCGGCACGGACCGCCCGCCCCATGGCATTGGGCCCAGGTCTCCGTTAAAATTCCATCGCTTCGGGAAGCTCCTGATGCAATCGTGCTTTCACTCGGATTCCATCGGTCCCGGACGGTTTCGCAGCATGGCAGAAAAAGCCGTTTCATCCTTCACGCGGCTGTGGCGCGGAATCGGACTTCGGCAGGTGCGGCTCACCACCGGCTTCATCCTCTTCACCTATCTCATCAGCCATTTCGCCAATCATGCGCTCGGCAACATCTCGCTCAGCGCGATGGACGATGCGCTCGACTACCACATGCTGTTCTGGCAAAGCTGGCCGGTCGTCATCGTGTTCTATGGCGCGGTGCTGACGCATCTCGGCCTCGGGGTCTGGGCGCTCTATGCCCGCCGCCAATTTCGCTGGACCGGCATCGAGACGACGCAGCTCGTGTTCGGTCTCAGCATTCCGGTCTTCATCATCGGACATCTGGTCGGCGTCCGCATCTCGGCGCCGCTGTTCGGCCACGAGAAGGATTATCCGCAGGTCTTCTTCAACTACTGGGTGGTCCGGCCACAGCTCAAGTGGATGATGTACACGGTGCTGGTGGTGTCGTGGGTGCACGGCTGCATCGGAATTTATTTCTGGGTCCGGACCAAGCCGTACTTCCGCAAAATATCCTCGCTGCTGCTCGCCCTCGCCGTGATCCTGCCGACGCTGTCCCTGCTCGGGCTTTATCAGGGCGGCCGCACAGTCCTGCGCGCGAGCGCCGCGCCGGAATGGCGGGCGGATAACCTGTCCCGCGAAAAGGTCGGCACCGGCGCGGATCAGACCGCCCTGGAACGGATCAGTTCCTACATGCTTTATGGCTACCTCGGCCTGCTCGGCCTGACCCTCGCGGCCCGCGGCATCAGGGCGCTGGTGGAGCGCCGCCGCGGCCTCGTCACGCTGTCCTACGGCAACGGCAGGACCATTCGCGTACCCGTCGGCCTCAGCGTTCTGGAAGCCAGCACCCGCTTCAACATCCCCCATTCCAGCGTCTGCGGCGGACGGGCGCGGTGCTCGACCTGCCGCATCCGCATCATCGGGGATTGCAGCGAACTGCCCGAACCGTCGAACCGCGAAACCTTCGTGCTGGATCGGGTGGGCGCCGGCGGCGACCCCGCCATCCGCCTTGCCTGCCAGTTGCGGCCCAGAACCAACGTCGCCTTCTTCCAGATCTTTCCACCGAACGCGAGCCTGTCGGCGGCGGCGAAGATCGCGCCGGTTAACCCCGGCAGGGAGCGCTATGTGGTCAGCATGTTCGTGGACATGCGCGGCTCGACCAAGCTCGCCGAGCAGTTGCTGCCGTTCGACACCGTCTTCATCATCAACCGCTTTCTCACCGCGGTCGCGCAGGCCGTGGTCGAATGCGGCGGCCAGCCGAACCAGTTTGTCGGCGATGGCCTGCTGGCCTTGTTCGGCCTCGCCACCAACCCGCAGACCGCCTGCCGCCAGGCCATCGAGGCCACGGCGCGGATCGCGGTCCATGTCGATGCGCTGAACGAATTTCTCGGCGACGACGTTCCGGAACCGCTGCGCTTCGGGATCGGCATCCACGGCGGCGAGGTCATCATCGGCGACATCGGGTCGCAGGAGCACACGGTCTTCACCGCGCTCGGCGATTCCGTGAATGTCGCGGCGCGGCTTCAGGACATGACCAAGGCCCTGTCCTGCGAGGTCGTGCTGTCCCAGGATGTGCTGAAAACATCCGGCTTTCCCGCCGGGGACATGCCCCGGATCGAGGTCCAGATCCGCGGCCGGGTCGAGCCGCTGGTGGTCTATACCGTCACAAAAGCCGGAACGCTGTCGGCCATCGTTGCCGATTTCGCAGTTGCAGCAGCCTGAAAACCGGCAGATTCGAGAAAAGTTTGAGCGAAACTAGCCGCTGCGGCAAGCACGCACGGCATTTTTGCTATCAAGGCACACGCTTAACGCGTATCGTGTGTGCCGTTGGCCACGCCGTCCGCGGGGTTCGACACTTTGTTATGGTCTTACCCTCTTGGAGACGACGGAATGGCTAAAGGTACTGTGAAGTGGTTCAACCCGACCAAGGGCTATGGGTTTATCCAGCCCAGCAACGGCGGCAAGGACGTGTTCGTTCATATCTCGGCAGTTGAGAAGGCGGGTCTTTCTTCCCTCAACGAAGGACAGTCGGTCGAGTACGAAGAAGTTGCAAACCGCGGCAAGACGTCCGCGGAAAATCTCAAGGTCTGATAGGGAGGTCCGATTCAGAAAGCTGAATCGGACCTTTGCTTGTTCTGCGACGCGCGCTCAACTCCGGGACATCATCCCCAGGGACCGCGCGATCTACCCCACGGGCCATGCCCGCCACCGGTCGCACCCGCCGTTGCGGCCGTGAAGCCTCCGCGCGGAGCCAGTTCGCCGGCAAGGCGCTGCAACTCCCGGACACGGTTCTCGGTCGACGGATGGGTCGAGAACAGGTTGTCCATCCCCTGCCCCGACAACGGATTGATGATGAACATATGCGCGGTCGCGGGACTGCGCTCGGCGTCCATGTTCGGAATCCGGTGAGCTGCGTTGTCGATCTTGACCAGCGCCGACGCCAGCCACATCGGCTGTCCGCAAATCCGCGCGCCCATGTTGTCCGCCGAATATTCGCGCGTCCGGCTGATCGCCATCTGCACGATCATCGCCGCCAGCGGCGCGAGGATCATCATCGCCAATGAGCCGACGATGCCCGGACCGTTGTTGTCGCGATGGCCGCCGAAGAACATGCCGAACTGCGCGATCATCGAGATCGCGCCCGCGATGGTCGCGGTGATCGTCATGATGAGCGTGTCGTGGTTCTTGATATGCGCAAGCTCGTGCGCGATCACGCCGGCGAGTTCCTCGCGGCTCAGCGATTGCAGCAGCCCGGTGGTCGCGGCCACGGCGGCATGCTGCGGATCGCGCCCGGTCGCAAACGCATTGGGCTGCGGATTGTCCATCAGATAGACCTTCGGCATCGGCAGTTGCGCGCGCCCGGCAAGCTCGGCCACCAGCCGCACGAAATCCGGCGCGCTGCGCGCGTCGACCTCCCGCGCGCCATGCATCGACAGCACCATGCGGTCGGAGTTCCAGTACGCGAACATGTTGGTGCCGGCGGCGATCACCAGCGCGATCACCGCGCCGCCCGATCCGCCGATCAGATAGCCGACGCCCATGAACAGGGCCGTCAGACCTGCCAGCAGCACCGCCGTCTTGAAATAACTCATCGCCGCCTCCTCGCGAGCGCTCGTTAGAAATACGTTCCTCCCTAAATGGTGAGCACCGCCGGGCCAGTTCAAGGCCGCGTTCTGCGACGCCGCGTCGCGTCTGACGGCGGGATTTCGCTGCCTTCGCGCAGTCGTTTCGCGGCGACGGCGGCTTGTTTCACCATCGCCTCGTGCATGGGAGGGCTGTCCAAACGCGGCAGCCAGAGGCCAATCTCCGGTTTTAAATATGATGATCATCATATAATAAAATTCGACAAGGGGCCCCCGAATGACGATCCAGAATATCGAAGCAAACGACGTGCTGTCCGCATCGGCCGCACGATCATCGATGTCATCGCGCATCATGGTGCTTGCGGCGCTCGCCGCCGTCGGATCGTTCGCGACCAACATCCTGCTGCCGTCACTGCCCTCGATGGCGAAGGCGCTGAACGTTTCAACTGCCGCCGTCTCGTCCACCATCAGCGTCTATCTCGCGGTGTTCGCGCTCGGCCAGTTGGTCGTCGGCCCGTTGTCGGATCGCTACGGCCGGTGGAAGCCGGTGCTGTTCGGACTCGGCATCTTCGTCCTGGGAAGCATCTGGTGCGAATTCTCGACCACGCTGCCGATGATGCTGGTCGGCCGGACCATTCAGGCGCTGGGCGCCTGCGCCGCCTCGGTGCTGTCGCGCGCCATTGCCCGCGATCTGTTGAGCGGCGAAGACCTGACGCGCGCGCTGGCCTTCATCATGGTGGCGATGGCGGCGGCTCCCGGCTTCTCGCCGCTGATCGGCGGGCTGCTCGACGCCACCACCGGCTGGCGCTCGGAATTCTTCGTGGTCGGCCTGTTCGGCGCCATCGTTGCATTTTCCTATTTCAGGTACGTCGGAGAAACCCACCGCCCCGACGGCAACGTGTCGATGCAGCCGGCATCCATCGCGCGGGGCTACTGGGGCCTCATCGCCGATCTGCGCTTCATCGCACCGGCGGGAACCATCGGCCTGTTCATGGGGGCGCTGTTCGCGATGTTCTCGGTCTCGCCGCGCATCCTGATCGATGGACTGGGCTTCTCGCCGATCCAGGTCGGGCTTTTCTTCGCGACGACGGTGTTCGCGGTATTCGCGTCAGGCATGGCCGCGCCGCGTGTTGCGTTCAGGCTGGGACACGGCCGCGCGACGGTGATCGGTCTCGGCATTGCCGTGCTGGGCGGCGCCCTGCTGCTGCTGGCGCACTGGGCCGATCATTCGATCTGGACCTACTTCATTCCGGTCATGGTGTTCCTGACCGGATTCGGCATGGTCAGCCCGCTGGTCACCGCGACGGCGCTGCAACCGTTCGGCGACAGGGCCGGTCTCGCGTCGGCGCTGCTCGGGTTTCTTCAGATGGCGGGAGCCTCGATCGGCGTCGTGCTCACCGCCTCGATCGCGAGCGCGACGCTCGGCATCGGCACCGTACAGGCTTCACTAACCATGCTGGGATTGATTTTGTATCTTGCCGGGAAGCGCGCGGTTCCCGCGCGTTAGAACGCGTTGCCTCGAGATCAAGACGACGACGGCTGAACCGTCATCCTGAGGTGCGAGCTCTTGCGAGCCTCGAAGGATGACAAATCGTAAACGCCGTCGCCCTTCGATGCCTCCGCTTCGCTACGGCACCTCAGGGTGACGGCGCACACCGCCATCATGCACTGGTTCCTGCTCAGCAGGACGCGCCCCAGCCCTTGGGAAACGGAATCATCGGCCATGCGCCGGAACCGGAACAATCTTCCGCCTTGTCGCCGGGCTCGAGCACACCGCCGCAATACGGGCAGGTATTGTCATTCGCTGGACGCGGCGCATCCCCCACAACGTCGGTGACGTCGTGAGCGAAAAAGTTAACCACATGGAGGCGCGGGTTCAGGGGATGTACTGGCATGCTCATTCCTCTTCATCAGAGGATGCATCATGCCAGCGAGATCATGCTGGTCCGTTCAAGCGAACACTCAAATTTTAGCGGTCAAATCGTGGCAACTTCCGGTTCCACAACGACGCTTAACGCGCGACGATCAGGCCACGGCTGGTGACGACAACCCAGCGGCCATCCTGCCTGCGGATCGCATCGACGCGACCGACGCCCGGCAATGGATCTCCGGGAATGACGTCGAAGATTCCCGCGCGGCCGACGACAGTCGCGGTGCCATCGTAGACTTCACGCAGCGCCCAGCCCTCGACAACGGGAAGCCGGTTGGGCTGCGCTGCCGCGGGCTTGATCGAGCCGGTGGTTTCCGGTGCAGCCGTTGCTGCCGGCGTCGCGGCAGGCGCGCGCAATTTATCGACCGTCTCGCTCAGCTTCGCCAGTTTCGCGGCGGGTTCGGCCTGCGCCTTCTCAACCTTCTCGATCCGTTCGGCGATTTTCGCGGACTGCGCAGCCGTGCTGCTCCTGAGCGCCGCAATGTCGGCGCTGATCTTTCCGATCGCGCTTTCAACGGCCCGCGCCTGCTCTGCCGCAGCGCTCGCAGCGACAACGGTGGTCTGGTCGTTCTTCAGGTAGTGCCCGACGCCTGCGGTCGCCAGCGATCCGCCGATCGCGCCGACAGCGGCAGCGATGGTGACGATCGCCGCGATCGACATGCGGCGGCCGGCTGCCGGCGGAGCGTCGGCATTGGCGGCCTGATCGAGAACGGTCTCGTCGCGGAAGGCATAATCTTCCCATGAGCTGTGCGGCGTCAGGCGCTGCAAGGTGATTTCCTTGGAAGGCTGCTTCGCGACCGCAGCCGGTGCGCTGTCGTCCGCCGCGGCCTTCGCCTCAGGCGAAATCATGTCGCTTGAGTCCGGCACCAGCGATGCATCGCTGTGATTGCCGGAGTCTTTAAGAGACGAATCCTGAATCTCGCCGTCGGCAGTGTGGTCGGTCATGAGCGCGAACTCCGAATGGGTTTACTATTTGGTAACCACGAATTGGTTGAGAATTCGTTACTGGGCATGATCCCGAAAAGTGGAAGCCGGTTTTCGGATCAGATCATGCCCGGAACACAACCAAACGGAGCATCGCACTAGCAGCGAGATCGCATCGAAACTCGCGGCAAGCGCGTGCGCCGTCCGCAAGTTTGTATCAACTACAAAATGAACCCAGTATTTATGAAGTTCGACGTGTGGTCGCGCACGATCTCGTCGAGCAGCCGCTTGGAGTCTTCGGTCTGCTTTGCCGCGATCATCGATCGGATCGAGAACGAGCGTAGCGCGTCGTGCACCGAGAGCGTGCCTTCCGCCGAATCCTTGCGCCCGGTGAACGGGAAGACATCCGGCCCGCGCTGGCACTGGCAGTTGATGTTGACGCGGCAGACCTGATTGACCAACGGATCGACCAGTTTCCCGATCGTCTCCGAGTCTTCGCTGAAGATCGAGACCTGCTGGCCGTGGTCCGAGGTGATGACATAGTCGAGCGCGGTATCGATGTCGTCGAACGCCATCACCGGAACGATCGGCCCGAACTGCTCCTCGCGATAAAGCAGCATCCCCTCGCGCACCGGATACACCACGGCGGGATAGAACAGCGTGCCGCCGGTGAGGCCGCCGCCGTCGTTGATGACTTTCGCGCCTTTCGCTTTCGCGTCCTCCACCAGCCGCGTCATGTGCTCGACCTTGCCGAGTTCGGGCAGCGGCGTGATCGTCACGCCCTTGTCCCATGGCATGCCGGCCTTCAGCTTGCCGAGATCTTCGGTGAAGCGCGCGAGAAACCTGTCCACGATAGAGCGATGCACGATCAGCATCTTCAGCGCCGTGCAGCGCTGGCCGTTGAACGACAGCGAGCCGAGCAGGCATTCCTTCACCGCGAGTTCGACATCGGCATCCGGCAGCACGATGGCCGCGTTCTTGGCGTCGAGGCCTAGAATGGCGCGCAGCCGGTTAACCTTGGGATGCATCTTCTTGAGATGGTCGGCGACGCGGCTCGAGCCGATCAGCGTCAGCACGTTGACCTTGCCGGACTCCAGCAGCATCGGCACCACCTCGGAGCCCTTGCCATAGACGGTGTTGATGACGCCTTTCGGAAACGCGCTGCGAAACGCCTCAAGCAGCGGCTGAAACAGCAGCACGCCGAACTTCGGCGGCTTGAACACCATGGTGTTGCCCATGATCAGCGCCGGGATCAGCGTGGCGAAGGTTTCGTTGAGCGGATAGTTGTACGGCCCCATGCAGAGCACGACGCCGAGCGGCGTGCGGCGAATTTGTCCGATGGTGCCTTCAACGATGGTGAAGCGCGAGTTGTCGTTATCCAGATTCTTCAGCGCGTCGATGGTCGCCTTGATGTAGTCGACGGTGCGGTCGAACTCCTTCTGCGAGTCCGGCAACGTCTTGCCGATCTCCCACATGATGAGGTTCACGATCTGCTCGCGCCGCGCCACCATCTGCCGGGTGAAGTCCTGCATGCAGGCGATGCGCTGGGCCACCGTCATGGTTGGCCATTCGCCGCGCCCGCTGTCATAGGCGGCGACCGCCGCGTCGAGCGCGATCTTCGCTTCCGGAATGCCGCCGACCGGATAGCTGCCGAGCTCGACCTGTTGCAAGGAGCCGTCGGCCTTGCGCACGCAAATCGCCGAACGCACTGTCTCGACAGCACCGCTCCACGGCTCCAGCACGCCACTCACCAGCGTCTCGCGCTGATGGATCGGCGGCGGCAGGCCGCATTCCTTGAGACGGCTTTCCTCCGGAAACAATTCCTTCAACTGCTGCGGCGTGAGCATCATGACCTCATCGATTGTGCGTGTCCGCGGAGCCGGTCCCGGTGAAATCAGCGGGCACGGACGAGGCGGATGGGACCGGCGTGCAATCAGCCGCTCCTTCGGGATGGTCAGTGTAGTGTGCCTGACGAATGAGTCGAAATGATAATGTGGAAGATTTTTTATAGGCATCACGTCGAGATGGCCGTCATTGCGAGGAGCGCAGGCGACGAAGGAATCCAACTTTTTCTGGATTGCTTCGCTTCGCTCGCAATGACGTTTGTGGAAATTTTCCGCACGCGGCAATGTGATCGCCGCGCGCGGGAACAATCAGCCTGTTGTCATGACCGGTAGATGCGCTTGAGCTGGCGCTCCGCGCCCGCCATCGTGCCTTTGACGTCGTCGCGGCCGGTGCAGTAGTTCGCGAACATATCGACCAGAACGAAATCCGAGATCGCCGCCGCAGCACTCTCATTCAACGTGCCGAGGCCGGCGGGCGTCGATGCCAGTTTGGCGACATCCCGATAGGGCGTGTTCTTCGGGTCCGCCGTCCAGATCGGGTTCTTGTCGTAGGCCAGCAGGAAGTGCGACAGGTAGCCGCCCGCCGCCTCGATCCACGGATTGAATTGCGGCCCTTCCATCAGGAACGCCGTGAACGCCTTGCAGGCCTGCGGATACCTGGTGAAGTTGAAGATCAGAATCGGGAAGCCGAGATGCTGCTCCCGGACCTGGCCGCTGATGCCGACCGGCAGATGCGCGTGATCCATGTCGGCGGCGATGGCGGGATTTTCCTTTTTCGCGGAGACATAGATCGAGATGCCGTTGGTGGTGAGGTGAAGCTGCCCGGCGAGGAACGCCTTGTTGTTGGAAGAGTCGTTCCACGAGGCCGTGCCGGGAATGAAGTTCACGTACAGCGACTTGACGTATTCCAGCGCCTTCGCAGTCTCCGGCGAGTTGATGATCACCTTGTTGTTCTTGTCGACGGTGTAGGCGTTATGCGCCCACATCGCCCAGGCGAGCCAGCCGTTGGCATCACCCGTGGCGTGGCCGAGCGCCATGCCCGCCGGGGTGCCGTTCTTGTTGAGGCCCGCGATGAGTTCGCGAAATCCGCCGAGGTCCTTGGGAAATTCCTTGAAGCCGCATTTCTGCATCGCTGCGATCCGGTAGTTGACGAGGCCGCCGCTGGCGGCAACCGGAATGCCCAGCCACTTGTTGCCGCGCTTGCCGTAGGCTTCTCCGGACGGCGCCCAGCCGCCGTATTTCTTGCCGAGATAGTCCGCAACGTCGGTGACGTCGGTGCATTTTTCGGGAAACAGATGCGGCAGCGAGTAGAGTCCCCACACCATGTCGAGGCCCTGCCCGGTGTTGGCCGCGACGGAGGCTTTCGGCTGGATGTCGTCGAACGATTCATTCGACACGTTGACCTTGACGCCAGTCGCTTTCTGGAATGCATCCACGATCTTCATGAAGGCGACATCCTCGGCCTCCACAAAGCGTTTCCATCGCAGCATGTTGATGGTGGCGCCGGGCTCCGGCTTCCAGTGCGCGGTCTGCGCGAAGGCCCTGGCGTGGCCCAGCAATTGATCGGCGGACATCGCCGCCGCCGCGGCCAGCGTCATCGCGCTGCCCTTGAGTAGAGATCGTCGATCCGGTGTAAACTCGGTCATATGCGTCTCCTCCCTTTTGAATCGGCCGTTGATCGGCCGATATTTTCAAATGATCGTCTGCGTGATTGAGCTTCCTTCCCGAAAAAACCGGCGAGTGATGTGCCGACAACACGCGATGTAATCACCTGCGCGCGACGCGATCAATGCGCGCGGGATGAGGGTGCAGAGCAGCAATTCCACAGCGCGCCGGTGAAGGTGTTGCGTTATCGCGTCTCGACAAGACGATCTCGCACGAGCGCGCGGGTCCGCGTTCGCGATACTCGGCAACGCGAGCCGGCGACTGACTGCCCCTGAATTTTGATGGCGGTTCACCGCGTAATGTCGCGGTCGACGCGCCGGAGTTGGCAGCAAACCCCCGACCCGGCCGGGGCAACCCAACGTCCCGCTCGCCTGACCGCAGTTCGCGCCGGCCGGCTGGCATCGCCGCGCGTCCAGTTACAAAGAATGCGGGTTTGGTGGCGGTCTTCGCCGCTCCAGGCAGCGCACGGGACTCTTGCCGCACCTGAATTTCGACCCAGCCCCACACGCGGTCGTTGCAGAAAAACCGCGCCACCCGCACTGCCTAAAATTTAAGCAAATTTTAATGGTTAACGAAGAGTGTATTTGGAACTTTCGCGGTCTTCATGCGGGAGCTCACATAAAGAGGAAGCGACCATGATTAATCTGAAAATTCGAGGCCGGCTTATTCTTGGATTCAGTGTGCTTTGTGCTCTTTTGGCCATCGTTGTGGGAACGACAATCATCAAGGTCCATTCCGTCCGTGAATCCACCGACCGGACCATCAATCTGCGGGTTCCAACCGCGATGGCGGCGAGCGACATGGTCGCGGGGATCTATGCTTCGCTTGCATCGCTTCGCGGCTGGCTGATCACCGGAAACGACGCCTTCAAGGCCGAGCGCGTCGGGCTCTGGAAAAGCATCCAGACCCAGAGCGCCGAAATGGACAACCTCTCGAACTCGTGGACCGTCGCGCAAAACAAGCACGACTGGCAGGCCGCCAAACCGCTTCTGGATGAATTACGCAGCGCGCAGGACAAGGCTGAGACGATCGCCCATACGATCGACGAACAACCCGCGGCGAAAATGCTGGCCACCGAGGCGGCGCCTCTGGCGACGCTCATGCTGCAAAAAGCCACCTCCATCATCGACGAAGAGGGAAACATCGCGTCGACCGACAAGCGCAAGAGCCTGCTGATCGGCTTCGCCGACCTGCGCGGCAGCATGGCGATGGCGATCGGAGCGATCCGCGCCTACCTGTTGACCGCCGATCCGGCATTCAAGGCGGAATTCGAAGAACTCTGGAAACTCAATCAGCAGAAATTCGACGTGCTGTCGCAGCGCAGATCGGAGATGACGGCGGCTCAGCAAAGCGCATTCGACGCGCTTGTCGACGCCCGCGTCAAATTCTCCCCGCTGCCCCAGAAGATGTTCGATATCCGCGCGTCGGATCGCTGGAACATGGCGCAATGGTTTCTCACCAACGAAGCCGCGCCCCGCGCCAACAAACTTCTCGATATTTTTGCGGGAACGAAAGATGCCGCAGGTTCGCGCACCGGCGGAATGGTCACGCGGCAACAGGACAACCTGAAAGCCGACGGCGTTGCGGTGGTCGCCGAAACAAGTTTCCTCACCACCCTGCTCTGGGTGCTTCTCGGCGTCGGCGTCGGCATCGCGGTCACGGTCGTTTATCTGACCAGCCGTTCCATCGTTCCGCCCATCCTCAAGATGGTGGACGCGATGGGACAACTCGCCGGCGGAAATCATACCGTCGAAATTCCCGCAGCAGACAAGACCGACGAAATCGGTCTGATGGCGAAGGCCGTTCTGGTCTTCAAGGACAACATGATCAAGGCCAAGGAACTGGCGATCAAGGAAGCCGCCGCGATCAATGACCGCATCGCGCGGGCCACCAAGGTCGATGACCTGACCCGGCAGTTCGATGCGGACATCTCGATGGTGCTGAAATCCGTCGCCTCCGCCACCACGGAGTTGCAGGTCACGGCATCGTCGATGACGGCGACGGCCGAAGAAACCAGCAACCAGGCGACGGCCGTTGCCGCCGCGACCGAAGAGGCCTCGGCGAATGTGCAAACCGTGGCGGCGGCCGCCGAAGAACTGTCGGGTTCGGTGACCGAGATCAGCCGTCAGGTCTCGCAATCGAGCGCGATCGCCCGCAAGGCTGTCGCAGAAGCCCTTCGCACCAACGAGACGGTTCATACCCTGTCCAGCGAAGCCACGAAAATCGGCGATGTCGTCAAGCTCATCAATGAGATCGCCAGCCAGACCAACCTTCTCGCCCTCAATGCGACGATCGAGGCCGCCCGCGCCGGCGATGCCGGCAAGGGCTTCGCGGTGGTCGCGTCCGAGGTGAAGAGTCTGGCTGAACAGACCGCGAAGGCGACGGATCAGATCGGAGCGCAGATTTCATCGATCCAGAATTCGTCCGGCGAAGCGGCAAGCGCCATTGAGGGCATCACCGCCACGATTCACGAGATGAACGAGATCGCGGCGGCGATTGCCAGCGCCGTCGAGGAACAGGGGTCGGCGACACAGGAGATCGCGCGCAACGTCCAGCAGGCCGCCGTCGGCACGGGTGAAATCTCGGCGAATGTCTCCGGCGTTCAACAGGCCGCCGGAGATACCGGAGCCGCGGCTCATCAGGTTCTACAGGCGTCAAGCGAACTGTCCCGGCAGTCGGAGACGATGCGGAGCCAGGTCGAGATCTTCCTCACCAGCATCAAGGCCGCATAATGATGTGACGATGGAAGGGCGCGCAGACTCCCTTCCATCCCTTCATGCAACAGAAGAAGCCGGCAAACGGCGCGCAATGTCTCGCGAAAGGCCTGCCTCACGGCGGGCCTTTTTTCATTTCAGAACTAATTTCATCCGGGTTGAATTCCAGCTCATTATGCCAAGCGCTGCGGAGTAACCGGTGATGTAATCCACTGTCTGCTCCACAGCCTCTGGCGGGCTGTAGGCATCGTCGAGCGCAATGAAGTTGATCTTCCGACCGTTGATGCCACCCCTGTCGTTGATAGAATTGATGTAAGCCGTCACGCCCTTGCCATAGGCGGACAAAGCAGACGCCGGACCGCTAAATGGATACGTCGATCCAATCTTGATTTCCGTCGCAGTAATCCCTGGCGCTTCTTGGGCGCTCACGCCAACCGATCCGAGAAGAACGAAAGCACGCGACAGGTCCGTCGCGTGCCAACCCGGAAGCAGATGTGAACATGATTCACCAGCTCCCGCTCCTGTGCAGGCCTTAGACTTTTCTTCGAAGAACCTCTTGGAGCGTCTCCTTGCCGAGGCTTAGATCCGATGCGAACCGTCGGAGCCGGGCGTTCTCTTTTTCAAGATGCTTCAGCTTACGCACTTCCGACGGCATCAAGCCGCCATAGCGGTCTTTCAACCTGTAAAAAGTCGCTTCTGAAATCCCAGATTGCGGGACACATTGCAACCAGCGTCCCGGTCTCTGCCTGTTGCCGCGCAAAGGCGATCTGCTGATCGCTGAACTTCGACTTCTTCGTCGGTCAGGCTCCCTTCGGTATTAGCCTAATCGGAAAGTTCTCATTCAGATTAGTCTAAACTTCTCAATGCAGCCCGAACCGTGGTGCGCAAATTCTCGAACCGGTATGATTTTTGACGCTGAGTGATGCCTCAAGGTCCACTCAATTTTCAATTTCAACTTCAAGGTCGTCAGTCATGCCAAATTCCGTGACTGGCATGATCCAATATACGAGTCTGGTCCCCGCGAATGCTGTCTTGAGCCGGGCGAGCAATCGCACGGCGTCCTGTCTTTCCAGAATTATTCGCACGAGCACCTCATCGGCGTGACCTTTGACCTGCTCGGCCGTCGTTTGCAGCCGCACCATCGGGCCGTGACCGGCACCGTCAGATGCCGTGAATCCCGATACCAGATCGCGCTGCTCGTTGAGATAATCGAACAGTTCCTCGCGAAGATTGCGGGCAGCGATCAACGTCAGGCAAACAGGTTCGACGGTCATTTGGCGACCTTCGCAACGCTACCAAACCGGCGATAAAGGATCGGAAGAAGTATGAGGGTTAGAAGCGTCGACGACAGCAACCCACCGATCACAACGATGGCCAGCGGCTTCTGAATTTCTGATCCAGGACCGGAAGCGAACAGCAACGGGACCAATCCAAGCGCGGTAATGCTGGCAGTCATCAACACTGGCCGAAGCCGGCGTTTGGCGCCCTCCACAACAATGCGCTCCTCCGGGATGCCGTGGGCGCGCAACTGGTTGAAGTAGGAAACCAGCACAACGCCATTCAAAACGGCGATGCCTAGCAGTGCGATGAACCCCACCGAAGCTGGGACAGACAGGTATTCGCCTGTCAGGACAAGCGCAAAGACACCGCCGATGAGGGCGAAGGGGATGTTCACCAGAACCATCAGCGCCTGGCGGATCGAGCCGAATGTGGTGAAAAGCAGAACAAAGATTAGTCCAATGGCAACCGGAATGACAATCGACAAGCGCGCGGCCGCGCGTTGCTGGTTTTCGAACTGGCCTCCCCAAGTAAGCCGATAACCCTGCGGCAGCACCAATTCTGCGGCCACCTTCTGCTGCGCAGCCTGAACAAAGCCTACCATGTCGCGACCTCGAACATTGGACCGGACCACGCTCATGCGGGCTCCGTCTTCGCGGTCAATCTTGACAGGACCATCAACCCGATGAATGCGGGCAACCTGAGAGAGCGCCACGTGCTGCCCGGACGCCAGCGTCAGGGGCAGATTGGCCAGCATGGAGGGCGCCTCACGGGTATTCTCGCTGCCGCGAAGCAGAATCGGTGTGCGGCGTCCATCTTCAAGTGCTGTGCCGATAGTCCGGCCCTCAATCTGGGTGCGCAGCGAGGCGGCAATCGCATCCACCGCCAAACCCAGACGACCCGCCTCCAGCCGATTCACGGAGACAGTATAATATTGTGCGCCTTCGTTGAGCGTCGTGTAAACATCCTCGGCGCCATCAATGCTGGAGAGAATCCCGGACAGCCTGCTTGCGATTTCGTTGAGCTTCGTGATGTCAGGACCGAAGATCTTCACCGCGACGTCGCCGCGCACGCCGCTGATCATCTCCTGGACACGCATGTCGATCGGCTGCGTGAAGCTGAGCGACAGTCCCGGAAAGTCGTTTAGCACATGACGAAGCTGCTGAAGGAGGACAGACTTGTCGGTCGTCTTTCGCTCTTCCAACGGCTTTAGAACCAGAAATGTGTCGGTCTGATTGGGTCCCATCGGGTCGAGGCCGAGTTCGTCCGATCCTGTTCGAGCGACGATCCCCGCAACGTCAGGTACCCGCGCCAGAATGGCAGCCTGAAGCCTGGCATTGATCGCAATTGACTGATCGAGATTGATGGACGGAATTGCCTCGACGCTGATGATAATGTCGCCTTCATCCATGGTCGGCATGAATGTCTTGCCCAACTGGGTATAGGCAAAGCCCGCCGCAATGAGGGCTGCCACTGCTGCAGCCATCACCTTGCGTTCATTGTTCAGTGCCCAGCCAAGCGCCGGCGCATAGCCTCGGGACGCAAGGCGGACGAGCCAGGGCTCCCGGTGCGGGGCCGCCTTGAGGAGAAACGAAGTCGCCACCGGAAGTACCGTGAGCGCCAGCAACAGGGAGGCAGCCAGCGCGAAGATGATGGCAAGCGCTACGGGAATGAACAGCTTTCCCTCAAGCCCCTGCAGTGCAAGCAGCGGTACGAAAACGATAATGATGATCATGACGCCTGTTGCGACTGGTTCCAGCACCTCGCAGACCGAACGGAACACAGTATGAATGATCGGTGTCGTCTTCCCTGCTTGATCCTTGCTGAGATTTCCCACGATGTTTTCGACGACGACCACCAGCGCATCGATCAGCATGCCGATGGCAATCGCCAAGCCGCCCAGACTCATCAGGTTGGCCGACATACCGACGACGCGCATGGCGATCAACGCGATCATAATTGCAAGCGGCAGGCTCAGGGCGATCACAAGCGAGGCTCGCCAGTTGCCGAGAAACAGCAGCAACAAAACGATGACCAAAATCGTAGCTTCACCCAATGCCCGCACGACGGTGCCGACCGCGCGGCCAACCAGCCTGCTCCGATCATAAAACACATTAATGGTAACACTCTTCGGCAGCGCGGGCTGTAGTTCCTGCAGGCGCTGGCGAACATCACGCACAAGCTGGCCCGCATTGGCGCCACGCAATCCGAGCACGAGTCCTTCCACCGTTTCGCCGCGACCATCGATCGTGACGGCGCCATAGCGCGTGAGCGAACCGACCTGGACGCGGGCAACATCGTTGACCCGGATCGGAATGCCGTTTCTGGTGTCGACCACGATGGCCTTGATGTCATCGATCGAGCGAATGCTGGCTTCGATGCGGACAAGGGCGCTGTCTTCGCCCTGATTGACACGGCCGGCGCCATCATTGCGGCTATTGGCGTCGATCGCCCGCCGAAACAGATCATACGAAATGCCGCGCGCCGCAAGCGCATCGCTGATCGGCACAATCTCGAAGGCCCGGACGTAGCCACCGAGCGAGTTAACGTCGGCAACCCCCGGGACAGTTCGCAGCGCCGGGCGAATCACCCAATCGAGCAGACTTCGCCGCTCCGCCAGCGAGAGATCAGGACTGTCGATCGTGAACATGAACATTTCGCCGAGAGGACTTGTGATCGGAGCAAGGCCGCCGGTCACGCCTTCTGGAAGATCGCGCGCGATATTGGATAGCCGTTCCGATACCTGATTGCGCGCCCAGTAGATGTCGGTGCCATCTTCGAAATCGACGGTAACGTCGGCAAGCGCGTATTTGGTTGTCGAGCGAAGGATCTTCTTGTTGGGCAATCCAAGCAGTTCGAGCTCGATTGGGACCGTGATCCGTTGTTCAACCTCTTCGGGAGTGAGACCCGGCGCCTTCATGATGACTTTCACCTGCACGGGTGAGACGTCAGGAAACGCGTCAATCGGCAGCGTAGGAAGAACAACAATGCCCGCGCCGATGAGCAGAAGAACGCTCAAGGCCACAAACATGCGCTGTGAAAGCGCAAAGGCGACCAGACGCTCGAGCATTACTGGGCTCCGAGCCGCAGCAGGATTCCTCGCAGGGCGGTGATGCCGCTTACGGCCACTTCGTCCTTGTCAGTGATCGCGCCCGACACCACGACGTGGTCCTGATCCTCGGCGAGAAGCGTCACAGGCTCCAGACGAAATCCACCCTCGATTGCAACAAAGACCGATGCCTTGTCCCCGCGCCGGACAAGCGCGCTGTAGGGGACCTCCCAGGCGCTTTCACTGGAGGAAAGAAAGCCGATCCGTACTGCGGCGGTCTGCCCGGGGCGTAGTTCACCTGTATTCGGCACTTCTGCTCGCACCAAAACGGTCTGAGTTGCCGCATCCGTTGTTTCGGACACCAATATGACATGGCCAGGGGACGCGTAGCCGTCGATTTCCACTCGCGCGCCCGGCCGGATGGCGCGGATGCTGGACGCCGGAATCGCAATCTCCGCCCACAAGGTCGACAATCGTGCGAGCTTGACGAGCGGCGCCGCCTGCTCAACCCGCTGACCGGGGGAAACCACGATTTCAACCACCGTTGCCTGCTGAGGTGCAGTGACCGACACAGTTGATGTAATCGCCGTCTCACTGGTCAAGCGCGAAATCGCCGCGTCAGAGAGACCGCTGAGCCGAAGCATCTGCCGACGTTCTGCCACGGCGATGCTCGCCTGGCGGGCTTCGGTCTGGCTGGTCTCCAGAACGCGTTGCGCCACCGCCTTCCCTTCAAAGAGGTCGGTGTTCCGTTTGAGCTGCTGGGCGGCAAGCACATCCTGCGCGAAGGCTTGCAGGTAGTCTCGTTGAAGCGACACAAAGCTCGGGCTCTCAAGCGTGACGAGCGGCTGGCCGGAACTGACACGGTCGCCTCGTGCAACCGACAGGCCATTGACCATGCCGGCCACGGGAGCGCTCACCACCCACAACTGGGGCGTAGGAATAACAATCTGGGCGGGATAAGGCAGTGTCAGATCAGTCCGACTTGATACGGGATGTACCACGCGAATGCCCAAGGTTTGCACCTGCGCAGGACTGACCTTCACGACGTCGTCCTCGGCGAACGACGCAGTTACGGGGCCAATCAGGGCGAACACAAGCGAGGCTCGAGTCAATCTCCGCCGGGAGCCAAGACTTAGGATCGCCTGAGCGAGATTCATCAGCAAAAACCATATGATCCGGTGGCGCGGCCAAGTCGCGCGATCCATTAAACTTGAGTAGTCCGTCCATGCTCCCACGCTTTGATTTGTGTCAAGCGATAGATGTGCCGGATAATCCGGCCGAGTATAGACTTTTTAAGCCGCGCGATCTGTCGGGTTCATTCGTCTCAATTCGTCGCGTGTTGCAATTGCGACGTGTTCGCGCATGGAAAATCGAGAGATTATTATTGGGATAACTCGTATCAATCGTCTCTTCGCGATGGATGCTGACACTGCTGTATCAATCACGCCAAGGAGAACGTTGAATGTCTACCCAGTCTGCGGCAGCACGGGATGCGCCACAGCGCCTTGTCCGGTCACTCACATTGACCCACGCGGTGCTCTATGGACTTGGCGTTACCATCGGAGCCGGCATTTACGTTCTCGTCGGCGTTGCGGCGGGGCGTAGCGGCATGCATGCGCCGCTCGCCTTCATCGGCGCAGCGCTTGTCATGGCGTTTAGCGCGGCGTCCTTTGCGGAACTGGGAACGCGCATGCCGGTGAGTGCCAGCGAGGCTGCCTATGTGCAAGCGGCGTTCAAGCGCGATTGGCTCAGTCTCGGCGTCGGGCTTCTCGTTGTGGCGACCGCAGCGATATCTGCCGCGACCATCAGTGTAGGCAGTGCAGGCTATGTTGCAGTCTTTCTAACCGCGCCGGCTCCATGGATTATAACCACGGTGGTAGTAGCGATGGGCATCGTCGCCTGTCTCGCCACTGTCCAGTCGGTCACCTTTGCCGCGATCATGACGCTCATCGAAGTCGGCGGCCTCGTGCTGATCATTATTGCCGGACTGGGTCTTGGAGCCGACATTTTTATGCGTCTTCCTGAAGTGTGGCCTTCATTGCGCGATTCATCCGCATGGATCGGAATAGCCGGAACGTCACTCATCGCGGTCTTTGCCTTCATCGGCTTCGAGCATCTGGTCAACGTTGCCGAAGAGATGAAGGAACCCAATCGCACTCTGCCCCTCGCGCTGTTCCTGACCCTCGGTTTGACTGCGCTTGTCTACGCACTCGTTGTGTGGATCGCAGTAACGACGGTGCCTCCCCAGGAACTGGCGCGCTCTTCGGCGCCCCTTGCCCTCGTCTTCGAGCGGCTGACAGGCCTGCCACTCGTGACCCTGAGCGCAATCGCTGTTGTGGCGACGCTCAACGGCATCATCGTCCACATGATCATGATTGGTCGCGTTCTCTATGGTCTTGCCGACCAGGGCAACCTGCCAAAGGTCCTTGCACGATTGAATTCGGTGACGCACACGCCTCTTCTGGCGACGGTCATCGGCGTTGCGGCAATTCTGGTGCTCGCACTGGCAGTGCCTCTCGCCGGCCTCGCGGATCTCACGGCGCGCTTCACGCTCGCTATTTTCGCGATCGTGAATCTCGCGCTGATCCGGATCAAACACAGGAATGAAGCGGCACCATTGGGAACGTTCATTTGCCCGCGCTGGGTACCGTATGCCGGCCTCGTCTCCAGCGTCCTGCTTCTTGTGATAGATTTCATCGTGTAACAAAGGGGTTGATTGGCAAGTGGACTGATCTTGTCGTCATGATGAACGTCGGCTGTGCGCTAATGGCGGCCAACTTCCGCAACGCGGCGAAATGACGCGATGTGCGAATGGCGAGTAAAAGCAACGTCGTTTTGAGAGTTGACCGGCGATATCGCTAAAGGCCGAAGAGAGGCTGGCTTTCGCGTCATCCACATCGTTACCGCATGGCGAAGAGCTCCTGATGGAATCGCTCCTTAATGGGAAAGCCGTGCGCGACAAAATCTCGTTTCAGCGCTTCACCGAAACCCGTCGGCCCGCAAAACCAGATGCTCGCATCGCGCCATTGCGGTACGACCTCGCGAATGCGCTCGCCGGTCAAGCGTCCATCACGGGCATCGACCAGAACATGCAGACGGACATCGGCGGAGGTGGCATCGGCAGCCAGTTTGGCAAGGGCCTCCTCGTCAACATCGGCGGTGGTATGGAAGAGATCGGCTATTTGGTCTACAGGCCAATCGGGAGCCCCCTTCTGCATGGCCAGGTGTTTCATGCGCGCGACGAAGGGCGTGATGCCGATGCCGCCGCCAATCCAGATCTGGTGCGGGCAGTCGTCATCGAAGGTGAAGCAGCCATAGGGTCCCTCGACCTTCACCTCCTGGCCGACGCGGAGCTTCTCGCGCAGGTGGCTGGTGTGATCACCCAGCTCCTTGGTGATGAAGGTGATTCTGGGATTTTCGGCGTGCCAGCCGGAAGCGATGGTGTAGGGATGAGCTCCTTCCGACGCGTCCGACATGGCGAAGGCGAACTGGCCCGGCTTGTGGCCCGGCCAGCCGTGCGGCACCTCGATTTCAGTCTCAAGTGCCCTGACGCCGGGATAGTATTGTAATGAGGTGATCGCGCCTTTGATCTGCCGCCCGGCGCCCACCCGGCGCAGAAGGACAATGACAGCCGCCCATGTGCCGCTGGCAAGCAGCACGGCCATCACGCATCCGACGAGCGACATCCAATAGCTGAACTTGATCAGCACGACGGCGTGAAAGACGAGCACCAGATAAGCGACGGACAGCAGGCGATGCGTCTTTTGGAAAAGCCGGTAGGGGAAATATTGAATGAGCGCGAGCGCGATCAGAACCACCGTGGCATAGAAGGCCCATTCACCCAGACCTTCAGCCAGTTCGCGCAGGTTCGCGAAGAGCGCCTCGATTGAATTTTCGATAGCGGGCCTTGGTCCGCGCGCCGGCCGCTCCAGCATGCCCCAGCCGACCGCCCATTTCGGTCCTTCGGACCAGAGCCAATGGATGACAGCGATGACAAAGGCTGCGATGCCCAGCCATTTGTGTAGACGATACATCTTGTCCAGACCGCCCAGCCACCGCTCTGGCCAACGTGGCCGCAGCGCCAGAATCATCGCAACGCTCATGCAGCCGATCGCGACGATGCCACTCAACTGGACCATCGCACCGCGAAGAGCAAAGAACGTGGCTGACTGAAATACAGAGGGCTCCGCGATCAACCATAGCAAAACGAGAACAGCGAGCGTGCTCCAGAATGCTCGTTTAAGGTTTTGCATGCGACCCTTCCTTTAAAATGATTTCGGCGGGTATTCGATTGGAGCTGGGACAATTGAAATCAATCAACCAACGTCGCATTGAGCTGAGTCAACCTGACCTGCTTCCTGGAAACTGGACCGTTCAGAACGAGGATTTTCTCATAATCTCCCCGGCTGGGAGAGGAGAGAAGAGCAATGAAGGTATCGAAGTTTTCAGAGCAGCAGATCGCGTTGACCCTCAAGCAGGTCGATGAGGGAATCGGCGTCGAAGAGGTTTGCCGGAAGGCCGGAGTTTCGCTGCAGACGTATTAGCGCTGGCGAACGAAGTACGGTGGGCTGATGCCATCCGAGGTGCGTCGGCTGAAGCAGCTCGAAGAGGAGAACGGTCGCCTGAAGCGGATGGTGGCCGACCTCTCGCTGGACAAGGCAATGCTGCAAGACGTGCTCTCAAAAAAGCTGTGAAGCCTGCCAAGGCGCGAGGTCTGGTCGATCAACTGCACGTGGTCTGCGCTGACATATTGAAGCCGACGCTCCGGATAGCTTTCTGGAGTGCATTGACGATGGTTATTACGGCCGGGATAGGCGCCGTGTTTGGGATAATTATGTGAGGGGCGACCTGTAGGTCCCGCCTGTTTTTATCTCCGAATGTTTCTTGAGAAACGCCCTTCACCTGCGTGGACCTGCGCGACTTCAGTAGACGAAGGAAACGGGCAAGAGCAAGGTTGGCGAAGTCATCGGCTCGCTTTTTTCGTCGCACTATTTTCAGGTGGACGATGCTCGCTACATCACCGGGAACTTCAACGCTCACATGGCGAGTTGTTTGTTGCTGCAGGCCGACGAGGCTGTGTGGGCAGGCGACAAATCGGCAGAGGGACGACTTAAAGGATTGATCACCGCCGACACACAGATGATCGAATCGAAAGGTGTCGATTCTATCCGCCTGCGTAACTTCCTGCGCGTCATCATGACTTCAAATGAAGGCTGGGTAGTGCCCGCAGGCCCGGATGAGCGGCGCTTTTGCGTTTTGGATGTGGGGTCAGGCTGCGCGCAGAACCACGACTATTTTCGGGAGATGGACGAGGAATTGAATAGCGGCGGCCGCGAGCGGCTATTGCACGATCTGCTCAACTTCGATCTTAGCAAAGTGGACTTGTGGCACATTCCACAAACTCGCGCCCTGCTTGAGCAGAAAATCCGCTCCTTCGATTCCATTGAGGATTTTTGGTACAATCGACTTTGGGACGGCAGCGATTGGCCGACTCGTATCATCTGCGCCGACCTCTATGCGGACTATCTCAAGGTCTCAACTCAAACCGGCATCGGACGGAAACGTAGTCCGGCTGAATTTGGTGTGCGTCTCGCTAAGCTCGCGCCCGAAATCCGAAAAACGCGGCCGGCAGTGGAAATCCAACCGGGCATGGTGAAACGGGCTTGGTGTTACGAGATGCCGTCACTAGATGAGTGCCGCTTGGCGTTCGACGAAATGATGCAACAGTCGATCGAGTGAGTGCAGGTGGGTGCGCGTCCAAGGCTGACAACTTGTCAACCGCGTCAACCCAAGATTGCGGATTTGCCGCTGGCGAGATTCCGGGGCGCTCTAGGGCCGTAGGGTGCACGCGCCCAGGAAGGACCCGTTCAATACGCGCCCTCGGCCAGACGCTTGGCCGCGCGTGCGCCTTGTTCGGTCACACCCCAAGATGGAAGGCCACCCACAAACGTGGGCACTGTGTGATTGCATTGAACAAACTTGTGCCTGATCAATTCGTAAAGCTCGGGATCGGCTCGTTCGCTTGCGCTCATGAACCATGGATGCATCGCGAGTGCTTTCAGAACAGTGCGCTGCTTGATGGTCATTGATCGAGCAAACTCAATTTGATCGTTTGTCAGCTTCGTCATTCGATGTCCTTTCTTGACATGTCCAAGCGGTCCAACAGCCGGTGTGGCGGTTAGACTGCGAGAAGCCATTGTGATTGTGGGGTTGGTCTAGGTTGTCCTAGTGGTCCAAGGAACTTAGAGAGATCAGAGGCAAATCAATCATGCGGGCTGAGAGCCGCTTTCATTCTTGCCTATACGCGCGCGACCTAGACGCCTTGGACGTCCTAGACCGATGCCTGATTTTGTTGATCGAAATGCGGTCCGAGCCGCAGCATTGTGCTTGGACCGCTTAGACTGGAACGCGATCGTCCGAAGCCTCGTATATCGCTCGCTCGCCCTCTCCCGGGGAAAGTGCCGGCCATTCGATCGTTACCCTCACACTCACCGCTCTTGCGGCCAGCGAAGGAAAAATCATGTCCACAATTCTTGAAGCTCTTGCCGTCATCAAGGGCAAGGACGCAACAGGCGGTGCATTCGATGCTGTTGCGGCAAAGATCAACCGCATTGCGCGTGCTGCCAACGCCCTCAACCGGGATGTGAGCAAACAACTTGCGACCGCTCAACGAGTCGAAGCATCGACGAGCCGCCTCAATCGAGCCTCGATCGCGATCGGCAATGGTGCGCGTGCTGCGGCCGGCGCGGCGGCGGCTTATGAAGGCTCGCGCGCCGTTCGCGCAATTGCGTCGCATACGGTCAAGGCGGGTTCGGATCGCGCCCACGAGGAAGTGCGCATGGCAACCTCGGGCATGACCGACAAGGAAATCGGCGAGGCCGGCGAAGTCGCGGCGCACTTGTCGAATAAATACAAGTCGCTGTCGCAGACGCAAATCATGCACACGGCGCGCAACATCCGATCGGTTGTCGGATCGTTTGAAGAAGCAACACACATTCTCGACCCGTTGATGAAATTGCGCGTCGTCGCCGAGGGGCGCATCCCGAGCGCAAGGAAGAATTGGGCGCGGATTTCGACAAGCTCATTAAGGGCATGGAGATCAAGGGCGTTACGCAAGACCTGAAACAATTTAACCATTACATCGACGGCATGGCGAAGGCGTTGAATGTGTTCGGCGACACGTTGCGGCCGACCGATTATTACGAAATGTTCAAATACGGCCGCGCGGCTACCACGGCGTTGAGCGACGATTTCATGCTCAAGACTGCGCCGACGCTGGCACAAGAGTTGGGCGGGTCGAGCGCCGGTAAGGCGCTGTCGAGTTTCTACACGCAATTCGTCGGCGGCAAGATGTCCAACAAGGCGGTTGCGCAGCTTGAACAATACGGCATGCTCGATCCGAACAAGGTGATCAAGACATCGACCGGCAACGTCAAGGGCGTTCTGCCGGGCGGGATCATCGGAAGCGAATACTTGCAACCCGGCAAGACTGATCCCTATCAGTGGGTCAACAAGGTTCTGTTGCCGCACCTCGCATCGAAAGGCGTCACCGACCCGTCGCAGATTCAAGAGGTGATTGCGGCGATGGCTTCGCAGCAAACCGCTGCGCAGATGATGAGCATTTTCGCCACGCAACAAAAGCGCATCGATAAGGATGCAGCACTCGTGCACGGCGCGATGGGTATTGATGCGGCCGACAAGTATCTCAAGAGCGATCCGAAAGTGTTGCGGTCGGCGATCGAGTCGCAGGCCGATAATTTGCTCGGCAACACGGCGAAACCATTCATGCCCGCTGTTACCGGTGGCATGAATTGGCTCGCAAGCGGCTTGTCGTACATGAGCGAACAGGCGACCAAAAACCCGGTTCGCTCGGCCGCTGGCATCTCTTGGCTTGGGATGATGCTTGGCGCGCTCGGCGTCGATAGCGCCTCGTCGGCCTTCCGCTCGGCGGGAAGCCTGTTCCGTGGCGAGGGTGCTACGGCCGGCATGCGTTTTCCTCTGACCAAGCTGTCGGCGGCGCTTGCGCCAATCCTCGACATCGCGACGCGTTCCGACATTCTGACAGAGTTGCCGGTGCCGGATAGCGTCAAGCGCGCGGCGCTGCATTCACAAATCGGCGAATTGTCGTCGCTGGATGCCAAGGAAAAGTCGCTCGACGCGAATTGGGTGCGCGGGCCGCTCTATGATGCCGGCAAGTCGCGGCTCGCGGCCCGGCGTGCCGAGCTTGAAAACGAGTTGGCCGGCCTCGGTTACGGCCCGGCCTCGTTGCCCGGTCGCGGCATGGTCGGCAGTAGCCCGACATTGCTCGACGACATCCGCAACGCCGTCGGCGGCGGCGGCTCGAAAGAGCCGGTCAAGGCCGAGGTTGTCGGGAACGCCACGCTCGAAACCGTCGTGCGCGTGGAACCGTCGGCGGATTTCTTGGCAAGGGTGTCGCAGTCAGTGAACAACGCGATCAACGCCTTTCGATCCTCAGGCGGCCCGACGACCGGCACATCCGGCTCGACCGGCCGATCAATGCCCGAGGCCGGGCCGCCACAGTAAGTCACAGCCGCCGGAAACGGGCCGCCCATTCGCTCAATCGACCGCCCGGCTACCTATACCGGGCGACCGTACTCCTGAGCGCCCCTATCGAGTGTTTGGGCTAGTGTCCTGCGGTTTGTCGGCCGGGGTGAAAGTCGCCCTGTCGAGCGCGTCATCGGTAATCTCCGGCGCGTCGTCAGGGTCAGTCCAATCCGGCTCTATGGGTTTGTCGTTCGGCATGATGCCTCGCTGCTGAGAGTGGCGGCCTGCAAGCCAACTATTGTTCATCTTGGAGCTACGCAATCCGTTTTCTGATCGAATAAACCAAACTCAATCAAAAAAATCTGCCGAAAAGGACGTAAACTAACGGAAGTCGCTAGTTTGGCACTGCGGACTCAGTTGCAATCTCGTCAAGTCGTCTGCTCACTTGTTGCTACGATTCCAAAATGGAGGATTAGTCGTGAGCATCGAGCGAAGAGAGTTTAGGACGCTGAAAGAACTTGTGATGTCTCGCGAGACTTTTAACTCACTACCGGATGCCTCCATGCCGACAATAGGTGGCACTCTGCAGAAAATCTTTATTGGCGATCGCTGGTACGCGATCCACTCTCCTGAAGCTCTCATCCAGCCGATTGAAGTCTACACTTATACTCGTGAGGACTGAGGTTGGTTTGCAGCCCGTGACATCGAGCAATTTATGCCTAAATCTTTTCACGCCGCGATTCGCGGCGTGAATTTGTTTCGTACGATACAAACGAAGGACGGTCGATTGTATGAAAAAGCTGATCGACATCGAAAAACTGTTGCAATGGGCAATGCAAGACGAACTGCCAAAGGGACAAGCTGTTGCCGCGTCGGCTTGGCATGTCTTGACGCAATTCGCCACGCTCGGCGTTCGCGTTCAAACGAGCGGCTTCCAGGGTGACGGTTTCGGTTTCACGCCGGGCGCTCCGCATGAGGATGCGCTGATAGTTGCCGCCGCGATCAAATCGCTCGGCACGGTTGCGCGCTTCGATAGCGTCGATCAGGTGTTGCCGTTGTTT
Organism: Afipia sp.; assembly: GCA_024707075.1. GTDB lineage: Bacteria > Pseudomonadota > Alphaproteobacteria > Rhizobiales > Xanthobacteraceae > Afipia. The sequence continues at coordinate 1,612,071 of JANQAK010000003.1, forward strand.
GGCGATCTCGCGCCGATCGCCGGCGACGCGGTGTCGGCGATCATGTGTGCCGAGTTCGATTCACGCTCGCTAGTGATCTCGTGTGCGACGCTAGGCAAGCGCCCAGCATGGCGGTTTGAGCATCCGACGCCGTATCAGATGTTCGCGCCGACGCTCGGCGCGGGCAAGCCGCGCGCGATTGTGTACGGCGTTGATGCCGACGGCGATCTCGTCGAATTGCGCCGCAACGAGGGTCGCGCCCGCAAGCGGGATGGTGAATACACGATGGCGATGTCGCCGCGCTCTCCGATCAATTGGCATGATCCGTCGATGGTTCATATCGGTGAATGCCGCGCCGAATATGTGGCTTGGCACGTTGCGCTCGTTTCGCTCGCCGCGACTCTCTCGGGCAAGCTCTCGGCGTTTGATCCGGTTGCGCCGGGTGCGGCGCGCCTGCCGTGGATCACAGGCGAAACGCCGGCGTCGCGTGTGATCGACGGGCGCGATCTTTCGAGTGAGTTTGCCGCCGAATTGACGACCGCGCCCAAGCGCAAGGCCGCACTGCGGCCGGTTGAGTCGCCGATCGAGGCCGAAAGCGTCGCCGCCTATGCGCGGGCCTCGCGCACGAAAATGCGAAAACTTGTTGCAGTGTAGGCATAACTTGCAAAATCAGGTTTGGGTTGCTTGACCGGAAGGGAATGCTTGACATACACCACAAGCACCCGAAAAGGGGTTCGGGACACTGACCCGCGGGGTTTTTTATTAATCGTCGATCAGACGCCAGACGTGTGCCGCAAGGTGCGCGTCTTTTTTTTGGCCCGAATGCGGTTGCATCCGGCACCGTACGGAGAAGGCTTCATGTATACCCGAATGGAGACTTGCACCCTCGCAGGTATGGATATCGATAACTTCAAGGCGCTCGCGCACCGCGATCAGTTGCCGGTCAAGCAATCAAAATCGGGATCTCGGCGCTCGGAAGGCTACTCGGCGCATGACGTTCTCGTAATAGCCAGCGGACATGCACTTAGCATCCGCGCTGGATACGAACGCGGCTTGCAGCCAAGCACTGCGATGCCGATTGCTGCGGCGGCGAGAGATTGGATTCAAAAGGCCTTCGCATGTCCGACCGGTCAGACCGATATTTGGGTCGGCACGATAGCTGCGCGAGTGAGCAGCTTCGGCACTGGAAAGGCCAAGGCTGGTTGGTACGTTGGTGGCACGCTCGCAAATGTCGCAACAGAAATTGAGAAACAGAGCGTGCGAATCGACAACGGCGTATTTCGCGTTTTTCTCGTGAACGTACGGCTGAAATATCTGAGCGAGGATGTCGATCGGCATGGCAACGTCCGTTGCTATGTGCGCTTGCCCGGCAAGAAGAAAGTGCGCCTCCGCGCTCTGCCCGGCACGCCCGACTTTATGACCGAATATCAGGAGGCGATTTCTCTCGCCAAGACGGATCAGCCGCGCCAAGCCAATGAAGCGAAGCGCGGATCATTTCGTTATCTCTGCATTCGCTATTTCGCCAGCCCGCAGTACAAGGCGCTGGACATCAGCACGCGCAACTGGCAACGGCGTGCACTTGATGCAATTTGCAAGGATCACGCTGCGAAACCCGTTGCCATGATGCAGGCGAGGCACGTTCGCAAAATTCGCGACGAACTGCTTGCTACACCGGCGGCGGCTAACCAGCGCGTTAAAGCGCTTCGCGCGTTGTTTGGATGGGCAAATGAGGCGGACGAGACGACGGTTAATCCTACAATCGGCGTGAAGCGCCTGCGCTATGCGTCATCCGGTCACCATTCATGGACTCCCGACGAAATTCAGCAATATCATCAGCGCCACCCGATCGGCACTCAAGCGCGACTCGCGATGGATATTCTGCGATTTACTACAGGTCGCCGCGAGGACGCGCCGCGCCTCGGCCGCCAGCATACTCGCGACGGTCGCATGAAGTTTCGGCAGGCGAAGAACGAACATCGCAATCCGATCGACATAGATATTCCGATTCATCACGCGCTCGCTAAATCGATCGCCGCCTTTGAAGATGCAAACCCCGACGCTAAGAAGCGCCTAACGTTTCTGGCAACTGAATTCGGAAAATCGTTTACGCCGAACGGCTTTGGCAACAAGTTCAAAGACTGGTGCCGACAAGCTGATCTGCCGCATTGCTCAGCGCACGGCTTACGCAAGGCAACTGCGACAGAATTGGCAGAGAACGAGGCAACGCCGCACGAGATTATGGCCATCACCGGCCATACGTCGCTGAGAGGTTGAGCGCTACACTAAGGCGGCTCGGCGGAAAAAGATGGCTGATACCGGAATGGCGAGACTTTCCGCGAAATGACAGCCGGGACTAAAACAACGGATGCAGCACGGACTATCGAACTCAAGGACATTGCGTTCCTTCTGCCCATCGCTGGGACAATCACCGCTCTTTCTTGGGAGACTGGCTCCTTTGCGCAGATTGGCGGGCATGCTTTCGAACAGTTCAGCTTGGCTGAGCACATCGTCTTCGCTTTGCCGGCGCTTCCCTTCGCGATGATCATCGTTTTGATCGGTTCGGTAGAAGCAATGGTGATCAAGAGAGAACGTTTCATCGCACCCGGGAGGAAGGGGCATCCAATGGATGTCGCCATCTGGATTTTGGCGGCTGTGAACCTAGTTGCCGGCCTGTACCACAGCATTTTTTCACTGGTCGTGATGGCGATAGCCCTAGGCGGGCTAGTCATCCTCTTTCGTGAGCGCCCCTACGTTCTGCGCGATTATCCAAAGGCGGTGCTTTTATGCGGCCTTGCAGGGCTTCAAGTCGTGACTTTTGTGTTCGCCATGGACATGACACGGCTCACATTAAACGATGCTAAAAACCTACAAGTCGTGTCGCTGGAAAGATCAGTTCGTAAACTGCTCATCTTGCGTGCGGGTGAGAAGGGCATTCTCGCTTACGACCCTCAAACATCCGAATTTAGTGTTCTGCCACGAGACGTCGTCAAGGAAATAACGTGGAAGCGGGCCGGTCAGTTCATTTTGCCCTAAGCCGATCAGGCCGTGAACAAATACTGTCCCACCGAAAAGCGAAGTGGGGCAATTTTGTCAAAAAGCAGAGCAATATCATTGCGAAATTATCAGCATGGCGCTCCCTAGGGGAATCGAACCCCTGTTTCAGCCTTGAGAGGGCCGCGTCCTAACCGCTAGACGAAGGGAGCAAGCACCAAATCATAACATAGCGCGTATTCTGATCGCAAAACCGGTACCCACTTTTGCGAAATACGCGCCGCGAAGGGAATAACCTCGAAATGCCGCACCTGCAAGGCTTGAGACCCGGCGAAACCGATATATGCGCCTGCTTCCAGGTCATCATCCGCCGCCCGCGGGCGGGCGAATGGACCAACGGTTAACGCGCCCGGCGCGGACCGCTCACGGCTCGACGGCGAATTTCAGCCGCCCCACCGGCTTCAGGGTTTTCGCGTCATAGGTGCGGATTTCGGTCGCGCCGCCGATATCGACGGTGACCGCAAGCCGGTCGCCGAGGGCGGCGGTGGAGACGATCCGTGCGCCCTTCGGCAGCGTCGCCGTCACATCGGTCACCTGAACGCTTCCATCGGTGCGGAAAAGGCGGTAGCCGATGGCGACCAGCAAGGCTCCCACGCCGATCGCCGTGGTCAGGCCTGCGATCACCATCATCCGGCGCACCCGCGCGATCAGCGCTGCTTGCTCGGGCGTCGGTTCGGGCGCAACAGTTTCAGACATGCAAGACTCTTCCGATCAGGACGAAAACGAACGCGACCACAACTCCGGGCTTCTCACGGTCACGGTCGAAGGCGATGAAGGATCGCAGCGGCTGGACCGCGTGCTGGCCGTGCGCAGTCCCGGCCTGTCGCGTTCGCGCCTGAAGGCGTTGATCCTCGCGGGCCAGGTCAGCATCAAGGCTGCCCCGGTTCGCGACCCCGCTTATCATGTCAATGCCGGGGATACGATCACAATCGACGTGCCGCCCGCCGCCCCCGCCGAACCGGAAGGCGAGGATATTCCGCTGAATATCGTGTTCGAGGACGACGACATCATCGTCATCGACAAGCCGAAGAACCTCGTGGTGCATCCCGCCGCGGGGCACGAGACCGGCACGCTGGTCAACGCGCTGATTGCCCATTGCGGGGCAAGCCTGTCCGGCATTGGCGGGGTGCGGCGGCCCGGCATCGTGCATCGCCTCGACAAGGACACCACCGGCCTGATGGTGGTGGCCAAGAACGACCGCGCCCACCAGTCGCTGTCCGCCCAGTTTGCCGATCACGGCCGCACCGGCGAGATGCGGCGCGGCTACATGGCCTTCGTCTGGGGCGCGCCGTCCCGCAAGACCGGCACCATCGACCAGCCGATCGACCGCCACCCGCACAACCGCGAGAAAATGGCGGTGCGGCGGGGCGGCCGCGAAGCCGTCACCCACTGGGAGGTGATGGAAACCTTCACCGGGGCGGACGGCAAGCCGGTCGCCTCGCTGATCGCCTGCCAGCTTGAGACCGGGCGGACCCATCAGATCCGGGTCCACCTCGCCCATCTCGGCCATCCGCTGATGGGAGACGACGTTTATGGGGCGGGATTCAAGACCAAAGCCCGCCAGCTCGGACCGCATAGCCAGGCGGCGCTGACGGCCCTTGGGCGGCAGGCGCTCCATGCATATTTGCTGGTTTTGGAGCACCCTTCGACCGGAGAAATTCTGCACTGGGAATCGCCCCTGCCGGAGGATTTGGTTCTCCTTGAGGCTGCCCTGCGGAGAATAGACTAAAGGCGCTGCGCTAAAAAGACGCATGGTTACAAACATTTAACCCACGTCACGGGTTCGTGACCCCGTTTTGTTCTTCCCTTGCCCGGCCGTTTTGGAGTATGTTGCACCTGCGCTGGGATCGTCCCGGCGCGGAACATTGCAGCGCTTCTGGCTTTGACACAGCAGATGGCCTGCCTCGCCCGCCGCTGTCGGGGGCGTGAACACTGGAGGGCGCAACATGGCCCGTGCCGCTACGCTGCCGGTTCTCAACGGAGAATCCGGTCTTTCGCATTACCTGTCTGAAATCCGCAAATTCCCGATGCTGGAGCCGCAGGAGGAATACATGCTGGCCAAGCGTTGGCGCGAGCATGACGATCGCGATGCGGCGCACAGATTAGTCACCAGCCATCTCCGGCTCGTGGCCAAGATAGCCATGGGCTATCGCGGCTATGGTTTGCCGATCTCCGAGGTTGTCTCCGAAGGCAACGTCGGCCTGATGCAGGCTGTGAAACGCTTCGAGCCTGAAAAGGGCTTCCGTCTTGCCACCTACGCAATGTGGTGGATCAAGGCGTCGATACAAGAGTACATCCTGCGTTCGTGGTCGCTCGTGAAGATGGGCACCACCGCGAACCAGAAGAAGCTGTTCTTCAACCTGCGCAAGGCGAAGAGCAAGATCTCCGCGCTTGAAGAGGGCGATCTCCGCCCCGATCAGGTCAAGCAGATCGCCACCTCCCTCGGCGTCACCGAGCAGGACGTGATCGACATGAACCGCCGCCTCGGCGGCGACGCGTCGCTCAACGCCCCGATCCGGGACGACGGCGAGCCCGGCGAATGGCAGGACTGGCTGGTCGATACCTCGCCCAACCAGGAAGCCATTATGGCGGAGCACGAGGAGTTCGATCATCGCCGCAGCGCGCTGACCGGCGCGATGAGCGTGCTCAACGACCGCGAGCGCCGCATCTTCGAGGCGCGGCGGCTGGCCGAAGAGCCGATGACGCTGGAAGACCTCGCCGCCGAGTTCGGCGTGTCGCGCGAGCGCGTGCGGCAGATCGAGGTCCGCGCCTTCGAGAAGGTGCAGGCTGCGGTGAAGACCGCCGTCGCCAAGCAGGAGCACGCCGCGCTGGAAGCGGCGTACTAACTTCCTGCACATCGCAGAATACGAAAGCCGGCCTTCGGGCCGGCTTTTTCTTTTACCCTCGCCCCGCTTGCGGGGAGAGGTAAAGACCGCGCTCCCACCCGGAATAGATCTTGCAAGACCGGTGTTGGCGGCAAGATGCTGCAAACACCAATGCAAGGAGCGACGATGACACGACGGCGCATGCAGGCCCACCTCAAGCGGTTCGCGATTCTGGCCTGCCTCTTCATCTCCGCCCCAGCCGCCGCGCAGACATGGCCGTCGCACCTGATCAAGGCCGTCATCCCGTTCGGCGCGGGCAGCGCCACCGACGTGGTGCCGCGCATGGTGTTCGAGCGCCTCGCCACCGAACTGGGCCAGACGATCGTGGTGGAAAACCGCGCCGGCGCCGGCGGCACGGTCGGCACCGCCGCCGTGATCCGCTCGGACCCGGACGGCTATTCTATCCTGGCGCATTCGTCGGCGATCACCATCGCGCCGGCGATCTTCACCGACCTCACCTACGACGCCACCAAAGATCTCTCCTCCGCGCTGATGATCGGCTACAGCGCCAATGTCTTGATCACCTCGCCGTCGAAGCCCTGGAAGACCGCGCAGGAGTTCATCGAGGCCGCGAAGAAGAAGGACGCCTCCATCACCTTCGGCTCGGTCGGCATCGGCAGCGCAGTCCACATCAGCGCCGAGAAATTCCGCCTCGCCGCCGGCATCGACGTCACGCATGTCCCCTATCGCGGCGGCTCGGAAGTGATCGCCGACATCCTCGGCGGGCGCATCGATTTCTACTTCTGCCCGCTCGCCACCGCGCTGCCGCTGATCCAGAGCGGACAGGTCCGCGCGCTGCTGGTCTCGACGCCGAAGCGCGTCGCCGATCTGCCCGATGTGCCCTCGCCGCCGGAGATCGGCCTCAAGGATGCCGACAGCGCGATCTGGTTCGGCGTGTTCTTGCCGTCGAAAGCACCGAAGGAAGTCGTCGCGAAACTGTATGAGAGCGGCAGCAAGGTGTTGGCGAACCCCGACATGCAGGCCGGCCTGAAGAAACTCGGCGTCGAGCCTTGGCCGATGAAGCCCGGCGAGATGGACGCGCTGGTCGCGCAACAGACCATCGCCAGCGCGGCGCTCGTCAAGGCGGCGGGGATCAAGTAGCATCGCCGGCCAGCGGGCTTCGGACGACGATGGACAGTGCAGGACTGATGGCAGTGAAGGCGCGGATCGCCGATCCGGTGGCATTCGCGCCGTTCGGCGACCTGATCGCGAGCCCCCGCAGCCTGCCGAACATCGACTTCTCCGGCACGCTCGACAACCAGCGCGACGCCGCCAGAACCACGCTCTACACCACCGTGGTCGAGCCGGTCGCATTGCCGGTGCGGCTTGAGAAGATGGAGCGGCATCGCTTCTCATCGCAGACCTTCCTGCCGCTGGAGGCCAGCCGCTATCTCGTCTGCGTCGCGTCCCACGGCAAGGACGGCCAGCCCGATCCGGCCGCGTTGCGGGCCTTCATCGTGCCGGCCGGCGTCGGCATCACCTACCGCGCCAATGTCTGGCACCATCCGATGATGGCGCTGGATCGCCGCGCGAGTTTCGCCGTGGTGATGTGGCGCGACGGCAGCGCGGGCGACGAGGAGTTCGTCGATCTCGCGGAGCCGTTGCGGGTGGAGGCGTAAGTTACCTACCCCCGCGCATCCTCCATCACTTAATCTTATGAGTTGACGCGGAAACTATCCGAATATAGTTTCCATGGAAACTAATGGGATGCCGCATGGCCCGACTCCGTTCGCCCGCGCCGCTGGAAGCGCATCTGGGCTACTGGCTGCGCTTCGTCTCCAACCATGTCTCACATGGCTTCAGCCTCAAGCTGGAGGCCCGAGACGTGAGTGTCGCCGAATGGGTTTTGCTGCGCGAGCTGCACGGGCGCGACGGCATGATGCCAAGCGATCTCGCGGCACGGATGGGAATGACCCGCGGCGCTATTTCGAAACTGGCCGACAGGCTCGTTGCGAAATCGCTGATTACGCGAACCGCGAGCAAGGACGACGGCCGCTATCAGGCCTTGGCGCTCACCGCCAAAGGCTCGGCTCTGGTGCCGGAACTCGCCGCGCTCGCGGACGACAACGAAGCCGAAATGTTCGGCCACATGAAAGCTGCCGAGCGCAAGACTATCGAAAAAGCCATGAAGGAATTCGTGCGCGTGCACGGCTTGCGGACAATTCCAATCTCATAACGGAGATGAGCGATGAAGATCGAGACTGCTAACGTGATGGCGGAATGCACCAGAGCATCCGACGAAGAGCGGGTCACCTTTCCCGAAGTCGTCGGAAAATTGATCGCAGCGGGTGTCGAGCGCTATCACGCCGACCTGACGCGCGCGGAAAAGACCTATTACATGCCCGACGGCGAAGCGCTGACACTGGCAACGGCACCGATCGTTGCAACGCCGCCAGATATGTTTTCAACCGCCGGCGTCGCGGCGGCAATCCGCGCGATTCAGAGCGGAACAATCAAATACAAAAGGTTCTGCGAGGACATCGCGGCTGCCGGATGCGTCGGCTATTTCGTATCTCTTGCTGGACGCCGCGCGGTTTACTACGGCCGCACCGGCGATATGCATGTCGAATTATTTCCAGGAGCGAACTGACTCTTGACGTGCAGCGCGCAAACTCACCCGGTCGTCCCCGCGAAGGCGGGGACCCAGACCTAAAATTTTGCGATGTCGCCCGCTGCAAGAGTGGATCCCCGCCTTCGCGGGGATGACCGGTTGATGGTTTGCGGCCCGTCGCCACGCATCGTCATTGAGCGCATTGCCGCAACACCGTCATTGCGAGGAGCACTTGCGTCGAAGCAATCCAGTTCTTTTCGTTGCCCTGGATTGCTTCGCGGAGCTCGCAATGACGACGACGCATCAACCCACTCAATGTCGTCCCCGCGCAGGCGGGGACCCATAAACACCGCTCACCGAAATCATCACTTATCGCGCAACAACTCCCGCAACGTGTCTGACGCACGTGGCTGAACCGATGTCAGGGCGTCTGGATCCCCGCCTGCGCGGGGACAACATCGAATGCGGAGCGCGCCCAGTTTTTCACCTCTCCCCGTTCTGACGGGGAGAGGTCGGATTGCGCAGCAATCCGGGTGAGAGGCAGCTTCATTAAAACTTGCACCATCGCATATGTTGCGAGTTCGCCCCTCACCCCGACCCTCTCCCCGCAAGAGCGGGGCGAGGGAGCAAAAAGAATTCATCGGAAACAACATCGAGATTCCGGGTTCGCTCGCCAGTGCTCGCGCCCCGGAATGACAAGCCTTCCCCTTAATCCACCCTCGCCCCTGCGAACTTGACCACCTTCTCCCACTTCTCGGTTTCGGACACGATGATCTTGCCGAAATCCGCGGGCGTGCCGATAAGCGTGACGCCGCCGAGTTCGGCGATCCGCGCCTTGATCGCAGGCTCGGCAAGGATCGCGTTCACTTCCTTGTTGAGCTTGTCGATGATCGCTTTCGGCGTCCTGGCCGGCGCGCCCATGCCGAACCAGGCGCTCGCCTCATAGCCCTTCACGGTGTCGCCGACGGTCGGAACGTCCGGCAGTTCTGCCGAGCGATCCGTGGTCGTCACCGCCAGCGCCCGCAGCGTGCCCGCCTTGATATGCGCGATGCAGGACGGCATGTTGTCGAACATCACCTGCACGCGATTGCCGATCATGTCCGTGACCGCGGGCGCCGAGCCGCGATACGGCACATGCTGCATCTCGACGCCGGTCATCGCCTTGAACAGTTCGCCGGACAGATGGATCGACGTGCCGTTGCCGCTTGAGGCCATGTTGACCTTGCCGGGATTGGCCTTCGCGTAAGCAATGAACTCCGCCACCGTCTTCGCCGGGAAGTCCGGCGGCACGATCATCACGTTCGGCACCCGCGCGATGCCCGCCACCGGCGCGATGTCGCGGATGAAGTTGAAGCTCAGCTTGGTATAGAGCGAGGCGTTGATGCCGTTGGCGGGATTGACCAGCAGGATGGTGTAGCCGTCGGGATCGGCATTGACGACGGCTTCGGTGCCGACGTTGTTGCCGGCGCCGGGCTTGTTCTCGATGATGAACTGCTGGTTCAGGCGTTCGGACAGACGCTGTCCGATCAGGCGGGCGAGAATGTCGGTCGCTCCGCCCGCAGGATAGCCGACCACCCACTTCACCGGGCGTGACGGATAATCCTGCGCGAGAGCGCCGGTGACAGACAGACATGCAGAAAAGCCCATCGCGATCAGGCCGATCGCGGCGCGACGTATAGCCATTTCGTTTCCTCCCGGCTGCCGCGACTTGGCGCGCGGTCAGCGTGTGTTGAATGGACAACACGGGAGCGTAACAAACAAAAAACGGAAACGAACAAGGCGCGTCACGCGCGCCGCCTGCTTGCGGCAGCGCACAAGAGCAAGCGGCTTACCGGGTTACAGATAGTCGCGGAAATAATCCGACAAGGTGTCTTCAGGATTGATCGCGCCGAAGTCGACCGGCTGTTCCATCAGCAGCGCGCTGGCTTCCGTCTTGTAGTCCGGCGAAACATCGGCGACGCCCGGGATCGGCTGGCGCAGGATCGCCAGATAGGATTCATAGTTGTCGCGCGAGCCGGCGAAGATGCAGTTGCACACGCCGGGATCGGCGTAGACATAACGCGGCGCGCCGCTGAGGGTATGAATCACGAAGCGATGTGGCGGCATCGCCCTCAAGGCGCGCTCGGCTTTCGGATCGTCGTTGGCAAAACGGATATTGAATCCTGCCGAACGCAAATAGAACGCGGTCTTTTCCAGGAACGGCTTGCTCGGCGTGCGCTGCGCCGCCAGCGGCCATGCCAGCAGCGCGAACACCACCGCGGCAAACGCAGCGGACATCACGCGCGCGCGTTTGAAAATGTTCAAAATCATCGATGACCCTCGCATTAAATTATCGTCATGAAGCGGAACTTCGCACGGAACGAACAAATTTTCCTGCCGTTCCGTGCAACCATTTAACAACTGCGTGAAATCATGCCCTGCGCTGCGCGGATTGTCGAATCGCGCACACAAGATGTGGTGCGATTTCAACGATCGCTTTCCATGCGCGGCACATCGCACCGCATGAAGGAAATGTGACCGAAGTCTTTAAGGAAATGTGACTGGAGCACTTCCAAATTCACGTCGTCGTATCTTCGCGCAAGCGACTCACATCTGCCCCATTGCAGCGGCATGTTCCGCCCGCTCACGACGAGCATGACCGGAAACGGCAAGCAACGTTTTCGCTCACGATCGCTCTGAACGACAGAAGATGGAGACCGCACATGATCAATCAGCCGCCGGGAAAATTCGATCCGGATTATGTCGCCACGTTGAGGAAGATTCTCGACATCGCGGTGGAGAACATCGCCGTTGAAAATCGCACGCCGGCGACCAAGGCGAAGATGGCGCAGGTGATCGTGCAGGAGGCTGCCGGCGGCGTCACCGACGCGAGCGATCTGGTGTCGCGCGCGGTGCGCGTCGGCGAGACGCGCGCGGCGTGAGGTATCGCGTGAAGCAGCGATGCGCGACGAACGCGCAACACATCCGATCGTCATCACCGGGCTTGACCCGGTGATCCATCATAAGAAAACATTTTGAGAAGGGGATGGATTGCCGGGGCACAGGCGAGCGGGAGCGACGCCGTTCTTCGAACGGCTATGTCCGGCCATGACAAATCCGCGATCAGGAATGATCCGGGAACAACGAGAATTCAGGAAACCCTAAGAAACCCTACGCTCCCGACGCCGCGCTCTTCGGCACGGCGTGCGGCTTCTCGGCATCGAGCCGTTTTTCCACATCAAGTCTTGGCGCATTGGTTGCGAACTGCTCGTCCTGCGGCATCGACGGCAGGTGGCCGCTGATCTTCGCCTGATCGATCACCTGCGCCAGCAGGCGCAGGCCGAGCGGCGCCAGCGCCCGCTCCCACAATTCCCGCGCGGTCTCGCCCTTCTTCACGAACACCCAGTCCTGCGCGGCGATCGCGCCGGCGTCGAGCCGTTCCGACAGGTGATAGATCGTGCCGCCGGCGATCGGATCGCCTTCCTTGATAGTCCATTCGATCGCGGCGATGCCGCGATGGCGCGGCAGCAGCGAGGGGTGATAGCCGATGCCGCCATGCTTGGCGACCTGCAACGCTTCCTTGCTGACAAGGGCATGGCTGTGCGCGGTGACGATCAGATCGGTGCCGGGTGCGATTTCCGATGCGGCGATCAGCTTCGGCTTCGCCTGCACCACGACCTCGATGCCGGCGGCGCGGGCCGCGGCCGCGAGACGGTCCTCGCCGTCCGCCACCACGACGCGGATCACGTCGATGCCATGGCTGCGCATCATGTTCAGCGTCTCCACGCCGAAGTGACGCGAGCCGGCAAGAGTTATCTTCATGGTGTTACTGCCCCCAGGCCGTGAAGGCTTCGTTGAAGGCGCGCTCGCCCGGCGCGCCCTTCTCGATGGCGATGATGGAGCGGCGCTGGTTGGCGTAGACCAGCGGAATATCGAACCACGACCGTTCCTTCAGCAGTTGCAGGTTGCGCGACTTGTCGGCGTCGACATTCGACAGCCCGACCAGGAAGAATCCGTCGGTGACCTTGACCGCGAGCCCGGCCAGCGGCGTGCCGCGCGCCTGCTCGTTGGATTTCATCAGCACGCCGGGAACGTTGGCGACGGTGGTGCCGAAATCCGGCGGCAGCACGAAGGTCAGTTCGGCGGTGTGGCTCGCCGGCAGCGATGCGTCGGTGTTGCGGCGGATCGAGAGCGACATCTTGAACTTGCGTTCGGGAATGTCGATGTCGGCGCGCACGCCGATGTCCGGCGGCTGACCGGCCGGCACCTTGACCGCTTCAGTGCGCCAGATCACCGAGCCGACATACTGCTTGCCCTGCGGCGCGGACGGATCCTCGTCATACAGCACCACCCGCTGCGCCACCGGCGCGATCTGCGTCGAGCCCGGCTGTCCCACCCGGTCGGTGATCTTCGGCCGCGTGCCCGAGGCATCCTTCGGCGCGGTGTCCGCCTGCTGCTGCGCCGGCTTGGTCAGCGACTTGAACAGCGAGTACGCCTTCGGCCCGCCCCAGATCGCGGCGCCGATGGCGATGATCGCAATGCCGACCGCGATGGCGCTCTTGAGCGGAAAGCCGCGCCTGGCCTTTTCCGGTTCGTCGCGCGTGTTGATGCGCGCGCGCGGCCGGTCGGACGGCTGATAGCGCCCGGCTTCCTCGGCGGATTCGTCGTAGCTGTACGGCGCGGGGCTGCGCGGATCGATGTCGTTCTGGGCATAGGTGCGCCGCGCCGAACGGGTCGCACCGCCGAGATCGTTGGCGTCCGCGACCACGTCGCGCATCCCCGAGCCCTGCGGCGAACGTCCCTCGGCCGGCGGGCGGCGTCCGGCCCGCGCATCCTCGGTCCAGGTGTCCAGCATGCGGGTGTCGTCGGTGCGCTGGTCGCTCGCCCGGACATCGCGCATCGATGCCGGCAATCCCGGCGGGACCGGAGGCTGCGCCCGCGTCAGCGGAGGTGGCTGATCGCCGCGCAGATTGCGCGGCGATCGCGGCTCGGGTGCTGCGGGAGGTGCATCGCGGCTCCTCAGGCGGTCGCGGGCGGCGGGCGGCGGCGCAGACCCGGTCAGCGCGCTGCGCGCGCTTTCGCGCAGGGCGTCGCCGGGACGCGAACCCTCGCGCTTGGCCGACAGCGGCGCCCTGGATGGCGGCTGGGACGATGGCGGCTGGGCTGGCGGTGGCGCGGCCGGGCGCTCGCGCGGCGCTGCCGGGGCTGGTCCCTCATGGGCGGCGGCGCGGCGGACCGCATCGGCCTCGACCCTGCGCACCGCATCCTCGAGCGCCAGACGCTCGCGGGTGATCTCGGCTTCACTCAATGCGGGCTGCACGCTGCGCAACTGGGAAATCAGCGCCGTCCGCGCGCGTTCATAGAGCGCACGGCGCTGCTCGCCGGGAGCACTGGGATCCAGTCCGGCGATGGCGCGGGCTATGAGCGGGTAGTAATCAGCCATCCTCGTCCAGTCTGCAGGATTCTCGGCAAACCCTGTACTTAAAAAACGTCAATCAACAGAACATGGTGTCCATGCTCACGCCTCGAACGGATTCTGCACGAGGATAGTATCCTCGCGTTCGGGGCTGGTGGAAAGCAGCGCGATGGGGCAGCCGACAAGTTCCTCGACCCGGCGCACGTATTTGATGGCCTGTGCCGGCAGGTCCGCCCATGACCGGGCATTGGCGGTCGGCTCTTTCCAGCCCTCGATGGTCTCGTAGATCGGCTCGACGCGCGCCTGCGCGCCCTCACCCGCCGGGAGATGATCGATCTCCTTGCCGTCGAGCCTGTAGCCGACGCAGACCTCGATGGTGTCGAAGCCGTCGAGAATATCGAGCTTGGTCAGGGCCAGGCCGTGAATGCCGCAGGTCCGCGCGGTCTGCCGCACCAGCACCGCATCGAACCAGCCGCAGCGCCGCTTGCGCCCGGTGTTGACGCCGAACTCCTTGCCGCGCTGACCGATCAACTCGCCGATCTCGTTGTTCAGTTCGGTCGGGAACGGACCCTGCCCGACGCGCGTCGTATAGGCCTTGCAGATGCCGAGCACATAGCCGAGCGAACTCGGGCCCATGCCGGTGCCGGTCGCGGCCTGCGCCGCCACGGTGTTGGATGAGGTAACGTAGGGATAGGTGCCGTGATCGACGTCGAGCAGCGCGCCCTGCGCGCCTTCGAACAGGATGCGCTTGCCTTCGCGGCGCTTCTGGTCGAGCAGATTCCACACCGAGTCCGCGAACGGCAGCACGCGCGGCGCAATCTCCGTCAGCTCTTTCAAAATCTCCGCGCCGTCGATCTCCGGCAGTCTGAGGCCGCGGCGCAGCGCGTTGTGATGCGCCAGCAGGCGGTCGATCTTGTGCGGCAGCGTCTGCGGATCGGCGAGATCCATCAGCCGGATCGCGCGGCGGCCGACCTTGTCTTCATAGGCGGGGCCGATGCCGCGCTGGGTGGTGCCGATGGCGGTGGCCTTGCTGGCGTTCTCGCGCACCGCGTCGAGTTCGCGATGCAGCGGCAGGATCAGCGTGACATTCTCTGCGACGCGCAGGTTGTCCGGCGTGATCGAAACGTCCTGGGCGCGGAGCTTGTCGAGTTCGGTGAGAAAGGCCTGCGGGTCGAACACCACGCCATTGCCGATCACCGACAATTTCGAAGGCCGCAGCACGCCCGACGGCAGCAGCGCCAGCTTGTAGGTCTTGCCATTGATGACGAGGGTATGGCCGGCATTGTGGCCGCCCTGAAAGCGAACGACGATGTCAGCCTGTTCCGACAACCAGTCGACGATCTTGCCCTTCCCTTCGTCGCCCCACTGGGCGCCGACGACGACAACATTGGCCATTTCCAGACAATCTCCCGCAACCCGCAAATCCGCCGGAAACCCAGCGCCTTGCAGCAGGGCGCGCGCTTGCGAGGCATGTCATCGGATAACGGATGCGCGCATGGGACGCAAGCGCCAACGGGTGTTGACGGGCCTCGGATACACAGGGCAAATCATTGATATTTCCCGCAAAATCCGGACAACCGGACCGGCCCTTCCGAAGCCTCGAATCCGCCCCCGACATGAACAGCCCCGCGCCGCGATCCTTCACGTCATGGCTGACGAACAAGCCCTATCTGCTGCTGACGCTGACGCCGCTGTTCTGGGCCGGCAACGCCGTCGTGGGGCGCGCGGTCGCAGGTCACTTTCCGCCGATCACATTGTCGATCCTGCGCTGGACAACGGCCTTCCTGATCGTGCTGCCATTCGCATGGCCGCACCTCGTGCGCGACTGGGCCGCGATTCGCGAGCGCATGGGCACGATGGTGCTGCTCTCGGTCGCCGGCATCAGCATCTTCAATGCACTGCAATACTGGGCGCTGGAATATACCGAGGCGTTGAACGCGCTGCTGATGCAGTCGTCGGGGCCGCTGTTCATCGCCATGTGGTCGCTGCTGCTGCTCGGCCTCCGGCTGACCTGGGCGCAGGCCGCCGGCATCGTGGTCTCGCTCTGCGGCGTGCTGGTGATCCTGCTGCGCGGCGATGTCACCGCGCTGGCGCGGATCACCCTGAACAAGGGCGACCTGATCTACCTCGTCGCGCTGGCGATCTTCGGATTCTACTCGGCGCTGTCGGCGAAGCGGCCCGCGATCCACAACCTGTCGTTTCTCGCCTTCACCTTCGGCTGCGGCGCCTTGTGCCTGATCCCGCCGCTGATATGGGAACTGTCGGCCCGGCCCGTCATGCAGTTCACGCCGTCAAATCTCGCGGTGCTGGCCTATGTCGCGATCTTCCCGTCGATCCTGTCGTATCTGTGCTTCAATCGCGGCGTGGAACTGATCGGCGCCAATCGCGCGGCACCGTTCTTTCATCTGATCCCGGTGTTCGGATCGGCCATGGCCATCATCTTCCTCGGTGAAAAACTGCGGCTGTTTCATCTGGCGGGCTACGTGCTGGTGCTGGCGGGTGTCTTCATCGCCGCGCGCTCTACTCCCTCTCCCCGCATAGCGGGGAGAGGGCCGGGGTGAGGGGCAGATACGCAACCTTGAAGAAGAGGCCCCTCACCCGACATGCCATAGCGCGTCGAAGACGCGCGTAAACGCGCTGATGGCATGTCGACCTCTCCCCGTAAAACGGGGAGAGGTAAAACACCGCGCTGCCCATCTGGCGCAAGGTAGCAATCCGGGATTGGCGGTTGTGAAGCCCATGAATATCGGCACAACTCGGCCCGCCCTCTTTCCCGAAGATCCATGACCGTCGCCGATCCGCCCTTGCGCAAGCGCTCCGTTGCCGCCTGGCTCTCCAATCAGCCCTATCTGATGCTCAGCCTGATGTCGCTGTTCTGGGCCGGCAACATCGTGCTCGGGCGTTACGTGGCGGGCCATGTGCCGCCGTTCACGCTGACATTCTGCCGCTGGGCCGGAACATGCCTCGTGCTCGCGCCGTTCGCGTGGCCATATCTCATGCGCGAGTGGCCGGTGATCCGGAAGAACCTGCCGCTGCTGCTGCTGCTCGCCTTTACCGGCTTCGCCTTCAACAATGCGCTGTCCTATTGGGGCCTTCAGCACACCCAGGCATTGAACGCGCTGCTGATCCAGTCGTCGGGGCCGCTGTTCGTGGCGCTCTGGTCGCTGGTGCTGTTCGGCGTCAGGTTGTCATGGATGCAGGCGGCGGGCATCCTGGTCTCGCTGCTCGGCGTGCTCGTCATCATCCTGCGCGGGGATCTCGCGGCGCTGGCGGCGATCCGGGTCAACGCCGGTGACATCAGTTTCGCCGCCGCGCTGTTCGTGTTCGGATTGTACTCCGCCCTGATGCCGAAACGTCCGAGGATCAATCCGCTGTCGCTGATCGCCTTCACCACCGGCTGCGGCGCGCTGATGCTGATTCCGCTGGTGGGATGGGAAGTCTCGATCGGCGAAACGCTGACGTTCGATACGCTGACCGTGCTGACGCTGATCTTCGTCGTGATCTTTCCCTCGACGCTGGCCTACCTGTTTTTCAATCGCGGCATCGAACTGATCGGACCCAACCGCGCCGCGCCGTTCTTCCATCTGGTGCCGGTGTTCGGTTCGGTGATGGCGATCGTGCTTCTCGGCGAGAAGCCGGAGCTGTTTCATCTGGTCGGCTACGTGCTGGTGCTGGCCGGGATTTTCACCGCGTCCCGGCGCGGGTCGGCGCGGACGCCGGCATCCCGGCCCTGACCCGCACAATTTGATGCAGCGCAACTTTTCGCGCGCCCTCTCGCATTTTCCCGCGACTTCAAGCAGTCTGTTTCATGAACGAACGGCGCAGGCCCGCTCCGGCGACTGCCTGACGACACGCGCGTCACAAAACAGGGCGGAGACAACGGAATGACGACATCGAAAATGGCCGCGGCGACGCTGGCCGCAGCACTTGCCGTGACGGCGGGCGCTCTGACTGCAACCCCATCGCCGGCGCAGACTCCCTATCCCGCACCGGGCAAGAACATCACACTGGTGCTGCCGTTCGCGGCGGGGAGCGGCACCGACAGCACGACGCGGCTGATCTCGAAAGAGCTCGCGACGGCGCTCGGCGCCAACATCGTGATCGACAACAAGCCCGGCGCCAACGGCTCGATCGCGGCGAGTTACGTGGCGCGCTCGGAGCCGGATGGCTACACGCTGTTCGTCACCACCAACACATCGCATTCAGCCAATCCGTATCTGCTGAAAACCATGACCTACGATCCGATCAAGGATTTCACGCCGATCGCGCGCACCGGCGACCTGCCGTTCATGCTGGTGATCAATCCGGAGATTCCAGCGAATTCGGTCAGCGAACTGGTGGCCCTCGCCAAGAAAGATCCGGGCAAATACTCCTACGCCAGCGGCAGTTCGTCGGCGATCGTCTCCGGCGCGACATTCGCCACCCTCGCCGGGATCGACCTGCTGCATGTGCCCTACAAGAGTTCGCCGCCGGCGCTGACCGACGTCATCGCGGGGCGGGTCTCGATGATGTTCGTGGATGTGCCGACCGGCCTGCCGCATGTCAACGGCAAGGTGCTGAAGGCGCTGGCGGTGACGACGATGAAGCGTTCGGCCTTGCTGCCGGACCTGCCCCCGATGGATGAAGCCGGCGTGAAGGGCTTCGACATCACCTCATGGCAAGGATATCTCGGCCCCGCCAACATGCCGAAGGACATCGTGACGAAGCTGAACGCGGAAATCCGCAAGGTGGTCGAGCGGCCCGACATCCGAAAACAACTCGCCGATCGCGGCATGGAAGCGTTTTCCGGCACGCCAGAGAGCTTCGACGCATTCCTGAAGGAGCAGCTCGTGGTGTGGGAAAAGCTGATCCGGCAGGCCAAGATCGAGAAGCAGTGAGGGTTTTTACCTCTCCCCGTAAACGGGGAGAGGTGAAAGTTACGCCGCCCGCACCTTGCCGAGGAATTCGTCCACCGCCGAGCGCAGCATGCCGGACTGCTGGTCGAGATCGCGCGCGCTGGACAGCACATCCGCCGCCGCCGTGCCGGTCGCGGCCGCCGCAGAACTGACGCCGCCGATGTGACTGCTGATCTCGTTCGATCCTTCCGCCACCGACTGGATGTTGCGCGCGATCTCGCGCGTCGCCGCACCCTGCTCTTCGATTGCGCTGGAGATATTCATGGTGATCTCGCTCATCCGCGCAATCGTCTCGGTGATGCCCTGGATCGAGACCACCGCGTCGCTGGTGGTCGACTGCATGGTCGCGACCTGGGCCGAGATTTCCTCGGTGGCCTTGGCGGTCTGGTTAGCCAGCGCCTTCACTTCGGACGCCACCACCGCGAAGCCGCGTCCCGCCTCGCCGGCGCGCGCCGCTTCGATGGTCGCATTCAGCGCCAGGAGATTGGTCTGCGCCGCGATGCTGTGAATAAGCTGCACCACCTCGCCAATCTTCTCCGCGCCGCTGGACAGAACCTGCACCGTCGCATTGGTGCGCTCAGCGTCGCCCACCGCCCTGGTGGCGATCTCGTTGGACTGGCTGACCTGCCGCGCGATCTCGGCGACCGAACTCGACAGTTCTTCCGCTGCCGCCGCGACCGTGCCGACATTGTTCGACGCCCGCTCCGACGCCGAACCGACGTTGGCCGCGCGCGAGCTGGCATCGCGGGCGGATGCCGTCATGGATTCCGCCGTGGTCTGCATTCCGGCCGCGGACGCCGCCACCGAACGGACGATGCCGTTGACGCTCTTCTCGAAATCGCTGGCGATGCTCTGCATCGCCGCCTGCCGCTCCGCCACGGCGCGCTTCTCGGCTTCCGCTTCCTGCTGCTCGAGGCCGCGGATGCGCAACGCATTGTCCTTGAAGACCTGCACGGTCGCGGCCATCGCGCCGATCTCGTCGCGGCGGTCGCGGCCCGGAATGTCCTCATCGAGCTGGCCATCGGCGAGCGTCTGCATGCGGGTGCCGAGCAGGCCCAGCGGGCGGGTGATGCTGCGGCCGATCAGCCAGGCGATGGCCCCGGAGAATATAGCGATGACGAGGATCGCGATGCCGAGCGCGATCGCGATGGGCATCAGCTTGGCATCGAGGTCGTCGAGATAGGCGCCGGTGCCGACGAACAGATTCCAGCCCGGAATGGCGACCGCGTAGGACATCTTGCGGATCGGATCCTTCTGGCCAGGCTTCATATATTCGTAATACAGCGTGACCTCGCCCTTGCCGGCGATGATGCCGTCGCGCAGATCCCGGACCAGAGCGCGCCCGCTGGTCTCAACGTTCAGACGGTTGCTGCCGATGGTCTTGGGGTCCAGCGCCGAAACGGTGATGCCATCCATCGTATAGGCGAACATATAGCCATTGCCGTTGTCGAAGATCATGGTCCGGACGCTCTTGGCCCAATCCTCGATCGCCGCTTCCTTGGTCAGCTTACCGGCCTCGACCTGCTTCTGGATCGCGAGCGCCATGCTGCGGGCGGTTTCGACAATCGCACGGGTCTGCTCGACGCGAGCGTTGACCATTTCCTTCTGCATCATGCTGCCGGCGAAAAGACCGGCCGCGCACAGACCGATCAGGGTGATACCGACCAAGATCGCGAGTTTGGCCGTAATACGCATATTATTGAGCAGCTTCACGATGAAGACTCCGGGGCGGGACGCGCTTCTGCGCAGGAAGGTTCGCCATAAATTTACCTAGATAGTCTTTCGGGTTCCTTACCCTCTCGTCCGGCAAAATCCCTTTTCGACAACCGTCACAAAAAACGGGCCGGAGAATCTCCGGCCCGTGTGAATTCAGAATCCGATTGTCACATTTACAGGCAACGATGCCCAAAAGCAGACCAGAACGTCAGCGCCTCAGAATGACAACGCCTTGGCCTGCTTGACGTGCGGCAGCGTCAGGGTCTTGGCCAGCACGTCGGCCGGCACCGCGCCGTCCACCTCGACCAGCGCGATGGCGTCGCCGCCCTGCTTGTTGCGGCCAAGATGGAAGGTGGCGATGTTGACTTTGGCGTCGCCGAGCAGCGAGGCGAACTTGCCGATGAAGCCCGGCTTATCCTCGTTGGTGACGTAGATCATCGACTTGCCGAACTCGGCATCGACCCGGATACCCTTGATGTCCACGAGGCGCGGCGCGCCGTCGGCGTAGACGGTGCCGGACACCGAACGCTCCTGCTTGTCGGTGGTGACGGTCACCGTAATCAGGCTCTCGTAGTCGCCTTCGGCGGCGCGGACCACCTCGTCGACCACCATGCCGCGCTCCTTCGCCACCACCGGCGCGGAGACGACGTTGACGTCGCCCAGCATCGGCCGCAGCAGGCCCGACAGCGCCGCCGAGGTCAGCGCCCTGATCTTCATTTCCGCGACATGGCCTTCGTAGGTGATCGTCACCTTGGAGATGCCGCTCTCGGTGAGCTGTCCCGCGAAGGAGCCGAGCTTTTCGGCGAGTTCGATGAACGGCTTCAGCTTCGGCGCTTCTTCCGCCGTGATCGAGGGGAAGTTGACCGCGTTGGAGATCGCGCCGGTCAGAAGGTAGTCCGACATCTGCTCGGCGACCTGCAACGCGACGTTCTCCTGCGCCTCGGTGGTGGACGCGCCGAGGTGCGGGGTGCAGATCACGTTGGCACGGCCGAACAGCACGTTGGTCTTGGCCGGCTCCTCGACGAACACGTCGAAGGCGGCACCCGCGACATGCTTGGAGTCGAGGGCGGCGGCGAGCGCGGCCTCGTCCACCAGGCCGCCGCGCGCGCAGTTGATGATGCGCACGCCCTTCTTGGTCTTGGCGAGCGCCGCGGCGTCGAGGATATTCTTGGTCTTGTCGGTCAGCGGCGTATGCAGCGTGATGAAGTCAGCGCGCTTCAGGAGATCGTCGAGCTCGACCTTCTCGACGCCGATGTCCTTGGCGCGCTCCGGCGACAGGAACGGGTCGAACGCGATCACCTTCATCTTCAGGCCGAGCGCGCGGTCGGCGACGATCGCGCCGATGTTGCCGCAGCCGATCACGCCGAGCGTCTTGGCGGTGATCTCGACGCCCATGAAGCGGTTCTTCTCCCACTTGCCGGCCTGGGTGGAGGCGTCAGCGGCGGGGATCTCGCGGGCCAGCGCCAGCATCAAGGTGATGGCATGTTCGGCGGTGGTGATCGAATTGCCGAACGGCGTGTTCATCACGATGATGCCCTTGGCCGTGGCGGCGGGAATCTCGACATTATCGACGCCGATGCCGGCGCGGCCGATCACCTTCAGCTTTGAGGCCTTTTCCAGGATCTTCGCCGTCGCCTTGGTGGCGGAGCGGATCGCGAGGCCGTCATAGTTGCCGATGATTTCGGCGAGCTTGTCCTTGTCCTTGCCGAGATCCGGCTGGAAATCGACGTCGATGCCGCGATCCTTGAAGATCTGCACGGCGGCGGGAGACAGTGCGTCGGAAATGAGAACCTTGGGTTTGGTCATGGGATGTGATCCTTTGAAAAATGAAGCGTCGTCCCGGCCGTAGCGCCACTTGGCGCGCAGAGCCGGGACCCATACTCGCCGTCGGTGGTTATGGGTCCCGGGTCGCGCAGCCAAACGGCTGCTTGCCCGGGACGACGATTGTGTGTGGTTAAGCCGCTTTCGCGAGCGAGGCCTTGGTCTCGGCGAAAGCCCAGTCGAGCCACTGCGTGAGGATTTCCACGTCCCTGGCCTCAACCGTCGCGCCGCACCAGATGCGCAGGCCCGGAGGCGCGTCGCGGTAAGCGCCGAGATCGTAACCGGCGCCTTCCTTCTCGACCGCCGCCACCAGCTTCTTGGCGAAGTCAGCCTGCGCGTCGGCGGAGAGCGACGTGATCGCGGGATCGACCACCTTCATGCACACCGAGGTGTTGGAGCGGATCGCCGGATCGGCCGCGAGGAAATCCACCCACGGCGTTTTCGCCTTCCAGTCGGCGAGCGCCTTGGTGTTGGCGTCGGCACGCGCGATCAGCGCCTTGAGGCCGCCGACCGACTTGGCCCAGTTCAGCGCGTCGAGATAATCCTCGACGCAGAGCATCGACGGCGTGTTGATGGTTTCGCCCTCGAAGATGCCGGCATTGAGCTTGCCGCCCTTGGTCATGCGGAAGATCTTCGGCAGCGGCCAAGGCGGCGTGTAGCTCTCCAGCCGGGCGACGGCGCGCGGCGAGAGAATGAGCATGCCATGCGCGGCTTCGCCGCCGAGCGCCTTCTGCCAGGAGAAGGTGACGACATCGAGCTTCGGCCAGTCGAGCTTTTGCGCGAAGGCGGCGGAGGTCGCGTCGCAAATGGTCAGGCCTTCGCGGTCGTCCCTGATCCAGTCGGCGTTCGGAACGCGCACGCCAGAGGTGGTGCCGTTCCAGGTGAACACGATGTCCGAATTCTTGTCGGCCTTGGAGAGGTCCGGAATCTCGCCATAGCCCGCGTTGAGCTTGACGACATCCTTGAGCTTCAATTCCTTGACGACATCGCTGACCCAGCCTTCGCCGAAGGATTCCCATGCGATGGTGGTGACGGGACGCGGCCCGAGCAGCGACCACAGCGCCATTTCGACAGCGCCGGTGTCGGACGCGGGCACGATGCCGATCTTGTAATCGGCGGGCACTTCAAGCACCTCGCGGGTGAGATCGATCGCGAGCTTGAGCTTGGCCTTGCCGACCTTCGCGCGATGCGAGCGGCCGAGAGCAGCGTCCTTGAGATTTTGGGGGGCCCAGCCGGGGCGCTTGGCGCAGGGGCCGGAGGAGAAATGCGGCACGTTCGGCTTTGAGCCGGGCTTCGCTACAGTCATGTTCTATCCTTCCAGATAGCTAGCCTCCCGTTGGGGGGGAGGTGTCCCGCCGCCGTCAATATGGAAGGTTTGGGATTTCGTCAAGGAGCATTGGCAAGCGAAAATCACAAAGCCGGGATGCGGGGGCCGGCTCCCTCTCCCCGCTCGCGGGGAGAGGGTTGGGGTGAGGGGCGAGTTCGAGGCGATGCAAGATGCCCCTCACCCGGATCGCTTCGCGATCCGACCTCTCCCCGTGAGAACGGGGAGAGGTGAAATGCCTCACAACCCCAACACCTTCTCGGACTCCCCGATCCAGCGCTTCACGGCGTCATAGCCGTCGAGGTGAAAGCCGCCCTCATGGGCCACGCGCGTATAGGCCAGCAGCGATACGTCGGCGAGCGATAGCGCATCGCCCACAAGAAATCGTCTGTCCCTCAGTTCGTGCTCCATCCGCGCCAGCGCGAAATATCCGCGCTTGACCTTGTCCGTATCGAGATCGCCTTGCGACTTGCCGAGATAAATCATCTGGGCGCGGCACACCGCGATATACGGCTCGTGGCTGTACTGTTCCCAGAACAGCCACTCGTCCATCTTCGCAGCAAGAAACGCCTCGGCGGGGATCAGATCGGTGCCGCGCGCCAGATAGCGGATGATGGCGTTGGACTGCGCCAGCGCGCGCCCGTCGTCGAGTTCGATGACCGGCACCTGCCCGGCACTGTTGAGTTTCAGAAACTCCGGGGTGCGGCTTTCATCCTTCGAGGTATCGACATCGATCCATGAATAGCGCCGCGAGAGTTTATCGCAGACCCACTTCACCTTCAGGCAATTGCCCGACTTCAGATCGCCGTAAATCTTCATGACCGCCTCCAGACCGGAGCGACAGCTCAACAGAGCACGCGTCATCCTAGGTCAAGAACGGAGGCTGCAAAAGAGAATTGCGAAGCGCGATCCTGTCAGAATCGGTAGCCGAGACCGCCGCGCACGGTGTTGATATTAGTGTCAATCGAACCGGTGAAGCGGACATATTCATATTCGGCACGCGCGAACAGACCGCCGATCAGATTCACATCAACGCCAGCGCCAGCCGAGTAACCAATCAGAAGGTGATTGCCCTGTGTATCATTCGCGCGAAGAGTTGCTGCTGGCGCTACCTGCGCAGCGCCCAGCGTGGCGCCGAAACGATCCGAGACTGTCACGGAGCGGTTGATATTGGCATTGCCGAGTGCAAAGCCGCCAAACATATAGGGAAGGAAACTTCCGAAGGCATATCCGGCTCGCGCGCGAATCGTTCCCATATCCGTAATCTGCATTGATGCGGATGAGGAGGCGTCAACAATATGAACGTTTCCGTCGCTGAGAGTCATAAAGCGGGAAACTGTCGGAGACGTTGACGAGCCTTCGAAATTTCCATGCAGGTAGCTGGCTTCGAGCCCAAGAACGACATCATCCCACTGGCTGTTGTAGCCGACGAAGCCACCGACCGCCGAGTTTTGCCTCGAAGTCTTGCCGGTATAGAGCGGCCACTGCGAGACCTGCATTTCGTTTTCGACAAGGGTGTTGGCGAGCAGCCGTTCTGTCATCGCGCTGTTCGAACCGGTGAAATTCATGTCGGCCGCGCCGTAGCCCGCCTGCCCGCCGACGTAGAAGCCTTGCCAGCGCACGGGGCGCAAACCTTCGCGCAGGCTGCCGCGCAAGATCGGAAGATCGGGAAAGTCCGCGGCCTGTGCGCCCTGCGCCGCAACGGCCATCATCATCGCCAACACAATCCGACGCATTACCGAACTCCGTCATAAACGCTTAACTGTGTTCGATCATGCCGCGTTAACCTTAACCAACCGTTGCCTCGCCTGTTCGCGCGCAAAAAGAAAACGGCGCGGATGATTCCGCGCCGTTGAAGTTTGTCAGGAGGGAAGAAGACAGAAGAGATTCAATCAGCCCTTGCGCATCAGCGGCGGCGCGTAGGTCGGCACCGGATCGATCGCCCAGCGCACGCCGAGCTTCAGATCGTGCGAGGTGATGTCGTTGAAGCTCTTGTAGTTGCCCACCAGCGGATTACTGCCATCGAGATTGAGCGGATCGCCGGTCTTGCCGGTTCCGAGGCTGACGTAGCTGTAGGCAAGTTCAACCGTGAAGCTCGGGCTGACCTTGTAGGCAAGACCCGCATGCGCGGCCCATGCGAAATTCCAGGTCGAGGCCGAAGGAGCCCAGCCGCCGCCGCCAGCGATGATGTTGGTGTCGCGGTAATTATCAATCGTGACGCGCGATGTACCGACACCTGCACCGATGAACGGCGTGATGCACCACCAGGTGCCGAGATCGGCATACACGTTCACGAGAAACAGCAACTCGGATTTGGTTGCGGTGTAATCGTTGGTGTTGGTGACGCCTGCATTGGAGAAGCTGTCGAGCGCGTGGAACGCTGTCTTGCCGCGATACTGACCGGTGACGTCGGCGCGGAACCAGTTGTTGAACTGATAACCGGCGCCCAGCCCGTACAGTACGCCGCTGTCGAAGCCACCCTTGTCGAGCCACTGATAGTTGACGGCGCCAGCCGCGTACGGGTCCGTCAAATCCTTGTGACGCTGATTGGTCATCCCGATGTCGCCGCGCAGGTACCAGCCGCCGAAATCTTCGACCGGAGGCGGAATGTAGGGCGGTGGTGCGAGGGGCAAATCGGCGGCGAGCACTGCCGTCGTCATCAATGACGCCGCTCCTGCGGCGATCAGTGTCTTGAGAGTACGCATTGGTCCGGTCCTTTCGTCCGGTGAGGCAGACGCGAAGGCCTCACACACAAAACTCACGGACAGGAACATGGCACCAAATGTTTAAGCGGCACTTAACCCTAATTCTTAACCGTGATTTTTAATGCGCGTTAAGCTGAGCGGTAAACGCTTTGATAACGCGCATGGCGTCGCACGCCGCAAATCCTAACGATGTGTTGACGGGTGAGTCAGGGATACTGACGCGAATGACACCACGGCATTCCGCGTTACGCTCTGTGATCGCGCATCGTCATGATTTACGTTTCGTCATTGCGAGGAGCACTTGCGACGAAGCAATCCAGCTTTTCTTTCTCAAGACTGGATTGCTTCGCTTCGCTCGCAATGACGAAAAGCGTCAGAGCTTGTGGCGCTTGATGTGCGGCAGGAAGATCGCGAGCAGGCCGATGGCCGGCAGGAACGCACAGACCTGATAGACGAAGGTGATGCCCTGCCAGTCCGCGATCTGGCCCAGCACCGCGGCGCCGACGCCGCCGAAGCCGAATGCCATGCCGTAGAACAATCCGGAGATCATGCCGAGACGATGCGGCATCAGTTCCTGCGCATAGACGATGATCGCCGGCGTCGCCGACGAGATGATGAATCCGATCAGGATGCTCAGCACAGCGCTGGAGAACAGGCCGACATAGGGCAGCGCGAGCGTGAACGGCAGCGCGCCGATGATCGAGAACCAGATGACGTATTTGCGGCCGAAGCGATCGCCCAGCGGACCACCGAAGAACACGCCGACAGCGCTCGCGCCGAGAAACAGGAACAGATAGATCTGCGACGCCTGCGTGGTGATGCCGAACTTCTGGATCAGGAAGAAGGTGTAATAGCTGCCGATGCTCGCGGTGTAGAACGCCTTCGAGAACAGCAGCACCATCAGAACGGTCAACGCGACGAAGGTGCGCGCCGACGACCGCTCTTCGCCCGCCACGGCATGCGCGCTCTTGCGCAGCGCGACGCGCGGCTTGTACCAGCGGCCGATCTGCCAGAGGATGACGATGGCGAGCGCCGCCACCAGCGAGAACCATGCGATGCTGCCCTGCCCGAACGGCACGACGATCAGCGCCGCGAGCACCGGGCCGATCGCGCTGCCGAAATTGCCGCCGACCTGAAACACCGATTGCGCCATGCCGACCCGGCCGCCCGACGCCATGCGCGCGATGCGCGACGATTCCGGATGGAACACCGCCGAGCCGGTGCCGACCAATCCGGCCGCGAGCAGAATCACCCAGTAGTGATGCGCGACACTCAGCAGGATCAATCCCGCGAAGGTGAAGCCCATGCCGAGCGCCAGCGAAAACGGTTTTGGATGCTTGTCGGTGTAGGCACCGATCACCGGCTGCAACAGCGATGATGTGAACATGAAGGCCAGCGTGATCATGCCGATCTGGCCGAAGTCCAGCGCGTAGTTGTCCTTCAGGATCGGATAGACCGACGGGATCAGCGACTGCATCAGGTCGTTCAGCATGTGCGAGACGCTGATGGCACCGATCACGGCGAAGGCCGGACCCGATGCGACGGCTTTCGGGGGCTCGTCCACAACGATCGGCGCAGCGAGGGTGTCTTCAGACAGGATAACGGGCTTGTTCACGGCAATTCCTGACGGCCTGAAAATGGACGCCCCTGTTACAACGGCTGCCGGAGGGCAACCAGTTGCAATTCCTCGCAGCAGCGATGCGGAATACTCGGTACTGCGATGCGAAACGGCTTATGCCGCCGCGGCGGCAAGTCCCAGCGCCGAGACGATCATGTCGACCGCTTCCTCGACGAGGTCGCGGTTGTCGCCCTCGCCCATCACCCGGATCACCGGCTCGGTGCCCGACGGGCGGATCAGCAGACGGCCACTGCCGTTGAGCCGCTTCTCGGCATCCAGGATCGCGGACTTGACCTGCGGATTGTCGAGCGGCTTGCCGGTGCGATAGCGGACGTTCTTGAGAATCTGCGGCATCGCTTCGAAGCGATGGCAGACTTCGGAGACCGGGCGGCCGAGCTTCTTGACCACCGCGAGAACCTGCAACGCCGCGACAAAACCGTCGCCGGTGGTGGCGAAGTCCGACATGATGATGTGGCCCGACGGTTCGCCGCCGAGGTTGTAACCGCCCTTCAGCATCTGCTCGAGCACATAACGGTCGCCGACCGGCGTGCGCAGCATCTCGATGCCGATGTCTTTCAGATAACGCTCGAGACCGAGATTCGACATCACGGTGGCGACAATGCCGGGCTTGGCGAGACGCCCGTCGTCCTTCCAGCTTTGCGCGATCACGGCGAGCAACTGATCGCCATCGACCACATGGCCGCGTTCGTCGGTGATGATAACGCGGTCGGCGTCGCCGTCCAGCGCGATGCCGATGTCGGCGCGCATCTCGCGCACCTTGCGCGACAGGGCCTCCGGCGAGGTCGAGCCGCAATCCTTGTTGATGTTGAAGCCGTCCGGCTCGACGCCGATGGAGATCACGTCGGCGCCCAGCTCCCACAGCGCTTCCGGCACCACCTTGTAGGCCGCGCCATTGGCGCAATCGACCACGACGCGAAGTCCGTCCAGATCGATGTCGCGCGGCAGGGTGCGCTTGGCGAATTCGATGTAGCGGTCATGGACACCGTCGATGCGGCGGGCGCGGCCGAGGCTGGCGCTCTGCGCAAGACGCTTGTCGAGATTCTCGTCCATCAGGAGTTCGATCTGCGCCTCGACATCGTCGGACAGCTTGAACCCGGCGGGGCCGAACAGCTTGATGCCGTTGTCGTCGAACAGATTGTGCGAGGCGGAAATCATCACACCGAGATCGGCGCGCATCGACTTGGTCAGCATCGCGACCGCCGGCGTCGGCATCGGGCCGAGCAGCAGCACGTCCATGCCAACGGAAGTAAATCCCGCCACCATGGCATTCTCGATCATGTAGCCGGATAGCCGGGTATCCTTGCCGATCACCACGCGATGACGGTGCTCGCCGCGCTGAAATGCCAGACCCGCCGCCTGACCGACCTTGAGGGCCAGTTCGGGCGTGATGAGACTGTTGGCACGGCCGCGAATGCCGTCGGTGCCGAAATACTTGCGAACCATGAATTCCCCTGCTCCGCCGAGTTTCCGGTCAGGTGCCCTCGGCGCCTGCATGGCTCTGGCGAGCGCCCCATTGTAGCGTGGAGCTGGTTATAAAGCCTCTGCGGCCCGGAATCCTTCAAAAAATATGATGAATCATTACTGCCGCCGGAACCCGGCGGCAGTAGGTATCCTATTGAACAGGAATGATTTTATTCAGAAACTTGGAGAGGAAGCCGCCATGGAGGGCGGCTTCAACGTTTCCGCTTGATGTCTTCGTCGTGCCGGGAGGGCGGGGGCTGGGTCACGCTGACCGGGTCGGACCCCGGAAATGATTCTTCCAGACCCTCGTTCAGGGCATCGTCGAGCTTGTCCTTGTGAGCCTTCGAACCCTTCTCGTCCTTGCTCTGGTCGCCGACCTTGTGGTCCGAAATCTTGTCGTCCCGTGCCTTGGTGTCTGCCTCAATCATCGGTCGCTCCTGTGCCGGTTCACAGGGATAACGTCCGGAAACGGCGCATGTTCCGGCCCGCGATCAGCCCTTGCGCTTGATGTGATGATCCTGCTTCGAGGGAGCCGGCTGAACCACATTGACGGGATCGGAGCCAGGAAACGTCTCCTCAAGACCTTCCTCAAGCGCATCATCGAGCTTGCGCTTGTCGTCATTCGCCTTTTTACCAGCTTCCGGACCACGGTCCTTATCGGCCATGACACCCTCCATCGACAGCGGCTGTTTGCACGCGGCGCTGCCATGATAGATGATTGCTGCAACCAAGAATACAATGAGCCAGGAAACGTCCATGAAGAACATCACCTGCATCGAAGACCTGCGGCAGATCCACAAGCGCCGTGTGCCCAAGGCCTTCTTCGATTATGTCGACCGCGGCTCCTATGCGGAAGAGACGCTGCGCGCCAACGTCGACGACATGGCGAAGATCAAGTTTCGCCAGCGCATCCTGGTGGACGTTTCCAAGCGCGAACTGAGCACCACCATTCTCGGCGAGCCCGCCGCCATGCCGCTGATCCTCGCGCCGGTCGGCTCCACCGGCATGCAATACGGCGACGGCGAGATCTACGCCTGCCGCGCGGCGCAGGCGCTCGGCATTCCCTACACGCTCTCCACCATGTCGATCTGCTCGATCGAGGACGTGGCCGCGAATGTCGACAAGCCGTTCTGGTTTCAGTTGTATGTCATGAAGGATCGCGGCTTCGCGAAGTCTCTCATTGAGCGCGCCATCGCCGCGAAATGCAGCGCGCTGGTGCTGACCGTCGACTTGCAGGTGCTGGGACAGCGCCACGCCGACATCAAGAACGGCCTGTCGGTGCCGCCAAAATTGATGACGCTGAAGAACATCGTCGACTTCGCCACCAAGCCGGGCTGGCTGTCCGGCATCCTCAAGGGCAAGAGCCGTAACTTCGGCAACATCGCCGGCCATGTGAAGGGGGCGGAGGATCTCGGCTCAACCTCCGAATGGGTCGCCTCGCAGTTCGACACCACGCTGAACTGGAAGGATGTCGAATGGATCCGCAGCATCTGGCCCGGCAAGCTCATCATCAAGGGCATCTTGGATGTCGTGGATGCGCGCGAAGCGGTGAAGACAGGTGCGGAGGCGATCGTGGTTTCCAACCACGGCGGACGCCAGCTTGACGGCGCGCCGTCATCGATCTCGGTGCTGCCGGAAATCGTGCAGGATGTCGGCTCGCAGACCGAGATCATGTTCGACGGCGGCATCCGCACCGGGCAGGACGTGATGCGCGCGCTGGCGCTCGGCGCGAAGTCCTGCATGATCGGCCGCGCCTATATCTACGGCCTCGGCGCGGGCGGTCAGCCTGGCGTGACCACGGCGCTCGACCTGATCGGCAAGGAAC
The DNA here is from genome assembly GCA_024707075.1 of Afipia sp. Taxonomy (GTDB): domain Bacteria; phylum Pseudomonadota; class Alphaproteobacteria; order Rhizobiales; family Xanthobacteraceae; genus Afipia. The sequence continues at coordinate 1,643,318 of JANQAK010000003.1, forward strand.
TCAGCACGACCATGGGCCTGTGCGGCATCAACCGCATCGACGAGATCGACCGCCGTGTGCTGACGGATCACCTGCACACCAACGCGGTGAGCAGCCCGAAGAGCTGAACTCAAGATAATTTCAGAGGAATGCTTTTTCTTCACCTCTCCCCGCTTGCGGGGAGAGGTCGGAGACGGAGCGAAGCGACGGCTCGGGGTGAGGGGCAAACTCGCATCAGAAATAAGCCCCTCACCCGCTCGCTCTGCTCGCGACCTCTCCCCGTAAGAACGGGGAGAGGTGAAATCCCGCTTCGCTTTTTTGCAATCCCACTCACATCGGCGGTGAAACGCCGTCACGGCCGATGCTGAGCCGCGCGACGTCGAGCGTGCCGTCCGGCTTCTTCGTCGCGATCGCGAACACCGGCGTCCCCGCCTTGATGTCGGATCGCGCGGCCGGAACGAACGTCACGACCGTGGTGTCCGGCGTCACCAGGACCTTGCGCTCGCCGCCCTTGTATCTCACCGTCAGTGTATGACCATCGTTGGCCGCGACCGTGCGATCATCGACCGCGCCGTTGGTCATGTTGCTGTTGGGCTTGAGATCCCACGGCCGCGTGCCGTCGCCGGCGCCGCGCATCGCTTCCGGGAAAACATGAACCTCGACGGCTTTCTGGCTGCCGTCGGAATCCGGCACCGAGGTGACGCCGATATAGGAGCCGACCTTGACGTCGGCGAGCGACATTTTCGCGACACCCGCGACGCCGGCGCTCTGCGGCAGATGCAGCGTCACATCCGCGCCTTCGCGCGATTTGACGTGCAGCGTTTCGCCGTCGAGGCTTTCCACGGTGCCGCGCACGCGCGTGTTGGAACTGACGGGGGATTGCTGCGCGAAGGCATAGGATGAGGACAGAAGCAGTGCAGATACGACGACGGCGCGCAGCGAAACAAGGCGAGTGACAGTCATGATGGTATCTCCGGAAGGCCCCATCCTATCTACGCAGGGCCGCCCGGATTATTTCACCTGTCACGCAGGTGTTACTGACAGCTCCAGGACGTGGTGACCTTGTCCTCGGCCATGGTCGCGGTGCAGGTTTTCTGCTGGATCTCGTCCGATCCCGGCGCCTTGAATTTCACGAAGCCGACGAGTTCGCGCGGGCCGCGCCGGAGCATGCTGATTTCTGTGACCGTGAAATTCTTCGCGGCGAAGTCGTCCTGCATCCGCTTCTTCACATCCTCGATCGCAGGCGGATTGAAGCCCTGCGCGCCTTGATAGACCGTCCAGGCGCTGTAAATCACAAGCACGAGCGCGGCGAGGATGATGAACTTCACGAAATTATTCACGGCTTGACCCTCGTTCTCACTTCGCCAGATCGGCTTCCACCAGCGCGCGCAGAGCCGGCGTCACCGTGGGTCGCTTGCCGAACCACAATTCAAATCCGCGCACGGCCTGATGCAGCAGCATGCCGAGACCGTCGGCGGTTTTCAGACCGCACGCCTTGGCGGCCTTGAGCAAATCCGTCTCCAGCGGCACATAGACCAGATCGGCCACCGCCGCGCGTGCCGGAAGCAGTGACACATCGATCGCAAGCGGCGGCTGGCCCTTCATGCCGAGCGAGGTGGTGTTCACCAGCAATCCCGCGCGCGGCAGCACCGTATCGATGGCGTCCCATGCCAGCGGTTGCACCTGCGCGCCGAACTGATCCGCCAGCAGGTGCGTGCGCGACACCGTGCGGTTCGCAAGATGCACGCGCCGGATGCCCCGCTCGATCAGCCCGAAGATCACCGCACGCGACGACCCGCCTGCGCCGAGCACCAGCACATCCTCCGCCGCATCCCAGCCCGGCGCGCTGGCATCGAGATTGTTGATGAATCCCTCGACGTCGGTGTTGGTCGAACACAGTTTGCCGCCATCGAAATAAAGCGTGTTGGCCGCGCCCACCGCCCGCGCGCGGGCATCGGGCGTCGAGAGCGCCAGCGCCTGTTCCTTGTGCGGGATGGTAACGTTGGCGCCCCTGTAGCCGCGCGCCGCAAGACCGGCGATGAAATCCGCGAACGCAGCCGGTTCCACCGCCTCGATACGGTAGTCGCCGTCGATCCCGAAACTCCTGAGCCAGTATTTGTGAATCAGCGGCGACCGCGAATGCGCCGCCGGCCAGCCGATCAGACACGCGGCGGGGATCACGCTCATGGGGACAGGCTCCGATTCGACCTGATCGGCATACACCAAAATGGCGTGAGCCGCCGGGTCAAATCATGCGTCGGCCGGCGCTGTCAAACGTTTGATTTCGGAGACGGCGCTCGCGATGTCGGTGCGATATTTTGCCTGGGGGGGCCGCGCGCCATAGGACAGCAGCGTTCGCCGCACGGCCGGCGACGCTCCGGTGATGAACACCCGCACGCCATGCCGCCGCGACTTGAGCGCGATCTGCGCGATGGCGTTAGCCGCGGTGGAATCCAGAAACGGCACCGCCTTGAAGTCGATTACCAGCGCCTTGTAGCCGGAAATCCGGTCAAGCACAGAGGCCACCGCAGCCACGGCACCGAAAAAGAATGCGCCGCTGATGCGATAGATCATGATGTCGGGATCGGCGGCGAGTTCGGGGCTGTAGCGCACCCGCGCGCCTTTTTTCCGGTCGGGCGTGTCCTCGACGGCGAGCGAGCCATAGGTCTCGATGCCGGTGGTCTGCGACATGCGGTGGATGAACAGCAGCGCGCCGAGCGAGAAGCCGACCACGATGCCTTCGGTGAGATCGCGGAACACGGTGAGCAGGAACGTCGCCAGCAGCACCACGGCATCGCCGCGCGAGGAACGGAGCAGCGTGGCAAATTCATGCTTCTCCGCCATGTTCCACGCCACCACGGCGAGCACGCCCGCCAGCGTCGCCAGCGGAATGTAGCTCGCCAGCGGAGCTGCCAGTAGCATGAACGCCAGCAGGAACGCCGAATGCAGCATACCGGCCACCGGCCCGCGCGCACCGGCGCGGACGTTGGTCGCGGTGCGCGCGATGGTACCGGTCACACAGAGGCCGCCGAACAAGGCAGAGCCGATATTGGCGAAACCTTGCGCCACCAGTTCGCTGTTGGAGCGATGGCGACGGCCGGTCATGCCATCGGCCACCACGGCTGACAGTAGCGACTCGATGGCGCCGAGCAGCGCGAATGCCGCGGCATCGGGCAGCACCGCCTGAATTTTTGCGAGCGTGATGGCGGGAAACGACGGCATCGGAAACGACTGCGGAATGCCGCCGAACCGCGTGCCGATGGTCTCCACCGGCAACGACAGCAGCGCCGCGGCGACCCCGGTGACGATGACCGCGATCAGCATGCCGGGCCATGTCGGGCGCACTTTTCGCAAGCCCGCGATGATCCCGATGGTCACGACGGAAACCGCCACAGCGGCGAAATTGGTGGTGCCGATGGCGCGGCCGAGCACTTCCAGTTTCGGAATCAGTTCCCCTGGCTCCTTGCCGGCCAACGTGATGCCGAGCAGGTCGCGGATCTGGCTGGCGAAGATGATGACGGCGATGCCAGCGGTAAAACCCACCGTGACGGGATAGGGAATGAACTTGATGTAGGTGCCGAGCCGCAGGAATCCGGCGGCGATCAGGATCAGTCCGGCGATCATGGTCGCCAGCAGCACGCCGTCGATGCCGTGACGCGCGACGGACGCGGCGACGAGAACGATGAATGCGCCGGCGGGTCCGCCGATCTGGAAACGGCTGCCGCCCAGCAGCGAAACGAGAAAGCCGCCGAAGATCGCGGCGTAGAGTCCGCGGTCGGGCGTGGTGCCGGATGCGATCGCGATGGCCATCGACAGCGGCAGCGCGACGATGGCGACGGTGAGACCCGCGACCACATCGGCGCGGAAGGCTTCGGGATTGTAGCCTTCGCGCAGGACCGTGATGAATTTCGGGGTAAACAGTTCAGCGAATGTCGGCTGCGATTGCTTCGACTGCCCGCTCGATGCGTCCATGTGTCCTGTGCCTGCATCTGACGCGGCGTCGCCGCGTTGTCTTCGCCGGCGCGTCGCCGGCTCATCTTTCAGGGCATGACCTTTTCCGAAAACCGGTTGCTACCCGCGGATCCCGTCCGCGAGCATGCGTTTTCGGGGTCATGCCTAACCCTGTTCGGCCCGCCCGGGAGCAGGCTCCTTCAACCGCACACCGCGGCCGCCCCTATCGCTTCTGGCGCTGTCGCCGATCAGTTCGACGCCCGCGCGGTTCAGCGCATCGATGACCTTGGTCAGCGAGTCGACGATGCCGCGCACGTTGCCGCCGCTGGCTTCCATCCGCTGAATGGTCGGAAGCGACACCCCGGACAGTTCAGCAAGCGTCTTTTGGTCGAGACCAAGAAGTGCGCGAGCCGCCCGCATCTGTGATGACGTAATCAATGCCAAAATTCCATCTTGAGCTAGGATAATGCAAGTAAAAAACGGTTTCAATGATGTATTATACATCACTGAAACCGTTTTGCACGCAAATTTGCTCTCTCACCCGTAATCCTGAGGTGAGAGCCGTCTGCGGCGAGCCTCGAAGGATGACGGCGTCCATCGCGGCTCAACTCAACCGCCTAGGCCGCCGCGCGGTGGGCGGCAATGATCTGGTCCGCCGCGCGGCCGGTCACTTCGGCCATATGATCGAACTGCCGGGTGAAGCCGCCCGCCCCCGCCGTGGCCGAACGCACCTCCACGATCAGGTCGCCGATCTCGGCTTCCGGCATCATCGCCCGTACCAGATCCCAGCCGGTCCAGCCGTCACGGGTGTCGAAGCCGAGAATCTGGCCGCGCCGTCCGGACAGGATGGAGTTGATCTTCGCGGTCGCTTCCGTCGGGCAGACGATCTCCACCACATGGATCGGCTCCAGCAACACCGGCAGGCATTGCGGCAACGCCTCGGTGACGCCGATGCGGGCGGCGGTGCGGAACGCCTGATCGGAGGAATCGACGCTGTGATAGGAGCCATCGGTCAGCGTCACTTCCAGATCGATCACCGGGAAGCCGAGCGGCCCGCGCATCACGCCGTCGCCGACGCCCTCCTCCACCGCGCCGATGTAGTTCTTCGGCACCGCGCCGCCGACGATCGTTTCGCGGAACACCACGCCGCTGCCGCGCGGCAGCGGCCTGACAACCAGCACCACATCGCCGAACTGGCCGTGACCGCCGGATTGCTTCTTGTGCCGTCCGCGCTGGGTGATCGTCTTGCGGATGGTCTCCTGATAGCCGACCGGCGGCGCATGCTGTTTTACGCTGACGCCGAAGCGGTCCTGCAAGCGCTCCACCGCGACGCGCAGGTGCATCTCGCCCTGCCCCCACAGCACCATTTCATGGGTGAGCGCATTGTGGACGACGCTGAGCGACGGATCTTCCTCGGTGAGCCGCGTCAGCGCCTGACCGAGCTTGACGTCGTCCTTGCGGTCCGTCGCCGCGAGCGCCGTCGCCAGCACCGGCGCCAGCGGCGTAACCTCCATCAGCGCGGCCGGCGTGGTCTTGGCCTTGGTCAGCGTGTCGCCGGTCTTCACCGCATCGAGCTTGCCGAGCGAGACCGTGTCGCCCGCCGCGGCGGATGTGCGTTTGCTGTCCGCACCGCCGCTGGCCGCGACGATGCCGGACACGCGGGCCGCGCCGCCGCCGGATGACTGCACCGTGTCGCCGTCGTCGATCTGTCCGCGCAGGATACGCGTCAGGGAGAGTTTGCCGCCGTGCTGGAGATGTGTCGTCTTCATCACATAGGCCAGCGCGGTCTTCTCGTCGGCGACGCCGAGCCGTGCCGCGGTCGCAGCAACGCCCGGCGCTTCATGGCGCAACGCCTTCATCAAGCGCAGCACGCCGTTCTCGCGGGTGGCGCAACCGAGCAGCACCGGACAGATCTGGCCCTCGCGCAATTCGCTGGCAAGATCGTCGAACACCGCATCGCGCGGCGGCGGAATGTCTTCGAGAAGCTGTTCGAGCAAGCGGTCGTCGTGATCGGCGAGCTTCTCCAGCATGGTGAGGCGCGCTTCCTTCTCGCGATCGAGATCGCTCGCGTCGAGATCGATCACCTCGGACGGCATGTGCTCGCGATAGACGAAGGCGCGCTCCAACGCGAGATCGACGAAGCCGGCGATGATGTCGCCCTTCCAGATCGGAATCTGTCGCAGCACCAGCGGCGTGCGCGACGCCGGTTGCAAGGTCGCGAGCGTTTCGCGGATGCGCTTGTTGGCCTTGTCGATCTTGTTGAGAAACAGGAAGCGCGGAATGCCGAGATCTTCGAGTTCGCGCATGATGAGTTGCAGTTGCGGCAGCTTGCGCTCGTCAGCCTCGCAGACGATAACCGCGGCATCGACTGCCGGCAGCGCCGCGCGCATATCGTGCGCGAATTCGACCGAGCCCGGGCAATCGATGAAGGTGTAGCTGTCGCCCATGAATGTCGTGGTCGCGGCGGTGAGACCGACGCTCATGCGATGATGGCGCGCCTCCGGCGATGAATCCCCGACGGTGTTGCAGGCCTCGATGGTGCCCGCCTTGGGAATGGCCCCGGTCCGGGCCAGGATGGCTTCAAGCAACGTGGTCTTGCCACTCTGAAATGGGCCCACCAGCGCGATGCACCGGGGACCGCGGGGACTTCTCAGGTTGTCTTGCCGTAGCGAGTCTTGTCTCATAGCCGTCTCCTCGTCTGGAGTACGGCCCGCATCGAGCGAGTTCCGGCGAAGCATGTCCCTGGGTTTAAGCCGATCTGGGCCTGCCCGAGGATGGATCCCGGTCGCCGCCGGAACGCTCTTACTTCAATGTTGCGCGCATTCCGCTCGCGCCAAGCCCACTTCTGCGGAATGCGCTCATGCGGGTCGGCAAGCTGATGGTCTCAAGGCGCGGTGCGGTTGGCAAGCGGGAAACATCCCGCTGCGCAGCATGCAGCGATCACCTAAAGTTGCAGTCGAAATGCGCGTATCGCCGCAAACAAAAGGCCCGCCATCGCGGCGGGCCTTTGCGGGAAATATTGTTCGCAATCAGAAGCGGCCAGGACGCAGTTCCATGCTCTGCACGCCGCCAGCGACGCTCAATCCGGTCTGGCCCTGCACGCTGAGCGGCTGCAAGGCGAAGGAATTCTGCGAACCGCCGATCATGGCGTTGCCGCCGAGACCGACCACAATCGCCGCGCTGGCATCGACGCCGGCGTAATTGCCCGACAGATCGCCCGGACCGAGTTGCGCAGTGGGCGCGAACACGGCCCACGACAGCGCCGTCTCGGTGGTGATGCCGAGATCGATGCCGACCTTGGTGATGCGCGCGGTGTAAAGGTCGTCCGGACGGCCCTGCGAACGGAATACGCAGCCGAGATTGGTCACCGAGCCGACGATCATGCCGACATTCGGGCCGCCGCGGCATTCAAGCACGCCGACCTGGGTGCGTCCCGATTGCGAATGAGCAACGGCAAACGTTGCAACGATTGCGGCTGCGGCAACGGACATGAAAGTCGAAAAGCGGCGCATGAGGATGTCTCCGGCTGAATGGCGCGAATTGAACGGACGGTTGAAAAAGGCGCGAAAGGTCCGCGCATCTAGTCACACCGCATGGAAATGTTCAATCGCCCGCACCGCGAAGACATTGAAAGGCTTAAGACAACAACAAAAAAGGCCCGCGTCAGCGGGCCTTTTTCATTTTCGTTTCGTTAACTCAGCGATGATGGCGATGCTTGCGGTGATGCCGATAGTGGCGGCGCGGCGCGAACTTCACCGGCTCCAAATCGAGGCCGACGATGCCACCGGTCACGTTCACGCCGGTCTGGCCCTGAAGGCTCAAGGGCTGAAGCGCGAAGGAGTTCTGCGAACCGCCCCACAGCAGGTTGCCGCCGCCGCCGACACCGAACGAGACGTTGCCGCCGACGCCGCCGTAGTTGCCGGCGAGGTCGCCGCGGCCGATGCGCTGGGTCGGCGCATGGACGGCCCATGCAAAGCTGGTGTTCTCGGTGACGCCGAGATCGACGCCGAAGCGCGACACATGCGCCAGATAAGGCTCGGGCCGGCGGCCCTGGCCATTGAAGACGCATTCAAGCGTGGTCGCGGATGCGATCACCATGCCCACGTTCTGGCCGCCATGGCATTCGAGCACGCCGACGCGCACGCCCTGCTGCTGCGCATGGGCCGTGGCGAAGGAGGCGACGAGGGCCGCGAAGGCGACCCCGAAAACTGAGGAAAGACGCATGGATTTGAACTCCGGCTGGCTTGATTTGATTGGCGAGCGGACAAAAGGGAAGCGCCGTGTCAAAAACATGGCGGGGTATCAATAATCGATCACAACTCTGACAATTATGGCCGATTCTTTCAGCGCCCTTGCAGTGCATCGTCTCGCGCTGGTCGGTCCCCGGTCAGAAACATCATCAGGGGCTCATACGCGCGCCGACTCAGGAGTTCGGCTCCCGCGACCGTCCAGTGACCGCTATCCCGATAGAGCCATATCCCGCCATCCATGACATCGCAAACCTGCGCGCAAAGATAATCCTCAGGACGCAGGATCTGTATCCGCCCGTGCTGCGGCAACGTAACGTCGAGCAAGGTGTCGTTCCAGCCGGCCGTCTGCTTCCGAACACCGGTTAGCGCGGGGGAAGCACACTCTTCCTGAGTCGGGGGAATCTTCTGACTTCGGTCCCATATTTCTGACAATTCGTCAGTACCTCGCCGCCGCTCACAATAATTCGCCGATCCGGGCGACCTAGGGTCGCCAATGTGTTCGACAGCGCACCAGCAATTATATCCCGCTGCCCCTCAGCCGATTTAGCCGCAACCAGCTTCCCAGTGTCGTCGTGAAATGCCCCACGATAGCTCGACCACGCCTGGGCGATCAGCACTGGGGCGTCACTGTTACGGATTTTCGCCAGCGCCGCCTCGCGCCGGGCGGCGCAATCGGCGCCAGCGCCGGTGTCGGCCATCACAAGCCCCCCCAGCATCAGGCACCCGCCGTATGCATAGGATTCCCCCACGCCTGCCAAGCTTGAGCAGCAGCGGCTGCAACACCGCTACATATTGCTGGGCATAAGAATCGCCAATGATCTGCACGCCGAGGGGGCCGGAGAGATCGCCAAATACACAGTTGGAATCCAGACACGGCGCAAGCGCGAAGGCTTGCTTACGCATGAGTTCCTGCTGGGCCTCATCGTATCGCCATGACCAGCCATCCTGGCGAAAAGCCACGGAGGCGGGAATAGCGGTAGCAGCGATCAATACAGCGCACGCTGCCGAAAGCTGCCAGAACCGCTTTGCCGTCGCGGGCGCTGCCGCACGGAAGGGGCGCTCGATCCAATGATACAGCGCTCCGGCTAGAACGGCCATGATCGCAAGAGCGGCGAACCTGGTCCAAAGACTGTCCGTCACATCCCAATTGATCTGCCGCGCAAACACGATCATCGGCCAATGGCAGAGGTAGAGCGAATACGACACACGCCCGATCCCGACGGCAACCGAATTGCGAAGAATCACGGAGGCCGCAGCATGACTTCGGCTGTAGATGACAAGCGCCGCACCCAGAACCGGCACCATCGCCGTCAATCCGGGAAAGGGCGTCGTCGCGGTATAGATGACCATTGGAATGAAGATCATCGCCAGGCCGGCAAGAAAAATGATCGACGATCGCAACGGGGGAGCCCAGCGGCGCTCTGCAAGAACGACGATCGCGCCCGACGCGAACTCGAAAACGCGGAAAGGCGTCAGATAGAATACAGCGGCGGCGTCACGCGGAAGCCAAAGCTGCGCGACGACGAGAGAGAAAGCGATCAGCAACGCCATTATCACGCCCTGCGCCTTCGGGCTTTTCAGCCGCACCAGAAGCAGTAGCAGCGCCGGCCAGACCAGATAGAACTGCTCCTCGACGGACAGTGACCATAGATGCAGGAGCGCACGATCGTCGCTGGAGGCAGCGAAATAATCATGAGCGCCGCGCCAGAAACGAATGTTCACGATGGAAAACACCGAGGAGACGACATCACCGGCGAGGATGCGAAGTTGTTCCGGCGAATTCAGCAGCAATCCGGCGACAAACGACGCCGCTATCGTCACGAACAGAGCCGGAAAAATCCGCCTTATGCGGCGATCATAAAACGCCAACAGCGAGAACCGACCCGCTTGCAGGTCGTTCAGGATGTTGCGCGAGATCAGATATCCGGAGATGACGAAAAAGACATCGACACCGACGAATCCGCCAGGCAGCGCCGAAAATTTGAGATGGCAAAATAACACGCCAAGGACGGCGACACAGCGCAAGCCATCGACATCGGGGCGATACAATCCGGAAACCCGATGTCGAGAATCTCCATTCACGATGGAATCCTCGACATCGAGCGGATCGGCTAGCGCAGATTTCCGCAGAAGCGCTGGATGCGCTTGCAGGCTTCCTCGAGATCCGAGGTTTTCGTGGCGTAGGAGATACGGAACGCCGGGCCGAGGCCGAACGCCGATCCCTGCACCACTGCAACGCCTTCCGTCTCCAGAAGCTCGGTCACGAAATCCTCGTCGGTCGCCAGCTTCTTTCCCGACGGCGCGGTCTTGCCGATGGTGCCCGCGCAGGACGGATAGACATAGAACGCGCCTTCCGGCCGCGGGCACGAAATGCCGGTCGCCTGGTTGAGCATGGCGACCACGAGATCGCGGCGCTCCTTGAACACCTTGTTGTTCGCGGGGATGAAGTCCTGCGGACCGTTGAGCGCCTCGACCGCTGCCCATTGCGCGATCGACGACGGGTTCGACGTGGACTGCGATTGAATGGTCGCCATCGCCGAGATGAGCTGCTGCGGACCGCCGGCATAGCCGATGCGCCAGCCGGTCATGCAATACGCCTTCGAGACGCCGTTCACCGTCAGCGTGCGGTCGAACAGTTTCGGCTCGACCTGCGCCGGCGTGGTGAATTCGAAGTCGTCATAGACGAGGTGCTCGTACATGTCGTCGGTCATGATCCAGACGTGCGGATGCTTCACCAGCACGTCGGTGAGCGCCTTCAACTCCGCGCGCGTATACGCAGCACCGGTCGGGTTCGACGGCGAGTTGAGAATGATCCACTTAGTCTTCGGCGTGATCGCAGCTTCAAGGGCCGCAGGCTGCAACTTGAAGCCGAACTCCGCGGTGCAGACCACCGGCACGCTTTCGCCGCCGGCCAGCGCAACCATTTCGGGATAGCTCACCCAGTACGGCGCGGGAATGATGACCTCGTCGCCGGGATTCAGCGTCGCCATCAGCGCGTTGTACAGCACCTGCTTGCCGCCGGTGCCGACCGTGATCTGGTTCGGCTTGTAGGTGAGACCGTTCTCGCGCTGGAATTTCGCGATGATCGCGTCCTTCAGCTCGGGGATGCCGTCCACCGCCGTGTACTTGGTCTTGCCGGCCTCGATGGCGTGAATCGCCGCCAGCTTGATGTTGGCGGGCGTGTCGAAATCCGGCTCGCCGGCGCCGAGGCCGATGACATTGCGGCCCGCGGCTTTGAGCTGACGTGCTTTATCCGTGACCGCGATGGTCGCGGACGGCTTCACACGGTCAAGCGCAGCGGACAGAAACGGCATCATGTTCTCCTGAGGGGCTATGGATCGCGAGGCCCGGATTCGCGGCTTTCCATCGGGCGGCGCACCCTAAAACGGGTGACGCTGCATCGCAAGAAACTTCGCCGGAAACACGCGAATTTGCGCGTGGGACTAAGGAAACCTTAAAGCGCCGTCCCTGCCGTCGCCGCAACATTCGTAAATTCTGGCGCGACAATGGCTCATTTTTGGCTGGCCTTCCATTCCGGCTGCGGAGCGGAGCCTGGCTCATACCGCGCTGCCTGCGGAACCATGCCCTGATGATGCTCGGCATCTCGCCAGCCAGCTCTGCCGCAATGTCGGAGCACATGATCGACCGCAAGCTGCGAACCTGTCGAGACGGCATGCGCACTTTGTCCGCACGTATCGAGTTCTACGAGAAAAGGCGACCGCCGCGCTTCTTCACCGCGCTCCTCGCTACCTGTCGCGCAGGGCCGGAGTGCGGCCAAGCGCACGCGCGATATCGATCTTTGACGCAGTTGCGAACAAATCCCGGCGACCACGATTTGCCCGCAATGACCGGAATTTTCTCACGCCGATTTGCGTGAAATTGACGCGCCCGCACGCATTCACCAGCATAATATCGCCTGCGACCGCAGGGCTGTGATCGATTGAACTTTTCTAACGCCAAGGCCTTGCAGCATGCGGCCCGTGACCTCATTGTTACGTCGGCTGACAGGGGCAGGTGGCGCTTGTGCAGCACGTCCGTCAGGCGGTTCTGTCGAAAGGTCGCATGTACAAGCTCTACTCGATGCAGCGCTCCGGCAACAGTTACAAGGTCCGCCTTGCGCTGGCGCTGTTGAACGCGCCCTACAAGGCCATCGAGGTGGACATTCTGCGCGGCGAAAGCCGCACGCCGGAATTTCTCGCGCGCAATCCCTCGGGGCAGGTACCACTGCTCGAGGTCGCGCCGGATCGTTACCTCGCCGAATCCAATGCGATCCTCTGGTATGTCGCGGGCGGCACATCGCTGGCGCCGGAAGACCGCATCGATCGCGCGCAGGCATTGCAGTGGATGTTCTTCGAACAGCACGCCTTGGAGCCGAGCGTCGGCGCGGCGTATTTCTGGCTGGTGCTGGTGCGCGGCGGCCGCGACTTGCAAACCCATTCGCTGGAAGACTGGATGGAGCGGGGCTACGCCGCGCTGCGGGTGATGGAAAATCACCTCAAGGCCAACGACTTCTTTGCAGCCGGACACCTGACCGTCGCGGACATCGCGATGTACGGCTATACCCATGTCGCCAACCAGTGCGACTTCGACCTTTCCGGCTACCCGTCCGTAAAGGCCTGGCTGAAGCGCGTCGAGCAAGAACCGCGATTCGTCTCGATGGCCTGGAAGCCGGCCGAGATCGCCGCGCCGGATACCGTCCCGGGAACCGAGACCGGCCTGACCGCCGAGGCTTGAGCCTAAAGCCTGTGCAGGGATTGCGGGGAGAGCGGGGATAACACGTTGATTTCCCTGACGTTGCCCCGGTTCCGCCACGTTTGACGGCGTCCGCGCCGCAAATTTGACAGCGATTCCTGAGAATTTCGTCTCAGCGGTGATTCGCCGCCTTATCGAGGATTCACGACCATGATCCGGTCGCATGTTTCAGGAATTGGTTTTCAGTTGAAGTCTGTGCGCGTCGCGTCGTCCAGATTGACGAATGCCGTTGCCGCCTCGCTTGCCGTCGCGGCGCTGTCGCTGTGCGTGATCGTCACCCTCACAGCCTTGTCGATCAGGGTCGTGGCCGCCATGCCGGTTGCCGGCTAAAGCCAGATCCAAATTCCCCTGCGCACCTGTGATGTCCCGTAGCCGCACGATGCCGTGTGCGCGGGTGGAGATGCACGGATGAAGACATCTCTCGTTCTGGTTTCAGCGTCGCTGACGCTCGCGATTGTCCTCGTGGCAGGATTCCTGATCGCGACGCAGGCGCGCGGTCACGACGACCGTGGCGTTCAGGACCATTTGTGGAAAATGAAGAACGCGCCGGCGGCGATGAAAGCGAAGCCGATGGCGTGATTCCAGCCGAGCGGCTCCTTCAGATACAGCACCGAGAATCCGGCGAACACCACCAGCGTGATGACTTCCTGCATCGTCTTGAGCTCCGCCGCCGAATAGACCGCGCTGCCCCAGCGGTTGGCCGGCACCGCCAGCCAGTATTCGAAGAACGCGATGCCCCAGCTCACCATGACGACCAGCGGCAGCGCATGATCCTTGAACTTCAGGTGGCCGTACCAGGCGAAGGTCATGAAGACGTTGGAGGCCAGCAGCATCAGGATCGGCAGCAGATAGGGCGAGACAGACGTGGGCATGAAGGTCCTTTCGAAGCAAACCGCAATGTCGTCCCCGCCAATGCGGGGACCCATAGTCCGTGAGCATAAGTCTTCGATAGCGTTTTCAACAACGCCGCCCTGTGGTTATGGGTCCCCGCATTGGCGGGGACGACGCGAGTTTCCGGCATCAAGCTCAGACGCGTCCTGTGGATAACCCACCTGTCACAGCCCTGTAATGGTGGCCGCCTAGCTTCATGCTGCGCACGAGCTGTCCCCCGTCACAGGTCGCGCGTTCCAGCGGTCCCCGGTCGCGTAAATCCCCTCTGCGCCGTATCCGACCGGGGCCGCACCTTTTTTCCGATCAGGATAACGGCTTCGTCTCGCTGCATGATCCGCACTCTCTACGTCACTATCGTCATGACCTGGGTCGGCCTGCTGCTGCTGCCGTTCCAGGTGGCCGGCATCCTGCTCGACAACCGCTTGCAGCGCATCGTGCCGATCCTGTTTCACCGCACCGCCTGCGCGGTGATCGGCGTCCGCATCACGCAGGTCGGCGAACGCACCCGCGAGACGCCGGTGCTGCTGTTGTCGAACCATGTCTCATGGCTCGACATCATCGTGCTCGGCGCGGTGGCGCCGGTGGTGTTCGTCGCCAAATCCGAAGTCGCGAACTGGCCGGTGTTCGGCTGGCTCGCGAAATTGCAGCGCACGATCTTCGTCGAGCGTGAACGCCGCCACAAGACCGGCGACGCCGCGCGCGCCATGGGCGACCGTCTGCTCGGCGGCGACGTCGTGGTGCTGTTTCCCGAAGGCACGTCGAGCGACGGCATCCGCATCCTGCCGTTCCGATCCGCGTTGATCGGCGCGGTGCATCACACCATCGGCGATCAGACACATCACGATCGCGTCACCGTGCAGCCGGTGTCGATTGCCTATGTGGGCTATGGCGGCGTGCCGGTCGGCCGCGCGCTGCGCGACAAGGTGGCGTGGTACGGCGAAACCGAACTGATGCCGCATCTGAAAGGCGTATTTTCTTCGGGCGCGGTGGACGTCACCGTGAGCTGGGGCGAAGCCGCCAGCTACGGCATGACCGCAAACCGCAAGCAGATCGCCCGCGATGCGGAAGCCGCCGTGCGGCGGATGACGGCACGCGCTTTGCGCTCGCCAGCGGCGCAGCCGTCAGGTACGGAAGAAGCGACGGCCCCGGCCGTTCCCGCATTCGACCAAACCTGACAGGAAAGATCATGGAAATCAGAAATCTGGGCGGCTCCGGCCTTCGTGTGTCCGCCGTCGGCCTCGGCTGCAACAATTTCGGCCAGCGCAGCGACCTCGAGACCTCACGCAAAATCATTCACAAGGCCATCGACCTCGGCATCACGCTGTTCGACACCGCCGACATCTATGCCGCGCGCGGCGGCTCGGAAACCGTGCTCGGGCAGGTGCTCGGCGACCGCCGCAAGGACATCGTGCTGGCGACGAAATACTCCAAGGAAATGGCCGACGACGGCAGCAAGCAGGGCGCATCGCGCCGCTACATCATGAATGCGGTGGAAGACAGCCTGCGCCGGCTGAAGACCGATTACATCGATCTGTACCAGCAGCACGACTTCGATCCGCTGACGCCCATCGATGAGACGCTGCGTGCGCTGGAAGACCTGATCCGCCAGGGCAAAGTGCGTTACATCGGCTGTTCGAATTTCCCGGCGTGGCGCATCGCCGAAGCGCAGTTCACCGCGCGCGGCATCAACACCCACACCTTCGTGTCGTGCCAGGACGAATACAGCCTGATCGTGCGCGACATCGAGAAGGACCTGCTGCCGGCGGCGCAGGCCTACAACCTCGGGCTGTTGCCGTTCTTCCCGCTGGCCAGCAGCCTGCTCACCGGAAAATACAAGCGCGGCGACAAGCCCACCGCCGACTCCCGGTTCGGCAAGGTGGGCTACCTTGCAGATCGCTACATGACCGACGCCAATCTCGACATCGTGGCGAAACTTCAGGATTTCGCGACCGCGCATGGCAAGACCATGATCGAGCTGGCGTTCTCCTGGCTCGCCGCGCGGCCGCAGGTCTCCAGCGTGATCGCCGGCGCCTCGCAGCCCGAGCAGGTCGAGCAGAATGCCAAGGCCATCAACTGGAAGCTGACGGCGGACGAGATGGCGCAAATCGACGCCATTACCCGCGGCTGAATCCAGGTTACGATGTATCCATCGGCGGCATCCTCCCTTGATCGGGAGGATGCCGCGAAAACATCGTTTGTGCTCCGGATGGCTGCATGACGGATCGGCCCGACAATCCCCCAACACAGCGGACACTGAATTGCCCGCGTTGCGGAACGGCGTTCACTTGCGACCTCTCCGGGCATTGCTGGTGCATGGATGAAACCGCGAAGCTGCCGATGCCTCTCGACGGCGAGGACTGCCTGTGCCCGAATTGTCTGCGGGCTGCGGCAGAATCACAGACATCTTCGCCCGTCATTCCAGAGCGCGAGTGAAACGAGCGAGCCCGGAATCCATTTATCTCGCACATCTGGATTCCGGATCGGCCCGCTTCGCGGTCCGTCCGGAATGACACTGTACTACACCGCGTAGCCCGGCGAGGTCCGCGCCATGCCGCTGAACGCATCGAGCAGCCGCTCGCGCCATGCGTAGATCGGATCGTCTTCCTTCAAGAGCTTGAACGCACTGGTGGCGCGCGCCCACTGAAAGCCGCCGAACACAATATAGTCGGCGTAGTTCGGCGCATCGCCGCCGAGATAGGCTTGCGTCTTCAATGTCAGCCGCATCGGGGTGAGGTTCTTGCGAAACTCCTCCACCGCCGCATCACGGCTGGCGGCGGCCTGCTCCATGGTCTTGCCCAGACGCTTCTCGCGGGTCTCGCGGAAATAAACCTGATCGACCGGCCGCAGATGATCGTAAATATCCTTGACGATCATCGGAAAAATGCCGCCGACCACGACGATATCGCCCCACCAGTTCAGCATCTGGCCCACGGCGCGGCCGCCCGCGCCGCCGAACAGCGACGGCCTATCGGGATAAGCATCTTCCAGATAGTTCGCGATGGCCCATGAATCCGCGACGGACCTGTCGCCGTCGATGAACACGGGTACCTTGTCCGACCGATGCGGCGCGATCGCATCCTTCTCGGTGAACCGCCAGGGAATCGTTTCAGCCTCGAGTCCCTTGTGCGCCAGCGCCATGCGCGTGCGCCAGCAATAGGGGCTGAACACCCGATCGGACTCGGTGCCGCAGAGTTCGAACAGCTTGCGGGTCATTATGTTGGTTTCCTCATGGATCCATGCGCTTGCGTGAACGTTGCGGCTTGCAAGCGTGAAGTCAATGCCTCTGGAATGCTCGGCGCGAAAGGGATATGCGCTGCGCGAAACCAAAACACGGCGCGTGATCGTAGCGTGGTTGCTACTCCACCGCAGCCTTTCGCGGCTCGACAATCTCGAAGCCCGGCGAGAATTCATCGAGCAGGCCGAACAGCTCGCGCAGCTTGAGCGGATTGCCGCCGACCGAAACATCGCCGGTCAGCACACTGCCGAGAAACGTGCGCTGCTTGAGCGTGATGGCGTCGAGCGCGGCGCGTGTCAGCGTCACGCTGGCGTCGGCGTTGGAGTCGAGCTTGCCGGACGTGTGCGTCAGCGCCGAGTTCTCCAGATTCATCACATAGGTTTCGTTGAGATCGGTGAAGGTCCAGTTGATGACGATCTTCCTGCCTTCCGCCTTTGGCGCGTTGAGCCGCACGCCGAGAAAATCGAACGCTAGGTCGATCGACACGCCTTTCAGCAGATCGGCGTTCGCGGTGGACGGCGCCTGCGGCGCGACACCGTTGCGCAATTCCAGCGCGCCGAGCAGATAGGCATTGCGCCAGGTCGCTCCCTCGCTCTGGTAACCGAGTTGCTCCAGCGCATCGGCTCCCAGATTGCGCGCCTCCTTGTTCGACGGATCGGCGAACACCACCTGGCTCATGACGCTGGCGACCCAGCGGTACTGTCCGGCCTTGAAGTCCTCCCGCGCGCGTTTGATCGTGGCGTCAGCGCCGCCCATATATTCGACCTGCTTCTTCGCCTCTTCCGCCCGCGGCAGCGGATTGAGATCGGCGGGGTTGCCGTCGTACCAGCCGAGATAGAACTGATAGACCGCCTTGGCGTTGTGGCTCAGCGTGCCATAATAGCCCCGCGCCGACCATTCGTTCGCCAGCGATGGCGGCAGCTTTAGTTGCTCGGCGATTTCCGTCGGCGTGAGGCCATGATTGAGCAGCCGCACCGTCTGGTCGTGGATGAACTTATAAAGATCGCGCTGCTTTTTCAGAAACGCAACGATGCGCTCGGTGCCCCACATCGGCCAGTGATGCTGCGCGATCACGGCGTCGGTCCTGTCGCCGTAACGCTCGATCGCCTCGCCGATATAGCGCGACCACAGCCGCCCGTCGCGGATTTCCGCGCCGCGCAGCGTATAGAGATTGTGCATGTTGTGGGTGGCGTCTTCCGCCATGTTCAGCAATTTGAACTGCGGAAAGTACATGATCATTTCGGAAGGCGCTTCCGAACCCGGCACCAGATGAAATTCGATCTCGACGCCGTCGATGGTGCGCGTCTCATACGACTGCTTGATGAGATCGTTCGGAGGAATGAGGGAAATCGTGCCTTTTGAAAGCGCCTTGCCGAGGCCGGTATCGATCTGCGCCTTCTCGCCCACGGGCAAAGCACTCCCGAACTGATATTGCGCGCGGCGAGCCATCGCGTTGCCGGCGATGACGTTCTCCGCCACCGCATGCTCCATGAAGCCATCCGGCGCGATCACCTTGACCTTGCCCTGTTTCGCATCGTCCTCGCTGATGACGCCCTTGGCCCCGCCGAAATGGTCGGCGTGGCTGTGGGTATAGATCACGGCGGCGACGGGTTTCGCGGGACGGTTCTTCAAATAGAGTTCAAGCGCGGCCTTGGCGGTCTCGTTGGACAACAACGGATCGATCAGGATCAGGCCGCTGTCGCCTTCGATGATGGTGAGATTGGACAGATCGAGCCCGCGCACCTGATAGACGCGCTCGGTGACCTTGAAGAGACCGTTGATGGCGTTGAGCTGCGCCTGCCGCCACAGGCTCGGGTTCACCGTCGGCGGCACCTGATCGCTTTTGAGAAATTCATAAGGTTTGGTGTCCCATGCCGACTTGTCCCCAATGCCGGGGATCGCGCCATCCGGCAGGGTCGCGATGAAGCCGCGCTTCGCATCCTCGAAATCGGCGCGGTCGCCGAACGGTAGCGTCTTGAGAAAGGCATCGTTGACCGCGCGGCTGGCCGGTTCGGCGTCCTTCGATTGGGCGGATGCAGATGAAAATGGCGCGATGGCCAACAGGATGGCAGCCAGCAGGCTGGCGATGCGCGACGATGGCATGAAAACTCCCCGGACTGTCGCGTGGTCCTCGGCAATGTGCCACGCGTTGGTTCCACCTTAGCAGTGGAAACGCGCACATTTCATCGCAAACTTCGTCAGGTCCGGCAAAGGAATTGCCCTTTTCTGGTCCCGCTTCGCGTCCCATATTCCACTCATGGCGAAGAACCCCGATTCCCCGAAAAAATCTCCGAAAACCCCGAAGTCGAAGGCGCATCGCCCCGACGTGCAGCCGATCGGTCCGGCGCTGGCGGAATTGCTGAACCCCGCGATCAACCGCGGCGAGAGTGGGCTCGGCTCGGGCACGGGCTTGCAGCCGCCGCCGGATAATTCCAAGGACCGGCGCTCCGGCGGCGAGGCCGCGATCCATCGCGCGCGGGCATCGACGAAGACGAACGACGATGCGGCAACAAAACGCGCGCCATCTTTCTCCCCTCCCCCCTCTGGCGGGGAGAGGCCGGGGGTGGGGGAAATGCGGATTCAGACCGCGCGGCTTACCCCCCTCCCCAACCCTCCCCCACAAGGGGGGGAGGGAGAAGAGAAACGCGCCTCGTCCGCGGGTGGTTTCAACGAAGCCCCGCAGGCCAACTACGGCACCAGCGCACCGATCCCGACGCTTGATCCAGAACTGGCGAAGCAACTCGGCTACGACGTCGAGGACGACGACTCGTTTCGTCCCGCGCGCAACAAAATGGAATCCCTCGGCGTCAAGGCGACGGCCGACGCGCTGGAAAACCTGATCCGTGAGGGACGTCCGGAATTCCGCGGCGAAGACGGTCAGGTCAAGGTCTGGGCGCCGCATCGCCCGCCCCGCCCGGAAAAATCCGAAGGCGGCGTGCGCTTCGAGATCAAGTCCGAATATGAGCCGAAGGGCGACCAGCCCACCGCGATCAAGGAACTGGTCGAAGGCATCAAGCGCAACGACCGCACTCAGGTGCTGCTCGGCGTCACCGGCTCCGGCAAGACCTACACCATGGCGCAGGTGATCGAGGCCACGCAGCGCCCCGCGATCATTCTCGCGCCGAACAAGACGCTGGCGGCGCAGCTTTACGGCGAGTTCAAGAGCTTCTTCCCCGACAACGCGGTGGAGTATTTCGTCTCATATTACGACTATTACCAGCCGGAAGCCTACGTCCCGCGCACCGACACTTACATTGAGAAAGACTCGTCGATCAACGAACAGATCGACCGGATGCGCCATTCCGCGACTCGTGCGCTGCTGGAGCGCGACGACGTCATCATCGTGGCGTCGGTGTCATGCATCTACGGTATCGGCTCGGTGGAAACCTACACCGCGATGACGTTTGCGATGAAAAAGGGCGAGCGCATCGACCAGCGGCAATTGATCGCCGATCTCGTGGCGCTTCAGTACAAGCGAACGCAGCACGATTTCACCCGCGGCACCTTCCGCGTGCGCGGCGACACCATCGACATTTTCCCGGCGCACTATGAGGACCGTTCATGGCGCGTGAACATGTTCGGCGACGTCATCGAGAGCATCGAGGAATTCGATCCGCTCACCGGCCACAAGCAGGATGAGCTTGAATTCATCAAGGTCTATGCCAACTCGCACTATGTGACGCCACGCCCGACACTGATTCAGGCGATGAAGAGCATCAAGTCTGAGTTGAAATGGCGGCTCGACCAGTTGAACGCGCAGGGCCGCCTGCTGGAGGCGCAACGGCTCGAGCAGCGCACCACGTTTGACCTCGAAATGATGGAAGCGACCGGAAGCTGCGCCGGCATCGAAAACTATTCGCGCTATCTCACCGGCCGCAAGCCGGGCGAACCGCCGCCGACGCTGTTCGAATATGTGCCGGACAACGCGCTGGTGTTCGCGGACGAAAGCCACGTTACCGTCCCTCAAATTGGCGGCATGTTCAAAGGCGACTTCCGCCGCAAGGCGACTCTCGCGGAATACGGCTTCCGCCTGCCCTCCTGCATGGACAACCGCCCGCTGCGTTTTGAAGAGTGGGACATGATGCGCCCGCAAACCGTCGCGGTGTCGGCGACACCGGGCGGCTGGGAGTTGAACGAAAGCGGCGGCGTGTTCGTCGAGCAGGTGATCCGCCCGACCGGTCTGATCGACCCTCCGGTGAACATCCGTCCGGCCCGCACGCAGGTGGACGATCTGGTCGGCGAGGTCCGCGCCACCGCGCAGGCCGGCTATCGCTCGCTCATCACCGTGCTGACCAAGCGCATGGCGGAGGACCTCACCGAATACCTGCACGAGCAGGGCATTCGCGTGCGCTACATGCACTCGGACATCGACACCATCGAGCGCATCGAGATCATCCGCGATCTTCGCCTTGGCGCGTTCGACGCGCTGGTCGGCATCAACCTCTTGCGCGAGGGCCTCGATATTCCGGAGTGCGCACTGGTCGCCATTCTCGACGCCGACAAGGAAGGCTTCCTGCGCTCTGAGACGTCGCTGATCCAGACCATCGGCCGCGCCGCGCGCAACGTCGATGGCAAGGTGATCCTCTACGCCGACCAGATCACCGGCTCGATGGAACGCGCCATCGCCGAAACCGACCGCCGCCGCGAGAAGCAGGTCGAGTACAACACCGCGAATAACATCACGCCGGAGAGCATCAAGCGCTCCATCGGCGACATTCTCGGCAGCGTCTACGAGCGCGACCATGTGCTGGTGGAAATCGGCGACGGCGGCATGGCCGACGACGCAGTCGCCATCGGCCACAACTTCGAGGCGGTGCTGGCCGATCTCGAAACCCGGATGCGGGAAGCCGCCGCCGACCTCAACTTCGAGGAAGCCGCGCGGCTGCGCGACGAGGTCAAACGCCTGCGCGCCACGGAACTGGCCGTGGTGGACGATCCGACCATCAAGCAGCGCGGCGTGGCGGCGAAGGCCGGCGCCTATGCAGGCAAGAAAAAGTACGGCGACGCGGCGAACCTGCCGGCGCAACTCGACAAGGCGGCGGCGCGCAACAAATCGCGGGTGCACAAGCCGGGTCTCGATGAAATGGGCATCGCGTCATGGCACGAGGTGAAGCCGGACCGCAAGAACGTCGCGCGCCCGCGCAAGCCGACGCTGGACGAGATGGGACCGGGCACCGAAAGCAAGATCTTCCAGCCGACCAACTCGCGCGAGTCAGGCCCGGAATTCGGCGGCCGCCCGGCAGGGCCGTCCGCCCGCTCCACCGGCGGCGCGCCGGGCAAGCGCGGCGGGTGGAAGAAGAGGTAGCTGCGTCACGCGCACGCTTACAGCGCAATCGAGAAGCGCAATTCCGTCATGGCGGTTCCGGCGTTTGTCTCCATATAGAGCACCGGAACAATCCTTCCTCCCGTCCGACTGAGCGCCGGTCCGGTGCCCCCTCGTGTCTTTACCCTTCGAAAGTCCCCCATGATCCCCCTGTCCATCCTCGACCTCGTGCGCGTCACGGAAGAAACCGACGCGCGCGGCGCGCTCGACAACGCACGCGATCTGGCATCACACGCCGAGGGGTGGGGCTATCGCCGCATCTGGGTCGCCGAACATCACAACATGGCCGGGATCGCGAGCGCGGCAACGTCGGTCGTGCTGGCCCATATCGCCGCCGGGACAAAGACCATCCGCGTCGGCGCCGGCGGCATCATGCTGCCGAACCATGCGCCCTATGTCATCGCCGAGCAGTTCGGAACGCTGGAGCGGCTGTTTCCCGGCCGCATCGATCTGGGCTTGGGGCGTGCTCCGGGGACCGATCAGCTCACGCTGCGCGCCCTGCGGCGCTCGCCGGAAGCCGCCGACAATTTCCCGCAGGACGTGCTGGAGTTGCAGGCGTTTCTCGCTCCCGCCGGTCCGGACCAGCGCATCCAGGCCGTGCCCGCGGCGGGCACCAACGTGCCGCTGTGGATTCTCGGCTCGAGCCATTTCGGCGCGATGCTCGCCGCCGAACTCGGGCTGCCTTATGCGTTCGCGTCGCATTTCGCGCCCGGCGAGTTGATCCCGGCGCTGGAGATCTACCGCAGCCGGTTCAAGCCGTCCGAACAGCTCGACCGGCCCTACGCCATGGTCGGTGTCAACGTGATCGCGGCCGGGAGTGATACGGAAGCACGGCGGCTGGCCACGACACAGCAGATGTCCTTCACCAACCTTTTCCGCGGCGCGCGCGGCCTGAGCCAGCCGCCCATCGACGATATCGAAACCTACTGGTCTCCCTCCGAGAAGGCGCAGGCCATGCGTATGCTGGCGCGCTCCATCGTGGGGTCGCCGGAGACGGTTCGTGCCGGGATCGATGCGCTGGTCAAGGAAACCGGCGCCGACGAGCTTATCGTGGTATCCGACATCTATGACCACCCGACGCGCTTGCGGTCGTTCGAAATGATCGCCGACGCGGCGCGCTGAACGGCGGAAGCGGCGAGCCCCCTGCGCCCTATCGCCTATTTGCAAAATCCCCTCGGCACCTGCTACGTCATCACCACAATTCTCTGCACGTCAATCGAGGGGCTAAGACAATGGCGGACGCCGATCTGGATGCGATCATCCGGCAGCTTGCGAAACAGCAGCACAAGACCCTGACGGCGGCGGTCAAGAAGCGGCGCGACCGCTACGCCGCCCTTG
This sequence comes from Afipia sp., assembly GCA_024707075.1. Taxonomy (GTDB): domain Bacteria; phylum Pseudomonadota; class Alphaproteobacteria; order Rhizobiales; family Xanthobacteraceae; genus Afipia. The sequence continues at coordinate 1,667,037 of JANQAK010000003.1, forward strand.
CCGCCAAGGCGAAGGATACCGAGACGAGGCAGCGTTACCGGCAGCTTGCGAAAGAAACGCTCGAGATCGGCACCGCCACGGTCAAGCGGTTGCAAATGTCGGCCGACAACGCGGCCTACAGCTACGCACGATCGATCCGGCAGGCGGTCGAGGCATCGTCAGCGAAGACAAAAGCCGCACCCGCGACGAAAGTTATATCCGCCAGGAAAGCCTCGAAAAAGCGAAGGGCTGATTTTTCGTCGCCGCACGCGAAGGTTCACCGGTCTCGCCCGATCAAGCGTTCGTCGGCAGGGGATGACTAGCTGGCTGACTCCGGTTTCAGAATATCCACCGCCCCGGCGATGTCTTCGCTGTCGGTCAGCAGCAGATACTCACCGCGTTGCAGCGTCGAGTCGCTGGCAAGCACCACGGCGCGCTTGGGACAAATGCCGAAACAGCTTGTCATCACCACACGCGGACGCTTGCCGCCGCTCGCCTTGGCGCGTTGTTTCAGTTCTGATTTCAGCGCGCGCCTGATCTCGCGTCCGTCCTCCACACGCTTGAGGCATTTCCTGCAAACGAAAACGGGGGTCGGGCGGCGCGGACGGGCGACGACAGGGGACGATTTGACGCTCATGCTAAAGATATAAGGACGATCCTCCCGTTTTCATCGGGGACAAGGCCGCGTTGCACCCTCCGGCGATCAGGACGCGCTATTTCGCAAGGATGCGCGCGAGTTCGATGAGGTTGGTCGAGATCGGCTTGGTCTTGCCGGCGATGTCGGCGAGCGGCGTGCGGGTGATCTCACCGCCCTGCTCGCCGATCAGCACACCGAAGACGCCTTCGTTGAGCGATTTGACGGCGGCGACACCCAACCGGGTTGCGAGCAGCCTGTCGAACGCAGTGGGCTGCGCGCCGCGCACGACATGGCCGAGCACGGTGGCACGGAGTTCGAACCCAACCATGCGCCGGTCTTTCTCGAAATGCGACATGATATGCGCGGCGTTTTCCTTGACGCCCTCGGCGATCACGACGATCGCATGGGTCTTACCGCGCTCATAGGCGGCGCGCAGCCGCTCGGCGATGGCCTCCGCCGGTACCTCGAATTCGGGCGTGGAGATCACCTCCGCGCCGCCGGCCAGACCCGCCATCATCGCGAGATAACCGCAGTCGCGGCCCATGGTCTCGACCAGAAACGCGCGGGTGTGCGACGAACCTGTGGTGCGCAGGCGGTCGATGGCTTCAAGCGTGACGTTGATGGCGGTATCGCAGCCGATGCTGACGTCGGTGCCGTAGAGATCGTTGTCGATGGTCGAGGCGATGCCGACGACGGGGAAGCCGAGCTGGCTGAGCATATAAGAGCCGGTCTGCGAGCCGTTGCCGCCGATCACCACCAGCCCTTCGATGCCGCGGCGGGACAGATTGCGCAGCGCCCTTGAGCGCCCGCTCTCCTCGCGGAATTCCTTGGATCGTGCGCTGCCGAGAAACGTGCCGCCGATCTGGATGATGTTGCCCACATCGCGCGCGTTGAGCACGTCGATCTGATCGACGATCAGCCCCTGCCAGCCTTGCCGCACGCCATGAACCGTCACGCCCTGATCGAGCGCGCTGCGCGTCACGGCGCGGATCGCGGCGTTCATGCCCGCGGCATCGCCACCGCTCGTCAGGATCGCAATGGATTTCATGAATGAACTTTATGACGCCATTCGCGTGGCGTCCATCCGCGCACGAAAGAGAATAGTCTTGCGTGGGCGCACTGTCGCGTCGTCAACCCGATCTCCGGTTGCTGGTATTCTGCTTCAGATTGCCATGCGCGGCCTGTTCGTCGATATTATGCTTTTCGTCGTCGCGGTGCCCCTTGGTGTTGTCGATCGCGACCTTCGGCGCGCTGCCGGGGCCCTTGTCGCTGCGGTTGTCTTCCGGGACGGGCGGGATGGTTTTGGTCATGCGATGCTCCGGTCTTCAATGCAAGACAATGCGCCGGACCAACCGCCGTTCCGAAAACAAGTGCGGCGGCTGCATCCGGAAGATTCGCGGCGACAGATCTTTCCGGTGAAGCGTGAACGATCGGTGATCGCCGCACCTCTTGCATCCGGATAAATCACGCAGAGATTGGAGAGACTTCGTTAAACCTTGCATCAAAGGCAACTTGCTCCCCGCCCGGTTCCCGCCTACGGAACCGGCAACCTGGGAGACAAGAAAATGAACAATACCCAGTCCGAACAATGTGTACGGACTTTTCTGGACGCGTTTTATGCCGGTGACACGGCGCGCGCCCAGGAATGTTGCGACGACGAGATCTCTTCCCTGACCTATGCTCCCGTGGAGGTTTTTCCGCATCTGGGTCTCAAGCAGGGCAAGGCATGGGTCGCCGACGCGATCCGCATCCAGCAGGAGTATTATTCCAGCCGTCGCTATACGCTGGAATTCATTGCCGCGAAGGACACGCGGGCCGCAACGCTGGTGCAGGCAACGCTGATCAAGCGCAACGATCAGCGCGTCGTCCTGCTCAATATCGGCGAGTTCTTCACACTGCGCGCGGGCCGCATCGTGGAGCACCGTGCGCTGTTCGATTCCTTCGATCTGGTGCAGCAACTGCTGGGCCGCGATCTGGCCGACGAGTTCGCCATCAGCGTGAGGAGCGCCATGCGGCACTAGGGCCGCATGCGCGTTCAAGCCTCAACCTGAAAGCTACCTCGCGTCGAGCGGCGGCCTGGCCGGTGCAATCATGGGCTGACCGTTAGCCGCGAGCAGCGCGCGCAGGTCGCGGATCGGCGGAAACACTTCGACATTCCAGTCCGATCCCTGCGCGTCGTGGGCACGCTGCTCCATTTCGACGATCTCGCGATCTTCCGCGAAAATCCGCTCCGTGAACCAGATCAGCGCCGGCCACGCCAGATCGAGCAAGCCCGGAATTTTCGGACGGCGCACCGACAGCAGCCCGAAGGTACGGTTGAATTTCTGCTCGGCGTCCACCGGCGTATAGGCGATCCACAGATGCATCACCGGCTCGTCGCCGGACGTCCAGATCCGCAAGGTCTGGTACGGATATTCGGTGCGGATCGTCATCAGATCCTGGCTGGTCTTGGAAACACCGCGCCGGCTCGACAGGATCAGCGCCTCGCCGAGCGGCTGGCTGCCTTCGGTGCGCGCGAAGCTGTAATCCACCTCGATCCAGTCATCGCCCTTGCGGCGGCCGAGATAGCGCGGCGCGATCTTGCCCATCTGGCGCCGATGCAGGAACTGATGGTTCATGTCCATCAGGTTCTCGTGCATGAACGTGTAATGACAGCGGACCTGCTTGCCGAAACGGCGGGTCTTGAAGGCCTTGTCGTGCGCCGAGCCGAGCGGCCCCAGTTCGGTCATGGCCTTGGGATCGCCGGGCCAGATCAGGATCAATCCATCCTGTTCGCGGCAGGGATAGGCGCGCACGCCGTTGGGCAGCTTGTCCTTGCCGAGATAAGGCACGTCAATGCACTTGCCGGACGCGTCATAGGTCCAGCCGTGGTAGCAGCAGCGCACCGCGCATCCCTCCACGACACCTTTCGATAACGGCACCTGCCGGTGGGCACAGCGATCTTCCAGCGCAAAGACCGCGCCGCCGTCCTTCGGCCGTATCAGCACGATGGGCTCGCCGGCGAATTGCGCCGCGTAGGTCTTGCCGGGCTTGAGTTCTTTCGACCACGCCAGCGGGTACCAGTGATCGGGATGCGAGCCGACGCGGCGAAGATCGATGTCTGGCGGCTGGATGAGTTCGCGTGTGGGCAGATCGAGAGTGTCGGACATGAGGCCCCTGACGGATGGATGCGGCGTCGAATTGCGAGTGATCCGGCGTCAACTATAGCGACTGGATCGAGTTTGTCCGATCAGTTGTGGCGCCATCGTGACCGGCCGCGCAGACACAACCATGCAACCTTCATTCCGTGGCAGATGACCGGCGTAGTCGCGGCGGCTCTCGCACGTCGATTACAGCCTGCCGATGAACTTTTTCGCGACTCCCGGCGACGAACCCGCAGGCCGGGCCTCGATCCCGGAAACGGGGGCATCATGAAAACAGTCGTTCTCGCCGCGTTCGGGACCATCGCCGGTCTTATTCTCGGCGCGGCGGTCGGCATCCTGGCCGGAATCGCCTGGATCAATCTTGCGTCGACCAGCGATTTCGAGGGTCAGAGCGCGATGCTGGTGTTCTTCACGTTTGCCCCGATCGGCAGCGTCCTCGGCGGACTCACCGGGGCGATATGGGCGGGCTTTGTCGCCGCGCGGTCGCGCATCCGCATGGGAGGCGACGCCTGACCGGACTGAGTTTGCCTCGCGGACTGCACGTATTTTGGGCGCAACATGCCGGGTGGTCGGCTTTTAACCCTTAAACCTGCGTTTTTCACAATTGTGCATTGCAGCAATGCCAGTTGTCAGACGAAATAAAATTGCTATCTCTAATTTTATCAGTGGGAATTCCAGCATTCTTGGCACGGCGTCATCGACGACGCCCTCTGAGCCGTTTGCTGTTTGGCTAAAAAGACATTCCAGGACCGCAAGATGACAGAGCATAGCCTCTGGCGCTTTTCGCGCGCGTTTTACCGTGCGCTGAACGAGCGTCAAACCGATCAACTCGAGTCGATTCTTGACGACAACATCGACTGGGCGATTTACGGCCCGATCGACATGTTTGCCTTTTTGGGCGCCAAGCACGGCAAGCGGGCCGTGATCGATGTCGTGCGCGAGATTTCCAGCATCGTGCAACTTCACCGCTTCGACCGTGAATCGCTCATGCTCGGTGAGGAATCGGCCGCCTCGCTGATGCGGTATTCGCTGACGCCGTTGAAATCAGGCAATCCGATCAGCATGCGGATTGCGCTTTTCGCCCAGTTCAGGGCCGGCAAGCTGACCAGTCTGCGCGCCGTGGTCGATACCTTCGATCTCGTCGAACAGGTGCTGGGCCGCCAGATTCATCTGCCGCAGATCGCGTAAGGCAAAACCCGAGATAACCCGACCTGAAACCATAAATCAGCGGCCCCGTGTAAGCGGGGCCGCTTTTTCACGCAGTATGGCTGTTAACGCCCAATCACGATGGCGGGACGATGCGACCTGTGGTGCCGCCGGCCATAATCATTGCGATACTGGGCGCGGCTGCGCCACGCACGGTCACGATGGTGCATCCCATGGCCGCGATGCACGCCCCGATCTCCATGCATTCCCGTGCCAATCACGACGGTCTGCGCAGACGCGGGGGCTACTGCAAAGAGGGCAGCAGCGGCAACAATCATCAAAGCAATCTTCTTCATATCAACTCCCTTTTGGAATTCTGCTCAATAAGCTGGTGCACACCAATGGCGCCGGAGCCAATACGTTCCCCAGCCTGAACCTACAGAGCCACAATTGCGACAAACACAATTGGAACAAGATCGCCGCAACGGCGCACACGGCGGTCATGCGCGCAGTGTCGAAAGATGATATTAACCCAAGTCGTCCCAGATCGATTTGCGAATGCCCGACGGACGGAATGCAAATGACGCCGACACGACCGCAACCCGCGCAATCACGAGCCTGGACACGGATCGCGCTGACGGTCGCAGGCAGCCTGTGCGCCGCGACCGCCGGCTTTGCGCAGGCGGTGGATCAGGCTCCCGCGGAGACAACGGAAACCACTGCGCCGGATTTCGTTGAGCCGGCGGACATCGACTGGAGCGTACTCAACACCGATCCGACGTCGGTCTATGAGGCGCCGGCGGCGATCGGCCGGAAACCGAGCGTCATGGCGTCAGGCGGCGACCCGAGGTCGTGGAGCCGCTCCGACAGACCGGATGGATCGTCGGCCGTCACCGTCAAGCAGCCGATCACGCCGTTCTGGAACACCCGCGTCGGCGCCGACCTCAATGTTGCAACCCGGACGCCAACGACATCATCGGAAGTTCTCGCCGAGAAGATCGCGCATGACAATCAGCTCTCGCAATCAACCGGCAGCGCATGGGCATCGATGACCGCGCCCGGTCTCGGTTCGATCTGGGACAAGACCGCAATCGAGGCGCGAACCGATCCCGCGGCGGACCAGAGCAAGTTCGGAACGTCGCTCAGTAAATCGGTGCCGTTCGGCGCCGACCAGTATTCGCTGACGCTGCAAAACGGATACAACGTCACGCAGCAGACGCTGGTGCCCGTGTTCGGCCTCGGCGCTTCGACGCGCATCTTCGAGACCGACCAGACCGCCAAACTCGGCATCGCTGAAACCGGCACCAGTTTCATCGCCGGACAGACCCATTCGACCGCCGACAACAAATGGCTGCGCCGTGTCGGAGCGGAACAGAAACTGTTCGGCAGCGTCACCATCACCGGATCGGTCAGCGAGACGCCCGATGGCATCGCCAACCGCAGCCTGACGGCGGGCTTCAAGCATCAATGGTAAGTTCCGTTTAACCAATCGGAGACCATGGCGGGCTTTCCCGTTTTGTCCACGGTATGAATCGGCCCCTGCCGCATATTTGCCGCGTTCTGGTCATGATCGGCTGGACACATATACCGCTTCTCGTCGTGCGGGGGACATCCGCGCTCACTCCAGCGAAAGGAACAGCCGATGAATGCGCTGCCAGCAGAAAAGTCCGAACTGACGGATGAAGACAAGAACCTCGCCGCCGTCTCCGAAGTCGAAGCGGGCATTCGCGACTTTGTGCGCAAGGACGTCGCCTATCTTCGCCGGTCGCCATCAACGACGCCCGCGACGGAGCCTCCGGCGGACACCACCGCCGATGCCGCGGTCGGCAGCGTCAACACGCTGATCCATCGCGTGGCGGGAGCTTCGCTCAGCGAAATCGAAAATCTGATCGCCGAACTCGAAGGCCTGCGCACGCTGATGCACAACGAAGGTCAGCGCATCCAGCGCGAACTCGCCGGCTACGCCCAGCTCGGCCAGACCGCGATGAAATCGACCCGCATGATCGCGGACAATCTCGCGCAATGGCGCCGCTCGGCTCCCGAACCGCGTCAGGACTGAAGAATTCTTTTGAATGGCATGATCCCCCGTGAGGGATCATGCCAAGGCAACCTCCCGGCAAACTTGTCGCCGCCCTCTCCTGCATGGAGTCGGCGGCGATATTTATTCTGCCCGAGAGATGAACCTGTTCGCCACTGAGACGACCAAGAACTGATCCGGCTCATCTTTGCCGGACGTTTCAGTGGGATATATTTATGAAAAGCGTCCGGCCCGGCCACTCCGAGCCACTCGCGGGCGGCGATCCGCCGCCGCAACTGGCAACCATCCTCGTGCGGTTTCTCGCGCTGTTCGTGGTCGCAGTCACAATTCTCATGATTGCGTGGCGGGCTTGAGGCTTTGACCGCCGCTGGCGCGCATCAGGCAGCCGGCCGCCTCGGCACGAATGCCTTGCCCTTGAACGAAAAGGCAAGTTCGCCGCGCTGGTTCACGCCGGTGTTGTAGAATTCCGCGAGGCCCCATTGCGGGCGCGTGTCCAGCGACCGCAACGACGACACCTGGGTATCATAGGTCAACGTATCGCCAGCGAGCACCGGCCTGATCCATTTCAGATCCTCGAATCCGGGCGACGGCCCTCCCAGAACCACCGGCTCGCCACGCGCCGCGCGGGCCTCGGCCTCGCGCTTGAAACTCGCCACCGTCAACTTCATCCAGGCCGCGGCGACATGCCAGCCCGACGCGGCAAGCCCGCCGAACACCGATTTCCGTCCCGCCTCCTCATCGAGGTGAAACGGCTGCGGATCGAACTTCACGGCGAAAGCCTTGATATTCTCCGGCGTGAACGTGAACGATCCGAGTTCGCGGCGATCGCCGATCTTCATCTCTTCAAAATACGGCATCTCGATCCTCAGTTCGCACCGGCTGCGGCACGACGCAGCACCATAATGGGAAGTGTGGCGAGCATCAGCGTCTGCCCCGCCGCGTTGCGCATGTCGTTCTTGATGCGAACGAAACCGATGTCGGGGCGGCTCTTCGATTCACGGGTTTCGAGCACGTCGATCGAGACCGTGAGATCGTCGCCCGGCCGCAGCGGCGAAACCCATCGCACCTCGTCGACGCCGGGCGCGCCGGCCGATGCGATGTTGTGGATGAAGCCGTCCCAACTGATCCGCATCAAGAGCGCGCACATATGCCAGCCCGAACCCGACAGGCCCTTGAGCAAGGAGCGGCTGGCGGCTTCATCGTCGAGATGCATCGGCTGGGGATCGAACTCGGAGGCGAACGAAATAATATCATCGCGCGACACATGGTGTGGGCCGAACGTGCCGAAATGGCCCGGCTTGAAGTCTTCGAATGTCAGTTTCATTTTCTCGATCGCATTGTGGATGGGCGCAGTTTGGCCGTTATTTGCAGACACCTCAAGCGCTCCGTTCCGCACTCGCCTTCCGTCCTTTTCGGCGATATGCGACAAACCATCCATCCGGAGCGATTCAGTCCGTGGCTGATTCGCCATCGTTCGCCTGCCGTCGTCCGCACCGCGGCTCATCTGGAGAAAAACCCATGTTTCAATTCCAGGATCTCTTCCAGTGGGACAGGTTCATCACGCCCACCATCATCAAGGCGTTCTACTGGCTGGTGATCGCGCTGATCATCCTGTTCGGCATCTCCGGCATATTCTCGGCGCTGACGTTGATGGCGGTCAGCCCGTTCGGCGGCTTCGTCCTGCTGCTGTCGGCGCTGGCGGGCATCGTCGTCGGAATCATCTTCTCGCGCATCAGCGCCGAACTGATCCTGATCGTGTTCCGGATCAACGAGCACCTCGGCGCGATCCGCGATCAGGGCCGCGAGCAAGGGCGGCAGTTTTGAACCTTGCCTCCAGCTCATTGCATAGCTCAGGCGAAAGTTTGTATCGCCTGAGCTCGGACCAGCCCTGATCTGCGCGTTGCGAAACGGCACACTCCGGCAGATCTCCCCATTTTCATTTGACTTATCCATAACCAAACGGTTATACGATGATACATAACCATAGAGTTATGAATGTCGAAAGCCCAGGACACCCTGTTCCGTACCCTCGCCGACCCAACCCGGCGGGCGATCTTTGAGCGGCTTTGCCGGCAAGGCGAGCAAACCGTCGGCGCCCTGACGGCGCGGTCCGGCGTGTCACAACCGGCGGTGTCAAAACATCTCGGGATTCTGAAGCAGGCGGGGCTGGTGCGCGACCGGCAGGACGGGCGGCAGACCCATTACAGCGCGCAGCTTCGCGCTCTGTCGCCCCTCATCGACTGGACCAGCCAGATGACCAGCTTCTGGGAGAAGCGCTTCGACGACCTCGAAGACTTGCTGAAAAGGATGGACCAATGATCGAACCATCGGCCGACAGCCGCACCGTCGTTGTCGAGCGTGAATTCCTTCACCCGCCGGAGAAAATCTGGCGCGCGCTGACGCAGCCGCATCTGATCGAGGAATGGCTCATGAAGAACGACTTCAAGCCGGCGCTCGGCCATCGCTTCAATCTTCGCGGCGAATGGGGCGGCGTGCTGGATTGCGAGGTCCTAGCCATCGAGCCGAACAGAACACTCTCCTACACTTGGAATTTTGCACACGATGACGCAGCCTTCGATCTCAGGAGTGTCGTGACCTTCACGCTCACCCCTTCCGGCACAGGCACCCTGTTGCGTATGGAGCAGACCGGTTTCCGGCCCGATCAGAGACAGGCTTTTGGCGGCGCCAAAGCCGGCTGGCAGCAGTTCATCACAAAGCTGGAGCAGCTTCTGACACGACAAGACTGACTACGCCGCGCTCGCTGCGCAATCCTCCCAACATCTCACCGCAAGGAGCCGTCATGAGCGCGAATGCATGGATTCGTCAAACCCATCGCTGGCTGTCGATCATCTTCACGATCACCGTCGCCGCCAACTTTATCGCGATGGGATTCGGCCAGCCTCCCGCCGCGATCGTTTACGCCCCGCTGCCGCCGCTGTTCCTGTTGCTGTTCAGCGGGCTGTATCTGTTCGTTCTGCCCTACATCGCCGCCCGGCGCAGCAGCATGACCAACTGACGGCGATCAGTTATTGAACCGGAAATGCATCACGTCGCCGTCGGCGACGACATATTCCTTGCCTTCCAGCCGCAGCTTGCCGGCATCGCGCGCGCCGGCCTCGCCACCCAGTGACACGTAGTCATCATAAGCAATGGTCTCGGCGCGGATGAAGCCCTTCTCGAAATCGGTATGGATCACGCCCGCCGCCGCGGGCGCCTTGGTGCCCCTGGTGATGGTCCAGGCACGAGCCTCCTTGGGACCGACCGTGAAGTAGGTGATGAGATGCAGCAGCTCATAGCCGGCGCGGATCAGGCGATCGAGTCCGGCTTCTTCCAGCCCCAGAGTCTCAAGGAAATCGGCACGCTCCGCACGCGACAGCGTCGCGATCTCGGATTCGATCTTGGCGGAAATCACCACCGCGACCGCGCCTTCCTTCTTGGCGTGTTCGAACACGGCCTGCGAGAACGCGTTGCCGGTGGCGGCGGAGCCTTCCTCGACGTTGCAGACATAGAGCACAGGCTTCGACGTCAGGAGGCCGAGCATGCGGAAGGCACGTTCTTCCTCGGGCTTGCGGTCGAGAAACCGCGCCGGCTTGCCATCGCGCAGCAGCTTCAGCGCGCGCTCGACGAGGTCGAGTTGCTCCTTTGAATCCTTGTCGCCGCCTTTCGCCTTCTTGGTCAGGTTATCGACGCGCTTCTCGAGACTGTCGAGGTCGGCCAGCATCAGTTCGGTCTCGATGGTCTCGATGTCGGCGAGCGGCGCGATCTTGCCCTCGACATGGGTGATGTCGGAGTCCTCGAAACAGCGCACGACATGGGCGACCGCATCCACCTCGCGGATGGTGGCGAGAAACTGGTTGCCGAGCCCTTCCCCTTTGAAGCGCCGCGCACCAGCCCCGCGATGTCCACGAAGGTCAGTTGTGTCGGGATGATCGTCTGCGACTTGGCGATCTCGCACAGCTTCTCAAGGCGCGGGTCCGGCACCGCCACGGCGCCGACATTCGGCTCGATGGTGCAGAACGGATAGTTCGCCGCCTGCGCCGCCGCCGTTTCCGTCAGCGCGTTGAACAGTGTGGACTTGCCGACATTGGGCAGTCCGACGATGCCGCATTTGAAACCCATGACCTGTCCTGAATTTTCCGGACGATGCGCAAACTAGCCTGCGCCGCCATCGTCCTTCGATGTGAATCCCTTTGCATCCATCGCAAGATGCACCTTGTTTGCAAACGATGCGTCCTGTCCGGTGACAATCAACGCTGCGTTGTCGGCAACCGCCTGGCACAGCGCGCTCACCCAAGGCATTTCGCTTTTGGCGAAATCGGACAAGACGTGCTGATGCACCAGATCCTTGACGCCGGGATGCCCGACGCCGAGCCGGACGCGACGATAGTCGTTGCCGACGTGCGCGGAGATCGAACGCAACCCGTTGTGTCCCGCGATACCGCCGCCGATCTTGACGCGCAGCTTCGCGGGCGGCAGTTCGATCTCGTCGTGGAACACCGTGATATCGCCGACGCTCATCTTGAAGAACTTCGTGGCTTCGCCGACAGCGTTGCCCGACTCGTTCATATAGGTCGTGGGCTTCAGCAGAATGACGCGGCCGTTGCCGAGATGACCTTCGGAGGTCTCGCCCTGAAAACGACGGCGCCACGGACCAAATCCGTGACGCCGTGCGATCTCGTCGACGACCATGAACCCGATATTGTGCCGGTTGCCCTGATACTTCGCGCCGGGGTTTCCCAGTCCGACGAACAGGCGCATGGCACGAGTGTCCCGAATCCGAAGTTCGTATTACGTCGCAGCACCTTCCGAACGAACTTCGGATTCGAAAGGACACTCGAAGACTGGAGATATTGGTGGAGTTTCGGATTTGACATTCGCATTACGACGCTCACGCGAGCAGCATCGCGAATGTCAAATCCACTCCACCAAGTTCTTACTTCTTCTTGTCGGCCGCGGGCTTCGCCGCAGCAGCGGCAGGAGCCTTGCCACCGGCCGCAGGCGCTTTCGCACCGGCCGCAGCAGCAGGAGCCGCAGCACCGGCCGCAGCAGCAGCACCAGCCGCAGGAGCCGCACCACCGGCAGCCGCAGCAGCGGCCTTCAGTTCTTCGTTGTAGCCCGACGGCGGAACGATGGTGACCAGCGTCGCATCGTCACGCGTCAACAGCTTGACGTTCGGCGGCAGCTTGATGTCGGTGATGTGCAACGAGCTTGCGATGTCGAGCTTGCCGACATCGGCTTCAAGATACTGCGGGATGTTGTCCGCGGGCACTTCGAGTTCGATCGTATGGGTCACGATGTTGACCGTGCCGCCCCGCTTCACGCCCGGAGCTGTTTCCGCGTTCAGCACATGCAGCGGAACGCTGACGCGGATCTTGGAGCCTTCACCGAGGCGAAGGAAATCCACATGCAGCGGGAAGTCGCGCACCGGATCGAGACTGAAGTCGCGCGGAATCACGCGGTGCTTCTTGCCGTCGAGTTCGATGTCGTGAACGGTGGTGAGAAAACGCCCGGCCTGAATGCGCAGACGCAGTTCAGCATCGTCGAGCGAGATGGTCAGCGGGGGCTGGTTGTTGCCATAGATCACTGCCGGGATACGGCCAGCGCGACGTTCAGCCCGGGCGGCCCCCTTGCCGGCCTTCGGACGAGCGGTCGCCTTCAATTCCTTGACGGTCGCCATTGTTCAGTTCCTTAAGATTTAAAAGTGAAGGGCCGCAAAGCGGCCCGGTTTCACGTCGCGGCAAGCCTCCAGGGGTGCGGGGGCCGCGGACGTGGCGGGTTCTTAGCCCCAAAGCACCCCAAACACAAGGAAATCGGGGGATTTTATCGACGGCTTTGACCTGCGCCGTGCGCCTCGCAACGCGCCTGACTGCGTTCTTTAATCGCGTTTTGTCCCATCGATGACTTTCCGCCTTGCCGTCTGGAGTTTTTTATTGTTATGTTATAACATAACAATAATAGCGAGCGCTCCATGCCGCCCCGCCGTCTCTCCCGCATCGCATTGAAAAGGCTGTTCGATTCCCATGAAAAAACTGCCCGTCACCGTGCTCTCCGGCTTCCTTGGCTCTGGAAAGACGACCCTGATGAATCATGTGCTGAACAACCGGCAGGGCCTGAGAGTGGCCGTGATCGTGAACGACATGAGCGAAGTGAACATCGACGCGGACCTCATTCGCAATGGCGGTGCGGACCTGTCGCGGACGAATGAAACACTGGTCGAAATGACCGACGGCTGCATCTGCTGCACGCTGCGCGACGATTTGCTCAAGGAGGTGAGCCGACTCGCCCACGACGGGCGCTTCGACTACCTGCTGATCGAATCCACCGGCATCGCCGAGCCGCTGCCGGTCGCGGCCACCTTCGATTTCCGGGACGAGGACGGCGCAAGCCTCGGCGATGTCGCGCAACTCGACACCATGGTGACGGTCGTGGACGCGGTGAACCTGCTGCGCGACTACGCGTCCCATGACTTTTTGCGCGACCGTGGCGAGTCGCTCGGCGACGATGACAAGCGCACGCTAGTCGACCTGCTGGTCGACCAGATCGAGTTCGCCGACGTCATCGTGCTCAACAAGATCGACGACGCGTCACCTGCGCAGCGCGAGGCCGCGCGGCAAATTCTAAAGGCGCTGAATCCCGACGCCGACATCATCGAGACCAGTTTTTCACGCGTGCCGCCGGAGAAAATCCTCAACACCGGCCGTTTTGATTTTGAAAAGGCACAGCAGCATCCGGTCTGGTTCAAGGAACTGTATGGCTTCGCCGACCATGTACCGGAAACGGAAGAATACGGCGTGACGAACTTCGTCTATCGCGCACGCCGGCCGTTCGACCCGCAGAAATTTCACGCCTTCATCGGATCAAGCTGGCCGGGCGTGATCCGCACCAAGGGCCACTACTGGCTGGCAACGCGGCCGCAATGGGTCGGCGAACTCAGCCAGGCCGGCGCCATCGTCCGCAACGAGGCGATGGGATTCTGGTGGGCTGCAATTCCAAAGGACCGCTGGCCCGATCATCCGGAATGGCGCGCGGCCATCGCAAAAAACTGGTCCGATGTCTGGGGCGATCGCCGACAGGAAATCGTTTTCATCGGCACAGGCATGGACACCGCGGAACTGACGCGGCGGCTCGATGCGTGCCTCGTTCCCGACACCGGCAAGGACGAGATGAACGTGGCGGCGTGGGCCAAGCTGCGCGATCCGTTTCCGCTGTGGCGGCGCGCCGACGAAGCAGCATGAACAATTGCGAATATATTCTAAAGCGAGCGTTAACGATGCACGTTAAGGGTCGAGAACCGCCTTTTTGATACACCTCTGGGGTGCATATCTACCGAACGCCCCGCAGAGGACGAAATGGCTGCCCTGGCAGAACTTCCGCAGACAACGAGACGTCTGCTGCTTGCATCGGATTGTGAGAACCAAAGCAACGATCTCGCGCGCATCCTGAAAAATGCGGGAAGCGTGGAAGCAATCTCGATTCAAGATCTGCCCGATCATCCTGCGAGCGATTTCGTCGGCGTCATCATCGATATCGACCTCACATCCGCGGCCATCGTGCAGCATGTCCGCAGCAAGCTCATCGGCGAGGCTTATCAGTCATTGCCCCGGCTGTTCGTGTTGGCGGATTCGCTTCATCACGGACCGACGCAGGCCTGGGCGCTCGGCGCCACCGATACGATCGAACGGCCGCTCGATCCGGAAAGCATCCTGCATCGCATCCGCCAGGTTTTTCCGGAGACCCCGGAGGACGAGCACACCACCGACGCGCGGATCCTCAGCAACGGCGTCACCGCAGCGCTGATCGTGATGTCCAAGATCTTTCGGCGGCTCCCCGCCGGAATCCCGCTGACCATCGAGGACGTGATGCAGGCGGAGACGCAGATCCTGCGCGCGCTGAAACGCTGCTCGCTGCGGCAATGGCTGGTCGCCATCAACAAGCACCACAACAGAAGCTATCGCCACACCCTGCACGTCACCGGCTACGCGGTCGCCTTCGCGCAGTATCTTTGCATGCGCGAGGAAGATCAGCGCCGGCTGACGCGCGCCGCGTTGCTGCACGACGTGGGCAAGGCGTTCATTCCGGTGCCGATCCTCAACAAGGTTGGAAAATTCAGCGACGAAGAGGTCAATATTCTCGCCCAGCACACCCGGCTCGGTTTCAACGCGCTGAAGGAACAGCGCGGATTTCCCGGCGAAGTGCTCGACGTCGTGCTGCATCATCACGAAATGCTCGACGGCACCGGCTACCCCGACGGCCTTCACGGATCGCGCATCAGCGACATCGTCCGCATCATCACCCTGGTGGACACCTACGCCACATTGCTTGAACCCGACGCCGAAACGCTGGCGATGACGCCGGAGCAGGCCTTCGCGATCATGGAACTGATGGACGGCAAGCTCGACAGCGCGCTGCGGCAGGCGTTCCGTCCCGTAGCGCTGGGGCTGTAGGCTACACCAATCCAATTGGCTCTTTGGAGTCGTCCCGGCGAACGCCGGGACCCATAAGCCCAGTCGATATAACTGAAGCGAGATGTCTACCACCTGTTGTCAACAGATGACTTGGTGGTGATGGGTCCCGGCGTTCGCCGGGACGACCTGATGAAAGATCGTACGCTCTTCTCCCCTCTCCCCTTGTGGGAGAGGGGAAGGAAACATCTGCTCTTGATGCCCGCTGTTGATTTTGTCCGCCTCCCGCGATGAGATGCAACTATAATTCATCAAGACCAAGCGGCCGGCAATGCATCGGCCGCACCGGGAGGATTCGCAATGCCATTCGACAGCATGCTGACGCGCCGTTCGCTGATGACAGCCGCCGCCGCGCTCGGTGCAAATCTGACTGCCCCGGCATGGGCGCAAGCCGCTTATCCCGCGCGGCCGGTCCATCTCATCGTTCCTTATGCGGCGGGCGGCGGCACTGATTTTTTCGCGCGACTGGTTGCGACATCGATGAGCACCACGCTCGGCCAGCAGATCGTGGTGGAGAATCGCCCCGGCGCCGGCACGCAGATCGGGGCCGAGGTCGTGGCCAAGGCCGATCCCGACGGCTACACATTCCTGCTCGGCGACACCTCGACCTATGCCTCGAACGAAAGCCTCTATCAGAAGCTGAGCTACGATCCGCAAAAGGACTTCGCGCCAATCTCGCTGACCGGCCGCTTCGCCATTGTGCTGCTGGTCAACACCGACAAACTCAACGTCAACTCGGTGAAGGAACTGATCGCTGCCGCGCAGAAGGCGCCAGGCACCATCGACTATGCGAGCGCGGGCGTCGGTTCGCCATTTCATCTGGCGGCGGAGCTGTTCGCGCAGTCGGCGGGCATCAAGCTCAACCATGTTCCCTACAAGGGCGCGGGACCGGCGTTGCAGGATCTCGCGGGCGGACAGATCGGCATGATGTTCGTGGACTTCGCCAGCGCGCGCTCGCAACTCGGTTTGAAATCAATCAAGGCCATCGGTGTCTGCTCGCCGGACGAATTCTACGGGCTGCCCGGCGTGCCCGCGGTCGCGGTGGACGTCCCCGGGTTTGAAGGCTGGGCGTGGCAAGGCTTTTCAGCGCCCGCGAAAGTCTCGCCCGACATCATCGCAAAACTGCGCGACGCCTATCTGAAAGCGGTCAACGATCCGGAAATCAGGCAGAAGCTGATCGCCGCCGGCATCGATCCGCTGCAAAGCACGCCACAGGAGATGGCGGACTATATAGCCGCCGAGACGGCAAAGTGGGCGCAGGTCATCAAGACCGCCGGCATCAAGATGGACTAGCCCTTCCGCGATCAGCAACACGCTCTCTGGTCGTCCCGGTGCAGGCCGGGACCCATCATCCCTGTCAGTATATCTTGTAAAGAGATATTTGATCGACCTGCCCAAATCGATCAGCCGGTGGTTATGGGTCCCGGCCTGCGCCGGGACGACTCAATAACAGATAATGGATCGCTTACTTTCTTCCCCTCCCCCTCGTGGGAGGGAGAAAGAAACTCACGTCTCCGCGACAGGGCCGATCTTCTTCTCCAGTGCCGCGATGCGCGTCTTCAGCGCCTCGTTTTCCTCGCGGGCGAGGCGAGCCATGTCCTTCACCGCCTCGAATTCCTCGCGCTTGACGAGATCGAGATCGCGCAGGACGCGCTCGGCCTGGCTGCGGATGACGGTTTCCACCTCGCGCTTGACGCCCTGAGCCGCGCCCGTGGCGTCGTTCATCAGGCGCGCGATTTCGTCAAAAAAACGGTTGCTGGTCTGGGTCATCGTCAAAACTCCGAAGGGCGAGTACCGTATATCACCTCCCAAAACAATGGTGATAGCCATGCCGGGACGCAAGATGTAAGACCCCTCCTTAAGGCATTCGTCCGCCGCCGGAAATCGTCCTGCCCATGCTGACCATCGCTTTTCCCGTGTTCGACCCCGTCGCCATCGCCATCGGACCGATCGCGATCCGCTGGTACGCGCTGGCCTATATCGGCGGCATCATGCTGGGCTGGATGTATGCGCGCAAGATCATCCGCAGCGAGCGGCTGTGGGGCGGCAAGGCTCCGTTCACGGTGGTGGATTTCGACGACTTCATCCTGTGGGTGACGCTCGGAATCATTCTGGGTGGCCGCACCGGCTACGTGCTGTTCTACAATCTCGGCTTCTTCACACAGCATCCCGGCGAAATCTTCAAGCTGTGGACCGGCGGCATGTCGTTCCACGGCGGCTTCCTCGGCTGCGTGATCGCGGTGCTGCTGTTCGGCTGGAAGCGGAACATTTCGGTACTCTCGCTCGGCGACGTCACCTGCGCCGTCGGCCCCATCGGCCTGCTGCTCGGACGCCTGGCGAATTTCATCAACAGCGAGTTGTGGGGCCGTCACGCCGACGCCAGCGTGCCGTGGGCGATGGTATTCCCGAACGGCGGCCCGCTGCCGCGCCACCCGAGCCAGCTTTACGAAGCAGGCCTCGAAGGCATCGTGCTATTCATCCTGCTGGCGCTGCTGATTCAAGGCGGCGCGCTGAAGCGGCCCGGCCTCATCATCGGCGCCTTCGCAACGATTTACGGCGGGGCCCGCATCACCGGTGAGTTTTTCCGCGAACCCGATCCGCAACTCGGATTCCTGTGGGGCGGGCTGACGATGGGAATGCTATTGTCGGTTCCCATGATCCTCGCCGGCCTCGCGTTCATGATCGCGGCATGGCGGCGGCGCGCGCAAACGCCGGATCAACAGGCGTCCAAGGCGTCATAATATCGTAAGGTTATATTGCGCACTCGATTCTGATCTCTGTGAAAGATTGCCGTGTCCAATTATTCGCCGCTTGAAACCATCATCCGGAAGCAGATCGCCGCCACCGGCCCGATGCCGGTGTCGCGCTACATGCAGATTTGCCTGACGCATCCGGAGTATGGCTACTATCTCAAGCGCGATCCGCTCGGCCGCGACGGCGATTTCACCACCGCGCCCGAAATCAGCCAGATGTTCGGCGAACTGGTCGGGCTATGGGCGGCGTCGGTGTGGAATGCGATGGGCATGCCGCAGGAGGTCAAGTTCATCGAACTCGGACCGGGCCGCGGCACCATGATGGCGGACGCGCTGCGCGCAGTGCGGATTCTGCCGGCATTCCACGAGGCGATCAGCGTGCATCTGGTGGAGGCGAGTCCGACGCTGCGCGACAAGCAGCGCGAGAAGCTGGCCGAGACCGCGTATGTGGAATGGTATGACAGCATCGACGACGTTCCCGAGGGGCCAGCGATCATCCTCGCCAACGAATTCTTCGATGCGCTGCCGATCCATCAGGCAATCAAGCAGGACGACGGCTGGCACGAGCGTGTCATCGAGATCGATGACGATATTCTCGCCTATGGCATTGCTAGGGATCCGATGCCGCGCTTCGAGGTCTTGCTGCCGCCGGTGGTGCGCGCCGCGCCGAATGGCGCGATCTTCGAATGGCGGCCTGACAACCAGATCATCACCATCGCGCGCCGCCTGCGCGATCAGGGCGGCGCGGCGCTGATCATCGACTACGGTCATCTGCGCAGCGACGCCGGCGACACCTTCCAGGCCATAGCGCGGCATAATTACACCAATCCGCTGAAGAATGCGGGCCTCGCCGACGTCACCGCGCATGTGGATTTTCAGGCGCTCGCCCGCGCCGCTGAGGATGTCGGTGCGCGCGCGCATGGTCCGGTCGAGCAAGGCGCGTTCCTCAACCGGCTCGGCATCGAAACCCGCGCGCAGGCGCTGTCGAAGAACGCCTCGGAAGACGGTGCGAAGGCCATCGCCGCGGCGCTGAAGCGCCTCACCGGCCCGAGCCCCGAGGGCATGGGCTCGCTGTTCAAGGTGCTCGGCGTGTCGCATCCCGATATTGAAACGCTGGCAGCCTTGTCCGATCAGGGCTCACCCGGCGGAGCATCGAAGTCATGACGTTCGGATCGTCGCTACTGTCGGCCGTCCCCGGCCTGCGTCACGCATTTTTCACGCGCGAAGGCGGCGTCTCCAGCGGCATCTATGCAAGCCTCAACGGCGGCGTCGGTTCGAACGACGATGCCGCGCATGTCACCGAGAACCGCCGCCGCATGGCGGAGCATCTGGGTGTCGCACCGGCGCGGTTTCTCACCGTGTTCCAGATTCATTCGCCCGATGTCGCTATCGCCACCGCTCCGTGGGACACGGAATCGCGCCCGCGCGCCGATGCAATGGTGACGAAAATTCCCGGTCTCGCCATCGGCGTCACCGCCGCCGATTGCGGGCCGATCCTGTTCGCCGATCCGATGGCCCGCGTGATCGGCGCGGCCCATGCCGGCTGGAAAGGTGCGTTCGGCGGCGTGCTCGAGAACACGATTGGGGCGATGGAAGAACTCGGCGCGTCGCGCGGCACGATCATCGCCGCGATCGGTCCGCTGATCCGCCAGCCGAGTTACGAGGTCGGCGCGGAATTCATCGCGCGCTTCGCGGAAGCCGACAAGGACAACGCACGCTTCTTCGTGCCGTCCTCCCGCACGGACCATGCGATGTTCGATCTCGCGAACTATATCCGGCAGCGGCTGGAGCGGGCAGGCATTCTGATGATCGACGATACCGGCGTCGATACCTACGCGGACGAACGGCTGTTCAGCTATCGCCGCTCGGTTCACCGCAAGGAGCCGGACTATGGCCGCAACATCCACGCCATCGTGCTGGAAAGCTGAACGATCAGACCTTCCTCGCCGTCACTCTGAGGAGCCGTAGCGAAGCGGAGGCCTCGAAGGGCGACGGCAATGAATCGTCATCCTTCGAGGCTCGCAAGAGCTCGCACCTCAGAATGACGAATCTTGTGATCGCGCCGCCACCGCTCCGCCCTAGACCTTAACGCATTTTAACGGTATCGCTCGATCCGGCCCAGCGGCGCGTCAGATGTCCGCGGGACAGGGATTTCGGGATGGCGTCGCGTATGAATTCCGGACTGCGCGCAATACGCGGGATGTCGCTGCACCGTTTGCGGCTCCCTGCGCTGTTTGCCGTGCTGTGCATCACTTCAGGATGCGCAGGCGGCGGTGCGATGACGGTTTCGACCGGTCAATCCTTCGGCCCGACTGTCGCCTTCGAATCCGTGGATGGCCCGCCGCCACAGGTGTTCGACCGGCTGGTGCGCGCGCTGGAAGCCGAATCCACCGCCCGCAGTTTCACCATCGTCTCGCGCGAGGCCCCCGCTTCATACCGCGTCCGCAGCTATCTGTCGGCGCAGGTCCGGCGCGGCCGGACAGTCATCGCCTGGGTCTGGGACGTCTACGACCGGGATCAGCAGCGCGCCGTCCGCCTCAGCGGCGAGGAACCCGGCGGCAAGGGCGGCCGCGACGCCTGGGCCACAGCGGACGATCAGTTGATGCGCCGAATCGCGCTCTCCGGACTAAACGGCCTCAACGGTCTTATCAACGGCACCGCCCCGGCGCAGGACGATCCCGCCCCCGCCGCGCCCCGTTCCGGCCCCGCCATCGCGCAGACGGACGAAAATCGGCCTGAATCGGTGTCCGGACAAATGCAGACGCTGGCTTTCAGCGCCCATTAAGGATGCAGAGGCGACCGGACGCCTGTTTTTGCAGGAAAACGTGCTCAAACCCTTGGCTTTGTATTGCCAGCCTTGTTCGGTCCTTGTTATCACGCGCCTGCGAAAGCGCAGGTAACCGGTTCCACAGGCAGTAGCTGATATGTTGAAAAGCGTTTCCCCCACGTCGCGAGGAGAGGCTGCGATTTCAGCTAAGAATGGCTCCATCAAGCTGGTCGCCGGCAATTCGAACCCCGAATTGGCCGCCGAGATCGCGTCGTGGCTCAACCTGCCGATGACGAAGGCGAGCGTGCGCCGCTTCGCCGACATGGAAGTGTTCGTCGAGATTCAGGAAAACGTGCGCGGGTCGGATGTCTTCATCATCCAGTCGACCTCGTATCCCGCCAACGATCACCTGATGGAATTGCTGATCATCACCGACGCGCTGCGCCGCGCCTCCGCGCGCCGCATCACCGCCGTCATCCCTTACTTCGGCTACGCCCGGCAGGATCGCAAAGCCGGACCGCGCACGCCGATCTCCGCCAAGCTGGTCGCCAATCTCATTACCCATGCCGGTGCCGACCGCGTGATGACGCTGGATCTTCACGCCGGACAGATTCAGGGCTTCTTCGATATTCCCACCGACAACCTCTACGCCTCGCCGGTGATGGTGCGCGACATCAAGGAGAAGTTCGACCTCGCCAACGTCATGGTGGTGTCGCCGGACGTCGGCGGCGTGGTCCGCGCCCGCGGCCTTGCCAAGCGCATCAACGCGCCGCTGGCCATCATCGACAAGCGGCGCGAGCGCGCCGGCGAGTCCGAAGTCATGAACGTGATCGGCGACGTCGCCGGATACACCTGCATTCTGGTCGACGACATCGTCGACTCCGGCGGCACTTTGGTGAATGCCGCCGACGCCCTTCTCGCCAATGGCGCGAAGGACGTCTACGCCTACATCACCCACGGCGTTCTCTCCGGCGGAGCGGTAGCCCGCATCACCTCGTCGCGGCTCAAGGAACTGGTCATCACCGACTCGATCCAGCCCACCGACGCCATGCGCAAGGCCGGCAACATCCGCGTGTTGTCAATCGCCTCCCTGATCGGCGAAGCCATCGGCCGCACCGCATCCGAAGAATCAGTGTCGAGCCTGTTCGACTGATTTCGTCGGCTTTCAAAATATTTTTGCTCTCCCTCTGCGCGCAACGCGCGCGCGCGACTCGTTTTCCGCGAATCCGATTCCGTTTTGTTCTCGCTCGCAGTGCCGCCGCAGCGCGCGCGATTGCCCGATAAGCACATGCGCTGACTCAGGAATTTGCCCGGCGCGATGCAAGACGGGACGGCATGTTTGCCGGCCGTGCTTAATCTGTTGAAGAGTCTGAAAATTAACCCATTGCCTGTGGACGGGATTCGCGGCGCCGTTGCGCGGATTCCGCAAATCACCGATCAATCTTGTTACAAGGTTGCCGTTGCGGCGCACGATCCGAAAGCCGGGCCGTCATGATCGTAAACGGAGAACTTGCAGCGACAGTCGTCGCTCGTTCTTTGCGTTTCGTTCGGCGTTTCACATCCCATGCTAACTCAGGGTGAAGGCAGCATGTCCCATCTGGACATCATTACGGATTCGCGAAGCAGCCCGCTTTCGGTTGTCGAGGAGATCGCCTCCTCCAACGACTGGTCATTCGAACGCTCGGGCCAGGACGAGATCACGATCCTGACGCAGGGACAGTGGACCGATTATCAACTGTCCTTCACCTGGATGGGCGATATCGACGCGCTGCATCTGGCCTGCGCCTTCGACATGAAGATTCCGGAAGCCCGGCGCAGCGAAGTGCAGCGCCTGATCGCCGCGATCAACGAGCAATTGTGGGTGGGACATTTCGATGTCTGGCTCGCCACCGGCTCGGTGATGTACCGGCAGGCGCTGATCCTGCCGGGCGGCATCACGGCGACGCCTGCGCAATGCGAAATGATGCTGGAAGGCGCGCTGCACGCCTGCGAGCGCTACTATCCGGCGCTGCAATTCGTGACCTGGGCCGGCAAGACCGCGTCCGAGGCCATGACCGCGGCGATGTTCGACACGGCGGGCGAGGCGTAGGTCTCGTTTATCGAACGAGAGCTCGTCCGGGCGCTTACCAAACATGCAATGTCGTCCCCGCGAAAGCGGGGACCCATTCTTTGAATTGCGCGATAACTTGTTGCGCTCCCCCTCATTCAATAGAACTCTGTAGTTATGGGTCCCCGCTTTCGCGGGGACGACCTGGGTGAATTGAATCATGGCAACATCAACCTCCTCCGACGCGCTGAAAAATTTTTCCGGCACCCTCGTGCTTGCGGGCGCGGGCAAGATGGGCGGCGCGATGCTGTCCGGCTGGCTGGCGCAAGGTCTCGACCCCAAACGCGTGGTTGTCATCGAGCCGCATCCCTCCGACGAGACCCGCGGCTTCGCATCGCGCGGCGTGCGCCTCAATCCGGATGCGAAAGACATCCACGCCGACGTACTGGTGGTCGCGGTGAAGCCGCAGATGTTTCGCGACGCCGGGCCGCAGCTCAAAGCACTGGTCGGTCCTTCCACATTGGTGGTCTCCATCATGGCGGGCACCACCATCGCAGGCATCACTGACGTCTGCGGCGGCAAGGTGATCCGCGCCATGCCGAACACGCCCGCTGCCATCGGGCGCGGCATCACGGTGGCGGTGGCCGCGCAGGGCGTCGCGCCCGAACAACGTGCGATCGCCGACGCGCTGCTCCGCGCCACCGGCGGCGTCGAATGGGTCGATGATGAAGCGCTGATGGATGCGGTCACCGCCGTGTCCGGCTCAGGGCCTGCCTATGTGTTCCTGCTGGCGGAAGAACTGGCGCGCGCCGGCGTCGCGGCGGGATTACCGGAGGCTCTCGCGACCAAACTCGCGCGTGAAACCGTGGCCGGCTCCGGCGAACTGCTGCATCGCTCGGAGCTCGACAGCGCGACCTTGCGCCAAAACGTCACATCGCCCGGCGGCACCACGGCTGCCGCGCTCGATGTGCTGATGGGCCTTGAGGGCTTTCATCCGCTACTCACCCGCGCCGTTGCGGCGGCGACGAAGCGATCGAAGGAACTGGCGAAATAGTTTGGTTTCTTCCCTCTCCCCTTGTGGGAGAGGGTGGCGAAGTTGAGCGAAGCGAAACTGAGCCGGGTGAGGGGTCACGATTTTGAAGTGACATTCATACCCCTCACCCGCCCTCGCTATGCTCGGGCACCCTCTCCCACAACGGGAGAGGGAAGAAAGAGCTACACCGGCACGCGCACGGTCGCCCGCAGCCCACCCAAGGGACTATCGCCCAGCGTGATATCGCCGCCATGCGAGCGCGCGATATCGCGGGCGATGGCAAGACCCAATCCCGTGCCGCCCTCGTCCTGATTGCGCGCATCGTCGAGGCGGAGGAACGGCTTGAACACCTCCTCGCGCATGTCGGGAGGAATGCCGGGACCGTCGTCGTCGATCGTCACCGTCAGATAGCGGTGATCGCGATGGCCGGTGATCGAAATGGCATTGGCATGCCGCGCGGCGTTCGACACCAGATTGGCGAGGCAGCGCTTGAACGCCGCCGGCTTCACGGTCACCAGCGGCTGGCCGTGGAACACGACGGTGGCGGCGTGACCGTGGCGCTCGGCGTCGCTGCGCAATTCTTCCAGCGCCTGCTCCATGTCGGTCGGCTGCGCCTGCTCGCCGCTGTCGCCGCGCGCGAAGGCGAGATACGCCTCCAGCATGCCGCTCATCTCGTCGACGTCCTTGCGCATGCCCTCGACTTCCGGGCTGTCGCCGATCAGCGCCATCTCCAGCTTGAAGCGCGTCAGGATGGTGCGCAGGTCGTGGCTGACGCCTGCCAGCATCGCGGTGCGCTGCTCGATGCTGCGCTCGACGCGGGATTTCATTTCCATGAAGGCCAGCGCCGCGCGCCGGACCTCGCGCGCGCCGCGCGGCCGGAAGTCCGGCACCTCACGGCCCTTGCCGAAACTTTCCGCGGCGTCCGCAAGCCGCAGGATCGGCTTGATCTGGTTGCGCAGGAACAGCACCGCCACGATCAGCAGGATCGACGAGGTGCCCACCATCCAGAAGATGAAGATTTCCGAATTCGACGCATAGGCTGCGCTGCGCTGCGCGAACACCCGCATCACGGTGTCGTCGAGCTTGATGCGGATTTCCACCAGCGACGAGCGCCCGACGGTATCGATCCAGAACGGCCGTCCGATCTGGCGCGAGAGCTGCACGGACAAGGTCTGGTCGAGCAGCGAGAAGAACGGCTTCGGCCCCGGCGCCGGCATGTCGTTGACGGGGAGAAAATCCAGCACAAGGCCGAGACGCTGCTGCGCGATCCGCTTGATCTGCGTGCGATCCTTGTCCTGCGGATAGGTCTTGTAGATGTCCATCAGCGCGGCGACGTCCTGCACCACGGCGGCGGACAGACGCCGCGTCACCGTGTTCCAGTGCCGCTCCATGAAGACGAAGGCGACCACCGATTGCAGCACCACCATCGGCACGATGATAATGAGCAGCGCGCGGGCATAGAGCCCCTTCGGCATCAGTTCCTTGAACCAGCGACCCAGCCATCCGCTGGCGCTGGACATGCGCCGCGACGCTGTGCGGATGAAGGTGAGGCCGGTGTCCAGCGTGCTCACGGCGACGCCACGAGCCGATAGCCGATGCCGCGCACCGCTTGCAGGAACAGCGGATTGGCGGGATCGCGCTCGATTTTGCGTCGCAGCCGGTTGATCTGCACGTCCACCGCGCGCTCGTTCACCGAGCCGTCGCCGCCGGTGAGCGCGCCGCGCGGCACGGTCTCGCCCGGCGTCGATGAAAGAATGCGCAGCATGTCGCGCTCACGGTCGGTGAGATGGATGATCTTCTCGCCGTCGCGCAATTCGCCGCGCTCCAGATGATAGACGTATGGCCCGAACGCGACCGACTCCACAGGCGGCGCGACGACCGGCGCCGCGCGCTTCAAAATGTTGGCGATGCGCAGCACAAGTTCGCGCGGCTCGAACGGCTTCGCCACATAGTCATCCGCGCCGATCTGCAATCCCTCGATCCGGCTTTCCGCTTCGTGCCGCGCGGTCAGCATGATGATCGGGACAGCGGAGGACGTGCGGATGAAACGCGCGAGATCGAATCCGGTCTCGCCCGGCATCATCACATCGAGGATCAGGAGATCGAAATGCAGCCCGAGCAGCTTGGCGCGCGCGTCGGCGGCACTTTTTGCGGTGGTGACGCGATAGCCTTCGCCGGCGAGAAACCCGCGAGCAGATCGCGGATGCGGCGATCGTCATCGACCAGCAGAAGATGCGGCGCATCATCGGCCAGCTTCCGGCTGCTTCGCACCGATGTCACGGTCTCGCTCACCTTGCGTCCTTCGCCTTGCGGCCAGTCCTGGAGAATCACGTCCAGCACCTTGTCGGGATCCTCGTGGTCGATCATGCCGAGCAGGAACTGGCGCGCGCCGTCCGCCGCCGCCGGACTCATGCCTTCCAGCGCGCGGGTGATGCGCGCGGTCTGCAAACCGGCCAGCTTCACCACCAGGGCCTCGCCCTTTGCCGTGGCGAAAAGAAGACGCTGCCGCCGGTCGGCGTCGCCAGCCTTCTGGACGATATAGCCCTCGTCGAGAAGCTGCTTCAGCACACGGCCGAGTGACTGCTTGGTGATCCGCAGCACATCGAGCAGGTCGGCGACCTTCAGCCCCGGATAGCGGGTGACGAAGTGCACCACGCGGTGGTGGGCGCGGCCGAACCCGAATTCCTCCAGCACATGGTCGGCATCACCGACGAAGTCACGATAGGCGAAAAACAGCAGTTCGATGATGTCCCAGCGCTGATCGCTGTGAGGCGCGGACGCCCCAGCCCCATCCCGTGCGGGACCCTGCCCTGCACCTTGCGCCTTGAAATTTATGTCAGCCATATTGACATATCTTGGGTTCAAAGTTACAAAAAGGTCAGGCTTCACGAAATATTCGGATATTTCGCCGCCCGCAGTATCCTTCGACGATCCTCGAAACAGGAGCGTCCGGCCGGATACGAAGCGAATTTTTCCGCCGTGCGATTGTCGGTCGACATTCCACGAAACATACTGGACTTAACCGCTCACGACAAACGAACGAGCACCTGCCGGCTCCTGAGACTGGACCGGCCGATCTGGAGGATACCCATGGGAGTTTCGTTCGAGAAAATCGACGGCACGATCCTGATCGATTTCGAAACGCGGCCTTCGCCCAATCCGACGCCGGATGAGGAGCGCGCAGCGAAGCTGGTCGACCTCGGATTCGGCCGGATCTTCACCGACCACATGGCTGTCGTTCACTACAGTCAAGCGAAGGGATGGCATGACGCGCGCGTGGAATCCCGCGCGAGTTTCCTGCTCGATCCGGCCACGGCGGTCCTGCACTACGCTCAGGAGATTTTCGAAGGCCTCAAGGCCTACAAGCGCGACGACGGCGGCGTGAACCTGTTCCGCCCCGACGCCAATGCCAGGCGCTTCCGGAGTTCAGCCGAGCGGATGGCCATGGCGCCGCTGCCCGAGCATGTGTTCATCGAAGCGGTCGAGCAGGTCGTGCGCATCGACCGCGACTGGATCCCGGGTGGCGACGGCAGTCTCTACCTGCGGCCCTTCATGATCGCGACCGAGGTCTTCCTCGGCGTGAAGCCGTCCACGGATTACGTCTTCGCCGTCATCGCATCGCCGGTCGGCTCCTATTTCAAGGGCGGACCCGCGCCCGTGTCGATCTGGGTGTCGGAGCACTACACGCGCGCCGCGATCGGCGGCACCGGCGCTGTCAAATGCGGCGGCAACTACGCCGCGAGCCTGCGCGCGCAGGCCGAGGCCATCGATCACGGCTGCGATCAGGTGGTTTTCCTCGATGCGGTCGAACGC
Organism: Afipia sp.; assembly: GCA_024707075.1. GTDB lineage: Bacteria > Pseudomonadota > Alphaproteobacteria > Rhizobiales > Xanthobacteraceae > Afipia. The sequence continues at coordinate 1,694,855 of JANQAK010000003.1, forward strand.
CGCTACATCGAGGAACTCGGCGGCATGAACATCTTCTTCGTGTTCGACGACGGTTCGCTGCTGACGCCGCCGCTCGGCACGATCCTGCCGGGCATCACCCGGGATTCGATCATCACGCTGGCGAAAGACGCGGGCAAGCGCGTGCGCGAAGAGGCCTACACGATCGACCAGTGGCGCGCCGACGCCGCCAGCGGAAAACTGAAAGAGGCCTTCGCCTGCGGCACGGCGGCCGTCATCTCGCCGATCGGCAAGGTTCGATCCGCGAGCGGCGATTTTCTCATCAACGGCGGTGCCGCGGGTCCCGTCGCGATGGGGCTTCGCAAACAACTGGTCGACATCCAGTACGGTCGCGCGGCCGACCCGCACAACTGGATCCGAAAGGTTCTGTGACCGGCGGCGGAATTATTCCATCGCCTCTTACAACGCCTCAGCCGGAATCCAGAACACCTCGCCGTCGGAGTCCTCGGTATCGAGCCAGAGCAGCGGCAGGTTGGGATAGGCATCACCCAGCACATCGCGGCCGCGGCCGATCTCGCACAGCAGGCCGCCGTCCGGCGTGGAGATGATCCTTCGCCGCGTCGAGAATTCTGCGCACGATGTCGAGGCCGTCGTCGCCGCCGTCGAACGCGATCGACGGCTCGTGCAAACATTCGCGCGGCAGGCCTTCCATCCCTTCGGCATCCACATAGGGCGGATTGGTGATGATGAGATCGTAATGCGCCTCGCCGACTGCATCGAACAGATCGCCCTGATACAGCGACACGCGGTCCTCAAGGCCGTAATCGGCGACATTGCGCGCGGCCACCGCCAGTGCGTCTTCTGAAATGTCCACCGCATCGACGGTGGCGTTGGGAAAACTTTGACACGCAAGGATCGCGAGACATCCCGAACCGGTGCAGAGATCCAGCACCCGCGTGACGTTGACCGGATCGTCGATCAGCGAGCCGCCTTCTTCTTCGATCACGCCGCCGAAATGCGAATCCAGCAATTCGCCGATGAAGGAGCGCGGCACGATCACCCGCTCGTCGACGTAGAACGGCAACCCGCGCATGTAGATCTTGTTGACGAGGTAGGCAGCCGGCTTCCGCGTGGCAATGCGCTTGTCAAACAGCGCGAGAATTCCGGACGCCTCGTGCGCCGTAACCCGTGCGTTCGCGAACATCTCGAACTGGTCGGGATGCAGATGCAGCGCCTCGCACACGAGAAACGCCGCTTCCGCCACCGGATCGGTGGTGCCGTGGGCGAAGGTCAGTTCCGCCTCGACGAAGCGGCTGACGCCATAGCGCACCAGATCGAGCAGCATCTTGAATTCGCCGGGCGCGACCTTGAGCGATTTCGCAGGCTTCAGGATCTTCCTTGATTTCGCGCTTGCAACGGTACGTTTTGGAGACGCTTTCTTCGCAGATACCTTCGCTGCAACCGACTTCGATGTCTTCGCCATTATTTTTTCCACCGCGCCGCTGCATTGTCGTCATGAGCCTGCGCATCGACCCATGTCTTCTTTAATGAGTCTTTGCCATCCGCGCGCTCCTCGGATTTCCAGAACGGGGCGCTGGTCTTGAGATAGTCCATCAAAAATTCCGCCGCCTGGAACGCCGCCTCGCGGTGCACCGAGGCCGTCAGCACCAGCACGATATTGTCACCCGGCACCACGCGGCCATAACGATGGATCACCGTGACGCCAGTCAGCGGCCAGCGCGATGTCGCCTCAGACACGTGCCGCCCGATCTCGGCTTCCGCCATGCCGGGATAATGTTCGAGCGTCATCGCGGCGATGGCGTCCTGGCCCGCGCCGCCGCGGCAGATGCCCGAAAAGGACACCACCGCGCCGATGTCGGTGTTGCCCCTGGTCAGCGCGGCGATTTCCGCTGCGATGTCGAAATCGGCTGACTGGATGCGGATGGTGACGGGGATCGTCATAAAAAGATCAGCCGCCGGTCATGGGCGGGAAGAATGCAATCTCGCGGGCACCCGCAATCGCGGTGTCTGCCTTCACATGGGTGTGGTCGATGGCGGCGCGGATCGTCTTCGGCGAGGCGAAGGCGCTGGCGTATTCCTCGCCGCGCGCCGTCAGCCACTGCATCAAGTCGGCGACCGTGCGCACGCTCGCCGGCGGCTCGACGGTTTCCTCGGTCTTGCCGACCCGCTCGCGCACCCATGCGAAATAAAGAACCTTCACCGGTCTTCCTCGGTCAGATGATGGATTCCCGCGCGGAGGTAATCCCATCCGGTGTAGATGGTGAGAATCGCCGAAATCCACAACAGCACGATGCCGATCAGGATGGTCGGCGGCAGGATCATTTCGCCCGCCTCACCCGCGATCAGGAAGCCGATGGCGACCAGTTGCACCGTGGTCTTCCACTTCGCCAGTTGCGACACCGGTACGCTGATGCGGATGACGGCGAGATATTCGCGCAGCCCCGACACCAGAATCTCGCGGCACAGGATCACGATGGCCGCCCACAGCGACCAGCCGCGAATGGTTTCGTCCGCAGCCAGCATCAGCAGGCACGACGCCACCAGCAGCTTGTCGGCAATGGGGTCCAGCATCTTGCCCAGCGACGACTGCTGATCCCACATCCGCGCATAATAGCCGTCGAGAAAATCGGTGATGCCTGCCGCGATGAAAACGAACAGCGCCACCCAGCGCAGCCACAATGGGGCGCCGAGAATGGACTGCGCATACATGCAGCCGATGACCACCGGAATGGCGGCGATCCGGGAGTATGTAAGCAGATTCGGCAAAGACAGCGCGCGCTTCGCCGGCTTCGGGGTGACGAGACTGACCATGCGGTTACCAATACTGCGAAAACGTCCGCGTCAACAGCCCGGCTGACGCATTTCGAGCAAGCCTAAAATCAGGGCGGCGGCGCTGCTAGCCGTTGCCCGGATGGAAGAAATCGAAAATTTTGCGCGCGCTTTCGGCGCTGACGCCCGGAACTTTGCCCAGATCGGCCACCGAGGCCCGCTCGATCTCCTTCAGGGTGCCGAAATGATGCAGCAACGCACGTTTGCGTGACGGCCCGATGCCTGGAATCTCCTGCAATCCGGCCTCGCGGATGTCTTTTTTACGCAGCTTGCGATGCGAGCCGATGACAAATCGGTGCGCCTCGTCGCGCAGCCGCTGGATGAAATACAGCACCGGATCGCGCGGTTCGAGCTTAATGGAGGGGCGGTCCGGCATGAACAGGGTTTCGCGCCCGGCGTCCCGGTCCGGCCCCTTGGCCACCGCGATCAGCGAGATCTGCGACAAGTTCAGCGACTCGAAGATTTCGCGCGCCGCGTTGAGCTGGCCCTGACCGCCGTCGATGATGACGAGATCGGGCCATTGCGGAACGCTGTCGTCCGCAGGCTTCTTGCCCTCCGCAGCGTCGTTGATCAGCCGCTTGAAGCGGCGCTCCAGCACCTCGCGCATCATGCCGTAGTCGTCGCCCGGCGCGAGGCCCTCCGACTTGATGTTGAACTTTCGGTACTGGTTCTTGAGGAAGCCTTCCGGCCCGGCGACGATCATCGCGCCGACCGCATTCGTCCCCTGGATGTGGCTGTTGTCGTAGACCTCAATCCGCTGCGGCACGCGCGGCAGGCCGAGCGCCGCCGACAGCCCCTGCAACAGGCGTGTCTGGGTCGCGGTATCGGCGAGCTTGCGGCCGAGCGCCTCGCGCGCATTGGTCAGCGCGTGCGCCACCAGTTCCTTCTTCTCACCGCGCTGAGGCGTCGCGACCTCGACCTTGTACCCCGCCTTCACGCCCAGCGCTTCGCCAAGCAGTTCCTGATCGTCGATGCGATGCGACAGCAGGATCAGTTTGGGCGGCGGCTTGTCGTCGTAGAATTGCGCGAGGAACGAGCCCAGCACCTCCTCCGGCGGCATTGCCTTGTCGGCGCGCGGGAAGTAGGCGCGATTGCCCCAGTTCTGGCCGGTGCGGAAGAAAAACACCTCGACGCAGGAATAGCCGCCTTCCTGATGGATCGCGAACACGTCGGCTTCTTCTACCGTGCGCGGATTGATGCCCTGCTGCGACTGGATCGCGGACAATGCTGCAAGACGGTCGCGATATAGCGCCGCGCGCTCGAATTCGAGATCCTGCGACGCCTTCTCCATTTCACCCGCGAGTTCCTGCTTCACCAGCCGCGAGCGGCCGGAGAGAAAGTCGCTCGCTTCGCGCACCAGTTCGGTATAGCCGGGAAAATCGATCTCGCCGGTGCACGGACCGGCGCAGCGCTTGATCTGGTACAGCAGGCACGGCCGCGTGCGGCTTTCAAAAAACGCATCGGTGCAGGAGCGCACCAGAAACGCGCGCTGCAACGCCGTGATGGTGCGATTGACCGCGCCGACCGAGGCGAATGGCCCGAAGTAGCGGCCGGGTCTCGTTTGCGCGCCGCGATGCTTGAGAATCTGCGGCGCCCAGTGATCGCCGGTAATGAGAATATACGGAAACGATTTGTCGTCGCGCAGCAGCACATTGAAGCGCGGACGAAGCTGCTTGATGAGGTTCGCTTCCAGCAGCAGCGCTTCGGTCTCGGTCGCTGTGGAAATGATCTCGACATTGACCGTGGCCGCGATCATCCGCGCGATCCGCGCCACCTGGCCGGTCGGGCGCGCATAGGACGCCAGCCGCTTCTTCACGCTCTTGGCCTTGCCGACATAGAGCACGTCGTTGGCGGCATTGAGCATGCGATAGACGCCGGGTGAAGTCGGCGCGAGTTTCACAGCACGCTCGATGGCCGCGCGTCCGACTGCGAGGGTGCCTTCGGGCTCGAACTCGGACGAGTCGTCCACTGGTTCGGGCAGCCGAGCTTCCTCGTCCTCTTCGGCCGGGATCGAGGCTGGATCGACATCCTGCCCGCGCAGGTTCCGCGCGGACGGTTCCGGTACGGAGGCGTCCGGCGCCGCTGGATCCGGCTGCTGCGTCGGGTCGGAGGTGTCGTGAATCATGGTCAGAACTTAAGCGCTGCGAACCAATTCATCCAGCGATGGGGGCGCGGGGAATGTGGAGGATTCCCAATTCGCGAAAATCCCTCCATCGCCCGATTAGTAACACTTTCTTAACGACGTGAATGGGGCGGCAAGCCGCCTTAACGAGTGTTTAACGTAAAACTCTCGATAAATTTTATGCACAAAAGGTGGAATTCCGTAACCACGCGGAACCGCCGCGCAGCTCAGGACTGGCAACCGGCGGCCGCGGTGCGCGTGAGGAGAGTTGAGATGAGCAAGATCATTTTTGGCGCGATCGTCGCCGCCGCAACATGCGTAACAGCCACGGCGCAGGCCGCTGACATGTATGGCCGGCGTCCCTATTCGCAGCCTTACACGGTCAATCAGCCGCTCGCCAACAGCTGGATGGGGCCGTATATCGGCGGCAATCTCGGCTATGGCTGGGGCGACGTCAGCAACAACGGAGCCCGGCCATCCGGCGTGCTCGGCGGCCTTCAGGCCGGCTACAATTATCAGTCCGGCCAGTTGGTGCTCGGTATCGAGGGCGACCTGCAACTCAATTCGGCCGACGACACCTTCGCGGCGTGGAAATTCTCGAACCCGTGGTTCGGCACCGTGCGCGGCCGCCTCGGCTACGCCTTCAACAACATCCTGCTTTACGGCACCGGCGGTCTCGCATTCGGCACGCTGAAGACCGAGATGGGCGGCTTCTCCGAGAGCCACACGTCGGCGGGCTGGACCGCGGGCGTCGGCGCGGAATATGCGATCAACCAGAACTGGTCGGCCAAGGTCGAATATCTCTATGTCGACCTGAGCGAGAAGACCTTCCTGATGACGGGCCTGCCGAACGGCTATCAGTTCAGCACGATTCGCGTCGGCGTGAACTACCGCTTCTGATCGAAGCCGCCTGAACCCCTCATCCTGAGGAGCGCGCTCTTGCGCGCGTCTCGAAGGATGAGGCTCACGGCACCTCATGGTTCGAGACGCGAAGCTGCGCTTCGCTCCTCACCATGAGGATCAGCCTTCGTTCAGGACGAAATGACGAGATCGACCGCCTTCGGTCCCTTGCCCTTCTTGTCGGGCTCGACTTCGAACGTGATGCGCTGTCCTTCGGTCAGATCCTTCAGTCCCGCGCGCTCGACCGCGGTGATGTGGACAAACACATCGCGCCCACCATCGTCCGGCTTGATGAAACCGTAACCGCGCTCGGCGTTGAAGAACTTGACCGTACCCGTCATGGCCATCGGGAACCCCTCCCCGCAATGCTCTGCCGGTGCGCTAACACGCATCGGCCTGACCGGCATTCACTGCCGAAAAGCATTGGCCTTGAGAGCGGCCCGGAAAAACCGGGGGATCGCTCGGGGCCTCGTCATTCCGCCGCGACCATTCGCGACCGCGGGACGTAAAGCCAGCCTCACCGCGTCAGCATAATACGGTTCCCGGCAAATTGACCATGGTGCTTTTGGGTTTTTCGCAGGCGCGTCTCAATTCAGGGCAACACGACAACATCGATCGTGTCCCGCAGTGCGTCAGGCCCTGACGGCCTCGACGCGGAAGCGCCCCGCGCCGCCCAGTCCGAGCGGCTTTTCGAGTTCGTGCAGGATCGCCTTCAATTCCGCCGCCAGCGTCCAGGGCGGATTGACGATCAGAAGGCCCGCCGAGACCAGTCCTGCCTCCGGCGTCTGCGGCGCGACACTGAATTCGACACGCAGGCATTTGCTGTCGCCGCCGCCGGCATTCGCGACCTGCGCCACGTGATCCGCGAGCGTGTCGGTGGCGCGGCGCTCCTTCACCGGATACCAGAGCATGTAGATGCCGGTCGGCCACCTGGCATGCGCGGCGCTGAAGCCTTCGGCGAGCCTGATGAATTCGTCGCGCTTCTCGAACGGCGGATCGATCAGCACCAGTCCGCGCCGTTCCTTTGGCGGCACGAAGGCCGTCAGCGCCGTCCAGCCGTCGAGATCGACGACGCGCGCCTGCTCGTCGCGGCGCAAGGCGGAGATCAGTTGCTTGCGCGCGGTGGGTTCGAGTTCGCAGGCGACCAGACTGTCCTGAGGCCGCAGCAGCGCGCGCGCCACCAGCGGCGATCCCGGATAGGCGGTGAGATCGCGCTGCGGATTGAACGCGCGCACGATGTCGAGATACGGCGCGACCAGCGCCATCACCGGCTCGGACAGCCGCGCCTGCATCAGCCGCGCGATGCCGGTGCGCCATTCGCCGCCGCGCTCGGCTTCGCTGCCGGTGAGGTCATACAGCCCCGCGCCGGCATGGGTGTCGATCACGCGAAACGCGGCGGGCTTTTCGTGCAGATAGGTGAGGATGCGCGCCAGCACGATGTGCTTGATGACATCGGCGAAGTTTCCGGCGTGAAACGCGTGACGGTAATTCATGCCGCAGGTGTTACGACATCGGGCGATGAAAGTAACCTGCGCTCATCCCCCGCGCACGGGCGGCATCACCACGTTGCCGCGGCGGCAGGCGCGGCGATCGATTTCCTCACAGGCGCGGAACTGCAAATCCTTGCTCATGCAGATGCGCACCTCGCTGAGCCGCTTGCTGTCGCAGGTGACGGCGATCGCCGAACTGGAAAGGCCCGGATTGGCCCTGATGAAAGCATCCTCGATCTCTGCCGGGGCCACGCTCTTCGGATCAGCCAGTTGGAGATAATCGGCGGGAATCTTCACTGCGGCGCGGGCCTTGCGGATGGCTTCGAAATAGCCGCGCGCGCCCAGCCCCGAACAAGTGCCATGCTTGTCCCACTCGCTGTAGATCAGCCCCGGCGCCGGCATCAGGTCAAGCATCGACGTCATGATGTTGCGCGCGAGGCGCGGCGCGGGCCGCTGGCAGTAATTCGGAAAGCCGCGATCGTATTGCGGCCACAGCCCGTGCACGACGAAAGAGAATGGCCGTCCGGCGCATTGGGTCTGGATGCCGCGGCTGGAATTGCCGCGCTCGCTGGCGGCCTCGCAGAACGACGGCGACCATGACAGCGACAGGACGTAGAAATCGAATTCGCCCGGCGCATTCTGGCGATGGTCCTGCGCCGAAGCCGCGCCCGCGATCATGCCGGCCACCGCGAGGCCGAGCAGCGGAGCGATCAGGCGGCGGGACAAATCAGCGAGAGAAAAACCAGCGGTCGTCGAACCGGACCTGAAACCAGCCGCGATACCCATCATGGCTACGCCCCCAAAACCTTGTGCCCTGCCCGGAAGCCTATTCAGGCAACGAGAACATTTCAAGAACAAAATCGCCGCACCCACAACCAGGCGGGCGCGACGTTATCATGTCACGGAAGAACGGTATGCGAAGCTCAGGGCTTCGCGGCCTTGCAGGACGGATTGTAGGCCCAGTTGCGGTCGAGGCCGACCACGCACCATTCGACGCCGGAATCGAATCCGGCGAAGCCGCCATCCTCGATGATCGAGTAATGCACCTGACGCGCGCGGCCGTCGGTCAGCATCGCGCTGGCGGTGCAGAAGCGGCGGGGAATGCTGTCATTTGCCCAGGCCCGGAAAGCCACTTCATGAACATCGGCGTAGCCGGTGATCTCAAGGCTGGAATTCCAGAACCTGCTCTCCTTTTCAGCGAACTGCTGGGAAATGGTGCCGAGCGCCTCGGCGCATCCGCGCATCTCGCCGTCGTAGCGCGGACCGGACAGCCAGATGCCGCGCTCCAGCAAGCCGGCGGCATTGGCCGCCGGGCTGAGCATCGTCAGCCCCGCCACGGCGCCGAGCGCCACGGCCAGAGTGATGTTTCGAACTGTCGAGAAAAGGTCGCGCATGGGAGCGGTCCGCCGGAATCCGGGATGTCATTGCGGCGGAAGGTGCCGCGAAGCCGCCAGCCGGTCAAGTGCAGCGCGGCAACACTTGGCCGCCATCCCCTCCGAAGCCGCACGCGCGTTCTTTCCATCACAGGCCGGGCGCTTTAAGGTGCGTTCACGATTCCATGGAGAGCACGATGCGGACCACAGGATTGGCGATTTTGGCTGCGGCGTGCGCGCTCGCATTGTCGGCTCCGGCGCAGGCCACCTGGGTGCCACCGTTCAAGGGCAACGACACCGGCGGCATCATCGCCTATTCGCTCTACAAGGAAGGCGTGGACATCAAGGCGCTCGCCGTCAATCACTGCGCCAGCTACGGCAAGTCGGTGAAACTGACCGGCGTGGACGCGCAATACGGCGGCTACATTTCGTTCGCCTGCGTCTGGGTCCATCCCGGCCATCTCGATCGCCCGCTGCGGGCCGCCTACTGATTGGTCTGCACGCAGACTCTCGGCGCGCGTGGCGCACACCTCGCCTGATTAAATTTCTCCACGTCGTCCCGGCGCAGGCCGGGACCCATACTCCCTGAGCCATCAATGTTGTTGCGATAGCCGGATAACTCCTGCCTTCGCCACCATAATCTTTGGTGGTTATGGGTCCCCGCCTGCGCCGGGACGACGTTGTGGGTGTAGCGAGCGGCTCGCGTCATCACATCCATCGTCATTCCGGGGCGCGAGCAGCTTTGCGAGCGAACCCGGAATCCATAATCACAGACAGACTGGATTCCGGGCCCGCGTCTAAGGGGACGCGTCCCGGAATGACGGGGTGTGAGCTTGTGTCCTTGCGATGCGCCGGTTCCGATTCAATTATCAGACAGCCACTTTCATTCACGCATCCACTCACGCACGCGCAATCGTTCTCGCGCCATGCGCAAGGTGGGCTCTTAGTTTCGCCCTCGAAAACAATGAGGGGCATGGAGCGCCGCAAGGCGCACCTTGTCTTGTCTCGCTTCCGGCATCGCTTGCGAGGCGAATGGTGATCCGGAAGCGCATCGCCTTGCGGCGCTCCATTGCGGCGATTTTGGGCGTGAGGACCGTACTTCCGGGTCAGGACGGGCGCGGCGCGCCCTGATCCGGCGGGATTTCCCCGCCTTCATCCTGTCCTCGTCCAGCCGCGAACGGCAGAGCCACGTAGTTGGCCCGGACGGTGACCCCAGCCTCCCGGGCATGGTGTTTGCGAAACACACGCGCAGGCGCCGCATCCTGTTCCGCTTAACGAGCGCCCTCGAGAAGCGCCCCTCACGAACAGGACATGCCGAACCTAAGCGCGGTTTTGGAAGCGGGGATTTGTATCCCCATCACGAAATGTTGCAGGAGTCGTCTCCCCGTCATTCCGGGGCGCGAGCGCCTTCGCGAGCGAACCCGGAATCCATCTTCGCGGTCGTGGCACCGAATTTCTGTCGGATGGATTCCGGGTCCGCGTCCAAGGGGACGCGTCCCGGAATGACGAACTCCCGGATGACGAACTCTCCACGATGACGAAGCGGAAATCACTCTGGAGCGCAGGATGGACACGCCCGGACGGACGCTACTTCCCGATCTTCCAGGGATCGTATTTCTCTTTCGAATCCGGAACGTTCTTCATCGCGGCTTTGGCAGCGGCCTCTTCCCGCTCCATGCGCTTCTTCGGATCCTCGCCCTTTGGCGCGGAGGCTCCCGTGTCGCCGCTCGGACGCCCCTTCATCTGCGCATGGGCCTGCCCGGACAACAGGATGGCAGCCGCGGCAACAATCAACACGAGTCTCATCGAAGTCTCCATTCGAGGCGCGCGGCCGGAAACCGGGGGCATGATCCCGAAAAGCACGCCCCGAACTTGATCCGAGGGTGGAAATCGGCTTTCGGAAAAGATCGCGCTCAAAAAGATAGCGCCATTCCAGCCCATTCCACAACGCATGTCGGGCCGGAACGATCGGGAATCGTTCAAAAATATCATCGCACGCTGGCGCGATCAGCCCGCGGCCAACCGTTTCTCGAAAGCGGCCAAGTTGACGACGCCGCGGCGGTGGGTGCCGTCGCCGATCTTGCGGTCGCCGTCCCAGGCCTCCACCGCGAACAGCACGCTCTTCGGATCGACCTCGATGACGCGCGACACCGTGCGAACCGTCCGGCCCACCGGCGTCGCCGCCAGATGACGGACATTCACCTCCATGCCGACGCTGACATAACCCTCCGGCAGGTGCGGCGAGATCGCATCGCCGGAGGCCTTTTCCATGTGGAGGATCATGATCGGCGTCGCATAGACCGCCGGCATGGCCGGCACGAAATGCGCCACCGTCTTGTCATGGGTGACGGCGACGGTGTTGTCCGCCGACATCCCGACAGTGACTTTTTCGAGCGGGTTCATGCGGACAGCCGTACGGTTATTTCTTCTGGCGCTCGACGAAGGTCTTGCCGCCCTTCATCTTGTGGGCCAGCGGCGCTTCGTTGATCTGGATGACGACGGCTTCGGCATCGACGCCGAGGTTCTTCACCAGCGCCTGAGTGATGTCGCGCATCATGCCGGCCTTCTGTTCGTCGGTGCGGCCGGACGCCATGTTCACTGTGATCTCGGGCATTGGTCGTTTCCTTTTTCTTGCTGTGAGAATATCAGGCGTGAAACTTCAATCCATCGACGATCTTGTCAACCACCTTGCGCTCGGCGCGGAACGCCAGCCCGACCAGATTGAGTTCGGCCCGAATGACGGCCTTCACCGCGGCGCGGTTGGCTTCGTCATGCGTGGTCCTGAACATATCCTCGGTATAGACGGCCGGCTTCACGTCGCGCGCCAGCGCGCGCTCAAGCGCGCGTGACAGCGCCGGACGGTCCGCGCCGTAGATCAGGATCGGCTGACCGATCAGCGCATGATAGCGCGTGCCCGAACCATCCTCGTAAGGTTCGCCGATGGATTCCGGAAACGACGCCGCGATGCCGCTGGCGAGAAACGCCGCGACGTTCAGCTTCTGCCAGGGTTCAAGGTCGTTGCGGATGACGAGAGCGATCTTGGTGTCGAACTGCATGGGAATGTCTCAGGACAACGTCATTCCGGGGCGCGAGCAAAGCGAGCGAACCCGGAATCCATGGCCACCTTTGGGAGCATGAATTCCGGCTCCGCGCCAAAACAGGCGCGTCCCGGAATGACAGGGTCAATCATCTCCACGGCACATTGTGCCGCGCGAGCACTTCGCGAACTTTGGTGACAAGTTCTTCTTCCTTGCAGGCGAACTGCGCCTCGGCCTGCTTCGCAAGATAATCGTCGCGGTCGTCGCCGCTCGCATTGGCGATCTGCGCGCCGAGGATCAGGTCCTTGATCTGCACTTCGTCGCGCGCCTTCTCATCGCCGCCCTGAAGGACAACGCAGGGCGAATTGCGCCGGTCGGCATATTTGAACTGCACGCCGAGATTGTTCTTCGGATTGCCGAGATAGAGTTCGGCGCGAATGCCCGCATTGCGCAGCGTGGCGACGAATTTCTGATATTGCGCGATCTCGTTGCGATCCATCACCACGACGACGACGGGACCAAACTCGGGTGTGGTGTCGATCTTGCCGAGCATGGTCAGCGCGGCCTGTAGCCGCGAGACGCCGATGGAGAAGCCGGTCGCAGGCACCGGCTCGCCGCGAAAGCGCGACACGAGTCCATCGTAGCGCCCGCCGCCGCCGACCGAGCCGAACCGCACCGGGCGGCCCTTCTCGTCCCTGGTCTCAAGCAACAGTTCAACTTCGTAGACCGGGCCGGTGTAGTATTCGAGGCCGCGCACGACGGAGGGGTCGATGCGAACGCGGCCATCGTCGTAATTCGATGACTTCAGTAAGTTCCATATTTCTTGCAACTCTGAAGCGCCGACTAGGCCACCCGCTGAACCAATAAGGTTGTGCAACAAGCCACCAAGAATTCCTTTCGCGCGGATTTCCTCTTCAACTCTCTTATCGATAATCCCGGATTGGATGCCAGCAACAAACTTCGGGTCTGTTTCTCTGGCGTCTCTCGCAAAATCTTCGAGCTTAAAGAGAACAAGAACCTTGTCTGCCTGTACGGAAGTTAATCCCGCCCCCTTCGTAAAGTCACCACTTTCATCTTTACGACCTTCGCCCAACAATTGACGGACACCTTCAGCACCGAACTTATCGAATTTATCAATCGCCCTCAGCACCGTGAGCCTGCGTCCCGCATTCTCGTCGCCGCCAAGCCCGATGCTCTCCATCACGCCATCGAGCACCTTGCGGTTGTTGACCTTCACCACATAGGAGCCGCGCGGAATTCCCAGCGCCTCCATGGTGTCCGCCGCCATCATGCACATCTCGGCATCGGCGGCCGGTGACGCCGAACCCACCGTATCCGCGTCGAACTGCATGAACTGGCGGAAGCGGCCGGGGCCCGGCTTCTCGTTGCGGTAAACGTAGCCGTGGCGGTAGCTGCGATACGGCTTCGGCAGCGTGTCGAAATTCTCCGCGACATAGCGCGCCAGCGGCGCGGTCAAATCGTAGCGCAGCGAGATCCACTGCTCGTCGTCGTCCTGAAACGAGAACACGCCCTCGTTGGGCCGGTCCTGATCGGGCAGGAATTTGCCGAGCGCGTCGGTGTATTCCATCGCCGGGGTTTCCACCGGCTCGAACCCGTAGCGCTCATAGACCTCGCGGATTTTCTCGACCATCACGCGCGTGGCGGCGATCTCGGCGGGCGTGCGATCCACCAGCCCGCGCGGCAAGCGGGCGCGGAGTTTCTGCGGCTTTTTGGGTTTGTCGGCCATGGAGTCCGTGACATGCGGGAAGTGCTGACGGTTACGACACGCGGATTGTCAGCATTTCGAGGGATTATCAGCCGAAACAGGGGCGAGCAAGCATCCCCATTGCCATGCCGGAGCAGGTCCGGGGTCGCAGACTATCACAAAAGTCAGGTCAACAGCACCACGCATGCGATCACCAGCAGCACGACCACGGCCTGAATGATCGCGATGTCGCCGCGATCATCGGCGGCAAGGCGTCGAAGCAAGCGGTGCATGACAAGCTCCCTCACGTTCTTCCCTGATCCGCCGCCCGGATCATCGCCGTACCCGCCATCATGACGACAGCCCGCACGCGAACATTGCAGACCCCGCTTGCAGGACGTTTCCGGGGCGACACGCCGGACGCGTCTTCAGCACCTGGATTCGAGCATTAACTAGGCCATACAACTTTTAAGTGTATACTAATTCATACCAACACTATTGGTGGTATTTCAGTAGGCCCGCGCCTCGCCCCTTCACTTACAGGCGACCATGCATCGCGATGCGTTTCGCATGACCGGTGAAACTGATAGGCTTTCGCCCATCATCCTTGATCCTTGCCGGAAGGACTCCTCGTGAATATTCAGCACCCTCGCCCGACCGTCGCGACGCCGAACGATCTCGACGCCTACTGGATGCCGTTTACGGCCAACCGGGCGTTCAAGAGCAAGCCGCGCATGCTGGCCGGCGCCAAGGACATGCACTACTTCACCACCGACGGCCGCAGCATTCTCGACGGCGCGGCGGGCATGTGGTGCGCCAACGCCGGCCACGGCCGCACGCAGATTTCGGAAGCGATCGCCAGGCAGGCCGCGACGCTCGATTACGCGCCGCCATTCCAGTTCGGTCATCCGCAGGCGTTCGAGCTTGCCAGCCGCATCGCCGCGCTGGCGCCGCAGGGCCTCGAACACGTGTTCTTCTGCAATTCCGGCTCGGAAGCCGTCGACACCGCGCTGAAAATCGCGCTGGCCTATCACAACGGCCGTGGCGAAGCCGGCCGCACCCGCCTGATCGGCCGCGAGCGCGGCTATCACGGCGTCGGCTTCGGCGGCATTTCCGTCGGCGGCATGGTCAACAACCGCAAGATGTTCGGCACGCTCCTGACCGGCGTCGATCATCTGCCGACCACCTATGATCGCGAGAAGACGGCCTTCACCAAGGGCGAGCCGGAATGGGGCGCGCATCTGGCCGACGAACTCGAGCGCATCGTCGGCATCCACGGCCCCGGCACGATCGCCGCCGTCATCGTCGAGCCGATGGCGGGCTCCACCGGCGTGATCGTCACGCCGAAGGGCTATCTCGAACGGCTGCGCGCGATCTGCGACAAGCACGGCATCCTGCTGATCTTCGACGAGGTCATCACCGGCTATGGCCGCCTCGGCTACGCCTTCGCGGCGGAGCGTTACGGCGTGCTGCCGGACATGATCACCTTCGCCAAGGGCATCACCAACGGCGCGGTGCCGATGGGCGGCGTGCTGATCCGCGACGCCATCCACGACTCCTTCATGAAGGGGCCGCAACACGTCGTCGAACTGTTCCACGGCTACACCTATTCGGCGCATCCGCTGGCCTGCGCCGCCGGTCTCGCCACCCTCGACATCTATCGCGAGGAAGGCCTGTTCGAGCGTGCCCGCGCGCTGGAACCGACATGGGCCGACGCCGTGATGGGTCTGCGCAAGGAGCCGAATGTCGTGGACATCCGCACCGTCGGCATCACCGCCGGCATCGATCTTGCGCCGAACAAGGACGGCCCCGGCAAGCGCGGGTTCGAGGCGCTGGACTCAGCCTTCCACGACAACGACCTGATGATCCGCGTCGCCGGCGACACGGTCTGCCTGACCCCGCCGCTGATCGTCTCGGAAAGCCAGATCGGCGAGATCATCGACAAGACCGCCAGGGTGATCCGCGCGGTGGCGTAAGCAAAACACGCTGCCTTTCCCCTCTCCCCTTGTGGGAGAGGGTGGCGAGATCGAACGTAGCGAGATCGAGCCGGGTGAGGGGTCTCTGCCTCACCGATAGAAACCCCTCACCCGGCTTCTCGCTCGCGCTCGAAACCACCCTCTCCCACAAGGGGAGAGGGGAAGAGCAGAGATCGCTTCCCAGATGCATCGCGAAAGCACTGAACGTAGAGCTAGCTCCGTAGCCCGCACATAAGATTTCGCGCCGAATCAAACTTGATGCTAAGCTCGTTCTGTTCGGGGCTGGGCAGACATCATGATCCGCATTTCGACGATTTTCATCGCCATCTGCATGGTGCTGATCGCAGCGTCGCTTGGCCTGCTGCTGTATTCGCTGGCGGGGCTGACGATTTCCGAATCCGCCATCGTCGCGCTGACGGCCCTGACCTTCCTGATCCTCTACAACGCGGTGTCGATGCGCCTGCGCGACCGCACCGACGTCGGCGGCCAGATCGCCGATCTCTCGCGCGGCACCGCGGATCTCGCGCGCCAGGTCGCCGAGTTCGGACGCCGGATGGCCACCATCGAGGCGCGCCTGTCCATCACCGACGCCAACGGACAGGATCGCGTCCAGACGGTCGCCGGCGAAATCGGCGAGTTGGGATTGCTGGTCAAGCAACTGGCGGATTCCGTCGCCGCCCACGATGAAATTCTCTCCACCGCCGTCAGCGCTCTCGCCGCGCAGACTTCCGGCGAGCCGGCGGCCGGTGCGAACGCCGAAACGCCCTCGGCGGCGCCGGCCAATGCCGGTCCGTCCGCCTCCAATCCATCCGCCGACGCGCTGCCGAAACCGGCCAACATCAACAACGCCCAGCTTCTCGTGGCGGTGAAGAACGCCATCGAGGCCAGCCGCATCGATCTTTTCTTGCAGCCGATGGTGACACTGCCCCAGCGCAAGGTGCGGTTCTATGAAGCCGTGGCGCGCCTGCGCGACGACAAGGATCAGGTGCTGACCGCCGGTGATTTCGTCAGCACGGCGGAAGCCGCGGGCCTGATGGGCCAGATCGACAACATGGTGATGTTCCGCTGCGTGCAGGTGCTGCGGCGGCTGATGGTGCGCAGCAAGGACGTCGGCGTGTTCTGCAACGTCGCGAGCGCGACCCTGAGCAACCCGGCGGCTTTCGGCCAGTGTCTCGATTTTCTCGAAGCCAACCGCGTGCTGGCGCCATCGCTGGTGCTCGAATTCAAGCAGAGCACCTTCCGCCATCTCGGCCCGGTGGAAAGCGAACACCTCGCGGCCCTGCACCGGCTCGGCTACGGCTTTTCGATCGACAACGTCACCGACCTGCGGTTCGACCCGCGCGAACTCGCCGACCGCGGCGTGAAGTTCGTCAAGGTTCCTGCGTCGATGCTGCTCGACCAGAAGCAACTGTCATCCGCCGACATTCACGCCGCCGACCTGTCGGACCTGCTTGGCCGGTTTGGCATCGATCTGGTGGCGGAGCGGATCGAGGGCGAACGCGCCGTGGTCGATCTGCTCGATTACGATGTCCGCTTCGGCCAGGGCTTCCTGTTCGCGCCGCCCCGGCCGCTGCGTCCGGAAGGCTCCGTCACCCAGGCGGCGGAACCCGCGACCGCGGCGAAAGCTACTTCTGCCGCCCCGACGGTTGACGCACCGGCCCGAAAAAGAAGAAAAAGCCGCCGCCAAGACCGCCCCGGAGCCGCTGCGCGCGACGGGCAATGCCGCGCTGGTGTCCCGTAGCCGCGCTTCCGCACAGAAGTGATCCGTTTCCATGAAACTGCCTGACGTCCCTGCGCTGCGATTCGCCGATCGTTTGCGCGATCTCACCGCTGGAGTGGATGTCATTCTCAGCGACGTCTGGGGCGTCGTTCACGACGGCGTGCATGGCTTTCCCGACGCATGGCAGGCGCTGCGATCGTTCCGCGAACAGGGCGGCACGGTGGTCATGATCACCAACGCGCCGCGCCCGGCGGATTCGGTGCAGCGGCAGTTGCGCAAGATGGACATCGCCGACGAGACCTATGACGCCATCGTGTCGTCGGGCGATCTCACGCGCAGCTTCGTGGCGTCGCGCCTCGATCAGCCGCTGCTGCAAATCGGACCCGAGCGCGACAATCCGATGTTTCGCGGCCTCGACGTCAAGTTCACCACGCTGGAGCAGGCCGAATACATTGTCTGCACCGGACCCTACGACGACGAGGTCGAGACCGAGGAAAACTATCGCGGCATGATGGAAGAAGCGCGCAAGCGCGATCTCACCTTCGTCTGCGCCAACCCGGACATGGTGGTCGAGCGCGGCCACCGGCTGATCACCTGCGCCGGCGCCATCGCCGAACTGTATCGCAGCCTCGGCGGCGAGGTGATTTTCTACGGCAAGCCGCACAAGCCGATCTACGACCGCGCGCTGGCGCTGGCCGCCGAAAAGCGCGGCAAGGTCACGCCACCGGAGCGCATCCTCGCCATCGGCGATTCCGTCCGCACCGATCTGATCGGCGCGAACACCGTTGGGCTGAACTGCTTGTTTCTCACGCGCGGCATCCATGCGGTGGACTTCGAGGGTCTCGACGTGGCCGATGAATTCGCGGTGCGGCGGCTGTTCGGCGACACCCGGCCGCCCCGCGCGCTGATGCGCGATCTGAGGTGGTAGGCAGCCTCGAAATCTATCTCCGCGTCGTCCCGGCGCAGGCCGGGACCCATAACCACCAAATTCTCGTTCACCGCGATATTTCAGGCTGCCGTTTTCGGTGCTCCGTAGTTCACGACAACTCAGGGAGTATGGGTCCCGGCCTGCGCCGGGACGACGTTATGTTTTTTTGCGCGCTTCATATTGAGCCCCCCAAAACGCAAAATGCCCGGCGTGAACCGGGCATCGAAACTCTGCGGATGTGACGGGCGCGGTTACGCCGGCACGTTGTCCGGGAACACCGCCTCGATCTTGGTCTTGAGCGTCGCGGCGTTGAACGGCTTGACGATGTAGTTGTTCACGCCGGCCTTCTTGGCGGCGATGACGTTTTCCGTCTTCGATTCAGCCGTGATCATGATGAAAGGCGTGGTGGCGAGGTTGGGGTCGCTGCGCACTTCCTTGAGCAGGTCGTAACCGGTCATCGGCTCCATATTCCAGTCGGAAATCACGAGACCGTACTTCTTGCCGCGCATCTTGTTGAGCGCCGCCGAACCATCGCTGGCGTCGTCGATATTCTCGAAGCCGAGCTGCTTGAGAAGATTGCGGATGATGCGGATCATGGTGTTGTAGTCATCCACAACCAGAACAGACATCGACAAATCCATAGCCATCGCTGTTTTTCTCCCTCGAACGCAGCAACCGGCATGCGTTATCAACATTTTGCGGAAGGCTTCTGCCCTCCGCAGTCCCGGGGAATCTAGCATCGGTGACTTAAACAGCCCGTTAATCGGGGCCGCCGGGGATTATCTTAAGTTGCGCCATTACCTTGACACCCAGGGCGGACCGGGGCCACGGTCCGGGCCAAATTCTTCAACGGATTCCTTCCGGTATTCATGACGACACGCTTTTCAGTCATCCGCGACGCCACGCCCCCCGGCGACATCATCAGGGGCACGGTCGTGGCGATGGGTAATTTCGACGGCGTCCATCTCGGCCATCGTGCGGTGATTTCAGCGGCGATTGATATGGCGCGCACGCGCGGCAAGCCTGCATTTGCCGTAACATTCGAGCCGCATCCCCGCAGCTTTTTCAGTCCCCACACCCCGCAGTTCAGGCTGACCGACGAGGCCGCCAAGCTGCGGCTGCTGGCCGGCACCGGGCTCGACGGCGCTGTCGTCATGACATTCGACGGCCCCCGCGCCGGCACCACGGCACAGGATTTCATTAACCACGATCTGATCGCGCGGCTCGGAGTCAGCGGCGTCGCGGTCGGTTACGATTTTCATTTCGGCAAGGGCCGCGCCGGCTCGCCCTCTCTGCTCGCCGCTGAGGCACCACGACTGGGCATCGAGGTTCACGTCCAGCCCCACGTCGATATTCTGGATCGCCCGGTCTCCTCCAGCGCCATCCGCATGGCGCTGGCCGAAGGCCAGGTCACGGAAGCGACCGCCATGCTGGGCGGGCCGTGGTTCATCACTGGCGAGGTCATTCACGGCGAAAAGCGCGGGCGCGATCTGGGCTATCCCACCGCCAATATCCGCCTCGACACGAATTGCGGGCTCAGGCACGGCATCTATGCGGTGCGTGCCGGGATCGGCGACAAACGCGTCGACGGCGTCGCCAGTTTCGGCCGCCGCCCGACCTTCGACAACGGCGCGCCGCTGCTGGAAGTGTTCCTGTTCGACTTCAAGAGCGATCTTTACGGCCGGCAGCTCGACGTCGCCTTCATCGGCTTCATCCGCGACGAACTGAAGTTCGACGGCATCGAGGGGCTGGTCCGCCAGATGGACGATGACAGCGCAAAAGCCCGCGCGATGCTGGCGGCCGCGCCCGATGCGTTTCCAAAGCTGGGCGAGGTGGGGTGAGACTAAGCGGTGGTCGGTCCCCTCTCCCGCTTGCGGGGGAGGGTCAGGGAGGGGGCCAAGCCGCATTGCTCGACCATCGAGAGGAGAACCCCCTCTCCACCTCTCCCCCGCGAGCGGGGGAGAGAGCCGACCGCGAATTGCTGCACACCCGTGCATAAATGTTGAGTTTTCTTCGCAGAAATCCCCACTGAACTCGTTTCCCCTTCTGCCCAAAACGCGCTATTCACCCCGCCATGACCGAAAAGCCCAAATCCGACGCCGCCGATTATTCCAAAACCCTTTATCTGCCGCAGACGGACTTCCCGATGCGCGCGGGCCTGCCCCAGCGCGAGCCGGAAATTCTGGCGCGCTGGAACGAGATCGACCTTTACGGGAAGCTGCGCGAGACCGCGAAGGCGCGGCCTAAGTTCGTGCTGCACGACGGCCCGCCCTACGCCAACGGCAACATCCATATCGGCCACGCGCTGAACAAGATCCTCAAGGACGTGGTGACGCGCAGCCAGCAGATGCTCGGCTTCGATTCCAACTACGTACCGGGCTGGGATTGCCACGGCCTGCCGATCGAATGGAAGATCGAGGAAGAGTACCGTTCCAAGGGCAAGAACAAGGACGCGGTGCCGATCGTCGAATTCCGCAAGGAGTGCCGGGCCTTCGCGCAGAAGTGGGTCGACATCCAGCGCGAGGAATTCAAGCGGCTCGGCGTGGTCGGCGACTGGTCGCACCCCTACACCACGATGAGCTTCCCCGCCGAAGCGCAGATCGCTCGCGAGCTGATGAAGTTCGCCGCCAACGGCACGCTGTATCGCGGCTCCAAGCCGGTGATGTGGAGCGTGGTCGAGAAGACCGCGCTGGCCGAAGCGGAGGTCGAATACGAGGACTACACCTCGGATACAGTGTGGGTGAAGTTTCCGGTCAACGCCGCGCATGGCCGCCTCGCTAAAGCGTCAGTCGTGATCTGGACCACCACGCCGTGGACGCTGCCCGGCAACCGCGCCATCAGCTTCTCGCCGAAGATTTCCTACGGTCTTTACAAAATCACCGACGCGCCCGCCGACAACTGGGCGAAGACCGGCGATCTTCTGATCCTCGCCGACAAACTCGCGGAGGACGTGTTCAAGCAGGCGCGCGTCACGTCGTATGAAAAGACCGGCGAGGTCTCCGCCGATATTCTCGACGCCATCGAATGCTCGCATCCGCTGAAGGGGCTCGCCGGCGGCTACGAATTTACCGTGCCGCTGCTCGCTGGCGATCACGTCACCGACGATACCGGCACCGGCTTCGTTCACACCGCGCCGGGTCATGGCCGCGAGGACTTCGACATCTGGACCGCGAATGCGCGCGAGCTTGAGGCGCGCGGCATCAGTTCGGTCATTCCCTACACCGTCGATGCAGACGGCGCACTGACCGAGCAGGCGCCCGGCTTCACCGGCAAGCGCGTGCTCACCGACAAGGGCGAAAAGGGAGACGCCAACGAGGCCGTCATCAAGGCGCTGGCCGAGCGCGGCATGCTGCTCGCGCGCGGCCGCCTGAAGCATCAGTATCCGCATTCGTGGCGCTCGAAGAAACCTGTGATCTATCGCAACACGCCGCAATGGTTCATCGCGATGGACAAGGACATCGCGGACCACGGTAAGGCGAAGCCGGGCGACACGCTGCGCGCCCGCGCGTTGCAGGCCATCAGCGTCACGCGCTGGGTGCCGGAGCAGGGCCAGAACCGCATCACCGGCATGATCGCGGGCCGTCCCGACTGGGTGATCTCGCGCCAGCGTGCGTGGGGCGTGCCCATCACCGTGTTCGTGCGCGAAAAGGGCGACGGCTCCGCGGAGATCTTGCAGGACGAAGCCGTCAACAAACGCATCGCCGACGCATTCGAAAAAGAAGGCGCGGACGCCTGGTACAAGGACGGTGCGCGCGAGCGTTTCCTCGCATCGCGCGCGAATGAAGAGTGGAAGAAAGTCGACGACATCTGCGACGTCTGGTTCGATTCAGGCTCGACCCACGCCTTCGTGCTGGAAGACCCGGTGCATTTCCCGGGCCTCGCCGGCATCAAGCGCAAGGTCGATGGCGGCAAGGATACGGTGATGTATCTTGAAGGCAGCGACCAGCATCGCGGCTGGTTTCACTCCTCGCTGCTGGAAAGCTGCGGCACGCGCGGTCGCGCGCCCTATGACGTGGTGCTGACCCACGGCTTCACGCTCGACGAGAACGGCCGCAAGATGTCGAAGTCGCTCGGCAACACGACCGAGCCGCAGAAGGTCATCGCGCAGTCCGGCGCGGACATCCTGCGGCTGTGGGTCTGCGCCACCGATTATGCCGACGATCAGCGCATCGGCCCCGAAATTCTCAAGAACACCATCGAGACCTATCGCAAGCTGCGCAACACCCTGCGCTGGATGCTCGGCACGCTGCATCACTTCCATCGCGCCGACGCCGTCTCCTTCAGCGAAATGCCGGAACTCGAACAACTGATGCTGCATCGCCTGTCCGAGGTCGATGCCATCGTGCGTCCGGCCTATGCGAATTTCGACTACAAGACGGTGATCGCGACGCTGGCCAATTTTATGAACACCGAACTGTCGGCGTTTTACTTCGACATCAGAAAAGACACCCTGTACTGCGATCCGCCGTCATCTATCGCCCGCAAGGCCGCACTCACCACCGTGGACATTCTCTGCGATGCGATCCTGAAGTGGCTCGCGCCCGCCATCAGCTTCACCGCCGACGAGGCGTGGGCGATGTATCGCCCCGACGCCGAACCGTCGGTGCATCTCACCACGTTCCGTGACGATCTCGACCGTTTCAGCAACGAAGCATTGGCGAAGAAGTGGGACACCATTCGCAACGTGCGGCGCGTCGTCACCGGCGCGCTGGAAGTCGAGCGCGCCGCCAAGCGGATCGGTTCGTCGCTGGAAGCCTCGCCACTGGTTTATGTGTCCGACAAGGCGCTGTTCGCGACGCTCTTTGATATTGATCTCGCGGAAGTGTGCATCACGTCGAATGCGATGGTCACCAACGAGGATGCGCCTGCTGGCGCGTTCACGCTGAGCGACGTGCCGGGCGTGGCCGTGGTGGTCGAGAAGGCGGTGGGCACCAAGTGCGCGCGGTCGTGGAAAATCCTGCCGACGGTCGGCGACGACCCGGACTATCCCGACGTCTCGCCGCGCGACGCGCAGGCGCTGCGGGAATGGAAGGCGCTGGGACAAATTTAACGGCCCCGTATTGATGAGAGAACGCGCCACAACTCTTCCCCTCTCCCCTTGTGGGAGAGGGGGGCGAAATCGAGTGAAACGAGATTGAGCCGGGTGAGGGGTCAGCGGATCAGTTTGCGAAACAAGACCCCTCACCCGCCTTCGCTTCGCTCAGGCACCCTCTCCCACAAGGGGAGAGGGGAAGAAGGCTGCAACTTTCTCCTGTTTCTTCTGAACGAAGGTTCGAGCTTGATGCCCCCCCTGCTCCGCTCCGGACTGGTCGCCGCCGTCGCCGCCCTGGTGCTCGATCAGGCCTCAAAGCTCTGGCTATTGAACGTATTCGAACTCGGCCGCCGCGGCGCGGTGGCGGTAACGCCGTTCTTCGATCTGGTGCTCGCCTGGAATACCGGCATCAGCTATGGCTGGTTCCAGGACACCGGCCCGCTTGGCCAAACCATCCTGCTCGCGGTCAAGGCCATCGCCGTCATCGTGCTGGGGGTCTGGATGGCCAAATCCGGCACCCGCCTTGCCGTGATCGGCCTGGGACTCATCATCGGGGGGCCATCGGCAACGCCATCGACCGGCTGGCCTACGGCGCGGTGGTCGATTTCGCCCTGTTTCACCTCCAGATCGGCGGAAAAACCTATAACTGGTACGTGTTTAACCTTGCGGACGTAGCCATCGTTGCTGGCGTCGCTGCCCTCCTGTATGACTCCCTTGTAACCCCCGGTGCCGCAAAAAGGCCCCGATAAACAGGGATATGCTTGGCTCCAGGAAAACTGGCGCGCGGCCACCGGATCGCGGAGGCAGGGCAGCGCCATCGGAAGCAAGATGAACGGGATCAGGATGAACGCAATGCGTGAGACCGGCAGCATCAGCGGTTCAGGTTTGCAACTTTCATCGCGCCTCGCGACGCGCGCGCTGCGGCTGGCAGCCATTCTTCTCGGCGTCGGTCTGGTACTCGGCGCCGGCCCGCTCCACGCGCAGACCGCGGACGAAGACGAGGGCGACAACGGCAAGACCTTCGAGCAGAAGCTCATGGACAACCTGATGAGCGGCCTCGGCGGCCGCAAGATCGACGACGGCACCATCGACTATCGCGAACGCTCGCCTCTGGTGGTGCCTTCCAAGATCGAGCTTCCTCCACCCGAGACCGGCAAGAAAAAGTTCGCGCCGAACTGGCCGAAGGATCCGGACCTGGCGGAACGTCAGGCGGCCCGTGAGGCAGCCAAGGGAAGGGCGTTGACGCCGGAAGAATCCAGAATGCCGCTGATGCCGAGCGAGATGAACAAGAAACTTCCCCGCGGCGGCAGCCGCTCGACCGAGACGACGACCCCCGGCGGCAACAATTCGAACTCGCCGCTGATGATGCTGCCCTCGGAGCTCGGATATTCCGGCGGACTGTTCTCGAATCCGTTCGGCGGGAACACCAAGGCTGAAGCCGAGAAATTCACCGGTGAACCCGAACGCACGGATCTCACGCAGCCGCCGAGCGGCTATCAGACGCCGTCGCCCAATTTCGCTTATGGCACCGGCCCGCTCAAGGCACCAAAAGAAAAGTGCGATCGCGCCAGCGGCCAATGCGAGAAGACTTGGGATTGAGCGATCCGGTTGTGACGTCACGCCGATTATAGCCCTCCCCAATGGTTGCGATCCGCCTCCCTTCGATCGTCCGCAGCACGATCACCTCAGATCCCGCAATCTCGCCTCTTGCGGATCTGGATATTTTCCCGGCGATCAACCCGCGGTCCGGTCCAATCACATGACAATCTCCCGCCAGTTTATCGTCCGGGCCGTCGCGGCGCTGGGCATTCTATGCGCGCCAGCCGCCGCACAATCCGCGATGGCGCAGGCCACGTCGCAGCGCCCGGACACTTTCACGCTCAGCAATGGCCTTCAGGTCGTGGTGATCCCCGACCGCCGCATACCGGTGGTCACGCAGATGATCTGGTACAAGGTCGGCTCCGCCGACGAGACACCGGGCAAATCCGGGCTCGCGCATTTTCTCGAGCACCTGATGTTCAAGGGCACCGCGGAACATCCGGCCGGCGAATTCTCCCAGCTCATCGCCCGCATCGGCGGCAACGAGAACGCTTTCACCTCCTCCGACTACACCGCCTATTACCAGCGCGTGCCGCGCGACCAGCTTGCGACCATGATGGAATTCGAGGCCGACCGCATGACCGGCCTCGTTCTCAAGGACGAGAACGTGCTGCCCGAGCGCGACGTGGTGCTGGAAGAGTACAACATGCGCGTCGGCAACAACCCCGATGCCCGGCTGACCGAACAGATCATGGCGGCGCTGTACCTCAATCATCCCTATGGCCGTCCGACCATCGGCTGGCGCGGGGAAATCGAGAAGCTCAACCGTGAGGACGCCCTCGCCTTCTACAAGCGCTTCTATGCCCCGAACAACGCGACGCTGGTGATCGCCGGCGACGTCAGCGCCGACGAAGTCCGCCCGATGGTGGAAAAAACCTATGGCAAGATTCCGCCGCAGCCCGCCATTCCCGTTCAGCGCATCCGCCCGCAGGAGCCGCCGCCGGCCGCGCCGCGCACCGTCACGCTGTCCGATCCGCGCGTCGAGCAGCCGAGCGTGCGCCGCTATTATCTCGTTCCGTCCTCGGTCACTGCCACCCAGACCGAAGGCTCGGCGCTCGAAGTGCTCGCGCAACTGATGGGAGCGGGCAGCAACTCGTATCTCTATCAGGCGCTGGTGGTGAACAGGCAACTCGCGGTCAGCGCAGGCTCTTGGTATCAGGGCACGGCCATCGATCCGAGCCAGTTTGGAATCTCCGCCTCGCCGAAACCCGGCGTCGAATTTCCGCAGGTCGAGCAGGCGATCGACGAGGTCATCACCAAACTCGCGACCGATCCGGTGCCGGCGGAAGACCTCGAACGCATCAAGACCCAGATGATCGCCGAGTCGGTTTATGCGCAGGACAGCCAGACCACGCTGGCGCGCTGGTACGGCGCCGCCATCACGGTCGGCCTCAGCGTCGACGACGTCCGGGCATGGCCGGACCGCATTCGTGCCGTCACCGCCGAGCAGGTCCGCGACGCGGCGCGGACATGGCTCGAGAAGAAGCGGTCGGTGACCGGCTATCTCATCAAGGACACCACCGCGACCACCGCCAATCGTGGGGAGAAGCGCTCGTGAGCATCACACGTCGTCATCTCCTTCAACTCGCTACGGCGCTTCCCTTTGCGGCGTCCGCGCTGTCGCTGCTGTCCGCGCCCGCTTTGGCTGCCGCGAAGATCCAGCGCGTGATTTCGCCGGGCGGCATCGAGGCGTGGCTGGTGCAGGACGCCACCGTGCCGCTGGTTGCGCTGGAATATGCCTTTGACGGCGGCTCGTCGCAGGACCCCGCCGACAAGCCCGGCACCGGCAGCTTCACCGCCAACATGCTCGACGAAGGCGCCGCCGATCTCGACTCCAAGGCGTTTCATGAACGCCTCGAGCGGCGCGCCATCGAGATGACTTTCACGGTGACTCGCGACTATCTCCGCGGCTCGATGCGGATGCTGAAGGAAAACCGCGACGAAGGCTTCGACCTTCTGAAACTGGCGCTGACATCCGCGCGGTTCGATGCCGAACCGCTTGAGCGCGTCCGCTCGCAGATGGTCTCGAACGCGCGCCGCGAAACCACCAATCCGGTCTCGATCGCGGGCCGCAAGTTCTGGGAGCAGGCCTTTGGCACGCATCCCTATGCCCGCGCCCCGAACGGCACGGTGGAAAGCCTTCCGGCGATTCAGGCCGCCGATCTCAAGGACTATGCAGGACGGGTGCTGGCGAAGGACACGCTGAAGGTCGCCGTGGTCGGCGACATCGATCCTGACACGCTCGGCAAGCTGCTCGACACCGCGTTCGGCGCATTGCCCGCGACAGCGAACCTGACGCCGGTGCCCGACGCCACCTTCGGCAAGCTGCCGCAGCATTCCTTCACGATGCTCGACGTGCCGCAGACCTCGATCAACTTCGGCGCGCCCGCGATTGCGCGCAACGATCCGGATTTCATGGCGGCTTACATCGTCAACCACATCCTCGGCGGCGGCACGCTGTCGACGCGGCTCTACAAAGAAGTGCGCGAAAAGCGCGGGCTGGTCTATTCGGTGTCGGAATCCCTGATCTGGATGAAGAAGGCGTCGATCTTCGCAGGCGCCACCGCCACCCGCGCCGACAAGGCCACCGAAACGCTCGACACCATTTCCGCGGAGATCGCGCGCATGGGCAATGAAGGCCCGACCCAGAAGGAACTGGACGAGGCCAAATCCTTCCTCAAAGGCTCGCAGATGCTGGCGCTCGACACCTCGCCGAAATTCGCCACCGCCCTGTTGCAGTATCAGCTCGACAATCTCGGCATCGATTACATCGAGAAGCGCAACGCCATCGTCGATGCGGTCACGCTCGACGACGCCCGGCGCGTGGCGAAGCGGATCTGGGGCCAGGGCCTCTTGAGCGTCAGCGTCGGACGCGCGACGCAGGCTTCGGCGCAGCCGGCGGCGAAGTAAGAGCGCGCCCTCTCCACGTCATGGCAGGGCTTGTCCCGGTGATCCCGACAGATGAGGCACGGTGCCCACTTTATCGGGATGGCCGGGACAAGCCCGGCCATGACGGTCTGATAAGGTTGAAGTGCCCGGGAAGTTACTATCTGCCCTTTACTTGAACAGCGGCGTGCCGGGCACGAAGGCGTCAAACGCCGCCCAGAACTGCTGGCGGTAGCGGTCCTGCTCCTGAAGGATTTCGTGCTTCGAGCCCGCGATCACCAAATGCGATCCGGCGCGCAGGTGATAGGCGAATTCCTCGATGGCCGGCGTCGACACCACGGTGTCGCTGCTCGCCGCCAGCATCAGCAGCGGCTGGCGGATGTGCGAGGGATAATCCATCTCGCGAAACTGCATCATCGCCTTGAACGCGGAGTCCGCCCAGCCGATCGTCGGCGAGGCGATGCCGAGCGTCGGATCTTCCTCGTAGATCGCGGCGTTGCGCGCGTAGCGCACCGGGTCCGACGTCACCTCATTGTTGACGAACGGCTCGGTGCCCGCGAGCGTGCTGTTGCCGCCGGGCACATAACGGCCGCCCATACCTAATAGCCGCAGCGACCGCACCAGGATGCGCGTCGGCAGTTTCGTGGCGAAGCCCGGCAGGTCGATCATCGGCGCCGACAGCACCATGCGATCGAACCAGCGCTTGCCGGCATGGGCCACACGCAGCATCACCGCGCCGCCCATCGAATGCGCCAGCGCGTAATAAGGCGGCGGACAATCCGGCAGCATCACCTGCTGCACGAAGGTTTCGACGTCGATCTCGAAATCCGAAAACCGGCGCACATAGCCCTTGCGCGGATCGCGCAACTGCCGCGACGAGTGCCCCTGCCCGCGCCAGTCGATCATCGCCACCGCGAAGCCGCGTTCGCGCAGTTCGCGCACAACCTCGAAATATTTCTCGATGGATTCGCCGCGTCCGGTGAAGACGCAGACCGTCCCCTTGCGGCCAGCCGGCGGCTGCCAGCGTGCGAAGCGCAACTCCGCCCCGTCCGGCGTCTTGATGGTGCCGCTGACCACGTTGTCGGGAACCGGATTGGCGGGAATGGAAACGAGCGTCATGGGCGGGGGCCGATCGGCAAAGGAATCATGAAATTCGGAAGGATTGTGAGGACAAAAAGAGGGCCCGGAAACCCTCTTGAACACCCGAAGACCCCTCCCATATCAGTTTCGTGCAGGCCAGTTAAGGCTGCACGCAGAACGAAAACCCGGCCCAATGGCGGGTTGTCTGCTCTTTGCAAAAGAGTGGCGCGTTGTGCATGCGAGACGGTCTCCCCGGCATGGCTCATCCGAGCGCTGCCCAGCAATGTCCGTCCCGCCTGGAAAACGCGCTGGTCGCTCAAATTGGAGGACTAACCATGCGTACTTTCGATCTCACCCCCTTCTATCGCTCCACCGTCGGCTTCGACCGCCTGTTCTCGCTGCTCGACCAGACCGCCAGCGAAAGCTCGCCGGGCTATCCGCCCTACAACATCGAGCGCACCGGCGAGAACAACTTCCGGATTTCGGTCGCCGTCTCCGGTTTCTCGCAGAATGAAATCTCGATCGTCGCCAAGGAAAACACCCTGACGATCAAGGGCGAGAAAGCCGCCAACGAAAACGGAAAACAGGGCGAAGTGCTCTATCGCGGCATCGCGTCGCGGGCCTTTGAGCGTCAGTTCCAGCTTGCCGATTTCGTGCAGGTGAAGAACGCCTCGCTTGAGAACGGCCTGCTTCACGTCGATCTCGTCCGCGAGATTCCCGAAGCCGCCAAGCCGCGCCAGATTCCGATCACCACGTCGGCCGCCGCGCCGCAGGTGGCCGAGAAGGTCGCCGCCTGACGCCGTCGGCTCTGCAACCTCCCCGACTGCAAAACGCCCCGGTGCCCCGGGGCGTTTTTTTTCGTGCGTGATTTTTCTCTCGTCGTCCCCGCCCGCGGGGACGACACGTTGAGAAATTTCGCTTCTCTTTCCCCCTCCCCTCGTGGAGCGGGAGAATAAATTTCACTCCAGCGTCTGCACATCGGGCATCGCTTGCGTCGGCCACAGGTGCAGCGTGGCTGGCGTCGACGGTGACGTTGCCGAGGGCCGAGCCGCACCGACCGTGGTGGCCGCAGGCTTGTTGTCCGCCGTTGTCTGCGCCGGCTCAGGCTTCGCCGTCGCTGCGGATGCCGCGGAGGGGGTCGGGGCCGACGGCTGCGCGGGAACGGCGGCCTGTTGTGCCGGAGATCCGGCCGCGGGCTTGTTCGCAACCCTCGGCGCGGCGTGTTTTGCGGTCCGAGCAACGGAGGCTGGCGGACGCGGTATCCGCCGCAGGTCCAGCAGCGATCCGCGCCGGTTCTCGTAGCCGATCTCCGTCACCGGCGGCGGACCTGGCGGACCGTAGGCCATCGCCATCCGCGCGTTCAGCCGAGCATCGACCTCCATCGCTGGAATGAACCGCATGATGCGTCCGGTACGTGCATCGATGATGAGGCGGCCGTCCTCGCCGTTCGGATCGAGGGCCGCGACTGTGTAGATCCAGCCGCGCTGGGTGACCTGCCCGAGCGGCGAATAGCCGGTCGAGCGCAGGATGGCCACGATCTGCGGCGGCGGAATCACCGGACGCGCGTCCAGCGCCGGCCGACTGTACCTGACCGAAGGAATCGCCGCATCAGGCCCCTGCCCGTAGGGGCCGGGCCGGTAGGGCCGCTGTTGCGAGTAAGGCCGCTCATAATAGGGCCTTTCATAACCGCGCGCGGGCGGGACACCGTCGTCCTCCTCCAGCACCCGCGGCATCGGAATCCGGATATCATCCACCATCGGCAGGTCGTCGGCGGCACGCGCCGGCGGCACAACGGCCATGCTTGCGGCGAGAGTCGCTCCCACCGCGACCGCGCATCCAGTCAATCGCTTCCCCGAAAACAACGTCATCATCTAATGCTCCCGTTACGCCCCCGGAACTTCGGCAACGCCCGCTTTGGCGGGTCTCAGCCGCCTTGAAGGTCGTTTCCGATTTCGGCAGAGCTAGGACCGGATGGCGGCGGCAATGCCTCAATCCTGCGGCGTGACGCGGTCGCGACGGTGCAACAGTCCTGCATCCCAGCGGGGACTCTCACGCGCTTGTGTGATAGGAAAAAGTTTGGCAGTCTGGGGGTTAGGACAGGATCACTGTCCCAATTTCCGGGTCAAACTCGGCACGGCGTTTGCAGCGCTGGTAATATCAGCAGGCCGCTCGGCAGCCGGAAACGGCCCGCGCGAGCTGCACCTTCTAAAGCGAGGCTCGTGGAACGCGAGCGGTGGCCCCAAGAATTTCCTGGAAGCGGAAATTTCCGAAGGGTGCCGCGAACGCCGGAGCTACGGCCAAAATGGGCTAAAATAGAGTGCCTCTAAAGAGGCGTGAGGATCAGAATGAGCGCGTCAGAGTTCGAGCGGAACGAAATCAAGGTGGATGGGCCGATGGCGGACCCGGCCTTGAAACCGCGCGAACATAACTGGCGGCCGGAGGCTGCGGGTCTGTACGATCCGTCGCTGGAAAAGGATTCCTGCGGCGTCGGCTTCCTTGCCAACATCAAGGGCAAGAAATCGCACCAGATCGTCTCCGACGCGATCAACATCCTCTGCAACCTGGAACATCGCGGCGCGGTGGGCGCCGATCCGCGCGCCGGCGACGGCGCGGGCATCCTGGTGCAGATTCCGCACGCCTTCTTCGCCCGCAAGGCGAAAGAAGCCGGCTTCACGCTGCCCGCTCCCGGCGAATACGCCGTCGGCGCGCTGTTCATGCCGCGCGAGAAGCCGTGGCGCGAAGTCATCAAGAGCATCGTCGCCGACAAGATCAAGTCCGAGGGCCTGTTGCTGCTCGGCTGGCGTGATGTCCCCGTCGACAACTCCTCGCTCGGCGAGACCGTCAAGCCGACCGAACCGCACTGCATGCAGGTGTTCATTGGCTGCGGCGACTGCGCCGACGAGGAAGATTTCGAGCGTCGCCTCTACATCCTGCGCAAGGCGATCTCGAACGCGATCTATCAGCGCCGCGAGCGTGCGCTGGCCGGTTACTATCCGGTGTCGATCTCGTGCCGTACCGTGGTCTACAAGGGCATGTTCCTCGCCGACCAGCTCGGCAAGTATTATCCCGACCTGCACGAGCCCGATTTCGAATCCGCGCTGGCGCTGGTGCATCAGCGCTTCTCCACCAACACCTTCCCGGCATGGTCGCTGGCGCATCCCT
Source organism: Afipia sp. (assembly GCA_024707075.1). GTDB lineage: Bacteria > Pseudomonadota > Alphaproteobacteria > Rhizobiales > Xanthobacteraceae > Afipia. Next base: position 1,726,674 of record JANQAK010000003.1, read on the forward strand.
ACCGCATGGTCGCGCATAACGGCGAAATCAACACGCTGCGCGGCAACGTCAACTGGATGGCCGCGCGTCAGGCCTCGGTCTCGTCCGACAAGTTCGGCGAGGACATCGAGAAGCTGTGGCCGATTTCCTATGAAGGCCAGTCGGACACCGCCTGCTTCGACAACGCGCTCGAATTCCTCGTGCAGGGCGGCTACTCGCTGTCGCACGCGATGATGATGCTCGTTCCCGAGGCATGGGCCGGCAATCCGCTGATGAACGAGGAACGCCGCGCGTTCTATGAATATCACGCCGCCCTGATGGAGCCGTGGGACGGCCCCGCCGCCATCGCCTTCACCGACGGCCGCCAGATTGGCGCGACGCTGGACCGCAACGGCCTGCGCCCGGCGCGCTATCTCGTCACCAAGGACGACCGCATCCTGATGGCGTCCGAAATGGGCGTGCTGCCGATCCCCGAGGATCAGATCATCACCAAGTGGCGCTTGCAGCCTGGCAAGATGCTGCTGGTCGATCTCGAGGAAGGCCGGCTCATTCCCGACGACGAGATCAAGGCGTCGCTCGCGAAGAGCCATCCCTATCGCGAGTGGCTCGACCGCACCCAGATCGTGCTCGAGGAAATGGCGGATGCACCGGCCAAGGCCGCGCGCTCCAACCTGTCGCTGCTCGATCGCCAGCAGACGTTTGGCTATTCGCAGGAAGACCTCAGCATCCTGATGACGCCGATGGCCACCACCGGCGAGGAAGCCGCAGGCTCCATGGGCACCGACACGCCGCTGTCGGCGCTGTCGAGCAAGCCGAAGTCGCTCTTCACCTATTTCAAGCAGAACTTCGCGCAGGTGACCAACCCGCCGATCGATCCGATCCGCGAAGAGCTGGTGATGAGCCTCGTCTCGATCATCGGCCCGCGCCCGAACCTGTTCGACATCGAAGGCCTGTCCAAGACCAAGCGCCTCGAAGTGCGCCAGCCGATCCTGACCGACGCGGACCTCCAGAAGATCTGCACGATCTCCGATGTGGCCGATAACCACTTCAGGTCGCGCGCGCTCGACACCACGTTCCACGCCGGCCTCGGTGCCGCGGGCATGGAGCAGGTGCTGGAGGAACTGTGCGGCCGCGCGGAAGCAGCCGTGCGCGAAGGTGTCAACATCATCATCCTGTCGGACCGCGCCGCAGGCAGCGACCGCATTCCGATCCCGTCGCTGCTGGCCTGCGCCGCCGTGCATCATCACCTGATCCGCACCGGCCTGCGCACGTCCGTGGGCCTCGTCGTCGAATCCGGCGAGCCGCGCGAAGTGCATCACTTCGCCTGTCTGGCGGGCTACGGCGCGGAAGCGATCAACCCCTATCTCGCGTTCGAGACCATCATCGCGATGAAGGATCAGTTGCCCGCCAAGCTCGACGACAAGGAAATCGTCAAGCGCTACATCAAGTCGATCGGCAAGGGCCTGCTCAAGGTCATGTCGAAGATGGGCATCTCGACCTATCAGTCCTATTGCGGCGCGCAGATCTTCGACGCGGTCGGCCTCAAGGCGGATTTCGTCGCGAAGTATTTCGCCGGCACCCACACCCGCATCGAGGGCGTCGGCCTTGCCGAGATCGCCGAGGAGACCGTGCGCCGCCATACCGATGCGTTCGGGGATCTCGCTGGTCTACAAGACCGCACTCGACGTTGGCGGCGAATATGCCTTCCGCTCACGCGGCGAGGACCATGCCTGGAACGCGGAAACCGTGTCGCTGCTCCAGCACGCGGTGCGCGGCAACTCGCAGGAGCGTTACCGCGCCTTCGCCAAGGTGCTCAACGAGCAGTCCGAACGGCTGCTGACGCTGCGCGGTCTGTTCCGCATCAAGAGCGCCGAGGAAGACAAGCGCAAGCCGGTGCCGCTCGACGAAGTCGAGCCGGCCAAGGACATCGTCAAGCGCTTCGCCACCGGCGCGATGTCGTTCGGTTCGATCTCGCGCGAGGCGCACACCACGCTGGCGATCGCGATGAACCGCATCGGCGGCAAGTCCAACACCGGCGAAGGCGGCGAGGAAGCGGATCGCTTCAAGCCGATGCCGAACGGTGATTCCATGCGCTCGGCCATCAAGCAGGTGGCGTCGGGACGTTTCGGTGTGACGACGGAATACCTCGTCAACTCCGACATGATGCAAATCAAGATGGCGCAGGGCGCGAAGCCCGGCGAAGGCGGACAGTTGCCCGGCCACAAGGTCGACGCGACCATCGCCCGCGTGCGCCACTCGACGCCGGGCGTCGGTCTGATCTCGCCGCCGCCGCACCACGATATTTACTCCATCGAGGATCTCGCGCAGCTCATCTACGACCTGAAGAACGTCAATCCCGACGGCGCGGTCTCGGTGAAGCTGGTTTCGGAAATCGGCGTCGGCACTGTCGCCGCCGGCGTCGCGAAAGCGCGCGCGGATCACGTCACCATCTCCGGCTTCGAGGGCGGCACCGGCGCATCGCCGCTCACCTCGATCAAGCATGCCGGCTCGCCGTGGGAACTCGGCATCGCCGAAACCCACCAGACCCTCGTGCGCGAACGGCTGCGCAGCCGCATCGTCGTGCAGGTCGATGGCGGCTTCCGCACCGGCCGTGACGTGGTGATCGGCGCGCTGCTCGGCGCCGACGAAATGGGCTTCGCCACCGCGCCGCTGATCGCGGCCGGCTGCATCATGATGCGCAAGTGCCACCTCAACACCTGCCCGGTCGGCGTCGCGACGCAGGATCCGGTGCTGCGCAAGCGCTTCACCGGCCAGCCCGAGCACGTCATCAACTTCTTCTTCTTCGTCGCCGAGGAAGTGCGCGAGATCATGGCCTCGCTCGGCTACCGCACCTTCCAGGAAATGGTCGGCCAGAGCCAGATGCTCGACCAGTCGACGTTGGTGGCGCACTGGAAGGCGAAGGGTCTCGATTTCTCAAAGCTGTTCTTCAAGCAGAAGGCCCTGCCCGGCCAGAAGATCTATCACGCCGAGGCGCAGGACCATCATCTGGAGAACGTGCTCGACCGCACCCTGATCCGCGAAGCGCAGGCGGCGATCGACCGCGGCGCGCCGGTGAAGATCGAAGCGGAAATCCACAACACCGACCGCAGCGCGGGAGCGATGCTGTCCGGCGTCGTCGCCAAGGCCTACGGCCATACAGGTCTTCCCCATGACACCATCCATGTCAGCCTCAAGGGCACGGCGGGCCAGGCGTTCGGTGCGTGGCTGGTGCGCGGCGTCACCTTCGATCTCGAAGGCGAAGGCAACGACTATGTCGGCAAGGGCCTTTCCGGCGGACGCATCATTGTGCGGCCGCCGAAGATTTCAGGCATCGTGCCGGAAGAGTCGATCATCGTCGGCAACACCGTGATGTATGGCGCCATCGAAGGCGAGTGCTACTTCCAGGGCGTCGCCGGCGAGCGCTTCGCGGTCCGCAACTCCGGCGCGGTCGCCGTGGTCGAGGGCGCGGGCGATCACTGCTGCGAATACATGACCGGCGGCATCGTGGTCGTGCTCGGCAAGACGGGCCGCAACTTCGCGGCCGGCATGTCCGGCGGCGTGGCCTACGTGATCGATGAAGACGGCACCTTCGCCAAGCGCTGCAACATGGCGATGGTCGAACTCGAGCCGGTTCTCTCCGAGGAAATGATCAACGCCAACACCTACCATCATTCCGGGGACCTCGAAGCCCACGGCCGCGTCGATGTATTCGCCAACCTGCTCGGCGAGGATGTCGAGCGGCTGCACATCCTGATTTCGCGCCACGCCAAACTCACCGGCTCGGCGCGGGCGCAGCACATCCTCGCGAACTGGAAGCAGTATCTGCCGATGTTCCGCAAGGTGATGCCGGTCGAATACCGCCGCGCGCTGAAAGAACTGAAATCGCGCGAAGCGGAAGAACCGAAGATCGCGATCGGGGCGTAGAGAAACAACGGGACGTCGTCCTGAGGTGCCCGAGCGCAGCAAGGGCCTCGAAGGACGACGGAGCAAAACATTCATCCTTCGAGGCTCGCCGAAAACGGCTCGCACCTCAGGATGACGACAGGACAAGTTGCAGGGGACTTCGGGTTAAATGGGTAAGCCTACAGGTTTTCTTGAGATCGAGCGTCACGACCGCAAATATGCGCCGGTCGCCGAGCGGGTGAAGAATTTCAACGAATTCGTCATCCCGCTGAGCGAGAAGGACACGCGCGATCAGGCCGCGCGCTGCATGAATTGCGGCATCCCCTATTGCCACGGCACTGGCTCGGTCGCTCCCGGCACGCCCGGCTGCCCGGTCAACAACCAGATCCCGGACTTCAACGACCTCGTCTACAACGGCAACTGGGAAGAAGCGTCGCGCAACCTGCACTCGACCAACAACTTCCCCGAGTTCACCGGCCGCATCTGCCCGGCGCCATGCGAAGCGTCCTGCACGCTGAACATCGACGACAACCCGGTCACCATCAAGACCATCGAATGCGCCATCGTCGATCGCGCGTGGGAGAACGGCTGGCTCAAGCCGGAAATCGCCGCGCACAAGACCGGCAAGAAGATTGCCATCGTCGGCTCCGGCCCCGCGGGCCTCGCCTGCGCGCAGCAGCTCGCGCGCGCCGGCCATGAGGTCCATGTGTTCGAGAAGTTCGCCAAGGCCGGCGGCCTGCTGCGCTACGGCATTCCCGACTTCAAGATGGAGAAGGGCATCATCGACCGCCGCGTGGCGCAGATGGAAGCCGAAGGCGTCGTGTTCCACTACAACACCCCGGTCGGCGGCGCCTATGCTGGCGCGGTCGATCCGCAGGACCTGCTCAAGATCTACGATGCCGTGGCATTGACCGGCGGCGCGGAAGCCCCGCGCGACCTGCCGATCCCGGGCCGCGACCTCGACGGCATTCACTACGCGATGGATTTCCTGCCGCAGCAGAACCGCCGCGTCGGCCACGAACCGCTCGGCGACGTCCGCGAGATTCTCGCCAAGGGCAAGGACGTGGTGGTGATCGGCGGCGGCGACACCGGCTCCGACTGCATCGGCACCTCGATCCGTCAGGGCGCTCTGTCGGTGACGCAACTCGAAATCATGCCGGAGCCGCCGGAGCGCGAGAACAAGGCGCTGACCTGGCCGAACTGGCCGTTGAAGATGCGCCTGTCGTCGAGTCAGGCCGAAGGCGCCAAGCGCGAATACGCCGTGCTGACGCAGAAGTTCTCGGGCCACGACGGCAAGGTGGCGAAGCTGCATTGCGTGCATGTCGACGGCAAATTCCAGCCGATCCCGGGCACCGAATTTGAACTGAAGGCCGAACTGGTGCTGCTGGCGATGGGCTTCGTCCATCCGGTGCACGAGGGCTTGCTCAAGAAGCTCGGCGTCGAACTCGACCCGCGCGGCAACGTGCGTGCGACCACCAACGACTACCAGACCTCGGTGGCCAAGGTGTTCTCGTCGGGCGACATGCGCCGCGGACAATCGCTCGTGGTGTGGGCGATCCGCGAAGGCCGCCAGTGCGCGTCGTCCATCGACCGCTTTCTGATGGGTTCGACCACCCTGCCGCGATAAAGCGTGATGATCCTAAATTGATTGAGGATGCACCGTCACCCTGAGGTGCCGAAGCGAAGCGGAGGCCTCGAAGGGTGACGGCATTTCATACTTCGTCATCCTTCGAGGCTCGCAAGGGCTCGCACCTCTGGATGACGAGTACTCTACTTTTCGGGATCATGCCCTCATGACAGCCCTCATCTACATCGCAGCAGCCCTTGCCGAAATCGCGGGCTGCTTCGCGTTCTGGGCTTGGTTGCGGCTCGGCAAATCCGTTTGGTGGATTGTTCCCGGCACGGTGTCGCTGCTGCTATTCGCTTATCTTTTGACTCTCGTACCAAGCGACGCCGCTGGACGCGCCTTCGCGGCTTATGGCGGCGTTTACATTGTCGCATCGCTGGCGTGGCTGTGGGCGGTGGAAGGCGTGCGTCCCGACCGCTGGGATATTGCAGGCGCGGCACTCTGTCTCGCAGGCGCGGCGGTCATTCTGCTCGGCCCGCGCACGGTCTAAAACAGCCGGATGCGTGATCTGAATCAATCGTTTTTGAGGCGTGCGTATAGAATAGATAGGCCTGAAATCAGCATCGAGCGAGATGCTCGTGAGGCTTCTATCGCCGGACTGCAAACAGGCGTGTTCGTTTCCGTCCGCGAGGTGTGGGTCGCATTATCTTTGGCGACAAGCGAGCCGAGTTCACGGCGAGAATGGTAACGTGAAGCTGTCGAGTCCCGATGACCGATCCTGACGTCATTCGTCCCGACCAGAGACATCTGCTGGCCCGCTTCTGGGCAAGCGCTTCGGGCTTCTGGAGCGGGCCTTCAGCATGGCGGGTTTGGCTGCTGTGCCTGACCGCCATAAGCATCGTGATCGCGCAGTTGGCCGTCCAGTATCAGTTGAACTACTGGAACAGACATTTCTTCGATGCGCTGGAGCTAAGAGATCACGCCGCGCTTCGCTATACCATCCTGCTGTTTTTTCCCCTCGTCGCAGCGAGCACCCTGCTTGCGGTCGCGTCGGTATGGGCGCGAATGACGATCCAGCGCAGTTGGCGGGTGTATTTGACCAGGCGGTTGATCGTCAGCTGGCTCAGAGACCGCCATTACCGGTCGCTTGGACATCTCAACGGGACGGACCTGCCCCGCAACGCGGAACATCGGATTTCTGAAGATGCGCGGGTAGCGACGGATGCACCCGTCGACCTCTCGCTCTCGCTGGTCTCCTCGCTTCTCACCCTGATCGTCTTCTTCCAGGTTCTCGCAAATCTGGGCGGAACGATTGTCCTTGAGGGCGCAGGGCTGCGCATCGCAATTCCGGGCTATCTCGCCATCTCGGTCCTGATCTATTCTGGCGTCGTCGTCACCGTGGTTCTGGTGATGGGACGCCGGCTGACAGCGGTGATTCAGGACCAGATACAGGCAGAAGCAGCCTTCCGCTCGTCAGCCAATCTGGTGCGGGAAAGCGGAGAAGGGATTTTGCTGCGGGACATTGAGAAAGAGGACCGCCATGAACTGTGGCTCGGCCTGCACAACGTCATCGAGCACTGGCGCAGGCTATGCTGGCAGCTCATTCGGATCACATTCGTATCGCAAACCAACCTGCTGCTCGCGCCGGTCATAGGCCTGCTGCTTTGCGTTCCAAAATATCTGGCGGGGAACATGACGCTTGGAGAAGTAACCCAGGCCGCCGCCGCTTTCGCCACCGTGCAGGGCGCATTGAACTGGTTCGTGGACAATTTCCAGCGCATGGCCGACTGGCGATCGGCGGCCAGCCGGGTTGCGGCGCTGCTGCTGGCGATCGACGACTTGAAGGAGAATGTAAAATCCCACGGAAAATGAGCGCGTCCGACTCGGTCTCGGCGCAGGCGAAAAGCCCCGCCGCGCGGACGGGGCTTTCCTGATGGTTCAGTAAAGCGAACGCGTCCGCTTACTCGATCACACGAATGACGCGACGGGTGCGCGGCTCGACGATCACGCGCCGGTCGTTCACGACCGCGTAGCGATACTCGGTATGCGACGGCACCGGACGCAGTTCGACGTACTCCGGCAGCGGCTCGCCGACCACCACGCGCTCCTTCACAACCACAGACGGCCCCGGCAGACCGGTGACCGACGAGATCACCGCCGCCGGAATATCGATAGCGGTGCCGACCGCGGCGCCCACCGTTCCGCCGACGGCGCCACCGACCGGACCGCCAATGGCATGACCCGTGGCCGCGCCGTCGCGCGCGCCCTCAACCGTGGCACTCTGGGCGAAAGCGAAACCCGGCGTCAGCGCAATCGCCGCGGCCGCCATTGCCATGCGAATCTTCATGTCAACCTCCATCGTTGAGAGGGTGACCAACGGCTCATGACAACGAGCGTTCCAAACATCGGGCGCGGAAACCCTACGAATTTTGTACAGGAATTCGGAACCAGACTCAGTTTTTCTGAATCCAGAATTGATACATCTGCGCGAAGGTCGCGGGGTTTTCAGCCTCGAACACTGCCCAGTTTGCGAGATCGGTCGCGGCCCTGTCGTCCGGAAACCGGCGCAGATAGCTGGTCCGCGCTGGCGTCTCAAATCCGAGAAACTTAAATCCGCTTTCCCCAAGGAACGCCGCGATCTGCGGAATGGTGAACTGGTGTTCCTGCACATGGAACAGCAGGTCGCGGCATTCGCTCATGCTGAAGAAATCGCTGAACTGCGTGATGTTGTGCAGCGGATCGCCGGACGGCCGGGCCACAATGTCCGCGCGCAGATGCCGGACGTCCTCGATTGAATAGTCCCGCCCCTGCTGCGCGAGATACGCGCGCGCCGTATTGATGTCCCGGCGCGCGGTCGCACTGTACAGCCCGATATGCATCAGCCCGCCGGGGCGCACGAGGCCGGCCAGCCTGCGCCAGCCATCGAGCGGATTCTTGAGGTGATGCAGCACGCCGCTGGAATCGATGATGTCGAATGTCCGCTCATTGCCCAGCGCCAGAATGTCGGCCTGCGCATAGCGCAGGTTCGACAGCCCGAGTTCTATCGTCTTGCGGATCGCATAGCTGAGGCTGCTCAGGCTGAGATCGATCGCGAGCACATTGGCGGGCCTGAATTGCAGCGCGCGCTGGATCGCATGCATCCCGGTGCCGCAGCCCGCGATCAGAACCTCGGGCGCATTGCCGCCGATCGCCTTGTAGGGGACGCCCGGAAACCGCATCCGGATGTAGTGATCGACCGGCAGAGGTTCGCTTTCAGCGAACAGTTTACTCCAGCGCGGATACGGATTTTCCTCGTATTGCTGCCGGACCTTTTCGGAAACGTCGTCCTCGATCGCGGTCAGCCGCTCGATGGTGGGGCGGATCGCCTGCTCATAGCGGTGATTCACGATCTGCTGCGTGATGAGCGCGCGCAACGGTTCCGGTCCATCGAGCGACGCCAGACGCTCCGCGCCCGCAAGCGTGTGCAGCGACAGGTAGCCTGCCAGCGCCGCGACCTGAATCGGCGCGGCCGCTTCGCCCCGCGCCAATGAGGCATCCACGGCATCGCGAAGTTTCAGAGCCTGTACGTTCTCCTGATCGGAAACATCGAAGACATATTCGTTGAGGAAGCCCTGCTGTCCGATGGCGGAGGCCAGCGGCAGCCATGCGTCCGTCGTCTCGATCGCACCGGCATCGACCTCGTCCAGCAATGCACGCCGCACCGCCGTCAACACCCGCTCCACGTCAACTGTCGTGACCGGTGACGTAGCGAGCAGCGCATCCAGCAAGCGGTCGTCGGCGAGTGCGGCCAGATCGCCGGCGCTGAACAGCTCGTTCAATCGCATTGCGCCGCCTTGCGCGATGCGCACAACACAGCGCGCCATCGACGGACGGCGCAGCAGGATCGCACCCGCGGCGGCGGACAAGTCGCGCGGCCGGCACCACGGCTCGGTCAGGGCGCGTACCAGCAGCGCAATGAAATCCTGATCGATCTGGATCGTCGCAGGGTCCAGCGACCGCACCGCCATCACGAAGGTCGATTTCAGGCTGGCACTGTCCTCCCGACGCAATCCCCTGATCGCAACGGTCAATGCTTCGGCGGGACGTCCGTGCAGCAGCAGGAGTGCCGCGAGATTGTTATGTGCGCCGGGAAAGTCCGGCGCGAGTTCCAGCACCTTGCGGTTGTGAACGATCGCGTCGTCGTCACGGCCGCAATCGGACAGCACCCGCGCCAGATTGTAATGCGGCTCCGGATTGCGCTTGTCGGCGGCAATGGCTTTTCTGAGCAGATCGATGCCAGCGTCGCTGTGGCCCGATTGATGCGCGAGCAGGCCGAGATAGCCAAGCGCCCCGCCGTGGCGCGGATTGGCGGCGAGCACTTCGCGATAGCCGGCTTCCGCCTCACGCAACCGCCCGCCCTGATGATGGCCGATCGCCTGCCGGAACAGCGTCTCGACGAGAAAGTCCGAAGAGCGCGAGACCGTATCCTTGCCGGTCTTTCCTTCAGCCCGGCGTTGTTTTCTGTTCACGATCTCAACCTGAAGAAGTTTCCCGGATCAGCCGCGGCGAAGCTACGTCATCGCTTTGATGCGATCCAGATGGCGCATTCCAGGAATGTTTACAGCAGTGAGGATATTCGCGCTACCAGCGCCCGAACAGGCCGCCGAACCCGAAGCCCGGTGAGCCGCCGACATTCGCCGGAGGCCGTGGGAATCCGTCGCGGCCCACGGTCTGCTGACGCGGACGGATAGCGAAGCCCGGCGGAACGCGGCTGGTATCCTGCGCGATATATCCCTCCGGCGGTTGAGCAGGCCTTCTGGGTTTAGGTTTCGGCGCAGCGACAGTCCCGTCAGGCGAGACAACGGCAACTGCGGGATCGCTCGGCGGCGCGCTGAGCGCGCCCACTTCGCGGCGCGGCCATGAAAAATCGTCCGCGCGCCCGGCGGGCGGCGCAAGCGGCTCGCCCTTCACCAGCGTGCGCGCCGCAAGCGCATCCACCGACGCGGGCCGTGTGCCGACACCGCCGAGCAGTTCGTCGGTGCCGACCGATGACGCCACCAGCGGAATCACCGGGCCCATCAGCGGGCGCGGACCGGCTTCGCCCGGACGGATGTTGGAATCCGGCGAGAAGGATCTGCTCGGCAGCGCGATGGGGCCAGAGCGCGTCGCCAGCACACGGCGGATCTCCTGTTCGGTGTAATGCGCGAGCTTGCGCGCGCCGGCCTTGGTGAAATAGACTCCGTCGTTGGAGCGCAGGCGGCGCTGTCTGGCCTTCGAAGTCAGGACCTTGCTGCGCGAAGCGCCCGGCCTCATCCACGAAGCCATCCCAGACGTCGACATAGGTGATGCCGGTCTTGCCGGCGACGTCGCGATAAAGCGCGTCGAGGAACAGCATGTCCGAGGTGGCCTTGGGGCCGCGTACCGCGGGCAGACCGACCCACAGCACCGGCACGCCCCTGGACTTCAGGACCGCGACCATCTCCTCGATCTTCTTGGTGTAGAGTTCGACCCACCGTTCCTCGCGAAAATCATAACTGCCGCTCGCCGAGCGCGCCTTCTCCGGTGCCATGATCTGCGGCGTGTCATCGTCATCATCGGGCGCGACATCGGTCTCCGCCGGCTTGTTGTCCGCGGTCTTGTTGTCTGCTCCGGCTTCAGCAGGCTTATCGCCGGGCTTCGCGGCATCAGCCTCGTTCGGCCTGGCGCCCTTCTTCGCGCCCTTCGTCCTGTCGCCGGGCTTTTCGCCCGGCTTGGCATCGGCCTTCTTCTCGACCGCGGGTTCGCGGATCGGAATGCGGTCGTTCAGACCGAGCATCACGACGATGACATCCGGCTTCTCGGTGGCGAGAATGCCCTTCGCCGCGGCGACCCAGTCGGAGGGTTCGCCCTTGGGCTGATACTTCAAAAGACCGGACACTGTCTTGTGCTTGCGGATCACGCCAAGTTCAGGCGTTTCCGCCAGCGCATCTTCAAGGCCGTAGGCGAGCCAGTCCGCCATCGCATCGCCGAGCACCAGCACGTTCTGTTCGGGAATTGTATCGCGCTTGGCGGGCGCCGGTGCGCGCGAGTAGTCTACGCGCGGCGCCTGCTGCTGCTGCTGGCCAGGGCCGAAGGTGTCACTGAATGGCGAGAAAAATCCTCCGCCGCCACCGCCTTTGGGCACGCCGCGCGGTGGTGGGGCCGGACGGCGGCCAAATCCGAAATCGAAGAACTGCGCCGAAGCCGGTCCCGCCACGCCAAACAGCATGGCACCCGCCACTGCCAGAACGATCAGTGGGCCGCGTTCGGTCAACAGGCGCAGGAATGAAGTCCGTTTCGGCATATGGCTCACAGCGGTGCGGAAAAGCGGTACGTTAAAATAGTAACAGATTCAGGCCCGAACAGGGCGAAATCGCGGGCCATAAACAAGTCTTCGCGGCCCGGCGTCAAGGGCCCGAACCGCCCGGGGGGTGGAGTAAACCTCCCGGGATTCAGGTGCCTGTGTCGCCCGCTGCGGCCTCCGACCAGGTCAGGATCGCATCGAGCGCCGGACATAGCGCCTGTCCCCAATCCGTCAGGGCATATTCGACTTTCGGCGGCACCCGCTGATGAACGATGCGCCGCACGAGGCCGTCGTTCTCCATCTGCCGAAGCTGCTGGGTCAGCATCTTCTGCGACACCGCCGGGATCGCCCGTTCGAGTTCGGAAAACCGCAGCACTTGTCCGCCGAACAGATGAAACAGGATGATCAGCTTCCAGCGGCCTTCGAGAATTCGCAAAGCGCGCTCGACGCCGTCAGCGGCGGTCACGGGCGTATGATGTTCGTTGCCCTTACCTGGAGGTGCGTGGCTTACCTTCTGGTGCGTTCTTGTCATGCCGCAAGCGTATGCCCATCCTTGACGTCACACAATCAGGTCGCCTCGTGCGGTCTGTTCATCGCATCGTCACAGGAGCCCTCATGTCCATTCAGCTTCCCTCACCCATCGACACCTATATCGCTTCGGAAAATGCCGGCGACATGGATACGCTGACGGCATGCTTCGCATCCGACGCCGTCGTTCATGATGAAGGGCGCACGATCCAGGGCCACGAGGCCATCCGGGAGTGGATGACCAGGTCGCGGGAAAAATATCATCACACTGTCGAGCCGGTCGCAGTGACGACAAAGAACGGCAAGATCGTCATGACCGGAAAAGTGTCCGGCGCGTTTCCCAACAGTCCGGTCAATCTCGATTTCAATTTCGGCGTGACGGACGACAAGATCACGTCGCTGAAGATCGGGTGAAGTGTGCCTGCGCCCGCTGATGGCGAGCGGTAAGGCCCGCATCCCCATCAGCAACATTCACATCCCCGCAAACGGAGAGATGTCACAACGATTGATTCCATGGTCCGCCCGGACGCCAAAAGCGGATTGACAGGATTTATATATCCATTATTCTCGATATATGGAAATGGAAGATACAATCCTCGCGCTTGCGGCGCTAGCTCAATCGACGAGGCTCGATGTGTTCCGGCTTCTCGTCAAGCACGAGCCGGAGGGTCTTCCGGCCGGCGAGATCGCGCGATCGACCGCCGTTCCGCAAAACACCATGTCGTCGCATCTGGCAATCCTGACACGGGCAGGCTTGGTGACTGCGACCAGATCCGGCAGATCGATCGTGTATCGCGCCGATCTCGCGCGCTTCCAGGATGTCGTGCTCTTCATGCTGAAGGACTGTTGCGGCGGGAAGCCTGAAATCTGCGCGCCGCTGATCGAAAGCCTGACGCCCTGCTGCCCGCCGGCGAAGAAGAGGAAAGCAAATGTCTGACCGCATTTACAACGTCCTGTTCCTTTGCACCGGCAACAGCACACGTTCAATTCTCGCCGAGTCGATCTTGCGCAAGGACGGCCGCGGACGGTTTCGCGCGTTCTCTGCCGGCAGTCAGCCGAAGGGCCGCGTGAACCCCTTCGCGATCAAGGTTCTCAAGAGCGCCGACTTTCCCGTCGACGACTTGCGCTCGAAGAGCTGGGAAGAGTTCGCGGCTCCCGACGCGCCGGTGATGGATTTCGTTTTTACGGTTTGCGACAATGCCGCAGGCGAATCCTGCCCGGTCTGGCCCGGTCAGCCGATGACGGCGCACTGGGGAATCGAGGACCCGGCAGAGGTGGAAGGAACGGACCTTCAAAAGGAGGCTGCGTTCGTCGCGGCGCTTCGCTACATGAAAAACCGGATCGCGATTTTCACGAGCCTGCCGCTGAACAGCATCGACAAACTGTCTCTCGGTACAAAATTGCGCGACATTGGGCGCGCCGAAGGATCGACGAACGGCCAGGACAAAGCGAGCTGATGCCCGGCTTCGATCTGCAACGCCGCCTTGTGGCGGAGAGCTTCGGCACGGCGCTTCTCGTCGCGACCGTCGTCGGCTCCGGCATCATGGCGGAAAGCCTGACCGGGGATACGGCGCTTGCCCTGCTCGGCAACACGCTGCCGACCGGCGCGATTCTCGTCGTCCTGATTACGATCCTGGGTCCGATTTCCGGCGCGCATTTCAACCCAGCGGTCACGCTGATCTTCGCTCTCCGGCGCGAACTCTCCAGCCGCGACGCGCTGTTGTATGTCACCGCGCAGATCATCGGCGGCATTGCCGGAACGATGATCGCGCACGCCATGTTCGCGCTGCCGATACTCGATGTGTCGATGAAAATGCGGACCGGCGGCGCGCAGTGGCTCGCGGAAGGCGTCGCCGCGTTCGGGCTGATTGCGACGATCCTCGCGGGGCTTCGCTTCGAGCGAACGTCGATCCCGTGGCTGGTCGGCCTGTACATCACGGCCGCCTACTGGTTCACCGCCTCCACGTCGTTTGCCAATCCGGCCGTCGCCATCGCGCGGTCCTTGAGCAACACATTCTCCGGCATTCGTCCGCAGGACCTGCCGGGCTTCATCGCCGCAGAATTGTCGGGCGCGGTCATGGCCCTTCTGTTTGTAAACTGGCTTCTCCGCGAGACCGCCGATCGAACTGTACATATCGAGGCCAAACCATGAGCGTCACGATCTATCACAATCCCGATTGCGGCACGTCGCGCAATACGCTGGCGATGATCCGGCAAAGCGGTGAAGAGCCGATCGTGATCGAGTATCTGAAAAACCCGCCGAACCGCGACCGGCTTGTGCAGTTGATCGACGCCATGGGCATTTCGGTGCGGAACCTGCTGCGCGAAAAGGGCACGCCTTACCCGGAACTCGGACTGGCAAACCCCGGACTGACCGACGACCAGCTTCTCGATGCGATGCTCGCGCATCCGATCCTGATCAACCGGCCCATCGTGGAGACCCCGAAGGGCACGCGCCTTTGCCGTCCCTCGGAGCTTGTGCTCGATCTGCTGGACAATCCGGTCACGTCCTTCGTCAAGGAAGATGGCGAAGCCGTCGCAAGACGAGCCCCTTGATGCCGGACGATCTTCCGAACATCGATCGCAAAGTGTTCGCGCAGCCGGACATCGCCGCCTTGCGCCCGTCCTCCGCTTCGCACCGGCCACGGATCCTGCTGCTGTATGGCTCCTTGCGCGAACGCTCGTTCAGCCGCTTTCTGACCATGGAAGCCGCGCGCCTGCTGGATGCGTTCGGCGCGGACACCCGCATCTTCAATCCATCCGGCCTGCCGCTGGCAGATGACGCGCCAGCCTCTCATCCGAAAGTCCAGGAGCTTCGCGCGTTATCCGCATGGTCCGAAGGACAGGTCTGGTGCAGTCCGGAACGCCATGGCGCAATGACCGGCATCATGAAAACCCAGATCGACTGGATACCGCTAACCTTGGGCGCGGTGCGTCCCACGCAGGGGAAAACGCTGGCCGTCATGCAGGTGAGCGGCGGTTCGCAGTCGTTCAACGCGGTCAATCAGATGCGCGTTCTGGGAAGATGGATGCGCATGATCACGATTCCCAACCAGTCATCCGTCGCGAAAGCCTATGAGCAGTTCGACGATGCGGGGCGCATGAAGCCCTCCGCCTATTACGATCGCGTGGTGGATGTGATGGAAGAACTGATGAAGTTCACGCTGCTGACCCGCGACGCGTCGGCCTATCTGACCAACCGGTACAGCGAGCGGAAGGAAAGCGCGGCGCAGGCCTCTGCGCGCGCCCAACTGCAAGCGCACTGACCGGGCGTCAGCGCCCGCGCAGCCGGTCCAGCACACCCGATGAGGCGAAGCCGTCGGCGGGCGCGCCGATGGAGGCCTGGAAGCTGCGCAGGGCTTTACGGGTTTCGCCGCCGAGATTGCCGTCCGGCTCGCCGCGATAGAACCCGCGCTGCGCCAGCAACTGCTGCAACTCGAACCGCTCGTCGCGGGACAGCACCCGTTCCTGCCGCGGCCATTGCTGAACGAACGGCGTACCGCCGCGCAGCCGGTCCGCGAAATGACCGATGGCCAGCGCATAGGCCTCCGACGGATTGTAGCGCATGATCGAGCGGAAATTTCCGAGCATCAGGAAGCCCGGTCCATCCGCGCCCGCCGGTGCAAGCAGGAAGGCCTTGTCGGTCGCGCGGGGAAACGGCTTGCCGCCGGCGCGCCGGATGCCGAGATGCTCCCACTGCGCGATGGTGTAATTCTTGGCGCGGTCGGCATGGAGATAATTGAAGCCCTGCGGCACCTCGACCTCGTAGCCCCAGGTCTGTCCCGGCTGCCAGCCGTCCTTTTTGAACTTCGAGGCGGTGGACGCGATGATATCCGGCACGTCGTCGACCACGTTGCGCTTGCCGTCGCGATCGAAATCCACCGCGAAGCGCTTGAACGCCGTCGGCATGAACTGCGTCGCGCCGAACGCCCCGGCCCATGAGCCACGCAACTGCTGCGGCGTCAGATCGCCGTGATGCAAAATCTCAAGTGCTGCGAGGAATTCATCCTTGAAGTAACCCTGACGCCGCCCGATGCAGGCCAGCGTCGCGGTCGAATTCAGCACGCTGCGGTCGCCGCCTTGCGTCGAGTAGTTCGACTCGATGCCCCAGATCGCGGCGATGATGTAGCGATCGACGCCATAGGCTTTCTCGACGGCGGCGAAGGTTGCGGCGTTTTTCGCCAGCACCTCGCGGCCGCGCGCGATGCGTGCGTCGGTGACGAGAATGTCGAGATAATCCCACACCGCCTTGGTGAATTCAGGCTGGGAATCCATCAGGTCCATGATGCGAAGGTCCGGCGTGAGGTCCGCCGTGAAGCGCTCAAAACTCTGTTGGGAAATTCCGCGGCGGGCGGCATCGGGCCACATCCCGGCGACGCAGCGGTCGAAATTCTGCGCCGAGCGGCGGATGGCATCGGCCGTCATCAGGGGATGACCGGACGCGCCGTCTTCGCCGCTCCATTCCTTCGCCGGCGCAGCCTGCGCCATGCGGCGCGGCGGCGGCGCGACCTGGCGCGGCATGGAGGAGTCTGGCTGATCGAGCCGGTAATCTCCGCGCGCGATTGCAACGGGCCGCGTCCTGTCGCGCTCTGGGCCTGCGCATCCATCGCGCCCACCATCAGCATCGCCGCCGCCGCCACAACTGTCCCTGATTGACGCATCACCGCTCGCACCTTCGAAACCCCGACCCAAAGACCTAGAAGGCCCGGTCACGGTTTCCAAAAGGCTAACAGAACGGCAATTCCTGACGCAAAATTGTCGCGGTCACACCGGCGGCGGGTTACGCTCGGTAAATGTCGTGCGCTGGTGCCAGTAGGGATAGGGCAGCGTCACCTTGCTGGCCTCGTCCAGCTTCGCCACCTGCTCCTTGCTCAGGTTCCAGCCGACCGCGCCGAGGTTCTGCCTGAGCTGCTCCTCGTTGCGCGCGCCGACGATCACCGTCGAGACGGTCGGGCGCTGCAACAGCCAGTTCAGCGCGATCTGCGGCACTGTCTTGCCGGTCTCCCTGGCGATCGCGTCCATTGCATCGACGATGCGATAGACATGCTCGTCGGACACCGGCGGTCCCATTTCGGCGGTGGTGTCCAGACGGCTGACTTCCGGCTTGGGCTGACCGCGGCGGATTTTTCCGGTGAGACGGCCCCAGCCCAGCGGCGACCACACCACGGCGCCGATGCCCTGATCGATGCCGAGCGGCATCAGTTCCCATTCGTAGTCGCGGCCGACCAGCGAGTAATAGGTCTGGTTGGCGACGTAGCGCGGATAGCCGTGCTTGTCGGCGACATTGAGCGACTTCATCAGATGCCAGCCGGAGAAGTTCGAGACGCCGACGTAACGGATCTTGCCCGCGCGCACCAGCACATCGAGCGTGGACAATACTTCCTCGGGCGGCGTCATGGCGTCGAAGCCGTGCAGTTGAAACAGATCGATGTAATCGGTGCCGAGCCGCTTCAGCGACGCCTCGATCGTGGAGGTCAGATGCTGGCGCGAGGAGCCGACATCGTTGGGCTCGTCGCTGAACCGGAACGTCGCCTTGGTGGAGATCAGCGCCTTGTCGCGGCGGCCCTTGAGCGCCTCGCCCAGCACGCGCTCGGATTCGCCGCGCGAATAAACATCCGCCGTATCGAACATCGACACGCCTGCATCGAAGCACAGATCGAGCAGCCGCCGCGCCTCGGTGGCGTCGGTCTGTCCCCAGCCCGCAAGGCGGCCGACGCCGCCGAAAGTGCCGGTGCCGAACGACAGCGCAGGAACGGTGAGGCCCGAGGCCCCGAGACGGCGAAACTCCATGGCGATTCTCCTGAATAGTTAACTGGTGATGCCGGATCGCTGCCGCGCCGGGCAGCAGGCCGTGAAGGAAGGCGGCGGGAAGATAGGCCCCGCGATTTGACCGCGCCAGCGCGCCTTGGCGCATGGGAGCCGCCACAAAAAATCCTTAACCTGCTCACGCGGCGTTCATCCGTTCACCTTTACGGAACTCCCTGCCCGCGGCGTGGTTTTTCACGTCCGCAAAACCTGCTACCACCCCTTACCGCTTCTCTCACGCCCAAGAGCCTCATGAAAATCCGCAAAGCCGTCTTCCCCGTCGCCGGTCTCGGCACCCGCTTCCTGCCCGCCACCAAGGCCATGCCGAAGGAAATGCTCACCGTGGTCGACCGCCCCCTGATCCAGCATGTGGTGGACGAGGCGCTGGAAGCCGGCATCGAGCATCTCGTGTTCGTCACCGGGCGCAACAAGGGCGTGATCGAGGACCATTTCGACCGGCCCTATGAGCTGGAAGACACGCTGCGCGAACGCAACAAGCTGAAGGAAATGGACATCCTGGAGCGCGACCAGCCGGAAGCCGGCGCGACCTCGTTCACGCGGCAGCAGGCCCCGCTCGGTCTTGGCCACGCGGTATGGTGCGCGCGCGACATCATCGGCAACGAGCCGTTTGCGGTGCTGCTGCCGGACGTGCTGGTGAAGCACAAGCCGAGCGGCCTCAAGCAGATGATCGACGCCGCCAACGCGGCGGGCGCGGGCAAGGCCAACATCGTCGCGGTGGAAGAAGTGCCGATGGATCAGGTCCACATGTACGGCGTGGTCGGCGTCGGCAAGCCCAAAGGCGAGATGTTCGAGCTCAACGGCATGGTCGAGAAGCCGAAGAAGGAAGTCGCGCCGTCGAACCTCTCGATCACCGGGCGCTACATCCTGCAACCGGAGATCTTCAACATCCTGGAAACACAGGAGCGCGGCGCGGGCGGCGAAATCCAGCTCACCGACGCGATGCTCGGCCTCGCCAAGAGCCAGGCATTCTACGGTTTCAAGTTCAAGGGCAAGAGCTACGACTGCGGCTCGAAGTCCGGCTTCCTCGCCGCCAACATCGCCTATGCGATGGACCGCGACGACCTGCGCGACGAGCTGCGCGCCGAAATGAAGAAATATCTGTGAGCGCGCCGCGCGCCACGCTCTGCCGCATCACAGGCCGCCGCGATGGCTGACCGCGCCGCGCTCCCGCAATCACACGGCGGGACCGCGACGCAGCCGCGCGACCTGCGGCTCGATCTGTTCCGCGGCATCGCGCTGTGGTTCATCTTTCTCGATCACATCCCGAACAACATCGGCGAATGGCTGACGCTGCGCAATTACGGCTTCAGCGACACCACCGAAATCTTCTTCTTCGTCTCCGGCTATACCTGCGCGCTGGCCTATGGCCGCGACCTGAAGGAACAGGGCTTTCTCCATGCCCTCGCCCGCAGCGTGCGGCGCGGGCTTGAAATCTACGCCGCGTTCCTGCTGCTGATCGTCGTCTTCGTCTCGATCATCTATGCGGTGAACGGCGCGGACCGCGCGACGCTGGACGACACCAACACCGCCGTGCTGTTCGCTGCCCCCGGCAATGCGCTGATGCACGCGGCCCTGCTGCATTACATGCCGGTGAACACCGACGTGCTGCCAACCTTCGCGCTGCTGCATCTGTTATGCGCGCCGCTGCTGTGGCTGATGTCGCGCGCGGCGACGCTGGTGGCATTCGCCGGATCGCTGGTGCTCTACATTCTGGTGCAGGTCTCGGGATTCAACCTGACGACGTGGCCGAAGGGCGAATGGTTCTTCAATCCGCTGGCCTGGCAATTGCTGTTCGTGTTCGGCGCATGGGCGGCGATGGGCGGCGCGCAACGGCTGACGCCGCTGCTGCGCTCGCGCGCGGTCTTCGCGCTGGCCATCTCCTATCTGCTGTTCAGCTTCGCCGTGGTGCTGAGCTGGCATATCAAGCCGCTGGAAGCCTTCATTCCCGAAGCGATCAAGGCGCTGATCTATCCGATCGACAAGAGCGGCCTCGATCCGCTGCGCGTGCTGCATTTCGCGGCGCTCGCCGTGGTCGGGCTGCGGCTGATGCCGCACGACTGGCGCTGGCTGAAGTCGCTGCCCGCGCGCGGCGCGATCCGCTGCGGCGAGCAGTCGCTGACGATCTATTGCCTCGGCGTGCCGCTGGCCTTTGTCGCGGGCGAAATGCTGAAAGCGTGGTCCGGCGGCATCGCGATGCAGCTTGCGATCAGCGCGCTCGGCGTCGCGGTCATGATCGCGGTGGCGACGCTGATGACGGCGACGGAAAAGGCGGCGGGCGGACGGCCGAAGCTGTTTTAGGGGCGCACGCGCCGGGAACAGGTGAGACGAAGCGCTTAACCGTGCGTTGGTGCCGCAGGGCGAGCCCGGCAAAAGAAGCTGCGTCCATCATCCCCGTTGCGGCCGGTTGTCACCCGGCGAATGCGCAGGATAACGTGGAGGGACGGGAGAGGTTCAGAAGCGAGAGCCTCACCAACTCCGTCGGTGCTAGCGATATCCGTGCGTCACTTAGACAAGTATTCGCTGGTTATCCAGTTCCAACCTTCCAAGTCGGAGACTCGTTTGTGATAACGGCCGCCGAAGTCCTTTAATGCGGCCTCAAACTGAACCATAACCAAAACCGCATCGCTCATTTGGGGCAGCGCCTCGTCATCAAGTCTGTCGAGATACTTTCCCGTCGGCTCACTTTTAAGAATTATAAGCAAATCATCGAGAACACGGTTCACCATTTTGACCTTATACCAAGTCTCGCTGATCAGAACCCGTGCGCCCATTGGCGCAGTCCGATGGACATGATCTTCCAGGGGCGGTCGACAAGGGTATTCCAAGCGTAGCAGCAGTGATCGACGATATCGTCGTAGGATTTGAAGACGCGGTTCGAGAGCCAGTTGTCACGCATATACTGCCAGATGTTTTCAACGGGATTAAGTTCAGGGCATTTCGGCGGCAGGGCGAGGATGGTGATGTTGGCGGGAATGAGCAATCTTGCTGACAGATGCCATCCGGCCTGATCGACGAGGAGGACGGCATGGGCTCCTGGTGCGACCGCTTTGGCGATTTCCGCGAGGTGCAGGTTCATCGCTTCGATATTGCAGGAGGGCAGGATCAGAGCCGCGCCCTTGCCCTGTTTCGGGCAGATGGCACCAAAGATATAGGTCGATGCGGTTCGCTGATCTTGCGGAGCGCTCGGGCGAGTCCCGCGTTTGGCCCACCTGCGGGTGATCTTGTTCTTCTGGCCGATACGAGCCTCGTCCTGGAACCAAATTTCTATCTTGCCGACATCGATTGCGTTTTCGCGCGCGACTTCATCCAGGCGCGCTGGGAACTTTTTTTAAAATCCTCGATGGCTCCCTCGGCCTGCGCATGATGGCGCGGTCGGGCTGAGAGCTTTCGGTAACCCATCGCGCGAAGCTCCCGGCTCAGCGTCTGCTTGGCGACCGTGATGCGGAACTCCTCGTATATCCATTGCGAAAGATCAATCAGCCGCCAGCGCACGACACCGTGGATCGCCGGGATCGGGCCGCTCTCGATCATCCGCACAATCGCCTGGCGTTGCACATCATTGAGCCTCGAGGGTTGACCGGGCGATTTGCCGTCAAGCAGGCCGGCAGCACCCCGCGCATTGAACCGCATCACCCAGTCCCGGATGATCTGTAGCGTCACGCCGCCAATCCTCGCCGCCTCGGTGCGGGTCGCCCCATCGTAAATCGCCGCCAGCGCCAAAAGCCGCCGAGCCTGCGGGCCATCCTTCGTCTTCCTCGCAAGTGCGCGCAGTTGAGATGCCGTGAAATCCCCGCGCAACGATACTGGAATGGACATGACGAACCTCCATCGTTCGCCACCAATGAATCAGAGCGAAACTGATTTGGGAATCGTCAACGAGTCACAATTTCTGAGATTTGGTATTACTACTGCTCATAGTAGCTTCTGGCTTTTTCTTAGACAGGTCCTTTACTTCCTCCAATAGACTTTTGAAGATTCCGTTGCTTGAGTGGTAGATATCGACAAATGCTTGTGTTGTGACGTGCTCAAATTTCTTTTTTAATCGGGAGTTAGCTGACATCGCCTACTTGTCTCCAATTCGAGTGGGCGGAGCAGCAGGAATATCGCTCGCTTCGCCAGAAAGCAGGTATTTCCATCCGCCAGACAACACAACATTGTCCGACCTATATCGCTCAGCCTGCTCGTTATATTGGGTGAGTATCATCGTAATATCACTGTTGGTGGGCATGTCGTCGGAGTCAAATTCTTCAAACTCATCGAAAGGACGATAACCCGCTTCCAGTATCGAATTTCCCGCCACAATAACTTTATTTATCAGCTTGATCTTAAACGCGTTGACAGGATCATTTGGTGATTTTTTTGCCAATTGTGAGATTTCTGAATGTAAGCCGGATAACTGGCCTATCAATCGTTCAAGCGCCTCGACTTCTTCTTTGCTCTCCATCACAGCTCCTACGGGCACGCCCTACGAAATTCGACATACTTCTTTTTAATTACATCAAGAGCTTCGCGCTGCTTGCTTTCAAAAACTTCAACCATTTGCGCGATGTCTGCGTCAGTTAGAGCAACTATTGCCCTGCGCTGACCAGCCCACAAATCGATCGTTCTCTGAAATTCGGCCCTTTTCAGCGGATGCCGCGTGACGAGCACTCCAAACTTGCCAAGATCATCAGTCAAATATCGATTAAGTTGATCGATGTGCTCGCGTTCGACGGCTTTTACATTCTTCATTTCCATCGTAATTTGCCGCGAACCGTAGTCAGCGAGCAACTCCTGCAAGAATTCATTTGCGCGCGTATTGTAGAAAATGAGATCTCGAATACTCACACCACTTTCTGTGCGAGCTTGAGCTTGGGCAAAATCCAGATTTGGATAAAGAAGAGAGGGAAGAAGCTGCCCTAAAGCATCTTCGTATTGCCTATCAGCACTATCCGTTTTTCCTGTCGGCAGTTTCTTGATCAGTTCAAATTTGCGTTTCGCCGATGTGACAGGAATCTGAGAAAATAGTGGATCGTTCGCGCAATCCTCAAACGTCCTCTCTTTCGCTGTAACATAATCCTCGACGACGTCGTAGTGATTGCGGTTGTAGTTCAAGACCTCAACTCTGTTGAGTTCTTCAGCTGCATGAGCGATCTCATCCTGTGGGCAATACTTCGCAAAATAGTCATCGTAATTGATCCAAGGCGTAAACCTCAACCAGCGTTTTGGTACGAAAATGATCGGCTTGCCGTCGATCGGATTTATCGGAACACTGACTCCATCTTCTGATTCGAATTCATTTTTGCGGTAATTGTAAACGTTCTCAACACGGCAAACGGCGGTTGGAATTCCCAATCTTGCGCATTGGTCAGTTGTAAAATCGATCAGAAATGATTTGAGAAAACTACAGCTGATGTCGCTGACGCGATCCTTCGAAATACCGTCTACATAGAATTGTATCTCTTCAAAGTGCCGGAATCCGCGTTGAGCATATTGAGGTAGTCGTTTGAAGAGTGAAATAATCTCCGATGCCTTTTCTCTTCCAACGCGCTTGCCTTTTCGCTTGGCAGAAGAACCTAGCCCTACCTCATCACATTCTGATGCAACTATTAGAATTGAGATTGCTTTCTCTTCTTCGCCATTCTTCGACAAGTATCCAAGATTATTGAATCCATTGATGAGCGAGGTGTGCAAGGCTTGATCTTGCTGTGAAGGCGACCGCCACAACATGAATGGATCTAAGTAAAGAGGAATGTCTTCATCAAAAAAAGGAATCGCGAAATCAAGCTCCGCTTGAGGCATTCGTATGCCGTGATAATCCGTGAGCCTTGGGCGAACTAGCAAATGAGAATCCCTTAGTCGTTCAGCCTCATCTAACGCGAGTCTTTGAAAAAATCCCAATTGTCCGATTGCTACTTGACGCAACCCCTTTCTAGGCTTATATTCCTATTGCTTCGTTCATGAGGGGCGCTTCCGGAGGCGGTCTTGAAGTGGAATGAAGCGCGGCGCCCGCGCGCGTGGTTCGCAGCCATGCTCCCGGGAGGCTGAGGGTCACCGTCCGGGCTCACTACGGAGCTCTGCCGTTAGCGGCTGGACGAGGTGGCGGACGAAGGCGGAGAAATCCCGCCGGATCAGGGCGCGCCGCGCCCATCCCCACCCGGAAGTGCGGTCCCTTCGTCTTAAGACGCCGCAGCGGATGTTTGCCGCAGCTTCGGCTGCGGCGAGGATTCGCGCGTTGCGTATCGCGCAGGCCTGGGCCGCGCTCACGCGCAACGTTGGTGGAGCGCCGCAAGGCGATGCGCTCTCCGTCAAGCCGCCTTCGCAAGCGGCAAGGCGAAGAGCGACGACAACAATGTTGCGCCTTGCGGCGCTCCATTCCCCTCACTCTTTGAGGGGGAAACCAAACGCCCACCCCGCGCATGGCGCGGGAACGATGGCGCGTGGCTGTTTGAAAGGGGCTGTTTGAAAATCGAATCGGAGTCGAAATGACGCGGGATGCGGACAACACACACGGCGTCGTCCCCGCGCAGGCGGGGAGCCATAACCACCAGCCCTTCGGCGAAGACGTTGCGCGCGCCTCATATTCCTTCAAGCGACAGGGACTATGGGTCCCCGCCTGCGCGGGGACGACCGGAGAGACATCACGTCCAGGATTGCCCCATCTCGCTTCAGCCGAGGTGGCAAGCGCCCTCACCCGCTCGCTTCGCTCGCAACCTCTCCCCGCAACAGCGGGGCGAGGTAAAGACATTCCATCTCACGTTTTTGTGTGGAATTTTGCCGTAACGCCGGGGTCTATTCCGCGTATCTCAGGGACTGGCGAACGCGCCGGTATCCGCCCAAAGACCACCGCAGGGGACCATCATGGACCGCACACAATTCCGCCGAGCCGCCCTCGCTTTCACCGCCGCCGGCGTGCTCGCGCTCGGCTGGTTCGCCGCGCCCTCCCGCGCCGAGGAGGCCTACATCATTCCGCCGCCGGCCAGCGACGTCGCGCCGGCCGAGGGGCTGAAGACCTTCGTGCTCGCGGGCGGCTGCTTCTGGGGCGTGCAGGGCGTCTATCAGCACACCAAAGGCGTGACCAACGCGGTCTCCGGCTATGCCGGCGGCAAGGCCGACACCGCCAAGTACGACATCGTCGGCAGCGGCCGCACCGGCCACGCCGAGGCGGTGCAGATCACCTACAATCCGAAGCAGGTGACGCTCGGCAAGCTGCTTCAGATCTATTTCTCGGTGGCGCACGATCCGACCCAGCTCAACCGCCAGGGCCCGGACTCCGGCACGCAGTATCGCTCCACCGTGTTCACCTCGGACCCGGCCGAGCGCAAGGTGGTGGAAGCCTATATCGCGCAGCTCAACGCGGCGAAGGTGTACCGCTCGAAGATCGCCACCACGCTCGAGCCGTTGCAGGGGTTCTATCCGGCGGAGGAATATCACCAGGACTACCTGACGCTGCACCCCGGCCAGCCTTATATTGTGATCAACGATTTGCCGAAGATCGAGAACCTGAAGAAGATCTTCGCGGAGAACTATCGCGAGAAGCCGGCACTGGTGCGCGACGCGCGCGCCTCGAACTGATCGCGATCAACCAACAGGAAGAGGAGCGACAATGACGACCATCAGGACGAAGCCCGGCTCCGGCACCGTCGAGAAATCCGAGAGCGAGTGGCGCAAGGAGCTGACGCCGATGCAGTACGCCGTGCTGCGCGAGAAGGCGACCGAGCGGCCGTTCACCGGCGAGTATGACCACTCGTTCGAACCGGGCACCTATGTCTGCGCCGGCTGCGGCACCACGCTGTTCGAATCCGACGCCAAGTTCGATTCCGGCTGCGGCTGGCCGGCGTTCTCCGCCCCCGCCGACGGCGGCGCGGTGGCCGAGGAGCGCGACGTCTCCCACGGCATGGTGCGCACCGAAGTGCTGTGCGCGACATGCAACGGCCACCTCGGTCATGTGTTCGAGGACGGCCCCGGCCCCACCGGGTTGCGCTACTGCATCAACTCGGCCGCGCTGAAACATTCGCCGAAGTAAATCGCAGCTCTTGCAAAGGTGACATGCGCGACGTGCGGCCTTGCCGCGCGCCGCCCGTGACCTATGTGACGGGTCCGCTCGCGTCCCAACAACAAGAAACGCGCCCAGACGACTTGGCTCCTCAGGAAATTCCGCATGTCCGCCCGCTCGCGCCAGATCGTTCTGGCCATCGGCCTCACCGGCCTTCTGATCGACGCCGTCGCCTCCCACCCCTCCTTCGCGGTGAACAGGGTGACGCTGTTCAGGGTGGTGACGCCGCAGAACGAAATCGTGATCGGGATCACCAAGGCCGAGCTGGCGGCGATGCAGGGCAAGACCGCGGAGGCAGTGACGAAGGTGCTCAACGACGTTGGCGAGTTGCAGGTCTGGCAATACGAGACCAGGGCCGGAACCAGCGGCGCGCTGGAAGAGGCGCCAATCCGCAAGGTCGCCGTCGCGGCCGGCCCCGCCACCCGCATCGAGCCTTACACCACGGCCCGCACGATTCTCCCGATCACTGATGAAATCATGATCGAGGCGATCCGCTAGCGCGCCGGCAGGAACCGAAGTGGGGCGAAGCGCTTGTCTTGCCGGAAGGCTGCGGCGCTCATGCCGGGGCCGCGGAGGCGCACCATGTCCATCGGACTGATACTCGTCATCATCCTGATCATCTTTTTGCTCGGCGGTTTCAGCGGCCGTTTCGGCGGCTACGGTTACGGCCTCGGCCACGGCGGAATGGGCATCGGCGGCACCATTCTGGTCATCCTCGTCATCCTGCTGCTGCTCGGCAAAATCTGACAAAATCGCGAGCGTCCGGAGGGATCCGGCGCCCTGCGAACCCGCGTCCTCGGCGGCGCGGATTTCCGCGTCGGCTAGGACCTTGAAATTAAAGCATTTATTCAGACCGCTCCCGGCCGCCAGATGCCGTTCATCATAGCCCCCATGACGGGTCGCAATTGGCGAAAAAAGGCCTATATTAGAGTCTGTTCTGGAATGAATGGCCCGGGCCGCACGGCACGCACGACGGACTCGTCCCCCGGCTGCATTTTTCATCGACACCACATCAAGAAGGCCGAGATCATGGCTGCGTTCAACTACAACACTGAAGCCGAACTCTTTCCTGCGGCGATCCGCAAAAAGAAGCGCGCGGGCTTTGCCTACCGCCGGTTTCCGACCGCAGCCGAGGCCGTGCAGTTCGCGATCGAGCAGCTTCCCGCCGACAGCCTGAATGGGGCCTACCTCCAGGTGGACGAGGCTCGCTTCGACCAGAGCGGCATCCGCACGCTGTATGAAGCCGCCGAGTTTCCGCTTCAGCGCAACCGGCCGGAGCCGGTCGCGGCCCCCGTCCCGGAAGAGGCCGAAGCCGTGACACCGGCACCCGCGCCCGCCCCGCGGAAGAAAGCCGCCGCCGGCTAGCCGCCGCCCGCCCATCGCCTCGCAACGGACCGAAATGACAGCCGCGCGCGTTACAGCCGCGGCTGCTTGTCCATCCACTTCCTGAGGATGCGCATGTTGCGCACGTTGGCGCGGAACATGACGTCGAACGCGTCGCCCGCGAACGGCACCAGCCCGACCACGCCGTCCAGCGCGACATTGCCCAGCATCCGCGCCACCACATGCTTCGGCGCACCGAGCGCGCGCGCCTCGCGCACGATCCACAGCGAGATCGCGGTGGTGAGCAGATCGCCGACGATCGGCACCAGACCGATCAGTCCGTCGATGCCATAGCGGATGTTGGTGCCCGGCACCACGAAGGCGACGTCGAGCAGCTTCGAGAGCGCATCGATCCGCGCGAAGCGCTGCTCGCGGGTGAGCGGGCCGAACGAAATTCCGCTGAGACTCTGAAAATCGAACGCAGCACCGGCCCCGCCGGCAGCGCCGAACGGTCCCGACGCGCCGAACGGCCCGCCGAAGGCGCCGCCACCTGCGCCCGGCCCTTGATGCACCTCGTTGCCGTCCTGATCGATGACCGGCGGACGCCGCGCGCCGGGGCGGCGCGTGGTGGTGCGGTCGAAAAATCCGTCGTCGGTCATCCTGGCGCTCGTCATGGCGTCGTCGGTCCTTATCCGCCGCAGGCGTCCTGCCCGCAAGCATCCTGAGATAGGAACGTGCAATTGCGGCGCAAGTTGCGCGCCGGCCCGAATGTCCGGCGAAATGTCGCATCGGCGCGCATCACCAGACCCCGCGCCGTTCCAGATACCATTCGGCGATCTGCTTCATCCGCGCGTTGACGTCCGCAATCTCCTCCGGCGACGCCTCGGCACGCGACACGCCGCCGAGCTGACAGATCATGTCCGGTCCCTTACAGCGGCGCGCGCGGCGGCATCGTTTGACGGGACACCCGTGCCAGTTGCCGAACAGGTCGGAGACAAGGCGCATGACGCACGCCATGCCCTCGTCCGACAGCAGCAGCTCCGGCGTTGCGCCGGATGCCTTCACAACCTGCTCCAGCGCGTCGTCGATCATGGTCATCGTCCTGCTCTTCGTCGCCTTCATTGATGTCTCCTTGCTGCATGACTGGGTGCGGACGACGCGCGCGCGATCGCTTTCCCGCGCGAAAAACGCGGATGTCTGTTCACCGATGTTTTCAAACCGTGTGCCGCCTCCCGATGAAGAGAGGGAGGAGGAGCGCCGAAAGACGCGCCTTGAAGTTTAAAGTGCGCGGCCGGCATCGTGTCGCCACGAGAGGCTGACCGCGAAACGCCTTTCAGCGCTCCGCCGCGGCGATTTCTGTCCTCGGGATCGCACTTCCGGGACAGGACGGGCGCGGCGCGCCCTGATCCGGCGGGATTTCCCCGCCTTCATCCTGTCCTCGTCCAGCCGCTAACGGCAGAGCTCCATAGTGAGCCCGGACGATGACCCGAGGCCTCCCGGGAGCGAAGGAGGACGTCCCTCCTTGCGCGCGCAGGCGCCGCATCCCGCCCCGCGCATCGAAGCGTCCTAGGACACGCCCCTCAAGTGAGGCGGGATGAATAGGAATATAATCTTGAAATCAGATTTCGTCAAGTAGCCAAACAACCTTGCCTGAACATCTTTTTACTGAAAGTGATTAGTGATGGAAGATATTGACGAAATTCACCGCCTTTTAGGCGTGGTCGATGAGGAGTTATTTTATCTCCAGAATTTGGAGAGAGAGCAAATTAATGTCGTTGAAGATTTAGGAGAGCTTTGCCTAGTCATTGGGGAGATTTTCGGTTGGGGTTCCGTCTATTACGACGACGTTGTTCGTTTAGGCATAAATCCAACCATCTTGAACAAGTTTGCGAAGATGCGCGGAAGCGTCAAGAAACGCGATGCCGTTGCCGTAGCCGAACGTGTCAGATCATATCTTCGAAGCTTAGATCAAAAGACATTGCAAAATGATGTAGCACCGTTCGCTTCGGCCAAGGGTCATACACAGCCAACACAAATTCTAACCGTGCGAGCTAGCGAATGGGTTGCAATCGAACAATCCGCCTCAACTAAGGGCAAGATTCTAGCGATTGCTGCACTGTTAGATAACATCATCGAGCAAACCAAAAAATCAAACCTTCCCCCCGATGAGCAGATCCTCACTGAAATCGAGCGCAATCAATTAATCGCAATTCTTGAAACGGCGTTACAAGTCCTCAAATCACCGCTCGCAGAAAAAGGCCTTATGTCTAAAGCGAGAGAAGAACTTGAGAAAGCTGCAAGAAGCGCAGCAGAAAAAGGGGTTCAAACCAGCTTAGGCCATCTTGCTGGAATGGCTGTTGAGAAAATCACGGACCTTCTGCGAATTATATTCTAACTCACATCGTCACCTTGATCTCCATCCCCTCGCCGACGCCGCTTGCCGCGCCCTCGACCCCATCGGGCTTCTGCCAGTCGCCCTCGTATGAATATGTCTTCGGACGCGCAGGGGCTTTCAGCCTGAACAGCCAGGTCGGGCCGTCGCCGATCGTCACCGCCAGCGTGCGCTGGTCGGTGGCGCGATAGACCTCGACGCTCGCAGTGGCCTGCGCGCGGCCGTCCGTGACGGTCCAGTCCGGCACGCTGTAGGGCGACGACTTGCGCGTTTCCTTGTCGCTACGCAGCTCCATGACAATCTTCTTGTCCTTGTCCGGCGCGGCTGTGCCCGGCGGCAGGCGGATCTGCGCGTTGAGCCACATCGCGCCGCCGCCGCTGGTGATGTCGTCGCGGGTGCGGATCATCTCGAACACGACGCCGCAGACCACAAGCGCCGCGATGCCGCCGAGACTGGCGAGCAGAAACCGCCGGCGCCTTTCGGCATCGTCGCCATAGCCGCGCGAGCGCCTGAATCCGAAAATCGCGCCGGCGGCCAGCCCGAGCGGCGCGCCGGTGAACACGCCGATGATGGCGGACGAGCCTTCCATGTGGCGGAAGCCGAACAGCGGGCCGAGTTCGGTCGCGGTCACCATGCCAACGGCGAGGCCGATCACGCCCCACACCAGAACGATCAGGAATGTCATGACGCCCGCCCCGGACTTTCAGCCGGAGCAGTTTACACCACGCGCCGCACGTTCGGCTACGCCATCATCGGCGCGAGACGGCACCCGTCAGTTCATCACCATGCCGAACAGGAGCAGGATCGCCAGCCCCGCGACGGCGTAGCGCAGCGGACGGTCTTCCGCGATCCTGTCGATGAGCTTCATGAGCTAGTCCTCTTGCCCCGTCAAAAAAAGACAAAACCGGGGCGGCGGCTTCGTTCCACGCGCCCGCACCTTTATTTCGCAAACCGCCGTCGTGGCCGGCCGCTCGCCGGAACCTTTGCGGCGCGGGGCGATTGATCCCGCAGTCATTTGAAAGGATCGGTCATGAAAAGAATTGTCATTGCCCTCGCGACAGTCGCGACGATCGCCGCTATCTCCGCACCCGCCGAAGCGCGCGGCGGCCGTAACGCCGCGGCCATCGGTCTGGGCATCGCTGCCGGCGCAGTCGCGGCCGGCGTCGCCGCGAACTCATATAACTATTACGGCGGCCCTGCCTATTACGGCGGCCCTGCCTACTATGGCGCGCCGGCCTATGGCTATGCCGAGCCCGACTACTACGGGCCGGGCTACTATCGCCAGCGCAGCTATCAGCGCAATCACAGCAACGACCCGAACCCGGTCGACATGAATCCCTACAATCCCTGGTAACAGCGGATCAACGCCGAAAGCCCGGAGCACGCTCCGGGCTTTTTTTGTGTGTACGAACATCGCGGTCTTTCCTTTCGCGCTGCATGTTGAGTCTGGCGCATGCGCATCGGATGTTTTGCCGGGAGACAGGAATTGTTCTCTTGACGGCACAAGAACAAAAAAGAGAACATGCGCGCCACACATCACGACGGACTTTTCCCATGTTGGACAATCTCGCCTCCGGCCCGCAGTCGGAATCGGAGCGGCTGGATCTTGCCGCGGATCAGGCCATCGCCGCGTGCGGCGGCGACCTGCGCAGCACCGTGCGCGCGCTGATCCTCGCCAACGAATTCCTGGAATATGAACTGTGCGAGATGTTCAAGGCGGTGACCAACGGCCGTTCGCGCGGAAGACGTGCGCGCACCAAAACCGACTGGTTCGACTGACATGCAGCCCCAGGACAACGGCATTAAGAAAATCGCCGGACTTTCCGGCCCGGCGATCATGATGTCTTGTCGCTGAATGCGACGCCGCGCGTTACTTCTTGCCGAACGGATTGACCGTCGAGGCACCCTTGCCCTGCGCCTGCTTGTAGGCGGAGCCGCCGCCGGTTTTCGGCGCGTTCTTGTCCGCCTTCGGTTTCTTGGCTTCCTTGTTGCCCTTGTCCTTGCCTTTTGCCATCGCGTCCTCCTGTTGCCGAACCATCTCGCCTGGATGACCGTAGCACCATTGTGATGCGCGCCGCGTATCAATCTGGGGTGCGGGGCGGACAAAACGCTCCGGCGATCTGAACGTTTCACCCCCTTGCGCGTTGTGCAAGGTCACGAAAGGACGGTCCCATGAACGCGAATGCCATCAAGCAGCATATGGAAGTCATCGGCGCCGACGGCGTGCATGTCGGCACCGTCGATCGCTTCGAAGGCGGCCGGATCAAGCTGACCAGGGCCGACGGCGGCGAAGGCAGCCACAGGGGTCATCATCATTATATCGATCAGGGACTGGTCGCCGGGGTCGAAGGCAACAAGGTGCGGCTGTCGGCCAACGCGGATGTCGCCGTGACCTTCGAGGAAGAGAAATAGAAACGGCGCGCCAAAGCCTCATGGCGAGGAGGCGCCTCTCCGGCGCCGTCTCGAACCATGAGACGGGTGGCCTTCGATCTTCATCCTTCGGGATGCGCGCAAGAACGCGCTCCTCAAAATGAGGACTCACGCTTCACAGGGAGAGAAAGAGACCGGGACTCAAACCGCCCCTATGGTCAGGCGGATTTGCGCAGCTCCAGCTCGGCTTCCAGCGGCGTCGCGTCGAACACCGCATAGCCGTTCTTGCCGTCCTTCTTGGCCATGTAGAGCGCCCGGTCGGCGGCGGCGATCAGCCGTTCCGCGTAGCGGCCGATCTCCGGCCGCCACTGCGCGACCCCAATGGAGGCGGACAGCGCCAGCGACGCGCCGTTCCACTGCACGGCCTCGTTCTGGCAGGCTTCCAGCACATGGCGAGCGACCATCGCGCCTTCGCGCAGCGTGGTCGAAGGCAGCACCACGCAGAATTCATCGCCGCCCATCCGCGCCAGCAGATCGCCCGGACGCAGCCGGCTTCCCGCCGCGCGGGTGAACAGCCGCAGGCATTCGTCGCCCGCGGCGTGGCCGTGGCAATCGTTGATGTCCTTGAAGCCGTCGAGATCGACCATCAGCAGCGCGAATGGATCGCCGGAGCGGCCGGAGCGCGCGCATTCCTCGTCGAGCCGCACCAGCAACTGGCGGCGGTTGGCAGCACCGGTGAGATCGTCGAACATCGCAAGATCCGCGACCTCGGCGCGCAGCCGGTCGATCCCCATCAGCAGGAAGCCGCAATTCCACATCATCGACAGGAACACCAGCGACAGGATCAGCACGGCCTGGAACTGGTTGAAATCGATCAGCGAGACCGGGCCGCCGATGTTCAGCACGGCCGCGATCGAGCGCATCGCATAGACCGCGATCATCAGGATCGCGATCCAGGCGGTCAGTTGCGCGCCGGGCTGCGTGCGGCCGTTGCGGCGGGCCATCAGCAGCGGCAGCGTCATCGCGATCGGCACCGCCTGACATCCCGAATAGATCAGGATGCGCATGGTCATGTTGTCCTGCCAGACGAAATACGACAGGCCGACGATGTTGATCCCGAGGAACACGAACGTGAAGCGCCATGACACCGGCGCACCGAAAAACCGCCGGATGCCCATCGTGGCAAGGCAGACCGCCAGCACCAGCAGCGAGCCGCCGACCAGAAGCGGAATCAGCATCAGGGCGGGCGTCTGCGGATTGAGAAAGCCGCGCGTCATCGCGACGGCGGCGCCGAGGGCCGCGGCAAAGGCCGAGGCGGTCCAGAACCGCGCGGCATCGAGATTGGGATAGCTGCGGGCGACATAGAGCCACACCGTCCCGAGCGCGACGAAGTTGATGACGAAAACGATCCAGAGCGTCGGGACACTCAGCATGGGTAAATCCCGGGCACGCGGTTGGCCGCGGCGTCTGCCCTCTCCCTGTCGCTCATTTTCGGCCGATCCATCACCCGCTCCTGATTCCGTCACCCGGAATCCGTCCCCCGAGAGTGACTGCATCCTGTCAGGCGCGCGCTTAACGGAGTCTGACCGCAACCGGATAAACTGCACCGTGGTTGTGAATTGATGAACATCGCGAGCGGCGATGTGGAACCGAACGCCGTTCATGCGCGTCATGCGCCCTCGCGAAGCGAAACACTTTGCCGCGCGTTAACCCTGAGCGCATGCGGGCCATCGTCCACAGGAAAAATCACCGCCGGCGTCATGAATTCGGCACACCGTTGAAAAACAGGCGACAAATTTCAACGAATCGGCTCGGATCGGAATCGAGGCTGCGCGCTGGCCTATCGCCGAGCATGCCTCGCGACGTTGACGTCAACTCGAACCCTATGAGGGATGTTATGGCGAAGAAAGCCAAGAAGGCGAAGAAGGCAAAGAAGACCGTCAAGAAGGTCAAGAAGGCGAAGAAGAAGTAGTTTTACTGATTTGAAGTGGCTCGGGCGGAGCTGCTTCGCCCGAGCTGCCGGTTGAGCCTGCTCCCGGCCCCGCGCGTTGCGCGCCTGACATTCTGCTTCCCATAACCACCTACTCGGCTTCAGCCTCGCGAAGGCGGAGACCCATAACCACTGAACGTCGCGGCAATCGTGCGAAACCTGCCCCGGCATCTTCGCCAAATCGATAGCTCGGAGAGGATGGCTCCCCGCCTTCGCGGGGACGACCGGAATCAAAAAATTCGCGCCGATTTCAATCGCACCGCGACGGGGCCTTTCTCACCGCCCGGCGAGGCGATCCGCGAAATAGCCGATGGTCTTCCGGTAAATGGTGGCGCGGTTCCATTCGCGCATCGCCTCGAAATTCGCGGTGCCTTCGCCGTAAGGCTGCCCGCCCTTGAAGCCCGCCGTCCTGAGCAGATTGGCGGTGGACGCCAGCACGTCCGGGATGCTGTGGCGCAGATCGACATGGCCGTTGCCGTCGAAATCGACGCCGTACTTGATATAGGATGACGGCAGGAACTGGGTCTGGCCGATCTCGCCGGCATAGGCGCCAATCAGGTCGCGCTGCGGAAGATCGCCGCGCTGGATGATCTTCAGCGCCGCGAGCAGTTCGCCCTGAAACAGCTCGGTGCGGCGGCAATCATGCGCCATGGTGGTCAGCGTGCGGATCACCGGCATTTTGCCGATATCCCCCTTGCCGAAATCCGACTCCAGCCCCCAGATCGCGACCACGATTTCCTTCGGCACGCCAAAGCGCTGCTCGATGCGTGCCAGCAGGGCGGCGTGACGCTGCATCATCGCCTTGCCGCCGTTGATGCGCCCCGGCCCGACGCGGGTGGAGACATACTGCTCGAAGGTCTTGTTGAAGGTGCCGCGCTGGCGGCGGTCGAACGACAGCACCGCCGGGTCCTGCGTCACGCCCGCGAACGCCTGCGAAATCACGCCCTGCGAAATCCCCGCAGCCGCCGCCTCCTGCGACATCGCCGCGACGAAGGTGTTGAAGTCCCCGCCACAGCGGGCGGCGAAGGTGGGGGTGGAGAGGAGGAGTGTAACTAGGATAGCCACAAGGCGCAGCATGCGCATAGTTTAAATTCCTTATGATTCACCAATCCTACAATAGCGAAGCATCATCTTTATCATTGCGCTTAAACTGCTTAAGCTTCCACATAAATACGTTCTCTTTTCCGCACTTTCTACAATCGAATTTCCAACCTTCAGATCCCTTGTCTAGTTCGCACACCTGTCGATACGGAAGTCCGTTTGCATCACCGCAATTATAGCATGACACCGGAATAAGGTGCCGCTCAAAGAGAAACTCTTCTCCCATCTTCTCTACTCGATACTGCTCCTTACAGCCTTCCTTGATGCAGTTGAATATGTCGTTCAGCTTTAGGACGGCAGTCGAGCGGCTATTTCGCTGTCCGCAAACACAATCGAAACTTACCTGCTGGAAAACCATGGACGCCACGACAGTGCCCTCAGCCAACCGATCAAGCTCATTCAACACTTCTTCAATCTTGGGTCTTAGTTTATTTTCAGCTTTATAGTGCTCAATTGCACTCGTTGCGTTCTTAGGCAATTCGCAATGAAGAAATGAGCTCATTGCTTGCCACAACTGGCTAACATACTTCGGATCAAAACCCTTTTGCGTCCCTAACTTTAAATATTCTGTAGGATTGTCGCCATGCACAGATCCAATCGAAAGTGTCCATTCACTCGCGATATTAGTGTCGACCATCTCCATAACCGCTCGAACAACATAATGCGGCCTCCATGTTCGAAGGTCGTCGTTAGAAATATACTTATGCGCTATCCGTAAACGATCATAGCAAACATGCTCAAGAGCTAACCGCGCCTCCAAAGCCGCATATGTTAAGGATTTCGCATCTCCAATTTTAAGATGCTCTCTAATCTTGTCTGTATAATCCCGAAGCCAAAGCATAGTGGTGGCCCTTCGATGGAAGGCCGGGTCAAGCCCGGCAATGACACAACTTGTATATTGTCTCTACTTCCCCATCGCCTTCAAAAACGCCCTGAGCACCGCGACGGAATTCTCCGACGCCAGATGCTCGAAGGTCTGCATCTCGTTCTCGCCCGCGCCGCCGCCGGCGAGGTCCGACAGCGAGCGGAACGCCAGAAATGCCACGCCGTTGGTCGTCGCCACATGCGCGACGGCGGCGCTTTCCATGTCCAGCACCTGCGCCTTGAAAGTGTCGAACGCCCAGGTCCGGAACGCGGCGTTGTCCACGAACGCCGTGCCGGAGACGCCGTTGCCGCCGACCACGACTTTCGGCGGACGCACGAGGCAGGCTTTCTCCGCCGCGCAGCGTTTCAGCTCGACGCCCGCCACCGCGCCGCGCGCGATCTCGAACAGTTTTGCATCCACCGGAAACCAGAACTGCCGGTCGGGCCTCGGCTGTCCCTCGCGCACCGCGCGCACGCCGCGCGCAAAGATCATCCCGAAACTGGCAAACTCCTGCTTCGACCACGACGGCAATTGAAAGCCCTGCGGCGTCTCGCGCGCCAGGATCACATCGAGATACTGGCCCCAGCGCTCCGACACCACCACGTCGCCGATGTTGAGCGAGGGATCGACGCCGCCGGCGATGCCGGAAAACAGGATGGCGCGCAGGTTGAAGCGGTCGATCGCCATCTGCGCCGTCATCGCCGCGTTCACCATCGAGACGCCGGACAGCACCAGCACGACCTCGTGGCCCTCGACGCGGCCGGTGACGAATTCGACGCCCTTCTCCCTGTGCGAGACCGGCTGCTCCACGATGGCGAGCAGCGCCTTCCATTCCGGCTCGAACGCCGAGAACAGCGCGATGCGCGGCGTGGCGTCCAGCGGCTGGCTGGCCGCGCGCGCGGCAACAGGCATGAGCGCAATGACACAGATCAGAAGCAGGCGCAGGGCGGGCATCGGAAAACCGTATGAAAGAGGGGCCATGAATCATACCTAAGATACCATCGCTCTGCTACGCTGCGCGCATCAGTCCGGCTCGCCTGCGCCGCATGATGGCGCGTGACGCAAGACCGTGCGCAACGGGCCTTTTAGATAAAAGCGCGCCTTGTCGGCCCGTGCGCGACTGTCAACATATCGCGGAGGATTCGCCTTGTCCCACCCTGCCCTCGTTCCGAATTCTGTCGCTGTCATCACCGGCGGCGCTTCCGGCATCGGCCTCGCCGCCGCCAGCCACTTCGCCAAACTTGGATTGAAGGTGTGCATCGCCGATCACGACGCCGACAAGCTCGCCCGCGCGGCAGAACTCTTGACCTATGTCGCGCCCGGCGGCAGCGCGGACATCATGTCGCTCGGGGTCGACGTCAGCCACCGCAACGAGATCGAACGGCTGGAGGCCGCGGTGCGCGGCCGTTTCGGCGGCACCGACGTGCTGATGAACAATGCCGGCATCGGCCCTGACAGCACCATCCTCGGCCCGCTCGATCACTGGCAGCGTCTGCTGGGCGTCAACCTGTGGGGCATCATTCATGGAACGCAGATATTCGCGCCCGGCATGATCGCGCGCGGACGGCCGGGGCTGATCGTCAACACCGGCTCGAAGCAGGGCATCACCACGCCGCCGGGCAATCCGGCCTACAACGTCGCCAAGGCCGGGGTGAAGGCGTTCACCGAGGCGCTGGCGCATGAACTGCGCAACACGCAGATAAACGGACAAGCCTGCGAGATCAGCGCGCATTTGCTGATCCCCGGCTTCGTGTTCACCGGGCTGACCGCGCGCGGCCGCACCGAGAAGCCGGCCGGCGCGTGGAGCGCGGAGCAGACGGTGGATTTCATGATCGCTTCTCTGGCGAAGGGCGACTTCTACATTCTCTGCCCGGACAACGACGTGCCCCGCGCGCTCGACGAGAAGCGCATCGCATGGGCGGCGGGCGACATCATCGAGAACCGGCCCGCATTGTCGCGCTGGCATCCGGATTATGCGGAAGCGTTCAAGGCTTTCGTGGAAGGCGGGACGTAACGCCGCTAGCCGCTGCCGATCAGGATGCCGGCGGCGAGCACCAGCGCGCCGCCGAGCACGACCTGAAACGCCGCGCGCAGGAACGGCGTTTCCATGTAGCGGTTCTGGATCCACGCGATCGCCCACAATTCGCAGAACACGACGATGCCGGCGATCACGGTCGCGGTCCAGAATTGCGGAATGAGATAGGGCAGCGCATGGCCGAGGCCGCCGACCGTGGTCATCAGGCCCGACGCCAGCCCGCGCTTCAGCGGCGAGCCGCGCCCGGAGATCACGCCGTCGTCGTGCGCGGCTTCGGTGAAGCCCATCGAGATGCCCGCGCCGACCGACGCCGCGAGGCCGACGGTGAACGTCGTCGACGTCGATTGCGTCGCGAACGCGGTGGCGAAAATCGGCGCCAGCGTCGAGACCGAACCGTCCATCAGACCGGCGAGCCCCGGTTGCACCCATGTCAGCACGAACTGACGCCGCGCCTTGCTGTCCTCCTCGCCGCCCGCGCCGCCGGCCAGCGTCTCTGCCTGAATCTCCTCCGCGCGATGCTCGTGCCGGCGCTCGGCCGCGGCGAGATCGCCGAGCAGCTTGCGCGTGCCGGGATCGGTCGAGGCCTGCGCGGCGCGGATATAGAACTGCGCCGCGTCGTCCTCCATCCGCTCGGCCTCGGCGCGGATGCGCTCGATCCCGAGATTCTGCACGAGCCAGACCGGCCGGCGCGAATAGTAACCCGCCACATGCTCGCGCCGGATCAGCGGGATCACGGCGCCGAAGCGCGTCCTGAACTGGTCGATCAGCAATTGCCGATGGCCGTCTTCCTCGCCCGCCATCTCGTCGAACATCTCGGCCGTCGCGGGATATTGCGCGCGTAACTGCTCGGCATAGGTGGCGTAGATCCGCGCATCGTCCTCCTCGGACGAAATGGCGAGCGCCAGCACCTCGGCTTCGGTGAGATCGCGGAATTGGCGGCGGGAGGCAAAGCCCTGGAACATGGGAAGCTCAGTTTAGAATGATTCTAAAGATGGCTTTTAGCCAGATCGGAGGCCCGGCGCAACCGCCGCGTTGATCTCTGCGCCGACAACGACGCGCCACACGCGCTCAACGCGCGGGCGGGCGGCGGCGACATCATCGAGAACCGGCCACCGCTGTCACGCTGGCATAAGGATTATGCGGAGGGGTTTAAAGAGGTGGGTGGAGAGAAGTAGCTGAGTGCGAGCTATACGAGGCAACTTCGTTAGAAAAACGATTCCTTAATCGCATCAAGCCAGCCGCCAATCGCTTGGCTTAACCCAGTGAGTTGTATCATGAGCCAAAACCAAAATGCTCGAGGAGCCCACTTTCCGAACTCTTTGCCGGCTTCCTTCACAGCTTCAGTCGTAAAGACTTCACCTTGCTTCAGAAGCCATGCAGCGAGTTTCTCTCGTTTAGTCTCCAATTTTGTCAGGGCTTCGAGAGCGCTTTTGCCCTGATCTGATGGATTGAGCGGCTGAGCCTTCAGTATAGAAACAACGCCTTTGATTTCTTCGACGTCGTTTTCGTCAAGTGGAACTGGTTCGAGCAGTTCCGGAGGCATGTTGTGGCCAATGCCGACTGGAGGCTCTGGCACCTTCGATAGCGCTTGCTCGATTGCGGAAGTCCGCTTCAGCATCTGAGCATGAAATTCCTCGGCGCCTAAAATTTCTTCTTCGTCGCCCTCTTCGGGAGACTGGCGACGGCTTGAACTTGGCACCCAATCCGGGCTCTCGCGATCAAGCTTCTCAACGAGTTCCGCTATAGCGTTCTCAGAGGCAAAATCGCTAAAAACGGTCTCGACCACGTCACGCGTCCCATAAGGTCCGCCCCAAATATAAATGTAGCCACCCTCTGCGCTCTCAAACGGCGTGCTCTCAACGGGATTTTCGAAGTTTTCGAAAAACCACTCGCGCATCTCCTCGATAGCATCGTCGTCGGAAAGGCCATCCAAGTCCGGTGGAAACGACAAAGGATCGTGTTGGGCCTCGTCGTATACCTCTCTGACTCGCTCATAGTGGGCTTTCATAGCGTCTTGCGCATGTCCGTCTCCCATCTACGTCTCCTCGCCGGGAACCTAAGTGGTTCAATCTAATCTAGGCTCTACAAATGTAGACGCCGCGCTCCTCAGCGCGGCGTTAATTAGGTTTTGCAAAGAGCGCCTCGAACAAATTAGTTATCCAAGAAGCTCCGCAGCTTCCTTGACCGGCTCGGATGCTTCAGCTTGCGCAGCGCCTTGGCCTCGATCTGACGGATACGTTCGCGGGTCACCGAGAACTGCTGGCCGACTTCTTCCAGCGTGTGGTCGGTGTTCATGCCGATGCCGAAGCGCATGCGCAGCACGCGCTCCTCGCGCGGCGTGAGTGACGCCAGCACGCGGGTCGTGGTCTCGCGCAGGTTCGACTGGATCGCGGCATCGATCGGCAGCACCGCGTTCTTGTCCTCGATGAAATCGCCGAGGTGTGAATCTTCCTCGTCGCCCACCGGGGTCTCCAGCGAGAGCGGCTCCTTGGCGATCTTGAGAACCTTGCGCACCTTCTCCAGCGGCATGCCGAGCTTTTCGGCCAGTTCTTCCGGCGTCGGCTCGCGGCCGATCTCGTTCAGCATCTGGCGAGAGGTGCGCACGATCTTGTTGATGGTCTCGATCATGTGCACCGGAATACGGATGGTGCGCGCCTGATCGGCGATCGAGCGCGTGATGGCCTGACGGATCCACCACGTCGCATAGGTCG
Source organism: Afipia sp. (assembly GCA_024707075.1). Taxonomy (GTDB): domain Bacteria; phylum Pseudomonadota; class Alphaproteobacteria; order Rhizobiales; family Xanthobacteraceae; genus Afipia. Next base: position 1,767,600 of record JANQAK010000003.1, read on the forward strand.
AGAACTTGTAGCCGCGGCGGTACTCGAACTTGTCGACCGCCTTCATCAACCCGATGTTGCCTTCCTGAATGAGATCGAGGAACTGCAAACCGCGGTTGGTGTATTTCTTGGCGATGGAAATCACGAGACGCAGGTTGGCCTCGACCATTTCCTTCTTGGCCTGGCGCGCTTCGCGCTCGCCCTTCTGCACGCCGTGCACGATCTTGCGGAATTCGCCGATCTCGAGGCCCGTGAGGCCCGCAAGCTGCTGGATCTCGTGGCGCAGTTCCTTGATGCGGTCCTTCTCCACCGCGACGAAATTCTTCCAGCCCTTGGCGGCCAGTTTCGAGACGCGGTTGAGCCAGCGCGGATCGAGCTCCGAGCCCTGATAGTTCTTCAGGAAGTCCTCGCGGCCGACGCCATGGCTGTCGCCGAGGCGGAACAGGCGGCCCTCGAACGACACCAGCTTCTTGTTGATGTCGTAAAGCTGTTCGACCAGCGAGTCGATGCGGGCCTGGTTGAGCCGCAGCGACTTCACCTCGACAACGATCTCGTCCTTCAGCTTCTTGTACTTGCGCTCCTGAGCCGGCGAGAGCGTTTCGTTCTGAAGCTGGTTCTGGATGTCCTGCTCCTGAAGACGGCGCAGCTTCTTGTACTCGCTCGCAATTTTATCAAAGGTCTCGACCACCTTAGGCTTCAGTTCGGCCTCGATGGCCGCGAGCGACATCTGGTTCTCGAACTCGTCGTCCTCATCGTCATCCGCGGCGGGGCTGGCGCCAGCGTCGCCCGCGGCAGGCGCGGGACGGAACGGCGTCGGCGACGGCGGTGCGGCCGGCGGCGCGATATGCGCAGGCGCGGCCGCCTGCGCGGGCATCACCTGCACGGTGCCGTCGGCGTTGATGATGGCGTTGGTCGGCTGGCCGTCCGGCCCGACGGGACCGGCGATCATCGCCGGGTTCATGTTGTTCTTGGCGTCGGGACCGGCGTAGGTCGCCTCAAGGTCGATGATGTCGCGAAGGAAGATCTTTCCTTCGTTGAGTTCGTCGCGCCAGATGATGATGGCCTGGAACGTCAGCGGACTTTCGCAGAGACCCGCGATCATCGCCTCGCGGCCGGCCTCGATGCGTTTTGCAATCGCGATTTCGCCTTCGCGCGACAGCAGCTCGACGGTGCCCATCTCGCGCAGATACATGCGCACGGGATCGTCGGTGCGCTCGCCCGGCTCGGACTTCTTGGTTTCGGTGACGGCCTTCGAGGTGACCTCGACGAGTTCGTTGTCGGTCTCGTCCTCGGCCTCTTCCTGCTTCTCCTCGTCCTCGTCGTTCGCGTCGTCGGACTCGGACACGTTGATCCCCATGTCGGAGAGCATCGCCATGATATCTTCGATCTGTTCAGGCGAGGTGGTGTCGGAGGGCAGCACTTCGTTGAGCTGATCGAAGGTCACGAAGCCGCGCTTCTTGGCCTGCTTGATCATCTTCTTGACGGCGGCGTCGGAGAGATCGAGCAACGGCGACGGAGCGTCTGCGCTGTCTTTCTCAGGAGTCTCGGCGGCCTTCTGATCCTTGTCTTTGTCCTTGATCGCTGCCGTCTTTGCCTTGGTGGCCATTCACTGCTCCTGAAACGCGCTCACGACGCGGGCGCATAGCCCGTGTATTTTGTTGGTCCGCGTGATGCGGAAAGGGCGGCGCTTTTGAGGGCACCACCCGGGTCGATTTGATCTGTGTCCCAAACGTTTAGCGCAAGGCCGTTAAGCCCTGATTAACCCTGTTTTTGCGGCCAAAAACCCGGTTTGGCGAGTCTTTTTAAGGCCTTGGCGGTGGGTTTAAAGCCCTGCCGCAGCGTTTTTCGTCAGTTCGTGCGCTGGAACCGGCCCGACGATTCGCCGAACCCCTCGATCAGCGCCTCAAGGCCATCCACTTCGGCGAGCCGGGCTTTCACATCGCGCAGCCAATTCATGTTCTGATCGCTGCTGTCTTGCCCAAGCGCCAGTTCGGCATCCTTGAGTTCTCTAAGTAAGGAGTGCCATTGGCGATGCAAGGCAACCAGCTGGTGCCAGGTGGCAAGAACATCCTCCTGAGCCGCGCCCGGATGCGCGCCCCACACATTCTTGGTGGTGAGCGACCGCTCAACCCTTTGAATCTGCTCGGAATACCCGTTCTTCTCAAGACTTGCCCGCAATCGCGCACTTTCGGCCGCCGGATCGTCGGTGTGCGAATAATTTGAAAAGGCCCCGATAATTCCGGCGCGCAGCTTGATCGCCTCGGGATGCGCCAGTTCGAGGGCGGCGATTTCCTCCAGATGATCATGCAGCAGCCAGGGATGATGGAGCAGCGACAGCAGGATCAGGGCCTCCCGCCGGGACAGGGCGCTGCGCTGGCCGCGCATCACGGACGACCCCGCCAGTTGCGGACTGGCGACCTGATAGGGCGAGCGATTGATGGTGCGCGGAGCTGTGGATAGCCCGCCCCGGCCGGCGCCTCCGCCCGCCCCGCCGGGCACAAACGGCGCCCGCGGCTGAAAACGCCGCCCTGATTCGCTGGCGAAACCGCCCTGATTTGGTCCCCGGAAACCGCTGCCGCGCGCGCCGCCCTGATAGCCTCCTTGCGGCGCAAAAGCGTTGCGCAGCCGCTCGGAGAAATCCTGCCGGTAATAGCGCCGCACCACTTCGTCACGGATGCTGTTGGTCAGTTCGTTGATGCGCGCTTCCAGCGCCGCGCGGCGTTCCGGCGTACTGAAGCCGCCGCCCTCGATCTCACGCGACCACACCACTTCAGCCAGCGGCCTGGCGAGACCGATCACCTCCTCGATCGCGGCGCGCCCGCCGGAGCGCGCGAGATCGTCAGGGTCCTGCCCTTCCGGCAGCAGCGCGAAGCGCAGACTCTTTCCGGGTTTCAGATGCGGAAGCGCCAGATCCGCCGCGCGAAACGCCGCGCGCTGGCCCGCGCCATCGCCGTCGAAACACAGGATCGGCTCGTCGGCCATCTTCCACAGCAGAGCGAGCTGGTTTTCGGTGAGCGCCGTGCCAAGCGGTGCAACGCTGGCGGCAAAGCCGACGCTCACCATGGCGATGACGTCGACATAGCCTTCCACCGCAATGAGCGGCGCGCCGTCGTGGGCAGCCTGCCGCGCGGTGGCGAGGTTGTAGAGATTATCGCCCTTGTGAAACAGCGGGGTTTCCGGCGAGTTGAGATATTTCGCCGGCACGTCCTTTTCCAGCGCACGCCCGCCGAAGGCGATCACGCGGTTGCGCACGTCGGTGATCGGAAACATTACGCGGTCGCGGAAACGATCGTAGGGCACCGGAATATCGTCGCCCGCGATCAGCAAACCAGCCTCGACCATGTCCTCCACCGGAATGCCGAGCGAGCCCAGATGCTCTTTCAGCGCGAAGCGCTCGCCCGGCGCGTAGCCCATGCGAAACTGTAACTGCGTGGCGGGCGAAATGGCGCGGTCGGCAAGATAACCGCGCGCTTTCGCACCCGCGCGCGAGGTGAGTGTGTCGGCGAAAAACTTCGCCGCAAGGTCCATCACATCGTACAGTGTCTTGCGGCGCTGCTCGTGACGCGCGGCATCGGGCGTCACCGCCGGGAGCGGCATCCCGGCCATCGACGCCAACCGCTCGACCGCCTCGGGAAAACCGACGCCTTCGGTCTCCATCACGAAGGAGATGATGTCGCCATGCTTGTTGCTGGAGAAGTCGTGGTAAAAACCCTTCTGGTCGTTGACCGTGAAGGACGGCGTCTTTTCCTGATGGAACGGTGACAGGCCCTTCCACTCCTTGCCCGCCCGCTTCAACTTCACGCGCTTGCCCACGACTTCCGAAACCGGAAGCCGGGCGCGCAGTTCGTCGAGAAATTGGGGCGTGAAGCGCATGGGACTCAGTGTGTTGCCAACCGATCATCCATATAGGGTGCCGGCCCAAATCCCCCATAGCCGATGAGCACAGGCGGACTTGTCCCCATTGCTCACAGGGTCAGCCGGCCAAAACCCGGCGATCGCGGCGGAACATGGCTGCCAGATAGTCGGCCACCGCCCTCACCCGCGGCAGGCGCGCCACGTCCTTGCGCAACAGCATCCATATCTCGCGATCCGGCGGCTTTTTCGACAGCATCACCGGCACGAGCCGGGAATCGGCCGCCGCGACATGCAGCGGCAGTTGCGCCACGCCGAGACCGGCGCGTGCCGCAGCGGCTTGGGTGGCCTGGCTGTTGGTGCGGACGATGAAGCGGGCCTGCGGGAACTCGCGGTTGAGCCATGCCGCGTCGGCAATGAAATCGTTCTCGTCGTCGAAGCCGATCATGGCCGGCGCGGCATTCTTGCCCAGCGTCTTCGCATAGCTGCGCGAGGCATAAAACGAGAAAGCGACACTCGACAGCCGACGCGCCAGAAGATCGCTGTCCTTCGGACGTCCGAAGCGCAGCGCGATATCGGCCTCCCGCCGCGACAGACTGATCACCCGCGAATCCGCGATGATTTCGAGATCGATCCCGGGATGTTGTTTGTAAAAGTCGCCGAGACGGTCGACGACGAACCGCTCCGCCATCGAGCGGGCCATGGTCAGGCGGACGAGGCCGGACAATCCCGCATCGGGTCCGGCGAGATCCGCACTCGCCTGCGCCGCGTCCTCCATGGTCCGCGCCAGCCCTTCGATGCGGCGGCCCTGCGCAGTCGGTGAATAGCCGTCGGCCTTACGGTCGAACAACGGCGCCTGCAGCGCCGCCTCGAGGCTTGCCACCCGCCGGGCCACAGTGGCATGGCTCACCTTGAGGGCACGCGCCGCCGCCGACAGGCTGCCTTGACGCGCCAGCGCCAGAAAATAACGGAGATCTTCCCAATTCGGGTCTGATCGTTTTTGAACAGCCATGCCGCAAATATAGACAATTTCGGACAGCGCTGCCATCGCCTATTGTTGCCCAGTATCGCTTCACAGGAAACGACCATGACCGCACAAACCCTGCTCCAGATCGCCGGCGCACCGCTGCATCCGAGCGCGCTCGACAAATCCGCCCTCGTCATCATCGACGCCCAGGTCGAGTACACCAAGGGCAAGCTGCCGCTGGAGGGCGTCGATGCCGCCATCGTGGAGGCCGAAAAGCTGCTCAAGCTGGCCCGCAGCTCCGGCGTGCCGGTGTTCCATATCGTCCAGCACGCGCCCTCGGGCCGTCCGCTATTCGCCGAGGACAGCCCCACCGCCGCGATCGTGCCGCTGCTGACGCCAGCGACGGGCGAAGTGGTGGTGCGCAAGACCCTGCCGAATTCCTTCGCGGGCACCGATCTCGATGCGCTGGTCAAAAGCACCGGCCGCACCGAACTGATCCTCGCGGGCTTCATGACCCATATGTGCGTCAGCGCCACCGCGCGCGCCGCGCTCGACCTGAAATACCGCACCACCGTGGTCGCCAAAGCCACCGCCTCGCGCGATCTGCCCGATCCGCTCGGCGGCACGATCCCGGCCAGCGTCGTGCATCGCGTGGCGTTGTCCGAACTCGCGGACCGCTTCGCCATCGTGGTGAAGGACACTGCGGCATTGACCGCGGCGGCGAAGGCAGTCGCCTGATCGTGACTACGCCATGATGCGTTCGACTTTTGGCTCATCTTGCCGCGGCCGCTTCAGCGACTAGGTAGGGAGCGTCATTCCCTCCCCGCCTTTCGCCGGCGAGCTTCACGAGATTTGCATGCCATCCACGCCGCACGAGGGCGCGCCGATTCCAGCGCCCAGCCCCTGGCTCGTTTTCGCCCTTGCCATTGCCTGCGGCGCGACCGTCGCGAACATCTATTACGCTCAACCGCTGATCGGCCCGATCAGCCAGTCGCTCGGCCTCGACATTTCGGCGGCGGGCCTGATCGTGACGACATTGCAGATCGGGTACGTCGCCGGTCTGTTTTTTCTCGTGCCGCTTGGCGATCTGGTCGAGAACAAGCGGCTGATCCTGATCCTGCTCGGCGGCCTGATCTTCAGCCTGATCGCCGCGACGCTGTCCACGCGGCCCGCGATTTTCATCGCATGCTCGCTGCTGCTGGGTCTCACCGCCAGTGCGACGCAGGTGATCGTGCCGATGGCGGGTCATCTGGCGCCGGAGCGCATTCGCGGCAAGACGGTCGGCAGTGTGGTGAGCGGCCTTTTATTCGGCATCCTGCTGGCGCGGCCGGTGTCAACGCTGATCGGTGGCGAGTTCGGCTGGCGCGTGATGTACAACATCTCCGCCGCCATCATGTGCGCCACACTGGTGATGCTGGTCTTCGTGCTGCCGCGGCGAAACCCGTCGCCCGGCGTAAGTTACGCGCGGCTGATCGGCTCGCTTTGGCATCTGCTGCTGACGGAGCCGGTGTTGCAGCGCCGCGCCGCCTATCAGGCGTTTCTGTTCGGCGCCTTCACGCTGTTCTGGACCTCGCTGCCGCTGCTGCTGCAGGCACCGCCGTTCGCGCTCGGACATCTGGCGCTCTCCGCCGTGATGCTGAGCGGCATTGCCGGCGCATTCGTCGCGCCCTACATCGGGCACCTGGCCGATCGTGGCCACAGCCGCAGGATCACCGGCATCGCCATCGGCCTGGTCGCGCTGGCCTTCGTGCTGACGTGGCTCTGGGGCGCAAGCTCGGTGGCGATCTTCGTCATCGCCGGGATCGCGCTCGATGCCGGCGTGCAAGCCAATCTCGTGATCGGCCAGCGCGCGATCTTCAGCCTGCATCCGGACATCCGCAGCCGTCTCAACGCGCTTTATCTCGCCGTATCCTTTCTCGGCGGCGCGCTCGGATCGGCATTGAGCGGCTATGCGGTCGCACACGGCGGCGTGGCGACGTTCAGCATGATCGGACTCGGATTTGCGCTGGTGACGGCAGCGCTGTTCGCGACGGAATTCCGTGCGCGCGGCAATCCCTAGGCCATATCCGAATCGCTGAAGCGGCCCGACACAATCCGTTTGAGGCGATCGACCGGTCGGTTGTAGATATAGATCCACGCCTCGACCTGCGGTCCAGAGGACAGGATCACGGGCTGGAGCAGCCGTAGATATGGCGTCGGCTCGGGATCGTCCGGCCCGCAGCCTTCGTACCGGTCGAGCTCCGTCAGCAACTCACGATCATGCACCGTATAGACATCGCCGAACACCCACTCGTCCGGCGCGCTGGACGCAATCACGCCGGGATAATGCGTGACGCGATAAAGCCGGCCATTGTATCGCGCGGGCCCCTCATACGTGGCGCGCTGCTTCAGTTCGCGCGCCAGGGCATGCGAGGAGCTTCGCATCAACGTGCCATATACGAACAAGCGATCCGTCATTATACACAAATCCGAACGATCTGATTTGCGTTGTCAATGCGTGCTCTCGCGAAAGCTAATTGCGGCTGGGGATAAGCCTAAGCGGCTTCGTCGACCTCGTCGCTGATGATCACGAATTTCTGCAAATCCATCCGTCCGAACGTTGTCGAAATCGCCACATCCGCAGCGTCGCGGCCGGTGCCCATCAGGATACGGCCGATGCGCGGCTTGTTGTGGCGCGCATCGAACGTGTACCACTTGCCGGACAGATAGACCTCGTACCAGCCGGACAAATCCATCGGCGCGGGATCGGGTGGAATGCCGATGTCGCCCATGTAGCCGGTGACATAACGCGCCGGAATGTTCATGCAGCGGCACAGCGTCAGCGCCAGATGCGCGAAGTCGCGGCAGACGCCCTGCTGCTCCTGAAACACGTCGAAGGCGGATTTGGTCGGCCGGGCGTGCTCGTAGCCGAAGCGCACATGATTGTGCACCCAGGCATTGATCGCCTGCACCCGCTCCCAGCCGGGCCGGGTATTGCCGAACTGCGCCCACGCGAAATCCGTCAGCCGATCGGTCTCGCAATAGCGGCTCGCCATCAGATAAAGCAGCACCTCGTCGGGCAGTTGCTCGACCGGCATCTGCTGCGCCTCGGGCACAATGGCGTCGGGCAGGCCAGTGTCGCGCACCAGCGCATCGAGCTTGAAGGTGATGCCGCCGGGCGGCGCGGTCAGCCGCCCGCACAGATTGCCGAAGGTGTCGTGATAATAGCGGATGCGCACGTCCGGCTCGGTGATGATGGTTTCCTCGCCCACGATATCTTTTTTGCACGCGACGGATGAACCCGCATCATGATGACCATCGGGGTCTCCGCCACGGCGAAATAGGAGATTTCGAATCCGATCCTGATCAGCATGCCGCCTGAACCTTTGCTTCCTCGCCAATAGAAACAACATGGATGGTGACGTCCATCCCGAGATGGGCATCGGCGGGGCCGACATAAGTGCCGTGAAGCGGAATCGCCTGATGCGGATCGCGCGCCACCGCGACGCGAATGAGATCGCGGTTGCCGACGATGCCGTTGGTCGGATCGAACTCGACCCAGCCCGCGCCCGGCAGATAGGCCCGCACCCAGGCGTGGGTGTTACCGCCGCCGACATAGCCATGGGCCTCGTCGCCGGGAATGTAGATGTAGCCGCTGACGAAACGCGCCGCGATGCCGAGCCGCCGCAACGCCTCGATCATGAACAGCGCGAAGTCGCGGCAGGTGCCGGAGCCGATGCTCAAAGTATCGAGCGGATGCTGGGTGCCGTGTTCGTGGCGCTTGCGATAGCCGAATTGCGCCCGCACTGCGTGGGTCATGCCGACCAGCAGATCGAGCGTCTTCGTCCGGGGGCCGTCGCTCAGAAACTGGAACGCCCATGCCGCCAGCGCGCCGTCCGGATCGCTGTATTGCGGCGTCATCGACGGTCCGAGGTCCGGCAATTCCTCCGGATCGTAGGCGAAGGGATAGTAGTAGGCGTCGTCGCCTGGTGTCAGCACCACCTCATCCAGCGGATAGTGCTCGACGGTGATGGTGCTGTCGAACACCAGCCGGTCCGACTCCGCGTCGAAATCGGCGATGGCGACGCTGTTGCCGAACACGTCGTGAATCCACCGCAAAGAAGAGGGCTTCGGCGAAATATCGAGCAGGCTCGACAACACGCGGCAGTCATGGCCGTCACGCGGACGCAGCATGACCCGGTGCTCGCCGAAGCCCACCGGGCGATCGTAGCGATACTCGGTCTTGTGGTGAATCGTCAGCAGGGGCATCGTGTCGTTCGGGGCGGCTGTGGTCATGTGCTCAAATCGTACATGCTATTCGGCTGCATTTCCGGCTAATTGTTGAGCTTGAATGCCGCAGCGCTAGGCAATGAACCTAAATGACCCTGCCCGAGACAAGCGACACCTTACGACTCCTGGACGGCGGGGAAGTTCCCCCGGTCCTCGAGGAAAACGCCGAAAGCCGCTCGCCGTTCTTTTTCACCTGCGATCATTATGGCCGGCTGATCCCCCGCGCGCTGGGCGACCTCGGCGTCCCCGCCGATCAACTGGAGCGCCATATCGCCTGGGACATCGGCATCGCCGGCGTCGCCACACTGCTGGCGAAGGAGATGGACGTCCACCTGATCGCACAGCGCTATTCGCGCCTCGTGATCGACTGCAACCGGCCGTTCGACAGCCCGGGCTCGATCCCGCTCATCAGCGAGGCAACGGAGATCCCCGGCAACGGCGGACTGACGAAAGAGCAGATCGCGGCCCGGCAGCACGCGATCTTCACGCCGTATCACGCGCGCATCGCGGAAGCGCTGGACAGCCGCAAGGCGCAAGGCCTGCCGACCATTCTGGTGGCGCTGCATTCGTTCACGCCGGTCTATGCCGGCATCGCGCGGCCCTGGCATGTCGGCACGCTGTATCATCGCGACGACCGGCTGCCGCATCTCTTGCGCGACCTGCTGCGCCACGAAGGCGACCTCGTGGTCGGCGACAACGAGCCTTACGCGGTGAGCGACGCGACCGACTACACCATTCCGGTGCATGCCGAGAAGCGCGGCCTCATGAATACCGGCATCGAAATCCGGCAGGACCTGATTGAAGACCAGTCCGGCCAGCACCAATGGGCGGAGCGGCTGGCGCGGCTGCTCCGCGAGATCGAGGAACACCTGCACGCGAAAAAGCTGATGCCGGCTTAGAACAAAGCTGCTTCGTCATTGCGAGGAGCACAGCGACGAAGCAATCCAGTCTTCTTTATGGCTCTGGATTGCTTCGCTTCGCTCGCAATGACGCAGGCGAATACTGCTTGCCTATCCTCGCGTCGCGACGAAAGCGGCCATCGCCCAGAGCACGGCCACGATCACCCACACCACCCAGATTCCTCTTGCGCGCGGCTCCAGCACCGATTCCGACGGATTGGCGGGATTGACGTAGACATCCACCGTCTGCCCGTCCCGATAGCGCTTCACCCAGCGCTGCACCGCGCCGTCGGATGTCGAAGACACTTCGCCGCTAATCGAGGCGACCGTGCCGGTATAGCCCGTGCCGTTGAAGCTGTACGTGTAGCTGATCTTGGCCTTGAACATGATCTGGCCGCGGCGATTGTCCTCGGGCGCGCTGCGAAACCGCTCCAGTCCCGATGTGGCAATCGTGCCCTTCACCGTCGGCCAGTGCCGCGCCTGACGCGCATGGCGCTGGATGGCAAGCGCGACCAGCGCCATCACCGCGCCGAATGCGCCAAGCGCGACCACCATCGGCGCGTTGGCGACGCGCGTGGTCGCGATTTCCGTCAGCTTGTTGAAGCCGATGGCCGAGCCAAAGACGCCGATAACGGAGATCACCACCATCCAGACCAGGCAGCCGAACACACCTTTCGGGATGTCACGTTCGAGCACAGCCTCGCTGCGGCGGTTCGGATTGTAATAGACCGTCACCGGCTTGCCGACGGGATAACGCGCGATGGTCTCCGCGACTTCGAAATTTCCGCGATCCTCGCCGATGCTGACGCGGTTGTTGCGATACCGCTGCCCGGCGATGACATACTCGTAGGTGATGTTCGCGAAGTTGCGCTCCTCGAAACGGTGTCCCGCTTCGCGACCGCTGTCGATCACCTTCACGTTGCGCACTTCCGGGGCCGAGATCACGACCTCGCCCGGCACGCTCGGCCAGTCGCTTGCGGCGCGCACCTCGAAATACTTGTAGATCGCGGCGAAAACGATGAGGCCCATCGGGGCCAGCAGCATCGCATAAACAAACCAGGGAATATCGGGCAGCATTCTGTTCTCGAAATAAAAACCATCCAACCCTGAGACGCGCCCGGCGGGCAAGTGGTTCACCGAAGAAATATCCGCCTCCGCATATCGTCTCTTGACAGGCAACCATTCGGTTGCCTATTATCCTAACCATGGACGAAGTCTTCAAGGCACTGGCGGATGCCTCGCGACGCTCGCTGCTCGACCGGCTTCATGTGCGCAACGGACAGACGTTGCTCGAACTCTGCGACGGCCTTGCCATGACGCGGCAGGCCGTGACGAAGCACCTTGCGATTCTGGAAGCGGCCAATCTCGTGACCTCGATCAGGCATGGCCGCGAGAAGCTGCACTACCTCAATCCCGTGCCGATCCACGAGATCGGCGAGCGGTGGATCAGGAAGTTCGAGCGCGGCAAGCTCGCCGCGCTCAGCGAGTTGAAACGGCAACTGGAGAAGCGTGATGAGTAAGCCTGAATTCGTCTACGTCACCTACATCAAGACCACGCCGGACAAGCTGTGGGAGGCGCTGACTTTGCCGGAGATGACGAAGCACTATTGGTTCGGCGCGCATCTGGAAAGCGACTGGAAAGCCGGCTCGTCCTGGAAGATCGTGTTTCCGGACGGCCGCGTCGCGGATAGCGGTGAAATCCTGGAATGCGATCCACCCAGGCGCATCGTCATCAAGTGGCGCAATGAGTGGAGCCCTGAGCACCATGCTGAAGGCTATTCACGCTGCACGATGCAAATCGAGCAGGCCGACGGCGCCGTCAAGCTGACTGTCATGCATGTCATCGACCGCGAGACCTCGAAATTCATCGAAGCCGTTTCGGGCGGATGGCCGAAGATTCTTTCCAACCTCAAGTCGCTGCTTGAGACCGGCACCATCGCGCTGCAAGCAAAATGAGGAAAGGAACCGGCGATGCGTATACCCGAATTCGTCTACACCACCTACATCAGGACCACGCCGGACAAGCTCTGGCACGCGCTGACCGACGCGGACTTCACCCGCAAGTACTGGATGGACTGCACCCTCACTTCGGACTGGAAGGCCGGTTCGCGGATGACGATGGAGCGCGGCGGCGAGATCAAGAACGACTGCGTGATCCTGGAATCCGATCCACCCCGCAGACTATCCTATAGCTGGGTATCGATCTTCGATGAGGAGATGAAAAAGGAGAAGCCTTCGCGCGTGACTTACGTCATCGAGCCGCGCGGCGAAATGGTCAGGCTCGTGGTCACGCATGAAGGCTTTGCGGACGACAGCAAGACCCTGCCGAGCATTTCCTCCGGATGGCCAATGGTGCTGTCGAGCCTCAAGAGCATTCTCGAAACCGGAAAGCCGCTGATCATCGATCCGGCTAAAGACGCGTAAGGGATCATGATGGACCTCAGCAAGTTCAGGCCATCCCTCGTCTAATCGATCTACATCGCTTCGACGCCGGAGAATATCTGGGAAGCACTGACGTCGGCGGAATACAGCCGTCAGTACTTCTCGGGTTTCGGCGTCGAGGTGCAGCGCGCGTCAGGCTTCCGGCAGCGGTGCCACGATGCGGCGATAGAGGTGCCATGTCGTGTGACCGAGCACCGGCAGCGCTACCACCAGCCCGAGGAAATACGGCATCGCCGAGACCACCAGCAACATCACGATGATCGCCGCCCAGGCGATCATCGGCAGTGGGCTCATGACCACGGCACGCACGCTGGTGATCATTGCAGTGACGAAATCGACGTCCCGGTCGAGCAGCAGCGGAAACGACACCACGGTCAGCGAGAACAGGATCAGCGACAGCACCGCGCCCTCGATATTGCCGATCAGCAGAAACAGCAGCCCCTCGTTGGTGGTCAGCACCACCGTGATAAAATCGCGGATGCTGGCGAACGACGCGCTGACGCCGAGAATCAGCGCGATCAGCAACCGGACCTGATACATCCACACCACGAACACGAACAGCGTGACGAAGGCCATCCATCCGATCTCGGCGCGCGAGGTAATGGCCGACCAGATATCACGCGGCGTCGGGCGCTGGCCCGCTTCCAGCCGGCGGCTCACCTCATAAAGACCGATGGCCACGAACGGCCCGATCAGCGCGAAGCCCGCCGCGAGCGGATAGGCGAGATAGACCATGCCGAGCGCGGTGAGGCTGAGCATGATCGCGATGCCGCCACCGGCGTAGAGCGCGCCGAACGCAAGCCCATAGAGCGGCGCAGCCTGGAAGTCGCGCAGGCCGCGGCTGAATGCCTCGGCAATATCGGCGGCCGTGATGCGCCGCACCACAGGATCAATCTTCCCCGAAACCGATGCCATGGCTGCCCCCAGCGTCACACGCGATGGCGCATTCATGCAGGCGTGCGCGGCCGGATGATTGATTCAGGTCAAACTGCCGTCAGCCGAGCGTCCGCAATTCCCGCCGCAGCACCTTACCGGTCGCCGTCATCGGCAAGGTGTCCGCGAACTGGATGTGGCGCGGATATTCATGCGCGGCGAGCTGCACCTTGACGAAATCCTGGATCTCTTTCGCCAGCGCATCGCTGGCCGCAAAACCGGGACGCAGCACGATCCATGCCTTGATCGCCTCGGTGCGAATCGGATCTGGAATCCCGACCACGGCGGACATCGCCACCGCCGGATGCTTCATCAATGTATGTTCGATTTCGGACGGACCGATGCGGTAGCCCGCGCTGGTGATCACGTCGTCCTCGCGGCTGACGTACCAGAAATAGCCGTCGTCATCCCGCACCCCGAGATCGCCGGTCAGCAGGAAGCCGCCAGCATATTTTTTCGCGGTCGCGTCCGGATTTTTCCAGTATTCGATCATCGCCACCGGATTGGGCACGCGCACGCCGATGACGCCGCGCTGGCCGCGCGGCTGAATCTCGCCCTTGTCGTTGACGATCTGCACATCGAAGCCCGGCGTCGGCTTGCCCATCGATCCCGGCTTGATGGGAAACAGGTTCGAATTGTTGCCGACCACCAGATTGCATTCGGTCTGGCCGTAGATTTCATGGGCGTTGATGCCGAAGGTGGCGCGCACCCAGTCGAGCAATTCAGCGCCGAGCGACTCGCCGCCGGTGAAAATGCTGCGCAGCTTCACGCCACTATGCTTGACGTCGGCCTGCCGCATCAGTTTCAGCGCAGTCGGCGGCAGGAACACGTTGCGCACGCCATGATCCGCCATCAACTGCATCGCCGCCTGCGGCTCGAATTTCTTCGCGCGATAGCCGAGCATCGGCACGCCGTGATACCAGGCCGGGAACAGCGCATCGAACAGGCCGCCGATCCACGCCCAGTCCGCCGGCGTCCACATAAAATCGCCGGGCTTGGGAAAGAAGTCGTGCGCCATCTCGACATTCGGCAAGTGGCCGAGCAGCACGCGATGGGCGTGCAGGGCCCCCTTGGGATTTCCGGTCGTACCTGACGTGTAGATGATGATGGCGGGATCGTCGGCGCTGGTATCGACGGTCGAAAAATCCTCCGACGCATCCTCGATCGCCTGCCAGAACGATTTGGCGCCCGCATGAAGCGCGCCGCCGGTGACGTAGATGTTCTGAAGGAGCGGCAGGCGGTCGCGAATCTTCGACAGCTTCTCGAAGCCTCCGTCGTCGGTGATGACCGCCTTCGCGCCAGAGTTGGCGAGGCGGAATTCCAGCGCGTCCTCGCCGAACAGCGTGAACAGCGGCACCGAGACGAGACCGGAGCGGAACGCGGCAAGATGTGCGATCGGCAGTTCGACCGACTGCGACAGGAACACCGCGACGCGGTCGCCGCGCACAAGGCCGCCAGTTTTCAGCACATTGGCGAAACGCTTCGACAGATCGGCGATCTCGTCGAACGACAGCCGCTGCGTGCCGCCGTCCTCGTCGACATAGATCAGCGCGAGCTTGCCGGAGCCGTCGGCATGGCGGTCGCAGCAGGCGGTCGCCATGTTGAACCTCGCCGGAATGTCCCAGCGGAAGTTCTTGTAGAGTTCGTCGTAGCTGTCGGTTTCGGTGAGCATTGGCGGGGCTTTCGACGCTTTGCACAGCAACTGCAACGTTTACGATGTCGTCCCGGCGAAGGCCGGGACCCATAACCACCAAGCTCAGTTAGAATAGCGAGATGATGCAACTACCTGCATCAAACAACAATTCTGGGAGTATGGGTCCCGGCCTTCGCCGGGACGACCACGAGAAATATCACCCCGCCAGTGCGGCCTTCACCAGTCCGCTGGCCTTGCCGAAATCCATCTGTCCGGCGTATTTCGCCTTCAGCGCGGCGATCACCTTGCCCATGTCCTTCATGCCGGCGGCGCCGGTGTCCTTGACGGTGGCGGCGATGGCGGCCTTCACTTCATCATCGGACATCTGCTTCGGCAGATAGGCCGAGATCACCGCGATCTCCTCGCGCTCCTGCGCGGCAAGCTCCGGACGGCCGCCCTTGTCGTAGAGCGCGACCGATTCCTGACGCTGCTTGATCATCTTTTGCAGCAGCCCGAGAATATCCTCGTCGGACAGCGGCGGCTTGCTTTGCCCGCGCGCCTCGATGTCGGCATTCTTCAGCGCCGAATTGATCATGCGCAGCGTCGAGAGCTTGCGCTCCTCCTTCGCCCTCATCGCGTCCTTGACGGCGTTGTTGATGTCATCGCGCAGCATCGGTGTCTCCCTCGGAACGTACAAATCGGATTGCCGCTGATTTAGGGCGTTTTGCGCGCCGGCACAACCGACGGCGCTACATCTCCAGCCAGTCGAGCAGCGCATCCGTCATGGCCTGCGGCTTCTCGAGCTGCGGAAGATGTCCGCAATCCGGGATCGTGACCAGCTTCGCGCCCGCGATGCCGTTCGCGATCTCGGTCGAGAATTCGTTCGGCACCATGTTGTCGGTGTCGCAGGTCAGCACCAGCGTCGGACACTTGATCTGCGCCAGTGTCGGCCGCGAGTCGGCCCGCGTCATGATCGCCTCAAGCTGCCAGACGAACGCGTCGGGTCCGACGTCGTCGGCCATGTCGAGCACGATGCGGTGCAAACCTGCGTCCCGCGCCAGCGACGGATGCACGAACGTCTCGAACAGGCGGTCCATCACCGCGCGATAACCGCCGGCCTTCACCTCGGCGATCCAGCCGCGGCGGCGCTCGGTTGCTTCCGGCGTCTCCGGCCGCGCCGAAGTGTTGAGCAGCGCCAGCCGGCCGATGCGTTCCGGCGCCTGCCGGAACATCTCCAGCGCGATGTAACCGCCCATCGAATGACCGGCGAGCGCAAACCGCAGCGGCGCTTCGGCAAGAATGCGCCGCGCAATCGCGGCCATGTCGCCGCCGCGCGCGTGATTGGCGAGATGGACCGGAGTCACGCGCCACAGGTCCGGAATCTGCGGCGCGTAGATGCGCGGCGAACAGGCCAGACCCGGGACGAGCACGACGGGAAGCATGTTGAGCATGTGAACTCCAAAACATGATCCTCATGGTGAGGAGCACCGTCTTCGGCGCGTCTCGAACCATGAGGTGATGAACATCCTCATCCTTCGAGACGCGCGCAAGAGCGCGCTCCTCAGGATGAGGTCACACTTAAAAACCTGCCGCGTTCACGCCACCCCGCGCTTGCGGCCTTCCCAGTAGGGCGCGCGGAGCGCCTTTCGATCGATCTTGCCCAGCCCCGTGACGGCAATCGTCTCGACGAAATCGATGGTCTTCGGCGACCACGGCGCACCGCGCTTGTCCTTCACATGGGTCTGCAATTCCTTCACATCGCCCTGCGCGCCGGTTTTCAGCACGACGAAAGCCTTCACCGCCTCGCCCCACTTGTCGTCGGGAATGCCGATCACCGCGGCAGAGGCCACCGCGGGATGTGACATCAAGGCGTCCTCGACCTCGCGCGGATAGATATTGAAACCGCCGGAGATGATCATGTCCTTGGTGCGGTCGACGATATAGAAATAACCTTCTTCGTCCCGGATCGCGACGTCGCCGGTATGCAGCCAGCCGCCGCGCAGCGTTTCGGCGTTGGCCTCGGGGCGTTTCCAGTAGCCGTCCATCACCAGCGGCCCGCGCACGCAGATTTCGCCCGGCTCGCCGACGCCGACCTCGCGCATTTCTGAATCAAATAGCTTCACATCGACGAACAGGCTGGCCCGCCCGCAGGAGCCGAGCCGACCGGGCTTGGAGTCGTCGTGATCGATCTTGCGCATCGAGGTGATGACCTGCGGGGCTTCGGTCTGGCCGTAAAGCTGCACGAACACCTTGCCGAAAATTGCCATGCCCTCGCGCAGGCGATCCGGCGACATCGGCGCGGCCCCGTAGATGATCGTCTGCAACGACGACATATCGTAGCGCTTGCGCAGGTCGACGGCATCGATCAGGGCATAGATCAGCGTCGGCACCAGCAGCGTGGTGTTCATTTTTTCCTCAGCGACCACGCGGCAATAGGTTTCCGCCTCAAAGCCCTGCACCAGCCGCGCGTAGCCGCCGCGCATCATCACCGGAAACAGCGTAACGCCGGCGGCGTGGCTGATCGGCGTCGCGGCGAGATAGCGGATGTCCTGCGGCGGCCAGTCCCAGTCCGAGAACATCTGCAATGTCATGGTCATCAGCACGCGATGCGGCAGCATGACGCCTTTCGAGCGCCCCGTGGTGCCGCCGGTATAGGCGATGAAGGCGAGATCGGCTGCGCCGCCTTCATCGACCAATGGCGTGGTCCCGGCGGTCGACAGATCCGGCAACAGGTCATGCGCGCCGCTCAACACGCCGAACGACAGCAGATGCTTCAAGCCGCCCACGCGGGATTTGATCGCAAGCCCGCGCGGCCCGAACTTGTCGGCATCGACGATCAGCGCATCGACCTCGGCGTCCTCGATGATGAAGGCGTGATCGTCCTCCGCCGCCATCGGATGCAGCGGCGTGTAGCGCATCCCCATCACCATCGCGGCGCAGATCGCGGCCCACGATTCGGCGCGGTTGCCGGACAGGATCGAGAGCGCATTGCCCTTCTTCAGGCCGAGCGAACGGAACACGGTGATGAAGCGCCCCATCGCGTCGCCGAACTCGCGATAGCTCCAGCGCACATTGCCGTCGCCAAGGGCCGGCCGGTCGCCGAACCGGGCGACGGCGTTGACGATGAGGCTTCCCATCGTGCCGCCCGAATGAAGTTGCGCCAGATCCGTTGCGTTCGCCGCAATGTTCATGAGGTGTCTCCAAACCCGTCTGCGGCTCTTTTTCGGGTGGCCGCGCTGGGCGCAGATTAGGGAGCGTTCGCCGGGTGTCAAATATGTGCAAATGACATGAATTTCCGGCCCTTCTGCCTTTGACGCGCCGCGGCACAGAGGTTATGTGATGCACTTATGACGACATCAGACAATTCCTCAGCCTGGCCGGACCTCAAACCGACCGCGCTCCTCGTGCTTGCCGACGGCACCGTGCTGGAAGGCTTCGGCCTCGGCGCGGAGGGCCAGGCGGTCGGCGAAGTTTGCTTCAACACGGCGATGACCGGCTACGAGGAAATCCTCACCGACCCGTCCTATGCCGGGCAGCTCATTACCTTCACATTTCCTCATATCGGAAATGTCGGCACCAACGACGAAGACATCGAGACGGTGAACATGGCGGCGACGCCGGGCGCGCGCGGCGTCATCCTGCGCGCGGGCATCACCGATCCGTCGAACTATCGTTCCGCAAAGCATCTTGACGCCTGGCTGAAGGCGCGCGGCATCATCGGCATCGCCGGCATCGATACCCGCGCGCTCACAGCGCTGATCCGCAGCAAGGGCATGCCGAACGCCGTGATCACGCATGCGCAGGGCGGCAAGTTCGATCTGCACGGCCTCAAGCAGGAGGCGCGCGAATGGCCCGGTCTCGAGGGCATGGACCTCGTGCCGATGGTGACCAGCGCCCAGCGTTTCAACTGGGACGAGACGCCGTGGGAATGGGACAAGGGCTTCGGCAAGCAGGACAAGCCCGAGTTCAACGTCGTCGCCATCGACTACGGCATCAAGCGCAACATCCTGCGGCTACTGGCCGGTGAAGGCTGCAAGGTGACGGTCGTGACCGCGAAGACCTCGGCTGAAGACATTCTGGCCATGAAGCCGGATGGCGTGTTCCTCTCGAACGGTCCCGGCGATCCGGCGGCGACCGGCGAATACGCCGTGCCCGTCATCAAGAAAGTGATCGAATCCGGCACGCCGACGTTCGGAATTTGCCTTGGCCACCAGATGCTCGGCCTCGCCCTCGGTGGCAAGACCATGAAGATGCATCAGGGCCATCACGGCGCCAACCATCCGGTCAAGGATCTCACCACCGGCAAGGTCGAGATCACTTCGATGAACCACGGCTTCGCGGTGGACAAGACCACGCTGCCGAACAACGTCACGCAGACGCATGTCTCGCTGTTCGACGACTCCAACTGCGGCATCGCGCTGAACGACAAGCCGGTGTTCTCGGTGCAGTATCACCCCGAGGCTTCGCCCGGCCCGCGCGACTCGCATTACCTGTTCCGGCGGTTCTCGGATCTGATGCGCGAGAAGAAGCGGGCGTAAGTAGCGGCGCACTCTCTTTCTTCCCCTCTCCCGTTGTGGGAGAAAAAGCGGACCAATCTCGATCTACCGTCGTCCCGGCGCAGGCCGGGACCCATAATCCCTGCGCGGGATGTTTACGCAGAATGCGAGTTACCGTTCTAAAATGCTGAGGGCGGGGGTTATGGGTCCCGGCCTGCGCCGGGACGACCAACTTAAATATCCCGCCTTTGACAACAGCGCCGCTCTTCACGTTTCCGTCGCACTCAGCTCAGCCCAGTCGAATTCCTCTTCCAGCCGGTGAAACGCGTCCTCGCCGATCTCGCCTGAGCTGCGCATCTCGAACAGCACCCGCCGCGCGGCGGTGATCGCCTGACGCCGCAGCGGGTCGGCGGGCAGTTCGCTCGACGTCAGGCCGTCCGGATTGCTCTCCGCCTTGTCCAGCATCTTGCGGTATTCTCGCCGCAACAGTTCCGCCTCGGCGGACGTATTGCCATCGATGGCCTCAAGCGCGGCATGGAAAGCAGCGCGGCGCGCCCAGCCCACCTCGTGCCCCACCGGATCGCCGTCATCGAGCGCAAGCCAGGCGATCAGCGGCCGCAGCGTCAGGCCCTGAATCACCAGCGTGCCGAGCACGACGCCGAACGCCGTGAGCAGGATCAGGTCGCGATAGGGAAATCGTTCCGGCAGCGCGAAGGCCGCGGCGAGCGTGACGATACCGCGCATGCCGCACCATGAAATCAGGAAGCCGCCCTTCGCGCTCGGCCGGCTCTGCGAGGCGCGTGTCGGATTGAACCCGAACCGCGCGATCTTCAGCCGCATGACGGAGTTATAGCTCATCACCCAGACGATCCGGGTCAGGATAACAGTAGCGAGCACGGCAGCGGCGGCGATGCAGTATTCGTGGCGGACCGAGTTCTCGAGATTCTCCCAGATCGGCCGCAACTGCATGCCGATCAGCACGAACGCCATGACGTTGAGCAGGAACACCACCGTTTCCCACACCGCGTACGCCGGCACGCGCAGCCGCGGGGCCGTGCTCATCGGCGCGCTGCGCGCCATCGTAATGGCATAGACGACGATGGTGAGAATTCCGGATAGCGCCAATCGCTCGGCGACGATCCAGACCGTGAAAGTGCCGACGAACTGCATGATGATGGATGTCGGCGCGTCCGTGATGCGGGCGGTGACGAGCATCGACAGCTTCGCGAACACATAGCCCGCGACCAGACTGCCGGCCAGCGCGATCGCCAGCGCAGGCACGACGTCGTTGACTTTCAGCGACGACGCCAGCGCCGCGCCGACCGCGACGCGATAGATCAGCAGCGCGCTGGCGTCGTTGAGCAGGCTCTCGCCTTCGAGGATTTTAAGGGTGCGATACGGCAGCTTGACGCTACGCAGGATCGCGGTGGCCGCTGCGGCATCCGGCGGCGCAACGATGGCGCCGAGCGTGACCGCCGCGGCCCACGGCATCGCCGGCATCAGCCAGTGGGCGACGACCGCAACCGCCACCGTCGTGATGCCGACCGCAGCCAGCACCAGCATCGTCACTGAAAACCAGTTATCCCGCAGGTCGCGTGTCGAGGTATCGAAGGCGGCATCGAGCAGCACCGGCGCCACGAACAGCGCCAGCGCAAGATCCGGCTCCAGCGTCCAGTTCGGCGAATTGGGCAGAAACGCGATAGCGATGCCGCCCAGCGCAAGGAATGTCGGATAGGGAACGCCGAGCCGCCGCGCCAGCGCCGACAGCAGCATGGCGCCTAGCATCAGGCCGATGAACCATTCGAATGCGTGCAACGTGGCAGCCTATCGGGTCGTCGTCCCCGCGAAGGCGGGGACCCATACTCACTAACCTACCATCGAAATATATTCTAATGGCGGTCAGCGAAAAGCGACATCGGGGTTATGGGTCCCCGCCTTCGCGGGGGCGACGTGAAGAGATATTCCGCCCGGTCCGCCACAGTCCAACACTTGTGCTGACAGACAGGGGATTCTAGGTTGAAATGATAATCATCATTTAATGACCGAGAGCACGACCAGATGACATCCGCGCCCGCGTCCAGCCCCATGTCCGGCTTCGACTTCTTCAGCGGCATCAAGAACGGCACAGTGTCGCCGCCGCCGATGGCGCAATTGTTCGGCATCGAGATCGTCGAGGTGGAGCCCGGTCACATCGTGCTGACCGCGACGCCGAAACCCGAGCACAACAACCCGATGGGGATCACCCACGGCGGCTACGCCGCGGTGCTGCTCGACACCTGCATGGGCGGCGCCATCCATTCGTCACTCAAGCCCGGTCAGGGCGTGGTCACGCTCGAATACAAGATCAGCTTCATGCGGCCGATGTCGCCGAAAACCGGCGTCGTGCGCGGCGAAGGCCGCGTCATCCATGCCGGACGGCAGGCGGGAATGTCGGAAGGACGCCTGTTCGATTCCGCCGGCAAGTTGCTGGCTCACGGCACAACAACTTGCCACATCATTCAAATGGCGCAGTAGGAGTTACGCCTCGTTTCCGCCTTCCTGGCGGGTCGCCTCGAACAGGAACCAGGTCCGCCGTTCGGTCTCGTCGATGAAGTTCTCCAGCAGGCTGGCGGATGCGACATCCTCGGCGTCGTCACAGACCTTGTGCGCCTTGCGCATGGCCGCGGCGACCTTCTTGTTATCTTCCATCAGTTCACGCAGCATCTCGCGCGGCGGCACGAACTTCTCGTCATTGTCCTTGAGCGTCTGGAGCTTGGCGATATGGCCGATTGAACGGACGGTGGTGCCGCCGATCTTGCGGACGCGCTCGGCCAACTGGTCGGTGGTGGCGAAAATCTGGTCGGACTGCTCGTCGAGAAGCAGGTGGTAGTCGCGGAAATGCCTGCCGCTGATATGCCAGTGGAAGTTCTTCGTTTTCAGGTAAAGCGCGAAGGCATCGGCCAGCAATGTATTGAGCGCTGTGGACACCTTGGCGACGCCGGCGGCGTCCAGATCGGTGGGGGTGTCGAGTTCCGGTTGTGCAGTCTTGGTTTTACTCACGGCGAGCCTTCCTGTTAGGAGGTGGACGAGAGGCGAACGTGGACATCGTCCCTCTGACAATCTAACTCATCCTAGACCCGCCGGTTCCGCAGCGGGAACCCTCATTTTGAGGCACCCTTAAGAATATCCCGAAAGGTTCGGGTCTCAGGAGTGTGCCTCGTCCGGACAGGCCGATGGACGACTGGATCGACTATTACGATTCCACGCATACGATTTATGTCAGCAAGCTGCATCGCGACGTCCATTTTCGCGTGATCGCCAATGACATACTTGCATATGTGCCATCGCCGGACGCCGTGGTGCTCGACTATTCCTGCGGCGAGGCGCTGTTCGCGGCGCAGGTCGCCGCAGCCTGCCAAAAACTCATCCTTGCCGAACCCGCGCCCGGCGTGCGCGGACGTCTCATCGCCCGCTTCGGCCCGAACCCCAAGATCGCCGTCCGCTCGCTGGACGATCTCCAGCAATTGCTGGACGGTTCGGTCGATCTCGCGGTGATGATTTCGGTGGCGCAGTACATGACGCCGGCCGAACTCGACCGCGCCTTCGCCCTGATGCGCCGCGCGCTGAGACCCGGCGGCAAGCTGGTGGTCGGCGACATCCTGCGTCCCGAAGTCGGGGCAGCGGCGGACGTCGCGGCGCTGCTCAAACTCGCGGCCAAAAACGGCTTCCTGAGCGACGCGCTGTGGGGTCTGGCGCGCACCGCGCTGTCGGATTACTGGCAGTTGCGCCAGAGCATCGGCCTTCAGCGCTACAGCGAAGCGGACATGATCGCCAAACTCAACGCCGCTGGCTTCAAGGCATCGCTGGCCAAAACCAATGTCGGCTACAATCCCGCGCGCATGACATTTGTGGCCACGGCCGGCCATTGAGCGAAATCGCGCGGGGTTAACGTTAAAATGACGTCCCGGTAGACACCATGTATCGATACGGTAGCTTCGTACCCGGCCCGGTGGCGGAAGCGTCGACGCGGAAGCCCTGCAAGGCTTTTTATCCTGGTTCAAGTCCAGGCCGGGCCTCCAACCTTCGCCGCAACGCCGTTGCGGCCAATATCGCCGCAATCTGCGTAAAATTGCCGGTTGATCGCGGCCTTAAAGGCCTTTCACCGCTCTGGAATCTGGTCTAAAGACACCCCGCGCGCATGGTTACCCCCAAGCGCCGGGTTCAAAGGACGCGCGAACGCGCGCCCTTTTTTATGCCCAGTTTCCTGCCCGTGAGACTTAATGCCTAAAAGAACTGACATCTCGACGATCCTCATCATCGGCGCTGGCCCCATCGTGATCGGCCAGGCCTGCGAGTTCGATTATTCCGGCACCCAGGCCGTGAAGACGCTCCGCGAAGAGGGCTACCGCATCGTCCTCGTCAACTCCAATCCGGCCACCATCATGACGGACCCGGAACTGGCGGACGCGACCTATATCGAGCCGATCACGCCGGAAATCGTCGCCAAGATCATCGAGAAGGAACGCCATGTCCGCCCCGGCGGCTTCGCGCTGCTGCCGACCATGGGCGGCCAGACCGCGCTGAACTGCGCGCTGTCGCTGCGCAAGCAGGGCACGCTGGAAAAATTCGACGTCGAGATGATCGGCGCGACCGCCGACGCCATCGACAAGGCCGAGGACCGGCAACTGTTCCGCGAGGCCATGACCAAGATCGGCCTCGAGACTCCCAAATCGCGGCTGGCGAATGCCTCGGCGCTCAAGAAGTCCTATCGCGACAAATATCTGGCCGAGAAGGAAAAGCTCACGGGCGACGCGCTCGCCGAACACGAACGGCAATGGACCCTCGGCGAGAACGACCGCCGCAAGCGCTATCAGGAGCACGCGCTCGGCGAAGCGCTGATGGCGCTGTCCGAGATCGGCCTGCCCGCGATCATTCGTCCGTCGTTCACGATGGGCGGCACCGGCGGCGGCATCGCCTACAATCGCGAGGAATTCCTCGACATCATCGAGCGCGGTCTCGATGCCTCGCCGACCAACGAAGTTCTGATCGAAGAGTCAGTGCTCGGCTGGAAAGAATACGAGATGGAGGTTGTCCGCGACAAGAAGGACAACTGCATCATCATCTGCTCGATCGAGAACATCGATCCGATGGGCGTCCATACCGGCGACTCGATCACCGTCGCGCCGGCCCTCACCCTCACCGATAAGGAATACCAGATCATGCGCGACGCCTCGCTGGCGGTGCTGCGCGAGATCGGCGTCGAGACCGGCGGCTCCAACGTGCAGTTCGGCGTGAACCCAGCCGATGGCCGCATGGTTGTCATCGAAATGAATCCGCGCGTGTCGCGCTCCTCGGCGCTGGCCTCAAAGGCCACCGGCTTTCCGATCGCCAAGGTCGCAGCCAAGCTCGCGGTTGGCTACACGCTGGACGAAATCGCCAACGACATTACCGGCGGTGCCACGCCGGCGTCGTTCGAGCCGACCATCGATTATGTGGTCACCAAGATTCCAAGATTTGCCTTCGAGAAATTCCCCGGCGCATCGACCACGCTGACCACATCGATGAAGTCGGTCGGCGAAGTGATGGCGATCGGCCGCACCTTCCAGGAATCGTTGCAGAAGGCGTTGCGCGGCCTTGAGACCGGCCTGACGGGCCTCGACGAAATCGAGATCGAAGGCCTCGGCCAGAGCGACGACAAGAATGCCGTGCGCGCGGCGCTCGGCACGCCGACGCCCGACCGTCTGTTGCAGGTCGCGCAGGCGATGCGGCTCGGCTGGTCCAACGAGGAAATCTTCACCTCGTGCAAGATCGATCCGTGGTTCCTCGCCGAAATGCGCGGCATCGTCGAGATGGAATCCAAGATCAAGACCCACGGCCTGCCGGGCAACGCGCACAGCATGCGCACCCTGAAGGCGATGGGCTTCTCCGACGCGCGCCTTGCCGTGCTCGCCGGCAAGACCGAGGCTGAGGTGAAATCGCTGCGGCGGACCATGAACGTGCGCCCGGTGTTCAAGCGCATCGACACCTGCGCCGCCGAGTTCGCCTCGCCCACCGCCTATATGTACTCGACCTACGAAGCGCCGTTCGCGGGCGTTGCCGCGGACGAAAGCGCGCCGTCGGACAAGACCAAGGTCATCATCCTCGGCGGCGGCCCAAACAGAATTGGTCAGGGCATCGAGTTCGACTATTGCTGCTGCCATGCCTGTTTCGCGCTGCATGACGCCGGCTATGAGACCATCATGGTCAACTGCAATCCGGAAACCGTCTCGACGGACTACGACACCGCGGACCGGCTCTACTTCGAGCCGCTGACCGCCGAGGACGTGCTGGAAATCATCGACACCGAGCGCAGCAACGGTACGCTCCACGGCGTCATCGTGCAGTTCGGCGGCCAGACACCGCTGAAGCTGGCGCGCGCGCTGGAAGAAGCCAATGTGCCGATCCTAGGCACCTCGCCCGACGCCATCGATCTCGCCGAAGACCGCGACCGCTTTAAGCGCGTGCTCGACAAGCTGCGGCTGAAGCAGCCGAAGAACGGCATCGCCTATTCGGTGGAGCAGGCGCGTCTGGTCGCCGCCGATCTCGGCCTGCCGCTGGTCGTGCGCCCGTCTTATGTGCTCGGCGGCCGCGCCATGCAGATCATCCGCGAGGAGTCGCAACTCGGCGACTATCTGCTGGGCACGCTGCCGGAACTGGTGCCGGCCGACGTCAAGGCGCGCTATCCCAACGACAAGACCGGCCAGATCAACACGGTGCTCGGCAAGAACCCGCTGCTGTTCGACCGTTACCTGTCAGACGCGACCGAAATCGATGTCGATTGCCTGTGCGACGGCAAAGATACGTTCGTCGTCGGCATCATGGAGCACATCGAGGAAGCCGGCATCCATTCCGGCGACTCGGCCTGCTCGCTGCCGCCGCATTCGCTCGATCCGGCGATGATCGCCGAACTCGAACGCCAGACCCGCGAGCTTGCGCTCGGCCTCGACGTGGTCGGCCTGATGAACGTGCAATACGCCATCAAGGACGGCGACATCTACGTGCTCGAAGTCAATCCGCGCGCGTCGCGCACCGTGCCGTTCGTCGCCAAGGTGGTCGGCATTCCTGTCGCGAAAATCGCCGCGCGCATCATGGCCGGCGAGAAACTCGCCGACTTCAAGCTGAAGCCGCGCAAGCTCGGCCATGTCGGCGTCAAGGAATCGGTGTTTCCGTTCGCGCGTTTCCCCGGCGTCGATACCGTGCTCGGCCCGGAGATGAAATCGACCGGTGAAGTCATGGGCATCGACCGCTCGTTTGCAGTCGCCTTCGCCAAGAGCCAGCTTGGCGGCGGCACGCGCGTGCCGCGCAAGGGAACGGTATTCGTCTCGGTCCGCGAGATCGACAAGGCGCGCATTCTCGACGCCGTGAAGCAACTGTCCTCGCTCGGCTTCAAGGTGATCGCCACCTCGGGAACGCAGCGCTTCCTGGTGGAAAGCGGCGTTCCCGCCGAAAAGATCAACAAGGTGCTGGAAGGCCGGCCGCATATCGTGGACGCCATTACCAATGGCGAGGTGCAACTGGTTTTCAATACCACCGAGGGGCCGCAGGCGCTGGCCGACAGCCGTTCATTGCGGCGTGCTGCCCTCTTGCATAAAGTGCCATATTACACCACTCTTTCGGGTGCGCTGGCAGCCGCACAGGGCATCCGGGCCTATCTGGGCGGGGATCTCGAGGTTCGGACCCTGCAAGGTTACTTCTCCGATCTCTGAATTTGTTTGGCCGGCCTCCGCGGCTGGCGTGATATAAGTCGGGAACCAGCGGCAGGAACTGCCCGGCCGCAACGATGTTCTCTTTTGTTCCCCTGCGGCCGCCGGACGCCAACGGGATCACATCAAAATGTTTCGTGCCCGCGGCACATGTTCGCCGCACGAAATTCAAGGACGACGACGAAATGGTTGAAAAGGTACCCATGACCCAGGGGGGATACGCCGCCCTGGAAGTCGAATTGAAGCAACGCCAGTCGGTGGATCGCCCGCGCATCGTCGAGCAGATCGCCGAAGCGCGCGCGCATGGCGACCTGTCGGAAAATGCCGAGTACCATGCCGCGAAGGAAGCTCAGTCGCATAACGAGGGCCGCATCGCGGAACTCGAGGACAAGCTCGCGCGCGCCGACATCATCGACGTCTCGAAACTGTCCGGCGACACCATCATGTTCGGCGCGACCGTTACCCTGATCGACGAAGACACCGAGAAGAAAGCGGTCTGGCAGATCGTCGGCGAGCCCGAGGCCGATGCCAAGAAGGGCCGCATCTCGATCACCTCGCCGCTCGCGCGCGCGCTGATCGGCAAGAAGAAAGGCACGTCGGTCGAAGTCGTCGCACCCGGTGGCGCCAAGGCTTACGAGATCACCAAGGTGGACTGGAAATAAGCGTTCTTCGGTCCACGATTGCGTCTGAGCGAAATGGCCGGGACATCCCGGCCATTTGCTTTATGATCGGCAGACTTCGGCATGGATTTTGAGCGATGCGGATATTCCATCTCATCCTGACGATCATGGCGATATGGATAAGCGCCACCCTCGCGCGCGCCGCCGAGATCGAGATTCCGCCGCCGCTTAAACCAAAAGAACTATCGGTTCACGTCAACCAGCCGAACTGCTCGCGCTGGACCGATGACTGCGTGAACTGCACGCGCGGAGCAGACGGCACGGCGCCGGTATGTTCGAACATCGGCTTCGCCTGCCAGCCGAAGGCGATCCGCTGCATCACGACAGACATTCCGCAGGGCGAACCGCAGAAGAAGTAGCCGGGCCGGTATCACACCGGAAACCAGGGCACACCCGTAACACTGTCTCTCTCGAATTATTCCAGCCCGCCCACGAAATCGTCATCGGTTCCGGGACGCGGCGCGCTTTCGATTCCGTGTTCGGCGCGATAACAAAGTGCGTGGAATCAAACAGGGGGTTATCCATGCAATTCGAATTTCTTGCGCCATACCGGCCGCAGCTTCTCAGCGTGCTGCGCATCATCACCGGCTTGCTGCTGTTTCAGTACGGCGTCGCCAAACTCTTCAAGTTTCCGGTGCTGCCGTATTTCGCCAACATCCCGCCGCTGATCGTGGCCGCCGGCACCATCGAACTTGTTCTCGGCGCGCTGCTGATCGTCGGCCTGTTAACGCGCCTCTCCGCCTTCATTCTCTCCGGCGAAATGGCCTTCGCCTATTTCATGGGTCATATGTTCAAGACCGGCGAACCGGTCTGGCATCCGCTGAACAACGGCGGCACTGCGGCGATCCTGTTCTGCTTCACATGCCTTTATCTGGCGAGCGCCGGCGCGGGCCCGTGGAGCATCGACGCGTCGCGCGGCAAGTCCTGATCTATCAGGCCTGATCTTCGCTTTGTCACCGGCGTGATCTTTTCCGAAAACCGGTTCCTGCTTTTCGGGATCACGCCCTGAGAAAGAATACGATCGTCAAACCCGCGCCGACGGCCACCACCGCGGCGCGGATTATTTTTTCCGGCACGATGCGCGCGAAGCCGACGCCATAGTATCCGCCCAGCGACGACGCTACGATCGTCACCAGCGCCTGCGGCCAGTGCACCAGACCGCCGGCGATCAAGAGCGCCGCCGAGACCACCTGGATCAGGAACGCGACGAGGATCTTGGTGGAATTCGCCTTGTGAAAGTCGCCGCTGGCGATGATCGACAACGCCGCCAGCATCATGATGCCGATGCCGGCCCCGAAGAATCCACCATAGATCGCCACGATCATCATCACCGCGTAAGCGACCACCGTCGCAACCGTGTGCTGACCCTGCGACCAGCGCGCCACGAACAGGCGGATCTGCCTGCTGAACGCGAACATCAGCGTCGCGACCAGCAGCAGCCACGGCACCAGCGGACGGAAACCGCCGTCGCCGAGCCATATCAGCAGCAACGCACCGACGCCGCCGCCGATCAGTCCGATAATCGCGAACGGAATCATCTCGCGGAAATGCGCGCGCACCTCGGAGCGATAGGCCGCGACGCTGGCGAGATTGGCGGGCGTGAGCGCAACCGCGCTGGTGGCGTTGGCGTCGAGCGTCGGCAAACCGCTGACGACGAGCGCCGCGAAAGTGACGAACGTGCCGCCGCCGGCAATGGCATTCATCGTGCCCGCGGCGAATCCCGCCACCGCCAGCACGACGATCTGGAACAGAGTCAAACGTCAGCCCCCTTCACGCGATTGGGCGCGAGGGAAGCGCCCGGCAGCGCTGCTTCTAGCTCATCGGACCATGAAGGAGAATGGCGCCCGTCGAAGGGAGGCCATGTGGGAATGCGGCTTTGGTCCAGTCATTCCGGCAGTCAACTGCGGGACCGATCGGCAATCAGCGCGCAATGTCCCATCAAGGAAACAAACGTTCAGCCGTGCGGGACTTTCAGCTCAAGCGGCACGTCCGGCGCGTTCTTGGAATTGTGCAGCACCAGCGAGGTCCGCACGTTGCGGACATGAGGCGCGGCGGTGAGATGCGAGACGAAATTCTGGAAGGTCGCCATATCCGGCGCGACGCATTTGAGAATGAAGTCGACGTCGCCCGACAGCATCCAGCATTCGCGCACCAGCGGCTCCTTGCGAACGAAGTCCTCAAAGGCACGCAGATCGGCGTCGGCCTGGCTCGACAGATGCACCGAGGCGAACACGGTGACGTCGAAGCCGAGCGACGGCGGATCGAGCAAACCGCGGTAGCCGCGGATATAACCCTCCTCCTCCAGCGTCCGGACCCGGCGCAGGCAAGGCGGCGGCGAAATGCCGACCCGCTTGGCCAGTTCGACATTGGTGATCCGGCCGTCGGCCTGAATTTCACTGAGGATTTTCAGATCGATTTCGTCGAGGCTCTTTGACACAGGTATCTCGGTTCCAGGCGGCCGGGCGTTTCCGGCCGATTCCGACACAGTTCTAACCAGCCACCGCGCTCCGCGCAATTTTATTTCGTCATTGCGGCAGGTCATGCGGAGCTGGGGAAAATTGCAGGATATGGGTTGCATATCTTGCATGGCTCGCAGGAAAGCCTACATTCGGAACTGGTACTTTCGACGCCGCAGCGATGCCTTTGCGGGCATTTCCCGCCTCTTCGCTGGCCAATCCATGCAACAAAGCTATTGAGGGTCGCGTTATGGCCGCTCCCATTCATGCCAAGGTCGTCATCATCGGGTCAGGGCCTGCGGGCTACACTGCCGCCATCTACGCCGCGCGCGCGATGCTGGAGCCTGTGCTGATCCAGGGTATCCAGCCCGGCGGCCAGCTCACCATCACCACTGACGTCGAGAACTATCCGGGCTTTGCCGACGTCATCCAGGGCCCCTGGCTGATGGAGCAGATGGAGAAGCAGGCGGCGCATGTCGGCACCAGGATCGTCACCGATCACGTCAACAAGCTCGAACTGAGCCAGCGCCCGTTCCGCATCACCACCGACAGCGGCGACGTGTATCTGGCCGACGCCGTGATCCTGTCCACCGGCGCGCAGGCGCGCTGGCTCGGCATTCCCTCGGAAGAGAAATTCAAGGGCTTCGGCGTCTCGGCCTGCGCCACCTGCGACGGCTTCTTCTATCGCAACAAGGATGTCTTCGTGATTGGCGGCGGCAACACCGCCGTCGAGGAAGCGCTGTTCCTGACCAACTTCGCCTCCAGCGTCACGCTGGTCCACCGCCGCGACAGTCTGCGCGCCGAGCGCATCTTGCAGGACCGGCTGTTCAAACATCCCAAGATCAAGGTGATCTGGGACAGCGAGATCGACGAAATCCGCGGCTCTGAAAATCCCGCGAAGGTCACCCATGTGCGCCTGAAGAATCTCAAGAGCGGCGCCGTGACCGAGCATCCGACCGACGGCGTGTTCATCGCCATCGGCCATGCCCCGGCGACCGAACTCGTTACCGGCCAGTTGAAACTGAAACCCTCCGGCTATGTCGAGATCGCGCCGCATTCCACCGCGACCTCGGTGCCAGGCGTATTCGCCGCGGGCGACGTCGCCGATGAAACCTATCGCCAGGCCGTCACGGCGGCCGGCCTTGGATGTATGGCGGCACTTGAAGCGGAACGTTTCCTGGCTCACAGCGCCACAGAACGCGCAGCGGCGGAGTAACCATGCCTCGAACACGCGACGGATTGAGCGATATGGATTGGGACAAGCTAAAGGTATTTCACGCGGCAGCGGAAGCGGGCAGTTTTACCCATGCCGGCGAGCAGCTCGGACTGTCGCAATCGGCGGTCTCCCGCCAGGTCAGCGCGCTGGAGCAGGAACTGTCGGTTTCGCTGTTTCACCGCCACGCCCGCGGACTGATCCTGACCGAACAGGGCGACCTTCTCTTCCGCACTGCACATGACGTGTTCATGCAGTTGCAGGCGGCGCGCGCCAAGCTCACCGACAGCCGCGAGCGGCCAAGCGGCGACCTCAAGGTCACCACGACGCCGGGCGTCGGCATCAATTGGCTGATCCCCCGGCTCGGCGAATTCACCGCGCTGTATCCCGAAATCCGCATTTCGCTAATCGTTACCGACGAGGAACTCGACCTGTCGATGCGCGAGGCCGACGTGGCGATCCGCACCCGGAAGCCGACCCAGCCCGATCTCATCCAGCGCAAGCTGTTCTCGATGGGCTTTCACGCCTATTGCTCGCCGGAATACGTCAAGCGCTACGGCACACCCCGCACGCTCGACGAACTGGACGCGCACCGCATCATCATGCTCAGCGACCAGAACGTGCCGCAGCACCTGCAAAACAGGAACTGGCTGGTGGAGGCCAACCGCAACGGCTCCGGCCCGCGCGAGCCGGTCTTCCGGGTCAACAACATCCTCGGTCTGGTGCGCGCCTGCCAGCAGGGCCTCGGGATCGCGGCGCTGCCGGACTATCTGGTCGAGGACAACAACCGGCTGGTGCAGCTTTTCGGCGAATCCGACTCGATTCAGTTGGACACGTATTTTGTCTATCCCGAAGAATTGAAGTCGGTGGCGCGCGTGCAGGTTTTCCGCGACTTTATCGTCAGCAAGGCGCAGCGCTGGCCGGGCTAGTGTTCCGTATCCGACGTTTGCTTCATTTTGCAGCGCAATCCGAGCAAACGTCGGATACGAAAGGACACCAGTAAATTATTATTCCAGTGATCCTTTGATTCTGACATTCGTGAAAGTGCCCGTGAAGGATACCATACGAATGTCAGAACCGGATCACTGGGCCGGTTCAAACAGACGTTTGAGCCTCCCATCCTGAGCATGACTGACATACCGGGATCGGAGTTGTCCGCATGGGACGACGGGGACCATACTCTCTCCACACTGAGTGAGCGCGCTTGCACATTGTCCCCCTCCTCCAGCGGGCGCGTGCGTTCAGTTATCCCTCTTGGAAGGTGATTGTGTCGGCCTCACGTGGCCAAAAACTAAACAGGCCGGGCTCTTTAGCCCGGCCTTTTTTCTGCGCTGACCCTGATGCCTCTTACGAATGAAGGCTCGTGCGCGCCAGTCGCAGCGCATTGCCGATCACGCTGACCGAGGACAGCGCCATGGCCGCCGCGCCCAGCATCGGCGACAGCAGAATTCCGAACACCGGATAGAGCGCGCCTGCCGCGATCGGAACCCCCGCTGCGTTGTAAAGAAATGCAAACACCAGATTCTGGCGGATGTTGCTCATGGTGGCCTGCGACAACCGCCGCGCTTCCACCAGACCCATCAGGTCGCCGCGCAGCAGCGTGATGCCTGAACTCTCGATCGCCACATCGGTGCCGCTGCCCATGGCGATGCCGACATCGGCCGCCGCGAGCGCCGGCGCATCGTTGATGCCGTCGCCGGCCATCGCCACCACGCGGCCTTCGCCGCGCAGCCGCGTGACCACATCGCTCTTTCGTTCCGGCAGAACGTCGGCCTCGACCTCGGCAATGCCGAGCGTCTTCGCCACAGCTTGCGCTGTCGTCACATTGTCGCCGGTCAGCATGACGACGCGCAGGCCGTTCGCCCGCAACTGCTTCAGGGCGCCCTCGGCGCTCGGCTTGATCGGATCGGCGACGGCGATGACACCAGCGGCGCGGCCATCCACCGCGATGTAGATCGCGGTCGCGCCACGTTCGCGCTGATCCAGTGCATCCTTCTCCAGCGCCTGCGTGTCGACGTTCGACAACTGCATGATCGAAGCATTGCCCAGAACGACCTTGCGGCCATCGACGGTGCCGCTCGCGCCCTTGCCCGCGGGCGAGATCGAAGTCCTGAACGTCGAAAAGCTCAAAGCCCTTCTCCTTCGCCGCGTTCAGGATCGCAAACGCCAGCGGATGCTCGCTGCCGCGCTCCACGCTCGCCGCAAGGCGCAGCACCGCGTCGCGCTCGAAACCATCGGCGGTAACCACCGCCACCACCTTCGGCTTGCCTTCGGTGAGCGTGCCGGTCTTGTCGATCACCAGCGTGTCGACCTTCTCCATCCGCTCAAGCGCCTCGGCGTCGCGGATCAGGATGCCGGAACGTGCACCGCGGCCGACGCCGACCATGATCGACATCGGCGTCGCAAGACCGAGCGCGCAGGGACACGCGATGATCAGCACCGTCACCGCCGCGACCATCGCGTACGTGAAGCGCGGCTCGGGACCGAACATCGTCCAGGCGGCGAACGCCACCAGCGCCGCGGCGATCACCACCGGAACGAACCAGCCCGCGACCTGATCCGCCAGCCGCTGCACCGGCGCGCGCGAGCGCTGCGCCCGTGCCACGAGGTCTACAATCCGTGCCAGCATGGTGTCGCGGCCGATCCTCTCGGCGCGGATGACGAGGCCGCCGCTCTGGTTGACGGTGCCGCCGATCACCTGCGCGCCTTCGGCCTTCTTCACCGGCATGGCTTCACCGGTGACGAGGGATTCATCCACCAGCGACGATCCGTCGGTGACGACGCCGTCGATCGGAATCTTCTCGCCCGGCCGGACCCGCAGCAGGTCGCCCACCGCGATGGCGTCGATGGCGATGTCCTCGTCGCCGGTCGCCGCGATGCGCCGCGCGGTCTTCGGCGCGAGGCCGAGCAGCGCGCGGATCGCGCCGGAGGTTTGCGCGCGGGCGCGCAGTTCAAGCACCTGCCCCAGCAGCACCAGCACGGTGATAACGGCGGCGGCCTCAAAATAAACCGCGACCGCGCCGTGCATGTCGCGGAACGTGTCCGGGAACACCTGCGGTACCAGGGTGGCGAAGACGCTATAGATGTAAGCGACGCCGGTGCCCATGGCGATCAGCGTGAACATATTGAGGTTGCGGGTGACGACCGAGCGCCAGCCGCGCTCGAAGAACGGCCAGCCCGCCCACAGCACCACCGGCGTTGCCAGCACGAACGAGATCCAGTTGGCCGTTTGCCCCGGCAGCAGATGAATGCCGGCGAGATGCGTGGTCATCTCGATGACGAACACCGGCAGCGTCAGCGCGAGTCCGATCCAGAACCGCCGCGTCATGTCGATCAGCTCGGGATCGGGCTTGTCGTCGAGTGATACGGTTTCAGGTTCGAGCGCCATGCCGCAGATCGGACAGCTTCCCGGACCGACCTGACGAATCTCCGGATGCAT
The DNA here is from genome assembly GCA_024707075.1 of Afipia sp. Lineage (GTDB taxonomy): Bacteria > Pseudomonadota > Alphaproteobacteria > Rhizobiales > Xanthobacteraceae > Afipia. Next base: position 1,802,579 of record JANQAK010000003.1, read on the forward strand.
CGGACACGTGTAGATCGTGCCTTCCGGCAATTTCTCTTCGGGCGCGGATGATTTCGGCGCGAGATATTTTTCCGGCTCGGCCTCGAACTTGGTGCGGCAACGCGCGGAGCAGAAGAAATAGTCCTGCCCCTTGTAGGCGAACCGATGCTTCGCCGTTGCCGGATCGACACTCATGCCGCAGACCGGATCGATCGCCTTGGTGGACCCGGCTTGATCCCGGTCAACGCCCGCAGGGCTCGGGGCATGCGAATGATCGTGTGTGCCGTGAGGGGTGTGCTTGCCGTGGTCGTGACCGCCACACCCGCCGCAGCAACTGCCCTCGCCTTTATCCTGATGTCCCGTCGATCCCACGCCCAACTCCCCGCTTGCGGAATATACCCTATGGGGGTATATAGTACGGCATGCGCAACGAAATCAAGGCGTCGTGCCTGAAAAGGCTGAAACGGATCGAAGGCCAGGTTCGCGGTCTCGCGGGCATGGTCGAGGATGACCGCTATTGCATCGACATCGTCACGCAGATCGCCGCCGCCCGCGCCGCCCTGCGGCGGGTCGAGGAGGAAATCCTGCGCGACCATGTCGCGCATTGCGTGGAACATGCGATCACATCGGGCGACAAGGCCGACCAGCGCCGCAAGATCGCCGAACTGATGGATGTGGTAAGCCGCGCCGACAGGTAGCGGGCGGGCGGGAATGGTACAGTTGGGTGGGATCGAACCACCGACCTCCGGATCCACAATCCGGCGCTCTAACCAGCTGAGCTACAACTGCATTTTCAATCGAACGGCAAATCAGGGTCTGCCCCGCCCGAGGCGGCGATTTCGCGGGAAACTAGGTGCAACGCCGCGCTTTGGCAAGACGCTTCGGCAGGGCGAACCGCACCATAAACACCCGGCTATTGGTGAGTGCCAGAGCGGGGCCGGTTCAGCCGCACGGCATGGTTCCGGGACTGGAAACGAGGCGCGACCAAGCCGGCCGCGCCTCAACTGGGCTGTTTGCGCTTAAAATCGCGGGGTCAGACGCCGGTCTTGAACGCCTTTGCCGCGCCGGTCTTGATCGGCTCGACGGTATCGGTCGCGACCTTCTGGGTCAGGGCCGCAAGGTCATGGGACTGTGCGGTCAGGACTTCGAACTGCTTGCGCGCATGAGCATTCACCAGTTCGAAGGCTTCCGGCAACGACTTCACGCCGAGCAGGTTCTGCGCGAAATCGAACGCCGACTCGGTGTTGGTCTTGGCGATGTCGATCACCTTCGCGGTGAAATCCCCGGCTCCCTTGGTGGCCGATGCATAGACGGCTCCCAGAGCACCGTTGCTGGTTTCAGCCGCTTCCTTGAGCTTCTGGTAGCCTTCGCGAGCCTGCGAAACGCCCTGCTCGGCCATCGCGCGAACCTGCTCGGGAACGTGAAACGGGGTGACATTCGAAAACGGATCGTTCGCGCTCATGGAAACTTCCTTGTGCTGGAATTCGGACCGCAGCCCGTGGGCGAGCGGTGCACCCGTCATCACGCCGGGCGCCTGGCCAGCCGGAGATCGGCATCATCCGGCACTATATGACCGGACTTGTGCATTGCAACAATATCGCATGCATTCCTGCTCCGGCGAGGCCGCCGGATCAGGACGCGGTTAACGGCCCGAACCTTGCCGGACGCGGTTATTTGGGCTTGGCGGCGTCCATGGCGGCACGGGTCACGGTCTGCCCCATTTCGCTGGCCTGCTCGGCCAGAACCCGCATCTGGGCCTGCACGTACTCCGTATGGAGGCGCATCACCTCGGTGAGGTCCTTGGCATGGATGAGCTGCTGCGCGTAAGCCAGCGAGGCCTGCACGTTCTTTTCCGCAAAAGCGATCGCCTTGGCGCTGATGTCCTTGGCGGCGGCGCCGGGACCGCCCAGCGCCGGGCCGCCGAAGGCCGCCGCCGTCTGCTGCGCGGTGCTGATGAAGGATTCAAACGCCTTGCGGGCCTGATCGAGGCTGGTTTCCGCCATCGAGCGCATTTCCTTCGGAATTTCGAAACGATCGCCTGACATGTCGCATCCTCCTGTTGCATGCCGGAACCATTGGGCTGGCTCCGGGTGTCCCGCAAAATTATCGCCAGGCGACATCGCGCATATGACGCAGCGCAGCGACGGCTTCTATCTATCGTGACCGTTTGAATATCTTTTGCAACACCTCAACGTCCGCACGGATCGGGGGTTCGGCGCGCCTGCCAATTAACGTTATCGCGGGTTTGGCCGGGTAGTGTCGCACCGCACCGATGGACCTCGCGGCAGCCACGCCATACTAATCATTTGTTAAGGCTGTCCGATCCCCTCTCCCGACGCCAAATCCGGCGCCGCAACAGCGAGACGCATACGCATTGCCCGGTTGTTCAACATGAGCGAAGCCGATTTCCAGCTCCATGGAATTCGCGATCCGCGCCTTGCGGTTCACGCGACGAACGCCATGCCGGCATGGGTCTGGTCGCTCGACGGCGCGCGCGTTCTCTGGGCCAATGCCGCAGGCGCCCGTCTGTTCGGCACGCGCAACGCCGCTGTCCTCGCGGAGCGGACCATCGGCCCCGCGGACCCGCATCGCCGTCAGGCCGCTCAACTCGCCGCGCGGCTCTCGCCATCCAGCCCGGCGCGCCTTGAACGGCTGCGCGGCTTCGGCGCGCCGCTCGGCCGCTTGCTGACATGCTCATGCGCGCGGCTGATCTTTGCCGACGGAAGCAGCGGACTTCTCATCGCCGCCGCCGAACCTGCCGGCCGTCCGCTGCCGCTCACCGAGCGCCTCGCCAGTCTGGTCGAGAGCATCGCGATGCCGGCCATGATCTTCACGCCGAACGGCGCGCTGGCCGGGGTCAACGAACCCGCGAAACGTTTCGCCGCGCTGCTTAGCGATCTCACCGGACCCGGCTTCGACGACGCGCGCAGCGGCGCGCTGCGCGACGGACAATCGGTGATGCAGATGGATCTCGGCCGCGTCACGGTGCATCGCGTCGGCAGCGCAGACGCAACCGCGCTGGTCGCCCTGATCGGGGCGGTGATCGTGCCGAATCCGATACCCAAGCCTGTGCCCGTGGTGATCGCGCCGGATGCCGGGACAGCGACGATCAGCGAGCCTGTGGCCGAACAGGCCGCGCCGGCTGCGGAGACCGTATCGGCGGAGGAGCCTGTTCCGGCCGAAGTTGCGAGCGAACCGATCACCGATGTTCCGCATGATGACACGATGCGCGAACGATCGATGGAGCCGTCCGGCGATGTGATGCCGGTGGACGTGTTCGAATCCGTGTTCGATGAAACGCCCGCGCAGGACTCTGCGGTTGAGAAAGTCTCCGAGACCACGGCCCCGCCCGAGGAATCGGAACAGGACGGCGCAGCCGCGCACGACAGCGTGCAAGAAGCCGCTCAAGATAGCGTGCAAGAGACGGTTCAGGACAATATGGACGAGCCGCCGCCTTCACCGCCCGATACGGTGCAGGCCGTCGGCAGCAACCAAGACAACGTCCCGAACGACGAATTTCCGAAACAACAGGCCAAGCCCCCGTGGACATTCCGCAGAACGTCGTACCGTTTCCCATGGCCGAACCGAAATCGCCCACATTGACGCCGGTCGAGAGCAACGCGTTCGACGAACTGGCGCGGCGGCTGTCGGCGCGCCTCGAAGGCGAGGTCGCAAGCGAAGCTGCGCCGGACAACACCGCATCATCGGATTCGCTCGCGGCCGATGCCGCGATTCCGGAAATCGAAACTCCATCCCGGATGGAGACGGAATATCCCGCCGCATTCACACCGCGCGAGCCTGCCCCCCCGCGCGCGAATTCCGCACAGGATACGCTGCTGCTCGATCGCCTGCCCGTCGGCGTGCTGATCTACCGGCTGGACCGGCTGATCTACGCCAACAGCGCGTTTCTCAATTCAACCGGCTATGACAGCCTGCACACGCTTGCCGAGGCCGGCGGCCTCGATGCGCTGACCGTCGAGGCCGGCGCCGGCTCCGCCAGCAGTACATCGGAGACAGGGACGCCGGTGGTGATCGCGGCGACCAGCGAGAGCGGACCCGACAAGGGCCAGCCTGTCGATGCACGGCTGTTCGCGATCACATGGGACAATGAGCCGGCGCACGCGCTGGTGTTTTCCGGCCCGCGCAGCGAGGCTCGTCCCGCGCCGCGCGTCGAACCCGCAGCGGTCGTCGCGCCTGTCGCGGTTCAGACCGAAGACACCACGCAGGCCGAGGATCTCGCCACCATTCTCGACACCACGACCGAAGGCGTCGTGATCTTCGACGGCGAAGGCCGTCTCACGTCCTGCAATCGCAGCGCCGAGGCGCTGTTCGGCCGCAATGACACTGAAATCGCAGCGCTCAATCTCGCCGACCTGTTCGCGCCGGAAAGCCAGCGCGCGGTGCTGGATTATCTGGAGAGCGTCAAGGCGACCAACGTCGCGAGCCTGCTCGACCACGGCCGCGACATGCTGGGCCGGGTGCGCGACGGCGGCACCATTCCACTGTCGATGACGATGGGCCGGACTCGGCCCGGCAGCGAGCGCTTCTTTGCGATCTTCCGCGACCTCACGCAGACGAAGAAGAACGAAGGCGAATTGATGCAGGCGCGGCGGCAGGCCGAGCGCGCGACCAGCGCAAAGGCCGACATTCTGGCGCGGATCAGCCACGAGGTCCGCATGCCGCTCAACGCCATCATCGGCTTCTCCGACGTGATGATCGACGAGCGGTTCGGCGCGCTCGGCAACGAACGCTATGTCGAATACATGAAGGACATCCGCGCCTCCGGCCAGCGGGTGATGGCGATCATCGACGACCTGCTCGATCTCACGCGCATCGAGTCCGGCAAGATGGAACTGTCGTTCGCGAGCCAGGACCTCAACAGCATGGTCGAACAATGCGTCGCGGTGATGCAGCCGCAGGCCAACCGCGAACGCATCATCATCCGCACCTCGCTGGCTCATTCGCTGCCAACGGTGAAGGCGGATGCGCGCGCGCTGCGCCAGATCGCGCTGAACCTGATCGGCAATTCGATCCATCTCGCCAATGCCGGCGGACAGGTCATCGTCTCCACCGCCACCACGGACTTCGGCGACATCGTGCTGCGTGTCCGCGACACCGGCCCCGGCCTCAACGACAACGAGATCGCCGCCGCAATGGCGCCCTTCCGCACGCCGGGCGCATCCGACCAGACCGCCGACGGCTCCGTGGTGAATCTGTCGCTGACCAAGGCGCTGGTGGAAGCCAACCGCGCGCAGTTCCACATCAAGACCGCGCCGCATTCCGGCACGCTGATCGAGGTGGTATTCTCACACGCCAGCGCGATCGCGTGAGCTTTCTGGAATCACTCTAAATCCGTGGCCTCGCGACATAGCGCCGCGTGAATATGCACGCGCCGTGCGTTACAGACACCGGCATCACTGCGCGCTGCAACGCTCAAGCCGCATCGCTCGTCAAAGCCGGAGCACCAATCATGTCACGAACCCGCATTCTCGCAGCCGCAACTGCCATCGCATCGGCGATCACTCTGAATGCCGGAGCATTCGCCCAATCCGGCGAGGTCAACGTTTACAGCTATCGTGAAAACAAGCTGGTGCAGCCACTGATCGATGCGTTCACGCAGGACACCGGCATCAGGGTCAACGTGGTCTCGGCGAGTTCAGGCCTCGAGCAGCGCATCAAGGCCGAGGGCGCCAACAGTCCTGCCGACGTGCTGCTGACGGTGGACATCGGCCGCCTCGACGAAGCTGTGCAGGCCGGCGTGACCCAGCCGATCAAGTCCGAGGTGATCGAAAAAATCGTGCCGGCGCAATACCGCGATCCCGACGGCCACTGGGCCGGCATCGCGATGCGCGCGCGCGTGATCTATGCCTCGAAGGATCGCGTGAAGCAGGACGCTATCACCTATGAGGAATTGGCCGATCCGAAATGGAAGGGCAAGATCTGCATCCGCTCCGGCCAGCACATCTACAACAACGCGCTGTTCGCGGCCTATGCCGCCCATCACAGCGAAGCCAAAGCAGAAGAATGGCTGCGCGGCGTGAAAGCCAATCTCGCGCAGAAGCCATCCGGCGGCGACCGCGAGACCGCGCGTGATGTCGCGGCCGGCAAATGCGACATCGGCATCGGCAACACCTATTACTGGGCGCTGATGATGAACCACGACGCCGACAAGAAACCGTGGGCGGAAGCCACCAAGGTGATCTTGCCGACCTTCGCGGGCGGCGGCACCCATGTGAACCTGTCCGGCGTGCTACTGGCGAAGAACGCGCCCAACAGGGCGAACGCCGTCAAGCTGATCGAATGGCTCGTGAGCGAAAAGGCGCAGCAGCTCTATGCCGACGCCAACTACGAATATCCGGTGCGCGCCGGCGTCGCCGTCAATCCGACCATCGCCGGTTACGGCAAGCTGAATGCGGACACCCTGCCAATCGCGAAGATCGGCGCCAGCCGCAAGGCCGCTTCGGCGCTGGTGGACAAGGTCGGGTTTGATAATTGATCGCCTGATCCCGTGATTCCCATCGTAACGAGCGTTTTGTCATGGCCGGGCTTGTCCCGGCCATCCACGTCTTTTCCGGTTCACAGTGACAACAAGACGTGGATACCCGGCACGCAGACAAGTTTACGCAGTCTGCGACTGCTATGGCCGGGCATGACGGACGCGAGATTCCATTTTTTTCCGCATAAAGAACTGCCCCTCACCCCAACCCTCTCCCCGCAAGCGGGGAGAGGGAGTTCACCTCACATGACGATGATGCGTGTTCATCGTTCCCTCCCCCTTGCGGGGGAGAGTCAGGGAGGGGGGTGAACCGCACACTCAGTACTCGTATATACCCCTCTCTCCACCTCTCCCCCGCGAAAAGGGCGTTCACGCCCGTCTTCGACGGGCTATGGGGGAGAGAGCAGATCGCGCATGGATCAACCATCTGCATCTTTCATCTCCGAACCGTTTCCTGTGACCACCACACGCCTCGCACAGCCCGCCGTCTCGACGCTCGCGGTCTTCACCGCGGCGCTTGTCGCCATGCCGGTGCTCGCCATCGTCGTGCTCGCGGCCCAGCCCGCGCCCGATGTCTGGCAACACCTCATCGACTACGTGCTGCCGCTGGCGCTGCGCGACACCGCGCTGCTGCTGTTTGGCGTCGGACTCATCGCACTGATCGCGGGCGCGGTCCCCGCGTGGCTGATCTCGGTGCATAACTTCCCCGGACGCCGGCTGCTGCTCTGGCTGCTGCCGTTGCCGCTGGCGATCCCGACCTACATCGCGGCCTATGTCTATGTCGATCTGTTCGAGCCCTTTGGCCTCGTTCACCGCACGCTGACACTGTGGCTTCCGCCGCGCGATGCGCTGGCACTTCTGCCCAATCTGCGTTCGCTGCCGGGCGCGATCTTCATCATTGGCCTGGTGCTTTATCCTTACGTTTACCTGTCGGCGCGCGCGACCTTCCAGTTGCAGAGCGCGGAGTTCGCCGAGGCCGCGCGCTCACTGGGCGCGAGCCGCTGGAACATCTTCTTGCGCATCTCGCTGCCGATGGCGCGTCCGGCGCTTGCCGTCGGCCTCGCCCTGGTCGCGCTGGAAACGCTGAACGACATCGGCGCCAGCGAATATCTCGGCGTGCGCACGCTCACCGTGTCGATCTTCACGACATGGCTCAACCGCGGCAGCCTCTCCGGCGCGGCGCAACTGTCCTGCCTGGTGCTGGCCATCGTCGCAGGCCTGATCGCGATGGAGCGCTACGGCCGCCGCAATGCCGTCACGGAATTTTCCTCGGAGAGTCCGCGGCTGACCGCACGCGCCACGCTAAGCGGCTTCAGGGGCTGGCTAATATTCGCCGCATGCGCCCTGCCGGTGTTGCTCGGCTTCATCGTGCCGCTGCTGTTTCTGCTGAACCAGAGCCTGCACCGCTCGTTGTTGACGGTCGATACCACCATCTGGCGCGACGCGTTCAACTCGGTGACGTTTGCGGCGCTCGCGACGCTTGTTGCGCTCGCGCTTGGATTCGCAACGATCCTCGCCATGCGCTGGCGTCCCGGCGCGTGGCGATCGTTTGCGGCGAATATCGCGCAGATGGGCTACGCGCTGCCCGGGCTGGTGCTGGCGCTCGGTCTGCTCGCTCCCGTCCTTGCGATCGACAATGGACTGAACACCTTCGCCGCGTGGCTTGGACTGTCACTGCCCGGCCTCGTGCTGATGGGATCTGGCGCGGCCGTTGTGACGGCTTACGTGATCCGCTTTCTCGCGGTTCCGACGGGCTTCATCAGGGCCGGCTTCGAGCGGATTCCACGCGACTATGATGACAGCGCCCGCAGCGCAGGCGCCAGCGAGATGACCGCCATGCGGCGCATTCATCTGCCGCTGCTGCGCCCGGCGCTGCTGGGAGCCGCGATAGTCGTGTTCGTCGATTGCCTGAAGGAATTGCCGGCGACGCTGCTGCTGCGGCCGATGAACGTCGAGACGCTGGCGACCTCGATCTATCAATATGCCAGCCGCGGCAGCTTCGAGGATGGCGCACTCGCTGCGCTGCTGATCGTGGCGGCGAGCATCGGCCCGGTGGCATGGCTGACGCGGTTCTCGGATATTCCGCAGGGACCGGCGTGAGTCTCAACAATACAGATTGTCATTGCCGGGCTTGACCCGGCAATGACGAACGGATGGTGGTGCTAAAAACAGCGTCACGCGTTCTTCAGCGCCACCCGGAAACTGGCTTCGGTCTTGGCCTTCACCTCATCGAGGGTGACGCCGTCCGCAAGCTCGATCAGCGCCATGCCGTCCTTGCCGTGCCTGTCGATGGTGAACACCGCCAGATCGGTGACCACCATGTCCACCACGCGCTCGCCGGTCAGCGGCAGATTGCAGCGGTGCAGCAGCTTCGGGCCGTCCTTGGCCGAATGCTCCATCACCACGACCACGCGCTTGACGCCCGCGACGAGGTCCATTGCGCCCCCCATGCCCTTGACCATCTTGCCAGGGATCATCCAGTTGGCGAGATCGCCGGTTTCGGACACCTGCATGGCACCAAGAATGGAGAGGTCGATATGGCCGCCGCGCACCATCGCGAACGGATCCGAGCTGGAGAAATAGCTGGTGATCGGAAGCTCGGTCACCGTCTGCTTGCCGGCGTTGATGAGGTCGGGATCTTCCTCGCCCTCATAGGGAAACGGCCCCATGCCGAGCATGCCGTTCTCGCTCTGTAGCGCGACGTCGACGCCGTCGGGAATGTAGTTCGAGACCAGCGTCGGAATGCCGATGCCGAGGTTGACGTAGTAGCCGTCGCGCAATTCCTTCGCAGCGCGAGCGGCCATCTGTTCGCGGGTCCAGGCCATCAGACTTCCTCTCCAGTTCCGGCGGGCGCCTTGTTCGTGTCGAGCCGCTTGCGCGTGGTGCGCTGCTCGATCCGCTTCAGCTTCGGATCGACCGCGATGATGCGCTTCACGAAAATGCCAGGGGTGTGGATGTGATCGGGATCGATCTGGCCCGCAGGCACCAGATGCTCGACTTCCGCGACCGTCACCCTTGCCGCCGTCGCCATCATCGGATTGAAGTTGCGCGCGGTCTTCCGGTACACGAGGTTGCCTGCGGTATCGCCCTTCCAAGCGTGCACGATGGCGAGATCGGCGAACAGTGATCGCTCCATGATGTATTTCTCGCCGTCGAATTCCTTCACTTCCTTGCCTTCGGCAATCAGCGTGCCGACGCCGGTCTTGGTGTAGAAGGCCGGAATGCCGGCGCCGCCGGCGCGGATGCGCTCGGCCAGCGTGCCCTGCGGATTGAACTCAAGCTCGAGCTCGCCCGCGAGGTACTGCTGCGCGAACAGCTTGTTCTCGCCGACATAGGACGAAATCATCTTCTTGATCTGCCGGGTCTCGAGCAGGCGGCTGAGACCGATGCCATCGACGCCGGCGTTGTTGGAAATCACCGTCAGGTTCTTGACTCCTGACTCGCGCAGCGCGTCGGACAGCACCTCGGCAATACCGCAAAGCCCGAAACCACCGGACATGATCGTCATGCCGTCCTTGAGAACGCCATCGAGCGCGGATTTCGCGTCGGGGAAAACCTTGTTCATGATGCTGCAACCTGATGGGAGAATAGGCGGGCCGGTGGCTTGTGGGCGATTATTAGGCGGAATCTTCAAGGCGCGTCAATCACGCTGCCGCGTCCCCACCCCGGCGGTTATGCCACAGCTTCGCTCACCCCCTGTGTTTCGGCATCTTCCGGATTTGTGGTCTGGATAGAGGGCTTTAAGGCCACGGACGGCCTTGAAAGCGTCAAGAAAAGCAATCAAGTTGCCTGCCTGCGCTGCGGCGGGACACCCGCCGATGCTCCACACCGCAAACCTGCCGGATGAACTCATTGACGATGGCCCAAGGGATAAAGCGCCTCGGGATGCCGATTGCGGCATTGCTCGCTGCCGCGCTGATCGGCCTGATCGCCATTTCGTGGATGATCGACCAGAACGCCGTGCGGCTGTCCGTCGAGCGGCAGATCCGCGCCGTGACCGGCCTCGACCTCAAGGTCGATGGCGATGTCCGCGTGTCGGTGTTTCCCGGCAGTTCCATCACCTTGCGGCAGGTCGGGCTGAAAGGCGCCGGATCGCGCGGCGGCGGCATTGTCGACGAACCGCTCACTGTCGATGAACTGACCGCCAACCTGCGCCTGCTGCCGCTGCTGATGCGGCGCTACGAGATCGCCGACGTCACGCTGGAGCGTCCGCGCATCAACGTGAAGCGCACTGCCGACGGCCGCAGCAACTGGGCTCCCATCATCGAGACGCTGGCGCGCACCATCAAGCCCGGCATCGACAGCCCGGTGTCGTTCTCCGAAATCCTCATCAAGGACGGCGTCCTCACCTATCAGAACGATGCGCGCAACATCGATGAAACCATCGACGGCATCGACCTGTCGCTGGCATGGCCGTCGATCTCGCGTTCCTTCGCCGCCACCGGCCAGTTCGACTGGCGGGGCGAACGCATCGACGGCAGCCTCAGCATCGCGGATTTCATCGCCGCGTTGTCCGGTGACCGCTCCGGCATCAAGGTCCGCGTCGCCAGCGCGCCGCTGAAATTCGCCTTCGACGGCGCGATCGCCAACCGCACCAGCCTGCTGATGGAAGGCACGCTCAGTGCCGACAGCCCGTCGCTACGCAACGCGCTGCGCTGGACCGGACAGCCCGCGCCCGGCACCGGCGGACTGGGACGGTTTTCGCTCAAGGCGCGCACCAATGTGGTGGGCGAGTCGATCGCGCTGACCAACGTCAATCTCGAACTCGACGGCAACACCGCCGAAGGCGTCATCACCTACAGCAACAACGACCGCCAGACCGTGCAGGCGACCCTCGCCGCCGATGCGCTCGACTTCACGCCCTATATCGACACCGTGCGCCTGCTCGCCAGCGGTGCGCGCGACTGGAACCGGCAATTGTTCGACTTGCGCGGCCTCTCCGCCACCGATCTCGACATGCGCCTGTCGGCCGCGAAGGTGACCATCGGCCCTTCGAAACTGGGACGCACCGCGCTCGGCGCCAATCTGCGCAACGGCACGCTGGCGCTGAGCATCGGCGAAGCGCAAATCTACGGCGGCATTCTCAAGGGATCGTTCGGCATCGCGCGGGCAGACAGCGACGCCGATGTCAAAGCCCAGTTCCAGTTCACCGATGTGGATCTTGCAAGCTGCGCCAGCGAACTGTTCGGCGTCAGCCGGCTCACCGGACGCGGCAACCTCAACTTCGCGCTGGAAGCCACCGGCGCCAGCCCGTTCGCGCTGGCGCAGTCGCTCGACGGCACCGCGACGTTGACGGGCCGCGACGGCGCCATTGGCGGCCTCAACGTCGAACAGTTGTTGCGACGGCTGGAGCGCCGCCCGCTGTCGGGCGCGGGCAACTTCCGCACCGGATCGACACCGTTCAACGCGCTGAACATCGCCATCCGTTTCAGGGATGGCGTCGCCACCGCCGAGGATGCCCAGCTTGAGGGCGCGACCACGCGCATCATGCTCACCGGCACCGCCTCGGTGCCGTCGCGCGAATACGATCTGAAAGGCGTTGCCAGTCTTGTGGTCGCCAGCGATGCACCACCGGCGTTTCAACTGCCGTTCGTGGTGCAGGGTCCATGGGACGATCCGCTGATTTTCCCGGATTCGGATTCGCTGATCCGCCGCTCGCCGGCCTCCGCGCCGCTGCTGGATTCGCTGAAAGACCGCAAGACACGCGACGCGGTGAAATCCGTCATCGACCGCTTTACCGGCGGCGGAAAAAAGCCGGCCGCTGAGCCTGTGGCGCAACCGCAGGCCACGATTCCGCAGCCGGTGTTGCCACCGCCTGTTCCACCCGTTGTTCCTGCTGCGGCTCCGGTGCCGGCCGACACGCCTGTACCCGCTGCGGAGACAACACCTTCGGGAGCACCGGCACCGGCCTCTGACATGCCCGCCAATCTACCGCCACCCACTGCGGCCGAGTCTCATCCGGACAAGGCGGATTAAAGCGCCGCGGCGTGATCTTGCGTCGTCCCGGCGCAGGCCGGGACCCATAACCACCAATCTCGCGATTTTACAAAGACCGTTGCAAATTTTTGTTGGAAACAGCTTCGCTAAACGCGGGTGTCAGGGAGTATGGGTCCCGGCCTGCGCCGGGACGACTCGTGGAGAGATGTCGCGATAAAAAACCTTAGAGTGGCGCGGCGCCTTCGCCCTGCTCGCTCGTGAGCTTCGACGCCAGCGACGCCGCGACGATCACCAGCGCCACCGCTCCGATCACCAGCGTACAGATCGCGTTGATCTCCGGCTTCACGCCGAGGCGCACCTCCGAATAGATCCGGATCGGCAGCGTCGCCGAACCCGGGCCGGTGGTGAAACTCGCGATCACCAGATCGTCCAGCGACAACGTGAAGGCCAGCATCCATCCCGCCGCGATCGACGGCAGGATCAGCGGCAGCGTCACCGCGATGAAGGCCTGCACCGGCGGACAGCCGAGATCCATCGCCGCCTCCTCAAGGCTGCGGTCGAGCGCACCGAGCCGCGACTGCACCACCACCGCCACGAAGCACATGGTCAGCGTGGTGTGCGCGATGGTGACGGTCCAGAAGCCGCGCCCGGCGTCGATGGCGACGAACAGCAACAACAGCGACAACCCGGTAATCACTTCCGGCATCACCAGCGGCGCATAGAGCATGCCCGAGAACAGCGTGCGTCCCCGGAAACGCTCGCCGCGCGACAGCGCCACCGCCGCCAGCGTGCCGAGCACGGTCGCCGCCGTCGCCGAGCAGAACGCCACGCGCAGGCTCATCCATGCCGCCGACAGCATCGCCTCGTCGTTGAAGAACTCGGTGTACCAGCGCAGCGACCACCCGCCCCACACCGTCACAAGGCGCGAAGCATTGAACGAATAGATCACGAGGATCGCAATCGGCAGATAGAGGAACGCCAGCCCGAGCGCGAGCGCCGCGATATTGAAGCGCGACAGCCTCATGATCGCCGCCCTCCTCTCCCCTCCCCCTTGCGGGGAGGGGTCGGGGGTGGGGGGTAACAACAGAACGAGGCCGCGCCGACGACAGGCCCCCCTCCCCAACCCTCCCCCGCAAGGGGGAGGGAGCGCACCGTGCGCCTGGCAGCAACAACAATGATCATCAATGCCACTCCAGATGACGGCGTTGCAGCTTCTCGTAGATTAGAAGCGGCACCAGCAGCAACGCGAGCAGCACGATGGCGATCGCGGAGGCGACCGGCCAGTCCTTGTTGGTGAAGAACTCCAGCCACAACGTCTGGCCGATCATCATGCGGTCGGAGCCCGCCAGCAGATCGGGAATCACGAATTCGCCGACGATGGGAATGAAGCACAGCAGCACGCCCGCGCCGATGCCCGGCAGCGACAGCGGGAACGTCACCAGCCAGAACGCTTTCATCTGCGAGCAGCCGAGATCGGCGGCTGCTTCCAGCAGCGCATCGTCCATCTTCGACAGAGTGGCGTAGAGCGGCAGGATCATGAACGGGAAGTAAGAGTAGACGATGCCGAGATACATCGCGGAGTCGGTCGCAAGCCACACCAGCGGCTTGTCGACGATGCCGAGGGCGAGCAGCAGCTTGTTGAGCAGGCCGTCGTGTTGCAGCACGTTGATCCACGCATAGATGCGAATGAGGAACGAGGTCCAGAACGGTACGATGACCAGCATCATCGCCACCGGCTGCCAGCGCTGCGGCAGCCGCGACATGCCATAGGCCACCGGATAGCCGATCAGCAGCAGGATGGCGGTCGATATGATCGCCACCACGAGACTGCGAACATAGGAGAAGATGTAGAGATCGTCCGACGCCAGCAATTTGAAATTGTCGAACGACAGCGCGGACAGCGCCGCCTTGAAAGATTCCCATCCGGCAGCAACATCGAACACCGGCACATAAGGCGGCTGTGCGATGGCGGTCTGCGACAGCGCGATCTTGAGCACGAAGCCGAACGGCACCAGGAAGAACAGCGCCATCCAGAGATAGGGCGCAATCGCCGCGAGCCGCGCCGGCCGGGTGAAGATGCGGCGTCCGCTCATCGGTCCAGCACCACGACATCGTCGGGCGCGAACGACAGGCTCACCCGCTGCCCGACTGCAAGGCCATCCGCTGCCGTACGCGTGGCGTTGGCCACCGCGATACGCAGCACCGCGCCGCGATCGAGCTTCACGCTGTAGACCGACACGCCGCCGAGAAATCCGGCGGAGGCCAGAACGCCCGTGAATGTATTGACGGCGGCGGCTGCATCCTGCGCCGGAAGCGACAGCCGGATTTTTCCGGACGGATTGCGACGCAGACATCGCTCGTCGCGGACGAAGGCACATGCGCCGCGATAATGGTTCCCGCATCCTGCGTTACAATGCTGAAATGGCCGGACTGGCGCGCCGCCACCTGCCCCTCGATCAGATTGATGTCGCCGACGAAACCCGCGATCCAGCGCGAGTTCGGTGCTTCGTACAATTCGCGCGGCGGCGCGACCTGCACCAGGCGGCCCTTGTCCATCACGCCGATACGGTCCGCGACCGTCATTGCCTCTTCCTGATCGTGGGTGACGATGACAAATGTCATGCCGAGGCGGCGCTGCACCTCCATCAGTTCGGCCTGCGTGCTTTCGCGCAATTTCTTGTCGAGCGCGGCCAGCGGCTCGTCGAGCAGCAGCACCTGCGGCCGCCGCGCCAGTGAACGCGCCAGCGCCACCCGCTGACGCTGACCGCCGGACAGTTGATCCGGTCGCCGCGCCTGTAATCCATCGAGACGCACCAGCGCGATCATCTCGGCCACGCGTGCCGCGATCTCGTCCTTCGGCAGCCCGGCGCGCTTGAGGCCGAACGCGATATTGCCCTCGACGCTCAGGTGCGGAAACAGCGCGTAATTCTGGAACATCATGTTCACGGGCCGCTCATGCGGCAGCACATGCGCGATGTCAGCGCCATTGAGATGGATCGCACCGGCGTCGGGCGTCTCGAATCCCGCCAGCATGCGCAGCAGCGTGGTCTTGCCGCAGCCGCTTGGACCGAGCAGCGCGAAGAATTCTCCGGCTGCGATGTCGAGCGACAGATCGTCCACCGCCGTAAAGCCGCCGAACCGCTTCACCACCGATGCGATTCGCAGCAAGGGAACCGGACCCGCCGTCATGCCGCGGCCATGAACGTTTCAAGCGCGGCACGATCCTGCCGCGGCATCGTCAGGCCGAGTTTCGAGCGTCGCCACAGAATGTCGTCGGCGAAGCGGGCGAATTCTTCTTTCATCAGATAGCGCACCTCCGAAGCGGTGAGGTCATCGCCGAACCGTTGCCCGAGGTCATCCCTGCTTTTTGCCGCACCCAGCACGCGATCGATTCGCGTGCCATAGGCCTCCACCAGCCGGCGCGCATGGCGCTCACTCAGAAAACCCCAGCGCTTGCGCGCATCTTCGACCTGATCGTCCAGCGCATCGAAGGAAAAATCGCCGCCCGGCAGCGGCGCGTTCGCGGTCCATGACGACATCGATTTCGGCGAAGCCTTGAAGAAGGACGCAAGCCGCGCCAGCGCGATCCCCGCGCGCCGCCGCGCGCTCGTCGTGCCGCCGCCGATCACCGTCAGCAACGGTGCCTTGCCGGATTTCCGATCCAATTTCATGAATCCGTCGCGACCAGGAGCTATGTGGCCGCCCGCCATGGCATGAACGACATCGGCCGGCTCGACCCGCTCGCGGACATAGCGGCTCACCGCCGCGCAAAGATAGGCGATGTCGTCCGCCCCCGCCGACATCACCGCCGGATCTCCGGCGAAGCTGCGTTCGGATGTGCCGATCAGGGTGAAATCGCGGTGATACGGAAGGGCGTAGATCATCCGGCGGTCGTCGTTCTGGAGCAAGTAGACGTTGTCACGATCGAATATCCGCTTCACAACGATCTGGCTGACTTTGGCGAGGCTCGCTTGAACGGCAGGCAAATGCAAGACGGTTTCGGCAACACCGCCCGCCCACGCCCCGCTCGCGTTCACCAGCGCGCGCGCCGTGACGGTCTCGCGCCGGCCACGGTTGACGACGGTCAGCCGCCACACTTCCGAGCGATCGGCCCATGCGCAGCGCGCGCCGGTCCGGATCGCAGCGCCATGCGCGGCGGCATCCACCGCATTGAGAACGACCAGCCGCGATTCATCCACCGTGCAATCCGACCAGGCCAGCGCCACTCCGAGCGAACGCTTGAGCGGATGACCGGCTTCGTGAATCGTGAGGTCAAGTACCTCGGAGCGGGGAAGGCTGCTCCCCGGTGCAAGGCGGTCGTAGACATAGAGGCCCGCGCGCAGCATCGCCGGCGGCCGCTCGTCGGCATGAACCGGCAGGACGAAACGTGCGGGCCGCACCAGATGCGGCGCGGCACGCAGCGCCATGTCCCGCTCGGCCAGCGCACGGCGGACCCGCAGCGCGTGCCCCCGTTCAAGATCGATGAAATTGCCATGCATCAGGTGCGGAGACGCCGTCGCCGCACCGCCGCCGAGGTCGTTCTGCTCGAACAACGCGACTGTCAGGCCGCGCCCGACAGCATCGCGCGCGATGCTCACGCCATTAAGGCCGCCCCCGATGATCGCGATGTCGACATCAGCCATGCCATGATGATCTCCGACGGCCACCATCGCGAGTCAAGTCTTGCGGATTTTTCTTGCGGATTCCGGAGCTATGCGCGCGTTGCGCCGACCTCGAGCGGGATGCGTTCGA
Organism: Afipia sp.; assembly: GCA_024707075.1. Taxonomy (GTDB): domain Bacteria; phylum Pseudomonadota; class Alphaproteobacteria; order Rhizobiales; family Xanthobacteraceae; genus Afipia. The sequence goes on from JANQAK010000003.1 coordinate 1,819,743, forward strand.
CGCGCTTGTCGCGGCCGATCCATTCCGCATAGTCCTCGATCGGCGCAGGCTTGCCGAGGAAATAGCCCTGCACCTGATCGCAGGCCTCGTCGGCAAGGAAGCTGAGCTGCTCCTGGGTTTCCACGCCTTCGGCGACGATGGAAATGTTGAGACCGTGGCCGAGGCCAATCATGGCGCGGATGATGGCTGCGGACTGGGTGTTGCGTCCGAGGTTCATCACAAAAGCGCGGTCGATCTTGATCTTGTCGAACGGGAAGGATTGCAGATAGGTCAGCGAGGAATAGCCGCTGCCGAAATCGTCCATCGCGATCCGCACGCCGAGCGCCTTCAGCCGCCGCAGCAGCGACAGACCGCGGTCGAAATCCTCGATCAGCACGCCCTCGGTGATCTCAAGCTCCAGCCGGCCGGGCGCGAGACCCGTTTCGATCAGGATGGAGTGAACCAGACCGACGAGATCGCCATGCATGAACTGCGCGGGCGACAGATTGACCGAAATCTGCAAGTCCTTCGGCCACGACGCCGCCTCGCGGCAGGCCTCGCGCAGAATCCATTCGCCCATCTCGACAATCAGGCCGCTTTCCTCCGCCAGCGGAATGAAATCGCTGGGCGGAACGAAGCCGCGCACCGGGTGGACCCAGCGCGCCAGCGCCTCGAAGCCGAGAACATGGTCGGCACTGATCTTGTGCCGTGCGCGCGCCTGCGGCTGATAGTGCAGCGACAGTTCGCCATTTCTGATCGCGGTCGACAGATCCTGATGCAGCGCGCGGCGGTCGCGGACCTGCTGATCCATTTCCGCGGCGAAGAAGCTGACGGAGCCGCGCGATTTCGCCTTGGCCCGGAACAGCGCGGCGTCGGCGTTGGCGAGCAGTTCCGCGCCGGTGCTGCCGTTACGCGGAAAGATGGAAATTCCCGTGGTCAGCCCCATGCGTAGCGAACGGCCGTCGATCACGATTTCGTCGCGCATCGTCTCGATCAGGCGGTTTGCAAGTTCCAGCGCCGCGTCGGGCTGCACGCCGTCGATGATCAGCCCGAATTCGTCGCCGCTCAGGCGCGCGACAACGCCGCCCTGCACGGCCTTTTCGAGCCGGCGCGACACCTCGATCAGCAGCTTGTCGCCGACCTCGTGGCCGAACACGTCGTTGATCTCCTTGAGGCGATCGAGATCGATCGACAGCACCGCGAATTCCTCGGTGGTGTCCTTGCAGGCCTCGATCATCTGCGACAGGGCCTTGAGGAAAGCCGCGCGGTTCGGCAGATCGGTGAGTGAATCGTGATAGGCCATGTGAGCCATGCGCGATTCCGTCTCGCGGCGATCCGTGACATCTTCATTGGTCTTGATGAGATATTGCGGCTCGCCGTTCTCGTCGAGCACGGTCACGCGCCGCGTCAGGAACAGGCGCAGCCCGTTGGGGGTCTGGATCGGATGCTCTTCGGTGACGACGCCCTGCTTGCGGACAGCGTCTTCATCACGCTTGAGAATGAACTTCACATCGGCGGGATTATAGATGTCTTCGAGGGTGCTGCCGACGACGTCTTCGCGGCGGCGGCCCAGCGTCGCCTCGGCGGTGCGGTTGGCGAGCACATACTGGCCATCACTCAGCCGCTTGACCACGAGCGCGACCGGAATGTTGTCGACCACCAGTTCCAGGAATTTCTTCGCGCTCTGAATTTCACGGGACAGCGACCGGCGCTCGGTCACATCCTCGAACAGAGCGACCAGGAACTCGGGCTCATTCTTTTCATTGCGCGCGATGACACGATTGCACGCCACAAGTCGCTTCCCGCCGCTGTGATCGATGAGCAGTTCGGTGCGCGTCTGACCCGTCGGTGAAGCGGCCGCGTCCCGATCCAATTCCACAATGGCTTGCGCTGCTTCGGGCAGGTATACGCCGTGAGCCGTCTTGCCGAGGATTTGATCGCGGCTGATTCCGGCAAACTGTTCAAAGGCACGATTGGCCAAAATGTACTTGCCGTCATCGATGCTCTTGGCGGCAACGCAAACCGGAATGTTGTCGATCACCGATTCAAGGAAGTTCTTGTTCTTTGCCAGTTCCTTGGCGAGCTTGCGCTGCTCGGTGCAATCCTCGTGGGTCGCCACGATCCCGCCGTTGGACAGCTTGCGGTGCTTGATCAGAATCGAGCGGCCGTCCTTGAGTTCGCAGATGGAGCCGTCCGGATGCTCGACGTTGAGAAAATACTCATCGATCGTTCCGGCGATCGTGCCACGCTGCTTCCGTAAAGCCAGCAGATCGCGACCGGTCATTCCGGGGAACAGATCAAAACGATCGAGCCCGTACATTTCCAGATAGCGATCGTTGCAGAACACCATGCGCTTGCGCGCATCGACCATCACGATCCCGGTGGTCAGGCTGTTGAGGGCGCTGGAGACAAAAGCAGCGCGCCGGATATTGGCGTGGCGCGCGCGACGCAAGGCCGTCGAAACCCAGAGGATGACCGCGCCAAGAAAGGCGACGACCACAAAGCCGCCGATCAACAACTGCCATATCAAGGCCGTCTGCATGCTGTCCGTCGACAGGGCCGAAAAAGTGCCGTCCGGATTGGCGACGATCTGCGCGTTTGCGCTTCCACATGCCAAAGTCGAGGCACACAGACCCGCAGCGATCCTTGCCCGGCTCACTGTCGTCGCGCGTACTTGCTTCTTCCAGCCGGTCATTACCAATCCGCGGAATTCTTCGCAGACACTCTCTGGTTGTACCTCTTTGAATCGGGTAAACGCGTACTTCCCGGCGGGCACAATGTGACTTAAATGCGGGCAATTGGCCGCCTATGCTTAACCACCTCCTAACGCCGCACCCCTCGCAGTGCACCATGCTGTGCATAAAATAAGCATGCAAAGAACTTGTTCAGCAAAGCGGGCCATCGAAGGACGGAATTGCGATGGACAGAATTGAGTGTGTTGTCGTCGGCGCAGGCGTCGTCGGTCTCGCCGCTGCGCGGCGGCTGGCGCAGTCCGGCCTCGAGGTTGTGGTCGTCGAATCCGCCGGCGACATCGGCACCGGGACATCGTCGCGCAACAGCGAGGTGATCCACGCCGGAATTTATTATGCGGCGGGAAGCCTGATGGCGCGCATGTGCGTCGCCGGGAAACGGATGCTCTACGCTTATTGCGACGATCACGGCGTGCCCTACCGGCGTTGCGGCAAGCTGATCGTGGCGACGGCGGACAACGAGGACGAGAAGCTGGCCTCGATCCGGGCGCACGCCGAGGCCAACGGCGTCGATGACCTCCAGATGCTGTCCGCCGCGGCCGCGCGCGCGCTGGAGCCCGCCCTGAATTGCACCGGCGCATTGCTGTCGCCATCCACCGGCATCGTCGACAGCCATGCCTACATGCTGGCGCTGCGCGGCGAGATCGAGGATGCGGGCGGTGCGCTCGCATTTCATGCGCCGCTGCTGCGCGCCAAGGCCGTGGCGGAGGGCTTCGAGGTCGAGATCGGCGGCGGCAGCCCGATGACGCTGCAATGCCGGTTGCTGGTCAACTCGGCCGGGCTCTCGGCGCCGGCCATCGCCCGCGCCATCGACGGCATGCCGGCCGACCGCGTCCCCAATATCTATTACGCCAAGGGCAACTACTTCAGTTGCAGCACGCGCGCGCCATTTTCGCGGCTGATCTATCCCATGCCGGAGCCGGGCGGCCTCGGCGTGCACCTCACCATCGATCTCGGCGGACAGGCAAAATTCGGCCCCGACGTGGAGTGGATCGACAGGATCGACTACGCCGTGGACCCGGCGCGGGCCGAGCGGTTTTATCCGGCGATCCGGCGCTACTGGCCGACATTGCCGGACGGCGCATTGACGCCGAGCTATTCCGGAATCCGGCCCAAGATCGTGCCCCCTGCGGTAGCCAAACAGGACTTTGTCATCCAGGGGCCGCAGGCCCACGGCGTCGCGGGCCTGGTCAACCTGTTCGGAATTGAATCACCCGGCCTCACCTCATCCCTCGCCATCGCGGACGAGGTGGCTCGCCTCGCGGATGCGCAGAACTGATCGCAGCCGCGCAACGGCCATGCAGCCGTTACGAGCATCGCATTGAACCGATGAAGGGATTTCCGGGAAGCGTCGATTTCCGAGAGAGTCAGTGGACCGTAGCGAGCTTGATACGTTCGATCTGGTCCTTGAGCACCAGCTTGCGGCGCTTCAATTCGATAATCTGGAGGTCGTCGGTGGACAAATGCCGGAGGGCATCGTGCAATTCGTTTTCCAGAACTTCGTGTTTCCGTTCCAGTTCAACGAGATGCGCCTGAATCGCCATAAGAAGTCTCCTTTGTGAGTGGACCTCAGATCGGATCTGGACGAGCAAGTGTACATGAGCGGAAGCATCTGTCGACAGGCGAATGAAATCGCCCATGTAAATTTTGTGATCAACGGAAACGAATTGTGACGGAACCCGCCTCACGATACCGTCTGCTGGAAGTGGTAACGTTTTTCTGCAATGACCATCCAATGGTCCGATTCCAACATTCGCGTCCCGTTTCGTCAGGCATTCTTGCGAATGTTGGAAACAAAGGACCATTGGAAAATATAAGTTTCCAGTGGAGTTCTGGATTTGACATTCGCTTTGCGGACTCCCGGCTGGGAGAGTGCGAATGTCAAATCCACTCCACTGGCAGGGCGCATCGGGGAAGACCGACGACTTAAGTGAAGTCTGACGCAATCTAGTCATCGACGGTTATGGTAGATCAGGACAACAACGAATTCGCTCTGGAATTGGCGCGGTTGCAACAGGAGCATCGCGACCTCGATGCCGCCATCGAGGCGCTGCATCTGTCTCCGGCACCCGACCTCCTGCGGTTGCAGCGGCTTAAAAAACGCAAGCTGCAATTACGCGACCGCATCGCGTTCATCGAAGACCAGATCACGCCCGACATCATCGCCTGAGTTGCGGCAAGACGCCGCGCCCATCCGGATGTCAGAGCACGGTCAGCACGCGGCCCCGGCGCGCCGCCTTGCGCGCATACATGGTGCGATCCGCCGCTTCCATCGCAGTCGCGGCCTCGTCCGCCGCACCGATAAGCGCAAGACCCGCCGATGCGCCCGCGACCACGGGCCGGCCCTTGAACACAAAGGTCAGCCGGTCGATGGCTTCTTCCAGTGCCGCTGCTTTCGCCAAGGCATCGGCTTCCGTGAGATTCCACAGCAGCAGCCCGAACTCGTCGCCGCCGAGCCGCCCTACCACGTCCGACGACCGGACGTGACGCATCAGGACAGCGACCACGCCTTTCAGCACCACATCGCCCGCCGCATGGCCGAACGTGTCATTGATCGGCTTGAGACGGTCGACATCGAGCACGATCAAGGCACCAGTTGCGTTGTAGCGCCGGATATAGGCGACCGACCGGTCGAGTTCCCGCTCGAAGCCGCGGCGATTGTAGATGTTCAGCAGGAAATCGGTGTCAGCCCAGGCCTGAAGCTCGTCGATCCGGGCCTGCGCCGCGGCGAGTTCCGCTTTCAGCGCCGAGACCTGCCGCCGGGCCTTCTTCAGCGGAGCCGATGCCGCTTTGGCCATGGATTTAACGGACGCCTTGGTGCCCGATTTGCGCCCGGACGCTCCGGCGCGCCTAAGCGGACGCTTTGCCGCAGGGCGCCGCGATGGGACTTTCTTGCCCGGTTTCTTCAAATTTCCGCCCCGCGCGTTGACCATGAAAGCATAACGGATTCGCGTTAGCTTGCCACGCCGGGGCGCAACCCTATAATCCGGCCTCTTTTTTCGGCCCCTTTTTCAAAGATTCCGAATGACAACCCCTGTCGCCATCATCATGGGAAGCCAGTCCGACTGGACCACCATGCGCCACGCCGCAGAGACCCTGACCGCACTCGGCGTCGCCCACGAGGCGCGGATCGTCTCGGCGCACCGGACCCCCGAGCGGCTCTATGCCTTCGCCAAGGGCGCCAAGGCCGCCGGTTTCAAGGTCATCATCGCCGGCGCGGGCGGGGCGGCGCACCTGCCCGGCATGGCGGCCTCGCTGACGGAACTTCCCGTGTTCGGCGTGCCGGTGGAATCCAAGGCGCTGGCGGGGGTGGATTCGCTGTATTCCATTGTGCAAATGCCCGCCGGAATTCCGGTCGGCACCTTGGCTATCGGAAAATCCGGCGCTATCAATGCCGCCCTACTCGCTGCAAGCGTGCTGGCACTCAATGATGCCGGCCTTGCCACACGGCTCGCGGCATGGCGCAAGCAACAGACCGAGGCGGTGAGCGAGCGCCCAGAGGACACCTAGTGATCCGGTTCTGACATTCGTATCCTATCTTTCGCAGGCACTTTTACGAATGTCAGAACCAAGGGATCACTAGGATTATAATTTATTAGTGTCCTTTCGTATCCGACGTTCGCTCGGAAGGCGCTGCGGAGTGAAGCGAACGTCGGATACGGGACACTAAGTGACATCTTCAAGTCGGGTGACGCTGAAACCAGGCGACACCATCGGAATTCTCGGCGGCGGACAACTGGGCCGGATGCTTGCGCTCGCCGCCGCGCGTCTCGGCCTCAAGACGCAGGTGTTTTCACCCGACCCGGATTCCCCGGCCTTCGACGTGGTGAAGAATGCAACCTGCGCGGAATATGCCGACGTCGAGGCGCTGGAATTGTTCGCGTCGGACGTCGACGTCATCACCTACGAGTTCGAGAATATTCCGTCCTCCACCGCGATGATCCTCGCGGCGCGCCGTCCGGTGCTGCCGGACCCGAAGGTGCTGGAGACCACGCAGGACCGGTTCGCGGAAAAGAACTTCATCACCAAGCTCGGTATCGCCACCGCGCGCTATGCCGACGTCTCCTCGGCGCAGGGCCTGAAAGCTGCGATTGCGCAGATCGGCCTGCCCGCCGTGCTCAAGACCCGGCGCTTCGGCTATGACGGCAAGGGACAGGTTGTGGTGCGCGAAGGTGCCGATCCGGAAGCGGTGTGGGCCGACCTCGAAACGCGTTCCGCTATTCTCGAAGCCTTCGTGCCGTTCGAGCGTGAGATCTCCGTCGTCGCCGCGCGCAGCGCCAGCGGCGAAGTGGTCTGCTACGACGTCACCGAGAACGAACATCGCGATCACATCCTGAAATTCTCGCACGCGCCCGCGCGCATCTCCGACGATCTCGCGGCGCAGGCCCGCGCCATCGCAGAGAAGATCGCCACCGCGCTGGATTATGTCGGCGTGTTGGCGGTGGAGATGTTCGTGGTGCCCGGCAAGGATGGACTGGCGCTGCTGGTCAACGAGATCGCGCCACGCGTGCATAATTCCGGCCACTGGACGCTGGACGGCGCATCTGTGTCGCAGTTCGAGCAGCATGTCCGCGCCATCGCCGGCTGGCCGCTGGCACATCCGGTCCGCCACGGCGACGTTACCATGACCAACCTGATCGGCGACGACATTCTCGATTATGGGAAATGGCTGACCAGGCCCGGCGCGACGGTGCATCTCTACGGCAAGGGCGCGCCTCGCCCGGGCCGCAAGATGGGCCACGTCACCGAAGTCAAAGCCCCTCAAGCCAAATAAAGAAAGGCTGCCGCGATCGCTCGCGACAGCCTTTGCATACTGCTTGGGATTTACCTGTTGCCTGCGACGATGCCGGCCGGCTCGTCGCTCAGCCAGCGATAGACCACGCCACCGATGACGCCGCCGATCAGCGGCGCGAGCCAGAACAGCCACAACTGCTGCAACGCCCAGCCGCCGACGAACAGCGCGGGACCGGTGCTGCGCGCCGGGTTCACCGACGTGTTGGTGACCGGGATGCTGACGAGATGGATCAGCACCAGCGCAAGGCCGATGGCAAGCGGCGCAAAGCCAGCCGGCGCCTTGCCGTGGGTCGCGCCCATGATGATGAACAGGAAGATCGCCGTCATCGCCACTTCGGAAACGAAGCACGCGACGAGGCTGTACTTGCCCGGCGAATGATCCTCGTAGCCGTTGGAGGCAAAGCCGCCCGCAAGATCGAAGCCCGCCTTGCCGCTGGCGATCACATAGAGAAGCCCGGCCCCAAGGACGGCTCCGATGACCTGAGCGATGATATAAGGAACAATCTGCCCCGCCGGAAAGCGGCCGCCGGCGGCAAGCCCGACCGTCACGGCGGGATTGAGATGGCACCCCGAAATATGGCCGATGGCGAAGGCCATGGTGACGACGCTCAGGCCGAACGCAAACGAGACACCGAGCAGACCGATGCCGACCTGCGGAAAAGCAGCCGCCAGGACGGCACTGCCGCAGCCCGCGAAAGTCAGCCAGAATGTGCCGATAGCCTCGGCGGTATATTTTTTTGCATTCATTTTCAGTCTCCATGGTCGAGGCATGGATCGCCTCTTGAAACGAGACCATTTGGACGCCGAAGGGACGGCTTCGCCCCCGAATCATGGCCCCGGCGGGGCAAACTTGGACGGTATTTGCGGCTTTCCCAGCGGCGAAAAGCGCTATCCACAGGTGGACATTCCCGGTTTGATCTGGTACATCCGCGCCTTCGATGAGAAGGGCATGGCCTTTTTGCCTGCCCTTTATCGTCTCCCGAATTTCCGATGAACACAAAGAGGATGCCGCGTGCAGGTTCTCGTCCGCGATAACAATGTCGACCAGGCTCTCAAGGCGCTGAAGAAAAAGATGCAGCGCGAGGGCATTTTCCGCGAGATGAAGCTCCGCGGTCATTACGAAAAGCCCTCCGAGAAGAAGGCCCGCGAGAAGGCGGAAGCCGTTCGCCGCGCGCGCAAGCTGGCCCGCAAGAAGTTGCAGCGCGAAGGTTTGCTGCCGATGAAGCCAAAGCCGGTGTTCGGCGCTGGTCCAGGCGGCGAGCGTGGCGCGGCTGGCGGCGGTCGTGGCGGCCCGGGTGCAGGTCCGCGCGGACCGCGCTGAGCGGCTTCATCCATTCTGAATATGAAAACGCGGGCCTTGCGGCCCGCGTTTTTGTTTGAGCACGCTCGGGGAGGAGACGAGGCTCAAACGTTCAGGTTCATCCACACCGCTTTCGGCTCGGTGAAATTCGCCAGCGCTTCGGTGCCGTGTTCGCGGCCGAAGCCGGAATCGCCCGCGCCGCCCCATGGCAGGCGCACGTCCGTGTAGCCATAGGTGTTGATCCAGACCGTGCCGGCCTTCACCTTCTTCGCAAAGCGCTGCACCCGCCCGATGTCGCGGCTCCACACCCCGGCGGCAAGACTGAACGCAGTGCCGTTGGCGATCCGCAGCGCATCGGCCTCGTCCTTGAACTTGATGACGCTGACCACGGGGCCGAAGATTTCTTCCTGTGAAATCCGCATCTCGTGCTTCACATTTGCGAACACCGCCGGGCTGATGTAGTAGCCGCGGTCGCCGACATGCCGGCCGCCGGTGACCAGCGTCGCGCCTTCCCTCTCGCCGATATCGACGTAATCGAGAATCGTCTTCATCTGCCGTTCCGAAATCACCGGACCGAGCGCCGTGGTCTTGTCGGCGGTGTCGCCCATGCGCAGCGCCTCGGCGCGGGCGGTGAGCCGCGCGACCACTTCGTCGTAGACGTTCTCATGGGCCAGCACGCGCGAGCCTGCCGAACACACCTGCCCGGCATTGAAGAAGATGCCCGCCGCAGCCGCCTTGGTGGCGGCATCGAGATCGGCATCGTCATAGATCACGTTGGCCGACTTGCCGCCGAGTTCGAGCGACACGCGCTTGAAGTTACCCGCCGCGCCCCGGAGAATGCCGCGGCCGACGCCGGGCGAACCGGTGAACGTCACCTTGTCCACGCCCGGATGATTGACCAGAGCATCACCGACCACGCGGCCGGGACCGGGCACGATGTTGAGTACGCCCGGCGGCAGACCCGCTTCGAGCGCGAGTTCGCCGAGACGCAACGCCGACAGCGACGTCAGTTCGGCCGGCTTCATGACGATGGTGCAGCCGCAGGCCAGCGCCGGCGCCAACTTCCACATGCCGATCATCAGCGGGAAATTCCACGGCACGATCACGGCTACCACGCCGACCGGCTCGCGCACCGTATAGGTCAGTGCATCGCTGCGCGTCGGCACCGTGTCGCCGTGAATCTTGTCGGCCCAGCCGGCGTAATAGGTCAGCGTGTCGATGGCGGCGGGAAGATCCTGCCGCAGCACGGCGGAAATCGGCTTGCCGGCGTCGCGGCTTTCCAGTTCGGCGAGTTCATCGCCATGTTCTTTCATCAGTCCGGCGAGCCGGAACAGGATATGGCCGCGCTCGGCGGGACGCATGGTGCTCCAGACGCCTTCGAACGCTCGGCGCGCGGCCTGAACGGCGCGCTCGACGTCAGCTTCGTTGCCCTCGGAGATGGTCGCGATCACCTGCCCGGTGGCGGGATTGAGGGTGTTGAAGGTGCGTCCCGACACCGATTCGACGTGCTGGCCGTCGATCAGCAGTTGCTTGCGCAGGACGACGGCGGGATCCCGGGAGGTGTCGTGGGGTAAATCATATGCAATCGACATCATATTCCTCCTGTTATTTCTTTCAGTTTGCGTATTAAATATACCAGAGTAAATATGATATGGTGTGCCGATAGATCACGATCATATGAAGTCTGTTTCATAATAGGCGGGAACGATGCTGCACATCGAGATCGAGCCGGTCTGGCGATTTCACAAGGAAGGCAGCCCGCAGACCGCCGTGGTCATGCTCGGCGTGCTCAACCAGATCCGCGAAACCGGGAAACTCACCACCGCCGCGGAGCACGCGCATCTCTCCTACCGGCACGTCTGGAATCTCGTCGAACAATGGTCCGACTTCTTCGGCGTACCGCTGGTGGAAACCCAGCGCGGCAAGGGCACCAGGCTGACGCCGTTCGGCGAGAAACTGGTGTGGGCCGGGCAGCGCATGCAGGCCCGCCTCGGCCCGCAACTCGAAAACCTGGCGCAGGAACTCGCGACCGAAATCAAACCGTTCCTGCATCAACGCCCATCGGTGATCCGGGTTCACGCCAGCCACGGTTTTGCGGTCTCAAGGCTGCGTGAACTGCTCGACAAGGAACCCGGCATCGGCGTCGACCTGCGTTACGTCAGCAACCAGAACTCGCTGGTGTCGCTGGCGCAGGGCGCCTGCGATCTCTCCGGCGTCCACATCCCGCGCGGCGCGTTGCGCGCGCAGGCCATCAAGGCGTGCCGCGACTGGCTCGATCCGCGCGAGGACCGCGTCATCAGTTTCGTGACCCGCGAGATGGGGCTGATGGTGAAGAAGGGCAATCCGCTTAAAATAGGATCGCTGAAGGATCTCGTCGCCACCAAGGCGCGCTTCGTCAATCGCGACCACGATTCCGGAACGCGGACGCTGTTCGATCAGTTGCTGGCACTCGACAGGATCGATGCAGCGAAGATCAACGGCGCACAGCAGATGGAATTCACCCATGCGGCGGTCGCGGCCTACGTGGCGAGCGGCATGGCGGATGCCGCCTTCGGCGTCGAGGCGGCGGCCAGACAGTTCGGGCTCGATTTCGTGCGGCTGCTGACGGAGGATTATTTCTTCGTCTGCAAGCGCGCGTTTCTCGACACCGAGCCGATGCGCCGCGTGCTCGACATCATGAAGGGCCGCGCGTTTTGCGACGCGATCGCACAGCTTCCCGGCTACGTCGCGGCCCGTCCCGGCGCGGTCAGCACGGTCCGGGAGTTTCTGGAAATCGTCGATGCGGGGACAGCGGCGGAAGCGAAAGACATCAAAGCGGCGCCGGCGAAACCACCGGTGGCGAAGGGCCGCGTGAAACAAAAAACCTAGAGCATAGTGGTTTGAGGTGCGACTGGGACAGGGCTTCCGATCGTCATTGCGAGGAGCACTGCGACGAAGCAATCCAGGTTCTTCATATGTGCCAAAGCTGGATTGCTTCGCTTCGCTCGCAATGACGGCGGGGCGTTTCAACCCGAACTCAATGCTCTAGTTGCGTTCCGGGATCACGGCCTGAAACACCGATCGCGCCGCCGAGACGACGCCTTCGGCAACGGAGGGGGCACGCTCATGAGCGCGAAGGTCAAGCGGTCGCGACGGAATATCCGCAGGCGGTGTCAGCCGCGAGGAATCATCGCCACGCGCCTCGTCCACGGGCCGGGGGAACGGTGCCGGTGGAGCCGCAGTGATCGCAACTTCAGGCGGCGGCGGTGCGACCGTGACCGCGGGCGGCAGCGGCTGGACCTGCGGCTGCGCAGCGGCAGGCGCATAGACCACGCTGTTGACTCTGGCGCGTTCAGGCTGCGGCTTCGCGGCCTCCTCCACACGGACAGCGTCCGGCGCGCGGAGAGTCTCGGCGGACTGAGGGCTGGATTTGCGCAGCCGTTCGATCGCGGCCCGCGCCAGATCGTTGGCATCGCGCTTGTCGTCGGGTGCGGTATTGGCCTCGGCAGACGGCGCGACCGGCGCGGATTTGGCGGCGGCCCGCTCCCGCTTCTCGGCAGCGGCCTTCTCGCTGGCAACTTTCTCGGCCGTGGCCTTTTCGGCGGCGGCCTTCTCGGCTGCAAGTTTTTCGGCAGCCTTCTTCGCGTTCTCTGCCCGATCCACAGCAGCCCGCTCCGCAGCAGCCTTTTCGGCGGCGAGCTTTTCCGCCTTGAGCCTGGCCGCCTCGGCTTTCGGAGTCTCCTTGACGGCCTTGTCGCCGGACTCGTCAGCTTTCAGCGTTTGTGGGGCGGCGTCCTTCGAAGTATCTGCGGGAGCCGTGACAGCCGCCTTTGGCTTGTCGGCATCCGGCTTGGCGTTGATGTAGTGCGTGACGATGTACGCCCCGACCACCGTCGCCAGGACCGAGGGGATAACTTCCAGAATATACTTCGACAGGAACTTCTTGATCATCGCCACTCCCCGCGCGCCCGTTGCATGCGGGAACTTTAGGGCCGATTGAGGGATCAACTGCGACGGATCGGTGGCAATCGCGCACAAAGTAACGTGTGCGCCTTTGCCAGCCACGCGATGCCGGGCCGCCAGAGCACCGCCTGCCAGCCAGTTTCGCAGAGCGGTCCGAAACGGCACGGATGCATGGCGGGCGTGATATGGACGAAAGCCCCACCGCATCGTAGCAAGAGACCGGTTCCGGCAGTCTGCGCCGCTCCGGAGCCGCCATGAGCTGCCGGCCAGCAAAGCCTTTTTGGAGTTTACGATCGTGACCGAGCATCAGCCGACAGCCTCCATCGACGCGGTCGAACAGGGCCTGGCATCGGCGGGCTACATCGCCAACCGCCAGATCGCAACCGCGGTCTATCTGGCGGAGCGGATCGAAAAGCCCATCCTGGTGGAAGGGCCGGCCGGCGTCGGCAAGACCGAACTCGCAAAAGCCATCGCGGCATGGCGCGGCCTCAAGCTGATCCGCCTGCAATGCTATGAAGGACTCGACGAGGCCAAGGCGCTTTACGAGTGGAAATACGCCAAGCAACTGCTCTACACCCAGATCCTGAAGGACAAGCTCGGCGAAGTGCTGGGCGACGCGGAAACGCTTCCGGCGGCGCTGAACAAGCTGCATGACTTCGGCGACGTGTTCTTCTCCAAGGAATTCGTCGAGCCACGCCCCCTGCTGCAAGCGCTCGAACAGCCGCAGGGCTGCGTGCTGCTGATCGACGAGATCGACAAGTCGGACGCGGAGTTCGAATCCCTGCTGCTGGAAATCCTGTCGGACTTTCAAGTGACGCTGCCCGAACTCGGCACCATCTCGGCAATCGCGCCTCCGACCGTGATCCTAACCTCCAACAGCGAACGCGATCTCGGCGATGCGCTGAAGCGGCGCTGTCTCCATCTTCACATCGGCTTTCCCGAGCAGAAGCTCGAGGAGCGCATTGTCGAAAGCCGCGTGCCCGGCATTTCGCAATTGCTGCGGCGGCAGATCGTCAGCTTTATCAACGACGTCCGCACCCTCGACCTGAAGAAGCTGCCATCGGTCTCCGAGGCGATCGACTGGGCGCGCGTGCTCGTTCTCCTGCAAGCCAGCGAGCTGGATCACCAGATGGTCAAGGACACGCTCAACGTCCTGCTCAAGTACGAGGCCGACATCGAAACCACGATGCCGCAGGTCACGACCTTCATCGGCAAGACACGCCGCGAGAACGTATTCAGTTCATGAGATGAATTCGTGAGATGAGAGAGAACCTGCATCGATTCTTTCGGGCGGCCCGCGGGGCCGGGGTGCGGATTTCGCCCTCCGAAAGCATCGATGCGATGCGGGCCGTCGCCGATGTCGGCTTTGCCGACCGGGACGTGCTGCGCGACACATTCATGCTGACGCTCGCCAAGTCGCCGGAAGACAAGCGGTCGCTCGCCGAATGCTTCGACCTGTTCTTCCGGAAACCTGAAATCCAGGCCCCGGCGACACAGGACAATCAACCGCAGGAAACTCGTGAATCCGAAGAGACAGGCGATGCGCAGCCGCCCTCCGGAGACGGTGCAGCCGGTGCGCCATCCGGTCTCGGCCCCCTCGCCCAGATGCTGATGTCGCAGGACCGCAATGCCCTCGCGGCCGCGATGGCCAATGCCGCCGCCGCAGCGGGACTGTCCGAAATTCGCTTCTTCACCCAGCGCGGGATTTATTCGAGCCGGATGCTCGAACAGCTCGGCATCGCGCAGTTGCGCGACGATCTGGATGCCTTGACCGCGACCAATCCGGCGCAGGCCGAACGGCTTGCCGCCGCCACCGACGCGCTGCGCGACGCCGTGCGCGACACCGTCTCGCAGGCGTTGCTGCTGTATGGCCGCGAGGAAAGCGAGAACCTGCGCAACGAAGTGCTGCGCAACGCGCCGATGTCGCAGCTCGATCATCGGCAGATCGAGCAGATGCGCGCGCTGATCCGCCAGATCGCGCGGCGGCTGCGCGAGCGCTACAGCAAGCCGCGCAAGCGCCAGCGGCGCGGCCATCTCGACGTGCGCCGCACAATCCGGCGCAACGCGGCGTGGGGCGGCGTGCCGTTTCTCACCACATGGAAGCGCCGCCATCGCGACAAGCCACGGATCATCGCCATCTGCGACGTCAGCGGATCGGTCGCGCGGGTCTCGGATTTCTTCCTGCTGCTGATCTATAGCCTTCATGAAGTCGTCTCGGACGTGCGCTCCTTCGCCTTTTCCAGTCATCTCATCGAGGTCAGCGAGATTCTCGACGAGAAGGATGCCAACGAGGCGATGAAAGACATCATGGCGAAGGTCGGCTTTGGCTCGTCCGACTACGGCAAATCCCTTGCCGATTTCGAGAAACTCGCGCTGAGCGCGGTGACGCCGCAAACCACCGTGATCGTGCTCGGCGACGCGCGCACCAACAACCTCGATCCCCGCGCCGACATCCTGCGCCGCATCTCGGAGCGCTCCAAGCGGCTGGTGTGGCTCAATCCGGAAGGCCGCATGGCGTGGGGCTGGGGCGATTCGGAAATGCCGCGCTACGCGACGTTTTGCAGCGCCGTCCGCCAGTGCTCCACCGCCAGGCAGCTCGAACGCGCCATCACGGATATTGTTGCAGCGTATCAGTAACTCGATCGGGGAAGATGAAGGCGACTGAAGCCTGATGGTGAGGAGGCGCTTCTTCAGCGCCGTCTCGAACCATGAGGCTTATGTCATCCCTCATCCTTCGAGACGCGCGCCATAGCAGGCGCAGCCTGCGCAAACTTGGCTACGGGCGCGCCCCTCAGGATGAGGGTGAACCTGAGCTAAGGCACCAGCACAAAGAAAATATAGACCGCGAAGATCAGCATGTGCACGAAGCCAAACAGGACGTTGGTCCGTCCCGTTGCGAAGGTGAGCATACTGACCAACAGCGTCATCGCCAACAGCACCATGTCCCGGGGATCGAGCCCGAGAACCAAAGTCTCCTTGAGCACAAAGGCAGCGACCGCGACCACAGGCACCGTCAGGCCGATAGTCGCGAGCGAGGAGCCGAGCGCGAGATTGATGCTCTTTTGCAGATCGTTGTTGCGTGCCGCCGCCAGCGCCGCAACACTTTCCGGCATCAGGATCAGAAGCGCCACCACCACACCCGCGAAGGCCGGGGGCGCGCCGATCGCCGCAGCGCCTGCATCCACCACAATCGAGAACTTCTTCGCGAGCAGTACCACCGCCACCAGCGAAGCCAGCAGCAGCGCCGTGCTCAACAAGATCATCCGGTTGGAGGCCACGGCGTGGCTGTTGCCGCCGTCGTCTCCGTCGACGATGAAATAGTCCCTGTGCAGCACGGTCTGGGTATAGAGAAACACGAAATAGAGCATCAATGTCGCGATACCCACGAAGATGAGCTGGCTGGACGCAAACATCGGCCCGGGCGTCGTCGATGTGTAGTTCGGCAGGACCAGCGTGATCGTCGAAATCACGATCAGGACGCAGAGATAAACCTTCACGCCGGTAATCTGGAATTCCTGCTCCCGGAAGCGCACGCCGCCGGCGAGAATGGCCCAGCCGACCAGCCCGTTGCAGACGATCATCACCACCGCAAATACCGTGTCGCGGGCCAGCGTCGGCACGGCCTTTTCACCGAGCATGATACTGGCGATCATCGCGACCTCGATGATCGTGACAGAAAGGGTCAGAATGAGCGTGCCGTAAGGCTCGCCGATCCGGTGCGCGATCACCTCGGCGTGGTGAACGGCCGCGAAGACCGTTCCGAACAGGATGACCAGCAAAACAGCGGCAAAGAAATAGCCGCCTGCCGAATGGCTGAAACCAATGCCGGGAAACGACGTGGCCGCGAAAAGCAAAATGGCCAGCACGGGAAACATCCATGCTGACCGTGGAACATGTGTGTGCGCACTCATGCGCAGGATACTAACGGTACCATGGCCAAAGGCCTAGGTCGCAGTGCGCAGGCCTGCGACATTTTGCAGCGTTCCTTTGCGACCTGTCCGGCCACCCGCGCGACGAAGAGATTTACAGGCGGATACGAGATGCCTTAACCAAAAAGGACTGCTTCTGGGAAGGAAACGAAAGAATGTTCTCTCACGTTATGATCGGCACCAACGATCTCGATCGCGCCAAAACTTTCTACGACAAACTGCTGGGAACGCTCGGCGTGCTTCCCGCGATCGTCGACCGGCATCGTATCTTTTACCGCACTAAAACCGGGACTTTTCCGTTTCGAAGCCGATCGACGGCAAACCGGCAACTCCTGCCAATGGCGGGACCATCGGCTTTTCCGCCGCCTCAGAGGAAGAGGCCATGAACTGGCATACGGTCGGCGTCGCAAATGGCGCCGCGACTTGCGAAGATCCACCAGGCATTCGTGAAATGGGCGGTGTGAAAATGTATCTCGCCTATCTGCGCGATCCGGACGGCAACAAGCTCTGTGCCCTGTATCGCCTCCCTAAGGCATAGACCGAGGCATAAATGAAAACAGGCCGTGCCACTGGCACGGCCTGTTTATTAGGTCTGACAAACGCTGACCGCCTACATCGCCTTGACGATGTTTTCCGTCATCTTCTTGGCGTCGCCGAGCAGCATCATCGTGTTGTCACGATAGAACAGCGGATTGTCGACGCCGGCATAGCCCGAGGCCAGCGAACGCTTGATGAACATCACGGTGCCGGCCTTCCAGACCTGAAGCACCGGCATGCCGTAGATCGGCGACTTCGGGTCTTCTTCCGCCGCCGGATTGGTCACGTCGTTGGCGCCGATCACGAAGGCGACGTCCGCCTGCGCGAATTCCGAGTTGATGTCCTCGAGTTCGAACACCTCATCGTAGGGCACATTGGCTTCGGCCAGCAGCACGTTCATGTGGCCGGGCATGCGGCCCGCGACCGGATGAATCGCGTACTTCACCTCGACGCCTTCCTTCTTCAGCGTGTCGGCCATTTCGCGAAGCGCATGTTGCGCCTGCGCCACCGCCATGCCGTAACCCGGCACGATGATGACCTTCTGCGCGTTCTTCATGATAAAGGCCGCATCGTCCGCAGATCCCAGCTTGACCGGTTTGACTTCGCCGGTGCCTGCCGCGGCAGGACCGCCGCTGTCGCCACCGAAACCGCCGAGGATGACCGAGATGAAGGAGCGGTTCATCGCATGGCACATGATATAGGACAGGATCGCGCCCGACGAGCCGACCAGCGCGCCGGTGATGATCAGCGCCGAATTGCCCAGTGTGAAGCCGATGCCCGCCGCTGCCCAGCCCGAATACGAGTTCAGCATCGAGATCACGACCGGCATGTCCGCGCCGCCGATCGGGATAATCAGCAGCGCGCCCAGCACCAGCGCGATGATGGTGATCATCCAGAAGTCGAACGAACTCTGCGACGCGACCAGGCCGGAGATGAAGAACACCAGCGCCAGCGCCAGCACGATGTTGATGATGTGCCGCGCGGGCAGGATGATCGGCGCGCCACTCATGCGGCCGCTCAGTTTCAGGAACGCGATCACCGAGCCCGTGAAGGTCAGCGCGCCGATGGCGACGCCGAGCGACATTTCGATCAGGCTCGAGCCGTGGATGTTGCCGCGGGTGCCGATGTCGAAGGCGGCGGGCGCGTAGAACGCACCGGCGGCGACCAGCACCGCCGCCATGCCGACCAGCGAGTGGAAGGCCGCGACCAGTTCCGGCATCGAGGTCATCGGCACGCGGCGGGCGATCACAGCACCAATGCCGCCGCCGATGGCGATGCCAAGGATCACGAGAACCCAGCCGACGGTGCCGGACGGCGGATGCGCGGCGAGCGTGGTGGCCACCGCAATGGCCATGCCGATCATGCCGAAGAAGTTGCCCTGACGGCTTGAAGCCGGGCTCGACAGGCCGCGCAACGACAGGATGAAGAGGACGCCAGCGACGAGATAGAGAAGCGCTGCGAGATTCGCGTTCATGTTCCCTGCCCCGTCACTTCTGCTTTTTCTTGTACATGGCGAGCATGCGCTGGGTGACCAGGAAGCCGCCGAAAATGTTGATGCATGCAAAGATCAGCGCCACGAATCCGAACCCGCGCGCCCAGATCGAGCCGTTGTCGTCGCCGACCAGCGCAACGCCGGTGGCGAGCAACGCACCGACCACGATGACCGACGAGATGGCGTTGGTGACTGACATCAGCGGCGTATGCAGCGCGGGCGTCACCGACCACACCACGAAATAGCCGACGAAAACCGCGAGAACGAAAATCGACAACCGGAACACAAACGGGTCGACAGCCTCAATTCCATGCATGTCGGCTCTCCTTATGCTTTCGGCTGAAAATTTGGATGAATGACGGCGCCGTCTCTGGTCAGCGCGGTGGCCTTCACCAGTTCGTCGTCCCATTTCACGGCGAGCGACTTGGTCGCCTTGTCGAACAGCGTCTCGATGAACGACAGCAGGTTGCGCGCATAAAGACTCGACGCCGACGCGGGCACCTTGCCGGCGAGATTGGTGTAGCCGACGATCTTCACGCCATTGACGTCCGCCACTTCATTGGCCTTCGCGCCCTCGACGTTGCCGCCGCGCTCGACCGCGAGATCGACCAGCACGGAGCCGGGCTTCATCGACTTCACCATCTCGGCGGTCACGAGCTTCGGGGCGGGACGGCCCGGGATCAGCGCCGTGGTGATGACGATGTCCTGTTTCTTGATGTGCTCTGCCGTCAGCGCGGCCTGCTTGGCCTGATACTCTTTCGACATTTCCTTGGCGTAGCCGCCGGCGGTCTGCGCGTTCTTGAATTCCTCGTCCTCGACGGCCAGAAACTTGGCGCCGAGACTTTCGACCTGCTCCTTGGTCGCAGGGCGCACGTCAGTCGCGGTGACGACGGCGCCGAGACGGCGCGCCGTGGCGATCGCCTGAAGGCCCGCAACGCCGACGCCCATCACGAAGACCTTCGCGGCAGGCACGGTGCCGGCCGCCGTCATCATCATCGGGAAGGCGCGGCCGAAGGCTTCGGCGGATTCGATCACTGCCCGATAGCCCGCGAGATTGGCCTGCGACGACAGCACGTCCATCACCTGCGCGCGGGTGATGCGCGGCATCAACTCCATCGCGAAAGCCGACACCCCGGCATCGGCCATCGTCTTCAGCGCGGCGTCGTTGCCATAGGGGTCCATGATCGCGATGACCAGCGCACCCTTCTTGTAGGTCGCAAGTTCAGAGGCTTCCGGACGTTTCACCTTGATGACGATGTCGGCGTCCTTCACCGCACCGGCGCTGACGGCAGCACCTGCGGCTTCATAATCCGCGTCCAGCAGACCGGACTTGATGCCCGCGCCCGGCTCGATGGCGATATCGATGCCCAGCGCCTTGAACTTTTTCACGGTGTCGGGGGTCGCCGCAACGCGCGGCTCCGCCGCATCGATTTCCTTGGCAATCGCAATTTTCATGACGCCTCCCGCAGCCGTTCGGCCGCGCATGACTTAAGCACCGGCAGCGCTGCCGGTGAACAACCGAATCCGATCAGGTGAGAAAAATCGCCATCAGGGCGAGAATGGCGATGACGGCAAGCGTGCCGTACTTCGTCAATGCGAGAAAGCCCTCGTAGGTGGCTTCGTGCGCGGGATAGTCGTTGCCATCCGCCGTGGTGTAAGCGATTTCGTTGTGGTCAGCCATCGTCCCCTCCAAAATACGGCTCAAGTACCGTTCACAAGGTAGCGCGAATTAGCCCAAATGCCGAACAAGGGCAACGCCCGCCGCTTTTCTGACCACGGATTAAACCGTTCTCATGGAAGCCATGCAACGCTTTGCTGACGGGATTTTCACGATGCGGAACGGAGCGGCTGCTTAAATCCCGGGCTTTCGACCCTGCCCCGTTGTCCGCTACCCCATCGCCTCCAGTTCGGCGATCAGGCTCTCGATCACCGAAAGCCCGCCGTCCCAGAATGTCGGATCCTTGGCATCCAGCCCGAACGGCTGGAGCAGTTCGGAATAGTGCTTGGTGCCGCCCGCCGACAGCATGGCGAGGTAGCGATCCGCAAAACCCTCCGAGGCGTTCTCGTAGACCGCGTAGAGCGAATTCACGAGGCAGTCGCCGAACGCATAGGCGTAGACATAGAACGGCGAATGGATGAAGTGCGGGATATACATCCAGTAGGTTTCGTAGCCGGGCTTGATCTCGATCGCCGGTCCGAGGCTTTCGCTCTGCACGCTGAGCCAGATTTCGCCGATCCGCTCCGCGGTGAGTTCGCCGTTGCGCCGCTCGGTGTGGATCGCGCGCTCGAACGAATAGAACGCGATCTGCCGCACCACGGTGTTGATCATGTCCTCGACCTTGCCCGCCAGCAGCGCCTGGCGCTGTTTCGCGTTTTTGGTCTGAGCCAGCAGCCGCTTGAAGGTCAGCATCTCGCCGAACACGCTGGCGGTCTCCGCCAGCGTCAGCGGCGTCGGCGCCATCAGCGCTCCGTTTTTCGCGGCGAGCACCTGATGCACGCCGTGGCCGAGTTCGTGGGCGAGCGTCATCACGTCGCGCGGCTTGCCCTGATAATTCATCAGCACATAGGGATGCGCCGACGGCGTGGTCGGATGCGAGAACGCGCCCGGCGCCTTGCCCGGACGCACCGGCGCATCGATCCAGCGGTCGGTGAAGAAGCGCTCGGCGATGCTGGCCATCTGCGGCGAGAACTCGCCATAGGCTTTCAGGATGGTGCTCTTGGCGTCGCTCCAGGGAATCTGGCCGGTCGCAGAAAACGGCAGCGGCGCATTGCGGTCCCAGTAGGCCAGCGTCTTCTTTTTGAACCAGCCCGCCTTCATCTTGTAATATCTGTGAGACAGCCGCGGATAGGCGGCGCGCACCGAGGCCACCAGCGCATCGACCACTTCGCGCTCGACGCGGTTGGCAAGATGCCGTGAATCCGCGATGTCCTGAAAGCCGCGCCAGCGGTCGGAGATTTCCTTGTCCTTCGCCAGCGTGTTGGTGATGAGCGCGAAGGTGCGCTCGTTGGCCTTGAAGGTTTTCGCCAGTGCCTGCGCCGCAGCCTTGCGCTTGTCCGGCGCACGATCCTGCAACAGCGTCAGCGTCGGCTCGATCGCCAGTTCCTTGCCCCCGACCTTGAACCGCAGAGCCGAGATGGTTTGGTCGAACTGCCGGTTCCACGCGGCATAGCCGCTGATGGATTTTTCATGGAACAGTTGCTCGACGCGATCCTCGAGCTGGTACGGCTTGTCCTTGCGCAGATCCTCGATCCAAGGCCGATAATAATTGAGCGCTGGTGTCACCATCGCGTGCTCGATCGCGCCGTCATCGACGCGGTTGAGTTCGAGCGCAAAGAACAGCAGATGGGTCGAAGCTGCGGTGATGCGTTCGGACACGTCGCCGTAGAATTTCGAGATCGCGGCATCGACCGTGTTGCCCGCATGGGCGAGACCCGCGAACGATGCCAGCCGTCCCGCGAGATCGTCGATGGCTTCATAGCTCCTGATCGCCTCGGCCAGCCACTCGCCGCCATGGGGCATCGCCACTTGTTCCGCGATCTTGCCCTTGTAGGCCGCCTCGAAGGCCGCACAGTCGGCGTCGAGCTTGTCGAGATCATGGGCCACTTCCGGCGCATCGATCGCCGGATAAAGATCGGCGAGATTCCACTCAGGTAATTTGCCGGCAGCACCCGACGCCGGCTTGCGAGGAGATTTCGCCTTCGCAACTGGTTTGGATTTTGCGGACTTGCGGAGAGCGGAGGACGAACGCGAGGCCATGCTTTTCAACCTATGATGACGTTTCAGACCGGCTTCATTGACGCAACATTATCCACACACCGCCAGCACGATCTCAACCCTTAAGAGGTCGTTAATCGGCTTCGGCGAGAGTGCCCCGATTCGAGACATGCTGTTGAGATAGTCCAGAGTTGCGGGGAATGCCATGGTTGCGACCATTCTGATTGCCGATGACGACGCCGTTCAGCGCCGTCTGGTCGAGAACATGGTGCAGCGCTGCGGTTACGACGCCGTGACAGTCGACAGCGGCGACGCCGCCCTCGCCCATCTGATCGATCCCGACACGAAACCCGTCGACGCCATGGTGCTCGATCTCGTGATGCCCGGCCTCGACGGCATGGGCGTACTGGAAAAAATCCGCGACCTCGGTTTCGACCTGCCGGTGATCGTGCAGACCGCCCACGGCGGCATCGACAATGTGGTGTCCGCGATGCGCGCCGGCGCGCACGATTTCGTGGTGAAACCGGTCGGCATCGAACGCCTGCAAGTGTCGCTACGCAATGCCCTCAACGCCAGCGCGCTGAAAGGCGAACTCCAGCGCATCCGCCACCGCCGCGAGGGCAAGCTCACCTTCGCCGACATCGTCACCCGCTCCGAGGCGATGACCCACGTTCTCGCCATGGGCAAGAAGGCTGCTGCATCGGCGATTCCGGTGCTGATCGAAGGCGAATCCGGCGTCGGCAAGGAGCTGATCGCCCGCGCCATCCACGGTTCCAGCGAGCGCAGCGCCAAGCCGTTCATCACCGTCAATTGCGGCGCGATTCCCGACAACCTCGTGGAGTCGCTGCTGTTCGGCCACGAGAAGGGCGCGTTCACCGGCGCCACCGAACGCCATGCCGGTAAATTCGTCGAAGCCAATGGCGGCACGCTGTTTCTCGACGAGATCAGCGAGTTGCCGCTGGCCGCGCAGGTGAAGCTGCTGCGCGCCCTGCAACAGGGCGAGGTCGAAGCCGTCGGCGGCCGCAAACCGGTCAAGGTCGACGTGCGGATCGTATCCGCGACCAACCGCAATCTGCTGAACCAGGTAAAGGCCGGCGCATTCCGCGAGGATTTGTTTTACCGCCTGCATGTGCTGCCGCTGACGATTCCGCCGCTGCGCGCCCGCCGCGAGGACATTCCGCATCTGGTGCGGCATTTCATGGCGCGCATCGCCGCCGAGGAAAACCGGCCCGCCACGTCGGTCAGCGGCGAAGCCATGGCGATGCTCGGTCAGATGAACTGGCCGGGAAATGTCCGCCAGCTTGAGAACGCGGTCTATCGCGCGGTGGTGATGAGCGACGGCGGCCAGCTCGGGCCGCAGGATTTCCCGCAGACCGGCGCGATGCCATCGGGTTCGTCTGCTTTCGAGGCCGAGCCGGTGACGCTTGAAAGCCCGTCATCCGCTCCGCCGGAGATGGTTTCAGGTATTGAAATACCGATTGCGCCTGCCCCCACTCCGGCCAAGTTTACATCGGCCTACGGCACGCTTGCCATGCTCGGCGACGACGGCGAAGTCCGGCCCCTTGACGACATGGAAGCGGAGACCATCCGCTTCGCGATCTCCCACTACCGGGGACAGATGTCCGAGGTCGCGCGACGGTTGAAGATCGGCCGCTCGACGCTTTACCGCAAACTGGATGAAGCGGCGGGCGCGGAACCTTCCGATCCCACGCGCTGAGACCGAATCACATCGGCATGAAACGAAGGCACGGCTTTTTCGCTCCTTGAGTTGAACCGTTGCGGCGCGGTGACAGACATAGGAAAAGCGCGCGGCAATGCGCGCAAACCGTTGCAAGACATGCTGATTTGAAGTCATTTCTGTCGGGATGACTTCGAGTTGATCCGGCAGCGTCTGGCCGCTCCACAATGGCGCGTGTACCGTCTCGCCGTATTTTGTGCGGGATAGCGTAGCAGACTCCGATCAAGCCGGCGGTTTTGCTTCAGGTTCTGACGGATACCATCATGAGCTGTTCCATGCCGGGGCAGTTTCACCCAAGGGGGTGCGAGAATGCGCGACTTTTCGACCGGCCACCGCAAGGGCCCAGCAGGCTTCGACCGGGTCCTGATGGCCGTGACGGCCACTTTCCTGTCCCTCGCCGCGACGTCGGCCATCGCCCAGAGCGGCCCGGCGAAGAGTCCCGCCGATCTGGCCATCGACGCCGCCATCCCGCTTCCCGAACCCGCCAACCTTCCGCCGCCGACGGCATCCGATTTCAAGCTGCCGGAAGCCGCGGCGACTGCGCCCACTGCTGAGCCGAAGAAGGAAGAGGCCGCCGCGCCGAGCGCGCCTGCCACCACCGCAACGATTCCGCCCGCAGCGACCACGCCGGCCACCGCCGCACCTGCGACCGCCGCCGCAACACCTTCAGCAGCCCCGGCCGCTGGGCCCGTGACGGCTGCTCCCGCCGTCGCAGCCGCCGATCAGCCGGTCGCCGACAAGCTGCGCGATCTGATCGCCAGCAAGGGCGCGCGTTATTTCGATCGCAAGAACGAACGCACGGCCGTCGAGAACTTCTACAAGGACCGTAACTACGCTCCGCTCTGGAGCGACGCGGGTGCCGTGACGGCCCGCGCCAAGAGCGTCATCGCGCGCCTGAAGGACGCGGGCAGCGAAGGTCTCAACCCCAACGACTATCCGATCCCCGATTTCTCGGTGTCAGCAGGTCCGGATGCGCAGGCCGACGCCGAACTGAAACTGACCGAGAGCATGCTCGACTACGCGCGCCACGCCCAGAGCGGCCGCATGCACTGGTCGCGCGTGAGCGCGGATATTTCCTATCCCGAACACCCGGTCGATCCGGTCGAGGTTCTCATCAACGTCTCGACCGCGAAGGATGCCTCCGCGGCACTCGACGGCTACAACCCGCCGCACAAGGGCTATCAGGCGCTGAAGGTCAAGCTCGCGGCGCTGCGCGGCGTGACCGAAGACACTTCCAAACAGGTCGCCGAAGGCGACACGCTGAAGTTCGTCAAGCCAACCAAGAAAAATCCGAACCCAGCCGTCGCGGAAGATCCGCGCGTGCCGGTTTTGCGCGCCAAGCTCAACATCACCGAGAACGCCGACGACACGCATTACGACGCCAAGGTCGCCGACGCGGTGCGCAAGTTCCAGGCGAACAACGATCTCAAAGCCACCGGCATTCTCGACAACGCCACCGTGCGCGCGCTGAACGGCCCCAAGAGCGACCGCCAGATCGACATCGTCCGCGCCAACATGGAACGCTGGCGCTGGCTGCCGCGCGAGCTGGGCGCGAAGGCGCTCGGCGACGCCTATGTGATCCTCAACATTCCCGACTACACGCTGAAGCTGATGCACAACGGCAAGCAGGTCTGGACCACGCGCGTCGTCGTCGGCAAGCCGGGAACGCACGCGACGCCGCTGCTGACGGAAACGATGAAGTTCATCACCGTCAACCCGACATGGAACGTGCCGCCGTCGATCATCTACAACGAGTATCTTCCGGCGCTGGCGCAGGACCCCACCGTGCTGGACCGCATGGGCCTGAAGCTCGCACGCGCCGCCGACGGCAGCGTCCGCATCTCGCAGCCGCCGGGAGAAGCCAACGCACTCGGCCGCATCCGCTTCAACTTCCCGAACAAGTTCCTCGTCTATCAGCACGACACGCCGGACAAGAACCTGTTCGCCAAGGAAGAGCGCGCCTTCAGCCACGGCTGCATGCGCGTGCAGAACCCGGATCAGTACGCGGCGAACCTGCTCAGCATCGCGCTGCCGAAGGAAGGCTACACGCCGGAGAAGATCAAGGGCCTGTACGGCCGCGGCGAACTCAACATCAACTTCCCGACACCGATCCCGGTCAACATCACCTATCAGACCGCGTTCGTTGACGACGCCGGCAAGCTGGAGTTCCGCAAGGACATCTACGGCCGCGACGCCAAGGTCATCTCGATGCTCAAGGGCAGCGAAGGCAAGGACATGGAGACCGTGGTGTCTCACGCCCAGCCGAACTACGTGCGGCCGACCGGCAACGTGCGCATTCCGGGCGACAGCTACGCCAGCAACGGCCCGAGCTTCTTCGAGCGGCTGTTCGGCGCGCCGACCCCGCCGCCCGCTCCGGTTCGCGGCCAGCGCCGGGTGGTTCGCTGATCCGGCAAATCCGGTCGGAGAGCCGGGAACAGGCCGGTTTCCTTCGATTTCCACAATTAAGAAAGGCCCCGCGTCCCGCGGGGCCTTTTTCGTTAACCATCGCCCTCAAACCATTCCGCCCCGGATCGGCTTACCGGCCCTTTTTTGCCATACTCCGGGGGGCATACTTGGGGGTCACGGGTCCGTGACCTGCTTCGAATAAGCTCGGACTCCGGCAGGCTCAGACTTGGGATTGCTTAAGACTTGGGAAGACTCGACTTGGGATAGCGACGACTTGGGATAGCGACGACTTGGGATAGCGACGACTTGGGAAAACTTCACTGAGAAGGCGTTACTGAGCAAAGGCTGAACGGGTAAATATCGATTAACCGTCCTGCCTTAGGACTATGTTCTCTCCCGTTGCGTGGGGTAGCGGGGGATCATCAAAACCAACAGGCGCAAGTCGAACTGGCGTCAAACGGGATTCTGAGTGGCGGGCGGTTTTCCACGCAACTATGGGGTTGAATGGCTTTCGCGTACCGGTGTGCGCGTCGGTCTCGCCTCATTGCTTTTGATCGCGACCAACGCCCGCTCCGTCCATAACGCCACCGCCGACGGCGACACCCGCACCCTCACCTTCCACCACACCCATTCCGACGAAGACCTCACCGTCACCTTCAAGCGCAACGGCCGCTACGACGAGGCGGCGCTGAAGAAACTCAATCACTTCCTGCGCGACTGGCGCAGCCAGGATTCCACCACGATGGATCGCCGGCTGTTCGACATCGTCTGGGAAGTCTATCGCGACGTCGACGGCAAACAGCCGATCAAGATCATTTCCGCCTATCGCTCCCCCGCCACCAACGCCATGCTCCGCCGCCGCTCATCGGGAGTGGCGCGCCACAGCCAGCACATGCAGGGCCACGCGATGGATTTCTTCATCCCCGGCGTGCCGCTCGAACAGATCCGCTTCGCCGGATTGCGCCTGCAACGCGGCGGCGTCGGCTTCTACCCCACCTCCGGATCGCCGTTCGTGCATCTCGACGTCGGCAGCATCCGCCACTGGCCGCGCATGACCCACGATCAGCTCGCGCGCGTGTTCCCTGATGGACGAACGGTGCATGTACCGTCGGACGGCAAGCCGCTGAAAGGCTACGAGCTTGCGCTGGCCGATATTCAGCGCCGCGGCAATGGCGAGGACGTCGCGGCGCCGTCGAAGTCGAAGAGCTTCCTGGCCTCGCTGTTCGGCCGCAAGTCGGCGGATGACGAGGAAGAGGCGGGCAACAGCGACGCCGCGCCGGCCGGCGGCAAGGTCAAGCAAGTGGCCATGGCCGCAGCGGACAAGGCCAAGGACGCCGCGCAGGCGACGGTCGCAGCCGCAGAGAAGGTCCTTGAACGCGTGCCGCTGCCGCGCGCCAAGCCCGCAGGCGCCGCGAACTATCAAGTGGCCTCGGCCGATGCCAGGACCGTCGGCCTTGCCAAGCCGCAGCCCGCGCTCAAGCCGATACCGGCCGACGAATACACCCCGCAGTCGCCGATCGACATCATCAACGCGCGCGGCTTCTGGGATAGCGAACCGGCGCCGAAGCCCGCCACGCAAGCCCAGATCGCCGCTCTCAAGGCCCGCGGCGCGGTTTCCGCCGCCGATCCGCAATCGACGGCAAGCCTGCCGCAGAACGTCGCGCAGGCACTGGCCTACGCGCCTTCGTCAGCCCCGCTCGACCGGGCCCAGATCGTCGCCGCCAGCGCACCGATTCCGCGCAGTTCACGCATCGCTTCCCTCGCACCCAATCCGATGTCCAGCGCGGACATCAACGCGACCGAAACCTCAATCGCCAGGACCCAGCAGGGCACGGCGGCGACCTTGGTTCGCACCAAAGCGACCGACCAGAGCCACAGCATCTGGCTGCGCGCGATGATCCTCGCGCCGAGCGCCAGCACGTCGCTGTCGGCCTCGATCCTCGGCGATCAGGACATGACGGTGATGCGGGTCCACTTCGCCAAGCCGGACGCGGCGGTGGCGATGGCGTTCTCCGAAGATCCGCAGATGGGCATCGTCTGCGAGAAGTTCACCGGCTCGGCGATCGCGACGCTGTCGACGACGCCCTTTGCGATGCGCACCGCCTCGCTGCGGTAACGGCAACCCCACGACCGTGCCCCGGACGCAGTGCAGCACGAAAGTGATACGCTGCTGAGCCGGGGGCCGTTGCGCATCGGATCTGTGATGGTCCCGGTTCTGCGAAGCAGCGCTGCGCGCTGCGTCGCGCCCGAGACACCCGCGATGCACGTTTAAGCACTTGTCATTCCGGGACGTGCTTTCGGTGTGATCTTCAGTCTCGTCATTCCGCGACGCGCTTCCAGCGTGATCTTCGGGTTCGTCATTCCGGGATGCGCCTCTTGGCGCAGACCCGAATCCAGTCTTGCTGTCGTTATGTATTCCGGGTTCGCTCGCGAAGACGCTCGCGCCCGGGAATGACGGGGAGATGACTCCTGCAACATTTCGTGATGGGGATACAAATCCCCGCGCTTCAAATCTCTCTTAAGTTCCTCATTGTCCTGTTCACGAGGGGCGCTTTCTAGAGGCGTCTTGAGAGCGGAGCAGGATGCGGCGCCTGCGCGTGTGTTTCGCAAACACCATGCCCGGGAGGCTGGGGTCACCGTCCGGGCCAACTACGTGGCTCTGCCGTCAGCGGCTGGACGAGGACAGGATGAAGGCGGGGAAACCCCGCCGGATCAGGGCGCGCCGCGCCCGTCCTGACCCGGAAGTGCGGTCCTCTCGCCCAAAATCGCCGCAATGGAGCGCCGCAAGGCGATGCGCTTCCGGATCACCATCCGCCTCGCAAGCGATGCCGGAAGCGAGACAAGACAAGGTGCGCCTTGCGGCGCTCCATGCCCCTCATTGTTTTCGAGGGGCGCGACTGAAAGCAAAACTCGCGCGACGCGCGGGAGCGATTGCGCGTGCGCGAGTGGATGCGCGAATGAAAGTGGCTGTTTGAAATTTGAATCGGAACCGGCGCATCACAACCATGCAAAGTGCTCACACCACGTCATTCCGGGACGCGTCCCCTTGGACGCGGGCCCGGAATCCACTCTTCCTGTCGTTATGGATTCCGGGCTCGCTCGCAAAGCGGCTCGCGCCCCGGAATGACGGGGACGTGGAATGACGGTGAACGTGGATGGCCGGGTCATCCTCGATCAAGCCGAGGACAGGCGCCCGGCCACGACGAACTTTAACTAGGTGAGTTGTGCGCCACACCTACGATGTCATCCCGGCGTTCGCCGGGACGACGTTGCGGAGCAGCGAGGCGTTTGACCGCGCGCGCACCAACTCACAGCATTCCGAGCGCCTGCATGTAGGTTTCCAGGATGGTTTCCTGTTCCTGCCGCTCGTCGGCATCCTGCTTGCGCATGCGGATAATGGTGCGCAGTGCCTTGACGTCGAAGCCATTGCCCTTGGCCTCGCCGTAGACATCCTTGATGTCGTCGCTGATGGCTTTCTTCTCTTCCTCGAGCTTCTCGATCCGCTCGATGATGGCCTTGAGCTGCCCCTTGGCGAAGCTGTGCGCAGTGTCGTCGCTATCTTTCTCGGCAGGCATAGCCATCGGAGATACTCCTGAACTCGGTATGGGGCTTGAAGGGGCGTGCGCAGCACGTCATTTGCGAGGCACACTCAAGAGTGGGGGCTGCCGCGTCAAGGCAGCGTCCGGGGTCATCCACAGTGACCCACAGGAGAAAGACATCCCGCGGAGAAAACGCGGATTTATCTTGCCTTTGATGACTGCGAAGGCAGCGGCGAACAGCTTCGCGGCGGCGTTGCGCTCCTCGCAGAGGAACCCGTCAATGACCGGCGTGGCTCTTCTTCAGCGCCGCCTGCTGATCCGGTGTCGCCTCGCTCTGATACATCGCTTTCCAGGTCTCGTAAGGCATGCCGTAGACCGCCTCGCGGCTGTCATCCTTGCTCAGCGCAACGCCCTTTTCGTCGGCGGCATCCTTGAGCCAGTTCGACAGGCAATTGCGGCAGAAGCCCGCGAGATTCATCAGGTCGATATTCTGCACATCGGTCCGCTCCCGCAGATGCGCAACGAGGCGGCGGAAAGCCGCCGCTTCCAATTCCGTCCGGGTCTTGTCATCGATGGTCATGGTTACTTTTTCCGCGGTTGCTCTGTGACATTTAACATGGGGCCATGTCCCGCAATTTTCCATATCGTGGAAAAGACCAGCTTGGGCCGCCCCAATCCCGGCAATCGGGCTATTAACGCCCACGGCTGGTTTGGCGAAACCACCAAGCGCCTTTATAGTGATCCCGAGCCTGACCGGATGCGCACGAGGTTTTCACTTTTGCCGATCATGCTCAATATGTTACGCGACATCAACACCCGGTTGATACAGCCTGATTAGATGACAATCCGAAATTTCCGCACCGCAATGTCCCGCCGCACCATCACCGCCGCCCTCTCGGGGCTTGTTGCGCTGATGGCGCTGTGCGCGTGGAGCGATCCCGCCGCTGCGGATTTTCGGCTTTGCAACAACACATCGAGCCGGGTCGGCATCGCGCTGGGCTACAAGGACAACGAGGGCTGGGTCACGGAAGGCTGGTGGAACGTCTCGTCCCGCGCCTGCGAGACCCTGCTGCGTGGCACGCTTGTCGCACGATTCTATTACATCTACGCCATCGACTATGACCGCGGCGGTGAATGGTCGGGGCAGGCCTTCATGTGTTCGCGCGACAAGGAATTCACCATCAAGGGCACCGAAGATTGTCTGGCGCGCGGTTTCGATCGCACCGGATATTTTGAGGTCGATACCGGCGAGCAGCGAGCCTGGACGGTCCAGCTCACCGAATCCAATGAACAAAACCCACGCACGCCCGGATTGCCCGGCATGCCGAATGCGCCGGGAGCCGCACAACCAGGCGCAATTCCCGGCACCGCTCCGGGAAATCCGAAATGAGACGCCTGCGCCGTATCAAGATCCTCGCCACGCTCGGACCGGCTTCATCTGACAGCGCGTCGATCCGCAAGCTGTTCGAGGCGGGTGCCGATGTGTTCCGCATCAACATGAGCCATACGCCGCACGACAAGATGCGCGAACTGGTGGCGACCATCCGCAATGTCGAGAGCAGCTACGGCCGCCCGATCGGCATTCTGGTCGATCTTCAGGGACCGAAGCTCCGGCTCGGAAATTTCGCGGAAGGCTCGGTCGAACTCAGCAACGGCGCGATGTTCACGCTGGATAACGATCCCGCGCCCGGCGACAAGACCCGCGTCCATCTTCCCCATCCTGAAATTCTGAAAGCGCTGCGGCCGGGTCACGCGCTGCTGATCGACGACGGCAAGCTGCGCCT
Source organism: Afipia sp. (assembly GCA_024707075.1). Taxonomy (GTDB): domain Bacteria; phylum Pseudomonadota; class Alphaproteobacteria; order Rhizobiales; family Xanthobacteraceae; genus Afipia. The sequence continues at coordinate 1,851,648 of JANQAK010000003.1, forward strand.
GATCGCGGAGGAAACCTCGCCCGAGCGCGCCCTCGTGCGCGTGGTCACAGGCGGGCGAATGTCTGACCGCAAGGGCGTCAGCCTGCCCGATACCGACCTGCCGGTCTCGGCGATGACGCCAAAGGATCGCGCCGATCTCGAAGCCGCGCTCGAAACCGGCATCGACTGGGTGGCGCTGTCGTTCGTGCAGCGCGCCGACGACGTGATCGAAGCCAAGAAGCTGGTGCGCGGCCGCGCATCGATCATGTCGAAGATCGAGAAGCCGCAGGCGATCGATCGCCTCGCTGAAATCATGGAAGTATCGGACGCACTGATGGTCGCGCGTGGCGATCTCGGCGTCGAACTGCCGGCCGAGCGCGTGCCGGGACTCCAGAAGCAGATGACGCGCATGGCGCGGCGTGCCGGCAAGCCCGTCGTGATCGCGACCCAGATGCTGGAGTCGATGATTACATCGCCGGTCCCGACCCGCGCGGAAGTGTCGGACGTCGCCACTGCGGTATTCGAGGGCGCCGATGCCATCATGCTGTCGGCGGAATCCGCCGCAGGCAAATTCCCCGTCGAAGCCGTGCTGACCATGAACCGCATCGGCGAGGAGGTCGAACGCGATCCGACCTATCGCGGCGTCATCAGTTCGCAGCGCCCGGAACCGGAAGCCACCGCGGGCGACGCCATCGCCGACGCCGCACGCCAGATTGCCGAAACTCTCGATCTGTCCGCCATCATCTGCTGGACCAGTTCAGGCTCGACCGCGCTGCGTGTCGCCCGCGAGCGGCCGAAGCCGCCGGTGGTCGCCATCACGCCGAGCGTCAGCACCGGCCGTAAATTATCGCTGGTCTGGGGCGTGCATTGCGTGATCGCGGAAGACGCCCACGATCAGGACGACATGATCGATCGCGCCGGGCGCATTGCATTCCGCGACGGTTTCGCCAAGGCAGGCCAGCGGGTCATTATCGTCGCCGGCGTTCCGCTTGGAACGCCGGGCACGACCAACATGGTCCGCATCGCCTATGTCGGCCCGGACCGCGACGCCGATATCTGACGACCGGCGAAGAACTCCAAAAACAAATCAGGCGGCCTTGTCGGCAGCCGTCACCGTTTCGTGCATGTCCCGCGCCGCATGCGTAACGTTGTCCATCGCACCCTGCGTGATCCGCAGCATCCGCTGGGCCTCGTCGCCGTATTGCGTGAAGGCATTCTGCCAGAACCGGGCATAAGCCTGCTGCAAATCCTGCAACGAACGGCAATCGTGGATCGTCCGGAACAACTGGACGTCCTCGCGCAGCCGCGTACCGATGAAGTCAGACCATTCCTTACCGATATTCTGCAAGGTGGTGCTGACCTGTGCGTTGAACTTCGCGGTTTCGGAGAACACGGTGCCATTCAACTCGCTGACCCGTGCGAGATCCGGAAACGGAAGTGTTCCCGCCGCCTTGGTGAAACCATTGTCACTGCCTGATGTGGTTGTCATTGTCCGACCTTCGTTCCGCTGGAGCAAGAAAAGGACGCGTGCAACGCTAACACTTCATCATCGGCGGATGGCAGTAGTGTGATGCTCAGCGAGTCGTGAACGAAAAGAAAAAGTTCTTCCCTGCGACCCACGCGCGCATGGTGCTGGTGAACAGGTCTGGCAAAACCCACTCGGAAGTCCCGGCCAAAGGTCAGCAGGTATGACCCACCCGGAACGCCCACGAAGTGCGCGCAATCCGGATGATAACGATCCTGCTATTCAGCCGGCGACATGAGGGCCAGATTACGGACAACGTCGCGGCGCTCGTAACAAACCACCAGCCAGCCGAACAGCAACATATCGCCGAGCAGGACGAACGATCCGATGCCGGCGAATGGTTCGCCGCCCTTGTTGCCGGCATGGAGCATGGCAACGCCGACGGTGAGGGAAATGGTTCCGATGATCCAGACGTAGACCTGCATCAGAGCGGTTCGCGTGACCTCCAGAGACGGATGCAGGCGATAGAAAATGCCGAACAGGAACAGCGACACCCAGCCGAGCAGGTTGAGGTGAGCATGGGCGGGCATGGCGGAGTGATCCTGCGAAATCGCCATGACAATGCCCCATGACATACCGACGAGGACTGCAACAACCGCGGCATAAAAACTCACAGATGAGGCTTTCATGAAAATCTCCTGATTGAAATTTGAGAAATGCGGCGCATGTCCGCCGGGAAGGCGCGCAGCTAGCAGCGGGCGCGGCCAGGATCAATACGAACCAACCGCCGTCGCCGTCAAAATCGCTTGCACTTTTGTGGCGATCGGTTCGGCCTCGCCATCCCTCGTCGCAGAGAGACGATCCACCTCATGCGAGGGGTCAGATATCCCGGCCTTCGACCTTTTCAGCCAGCGACTTCACGAGATCGGGGACGCGTTCGAGATAGGGATTAATGGCGAGCGCCCTGCGGAAGGCGTCCAGCGCATGCTTCTCGTCGCCGGTCTCCTGCATGATCATACCGAGACCCGCCAGCGCGCCGAAATGGCGCGGCTCGCGAATCAGCACCTGACGGATGTCTTCCATCGACCGGCTGTAGTCGTTTTGCAGATAGTAGATCGTCGCGCGCCGGTTCCAGGCCTCGATGTAGTCGGGACGCAGCTTGATGACGGCGTCCAGCAGTTTCAGCGCGACATCGGTGTCCTTGCCATCCAGCGCGACCTTGGCTCGCGACATCAGCAGCGCCGCGGTATCGCTCGGCGTCGCGGTCCACAGCGCCCAGATCCGGGCTTCGACTGCTTTGGCGCTCTCCTGATCGGGCGCCGCCTTCAATGCGCCGAACAGAAAGTCGAGATTCTTGGTTTTCTCACCGGAAATGCGCGGCAGCTTGGCCGGCGCTTCGGGCAGTTTCTTCTGCTTGCCGGGAGGCGTGAGTTGGGGCGCCTGCGCGGCGGCCGGCGTTGCGGTCATTGACGCGAACACAACAGCGCCAATCGCGAGCTTGAGAAAAAGCCCGGTCCGATTTGCCGAGGGTGCCGACCGCAATGCCATGATGGAAAGTCTAAACGCGGAAAGCGCCGCGTGCAAAGCACATGCGGCGTCAAACGCTCGTGATGTGGGGGGATTCTCCCGGTTCGCCGGCGCTTTATGCCGAACACGTCATCAGGCAGCGGCTGAATCAGCCGTTGAATCAGCCCTGTCGCGCCTTGAAGCGGCGCTGAACCTTGTTGATGACGTAAACCCGGCCCTTGCGGCGGACCAGACGGTTGTTGCGGTGACGGCCACGCAGGGACTTCAGCGAATTACGGACCTTCATGGGACAATGCTCTCTGGAAGGCCGCGTTGCAGGGCCGAGTGTGGAACCGTTTGGGTGATGGGCATATCCCGCAGGCCAAAGCCGCGCGAGACAGGCGGTTTCTATGCCATCGGAGGCCCAAATGTCAATCCGGAGCGAGCCATCCGGAACCCGTCTGCCGGGTCAAAATGCCCCAAATGGAACCAATTTTCCGCCTTTCCGGGGGACGAATCTCGCTCTAATCAACATTCAGGCACATTCGCACCATGCTTCTTCTGCTTAATCGGTGCATGAGTTAAATACGGCGTTGGGGCCGCTCAGAAGACAGATTTGGATCGTTGACCGTCGAAATGACCACAAATCGTCCGGCGGCCGCGAAGGCCGTCAAACTGTCCACGTCCGATCTCTCGGATGCTGGAAGTCCTAGACGCCTGCCGTTGCCCGCGGGCGTCATCCTGAACCGGATCGACTGGCCGGTGGCGGCCTCGATTCTCACCTATCATCTCGTGGCGCTGCTCGCCTTTATTCCATGGACGTTTAGCTGGACCGGCGTGATCGTCGCGATCGTCACCGCACGGCTGACGGGATTGCTCGGCATCAACATCTGCTACCATCGCCTGCTCACCCATCGCGGCTTCAAGTGCCCGAAGTGGTTCGAGCATGTGCTGGCAGTTATTGCGATTTGCTGCGTGCAGGACACCCCGGCGCGCTGGGTCGCCGTGCACCGCCGGCATCATCAGTACGCCGACGAGCAGCCCGATCCGCACAGCCCGCTGGTGAATTTCATCTGGGGCCATATCGGCTGGCTGGTGATAAAGAACCCCGAGCTGAACCGGATCGGTATCTACGACCGCTATGCCAAAGACATCCTGCGCGATCCGTTTTACGTGGCGCTGGAACGCAACTGGCTCCAGCTCAAGATCATTCTCGTGCAGTGGGCGGTGTTCTTCGGTGCCGGCTTCCTCGCCGAACTGGCGATGGGCGGCACGACGATGCAGGCGGTGCAATTCGGGACGAGCATCCTGATCTGGGGCGTGTTCGTGCGCACGGTGTTCGTCTGGCACCAGACCTGGGCGGTGAATTCCGTGACCCATCTGTGGGGCTACCGGAATTACCAGACCGACGAGGACAGCCGGAACAACGTCTTCATCGGCCTGCTGGCGCATGGTGAAGGCTGGCACAACAACCACCATGCCGATCCGCGCTCCGCGCGCCACGGTCACACGCGGTGGGAGTTCGACACCACCTGGCTGACCATCCGCCTGTTCGAGAAACTCGGACTCGCGACCGAGGTGGTTGGCCCGAGCCCGCATGTCATGGCCAAGGCAGGATTGACGACAGGCCAGACCATCACCACGCTCGGGCCGAACGGTACACCGACGCACTGACGGGGGATCAACCCGGTCCTCATGCCCCGAGCTCAGCGCGAAGCGGAGCGCATGCCGAACCAGGGCCGTTGCGCGCTCGATTATATGCGGCGATCCCGGCTCTAATCCGCCGGCGGGACATTTGCCTTCTTCACCACTCCGGCCCACTTGCTGATTTCCGCATCGACGAACTTCGCGAACTCCGTGCCCGTGAGCTTGCCGGGATCGACGCCTTGCGTCGCGAATTTCTCGCGCGTCGCCGGTGCAGCCAGAATATCCTTCATCGCCGCGACGAGTTTCGTATAGGCCGCGTTGCCGTTGGCGGCGGGCATGTAGAGACCGAACCAGGCTGTCGCCTCGAAGCCCTTCACGCCCGATTCATTCAGCGTCGGCGCGTTGGGCAGCGACGCCGCGCGCTCCTTGCTAGTGACGGCCAGCACGCGAATGTTGCCGGCCGTCGCGGCGGGCAGCACCGTCGGCAGCGTATCGAACATGATCGGAATATGCCCGCCGATCAGATCGTTCATCGCGGGCGCCGCACCCTTGTAGGGGATATGCACGATGTCGATGCCGGCCATCTGCTTGAACAATTCGCCAGACAGATGATTGGCGCCGCCGATGCCGGCCGAGCCGAACGAATATTTGCCCGGGTCCTTCTTCGCCATCGCGATCAGATCGGCGACGGTCTTCGCCGGGAAGTCCTTGTTGACCACCAGCGCGTTCGGTGCGCTCGCGACCACCGCGACCGGTGAGAAATCCTTCTGCGTGTCGTAGGGCAGCTTGCGGTAAAGACTGGGATTGATGACGTGATGGGTAGCGGTGAGTAGCAGCACGCTGCCGTCATTCGGCGACTTCGACACCATCTCGGATCCGATCGTGCCCGACGCTCCGGGCCGATTCTCCACGATGGTCGTGACGCCCAGTTTGTCGCCGAGATACTGTGCCACAAAGCGCGCGAGGATGTCAGTCGTGCCGCCCGCCGGGAATGGCACGATGATTTTCACACTGTTGGGAAACGGCTCGTTGGCATTTGCGCCGACAGTCGCCGCCGTCAGCATAAACACGGAAAGGATGGCAGCAAACATTCGCTTCATGATTTTACCAGACTTGATTTTGTATGGCGGCCGTTCGCTCGCCAGCGAGATTTCAATCGGAGCGCCTCAAGGCTGACGCAGCAATTTGGCGCGCTCGACCAGCGAACGCTCGGAGAGATAGAATTCACCGGCCCATTTCTGGTATTCGGCGGGCGGCTTCTGCCACTCCGTCTGCCCGAGCGTCACCAGCAGCTTCTTGTATTCGTCGCTGTCGGCCGCAGCCTTGAACGCCTGATAGAGCCTGTCGACGACGGCGGGCGGCATTCCCTTCGGACCGACGAGGCCATACGGCGCGGGATAGACCAGATCGTAGCCGAGACTCTTGGCCGTCGGCACGCTGGGCAGCGACGCCACCGGCTGCGGATCGAACGACAGCAGCACGCGCATCTTGCCGGACTCGACGTAGGGAAGAATGGTGCCGATGGCATCGACCGTCGCCATGGTGTGACCACCGAGAATGGCCGTGACGGCTTCGCTGCTGCCCTTGTATCCGATGTGGGTGATCTTCACGTCCGCCATGCCGGCCAGCGCTTCCGCCAGAAGATGCATGGTGGTGCCGGCGCCTGCGGTGGCCACCGTCAGCTTGTCGGGATTCGCCTTGGCGTAGGCGATCAGATCGGCGGTGGTCTTGAAGGGCGAGTCCGCATTCACCGCGAGGACGAAGGTGTAACCGCCCAGACCGGTGATCCAGGTGAAGTCCTTGATGGGATCCCAATCCACTTTCTGCATGTACGGATAACGCAGCAGACCCGCCGTTGCAGCGGCGATGGTGTATCCGTCCGGCGGCTCGGTCTTCGCCATCGTGGAAGGCGCCAGCGTGGCACCCGCGCCGGGGCGGTTCTCGACAATGATTGGCTGGCCCAGATGCTTGGAGGCGAGTTCGCCGAGCTTGCGGAACGTCGTGTCGGTCGCGCCACCCGCAGCGAATCCCACAAGCAGCTTGATCGGCCGCGACGGATATGCGTCCTGCGCCTTGGCAAATTGAGGCGCTGCACCCATCAGCACCGCCGCAACAACCCCGTAACGCAACGTGCCCTTCAGCCAACTCATAGTCATCTCCCTTGGTTTGCTCCGGGCTTTTTCTTGCAGTTTCTGTGCCCGGTTGCTGTTAGGCGGTTTGTGGCAAAGCTCCCGACACGCTCCAGGATTTCCGGTTGTTCAAGGCATCCACATCGAAACCCGCAAGCTGCTTGTAACGGCGTTCGACATCCTGAAGCTCGGTCGCCGCGTCGCCATGCGCGCCGCGCCTCGCCATCGTGCTTACCCGCGCCATGACGTCGCCCGCCTGCCGCCGGTTCGCGAGTTGTACCTCGCTCGCAACAGGGCGGCGATGCGCCTCATAGGCGCGGAGACCGTCGTCGATATTCGCAGCGTTCGCCAGTTCATAGGCCAGCACACGCGCATCGAGGATCGCCTGCGACGCGCCGTTGGAGCCGAAAGGATACATGGCATGGGCGGCGTCCCCGAGCAGCGCGCATCGCCCGAAAACCCATCGCGGCAGCGGATCGATGTCGGCCATCGGATATTCGTAGGCTTCGGACGCCGATGCCACCAGACGATGAACGTCGAGCCAGTCGAAACGGTAGTCCTTCACAAAAGAGGCGATGGCGCTTGTCGACACCGGAACGTTCCAGTTGCCGAGTTCCGTCACCTGACTCGTGGCATCCTTGGGGCGGACCAGCAGCCAGTTGAGCACACCATCCGCGATCGGATAGACCACCACGCGCTGGGTCTCGTCGCCGATGATGACCATCGAACGTCCGGTCAGGAACGGCGCAGATGTGGTGACGCCGCGGTACATCACCCAACCGTTCGAGGGGAGCGGCACCGGAGAACCATAGAGGCTATTGCGTACCGGCGAGCGAATGCCATCAGCGGCGATCACGACATCCGCAGTGTACGAAACAGAGCGTTCCGCAACCTGATCGATCGCCTCGATCAGAATCTTGTCGCCTTGCCCGGCATCCACGCCGGTCACGCGTTGCGCGATCCGGATCGACGATTCTCCCAGACGGTGCCGCACGGCATCGGCGAGAAGCCGCTGCAACGTGCCGCGATGAATGGAGTATTGCGGCCACTTGTAACCGGCATCGAGGCCGCGCGGTTCGGCCCAGATCAATTGGCCCGCCGGATCGTAATAGGCCAGTTCCTTGGTCGGGACGCCGACCCCGTCGAGCGCGTCGCCGAGACCGAGTTCGGTCAGTTCGCGGACCGCATGCGGCGGCAGATTGATGCCGACGCCCACGTCGCGAAGCTCGCGCGCCGCCTCAAGCACAAGGATGTCGTCGCGGCCGGCGGCGTGAAGACTCAACGCCGCCGTCAATCCGCCAACCCCTGCTCCCACGATGGCGATGGACATCGCGTGCCTGCTCCCGTTCTCCAGGCCGCCGCAGAAGTCGCGACGGGAAACTCGACCATGGCCTCGCCGGTCGCGACCTTTTCGTCGTTCTGGTTCTTCACCAGCACGTCGATCAGCACCCAGCGCGAATTCTGCGTGACCTGCTTGGCCTTGACAATGCCGACTGGCTGGATGGTGTCGCCCGGCTTCACCGGCTTGATCCAGCGCGTTTCGAGGCGGCGATGAATGGCACCGGCAGGATAGGCCCAGTCGGTCAGCATCCGGGTGATCAGCCCGAAATTGTTCATGCCGTGCATGATGATGCCGCCGAAATTGGTCTTGCCGAAATTGCCCTTCATGTAGTTGTCGTCGAGATGCAGCGGATTGTAGTCGAGCGAACCATCGCAGAAGAGGCGGATGGATTCGCGCGAGACCGCGAACTTCGGTCCATCGATGGTGTCGCCGACCGAGAGATTGTCGAATGTCGTCGTCATGTGCGGATTCCTCTTAGCATTACATCGGCCGGATGGTCTGGCCACGACCGGAACAGATCACGTCGCCATGCTGATTGAAGAAGACGTTGTCGTGCACCACGAACAACCGCTCGCGCTTGATGAACTTGTCGAGCGCGCGGGCCTGCAACGTAATGGTATCGCCGGGACGCGCGGGCTTGTTGTAGCTCCACGATTGTCCGGCGTTGACCGTGCCCGGTGAGCGCATCCAGTCGTCCGCGGGCGTGCAGGCGAACATCAGGAGAATATGAATCGACGGCGGCGCGATCAGGCCGCCGTAAGGCGTGGTCTTCGCATAGGCCTCGTCGAAATAGAGCGGATGATCCTCGCCGACGGAACGGCAGTAGAGTTCGATCGCTTCCTTCGTCAGCAAATAGGGAATCGTCTTGCGCGGCTCTCCGGGGACGATGTCGTCCCAGACCTTTCGCAGGTTGGCGTCTTTCCAGAAGTCGGTTTCGAAAGCAGCTTGCGCTTGCGCCATGGCATTCTCTCATCTATTGTTCATCAGGCGAACTTTATAGCCGCCTTACGAACATTATGAGCCGGCTATTCGAACCTGACAAGACCGTGAACACGAGGTTTTCAAGAATGGCCAAGGAAAGCGACAGCTTTGTTCGCGCGATCGCAAGAGGATTTTCGGTTGTCGAAGCGCTGGGGCGGCCACCCGGACGGCACACGCTGTCGGAAGCCGCCGCATTCGCGGGACTGACGCGCGCCACGGCGCGCCGCATGCTGGCGACGCTGGTGGCGTTGAAATACTGCGAGGCCGATGGCCGCTATTTCAGCCTGCGTCCGCGCGCACTCGGCCTCGGATTGTCCTATCTCAACGCGCTGCCCTACTGGGGCTACGCGCAACGCGCGCTCGAAGACCTTCGCAATGAGATCGGAGAGTCCTGCGCGCTAGCGGTGCTGGATGAAACCGAGATCGTCTATGCGCTGCGCCTGCCGGCGCGGCGCATCCTCTCCGCCAATCTCGGCATCGGCAGCCGCCTGCCCGCGCATGTGATCTCGCTGGGACGCGTGCTGCTCGCGGCACTTCCGCCAGAGAAACGCGGTGAGGTTCTCGCCTCCATCGACTACAAGCCGATCACGCCGCGCACCGTGACCTGCCCGATCAGGCTCGGTGAAGAACTCGCGCGCGTGGAGGCGCAAGGTTACGCCTGGATCGACGGCGAACTTGATCCCGCGATCTGCGGCATCGCCGTGCCGGTACGCGATCAGGCCGGCCACGTCGTGGCCGCCATCAGCATCAACACGATCTCGGGTACGATTACCGAGGCGGAGGCGAAGAAGAAATTTCTGGTGGCCCTGCAACGCACCGCACAGGACATTCGCACGCAAACCGCAGCGAAGGGGTGAGGCCATCGTCGATCATTCCTCGGGTCACCCCAGCCTCCGCGGGGACAACGAGTTGAAAGATCGCGTCATCGCGTTACGAATTTCTCTACCGAGAGGTGAAGAACGACCTCATCCCGCCTTGCCGAATGCTTTGCGCAACTCGTCCTTTGCCGCCTCGAGCTTGCGCTTGCGCGCCGCCGGCAAATTCTTGCCGGCGCGGTTGATGTAGAACACCAGCATCGACATCGCGGACCGGTAAGGGTCGCTCTTGCGGCGATGGCTGCGCTCCGCCGAACGCTTCAGCGATTTCGCAATGGCCACCGGGCTGTTCTGCTTGAACACATCGTGCTTCAGATCGAGTGCATCGCTGGTGGCGGTGACGCGGCCCGACCATTTGCGAACCGGGCGTTTTACCGCGGTCTTGCGTGCTGATGATGTTTTGCGCGCCTTGCGTGGGGATGCGCTTTTTCGTGCGCGCCTGCGCGGGGCAGCCGGTTTGCGTGCAGCCTTGGCCATGATAGGTCCTCCATCGAATACAAATTGCAGACAGGACAAAGCATGAGCATCGAATCGGTTCGCGCGTTTTTCGCCAAAAATGCGCCCGATATTTCCGTGATCGAATCGGACAAGAGTTCCGCCACCGTGGCGCTGGCCGCCGAGGCGTTCGGCGTCACTCCCGCCGAGATCGCCAAGACGTTATCATTGCGCGTCGGCGATCGTGTGCTGCTGGTTGTGACCTGCGGCACAGCGCGACTCGACAACAAGAAGGCGCGCGCCGCGTTCGGCGGCAAGCCGCGCATGCTCAACGCCGAGGAAGCGCTGGAGGCCACGGGCCATCCGGTCGGCGGCATCTGTCCGTTTGGCCTGAAGACGCCGCTGCCGGTCTATTGCGATGTGTCGCTGAAAGCCTTCAGCGAAGTCGTACCCGCGGCCGGTTCGATCAACAGCGCGGTGCGCATTTCGCCCGCGCGCATGGCCGAACTCACCAACGCCGAATGGGTCGATGTATGCGAGGCAGGAGTGGCCTCATCCTGAGAGTGTGCTTTGAAGAAATCAGCACTTTCGCCAGAATTCGTCATGCCCGGCCTTATGCCGGGCATCCACGTTTTTCCTACTATGATTGCCTGAAGACGTGGATGGCCGGGACAAAGCCCGGCCGTGACGGCGGAGGGTTCGCGCTCAAGTCAGAGCATTTATTACTCCACCTTGCCGATCTTCTTCACCGCCGCGATCAACCGTGCGCTGTCGGCCTCGACGAACGTCTTGAATTCCGGCGCATCCAGGTAAGCGACCGGACTGCCTGCGGTCTCGAAGGTCCTCACCACTTCCGGCGCGCGCACCGCCTCGCCCATCGCCTCGCGCAGCCGCGTCATGATCGGCGCGGGCAACGCCGTCTGCGCGAACAGCCCCGCCCAGATGTAGAACTCGACATCCTTGTAGCCGAGCTCCTGGAAGGTTGGCACGTCCGGAAAACTCGCGACGCGCTTGGCGCCCCAGCCAGCCAGCACGCGCATCTTGCCGTCATCGACTTGAGCCCGAAGTGTGCCCGGCGCGGAGGCCACCGCCTGCACCGTTCCGGTGAGCAATCCGGTAAGCGCAGGACCCGCACCACGAAACGGCACGTGCAGCAGTTTGATGCCGGCGCTCGCCGCGAACATTTCCATCGCGATATGCAGCGTGCCGTAGGGACCGGACGAGCCATAGGGAATTTGTCCCGGCCGCGCCTTTGCGTCCTCGACGAAATCCTTCACCGTCTTCCACGGCGCCGACGCCGGCACAGCCAGCATGGTCGGATCGGCGAGCACCCGCGCGACCGGCGCGAACTGCGACATTTCATAGGCGACGGGACGGTCGAACAGCCGGTCGGCCTCGGGCAGCACCGCCAGCGACGACAGCGTCATCAGCAGTGTGTAGCCGTCCGGCTCCGCGCGCGCCGCGGCTGCGTTACCAACCGAACCGCCGCCGCCACCGGCGCGATTGTCCACGATCACAGGCTTGCCGAGAATGCGCTCCAGCGCCATCGCCACCGGCCGCGCCGCGAGATCGGCCTGTCCGCCGGCAGGAAACGGGACGATCATGGTGATGTTGCGCGCGGGCCAGGCTGCCTGCGCATTCGCGTTGCCGGATAATGTCGTCAATGCAGCCTGCGACAACGGCAAAACCGCAGCCGCCTTCAAAAGCTCGCGCCGATTCATGGTGCCTCCCCTGATCTTATTTTTATGGGGAGAATGGATAGCACACCCGGCAAGGTGCAGAAATGACGATCGCGACGGCCGGACAGATCCGGCCGTCCCGATTTACATGCGGGCGGCGTCAGGCCGCGCGAATATTGGCGAGGAAGCGGTCAACGTCCCCGCGCAGCGTCGCGGCCTGACCGCTGAGCTGCTCGGCAGAGGCCAGCACCTGCGTGGCTGCCGTGCCGGTTTCACTGGCGGCTGCATTGACGCCGACGATGTTGCTGGAGACTTCGCCAGTGCCCTGCGCGGCTTCCTGAACGTTGCGGGCGATTTCACGTGTCGCGGAGCCCTGCTCCTCGACCGCCGACGCGATCACGGTGGCAATTTCGTTGATCGAGCCGATCGTGCCGCCGATGCTCTCGATGGCCTGCACGGCTTCCGCAGTCGCGTCCTGCATCGCCGCAACCTGCGCCGAGATGTCTTCCGTGGCCTTGGCGGTCTGGCTTGCGAGCGACTTGACCTCGCTTGCGACCACCGCGAAGCCGCGGCCGGCTTCTCCGGCACGCGCCGCTTCAATCGTGGCATTAAGCGCGAGAAGATTGGTCTGGCTGGCGATGTCGCTGATCAGCTTCACCACCGCGCCGATCTTCTGCGCCGCCGCCGACAGACCCTGCACCGTCACGTTGGTGCGGTTCGCCTGCTCCACAGCCTGACCCGCAATCTTGGTGGATTCGGCAACCTGACGACCGATCTCGGACACCGAAGACGACAATTGCTCGGTCGCCGCTGCGACCGTCTGCACATTGGCGGACGCCTGTTCGGCCACGGCGGCAACTGTCGTCGCCTGATGGCTGGTTTCCTCGGCAGTCGCAGACATACTCTGTGACGTCGCACGCATCTCCGTCGCCGCTCCGGTGAGCGTATCGAGCGATTGACGAACGCCCTGTTCAAAATCGTCCGCCATTTTCCTGAGAAGGTTTTTCTTCTCTGATTCGGATTGTCCCTTCAGTTCGTCCTGCTCGGCGCGCAGGCGCGCGGCCTCAATCATGTTGTCCTTGAACACCTGCACCGACTGCGCCATCGCTCCGACCTCGTCGCGGCGATCCTGCGCGGGCACCCCGATGGAGACGTCGCCTTCGGAGATCTTGCGCATCGCGCCGGTCATGTCGACGATCGGCTTGACGATGCTGCGGCTCAGCAGAAGCGACATGCCCACGACCAGCAGCAATCCAAAGCCGACGAGAGCACCGATGCGCTGCACCTGTTTCCAGAAGATCGCGTCCACGTCGTCGACATAGATTCCACCGGCGATGACCCATCCATAGGGCTTGAACTGTGTCGAATAGGAAATCTTCGGCACCGGCTGGTCGGAGCCGGGGCGCGGGAAACGGTAAGCGACAAATCCGCCGCCCTTGTTGCCCATCTCGATCAACTGACGGGTGTAGAAGACACCGTCGGAATCCGGAGAATTCGTCAGATCCTTGCCCTCGACTTTCGGGTTGGGATGGACCTGCACGGCGCTGTTCGAACCAAACGCAAGGAAATAATCGTCCTTGCCGAAGCGCAGCGTGCGCAGCAGCTTCGATCCGCGCTCGAGCGTCTCGGCATCCGAAAGGCCGGCCTTGCGGGAAACTTCGTAGTTCTGTTCGACAGCCTGGCGCGCAAGCAGGACCAGATCCTGGAGCTTGGCCTTGCGATCCTCAAGCAGATTATCCTTGAGCGCCGAGAGGCCAACTCCGGCGACGCCAACGATGCCCAGGGCCGAAAGCACCACCATCATCAGCAGTTTGGATGAAATCCGCAAATTCCAGAGCATCGTTAACCTTTCTGGTTTCAAGATCGATAAACCGGCTGGCGCTTTGCGCCAGATCAACGACTAACTCAAATTCATGAAACAGCTCCTAATAGGAATCTGAGTTGCGATTTGAATTGATTGAGTATTCCGGCACCGGCGGACCACAATAGAAGCCCAACTTTATGGGCGTTGGCGCTTCCGGAGCAGGCGTGCTGGCATTAACAGGACCCACATGAATTGGGCCGGATATCCACCGACCGAGTCCCTCGAAGATGGACGTGTGAGATGAGAATCAAGGCCGTCGTATTCGACGCTTACGGCACACTCTACGATGTGCAGTCGGTTGCTGCCGTCACGGACCAGGCCTTTCCCGGTTTTGGCGAGCTGATCACACAGATCTGGCGGCTGAAGCAGCTTGAGTACACCTGGCTGCGCTCGCTGATGAACCGCTACGAGGACTTCTCGGTCATCACACGCGACTCGCTGACTTTCACGCTCAACGCGCTCGGACTGACATTCAACGCAGCCGTCTTCGATCGCATCATGGACAAATACGTCCATCTCGATCTTTACCCGGATGCGAAACAGGCGCTTGCCGGGCTGAAAGACCGCAAGCTCGCGATCCTCTCCAACGGCAGCACCGACATGCTGAATGCGCTGGTGCGCAATACCGGCCTCGACAGCATTCTCGACGCGACCATCAGCATCGACTCAACGAAGACCTTCAAGCCGTCGCCGCGAACCTACGAACTGATTGAATCGAATCTCGGCGTAAAGCCGCATGAGGTGCTGTTCGTGTCGTCCAATCCGTTCGACGCCTGCGGCGCGAAAGCCTTTGGCCTGAATGTGGCATGGATCGAACGCGTGACGCCGCAAGCAATGGCTGCCGAGCTTGCGAAAGCCGATCTCGTGCGCCCGCTGTCGATGTTCAGGGCGCTGCGCATGCAAATGGACGAGTTCGGGATGGAACCCGACTTTCGAATCTCCGCGCTTGCCGACCTGCCCAAGATCATGACCCCGGACGCTTAGGGTACCCGGAGGTTCGCATCCGCGGTTACTGTTGCACAAAAGACTCGCCGTCCGGCTTTGCAGCTCAGGCATGTCCTTTGGGAATCGCTGCGACTCGCGATTGGCATGATTGATGCTTCGCATTTCACCAAGGAGGTGATGTGATGCGATCAATCATTTTCTTGTTTCTGACGGTGACGCTGTTGGTGACCCGCGTCTGCTTTGCACATGATGCGGATGGCAAGCCGAACTGGATTGCCGAAGGTTCCTATAAAGGCTCCGACGGCGTCCATTGCTGCGGACCCAGCGATTGCGAACAGCTCAGCGCCGACGAGGTTCAGGTCCGGCCTGACGGAATCTGGCTCACGCGATTCAAGGAGCTGGTTCCGTTCGAACAGGCGACGCCGAGCGAAGACGGCAGAACCTGGCGATGCCACAACCTTTCCGGCGAAAGGAGATGCTTCTTCATGAAGTACGGCAATACATAATCGAGGCAATCGCGCGCGGCTGACATCCTCGCCGGCTGACGTATCGCCGGACAGGCCCAATGCGTCCGGAGCGAGTGCTCAAATGCCGAGCGCGACACCATCCTTGCGATGGTCGCTGGCGCCGAGCAGGACACCGCGTTCATGGTCGATCCAGATCGCCTGGCAACCGCCAATCGCCGCATCGGCCCATTTCAGATCGTGTCCGCGTGCGGCAAGCTCAGCGCCGATTTCTTTTCCAAACGTCGGTTCGATCGACAGCACGCCTTCAAAAGCGAACGAGCGCGGCGCCTCGGAGGCCGCCTGAATATCCATGCAGAGATCGAAGATGTTGGAAATGAAATTCGCGTGGCCGGTTGCCTGATAGTGCCCGCCCATCACGCCGAACGGCATCGCGCAGCGGCCGTTCTTCATCACCATGCCGGGAATGATGGTGTGCATCGGCCGCTTGTTCGGAGCGAGCGCATTGGGATGGCCGGGCTTGAGCCGGAAACCCCAGCCGCGGTTGTGCAGCAGCACGCCGGACTTCGGCGCATAGATGCCGCTGCCGAACGGCTGAAACAGCGAATTGATGAACGACACGGCGTTGAGATCACGGTCGACCACCGTGACGTAGACGGTGTCCTTGTGCTCGATGTCATCCCAGTCAACACTCGCGCTGGCGTGCGCCATGTCGATCTTGCTGCGGATCGCACCGATATAACTTTCAGACAAGAAGTGCGTGGCATCGATCTTGCCGAAAGCGGGATCGCAGAAGAATGCGTCGCGCGCACGATACGCCGCCTTGGTCGCTTCCGCCAGCAGATGGACGCGGTCGGCTTCCGAGAGCGATTTGATGTCGTAGCCAGCCAATGTCCGCAGGATCATCAGCGCCGCGAGTCCCTGCCCGTTCGGCGGACATTCAAGAATGTCGTGGCCGCCATAGCTCGTGGAAATCGGCGTCACATCCTCCGGCGCGTTCGCGGCGAAATCCGCCACAGTATGCACGCCGCCAAGGCCTTGCAGCACGCTCACGATTTCTTCCGCAACCTCGCCCTCGTAAAATGCGGCGCGCCCTTCGCGCGCGATGCGGCGCAGGGTTTTGCCGAGCGAGGGCTGATCGCGCCGCGCGCCAATCTCCGGCGCGACGCCATCGCAGAGATAATGCGCCTTCGCAGCCGGGTTGCTTTCAAGTTTCGCGCGGTTGCGCGACCAGTCAGCGGCGACACGGGGCGTAATGCGGAAGCCGCTCTCTGCCGCATCGATGGCCGGCTTGAAAATCTCTTCCAGCGATTTGCTGCCGTACTTCGCCGAAAGTTTGCACCACGCGTCGATCGCGCCGGGAATCGTGACGCCTTCGATCGAGGTCGGCGTCAGCGCCATGATGCCCTTTGCCATCGTTTTCGCGAGATCGGTCTTCGCGGGTGTGCGCCCGGAGCCATTCAGCGCCACCGGCGTGCCGGCCTTGGGCGAGTAGATCACAAAGCAGTCGCCGCCAATACCGGTCATCTGCGGCTCGACCACGCCCTGTATCGCGACAGCGGCGATGGCGGCGTCCATTGCGTTGCCGCCAGCCTTCAGAATGTCGAGCGCAGCGAGCGTCGCCTGCGGGTGCGAGGTCGCGGCCATGCCGCGTTCGCCCACCGCAATGGAGCGGGACGGCGTGATGAAGTTGCGCATTCAGGGAAACCTTCGAGGATGGAGACGTATCGTAAACAAACTTGCCGCGCCGATCCAGTGCGGAACATGAACGTGATTGGACCTACCGCGCCGCACGCTTGGTGCGTCCCAGCTTTGCGGCGAGATAATCCGCCAGCACCTCGACGCGCGCGGGTCGCGGACCGCCCGGCGGCATCACCAGATGCACCGCGCCTTCAGGCTGCTTCCAGTCCTTGAGGATAACTTCAAGCCGTCCATCCGCGATAGCGTCGCCGACGATGAAGTCCGGCAGGTCGGCGATGCCGAGCCCGGCCAGCAGCGACGGCATTGTCGCTTCGCCGTTGTTGACGCGCAGTTGTCCCGACGGCCGTACCGTCGCCTGCTCGCCCGCCGCATTGACATAGTGCCAGACGCCCGCCGTGGAGAGATAGGCGTAGCCGAAGCATCTGTGCTGAGCGAGATGCATCGGGTGCGTCGGCCGTCCGTACTTCTTCAGATAGGTCGGGGCCGCCACCGTATAGCGCCGCATACCGCAGAGCCGCCGCGCCACCAGCGATGAATCCGGCAACCGCGCGATCCGGACACCGGCGTCGAAGCCCTCGCCGATCAGATCGACGGTCGCATCGCTGAGATGAAGATCGATGGAGACCTCGGGATAGGTGCTGAGGAACTCCGGCAATAGCGGACTGATCACTTTCACGCCGAACGTCATCGGCACGGCGAGGCGCACCAGCCCGCGCGGCACGGCGGATTGCGCCAGCGCCTCGTTCTCCGCCGCCTCGCCATCCATCAGCAGTTGCGTCGCGCGCTCGGACAATTTCTGGCCGGCATCGGTCAACGCCAGTTGCCGCGAGGTGCGGTTGAACAGCCGCGCGCCGAGCCGTTCTTCAAGCCGGCTGACCGCTTTCGAGACCGTCGCTTTCGAGAGCCCGAGTTCGGCCGCAGCCCCGGCGAAAGTGCGCATTTCCACGACCTTGGCGAAGATCGCCAAGGCCTCGAAGTCCGGAAGTCTGGACATCCGCGCACCTCCCTGCGTGTCAATAATGGAAACAATGAGTTTCCATAGTTTCTATTTATGCACCATGCCGGAAGGCTTATCCAGTGCACATCGACGTCGATGGCGGCTTCGGCACCTGACACAAAACAAATCTACGCCGGGTGCATCACACCCGGCGGTCACCCCAAGCACATTCAGAAAGGAACCATCCCATGATCGAACTTCGTCCTTTCAACAAACTCGGCAGCGCGGATCACGGCTGGCTCAAGGCGAAGCACCACTTCTCCTTCGGCAGCTACAACAACCCCGCCAACATCAGCCACGGCAGCCTGCGCGTCTGGAACGACGACGAGATCGCGCCAAACACCGGTTTCCCTGCGCATCCCCATGCCAACATGGAAATCGTCACCTTCGTTCGCGAAGGCGCGATCACGCATCAGGACTCGCTCGGCAACGAGGGACGCACCGAAGCCGGCGATGTGCAGGTGATGAGCGCGGGGTCGGGCATCCGCCACTCCGAATACAACCTTGAGCCGGTGACGACCAAGATCTTCCAGATCTGGATCGTGCCGACGCAAACCGGCGGACAGCCGACTTGGGGTTCAAAGCCGTTCCCCAAGTCCGACCGCTCCGGCAAGTTCGTCACCATCGCCAGCGGCTTCAAAGCCGACAACGATGCGCTGCCGATCCGTGCCGATGCGCGCGTGCTGGCCACCACGCTGAAGGCCGGCGAGACCGCCGAGTATGCCATCGGCGAAAAGCGCTACGGCTATCTCGTGCCGGCCACCGGCTCGGTCGAGGTCAACGGCGTGCGCGCCAATACGCGCGACGGCGTCGCCGTCCAGAAAGAAGCGTCGGTGAAGATCACCGCGCTGGAAGACACCGAACTCGTGCTGGTGGATGCGGCGTAAGCCGCATCCATTCCCCCTCATCCGTTTAATTCATCCCTGCAAAATCAAGGAGGCCATCATGGCCAAAGTTCTCGTTCTCTACTACTCGGCTTACGGACACATCGAGGCGATGGCGAATGCCGTCGCGGAAGGCGCACGTGAAGCCGGCGCTACTGTGGACATAAAGCGCGTGCCCGAACTCGTACCGCCGGACGTCGCGAAGGCGTCCTATTACAAGGTCGATCAGGCGGCGCCCATCGCCAAGATCGAGGATCTGGCGAACTACGATGCAATCGTCGTCGGTACCGGCACGCGGTTCGGCCGCATCGCATCGCAGATGGCGAACTTTCTCGATCAGGCTGGAGGCCTGTGGGCGAAAGGCGCGTTGCACGGGAAGGTCGGCGGCGCGTTCACGGCCAGCGCCACGCAGCACGGCGGCCAGGAGACCACGCTGTTCTCGATCATCACCAACCTGCTGCATTTCGGCATGGTCGTGGTTGGGCTCAACTACGGCTTCGCAGGCCAGATGGGCGTCAAGGAAGTGACTGGCGGCTCGCCTTATGGCGCAACCACGATCACCGACGGCGACGGCAGCCGCCAGCCGAGCGCGAACGAACTCGCCGCGGCCCGCTATCAGGGCAAGACCGTTGCAGAGACTACAAAGAAGCTGCACGGCTGACAGGAAAATTGACGGCAGCACGATCAATGCTGCCGTCAATTTGAATACCGCACCGATCGCGACCACATGATCGAGACCGGCGTGGTTGCTCCCCTTGATCTCGCATTCGCGCTGGGCATGTGTGCGACTAATGGCGGTCGCGCAAACGCCATAAGGACGGACTATGGTTCGCGCGCCGGGCCGCGTTCTTTCGACTGAGGAGAATTGTGATGCCTACGATCAAGGTCAAAGACGGTACTGAAATTTTTTATAAAGACTGGGGATCTGGACAGCCCATCGTTTTCAGTCATGGCTGGCCTCTCTCGGCGGACGATTGGGACGCGCAGATGCTTTTCTTTTTGGGAAAAGGCTTCCGCGTCATCGCTCATGACCGCCGCGGTCACGGCCGATCGACCCAGACCAGCGACGGTCACGATATGGATCACTACGCCGACGACCTGGCCGCGCTGACCGCGCATCTCGACCTGAAAAACGCGGTGCATGTTGGCCACTCCACCGGCGGCGGTGAAGTGGTGCATTACATCGCCCGCCACGGCGAAAGCCGGGTGGCGAAGGCCGCAATCATCAGCGCGGTGCCGCCAATCATGGTGAAGACTCCCAATAATCCAGGCGGCTTGCCGAAAGAGGTTTTCGACGGACTTCAGGCGCAACTCGCCGCGAGCCGCGCCAAGTTCTATCGCGACCTGCCGGAAGGACCGTTCTACGGATACAACCGGCCCGGCGCGAAACCTTCGGAAGGGATCATTCAAAACTGGTGGCGTCAGGGCATGATGGGCGGCGCCAAGGCGCACTACGATGGCATCGTCGCCTTCTCACAGACCGACTTCACCGAAGACCTGAAGAAGATCACCGTCCCTGTTCTGGTGATGCACGGCGATGACGACCAGATCGTGCCCTATGCCGATTCAGGGCCGCTGAGCGCCAAGCTGCTGAAGAACGGCACGTTGAAAACCTACAAGGGTTTTCCGCACGGCATGCCGACCACGGAAGCCGAGACCATCAACGCTGACCTCTTGGCCTTCATCAAGAGCTAGGCCGTCGCTTCAAACGCTCCAAAGCCGAAAGGCCCGCTCGATGAGCGGGCCTTTTTCTTTGATTTGAGAGTTCCCGCGTTAACGCAGCGCTCCGGAGGTTTCGCCGCGACGCACCGGAACATCTGGGTGAGCACGCCGTTGTTCAAACGGCATCAAGCCCCGGAGATGAAAGACATGGACAAGGATCGGATCACAGGCGCCGCGAAGGATGCCGCAGGCAAGGTTGAAGGCGCGTTCGGCCGCGCGGCAGGCGATGCGTCCACGGAGGCCTCCGGCCGCGCCCGCGAAGCCGCCGGCACGGTGCAGAATCTCTACGGTCAGGCGAAAGATGCCGTGCGCGATATCGGAGATACCGCAGGCGATTACGCCAAGGACGCACTCGATAAGGGCAGCGACATCTATCGCGATGGCAGCCGCGCAATGGCATCGACCGTTCGCGACCAGCCGCTCGGTTCGCTATTGGTCGCAGGCGCAGTGGGCTTCGCGCTGGCGTTGATGCTGAACCGGCAGCCGCGCCGCCGGAACTTGCGAGATTACTACTACCGGTAAGCAGCCATCCGTCGCGCGAACGCGATCCGGAGCGAAGGTCTATTTGCCGAGGTGCCGTCGCACGGCGGCAACGGCAGGGCCGACGTCCTGGATCGCAGCGGCGAGATCGTCCGGCGAAACGTTGAGCTTGGTGGCCCAGTACTTGGTCTGGTCGTTATCCGTCGTGTCGATGACAGGTGCGGGCCGCACACCGGTATTCGACGACAGCACGGAGGCGACTGTCACAAGACGGAGCATTCCGAAAAATACCACGGATGTGCCAACCTCGCACGCCACGGCGCGTCTCAGCGTTAATGAAGATGAAATTCCATCGTGAACCGGCGTGCATAGCGCCGGTTATCTGCACACCTGCGGGAGCAAATTGTTATAGTCTTCTCGAACGCGCGCTATCACGGCGCATATCATGGTTCCGAGGCGCGACATTGGCCCAGCCCTTCATCGTTTCCATTCCGCACAAGCTCGGCAAGGACGAAGCAGCCCGGCGACTGAAGGCTGGACTCGGCAGCATTCGTTCAGAGTACGGGAAGATTCTTCAGGTCCACGAGGAAATCTGGAGCGGCGACCGCCTCGCATTTCGGTTGACCGCGCTGAAGCAGCCGGTCGGCGGAACGATCGACGTGGCGGAAGACCACGTCAGGCTCGAGGTCATGCTGCCGTGGCTGCTCGCGGGACTGGCGCATGGCGTGCAGGCGACGATCCGAGCCCGCGCCACACGCATGCTTGAAAAGAAGTAGCGCGATCACAAAAAAATCCGCCCGCGATGACGCGGTGCGGTTCGTCAGAAATCTATACAAACAAGGCCCGGCATCGCTGCCGGGCCTTGGTCGTTTCCGCCGTTTGTAGTTCAGCCAGTGCAGTTCCGTCAGTGTCGTTCAGAAAGCGCTGCTCAGCCGTTGTTGGCCGTCAGTTTCAGCCAGGTGGTGTGGACGTTGTCCTTGACCTGCCCCCACTCGCTGGCGGCGACATCCCAGTTCACGATCTGGCGCGACGGGCCGGCGGATGCGCCACTGGCCACGGTCGATGTCGCCATCGAATCGTGGATGTAAACCACACCGATTGTGAGCAGGCAGCCCAAGATCATTCCCAGAAATGTTCGCATGTCATCGTCCTCCGGCATCACAACGCGGCGGGCAATGGGGAGTTCCCGTCATGCGCTGACGGAGGGTCGATTTCCGGGAATTGTGGGTAAAATGGTGGGCGCGACAGGGATCGAACCTGTGACCCCCTCGATGTCAACGAGGTGCTCTCCCGCTGAGCTACGCGCCCTTAACGACCACTGATGCCGGGATGCGTCCCTATATCGGCTTGGGCTGCCCCAGGCAAGGACGGGAAGAGGTGTTTTCGGGGTGAATCGTCCCTACCGCCTGCCGTCTCAGGCCGCCAGCATCTTGTTCACTTCGCTGACCAATTCGCGCAAATGGACCGGCTTGGACAGCACCTTGGCGTTTTTCGGCGCTTCCGAGTCCGAATTCAGCGCCACGGCGGCGAATCCGGTGATGAACATGATCTTGATGTCGGGATCCAGTTCCGATGCCCGCCGAGCCAGTTCGATACCGTCCATCTCCGGCATCACGATGTCGGTTAGAAGCATTTCAAAAGGCTCTTCGCGCAGCCTCTGATAAGCTGACAAGCCATTGTCGTAGGACGAGACCTGAAAACCGGCATTCTCCAGCGCTTTCACCAGAAAGCGGCGCATGTCGTTATCGTCTTCGGCAAGGAGAATTTTGTGCTGCATGGCCTGGTCATCGAGTCCCGTGAATGGAGAAAATCCCCTGCCTTCTATTTGCCAGACGGGTAGTAAATTTCGGGTGAAGGCGAACTTCCTCTTGGCAGATCGATTAGGTTTGCGGACAATGATATTGCAGAAAGCATCCGTTTTTCCGGCAAAAAGATGTGGTCCGGACAGGCATATCGGCAGCGGCGAGCATAACGCCGCGGACGAGAATGGCGAGGAAAAGAGGCGGCAATGATGCGGTTCGAGGACGAGTTATCGCCTCCATTCGAGATTATCGAGCCGGCAGTCTGGCGCGCGCCGATCATTTTCAATTCCCCGCATTCCGGATCGGTTTATCCGCGCGAGTTTCTGGCCGCGTCGCGCATTGACGAGGCAGCGCTGCGGCGTTCGGAAGATTCGTTCATGGATGAAATCATCGCGGACCTCACCGGCCGCGGCTTTCCCATCGTCCGTGTGCATTTTCCGCGCTCCTACGTGGACGTCAATCGCGAGCCTTATGAACTCGATCCGCGCATGTTCGCGGGCCGGCTGCCGAGCTTCGCGAATACCCGCTCGATGCGGGTCGCAGGCGGTCTCGGCACGATTCCCCGCGTGGTCGGCGATGGCCAGGAAATTTATTTCGAGCGGCTCGATGTTGAGGATGCGTTGAGCCGGATCGAGGCGCTTTACAAGCCTTATCACCGTGCGCTGCGCCGCCTCATCAACAAGGCGCATCAGGCGTTCGGCACGGTGATTCTGGTCGATTGCCATTCGATGCCATCGATCGGTGTCACGCGCGACGAGCCCGCGCGTCCCGACGTCGTGATCGGCGACCGTTATGGCACAAGCTGCGCAGGCGTGTTGCCCGATGCCGTCGAGGAAACTCTCATGGCGCTGGGATATTCGGTCGGCCGCAACAAGCCCTATGCGGGCGGCTTCATCACTGAGCACTACGGCAATCCGGCGAGCGGACTGCATACGATCCAGCTCGAACTCAACCGCGCGATCTACATGGACGAGCGGCGGCGCGAGCGCGGCCCGCAATTCCGTAAAGTCGCGGATGATTTCATGGTGCTGGCCGATACACTGGCCTCGATCCCGCTCGACAGCCTCGGTCCGTTCCAGGCGGCGGCGGAATAAGCATTCTCCGATCGCGACTCTTTTTTTGCGCGCGCGGCCCTTCGAAAAGCGGCATCGCTTTTTTTCGGAAACCATATACGCAAGAAAAAAGGGCCACTCGCGAAAGCAAGTGGCCCAAGTCTAGGGAGGAAACGCCCAAGGAGGGCAGCAATAACGCGAGGCGTTATCGCACCGCAACAATATGCAGCCGCAGCGCACCCAAGGCAAGTATTTTTAAAGATTTTGCCATGTTCTCATCGCATAACAGACTTGCGACCCGGCCAACGCCGAAAAATAGAAAATTCTTTTATTTACAAATACTTGAGAGTGAATTGGCCCTTTTTCCAGTGGCATAAAAGCATAGAATCGCGCCCATAAAATGAATCTGAAATTCTATTTTTAGGCAAAGAGGCTTTCGTTTTTGCCTTCCCTTTGGAATCAGGGAGGAAGGAATGAACATCCCACTCGACCGCGCAATGCGAACAAAATTTCCAGTGATTGCTCCCTTGCCGGGACTCTTTATAGGGGCGTGATCGATTCACACTTACACTGCCCACACCTGCACTCCGCCGGCATTGCATTCGCTCCAAAGGAATTCCCGTGACGGTTATCGACTTCACCGCTTTCATCGGACGACTGGCGACCGCCTCGGGCGAAACCATCCTTCCTTTTTCCGCACCTCGCTCAGTGTCGAGAACAAGAACAAGGGCAACGATCTCGATCCCGTCACCGAAGCCGACCGCGCGGCCGAAGCCGTGATGCGCCGGATGATCAAGGACAGCTTTCCGCTGCACGGCATCGTCGGCGAGGAATTCGGGTCCGAGCGCGCCGACGCCGAATATGTCTGGGTGCTTGATCCGATCGACGGCACGAAATCCTTCATTGCAGGGATGCCGATCTGGGGCACACTGATCGCGCTGATGCACAACGGCACGCCGGTGTTCGGCATGATGCATCAGCCCTATATCGGCGAACGTTTCAGTGGCGACGGCGGCTCCGCGCGCTACGAAGGCCAGTCCGGAAAGCGCAAGCTGTCGGTGCGGCGCTGCGCATCGCTGGCGGACGCAACGCTGTTCACCACCAGCCCGCTCCTGATGAAGGAACCGGACCGCGACCGGTTCAGGCTGGTCGAGCACGAGGTGCGGCTCTCACGCTACGGCGGCGACTGCTACGCCTATTGCATGCTGGCCTCGGGCCATCTCGATCTCATCATCGAAACCGAATTGAAGCCCTACGACGTCGCGGCCCTGATTCCGATCGTCAACGGCGCCGGCGGCATCATGACCACCTGGGAAGGCGAGCCCGCGCAATCCGGCGGACGCATCGTCGCGGCGGGTGACAAGCGCGTGCATGAGGCGGCGCTGAAACTTCTGAACGCCTAGAAGGGGCAATTCGTCGCGCCTTACGGCAAGATCTCCCATCATGCTTTCGTTCAATCCGAAGGCTTGCTCCGCAACCTCCAGATTGTGCAGCTTGCTGCTCCCGGTCAATGTGCGCGCCATGTCCAGTTCCATGCCAGATTCGATTCTCGTCATCATCGCCGCAGTTTTCTTGTTGGCCGGCTTTGTCAAAGGCACCATCGGCATGGGCTTGCCCACGGTGGCGATCGGCCTGCTCGCGACGCAGATGCCTCCGGCGCATGCGCTCGCCATCGTCATCGTGCCCGCCATCGTCACCAACATCTGGCAGACCTTTGTCGGTCCCTATCTGCGCGACATTGTGCGCAGGCTGTGGCCGCTGATGATCGGAACGGTGCTCGGCATCTGGTCGGGCGCGGGACTGATGACCGGTCCCTACGCGCACTACGGCACGATCGTGCTCGGCGTGTTGCTGGTGATCTATGCCATCGTCGGCCTCTCCAAGGTCCGCTTCAGCGTGCCCCGCCGGAATGAGAAATGGATCGGCGGCATCGTCGGCCTCATCACAGGCGTGATCTCCGCCGCAACCGGTGTGCAGGTCATTCCCTCGATGCCCTTCATGCAGGCCATCGGCATGGAGAAGGACGAACTGGTTCAGGCGCTCGGCGTATTTTTCACCACGGCAACGCTGGCATTGGCGTTCAATCTGACCGGCGCTGGACTGCTGAACGCGACCGTCGCGATCCCCGGTCTGGTGGCGATGGTGGCCGCTTTCGCCGGCATGTATGCCGGGCAGGCGATCCGCTCGCGCATGGATGCGGAAACATTTCGCCGCTGGTTCCTGATCGCGATGCTGTTGCTTGGACTGTATCTCGCAGGCGAAATGCTGGTACGGCTTTCCACCGAGACCGTCACGCCGGGAGCGCATTGACCGGCGCACGGCGCGAAAAGCGGTGCCGGATCGCGCGGATCGTGCTAGGCGTGCTGCATGATCCGGGTGACGCGCGACATAACGATCGACGAGAAGGACCTCGACATCGCGTTCGTTCGCGCCTCCGGGCCAGGCGGGCAGAATGTCAACAAGCTCTCGACCGCAGCGCAATTGCGCTTCGACGTCAGTCGGATTGCGCTGGCGCCGGACGTGCTGACGCGGCTGAATACGCTGGCTGGCCAGCGCATGACGAAAGACGGCGTGATCGTCATTCACGCGCAACGCTTCCGCACCCAGGAACGCAACCGCGCTGACGCCATCGACCGGCTGCTGGAATTATTGCGCGAAGCCGCCGTTCGCCCGAAGCCGCGCCGCGCCACACGCCCCACCCTCGGCTCGAAAGTGCGCCGCCTTGAAGGCAAAAAGCGCCGCAGTGACGTCAAGGCCAAGCGCAACACGCGCAGCTACGACGACTAAGGACGATTACTTTCATACTCGTCGCTGGCCTCATCCCGAGGAGCGCGCTCTTGCGCGCGTCTCGAAGGATGAGATTGGAGAAGAAACTGACCTGCTATCCTCATGGTTCAAGACGCGACTGCGCCGCTCCTCACCCTGAGGCATCTGTCCTACATCTGTACCACCGAGAACGCCCACAGCATCAGCAATCCGCCGAGCGCGAACGTCGCGCCGAACACCAGTTGCACCCCGCCTCCACTCCGGTTGCCCGGCTCCAGAATGGCTTCATCGGGCCTCAGTGCATTGTAGAACACCGGCACGCTGGTGCCCGCGGCATATTTCGCGATCGTCGCCTTCGCGGCCTGTTCATCCGAATAGAGCGAGGTCCAGCCCCATTTCCAGGTGCTGCTGTGAAACTCCCGCCCGTCCACGGTGTAGGCAAACTGTACGTCGGCGCGATAGCGCGTGACGATGCGAATTTGAGAATCGCCGTCGTCGTCGCGTTTTTCCTCGCGTTGCTCCGTAATGATCCCGGCGCGCGTAATCTTGCCCCACACCGTCGGCCACGCCTTGCTGGCGTTGTCCCGGCGGCGCAGCAGCACGTATTGCACGAACGCGGCAACGGCGACCAGGATCGCGAACAGCGGCAGCATGAACGCGAACAGCGGGACGCCATTCTGCGTATACAGGACCTTGCCGGCGATGGAGTGCGCGCCCAGGACAGCGCTGATCGCTGTGAACACGATGAGAAACACCACCAGCCCCGCGATATTGCTCTTGTTGCCGGGCTCCAGCGCAGCTTGACCCGGTGTCGTTGGATCGTAATAGACATCCACCGTGGCCCCGAGCGGATATTTTGCGGCGATCTCGTCGGCGGCGAGCGCCGACATTCCGGCCTGCCCGCCAAACTTGATCCGATTGCCCTCGAAGTCCTGATCGCCGACACGATACTGGTAGCAAAGGTCCACCGTGGTGGCGGTCTCATCGCCTTTCCCTGGCGATGCCGGCCGCGAGACCCTGGACACAGTGATCTTGCCGGTCGTCCGCGCCCAGAGCTTTCCGGCCGCAACCTGCCGCCGCGCCTTGAAGAGCGCATAGATGAGATTGGCGACAACAAACAGGCAAATACCCGCGCCAATACGGGTCCAAAGCAGGGCAGAAGCGGTCAGCATTGAAAATACTCCGGGGAAAGCGAGGAGATCGCGCGGAAAAGTCCCGGGAAAAGGTCCCATTGTTGGGTCGTTTCAGCCATGCATTGGGTTCAAGACCAGCTTAAACTAACCGTGCCCCCGAATCGAACCCGAAGCCCATGCCCGTCCGCCAACTGCCCATCCAGATCGTCAACCGCATCGCCGCCGGCGAAGTGGTGGAGCGGCCTGCAAGCGCAGTGAAGGAACTCGTAGAGAATGCCATCGACGCGGGCGCGGCCCGCATCGACATCTTCACCGAAGGCGGCGGGCGACGACGCATCGCCATTACTGACGATGGCGCGGGCATGACCCGCGACGATCTTGCACTGTCTGTGGACCGCCACGCCACATCGAAACTCGACGACGAAGACCTGCTGCGCATCCGCACGCTGGGCTTTCGCGGCGAAGCGCTGCCGTCCATCGGCGCGGTATCAAAACTCGCCATCACCACGCGCCACGCCAGTGAACCCCATGCTTGGGCGCTGAATGTCGACGCCGGTACGAAATCCGATGTGATGCCTGCCGCGCTGACGAGCGGAACGCGCGTCGAGGTCAGCGATCTGTTTTACGCAACGCCAGCGCGGCTGAAATTTCTCAAGACCGATCGCACCGAAGCCGAGGCCGTCCGCGAAGTGGTGCGGCGTCTGGCGATGGCGCGGCCCGACATCGCATTCTCACTGTCCGGCGAGGAACGCGCGCCGGTGACATGGGCCGCCGCTTTGCCCGGCGCAGCAGGACGGTTGACGCGGCTCGGCGATATTCTGGGAGCGGATTTCCGCGCCAGCGCCATCGAGGTGCGATCCGGGCGCGACGGCGTCAGTGTCGAAGGCTTTGCTGCCGCGCCATCTCTCACGCGGGCCAATGCGCTTGGGCAATATCTGTTCGTCAACGGACGCCCGGTGCGCGACAAGCTAATTTTAGGGGCAGTGCGCGCCGCGTATGCCGACTATCTGCCGCGCGACCGGCATCCGGTGGTGGCGCTGTTCGTCACGCTGGACACGCAGGAGGTGGACGCCAACGTGCATCCGGCCAAGACCGAAGTGCGCTTCCGCAACGCGGGTCTCGTTCGCGCGCTGATCGTGCATGCGCTGAAAGAAGGTCTTGCCCGCGAAGGCAAGCGCACGGCGGCAAATTCCGACGGCGCCGCCATCATGGCGTTCCGGCCGGGAAACATGCCGGGCAGCATTCCGCGTGGCGGCTGGGACTGGCGGCGTTCGCCGAACTATCCCACCGCGCCTTCTGCCTATGATGGCGGAGCCGCGCCATCCTACGCACAATCCTTCGAGGCAAGTGGATTTGCCGAAGCGGCGCAGGCCGTATTCGACACTGGCGCGCCCACCGCCGACCTGCGCGCCAACGCCATGCCCACAGGCGACCTGCTCGACCGTCCGCTTGGCGCGGCGCGCACACAGATCCACGAGACCTATATCGTCTCGCAGACCCGCGACGGCCTCGTCGTGGTGGATCAGCATGCCGCGCACGAGCGCATCGTCTACGAGCGCCTGAAGGCGGCCCTCGAACGCAACGGCGTGCAGCGGCAGATCCTGCTGATCCCCGAAATCGTCGAGATGGATGAATCGACCGTCGAAAAACTGGTGGCGCGCGCGGACGAACTGGAAAAATTCGGCCTCAGTATCGAATCCTTCGGCCCCGGCGCGGTCGCGGTGCGCGAGACGCCGTCGCTGCTCGGCAAGACCGATGCGGCGTCCTTGCTGCGCGATCTCGCCGAGCACATGGCGGAGTGGGACGAGGCGCTGCCGCTGGAACGGCGGCTGATGCATGTGGCGGCGACCATGGCCTGCCACGGTTCGGTGCGCGCAGGCCGCATCCTCAAGCCCGAGGAAATGAACGCGCTGCTGCGCGAGATGGAAGTGACGCCCAATTCCGGCCAGTGCAACCACGGCCGGCCGACTTATGTCGAACTGAGCTTGGCGGACATCGAGAAGTTATTCGGACGGCGTTGACAGCCACCGCAGCTTTTCTCTCAGTTTTCGATGCCACGACAACGGTTTGAGTTCTGCCGGTTCTGTTGGTCCTGCCGGCTCCGGCAGCGGGCTGGACTTCGGCAGTTCTATTTGCGGCCCGAGAGAAAACTGCCGCAACGCGATCCTGAGTATCCGTGGATCGACGGACAGACCCAATTCCTTCGGCGAGGCTGGCGAGCGGATACCGAATACAATGGTGATTTCACTGCTTGCCGTAACAGACTCGGGAACCTGGACATGACGCCACGACCAGGTCAGATCGTCCGTCCGGGTTATATCGAACGACCATTCGCCCAACGACACGCCGTTCGCGCTGAGTGAAACAGCAATCCGGGGATGGGTGGGCGCGAGAAACGGATAAACCAGCGCATTGAAGAAAAGCGACCTCCCGCCAGGCCGGATCTTAAACCTGATTTCGGCCCGATCGCCATCGGACCACATACCCCACTCTCCATCGGGCGCATGCCAGCCAGCACCGAGATGATTCTGCGAATCGAATACTTTCATCACGCTTGCCAATGGAGCATACGAGAGGCGCATATCTTGGACCTGCCGGGCGAGATCCAGCATCCCGTCAAGATTCTTCGCGGAATTATACTGCTCGCGGAATCGTATCCCGCGGCTGAGCGCTTCGGCTTGCAAGCGCAGGCGATCATCAAGCGCGCGGTCGATTGCCGCCACCATGTCGTCCACCTGATTGTTATCGAACAACACTCCCGTGGCACGCCCGCCGACGATGTGATCGGCCATCCATGTTCTGGCTGGAATAATGGCGACGTTCCCGAGCGCCACGGCTTCGCAGAATACGCCTGAAGTAATATCGTGATACTCAATCGGATCGTAGGGCAGCAGAACCATGTCCGCACGATCGATCGCCGCAAGATATCGGACAGAATCCTGGTTCGCGGGAAGAATCTCGATGCCGGGACTGAGAAAGTCTTTGCCGACAGCCTCCTGTGCTTCCCTCGTCGGGAATATGTAGGCACAGAACCGGATTGCAAATGTCACATCGTTTCGGCGCTGAAGAATCATGCTCAACGCCCGAGAAACTCGCTCCGGCAATTCTCCCGACCGATGGACATGAACATAAATCTGCGCGGGCTTATCCGCAGGACGTTCGGTTGGCCCTGCCATCGCACCGTAGTATTTGGGTATCGGCAGGAAGAACGCGCGCCGCAAGCTCAGTTGCTCAAGATACGGAACAGCCCTCTCATTATTCACCGTCAGGAATATCCGGTCTCCCCCAGGCAATGCCAAAAGCATCCGAGAAACAAACTCATAAATCCAGGCCGTCTCGGAAAACTCCATGCGCCGGAAATCGAAAAAGCCCGCCCTGCTAAATCTGAAGAAAACCGCCGGACGCATGGATTCCTGACGCGTGCCGAGCCATTGAGCGAGAGCAATAATGAGCTGCGGGCGGGCAGAGGTGATGACGAGGATATCCTCCTTTGAAATACCCTGCCTCTCGATATCTTCGAACAATGGGCCGAGCAGCCGCCGCGCATTGACGAATCCGGAAAGCACCCCCTCCTGCGTCATATTCCAGGGCATGGGAGAAAGAATGGGATGAGCATCCAATGTCGCGACGATCTCGGCAGCGGCGTGCCGGGAGATATAGATTCTGGTTTCGAGTCCCCGCGCCTTGGCCGCTTCGCGAAAACCAAATACCTGATTGAAGAAATGGCCAGAATACCTGACCACATCAACATCAACAATGAAAATGCGAGGATGAGTCATCGCTGAGACCGCTTCCGAAAGCCGTCGATTGCGCCGCAAGCTCCAGGGAACGCCTTCATCTGAACCAACTCATCGGCCTGGACGGCCTTTGATGCCCGATCTTGTGCTCAGGTCAAGAACCGCATGTCCGGGAGCCAGCTTCGACAACGCAGAAGAATACTGGGCGGCATGAGACGTGACGACGATCATCTCGCCCCATCCGAGCAACTCGTCGATATCGTCGGCCAATAGACCGTCCAGACCGTCAAGCGCATCGTCGGTGTAGTCATGCCGCGTCGCAAGTCTGCGCCCGCGCGACACATCCGGGTCGAATGCGCGGACATTCCGGCCTGCCTTGAGAAGCCGCTGCACCAGCGTGGCAATCGGGCTTCCGCGAAGATCGCAGACACCCGCCTTGTAGGCCAGTCCCAACACGGCAATGCGGGAGTGCGCGGTCGCCAGTATCTGCGAGGCCGCGCGGTCGATGATCTGCTCGTTGCCAGCGATGATATGAGCAAGAAGCGGAACCTCCAAGCCATTTGACCGGCACCAATGATTCAGAACACCGACATCCTTCGGCAAGCAGGGGCCTCCAAATGCAAACCCAGGCTTGAGATAAGCAGACGAAATGTTGAGATCCCTGTCGGAGCAAAAAATGTCCATGACATGACTGCCGTCGAGGCCGACGAACCTGGAGATCGCATCAATTTCATTTGCGAATACGACCTTGAGGGCGTGCCAGGAGTTATCGGCATATTTGACGGTTTCAGCGACTTCAACACTCGTGCGAACGATTGGCGACTTGATGCCTGAATAGATCAGTGAAAGCCTGTCGCCCGTTTGCGCATCGATCTCGCCCACGACAATCCGTGACGGCGCACGGAAATCCGCGACCGCTGATCCTTCGCGCGTGAATTCCGGATTGTTGGCCAATCCAAAACTCTCGCCGACAGAACCGCCGCTCGCATGCTCTAGCAATTTCAGAATGTGGTTACGCGTGGTGCCAGGAACAACGGTCGAGCGAATGACAACCGAATGAAATGCTTTCTTTCTGGCAATAGCTTCGCCAATCGACTGGACGACGTTTTCGACAGCCGAGATGTCCTGCGAGCCGTCGGCATTGCGTAACGTACCGACACAGACGAACGTCATATCCGTGTCCGCGACAGCGGCTTTTAGATCGGAGGTGCCGCGCAGCCGGCCACTGCGCCAGACATCGGCGACAAGCTGATCAATGTGGGGCTCCAGAATTGGAGCGCGGCCGCGGGCGAAAAGATCGACCTTGCCCTCGTCGAGATCGACACCAACAACCTCATGTCCCATTTCACAAAGACATGCGCCCGTGACAGTGCCGACAAACCCCAGGCCAACAACGCTTATTTTCAACGCCGCCTCATTTGCGGACAGCCCCGCTCACAAAAATTTCGAACTATCAAAATGGATTCAACAAACACCGGGATCCGAACGCCCTGTATCGAGAAGACCAGATCACGTTCGAGTTATCTCAGGATGTGCGTAAAAACACAAACTCCGTCTCGTCATAAGCCCTGCGTTCGAGTTCCTTGAAACCTTCTGCTGCCACAAAAGCCCCCTTGGACTCTTCGACAACCACCAGCGCCTCCGGCGTCAACCACTTACCATCGCGCAGGGAGGCGAGCGCCTTATCGGCGAGTCCGCATTTATAGGGCGGATCGAGAAACACCAGCGAGAACGGCTCAACCGGATAGGCCGGGCCGAGATTGGTGGCGTCGCGGCGATAGACCTTGGTCACACCGCCAAGCCCGAGCGCCTCGACATTGTTGCGCAACAGCGCCCGCGCCTCCGCGCCGTTGTCCACGAACAGCGTGAACGCCGCGCCGCGCGAGACGGCCTCGATACCGAGCGCGCCCGTGCCGGCGAACAGGTCGAGCACCCGCGCGCCGTCGATCGGA
This sequence comes from Afipia sp., assembly GCA_024707075.1. GTDB lineage: Bacteria > Pseudomonadota > Alphaproteobacteria > Rhizobiales > Xanthobacteraceae > Afipia. The sequence goes on from JANQAK010000003.1 coordinate 1,885,185, forward strand.
TTCTCATAGGCATGCATCAGGATATTGAACAGCGCCTCGCGCAGACGGTCCTGCGTCGGGCGGATGTCATTCGACGATGGGGAGGCGATGTTACGGCCTTTGAGACGTCCACCAATAACGCGCATGGTTGACGCTCAGTCGTCCGTGACATCGGCTTGCGGCTTCAGGTCGCGCTTGCCTTTGTAGCCGCGGGTCGGACGGCGCGGCGGGCCGTAACCGCCGGCCTCTTCCTCGTTGCGCGCCCGTGCCTCGTCGCTGCCGGTGCGCTGCACCAGCACGCGGCGGCCCTTGCGATCGGCAATCAATCCGCTCTTCGAGCCGACGGGCTTGATGCGCCCCTTGATGCGTTCCTTCGGGCCATCCTTGGCGAGCGATGCATCATCGCTCTCAACCGCTTCCTTCACCGGCTTGTCGAACTGCGCGCCGGACATCGCGACGATCTTGTCGCCAAGCTGATCGCGCAGCACTCGCGACTTGATCTCCTCGACCTGCCCCTCTTCAATCTCGCCCAACTGGAACGGACCGTAGGAAATGCGGATCAGACGGTTCACCTCGAGGCCGAGATGCGCCATGACATTGCGCACCTCGCGATTCTTGCCTTCGCGGATAGCGAACACGATCCAGACGTTGGCCGCCTTGTCGCGCTCCAGCGTGGCGTCGATGGAGCCATACTTGACGCCATCGACTTCAACGCCCTTCTTCAACTCATCGAGCTGTCCCTGCGTGACCTCGCCGTGGGCGCGCACGCGATAGCGCCGCAGCCAGCCGGTGTCCGGCAATTCCAGCGCGCGGGCGAGCCCGCCGTCATTGGTCAGCAGCAGCAGGCCTTCGGTGTTGAAATCGAGCCGCCCGATGCTGATGAGGCGCGGCAGGCCTTCCGGCAGATTGTCGAACACCGTGGGGCGGCCCTCCGGATCGTCGTGCGTGGTCATCAGGCCGCGCGGCTTGTGATAGAGGAACAGCCGCGTGCGCTCGCGTTCCGGCAACGGCTTGCCGTCGATGGTGACGACATCGTTCGCGGTGACATCCAGCGCCGGCGAATTGATGACGCGGCCGTTGACGGCGACACGGCCCTGCACGATCCAGTCCTCTGCGTCGCGGCGCGAGCAAAGGCCGGCGCGCGCGACGATCTTGGCGATGCGCTCGCCGCTCTTCTTTTTCTCAGGGAGAGCACGCGGCGGGCGCTTGTCGAAATCAGGCTTGCGCTCGCGATAGGCGCCGCGCCCGCCGAACGCGGGACGCTTGGCGAAAACCTTGCTGTCGTCCTCGTTCTCGCGGCGCGGCCGGTCACCCGTCTCGCTGCGCGGATGTTCCTGCCAGTCACTGCGACCGCGCGGGGCGCGATCCTCACGCGGCTTGTCGAAACGCGGACGCGAGAAACGCGGACGTTCGCTCGAATCACGATCGTCGCGCGGCTTGTCGAAACGGGGTTTGTCGAAACGTTTGGCCGCATCTCGCGCGGGCGGACGGCTATCGCCATCACGCGACGGTCCGCGCTTCAGCCAGGGTTTGTCGCCGCCGCGATCTTCGCCCCGGCCAAAATCCTTGCGCGGCCCGCGATCCGGCGCGCCACGCGCGGGCCGGTCATCGCGGTTGAAGCGTGGGCGTTCATCGCGCTGCGGACGATCATCGCGATTGAAACGAGCGGGACGCGCATCGCCGCCCTCCCCGCGCGGCGTGTAAGGCCGCTTCTCGCCGAATTTCTTGTCTTCGAATCGGCCCGCACCCGCACGATCTCCGCGTGGCTTGAATGGCGCACGACCTGCTCCACGATCTTCACGCGGCTTGAAGGGGCGTCCCTCACCACGATCCTCACGCGGTTTGAATGAACGTCCTTCGCTGCGATCTCCACGGGGCTTGAACGAACGGCCCTCGCCGCGGTCCTCACGCGGCTTGAACGAACGGCCCTCGCCGCGGTCCTCACGCGGCTTGAACGAACGGCCTTCTCCGCGCCCGCCGAAATCCTTGCGTGGACCGCGCTCGGGACGATCGTCACGCTGTGGGCGATCGTCGCGATTAAATCGCGGACGCGGGGCCGGGCTCTATCGCTGCGCGGGCTTGCTCCGTCTTTCCGGAAATCATCGCGCTTGCCGGCGTAAGGCTTCGCACCTGCGCGAGCAGCATAAGGCCGCTTGTCGCCGCCAGCCGGGCGCTTGTCGCCGAACTTCCTGTCACCAAATTTCTTGTCACCACCGCGCGGACTGCTGCTGCGCCCGCCCGGTCCTCCGGATCGGCCCTTGCCGCCGCCCTTGTAACCTGCGCCCGCTCCGCCTTCACGGCGCGGCGGACGGCCGTTGTCTTTGTCGTTATCGCGGGGCATGAATGATCTCTCGGAACGTTGGGCGGAATATGGGGCTGTCGCGTCGCGTGAAATCAGGCTGACGGCGGATATACGCCCTTGTAAATCAGGGCGCATTCTCACGCAAAACCGGTTCTCACGTTTGCTGAAGCCGTCCTACTAACAGAGTTTATCGCCGGAAACGAGGCATGACGGCACGATCTTTCATGGATTTGGCGCTGAAACAGGCCGAAATCGCCGAAAAGGCCGGCGAAGTGCCGATCGGCTGCGTGATCGTGCGCGAGGGCGCGGTGATCGCGCAGGCGGGCAACCGCACGCTGACCGACCGCGATCCGACCGCCCATGCCGAGATTCTGGCAATCCGCGAGGCCGCGCGCCTCACCGGCAGTGAGCGCCTGACCGATTGCGACCTCTACGTCACGCTGGAGCCCTGCACCATGTGCGCGGGCGCGATTTCCTTCGCGCGGATCCGGCGACTTTACTACGGGGCAACCGACCCGAAGGGCGGCGCGGTGGACTCGGGCGTCAGATTCTTCGCCTCGCCGACCTGCCACCACACGCCGGAGATCTATCCCTCGGTCGGGGAGAGCGAGGCGGCGACGCTGCTGACGAATTTTTTCAAGGCGCGGAGATAACTCCGACGCGTCGTTCCGGGGCGCGCGTGAAACGCGCAAACCCGTAATCCATGGATTCGGACAGGCCGCTTCGCGGCCTGTCCGGAATGACAACTGGAATCACAAATCCAGCTTCATGCCCTCGTGGGACGCCTCAAAACCGAGCCGGCGGTAGAAACGCTGCGCATCGATCCGCCGCTTGTTGGTCGTGAGCTGCAACTGCTTGCAGCCCCGCGCGCGCGACTTCTCAATCATCGCATCAATCATCTGCTCGCCGATGCCGAGCCCGCGCAGCGAGCGATCGACCCGCACACCTTCGACCTTCGCGATCCAGCTACCGCCATACGACATGCCGGGGATGAAGGTCAGTTGCAGGCACCCCATCACCGCGCCCTTATGATCCCAGACATAGAGCGTGTTGTGGGGATCCGCGGCGATGGCGTCGAATGCCGCGTGATACGCCGCCATGTCGCCGGACAGATCCTCGCGTCCGCGCGCGACCTCGTCGTCCGCCAGCATTTCGACGATCCGGCGGATGTCCTCTCGCCGCGCTTCCCGCAGCGCCATCAGGTCTGCTCCGAAAAGAATGTCAGCAATGCCGCAGCCGTCGCCTCCGGATTTTCCTCGGGGAGGAAATGGCCGGACTCGATGGCATGGCCGCGCACATCCGTCGCCCATCGGCGCCATCCGTCGAGCGGACTGCTTGCAGACGCGGCGATGCCGGCGCCGCCCCACAGCGCCAGCAGCGGCACGGTGATCCTGTTGCCTGCGTCGAGATCGGCCTTGTCATGATCGAAATCGGCATAGGCACCGGCGCGATAATCCTCGCAGGCCGCATGAATGCGCAGCGGGTCGCGGAACGCCGTCAGATAGTGTTGGACCGCACGCGGATCGAACGGATTGGGCGCGTCCTTCTTGGCCCAGCTTGTGAAGGTGCGGCCGAAATAGTCGTCGGGATTCGACGCGATCAGGTTCTCCGGCATCGGCGAGGGCTGCGCCAGAAACGCCCAGTGATAGACGCGCAGCGCGAAGCCGCGATCCATCTTCGACCAGTAGTCATAGGTCGGCAGGATATCCAGCGTCGCCAGTCGCGACAGCCGGCCCGGATGATCGAGCGCCAGCCGGTAAGCCACGCGGCCGCCGCGGTCGTGGCCGGCCAGCGCGAACCGCACATGGCCGAGCTTTTCCATCACCTCGATCATCACCTGCGCCATCGCGCGCTTGGTGAACGGCGTGTGATTCTCGTCGGTCTTCGGGACATCCGACCAGCCGTAGCCGGGCAGGTCCGGGATCACGAGAGTGAATTTTTCCGCAAGCGTCGGCACGACGCGATGCCACATCACATGGGTCTGCGGATAACCGTGCAGCAACAATAGCGGCGGCCCCTTGCCGCCGACGCGCGCGAAGATGCGGCCGCCGCGCGTGCTGATCCATTCGGATTTGAAGCCGGGATAGAGATCGGCGAGATCGGACATGGATGGCTCCACTCTCTGTCATTGCCGGGCTTGACCCGGCAATCCATCTTTTCAAGAAGGATGGATACGCGGGTCAAGCCCGCGTATGACAACCCTTCAATACAGCAGGCCTCAAGGCCCAGCCTTCTCCCTCGCCACCGCCTGCCAGCCGATGTCGCGGCGGCAGAAGCCTTCGGGCCAGTCGATGCGATCAATCGCTTCATAGGCGCGGCGCTGCGCCTCACTGACGGTCTTCGCCGTCGCGGTGATATTCAGCACACGTCCGCCATTTGCGAGAATTCTTCCGCCGTCGGATTTTGTGCCGGCATGGAAAATCTCGACGCCCTCGACTTTCGCAGCCTCGTCGAGACCATCGATACGCGTGCCCTTGGCGTAATCACCGGGATAACCTTTTGCCGCCATCACCACGGTCAAAGCCGGTTCGGGATGCCAGCGCAGATCGAAATGCTTCAGTTCGCCATCAACCGACGCCAGCAGCGCCGGCACCAGATCCGACATCAGGCGCATCATCAGCACCTGCGTCTCCGGATCGCCAAAGCGCGCATTGTATTCGATCAGCTTTGGGCCATCCTTCGTGATCATCAGGCCCGCGAATAGCACCCCCTTGTAGGGCATGCCCTTCGCCTTCATCGCGCGCAGCGTCGGCCCGATGATCTCGTTCATCGTGCGCTCGCGAACAACATCGGTGAACACGGGTGCGGGCGAATACGCGCCCATGCCGCCGGTGTTCGGTCCCTTGTCGCCATCGAAGGCGCGCTTGTGGTCCTGCGCGGCGGCGAGCGGCAAGGCGTTGTCGCCGTCGCACAGCACGAAGAACGAAGCCTCCTCGCCTTCCATGAACTCCTCGATCACGGCTTCCGCGCCCGCCGAACCGAACAACGCGTCGATGGCGGCCTCGGCTTCGGCCAATGTCATTGCAACGACCACGCCCTTGCCGGCCGCAAGCCCGTCGGCTTTCACAACAATCGGCGCGCCGTGCTTGCGGACATAGGCCTTCGCGGTATCCGCATCGCGAAACCGTTCATAGGCCGCCGTGGGAATGTTATTGGCCTTGCAGATGTCCTTGGTGAAGCCCTTGGAGCTTTCCAGTTGCGACGCCGCCTTGCTCGGACCGAACGCCTTGATCCCGGCGGCCGAGAGGTCATCGACGATCCCGGCGGCCAGCGGCGCTTCGGGGCCGACCACGACCAGATCGACCTTGTTGGCCTTGCAGAAATCGATCACGGCGGCATGGTTCGCGACATCCAGCGCGACGCATTCGGCCTCCTGCGCAATGCCGGCATTGCCCGGCGCGCACCATAGTTTCGTCAACAGCGGTGAAGCCGCCATTTTCCACGCCAAGGCGTGTTCGCGCCCGCCGGAACCGATCAAGAGGATATTCATGGATAAGGGTCGAACCGGCGTTTATGTGATGATAGAAGGGTTTATCATGAAGCCTCGCCGCTGCAACAGATTCGATTCCCTATGAATGCAAGTGCTGCCGAAGTCCTGCCGAATTCGCCGGAATTCACGGTCTCCGAACTGTCCTCGGCGCTGAAGCGGACGGTGGAGGACACTTACGGCCATGTGCGCGTGCGCGGCGAAATTTCCGGCTTTCGCGGGCCGCATTCCTCCGGCCACTGTTATTTCGCGCTGAAGGACGACAGCGCCAAGATCGAGGCCGTGATCTGGAAGGGCGTGCATGGCCGGATGCGGTTCAAGCCGCAGGAGGGCCTCGAGGTCATCGCCACCGGCAAGCTCACCACCTATCCGGGCTCGTCGAAATACCAGATCGTGATCGAGGCCATCGAGCCTGCCGGCGTCGGTGCGCTGATGGCGCTGATGGAAGAGCGCAAGAAGAAGCTCGCCGCCGAAGGCCTGTTCGACGAGGCGCGCAAGCAGCTTCTGCCATGGCTGCCCGAAGTGATCGGCGTCGTCACCTCGCCCACCGGCGCGGTGATCCGCGACATCCTGCACCGGCTGGAAGACAGGTTTCCGCGCCACGTTCTGGTGTGGCCGGTGCGGGTGCAAGGCGAAGGCTCCGCCGAGCAGATCGCCGCCGCGATCCACGGCTTCAACGCACTGGAAGACGGCGGCAAGATTCCACGGCCGGATTTGCTAATCGTTGCGCGTGGCGGCGGCTCGCTGGAAGACCTGTGGTCGTTCAACGAGGAAATCGTGGTGCGCGCGGCGGCGGAAAGCATGATCCCGCTGATCTCGGCGGTGGGCCATGAGACCGACGTGACGCTGATCGACTTCGCCGCCGACAAGCGCGCCCCGACGCCGACCGCCGCCGCCGAGATGGCGGTGCCGGTGCGCGCTGAACTGTTCGTCGAGATCACATCGCTGGAGCGCCGCGCCATGCTGTGCTGGCAGCGCGGCCAGGAAACCCGCCGCAGCGAATTGCGCGCGGCGGTGCGTGCGCTGCCGAAGGCGACAGAATTGCTCGACATACCGCGCCAGCGCCTCGACCGCGCCAGCGCGCAGTTGCCGCGCGCGCTTCGCGCCAACGCCCACGTCTACGAGCGCCGGCTCTCCGCGATCGGCGGACGGTTGACGGTCACCACGCTTCGCATCCAGATCGAACGCGGCAAGGAAAAAGTCGCGCGGCTCGCGGCCAGCGCGCGCCGCGCCGCAGGTCTGCATGTCCAGCAGCGCGAAACCCGCCTGCGCTACGTCTCTCAACTGCTCAATGCGCTGTCCTATAAAGGCGTGCTGGAGCGCGGCTTCGCGCTGGTGCGCGACGACCACGGCCAGCCGCTGCACGCGGCGGCCAATGTCGGCTCCGGCCAGCGCCTCAGCATCGAATTCGCCGATGGACGCATCGGCGCGACCGCGGATGGCAGCGACATCGCCGCCGAGAAACCCAAACCGGCTCCCGCGAAGTCTGCGTCGAAGCGTACTACCGATTTCGGCGTCAAGAAGGTTCAGGGCGACCTGTTCTGACGCATATCTGTCTAGAGAATAGCAAGAATCGGCGGCAGCTCAGCACATCGTCATGGCCGGGCCCGTCCCGGCCATCCACGTCTATAAACGATACACAAAAAGGCATGGATGCTCGCGACAGGCGCGGGCATGACGGAGGAGAGATCATGACCGGCGCGAGCCGATTAAGGGGTTTCCCACACGCAGCGGCCGCCCTATATTCGAGCAATCTCTCCGGAACCCTGATCTCCCGGACCCCACAAGGACAGTGATTGTGCTCAATAAATTCGGGCCCTCCAGCCAGGGCGAAGCGAAGGTCGAGTATCTCGACGGCGATTTTCGCGTGACGTCTCCCGGCTCCTATGTCCGTTGCGCCATCACCGGCGAACACATCCCGCTGGATGAGTTGAAATACTGGAGCGTCGACCGGCAGGAAGCCTACGCGACACCGGAGGCCGTGTTGCAGCGGCATTATCCGGCGCAGTTGAAGAAGGCTTGAGACCGCACGGCTTCAACGCGCGTTCGTCCTCGATAACCGATGTCGTCGCCGCAGAGCCGGGGACCCAGAGCGGCGATCTGTTCAGAAGCCGTCAATTTTCCTGCACAAACTCAATGTTGGGAAGCATGGGTCCCCGCTTTCGCGGGGACGACATAGAATTTGGACGGGCAGTTCCTGCAAACGACTCAGAAAACTGAGCCACGCGCCTTCGCCAGCCCTCTTGCCAGCAAGTCACGCAACGCCGCTTCATCATCGAACGTCAGCGTCACCGGCAAGACGCGGATGTTGGCCGCATGATACGCGATACGCGCGTCGCTGCGGATCCGGGCCATGTCCTTCTCCGTCGTCACCAACATCAGAGATTTCGTCGCTGCGTCCGAGATCAATTGTTCGATCTCACCCGGCGTGAACGGATGATGATCGGCGAAGGCTCTTTCCGCGATCACATTCGCACCACTGGCGCGCAGCGTGGCAACAAACCGCGCCGGATCGCCGATGCCCGCAAAGGCCAGCACGCGCTGGCCGCGCAACGCAGCGGCCGAACTTTCATCGGGCACCAGACGCGCGCGCAGAACCGGTGCATGGCGTTCGGTCACCGCAACAGCGATGCCGTCAGCGGCCTGCCCGTCGCCGATCATGATCAGCGCATCGGTCCGCGCCACCTGCGGCGCGAGCGGCGCACGTAAGGGGCCTGCCGGAAACACACATCCGTTGCCGACACCGCGCGACGCATCGATCACGATCAGCGACGCATCCTTGGCCAGCGCCGGATTCTGGAACCCGTCGTCCAGGAGGACGACGCTCGCCCCCTGTGCCCGCGCCAGCGCCGCACCCGCCACGCGGTCGCGCGAAACGATCACGGGGACCGATGCCGCCATCATCAGCGGCTCGTCGCCGACATCGGCGGCACTGTGCGAGGTTTGGTCGACACGAACGGGGCCTTCGACCGTGCCGCCGTAACCGCGGCTGACGACGAACGGCTGCTCGCCCATGCTCCGCAGGATTTTCACAAGCGCGAGGGTCGTCGGCGTCTTGCCCGCGCCGCCCGCGTGATAATTGCCGACGCAGAAAACAGGAACGCCGGCGGATACGCCGGCGCGCGCCATGCGCCGCGCGCTGACCGCGCCGTACATCGCGCCGAACGGTGACAGCAATCGCGAGATCAACGATGGCGGCCGATACCAGAAGGCCGGCTCACGCATCCGGCGCTCCCGCTTCCAGCCGCAATTGCAGGAGATAAGGCTCCAGCGCGCTGAGGGTCTTGTCCAGTGCGCCGCCGAGCTTGCCGACCACCATTTCCGCGGCGCCCACCGACCGCTGCCGCGCAATCGGGTTGACCAGCAGGTGCCCGAGCGAGCGGACGAAATCCTCGCTGGTCTCGGCGCGGATGGCTCCGCCGGCCTGATCGAGCGCGTCGTAGATGTCGTCGAAATTGAACACGTGCGGCCCATGCAGGATCGCAGCGCCGAGCTTGATTCCTTCGATCGGATTCTGTCCGCCATGCGCCACCAGCGAACCGCCCATGAACACCACCGGCGCGACCCGGTAAAACAATCCCAGTTCGCCCATCGTGTCCGCAACGTAGATGTCCGTTCGACGGTCCGGCAATTCATCCTGCGAACGCAGGGCGACCTGCATTCCGGCTGCCGCCAGCATCCGCGCGATGGCCACACCGCGATCCGGATGACGCGGTACGATTACGGTCAGCAATTGCGGAATCCGCGGCGCAAGACGCCGGTGCGCGTCGAGGATCACTTCATCCTCGCCGGGATGCGTGGACGCCGCGACGAACACCAACCGGCGCTGCGTCGCCTCCTTGAGCTGTTCCAGCTTTCTCACGTCCGCGGGCGGAGCCTCAACGTCGAGTTTCAGGTTGCCGGATATCATGACATTGGGACAACCCAGTGCCGCGAAGCGCTCGCTGTCGCGCTCGGACTGCGCCAGGCAAAGCTCGAAACATTCCAGCAGCGAGGAAATCGTGCCGCGCAGTTTCTGCCAGCGCGGGAACGAGCGCGGTGACATGCGGCCATTGATGATGACCATCGGAATGCGCCGCTCGGCGCTCGACAGGATCAGGTTGGGCCAGATGTCCGACTCGATAAACAGCGCGAGGCCCGGCTTCCAGTGGTCGAGAAACGCCGAGACGAAGCGCGGCGAATCGAACGGCACGTACTGATGAATGACATCCGGCGGAAACCGCCGCGCGACGACGGCCGCCGATGTCACCGTTCCGGAGGTCAGCAGGATGCGGATATTCATCGCCCGCAACCGCTCGATCAATCCGGCGGCCGCAAGCACCTCGCCGACGCTCGCGCCGTGAATCCAGATCAGCGGTCCCGCCGGGCGCTCGGCGCTGGCAACGCCGCGACGCTCGGCGATCCGTTCGGGATCCTCCTTGCCCTGCTTCAGCCGCCGCGCAATCAGCGGACCCGCAAACGGCATGGCGAGGGCGGACAGCCGCCGATACGCCGCGAGCGTTGCGGGTAGCGCGCTAGGCATGCAGGCCCTCATCGGTCCGTCCGACCAGTTGATAGGCGCGGCGCGTCACCTCGTTCAGCCGCTCTTCAAGCTGGGCGCGCAGCGTCTGCATCGTCTCGGTGTCCGCATCGGGCGGTACCCAAATAATATCGCCGGCGGCAATGACGCCGCGCCCGAATGGCAAATGAATGACGGAGCGGTCCCAGTTGTTGAGGCGCTTGAACCGGCTGGTGGCGATCGCCACCGGCAGGATCGGCCGACCGGACTCGCGCGCCAGCATAATAATGCCCAATCCCGCCTTGCGCGCGACCTTCGGCACGTCTGCGGTCAGCGCCATGTTGATCTTGTCTTCCAGCGTCCGCAGCATCATCTTGAACGCGCCGACGCCGCCTTTGCGATGAAAGGCCGTTCCGTGATCGCCCGAGCCGCGCACGGTTCCGATATTGAGGCGCTCCGCCGCGATCGCATTGATCTCGCCATCGCGATGGCGGGAGATCAGAACCCTGGCGGAATACTGCTTCAGTTTCAGGAACGGCATCATGAAATGCTGGCCGTGCCAGAACGCGATGATGACCGGCATATCCGGCTCGATCCGCTTGTAGACATTGGGCGGATCGAGGCTGAACCGGTTGGTCCACCACACCAGACGCAAAAACTCGGCCGCGGCAAACCCCACAGCATGCTGCACCCAGCTCGAGCGGCCGAGGTTTCGAAGCAGAGTTTTCAATGGGCGGACTTCGCATCTTGGCCGGGATCGAGCAGCCGGTGGAGATGGACGATGAAATAACGCATGTGGGCGTTATCGACGCTCTGCTGCGCCTTCGCCTTCCAGGCCGCATAGGCCGTGGCATAGTTCGGAAACAGGCCGACGACCTCGACCTTGTCGAGATCCTTGAAAGTCACATGATCGAGGTCGAGGAGTTCGCCGCCGATGACAAGATGGAGCAACTGCTGTTGCACGGTTTCGGACATGAGTCACATTCCCAAAGCAATGACCGGCACTTCAATTGAAGCACCAAACTAGTGATCCGGCGCTGACATTCGTATCATATCTTTCGCAAACACTTTTGCGAATGTCAGAGCCAAAGGATCACTAGAGTTATTATTCCCTGGGGTCCTTTCATATTCGACGTTCGCTCGAGAGACGCTGCGAAGTGAAGCGAACGTCGGATACGGGACACCGGCATGCAAGCATTACAAAACCGGGTTTTCCCGAAAGTGCCTGACGATATGCGCATGGCGCGCACGTCCCGCCGCCACCAGCAATCCATGACGAACGTCGGTCTGATTGTAAACCATCCGTTCGCCGGCCAGTGTGGTCATTTCCCCGCCCGCTTCGTGCACGATTAAATCGGCGGCGGCAAGATCCCAATCGCGGCTATGCCCGCCCGCAAACGCGGCATCAAGCCGCCCTTCCGCCACCCGCACCAACCGCAACGCCAGCGATCCGATCCGCGGATGCAGGCTTTCGCCTTCCCGCATGCCGCCGAGACGTTCGACCAGCGGCTTCGGCCCCGCGATCTTCGGGAAATCGATCGCAGCCCCCGGCGCGGGCGCGACCGGCACACCGTTCAGCGCGGTGCCTCGTCCACGCATTGCAAAAAAGAACTCATCGCTCGCGGGCGCGAACACCGCGCCCAGCACCGGCAGGCCATCCGCCACCAGCGCGATGGAGACCGACCAGTCCTCCTGCCGCGCGAGATAGGCGCGGGTGCCATCGATGGGATCTACGATCCATGTCAGCGGCTTTCCGAGCCGCGACGGATCGTCGGCGCTTTCTTCCGACAGCCATCCGTAATCCGGCGTCGCGGCGCGCAGCCGGGTCTCGATCAGATCGTTGACCGCGATGTCGGCCTCGGACACCGGCGACGACTGGCCCTTGGTCCAGCTTTTCAACTCGGTGCGGAACAGGCTCAGCGCCAGCGCGCCGGCCTCGCGCACCACGCCTGCGAGCAGTGCCGCGTCACGTGTCAGGGCTTCGCCGTGGATGATGTCGAAATCAGCGTCCGGCAATCGTCAATCCCTCGATGCGAACGGTCGGGGCGTTGACGCCATACTTGAAGACGAGGTCGTTGGCCGGAGTCATCGATTTGAATATCTCTAAAAGATGGCCAGCGATGGTGACCTCGCTTACGGCATAGGTCAGTTCGCCGTTCTCGATCCAGAAGCCGGCAGCGCCCCGGCTGTAATCACCGGTGACGCCGTTGACACCGGACCCGATCAGGTCGGTAACATAGAAGCCTTCCTTGATGTCGGACATCAGTTCTGCAGGCGTGGCCTTACCTGCTTCGAGATGCAGATTGTACGGCCCCGGCGACGGCGATGACGAGACACCGCGATGGGCATGCCCCGTCGTGGCCATGCCAAGCTCCCGCGCGGTGGCGGAATCCAGCAGCCATGTCGTCAGCACGCCGTCGTCGATGATCGCCTGCCTTGTCGTCGCAACGCCTTCAGCATCGAACGCCTGCGACCGCAGGCCGCGCACGCGCAGCGGATCGTCGATGATGCGGATGCTCTTGTCGAACAGTTGCTGGCCGAGACGATCCTTGAGGAAACTGGTCTTGCGCGCGATCGACGCACCGTTCACCGCGCCGATCAAATGACCGACCAGCGATCCAGCGACGCGCGGATCGAATACCACCGGCACCTTGCAGGTGGCGACCTTGCGCGGATTGAGTCGCGCCACAGTGCGTTCGCCGGCCAGACGCCCGACGCTCGCAGGCGATGCCAGATCGGAGACGTGGATCGCCGAGGTGAAATCGTAATCCCGTTCCATGCCGGTGCCTTCACCGGCAATCGCGGTCACCGAGATGCCGTGACTGGAGCGCAGATAGGAACCGTGAAAGCCGGTTGAGGTGACAAGCACCATGCCGCCGATGCCGGCGGACGCCGAGGCGCCGCCGGATTTCGACACGCCCTTGACCCCCAGCGCCGCGGCTTTCCGCGTCCCGCGCGCGCCGTTCGAGTTCGGCGACCGACGGCACCTGCGGATCGAGCAGATCGAGATCGGGGAAATGTTTCGCCAGCAGCGACGGATCGGCGAGACCCACATAGTCATCGTCCGGTGCAACCTTCGCCATCGCCACCGCCCGTTCGGCCAGCTTCGCAACACCATCGCCGCTGATGTCGTTGGTGGAGATCACCGCCTGGCGCTTGCCGACCAGCACGCGCAGGCCGACGTCGTCGCCTTCGGAACGTTCCGATTCTTCAACGTGGCCGTCCCGGATTTCGACGCCCTGCGAGACGCCGCGCACCGCGACAGCATCAGCGGCATCCGCGCCCGCACGTTTCGCGGCTTCTACGAGCCGCTGCGCCAGCGTGCTCAATGCAGTCTGATCGAGAAGCCCGGATGTTGTTGATTTCAGCGACGGCGATAATGACGCGTTTGGTGAAGAGTTCACGAACAAATTCCCAAGGCTTGATTGCGAATGCAACATATCATGAGATGTGCCTGTTTTACGCGGACTTCAAGCGTTTTCGCCGCTTGTGGCCAAAGATATTTCGGGACGCTGGCAAGGTCTCGTCAAGCATCTGCGCCAACGTCTCGTCAATCATGAAAACTGAAGCAACGCCGGTGAGACACGATTAACCAGCCTTCTTAAGCGGATTCGGACGCGGCTCTGGCATCGTCCTCCCATCGACCGGAACATAATCCGGCGTGGGAGATAAAGCCGTGAGGCGTCAATTCGGAGTCGGCGGGGTGCAACCCGTCGGGTCGAGCTGCATGTTGCAGCTCGACCCCCATTCTTTGCCGGTCAGCTTTGAGGCGCGCGATGGCCGCGCCGATGGCGGCGTCAGGCATATCGAAATCCATCGCGAACGCGTCACCGTGCGCCGCACCGTCAGCGGCATGCGCATGGCGATCAATGTCCACGTTCGTGACTTTCTCGGCATCGCCTGCCGCGAGACGAACGACGGACGCGCGCTCATTCTGGTTCACCGCGATCCGTCGCTGTCGGTGCCGCTGCTGGTCACCTCGGACGATCTGCATCTCGATCTCGCCTGGCAGATGTGGGGCGACCTGTTCGCGCTGCCCCAGATCGAGGACGAAAACTCGGCTACGCGAGCGCCTGCTCCGCGACGCCGCCGCCGCAACATCATCAAGGATCGCCGCCCGAAGTTTCTCGTGCGCCGCAAGGCGGGCCGTGCCGCACTGGAGCCGTCCATTCATCGCGATGAGCGCGAGATCATCGCGCGGCATTGAACATCAGGAACTGCGCATCACCGCGTCCACAAGCAATCCGGCGAACAGCAACAGACCCGCGTCGCGGTTTGACTTGAACAATCGCAGGCACAGCGCCGAGTCATCGATCCGGATCGTCCGGACCTGCCAGACGAGATGCGCGGCAAAGGCCGCAAGCCCAATCCATGCCGGCCATTGCGATTCGCCGCGCCACAGCGCCGCGCCAATCAGCAGCACCGCAAGAGTGTAAAAAATTGTCAGCGCCATCTGCGTCCGCTCGCCAAACAGAAGCGCCGTCGACTTGATGCCGACCATCACATCGTCCTCGGTATCCTGATGGGCGTAGATCGTGTCGTAGGCGATCACCCAGGCGATCGATCCCGCATACAAAACAATCGCCGTCGCATCGATCCGGCCAAGAATGACCGCGAAGCCCATCAGCGCGCCCCATGAGAACGCGAGGCCAAGCGTCACCTGCGGCCAGTAGGTGATGCGCTTCATGAAGGGATAGATCGCGACAATGGCAAGCGAACTGATGCCGGTGATGATGGCGACGCCATTGAACTGCAACAGCACCGCGAACCCGATCAGGGCCTGCGCCACCAGAAAGATCGCCGCCTGCGTGACCGTGACCTGCCCCGCCGGGATCGGCCGCGACCGGGTGCGCTCGACTTGCGCATCGAGTTTCCGGTCGGTGATGTCATTCCAGGTGCATCCTGCGCCGCGCATCACCACCGCGCCGATGAAGAACAGCACGAGGACGAGCGGCAGTCCGCGCACATCGTGCGCGATACCCCCAGCCAATGCAGCCGACCACCAGCACGGCAACAGCAGCAGCCACCACCCGATCGGCCGGTCGAAGCGCGACAGGCGCAGATAGGGCCGCGCCCACAGCGGCGCGTGGGTATCGACCCAATTCGAGGTGGAGTCGGCGACGGGGGCTGCGGCGTTGCTCATGCCAAGCCTTCTATCGCGTTTTCGAGCGAAGTAGGTACCGGTTCACGGCAAGAAAACGCGTCAAAAAACCAGAGCCCGGAGCCAATCCTGAGCAAATTACCGCGTGAGGACGTTGCCGTTCAGCGTATCGAAGGTGCTGCCGCCCTTCTTCAACGGCTTGGCCTCCGGAAGCGACGCGGAGCCGAGCGCTTCGCTCAGGCTCGGACCGGCCGGTGCCGCCGGCCCTTGCGCTGCCGCGGAGCAGACCCTCTGCTGCAACTGGGAGGTGTTGGCGTGGCCCTTTTTCATCTGCTCGCCGACCTGGGCCGGGATGCCGCACTTTTGCGCGTTGGCTTCGACGAACTTGATCATCTTGACTTCGGCCTGAGCGAAATTGCCGATCAGCTTGCAGGCCTCCTGCGGCGCCGCCTTGCGCTTGCCGGCGGCCTGAATCGCCTTGGCCTTGGCCTCGGCATCAGCACGCAATGGCATGAAGCCCTTCTGACAATCTTCGGCGCCCGGCGGTGGACCGGCTTGAGGCTGGGGCGCACCGAAACCGGCGGCGCCGACCGGCGGCGCGCCGGTCGAGAATGCGCTCGGCGACGGAGCCGGTCTCGCGGGGGCTGCGGTCGCGCCATTCACGGGCGGAAATGGCGAGGCGGCAGGCGCACCTCCTACAGGCGGGAAAGGTGAAGCGGCCGGCGCAGCCTGTCCCGGCAGCGGCGCGGGAAATGCGCCCTGCGCGCGAACGTCCGCGGCTTGCACGAAGAGTGCAACAGCAGCCAGCGACAGGATGAGACGATAGGCGATCACGGCATTCCTCCGGCGGGCTCCTGTGTTCCAGGGCGACGTTTTACGATTCCCGCCGCCCGTTAACAACCCGACGAATTTGGCAGCAGCGCGGCGGTTCGCCACGCAAATGGCTGCCAATTGACGATCATTGGGCTAGAAGGCGGAACATGAATGGATCTCGCTGATGCCCAAACTCGACTTCCGCAACCCCCGCCTTTTCGTCGATGCGCCGCTCGCGGTGGGCATCGGCATCGCGCTCGACCGTGACCAGTCCAATTACCTCGGCAACGTGCTGCGGCTTGCGGCGGGCGCCACGGTGCTGGTGTTCAACGGCCGCGACGGCGAGTGGCAGGCCACGCTCGCAGGCCGCAAGCGGCCGGACCGCGCGGAGATCGTGAGCCGGACCCGTGAGCAGGACCGCCTGCCCGATCTGCACTATGTGTTCGCGCCACTGAAACACGCGCGGCTCGACTACATGGTGCAGAAAGCCGTTGAAATGGGAGCCGCGGCGCTGGTGCCGGTCACGACGCGGTTCACGCAGGCAAGCCGCGTCAATGTCGAGCGCATGCGCGCCAATGTCATCGAGGCGGCGGAACAATGCGGCATCCTCAGCCTCGCCGGCGTGCGCGATCCCGAACCGCTCGAGCGCTGGCTCGGCGCGCGTGACGGCCAGCGCCTGCTGGTGTTCTGCGACGAAGACGCGCCGACAGCCGATCCGGCGACGGCCCTTGCGCAGGCAGGAACGGCAGCGCAGGGAATTGATGTGCTGATCGGCCCCGAAGGCGGATTTGCCGAGGAGGAGCGCACGCTGCTGTTGAAACAGCCCCGCATTGTGCGGCTCGCGCTCGGTCCGAGAATCCTGCGCGCCGATACCGCAGCGGTCGCGGCGCTGGCCGTGGTCCAGACGGCGCTGGGCGATTGGGGACAACCCGATGCACGCTGAAGTTGCATTCCGGAAGACCTCTCGTTAAGCCCTTTTCCGGATCGTCGTCGAAACCCCCGCATTCCCGTGCTAAGGGACTGCCGATTCAAGCCTTTCATCCCGTTGGATACCGATAATGAGCCAGACCAGCGCCGCAACCGCGACCGGGTCCGCCGCACAGGTGGACGCCCTGCTGCAAACCTTTGCGCGGGCTGGCTACACCCATGCCCGTCCGTCGATCCTGCAACCGGCGGAGCCGTTTCTCGACCTGTCCGGCGAGGACATCCGCAAGAGCCTCTATCTCACCACCGATGCGACCGGCGAGGAACTGTGCCTGCGGCCGGATCTCACCATCCCTGTGGCGCGCGACTATCTCGCCTCGGCGCGCGCGGGTGCGGCGACGGGATTCTACTATCTCGGTCCGGTGTTCCGCTATCGCGGCGGACAGGCCAGCGAATTCAACCAAGCCGGCGTGGAATCCTTCGGCCGGCAAGATCGCGCCGCGGCCGACGCCGAAATGCTGGCGCTCGGCCTTGAGGCCGCAGCCGCGTTCGGGATCAAGGACGTCGACATCCGCACCGGCGACGTCGCGCTGTTCGCGGCGCTGATCGACGCGCTCGATCTGTATCCGGTGTGGAAGCGCCGGCTCATCAAGGATTTCAATCGCAAGGTCAGCCTCGCGCAGGATCTGCAACGCCTCACGCTGGATACCGGCAAGACCCGCAACGAGTATGAAGGCGTGCTGGCGGCGCTCGCTGGTTCCGACCGCAAGGCGGCGCTGGCATTGGTCACCGACCTGATGTCGATCGCCGGCACGAGCAATGTCGGCGGACGGACGGTATCCGAGATCGCCGACCGCTTTCTCGAACAATCAACGTTGAAGGGCGGCGCGCTGCCGCGCGACGCGTTGAATTTGATCGAGCGCTTTCTCGGCATCGCGGGCGAACCGGGCGATGCGGCGAAGCAACTGCGCGCGCTGGCCTCCGATGCAAAGCTCGACCTCAGCGTCGCCATCGACCAGTTCGAGAGCCGTACCGCCTTCATGGTCAAACGGGACATCGACACCAAGGCCATCCGTTTCTCCACGGCCTTCGGCCGCGGCCTCGACTACTACACCGGCTTCGAATTCGAACTGCACCGCAAAGGCAACGGCGCGGAGCCGCTGGTCGGCGGCGGACGCTATGACGGGCTGCTGACGCGGCTCGGCGCGCGCGAGCCTATTCCGGCCGTCGGATTCTCGATCTGGATCGAAGCGCTTTCGCAGGGGAGCGCATCATGAGCGTGCCGTTCGTCGTCGCCGTCCCGTCGAAGGGACGCTTGCAGGAAAACGCCGAAGCCTTCTTCGCGCGCGCCAACCTGACACTCGCCAAGCCGCGCGGCGCCCGCGAGTATCGCGGCACCATTTCCTGTCTCGACAATGTCGAGATCGCCTACCTCTCGGCCAGCGAGATCGCCGCACAACTCGCGCGCGGCGCTGTGCACCTCGGCATCACCGGCGAAGACCTGATCCGCGAAAGCATCCACGATGCGGACAAGCGCGTCATGCTGATCGAGAGCCTTGGCTTCGGCAGCGCCAATGTCGTGGTCGCCGTGCCGCAGGCGTGGATCGACGTCCGCACCATGGCGGACCTCGACGACGTCGCGACCTCGTTCCGCGCCCAGCACAATCACCGCATGCGGGTGGCGACCAAATACATCAACCTGACGCGCAACTTCTTCGCCGCCCACGGCGTCGTCGATTACCGCATCGTGGAAAGCGCCGGCGCCACCGAAGGCGCGCCCGCGGCCGGCACGGCTGAACTGATCGTGGACATCACCACCACTGGTGCCACGCTCGCCGCCAACGGGCTGAAGGTGCTCGATGACGGCGTGATGCTGCGCAGCCATGCCAACCTTGTGGCCTCCCGCGACGCCGACTGGTCGCCGCAGGCGCGCGAGACCGCGCGGATCATCCTCGACCATATCGCTGCCAGCGCCCGCGCCCGCAAATACAAGGAAGTCCGCACCCGCTTTGCGGCCTGCAACGATGCGTTGCTGGCCGAAGCGCACAACCGGTTCGGCGTGGTGTCGCCCTTCGGCGGCCCGACCTCATCCGGCATGGTGACCTTGCATTGTCCACCGGCGCAGCTCTATGCGCTGGGAAGTTTCCTGCGCGACAACGGTGCGGAAACCGTCTCGATCGCATCGCTGGAATACGTGTTCGACCGCGAGAATCCGCTGTTCGCCAAACTTCAGGCTTTCCTTGGGCAATAAAGTTCAGGGCTGCTGGCTTGCGACGGTGCAACCAGCCGCCGCAGCCTTTGTCCCTTGGCGACAGCGCGGGATGACTATCATATGCTCTGTTGCACACCCTTCGAGGCCGCCGCAAGAGCGGCGGCACCTCAGGGTGACGAAAACGAGAGACCGTCATCCTGAGGTGCGAGCGCCGCAGGCAAATTCATGTAGCCTGTGTAAACTTGGCGGCGCGAGCCTCGAAGGATGACGGAGTGACCGGAATATTCTTGGAAACGAAATGATGACGCTGGGTAGCGATGTCTCAAATCTGTCGGGCGCGGGCCGCATACAAGGCCTGTCGATCGTCGTGCCTGTCTTTAATGAAGCGGCGGGGTTGGCGCGGCTGCATGAGCGGCTGTGTGCGCTGGCCGGAACGCTCCGGCAAAAATACGGCCTTGCCTGCGAAGTGGTCTATGTGGACGACGGCTCGACCGACGCGACGCTGAGCATCGCACGCGGCCTGCCGCCCACCGCGCTCGACGTGCAGGTGGTATCGCTGTCGCGCAACTTCGGCAAGGAAGCAGCGCTGATGGCGGGGCTCGATCATGCCCGTCTCGGCGCGGTGCTATTCATGGATGGCGACGGCCAGCATGCGCCCGAACTGGTGGAGCGGCTGGTCGGCCACTGGATCGATGACGGCTACGATGTCGTCTATACGGCGAAGGCGCATCGCGACAACGAATCCATCCTGCGGCGCATGGGCGTCCGCACCTTCTACAGCCTCATCAACTGGGGCTCGCGGCAGAAGATTCCCGAGGATGCCGGCGACTTCCGCCTGCTGTCGCCGCGCGCGGCAGCGGCACTCCGGCAGCTTCCCGAGCGCAACCGCTTCTTCAAGGGCCTCGCGAGCTGGATCGGCTTCAAGCAGATCCGCGTCGATTACGAACCCGAAGCGCGCGCCCATGGCGTCACGACGTTCAGCCCCGGCCACCTGCTCGGCCTCTCCATCGAAGGCCTGACGTCATTTTCGGTGGCGCCGCTACGCGTCGCGAGCCTGCTTGGCGTTCTTCTTGCGACCGTCGCATTCCTGTTCGGATTGTCGATCCTGTGGGAGACCGTGGTCAGCGGCAAATCGGTTCCGGGTTATCCGTCGCTCGTGGTCGGCCTGATGACCATCGGCGGCGTGCAGCTCATCATGATCGGCGTGATGGGCGAGTACATCGGCAAGATCCTGTCCGAGATCAAGGCGCGCCCGATCTACTTCGTCGCGGAGCACAGCGTGAAAAGCGCCGATGCCTCCACCGTCGCCGACAAGACGCCACAGACCGCGGCTGAATGAGCGTGGATATGCCGCCGCGCCGTATCTGGTTGTGTGCCGACGACTACGGCATGAGCCCCGGCGTCAACCGCGCGATCCGCGATCTGATTGAGAAGAAAAGAATCAACGCGACCTCGGTGATGGTGGTCGGCGGCGCGATCGACAGCGCGGAGATCGATGCGCTGATCCAGGCGGTCGCCGCAAATCCCAACTGCGCGATCGGGCTGCATGCGACGCTAACCGCGCCGTTTCACCCGCTGACCATGCACTTCAAGCCGCTCGACGGCGGACAATTCTGGCCGCTCGGCAAATTGTTGCGTGCAAGCCTGCTGCGGCAGCTCGATCCCGAGATCATTCAGGCCGAACTACTCGCGCAGATCGATGCCTTCAAGCAAATATTCAACCGCGCACCCGATTACGTCGACGGCCATCAACATGTGCAACTGTTTCCGCAAATCCGCGACGCGTTTCTTGCGGCGGTCAAAGACGCCGCGCCCGGCGCATGGGTCCGCCAGTGCGGCCGCAGCCTGCCGCTGGCCCAGCGGCTGAACAATCCGAAGGCGCTGCTGCTCGATGCGCTGAGCGACACGTTCCGCAGGACAAGCACGCGCGCGGGCATTGCGTTTAATCCTGGCTTTGCCGGCGCTTACGACATGGTGCGCGGCGGCGAGTTCAGCACGGCAATGCAGGGATTTCTCGATGGCCTGCCCGACGGCGGCCTCGTGATGTGCCATCCCGGATTTGTCGACGAGACGCTCGTCAGCGTCGATAACGTGACCCATCAGCGTGAACGAGAATATGCCTTTCTCGCGAGCGACGACTTTCCCCAACTGCTGAGTGCGAGCAACGTCACGCTTGACCCGGCGTGATGGACTCCCTCTCCCCGCCTGCGGGGAGAGGTGAGAAGGGCGCTTTTTGTCGCACCGCGATCACCGGCTTTCCTAAATTTAATCCACGCCGGGGCTTCTGGCGACACAATGCGGCCTTACATCATGACGCGCATTCGCATGCCGGATGCTTGAGGAGGGAATTATGACGCCGCAGGAACGCCAACTGGTTGACGATCTGTTCGACCGTCTCGCCAAGCTCGAAACGTCGCCGCGCGAGCCGGATGCGGACGCGGTGATCATGCAGGGTCTGCGCCGCGCCCCCAACGCCCTCTACGCGCTGGTGCAGACGGTGCTGGTGCAGGACGAAGCCCTGAAGCGCGCCAATGCCCGCATTCAGGAACTGGAAGGCGGCGAACAGGAGCCGCGCCCGTCCGGCGGATTTCTCGATTCGATGCGCGATGCGATCCTCGGCCCCGGCCAGGGCCGCGGCTCGGTGCCAAGCGTCCGTCCCGGCGACGGGGCGCAGCGCGGCCCAGTCTGGAACAGCGGTCAGGCGCTCGGCAACGCGCGCATGAGTGACGATCCGCGCATGAATGACCCGAGGCAGAGCAATGCCGGCGGAGGATTTTTCGCCGGCGGCAATGCCGGCGGCGGATCGTTTCTCGGCACGGCGGCGGCGACAGCCGCCGGCGTGATCGGCGGATCGATGCTGATGAACAGCATCCGCGGCCTGATGGGCGGCGGCTCGCATCAGCAGGGTTTCGGCAACACCGCCGATGGCGGCGCGAGCAAGAGCCCGTGGGACAACAGTTCATCGTCCGGCGATCTCGCACGCGACGCCGGAGTCAATGACATCGGCAAGAGCGGCAGCGGCGACAGCCAGCATCAGAGTTCCTACGACCAGGCACAGGCGGATGCCGATCAGGATCAAGACCAGGATCAGGACGATGACGACGATTATGATTCCGGCGACTTCGATGACGGTGGCGACAGCGATTTCGCCTGATTGAGTTCTGAACTTTCAACACGTCATGGCCGGGCTTGACCCGGCCATCTACGTCTTAGATCATGCCCTCGAGACGTGGATGCCCGGGACAAGCCCGGGCATGATAAGTTTGGTGCTGGAAGCTCAGATCACGACGACCTTGGTGCCGACAGGAACGCGGCCATACAGGTCGATCACGTCCTCGTTGCGCATCCGGATGCAGCCCGACGACACATTGGTACCAATCGTCCAAGGCTCGTTGGAGCCGTGGATACGATACAGCGACGTGCCGAGATACATCGCGCGGGCGCCGAGCGGATTCTCCGGCCCGCCTTCCATGTGGCGCGGCAGATCGGGACGACGCTTGAGCATTTCTGGCGGCGGCGTCCAGGCCGGCCATTCCTTCTTGGCGGAAATCGTCTTCACGCCTGACCAGGTGAAACCCGGCTTGCCGACGCCGATGCCGTAGCGCAGCGCCTTGCCGCCGCCCTGCACCAGATAGAGGAACTTGTTCGACGTATCGATCACCAGCGTTCCGGGTGCGTGCCCGCCGTCGTATTCGACCATCTGCTTCTCGAATTTCGGATCGATTCCCGGACGGCCCGGCTCGATCGACACGTCGCCCTGTCGCATCTCCTGACGATACTGTGGGTCCATCGGCGGCAGTCCGCCGCGTGACGGCATCTGCTCATCGCGTTGTTCGTAACGCGGCTGCGCATAACCGGGATCGCCCGATTGGCCGCCGCTAAAAAGGAATTCGATGAAGCCGCCGCCCATGCGGGATCGCTCCTGATAAGCGACCCGGATCGGCATCGGCGGGCTGGCCTCCGGCCGCGCGTAGATCACGGCGGGATTTGCGCCCGGCATGTCGTCATCGAAAGCAAAAGCCTGAATTGAACTTGCGCCGAGACACACCGCGCCGGCGACAAGCGCGAGGGATACTTTTCTGGACATCGACGTACTCTGTACTGTTTCGTCGTTGACGCGCGGACAGCGCGCCTGAACACGATCCATTTAAGTTTCAATTCGCGTCAGTTTGGTAAACAAAACCGGGCATCGGATTCACCACGTCCGCATGCGAGCGGTGTTCTTCGCGACAGCGTTTATTTTCGATGAACGCCGCAGCCGCATGGTTAACCGTTGGTGTGTGCCAACTCCGCATCTCCCGGCAAGAACGGTTCCGTCTGAAACTTGGCGTTAAATGACGCCGGGTTACAAACGCTGCATCAGGGATTGGGGAGACCAATGGCTATTCAGCGCAAACGATATCGGATCGAGACCATGCAGTCCGGCGACATGCCTATCATTGACAATGACGAGAGCGACGTAAATCCGCATCATCATCAGATCATGAGCGAATTGCGCGCCATTCGCGCGCAGATGGCGTCTCACAATCGCACGCAGGTTGCGGAACAGGAAGAAGCTCCGTCGGCGCAGGATCTCACGGCAGCGCAGCAGCTTCTCGGAAGCTATCGCGCCCAGATCGAGCAGTGCGAAAAGCTGAAGGTCGAGCTTGATCTCATTCACGACGCCATCACCCGCACGAAGCAGGAAATCGCCATGCTTCATGGCAAGAGCTTCAGCGGCGACGAGATGCTGAAAGTCACCGGCGAACTCGGCGCGGTGGTCGGCGGCACCGAGGAAGCAACCCAGCAGATTCTGGAGGCGGCCGAGGCAATCGATCAGGCGGCCACCGCCCTGGGCAAGACGTCATCGCCGGATCAGCACGCCCGGCTCAGCGAGGAAATCCTCGAGCGCGTGGTCGGCATTTTCGAGGCCTGCAACTTTCAGGACCTCACCGGCCAGCGCATCAGCAAGGTGATGACGACGATGAAGTTCATCGAGCATCATATCACCGTCATGATGGAAATCTGGGGCGGCGTCGATGCGATCAAGCAGCACGCGCCCGCCATTCTCGATACCCGCGTCGGCGATGCCCGCCTGCTGAACGGTCCGAAAGGCCTCGACGACGTCGGGCATGCATCGCAGGACGACATCGACGCGATGTTCAACTAGGGCAACATCGGTTTCCCCAGGCGCGACGAGACAAAACCCGGACCCCGCTTCCGGGTTTTTCACGTTCAGGACGGCCGCCGGATCGCGATGAAGCAGCCAAGCGCCAGCAGCGCCGCCGCAATCAGGATTTCAAGAGCCACCTGCCCCGTCCACCGGTCGATCACGGTCGCCAGCACGAACGGCGCCAGCGCCTGACAGATTTGCGCGGGCCGGGCGATCCGGCCGACAACACGCCCGTATCCCACGGCCCCGAACAGCGCGAGCGGCAACGCGCCGCGGGCGATGGTGACCACGCCATTGGCTGCGCCGAACATCAGCGCGAACACCGTCGCAACCGCCGGCGAAACGCCCGCCACCACCAAGAGCGTGAACGCACAGGCCATCAGCGCCATCGCCAGCCGCGCCACCCAGAGCGGATGCAGCCGGCCGCCGGACATGAAGTCCGCAATCCGCGTCAGAACCTGCGCCGGCCCGAACAGCGCGCCGATAACGACGGCCGTGGCCGCATCGATCCCGCCGCGTTGCAGGATCGTCAGCAGATGCGCCAGCGTTCCGGATTGCACGATGGCATGGGCAGCAAATCCCGCGGCCATCAAAAGAAACGGCGCGCCGGAGGCCGGAACGATCGTCGCGACCTTCACAGGCGGAGCGCCATCCGCCACGGGCGGCGGCACATAAACCGCGTTGCGCGGCAGCACGAAGGCATAAAGCGGCGCGACGATGAACGCCATCACGCCCGCAAAGACAAAATAGACGCTGCGCCATCCCCCGTGGGCGATCAGCATCTGGGTCGTCGGCCACGAAAAGGTCGACGCAAGACCGCCGACGAACGTCACCAGCGTAATGGGCCGCCGCGACGCCATTCCGAAAATGCGGGCCAGCGCGGTGAAGGCGGGATCGTAAAGATTGCAGGCCATCGCGACGCCGAGCAGCACCCAGCTTGCGAGATAAACCCAGTAATGATCGGTCAGCGGCAGGATCACGAGCCCAAGCGCCCCAATCAGTGCGCCGCCCGCCATCACGAAATGCCCGCCATGCCGCTCGACCAGACCGCAGGCGAACGGCGCCGTGAGACCCGAGACGCCGAGGGCGATCGACAATCCGAGAAGCGATTGCGCCAACGACCAGCCGTGGGCGGCGGCGATGTGCGTCATGGTCAGCCCGGGCGGATAGAACAGCGCGCCCCAGCCGAGTATCTGCGTGATGCATAGAACGCCGACAGCGCGGTAGGGGCCCGAAATCAACATTCGCGGCCCGGCAATCGCGGTATGTCCTTGCTGTCGCAGCTCATGCGGTCGTCAGAACCAGTCCCTGCCCTCAGGCGCGGGGTGCGCAGCGGACATACACCATGGTTCCATAACGGCTTGCCGCATCCTTGTCGATAAACCGCGTCATCAGCACGCGTCCATCGAAGGAAACGATCTCGCGATCCTTCTCCCCGCCGGCGGGACCGGCCGGACCGATATAATTCTTGCCGCTCTGGCTACCCTTCAGGCGCAGTTCCTGCGGCGTGGCTTCGTCCGGCAGATGCATGATGACGCCGCCGGTGGCGCCCTGCCCGATCACATAGGGGTTCTTGCACTGGCCGCGCGCCGCGGCTTCGGTGCGGGTGCGATCATCCGGCTTGTGGAACGAAGCGAGACCCCAACGGCCAACGATTTCATCGGCGCGGATGGTCGCCGGAATTTCGGGAGCCGCCGCCGGTTCCTGTACCGTAGCCTGTCCGCCGCCGAAACCGCTGAACCCGCCGAAGCCTCCGCCGCCGCAGGCGCCGAGAAAGCCCGACAGCGCCGAGACGGCTGCTAACGTAATGATTTTGGAAGCGCTGGTTCGCTCGCTCATTGTGGTCATGATGTCTCCCGGCAAAAACACTTAGCCGCCTGCCAGACCGGCAGACCCGCCATTGCGCTGCGTGAGTTGACCCCCGTCAACACGCCACGTCCCCTAGTGTGGTGGTTCGCAAGTCCGCATATTTTCTCAGCATGTTCATTTGCGGACTTGCGAACCAAAACCACACTAGAATTATAGATTCTAGTGTCCTTTTGAATCCGAAGTTCGCTATGGAACGCGTCGCGAAAGCAGGCGAACTTCGGATTCAGGACACTAGATGGTTTCCAGAGCATCCTATATTGGCCTCACCAAGGCCTTAAGAAGCCTCGCTTGACAGGATCGGCGGCAACCCATATTCCCGATCCCGTCTTTAGCACTCTTGGAGCGCGATTGCTAAGGGTAAGGCTTCATCCCCTCAAAGGGTTAGCCCTGCCCCATTATCCACGGCCCGCGCCCCACCGCACGTCAAATCTTACAAACAACGCCCAAAGGACATCCGATGGCCAAGACAACTTTTCGCCCGCTGCATGATCGTGTCGTCGTCAAGCGCATCGACGCCGAAGAGAAGACCAAAGGCGGCATCATCATTCCCGACAGCGCCAAGGAAAAGCCCTCGCAGGGTCAGGTGGTCGCCGTCGGCCCCGGTGGCCGCGACGAAGCCGGCAAGCTGATCCCGATCGACCTGAAGGCCGGCGACACCGTGCTGTTCGGCAAGTGGTCGGGCACCGAAGTGAAGCTCGACGGAGAAGAACTCCTCATCATGAAGGAGTCCGACATCATGGGCGTGCTGAAGTAAACTCTCGCGCCTAAATTCAACGGTTTCGTCATTGCGAGGGCACTTGCGACGAAGCAATCCGGTTTCTGCTGATCAATACTGGATTGCTTCGCTTCGCTCGCAATGACGGTTTTAGAGATCGCCAAGTATCGACCGGCATCCTTCGAGGCTCGCGCAAAGCGCTCGCACCTCAGGATGACGGAAACCCATATCATCAGGAGTAAACCCCAATGGCTGCCAAGGACGTCAAATTTTCCGGAGACGCGCGTGACCGCATGCTGCGCGGCGTCGATATTCTCGCCAACGCGGTGAAGGTCACGCTCGGCCCCAAGGGCCGCAATGTCGTGATCGACAAGAGCTTCGGCGCGCCGCGCATCACCAAGGACGGCGTCACCGTCGCCAAGGAAATCGAACTTGAAGACAAGTTCGAGAACATGGGCGCGCAGATGCTGCGTGAAGTCGCTTCCAAGACCAACGACACCGCGGGCGACGGCACCACCACCGCCACCGTGCTGGCGCAGGCGATCGTTCGCGAAGGCGCGAAGTCCGTGGCCGCCGGCATGAACCCGATGGATCTCAAGCGTGGCATCGACATCGCCGTGGCCGCCGTCATTAAGGACATCGAGAAGCGCGCCAAGCCGGTCGCCTCCTCCGCTGAAATCGCACAAGTCGGCACCATCTCGGCCAACGGCGACGCCACCATCGGCTCCATGATCGCCAAGGCGATGCAGAAGGTCGGCAACGAGGGCGTCATCACGGTCGAGGAAGCCAAGTCGCTCGACACCGAAGTCGACATCGTCGAAGGCATGCAGTTCGACCGCGGCTATCTCTCGCCCTACTTCGTCACCAATCCCGAGAAGATGACCGCCGAGCTGGAAGACGCTTACGTGCTGCTGCACGAGAAGAAGCTCTCCGGCCTCCAGGCCATGCTGCCCGTGCTCGAAGCCGTGGTGCAGACCGGCAAGCCGCTGCTGATCATTGCCGAGGACATCGAAGGCGAGGCGCTGGCTACGCTCGTTGTCAACCGCCTGCGCGGCGGCCTCAAGGTCGCGGCTGTGAAGGCTCCGGGCTTCGGCGATCGCCGCAAGGCGATGCTGGAAGACATCGCGATCCTGACCGGCGGCCAGTTGATCTCCGACGATCTCGGCATGAAGCTCGAGAACGTCACGGTGAAGATGCTCGGCCGCGCCAAGAAGGTCGTGATCGACAAGGAGAACACCACCATCGTCAACGGCGCCGGCAAGAAGCCTGACATCGAGGCGCGCGTGAACCAGATCAAGGCGCAGGTCGAGGAAACCACCTCGGACTACGACCGCGAGAAGCTCCAGGAGCGCCTGGCGAAGCTCGCCGGCGGCGTCGCCATCATTCGCGTCGGCGGTGCGACCGAGATCGAAGTGAAGGAAAAGAAGGACCGCGTCGAGGACGCGCTCAACGCCACTCGCGCGGCCGTTCAGGAAGGCATCGTGCCGGGCGGCGGCACCGCGCTGCTGCGCGCCAAGAAGGCCGTCGGCCGCATCCACAATGAGAACTCCGACGTTCAGGCCGGCATCAACATCGTGCTGAAGGCGCTGGAAGCTCCGATTCGCCAGATCGCGGAGAACGCCGGTGTCGAAGGTTCCATCGTTGTCGGCAAGATCCTCGACAACAAGACCGAGACCTTCGGCTTCGACGCGCAGAACGAAGAGTATGTCGACATGGTCGCCAAGGGCATCATCGATCCGGCCAAGGTGGTTCGCACCGCCTTGCAGGACGCCGCCTCGGTTGCCGGCCTGCTCGTCACCACCGAAGCCATGGTCGCGGAACTGCCGAAGGAAGCTGCTCCCGCGATGCCGGGCGGCGGCGGAATGGGTGGCATGGGCGGTATGGGTGGCATGGGCTTCTAGTGTCCTGAATCCGAAGTTCGCCTTATTTTTGCAGCGCGCTCCATGGCGAACTTCGGATTCAAAAGGACACTAGCAAACTATGATTCTAGTGTGGTTTTGGTTCGCATGTCCGCAAATGGATGTGCAAAAGCGGTGTTGCGGACTTGCGAACCACCACACTAGGCCCGCCGTCTTCGCTTTAACGATAGCAAAGGCCGCCTGCGGGCGGCCTTTTTGTTGTCTCATATCAAGAAATGCCGCGACAACCCGCTCCGGTTTTGAGATTGTCCGCCGTCGGCAAACTCCCCGATTCAGGATCAAGACCATGCGCGCATTGATGATTGGCTGCACCGTCGCTCTCTTGGGCGCAGGCTCGTGGTCGGCAGCAGAGGCACAGGCCGGCAAGGACGCGAAGGCCGCACCGGCCGCCAGCGACGTGCGCTATTTCAACTCGCTGGGCGATATTCTTGGTGATCTGCCGGTGGATGCTTTCATCAAGGAAACGCGGCAGGGCGGCAAGTTGGTCTCGGCGCTGCTCGACGTCTGCTATTCGGTCTCGACCACCTCGGATCGCAAGGACCGCTTCGCCATCGAGTTGAAGGTCGAAGGCGAGAAACTCAGTGGCAGCGGCCAGAGCTTCGAGAACAAGACGCCGGTGACGGTCAGTTTGATCCGCAAGGGCAGCAAAACGGTTTCGTTCGACGGCAAGATCACGCTGGGGACCGTTCCCAATTCAGTATCGTCGCCGGACAATGCTGATGTCGACGAGAATGAATTCCAGCAGTCGCAGGTGGTCGATGACGATCTCAGCGAAGCACCGAAGGATTTCACGCAGGTGTCGCCGCAATCGGTGGCCGTCAGGGTCAAGCGCGAGAATTTCGCCGACCTCGTCAGGAGCCTGAAGACCCAGAACGTCCAGATCGCGCTCGACAGCATCACCACCGACTGCAACGCGCTGCGTTCGGGCCAGCAGGTGTTGCGTCTGGTGGCCGATCCGGCGCGCGCGGCGGCGCTGGTCGCCAGCCTCAAGACGGCTCCGGGCGTGACCGCGGCGGGCTGGACCTCCGGCACCTACGACATGGAGCGAGCGATCCGCTTTGCCGCCGCCGAGTGGAGCGAAGGCGGCAAACTCAACCGCGACAAGTTTGCGGCGGCCCTCACGGCGACTGCCGCAAAGGTCATGTCCGCGAAACCGGCGGGATCGGCATGGAACGACGTCACCGGCGAACTCACCTTCACCCTCAAGCGCCCGAGCCAGTTGGCGCCCGCGTTGGACCTGACTGAGACGCTGGAGATCACCGCACTGGTCAGCCCCGACAAGCCCGGCGGTTCCGACCGCCTGATCGTCTGGCTCGCTGTTCCCTCCAGCAAGACCACTGACGAGACCGCAGGCGCTCACTTGCAGTTTGCGGACAACTCCGGCGGCGAGGAAGAAAGCACGTTCAACGACGACGACGGAATGATCAAGGCGATCGCCACCGACCTGAAGGGGCAACGCTGGGACACCGACAAGGCATCATGGAAATAGTCCGCCTCGCACCCGCTTCCCGCAAGGTTCGATAGCACATGGCGCGCTATGATGCCGTCATCATTGGCGCGGGCCTCGGCGGCCTCAC
This sequence comes from Afipia sp., assembly GCA_024707075.1. Classification (GTDB taxonomy): domain Bacteria; phylum Pseudomonadota; class Alphaproteobacteria; order Rhizobiales; family Xanthobacteraceae; genus Afipia. The sequence goes on from JANQAK010000003.1 coordinate 1,915,733, forward strand.
CGCCGGCGCGATCCTCGCACGCGCGGGCCGCAAGGTGCTGGTGGTCGAGCGCAGCAATTCGGTCGGCGGCGCAGCCTCCAGCTACAAGGTCGGCGATCTGTTCGTCGAAGGCTCGCTGCACGAGACCGGCGATCCGCACGATCCCCGCGATCCCAAGCATGATCCGCTGACGCGGGCCGGCGTGCTCGACGCCGTGACATGGGTTCCCACCGGTACGTTCTACGACGTGCGAGGCGGCCCGGTCGGCGCGGCGCTGACCGTGCCCGACAATTTCGAAGCCGCCAGACGCGCCTTGACGGAGCGCTTTCCCGACGCCCGCGACGGCATTGCGCGGCTGCTGGGCGAGATGGAACGGATCGCGTCCGCGCTGGGCACACTGTCGCGCGGCAGAAGCGCGTTCCAGAATCCAGAGCAGGCCTTCGGTGCGCTGAGAAATCTCCTGTCCTCCGTGCGGGACTGGAAGCTGTCGCTGTCGCAAAAGCTCGACCGCACCTTCGGCGGAAACGAAGCCGTCAAGGCAGCGCTGGCTGCCAACCTCTCCTACTATCACGACGATCCCGCTACGACATGGTGGGTGTTCTTCGCCGTCGCCCAGGGTGGTTACCTGCTGAGCGGCGGACGCTATGTGCAGGGCGGATCGCAGCGCCTTTCCAGCGCGCTGGCGCGCGCCATCAAGACCGCAGGCAGCGACGTCGTCCTGCGGCGTGTGGCGAGCGCCATTGCTGTCGACGGGCATGGCCACATCACCAGCGTCACCCACACGGCAAAAGACGGCAGCGATCCGCAGACCGTGGACGCCGCGCGCGTTATCGGCAACGCCGCACCGGAAACACTGGCCGCGCTGCTGCCCGAAGCCAGCGGCGCAAAGCTCGCCGCCGCCTATGCCCATCGTCCGCCCTCAATCTCGCTGTTCGCGCTGACGCTCGGCCTGTCGAAGCCGCCGCGCGAATTCGGCATCGCGAGCTATTCGACACAGTTGCTGCCGGACTGGATGTTGACCTTCGACGATTACGCTCAAGGCACAGCGCTCATGGCGGGCGAACCGGGTGATCGGATGCCACCGCTCGCCATCGTGGATTATGCGGCCATCGACTCGGGCGTGCCTGCACCGCCTTATGTCCTGTCGGTTGTGGGGCCGGACATGCTCTCCAACTGGAACGAGAGCGATCCGGAGGCCTATCGCGCCAGGCGGGCGCGCTGGCAGGACGCCATCGTGTCCCATCTCGACGGACACTATCCGGGACTCGCGCAGTCGGTCGTTGCCTCGTCGTTCAACACGGCGCTGTCGGTCAAGACCTATCTCGGCGCGCCGCAAGGGGCAGTCTATGGCTTCGCGCCGGTGCCGCCGCGCTCGCTGTTCGATTTAAGGAAGCTGACCGCCGCGACGCCAATCCCGGGGCTGTATCTCGCATCAGCCTATGCAGGATTCGGCGGCTATACCGGCGTGATCCAGTCAGCCGGCGCCTGCGCGGACATGATCTTGCGGGAGGGCTGAACGACAAGTGCGCGATTTTTCTTTCGTCGTCCCGGCGCAGGCCGGGACCCATAACCATCATCTTCGCGATCCCAAAAAGAAAACCGCAACAACCACTGAGCCGAAACATCGGATTCAGGGAGTATGGGTCCCGGCCTGCGCCGGGACGACATGAAGAGAAATCAGTGTTTCCCCAATCTCTCCGGATGTTCGGAGAGGGCGCTCAATTCGTATTCAACCGAAACCGCAGCGTCGCAGCGCCGACGAACGACACGACATCGCCCTGCCGCGTCCACGTCGCCGCTTCCGCGAGCGCATTGACCAGCGCATCGTCCGCCTGCGCGCGGTCGGGCGTGCAGCCGTCGTCCTGCATCGCGCCGGGAACGAAGATGACGGTATTATTCGCCACCGAGAACTGGCCCTTGCCGGCCTTGCACCACAGGTCAAGCTGCGCCTCGCCATTGTCGCCGATCTCGAGTCGCGGAATCCGCTTCGATCCCGGCTGCGGACGAGCCTCGAGCGTCATTTCCAGACCGAACGGAAATTCGCTCGCGGCGTGTGCCGGCGCGTATCCCATCATGCTTGCCGCGAAAGCAAGACCGACGACAGCGTGTCGCAGAACCGTCATGACTGATGACCTTCGAACATTGGCGATTGCGCGCGGTTCTAGACGTTCAGGGATATGTTTTCCAGTGCGCCTGCTGCTCAAATTGGACGCGGATATGATGGACAAAGAGCCAAATGAAAATCCCCGCGGCTCGCGCCGCGGGGATGATGCAGTGTTCCGCGAAGATGGCGTTACTTGATCACCATCGCTGTGAACGGATAGACGTAGGCCTGCAAGGTCACGAACAGACCGACAAGGCACGCCAGCACAATCGAGTGCAGGAACACGTAGCGCAGGATCGAGCCTTCGTGGCCGTACCAGTTGGTCGCGGTGGAGGCCACCACGATGGACTGGGCGTCGATCATCTTGCCCATGACGCCGCCGGACGAGTTCGCCGCCGCCATCAGGATCGGCGAGATGCCGAGTTGCTCAGACGTGATCTTCTGCAAGTTGCCGAACAGCACGTTCGACGCCGTGTCGGACCCCGTCAGCGCCACCCCCAACCAGCCGAGCAACGTACCGAAGAACGGATACAGCACGCCTGTTGCGGCAAACGCCAGGCCCAGCGTCGCATCGACGCCCGACAGGCGCGTCAGCGTGCCGATCGCCAGCATCGCCGAGATCGTGATCAGCGAAATCGCGCAAACCTTGATGGTGCGGCCGTACTCCGCAATCATCTTGACCGGCGAGAAGCCCATCAGAAAGCCGGAGATGATCGCTGCGATCAGCATACCCGTCCCCGTGAAGGACAGGTAGGTGAAGCCGAACACGGCCGCTTCCGGCGTGGGCTTCGCCGCCACCGGAGCCACCTTGAGGATCAGGTTGTGCAGCTCGGCAACCGCATAGCTCCAGGAGAAGTTTGCATTTGCCCAGGTCTTGAACGCGCCGTTGCCCCAGATCAGCATCACGATGCAGACGATGATCCATGGCAGCAACGCACCCCAGAGCTGACTTTGCGTGAGCGGCGTCTTGTCCATCGGCTTGACGGGTTTCATCGTCGCTGCCGATTCATCCTTGCCGCGCAGCACCGGTGACAGCCAGAGCTCTTTCGGCTGCCAGACCTTGAGGAAGAGGATCAGGCAGCCCATCGAGATCAGCGATGCGCCGATGTCGACGATCCACGGATTGATGTAGTTCGAGATCACGAATTGCGGGATCGCGAAAGACAGGCCCGTGACCAGAATGGCGGGCCAGATCGCGATCATCCCGCGCCAGCCTGCGAAGGCCCAGATCACCCAGAACGGGACAATCAGCGAGAACAGCGGCAACTGCCGTCCGACCATCGCGCCGAGGATGTAGGGATCGAAACCCGTGACCTGAGCAAGGCCCTGGATCGGGGTGCCGAGAGCGCCATAGGCCACCGGCGCGGTGTTGGCGATCAGCGAGAGGCCCGACGCCGCCAGCGGCGAGAAGCCGAGGCCGATCAGCACGGCGCCGGTGATCGCGACCGGGGTACCGAACCCCGAGGCACCTTCGAAGAAGGCGCCGAACGAGAATGCGATCAGCAAAAGCTGGAGGCGTCGGTCCTCGGTGACGCCGCCGATCGCACGTTGCAGCAATTCAAACCGGCCAGTTTCAACCGTGATCCGGTAGAGGAAAATGACGTTGAGCACGATCCAGCCGATCGGGAAGAAGCCGGACACAACGCCGAGCAACGACGCACGGATCGACATGCCCGCCGGCATGGTGAAGATGAAGATCGTGATGATGTTGGCGATGATCAGGGCGATGATCGCCGCGATATGCGCCTTGACCTTGCCGCTTGCGATCATGAGTAGCAACGCGACCACGGGAATCGCAGCGGCGATCGTCGACAGTGCGGTGTTTCCCAACGGATCGTAGATTTGATGCCAGATCATACCAGTTCCTCCCCACGTCATTGTTTGAACGGCCGACCAGAGCGTGGTTGGTCAGCGCGTCTGCATGCCGGAGAGCACAAGCGTGTGATGAAAACAGTGAGCGCAGACCCCAAGCCCCAAAACGCTCACAATGCCGCTAAATGAACGGCTCCCCCAGCCTTCGCCATCGGCGGCATGCTAGAGTGAACACCGCACAGTGGACAAGATGCCGCAGGAGCGGCGATTTGCGACTTTAGTCTAGGTTTTTAGAATTTCTAATATCTTTCAGGGCCTTGCCGCCCATCCAAGGAGAAAAATTCTGTGAATGGTATCGGCTCGACGCTCAAAACGGTGTGGCGGATTGCAGCACCCTATTTCCGTTCCGAAGACAAATGGGCCGGCCTCGGCCTGCTCGCCGCGGTGATCGTGATCGAACTTGCGACCGTCTGGATCAACGTCCTGCTGAATTCCTGGAATAACCGCTTCTACAACGCGCTCCAGGAGCACAACTGGGACAGCTTCGTCTCCGAGATCATATACTTCACGGTCATCGTGACGATCTTCATCGCCATCGCCGTCTATCAGCTCTACCTCAATCAGTGGCTCCAGATCCGCTGGCGCAAGTGGATGACCGAACGCTATCTCGGCGATTGGCTTCACGACGCGACCCACTACCGGATGCAGCTTCAGGGCGACGCCGCCGACAACCCGGACCAGCGCATCACCGACGACGTCAAGCTGTTCGTCGACCGCACGCTGAACATCGGCGTCGGTCTTCTGAATTCGATCGTTACGCTGGCGTCGTTTGTCGTCATCCTCTGGACCCTGTCGAGTGCCGCACCGCTGCACCTGTTCGGCAAGGACATCGACTTCCCGGGCTACATGGTCTGGGGCGCGCTGATCTACGCCGTGCTTGGAACATGGCTCACGCACCTGATCGGCCGGCCCCTGGTCGGGCTGGACTACAAGCAGCAGCAATACGAGGCGGACTTTCGATTCAATCTGGTGCGTGTCCGCGAAAACTCCGAGCAGATCGCGCTGCTGGACGGCGACAGCGCCGAACGCCAGCGCCTGCTGGCGCGCTTCGGCGCCGTCGTCGACAACTGGCTCGGCATCATGAGCCGCACGAAAAAGGTGACCGCCTTCACCGCGAGCTACTCGCAGGCATCCGTGATTTTCCCTTTCATTCTGGTCGCCCCCGCCTACTTCGCGGGCAAGATGCAGCTCGGCGGCATGATGCAGACGGCCTCGGCCTTCGGCAGCGTGCAGGGCGCATTGTCGTTCTTCATCTCGACCTATCGGACGCTCGCCGAATGGCAGGCCGTGGTCGCCCGTCTCGACGGATTCGAGGCCGGGATCGGCGCAGCAAAGGCGCTCGCCGCAAGCCCCGACTCGATCCAGACCGTTGCCGCGCCCGGCGCGGGCGTGATCGGCCTCGACGACTTGCTGCTGAAACTGCCCAATGGCAGGCCACTGATCCAGACGTCGGGCTTCAGATTGCGGAGCGGCGAGCGCACGCTGGTCACAGGGCCTTCCGGGTCCGGCAAATCCACGCTGTTTCGCGCCATCGCCGGCATCTGGCCGTTCGGCAAAGGTGATATTTCGATTCCGAAGGATTCATCATTGATGATGCTGCCGCAGCGCCCCTATTTTCCGACCGGCTCGCTGGCGTCCGCGATCACCTATCCTGCCAAGGACGGCACCTACGGCGACGACCGGCTCCGCGAGGTGCTGACTCTCGTTGGATTGCCGGAGCTGGCGCCGCGGCTTGCCGAGCACGGACACTGGAACAGGACCCTGTCGCTTGGCGAGCAGCAGCGGCTCGGCATCGCACGGGCACTCCTGCAAGCGCCGCAATACCTGTTCCTCGATGAAGCAACGGCTTCACTGGATGAGCCGTCCGAGGCCCTGCTCTATCGTCTGATGGTGGAGAAACTTCCCGGCACGACGATTGTCTCGATCGGACATCGCAGCACCCTCGACGCATTCCATCAGCGCCAGGTGTCGCTGGTGCGCGCAGGCGAACAATTCACGCTCGGCGATGGCGAACGAGCGGCAGCGACATAAAAAAATACTGTGCCGGTGAAGCGCCATTACACCGCCTCGCCGGCGGCCGGACCGGAATGACAAGCTGTTACAGCCAATGCTCCGGCCACGGCTGACGCTGCACCCAGCGATGCCAGATGAAGGCGAAGGCCGTCAGCAGCAATGCACCGGCCAGAACCGGCACGGCGATGAATGTCCAGGGTAGATTGGCCGACACCACTAGCAGCGGATCGATTCCGGCCGGCGGATGAAACGTCCGGGTCACGAACATCGCAAGGACCGCAAGACCCACTGCGACAGCCGCCGCCCACGGCTGCGATCCTGCGGCGTGAAGCACCATCAGCCCGACCAGCGTCGCGACCAGATCACCGCCGACCAGCGCGCGCGGTTGCGCCGGCGGCGCATCGGGTGAGCCGATAACGAGCGCGATCGAGGTGGCGAACGGGATGACAGCCAACGGATAGCTCAACCTGACGGACAGCCACTCCATGACGCCGATCGCGAGCGCGATGCCGACGCCAGCGATAACGCCCGCTTTCAGCCTGCGCTGTCCCGCGTCATCCCAAAATCCGGAGGATTTCTCTCGCTGGCGCCTGCTCACGGCAAATCCGCTGTCGCTGGATGTGGAAAAGAAAAAGGGCGGCAGATTTCTCTGCCGCCCTTTAGGCCTTCAAATGAAGGAGATTACTTGAGCGCGCTCAGGGTCACGTCAGCCGAGAGCTTGGCGATGAAGCTCGCACCGCACCACTTCGATTCGTAAAGACCGTTCGAAGGATTGATGGTGGAGGCGGTGAAGTCGCTGGTGATCGCGTTACAGTCGGTCTTCGACAGATCCGAGTCCGAGTAACGCAGATCGAGGGTGAACACCTTGTAGGTGAAGCCCACACCGACGTTCCAGGTGTTGTAGTCCGCCAAAGGCGTGTTGAGGTAGAAGGCGTCGGTCGTTCCCAGCCACTGATGGCCGTACTCACCCGACAGGTAGGCGCCCACGCCGGAGGTGCCGAACAGGTTGCTCGGAGCAGTGACCTTGGCGTTGACCGATGCGTAGGTCGAATCAAACCCGAAGTTCAGGAAGTTCGGCGAATAGAACACCGTGCCGCCGAGAGCGAAGTAGTCGTTAAAGGTATAGGTCGCCTTGCCGTACACTTCGTAGAAGGACACGTCCTTCTTCATCACGTTGAGGTTGACGAGAGCGTTGGCACCGGAACCAACACCGCAGAACGCAGCAGAGCCGCCCGGAACGGTGTCGATGCACTGTCCACCCGGATACAGGTAGCCCCAGACACCGAAGTCGAACGCAAGAGCGCCGAAGGTCGGGCGGATACCGGCATAGACGTCGATTTCAGCAGCCGCGCGGTTGGTGAAGGAGATGCTCGCACCGCCAACACCTGCGTAAAGCTGCAAGTCGGGAGTGATATTGTAGCGCGGCTCGAAGTAGGCAGCGACCGAACCGTTACGGTTCGACTGCGAAATACCGCGGAACACGTAGTTGTTGGTGATCGACGCACCGAAGGCCACATCCCAAGGCGAGACGATAACCGGCGCCGGCGCCTTCTTGTAGACCTTGCCGAGATCGGCAGCCGACGCCGAACCCAGACCCATCGCAACCGCAACTGCTGCGATCGACAAACTTACTTTCTTCATGACGATCCCCATCATCGTTTAAAATTCAGTCCGATTGCCGAAGGTCCGAATGACAAGCGTTAATCGACTGCGTGAACTCGTGACGCCAATCTGCGGGTCCGAGGGGGTTGGGGGAAGCAAAAAAACCCAAGCAACTGCCGCCTTTTTAGGCGTTTGAACGGTTCCAGACGATGTTCTGCCGCAGTGTGGCATTCTGACAACAAATTTCAGCCCAAGTTGGAACCTTGAAGGCACGTTTTTCCACATAACCATCGGCATTTGCCTCTTGGATGGCCGGGACGTCTGGAATCCTCCCCCGCGCGTCCCCGCTCTCGATTCGGCCCCTTCCACCCTGCTCAAAACACAAAGGGCCGCAGCGAGAATGCTGCGGCCCTGTAAATCCTCAATGGAGCCCGCCGGAGCAGGCACCAAGTCTCAATTGCTGGTGCTGTCGTCGCTGCTGGAGCCGGATGACCAGCCAGGGGCGGGAGCCGGAGCCGGCGACCAGCTCGGCTCGGTTGAAACCGGAGCGGGCTCTGGAGCCGGCGCGGCGGGCTTCGGGGCGCGCTTCTTCTTCGGAGCGGCCTTCTTCGGCGCAGCCTTTTTGACAGCAGCCTTCTTGACGGACTTCTTTGCGGCTTTCTTGCTCGCCTTCTTGGCGGATTTCTTGACGGCCTTCTTCGCAGTTTTCTTGGCGGATTTCTTCGAGGCCTTCTTCGCCGACTTCTTGGAAACCTTTTTCTTCGAAGCCTTCTTGGCGGATTTCTTCTTCGCCAGGATCAGCTTCTTCTTTTTGTTCTTTTTGTCTTTCTTCTTCTTACCTTTAGCCATTGTGGTCCTCCTGTTTCCGCCAGCACCACTTCAGCCGGCGTTCAGGCACTCCCAACGCGGGGGCCCTTCATCGATGTCGTCAATAAATCCGGTCGAGGACCGCCTGTCGCCCAGTCGAGCAGCTCAATCGTGTGCACCACAGGGACTGACGTTCCATCGGTACTTTCCACCGAGCCTATCTGCACCATGCAACCGATGTTGCCGGCAGAGATGATGTCCGGCTTCGTCGACGCGATGTTGGCGATCTTCCGTTCGCGTAACCGCTTTGCAATGCCGGGCTGGAGGATGTTGTACGTTCCCGCCGAACCGCAACACAGATGACTCTCCGGTACATCTTTCACCACGAATCCGCTCTTGGAAAGCAATTCTTTCGGAAGCTGCGTGATTTTCTGTCCGTGCTGCAACGAACATGCGGAGTGATACGCGACAACGAGAGCGCTTTTGCTTTGCGGCCACGCGATGTCGAGGCCAGCGAGATACTCGGTCACGTCCTTCGCCAGGGCCGATATTCGCGCGGCTTTTGCTGCATAAGCGCCGTCTTCGCGCAGCATGTAGCCATAGTCCTTGATCGTCGTACCGCATCCCGACGTGGTCACGAGGATGGCGTCAAGACCGTTGCTGTCGCTCTCCTTTGTCCACACCTCGATGTTGGCCCGGGCGCGTTTCAGCGCATCGGTGTCGTGGCCCATGTGATGCGTCAGCGAGCCGCAGCACTGCTCATCGGCCACCAGCACGACCTCGATGCCGTGGCGAGTCAGCATCCGGATCGCCGCCTGATTGATGCCAGGCGACAGCACCTGCTGGGCACATCCTTGCAACAGCGCGACGCGGCCGCGCTTTTTGCCCTCGGCGGGGAAGATCGTTCCGCCGGAAGGCCCGGGCGCAGGCAAATGTCCCGGCGCCAGCGCCAGCATGGCCCGAAGCCGGTCGAAGAAGGACGGCGCGGTCGCGCCGGAGGGAGCCGGCAGCAGCGCCGCGAACGGCCGCGCGATCCGGGCCGCGATCATGCTGATCCGGAACAGGCCGGGACGCGGCAGCACGAAGGCGAGGACGCCCCGCAGGAATCGCTCCGGCAGCGGCCTCGCATAGTCCTCCTCGACCTTCACCCGCGCCTGATCGACGAGGTGCATGTAGTTCACTCCCGAAGGACAGGTCGTCATGCAGGCAAGGCAGGACAGGCAGCGATCGATGTGCTTGACCACCTCCTGCGTCGGCTTGCGGTCGTTCTCCAGCATGTCCTTGATCAGGTAGATCCGGCCGCGCGGACTATCGAGTTCGTCGCCGAGCAGCACGTAGGTCGGGCAGGTCGCGGTGCAGAACCCGCAATGCACGCAGGCGCGCAGGATCTTGTCGGCTTCGCGGATATCGGGATCGGCGAGCTGGGCCAGGGAAAATTCGGTCTTCATGACTGACGTGTCCGGATCATGTGCGCACCATCCGGCCGCGATTGAAGATATTGCGAGGGTCGAAGCTCGCCTTGACGCGCGCGCCCAGAGCCGCGACGCCGGGCTCCTGCGGCTGGAAGACATCGACCGTATTGCGCACCTGGTCGGTGGCGCGAAGTAGCGTCGCATGACCGCCGATGGTCTTCAGCCGCTCGCGCAACAGCGCCGCATGGGCATCCGCCGCCGGCGGCAGCGCCGCCCAGATCAGCCCGCCGCCCCAATCGTAGATCACGTCGCCGCCGGTCTCGCGCGCCAGTGCCTGACCGAACGCGCCGCCCGCCGCCGGCGGACAAACGATGCGCCACACCGGCCAAGCGCCCAGCGATCCGGACGCCGCGAACGGCGTAACATCGCGGATCGACTCCCAGACCGATGCGGACACATCGTCTGCGAGCATGTCCGACGCGCCGAACGGCGCGAGCAACTGGCTGACCGATCCGGCACGATCGGACACCGACGCGCCGATCCCCTCCAGCCGGATCAGCGTCACGCCCTGCTGAGAGCCCCCAAGAGCGGCCAGCCCGTCACCCGTGGTCCGGAAGATCGACGCGGGCAAATGCGCCACGCCCGACACATCGAACGACGACCCCAGCGCCGCCGTCATGGCCCGGTTCGCGGTGACTTCGTCGAGGCCGCGCAGCACCAATGTCCGCTCGCTTTCCGCCTTGGGCAGAACCTTGAGCGTCACTTCCGTCATCACCGACAGCGTGCCCCATGATCCGGCAAGCAGCTTGCAGAGATCGTAGCCGGTGACGTTCTTCACCACCTTGCCGCCGGCCTTGAACGAATCGCCGAAGCCTGAGACCGCATGGGCGCCGAGCAGATGATCGCGCGCGCCGCCGGCCTTGATCCGCCGCGGCCCTGCGAGACCCGCCGCGATGACGCCGCCGATCGTCCCGGCGCCGCGCGGCGTGCCCAGCAGCACCGAGGTGTCCATCGGATCGAACGCGAATTGCTGGTTCTTCGAATCGATCAGCGACAAGAGATCGGCCATCGGCGCACCAGCCTGGACGGTGACGATCAACTCGTTCGGCTCATAGGATGTGATGGCATTGAGCGCCGACAGGTCGAGCACTGCATTGGTCGCCATCGGCAGGCCGATGGCGCGCTTGCTGCCATGACCGACGATCTCAAGCGGCTGTTCGGCGGCGAGCGCATCGCGCACCGCCTGCTCCACATCCTTGGCATCACGTACTTTCAGGGTATCCACGCCGCACCTTGTTGTTCTTGGGGACCCGTCAACAGACGGGACTTTGCATTGCGATTGCACCGCGATTGCCGGATGACGTTCCCTCCCCCTTGCGGGGGAGGGTCAGGGAGGGAGGTAGGCTCAGCACTCCGGACTCGAAAGCACCCCCCTCTCCACCTCTCCCCCGCAAGGGGGAGAGAGCAGATCGCGGCCAGATGAGAAATCAGCGTCCCTCATCGCTCAGAATCGCGGAATATCGGGGAACGCGAGCTTGCCGCCATGGACGTGAACCCGGCCCAGTTCGGCACAGCGATGCAGTGTCGGGAACACCTTGCCGGGATTGAGCAGCCCCTGCGTATCGAAGGCGCATTTCAGGCGCTGCTGCTGCGCGAGATCGATGTCGCTGAACATCTCGGGCATCAGGTCGCGCTTCTCGACGCCGACGCCGTGCTCGCCGGTCAGCACGCCGCCCAGCTTGACGCACAGCCGCAGGATGTCCGAGCCGAAGGCTTCCGCCTTGTCCATCTCTTCGGGGATGTTGGCATCGTACAGAATGAGGGGATGGAGGTTGCCGTCGCCGGCATGGAAGACGTTGGCGACACGCAGGCCATATTTTTCCGACAGGTCACGAATTCCGGCCAGCGCCTCGGGCAGCTTGCCGCGCGGAATGGTGCCGTCCATGCAGAGATAATCCGGCGATAGCCGCCCGACCGCCGGAAACGCCGCCTTGCGTCCCGACCAGAACAGCAGCCGCTCCTGCTCCGAATTCGAAATTTGCAGCGTGGTCTGGCCACATGCGCGCGCGATCGTCTCCACGCGCCCGATCAATTCGTCGACCTCGACCTTCGGGCCGTCCAGTTCGATAATCAGCAGCGCCTCCACATCGAGCGGATAGCCCGCATGGACGAAGGCTTCGGCGGCCACGATGGCGTTCTTGTCCATCATCTCCATGCCGCCGGGAATGATTCCCGCGCCGATGATGTTGGCGACGCATTGTCCGGCATCCTCGACCGACGCGAAGCCCACCATCAGCGCACGCGCGGTTTCCGGCTTTTGCAGGATACGCACGGTGACTTCGGTGACGACGCCGAGCAGACCTTCCGATCCGTTGATGATCCCCATCAGGTCGTAGCCGTCGTTCTCGGGCGCCTTGCCGCCGATCCGCAGGATCTCGCCGGTAATCAGCACGAATTCGCAGCCCAGCACGTTGTTGGTGGTCATGCCGTATTTCAGGCTGTGAACGCCGCCGGAGTTTTCCGCAACATTACCGCCGATCGAGCAGGCGATCTGCGACGACGGATCGGGCGCGTAGTAGAATCCTTCGTGCGCCACGGCCTGGCTGATGGCGAGGTTGGTGACGCCCGGCTCGACCACCGCGACGCGATTGTCGAAATCGATCTCGCGCACCCGCTTGAATTTGCCGAGGCCGAGCAGCACGCCGTCCGCGAGCGGCAGCGAGCCTCCCGACAGCGACGTGCCGGAGCCGCGCGGCACCACCTTGATGCCGTTGTCGTGGCAGTATTTCAAAACCTGCGACACCTGTTCGGTGGTGTCGGGCAGCACCACGACCATCGGAGGCTGGCGATAGGCCGTCAGCGCGTCGGATTCATAGGGCTGCATTTCCCGCGTCGTGGAAATCACACCCTCGCCCGGCACAATCTGACGCAGGGCCGCGACGATCTCGTCACGGCGATCCAGGATCGCCTGATCCGGTTCAGGCATCATGATGGACATCGGCAGTCTCCAGAACCTAGCGCGTGCGACCGCGCTTTATTGTTCTGATATATCAAGCATGCCCAGCATGTTTTGAACAGTTCCAAAGCTGGAGCTGATGCTTGAACCTGTTGTGCGGTCTAGCCGACCAGTGCGCCCTGTTCCCGCCGGGCCGGCATCACCGGCATCACGGCCTGCACCACCAGACCGCGGGCACGGGCATCCAGCACACCGACGGCGCGCAGCGCGAACAGCGTGATTGCCTGCACCGAATCGCGCAGCTTCACCGGATCGTCGATATCGTCGGGCGCGAGCGGACCCACCAGCGACTCGTGCAGCGCCCCGATCAGGGCGGTGGCGGCCAGCGAGATGTCCTGCGCCGGAAGATGTCCGGCCCTGACCGCCGCCTCGATCCGCGCCTCGACTTCGACGGCGATCTCGCGGCGGCTGGCGAGACGCGATGCGGTGACATCGACATCGACCGGCTCGGCAAGGATGCCCCAGGCGAGTTTGCGGTTCGACACCACATGCACGGCGATGGTGGTCACCGCAGCGGCCAGCGCCGACGAAGGTCCGGGCGCTGCGTCAGCGGCACGCCGGATCGCCGTCAGTTCGGCGCGCGACACATCGGCGATGAGTTCGGAAATCAGGTCGGCCTTGGATGGAAAGTAACGATACACCGTGCCCGCCGCGACATTGGCGCGGGTGGCGACAGGCGCGATCTGGACCGCGGCCATTCCGCCCTCAGCGGCTGCGTCGCGTGCGGCCGAAAGGATCGCATTGCGGCGTGCCGCAAGACGTTTCACGACCTGATGAGTTCGCCTGTAAACCATTGACGGCGTTCGTCTCCCGAAAAGAAGTGAACATCAGTTCAAAAGGGATGACAAGCGTTTCAAAGCGTGCGGATTCAAATTCGCAGTGCAGCATAAAAGCTGGTTAAATAATCACGTAGAACACGGGGTTTTCGTCTCATCTGAGACCGACCTGCTTTATCCGCTGAATCCGATCGCACGGGCCAGGGCTGCCACCGCCATACCGGTGATGACCGCGACGAACTCGTTGCGCCGGATGATGGTGATGGCAACCGCCGCACCGATGGCGAACAACACGACTGCGCCGCCATTGACCGCGACCGGCAGCGACGCGGCAACGATGATCGATCCCGGCAACGCGTCGAGCATCCGCCGCACCCGCGGCGTGATGGTGACGTAGCCCATCAGCCAATAGCCGCCGAGGCGCGAGGCCACCGTCACCGCCGTCATCACGGCGAAGGCGATCATCACGTCGGAGCGGAGAAAATCGCTCATACGCCCGCCCCGTGCGGCTTTACGTGCGGATGGGCGGGGGGCGGATCGTCCATCAGACCGGCGCTGATCGCGCCCGACACCGCGCCCGCAATAATGAACCACCAGCCCGGCGTCAGCCAATGGACAGCAAGCGCCACAATGCCCGACACCGCCCACGGGATCGCACGCCGCGGGCCTTTCCAGGCCGGCACCAGCATTGCCGCATAGAACGCCGGCACCACCAGATCGACCCCGTATTTCTTCGGGTCGCTCAATTGCCCGGCAAGCAAATATCCCGGCAGCGACGACAGGAACCAGACGACATAGAGCACGATGCCGCCGCCGACGAAGAACGACGCATCAGCGCCGCCGTGATTGCGATAACGCGTGGCGGCGAGCCAGCCGCCGTCGGTCACCAGCAGCATCGAGGGGTAGGATTGCCACGGCGGCAGCGTGCCGAACCATGGACGCAGGCTGGCGCTCATCAGCGAGAAGCGGATGTTCACGGTGATCGTCAGCAGCGCCAATGTCGCGATCGACGACACCGTCAGCGTATCCGGCCACGACGACACCGCGACGAACTGCGACAGCCCGCCGTAGACGAAGGCCATCATCACCTGCACTTCGGTCAGCGTGAAATTCTTTTGCGCGCAGAGCGCGCCGAATGCCATGCCGAACGCGATGGTGCCCGGCAGCATCGGCGAGATGGCGTAGATGCCCGGCACGATCGCCTCGCGCGACCAGTAGGCAGGCGTGTGGAAATGGTCGGGCGCCGTCTCGGACGTTGGGTGGGGCGTCGTCATCGATTCATCCGCGGAAAGACGATCATGCGTGCGGTGAATGCCAGACCGGGTCAAGCCGTCCGCCTGCGGGCCTGCCCGTCATTTCGGACGACCCTGCGCAGCCCCAGTCGCTCAACATTGTCATTCCGGGGCGCGAGCATCTTTGCGAGCGAGCCCGGAATCCATCGCGACCGGCAAATGAAAAAGGAGGGCTGGATTCCGGGCCTGCGCGTGAAGAACGCGCATCCCGGAATGACGGAGAGATCACGCGCCAACAAAAAGGCCGGTCAAAAGACCGGCCTTTTTTTTAAGAATGCGGGATTTAAGACGCTTACGCCTGCGGCTGCGGTTCAAGACCGGCATCCGGACGCGGACGCGGCTTGCCCGCTGGCGGAACCGCCGAAGTGCGCGGACCGGTCGGCTCCAGCACGGACTCGCGATTCGGCTTCTTGCCGTTCAACAGATCGGTGATCTCGTCGCCCGACAGCGTCTCGAACTCGAGCAGGCCCTTGGCGAGGGTTTCGAGATCGGCGCGCTTCTCGGTCAGAATGCGCGTCGCCTCGTTATAACCTTCCTCGACGAAGCGGCGGATTTCCTTGTCGATCTTCTGGACGGTGGCTTCCGACGCGTTCTGGGTGCGCGACACCGACATGCCGAGGAACACCTCGTCCTGGTTCTCGCCATAGGAGACGGTGCCGAGTTCTTCCGACAGGCCCCAGCGCGTCACCATCATGCGCGCAAGCCGTGTCGCCTGCTCGATGTCGGACGACGCGCCGGACGTCACCTTCTCCTTGCCGAACACCAGTTCTTCCGCGACGCGTCCGCCCATCATGATGGCGAGGCGCGAGGTCATCTGCTCCAGCGACATCGACAGCTTGTCGCGTTCCGGCAACTGCATCACCATGCCGAGCGCACGGCCGCGCGGAATGATGGTGGCCTTGTGGATCGGGTCGGTGGCGATGACGTTGAGGCCGACGATGGCGTGGCCGCCTTCGTGATAAGCGGTCAGCATCTTTTCTTCCTCGGTCATGACGAGCGACTTGCGCTCCGCGCCCATCATCACCTTGTCCTTGGCTTCCTCGAACTCGGCCTGCGTCACCATGCGCTTGTTGCGGCGCGCGGCGGTCAAAGCGGCCTCGTTGACGAGGTTCATCAGGTCCGCGCCGGAGAAGCCAGGCGTGCCGCGTGCGATGGTCTTGAGATTGATGTCCGGTGCCAGCGGCACCTTGCGGACGTGGACCTTGAGGATCTGCTCGCGGCCGACGACATCCGGATTCGGCACCACGACCTGACGGTCGAAGCGGCCCGGACGCAGCAACGCGGGATCGAGCACATCGGGACGGTTGGTCGCGGCGATCAGGATCACGCCCTCATTGGCCTCGAAGCCGTCCATTTCGACCAGCAACTGGTTCAGCGTCTGCTCGCGCTCGTCGTTACCGCCACCGAGACCGGCGCCGCGATGACGGCCGACCGCATCAATTTCATCGATGAAGATGATGCATGGCGCGTTCTTCTTGGCCTGCTCGAACATGTCACGCACACGGCTGGCGCCGACGCCGACGAACATTTCGACGAAGTCCGAACCTGAAATCGTAAAGAACGGCACGTTGGCTTCGCCGGCGACCGCGCGCGCGATCAGCGTCTTGCCGGTGCCGGGAGGGCCGACCAGCAGCACGCCGCGCGGAATCCGTCCGCCGAGGCGCTGATACTTTCCGGGATCGCGCAGGAATTCGACGATCTCCTGCAAGTCCTGCTTGGCTTCGTCGACGCCCGCGACGTCCTCGAACGTCACCCGGCCATGCGCCTCGGTCAGCATCTTGGCGCGCGACTTGCCGAAGCCCATCGCCTTGCCGGCCCCCCCCCTGCATCTGGCGCGACAGGAAAATCCACACGCCGATCAGCGCGATGAACGGGAGCCATGAGACCAGCAGCGACACGAACCACGGCACATTGTCGCCCGGCGGCTTCGCGGTGATCGACACCTTGCCGTCATACAGGCGCTTGATTAGCGTCGGATCGTTCGGCGCATAGGTATGGAAGGTCGAACCGTTGGTGAAGGTGCCGTTGATGTCCGGCCCCTGGATGACCACGTCGCGGACGCGGCTCTGGTCAACCTCGGTCAGAAGCTGGGAAAATGAAATATCTTGCGAGGCCGCCCGCTGTCCCGGATTCTGGAAAAGCGTGAACAATGCCAACAGCAGCAAGACGATGATGACCCAGAGGGCGAAATTGCGCAGATTGGCGTTCATTGAGCTTCCTTCGTGGCCGCATGGATCGCGGCCTCATATCCTTGGGCCTGCAACACGTTTCTCGGTGCGGGTTGCAATACAATCTAGGTGCGGACCCCCTCAATGCCAAGGGAACCTCGCAGGACTATTTAACGCATCTTAATGCCATTCCGGGTGAAATAAGGGCGGTTTGCCCGGGCTATTTCCACAGTGGTTAAGGCAAACCACCCATCCGCCGCCGCGGCGGCGCCGGCATGATATGGATACGGCCTTTCTGGATGCTGATAACGGCCCCGGCCAGCGTCTGCTTCAGCCGGAACCGTCCAGCCCCCGGCTTTTCCCTGCGCACAGCCTCGTCCATCGCCTGCAACAACGCCTCGACCTTGCCGAGTTCGGCCGGTCCCTCGTGGCCGGCACGATTGATCGCGCGCAGCAACAATCGGACCCGGATTTCGTCGGACAATGCGGTGAAGGCCGCCAGATCGAACCCAGCGTCCGGATCGATGCTCGCCAGATACCGCGCCGCGCCATCCGTCATGATGTCCAGCGCGGCATTGGCGCGGGCGAGACGCGATGCAAGCCGCGCCAGACTGCGTGCGTCGGCCCCTTCGGCGGCCAGCGCCGGCATCAGCGCACGCAGCCGCGGGCGGGTGAAGCGCGGATCGCGGTTGGTGGGATCATCGGCGAAGGCGACACCGGCGTTTTCCAGCGTGGCGACAAGCCGGGATTTCGGCACATCCAGAAAAGGCCGCACCAGCACCATGCCGTCGCGGTCCGATTGACGCGCCATCGCCGCCAGCCCGGCGAGGCCGCTGCCCCGCGACAGCCGCATGATGACGGTCTCTGCCTGATCGTCCCGGGTGTGCGCCGTAAAAATATGCGATGCGCCATGCCGCTGCGCGGCGCGAACCAGCAGCCGATAACGGGCATCGCGCGCGGCCGATGGCACACCAGTGTCCGGCTTCGCGCCGGACCAGCGAACGGTGCGATGTTCAATATCCAGCGCTTTGGCCAGACGCTTGACGTCGCGGGCTTCGCGCGCGGCCTCCTTGCGCAGGCCGTGATCAACCGTGACCGCCACCAGACGCGGGGCTTTTTTCAACGCGCGCCGCCAGCGTGCGGCCAACCACATCAATGCAACGGAGTCCGGGCCGCCGGACACCGCGAGCACGATCGCAGGCAAGGTTTTCCAGTCGGCGAACAGCCGCTTCGCTTCCTGCACCGAGATCGGCAATGTTTCGGCGTTGTACATTCAGTCCAGAAGCCCGGTCCTCGTTCCCGACAGGGAAGGAAATGCGGACTCAGAATAAGCGGTCTACGCCGTCATTGCGAGCGAAGCGAAGCAATCCAGTGGATAGCCCGGGCAAAGGAATGTCTGGATTGCTTCGTCGCGGAACCTGTGCCCGGACGGCGCAAAGCGCCGATCCGGGTGCTCCTCGCAATGACGGATTGATATCCTAGCAGCCCACCCGCTTCTGCTCGCGGGCAACGCCCTGCTTTACGCCGTTCGAGGCGCGCGGATATTTCCGGTTGATTTCGCCGAACGCCGCGCAGGCGGCTTCCTTTTCCTTCAGCGCCGCAAGCGACTGGCCGAGCCGCAACAGCGCGTCGGGCGCTTTCGCCGAGGTGTCGAACTTGGTGGTCACGCCGAGAAATGCTTCCGCGGCGTCGCGGTATTTCTGCCGCTGGTAGAGGCTTTCGCCGAGCCAGTACTGCGAATCCGGCAGCATTGGATCGGACGGGTATTTGACGGCAAAATTTCGCATCGTCTCTTCGGCGAGCGCGTAGTCCTTGCGCTGGATATACCCGATGCCGAGATCGAACTCATCGCGCGGCGTGGCCGACGGCGGCAAGGTGGTCAGCGATGCCGTGGTGTTCGGCGCCTGCTGAACCGGCCGCTGCGCCGGCGCACCGGTCCCGTAAGGATCGCGGGCGCCGCCGACATTCGACAGATCAAGCGGCTCGCCGGCATCACGTCCGCCCGGCGCACCGACCGGGGCTTCCGCCACGGGTAACTGTCCGCCGCCCAGCGCGCGCGGCACACCCGGTGCGTTCGGATTCCGGCTGGGATCGAACGCGTCGCCGCGACGGCCGCTGCTGGCGACAGGAGCGGCGATCACCGGCGGCGCTTGCCCTGCGCCGGGCAGCGGCTGATAGCCGGGGTTCGGCTGGGCTTGCGGCGCGACGGCGACGCCGGGCGCAACCGGACGAGGCGCCGCAGCCTGACTGGCCGGGGCCGGCTGCGCACCCTGCAACGCCCGCAACTGCTCCTCGAGTTGACGGTTGCGATACTGCAATTCCTCGTTCTGACCGGTCAGCGTGCGCAACTGGTTTTCCAGCCGCTCGATGCGGATTTCAGGATCGATATCCTGCTGCGCAGACGCGCTGACGGGCAGCCACAAGGGCGCGGTCAAGAGAACCGCATAGGCGAAAATTTGAAATCTGGATGACATTTTGACCCGAAGAAATAAGGGCATCGCTTTCAAAGCGACCAAGATTGACCGGTTCAGTACGCCAAAAATATGGCTTCCGACAGCTTGAAAATAAGCACCAAAACAAAAACGGCGCCCGAAGGCGCCGTTTTAGAAGCTCTCAAGTACGGCCTTATGAACTCGCGTTCAGGACGGTCACCGCGCGGCGGTTCTGCGACCAGCACGAGATGTCGTTACACACCGCGACCGGACGTTCCTTGCCGTAGGAAATCGTGCGCATTCGGCCGGGATCAATGCCGCGCGACGCGAGGAAGCTGCGCACCGATTGCGCACGCTTGGCGCCGAGCGCGATATTGTACTCGCGGGTGCCGCGTTCGTCGGCATGGCCTTCGATCGTGAACGAATAGCGGTTGTACTGCTGCAACCACTGCGCCTGCTTGTCGAGGGTCGCGATCGCCTGCGGCGACAATTCGGTCTGGTCGCTCTCGAAGAACACGCGGTCGCCGACATTGACCACGAAATCCTGCTGGCTGCCCGGCACAGCCGCGCTCGCCATGGCATCGCCGCCGACGCCGGTCTTGTTGGCGCAGGCGCCCATCGAAAGCGCCACGGCCAAAACCGCTGCCAGTTTCAATCCCTGGAGGATACGCATCTGATGTTTCATTCCGGAGCCTCCACGCTCTGGTTTTAAGGACAGCACCCGGTCTACAGCGGCTTGGTTAAACGAACGTTCCGTCAACCTTGATGAGGCGTTGCCGAACACCCTCAAATGCCGACCATCGGGCAAAACACGCAACGATAGTTAATGCTGTATGAATATGGCGCGACGGTGAATGTGCCAAGCAAAAAGGGCCCCGGCCGGCGGCTGGAGCCCTTAATCCATGGGAAATTTTCTGCCGTGACCGGCCGCCTGGCGGCAAGTCTGCTTCAGGAGCGCGGGGCGATGGTCGCCTTCTTGAACGGAAATTCGGGCAAGGTCACGATGGAAGTCGAGTCCGGCTGCGGCTGGCTTCGCTCGAACAGTTTGCGGCGCTCGAAGAAGCTGGAACGGAAATACGGATAGCGCTCGAACACGCGATCGCGCATTGCAGGATAATCCACCGCCATCAGGCAAATCGGCTTGATCAGCCCGGGATATTCACGAGGCCCGCTGATCGGCTTGTGCAGAAATACCCGGCGATAGAACGCCTGATGCTCCGAGCGCACGCTCGCAAATCCGACATCGGCTTCAAAATACTCGCAGGCGACGTAAGCGAGGCGCAGCGTCATGTATGGCAGTTCAGGAAAACGCGTCTCGCGATCCGGATCTGCGACGAAGCGCGTCGGGTCCACCAGAACCTTGCCCTCGGCCAGTTGAGGCCTGATCAGATCCGGAAACACATCGAGCGACGGACAATCCGGCATCTCCGGCGAGGCCACGGTGATGCGGAGCGAACTCATCAGCACCCCGTCGAAATAAACTCCGAAGATCCAGGAATTCGGCAGGTCGTCGTACCGGTCGTGGACCATTTCGCTCGAATTTGGCGCGACCGCGCCTTCTTCACGATATGCGCGATAGCGAAGCCGGTAGATTTCCTCCCTCTCGGCAGGCGTTTCAGCCAGCCTGTAGTCCACCGCATCGAGAGGAAACCTGCTGCGTTCGGACGGACGACCGGACGTCTGCACTGCTGAGATCATATTCTTGCTCCGACCGATCGCGGAAACGCTCTGCGCCACTGTTGAGAGGTTAATGCTTTCTTAACCCGAGAGCAAAGTGTAGCCGGAATTAACCTTAATCCGGATGTCGAATCTGCAATATTCTTCCACACCAGAAGCATGGCAGCGTTGCCTGAATTTGGAGATCGCAATTAGCGGCGAGCGCGCCTTAGCGCTGTGTCTGCCGGAGGGGCACAACGGTCTTGGTGGCAGAGGCGTGCGAGGCCTTCAACAACTCGCGCACACGGGTCGCGGGAACCGGCCGGCTGAACAGATAGCCTTGCGCTTCGGTGATCGTCCCTTCGGCGCTGATCAGTTCAAGCTGTTCGTTGGTCTCGATACCTTCGACAACAACAGTCATACCGAGGTCGGCGCTCAGGCGCGCGACGCCGCGCAGCAGCGTCAGAGGCCGCTGGGTGTTGATGTCTTCAAGGAACGAGCGATCGATCTTCACCTTCTGAAGCGGGAAGTTGTGGAGATAGCTCAGGCTCGAATAGCCGGTGCCGAAATCGTCGAGCGAGATGCGGACGCCCGCCTCGCGCAGTTGTGTCAGCACGTCGAGCGTCCATTGCGTGTTGCGCAACAGCGAAGACTCGGTGATCTCGATCTCCAGCCGGTTCGCAGGCAGCCCCGACACTTCGAGCGCGTAACGAACTTCGGTCATGACGTCGCGCTGATGGAATTGCTGCGGCGAGAAATTCACGGCAACACTGACCGCCTCCGGCCATTTCATGCATTCCATGCAGGCCTTGCGCAGTATCCACCGGCCCAGATCGACAACGAGGCCCATATCCTCAACGACCGGAATGATGTCGGCCGGCGACACCGATCCGCGCGTCGGATGATTCCAGCGCAACAGCGCTTCGCAGGTTGAAATCCGTCCCGACTTCAAATTGACCAGCGGCTGGTAATACAGTTCGAACTCCTCATGCGCGAGCGCGTGGCGCAGATCGAGTTCGAGCACGCGCCGCGCTTCGACGGTGTGCGCCATCTCCTCGCGGAAGAAACAGAAGGTGCCGCGGCCATCGGCCTTGGCGCGATAAAGCGCCATGTCGGCGTTCTTCAGCAGGACGTCGGCGGTGATATTTGGCGACGTAAGCGCAATGCCGATGCTGGCGCCGATCTCGACCAGATGGTGGTCGATCTCGTAGCGCTCGCTCAGGCGATCGACGATCCGGCGCGCCAGCGAGGCGGCATCTTCGGTGGAGTGAATTCCGCGCTGGAACACGACGAATTCATCGCCGCCGAAACGCGCGACGAAATCCTGCGGACGCAACAGCCGGCGCAGCCGGGCCGTGACCGCGCAAAGCAGCTTGTCGCCGCTCGGATGACCCAGGGTATCGTTGACCTGCTTGAATTGATCGAGATCGATGAAGAGAAGCGCCGACGGCGATGCCTCGCCAAACGGAGCCGCCAGCAATTTCTCGATCTCGTCGCGGAAACTGACGCGGTTCGGCAATCCCGTCAGTTCGTCGACCCGCGCCATATGGCTGATCTTCGCTTCGGCGTTACGTCGCTCGGTGATGTCTTCCACCAGAACGACGGTGCCGCCGCCCTCCATCGGCTGGAATGTCCAGGACAGCGCGCGCTCGCCAGAACCGCTCGCGTCGATTGTGACGATCTCCCCGGCCCGCGATGCTTCGACTTCCGCCACAATGGCCTTGGCGCTGGCAACGGAAAGCGTATTTACGGCAATGGCGTCCGACACAATATCGCGGACCGTCACATCGCCATGAGCCAGATCCCTGTTCAGCTTCATCATTTCGCTGAAGGCCCGATTGACCACCGTGATGTGGCCGTCCGGGTTAATCATGTAAAGGCCGTTGGGCATGTTGTTCAGCGCGGTATCGAACTGTGCGGCAATCGACGCCTCACGTTCGTTTGCAAGCAGCGCTTTCACGAAGATCGAATGCAGGCTCAGGTTGATGTCCTTCAACCCGAGGAAAAAACAGCACCAGCAATCCCGCCAGCCCCATATGATAGGGGTCACCATGCAGAGCCAGCGCGACAGACATCGGCCCGCAGGACAGCAGGATGTGAAGCTGAACAATGCGCGGACGGCCGTAGTTGCGCGCGGCGCCGCCGCCGGTATAGGCGATGGTCACCGTCGTACAGAGCATATGGGCGATCGGATCGTCGGTGCCGAGCAGCACCACCGCGCACCAAAGTCCGAGCACCCCGGCGTAGAGCATCGCGCCGACCATGTAACGCGGTTCAAAATCGGCAGCCTGTTCGGGGGTAAGAACCGTGGTGCGCTTCTCGTATTTGCGCATCTGGAACGCGCGCGCGATACCAATGGTGATGATCAAAAGCGCGCACGGCCAGATCGGAGCGTAGCCGGTCTTGAGCGCCGTCATCAAAGCCGCGGCGGCGGCGCAGATAGCCCCAAACAGCATCGGCCAGGAATTCTGGCACATGGAATCGACCAGCGCCGCATAAATTGACGGCGATAGAGACTCTTCTTCCGATCTCTTTTTCCGATGAACCAATTGCATGGGGCGCGCGCACGTCCTTTGGACGGCCAGCATTACCCTCCGCTGATGAAGTCTTTCTGAGCGAACGTCGTTACCAATTCGTTGCCGCGCTCAAGGAAACAGAAAATTTGCCTGCAAATTCAGCACACTAGGCAAGTATTGCCGATTAACAGGCCTGCCGCTGAACGGCCCTTAACGTCTCGTTTACGATAGCAGCGGCGACCATGCCGGATCGGACGCGAAGCCCGGCGTCGGCACCTTCTGTTCGTTGCGGCCGGAAATATCCACCGTGAACAGTGACGGCCCGCCCCCCGCCTCTCGGAAGAACATCACGACGCGGCCGTTCGGCGCGAAGGTCGGCCCTTCATTGTGGTAGCCGGAGGTGAGAATGCGCTCGCCCGAGCCATCCGGCTTCATGATGCCGATGGCGAACTGTCCGCCACCCTGCTTGGTGAAGGCGATATAATCGCCACGCGGCGACCAGACCGGGGTCGAGTAGCTGCCTTCGCCGAACGAGATGCGCTGCGCCGCGCCGCCGCTCGCGCCCATGACATAAATTTGCGGCTTGCCGCCGCGATCGGATTCGAAACAGATTCGTCCGCCGTCCGGCGCGTAGGACGGCGAGGTGTCGATAGCCGGCGTATCGGTGAGACGCGTGGTCGACTTCGACCGCAAGTCCATCACGAACAGATTCGAGTTACCGCCCTGCTGCAAGCTCATGATGATGCGCTGGCCATCCGGCGAGAACCGCGGTGAGAATGACATGCCGGGGAAATTGCCGACGATCTCGCGCTGGCCGGTCTCGACGTTGAACAAATAGACCCGCGGATCGCCCTGGCCGAATTCCATGTAGGTGATTTCCTGCGTGGACGGCGAGAACCGCGGCGTCAGCACGAGGTCAGCGCCGCGCGTGAGATAGCGCACGTTCGCGCCGTCCTGATCCATCATGGCGAGGCGCTTGACGCGGCGCTCCTTGGGGCCGGTTTCATCGACGAACACCACGCGGCTGTCGAAATAGCCTTTTTCGCCGGTCAGACGCTCGTATATCTGATCTGAAATGATGTGCGCGATGCGCCGCCATGATTCCGGCGACGTGAAATACTGCTGGCCCGTCAGTTGCTGGGCCTGCGGCACGTCCCAGAGACGGAATTCGGCCTTGAGACGGCCGTCGCCCTGCCGGGTGGCGCGGCCGGTGACCAGCGCCTGTGCATTGATCTGACGCCAGTTCGCAAATTGCGGCGGAACGTCGATGTTGGAAATGCGCTCGATGAACGCCGCCTGATCGATCGGCGCGAACAATCCGCTGCGCTTGAGGTTGTTGGTGATGACCTGCGCGATGCCGGCGGCGACGTCGCCGTCGCCCTGCGTGCCGGGAACGAAATTCGGGATCGCGATCGGGATCGGCTGGAAGTTGCCTTCGGTCACCGTGACGCGCGCCTGCGCCAAGGCCTTGCTGACGGGCGTCGCCAGCAGCAGTCCGGCGGATGCCGCGCCCGACATCACCTGGCGGCGTGAAAGTTTCAGATTCGTCGGCGCGCTCATCGCCTGCAACTCGTCCGGCCCTTGTTCGTTCAAGTCTCGCATGCTCATCCAAACTTCATTCTGGCGATGACGCCGTTTCTGGTATGTATGGGCATGATCCGATCCGAAAGCCGGTTTCCACCTTTCGGGATCATGCCGTCACGAAAATTTTTCGGTAAATGCCGGCTCGAAGAATTTCCACTCGTCGAAATAGGCCGCCGGCAGATTGTACGGCTGGCACTCGATGATCGCGCGCTGTGCGCTCTCCTGATAAACGCGGAAATAAGGACTCGATCCGCCCGGCAGCGGCACCGGCATGGTCTCGAGCGTGCCGTCACGCTTCAGCTTGATGGTGAAGACCGCCTCGACCTTCTGCGCCTCGACGCCGCCATAAGGCTTCTTCCAGCAACGCTCGACCTGCTGGCGGAACATCGCGCCCCATGTCGCGGAATTGTCGGCGGCGGTCCCGCGCGCGGTGCCCAAAGAGGCCTGCGAGTTGATCGCAGCCCCCGTGATGGACTGGCGCGACGGATCGCGCTTGTCGAGCAAGGCTGCGATCTTCGACTGATCAAATACGCGCTCGGCTTTCTGCTTGTCCGGCGGAGGCGGTGTCGCCTTGACCTGCTGCGGCTTCGGAGGCTTCTTGGCCTCCTCCTTCTTCAACGCCTCGGCGATCGGATCGACCTTGGCCTGATCCGGCTTTTTCTCCGCGGGCTTCTGCTCTTCCTTTGGCTTGTTCTCGACAACAGGCTTCGGCGGATCGGGTTTTTTCTCGACCGGCTTTTCCTCGGGCTTCGGCGTCGGCGGCGGCGCCGCTTCGGTGACCACCGGCGCCTTCTTGTCGTCGATCTTGCCGACCGCATCGTCCACCGGCGGCTTCGGCTCGGCGACTTTCTCCACCAGCGGCTTCGGATTTTCCTTCTTGCCGGTTTTCATGCCGGCCATGGCCTTGGCGAACTGATCCGCGGAAATGATGTCGACCGGAACGGAATCCTCCGGCATCGACTCGAAGGCCCTGGTCGAGAACGACACCAGGCCCCAGCCGATCACCAGGGCATGCAAAGCGACAGACGCTGCGACGGTCTTGTCGATCTTCACGTCAGTTTCCCTGCTCGACCTCGGTCACCAGAGCCACGCGCTTGAAGCCTGCGGCGGACAGGCGTCCCATCACGCGCATCACCGTACCGTAATCCACCTTTGTATCGCCGCGAACGAAGATACGCTCGTCCAGACCGCCGCGCGCCTCGGTGATTGCCTTCAATTTCGGCACCAGTTCGTCCATCGCGATCTCGGTGTTGTTGAGAAACACCTTGCCGCTGAGCTGGACCGACAACGTCAGCGGCTCCTTGTCCTGATCGAGGCTCTTGGCCGCCGTCTGCGGCAGGTCGAGCGGCACGCCCACGGTGAGCAGGGGCGCCGACACCATGAAGATGATGAGCAGCACCAGCATCACGTCCACCATCGGAGTGACGTTGATCTCGGCCATGACGTTGGCGCGGCGATAGCGGCCACGACCGCCGGACGACCCGCCTCCCATGTTCATGCCCATAACCGGTACCCCGAAGTCGATCTCAAATAGTCGCCGTTCACGCCCGTTCGTCGATCTGGCGCGAAAGGATCGCCGAGAACTCGTCGGCGAACCCTTCAAGCCGCTGGGCCTGCCGGTTCACCTCCGAGGTGAACTTATTGTAGAAAATTGTCGCCGGAATTGCGGCGATCAGGCCGATCGCCGTGGCAAACAGCGCTTCCGCGATGCCCGGAGCCACCACCGCCAGCGAGGTATTCTTGGACGCCGCGATCGACTGGAAGCTCGACATGATGCCCCAGACCGTGCCGAACAGGCCCACGAAAGGGCTGGCGGACCCTACCGTCGCCAGAACCAGCAGCCGCCGGTCCAGCCGCTCGACCTCGCGGGCGATCGACACACTCATCACCTTGTCGATCCGCATCTGGAGGCCGGCGAAGGACCGGGAATGGCTCTCGAAAGAGCGCTTCCACTCGCGCATCGCCGCCACGAACAGCGCCGCCATCGATTGCGTCGGCTTGGCGGCCAGCGCGCGGTACAACTCATCGATGGACTGGCCCGACCAGAACGCCTGCTCGAAACGGTCCATCGCCTTCTTGGTGCGCGAATAAAGGATCATCTTGTCGATGGCGATGGCCCAGACCCATACCGAGCAGGCCAGCAGTCCGAGCATGATCGTTTTGACGACGAAATGCGCATGCCAGAACAGCGAGATCAGCGACACGTCAGCGGAGGCCAAAGGCAACGCCGACTGCGCCACGTCTGCTGGATTCATGATCGGTATCCTCTCAAGGCGATTATCCCAAAATTCACGCGCGACCACCGCATGGTCACGGCCATCGGCCAAGCGACCGCCGCAGCGAAAACGCTGACGCTGCCGATCGCCCCGTTCCGGTCTCGTGTCGCGTGGGATGGCCTGTCCCGAGGCCGGGTCCTGAATCCCCTGCTAACGTGTCAAAACGAGGGCTGCCGGTGTCACTTGAGCCCATATAACCAAACGCTAATCATGGTTAAGGCGAAGTTACCGCCTGCTGTCCAGAGCCGGAATATGGCTTTGGTAGCCGGGGCCTGTGACAGGGCGGCGACCGGCCCCGGCGTCATCCAGGACTAGGGCTGGGACGTGCCCCGCAGCCTCCGGACCAGCGGCTTCAGCAGTTGCGGCGACAGGTAAATCGGGAACTGCGCCAGCGCAAAATAGAGCCAGGTCAGCCCCGGCACCACGCCATCAGTCCCGGCCAGCATCAGGCCCATGTTGCGCTGGGACACCATCAGCCCGAGCGCCAGCGCGCGCTCGCGCCCGGCCTTGCGGAATACCAGCACGGTCGCACCCAGCAGCACCGCGAAGATGACAAAAGCGAATACCGTTAAAAGCAATACGCCGGCCGGATCGGCCCAGAAGCTCGCCGCGACCGTGCCCATCACCGCACTGACGAACACCAGCAGTACCAGGATGTTGAAGCCATCGATGGCCTGCTTGTAACGCACGATCGCGTCCGCGCCGGCAAGGCGGCGGATCACGGCGGCGGCAAGGATCGCTCCGGCAAGGATCGCGAACAGTTTCACTCCCAGCACCAGCGGCGACAGCGTCAGCGCGCTGCCGAAGAATACCCAGGCAAACAGCGGCGCGCTGAGCGGCACCAGCGCCGTGCTCGTCACCAGCGTGATGAGCACCAGCGTCGAATCCAGTCCCATCAGCGCCACCAGCGCGGGTGACGCCATCATCGGCGACGCCACCGCCTGCAACATGAGGCCGAGAAACAGATCGGGTGACGAATGATCGAGGCCGCTCGCGACGCCGCCAATGCCGAACAGCAACGGAACGGCGATCGTGCTCCACAGCGTGGCGCCGATGACAAGGGCCGGACGCGCGAGGTACCCGCGCATGGCGGCGACATCCACGCGCATGAACGAAATTACCAGCAGAATGAACACCGCCTCGGTCACATAAGGCTTGAGCAGTAAGCCGAGCGGCGGAATTGCGATGCCGATGAAAACCAGCGCCGCGATGGCCCGGGTGCCCTGTCGGCCGAGCCAGGCGAGCGCCGCCACGGGCAACGCAGGAATGTTTGCAGACATGATGTCACCAAGGGTCGAGGTCGAACGCCGACAGAAGGATTTATGATTGATGGGAAGAAAGATGCCCGATGCACGTTGTTGAGCATCGGCCGGCGAACAGTGCGCCGCGATCAGCCTACCAGATGCCGTTGCAGGAAACGGATCGCCACCAGCGGCGGCGAAGTGAGGTCACGCGCTCGATCATGCCTCATTGATACGCATCCGGCCTGCGATGGCAACGGCAAAGACTACGGCCAACTGACGAGGCGATCTGCGCATAAAACAAAACCGCCCGCCTGTTCGACAGGCGGGCGGCTTCGCGAGCCACTGAGGGAGACGGGGGCGTTATCCCTGCTGCGGCTGATCGTTCGGCGGCGTCGGGCGCTGCTTGTGCTGCGCCATGAAGGCGTCGAACTCTTCTTTGTCCTTGGCGTGACGCAGGCGGTCGAGAAAGTCCTTGAACTCGGTCTGCTCTTCCTCGAGACGGCGCAGCGTCTCCATGCGGTAGTCGTCGAAGGCACGGTTGCCGCTCGACGGCGCGTAGAACCCGCGGCCTTCCATGCGGCTGCGCATCCGCTCCATCTTCCACTGCATACGCTCCATCTTGTCGGCAAAACGGCCGTGACGATCGTGAGACCAGCAACCCATTTTTCTGCTCCAGAATGAATAAGCGAGAGCGGCCAGACCGAGCGGCCACCAGATGATGAAACCGGCGACGATCAGAATGATGCGTCCGGGATGAAAGCCCGGCCGCCAGTCGTGCCGCGATTCGAAGTTGTCGTGATGCGGTCCGGCCCAGGCAGGGCGGCCCCATCTGTCGAGCTGTGCAGTGTTGACGTCTGCGGTGTTCGCCATTGGCGTCCTCCCTGGGTTTCACGCTTCCGTGAATGTAAATAACATTTACATAGATAAATCATCCGGGGATTTTGTCAAGCGGAGCGGTTGTCGCAGCCGTGAAATTATTTCGGAGCGCCGGCAGGAGGCCGCTGATCGGTCGGAAAGCCGAGGCCTTTCAGATAGATCAGCACGCCCGCTTCCAGCAGGTCTTCCGCCGACATGGGCAGCTTGCGCCGCGCCGCATCGCCCCGACCGAACAGCGAGGCGATGCCATGGGACATCGACCAGATATGGAGCGCCATCATCAATGCAGGCGGGCGCGGTACGTTCGGCGGCGCCATCGCTACCAGCCGCTCGGAAGCGGCGCGAATGACTGCAAAAGCGCGCTCGCCAGCGAGCAGCAGAGCCGGATTGCTCTCCAGCGGAATGCCCGATTCAAACATCGCCGAATAATAAGCGGGATTTTCGCGCGCGAAGGCGAGATAGGCTTTGCCGACCCGCTGAAATGCCGTCGGCGTATCGGGGCGGCCATCGTCCCACGCCGCGGTGAGTTGTGCCTCGAACTGCTCGAAGCCCTGCTGCGCCACGCTGGCAAGCAGTTCGTCGCGGTCGCGGAAATGGCGATAGGGAGCCGCCGGACTAACGCCCGCCGAACGCGCAGCCTCGGCGAAGGTGAAGCCGCCCGGCCCTTTTGCGGCGATCAGATCGAGCGCGGCCTGCACCAGCGCTTCTTTCAGGTTGCCGTGATGATAGCCGCCTTCGCGGCGGCCGCGGTTCTTGTGCCAGCTCATGTGAATAGCTCTTACATGAGTTGCATGCAGACGTCACTAGTGTCCTGAAATCCGAAGTTCGCATCATTTTGCGGCGCGCTCCGTAGCGAACTTCGGATTCAAAAGGACACTAGAAAACAATGATTCTAGTGTGGTTTTGGTTCGCAAGTCCACAAATGAACGCGCTGTAGAAATGATGCGGACTTGCGAACCGCCACACTAGGCTGGCAAGACAAGCATTAACGTTTGACCAGCCGCTTTTGGGACTCCGCGAGCGCCCGCGAAAAGACCTTCGAGTCATCCAGCGCCCGCGCGATCACCAGCGCGCCCTGGATTTCCAGCACAGCATGTTCGGCCTTGCGGCGGGCCGCGCCCCTCTCGTCGCCCAGACGCCGCAATGCCGCCGCCAGCGCATCAACCCAGCCGACAAAGTAGGTCTTCACCTTGGCAGCGAAAATGTCGCGCGACGCGCCCAGTGCTACGACGCCGACAAGACAGACGCGCTGCCCGGAGCGGAAATAGGCATCGGTCGCAGCGTACATCGCTGCGATGCCCTTCGCCGGATCGGATGCTGTGCGCAACGGCGTGTAGATGTTGTCCACAAACCAGCGGTCGATCGAGGCCAGCACCTCCGCCGCCATCTGCTCTTTGCCGTCGGGAAAGAAGTTGTACAAGCTGCCCTTGCCGAAGCCCGTGGCTTCCGAGATCAGCGCAAGCGTCGCACCCTCATAGCCGTGGGCGCGAAACACCTCGGCCAACGCCGCCAAAATGTCTCCACGCGCGGCTTCCGTCTTTGTCATTTCAGCCTTCTGGCGAACTATTTCGGCACGGGCGCGAGACCCGGCGTATCCGCCGGCCGGGGTCCGGGCGCGGGCCAGTGAAACCGGCGTTCGCTCTCCTTGATCGCAACATCATTGATGCTGGCTTCGCGGCGCTTCATCAGGCCGTGCTCGTCGAATTCCCAGTTCTCGTTGCCGTAGGAGCGGAACCAGTTTCCGGCATCGTCGTGCCATTCGTACTGAAAGCGCACGGAGATGAAGTTGCGGTCGAACGCCCACAGATCCTTGATCAGGCGATACTCGTGTTCCTTCGCCCATTTGCGGGTGAGGAATTCGACAATCGCGGCGCGGCCTTGAAAGAACTCCGAGCGATTCCGCCAGATGCTGTCCTCGGTATAGGCCAGCGAGACCTTGACCGGATCGCGCGAATTCCAGGCGTCTTCCGCCATGCGCGCCTTCTGCGCGGCGGTGCCTCGTGTGAACGGCGGTAGCGGGGGACGGGACATAGTGGGCGCTCCTGTTGTACCGATAGGTACAATCCTGTACCTATCGGTACAAACCGTCAAGCGCCTATCCGCAATGCCATCCCGTCATTGCAAGGAGCGCTTGTGACGAAGCAATCCAGTCCTTCCTTGAAACACTGGATTGATTCAGTGAGCCTGTGGACGGCACGTCGTGCAGACCGCTCGCTCGCAATGACGTTATGCTGCGTCCTGATCGGCCTTCATGGCGATGCGCAGCGCTTTCGGGATCGGCCGGGCGCGGCCGCCGGAGACGAACGCAACCTTGACCCGCGCCTCGACCAGCACGTCATCGCCACGGCGGACCTCCTGCGCCAGCGTGATCGAGGCGCCCTTGATCTCGGCGGGCACCGTCACGACCTCGAGGACATCGTCCATCCGCGCCGGCGTGAGATATTCGATCTGCATCGCGCGCACGACGAAGGCAAAACCCGGCGCTTCGTTTTGCGCTTCGGCGAACAGCGCGTGCTGATCGGCGCCGAGCAGCCGCAGATAGTTGGTGCGCCCTCGCTCCATGAAGCGCAGATAATTGGCGTGATAGACGATGCCGGTGAAATCGGTGTCTTCGTAATAGACGCGTACCTGCATGACATGCCGGCCATCGCGGATCGATCCGTCGAGATGCGGCAAAGACCCGTCGCTCATTACCGGGCCGGTCATGATGTCCGCCGCGACTTCGATGATGCCTGTGGCGCGCAATAGATCGCATAGAGCGTTTTCAGCACGGCGCGAACATTGTCGGATGCGAGACGATAATACACCGTCTGCGCTTCCCGGCGCGTTGTCACCAGTCCGAGCGCGCGCATCTTGCCGAGATGTTGCGACAGCGCAGCCTGACTGAGCCCGGCGACCACGGCGAGATCGCCGACCGAACGCTCCCCTTCCAGGAGTTTGCAGAGCACGAGCATGCGCTTGGGATTGGCCATCGCCCCCAGCAATTCCGCCGCCTCTTCGGCGACCAAACTCAAATCCTCAAGCCCGCGGGCAGCCAAGCCGGATTGCTTCAATCTTGACATATTAGTACTTTCGAATATAATAATGTAATCGAATTCGCGATCACCGCAAGCGAGGCTTCATGGTCAACGTCGGCTCCCTGGATCGGACGATCCGATTCTCAGTAGGCATCCTGCTTATCGTGCTTCCGTTCCTTCCGCCAATCGCGCCCTGGTTTGCGGCTCTCGGCAACTGGACATGGGCCCTCCTTGCCGTGGGCATCATCATGGCCGCGACCGCCGCGATGCGCTTCTGCCCTGCCTATGCGCTGTTCGGCGTCAGCACATGCGGCCGGAAATAAACTGACCACCCGGGAACGAGAGTCAACCATGAGTTCGATCACCCACATTTTACCCGCCGCTCGCGCAGACCGCATCGACTGGACACCCTATCTGGTCGGCGCCGGCATCGGCGTGCTGAGCTGGGCCGCCTTCGCGATTGCCAACAATCCCATCGGCATCACCACCGCGCTGTCACAGGCGTCGGGTGGCGTCGCCGCGTCGATCTGGGGCCAGGATTTCGTCGCGCACAATTCGTACTGGATCAAGAATGCGTTCCAGATCGACTACGGCATGCTGTTCCTGGCCGGCACGCTGCTCGGCGGACTTTTGTCAGCACTCACCTCCGGTACATGGAGGCTCGAGACCGTGCCGTCGGCATGGGCGGACCGCTTCGGCCCGTCCGTCATCAAGCGTTATGCGGTCGCATTCCTCGGCGGCATCGTCGCCATGTACGGCGCGCGCCTCGCTAACGGCTGCACCAGCGGCAACGGCATTTCGGGCGGACTGCAACTGGCGCTCAGCGGCTGGCTGTTCCTGGCCGTGATGTTCCCGACCGGCATGCTGACAGCGTTCGCGCTGTTCGGCCGCCGCTGATTGAAGGAGAAGACGCCATGCTTCCAGTCACCGGAACCGGCCTTCTGGCCCTCGCGGTCCTGTTCGGCGCCGCCTTTGGATTCCTGCTCCATCGCGGGCGGGTCTCCGACTACAACACCATCATCGGTCAGTTTCTTCTGAAGGACTTCACGGTTCTAAAAATCATGCTGACCGCCATCGTGGTGGGCGGCATCGGCGTCTTTACCCTCGTCCAGCTCGGCTACGCCCAATTCCATATCAAGCCCGCCGACCTTCTCGCGATCAGTCTCGGCGCAGCATTGTTCGGTGTCGGCATGGTGCTGTACGGCTACTGCCCCGGCACCGCGCTCGCGGCCATCGGGGGCGGCAGCCTGCACGCGCTAATCGGTGCAGCCGGCATGTTGGCCGGCGGAATTCTCTATGCGCTTAGCTTCGACTGGGTGAAAGCAAACATCCTGCCGGTCGGCGCCATGGGCAAGGTGCAATTGCCCGCGCTTCTCGGCGTCAATGCGCCTGTTATCTTTGCGGTCCTCGCCATCGCGGCGGTGGCGTTCTTCACCGTGCTGGAAAGCCGTCCGGCGAAGCGGCAATAATTCAGGCGCGATCGTCATCCTGCTCGAACATGCCGAACTGCGCGGGATCCCGCGACGGTTCGGCGAGGCCGAGGTGTTTGAACGCGTGCGATGTCAAAAGCCGCCCGCGCGGCGTGCGTTGCAGATAGCCGCACTGGATCAGGAACGGCTCGATGATGTCCTCGATGGCGTCGCGCGGCTCGGAGAGAGCCGCCGCCATTGTCTCGACACCCACCGGCCCGCCGCCGTAGTTGATCGCAATCGTCGTCAGATAGCGCCGGTCCATTGCATCGAGTCCGGCCTTGTCCACTTCCAGCGCGCCGAGCGCGTTGTCGGCGATCTTGCGATCGATGGCATTGGCGTCAGCCGCGGAGGCAAAATCGCGCACCCGCCGCAGTAAGCGTCCGGCGATGCGCGGCGTGCCGCGTGCGCGCCGCGCAATCTCGTTGGCGCCGTCCGGCGTCATGCCGATGTTGAGCACCCGCGCGCCGCGCGTCACGATCTTTTCCAGTTCGTCCTCTGTGTAGAAATTCAGCCGCACCGGAATGCCGAAGCGGTCGCGCAGCGGATTGGTGAGAAGTCCGGCGCGCGTTGTCGCACCGACCAGCGTGAATTTGGCGAGGTCGATCTTCACCGACCGCGCCGCCGGCCCCTCGCCGATGATGAGATCGAGCTGGAAATCCTCCATCGCCGGATAGAGCACTTCTTCCACCGCCGGACTGAGCCGGTGAATTTCGTCGATGAACAGCACGTCGCGCTCTTCGAGATTGGTCAGCAATGCCGCAAGATCGCCGGCCTTGGCGATCACCGGGCCCGAGGTGGCGCGAAAGCCGACGCCAAGCTCGCGCGCCACGATCTGCGCCAGCGTGGTCTTGCCCAGCCCCGGCGGCCCGACGAACAGCACATGGTCGAGCGCTTCCTTGCGCTTGCACGCGGCGTCGATGAACACCTGAAGATTGGCGCGCGCCTGCTGCTGGCCAACGAATTCCGACAGGTTCTGCGGACGCAGCGAAGTGTCGCCGATGTCATCGGCGCGGCGCTCGGGAGTGACGATGCGGGGCGAAGTCATGGCGTATGTTTAACCCGATGCAGCGGGCGGGCAAGCCACCAGCAGAAACTCGCCGCGAGAAATCCAAGGACGGCCAGCATGGAAAACAGCGAAATCCCCTGCGCGAACGACTGCACACTGGGCAGAATCAATGCGGACGATTCGCTCGGCCTGATGAACATGCCGAACACCACAAAACCCGCGACGGCCGCGAAAGCCGCCAGCCACGCCATCCAGATAGCGTTGAGGTCAGCATAGATCGCCGACCATGCGAAAATGGTTCCGGCCGCGACCGACGGCAGAAACGAGGCAAGAATCGCAATCGCCGCCAGCAGCCACGCCGCGAACGACGCCACCGTACGCAGCGCATCGAGATCCGCCACCGCGAGCAGCAGTTGCAACAGCGGCGCGCCGAGCGCGATCACGAGCAGCGACACCATCGCCGCAATCGTCAGCGGTCCCGCGATGGTGAAGATCGCGACGATGCCGAGAAATTTTCCGGCGCGCTTGAGGCTGCCCGGTCCGACGCTCGCGCCGCCGGTCACTTCGACAATTCCTTCAAGCCGAGCCGGATGAGCTGCGCGGTCTCGGCGGCTTCGCCCGCGCCGCGCGAGGCCGCCGCGATCGCAGCGGCCGCCTGCGGCTGACCATAACCGAGATTGACCAGCGCCGAGATCGCATCGGTGACCGGACGCGGCGCGCGGTTGTCATCGAGCGCGCCGGACAGATGCACCACCGCCGGATCGAGATTGGTGAAGGCCGGTGTTTTATCTTTCAATTCGGTGACGATGCGCTCGGCGACTTTCGGGCCGACGCCTGGCGTGCGCGCCACCGCGGCCTTGTCACGCAGCGCAATGGCGTTGGCGAGATCGTGCGGCGGCAGGGTGCTGAGCACCGCAAGCGCAACTTTCGCGCCGACGCCCTGCACGGTTTGCAGCAGCCGGAACCATTCACGCTCCATGTCGGTGCGAAATCCGAACAGCTTGATCTGATCCTCGCGGACATAGGTCTCGATGGAGAGCACCGCCGCCTCGCCCGGCTGCGGCAGCGCCTGCAACGTCCGCGCCGAGCAATGCACCTGATAGCCGACGCCCTGCA
This sequence comes from Afipia sp., assembly GCA_024707075.1. GTDB lineage: Bacteria > Pseudomonadota > Alphaproteobacteria > Rhizobiales > Xanthobacteraceae > Afipia. Next base: position 1,951,969 of record JANQAK010000003.1, read on the forward strand.
CGTCGAGGATCACATAATCCTCACCGTAGGAATCGATCAGGCCTTTGAGTTTTCCGATCATTATACTTGCCGTGTCGCGATGGCCGCGGCGGCACCCGCCATCACACCGCCTCCGATACGGTTGAGCAGCTTCATGGCGTGCGGGCTGCGGAACAGCCTGCGCGCCCGCGACGCCGCCAACACATAACCGCTGAAAACCAGCACCAGCACCACGGCGATGATTCCGGCAAGTTCAGCGTAGCTGACGAGATCGATGCGCGACACGTCGATCAGCGTCGGCGTCAGCGCGAGATAAAATGCAATGGCCTTGGGATTGCCGAGTGTCAGCAACAGCCCGCCCATAAAGGAGCGTAGCGGCTTGCCGTCGACATTATCGGCCGCGTTCATATCGACTGCCACCGCAGGCGCAGTCCACAAACGATACGCGAGGTAGAGCAGATAGGCCGCGCCGGCATATTTGATGATCGAAAAAATCATCTGGAAACTGCTGGCGACGAACGACAGGCCGAGCACGGCGATGGCGAGCCAGGTAACATCGCCAAGCACAATGCCGGCGATAAAGGCCGGCACACCCGCGGTGCCGCGGCCGATCACGCGCGCCAGAATCGCCGCGATCGCGGGACCGGGCGAAGCCGCCGCCACCAGGATGGCGAAGGCAAAGATCGTCAGTGCGGTTATCGTCATTCCAAATTCCTTGTGGCCGCCATCTTCGCACCGAACGCGCCGCGCCGCCACCGGGACGGCTGCGCCGCTTCAGCGGATTGCCGCAACCTTCAGCTTCAGCATCGCGCTTTGGCGATGATGGGCATGGGTGATCGCGATGGCCAGCGCGTCGGCCGCGTCCGACGTCTGCGGATCGGCTTTCGGCAGCAGCACGCCAAGCATGACGCGAATCTGGTTCTTGTCGGCATGGCCTGCCCCGACCACGGTCTTCTTGATCTGGTTCGGCGCGTATTCCGCGACTGCAATTCCGAACATCGCCGGCGCCAGCATGGCGATGCCACGCGCCTGACCGAGTTTCAGCGTCGATGCGCCGTCCTTGTTGACGAAGGTCTGCTCGACGGCGGCCTCCGCCGGCTTGAAATCACCAAGCACGCGGGCGAGACCTTCATGGATCGCGAGCAGACGTTCCGCCAGCGGCGAGGCCTCGCGCGATTCCACCGAGCCGCAGCCGACGTAAATCAGCCGGTTACCGTCGATATCGATCACACCCCAGCCCGTCCGGCGCAGGCCCGGATCGATCCCCAGAATGCGGACGGGTGAGCGAATCGGCAAAGATGTCATAAAGCCATGATACCGCCGGGCGAGGCGCAAGCCCAGCGGAGCAGGACCGGCCTCACGCGTTCATCTTGGCCGCAAGCGCGTCGGACACTTCGAAGTTCGCATAGACGTTCTGGACGTCGTCATGCTCGTTCAGCAGGTCGAGCAGCTTGAACAGCTTTTCGCCGGTCTCGTCATCGACCGTGATGGTGTTCTGCGGCTTCCACACCAGCGCCGCCTTGCGCGGCTCGCCGAACTTCGCCTCCAGCGCCTTGGCGACTTCGCGAAATGTGTCCTGCGACGCGAAGACCTCATGGCCGTCCTCGTCCGAGGCCACATCATCCGCGCCGGCCTCGATCGCGGCTTCCAGCATGGCGTCGTCGGACGCGACCTTGGCGTCGTATTCGATCACGCCGACACGGTCGAACATGAAGGAGACCGAGCCGGTTTCGCCGAGGTTCCCGCCGGACTTGGTGAAGTAGGACCGAATGTCGGAGGCCGCGCGATTGCGGTTGTCGGTGAGCGCCTCGACGATCACGGCGACACCGCCGGGACCGTAACCCTCATAGCGGATTTCATCGTAGTTCTCGCCGTCGTTGCCGATGGCCTTCTTGATCGCGCGCTCGATGTTGTCCTTCGGCACGTTTTCCGCGCGCGCCGCCGTGATCGCCAGACGCAGGCGCGGGTTCATGGCCGGGTCCGGGGTTCCCAGCTTGGCGGCGACGGTGATTTCCCGCGCCAGCTTGCCGAACATCTTGGACCGCATGGCGTCCTGTTTGCCCTTGCGGTGCATGATGTTCTTGAATTGGGAATGTCCGGCCATCGGGGGTGTCTCTCGGGCGTTCAGCGATGAAATTGAGCGATCTCGTGATTCTTGGGCGTCGTTAATGCAACAGCCCGGCGGGGCGGCGTTATAGGCCGGGAACGGCCAAATTTAAAGGCAGAAAGCCCGATTTCCGGTACGCCGATATGGGGGACGGCAAATCTGCCCGGTAAAAGTTAACCGTGACTTCACGCTGGAATGAGACACTGCCTATCTATTACTCATATATTTCAGAGAGCCCTCATGGCGTTCGGTCTTTTTCGGAAGCGGCAGCCAGAACAGGCCATGCCGGATATTGCCCCTGAAGCCGCGCCGGCCGCGGCTCCGGAATCTGTCGCCACGGACCATGATTCGGCCCGCGAGATTCTTGAACTGCTCGAACTCGAACTGGTCGCGATGGTCCGCCAGCTCGAGCGCGCGGCGAACTCGGTTGCGAGCGGCGCGCAATCCACCGCGACCACGCTCCACGCCATCCGTCATCGCGCCGACGCGCTGACCGACCGCACCAGCGACGCGCAGGCGACCGCCGAAACCTTCTCGCAAGCGGCGGAAAAATTCACCCAGTCGGCTCACGGCATCGGCGCACAGGTGCGCGACGCCAGCAAGCTCGCGGATGAAGCCAGCGCCGCAGCGCTGGAAGCCAGCATGAACGTCGAGCGGCTGCGCGAATCCTCCGCGGCCATCGGCAACGTCGTCAATCTGATCGCGACCATCGCCAAGCAGACCACCCTGCTCGCGCTCAACTCCACCATCGAGGCCGCGCGCGCGGGTTCCGCCGGCCGCGGATCTCGCCGTGGTGGCGTCCGAAGTGAAGGCGCTGGCGGTGCAGACCCAGAACGCGACCGAAGAGATCAAGCGGAAGATCGACGCCTTGCAGCAGGACGCCGCGACGTCGTTCGACGCAGTGCATCGGATCAGCGCCGCGATCGACGCCATCAAGCCGGTGTTCGCGCATGTCAACGGCGCGGTGGCCGAGCAGACCGAAGTTACCGGGGAGATTGCGCAAAACGCAGCATCGGCCTCTCAATTCATCGTCTCGGTGGGCACCAGCAGCGCCGAAATCGACAGCGCCGCCAAGGAAGCCGAGACCCATGGCGAGAGCGTCGCGCAGGCCGGCAAGGCGGTGACGATGTTCGCCGAGAAATTGAAGACGCGCTGCGCGGTGCTGCTGCGCCAGAACGAAGGCGAAGAGCGCAACGCCGAGCGGATGCCGTGCCGGCTTCAGATCGAGATCGCGGCACATCCTTCGCCCATCAAGGCCGAGGCGCTCGAACTGTCCATCGCGGGGATTCTGATTTCCGGTGCGGGCGCCAATAGCCTGTCCCAGAATCAGGTCGTGCGCGCGAAGCTGGAAGACATCGGCCCCTGCGAGATCTGCGTGACCGAACGCACGTCTGCGGGAGTCCAGGCCGAATTCGTCTCGCCCGACGCCGCGCTCAAGGGAAAGATCGAGGACAAGGTCTGGAGCATCCACGACGAGAACACCGAATTCGTCACTCGGGCGATGGAAGCCGGCGACACGATCACGAAGATTTTTGAGAATGCTGTTTCGAAGGGTGCCGTGACGATCGAGGATCTGTTCGACGAGGACTACGTCAAGATCGAAGGCACCGATCCGGTGCAATACCGCACTCGCTTCCTTAACTGGGCCGACAGGGCGTTGCAGGAATTTCAGGAAGCCTTCCTCGCGAAAGATCCGCGGCTTGCTTTCAGTGTCGCCATCGACCGCAACGGCTATCTGCCGGTGCACAACAAGATCTACTCCCAGCCGCAGCGCGCGGGCGACGTCACGTGGAATACGGCAAATTCACGCAACCGCCGCATCTTCAACGATCCCGCCGGACTCGCCGCGGGCCGCAACATCCGCTCCTACCTGATCCAGAGCTACGCCCGCGACATGGGCAACGGCACCACCATCATGATGCGCGAGATCGACGTGCCGATCCGCGTCAACGGCCGCCACTGGGGCGGATTCAGGACGGCGTACAAGATTTGAGCCGGCAAGGAAGAACTCATGGTGAGGAGGCGCTCTTGCGCCGTCTCGAACCATGAGGCGCGTTGAAAACGTCCCTCTCCCCATCCTCATCCTTCGAGACGCAATGCTGCGCATTGCTCCTCAGGATGAGGCGGAGCGCCGAGAAAAACTCTACCAGAAATCCGGCACGGCGCGATCCAGCATCGGACCGATGCGCACGGGTGCCACGCGCGCGGCAAGGCCCGTCGCATCGTCGGTCTCCACCGCAACACCGCTTAAGGTTGCGACGCCCTCGGCAGGCTCGAAGCGGCCTGCCGGATAGCCGCGCAGGAAGCGTCCGAGCGGCTCTTCCCGGTCCATCCCGATGATCGACTGATAGTCGCCGGTCATGCCGGCGTCGGTCATGTAGGCGGTGCCACCCGGAAGAATCCGGTGATCCGATGTCGGCACATGGGTGTGCGTACCGACCACAAGGCTGGCGCGGCCGTCGCAGAAATAGCCGATGGCCTGCTTCTCGCTCGACGCTTCGGCGTGAAAATCCACCAGCACCGCATCGGCGGCCTCGCGCAACGGACACGCATTCAACTCGCGATCGATGATGGCGAAGGGATCGTCGAACGGTTGCATGAAGATACGGCCGATGCCGTTGACGACCAATGCGCGCTTGCCGGTCCTGGTATCGACCAGCGCGGCGCCGCGGCCCGGCGTGCCCGGAGGGAAATTCGCCGGACGGATGAGACGCGGCGCGCGCTCGATGAAAACCAGAGCCTCGCGCTGATCCCATGAATGATTGCCGAGCGTAATGGCATCGGCACCCGCCTCAAGCAGTTCATAATAGATCGCTTCGGTGATGCCGAAGCCGCCGGCTGCGTTTTCGCCGTTGACCACGACGAGATCGAGTTTCCAGTCACGGACGAGACCCGGAAGCGTTTCGGTCACGGCCGCGCGGCCGCTTCGTCCCACCACGTCACCGACAAACAGGATACGCAATTCATAAACTCCGCAGATCGATCAGCCCGCGTTCCGTTAGCACACAATCGAGCTGTTCGTCGTGGGGAAGTCGGGGCACGGTCTCGATTTCCTGCACTGCAAAAGCGAGACCGATCACCGTGATTTTTTTTGATGCGCGAAGGTTTTGCAGGGTGCGGTCATAGTAGCCGCGGCCATAACCGATGCGATGACCAGCTCGGTCGAAGGCGGCCAGCGGCACAAGCACGATATCGGGATCGACCTCAGGCGCATCCGACGACGGCTGGAAAATTCCGAACGGCCCACGCACCAATCCCTCCTCCGGCCGCCAGGCGCGGAAAATCAGGGCGTGATCGCGCGCGATGATGACCGGCAAGGCGAGCGCTGCGCCTTTACCAGCAAACGCACGCATCAATGGAAACGGATCGAGTTCGGTGTTGATTGGCGAATAACCTGCGACGATGGTGTCATGCGACAGTTCGACCGGCAGGGGCGCAGCAGCAATGGCCTCGGCGGCAGCGGTACGGGCCTCAAGGCTCAACGCATCGCGCCGCGCCAGCGCGTCGCGCCGGAATTCATCTTTCAGATTTGCGAGAAATTGGTTCCCGTCCACGACCTTAAGTCCCTGTCATTCACTGCGCGACAAGAAGCCGGAGGCGAAAATAAAGTGCGAAGCCACGATGGCCGTTGAAGCACTCGATCCCGGAGCACCTACGAAAGTAGGTGGGCACCATGTGACCGGATCCACGGACCCGGTCAGGGACAGTTCCCTGAAGGATCGATAAGGCCCCGGGGATATATGGCTTCTGACGCGCGACGCAGCCTCGCCAAACCAATGTAGTCACGATCGCAGCGGAGCGCCAGCGGGTGCAGCCGGCAATCGTGTCAGCCGATCGCGATGCCGTTCCGCGCCGGACGATTCAGCGCCTGGGTCATCTTTTCGATCCGGTCGGAGGCCGAATTCAGCGCATTGGCGACCGCCGACTGCGTCGCGCGGGCGCGATCCGCTGCAACCACACGAACGTCGCGCAACGCGTTCAGTTCTTCCTCAAGCCCGCGAATGCGTTGCCCCGCGTCCACCAGTTCGTCGGCGACCGTCAGCGCCGCCATCACGGTCAGGCGCTGGTCTCCAATCTCGCCGAACTTGCCACGCAGGCTGGCGATCCGCGCCTCCAGGCTCTCGGCCAGCCGCAGCAGGCGGTTTTCCTGCCCGGCCTCGCAGGCCATGCGATATTGCCGGCCATTGATGGTGACGTTGATGTGACTCATGACAATTTTCTCATGGCGATTCTCCGGAATCGATCACCGAGCGGATGGTATCAATGGCGATGTCGAGACGCTCCGCGATCTCGCGGTTGGTCCGCTCCAGCGCGCGGGAACGCACCAGCGTGCCGTCGAGTTCATTGGCGAGCCGCGAGCGGTCGGCCCCGAGCGCCTGAATCCGCGCGCCGAGTTCCTCGTCCGCGCGATCGGCGTCCCGCCGCCGCTCGACGGCGCTTTCGAGCGCGTCCAGCGCCGCCGCCAGCCGCCGCGTCGCAAGCTCAATATCGCTCGTTCCCGCGGCTGCGGGCTCTGGGTTGGCGAAACCGTTGGCACTGCGATCGGTCATCACGGAACGGCGGCCTTTGTGTTCTGGCCGGCATCGCAAAAATGGCGGACCGGCAAGTAGTTAGGCGGATAAATTTACGACCCGGAAGAGCCGCGCGCAACGCCGGGCGCAAGCTATGCACACAAAGCGAAAACTCTGTCGTCGCGAGGCCTTAATGCCCTTGGACTCAAGGGTTTCACGATGCTATCCACCCCGGGAATGCTTCCCCGGCCGTGTCATTTTTGAGACACGAAGCCGCTTCCCTCACCGAATGTCAGGCGGACCTCCCATGACTGTGCGTGTCGATCCTTCCCGTATGGCCAATGCGATTCGCGCACTCGCCATGGATGCCGTGGAAAAGGCCAAATCGGGACATCCCGGTCTGCCGATGGGCGCGGCAGATGTCGCGACGGTTCTTTTCACACAGTTTTTGAAGTTCGACGCCAGCGACCCCGCATGGCCGAACCGCGACCGCTTCGTTCTGTCCGCCGGTCACGGCTCGATGCTGCTCTACGCACTGCTGTATCTCACCGGCAATTCGTCGATGACTATCGAGCAGATCAAGAACTTCCGCCAGCTCGGCTCATTGACGCCGGGCCATCCGGAAAACTTCGTCACGCCGGGCATCGAGACCACGACGGGTCCGCTCGGTCAGGGCATCGCCACCGCGGTCGGCATGGCGCTGGCCGAACGTCACCTCGCGGCGGAATTCGGCGGCGATATCGTCGATCACCACACCTACGTGCTGGCCTCGGACGGCGACCTGATGGAAGGCATCAGCCAGGAAGCCATTGCATTCGCCGGACACCTCAAGCTCAACCGGCTGATCGTGCTGTTCGACGACAACGGCATCTCCATCGACGGCGCGATTTCGCTGTCGGATTCAGTCGATCAGGTGAAGCGTTTCGAATCGGCCGGCTGGGCCGCGGAACGTGTCGACGGCCACGATCCGAAGGCCATCGCCGACGCGCTGGCGCGCGCGCAGACCTCCGACCGTCCCAGCCTGATCGCGTGCAAAACCACCATCGGTTTCGGCGCGCCCAACAAGGCGGGCTCGGAGAAATCGCACGGTTCGCCGCTCGGTGCCGATGAAATCGCAGGTGCCCGCAAGAACCTGAAATGGGATTCGCCACCGTTCGAGATTCCTCAGGACATTCTCGACGCATGGCGCGCCGCCGGATCGCGCGGCAAGGCTGCGCATGAGGCATGGACGAAGGCGATCACCGCCAAGGATGCCGGCTTGCGCGCCGAATTCGAGCGCCGCGTGAAGGGCGATCTTCCCGTCAAGGCGCTTGCCGAAGCCGTCGCGAAGATGAAGGCGTCGCTGGCAGCAACTCCGAAAGAAATTGCCACCCGCACCGCCTCCGAGCACGCGCTGGAAGTTCTCACCGCCGCCGTGCCGGAAATGATCGGCGGCTCGGCCGATCTCACCGGCTCCAACAACACCCGCGTCAAGGGCATGGTCGCGATCTCCGCCAACAATTACAGCGGCCGCTACGTCAACTACGGCATCCGCGAACACGGCATGGCTGCCGCCATGAACGGCATGGCGCTGCATGGCGGGCTGATCCCCTATTCCGGCACGTTCCTGGTGTTCTCGGACTACCTGCGCCCGGCGCTGCGGCTCTCCGCGCTGATGGGCGAGCGGGTGATCCATGTGCTGACCCACGATTCGATCGGATTGGGCGAAGACGGCCCGACCCATCAGCCGGTCGAGCATGTGGCGGCGCTGCGTGCGATCCCGAACCTCAACGTGTTCCGGCCCTGCGACACGGTGGAGACGCTGGAATGCTGGCAGCTCGCGCTTGAAGCCAAGGACCGTCCGAGCGTGCTGGCGCTGACCCGCCAGAACCTGCCGCAACTGCGCCTTGCGAACGATGCCGACAACAAGTGCGCCGCCGGCGCCTACGAAATCTCCAGGGCCGACGGCGAGGCGAAAGTCTCGATCTTCGCCTCCGGCTCGGAGGTCTCGCTGGCGGTCGAGGCGCAGAAGCTGCTGGCGGCGCGCGGCATTCCGACGCGGGTGGTCTCCGTGCCTTGCATGGACCTGCTGCTGGAACTCCCCGCAGCCCAAAAGGCCGCGATCATCGGCAAGGCCCCGGTGAAAATTGGCGTCGAGGCGGCGATCCGGCAGGGCTGGGACGCCATCATCGGCTCCGACGGCATCTTCGTGGGCATGGACGGATTCGGCGCCAGCGCCCCCTACAAGGACCTGTACCGGCATTTCGGGATCACCCCCGAGGCTGTCGCGGAGGCAGCGCAGGCCCGGCTCCAACCCTGATAACCCTTCCCGAACATTCGGGATTCAGGTGATTGCATCGTGGCGTCATTCGGGGCAAAAACCGCCTCGAAAATCGTCATTTCCGACCTATCGAGGAGAACTTGAATGGCAGTCCGTGTCGCGATCAATGGATTTGGCCGTATCGGCCGCAACATTCTGCGGGCCATTTATGAATCCAAGCGCACGGATATCCAGGTCGTCGCCATCAACGATCTGGGGCCGGTCGAAACCAACGCCCACCTGCTCCGCTTTGACTCGGTGCATGGCCGCTTCCCCGGCGAAGTGACGGTCGAGGGCGACTCGATCGATCTCGGCAATGGCAAGATCAAGGTCACCCAAGTGCGCGATCCGGCCACCCTGCCCTGGAAGGACCTCGGCATCGACATCGCGATGGAATGCACCGGCATCTTCAGCGCCAAGGCCAAGGCGTCGGCGCATCTCACCGCAGGCGCCAGGCGCGTGCTGGTGTCGGCTCCGTCGGACGGCGCGGACGCCACCATCGTCTACGGCGTCAACCACGACAAGCTCACCAAGGATCACCTCGTCGTCTCGAACGGCTCGTGCACGACGAACTGTCTCGCGCCCGTCGCCAAGGTGCTGAACGACACCGTCGGCATCGAGACCGGCTTCATGACGACGATCCACGCCTATACCGGCGACCAGCCGACGCTCGACACCATGCACAGCGATCTCTATCGCGGCCGCGCGGCGGCGCTGTCCATGATCCCGACCTCGACGGGTGCGGCGAAGGCCATCGGCCTCGTGCTGCCGGAACTGCAGGGCAAGCTCGACGGCGTCGCGATCCGCGTGCCGACGCCGAACGTCTCGGTGATCGACCTCAAGATCGTCGCAAAACGCGCGACCACCAAGGAAGAGATCAACGACGCGATCAAGCGCGCCGCGTCGCAGGAATTGAAGGGCATCCTCGGCACCACCAGCCACCCCAACGTCTCGATCGACTTCAACCACGACGCCCACTCCTCGACCTTCGCCTTTGATCAGACCAAGGTGCAGGGCGGAACGCTCGTGCGCGTGCTGTCGTGGTACGATAACGAGTGGGGCTTCTCCAACCGCATGGCCGACACCGCCGCTGCGATGAGCAAGCTGATCTAAATCCTCTTGTCCCGGGCGCGATGTGTCACGCAGTAGCGCATCGCTGACCCGGGACTGTTTCATATTCTGGCGGTCCCGGCTCTACAGCGACCGCCAGCGTGTCGAAGACGCGCGTTACCGCGCTTACGGCGATGCACCGCGTCCGGGACAGGGAATCGATGACGAAATCTTTTCGCACCCTCGATGATGTTGACGTGAAGGGAAAACGCGTGCTCCTGCGCGTCGATCTCAACGTGCCGATGGACAACGGCCGCGTCTCCGACACCACACGGCTGGAACGCGTCGCCAAGACCATCGTCGAAATCTCCGACAACGGCGGCAGGGTGATCCTGCTCTCGCACTTCGGCCGGCCGAAAGGTTTCGACCCGAAGGAATCGCTCAAGCCGGTTGCGATCATGCTGGCCTACCTGTTGCGCCGTCATGTCGAGTTCGTCGGCGACTGCATCGGCGAGAAGGCGCAGGCGGCCGTCGCCACGATGCAGAATGGCGACATCGTCTGTCTGGAAAATACCCGCTTCCACAAGGGCGAGGAAAAGAACGATCCGGCCTTCGTCGCCGAACTGGCGAAGCTCGGCGACATCTGGATCAACGATGCGTTCTCCACCGCGCACCGCGCTCACGCCTCCACCGAAGGCCTCGGCCATGTGCTGCCGGCCTATGCCGGGCGCTCCATGCAGGCCGAACTCGACGCCCTGACCAAGGCGCTGGAAGCCCCGATCCATCCGGTGATCGCCGTGATCGGCGGCGCAAAAGTTTCCACCAAGCTCGACCTGCTGGAAAATCTCGTCACCAAGGTCGACGCGCTGGTGATCGGCGGCGGCATGGCCAACACCTTCCTGCACGCGCAGGGCGTCGACGTCGGCAAATCCCTTTGTGAAAAGGAACTCGCGCCGACCGCGTTGCGGATTCTGGAGAAGGCGGAAGCGGCGAAATGCGCCGTCATCCTGCCGGTCGACGTGATCGTTGCGAAGGAATTCAAGGCCAACGCCGAGTCCCATGCCTACGGCCTCGATTCGGTGCCGCCGGACGCCATGATCCTCGACGTCGGGCCGAAGTCGGTCGATCGGGTGCGCGCGGCGTTCGACGATGCCGCCACCGTCGTCTGGAACGGTCCCCTTGGTGCGTTCGAGATCAAGCCATTCGACCGCGGCACGGTGCAGGCCGCGCGGCACGCCGCCGGACGCACCCGCGACGGCAAGCTAGTGTCCGTCGCCGGCGGCGGCGATACCGTCGCGGCATTGAACCACGCTGGCGTCGCAGAGGATTTCACTTACGTTTCAACGGCGGGCGGCGCGTTCCTGGAATGGATGGAAGGGAAACCTTTGCCCGGCGTCGAGGTTCTTAGAATACGCTAGTGTGGTGGTTTGCAGGTCCGCATCGTTGTTCCGCACGTCTGTAGCGGACCTGCAAACCAAAACCGCACTAGCATTTATAGTTTTCTAGTGTCCTTTCAGATCCGAAGTTCGCTAGGAAGATGCTGCAGGGTTAGGCGAACTTCGGATTCGGGACACTAGTAATTTCAACACATCAGGCGCCCTCTGGCGTCCACTTTTAAAGACCACGGAGACAAGGTCACATGGCTCGCATCACATTGCGTCAATTGCTGGATCATGCGGCGGAGAACGACTACGGCGTGCCGGCGTTCAACATCAACAACATGGAGCAGGCGCTCGCCATCATGGAAGCCGCCAGTTCCCTGGACGCACCGGTCATCATCCAGGCCTCGCGCGGCGCGCGCTCCTACGCCAACGACGTGATGCTGAAGCACATGATGGACGCGGTGACGGAAATCTATCCGCAGATTCCGGTCTGCGTGCATCTCGACCACGGCAATGAGCCCGCTACCTGCATGACGGCAATCCAGGCAGGCTTCACCTCGGTGATGATGGACGGCTCCCTGAAGGCCGACGGCAAGACCCCGGGCGACTGGGACTACAATGTCGGCGTGACCAAGACCGTCACCGACATGGCGCATCTCGGCGGCATCTCGGTGGAAGGTGAACTCGGCGTGCTTGGATCTTTGGAAACAGGCATGGGCGACAAGGAAGACGGCCACGGCGCGGAGGGCAAGCTCTCCCACGACCAGTTGCTGACCAATCCCGACGAGGCGGTGAAGTTCGTCAAGGAAACCCAGGTCGACGCGCTTGCCATCGCCATGGGCACCTCGCACGGCGCCTACAAGTTCACCCGCAAGCCGGACGGCAACATCCTCGCCATGAACGTGATCGAGGAAATCCACCGCAAGCTGCCGAACACCCATCTCGTCATGCACGGCTCGTCGTCGGTGCCGCAGGACTTGCAGGACATCATCAACAAGTTCGGCGGCCAGATGAAGCCGACCTGGGGCGTGCCAGTCGCGGAAATCCAGCGCGGCATCAAGAACGGCGTGCGCAAGATCAACATCGACACCGACAACCGCATGGCGATGACCGGACAGATCCGCAAGGTGCTTGCGGAAAATCCCAGCGAGTTCGATCCGCGCAAGTATCTCAAGCCGGCGATGGAAGCCATGACCAAGCTGTGCAAGGAGCGCTTGCAGGAGTTCAACACCGCGGGCCAGGCCAGCAAGATCAAGAAGGTGCTGACCACCGCCCAGATGGCGCAACGCTACGCCAAGGGCGAACTCGCGCCGAAAATTGCGTGACACGCTACCGATATCTATGACGTCATGGCCGGGTTTATCCCGGCCATCCACGCCTTGAAGACCAAAGCAAAAAGATATGGATGCCCGCGACAAGCGCGGGCATGACGAGCTGAACATTTCTGCTGTCTCATTTAACTCAGGGCGACGTCCCGCCCCTTTTTTGGCCGCAGTCCGGGGGCATCACACCGACATCATGGCCACAAAACCCGTCCCACCGCGCCCGGCGCCACGGCTTTACCTTGCGACGCCGCTGGTTGCCGACCCCACGCTGCTCGCATCGCAACTGCCCGCGCTGCTGGCCGCTGCGGATATTGCCGCGGTTCTGTTGCGGCTGGCACCTAGCGACGAGCGTGGCATCATCCAGCGCACCAAGGCGCTCGCGCCGGTCATTCAGAAAGCCGGCGCGGCCCTTCTGCTCGACGGACATTACGAGCAGGTCGCACGCGGAGGTGCGGACGGTGCAAATGTCAGCGGCATCGAGGCGATGCAGGAAGCCCTGCCGACGCTGAAGCCGGACCGCATTCTTGGCGTCGGCGGACTAATCACGCGTCACGACGCCATGGTCGCCGGCGAAGCCGGTGCTGATTATGTGCTGTTCGGCGAACTGGATGCTCAGGGCGAGCGGCCATCGCCGGACGCCATCGGTGAACGGCTCGGCTGGTGGGCTGAATTGTTCGAGCCGCCCTGCGTCGGCTTTGCGACCTCGCTGGACGAAGCGCGCCTGTTCGCGTCGGCGGGTGCGGATTTCGTTCTGGTCGGGGATTTCATCTGGCAGGACCCGCGCGGGCCGCAAGCGGCGCTGGCTGAAGCCGCCGAAGCCATCGCGCAGGGCTTCAAAGCCTCTCCTGCAACAGCCACGGTCAAAGAGGGATAGGATCGCGATGACCGCGCTTCGCCGTGCAACATCCATTGCAGCCGCTCGTGCGGGATTTCTTGCATCGGTCGTTGCCGGGATGGTCGCATTGTCGGCGAGTGCCGTCGCGCAGGGCACTGCGCCGAATCCTTTTCCGGAGCCGATCAAACCTGCCGAAAAACCCCCGGCGGCAAAACCCGCCGTACCCAAAGCCTCACCGAAGGCGGACGCGCAGAAACAGAAGAAGGCCGAACCCGTAAAGGCGTCAGCACCTGCTGTGCTGGACGATCCGAACGCCGATCTCGCCTACGGCGCCTATCAGCAAGGACTTTATCGCACCGCCTTCAACATCGCGACCAAGCGCGCGCAGGAGATGGGCGATCCCAAATCGATGACACTGCTTGGCGAACTCTATTCCAATGCGCTTGGCATCAAGCGCGATTACGTCAAGGCGGCGGAATGGTACAAGCAGGCCGCCGACCGTGGCGACCGCGAAGCGATGTTCGCGCTCGGCATGATGAAGATTTCCGGACGCCCGCCTCCTCCCAATCGCGAAGAAGGCGCGCGGTTGCTGGCGTCATCCGCCAAACTCGGGAAAGCGGCGGCGGCCTACAATCTCGGCCTGCTCTATCTCGAGGGACAGATCTTTCCGCAGGACATCAAGCGCGCCGCCGAACTGTTCCGGCAGGCGGCCGACGCCGGCAATCCGGAAGCGCAATACGCGCTTGCGACCTTCTACAAGGAAGGCCGCGGCGTGGAGAAAAATGTCGTCGAGGCCGCAAAGCTAATGCGCGCCGCGGCGATGGCCGACAATCTCGACGCCGCAGTGGAATACGGCATCGCGCTGTTCAACGGCACCGGCACGCCGAAAGACGTTCCGCTGGCAGTTGCCGTTCTCACTCGTGCCGCGCGGCAGAACAGCCCGATCGCGCAAAACCGCCTCGCGCGCATTCTCGTCGATGGACTCGGGGTTCCCGCCGACAAGGTGCAGGGCTTCAAATGGCATCTGATCGCCAAGACTGCCGGCGGAAGCGACCCCGACCTCGATGCGAAATTCGCGCAACTTTCGCCAGTCGACAAGGCCAAGGCCGAAGACCTCGCCCGGAAGTGGTTTGGCACGAAATGAGACAGAGGCTCTCTGACGCGCGTTCCTCGCGCGAACCGGCCGCTTCGCTCGAAAATGCTTTGACGCCCGTTATCGCCCTTGACGCGCCAGCGCTTTGACGCCAAGCATCCCGCCCACAGCACCAGCCCTTATCCCGATCCGGCCTTGGCCGATCCCATCAAGCCGAAACGATGCTTCATTCAGCGCTCATCAACGTTATGGTCAAGGCCGCGCGCCGCGCGGGCCGCAGTCTCAGCCGCGATCTCGGCGAGATCGAGAACCTTCAGGTGTCGCTGAAAGGTCCGGCCAATTTCGTCTCGCTTGCCGACAAGCGCGCCGAGCAGATGCTTTATGAAGACCTGACCAAGGCGAGGCCCGGCTACAGCTTTCTCGGCGAGGAAGGTGGCGTCCGCGAAGGCACCGACAAGTCCAATACGTGGATCGTCGATCCGCTCGATGGCACCACCAATTTTCTGCACGGCATTCCGCAGTTCGCGATCTCGATCGGCCTGCAACGCGATGGCGTGATCATCGCCGGCGTGATCTACAATCCGGCCACCGATGAACTCTACATGGCCGAGCGCGGCAAGGGCGCATTCCTCAACGACACGCGGTTGCGCGTCGCGGCCCGCAAGCAGCTCAGCGATTGCGTGATCGCCTGCGGCCTGCCGCATATCGGGCGCGGCGACCACGAACTCTCCCGGCGCGAAATGGCAGAAATGCAGCAGCGCGTCGCAGGCCTGCGCCGTTTCGGCGCAGCCTCGCTCGATCTCGCCTTCGTCGCGGCCGGCCGTCTCGACGGTTACTGGGAGCGCAATCTCCAACCGTGGGATATCGCGGCTGGATTGATCATGGTGCGCGAGGCCGGCGGCGTCGTCAGCGGCATCGAGGGCGGCGACACGGCGATGGCGACCGGTCACGTTGTCTGCGGCAACGAGACGATCCAGCGCGAACTCGTAAAGATCCTGAAGCCGCTGGGCTGATCTTCACTGCATCAATTCGGGATTGCGGATGAGTTGGCGTGCCTTGCGCTAACGACTCGATGTCGTCCCCGCGAAGGCGGGGACGACATCTGGATCAGAACCGTACCCATCAACAAAGTAAGAAGGTCTGGATCCCCGCTTTCGCGGGGACGACGTCTGTTGATATCCTCCGGCCAATCCTGACCATCGGAGTTCCTCCCTGCCCTCAGACCGGCAGCGGCATTCTTTTCCTGCCGCTGCTGTGCCATATTGCTGACCGACATTTTCCCCGGAGAAGGATTGACCATCCGCCATGGCGAAAAATCCCCCACCCAGCACCGCAGCCGACATCAGCGTCACCAAACTGTCGTCTCCTCGAATCTTTCTGGTCCGGATGCTGGTGTTCCTGATCCTGTGCGGATTGATCGTCGTCGTACTCTACAAGCAGATCTGGACGGCGTTCCTCGCCAATCCGGGACTCAACGCGCTGATCGGCGGCGTTCTCGCCATCGGCATCATCCTCGCCTTCCGGCAGGTGATCCGGCTCTATCCGGAAATTGCGTGGGTCAACAGTTTCCGCATCTCGGATCCGGGCCTCGCCGTGGACCGCCGCCCGACGCTGCTGGCGCCGATGGCCGCGATGCTGAGCCATCGCTCCGGCCGCATGAGCATTTCGCAGCAGACCATGCGGCACCTGCTCGATTCCATTGCCACCCGCCTCGACGAAGCGCGTGACCTGTCGCGCTACATGACAGGCCTGCTGGTATTCCTTGGCCTGCTCGGCACGTTCTGGGGCCTGATCGAGACGGTCGGTTCGGTCGGCAAGGTGATCGAAGGGCTGAAAGTCGGCGGCGAAGCAGGCGCGTTATTCGATACGCTCAAGGACGGCCTCGCCGCGCCGCTCGGCGGCATGGGTATTTCGTTCTCATCCTCGCTGTTCGGCCTCGCCGGATCGCTGATCCTCGGCTTTCTCGACCTGCAATCGAGCCAGGCACAAAACCGCTTTTACACCGATCTCGAAGACTGGCTCGCCGAAACCGTGCAGGAATATGCCGGCGACGGCCACGCAGCCGGCGCAGGGGGAGATTTCAATCCCGCGCTCGACCGGCTGCGGACGGCAGTGGAAGAAATGGGATCGAACCGCGCCTCCACCACCGCGATGGCCAACCTGGCCGAAGCCATTCAGGGCCTCGTGCATCACATGCGCACCGAGCAGCAGTTGATCCGCGAATGGGCTGATGGCCAGGGCGAGCAGAACCGCGAAATCAAGAGCCTTCTGGAACGCCTCGCACGGCAACCCGAAAACAATTGAACCGGGAATAACAGGTCATGGCGCTTTCGCGATCACGCCGCAGCGACCCGGGCTTCAATTACTGGCCCGGCTTTGTCGACGCCCTGTCGACGCTGGTGCTGGCCATCGTCTTCCTGCTGTCGGTGTTTCTGGTCGTGCAGTTCTTCCTGTCGCAGGAGGTCACCGGCAAGGACAAGGCGCTGGAGCGGCTGAATGCGCAGATCGCGCAGCTCAACGAACTGCTCTCGCTGGAAAAACTCGGCAAGCTCAATCTCGACGATCAACTGTCGCAGATGCGCGCCGGACTTGCCTCCGCCGAGGCCGAACGCGATCGCGTCAAAGGCCTTTACGACGGCCTTGCGGGCGCAGGCGCCAACGCCGCCGGCCGTGCCACCGAACTCGGCAAGGCGCTCGACTCCGAGAAGCAGGTGTCTGCCCGCGCGCTGGCCCAGATCGAGGTGCTGAACCAGCAGATCAGCGCACTGCGCCGCCAGCTCGCTGCACTTGAGGAAGCACTGGACGCGTCCGAGAAGCGCGACAAGGAATCGCAGGGCAAGATCGCCGACCTTGGGCAGCGGCTCAACGTGGCGCTGGCGCAGCGCGTGCAGGAACTGTCACGCTACCGTTCCGAATTCTTCGGCCGCCTGCGCACCATTCTCGGCAACCGGCCGGATGTCCGCATCGTCGGCGATCGTTTCGTGTTCCAGTCCGAAGTGTTCTTCGACACCGGACAGGCATTACTCCTGCCGGAAGGCCGCGCCGAACTCGACAAGCTCGCCGCGGCGCTGACCGATCTCGACAAGCAGATTCCGGCGGAAATTGCCTGGGTGCTGCGCGTGGACGGCCACACCGACGTGCGGCCGATCAACAGCCCGCAGTTCAAGTCGAACTGGGAACTATCATCGGCGCGCGCTATTTCGGTGGTGCAGTATCTCGTTTCGCTCGGCGTGCCGGCGCAGCGGCTGGTCGCGGCAGGCTTTGCGGAATTCCAGCCGCTCAATCCGGGCACGACCGAAGAGGCCTACAAGCGCAATCGCCGCATCGAGCTGAAGCTGACCGAGCGATGATACGCGCATGAGCGCAGATGTCACGCTGCGGCCCTATACCGATAGCGACGAGGACGCGGCCATCGACCTGTGGTTCCGCACCTGGCAACAGGCCTATCCGTCGATCGATTTTTCGCAGCGGCTGGATGGCTGGCGCGCGCGCTGGTGCGACGAACTGGTGCCTGCCGCGCAGATCGTGGTCGCTTCACAAGACGACAGGATGATCGGCTTCGTCACCATTGATGCCACCGGCTATCTCGACCAGCTTGTGGTCGCGCCGGAACAATGGGGATCTGACCTCGGAAATTCTTTGATCGCCG
Organism: Afipia sp.; assembly: GCA_024707075.1. Classification (GTDB taxonomy): domain Bacteria; phylum Pseudomonadota; class Alphaproteobacteria; order Rhizobiales; family Xanthobacteraceae; genus Afipia. Next base: position 1,970,199 of record JANQAK010000003.1, read on the forward strand.
AGGCCAAGGCGATGTCGCCAAACGGCATCACGCTGCTGGTCAACACCGACAACGCCCGCGCCATCCGCTTTTATGAGCGCAATGGATTCGTCCGCACGCACGAGGACGTCAACCCGGTGTCGGGTCGGAAAGTTTATGGGATGAAGTGGGAGCCGTAGAATCTACAAAACGTCATTGCGAGGAGCACTTGCGACGAAGCGATCCACCTTTTTATGTCGCTCTGGATTGCTTCGCTTCGCTCGCAATGACGAGCTACACGCCCTCGAACTGCAATCGCGCCAGCCGTGCATAAAGGCCGTTCGCGGCAACGAGCGACACATGCGTGCCCTGCTCGACAATACGGCCGTTCTCCATCACCAGAATGCGATCGCAGGACAACACAGTCGCAAGACGATGCGCGATCACCAGCGTGGTGCGGTGCTTCATCAGCTCTTCCAGAGCGGTCTGCACCAGCGTTTCACTCTCGGCATCGAGTGCTGACGTGGCTTCATCCAGCAGCAGCAGCGGTGCATCGCGCAGGATCGCGCGCGCAATTGCGATGCGCTGGCGCTGGCCGCCGGACAGCGTGACGCCGCGCTCGCCGAGTTGGGTGTCGAAGCCGAGCGGCAGACGCGAAATGAACTCGGTGGCATGGGCGAGATCGGCGGCGCGCGCGACCTCCTCGTCGCTGGCGTCGGGCCGGCCGAAGCGGATATTCTCGCGGGCGCTGGTTGCGAACACAACGGAGTCCTGCGGCACGAGCGCGATGCGCGAGCGCACATCGGACGGATCGGCGTCGCGGACCGGCACGCCATCGACCGAGATCTCGCCGCTCGCTGGATCGTAGAACCGCAGCAGCAAGTGAAACAGCGTGCTCTTGCCCGCGCCGGACGGCCCGACCACGGCAACCTTCTCGCCGGCCTTGACCGAGAACGACACGCCGTCAACGGCCAGATGCTCGGGCCGCGTCGGATAGGCAAACCGTACATTGTCGAAAACAACATCGCCACGCGGCGGCACCGGAAGCATGCGCGGGTTCGCGGGCGCCGCGATGTCGGGCTTGAGCCGCAGAATTTCGAACAGCCGCTCCGATGCGCCGGAGGCCTGCGAGATTTCGCCCCAGACTTCGCTCAACTGGCCGAGCGCGCCTGCCGCGAATGCCGCATACAGGACGAACTGTCCGAGCCGTCCCGCACTGATCTGGCCGGTCAGCACATCGTGCGAACCGACCCAGAGGATCGCCACGACACTGGCGAACACCAGAAAGATCACGATCGCGGTCAGGATCGCGCGCGCGCCGGTCGAATTGCGCGCGGCCTGATAGGCGCGCTCGACCTCGCCGCCGAAACGCAGCTTCGCAAGGCGTTCGTTGGTGAAGGCCTGCAACGTCCGCATCGCGCCAATTAACTCAGAGGCATAGGACGATGCGTCAGCCAGCGTGTCCTGCGCGCCGCGCGACAGTTTCTGCACCCGGCGGCCGAACGCCACCAGCGGCAGAACGATCAGCGGAATCACCGCGAGCACGAAGCCGGACAGTTTCGGACTGCTGATGACCATCATGGCGGACGCGCCGATGAACAGCACCAGATTGCGCAGCGCGATCGAGACCGATGCGCCGACCGCGGACTTGATCTGCGTGGTGTCGGCGGTCAGGCGCGAGACCAGTTCGCCGCTGTGGGCGGTGTCGAAGAACGACGGCGACAGCGAGGTCAGATGATTGAACACGTCGCGGCGCAGGTCGGCGACGATGCGTTCGCCGAGCGTGATGACGAGGTAGTAGCGGACAGCGCTCGCGCCGGCGAGCACCGCCACCACCGCGATCATCACCATGAAGTAGCTGTTGATCAGCGCGATGCCCTCGGGGCTGAATCCGAAGTCGATCATGCGGCGCACCGCGAGCGGCACCACCAGCGTCGCAGCCGAGGCCACGATCAGCGCCACCAGCGCCGCGATCGCCTGCAAGCGATACCGCGCCACGTAAGGTGCCAGCGCCAGCAGCGGCCGCAGCTTCATACGGGATTTTTGGGCGCCGTGATGGGCTCCGGTGGTTCCTGAGCCGCTCCTGACGGTGGCGAGGCCTCAACTGGGGCTGGCTGGCGGAGCCGCACAGGCGTGGCGCCAGCGGCCGCATCTTCAAGTCTCTCAACTGCGCTCATGAATCCGGCCGCCGCTCTGTCTGGAAGTCTTCAATTAAGCACCGAAGCGGGTGCTGGCAAATGACCATCCGGCTTGTTTCCGAGCCGTTCCTGCGATATAGACCCGCAAAATTCGTCCCGAACATCCCTGATCTGTGGGCGCGCGGCGCCAGAGGATTTGCCATGAAAGCCGAAATTCACCCGGATTATCATACAATTAAGGTCGTCATGACCGACGGGACCGAATATCTCACCCGTTCGACCTACGGCAAGGACGGCGACACGCTGAACCTGGATATCGACTCCAAGTCGCATCCGGCCTGGACTGGCGGAACCCAGCAGTTGCTCGACCGCGGCGGTCGGGTCTCGCGCTTCCAGAAGAAGTTTTCGGGCTTCCTCAAGAAGGACTGATCGTCCGTCCGAACCCTGTTTCCGAACACGCTGTTTCCAGACAAAAACGCCCCCGCTTTCGCAGGGGCGTTTTTCGTTTTGACGGTGAGTTCGTTTTGACGGTGAGTTCGTGTTGACGGTGAGTTCGGGACCTCATCCTGAGGAGGCGCACTTGCGCCTTCTCGAAGGATGAGGGAGTCGAAGCCCTTATGGCTCGAGACGCGTCGCAAGTACGACGCTCCTCACCATGAGGAAACCCTTTTCTTATCTCTCGAACGCCGCCTTGAGCATGTTCATCTGCGGCACCAGTGGATTGCCGATCGCAAGATGTTCGGCGGCCGGCGTATGAATCGTCGCATCGAGCCGGCGCACTTTGGTTTGCAATGCCATCGAGCGCGCGACCAGTTCCTGCAACCGCGCCGGCAGATTCGCCATCATGTCATCCGGGCACGGATCGGCCGCGGTCAGTTTCACCTTGGTCTTTTCACGGTTGGCCTGGTGCAGCGTCATCTCGCCTTCCTTGACCGCGCGATGCAGCAACAGCCATGACGCGAGCTGCATCAGCCGTGTCGTCAGCCGCATGCTTTCAGTGGCGTAGCTGAGGCTCGCAGAACGCTCCAGCGCCTTGGCCTCGGTACGGCCGGGCCCATCCAGATAGGCGGCTGTTTCCTCGACCAGATCCATGCCTTCCCTGAACAATGTCCCGAAGGCGGCTGAGTTGGTAATCCTCTCGCTTAAGAGAACGAGATCGGCTTCGGCCTGATCGGACATGGTTAACGCCTCACGCGGTTACGCTGACTTTTTTATGATGAACAAATCATTGCGCGCCGGCGGCCGGGAGTCCAGCGCGTCGTCGGACAATGCGAAGATATGGTTTCCAGCGGGATGCCGCGCGCGATGAAAGATGACCGCGCAAAAAAGAGCCGCCGTTTCCGGCGGCTTTTAAAAGTTGATAACAGGGAGGCGTCAAACAGAGTGGACAGGAGCCACTCGGTGTCCAAACAAGGACAACGCCAGTCATAAACGCTAAGGCTTAATACCGAGTAAATGAATGATTTCCTTTACGGTTCCTTTGCGAATGCGCGGAACCGGCGTTTACGATTTTACGATTTGAAAAACGCATTGGCGGCGTCGCGGCTCGCGCGCTTCTTCGCAGCGTCGGCCTTCAGCCGCTCGATCTCGGCCGCGAGCCTCGCAATGCGGTCTTCAACGTCGCCAACGGACAACAGCGACAGATCCTGCCCGATCTCATGGCTGATTTTCTTGCGCGGTTTGTCGTCGTCCTCGGCCGCCATGCTTCCCTCCTGTCGTTCACGCGATTATAGCTCTGTTCCGTCTCCATCTATTATCGCCCGCCTCCGCCGCCACAAGGATACATCATGGACAAGCTGCCCACGCATATGACCGCCGTCGCGATCAGCAAACCCGGTGGACCCGAGGTGCTCATCCCCGAGCAGCGGCCGGTGCCGCAGCCCGGCCCGCACCAGATCCTGATCAAGGTCGCGGCCGCTGGCGTGAACCGACCCGACGTGGCGCAGCGCAGCGGCAGCTATCCGCCACCGCCCGGCGCCAGCGATCTGCCGGGCCTTGAGGTTGCCGGCGAAGTGGTTGCGCTCGGCGAAGGCGTCACGAAACGCAAGATCGGCGACAAGGTGATGTCGCTGGTCGCGGGCGGCGGCTACGCCGAATACTGCCTGACGCATGAAACCCACGCGATCCCGGTGCCCAGCAACTTCTCGATGATCGAAGCGGCGGCGACGCCGGAAACGCTGATGACCGTGTGGCACAACGTGTTCGAGCGCGGCGGGTTGAAACCCAATGAAACGCTGCTGATCCACGGCGGTTCGTCCGGCATCGGCACCACCGCGATCCAGATGGCGAAAGCCCACGGCGCAAAGGTATTCGTCACCGTCGGCGGACAGGACAAGGCCGACGCATGCCTCAAGCTCGGTGCGGATGCGGCGATCAACTACAAGACCGAGGACTTCGTCGCGAAGACCAAGGAACTGACCGGCGGCGCGGGCGTGAACTTGATTCTCGACATGGTCGGCGGCGACTATATCGACCGCAACTATGACGCGGCGGCGGTCGAAGGCCGCATCGTGCAGATCGCGTTTCTCGGCGGCCCCAAGGCCTCGCCAAATTTCGCCAAGCTGATGACAAAGCGGCTGCACCACACCGGCTCGACGCTGCGCCCCCGCACGGTCGAGGACAAGGCCGCGATGGTCACCGCAATTACGGCGAAGGTCCTGCCCTGGATCGCCGAAGGACGGCTCAAGCCCTTGATGGACAGCACCTTCCCGCTGAAAGACGCTGCAAAAGCCCATGCGCGAATGGAATCGAGCCAACATATTGGCAAAATTGTGCTCACCGTTTAGGGCGGGGAAACCGCTCGAAACCCTTTGATTTGCTTCATATTTGTGGCATTTATCGCGTTCCTTCCGGCAGGCTGTCCAGGGCCTGCCGCGTCTAACGCGGAGAGCTGACTTTGCGCTCGATCAGAGGCTTCGCGCTGCCAGTGTTCCACATCCGAAGTTCGCTTCGTGTCGCAGCGCTTTCGTTCCTGCTGAGTTTGGTGTTGTTCGCCGCCGTGCAGCCCGCGCAGGCGCTCGACGCGATCAGCGTGCGCAGCGACGCGCCTGCGATCGATCTTACCGGCGTGCTCGAATTCCAGCGCAGCGACACCGACCGCATCCAGGTCTCCACCGCGCCCGGCACCGACGGCATCGTCCGCCGCATTGAAGTGCGCGCGCGCGAAGGCGGCCAGAACTGGATCGTGTTCGCGCTGACCAACAACACCGACGACCAATTGGACCGCCTGATCGTGGTGCCGCATTATCGCATCGTGTCGTCGGGCCTGTTGTGGCCCGATCTCGGTCTCTCACGTATTGCGACCATCACGCCGTCCACCGGCGACCGACCCGAACGTCAGGACAGCGCCACCGCCGATATCTTCCGCATCACGCTCGACCCCGGCGCGGTCATCACCTTCGTCGCCGAATTGCGCACCGACAAGATTCCGCAGCTCTATCTGTGGGAGCCGGAAGCCTACAAGGACAAGGTCAACTCATTCACGCTCTATCAGGGCATCGTCATCGGCATTTCCGGATTGCTGGCGCTGGTGCTGACCATCCTGTTCGTGGTCAAGGGCAGCATCATGTTCCCGGCGGCTGCGGCGCTGGCATGGGCGGTGCTGGTCTATATCGGCGTCGACTTCGGTTTCTGGGGCAAGGTGTTCGACATGTCGGCAGGCGCCGAGCGCATCTGGCGCGCGTCGGGCGAGGCCATGCTGGCCGCGACACTGCTGGTGTTCCTGTTTGCCTATCTCAACCTGTCGCGATGGCATGTGCGCTACTCGCATATCACCATGGGCTGGCTGGTATTCCTCGGCGCGCTGGTGGCGCTGGCGCTGTTCGATCCCGAAGTGGCATCCGGCATCGCGCGCATCTCGCTGGCGCTGATCGCAGTGTTCGGTTTCGCGCTGATCGTCTATCTCTCCACCCACGGCTTCGACCGCGCCGTGCTGCTGATCCCGACCTGGTTCCTGCTGGTGGTCTGGGTGATCGCGGCGGGCATGACCATCGCCGGCGGCGTCACCAACGACATCGTCGGACCGGCGCTGCTCGGCGGCCTCGTGCTGATCGTGATGCTGATCGGATTCACGGTGATGCAGCACGCCTTCGCGGGCGGCGGCGCCAGCAACGGCATCGTCTCCGACGTCGAGCGCCGCGCGCTGGCGCTGACCGGCTCCGGCGACCTGATCTGGGATTGGGACGTCTCCGCCGACAAGGTTTTCACCAGCCCTGAGACCGAGACGCTGCTGGGCCTGAAACGCGGCACGCTCGAAGGCCCCGCCGCCAAGTGGCTCGAAGTGCTGCATCCGCTCGATCAGGACCGTTTCCGCGCCGCGCTCGACAGCGTGCTGGACCAGCGGCGCGGCCGTCTGGTGCAGGACTTCCGGCTGCGCACGCCCGATGGACATTTCATGTGGTTCGCGCTCAAGGCGCGTCCCGTCGTCGGCTCCGACGGCGAAGTGTCCCGCGTGGTTGGCACGCTGACCGACGTGACCGAGACCAAGAATTCCGAAGAGCGGCTGCTGCACGATTCGGTGCATGACAATCTCACCGGCCTGCCCAACCGGCAACTCTTCATCGACCGCCTCACCGCCGTCTCGACCTTCGCCAAGACCACGCCGAACCTGCGGCCCACGGTGATGGTGATCGACCTCGACCGCTTCAAGCAGGTCAACGATTCCGTCGGCATCGCGGTCGGCGACTCGATCCTGCTGACGCTGGCGCGGCGGCTCGCCCGCATCCTCAAGCCGCAGGACACGCTGGCGCGCCTGGCCGGCGACCAGTTCGGCCTGATCCTGATCTCCGAGCATGAGCCCGCGCGGATCACGGCCTTCGCGGAAACCATACGCAAGACCATCCGCGCGCCGATCGCGTTCGACGGCCGCGAGATATTCCTCACCGCCTCCATCGGCCTTGCGCTAAGCGATCCGCAGGTGCCGCTGACCGAGGAGATCATCAAGGACGCCGAGCTTGCGATGTATCATTCCAAGCGCATCGGCGGCGACCGCATCGACGTCTACAAGCCGGCCATGCGCGCGCGCAAGACCGACCGCCTCGCGCTGGAGGCCGAACTGCGCCGCGCCATCGAGCGCGAGGAAATCACCATCCTCTACCAGCCCATCGTGCGGCTGGAAGATCGCACCATCGCGGGCTTCGAGGCGCTGGCGCGCTGGGATCATCCCAAGCTCGGCCGCATGTCGCCAACGGAATTCATTTCCATCGCCGAAGAGATCGGCCTGATCGTCGAACTTGGCCTGTTCGTGATGGACACCACCGCCAAGCAGCTTGCCGTTTGGCAGCGCACGGTGCGCTCGCGCGAACCGATCTTTGCCAGCGTCAACGTCTCCTCGCGCCAGTTGCTGCGCCACGACCTGATCCACGACGTGCGCGGCGTGATGTCACGCTCGGCGGTGGCGCGCGGCTCGCTCAAGCTGGAACTGACCGAATCCCTCGTGATGGAAAATCCCGAACACGCCGCGCAGATGCTGCACCGGATCAAGGAACTCGGCGTCGGCCTCTCGCTGGACGATTTCGGCACCGGCCACTCGTCGCTCGCCTACCTGCAACGTTTCCCGTTTGACACCATCAAGATCGACCAGTCCTTCGTGCGCACCACCAATCGCGGCGCGCGGCCGGTGCTGCTCAAGTCGATCGTGGCACTGGCGCATGATCTCGACATGGAAGTGGTCGCCGAAGGCGCGGAGACCGATTCCGACGCGGTCGAGCTGTTTCAACTGGGCTGCGAATATGCGCAGGGCTTCGCCTTCGGCGAGCCGATGGATGCCGACGCCACGCTGCGGCTCCTAACCGGCGAGCAGGTGCCGAAGCCACGCAACCGCCGGCAAAGCATCCGCAACATCACAACGCCGGCCGCCGCACCCGCCGCCGTGCCCGGATCGGAGACGGCTTAGCGCCGCCACGATCCCTCATCCTGAGGAGCGCGCCACGTAGCCAAGTTTACGCGGGCTATGCTTGCTATGGCGCGCGTCTCGAAGGATGAGGATGACCGGGACATCTCTCGACATACACCTCATGGTTCGAGACGCGCGAAGACGCGCTCCTCACCATGAGGTTTCGATTGCTTGGATGTTAGCCGTCTGGAGTTTACGCGTGGCCGGCTTCGTTCGACAGCATCGCCAGATCGATGCCGATCTTGTCCAGCGCGCGCTGATATTTCTCATCGACATCGTCCCCGAAAATCAGATCGGGATCGGCGGGACAATGCAGCCAGCCGTTGTGCTGGATTTCGTTTTCCAGCTGCCCCGGCGCCCAGCCGGCATAGCCCAGCGCCAATATCGCGTGCTTGGGACCGGCGCCGGCGGCGATGGCTTTCAGGATATCGAGCGTCGCGGTGAGGCAGATGCCGTCATCGATCGGCAGCGTGGCATCCTTGATGAAGAAATCGCTCGAATGCAGCACGAAGCCGCGGCCCGTATCCACCGGCCCGCCCTTCATGACCTTCATGTCTTCGGCGCTGCCGGGCAGCTTGATCTGCTCGGCCTTATTGATGATATCGAGTTGAACCAGCAGTTGCGGGAAGTCGATGCTGCCGGCGGGGCGGTTGACGATGATGCCCATCGCGCCTTCGGACGAGTGGGCGCAGAGATAGATCACCGCGCGGGCGAAGCGCTCATCGTCCATGACCGGCATGGCGATCAGCAACTGGCCGTCGAGATAGCCGGCTCCGGGCGCCTCGCCTTCAGCCGCTCTCAGGCCCCCAGCGGACTTCTCGGCTTTCTTGCGCGTGGCCTTCATTCGCAAACGACTCTCGTCCTATTGTCCATCCTGATATTGGGCGCGGTTTCTGTCAATCAAGCGTCGCGGGTGCGACAAGCGGCGTTCGGTCGCGAAAAAGACCGGATCACAGGCAATTCAATGGTTCGCCGGGTCTTCGCCCTGTAAGGACGTCTGATGACTTTGATTGTTCCCGTTCGCGCGGCCTCCGGCCTCGCCCTTGCTGCCGTTGCCTGCCTGCTCCCCGTCCATGCGCGCGCGCAGGACGCCTCGCCATGGATCAAGGATACCTATTCGTCGGTCCGGCTGATTGCAGGCTCGCGCAGCGGCAACGTGCTGCTGGGCGGCATCGGCTTCCAGTTGCAGCCGGGCTGGAAAACCTACTGGCGCACGCCGGGAGATTCCGGCGTGCCGCCGCGGATCGATTTTGCCAAATCCGAAAACGTCGATTCCGTCACCATCCTCTGGCCCGTGCCTACGAAGTTCGCAGACGGCGCGGGCGGCACATCATTCGGGTACCAGAAGCAGGTGCTGCTGCCGCTGCGGATCGTCACAAAGAGTCCTGACAAGCCCGTGACGCTGCGCGCATCGATCAACTACGCGGTGTGCGAGAAGCTCTGCATCCCGGTCGAGGCCGAGGCCGAACTGGCATTCCGCAGCGTGGCCAGCACCGAAGACAATGCCATTGCCGCGGCGCTCGATACCGTGCCGAAGCCGGCGAAGATCGGCGACGCCACGCCGGTCGCCATCCGCGAGGTCCGGCGCGAGGACAAGCGCGTGCTGGTCGATATCATCGCCCAGGACGACAAGGGCTCGCCGGGCAAGGAGGTCGAGCTGTTCGCAGAAGGGCCGACGCTGGAATGGGCGTTGCCGGTCCCGAAACTCGTCAAGCGCGAGCCCGGCGGCGTCCAGCGCTTCGCTTTCGACCTCGACGGCCTGCCGCCGGGCGCGACCGCCGAGGGGGCGGTCCTCAAACTGACAGTCGCAGGATCGGGCAGCGCTTACGAAGTCACCACGAAACTGCCGTAGGAGGAGAACACTGGATCGCACCGCAGCACGCAGGTCTGCCTGTCGGCCAACGGCGTCATTCCATCGCAAAACCCGTTCCCATTTTCGCTGAAGACGCGCTAAGACAGCCCCATTGATCCCACGGAGAATAAAAATGACCATCAAAGTTGGCGACAAGCTGCCCGCGGCCCAGTTTCGCGTGATGACCGCGGACGGCGTGCAGGTGAAGACCACCGACGATATTTTCAAGGGCAAGAAGGTCGCGCTGTTCGCTGTGCCGGGCGCCTACACCGGCACCTGCCACAAGATGCACATGCCGAGCATTTTCCTGAACGCCTATGCGCTCAAGGACAAGGGCATCGACACCATCGCCGTGGTGTCGGTGAACGATGCCTTCGTGATGAGCGCCTGGAAGCGCGACACCGACCAGCGCGACGAGGCGATTTTCCTCGCCGACGGCAACGCGGATTTCACCAAGGCGATCGGCCTCGAAATGGACGCCTCCGGCAACGGCCTCGGCATCCGCTCGAAGCGCTACTCGATGCTGGTGGACGACGGCACGGTGAAGCTGCTCAATCTCGAAGCGGTGCCGAGCAAGGTCGAAGTCTCCGGCGGCGATACGCTGCTGTCGCAGCTTTGATCCTGACACACACGGCCTTGATCCGTCATCCTGAGGCGCTGTCGCGAAGGGACAGCCTCGAAGGGTGACGGATCGCTCCAAATCATCGACGTCATCCTTCGAGGCTCGCCGCAAGCGGCTCGCACCTCAGGATGACGAACTAACTTACCGATTTTCCGCCAGTCCATCGCGCGCGAGCTGATCGGCGCGCTCGTTCTCGGCGTGGCCGGTATGGCCCTTGATCCAGTGCCAGCGAATATGATGCGTCTTGAGCGCCGCATCGAGCCGCTGCCAGAGATCGGCATTCTTCACCGGCTTCTTGTCGGCGGTGCGCCAGCCGTTCTTCTTCCAGTTGTGAATCCAGCTCGTGATGCCCTGACGGACATACTGGCTGTCGGTGGTGAGATCGACCGAGGCCGGTTTCTTCAGGGCTTCCAGCGCCGAGATCGCCGCCATCAGTTCCATGCGGTTGTTGGTCGATGGATTCTCGCCGCCCTTCAGTTCCTTCTCGAGATCGCCAGATCTGAGGATCGCGCCCCAGCCGCCCGGCCCCGGATTTCCGGAGCACGCGCCGTCGGTGAAGATCGTCACATGCGGAAGTTTTTCGGCGCTCACGCGGCGAATCCTGAATCTTCGATGCCGTAATCGCGGATGCTTTTCACGCTCTGATGGAAGCGCAGTTTGCGGACATATTCGAGCGGGTCCTTTGGCTTCACAAGTGCGCCCGGCGGCACGTTGAGCCAGTCCACCAGCCGCGTCAGCAGGAAGCGGATCGCCGCTCCCCGCGCCAGCAACGGAAACGCCTGCTGCTCGGCGGCGGAGAGTTTGCGCTCGCGGGCATAGGCGCCGAGGAACGCCCGCGCCTTGGTCACGTTGAACGAGTGATCGATCTCGAAACACCAGGCATTGAGGCAGATCGCGACGTCATAGGCGAGCATATCGTTGCAGGCGAAATAGAAATCGATCAGTCCCGACAGCTTGTCGCCGAGGAACAGCGCGTTATCCGGAAACAGGTCGGCATGGATCACGCCTTGCGGCAGATTGTCCGGCCAGTGCTGTTCGAGATGGGTGAGTTCCGCGCTCAGCAAGTCGCGCAGTCCATGCTGCACGCTGTCGGCGCGCGCCGCGGCCTGATCGAACAGCGGACGCCAGCCGTTCACCGACAGCGCATTGGGGCGCGACATGGAAAAATCCGCGCCAGCCAGATGCATCTTCGCCAGTGCTTCGCCGACGGCGGCGCAATGCGCGGCGCTCGGCCGGCGCGGCCAGACCCCTTCAAGAAAATCGATGATCGCGGCGGGCCGTCCCGCCAGCGTGCCCAGCGCCTCACCGCTTTTGTTCACGACCGGCTGCGGACAGGTGATGCCGTGTCTGGCCAGATGCGCCATCAGCCCGAGGAAGAACGGTAGATCCTTCACCGCAACGCGCTTCTCGTACAGCGTCAGGAAGAAATAGCCCTTGCTGGTGTGCAGCAGATAGTTGGAATTCTCCACGCCCTCCGCAATGCCCTTGTAGGACAGCAGGTCGCCTATACCGTAGGTGGAGAGAAAATCCGCGAGTTCTTCGGCGGTGACGTCGGTATAAACCGCCATATCGAAAACTACTCCGCCGCGTCGTTCCGCAGCGGCCGAGGCAGCGGGAAGAATTCGTTTTCCTGCGCAGCAGACACCGTCTCGACGCTCAGCTTGTAGTGAGCGGCGAACGCATCCATGATTTCCTCGACGATGACTTCCGGCGCGGATGCGCCCGCCGTGATGCCGAGCGTCTTGATGCCCTCGAACTTCGACCAGTCGAGCTCGGAGGCGCGCTGCACCAGCACCGACACCTTGCAGCCTTCACGCTCGGCGACTTCGCGCAGGCGCTGCGAGTTCGACGAGTTCGGCGAGCCGACGACGATCATGGCTTCGACCTGAGGCGCGACCTTCTTCACCGCGAGCTGGCGGTTGGTGGTCGCGTAGCAGATGTCTTCCTTGTGCGGACCGTCGATATCCGGGAAGCGCTCCTTGAGCACCGCGACGATTTCCTTGGTGTCGTCGATCGACAGCGTGGTCTGCGTCACGAAGGCGAGCTTGGAGGCGTCCTTGGGCTGGAACGAACGTGCCGCGTCCATGGTCTCGATCAGCACCACAGCGCCCTTCGGCAACTGGCCGAGGGTGCCCACCACTTCCGGGTGGCCGGCATGACCGATCAGGATGATCTCCCGGCCGCGCTTGAAATGGATCGCCGCCTCGCGGTGAACCTTGGTCACCAGCGGACAGGTCGCGTCCAAAGTGAAGAAATTGCGTTTGTCGGCTTCGTTCGGGATCGCCTTCGGCACGCCGTGGGCGGAAAACACCACCGGCGCGTCGGTCTGGGGAATCTCGTTGAGTTCCGCGACGAAAATCGCGCCTTTTTCGCGCAGGCTTTCCACAACATAGCGATTATGCACGATTTCGTGACGGACATAGACCGGCGCGCCATAGAGTTTCAGCGCGCGCTCCACCGTGTCGATGGCTCGCACCACACCGGCGCAGAAGCCCCGGGGGGAACAAAGCACGACCGATAGCAGCGGTTTTTGAGCTTCAGAGGTCATTTTAAGCCGGAATCAAGCATTTGAGGCCAATAAAAGGGGACTTGGGGCCGCCTCCCCCGTTCTGTCAAGGGCGATCCAAACCATTGCACCGTCCGCCCCCGACGGACTATATAGGGACGAATTCCCGTCATCACCGATGACCAGACGGCTTTACCCCCAAAAATCTGGCGGGCGAAGCGCAAAGGAGATTTGCCATGAGCAATGCACCGCTGATGCCGAAGGCGACGGCCGTGTGGCTGGTTGATAACACCGCCCTGACGTTCGACCAGGTGGCCGAGTTCACCAAGATGCACCCGCTTGAAATCCGCGCCATCGCCGACGGCGACGCCGCGCAGGGCATCAAGGGCATGGACCCGATTTCGACCGGCCAGCTCACCCGCGAGGAAATCGAGAAGGGCGAAGCCGACCCGGATTATCGCCTGAAACTCGGCGAATCCAAGGTGATCCTGCCACAGGCGGCGAAGAAGAAGGGTCCGCGCTACACGCCGGTGTCGCGCCGCCACGAACGGCCGAGCGCGATCCTGTGGCTGGTGCGCAATCATCCTGAACTTAAAGACAGCCAGATCATGCGCCTCGTCGGCACCACCAAGACGACGATCGCCAGCGTCCGCGACCGCACCCACTGGAACGCCTCGACCCTGACGCCGATGGACCCGGTGACGCTCGGCCTGTGCTCGCAGATCGAACTCGATTTCGAGGTGCAGCGCGCGGCCAAGGAAAAGCCGGCCGCCCAGCAATACGGCGGCGCGACGCTGCTGCCGGCGTCGGAGACCACGCGCAAGGACGCCGAGCACGAGATCGCGACCACCACGGAAAAGCAGCGCGACGACATGAATGTCGACGCCGTGTTCGCCAAGCTGAAGACCATCGGCGGCAAGAAGGCCGAGGACTAAGCGTCACTGCCGCTCCCGGCAGGCTCGCCATGACAAAGGCCGCGCTTCGGGCGCGGCCTTTCCATTTCTGCGAGCCTGTTTCTGCAAGCCTCAGAACTTGTAGGTGATGCCGGTGCCGACCAGCCACGGATCGAGATTGACCTTGCCGGAAACCGGCGTGACGCCGTTGAGAGTGCCGTCCCAGTTCGGACGCAGCCAGATTTTCTTGACGTCGACGTTCCATCCCCAGTGCTTGTCGATCATGTAGTCGAAACCGAACTGCGCGACAGGAGCGAAACTGTCTTTCAGGTGGCTGTTCGTCACCGCCACGCCAGCGCCGTTCGCGACATTGCCTGCGGACTGGCTGAAGAAGAACGTGTAGTTCACGCCGCCGCCGATATACGGCTTGAAGGCGCCGAACTCGGTGAAGTGATACTGCAAGGTCAGGGTCGGCGGCAGCAGCCACGCCTTGCCGACATCAAGGCCATTCGTGGCCGGAACGCCTGTTCCCGTGACATGATGCTTGGTCACACCGAGGATCAGTTCCGCCGCGATGTTCCTGGTGAAGAAATAGGAGATGTCGAGTTCGGGCACGACCGTATCGGATGTGCTCAACCCCGATCCCGGCACCTGATCCACGTGTCCGGAATTATCGGTGATCACGCCCAGCGCACGCAGGCGGATCATCCACGGATTCCACGGCTCGTACACCGGTGCTTTATAGACAGGCGCGGCGGGAAGATCGGCAGCCTGCGCCGACATTGCGCCCCCGGCAAGTGCAGCCGCCACTGCCAGCGACGACACGGCAAGAAATTTCTTCATGATAGACCCCATAAGCGATCGTCAGCGAACCCATCGGCTGACGATGTCCATAGGCAACAACGCGAAGTCCGATTCTGTTTGATGTGAGTCAAATCTCGGAGGGGCGGAAGCGCGATTGGCCGTCACCGTGACACCGAAGACACTGCAACATTTTTCGCGGCTCTCCCGGGATCAGTCTTCCGATCGCGGTCGCGTCCCGGCCATCACAAGGCAGGCGATTGCCCTCGCCAGGGTCACCTTGACGCCCGAAGAGGGGGGGGCGCGATAGCTTTGGCGGACACGCTGCACTATAGTGCGCGGATGCGTAAGGGATATGCCCATTCGACGCTTCGCCGGATCCTGATCGGGCTGCCGATTGCGATGCTCGCCAGCGCGCCGTCGCTTGCCGACAGGATCGTCGATCCCAAAACCGTCGCGCCGGAGTTTCGCGAGGCCGCCGAAAAGCGCCGCGCCGAACAGGTCAAGCTGATCGAATGCAACAACGCGGCAAGGATCGCGAAGATTCCGCCGCGCGACATGGCGCATTACGTCGCCGAATGCTTCGACAAGCCGGCCGACAAGCCGCAGTAATCCAATCCCGGAACGCATCACGCGCTTCAGGCAAAATTCACTGCGTCGTCCCCGCGAACGCGGGGACCCATAACCGCTCATGAAGAATGGATCGCCGTCATCCTGAGGTGCGAGCCCTTGCGAGCCCCGAAAGGTGATGCGGTGTCATGAGGTGTCGTGACAATCAACGGTCCCCGTGACGATCAATGGGTCCCCGCGTTCGCGGGGACGACACTGAATATGTGTCTGCCTTCGATCTTCACACGCCGACACACTCTCGCGGCGCGATTCAATGCGTCCGAGTTGTGCGACAGGCCACGCTCCGCGCCGTTGCGCGAAGGCGATGGAGCCTCGGGAGGCGCCGGGGTGCTTGCGAGACACCCGTGAGGCGGACCTTGCGATCGGCCCGCCTGCGCAGCCTTGCGAGGGCCGCGCGCGCCAAATGACTTTGGCGCTGCGCCTCCCGGCGCTCCACCGTCGTCACTTCGCCTTGCCGCTCAAATGCCGATCACTCATTCGAGACGAATTTAGGATTATATTCTTAATAACAGTCTTGTCAACAGGGCGCGGCGGGGGCTCCCGTCCGGCGCCGATCTCATTTTCCCGTTAACGATTTCGTGGAGTGGTCAAAATTGACCATCAATTTGGAACCAAGAACCGCACGATGGTTCATCGCTGGCCAATACCCGGTGATTGAGAGCGCTGCGCTCCCACCTCTCAGAAGAGGAATTAGTCATGCATCACCCAGAGTCGTCCGAGACGATTGAAAGCCATTGCGTCGCCTCTCTCTTCCATTGTCCGAACTGCAAGAAACTGCACGTGATGAACATCAAGGCGATCCGCCGCGCAATGTTCCGGGGGCACGATGTGATCGTCTATCAGTGCAGCAGTTGCGGAACTGAAAAGACAGAGATCGTGACGTAAGCGAATCCGCGGATGGGAAAACTCATGCCACAACGATCTTCAGAAGGACTCCTTTCAGCCGCCAGGGCGGACGACGCGCTTGAGGAAGCGCGGAGGCTGCCGCACGGCGCCGCGCGAACCGAAGCCCTCAAGAAAGCCGGCACGCTTCGCAACGCTGCGGATAGTTATGGATTGGTCTTTGCGCCAAAGGGGCGTCCGCCGAAGTAGCCCTTGCGAAGTCCTGAAAAGCGAAGGACACACTGCGGCTTCGAGAATGCCGCCAGCTACAGCGTCGGTGAGTGCAAATGGCTTCCGCGCCATCTCCCCGAGCTGGTCTCGACCGTGACCTTCTCAAGACTGCCGCATCGCACGCACTCGAATGTATGCAGATCAAACCCCAGCTTCGCCGGCGCCGAATGAGAAATAATCATGGGGCTCTGGCATTTCGGGCAAGGTCTGCCGCCGACCATGCTCGATGTGAAAGCCGAGGACGATTCAGACAGGGTCATGAGAC
The DNA here is from genome assembly GCA_024707075.1 of Afipia sp. Lineage (GTDB taxonomy): Bacteria > Pseudomonadota > Alphaproteobacteria > Rhizobiales > Xanthobacteraceae > Afipia. The sequence goes on from JANQAK010000003.1 coordinate 1,986,870, forward strand.
GTTACCTGAGCGAGGCAGGAGCACGAGAACTCTTGCCGCTGGTTGCCGTGACGGGTGACACCTTTATGCTCCCCGCTGTTGCCGGCTGTTGTGCAATATTGCTCACGTCTCGGAATAGTGAACCGGGATGGATTGCGGCGGCAAACTGACGCGCGGTGAAAAAATTCCCAAAAGTGGTCTGAATTGCTCAGACCCCCGTTCTCATATCGCTCACGCTATTGACGCCAGGCGTGAATAATATGATCCCAGCCCCTTCCGCCTGGACTATAATGGGAGTCCTGTCGCCAATGACAGGGCTCCTGTTTCCGCTGGGGCCTTCATCCATACAGCCAGAACTGAAATAGCCGGCGTCATGACGTAACGCGCTCGAAGGAAAACAAGTTGGGCAAAGCCGCCAAGAAATCTTTCGACCCCAAGAGTTTTCTCGCCAGCGTCGGGCCTGGAAAAACCAACCTGAAATTTCGCGTCGGTCAAAACATCTTCGCGCAAGGCGACGCCGCCGACAAGATCTTCTATATTCACAAGGGCAAGGTGAAACTGATCGTCGTGTCCAAACAGGGCAAGGAAGCGATCGTTGCCATCCTGGGCACGGGCCAGTTTTTCGGCGAAGGCTGCCTCAACGGGCAAACGCTGCGCATCGCCACCACGCAAGCCATCGAGGATTGCGAAATCACCGGCATCACCAAAAAGGCCATGATAGCGGTGCTTCAGGCCGAGCCAAAATTTTCCGAATTATTCATGGCCTATCTGCTGACCCGCAACAACCGGATTGAAGAGGACCTGATCGATCAGCTCTTCAACTCAAGCGAGAGACGGCTGGCGCGCCTGCTGCTGCTGCTGGCGAACTTCGGCAAGGAAGGCAGTCCGCAGCCGATCGACGCCAAGATCAGCCAGGAAACCTTGGCGGAGATGATCGGCACGACGCGCTCGCGCGTGAGCTTTTTCATGAACAAGTTCCGTAAGCTCGGCTTCATCAGCTACAATGGAAAAATCGAGGTCCACAATTCGCTGCTCAGTGCGGTGCTGCATGACAAGCCGGAGTTGAAGACCGACGATTGAGCTTCGCCGTCCGCGCGCGGCTGATCGCCGGTGTCCCTGCGTCGAATGGCTCTACTTCCCCTTCGTCCCGCCCTTCGCCGCCTTGCGCGCGTCGGCGATCGCCAGCTTGAACTGCTCCGCGGTCAGGCCGCCGGGCACGCGGAAGGTGCCGACCACGAAAGCGGGCGTGCCGCGAAAGCCGAACGCTTCGGCCTGATCGTTGTTGCGCTTGAGCAGCGCATCGATGGTCGCCTTGTTGGCCGCGAGATCGGCCTTTGCCTTGGCGACATCGACGCCGGCCTGCGCCAGCGTGTCGTCGATCACGGCCTCGGTGAGGCGACCGACCTTGCCGATCAGCGCGCGATGGGCGGGCTCATACTTGTTCTGATATTTGGCGGCCAGCACCAGCCGCGCGGCGTATCCCGACGGTTCGCCGAGAATCGGCCAGTCCTTCAGCACCAGCCGGACCTTCTTGTCTTCGCTCACCACCTGATCCAGCACCGGCGATATCTTCTTGCAGTAGGGGCACTGATAATCGAAATACTCGACGATGGTGATGTCACCCTGCGGATTTCCCAGCACGGGGTTGTCGGCGTCGCGCAGCACCGCGTCCTTCGTCAGCACCTCCGTGGCGGGATCGGCGGCCGGCGCGGTCCGCGCAGGCTCGAATGCCAGCACGCTCACCGCCAGCACCACGGCCAGGAAGCCAATATATCTCGTTCGCGTTGCAAGGGCTGTGGCGAAGGTCATGGGTCCGGCTTTCAAAACGGCTGCGGCGCAGCGACGCGAGGCTCACGCCTTCTTCAGGAATTCCGTGCGCAGCACGAGGCCCTTGATCTTATCGGTGCGGCCTTCGATCTCGTCTTCATTGTCGGTGAGGTGAATGTTCTTCACCACGGTGCCGCGCTTGACGCCGCTGGACGAGCCTTTCACTTTCAAATCCTTGATGACGACGACGGTGTCGCCCTCTTTCAGTTCGTTGCCGTTGCTGTCCCTGACTGCCATGCTATGTCCTTCGTGATGCGCCGCTCCTGTGCAGCGCGGACAGCATTATCGCGGATTGTTGAGCATGTCTTCCGCCAAATTCCGGTGAGCGCGTTCGATCCGCGAACTGCCGCCACGGCTGGCCGCAACGTCGCGATCCTTCAGGCACGCCGCATAGGCCGACGAGCCCGGCTCGCCGCCATTGGCCCGGCAATAGGCGTCATCGTCGGTGACGGCCACCGGCTGGTTGCGCTCGAACTGCGCGCAGGCGGAGAGCAGCAGGGCGGCGGCCAACACAAGGAGTGTCGATAACGGGGATTTTGTCTGCATCATGCGGGCCAATGCTTTTTATGTTGCCGTCATGGCCGGACTTGACCCGGCCATCCACGTCTTTGACTTCAACAACTGGCAAAAGCAAGGCGTGGATCACCGGGGCATAGGGGAGCGAAGCGACGCCGTTCTTCGAACGGCTATGCCCGGTGATGACGATCGTGTATTTGTCCAGATTCAAAGCACTTGCGAGACAATCGACCCAGAGAGAATCGCCGCTACACCGCCCGGCCATGCAGCGCGGTCTTGATCTCCTCCAGCACCATCGGGTCCTCGATGGTCGCGGGCATCGACCACTCCTCACCATCGGCGATCTTCTTGATGGTGCCGCGCAGGATCTTGCCCGAGCGCGTCTTCGGCAGCCGCGCCACCGTGATCGCCAGCTTGAACGCCGCGACAGGGCCGATCTTCTCGCGCACCAGCGCCACGATTTCCTTCTCGATCTCGGCAACCGGACGCGTCACGCCCGCTTTCAAAACGAGGAAGCCGCACGGCACCTCGCCCTTCACCGCGTCCTTGATGCCGAGCACGGCGCATTCGGCGACGTCGGGATGCGACGCCAGCACCTCCTCCATGCCGCCGGTGGAGAGGCGATGCCCCGCGACATTGATGATGTCGTCGGTGCGGCCCATTACGAAGACATAGCCATCCTCGTCCTTGTAGCCGGCGTCGGAGGTTTTGTAGTAGCCGGGGAATTCGTTGAAGTACGCTTCCTTGCAGCGCTCGTCCTGCTGCCACAGCGTCGGCAGGTTGGCCGGCGGCAGCGGCAGCTTGATGACGATGGAGCCCATGGTGTTCGGCGGCAGCGGCTTGGCCGCCTCATCCACCACGTCGACCTGATAGCCGGGCATCGGCACCGTCGGCGAGCCATGCTTCACCGGCAGCGTGCCGAGGCCGACCGGATTACCGGCGATGCACCAGCCGGTTTCGGTCTGCCACCAGTGGTCGATCACCGGCACCTTCAACTGCTGCTCGGCCCATTCCACCGTCGGCGGATCGGCGCGCTCGCCGGCGAGGAACAGCGTGCGGAATTTCGTGAGGTCATATTTGCGGATGAACTCGCCGTTCGGGTCTTCCTTCTTGATGGCGCGGAACGCAGTCGGCGCGGTGAACAGCGCCACCGCCTTGTGCTCGGAGATCACGCGCCAGAATGCGCCGGCATCGGGCGTGCCCACCGGCTTGCCCTCATACATGATCGAGGTCGCGCCGTGAAACAGCGGGGCGTAGATGATGTAGCTGTGGCCGACCACCCAGCCGATATCCGAGCCGCACCACCACACCTCGCCCGGCTTGACGCCATAGAGATTGAACATCGACCATTTCAGGGCGACCAGATGGCCGCCGTTGTCGCGCACCACGCCCTTGGGCTTTCCCGTCGTGCCGGACGTATAGAGAATATAGAGCGGATCGGTCGCCAGCACCGGTACGCAGGGAGCGGACTTCTTCGCCTTGATGGCGGCGTCGCGCAACTCGTTCCAGTCGTGATCGCGGCCCTTGACGAGATCGCAGGTCTGCTGCGGGCGTTGCAGGATGATGCAGGCCTGCGGCTTGATGCTTGAGAGATTGATCGCCTCATCCAGCAGCGGCTTGTATTTCACAATGCGGCCCGGCTCGATGCCGCAACTTGCGGAGAGGATGAGTCTGGGCTCGGCGTCCTCGATCCGTGTGGCGAGTTCTTTCGCCGCGAAGCCGCCGAACACCACCGAATGAATCGCGCCAATCCGCGCACAGGCCAGCATCGCCACCATCGCCTGCGGCACCATCGGCATGTATAAAACGACGCGGTCGCCCTTCACCACGCCGAGATCCTGCATCACGGCGGCCAGCGTCTGCACCTCGTGCAGCAGTTCGGCGTAAGTGAGCTTGGTGATCGTATTGGTCAGCGGAGAATCGTGTATCAGCGCGACCTGATTGGCGCGGCCGCCCGCGACGTGACGGTCGAGCGCATTGTAGCAGGTGTTGACCACCGCGCCCGCGAACCAGCGGCCATAGAGGCCCATCGACGGATCGAAGACTTTCTTCGCCGGCTCGATCCAGTCGATCTCCCGCGCCGCCTCGCCCCAGAACCCTTCCGGATCGCGCAGCGAACGCGCGTGAACCTCGGCGTAGCGGCTGGAATTGTCACTCATCAGTCTTTCCCTCCCTGTGGGCGATTTTCTGCTGCTTCCTCTCTCCGTTTGCGGGCGAGGTGAAGGCGCAGCACCTTAATTTGAGCATACAGGAATTTGCCGTGTCTTGAGTTGCGTCAATTTCACTTACCCTTCAGCGGCATCTGCGCCCCGATGCGCTCGATTTCGCGCGCCAGGTCCTTGCGATGCGCGACCGCGACATCCAGGTCAGGATCGAGCCTGATGGCCGTGGTGAAATCCGCCAGCGCGCGCGGACGGTGGCCCTTCGCACGCAGCGCCATGCCGCGGTTGTTGTAGGCCAGCGCCAGTTTGCCGTCGAGTTCAATGGCCTTGTTGTAGTCGGCGATGGCGGGATCGAGATCACCCTTGAGCTGATAGGCGGTGCCGCGGTTCAGGTAAAAACTCGCGGCCGGCCGGAGCCTGATCGCCTCGCTGTAATCCGCGATGGCGCGGTCGTAGGCATTGTTGTGGGCATAGGTCTGGCCCCGGCTGTCGTACAGTTCCGCCGATGCCGGATCGAGCCGGATGGCCTCGGACTGGTCGTCGATGGCGAGATCGAAGCGCCGGACCTTCTTGAAGACCGCCGCGCGGTCGATATAGGTCTGCATTTCCTGCGGGTTCAGGCGGATGGATTCCGTATAGTCCCGCACCGCAAGACGCGGCTCGCGCATCGATGCGATGACCGCCGCGCGCAGCGAGAACAGCCGTGCATTGTTGGGATCGAGCCGGATCGCCGCGTCGTAGTCGTCGATGGCCTTGTCGTATTGCTTCAAGCCGGCCAACGCGCCGGCACGGACCGTCAGCGCCTCGCTGCTCCGCGGATCGAGACGAACGGCCTCGTCGCCGTCCTCGCGGGCGCGGTCATAGTCGCCTTTGGCGTGGTTGGTGCGGGCGCGCGCAATCACAACAGCCACATGCTCTGCGACGATGGCGCTGTTGGCCATCGGCGCTGCGACCGCGCCGCTGTCAGTCCTGTTCTGAGCAGACTCCGGCGTATCGCAGGCCCGCATGGTCGTGACGTTGGTGCCGGCCGGCGCACCAAGAACATCTGACAATGTCTGGCAGGTGCCGCCGGTGCAAATCCGCCACTCGCCGGCCATGCCGGAATTCCCAAGTGCGACTTCCGGCAGCACCGGCAACTGCGGCTTCCAGCGAAACCAGCCGCCGATCAGCCGCGCGTCCGGCGGCGGCTCCATGCCCGCGCCCGAGCCCTTGACGCGGGCCTCGACGATTTCGAGTCCCTGCGGCGTGACGCGCCAGTCCTCCTGCCACTCGGTCTTCTCGACCGAATGCGTCCACGACAGCATGAACGACGCCACCGCCAGCGACTTCACCACGCCGGCAGTGGCAAGACAGAGACCCACGCGATCACCTCACGAGAAAGTTCAGGCCGTGGCCGCGACCTGCGCCGGCTTCTTGCGCCACTGCCAGAGCAGCGCCGCAATCGCGATGGCAAAGCCGAGCTCGTCGCTGTAGTCAAACTCGCCCAGCAGCAACATCGCCGCGATGAAGCTCACGATCCGCTCAACCACCGTCATCCGCGTGAACAGGAAGCCGATGGCGACCATGCCGAACAGGCCGATGGCGACCAGCGCCTTGACCGTGGCGTAGATAACCGCGCCGTAGAAGCCGAGCGTCGCCTGCATCGGATCGCCGTTCTGCAACATCAGCGCCGGCGAATACACCGCGATGAACGGGATCACGTAGCCCGCCAGCGCGATGCGCATCGCTTCCCAGCCGATCTTGTCGGGATTTTCCTTCGCAATGGGTGCGGCGGCCAGCGCCGCCAGCGCCACCGGCGGCGAGAGGTCGGCCATGATGCCGTAGTAGAACGCGAACATGTGGCTGATAATCAGCGGCACCCCGAGCTTGGCGAGCGCGGGCGCCGCCAGCGCCGCGACGATGATGTAGGTTGGGATGGTCGGAATGCCGGTGCCGAGCACGATCGACAGCAGCATGGTCATGATGAGCGCGAGGAACAGGCTCTTCTCGCCGAGGCCGATCACCCAGCTACCAAAAATGGTGCCGACGCCGGTCTGCGTCATCATGCCGATGATAGTGCCGACGATGGCGCAGGCCATGCCGACGGTGAGCGCCGACTTCGCGCTGTCCGCCAGCGAGTCGCGGCAGGCGGCCAGCGTGGCGCGCCCGCCTTGCGTGAACGCCGCGATCAGAACGAGCCCCGCGACAATTGCCGCGACATAGCGGATGTCGACCGAGCTGCCGTTGCGGAACAGCGATCCCGCCACCAGCGCAAGGCCGATCCAGAACACGTAGCGCAGCGCCACGCTGGAGAAGCCAAGCACGATGCTGGCGCCGAGGATCAGCGCCACCGTGAGCGCGAGACCCATCGATCCCGCGTAGAGCGGCGTAAAGCCCTCGAACAGCATGAAGACCAGCGCCGCCAGCGGCAGCACGAGGAACCAGCCCCGGGTCAGTGCTTTCAACGCGCTCGGGATCTCGTCCTTCTTCATGCCCGTGAGGCCATATTTTCCGGCCTCGAGATGCACCATCCAGAATGCGGAGGCGAAATACAGCACCGCCGGAATGACCGCAGCCTTCACGATCACCGAATAATCGACGCCCAGCGTTTCCGCCATGATGAAGGCGACCGCGCCCATCACCGGCGGCATGATCTGTCCGCCCATCGAGGCGGTGGCCTCGACGCCGGCCGCGAAGGCGCGGCGATAGCCGAACTTGATCATCAGCGGGATCGTGAACTGTCCGACGGTGACGACGTTGGCGACGCCGGAGCCCGAGATCGTGCCCATCATGCCGGATGCGACGACGGCGACCTTCGCCGGTCCGCCGCGCGTGCCGCCGAACAGGCCGAGCGACACGTCGGTGAACAGCTTGATCATGCCGGCGCGCTCGAGGAAGGAACCGAACAGGATGAACAGGAAGATGTAGGTGGCCGAGACGTAGATCGGCACGCCGTAGAAGCCTTCGGTGCCGTAGGACAGATGCGTGACGATCTGGTCGAAATCGTAGCCGCGGTGGTTGAGCGGCGACGGCAGGTACTGGCCGAACGCCCAGTACAGCAGACATGCGCCGCACATCAAGGGAAGGGCCAGCCCCATCATCCGGCGCACACCCTCGAAAATCAGAATGCCGAGCACGGTGCCGACCACGAGATCGAGCCGGGTCGGATCGCCGTCGCGCTGGATCAGGTCCGCGTAGAAAATGTACTGATAAAGTCCGCAGAAGAAGCCAATGGCGCCGATGATCCATCCGGCGGCGCGCTGCAAGTTCGTCTTGGCGGTGAAGTTGGCGATCAGACCGAAGGTCAAGAGCAGCAGGAATCCGACATGGATGCCGCGCACCGCCTGGCTCGGCAGGAAATTCCACGCCGCGACGATGAGCTGGAACACCGCAAAGCAGATGCCGACCACGTAGGCGAGATGACCCCACCAGCCCGGCCCGAAACCTTCCGGAAAGCCGTGCTCGAAATTGTCGAGTTCGACTTTGATTTTTTCTTCGGTGCCGTGCTCGTAAACCATTGTCGTCAATCCCCACCGCCGCTCGTTCCAGACGACACCTCAATAAAGCACCGCGCTGGCAACTTCCTCAATTCGTCATGCGCGGGCTTGACCCGCGCATCCATCTATTCCGTAAGATGCTTTTTAAAGATGGATGGCCGGGTCAAGCCCGGCCATGACACCCTTAATGTATCTTGCGAACCTGCGCCCGCGATCTCAGTCTTACTTGATGAGGCCTTTTTCCTTGTAATAGCGGATCGCGCCCGGATGCAGCGGAGCCGGGCTGCCGGTGGCGGCGGTCTCGAGCTTGATGTCCTTGCCCGCGACGTGCGAGTTCGCGATTTCCGGCAGCGACTCGAAGATCAGCTTGGTCATCTGATAGGCGAGATCGTCGGACACCGCCGAACTGGTGACGAGATAGTTCACCACCGCTGCGGTCGGCACGTCGTTCTTCTGGCCGGTGTAGGTGTTTGCCGGAATGACGACCGAGACGAACGGAGGACCGATCTTGTCCACGGTGGCTTTCGGCACCGACACCACGTTGATTTCGGTCGAACTGGACAGATCCTTCAGCGAAGCCACGCCGAGGCCGGCCGACTGCAACGTCGCATTGAGCTGGCGGTTCTTCATCAGGTCGACGGATTCGGCGAACGGCAGGTATTCAACCTTGCCGAGATCCTTGTACTCAAGTCCTGCGGCTTTCAGGATCGCGCGCGCATTGAGTTCGGTGCCGGACTTCGGCGCGCCGACCGACAGCGTCTTGCCCTTGAGATCGGCCAGCGTCTTGATGCCGCTGTCGGCGGTGGCGACGATCTGGATGTAGTTGGGATAGATCGCGCCGAGGGTGCGCAGCTTGGTCAGCTTGGCTTTGAAGCCGGCTTCCGCGTCACCGTCCACCGCAGCTTTCAGCGAATCGCCCAAGGTGAAGGCAAGCTCGCCGCGGCCCTGCTCGATCAGGTTGAGGTTCTCGACCGACGCCTTGGTGGCCTGCACCTGGGTCTTCACGCCGGAAATCTTGTCGCCATAGATTTTGCCGATGGCGACACCGAGCGGATAGTACACGCCGGACGTTCCGCCGGTCAGGATATTGATGAATTGTTGGGCATGAGCGGCGGGTGCGGTCAGCGACATGGCTGCGACGGCAACGGCAGCGAACAGTTTCTTTTTCATTGATATTTCCTCGTTTGAATTTGGCGGGAAAGTGGACGGATGAACGGGCGCGGTCAACCCGCCAGAGCGGCAAAATCATCCGTTCGACCTGACTGTTAGACCTAGGTATGAGTGGGAACCGGCGCGTAGAGGCGGTAGCGATGCGTGTTAGCTGCGCTGCACAATAGTCAATGCAACGGGCTTGCCGTAAAAGTCGTCGCCGTTGGCGACTGATGAACTGAAAAACACGAGGCCCTCGGGCACTCAAAGGGAGAATTCCAACTCATGTCCAAGCGACCCGCTTCCGCGCAACCTCACTCAGCCGCGCGCGTCACCCGCCGCTCCGTTCTCGCAGGCGGTGCAGCAGCATTTGCCGCCACGCCGTTCCTGACGCGCGCGTCAAAAGCCGCAGCATGGCCCGATCACCCGGTCAAATTCGTCGTGCCCTTCGCCGCCGGCGGCACTACCGACATTCTCGGACGTCTCGTCGCGCAGAAGCTCTCGGAAGAATACGGCCAGCAGTTCATCGTCGAGAACAAGCCGGGCGCAGGCGGCAACATCGCCGCCGATTTCGTCGCGAAGTCGGACCCCGACGGCTACACCTTCATCGTCGGCACGCCCGGCACCCACGCCATCAACAAGTATGTTCAGAAGAACATGCCCTACGATCCAATCAAGGACATCCAGCCCGTCACCATTATCGCCCGCGTGCCGAACCTGATGTCGGTCAATCCGGAGGTGCCGGCGAAATCGGTCGCGGAGTTCATCGCGCTCGCCAAATCGAAGCCGGGGCAACTGTTCTACGGCACGCCCGGCCTCGGCAGCACGGCGCACCTCGCCACCGAACTGCTCAAGTCGATGACCGGCATCGACATCGTGCATGTCCCTTATAAAGGCAGCGCGCCGGCCCTGACCGATCTGGTGGCGGGCCGCGTCCATGTCATGATCGACAACCTGCCCGCCGTGCTTCCCTTCGCCGAGAACGGCAACGTGCGTCCGCTCGCGGTGAGCACCGCGGAGCGCTGGCCGCTGCTGCCGAACATTCCGCCGATCGCCGAGACCGTGAAAGGCTATGACGCCGCCTCGTGGTTCACGGTCGCGGCACCGGCGAAAGTATCGAAGGACATCGTCACGCGCCTCAACGCCAGCATCATCAAGTACATCAAGTCGCCCGACGGCATCGAACGCATCCGCAAGCTCGGCGGCGAACCGATCGGAAACACGCCCGAGGAGATGCAGGCCTTCATCATTTCGGAGACCGAGAAGTGGGGCAAGGTCGCCGAGTTCGCCAAGATCAAGCCTGAATAATCCCAACATTCCGGACGGCGCGGCGACTATCCCTTCGCCGCGCCGTCCGGCGCCGTTTCAGCGGACCGTTTTTTCCGGAACATTTTCACCAGTCATGCCATTGTCGAGTTGATGCCACCCACAGCCGCAAGCGATGCAGGACAGCCGCGCCGGATCTGGCTGATTCTGGCCGGCGTCGGTCTTGCCGCGCTGTTGGCCGCTGCCGCGATCCTTCTGTCCTACACAATCGTGCCGCCGCCCGACAACGCGCGCGTCGTGGTCGACGAGCAGCGGCTGACTTACGCCAGCACCCCCTGCGTGGTTTACAACAAGCTGGACCGCGAACTGATCTCCAACCGCACCGAGATCAACGATCCGTCGAAGCCGCTTCAACTGTTTTCATACGCCGGTGAAAAGACCTTCGGCGAGGTCAAGGCCGACAGGAAATGGACGCGCGACGTGACCTGCGACTACGTGACCGGATTCGACCAGATCGTCACGCGCTGGATGCGCCTCACCGGCTACCGCACCCGCTGGACGGATCAGGGCCAATGGCGCTGGTAGCAAATCTCTTTTCAACCTGCTGCGATTGTAACACAGTCTTGCTTCATATCGCGCTGCGGCGGGTTGTGATGCCGCGGTTTCGAGGATTGCTGTCTTGAACACGACGACCGACAAACCCGCCAAACGATCCCTGCTCGCGGCGGACGGCGTCGCCGCCCCGCTGCGGCACGCGGTGTTCCGGCGCATCTGGCTGGCGAGCCTGCTCTCCAATCTCGGCCTGATGATCAACGGCGTCGGCGCGGCATGGGCGATGACGCAGATGACCTCGTCCGCCGACATGGTGGCGCTGGTGCAGACTGCGCTGATGCTCCCCATCATGCTGCTGTCGCTGGCGGCGGGCGCCATCGCCGACATGTACGACCGGCGCATCGTCGGCCTCGCCGCATTGTCGCTCGGCCTTGTCGGCGCGGTGACGCTCTCCGTTCTCGCCCATTTCGATGCCATCACGCCCAACAGCCTGCTGCTGTTCTGCTTCATGATCGGCAGCGGCATGGCGCTGTTCGGCCCGGCCTGGCAGGCCTCCGTCAGCGAGCAGGTGCCGGCCGAAACCTTGCCTGCGGCGGTCGCGCTGAACGGCATCAGCTACAACATCGCGCGCAGCTTCGGGCCGGCGCTGGGCGGCATCATCGTGGCGGCGGCGGGCGCCGTCGCGGCCTTCGTCTGCAACGTGCTGTTGTACATCCCCCTTCTCATCGTGCTGTATCTCTGGCGGCGCACGCTCGAGCCGTCGCGGCTGCCGCCCGAGCGGCTGCGCCGGGCCGTCGTCTCCGGCGTGCGCTACATCGTCCACTCGCCATCGATCCGCATCGTGCTGTACCGCACGCTGGTCACCGGCATCGCGGGCGGTTCGGTGCTGGCGCTGCTGCCGCTGGTGGCGCGCGACATCCTTCACGGCAGCGCGCAGACCTACGGCATCATGCTGGGATGTTTCGGCATGGGCGGCGTGCTTGGGGCCGTTAACATCTCAACCGTGCGCGCTCGTCTCTCCAGCGAATACGCAGTGCGGCTGTGCGCGCTGGCGATGGGCGTCGCCATCGGCGTGCTGGCGCTCAGCCGCTGGCCGGTGCTGAGCGGGGCGGCGCTGGTGCTGGCCGGCATCGGCTGGATGATGTCGGTGACCCTGTTCAACATCGGTGTCCAACTCGCAACGCCGCGCTGGGTGGCGGGCCGCGCGCTCGCTGCCTATCAGGCCGCCATTGCCGGCGGCGTCGCGATCGGAAGCTGGCTGTGGGGACATCTCGCCAATGTGGTGGGTGTCGACAATGCGCTGCTGACCGCGGGCGCGGTGATGTTCGTCTCGCCGGTGCTGGCGATCTGGCTGCGGATGCCGTCAACCGACAACGCCAATACCGATCCGATCGATGCGCTTGCCGAGCCGGAGGTGAATCTCCTGATCTCGTCGCGCAGCGGGCCGATCGTGGTCGAGGTCGAATACCGCGTGAATCCGGACAAGGCGCGCGCCTTCTACACCGTGATGTTGCAGGTGCAGGCGACGCGGCAGCGCAACGGCGCCTATGGCTGGTCGATCGCGCGCGACATCGCCGATCCGGAAATCTGGGTCGAACGCTATCACTGCCCGACGTGGCTCGACTATCTGCGCCAGCGCAATCGCTCGACACAGTCCGAGCGCGAACTGCACCTCAAGGCCATCGGATTTCACTTAGGCCCGGAGCCGATCAAGGTTCATCGCCTGCTGGAACGGCCGCTCGGTTCGGTGCGGTGGAAGGACGAGACGCCGGACCGCAGCAAGGAAAGCGATGCCTCGATCGCGGCATCGGGCGGCAGCGGCGTATGATCGGCTTCTTCTAGAAGCCGGAAGCTATGAAGTTATAATTTCTCGCGAAAACCTCAGTCGTCCAGCAACGACTTGCCTTCATGCCAGCGATTGGCGCGCTCAAACATGCGCCAGTGAATGGCTTCGGTTTCCGCGAATTTTTCCGGACTGAGCCAAGGCTTCAGCTTCGCGAGGGTCTTTTCCCACTCCGCACGATCCGGTTTCGGCACATCGCCGAACAGCTTCGACAACTCACTCGAAACAATGCCTTTCGGCGAAACAAACTGATTCATGATCGTCGCCCCGCACGCGAACGCCACAGTCACGCAAGCGTCATAGTTGAAACCATCTCGTAGCTTGAAGCGAGAATGATTCGAAAGGGCCGCTCAAACGCCTGTTGATAACTTGATTCGGTCAGTTCTACTGACCGATTGAGTCCGTCTGGAGTCGAAGCGATGTTCCGCCGCGACGAGCAAGCAGCAAGGAGCGTGCGAATCTGCGATCATGGCAGCCATGACCGCGACCTCGCCGCCATGCACGCTATACATCGGGTGTGAAATTTCAGAAGCGGGCACAACACGATGATCGAATTTACGGAACTGATGGCGAGCATGACCACCGATGGCGACACCTGTTCGGCCACGGCGACCGAGGACTGGCTGCAAGGCCGCACCATGTATGGCGGCCTGTCCGCCGCCTTTTGCGTTCAAAGTGCAACGCGGCAACTGGGCGAACTGCCGCCGCTGCGCTCCGCGCAGTTCTCCTTCGTGGGACCAGCGGCCGACACGGTGATGATCCGCCCGACGGTGCTGCGCAAAGGCAAGTCGACGGTGTTCGTTGGCGTCGATCTGTTCGGCGAAACCGGCTTCGCGACGCGGGCCACGCTCTGTTACGGCGCGCCGCGACCGTCCGCTGTCTCATACGGCAGCCTGACCGCGCCAGACGTGGCGGAACCGGACGCCTGCCCGCACTTTTTCCGTCCGATTCCCGGGCTGAACTTCGTCCAGCACTTCGACGGCCGGTTCGCTGGCGGCCATCCGCCTTTCAGCCAGAGCGAGCATCCGCGCTTCGCCCTCTGGCTGCGCCATCGCGATCCGGCGCGGCCGGCATCGATGCCGGCGCTGGTTGCATTGACGGATGCGCCGCCGCCCGCAGCGCTCGTGAAGTTCGAAAAGCCGTCGGGGCCGATCAGCACCATGACATGGGCAATCGATCTCCTGACCGACAAGATCGAAACGCGCGACGGCTGGTGGCTGCTGGAGACCCGCGCCGAAAGCATTCACGATGGCTATTCCAGCCAGGCGACGACGCTCTGGAACGCGGACCGGCAGCCGGTGCTGGTCGCCCGGCAAAACGTGGCGGTGTTCATGTGAGGTGGCTTCGATGGGCGATGGTGGGCATGGCGGCGCTGGCGACGGCTTCGCTGCTGGCGTCCATCGTCTTTGCCCAGACGCCGCAGCAGATGGCGGAGTATCGCCGCAAGCTCGCGGAATATACCGCCGTCCGCCAGCAGTTCGATGAAGAGGCTTCGGCTTACTGGAGCGCGATCGCCGACAAGCGACGTGCGCGCAACGCCAAGCGGCGCAACGGCGAGACCATCGTCGCCGAGGATTATGTGCTGACCCAGCCCCCGGTCTATCGCGGGCCGCCGAAGCCAGTCGATCCGTCCGCGCCGGAAAAGCCGCCGACGCCGCGCAAGCCGCTTCCCGTGGTTGCGGATTTTCTCGCCAACGCGCGGGAGCACTTCCAGTTCACGCCGCGCAAGCCCGCGACCGAAATCGAATACAAGCGCGCCTATGCCAAGGTCGCTTCAAGTTTCGGCCTGACCAGAGATCAGGCGGTGCGGATTTACAGCTTCGAATCCGGCGGCAACGGCAGATACGACGTGCAGGCCGGGCTGGAAGGATCGGGCGGCCGCGCGATCTCCACCGCGCTCGGCTACAACCAGTTGCTGACCACCAACACCATCGACCTGCTGGCCGAACATGGCGGCGTCATCCTCAAAACACTGGCCGACAAGACCCATCAGGCCACGGGACCGCAGAAGACCGAATTGCAGCGGAAGACCACCGTCGTTCAGCAGATGATCGCGTTCTGCAAGACCGTTCCCAACGAATGGAGCGCGCACGAGAAGCTCGGCGTCACGCCACGCGGCATCGCGGTTCACGCCCTCAATCTCGATGTCGATGTCGGCCCGCTGCTGCAAACGCTGAAGCTGATGGACTCGGTGAATTTCGCCAAACGCAAGGGTTATATGGCGCCGCTCAGCGCCGCCGAACTCGAGATGATGAATCTCACCGGCGACGGCAACGGCTTCGACATGGTGTCGATGCCGCAGGCGATGCGCGCCGTCGTGCCGACTTCGAACTTCTTCCAGCGAGGCGGCTACGAGCGCAATCCCGTGGCGATCCGCAACAATGTTGTCTCAAAGCTGCTCGCGGCCACCAATGCCCGGATGGACAACCAGGTCGGCCTGCAAGGCGCGAAGGATCTGGCGGCGGGTTTTTGATTGATTTCTCATGGTGAGGAGCGAGGCAAAGCCTCGCGTCTCGAACCATGAGGAATTATACAAAGGCCACCTCTCATCCTTCGAGACGCGCGCAAAATGCGCGCTCCTCAGGATGAGGAAACTGCGGAGATAACCTCCGCCTACACCCCATCCAGAATAATGATCGTCGGCTTCTTCGGCAGCGTGTCGCGCGAGACCGAGAACGATCGCTCGGTCCGGATGTCCATCTCGAATTGCCCGTTCATCCGCGCCATGAAATCGCTCAGCGGCGTTGCGAAGCGGTGCATCGGCAGCACGATGGAGGAGCGCAGCCGCCGCGTGATCTCCGACATGCCGTCCAGCGACAGCGTGTATGTATCATCGATCGGCACCATCACGATGTCGAGGCGGCCGATCGCGGCATAGTGCGTCTCGTCCAGCGGATGATGCAGGTGGCCGAGATAACCGATGCACAGGCCCGATCGTAACTGCTGTCATGATGATCGCCACCAGTTATTACGCGCACACTCATCGGAGCGACGTATAAATGATGATCATCATACAACATGGAGAGCCGCGCACGTCAAAAGCGACGAAATCCAAAGTTTTGCATCTAGGGAGTTGAAATATTTCGATCTGCTCGCCGGAGCAACCGATTTCCACTTGTAACGCCTCTATCTATCTCCGGAAAAAGAAAGCAGCAGGCAGCAATGATAACGATCAATCCCACAGAATATTTTTCCGGCAATTCATATTACCTGAGTTGAAACTGACGTCTCTAACGGAAAATGGCAGGCGATCGAGTGCACTCCCGTCTGGTGCCGATCTGATGAATGTTCAGCGGCTCCGCGACGAGCGAGCCCACATTCCAGCGTGCATCGAGCGAGCGAGCGGGTTCTGAACATCATCTGCATGTCACGGCTATGCGCCGGCAAATCACGCTGCGGCAACTCGGTCAGGTTAAATACGTTAAGCGCCACCGCACAAGATCATCCGCACCAGGGCCTTCCTGCGGCAAGATATCGGAAGTCCTGACAGGATTTCCCGTCTCGCGTTCAACGAGCGCAAGCTTGACCGCCCGACCGTTCTTCCGATTTACGAACTTCAGCGGCGGCCCCGCATCTCCCGACACCGCCCACTTGTCACCAACCTGCGCCAGCGCCTGCGTCACAATGATTGTATCCCATCCCTTTCGGGTCAGGATGTACTCGTAGCGCTCCGGGTTGTCCTGGTAAAGCCGCCGCTCGATGAGTTCATTCTCTTCGAGATGTTTCAGCCGATCAGACAACGTCGCGTTTGTCACGCCGGTTGATCGGCGCAGGTCTTCATACTTGCTCAGACCAAAGGACAGATCGCGCAAGATCAGCACGGCCCATCGGTCGCCGATAGCCTCCAGCACCCCGGCTATCGAGCAGGTCATTCCGTCAAAACTTTTCGATCGCATAAAATACTTGCCTCCTTATAACTCTTATCATTAGAGTCACTAACTGTCCAGCCGTGCCACGTCATGAAGCGTGGCGCCTCCCATACGGATGATGAGGATCGGAAAACACATGAGTGAGCTTCTCGCCTTGGCCATTGAATCGCATGGGGGCACCAAACGCTGGAACGAATTGAAAGCCATCGATGGCGACATGTCCATTACCGGTCAGTTGTGGACACGAAAAGGCTGGCCGGACGCCTTAAAAGAGGTCCACGTTACGGTCGACGCCAAAAGTCAGCTGACGCGGTATCAGCCATTTACCGCTCCAAACAAACGTAGTGTCTGCCGGCCAGACAAGACGCTTATCGAGACGCTCGACGGTCAGGTACTTGAAGAGCGCAACAATCCCCGATCCGCATTCGAAAACCATCGTCCCGAGACAAAATGGGATGCTTTGAATCTCGCGTACTTTAGCGGTTACGCGATGTGGAACTACCTTTGCTCACCTTTCATTTTTGCGCTCCCTGGAGTGGCAACCGAGGAAATCGAGCCCCGCGAAGAGGACGGCGTGCGGCATCGAAGGCTTAAGGTCACATTTCCCAGCTCCATCGCCACCCATTGTCCCGAGCAGATTTTTCACATCGATCCAAGCGGCCTCCTCAGCAGGATGGACTATAGCGCGGAAGTCGTTGGGGGCGTTCCGACTGCGCACTTCATGTCCGACTACAAAGACTTCGGAGGAGTAAAAATAGCCACGAAGCGACGTGCCTTTCGAAGGAGTGCGGACGGAACAGCAGTACGGGATGCCGTCGGTGTAGCCATCGACATCGCCGACATCCGCCTGTCTTGAAGAGCCACCTGACGCAATAAGCGGCATCGAAGGTCGTACAGCACAGTGGAGGAAAGAATGATCAATGCCGATGAGAAGCGTCATCTGGTGACGCTCGACGTCAATGGGACCCGGCACGCTATCACCGTCGAGTCCCGAAAACTTTTGGTTCACCTGCTGCGAGACGACCTCAACCTCACCGGAACCCATGTGGGCTGCGACACCTCCCAGTGTGGCGCCTGCACTGTTGATATTGATGGACAGGCCGTCAAATCCTGCACTGTTCTTGCGGTGATGGCCGACGGTGCATCGATCACGACGATCGAGGGGCTGGCGTCCGCCGCCGGTGACCTGCATCCAATCCAAGCGGCATTTCACGAACATCACGCCTTGCAATGCGGTTTCTGCACGCCGGGAATGATCATGAGCGTTCGCCAGCTGCTCGCGAAGTATCCGAATCCGACGGAGAGCGAGATACGCCACAACCTAGCCGGCAATATCTGCCGTTGCACCGGCTACCACAACATCGTCCGCGCAGTTGAGTCACTCGCCATCGGAGCATCCGACCATGACTGAACCAGCAGCTATCAAATACGTCGGTCAGCCGTTGCGCCGGAGGGAGGACTTCAAGTTCATCACCGGCAAGGGGCGTTACACCGATGACATGAAAGCGCCGGGCATGTTGCACATGGCGGTGCTGCGATCGCCTCACGCGCATGCAGTCATCAAACATATCGATCTATCCGCAGCACAGGCCAGCCCCGGCGTTCGTCTAGTTCTTTCCGGTGCCGACCTTGCGGGTAAGATCGGCTCCATCGTTCCAAACTGGATTATTCCGGGAACCAAGGTTCCGGATCGACCCGTCGTCGCTATCGACCGCGTTCGTTTTGTCGGTGAATGCGTCGCGCTGGTGGTGGCTGAAACCCAAGCCATGGCGCACGACGCCATCGGGCTAATCGACGTGAACTATGAAATTCTTCCCGCGGTTGTCGACGAAGAAACCGCGATCAAGCCCGGCGCACCGCAACTTCATGACAACGTCGCCAATAACGTCACCACGCTCTACAAGATCGGCGGCGGGAACTACACGAAAGCCGCAAGCGAAGCTGACCAGCTCATCAATCTTCGAATCGTCAATAATCGCCTGATTCCGACCTGCCTGGAAACGCGTTCGATCCTCGCTGAACCAAATATCGATGGCACTCTCACGCTGAACATGCAGAGTCAGGTGCCTCACATGCACCGCCGCTGGATCGCAGATGCGGTCGGAATTTCGGAGCATCAATTGCGGATCGTCGCACCAGATATCGGTGGTGGCTTCGGCGCGAAGATGCACCTTTATCCGGAAGAACTGCTCTGCCCCTATCTCGCGCGGAAGCTCGGCGTGCCAATCAAATGGTGGGAATCACGATCCGAGAGCCACCAATCAACAAACCACGGTCGCGCGCACGTCGAGAATCTGGAAATTGCGGTCCGTAATGACGGAAAAATCCTCGGTCTGAAGGTGGAAACCCTCGGCAATGTCGGCGCCTACCTATCGAATATGGCGACCGGCGGTCCCACGGTGAACACCGTCAACTTTGGCACCGGCGCTTACAAGATCGAGAACTACGAAGCGTTCTCTCGCGTGGTTGTGACGAATACCGTTCCTGTCGATGCGTATCGCGGTTACGGCCGGCCCGAAGGGGGATACATTGCCGAACGCGCCATTGACGCCGTGGCGCGCCATCTCAACCTCGATCAGGTAGAGGTGCGCCGCAGAAACTTCATCCAGAGCGGAGACTTTCCTTACCGGCCCTATAATGGGCCCGCGGTGATTTATGATAGCGGCAACTACGAGGGCTGCCTTGCGAAAGCGATGGAAGCCTTCAAATACGAGGCCCGCAGTGGCGAGAGAGATGCACTTCGCGCAAAGGGCCGCTATCGTGGCATTGGCGTTGCGGCCTACACGCACATGTGCGGTATGGCGCCTTCGCGCCGGCTGTCGCTGATCGGCTTTAACCGCGGAGGCTGGGAAAGCGCGCGCGTGAGCATCGACTCAAGCGGCCGGGCCACGATTTTCTCCGGCTCGATGAGTCAGGGACATGGTCACAACACGTCGCTTGCCCAAATCGCCGCCGATATTCTTCAAATCCCGATGGAGAACATCGACATCGTGCAGGGAGATACCCGTCAGGTTCAGGCAGGGCACGGAACATTTAACTCCCGCTCGATGGCGGTCGGCGGATCGAGCGTTCATGTTTCTTCTCAACGTATTGTTGCAAAGGCAAAGAAGATTGCAGCGAGCATGCTGGAGGTGGACGAAAAAGACGTATCCTACCGTGCGGGCAAGTTCAGCATCCCGGGGACTGACGTCTCGCCTTTGAGTTTCCGCGACGTGGCCCGCATGGCCTATGTCGGCTCAAAACTTCCGGACGGACTCGAGCCCGGCCTCGATGAGACGGTGTTCTACGATCCGACCGGAATGGGTTCACCATCCGGGATTCACATGGCTTACGTCGAGGTCGACCCCGAAACGGGGATCGTCGATATTCTCGATTATGTCGCGGTTGATGATGTTGGAACGATCATCAATCCCTTCTCGCCGCCGGGCAAATTCACGGCGGTGTGGTGCAGGGAATCGCGCAGGCTCTCTACGAAGAAGTGAGCTACGATCCCGATACCGGCCAGCTGATGACCGGCTCGCTACTCGACTATGCGGTCCCACGTGCGGAACACGTCCCAAACATACAATCACTATTCCAGGAGACCCCGTCCCCGACCAATCCGATCGGGGTGAAAGGCGTCGGTGAAAGCGGATCGATCGCGGCGCCGCCCTGTATGGTTCATGCCGTGCTCGATGCGCTGTCGCCATTCGGAATTTCCCATCTCGACATGCCGATGACTCCGCCGCGGATATGGTCGGCGGTTCAAAACGCGCGCAGCGGAGCAAGCCAATGATCCCGGCCTCATTCGACTACGTTCGCGCAACCTCTCTTTCCCAGGCGATCGGCCTGCTGCAGGACGATCCCGACAACACCAAGCTGCTCGCCGGCGGCCATACATTGATCCCAACGCTGAAGCTCCGGCTGGCTTCGCCTACCCTCTTGGTCGATCTCGGCAGCATCGATGAGCTGCGCGGTATCGACATTGGCGATCACATCAGGATCGGCGCGTTAACGCGACACGCCGAACTGCTTGCCTCCGAAAAGCTGCGCGAGGCGCTGCCGATCTTTCATCAGGCCGCCAGTATGATTGCCGATCCGCAGGTTCGAAACCGCGGCACCATCGGGGGGCGCTGGCCAACGCCGACCCATCGGCCGACTGGCCTGCCGTGATCATCGCGCTGAAAGCCGAACTGGAACTCGCAGGCCCGAATGGACGCAGGCGCGTAGCGGCGAAGGATTTCTTCGTCGATATCTTCACCACTGCGCTGGAAGCGGACGAGGTTCTGACGGCAATCCATATTCCACGACCAAAGCCGGGCATGAATTTTCGATATCGCAAGATCCGGCATCCGGCGAGCGGCTATGCCGTCGTAGGTGTCGCAGCCGGCGTACACCTCAACGGCGGCGTGGTTTCTGAAGCCGCGCTTGGCATCACGGGAGCCTCGGCAAAGGCATTTACGCCTGATGCGGCGATCGACTTTCTGATCGGGAAAGCGCTTTCAGTCCACACGATTGAAAGAGCGGCAATACTGGCGAGCGAGCACGCCGATTGCCTCTCGGATCACTATGCATCGGCCGACTATCGCAAGCATCTCGTCAAGACGGAAGTCGCGCGCGCGCTGACCTCGCTGTCTGGAACGGCGTGATCTCCGCGGCGGATACACATGACGGCGGCACGTCGAGGAGAGGCCAGATGTCCCGTGGACCGCTATTTGGTCTTGCGGGAAGCCGACTTGCGAACCTTCGCACCCTTCTTTTCGGAAGCGCTGGATCCCGCGAGCATATTCGCGCCAGCCGCAAATCTTTTCCGGTTGAACGGAACGGCGCCAGTTCCAGGCACGATCGCAATATCCTCGACGCAGAGCGGTTTGCCACGAGCCGTCAGGAGCTTGGGGTACTTGATTTCCTTACCCGTAGCCCTGTCGTTGAAAACGACCTGCGGTCCGGCCGGTTCAGCCAGCCAGTCGTCGCCCCACTTTTTGAGCGCCAGATAGGTCGGGAAGAAATCTTTGCCCTTGTCCGTCAACACGTACTCATATCGCCCTGCGTGCTCGGCCAGCGGAACGCGCACCATGATGCCGGCATCGACCAGCTTCTTGAGACGCGAGCTCAGAATGTTCGGAGCAATTCCGACGTAATACTCGAACTCATCGAACCGCTTGACACCATAATAGGCTTCACGGAGCAGAAGGATCGACCAGCGATCCCCCACGATCTCGATGGCCCGAGCCACCGAACACTCCTTATTGGCAATTCGGCTTCGCTTCACGCCAGGCATCGCAATCCCTAAACCGTCGAATCCAGATTCTCGGCCTTATATTGGGGCACGACGCATGTCTGTCCAGCGCTACCTCGCCTCCTGGCCGAATTTCGGCTCTCTTTCCGTCGGAGTTTGCCCTCGGCCTAAGGCATTGGTGCGGCCTCAATAACGCCTCCAAACGTTTCCCATCGCTCTCCTACGAGGCGGCGAAGCTGCATCGACTTGATCGGCGCCAAATCATCCGGAGCCGTGTTGATTCTGACGCCCGGCAAAAGCATATCGAGTTCAAGACCCTTCAGGTTGGTGGCCTGACGCATAATATTCTCACGGGTCAAGTCATCCCCAGCCAGCTTCAAGACCTGCACCATGGTTTGCGCCATAACGTAGCCCTGCGTGTTGGCCGTCGCGGTTACGTCCGCGCCGGGATAGTACTTCTCCACGAACGCAAGATAAGCCTTCACAGCAGGATCGCTCGCCAGCGCGGGATCAGTCGGATCCTTAAGAAATCCGCCGCTGATCACGCCCTGAGAAATAGCGAAGCCCGCCGGCTTGATGACGCTGCCGATCGAGGCGGACGGAATGTTGAGAATATGGACCGGCTTCCAGCCCAGTTCCGCAATCTTGCGGATGGCCTGAGCCGCGAATTTCGGACCGGCGAAGTTCATGAAGATGTCTGCGCCGCTGGCTTTCAGTTGAACAACCTGGGAATCCACAGTGGGCACGGAGACCTCATAGCTTGCTTCCGCGACAATCGCCTTGGCTTTCGTGCCAAGCCCCTGCTTGAGACCGTTGAGAATATCCTTGCCGTAGTCGTCATTCTGATAGAGCACCGCGATCTTGCCATCGGGATGATTGGCGGCGATGTACTGGCCGTAAATCCGGCCCTCGGTCAGAAACGATGGCTGAAACGCTGTGGTCCATGGGAAATTTTTCGGATCGTTCCATTTGGAGCCGCCGCCGCCGACGAACAGGTGCGGCACTTTCCTGGCGTTCACATACTTATGGATTGCGGTGTTGGTCGGAACGCCGAAGGTACTGAACAGCAGCAAGACTTCGTCGTTCTCAACCAGCCTGCGGACCTGCTCCACCGTCTTGGGCGGGCTGTAGGCGTCGTCGTAACTGATAAATTTGATCTTGCGGCCGTTCACGCCGCCTTCCGCATTCACTTTGTCGAAATAAGCCGCCTCTGCTTTTCCAAGCAAACCCCAGGCGGAGCCCGGCCCGCTGTACGGCATGGTATTGCCGATCTTGATTTCGGTGTCCGTCGCGCCGACGTCGTATTTCTTTTCACCCGCCAAAACTGCCCCGCCAGCGGTAATCGCAATCAAGGCGGCAGTTACAATGGAGCTAATACTCAATACCTTGCGCATCTGCTTTCCTCCGGATTGTTCGCATTATTATTCGTTCCGGCTGCGCTTGATGCGCAGCCGGTTACTTGGATTTAGACAGTCTAAAATTGATCAGGCCGCCCGACCTGATTCCGCCAGTGCTTTAACCGACGGCTCCGGTTGCGACGCGCGCGCATGCGCGACAAGAACCCCCGCTTCCGTCAACCGGTTCAATTCCTCTTCACTGATACCGAGTTCACTGAACACAGCGTTGTTGTGTTCGCCCTGGAATGCCGGAATGCCGATCGGCATCAGTTCCTCTCTCGAGAAATGCCACGGACGTCCGGGCAGGCTGTATTCACCGCCGCTGCGATCCGACACATGCTGGACCGCCCCCCAGTATTCGCTCCACGCCGACTTGATGAGTTCCTTTGTGGAGCGGATTTCACCCATCGCGATTTTGGCTTCATCGAACTGGGCATCGAGCGTCGCCATGTCCGGAAACGTCAGCATCCAGGACTGGATGATCTGATGCAGCGCGCCGAAATTAAGTCGCCGCGCTGCCGCCGACGAGAACCTTGGGTCATCCATCAGATCGACACGCCGCATGGCGCGCAACCACGACGGGAACGTGCGGCTTCCGACGATACTGGTCGCAACGGTAAAATGTTCGCCGTTGGGGCCCGTAAAGAATGAGCAATCGGTCGCGCCAAGAACCGCAGGCTCAGCCCCAATATCGTCGTCGGACATGTCCAGATGAGCACGCTCATTGATGGCAAGCAGGGTCGCGGCCATGGCGACGTCGATATACTGGCCCTGACCGGTTTTCTGGCGGCTGTTGAGCGCGGCAAGAATCGCGATCACAGCCTGCAGACCGGTATAGACATCCGCATGCGAAAGACTATCGGTCCGCGGCTCCGCGAGCGCCTCGCCGTAATGTCGCACGCTGTTGTGGGTAAAACCTGCTTCGGCCTGCACCGTCGGTGCGTAGGCCATGCGGCTGCGCCATGGACCGCTCTGGCCATAGCCAGTGATCGACGCGTAGATCAGACGCGGATTGCGTTTGGACAACGTCTCGTAGTCGAGGCCGAAAAACCCAAGCGTTCCGGCGCGGAAATTCTCCACCACGATATCGGCAGTGTCGCACAATTTCAGCGCCAGTTCGTAAGCGCCCGGCAGATTGAGATTGATGCTGACGTTGCGCTTGCCGGCATTCTGCTGGGCATAGTAACCCGACATGCCGTCAGTCGAGGGAAACGCAAAGCGTGAGACATCCGGACTTGGCGGCTCAACTTTGATGACTTCGGCGCCGAGATCCTGCAATGTGCGCGCGCACAAAGGACCCGCGAGCACACGGGAAAAATCCACGACGCGGATTCCGCTGAGAGGACCGCTCATGTCAGCGCCCCGCGAACTTGGCGAGGCCCGGACCATTCTTGCGGAACGATGCAAGACCGATCTTGAGATCCTCGGATGCCCAGATCGGCGCCTGAATGCGGGCCATCGCTTCGTCCGCGGCGTCCACGCCTTCGTTGACCGCGACATGCACGAGTTGCTTGGTGGCCGCGTGAGCCAAGGTCGGCCCCTGCGCGAACTCTTCCGCAACCGACAGAGTCGCCGTCTCCAGCGATTCCTCAGGCACCGTGAGGTTGATCAGGCCCCATTTTTCCAGCGTCGGAGCATCGTAGCGCCGCGCCAGCATGGACATTTCCTTCGCGCGCTGCGCGCCGATGCGCTGAACCTGGCGCTGGATGCCGCCGAGCAGCGGATGCAGGCCGAGCGTGGCTTCCACCGAACCGATTTTCGCCGATGACGCCGCGATGATGTAATCGCACGACAAGGCGAGCTCGAGACCGCCGCCAAGGCAAACGCCGTGAACGCTCGCGATGAGCGGGATCGGCAGCAACTCCATGAAGCGAAGAAATTCCACGCCGGTCAGGCGGCGATTCTCATTTGCCTGATCACCGCTTCCCTCCGCAACGCGCTTGTCGAAAATATCGAGATCGGCGCCGGCCGAGAAGTGCCGCAGGCCGCTGCGGATAACGATCGCGCGGCTGCCGCTCTTCTGCGCATCTTCGACCTTCTCCACGATCGCGTTGATGAGCTTGGGGCCCAGCAGATTGTAGGGCCGGTAGACCATCGTCAAAATTGAAATATTGCCGCGCTGCTCGCGCGTGACCAGTTCCTCAGACACGACGTTTCTCCTGTTTTATGCACCAATATCCTGGCGCTCGACCTTGTTTTTCAGAACACCGATTTTCTCAACTTCAAGCTCGATGGCGTCGCCATGTTCGAGAAACCAGCCGAGTTCGAGTCCACAACCATTTCCGACCGTCCCCGATCCGATGAACTCGCCCGGCATCAGCGTCTCGTCCTGCGTGACGTGGGCGATGATCTCCTCGAACGAGAACAGCATGCCGTCGCTGACGCCTTTGGATCTTACCTGTCCGTTGACGCGGACTTCCATGTTGAGCTTGTAGGGATCGCCGATCTCGTCTGGGGTCACGATCCAGGGACCAAGAACGTTGCCACCGTCGAAGCTCTTGCCCTTTGCTGGGCCAAGACGACCCTCCATCTCGACGCGCTGCGCATCGCGCGCAGAGAAGTCGTTGAAGATGGTGAAGCCGAATATATGATCGCGTGCCTTTGCGGCCGGGATGTTGGCACCCTTGCCTTTGGTGATGACGCCAAATTCAAGTTCGTAATCCATCACCTTGCTGTAGCGCGGCCACTTCACGGTGGTATTAGTCCCCTGCACACTGAAGCGGTTGGTGATGTAGTAGATCGGCTGCTTGCGGTAGATTTCAGGAAGCTCCGGCAACGGTTCAGCGTTGAGCCGCTCCAGTTCCTTGGTGTCGCCACTCATGCGCGCCTTCAATTTAAGAGATCCGCGCGGCGACTGCACGATATGGATCGGGAACGACATTCCGTCGCGCATCTGCCGGGGCTCCGGCACCGGCGCGAGAACATCAACCGTTGAGAGATTCACCGTCAGGTCGGGATCTTTGCCGTACTTATCGAATAGCCGCCGCGCCCGGTCGAGCGCGCGATCGCCGCCATCGATCAGCGCAAGCATCGAACGGAAGGTATCATCGGACTCGTCGGATCGTTCGGCAGCCGAACCGATCAGGAAACCTTTACTGTCGTTATCGTGCACAAGCGCCACACGCTCATGCCCGTTTGATCGGACGGTGGCCAATTTCACTAGTCGCTCCCTGGGTACATTTTGTCATTTTCTTGAGCGTGATCCATCAACTTGCATTTTGCAAGTTATATTCGGGCATGGGAAATGGAATAACTGCCATGCATGAGGATTCAGCGTTCTTGCAGGACGCCGGTGTGGCATCCTCCATCAGCTCCAACTTCCACAACCTCGTTAGAGCGATCGGTTCAGCGGTGCTGGCGAAGGTGACGACCAGACGCGAGCGTTTTCCCGGTGGCCGCGCAGCAGAAAGCCATCATTGCCTGCGGCAAGGGTGTGAAGCGCCTGACGGTGGTGATGGGTTTTTAGTGATGCGCAATCGGGGTAATCTTGGTTCTCACCAGGGATCGCCGTCTTGCTGACCGCATAGAATTGGAGTTTTTAGCAGAACGCATCGATTCAGCATCAGCATGCTGCATTTTGTCAATCAACGGACCTCGCATAAAGCTGCAGAATCGGTTGCGTGCTCCATTGCATGATCAGAAATATAGCGAGCAGTCCTCCCGACATTTTGCGCCAAGCGAGGACTTTGTTGTCGACAGCGGCCCCGGAGGCTTTTCGGTGCTCCTTTCGCCAGAAGTCTCCGCGGGCAATTCATGAGTTAGGCCGCCATCGTCTCTTCTTACTAGTTTTTGTGTTCACCATCCTATGAGGTCTCCGCCCACGGCTTCAGGATGATTTTGCCCGCGCTGGCGCGCGCCGCGAGGATGCGATGCGCTTCAGCCGCCTTGCTCAGCGGCAGAACGTGCCCGATCTGGACATTGATCTTGCCGGACTTGATGAAGCCGATCAGCTTCACCAGGGCCGCAACCGCCTGTTGCGGCCGGAATTGAAACCAGCCGCCGACGTAGTATGTGATCAGAGACTGGTTCATGCCCAGCATGGTGTAGGGATTCACCGGCTTGCGCTCGCGGGATGCCGCGCCGAACACGACGATACGTCCGAACGGACCCATCGCCTGAATGCTCTGGGTCAGAACGTCACCCCCGGTTGCCTCAAGCACCACATCGATGCCCTTGCCGCCGGTGAGTTCGCGGACCTCCTTGACCCAGTCGGGTTGGGTGTAATCGATCGCGGCATCGGCGCCGAGTTTCAAAGCAAGTTCACGCTTGGCCGGTGTGCTGGCGGCAGCGATGACCTTGCCGGCGCCGAGCAGTTTGGCGATCTGCACCGCGTAGGTGCCGACGCCGCCGCCCGCGGCCTGGACCAGAACGGTTTCGCCCGGCTGCAATTGCGCACAGTCGGTGAGCGTTTGCAGCGCCGTCATGCCGGCGACGACCAGCGAGCAGGCCTGGTCCGGCGTCAGTCCTTCCGGCAGCGGAATGACCTTCGCGACTTTGGCGACCGCGTACTGTGCATAGCCGCCGGCCCCGCCATTCTCGAGCGAGGCGAAAACCCGCGTTCCAACCGGTATGGTTGTGACGCCCTCGCCCAGCGTTTCAACCACGCCCGCGATCTCGCTGCCCGGAATAAAGGGCAGCGGCGACGGAAACGGATACGGATCGTTGTTCCGTCTCACGACATCGGCGAAGTTGACGCTCGCGGATTCGACCTTGATCAGGACTTCGCCTGCGGCCGGCGCGGGCTTCGGAACGTCCTCGTAAATGAGCACGTCCGGACCGCCATACTCATGCAGTTGCGCGACTTTCATGATTTTTACTCCGCCGCTTCTGCTGACTCGAGTGCGGGATAATCGACATAACCGGTCGCATCCCCGCCATAGAAGGTCGCGCGATTGTAGGGATTGAGCGGCGCACCGAGCTGAAAGCGCCTCGGCAAATCCGGATTGGCGATGAAGTGCCGTCCGAAGGCGACTGCGTCGCCCTGACCGGCGCGGATCGCCGCATCGGCCGACGCACCGACAAAGCCGCCGGCGAGTATCAAGGTCCCGGACCAGAACGGACGCAGGTCGTTGATCGCAAGCGGCGCACCGGCTTCACCGGCATCGGTGTTGCGGGATTCGATCAGGTGAACATAGGCGATGTTAAGAGGCGCAAGCCGGGTCAGGACGTGGCTGTAGAGTCCGATCGGGTCCGCCTCGCCTGCGTCGTTGACCACGCCGAACGGAGACAGCCGGACGCCGACACGATCAGCCCCCCAGACGTCGATCAGCGCAGTCATGACTTCGATCAGCAGGCGGGTGCGATTTTCGACCGAACCGCCATAAGCATCGGTGCGGTGATTGGTCTTGCTGTGCAGGAACTGTTCGATCAGATAACCGTTCGCGCCGTGCAGCTCGACGCCATCGAAGCCCGCGGCCAGCGCGTTGCGCGCGCCTTCACGATAGGCCTCGACGATTCCCGGAATTTCTTCGATTCCAAGTGCGCGGGGCGTCTCGAAAGGAACCATCTGGAACGACGGCGTAAACGACTTGCCAGCAGGCGCGATCGCCGATGGAGCCACGGGCAGCGCGCCTCCCGGCTGAAAGCTTGTGTGGGAAATGCGGCCGGTGTGCCAGAGCTGCAGAAAGATGATGCCACCCTTGGCATGAACCGCATCAGTGATCTTCTTCCATCCTGCGATCTGTTCGGCGGAATGAATACCCGGCGTTGCCGGGTAACCCTGTCCGTAAGGCGTCACCTGTGACGCCTCGGACACGATGAAGCCGCCGGACGACGCGCGCTGCGAATAATACTCGACCCCGAGATCGGTCGGCACATTGCCGGGGACCGACGCGCGCATGCGCGTGAGAGGCGCCATCACCACGCGATGGGAGAGCGTGTAGCGGCCGAGTTTGAGAGGGGCGAAGAGGTGCGCTGAACTCATGGGTTGTCCTTGGGTTGCGAACGGGCCGGAACGCACTGGGTGCGGCCACCTCATTCTGGTTTAATTTTGAAACCACATGGACAAGATGGGGCAGATGGTTTAAGTTTGCAACCAGTATTTGGCGGTCCCCGGAGCCGCAGACGAGGAATGCATCAGTGAAAGGCAAGCGGACCGACCTTGACCTCAAAGCCTGCGCCATAGCGCGATCGCTCGGCGCGATCGGCGACTGGTGGTCACTGCTGATCATCCGCGACGCGCTGGCGGGAAAACGGCGCTTCGGTGAGTTTCAGAAAAGCCTGGGGATGGCGAAAAACATTCTGTCCGCCCGGCTGCAAAAGCTGGTGGAGCGCGGAATCCTTGCGACCGCCCCGGCCTCGGATGGCACCGCCTACAAGGAATATGTGCTCACGCCGAAAGGAGAGAAACTTTATCTCGTCGTGGTCGCTCTCTGGCAATGGGGTGAAGAGTTCTGCTTTGCGCCCGGCGAACTGACCTACGACATGGTCGACAAGGACACGCACAAGCCGTTTCAGCGGCTCGAACTCAAAGCGCGAAACGGGCGCGTGCTTGGACCGAGGGATATGCGGCCGTGGCCGCGGCCGGCTTCGAAGGCAACACGCGCGACCAGCCGATGATTTCGGTGATGAGGCCCGCGCATTCTCGACAGGCGTAAAGGCTGGTGGCCGCGTGACGCTCCTTTGCGAGCATCGCAATGGGCGTCCGCAATGAGAACGAGATTTCCCGCCTGACCGTGACAACGACAGCGGTCTCACCCCCTGCCCGGTTGGCAGACGGAACGTGACGCGCGGCCCCCTCGCCAACGCAAGCACATCGGCAGGCACACGCTTCCTGAATTGATGATGCGACGATCTTCGTCGCTTCGTCGGTCTCGCAGTTCTGAGCGCCAATGTGCGTCACCCGTGTGCTACACTCGGGTGATTGAAGAGACTTTTGCGCTCGATTAGCCTTCTGGATCAGCCACTTAGCAGACTGATGGTGCCCAGGGGCGGGATCGAACCACCGACACTGCGATTTTCAGTCGCATGCTCTACCAACTGAGCTACCTGGGCGCCGCCCCGAACGCTGCCCGGGGAGAGCGCCGGTTTATAGTGAGACCGGGCGGCGCTGTCCAGCCACCGGCGGATTTTCCCGCACTCCGATGCAGGGCGCGGCGCCCCCACAAAACCCATCCGGATTCAAGGGCTTCCGGCAGGGCCAAGCCAGGCCCAAACCGCCTATTCCGGCCTGTCCATGTCGTCCTCGTCGTCGGTCTCGCGCGCCGGAATGGCGTAGGAGCCCGAGAGCCAGCGGTTCAGGTCGACGTCCCGGCAGCGCTCCGAGCAGAACGGCTTCGACGCCTCGACCGCCGGCTTGCCGCAGATCGGGCAGGGTTTCGCGGCCTGCGCGCGTTTCGTGCCCTCAACTAGCATTCAGCCAGCCGAAGCGAATCGGGAAGCCCTCGCCGCCCATCAGCGCGGTGGTTTCATAGAGCGGCAGTCCGACCACATTGGTGTAGGAGCCGACCAGCTTCACCACGAACGATCCGGCGATGCCCTGCACCGCATAGCCGCCGGCCTTGCCGCGCCATTCGCCGGAGCCGATATAGGCCTGAATGTCGTCCTCGCTCAGCCGCTTGAAGCGCACCCGCGTTTCCACCAGCCGCTGGCGGAATGTTTCCCGCGGCGTCACCAGGCAGATCGCGGTGTAGACGCGATGGTTGCGGCCCGACAGCAGCCGCAGGCACTGTGATGCCTCGTCCACCAGTTCGGCTTTCGGCAGGATGCGGCGGCCGACCGCGACCACGGTATCGGCGGCGAGAATATACGAACCGCGCAGTTCGTCATCGAGTTGCACCGATTTCAGCGCCGCATCGGCCTTGGCCCGGGCCAGACGGTTGGCGCAGGCGCGCGGCAGCTCACCGCGCTTCGGCGTCTCGTCCACGTCGGCGGGGCGCAGCGCATCGGGCTCGATGCCGGCCTGATTCAGCAGGCTGAGACGCCGTGGCGAACCGGAGGCGAGAACAAATTTGGGGCGGCCGAGCATGCGGGAGGTATCGATTTCAATCAGGGGTCAATGGGCGCGGAAACTATCCGAAGGCCACCGCCGCGACAACAGCGCCGGGGCGGTGGAAGTCCCGGATTCGGATGATTTTTGGCAGGCCGGCTTCCGCCCTCTGAAGCGCGTCTAGCGTAGGGGCCACGCCCACGCCGGAGGTTCGCTGTTTTGCACGACCGTCTCACCCAGTTCCTTCTCCAGCAAAATCTGCCGGCTGGAGTCCTCCCCTTCGAGCGCCGCGACCAGTTCAGGCGCATGAGAGACCACGACGATCTGCGAGCGTGCGGCGGCGCGCGCGATCAGTCGGCCGAGAGGCGCCAGCAAATCCGGATGCAGGCTGGTTTCAGGTTCATTGAGGATCATCAGTTCGGGCGGCCGTGGCGACAACAACGCCGCGACGAGAAGCAGATAACGGAGCGTGCCGTCGGAAAGCTCGGATGTCTTCAGGGTGCGGAGCAGGCCGTGCTGCTTCATCTCCAGTTCAAAGTAGCCGTCGGCGACGGTCACATTGAGGCTGGCCCCGGGAAACGCGTCGACAATCGTCTCGGCCAGTTCCTCGGGATTGCCGATCTCGACAATGGTCCTTATCGCCGCCGCCAGATCCGCGCCATCGCTGGCGAGTACCGGCGTGTAAGTCCCGACCTGCGGACGGCGCGACGGGGCTTCGCGGTCGGTGCGCAAATGATCGTAAAATCGCCATTCGCGCATCCGTTCGCGCAGCACCAGAAGCTCCAGTCCGTCATGGGGATCGGCACCATGTGTCATCATGCTGTCGAAGGTCGCCAGATTGCGAAGCGTGTCGCGCCATTCGCCGGTCTCCTTGCGGATACGGACATGCGGGCCGCGCCGCTCCGCGAACGCATTCGCGCGGCCAAGAAGCTCTCCGGTCCACATGCTCTCGGCCTTGATTTCCGGATCGCGGGAGAAAAAGGAGCTTTCCGCCGGAATCGGCAGGCCGAGATCAATCGCATAGCCATAGTCTCGGCCGGCGAAGCCGAGCTTCAGTCCGACCGGCTTGCTGCGCCTCGTTCCTTCCACGGCCTGCGCGCCAGCTTTCATGCCGCGCGAGAAATTCTCCGGGCCTGCCCAGAGCGTGGATTGCAGCCCGCATTCGGCCGCCAGCGACTGGATCACCCGTCCCTGCGCGATGTCGGCCAGCA
Source organism: Afipia sp. (assembly GCA_024707075.1). GTDB lineage: Bacteria > Pseudomonadota > Alphaproteobacteria > Rhizobiales > Xanthobacteraceae > Afipia. Next base: position 2,019,262 of record JANQAK010000003.1, read on the forward strand.
GCTTGAGCGAGCGATAGAGACTGGATTTCCCGCTGCCATTGGCGCCGGTCACGACATTAAGCGGCCCGAGTTCGAGGCGGATGTCGCGCAACGACCGGTATCCGGAGATCGCGAGCCGCGTGATCATGGTCGCCTACTCGTTCGCCATGCCGGGCGATGCGAAGCGCTCGCGGATGCGCTGCCGCAGGCTGTCCCGGACATGCCGGTAAGCATCGAGCTGCAATTCGCGGCGGCCCTCGACGCCGACCGGATCCGGCGTCGGCCAGTATTCCACGTCGGTCGCGGACGTCGTGGTCAGTTGCAGCGCCTTGTGGTGCGCCTCGGGGGACAGCGTGATGATGAGGTCGAAGTTAAGTCCCTCCCAGTCTTCGAGGTCCTCGACGGTCCACGGCTTGTGGTTTGAAATATCGAGACCGATTTCCTTCATCACCGCGACGGCGAACGGATCGAGGTCGGCCTTGCTGACGCCCGCCGACTGCACATAGAGCCCGCGCGGAACCAGATGCCGCAAGAGCGCCGCCGCCGTCGGAGAGCGGACGCTGTTCTGTCCGCAAACGAAGAGAACGGCCTGCGGAGAACGCGCCATATGTCAGGCTCGCCCGCGGATGACACGACGGGAGTCCGCGCGCGCGCTCCTCACGCGTTTTAACCCGCGCACGATTTGATCCGAAAACCGGCTTCCGCTTTCCGGGGTCATGCGCCTCCCCCTTCGCCCTTCCAGTGCAGAACCGAAATCAGCGTGAACAGCCGCCGCGCGGTCTCGAAATCGACCCGCACCTTGCCTTCAAGCCGTTCCATCAGGGTGCGTGAGCCTTCGTCGTGAACGCCCTTTCGGCCCATATCGATGGCTTCGATCTTGTCCGGGGTCGCGGTGCGGATCGCCTGATAGTAACTGTCGCAGATCATGAAGTAGTCCTTCACGATCCTGCGGAACGGCGTCAGCGACAAGAGATGCACGACCACCGGCGAGCCGTCCTCGTGCCGGATATCGAACATCAGGCGGTTGCCGGTGATGCCGATATGCAGCGTGAACGGGCCGGTGAAGTTGCCCTCCGGCACGAACAGGTTCTTCTCGATCAGGTCGTAAATCGCGATGGCGCGCTCGTGTTCGATATCAGGCCCCGACCGCCCGATGGATTCCTCATCGAGCGTCACCGCGACCACGCGGTTACTGGAATCGTCGCCTGGCGCGGGCTTGGTCATGACAAATTAAGCCGCAATCCCACCGACCGCGCATGGGCATCGAGGCCTTCGGCCTTGCCTAGCGTCATCGCAGCCGGTCCCAGCGCACGGAGCTGATCCGGCCCGCATTTCAGGATCGAGGTCCGCTTCATGAAATCGAGCACGCCGAGGCCGGACGAGAAACGCGCCGAACGCGCCGTCGGCAACACGTGGTTCGATCCGCCGACATAATCGCCGATGGCTTCCGGCGTGTGCGCGCCCAGGAAAATCGCCCCGGCATTGCGGATGCGCGCGCTGATGCTGTCGGGATCGACGGTCACGATCTCCAGATGTTCGGCGGCGATGGCGTTGGCGAGCGTCACCGCCTCCTCGATCGCCTTCACGATGATGATCGCGCCGAAATCGTTCCACGAGGCGCGCGCGATGTCGGCGCGCGGCAGCGTTGTCAGTTGCGCCTCGACAGCGCGCTCCACATCGTTCGCCAGCGCCTCGTCGTCGGTGATGAGGATCGACTGTGCATTGACGTCGTGCTCGGCCTGCGCCAGCAGATCGGCTGCGATCCAGTTGGCGTTGGCGCTGCGATCCGCGATCACCAGCACCTCGGACGGACCGGCGATCATGTCGATGCCGACCTTGCCGAACACCAGGCGCTTGGCGGCAGCCACATAGGCGTTGCCGGGGCCGACGATCTTGGCCACCGGCTTGATGGTCGCGGTGCCATAGGCCAGCGCCGCCACCGCCTGCGCGCCGCCGACGCGGTAGATTTCCGACACGCCGCCGAGTTGCGCCGCCGCCAGCACCAGCGGATTGAGCTTGCCGTCCGGCGACGGCACCACCATCACCACGCGCTCCACGCCCGCGACCTTCGCAGGCACGGCGTTCATCAGCACCGACGACGGATAGGCGGCAGTGCCGCCCGGAACATAAAGTCCGACCGCCTCGATGGCGCTCCAGCGCCAGCCGAGTTCGACACCGGCCGCGTCCGTGAAGCGTTCGTCCTTCGGCAATTGGCGCTGATGGAAGGTCTCGATGCGGTCGCGCGCGAACCTCAACGCGTCGAGCGTCGCGGCGTCGCAGGATTTCACCGCCGCATCGATCTCCGCAGCCGTGATCCGCAAGCCGCCCGCCTCGATATCCAGCCGGTCGAACTTCTTCGTCGCCGCGATCAGCGCCGCATCACCGTGCTTAGCAACATCATCGACGATGGCGCGCGCGGCTGCGTCGATGTCGGCGGAAACTTCCCGCTTCATGTCGAGAAAGGCGTTGAAGCGCCCGGTGAAATCGGCGCTGTGGCTGGTGAGGCGGATGGGCATTCCAGGGTCCGGCAAATCTTGAAAGACGTCGTGATTGGCGCGATGCCGGATCACCGTCAACCCATAACACTCCTGACGTCGAACCGCGAGCGGGACGGCGCAGATTGATGGCTAAATGTCTGTGTCCGCTGGCAGATCGCGCCCGGCCGCCGGATCGGCGGTGAACGCGTCCGGGCCGAGATCGGCCAGTTCGCATTCGAGGCATTCGACCTCCAACCGCAACATCCCGCCGCTGGCGAACAGCAGCAGCACCTCACCGCCGGGCTTCTTGCCCGGGTAAAACTCCAACCCAAGCAGGGTGAGCGCCAGTTCCGATGCCGCCATGTCGATGTCGCGCGACCGGCACGACAGCACGCGGTCGAACCGGAGCGCCGAAATCAGCCGGCGCGGCTCGCACTGGCCCGCGAGAATTTCCTCGCAATCCGGCCGGCGCATGCCGATGACGAGACGATTTTCCGCCGGCCGCCAGAGGATGTCACCGGCGACCACCGCGGCGTCCTGAACATGCGCCGAGATCACCGCGAGATCGTCTTCGTCGAGGGCCGCGAGCTTGCGTTGAGTGACCTTGTGCTGAGACGCTTTGTTCTGAGACATGGCCCCGCCTTGAAATGTTAGATTACCCGCTGATGCGCTCGATGGTGGCGCCGCAGGCCGACAGTTTTTCTTCGAGCCGCTCGAAGCCGCGGTCCAGATGATAGATGCGGTTGACCATGGTCTCGCCTTCGGCGGCAAGGCCCGCGATTACCAGCGACACCGAGGCGCGCAGGTCGGTCGCCATCACCGGCGCACCGCGCAGCTTCGAGATGCCCTCGATGGTAGCGGTCTCGCCGTCGAGATGGATTCGCGCACCGAACCGCGCCAGTTCCTGAACGTGCATGAAACGGTTTTCGAAGATCGTCTCGGTGATGTGCGACGATCCCTTCGCGCACGCCATCAGCGCCATGAGCTGCGCCTGCAAGTCGGTCGGGAAACCGGGGAACGGCGCGGTGGAAACCGTGACCGGCCTGATGCCCGCGCCGTTGCGTGAGACGCGGATGCCTTCATTGTTCGGCGTGATCGTCGCGCCGGCTTCCGTCAGCACGTCGAGCGCCGATTGCAGCAGTTCGGGCCGCGCGCCGGCCAGTTGCACGTCGCCGCCGGTCATCGCCACTGCCATGGCGTAGGTGCCGGTCTCGATGCGGTCCGGCAGCACGGTGTGCCGCGCGCCGTGCAGCTTGGCGACGCCTTCAATGACGATGCGCGGCGAGCCGGCACCGGTGATCTTCGCGCCCATCTTGTTCAAGCAGTCGGCGACATCGACGATCTCCGGCTCGCACGCCGCGTTGGTGATGACCGTCGTGCCTTTCGCGAGGGTCGCAGCCATCAGCGCCACATGGGTGCCGCTGACGGTCACTTTGGGAAAATCGATCTCCGCGCCGACGAGGCCGCCGGGCGCTTTCGCGATCACGTAACCACCGTCGATCTGAATCTCGGCGCCGAGTTTTTCCAGCGCCATGATCAGCAGGTCGACAGGCCGGGTGCCGATGGCGCAGCCGCCAGGCAGCGAGACTTTCGCCTCCCCCATTCGCGCCAGCAGCGGCGCGATCACCCAGAAGCTGGCGCGCATGGTGGAGACCAGTTCATAGGGCGCGGTGGTGTCGATGATGTTGGCTGCGGAAATATGCAGGGTCTGGCCCTGATATTCGTGGTCGCCGGGGCGCTTGCCCGCCGACATGATGTCGATGCCGTGGTTGCCGAGAATGCGCTGCACCTGCGCAACGTCAGCCAGACGCGGCACGTTGTCGAGAATCAGGGTCTCTTCGGTCAGAAGGCTGGCAATCATCAACGGCAGGGCAGCGTTCTTCGCGCCCGAGATCGGGATCGTGCCATTGAGTTTATTGCCGCCGACGATGCGAATGCGATCCATGCCCAACCTGCCCTGTTCCGGATAATGGCTTTTAGCGCGTTTCGAGGGGGTGGAAACCGCGCGCCGGGCGCCCAAAAGCCCGGCACATCAGCTTAATACCTTAAAAATCGCTCGAATTGTGTCGATATGGCCCCCGCTGGAGCGGCTTTTCGGGCGATCCACGTCCGACGGTCGCTTTTGGCCACGTGGACTTCAGACTTTCCGGAAATCCTCGCTCTCGAGAATCCTTTTGGGATAGCCGCGCTTCGCCACGGCCAGCATGGCGCGACCGATCTCTTCGGTGGTGGTGACGTATTTTGGCGCGACCCGATGCAGCAGCGCCCATAGCGGCGCTGTGACGACGTAGATTGCGTTAACCCATGCGGTCTTCGACCGCGCACCATGCAGCGGCTGGATCGCACCGGGTCGGAACATGTAGGCCGCCCTGAACGGCAGCTTGAGCAGGTCGTTCTCGGTCTTGCCCTTGACGCGCGCCCACATCACCCGGCCCTGCTCGGTGCTGTCGGTGCCCGCGCCGGTCACGTAGATAAACGTCATGGCGAGATTGAGCCGCGCCAGCGCCCGCGCCGCCGCCAGCGTGATGTCGTACGTCACGCGGCGATAGCCGTCCTCGCTCATGCCTAGCGACGAGATACCGAGACAGAAGAAGCAGGCGTCATAGCCCGTCATGTCTTTTTCGATGGCGGAGAAGTCCAGCATGTCCGCATGCACGATCTCGCGCAGCTTCGGATCGTGCTGCCCGGTCGCACTGCGGCCGACGGTCAAAACCTGCGCGACGTCGGGATCGAGCAGGCATTCACGCAGAACGCCCTGCCCGACCATGCCGGTCGCGCCGAAGACAATGACTTTCATCGACGCTCCAATTCTCAGGCGCGCTTCACGCCGTCTTGAATCGCCTGATGCCAAGCACGATCAGGAAAATGAAAAACAGCAGCACAATCCCTTGCGTGATCGCGAACGGCGGCTCCGATCCGGTCGGCGCATAGACATTCAGCAACGCGACCTTCTGGAACGACTGCGCGATCAGCACGAACACGTTGAACCACAATGCCAGCATCGCGGTCACGACATAGACCGTCCGCCAGATCCCGGCGAGAGCCTTGCCATAGAGCGCGTAGACAGCGATCGCCAGCAATACCAGCGAGATGATGGCGACGACGTGCGACGGCAGAATCTTCGTGAAGGGAAACAGGAAGCCGGTCGCGCTGGTGAGAACGGTCAGGACGAGGAACCATGCCGTCCAGCCGGGCAGCCTGTTCGATGCGAGTATGCCGCCCGCAACAATAAAACCAAGAGCGATCGCAATCATGCTGATGATGAGATGGAAAACCGTAAAACCGGCCAACGACATGCCTAAAATCATGATGCATCCCCTTTTAGAACTGCTCCAAGGCTACAACATGCCTGCAGCAGCGCAACAGGGCTTCGACGATCCGATGACCGTTTTGTGTGAATGGTGTGGTTCTTTGAATCGCACGCAGCACAAGGAACGGTCACTGATTGAGAAAATCCACCAGCTTCGGAATCACCTGACCCGGCGCTTCCTCCATCAGCCAGTGCCCCGAGCCTTTGACGATGACGCCATCGACATTGGTCGCAACCAGCTTGCCCTGCTCGATCAGGAACACGCCGCCGGCTTTTTCGCCGGACAGAACCAGCATCGGCATCAGCAGTTTTGTTTTGGCGAACCCGGCGAAATCGTCCGCGTCCTTCTCGAAGGCGCGGAACACCTCGAAGCCCGCCTTCATGTGCCCCGGCTGCGCATAGGCTCGGGCGTAAAATTTCCGGTCCTTTTCCGAAATGGATTTCGCAGGGTTGGCGGCGAAGTCATTCCAGAAATGTTCGAAGTAGATACGCTCGCGACCCTTGACCAGCGCCAGCGGCGTCTTGCCGTAGAAATGGAAGTGCCAGAGATCGCGCAGCAGCCAGACACTCTTCCAGTCGCCAACGCCGGGCAGGAAGGCGTCCATCAGCACGATGCGATCGACTTCCGCCGGGTATTGCGCGGCATAGGCATAGGCGACCATCAGCCCGATGTCGTGACCGACGATCTTCACTTTCGGATAGCCGAGGCTTTTCACCAGCGCGTGGATGTCCTGCGCCATTTCCTTCTTGGTGTAGCCACTCTCCGGCGCGGCGGATTTGCCGAAGCCGCGCAGGTCCGGCGCGATCACGGTGTGATTGTTCACAAGTCCCGGAAACAACGGCCGCCACATATGACTCGTCTCGGCGTAGCCATGCAGCAGCACGACGGGATCGCCCTTGCCGGCAATCAGATAATGCAGTTTCACGCCGTTCACGTCAGCAAAGCGGCTCTGCGGCGCCTGCGCGACAGCGTCGCCCGACGATGTGAGAATGATCGACGACACCATCAGAAAGAAGGCCGCCATGATGCGGAAATAATGCATTCTGAAATTCCTCTGAAAATCGAAACGTGAGCGTGAGGACGGCGAACGCCGTTGGCAAGCGCAGATAATCAGCAGGCGTGGCTTAGTAATAGCGCGGAATCGGACCGTTATGCGGCGTCTTCCGGTTCGACAGGTCGAACATCACTTTATCCAAGTAACACCAGCCCCAGCCTTCCGGAGGATCATAGCCTTCGATAACGGGATGTTGGGTGGCATGGAAATGTTTCGTCGCATGTTTGTTGGGCAAATCGTCACAGCAGCCGACATGGCCGCAGGTTCGGCAAATCCGCAAGTGCAGCCAGACGTCGCCGGTTTTCAGGCACTCTTCGCATCCGAGCGCGCTCGGCGTGACATCCCGGATGTCGGCGATGTGCTTGCAGGGCATGTGACCGCCTTTCAATGCGAGCGTCGCGCGCTTCACGATTCCGCCGTCTGAACAACTGGCGCCGGTTTGGCACCGAGAAACCCGTGCAGCGCAGCCACCACCTGCGCGCCCTCGCCGATCGCGCCGCCAACGCGCTTCACCGAACCGGCGCGCACATCGCCGACGGCGAACACGCCCGGCACCGACGTCTCCAGTCCCGACACTGGCTGGCCATCCTCGCACTGCGCGCCCGTCACCACAAAGCCGGTGCGGTCGAGTTCAACGCCACACCCTTTCAGCCACCCGGTCGCGGGGTCCGCGCCGACGAACAGAAACACGTTGCTAACCTCGTGGGCCGTTTCAATGTTGGTCTTGCGATTGCGCCAGTGGACACGCGACAGGCCGCCGTCCGAACCCTCCAGCCTGACGATCTCGGTGTGAATCATCAGTTCGATATTCGGCGTGGCCATGATGCGATCGATCAGGTAGCGCGACATGCTGTCGGCCAGACCGCCGCTGCGGATCATCATGCGGACGCGCTTGGCATGTCCGGACAGAAACACCGCGGCCTGTCCGGCGGAATTGCCGCCGCCGACCAGGATAATATCCTGTTGCGCGCAGAGCCGTCCTTCGATCGGCGACGCCCAGTACCAGACGCCGCGTCCCTCGAACCTGTCGAGATTCGCAATGGCCGGCCGCCGGTAACGCGCGCCGCTGGCGACGACGATGGATTTCGCCTTCAGGAAATGTCCGCATTCGGTGGCAAGGCCGAATGCGCCATCACTTTTACTGCAGTCCAGCGATCGGGCTTCGACTGGAATCATCATGTCAGCGCCGAATTTCTGCGCCTGATTGTAGGCGCGCCCGGCGAGGGCCTGACCGGAGATGCCGGTCGGAAATCGAGATAGTTTTCGATCCGCGCGCTGGCGCCGGCCTGACCGCCGAAATGGCGCGCATCCAGCACCGCCACCGACAATCCCTCGGACGCCGCATACACGGCCGTGGCCAGCCCGGCAGGGCCGCCGCCAACAATGGCGACATCGTAGAGTTTGTCCTTGACGCTGCCGCCGATCATTCCCATCGCGTAGGCCAGTTCGGTTTCCGCAGGATTGCGCAGCACCGTTCCATCGGGACACACCACCAGCGGCAGATCGGCGGGCGATGGCGAATAGCGCGCGATCAGATCCGCTGCGTCCTTGTCGGTGGCAGGATCGAGCAAATGATAGGGACTGCCGTTGCGGGAGAGAAAGCCCTGGAGCCGCACCACATCGCCCAGCGATGGCGAACCGATCAGCACCGGGCCGCCGACGCCACCCTGGATCAGATTGACACGGCGAAGGATCAGGGCACGCATGATGCGTTCGCCGAGATCGGCTTCGGCGACCAGCAGCGCGCGCAGACTGGCCGACGGAATGAGCAGCGTTTCCACATCGCCGTCCGCAGTGCCGTCCACCAGGGCACGGCGACCTGAGAGTTGCGCCACCTCGGCCAGAAACTGGCCCGGCCCCTGCTCGATGACGGGGGAGACATGGCCGAGACCGTCGCGCTGAGTGATGGCGACGTGCCCCGAGAGCACGACGAACATGCCGGGACCGACCTTGCCGGTCTCGAACAGCCGCTCACCATCCTTGTAGCGCCGGATCTCACCGAACCGGCGCATGCGGTCGATCTCGGCATCGGTCAGCGTCGGGAATGTCTGCTCGTATCGCGGAAAGGCCTGCGTCGCGGACGCCGAAGGCGCGCTTTCCACTCCGATTGTATCTGCCGCCATACCTCTCGTGCCCTGCTGAACAAACTACAACGACCGAAGGGGCCGCCAGACCTTCAGGCTAGATCGTGTTTGCACCCGCGGCAATCAAGCAGGAAAGATGAGCAGTCCGGAACGCTATCCGTCGCGGTGGCGCGGAACTGCGGCTGGGTCCGGTACCGGCTCACGCGCCCTCGCATCGTCTTCCGGCGTAACGATCGCCATGCCGGCGCGGCCTCGGGCCTGCGATTTGCGGCGCTTGAGGTTGTCGCGCAGCGCGGCTTTCAACCGCTCCTCCCGGACCGACCTTGCGTTCCGCTCCTTGTTGCCGACATCGTCCGACATGACAGGCCCGCTTGCATGTTTCCTTGACCGGGATTGCCGGTGCAGGACTATGGCGCAATATCGGACAGGACGATCCGGCAGGCAATGTGGACAGGGAGGACGTGATGAGGACAGAGGCACCGGGACTGACACCTTCGGCGCAGGAGACGCTCGAGAGCTGGCATCGTTTTGTCGAGAGCCGGAATGTCGACGTGCTGCGGCCGCTTTTTGCCGAAACCACCGTGTTCCGTTCGCCGTTCGTCCACCTGCCCATTCCGGGACGTCCGGCCAGCCTGCTGATTCTCGGGGCGGTGGTGCAGATTTTCGAGAATTTCCGCTATCATCGCACTTTCGTGGCCGGACCGCACGATGTGGCGCTGGAATTCAGCGCCAATATCGGCGAACTGGACCTGAAGGGGATCGACCTGGTGAAATTCGAGGCCAGCGGCAAGATCATCGAATTCGAGGTGATGATCCGTCCTTTCAAGGCCTTGCAGGCGCTGAGCACGCAAATGAGCGAGCGGATCGGCCCGGAACTGGCGAAATACAAGCCAGCCAAGGCGGCCTCGGCCTGAGTCCGCCTGTTCCGTTCCGCCGAAACAGCGACGCTCCGTGCTTGCGCCGCCCATGGCCTTATGGCAAAGGAACGCGCGCCCTTAAGAGGCTTTTTAGCTGATTCACGTACACGGTACGTTCTTGGCTTTTTCTCGTCTGGCGTTCGCTGCCGTAGCTCAGTGGTAGAGCACTCCATTGGTAATGGAGAGGTCGACAGTTCAATCCTGTCTGGCAGCACCAGCCGCTTCCTTCGCTGGAAACATCTGAATTTCGACGCCTATTTCAGGCTTTGACGCGCGCTGGACGCCGGTTCGCGAGACGAGACGGAATCGCCCTCCGAGGCGACCTTTGCTCCTTTGACGGGCTCAGTCCCCACTGAGGACGGCCGAACATGCGAATTTTGTTGGAGCTGGTTCGACCTACAATTTCGAGCGGCTCCGACGCCTTGCCGCAGCAATGCTCCGGTCGTGATCTGGAGGCCCAGCCCGGACTCGAACCAGGATATGAGGCGTTTGCAGCGCCTCCGCGTAACCATTCCGCCACCGGGCCATGCGGCAAACTTGCACGCTATTGTCTGGTTCGCAAATCGAATGCCAAGATTAGTTAACGGTGAGTCCATGGCCGCATGTGGCGACCGTGCAGCGGAACTTCCGCCTCGAAATACTTACAAAACCAACGCTCGCGGACGACAACCGTATCATCAGGCTTCGACAGTCCACAGACGTCTGCATGCAACCCGACAGAGCGTGTGCAACACCGAAGCCGACCGGAAGCATCCGAGGTACAGTCTAGTTCGACCTTGCCGGCAGCTTTGGCATGGCGGAACCCGGCAGAAGCGACCGCAGCAGTGGTGCGATCCAGCGGCCGCGGTCTGTATCGAATATTGCGAAGTCGTGATCGAACTGCCAGCAAGCCCACGACCAGCCCAGCCGTTCGGCGGAGCGCGCAACAAACGACAGGTATTCCGCCCGATCCGCGATCCCGGCTTTCTCATAAACGCCGAATTCGCCCAGATATACAGGACGCCGCTGCGCGGCGGCCCACCGATCGATCATAAGAAAATCTTCCACGGCGCCGGATCTGTCCGCCTCGCTTCCCCACCGAACGCCTGCCGGTCCGGCCTCCGGAGCCCACGGCGCACCCTGGTGCGTGAAGGAGAACGGTTTGTAGTAATGCACGGTCAGAATGATGTTGCGGTCATCCTCGGGCAAATCCAGTGCCCGCAAATCCTGAGGCTCCGATGAATTCAGACCGGCGACGATAACCGTCCGGTTGCGATCGAAAGCCCTGATGATCTTCAAAACATCCAACGCGAGTCCGTTCCAGTCCGCCTGGGTCAGATTTCCACCAGGCTCGTTCAATATCTCGAAGACGGCCTCCGGATACTTTCCGGCATAGCGCGAAGCGATCTGACGCCAGAACGCCAGCAGTCTTGCACTGCAATTCTCCAGGCCGCGCTGACACTCATCAACGTCATGTTCGTCGATGATGGGAATCAAGCCGTTCCGGATCGACTGTTCGACGACCCGATCGAGCGCTCTCAAAACCAGCGGGGCGACCTGCGCCTCGGAATCCATGTACTTGAAGGCGAAGAGATTGATCCTGACATGGCGAAACCCGGCCTCTCGGATCAACCTGAAGTATTGAAGTTTGAACGGCGCGTCGGTGCCGCCGTCCCATAGTCCATCGTAGCCCAGGATGTTGATACCGGGTCCCAGCTTCCGGACCACCTCGAATGCGCGGTCTTTCGCCTCGGCACGCGCACCCGGCGAATGGAGCCCGAGACAGATCGTTACCGCCGCGATGCCAAGACCGCGCACCAACATGCGCCAGCGACAGGAACTCGCCCGACTCCGGTTCACGGCGTCCGCTCATTGTCGCTTGCCCTCAGCGGCAATGAGGCGTTGAGGAAAAAATACCAGGATCAAAGTCGCGGTGAACGATGTGGATCGGAGGAAGATCGTTTCAGTCAGGTCGATCATGTAAATCAGCACCATGAATCCGATCAGCGCCACGATGCGAGAACGCCGCATCGTCCGGTTGTCGATCGACGTGGACATACGCAAGCCGAACAACAAGGTGCAAAGCATGAAAAGCGCGTAGCCCACCAGGCCGGTTTCGGTGAGGATCGCAACATATCCGCTGTGAAAATTATCCAGAACCCAGCCATGCGCCCTCAGATATTCCAGATATATCTCCTTGTTCGTCCAAAACCCGTTGATGCCGAATCCAAAAATAGGGCGTTCATCGAAATGGGCCAGCGCGTGCTGCCAGATGAAGGTGCGTTCCGTGAGATCGATCCTGGCGCCGAACACCTCGAACGCATCGGCCCCTGTCGCATAAAGATAAGAAATCAGGCCGGTTGCAAAGATCGCGATCGCCATCGGAACGAACGCGAGCGTCCTGGCGATATGGGGTGAGCGGCCAGCGGCATACACGCACGCACACGCAACGAGCGCCAATGCACCGCCTCCCCTCGATTCAGATCCGATGGCGCACGCTGCCGCCGCCCCGAACGAAACGGCAAATTGCAACCGGCCTCCGCGAACGAGCCAGAGATAGGCCGAGAAAAACATGAAAATCGCGCCGGTGATTCCGAGCGCCTGCTTGGAAGCGAAAACACCCTGCCAGTTTCCCTCGTGCGACCAGGATTCATCGACGCCGATCGAAGGCACGAAGATGACGATGAGCACGGAGGCCACCGTCAGGACCAGCAATCCCTTGTTCATCTCGGCGATGATGTCTTCGAGAGCGAGACGGCTCGCGAGAAAGTAGGCACCGATGCTGGTGATCAAGAGAGCGGCGGCCTTCATCAGGCTCGGAAGCGACAGATCCGTCCAAAGCACCGACAGCACGGCAAAGCCATAGAATGCGAGCACCGCGAATGTATCTGTGCTGGGGCGCCATGCCAGCCTGGGCCTGACAAACATCGCAGCGACCGTGATCAGGAGCCACAAGGCAATGCTTGCATATTGTTGCAGCGGGGAAAGGCCGGGAGGCAAAAGAGATTCGTGGAACGCGCTCGTTGAGGCAACAACGTTGGCCACCGTTGCCCAGCGGATGATTCGCAGAGCAGCCGCGTCGGCCGGTGAGGCTAATTCCATGAGATGCGGGGACTGAATCGCACCCGCCTTCTTCCAGCCACGGAATTGAGACGGGGCGGCGGTGGTCATCCGGCGGCAACCCTTCCGGACGGATTCGCCGACAGCCCCGCGGAATCAGCCGAGTGGCGCGCATAATCGCGGTAAGCGTCAGGATCGACCTTGTTCAGGACAGCCCCGTCAAGTTTGCCGTAGCAAAGCTCGATTGCATTCCGAAACTCGCGCGATCCGGCGACGGACGGCCCATCCGCCGCGGTAACCAGAAGCGCGGAGTCGGCCAGAGCGACGAAGCGCTGACCTTGAACAGCAGTGACGGGCGCACCCGTATCCACGACAATGATGCCGTATTTCATGCGCAGCTTGTTGACGATGGCGCCGATAACGTCGCTGTCCAGCACATCGGCAAAATCCATCGGGTTTGCAAATCCGCAGTGAAGAACATCAGCCGAGCCGCGGCCTCCCTTGGAGATTGCAAAGTCGATTGAAAGCGAAGCCTGGATCGCCTGATGAAGTCCAAACCGCTGTTTGGCCTCCCCATGCCGCGCAGTCCGCACCGTCGCATCGACCAGCAAGACCGCATTGCGCATCTGGGCCAGCGAGTCAGCGAACGCCGATGCAACCGCCGAGGTGCCGCAACCAGCGGATGCCCCCGCGACGGCGAGGATATAAGGCCGCTCCGGGTGCACCAGCGTGAAATCGGACGCCAGACGGCGAACGGCATCGACGAATGGCGGTGCTGATAACTCGGGAGAACGGCGGCCCGGAGCGACATCGTCCGCATGATCCGCCTTGAACCGCGACGCCCTTGACGCCGCGGTCGCCCTGTCCCTGACCGACACATCAGGCAGATACCCGAGGATGGGAAGTCCCGCCGCCTCTTCCATATTTACCGAACGGCGCGAACCTCCCAGAATCGGGCCTGCGCCATCGATGATTATCGTGATTGCCAGAGCAAGCAGCACGCTTGCCATTGCGGCGATGGCCAGCAGCAGTTTCCGGTTGGGACCGGTTGGAGCAAGGGGAACGGCTGCCGGCGAGATCACCCGGACCTCGACCGCCTGGACGCCTTCCTGCTCCTTGGTTTCCTTGTACCGGGCCAGCGAGCGTTGCAGAATTGCCTGCGCGGCTTCAGACTCACGCTCAAGTTCATGCAATCGAACCGTCGATTGATCGTTCGAAGCCATGACCGTCTTCAGCTTTCCAAGGCTCGCCTCGAGCGACCGCTCTCTTTCCTGCGCGGTCTCGAACTCCTGACGCACGCCCAGCGACAGGCGGCCGATTTCCATATCGATCTGGCGGCTGATCGCGGACAACTCTGCCTCGGACGTCCTGATCGCCGGATGAAGGGGACCGAGCGACTGTGCAAGCTCTGCGCTGTTTTTCGCGGCCAACGTATACTGCGCGCGCAACGCCGCGATCACCGGTGACGACAACGCATCCACGAGCGAATTCTTGGCCGCCGGGTTGGATGACGCCTTTTCGATCTGCTTCAGCCGGGCCCTTGTTTCTTCCACGCGGAGGCGCGCCAGCGTCAGTTGCTGATTTGTGTCGGCAAGCTGCTGCTCCACCACCGAGCGTTTTTCACCAGTGTTAACCAGGCCCTTCTCCGCCTTGTAGAGCGCGACGGCAGCCTCCGCGTCTCGCGCCTGCTTGCGAAGGTCGGCGAGGCGGTCGCCCAGCCATTTCGATGCATCGCTTGTCGCGCTCGATTTCGCCGCTGCTTGCTGATCCACATAGGCATTGGCGATCGCGTTGGCGATGCGTGCGGCTTTCTCCGGACTGCGGGACAGAAACTCAATCTCGAGGATGTAAGTCACCCCGCGCCGGCGAACCTTGAGATTGCTAGCGAACCGTGAGAGCACGTACTGCATTCGGCTTTCGCTCCGGTCGCCCACGATGGAGCGCAGGAGTTCAAAGATGCCGTTGGCCGGCAGGAACTCCGGATCCTGATCGAGCTTGAGTTCGGAAATCACCTTCAGCGCAATGGGCGCCGACTGGATCACCTCCACCTGGCTGTCCACCGCGGCCATGTCGTTTCCGATACCGGACAACACGGCGTCGGACTGCAAAACCCGCTGCTGGCGCGGATCCACCAGCACGATCGCCGTCCCGCTGTAATGAGGCGTCATAAGCAGGATCAGCGACGCGAAAACGATGAAGAGGACGACCGCCGTCGATCCAATGCGGCGCGCGTGACGCGTCGCCAGATCGTAGACGAACCTTGGATTCAGCAATGCATCTGCAATCGCAGGCCGGCCAGCAGAGACCGCAGCCGAATTTGGGAAATGATCGTTGTACGCCACTATCGCAACCCCAATCAGTCACGGCTTCCACTTGCGCGACCAACGACCAAGCGCCTGATACCGAACGATTCCCAACGCGCCACGCATCGCACCGTCGCGAGCTGGAAATCATTCCTCTTTCAGCAACGGCGAAGCTCCGAAAGCTCACTACAACGTAAATATCTAAGGTTAACTCGCGGTTACCTCACGTCGCGAGATTCCATTAACAATCACTTAAGTCGGAAAAACGGGCCGCGCCCGCGGCCGGGCTCCGGGCGCAGATCCAGCCGCCATGAATGCGGCATCAAAGGATGAACCAGGCAGTTCCGCCGACTGTTTTCCAGAGCCGTGCATTAACTGCATCGCGCTGTATCGAATGAAAGACACACCGCCTCGTGGTAACTGCTTCCAAAGCGTCGAGCGCAGCTCATTCACCGGCACCGAGACCCCGATTGTCCATCACCAGCGTGAAATCGCAGGCTTTGAAACCGATCGTCGCTGCCCTTTCGTGGATAAGCCGCCGCGACGTGGCGCAAGGCCTCGCCGTATCCATCCTCATCCAGGCAAGCGGAGGCCTTGTTGCCTTTGCGATGTTCTCGCTGGCGGCAAGAGTTCTCTCGACCGTTGATTTTGGACACTTGGCGATGTGGCTGAGCATCTGCCAGATGGGGAGTGTCGTCGCGATCCTGGGCCAGGAGATGTTTATCCTGCGCTCGCTCAACCAGTATACGGTTGCCGATCAGCCGGCGCTCGCCAAGGGCGCCTTGCTGTTCTCCGTCGGCATTGTCTGTGTCGTTCCGATTTTTCTGAGCATCGTCGCAGGCTTGGGATTCCTGGCATCAGGCATTCCATTGTCTCTCGTGATCACGATGGGGCTTTTTCTCGTAGCCAGTTCGATGATCGCTCTCTCCAGTCATGTGGCCCGATCCGTCGTCGGGATTGTGATCGCCGATGGAATGCGCGAGGTCCTGTGGCGCTCACTCGTCGTCGTCGGGCTGATGACCATCATTCTCGCTGGCGGTAAAATTCAGATCGAGAGGTTCTTTCTTCTCGCTTCGGCGGCGATCGGAGTTGCCATTTGCATCCAGATCTTCGCCATCCGGGCAAAAATGCCGGCGAATATCGTCCATGCCAAAGCCGACTGGCGGATCCGCGACTGGTCGAGAATGTCGGTCGGCTTCTGGGTTTCCACAATCCTGGACACGATCAACCAGTACCTCGATGTCGTGATTATTTACTGGCTGCTGGATCCGGTGGCAGCGGGCGCGTACTTCATTGCGTCCCGACTGGCCAACATGTTCGCGACGATACTGTCGGCCGTGCACAGCTATGCCACGCGTCGAATTCCGTCGCTCTATTTCTCGCGTAAATTCGGCGAACTGGACCAGATGCTGAGATCAATGAGCGAGGTCGTTCTACTCTGCGTCGTCACAGGCGTCGCAATCATCGGCTTTGGCGGCGACACGATACTCGGCCTGTTCGGGCCGACATTCGCTTCCTACAAATGGACGCTCTTCATCCTGACCACGGGAACGGCGCTATTCGCCTTGGGCGGGCCGGCAGCGGCGGTGTTGCTGATCGCCGGTCACGAGGCGCGCTATCCCTGGATCGTGGGAAGTAACATGGTCTTGAGGTTCATCGGCTTTGCGATTCTGATTCCGATGTTTGGCCTGCAAGGTGCGGCGGTTTCGACTGCCGCAAGTCTCGTGATCGTCACGATCGTTCTCAATGCCCTCTGTCGGCGCTGGGTCGGAGTTGACCCCTCGGTTCTCATCCTCGTTCGGAGATCAAAAAGAACGCCCGCTGCCACCGACGCAGCGGAAACACGCTCGCACGACATTTGAACCCGATGAACTCCTTGCAAAGTCAATCCGCATGAAATGTGAACGCCGCATTCTTCTCGTTCAGACGCAGGCAGAAAATGCCGGCGCTCAGGAGATTTCCCGGCTCGTCGGCGCCGGCCTGACCGCGCGCGGCTACGAGGTTCACAATCTGTTTTTCTATCGCAAATCGTCGCTGTTCGACGAGCCGCCGAATACCCTGTACTGTGCGCCGGACCGGCCTGCGAATCTCGTCGCTTTTTTTGGCCTCTTGTGGAAGCTCGGACAACTCATCCGGTCAAGGCGGTGGGACGCAGTTCTCACGTTTCAACACTACGGCAACACCATCGGCGGAATCGCGACACGACTGGTGATCTCCGCGCCGGTCATCGCCAATCAGGTATCGTCGCGCATCACGATGAACTGGCTTGTACGCACCGCCGATATGGTCATGGGCAGTCTTGGCGTCTATCGATACATCACGGTGAATTCACACGACCTGCAACGCGAGTATTCCGGCTATCCGAGGGGTTACCTCTCGCGGATGAAGTACATCCCCCACGGCTTCGATCAGAAAACGACAAGCATTCCAAGGCTCGACGCGCGGCGAACCTTCGGCCTTCCCGAAAATCCGGTTCTTCTCGGGTCGGTGTCGAGACTGAATCCGACCAAGCGCCTCGATGCCGCCATACGCCTGCTTCGAAACCGTCCCCTGTGGCATCTGGCCATTGCAGGTCAGGGACCGGACGAGTCACGGCTTAAATTGCTGGCCACGCAAATCGGCGTATCGGAGAGAGTCCATTTCGTGGGGGAATTGTCTCCCGACAACATCGGCGTATTCCTCGCCAGTCTCGATGTCTTTGTATTTCCCACGCAGGCGGAAACATTCGGCCTGGCGGCCGTCGAGGCGGCCAGCGCGGGCGTACCGACCGTAGCGGCGGATCTTCCTGTGTTGCGGGAGGTCCTCTCCTGTGAGGGCAAGCCAGCCGCGCTTTTCGTCGATGCTGCGGATGATGCAAAATTTCTGTCCGCGGTATCCGAACTTCTCGAAAATAAGGCGCTCAGCGAAGAATTGCGAACAACCGCCAGAGGCCTGGCATCGCGTTATTCCGTTGACGCGATGGTCGATCAATATGCCCGGCTCCTGGACGACGCCTGCGGGCCTTGCTCATCCCCCCGAGGGGGCGAACCGGCATGGTAATCGAGTTTAGATGCGACGTGGACCGTCCACGCACCTGGATGGACCGCACCACCATGATGATCGACAGCAAGCCCGTCGATGTTCAGGTTGCGTGGGCAGAGACCAGAACACCCAAGCCAGCCGGACTCGACATGCTGTTTCAACTCGAGCGCATGATCTTGCGAAAGGGAAGGCCATGCGATGCCGATGCCTTGAAGGCCGCGGCAAGACAACTTCCCCCAGCCACGCGGAAGCCGGATGTCGTCGTCGATTTTACCAATGTTGAACGCGACGCCAACTGCGATGCGCGCCTTTACTTGCGGCCACGATATAACGGCATAGCGGGCGAGGACGGTGCACTTTCCGCGATACTGTCCGGAGACCTGCCGGTCATCGAGATCGTCAACGATGTTGATGGGACCGTTCTTGACCGAGGCCAGCCATCGGGCGAAGGCGCGGCCGGCCTGAGCGGCGCTCTTGCAACGGTCGTGGCCCGGACGATGACGTTACTCGAAGCGATTCTCGCCGGCCGTCCGAGGCTATTGCCTCAACTGGCATATGGCTCATCCGGCAACCAGCCTCATGCACCGGCGATATATGTGCTGAACGCGATCTCCGAACGCATCGCAAAGCAAATCTATCATCTCTGCTGCTTTTCCCCTCACTGGCAGATCGGATGGCGGCACATCGACGACGACGGCGTATGGAAACGCGCGGACTTGTCGGGTCCGCACTGGCGAATAATCAACGATCCCGGCTCCCGCTGCTATGCCGACCCCTTTCCCGTCACATGGAGAGGAAGAACGTTCGTCTTCTTCGAGGATCTCGATCATCGAGCCGGGAAAGGTGTGATCTCGGCAACTGAATTCGATGCTGCGGGACCCAAGGGCGAGGTCATTCGGGTTTTGGAAGAACCGTGGCACCTGTCATATCCGCTTCTGATCGAAGACGGCGGCGAACTCTGGATGATTCCGGAGAGCACCGGCAACAACGATGTTGCGCTCTACAAATGCATTGAATTTCCGGCCAGATGGGAACGGCATGCGACACTTCTGTCCGGAGTTTCATTTTCCGACGCCACCCCGACGCGACACAACGGCCTTTATTATCTCTTCGGCGCATCGCACGACGGCCGGGGCGGATATTCAGATACGCTTTCCATCTATTACGCGACGCATCTGCTCGGCCCATGGCAGCCTCATGCCAGCAATCCCGTCCTCGTGGATCGGGCCAGCGCGCGCCCCGCCGGGAATTTTATCACGCTCAATGGACAACTCTGGCGGCCGGTTCAGGATTGCACGAATGGATATGGCACGGCGCTCGGGCTTGCTCAAATCGTCGAGCTTTCGCCGACATCCTTCAAACAGATCGTTCGACACACGATCCAGCCGCAATCGGCCTGGCGGGGAAGAAAGCTGCACACGCTGAATCGCAGCGGCCGTCTGGAAGTGATCGACGGAAGCCGGATCCAGCCAAAAATCATGGCGCTGTTTGCATGATCGATCCGTCAATCATAGACGTGCACTATCGGCGCAAGATGCGTTTCGCGAACATATAACCGGCGGTCAGGCCAGCCATGGCGCCGACGGTCTTGATACTGGCATCGAAGAGTCTCCCATGACGGGAGGGCGCCAGCAACTGGAGCAATTCCAGAAGCACGGCTGCTCCTATGACCACAGCGGCGGCGATCCAGATGTGCCGGGAATAAGCCGCCGAGAACAGCGCGCCAACGACGGCAAATGCGGCGAGGCGCTCGATCTGGGGTGACAATCCGCTTGTCGGACGCAACTCCAGCGGTGCAACGGTGACAAATGCAATGGCCGCGAGACTGACCCAAGCCAGAATTCGACACAGCGTTTCAATTGTCTCGGCGACTGACGCCCGGTCCTGCATTTGCGATGATGTCCACGTGATGTCGGTGATGCCGGGCATAACCGCGCGGTCGGCATCAGTCCAAACAAAAAGTCGAAAATTGTAATAGATCGCTACAGCAAGGTTCTTTCGTTGATTAAAATTTGAATCGAATTGGATCAAAGCGTCTCGATCCGAAACAGTTCCGCGCGCCGCGTCATGAATCCACGCCGAATTTAACCTCGATGGCATTTACCGTATTTCATCCCATTTTACGCATCCTGAAAGGCGCGTACACATAGCGCCTACAAGTCTCTTTTAGATACTGGAACGAAGCCAAGCCGGAGCGAGCAAATGAACTCGATGAACATGAGCCGCGACATCATTGTCGACTGGCAAGCCCAGCATGAGCATCTTTTCGGTCAGCATGCCATCAGGCTTCAGCATCGCCTGATCGAGACCGGCTTATTCACCAGAGAGAGCATCGGACGACTGATCGAACGATGCCCGAAGTCCCATCTCGGACTTGAGTCGGTCAGCTTCGAAGGTGACGTTCACAAGCGCATCTACGGCGAACTCGGAGGCGCTTCCGGGCTTGAGGCGATCGCGGCGATCGAGAAGGGCAGTATGTGGATGAACATACGCCGGGTGATGGAGTGGGCGCCCGAATACAATGATCTTCTCAACCGGATCTTCACCGAATTCGAATCGCGCATGGACGGCTTCAAGACCTTCAAGCGCAACATGGGAGTATTGGTTTCTTCGCCGAACGCCAAGGTGCCTTATCACGCCGATATTCAGGGACAATCGCTCTGGCAGATTTCTGGCGTGAAGCGCGTGTTCGTGTATCCCCGGTCGGACATTTTCATGCCGTCGAAGAATATCGAGAAAATCCTGCTTCGTGAGACCACCGAAGACATGCCCTATCGGTCGTGGTTCGACGAATATGCGACCACTTTTGATCTTAAACCCGGCGAGATGCTCACATGGCCTCTCTACGCGCCGCACAAGGTCGAGAATCACGATTGCCTGAACATCTCCGTGACCATGGAGCACTGGACCAAGCCAATCTGGAATTCCTATGCGGTTCAATACGGAAACGGCGTTCTGCGCCGCACGCTTGGGCTGAAGAACTCATCCACCAGGGATCACGGCATCCACGTTTACCCGAAAGCGGCGGCGGCGTTCCTTTGGAAGAAAGCGGGGCGGCAAATCGAGGGAGACGTCGTCAAGACGAGAGATTTCCGGATTTCTTCCGAGAGCGCGAACGGACGCGTCGCTATATCCTGAGCGGTTGCCGTACACTCGTGAAAGATCATTTCAATGCTGGCACTCAATCGGGCGTCGTTGTATCTCGAAGTTGATATCAAGGTTGAATCCGATTTCGACTTTCTATCGGCCGAGTATCGCGCCTTCCACAATCTCCGGCGCGCCAGCGTCTTTCAGGCGCCGCTGTGGCTGCATTCAATCCACCGCAAACTGAGGCCGCATCTGTCGGCCAGGCAGTACACGGTGACAATCCGAAATCACGACAATGAGCTGATCGCACTCATCCCTTTGATTGTGCAGCAATCGACCGGGCTTTCCATTCTACAACCGGCCGATTTCGGAGTTTGCGACTACAACGCTGTCGTCGGCGATCCGCTGGTGCTGGAAACGCTCGCCGCCGATCCGTCCGTCATCGACCGTATCGACAGGCTGCTGAGTGTCGCGGACGTGTTGCTGTTCCGCAAGGTGAGGGACGATGCTTTCGACGCCCGCCGGCTGTTCAAGAAAACCGCGGCCAGCCCTTGCGAGAACGCAGCCTATCACTGCGACACCGGTCCGGATTTTGAAGCATGGCAGCGCCGTACAATCAGCAGGAAATTTTCCAAGGAGCTTGGACGCCTGAACAGGCAGGTCGAGCGCGATCTCGGCCACTACGAACATCGGCCTGCGCGAACCGAAGACGAAGTCCGCGAAGCATTCCGGTTCCTTAAAAGCGCGAGAGACGGCCGGTTCGCCGGAGACCTGCTCGACAACGAGATCTACGAGACATTCTATCGCGATTTCGCCGTTGCCGGAATGGCTTCCGGAGATGCGATAACCTATGTCAGCTATCTCGATGGAAAGCCGGTCGCCGTCTTATTCGGCCCCGCCTGCGAGAACGAGTTTCATGCGGTCTTAATCGGCTCGGACATTCAGCGGTTCGGCAAATATTCGGTTGGCACACAACTTCTCTATCGCGTGGTCAAGCTCCGGTTCGAAAGCGGACTGCATCGTCTGGATATGGGCCTCGGCAACACGGGATATAAATCGCATTTCAGCGTCGAGGAAACCTGTCTGCACAACTTCTCGTCGGCCCGCTCGCTCGCCGGATCGGCGATGACATTCGTCTATCACCGCGCCAAGCCGCTGAAGAACGCGCTCCGCCGCCTCTCCCCCCAGTTGCGTTGACGATGCCAGCAGGATGCTCAACGTGAACATTGCCGCCGCGGCCCGAAAGCTGATCGACCTCCGGAGAAGCCCGGCCATACGCGGCATGGCCGGAGTATTTGTGCTCAGAATAACGATCACGGCGCTGAACTTTGCGTTGATTTCCCTCGCCGCATCCGCGCTGGGCGTGTCCGCCTTTGGAACATACTCCATCCTGTTCAGCGCGGCGGGTCTGTGCTGCATCATTGCGACTGCCGGTCAGCAGGTCCTTTTGATGCGGTCCTGGAATGAATATTCTTCAGACGGACAAATCGGCCAATTGAAAGGTGCCCTGATCTTCGGCGGCATCGTTTGCCTGTCAGGCAGCGTCATCGTCGCAATTCCATTCTACACGTGGCTTGCCATGACGCATGGAACGGCGATCGCGGCATCTGTCACGCTCTATCTGATCGTCCTGTCCGTGCTGTTGACGACATCGCATCTCGTGCGAACCGCGATCGGCGTCGGGACGGGCGATGGCTTTGGCAACCTGTCGCTGGTGATTCCGCCAATTCTCTATCTGCTGTTCTGTCTCGCGAGTGCGACTCCGGCCGATATTAGCCTTGTCTTCCTTCTCATGGCCGCCGGGGCAGCCTGCTGCATCGTCCTTCATGCAGCAGCGCTTTTCCGGATCATTCAACGGCGCTTTCCCGACTTCAAGACAGTGAGGGCGATCTACAATCTGCCGCTCTGGCGCCAGCGAACGCT
Source organism: Afipia sp. (assembly GCA_024707075.1). GTDB lineage: Bacteria > Pseudomonadota > Alphaproteobacteria > Rhizobiales > Xanthobacteraceae > Afipia. Next base: position 2,042,457 of record JANQAK010000003.1, read on the forward strand.
CAAGCTGACGCTTTCGAACAGCCTGGAAGCCGCAGATCAATACATCGACGTGCTGATTATCGGCGCACTCATGAGTCCGGCGATCGCCGGCGCATACTTCGTGATAAGCCGGCTGGCCAACGCCTTTGCGATGGCGACCGACGCCATCCATATGTTTTCGACCCGGCATATCCCGGACCTTTACTACCGCCGCCAGTTTACCCAACTCGGTGCGCTGCTGGACACGATCGCCAGCGTGACGCTGGCCGTCATTGCCGCCGGCATGATCTTCATCATCTGCGGCGGTCCCTGGATTCTGATGGTCTTCAGCGAGGCGTATGTGCCGTATTACGGCGCTCTGATCGTATTGTCCTTCGGCATGGCCGCCGTGGCGGCCGCGGGTCCATCGGGATCGATCCTGATGTTGACCGGGCACGAAGGCCGCTACCTCGGAGTGACGAGCGCAATCGTCCTGTTGCGCATGATCGGGTTTCTGGCGCTCATTCCCTATTTTCAGATCATGGGCGCTGTCGTCGCGACGACGCTTTCATTCATATGCATGGCCATACTGCTGAGAATCTCCGCCATCGCCTTTGCAAAAATCGACGGTTCGGTGTTGCGGCTTGTCCCGAAGTATTGGCGGCAGCGCGCAATCGCGACTGCAAAATAGATCACGGCCAGCACAGCCGTTTCGGCGCCATTGTACTGAACGTTTATCCTGGGGCTCTCGCGGAAGGTAGTTTGCAACAGCCGCGTGTGGCATGTCGCCGATGAAACCACGTTTCTAGCCCTGATTATCGTCGAGCGGCGGGATCGTCCAGCGACGGCAAACGGGTCAGCGACCGTCCAGTCTCCTGACCGTCGACGGGATCAGCGGGATCGCGTCAAAAGCAGATACATGGCCAGCGGATTTGTTTTGAGATAACGCCATCCCAGGCGCCGCGGCTCTAGGCAGGCCCTCCAAAGCCACTCCAATCCGGCATTTTGAAGCCATAGCGGAGCTCTCCGCTTGGACCCGGATAGAAAATCGAAGAGCCCTCCGGATGTCTTGATAACTCCGACCGAGGTAAGCCGGCCGCGGTTTCGGCTGATAAATGCCTGTTCCCGGGGGACGCCCATCGAGATCCACAGGATGTCCGGCTCCAATGCGGCAATCTGCTCGCAGACCTCGATTTCCTGATCGCGGCTTTCGAAAAAGCCGTGGCGATTCCCCACGATCGAAAGGTTCGGAAATCTCTGCTTTACGGATTTCACGGCGGCGCTGTTGGAGTCTTCGGTCGCGCCGAGCATGAACATGGTTGCGCCCGCGGCTTTCTGCCTTGGCTGCCACATCGAAAAACAGGTCGGACGTCGCAACACGTTCAGGAAGCGGAACGGCGCAGTGCGTCCGCGATACGAAGACATGCGGCATTCCATCGGCGTGGATGGCGTCGGCCTCCAGGAACAGCGAACGCTCCGCCTTATCCACGGCGCACCTGTACGTCACTTCGCCGTTCGTCGAAGTGATATAGGCCGGATAGCGCCACAAACCTCTTCGTTTCAAGGCATGGTCGACCAGCACCTCTGCCGATTCTTCGCGATTCACCACGACGACAGGCAGCCCGCCCAGCAGGACTTTGCGCCATCGATGAAACTGGCTACGTCTGCGATCGCTTGACACTCGGCGGTCTTCAATCTTCTGAAGCTCCAGCGCAAGTTTTGTCGCCTTATAGGTCGTAAGCCGACGGTCGGCATTACCGACTATCGAACAACGACGCTCTCTGGTATTGGATTGCGCAGCCATAACCGCCCCTGCTACGGACGACGTCGTCCGACATTCACCGGCAATTTATGGACAACAGTACCGCGAGGCCAGCCCTTCTCCCAGAAGGTGAAAAAGTGGTTAACGGCACCGGCCGGCTGGTCTCGCGCCGAGGATGAAAAGATGAACGGGTAATCCAGGCATTAATACTAAATGGAACGGCCCCCTGACGTCCCGCCGGTCGTTCCGTTAAAGAATTACGCAGCCTGCGGGCGCCCCAATGACGCAAGAAGATCGGCAGAGCATGGACACCAAGTACGTCCTCGTTACGGGCGGGGCTGGCTATATTGGTAGTCATACCACGCTTGCCCTGCTGGATGCCGGCATCAAGCCAATTGTCGTCGACAATCTTTCAACGGGCTTCCGATCGGCCGTTCCCTCCTCCGTTCCTTTTTTTCAAGGCGATTCGGAGACGAAGCTCTCCTTCACAGCATCATGCAGAAATATGATGTTGAAGCGGTCATTCATTTTGCCGCCAGCATCATCGTTGCCGAATCCTCCGTCGATCCCCTCGGCTACTATAAAAACAATACCGTCAATGCATGCGCGCTTATCGACTGTGCGGTTCGGAATCATATTCCAAACTTCATCTTTTCATCCTCTGCCGCGGTCTACGGAGAACCACGTTCGCCGATTCTTTCAGAAGACCATCCAACGGACCCCATAAATCCCTATGGCCGATCCAAACTGATGGTTGAGTGGATGCTTGAAGACGCGGCAAAAGCATATCCGATCCACTATGCCGCGCTCCGATACTTCAACGTCGCCGGCGCGGATCCCGCAGGCAGGATTGGTCAATCTTCAGCCAATGCAACACACCTTATAAAGATCGCCGTCCAAGCGGCTCTCGGAAAGCGATCCGGCGTCGACGTTTTTGGCGCCGATTATCCGACAGCCGATGGAACATGCATACGGGACTATGTGCATGTGCACGATCTCGCGCAGGCTCACCTGGCCGCCTTGTCGTACTTGAGAAAAAGAAAAAACGAATCTGATCTGCAACATCGGCTATGCAACGGGCTTCTCCGTCCTGGAAGTCATCGAGGTCGTTAAGCGTGTTTCGGGCGTCGATTTTGAAGTCAGGGCTCAAAAACGCCGGCTCGGCGATCCGTCCAGGCTCGTCGCCTCAAACCAGAAGGCCACGGAGATGCTGCGGTGGTCTCCACGCTACAACAATCTTGAAATCATTGTGCGTCACGCGCTCGAATGGGAACGACAGCTATAAATGCACGATAGCTGAGGCAAGCGATCACTGGTCAGCCCGGCGGGTAGTCCAGGCTGGCGAGGCGATAGCGCCCATGCTCAGGACATCCCAGGCGTCCCCGAGGACCGCGCGTCCCACAACCGGCCTGATCCCCACCTACCCTTCGTTCCTCTTGCCGGTTGAGCACGCGGCATAGCTCTTGCTCAGAGGAACCGATCCAGCGGATTGGGCGCAACGACCCCATCCGAGCCGACATTGGGGAAGACGTCATGACCGACATGGTCGAATTGCAGAAGCGCAAACAGCCGATCAATCTGGCCATCGTGCATGTGGACCCCGATGCGTTTATCGGCAGTCTGATGGGCTGGCTGGAGATCACGGCCTTCATCACCGCCCAAAAGGCCGGGACCGCCCAAATCCCTGCCGATGGCGTGACGCCCCGGCTGTCGGCCAGCGACTTCCAGAATAGCGGCGTGCAGAATGTCGGCAATGACGCACTTTTTGCGTTTTGCATGACAGCGGCCCTGAAAGGCGACGCTCCAGCGGTCGATAAAGTGGAGACCACACTGGTGGAGAGCCTGGGGAAGGACTTTCCGGGATCGCTGGCGCTGGGCTATTTCCGCGCGGACAACGCAAATCCCATCCTGCTTGAAGACTTTGTCGGTCAGGCCGGAAAACAATGGCTGCAAGGCGACAGACCGCCGCCGCCGTTGCGGGCAAAGGAAGACTGGAACACGGGCCTGCGGTTCTTTGAAAAGGCGCGTAAATCCAACTTCATTCACGAAATCATGTACCCACTGGCCAAATGGACGCGGGAGCGGTGGACCTTGATCGCCGAAAAGGAGGCCGCTTTCCTGCATCATATTGAAGACAACCTGCCGATCGTGCGTGAAGCTCTCGAGGACCCGCGGAACGATCAGCCCTTTATCGCCAATATGTTGCTGAAGGCCGCTCCGGCGGTGGACATGGAGCTGACCGAGGAATACGCGGGATTCCTGCGCTCGCTTGCGAAGCGCTAGGCCGGACCGCGCGGCCCCACGCCGCGCGCCCGAAAGGCACTAGCGCTGCCGCCACGGACATTGTCCGGGACACGACAATTCCGAGCGGCATGGTTCTTGCGATATTCGATGATGTGTCCGCTTCCACACATCGGGAGCGCGCGCTGCGTTTCTCTTTAAGAGGTGCGGTCCATGAACGAGCTGTTTGCAATATGCGCCACCTATGAGGTCGATGACGGCGGCGCGCGCGGCTTCGTGCTGGCGCGGCCGGACGACACCGGCACAAGCAAGCCGTGGCCAATCCTCGTCACGCGAAAAGGCAATAACTTCTATGGCTTCGAAAATGCCTGCCCGCATCAGGGCGCGCGGCTGGACACGATCCCCGGCGAATTCCTCGATGACGAAGGCAATTTCATCACCTGCGGACGTCATCACGCCCAGTTCGACCTCGACACGGGCAAGTGCTTCATCGGCCCCTGCCAAGGCAAGATACTGACGCCGATCGCGCTGGTAATCGATGACGGCGATGTGTGCCTGACCGGGGTCGAACTCGCCGAAGAGGACGGGCTCGACCTTGCCGACGATGAAGTCCCCGAGGTCATGATTACGGGCGATTGATCCGGGCAGGACAGCCCGATCGCCAGACAGTTGCACTTGCGGCAGACGGACCAGATCCCGATGCCGCAGGCAAGTTCGCCCTGATCCGCCGAGACGAGAGAAATGGCCCAAGAGATAACGGCCAATGTCGGATCATCCTAACATCCATCTCCATCCAGGATCATGATTATGACCGCGACCGCAGACACACCTTTCGCCAAGCTCGATGCCGAAGGCCGGCTACTGAAACCTATCCTGAATGCCGATACGCATGTTGCAGGCCGGTTTGGCTATCGCGGCGACATTTCCTATGACGATCCGGAAACCGTGATCAAGGAAGTCTTCTCGGTTTCTGAAAGCGGAAAACCGGGGATCGGCTTCCTCGCCGGATCAATCAAGACATACGAAAGCCTGCCCAAGCTCATCGAAACTTTCGGAGCGGCGTTTAACGGCGACGGCAAATATTTCATCTACATCGCCGACCTGCCGCGAGGGAACCGGTTCTTTATCCGGTTCGGCGACGTGAAAATCTTCGCCATCTTCATCGACGAAACCACGGTCTATAATGAATTGATCGACACGTTCTATGTCGACAAGACCAAGCTCAAGAAATTCGACACACCCGCCAAGCTCGATGCCTTGGCCGACGTCGGGCTGAAATATTCCACCCTCTCGGACTATACCGAGATTTCCTATGAAGAGGGGTTAAAGCTGAAAAATGCCGCGTGACCAGCGCTCTTGAGTTGCGATCCGGCGTCATGTCTAAAAGCATGACCCGGATGATCGCATGCAAGACACGGAGACTGATCGTGACTCTTTGGCCGGTTTGAATCCCAAAGGCGAACGCAAGTGAACAACGCACGAATGCGACTGCTGCGCCGTAATCGGGAGTGTGTTGCCGATCCGGAAAACGCAATACTCGAGGAGCGGGTCGCCCTGCTCCGGCGGGAGTTCCCCGTTTTGTACATAATTGGCGCGCCATTCAGAACAAAACCGCGAACTCTTATATAATTGACATTGCGATATAATTTTAAGGAATGGCCGTATTCGATCTTCCGGCTGCCTCGCACCAGCCACTCACATCGTCATACGCGGATAGATACGTGCGGCGATCACGACCAGGACGGATGTAAGACGACGAGCACCAGACAATCGACGCCAAGACCGTCAGCATCGACGTTCGTAGCGCATCGACCTGATAGGTCAATGGATTGGCGAGAGAAATTGATTTCAATCATCCAGGCATGATGTCGATGGGATAGATCGCGTTACTGGCAAAAAAGATCGGCATGGTGAGCACCTGACCGACTTCCATAAATCGCTCTCGCGTCCTAACGATGCAGGCAATAATGAGAGAAAACGTTATTCGCGACTGCTTCTGTCATACGATCAGCCATGGTCGCTGGCGCTCCTGGCGGACATCGCCATAGTTGCCACCTCCGTCGACACCTGCCCCGGCGATTTTGGCGAAGACATCGTCGAGACTCACATCAGGCCCGATCTCGGCCTTCAACTCAGCGGGTGTGCCGACTTTCTCAAGCCGCCCCCGATGCAAGATACCGACGCGATCGCATAGAGCATCGACTTCCTCCATGACGTGAGTCGTATCCGATTCACTTCATCAAGCTGCTGATTTCCAGGCGCGGACCTTGACGAAAACTAACCCGCCACATGGCGGACGGCGGCGCGCGCCAGAATTCGCAGCTTTTGGTTGAGTGGGAAACGTCCGAAGTTGGTTTTGACGGTCCCCGTGGTAAACGCCGTGCGCTTCGAATAGTCGATCCGGATGTCCACGATCACCGGCGAACCGTTGCGGGACAATTCATTCGCTTTGTGAATGACATCGGCAACGGCAGCGTTGTCCTGCATTTCCAGATATGCCGCTCCCGTGGCCAGTGCCACGCCTTCGATATTCAACGTCCCGAGCTTGGTGCACGGCTTGCGCTTGTAGGGGATTTGCTGCGCCTGCGCGATCTGCGCGAGTTCTCCGTCATGAAAGACATAATATATGACGCCCAGGCGATTCACGGACGCAGTCAATATTTCCATGCAGGTCATCAGAAACGCGCCGTCGCCAACGATTGTTTGCACCGACCGGGTGGGACAAGCGAGCTTGGCCCCGATCGCCGCCGGCACCGCATATCCCATGCAATTGAAGTCGGTCGGGAGGATCACACTTTTCGGCGCATGAATCGGCATCAACTCCGCGGCAAGGAAGGTGTGATTGCCGTCGTCGATGACGAGAATGCCGTCGTCGGGCATCTGACGCCGCAGTTCATCGAAGAAACGCGCAGGATTAACCAACCCCGCGACATCGTTGTCATACCAGCTCTCACGATAGGCGAGCTTGTCGCACCTGATTTGCTCGCGCAACGATGCCTGCATCCCCTGTCGCGGCGGGCTGCCCTCAAGCTGCGCGAGCAATTGCTTCAGCACCGCTCCCGCATCGCCCGCGATGCTGACCTTGGCCGGATAGTTCGCATTGAAGACCTCGGGATTGATGTCGATATGAATCAGTTTTTCCGGCATCTTCACGCCGTAGCTTCCGGTCGGGATTTCCGAGAAGCGCGTACCGATCGCCAGAAGACAGTCGCACTCCTGGAACGCGTTCTGCACCGACGGCACCGCCGATATGCCGAGACCGAAGCCGGCATGCAGAGGATGGTTGCCCGGGAAGACCGACAACCCCTGGAGAGTCGTCGCCACCGGCGCGTCCAGCCACTCCGCAAGACGCACGACCAGATCGGTCGCGTCGCGCGCGCCCCAGCCGACGAACACGCCGGGACGTTTGGCCTCTTGCAGCAGTTCAGCGGCACGCACAATGTCAGCCACGGCCTCGACTGGCTGCGGCACCGGCGGCACGTAACTCGGCAATTCACCGACCTCCTGCGTCATCAGGAGGATGTTGACCGGCAACTCGACAAAGACCGGCCCCGGTTCGCCGCTGGTGGCGATCGTGTACGCTTCAAACAAGGTCGGCACGACCTGATCGTGGCTGGTGATGTGAAAAGTCGCCTTGGTCAGCCCGCCCATGAACTTGTGGCAATCCATCTGATGTAACTGATAGCGATGATCCATGTCGGTTCGCGGACCTCCGCTGAGCACCAGCATCGGCACGCCGTCCAGAAACGCCTCGCCGATTCCGCTGCTGGCATGCGTGAGCCCCGACGCCGGCACCACTGCCAGCACACCGATCGAGTCCGACAGGCGGCTGACCGCGTCGGCCATGAACGCGCCGCCACCTTCATGGGTCACGAGCACCGGCGTGATCTGATTTGAATTATTCAGTTCATCGTAAAGTTCGGTTGTATGCACACCCGGAATGCCGAAGGTAAACCGCGCACCAATCTGTTCCAGTGCATAGACAGCAAGCCACGCTCCAGTTCTCTTCATCCTTGCCTCCTCCGCGTTTCAAGAATTGAATTTTCCGCTGATTGCAGCCGCCGCGGCACGGCCGGAGAGGATGCAGCCGCCGAGAAACGTTCCTTCCAGCGCACGCAGTCCATGCATGCCGCCGCCACCGAAACCCGCCGCCTCTCCCACCGCGTACAGACCGCTGATTGGCTGTCCGGCGGCGTTGAGCACCCGGCTGTTCAGGTCCGTTTGAATGCCGCCGAGACTTTTGCGGCTGATGATGAATTCGCGAACGGCGATGAGCGGGAGCGCCCTGGCGTCCTCTATCGGCTGAAATTTGCATAACCTCACCCGGTCGCCGCGATATTGCCGCAACGCACCAATGCGGCGCAGTTGCTCGTCGTTCATCAGGCCTGAGCCGCGCGCGATGGTGGCATCATATTGCCGGATCGCATCTTCAACGGCGGCCAGTTGCACAGCTTGATCGCCTTGCAGCGCGTTCATTTTGTCCACAAGCTCGGGCAGCGTTGCCGCTGTCACGAAGTCCGGACAATGGCTGAGCATCTCCTTCACCAGCCAGCGATTTCCGAACAGGATATCGCGCAGGAATGCGAACGGCTTGCGGTCGCGGATCGACGGATTGAATTCCGCGCCAGAAACGGCAAGTTCTTTCAGCGCAATGCGCAAATTCATGATCTGCCATGAATATGGCCTGTCCTGCGCACAGATGTCGGTCACCAGCCGCCGGGTGTCGAAGCCCGAGACCAGCGGCTGCGGTCCCATGCGTTCGCCGCGCCAGTTGAGCCACAGAGCCGAGCGCGGCGGCACCAGCGACAGGCCGTGATCCGGCTTGCGCGGACGTGGATGATGTACTCCGGCAGCATAATTCCACATCTTGTCCATATGGGTGAGGCTGCCACCTGCCACGGCAACCGCGTCATGAAGACGGCCATCGGCAAACCGGTGCGAGCCGTTCAACAGCCGGTCTGGCGGAGTGCGCCAGTCGCGATGCCAGTTCTCCCGCACCCGCTTCAGATCGCCGTTGATGCCGCCGGTGGCGACCACCACATGCTCGGCGTGCGCCTCGAAGGGTATCCCGTCGCTTTCGTCGGTCCCGCAAGCTCCGCTGACACAACCATCGCTCGTCACCAGATGATCGACCCGATGCCGGAAGCGAATGTTCATCCGGGCGGCGTTGGGATGTTGATACAGCGCGACGATCAGCCGCTCCGCCAATCCCTTGCCGGTGCCCCACACCACATGAAAGCGCGGGACGGAGTTGCCGGGACGAAATTCACCGCGCTCGACCCAATTGATGAGCGGCAGAAAACGCACGCCGTAGCGGCGAACCCAGCGATAGACATCCGGCGTGCAGCGTTGCACGTAGGCCTCGGCCCACGCTTTGGGCAAGACATCGTCGGCGCCGAATTCAGCGAAGCTGTACCAGTCGCGCAGCGCCAGTTCGGCCGAGTCGCGGATGCCTTGGCGGCGCTGTTCTGGCGAGTCGACAAAAAACATGCCGCCGAAACTCTCCCGCGCCAATCCGCCGAAGACGGATTCGTCGTCCCGTTCGAGCAAGACCACCGACTTGCCGCTATCGAGCAAATCGAGCGCGGTGGCGACCCCGGCAATTCCACCACCTATGACCAGAACTTCACTGCGATGGACGCGCATCAGCTTCTCTGGTTCGGTTTTTCATGTCAGTATCTCCGCAACAAGAAAACCATCGTAACTAATCGTCCCAGGGGCGGCATTGTCCGCGGAAACAACGAAAATTGTCCGGGCAGACCGGATGACAGGGCCGGTCCTCGCGCCAGACAGGACCGTGGCTGTCGGTTGGGTGAAAGCTATCATCGCAGCCGCCCGGCGTGGCGGCGGCGATGAAGCCAAGTTGCTGGCCGCCGCCGGCATCGATTTTCTGCCCAGCGATCCGCTGGTCCGGATACCACTCGATGCGGTGGTGCAATTGTGGCGCGCCGCGATCGACTCGACCGGCGACTGCGCGTTCGGCCTGCGCATGGGACAGGCGATCGAACCAACGTCCTTCGATGTGGTCGCTTATACGCTGGTCTCGAGCAACAGCCTGCGTGAAGCGATCATCCGCTTGCAGCGCTTCCAGAAGCTGATCAGCGACGGCGGACGCGTTCAACTGCTCGAACGAGACGGGCTGGCATGGCTGATGTATCAGCCGGTAGAAGCGGATCTTCCGTTCTCGCCGCAACAGGTGGAAGCGGCGTTGGCTTGCGCGATGACGTTGATGCGATGGATTATGGGCGCCAGCTTTGCGCCCGTCAGAATCTGCATGGCCCATGCCCCTATCGCCCCTTTATCCGTCTATCGCGACATCCTGGGAGGTGAGCCGGAATTTCGCAGCCGCTTTAACGGCATCGGCCTGCCGCCGGCGCAAATCGACGCCTTGCTGCCCGCGCGCAATCCCGAGCTCTGCCACCTGCACGAACTGATGGCCCGCCGGCAGCTATCGGCGCTAAAGCATTCCCCCAACATCAAACAGCGGGTCGCCGGCGTCCTGCAACAGCTCCTTACGCGAGGCGCGGCTCACAAGCAGCAGGTCGCATCGCTGATCGGAATGTCGCCGCGCACGATGCAGCACCGTCTCGCGGAGGAGAACAGCAACTTCGCGGCATTGCTGGACGAAGTCCGGCACAGGCTCGCACTAAAATATATTGCCGATCCGGCACTGAGCCTCGGTCAGATCGCGGAGTTGCTGCACTTCTCGGATGCCAGCGCGTTCTATCGCGCCTTCAGGCGATGGACGGGCCGCGCACCGGGCGAATATCGGCGCGCGATAAAATCGCAACCGGCGGACTCTCGCACCGATCTTGAACAACATGCCGCGCATGATGCCTGATCGTTCGCATCGAAAGTCGTGCGAACGTTGAACTATATTTTTCAGCATCCAAAATTTTATCTGCTGTGACTCCGGCTATTGACTCGTCACGACGAATATCTCCACATGTAGCCGTCACGGTCTACCACGCCGCAAGGTTTGGTAGCTAAGAGGGAAGCCGGTGAACCGCGCATCGTTGCGCGAAATTCCGGCGCTGCCCCCGCAACTGTAAGCAGTGAGTTGAGTCCGACCGAAGTCACTGATGCGAGTTTCGCATTGGGAAGACCGGACTCAGCGCCGACCTGCGAGCCAGGAGACCTGCCGCGACACCTGAACGTCCACGGGCGGGGTGTCCGGCGGTCGCCTGCTGCGAGCGGTCCACTGCCGTTCGGATGTCTGCATGCGCCTGCCCGGCCTTTGCCCCAACCCAAACGGGGTGCCGATGTCTACGTCTGTTCCGACCAGCCTGTCACACGATCATTCACCGCAAGACACTTCGCCTTCAAGCATCGTCAAGCGCAGCGGCATGCTGGCGTCTTTCGACGGCGACAAGATTCGCTCCGCAATCGCGCGCGCGGGAAAGGCAACGGGGGAATTCGACGCAGACGACGCCGATCGGCTGGCGATTCAGGCGATCAAGGTCGTCGCGCACCGCTTTGCCGGAAAAATGCCCCACATCGAAGAGGTGCAGGATGTCGTCGAACAGGTGCTCATCTCAGCCGATCATTTTGCCACCGCGCGCGCCTATATCGTCTATCGCGAGAAGCGGCAGCAATTGCGCAACGATCGCCGGACCATGGTGGATGTGTCCGCCTCCATCAATGAATATCTGGACCGCACCGACTGGCGCGTGAACGCCAATGCCAACCAGGGCTACTCACTGGGCGGCCTCATTCTCAACCTGTCGGGCAAGGTGGTGGCCAACTACTGGCTGTCGCATGTCTATCCGCCGGAAATCGGCCACGCCCATCGCGAAGGCGACATCCACATCCACGACCTCGATATGCTGGCGGGCTATTGTGCGGGCTGGTCCTTGCGCACACTGCTGACCGAAGGACTCAACGGCGTGCCCGGCAAGGTGGAGGCCGGACCGCCGAAGCATCTGTCGAGCGCCGTCGGCCAGATCGTCAATTTTCTCGGGACGCTGCAAAACGAGTGGGCGGGTGCGCAAGCGTTCAGTTCGTTCGACACTTATATGGCGCCGTTCGTCCGCAAGGATCGGCTGACCTACGCTCAGGTCCTGCAATCGATTCAGGAACTGGTCTATAATCTTAACATTCCGTCGCGCTGGGGCACCCAGGCGCCATTCACCAACCTCACCTTCGACTGGACCTGCCCAGAAGATCTGCGCGATCAGATTCCCGTCATCGACGGTGAGGAAATGAATTTCGCCTACGGCGACCTCCAGCCGGAAATGGATCTGATAAACCGCGCCTATATCGAGGTGATGACGAAGGGCGACGCCAAGGGTCGCGTTTTCACGTTTCCGATTCCCACCTACAACATCACCGCCGATTTTTCGTGGGACAGCGAGAACGCCGACCGGTTGTTCGAAATGACGGCGAAGTATGGCCTTCCCTATTTCCAGAACTTCATCAATTCCGAGTTGAAGCCGCACATGATCCGCTCGATGTGCTGCCGGCTGCAACTCGATCTCACCGAGCTGCTGAAACGTGGCAACGGTCTGTTCGGCAGCGCCGAGCAGACCGGATCGATCGGTGTCGTCACGGTCAACTGCGCACGCCTCGGATTCCTGCATCGGGGCGACGAAGCGGGCCTGCTCCGCCGTCTGGACACGTTGCTGGAGATCGGCCGCAACAGTCTGGAGATCAAGCGCAAGGTCGTGCAGCGCTACATGGACGACGGGCTGTTTCCCTACACCAAGCGTTATCTCGGCACCCTGCGCAATCACTTCGCCACGCTCGGTGTCAACGGCGTGAACGAAATGATCCGCAATTTCACCGGCGATTGCGAAGACATCACCACCGCATGGGGACATGCCTTTGCCCTCCGCCTGCTCGATCATGTCCGCGCGCGGATCGGTGCCTTTCAGGAGGAGACCGGCAACCTTTACAATCTGGAAGCGACACCGGCCGAAGGCACGACCTATCGCTTCGCCAAGGAAGACCGCAAGCGCTATCCCGGCATCCTGCAAGCCGGCACCGACGACCATCCCTACTACACCAACTCCAGCCAGCTTCCCGTCGGTCTCACCGACGATCCGTTCGAGGCGCTGGAGCGGCAGGATGAACTGCAACGCAAATACACCGGCGGCACGGTGCTGCACCTGTATATGGAGTCACGCCTGTCCTCCGCTGCCGCGTGCAAAAAACTGGTCCGGCGGGCGCTGGAGAATTTCCGCCTGCCCTACATCACTGTCACGCCGACATTCTCCATCTGCCCCAAGCATGGCTATCTCGAAGGCGAGCATGCCTTCTGCCCGAAATGCGACGGTGAACTGCTCGCAGCCAAGCGGCATGTCGCCGCCCAATGACCGAACGGAGACGACAGATGAATGCACCCACCACCATCAACGCTGGCGACACCCTCGCGCTAAGCGATGACGAGCGTCAGCCCTGCGAAATCTGGACCCGGGTGATGGGCTATCACCGGCCTGTCGCATCGTTCAACCGCGGCAAGAAAGGCGAGTTCAATGAGCGCAAGCACTTCAGCGAAACCCAGGCCAGGCTCGGCTGAACTGCGCATTGGTGGGCTCGCCCGGCTGTCCGCTTGCGACTGGCCCGGCGAGCTTGTCGCCACCGTGTTCTGCCAGGGTTGTCCCTGGGCCTGTGGCTATTGCCACAACCCACACCTGATACCGGCGAAAGGGCCGCATCACATCGGCTGGCCGGACGTGCTGTCATTTCTCGACAGCCGTCGCGGCCTGCTCGATGGCGTCGTCTTCTCCGGCGGTGAACCGACCTTACAGGCTGTATTGCCCGAGGCCATGCAGTCCGTTCGCGCACTTGGCTTTCGCATCGGCCTGCATACGGCGGGGCCTTATCCGGAGCGGCTGGATGCGGTGTTGCCGCTACTCGACTGGATCGGCTTCGATGCCAAGGCGCCGTTCGACGATTACGCGCGGATCACCGGCGTGGCGGGAAGCGGCGCGAAGGCAAAGGACAGCCTGCGGCGGGTGCTGGCCAGTGGCGTATCCTGCGAGGTGAGAACCACCGTCCATGCCTCATTGCTCAACGAAGACGCGCTTCTCCGTCTGGCTGCGGAACTGTCAGCACTCGGCGTCGAACACCACAAACTCCAGCCATTCAGGCCGACCGGTTGCACCACGCCTTCGCTGATCTGATAAATCGACGGCATTCGTATCGAGTTTCCCGTGACGCGCGCCGATGCAGCGATGAACTTTAGCAGCACCTTAACGGAGCGCAGCGCCCTTCGTCGACGACGGGCCTTCGGCCTGCTGGGACTGATCCAGCAGCACCGCCATCCGCTTCGTCGGGAATGGCGGAATCTTCACCTGCCGTACTGCCTCCAGATTCGGCGCGGTGTTCCCGACCGCGATCAAGCCCACCATTCCCATTCCAAAATGCGGAAGGCAACGATAGCCATAAAGGCCCGGTGTCTGGAACGTGACCTTCAGTTCCTCCGAAAGTTTGCCCTTAAAGGGCTGCGCCCCTTCCGGAAGCATGCCGGGAATCGTTTCCGCATCGTGGCCCTTGTCCGTCGGAACAAAGCGAACCGTGTCACCCGGCTGAACACGAAGAAAGGCCGGTTCGAACATCATGACCTGCCCATCCGATCCCTTGTTCAGCATCTTGACTTCGAATTCCGCCGCTCCGGCAGAAGTTGCGAGCAAAGCTGCGCTCACGATGCCAAGGGCCAATGTGCAGTACGTCTTCATGATCGAACTCCGTTGTGGTCACAGTTATGACTTCGATCAATCCATAGCGCTGTTGCGAACAGGCATTTTTGTGCTGGCGCAAGTTCAGCCATGAAGCCGAAACAAAGGATCAGGCAACACCGCCGGTGCGATCCGGGAATGACTGACCTTGTGCCATGGCATTGGCAAAGGCGTGATGAAGATCACGATGAATCGCCTCGTCCTCCAGCATGGCCAGGATCATGTCACGCACCTGCGCCTCCGGCGCCAGCCCCCAGTAGGCAATCGCCGATGCCGGAGCAGGCTGCCCTTCACGCTCGCCGGTGTCGATTTCCGACAGATACTGTGAATATCCATGAACCGCCTGCTCGGCAAAATACGCAGCCAGACGATGGGCTGTCCGGGCGGAAATCAGGTACAGGAGGAAATAGGCATTATAGAATACACCCTGGGCCAGAGCGATCAGAAACCGCTCCCACGCATTTGGCCGCGCCAGAGCGACAAACGCCATCAAATGGGTACGCTGACTTTCCGCCTCATCCATGAAGGTGCGAACCCACCCGCCGTCATCCAGCATCCGCCGCAGACATTTAAGATGGAGCAAGGTTGCCACCACCATCGGTGGCACGGCCGTTACCGTTTCCAACACAATCATCCGGTCGCCATAGCGGCGGCTGAAAAACGTATTGCCGGCCGTCCAGGCGACAAAGCGCGCCAAGCCGAACGCGATCCGGTCCGGGACCGTATCCGGGACATGATGACGAAACAAATCTGTCTTATTGATATTGAGCATATTCAATTCACTTCAGTTCCCACTCCCCATGTTCGAGTCTCAACGAAGACCCATCCGCTCTTGCGGCTTTGCCATGCAGCGGGCGAGAGAACCAGCGTGCGCAGCCCGCACGATGCGTCAATTTGACATGCAGAAGTCTGACGGGTTGTAAACTGCCGGTCTTTGCTCATGCGCAAAGAGAGACTCGTAAACGTCCATCTAACTTTCAAAATACCTGCCGGTTGCGACGCCGTCCGGCGGCACTCCTTGTTTGCGTCTACGCAACCAGCCAGACACGGGCATGAACTAGGTTATGAGGGCAATAATTCACCGCTAGATTTGAAAACTGACGAAGCCGATAGCATGGCGAATCATTCCGACCTCGACATTCTCGGTCGGACCGAATTGTTCCACGGCATGCCTTCGGCCATGTTGGTTGAAATTCAGGCTGCGGGATTTCGCAAGAAACTCGCCAGCGGTGAGATCCTGTTTCAGCAGGGCGATAGTGCGTCGTCGTTGTTCGTTGTCATCGCGGGCCGGCTTCGCGCCACCCAGACGACCCTGGATGGCCAGCAGATCATCATTCGCTATCTCGCCCCGGGGGAAACGGCCGGTCACACCACCCTCACCCGAGGCGTCGTGCATCCCAGCACCGTCACGGCTGTTGACGACTCTCACTTGATCGGGTGGAGCAGCGATACGATCAGGAAAATCATGGAACAGCATTCTGCTGTCGCCATGAACGCGCTTGCTGTCCTGGCGGCGCGTTATCATGAGATACAAATTCGATTGCTCGAACTTTCCACCGAGAAAGTCGAACAACGCATCGGCCACACCGTTCTTCGATTGGCGAACCAGGCCGGACGCCGCACCGCACGCGGGGTCGAAATAGCATTTCCCCTCTCCCGTCAGGATCTGGCTGAAATGGCCGGGACGACATTGCATACTGTCAGCAGAATACTCAGCAGATGGGAAGATCTGGGAATCGTCGACTGCGGACGGCGGCAGGTCGTTCTGTGCAAGCCTCACGCCTTGATGGCAATTTCCGACGAACAGGCATAGCCGGCACGCCGGTCAGCGCTTCTACTGTGACAGAAAGAGCATTGTTGCGATGGCAACCGATATGAAGGCCGCGGCGATCGCACCCGGAAGGTTCATCGCGCCTTGCCGATACATGAACGCGATGAAAGCAAGAATCGCCGGCGTTGAAATCACCAATCCAAGCTGCGCCTCGTTCATCGCACGCTCCCATAGGCAAGGAGCGAGCATTGACCGGGCATGAGGGCGCAGCCGATTGCGTAGACAGCGAAAACGGATCCGCCAAGGACAACAAGGTAGATCGAGAACAATATTCGCCAGCCGCGTGAAGCCGAGCGCAAATCCAGAAAATGATTCAGGATCGTCGATGCCTTGAAACCCGCAACCGCGAGAATCACTGCCGTCTGGATAATGTACGGCAGAAGGCGGCCTTGCGCGGCGCTGGCTGCCATCGCCGCGAGCGTCAGCACGACGAGGACGATCCAGGCTTTCACTAGCGCCGCCACGGTCAGTGCAACAGATAGACGATCGGGTAGATCAGCACCCAGATCATATCAAGCATGTGCCAGAAGGCGGCACCCGTTTCCATATTGTCCACGCTGTCCGCGAAGAGAACGATCCCGAGGATCACGAGACCGAGAATGATATGCAGGGCGTGAAAGCCAGTGATCATGAAATACAATCTGAAGAACGTATTCGTTTCGATGCCGAAGCCTTCATCGAATAGCTGCATGTATTCCACGCTCTTGATTCCGAGGAAGAGCGCACCAAGCATCATCCCCGCGGCAAGGAACACCTTGGCCTGCCGGTTGTGCCGCCGCTGAAACACTGCGGCCGCGACGAGGAAGCCGCTGGTGACCAGCACCAGCGTATTCACGCCCGCGAGCATCCGACTGAGATGGGCTTGAGAACTTTCGAATATCTGCGGCTTAAGCACGCGCGCGACGACAAATCCCACAAGAAAAACACCGAACACAGCGATTTCCCCGAGGATCAGAATCCACATCATGGGATTGCCGGGTAGGCTGGACAGCGGGCCCCAGCCGGCGCGCTCCTCCACGTTCTCATTCGGGAATTGGATCAAGCCTCTCTCCGTGACGCCAAAGCAGCCCATCTCGCGAGAGCCCGCACGGCATCACGCACCAACAGACAAGAACCCCGACTTACTTCCCGCTCATTGCTCCGGCGCAAAGAGCGAAGCAGATTCTTGCCTAGATTTCGCCGCGCCGGACAATCGCTCCGGCTGATTGACACTGACACCGAAAGTGAAATGCGGGTCTCGACCCACGCAAGGGGACGGCTGTTCGATGAGCGAAAGATTTACCAAAGCGGCCGCCAGAAACATCTTCTATGGAGGCTCGATCTTCTTCTTCGTCGTCTTCGTCGCGCTGACCGCGCATACGCATTACTTTATTCGCACATCGAGCACCGACGAGACGACGCTGACGGACAGCGTTCGGCGTGGCAAGCATGTGTGGGAGCAGAATGCCTGCATCAATTGCCATACCCTGCTCGGTGAAGGCGCCTATTTCGCCCCCGAACTCGGAAATGTCTGGGTGCGCTACGGCGGCCGCGAGGATCCCAATAGCGCGCGGGAAGCGCTGATCGCCTGGATGCGATCGCAGCCAAGCGGCGTCGAAGGACGCCGTCAGATGCCGGACTTCCATCTGAACGATCGCGACGTCAACGATCTCATCGACTTTCTCGAATTCACAAGCCGCATCAAGACGCAGGGCTGGCCACCTCACACTTCCGGCTAAGGAGACGACGACATGAAATACGCGACGCAAAGGGTCGCCTTTGCCTATTTCGCCTGCGCCATGATCCTGTTCGGCGTTCAGATCATCGTTGGGGCATTGGCCGGGACAGTTTACGTGCTCCCGAATTTTCTCGCCAATATCCTACCCTTCAACGTGCTGCGGATGATCCACACCAACGCATTGATTGTGTGGCTGCTGATGGGATTCTTCGGAGCCGGCTACTATCTCATTCCGGAGGAAGCCGAACGGGATATCGAAAGTCCGCTCCTCGCCTATGTGCAGCTCGCGCTCCTGATGTTCGGAGCTCTCGCGGCCGTGGTCGGATACGTGTTCGGCATCCACGAAGGCCGAGAGTTTCTGGAGCAACCGCTCTGGATCAAGGCGGCGATCGTCGTCGTCGCTCTGATTTTTCTCTACAACGTGTCGATGACGATTCTGAAGGGGCGCAAGACCGCGATCGGCAATGTCCTGTTGCTTGGCATGTGGGGCATCGCCGTGTTCTGGCTGTTCGCGTTCTTCAATCCGGCCAACGTCGCGCTCGACAAGATCTACTGGTGGTACGTCGTCCATCTCTGGGTCGAAGGTGTGTGGGAACTGGTGATGGCCTCCATTCTCGCCTTCCTGATGATCAAGATGACCGGCGTCGATCGTGAAGTGATCGAAAAGTGGCTCTATGCCATCGTCGGTCTGGCGCTGTTCTCGGGCCTGCTGGGAACCGGACACCATTACTACTGGATCGGCGCGCCGGGCTACTGGCAGTGGATCGGCAGCATCTTCTCGACCTTCGAGATCGCGCCCTTCTTCGCCATGGTGATCTTCGCCTTCACGATGGTCTGGAAAGGCCGCCGCGACCACCCCAACCGCGCCGCGATGCTGTGGTCGCTCGGCTGCACCGTCGGCGCTTTCTTCGGGGCCGGCATCTGGGGCTTCATGCACACCCTGTCTTTCGTGAACTATTACAGCCACGGCACGCAAATCACCGCCGCGCACGGGCACCTCGCGTTCTTTGGCGCCTACGTCATGCTGAACCTCGCGATGATCACTTACGCCATGCCCTATCTGCGCAACCGGAAGCCCTACAATCAGGTGCTCAACATGTGGAGCTTCTGGATCATGAGCTCCGCCATGGCGTTCATGACCTTCACGCTGACCTTTGCAGGCGTGGTGCAGGTCCATCTGCAACGCGTGCTCGGCATGGGCTACATGGAAGTGCAGGAGCAACTGGCACTGTTCTACTGGATGCGGCTTGGCTCCGGCGTGTTCGTCCTCGTGTCCGTTCTTCTCTTCATCTACTCGATCTTTGGGCCGGCACGGGAAGAGGCGCCTGCACATCTCGCGATGCCATTGCAGTCGGCCGAGTAGACGCGGAGAGATGAGAACTCATCTCTGTCGCAGGAGTACAATGTATGTTGAAAAACGCCGGCATCGCGGCGGATGCGCGCGACATTCCGTTCTATGCACCGACAGGGGCGGAATGCGCGATCTTCGAGCATGCCTATCGCAATCAGTTGCCGCTTCTCCTGAAGGGGCCGACCGGTTGCGGCAAGACGCGCTTCGTCGCCCATATGGCGGCGCGGCTCGGTCGGCCGCTTTATACGGTGTCCTGCCATGACGACCTCACCGCCGCCGACCTGACCGGACGCTATCTTCTGAAAGGCGGTGATACCGTCTGGGCGGACGGCCCCCTCACCCGTGCGGTGCGGGAAGGTGCAATCTGCTATCTCGACGAAGTCGTCGAAGCGCGCAAGGACGTGACGGTCGTTCTGCACCCGGTCACGGACGATCGGCGCACACTGCCGCTTGAGCGCACCGGCGAATTGATCGAGGCGCCGCCCGAGTTCATGCTCGTGGCTTCGTATAATCCCGGCTACCAGAACGTCCTGAAAACGTTGAAGCCGAGCACACGGCAGCGCTTTCTGTCCATGGAGTTCGGTTTCCCGACGCTGGAAGCCGAAGCCGCGATCGTCTCTCACGAAAGTGGCCTGCCGCAAGACCGATGCATTCCTCTGGTCAAGGTCGCCCGGGCGTTGCGTGGCCTGAAGGGACAAGACATCGAGGAAGGCGCTTCGACGCGGCTTGTGGTCTACTGCGCCGTGCTGATCCGTGACGGGGTCGATTACGACACGGCGTTACGCGTCGCCCTGATCGAACCGCTGTCCGACGACCTGGAAATTCTGGATGGATTGAAGCGCGTCGCGCAGATCGCATTGGGGTAGCCGGTCCAATGTCGCTCTTCGAGCCGGAAGAAACAATCGGGCGATACTGGCATCGCCTGATCGGCTCATCTCGCAGCTATCGCAGTTATCCCGACGCAGCCGTGACGCTTGAGAGCATGCGCACCCGTATCGGACTGCTGTTCCGGGCGTTCGGAGGCGACGGCGCCATTCGCATTGTGGCCGGCGCCGCGACCCATTCGGGACACCGGTTGAGTCTCAAGCAGGCCATAGGTCTCGGCGCGGAAACGCTGGAACGCCCGACGCTGGATACGAGCACGTTGCGCCTGCCGGCACAGATTGATCTGTTTCCCGACGCGCAGGACAACGAGGCACTCTACGAATGGCTGGCGGCCTGGTTCGCGCATGCCACAGCGCCTCATCACGACAGCGATCCGCTGCGCAACGATCTCCACCGCCTGCGGGCGGCGACACAAACAACACGCGCGGCACTGGCCGCATGGCCTGGCCTCGCGCCGATCTACACGCGATTGCGAACCGCAACGCTGCAAGTGAGACCAAAACGCAGACTGCCCGCAGCGGAGGCCGAGATCGAGGCAGCCATCATCGGCCTGCTGAGCGCGAGCACATCGGACGCGGCCGGGATACTGCAAGCGATCGTCGGGGATTCCGAATTCGGGACGCTTGTCGCGCCGCGCGGCTACCGGACATGGCTGCCGGTTCCGATGTGGGGCGAGATCACCGTGGATGCTTCCAGCGCGCCCGAAACGGAAACCGATGATTCCGGCGGCGACGCGATCACGGCCGATGCGAAGCGCCGCACCGGCGTGAGAAAATCGACGGACCGCAGCGACAGAGGCGATCCGCTGATGCTGCATCGCTTCGAAACCATCTTCAGCCTTGCCGAAATGATCAACGTCAACCGCGAGGTCGAGGATGACGACGAGGAGTCCGCCCGCCAAGCTGCGGAAGACACGCCGGAGCTGACAATCGGCTCGAACAAGAAGCGGCCAGCAACGCGCTTGAAAATGGACCTCGATCTGGCACCCCGCGAAGCCGAAACGACGCCCCTCGTCGCGGAGCGCGTTTATCCGGAATGGGACTGGAAGCGACGGGCCTATCGCCGCGACTATTGCCGGGTGATCGCCGGCCCCGCGCCGGAAGAAGGTGAGGACTGGTCCGCGGATCCGGTCACGCAGCGGAATATTCGTTACGTGCGCCGCCAGTTCGAAGCGTTGCGGCCGCGTCGGCAGACGATCCATGCCCAGCCCGATGGCGACGATCTCGATCTGTCCATGCTGGTCAGGAATATCGCGGACCGCCGCGCTGGCGAAGCAGGAACGGATCGCGTCTTCATTGACGCACGGCCGGCGGCGCGCGATCTCTCGCTCGCTGTCCTGATGGATGTTTCGCTGTCAACAGATGCATGGATGCAGGATCGCCGGGTTCTCGATGTCGAGAAAGGCGCGCTGCTCGCGCTGACACATGGGCTCACCGCCTGCGGCGACGAGCATGCCATCTATACTTTCACGTCGCGACGCCGCACCAGCGTGACGGTCTCGACCGTCAAGGAGTTCGACGAGCCTCTGAACCAGCGGATCATTCGCAGGATCGAGGCATTGAAGCCCGGACAATACACGCGGATCGGCGCCGCCGTCCGCCATGTCACCGTGGAACTGGCACAGCGGCCGCATCGGCACCGGTTGCTGCTGCTGCTGACTGACGGAAAGCCAAATGATATCGATC
This sequence comes from Afipia sp., assembly GCA_024707075.1. Taxonomy (GTDB): domain Bacteria; phylum Pseudomonadota; class Alphaproteobacteria; order Rhizobiales; family Xanthobacteraceae; genus Afipia. The sequence goes on from JANQAK010000003.1 coordinate 2,064,566, forward strand.
ACTATGAAGGCCGCTACGGCATCGAGGATACCCGAATGGCTATTCGCGAAGCACGGAAGGCCGGCTTGCGGGTGTTCGGCGTCACCATCGACGAGAACGCGCGCGATTACTTTCCTCATATCTTCGGGCGCGGCGCTTACGCGATCGTCCGGGACATAACACGGCTTCCCGCGGCCTTGCCAGCCATCTATCGCCAGATCACAACATGATATACGCCTTGCGCGAATAAGCGCGCTTGCGAGTCCATCTTTCGCATTTAAGACGGCGAGACAGGCACCGAACTGCAAGTTTCGCTAGACAGCCAGCTTCAATTGCCTGAGCGCGCGCGTCACCATGCGTCTCAGCCACGATCCATCCTCCCGGACCAAGCGAAAACCCAGATTGTCGGGCGGCGTTCCGGTGCTACAGCCGCCGCCCCGCGCATCGCGGATAAACGAACTGACATAGCTCCGATGCGCGCCTTCAACCACGCGCACACCGCAGTTTGTCGCAGCTTCCCCGACGGGACGATTTTGAGAGTCGAGATTGTGCCGGATGAAGCAGGTGTCGGTCCATTCCCAGACATTCCCTGCGAGATCCAGCAAGCCGTGCTCGTTGGTGCCAAAGCTGCCGATTGCGCGTGGCGTAACGTCGCCATTACGCTCGCGCGCGGATTCCTGCTCATACTTCGCAAGCCAGCGCTGGCTGAAGTCGGTTGTATCAGTCTCGATCGCATCGTCCTTGGCGCGCGTTCCGGCGGCAAAGACCCACTCCTCATCCGTCGGCAGACGCCAGACTTCACCGGTCTTGCCGGACAGCCATTGCGCATATGCGGCGGCATCTTCCCAACTGACTCCGGCAACCGGAACGTTGGATCGTAACGGAGCGGACTGCCCGGTCGACCGGCAAGCGCCATCCTGCACGCAGCGGCCGAACTCCGCTTCGCTCACCTGTGTCTTCATGATGACCAAGGAGACCGGAAGTTGCTGCCGCACCAGCGGCGCGTTCACCGGCATCCGGTCGCGGCTGAAATCGCCTGCGATACGATATGAGAACTCTACAGGCGCAATCGTGACGGTTTCGATCGCGGCAACCGGCTGCCCGCCATCGTCATGAAAAGCCAGAGGCACCCCGGCGACGGCCACCGGCAGAAACGAAGCCAATCCGATCTTGAGAAGAGCCTTCGTCGGAAGCAGTGTAATCATGGCATCGAGCCCCAATCGGCAGCTTCCCGCAGCAGCGGGAAACTGCCTGCCTTCGTCGCTCTATTGGATGCGGCCTTGAGTCCCCTGCAAGGCTCCGAGCTTGTCGCCCGGCTTAATCGGGGACGGCGGCTGAACCTGCTTCATCAGATCATCATCCCACTTGCCGTCGACCTTGAAGTGCGCGGTCGCGCCAAGTTCCACCGCCTCGATCAGGTTGTGATTGACATAGGCGTAGATACCCGGCTGCCGGAACGTGTAGAACGCCGCACCCGCCGAACCTCCGCGAATGAACCACGTCTCAAGATCCTTCTCCGGACGGTTGGAGAACTTGCCCGTCTCCCACACATAGTCGCCGTGCCCTCCGATCAGATGAGGCCGCGTGTCCCGGTTCGCCTGGGAGTGGATAATCAGCACCTTCTCGCCGACCTTGGCCTGAAGGGCATTCTTGCCCGTGAGCGCGTCGACCCGCCCGTTAAAGACTTCATGGGTGGGGATCAGCTTGCGCATCACCTCAAGCGTGTCCGGATAGGAATCGCCCGCCGACGCATAGGTCTTGAACTTGCCCTTCTCGTCGCGCGGTACATAAAAATCCTGCTCGCCGATGTAGAACGCCGTGTCATAGCGCAAAGGCTTTCCGGTATCGTCCTTCAACCCGTCGCGCGGCAGCACCATGATGGCGCCATTCATGCCGGAAACGACGTGCCATGGAATCATCGGCCCGCCGGGCGCACAGTGATAGACAAACACGCCGGCACGAGTCGCCTTCCAGCGCAACACCACCTGCTCGCCGGGATTGATCAGCGTCAACGCACCACCGCCGAGCGCACCGGTCGACGAATGGAAGTCGATATTGTGCGCCAAGGTGTTGGTGCCGGGGTTGACCAGCGTCAGCTCGACATAGTCGCCCTGATGCACCACCATCATCGGGCCTGGCACCGAGCCGTTGAAGGTCATGGCATGAATTTTAGTTCCATCATTGTCGATGACCAGTTCCTTTTTCCTCAACCGTCATCTTGAACTGGATGACGCTGGGAGGAGCCTTGGTCGCCTGCTCATGCGCATGGATGAAAGGCGGCGCAACCAGATCGACCTTGACGCGCGGCAGGGACGACAAATCTTCCGCCAATGCCGGCGCGGTCATGAGAAGCGCCGACACGGCAGCGCACACAAGCATGTTACGGCGGGTGAACATGATAACCTCCATCTGACGTGGCATTCCTTGAATCCCACGCTGGACAATTCCCCCAAAAGCCGCCGCCCTCTTTGTGGAGCGACAAATTCAGCGGATTAAGAGGACCGGACGCCACATGCGCAGCTACATCGATAGGCCGCGACCAAATTAGAATTGCTCGCATCAGATGCGTTTATTGATCCCACACAAACTTTTCGACGAATGACGAACATGGTTTTCCGCCGGCGCGAGCGGCAGGTTGCAGCCTATGCGTCCGCACGGCTTTCGTCGCAGCCTCGTTGCCCACCTCGTCCACATTCCTGGCGATGCCCAGCCTGGCTCATGATGGAAAATTGCTCGAGCATCAGCCGGCCGAGGTCTGTCAAGTGCGTCAGGTGCCGCTCGCGCCGGAAAAGTTGCCCGCCCAGTTCTTCCTCCAGCTGCCGGATTCCGCGGCTGAGTGAGGGCACGCTCACACCGCACTGCTCCGCGGCGCGCGTGAAATTCAGCGTCTCCCCGCTTTGAGGAAGTAGCGTATCTGGTGCATTTCCATGATCAGCCCCCGATCGGCCCAAAGGATGGCTCCGCCAGATTTTAAGCGCATTGATGGACGCATCGCCAGCCCGGTCGAGTATCCGCTGGCGTCAAATCAGCATGTGAAGGTCGGGCAGGTTCTCACCATCGTCGACCGGCGCGCCGAGCTTGAGCCTCGACCCTCTCCGCCATGGACGGCGTAGACGTCTGCAATTCCATCAACGCCAACGCCACCCAAGCGGCTCTGAATGCCTACGTGGCAAACGAGCGTTTGGGGCTCTTATGCAGTGTAACGACATCTACAACATCGCTTGCACGCGGGTAGAGTTCACGGACCATGGGATCGTGACCGGGAATGATGCGATCAGGATGCCCAGCAAGGCGCTCGACGTGCTTCCAGCCCTCGCACATCTCGCCGATGTTATAGAAGATCGGAAATGGATTCCCACGCTGCATGTTGCCGTAGAAATGCAATGCATCGGAAGCAAGCACCACGGGCCCGCGTTCGGTTCCCACGCGCACCACCTGAAGGCCATCGGAATGACCGCCGACGTGATGCAGCGTCACGCCCGGCGCAATTTCCCCGTCGCCGTCGTGGAACACAACGCGATCGCTGAACACATGACGAACCATCAGGGTCACATCCTCGGCGGAAAACGGATGGCGCAGCAGACCGTGACACATACAGCGTCCGGTCGCATAGCTCATCTCCCGATCCTGAAGATGAAATCTTGCGTTGGGAAAGCGATCGAGATTTCCGGCGTGATCGTAATGCAGATGCGTAATAACGACGTCGCGGATACTTTCGGGCGGTATGCCGAAATTTTGCAGTGCGTCGACGGGACTCACCGTAAGCGACCGTCCTCTTGCACTGGCTGCCGCTTCATTGAATCCAGTATCAACCAGAATATCGCCGCCCTTGCCTCGAATTAGCCAGACGTAAAAATCGAGATCGGCGCCTTCGCTATGTTCATCAGCTATAAGATAGTTCTGATGAGGTCGCCGGCCAGTCATCGTTGCATAGCGCAGCGCAAACAGTTCGTGATGATCGATCAATGGCGATCTCCCTCACCGGCGGGGAAGCGTAACCCGCGCCGCATCATCGTACTAACTCGCCTGGCTGATGAACTTCGTGTTCTGGAACGCCTGAAGACCTTCGATTCCTCCCTCAAGGCCTACGCCACTGTCCTTGTGCCCGCCGAATGGCGTTTCCGGCAACGATACTTGCCAGTGGTTGAGAATGACGTTTCCGCTTTCGATCGCCTTCGCTATTGCATTCGCGCGCTTGAGATCGTTAGTCATGGCATATGCCGCAAGTCCGAAAGGCAGGCGATTTGCTAGAGTGACCACCTCATCAAACGAACCGAACGGAGTCGTCGAGGCAAGCGGGCCGAACGGCTCGACATTGGCCGCCATCGACTCGTTGTCGATATCGACCAGCAACGTCGGCTGGAAAAAGAAACCCTGATTGCCGCATCGCCCACCACCAACAGCGACCTTGATGCCGCGCGCACGGGCATCGGCGACGAAGGTCTCCATTGCTTCGACCCGCCGCGCATGGGCCAGCGGGCCCATGGTCGTCGCCGGATCGAAACCGTCGCCGACAGTAATCGCCTTGGCGGTCTCAGCAAATTTCTCCACGAAACGATCATGGATCGATTCCTGGACGTAGAAGCGCGTCGGCGACGTACAAACCTGTCCGGAGTTTCGATACTTCGCGGTTGCCGCCGCCTTCGCGACCGCATCAACATTGACATCGTCAAAGACAACAACGGGGGCATGGCCTCCGAGTTCAAGGGTCATGCGCTTCATCCCTTGCACGGCCAGACCTGCGAGCCGCTTGCCGACGACCGTCGAACCCGTGAAGGTAATTCCGCGAATGACGGGAGAGTCGATCAGCGTCTTCGAGATCAAGACAGGATCACCAAATACGATACTCAACACCCCGTCCGGCAATCCGGCCTCTATCAGAATCTTTCCGATGGCGAGCGCCGTGGCCGGCGTTTCCTCCGCCGGCTTGATGATGACGGAGCAACCAGCCGCGAGCGCGCCGCTAATCTTCCGGGATGGCGTGATTGTCGGGGCGTTCCAGGGCGAGAACGCCGCGATCGGCCCCACGGGCTCCTTGACCGCGATCTGATGAACATTTTCAGCCCTCGAAGGAATCACGCGTCCGTATGCGCGCCGCCCTTCCTCGGCGTTCCACTCAAACATGCCTGCTGCCTGTTCGATCTCCATCCGCGCTTCCGCGATGGGCTTTCCCAGCTCCAGAGTGACGAGGGTAGCAAGATATTCCCGCCGTTCGCGCATCAAGTCTGCGGTACGCTTGAGAATCCGCGCGCGATCATTCGCCGACATCCGTCGCCATACTGAAAACCCCTTGCCGGCGGCGGCAAGCGCTTCGTCGAGATCCGTCTTGGTTGCATGGGGCAGTTCAGCCAGAACGGCGCCGGTGGCCGGATTGTGAACTGGCATGGTCTTGCGACCGTCACCGCCAACCCAGCGACCGGCAATCAGCAACTCAAGCGCAGGATATTCGAAAGACATTTACGTCTCCTATGCGGAATTAGATATTGGATTTGAAAAGCGAGCGCGGCACGAATACCGCCACAGCAGTCCACTAGCTCGCAAGGGCTGCCTTCGTTCCATCACGTGGCCGGGCCGTATCCTCAATGAGCGGCGTTACATCCCTGAACGTATCGATCGACCAAAGCCTCTCACTGAGGCGATGTGCAGCCGCCGATCCAAGAACCGGGCCGACGAGGTCGATGAACTTCTTTTCCAGGCCGGTATCGTCAAGGGGAAGCGTGCTCGATCCCAGCGCTTCATCGACTTCCCGGGTAAAATTCCCTTTCGCGGTTCGCAGCGTGACCCGCGCCGGGCGCTTGTCGGGATAGGTCCTGTCAAGCTCGGGAGAGACGCTGACGTGAACGCGCTTGCAGATAGAGGTAATCGATTCATCGCGCCGCACGTCATCCTTGAAATGCGAAAGATCGATACGGCCAAAACGCAATCCGAGAGCCATAATGAAGGGGAAACTGAGCTGCGCGCTGGCAAAATCAGACCAGCCAGTGTGGGCATGCTCGGCGGCAATCCCGTAGGTTTCCACCTCGATGCTCTGGACCGAGTTCTCGTCAATCCCATGCTCGTTCCTGAGCGCCATGAGAGCTTCGACGGCGGGCTGAAGATGACGGCAACATGCGTAGGGCTTCACATAGCAATCGGTGATCCCGAATGCGGCCGCGGGCGGAAGATCGAAACCGCGTGGAGAAGCGCCCTTCCCGATTGCGAAGGCCTGAAAGAAGCCATCGGATGCCTCCAAGATATCCGGCGGTCCGGCAACGTCGCTTTTCGCCAGCAACGCGGCAAACAATCCTTCGCGCGCAGCATGACCGGCGTGCAGCCTCTTGACGTCGGCTCCGCCCCCCAGAAACGCAAACAATCCCGCAGATGAACTGGCCGCCAGGCCAAGAGCATTCGACAACTGGTCTCGGGAGAGTCTGAGAAGACGGCCCGAGGCAATCGCAGCACCCAGCGATCCGACAACACCGGTCGGATGGAATCCACGGCGGCGCAGATCGGGATGGGCTGTCCTTGCGACCGATGTCACCGTCTCGTAACCGGCGATCGCAGCTTCCAGCAAATTGATTCCAGAAATATTCTGTCCATACGCGGCGGACCAGATCGCAGGCACAACCGCGACGCCGGGATGAACGGAGCCCTGACGATAACCATCGTCAAGCTCGATGCCATGTCCGCCGGTGCCACCGAGCATCGCAGCATCCAGAATATCTGCCCGTCTTGTCCTTCCAGGCACCGGCACACTTCCTGCCGGACGGATCGTTCCGAGAACGGCTTCCGCCTTCGTTGCTACGTCGCCGACGCCTCCTGCAATCATGACCCCGACGGTGTCGAGCACATGACGCTTCGCGGCGTGCTGTACATCTTTGTCGAGGGCCTCCCATTGCAGGGACCCGACAAACGCCAGTAGCCTTCCCGTGGGGCCGTCGGCGCGATCGGACTTCAGAGCCAGCGGATGTGCCATCTCGACGCTCCGGATTATTTGGAGTTGCCTTCGATCAGATTGATAAATGCAGGATAATAGTTGAGGCTGAAACCGGCACTGCTGGATTTCTCGAGGAGCGCCGCGGTCAGTTCCGCGGATTTCGCGCCGATGCCACCTTGCTGCGCCAGTTCGAGAGCCAGCTTGATGTCCTTGATCGCGTAATCGGTCGGAAAGGTATTCTCCGGAAAACTTCCGGGGACCAGTGCCTTTTGTCCCGGCGTCCGGAGCGCGAAGCTGTCCGCCGATCCCTTCGACATCACGTCGAACAACAGTGCGCCATCGACGCCCGCCTTCCGTCCGATCGACAGGGCTTCGGCCAGCGCATGAACCGTCATGAAGACAATCATGTTGTTCAGAATCTTGACGACCTGGCCGCTGCCGGTATCGCCGCAATGGGTCACTTCGGTCCCCATGCACAACAGAAACGGCTGAACCAGCTTGAAGCTCTCGTCGCTGCCGCCGACCATGATGCTCAACGTGCCATCCTTGGCCGCCTGACGCATCCGCGCCACCGGCGCATCGATGAACGTGATACCCTTCTCCCGCAACTTATCCGCAAGTTCTCGCGTCTGCTTTACCGCGCTCGTGCTCATATCCACAATGGTGTGAACCCGGCCGCCCGAGGCGACGATACCTCCGGTTCCGAGGCACACCTCGGTTACTTCCTTGATGCTCGGCAACGACAGGAAGATGATGTCGGCGTTCGCACAGACCTCGGAAATAGACCCGCAGGGATGCAGGCCTTCCTTGGCAAGCCGCTCACGCGGCTCCTTGCGGAAATCGGTGCCATAGACCGGCAGTTTCGACTTCTTGACGAGATTGGCGCACATCGGCTCGCCCATGACGCCGAGCCCAATGAAACCCAGTTTTTCTGTTACTTTCGACATTCTAACTCGTTGCCTGTTTGCTTTTGCACATTTCGTAAGAAAGAAACCGGCACCGAAGTGCCGGTCGTCATCCCTGTTTGCTCAGTTCTTCTTGACCAACGGGCACTCGCTTTCGGAAAGCGAGCGGAAAGCATCTTTGCCGGGGATCTTCGCCAGGATGTCGTAATAATCATACGGCTTCTTCGAAGCGGCTGGTGACTTGACCTTCACCAAGTACATATCGTGAAGCACACGACCATCGGGACGAATCTCGACGTCCTTGTTGTAGACGTCGTTGACTCGAAGCTCGCGCATTTTCTTGGCAACGACTTCAGAATCCGTGGTGCCAGTCTCCTTAACGGCCTTTAGAAAATGATTCACGCCGCTATGAACTCCCATGTTCACCATGGTTGGCACGCGACCACCCATCTGACTGGCAAACCTTTGAGAGAACTTGCGGGTCTCATCGTTGAGATCCCAATAGAACGACGTCGTCAGAACGAGGCCTTGCGCCACCTGAAGACCGAGCGCGTGAACGTCGCTGATGAAAACCAGAAGACCCGCAAAGGTCTGGCCACCCTGAACGATACCGAACTCAGCACCCTGCTTCAGCGAATTGATGGTATCCGTACCTGCATTCGCGAGGCCGATAACTTTGGCTTTGGAGGCCTGCGCCTGAAGCAGATAAGAGCTGAAGTCAGAGCTGTTAATCGGATGCTTGACAGAACCAAGCACCTTTCCGCCGGCTTCCTCGACAAAGCGGGTCACGTCGCGTTGAATATTATGGCCAAACGCATAGTCCGCCGTCAGGAAGAACCAAGAATCTCCCCCTTGCTTCACCAGTGCCTTGGCTGTCCCGTTGGCCAGCGCATAAGTGTCATAAGTGAATTGGAAAGTCGTCGGAGCGCAAGCGATGCCCGTGAAATTGGTCGCGGCTGGCCCTGAAACCACAAAGATCTTTTTCGCCGCCCGTGCAACCTCGTTCATTGCGAGACCAGCAGCTGAAGAAGCTCCGTCCGCGATCAAATCGACCTTGTCGATGTCGATCAGCTTTCTCGTAAGCGACGCGGCAATATCGGCTTTGTTCTGGTGATCAAGAACCATCACCTCAATCTTCCGGCCGAGCACTTCGCCGCCGAAGTCCTCCACTGCCAAACGTGCCGCAGCGCCAGAGCCGGGGCCACCAGTCTCCATGTAAACGCCAGTTTGATCGTTGACGACAGCGATCTTGATTGGTGGCTTCTCTTGAGCGTGGACGATCGACGTCGACAACGTGACTATTGCGACAGCAGCTAACCATTTGATTTTCATTTTTCCTCCCTCGCCGCATATGCGGCTTACCTTTAATTTCATGACTCTTGACGTGACACTGACCTGGACGAACCGGGACAGAACCGCACTTATGCTGTCTTGTTGTCTCGTATCTTCTGTAGGACGGGCGACAGATATTGGATGAATTTCTTGGGATCCTCGCTCATTGGAAAGTGGCCGAGCCCCTCCATGATCGTGACCTCACTGCCGGGAATGCTCCGCGCAACCTCGAGAGTTTCTTCGGGTGTGCACGAGTAGTCATATTCGCCCGACAACAGGAAAAGCGGACACCGTTTCGTATCGATCTGCGCGACGCGATCCCGAATATCGCCGTCGAGCTTGTAGAAATGCAGATCGCCTTTGAAGATTCCCGGACCGCCCTGCATGTAGTGCCAGAGTGTCTCCCAGCGCTCGCTTTCGGGCGAATGGGGGCCGACAAGGCCCGACACGATCGCGGCACAAACCTCGCCCCCATGAACATCCGGACGATGCAGAAAATTCAGATCATAGTAGGGATCAACATGCGCACCGGCCTGCAACCCGATGATGGCGCGGAAGGCTTCCGGATGTTCAAGAGCGAGATGCAGGACGATGCGTCCGCCGATCGAACATCCCATGACGATCGGTTTGTCGAGCTCCAGCGCGCGGCTGACTTCCAGAATCATCGTCGTGTAGTCGAAAGACGTCAGTTGGTATTCTTCATTGTGCCAACCGGCCGGCGGCGACGATTTTCCATGCCACGGCATGTCGAACGCGATGACACGGTGATCTGAAATGATCTTGGGATCATTCATCAGGGCGCGGTACTGACGGCCATCAGACCCCGCCGTATGAAGGCAAAGCAAAGGGACGCCTTGCCCCGCCTCCTCCACGTAAATCCGGTGCGATCGGCCGAAGAGTTCGAGGCGCAGATAGCGGCCAATCACAGGTTCAAACTGAACAGTCATGACACAGCCTTTGCTTCACGAAGTTTGCCGAGTGCTTCCTTGAAGTACCGGAGGTTCGCCATGAAAATCTGGAGATTTCCTTCTGCCTTGAGTGTCCGGCGTTTGATAAGCGCCATCAGGTCGTGAAAGCCCGGGCGCGGATCCGGACTCCAGAATTTCAGCCACTCGTCTTCCGGCGCACGCAGCGCAAATGACCACGAAGGCATGACGAACGGCCCGCGTACGACCGACACGATCTTTCCTTCCGATATGCCGATCAGCCAAGGCGTCGCACCGACCTCCAGAAGAAACGTCGTCGAGAGAAAGCGTCCGCGCCTGACGAGTGCGTCGTCCGAATTTACCTTGCTGGCCAGTTGCGTGATCATAGTGGCATCCACCTCAAGAGAGCTTCACCAGCGCGTCCAGCGCCAGCACGCCTTCGCCCTTCGAACGCAGGATCAGGGGATTGATCTCAGCATCGACCACGTCATATTCGTCGCTGAGCGCGAGTTGCGACAACGCGACGACCGCGTGGGCGAGAGAATCGAGATCGCCGGCTTTTTTTGCCTCGATATCCTTCGAACGCGCGGGTGATCGCCAGTTCGGAAATCATCTCCCGCGCTGTCTGAAGCTCGACGGGGGCCAGACGAATGCTTCGGTCGCGATATATCTCGGTGAAAATTCCGCCCGCCGCCAACAGGACAATCGGACCGGCGTCCGCGTCCTTCTTGTAGCCCAACAGCACCTCGCCAAGTCCCGAGGTCATTGGCTGGACCAGGACGTGATTCACCTCGACGTCCGGCCGCTTGTCCTTGACGGAACGAACGATCTGCCCAATCGCGGCCTTCAGAGCCGGTTCGCTGGCGATGTTGAGAATGACGCCGCCAACATCGGTCTTGTGGGCGATGACTTCAGACAACACCTTGACCGCCACCGGATAGCCGAACGGCAACTCGATATGTTCTGCATCAACCGCAATGCGTGCAGCGGGGGCATGCGGCAACCCGATTTTCTCGAATAGCGCATAGGCGTCCCATTCATTGAGCTGGGATGCAGCGGTCTTCCGGAATTGCTTCGGCGCGGCTTGCGGCGTTCTGGATGTCCGGCGCCGAAACGCGGCCGCAATGGCATCCGCACAGCATTCCGGGGTCCGAAAGCTCGGAACACCAGCCTGCGCCAGTTTCGCGAGAGCTTCGGGCGCATCGGGAACAATGAAAGCAACGAGCGGCTTTTCCGCATCAGCGCTTTCGATTACCGGCTTGACCGCGAGATCCGGCTGAAAACGCGCCGACGAGCCGATCACCGCAACCACGAGATCGAACTCCGGTGCGGACAGCATGGTATCGAGCGCCGCCTTCATGACATCGGACCGAGTGCCTGCAAGCGTGAGGTCAATGACGCGTTCGTGGTGCGCGCCGATGCCCGCCTTGGTCAGCCGCGCAAATGTCTCGTCGCTGGCCTTGATGACATCAACACCTCGCAGCCCGAGGCCATCAACCACCATCGCACCACCACCACCGGTCGTCGTCACAACACCGACACGAGGAGGCCGGCCGGCAACCGGCCGGATCGGAATTCGACTGAGCAAAGGGAGTGTCTCAAGCAGCGATTCGAAATTCTGGACGCGGGCAATTCCGCAGTCAGCCAAAAATGCTTCCGCGATATCGTCCTCGCCGGCCAGAGCGCCCGTGTGCGACAGAGCAAGTTCCGCGGCCTGAGCAGAGCGACCGAGCTTGTATGCAACGATCGGCTTGTTTCTCTTGGCGGCCTCGAAGGCAAATGCTCGCAAGTCACCGGCGTGACGCAAACTCTCAAGGAACAGGAGATATCCGGTGATGTTCGGATCTTCCAGGGTCGCCGTACAGATTTCGCCGAGACTTAAATCGATCTCGTTGCCGACAGACACCATGCCCGAGAAACCAACCGAACGCGCCTTACCCCTCGACAGCAGGGCGCCGAGCAGGCTTCCGCTGTGGGACGCGACGAATGTCCCGCCCACCAGCAAGTCCTGCTCCGCGAAGGCGGCATTCGCCGTCAACAAAACCTTGCTGTGAAAATCGATGACGCCGATGCTCGAAGGTCCGAGGATTCGCAAGCCGGAAGTTCTGCAAATCTCCCTGAGCTGCTCGACCAGCTTTTGCCCTTCGGCGCCCCCTTCGGAGAAGCCGGTTGCCAATATCGTCGCAACGCCAACTCCCAGCGCCGCGCACTCGGTCACAGCAGCAACGACATCCTTGGTGGGTGCGAGGATAAAGGCGTGGTCCGGAACTTCCGGCAACGCGCTCAGCGATGGCCACGCGCGCTGACCAAGCACCGTGTCCCGGCGAGCGTTGATCGGATAGACCCTGCCTTGATATCCGGCCCGCAGCAGGTACTGAAGCGGCCTGCCTGAGGTCTTCGCCGGATCGTCCGACGCCCCCACGATCGCGATGCTCCGTGGCGCCAGAAGCGCACCGGCAAGCGAGATGTCGGTCCGCGGGCCTTTCTTACTGGGCAGCACGCGCCTGCATCCCCCGCTGGTCAAAGCGCCTATCGAAAATCTCTTCGGCAATGCGGTTCTTGAGAACCTCCGTCGAACCTCCCGCGATCATCCAGCCACGCGTCCGGCGCATGCAATATTCCGCCAACGCCTCCTGGCTGTAGCCAAGACCACCCATGATCTGGACAGCATCATTCGAAACCTCGAAGCCGGCCTGATTGCAGGCCAGTTTGGCAATCGCCGTCTGATAGGCCGACGGCAGCCCACTCGTCACCCGCGCGGCGCGATAAAGCAGCAACTGAGCCGACTCGAGCTTGAGCGCCATATCAGCAAACTTCCATTGTAGTCCCTGGAATTCGCAAAGGGCACGGCCGAACTGCTTGCGAACCGACGCATGCTCCCGGGCGAGTTCGAAGGCATAACGTCCAAGCGCCAGCGATCTCGAAGAGTTGCCAAGGCGCTCGACATTGAATCCGGAAATCTGCTTCTTGAAGCCACCGATGCCGAGCAGAACATTCTCAACCGGAATGCGGCAGTCCTCGAAGTATAGTTGACACCACTCTTCGCCGCTCATGAAAGGCGACGGCTTTCCGATCGTGAAGCCTGGCGTACCACGCTCAACGAGCACTGATCCAATGCCACCGACGCCGGGTCCAAACCGCAAATATACCAGAAAGACAGACGCATCTGGGCTGTGGGTGCCGAAAACCTTGGTTCCGTTGATGACGTAGTGATTGCCATCCTGCCTGGCGTTCGTCTTGAGTTCAGTGACGGCCGAACCGGCATCCGGTTCGCTCATGCCCAGACTGATCACCGATCGTCCTGCAAGCAAATCAGGAAGAAAGCGCCGCTTCTGCTCCGGACTGGCATATTCAACAAACGTGCGGATAGGGCCGAAGTTACCCGCCTGAACAACGTCCGCGCTGCGCGGACAGACGGCGGCGATCTGCTCGATCGCGATGACCGAGTCCATCAGTGAGCCGCCCTGCCCGCCATCGGATTCGTTGAAGGCGATCCCAAGCAACCCCTGCTTGGCAAGTAGTTGAGCGACATCAAAGGGAAAGCGAGGGTCGTGAGCGCGGCTGACCGCACCAGCAGCAAGATTGACTTGCGCAAAACGCCGTACGGAATCAGCAAACGCCTGCTGCTCTTCGGAAAGCTCGGAATTCATCTATCAGGACCGCCAATTCGATTTCATCGCAGCCTGTTTCCCAAAAGCGCATTTGACTGGCAACTACACAAATATTATCAGCATATTACCTTTTGTAATGGATGCCCGATCCCATGACCGAATTGATGCCTCCTTTAAACCCGCTCCACGTTTTCGAGGTTACAGCCCGACTTGGGAGTTTTACAAAAGCGGCGGAGAAAATGCGGGTAACTCAGCCGGCCGTTAGTCGGCAAATCCGTACTCTTGAGAATTTTCTGGGCGTTCAGTTATTCGAACGCGACAAGCACGGTGTGCGCCTCACGCCCATAGGCGAGCAATTTCACCGGCAAGTGGCTCCTGCCTTCCAGATCATTTCGAGCGCGGCGACTAATCTCACGCAAACCAGGAAAGTTGAGCCACTCAAAATCCGTACGTATACGACATTTGCCTCAAAATGGCTCATCCACCGCTTGCCGTCATTCTATGTCGCCTACCCGAACATCAAGCTGAACATCAGCAATGTGGTGGCGCCGGTTAATTTCGAGAAAGATCGGGTGGATCTCGCAATACAGTTCGGAAACGGGCAATGGCCAGGTGTCGGATCGGAACTGCTGTTCAAAGATATTATTCAACCGGTATGCAGCCCGAAACTTCTGAGCAGATTTCGGCTCATTGAACTGGACGATTTGAAAAAAGTGCAAATGCTTCATTCGCACTATCGACGGACCGATTGGTATGACTGGCTCGCCGCCGTTCATCGTACCGACCTTCTATCCGACAGCGGAATCAGTTTTTCCACATCCATCCTGACGTATCAAGCCGCTGCGGAAGGTGTTGGCGTCGCGGTCGGGCAGATCCATCTGCTCAAAAACGAATTGAATGATGGCACGCTGGTGCCTCTCTTCAACGCTCCGTTCGAGAGAAAACTCGCTCACTATGTAGTTTGGCCGAAAAACCGCTCGCTTAACAAGAAAGCCCGCAGCTTTCTGAGCTGGCTGCGGGAGCAGGCGAAGGAGTTCTCGAAATCTTGATGCTGGACATCTGCTTCGATCAAGTTGGCAAAGCGCTTTCTATGGAGCTGCGAATTCCTGGCGGGCTCCATGCAATGGTTGCGCTGCATCATTACCAAAAGTCATCGATATATAACTTCATTGCAGTTGAAAGAACCACTCTACCTGCCTTTGGTGCGGCGAACGTTTACGCGTGTTACCGGTCAGGGATCAGATTGATTTGCCACAGGACATCTTCATCCTTGAGACCCACGGATTGACGAAGGAATTCGCGGGCTTTGTGGCCGTGAGTGAGGTCGATCTGAGGGTTCGGCGGGGGACCATTCATGCGTTGATCGGCCCGAACGGGGCCGGCAAGACGACATGTTTCAACCTGCTGACCAAGTTCCTGAAGCCGTCGCGGGGCCAGATCCTCTACAAGGGGCAGGACATCACGGCGCTGGCGCCGGCCGACGTGGCGCGGCTGGGGCTGGTGCGGTCGTTCCAGATTTCGGCGGTGTTTCCGCACCTCACGGCGCTGGAGAACGTGCGGGTCGCGTTGCAGCGCCAGCACGGCTCGTCGTTCGATTTCTGGCGCTCGAAGTCGGTGCTCGATCAATACAACGGCCGGGCGCGGGAGCTGCTTGAGGACGTGGGCCTCAGCGATTTCGCCAACACGCCGGCGGTGGAGATGCCCTATGGCCGCAAGCGGGCGCTGGAGATCGCGACCACGCTGGCGCTCGATCCGGAGATGATGCTGCTGGACGAGCCGATGGCCGGCATGGGCCATGAGGACATCGACAAGGTGGCGGCGCTGATCAAGCGCATCTCGCAGAAATACACGATCCTGATGGTCGAGCATAACCTGAACGTGGTCGCCAACCTGTCCGATACCATCACGGTCTTGACCCGCGGCAAGGTGCTGGCGGAAGGCGACTACGCCACGCTGACGAAGGACCCGCGGGTCAAGGAAGCCTATCTGGGGGCCGGCCATGAGTAATACTGCCAGCTCTCCGGTGCTCACCGTCAGGAATCTCGAGGCGTGGTACGGCGAGTCCCACATCCTGCACGGCATGAACTTCGAGGTCCGCCCCGGCGAGGTGGTTACGCTGCTCGGCCGCAACGGCGCGGGCAAGACCTCGACGCTGAAGTCTGTGATGGGCCTGATCGGCAAGCGCACCGGCTCGGTGGCGTTCGAAGGCAGCGAGATCATCCGGCTGCCGGCGGAGAAGATCGCGCGGCTCGGGGTGGCGTTCTGCCCGGAGGAACGCGGCATCTTCGCCTCGCTCGATGTGAAGGAGAACCTGCTGCTGCCGCCGGTGATCCGCTCTGGCGGCATGACGCTGGACCAGATCTTCGAACTGTTCCCGAACCTGAAGGAACGGCTCGGCAGCCAGGGCACCAAGCTGTCCGGCGGCGAGCAGCAGATGCTGGCGATCGCGCGCATCCTGCGCACCGGCGCCCGGTTCCTGATGCTGGACGAGCCGACCGAAGGACTTGCGCCGGTGATCATCCAGCAGATCGGCAAGATGATCGCGCGGCTGAAGGCGGAAGGCTTCACCATCCTCTTGGTGGAGCAGAACTTCCGCTTCGCCTCCACCGTCGCCGACCGCTTCTACATCGTCGAGCACGGCAGGATCATCGACACATTCGCGAACTCCGAACTCCAGGCCAACATGGAAAAACTCCACACGTATCTCGGCGTGTAAGGCAGTGGTCGGTCGTTCTGGAAAATCCATTCTTAAATTTACGGCGGTGAATTGAAGTGTACCAAGCCCTATACGCCCAGCTTTTGGTGGGATTGATCAACGGGTCGTTTTACGCGCTGCTCAGTCTTGGGCTTGCGGTGATTTTCGGGATGCTCAACATCATCAACTTCGCGCATGGCGCGCTGTACATGATGGGGGCGTTCGTCGCGTATTTCCTGCTGAACCTCGGCGGCATCAACTACTGGTGGGCGCTGATCCTGTCGCCGCTGATCGTCGGTGGATTCGGCATCCTGCTGGAACGCACCATGCTGCAATGGCTGACCGGCCTCGATCATCTTTATGGATTGCTGCTGACGTTCGGCCTGGCGCTGATCATCCAGGGCGTGTTCCAGAACTATTTCGGCTCGTCGGGATTGCCCTATGCCATTCCCGACATTCTCAAGGGCGGCGTCAACCTCGGCTTCATGTACCTGCCGATCTATCGCGGCTGGGTCGTGATCTTCTCGCTCGTGGTCTGCATCGCGACCTGGTACACGATCGAGCGCACGCGCTTCGGCTCCTACCTGCGCGCCGCCACCGAGAATCCGACGCTGGTGCGCGCCTTCGGCATCAACGTGCCGCGCATGATCACGCTGACCTTCGGGCTGGGCGTCGGCCTTGCCGCCCTTGCCGGCGTGCTGTCGGCCCCGATCAACCAGGTGCGCCCGCTGATGGGCGCGGACCTCATCATCGTGGTGTTCGCGGTGGTGGTGATCGGCGGCATGGGCTCGATCATGGGCTCGATCATCACCGGCTTCTCGCTCGGCGTGATCGAGGGCATGACCAAGTATTTCTACCCGGAGGCCTCCAACACGGTGGTCTTCGTGCTGATGGTGCTGGTGCTGCTGGTGAAGCCGACGGGACTGACGGGACGGGCGACCTAGTGTGGTGGTTCGCAAGTCCGCAACGGTATCTCAGCACGTCCATTTGCGGACTTGCGAACCAGACCCACACTAGGAATTTTATTTTGCGAGTGTCCTTTCGAATCCGAAGTTCGCTTGGGGACGCGCTGCAAAATGAGGCGAACTTCGGATTCAGGACACTCGTATGACCACAATCACCGACAACGCCGTTCCGGCCACCGGCCGCTCCACCACCGACGAGATGATCGCCTTTGTGGTGATGGCGGCCTTGCTGGCCATCGTGCCGCTGACCGGGCTGTATCCCTACTTCGTGATGCAGGCGCTGTGCTTTGCGCTGTTCGCCTGCGCCTTCAACCTCCTGATCGGCTACAGCGGCCTGTTGTCGTTCGGCCATGCCATGTTCCTCGGCACCGCGGGCTATGTGACCGCGCACGCGCTGAAGGTCTGGGGCGTCGCGCCGGAGATCGGCATTGTGCTCGGCGTCGCCGGCGCCTGCGCGCTGAGTGTCATCACCGGACTGATCGCGATCCGCCGCCAGGGCATCTACTTCGCCATGATCACGCTGGCGCTGTCGCAGCTCCTGTTCTTCATCTACCTGCAAACCCCGTTCACCCATGGCGAGGACGGCATCCAGGGCATCCCGCAGGGCATGATGTTCGGCTTCCTCGACCTGTCGAACACGACGACGCTCTACTACGTCGTGCTGGCGGTGTTCCTGCTCGGCTTCCTGCTGATCTACCGGGCGATCAACTCGCCGTTCGGCGAGGTGCTGAAGTCGATCCGCGAGAACGAGCAGCGCGCGATCTCGCTGGGCTACAAGACCGACCAGTACAAGTTCCTGGCCTTCGTGCTGTCGGGCAGCCTCGCTGGCCTTGCCGGCGCCATGAAGGTGTTCGTGGCGCAGAATGCGTCCTTGACCGACGTGCACTGGACCATGTCCGGCGAGGTCGTGCTGATGACCCTGGTCGGCGGCCTCGGCACCGTGTTCGGTCCCGTCGTCGGCGCCTTCGTCATCATCGCCATGCAGCAGTACCTGGCCGGTTTCGGCCAGTGGGTCACCGTGATCCAGGGCGCCATCTTCGTCATCTGCGTCCTCACATTCCGAAGAGGCGTCATCGGCGAAATCGCCAACTTCTTCAAGCGGTCGCTATGAGCCAGCGATCATCACAACGCACTTAAATCAGCAAGACCAGAGAGAGGAAAGTCATGGCAAGGAAAGTAGCTCTAATTGCAGGCGTCGGAGGAATGTGCGGCGGCAACATGGCCCGCATGCTTCACGACACCGGCCAGTGGGATGTTATCGGCGTATCCCGCGGCGATCCCGAACTGGGCGATTGGGTACGTCACATCCCGGCGGATCTGCTCGACCGTGACAAAACCATGGCCGGCCTGACAAACATCAGCGACGTGACACACATCTTTTACACGGCCTTGCTGACCGGCAAGACATTCGACGAAGAGAACGAACTGAACACGAGAATGGCTGTGAATTTTCTCGACGCGGCGGTCGCGCAGGCGCCGAAGCTTGAACACGTGCATGTGCTCGAAGGCGTCAAGTGGTACGGCTATCATATGGGGGCCTACAAGACGCCGGCTCGGGAAGACGATCCGCCTTGTGTCCCCTCGTATTTCTACGAGGCGCAACACGCACATGTTTTGAAGCTACAGCAAGGCAAGTCCTGGACCTGGTCGACAACGCGCCCCGGCGCAGTTTGTGGCTACGGCAACGGCGCGCGAATTAATCTGATGACGGTCATCGCCGCCTATGGAACCATCATGAAGGAGCTGAATCTTCCCTTCTATTTTCCTGGAGACGAAGAAACGTACAACGCGATCACATTTGCATCTGACGTCGGTATCTTAAACCGCGCGATGCTGTGGGCCTCTACCGATCCGCGCGCGGCGAATCAGGCATTCAACATCGGGAACGGCGACTCCTATCGATGGAAGTATATGTGGCCGCGGATCGCCGGGATATTCGGCCTCGAACCGGGTCCGGTGAAAAACATGAATCTCGTCGAGTTCATGAGCGACAAAAAAGATCTCTGGAACAGCATTGTGGAACGCAATGGCCTGGTGAAGACCGATCTGTTCCGGCTGGCACCGTGGAGCTACGCAGACACTGTCTTCCGGCGCAAGTGGGACAATATGATCAGCATGGTGAAAGCCTATCAATTTGGCTTTACGGAAATGATTGATAGCGAAGAGATGATGAAAAACATAATCCAAGACTTCCGGAAGAACAGGATCATTCCATAGTTTTTCATTGAAGTTGCTTGGGGGCGACCCAACGACGGGCCTATCGACACAAAGCGATGTCGATAGGCCTCTTCCCTCAGCCCGTTTCGATAGACCACACCGCCATTGATCTGCCCGGAGCTATCCGTGAGCCCGAGCGGTGTGGAAGTAGAATCAAACATCGAGTGCTTCGGGCGCTGGGGGCAGGCTTACTTTGAGACTGACTCTGCGACAGAAATTTCGCGTGCGATGTTGAGACGCCGGAGGCCTGGCGAGCAAGGCCCCTACGCTCGCGCCAGCTAAAGCCTCGCCCCGCGACCTACTCCCCGCCGACGCCAAGCCGGTTTGGCATGCGCTTCTCGATATTGAATTTGAGAAGCGCTGCGGAGCGAAAGATGCCGTGGGCGAATTTGCCATAGGGCAGCGTCAGGAACAGCGCCGTCACGGTGCCGAGGTGGATAGCGAGCCACAGCGCCATGAAGCGGGTGTCGCGCAGCAGCAGCAGCGCGAAGCCGGTGGCGCTGACCAGAAGCAGCAGGATGATGAAGCCGCGGTCCATCGCATTCTGCTTGACGTCGGCGCGCAGCGTATCGCGACGCAGGTTCAGCCATAACAAGCCGACAGGCCCGAAGATGAGACCGATGCCGCCGAGCGAGCCGAGAATCACCGGCGCGCTGGTGACAGCATAGGGCGCGTGCAGGTTGAACAGGTAATGATAAAGTGTCGCGACGCAGGTTGCGGCAAAACACAGCAGAAATCCGTACAGCGTAAGCTGATGAAACCGCCGCCGCCACAGCGTGAAGGCGTCATCATCCTCATTGCAGCCGTCGCCGTGGCCGCCGCCGAGATATTTCAGCCGCGCCACATCGGAGACGGATTCGGCGGCCGCCGGAACACGCGCCTTTGCGGCTGAGGCGATGTCGCGGGGATCGCCCCCTTTTACCGGGGAGATATCGCGCCAGAATCGCGTGACGCCGATGCCGAGCGCGACGATCGCGAACAGGAATACGACGCCGAACAGCACGGCGAGGAAATTATGCGGGAAGATCACGTAGAAATTTCCTGCCAGCGGCTCGTGAATCAGCCGCCCGTTGATCGCAATCGCAAGCACCATGAACAACGCGAGGCCACCCGACAGCGCGAAGGCGACCGTCAGGCCTGCGCGTTCATAGAGACGGCCAAAGGCCCGTGGCCATGCATAGTCCTGATAGGTGCGCACCCGCACCTTGGCCATGGCCTGCGGCACGTTGACCGCGAATTCGTGCGGCGGCGCATATTGGCAGGCGTAGAGACAAGAACCGCAGTTGTGGCAAAGGTTGGCGAGATAATGCGTGTCGGCCTTGTTGAATTCGAGCCGCCGTGTCATCGCGGGAAACACCGCGCAGAAACCTTCGCAATAGCGGCACGCGTTGCAGATCTGCATGACGCGCGCGACCTCCTGCTCGTCCGTCGTGAGCGCGCTGGTCAGGCTCATGATGCCCTCGCAAGCACCGCTGGCCATCTGCGCCTCCGGTTCAATGAGCGGAGGCATAGGCCAGTTCCTCCTGGAATGTGGGATGGTGGTGACCTGTGCTCGCAGCCGCATTGACGCCGGCGATGCGGCCGAAGGCGGTGCCGATGCTCATGCCGACGCCGGCGGTATAGCCCTTGCCGAGCACATTGCCCGCCACCATCTCACCCGCCGCGAACAGATTGTCGCTCGGCACATGATTGAAATGGACCGCTGACGTTACGTCGGTTTTCATGCCGAGATAGGTGAAGGTGATGCCGGGCTTGAGCGGATAGGCATAAAATGGAGGCGTGTCGATCATGCGCGCCCAATGGGTTTTGGCCGGGGTCAGGCCTTCGGTGCGGCAATCATCAAGTGCGGTGTGATCGAAGGTGCCGGGACGGCAAGCGGCATTGTAAGCCGACAGCGTCTCCATGAAGGTTGCCGGATCGACGCCGATCTTCACGGCAAGCTCTTGCAGGGTGTTGGCTCGGGTGCCATCGAACACCGGCGGCATGAAGCAGCCGATCGCCTTCTGGTCGATGATCGACCATGCGGTTTGGCTAGGCTGCTGGGCGACGAGGCGGCCCCAGATGGCGTAACGCTTTGGCCAGAAGTCCTCGCCCTCGTCATAGAAACGGCGGGCCTCGCGGTTGACGACGACGCCGAGTGAGACGCAATCGATGCGGGTGCAGATGCCGCCATCGTAGAGTGGCGCGCGTGCGTCGATGGCAACACAATGCGCCTGGGTCGGATCGCCGATGGAGTCCGCCCCGGCCTCGATCATGAACTTCAGGAGGACACCCTGATTGAACCGCGTCCCGCGGATCAGGAAGTTCTCGGCAGTCCATTCGCCGCGCTCGTTCTGACCCCAGGCCTCGCGCTGCCAGTCCAGATTGGACTCGAAGCCGCCGCAGGCGAGCACGCAACTCTTCGCAGCAATACGCTCGCCGCCTTCGGTGATCGCGGCAATGAAGCGGCCGTCCGCGAGTTCGAGGCTCTTCACCGAGCTGTCGTAACGGATCTTAACGCCGAGCGCCTCGGCGCTGCGGTAATAGGCATTCACAAGCGCCTTGCCACCCCCCATGAAGAAGGCGTTGGTGCGCGCCACATGCAACGCGCCGGACAACGGCGGCTGAAAGTGCACGCCGTGACCGCGCATCCACGGCCGGCAGCGCGACGAGTGCCGGATCACCATCCGCGCCAAAGGCTCATCGGTGAGACCGCCGGTCACTTTAAGAAGATCCTGCCAGTATTCTTCTTCGGGATAGGCTTCGACGAGCACGTCCTGCGGCGCATCGTGCATGCAGCGCAGGTTGCGCACATGCATGGAGTTGCCGCCACGCCACTCCTTTGGTGCGGATTCCAGCATCAGCACCGACGCTCCTGCCTCGCGCGCCATCAACACCGAACACAGCGCGGCGTTGCCGCCGCCGATGACAAGAACGTCCGGCATGGAGGAGGATGCCATGGGTCAGGCCGTCCTTTCGGCAAGCGTGATGTCGTGCATCGCACTCAACGCCGGAATGCGGGCCATGCGCCGCCCAGATTGA
Source organism: Afipia sp. (assembly GCA_024707075.1). Classification (GTDB taxonomy): domain Bacteria; phylum Pseudomonadota; class Alphaproteobacteria; order Rhizobiales; family Xanthobacteraceae; genus Afipia. Next base: position 2,087,133 of record JANQAK010000003.1, read on the forward strand.
GACTGAGGGCTTTCGCAACGGGCCCGAGGACACGTTTCATCTCTGCAATTTCCAACTTGCCGAACCGCTCGCGTGGACCCGACAGGGAAATGACGCCAGCGAGCATGTCGCGAGGACCGAAGACCGGAGCAGCCACCGCGGCGCAGCTCGAATCGCGCTCGCCCAACGACACATCGAAGCCATGGGTTCGAATGGCGTCATAACGCGCACCCACGCAACCGTCGTAAGCAAGTATAATGTGTCCAGCGGCGCCGCGCACAAGCGCATAGCTGCAACCGGCTTCCACGCGATCGAGCGTCGCGTGGCGCGAATTCACCCGAAACAGGCAGAGGCGGTTATCCGCATCCTGCCGCACATGAAAGGATGCGCTCTCCGTGCCTCGATCGACCAGTTCCTGTAATGCGGGCATCACATGATGCCCGATTGCATTCTTGCGGTTGAAAGCGACACCGAGACGAAACGCCGCCGGCCCAAGATCATAATTCCCGTCTGGCAGACGCATGACATAGCCCGTGGGGATCAATGATCCCAAAAGCCGCAGAATGGTGCTCTTGTAGAAACCCGTACGGGTCGAAAGTTCGGCCAGCGGCATCGGCCGGTCCGAACTTTCGAGCGCAGCCACGATCGACAAGGCCCGCTCGACAGCGGCGACGCCGTCACCGGCCTCGCGAGGCGCGTCCAATGCTGGAGCCTTTTCCGCCGCGCGCGGTCTTGCCGATCTGGTCGCGGTCTTTTTCATGAGGTTCCCGCTCAGGCCCGGCGCGACGCCTTGATGACGCGCGCCAATACCGGCCAGTAGAGATCGCCATATCCGGAATCAATCGCTTCGCCCAGCAGCTTGTCGGCCAGCTCCGCGCCCTGTAGCTTGATATCCACCGATCTGGCAAGATCGAGCGCATAAGTAATATCCTTGCGGGCGTATTCGGTGGAGAAGGCGCGCTCCGGAAATGTGTCGGGCAGGATCGCCTTCACGCCGTGGTTTCGCAGCGCGAAGCTGTCGGCCGATCCCTTGGCGAGGGTCTCAAACAACAGCTTACCGTCAAGCCCGGCGCGCTTTGCTGTCTCCAGCGCCTCGCTGAGTGCGACGACCGTCTGCATCAACACCATGTTGTTGAGGATCTTCACCACCTGCCCAGCGCCGACAGCGCCGCAGTGAGTGATATCGGTGGCAAAGGTTGCGATCAGCGGATGCAGCCTGGCGAAAATCGCAGCGTCCGCGCCGACCATGACGCTGAGCGTGCCTTCCTCCGCAGCCTGGCGTGTGCGCGCAATGGGCGCATCCGCATAGGCCGCACCCTTCGCGGCGAAGCGCTTCGCAAGGTCACGGCTTGCCTCCACCGGCGACGTGCCGAGATCGACGATGGTATGACGCGCCTCGGCGTAGTTCAGCAGCCCATCGGCACCATCGCACACGGCCTGCACATGCTTGCCGCTCGGCAGCGCCATGAAGATCACATCACACTGCCTGGCCAGTTCGGCCAGCGACGCAGCGGGCCTGACGCCCACGGCTTCGAGCCGTTGCTGCGGCTCATCCGCGCGATCGAAACCGAATACCGGCATGCCGGTCTTGCGGGCGAGATTGCGGCAGATCGGCTCGCCCATCACGCCAAGACCGATAAAACCAATGGCACCTGTCATGCCGAACTCCTTGAACGTCAAAATCGAAACGGGCGCGGCAAGACCGCGCCCGCGATGTGTTGAGATACGTCAGCCCTTCACCAAGGGGCAGTTGCCTTCGCTCATCGGCCGGAAAGCCTGCTCGCCGGGCGACGTGGTGATCACCTTGTAGAAGTCATACTTGTACTTCGATTCGTCCGGCTTCTTGACCTGCATCAGGTACATTGTGTGCAGCACGCGACCATCGGGACGAACGGTAACGTCCTTGTTGTACATGTCGTTGACCTTCATCTCGTGCATCTTCTGGGCCACGACGGTCGGGTCCTTGGTGCCAGCGGCTTTCACCGCTGCAAGGTAGTGATGCACGCCGCTGTAAACACCGGCCTGCACCATGCTGGCCACCTTGCCGCCGGTCGCCGCAAAATAGCGCTTCGCCCAGGCCCGCGTCTGGTCGTTCAGATCCCAGTAAAACGAGGTGGTGACCTCCAGCCCTTGCGTCGCCTTCAGACCCAATGCGTTGACGTCCGTGATGAACACCAGCAGACCCGCGAGTTGCTGGCCGCCTTCCACGATACCGAACTCGCCAGCCTGCTTGATCGCGGTCTGTACATCGGCGCCCGATGTGGCGAGACCGACAACCTTGGCCTTGGAGCCCTGCGCCTGTAGCAGGAATGACGCCATGTCCGTTGAGCCGAGCGGATGCGCCGCCGAACCGACCACCTTGCCGCCCGCCGCTTCGATGAACTTGGTCGCATCGCGCTGAAGCGCATGGCCGAACGCATAGTCAGCGGTGACAAAATACCAGGTATTGCCGCCGGCCTTGGTGATCGCCTCGGCAGTCAGCTTCGACAACGCATAAGTGTCGTAGTTGAAATGAAAGCTGATCGGCGAGCACGACTTGCCGGTGAAGTCCGACGAGCCCGGCCCGCTGATGACGAAGATCTTGTTTTTCTGGCGCGCGACTTCGAGAATCGCGAAGCCGGCGGATGAGGCCGCACCGTCGGCGATCATGTCGACGCTCTCGGTGTCGAACCACTTGCGCGCCGTGGCGGACGCGATGTCCGGCTTGTTCTGGTGATCGGCCGTGATCACCTCGATCTTCTGTCCCAGAAGTTCGCCGCCGAAGTCCTCGGCCGCAAGCCTTGCCGCCGCCACCGAGCCGACGCCGCCGTTGTCCGCGAACACGCCGGATTGGTCGTTCAACACACCGATCTTGATGGTTTCGGCCGCAGTGACCGCGTGCCCCGTGATCACGAGTGCGGCCGATAAGTACAGGGTTCTGGTGATTGTCTTTAAGGTCATGTGTCCTCCTTGCTCCACTGTTATTGTTATCGCTATTGTTGCCGGATCTGCTCCAGCACCGGCGCGATGTAGCGCCGGAACTGCGCAGGGTTTTCACTCATCGGAAAATGTCCAACCTGCTCCATGATAGTGACATGCGCACCCTGGATGCCGGAGGCCGTGCGCACCGTGTCCTCCGGCATGCACGAGAAGTCGTATTCGCCGGTCAGCAGATAGAGCGGGCACACCTTTGTATCGATCGCATGGGTTCGGCCGCGCAGATCGCCGTCGACGCGATAGAAATAAAGATCCCCCTTGAAGACACCGGGGCCGCCCTGCTTGTAGGCCCATAGCGTTTCCATCCGTGCTTCTGCGGGGCTTTGCGGTGCCACAAGTCCGGAGACCAGCGCGGCGCAGACTTCGCCGCCGTGAATGTCCGGTCGGTTCAACCATGCGGTGTCGTACCAGGGCGCCTGAAAATCCGCGGCCTCGAGGCCGATAAGTGCGCGAAACTCGCTGGCATGATCGATGGCGAGATTCAGCACGATGCGTCCGCCGATCGAGCAGCCCATCACAACCGGTCTGTCAAGATCGAGCGCGGCGCAGAACGCACGGATCGTCTGCGTGTAGCGCGCCGTGGTGAGCTGATACTCGCTGCCGTCCCAGTTTTCCGGCGGATTGGACTTGCCGTGCCAGGGCATGTCGAAGGCAATGATGCGAAAGTGTTTCGCGAACTCGTCATCCGCCAGCAGGTAACGCCACTGCCGCCCGTCGGAGCCTGCGGTGTGGAGGCAAACCAGTGGGATGCCGCTGCCTGCTTCCTCGAAATAGATCCGGTGTGGCGTGCCGTCGATCTCGACATGCACATAGCGCCCCACCATGGGTTCGATGCGGCCGGTCATCGAGTGCCTCCCGATGATCGCGGCAGCGCCAACAGATCCTTGAAGTACTGAAGATTGGTCATGAAGGGCTGAATGTCGCCTTCAAGCGTCGCCTCACCGCGCTTGGTGAGCGAGAGCAGATCGTGCCATCCCGCTTTCGGCATCGGCTCCCAGAACGCGGCCCACGCCTGTGGCGTCGCGCGATAGGCGAAACGCCACGAGCGCATCAGGATCGGCGCCGGCGCCATATCGACGATGCGGCCGCCGCGGATCGACAAATGAAACGACTGCTCGGTCGAGCCGAGCAGACAATCAACGTCGAGAAACCGTCCGCGCTGGATCAGCGCACCATCGCGCGCCAGCAATTCGGGAATTTGCGTGAACGCCTGCGTCACGTTCGCATCAGATTTTTTCAAGACCGGACTCCTTGATGATGCGTCCCCACAGTTCGGTCTGCGTCTTCACATGCTCCGCAAGCTGCGCGGACGTGCTGATGTTGGGCTCAAGGCCGATGTTGGTGAAGAATGTCTGCGCCTCCGGCGACGTCACCACCGAGGTGAACGCCTTGTTGAGCGTCTGCACGATGTCGTCCGGCGTGCCCTTCGGCACGAACAGGCCACTCCAGGCCGCGAAGTCGTAACCGGGCAGACCCGCCTCCGCCATCGTCGGCACATCCGGCAACAATGTGATCCTCACCGGCGTTGTGACACCGAGCGCACGCAACGAACCCTGCTGGATAAACTCGCGGGTGACGGCAATATCGGTAATGACGAATTCAATCCGGCCACCAATCAGATCGGTGATCGCCTGCGGCGTGCCGGGATAGGACACCCTCACCGCATCGACATTCGCCATCGATTTCACCAGTTGCGCCGCGGCCATGCTGCCGGTGTTGCCGGTGCCATAACTGAGCTTGCCGGGATGGGCCTTCGCATAACTGATGAAGTCCGCGAGAGTCTTCGCCGGAAAATCCCTCGCCACCACCATCACCAGCGGATTGCGCGTCAACCGCGCCACGGGGACGAAGTCAGCCACCGGATCGAACGGCAACTTGTTGTAAAGATGCACATTGGCCGAATGTGTCGAATTGGTCGCCAGATAGAGCGTGTAGCCATCCGGCGCTGCACGGGCGGCTTCGCTCGCGCCGAGATTTCCGTTGGCGCCAGGCTTGTTTTCAACAATGATTTTCTGGTTGAGCACAGAGCCTACTTTCTCGGCCAGAAAGCGCGCCTCGACGTCGGTGGCACTTCCCGCCGGGAACGGCACGACCAGCCTGATCAACCTGCCCGGATAAACATCCGCCGTCGCGTTCGGCGCGAACGCGATCACGCCGGCCAGCAGGATCGCGGCTGCGGCGCAACGCATCAGCAATTGCGCCGCTCCTATGCTCCCTCTCATCTCGCTCTCCCTGTCGCTCCAGTGATCGGCATTTGTGTTCGCGTAATCCGCAAACCCGCTTCTTTCTGTTGTTCTGTCTGACAGAACACTTGTTCTGTTATATCAACATATGATTGGATGCCGCGCAAGCCGGACGGCGATGCCGCCTCGCATGAGCAGAAAACGGACTTTGAAATGGTCTATCCAAACATCGAGCTTTACATCGACGGACACTGGCGCCGGGCACCGGGCGCGCCGATTATCAATCCCGCCGACGAAAGCGTGCTGGGAACGGTGCCGCACGCGACCAAAACCGATCTCGACGATGCGCTCGACGCGGCCTCGCGCGGTTTTGCGGTCTGGCGCAAGACGGCTCCGAATGCGCGCGCGCAAATCATCCTGCGCACGGCCGCGTTGATCCGCGAGCGCGTCGATGACATGGCGACCGCGATGACGCTGGAGCAAGGCAAGCCGCTCGATCAGGCTCGCCTCGAAATCTTGCGCGGCTGTGACATCATTGAATGGGACGCGACCGAAGGCATGCGGATGTATGGCCGCATCATTCCCGCGGGACCCGGCCTCCAGCACACGGTCTACCGCCAGCCGATCGGCCCGGTCGCTGCCTTTTCGCCGTGGAACTTTCCCATGAGTTCACCGGCGCGCAAGGTTGCCGGCGCGCTGTCATCGGGCTGCTCGATCATCCTGAAAGCCTCTGAAGAAACGCCCGCCGGCGCATTGCAACTCGTGCGCGCCTTCCACGATGCCGGCCTTCCCGCAGGCGTGCTCAATCTTGTCTTCGGCGATCCGGCGGAGATCTCTGGCTACCTCGTGCCACACACAACAATTCGTCTTATTACCTTCACGGGTTCAGTGCCGGTTGGCAAACATCTCGCCGCGATGGCCGGACAACACATGAAGCCGGCCATCATGGAACTGGGCGGACACGGGCCTGTGATCGTCTGCGATGACGTCGATCCCGTGGCGACCGCTGCGGCGTCGGTCACTGCGAAATCACGCAACGCCGGACAAGTGTGTGTCGCGCCGACACGTTTCTTCATCCACGAGTCGGGTTATGAGAAATTCGCTTCCACCTTCGCTGAACACGCCTCGCAACTTAAAGTCGGAAACGGCATGGATCCATCGACGCAACTCGGACCGGTGGCAAATCCACGACGTATCCAGGCAATGGAACGACTGGTAGCGGATGCAACCGCACGCGGTGCACGCGTACTCGCTGGGGGCCAGCGCATCGGTAATCGCGGCTATTATTATCCGCTCACCGTGCTCGCCGATGTCCCCGACGATGCGCTGGCAATGAATGAAGAACCATTCGGTCCGCTGGCTCTGGTCAATCCGGTGCACGACCTCGACGAGGCGATCGCGAAGGCCAATGCGCTGCCATTCGGCCTTGCCGCCTATGCCTTCACACATTCATCGAACAACGTGCATCGGTTGTCCAAAGACGTCGAAACCGGCAATCTCACGATCAATCACTTCGTGGCATCGACTGCGGAAACCCCGTTCGGCGGTGTGAAAGACAGCGGATACGGACGCGAAGGCGGCACTGAGGGGCTATCCTGCTACACGGTGGCAAAGAACGTCTCGCACAAGTTCGGTTGAACAGCATGGAGAAGAAGACCGACAGACGAACGCGCGAGCGGATTATCGCGACAAAAACAGCTTGCCGATCACCCGAAACCACGTTGGCCGCCATGCCAGCGTGAAGACGACCGCAATAGCGCCAAGGCTGATCATGGTGGCCCACATAAGTGAGCCAAAACTTGCGCCGCCACGCAGCAGAGCGAGGGTAAAACTCACGCCCAGCAAGCCATATCCGCAACCGCGAAGGATCCATACCCTATGCTTTGAGCAAGAATTTTCGATCGTCATACGCTTCCAATGCCGCGCCTGGCTTGAGGCAAGTAGCGCAAAGCCAGAATAAATCGTGACAAACACAAAAAGTAAAAGCAACGCGTCACGCACGCCGCGTCCCCTCTTCAACCAATGTCTTCACGTTCAGTTGCATGCTGGGATCGGCCAGCTTTTCGCGCCCCCAGCACCGCGATAATCGCGCCTGCAAGAAGCATCAGGTCCATCCCGGCAACAGGCCACAGATGCCGGCGCGTTAGCTGCGCCGCAAATGATCGCCGGTGGTGATTGTGCTGAGCACAACAGCCAGCACCGCCAAACTGGCGATCGCCAGGTTCTGCTCCCTCCAGCCCTCGCGCCCCAGCCGCAATGAGGCACGCGCAAAGGTAGCGATCCATACAGCGTAGAAAGTCCAGGCCTCAGCGCCGACTCTGCCATCGAGATCAAGCGGCAGGATGCGATTGACAACAAAAAACGACAGCGTGCGATGATGATGCCGCTAACACTTCCTGTCGCAATCACCTCTACGATGCGTACACCAATCGCGAAACCGGCGCGCGTGACAGACGTGCTTTCCGTGAACATCGGAGTCGTTATGTTCATGGGGGAGAGCTACGTCATTGGGGAAACACTCCGAAAACGTCCCGCCTGCCTTCCTCCGCCCAAAATCTGAAATTCAGCGACACGGTCGCGGTTCTTCCGGGGGGCGCATAAAGATTAGCGCCGACGGCAGAAGCGCAAGCAACGTCAGTCAGGTTATTGACCACGAAGCAGCAGGCATCGTCGCCTCGTTGATCGGTGGCCCGCTCTTTGTTGCCGTTGTACGCAGGTTCTGGTTGACGAAACTATGAAAACCACCGCACCGACTATTCTTCGGCTTGGAGACGTTTCCTTATTGTGGAGAATACGGACCGCAATTGTTGTGGCATGCGGGCCGTCGTCGGCCTGACATTTCACATAGACGATTATATTCCAACAGGCTCGTCCGGAATGAAATGAACGAGGCGTACGATCGTGCCTGTCCTTTTTGATTGCCCTAGAGAACTGCGCCGGCCGCACTCCGAAAGGCGAAGTCATTAGTCAAGCACAGATGACATAACCAGATCAGATAACCGCTGCGAACGCTTACGCGCGTTGTAGAGCTGCGGATATCCGCAAACCAAGTGAACGAACGTTATATCCCGCTCGGGATCCACACAAAACAACTGGCCGCCAAATCCCGATCCAGCGAAAGTCCGAGGCGAACTTAACGTCCCCATATTGGTGACAAAAATCCCCTCCCCGCGCACGTAGATCGACAGACCAATATTCGCGGGGAATGCGTCAGTGTGATCCCGCTCCGCCGCTCCCATGAACAAACCGTGGAGCTTGTTTCCAGTCTGGATAGTCGTCGCCGCCCTGATGATAGCTGGAGACAGAACGCGCACGCCGTCGAGGGTCCCACCAAGCCTCAGCATTTCCGCGAAGCGAAACTGGTCGTACGCTGTGGAAAATGCGCCGCCCGCAAGGAATTCGACATCGGCACAGATTTCGGCGATCTGCTCAATGTCGCGCGGCGGGAGAGCGTCGGGTGAATCGTCCCGCATCGTGATCGGAGCCAATCGCTTGACGAGATCTGCACGTCCTTTCAACGATAGCGCCGTGTCCGACATTCCGGTTGGTTGAAGCAATTCGTCTGCCATGATTTGATGAAGGGGCCGCTTCTTCTCGTCCAGCCGGCGCATTACCTCGCCAAGAACAGCATGAGCCGCACCGGCGTGATAGTTGGCTACACCATCGGGCGCAGGCTCAAGCGGCAACTGGCAAATTTTCGCAACATAAGCCTCATTGCCGTCGCGCCAGTCTTCCAGCGGATGTTGCATCGGCAATCCAGCTTGATGGCTCAAGGCTTCGCGAATGGTGACGCGTTCTTTTCCCTTCTGTCCAAATTCCGGAATGATCTCCGCGATGCGCGTGGTCAGAGCCACCTGGCCTCGATCGACAAAGCGGAACAAGGTGGCCGCTGTAAGCTGTTTGGTCAGAGACATGATCGGGAGCACATCGTCAATTTGCGCTTTGCGCCCGTTGCGCTTGTCCGAGTATCCAATCGCCTCGTGCAGCACGATGCGACCTCCGCGAGCAACAAGGACAACCGATCCATCAGATATCCCGTTTTCGATGTCCTTCTCGATGGATTTGCGCAACAGTATCAATTTGGACTCATCCATGCTGACATCAGCGGGTGAGGCGTCGATTTTTTTCATTTTCGTTTCCTCCGATCATTACTAATGCTTTGTGTACAAGCCCGATGAACGAAGCTGCGTTCCCGAGATGTCTGTTCGGTTTATTGCGCGGCGTGCATCGTTTTCCGGGTAGCAGCGGTCGCTTTAAAATCAACATTTCCGCTATTATCGATGATGACGCCATAAATACGCATTGCAGCCTCCCGGCTCACATAGCCGTCGCGGACATCGGCGAGCACCAGATGCATGTCCCTTTCAAGGGGAGAGCCATAGCCGCCGCCACCGCCGCTGACGACACGCAGAGAATCGCCTGTTCCGATGGCGATATCATCCTTGCGCAGGGCGCGCTGCTTGCCGTCGGCAGCAGATGCCAGTTCCACAAATGGTGGCTTGCCGCTCGCCCCACCATCCAAACCCCAGGGCGGACAACCGATGCGCTCGACGTTGACATTGAACCGAAGGTCCTTCGGTTCTGGAAAGGCATAAACCTTCTCCACGCCCAGCCCGCCACGCTGACGGCCCGCGCCTCCACTGTCTGGCACAAGCCGCTTGGCGACGATGCGGTACGGATACATCGCTTCCTGAATTTCAACCGGAACGTCGCGAACGTCGCCATGCGTCATGGAGCGGAATGCGCTCGGACCGTCGGCTTGGGAAAATGCGCCCCAACCTCCCGACATTGCATCCAGGCACAAGAACCGTTCGCCCGCTTTATTGATTCCCGTAATCGTATGAACACCATAAGTTCCGTGGTGACCGGCAGGCACGGTGTCAGGCAGTGCGCCAGCAAGCGCCGACAGTATCGTGTCAGCCACGCTGGCGCCGCTGTATCCGCCCTGCCCCATCGCTGCACCCGGACGCGCGCTGAGAAACCGTCCCTCCGGAGCAATGACGTGAATGCCGTCAAAATCTCCCTCATTCACTGGCGAGTGGGGTGACAACAGCAACTTCGCAGCGATGCGGGCAAAAGCGACGGCGCCGCCGTCGAACGACAGGTTCACCGGACCCAGCGCCTGTTGGCTAATCCCCGAGAGATCGATGGTAAGACCGTTATTATCGATCGTGACGACAACATCTATAAAGAGAGGCACTCCACGATTGACACCATCGTCATCCAGAAACGAGCGGGCTTTATAGACTCCCTTCGGCAAGGCTGCGATCGCCCGCGCTGAAGCGGCCGAGGCATCCCGTCGCATTTCCATCATCGCGGCCTCGACGACGTCGACGCCGTGATCGGCGATGACTTCACCGACCATGTTCCGGCCCATGAAGCAGCCGCCAAGCTGGGCCTGAAGATCGCCAGCCAGCAAATCAGGAAACCGGGAATTGGCCATGATGATACGAAAAATGTCCTCGACCCGTTCGCCGCGCGACATCAGCTTCACCGTCGGAAGCTGAAAGCCCTCCTGCCAGATATCGGTGGCGTCCGCAGAGAAGCACGATCCAACGACGCGCCCACCGACATCGATCCAGTGCACAAGAACGGCGAAGAAGCCGATAAGCTTTTCATTCGATCGGATTGGCGTCAAAGCCACCACATCGTTCAAATGCTTGCCGATGACGTATCCATTCACAAGCACGATGTCCCCCGTGTGGAGGTTCTTTTCTCCGATCACCGCAAGAGCTTCGCGCGCTGCCAAGCCCAGTGCATTGGCAACGAAGGCAGGAAGGCTATAACGGGACTGAGTGACGAGCAGGCCTTCCGCATCGACAAATCCGATGGCGAAGTCCTTGTATTCCTGAACCAGCAGGCTGAATGCCGTGCGCTCGACATTCTTCTCGATCAGGTTTGGAATCGCGATCAGGCGCTGACGGACAATCTGCCGTTCGATCGGATCATTTGCCGCCACGCTCGCAACATCTATGGATGGAGATTTAGCGACCTGGATATGGTTCATGTTGCCACCTCGGAGCCGGCAGGCTGCACGGTAATTCTCAATTCTCCCAAGGCACCGACTTGCAGCCGGTCGCCCAACGCCACGATCGTGGTGGAACTGTATTCCTCGATGATCGCCGGGCCCGTCAAAGAAAAACCGACAGGCAGATCTGTTCGGCGATAGAGTGGCGTATCAAGGCGCCTTCGCGCCCTACGGCAATAAACACTCCGCCGCCCGCGCGGACTGGCGACAGCGCTACCGATCACAGCAGCCTTCTCCAGAGTCGGCCGGGCCGTCGGAACGCGGCCGGTCACGCGGAGCACGATGAACTGCGGCGCGAGCGATGCGTTGATGTGCCCATAGCGCTGCTGGTAGGTCGCCTCAAACGCCGCTCTGATCGTATTGGCTGTCCAATCGCCAGGGAGACGCACGCGAACTGTATGCGACTGCGACGGGTATCGCATGTCTGCTTCATATTCGAAGGAGATCTGAGAGACGTCAAATTCCTCGGCCATATCGGTGGTCAGTTGTGCGGCAAGGGATTTGAGGATTTCTTTCGCGTCTTCTACTGATGATTCAGAGAGCGTCTGTAGGAACGTGCGTCCGAGATCACGCCGGGCATCAGCCAACAGCATGCCGAATGATGAGAACGCTCCTGGATTCGGCGGCACGATCACCTCAGGAATTCTCAGTGATCGCGCCAGTTCAGAGCCGAACATCGGCCCCCCGCCCCCGAAGACGATGAGCGTAAACGCGCGGACATCGCGGCCACGCTCGACAGAAATTTCCTTGATTGCTCCGGTCATCGCGATGGACGCGAGATCGAGTATTCCCTGGGCGACATGATCCGTTTTGTCCGGCCCGCTCAACCCCAATGGCTCCGCAAGCGCATCGATCGCAGCGACGGCGGCATCGACATCGAGGCTGAGACGTCCGTTCATGAACGCGTTCGAGCCGATCCGCCCTAGAGTGACGTTCGCGTCCGTGACGGTCGGTTCGCTTCCTCCACGCGCAAAGGCGATCGGGCCAGGCGTCGAACCGGCGCTTTGCGGACCGACGCGCAAACGCTGGTTGTCATCGATCCACGCGATCGATCCGCCGCCCGCACCGACTTCGACGATATCCAGCACCGGCGTCCGGATCGGGATGCCACGCTCGTAGCCGCCAATAAAATAGGTCGACTGCGATTCGAACTCGCCGTTCTCGATGAGGGCGCATTTGGCGGTGGTGCCACCCATATCGAAAGCGATGGCCTTGTCCAACTTCAACGTACGGGCATATTCGGCCGCAGCAATACAACCACCGACCGGACCGGACTCGACCATCGCGACCGGCAAAGCCGAAGCCTGGGCCGCCGACATAACGCCGCCGTTGGATCCCATCATGTACAGCCTTCCCGGAAAGGAAAAGGCTCTTGAGCCGTTCTTCGAACTTGCTGATATAGGCCGTCATATGGGCGCCAACGAAGGCGTTGGCTGTAACTGTCGAGGTGCGCTCGTATTCGGACCATTCCCGTGAAAGCTCCGAACCCGCCGTGACGAAAACATCGGGGAGCCTTGCTCTCAGAAAAGCGCAGGCTTCCTCTTCGTGAACCGGGTTGCGATAAGCATTCAGGAACGACACCGCCACGGATTCAATTTCGTTGGCGCGGAAAAGCTCGACCAGCCCCTCAAGCCCGGACAGATCGAGCGGTTCAATGACCCGGCCATCGCTGTCGATTCTGTTCATCGACCTCGAAACGCAGGCTGCGTGGAATCAAGGGTGGCGTTCGTCGATATCGCAAATCGAATGGGACAGATCGGTTGCCACGCGCGATCTCCACCACATCGCGAAAGCCTGCGGTGGTGATTAGCGCGGCCTTTGCTCCGCGCCGTTCGAGCAGCGCGTTGATGACGTGGGTCGTCCCATGTTTCAACAATGCGGCATCGCCAATGCTGGACTCGGTATCCTCGAGACCGCTGATCACTCCAGCGATCAGGTCGCTGTAATCGGTCAGCGTCTTTCCAAACCGGGTCTCGCCGGTCAGGGTGTCGTGCACTGCTAGATCAGTGAAGGTGCCGCCTGTATCCGCGGCAATGAGGTATCTCACTGTAATGCTCCCTTCGCATGGAGTGACCGCTCGTCAGGCCGACAAAAATCCAGCGTTCCATCCTGCGGAGCAGCACCCTTAGCGAAAACCAGTGACCGGTCAAGATATTTCCTCTATCAAGGAAATATGTAAGGGTTAGTCAACTGCCGGCAGACCGGCAATAGTTCGGAAGATTCGACAACTGTCAGCGCGGAGAGCTAATGGCACGCACAGGGCAAAGCGCCATGGCGAAAAAAACTGCGCCGGATCGCAGGAAGAAAGGCCGTCCTTCGGGGAACGATGGGCCTATAGGCGCCGACCAGATTATCGACAGGGCGCGCCTTCTGCTGAGGGATCACCACCCGGACACGCTCACGCAGGCGAGCGTTGCGCGCGCCGTCGGCGTCGATCCCAAGCTAATCAGATACTACTTCAAGACGCTGGATCACCTGCTCGTCGAGCTTGCACACCGCTTCATCCTCGACATCAACGATCGCATGGCTGTCGCCAGCAGCATCCCCGGGACGACGGAAGAAAAGATCGCACGGAGAATACGGACTCTGCTGGATTTCTATGTGGAAACACCGAATTTCTGGCCGCTTATCATGGACAAAATCTATCTGTCCGAAGACGAGAGAGCACGAGCGGTCCGACGTGATTTCAACAACACGTCCTTCCAGCGACTGTCAGCGATCATACTGAATGGTGCCGATCAGAAAGACATTCGTCCGGGCATTGACCCACGCCTGCTGTACATTGTTCTGATCGGGCTTTGCGAGATTTTCGTGACCGGCAAGCCCATCATGGATGTTCTGTTTTCCGAATACGAACGGGAAAATCTGGCCGACCGCTACGGCAGTTTCATTATCGACCTGGTGATGCGCGGACTGAGCCCCCGCTCCGCATGAGACGTCGCTGGCCGGGTGGAACCGCGGCAAGGCCCCATTCTCTTTTGGGCTTTGCCGAACAGAAAGCGGGGATGAAAGACTTCCGGACCTGACTTCGTTTATTCCTCTATAAAGGAATTAGTTGACTCTTCCCCGTTGCTGTTTCAGCATTGCAGCAATGCTCGGCACCCCATAGCCGGCTATCAAAAATATCCGGGAGAAACACACAATGCTGAAATCATGCAGTACGGCTGTCCTCGCGATCTGCGCCACGCTGGTTCTGTCCACACCGCCCGCCGGGGCCCAGAGCCAGAAAGTGCGGATCGGCATGATTGATCCGTTCTCCGGGCCGTTGGCGGAAGAAGGCCGGAACGGATTGCTTCACCTCAGCTTCGCGGCTGAGAAGGCGAACGCGAAATACGGCACGAACATCGAGATCGTGCCGCTGGACAATGCGCTCAGCGTGGAAACGTCTCTCCAGCGGCTCCGGCAAGCCAATGACGAAGGCATCAGCTTCATTACCGCGGGCTTCGGATCCAGCTATGTTCAGGCGCTGATTGCGGAGATCGGCAAGAACAACACGCGCAACCCGGACCGCCGGATGGTTCTTCTCAATCACTCCGGAGCCGCCACGGCCTTCACCGAAGAACTTTGCTCATTCTACCATTTCCGCTTCGATGCGAACGTCGGCATGATGGCCGCAGGCATGGTCACTGCGATGGGGCGAAATCCCAATCTGACCAAAGTCTACATGCAAAACATGGACTATTCCTACGGTCAGTCCTTTGCCGCGGCGTCTCGCGAATTCCTTTCGAAACGCGCGCCGCAAATCAAGATCGTCGGCGACGAGCTCATTCCGCCATTCGGACGTATCCAGGATTTCACGCCATACATTGCGAAGATCAAAGCCGCCGAGGCCAACGTCGTTCTCAGTTCAAGTTTCGGACCGGACCTGAACCGACTCGTGCTCGCCGGCCTCGGCGCTGGATTGAATGTCGATTGGTATATGCGCTCGTCATACAACGGTTCTTCCCTCCCGGTCTTCGGAAAGGCTGGCGCCGGCAAGATCTACGCGGTGTTCGAAAACAACATCAACGACGAGGCTCCCGAGTTTCTCGCCGCGTGGGCCAGGGAATATCAAACGCGGAACGACGGACGAAGCTGGGTCTGGGATCGCATGCGCATGATGATCGACATGCTGGCGCAAGCAATCGTAAAAACCAAAAGTGCCGATCCCGTCGCCGTGGCCAAGGCGCTGGAGCAGGCAACGGTCCAGGGACAATACGGTGAGGTCAACATACGTCCGGATGACCACCAGATTCAGATGGCGATGGCGGTCGGCCGCACCACGACGGCATTCAAGCTGGAGCAGGACAAGAGCGGCGTCGGCTTCGAGACGACTGCGCGGCTCAACCGCGAAGAGGTTTCCTTGCCTACGGCCTGCAAGATGCAGGACCGCCCGAAGTAAGAATCAGCGCGTCAGTCCGGAAAGGCAGGATAGCGATGGAAATCGTCCTGTTCTCGTTCTTCAATGGTGTCCTCTACGGACTCCTGCTCTTCATGCTTGCCAGCGGACTGACGCTCGTCTTCTCAATGATGGGTGTGCTGAATTTTGCTCATGCCAGCTTTTACATGCTCGGCGCCTATATCGGATATGAGGTCGGCCGCGCGACCAATTTCTATGTCGCGCTCTGCGTTGTGCCGGTCATGGTGGGCGCCCTCGGGATGGTGGTGGAACGCTATGGCCTGCGGCGCGCCCATGCCTACGGCCATGTTGGCGAACTGATGTTTACATTCGGCCTTGCTTACGTTGTGCAGGAAATCGTGGTGACGATCTGGGGGCGCGCTCCGCTTCCGACGCAAATTCCGGCGTCGCTCGATTTTGCGATTTTCCGCCTCCATGGCCTTGATTACAACGCCTATCGGGTTCTCATGCTCGTTCTTTCCATCGCGATCTTTGCGTCTCTTTTTGCGCTTGTCGCACGAACACGTCTCGGCCTGATCCTTCGCGCGGCTACCACCCACCCCGCGACCCTTGCCGGTCTCGGACATAACGTCACCCTGATTTTTGCGCTGGTGTTCGGTCTTGGAACCGCTTTGGCAGCGCTTGCTGGCGTTCTGGCCGGGAACGTCCTCGGTACCGAACCCGCCATGGCCATCCATCTTGGCTCCATCATCTTTGTCGTGATCGTCGTCGGTGGCCTTGGCTCCCTCACCGGCACCCTGATCGCGTCTCTTGCGATCGGCATCCTGCAAACATTGGCCTCGTCTTTCGATGTGTCCCTCTCGACCCTCCTTCAGCCGTTAGGCATGCAGCCGCACTGGCCGCAGATGGCGGTTGAATTGACCACCACAACGCTGTCGCGCCTCGCACCGCTCGTCCCATTCTTGCTGATGATCATCCTGCTGATCGTCCGGCCCGGCGGCCTGATGGGCCGCCCGATGAACTAAAGGCAGCTTCGATGACCAGGACGGGTTGGATCGTAACGGCGATAATCCTGCTTGCGCTCCCTCTATTGTTTAAATCCTCTTCAGCTCTCACCATTCTATGCCAGATCGGCGTGATGATGATTTTCGCATCCGCCTATAATCTGCTGCTCGGACGGCTGGGCCTGCTGTCATTCGGACATGCCGTTTTCTTCGGAATAGCCGGATTTGGCACCGCCCACCTGATCTCCTCGTTGCAGGGAGGAATGTCGGCACCGGTCCTCATGGTCCTGCCCATATTCGGCGCTCTGGTCGGCCTGATCGCCGGCGCCTTGGTCGGATTCATATCGACAAGAAGTGGCGGTATCGCCTTTGCGATGATTTCCCTCGGCATTGCCGAACTGGTCTCATCCTCAGCGCTCATTTTCGTGAGCTTCTTTCAGGGTGAAGCCGGCGTCAGCTTCGATCGCACCATGTCGCCCCACCCCTTCGGCATCACCTTCGGACCCATCCTGCAAGTCTACTATCTGGTCGCAGGGTGGTGCTTTGTGTCCCTGTTTCTCATCTATCACTTCTCCAGGACACCGCTTGGCATCATGTGCCTTGCCGTACGCGACAACGCGGAACGTGTCGCGTTTCTGGGCTACCGGCCCGCCCGCGTCAGACTTTTTGACCTTCGCCATCGCTGCATCGCTCGCGGAGTCGCCGGAACGCTTCACGCCATTACATTCGAGCACATAGGCTTTGAGTCCCTCGGACTTGCGCAATCAGGACTCGTCCTGTTCATGACTTATATCGGTGGCAGCGGCATCCTGCTCGGTCCCGCGCTCGGAGCCCTCATCGTAACGTTGCTGCAAACGCTCGTCAGCCGCTTCACCTCGGCCTGGGCCTTCTACCTGGGAATTACTTTTGTCCTCATCGTGCTGTTCGCACCCGGCGGGCTGGCCGGTTTGATCGCCAGTCACTGGCGGATCTGGAGGGCTGACCGCCGTGCGCTAATGCGCCTCATCCCATCATACGCGGTTGGAGCTGTAACAAGCCTGGTAGGACTGGCCGGCGTGGTCGTTACGACCGAGATGGCAAGCTTTGCAACGAATGCCGCGCGCTCCAGTTCGACCACCGTCATTTTCGGACTCTCCCTTGATATTGCCTCCGCCATGCCCTGGCTCGTGGCAACGGCCCTCATGATCGCAGGCTTCGTTCTATGCCGGCACGCCTATCCCTCCATCGCATCGGCTTATCGAGCGGCGAACCAGCAGGGAGTCTCGCGATGAAGGCCGGAACGCTGGAGCTGAACGACGTCCACAAAAGCTTCGGGAACGTCGATATCATCAGAGGAGTATCGCTGACCGTTGAGGCGCGTGAACGTCATGCCGTTATCGGACCAAACGGCGCTGGAAAATCCACGCTGTTCAACCTGATCAGCGGCAGGCTCAGTGTCACGAAAGGGACAATTCATTACGAAGGGCATGCGGTACAGAATCGCCCGCCGTGGGAGATCCGGGAGTTCGGCCTCAGCAGGAGCTTTCAGATCAACAGCGTGTTCAACTCGCTCAGTGTTGCCGAAAATCTGACCTGCGCGCTGCTTCCGTCGACGAGCCACGGATATGGCGTTTTTCGCTGGGTGCAGCGTGACGTTTCCATCTCTCGCGAGGTGGAACGCATCCTCCGTGAACTTGGGATGGAAGAGCTGGCCAACGTGCCCGCAGGACTACTCCCTTATGCAGGTCAGCGCTTTCTTGAGATCGGAATGACGATCGCCGGCAACCCTGGCACCATCATTCTCGACGAACCTACAGCCGGCATGAGTCGTACCGAGACAGCTAAGGCCATTGATCTGATCAAAAGGATCTCGCAGGATCGAACATTGATTGTGATCGAACACGACATGGACGTCGTCTTCGGCTTGGCAGATCGCATAACGGTTCTGGTTTACGGTGAGATCATCTGCACCGGCACACCCGCCGAAGTCCGTGCCAGCAAAGCGGTTCAGGAAGCATATCTGGGACGCGCGCACTCATGAATCTCACCGTCAGCGGCCTGCACGCGTACTATGGCAAAAGTCACATCCTGCACGGGATCGACATGGCCGTGCAGACCGGCGAAATCGTCGCGCTGGTCGGGCGCAATGGCGTCGGGCGTTCCACGCTCATGAAGACCATCATGGGATATGTCACGGGCGAAGGATCGATCAAACTATCGGGTCAGGAAATTCTTGGTCTTCCCACCCATACCATCGCACGAATGGGGATCGGATAT
Source organism: Afipia sp. (assembly GCA_024707075.1). Taxonomy (GTDB): domain Bacteria; phylum Pseudomonadota; class Alphaproteobacteria; order Rhizobiales; family Xanthobacteraceae; genus Afipia. The sequence continues at coordinate 2,105,898 of JANQAK010000003.1, forward strand.
GTTCCCGAGACTCGCGACATCTTTCCGTCCCTCACCGTCCGCGAAAACCTGATTCTCGGACAGAAACGCGGCGCGATAGGTGTAAAATGGACGATCGATTCCATTCTCGAGAGGTTCGCCAATCTCAAGACCCGGATCGACACCGAGGCTGGGCGTTTGTCCGGCGGTGAGCAGCAGATGCTCTCGATCAGCCGCGCGTTGATGGGAAATCCCTCGATCATCATTATCGACGAACCAACGGAAGGACTAGCTCCGAAACTGGTGGATCAAGTCGCTACCCTTCTGCTGGATATTCGCGACAGCGGCACTTCCGTGATGCTCGTCGAACAGAAACTGGACATCGCCCTTGAAGTCGCCAGCAGAGTCTATGTCATGGGCCACGGGCGCGTGGTCTTCGAAGGCGGCCCGAGCGATTTACAGGGGGCAGACGACGTTATTCAGGAATGGCTGCGTGTCTGACTGCCCGTCTATCGCTGTCGGGTTCTTATATTTCTAATTTAGCCATTTGCTCGGCTTCTCGATGACGTCCGCTTTGCGCCAGACGCAAACACTCAGTCTAAAATGACGCACTTTCTGTCCGCGTCTAATTGCGGTGTCCGGAAATCATACTTCAGGGAGGATCACTTGAAAGGGAGCAGATCAACAACAATGAGCAACCATATTAGTGGCGTATAATCGGACGAAAGGGGACGCCAGTCTGAGGGGCAGAGCTGCGGGAAGGGGTATGTCATGAGTACGCTTGGCGACGCTCTCGCGCGGATGATGCGTGTTGCATTCATGCGTCTCTAACCAAGTACCAGCGTTCGTTTCTTAAAGACTCTGCGGCATGTCGGGAGACATGATGCAGAGCCATGAGCCGAAGATGCGACAACGAGATCGTGGGGGCGCCGAAGTCCGGCGGACCGCCAATTCCGTTCAGTTCGGCGGCGCCATCAGGATCGCCTTCAGATGGCGATCGAAGAATTCCGTAACTCCGGTTCTGTTCAAGTGGTCGGTGTCGAAATAGAAGCGGGGCTCATCCAGCTCTGCCGATAAGTCACGGAAGCCGGCACGATCATTCGCTGTCGCCGCCGTAATTGCGCCGTCGAACGCGGCCTCATTCAGCAGGGCCGCCCGAAATTGAGCCGGTGTCGGCATCTTGATGACGACGACCCGAATATTGTGTTGCTCCGCGAGCTTAAGCATTTGATCGAATTCTGTCAGATAGCGCGGAAGTTCCGCAGATCGCCCAGGATCCGGAAATAAGTACTTGATCCGACTCTTGATCGCCGCTGACGACGGACGGTAAGCGCGATCGAATTGCAATTCCCCTTCCCAAACATCCTTCTGAAAACGGTCCCGATTATTGATCTTCGAAAATCCGGTCACATAGTCTGCAACCGCGCGCGGATCGACGTCTTCTTGCCTGCTATATTGCAACAGCGACCATGCGGTGTATGGCGCCAGTGGCGTGGTCCTGAGCATCTTGGCGTCGCCAAAGCGGTCCTCATTCCATGTCCGAGAATAAAACGCGAAGGAGTCGGCGACATAGAGCAGGTTCCTGGTCCGGTGATTGCGCAAAAACCCCTCCAGCGCAAAGCGGTTGTAGAGCGGACCGGTGCCGGGGGATGCAAGATTGATGATCCTGAGGCCGGTTTCACCCTGCATCCGATCGTTGAAATCGGCAAAATCGAGCGGCATCGCGTGGGATGCTCCGAGGATCACCCAGTCAAATGCCTTCTCCTTCGTAGTCGCTATCTTGAAAAATGGATTGCTGTGACCGTTTCGGTACATCAATCGCTCGGCAGCGAGATAAAAGCCGGCATAGATCAGCAGACCTATTCCGAGGAATATGATCGTCGCCCTCGTCTGACGCATCATGATCTCACGCTCATAGCCGATCCTCGATGCTCGCCTGTCAAAACTGCATGTAGATGAACTCCTTGGCCTGCCATCGGCCAAGGATCAACAAACCAAAGATCACGATATAATAGTATGACCACCGTAAAATCGTCGGCGCTGCGGCCAGCCGCTGCGTGAACGGCTTACGTTCGTCGAGCGTTTCCACAACGAAGAGAAAGGCAATGAGGCCGAAGCCCAAGCCGTGCTCCGCGGTGAACGGATACTGGACAACCAGAGACGGAATTTCGAGGAGGTTTGCTCCTATTTTCTGAAGAACCATGAGCGCGTCACCAACCGACTTGGCACGAAAGAAGACCCAGGCGATGGCAACCAGATGAAACGTCAGCAGGATACGCACCAGGAACAGCGCCGCACTTTGGCGTAACGCCGGCAGCAAATCGCCGAGCCGTCCCCACAGCCCGCGCGTGGCCAATCCGGCCCACTGATAGGCACCATTGAGCGCGCCCCAAATCAGGAACGTCCAGCCCACGCCATAGCCCAGCCCGGCGTGCCAGAGTCCGCTGACGATAAACACGACCATGACGTTGATATACTGGCGCAGTACACCGGAGCGGCTGCCGCCCAGAGGGATATAGAGGTAGTCGCGGAACCAGTGCCCGAGCGAGATATGCCAGCGTTCTCCCCAAAATTCCGCCGTGCTGCGCGCGAGATAAGGTCGCCGAAAATTCTCCATTAACTGGATGCCGAACAGCAGCGAGACGCCGATGGCGATATCGGTATAGCCGGAGAAGTCGCAGTAGATCTGGAATGCGAAGAAATAAACGCTGATCAAGAGTTCGACCGGCGAAGCAAAAGCCACAATACCGAAATTGCGGTCCACGAGCGGCGCCAGATTGTCGGCGATAGCGACTTTCTTGAACAGGCCCCAGCCAATCAATTGAAGACCCAAGAGGGTGCGGTTCGGATCCGTGCGAAGATCTCTTGTTATCTGCGGCAGGAATTCTGTTGCCCGCTCGATCGGGCCAGCGAATATCTTTGGAAAGTACGCTACGTAAGTGCCAACATGACCCAAATGACGAGTGCCGCACAACCGCCGGGCATAGATATCAATCAAATAGCTTGCGGCCGAGAAGGCGTAAAATGAATAGCCAACCGGTGTACTGATGCCCAATTTCGGCAATACAAACCCGAAGACCGACGAGAACGAGCGCTCAAGTTCTCCTGCGATAAAGTCGTAGAACTTAAACGCAACCAGTGAGCCGAGCAGTGCCACAAGTCCCGCGACCAGCAGCGCTTTTCTGACGGCCGAATGCCGCTCTCGATCGAGCGCCCAGCCGCAGCCGTAGACCAAAAGGGTTACGGCGCCAAGATAGACAAGATTGAAGGGCTGCCAGATGCCGTAGAAGACATAACTGGCAAACAGCAGAACGGCCCATCGCTGGCCGGCGGGCATCGCAGAGAACAACAACAACACCAGCGGCAGGAAGATGAAGAATTCGAGCGAGGTGAACAGCATTTGTCCTGACCTTATGCCGTCACGCTGTCACCTCAATAGGTAGCGCCACCGGCCCGCAATTCCTCGGGCACGTCATCGATCGGTATCCCGCCATTGATCACGAGATAACTGGCCAGCGCCTCGCGCTGCTCCCGCGAAAGCTTGATCCGGAAATGGCTGGGCTTGTTCATGGTGCCCAGCCAGGCAGGCACCGGCCGCACCTGGGTAATCACAACCGTGATGATGTGACAGCCTTGACATTTTTCGAGCGCGAAGTCGCGACCGTCGGGCGGCAGCGATTTCACCAGATCAGGGGCTGCCGCCTGCCCGGACACCATCGGCATGTTGAATGACAGATAGTCCGCGAGTGTGAGCTGCTCCTGCTCGCTGAATTTCGCAAGCGCCGGCACGTTTGTCGTTTTGCTCTTCAGATAAGCGAGCCATTCCTCGCGCGTGCGTTTACCGGTCAGGATCGCCTGCAATTCTGCGGCCGGCGGCCGACTCTCCACCACCTGCGCCAACAAGGTTCTGCCGCCCGCAGGAATGAAGGCGAAGACATCCTTTGTTTCCGCAAGCAGCGGCGTGATCAACAAACCGCCGCATACGATGAGAGCGCCGCACAAGACCCGAATAGAATTCATGTCCTATCTCCAATCTCATACGACGCAGCTCTTAGTAACGCAGGGCTACAGGCACATCGTCGGCCTTCATCGGCATATTGATGGCTGAATAGCGAGCGAAAGTCTCGCGCTGCTGTGCGGTCATCTTCAGCCCACGATGAAACGGCGATAGAAAAACACTGCGCCAACCTTGCAGATCACGCTGCTGCATCAGATAGCCTGAAAACAACGAATGACAGAACTGGCACTGCGTCCATGCAAGCTCGCGCCCATCGGGGGGGCAGCGCTGAGGCGATATCGCCACGGCTTTCGGCCTGCTGAACGGTGCCTTCGGGCAACGGGAGATTGACTGCGAGATAGGCGGCAAGTTCACTGACCTCCCGATCGCCCAATTGCTTGTGCCGATCTGCAAGAAAACCGCGCCATTCGGCCTCAGTGCGTCTGGCATCGGCGATCTCACGTAGTTCCACGTCGCGCGGCGCGTCCTTCAATTCAAGGAACAGCGTCTTGCCGCCCTTGGGCATAAATCCTTCGTCTTCCTGAGTCATAGCCGGAAAGATGCTCATCGCAAGCAGGCCGACAACAAGCGACAGCGAACGGATATGCTTTCGCCAGATCATTCATCCGCCTCGACCGCAACTGCATTGGGAAACGAAAACACGGGCACCCGTATTTCGCTTCGTGCGTTCTCCGACGGAAACCCTTCGCCGCGAAGCAGGTCGAGGGCGACGACGGTCCGGTCGTCGTAAAACTGATCGTTACAACTGGCGCAGACAAGCGCGGGGATTTCCTCGATGACCACCAGCCTGTCGTCGTGAAAGAACGCAGAACGTACGCGCGCCATGCCAATGTCCGAACTGCCACAGCTTGGGCATACCGCACCCGACTGATCCTCTGTGAACGTAGTGGGTTGAATGGACATGCCTTACCTCTTGTCGATGCAAGGCCGGCGGATATCGCCGGCCCCTCGATTTCCAACCGCGTCAGGCAAATTTAGCCAACGACTTTCTTCGCGGCAGCGATGATGTGATCGGCGTTGGGCCGCATCCAGTTGAACATCTCCGGCGCAGCCGGCGGCGGAGCGTCCGGAAAAGCAATGCGTTTGAACTTGGCGCCATTCACATTCTCCGCCACCCGGGCAATCACTTCCGCGCCTGGGCATAGCGTGTAGTAGGATTGATCGAACGTGAGCAGCCGCTTGGTCTTCTGCACCGACTTGACCAAGGTCTCGGTATCGATAGGCTTAAGGCAACGCAGATCGATAGCCTCGACCTTCATCCCCGCCTTCTGTAGTTTCTCCGTCGCTTCGAGCACGTCCGGCATACCGGCACCGGAACTGACGATGGTGATATCGCTGCCGGTCGTACGCACGGCAGCTTTATCCAGCGGTATCAGATACTGTTCGTCTGGCACTTCCTCGACCAGTTCGCGAAGGCCCGCGGCGTAAAGAAAGACAACCGGATCAGGATCGCGGATCGCGGAGGCCATCATGCCTTTCGCGTCGGCCGGCGTGGATGGAATGACCGTCTTTACTCCCGGAATGTGCGCATAAAGCGTATCGATCTCATAGTCTGAATGCTGTCCGCCGAATCCAGGCGTCTGCCCGGTCATCTCAATGACGAAAACGACAGGCATCGAAGCATCGCCGCCGGTCATCGATCGCAACTTGCCGGCGTGATTCTGGATCATCTGGAAGGGCATGCAGGCGCCCTGATAGGGGATGTAAGTCACCGCCTTCGAGCCGGCGAGGCCGGCACCCAACACACACCCCGCCATCCAGTTTTCATCGATGCCCGTGTTGGCGACGCGCAAGCGGCCGAACTCGGTTTCGAGATTGATAACCGGCTTGCCCGGATTGGAAGCAACCGGCGGTGTCAGTTCAAAGATCCAGATCATATTTTTGTCTTGGCGCATCTCATATTGAACGGCCTCGAGGAACGAGTACATAAAGCTCTTGCGTGCCATCTTCTGTCTCCAAATTCTTGGGAAGCGAAAGGTCCGAGCGAAGTATGATGTTGGCGTTTAGCCGAACTGCCGGGCGGGCACGCTTCCTTCTGCAAATACGTTCTTCAGACCGTCCTCGGGCTTGCAGAATGGCTGCTTGTCAGCCCATGCGACCGCATCGAGAACCTCCTGCTTGATCTCGGCTTCCATAGCGGCCGCCTTGGCTGCGTCGATTACCTTCCAGCCAATCAGAGTGTTGCGGCAGATATCGACGGGATCTCGCGCCATCCAGGCGCGCAACTCACGCTCCGGCCTGAAGGACGAAATCGCCAGCGGATCGTAACCGAACGCTCCGAGTTCACCAGGTTTCGCACCGGGCGCGCCCCAGTGATTGTAGTAGCGGTAGGTTTTGGCCTCGATCAATGTCGGACCTTCACCGGCCCTTGCGCGTTCAACAGCAGTTTTCGCGGCGTTGTAGACTTGCACCACGTCCTGCCCGTCGACCACCACGCCGGGGATACCGTACGGCACCGCCGCTTCCGCGATATCCTTCATCGGGCATGACCATGAATAATGTGCATACTGATGATAGAGATTGTTCTCGATCACATAAATAAACGGGAGCTTGAGCAGCGCTGCGTTATTCATGGCGCTATGGAAATGCGGCGTGGCATAAGTACCGTCACCGCCGAAATTGACGACTACCTGCTTGCTTCCGCGGGCGCGGATCGCGAACGCGGAGCCGGTTGCGATCACAGGACCTGGGCCGATCATGCCATCGGCGCCGATGAACCCGATCGACTTGTCGGAGATGTGCATCTCGCCGCCATAGCCCTTATTCAGACCGGTGGCCCTGAAGTCATACTCAGCCGCCATCTTCTTGATGTCGGCGCCTTTGGCGATAGCATGACCGGACGGCCGATGCGTGCTGTAGACGAGATCGGCCTCCATCACGCCGCCAGTGTTTTTCAAGGCCGCGCAGACTCCGGTCGCAACCGCCTCTTGGCCGACATAGAAGTGATTGTATCCGCGATAGTTCGCATCGGTCAGCATCTTGTCGACCAAGGTTCGCTCGTACCAGCGAATCCGCAGGATCGTCCTCATCATGTCGGTCAATTGGGCATCGGTAAGATCCTTGGCCCAGAAACCGATCTCACCCTGAGCGTTTGCAATCTTGCTGCTGAGCGAAATGGCAGCGCCTGCTCCCACAAGTCCCTGAAGGAAGTTACGTCGGCTTGCGGACGAAGAGCTTCGTCGCGTCTCATGCACGTCGTCGAGATCAGCCATGGCATTTTCTCCCAATCTGATGAGACCGCATTCGGCTGCGCCTCTGATTAAAGCTCATCCAGAACCTCGATGCACTCCTTGATGCAAATCAAGCCTGCTTGTCATTGGATCGTCATGCCGCATCTGCGAATGCGAACAAATGTATCAATAAGAGGCTGAATCAACTCGCTGAAGAGTTGATATCGCTCAATCGCCCTTCGATGCTTTATTTTATTGTGAATGCCAGAATGAAAGCAGATCGCACGATAATGGCAATCATACTGGCAAGCGTCATGATGATGATCGCTGGCCACGCGCTATTTGCCGACGAACGGCCTTTGCTTCTCGAAGCACATCGCGCTGCTGGACTTAACTGTGCGCAATGTCACCAGGAACAGCCGCCCAAGCTGGCGCCTTCAACCACAACATGCCTTCGCTGTCATGGAGACCAACAGGCACTTGCGGAGAAGACCAGAGAGGCCTTTCCAAATCCGCACGCATCACCTCACCTTGCCGCGGGCGAAACACAAATTTGTAGCGATTGTCATCATGTGCATCGGCCATCCGAAGTGTCCTGTAGCGCTTGTCATCGCGAATTCTATTTCAATGTGAAATGATCGTGACATTTGGTTTTGAACGCTTCCTTGTTGATTGAGATCAAGGAGACTCCCTTTGCTGGGCATATGCTTTTTTGAGTTTAGTAACTCCAAAGGAGCATCCACCATGGCGGAAACAACCAAGCTGCCCATCAAGACCGAAGCGACTTCGGCTCCCCAGGTCACCAAACCTTCGGAGTGGCAGCCCTTCGAGGCTCTGCGCAATCAGGTCGATCGGTTGCTTCACGACTTTCAGACCGGATTCCTGCAAGCTCCGACTTACCGGTCTCTCTTGGATATCGAGCCGTTTTGGCGCCGTGATCTCGGTTTCAACGTCACACCGGCCATCGATATCGTTGAGAAGGACAAGGCTTTCGAAGTGACCGCCGAATTGCCGGGTATCGACGTCAAGAACATTGATCTTCAGCTTTCCGACAACGTGCTGACGATCAAGGGCGAAAAGCAGGAAGAGAGGGAAGAAAAAGGCCAAGGACCGTTACGTTTCCGAACGTCGCTATGGCTCCTTCCGCCGCTCACTACAGGTTCCCGGCAATATCGACACTGACAAGATCGAAGCCAGCTTCAAGGACGGCATTCTGACTGTGACCCTTCCGAAATCGCCGGAGGCGGAGAAGAAGCAGAAGACTATCCCCGTAAGCGCGAAGTAAGTGAACTGCCGGCCTCACCGCATCAGGCCCGGTCTGTGAGGCTGGCAGTGTAACTTTGCGCTCAGCTTATCGTGACGGCTGAACTCCCGTGAGAAGCAAGTGGCACATGAGGAAGTTCTGGTTCATTCGGCGGCCTCGGAAAGCGTATTGTAGGAGGCAACGCTTCTTGCCAAGTCAATCGATTACGTAACGCCGCTGCTGATGACAGCTTGGTGCTTCTCATAGAAACGACGGTGACGAGAATTTCAGAGACGAAGAAAGAACGACCGGACGAACCGGAGATGGCAATATGATCTGCGAAAGCGACCCGCCGCCTCGTACGAGCTGCGGGAAATTGATCAAGGGAGAAACGCCATGAATTATTTGCGTCGAGAGTTCTTGTCCGCTGGCGCCGCAGTGGCGACCATAGGGGGCGGCAGGACCGATACTTGCACAGACTGCTCCACCTCAGGCAGCGGAGGCGCCCGGCACTGCGGGAGGACTTCCAAACAACGAAAAGCGGCTCCGGATCATCAACCTGCGCGATCTTGAGGGCGAGGCGCAGAAGGTGATGGCGCCGTTCGGATTTGCCTATGTCGCCGGCGGCGCCGGCGATGAATGGACGATGCGGGAGAATCTTGCGGCATTCAACAGAACGGTGATTGTGCCAAATTATCTTTCCGGAAACGGCACTCCGGATACCAGCACCACACTTCTCGGAATCCGGCTTCCCTTTCCAGTTATCTCCGCGCCGGTCGGTTTTCAGGGCTCGATGCATGCTCAGAAGGAATTGCCCACGGTCAAAGGAGCCGGGCTGGCGGGTACGCTTTATGTGGCGAGTTCAGTCACGCAACTGAGCCTTGAGGACATTGCGGCAGGCGGCACCGGTGACAAGTGGTTCCAGCCCTACATACCGAGCAGCCGTCCCTTTGCGATCGAAATGCTACAGCGCGCGAAGGCCGCCGGCTACAAGGCCATCGTTCTCACGATCGACGCATTCGTAACCAGCAACCGCGAACGATCGACGCGGCTACAGGGCGTGCCTGTTCCCAATCTGGCCATGGGGAACGTTCCGAAGACCTCTGGCGTGAGCGGAAACGCGATGGCTATGAAGGCCGATCTCGGCTGGGACGATATTGAATTCTGTCGAAGCCACACCGGCCTTCCCGTGATCGTGAAGGGTATTTTATCCCCGGCGCAGGCACTTGAGGCTGAACGCCGCGGCTGTGCAGCCGTGTGGCTATCAAATCACGGTGGTCGCCAACTCGACAACACGCCTTCGGCCATGACGGTTCTGCCGCGCGTCGCCGAAGCGCTGAAGGGACGGCTACCAATCATCATCGATGGCGGCGTCTACCGTGGCCAGGACGTGTTTCGAGCACTTGCGCTGGGCGCCAGCGCGGTCGCCTTGGGACGTCCGCTGCTCTACGGTTCGGCGCTAGGCGGCGCGCAAGGCGTGCAAAGTGTCTACGAACATCTCAGAAACGAGCTCGCAATGACGATGCAGCTCGCCGGTACGCCGACAATCAAGAGCATCGTTCCAGGTTGCGTTGAGCGCGCTGAGGTTTGAGGCTTGGTCGGTGCCAATTCGGGGTATCAATAAGGCAATTCCCCCCAAGCGCAATTTATGCCGAGTGAAACGAAAGGGGCCGCCAACAGAGGCGGCCTTTAGATTCTGGGGATGCCTCGAATTCTAGCGCCGCTCTGGCGAGCCTACATCCTTGGCCTCTTCGTCGGTCAGCAATTTTCGAATGATATGCCGCTTCTCTTCATTTTGCTCGTCTTCGAGGAGCTTACGGTAGCGGCGAATATTCTCATTGTGAATGAAGCGCTCCATGAGACGTACCTTCATATTCACTGAATTCTTCTTTTTAATTGTGAGCCACCTTATGGAAGTGGTCAAATCACAATATTACCCCTGCGCACGGCATCGCGGATATGAGTCGTTCCTAATAAATTAGAACTTTGAGACAAAAAATGCGCAATTTTCGATGACTCCTTCAATGCTTTGCCCGCCAGAGCCTGCGGCTGGCTCCGGATGGGCCTTATTGACCAAAATCACGCGCAAGACCGGGATCGCTCAATCTTCAAAGGCCGGGGGTCCGGCTTCTCGCCAGGGTCTGTACGCTCGATCGACTCATTTTCCCCCAAGGGGGCTTCCCGCTCGACGTCGACCTGTTCGCTGTCGATCAGACCCGGCGCTTCGTCGGTCTGTTCTGACGGCGGGACGCGTCTCTTAGCGGGAGGAGACCTGCTTTCAAGAAACGTTCCTGTACTTGACTGTCGCATTTGCCCTCGCAATTCGTAGCTCAATGGGACATCAGGCAGCAAATCGGACTCGATGTCAGCAGGTCACGAGTCATCCCGCCGAAAACCCATTCGTTAAACCGGCTGTGACCGTAAGCGCCGGTCACCAGCAGATCGGCGCCGCCGTCCTCAACCAGTCCGATTATCTGATCCGCGCCAGACCCATGGGCCTGCATTTCAACCCGAGGCTCAGCCTTTATCCTGTGCTGCGCCAGGTAACGGACAACATCATCGATACCACGGCGCGCGGCGTCCATCTGATCCTTCTCGCATGTCTCTATGACGGTCACGCGCTTCGCCTTGTGAAGGAATGGCAACGCATCCTGAACCGCCCGCCGCGCCTCGCGCGTATTCTTCCAACCGATCACGACATGATCAGCGGTAAGAGATTTCACTGCCGCAGGAACCACCAGAAAGGGACGGCCGGCTCCCAGAATAGCCGCACCTACATCGACAGTTCGATAAATGTCGCCAGATTTTCCTTTTTCGACCAGGATCAAATCAGCGCATCGCGCTTCGCCGATCAACGTTTGCGTGGGAAATTCGATAGCTGACCGCCATTCGACCTGGTGGCCAGTTCCCGCGGCGGACTGAAACTTGCTTCCAGCCTCCGCGAGATCGGATTTCATCTTCGCGATATCGAATTCCGTCGCGTTGTCGACGATCACGACACCCTCCGCGACAAATGGCGGCACGATCGCAACAGCCGACAATCCGACCAGCTTGGCCGCGAATTTATTCGCCACACCCCCTGCGACGCGAACCAACTGGCTCGATACGTGGTCGACATTGATCCAAACCATCAGCGTTGCATAGGACATGGCTGTCTCCTCGCTTGCTGATCAGATTACGTTCACGTCTTGACGCTGATCCTTTTGACCCAAGTCAAACCCTTGCACAACGCGGATCATAGTGCCGCCGGGAAACTGGTCGCGTAATCGGGATTCAAGCATCACCCACAAGATGCTTTTCGATTTCACCGACCGGATGCTTTGTAAGATCCTTGTTTATTTCGGCGACAATGCAAGCCTTCACATCGGAATGGAAGGCGCTCCGCAATTCCGCCAGCGTTTTCGGCGGCGCTACCACGACGAGGGCCTTCGCCTTGCTCGCTCGGACCAGTTGCTCCATAGCCGCCGCGACCGTTCGCGCGAACCGGTGCTCCTCAATGTCATGCCAATCGGTCGACTCCACAGCGCTTTTGCGGCCAGCCAAGGCCGCCTCGCTTACCCGTCCCGGCCGATCGCTACCCTGCTCACGGGTCGGCGGATTTTCCGCCTCAAACACCCTCTCGGTTCTGAGATTCGGAAATTTCGCATCGCCTTCATTTCGCAAAAACAAGGCCTTTCGGCCGTCTCCGACAAACACCAACGCATTGTGCGGAATTTTTAGCATATTCGTATGCTCCTCAAGATTGCGCGACGCCTCAAGTATCGGGACATGGTCGCATCACACGCCGAACGGATAAGTATCTGGAAGGCCCTCGATCTCGGCGGTCTCCAGCGGACTCACCGCGCGCGTATTGTCGAACCAGATGTACTCGTCGAACTGTTGCGGCAAGCTGGCCCGGAAGTAGTGGCTCGCGAGTTCCGTCTCGGGCCGATAGATTACACCGATTGCCCGCTCAAGTCGCTCTCTGCCGAGACCGGACACTCCGCACAAATCGCCACGGCCGCGCAGGCTCAGCATGAAGCGCGCCAGCCCGGTCGCGTGACATAATTGCTCGTAGCTGTCGGCCAGCGCCGGCTGGACGGTTTTGATTTCCATCGGGCCATCCCATTCGGATGCCGCAGCAACCGTTCCGCTGTGAGTACCAAACCCGATCACATAAGCTTGTTCAGCGAACTCCTTGCGGCAGAGTTGACCAAGATTGTGCTCGCCGCGCGCGGCCATATCGGTCGCGGCTGCATTGCCTACATGGGAGTTGTGTGCCCAAACGATGGCCTTGCTGTCCGGACCGTGAAACGCCAGCAAATTCTTCAGAGTCTCGAACATATGGCTGTCGCGCAGATTCCATGACGCGCGAGAGCCATAATACATGATGCGATAATAGCGCTCCGCGTTCGCGACCAGACGCGCGTTTTGCTCGGCGTCGAGGAAGCGCTCTCCATCATGTTCGGCGTAAGTACGGCGTTTTGAAAGGAGATCGGTGAGCGCGCGCGCCACATGAGATCTGCACGTCGGATAAGATCCGGTCAACGCGGCGTGGCCGTAGGTCGCAGGATCTCGCTGCCACGGCGTCAAACAGCCATAACGTTCGCGAGCCACCCTCGCCGACTCCGGATCGACCTCATCAAGGTAGTTCAAGACCGACCGGATCGAGTCATAGAGGCTATAGAGATCGAGGCCGTGAAACGCGACGCGCCTGTTCCGTTCGACCGTACCGTTGCGCTTGCGCAGCCAACTCACGAAATCGCGGACCTCGGTATTTCGCCACATCCATGTTGGAAATCGCGCAAAAGCGGTCCACTCCGAAGGCGGATACTGGAAGTGCCGCACGTAATGATCGACCCGTGCGGCGTCCGGCCAATCCGCCTCGATTGCAACGAAACTGAAACCCTTCTTGACGATGAGATCGCGTGTGATCCGCTCACGCATCCGGTAGAACTCGGAGGTGCCGTGGGTCGCCTCGCCAAGCAGCACGACCCGTGCCGACCCGATCCGATCCAGCAGCGGATTAAGATCGGCGGCCTCGATCGAAGGAAACGATTCCGCAGCATCGGCAAGTTTTCGGACCAGCAGTTCTTCGTCAGAAGAGGCCGGACGAAGCGGACCACGGATGGGGGAACGAGCCTTATCCCTGGCACTCGCCCACCCCTCCTCGCCGATCAATGGGACAAAGCGAACGTCGGCAATATCTTCGCTGCGATATTGGTTTGCTGAAATGCGGGTGACTCGGACCAGTTCCTGGCTACCTTGATCTGCCCCCACCGGGATCACGAGCCGGCCCCCGATCTTCAACTGCTCCTTGAGGGATTCGGGGACCTGTGGTCCGCCAGCCGCCACGACGATGGCATCATAAGGGGCGTGTTCCAGCCACCCTCTCGTGCCGTCGCCATGCAGAACATAAACATTGTCATAGCGGAGTTCCGCCAGTGTCGCCGCAGCCTTCTCAGCAAGCGGGCCCAGTCGTTCGACCGTGTAGACGGTGGCCACGATCTCCGACAGCACCGCGGCGGCGTAGCCAGAGCCGGCGCCGATCTCGAGAACTTTCTCGCCGCCCTTGAGCATCAAGGCTTCGGCCATAAAGGCAACGATATAGGGCTGAGAAATGGTTTGCTCGCCAGCAATCGGGAGTGGCGCATCGTCGTAGGCAAATTCGCGAAGATTCTTCGGCAGAAACAGTTCGCGTGGCACCTTGCGCATCGCATCAAGAACCAACTCGTCGCGGACGCCGCGCGCCATGATGTATCGTTCAACCATCTTTTTGCGGAGTGATGGAAACGACGTCTTTGCTCCGGAAGGAGCTTCTTTCGAGCCTCGAACTCCCATGACGACAGCTCCTGATGCTCGCTTATGCGTCAATGCCCTATCGGCAATAATACCGGCGGCCGTTGCGGCTCAAATAAGTTCCACTGATGGGATCGAAGGAGCGAAAACGTGAAAAGCAATAGGCTTCCCAGCCGGGGGGACCGTAGCCGATCGGCCCAACATATTGCGGAGCGTAGTAACCATAGGGGTAAGGATAAGGTTCATAATAATAGCGCGGCGCGGCAAGCAAGCCGCCAATGATCAGCCCCGTTGCTAAACCCGCGGCCACTCCTGCACCTCCATCGCCCCGCCCTCGCCAACGAACCAATGTCACATCAGCGTCATTCGCAGATGTCGTTACGATGGCCACCGGGAGCAGCGGTGCCGCTGATGCTACGGCGCTCCCTCCCAACACTACGATAATAACCGCAATGATAGCGTTTCGGACTCAGTCCATTGCCGATCCTCCATTGAACTCAAGCTATTCGCAATACACTTCGGCAACTTGATCGATATCAAAGCCCATGCCGGACATCTCGCGGAGCCGATCGGAAACAGAATGGGTGTTACAGAAGCGATCGACAGGCGGCGTGCAAATTCACTGTAGAGCTTGCAGCGAAATGGGATTGCAGGGTTCATTGAGAGCGCGGCCAATCAGCACGTTGACGCAGATCAACCACCAGACACCGCAATCGGCGATCATGTTATCTTCTTGAGGTCGATCCAGCCAGGACGCAGGAGAGACAATTCGAACGGGTTATATTTCATATGGCATCTGCTGATCGCGTACTGCTTGCCGTCACGGATTTCGATGACGCGCAAACGTTGCCGGTACTGCTTCGCTGGCGCATCGAAGAAACGCCACATCGGGAAGCCTATCGCCAATTCGATCAAACCGCGGCGCGCTGGATCAGCTATACGTGGCGCGACGTCGATATGCGCGTCCAGGCATGGCAACGGGCCCTTGATGCGGAGCGGTTCGATCCGGGCGCGCGCATCGCCATCCTCGTGCCGAATGGCGTCGACCACATCTCCATGGACCTCGCGGCGCTGTCCTGCGGTCTGGTCCCCGTGCCTCTCCATGCCGTCGATAACCCCGAAAGCATCCTCTACATCCTGGAAGATAGCGGTGCTTCGCTTCTGTTCATCGAGTCGATAGAGCAGTGGGAAGCGCTGAAGGTGGGAGATAGCCGGCTCGACGGGCTGAAGCGCGTGGTTTGCGCGAAAACTTCGAGCGGATTCAATAACTCTGACGGCCTCCTCGTCACGCTCGATAATTGGCTGGGCAATGATCGGACACCCACAACCGACACACACGACGCCATCGTTGAGCCAAGCGATCTCGCCGCCATCGTTTACACGTCGGGAACGACGGGACGGCCAAAGGGCGTCATGCTCTCCCACGGGAATATCATCGCCAACGTCAAGGCCATCCGCGAACGCCTGAGGGTCGAGGAAGATGACGTCTTCCTCTCGTTCCTGCCGCTGTCACACACCTTTGAACGCACGGCTGGTTACTACCACCCTATAGCGGCTGGCGCGTGTGTAGCTTTCGCAAGATCCACGCAGCATTTACCCGAAGACCTGAAAATCGTGCGCCCGACGCTTCTCATCTCGGTGCCCCGAATTTACGAACGCTTCCATGCCAAAATCATGGAGCATCGGACCTCTGCATCGTGGTTCGAACGTGCCGCACTGGATCTGGCATTGGCCGTCGGCGGACGCTGGTTCGACGCCCGCCAGAGCCGGACGTCTCCGTCCCTGTTCGACCGGCTTGCCTGGCCTGCGCTGAAGCAAATCGTCGCCGATAAGGTTCTTGCCCAGTTGGGCGGGCGACTGCGCGTCGCCGTCAGCGGCGGCGCTCCGATCACCTTGCCGATCGCCCGTCTGTTCCTCTCGCTGGGACTTGACGTGCTCCAAGGCTACGGCATGACCGAAACATCGCCGGTGGTTTCGGTCAACACACCGGACGACAACGATCCACGTTCCGTCGGTAGACCGCTTGCCGGAGTCGAGGTCAAGATCGGCGAAAATCAGGAACTCCTTGTCCGCGCGCCGAGCGTCATGATCGGCTATTGGCACAAGCCCGAAGAAACGCAGCGAACGATCGAAGCCGACGGCTGGCTGCATACAGGCGATCAGGCACGTATCGAGGATGGACGCATCACGATCACCGGCCGGATCAAGGACATCATCGTCACCTCCACCGGTGAGAAGATCGCTCCGGCGGATCTCGAGACGGCTATCATATCCGATCCGCTGTTCGAGCAGGCAATGGTCATCGGTGAGCAGCGTCCCTATCTGGCGGCGCTGGTCGTTCTCAACGCGGCGGAATGGCAGCCTGAAAAGGCTCGGATCGAGAAGGAAGCCGCGGGCACGGCATCGCCACTCACACATCGCGAGGCGGACTTCCTTCGTCGCCGCATCGCTGAAGCGGTGAAGGACTTTCCCGCCTATGCCACTCCGCGTGCGGTCTGGTGGAGCACCGAACCATGGACCATCGCGGAGGGACTGCTTACCCCTACACTCAAGATCAAGCGCGCCGCCTTGGAGCGTCGCCTGGCTGCTGAGATCGAAGGACTCTATCCACAAAAAGCCTCGTCCGGTACTCGCCCTGCATCTCGATGAAATCTGGCGCCCTTCGGAAAACCCCTTAAGGAGCACACCTTAGGATATTGAGCGAATAGCGGGAGATTCTGATCTCAAATAAAACAGGCCATCCCGAGGGTGAGGATGGCTCTTATGAATCATTCCATTTATAGCGCAGATCGTGCGACTCATTTGAAGATCGTGATCGTTGCGCTCGTCGCAGGCATTGCACTCTCCGGTTTAACCATCGCACGCCATACCATTTCCAATGACGGCCCCGTTCAAACAGCGCGCATCCTCGATGCCGGCAAGCCGATGATGATGACGAGTTCAACACAAATGGCTGTCCGCTGAGTATTCCAAAGATGTGATCAGTCAGTGAACCGAACAGCCGACGCAAAATATCCCCGAGAGTGATCGGGAAACGTGAATCTCTTCCATTTGGAATTTTTGCCCCTCAACGATCATTCCTGATCGACTTCAGCAGGCAAGCTACGGAACGCGTCCTGCTGACGCCCGGTAGACCTCCTTGCCGTGAAGACCGTCATGTGAATGCTTCAGGCTGAGCACACCGTTTGGAGCACGTCGTAACGCCTCAGGCACATGCGTACCGATGTCGTTCTTGGCCGGCGTGACACCACCATCAGCTAACCAAAGCGCGCCCGTCACGTAACTCGCTTCGTCGGATGCGAGAAACGCGAATATATTCGCCATCTCCTCCGGTGTGCCGCGGCGACCCAGGGGAATCATGGCACCGATTGCCGCCTGCGCAGCCGGCTCGATCGGGCTGTCGGAACCCCTCGTCCACGCGGTGTCAATCGCGCCGGGACAGACGCAGTTGGCGCGCACCCCATACGGCGCCTGTTCCAGAGCAACGCCTTTCATGAAGGCATGAAGGAAAGCCTTGCTTCCCCCGTAAGGCGTAAACATCGGCGAGCCGTTCATTCCGGCCTCGGAGCCGGTAAAGACAATATTTCCCCGACTCTTCTGGAGGTGCGGCAGGGCGAACTTCGTCATCAGGAATGCGGTGCGAATATTGTTCCTGATGGTGCGATCGAAATCCTCAATGCGATAAGCATCGGTCTCCGCATTGGCAATGAAGACACCGGCATTGCTCACCAGCACATCGAGCGATCCGAAATTTTCCAAAGCGAGTTCGACGCAGCCGCGCGCATGCTGTTCCTCGGCAAGATCGCCGAGATAGGCCTTGGCCTGCCCACCCGTCGCCTCGATCGCTTCGGCCACGTCACAAACAGGATCGTCGGGAAGCCCGCTGAGGATCAACAGGGCGCCTTCGCGCGCAAACTTGTGTGCGATCGCCTCGCCAATGCCGGTGCCAGCTCCGGTAACAATGGCAATCTTGCCCCGCAAACGCATTTCGGATTTCTCACCATTACAGATTAGAAAGAGAGAGCATGATTTCAAATCCCCGGCTTGATCAGGAATCAATGCCTTCACTCTTAATATGTCTAGGCTAAATGACTAAAGACAATATTTGGAAAGAACGGCAATGGACGTCAATGACGCGATAAGCGGTCGTCGTGCAGTTCGTAACTATAGCAATGAGGTGGTGGATGAGCGATTGATCTCTGATCTAATCGATGCCGCCATCAAAGCGCCAAGTGCTTTTGATCAGCAGCCGTGGATGTTCACCGTCATACGCGATCAAGGCATGCTGGACCGGATATCGCGCGAGGCAAAGGCTCATCTGCTCGCAACCGCGCCGTCAGGTCCTCAATCTGACCATCTTAAATCAATGGTTGGCAATCCAGATTTCCACATTTTCTATCATGCTCCTGTCCTGATTCTGATTTCGGCTGGTTCGCAAGGTCCATGGATTGCCGAGGACTGTGCGCTTGCCGCCGAGAACCTGATGCTCGCCGCATATGCCGCAGGCCTTGGTACCTGCTGGATCGGCTTTGCCCAGAGCTTCCTGAATACCCCTGCCGGAAAAGCACTGATCGGTGTTGCTGCCGGTTCGGTCGCAATTGCGCCAGTCATTGCCGGACATCCTAAAGCTCAGCCGCCTCACGTCCCGCGGCGAGCCCCCGAAATTCGCTGGATCGGCTGAGACAGATTTATCGCTTCGCGGCCGGCACCGCTCAGCGCTCCACCCAGTCGTCTCCTTCCTTGCGGTAGCGGCGCTTGACCGCTGCCCAGGCAACACGATGGGCAGTCTGCTCGCGGTGTATCGGAGATTGATCGGCATAATTGGACCATGCGCTGTTGAAGGCGCCGCGATAGATTTCTCGCGCATGCATGGGCAAATGCTTCTGGATGGATTCCGGGAGATCCTCGACCGACGCATAGGGCATGTGATGTTCCTCTGAAATCATCGCACTTGCGGATGCTCGGCTGGCACCAGCCACTCACATCGTCATACGCGGATAGATACGTGCGGCGATCACGACCAGCACAGATGTAATGACGACGAGCACCAGACAATCGACGCCAAGACCGAACTTGCTGACGCCACCCGTCAGCATCAGCGCTCGTAGTGCATCGACTTGATAGGTCAGCGGATTGGCGAGAGAAATTGATTTCAACCATCCAGGCATGATGTCGATGGGATAGATCGCGTTGCTGGCAAAAAAGATCGGCATGGTGAGCACCTGACCGATTCCCATAAACCGCTCCCGCGTCTTAACGATGCAGGCGATGATGAGCGAAAACGTTGAAAACAACCCGGAGCCAAGCGCGATCAGCGCAGCGACAGACACAAGACTGGCCGGACTGAGGTCCACCTCGATGCCGAGCAGGAGAGCGAGGACATAAACCACAATCGCCTGCGACAAGCCTCGCGCAGCGGAGGAAACCGCCTTTCCCAGCACGAGAGCGCTACGGGGAGCCGGACTCACCATATAGCGGTGAAGTACACCAAGATCGCGTTCCCAGATCGCAGCGATCCCGTAGAAGATTGCCGCAAACAAAACGCTCTGGGCGAGAATGCCCGGCGCGAGAAAATCGAGGTAACGGCCGTTACCTGTCGCCAGGCCGCGAACTTGCGCCATCACCTCGCCGAAAAGGACAAGCCAGATCGCCGGCTGGATAGCACGCGTCAGAAGCTCGCTTGGATCGTGCCGGAGCTTGCGCAGTTCGGCATCCGCGACTGCATAGACCTGCGTGGCATAACCCGCGACTGCTTCTGTCATACGATCAGCCATGGTCGCTCGCGCTCCGGCGCTCCTGGCGGACATCGCCATAGTTGCCACCTCCGTCGACACCTGCCCCGGCGATTTTGGCGAAGACATCGTCGAGGCTCGCATCAGGCCCGATCTCGGCCTTCAACTCAGCGGGTGTGCCGACTTTCTCAAGCCGCCCCCGATGCAAGATACCGACGCGATCGCAAAGGGCCTCGACTTCCTCCATGACGTGAGTCGTAACGAGAATGGTCGTGCCGAAACGATCCCTTAAACTGCGAACATGATCCCACACCGCGGTTCGGGCGACGGGATCGAGTCCGACTGTCGGTTCGTCCATGATAAGGAGAGCGGGCCGATGGAGCGTGCTCTGCGCGATCTCGAGCCGCCGGAGCATCCCGCCGGAGTAATGCTCGGCAAGCCGGTCCGCTGAAGCCAGGAGCCCCCGTCATCTCCAGCGCCTCGTTGATACGCCGGGCTCGATCAGCACGCGGAATGAGATAAAGACGTGCGGACAGAAGAAGATTTTCATAACCCGTCAATGCACCGTCAGCGGAAAGAAGCTGCGGGACATAACCGATACGGGCTCGTACAGATTTCGCTTGATGTCGCAGATCGCACCCGGCCACCCGTGCCTCGCCGCTCGTCGGCGGCAGCAGCGTCGTGAGCATCTTGATCAGCGTCGATTTGCCTGCTCCATTCGGTCCGATCAGGCCGAAAATTTCCCGATCACGAACACGAAGATCGACGTGATCGACAACGGCATGCCCATCGAACGATTTCGACAGACTTCTCGTCTCGATCTGAAAATTCTCTTTGGATGCGACGGTCACGGGACGGATGCCTGCATATGACCGATGGAAGTCGGCCTATCGCGCTAACGAACGGACGATGAACCGTAATCACAATCAGACAACGAAGATTGACATAGGACAATTTAGCGCCTGCTCGACAAAGCAAGAGCACCATGGCAGCCGTGATCACCGGCCATTCGTCCGGACCTTGGACATCGTAATCACGAACAGGGTCAGCAGCATCACGAGAAAGTGCTCCATCGTGGCACGATCTGTACGAGAGCCACTCCATCAGGAACGATGAACAGCATCGCAATGTTGTCGACGAGGCTCATTACTCGTAGCGAAGCGCCTCGATCGGATCGAGGCGGGCGGCCTTTCGTGCAGGATAGTATCCAAAGAAGATACCGACCGCGGCAGAAAACAGGAACCCGCCGGCAATGGCCGCGGGCGAGATCGGCGTCGGCCAGCCGGCAATGACCGAGATCGATACCGACACCAGGACACCCACGACGATTCCGGCAATGCCGCCGGTGACGCTTAAAATGACGGATTCGGCAAGGAACTGCAAAAGAACATGCGTTCTTCGGGCGCCGATCGCCATGCGTAGTCCGATTTCGCGCGTTCGTTCAGTGACCGAGACAAGCAGGATGTTCATGATGCCGATGCCGCCCACGATCAGCGAGATCGACGCAACCGCTGCAAGCAGAAGCGCCATGATCCGGCTGCTGCTTTCCGCGGTCTCGGCGATCTGGCTCAGATTGCGAACCGTGAAATCATTAGTGTCGCCGGGCCGAATTCGATGCCGGCGGATCAGGATATTCGTGATCTGGCTGACCGCCGATTGAACCTCGTCGGCGCCGGTCGCCTGAACATAGATCTGATTGACATAGCCCATCAGCCGCTGCTGAAGATTGTAGGGATTGGGCGGCGACGGATACACCCAGTTGAGCGGCGCCTGCTGTTGGCTAGGCGCCGCAACACCAAGAACTTTGCGTTCGGCGGTCTCGAACGGAATCATGACAAGATCGTCCTGGTCCGTTCCGTAGGATGTTTGCCCCTTGGACGCGAGGATGCCTATGACGCGCAAGGACACGCTTTTAACCTGGATGACGGCGCCGACCGGATTCTCGCTTGCGCCAAACAACTGTCGGGCAACGGTTTGACCAATAACCGCAACGAGGGCCGCGTTACTGTTGTCGTCTTCTGAAATCCCGCGCCCCGTCATGATTTTCCAGTTTGTGATCGGCGGATAATTGGCGCTGACGCCCTGAATGGCCGTTGTCCAGTTTTGATTGGCGTACTGAACTTGTCCCGCCTGACGAATGAGATAGCTGACGCTGCCGATGGCGGGCGCTTCACGACGAAGCGCCTCGGCGTCAACCACCGTGAGAGTTGAGGCGCTCCCCCTGCCCGCTGCGCATCCCACCCATCGTAATTGCGCCCGGCACGACCACGAGAAGATTCGTTCCGAGGCTTTCGATCTGTTTGCGCACGGCTTCATTGGCGCCCTGACCGATCGCGACCATGACGATAAGTGCCGCGACGCCGATGAAAACGCCGAGCATGGTCAGTGCCGATCTCATCTTGTTGCGGGCCAGCGCCTGGATCGCCGCAGCAACGATCATCATCGCAAAAGCGCGCGCGGTTTCCGTAGCGCTGGTTGTCGCCGGCCGCCAGTTCCGCCCCGAATCCACAGGCGATGAATTGCCCGATAATTCCGGCCGGGAGCGCAAGGGCCGGCTTCGAATATCCGACACGACCTGTCCGTCTCGCATCGTGATGACGCGATCCGTGTAGGTTGCAATGTCGGGCTCGTGCGTCACGACGATGATGGTAACGCCACGTTCGCGATTGAGCGACTGAAGCGTCTCCATAATCTCGTGCGAATTGCGGGTATCGAGATTGCCTGTCGGCTCATCCGCCAGCAGCAGGATGGGATCGTTGATCAAGGCACGCGCAATGGCGACGCGCTGCTGCTGACCGCCGGACAACTGTCCCGGTGTATTTCGCTCGCGATCGGCCAGACCAAGAAGCTTCAACGATGTCCGTGCGCGTTCGATGCGCTCGGTGCCGCTCGAAGTTCCCGCCGCGGCATAGAACAGCGGGAGGGCGACGTTCTCGATTGCGCTGGTTCGCGCAAGCAGATTGAAGCTCTGGAAAACAAAACCCAGCCGCTCGCTGCGGATGCGCGCAAGTTGCACCTCTGATAATTGAGCAACATTGACACCTTCGAAATAATACTCCCCGCTGGACGGTCGATCCAGGCAGCCGAGCAATGACATCAATGTGGACTTTCCCGATCCGGATGAACCCATGATGGCGATGAACTCGCCGGGCTCGACGGTCAGGTTGATTCCGCGCAACGCCTGCACATCGACATCGCCGACGTGATAGGTCCGCGTCACGTCTACAACCCTGATAATCGGCTCGGACATATGGGTACCGCGGGCGTCCATTCGATGGCGATCAGAAACCGAGCCGCGGCGTGATGGGCTTGTCGGCCGCCGTTCTCTGTTCCGCGATGACAATCAGGTCGCCAGCCTTTACATCTCCGCTCACGATTTCCGTGAAGTTGTCGTCATCCAGTCCGATCGTGACAGGAACAGGGACCGGTTTCCCGTCACGCAGAACCCAGACTTGAACGTGTGCGGGTGGGGCGACGTCCGAGAGACCATGGGGGGTATATCGGAGCGCCGGATTTGGTACGCGGATCACATCGTTGCGTTGATCAACGATGATGCGGCTGGCGGCCGTCATGCCCGGCTTCAGCGCCAAATCCGAATTGCTGGCACTGATCACCACATCGTAGGTAACGACGTTCTGAACCGTCTGGGGAGATTGGCGAACCTGGTTCACAGCGCCTTCGAAGGTGCGTTTTGTAAACGCGTCGACCGTGAAAGTTGCCTTGTTGCCCGACTTGATGTCGCCGATATCGCTTTCGCTCACATTTGCATCGACCTCCATTCGGGTGAGATCGGACGCAATCAGAAAGAGGGTTGGCGTCTGGAAGCTCGCGGCGACCGTTTGTCCCATTGTGACGTTACGCGAAACCACGGTGCCATCCACCGGAGATACGATGTTGGTATAATCTAGATTGACCTGTGCAGCATCGAGCATAGCCTGGCGCTGCAAAATGGTCGCTTGATCGAAGGCAATCTGCGCCTGTGCCTGCTCATAGATATTTTTGGCACTGTCATAGGCATCCTGGGAAACCGCCCGGGTTTTAACGAGAATGCCGGCACGATCAAAGGCAAGCTTCGTGTAGGTTAAGTTTGCCTGGTCCTTTTCGAGCTGGGCCTTGGCGACCGATAAATTCGCTCTGCTTTGATCGACAATGCTTTGATAGGGACGAGGATCGATCTTGGCGCAGACTTGGCCTTTCTTGACCTCGGTATTGTAGTCGCAGAATAGCTGCTGAATGACGCCGGAAACGTATGTTCCGACAATGATCGTCAACTCCGGATTGACTGTCCCCGTTGCCGTGACGGCCCGGATGATTGCACCCCGCGTTACGGACGCGGTTGTGTAGCGGACACTGCTATCGGTTCCGAGAAACCACCATATAGCGGCTAAGGCCGTTCCAACGAATAACAGGGCTGCTCCCCCGAACAGCCAGTACGTCCTGAGGCCGGATTTTTTGGAAACGACCGAACCAGCTTTTTGGGGAGGCGTCGGAGAAGCAACAGGTTTGCAGGATGCGCGCTGCTGATGGGGAAGAGCGACCCGTTCACTCGCCGTCCTTCCTCCATCGAGCGTATCGTGTGGTAGCGTCATGAACACATCCGTCGAAGAATAAAGACGATGAATTTATTCGAAGCGCCTCGTGCGCCTCTCAAGGCAATGAGGCTGCTTTTTGTCTTTCCGATCAGGATCTAAATGAACAAGACTTCGCCAGATCTCGATTTGACCTCGATCAATTGATTGTCAGGTTCCGCCCATTCGAACACTTTCGCGGCGGCTTTCTTCCTCAGCGATTTGCGATATCGCGTTCAGCGGACGGCGCGACGCCAAGGCTGCGATACTCTCGCTGGCTTCTCACATCTCTCCGCCTCACGATTCCGTGTTGTTGACCTGAGTCAATCGTGCGGAGTGCACGAGTCTTAGCGTGACTAAAGAGAAGGATTCGTCATGCAAATTTCAGATGCGAGTCGAAAGCGCGATATTTCGCGCCGTCTTTTTCTTGGAGGATCGACGCTCGCAACGGCTGGGATGAGTTTGGTTGAAATTGCTTCAGCTCTGGGCTCGGAAGCGGGAGAGAGTGGACCGGCCGTCGTAGGTCCGGGGTCGATATCCATTTCGCTTAAAGTCAATGGTGTCATCCGAACGCTCCAAGGCGAGCCACGAATGACGCTCGCCGAGGCCTTGCGCGATCAGCTTGGACTGACAGGTACGAAGGTCGCCTGCGATCGCGGTGCCTGTTCGGCCTGCACTGTCTGGCTTGACGGTATGCCTGTTCTTGCGTGCATGAGCTTGGCCATCAACGTCGGTGAGCAAGATGTGACGACGATCGAGGCCTTGGCCGCAGGCGGCGAACTTCATCCGGTGCAGACGGCATTTATCGAACACGACGCTCTCCAGTGCGGCTTTTGCACACCAGGAATGGTGATGAGTTGCGCGGCGCTCTTGAAACGCACCCCAGATCCCACTGCCGATGATGTAGAAAAGGCAATTAGCGGTCATCTCTGCCGTTGCGGCACTTATCCGCATGTCGTCGAGGCGACGTTGGCGGCAGCCAAAGCGCGAAGGGCCTGACCATGACGGCGGCCAAGACGCGCACGCAGAAATTCCCATTCGGCATCGCGAGCGTCGGCTTGGGCCAAGTGGAGCGACAAGTACCGTTCGATGAGCCCCCGCCTTTACCGCCCAACACGGCCCTCAACTCGATCGGCAAACCCGCCGCACGCCAAAATGGGCGCGCCAAGGTCACCGGCGCGACGCGCTTTACTGTCGACGTCACTTTGCCGGGTATGCTGCATGGCCGGATCTTGCGCGCCAGCCTGCCACACGCGCAGGTTCGCGCGATCGATATCTCCGCGGCGGCGAACCATCCCGGCGTTCATGCCATTCTGGTTGTCGCGTCTCCCGACGATCCAGCTTCAGCGGTCCTGCGCTATATCGGGGCTCCTGTCGCGGCTGTCGCCGCCGATTCCGTCGCGGCAGCGGAGCAAGCGCTGCGGCTTATTCATGTCGATTACCAACCGCTTCCGTTCGTTGTCGACATGGATAAAGCACGTCAACCGAAAGCGCCCCCGGTCTTCGACAACGCCTCAATGGCGGCCGGAAACGCTTCGGAGTCCGCCCTGATTGGAGGTCTTCCGCTTAAAGGCAATGTACGCGGCCCGGCAATCGAAACGCGCGGTGATGTATCACAGGGTTTTGCACAGGCCGACGTCACCGTCGAAGGCGAATATAGCACCCAGGTGCAGACGCATTGCTGTATGGAACCGCACGCGATCGTTGCCGATTGGCGCGCAGACGGACTTACGGTTCACATGTCTACGCAGTTCACTGCGGGCATAAGGCACGAATTGGCCGAGGCCTTTCATCTGCCGTTAAGCCGCGTGCGTGTCGTCGTGGACGGAATGGGAGGCGGGTTCGGCTCTAAATCCATGCTCGGTAATTATGCCCGCATGGCGGTCGCGCTTTCCCGCCAGGCACGGACGCCCGTAAGCGTTGTTCTCGATCGTTCCGAGGAGCAGATGGATTCCGGCAATCGCCCGGGCACCTGGCAACGGCTGCGGCTCGGTGCAAAACATGATGGTTCGCTAACGGCGATTTCCTTGCAGAGCTACGGGACCGCCGGGACCGCCTTGGGTGCGGGTGTCGGCAACGTGGCGCAGGCGCTCTATACCTGTCCGAATTTCGAAGGCGCGCAATATGACGTGTTTACCAATGGCGGCCCGGGTTGTGCGATGCGCGGCCCCGGCAATACGCAGGGCGCTTTCGGGATCGAACAGGCCATCGATGAACTTGCCGAGCGATTGGCCATCGATCCTCTGGCGCTGCGCGATCGCATCGATCCAAGCGCGGTGCGGCGCGAAGAGCGACGGCTCGGCGCAGCACGGATAGGCTGGGAGAGGCGACATGCGCCGGGCACCGATTCGGGGCCGTTGAAGCGCGGCGTGGGCATGGCGCAGTCGCTCTGGGGTGCCAATGTGCAGACCAATGCGGCCTGCGAAGTGCGGATCCTGCGCGATGGATCCGTGGAAGTCTTGTCGAGCGTTCAGGATATTGGCACCGGCATCGGGACGGTGTTGGCGCAGGTAGTCGCCGAAGAACTCGGGCTTCATGCGGAAGACATCGTGATCCGCATCGGCGACACCGACTTTCCGGCCGGTCCGCCGTCTTACGGCAGCCTCACGACGGCTTCCATCACGCCTCCCGCGCGCACTGCGGCCTGGCGCGTTCTGCAATCGCTCTTTCGCGAGGCGGCGCTCGCTCTGAATGCCGCGCCGGAAGATCTCTTTGCGCGCGATGGGCAGATACTTGTCCGCAACGCTCCGGATCGAAGCTTGAGTTTCCGCGCCGCGGCCGCGCGGCTGCGCACGGATCAGATCAGTGCTATCGTCTCGCGCAGCGATGATTACGCGGGGTTTCGCCGGGTGCGGGGTGATGCCGCCGTCGCGCAACAGGATCTTGGCGGCGTACAGTTTGCCGAGGTGGCCGTCGACACCGAGACGGGAATTATCCGCGTCGAACGCGTCGTGGCCGTTCAGGATTGCGGACGCCCGATAAATCCGTTGCAGATCGAGAGTCAGGTTCAAGGCGGCGTTCTGATGGGCGTGTCCTTTGCGCTCTTTGAGAACCGCATTTTCGATCAACACACCGGCGGCATGGTGAATGCGAATCTTGAAGCCTACAAATTCGCAGGACCGCACGAGACGCCGGACATCGAGGTAATTGTCCTCGAGAATTATCAAGGGCAGAGCGCGACCGACGCTTATGGCATTGCCGAACCCGCTAATATCGCCACGGCGCCCGCCATCGCCAATGCTGTCTACAATGCGATCGGCGTCCGCCTGCGCGCGTTGCCCATGACGCCGGCAGCC
This sequence comes from Afipia sp., assembly GCA_024707075.1. Taxonomy (GTDB): domain Bacteria; phylum Pseudomonadota; class Alphaproteobacteria; order Rhizobiales; family Xanthobacteraceae; genus Afipia. The sequence goes on from JANQAK010000003.1 coordinate 2,133,661, forward strand.
GTATTGGCGGCGCTCGGCAAGATTCCCAAAAGGGATTGATGCCATGATGCCATTCGCCTGGGCGCGCGCCGCCAACGTTTCACAAGGCGCGGTTGCGGCGTCGATCACGGTCGCTGAAGCAATGACAACCGCTCCGGATGTTACGGCCCGCGGCCGATCATCCATTGTCATGGCGGGCGGGATCGATCTTCTCGATCTTTTGAAGGAAAACCTTCTAGCCCCGGCTACGATCCTGAGCCTTGGAAATATTCCGGGGCTCAACACCGTTGTCGAAGAAGAAGACGGCGGAATACGCATCGGGCCACTGGTCACCCTCGCCGAACTCGCCAGCCATCCGATCGTCAACCGGCGTTATCCGGTCCTCGCCAGCGCAGCGCGGGTCTCTGCAAGCCCGCAAATTCGAAATGTCGCGACGCTCGGCGGAAATCTTCTACAGCGTCCGCGTTGCTGGTACTTCCGCCGGATCGAGTATCGCTGCTCGAGGAAGGGCGGCAATCATTGTTTCGCGATATCCGGCGAAAACCAGTATCACGCCATCTTCGACAACATGCCTTGTGCGATCGTCCATCCTTCGACATCCGCCACGGCGCTGGTCGCGCTTGGCGCGAGCATCGAGTTGACCAACGCGACGGGTGAAATTCGCAAGGTTCTGCTCGAGGATTTCTTTGTTTTACCGGACCAGGATATCCGGCGGGAGAACAATCTGAAACCGCAGGAAATCCTGACGGCTATCCGCTTGCCAGCAGTGCCGGCGAGTTTGCGCATGGTGCATCTAAAGCAGGGTGAAAAGGATTCGTTCGATTGGCCGCTCGCTGATGTCGCTGTGACCCTGAACGTCGGCCCGGACGGAATCTGCAACCGCGCTGCAATCATTCTTGGCGCAGCGGCGCCCGCACCGCATCGGGCAAAGACAGCCGAAGCCATTCTTGTGGGCAAACGCATCGATGAAAACCTTGCCCGGGAAGCGGCGCACGCAGCCCTGGATGGAGCGACACCGCTCGCCAAAAATGCCTACAAACTGCCTTTGTTCGAAGTGCTCGTCCGGCGCGCAATCCTCAAGGCAGTGGCTTGATCTCTACCAATTCAAATCTGACCAGCACGGTATTGGGCTGATGGTGAGGTGTATTTGGGAGGAGCTACTGTAACTTTTTTCTTCCTTCAGTGGCACATTCATCTGCACAGCCGACGAACGCGCCCCCCACCCGTGGGTAAACCCGGGAGAGTCAAACCGTTTAGTGTTAATGAGGTCCACTTCGTTTGGCGCTGGGCACAGAATAACTTGAGTTCACAATTTTATTCTGAATGGCGGGTAATTTGGCGCGCCATTCAGAATAAAACTGCGAACTCTTATGTCATTGAAGTTACGTTATAATTACCGTCAGTGACTGGTCCGCGCAACGTCCACCTTGGCAATCGGCCGGGTGCTGCGCCCGACCGCCGCCGACAGAACCATGGTGAAGGCGGATATCTGGATGCGGCTGTTCGAAGCCGTCTCCAACGATCCCGACATGGAATACGCCATGGTCGACGCCACCATCGTCAAGGTCCACCGACACGGACAGGGCGCAAAAGGGGGACCCAAAGCCAAGCGATCGGCCGCTCGAAAGGCGGCATGACCACCAAAATCCTGCCCCTGACCGACGCGCGCGGCGCCAAGGTCGTCATCTCCCAGCATCCGCGCCGAGCAAAGCCTCTCGCCATCGATGAGGAGATGTACAAATGGCGGCATCTAATCGAGAACTTCTTCGGCAAACTGAAGGAATTCAAACGCATCGCAATGCGCGCCGACAAGACCGATCAGAGCTTCGCCTCCATGATCCATCTGGCCGCAACCGTGATAAACTCCCGATGAATCCCAACAGACCCTAGAATATGATTACACGGATGATAGTGAGGACCGCGGGTCACCAGAAGGTACGATCTCAGACTTGGACGTATTTTAAGTAAAAAGGACGTGATCGTGACCGAAAAGCTTCGCTTGGACATTTCGATCCTGCTGCCAGGTACCCCGGACGCCGATGATGCCTGCGTGACGCGGCTGATATCGGCGATCCAGGGCCGCGAAGGGATCGAATCGGCCCATGTCGCGCCCGCCGGTCCCGGTGAGCCGGCTCAGCTCTGTATCCACTATGACGTAGAAGTCATACCGCTTCAGCGCATTCGCGAGTTCGTGGCGAGCGCCGGAGCCAAGCTCACCGAGCGATTCGGCCATGTCCTGTGGGAGGTCGAGGGAATCGCTCACCAGCGAAGGGCGCGTACGGTCGCTGATCGTCTGCGTGCAATGCCGGGCGTGCTGGAGGCGGAAGTGAGCGCTGGCGGACTGGTGCGTGTCGAGTTCGACCGGACCGGGCAGAGCTCCGAGCAGGCCATCCGAGATACGCTCGCCAGGATGAGGGTCACGGTGACCGGGCCTATCGCCGCTCGCCGGCCAGCCGCGAAGTCGGAGCGCATCGACAAAGATCAAGTGGCCGATGCTCATGCAGGTCATGACCATGGCGAGCACAGCCCCGCAAGGGAGGAGAAGGAGCACGATCACGCGCATGGCGCTCTTCTCGGGCCCAACACCGAGCTGATCTTCTCCCTCGCATGCGGCGCTCTCCTTGCAATCGGCTTCGCGATCGAGAAGCTCCTGCCCGCGGCCCCCGGCTGGCTGCCGACCGCCTGCTACGTCGTCGCCTATTTCTTCGGCGGCTTCTACACACTGCGCGAGGCGATCGACAATCTGCGCCTGAAGAAGTTCGAGATCGACACGCTAATGCTGGTCGCGGCGGCGGGCGCAGCGGCTCTTGGCGCCTTCGCGGAGGGTGCGCTGCTCCTCTTCCTGTTCAGCCTCGGTCACGCGCTCGAACACTACGCGATGGGGCGCGCCAAGCAGGCGATCGAGGCACTCGCCGAGCTTGCCCCCGAACAGCCACCGTGCGCCGCGACGGCGACACCCGCGAAGTGCTGGTTGAGGACCTCTTGGTCGGGGACGTGGTGGTCGTCCGCCCCAACGAGCGGCTGCCGGCCGACGGCTTCCTCGTCAAAGGGGAGTCCAGCGTCAACCAGGCGCCCGTGACCGGCGAGAGCATCCCGGTCGACAAACGCCCGGTCGAGGATGCCGCGACGGCGCGCGCCAGGCCCAATTCCGTGGGCTCATCCTCGCGCGTGTTCGCCGGGACCATTAACGGGGCGGGGGCGATCGAGGTGGAGGTGACGCGCCTGTCGACCGAGACCGCGCTGGCCAAGGTCGTGCAGATGGTCAGCGAGGCCGAAACGCAAAAATCGCCGACCCAGCGCTTCACCGACAAGTTCGAGCGCATTTTCGTGCCGGCCGTCCTGGTGCTTGCGGTCGTGCTGCTGTTTGCATGGGCGGTGATCGACGAGCCGTTCAGCGCTAGCTTCTATCGCGCCATGGCGGTACTGGTGGCGGCGAGTCCGTGCGCACTTGCGATCGCAACGCCGAGCGCGGTGCTGTCCGGCGTGGCGCGCGCGGCGCGGGGCGGCGTGCTGGTGAAGGGCGGCGCGCCGCTGGAGAATCTCGGCTCGCTGAGCGCCATCGCCTTCGACAAGACCGGCACGCTGACGGAAGGCCGTCCGCGCATTACCGATATCGTGCCTGCGGAAGGCGTCTCGAAAGATGAACTGCTCAGGGTTTCGGTCGCGGTGGAGCAGCTCAGCGACCATCCGCTCGCCGCCGCGATCGCGCGCGACGGCCGCGAGCGCTTGGGCGGGCGCGACATTCCGGAGGCGCACGATTTGAAAAGCCTCACCGGACGCGGCGTAACCGCAACGCTCGACGGCAAGCCGGTCTGGATCGGCAAGGCCGAAATGTTCGGCGTCGACGGCATCGCTCCTCTGGGTAAAGCTTCAGCGGCTGCGATCGAGAAGCTCCGCGAAGGCGGCCGCACGACGATGGTGGTCCGCCATGGCGACAGGGAGTTGGGCGCGATCGGGCTGATGGACACGCCGCGCGCCGCAGCCCGCGATGCGCTTGCGCAGCTGCACGCTCTCGGCATCAAGCGGATGATTATGATTTCCGGCGACCACCAGAAGGTCGCCGAGGCGATTGCCAAGGATGTCGGGCTCGACGAGGCCTGGGGCGACCTGATGCCGGAGGACAAGGTCGAGGCGATCAAGAAGCTGCGCGCCGAGCAAAAGGTCGCCATGGTCGGCGATGGCGTGAACGACGCGCCGGCAATGGCGAGCGCGACGGTCGGCATCGCGATGGGCGCAGCCGGCTCCGACGTCGCACTGGAGACGGCTGACGTCGCGCTGATGGCCGACGATCTCAGCCATCTGCCCTTTGCGGTCGGCCTGAGCCGCCATACCCGCGGGATCATCCTCCAGAACGTGTTCATCAGCCTCGGCGTGGTCGCGCTGCTGGTGCCGGCAACGGTCCTCGGTCTTGGCATCGGTCCAGCGGTGGCGATGCATGAGGGTTCGACATTGATCGTCGTCGTCAACGCGCTGCGCTTGCTCGCCTATCGGGACAACAGGCGCTAGCTCTGGGGCCTCTAGCACCGCAGCGCCCTGGCCACGCAATCGGGTAGCTGCAAGGATTATATTATGCTGCTGCTTTATCGTATTCCAGCTATTGCCGATGTTTGAGGTATGGACCAGCACCGTCATTGGCGCGATTATTGTCTGGTCTCGCAGATCTAGAGAATTGGGGAACGATGACAGAAGGCCAAAACAACCCGCGACCGGCTCCTCGCTTGATTCTTCCCCTGCCGGGCAACGAAGCCTTTGGACGGGATCTGGCGCAAGACGGCCACTGGGAGCTCGGTATTACAGAGACGCGGCGGTTTCCTGATGGAGAGTCCTACGTCCGTATCCGCTCCGATGTAGCGGGCAAGGCGGTCGACCTGGCTTGCACGCTCGCACGACCGGACGAGGGGTTCTTGCGTCTTATCTTCGCAGCGGACACCGTCCGGACGCTCGGCGCACGAGAGGTCACACTGGTCGCACCCTATCTCGCGTATATGCGGCAGGACCGCCGTTTCCGGCCGGGCGAAGCGGTAACGTCGAGGAGCTTCGCGCGGCTCATCTCGTCGAGCTTCGACCGGCTGGTCACCATCGATCCGCATCTGCACCGCTATTCCGCGCTTTCGGAGCTTTACACGATCCCGGTGGATACGCTGCATGCGGCGCCAATGCTGGCAGACTGGATTGCTGCCGAAGTCGACAATCCCCTTCTTGTCGGCCCCGATGAAGAGAGCGAGCAATGGGTATCGGCCATCGCCGCGCGCATCGGCTCCCCGCATGCGGTTCTGCGCAAGACTCGCCGTGGCGACCGCAACGTCGACATCGAATTGCCCGATCTGTCCCAATGGCGGGGCCGCCAGCCGGTGCTGGTCGACGACATCGCCTCGTCCGGCCACACATTGATCGAAGCTGCCCGCAAACTTCCGCTCCAGGGCTTCGTGCCGCCTGTGGTCGTCGTGGTGCATGGCATTTTTGCCGAAGATTCCTTTCAGCGCCTTGCACCGTTTTGTAGCCGGATCGTTTCGACCGACTCCGTTCCTCACGAGAGCAATGCCATCGGCCTTGCCCCGCTGATTGCGAGCGCGATCGGGGCGAACGCCATATCTTCGGCAGATCTCATTCGCAATCGGCGTCCGCCCGAGCCTCTGGATGAGGTAGAACGCGCCGGTTTCGATTCCTTTCCCGCGAGCGATCCGCCATCCTGGACGGGCGGAGTGCGGTGAGGAATGCCGGCGCCCGAAAACCGATCCCAAAAAGGGGACGACGCAGCATGAGCAGCACGGCTCCCAAGATGTTCGAGATTTGGCGCAAGGGGTATGGCACGATTGTCCATCGTGAAGACACGGTCGAGCGCATACTGACGCTGGCTTCGTCAGGCCGCACCGACCCGCGGCCGCTCTATCGTATGCTGGCGGCCGCCGATCGCCTCACCTCCGCAGCCATGTGGACCGTGGTCCACATGACCTACGCCAAGCGCGTCGATCTCTCGGGCGCGCCGCTACCGGCGGAAGCTTTCAAGAGCACACCGGAAGGACATACTGGCGGCTCCCTCAACATGGTTCCGGCTTTTGTCGGCTATTTGACGGCCAATGCGATCACGGCGACGACGCGCTCCTGGCTGATGGGGCAAGGCCATTGCGTTGCCGCGATTGAGGCCGTCAACGCGCTCACCGGGGATGTCTCACCGGCGCAGAAGGGCCGCTACGATCGCAGCGAGAAGGGACTGTCGCAACTGGCCGCCGACTTCTACTCATACAAGATCGGCCCCGACGGCGCCCCTGCTGTGCCGCTCGGCAGCCACGCGGGACCAAATACCGCTGGGGCGATTTCCGAGGGTGGCTATCTCGGCTTTGCGGAAGTGCAGTATGTACACATGCCGCTTCCCGGCGAGAGCCTTGTGGCGTTCCTGAGCGACGGCGCATTTGAGGAACAGCGCGGATCGGACTGGACGCCTCGCTGGTGGCGGGCGGAAGATTCGGGCAATGTGATCCCCGCCATGATCCTCAATGGGAGACGCATCGAGGAACGTGTCCAGATTGTGCAGCAGGGCGGCGCCGCATGGCTCGCCGATCACCTCAGACTCAACGGATTTGACCCCTTCATCATCGATGGCCGCGATCCGGCCGCCTTCGCATGGGCCATTCTGGAAGCCGAGCAGCGACTAAAGTGCTTCGCTGATGGTGGCGCGCACTCCTATCCGGCGCCTGTTCCTTATGTGATTGCCGAAACGGTTAAAGGGTTCGGCTTCCCAGGAGCCGGGACGAATGCCGCACACAATCTGCCGCTCGGCACCAATCCCTCTAAGGACGACGCGGCCCGGGCTACCTTCAACGATGCGGCGCGCACGCTGTTCGTGCCGCCGGACGAGATTGAACAAGCCGTCGCGGCGATCGCCGTCCATGACCAACAGGACCGCGCGCCCGAGAGCCGGCATCCTCTCGCGCTGCGGCGACCGCCGGACCCCGCGCTTCCTGAACCTGATTGGACCGTGGCGGGCAGCCCGCCCGATTGCGCGATGCACGCGCTCGATCGCTGGTTCGTCCGCGTCGTCGACGCCAACCCGCTCCTTCGACCCCGGGTCGGCAACCCCGATGAGCTCCGGTCGGATCATATGGGCGCGATCCTCGACAGGTTGCGCCACCGGGTGAACGTCTCCGAGCCCAACGTCGCCGATGCCGTGGATGGCGCGGTCATTACCGCGCTCAACGAGGAAGCGGTTGCAGGTGCGGCGCTCGCCAACAAGGGAGGCATCAACCTGATCGTCAGCTATGAAGCCTTCGCCATGAAGATGCTCGGCGGGCTGCGTCAGGAGATCGTCTTCGCTCGTCGCCAGCGTGAGGTCGGCCAGGAGCCGGGCTGGATATCCGTCCCCGTCGTCGTCACGTCCCACACCTGGGAGAACTCCAAGAACGAGCAGTCGCATCAGGACCCGACCATCGGCGAGGCGCTGCTCGGCGAAATGTCGGACACCTCGCGGGTGCTGTTTCCCGTGGATACCAACAGCGCCATGGCGGCCCTGCGAGCCGTCTATCAGGGTCGCGGACAGGTGGCTTGCCTGATCGTGTCGAAGCGCGATATGCCGCATCGGCTCGGTAGTGAGGCTGCGCTCAAGTTCATTGCCAACGGCGCCGCTCACGTCGAAGGCGAACTCGATGATATCGAGCTGCAACTCGTTGCCATCGGCGCCTACCAGCTCGAGGAGGCGCTCAAGGCAGCCCATCGCCTCAGAGCGCGCGGCCGGCGCGTTCTCGTAACCGCACTCTCGGAGCCTGGCCGATTCCGAATTCCCCGCGATTCCATCGAAGCCGCCTTCACAGCAAGCGAGAAGGATGTTGCGGCGCTGTTTCCGGCCGGGCTGCCGCGAGTCATCGTGTCTCACACGAGACCGGAACCAATGCTCGGCCTGTTGCGGCGCATCGACTCCGGGCCTCAAAGGACTATCGCGCGCGGCTATATCAGCCGGGGCGGCACGCTCGACGTTGCCGGCATGCTGTTCGCCAATCGCTGCACCTGGGCACATCTGGCGGACGCTGCGGGCACTCTCGCCGGCTGGAAGCGTGACGAGATTCTCTCCGCGACCGAGCAAGGCGCGCTCGACGGACACGGCGACCCGGCGGCCGTGGCCGCCTTCACATTCTGAAAGTTCTCCATGTTGACTCTGACCTCTCTCGGCGGCGCCGGCACTGTCACTGGCTCCAAACATCTCCTCACCAACGGCGGCAAGCGCATCCTGATCGATTGCGGGTTGTTCCAAGGCCTCAAGAACCTTCGCGAGCTGAATTGGGAACCGTTGCCGGTCGCGCCGTCGAGCATCGATGCCGTCGTCCTGACCCATGCCCATCTGGATCATTCGGGCTACCTGCCCAAGCTGGTGCGTGATGGCTTTCGTGGCCGCATCTACGCGACCGCGGCGACGCGCGATGTCGCCGAGCTCATCCTCAAGGATAGCGGCTTCCTCAACGAGAAGGACGCCGAGTACGCCAACCGGAAGGGGTTCTCCAAACACAAGCCGGCGCTGCCGCTCTACGGCGCTCGTGATGCCGAACGGGCCATGGAGTTCTTCTCGCTTGTTCCTTTCAACACAGTCACGACGCTCCCAGGTGGTGCGACCGTGAGGTTTCGCTACGCCGGGCACATCCTCGGAGCCGCCAGCGCTGAGATCGAATGGGGCGGCCGCCGCATTGCCTTTTCAGGGGACCTCGGCCGTTACGGCGATCCAATCTTTCCAGACCCGGCAGCTATCGCCGAAGCAGATTACGTCGTCGTTGAATCGACCTACGGAAACCGCCTCCACGATTCTGCGGATCCTACCGAAGCGCTCGGCAGCATCATTGAGCGCACCATCAAGCGCGGTGGCACCGTAGTCATCCCGGCCTTCGCGGTCGGACGCGCACAGGCGTTGCTCTATCATCTGTGGCGCCTGCAGACCGCTGGCCGCCTTTCGGGCGTCCCGATCTATCTGGACAGCCCGATGGCGATCGAAGCGACAGGCCTGCTCCACGCCCACCACGACGATCACCACCTGTCCTCTAAAGAATGCGACGCGATCTGCGGCATCGCCACCTACACGCGCGATGTGGAAAGCTCCAAGTCGATTTCGACCAGCCCCTGGCCCAAGGTCGTGATATCGGCGAGCGGGATGGCGACGGGAGGCCGCGTCCTCCATCACCTCAAGGCTTTCGCGACCGATCCCAAGCACACGATTCTGTTCTCGGGGTTCCAGGCCGCTGGAACGCGAGGCCGGGCCATGCTTCAGGGCGCGCGCGACATCAGGATCCATGGTCAATGGGTCCCGGTTCGGGCGGAAGTCGATGACCTGTCGATGCTGTCGGCACACGCCGATGCCGACGAGCTGATGCGCTGGCTCTCCGGTTTCCGCCGCGCCCCGTCTCGCGTCTTCATCGTCCATGGCGAGGACGATGCGTCCGAAGCACTGCGCGTTAGGATCAATCGCGAGCTTGAATGGAATGCCACCGTCCCGCGCCAGGACCGGGTCTTCGACCTATGACGATATCGGATAGTTCCGCTGCTCTTGTCCAACCCACGCACCGGGTGCGACGCTTGCGGCTGCACAGCCAGCACCAAGCGGTTGTCGTGATGCGCGCAGACTGCCATGTCTGCCGCGCCGAGGGATTCGCGTCGCGCTCCCAGGTGCTCGTCGCCAATGGCAAGCGCCAGGTCCAGGCGACTCTTTTTCAAGTCGACGGCGAAGCCATGCTGGCCCTCGACGAGATTGGGCTGTCCGAAACCGCCTGGGACCTCCTCGGTGCCGCCGAGGGCGACCAAGTGAGTGTCTCCCATCCGCCTGCAATGGATTCGCTCGCCGATGTCCGGCGGCGCATCTACGGCAACCGGCTGGACGCCCCTGCCTTCACAGAGATTGTGAGGGATGTCGTTGCCGGCCGCTACAGCGACGTGCACCTCGCCGCGTTCCTGACGGCGAGCGCGGCTCTGCCACTGGACGAAGAAGAGACGGTCAACCTGACCAGGGCCATGGTAGATGTCGGCGACCGCCTGCGCTGGGATGCCTCGATCGTGGTCGACAAGCACTGCATCGGCGGGCTTCCTGGCAACCGCACCACACCGATTGTCGTCGCGATCGTCGCCGCGAACGGTCTGGTCATGCCCAAGACCTCCTCGCGTGCGATCACCTCGCCAGCCGGCACGGCCGATATGATGGAAACCCTTGCGCCGGTCGATCTCGACATCACGGCTCTCAGGCGCGTGGTGGAGACGGAGGGCGGCTGCATCGCATGGGGCGGAGCGGTTCACCTCAGCCCGGCCGACGACATCTTCGTGCGCGTGGAGCGCGAACTGGATGTCGATACCGAAGGTCAGCTTATCGCCTCCGTCCTCTCAAAGAAGATCGCCGCAGGATCGACCCATGTGGTCATCGACATCCCGGTCGGCGCGACCGCCAAGGTGCGAGGCAAGGACGCGGCCGACCACCTAGCCGAGCGCATGACCGCGGTGGCTGCGCACTTCAATCTCGCCGCAATCTGCCTTCAAACCGATGGCTCGCAACCCGTCGGCCGCGGCATCGGCCCGGCGCTCGAAGCGTTCGATGTGCTTGCCGTCTTGCATAACAAATCGGACGCGCCGGATGATCTACGCCAGCGAGCCGCCCTGCTGGCAGGCGCGGCGCTGGAGATTGGCGGCAAGGCCAGCAAGGGAAGCGGCGCCGCGCTGGCGCTCACGACGCTCTCCGACGGCCGGGCGTCGAAGAAGTTCGAAGCCATCTGCGAGGCACAGGGTGGAATGCGCACTCCGCCGAAGGCGCTCCACGTCTACCCATTGATTGCGCCGCGCGCAGGCAGAATCGTTCATATCAACAATCGCAAGCTCGCCCGGCTTGCCAAGCTCGCCGGAGCGCCCGACGCCAAGGCCGCTGGCGTCTCCATGGAGGTGCGGCTTGGCGACGAGGTCGACCGAAGTCAGTCGCTCCTTCACGTTCACGCCGAGACGCCTGGAGAAATGGCTTACGCGCTCGACTATGCGGCACGTGCTGGCGATATTGTTATGGTTGAGCCTTGAAATGGCTGCCGGGACCTAGTTTCCTCGCGACGGATAGTCGCAGTTGGACAGAAGGAAAATTCCGGGAGTTCTAATCGTGCATGATTGCGACCTTTGCTTCAAACGCAAGTGAGTTTTTGATTTGAATCAATCTCTCTTGATCCTAAAGAAGCCAAAAGGTCTGTAATTGACGACGGTGCGCAAATTACGCCCAGAGTGGAGATGGGAGATTGAGATGACACAGACTTATCAACCTCTGCTGCCGAGGCGACAATGAAAAGCATTCTGGTTCATATCCGCCAAGATGAAGGTCAACGTAGCCGCCTGGAGGCAGCAATAGCTATGGCGCGTAAGTTTAACAGTAGGCTTTCATGCCTGCAGGTCTTACCTTGCCCTGATCTGTTCTTTCCCACCCACCCGCGAACGACGTCACACGTCGTCCAATTCCTCATCGACAGCGCCAACGAAGTT
>JANQAK010000002.1 GCA_024707075.1 Afipia sp.
TTTGAACTAACGCTCGACAGCTTCGACTTCGCCTCCTGCGACTATTACCAGAAGCACGGCAAGATGATGCCGGATGACTGGAAGGCCCAGATCGGCGGCCATGACGCGATCTTCTTCGGCGCGGTGGGGATGCCGTCGATCCTGCCGGACCACATTTCACTGTGGGGATCGCTGATCCAGTTTCGCAGGGAGTTCGACCAGTACGTGAACCTGCGCCCGGTGCGCCTGATGCCCGGCGTGAAGTCGCCATTGGCCGGGAGGAAGCCCGGCGACATCGACTTTTTCGTCGTGCGCGAGAATACCGAGGGCGAGTATTCATCCATCGGCGGGCGCATGTTTCCCGGCACCGACCGCGAGGTGGTGATTCAGGAAACCGTCATGTCGCGTACCGGCGTCGACCGGATTCTGAGGTTCGCATTTGAACTGGCCCAGAGCCGCCCCAAGAAGCACCTGACATCCGCGACCAAGTCCAACGGCATCTCGATCACGATGCCTTACTGGGACGAGCGTGTGGAAGAGATGGCGAAGGCCTATCCGGGCGTGAAGTGGGACAAGTACCATATCGATATTCTGGCCGCGAACTTCGTGCTGCACCCGGACTGGTTCGACGTGGTGGTCGGATCGAACCTGTTCGGGGATATCCTCTCGGACCTCGGCCCGGCCTGCACCGGCACCATCGGGATCGCGCCGTCGGGCAGTCTCAATCCGGAACGCAAGTTTCCCTCGCTGTTCGAGCCGGTTCACGGCTCCGCGCCGGACATCGCCGGGCAGGGGATCGCCAATCCGGTCGGGCAAATCTGGTCGGCGGCGATGATGCTGGATCATCTCGGTGAACTGGACGCCGGCAAGGCCATCGTCTCCGCGATCGAGACCGTTCTGGCGGACGAAAAGCTGCGGACGCGGGATCTGGGCGGCAAGGCCGATACGATCGCTTGCGGCAAGGAAATCGCGCGGCTCCTGTCATAAACCGCGCGGCCCGGCGGTCTGCGCCAAAGGTCGTAGCCGGCGTTGTTCCCGGCATCGCGCGCCTGCCATAGGCCTTGCGCATAAGGCCATCGGCGGGGCTTATCGATCGCGGGGACATCCGGGTACGGTTCTTTGCCGGCCCAGAATCGGAGGGCGGACGCGCCTCAAAACAGCTTGTCTTGCCCTCCCTGTTGCGCTGCGCTATCCCTTTCGAACCATTCCAATGTTTCGCAAATCCGCGGGACAAAATCGGGCAGCACGAGGGTCGCCGATGGGCGGAATTTTGCAGAATTATCTGCCACTTGTGGTGTTTATCGGGGTCGCGACGGTTATCGGTCTCGCGCTCCTGGTGGCGCCTTTCATCGTCGCCTATCAGCAGCCTGACCCGGAAAAACTCTCGGCCTATGAATGCGGCTTCAATGCATTCGACGACGCGCGCATGAAGTTCGATGTCCGATTCTATCTCGTCGCGATTCTCTTCATCATCTTTGACCTCGAAGTCGCCTTCCTGTTTCCGTGGGCGGTGGCGTTCGGCAAGCTCGGCCTCGCAGGGTTCTGGTCGATGATGGTGTTCCTCGGCGTGCTGACCATCGGCTTTGCGTATGAGTGGAAGAAGGGAGCGCTCGAATGGGATTGAGCCAGACGACGGCCCCTTCGATCAGGCAGCCAATGGTATCGCAGGCGGCCACGGGGATTCTCGACCCGCGTACCGGTCAGCCGATCGGCGCGGATGACAAATATTTCCTCGAGGTGAACAACGAACTGTCCGACAAGGGCTTCTTCGTTGCGGCGACCGACGACCTGATCACATGGGCGCGCACCGGCTCGCTGATGTGGATGACCTTCGGCCTCGCGTGCTGCGCGGTCGAGATGATGCAGGTGTCGATGCCGCGCTACGACGTCGAGCGCTTCGGCTTCGCGCCGCGCGCCTCGCCGCGCCAGTCCGACGTCATGATCGTCGCCGGCACCCTGACCAACAAAATGGCCCCGGCTTTGCGCAAGGTCTATGACCAGATGCCGGAGCCGCGCTATGTGATCTCGATGGGATCGTGCGCAAACGGCGGTGGCTACTATCACTACTCGTATTCGGTGGTGCGCGGCTGCGACCGCATCGTGCCTGTCGATATTTACGTTCCGGGTTGTCCTCCGACGGCGGAAGCGCTGCTCTATGGCGTGCTGCTGCTTCAGAAGAAGATCCGGCGCACCGGCACGATTGAACGGTAAGGCTGCGAACGGTAACGCTGATGGATGACGCGCGACTTAATACGCTTGGCGAAACGATCTTGTCCGCGCTTCCGGGCGCGGCGCTTGGGCATGCGGTGGCGTTCAATCAACTGACGGTATCAGTCGATCTGGCGAAGATCATCGATGTTGTCCGCACGCTGAAGACCGATCCGCGCTTCCGCTTCGTGAACGTCACCGACGTCACGGCTGTGGATTATCCTGGCCGCGAGAATCGTTTCGATGTGATCTATCACTTCCTGTCGCCGGTGCTGAATACGCGGCTGCGGCTGCGCGGCGAGGCGAACGAAGCCACGCAGGTTCCGTCGATCATCACGGTGTTTCCGGGCGCGGACTGGTTCGAGCGCGAGACCTACGATCTCTACGGCGTGATCTTCACCGGCCATCCGGATATGCGCCGGCTGCTGACCGATTACGGTTTCGACGGCCATCCGCTGCGCAAGGATTTCCCGCTGACCGGTTTTGTCGAGGTCCGCTACGACGACCAGGAAAAGCGCGTGGTGTACGAGCCGGTGCGGCTCAATCAGGAATTCCGCAAGTTCGATTTCCTCTCGCCGTGGGAAGGCGCGGACTATCCGCTGCCGGGCGATGAGAAGAGAAGTGGCGAAGCGCCGCCAGCACCGAAGGCAGGTGGCTGATGACTGAAGCAGCTCGCACCGAAGCGCCCGGCATGCGCAATTTCACCATCAATTTCGGACCGCAGCATCCGGCGGCGCACGGCGTGCTGCGCCTTGTGCTGGAACTGGACGGCGAAGTCGTCGAGCGCGTCGATCCGCATATTGGTCTGCTCCATCGCGGCACCGAAAAGCTGATCGAGCAGAAGACCTATTTGCAGGCGATTCCGTATTTCGACCGGCTCGATTACGTCGCGCCGATGAATCAGGAGCATGCGTTCTGCCTCGCGGCGGAAAAGCTGCTCGGCATCACGGTGCCGCGCCGCGGCCAGTTGATCCGCGTGCTCTATTGCGAGATCGGCCGCATCCTGTCGCATCTCCTCAACGTCACCACGCAGGCAATGGACGTCGGTGCGTTGACGCCGCCCTTGTGGGGCTTCGAGGAACGCGAAAAGCTGATGGTGTTCTACGAGCGCGCCTCCGGCTCGCGCATGCATGCCGCGTTCTTCCGCGTCGGTGGCGTGCATCAGGACCTGCCGACCAAACTGATCGATGACATCGACGCGTGGTGTGATCCGTTCCTGAAAGTGGTCGACGATCTCGAAACGCTTCTCACGGACAACCGCATCTTCAAGCAGCGCAACGTCGATATCGGCGTGGTGACGCTGGAGCAGGCGTGGGAGTGGGGCTTCTCCGGCGTGATGGTGCGCGGCTCGGGTGCGGCGTGGGATCTGCGCAAGTCGCAGCCTTACGAGTGCTACGCCGAGATGGATTTCGATATTCCCATCGGCAAGAACGGCGACTGCTACGATCGCTACTGCATCCGCATGGAAGAGATGCGCCAGTCGGTGCGCATCATGAAGCAGTGCATCGGGAAGCTGCGCGCGCCGGACGGGCAGGGCCCTGTCGTCGTCGAGGACAACAAGATCGTGCCGCCGCGCCGCGGCGAGATGAAGCGCTCGATGGAAGCACTGATCCATCACTTCAAGCTCTATACCGAAGGCGTCCATGTCCCCGCCGGCGAAGTTTATGCCGCGGTCGAAGCGCCGAAGGGCGAGTTCGGCGTGTTCCTGGTCGCCGACGGCACCAACAAGCCCTACAAATGCAAGATCCGCGCGCCGGGCTTCGCGCACCTTCAGGCGATGGATTTCATCTGCAAGGGCCACCTGCTGGCTGACGTCTCCGCCATTCTCGGTTCGCTCGACATCGTGTTCGGTGAGGTGGACCGGTGATGACGCAGCCGCCCATCGTTTTCGATCGCGTCACCGGCGACATGCGCGGTGCCAATCCGTGGGAGCGCAGCATCGGCTTTGCGCTGCTCGCGGGATCGAAGGTGGGCGCGTATATCTCGCATCGCGGCTACAATGCCTGCGCGAACCTGTTGAAGACACTGCTGCCCGAGCGCGACATCAACATCATGCTCAATCCCGACGCGGCGTTCTCGTTTCCATATGGCGACGGCTACTGGAGCAAGCTGCTCAACCGCACGTTCAAGTACGAGGACGAGCTTGAACTGTTCCTGCTGGATTCGAAGGATGTCGATTACACGCTGATCGATTGCGGCGCCAATTACGGTTATTGGTCGGTGATGGTCTCCAGCAAGCGCTTCGGCTCGCACCGCTCGATTGCGATGGAGCCGTCGTCGAAGAATTTTCCGCGGCTGGCGCATAACGCCAAGATCAACGGCAACCGGTTTTATCCGATCCATGCCGCCATCGGCGCGGCGCGCGGCACAGCGCGCCTGTCCGGCACCAAGCACGAAGCCTTCAGCATCGCGGGTGCCCCCGAGGCCGGCGGTGAGGAAGTCCAGGTGCTTTCGCTGGACAACCTGATCGACGACGGCAAGGTCGCGGCGCAGGGCAAGTACATCATCAAGCTCGACGTTGAAGGCGTCGAGATCGACGCCATGAAAGGCGGCACGCGGATTCTCGAAACGGATTCGGTGGTGGTCTGCGAGGAACACGGCAACGACCCGACCCACAGCGTGTCGCGCTACATCCTCGAACAGACGCCGATGAAGGCGATCATCCACGATCCGGCGACGGATCGCTTCGAGGCGCTGACGCAGCTCTCCACGCTTGACCGCATCAAGGTTGCCTCGCATGTCGGCTACAATGTTTTCGCCACGTCGAGCGCGTTCTGGGAAGAGCGCATCTACGGTTTGAATTCAGGCAATGCGCGCCGCGCCATGACGCAATAAAAGGTGGCGCAGTGAAAGATCGAAAGATTTAACGATGGCCGTTCGCCGTTTGGCCCCGAAAGAAAAGCAGCCCGCCAGCTTCGCGTTCAGCGCGGAGAATCTGGCGTGGGCGAAGGCGCAGATCGAGAAGTATCCGCCGGGCCGGCAGGCGTCGGCGGTAATCCCGATCCTGTGGCGCGTGCAAGAGCAGCACGAGGGCTGGGTGTCGGAAGCAGCGATCCGCGCGGTCGCCGATCTGCTCGGGATGCCCTATATTCGCGTGCTCGAAATCGCGACCTTCTACACCATGTTCCAGTTGGAGCCGGTGGGGAAGAAGGCGCACGTTCAAGTCTGCGGCACCACGCCCTGCATGCTGCGCGGCGCGAAGGATCTGATCGATGTCTGCAAGCACCGCATTCATCACGATCCATTCCATCTTTCGGACGACGGCAACTTCAGTTGGGAAGAGGTCGAGTGCCTCGGCGCCTGCGTGAACGCGCCGATGGTCATGATCTGGAAGGACACCTACGAGGACCTGACGCCAGACCTGCTGAACAAGGTGCTCGACGGATTCGAGACCGGCAATCCACCGAAGCCGGGCCCGCAGATCGACCGCCAGTATGCCGCGCCCGTCACCGGCCTGACCTCGCTCAAATCTGACGCGAAGAGCAGTGTGCCCGCTCCGACGAAGGAACCTGTGCTGGCCGACGCCGAGCCGAAGAAGCAGACCGAGTCCGCGAACGTTCGGGAGCGTCCTGCTCCGAAGCCGCCGATGGGTGACGCCAGCAAGACCAATCCGCCGAAAGGGGACAAGTCATGACGGCCGACAAGATCCGTTACATCGGGCTGCATGCGCTTTGCGCGGCGGTCTTCATCTTCGTGCTGAACTTCTACATCCTGAAGTCCGAACTTCAGTCCGCCGTGTTCTGGGCCATCGGCTTCGGCGTGATGGCGGCGGGGCTCGCCTATCAGCAATCCAAGCGCCCCGGGTCTTAAGGTAGCGATCATGCTTGACGACAAGGACCGCATCTTCCGCAATCTTTACGGCCTCGAGGACTGGGGCCTGAAAGGCGCGCGCGCGCGCGGAGCCTGGGACGGCACCAAGGCGATCATCGACAAGGGCCGCGACTGGATCGTGACTGAAATGAAAGCGTCCGGCCTGCGCGGACGCGGCGGCGCAGGATTTCCGACCGGCATGAAGTGGTCGTTCATGCCGAAGGACAATGCCGATGGCCGTCCGAGCTATCTCGTCGTCAACGCCGACGAGTCCGAGCCCGGAACCTGCAAGGATCGCGAGATCATGCGGCACGATCCGCACCTGCTGGTGGAAGGCTGCCTGATCGCCAGCGCCGCCATGGGCGCGCACGTCTGTTACGTCTACGTGCGCGGCGAATTCATCCGCGAGCGCGAGCATCTGCAAGCCGCCGTCGATCAGGCCTATGAGGCCAAGCTGATCGGCAAGGACAACATCCACGGCTATCCGTTCGACATGTATGTCCATCACGGCGCGGGCGCGTATATCTGCGGCGAGGAGACGGCGCTGCTCGAAAGCCTCGAAGGCAAGAAGGGCCAGCCGCGGCTGAAGCCGCCGTTCCCGGCCAACGTCGGTCTCTATGGCTGCCCGACCACGGTGAACAACGTCGAATCGATCGCGGTCGCGCCGGATATTTTGCGCCGTGGCGCGGCGTGGTTCTCGGGCATCGGCCGCGCGAACAATGTCGGCACCAAGCTGTTCGGCATTTCGGGGCATGTGAACACGCCATGCGTCGTCGAGGACGCGATGGGGTCCACGTTCCGCGAACTGGTCGAAAAGCATGGCGGCGGCATTCGCGGCGGCTGGGACAACCTGCTGGCGATCATCCCCGGCGGCGCATCCTGTCCGCTGATTCCGGCGGCGGATTGCGAAGAACTGATCATGGATTTCGACGGCACCCGCGCGGTGAAGTCGAGCCTCGGTACCGCCGGCATGATCGTGATGGACAAGTCCACCGATGTGGTCGCGGCCATCGCGCGCATTTCCTACTTCTTCAAGCACGAGAGTTGCGGCCAGTGCACGCCGTGCCGCGAGGGCACCGGCTGGATGTGGCGCGTGCTGTCGCGCATGGTGGAAGGGCGTGCCCACAAGCGCGAGATCGACATGCTGCTGGAAGTCACCAAGCAGGTTGAAGGCCATACCATCTGCGCGCTAGGCGACGCAGCGGCATGGCCGATCCAGGGCTTGATCCGCGCCTTCCGTCCGGAGATCGAACGGCGCATCGACGATTTCACGCGCAAGGCGACGCTGGATGACCAGGGCATCCTCGATCCGGCTCACATGGTCGCGGCGGAGTAGGTGCGATGACAAAGGTTCTCATCGACGGCAAAGAGATCGATGTTCCGGCCGAGTACACGCTGTTGCAGGCGTGCGAGGCGGCGGGCGCTGAAATTCCGCGCTTCTGCTATCACGAGCGGCTCTCGATCGCCGGCAACTGCCGCATGTGCCTGATTGAAGTAAAGGGCGGCCCGCCGAAGCCGGTTGCATCGTGTGCGCAGAACGTGCGCGACCTGCGGCCTGGCCCGAACGGCGAACTGCCTGCGATGTTTACGAACTCGCCGATGGTGAAGAAGGCACGCGAAGGCGTGATGGAATTCCTGCTCATCAATCATCCGCTCGATTGTCCAATCTGCGATCAGGGCGGCGAATGCGATTTGCAGGACCAGGCGATGGGCTACGGCGTCGACACCAGCCGTTTCGCCGAGAACAAGCGCGCCGTCGAGGACAAGTATATCGGCGCGCTGGTGAAGACGTCGATGACCCGCTGCATCCAGTGCACGCGCTGCGTCCGTTTCACCACGGAAGTCTGCGGCGTGCCGGAAATGGGCCTGACCGGCCGCGGCGAGGACGTCGAGATCACCACCTATCTCGAAAGCGCGCTGACGTCCGAGTTGCAGGGCAACCTCGTCGATATTTGCCCGGTCGGCGCGCTGACCTCGAAGCCTTACGCGTTTGCGGCGCGTCCATGGGAACTCGGCAAGACTCAGTCCATCGACGTGATGGACGCGGTCGGCTCGGCGATCCGTGTCGATACGCGCGGCCGTGAGGTGATGCGCATTCTGCCGCGCATCAATGAGAACGTGAACGAGGAATGGATTTCGGACAAGACGCGCCACATCGTCGATGGCCTGCGCACGCAGCGCCTCGACCGGCCTTATGTGCGCGAGAATGGCAAGCTGCGCGCGGCGTCGTGGCCCGAAGCGTTCGCAGCGATTGCGGCGAAAACCGCTTCGCTGCACGGCAAGCGCATCGGCGCCATTGCCGGCGATCTCGCGGCGGTCGAGGAAATGTTCGCGCTCAAGGAACTGCTGGCGAAGTTCGGCTCGGCCAATGTCGCCACGCAGGACGGCGCCGCGTTTGATCCGAAGGCGGGCCGCGCGTCCTACATCTTCAATCCGACCATCGCCGGCATCGAGCAGGCGGATGCGTTGCTGATCGTCGGCTCCAATCCACGCAAGGAAGCGGCTGTGCTCAACGCGCGCATCCGCAAGCGCTGGCGCACGGGTCAGCTCAAGATCGGCGTGATCGGCGACAAGGCTGATCTCACCTATGGTTATGAGCATCTCGGCGCGGGCACCGAGACGCTGGGCGATCTCGCCGCGGGCAAGCATTCTTTTGCCGATGTGCTGAGGGGCGCAAAGAACCCGATCGTGCTGGTCGGCGCGGGCGTTGCAGGGCGTCATGACGGCGCGGCCGTGCTGGCGCTGGCGGCGAAACTCGCGGTGGACTTCGGCGCACTGAAGGACGGCTGGAACGGCTTTGCCGTGCTTCACAAGGCGGCCTCGCAGGTCGGCGCGCTCGACATCGGTTTTGCTCCGAACGGGGAAGGCCTGACCGTGGCGCAGATGACGACGTTCGGCACCATCGACGTGCTGTTTTCGCTGGGCGCGGATGACGTCACCCCGGCCGACGGAACCTTCGTGGTCTATATCGGCACCCATGGCGACAAGGGCGCGCATCGCGCCGACGTGATCCTGCCGGGCGCGGCTTACACCGAGAAGGCCGGCATCTACGTCAACACCGAGGGCCGCGCGCAGATGGCCAACCGCGCGGCGTTCCCGCCGGGCGACGCGCGCGAGGACTGGGCGATTGTCCGCGCGCTGTCGGATGCGCTGGGCAAGAAGCTGCCCTATGACTCGCTGGGCGCATTGCGGCAGGCGATCTTCAAGGCCGCACCGCACCTGATGCGGATTGACCAGATCGAGGCCGGGGATGCTGCGGGCGTGAAGACGCTTGCGGCGCGCGGCGGTTCGGTCGAGAAGGGCGCCTTCAAGAGCCCGGTCGAAGACTTCTATCTGACCAATCCCATCGCGCGGGCCTCCGCCGTGATGGCCGAATGTTCGAAGCTCGCCTCCGGGCAGATCCTGACGGCAGCGGAGTGAATGTGATCCGATGACCGAATTCTTCGCAAGCGAGCTGTGGACAGGCTTTCTGTGGCCGCTGATCATCATCGTCGCGCAGAGCGTGCTGCTGCTTGTCGTGCTCTTGATTGCGATTGCCTACATCCTGCTGGCCGACCGTAAGATCTGGGCGGCGGTGCAGATCCGGCGCGGCCCCAACGTGGTCGGGCCATGGGGCCTGTTTCAATCGTTCGCGGACTTGCTGAAGTTCGTGCTCAAAGAGCCGACGATTCCGGACGGCGCGAACAAGGGCGTGTTCCTGCTCGCGCCGCTGGTGTCGTGCGTGCTTGCGCTGGCGGCGTGGGCAGTGATCCCGGTCAACCTCAACTGGGTGATCGCCGACATCAACGTCGGCATCCTCTACATCTTCGCGATCTCGTCGCTGTCGGTCTACGGCATCATCATGGCCGGCTGGTCGTCGAACTCGAAGTATCCGTTCCTCGCGGCTCTTCGCTCTGCGGCGCAGATGGTGTCCTACGAAGTCTCCATCGGCTTCGTCATCATCACAGTGGTGCTGTGTGTCGGCTCGCTGAACCTGACGGCGGTGGTTGAAGCGCAGCACACGCGCGGTCTCGCAAACCTGATCGGCCTGCCGTGGCTGACGTTCCTGAACTGGTACTGGCTGCCGTTGCTGCCGATGTTCGTGGTCTTCTATGTCTCGGCGCTGGCGGAAACCAATCGTCCGCCGTTCGATCTGGTCGAAGCGGAATCCGAACTGGTCGCCGGCTTCATGACTGAATACGGCTCGACGCCGTATCTGCTGTTCATGCTTGGCGAATACGTCGCGATCTGCACCATGTGCGCGCTGGGGGCCATCCTGTTCATGGGCGGCTGGCTGCCACCGATCGATCTGCCGCCCTTCAACTGGGTGCCGGGCGTGATCTGGTTCAGCCTCAAGCTGTTCTTCATGTTCTTCATGATCGCGATGGCGAAGGCGATCGTGCCGCGCTACCGCTACGACCAGCTCATGCGTCTGGGCTGGAAAGTGTTCCTGCCGTTGTCGCTGGCGATGGTCGTTATCGTCGCCGGCGTGATTCAATTCGCGGGGCTTGCACCGAAATGAGGTCGTCATCATGGGCATAGCAAGCACAGCCAATTCGCTTCTGTTGAAAGAGTTCGTCTCGGCGTTCGTCCTCGCCATGCGTTATTTTTTCAAGCCG
The DNA here is from genome assembly GCA_024707075.1 of Afipia sp. GTDB lineage: Bacteria > Pseudomonadota > Alphaproteobacteria > Rhizobiales > Xanthobacteraceae > Afipia. The sequence goes on from JANQAK010000002.1 coordinate 10,596, forward strand.
AAGCCGACATTGAACTATCCCTTCGAGAAGGGGCCGATCTCGCCGCGCTTCCGGGGCGAGCACGCGCTGCGCCGCTATCCGAACGGCGAGGAACGCTGCATCGCCTGCAAGCTGTGCGAAGCGATCTGCCCGGCGCAGGCCATCACCATCGAGGCCGGTCCGCGCCGCAACGACGGCACGCGCCGCACCGTGCGCTACGACATCGACATGGTGAAGTGCATCTACTGCGGCCTGTGCCAGGAGGCATGCCCGGTCGATGCCATCGTCGAGGGGCCGAACTTCGAATTCGCGACGGAAACGCGCGAGGAACTTTATTATGACAAGGCGAGGCTGCTCGCCAACGGCGACCGCTGGGAGCGCGAGATTGCGAAGAATATCGAACTCGATGCGCCGTATCGGTGAGGATGTTGGTTATGTTGCTTCATAAATTTCCTACCGGCAATGAGCGGGGCCTTCATTCATGATCGGTCCAGCGCTCTTCTTTTATCTGTTCGCCGGCGTTTGCGTGGCGTCCGCCATCATGGTCGTGACGTCGCGCAATCCCGTGCACTCGGTGCTGTTCCTGATCCTCGCGTTCGTCAACGCGGCGGGACTGTTCATGCTGCTCGGCGCGGAATTCCTCGCGATGATCCTTGTCGTTGTCTATGTCGGCGCGGTTGCGGTGCTGTTCCTGTTCGTCATCATGATGCTGGACGTGGATTTCGCCGAACTGCGTCAGGGCTTCATCGAATACCTGCCGGTCGGTCTGCTGATCGGCGCGGTGTTCCTCGCCGAACTGCTGCTGGTGGCCGGCGGCTGGGTGCTGAACCCGAATATCTCGAAGGCGATCACGTCGCCGATCCCGGGCGGCGTCACCAACACAGAGGCGCTCGGCCTCGTGCTGTATACGAAGTATCTGCCTTACTTCCAGTTGTCGGGTCTGGTGCTGCTGGTCGCCATGATCGGCGCCATCGTGCTGACGCTGCGGCACAAGCCGAGCGTCAAGCGGCAGGACATCAACGTCCAGAACGCGCGCACCAAGGCTGCGGCGATGGACGTGCGCAAGGTCGCCGTGGGGCAGGGCTTGCAGGACGCGGATTCCGGGGAGTGGGTGAAATGACGATCGGCCTCGGTCACTATCTCGCAGTCGCCGCCATCCTGTTCACGATCGGCATTTTCGGCATCTTCCTCAACCGGAAGAACGTCATCGTCATCCTGATGTCGATCGAACTCATTCTACTCGCCGTGAATATCAATCTGGTGGCGTTCTCGTCGTTTCTCGGCGACATCGTGGGACAGGTGTTCGCGCTGCTGGTGCTGACGGTCGCCGCCGCCGAGGCCGCGATCGGTCTTGCCGTGCTGGTGGTGTTCTTCCGTAATCGGGGCTCGATTGCGGTCGAGGACATCAATCTGATGAAGGGCTGATAAGCATGATCCCGAAAAATGGGAAACGGTTTTCGGATCAGATCATGCTCAATAATATGAGCGGAGATCGGGCGATGCGTTGCGCTGTCAGGCTTCGCTCAGGGGCGCTGCAATGATTCAAGCTATTGTTTTCCTGCCACTCATCGGCGCGCTCATCGCGGGCGCAGTGACGCTCTATGGCGCGCATCAGCGCAATCCGAGTGGCGATGAGATGGATCATGTGCATGACCACGGTCATGGACATGGTGACGCTCACGCCCATGCCGCGCATGATGATCATGCCCACGACGATCACGGCCCGGTCGAACCGCCGGCTGCGGGCTCGCGTTCGGCCGAAGTCATCACGACCGCCTTGCTGCTGATCTCGGCGGCGCTGTCATGGATGACGCTGGTCGATGTTGGCTTCCTGCATCATGATGCGCGGGTTCAACTGCTGTCCTGGATTGGTTCCGGCGATCTCGTCGTCAACTGGGCGCTGCGCGTCGATACGCTGACCGCCGTGATGCTGGTGGTGGTGACTTCTGTGTCGTCGCTCGTGCATCTCTATTCGATCGGCTACATGCACGAAGATCCGGCCCGTCCCCGGTTCATGGCCTATCTTTCGCTGTTCACCTTCATGATGCTGATGCTGGTGACGGCAGATAACCTCGTGCAGATGTTCTTCGGCTGGGAAGGCGTGGGCCTCGCGAGCTATCTGCTGATCGGGTTCTGGTTCCAGAAGCCGTCGGCGAACGCCGCCGCGATCAAGGCCTTCGTCGTCAATCGCGTCGGCGACTTCGGTTTCCTGATCGGGATATTCTCTATTTTCATGCTGGTGGGATCGGTCGATTTCGACACGATCTTTGCCGCGGCCCCGGCCTGACCGGCAAGACCATCCATTTCTTCCGCTGGGACATCGACGCCCTGACGCTGACCTGCCTGTTCCTGTTCATGGGCGCGATGGGCAAGTCGGCGCAATTCCTGCTGCACACCTGGTTGCCGGACGCGATGGAAGGCCCGACGCCGGTTTCCGCGCTGATCCACGCCGCGACCATGGTCACCGCCGGCGTTTTCATGGTGGCGCGTCTGTCGCCGCTGTTCGAGCTTGCGCCCACCGCGCAGGCCTTCGTGATGCTGATCGGCGCGACCACGGCGATGTTCGCCGCCACGGTCGGCCTCGTGCAGAACGACATCAAGCGCATCATTGCGTACTCGACCTGTTCGCAGCTCGGTTACATGTTCGTGGCGATGGGCGCGGGGGCCTACTCGGTCGGCATGTTCCACCTGTTCACCCACGCCTTCTTCAAGGCGCTCTTGTTCCTCGGCGCGGGCTCCGTGATCCACGCGATGCATCACGAACAGGACATCCGCGCCATGGGCGGCCTGAAGGACCGGATTCCGTTCACCTACATCACCATGGTGATCGGCACGCTGGCGCTGACGGGTTTCCCGCTGACGGCGGGTTACTTCTCCAAGGACGCGATCATCGAGTCCGCCTTCGTCGCGCACAATCCGTTCGCGCTGTACGGCTTCCTCTGCACCGTGGTCGCGGCGGGCCTCACCTCGTTCTATTCATGGCGTTTGATCTTCAAGACGTTCCACGGCGAGCCACATGATGCGCACCATCACGAGGCGGCGCACGAAAGCCCCTATACGATGCTGATCCCGCTCGGCCTTCTGGCTGCGGGTTCGATCCTCGCGGGCTTCCCGTTCAAGGAATTGTTCGCCGGGCACGGCATCGAGGAGTTCTTCCGCAGATCGCTGAAGATGAATCCGAAGATCATCGAGGAGATGCACCACATTCCGGCGACCATCGCGTTCCTGCCCACGGTGATGATGGTGATCGGCTTCATCGTCTCGTGGCTGTTCTACATCCGCAAGCCGTATCTGCCGGTCGAACTCGCGCATCAGCAGCCGCTGCTCTACAAGTTCTTCCTCAACAAGTGGTACTTCGACGAGCTGTACGACATCATCTTCGTGCGGCCGACCAAGTGGCTGGGCCGCTTCCTGTGGAAGAAGGGCGACGGCTTCGTTATCGACGGCTTCGGGCCTGACGGTGTGTCGGCCCGCGTGCTTGACGTGACGCGCAACGTGGTGCGCCTGCAAACCGGCTATCTCTATCACTATGCCTTTGCGATGCTGATCGGCGTGGCCGGTCTCATTACATGGTTTATCTTCGGTCTTGGGGGCCAATGATGACAACCTGGCCCATCCTGTCCGTCGTCACGTTCCTGCCGGTTGTCGGCGCGATCCTGATTTATCTGAGCCGTGGCGACGACGAGGCCGCGCGCGGCAATGCGCGCTGGATCGCGCTGTGGACGACGATCATCACCTTCGCGGTGTCGATCATTCTGGTGCTGCGGTTCGACCCGTCGAGATCCGGGCTTCCAGTTCGTCGAAAAGGCGCCGTGGCTCGCCAACACCATCACCTATCACATGGGGGTCGACGGCATTTCGCTGCCGTTCGTGATCCTGACCACCGGGCTGATGCCGTTCTGCATTCTGGCAAGCTGGAAGTCGGTCACCAGGCGCGTGCGCGAATACATGATGGCGTTCCTGTTCCTCGAAACGCTGATGATCGGCACGTTCTCCGCGCTCGACCTCGTGCTGTTCTATCTGTTCTTCGAAGGCGGCCTGATCCCGATGTTCCTCATCATCGGCGTGTGGGGTGGTCCGCGCCGGGTCTATGCCAGTTTCAAGTTCTTCCTCTACACGCTGCTCGGCTCGGTGCTGATGCTGCTCGCCATCATGGCGCTGTACCTCAACGCCGGAACCACCGACATCCCGACGCTGATGCACACGGCGGTGCCCCGCAGTTTGCAGACATGGGCGTGGCTGGCGTTCTTCGCGTCCTTCGCGGTGAAGATGCCGATGTGGCCGGTCCATACTTGGCTGCCGGATGCGCACGTCGAGGCGCCGACGGCGGGCTCCGTGGTGCTGGCCGCGATCATGCTGAAGATGGGCGGCTACGGCTTCCTGCGGTTTTCGCTGCCGATGTTCCCGCTGGCGTCGCATGACTTCGCACCGCTGATCTTCTCGCTGTCGGCGATTGCGATCGTCTACACGTCGCTGGTCGCGCTGATGCAGGAAGACATCAAGAAGCTGATCGCCTATTCGTCGGTCGCGCACATGGGCTTCGTCACCATGGGCATTTTCGCGGGCACCATGCAGGGCGTGGCCGGCGGTGTGTTCCAGATGGTGTCCCACGGCATCGTCTCCGGCGCGCTGTTCCTCTGCGTCGGCGTCGTCTACGACCGGCTGCACACCCGCGAAATCGCGGCCTATGGTGGCCTCGTGAACCGGATGCCGCTCTATGCCTTCGTGTTCATGGTGTTCACGATGGCGAATGTCGGCCTGCCGGGCACCTCGGGCTTCGTCGGCGAATTCCTGACGCTGCTCGGCACCTTCAAGACTAGCATTCCGACCGCCACAGTAGCGACGCTTGGCGTGATCCTGTCGGCGGCCTATGCGCTGTGGCTCTATCGCAAGGTGGTGTTCGGCGTGCTCGACAAGCCGTCCTTGCAAGGCATCAAGGATCTGACGCTGCGGGGAAGGGATCATTCTCGTGCCGCTGGTGGTCCTCACCATTCTCTTTGGCGTGTATCCGAAGCCAGTGCTCGATATGTCGGCGGCGTCGGTGCAGCAGCTTGTCACCAATTACAATACAGCCATCACCGCCGTGAAAGCGGCGGCGTTGGCTCAGTAAGAACAACGGGATCGGGCTTATGAATTTCGCAGGATATTCGCTGCTCCCAGTGCTGCCGGAATTGGTGCTGGCGGCGGGGCGCCATGGCGCTCCTGATGCTGGGCGCATTCCGCGGCCCGCAGACGACGCAGCTTGTGACCGGCCTCGCCGTTGCTCTCCTTGTGGTGACGGGTGCCCTGATCTTCTGGCTGCCTGCTGGCAAGCTGACGACCTTCGGCGGCAGCTTCATCGTCGATGATTTCGCGCGCTTCCTGAAGGTGCTCGCGCTGATCGGCTCCGGCACGGCCCTGATCCTGTCGCGCGGCTATCTCGCGGAGCAGGCCA